>NZ_CP081946.1:880000-5680000 GCF_019823085.1 Pseudomonas sp. DR48 | reverse complement strand
TGGTGCGAACGATTTACTCGATTTCCATACCGCCTATGAGTTGCTGTATCGCTTTGTCGATGAACTTCACAGCTACGCCTTGACCCATTCGTCGCTTGCTGACCACTCCCACGCGAGGGAAAAGTGGGACGAACCGTTCATGCCGCAAACCAACTGGATGGCAGCCATTGCAGCGGGTCTGCGCTCGGCATTTGTGTTGCTGTTCCTCAGCACGTTCTGGATCCTCACGACATGGCCCAGTGGCGCGGCCATGACGTTGGTGTCCGCACTGACGGTTGGCTTATCAGCGTTCTCTACAAACCCGAAACGGATGTCTTTTCAGATTGCTTGCGGGACGCTACTGGCGGCAGCCATTGGTGTGTTCCTGGTATTTTTCGTGTACCCGCTCATCGACGGATTCCCATTACTGTGCTTGGTCATTTCACCGGTGATCGTCTTGGGTTCTTATTGGCTGGTCCGCCCGCAATGGGCCGGATACGGACTGGGAATGCTGGTGTTCTTCGGGACCAGTTCAATCCCGGACAACATGACGCTTTATAACCCCTACGGGCTGATCAATGACTACATCGCGATGGTGTTCGGCATGTTGGTATGCGCGGCGGCAGGGGCGATTATCCTGCCTCCAAACAGCCCATGGTTGTTGCATCGGCTTGAGCATGACCTGAGACGACGGATCACTTTCGCTATCAACGCACCGTTGAAAGCGCTGGGTTCCAGTTTTGAAAGCGGTAGCCGGGACTTGTTAAACCAGGCTTATGGCCTCGCGGCAGGCAAGCCACTGGTGCAGCGAAAATTGTTGCGATGGATGTTGCTGGTGCAGGAAATCGGTCACGCAATCATCGAGCTTCGGCGGGAGCAGGCAGTGCTGCCGATACATCCCAGCTACGCCGAGTCACAACCATGGCGCCAGGCCATTCGAGCGATGGGGCGAGCCCTGACACGACTGTTCCTTAAACCGACTCAGGGTCATTTCAACCGAGGTCTCGCCGCCGTCGAACACGCGATCGACTGTGCGCAACGAACTGAAGAACCATTCGCTTCGCATTTCGACACTTCAGTCCTCCGTCGAATAGGGAGCTATTTGCACTTTATTCGCACCTCACTACTCGATCCGCAATCCCCTTTGTCCGAATACGCCTCTCTCGTCGAGAGCAAGGAGTGAACCATGTACAGAGAAATAGCGTTCCACGGCGTCTACGTACCCACCATGACGTTGATCTTTTTTGTCGCGGCAGTTCTGGCGTGGGCACTGGGTGCTTTGTTTAACGGCGTCGATCTGTATCGATTTTTCTGGCACCCGGCGCTGCTGCGCCTGAGTGTCTTTACCTGCATTTTTGGCGCCTTAGCGCTGACTGTTTACCGTTGAGAGTGCTCGGATGAAAAAGCTTTTCAGTTTGATCGCGACGTTGACAGTGCTGGCCTTGGCGCTGTGGCTTGGCCGGATTCTTTGGGCTAATTACATGGACACACCCTGGACGCGGGACGGCAGAGTACGCGCTGACGTCATCAATGTTGCCGCGGATGTGGCGGGTGTCGTTGTTGAGGTGCCCGTGCGCGATAACCAGGTGGTAAAAAAAGGTGATGTGCTCATGCTGATTGACCCCGAGCACTACCAATTGGCCGTCAAGCAAGCCCAGGCGCTGGTGGCTTCGCGCAAGGCAACATGGGAAATGCGCAGACTGAACGCCAATAGACGCGCCGACATGGATAACCTGGTCATATCCAGCGAAAGCCGTGAAGACGCCAGCAACATCGCCGGGGCGGCCATGGCCGATTATCAACTCGCTCAAGCTCAATTGGAGGCTGCTGAGCTCAACCTAAAACGTACCCGAGTGCTTTCGGCGGTCGATGGCTACGTCACCAATTTGAACGTTCATCGCGGCGATTACGCCAAGATGGGCGAGTCAAAAATGGCTGTGGTTGATCGTCACTCTTTCTGGGTTTATGGCTTTTTCGAAGAGACCAAACTACCCCATATCCGTGTGGGTGATTCCGCGGACCTGCAGCTGATGAGTGGCGAACTGCTCAAAGGCCATGTCGAGAGCATTGCCCGCGGTATCTACGACCGAGACAACCCTCAGAGCCGCGATCTCATTGCCGATGTCAATCCGACCTTCAACTGGGTTCGCTTGGCTCAACGCGTGCCTGTGCGCATTCACCTGGACCAGGTGCCAGACGACCTGGTGCTGGCGGCCGGCATTACCTGCACCGTCATCATCAATCCTCAACCCGAATCGGGTGATAACACCGCACTCATTGAAAAATGAAGGAGTCTTCCATGAATTTTCCTGATGCTACAACTTCAAGCAATCGCGAACTACTGGGCAGTCTACTTAACCGCCAGTCGCAATGGCCATTGGGGCTGCCTATTCCCGACGCCGACGAATTGAGCCTTGTTTTTCAAGTAGCAATGCGCGCGCCGGATCATTCAAATCTGAAGCCGTGGCGATTCATTACGGTCCGGAATCCGGCCACCCATGAGCTCGGCGAAGTGTTTGCCGCGGCAGCTTTGAAGCGCAATGCACAGGACCAGGGAAAGGCATCGAGGTCGCAGGCGACTGCCGCGCCGATGTTGATCGCCGTTGGCGTAAGGATCTCGGTATCAGACAAGGTTCCGGAGATTGAACAAATGTTGTCGGTGGGTGCTGCAGCCATGAACATTTTGAACGCGCTGCACATCCTGGGTTACGGCGCTTACTGGGCATCGGGACAGAATTCTTACGATCCGGACGTACGTCGTGCACTGGGGCTGACAGGTGATAACGAGCGTTTACTCGGGTTCATTTATGTCGGTACGCCGAGCAAGATCTCTCGTCTCAAAGCTCGGCCATCTGCTGCCGAATTTGTTACTGACTGGCTTGGTCCCGTACCGGACAGTGTGGCTTCGCGCGGTTGAAGTTCCCGGAGTGGGCAGCGTTCGCCAACCCGTTCAATCTTTAGAGTTCTAGGAAAAATATGTCTCTTCGCATTCGTTCAACGCGTTTGACTGTCCCGCAGATTGTCAGTCGCAAGGGTAAAGACAAAATCGTCTGCCTGACGGCCTACAGTGCACCTATGGCGGCGCTTCTCGATGCGCATGTCGACTTGTTGCTGGTAGGCGATTCCGTCGGCATGGTGGTGCACGGTCTGCCAAGCACAGTCGGCGTGACGCTGGAGATGATGATCCTGCATGGCAAAGCGGTGATTCGAGGTTCGGAACGAGCGCTGGTGGTGATCGATATGCCTTTTGGCAGCTACGAGCGAAGTCCGGCGCAAGCTTATGACTCGGCCGTAAAGATCATGCAGGAAACAGGTTGTCAGGCCGCAAAGGTCGAGGCTTGTGAAGGGATCGCTGACACCGTCGCTTTCCTTGTGAAACGTGGCATCCCCGTGGTCGGCCATGTCGGGATCAGGCCACAGGCTGTGCATACCGATGGTGGCTTCAAAACGAAAGGGCATACCATCGATGAACGACAGCAGATTTTGGCGGATGCCAGGCAAGTGAGTGACGCCGGTGCATTTGCCATAGTGGTCGAGGGAGTTGTCAGTGAACTCGCCGATGAAATTACCCGGGCGGTGAGCATTCCCACCATCGGTATCGGTGCCTCCAGCGAATGCGACGGACAGGTTTTGGTGGTCGATGACATGCTGGGTCTATTCGAATGGACACCCAGGTTTGTCCGTCGTTACGCCAGCCTTCACACCCTCATTGACGAGTCGGTAGCGGCCTATGCGATGGATGTCAGAAATGCAGTGTTCCCCAATAGTTCGGAAACCTATGCCGCGCGCAAAACCTAGCCGCGGAAGGCGCGCTTTGGGCTAGGAGAAATAGCCGGAATTGGCGGTGGGTTATTCCAGGGTTGTCAGATAGTTTTGGATGACGTGGCGAATGCATCGACCACCGTTATGTTGTGTTTCGCAGTCTGTTTATGCCTGGGAAACACGATGGGAGTCTGCAACCTTATGAGTAAACACACGATAAGTTTTGCGACCATGGCAGTGTTTGCTGTGGCCGGTCTGTTAAGCATCAGCATGTTCGCCAACGGCGTGTTCATGATCGTCAATCCAGCGCTGTGGTACACGGAAGTCCCGGGAGTCGCCAGGACCGGTGCATTCAACCAGCACTTCATCCGTGACATCGCGATTTTATACATGATCATTGGCGGCGCCCTGTTGGGCGGTGTTCTTCGCCGAGAATCCAGCGTGATGTTGTGGGGCACGACGGCGCTGTGGCTTAGCGGCCACGCGGTTTTTCATGTATGGGAAGTGATGGCAGGACTGTGCGGTCCCGAAACGCTGATCGGCGATTTTCCAGCCGTGACATTACCGGCCCTGATCAGTCTCGGCTTGACTGTATGGGCGTGGCGCAATCCTCATGCCAAATGATTCCAGTCTCAGGAACTAAGGGTATTCCATGAACAATACTGAAGGGGGTGATCAGACCCCGGTCTCGATCATTCAATTGCTGGATCAATCCTACCGTCGGTGGACCGGTGAAGGGCTCCCGTGTCCGTTGTCGAACACGGGGCTGCGTGAGGAGTGGTTACACAATCGTGCGCCGTACAGCCTGGTGTCCCACAACGACGACGAGGACCCGCATTTCATTTACGCCAATGAGTGTGCGTTGGCCTGTTTCAAATACAGCCGGGAAGTGTTTTACGGCATGCCGTCACGGTTCAGCGCTTCAAGCCTCGACAGGGTGGCACGACAAGCACTGCTGGAGGTCGTCACGGCCAAGGGCATTGCCGCCGGATACACAGGCTATCGCGTCGACCGTCATGGCGAGCCGTTTATGATTCACGATGGCATCGTGTGGGAAGTACTGGACGAGGCGGGTGTGCGAAAAGGGCAGGCCGCCTTGTTCTGGCCAAACGCTGCGCCCTTCGGCAGGCTCTAGGGCTGGATCGATCCTGTCAGATCGCGCCACAGGCGATCCGTGAACTTCCACCACCGTATTTTACCGGTGTGTCCGCATAGTTATCGCTGCCGGCATGAATGATCAGTGCGCGCCCCTTGATCTGTTTCAACTGTTTCAACCTCGGTGCCAGTAACGGCTCCGAAGCGGTGCCTTGTGGACTGACCAGCATCAGCGGCAGGTCACCGAGGTGGCCTCGACCGTTCGGCCCCGAATGCTTCAAGGTTTGCCCCGGGTCCATATGTCCACCGGCGGCCATGGCCGGTGACTTTACACGGCTACCTGTCGCGCAATTCCCGCTGTCATGTACATGAAAGCCATGGGGACCGGAAGGGAGCAGCTTCAAGTCCGGGGTAAACAACAGTCCGTCGGGTGTTTCCTTGATAGTGATGGTTCCTATAGGAATCGGTGCCTTAACAAGGCTCATCAAACTCATGGGTACGGATATGGAATCCGCTTGGGCGATGCCCGCTGTCATCACGCCAAACAATCCCAGCAAAATACGTCGTTTCATAGGTCAACCTGAAGGGTAACGGTTTGTAGCAAATCGCACGTCAGGCGATCTGCTGAAGAATGTCTCGCACCCGGTTCAGGGCAATATCGATATCCAGTGTTTCAATGGCGCCGAAACCCATGAACAAGCCTTGCTTGGGCTTTTGCATGTCGAAAAAACCGTTGATTGAATAGAGCCCCACCTCCGATTTCCTTGCCAGCTCGATCAGCAACTCAATGTCGATCGGCACCTTGCACAACAAGGTCATGTGAAAGCCTGCACTGCTGGGTATGGCTTCGAACCAGGGTGAGAGGTCGTCGTTGACTCGTTCCAGCAGACGCTCACGCCTGGCGGCATAAATGCCGTGGCAGCGGCGGATATGTTTGAGCAAGCAGCCTTCGGCAATGAATTTGGCCAATGTCCACTGAGGCAATGTCGAGGTGTGCAGATCGGTCAGTTGTTTGGCCCTGATTACCGCTTCCAGAATCGTTGGCGGCAGGATCATGTAGCCGAGGCGCAATTGCGGCAGCAGCGTTTTCGAGAAGGTCCCGACGTACGCGACGATGCCGCAGGTGTCCATGCTGTGAAGTGAGTCGGTGGGTCGTCCTTCGTACCGAAACTCGCTGTCGTAATCATCCTCGATGATGATCGCCCCCAAGGTTTTTGCCTTTTCCAACAGCGCCTGGCGACGAGCCGGACTCATCGGCATACCGAGGGGGAACTGATGGGAGGGGGTCACATAGATCAGACGAGTACCTTCAGGTATCAAGTCAATCAGCATCCCTTCCTCGTCCACCGGGATACCGACGACGTTGGCGCCGTAGGAGCGGAACAGCATACGGGCGGGCGGGTAGCCGGGATCCTCCATGGCGATGGTGCCGCCGTCGCGCGTCAGCACGCGGGATATCAGGTCCAGCGCCTGTTGTGCGCCATTGCACACCACCACTTCATTGTCCTGACAATTGACGCCACGGGAGAACGCGATGTGTCGGGCAATGGCGTTTCGTAACGCCGGCAGACCCTCTGGAGAGCCATACAGCCCCTTGGACTGGGAAATCTGGCGCAGGGCGTTTGATGAGCAGCGACGCCACTCGTCTTGTGGGAATAGACCTTGGCTGGTGGCGCCGCCGATGAACTCGTAACGTAACGCGCCGTCCAGTTCCGGGTGTCTCAAAAACGTCGGCATTGCATCCCAACGTTCAAGACTCTGTGCGCTGGCCAAATCAAGATGGGTTTGTTTAATTGTCGTTTTTGTCGGGCGGGCGTTTACGTAAGTACCTTTGCCCACTTTGCCCGCGAGCAGATTCTCATAAGTCAGTTGCGCATAGGTGTCTGAAATGGTTTTGCGGGAAATACCCAATTGTTGAGCCAGCAAGCGACTCGGAGGAAGCTGAGTGCCAGGCGCCAATTGGCCGGTTTCAATCGCGTTGTATAACTGGTTGTAGAGCTGCCCCGCCAGGTTCTTATGGCCATCGATGACAATATGAAATTCCATGAGGCGTGACTCCAGCGCAGATTTGGATTTTGAAACACTCATTGAGAGGTTTAAGACTACCGCAATGGTTATCGCTGGAAAGTTGCGTGCAGGTAATTCAGAAAATTGGCCTAGTCCAATGCAGAGCGATTGTTTACTCACGTGCTTGAGATGGACTTCTTTAAATAGCCGGTATTGGAGGTAGTTGAAGTGTCTTTCGATGGTTAGGCTGGCGTGACAAAAAATATAAATTAGCCGCCTGGAGATTGATCATGAGTGCACGTCTGGATTATTACGCCGCTTCACCTAAAGCCATGAAAGCGATGATGGCGATGGAAGCATTGACCAATGGTTTGAGCATCGAACCGGCACTGCTTAACCTGGTCAAGGTTTTCGCCTCGCAACTCAATGGCTGCGCCTTTTGCACGGACATGCATTCGATTGATGCACGTCGGCTCGGCGAAACGGACCGGCGTTTGTATTCCGTCGTTGTCTGGCGCGACAGTGTTTTTTTCACCCCCCGTGAAAGGGCGGCGCTGGCCTGGACGGAAGCCGTCACCTTACTGTCCCAAAGCCATGTGCCAGATGACGTTTGGGAACAGTTGAAAGGTGAGTTCAATGACACTGAGATGGTCGACCTGACGGTGGCTATCAACACCATCAATAGCTGGAACCGCTTAGCTGTGAGCTTTCGTCAAAAGCCCAGCGTGTGAACGATTGTTCTGGGCCAGGTTGCGCACAAACACGTAAAAAACCGGTGTGAATACCAAGCCGAACAGGGTGACGCCGATCATCCCGAAGAACACAGATGTGCCCACCGCCTTGCGCATCTCTGAGCCAGCGCCTGGCGTCGTCACCAGGGGGAGCACACCAAGGATGAACGCGAACGATGTCATGAGAATCGGGCGTAACCTCAGCATGCAGGCTTGCGTGACCGCCTCAAGGCGGGCCTTTCCTTCCTGTTCCAGTTGCACCGCGAACTCGACAATCAAAATGGCATTCTTTGCCGCCAATCCTACCAGCACCACAAAGCCGATTTGCGTCATGATGTTCATTTCCAAACCCATCAGCCTTAGCCCTGCCACGGCAGCAAGCAGGCACATGGGGACGATGAGCAGAATCGATAGCGGTAGCGACCAGCTGCCGTATTGCGCAGCCAGCACCAGATAAACGAACAGTACGCACAAGGGGAATATCAGCAACCCGGTGTTGCCAGCGCTTGTCTGTTGGAAGGTCAGGTCCGTCCATTCGAAGGCGATGCCAGGTGGCAGTACTTGCTTCGCTAGCTCTTCCATCGTTGCGCTAGCGAAGGCAGCCCCCTTGCCGGGCAAGGTATCACCGCTTATTTCGGTGGCCGGGTAGAGGTTATAGCGGGGCACGCGTTCAGCACCCAGAACATCGCTGAGTTGAGTCACGCTACCGATCGGGACCATTTCACCGTCGGTATTGCGGGTTTTAAGTCGAGACAAGTCTTCGGCGGTTGCGCGGTACGGCAAATCTGCTTGCGTCGTTACCCGATAAGTGCGTCCGAGAATATTGAAGTCGTTGATGTACGCGGAACCAAAGTACGTTTCTATCGCCTCATTGATACCTTGTGCGGGGACGCCCAGCATTTCTGCGCGCTCTCGGTCCAGATCGACTTTGATTTGTGGCGTTGCCGCTGAGTAGGTGGTGTAGACCCCGACCATACCTGGGGTTTTATTAGCTGCCACGACCAAGTCCGCGGTGGCCTTTGCCAACGCTTCGGAACCGACGCCACCGCGATCTTCGAGGCGCATGGCGAAACCTCCGGTGTTGCCAATGCCTTCGACGGGAGGAGGGGAGACGACGAGAATCGAAGCACCGGCAATCGATGCAACGCGTTCACGCAACTGCTCGATGATTCGTTCGGCCGTTTGCCCTTCCTTTATCCGCTCGGGGAATGGCTTGAGTACGACATACAGCGCTGCGGCATTCGACGAGATGGTCTGAGTGGCCCCGGAAAAACCGGAGAACACCGGAACACGTGAAACACCGGGAACATTCTTGGCTATCGACTCGATCTCCCGCGCCACTTTTGTCGTGCGTTCGAGGGAAGCTCCGCCGGGAAGTTGTGCAATCACCACTAGATAACCGCGATCCATGGCCGGTATGAAGCCTTTAGGGGTGTTGATCAGCAAGAAGGCGGTTGCGCCAATCAGCAGTCCGTAGAGCACCAGCATCATAGGTGTCAGCGAGATCAATTTTCGCACCAGTCTTCCGTATCCATCGGACAGCGCACCAAATTCATGATTGAACCCAGCAGCCATTCGTTCGATGGCCCTACTGAATCTCTCAAATCGTCGAGCCGGTTTCAACTTTTCATGGCGCGCGTGAGGGCGCAGGATCATGGCCGCCAACGCGGGAGATAGCGTCAGCGAGTTGAAGCAGGAAATAGCGGTGGCGATCGCGATCGTGATACCGAACTGGCGGAAAAACTGACCGGAAATCCCGCCAATGAAAGCCGTCGGCACGAACACAGCACAAAGCACCAGCGTGATGGAGCACAGTGCGCCGCTGACTTCGCGCATAGTCAACAGCGTTGCTTCTTTCGGGGCGCGGCCATCACTGAGGTGCCGTTCGACGTTTTCGACAACCACGATAGCGTTGTCAACAACGATGCCAACCGCGAGCACCAGGCCGAACAACGTCAGGTTGTTGATCGAAAATCCCAAGGCCATCATGGCAGCGAGTGTTCCCACCAACGAGATAGGGATGGCCAGAATCGGAATGATCGAAGGCCGCCAGCCTTGCAGGAAGACCAGGATCACCACGACCACCAGAATCACCGCCTCAAAGATGGTCTTGACCAGTTCACTGACGCTGTCGGCAATGAATTCGGTTGGGTTGTAGGCAATGCTGTAGTCGATTCCCTTTGGAAATTCCTTCTTGAGCTGCTCCATGGTCTGTTCTATTTCACGTGTCGTCTCCAAGGCGTTTGCACCCGGGCGTTGCAGGGCTTGAACCGCTACGGCGGGCTTACCCTGCAGATAGCTGTCCGTGGAGTAGGACAGCGCACCGACTTCAATACGCGCCACATCCTTGAGATGGACGATCCGTCCTTCAGCGCCTTTTTTTAAGATGATGTTGTCGAAGTCGGCCGGGGTTTTCAAACGGCCTTCAAAGATCAGGTTAGGTTGGAACGATTGATTTTCCACCGGGGGCTGAGCAACTGTTCCACCTGCGATCTGGGTATTTTGCGCGCGCACCGCGGCAATGATTTCGCCGGGCGTCAAATCCAGTGCGGCTGCCCGTTCAGGATCAAGCCAGACACGCATCGAATACTCACGGGCGCCAAAATACTGAATGTCACCTACGCCATCTATGCGCTTGATGACGTCTGTGACACGACGGATCAGAAAGTTGGAAACATACAGTTGGTCATAGCTTTCATCGGGAGAAAACAGAAAGATGGTGCAGAACTGCGTGGGGGAAGATTTGCGCACCGAAACACCATTGCGCTGCACCGGCTCGGGCAGACGCGGCACCGCCAATGCCACTCGGTTTTGTACCTGGACTTGGGCCTTGTCCAGATCTGTGCCGGGTTTGAAGGTGACTGTCAGGTTGAGCCCGCCATCGGAGGTCGCCTGGCTATACATGTAGATCATGTCTTCGACGCCGTTGACCTCTTGCTCAATTGGCGTGGCGATCGTTTCGGCGACGGTTTGCGCTGATGCACCCGGATAGGTTGTCGTGACAATAACGGTCGGCGGGACGATGTTTGGGTACTCGGAAACGGGAAGCATGAGGTAGGCGAGCGCACCGACAATTACGGTGACGATCGACAGGACGATGGCGAGTACCGGCCGTTCAACGCTGACACTACCGAGGCTCATTGAGTGCGCTCCACGGTGGCCAGGCTTGCATCAACAGGTTTGAGCTGAACAACAACTTTTTCGCCGACTTGTGCGCGCTGAAGCCCGTCGACGATCACACGATCCTGAGGTTCCAGGCCTTGGGTGATTTCCCGCAACTTGCCATATAGACGACCTAGTTGAACGGTCCGCACGGCGACGCGATCCTCATGATCGACCACGTTCAATACGCGCCGGGTTGCATCAGTGGTCAGCGCAGCGTCAGGGACGAGTAATGCGCGATGCGCACCATCGCTGATGAGCTGTACACGAGCGAACTGCCCCGGGTTCAGCGAGTGGTCTTTGTTATGAACGCTGGCACGTCCGCGCAACGTTCCGGTCGAACGATCAAGGCGATTCTCGATGAAGTCGAGCGTGCCTTTGCGTGTCGGTGTGATTTCACCGGGCAAGGCAATCAATACCTCGCTGCCCAGATTATCGGCAGAAGGCCTTTTACCCTCGACGACCAACCGCCCATAACGAAGGTAGGTTTGTTCATCAATGTCGAAGTAGACGTCAATCGGGTCAATGGATACGACGCTGGTCAATAGCGTCGCACTGTTGTCTCCTCCTGCTATCAGGTTACCGACGCTGACAAGCTTGCGGCTGATCCGGCCATTCATGGGCGAGCGGACCTGGGTGAAAGACAAATCCAGTTGCGCACGATCAAACACACCTGACGCCGTGGCGACGGCCGCACGTGCGGTCTGCTGTTCGTGGACGCGCTGGTCATAAATGTTTGCAGCGATTGCACCGGAAGGAATCAGGCGCTTGGCACGAGCCAGTTCAATCTCGGCCAGTTCAAGTCGCGAGCGTGCCGACGCCAGTTGGCCTTGCGCCTGAGTAAAAACAGCTTGATAGGGCCGAGGATCGATGACGAACAACAAATCGCCCTTGCGCACGATTGCCCCATCGATGAACGCAACCTGATCGATATAGCCGCTCACACGAGCTCGTATGTCCACCGAGTCCGTGGCTTCGAGCCGACCTGTGAAACTGTCCCGGCCTATCACGTCGCGTTGGACGGGAGGGCTTGCGATCACGGTGGCTGCCGAAGCGGCCGGAGGCGGTGGCTGATTGCAGGCGGCAAGGATGAGTAACGTCGGGAATACCGCCGCAACGCGTAGGGGATGTGCAACTCGTAGCATCGGAGGTCAGCCTTGAATGTCTGAGAGGATAGGCGCGGCCAGCGGAATCTGGCTCGAGGGCTCGCGCATCTGGCGGTGGCTACGATAGGTAGCTTCTCTCTCAGGATTAAGTAGGCTGGAGTTCCGCTATGCGCGGAAGTTTTGCTCCGTAGTTGCCGATTTTTTTTCGAGTGCTCGGCGGACGGGGGTGGCGGCTTCGGGAAACAGGTGCACGTTCAGGAAGTCGATAAACACGCGCAGTTTGGGGGCGGGGTGTCTGCCCGATGGCCACATGATCTGAAATACGCCCGCCTGAGAGCAGTCCTCCAGTATGGGAACCAGTTTTCCGCACTCAAGCCATTCCTTGATGGCGAAATCGGGCAAGTAGGCGATACCGATACCTTGCACCGCAAAACAGATACGCGCCTCGAGGTTGTTGCAGACCATTGAAGTGGGAAGGTTCAGTTCACTGTCACCATCGGTCAGACTCACTGGCCAGCTTTGTAACTTTCCGGTATTCGGGAAGCGAAATTGAATGCAGGAATGCTTTACCAACTCGTTGGGATGCAGCGGAACGCCACGCTCTGCAAAATACTCGGGAGCGCCGACCAGAATCATTCGGTAACTCCCCAGTCGTCGCGAGGTCAAGCGTGAGTCTGGAGAATTACCACTGCGCACAACAGCGTCATAGCCTTCCTCGACTACATCGACTCGACGATCCGAAAATGTCAGGTCGAGGTCGACATCGGGGTAGGCTTTTTTAAATTGTGCCATGACAGGGAGAAACGGCTCTCCAACCAGTGGGAGGCTGACCTTGAGTCGTCCACGGGGCGCCAGTACCGTTTGCGTCAATTCCGCTTCTGCCGCTTCTATCTCCGCCAATATCCTTCGACACCGTTCGAGGAAAAGCGCGCCTTCCGCAGTTAACGTGATGCTGCGGGTGCTGCGATGAAACAGGCGTACACCCAGGCGCTCTTCAATTCGGACAATACTTTTGCCGACCGCCGAGGCGGAAACGCCTAGCACACGGCCGGCCGCTACGAAACTGCGCGTGTCGGCGACCTGCACGAAAACGTTCAAGGTGTTGAGGCTGTCCATCAGGGCTCCAGATTGCGTGAGGGATGGTTCCTGATAGTCGGGAACGTCATCTACCTTATCCGATTTCAACGCGTGCGGCGCTCGATTGCGGAACTGAACTTCCGCACATAACGGAACTGCCCCCTACTTAATCCACTGCATGGCCTCTCATATCCTCTCGGTACATTGTCTTACCGAGGAATCACCATGACCGACATGATCAATCGCTGGGAAATACCTTCTCTGGGCCTGGAAAAACTGGCACTCGCATCGGTGCCGCTACCAGTACTCAAAGCTGGGGAGGTGCTGGTGAAGGTCGAGGCGGTATCGTTGAATTACCGCGACGGTGAAGTCGCTGAAAACGGGATGGGCGTCCCGTTGACGTTCCCATTTACGCCCGCATCGGACATGGCGGGCACGATAGTCGCCGTCGGTGAGGGTGTCACCCGGTTTACCGTGGGTGAGCGGGTGATCTCGATCTGCATTACCGGATGGGTCGATGGTGCACCGCTGTCCTGGGCCGTCGCGCCCACCCAGGGCGGCCCGATACCCGGCATGTTGGCCGAGTATGTCGCGACACCTGCCGAATGGTGTGTGCGTGCGCCGAAGTCGTTGACGCCAGCGCAGGCCAGCACGCTGCCGATTGCCGCGCTAACCGCTTGGATGGCGCTTATCGAATTGGGCCATGTGCATGCTGGTCAGACGGTCGTCGTGCAGGGGACCGGTGGAGTTTCACTGTTCGCGGTGCAACTGGCAGCGGCGTGTGGCGCAATGGTCATTGTTACGAGCAGTAGCGATGAAAAAATCCAGCGTGCGATCAAGCTCGGCGCCACCCACGGGATCAATCGCCGCCGCGAGCCCGAATGGCAATCGGCAGTGCTGGAGTTGACAGATGGCAGAGGCGCCGATCACATCCTGGAAATGGCAGGCGGCGACAACGTGCGGCGTTCGCTTGAGGCCGTCGTGAACGGTGGCAGGATTTCAGTGATTGGGCTTCTTGAGTCGGATAAATTCACGGCCCCGATCCTCGCCTTATTAGGAAGCCGGGCATCGATCACCGGTATCTCGGTGGGTCCTCGCCGCGCGCTGGAGGATCTGGTTCGAATGATTGATCAGCACTTGATCAAGCCTGTCATCGATCACATTTATACCTTTGCCGAGGTGCCGCAAGCCTTTGCTCACCTCAATCGTGGTGCGTTCGGCAAAGTCGTCATTGAGGTCAGCCGCTCATGACCGTGAATGACATTTCCAAGGGAGAACGCGTTCGATCTCTACCTGTCGACCTGGCGAGTCATCGCGGTTTCGGTCGGGTATTTCAACCGGGCAAGCTGACGCTGGGGCTCATCGCACCTCTGGAGGGATATCCCGACAGCGTGGCTCCCACCCTCGACAATCATGTGGAGATGGTGCGCAAGGCCGATGAAATCGGCATTGCTGCACTCTGGCTCCGAGACGTGCCTTTTTACGATCCTGGCTTTGGAGATGTCGGCCAGATCATTGATCCAATGGTATATGCAGGTTTTCTGGCGGCGCATACCCGCCAGATTGCTATTGGCAGCGCCGGGATCGTCCTGCCATTACGCGACCCTCTGATCGTGGCGAAACAATCGACCAGCGTCGACCAGTTACTGGGCGGTCGTTTTATTCTTGGGCTTTCAGGTGGGGATCGAGCAGAAGAGTTTCCGGCGTTCGGTGTTTCTTTCGACGACCGTGCAGAGCGGTACCGTGATGCATACGCAATGATCCGGGCCGCGGTCGGTAATGAATTTCCAACCTGGCAAAGCGAGTTCTACGGTGAGTTGAGGGGCACGCTGGATCTGATTCCCAAGCCGGTCGCCCCGGGCTTTCCCGCGGTTGCAATTGGCCGCTCGGGCCAAACGCTGGACTGGCTGGCCGCCAATATGGATGCGTGGATCTGGCACGGAGCGGACGCTCGGCACATGGCGGATATTTTGCCAAAGTGGAGGCAGGCAACGGCGGACAAGCCCTTCAAGCCTTATGGTTATGGCACCTGGTTCGATCTGGCGGAGGACCCGGACTTGCCTATCCAGCCAGGTCGGATACTGAAGGGAGGGCGTCATGCTCTCACGGCACTCTGGCGCGAGCAGGAAGAGGCCGGGGTGAACCACGTCGTGCTCAACATGAAACAAACCCGGCGGCCTGTCACCGAGATTCTTGATGAGTTGGCGGAGTTTATCTTGCCGCAATTTCCCACTCACACAGTGGAAATGTCGTCATGAGTACTGCAACAGCGTCTGGTAAATCCATGCCCTACATCATTCTTGGTTTGTTCGGGCTTTACACGCTGGAGTTTGGCGTCGTTGGAATCTTGCCGATGATCGTCGCGCGATTTGAGGTCAGCGTGTCGCAAGCGGGCCTTTTGATGGGGTTGTTCGCCTTAATCGTGGCAGTGCTGGGACCTTTTCTGGTCCTGCTCTCTTCCCGATTTGAGCGTAAGAGAGTCCTGATCGTTGCGCTGTTCGGGTTTTCCGTTTGCAGCGTGCTGTCAGCCTTTGCACCCAACTTCGCGACATTGATGGTGTTGCGCATTGTCCCGGCGATGCTCCATCCGATATTTTTCGCGGCTGCCTTTTCCACCGCAGTCTCGCTTTATCCGAAAGAGCGAGCAGGGCATGCGACGGCGCTCGCGGTGGTCGGTACAACCCTGGGCCTGGTGATTGGTGTGCCGCTGACCACGTGGGTGGGCGCCAGCATTTCCTACGAAGCGTCGTTTTTCTTTTGTGCCCTAGCCACTGCGCTGGCCGGTCTGGGATTGCTTTTCAAGTTGCCCCATCACGAACGCGCCGCGCGCATTACCTTTGGCAAGCAACTGGCCGTGCTGCGCAGCCCGGCAATGTGGTTGGCTGTTGGCGCGACCGTGTTGGTCTTCACCGCGATGTTTTCGGTCTACAGTTACGCTGCCGAGTACCTGAAGACCCAGACCGGCATGGATGGGCAGACCATCAGCGAAATGCTGGTAGTTTTCGGGATTGGCGGCGTGTCAGCCAATCTGATCGTGGGCCGGCTGTTGGGTAGGCATCTGGTCGTGACCGCCATTGTCTATCCCATTGTGTTGGCGGTGGCGTACCTGATTCTTCTGTCCTTCGGCAGCGCATCGGTGACATCGATGACAGTAATCGTGCTGCTCTGGGGCGCCGCTCACACAAGCGGCCTGGTGATCACCCAGATGTGGCTGACTTCCGCGGCGCCTGACGCTCACGAGTTCGCTACCAGCCTCTACGTCTCGTCCGCTAATGCCGGTGTGGTCGTTGGTTCGTCGGCCGGTGGGTTGTTCATCAATACGTTCGGTATGACAGGCGCCATCTGGTGCGGGCTGCTATTTGCGGTTCTGTCGCTGGCGGTGATCGCGTTGAAAGCGATATTTTATGGCGCCTCGGCCGAGGCAACTGGGCAGGGCGTAGTAGAAGCAAGTTGATCGAAAAGCTTCAGAGCTGAACAGTGTTCGGGTTCCTTTCCTTGGGAGGGAACCCGAACTGCCTGACGAGGCTCGACGTAGTTGTTGCTCGTTTCCGAATCCACATTCCGGGGCGATTTGCTTGAGTGAAATGTCCGCGTCGCAAAGCCGAAGACTACCGTTTCCTGGCGCCTGCACTACCTGTGGAATGGCAAGAACAATGACCCTTCGCCGGGCTCCTACTGTGTCGATGTACGTGACATGCAAGCAGGGCAGGCGATGCATGTGAACTTTAACGTGCTGTATGCCCTTCGACCGGATTTTCAGATTGGGATCAACGGTTATTGGCTTAAGCAGGTCACCGATACCCAGATCGAGGGTCATGATGTTTCGGGTCGCAAGGAACAGGTGTTTGCCATCGGACCTGGTGCCGTATACAGCTTCTCTAAAGACAACATCGTAACGGCCAACCTGTACTTCGAAAGCGAGGCAGAGAATCGTCCGGAAGGTAACCGCTTCGTACTTCGCTGGCTGCACAATCTCTAAGCGTGGGTGCTTTGGAACGGGTGTGAACAAAGGGGCGCTCAGCGCCCCTTTTTCTTACAGAGTGTTCCGTCGTGAATTCAGGAGTGTTGAACCACGGCGTCGACATGAGCACTGTCGACCAATTGAACATTGCACAGTATTTGCGCGGTGGCTGGGTTTCGTAATTTTTGAATGCTGCTGGGCACCTGTGTTGTCATGCACTCGTCCATGAACGTTCCATATCCCAGGGCGAGGAACGCGCCGACACGGGCGAGTCTTTCTATGGTGGGGGCGTGCGCATGAATTTACTCCTCAAGAAGGGAGAAGGGTACGTTTCAAAGCGGTGCCGGTCTTGATTGTGCATGTAGACCGCGCATGACTCTGAATGCCAATCCTCGTGAAACCGCCGGCGTACCGATTAATCGTTTTCAGGTCGTGCGAAGGTCCGTTTTTTTAAGGCGTATGCCAAGCCACAACACGTAAAACCCGATCACGAAATCCACACTGGCGCAAAACACCGGATACCAATCTGGTGCTCCGGGGTTGGTAAAAAACAGTTCGTGGGTCATGTCATACATGCCGTGAAGGAGCCACAGTCCCCCAACGACATACCCGGACGTTGGCAGGCTGGCGAATGCGAACAGAAGCCCTCCAAGCAGAAAGGGAATCCCGACCATCAACTCCTTTAATCCTGTTGCCCGATCACCGGCGTACAATGCGAAGAGGCAATAAATGGCCGGTAACGTAACGAGGCATGCCGCGTACATCCACCGCTCACCGCTGAGTTGTTTTGCCAAAAATATCGAGGCCACGCCGACCAACAAACCCGTTATGCCTTCAATCATTCTTCATCTCCCTGCTTGCCATCATTATTCTTCGAGCGATTGTCAGCCATAACGAAAGCGTTGTGAAACGCTCCAGTTTTGCGTGAGCCAGTTGCTTCAGCTCAAGGTCGATTTTGTTACTACGTTGAGCGTGGTCCCTGCGCTGTTCAGCCAGGCTGGCTATTCGGGTAACTTAACAATTCACTTCGTCGACGACCTGCCTTGCTCCTCGATGGCCGCAGCCAACTGCAAACTTATTCCGGTTATCTCGCCAACCTCAAGAGCTCGATCAAGGCAGCCGCAAGTAAAGCGAAAACGGCAAAAATCCTAGGCGATGAATAACTCGCAACTATTGCCGGTTTTATTGCGGTTGAGTGTTAGCTGGCAGCAGGAGTGCTTTCCTTGAAGTGCCCAGTTGTTCGAGGAAATACCCCGGCGTCACGCCCATGATTTCGTGAAAGGAAGCAGTAAAGGAGGCGGTGCTCGAGAAGCCAAGTTGCGCGGCTATCTGTTTGATGCGTGCCCCTTCCCGACTCAACGCATTGATTGCGGCCATCATCCGCGCGCGCTGACGCCACTTCTTGAACGTCAGGTGAGTTTCGGCTGCAAAAAGACGTGTAGCGGTTCTCTGTGAAACGCCAACTTCATGGGCCAGGGCTTCAAAGCTGCGCAGCCCCTTGGGGTCTTTCATCGCCAGTTCTGCGATGCGTCGAGCCCGGACGTCCCTTGGCATCGGTATGAAGGTTGTCGAGTCTGTCGCTTCCACCAGCTCAAACAAAACCAGTTTCGCCGCCAGTTCAACTTTTTCGGGATGGGCTTCACTGTTGAACAAAGTCAGCACAAGGCCACGTAACAGTGGGCCGACACCCACGACAAACTCCTGGTGCAGATTCAAGGCCTGCGAATGCGGACGTATCCACTCGGACTCAATGTACAGCGTGCGCATCTCAACATCGGTCAGCATCAGGATCGCATGAGGCACGCTTTGAGGAAGCCATACGGCGCGCTGGGGTGGTACGAGCCATCGACCCGCTGGAGTGGTGACTTCCATCAGTCCGTGTGTGGCGAAGAGCAATTGAGCCTGGTCATGGGCATGCAGTGGCAACTCACCACCCGCCTCATAACGACGTGAAAGTGTCTGAAAGGCCCCGGTGAGTTTTTGCAAATGAGGTGAGGTCTGAGGGAATGGCATCTTGGCTATACTTTTTGTCTGCACGTCGATGAGCGGTTAGCTTACCCTTAAGTCTCATGTTCAGTTAAGGGAACACGACGTTTGACAGACAGCCAGAGCAACCCGACCGCAAATACGATCGACAGCTACGCACGCGATCACAGCGTCAGCCCTCTCGAAGAATCGCTCAAATTACGCGTCCTTTTTGATACCGCGCAATGGGCGCGAGTGCATCCGATGCACGGTCACAGTATCGAGTACCGCAAGCCGCAGCTTTTCTCCCCTCACCAACACCGTGAGGGGAAGCTTATTTACGCCGACATGGGTGCTGCGGTAATTGCGACTGAAGATCAGCGCTGGGCTATTGCTCCGGGGAGAGCGTTGTGGATTTGTCCTGGTATTCGACACTGGACACGCACCGTTCACCACGTGCGTATTCGCTCGGTGCTGATAGATCGTGCACTTGAAGATTTTTTACCCACCACATGCCGCTACATAAGCATATCGCCCCTCTTGGCAGAACTGATCAAGGCCGTATCCGTTAATTCGGAGGAAGGTCTTGTCAGTGATCGAGATAAGGCTCTGGCGGCACTTCTGATCCATGAGCTCAACTGCGCTGCCGCTTGATAATTAGACCGCCAACAATTTTTGAGAGGCCCTAATGCCTACCGATCAACCGATATCATCCATCCCTCCTGTGGAATCGCAGAACATAACCATACTGGGTGCAACCGGGTCAGTAGGGCTCAATACGCTGGATGTCATAAGCCGCCATCCTGAGCGTTATCGGGTTTTTGCGCTGAGCGGCATGACCCAGCTTGAATTACTGACAAAACTCTGTGTAGTTCACCGCCCATTTTATGCTGTTGTTGCGCACGCGAAAGAGGCGCGGGCCATGCAAAATTGGCTGTTGGAAGCCGGCTCCGACACCTTGGTGCTGTATGGGGAACGTGGGCTTGAAACCGTGGCTGCTCACCCGCAGGTGGATACTGTCGTTTCGGCAATCGTGGGCGCAGCAGGGTTGAAGCCGACATTGGCTGCGGTGAATGCAGGCAAAAAAATCCTGCTGGCCAACAAAGAAGCGCTCGTCATGTCTGGCGCGCTTTTTATGGAGGCGGTTAGCCGCTGCGGCGCAATATTGCTGCCGATCGATAGTGAACATAATGCGATATTTCAATGTTTGCCGGTCGGGTATGGCGGTGTACTGGCAGATGCAGGAATTCGCCGGATTGTGCTCACCGCATCCGGTGGGCCTTTGCGCGAAATGCCTCTCTGTGCATTGTACGACGTCACTCCCGACCAGGCTTGTGCCCATCCGAACTGGCCCATGGGGCGAAAAATTTCGGTCGACTCCGCCTCGATGATGAACAAAGGCCTGGAGCTGATTGAAGCCTGCTGGCTATTTGGCGCGACCCCCGATCAAGTCGAGGTGGTGATTCACCCGCAGAGCGTTATCCATTCTTTGGTCGACTATGTTGACGGTTCGATGCTGGCGCAGTTGGGCAATCCCGATATGCGTACACCTATCAGTCATGCGCTTGCGTGGCCTGAAAGAATTGACTCAGGCGTGACACCGCTAAACCTTTGCGCTGTGGCGCGTCTGGATTTTGAGCCGCCCGATGACACCCGTTTTCCGTGCCTAGCCCTGGCTCGCCAAGTGGCCAAAACGGGTGGGACTGCGCCCGCCATGCTTAACGCGGCAAATGAAGTGGCTGTGGCAGCATTTCTTGCTCAGCGGATTCGGTTTACACAAATTCCGGACGTGATTAACACTGTTCTCGACGACAAACCGGTAGAGGCTGCAAATGACTTGGAGGTGGTCTTGATGGCTGATACATCGGCACGCCTGCTGGCTGAGCAATGGTTGGCGCGACGCGCAAACTAGTGTGGTTGTTTGGGGCGCAGCGAAATCGTTGCAGCGCCCCTGATTATTCATTTACCTCGTGGTGCCATCAGTGCGTTTACGAGTCTGAGATCCGGAGCTTGGAGTTTCAACTCCACTTCTTTTTGGCGTAAATCGTTAGTAATGGAAGTGAGAATGCCGCTCAGGACCGACAGCTCAAGTTGAATTTTGCTGATTTTTCCCTGGCGTTCTTTATCACTCAACGAGTGATCGCTCATGGCGGCTTGTAACTCTTCCATTTTTTTATCTATTTTTTCCTGAATTTCCCTGATTGACTTCAAGTATTTTTTGATGCTGTCCGGAAGTTTGCTCGCGTCAATGTCCGCATTCTTTTGCTGCTCCCCAGCAAGCTTTTCTTTACCTTCAGCAGATATCGTGACGATGACGGGCTTTTCCAGCGGCGAAGGGGCTTGCGGCGATATAGCGTCTGTGTTTTCAATTTCAGCAGGTGCGCTTGCCGGCACCTGCAAAGGAAGTGTGTTAACGGCGGGGATGCTACTAATAGCTGACATTATAATTCCAAAAGAGAGGTTGTATAACTGTCTCGGCCGCCCTCGTGGAGTCTTAAATAAATTCTGGACTTAAAGTGATAATATTCTCTGTATTAACATTTTGTTAAATAACTCGATTCAATTGGTTAAAAAAGCGCGAAAGATTCACGCTTTTTTATCCCTATATAGTCGGAGAAATTTTCTAGCGAGTGGTGTAACCGCTGTCCACGATCCAGTCCTGACCGTAAACGCTTCTCGCGCCCTGACTTAATTGAAACAGAATGACGTCCGCGACCGCCCCGGCATCTAAAAATTGGCCCTCTAAAAGTCGCGCGTTGACTTGGGTGGCGACAGTGGCCAAATCATGATGAGTAAGCCCTAATGTTGACCAGATCGGTGTCGCAGTAGGGCCGGGGGAAACCATGTTGATTCGTATCCCATGCGGTGCCAACTCCACTGCCAGCGTACGGGCGTGCGCTTGAAGTGCCGCCTTGGAAGCAATATAAGCAGCGAGGCCCGGGAACGTAATCTTAGCCAAAAACGTTCCAATGAATACTACGGAGGCTGGTTGAGCCAGATGGGCGCGTAAGCAAGCCAGCGTATTCAATGCCCCCGCACCGTTGACCGCCCACTGACGATCAAAGGCTTGAGCGTCAAGTCCATCAGCGAGTTCAGCAATACCTGCATTAGGCACAAGAAAATGAACTGGACCCAAGCGTGAAGCATGCTGCTCTAGTTGATCCAAATCTTCTTTTCTAGTGACATCACCTGCGATCCAGATCAATTGATCTGCAAATTGTCGAGCCAGTTCTTCCAGTCCACCCATTTGGCGCGACATGGTAAGTACCCGAGCGCCTTGCGAAAGTAGACGCGTAGCAACTGCCAGACCTATACCAGAACTAGCGCCGGTTATCACGGCCAGACGCCCTTCGAACTCATTACTCATCACGCTTTATCCTTTTTGGTTTTGGATCGGTTTGATATTCAAGTATCGGTCATTCAAAAAACGGGCCAGACGCAATGCCCATGAAAAGCATGGGAATAGTCCCTTGCGCAGTCTTTATGACTACCAAATGTAGCGGTCAAAAAGACTGCACATGGTCATTTGGACACGTTTAATGGACTGTCCATAAAAATGAAAATTGGAAACTTATTTTTATGAGAAAGATGCACTAAGGTTGACTGCACGTTGGATCAGTTTTGATCACACGAAATAGGTATACGATTGCCCTGAGGTTAAGAAGGCGAAGAGTGATGAGTTGCAGCGAAGAGCGAATTCTGGTGACGGGTGCAAGCGGCGTACTCGGAAGTGCCGTAGTTGATAACCTTGTTTTGCGCAGAGTGAAAGTGATCGGCTGTGGGCGCCAATCAAAACCAATGGGGTCCAGCAACGATTGGCGAAAGGTCGATTTACTGACCGGCGACGGCCTTGACGCAGCGATAAACGACACCACCTGCATCATTCACTGTGCGTCAAACCCTTCTTCACCGCGTGAAGACATTGGGGCACTGGAAAATTTGATAACGGTAGCCAGGGAAAAGGGCCGACACATTGTCTACGTCAGTATCGCCGGAATTGAACAGGCGGCTGATGACTATGAGTGTTATCGGGTCAAGCTGGAGTGCGAGCAGCGCCTCGCCAGGTCCGGTTTTGGTTATACGATTACGCGCGCCACACCGTTCCATCCGTTCGTTAGTCAAATGCTCAAGCGGCTGACATTGGGGCCGTTTTTGATGGTACCGAAGATGACGTTACAGCCAGTCGATCCTTCATTTATCGCTCAGCGTCTGGTGACCTATGCGCTGGATCGCTATCAGGGAAGAACTCCTGATCTTGCTGGGCCGGAGGTCATTGACCAGAGAAAACTTACCGCCGAATGGATGAAATCAAGGCGCACGACAAAAATGCGAATACCTGCTCCTCGCTTCCGTTCAGTCAGGGCTATCGAAGGATTGAGCAGAGTTACGGGCGAGAAGGGTGGGCGATCGTGGCGAGAGTGGTTAAGTAATCTCTAACGGCGTTCAATTAGCTTGGTTATTACAGACGGCATGCTGAAAAATGAGAAATGGAGCCGGGACATTACCGTGCTCCTAGGTAGTGCGGACTCTTATCAGCAATGGTCATTCTAATGAGCCTTTCCATAGTTTTTTACATAGTGCCCGGCTTCGAATTGCTGGACCTCAGTGGCCCGATTTGTGTATTCAATATGGCGGCAAAGAAAAAAGATGAAAGCTATTCCGTTAAAGTTGTCTCCGCCGACGGCGGTTATATCAAGAGCTCATCCGGAATTGTGGTGGAAACTCAACCGTTCCACGCAGTCGCGTGTGATAGCTTGATATTGATCGGAGGTTCTGACGAAATAGCTCGATCCCAAGGCCCCTCTAAGTCCAGATTGATAGGTGTGGCTAGTAAAAAAACGAGAAGGCTGGCCAGTGTTTGTACCGGAACTTTTTTACTGGCCGAAGCAGGACTGCTTGATGGAAAACGAGCCACCACTCACTGGCGGTTCACTGAACGTTTGCAAGCGGCTTACCCGACTTCTGAGATCACATCAGACAGAATCTATGTACAGGACGGGCAGTTGTGGACTTCAGCTGGTGTCACAGCGGGTATCGACATGGCTCTAGCGTTTGTGCAACAGGACTATGGTGTTGAATTGTCCAGGGAGATCGCCCAGGACATGGTCCTCCAACAACGCCGTGAAGGCGGACAATCGCAGCGTCAGGGGGACATGCAATTCGATCCGCCATCTGGTCGCGTGGAGCAAGTGCTGGTTTATGCTCGCAGCCATATCAAGGAAAATCTTTCGGTCAATAGGCTTGCCCAAGCCGCGAATCTTAGTGAGCGTCAGCTAAGCCGAATTTTCAGGGTTGAACTCGGTGTCACACCGGCCAAAGCAATCGAGCAGATGCGCGTTGAGTTGGCATTGCCATTGGTTGACGGCTCTACTCGGTCAATGGAGCGTATTGCTCGCGAAGTTGGTTTCGCCGATGCAGTAACAATGCGCCAAAGTTTTATCCGCATGTTGGATATCACCCCGCAAGCGTTGCGTAACTCTATGAATAAAGTGGCGAAAACGCCATCGTGAGCGTTTGATCGTCAAATGCGTTTGAGATGTCTGAATTCCATCGTTTGTTGTCCTTTACGCAATTTCAAGTTGCGGTGATAGTGAATTGAACAAATCCAGTGAAAACATTTCTATGCTCAGCTATCAACGCTTTGTTACCCCCCTCACTCTTTTGAGCACGCTGTTAATGTCGTGCACGGCATCTGCGGTGTCTCCTTCAGTCGTTGTTGGCGCGGAAGGGAAGGCGGGCAATGAACTGATTGATCCGTATCAACGGCGTTTTGATCGACCACAGCCTGTAGTGGTAATTGTGGGGGACAACGGTGGGACCGAACTCACCGATTTTGTAATTCCTTTTGGCGTCCTTGCATCATCGGGCGTGGCGACAGTGGTGAGTGTGTCCACTGCACCAGGGGCCATGCAGATGTTTCCCGCGCTTAAAGTGCAGGCGCAGTACACCCTCCAACAATTCGACGAGGCCTTTCCTCAAGGCGCTGACTACGTGGTTATTCCAGCCATCAAAGACCAAGATAACGTTGATTTGATCAACTGGCTGACGACGCAATCGGGCAAGGGCAGCAGCCTGGTCAGTATCTGTAATGGGGCGATCACTCTGGCAAATACTGGGTTGATGAATGGTCATCGCGCCACGGCCCATTGGGCCAGCGAAAAAAGTCGGGCGTTAAATTTTCCAGATGTTTTTTGGCAGAAAAATACACGTTATGTCGCGGATGGAAAGATTATTTCAAGCGCCGGCATCAGTGCGTCTTTACCCATATCAATTGCATTGGTTCAGGCCATTGCAGGATTAGATAAAGCCAACGCGGTGGCCGCAGAGCTGGGCGTAACTGACTGGAGTTCCAACCACAGCAGCGATGCCTTCCAGCAGCTCAACGACGACCCTTCGATGTCTTGGCGGGTACAACACAAAGAGCCCGCCCGTTTGAATATTCCGTTGAACGATGGCACGGACGAAATTGCGTTGGCGTTGAGGGCTGAAGCCTATACGCACAGCGGAGCGGCACGGGTCATCTCGGTGTCTGACAGTGTAAAAGCGATCACAACCCGCCATAACTTATTAATCGTTCCAGATAAACAGATCGTGATCAGTACTCCATCTGCAGCATTAAATTCCAAATCCAGAACACTGCCTTCAGCAAAAGCGCTGGATGAGGCCCTTGATGAAATTGCCAATGAATATGGTTCCCCGGCCGCCGTACAGGCAGCACGCGTCATGGAGTATCCCAGCCTTTACCTGAAGTGAATCAACCGAATACCAAATGCTCTGCGCCCACGTGTAAAAGGAGTTTCAAATGTCGATCGGTAAAAATTTTGCCGGTGTAATTGCCTTTATGAAGGTCGCCGCCAGTGAAAGTTTTAGCGATGCCGCCCGAGAGCTGGGCATTTCTGTGCCAGCGGTTAGTCGGAGCGTCAGTCGACTGGAAGCACAGCTCGATATCAAGCTTTTGGAACGCACTACGCACCGAGTCGCAGTAACACCCGAGGGGCGTTGTTTTTTTGAAAGTTGTTTGCCCAGCGTCGAGCATCTGCTCAAGGCAACCGCAGAACTGAAGAACTCGACGCAGCGACCTGCCGGAACGGTACGTATCAGCTCAACTGTAGGCTTTGGGCGAAATAGCATCGCTCCGTTATTGCACGGTTTTAAGAAACTCTATCCTGACATACAGCTGGAGTTCGATCTGAATGATCGACAGGTTGATTTTTCCGAAGGGCAGGTGGATGTAGCAATTCGCAATGGACGCTTGGAAGATGCTGACATCATTGCCCGGCAGTTGCTGCCAATGCAGCTGATTACTTGCGGGGCACCGGACTACCTGAACGCTGCGGGACTGCCCGCCACTCTTGATGATTTGCAACGCCACGACATCATCGCTTTTCGCCGGGAGAAGACCGGGAGACCCTATGATTGGGAGTTTGATGTTGATGGGGTGTTTACTCAGCTGTCTCTACCTTACACGCAGCTGTTCAACGATCCGGAATTGATAGCGCTAGCCACAATTGCCGGTGGCGGATTGGCGCAAATCGGTAGTTATCACGCCGAGCACTGGATCGCACAGGGGCTGCTTGTGCCGGTGATGCCTCAGTACATTGCGCAGGGTAGAGGGCATTTCATTTGTTATAGGCGACGGGAAAAGACGCCGCTGCGGGTCAAGCTTTTTGTCGATTACATTGTTGATGCATTCACGCCGGCGGAGCTCGCCAGGTTGGCGTAGCGGGGGTTAACAACCTTTTACCTCGCTGTCTAATTGTGGTCAAAGTAGTCCAGGTCCACTATTCACCTTCTTAAATTTATACAGGAATTCATGATGTTAACGGCGAATCCGGCTGCCCGGAATTTGGTTGAAACTGAATCTGTCAGCGTGCTTTTCGAATGGTTATGGTTGCTCCCCTTTGCAGCTGCCCTTTATTACCCGTGGGCACTTTCATGGAGTAATCAGGCGCACCTCTCGGGCGCCAGCCCCCTTGTAACTGTGGCGATTATGCTCACAGCTTACGCGGTACCGGCGATGGCATTTATCTGTGTTTACTTGACAGGTGCGCAACCCGTGATCAGCGGTCGAATGGTGCTTGCAAGGCGTTTGGCTTGCCTGGCAGTTGCGGCGCCGCCGGCTTATACGTTGTTAGGTGTATTGCTGTATTTGATGAAAATATACGGTCACGATATCGCGGTCTGGACGGGGCTTTGGCTGGCCCTCATTGGTTATTTCACGATGCATTCGTCTACAAAACCGGTCGTCAGCTTCCCGGCTTCCGACAGTGCCTATCGACGTCTTCGTGTTGCGCATGGCATCTCTTCACTGGCGATCATGGTCGCCTTCCTGGCACCTCACTTGTTTAACCATTTGTTAGGCGTGTTCGGTGCCGATGTCCATCGCGCAGTCATGGAGGCGCTGAGGGTGGTCTACCGTAATGCAGTGCTGGAACCCATCATAATCGTCGCGTTTTTCTTTCAAATTCTGAGCGGGTTGGTGCTGATAAGACCTAAAACTATCAGTCGTGCCGACATGCTCGATGCACTGCAGACTGCATCCGGGGCGTACCTGACGTTGTTCATCGCATCGCATATCAACTCCGTCTTCACCTTGGCCCGCTATTTCGGAACGGAGACAGACTACAAGTGGGCCGTTGCAGACCCCGTGGGTTTAGTGGCTGATGCATGGAGCATCCGTTTGCTGCCACACTATTCCCTGGCCGTGTTTTTTTTGATCGCGCATCTTGCCTGCGGTATGCGGGTGGTAATGCGCAATCACGATGTTCGGCCCGCGGTGTACTCCGCATCGACGTGGGGTGTGATTTTAGTTGGCGGGCTAGTGACCGCTATTATTACCGCAGGGATGATTGGCGCCCGCCTGTAACCCCCCACAATAAAATGCCCCGGTCCGGGGCATTTTTTATGACAATTAACGTGTTTCAGTACAGCTCTTTGTGCAATCTGTTGTCGGCCTCCAGATCTTCGACGAACAAACCGGCGGCTTCCTCAGTCAGATGGCCGAAGATGATGGCGATGGTGGCAAGCGCCTGATTGATTGAGCGTTCGAGGTTGCTTTTGTTACCACACAGGTACAAATGAGCACCTGCTTCAAGCAAGCCCCAGATATACGCACCATGCTCGACAATGGCGTCCTGTACGTAATAGCGCGACTCGCCATCACGCGAGAACGCTGTCAGCACTTTGTTGAGTATTCCTTTCTCCTTCCAAAGATCGATTTTCGGCTTATACAGAAAATCCGACGCTCGTCGTCTGTCACCAAACACCAGGCATGTTTGGGGCGTGTGATTTTCCTGCCCGAGTTGCTCTAAAAGTGCGATCAGTGGCGCAATGCCTGTGCCGGTTCCGATCAACACTAACGGATGATCAACGCCCTTGGGTAGGTGAAAACGCGGATTGCTGCGGGCGAAGATTTTGACCGTAGGATTCTGACTGGTCAGAAAGCCGGTGGCAGCCCCTTTGCGCTGTCGCCCTGACAGTGAGTAGTTAATTTCCCTGAAACACACATCCACATAGGTCGTATTGTCGTGAGAGGCAATGGAATAGGCGCGGGGCAATAGTTGAGGTAACCACTGCGCCAGGTCTTGAGGCGTGAAGCTGTGTGGGTCGCAGAAGTCCGTCAATATATCGAGGATGTCCTTGCCATAGAGGTACTCCTCGAGTGCTTTGCGCTGACTGACTTTCAACAAGCCTTTAAGGTCTTCATTTTGGGTCGTCCTGGCTATTTCCCGTAGCGTGGATTTGCTCACTTGCCGTAGCTCCCGGTTCTCCAGCAGCGCCTTTACGTCTGTATTGTCGAACCATTGAACGAGGTGGCTCAACAAGTCCGGTTCGTTCGGTGCGAGCACGTACAAGTTATCGCCGGCGCGGTATTTGATTCCGCTTCCCTCGATATCGAGTCGTAGATGAAAAGCAAAGGGGGGGCTCTGGTTCAGTTGGGTTCGAGCGATTACGCGCGCAGGATATGCGGCGTGCTCGCCGTAGGCTTTGACTTGCAGTCGTAACGTGGTGCCCGCGCGCGGGTTTCCTTGCAGTACGGCGTGGAACGCAGTGCACCAAGTCTCGAAGAACGCTTCGAAGTCGGAGTCAGCGTCAACGCGATTCATGAAAGGTACAGCGTTGCCTGCGAGCAGCGCGGCATCTACCGCTTTGGTGAACCCACAGAAAGTCGGATAGGCCGTATCGCCGAGTCCGAAGATCGCATAACTAAGATTGCGCAGTGTGGGGGTATTGGCGATGCGCTCAATAAAGCATTCAGCGTTAGCCGGAGGATCGCCATCGCCAAACGAACTCGATACGATGATCAATCGATCCTTGGGTGTCAGCGTGTCGAGCATCAGCGCGTTGAGGTCTTGCACGGCCAGTTCGAAAGGCTGCAGGAAGGGGAGGTGCAACAGTCGTTGCACCAGCCCTCGCGCGTTGCCAGATTCGGAACCATAGCCGATAACAATTCGATCAATTGTCTCTGGCATGGCTGACTACCTGTCGTAATATTCGTCGAATTGCTCCTTGGAGAACTCCAGAGCTTCGAAGTCACTCATCAGGTCGTTTATCACGCGGCGGATACTGATGAACTCGACAATGCTGCCTTCTGAATCGAAGACGGGCTGGACGGTTGTGTCAACGACATAGAGCCCGCCGTTCTTTCCTACGTTGGGGATGACGCCCGTCCAGATTTCGCCTTTTTTGATGGTGTCCCACATCTGTTTGTAAGTGCTTTTTGGAACCGATGCGTGACGAACGATGCTGTGTGGTTTTCCGAGCAATTCATCCTGTGAGTAGCCGGTCAATTTGCAGAATAGATCGTTGACGTAGGTGATATTTCCTTGCAAGTCCGTCGTGGAAATCACCATGACGTTTTCAAGCGCGCTCAAAACTTTTTGGTTCAAGCTTTGCATATTGACTGCTTCCTTTTGATTTTAAAATTATCTGGCTAATGACCGATAGCAAATGGGTTCTTGTTTGTTTAGAGCCATCAATACTCATGCCATAAATAATTATTAATTAAATCAACAAGATAATATTTAAATAGTCATAATGACCAGTAACAATTGATGTCAATGTGACAACTTTAGTTGTCAATATGACATCAATGCTGGTCTTGTAATCGATGCGGTAGCAGTAGTTCGTTGGTTATTTGCAACGCAACGCGAAAGCAAGCTGCTCAAGTTGAAAAGCTTCACCTGCATGGTGAAAGTCAATGCAGTGCCCAGCGTCCTTGCACCAGTTCGCATCGACGGAAGGCGCCTGAGTAAACGCCGCTGCAAAGCGCTGAATCTGTTCGTCATCAACGACCCACAACTTCTCAAATTCAGGCTGCCTGTAATGGACGGGCACGCTGACGCGGCTGGCGAGCGCCTTGACCTGCTCCGGCCACCCTCCCACGATGTCGATCAGCTCACTCCGAGGGCTGGGCGCATTGGCGGCATGACTCGCCAGGGGCATGACTCGCTGATCGTAGGTAGAAGGTGGGCCGAAGCAAAAATTGTCCATCACTTCACTGGGCACTTCTATCAACGGCAAGTCTGGCAACGTCGCCCAATTGTCTTTAGATTCTTGAACAGGTTCGAGCCCAATGCCTGAAATCGCCAGGCCCAGCAGCGGCCATTTCGGATGTAGGGCCGCGATGGCGGTAGCCACTGCGCCGCCTATGGAATGGCCGATCAAGACCACACCGCGTGCGCCGTTGTGATGGGTGTGCCAAATTGCTTCAATCGCCAGACTCAATAGTTCTGCGTTGACCTGGATGGTGGTCTGAGGGGTGGCGAACGCGCTACTGGCGCCATAGCCCAATCTATCGATGGCGACGATCGGGATACCATTCGCCTGCGCCCGATCCAGCAGGGAATATCCACTGATATCAAAGTAAGAAGATCTGTAGGTACCTCCGTGTATGGCGATAATTAACGGACGCCCTTCGAAGCTGCCGGAAGGGAAGCGAGTCAAGCCGGAAATCGGCACGCCATCGGCGTGCGTCAATACATTGAATGGGGTTTCGTGTTGTTGAGTCATGTTCACCTCAGCTGTCGAAAAAATGGAAAGTCCGCATGATTACCGGCGTGCAAATCGGGAGAAGAGTGAGTGGGCGTTCTGTGAAAATATCTTACGTTTGAAGGCTTCATCGAGCTGATCGGTTTCGGCTAGTTTTTGAATCAGCGATTCGACGATGGCATTGGGTGTGAACGGCCAGTCGCTGCCGTACAAAAGTTTGTCCGGATCGGCAATCGACAGTAGTGCAGGCAGAAGGCGGGGAACGGGGAAGCCCGCCAAATCAAAATACAGCTTGCGCAGTTGACCAAACACCTCATCAGGCGCAACGGGTTCGTCCAGTCCCAGCGCAGGTGAAAGTCCAATGATCCTGTCTACCAGGATGGGCAATGCTGCACCGGCATGCGGAATAATCAGCTTGATATCAGGGTGTTTTTTCAGCACACCTTTCAACAATAAATTGCTGACCGCTCGGGTCGTCTCGAACATGAATTCCACCATCGGCCGAGGAAAGCCTAAGGAGGGATTTTGGCAGCAGGTGCAGTTGGGGGAGGTCGGGTGTATGAACACCACTGCTTTGCGGCGATTGAGTTCCGCAAACACGCTATCGAATCGATCATCTCCTAAATAAATACCGTGGTGATTGGTTTCCAGTACGACGCCATCCGCATGCAGTACGTCGAACGCAAACTCGATTTCAGCCAACGCCCCTTGAACATCTGGTAATGGCAGACTGGCGAAATGGCCAAATCGCTCAGGATAGGCGCGGACGGCAGCGGCAGCCTCTTCGTTGACACTTCTGGCGAGTGCTCTGGCGGCATCGTCATCGCCAAAGTGAACGCCGGGCGAAGACACCGACAACATTGCTGTTGAGATGCCAAAACGATCCATTGACTGCAAGGCCAATTCAACGCTCCAGACCGGGAGGCCGGGCATTCCATCTGGCTGTGAATGCCCGGCGGCACTGGCTTCAGCCCGATAGCGATCAGTCAGGAAGTGAGCATGGACGTCGAACCTTCCGTCGTTTAGGGGGACGATCGGTTGTGCAGGCGAAGATGAGTTGTGGTTCATTGATAGCTTCCAATGACTAGGGTGAGGGCGTCAGAAGTAGAAGAGTGCTTCTACAGTGCTCGTAACTTGCTTCGTTTCACGACCGTTACCGAATGGCCGTTGGTCGTCGTTACCGTCGAACCAATCCGAGCGTATTTCTGGTCGAATCGAGATGTACTTGTTCAGGTCCCAACGCAGGCCTGCTGTAAGCGCTTTGTAGGTGCCTTTTGCTGCCGACGCCGGGAAAAGAATGAAGGCATCCGGATCACTGAAGCGTTCGGCACGTACCGAAAATGAAAGATCGGGCTGATATTGGTAGCTTATGACCGCGTTGGCGCCGTACCACTTCGCACCATCAAAACCAGGGCCGGTAACAATGTCGACTGTAGTGTTTTTGCCATCGCCACTTTGCCGCCCATATGTGAGTTCAGCGCCCATGGACCATTTATCGTCAAATGCATACCACCCGTTTAGCGAGTGCTGCTGCTTGAGTTGTCCATCAGGTGAAACTATCCGCGCGGAAGGAAATTGGCCTCTGGCGAAACTCTTGTTCTGCTCATTACCAGCCACGAATTCATAATCAACCCAGGCTTTCATGTCACTGCTGCGCCACCGGAGGGCTCCGGTGATTGATTGGTCGTCATTGTTATCCTGCATGTTATTCCAACCACGAACGACACCTAGTTCAACACCCAAAATTCCGTTGTCATTATTCATCACACGAGTACCCGCCATCACCCCTGTAAAAGTTCCCGGGTCACTGGCAAACGCATAGGTCTTCGTTGCGAACTGGTTCCTGGAGGCGCGCACGTTCGGTGGAATTTCGTAGCCGATGGCGGTGCCGAATACGCCAGCGATAACGTTGAATCCTGGGCCATAGGGCACATAGACCTGACCGAACATATTGGTCATTGCTAGATAATTTTTCTTATCGCGCCTCGTCTTATCGAGGTCTTTGTCGTTTGCGGCGTTTGGCCCCCAATTCATGTCCCAGCCAAATGTTCTGCCGAACTGTGGGTTGCGGCCGTAGACCAACTCTGCACTGAAGCCGAAGGAAAACTCTTCCGGCTTTGGGCCGGGCAGCGGAGTGATCCGGGGGATCATTGTTGACTTCAATTTTTTGTCGATGAACAGGTGTGAGGTCGCGAGCTCAAATCCCTCGTCGGAATACCAGAGGACGGGCAGGTTAGAGAACCCGGACTCTCTTTCTTCGTGGGTAGAGGTGTTGTTCCGTGAATAACCCATGTCGATCAGGCTCGATACGGTGATCCCGTAGTTTTTTTCAAGACTGTCTCCGAACAGCGATTTGAACAGTGTTCCTTCTCCATGCTCTGGCTCATTGGCAGCCAGAAGCGGGGAGAGTGGAAATCCGAGCAATACGAAGCCGGCGACGACTACATTGAATGTGCGCACAGGAAGTTACCTTTATTGTTATTGTTTTTAATCGTTCAGCGCATTGGCTGATTGGTCATAGAGCTCGTACGTTGAAATTAGATTCGGGGCGTCCTTGCCCGCGGGTCATAAGTGTTACGCGTGACACGTCACCTCGCTAATAATTGCGTTGCTGGGGCGGGTAACGTTCTGCAGTTGTTCGCGTAGCGAATCCAGTAGGTCAGGAAGTGAAGATAACTTCGCCACGCCACCGAAGCAGTAAAAGTCCGGTCGGACGACGACAGCTTGCAGGCCAGCTTCGGTCATGAATTGCAGGTACTTGCCTGAAACGTCGCGATAGATGCCCTTGGCACTGTCAGCCGTTTTGTCGAGTCGGACAACCTTAAGGTTGTAGTCACGAATGAAACTCAGTTGTTCAGGCGCGAGTGATATCAGAGGATCCTGGCCTCCTCGGACAAGCAGGTGGAAGCCGCCTCCGATAACTTCGTCATAACGGCTGACCTTGCCACCGATTTCGATCGAGCCGTGCACCCCAAGAATGCCGCGCAATTGGCCATCCTTTTGTAATAGACCATCGGTTAATCCCGGAAACGGAGGCAGCGGTGCGACATTGCCACTCAAGTACGCCTCATCGCGTTCAGCTGCTTTGACGGGGTCAGACACACAGACGACTTTGCCCATCGCCATAGAGGCTTCGATCACGGCGCGAATTTGTGGTTTACGCTCCAGCGTATAGCTGTCCAGCAGGCTATCGTCCGCCAGGCCACGCAATAGCAGGTCCAGGCGCCAGGAGAGGTTCCATGCATCACGGATTCCCGAGCACATACCTTGGCCCATGAAGGGTGGCATGACGTGGGCAGCATCACCGGCCAACATCACCCGGCCACTGTGCCAGTTCGAGGCGATGCGTGAGCGGAACTGATAGACCGCGTGGCGGACCAGGTCCGCGGTGTCGGGCGTCACCCAGCGCGACAGCAGCGACCAGACCTTGTTGGTGTCTTGCAGGTCTTCGATGCTTTCGTGTGGCAGGCGCATGAACTCCCAACGGCGATAGCCGGGCCCGCCTGGAACCATGGTCGTCGGCCGTGCGGGATTGCACCACTGGCCGATATCGGGCACATCCAGTTCCACACCAGGCTTGGGTTTCAAATCCACCACCAGCCAATCTTCCTGAAAGCCTAAGTCTTGCCATTCAATGCCCAATGCCTGGCGTACGAAGCTGTTCGCGCCGTCGGCGCCCACCACATAGCGAGCACGAACAGTTTGCTGTTTGTCGCCGAGCGAGAAATGGCCGCCTTCGCGAATGATCTGATTGAGGACCATGTCACAGCCCGTGGCATCTTGCGTGAGCGCCGTCGCTTCCCAGCCTTGGTGGACTTGCACGTTGGAGATAGTTTTGGCTTTACGATCCAGTTCAGCTTCAAGCGCCGGCTGGTTGAACAGGTAGCCGAACGGCCCATCGCTGATCGACTCCGCAGACCAATCAATCTCGACCAGAACCTTCCAGTCGGCGTTGAACCACTGGTAACGCGCTGACGGCTGGGAGATTTTTTCCAGCTCATCAGCTAGGCCCATGGCGAGGAATATTCGACGGATCTCATGATCGTAGAACACTGCTCGTGGAAGAGGGTAAAGCGCGGGCCAGCGCTCGAATACGGCAACTGAATAACCCATTTGACCCAACAGTATGGCCAGGGTCTGGCCCACGGGGCCGTAACCGGCAATGGCGACATCGACTGTGGTGTGCTGATTCATGTTCTTTGCCTCATGTACTTCGCAATGATTTCCGGTCATGGCCGGACCTGTTGCACGATGAAAAGACTCGTGCAATTGAGGGATTTCAGGCACGTTGGGGCGGGGGTGAGCGCCTCAAACGGGGGCAGGGAGTTCCGCTTCCGTATTGAAAATGAAGTTGTCCGGCACTGCTGGCCCCCACAGGTACAGGGAGTTTTCCGGCGGGTAATCTCCGGCAGGCCAATCAACACCTTCGGAGATGTAGTCCATGTCTGCCGAGTATTCGCAGAAAGAGCCCCAGGGATCCTGCACGTAATGGAAATAATTCGAGCCCAGGCAATGGCGGCCTGTCCCCCAACCTTTCACGTGTCCGGCGGCAGCCATTTGGGAAGCACCGGCACCGACTTCATCGATGCTGTCGACTTCCCACGCAGCATGATGCCAACCCTTTGCGCTGCTTTTGGCGAAGGCGACCAAATGATGGTCGCACCCATGAGAGGCGTGGCTGAAGGCGATGATATCCATTGATTTGTCCGACAGCTTCAGGCCCAGGGCTTCTTTGTAGAAATGCAGGGCCGCAAGTACGTCCGGCGTGAACAGCAGAACATGGGACAGGCGGCGAGGGCGAATCAGCTTCAGCGCATCGCGGGTGGTCGCACCGCGGCTGTCAGGTGGTGTGCCACCGATAGTGGGGGAGGTTTTCTGATTGGGCATGGTTTTTTCGCCGACCTTTACGTTCAGCAGATTACCGTCCGGGTCGCGAAACCAGATTCCCGGCTCTTGATGGCTCTCAAAGCGTCCGCCGACGGCTTTGATCTGTTGGTGTAACGCGGCGTAATCCTGCTCGTAACAATTGAAGCTCAGGTAAGCGAGGGACTTGGACGTGGCGGGAAAAATTTTCGCCCAGATATGGCCGTCGGCTGCCCGTAAGACGAGCTGATCTGGCTCACGCTCAACATCAAGGCCGAAACTTTCGAAGAACTGACAGGCTTCATCCAGCGATGGAACGTTCAGCGCGTAATGATCGATTGAATGCACACCATGGGACACGCTCATGATTGCCTCCATTTAATTATTCTTATTGTGAGGTGCATGGCGGTGTTCGCCCTGCACCGAGTTCGAATCGATGTAATCAGGCTTCGTCTACGACTGGATTCACCAGTTTGCCGATGCCTTCGATCGACACTTCCACCACATCGCCTGCTTTCAGGTAGACCTTCGGATTCATGCCAAAACCGACGCCTGCCGGAGTGCCGCTGACAATCACATCGCCTGCTTCCAGTGTCACGGCCTCGCTCAGCGTAGAGATGATCGTCGCGACGTCGAACAGCATGTCGTTGGTGTTGGCGGACTGGACGACTTTGCCGTTCACACGTGTTTCCAGGAGCAGGCCTTTGCCGCCTGCTGGCAACTCATCTGCGGTCACCAGTATCGGCCCGAATGCGCCGGTGTCGTCAAAGTTTTTACCAACGGTCCACTGGGGCGAAATGAATTGGTAATCGCGCACCGAGCCTTCGTTGAACAGTGCATATCCGGCGACATGCTTGAGCGCCTCGTCTTTTTTGATATGGCGACCACCGCTTTTCAAGACCACTGCCATCTCACCTTCATAGTCGAGGGTGTCGGAAGCGCGTGGGCGAACCAGCGGCTTGTTGTGAGCTGTCAGGCTCGAGTTCCAGCGAGGGAACAGGGTTGGGTAGGTCGGTTGAGCGTAAGGCGACTCTTTGGTGTGATCGGCGTAATTCAAACCAACGCAAATGATCTTGGTCGGGCACTGCATCAATGGCAGATAGGCGTTTTCCGCGATCTCGACCAGCGCGCCGTTGGCGCCTTCGGCATGGGTGCTCAGGTCGACACCGCGAGCCAGCAGCGACTCAAGAGATTCGGCACCTAGCACGCGAACGCCTTCGGCAGTGACGACGCCCAAGACGGGTTGACCTTGATTGAGGAAGCGGACGTAACGCATGGCTTGTTTCTCTTGTTGGTTTGGGATGCGTCGGTTGTGAGGAGCAGTACCGACGGTGTGAGAACAAGCTAGAATGAATAAAATATAACGTCAATTAAAAAATATATTTTTTATCGAATGTGAGAAATTATTCGATGTGTGTATGATTTGAGGACGAACGAAAAATGGAGTTGACCGTGAATTTCCCCTTGATCCCGTGGCAATCCGTCGACACCGCCGAGAAGCGGACCATGGCGTCGCAGCTCGAAACTAAAATTCGCCAAGACATCATCAATGGCCATTTGGCGCCAGGCAGCCGCTTGCGCCTTAAGGAATTGGCAGAAGCCTATGAGGTGGGAGTGATTCCGCTGCGCGAGGCGTTATCGCGCTTGGCCAACAGTGGATTCGTTTCGGCAGCAGATCAAAAAGGTTTCAGTGTTGGTCGTATCTCGGCATCGGAGATCGCCGACATTACGGCCGCACGCTTACATATTGAGTGCAAGGCTTTGGCCGATTCGATCGATAAGGGTGATGTGGAGTGGGAGAGTCGTGTGCTGGCCGCCCATCACCGACTGGATCGCCTAACCATCGTCGAAGGGCCTGAACGTCTACTGAAACCTGAGTGGGAAAATGCCCATGAAGTCTTTCATCAGGCGTTGATTTCCAGCTGCAATTCTCCGACGTTGCTACGACTATGTGCAGCCTTGCGGGACCAGACGGCGCGCTATCGTTTTCTGTCGATGCATTACGCTGAAAGTTCCGTGCGAGACGTTCCGCTCGAACATCGACAGTTGATGGATGCAGCCCTGGCTAAGGACGCCGAAAAGGCCTGCGAACTGCTATCGAAACATTACCAAGCGACGACTGACTCGGTGCTGAAGCACAGTTTGTTGACATAACCGTTCGTATCTGTGGCTTGAGCGGCGAGTCACCCGCTTCACGGATAAATCACCGCCACATCAACAGTTTCTGTCACGCTTTCATCGCCCTTGGCGTATTGCCTATTCGGGCTGCGCCACGAGACGAGAGCCTTTATGAGTGACCTGCTGGCCTACTGTGAAGCGAGAATTGGGGGAGCGCACGGTATTGCGGTCCCCTTGGCTGTTTTCTACTTCATAGGCAGTGCCGCTCAGGCCTGATGCTTTCTGTACCGAACTCCCCAGCCAGAAGCCGGCACCAGCACCGGCAATCGCCCCCAACGGGCCGCCTGTAGCGGCACCGACCATCATGCCTGTCAGTGCGCCGTAACCTTTGCCAGCAGTGGTTTCGCGCACTTCTCGAATAACTTGATCCGCCATGCTGAAGGTAGGAAGAAGAAAGCAAAAAGAGAGGCAAAGAGAGATGGGATTTCGCATGTTGATTCCTATAGGCCAGTATTTGACGCTTAGGATGTCTCATAAACCATGCCAACTATAAAAGCCTTAATATTCAAAATGTTAGGATTTCAATAGTCAATATGACCCCAATTCTTGATAGTCATTAGGACTATGAATTGAAGTCAATATGACACCACTCTACATACCTCAACTGATATCCAGGCGTTTAAGTCGAGATGCCAATGTCGTGGGTTTGAGGCCCAGCAGTTCGGCTGCGCCACCTTTGCCAAACAGTTTGCCGTCAGCTGCCTTGAGCGCGGCCTGCATTTTGTTGCGCTCCAACTCGCGAATCTGCGCGTCGGTCATGATCGCGGACGAAGGGGAAGGCTGGTGGATGACGGTGGTCTTAGGTTCGTCGGGCAGGTCGAGGTTCAGGTCGGCACCGTTCGAAGTGATCAGTGCGCGTTCGATTACGTTTTGCAGTTCGCGGATATTTCCCGGCCAGGAGTAGCTCTGCAAACGCTCGATATCGCTATTACGCAGGCGCCGCCCGGGCATGTTCAGACGCTTGCCGGTCTGTTTGAGGAAGTGCGCCGCCAGAGGCGCGATATCCATCGGACGTTCACGAAGCGCCGGTCTTCAACGGTCGCGGTCATCCTGGCCACCAACGTGGGGTGACGACACAGCCTGGTTTGTACTTCCTTGGCTTGCCATGGTTGTACGCATGGGGATCGGGGAGTTTTTCGGGGGTGGCGCAGGATGCGCGGTACCTGGTGGACCATATAAGCGCTCTGCAACGCGAGACTCTGGTCCAGGCAAGACGAGCTATTACAAATCGATAGTTAACAGAGGCTCTGAAACAAGGTTAGAACCACCGCTCCGAGCCCGCGTATCGTTTCGGCAAATGGCGGCAGCCATTCACCGTTAGACGAAAGTGTTTCGTTGAACAGAAGTAGCTAAGTTGCCCCAATATGAGCAATTAAAAAAATTAAGCTGGCAGGTCTCATATTTTGAGCGAGCTTATCGGAAGAGCTTCTGTCAATGTATTGGGCGCCAAGGATGCAAGGCTAGGCGGTAGTTTGAGATGTCCGCCCAGGAAGTGCAGTCTGAAAGCGTTCTATCTTTAGTCACTGAAAACCGGTTAGGAGCTACCAATGTCACGTCTTGCTGAATTCCGCAAACTCGAACAACAACTCGCATCACAGCTTGCGGATCTCGAAGCTATGAAGGGGGATGCAGGTCTCAAGAAAGAAATTGAGTTTGAAAGCAAACTACGTGCATTGCTGGCCGAGTATGGTTTTAGCTTGCCAAACGTCATCGATCTTTTAGATCCGCACTCCGGTCGGCGCTCACCTGTCGCAGCGTCAAAAGGGGTGAGAAAGGCCCGCAGCGTGAAGATCTACAAGAACCCGAAAACGGGTGAGTTGATCGAGACTAAAGGTGGTAATCATCGCCAGTTGAAAGAATGGAAGACTGAATTTGGCGCCGATGTTGTCGAATCGTGGCGTACTCAGTAACCCACGTTTTGCTAAAAAAGGGTCCCGCGCGGACCCTTTTTTGTTGGTGCGCGCGTGTAAAAGCAGGTAAAAAATCTGCAAACTCCGGCGAACTGTTTCATGAGTTTTTGTTCAGAGATGATGCGCGATTGACAGCCTATCTTGCGCAGCGTTGATGCCGAAAACGGCCTGACCCGCGCGAATCGATCATCTTACGGCTTGGGCGCTGCAGTCTGGTCTGCTGAAGCTGTTCGGGCGCGAGCGTAGGCAGGGTGCAGGCAGTCAGGTACGGTCGCGAAATTAATCAACACTTGAAGTTCGCCCCCATACTCCTTTAGCCGGAGCGAACAGGCAGGAATCGGCGTGGGGGCGAGCCGGGGTAAGCCATTGAGGTGATGGCCAAGCCCCATAGCAAACCGGACGGTGTTTTTGATAAACAGGTGCAATTTCTTTAGCCGACGCCGGCTTCTGAAATCCCCCAGTGCTGCTTTTGTTTCGTTCACAGCTGTGTTGAGCTAAGAGGCTATTGCTCGTCAGAAACACCTTGGGCGCTATAACCGGCAGCCTTTAGCGCTGAACCTCTAACCACTCGATCGGTAAGCGCCTGTTCGTAGACACGTCATTGATTAGCCCCCCTATACCAGACCTCACGGTGTTTTGAATACACACTCTCTGATTTTCATGCCGCGTTCAATTTTCCGTATTTTCCAGAAAAGAAAAGTAACGGCCGCGCTTGTTCTGCTTCAACAAGTTCGACCACTTCAGCGATGTACAGTTGGTGATCGCCGGCCGCATGGATTTGGACTACCCGAGCAACAATGTGGGCGAGGCTGCCCTCGATGATTGGAACGCCTTGAACTTTGTTCATGACCACGTCCAAGCCTTCAACGGTGCGCCCGGCGAAGTGACCGCTAAGGTGCTCCTGTTGTTCAGTAAGGAAATTCACCCCATAACAGTCGCCTTGCTTGATGTGTTTACAAAATCGTGACTCGTTTTTGATAGATACCAGGATCAGTTGTGGCTCAAGTGACACCGACAAAAACGCGTTGGCCGTCATACCCGCCGGATGGTTTTCTCGTTCGTAGGTCACCACTGTTACACCTGTGGCAAAGCGACCCATTACACGGCGAAACTTCTCGGCATCATGCTGTGCATTATTCATAGTGATACTCCATTCGGTCGCCGCGGCCAGTGGGTTACGCGGCTACCAGATCGCACATTTACACCAGGGGGGTATTGGCTTCTTTGCCGCAAAGGATTCGCCCAAACAACTCGAGATTGGTGGAGGTACACACCACCCCGTGCAAATTAGCGACTCTTGCGTCACGCCACAGCCGGTTGAAAGAGTTGGAACTACCCGCCAGAGAGCCGCCACTGGCCGTAGCCAGAAGATCAACACCTTCCCAAATCAGCTGGCTGGCATAACCGGTGTCGCGGCGAATTCGCGCGCGGGTTTTCCGGTCCATCACTGATCCACTGGCGGCACAAGCATCGATTTCGTCCACGCAGCGCTCAACCACCAGGCGAGCCGCATCGAGCTTGGCTGAGGCCTCACCCACCTGCAGGTGGGTGACTGCCGCCTCGTCCTGTTGGTTGTACCAGGTGTACTGGATGCCACGACCGGGTAGTTTGGCGAGAAAGGTTTCCAATGCCGCCTTGGCAATGCCCAGAGCCGGGAATACCAAGATGATTGCCAATAGCGGGATAAATGCGCCGCGATAAAGCGCTTCACCTTGCAAATGTGTAGACGCGTACTCGCCGGCGATGGCCTTGGACACCGAGGCGATGCGTTCATTGGGTACGAACAGATTTTTTACCGATACCGAAGTGCTGCCGCTTCCTCGCAGTGCCATGGTGTCCCAGTCGTGAAGCAGAGTGATGTCCTGCGTCGAGACAAGCGCCAGGCCCTGATCGACGGTTTCACCTTGTTCGTTGACGATTGGAATCCCAAGCAGGTCCCACTGCGCGTGGTAAACGCCGCTGTTGAATCCCCACAAGCCTTCCTCAATGAGAATGCCGCCGGGTTGGCGTTTGACCTTGGCTTTGCGTGGAGACAGCACACCGCTGCTTCGTACCTTGCCTCCGCTGGCGAAGATGGGGTCGCTGACCGCTTTGGGATACAGCGCAGCGAGCATCCAGTTACAAATATTGATCAGTGCGCAAGTCCAGCCAGCCGATGCATCGCCACGGCCAATCTCGCTGATCACTTCCATGTAAGTTCTGATGCTGGTTTGCAGGCCGCCATACTGGTGCGGGATCATCAGGTCGAAAGCTCCTATGGCGTCGAGCTCAGCCACAGTGCTTTCAGGCAGACGGGCCAGTTCATCGACCTCACGTGTGCGCAAGCGCAAGGTCTCGACCAAGCCGCTGGCTGCGGCAACAAGGTCGCTACTATCAGATTGGGCATCAATATTTGCGTTACGGATGATGGAGTTCATAGCTTTTCCTATTATTGGCATTATTTGGAGGAGCCTGTGTCACAATAGTGACGAATCCGTCACGGTGACGAATTTGATACTAATTAAATATATTTTTACATTCAAGATATATATTATTTATAGAAGGCGGCATTTGGATGCAAAAAGGAATAATGGGAGCGGACCGACCAGCCTTGGAGGGGGGGGCTATGGAGGCACCTCAGGATCACCGCAGCGTGACTGCTCGACGCAAGCGCGAAGCGATGCGCGCCCGAATACTGACGGCGGCTATGGACTTGCTGGCAGACCCTTCAAAGGTTTCGGTGAGCATCGAGGATGTGGCTCGGGTCGCGCAGATTTCCAGAGGAGCGTTCTATAAGCATTTTGCTTCATTGGATGAGGCATTAGCTGCCATAGGCCAGGAAGCCACTGATGGCATGACCCTGCATATTTTGCCCATCTATGACGTGCTGACTCACCCGTTGGAGCGCATCAGCACGGCAATGCGGTTTTTTCTGCTCCGTGCGCACACCGACCGTCGCTGGGCGGCATTTTTTCTCAGGGCGGAGCTGGTGTCGCATCAGTCAATCTTGCTGGAGTATGTATTCAGCGATCTGGAGGCGGGGCGGCGCGCAGGTTTGCTCGACATACCTTCGATGCAAGCAGGCGTTGATGCGCTGATTGGCGCTACGCTGGAAGGGGTCCGCAGTATGACTCAACGCGAAGTGGACGACTCGCAAGCCTATATTGACGCGGTGATTTTGATGGTATTGCGTGGTTTTGGTGTGGCCACCCCCCAGGCTCATGATGCCGTGGCGTTTTCCAGAGCCTATCTGCAGGAGGGAGTGGCATTCGCCTCGGCCCACCAGCGAGCCACCAAAGTAAATGACCTTTGAAGGCTGCCGTTTGGCGTCGATGATCAGTCTGCGGTAAGCGCGATTATGGGACTCGCTTATCAAGACACGTTAGCGTAGAGCGAGCGTTGATTTGAACCGCAACTTCAGTCGTGCCAGCAGCGATACCAACCGTTTTTTTCGGTGATATTCAGTTTGGTTTGATACAGTTCCGACAAATTTTTGCTGGTTAAAATGTCGGCCTTTAGTCCATCAGCAATAACGCGTCCTTGGTTGATCAGGATCACGCGGTCAATGTCAGGAATCACCTCGTCAAGGCGGTGAGTGGTGACGATCAATGCCCGGCCTTCACCGCAAAAACTGCGCAACAGCGCCAGCATGGTCTGGCTGGCGCCCAGGTCCAGGCCATTGGCGGGCTCGTCAAAAATCAACGCTTCGGGTTGATGAACCAGCGCTCTGGCCAGGAGGAGTCGTCGCCTCTGACCTGTGGAAAGTCGTTGAAACAGGCACGCATCATCCTGCGCAATCCCGACTTTGCGCATCGTTTCCCTTGCCCGCTCGACTTGAATATCCGTCGCTTGTAGGTGTTCATGAGCACCTATGGCACCGAAAAAACCGGAAACGACTACCTCTAATGCCGTAGTGAAGGGTGTGTAGTTCTCTTGCAGGTCATGCGACACAAAACCGATTTTTTCCCGCAACTGCCAAAGATGAATGGTCTCGCTGCCAAAAAGCTTCAGGTAACTGCCTTCCTGCGCAACGGGGTATAGCTCCCGGTTTATCAGTTTGAGCAAGGTGCTTTTACCTGCGCCATTGGGTCCCAGAATGGCGACGCGTTCGTACGGCCCGATCCTCAACGACAGTCGGTCGAAGACACGGGTCTGCTGTTGGTAAGCGGTGACTTGGCGGAATTCGATCATGAAGGAAAACCTTACGCGAAAATGCCGAATACTTAGAGGCGAAATCTGTTGATGTGCCCGCGCAGGCCCGTGGCCAAGAGCGACAGGTCTTGGCTGGTCGATTGAATTTGCACAGCGCTCGCTGAGGTTTGCACCGAAAGATCACGAACGTTGATCAAGCTCCGGTCAATTTCCCGAGAAACTTGGGCTTGCTGCTCGGACGCACTGGCAATGACGATATTCATCTGGCTGATCGTTTCAACGGCGACAGTCACCTGTTGCAACGCTAAATCTGCTTCTTTAGCAATGGCCAGAGTCGTGTGAACACGATCGGTGCTGAGTTGCATCGATGACAACGTATGTGTTGCCACACTGCGCAACTCTCCGACCATGTGCTCGATCTCGCCCGTCGATTGTTGCGTTCTGAACGCCAATGCCCGCACCTCCTCGGCGACGACGGCGAAACCTCGACCTGCTTCGCCAGCACGGGCGGCTTCAATCGCCGCGTTCAGCGCCAGTAGGTTGGTCTGTTCAGCGATCGACCGTATGACTTCAAGTACTCGGTTGATTCCGGATACGCTGCTTGCAAGTAATTCGACTCGATCAGCGGTAATCAAAATACCCTCAGCTAATACAGAGAGTGAGTCGAGTGTCTCGGCGACGCGGGCTTTCCCAGTTTGTGCCGCCACATCGGTGGTTTGAGAAGCTTGCGCAGTTGCCGAGGCGTTTCTCGCCACTTCATCGACCGCCGCGGTCATTTCATTCACGGCTGTGGCGGCTTGCTCAATTTCTCTGTTTTGCTCCTGGAGTCCACTCGTTGCGGTCGCGATCACTGCATGAAACTGTTGGGAGGACGAAGCCAGCAGGGTGGAAGTGTCTGCTATACGTAGCACGGTGTCGTGAAGATTGCCCTGCATGGCTTTCAGTGCCCGAAGCAGTGCAGCGGGTTCATCTTTGCCGGTATCTTCGATTACTGAGGTTAAATCACCTCGTGCAATGTTCTCCGCTACCTTGAGAGCGTTAAACAATGGCCGATTGATACTTTTCGTGTAGAGCGTTGCCAGAAATACCGTCAGTAGCGTGGACAGCGCCATTGCTGTAATGACTCCTGTCACGACACGATCACGGGTCTGCTGTTCGTTTTCAGCGGCCTCGTGATAATGCTTCAGATAAAAATCCAACAGTTGATCCGAGCTAGCACCCAGTGCCATGGCAAATTTATCGATAGGGCCATTGAGTATTTCGGTAGCCGCTTGCAGCTTACCCTCTGCTGCCAGTCGAATCACTTCAAGCTGTTCGTGGCGAAACGCTTTTGAGGCGAGCAAGTAACGTTCGAAAATGTCTATCTCTGATTGTTGGTGCAGGTTTGCGGCAAAACTTTCTTGCTGATGTTGAACACTGTCGAGTACTTGCATCAGCGCCGTGTGATTGGCAGCCAAGGCGACCGGGTCCCGTAAAACGACCATCCGGAAGGTCATTATTCCAGCGCGATCTTCCCCTTTATTCAACGCTGCAAGCCCTATGATTCCGGGAACCCATATTTCTCTAATGGCTTCGGACTGCAAGCTCAGTTGTTTGACCATACTCAATGAGAACAGGCCAAGCATGAGGACGACCAAGCCGATCGATCCAAAGCCAACAATTGAGCGGGGTGCCAGCTTCATTTTTCTGAAAAACAACGGATTATTCCTCAAGGAAGGGGATCGCCGCATGCGCATGGATGGACACGTGGATTTGGCGCACTGTCATGGCGAACATGAAATGAGGCGGCACCGGCTTGTGGCCGGCCCGTTACCTCCATGCATCGCTCTAGGAATAAATCAGCGCCGGGCGATCGTGGCGCCTGACGCTGGCACGCTCATCATGTGCGTGGCACGGAGGGCTCTCTTACAAACAAGCATTCCATTCCGACGTCCTGTCGCTCTCCGGGTGGAGAGTGAATTCTGTTAAACGCGGCCTATGCCTTCGATACCTGAATCAGCCGCTTTGCGGGTGCTGTTTCATGTAAACAGATCGCGACTAGCAGTCCCGCCGCCAAAGTACCAAGAGCCAGACACATGGTGTTTTCGATCCCATGATGCTGTGCGATATAGCCCGCAATCGCCGGGGCGACACCACCGCCAAAAATCTCACCAATGCCCACCACCAACCCGGTGGCGGTGGACGTCAGCGCGACCGGCACGGATTCACTGGTGAGTGGCCCGACCGTCATGCAGATCATGCTGAAGTTGAAGAAAATCGTCAGAAAGAGTAGCGCGAACAACTTATTCGGTTCGGCACCAGTGCCCATCAGCAACCATAGAAAGGTGCCAGTGGCGATGTACGATATGAGCACCACAGGTTTACGACCAATGCGGTCAGATACGGCCGGCATGATCAACTGCCCTAAAAAACCACCAAGGCCAATGGCAGACATGACCACGCCCATCTGCTGTACTTCAAGGTGCAGATAGTCCATCAGGTAGTTGGGCATCATCACGCTGATGACGAACAGGCAGGTCAGCATGCAGAACATGCCCACGATGTTCAGCAATACGTTTCGAGTACGCAGAGCATCCAGCCAACGCGGGTGAGCCACCAGGGCATTGGTTTCGGTTTTTTCTGAACTGGCGGCACGTGTTTCCCGCAAGTGACGGTACATTGCCAATGCCAGCAAAAAACCTGGCAGCGAGACGATCACAAACACCCAGCGCCACGAAGGGACGACAAGCAGCAATTGGGTGGCGAGAATGGGCGCAAGACCTAAACCGAGGATCGGAAAAAAAGCCTGCTGAATGCCGATGTTCAAACCGCGTCGCTGTGGGTGCGATGACTCTGCGGTCGCCGCCAACGCCGTCGGGGTGAAAGCGCCTTCAGATACGCCCATGATCGCGCGGATCAGCATCAACCCACCGATGCCGGTCGCCAGCCCGGATAGGCCGGCCAGCAGTGAGAACACCAACACTGCTGGTATCAGGACTTTGCGCCGACCTATGCGATCGGAAAGCCGCCCCATGAAAATCGACGAGATTCCCCAGGCCAAGCCCAGTATCGCTGTCACGTTGCCCAGGTCCTGATAGTCAAGCCCCAAGTCTTTCATCATCACCGGGAATAGCGGCAAGATGATGAACCTGTCCAGGCCGACGAGGCCGAAGCCAAAAGCCATCAGAGCAACCGCTTTGAATTCGTAACGCACATCCCACGCTTGTTTATTTTTATACATGGTTGTTACTCGGAATGAGGATTAACGGCCGTATAAACGCCCGATCGCCAAAGCTTTAGAAACACAACAGCGCTCCACTCGGTCGGTCCAACGCTGTACGTGGCTGGAAGGCAAGTTACGCGTTAGGCCGACCAAAGCGCGCCGTTGCCACCAGCCACAGTTTTTTTTGTCGAGAGTCGGAACCGCATCGGAGGGCGGCATCGGCTGCGCGTGTGCAAAGCTAGAGGCAATAAAATATATCGTCAACAGATAATATATATTTGTTGATATTTTATTGATTTCAGCCTTGAGAAAAACCTGAGGCGGCGACAGACATCACTGCAGCTTGCGCTGAGCTCGCCTTTGGTCTGCTTTCATCCGCCGGAGATTTGCCATTGCGGGTGCTCTGCATCAATACGCGAGGTGCGTACGGGTTTGGCTGCCCGGAGAGCAAGTATGCGAGCGCTCTTGCGACGGTGCGTTGGCGACTTGGCAATTATGTGTCAGACCTAGGTGGCCAGGGATGGGGACTGAATTTTTGCGGCTAGCCAGGGCGCGATTCCCCGAGGCGAAAGGCGTTTTGTGGAGCTACTTCCCGTGATCAAGCCATCAAATGGGTATCCATCCAGCGAACCAACGAGGCCAAACCTGGCCCGGCGAGGGGAGGGCGATCAGCTTTCTGGCTGGGGCGTTTAATCGGACAAGCGGAAAGCCAGTGGTTTGCCCCGCTCAGGCTGGAGGCTCCGTGTTGACCTTGACATGCGCGTCGCTGATTGTTTCAGTCAGTGCCAAGGCAGGAAGCTGGGGCTGTGCCGAGGGTGGGGGCGATTGCACCATCGCCAACTCTCCGAAAGAGTCTGCCGTGTCGATATAGCGCATGGCGGACTTCATGTCCTTCCAGCCGACGTACGTCATCAGGGCTTTGATATCCCAGCCATTCGCTGCGGCCCAGGTGGCGAAGCCGCGACGCAGTGAGTGACTGGTGTACAGATCGCCAGACATGCCCGCGCGATTAAAAATTCGTCGCAGCAGTGGAATCAGGCTGTTGGCATTCAAGCCATCCTCCGCCAAGTGCCCCCAACGATCAATCTTTCTGAAGATAGGACCATGGGCGATGCCGGCGACGGTAATCCAGTTCACGTAGGCTTGCACGGGGCAGAGTTTCTTCAGCGCCGGTGTACGGTATGTCGTGCCGCGGTGCTGGCGGTCGCCCTTGCTGTGCGGCAGATAGAAACTGATGCCGACCCCGCTCTGCACTTGGGTGTGTTCCACCCGCAAGCGCGACAACTCATCCCCGCGAAAACCGCGCCAGAACCCAATCAGTACCAAAGCGATGTCACGCCGGCTGCGTAGCAGGGCGGCCAGGTCCTGGCGGGCGACGGCTTGCTCCGCGTCTTGCTCCAGCCCCTGAACGGCTTGTTCCAGGTGCTGCAGGAGCAGGGGGGGCGCCTGCTTTTCCTGAGCGGGATGCAACGTCCGGATACCTTTGATCATCTGCCGCACGGCCGGTGTCTTGGTCGGATCGGGAAAGCCCTGGGTGAGGTGCCACTGGGCGAGGGCGGCCAGGCGCTGCTTCAGCGTGCTGATGGCGTGCTGGTCGGCGTACTCAGCCAGGTACCGCACGATGCCGTCCCCAGTCGCCGGGAGAAACCCACCCCAGGTCACTTCGAAGTGCTCCACCGCGGCGCGGTAGCTGCGCCGGGTGTTGTCCCCGGTGCCGGCCTGCAGGTAGCGATCCGCCTTGTTCATGTCAGTCCTACGCCAAACGTACTTTTTCAGGGCCAGAAAAGGCAAAAAATCGATCTATGATGCGATAACGCTCCATTATTTTATCAAAGAATCACCCTTATATTGTTCTTTTATAGCAGGAAAGTGATATGTATATACGTGGTATGTAAAACAGTACGAAATCGTAGGAGAGAAAAATGGCACGCGGCGGAATTAACAAGGCGATTGTCCATAAAGCCCGGGAATCGCTGCTTGCTCGGGGAGAGAATCCGAGCATCGACGCCGTGCGCATCGTGCTGGGAAATACCGGCTCAAAAACCACTATTCACCGTTATTTGAAGGAAATAGAAGATTTTGACCCCCGGCCGCGAGCCTCTAGAGAGCGGCTGAGTGATGAATTAACCGAGCTTGTTGCCGGCCTCTAGAGCGAATGACGGAGGAGGGCGGCGAAGCTCTTGCATACGCTCAGGCGCGCTTCGACGAGCAGCGTAGCGAGCTCGAGCAAAAGCTCGACGGCTTGAGTGCCGAACTCACCTCATTGCAGCGTGAAGTGGATAGTCAGAAAGGGGCGTTAGCGCTTCAAGCGGATGAGTTGCAGATTTGTCAGACAAGCCTGCAAGCCGAGCTCACCTGCAATGCTCGCTTGAGCCAAAGCTGTGCTGACCTAGGGGTACGGGTGCATGAGAAAGACGAGCAGATTCGCTCGCTGGAAGAAAAGCACTCGCATGCTCGTGACGCACTTGAGCACTACCGATCGGCCGTAAAGGATCAGCGCGACCAAGAGCAACGTCGTCACGAAGGGCAGGTGCAGCAAGTTCAGGTTGAGCTGCGACAGCTGCAGCAAACGTTGATGCTCAAGCAGGATGAGCTGACTCGACTGAACAGAGATAATGAGCGCCTACTGAGTGAGGCTCGCCAGCAGAGTAAAGTGGTCGCGACGCAGGAAGACGCGGCGCTTCGATTGACCGGTGAGATTACTGCAATGAAGACAGCTGTTGCCAAGGCAGTCGGAGCGAAGGAAGCGTTTCAAGAGCAGCTCGGTACGTCGCGCGCCGAATCTAAGCGACTAGAGGAGGACCTGGCACAGGCAAGCGCGCAATTGGCCGAAGCCCAAAGACTGTCGGAACAATATTCTGCGGAGCTCACTCAGTTGCGGCAAGCCACGGCTCATCCAAACACTGACAATGAAAGCTCCCCACGATAAGGGAAGAGGAGAGCTAACTTGATCAAGTTTGACATGGTGTATAGCATTTTTGTGGCAAGCCCTTCTGACCTCAAACATGCGCATGAGCGCCTGAACCAGATGGTTACCTCGGGCCATTATTCGGGGCCAGTGAAGCGTGCTGGGCGACTGAAGTCTCCAGCGAAGAAGGTGGCGCCCAAAATGGACACGGGGGAGCCTCATGTGTATCAGGGGTGAAGTAACGCCGCTGTGAGCTTCTAGAGATTGTTTTATGTTGCATACCAAAAACACTTCCGCGTTCGCTTGCACAACGCTGTAGCTGTAAACGATCTTCGGATATCAGCGGCGGCAATCGGGGATAAACTGCCGGCATCGACAGACCGTACTAGGTCGATTCCCATCAATGACATCAGGCCTGGATCCCCCATCCTAAAGAGATCGTTCGAGTCATTCGCCAAGTGAAAAGCGTTCCACACCTTGCCCGCAAGCCTTGGGAAAGTTCTCTTACATTGACTTGATCGAAACCACTTCCACAAATCGGAATTTTTTCTTGGCTGCCCTCGTAGCTTCTTGCTCGGCTAAAATGGTACTTAACGTATCGGCCTCATGAACCATCTCGTGCGTCTCGCCTTCAAATTCATTGCCCACTCGAAGCGTGACTCTCAGCCTGGGTGTAAATGTTTTCGCGACTTTCTTTTTCTCGGCCACTTTTGCTGGTTGTCTGATCACGATATCCGAGACGGGCTTCTGCGCTGGGGATTCACTGGATTGCGGAGCTTGCTCGCTACCACCGAACAGCGCGCGGCGCATTTCTTCTTCAGTTAAATCTGGATTCATGCCAATTCTCAAGAGGGGGAGGTTATGAGCAGCGAGTGCATTCTATCAGCATGGCGAGTTTGTCCAGTCGATAGTCCCACCTACTCAGATCCAATTGGGTAATGACACGGACTTGCCCACCCATTTGCATTCGATTTGACCCGTCATTTGCATCGGATTTGACCAGCACAATTCTTGGACATGACCGGCAGAGAACGGCTGAAGCGGACATTCGCAATATAACCCGCCCCTGACTAGCATCCTTACGCAAGCAAGTTTGCGCAATGACCCAAGCAATTTAACGCTCCGTAGTCTGAGCGAATTTAATGGAATGTAGGCAAATCCCCCGTGACAGTGGCCAAAGGGGATCTGGAGGGTCAATCACCGCTATCTGGGGCAAATCGCTTCTTGAGCGCCTCCTTGGCAATCGGACCAAGTGCATCGGTCACAGCCTTGAGTTCTGCCTTACTTCTAGCATCATCCCCTGACAAAGAGCCTGTTTCAGTTATCGCAAACTTCAAGTAAACGTCGGTGCCTTTTGGATAAATAATTGGCTTCGAACCTTGCATGGAGTTATCTGCTTTCGCCATCCCAACGTCTAAGGGACTTCCACTTTCATTTTCCCCATTCTCCTTTACCGCAACCCCCCCCTACTGTTACTGCCTCTCCAGTGCTTTCCTTTAACTCATCACCATCTAGTGAAGCTTGCGCAACCGCAATTGATAGCCCGACCGCCCCCTGCCCTCCACCATCATCTTTGGTCAGCGCAATACTAGTCTTGGATAGTATGAATAATGGGATAACCTGATATGCCTTGCCTCCTTCAAAACTTTTTAAATGAAGAAGAATTACCATCTGGGGATCCGTAAACTCATTCGAAGATTTTTTATATCTAACCAAAGCAACACACTTAGTTGCTTTCACATCTGCAACACTTACCGCCCATGTCGCAGACCAAGTTTTCATTGACTTAGCCTTTATTTCATCTACCTTGCTATTTGCCGCGTTTACTGCAATGTCCCACGCGGCACCACCGATAGCCGCTACCGCTACTCCTGCACCGGCTGCACCTGCATCACTCCCTTTACACAGCCCAACATATTTTTCTGCCCTTCCATCAAACAACCTTGACCAAACACTAGGTTCACCATGGCCTCCATCGCTGAAGGAAGTCAGAGATAGTGGCACAACCGCATTCCATTCACCCTTTGCGTCTGACGGATCAACTTTAGGGGAGAAAATTATCCCCCAAGTGTTACACCCACTTAACATTACCGCCAAAAAACCTAGCACTATTAGATTTCTCATGACGCGGGAGCTCCTTGTTATTTCATTAGACATTTCCTACAAATAGCCATTTGCTATTAGCCAAATTCGGTATAGCTGATGAATTTCAACGTTGCTAGCCAAAGCTAGAAAACAAATCAATGCAGCCATGAAATTGCATGCGACATATTATTATTCGAACCCGGAAGAAAATGCGATTTAAGGCGCTTTTACATCTTCAAAATCAACCGATCCACAGGTCTCCCTGTAATTTCCCTAATGGCACCGTTTCAGTGGCGTCGGCGGCACCTATCGATGGCACGCAGGGATACCCCCGCGCTCCTGGACAAAAGGAGGCAGCTTTACTAATGTCAAGACGCTATCGATCTTAAAAATTAAAACAACACCACGGTTTAGACTCACAGAACCTGCTTGCATCTTTCGTCGCTAGTGTCTAGGCACGCGATCCATAGCATTAGCTATAGCCAACCTTCGCCATCCGCATAACACACTGAGGTATTAGTCATGCCAAGCATAAAATCAGGTGAAATGGACACGACCGGGAGTTTTATCGTTACATTTCGTACGGGAGCTGCCGAAGAAGGTCTTGCATCACTAAAAAAGATGACTGGAATTACAAAGTCAAAGCTTATGTCTAGCTCTGACTTCGGAGTATTAGGTGTCGATTTAGCTCAAACGCCGGAAACTGGGGGAGTTTTATTCCAAAATCTGGGTGTCGCGGTAGTAAATCTAGAGACCGTGAGCGCGATTTCACTGGCTCGAGAGATATCAGGTGGTGGAAGTTCAATTTTAGCAATTGAACCAGAGGGCATAATGCATGCCATCAGCAACTCCTCGATCTCTTCAGAATATCTCCGAGGCTTTAAAGATGCGGCCACTGCTCTATATGAGCAGGCAATTCTTGATGAGTCGAAAAGTATTAATATTGGAGCATTAGAGTTTTATCAAGACACCCCAGCAGTAGCTTGGGGACTATTGGCAACAAAAGCCGGCTTCTCAAGATATTCAGGGTTAGGTATTAAAGTTGCGGTACTAGACACCGGATTAGACCTTTTACATCCAGATTTCTCTGGAAGGAATGTAACGAGCCAGTCGTTTATCACAGGCGTACCTACAGTCCAAGACGGGCATGGTCATGGCACACACTGCGCTGGGACTGCCTGTGGGCCGATGTCTCCTATCCGAGGTGCTCGATATGGCGTAGCTCACGATGCAGAGCTACTCATTGGTAAAGTACTTTCAGATCAAGGTAGCGGCCGCGATAGCGGAATCCTTGCTGCAATTGATTGGGCTATTAGCAATGGTAGTGAAATAATCTCAATGTCTCTAGGAGCTGACATAACGTCAACCTCTACGGCCTATGAGGCCGTAGGGCAGAGAGCACTGGATGCAGGAACTCTAATAGTCGCAGCTGCGGGAAATAATGCAAGACGACAAGTAGGTGAGTTCGGTTTTGTAGGTCGCCCAGCGAATAGCCGAACATTCATGAGTGTCGGTGCCCTGGCGAATCGGCTTCAGACAGCCAATTTTTCTGCAAGGGATACGGTGCTCGCTCCGGGCACGGCCGTTGACATCACAGGCCCCGGCGTTGACATTTACTCGTCTTGGCCATTGCCTGACCAATTCAATGTGATCTCCGGAACCAGTATGGCCACACCACATGTTGCCGGTGTGGCTGCCCTTTGGGCTGAAGCGACAGGAGATCGAGGAGCAACCTTATGGCAGCGAGTGATATCGAACGCAAGGTCTCTTTCTGATCCAGTTATTGATGTCGGCAGAGGATTGGTTCAAGCTCCTTGAACCAATGCTGGTTAGGCTTTGTCAAAAAAGGATCGTGGCGCCTAAAGTCGTTGCGCCACGACACTTGTGTGATCATCTTGTACGAGGATCCCCCCATGCCCGCTCCAAGCGTTTCAGACATTGAGGTCATAATAACCATTCAGGACGCGGATAGAGCTCATATTCACAATATTGCCTCCGAGCTAGAGACCGCAGGTTTACACCTTGAGGGTGTATTATCGGGGGTTGGTGTAGTGACCGGGACCATTCAACCCGACCTGCTAGCGAAACTTCATAGTGTTGAGGGAGTGCTTGCAATTGAAAAGTCTGGCTTAGTACAAATATAGCTATTACAACCATACTTATAGCTAAAAATTATACACCTCATTTTTAGCCCGATTCAATTTTTGTACCCAGCTTTAGCACTCGCCAAGGTAGTAGATGCCAGTATGATAAGCTTATTGAAATCAGTATTGGATCGATAATTAATCTTAATGGCTGGCAGCTATAGGTCGGCAGCCTATTGGTATCCCACTTGATGTGCGGATGTGCTGATAGGGATTCGAACCCCTTCTAGCGTACCTGTAGGCCGCTTCTGCCCCGTAAATTCAACGTTTCAGCACCTTCCCGATGGTCCCTTCACACAGGCCCGTCACGGGCACTACCGGTTTTTTGTTTATCATCTTGGGACGTCGACCCTCACCTGTAAAAGGGCAGTAGGCCATTCCCGTTTATGTTAACCCACGGGAAACCGGTCGTTTAGGTAAGTTTTTCTTTCCCCCCTCTGAAAGCCGCGTAAATCAAAACTTGTAAAGGGCGATACAAAGGAAATTCTGTCAAATCCTCAGGCTTTTGGAAGTAATGTCCGTGGGTGGGTCGGTGCAATGATCATCAAAGCAGGCACTCCAGCCTGGGAAATCCCCGCTCAAGTTGGCGCCGGAATTCTTACCGCAGCCCTCTCAAAATATTACGGACTTTGAGTTCCAAGCCGGCATCGATGTCACTATGGGCGCCGGCTGTTTTCGACTCTACGACTTGCGAACGCATATTGGGTATTTCTTCTATTTGGCGTCCGATGATTGAGGAAAAATAACACCCTGCGAACTCCGCTGAAGCAATGTCATGATGATCTGAGCTCGCAATTGCATTTGTCGATCCTCGGGTAAAACCTGCTCACAGAGGCGAACGGAGAGCATCGTATCCTGCATGCGCACTAACTGCATGAAGAAAAAATTTAATTGCTCCAAACTCTTCCGATAAACATAAAAATATGCCGCTCCAATAAATTCAGCAAGCACCCCAGCAACCGAAGAAATCGCAGTCAACTGAAAATTTGGTGTTTCTTTAAAATAGAACAACCATACACCCCCAATAATGGAGACCAGACCTGAAACAATAGCGAAAACACTGAAGCCGAAGCTAGTGCGTGCTTGGCTTTTATTTATAACATAATACTCACTTAATTGATTAAGATTTAACTGTATCGTATCAATTACATCTTCTGACTTTGGAGCTTCCGATAGTCGTTCCTGAATCGTATTGCGTTCTTCTCGTATCCTCTCCAATTCAATATTGAAAATATCTCCCCCCTTGAGTTGAAGGTCGCTATAGGAAATCCAGACTAGAACTGACAACAAACCAAAGCCAACCATAAACCCCAAAGAGGTATTTACTGCGGCCTGATTAAGTTCCGGAGTATCAATAAAAAAATCCGGAACAGCAAACAATAATAAGACACGAACCACAGCACCTACGATAGCACCACTGAGTGAAATTATGAGCACCAAAGCTCGAGCTTTGGGACTGCGACGCAACGACTCAATGAAAAAATTTAGTATGTCGATTGTGGTTCCAAACATAGTGGGATCGTACCTTCCTGTTCAGGTGAGATGTTCCTACAAGCATGTGGTATCTATCACTAATGCTACGCTGGAGCCATGCTGTATCTCAGTATAGTTCGTGAATCGTTCTGGACGCTCTTTCAGACCACCATATTTTTGGAATGTTTAAAGAGTTACAGATCATCACTCTACCAGGCCCGCATTGTTTCCACTGCTAGCGAAATTCGTCAGAGATCACATTTTTTTGCAGCCATACCGACCATCGCTGTAATCCGACCTTCTTCTCTTTGAAATAATCATATCGGTCGTAATGCTTTGAGCTTACGTCGCTAAATGCATGCCCTTGGATACGGTCCAGCAGCTGCTTGGTTAGACCTGCAACCCCATTAGTGTTTGCATGTATCACTCCCGCCGACAGTGTCTGTCTTGATTGGCTTCCGAAACCGTGTCTCTCCTATAGCCTCAGTCCAGCGGCTTGCCGGCTGGGCTGAGATGTTGCTGGGTCTTTCCGTGCCACATGATTGCTTTTTTATGCGGTGCTCACCTTTGCTGAGCGCATCAGATTGTGCCTAGCAGGGCTGGTCGTTCAGACGCGTGGCGTGATCAAAACGCATTTCCGCCTATTCGCTGACCGTTCGTCATTGTGCAATAACAAGGTGTCCCCATCGGAACCATTGCTGGAGGAATTTGGCATGCACCAAACTGGGTTTGACAAAACCTGACTGGATTCATTACTGGCCCTGATGGTATCGGCACCGGTACTGATGCGTATTGAGTCTGAGGTCGAGGTGCTCCGTTTTGGATAGCTGCCCATATCGGCGCCGTCACCTGGTCTGCTTTAGCGTTCGCAGCGACTTCATAATCGTGCATATCATGTACATCGAAGCGTCCTGTCTTAAGCACATCGAGGCCGACCTTAAGTACATACTCAGCTAAGTACGTACGCTTTCCTCTTTGCTGACATTGAACTGTATGTTCTATTTCGTGAAGAACATGATTAAGCCAAGCTTGGTCTTCCCACACACTGCCATTACCAGCAAAAAATATTCGATCACAATAGGAAACCGACATCCCAGAACCGGTATCGATATTTGTTGAAACCGTTATGCTATGAAGATCAACGCTATAGTACGGTTGCGCCAAAGCAATAAATTCATTTGAAAACGGGAAAGATCTACCTTCAGATTGCCTATACAATCCGTCGATGTAACCCTGCACAGTCAGCGCCAACGGCGCCGATATAATTTCCACTACGCACTTCTGTGCATCACTCAAACAGTTGTTAATTGATTCTGGTGTATTCTGTACTTCCCGACTAACATTAGCAAGCAGCCTCTTACCCTCATCATTTGCTTGCTGTATAGGCGGTGGCAGATCAATTTTTGGAAAGCACTTACAGTCCCTAGCGGTGCCAACAATTAGATTTACACTCCAGCACTGCTCAAACTCCCTATCTGAGCAACCGAATGATTCACCTGCAAACAAGATCAACAAAGGTGCCAAGGCGAGATATTTTAATTTCATGACATAATCCTTTCTTCAAGGAACAAACGTAAAACTGGCCCCCACCCTGCTTCAGAATACATTTAATCTTCGTATTTTTATTCATTATGGTGTAGCTGATGCCCAAAAAAAGCGAAAATAAATAGACACCAAAATATACTTTTTTTCTGCACACAGAAGTAATCGCGATTAAGTGCTGCCTTACTTATTTCGAACTCGCACGGAGAGAAAATCCACTGTTTGCCGACCTGAAACACTCTTGGGTCAGACTATCAGCATTCTGTATTTGAGCTGCTTACTGTAGGCATCAAGGCTGGCGCTAGTATGTATTTGATGGGTTCCCTGGTCTAACTTAGGAGCGAAAGCGCCCCTCTACGACGGCTCAGTTAAGCGCATGGCTGGGTTTGGGCACTGCTGGGTCCTTTCCTACAAATCTGGATCAGGTAACCCGGCAACCAATATTGGACGGTTTGCACGTCACTTTCAGGAGCTCGCGAACAGGTGCCACTGGTAAAGGGCCAAAACGCCGACGCTCGCTAATCGTTCATAGGCGTAGGGCATGAGCCACCTTCCTGTTCACGTGAAACGGCCCGGACGTCAACCAGACTGTCAGGAAATAGTAGACCAGTCCCCGGCGGCGTGGTTTCCGCGCTGCAACAAAAAGGCCCCCACACCAGGCGCAGGTGAGGGGCCGATTGAACATAGGACGGAATTCAATGTACAGGTCGTCAAAAATCGCAATCGGCCAAAAGCGACCCGATCGCTGCCATTGATCCTGTGTTGAAATTGAATCCGGTTATCTTTTTGTTACCCAAGAAGGGTAATGGTCTCCTATAGTGCATTGGAAATACCTACGGGCTCATGAGAGCATTTAACTTACATAAAGAGGGCAGTCATGAGCAAAATGGCATGGAGCGACGACCTATTAGAACGTAAGGTTCGTGCAGACTTTCTATCTAACTATCTGGATGAAGATATCTGTCGAGTACTGAATCTCGATTCTCCTTGGGGCGCCGGAAAAACATATTTTCTAAAAAATTGGAGATTACAGCTATTACAGGAAAACCGGCGACCTGTTGTTTATTTCAATGCTTGGGAAAATGATTTCTTGGGCGACCCTCTCTTGTCACTAGTATCTGTAATTCGCGATCAACTTTCCACCCAGGGTGGAGCGCCTGCCTCAGTAAAGAAGAAAGTGAAAGAATTTACTAAGAGAGCAGGAGAATTAGCTATCGCTATAGCTCCATCGATTATCAAGGCTGCAGCCAAGAAGCATCTTGGCGACGAGTTTCTAGATGTTTTAGACGGAGAAGCCACTGCTGAAGCAGCGGAAAAATTCGTAGAGAAAATTTTAAACAAAAACCACGAAGCACTAAATGCAGTTGAGCACTTTCGGGATTCACTTACTGAGCTGTTCAAATCGGTAAGCAGTAAGAGCAATGGAAAGCCAGTTTTTATTTTCATCGACGAACTGGATCGTTGCCGTCCTACATATGCAATCGAATTGCTTGAGCGTGTTAAACATTTCTTTGCGATCGAAGGATGCAGATTCGTAATAGCGACCGACACGGACCAGTTGGCGCATTCGATTTGTGCTGTCTACGGCACTGGTTTCGCTTCTAAGCGTTATCTTAAAAGATTTTTTGACTCCACTTTCAAACTAGACAACACTCAGCTTGACAACTGGATCGCCACGCATATCAAAAGCGAAATCTGCCCTCCATTTAATAATTATAGGATTTTTGTAAAGAGTCTTGATACGTCTTCGTATGGATCAAAAAATTTCGTAGACACAAACTCAACAACAATACTTAGCGACAAACTAAACTCGCACCAAGTTGTATTTAAAGCACTGACAATTGCCTTCAACTATCAAATACGAGACTTAGAAGCTATCCTTAAAAGAATTCACACTTTCAATGGGTATTTTAATGAAGGCGGCTGGGACTTTTTCTTTTGTGCGTACTTGTTATTTTTGGTTCACTCAGACATTGGAGCTGTCCAACCATACAACTCATACTACGAAGACTCAGAGTTTTGGAATCAGCTGAACACCAAATATCCAGCAAGTAAAACGTTATACACCGGCTTGTCTAATGTATCGGTCCACGACTTAGCAAAAACTTATTTTAGAGCGCTGAGTTTAACCGGCCGAAAACTTATGGATTTAGCAAACGGGGGAGGTTTGCATGCTTCGGTTGCGCTCGATGTAATTCAGAGGCCTAATCTTTACATTCAGTATTTTGATGTCGCCAAGCTTTCCGCTCAACTAACTTAGAGAGACAGCCTCAAATTATCATTGTTCAAATCTACTCTGAGGTTATAGCGCTTTTAACACGTGTATCAAGAAGCAATTCTCTGCAAAAATAGCTAAGCCGAATGTCCGCTTCTCCTCGGAAGCGGATATTCGTAGTCAACAGAAAACGATCCCTCACGATGAAATGCTAGTGGCTGAGTGATACCTACCAAGGCGACTCCCTAAGACTGCCGTAGTCGAATAATCGCAGCTGTAAGAGCTTTCGCATTGGTGTCCAAAGTTTCCATAGCCGCTGCTGCGTTATCTGCAACAGTCTCTACACCATTCTCTGAAAGCCATTTCGTGAACTCATCTATAGCCGCACAAATGGCATGCTGGTTGTGCAGAAGCAATGTCAGCGCATCTGCAGTGGCAATGTTGGAGGCTGAGTTATCGGCCATGGAATCCATCCTGGACTGAGGGGTTAGGAAAGCCTAGCTCATGCGGCCGCAGTAGAGTGGCTGAGAGGCTCACTCATCAGCCTCCTTTTCCGCACCAGAACAATGCACCAGTCCCATATCAGTCCCATATGGCTATTTTTCAGACACCAAAAACCACAAACCCCCGACTTTCTCTAGGAAATATCAATGGCTTGCGTTTTCAGAATTTGGCGATGAAGGAGAGATTCGAACTCTCAACCCGCATTGTTTTTCGCAGTCAATGCGCGCCGAACGCTCCATATGGTTAGCTGCCTAGGAAGTACGTATTGCCTCAACTACTACTATCCTGACTGACCGGTTCTGGCCGATTTCTGCCTTCCACGACCGGCTGAAAACGACCCATAGCGGACTGTCGCAGGGGGGCGACCAAAAGTAGATATCGTGATACAAACCGTACCGAGTGGAGATGGACAGCCCGCCCCACAGTTTGAAGGTGCGTTGTCAACGACAAGGAGTCAGTTATGAAGATGAACACACTGGTGCCAGAGATGATTGTCTCTGACTTAAAACGAAGCTTGGATTTTTACTGCTTGATCCTGGGCTTCCAAATTGAATACGAACGGCCAGAAGACAAATTCGCCTTCCTTTCCTTTCAAGGGAGCCAATTGATGCTAGAGCAGGATGACTTGGAAGAGTCTCCGTGGCGAGTTGGCCCTTTATTATCTCCATATGGCCGAGGGATGAATCTTTCGATTCAGTGCTCTGATACCAAAACTTTGGCTCGGGCCATCGAAGACGCTGGTTTTAAATTACGTCGATGCATTGAAGAATGCTGGTACCGAGATAATGAACGCCTACACGGCGAGCTTAATTTCTTGGTGCTCGATCCAGATGGCTACCTATTGCGGTTCTCTCAAAGCTTGGGTTTCAGAGCCGTCCAGCATTAACAACCTGCACCAGGGATGCTGCACCCCACTATTTTGAGTATTTCAATGACCGCAATTGGCCGTTTTCTGCCCATCACGACAGGAAAGAGCAGGCTCCAAATCCCACCGCAGATGAAAGTCGCTTTCCACCAAGTGAAGTATCTTGATTGCAGGTACGAAATCCAGGGCGATCATAAGCCCACCCTGAAAGCCAAAAAAATCGGCCAAATTCATTTCCGCAATTACACTTCCACTGAAAGACCTGAGTTCAGATCTCCTGCCCTGATCAACGCCCGGGGCACTCCAAGACTTCACCATGGGCAGCGCCGCAACGGATAACATCCCGGACGGCCGGGTTTTTAAAGTAGTCAACGTGGGCGTTCAGGGGACTCTCCATGATCAGGAGCTTCGGTGCATTCTGCACAAATACGTCCGTCACATTAATCCGCGGCCGCCCTCCCGGCGTTGCCTCGGCGTTAGCGTACCAACGGGGTATGTGCCAAGTGAGCAGGTCATTTGTGTCATTGAAAGAGACTATCTGAAGGCCGTCGGTTTGTTTTCCGCTCTTCTTGTCTACGGCAGATTTTAAATCTGCGAGTTCCAAAAGAACGTTACCGTACACTTTCGGCCCTGATGTCGCTTGCGACGGATTCGAGGGGGCATCAAGATCATTTACGGGAAATAACTTCCAGAAAAAAGGATGTGCAACGCTATCACTGGAGCGGGCTTGTGGCGGTACATTGGCCAAACCCAGCAAAGAAAGCTGATTCGCCATCATGTAAAAAGCAGGAGTGTTCGCGATCATGTTTCCGATGAAGCCCTGTGCGCTGCTACGTTCGCGCTCAGGAAAAGGGTTGGTCTTGCTGTCTTTTGTCTGGTCAAGAAGATGGAGGAACATGTCATAAGTCATGCGACTGCCCAGACTGTGGGTCACGAATAAATTCTTGTGCGGTGTTTTGTCACTTTCCTGCGCAGAGGGCCATATACATTTTTTATTCTTGTCCGTAGAGGTGATGGCATGGCAAATCCCCTCTGCAAGTCCTCGCACCATTGTCTGCCCATAGGTTCCCGTATAGAGAATCGCATCGGACAAGTTCCGGTCAAAAACCTGTTCCTTGATTGTTTCGTCAAGCCAAAGCCTTGGGGGCGCCTGTACCGTTGAAGGAATTTTCGGATCGGGAAGTTCAATGCATTGTGCGCGATCTTTATTTGCGAAAACAGAGGGCGAGTCATATCCAAGCTGATTGCTTTTCAGCCATCGGGTCAGGGGGGACCAGGTAATTTCAATCGCCTCTACGCTCACTGTATTCTTCCTGCCAGGCAGGGCCAGTGAGTAATTTCTTTTGAGGACGCTCACCCCTGAGTGCAGGTCTTTTTCTCCTCCCATATAGACGTTCACATTGATAAAATCAGCAGGTTCGATTTCGCCGGACACGGGTTTCAATCCCATCGCAGCAGCGTTTTTATCATTCAACCAGCCATCAGGACCAAGGGCGTAACCAGGACAGTGATCTCCTACACCATGAACAAAAAACAGCCTCACAGGGGTGTTGTCAGGGAGCAGTTCCTGTAACGGCTTTATCAAGCCTGGAGAGTTATCGCTGGAATTGTAGATAAGAGGGGTGGACGAGCAAGCGCTCAAACTCAAAACGATAATTGCGCAGAGCAAGCGGGGGATGTTCATTTTCAGACTCCTTGCCTATCGATGTAGCTATCCACTCATGGGCATTGAAGTCATGCAGATTTGAAGCTGGCAGAGCGCACACAGATGCCCATGTTGAGGTTAGGTGTAAATCCCCTGGCTGCAACCTGCGTTCTGACAATCGATATCAAGCTCGCGGAGGCGACTTGATGAGTTCGTGCGTGATGGGTAACCCTGGGCTCAAAGGCCGGTTGACCGGCCTTTGAGGGGGGTGCGAAATTGCACTCCACTTGACCACCCGCTTGCATTCGACCTGACCAGTCATTTGCATTCGTTCTGACCAACGATTTGCATCGGATTTGACCAGCAGGCTTTGTCACCATGAGCGGCAGAGAACGGCCAATAGCCGACTGACTCAAGAGACCACGTTGCCAACACATTTGTATCAAAAAAAGGGTGAAGCAGGGGTGAACCTATTTGAGGGCTAGGTACGGAGAAGTAACAGTGCTAACCGATCTACAGGCCCGCGTAGCGATCAAAGAACTGATCGAAAAATACCTCAAGGGAAGAGATCCCGAGTGCGACCGTTTGATCGATATCGTTCAGGATCCATCACGGCAAGTCCCGATCAGAGGTGTGCTTGAGGACATTCGACGGTACAACAAAGTGCAGTACACGCGACAAGAGCTTGAGCTGATCGACGACCTTTTGCACATGTATGCGTGAGACCATGCGTATAGGCATCAAACTAACGCTTTAAGTACGATTTTTTTCGATTGATGTCTGTTCAAGCTCGGCGACCGCAACGCAAGCCGTTTGGCTCATTCTGCACGGCCGATTTATCAGCCAGTGACTCTTGGCAGGAACTCTGCTATTCCCACTGACCCGCCAGCGGCTTCGTTCAACTTGGCGTGTTTGGTCGTCGTTGAATTTGAATGAAGACACCTGACGCTGCCAGAATGGTTGCTCAGCCGAGATGAGTGTTCTAAATGCCGCTACCCGATATTGTGACCGCCGAAGCCGTTGCGCTGCACGCAGGCGTATCCCGTTCTGCGGTGTCGAGAACCTTTACCCCTGGCGCCAGCGTGTCGGCGCGCACACGGGAGAAGGTACTTCGGTCCGCTGAGGCGTTGGGTTATCAGGTCAACTTCATTGCGCGAACGATGAACAAGGGCAGCAGCAATTTCGTTGGCGTGATCACGGCAGGATTCGAGAACCCGTTTCTGGCGAGCCTGCTAGGGCCATTGACTCACCATCTGAATGTCCACGGGCTGATGCCATTGTTGATGAACGCCAACGACCCCGAACAACTTGAGCGCTCGATGCATGACTTGCTTAGCTATCAGGTCGTGGGCGTCATTCTCACTTCTTCGGCGGCCTCGGTGGAACAGGTCGAGCGCTATCTGCATCGGCAAGTGCCACTGACCATGATCAACAGCGCCATCTCGGTCAGTGGCGCCAATGCGGTCACCAGCGATCACGTAGAGGGCGGCCGTCTTGCGGCGAAAGAACTGTTGCGAAGCGGAGCGAAACGTCTGGCATTCATTGGGCAAAGTGAAAGTCATTACAGCTCTCGGCAACGCCTTCTGGGGTTCCGACAGGAGTTGCTTGTGAGCGGCATGGAGGCGTTCGTAGAACATTACGAAAGTGCGGGTGGCTACGAGGGCGGACGTCGGGCGGCACTCGCTTTATGGAGCAGGGCTGCCAGGCCAGACGGCATTTTTTGCGCGACAGACATGCTGGCGCTCGGTGTGTTGGACGTTCTGCGAGTGCATAAGCAAGTTCGCGTTCCTCAAGACGTAGCCGTCGTCGGGTTCGACGATATCCCCCAGGCGGCGCAGGATGCGTATGGCTTGACGACTATTCGCCAAGAACCGGATGCGCTGGCGCGTTTAGCGGTTCGAGCCACTTTGGAAGGATGCGACACCCCTTTGGTGGCGCCAGTCGCGCTGACAAAACGTTCCACCACGATGGAATAAATAGTTTAAAAAACTATTGAAAAGAAAATTTATTTCATGTTTTATGAGGGTGACGTTTTTCCTGAAACTCGTCGAAGTGACCTTGTCACTTTTTTTTAATCACGCTTTGCACACGTGTGCAATGCGCTCCGAAAGCGAGGTAGAGAGGTTATGCAGCCACATCGGCAGGCGTCCTGTTTCCTGGATGACCAAGCGCTGCAAGCGCGCTATGCATGTGCGAAAGCGTTGGCCATGGAGGCGGCGCAACGGGCTCTGGGGCCATACCACCAGCGCGATCAACTTGTTGTCGGTCACAAGGGTGATGAGCTTCAGGATTTGGTCAGCGCTGTAGACAAGGATGTTGAAGCATTCATCAAAACGCGCCTGGCAGAGCTTTTTCCCGAAGATGGTTTTCTGGGCGAAGAAACCGGCGGTGCGGCGCTGAATGCCCGTTGCATCTGGGTCGTGGATCCTGTCGACGGCACAAGTTGCTTCGTCAACGGGCTACACAGCTGGTGCGTCTCCATCGGTCTGTTGGTGGATGGCCAGCCCTGGCTTGGCGCAGTCGCCGACGCGGTGCATGACGAGTTGTTTCATGCCCTTGTCGGGCAGGGTGCCTGGGTCAACGATCAGCGTCTTTGCGTGCACAGTGCGGTGGATGTCCGGCACGGTGTCATGGGCGTCGGTACTTCGCATCGTCGTGGCAAGGAGCATTTCATCCCGTTCGTTTCACAGTTGCTGGAGCAGGGAGGCACCTTCATTCGAAATGGATCAGGGGCATTGATGATTGCCTACGTCGCAGCCGGACGGCTGATCGGTTACTACGAAACGCACATCAATAGCTGGGATTGTCTGGCCGGGTTGGTCCTGGTGAGCGAGGCGGGTGGCGTCGCCAACGATTTCCTGCGCAACGACGGCCTGGTCAATGGCAACTCGCTGTTGGTGGCCGCCCCTCGAATCTACGAGCAGGTGGCCTCAATGATAGGTGTATCGCTGGAAGATTAATTAACCCACCCTCTCACCAAGCACGTACAGCAAGCACAATAACAATAGGAACTGTCGGCTATGAAATCACTACTCAGTCTGCTCAAGGCAGCGCCTGCGCGTGCGCAGGACCCCACTCTGGATTCCAAAGCGTTCAAGCGCTTGCGTCTGCAAACCCTGCTCTCAATGTCGCTGAGCTATGCCCTGTTTTATGTTTGTCGTTTGTCCTTCAACGTTGTCAAACCGGCGCTGGTGTCGCAGGACATCCTTAGTCCCAGCGAACTCGGCGTGATCGGCTCGGCGCTTTTTTTCACCTATGCGGTCGGTAAGCTGGTCAACGGCTTTCTGGCCGACTACGCGAACGTTCGTCGCTGCATGATGCTGGGGCTGGCACTCAGTGCGCTGGTCAACGTTTGCATGGGGCTGACCACCAATGCGGTGGTGCTGACGCTGGCCTGGGGTATCAATGGCTGGGCTCAATCGATGGGGGTGGGGCCTTGTGTGGTCTCGCTGGCCAGGTGGTACAGCGATCGCGAGCGCGGCACTTACTATGGCTTCTGGTCTATCGCTCATAACCTGGGGGAGGCGCTGACCTACATCGCCGTGGCGGCGGTGGTGGTTTCCTGGGGCTGGCAGTACGGCTACTGGCTCGCGACGGCCATGGGCATCCTGGGGATCATCCTGGTATTCGGCTTCATGCGGGATTCTCCTGAGAGCGAGGGTTTTGCGCCGGTCAATTCCAAGCCTCAACTCAAGGCCGCCGAAGGCGTGTCCAGCGTCACCTCCACGCAGTGGCTGCTGCTCAAGAGTCCGGCTCTGTGGCTGCTCGCCCTGGCATCCTGCCTGATGTACATCGGTCGCTATGCCATCAATTCCTGGGGCGTGTTCTTTCTGGAGAACGCCAAGCACTACGACACCCTGAGTGCCTCGACGCTGATATCGATCACCAGTGTCTGCGGGATAGTCGGCACCGGCTTGAGCGGCTTTGTCTCCGACCGCTTTTTCTCGGGTCGCCGCCATGGCATGGCCATTGCCCTTGGCCTCATGAACGCTGCAGGTCTGGCGCTGATCCTGTACGTGCCGGCTGATCATTACTGGCTGGACGTTCTGGGCATGATGATTTTCGGCAGTTCACTCGGGGCCTTGCTGTGCTTTCTCGGAGGGTTGATGGCGGTGGACATCGCGGGCAAGGCAGCCGCAGGCGCAGCGCTGGGCATGATTGGTATCGTCAGTTACACCGGTGCCGCCGCCGGTGAAATGCTGACCGGAATCATCATTCAACACAGCACCACTCTCACAGCCTCAGGCACCAAACTCTACGACTTTCATACCCTCTCGCAGTTCTGGGTAGGTGCATCGCTTGCATCGGTCTTGTTCACCTGCCTGCTCGCAAGAGTTTCTGCAACGCGACGCGGTAACGCTCAGCACTCGCCCCTGCACACACACTCCTGACGCCCTGTAGTTGACGCCTCCCGGCGCCAGTCGCCGGGATGGGCAAACTCATGCCTGAAAAACGAGAACAACAACAATGAAACACACGTTAATCGGGGTTTCCCGTTCCAGTCTGGTTGCAGCATTGAGCACTATCATCCTGCTACCCACCGCTTATGCCGAAGGGTTTGTCGACGATGCAAAGGTTGGGCTTACCTTGCGTAACTTTTACATGAGTCGAGATTTTGTCGACAACGGCGCCTCCAAGGCGCTTCCGGGTCCTACCAAAAGGGGAGCCGCGATCGAATGGACTCAGAGCTTCATCCTCGATGCCCGATCCGGCTTTACTGCCGGTACTGTGGGATTCGGTGTGGATGCGCTGGGCATGTATGCGCTCAAGCTGGATGGGGGGCGTGGCACCTATGGCACCCAACTGCTACCCACTCATGATGGTTATCGACCTGCTGATGATTTCGGCCGCCTGGCGATTGCTGGCAAGGCGCGCTTTTCAAGCACTGAGTTGAAGGTGGGGGAGTGGATGCCCGTGCTGCCCATCTTGCGTGCCGACGATGGCCGGTCCCTGCCACAGACGCTGGAAGGTGCTCAGCTCACCTCAAAGGACATCCCCAACATGACCTTGTATGCGGGACAGTTTCAGGGCAACAGTCAGCGCAACGATGCAAGCATGGAAAAGCTGTCGCAAAACGGTGTGGGCGCATCGCTCCATGGCAAGAACAGCATTGAGTCAGACCATTTCAATTTTGTGGGGGCGGAATACGGATTCAACGAAAAACGCACCATGGTCGGTGCCTGGTATGCCCAACTCGAAGATATCTACCATCAACAATTCTTCCAGCTCATTCACTCTCAACCCGTTGGCGGTGTCGTTCTGGGTGCCAATCTCGTGTATTTCAATGGGCAAGAAGACGGATCGGCGCGGGCCGGGAATCAGGACAATCGCACGATGTCGGGCCTGTTCTCGCTCAAGGCAGGCGCCAATGTGTTTTATGTGGGACTGCAACGACTGACAGGAGACAGTGCCTGGCAGAGGGTGGCCGGCGCCAGTGGTGCCACGGTCGCCAATGACAGCTATGGGTCAAGCTACGACAACGCCGGTGAGCGATCCTGGCAAGTACGGCATGACTATGATTTCGCTGCGCAGGGCGTGCCCGGGCTTACGCTGATGAATCGCTATATCAAGGGCACTCATGCTCATACCGGCAGTGTGACCGATGGCAAGGAGGCCGGTCGAGAATCGGAAGTCGGGTACGTGGTGCAGAGTGGCAGCTTCAAATCGTTGTACGTGCGCTGGCGCAATGCGACGGTGCGTCGGGATTACGGAAACACCAACAGCTTCAACGAGAACCGGTTGATCATTTCCTACCCGTTGTCGATTTTCTAGTACGTCATGGGCCCTTGCCGAGTAGCAACATGGTTGGGACCCGGTAGCGAATGCGACGATTCGGCTGATCGCGGAACGATTTAGCCAATCTGTTGCGTCGACCAGTTGAATCCACAACCCATAGCGGCCCTTCATGAAAAGCAGAGATCGGCCGATTCTGTTGAAAAAGTCGGGTTTTCAGCTCGCCTGAACTCGGGCATGACCACCATCGGAGATCAACCTCAATCAAAGCTGCTTTGATGCGTTGGCGATACGCTGGTACTTACGCAGCTGCCGGTTAACGCTGCGGATATCCAGAAAGAATATCTCTGCGCTGCGCCAGAGCAGCATTCACGCGGTGACGGTAACGACTCCCACGGGGATGGTGCCTTCTATGCCCAGCGCCGTGCCTGCCAGCACCAAGGCTAATGAAAAGCCCAGGAGTGTCAGCGCTACCAGCCGCTGGGTGCGAATGTCCCCTCTGAGTTGTTCGCTCTTTTCCGCAAAGGTATTGCTGATTGCTTGCTGCAGACGTTCTCGCTCACCTTCCGGGCAGCGTATCTGCAGGCTCAGCTCTGGGTGGTACCAGGCACTTTCTGACAGGTAGTCCACTAGCTCGGGGCTTAGCTTGGGGTTGTCCGGCGAGGCAAACGGATTGAGGTAATCGTGGCTGATCGTCAGATCGATTTTTTTAGTCATAACGAACCTTTAGCTGTTTGAGTGGTGGACGGAGGCTTTAATGTTCGAGGTAAAGGCTAGTTGCAAGACAGCTGCTCTGCTTGATCAGTAGTCGCACGCGCTTGTGTAGGAGCGGATTTACCCGCGATGCGATGGCTGAATGTATGCCGCGATCATTTCCATCAGAGCTGATGGTTAACACGCTCTGCGTGGTGGACAGCAGGCAGTTGGCGGCGCATGTGAGGAGAAGGGGTAGAGGCAACTTTTGGCCGATTGGTGTCTGTCGCGAAGGGCAGCGTAAGCAGGGCCTGTGGCAGCTATAGCCCGGAGTTTGCACCGTAAAAATTGTAGCGGCGGGCCAGGCGCTTCAGTGAAAGTAAACCCCGACTATTGATTACTCAATGTAATAAGTGAAATTCAATTAATAGGCTCTATCGCTTTCTGCTCTAGTAATAAGATGGCTCCATCAAACCATCCCTACTGGAGAATCGCGTGAAAAAAACCATTATTGCCGCACTGCTAGCCACTGCCGCTAACTATGCCAACGCCGGCACGGTATTGGTTGTATTGTCGGATCAGGCTCAACTGGACCTGAAAGACGGCAAGGTCATGCAAACAGGTTTCTTCCTGAACGAATTAATGCAACCGGTGCAGACCTTCATCGCGGCGGGTCAAACCGTCGTATTTGCCACCCCTAGCGGCAAGGCGCCAACCGCGGACCAGAAATCCAATGATGTGAGCTTCTGGGGCGGCGATGAAAAGGCCCGTCAGTAAAGTCTCGCGCTGCTGGCCACGCTGAAGCTGACCTCGAAGAGCGGCTCGCCGGCAATCAGCTTCGCGCAGGTTAAGAAAATCGGCTACGACAACTTCGATGCCGTATTCGTGCCTGGCGGTCATATCCCGATGCAGGATCTGCTGAAGGACAAGCAACTGGGCCAACTGCTGACCAACTTCCATGAAAAAGGCAAGATCACCGGCTTCACCTGCCACGGCACCATAGCCATGTTGTCGGCGATCCCGGACGCGCACGGTTTTGTCTCCGCGCTGGAATCGGGCAAACAGCCGGCAGCGCCAGCCAACTGGATTTACAAGGGCTACAAAGTCACCGCCTTCACCGACGCGGAAGAGGAGCAGGCCAAAGGTTTCCTCGGCGGCGGCCATATGAAACTGTTCCCGCAGGATGGCCTGACGGCAGCCGGTGCTAATTTCTCCGAAGCCAAGCCGTGGAGCGAGAACGTGATCGAAGACCGCGAAGTCATTTCCGGCCAGAACCCTCAGTCGGCCAAGGCAGTCGCCGTGGCCATATTGGCGAAACTGAAGTAAACCTGAGCGGCCGTTCCGGCCAAGCCGGGTCGTAGGTGCTGCGGGTCGATCTGCTTTGGCTCCAGCACCACCGTCTATTCCGACACGCTGCAAGCTAATGTGTCGAAAGCTGACACCCGCACATTAAGTCCAAGCCCAAGGGTGGCTTCGTAATTCCCTTGTTTAAAGATTTACCGCCCGATAGTTTTTGTTCCCGCCTTCCAACGCGTTGCTTCAAATTCTTGTGCCAACGACGTTATCTCTAGATAGAGCGCCTTGTACAAAGAACCGGATTGGTCCGAGCCGAAGTCAAGGTGTGATCGATTTCTGCCTGTGCTGACAGGCAGCTTAGGGTCGAGTAGCGACCACCACTCTTTCTGACTGATTCACCCTTGTCCTCCCTCAACGTGGAGGACGAGCCATGAACACTATTGCTAGACACAGCCATCAGCCTTGGAACAAGGGAAAGCTTGTCGGGCAGAAAGCCCCGCTCCGAGTTAGAGATATCTGGGCCATTCGGGTCAGACTCCAGCTCGCGGAGAAGACACGTGATTTGGCGCTCTTCAACTTGGCTATCGACAGCAAGCTGCGTGCTTGTGACTTAACCAAGCTGCGAGTTCGAGACATAGCCCATGGGGAGCATGTCTCGTCACGGGCCATCGTGATGCAGCAGAAAACTCAGCACCCTGTGCAATTCGAAATCACTGAGCAAACTCGAACGGTTTTGGAGGCGTGGATGCATCAGGCGTACCTCCGCAGCGAGGACTTCTTGTTTCCAACTCGATTGCACGCTTCAGACCATCTTTCTACCAGGCAATACGCTCGAATAGTCAAAGCTTGGGTGACAGCCATTGGCCTAGACTCAACCATGTACGGCACTCATACACTACGGCGAACCAAAGCATCGCTGATTTATCGCAGGACGAAGAACCTGAGAGCTGTGCATCTACTGCTTGGGCATACAACGCTTGAAAGCACTGTCAGATACCTGGGAATTGAGGTCGATGATGCCTTGGAAATGGCGGAACAAACGGAGGTCTGACAATCTATAGTGACGGTCGATGTTTGACCGTCGCTATCCGACCCAAAGCGGACGATCAAGAGCCAACGCTTCTGGCCGAAAACTGCCCGTTGAAAACGGCCAACGGAGACGGGTTTCCATTAGCAAAAGGTGCTCCTTGGAGGCACCTTTTCATGTGAATCGACGACGATACGGCCCGACTCAAACCAAGTCTTCTGGCTGCATGGTCAAGATAATTTTCCCAACGTTCTCGGACGACTCCATCCGGCGATGGGCATCGGCAGCACGTGACAGCGGGAAAGTGCTATCAACGACCGGCTCCAGGCTTCCTGCGCCATCGAAGCGATCAAGCCAATGCTCGCGGAAGCGCTTGATCATGTCGTGCTTCTCCGGCTGCGTGCGGGACTTCATGACCGTACCGATGATTTGCAAGTGACGGTAGAGGATGTGCTCCAGCTCCACAGTCACCTTGCCGCCACCGCCAAGGATACCGACCTGGATCATGCGGCCACCGTGAGCAAGAGACGCGACGTTGCGTACGAAATAGGGCTCGCCAACAAAGTCGATAACGACATCGACGCCTCGACCATTGGTTTTATCGGCAATGACTTCGGCGAAATCCTTTTTCTTGTAGTCAATAGCGATATCGGCCCCCAAATGCTCCACACGCGATAACTTGCTGCCTTCGGTTGTCGCATACACCGTGGCGCCTGTGGCGTATGCCAATTGCACTGCGGCAGACCCTACGCCTCCAGCGGCAGCATGAATCAATACCGAGTCGCCGGGCTTCAGCCGAGCCAGGTGCATCATCGCTTCATGGGCGGTGACGAAGACCTCGGGAATTGCCGCCGCGTGCACATAGTCGAGCTGTGCAGGGATGAGCATGGCCATGCGATAGTCGATTCGTGCCAGTTCAGCATAGGCGCCGCCTCCGACAACGCCCATCACTCGATCTCCCACCTCGAACCCCGTAACCGCACTACCTTTCTCAATCACCTCACCAGCGATTTCCAACCCGATAATCAGCGAGTCGCCGAAATTCGGATGGCCGTATCCACCGGTTCGATGCGTCAGATCCGCACGGTTCACGCCCGCTGCATAAACGCGCACCAGCAGGTCGGTAGGGCGCACTTCAGGATTGGGAGCATCTGCGAGTTCCAGGACGTCTGCCGCGCCGAATTCTCTGATGTTGATGGCTTTCATCTTAGCTTTGCTCCGATTCGGTAAACGTTGCATTGGCAATAGCAGACGCTGTGATGGCGCCAGGGAAACCCACGTAAAACGCCAGGTGGGTTATTGCCGCCGCAATTTCGTTATGAGTAACCCCATTGCTAACCGCCCGCCGTAGGTGTGCAGGCAACTCTTCTGAGTGACTACCGGCAATCAATGCGGCCACTGTGATCAGACTGCGGTCACGGGGGGACAACGCGGGATCGCTCCAGATCTCCGGATAGAGAGTTGAGTCGACGAATTGCGACAGTTTCGGTGTAAACGCTCGGGCCGCTTCGCGAGGACTGTTGAAATTGATATTGGACATGGGACAGTTTCCTTAAACTTGGCTGATAAATTTGTTGGTGAGATAGTGCTCAATTCCTTCAATGCCGCCTTCCGAGCCATGACCGCTTTCTTTCATTCCGCCGAAAGGCAGCTCGGTGGCGACGATGCGGTATTGGTTGATCCCGATCATCCCGGCCTCCAAGCCGTCAGCGACGTCAATTGCAGTTCGAGCGCTGGAGGTGAACGCGTAGGCTGAAAGCCCGTAGGGCAACCGGTTGGCTTCTTTCAGGCCATCAGTCAGGTTATCGAAAGGCATCAACACGGCGATGGGCCCGAAGGGTTCTTCGTGCATGACGCGGGCGTTCATGGGGACATCTGCCAGAACGGCGGGTTGGAAGAAGAAGCCTTCACCTGGTAAGGCCTCGCCACCGACTAATACCCGAGCACCTTTCTCGACGGCATCGGCTATCAGCTCTTCCATCTTTGCCAGTTGCCTTGGGTTGGCAAGCGGTCCGACCTGAGTCTGCGGATGCAGGCCATTACCGATTCTCAGGGCTTTGGTTGCTGCGACAAAATGATCGACAAACCTCTGATATGCGCCACGCTGGATCAGAAAACGGGTGGACGAGATACATACCTGGCCAGTCCCTCGAAACCGGTTCGCGACACCCTCTACAGCGGCCTTTTCAATGTCTGCGTCTTCAAATACCAGCACGGGTCCGTGGCCACCCAGTTCAAGGGTGATGGGCTTGACGCCTTCGGCAGCTCGGGCCGAGAGCAGCCGTCCGATTGGCACCGAACCGGTGAAAGTCACTTTGCGAATGATCGATGAGGCAATCAAGTGGCTGGATACCTGATCCGGAACGCCGAAGACCACTTGCAGAACGCCTTTAGGTAATCCGGCATCGTCGAGCGCACGAGCCAGGGCCAACGCCGTGGAGGGGCTTTCTTCGCCTGGCTTGAGAATGACGCTGCAACCGGCGGCCAAGGCTGCCGAAAGTTTTCGAGCGGGAGTAATCGCCGGGAAATTCCAAGGTGTGAATGCCGCTACGGGGCCGATTGCCTGGCGTTTAACCATTTGCAGTACGCCTGGGCGATTGGCCGGTACAACACGGCCATCGATACGACGAGCGCTTTCGGCAAACCACTCGAAGTATTCTGCTGCACGGGTAACTTCATCCATGCTTTCACCCAGCGGCTTGCCTTCTTCCAGTGTCATCTGGGCTGCAATGTGAGTAGCGCGTTCCAGGATCAGATCGGCGGCACGCTTCAGGATTTTCGCGCGCTTGTCGGGTACGGTCTGACGCCATTCTTCGAAGCTCAGTCGAGCCACTTCAAGGGCGTTATCAAGGTCGACTGCGGTGGCGAGGGGAACGAGTCCGATTTCACGTCCGGTTGCCGGGTTAACGACAGCGGCAGTATCGCGCCCTTCGGCACTGATCCATTCACCACCGATAAAAAGATAAAGCGGATCGTAGGAAGTATTCATGATTCAGCCTTCAGTTGGTTGTCAGAGATTCGTATGAAGATCGGCGCCTGAGTGGCTATGCCGCAGGGCCTGTTCAGGCGGCCTGTGCAACCAAGTTTATGGACGGTGAGCCATTTGATTTAGTCGGCCAAAAGAGAATCATTGTTGTGCCCAGAAGTAATATCGAGCACAGGGAGGAGCGTGTAGCATCTGGGACAATCGCTCGTTATCACGGGTAATTGTCAGATCTACAGGAGGGTCGGGATGGATAAACTTTCGAACATGTCGGTGTACGTGAAGGTTGTCGAGATGGGCAGTTTCACGGCCGTGGCAAACCATCTGGACTCCACAGTCGGTAACGTATCGCGCGCTGTGTCGGCGCTTGAAAACGTACTCGACGCCCGCCTGTTGCAACGCTCGACTCGGCGTCTCTCGGTGACCGATGCGGGTCGTCGGTTTTATGAGCGGTGCACGAAAATTCTGGCAGACCTTGAGAGTGCGGAAGCCGAAGCCAGCAATGCGGCCCTGAAGCCCAGAGGAACGCTACGTGTGCATTGCGTACCCGGATTGGCTCGGCAACTGGTCACCGGCGCCGTGCTGGAGTACCGCAAGGAATTTGCGGACGTCACTGTGGATTTAATGCTTTCCCAACGGATGCCTAACCTGCTGGAAGACCAACTGGATATCTCGATTCTGATTGCCCGAACGCTGCCGGATTCGGCGTATGTCAGCCAGAAAATCGGTGTCAGCCATTGTGTCTTGGTAGCGTCTCCAGATTATCTGAAGAGGCATGCGGCCCCAGTGACGCCAGAGGATCTGGGTGATCACCAATGCCTGCTGCTGGGCACTGTGGATTATGTGCGGGATGAGTGGCAGCTGAAGAGCAAGTCTGGTGATACGACTTTCCTTCCCAAGGGGCCAAGCTTCAGCGTCAATGATATGGATGCGATGGCGGTTGCCATACGGGAAGGCGCCGGGATCGGCTTGCTGGCAGGATTTACGGCCATCGACGACTTGCGCTCCGGGAAGCTGGTGCGGGTTTTGCCTGACTATCACACGTACGAGCGCAACGTTTATGCCGTCTATACCTCTCGACAGTTTGTCGACGCAAAGATAACTCGCTTTATTGATGTTTTAAAAGATCAGGTTGGCAGTAAGCTAGCAACCACTGCTAAAGAACTCATCGATTGAAAAGTGACTAGTAATAAAGGTACTTGCGCCTCGGTAAGGAAACTATCGGAGGCGCAATTATTGTAAGAACTGGTTGTTCAACCGTTGCTGCAACCGCTGCCCATGATTTCATATTTCAGTACGTGCTGTTTTCCGTTGGAGTCCTGGTACGTCATGCGCATCGGCACAACACCGCAAATATCCGGTACTGGTTCTTCAGACATGACCTTGGCGACGTCAAGGTGGGTGGCGTATGAATATTGCTCGATAGGGGCCTGTTGCCCTTGAGTTTTGATAGTGCCTTCCTGCGCCATAACCACAGAGCTGAAAGCGAAGAGTGCGAGAATTACCATTGGAGCTTTCATAGGAAGATTTCCTTAAGAAGGTGTTGATATTGTTTATCAAAAAATTTGTTCGACAATGCGCGCAGAATTAATCGCGTTAAACGAAATGTTATTTTTGCGATTAGTTAAAGTAACTAAGTCGTCGATTGGGGAGCTGTCGACTATCAGTCGTCTGCCGTGCTGGCAGGACGAACTTTAGGCTTGAGGCTTTTGCGGAAATACGCGCGAATTTGGTAAAGACTTTTATGAATTCCGGCCTCAATCGTGAGATGGACCGTTGCTGGGCGAGATCGACATGTGCATGGCGGCCTGAAATCTTAAATGGAGTTTTGCAGCCCGCGGCAGTGGCGAGCGATGGCGATTTGATGTGAACATGATCAATTTCAGCCTCAGGACTGTCCGCTTTTGGCCCAGAGTGTGTAAAAACGCTTTCGCAAACCCTTGCTATGATTTCTGAGGATTTCATCGCAGGGATCGCCCATGAAGCGCTTTATCCAAGGTGAACATCGAGGCCAAGGAACCTTCCTTCCGGCGAGCCTCGACGATTACGTCACGGATACCAATCCGGTGCGCGTAGTCGACGTCTTTGTCGACGAGCTCGACCTGGTCAAACTGGGTTTCGAGGGCGCCATACCGGCTGATACTGGCCGGCCGGCTTACCATCCCGCGATCCTGCTGAAGATCTACATCTACGGCTATCTCAACCGCATTCCATCGAGCCGGCGTCTTGAACGAGAAGCCCAACGCAACGTCGAGCTGATGTGGCTGACCGGGCGTTTGATGCCCGATTTCAAGACCATCGCCAACTTCCGAAAAGACAACAGCAAGGCCATCCGAGGTGTCTGCCGCCAGTTCGTGATGCTGTGCCAGCAGCTGGGACTGTTCGGAGAAAATCTGATCGCCATCGACGGCAGCAAATTCAAGGCGGTCAACAACCGCGACCGCAATTTCACCAGCGCCAAACTCAGGCGGCGAATGGAAGAAATTGAATCGGGTATCAATCGGTACCTGACTGCGCTCGACGAAGCCGATCGGCAAGAACCCTTGATCGCCCAGCCTAAGGCTACTCGTCTGCAAGAGAAAATCGACAAGCTCAAAGCTCAGATGAAAGAGTTACAGGTCATTGAAACTCAACTCAACGAATCACCGGATAAACAGGTCTCACTGACCGATCCAGACGCTCGTTCCATGATGACGCGCGGCACTGGAATCGTCGGTTACAACGTGCAGACAGCGGTCGATACCCAGCACCATTTGATCGTTGCACATGAGGTGACCAACGTCGGTTCCGACCGCGATCAACTCAGCTCGATGGCTAAGCAGGCCCGCGAGGCGATGGCGTCAGAAACGTTGTCGGTAGTGGCTGATCGAGGTTACTTCAAAAGCGAAGAGATCCTGGCTTGCCACGATGCAGGCATCACTGCCTATGTGCCCAAGCCGATGACCTCTGGAGCCAAAGCGGACGGGCGTTTCAATAACGATGCCTTTATCTATGACGCGGCGAAAAACGAATACAGTTGCCCGGCTGGAGAAGCACTGATCTGGCGCTATACCAACGTTGAAAAAGGCCTGACGCTGCACCGTTACTGGAGCTCGAAATGCAAGGGCTGCGCAATGAAACCGCAGTGCACACCGAGCACGGAACGGCGGGTTCGACGCTGGGAGCATGAAGCCGTACTGGAGGAAATGCAGAACAGGCTGAGCAACGCGCCGGACATGATGCGAGTCCGCAAGCGTACGGTCGAGCATCCCTTCGGGACACTCAAACAATGGATGGGCGCCACGCATTTCCTGACACGAAAGCTGAACGGAGTAAGTGCGGAGATGAGCTTGAACGTCCTCGCCTACAACTTGAAGCGGGTCATGAAAATTCTCGGTACCAGCGGTTTAATGAAGGCGCTGTCGGCCTGAAGAGGTCTGTATTTTGGCCACCCAGCAAGGTAGAAGCGGCGCTAGGGGCTCCCAGACCCTCGTGATGATCCGCAGGACTTGTTGCGAGCAATTACTCAGCTAACAACCGTCAGCGCTGCGCGCCGACAGTGCATCAGCGCGTTTTTACACACTCTGGGCCGTTCACTGCCGTTCATGTTGGCTAAGCGTGTGGGTCAAGTCAGATCCAAATGGCTGGTCAGGTCGATTGCAAATGAGTGGTCGAGTCAGAGCAGTTGCCCAGATATCAGCAGATTGGAAAAGTCCTCCCTCAACCAGCGGTGATTTGATCTATCTGAAACGATCATCCGAATTCAATGCTAGTTGTCCAACCGCCTACGCGATAACCCGCTTGCCACCAAACACTTCATTGAGCGAGTTCCTAGGATTCTACGCACAACTACAGATTTATCTCGATAGCGCCTGGAAATCCAGGTGTAATCGGCCTGCGAGCGCTGTGTCACCCCCCATGTGTTGGGTGGCGCCGTCAGTGCGCTGAGGTAGCAGAATGGAATAACAGGCTACTCTGTCTAAAATCTGGTCAGGGGATCGGCCATGCGCACCACTTACAGCAATAGCCAAGCTCGCCGCCGTATGCTGGTGCTGGTTGCGCAGGGGCAGACGTTCGTCATCACCCAGAAAGGAAAAGCGGCTTTTCTGCTAGTACAGGTCGAAGCAACAGGGCGTACAGATTGAAAAACCTGACTCGCCAATCCTTAACCCAAAACGGACAGCGTCTTAATGGCAGCGAAATCCCTTCACAGCGCGTAGGTTTATCAACCATCAACCATCAACCATCAACCATCAACCATCAACCATCAACAGTCATTGCGGGCGTAGATTGAGTGCGAAGTCCATCGAATCCTGCGGGAAGAGGCAGAAGGGTAAACACAGATTTTGAAAAGCGATGTTTCCAGTTTGGCTGACAGTTTATTAGACGACTAAGGGGCAATTCGCGTCGCCTTATAGTCGAGACCACTGCATTACCTCACCCAACCATAGGGCGTCCCATTTCGTGCGAACCCCAAACCTTGAAAAGCTGCTCAGTCAGACCCTTGAGGTCGTTATTCGTGCCGGGCAACTACTAATTGCCGAGTGGGCGAGAGTTGACGGACCTCGGGGTCAAGGTGACAAGGCCGCCGTAGACGAAGAAATCGAACAGTTCTTACATCAGCATCTACTGAAGCTGCTTCCTTGCGACTTCTGGGGAGAAGAGACCGGACATCTTCTGACCGGCCATCCGTGGTGCTGGGTAGTTGACCCGAACGACGGGACCGCAGATTTTCTCAAGGGGCTCAAAGGCTCATCCCTTTCCATCGGTCTATTGCACAAACAGTCGCCGGTATTAGGTGTTGTGTATGCCCCCGTCACCGTTGAGGGAACGCCTGATTGCATTGCTTGGGCAGAAGGGATGGCCGAGGTGAACCGCAATGGACAGTCGGTCACGTCACGGCTTACGACCAAAACGCTGTCGAGCGACGAGTTCGTGATGGTCAGTGCCGCCGCAATCAATAAGCCTGAACTTAATAGCGAGCTCTGCAGCCCCAGCACTTTTGTAGCAATGCCATCCATTGCCTACAGGCTCGCCAAAGTCGCCGCCGGGGAGGGGGTCTGTGGCGTCTCTCTTTATCCGGTTTCAGCACATGACGTTGTCGCGGGCCACGCACTCTTGATAGGAGCGGGCGGCGTTTTATTTGATGAGCGAGGCGAAGTGATTACCTACGTTACCGAAGCCAATATGCAAACGGTTTCACAACGGTGCTTCGGTGGTTCAGTGGCCGCGTGCCGGGTCTTGCTGGCTCGTGAATGGGATCTTATTTTCACTTAATACCCAACCAACCCGCTGCCCAACTTATTCGAGCAACTGGTATCGTTTGTATTTGACCGATTCAACTGTACACAGCCCGCAAGAGCCCAACCGAAAACCTCTCTAATGAAATCTCCTAAAACCCAGGCGTCGATTAGCGGAACGCTTACGCTCCGAATTTTGAATCTAGGCAGGACCTCCCCATTCCAGCGCTTGAAGTACCCGACGAACCTGCTTGCCTCCAATCTCAGTGCCACAGAGCAGTACTGGCGTATCTCCGCCGAGGGCTTTGTTTGGCTTCGACATCCAGCACGCGGCCATATTTCTATTTTGGAACACCTGTTCAGCCAAATGGCAGACCACGGCAACACGATCTAGCCGTTCTGAAGCGACGGAGTTGAGGGGCTTTTGCTCACGGCTACGTCGCTTGAACGTGGAGATTGACGTGTTGAGGAGTATCTCTAAGCTATGCCCCTGGAGGTCAAAAGCTATGCAAACCACCTGGAAAAGCTCAGCGGAAAACCCTGCTTTGATCTGGAGCAATCGCTCTGAGTCCTTCAGTAAAACGCGATTGGCGCTGAAATCCGAGAATGCGGCGATAGCGGCATCACGCAATTCGCCTTTCTTGTTTAGCTGACGCCGAGCGGTCGTTGGGGTATTCATTGTTTCAGTATGGATGAGCAACGGGAAACCTGGATGGAGCCTTCCGGGAAGGGGGCGGCGAACCGTCACCAAAAAATCATCGCGCAATTGTAGAGCTGAATACGGGCCCCGAAGCTCCGAAAGGCAAAGTGTCGCTATGTTCCTCTATTCGTCCCGCCAAAGCCACGTCATCTCGAGTTGGAAAGTGCCGTAACAAAAACTTGGCATCACGTCTTACCCGATCTGGAAGCGAATTATCTCGGCATAGCTCAACTAAAAATTCGCGAGTCTGCACCACCGCGCGGGAACGCTCGTCTGGCATCGTCATTATTCATCTCCATGAGGACGGATGCGACGCTCCGCTACAGCCTGCTGAGTTGGCCATGAAATAGCATGACGAAGTGCGGCCTGCATCCAGGTAGGAATCTCACAGTCCGCGATTTTCTTGAATTCAGACGGAGCCATTTTAGCTTTGATACTAGCTATGACCGTATCGCTCACGCCATTTTTGCCTAAGTAGAAGAGGGCGCAAAGCGCTAATCCGACGATCGTGCCAGCATGCTGTAGTTTTTGAGAGGCAACGTGGAGCAAACGTATGCGCTTCGCCCCAACTTTCACCTCGCGGCTAGCGCCACTCGTATAATAAACCGGTCTGATCTGCATCTGAGTGCTCAATCCGAAATACCTGACAGCCTCTGCACCATGTACCTGAATAATTTCACGATTATGACTAGCGATTGCTCCTAGGACTGACTTAGTACTTGGTCGCACATAACCAGTGAAGTGGCTCAGCTTTGGTCGCATGTAAATACCACGACTCAGTCGCTCCAGCTCACCTGATGCAGCAAGGCGAGATAAGGCTTTGGCCACAGCCCCTGGCGAACCTAAATTAGCAAAGCGATTGATACTGAAAGGCTGCGCTTTCGGGGTGTACTTGAGGCGTTTGACGATATTGGCGGTAACAGACATGACACACCAGTCTTGAGCGTTTGAGGCGGTGCTGCGACGATTTAGGCATAGCAGCCTTATGGTCGATGTCAGTCGCGCTTTTTTTTGACTGCTGGGAATAGAACCCTAACGCTTTTTAGGTTCACCTCGGTGTTCACCCCCAAGTGCGTGTAGGTGCGATCAGAAACCTTGAACAGCGGAACCCGTTCCCCCTGTGGATTAATCGCCTCACTTGCCTCAAGGAGCGGCTCCATTTTCCAATGACCGGTTTCATTTACGAAACCAGGGGTGACGTACTGAATGGATCGCACCCGAAATGACTCATGTTGGACCTTGAGAATGTCTTTCAGTGCCTCAAATGAGGACACCATGAGCATTTCCCCAACGAATTCCTTACCATATCGAACGTGTGCTTCAAGGTAAAACCAAGGGATCATTACCGTTTGCCGCATGAACGGACGCCCCAGAAAATCAGCATTGAAAAGGCTGGAAATAATAGTCGGCCCTTCATGATCCGTGTTCATCGCTGGTACCTCAGCATCTCGAATGAACAATATATGTTGTAGTCATATATTGCGCAATGTCGCCTTATCGTTCCTTTTGTGAGAAGCAAAATGGAACTGAAAGAAGCATTTGGGGCGACGCTCCGACAGGCTCGCCTTCGGAAAGGCCTGACTCAGGAGCATTTTTCGTTGGTAAGCAGCCGCACAAATGTGAGTTTGCTTGAGCGTGGAGGGACCAGCCCGACGCTTGTAAAGCTCGAGGAGTTGTGCAGCGTTTTGGGAGTTCATCCCGTCAGCCTGGTAACGGCGTGCTATATGCGAAAGGAAAACATCACGGATCTCAAAGCGTTTCTAGCTCAAGTGCGAAAGGATCTGGAAGCCATCGACTCTTGAAAAGCCATTGATCAAAGGCTCAGTGGCTCACCTGATTTTGGTGAAGCAAGAAAAAGAAAAGGTCAATTTGTTCGTGATGGGAAGCTAGAAGGTGTTAAGCGACTCATCGCAACGAAAGACGCATTGCCTCGATAATCTGGATTTTGCGGATGCAGGCGTAAAGCTGAAATGCGCCGGACCAACAGCCAGTCGCGTTGCACGCAATCAGCCGAGGCGCATCAACTCATACAACGTTCGTAAGGGTGCTGCGGGATCAAGTTTCGCACGCTCTGACCCGAGAGCTGGAGCTCGTACAAATTGCGAAAAGTTTCAGATTTGCAGATTTCTTTGCACGACAGTTTCAAATTTACCTTTCATAAGGGGAGCGTTACCGGCATTTCTGATGGAAAAGCTTCAAATTCATGAAGTCACAAGCCCGATAAACCGGAATTTCAGAGGCAACGCTGAACCTGTAATGCGCCGGTGCCGAATCCAAATCGAAGGAGCAGGGCAGGGATGAGCTCATGAACAAAAAAGCCTTTAGGCTATTTGCGCATTTTGAGCTCTTTGACTGAGCGAGCTCTTTGCTCATCAAGGCTGTTGTAGTAAGTATTTTGTGTGGTGCTAAGGCTGTTATGACGCAAATCCGCTTGTAGGTCTTTCATGTCACGAAGTGGCGCGTCAAACGTAGCCGCGGTATGGCGAAGCCAGTGCAGAGACGCTGAGCGAAGCTGGTCGATTTCATCCTCACTCCAACCTTCACACTGCATACGTTGCAGTGCCCGATCAAACACCGTTTGAAGAAGCGATCGTATGTGTCGATCCGACAGTCCGCCGCGTCCTTTGAGCGTCGCAATCAACGGTGTTTTTTCTTGTGGTGAGGGTAGAGGAGACAGTTCCAATGATCGGCGATAACGCACTAGATACTCCTGGATATACTCGTCCCGGACACTGATCTTGGCCCCTTTGTTGCCTTTGCCGACGACGTGAAACCACCAGTTACCCGTCGTGTCTCGTCGAATGTCTCCCATAGTCGGCCGCCAGTTATCACGGCCGACCAGATCAGACACTCGGAGGTACATTGCGAACAGCGTGGCCAGCACAAACAGCGTGCGCTCGTGGCGAGCGTCTTCGTCAGCCATCTGTTCTGCCGTGTCGATTACAAAACTCCACTGAAGCTCAGTGAGCGATCGGGACGCGACGTCCTGTATGTTCCGCTGTTTGTAAATCGACTTCTGTTTGATGGCCCGGAACGGATTAGCCTCTGTAAGGCCTTCATCCATCGCGTGTTGAAAGAAACTACCGCAGACAGCGAAGACCTGAGCCACCGAGCCTTGGGCCATATGGTAAGGACGTGAGGAGAGTTCACTGATCGCCTCATTCCCAAGCTTGCGTTCCCGTTTTGAAACGGTGTAACAGAAAGGCCTCCAATCAGAATTCACGACGTACTCATCTGACTCAAAACGCTTCCGGCCGCCGACGCGCTTGAACCTGGACTTGACTACAGGACCAACCCAGTCCGCCGGCGGGTTAAGACAAAACTCCATAAATTGCTCCGCATCAGTGCGGCGAAGCTCCAACAGCGGTTTCCGCGCCACAATCAGCGACCAGAGCAACAGGCGCTCGACATGTGTCCTGAAAGAATTGAAGGTGGACTGGTTGCCGGCGTACGATTTCAAAAAACTCCGCACGACCAAGTAGCTGTCAACGGCGTGACAATTATCCTCGAAACTCTTGAGATATTGCTGGACGGCTGCACGCTCATTATTAAGTTGGAGAAAGTTGAGCTCGTGGAAGCACTCGAAGGTATCAAACAGCGGTTGAGGGATGCGTGACATGAATGGACCAATACGGTACTGGAATGGCATTAGCTTGGACGGCTAAGCGGAGTTATGCAATATCCGGGTCTGACAGTTATCGGATATTACACCACACCTAATCCTTCTCTCCGCCTCGGGTATGACGCACACCATGTCCACGATGAAGGTAAGTAGAAGCTGACGACAAATTCAATGTTCTGCGCACATCAGAGATTTTAACACCTATCCGGAGGCATCCTCACTTCGAGTGCGGAAACCGTCGGCAAAACAGGTTCAACGATTCCTCGGACATCAATCGTGACGCCGGGATGTAAGATTATGAGCAGTCAGACAACGGAATGAACCTCAGCTATTGTCTGATTTGATGTAGTCATCGACCGGAAAGATGCAAACCATCGATATTTTTTAGAAGGCGTGTTCATACTGGGGGAAATTATTGAAAGGAGCGCACCTAAAGGGTTCCAGGGGAATAGGCACTGAAATGCATAAGTCTAAATCGCCGGAAAAACGACGGAAATCAGCCGGAAAAACGTATTTGGTCAACCAGAGTTGCATCAGTTGTGTCTAAACCCGAGAAATTTATGGGGCCGTTTCCGGAGAACAAGCCCTGGTTAGGGAATCACGACCTATGCAGAAAACTTTTTTTCTTTTTAAAACAGATAGATAGGACGTAGGAGGAAATTCCGGCTAACCATAGTCGCTGACAGCACAAGCACAGGAAGTTCCGCACAGACACATCATTTAACATAATATACATTACACGTAACTAGATATTTCCAATTGGGCCAGGGTTGCGCGCAGATCTTCCTGTCAAAGCGCTCAGTAATAAATCTGTAGACCGATGGTTTTGTTCCCACCTCAAAAAGTACCTCTGCGTTCTAGCCCGTACGGTTCGCCTGAGTTGACGGTACATCACCCGTTTATTCTTCTAATGTCGCCCATATTGACGTGGGCGTTCACCAACCCCGAGTTCGCCATTTCATTTGCTTGATAGAGATGTTTTGGCGCGTGACTGTTCTTTGTGGCTTTACTAACATTCCAGACCTGCCTCCGCGCACGCTGCTGTGTGAAATCTGCAGCGTTCAACACGGCGTTGGTACAGGGATTTCACGGATAGTCATTTCGCGGCAGCGACGAATATCCCCGTATCGACGAATTCATTATCAGATTCCGCTATGAATGGATTAACGCAAAGAGACAATGCCGCTGCTCAAGAATTGGCCTTGGCTAAATTTCGACTTGTTTAACAGCTCGGAAAACAAATTGCCCGGGATCGACGCCCTTGAAATCTAGACAGCTCTTAGCTGCGAGCTCCATGCCCGTGATGGCGTCTGTTTTAGCAACACCGTTGATTGCAAATCGCTACTTCAAGCCTGTCCAAGGTGCAAATTATTTGCTCGAAAACTACAGCTAAACTAAACGTTCATTTAGTAGAGCTATTACTCTAGATATTTCAAAGTAAACCAACTTCAGGCCTTGTCATCGACTTTTAGCCCGCCTCTAACTCCCAGCAAGAAATTCATCCCCCTCCTCTTAAACGGCCTCACAGCCCCGCCGAACTCAAATCATAGCTCCAGCGATCGTCCGCGTTTTCAGCGCATTTCACTTACAGGAAGAGCGTCAAAATAACGTAAATCCGTAAAAACTCTTCACAACCACTGATCAGTAATATCGGTTTATTGACGTATCTCCGATGCACGGTCAAAACTTTTGCGTGTCTCTGGGTCATAACACAGTGGTCGTCGATGGAATATTGGCACCTTCTGCGATTAAAGCCTGATACGGAGATAAGCTCATGATTTTTAACGTACAAAATTTTGGCGCCAAAGGAGATGGCCTCACCGACGACACGGCGGCAATCCAAAGTGCAATTGATGCGGCCGCCGCTGCAGGCGGTGGACAGGTGTATATGCCGACTGGCACGTATATCGTTTCGGGGGGGGTGGAACCCTCCGATGGCTGCCTAATGCTCAAGAGCAACGTCTACCTGTACGGCGACGGCATGGGTACCACCAACGTCAAGGTGGCTGATGGCTCCGACACCAAGATCACGGGGGTTATCCGCTCCGCCTATGGCGAGGAAACCCACGACTTCGGCATCAGCAACCTCACCATCGATGGCAACCGCGATAGCACCACGGGCAAGATCGACGGTTGGTTCAATGGCTTTATTCCCCGCAAAGAAGGCTACGATTCCAACGTCACCCTCGACAGTGTCGAGATCAAGGATTGCTCCGGGTATGGTTTCGATCCCCACGAGCAGACCGTCAACATGGTCATCAAGAACAGCGTGTCCCACGGCAATGGCCTGGACGGCTTCGTCGCTGATTTCCTGAGTGACAGCACGTTTGAAAACAACGTCGCCTACGACAACGACCGGCATGGTTTCAACGTCGTCACCAGTACCCACGACTTCACCCTGACCAATAACGTCGCCTACAACAACGGCGGCAATGGCATCGTGGTGCAGCGCGGCAGCGAGAACATCCCCTCCCCCAGCAACATCACCATCACCGGTGGCGAGGTGTACGGCAACGGTGCCGAAGGGGTGCTGATCAAACTGTCCAGCGATGTGACCGTCAGCGGCCTCGACATTCATGACAATGCCAGCGCCGGTGTCCGCATCTACGGCAGCAACCACGTCGAGATCATCGACAACACGCTCAACAACAATTCCCTGGGCAATCCCGTACCGGAGATCATTCTCCAGTCCTACGACGACACCCTGGGCGTGTCCGGCAAGTACTTCAACGGCAGCGACAACACCATCCAGGGCAACATCATCAGCGGCAGCAACCTGTCGACCTACGGTGTTGCAGAGCGCAACGAAGACGGCACCGATCGCAACGCCATCATCGGCAACACCATCAGTCACATCAGCAAGAGTGCCACGCTGGTCTATGGCGACGGCAGCTACGTCAGCGACACGGTGCCGATGACTACCGTGCAAGGTACGGCTGGCAACGACATCCTTCTGGGCAGCGCCGACAGCGAGATTTTCTTTGGCGGTTCCGGCAACGACACGATCAATGGCGGGGCTGGTAGCGATATTCTGGTGGGCGGTGCAGGCATCGACAAACTCACCGGTGGTACCGGCGCCGATACGTTCCGTTTTGCCGCTCAGTCCGACAGCTACCGCAACGCAACCGCAAGCTTCGATGACACCGTGACCGACTTCGACGTCACCCAGGACAAGATCGACCTCGCCGGTCTCGGTTTCACCGGCCTGGGCAATGGCCGTGGCGGCACCCTGCAGGTCAGCTACAGCGCCAGCAACGATCGCACCTACATCAAGGACTACGACGCCGACGCCAGCGGCAATCGCTTTGAGTTGATTCTCTCGGGCAACCTCGCCAGCACCCTGACCGCCAGTAATTTCATTTTCAATCGGGTGATCACCGGCACCAGCGCCAGCGAATCATTGCTGGGCAGCGACTCGGCTGACACGTTGCTTGGCCTGGCGGGTAACGACAGCCTCAGTGGCGGCGCGGGCGATGACAAGCTCGACGGCGGTGCCGGCATGGACACCCTTTCCGGTGGCGCCGGCGCGGACACGTTTGTGTTCTCCAGTCGCTTGGACAGTTACCGCAACTACAATACTGGCGGCGCCAACCTTAGCGACGTGATCACTGATTTCGATATCAGCGCCGACAAGATCGACCTCTCGGCCATCGGTTTTACCGGCCTGGGAGATGGCAAGAACAACACGGTGTACCTGGCGCTCAACAGTGCCGGCACCAAGACGTACATCAAGTCGCTGAACGCCGATGCCGATGGCAATCGCTTCGAAGTGACGCTGAGCGGCAACTACCTGGACAAACTGACCAGCGCCAACTTCGTCTTCGCCACCACGCCTGCCACGAACCAGGCGCCCGTGCTGGCCACGCCGCTGCTGGATCAGAATGCTACCGAAAGCACGCCATTCAGCTATGTCGTACCGGCCACCAGCTTCACCGATCCGGATAACGACAGCCTCAGCTACACCGCCAAACTGGCCGATGGCAGCGCCCTGCCCGGCTGGCTGACATTCGATGCAGCCACTCGCACGTTCAGCGGCACACCCAGCGACACCGCGTCGGGCACCTACTCCATCCAGGTCTCTGCGAGCGACGGTAGCAACGCCACCGTCAGCGACAGCTTTACTCTCGCCGTGCAGGACGTGCCCGCCTCTCCCACGGTGATCAATGGCACGCCGAACAACGACACGCTGACCGGCACCGCTGCTAACGAACAGCTGTTCGGTGGCGCCGGTAACGACACGCTTAATGGCGGCGCGGGCAACGACATCCTGGTCGGTGGCGCCGGGGCGGATAAGCTCACCGGCGGCGCGGGTGCCGATGTGTTCCGCTACACCTCAACACTCGACAGTTACCGCACCAGCTCTGCCAGCGTCAGTGACCAGATCCTCGATTTCGACGTGACAGCGGACAAGATCGATGTCTCGACGCTCGGCTACACCGGCCTGGGCAATGGCCTGAATGGCACGCTGCAAGTGACTTACAGCGCATCGAGCAACCGCACCTACATCAAGGACCTCACCGCCGACGCCAATGGCAACCGCTTCGAAGTGTCGATGGCGGGCAACCTGGTGAGCAGCCTGACGGCGAGTCATTTTGTCTTCGACACCCACCAAAACATGCCCAGCAATGTCGCGCCGGTGGTGGCCATTCCCCTCCTCGATCAGAACGCCACCGAAAACACCGCGTTCAATTACACGGTGACCCATGACAGCTTCACCGATGCCGATCAGGATGTGTTGGTCTACACCGCGACCCTTGCCGACGGCAGCGCCCTGCCCGCCTGGCTGAGTTTCAACGCCACCAGCCTGACGTTCACCGGTACGCCAATCAGCACGGCATCGGGTAATTACAGCGTATTGGTCAAGGCCACCGATCCTTCTGGGGAGTCGGTCAGTGACAGTTTCGCCCTGGCGGTGGCCGATGCGCCGGCCAACACCATTGCCGGCACCAGTAACGCCGATACCCTTAACGGCACGGCAGATGCGGACCTGATACTCGGCCTCGGTGGTAACGACACGATCAAGGCTGGCGCTGGCGCGGACATCATCGACGGCGGCGCCGGACGCGATTCGCTGTATGGCGGCGACGGGGCCGATACCTTCCGCTACAGCAACTCGCTCGACAGCTACCGCGACTACGACGCCGGCGGCATCACGGCCACCGACACGATTTACGACTTCACCGCCGGCGTCGACAAGATCGATGTGTCGGGCCTGGGCTTTCTCGGCCTCGGCGATGGCAGCAATCACACGCTGTACATGACCCTCAACGCAGCCGGCGACAAGACCTACGTCAAGTCAGCCGATGCGGATGCCGATGGCAACCGTTTTGAAATCGCCCTCAATGGCAACTACCTCAACACCCTGACCGCCAGCGACTTCGTGTTCGGCGAGCGCGCGCAACAAGACATCCTCTACTTGCCCACCCTCGGCCAATCCAATGCGCGTCTGCTGCGCATGACCGAGGACGATAATCAGTCCGGCACATCGATGCTGGTCAATGACCTGGATCGCTACACCACCTATGACGTACGCAGCCAGTTCACCGATGCCGACGGTAACGGCATCGACATCGCGGTGGGTGGCAGTACGGTCAACGGCCTGTCGACCCTGGGCGCCGAGGAGCTCAGTTTGTGCTGGTGGTTGACCGACACCAACCAACCCGGGCCTGCGCTGTTGCGTGCCGTCGCGTTGCTGGGGGACCAGCTCACCGAACTGAAATCGATCGATAACGTCACCATGGGCATCATCTGGGGCCAGGGCGAGGAAGCCGCCCAGGAGATCGGCCGCGCCACGGACAAAGCAGCGGCAGCCGCAGCCTACAAGGCCGCGACCATGAACGTGTTTGATTACCTGCATGCCCAGTTCGGCAACTTCAGCGTGTACATGATGGAAACCGGTCACTACCAGGAAGATGCGGCGAGTGCCCGGGGTTATTCGGCAGAAAAGATTGCTTCGATCGTCGAAGGGGTTGGCTATGTCCGCGCCGTCCAGGAGGAGATCGCCGCCGAGCGCACCGACGTCAAGCTGGCGGTGGACTACACCGACCTGCCCTTGCGCTATGAAGTCGATCCGCTGGTGTATCCCGATGACGTCTGGCACCTGCACGAGGAATCGGCGGAAATCGTTGGCCAGCGCCTGGCCGACTACATCGCCGGTGACCTTGGTTTTCAAGGCAACGCGAACGACAACAACAGCGTGCAGGACATTTTCGACAACGCTCAGAACCAGGGCGGGATGATCTCCGGCACCGACCAGGCCGATACCCTGGTGGGCAGCTCGGGCAACGACACACTGGATGGCGACCTGGGCGCCGACTCCATGACCGGTGGCGATGGCAACGACATCTATGTGGTCGACAACGCGGCCGACAGCGTGGTGGAAACCAACGCCTCGCCTTCGCAGATCGATACGGTGCAAGCCTCGGTCAGCTGGACCCTGGGTGCCAATCTCGAAAATCTGGTACTCACCGGCGTGTCGGACATCAACGGCACCGGCAATGAGCTGCGCAACTTCATCACCGGCAATGCCGCCGCCAACGTGCTCAATGGTGCCGCGGGGGCCGACAGCATGAGCGGCGGCGATGGCAACGACACCTACTATGTCGATAACGCCAACGACACCGTGATCGAGACCAACAGCAATGCAGTGCCGGGAGGGATCGACAGCGTACACAGCAGCTTGGCGGCCTATACCCTCGGCGCCAACGTCGAGAATCTGTACATCGATAGCGCCGGCGCCGCCAATGGCACGGGCAACGCACTGGACAACACGCTGTTCGCCGGAGCAGGCAACAATGTGCTGGACGGGCGCGAGGGTAATGACACCGTGTCTTTTGAACGCGCCCTGTCCGGCGTCACCGTCAGCCTCTCGACGTCAGCGCAACAAGACACCGTGGGCTCCGGGCTCGACACCTTGAAGTTCTTCGAAAACCTGACGGGAAGTGCCTACGCCGACAGTCTGTCGGGCAACAGCGCCGCGAACGTTCTGAACGGTGGTGCGGGCAACGATACGTTGGTAGGTGGCTCGGGCGATGACCGGTTGATCGGCGGTGCAGGCACCGACACTCTCACCGGCGGCACTGGCGCGGACACCTACGCATTTGGTGCGCTGTCGGACATGGGCATCGGTGCTTCACGCGATGTGATCAACGGTTTCAAGAGCATCGAGGGCGACCATCTGGATTTCACCGGCCTGGACGCCAACCCGCTGACCGCCGCTGTTGACGCCTTCACCTTCATCGGCAGCAACGCCTTCGACCCAGCCAACGCCACCGGCCAACTGCGCTTTGCCGACGGCATTCTCTACGGCAGCGTCAACGCCGACGCCACCCCCGAGTTTGAAATTCAACTGGTAGGCGTCAAGGATCTGCACGCCAGCGATTTCACCGCCTGAGTCAATCCACAACCGGAGGGAGCGAGCCGGCCCGCGATGACGGTGGCCTATCCAGCATGGATGCTGACTGACCCACCGCTATCGCGAACAAGCCCGCTCCCACAGGGGTTTGCAGCGTTCGGGAAATCGAGGACAGCCACAGATCAAAATGTGGGAGCGGGCTTGCCCGCGATGACGGCGGCACATCCAGCATGGATGCTGACTGACCCACCGCTATCGCGAGCAAGCCCGCTCCCACAGGGGTTTGCTGCGCTCGGGAAATCGGAGACAACCACAAATCAAAATGTGGGAGTGAGCCTGCTCGCGATGACGGCGGCACATCCAGCGTGGATGCAAGCTGACCCACCGCTATCGCCAGCAGGCTGAACTGGCCTAATAATTCCGGACACCTCTTAAGGGCGATATGATTTCGCCAATTTGGAGGTTCCATGAAAGAAAGAAGAGTCTTTTCCCGCGAGTTCAAACACCGTGCGGCCAACATGGTGATTGATGACAATTGTTCGGTACAGGAAGTCTGCGCGTCGCTGGACATTAGTGCCACAGCCTTACGACGTTGGGTGGATCAGGTTCGCAAGGAACACAAGGGGCAACCGGTTCAAGGCACCAAGGCCATTACCGAAGATCAGCGCCAGATTCAGGATTTGAAAGCCAAAATCAAACGCATGGAAATGGAGGCCGAGATCTTAAAAAAGGCTACCGCTCTCTTGATGTCGGACCCCGATCGTTTTCGATGATCGCGGAGCTAAGAGAGTCATACCCGACCGCCATCTTGTGTCGCGTTTTCGACGTTAAGCGCAGTAGTTTTTATGAATGGGTTCAGCGGTGCACCAAGCCAAGGATCAGACGCGAAGAACTGAGAGGCAAAGTCGTCGAGTTACACAGCGAAAGCCGGGAAGCCATGGGGTCCAGAGCGATCAGCAAGCATCTTCAGGCCCAAAACATAGCGGTAGGCAGAAGCCTGGCTAAAGCACTGATGAGGGAGGCCAACATTGTCAGTAAACAGCGCCAGCCTCACCCATTCAGATCCAAAGGAGTTGAAGCATTTGTCGCGCCCAATCTGCTGAAGCGCAATTTCAAGCCAGCCGCGGTCAACCAAGTCTGGTGTGGCGACGTTACCAGTTTGATGGTGGGTAAGCGCTGGGTTCACCTGGCCATCGTGATCGACTTGTTTGCGCGCCGTGTCATTGGTTGGGCATTTTCCCTGGTTAATGACGCCAACTTGGTTAGCAAAGCGCTACGGATGGCGACAGAGCTTCGAGTGTGCATACCTGGACTGATGTTCCATTCGGATCAAGGCTGTCAGTACACCAGCCGCAAGTTTCAAGAGGAGCTGACGCGTCATGGCATCTTGCAAAGCATGAGTCATCGCGGGCAGTGCTGGGACAACGCTCCAACAGAACGCTTTTTCGGCACTCTGAAGTCAGAATGGGTGCCGCGTGGCGGCTATGGCACGAGCGAAGAAGCACAAACCGACATGGTCCGTTTTTTCATGTACTACAACCGCACCAGGCTCCACAGCTACAACAAATACTTGTCGCCAATAGCTATGGAGCAAAAAGCGGCATAAACACCGTAACCGGTGTCCGGATTTACTTGACCAGTTCAGGCTCGCTCCCACAGGGGTTTGCTGCGCTCGGGAAATCGAGGACAACCACAGATCAAAATGTGGGAGTGAGCCTGCTCGCGATGACGGCGGCACATCCAGCGTGGATACAAGCTGACCCACCGTCTTCGTGAGTAAGCCCGTTTTCAGAGGATTAGGGTCGCAGACCGGCGTCAATCTCTCCCCCCGCTTCATTCCTCAGAACAGATTTTGCACCTGTTCCAGTACCGCACGGTTCATCTGGCCGGTGTGGGTGTGCAGGCTGACATAGCTTTGCAGCATGTCGAGCTTGGTGTTGAGCAAATCTCGACGCGCCTGGAACACCCGCTGCTGTGCATCAAGAATATCCACCGTTGACCGCACTCCCCCCTGGAAACCCTTTTCCGTCGAGGTCAGCGCTCGCTGATTGGACTCCACCGCCCGCAGCATCGCCTTGCTTTTGGCGAATCCGGCCACCACGCCCAGATAATCGGTCTCGATGTCCTCGGCCAATTGTTGGCGTTGTACGTCATAGTCGGACTGGGCACCGGCCACTTGCGCTTCGGCTTTCGCGACCGAGGCGCGTACCGCACCGCCGCGATACAACGGAATTTCCAGCTGAACCCCCACGTAATACGAATCCTGCCGCGGGTCTTGCTCCTGATACTGACGGGTTTCCTGGCGGCTGAGCTGGGTGGTCAGCGACAACGTCGGATAATGCCCGGCGCGCTGGCTGTCGGCCTGCGCTTCGGCGACTTTCACCGCCGCCAGCCGGGCTGCCAGCTCGGGGTTGGCATCATGGGCAATTGCAGTCCAGTACGGCAAATCCCGCTCCGGCGGAATCGGGTTGCCGGTGGGCAGTTCTTCGCGCATCGACTGGATGTCTTCGATGGCCACACTGGCGCGACCGGACAACGCCCGCAACGCAGCCACGCGGCGAGCCTGGGCTTCAGCCTCTTGGGCTTCGACGAGATCGAGCCGCGCCTGGGCTTCATCAATATCGGTGATTGCGCCCTGCCCGCCCTGGTAAAGCTTTTTGCTTTGCGTCACCAACCCATTGATGGCGGTCTTTTGCTGGGCGATCAACTTGATCTCGTTCTCGGCCCGGGCGACATCGAAATAGCCTTTGGCAACCCTGTCGTACAAGGTCTGGCCGGCAACGTCGAATAGCTGCGTACCCAACTGCCCCCGCGCCTTGCCCTCCTGATATGCGGCCCAGCGCCCTTTGTCGTAGAGCGGTTGTTGCGCCGCCAGGGTGACGTTGTTCGCCTGGTAATCGTTACTGTTGACGTAGCTGGTGTCGCTGCCGCCATCGGTACGACCGCCGTAGCCATAGCGCGACGTCAGCGACACTTGCGGATAGAGGCCGCCGCGGCCAATCGCCTCTTCATGCGTCGACGCATCAAAGGCATGGGCGGCCGATTGCACGGTCGGGTCGTTGATGCGCGAGGCATCGTACGCGGCGGTCAGGCTCAGCGCCTCCTGGGTCGCCCCGGCAGAACTGATCGCCCCCCAACCGGTACACAGACTCAGCAACAGGCGGGCGCTATAACGGAACCGTACGGTCATGCTCATTCCTCTTTGAAGGCTGCGAGCAAGCGTTCGCGTAAGGGTTTCATCAGGTAGTTCATCAAGGTCCGTTCCCCCGTGACCACCGTCACATCAGCCAGCATGCCGGGACGCACCAGCAGGCCAGCGGCCTGTAGCGAGGCCACGGTGTCGGCGGGAATTTCGACCTTGGCGGAAAAGTACGGCTGGTGAGTTTGTTCATTGATCAACTGGTCCGCCGACACTGTGGTCACCGTGCCGGTGACGGTCGGGGTATCCACCCGTTGCAGTGCCGTGAAATGCACATGCACCGGCAGCCCCGGACGCAACTTGTTGGCCATCAACGGCTCGAAACGCGCGGTAATCGCCATCGGCGCATCCAGCGGCACCACCTGCATCAGGGTTTGACCGGCCTGCGCAACGCCGCCGACCGTATGAATGCTTACGTCCATGACCTGTCCGGACGCCGGCGCACGGATCGCGCCGTTGTCGACTTCAAACTGAAAAGCATGGATCTGGTCAGCAAAACCTGACGCCTCGGCAGAGACTTCGCTGAGCTGAACTTCGGCGTCGCGGCGAAACTCCTGTTGCGCCTGCAAGGCTTTGAGCCGACTTTCATTGATCGACTGACGAGTCCTGCCGACATCGCCCACCCCGGAGGCAATCTGCCCGGCCAATTGGGCGGCGTTGCGCTCGGCCTCGAAGAGTTTGTTGCGTGGTACGTAGCCCTCGCGCGCCAAATCACGCAGGCCTTCCAGCTCCTGCTGCTGGAAGCGCATCTGCGTGTCGTAGTTGCGTTTGACGCCTTCGTAGCCGAGCAATTGCTGCTGCAATGCCGCGGCTTCGTGTTCGATGATCTGCAAGCGGCTGCCCAGTTCTGCGCGACGGGTCGCAAACAACTGGCTCTGCAATGCCATGGCGGCCTTGACCCTCGGCTCCTCGGCGTGTTCCAGCAGTTCAGCGGGCCATTGGATCTCGGCTGAGCCCAGGCGCTCGGCAATCAAACGAGCCTCGACGCTGCGATCGTTGAGCAGCTTGCCCCGGGTCACGTCCAGTTGTGACTGCGCTTGCACCGTGTTGAGCTGCACCAGCAACTGCCCTTGGGTAACGCGGTCGCCGTCGCTGACCAGCAGTTTTTCCACCACGCCGCCGACCAACGACTGCACCGCTTTGCGTTCGCCCGCCACCACAACGGTGCCGCTGCCCACAACACCTTGGTCGAGCGGCGCCAGACACGCCCAAAGCAGGAAACCGCCGAGCGCCAGGACCAGGAATCCCACGCCATAACGTGCCGCACTCACCGCGTCGGTATTGGCGCCGGGCGGTGTTGCGTTGCCGCGTACGCTTGGCCTCTGCTCGCTGTACGTTGGTTTCCCGGGGGTCAGATCATGCATCTTCGCCAGTCTCCTTGACCGCTGCCGGTTTTGGCCCCGGGATCAATGCCTTGAGCACCCGGTCCCGTGGACCGAATGCGTGTTGAGTGCCGTCCTTGAGTACCAGGATGTGATCGACCACCGCCAGCACATTCGGCCGATGGGTAATCAGCACCACGGTGCTGCCAGCTGCCTTGAGCGCACTGATGGCCTGAACCAGTGCCACTTCGCCTGCTTCATCGAGATTGGAATTGGGCTCATCGAGCACGATCAGCGACGGGAGTCCATAGAGTGCGCGAGCCAGGCCGAGGCGCTGCTTCTGCCCGCCGGACAATCCAAGCCCGCCGGGGCCGAGCGGCGTGTCGTATCCCTTGGGAAATCTCAGGATCATTTCGTGAATGCCCGCGTGACGGCCGGCGGCGATGATCTTGTCGGCGTCCTGTTCACCGAAGCGGGCAATATTGTCGGCCACACTGCCGTCGAACAGCTCGATGTCCTGCGGCAGGTAGCCGAGGTACGGGCCCAAGGCGTCGTGAGACCATTGACTGATCTCGGCGTCGTCGAGGCGCACCGATCCGCCCATGGCCGGCCAGACCCCGACCAGCGCCCTGGCCAGCGTGGATTTGCCGCTGGCGCTGGGGCCGACGACGGCGAGCACGTCACCTTTGACCAGGCTGAAATTGATTCCCCGCAGGATCGGTTGCACGGCTCCGGGCGGCCCAACATGCACCTGCTCCAGACGCACCGCGCCGGTGGGCGGCGGCAACGGCATGCGCAGACGGTCGCGCGGGTGCTGGGCAAGGAGTTGGCTCAGGCGCTGATAACTCTGGCGGCCAGAGTTGAATTGCTTCCACGAGCCGATGGCGATCTCCACGGGGGCCAGGGCGCGCCCCAACAGCAGCGACATGGCGATCATCATGCCCGCTGACAACTGGCCTTCGAGCACCAGCAACGCGCCCAGGCCCAGGGCCAGCGATTGCCCGGAGATGCGCACGAAACGGGTCGCCGAGGTGATACGTGCGCTACGGTCGCTGGCATGGGCCTGGGCGGCAACGATGCGTTGCTGCAGCAGGCTCCAGCGCTGGCGCAATGGTCCGAGCATGCCCAAGGCCTGGATGACTTCGGCATTCTGGAACGTGCTGTTGACGTAAATCGACGACTGCACGCTCAGTCGATTGGCTTCGCCCAGACGCGTTCGGGTCGCCAGTTCGCCCCACAGTGCCAGACCGATCAGCACCAGGGCTAGCACCAGCGTCAGCACGCCGAACCAGGGATGAAAGATGAACGCCACCAACAGAAAGATCGGCAACCACGGTGCATCGAGCAACGCAATCAGGCCCTGGCCGGTGATCAACTGCCGCAGCGTCGCCAGATCGATCAGCACCTGCGCCGGGTTGGCGTTGTGCTCGCGCAGGCTGCGGGCGAAAGCAGCGTCGAAAATCCGCTCGCCCAAGGCATCGTCCAGCCCCGCGCTCATGCGAATCATCACCTCGCCGCGTACCCACTCGATCAGCGCGCTGAACATGAACAGTCCCAGGGCGATCAAGGTGAGCATGAACAAGGTGGTTTCGTTGCGGCTGGTGAGAACCCGGTCGTACACCTGCATCATGTAGAGCGACGGCACCAGCACCAGCAGGTTGATCACACCGCTGAACAGCGCCAACGACCAGAACACCCGGCGATAGCTGAGTAAAGCGGCATCAATGTCATGACGCGGATCAAGAAGCAAACCCATGGAAACTCGCTCGTAAAAGGATTAGTCGGTCCAGGACGCAATCCATCGCGAGCGCTTTGCCAAAAGAGAAATCACTGAATGCAGTCTGACGTGCGGCTATCAGAGACGATCCTCGTCGCTACAGGCGCCAACAACTGACAACGCATCTACGGGTAAGTGCCGGTTCTACGGGCTGGGTATTCAGGCGGGGTGACGGGCGGGAATACAGACGGTTACCTGTTTCTCGTTCAACAGCTCAAGAGTTTGAGGTACCCAGCCCGGTGGGCTGGGCATACAGGGTTAAAAAGGGACGGTCAATTTCATCCAGTAGGCATTACCTTCCGCGCGGTTACGAACCTGGGTCTCCTGCTCCCACTTGGCGGTTAAGAACCAGCCTTTATCGCTCGTATATTTCACCGACGGACCAATTGCGATAGCCCTGCCCTTGTTGTCTTTGACCGTTTCACCGTTTTGTCGGTCGTCCGTGGTCTGGTAATCCACGTAGCCGCCCACGCCGACCACCCAGCCGTTACCCAAGCCCCAACCGACTGCGTAATCGGCGTGCAGCTCGGAACCGGAAAGGTAGTCGGTCGCGTTGTTGCGCTGGTTGAAGTCATACATGATTTTGGCATCGACGTTGAGCCCGTTCGGGTCGACGTAGGACACGGCTGCCACCGGCTCAACGACCCAGTAATTGCGTCCGATGTTCGCCAGGTCGCCGCGATTGTATTCACCCGACGGCGCGATGAAATCCAGGGCGAAAATACTGTGCAACTTGTCGCTGTAATGGTAGCCGAGCGCCGGCCCGAAGATGATGTCGCCCAATCCCTGTTTACTCTGCGACTGACCGTTGAGTTCAACCTTGAGATCCACCAGCGGCACGATGGCATGAAAGGCCAGGCTTCCTCCCAGCACCTGCTGCTCGGTGACCCAGATCAAGCGGGGTGCCACTGAGTTGGCCCTTACCCTGAAGTCCACCGGCACTTTCTCGCCATGATTGCCGCGCAGTGAATCGGCTTCGTAGTGCCCGACGTAGAACTGTGAATACAAGCCCGGTGGCGGCATGGCGCCGGACATGTAGTTTTCTGCCCCCATCGGGTACGAAGATCCACCGCCTTCGGTGGCTTGCACGCCAGCACTGGCCGCTGCCAGCAGGCTCAATCCAGCACGGCACAGATGATTCGCACGCTTTGTTCGCGATACAGCTTTCATAGGTTTTTGACCTTTTGTTGTTTTTTTAGGCAGCCGACGCCCTGCCGACCGTCGGGAGGTCAGCCAGGGTCGGCAGGGTGTTGCGGGTGAACTCAGATGCGTTTGAACAACGCAGAACGGGTGGTTTCGCTGTCACCATCGGCGGCGCTGTAGAAGCGCTCCATGAAGATGTCGCGCTCAAACAGTCGCCCTTGCATCAGGCACGTGATCGCCGAATCGATCATTATCGGCGGACCACACAAGTAGGCTTTACGACTGCTGAAGCGCCCCTCGAAATGCTGTTTTGCGGCGTCATGCACGTAGCCCTTGAAGCCGGTCCACTCGGCATCCTCCACCGCTTGGCTGAGCGCGGGCACATACGTGAAGTTGGCGTGGTCGCGCGCCAACGCCTCGAACAGCTCATGGTTATAGAGCTCGGCCCGGTTGCGCGCGCCCTGGAACAGCACGATCTGGCGGGTATCGCCCGTCTCCAGCAGGTCGAGAATCATCGATTGCGGGCTCGACAAGCCGGAGCCGCCAGCGATGAACATCAAATCGCCGCTTTGCGAGGTGCGCACGAAGAACTGCCCATACGGACCGGACAGCTCCACCGCGTCACCGACCTTCAAGTCATCGTGAACCTTGCCGGTGGCCAGTCCACCCTCGACCCGGCGCACATGCAATTCGACTTCATCGGCGCGGCTCGGCGGGTTGGCCAGCGAAAATGCCCGCGTGCCTTCAACCCCGGGTAATTGCAGATTGATGTACTGCCCGGCCTGGAACGCCATCGGCCGATCAAGCTTGAGGTGCACGCCCTTGATAGTGGGCGACAAATCCACCAGCGCACTGACCACGGCGCGGTAATCCTCGACCGGATGCCCGAGAAAATCCGGGTCGGCGTCGATATCCGCCTCGATCACCATGTCGCTTTGCGGAATCGCACAGCACGCCAGAACCTTGCCTTCGTCACGCTCGATGTCCATCAGCGCAAAAGACGAGGCCGCGCCCAGATCCGCCTCACCTTCAAGAACCTGGACTTTGCAGGTGGCGCAGGTGCCGTGACCGCAGGCGAAGGGCAGCCAGACGCCTTGGCGCAATGCCGCCTGGAGGATGGTCTGGCCCTCCTCCACTTCAATTTGTTCGCCCGTGGGTTCGATGGTTACTTGGTAGCTCATCGCCGTATCCTCAGTTGAAGCTGCCGGCAATGCCGTTCAAGCCAGGGGTATTGAGATGCAGCAAGCTCTTGTGGTCGATGCCGTTGGCAATCAGGCTCGCGCTGTTGTCTGGAGCAAACGGCTGATCGTTCAGGCGCCACACTGCCTGGTTGAAATCAACCTTCGATGCGTCCGGGTGCTGGGAAATCGAGGGTTTGACCACCTGTTCGATGAAGTCGGCGAACGGCATCGAAGGTGGCAGCGGAAAGGTAAACGGCGCACAAAACATCAGGTGTTTTTCCCAGCACAGGTACACCAGTTGCAGGCCATGAAAGTTTTCCTGGCGATCCAGGGGTTGGGCCTCATAGGCCCCGATGGAAGTCACGGGCATGATGTTGTCCTTCTTGTAATGTGGGGTTGAAGCGGACCCACGGGGCCCGCTTGCGCACAAAGCGTCAGCCGGTCTTGAGCAGGTCCGGGTCAACGGGCGTTGAAGGCGCGCTGTTGCGATCGTTCGGGTGCCAGTCCTGCCAGCGTCGATGCTCGGTGGAGCCCAGGTATTCGAAGTTGTCCTGACCGGGGTTGATGTTGTAGTAGTCGCGCACCACCGACTCCACATCGCCGCCTCCGCAGTTGCCTTGCAGAATCTGGTGCACCGGCAACCAGGCCTGGATGTACTTGGTTGGCTCGTACTCGAAAATGTCGCAGCAACCCTGCGAGCAGAAGTGATAGCGCTCGCCTTCGTGCTCGACACTGCGATGGCTGAGCGTGGTCTGGTCATCCGGCTCGCCGAACGACAGCGGGATCTGGCAGATCTGGCACAGCATCGGCAGGGTCGGGTTGTAGAACCGCTCACCCTTCTCTTGCAGCGCACGCCAATGCTCGAAGCGCGGGCGGTAGATCTTGTCGAAGGTGTCCGGGTATTTTTCCGAAAGCCAGTCCAGCTCCTCGTCGGTCGGCATCCAGGTGTGGAAGTTGGTCGCCTGGCTGTACTGGTAGAAAATCGACCAGGCCTGATGACTGACATGATCCTTGGCGATATTGGCTTCTTCGACATGCTTGGGTGGACGAATGCCGTAGCGCTCCAGGTCTTTGAACAGCGCCCCGCCCGCCTCTTCGAAATACACGCCCCAGGCTTCGGACCAGGACATCACTTTGTTGGGCAGCATGTAGTCCATCATCATCCCGACAAGGGTCAGCAGGCGGTAACCGCGCCAGAACCACTTGTCGATCCAGCGCTGGATGATCGGCACGTTGTCTTCGTGCTGCTCCAGAAGGAACTTGATCACCTCCAGCCCCAGGGTCATGTGCCGGGCCTCGTCGGACTGCGCGGAGAAGCCAAAGGTCACCGTGGCCATATCACCATTGAACGCCGCGCCGGACATGAACGGCACGAACAACAAGTTGGTCAGCACATACTCGAACGAAAACGAGATCGCCGTGAGGAACTCGAATGGGCCGGCCGTACGCGCATCTTCGAAGAACGACTTGGGCACCGAGAGAAACCACACGCGGTCGTGCATATGGGCAAAATCATGCAGGCCGTTGAAGTGCTTGTTGTAGTGACTCATCGCATGAATCTGGGTCTGCACATGGCGCAGTTCATCGATCGCCTGCATCTGGCAGGCGATACGCGCGCCAGCACCGCTGAATTGCCGACCGACCCGGGCGAAGCCCTGATAAGCCTGATATTCCAGCGGCGTAACGCCCGACAGGAACAGCTTCAATGCGTTGACGTAACGGGCGTCCGACAGCGTGGTATGGCCGTTGTTTTGCGAGAACGCATCGAAGATCGCGTAGAGCTTTTTCTCTTTCTCGGCCTGGTATTTCCAGTAGGTGTCCATGGTCAGGCGGAACGGATCTTCCCACTTGTCCCAATCGGTAATCTTGATCCCTTCAAAACGTTCGTGCGGGTAGATGTCCTCGTGGGTCTGGTAGCTCGGCTCCCAGTCCAGGTCACGGGTCATGCAGCGGTATTTTTCTTTGGCATTAAGGCGTTTTTTCACGGCCATGATGGCGCTCCCGAATTCTTGTAGTGGATCAAACCCTGGCTTGAAACCGGCGATCAGTTGTTCCAGTAGAGGGAGAAGCTGTCGTCCTCTTCCACGACGTTGCCACCGAGGGTGATGACGTACATCAGCATTTCCTGGATGTCCCAAGTGCTGCCGGTCAGTTGCTCGACGGTTTCGCGATGAATGTCGAGTCGGCCCTTGGCCTCGATGCGGATCATCGACGGCTGGTGCTGGATCTCCGCATGCGGGTTGTCCTGGACGATCGCGTCGACGATCGAGCGCGCGTAGTCGGTGTCTTGCAGGTTCATGTAAACGAGGGAAGTCATGCGTTGGCTCCTGTCAGGCCGATTTTCTTCAGGCGGGCACTGAATTCGGTGCAGACGGCATCCAGCGCCGACGCATCGAGACTCATTGCCGCCAAGGGCTGCAGCGCCTCCACGGAACGGGCACTCCACTGATCAACCCAACCTTGCACGAGGGCCTTGTTGTCGGGGCTTTCGTTGATCACGGTCTTGAGCAAGGCATCGACCCAGCGCTGGCTTTCGGCAAACCACAGACGCATGAACTCGGTCAACATGCCGACCTGGCCGGCACCGTTGGCCGACAGTTGCTCATCAAGTTTGTGGAACAGCAGCGGGTACACCAGGCCGTCGCTGACCAGGTTCTGCGCGACGGTCAATTCGAACCAGTCGCGTACCACCAGGGTGTCTTCGACGTAGCGGCGCAGGCCTTGCCAAGCCGGGTCGTTCAACCACTGTTGCTTGGCCTGGGCCAGCAGCAAGACATCGCCGTCATCGAGCATCAGACCGATCCGCGACAGGTACTGGGCGATGCCCAGCCGGTCCATGGCATGGAACATGTGCATTTGCGTGACGCTGGTACCAAAGCCGTCGGCGGCAATGTTGCTGTTGTTCATGTTGGCGCCCATCTCGGCGTGGCGCAGCGGCAACAACAGCTTGCTGATCAACTCTACGTTCCGGGCGTCAAGGCCGGCGAGCATGTCGCGCTTTTCGCAGAATGCGTAATCATGCTCGGCGTTTTCCTGCATCTTGGCCCGAGCCTGGACGTAGGCGCCGTAGTAGTACTGGCGCGGGTCGGTGACGGCGTACCAGTCAGCCATGACCACCGCGGTGCGCGTTGCGTCGTTGAGCAGTTTGTCCGGCTGCCAGAGCGGCCGGTAATGGAAATTGGTAGCGGACTCCAGGTCGAAACTGGCTTCCTGATAACGGCTGGCAACCTTGTCGCCAAACCGGCGGCGGGTGTGGCTGAAGGTGTTGCGTATCGTCTCGACGGTCGTCGTCTTGATCTCGACACTCATGGCATGGACTCCTGTAATTATTGTTGGGGGTCTTGTACGGCTTCGGCGCCACGGGTTTCGCCGTAACGCCACTTCTGCGCATCGGCGTCGAGGGCCCGGGACATTTGCGCATCCATGTGCTGGACGTGGTGGGCTTCACAGAACTGCTTGAAGGCTTGATGGGGCATAACCAGCTCGACATACAGCTCGGGATAACCGATGGCGAAATCGAATTCGACAAAGGCATCGTCTGGCTCACTGCGGACTCGCACGTACCGCGGCATTTGATCGAAGGTGCTGCCAGATGAATTCATGCTCGGGTACTCCGCTGTTGTTATGCAGGTGTACAGAGCAACAGGAGTGCCAGCGTCGGACAGACAACTGAATAAATTTTTAAAAACCAATTAAAACAATTGGTTAAAAAAGCCGCCGGCACCAGGAAGTGGCCGGGACAGGCATTTTGCAGAGGGGTCGCTTTCGACGATTTGATCATTTGATTAATCCCGGGCGAGCGAATCACGCAAATGACCAATCAGTCACGCACCGTCCGATGGTTCCCCGAATCTGTCATCAGGGTTTTGCCCGGAATCCAAGGAAGACTCGCTGAATATCCAATTGACTTTCAGGTGAAATTCGGGACGTTCTATATAGGAGCTTTCAACGCAAGCAAGCCCTGCGAGCGTTCTGACACGGTGCCTCGATTACGCCCCAGCCTAGGCGCAAGGCCCCCGTCATCCCCACCAACAAAAAAACATAGGGGTGTGTTTGCATGAGCATGAAATACCGGGCCTCTGAGCACTCCGCGCAGCTCAAGGACCTGACCGACCGCGTTCATTTCCTCGGCAGCGAAGGAAAGATCTGGCTTGATGAGCAACGCATGCTGCTGATGCAGGTGTCGTCGATGGCATCGCTTCGTCGGGAAATGATCGAGATGATCGGCGAAGAGCGTGCCAAGGGCTTTTTCCTTCGGCTGGGCTATCAGTCCGGTTTGAAAGACGCGGAGCTGGCGCGAAAGCTACGACCCAACGCCAGTGACATCGATATGTTTCTGATCGGCCCTCAATTGCACTCGCTCAAGGGCATGGTCAATGTCCGTCCGCTGAAGATGGACATCGATATCGAGGCTGGAAAATTTTACGCCGACATCGAGTGGATCGACTCTTTTGAAGTTGAAAACCATCAGAGTGAACAGCTGCATTCAGATCAGCCGATTTGCTGGATGCTCCTGGGCTACGCGATCAGCTACTCATCGTTTTTCATTGGCCGGCAGATTATTTACAAGGAAGTGAGCTGCCGGGGATGTGGTGACAAAATCTGTCGGATCATCGGCAAACCTGCTGAGGAATGGGAGGATGCCGAAGCGTTCATGCGCTACTTCCAGAGTGATTCGATCCTCGACGAATTGCACACCTTGCAGCTTCAAGTCGAGAACATGAACCAGCGTCTGCAGCTCGATGCTGGCCAGTTTTACGGCATCGGTCGCTCGGCGGTTTACCGCAAGACCTGCGAGCTGATCGACAAGGTTGCCCCTGGAAAAGCCTCGGTGTTGCTGCTGGGTGAAACCGGTGTCGGCAAGGAAGTCATCGCTCGCAGTCTGCACCTGCGAAGCGAGCGCGCTGGCGGCCCGTTCATTGCCCTGAACTGCGCAGCCATCTCTCCAGACCTGATTGAAGCAGAGCTGTTTGGCGTCGAAAAAGGTGCCTACACCGGCGCTCAGCAATCGCGCATGGGGCGTTTTGAACGTGCACACGGCGGCACATTGTTTCTCGATGAGATCATCGAACTGACCCCTCGGGCCCAGGCCAGTCTGCTGCGGGTGTTACAGGAGGGTGAGCTTGAACGCGTCGGTGATAACCAGACACGCACGGTCGATGTGCGCGTCATCGGTGCGACTCACGAAGACCTCGGCCAGGCGGTGAAAGAAGGCCGTTTTCGTGCCGACCTTTACTACCGATTGAACGTCTACCCAGTGCGGGTTCCGGCGCTGCGCGATCGTCGCGAAGACATCCCGCTGTTGATCGAGCACTTCCTTGAAAAGCTGCATCTGAGCTATCAGAAAAAAACCCTCGGCCTTTCCGATCGTGCCCTCGAGGCCTGCTTGCGCTACGACTGGCCAGGCAATATCCGCGAGCTGGAGAATCTGATCGAGCGTGGCGTGATCATTACCGATAACAACCAGAGTATTTCTGTCGAGGCACTGTTCCCGCACCAGTCCGACGAGGCTTATAGCATTGGCCTGTCGAGCGAAGGTGAGTTGATCAGCCAGAAGCTGGAGCCCTCGGATGAGTGGGTGCACCGGTTGCTCGATCTCGGGGTGAGCCTGGAAAACATGGAAGAGCAACTCCTGCACGCTGCCATGGAACGTGCCGGGCAAAATGTCTCGGAAGCAGCGCGACTGCTGGGCATGACTCGACCGGCGCTTGCCTACAGGCTCAAGAAGAAGCCGGAGCAACCGCTTTCTACTTGAATGGAACGGCCCTGGAGAGGTGATGACTTTTATATTAGAAATCGCAACCCACCCACCTGTCAGCGCCAGTGGATGGGTTGGTAGCAACGCTTACCCTGCCGCCACACGTCGTTGCGGCAAGCTGCCTTCAACCGCACTGGCGATGATGTGCTGCACCAGATACTCGGCGTCTCGCGCTACGCCTGAGAAACGTCCCGACCCCCAGGTGTATAACCATGGCAGCCCAAGGAAGTACAAACCAGGTTGCGCGGTTATTCCGCGCTGATGACCAGGGTGACCGCGGCCATTGAAAACCGGGGCTTCGACCCAGGTAAAGTCCGGGCTGAAGCCGATGCACCAGATGATGCTGGTGATCCCTTCCTCCTCAAGATCCAGTTCACTGCGCTCCTGCTCCGGCACCCAAACCGGGTTGTAAGGCGCTCCAGCCGGGGCATCAATCGAGTGCTGTTCGATGTACTTGTCGATCGACGTATTGATCCGGTTGTACACCGCATCGGCGCTATCGAGGTTTTCGCCCAGGTTGTTGGCAAACTGCAAGCGAGTGCCCTGTAACCCGTCCAGGCGACCGAACAATTCCATGCCTTCGCGAGCGAAATGGCGCAGGTCGATGTCACGTCCGCCGTCGCGCCCGGTGACGTAATGGTTGGTGTTATCGCGTACGCCTTCACGTAGCGGATGAGTGTCGACGCCAATCTCGTAGTAGCCCATCTGCGCCAGCCAATCGACCACGTCTTTGCCCCGGTAAAAACGCGCACAACGCGGCGCATCACCCACCGCCAGATAGACCTTGCGACCGGCCAGGTGCAAGTCTTCGGCAATTTGCGCGCCCGACTGCCCGGAACCGACCACCAACACATTACCCGCGGGCAAGGCCTGGGGATTGCGGTATTGCTCGGAGTGAAGCTGATGAATGTCTGTCGGCAAGCGTTCGGCAAGGCGCGGGATGATCGGCGTGTGATAACCGCCCGAGGCGACAATCACTTGATCAGCAGTGAACTCGCCTTGTGAGGTGTGCACCTCGAAACCACCGAGGCTGCGGGGAACCACGCGTTGCACTGTGACCCCTTCACGGGCCGGGGCGTTGACCGATTTGACGAAGCCGGCCAGGTATTGATTGATTTCGTCCTTCTTCATGAACCCGTGGGGATCTTTGCCCTTGAAGTCATCGACGTAGGTGTAGCCTGGCAATGCGCATTGCCAGTTGGGCGTCACCAGGCTGAAGGCGTCCCAGCGCTGGTTGCGCCAGGTGTGGGTCAGGCTGTGTTTTTCCAGGACCAGATGATCGATGCCCTGTTGTTGCAAATAGTAGCTTGCGGATAACCCGGCCTGACCGCCGCCGACGACGATCACGCTGTGGTGTGGGGGTTTGATTGAGGTGAGGTGGCTGGTCATGGTGAACTCCGGTACTCGGTGTCGAAAAAGGTTAAGGGGGAAAACCGATGAATCAGAATGAACTCCAGCCGGTGCCGATCACCTGACCGGCGCCTTCGGTGCGCATGCTGAGGATGTTCACTTGCCCGGCGGCATCGCCTGGCTCGACCAGATAGCTGGCCTGGCCCTTGAGGGAACTCAAGGTGTCCATCGCCGAACTGCAGTAGAACCCTTTGACCTGCTTGACCCGCTCTGAAGCATTGTTCAATGCGTGTTCGATGCGTTGCAGAAAGTCCGCCAGCGTGTAACTGGCGCCCTCCTCCAGGTATTCATAAATCACCGTCGAAGGTGAATAACCGGAAGCTTCGCGGCCATTAGGCCAACGGATTTTGAAGTTGACGGCGGGCATGTCAGTGCTCCTGATGCTTGAGGTTTAAAGGGGTCAGATCGAGAGAGTGATAGTTGAAGCCGGTAAATGGCTGCTCGCGCAGGTTCCAGAATTCGCCGCGCTGTTGACCGGACTGGACATTCAGCAGGCCACTGTCGTTGATCCGGCCAATGCGTTCACAGCGCACACCTTCGAAGGCAAACGCCGTCTGTACTTGCGCCCAGTCACGCTCCTCCAGCGTCATCAAAAAACCGTAGCTGGGGAACACTTGCAGCCAACGCGCGAGATCGGCATTCGGCGGGCACGGCAGCGATGCTAGGTCGACGGTCGCGCCACAGCCGGTTGTTTCCAGCAGCATCAATAGACTGCCGAGCACCCCGGCGTTGCTGATGTCTTTGGCGGCATGCAGCAATGCCGCTTCAGCCAGGCGTGGCAGCACTTCAAGCTTGCTGCGCAGGCGCTCGGCCGGCACGCCTTCGAAGGCTTTCCAATAGGTGCTGTCGGCGTGCCAATTGCCTTCCAGGTCCACGGCCATGGCAATGATCTGGCCGGGGGCGACATGCAGGGTCGACAACAATGTTTGCGCTATGCCGGTAATCGCTACGGCCAGCGCAGCCGGATTAGCCGCCGCAAGGCTGGTGTGCCCCCCGGCCAGTAACAAGCCATAGGCCTCGCAGGCAGCACGAATGCCTGCCAGCAATTGCTGCGCGCCAGCGGTGTCGTGATGCCAATACGCGTTGACCACGGCGGTGGCGCGACCGCCCATGGCGGTGATGTCGCTGACATTGGCCATGACCGCCGACCATCCGGCAAACCACGGCGCCGCCTCGACGAAATCCGGCAACATGCCTTCGATGGCCAGCAACTGAAAATGGTCGCCACAGGCAATCGCTGCCGTGTCATCGCCGGGCAAGGCGTAAAGCTGCTCACGAGTCAGGGCCTGTTCAGCACTGCCGATCACGGCCGCCGGTTGCTGGATCGCCTGTTTTGAACGCATTGCCGGCGTGTTGCGCAAGGTGTCGAGCAGCACTGCCAGATCAGGAGCTTTATTCATGACGAGCCACCTTCAGCGCACGCAATGAAACCTGGCGCGGCATCAATGGATAACTCGGCAAATCCGCCTGCATCAGGCAATGCGGCTGACCGAGCAACTCAAGTTGGTCGAGGGTTTGCCAATGCAGGCCATGAAAATAGGTTTCGTTCTGCGCCTGCACCGTGGCGCGAAACACCTCGCAGCCCAGCTCCTTGGCCCGCGACACCGCCTCGTTGACCAGCGCTTTGCCAATCATGCTGTGTCGCCGATACACCGGGGCCACACACAACCGTCCACCAAACCATAGGCCCGGCTCCGGCTGATAAATGCGCACCGCGCCCACCACCTGATCGCAGATCCCGCAATTGCTGGCCAGGGCGACGATGGCGATTGCCTGGAAATCATGGCTGTCCTTGTCCTGCGCGAGCAGTTGTTGCTCATCGGAGAACACCGAACGTCGCAGGGCGAAATAAGCGTGTTTCTCCCAGGGTTCACTGGCGGGCTTGACCAGCAACTCACCGGCGCGAAACGGTTCGAAAGTGCTGTCGACCAAGGCAAAGGCAAGATTCGGCATGGGCGTTCTCCGGTTTATTCGTAGCTTTTCAGGGCCGAGCACGCGCCGCATTTGGCGCAACCGGCGTTGATCTGATCGGAGTGCAAACCGTGACGACGCAGGCTTGCGCCGATCAGCGGATACAGTCGGGCCATCATCGCGCTGTCCGGTTTAGGGTGATGAGCCAAGGGTGTGCCATCGATAGGCACGAACGGCACCACAAACGGGTACACGCCCATCGCGCACAGACGTTCGCTCATCTCGCTGATGGCGGCTTCGCTGTCACCCAGGCCGGCGAGGATGTAAGTGCTGACCTGACCCCGACCGAAGACTTCGACCGCCGCCTTGAAGGCGTCGAAATAACGGCTCAGCGGCACTTCGGCCTTGCCGGGCATGATCCGTTGGCGAACTTCATCGGTGACCGCTTCCAGGTGCATGCCCAGCGACACCACACCGCTGTCGGCCAGGCGCTGGAACCAGCGATCATCGTCAGGCGGTTCACACTGGGCCTGAATCGGCAGATCGACCGCGGCAGTTACCGCAGCGGCTGACTCACACAAAATCGCCGCGCCACGGTCCGGGGTTTGCGGGGTGCCGGTGGTCATCACCATGTGCTTGACGCCATCAAGTTCCACTGCCGCTTTTGCCACTTCCGCCAGTTGTTGCGGACGTTTGCGGGCGATGGTTTTACCCGCCGCCAGCGACTGGCCGATCGCGCAGAACTGGCAGGAACTGCCACGATCATTGAAGCGAATGCAGTGCTGCAACACGGTGGTCGCGAGCACATCACTGCTGTGCAGGGTGGCGATTTTCCAATAGGGAATGCCGTCGGCGGTGCTCAAACCGTAGAACTTCGGCACACCGGGCATTTGCACCTGACCGACCTGCAGGCCTTCGCGAAAGATCAGCGCCTGGCTGCCGTCGGCGCTGGGTTGGGCTTGATAGGGCGAATCTTGCGAGGCCTGATTGAGGATCGGCACCATCATGGTCCGGCTACCGAAACTTAGAGCCTTGTGGTCCGACGGTCCCGCGCCACCTTGCCGGGACAAGCCGTTCTGCGCCGCAGGCCAGCGAACGCCATGGCATTGCAGCTCGGCCAGCAATTCATTGGTTTGCATGATCAAACTCCTCAGTGACAATCGCCGCCAGGTGCGGGCTGCGTTCATGCACATGCGCCGCGGGTGTGCGGTCGATCAACAGGCTGAGCAGTTCCGGACGGCTGTAATGACCGACCGAATCCATCATCCGCTTGCGCTTGTCGATCAAGGCCAGATCGAGGTCGGCAATCACCACGCCTTCCCCCGAACGCAGCGGTTCGCCGAGCAACTTGCCCTCGGGCGACACGATCGCGCTGAAGCAGCCGCCCGAAATCGGGCCGAGGCCACAACCGGTGTCCTGCATGATCTGGCCCTGCTGATCAGCATCCAGCCACGCTGTGGCGTTGACCACGAAACAGCCGGACTCCAGGGCGTGATGACGGATGGTGACTTCAATCTGCTCGGCAAAGATGTCTCCCACCAGAGAACCGGGAAACATCGCGGCATGAATCTGCTCGCCGTCCGCCATCAAGGCGTAACGGGCCAGCGGGTTGTAGTGTTCCCAGCATGCCAGCGAGCCGATGCGTCCGACCGCGCTGTCGATAGCACGCAGGCCGGAGCCATCGCCCTGCCCCCAGACCATGCGCTCGTGGTAGGTCGGCGTGATTTTGCGTCGATGCTGAATCAGGCTGCCGTCGGCATCGAACAACAACTGAGCGTTGTAGATCGTGCCGCCCTCGCGCTCATTGACGCCAATGGAGACGACCATTCCCGCTTGCTTGCAGGCTTCGCCAATCGCCAGGGTCGCGGCGGACGGAACCGTCACGGATTGATCCAGCAGCCTGAGGTGTTGTGCGCCCATGGCAAAGGCAGGCTGCACAAATGAAAAATAGGGGTAGTAAGGCACCACCGTTTCCGGGAACACGGCGAACTGCACGCCTTGTCGACCGAGGGCGATGATCTGTTGGCAGACCTTGTCCACGGTGCCTTCGCGGCTGTAAAGCACCGGGCTGATCTGTACGGCGGCTGCGCGAATGATGGCCATGAGGGGGTCCTGAAGTAAGTTGTGCTCGGAAGATCGACATCGATCCTGTGGGAGCGGGGCTTGCCTGCGATGCGGACGACGCGGTGCATCATTGACACCGATCGCGAGCAGGCTCGCTCCCACAAGGGTTTGTTCGGTCAGGCAGTCCAGGTGTCGATAATCATCGCGCCCTCACGGCGCATCAGCAGGCGCAGGTCCATCACGTCCAGCGGGTTGATCGGGCGAATGCCTTCGATCAGCGCCTTCTCGGTCTGGCCGTACAGGGCTTGCAGGGCAAAGCGGCAGGCGTAGACCTCACCGCCCTCTTCCATGAACTGGATGAGCTGCTTGTTGACTGCCAGATGGCCGGGGAAGGCTTCGGCACCCAGGGTCGGGAAACCCCGCTGCACGCCCAATTGCACGCCAGGTCCATAGAGCAGGATCTTGGTTTCGAAGCCCTTGCGCAGCAGACGCTTGGCCTGAAGCATATTGACCAGGCCGATAGAGCCCTCGAAGGCGATGGTGTGGAAGGTGATCAGGACTTTCTCGCCAGGCTCGGCTTTGATGTCCTCGAAGACTTTCTCTTCATAATTGACCAGGAAGTCGCCGTCTTTGTAATGGGGGATATCCACGGTTGGCATATCGTCGCTCTCCAGTTTTTTCGTGCGTTAACGGCGGCCTGAGTTGGCTGCCGGGTTGCAGGAGATAGAGCGAACGCCGTGCCAGGCTTTGAAATTATTTTTCTCCAAAAGCTATGTAATTGATTCAATTACAAATACTTTTCTGATCCGGTTTTTTCTGATGCATCTGAGGCTATCGGGGAATCACGCATTCCCGTAGAAGTACGAATATTCGTAGCGGCTAATCACGAGATTTCGTAATCATGAACGACGCAGACTCCCTTAGCGGCTGGGCCGACCTGGCTTACTCGTCACGGCACATGGTGTTCGAGCATTGCGCCGAGGCGATCGCGCTGCTCAATCCGTTTTCCGATCGACTGGGCGACTTGAATATCGCGGCCTGCAAGTTGCTCGGCTACCCGCGCCAGGAGTTGCTGGAGCTGCCGGTAAGCAAGCTGTTCGGCCATCAACTGGCGGACCTGATCGTGTTTACCCAAGCGGTGATGGACAAAGGTCGCGGCTGGACCGAAGAACTGAGCTGCAACTGCAAGACCGGCGAGCGTATCGAGCTGGCCATTTCCGCCACGACCTTGCCGATCAAGGGTGAGCAGCATCTTATTCTGGTGCTGCGCGAGCTGAGCCATGAGAAATACCAGCGCGACCAGGCTCATACCGAGCGCACCATGCGCGGCGGGCTGATCGAATGGCGCAACATTCTTAACCTGTTCCAGGAAACCGAGCGCGACAATCAACTGCTGCTCAGTTCGGTAGGCGACGGCATCTACAGCATCAACAGCGAAGGTCTGGCCACCTTCGTCAACCCGGCCGGGGCGCGCATGCTGGGCTGGGAGCCGCAGGACATGATCGGCAAGAACATCCACCGCATCCACCACCACACCCATGCCAACGGCAGCCACTACCCGGTGGAAGACTGCCCGATCTACAAGGCGGTGCGTGACGGCGTGGTCCATGAGGGGCGCCAGGAAGTGTTCTGGCGGCGCGATGGCAGTTCGTTTCCGGTGGAGTTCACCAGCACGCCGGTGATATCGGACGGCCGTATCGTGGGTGCCGTCGTAGTGTTCCGCGACATCACCGAACGACGCAGCACCGAAACCCAGCTGCAAAATGCGCTCGATGAACTCAAAGTACTCAAGGAACGGCTGGAGGAGCAGAACGCCTACTTGCAGGAAGAGATTCATATCGAACACAACTATCGCGAGATCGTCGGTCAGAGCGAACCGATCCTGAAAATCATCAAGCAGATCGACGTAGTCGCCCCCACCGATGCCAGTGTGCTGATCAATGGTGAATCTGGCACTGGCAAGGAGTTGATCGCCCGCGCGATCCATCAGGCCAGCCGCCGCAACGCCAGTCCGCTGATCCGGGTCAACTGCGCGGCGATTCCGACTGAACTGTTTGAAAGCGAGTTCTTCGGGCATATCCGCGGCGCCTTTACCGGCGCCGTCCGCGACCGGGTCGGCCGCTTCGAGCTGGCCGATGGCGGCACGCTGTTTCTCGACGAAATCGGTGAAATCCCGCTAGAGCTGCAAAGCAAACTGCTGCGGGTGTTGCAGGAGGGCCAGTTCGAGCGGGTCGGAGAAGAACGCACCCGCAAGGTTGATGTGCGGATCATTGCCGCGACCAACCGCGACCTGCGCCAGGAAGTCGCGGCGAAACATTTTCGTGAAGACCTGTATTTCCGTCTCAACGTTTTCCCGATCCAGTCGCCGGCACTGCGTGAACGTCCGATGGATATTGCACCGCTGGCGGCGCACTTTCTCAAACAGACCGGCAAACGCCTGAACATGCCCGGGCGGCGCCTGCGCAACACCGATATCGAACGGCTGCAACGTTACTCCTGGCCGGGGAATATCCGAGAACTGCAAAACGTCATCGAGCGCGCCTTGATCACCTCCAACGGCGCCGACTTGAACCTCGACCTGCCCGATGAACCCAGTCTCAGCGTTATCCCAAAGCCCTCTCCCTCATCCGTGATCATGACGGACGCGCAGATTCGCGAGCTCGAGCGCAACAACATGCAGGCTGCGCTCAAAGCCACCGACGGAAAACTGTTTGGCAAAGGGGGGGCCGCCGAACTGTTGGGCCTCAAACCCACGACATTGGCTTCGAGGTTCAAGCGGCTGGAAATCAAGCTGGAGGACTAATCGAAACGGTCTTCGCAGCCCGTTACTCAAGGCGCCTGACCTTGATGATCGCCCCCGGGACCAGGCCAGACATTGAAAACGCTGCCAGCGCTATTTATCGTCATCGTGACCAAAGAGCTTGGGATCAAGCACCCATTCACGTAGTGGCGCCAGGCGTTTTTCAGCCAGATCAGCTTGTCGAGTGCATTCGGCGGCGTCATTGGCAGCGCCTACGCTTGCCGCCTGTTCCGCCATTTGACGCAGCAGCAGGATCCTTTCCTCCACCGCCCTCAATGTGTCCCACAGTCCTGTGTCGATGGCTTCGTTGACCTCACAAATCAAGGATTTCATCGAAAAGGCATGGCCCGTGTGGCAGCGAAATCTGACGATGGTGCCTTCTTCGATTTGCACAAGGACGCCATGGCAATCAGGACAGGTGAATTGGGAAACCTTACCTAAGCCCATGACACCGGCTTCGAGACCGTTTCCTTTCAAGGAGATCACGCTCTCGATCACATGACGGGTTTTTACCTCGTGTGTCGGCTGATCAGCGATGCGGGTGCCGACCGCTTTGGAAAGTGCGGTGGCGAGCACTGACGTCGGGCCGACAAGATCGATCTCCACATGCGCAATGGCACTGTCGGGCATTGAGCTCAGCATGGCTTCGCCAGGGTCCTGAACGTAGGTCAAGCCGCCGCGATCCTTGATCGCCCACATCCCTGCGGTGCCGTCATCCAATGCACCGGACAGAATGACGCCAATGACCCGAGCGCCATAATTGACCGCGGCTGAGCGGAACAGCACATCGACTGCGGGCCGAACACGACATTCCTTCGGCCCGCGCGTCAGGCGTATCCCGTCCTCCGTGACCATCAGGTGCCGATCCGCAACGGCGACATAGACCGTGCCCGCTTCAATGCGTTGTCCCTCCTGGGCCGCCACGACCCGCATGCTCGTCACCCTCGCAAGAATGCTGTGGAGGACGCTGGGTTCATGAGCCGGGATATGCAGTACGACAAGAAAGGCCGCCGGCAGGTCGGCGGGTAGGTTTTCAAACAAGGCGATCAGCGCCTGAACGCCACCTGCCGACGTGCCGATCACGACAATGTTTCGCACACCTGCATCAAGTTGATCAGTCACAAGGCGCCTCCTGTTAAAAATGAGTCCGTCGAGGCAGTCACCCCTGGGACGCGACCGGCGTACCTGCCAGTCATTCATGATTCACTCGAACCTTTCCGCTAAAGACGCTGAAGCCGTAGGTGTTGTAGATGAGCGTTACCGGGATCAGAACTGCGAAGCCGACCAGCATGAACATCTGGCTGTTGCGACTGGAGGCAGCAGCCTGCAACGTCAGTTGCGGCGGAACGATCATTGGAAAGAGCACCCCGATCATCAAGGCAAACGCCAGTACGAACACGCCCAAGGCGCCGATCAGTGGCAGGGACTGACGATGGCTTCGAAAGCCAAGAGCAAAGCCGATCAGCAACGTCATCAACAGCATGACCGCCGGCATCCACACAATCCGTTCTGCAAGCCGTTGCGCATAGCGAGAGTCAAGGGTCGCCGTCCAGGCAACCAACACGATCAACAGTGCCACGGTCACCAGGCCCAGGGTCTTGGCCTGCAGAGCGGAGCGCCGCTGCAGTTCGCCGACCGTACGCCAATAGAGCCAGCAAGCCCCCAACCAGGTGTAACCCACCACGAGCACTGCGCCGCAAAACAGTGGGAACACGTTGAGCCATACCAGGCCATTTCCGTTGTACTGCCCGGCGTTATTCGGCACACCTTGGACAAGAGTCCCCAACACGATTCCCTGTGTTGCGCCGGCGAGCAGTGAACCGCACAACAACAAGCCATCCACCGCGCGTTTGATGGCATCGGTAGGTGCGTAATCACGAAATTCCAACGTCACCGCTCGAAGAATCAACGCCAGGAACATCAAGATAAAAGGCACGTAAAGCGCCGGTAACAGGATGGCGTAGGCCAACGGAAACAGTGCCAATAGGCCGCCACCGCCGAGCACAAGCCACGTTTCATTGGCATCCCAGATCGGCAGGATCGTCACGGCCATGGCCCGGCGATCCTCGCCGCAACGGGTCAACCCCATCAGCACCCCGACGCCCAGATCAGTGCCATCGAGCAGCACATAATTCATCACCGAGAACGCCAGCGCCGCAGCAGAAAGCAGGACGATCCAATCAGTGTCCAACATCGATCATCTCCTCAGGCCTGTCCTGTCTCGTCCGCCAGCGTCGGTTGCGGCCCGGCCTCATCCTTGTGCGGTGGCTCGCGCAGGATTCGCAATAGCACCCAAAGGCCAATGCCGAAGATCAGCAGGTAAAACACCAGGATCGTCCAGGTTGAGCCGATCACCTGCTCGCGCGACACCGATGACAGGCTGTCGGCTGTGCGCAACAAGCCATAGACGGTAAAAGGCTGGCGGCCGACCTCGGTCACCACCCAGCCGCACAGCATCGCGAGGAATCCCGCCGGGGCCATCAATGCACAGCCTCGCAGCATCCAGCGCGCCTCGTACAAACGCTGTCGCCATCGCAACACCAGGCTGGTCAGCCCCTGGGCCACCATCAACAGCCCCAACCCGACCATGAAGCGAAACGCGAAAAACACGATCGGCACGGGTGGAATGTTTTCGGCAGGGAACTCATCGAGCGCGGCGATGGTGCCGCTCAGGTCATGCCGCAAATACAAAGAGGCAACGCGTGGAATCGCCACTTCCCAATGGTTGCGTCGTTCGGCCATGTCGGGAATGGCAAACAGGCGCAACGGTTCCCCCGCGCCCTCAGGCGGACGTGTCCATGAGCCTTCGATGGCCGCGATCTTCTGTGGCTGGAACTTGAGGCTGTGCTGACCGTGCAGGTCACCCACAAGGATTTGCATTGGTGCCAACACCACAATCAGCCACAGCGCCATGGAGAATTGCAGGCGGGTTCGCGGGTTCTGCGGTGAGCGCAAGAGTTGCCATGCGCTGGTTCCGGCGACCAGGGTCGCCGTGCCTAGAAACGCCGCCAGCGTCATGTGGGCCAGCCGATACGGAAACGACGGGTTGAATATGATCGCCCACCAATTCTCGGCAATGAAACGGCCGTCAGCGCCTATGGCGTAACCTGCGGGTGTCTGCATCCAGGAATTAGCGGAAAGAATCCAGAACGCGCTGATCAACGAGCCGACGGCAACCGCGCAAGTGGCGAAGAAATGCAGACGAGGGCCGACCTTCTTCAGACCGAACAGCATGATGCCCAGAAAGCCTGCTTCTAGAAAAAAGGCAGCCAATACTTCATAGAACATCAATGGACCGAGAATATCGCCAGCCTGGGTCGAGAGTCGCGACCAGTTGAGTCCGAACTGATATTCCAGAATCAGACCTGACGCCGTCCCGACCGCCACGTTGAGGGCAAACACCTTGAGCCAGTAAAGGTAGACATCCAGATAGATTTGTCGGCCACGCCACAGCCACAACCCTTCCAGCACCATCAGAAAATTGGCCAGCCCTATCGTGAGCGCGGCCAGCACGATGTGAAAACTGATGGTGATCGCAAACTGGCTACGCGCAGCCATCAATGCCGAATCGATAGCACTCATGCGCTAAGGCTCTTGGCATTGCGCGCTGGATGGGTTTTTGACCGTCTGAGCGGGAATAGACATGGGACTGTTCCGCAAACGTGATGGTCGGTTGACTCCCTTGGCAATAAAACATTCCAACTGAATCGAGCCGTCTCAGGGTGCCCATCACGTAGACATCGCGGGCGTCTTCAACGTGTCGTTGCTGCTTTTACAGAATGACCGGCCACGAAAACCGGTCGGTGTGTTATCGGCGCTGCCCCTGAGCGACCGCTAATCGTAAAACGGCTCGACCGACGCTCGACTGCCGACAAAAAAGCTGTCAGCAACCAGCCGCAATGGCTGCAAGTCCAGGTCACTGGCTTTATCGCTTATCAGCTGTTGAAAATGTCGATACACCGCGGCGTACTCGCCCTCCTCCGATACGGCTTGAGGCACGCCGTCGATGCTCAACAGTGCGCCACCGTTGTCCAGGCGCAAGGTGCCTTCGGTGCAGCGAACCTCGATACTCCAGAGCTCTTCATGGCCGTGGTCGAAATCGAACTCCGCACGGATATCGAGGTGACGCGCGTCGGACATCTTGATGGACGCGGCAATCGGCGACTGGCAATTACTCGGGACGCGCAGTTCGGCAGACTCGACAAACAGCGGCAGCGCCAGCAGATGGGTTGCGATCGACAAGGCATTGATGCCGGGATCGAAGACACCCAGGCCGCCGGGCTGCCAGATCCATGCCTGGCCTGGGTGCCACTTGCGCACGTCTTCCTTCCAATCGATCTGCACGCTTTGCAGGGTGCGGGTGGCCAGCCAGTCACGGGCGGCTTCGATGCCGGGCGCGTAACGTGAGTGCCAGGCGAACAAACCGCTGACGCCCTGCTCCTGCGCCTGACTCACCAACGCCATCGCTTCCCCCAACGTGGCGCACGGCGGTTTTTCTACCAGCACGTGTTTGCCGGCCGCCAGGGCTTGTTGCACCAGCGCGAATCGACCTTGCGGTGGGGTGCAAAAGGCGATCGCATCGACCTGCGGGCCATTTGCAAGCAGCTCACTCAAGGACCGGAAATTCTCGACCCCGGCGCAGGGCTGCCCTTGGGTTGCGACAGACACCAACTGGAACGCGGGGTTGGCGTTGATGGCGGGAACGTGTTGGTCCTGGGCAATCTTGCCATAGCCCACCAGACCGAGACGGATCGGTTGCATCAATGACTCCTGATTTTTCTTGTAGGGGACGCGGATTGGGAAGATTACGTTTGTACAGCGGGGAAGTCATTGCTGACGTGCCGGGTTGCCTGCCGATACTGGCGCGGCGTGAACCCGGTGGATGCCTTGAACTGCCGGGTAAACGCGCTGTGATCGGTGTAGCCGCACTGCAAAGCCACGTCGGTGATGGGAATATCGGTGTGCAACAGACGATGCGCGTGCTCCAGGCGAACCTTTTGGATCATCTGTCGCGGCGTCAGGTGGAACACTCGCCTGCAGTACCTTTCCAGTTGCGCCACTGAAATCCCGGCGATGCGCGTCAGTTCGCCCAAGGTGACACGGCGATTGAAATGCGCGCGGATGTATTGATCGACCGCTGCCAGTCGCTGGTACGCCGGGTGGGTATCGCTGGTGGACTGCAGGTCGACCGAAATCCCTGCCAGGCCAATGATTTCACCGTCGCGGTTGTATAACGGTCGTTTATGCGTCAGGCACCAACCGGGTTCCCGACTGCCGTACAAGTGCAATTCCAGCTGGTCCTCCAGGACAAAGCCTTGCTCCAGTACCCGACGATCCTGTTCGGTATAACCAGGCCCCAATTGTGCAGGAAACACCTCGGCGCTGGTTTTCCCCAGCAACGGTTGCAACTGCTTCAATCCACAGCGCTGGACCAGCGTGCGGTTGGCCATGACATAGCGCGCCTGACGGTCCTTGATAAAGATCGCGGCGTTAGGGATCACATCCAGCATCGGTAACAGAAACGCCACGCCCGCCAGCAATTCATCGAGGGTGTCGGGCCGATTCAGCTCGTTCCCCTGGCACAGGACCGCTAAGGCGTGCTGCGTCATGAATCCTGTTCTCCCTTTCTCTGAATAGACAAAAGCCTTCTTCGCGCAGATTGACCCAAGGCGGGAGCCGTGTCGAGGTGCCCGCGATGTGGTCGTCTTGTGCACGCGCATTGTGCCGATTTCGTCATCCGTGCCCACGCAAAACATCAATCGCAAATGCCCTGACACGCTCACGCTGTGGCCATTGCATGCACACCTGCCGATCCAACAACCCACAAAAAGGCGACGCTATGTCAGGCGAAGGCACGTTCATGAAACGCATCCACGTCATCGATTCCCACACCGGCGGCGAACCGACCCGCCTGGTGATGAAAGGCTTTGCTCAATTGCCCGGCCAGACCATGGCCGAGAAGCGTGATGCCCTGCGCGATCACCACGATCAATGGCGTCGGGCCTGCCTGCTGGAGCCCCGTGGCAACGATGTGTTGGTCGGCGCCCTGTATTGTGAACCGGTCTCGCCGGATGCCACGTGTGGCGTGATTTTCTTCAACAACGCCGGCTACCTCGGCATGTGCGGTCACGGCACCATCGGCCTGGTCAACTCATTGCACTACCTGGGCCACATTGCGCCCGGTGTGCACAAGATCGACACGCCGGTCGGCCCGGTCGACGCCACGCTGCATGAAGACGGCACGGTGACTTTGCGCAACGTGCTCGCCTACCGCTACCGCAAACAAGTCCCGGTCGATGTTCCCGGATACGGCCGCGTGTTCGGCGACATCGCCTGGGGTGGCAACTGGTTCTACCTGGTGTCCGACCACGGCCAGGCGTTGCAACTGGACAATGTCGAAGCCCTCACCGAATACACCTGGGCGATGCTCAAGGCGCTGGAGGCCCAAGGTGTCCATGGCGAAGGCGGCGCGCTGATCGACCATGTCGAACTGTTTGCCGACGATGAGCACGCCGACAGCCGCAACTTCGTCATGTGCCCCGGAAAAGCCTACGACCGCTCGGCCTGCGGCACCGGCACCAGCGCCAAACTGGCGTGCCTGGCCGCCGATGGGAAACTCGCCGCCGGCGAGCGCTGGGTCCAGGCCAGCATCACCGGCAGCCAGTTCGTCGGCAGTTACGAATGGGAAGGCGAGCGCATCCGCCCGTTCATTACCGGCAAGGCGTTCATGACCGCCGACAGCACACTGCTGATCGACGAACAGGATCCCTTCGCGTGGGGCATTTGAAAAACCACGCGGCACTTCACCTTCAAGTCATTTGAATAAACGCGTCAAGGAGCTGAACAAATGAGCGATAGCATTTTCACTGGCTGCATTCCTGCGCTGATGACCCCCTGCACCGCCGAACGCAAACCGGATTTTGATGCGTTGGTGGCCAAGGGTCGCGAACTGGTCGATATCGGCATGAGTGCGGTGGTGTATTGCGGGTCCATGGGTGATTGGCCGCTGTTGACCGAAGCCGAGCGCCAGGAAGGCGTGGCACGTCTGGTCGCCGCAGGTGTTCCGACCATCGTTGGCACCGGCGCCGTCAACAGCCGCGAAGCGATTTCCCACGCGGCCCATGCCGCCAGCGTCGGCGCCCATGGCCTGATGGTGATCCCCCGCGTTCTCTCCCGTGGGGCCTCACCCGCCGCGCAAAAAGCGCACTTTTCAGCGATTTTGCAGGCGGCCCCGCAGTTGCCGTCGGTGATCTACAACAGCCCTTACTATGGCTTTGCCACCCGTGCAGACCTGTTCTTCGAGTTGCGCCGCGCACACCCGAACCTGATCGGCTTCAAAGAGTTTGGCGGTGCTGCCGACCTGCGTTACGCCGCCGAGAACATCACCTCCGCGGACGATAACGTCACCCTGATGGTCGGTGTCGACACCCAAGTGGTCCATGGTTTCGTCAACTGCAACGCCACTGGCGCGATCACTGGCATCGGCAATGCGCTGCCGCGTGAAGTGCTGCAACTGGTGACGCTGAGCAAGCAAGCGGCCAAGGGCGACGCCAAGGCCCGCCGCCTGGCCACCGAACTGGAATCGGCGCTAGCGGTGCTGTCGTCCTTCGACGAGGGCTGTGACCTGGTGCTCTATTACAAGCACCTGATGGTGCTCAATGGCGACAAGGAATACACCCTGCATTTCAACGAAACCGATGTGTTGAGCGATGCCCAACGGCATTATGCCGAGAACCAGTACACGTTGTTCCGCCAGTGGTACAAGCACTGGTCGGCAGAACACAACGTCGCCTGAGTTCAACCTGACCGAGCCCACTGCGTCAGCACCCGGTTTCGCCGCCGGGTCCACCCTTATCGCCAGGAAAGCGCCATGACTGTGACAGGCCAAACGTTGATCGGTGAGCACGCCAACTCCGCTCGCCACCAAGCGAACCGGACGAGCGGCCCCGGCACAGAGCCCCCGGACATTGCCGTGGTTGGCGCCGGCATCATCGGCGTCGCCTGTGCCGTTCGGCTGGCACGCCAAGGTCTGCGAGTGGTGGTCATCGACCAGCAAGACCCTGGCCGGGGCGCCTCGTTCGGCAATGCCGGGCACCTGGCGACCGAACAGGTGTTTCCCATCGCCGACCTGTCCATCCTCAAACGCCTGCCCGGCATGCTCATCGACCCGATGGGCCCGCTGCGTCTGGACTGGAGATACCTGCCGCACGCCCTGCCCTGGTTCACGCGCCTGCTGTTGAATCTGCGCGCAGCGCCTTTCCAACGGACCGTGTCCGGCCTGCGCGCACTTAACGAAAGCAGCCTTGGCGCCTGGCACCGATTGCTGAAGGATATTGCCCACCCCGATCTGCTACGTCAGGACGGTTCATTACTGGTATTCGAACGTCCCGACTCGCGCCAGGCCATCGAAGCGCTGCAGGCGCGGATGCAGCATCAACAGGTGCCGGTCGATTACTGGTCCGCCACCTCGGTGCGCGAGACGGCACCTCAACTCAGCGAGCGTATTCAGGGCGGACTGTTTTTTCCGCAAACGGGTCATTTTCTCGACCCCTACCGGGTTGTCTGTGAACTGGTAGAGGCTGCCAAAACCAGCGGCGTGCATTTCCTCAAGCAACAGGTCCTGAGCGCCCGTCTCCAAGCGGACGGTGTCTCGCTGATCACCGATCAAGGCCTTCTGATGGCGCGCCGGGTACTGATCGCCTGCGGCGCCCACTCGGCAAAGCTGACGGCAGCGCTGACCGGCAAGCAGGTGCCGCTGGACACCGAGCGCGGGTATCACCTGATGTTGCCTCATGAGCAGGAGCGATTACCTTTCGCCGTCACCTCGCTGGAGCGCAAGTTCATCATGACCCCGATGACAGATGGACTGAGACTGGCCGGCACCGTCGAGTTCGCCGGCCTCGAGCGGCCGGCGGCCATGGAGCGCGCCTGGCAATTGCACCGGTTGAGTGCCGGCTTGTTCACCCGGGACTTGAATGCGCAGGCGGCCACGCCCTGGATGGGCTTTCGCCCGTCCTTGCCCGACTCCCTGCCGATCATCGACCGAGTGTGCGACGGCAAGGTGCTGCTGGCTTTCGGTCACCAGCACCTTGGGCTGACGCAGGCGGCGGTGACCGCCGAACTGATCGCGCAACTCGCCTTGCCTGCGAAGCTCCCCCTTACCCATGGGTTGCCGGCCATTGAATCCTACCGACTGGATCGATTCTAAAAAAAAGCACCCGCTGGCGGGCGGGAGTGGCAAGTTTCGAGCACTGACTTACACTGCGATACACCCTATGCAAACGAATGATCGTTCACCGGACAGAGAGGCCCACAGCAATCCGCGCATCACGCAATGATTCGGGTGAAGCCAACATGAAAACGGTCGCGACCCTTTTCACCTGCCTGCTCGCTGCCAGCTTGTGCGCGGCGACGAGCACCTGTGCCAACGCGGCGTCCTTCAAAACCAGTTTCGATTGCGCCACGGCAAAGGCAACCGTCGAAAAGCTGATCTGTCGCGACCCGCTACTGGCGCAGATGGACGTTGAATTGATGCGTCTCTATCGACTGGCGCTCACGGATGAGCGTTCAGTACCGCCGCCAGATAACGTCATCATCGACCAGCAGTTCTGGGTCGACACCCGCAATCGGTGTGCCTCCGACCCAGTGCCCAAATCGTGCGTCATCCGCAGTTATGCCGAGCGTGCGTACCAGTTGCGCCAGGGTTCGGCCATTGTGCGGACCAAGGACCCGGATAGACTGACTGAAGGCCCAGTGGCATTTCGATGTACCGGGTTGAACGTGTTGGTTGCCGCCACCTTTTTCATCACCCAGCCCGGTGTTGTGTACCTGAAATGGGCCAACACCTCGATCACCCTGAACCAGGTGCAGAGTGATGTGGGAATCCGTTACATCGGCAAGGATGCGCTGGGAAGCTACAGCTTCTGGCAAACCGACAATACTGCAGTTTTCCAGAAGCCTGGCTCAGTGGCGATGAGTTGTACGGCCGAACCGGCCGGCTGATTGCACACCCTCAGAACTTCTCGGGCACATGCCGCAACGGATGATCCGGCTCGCGATAGTTGCCGGGTTTCTGCCGTGGGGGCAGCGTCACTTTCTCTCGCGGCACCTTCTTGTAAGGGATACGACTGAGCAAGTCGGTAATGATGTTCAGGCGCGCCCGGCGCTTGTCGTTGGAATTGGCCACAAGCCAGGGGGCGTGTTCGGTGTCGCTCGCCTTGAACATGTCGTCCCGGGCACGCGAATAGTCGTACCAACGGCTGTACGACTTCAGGTCCATGGGTGTCAGCTTCCAGATTTTGCGTCCGTCGTTGATGCGCTCTTCGAGCCGACGGGTTTGTTCCTCGGGACTCACTTCCAGCCAATACTTGAGCAGGATCACCCCCGAATCGACGATCGCGCGCTCCACCAGGGGAATGGCCTTGAGGAAACTTTCAGCCTGCTCCTTGGTGCAAAATCCCATGACTCGCTCGACGCCGGCGCGGTTGTACCAACTGCGGTCGAAAATCACTATTTCGCCCGCCGCAGGCAGATGCGGCAGGTAACGCTGCACATACATCTGGCTTTTTTCGCGGTCGGTCGGTGCAGGCAACGCCACGACCCGAAAGACGCGCGGGCTGACCCGTTCGGTCAGTGCCTTGATGGTCCCGCCCTTGCCCGCGCCATCGCGGCCCTCAAAGACAATACAAACCTTGATGCCTTTGTCCTGCACCCATTCCTGCAACTTCACAAGCTCGACGTGCAGTCGTCGCAGCTCACCCAGGTACTGCTTGTTAGTCATCTTCGGGTGTTCGTCGGCATCACTTTTTTTGCTGCGCTTTTTTTCCTTTGCCATGTCCAAGGCCTCACGCGAGTAAGTCACTGAGCTAACTCGCATGAGTCTAGTCCAGATCAGCCAATTTCCAGTGCTTGCTGGCGCAGTTCGAGTTCCCGGATCAAGCGCTTGTTGATTTTCCCCACACTGGTTTTCGGAATATCGGTCACGACCCTGATCTGCTTGGGAATGGCCCACTTGTTGATATGGCCGCGCTCAACGTACTGATGCAGATGCGCCACCAGCATGTCCGGGGTAATACGCTCTCCCGCCGCACACACCACCAGCGCCATTGGCCGTTCACCCCACTGGACATCAGGAATGCCGACAACCGCCACCGAGGTCACGGCGGGATGCTCGCTGAGAAGGTTTTCCAGTTCCAGTGAGCTGACCCACTCCCCGCCGGTCTTGATGACGTCCTTGATTCGGTCCTTGATCTCGATCACGCCCAAGGCATCGATGGAGGCAATGTCACCGGTATGCATCCAGCCCTCCTCCCACAGTTGCGCACCCTGGTCCGGATCCTTGAGGTAGCCCTGGGTCAGCCAAGGGGCCCGCACCACGATTTCCCCCAGCGCTTCGCCATCCTGAGGCGCGTCATTGCCGCAGGCATCGATGATTTTCAGGTCGACCATCGGCACCGCCACGCCAGTCTTGATGCGTGACGCTACCTGCGCTTGCGCTGGCTGTTCAATCTCGGCGTCACGCAGGTGGGTCACGCACAGCAACGGACAGGTTTCCGACATCCCGTAACCGCTATGCACACGCATGCCCCGCGCTGTGGCCTGGGACGCCAGCCCGTGGGTCAAGGCGCTGCCGCCCAGGAGCATTTTCCAGCCGTTGAAGTCGGTCCGGGTCGCTTCGTCGCACCCCAGGATCATTTGCAGGATCGTGGGCACGCAATGGGAAAAACTGACCTTTTCTTCGCGGTACAGCCTGACCAGTTGATTGGGCTCGTAGCGTCCCGGATACACCTGCTTGATGCCCATCAGCGTCGCGACATAAGGCACGCCCCAGGCATGCACATGAAACATCGGTGTGATGGGCATGTAGACATCGTCGGAACGTAACAGCGGCGCGCCTTGATACACCCCCAACGTGCCGACGGCATTGAGCGTATGCAGCACCAACTGGCGATGACTGAAGTAAACGCCCTTGGGATTTCCGGTGGTGCCAGTGGTGTAGAAGAGAGTCGCCACCGAGTGTTCATCGAAGTCCGGAAAGTCGAAGTGCGGCTCCACCTGCGCCAACAGGTTTTCGTACTCCCCCAGCACCGGCAGCGTGGTCGTTGGCGCGTCGGCGTCGCTGAGCTGAAGGTAGCCGTTGACCGTCGTCAGCTGATCGTGAATCCGCTCCATCAACGGCAGGAAATCATCATGAACCAGCACCAGGTCATCCTCGGCATGGTTCATGGTGTAGAGAATCTGCTCGTCCGAAAGGCGGATATTGACCGTATGCAACACCGCGCCAAGCATCGGCACGGCAAAAAAACACTCCAGGTACCGATGGCTGTCCCAATCGAGCAGCGCCACCGTATCCCCGGCCTTGACGCCCGCCTGGGTCAGCGCGTTGGCCAATTGCTGGATGCGCTGATTCAGCGTTCGGTAGCTGTAGCGCAGCTTGTCCGCGTAGACGATCTCCTGATCGGGCGAGTACCGCGCCCCCGAGAGCAGCAGGCTCTTGATCAGCAACGGATAGGCGTAGGCGCCCGGCGCGGGAGCGATTATTTTTGTCGTTACCACTGTGAGGTCTTCCTGAGTCTGTTGAGTGGCGGTCACGTCAGAATTGCGTTGCATCGAGCAGGTAAAGCGAATCGCTGCCCGCCTTGACCGACGCCGCCAATGACTGGACGCGTGGCAACAGGCGCGCGAAATAGAAACGCGCGGTGCCCATCTTGCTCGCGTAAAAATCGTCCTGTGCTTCCTTGCCGATGGCGGCTTTGGCCATCCGCGCCCACATGTAGGCATAAGCGGTGTAGCCGAAGGCGTGCAGATATTCGACTGACGCCGCGCCGATCTCATTGGGGTTGGATGTGCAGCGGTCCAGCACCCAGGCGGTCAATTCGTCGAGGTTGTCCAGGGCGGCATTGAGTGGTCCGGTGAACGGTGCGAGGTCGGCACAGGCGTTTGCGCTGAAGTGGCGGATCTCGTCGGCAAACAGTTTGTAGAGCGCCCCGCCACTGCCGACGATCTTGCGTCCGACGAGGTCCAGCGCCTGAATGCCGTTGGTGCCTTCGTAGATCTGGGTGATCCGCACATCGCGCACCAGTTGTTCCTGGCCCCATTCGCGAATGTAGCCGTGGCCGCCAAACACCTGCTGGCCATGCACGGTGGATTCCAGCCCCAGATCGGTCAGAAACGCCTTGGCCACTGGCGTCAGCAACGCCACCAGCGCCTCGGCGCGTTTGCGCTTGTCCGGGTTGTCACTGAATTTGGCGATGTCGAGTTGCATCGCCACGTATGTGGAGAACGCACGGCCGCCTTCATTGCAGGCTTTCATGGTCAGCAGCATGCGCCGCACGTCCGGGTGAACGATGATCGGATCGGCCACCTTGTCGCTGACTTGCGGACCGCTCGGCGAACGACTTTGCAAACGATCACGGGCGTAGGCCAGCGCATTTTGATAAGAGCGCTCAGCGGTGGCCAGGCCCTGAATACCGACGCCCAGCCGCTCGTAGTTCATCATGGTGAACATCGCCGCCAGGCCCTTGTTCGGCGCATCGACGATCCAGCCCGTGGCGCCATCGAAGTTCATCACGCAGGTGGCCGAGGCCTTGATCCCCATCTTGTGTTCAATGGAACCACAGGACAGCGCATTTTTCTGCCCGAGGCTGCCATCGGCGTTGACCATGACTTTGGGCACCAGGAACAACGAAATACCCTTGGGACCAGCAGGCGCATCGGGCAGCCTGGCCAGGACCAAGTGGATGATGTTCTCGGTCAGGTCATGCTCGCCGCCGGTGATGAAAATCTTCGTGCCGCTGACCTTGTAGGAACCATCGGCCTGGGGTTCGGCCTTGGTGCGAATGAGCCCAAGGTCGGTGCCGGCATGCGGCTCGGTCAGGCACATGGAACCGGTCCAGAGCCCGGCGTACAGGTTGGGCAAGTACGTGGCTTTCAGCTCGTCACTGGCGTGGGCGTTGATCGCCAGGCAGGCGCCGGCGGTCAACATCGGGTACAGGCCGAACGACAGGTTGGCGCCATTGACCATCTCCTCGACCTGAGCGCCGATTACCTTGGGCATGCCCATGCCGCCATAGTCTGGATCACCACCCACGCCAACCCAGCCCCCTTCCGCAAAGGCCCGATAGGCGACGCCGAAACCGTCTGGGGTAATCACCTCCCCGTCGTTCCAGGAACAGCCCTGCTCGTCGCCGCTGCGATTGAGCGGTGCGATCAGCTCGGCGCTGATCTTGCCCGCTTCCTCCAGGACCGCATTGGCGGTGTCTTCATCCACTACGTCGGCCAGGCGCGGCATGGCAGACCACAATCGGGAAACGTTGAACACTTCATTGAGTACGAAGCGCATGTCACGCAAGGGTGCTTTGTAATCAGACATGATTGAAATCCTCAGGCAAATGCCAGGGCATTGAACCTGCCCTGGTCAATGGAAGTGGCCCCTGGTTCAGGGAGTGCCGATCAGTTCCGCCGTACGTTCGGTGGACATCGTTGGAATGGGGAGAATGTTGCGCAGCAGGAAATGCGACAGCGCCGGGATCAGGATCAGCGCACCGAGCATGTTCCAGAGGAACATGAAGGTCAGCAGGATGCCCATGTCCGCCTGGAACTTGATCGGCGACCAGGCCCAGCACACCACGCCCGCCGCCAGGGTGATGCCGACCAGCCCCACCACGCGGCCGGTGAAGGACACCGCGTTGCGGTAAGCCTGGGCCAATGGCAGGCCCTGGCGCTGGTAGTGCAATTGCACGCTGAGCAAATACAAGGCGTAATCGACGCCGATCCCCACCCCCAGTGCGATCACCGGCAACGTCGCCACCTTCACGCCAATCCCCATGATCACCATCAACGCCTCGCACAGGATCGAGGTCAGCACCAGCGGCAGCAGCGCCACCAGCGTGGCACGCCAGCTGCGGAAGGTAATCAGGCAAAACAGCGTCACCGCCGCGTACACGTAAAGCAGCATCGTGTGGTTGGCTTCACGCACCACGATGTTGGTGGCGGCTTCAATGCCGGCGGTGCCAGCGGCCAGCAGAAACTGGCGATCGGCCGTGCTGTTGTCCTTGGCGAACTTGTCCGCGATGGCCACCACGGCGTCCAGCGTCTGGGCTTTGTGGTCCTTGAGAAAGGCAATGACCGGCATCACCGAACAGTCGGTGTTGAACAGCTCCGGCGCGTTGACCGAGGCCTGTTGTGCCGCGTAGTTCAGCACGTTCTGATTGCGCTGGATGCTGTTGAGCTTGGGGTTGCCTTCGAACGAACCGGCGGTGATCTGGCGCACGGCATTGACCAGCGATGAAGTCGCTTGCACCCCAGGATACTGCTGCAGTTCCCAGGCCAGACGGTCGGCGAGGATCAGGGTCTGGTAGTTGAGGCAGCCTTCGGGCGGCGTCTTGATCATCACCGCGAACAGGTCGCTGGACAGCGCATAGTGGCTGGTGATGTAGGCGTTATCACGGTTGTAACGCGAGTCCGCGCGCAGCTCCGGGGCGCCACTGTCGAGGTCACCGATTTGCAGGTGCTGGCTGACCATGAAGCCCGCGATGCCCAACGCCACGGCCCCGACCACGATGCCCGTGGCCCACTTACGCGTGGTGAAGCGGTCGAGCAAATCCCAGAGCTTGCCGAAGCCTCGGCTCTGCGCCGCGCGGTTGTCGATCTTCAGCGCCCGTTCAGCTGCTTTCGCCCCGACGCCGATGTACGACAGCGCCACCGGCATCAGCAACAATGAGGTGAAGATCAATACGGCGACGCCGATGCTGGCGGTGATCGCCAGGTCCTGGATCACCGGAATGTCGATCAGCATCAACACCGCAAAGCCCACCGCATCCGCCAGCAAGGCAGTGACACCTGCAATAAACAGACGCCGGAAGGTGTACCGCGCCGCCACCAGTTTATGGGTGCCACGGGCGATGTCCTGCATAATGCCGTTCATTTTTTGTGCCGCGTGGGACACACCGATCGCGAAGATCAGGAACGGCACCAGCACCGAATACGGATCGATGGCATACCCCAGCCAGGCGACGATGCCCAGTTGCCAGACCACTGCAGTCAGCGAACAGACAATCACCAGCAGCGTGCTGCGCAGGCAACGGGTGTAGAGGTAAATGATGACGAACGAGGTGACCACTGCCAGGCCGAAAAACATCATCACCTGGATCAGGCCATCGATCAGGTCGCCGATCAGCTTGGCGAAACCGATCACACGGACCTTGTACTTGCCCTTGCCCTCCTCCCCGGCCTTGCGTGCCTGGCTGTCACCGGCAAACTCGATCTTGTCGCGCAGTTGCGTTTCGAGCCGCTGCGCGAAGGCGTAGTAATCGATGCCTTGACCGGTGGCCGAAGCCTTGTCCAGCAACGGCACAATCAACATGCTCGATTTGAAATCGCTGGCCACCAGGCTGCCGACGATGCCGGCGCGATTGATATTCTGGCGCAACTGGTCGATGTCTTCGGGCGAGCCGTGGTACGCGTCGGGCATCACCGGGCCACCCTGGAAGCCCTCCTCGGTCACCTCGTTCCAGCGCACCGCCGGGCTCCACAACGACTTCATCCAGGTCCGGTCAACGCCTTCGGAGAGAAACAAGTCGTCGTTGACCTGTTTGAGCACGGTCAGGTAATCGGGGTCGAAAATATCGCCCTGGGTGTTTTCCACCACCACCCGTACCGAACTACCCAGGCCGCGCAACGATTTGCGGTTCTCCAGAAAATTCTGGATGTAGGGCTGGCTCTGCGGAATCATCTTCTCGAAGCTGGGGCGCAGCTCCAGGCGGGTGGCCGCCATATAGCCCAACAGCAGCGTGACCAGGGTCATGCACAGCATGAACAGCGGACGGTAATTGAAGACCCAGCGCTCCAGCCGGTTGCCCGAGCGCCGATCGAAGTCACGCATGTGGCGGATCACCGGCATGGTGTCTTGCTTGAGGTTGCCCATGTCAGGGTACTCGCTCTAATGAATCCAGTTCTTATTTGACGTTCAGTGCCCGGGCACCACGGCTGCCGACCAACACCAGCGTGCCGTCGGGGGTGCTGATGGCGCCGGCTGACGGGGCCGGATTTTGCTGAGGTATTGACGTCAGTCGCGAATCGCCTGCATCGACCAGCATTTGTCCTGCCTGGCTAAACAGCAGGTAGCGACCCTTGGCGTCCACCGTGGCAGCGGTGATGCTGACTTGCAGGCCGGTGTTGAGCGCGGCCCAGTTCGCGCCACCGTCGACGCTGCGGAACACATGCCCGCGCAGGCCGTAGACCAACACTTCGCCAGGCTTGCCGATCACCCCGAAAAAACTGCCCTGATAAGGCGATTCAAGCGCCACGAAACGCTGCGCGGATTCATTCCATTTGAGCAGCAGGCCTTGTTCGCCAACGATGTAAAGCGCATCGCCGGTGGACGCGATGGCATTGAGGTGCAGGCTTTGCGGGTTATCGGTGCGGTCCTGGAAGGGTGTCCAGTGCTGGCCGCCATCGTCGGTGCGCAGAATCAGGTTGAATGCACCCACCACGTAACCGGTTTTTTCATTGGCGAACCACACGTCGAGCAGCGGCTTATCGGCGCCCTCTTCGATCAGTCGCTGGCCTTCCTCGACGCGGGTGGCCCATTGTTCATTGGCCGGTTCGGCACTGGCCAACGCACCGTAGTGTTTGACCAGCAAGGCGCCGATCTGGCGACCGTCCAGTTGTTTGTTCCATGTCTGGCCGGCATCACTGGTGTGCAACACCACACCGTCATTGCCGACCGCCCAACCTTGCGCCGCCGTGGGAAAACTCACGGCATTCAGGTCGGCACTGACCGGCACGGCAGCCTGCTGCCAGTCTTTGCCGCCATCATCGGAATAGAGAATGTGGCCACGCTGTCCGACAGCAACCAGACGTGCCCCGGCGCGAGCCACGCCCAGCAACGGACTGCGCACTGCCAGGGCGCTGGTCTTGGCCGGCAAGTCCAGCACGTCGATGTAGCTGGCTGCCTGGGTGAAGCCGTGCAACAGGGCAAGGGCCATGCCCAGCGCCAACTGCCGGTACTTTTTGTACGAACACATACGGCGTCCTCATGAAAAAGCTGCGCCGGGAGCACATCGTGTGCAACCCGGCGTTGAAACACGGCGCTTTAGCGAATGCCGGCCCCCGCCAGGGACTCCGGCGACCATTGCGCCTTGGACAGGGAGTCGATGTAACGGATGCCGCCGTACGGGCCCACCACACCGTTGATGTTGTAGGAGCCGCCGACCAGGTCGTAGATCATGAACGGCGTGGAGTCCGGCACCTGCTTGTCATAGCTCTGGCTGAGGAACGCGAAGGAACCACGGTAGAGCTGACCACGGGCGTCATATTGGTCGGAGGCCAGCGCGGCCCAGCTGTCTTCATCGAGGTAGAAGCGACGTTTCTGGTAGACGTGGCGCGCACCCGGCTTGAGGTTGCCCTCCACTACCCACACGCGGTGTTTCTCCCAACGCACGAAGTCCGGCGACAGGTGATTGGGGGTGGTCAGGCTTTTCGGATCCTGGGCGTAGGTCAGTTTGTAGGTGTTGTACGGCACGATCATTTCTTGCTTGCCGACCAGCTTCCAGTCGTAGCGATCCAGTGCGCCGTTGAACACGAACACATCATCGTAAGTGCCCGCACCGGCGGTTCCCGGATTTGGCGTGTCGTAGGCCAGGTTCGGCGCCAGTTTGACGCGACGCTGGCCCGGCAAGTATTGCCAGGCGCGGCGTGGCTGCGCCAGCGGGTTGGCGGCGTCCTTGAGCATGATCGACTCGCCGGCCCGGCGCGCGGGACCGGTGTAATACAGCTTCATCTGGTAGTACACATCGGCGCTGCTGATGGGCTGCGCCATGTTTTCGTAGATCGGGTAGGTGATGAACGCCTGCCCCGTGGTGGCCAGGCTTGGCACGCCGGCCGAGTCAACGTTCCAGGAATCGTACTTGGAGTTGATGTTGACGCCCTGGTAACGCAGCAGGAAATTCCACATCGCCTCGCTGCCCGATTGCGGAATCGGAAACGGCACGCCGGGCAAGACGTTGTCGATGGCCAATCCGCCTTCAAGGGATTTGGCGCCATTGGCGTTCTTCAGGCTGTTGTCCAATACCGGTTGCGGCAAAGCCACGGTGCGATGGGTCGGATAGACATCGACGCGGTAGCTGGGGAAACGCTTGGCCAGTTCTACCGTGGTAGCGCTGAGCAGGTTCTTGTACTGATCAACGTTTTTGCCATTGATGACCAGCAGCGGTTTTTCACTGGCAAAAGGGTCCGGGCGCATGCTGTCGCCCGCTTTGAAGCTGGCCGGAGCCGTGGTCAGTCCGCCAGCGTAGGCGGGAATTGAACCGTCGGCGTTGGCGGCTTTTTCAGCGCCGATCAGGGTCAGGCTGCTCCCGAGCTTGGCCGCGTCCTGCGCCGACACGGCGGCTTGAACTTGAGCGGCAACGGCCAGGGCCAATGAAGCGGCGAGCAGAGTTTGCACGAATTTCATGGGATCAATCTCCTGCTTAGTGTTTAAGCATTGGGTGAATCAGAAGGTGGTTTTCAGCGTCAGGTACAGGGCGCCACGGTCTTCGGTGGTCGCACCGCCACCGGAGAAGGCTGAATAGCCACCGGCGAAGCACGCATAGTTTTCGTTACCGCTGAAGGCGTTCGGCGTGGAGCCGTCGCCACTGCCGGCGTTGGCCGCGCCGGTGCTGTTGCCGCTGACGTTGCACTTGTCAGCCTTGCCGAAAGAGTCGACGTACTTGAGGTCGACGAAGTACTTGTTGTAGATCGCCGCACCGACGCCCAACGCATAGTTGCCGGTGTCTTTCGCGCCACCGCCCGAGACCGGAGAAACACCGTCGAGGCCGACGTTGACGGACATCGGCATGCTCATGTCGACGCCGGGAAACACCTGGTACCAGGTCGGCGTGAAGTTGACCGCGATGCCCCAGTTGTCGCGGGTCGGCGCATCGACACCGCGGTAAGTGCTCTTGCCCTTGTAGAGCGCGGCGTTCTTGTCATCGAGCTTGAGCAGGTTGCTGTAATACAGCTCACCGAGCAGGACGGCCGAGTCGAACACCGGCGTCTTGGGCAAGGTCATCAGGCCGTTGAGCGTCCAGTGCAAGGTTTCGCCGGTGGCGCTCATGCTGTCGCCATCGTGCGGGGTGTCGTAGATGACGCCGGTGGCCGCCGTGCGCGGTGGCAGCAAGCCAAGGCCTTGACCGAGTCCCAGTGGGCTGTTGCTGCTGACGATCGCCGGGATACTGGCCAATGGCATGTTGTGGCGGATGTTCAGGTCGCTGCCGACGCTGACGCCGCCGATGTCCTTGGACAGGCTCAAGCCGAAGATGTCGATCTTGTCCGAATAAGCCAATTGATAAGTGGCGGTGCTCAACGAGTTCAGGGTGTTGACCACCGCTGGCACCTGGCCCGCCGGCCGCGTGCCGTTGGGGTTGGCCGAGGTCAGCCCACGGGCGTCGAGCCAGGCTTGCGGCAAGATGTCCGAGGTCTGGCGGTAGTAGACACCAAGCGTGCCGTCCAGCCAGGCGGGCGACCACTTGGCCATGACGCCCCAATCGCCTGAATTGCGCGGGGTCAGGTCATCGCCACGGCGCACGTTGGTCAGCGCGTTGCAGGGCGCCAGGCCACACCCCAAGGGGCTGCCAGGGGTGATCGAGTTGGTGTTGCCGAGCAGGAACGACTGCGCGCCGAAGCCCACGAGGTCGGAACCGCCGTAATAAGTACCTGCCTCCGGCAGGCGTGCAGCGTCCCAATCAAGGAAATACTGGGCCCCGACGGTCAACTCTGGGTTGATGGTGAAGGTCATCGACACCTGGTTGCGCGGGACGAACAGCTCCTTGGCCTCGGTGCCGGGGGACGCTGCCAGCTTGGCCAGGTCCAGGCCGGACTGGCCGTAGCTGATCGAATGCACCGGGTTGAGGATGGTCTCCCCCCAGAACACGTTGTGTTGCCCGGCCTTGACGCTGAACAGTGACTCCTCCCCTACTTCGGTGCTGTAGAACACGAAGGCATCGAGGATTTCCCCGGAAGGACCGTTGTAGTAGCGCTGGGCGTAGTGGCTTAGATGCGGGCTGCCATTGCCGACATTGTCGCCAGTCACCGCCGCCAGGCGCGGGTCATTGGCGACCAGCCCGGAGGTGTCGCCATTGCCGTTGACGAACGGGTTGGAATTGGAACCGGTGTTCTCATAGGCCTTGTCGTACCAGCTGGCGGCACTGACGCGAGCGCCCATGTGGTCCTTGTAGACCACGTCCATCTCGGTCAGCAGGTCGACCCGGTTGGTGATGTTGGTGCCGGCCCTGCGAAAGTTGTAGTCACCGTCATTGTTGTTCGGCGTCCCGAGCATGCGCTTGTCGGCGTTCTCGGTGCGCACCCCGTAGTTGTACTTGACGGTGTTATCAAAACGCACGGCCCAGTCGGGATTGCCGGTGTCCAGCTCGACGGCGTGGGCGACTGGCATCGATGCCGCCAGAATTGCTAGCGTCAGCAGACTGCGACGTGAAGGAAGTGTGTGGCCGTGACTCTTATTGTTATGCATTACGGTGTCTCCGCCATGTTGTACTTGTTTTTAAGCGCAGCTTTCCTTGCACAGGCCCAGGTGAAAGGGCTTGCGTTGTGTTCACGCGTTAGAGCAATTGCCGGACGTGTGCCGACCGGCCAGGTGCCTGACTAACGATCCAGTTCCAGAATGAGTGCCTCGGCTTGCGGCCAATGGCCGAAACCCGATGCAGGATTGAGGTGGCCGACCTCGCCGAGATTGACCACTTCGCTGCCCCAGTTGCGGGCCATGCAGGTAACGGCTTCGAGGCTGGCCAGGTGATCATTGCTGCTGGCCGCGACGATGCTGGGAAAAGGCAGCGCGCCGGCAGGCAGTGGAGCCCAGCCATGGGTTCGCAGGGTTTCAGGGGATGGATAACCCGACGGCCAGGTGGCATCGAGATCAGGTGGCGCGGCCAGCAGCGCGCCTTTGATTGGAGCGCTGTGCCGAGCCGTGCCATGCAGAGCAGCCCAATGCGCGACCATCAACACACCGGCGCTGTGGGCGACGAGAATCACCGGCCCGTCGATCTGCGCAAGTTCATGCTGGATCGCCCGGACCCGGGCCGCGCAGTCGAGCTTGTCGGTTTCCAGTGGCGGGACGCTGCGTACATTGCTCAGCCGGGCCTCCAGCAGCGTTTGCCAGTGCTCGGCAACATGGTCGCGCAGACCCGGTACGATCAGAACGGTTGCGGCAGTTTGCAGTTTGTCCACTTCAACACCTTCGCCTTCACGATGACTCGACTGGCTGTTTCGCCAGAATCTTTTTGTTGGTCCGACATTAAAGAGCCCGCCACCCGCGCGCTTTTCATTTGACGACAGCGACTTTTCTTTTGATGACAGCGAAACGCCCCCGGATTGACGGTCGTGGGGAAGGCAAAAAGGCGGCTTCAAAAACTTTTCATTTCGTGGTGTGCTGGCTATAGTCGCCCCGCTGATTTCCACCGGGACCACGCCAGGAAAGACCTTTGCATGCCAAAGCTTGTTCGCGCCGCCGTCTTGACCAACTACCTGGAAGTGGCCCACTACCTGGGGCTCAACCCGCACGATTTATTGGCGAACGTCGGCCTGAGCAAGGCCCGACTGCAAGCCCCCGAGCAACGTATCCCGATCGATTCGGCCGTACGTCTGCTGGAGGATTCGGCCGCCGCCACTGGCTGTCAGACCTTCGGCCTGAGCATGGCCGAGTCGCGCCAGCTTTCGGATTTTGGCGTCGTCAGTCTGTTGCTCACCCATCAGCGCACGCTGCGTGATGCGTTGCAGGTGCTGGTGCATTACCGGCACCTGATGAACGACTCGCTGGCGATCTTCGTTGAGGAAGCCGGCAAGATGGTGATCATTCGCGAGGAAGTGGTGACCGAGTCGCCAATGCCCTGTCGCCAGGCAAACGAACTGGCGATCGGCGTGATGTTCCGGCTTTGCGCCGCCCTGCTCGGCGCGCACTGGCACCCTTACAGCGTCAACTTCACGCACCAGCCTCCCGACAACCTGCAACTGCATCGCCGCCTGTTCGGCTGCAACCTGGAGTTCGGCAGCGAGTTCAATGGCATTGTCTGTCCCGATGCCAGCCTCGACATGACCAATCCGCATGCCGACCCGGCCATGGCGCGTTACGCCCAGCGCTATCTCGATTCGCTGCAGAACCACGAAGGGCCGTCGATCCTGTTCGAAGTGCGCAAGGCCATTTACCTGCTGCTGCCCATGGGCCGCGCCACCATCGAACAGATCGCCCAGACCCAGGGCATGAACGTGCGCACCCTGCAACGCCGCCTGAAAGACGATGGCTGCGCTTTCAACGATTTGATCAACGAAGTGCGCCGTGACCTGGTGCTGCGTTACCTGGAGAACCCGAATTACTCGCTGGGCCGCATCGCCGACATGCTCGGCTATTCCATGGCGAGCTCCTTCACCCGCTGGTTCATCTCCCAGTTCGGCATGCCGCCGGCCACCTGGCGCAGCACGCAAAAAACCGACCCCACCAAACGCTGAACACCTGTAGGAGCTGTCGAGTGAAACGAGGCTGCGATCTTTTGACTTTGCTTCTTTAAAAACAAGATCAACAGATCGCAGCCTCGTTTCACTCGACAGCTCCTACAAGGTCTGTTCCGACGATGGGCTGTGTTACATCCCCCAACGCAGCAACAGCAGCACCAGGACAACCAGGAACACGGTCTCCCCCACCATCAACAGAATGGGTTTGATGCCCACGGAAGCAAGCTCCTTGAGCCGGGTTTTCATGCCCAAGGCACTGATGGAAACCACCAGGCACCAGCGCGACAGTTCATTGACCGAACCCTGCACCACCGGGGCGATCCAGCCTGTGCTGTTGATACAGGCCAGTAGCAGAAAACCGACCGCGAACCACGGCAACAGCGGCGGCCGTTTGCCTGTGGGGTCGGCGCCTTGCAGGCGGGTGATCATGGCGGCGCTGACAATCACCGGCAGCAACATGGCCACGCGCATCAACTTGACCACCGTCGCCGTATCGCCCGTTTCGGTGGACATGCTGTAGCCGGCGCCCACGACCTGTGCGACATCGTGGATGGTCGCCCCGAGGAACACGCCGGCCACTTGAGGCGACAACGACAGCCAGTTGGCAATCATCGGATAGACAATCATTGCCAGGGTCGAGAGCGCCGACACCCCAATCACGGTGAACAGCGTGGCCCGCTCTTTCTGCGGATGATTGGGCAACGCAGCGGCCAGCGCCAACGCCGCTGAAGCGCCGCAAATCGCCGTGGCGCCGCCAGTGAGCATGCCGAACAGACGCTGAAACCCCAGCGCCTTGGCCGCGATCACCGAGACGCCAATGGTCACGACCACCAGAATCACCACCAGTGCCACTGGCTTCCAGCCCAGCGCCACCATTTGCTCCAGGGTAATGCGCATGCCCAACAGCGCCACGCCAATGCGCAATACGCTACGGGCAGTGAATTCAATGCCGGCCTTGCACGCGCCATCCGCCGCCAGGAAGTTGAGCGCCATGCCCAGCAACAAGGCGAACAGCATCACTGGCGCACCGTAATGCTCGGACAAAAAGGAAGCGGCCGCCGCGACGATCAGGCTGACGATGAAGCCTGGTGCCAACTCGCGTGTTCGGCTGTGGATTCGGGTGAGAGCAATGGCGCTCATGGCGCGGACTCCTCGGGAGCGATGACGATAAAGACCTGGCCGTCGACCACCTCGACCGGGTAGTTGGCGACCTTGAGTGTGTTGGAATTGAGCAAGTAGCCGCTGGCCAGATCAAAGCGCAATCCATGGGCGCAGCACTGAATCAGTCGTCCATCGAGGCGCCCGCCACAGAGCGAGGCGCCCTGGTGCGGGCAACTGTCGTCGATGGCGAACAACTGCCCGTCGACGTTGAACAACGCCAGACTTTTTTCTTCGAATTCGAACAGCGCACGGGCGCCGACCTGCGGGTGTTTGCCGGCAGGAACGGGAATACGCCTGATCATGCCGGTTGCCGCTCGCGATCACGTTCCTTGAGCGCTTCGTTCATGGCCCCGAGCAGCACCTGAGCGGGTTGTGCACCAACCACGGTCACGCGTCCGTCGAACTGAAAGCCCGGCACGCCACTGGTGGCGCCGGGGGATCCGTCGAAGGGCGTGCCGTCACCCTTCAGGCACTCGAGCACCCTGTCCGTATCGATACCGCACGAACGGGCAATGGCGAGCAACGTTTCACGGCAACCGAGGTTTTCGCCTTTGCGGAAATAGGCGGCAAACAGCCGTTCGAGCAACATTTCACGCTGAATGGCATTGCCCAGCGCACTGGCTCGCTCGAACAAACGATGAGCATCAGCGGTGTTTGGCATCGTCGTGATGCGGCCGAGGTCGATAGTCAGCCCAACTTCACGGGCGGCCTGCTGTACCTGAGCCTGACGCGTGGTTACGGCCTGGGCATTACCCAGACGTTTGCGATAGAAGTCAGCGAAGGGCTCACCCTCTACCGGCAACTGGGGCAGTAACTGCACCCCATGCCACGCGGTGGTGATCTGCACATCCGGATGGCGATTGCGAAACTGTACCTGCGCATGCTCCAGTTGGCGCTTGCCGATCAGGCACCAGGGGCAGATCAAATCGAAAAACACATCAATCTGTAAACGACGACTCACAACTTCACCTCGCACGCCGCTGTACCGGGCACGTCATTGACGCGCTCATCCCTCAAACGAGCGATGTCTTTGTGGTAATGGCACATGGCATAAAAGAACACGCCCGCCGCCAGCACACTGACGAGAGGCACCATTTGGAAAGCGGCGTGCAGACCGATCACATCGGACACGCGACCGGTGATGAACGGCCCCGGCGCCAGCCCCAGCATGTTGTTGGCCAGGGTCAAGGTCGCGAACGCCGTGCCGTGGACCGAGTAATGGGTCAGGTTGGCAACCATTGCCCCGGCGGGACCGGTAGTGCCTGCAGCAATCAACATGCCCAGACAGATCAGCGACAATTGCACGAGGCCAGGCGGCAGCGCGAACGCCACCGACAACAGCATGCAACTGCCCAGGCAATAAGCGATGGCCAGGCCCACCTTGCGCTCCGGGGAATGGCGACACAGGCGGTCACTGAGCATGCCGCACAGGATCATCCCCACCCCGCTGCACAGCACGATGATTGCCGCCATGCCTCCGGCTTTGTCCGTGCCCATGTCGTAGTAACGGTTCAGGTAACTGGGCATCCACACAATCACCGTGCCGCCGACGAATAACTGCAAGCCGCTGCCAACATACGTGGCGATCACCGAGCGGCTGGAAAACAATGTGCGCAACGGGTGTTTGATCTTGGCCGAGGCCTGATTGATCGCGTTGGTCGCACGCTGCGGCGCGATGCGCGCTTCTTTGACGATGATCGGGTAAAGCACCGCCAGCAGCAGACCGAACAGCGACATGCCGGCAAACGACCAGCGCCAGCCCAGCTTGGCCGCTATTGCACCGCCCAGGGCCATGCCCAGGACCGATCCAAACATGCCACCCGCCATGAACGCACTGCTCAACGTTGCGCGCATGTGTTTGGGAAAGACCGAAATCACCACCGCGATGCCAACGCTGCCATACGCAGCCTCGCCGACGCCCACCATGAAACGGGCAATGAACATCTGCGGGTAGTCCTGCGCCAACGCACAGCCCAGTGTGGCCAGGCTCCACAGCAGCGCCATCAGCGCCAGGCTTCTGACCCGACCGAAGCGATCAGCCATCAACGACAGCGGAAACGTCAGCAGCCCGACCATCAACGCTACGATGCCGCTGAGCAAGCCGAGCTGGCCGTCGCTCAGGGCCCACTCGCCCTTGAGCATCGGGAACACCGCGTTCAGTACCTGGCGCGACATGTAATCGGAAATCAACAGGCCGAACGTCAGGGCGAAGACGATCCAGGCGTATGGCCGCGCAACGCTGACAGCAACGTCATCATCGTCTGCGGCGATTGGGTGAAAGGCCATGAAGCCTCCTCGAAACGTTGTTTTTGTTGTTATCGAGCGTTGTGCAATGCAATGGACGGGAGGCCATCGCCCCCCGCCTTTGCTGCCGGTCAACCGCGTTGCGGAACACCTTTTTGCCCAGCCTTGCGGTTGGGGGCCATGCCATTGGCCAACAGGGTTGCTTCGATGCTCGGGTACTGCACGCCGATGCGGTAAATCTCACGGGCTTCTTTGCCGGTGGCGATCTCGCGCCCCAGTTCATGGGCGATGCGCACGGTTTGTTCGATTTGCTGCACCGAGCTGAAGCGCTTGCCCTTGTGATCAATAATAGTGTCTTCAATGCCCACACGCGGGTGCAGCCCCATGGCCAGGGCCATGGTGTTGAACGGCAGCACGTTCTTTAGCAGCGATTCGGCGGTCAGCGTGCAGCCATCCGGCGCCCGATGAATGAAGTTGAAGAAGTTGAACGGGTTGGGACCATCGAAACCACCGCCGATGCCGATCCAGGTCAGGTTCAGCGGGCCCATGTAGACACCTTTGCGCACCAGGCGCTCAAGGGTCTCCATGGCGTGCATGCCGGTCAGCTGGAAGTGCGGCTGAATGCCGTTATCCATCAGGCGCTTGAGGTGCTCGGCAACCCAGGCCGGGCCGGCCGGCACGGTCATCTCGCTGTAGGCCGCCTGATAGGCCGGGTTGGCCAGGGACGTGCCTTCCAGGTATTCCGGGTACAGCAATTCCATGATGTTCATTTGGGTGGTGTTGATCGCCACCGTGACCTGATCCGGCTTGGGCGTCAGCTCCGCCAGCATGTGGCGGGTATCGTCGGACAACCATTTGGCCGCTTCGCCGTCGCTTTCCGGAGCGAAGGAAATCGAGCCACCGACCTGAATGATCATGTCCGGCACGGCTTCACGCACACCGGCGATCAGCTCGTTGAATTTGGACAGGCGCTTGGAGCCTTTGCCATCCAGTTCACGGACGTGCAGGTGCAACACGGTGGCGCCCGCCTCGTAGCAATCGACCGCCTTCTGCACTTGCTCATCCATGGTCAGCGGGATGTCTTCGGGAAAGTCTTCGGGCATCCATTCCGGGCCGTACGGGGCCACGGTGATGACCACCTTTTCCATGTTTTCCGGGTGCAGGGAATCGTCGAAGAATTGCATGAGTTACTCCTGTTTTTATGATTGTCCGCCCAGCCGGAATCGGGCCCGGTGGGCGCAGTGATGAGTGCGAATGCAGTGACGGTCGATCAGTAAGTCTTGTCGCCGATGATCCCGGCGCGTTCCATCTTGCGATGGCACGGCGGGTAATCCATGACGGCGTAATGTTGCGTGCTGCGGTTGTCCCAGATGGCAATGCTGTTGGGCTTCCAGCGCCAGCGCACTTGATACTCGGGGATGTACGCCTGGCTGATCAGGTAGCGCAGCAGCTCGCTGGCGCCGGGGTTGGCGTCCTGGCCGAAACGCACCCTGTCGGGCGTGTGGTAGTTGCTGAAATGGGTGGTGAAGGCGTTGACGAACAGCACCTTCTCGCCGGTTTCCGGGTGGGTGCGCACCACCGGGTGTTCGGCATCCGGATAAAGGGCCTTGAGCGCCAGGCGTTTTTCGATCGGCATGGCCGCGCCGAAACTGGCCTCGATGCTGTGCCGGGCACGCAGGTCGGCAATTTTTGTCTTCACCTCGTCAGGTAACTGCGCGTAGGCCTCGACCATATTCGCCCACATGGTGTCGCCTCCCACCGGCGGGCATTCCACGCAACGCAGCACACAGCCCATGGGCGGCGCGTCGCGCCAGGTGGCGTCGGTGTGCCAGGCGTTTTCGTAGCGGTCCATCGGTTGGTCGGGCTTTTTATAGATCTGCACCAGCCCCGGATGATCCGGGTCACTGCCGGCCACCGGATGGTCCTCCAGTTCGCCGAAGCGACGGGCGAATGCCACGTGCTCGGCACGGCTGATGTCCTGATCGCGCAAGAACACCACCCGGTGCGTCAGCAACTGGGCGCGGATCTCGGCAAAAAGACCGTCGTCATGGATGGCGTCGGCAAGGTTGACGCCAATCAGTTCCGCGCCAATGTTGCTGGTCAGTTGTTCGACTTTCATGGCAGCAGGCTCCCTTAAATGACGAAAATCGACGAGCCGGTGGTCTTGCGTGATTCCAGATCACGGTGCGCCTGTACGGCATCCTGCAAGGCGTAATGCTGGTTGATCTCGATCTTGATTCGACCGTTGCCGACGTGGTCGAACAGCTCACCTGCCAAGGCTGCTTTTTCCGCAGGATCGGCGATGTAGTCGGCCAGCGCCGGACGCGTCAGAAACAGCGAGCCTTTCATGGCCAGCAGGACCGGGTCGAAAGGCGGGATCGGGCCGGAGGCGGTGCCGACGCAGACCATCAGGCCCCGGCGTTTGAGCGAATCGAGCGAGCCCATGAAGGTGTTCTTGCCAACGCTGTCGAACACCACGTTGACGCCGACACCGTCAGTCAGTTCGCGAACGCGTCCGGCAACGTCCTCGTGGCTGTAGTTGATGACGTGGTCACAGCCATGCGCCTTGGCGATTTCAGCTTTGGCTTGGGTGGACACCGTGCCAATGACCGTCAGCCCCAGTAGTTTGGCCCACTGCGAAACGATCAGGCCGACGCCCCCGGCGGCGGCGTGCAGCAGGACCGTGTCGCCGGCCTTGAAGGCGTGAATGCGTCGCATCAGATAGGCCGAGGTCAGCCCGCGCATGGTCATGGCGGCGGCGGTTTCGAAACTGATGGTTTCGGGCAATTTGATCAATGCCGAGGCTGGGATCAGGCGCTCGGTGCTGTAGGCGCCCAGGGTGTTGAGGAATCCGGTATAGGTGACGCGATCGCCGACTTCAAACTGGGTCACGCCTTCGCCGACCGCCTGGACCACACCGGAGGCTTCGACGCCCATGCCGTTTGCCAGCGGGATCGGGTAGGTGCCATTGCGGAAGTAGGTGTCGGCGTAGTTGAGTCCGACAGCCACTTGCCGGAGACGAACCTGGCCCGGGCCTGGGTCGCCGACCTCGATGTCTTCATAACGCAGGACTTCGGGACCACCTGTTTCGTAGAAGCGTACGGCTTTGGCCATGCCTTTTATTCTCCAATCTGCATTTTTATTGGCGTAATGCGCCGATTTGCGTTGATTGGACTGTAGGCCGCGGGCTTATGAATCGCTTCTCATCAGACGACAATGACTTTTCATTTCATGACAAAGGGGGGCTGCTTTCAGGCTGACGCTATTGGGGTTTGGGTTGGGTACATATCCGTTTTTGCGGTAACGGCGGCTATTGGTTCCGCTTTTACAGCGGGTCACTTGGAAGAGCGCCAAGTAACCAAGCGCTTTTGCCCCTGACGTTCGGTGCCTCGCTAAGGCTCGGCATGCCCTCGCTCCGGTCCTGCTCCGTGGGCCCGCCGCCATCGGCCATCCGTGGCCGGGGGCGGCTACCGCGGCATCCCTGCCGCGGTGCCCACTGCGCAGAACCTGCGCTCGGCCTCACGAGGGGGCGTGCAGTGCCAAAGCAAAGCGAGGCGGCCTACGGGCCGACCTGGTTCTTCAACGCTTGCGCGTGGTGATCCTGACCCTGATCGTTCCCACGCTCTGCGTGGGAATGCATCCCGTGACGCTCCGCGTCACCTTGCGCAAGACTCTAGCCTGGTGTCGGCAGCGGAACGCAGAGCGTCCCCGGCGGCATTCCCACGCGGAGCATGGGAACGATCAACACAGCAATAGCAATAGCAACAGCATCGCGAGCAGGCTCACTCCCACATAAAGCAGAGCAGGCCGGCGCAGAGCTTTTGCTTCTCACCACTCATCAGGTCGAGCGTTAGCTCGCCTTGCGCTTTTGATCTTGATCTTGATCTGCCCCATCGGAAGGCCGAACGCAGGTTCTGCGTAGTGGGCAACCCGGCATGGATGCCGGGTTAGCCGCCCCCGGCCATGGATGGCCGATGGCGGCGGGCCCACGGAGCAGGACCGGAGTGAGGGAATGCCGAGCCTAGGCGAGGCACCGTACGTCAGGGGCGCAAGCGCTTGGTTACTTGGCGTCGGGCCGCGCAGGCTTCTCCAAGTAACCCGCCGTCAGGGCGGAACCAATAGCCGCCATGACCGCAGAAACGGATATGCCCCCATCCCAAAACATTCTTAAGTGAACAGCATTACCTCAGGCAACCCCAACTTCCACCAAGCTACCATTCAACCGCACCGGCCAGACACGCAAACGCTGTTGCGGATACTCCAGGCAGCTGCCGTCCTCCAAACGGAAATGCTGCTTGTAGATCGGCGATGCGACAACCATCTCGCCCTTGATATTGCCCACCAGCCCGCGACCGATGACGTTCGCACCGGATTGCGGATCATGGTTGTCAATGGCGTAAAGAGTCCGCCCCTCAGCGCCCGGCAGGTAGAACAGTGCCACCTGCGCCCCGTCGAGCCAAACAACCACACCGGAGTGACTGACCAGATCCCGGTGCTCGCACACGGATTGCCAAACCTCGGCACTTTCCAGCGACGCTAAACGTTGTGCTGTGGACTGGCTCATCAGACGGTTTCCTCAATGACAGGGATAAGGTTGAGTTCGGCCGCCATGATCGGGCGGCGTTGACCGCGTTCCTGGACAAAGTGGATGTCCGGGTCCGGCCGTTTATCGTTGACGAAGGTGCGGAAGCGCTTGAGTTTTTCCGGGTCCTTGAGGGCGTTGGCCCATTCGCATTCATAGCGATTGACCACCAACTGCATCTGCGATTCGAGCTCTTCGCCCAGCCCAAGGCTGTCGTTGATGATCACGTCCTTGAGGTAATCGAGGCCGCCTTCCAGGCTTTCGCGCCACACCGAGGTGCGCTGCAATTTGTCGGCGGTGCGGATGTAGAACATCAGGAAACGGTCGATGTAACGGATCAGGGTTTCATCGTCCAGGTCGGTGGCGAACAGCTCGGCGTGGCGTGGGCGCATGCCGCCGTTGCCGGCGATGTACAGGTTCCAGCCTTTCTCGGTGGCGATGACGCCGACGTCTTTGCTCTGGGCTTCGGCGCACTCGCGGGTGCAACCGGACACCGCGAACTTGAGCTTGTGCGGAGAGCGCAAACCCTTGTAGCGATCCTCGATGGCCAAGGCCATCTTGACGCTGTCCTGTACGCCGTAACGGCACCAGGTGCTGCCCACGCACGACTTCACGGTGCGGGTCGATTTGCCATAGGCATGCCCGGTTTCGAAACCGGCTTCAATCAGCTCGGCCCAGATGTCCGGCAACTCGTGCAATTGCGCGCCGAACAGGTCGATGCGCTGGCCGCCGGTGATCTTGGTGTAGAGGTCGTATTTCTTCGCGACCACGCCAATGGCGATCAACTTGTCAGCGGTAATTTCGCCACCGGGGATGCGAGGCACCACCGAATAGGTGCCGTTTTTCTGCATGTTGGCCATGAAAGTATCGTTGGTGTCCTGCAACGGCACCAGGGAGGCGTCCATGATCGGCTGGTTCCAGCACGAGGCCAGAATCGAGCCCACTGCCGGTTTGCAAACGTCGCAACCGGTGTGGCCACGGCCATGTTTGGCCAACAGTTCTTCGAAGGTGATCACCCCTTCCACCCGCACCAGCGCATAGAGTTCCTGGCGGGTGTAGGCAAAGTGTTCGCACAGGCTCTTGTCGACGCTGACGCCACGGGCAATCAACTCATGCTCGAACACTTGCTTGAGCAGCCCGGCGCAACCGCCACACCCGGTGCAGGCCTTGGTTTGCGCCTTGAGCAGGCCGAGGTCGGTACAACCGCTGTCGATGGCCGAGCAGATGGAACCCTTGGTGACGTTGTGGCAGGAACACACCGTGGCCGACTCGGGCAACGCGCCCGGGCCCAGGGTCGGTGCGCCTGTGGACGACGGTAGAATCAGGCTGGCCGGTTCGGCCGGCAGCGCGATGGCGTTCTGCATGTATTGCAGCAGCGTGTCGTAATAGCTGTTGTCACCGACCAGCACCGCGCCGAGCACGTGTTTGCCGCTGGCGTCCACCACCAGCCGGCGGTAGCTGGCGCTGGTTTCGTCGATGAACTGATAACTGCGCGAGCCCGGTGTGTTGCCGTGAGCGTCGCCGATGGAGCCGACATCGACGCCCAGCAGCTTGAGCTTGGTCGACATGTCCGCGCCCACGAACGGCTCGGTGGATTCATTGCACAACTGCGCGGCCACCGCGCGGGCCATCTGGTAACCGGGCGCGACCAGGCCAAAGACAGTGCCATTCCAAGCAGCGCACTCGCCGATGGCGTAGATGTGCGGGTCGCTACTCTGGCAGTGGTCGTCTATCACGATGCCGCCGCGCGGCCCGACTTCCAGCGAACATTGGCGGGCCAGCGCGTCCTGGGCGCGGATGCCGGCGGAGAACACGATCAGGTCGGTTTCGAGGAACTCGTCATTGGCGAAATTCATCCGGTAGCGGTAGTCCTCACCGGCGCTGATCGATTGGGTGCCACGGGACAAATGCACACCGACGCCGAGCCGCTCGATCTGCGCCTTGAGCGCACGGCCACCCTGCTCGTCCAGTTGCACCGGCATCAGGCGCGGGGCGAATTCCACCACATGCGCTTCCAAGCCCAGGCTTTTCAGGGCATTGGCGGCTTCCAGACCGAGCAAGCCACCGCCGACCACCACGCCGCGTCTGGCGTTGGTCGCAGCGGCACGGATGGCATCGAGGTCTTCGAGGGTGCGATACACCAGGCGCGAATCACCCTCGGCGCCTTCAATCGGCGGCACGAACGGGTAAGAGCCGGTGGCCAGGACCAATGTGTCGTAGGCAACACAACCTTGCGCAGTGATCACCTGACGTCGGACTCGGTCGATTTCCAGCACCGGCACGCCCAAATGCAGGGTCACGCCCGGGGTCTGGTACAGCGCGGCATCACTGAGGGCCAGGGACTCGGCATCACGTCCGGTGAAATACTCGGAAAGGTGCACGCGGTCATAGGCGCGCATCGGCTCCTCGCTGAAGACGTGCAGTCGATAGTGATCAAGGGCGCCGCGCTCGATCAGCTGCTCGACACAATGATGTCCGACCATGCCATTGCCGATCACGATCAGCGTTTGCTGCTTGTTCAACGCGGCCACATTGGTATTCATAAGAAGCACCCGGCTAAAGCCCATCACGATTCAAAAAGCAAAAAAAAACGCCTGAAACCTTACGGTTCCAGGCGTCTTTGCCTGTTCTTTTGCGGTGTTGAAACCAGACGTCTATGCCTGACTCACCGATGTTGCTCACGGATCGATCGTCGTTGACCGAGGGAGCTGCCCCCGACTGCATTCACGGTGGGCCTTGATCGATGTAATGCAGCGTTTGTGCCAAACCCGGATTATCCGGGTCCAGCGGCTTGAACCGGTGCTCACATCCTGCGGTGCGCAGCGCTTTGTGCCTTGGCTTAGTGCATGCCGAAAGGCCCGGGCTTTATAAAAGTGCATTTCCCCCGCCTGGCCTACAGATACCAGCGATACTCCCGGGCACTGATTTCCTGCATGAACGCCAGATGATCCTGACGCTTGTTCTCGCAATACACATCGACGAACTCCGCGCCCAGTCCTTCCCGCAGTTGCGGTTGATGCTGCATGGCGCGCACCGCTTCGAGCATTTCCAGCGGGAAGTCGACCCCACTGCTGCGGTTTTCGTTGAGCGGCGCGATGGGCTCGTTGCCTGATTCCAGGCCATGTTCAAGTCCCACCAGAATCGCCGCCAGCACCAGGTACGGGTTGGCGTCGGCACCGGCCAGGCGATGTTCGATGCGCAGGTTTTTCGCATCCGACTCAGGAATGCGCAGGCACGCGTCGCGATCCTCAAAACCCCAACTCGCCCGCGTGGCGATGTTCGTCGTGCCGCCCAGGCGGCGATAAGCGTTCTGGTTCGGCGCGAAGATCGGCATGCAATGCGGCAGCAGTTCCAGGCAGCCCGCCACGGCATGGCGCAGTGATCGCTGTTGGTTTGCCGCCAGGATGTTGTTGCCTGCCGCGTCGTACAGACTGACGTGCACGTGCATGCCGCTGCCTGGGTGCTGCAAGTAAGGCTTGGCCATGAAGCTGGCGCGGTAGCCGTGTTTCAGGGCCACGCCTCGGCTGCTACGACAGAACAACGCCGCCCAGTCGGCCGCACGCAAGCCATCATCGAGGTGACCGAAATTGATCTCGAACTGCCCCGGGCCGAGTTCGGCGGTGATCACCGTGGTGTCGATGCCTTGCGCCTGCGACGCGGCGACCATGTCATCGAGGACCGGCGCAAAGCGTGACAGGCGCTCGATGTGCATGTTGGGTTGATCATCGGCATCGTCCGTCAGGCCATCCCGAGGAAACTGCGGCAGCCCGTCGCGCAGATTTTTATCGAACAGATAGAACTCCAGCTCGAACGCCACCACCGGATGAATGCCTTTTGCCGCGAGCCTGTCGAGCACCTGCGCCAGTACTTGGCGAGGTTCGAACACGATCGGTTTCTCGGTGCCGTCGGAGGTGATCAGCATCTGCCCCAACGGCTGCGCTTCCCAGGTCACCGGCTTCAGTGTGCCCGGCACCAGCCGGCGCAGCGCGTCCGGGTCACCGTCGTTGAAGCAGTAATCGCCGATCTTGAACAATCCGCCTTGCACACCCAGCAATACGCAGTTTTGCGGCAACTTCAGGGCGCTGCCGGCGGCGACCTTTTCGAGCATTTCCACGGGGTAGCGCTTGCCGTAAAAGTGCCCCGGTATGTCCAGGGAAATCAGGTCGACGTAACGTACGTCAGGGTGGCGTTGGCGAAAGGCACGCACTTCGGCCAGCAGATCAGCGTCCATCATGGTTGGTCCTATTGTGGTTATCAGGTATAGACCCAGAGCACTCGCGTGAGATGCCCGGTCAGGTTGCCGTAACGGCAACGGGTGTGACTGTCGAACTGAAAGCTGTCGCCGGCGAACAAGGTGACCGGGTCGTCATCGCCCAGCCACAGCGTCAACTCGCCCTCGAGCACGTAACCGCCCTGCTCCGAGCTGTCACTCAAGTGCCGGTCGCCACTGCTGGCGCCAGCCTCGAGATGACTTTCGAGCATGGAAAACGAGGCCCGCATCTTCGGCGACACCAGAATGTCGGTAATGCCATTGGCGTAGTACAACGTGCGGCGCTCGTCCGGGCGGGTGACCCATGGCAGCTCCTTGGGTTTGGGCAGGCTGTAGAAATAAGTCGTCGGCACGCCCAGGGTTTCGCTGATCGCGGTCAGGTCGGCAACGGTGGGCCGAGACAAGCCGCGCTCGACCTGTGAGAGAAAGCCGACGGAGCGGCCGATTTTGTCGGCCAGGTCCTTCAGGGTGTATTTCTTGTGCTTGCGCAGATCGTGGATAAGGATCGCCAGCGCGGCGATTTCTTCTTGCTTGTTCATGCCTGCCATTCCGCCAAGTGATTCATCAGATGCTGTCGCGCAGTCGATACCACGCCTTGCCGATGGCTTCCAGCGGTGCCGCCAGGTATTTACCGCCGGGAAAGCTGGCGTTGCTCAAGCCTTGATACAACGCCAGTTCATCCGGCTGACCAAGAATGGCGTCAGCCACGGCGCGGGCGGCGGCCAGTGTCGGCAGCACGCCATGTCCTGAGTAGCCCTGAAGCCAGTAGCGATCACCGTGGCGCCCGATGTCCGGTGTGCGTTTGAGCGTCAGGTCAATGTGCCCGCCCCAGGCGAACTCAAGCTTCACGCCTTTGAGTTGCGGGAATACCCGCTCCAGAAACGGCCGCGTGGCGCCGGCAATGTCCTTGGGCAGTCCGCCCAGATACGTACAGCCTCCGCCAAACAGCAGGCGGTTGTCCGGGGTGCGACGGAAATAGTCGAGGACGAATTGGTTATCGGTGACACAGACGTTGCTCGGCAGCAGTAAGCTGGCCTGCTCGGCGGTCAGCGGCGTCGTGGCGACTTGATACGTCCCCACCGGCAACACGCAACTGGCCAGTTTCGGATCGAGCCGATCTAGGTAGGCATTGCAGGCCAGCACCAGCACATCCGCACGGATCGATCCGCGCTCGGTGTTGACCCGGAACCGACCGCCCTCCTCTTGATAACTCAATGCCTTGCTTTGTTCATGGATGCGCCCGCCGGCCTGCTCTATCGCGGCGGCCAGGCCGAGTGCCAGTTTCAACGGGTTGAGATGCCCGCCCTCAGGGTCATAAAGGCCAGCCTGATAACGCTCGCTGGCGACCCATTGCGGTAACTGCTCACGGCTGATGAACCGCAAGTCATGGTGGCCCCATTTGTGGCTGGCTTCGCGCTGCCACTCGGTGAGCAGACCGACGCGACGGGGCATGACCGAAGTCCACAAATGCCCGGCCCGGTAGTCGCAGTCGAAACCATGGCGAGCCGGTAATTCACGCAGCTCCTGCGCTGCCCAGCGCATGCCATCCCACAACCGTCGCGCGCGTTCGTAGCCCAGCGCTGCTTCCAGCGGCGGCATGTCACACGACCAGCCGAGAATGGCCTGACCACCATTGCGTCCCGAGGCTGCCCACGCCACGCGGCTGGCTTCCAGCAGTGTCACGCGCTTGCCGGCCAAAGCCAGGCGCAGCGCGGTGTGCAAGCCGCTGAAGCCGGCGCCGATGATCACGATCTCGGTGTCTTGTTCGCCGCTCAGTGCAGGTCGGGTGGTCAGGCGATCAGCGCAACTGTGGGCGTAATAGCTGGCGACATGCTGCGTGGACTGCTGAAACATACAAGCCTCATGAAATTATCTTTTTATAATTTCATGAAAAACTACAGCATAAATTTCATTCAGACAACTCACCTGTTCGGCGATTTATGCCACGGATAACCTTTCGCACTGAGTTCGAAGGCGTAATCGAACAGACGCTTCATGTATGCGCCGTCGAATTTCTGATTGCGCGGATGAAGGAAATCGGCGCCGATGTACGCCAGATTGAAGTCCGCCCCGTCCTGCTGGGCGATGCGGTAAATCCGATCGAGGTCACTGATCCCCTGGGTCTGGATCAAGGTGCTGATGGCGCGGCCGCCGATGCTCAAGGTACGGCGCTTGGTGCCGGCCCATTGCGGTTCCAGCTTGCCGTTGCGAATGACATAGAAATGCCGGTCGCGGCGGATACGCGCGCCGCTCACGCTGTTCAGCGCCATCACCGTGCCCGGCGGGTAAAGGAACACCTGCGTGAGCACGCCACCATCGACGTGCATCTCCTGAAACGGTTTTCCGTCCACTTCCACATCGATCATGACCGGTGAGACGGCACCGGGAATGCTCATCGAGGCGACCATGATGTTGCGAAACAGGTCGAGCGCTCCCGGCGCTCCGCTGGCGGCAATGGCGCCCATGTTCCAGGTAACGGGCCGCCCGGCATCGAGGTCGGTGGTCCCGATCATCAGTAGCCGGCCTTTGGCGTACTGCGCAGCGATGGCTGCCAGCACCTCGGCGGTGATGTATTTGGCAATCAGTCGCGCCAGGGGTTTGCTGTCCGCGATGCCATCGCTGGTCAGGCGGGTCAGCACACTTCGCGCATGGAAAACGTCTTTGGGGCCGATTGCGCTGCAGATCCCCAGAATGATCTCGTCGTACTCAGGCCCCAGGTAAGCGAACGGGGCAACCAGTGCGCCTGCGCTGATCCCGGTGACGACCTTGAACGTCGGTCGCGATCCATGCAGGGTCCATCCGGCAATGATGCCTGCGGCGAAGGTGCCGGCGTCGCCGCCCCCTGAAATGGCCAGGTAATAGCCCCGCGGCAACGTGTCGTCGGGCAGTTCTTCGTCGGCGTGCGCCTGGGCCTCGCGATCGTTGGCCAGGGTCGCGTCCGCGATGAACGTCGACAGGTCCCGATCCAGCCAGTAACGCGCATTCGGGATACCTGGGATGACGGCGTGTTCCGTCAGCGCTTGCGGCACAGCCTCGCGGCGTTGCAGGCAGCCTTCGCGCAACATGTTCATCGTCGAGGCGCTGGGCCTGGGCAGAAATGGTTTCAAAACGCCTCCTCCGGTCCCCGCCATCAACAGAGCACGCGCTCGACTCACTGGGCAAGTTGGCCTCGGCGGTCATGCTCGCGGTCAATGCCCATGGCCCCCTCAAACGGGCGGCGGCCTTCCACCTTCCTGCGATGGGTCACGTACCCATTGCCAGAATAATTGATAGCCGACCGCAAGGACCACCGGCCCGATGAACAGCCCGATGATGCCGCTGGTGACCATGCCACCCAGCGCGCCGATCAGCACCACCGGCATCGGTACGTTGACACCGCGCCCCAGCAACAAAGGTTTGAGTACGTTATCTACCAGGCCGGCAACGAACACATAGATGGAGAACACGATGACGGCGGTGGTGGCCCCCTCATTGGCAAACACATAGACAATCACCGGAATGGTGACCAGCGTTGCCGGCAGCTGCATGATGCCCAGCAGCAGGACCGCGATAGCCAGCAAACCAGCGCCGGGAACCCCTTTGACGACAAAACCCAGGCCGACCAGCAGCATCTGGATGAAGGCGATGCCGACCACCCCCAACGCGACCGCACGGATCGTGGCGGTGCACAGGTCGGCGATTGACGGCCCCCGGTCCGGGCCGCTGATGCGCGAGGCGATCTGCACCGCGCTGCGCCTGCCGCTTTCGCCGTAGGCCATGAAGATACCGGCGATGATCAAGGCGAAAATGAAGGTGAGAAACCCCATGCCGACGCCGGCCAGCTTACTCAGCAGGCCCAGGCTTACCTGTTTTATCTGCGGGAGGTACGTTGCCGTCAGCTCGGGGAGATTGGTCGAGGCCTGTAGCCAGAGCGCCGAAACCCTCTTGCCCACGACTGGCCAACTGGCGACCGATTCGCTGGGCGGTGGAATCTGGAAGCCGCCGCCTTTTACCAGTGCCACGGCCTGCGTGACCGAGTCGGCAATCGAGATGCCCAGCAGATAGACCGGCACCATCAGGATGACGATGGAAAACAGGATGATCAGGGTCGCGATTCGTCCCTCTTTCTGCCCCAACGGCCCCTTGAGTCGTTCTTGCAGGGGGTAAAGGGTGATCGCCAGGATCACCGACCACAGCAACAGGTCGCGGAACGGACTGAAGATGTTGAAGCAAAACAGCACCAGGACGGTGATCAGCCCGGCACGAATCAGGACATCGAGCAAAGTATGAGAAAGGGCTTTTTCGGAAATCGGCGCGGGCAACATGCTGCCTCCTTGCAGATTCACTGCACAGGAATGGGGTCGATTAGCCCAGCATAGACGCACAATTACCGACGTGAGAGATCAGCGTAAATTCAGTGGATCGACCATCCCCGCCGCAATGGCCATGCCCACCAGGTCCGGCAAGGTATTAGCCTGCATGCGCTTCATCACCCGCGAGCGATACAGATCGACGGTTTTGGCGCTGACGCCCAATTGCTCGGCGATTTCACGGGTGGTGTAACCCTGCACCAGCGGCAGCAACACATCGCGCTCGCGCGGGGTAAGTGTCAGCAGCCGTGCCTGCAAGGCTTCGTGGCCGCGGTTATCCGTGCGGCTCGCTGCGCATTTGCTGAGCGCCTGTTGCACGCTGTCGAGCAACAATTGCTCGTTGTAGGGTTTCTCGATGAAGTCATGGGCGCCGGCCTTGAACGCGCGAACCACGATAGGTACATCGGCGTGCCCGCTGACGAAAATGATCGGCAGGTTCAACTCACGGGCGCGCATTTCTTCCTGCACGTTCAACCCTCCCATGCCGGGCATGCGCACATCGAGCAGCACACAAGCATAGAGCGTTGCATCACAGGCATTGAGAAACTCGACGCCGCTGGTAAACGGCAATGCCTTGAGCCCGACCGACTCAAGTAACCAGACCGTTGAATCGAGCATGCCCTGGTCATCATCGACCACATACACCACGTGCTCCGTCGCACCTGCCATTACGTCATTCCTGTTGTTGTTTTGTTGGGCCGGCCAGCGGCAATTGGCAGCACATCAGCAGCCCGACCGGTTGACGCCGGGCCTGCAACTCGCCACCGAAGCCTTCAATGATGCTGCGGCTCATGGACAAGCCAAGGCCCAGGCCATCGGCCTTGCTGGTATAGAACGGGGTAAATATCTGCTCCAGTTCGGGCTCGCTGACGCCCGGCCCCTGGTCTTGCACATCGATTTGCACGGTGGCGCCACTGCCCTGCCCGACCGTCATCACGATCAACGAAGGCTGCCCGGGGTGTTGTTCGCGATTGGCGTCGATGGCGTTGCGCAACAGATTGAGCAGCACCTGCTCCAGCAGCACCCGGTCGGCATAAACGGGCGGCAGATTATCCGGCAGGCGATCCTCGATTGTCACTTGGCAATTGCTCGCTTCCCAGGCACACAAACGCACGGCCTCGCGGGCGACATCGGTAAAATTCAGCGCCTGCATGCGCCGCTGGCCTTTGCGCAGAAACCCCCGTAGACGCCTGATCACCTCTGACGCATGCGTGGCGTGATGGGTAATGCGTTCCAGCCCTTGTGCCACTCGGGTAGCGGCCTGAGGATTGGAATCCAGCGTCTGTAAATAGCGCTGGCTCGCGTTGGCATAATTGACCACGGCGGCCAATGGCTGATTGATTTCGTGGGCGATGCCCGAGGCCAGTTCACCCAGGGTGACCAGCCGTGCGGTGTGCGCCAGTTCGTCCTGATGGCGACGCTGTTGCGCTTCACGCAATTCGCGTTCGGTCATGTCCCGCGCCACCAATGAATAGTAGCGCTCGCCACCGGCCGAACGGTGCGCCAACAGCACCAGCGACACAGGGACGGAAGTCCCGCCGGGTGCCTGTAACCGTGCATCGGTGCTCCACACACCCTCGCGTTCGGCGCTGCTCCAGCCGTCATGCTGCAGGCGTGTCAGGTCGGCACTGGCGAACAGTTGCGCCAGCGTCGGCATCGGTTGAGTCTCGCCGATCCCCAGAATGCGTCGTGCGGCCGGGTTGAGGTACGTCACGTGCCCGTCCGGGTCGAGAAACAACACGGGATCGATGTTGGCTTCAACCACTTCGGCCAGGCGCCGCTTGTTCTCTTCCACCTGCACTCGGGCGGTGATGTCCCGCGATACGCTGACCACCTCGACCACTGCGCCGGTGTAGGTTTCACGAATCGCCCGGCAAGCGGTTTCGAACCACAGGTAATGCCCGGCTCGATGACGGATGCGGTAGGTCATCGTGTGATAGCCGTCCTGCTCCAAAGCGTCCTTCGCACGCTGCACCAGGCTGGCGAGGTCCTGACCATGGAACAAACCCTGGGCCATTTGCCCACGCAGCTCTTCAGGCCAGTAGCCGAGCAATGTCCAGGACGCCGGCGAGGCATCGAGAAAACGCCCGTCTGGCGTATGGCGTGAAATCAGGTCTGTGGTGTTCTCGATGATCAGCCGGTACAAGCGGCGTGCCGTGGCCGCTTCACGCTCAGCCAGCACTTGCGTGGTGGCGTCGCGGCAACGGGCGAGCACACGGTTTTCCTGAGGGTCGGGGATAAACGTCCAGATCAGAATCTGCTCCTGGAACTGCGCTTCGACCCCTTCGATAGCCCGTTGCTGATCAAGGCAGGCGCGTACCAGCAACCGGTAATTGCCCGGCAAAAAGCCCGGCACATCGGTCAACGGTTTCTCTGCGAGCAAGGCCAGCAGCGCGGCGTTGAATTCCAGCGGCCGTCCCTGCGCATCCAGCAAGAGACTCGGTTGCGGATCGTGACCCAACAACGGTGAGCCGCGCAGCATTCCGTTAACGCTGCTGAGCAAGGTTGTCAGCAAGTCCTGCACCCAACCCAGCCAGTCAAGACTGATGCCTTCGCACACTTCCACCAGCAATAACCCAGGCTGCCCCGAAGTCAGCGCCAGATCAAACACCTGGCCGTGGCTGATAGCGGCGCGGCGCAATCGACCGGACAACCAGCAATCGAGTTGCCGTACTTGCGCCAGGTCCAGGCGCCCGGCCTCCACCAGTCGATCAAATAGCAACTGATCGCTGGCCAGCGATGGATCACCCAATCCCGGCGGGAAGTGCTGTGCGGCACCCTCATGGCTGTAAATCCCTGCCTGTGGCTGCCAGCTCAGATACACCGCCCGGCGCACCTCTGGACAGTCCTGTAACGCATGGCACAACGCATCGGCCCGGGCGGCCAGAGACACCCCCTCACGTTGCAGGCGCAACCAGCTGTGCAATCGAACGGGCGTCAGGGTCATCACAGGTCCGCTTTGTCGGGGGCGCCAGAATATACCGGCGTTGGCGGCAGGGCCGCATTCATTTAGAAGCAATGGAATCAAATATAGTATAACTACTATACTGCGTAGGTTGTACTTCCATATCCGTGGCGGATTGTTATATAAAGTTGGCCGGACATAAAGGGTGACCGCAACGGCTACGCTGAACAGGTCATCCATAGAGCTAACAATCAGCCACCGAGTACCCGTCATGTCGATTTATGAACAAGGGCTAGCCCCTTCGGCTGTCAATCACATTGCATTGTCGCCTCTGAGCTTCATCGAGCGCACCGCCAGCGTTTACCCTCACTACCCCGCCGTCATCCACGGTTCGATTCGCCGCACCTGGGCGCAGACCTACACCCGGTGCCGACGCCTGGCCTCGGCACTGGCCGGTCGCGGGATCGGTAAGAACGACACGGTGGCCGTGATGCTGCCCAACATTCCCGAGATGCTTGAAGTGCATTTCGGCGTGCCGATGATCGGTGCCGTGCTCAACCCGCTCAACGTACGCCTGGATGCCGAAGCCATTGCGTTCATGCTCCAGCACGGCGAAGCCAAGGTGCTGATTACCGACCGCGAATTCCATGACGTGATTCGCGCGGCCGTCGGCATGCTCGATCACCCACCGCTGGTGATCGACGTCAATGATCCGGAATACGGCGAAGGTCAGGCCGTCAGCGACCTGGACTATGAAGCGTTGCTGGCCGAAGGCGATCCGGCATTCGCCTGGCAATGGCCGGAAAGCGAATGGCAAGCCATCTCGTTGAACTACACCTCAGGCACCACCGGCAACCCCAAAGGCGTGGTTTACCACCATCGCGGCGCGTACCTGAACTCGCTGGGCAACCAGATGACCTGGGCGATGGGCAACCATCCGGTGTACCTCTGGACGCTGCCGATGTTCCACTGCAACGGCTGGTGCTACCCGTGGGTTATCACGGCCATGGCCGGCGTGCATGTGTTCTTGCGCCGGGTCGACCCGCAGAAAATCCTCACCCTGATCCGCGAGCACCAGGTGACGCACTTGTGTGCGGCGCCCATTGTGCTCAATGCTCTGGTCAACATGCCGGAATCGGCAAAAGCGGCCATCGACCACCCGGTCAATGCAATGGTCGCGGGTGCTGCACCGCCGGCCAAAGTGATCGGTGCCGTGGAAGAAATGGGCATCAAGGTCACTCACGTCTACGGCCTGACCGAAACCTATGGCCCCGTGACCCTGTGCGCCTGGCATGCCGAGTGGGACGAGCTGCCGCTCGATGATCGGGCACAGATCAAGTCCCGCCAAGGGGTGCGCTACCCGACGCTGGAAGGCGTGATGGTCGGCGACTCGAAGACCCTGGAACCGACCCCGCGCGACGGCCAGACCATCGGCGAGATCTTCATGCGCGGCAACACCGTGATGAAGGGCTACCTGAAGAATCCGACCGCCACCGCCGAAGCCTTTGAGGGTGGCTGGTTCCATACCGGTGACCTGGCGGTGTGTCATCCCGACGGTTATGTCGAGATCAAGGACCGACTCAAGGACATCATCATTTCTGGTGGCGAGAACATTTCCACCATCGAACTCGAAGGCGTGCTCTATCGCCATCCGGGCGTGATGGAAGCCGCCGTGGTCGCCCGTCCGGATGAAAAATGGGGCGAAACGCCTTGTGCATTCGTCACCTTGAAGGCTGACCATCAGGACGTGCGCGAAGCTGACATCATCAGTTTCTGCCGCGAGCACCTGGCCGGGTACAAAGTGCCGCGCACGGTGATCTTTACGCTGTTGCCGAAAACGTCTACCGGCAAGATCCAGAAATACGTGCTGCGCGACAGGGCCAAAGCGCTCTAGTCCGAACCGATGTTACCGGCACGGTCTGCCGTTGCGGCACCGTGCCCACTGCACAATGTCCTTTTGAGGTTCACCTGATGCCCCAATTCAACGCTCCGCTGCGCGACATGCGCTTTGTGCTGCATGAAGTGTTCGATGCGCCAGCCTTGTGGGCGCGCCTGCCAGCCCTGGCCGACAGCGTCGACGCCGCCACCGCTGATGCCATTCTCGAGGAGGCGGCGAAAGTCACCTCACAGTTGATTGCCCCCTTGAACCGCAGCGGCGACGAGGAAGGCGCGCAGTGGCTGGATGGCCAGGTCAGCACGCCCGCCGGTTTCAAACAGGCTTATGCCACCTACATCGAAGGCGGTTGGGTCGGCCTGTCCGGCAACGCCGAGTTCGGCGGCATGGGCATGCCGAAGATGCTCGCCGTGCAGTTTGAAGAAATGCTCTACGGCGCCAACTCAAGCTTCGCCCTGTATTCGGCATTGAGTTCCGGCGCCTGTCTGGCACTGGATGCCCACGCCAGCGACACCCTGAAAAACCTCTACCTGCCGCCGATGTATGAAGGCCGCTGGGCCGGCTCGATGTGCCTGACCGAAGCCCACGCCGGCACCGACCTGGGGATCATCCGTACCCGCGCCGAACCTCAGGCCGACGGCAGTTACGCCCTCACCGGCAGCAAGATTTTCATCACGGGCGGCGATCAGGACCTGACCGAGAACATCGTGCATCTGGTACTGGCCAAACTGCCGGATGCACCGGCCGGGCCCAAAGGCATCTCGTTGTTTGTCGTGCCTAAAGTGCTGGTCCATGCCGACGGCTCCCTGGGCAATGCCAACGCAGTGAGTTGCGGCTCGATCGAACACAAGATGGGCATCAAGGCCTCGGCCACTTGCGTGATGAACTTCGACGGTGCCAGCGGCTGGCTGGTCGGTGAGGCCAACAAAGGCCTGGCGGCGATGTTCACCATGATGAATTACGAACGCTTGTCCATCGGCATCCAGGGCATCGGGTGCGCTGAAGCGTCCTATCAAAGCGCCGTCGCTTACGCCCGCGAACGTATTCAGAGCCGTGCCCCGACTGGCGTCGTCGCCCCGGACAAAGTGGCCGACCCGATCATCGTTCACCCTGACGTGCGCCGCATGCTGCTCGGCATGAAAGCCATGACCGAAGGTGGCCGTGCCTTTGCCAGTTACGTCGGGCAGCAGCTCGATCTGGCGAAGTTTTCCGATGACGCCCAGGAGCGCGACAATGCGCAAAACCTGGTCGCGCTGCTGACCCCGGTGGCCAAGGCGTTCTTCACCGACACTGGCCTGGAAAGCTGCATCAACGGCCAGCAAGTGTTCGGCGGCCATGGCTACATCCGTGAATGGGGCCAGGAACAATTGGTCCGTGATGTGCGCATTGCGCAGATTTACGAAGGCACCAATGGCATTCAGGCGCTGGACCTTCTCGGTCGCAAAGTGCTGGCCGACAACGGTGTCGCCTTGCGTCAATTCACTGCCCAGATTCGCCACTTCGCCCATCAGCCAGACGCGCCGTACGCCGGGCAGCTGTTCGATGCCGTGCAGCGTCTCGAAAGCCTCAGTGACTGGCTGCAGGACCAGGCCGCGTCCAACCGCAATGAAATCGGCGCGGCGTCGGTCGAGTATCTGCACTTGTTCGGTTACGTCGCCTACGCCTGGCTCTGGGCGCGCATGGCCCAGGTCGCCCGGGCAAAACTTGGCGAAGACGAAGGGTTTTATGGCGCGAAGATCGCCACTGCCGACTTCTACATTCACCGGCTTCTGCCGCGCATCCTGAGTCTGGAGCAATCCATTCGCGCGGGCAGCGCCTCGTTGTACGGCCTGAGCGCCGAGCAGTTCTAACGATTGAACCGTGCGCGAGCGCCCCGCTCCGGAATGCATCAATGGACGCTCTGCGTCCGGTCTTGGGACGCGGAGCGTCCCGGGCTGCATTCCCACGCGGAGCATGGGAACGATCACCCGCGGCAGTGACGATAGTAGGTTAAGATGCCTGCAAACCAGGCTCGCCACGAGACACCCCGCATGCCAGATACGCCCCGTCTGATCAAGAAATACCCCAATCGCCGACTCTATGACACCCACACCAGCAGTCATTTGACGCTGGCGGACATCCGTCAGTTGGTCGTCGATAAAGTGGCGTTTCAGGTGGTCGATGCCAAGAGCGGCGAGGACCTGACGCGCAGCATCCTGCTGCAAGTGATCCTGGAAGCCGAAAGCGGTGGCGAGCCGATTTTCACCAGCGAGATGCTGATGGGGATTATCCAGTTCTACGGCCCCTATCAAGGCGTGCTCGGCAGCTACCTGGATAAAAGCATCCAGACCGTCATCGACATTCAGTCCCAGACCGGTGCGCAATCGTCCGAAGCCTGGAGCGCCTTCATGCATCAACAGGCCCCGGTCATGCAGGATCTGATGCGTCAGTATGTCGACCAGTCCAAGGCGTTGTACCTCAATACCCAGAACCTGTTCGGCATGTTTGGCGCTAAACCCGGCACCGATAACGGGCCGAAAAAAAATGGCGATGGGGAATAATCCCATCGCCATCGGTGCCGCTGGCCTGATTTGACTTACTTGCTAGCCTTGGCGCCCGCTTCTGGAGCGGCCTTGGAAGCTGCAGCAGTCGCTGCGTCGAAATTGCTCTGAGCCACATCGGACGCCTGTTTCACGGCTTTCTGTGCACTTTCAAACGCTGTACCGGCATTCGCCAGGCCCGACTTGAACGCCGCTACCACAGGCTCGGAGCCGGCCGGTGCATTCTTGCTGATCGTTTCAACGAACTCATTCACTTGTTGGGTACCCGCCTCGACCTGACTCGACGTCAGTTTGGCGATGTCCGACTGCGTGCCCACGATCAGCGCTTGAACCTGACGATTGAACTCGGCCAGACGTTCGGTCTGGGCGTTCGGCTGGGTGAAAGATGCCTGCAACTCGGCAAAACCTTGTGGGTCACGCACGGCCAACAGCTTGCGAACGCCTTCAAAGTGCTCTTCGGTGGAGTCGCGCAATGCCTTGAACTGCAACTGGCTCAGCTGTTCAACGCTGGCGAAGACTTTGCCGCTGATTTGCTGCAAGAGGTCGAGGTTGGCTTTCTGTGCGGTTTGCAGTTTTTCCGAATTGAAAAAAGACATGCTTGTATCTCCTGGTACTGAAAGGCCCTGATGGACCTGAGGACGCGACAGCGATCCAGCCAGTTATCGCGTTAGCCTTGATATTGCAGCGCACAAAACTATTTGGCAACGGCTATTTTGTGCAGCGCACAACAAAGTTCACTGCTCCTGCCGTTATTCCCTATACACTCCTGCCAATTGGATGACTGGCCTGGCTTCTATTTATCAGGACAACATTCCCACACATCGCGTCAGGAGTTCACGATGGGTCAGGAAGAAAATATTGCGCTGCAAGACGAAGGGCTGTCGCCGTCGTCCGGTTTGTTCGAGCACCTGAACCATCTTCAGCGCCTCAACACGCGCAACGTCCTCGACGCCCTTCAAGCGCGACAGGCAAACACCTACGCTGCTTCAAGCCTTGGGCAACTCAGGCTGCCGACGCCCACTGACTGGCAGGAATACCTCACCGACCTTGGCCAACGCAGCGTGTTGTTCTGGGACACCTTGCGCCAGCGCGGCGACAACACCCTGGCGCACGAACGCGCCGGGTATCCGCTGCTGCTCAAGTTCAATCATGAAACCCTGGTGGCCGGTGAAGACCTGCCGCGCCCGGTCAACTACTCGCTGCTGCAGATTCTTGCGGGCCCCGGGCAACAACTCGACAGCAAAAAACAGCCGGTCATCATCATTGACCCGCGCGGTGGCCACGGTTCGGGGATTGGCGGTTTCAAGCAGGACTCGGTCATTGGCGAAAGCCTAAGGGCGGGTCACCCGACCTATTTCATCTCGTTCAGCCATTCACCGTGCCCGGGCCAAACCCTCGACGACATCGTTGAAGCCCAGGCACGATTTATCGAAGTGGTCAGCGCCCGACATCACGGCAGCGCCAAACCCGTGGTGATCGGCAATTGCCAAGCAGGTTGGGCATTGATGGGGCTGGCGGCTACACGGCCGGAACTGCCAGGGCTGATCATCGTCAATGGCGCGCCACTGTCGTATTGGGCCGGTGTCAACGGACGCAATCCGATGCGCTACACCGGCGGTTTGCTGGGCGGCGGCTGGATGGCGCGCCTGGGTAGCGACCTGGGCAATGACCGTTTCGACGGCACCTGGCTGGTCAGTAACTTCGAAAGCCTCGACCCGGCCAATACTTACTGGGGCAAGTACTATCACCTGTTCAGTGAAGTCGACAGCGAGGCGGCGCGGTTTCTGGATTTCGAGCGCTGGTGGGGCAGCCCGACCTTGCTCAACGGTGAAGAGATCGAAATGATTGTCGACGACCTGTTCATCGGCAATCAGCTGTCCGGGGGCCTGGGGCGCAAGAGCAGTGGACTTGATCTCAAACGCATCGAAGTGCCGGTGGTGGTGTTCTGTTCCTATGGCGACAACATCACCTCCCCACAACAGGCACTGGACTGGATCGCTGACGTCTATCCCAGCGATCTCGCCCTGCAAGAGGCCGGTCGCACTATCGTTTACTTGCGCCACGCGAGCATCGGTCACTTGGGCATCTTTGTGTCCGGCGATGTCGCCCGGCGAGAGCACCGTGAGTTGCTGGGTGCGGTCGATGCGATCAACCAACTGCCAGGCGGGCTGTATGAAATGCTCATCGATGACCTGCCTGAGAACGCAGACACGGCCTACTCGGTACGTTTCGAGCCACGGCGTATCGCCGACATCCACGGTGAGGCCCCGCCACCCCGTGATGATGATCGCGAATTTGCCCTGGTCGAGCGCGCATCGGTCATCAACAACAGCCTTTACGATGTCTTTGTACGGCCGTGGCTGCGTCAGTTGATCAACGAACCGGCTGCCGAACTGATGCGCAAGACCCATCCGTTCCATCAGCAGCAAGTCATGTGGAACAGTTTGAACCCGGCATTGTGGTGGCTGGCAGGCAGCGCTGCGCAAGTGCGCAAGGATCGCCACCCCACGAGCCCGGACAATCCGTTACTGGCCTGGCAGGCGTTGTTTTCAAACCAGATTCAGGACGCCTTGAACGGCTACCGCGACCTGCGTGATGCCGCTCAGGAAATGTGTTTTTACGGCGTATATGGCGTACTCGACAGCCTCGCCGGCACTGCGCCCGGACGCAATCTCCAGGCGCATGCCGAGCAGCACGATAAGGTCCTGATCGAACGCCTGCAGGACGCCCTGCCCCTGGGTGGTTTGATGGAAGCCCTGGTGCGCATTCTGTTTCTGCTGGAACGCGACAGCGACGAACCCGGCAAGCAAGGCGTCGACAAGTTGATCCAGCAATTGCAGGTGCTGCTCCAGGACCACAGCGCCAAGCCGCTGGACTTGCGCGACACCCTGAATCTGCAAAAGCTGCTGGTTGCTACCCACCCGCAAGCCAGTCTGCTGAGCTTGCCCTTGTTGCTGACCGAGGTCGAAGAGCGCCAGCAAGTGCTGGCGGCCGTCGCTAATTTGCTGCCACACCTGCTGACCAGCGGCGCGAGCCATCCGGTGTGGTGCGAGCTGCACTCGCTGCTCGACGTATCGATGCCCGGTTTCAACCTGGCCCAATCTCCCGGCGCAACCGACATCAAGGAGCAAGTGCCCGTTGTGGCACCGGAGCCGGTCAAACAAAAAGTCGCTGAAGCGCCCCCCGCGCCCATCGTCAGAAATACGGGTCCCGTTCGCAAACCAGCCAAGGACAAAAAAGGCGCGAACAAACCGCCGGTGAAGTAACGCTCAACCACTGACGGACACCGCGTCACACCGGCGCGGTTTCCTCCAGTTGAAACGATTCATCGGACCGATACTGGCCAGGCGTCATGCCGAACCAGCGGCTACAGGCCTTGTTGAAACTGCTGTGGTCATGGAAACCAAGGAGGTACGCCACGTGCTTCATGTTGAAATGAGAATGGCGCAGATAGAAATCGGCCAACTGCCGGCGCACGGCGTTTTGCACGTCCTTGAACTGGGTTCCCTCCTTTTCCAGCGCGCGTTGCAGCGTGCGCTTGCTGATGTTCAATGCCGCCGCAATCGACTCCATGTCGCACTGCCCGTGGCCCTGGCTCAAACGCTCGGTCAGCAGCGCGCGAATCCTGCCGATGATGCAAAACCCGAACAGCAAGTCCAGTTGCGCCTCGGCAAAACTGTCATGCAACACGGCCAAGTCTTCGTTGGCCATGCTCAACGGTCGCATCAGTTCCTGCCCGTCAAACAAAATGCTGTCGTAAGCCGCGCCAAAATGCAGATCGTCGCCAAACAGCCGTCGATGCTCGCGGGTATCTGCGGGCTCCGGATAAGTGAACTCGACGCTCAAGGGGTGGGGTAAGGTCCCGCCCGCCAGCTTGCGGCAGAAACCCAGCAATGAAGCCAGCCCGGCATCGGTGTACTGACGGGGTTTAACCGAGCCGACTTGTTGATGATCGAGCCCGGACAGGCGGTAATTCTGCTGCTCCGATGTAAAGAAAAGGCTGAATCCGGTGCCAATCAACGGACTGAAACGAACCAGCCGTTCAAGGGCTTTTTTCAGGTTCAGGCTGGACATCATCGTGTAGCCGACGATTTGAAAGCTGCCAGGATGGAAACTGCCATAGGCCTTCAGGCCAATGTCCGGATCGTCCGAGGCCTGTGCGGCCAGATCCCATAATCGATAGATCGCCCTTCGCTCGCAAAACGCTCCTGGTTTGTTCGCCAACTCAATATCCAGTCCAGCCTCCTGACACAGACTGGCGACTTCCAGTCCTTGAGCCGAGAGCGTATTTACCAGCACGCTGGCATAGCCTGAACTCATTCTATACATGGCGTCCTCAATGACCTGTGGAACCGAACGTCCTGTCCGGAGCCATAACTGATCTGCTGTGAATCAAAGTCTGACGGGTTTCTCAGTTGGCAATGTTGATCCCAGTATAGGTACTCCTCACTTTTTGCCACCATTCGTCATCCAGATAGCATCAGCCCTTGGCACCGTTGGACACCAGAGCGTCACCTCCCAACACTTCCGCATCCCCCGCCAATACCGAACAATCCTCCCATCTTGCAGCGCAATAATTAAAAGGGAAGAAGTCTATGAAGTCGCTTGGTCGTATTGCGTTAGTCACCGGCGGTATGGGTGGGATCGGCACGGCGATAAGCCAGCGCCTCTACAAGGAAGGATTCAAGGTCATCGTCGGCTGCAGCTCGGATTCGGCGCGCAAGAATGACTGGATTGCCGGCCAGCTGGCGGCGGGTTATCAATTCGAATGCATTTACGGCGACATCACCGATTGGGAGTCAACGCGCAAGGCGTTCGAAATGGCGCGGGAGCAGTTCGGTCCGGTCGATGTGCTGGTCAACAACGCTGGCATCACCCGTGATGCCTCGTTTCGCAAGCTTCAGCCCGAAGACTGGAATGCGGTCATCGGCACCAATCTGACGGGCCTGTTCAACACCACCAAACAGGTGATTGAAGGCATGTTGGCCAAGGGTTGGGGACGGGTGATCAATATCTCGTCGATCAACGGTCAGCGCGGTCAGTTCGGGCAAACCAACTACAGCGCGGCCAAGGCCGGCATCCACGGCTTCACCATGGCCCTGGCGCGGGAAGTGTCCGGCAAGGGCGTGACCGTCAATACCGTTTCTCCCGGCTACATCCAGACCAGTATGACCGCGGCCATCCGCCAGGACATCCTCGACACGATGATCGCCGCGACTCCGGTCGGGCGTCTGGGTCAACCTGAAGAAATCGCCTCGATCGTTGCCTGGCTGGCCTCCGATGAGTCGGGCTACAGCACCGGTGCCGACTTCTCGGTCAACGGCGGCATGAACATGCAGTAGGCCTGTCAGGGCATGGACGCCCTGCTCCCGCTCGACAACATCCTAATGAGGTCTCGCATGAACGAAGTCGTAATCGTTGCCGCAACACGTACCGCCATCGGCAGTTTCCAAGGTGCCCTGTCGGCGATTCCCGCCACCGAGCTGGGGGCGGCGGTGATTCGCAGCCTGCTCGAACAGGCCGGAGTCGACGCCGCCCAGATTGATGAAGTGATCCTCGGCCAGGTCCTCACCGCAGGCTCGGGGCAAAATCCGGCACGCCAGAGCGCTATCAAGGCCGGCCTGCCCTTTACCACCCCTGCCCTGACCCTGAACAAGGTCTGCGGCTCGGGCCTCAAGGCGGTGCAACTGGCCGTCCAGGCGATCCGTTGCGGCGACGCCGAACTGGTGATTGCCGGCGGTCAGGAAAACATGAGCCTGGCGCCCTATGTGCTGCCCAAGGCGCGCGCCGGTTTGCGTCTGGGTCATGCGCAACTGCAAGACAGCGTGATTCAGGACGGTTTGTGGGACGCCTTCAACGACTACCACATGGGCATTACCGCAGAGAACCTGGCCACACAATACAGCCTCAGCCGCGAAGATCAGGACGCCTTCGCCGCCACCTCGCAACAGAAAGCCGCAGCAGCCATCGAAGCAGGTTATTTCAAGCGGGAAATCACCCCGATCCTGATTCCCCAGCGCAAGGGCGAACCGCTGGCGTTCGACACCGATGAACAGCCGCGTCCGGGCAGCACGCTGCAAGCGTTGAGCAATCTCAAACCCGCTTTCCAGAAAGACGGCAGCGTCACCGCCGGCAATTCGTCGACCCTCAACGACGGTGCCGCGGTATTGCTGTTGGCCAGTGCCGCCAAGGCGCTGGAGCTGGGTTTACCGGTGCTGGCGCGTATCAAGGCTTACGCCGGTGCGGGCGTGGACCCATCGATCATGGGCATCGGTCCGGTACCGGCCACCCGCCGGGCATTGACCAAAGCCGGCTGGAGCCTGGACGACCTTGACCTGATCGAAGCCAATGAAGCATTCGCCGCGCAGTCACTGGCGGTTGGCAAGGAACTGGGCTGGGACACCCGCAAGGTCAACGTCAACGGTGGCGCCATTGCACTGGGTCATCCGATCGGCGCATCGGGTGCGCGGATTCTGGTGTCGCTGGTGCATGAGCTGATTCGTCGTGACGGCAAAAAAGGCCTGGCCACGTTGTGCATCGGCGGCGGCCAAGGCGTCAGCCTGCTCATCGAACGATAAAAATAAAAAAGGCTTGGCTGACTACTGACGCGGTGCCGAATGGCGGCACCGCGGTTTTTTCTGCCCGGATTTCCGATGTGGGCAAGGAGCTCCATGGACAATAACGCGCACACTTTCAACACCTTCTGGTCAGGACAGGTCCCGTTCATTGCCTCCTTTGCAGTGCAACAATTACGGTTATGGGTCAGTACCAATCCGTGGTTTACCGGCCAGGACCATAACGAGTGGTTCGAGTTGCCCCGTGCAACCCTGGACAACCTTCAAGCCGATTATCAAGTGCAATGGGGCGATCTGGGCCAGCGGCTGTTGACCGGCCAGCCGTTCAGCTTTGAAGATCGACGTTTCGCCAGCGGCAACTGGAACACTCCGCTGTTCGGTTCGCTGGCCGCGTTCTACCTGCTCAACGCCGGTTTCCTGCTCAAGCTGCTCGACAAGCTGCCCATCAAGGACAAGAAACCACGCCAGCGCCTGCTCTATCTGGTGGAACAAGCCATTGCCGCCGGTGCGCCCAGCAACTTCCTCGCCAGTAACCCGGACGCCTTGCAACGGGTTGTCGATACTCAAGGCGCCAGCCTGCTCACCGGCATGCTGCACCTGGCCAGCGACCTGCAAGAAGGCAAGATGCGCCAATGCGACAGCGGAGCCTTCACGGTCGGCGTCGACCTGGCCAACACGCCCGGCGAAGTGGTGTTCGAGAACGAGCTGTTCCAGTTGATCCAGTACTACCCGCAGAGTGAAACCCAGTACAAGCGCCCGGTATTCATCGTCCCGCCGTCGATCAACAAGTTCTACATCCTCGACCTGCGCCCGGACAACTCGATGGTTCGCCACTTGTTGCAGCAAGGTCACCCGGTGTTCCTGATGTCGTGGCGCAACTTTGATGCGGCGCACGCCGGCACCACCTGGGATGACTTGATCGAAACCGGCATCATCAAAGGCCTGCAAGTCACCCGCGAAATCAGTGGCGAACAGCGTCCCAATTGTGTGGGGTTCTGTATCGGCGGCACGTTGCTGAGCACGGCGCTGGCGGTATTGGCGGCGCGCGGCGACAAAAACATCGCCAGTGTGAGCCTGCTCACCACTTTCCTCGATTACCTGGACACCGGCCCCATCGACATCTTTGTCGACGAGCAATTGGTTGCCTACCGCGAGCGCACCATCGGCGGTCAGGATGGCCCCGTTGGCCTGTTCAAGGGCGAGGACATGGGCAACACTTTCTCGCTGCTGCGCCCTAACGACTTGTGGTGGAACTACAACGTCGACAAATACCTCAAGGGCCAGAAACCCAATGCCCTCGACCTGCTGTTCTGGAACAACGACAGCACCAACTTGCCCGGCCCGATGTATTGCTGGTATCTGCGCCATACCTATTTGCAGAACGACCTGAAATCCGGCGACCTGGACTGCTGCGGGGTCAAGCTGGACCTGCGCGCCATCGACGCGCCGGCCTACATCCTCGCCACCCATGACGATCACATCGTGCCGTGGCGCAGCGCTTACGCCAGTACCCGACTGCTAAGCGGTCCCACGCGTTTCGTGCTCGGTGCCTCAGGGCATATCGCCGGGGTAATCAACCCGCCGGCCAGGGAAAAACGTCATTACTGGACCAACAAGCGGGTCACCAAAAACCCTGAAACCTGGTTCATGAATGCCCAGCAACACCCTGGCAGTTGGTGGAATGACTGGTTCGTCTGGCTGGCCGAACAGGCTGGGGAGCGCCTGCCCTCCGCTCTGCACACCGGCAATGCGCAATTCCCGGCGCTGGAGTCGGCCCCCGGGCGTTACGTAATGCAATGATTGAAAGCCCCGCGCAGGCATCCGACTTGCGTGGGGTCAGCGCGCTGTCTGTTTCATCCAGCCTGCTGTCATTCAATCAATACAAACATCGATATCGATTGCAAAAGCGTCTCTCAAATAATCAGTGAACGCTCGCACCCGCGCTGACCGCCTGCGGTCCGCTGGAGAAACCGCGTGAATAGGCATCGACGACGGTGTGTACCCCTCAAGCAACGCCACCACTCGCCCTGCCTGCACATCCTCACGAAACAACCATGAGGCAGACAGCGAAATGCCCAGGCCACTCAAGACCATTTGCCGAATCGACTCACTGTTGTTGCTGCGCACATTGCCCTTGACCTGCACCTCACTCCATTGGCCGTTGTGCTCGAAACGCCAGGTGTCGGAATGCTTGAGCTGATTGAACACAAGGCAATTGTGGTTGCCCAGTTCATCCGGCGTCGCCGGGACACCGAGTTGTTCGAGATAACCAGGGGCTGCAAATACTCGACGTCGTGTCAGGCCTATCCGTCTGGCGATCAGGCCACTGTCTTTCAACTCGCCAATGCGCACCGCGACATCGATCCCCTCGCTGACCAGGTCAACGTTCTCGTCGCTCAGTTGCAAGTCAATCGACACCTCGGGGTATTGCTGAAGAAAGCCGTGCAATCGAGGCGCAATCTGTATGCGTCCGAAGCTGCCTGAAGAGGCAATGCGCAGCGGGCCCGCCACGCGCTCTTGTCCGGTCTGAAAACTGTGCTCGGCGCTGTCCACCGCGGCCAGAATCTGCCGACAATGTTCGTAGTAGCGTTGCCCCTCATCCGTCAGGCTCAGGTTGCGCGTACTGCGGGCGAACAGCCGGCCGCCAAGCCTTTGCTCCAAGGCGCCAATCTGTTTACTGATGGTTGGCTGACTGAGGCCGGTTTCACGGGCCACCGCTGAAAAGCTGCCTCGCTCCACCACCCGCATAAGAATGGCCATCGCTTCCAACGTGTCCATCGCGACCTCATTTAGCGATCAATTGGCATGAATACTATAGGCATTTGCCCTCTTATCGGAATTCATCGACTGCAGGAAACTGTTGTCATCGCCCAGCGCGAACTGATCCATTTCAAGAGGAATTTCCCATGAACCACAACACCATGAACGCAGCTGTCGCTTTGCAGGCTGGCGCCGCTTTAGAAATTCAGCAGATGCCAGTGCCTGAGGTTGCCGCCGGACAAGTACTGGTCAAGGTCACCGCCAGTGGCGTGAATCCTTTGGATACCAAGATCAGCAAGGGTCAGGGATCGCATGCCCGCCAACCGTTGCCGGCGGTTTTAGGGATGGACCTGGCCGGTGTCGTCGAAGCGGTCGGGACCGGCGTCACTCAGTTCGCCGTCGGTGACGAAGTCTTCGGTATGGCCGGGGGTATCGGTGGTGACCAAGGCTCGCTGGCACAATACATCGCAGTTGACGCCGACCTGCTGGCACGCAAGCCGCAAAACCTGAGCATGCGTGAAGCCGCCGCGCTGCCACTGATCTTCATCACTGCGTGGGAGGGATTGGTCGACCGAGCCAATGTCCGGGCCGGGCAGCGCGTTCTGGTGCACGGCGGTGCCGGTGGTGTCGGACAGATGTCGGTGCAGATCGCCAAGGCGCGCGGGGCAAACGTCTTTGCCACCGGGAGCGCCGCTAGCCTTGAAGCAATCAAAAGCCTGGGGGCGATCGCCATTGATTATCGCGCCCAAAGCCCTGCGGATTATCTTGAGCAATACACCGGCGGCGAAGGTTTTGACATCGTGTATGACACCGTCGGCGGCGCGACACTGGATGCCTCATTCGCCGTAGCAAAAGTGTACACAGGCCACGTCGTCAGTTGCCTCGGCTGGGGTGAGCACTCACTCGCGCCACTATCGTTTCGCGGTGCCACCTATTCCGGTGTGTTTACCTTGCTGCCATTGATTACCGGCAAAGGTCGCAAGCACCACGGCGAAATACTCGCTAAAGCCAGCGCCATGGCTGAAGCAGGACAGTTGCGGGTGCTGCTGGACGAACGACGCTTTACCCTCGGCACTGTCAACGAGGCTCATGCACTGGTTGCTGCAGGCAAGGCTTCGGGCAAAGTAATCGTCGACATTGAATGAATGCCGTCAACGGTCGAAGTGTTTCATGACGGTCATGGCGGGCCCGGATTCAGGCCAGCAGTTCGGTGATCCAGCGGGCCTGCCGTGCGACGTCCTGCACCTTCTCTTCAGGCACGGCCTGCCCCGCACGGGCGAACTCGCTCAGGGTCTTTTGCTTCTGGTGCAGCCGGCGCTGCCACTTGACCAAAAACGCCGGACTACGGGCCTGCATCTGCAACGGGCCGAAGTACAGTTCCTGTTCGCTGTACACCACCGGCCCATCACGCTCAGCGACGATGATTTCATAGTCAAAACGGTTTTCCCGCAGCACTTCCTCGCAGAGAATGCGGTAGCCATTGTCCATCAGCCATTGGCGCAAGGGTTGCTCGCCGCCGTTGGGCTGCAGGATCAAGCGCTCCTGGCCGCTGAGGTGCGCCTTGCCGCGCTCGAGAATGTCACGGATCGTCTCACCCCCCATGCCACAGAGGCTGATCGCGCTGATTGCGTCTTCTGGCTGGATCGCCGCGAGGCCATCGGCAAGGCGCACGGTGATCCGCAGGTCCTGACCGCTCTCGCTGACGGTGCGTTCGGCCGAGAGGAACGGCGTCAATGCAACCTCGCCGGCGACCGCCGCTGTGATGGTTCCACGGCGCATCAACGCGACCGGCAAATAGGCGTGATCCGAGCCAATATCGGCCAGGCGCGCGCCGGCGGGCACATGCGCCGCCACCCGCTCCAGGCGCATGGATAATGTGTGTTCGTTCAACTGCTGGTCCTTTTCACCACGAATGTCCGCCACCTTTGGCAGGAAGTGCGGGCCGCCATGATGCTTGGTGAGGGCGCAAGGGTAAAGCGCCCGCGCCCTCTCATGCTGATTGTTTGCGCCAAGTGCCGGGGGATGTGCCGAACTGGCGCTTGAAGGCGCGACTGAACGCGGCTTCGGATTCGTAGCCCACGGAAAAACCGATCTGCGCCACGTTACCTCGACCTTCGCGCAACTGTTGAGCCGCCACATGCATTCGCCACAGCGTCAGGTATTGCATCGGTGGCTGGCCGACCAATGCGGTGAATCGCTCCGCGAACACCGAGCGCGACATGCCCACTTCCTGCGCCAGGGCTTCTGCCGTCCAGCCTTCGGTTGGACGCGCATGCAGCAGCGCCAGTGCGCGCCCGATATGCGGATCACGCAATCCTGCCAGCCAGCCGCGTCGTTCAGCCGGGAGGCTGGCGACATACTGGCTGACGGCTTCGACGAAGAGCAATTCGGAGAGCTTGGTGATGACCGTTGTCGAGCCCACGCGCCCCGCCGCGATCTCACTCACCGCGAACCGGAATGAGCTTTCGATCCAGGCGCCCAATGCTGTCGAGCGAACGTCCAGTTTCAATAAGGATGGCAACGATGAAAGCAACGGGCTGAAGGGGGTTTCAGACCCGAGGAATCCGCACAACAAATGCGTTGCCTCGCCGCCCCCGCCGCACTTGATTCGTGAAATGCCGCCCACTTCAGGCGGTTGGATAACGTCGCTCGCCGACAGGGGCGCAATGCCCAGGTCGCTGCCAAAGCAATGAAGGTCATTGCGGGGAAGCAGAATGAGTTCGCCCGCCCGCACATCGATGGTCGCCTCCCCGTCGATGCGTAATTGCATGTGCCCCGAGGCGACAAAATGCGACGCAATGATGTGCCTGGGTGCCGCCACGAACGGCTTGCAATCGTCGGCGGAGATTCTTCCGTTGAGGCACCAGGGCGCAGTGAACTCCGCCTCGAGAAAAACCCCTCCCGACAGCCGAATCACACGCAAGACATCAGAAAGCGCATCCAACACTTGCCCGCCCTCTCTTCCGGAGCCTGGAGCATGCAATCAGGCGCCCCGGGCATTCTTCGCCAGAACGGCGAGGCCTAGATTAGCACCAACGCGGACCCGGTGATCAGGCCAGCCCTGAGAGGCTTCACCAACGGTCATGGGCTCCGATGTTGGCTGAAACGCCCCTTTGCTACTTGATCCGGGAAGCAGGAGATCGATATGAACAGCGTCGCAACCGTACCCCGCGCAGATTCGGGCAACGCCGCCCGTTATGCTCAACTCGTCAGATCATCGAAGAAGGCGGAATGGCAGATTGATCGCGATTTGCTGCAAGACCGTCGTTTCGACTTCTCGCGCAAATTCTTGCCCGACGGACTTTCGCAGGTCGACCGCCTGACCTTTCTCGCCCCAGACGAGGCCCGCCTGCTCAGTCAGATTCAGGGCCGGACCTATGCGTATCTCTTTGGCCTGGTGGAGCGTTTCATCAGTGCCAAAATGCTCGATCAAGGTCGGGGCCATGTGTTTGACGATCAACTCGCCCTCGAAGCGCTGGTGCGTTTTTCCAATGACGAGATCAAGCATCAGGAGCTGTTTCGGCGCATGGAGACGATGCTGGGTGCGCATTTGCCCGCCGGATACCGTCAAGTGGCCGACCCAAACGAGGTGGCGCGCTCGGTCCTTGCGGCCAGCACCTGGTCAGTGTTGGCGCTGACCTGTCATATCGAGCTGTTTGTTCAGGCGCATTACGCGCACAGCATCGCCCCGCACGAGGAGTTGTGCCCGCTGTTCAAGGATGTCTTCAAATTCCACTGGAAGGATGAAAGTCGCCACGTCGTGCTCGATGAACTGGAGTGGAAGGCCGAACACGCGAAACTCTCGCCCGTCGAGCGTGACCAGGCAGTGAACGATCTGATTGCGCTGGTGGCCGCCGTCGACGCCATCCTGCAGGCACAAGCGGCGGCCGATGCCGACTACTTCCTGCGCAATGTTTCGCCCTCGTTCAGTGTCGCGCAGACAGCAGAAATCAAGACCTGCCTCTTGAGCGCCTACCGCTGGCAATACATTGTCTCGGGGGTCCGGCATCCACACTTTGGCCGGCTACTGACGGGGATGACAACACCGGCCCAGATGTCGAGGATTCAGGCGGCACTGGCCCCCATCATGGGCGATTGATCGATAACGCGCGACCGACCACGTGTTGGCCGTGCAGCTGTAGAACGATTGAGGATGACGGGAGGAGTTCAGGCTTGGTCGCCGGCGATAGCAGCCTCAACTGCGCTGCCCGGATCAAGCCCCCAAGCCAGTAACGCCTCCAGCCCCATCGGCTTGGCAAAATAATAACCCTGGGCCTGCCCGGCACCCATTTCGCGCAGCAGCGCCAGCGTCTCGGCGTCCTCGACGCCTTCGGCGACCACGCTCAGGTCCAGCGATTCGGCCATCCGCACAATCGCCCGTACGATCGCGCGGCTGCGGGGGCTGGTGGTCAGTTCGAGAATGAACGACTTGTCGATCTTCAAACCGCTGAAGCGGTATTGATGCACATAACTCAGGGAGGAAAACCCGGCGCCGAAGTCATCGAGCACCACCGACATGCCGTTGTCGGCCAATTGCTGCATGGTCAGCCGGGCAATTGCCGGCTCGGCCACCAGTGCTCCTTCGGTCAATTCCAGGCAAATGCGCGACGGCGCGACCCCGTACCGGGCCAACAGCGCAAGCACATCGTTGGCGAAATCCGGGCGTGTCATGCTGTAGCTGGAGCAATTGACGTGCACCGCAGGCCAGTTGGCGTGCTCAGGCTGGGCGAGGATCACTGCAATGCTGGTGAGCATGTACAGGTCCAGCCGGCCGATCAGGCGCAACCCCTCGACATCCGGCAAAAATTCGCCCGGGCCCATCACCCGCCCGCCCGGCTGATGCCAGCGGATCAGCGCTTCAAGGGCCAACAGCTCGCCGGTTTCGACGCTGACAATCGGCTGGAAATACGGCAGCAGTTCGTCGGTGCGTTTGAGCGCATTGCGCAAGGCCCCTTCACGCTCGACCTGATCCGAGACTTCCCGGCGCACTTCCTGGTTGAACACCGCGTAACTGTCGCGACCGGCACTCTTGACCCGATACATCGCGGCATCGGCATCGCGCAGCAAGTCCGCTGGTTCCTGATGGAACTGATGGTCGGCGCTGACAATGCCGATACTGCAGGACGAAAAAACCTCATGGCCATTGATGAAAAACGGCAGATCGAACGCCAGCAGAATCCGTTCGGCGATTTCGATCAAGACGTCCAGCGGCGCCTCGGGTGCGAGCACCGAAAACTCATCGCCCCCCAAGCGCGCCAACATGTCGGTGTCGCGCAGGCAACCGCGCAATCGGTGGGCGGCCTGCATCAACAACAGATCGCCAAAATGGTGGCCGAGGCTGTCGTTGACCAGCTTGAACCGGTCCAGGTCGATGAACATCACCGCCAGGTGCCCGCCTTCACTGCCGAACTGCGACCAGGCCAGATTGAGGCGCTGTTGCAGGTAGGTTCGATTCGGCAGCCCGGTCAGTGCGTCGTGGGAGTTTTCGTGTTGCAACTTGGCATTGGCGTGATCGAGTTCGCGGGTGCGGTTCTGCACCCGCGCTTCCAGCTTGAGGTTGGCGGCATGGATCGCTTCGGCGGCCGTGCGGCGCGACAACGCGGTGTCGATGTGCCGCGACACGAACGTCAGCAGTTCCTGATCCCGCAGGGAATAGCGCACGTGCGAGGTATAGCTTTGCACCGCCAGCACGCCACGCACCACATCGCCATCGAACAAGGGAATGCCCAGCCAGGAATAGGATCGGACATATTCATCGGCCTGCTCGACTTCGCCGTTCGCCGACAAGCGTTCAGCTTCATCGACGTCAATCAGGCACGGTCGACGCTGGCGGATAACGTACTCGGTCAAGCCCCGGCGTCCACGCCGAGCCTGCGGACAGGTCGTCTGCCGCTCATCGACATAATAGGGAAAGGTCACTTCGGTGGTCGCGTCATCGAACAGCGCAATGTAGAAGTTTTGCGCGAACAGCAGATCACCGACGATGCCATGCAAGGTTTGAAACAACTCAGCCATGTCGCCCGGCTGGCTCGACAGTTCAGCAATCTGGAACAGCGCGCTTTGCAGATGTTCGGCGCGCTCGCGTTCTGCGACTTCCTGCCTCAACGCATCGTTGAGCGCCGAAAGCTCCAGGGTGCGGCGCAGCACCGTCTGTTCCAGGTCCTCGCGGTGCAGAATCCGGTCCAGCGCCATGGCCACGTGACGAGCCACCACCAGAAACAGCGCGCGGTCTTCGGCGCTGTAGGCACGGGAAACGTCGTAGACCTGCATCGCCAACATGCCAAACACGTCATCCGAGGCATTTTTCAACGGTGCGCCCATCCAGAATTCCGGACGATCACCCACACAGTAGAAGCGGCCCTCGGCCTCAGCCGCACGAATGCCGGCGGCATCGATCAGCAACGGCTGGCCAGACGTCAGCACTTGGCCGGTCAACGACAAGTGCGATGCGTCAAGGTATTCGTATTGCTCGGACTCCAGGGCATCAACGTCGATGATGTCGACGTAATAGGGGTAGTCAATTTTGCCGGTGTGCGGATCGTACAGCGCGAGATAGAAGTTCTCGGCGTCGATCAGGCTGGCCAGCAGCCGATGAACACCCACCAGAAACACTGAGCGATCGCGGGTCGAGCTGGCCAGGTAAGTAATTTCATACAACACCCGCTGAGTAATCTGTGCCCGGGCAAGGGTATTGGTCTGGACCTCGATGCCCAGGCGCCGGGCAAACTCGGCGAGCGCCGGTTCTCCGGCCTCGGTGACGGGCGCGAGCAGCCAGCCCAGCACACTTTCGCCTTTGCCAGTCGGCCAGCGATGCAAGCGCCGGGTCAGGCAAAAGGCTTCGAAGTCTTCATTGTCGACGCTTGACGGCCACGGCAAGGCTGGATCGCCCTGCCCGATCAAATGCAGTTGTTCGCCGGCACGGTAAACCACCCACGCAGTGGTGTGGGCCCAGTGACGCGCCGAGTCGAGCAATTGTTCGATCGTGTTCTCAATACCCGCGTAAGCCATGCCGACCGTATCCGAATTCCCTGTCAGTTGAGGTGCGACAACGTCGCAGTCGCTTGATTGCTGCGGGGAGTCGGTCAATGGACGAACACTCATCAGCACTCCCTGAGCCAAAACTGGCGAAATTCACCTGCTGATTATTAGCAATGTGCCCGTGTGCCTCCCGTTTAAAGCTTATGCAAGTTTTTATCAATAGCTTTATTCGGTTTAATGCCAACCGCGGCACGAACAACCTGTCATTCAGCCTGTTTAGCCCAGTCAAGTGCTTGGTCGCCATGGCGGTTTTAGCTGGATCCTCGTCAATGTACATCGCCTCAGGCCCCCACGTCGCCGGACTCAAAGGGCTGCGTATTTAATACGATTGCGAATAGAGCTTAGTGCCTATCGTGATTAGCTTCGCTGGAAAGTTTTTAGGCAACGGCAATACTCCAATTCGCACCGCACATTATTCGATTGACGCGTGGGGCAATAAGTCATGAACTTAAAAGTCTCCGATGTAAAACCGGCGAGAGGCTCGTTGATCACGCGTTGCCTTCGTGAGCCATTACTGCACTTTCTGATCGCTGGTTTTGCACTCTTTGCTTTGTACGGTGGTTTGCACCGTTCTACCGTCAATCAAGATCCGCAACGAATCGAAATCACCCCGGACGCTATTCTGCGCATCAAGATTTCCTGGCTCGCGCGATGGCAACGGCCGCCTTCCGACCAGCAACTTCAAGGGCTGCTTGATGAATATGTGAAGGAGGAAATTCTCTATCGCGAAGCACTGAAACTTGGCCTGGATAAAGACGACACGATTATTCGCCGCCGACTGGCGCAAAAAATGGACTTTCTGGCAGAGGATGTCGCCGCACTTCGCGAACCGGCCCCAGGTGTACTTCAAGCCTGGTACAGCGCCCATCAGCAATACTATGCCCCACCGCCACTGGTAACTTTTCATCACCTGTTCTTCGCATCGGACAAACGCGGTACGAATGCCCAGGCACAAGCCCAAGCCGCGCTGGCCACCCTCACCGACAAAAACAGCGGCGAAGGCGATACCTTCGTGTTTAAAAACGCTTATGCCGAGCAATCCCGGGATCAAGTGGCGAAGGACTTCGGTTCAAAGTTCGCCATTACAGTGTTTCAACAAACCCCGGGGCGTTGGGTCGGCCCGATCGAGTCAGGGTTTGGCTGGCATCTGGTGTGGATTGATGAGCTGGCCAAACCAACAGCGCCACCCTTTGAAACCATTGCCCAGCAAGTCAAGTCCGACTGGCTTTCCGAACAGCGTACTGAGTCAAAACGTGCGAATTTCGCAGCGTTGAAGGCCCGCTATCAAGTGATGGTGATGATGCCGGCTATTGCGGCCACTGAAACGGAGCAGCCGTGATGCGCCGTTCGATCTGGCTTGTATTGTGCGTTTTGCTCATGGGGCAAGCGGCCCTGGCTCATGAATCCCGCCCGGCCTACATGGAAATCAACGAAATCACCGCCGGGCGCTACGACGTACTGTGGCGCACGCCAGTGCTTTCAGGGATGCGATTGCCGATCGCACTGAAATTCGCCGAAGGCGTGCAAACGGTGGTTGAACCGGTGGAAAGCCAGCTCAACGACTCGCTGATCGAGCGCCGGGTGATCGATGCCGGCCCCGCAGGACTGGTGGGCAAGCGCATTGAATTTGTCGGCCTGCAAGCCAGCATCACCGATGTGTTGGTCCGCGTCTCGCGCCTGGACGGCACGCTCTCGACAACCCTCGTGCAACCCGCGCAACCCTGGATTGAAATCGCCGCCACACCCGGAGCGTTCTCGGTGGCCGGTGCCTTTCTGGTCCATGGCATCGAGCACATAGTGGGTGGCTTCGATCACTTGATGTTTGTCTTCGGCCTTCTGTTATTGGTGGGTAACGGGTGGATGCTGGTGAAGACCATCACCGCGTTCACCCTCGCCCACTCCATCACCCTGGCACTCGCCACGCTGGGCGCAGTGCACCTGCCCGGCCCTCCGGTGGAAGCGACGATTGCGCTGAGCATCCTGTTGCTGGCAGTGGAAATCGCTCGCAAGAATCGCGGCCAGGCAAGCTTTACCGCCCAATGGCCGTGGGTCGTGGCCTTCTGTTTTGGCTTGTTGCACGGCTTTGGTTTTGCCGGCGCGCTGGCAGAGATCGGCCTGCCACAACGGGACCTGCCCCTGGCGCTGTTTACCTTCAATGTCGGCGTCGAAATCGGCCAGTTGATGTTCGTCGCCTTGGTTTTGAGCCTGCGGGCGCTGCTTCTGCGTTGTCGACTGCCCCAGCCTGCGCACTTGTATGCCCGACCGATGGCATCCTATGGGCTGGGGACGCTGGCGGCCTTCTGGTTTTTCGAACGGATCTCAAGCTTTTGGTCCTGAACTGCACCGTCCTGTCACTGCTGTGTTCCGGAGACGTGGAATATGAAAACCAACACTTGCCTCGGCACATCGTTCTTGTTCAGCTACGCCGCCTTGACCGTGGCTATCAGCACGCTGGTCATGGCGGATGGCAATCCGGACCGCGAGGTCTACTTTGGCCAGACGCACTCGCACACCTCGTGGTCGATCGATGCCTATCTGGTGGGTAACCACGTGGTCGATCCGGAACAGGCTTACAAATTCTCGCTTGGCATGCCGGTGATGCACCCGATGGGCTTTGAAGTGCAGCTCAAGGGCCGTCCGCTGGATTTTCACGGCGTCACCGATCACTCGGAATACGTGGGCGTTATCGCGCTGGCCAACGATCCGAAATCGGACTTCAGCAAAACGCCCATCGCGCAAAAGCTGATCGTCAAATCGCCGGAGGACTTCAATCGGGTCTTCAAATGGATCGCGGGCAGCATGAACCACCCGATCAAGGAACTGATCGATCCGAAGGTTGCCGGTAACATCTGGCAGCAAAACATCGCCATCGCTGACAAGTATTACAAGCCCGGCAAGTTCACCACGTTCGTGGCGTATGAATGGACCTCGGCACCCAACAATCAGAACATGCACCGCAATGTGTTCTTCCGCGATTCGAAAAAGGCACCCGAACTGCCCTTTACCGCTCTCGACTCCAGCAAACCCGAGGACTTATGGGCCTGGATGGACGATCAGCGCAAAAAGGGCAATGAGGTACTGGCGATCTCGCACAACGCCAACCTCAGTAACGGCATGATGTTTCCGGTCGATGTCGATGACCGGGGGCGCCCTATCGATGCCGCGTGGGCCGAGACGCGGATGCGTAACGAGTCCCTCACGGAAATCCATCAGGTCAAGGGCACCTCGGAAACCCACCCCGAGTTGTCACCCACCGATGAATTCGCCAACTACGAAATCATGAGTTTCCTGCTGGGCATGGACAACAGCACCTCAAAACCTAACGGCAGCTACATCCGCCAAGCCTGGCAAAACGGCATGGCCTTGCAGGAGGCTCGTGGCTTTAACCCTTATAAAATGGGCGTGGTCGGTGCCAGCGACTCGCACAATGGGGTAATTCCTTACACGCAGAGCGACAACTTCGGCTCCCACGGCTTTACCGACAGCACACCTCAGGCGCGTATTTCCGGCAAACAGAACTCGGGCATGATAGCCCTGCAAACCAGCACCTCCGGCCTGGCGGGTGTCTGGGCGGAAGAAAACACCCGTGAGTCCATCTTCGATGCGATGAAGCGCAAAGAAGTCTATGGCACCAGCGGCGTGCGGATTCCCGTGCGGTTGTTTGGTGGCTGGGGTTTCGACAGCAACTTGTGGAACGAAAAAGACTGGGTGCACGCCGCCTACGCCAAGGGCGTGCCCATGGGCGGCGACTTGCCGGCAAAACCGGGCAAGGAGGCGCCGAGCTTCGTGGTGTGGGCAGTCAAGGATGCCGATGATGGCAACCTCGACCGGATCCAGATCATCAAGGGCTGGACCAAAAACGGTCAGACCTTCGAGAAGATCTACGACGTCGCCTGGTCCGGTGACCGCACGCCCGACCCCGCCACTGGCAAAATCCCACTGGTGGGTTCCACGGTCGATATTTCCAAGGCCACGTACACCAACACCATTGGCGCCACCGAACTGAAGAAAGTCTGGGTCGACCCGGACTTCGACCCGGCCCAGCATGCGTTTTACTACGCCCGCGTGTTGCAGATCCCGACACCACGCTGGAGTACCTACGACGCCGCCAAGCTGCAGGTGCCGCCACCGGCCAGCGTCTCGGCCGTCGTCCAGGAACGCGCCTGGACGTCACCGATCTGGTACTCGCCGAACGCCGAAGACAGCCAGTCGATGGTGCGGGGCAAAACCGTTGACCAGCTGAAATCCGAAGGCGCCAAGGCGTTGACCAACGAGCAGCTGCAAACCCTGGTGGTGGGCAAAACCGTCAAGGTGCGCAACACGGTCACCGGCCAGACCTTTGAAATTGTCTACGGCACTGATGGCCAGCGCTCTATTACCAGCGTCGACGGCAAACCGGCTGCGCAAGGCGAGTACCTGAACATGTTGCACGGTGGGCAATTCGGCGTGCCGGCCAAATATGAAATCAAGGATGGGCAACTGGTGACCACCCTTGGCGGTTCGCCCTTCGAGGCCACGGTGTTTGAGCAAAACGGCAAATACGTGGCGGCTCGCAGCAATGAGTTCGGCTATGTGAATTATGAGGTGGAAGATGTGAAGTAGCGGGCGCCTTTCATTTAGGAAAGAGCAGCGTGTAGGCCACGCGAAAGCCCCACCCTTGGGCGCCGTCTTTCGGACTGTCGGCCCAATAGCGTGGCCCGACCTGCAGGCTCATGGGCTGCTTGCCGACCTTGAACAGCTGCGTCACGAACAGGTTGATCGGCACGTTCCACTCCTTGGTCTCCCAGTCGTAAGTGGATTCGGTGTTGATGCCAAAACTGGTGTAAGTCGCCGTGGTGTACACCAGGAAGGGTTGCAGAAAGGTTTGATTCACTTTTTCCTTGTCGTCGGCCGGGCTGCTTTCCAGCGACCAGATGTGGTTGGCGAGAATGCCCGTGGTCCAGCCGTGCTCCTGCTTTAGCGCCACGGCCGTCGGTCCCAACCCCCACTGTTCGCTGCTGAGCAAGGTGTTGCTGCCGGTCGGCAACAGCAATGCCGGCCCTACGCCCCAGATCCAGCCACTCTCGGTGGGTTTTTTCGGAGAGAAGAAAAAGCTCTGCGTCGTGTCGCCTACCCCGCTTTTGTCGGCCACACCATCCGGTGCCAGACCGTGCTGATCGATGATTGGCAGGATCGTGCGCGAGATCAGGTTCCAGTCCTCATTCAGACTGAACGGTAATACCGGCTGGATATTGGTCACACTCTGGATGCCGTCACCGGAGGGCCCCATTTTCTGGTTCCAGTTGTACTGGATGGGCAAGCTGTAGAGCGCCGCAACCGGGTTCAATGATTGCTTGGCCAGCTCGGCCTGACTGTCCGTGTCCGCAAAACTGCAGACGGGGACTGCAAGCGTCATCATTGAGAGCGCAGGCAGTTTGATGTACCTGTTCATATCGAACGCTCTCCTTTGCAGTGATCCGGATGGACAGACCCGTCAGTAACGCCAGGTCATGTTGGCCGACAGGGCTTGAAGCCAGGCGTTGTCGAACTCGCCGGACACGCGATTGCCCGACAGGGATTTGGTCTGGTCGACCGGCATGTCACCCATCCAGACCGTGACCCAGCTGAAGTTCAGGTCGGTCTCCTTGTTCAGCGAATACGTGAGGCCGGCGGCGAACCGCCAGGCTGCGCCCATGGGCACGGTGAACGTGCGATTGCCGTCGGAAACCGCCGAGGTGTCGTAGGCGATACCGAAGTCCCAGAGCAAATCGGGGTTCATCTGATACTGCGCGCCCAGAGCCAATTGATAGGTGTCTTTGTAATGCGCATTGATGGTGGTCGCCCGTGCCCCGCCAGCATTGGTATCGACGTCGATGCCGATGTCACCGAACTTGGACCAGTCCTGCCAATTGACCGAGGCCAGAAACGCCCATTGCGGGTCCAGTTGCTGGTACAGGCTGAGGGTGGCGGTTTGCGGGACTTTCAGATCGAGCTTGAGGTTGGTGCCGTCCAGTCGACTGACCAGCGGACCGCTGTTCTTGATATCCAGGCCATCCTCGAAGTTCAGGTCCACTTGGCTGGTGTAGGCCAAGCCGATACGCGTGCCTGCTTGTGGGGCATAGATCACGCCGACATTGGCGCCAAAGCCCCAATCGGTGTCCCTGTATTTGTACTGCCCGTCCGCGCGGTTCGTCAGGCCGAGGGGCGACTGATCGATGGCGGCCTCGGATTTGAGCATGCCGTACATGGCTTTAACGCCAAGCCCCACCGACCACTGATCGTTGAAGCGATACGCCACGCTGGGCACCAGTGACAAACCGGCGATGCTGGCGTTCTGCACGAAATAGCGCCCGGACCAGTCGTTGTCGTAGTTTTCCGCCAGGCCAAAATCGCCATAGGAGCCGAAGCCGACGGACCAATGGTCGTCGAGTTGATGGCTGATAAAAAAACTGCCTCCCGGTATGGGGTCGAGAATATTGCCGCTGCCATTGCCCGGGGTATTGGTCTGTTCGTCCCGATCGAACGACAAATGACCAAAGAGGATCTGCGCACCGGCAGTGATTTGCGTGCCGCTCAAATAGCTCAAGCCAGCGGGGTTACTGGCGATAGTTGAAGGGCCTTGTGCCCTGGCGGCGGCCCCGGCATTGGCCAGGCCGATGTTGTCCGTGCCGATTTCATACAACATCAGGCCACCGGCTGCGCTGCGCTCGCTGGCTAAAAGAGAGAGCGCTCCAAGAACGGAAATACACAATGCACTTTTATTCGACTGCATGATGTCCCTCTCAAATAATGTTTATCACTATTGAACGGATAACAGCGCAGGGCGAACTGAAGTATTGCTGATGATTTGGCATTGTCCATTTGCGGGCACTTAATTGTTCGGCGTGATCGAAGTTCTAACCCAGCTTGGTCAGCCTGATGCTATTTGTTTGAGAAAGTTTTGAGGTTGGGGTTGGGGTTGGGGTTGGGTACATATCCGTTACTTGGGTAACGGCGGATATTGGTTCCGCCCTGACGGCGGGTTACTTGGAGAAGCCTGCGCGGCCCGACGCCAAGTAACCAAGCGCCTGCGCCCCTGACGTACGGTGCCTCGCTAAGGCTCGGCATTCCCTCACTCCGGTCCCGCTCCGTGGGCCCGCCGCCATCGGCCATCCATGGCCGGGGGCGGCTAACCCGGCATCCATGCCGGGTTGCCCACTGCGCAGAACCTGCGTTCGGCCTTCCGATGGGGCAGATCAAGATCAAGATCAAAAGCGCAAGGCGAGCTAACGCTCGACCTGAAGAGTGGTGAGAAGCAAAAGCTCTGCGCCGGTCTGCTCTGCTTTATGTGGGAGTGAGCCTGCTCGCGATGCTGTTGCTGTTGATCGTTCCCACGCTCCGCGTGGGAATGCCGCCGGGGACGCTCTGCGTTCCGCTGTCGACACCAGGCTTGAGTCTTGCGCAAGGTGACGCGGAGCGTCACGGGATGCATTCCCACGCGGAGCGTGGGAACGATCAGGGTCAGGATCAGGACGCGTAAGCGTTGAGCAAACAGGTCGGCCCGCAGGCCGCCTCGCTTTGGCTTTGGCGGTGCACGCCCCCTCGTGAGGCCGAGCGGAGGTTCTGCGCAGTGGGCACCGCGGCAAGGATGCCGCGGTAGCCGCCCCCGGCCATGAATGGCCGATGGCGGCGGGCCCACGGAGCAGGACCGGAGCGAGGGCATGCCGAGCCTTAGCGAGGCACCGAACGTCAGGGGCAAGAGCCCTTTGGTTACTTTGGGGCTTTTCCAAAGTGACCCGCCGTCAGGGCGGAACCAATAGCCGCCGTGACCGCAGCAACGGATATGCCCCCAATCCCCAAACAATCTTAAGTAAACAACATCAGCCAAATCATCCGGCTTTTCTGTTCACTCTATTGCGGTATCAAAGCAACTTCAGCAAAGGCTTCCCCATTCACTCAACAACACCGAGTCTGCCCATTGCCACCGCCGTATCGAGCCTCCTGACGCTCCCGAAAGAACACCTCATAGCTCATCACCGGCTTGTCCGGGTGTTTGGTCTGCATATGCTCGACGTAAGTATCGTAGTCCGGCATGCCCACCATCAAACGCGCAGCCTGACCAAGGTATTTACCAAGACGACTCAAGTCATTGAACATGCTCGCCCTCCTCCATCACACCTGCGGGATCGCCTGATACGGCGCTTCTTTATCCGTACGCTCTTTGCTGCCCCAGGCCGCGATACCGACCTTGAGCGCAAAGAACAGGATACTGAAGACCACGAACAGGAACAGCGCCGTCAACGTGGCGTTGGTATAGGCGTTGTAAATCACGTGCTGCATCTGGTCGATGCTTTTAGCCGGGGCAAGGATCTGACCATTGGCCAGCGCATCGCTGTATTTTTTCGCCAGTGACAGGAAGCCGATCGCCGGGTTGGCGTCGAACAGCTTGATGAAGCCGGCGGTGACGGTACAGATCAGCAGCCACACGGCGGGCAGCATGGTCACCCACACGTAGCGTTGGCGTTTCATTTTGATCAGCACAACGGTGGCCAACATCAGCGCGATACCGGCCAGCATCTGATTCGAGATACCGAACAACGGCCACAAGGTGTTGATGCCGCCCAGTGGATCGATCACGCCCTGATACAGCAAATAGCCCCACATCGCCACGCAACCGGCCGTGGCGATCAGGTTCGCGGGCCAGGAGTCTGTGCGTTTCAGCGATGGCACGAAGGAGCCGAGCAAGTCCTGCAGCATGAAGCGTCCGGCACGGGTCCCGGCGTCCACGGCGGTCAGGATGAACAGCGCTTCGAACAGGATCGCGAAGTGGTACCAGAACGCCATGGTGTTTTCACCTGGCAGGACGTGGTGCAGGATCTGCGCGATACCGACCGCCAGGGTCGGCGCACCACCAGCACGGGCCAGGATGGTGGTTTCACCGATGTCCTTGGCCACCGCTTGCAACGCGTCAGGAGTAATCGCAAAGCCCCAGCTGCTGACAGTTTGAGCCACCGAAACCACATCCGCGCCGACCAGTGCCGCCGGGCTGTTCATGGCGAAATACACGCCTGGCTCGATCACCGAAGCGGCAACCATGGCCATGATGGCGACGAAGGATTCCATCAGCATGCCGCCGTAACCGATGTAACGGGCATGGCCTTCACTGGCGAGCAACTTCGGTGTCGTCCCGGAAGCGATCAGCGCGTGGAAACCCGAGACCGCGCCACAGGCGATGGTGATGAACAGGAACGGGAACAGACCGCCTTTCCACACCGGCCCGGTGCCGTCGATGAACTGGGTCAGGGCCGGCATCTTGAGGTCGGGCATGGTGATCAGGATGCCGATCGCCAGCGCCACGATGGTGCCGATTTTGAGGAAGGTCGACAGGTAGTCGCGCGGCGCGAGGATCAGCCATACCGGCAATACCGCAGCGACAAAGCCGTAGCCAATCAGCATCCAGGTGATCTGAATGCCCGTGAAGGTGAAGGCTTTGGCCCAGACCGGGTCGGCAGCAATCTGCCCGCCCAGCCAGATCGAACCCAGCAGCAACAGCACGCCGACCACGGAGATTTCACCGATGCGGCCCGGGCGGATGTAGCGCATGTAAACGCCCATGAACATCGCGATCGGGATGGTTGCCATCACCGTGAACATGCCCCATGGGCTATCGGCCAGGGCCTTGACCACGATCAGCGCCAGCACCGCGAGGATGATGATCATGATCAGGAAGCAGCCAAACAGCGCGATGGTCCCGGGGATGCGGCCCATTTCTTCACGGACCATGTCGCCCAAAGAGCGGCCGTTGCGGCGGGTGGACATGAACAGGACCATGAAGTCCTGAACCGCGCCGGCCAGCACCACGCCGGCAATCAGCCACAGCGTGCCGGGCAAGTAGCCCATCTGTGCGGCCAATACCGGACCGACTAAAGGCCCCGCGCCGGCGATGGCGGCGAAGTGGTGACCGAAAAGTACGTGTTTGTTGGTCGGCACGTAGTCCAGGCCATCGTTATTGATGACCGCGGGCGTGGCACGATTGGGATCGAGTTGCATCACCTTGGTGGCGATGAAAAGGCTGTAGTAGCGGTATGCGACGAGGTAAATAGCGACTGCTGCGACTACGATCCAGAGGGCGTTGATCGCTTCGCCGCGGCGCAGGGCCACGACACTCAGCGCAAACGCTCCCAGGACAGCCACGGCAAACCAGGCAAGGTGTTTAGCCAGACGGGGCATAGCGTGTCTCCTGCCGACAGCCAGTGACTGCGGCGGTAATTTTTATAATTGTGTCCGCGGTGCGGAGCTGGCCCAATATCTGCGCATGTCGTCTACAAATAAATCCGCGTTACTACGTACGCGGCGTCTACGTAGTTCTACGTAGACAGCGCAGATCCCCTGTAGGAGTGAGCCTGCTCGCGATAGCGGACTGACATTCACCATCAATGTCATCTGACATACCGCTATCGCGAGCAGGCTCGCTCCCACAGGGTTTTGTATTCCAGTTGGCTAACACTAAAGCCGCAGGTCATTCCGTCCTGCCGCGCTACAGGACGCGCGTATCTTTGGCATATGATGCCGGCCTTCGCCTACCCTCCGCCCGGTCAGGAGCCAAGATGCAGCTCAAACACAAAATCGTCGCGCTCGGGATTCTGCCGCTGGTCCTGGCGATTGCGGTGATCTGCGCGCTGGTGATTTCCCTGAACCGTCAACTCGGCGACCAACAGGCGCAACTGATCGAAGACAGCATTCTGGCGAGCAAGCGTGCCGAACTTAAAAACTACGTGGAAATGGCGCAAAGCCTGATCGCGCCGCTGTACGACGACGGCCACGGTGACGAACACGCCCAGCAACAAGTGCTGGAAGAATTGCGCAAGCTCAGCTTCGGCATCAATGGTTACTTCTTCGTCTACGACCGCGAAGGCCGCAGCCTGATGCACGCTCGCCAGTCGGATCTGGTGGGCAAATACCTGTGGGACATGAAGGATCCGCACGGTTTGCCGGTGATCCAGGCGTTGCTCAAAAGTGCGCAATCAGGCGAAGGCTTTCAGCGCTATGCGTGGAAAAAACCCTCCTCCGGCCAGGTGACCGACAAGCTCGCCTACGTGGTGATGCTGGATCGCTGGGGCTGGATGCTCGGCACCGGCATCTACCTTGAGGACGTTGAACGCGCCACCCAGCAAGCGCGCGACGAAGTGGCCCAGGGCATCCGCAAAACCATGCTGGCGATTGCTGTCGTCGCCCTTGTCGCGGTGCTGTTTGTCTTTGCCAGCGGCATGACGCTGAACGTCAGTGAGCATCGACTGGCGGACAAAAAGCTTCAGCGCCTGACCCAGCGGATCGTCAGCCTGCAGGAGGAAGAGCGATCACGGGTGTCCCGTGAACTGCACGACGGCATCAGTCAGCTGCTCGTCTCCATCAAGTTTCAATTCGAACTGGCCAGCCTGCTGCTGGAGAACGGCCCGGCACAAGACAAAGGGTTGAGCACACTCAAAGAGGCCACACAGCGCCTTGGGGATGCGATTGGCGAGGTTCGCAGCCTTTCTCATGATTTGCGTTCCTCGTTGCTTGACACCCTGGGCCTGCCGGCCGCCATCGGCCAACTCGCCACAGAGTTCGAGCAACGCAGCGGTCTGAAAGTGACCTACGACGATAACGAATTCGACTGTGATCTGGTCGATGGCGCGGCGGTTTCGCTGTTTCGGATCGTGCAAGAAGGCCTGACCAATATCGAACGCCACGCCCAGGCTAAACACGTTTCCATTACCCTGCACGGGTCACCGGAATCCGTGCGGCTGACGGTGGTCGATGACGGCGTCGGTTTCAACGTGGCTCAGGTCGAGCGTCGCCACGCGGGCATCGGTTTGCGTAATATCCGTGAGCGCGTCGAACATTTTGGCGGGCGTTTCGACCTGGTATCGATACCCGGAAGAAGTGAGCTGGACGTGCTGCTGCCAATGAAAGCGCCCGGCTCAAACCGCTGACATACACCACTACAACAAGAGTGAATGACCGCAATGAACCTGCCCTGCCCGATCCGCGTCGCCCTGGTCGACGATCACGCCCTGGTCCGCGACGGCATCAAAGCCCTGCTCGCGGTCATGGCGCCGCTGGAGGTGGTGGGCGAAGCCGAAAGTGGCGCAGATGCCATCGAGATGGTCGGACGTTGCCAGCCAGACCTGTTGCTGGTCGACATCAGCCTGCGCGACATGAACGGGCTTGAGCTGACGCGCCTGTTACGCAGTCAGTACCCGTCGCTCAAAGTGCTGGTGCTGAGCATGTACGACAATTATGAATACGTGAGTGAGTCCGTTCGTGCCGGGGCCAGCGGCTATGTGCTGAAGAACTCACCGTCGCGGGAAATCATTGCCGCGATCGAAGCCATTGCCAGTGGCGGTACGTTCTACAGCGCCGAAATCGCCCAGCGGCTGATTGCCGATAAAAGCACCGACAACGAGCTGACGCCGCGCGAGAGCCAGGTGCTGTACAAAATGGCCCAGGGCCTGAACAACAAGGAAATGGCCCGTGAACTGGACATCAGCGTGCGCACGGTGGAAACCCACCGCCTGAGCATCCGGCGCAAACTCAACATCGACAAGCCTGCGGCCCTGGTCAAATACGCCATCGATCACGGGATTATTTCGCCTTAGAGCTTCCTGTATTCAACATGACCTAGGAGGCTGCTTTTTATCGTCGTGCCGTTCAGTGATCGGCGAAGGTTCGAGGGTGCTTGAAAAGCTTGGCAGCCGATGGCCCGATTGGGCGGCTATGCTCCAGTGATCGTCCCTGGCTGGAACCTATGGAATGCCTCCACGTCGATCCCTGCTGATGAGACCGGGCCACCTCATATTGCTGGGTTTTGTGGGGCTGAGCGGCTGCGTGCGGCTGGGACCGGACTTCCAGTCCCCCGCAGAGGCGTGGATCAAACACTGGGACACCCCTGCCCTTACCCACGCCAGCCAGCGCGCACTGACGCCGGACTTGCGGCAATGGTGGAGCGTCTTCAACGACCCGGTCCTTGATCGTCTGATCGCTGAGGCCGATGCGCACAACTCGGACCTGAAAATCGCCGGCCTGCGGGTGATCGAAGCGCGCGCCCAACTGGGCATCGCTCAAAGCACCTTGTACCCGCAGTTGCAACAAGTCAGCGCCGACAGTTTGTACGTCAACCGCCGACAATCGGGCGGCAACAATCCGCAGGACAGCCATTTCTGGCAATACAGTGCCGGGTTCGACATTGGCTGGGAGCTGGATTTCTGGGGGCGCTTCAGTCGAGCCATCGAGTCATCGGATGCCAGCTATTTTGCCGCACAAGCCAACTATGAAGACGTGCTCGTGTTGCTGCGCGCCCAGGTTGCGGACAGCTATTTTTCGTTGCGCACCTCAGAGGCGCGGCTGCGCGTCGCCCGGGAGAACGCCAAACAGCAACTGCGCAACGTCGACATCACCGAAAAACTGTTCAAAAGTGGCCAGAGTGCCGAGCTGGACCTGCAACAGGCCAAGACCCAATACCTGGGCACCCTCAGCACCGTGCCGACGCTCGAAGACCAGATTCAGCGAACCCGCAACGCCTTGTCCGTATTGCTCGGTCAACCGCCCGGTGCCTTGCCGCAACTGGCGGAGAATCCAGGCTTGATCCCGCTGGTCGACCGCGCCGTCCTGCAGGACATACCGGCCAATCTGCTGCTGCGTCGGCCCGACGTGCGCGCCGCCGAGCTGAACGTCGCCGCACAGTCGGCGCTGATCGGTGTCGCCGAAAGCGACTTTTATCCATCGCTGACCTTGCTGGGCAGCATCGTCTGGTCGGCCGATACGCTCAACGGGACGTCCAGGAGCCTGGACTTGATCGGCGGCCCCAGTCTGCGCTGGAACGTGTTCGATTACGGCAGGATCAGCAACAACGTGCGCGTTCAGGATGCACGCTTGCAGCAGCTGATCGAGGCCTATCGCGACAAAGTCCGTCAAGCCGCGCGGGAGGCAGACGATGCCGCCTATGGGGTGATCAAGTCGCTGGAACGCGAGCAAATCCTCGGCCAAGCCGAAGTGACGGCCAAGCGCTCGCTGGTGCTCGCGAGCATCCAATACCGCGAAGGTTATTCGGATTTCCAGCGGGTCCTCGACGCGCAACGCGCGCTGCTCGACCAGCAGGACAACTACCTCGTCGCTCGCAGCAACGCCGTGAGCAATCTGATTGCCCTCTACAAATCCCTGGGCGGCGGTTGGTACAGCGCCCAGCCAATCATCGATCCGGCCACCCGCCAGCAGATGGAACAACGCACCGATTGGGGCGACCTGTTGCACGAAGCCGCCTCCCCTCTGCCCGACAAGGTAAAACAACCATGAGCGAAGCCGCGCAGACCGTACCCGAAACGCCCGCGCCTGATCCGGCGAAAAAAGGCATCAAATGGGTGTTGTTGCTGATTGTCCTGAGCCTGACGTGGTACCTGTTGGCCGACCGCTTCACGCCCTACACGCAACAAGCGCGAGTGGGAGCCTTCGTCATTCCGGTCGCCTCTGAAGTCGCCGGGCGGGTGATCCGCGTCAACGTGCGCAACAATCAGGACGTCAAGGCCGGTGACGTGCTCTTCGAAGTCGATCCGCAGCCGTATCAGATTGCCGTCGACCGGGCTCGCGCAGACCTGGAGTCGACACGTCGGCAGGTAGGCGCCAGCACCGCCGGCATTGCCTCGGCACAAGCCAATTTGCGCGCCGCCCAGGCCAACGAACTCAAGGCCAGGCAAGACAATCAGCGTCTTGAAGGCTTGTATCGCGAAGACCCCGGCACCATTTCCGTACGCGTGCTTGAAGTGTCCCGCGCCAACCGCGAACAGGCCGTCAGCCAGGTCGCTGCCGCCCGTGCCGAAGTCCAGCGTGCGCGCGAGCAGGAAGGCGGCAGCGAGGAAACCAACGCCCTGCTGCGCAGCGCTGCCACGGCGCTGTCGAAAGCCGAACTGGATTTGTCCAACACGCAGATCCGTGCGCGCTCGGCGGGGCTGATCACCGACCTGCGCACCGACGCCGGGCAATTCGCTGCGGCCGGTAGCCCGGTCATGACCTTGATTGCCATCCACGATGTATGGATCAGCGCGGACATGACCGAAAACAACCTGGGCCTGATCAAGCCCGAGACGCCGGTCGCCATCGTGCTGGACGCGCTGCCGGGTGAAATTTTCGAAGGCCAGGTACGCAGTATCGGCTACGGCGTCAGCGTCGGGCAGCCAACCCAGCCGGGGACGTTGCCCAGCGTGCAAAACAGCCGCGACTGGTTGCGGCCGGCACAGCGCTTTCCGGTGATCATCCAGTTCTCCCCGGATTCACTCGCCACGCTGCGTGACAACCGAGCCATCCGTGCCGGTGGGCAGGCGGAAGTCATGGCCTTCCCCACCGAGGGCAATCCGTTGAACCTGCTTGGCCGGTTGTTTGTGGGGTTCATGAGCTGGCTGAGCTATGCCTACTAAGCGCACACCGCGCGAACAACGCGCGCTGCGCCTGGCCACGGGCACTGCGTTGTGCCTGGCCGCCAGTTTCGGCCTGGCCTTGCCGATTCCCTTTTTGGCGCCGGTGTTGTGCCTGATCCTGCTGGCGTCGGTCAATCGGCCGCTGCCGTTGAAGGCGGCCGTGGTGCTCGCCTTCGTCGCGATGCTGACCACCAGTGTCGGCCTGCTATTGATTCCGATACTGCGTTACTACCCCGTCACCGGGGTGCTGGTGATCGGTGTGAGTCTGTTCCTGGTCTTCCGTTTTGGGCTGCGCGGCGGCAATCCGCTGATCGTGACCTTTCTGGTCATCGGCCTGACCATGATCTCCTCGGCAGGCGTTGCCGAATTCGACCTGGCGGCGATGGTCATCGGGGCTCTGGTCAAGGGCTTGCTCCTTGCGGTGTTGGTCGTGGCGATCAGTCACGGATTATTCCCGGACCCGCCCAATGCCCCCTCGCCGCCGCCCGCCGCGCCCCTGCCTGACGAAGAAGTCAGTCGGGTTGCGTTACGCGCCACCCTGATCGTGCTACCGGCGTTCCTCATGGCGCTGATCGACCCGGCAGGTTACTTGCCCATCATCCTCAAGGCCGTCAGCCTCAGCCAGCAAAGCTCCACGACAAACGCCCGCAACGCCGGCCGTGAACTCATAGGTTCAACCTTTTGTGCGGGCCTGCTGGCGATCCTGTTCTGGAGCGCCCTGAGTCTGTTTGTGCACCTGTGGATGTTCTTTCTGTGGATGCTGCTGTTCGGCCTGGTGCTGGCGCGCAAACTGTATGCCCTGAGCCCGACGCGGTTTACCCCCGGGTTCTGGCTCAACACCCTGATCACGCTGATTATCCTGTTGGGCCAGTCGGTGCAGCACAGTATCGCCGGGAAAGACGTGTACACGGCGTTTGCCGTGCGCATGGGGTTGTTCCTGCTCGTGACGCTGTATGCCTGCCTGATGGTTCATCTGCTCGAGGCGCGGCGGGAAAAAACTCAAGGATTGACCTGATAACCCCTCGCCTGCAGGCAATTGACATAGGCCATCTTCGCTTCGTCCTGATCGCCTTCATAAAACTCATCATGCTGACGCCCGTGGGTCTCCGGCGCAACGGTGCCCGAGGGCGGCGGCGTCGGGCTCTGACTGAGCGCCACGTCATGGCAATCATCGATATCGAGCTGGGTTTGTTGCGAGTCCTGTCCCTTCATCGGCACGACGGTTTCGGCCCAGGCCTGGGGGCATGTAACGGCCAATACAGCACACAGACTGATAAACCACACCTTACTCATATAGACCTCCAACGCAGTCCGTTACCCTGCAAGTACACCGGGTGGTTTGGCAGTTCAAGACAGATCACCGACTTATTGAGCAAAAAGGAGTGTAGATCACACACTGTTCGTTCCCCACGCGCAATGGCCCCGAGGGCGCCTGTCCATGATTCTTTTCGATCGTTTTGGCGTGATGGCCTAACCTCATAGGTTAAGCGACCAACAACAGAGCCGGGCACTCCTATGCGCAAGGCATTGAAGTCAATGATTTTCGTCGTGCTCACGCTGCTTGGACCGATTGCCACTGTGCTGTCGGCCGCTGAGCTGTCGCCACCATCGGCTGTTTCAACCACTTCGTCCGTTGCCGTCTCCCAGAGTGATCTGCAAGCGCTACAAGCTCGCCTTGACCGGATCAAGCAGCAGATTTCGCAGGCCAATAACCTCACGCAGATGGTCGGCCTGCAAGATTCCTTGCAGCTGTTTATCAGTGATGTGGACGCCCTGCAGTCTTCCTTGCTGCCCGAACACAAGCAACTGCAAGCCCAACTTGATGTGTTGGGTCCAGTGTCACTCAGCGATATCGCGCCAGAGAAGTCGGAGATTGCGACGCAAAGAGACTATCTGTCCGAGCAAAAGGCCAAAGTCGATTTTAATTTGAAAACCCTGGCGGCGCTGAGAAGCAACGCTGCTGACCTGATCATTCAAATTGCCGGCATTCGACGCAGCCTTCTGGAAACCGAAGTCACGCTGCGCAGCGGCAGTATCCTCTCGCCAGGGTTCTGGGCACCGTTGTTCAATCCGCTGCCGGAGGACCGCCAGCGCTTAGCAGAATTCATCCAGCAGGCCAGCAGTGCGCTCCAGGCTGCCTGGCAGCCCGGCAATCGGCTGTCTGGCGTCACCCTGGTTTTGCTGGCGGCGGCCATTTGGTCCTGGGGCCGAAGAATCGCCGATCGCGGGCTGACCTGGATGTGCATTCATCGAATGCCGGAAGGTCGCTTGCGCCGAAGTTCGCTCGCGCTGGCTTCGGTCGTGGCCACGCTGTTGACCACTGCCTGTGCGATGCAACTGCTGTTTTATGCGCTCACGCGAGGACTGCCTCTGTCGCCCATGATGCAGAGCTTTGCCGATGAATTCGAAAAAGTCATCTATGTCTGCGTCCTGATCACCGGTTTGAGCCGGGCACTGCTGTCGACCCGACATCCGTCCTGGCGCCTGCCCGCCATCGCAGACCCGGTTGCGCTGGCGATCCAGCCGTACCCCAGACTGTTGTCTGTCACGCTGCTGATTCTGGTGGGCCTGGCACAAATCACCAATGTCACCGGCATGAGCGCACCGGCCATCCTCTTTGGCCGGGGACTGATTTCGCTCGTGGTCACATTGATTGTCGGAGCCTTGTTCCGCCGTGCCAGCCAAGTCCGAAGAGCCGTGGTGAACAGTGGTGAGGCGCCCGAATCGAGCACCACCCTGGCCGGCCTGATTTACTCATTCGTCGCCGTTGTAATTGTGGTGGCGCTGCTTGCGCTGCTGATTGGCTATGTCTCCCTGGCAAGGTTCATCACCTATCAACTGGTCTGGGGATTCATCATCCTGTGCGGCTTCTACTTGCTGACGCAGGTGTTCAGGGACAGCTGCGAGTATCTGTTTTCACCCAAGAGCCCCAGCGGCAAGGCGTTCAAGCAGTTGCTCGGGATCGGCGATGTGCGCCTTGAGCAGGTCTCGGTCATTTTGTCTGGCGTGGGGCGTGCCACGTTAATTCTATTGGCGGTCATTTCACTGTTTGTGGGTGGGGTCGGGACCACACTCGGGCAACTGTTCACCCAAATGTTCGCCATCCTCGGCGGCGACGGCTTGCGCAAACTGAACATCATCCCCGACCACCTGCTGAAAGCCGTGCTGGCCCTGTTGATCGGTATCTACCTGATTCGCTCACTGCTCCGATGGCTGGATAACGAGTTCCTGCCCAAGACCGACATGGACCCCGGCATGTGTGCCTCACTGAGCACACTGTCTGCCAACATCGGCTACGCCCTGGTGATCCTGTTGACCTTGTCGTCTTTGGGCATCAAATGGACCAACCTGGCGTGGATCGTCAGCGCATTGTCCGTGGGCATCGGTTTCGGCTTGCAGGAAATCGTCAAGAATTTCGTCTCCGGCCTTATTCTCCTGACCGAGCGCCCGGTCAAGGTGGGCGACCTGATCAGCATCAGCGGCGTCGAAGGCGACATCCGGCGCATCAACGTCAGGGCCACCGAAATACAACTCAGTGACCGCTCGATCGTCATCGTCCCCAACTCGCAACTGATTTCGCAGAACCTGCGCAACGTCACCCTCGGCGGCAGTGCCCAAGGGGTCGCGACACTCGAACTGGTGTTCCCGCTGGACATTGACCCTGAACAAGTGAAAGACCTGCTATACGACACCTATCAAGAACACGAAACCATCCTTGAGAAACCGGCGCCGTTTGTGCGCTTCAGCAAACTGTCTCCCGACGGCATCACGTTGACGGTCACCGGTTACGTCAGCAGCCCGAGAATCGTCGGCACGACCAAAAGCGATCTGTTGTTCGAGATTTTGAAGCGATTGGGGGCGGCGGGTATTCAGCTGGCGAAACCGCCGCCAGCGACCTGACTGAATGCCAACAAACGCCGACGTTAAACCGGGATCCTTTTTGGCGCTGCGCGTTTCAGCGTTTCGCTCGGCAGCTCCTTGAACAGCGCCCGGTAACTGCTGGAAAACCGACCCAAATGCCAGAACGACCAGTTCATCGCCACTTCGGCGACGGTCGTCTCATTCGGTGTTCGGGCCAGCAGTTCGCGGTGTGCGCTGTTGAGTCGGCGCAGGCGCAGCCAATGGGTCGGGGTCATGGCGGTGAACGCCTTGAACGCATGCTGCAATTGACGCAGGGAAACCCCGGCAACCTGGGACAGCTCCAGCAGGTTGAGGGTATCTTCCGGTGAATCAGCCGCCCACTCACCGATGCGTTTCATGATCGCGCGCTCTTCGGTGCGCCGCTGCAGGCCACCGCGGTCCAGGCACACACAGGCGTTATCGAGGATGTAGAGACAATCCTCCAGTAACTGCTGGGTCAGCGCTTCCTTGCTCGGTGGATCGAGCGTCTCTGCCAGCCGGGTCAAGGTGCCGCTCAACCAGCGGCTGAACAAGGCGTTCTGCCCGCAGTTGAGCGGCGACATGAACAAGCCTTCCAGCCGCGCAACGTTCAAACCGTGGCGCTGGACGAACTCGGGGCCGAACACCACGGCGATTTCCTGGTAGTTCTCCGGGGTGATCCAGATGTTGCGGCTTTCGCCATTCAACACGTACAGCGCGTTGTCGCTGCGATCGAAACAAAACGCCAACGCCCCCTGCGGCGCGCTGAAATTCTGCTCGACCCGGGTGTTCATCTGTTCTTCGTAAATCTCCACGCCCTGCAGGTCGAGGTAGCGCACACGCCCGGCGAAATGCCCCGGTGACATCTGTTGATAGTGCTGCACCCAACCCGGTGTGGCACGGATCTGCGCGGCGACATCATCGGTATTGAACGCTTGAACCTGTAACGGACTGGACGCTGACATGGGATGACCTTACGCACTCGTTTGGTGCGTTTTGGTGCTGCTTAAAGTGGATAGATGGAACGACAAGGCTCGCCCAAGATAGTCGTCAACGCGTCACAGGGGAAGTGTGTGGTGGATGAAACCACCCTCCCCGACGTTAATAAAACCAATAACGAGGTCTTTATGAATGTCCCCTTCGATCAGCTGTTCACGTGGCTGAAAGATCACAAGATTACCGAAGTCGAGTGTGTGGTCAGTGACTTGACCGGCATTGCACGCGGCAAAATCGCACCCACCAACAAGTTCCTGCATGAGCGAGGCATGCGCCTGCCGGAAAGTGTGCTGTTGCAAACGGTAACCGGGGACTTTGTCGACGACGACATCTACTACGACCTGCTGGATCCGGCGGACATCGACATGGTCTGCAAGCCGGACGCCGACGCGGTGTACGTGATTCCATGGGCCATCGAACCGACGGCAATCGTGATCCACGACACCTTCGACAAATTCGGCAACCCGATCGAACTGTCGCCGCGCAACGTGTTGAAGAAGGTGTTGCAGCTGTACACCGACAAAGGCTGGCGGCCGATTGTCGCGCCGGAAATGGAGTTCTACCTGACCCAGCGCTGCGAAGACCCGGACTTGCCGCTCAAAGCACCGATGGGCCGTTCGGGGCGCGCTGAAAGTGGTCGCCAGTCGTTTTCCATCGATGCCGCCAACGAATTCGATCCGCTGTTCGAAGACGTCTACGACTGGTGCGAACTGCAAGGCCTGGACCTCGACACGCTGATCCACGAAGACGGCCCGGCGCAGATGGAAATCAACTTCCGTCATGGCAACGCGCTGGACCTGGCCGACCAGATCACCGTGTTCAAGCGGACCATGCGTGAGGCGGCGCTCAAGCACAACGTCGCGGCGACGTTCATGGCCAAACCGATTGGCGATGAACCCGGCAGCGCCATGCACATTCACCAGAGTGTGGTCGACATTGCCACGGGCCAGCCGATCTTCGTCGATGCCGACGGCAACATGAGCGAACTGTTTCTGCACCACATTGGCGGACTGCAAAAATACATCCCCAAAGTGCTGCCGATGTTTGCGCCGAACGTGAACTCGTTCCGCCGCTTCCTGCCGGACACTTCGGCGCCGGTGAACGTCGAATGGGGCGAAGAGAACCGCACCGTCGGCCTGCGCGTGCCGACTTCAAGCCCCGAAGCCATGCGTGTCGAGAACCGATTGCCGGGCGCGGATGCCAACCCTTATCTGGCGATTGCTGCCAGCCTGCTGTGCGGTTACATCGGCATGGTCGAAGGCATCGAACCGAGCGCGGCGGTACAGGGTAGAGCCTACGAGCGGCGCAACCTGCGCTTGCCGATCACCATCGAAGACGCGCTGACGCAAATGGAAGAAAGCGAAACCATCGAACGTTATCTGGGCAACAAATTCGTCAGGGGTTACGTCGCGGTCAAGCGTGCCGAGCACGAAAACTTCAAGCGCGTGATCAGCTCCTGGGAGCGTGAGTTCCTGCTGTTCAGCGTCTAGAAACCTCGTCCCCCCATAGCATCACACATCTCTGTGGGAGCGGGCTTGCCCGCGAAAAGGCCGGCACATTCAACATCTCGGTTGACTGAACGGCCGTCATCGCGAGCAAGCCCGCTCCCACAGGGATAGAGAACACCACCGAAACGCCTGAAAAATTCAAAAACTCAAAGAGGTGTCGAATGCGTCTATTGAAATCCATGGTTCCGGTCGCGCTGACCTTGTTGTTCAGCGCAGTTGCGCAGGCTCAGCCTACCGTCAGCGTCTACAACTGGACCGATTACATCGGCGACACCACCCTGGTCGACTTCCAGGCCAAAACCGGCATCAAAGTGATCTACGACGTATTCGACTCCAACGAAACCCTTGAGGGCAAACTGCTCGCCGGCCGCACCGGGTATGACGTGGTGGTGCCGTCCAACCACTTCCTCGCGCGCCAGGTGAAGGCCGGTGCGTTCCTCAAGCTGGATCGCACGCAGCTGCCCAACTTCAAGAACCTCGACCCGAAACTGCTGGCGCTGCTGGAGAAAAACGATCCGGGTAACGAGCATTCCGTGCCGTACCTGTGGGGCACCAACGGCATCGGCTACAACGTCGACAAGATCAAGCAAGTGCTGGGCGTCGATCACATCGACTCCTGGGCCGTGCTGTTCGAACCGGAAAACATCAAGAAACTCAGCCAGTGCGGTGTGTCGATGATGGATTCGGCCGATGAAGTGTTCCCGGCGATCCTCAATTACATGGGCATGGACCCGCGTAGCGAGAACCCCGAAGACTACAAAAAAGCTGAAGCCAAGCTGCTGAGCATCCGGCCTTACATCACCTATTTCCATTCGTCCAAGTACGTGTCGGACCTGGCCAACGGCGACATCTGCGTAGCCTTTGGTTATTCGGGTGACGTGTTCCAGGCGGCCAACCGCGCCAAGGAAGCCAAGAACGGCGTGAACATCGCCTATGCCATTCCAAAGGAAGGCAGTAATTTGTGGTTTGACCTGCTGGCGATTCCGGCCGATGCCAGCAATCCGAAACAAGCCCATGCCTTCATCAACTACCTGCTGGACCCGCCGGTGATTGCCAAGGTCAGTGCCTCGGTCGGCTACGCCAACCCCAACCCGTCCGCGAAGGCCTTCATGGACGCTGAGTTGGTAAACAACCCTGAGGTGTATCCACCGCAGGCTGTCCTCGACAAGCTCTACATTTCGACCACCCCGCCCCAGGCGATCATGCGTTTGATGACCCGTTCCTGGAGCAAAGTGAAGTCCAACAAATGAACAACGAACACGCACAGTCCTATTACGCCGCGACGGCGCATCACCTGACGCCCTTCCCTGCGTTGACCGAGGATCTGTTCGCCGATGTCTGCGTGATCGGCGGCGGTTTTACCGGGATCAACACCGCCATCGAGCTGGCTCAGCGCGGGCTCTCGGTGATTGTGCTGGAAGGCCGGCGCATCGGCTGGGGCGCCAGTGGGCGCAACGGCGGACAATTGATTCGCGGCATCGGGCATGACGTCAGTGGTTTCAGTCGTTATGTCGGCGAAGAAGGCGTGCGTTATCTGGAGCGTGCGGGCGTCGAGTCGGTGGAATTGGTGGGCAAGCGCATTCGCGATCACGGCATCGATTGCGACTTGCGCTGGGGCTTTTGCGAACTGGCCAACACCCCGGCGCAGTTCGCCGCCTTCAAAGCGGAACAGGCAGGTTTGATCGAGTCGGGTTACGCCCACGAGACGCGATTGGTCGGCCCGGAACAGATCCGTCAGCAGGTGGTGAATTCCGGTGTGTATGCCGGCGGGCTGGTCGACATGGGTTCCGGTCATTTGCATCCACTCAACCTGGTGCTTGGCGAAGCACGGCTGGCGCAATCGCTGGGTGTGCAGATCTTCGAGCAAAGCCCGGTGCTCGAGGTGATTCATGGCAGTACTGTGCAGGTTCGTTGCGCCGCTGGCACGGTGCGCGCCGGCAGCCTGGTGCTGGCGTGCAACGCGCACCTTGAAGACCTCGAACCGACACTCAGCGGCAAGGTGCTCCCGGCGGGCAGCTACATCATTGCCACTGAGCCGTTGACGCCCGAGGTGGCGGCGCAATTGATACCGCAGAATCTGGCGTTGTGCGACCAGAAAGTCGGGCTCGACTACTACCGGCTCTCGGCGGATCGACGCTTGCTGTTCGGCGGCGCCTGCCATTATTCCGGGCGCGATCCAGCGGACATCACCGCCTACATGCGCCCGCAGATGCTCAAGGTTTTTCCGCAACTGGCCGATGTGCGCATTGATTACCAATGGGGCGGCAAGATCGGTATCTCGGCCAATCGCTTCCCGCAGGTCGGGCGCTTGAAACTGCACCCGAACGTGTTCTATGCCCAGGGATATTCCGGGCATGGGCTGAACGTGACCCACTGGTGCGCGAAGCTGTTGGGCGAAGCCATCCATGCCGGACACAGCCAAGGCTTCGACGTGTTCAGCGCCATACCGCACATGACTTTTCCCGGTGGGCCGATGCTGCGTTCACCACTGCTGGCGCTTGGCATGTTCTGGTATCGCCTGCGCGAATTGCTTGGCTGAAGGTCATGATCCTTCCCACGCTCTGCGTGGGAATGCCTCATCGGGCGCTCTGCGCCCGCTTTTGGGACGCAGAGCGTCCCGGGCTGCATTCCCACGCAGAGCGTGGGAACGATCAACACGGTTAATCAGGTGTTTGCGCCTTTCGATTTGCTCTATCGCTAGGCACTTCTATATTGAGGGGGTGCTCTGACTTTCCTGTGTCCTGGCGAATGCGGTCTATGGCTACGACAAACCACCTGATCATCTGCGAGCACTGCGACTGTGTGTACGAAAAAGTCACGCTCGCCAAACATCAAAAAACCCTGTGCATGCGCTGCGGCGGTGTGCTCCAGCGTTACAACGGCTTGACGGTGGAGCAGCGCCTGGCGCTGACTTTCACCGCGCTGATGTTGTGGATTTTCGCCAATTTTTACCCGGTCATGAGCATCAGCCTCAAGGGCCTGAAAAACAGCGCAACCCTCTGGGATTCGGTGCTGGCGCTGAGCCTTGGTCCCATCACCTTCATCGCCCTGGTGGCGGCGATTGCGATGATCATCGCGCCGATTTTTCAACTGGTGCTGCTGATCTGGGTGCTCAGTTACGCCCTCGCCTCCCGGCGCGCGCCGGGTTTCAGGTTTTGCATGCGCTGGCTGGAATCCCTCAGGCCCTGGAGCATGCTGGAGGTCTGCCTCTTGGGCGCGATGGTGGCGGTCATCAAGCTGGCCGGGTTGCTCGACGTGCTGCCCGGCATCGGCCTGTTTGCCCTCGCCATACTCAGCCTGATGATGATCCGCATCGCCGGTCGCGATATCCGTGAGCTGTGGGACGTCTTATGAAAATGCCCCCGGTCGCCAGCGAACTCAACCTGTGCTTGTGCCACAGCTGCGGCTTGGCCTGCGACATGACCCACGAGCCCCACGAATGCGAGCGTTGCGGCGCGCCACTGCACCGGCGCAAAACCAACTCGCTGGCCCGGACCTGGGCCTACATGTTCACGGCCCTGGCTTTTTACGTGCCGGCCAATCTGTTGCCGGTGATGAACACCAAGATGGTCGGTAACGGCGCAGACAGCACGATCATGGGCGGGGTGCTGGATTTCTGGCAACACGGCGCCTGGGACATCGCCCTGATCATTTTCATTGCCAGTATTGCGGTGCCGGGCATCAAGTTCGTCGCCCTGACGCTGCTGCTGGTCACGGTGCATCGCGACAGCGACTGGGCACGCAAGGAGCGCTCAAAACTGTACCGATTCGTCGAGGTCATCGGTTATTGGTCAATGCTCGACGTGATTGTGGTGGCGCTGGTGGCCTCTCTGGTCAAGTTCCAAGCCCTGGCCGATATCGAGCCGCGCCCGGGCATTCTGTTTTTTGGCCTGGTGGTGGTGTTCACCATGCTGTCGGCGATGAGTTTCGACCCTCGACTGATCTGGGATAGCGAGCGGTCGGACACCCCCCAGAATGAGGAGGACATGGATGAAGTCGCAAGCCACTGACGGGCCGCAAGCCCCCGGGCAAGCCCCGGTAAAAACGCGTCGTTTCAGCGTTTCACTGGTCTGGATCGTGCCCATTGTCGCGGTGCTGGTGGGGATTTCCCTGGTGGTCCACAGCCTGATGCAGGAAGGCCCGACCATTACCGTCACCTTCAAAACCGGTGACGGCCTGACCGCGAACAAGACCGAAGTCAAATACCGCAACGTGGTGATCGGCCAAGTCTCGGACGTCGAACTGAGCGACGATCAGAAAAGCGTGAATGCGACGATCAAGCTGGCCAAACAAGCGGAAAGCTTTACCCGCGAAGACTCGAAGTTCTGGGTGGTACGTCCGCGAATCGGGGCCGGTGGGGTATCGGGCATCGATACGCTGTTCTCAGGTGATTACATCGGTGCCGACATTGGCCAGGCCAACGCCCGCTCGAAGCATTTCAAGGGCATTGAAAACCCGCCCGCCATTACGTATGGCGAGCCAGGCAAGCGTTTCACCTTGCACACCGAGGACCTCGGTTCACTGGACATCGGCTCCCCGGTGTACTACCGAAAAATCCCGGTAGGCCAGGTCGTCGCCTACGGCCTGGATCCTGACGGCAAAGGCGTAAACATCGACATCTTCATCCACGCGCCCAACGACGCTTATGTCACCGAAAACACCCGGTTCTGGAACGCCAGCGGCTTTGATGTCAGCGTCGGTGCCAATGGTCTTGCGGTGAAGACCGAGTCGTTGTCCTCGATCCTGGTGGGTGGCATCGCGTTTCGCGCACCCGATTACAGTCCCGATGACAAGTCCGCGCCGGAAGAATATGCCTATGAATTGTTCGAGGACCAGCAGACTGCCCTCGCGCCTCCCAATGGCAAGGCGCAATTCCTTTCCCTGCGTTTCGACCAGGCCCTGCGAGGGTTGAAAGTCGATGCACCGGTGGAGTTTCTCGGGGTGGAAATCGGCAAAGTGGTCTCAGTCAATCTGGATTTTGACGAGAAGAAAAAGAGTTTTCCGGTCAATGTCGGCATCGTGATCTACCCGCAACGTCTGGGCAGGGCTTATCCGAAATTGCTCAAAGCCTACAATCATGATCCTCGCGATGAAGCAGGTGGGGTGCGGCTTATCGGCACCTTTATCGAGAACGGTCTGCGCGCACAGGCACGCAGCGGCAACCTGTTGACCGGTCAGTTGTACATCGCGCTGGATTTCTATCCGAAAGCTGAAAAAGTCGTGTTCGATCCAAGTGTTCGCCCAGTCAGCATTCCGACCGTTCCCGGCAGCCTTGAAGAGCTCCAGGGAAAACTGGAAGCCATCGTCGACAAGCTCAACAAACTGCCGATGGAACGCATCGCCGGCAACCTGGACAGCAACCTCGTCGAATTGCGTAAAGGCCTGGCGCAGTTCAATGCCAAGACCCTGCCCGGTGTGCAGACAACCCTGGCCGATGTCAGTAAGACGTTGCAATCAGCCAGTTCGACCTTGGCCGAGGATTCACCACAACGAGAACAGTTGACCCAGACCCTGGACGAACTGGGACGCATGTCGCGCTCCTTGCGTGAGCTCTCGGATTACCTGGGGCGGCATCCGGAATCGCTGATTCGCGGGCGCCCTAACAACGCCGCGCCGATGGACCTGAAAGCGCCGCCGCGCAACTGACCACAGGAGCAATACCATGGCTTTGAAGCTGAAAATCACCTTGGTCACCGCGCTGTTGCTGCTTGCCGCATGCCGCAGTGATCCGATTCATTTCCACACCCTGATTCCGGCACAGCCAGGAGGAACAGCCAGGGGCAACGCTGCGGATGTCGTGATTGAAAGCATTACCGTGCCGCCGCAAGTCGATCGCCCGCAGATCGTTATCCGTCAGGGCAGCAGTGGGCTGGTCATACTTGAAACCGAATGGTGGGGTGCGAGCCTGTCGGATGAATTGAGCAGCGCGCTGGTGGATCAACTGATCAACAGCAATCTGCAGCACAAAGTGTCCTTGCGCGTGGATGTACAACGCTTTGATTCGATACCCGGCCAATACGCGCTGATCGACGTTAAATGGCGTCTGCGCAATCCCGGCGATACCGACAACACACTGGTGACATGCCGCAGCACCTTTCAGACACCTTCAGGCCTAAGCATCGATGATTTGGTGGTAGCCCATCAGAACAACGTGAAACACCTGATCGCGCTCATCAGCCAAGCGGCCAAAGGCCCCTCGCGGGGTTGCCCTGCTTCACCCTGAACCGACCGCTGCAAGTGAAGCACTCTCAAACTCGACGGTGCGCAAGTTTGTGCGCCTCCGTTTTACGTAAACAACGTAGAAGATAACAGTTTGCAACAATTAATTAATGACGCTGCGGCAACATCTCTGCAATTTTTTCACATTCGTTTCACTCCTCCGCTACCTGGACAGATTTAATTTTAGGCGCATCGTTCCCCACCTTTGATAACGAAGAACTCATGACTTCTCGGTTAATAAAACTGGTGTCTCTCAGCGCAGCCCTCGTCGTGGTTGCACTGGTTTCAGGCTTTGCCTATTGGTCAAGATCGCCAGTCAATCTGGGCGGTGCCAACGCCGAAGACCGATCTCAATTGTTGCGACAATGGCAAGCCGGCGAAGTCGTTGCGCTGGTTCGTCATGCCGAGCGCTGTGACCGTTCCAGCAACCCGTGCTTCGGCCCGGCGGATGGCATAACCAAAGTGGGTAACGATGCCGCCATCGCTGTGGGCCAAGGTTTCATACGGCTGGGCATGGAGCAGGCCGATGTGATAAGCAGCCCGGCCACTCGTACGGCGCAAACGGCGCATGCCATGTTCAGCAAAGATGCGATCGCTCAGGACTGGCTCGCCAGTTGTGGCAAACCCTTGCGTAACGATGTCGTGGCCCATAAACGTGCTCACCATAATCTGGTGCTGGTCACTCACAGTGGCTGCATCAGCGATTTTGAAGCACAGACAGGCTACCCTCATGCGGCAACAAGCGAATATGGCAGTTCCTTGCTCGTCCACATCGACGAGAAAGGGGAACTAAAAATACTTGGGATCGTGAAGGCCGATGACTGGAAATCCTTGCTGCAAGGCAGCAGCGTCCAGTAACGAACTGAAGCGACTACAGCAGCCTCACGCTTTTGATTATTTTCAATATTAAAGTTGCGCTCTCGCGTATAGCGCCAAGGACGAAAAATGACGTCTCGTAACCCCCTGCCCAACACTATTTCCCGTGCGTCCACCCCGCTCGACCGCTGGCTATTGCCCGGCTTGCTGTTGGCATTCGTGATGTTCTACCTGTTACCGATGCTGACCCACGGCCTGTGGATCCCCGACGAAACCCGCTATGCCCAGATCAGTCAGGAAATGCTCCTCAGTGGCAACTGGATTTCTCCGCACTTCATGGGCATTCGCTACTTCGAAAAACCCATCGCCGGTTACTGGATGATCGCCATCGGCCAGGCCGTGTTTGGCGACAACCTGTTCGGCGTGCGTATTGCCTCGGCGGTGAGCACCGGACTGAGTATCTGGCTGACGTATCTGATTGCCCAGCGATTCTGGAACGATCCGCGTAAAAGTTTCGCCTGCGCAATGCTCTACATGAGTTTCGGCCTGATCGCAGGGCAAGCCGGGTACGCCAACCTCGATCCGCAATTCACGCTCTGGGTCAACTTGAGCCTTGTAGCCTTGTGGTTTGCCCTCGATAGCCGGTCTTCACGGGGTAAATTGGGGGCTTGGGCATTGTTGGGCGTTGCCTGTGGCATGGGCTTCATGACCAAAGGCTTTCTTGCCTGGCTGCTGCCTGTGTTGATCGCCCTGCCCTACATGATCTGGCAGCGCCGGATGGGTGAACTGTTGCGTTACGGCCCACTGGCGGTCGTCGTGGCGGCGCTGGTGAGTCTGCCGTGGGTGCTCGCCATTCACCATCAGGAACCTGATTTCTGGCGGTTCTTCTTCTGGAACGAACACGTGCGCCGGTTCTCCGCCGACGATGCCCAGCACGCTCGACCATGGTGGTTTTACTTGCCGTTGCTGCTTGCTTCGAGCCTGCCTTGGGCGGTATTGCTGCCCAATACACTGATTGACGGCTGGAAAAACAAGCGTCAACCGGTCATTGGCTTCCTGCTGCTCTGGATGCTCCTGCCACTGGCCTTCTTCAGTACCAGCAGCGGAAAACTGCCGACCTACATCATGCCGTGCCTCTTGCCTCTGGCCTTGCTGATGGGCCACGCAATCATGGACATGCTGAACCAGGAGCGAGGCAAGCTGATTCGCATCAACGGCGTGGTCAATGTCGTTATCGCTACCGTGACACTGATCGCGCTGCTGTATCTGCAGACCACCAAAGAGATTTACGCAAACACCGAGATGTTCAGTCTGTCACTGATGTTCTTCGCCCTGATCGGCTGGATCATCGCCAACGCCTTGCAAGTTCTGCGTCCCCTGTTGTTCTGGGCCATGCCGGCCCTTGGACTCTGGTTGCTGGTGGCGTTGCTACCGGCAGCGATGCCTTCCCAGATCGTCAATAGCAAGATGCCCGACCAGTTCATCGCCGAGCATCTGGAGGCGCTAAGCCAGACATCCTCCCTGCTCAGTAACGACCTGGGCGCGGCATCGGCCTTGTCCTGGCGGCTGAAGCGGCCGCAGGTCGACCTCTACAACACCATCGGCGAGCTGAAATACGGTCTTGAAGACCCCGCCATGGCATCGCGCAAGGTGACGATGGACACTGTGGGGCAATGGATGACCGAAGCTCGCAAGAAAGGTGCGGTCGGTGTAGTGATGCGGGTCAACAGCGTCCAGGAAGTGCAAGAGGTCGAACTGTTGCCCATCGATGGCAAACGCTATCAACGCGGCAACCTGGAGATTCTGATCTTCCCGCAAAGCCAACCTTGACCAGCTAACGCCACATCAGCGCTTCACCTAAAGGAAACCCTTCATGAAGTTTTGGGCAAGTGACAGGGGCGCATTGGCGCTCCTGCTGGGCGCGTGCGCGCTGATGCTGTTACTGGGGTTGGGGGGGCGGGAGTTGTGGGGGGCTGAAACCCGTTGGGCCAACATCGCGTTGCAGATGCTGCAGAGCGGTGACTATTTCGATCCATACCTCAAGGGCGGTCCGTATTACGACAAACCACTGCCCTCCTACTGGCTGATCACGGCGACCGCATGGCTGATCGGTGGCTTGAACCACTGGTCATTGCGCCTGACCTCGGTCATTGCCGCGTGGCTCACCGTCTGGCTGGTGTACTTGATCGGCGAGCAGCTCTTTCGCAAAGGCACCGGCCTGATTGCCGGCTGGATGCTGGCGACCACCTTCTATTTCATCTTCTGGGCACGCGTCGCCACGGCGGACATCCTCACCGTGTGCGGTGTCGTGGCTGCAGTCTGGTGGTATTGGCGCGGGCCGGATGACACGCGTTTCAGTCGCTACCTGGGCTTTTTCCTGTTGCTGTCCCTGACCTCACTGCTCAAAGGCTTGATCGGGTTCATTCTGCCGGGCCTGGTGTTATTGCCGCATGTCGTGCAGGACGGTCGCTGGAAACGTCACCTCAATCTGCGGATGTGCGCAGCCTTGGTCATCGCCGGGGCGTTCTACATGACGCCGTTCATGTTGTCGCATATCTATGGCGCACCGACTTATGGCGAAAGCGGCCTGGGCCTGGTGTTGCGCGAAAACGTCGTACGGTTTTTCCAGCCGTTCGACAATATCGGACCGATTTACACCTACCTGATTTACCTCCCGGTCTACACCTTGCCGTGGGCGCCTTGCTGGCTGCTGGGGTTGTGGGTAGCGCTGCGCAATTGGCGCAGCATCGAACCCCATACCCGCTGGCTGGTGTGGGGCTTGGGTCTGTTGATGCTGTTTTTCACCGCCAGTGGCAGTCGACGCAGTTATTACGTACTGCCCCTGGTGCCCTTCGCCCAGTTGCTGGGTGCGTGGTGGATCACTCGGCGAATGGCTGAGCGCAACGAGACCGGCAGGTTCAGTCGCAAATTGAAAATCGGTTTCGGCGTGGCCACCGTGTTTTTGGTGTTGGTGGTCGGTGTCGTCTATCCGTGGACCAACGGTGGCGGTGGCGTGATTACATTCGCCGAAACGGTCAAGCTTGAAGCCAGCAAACGTGCGCCTCTGGATAAATGGAACATGGTGATGATCGAGGTGGACAACAAATTGCCGATGTACCTGCAAACCGGCGGCGCTCCCTTCTATTACGTACAGGAAAGCCAGGACTTTCCCCGCAACGGCAATACTGAGGCGCTGATGTCCTGGCTGGACCGCACCAGCGGCAAACACTGGGATCCGCAGCGCACCATTGTCATCGCGCAGTTCCGCAATGGCGATGCGTTACCGTTGAACTACCTGAGTCCAGATCATCAGGTCATCACCACCACACCCACCAACGGCGAACGCATGTTTCATGCCCGTGAGGACCAGAGCGTTGCCTATATCCCTGGCATTCAGTAGCTAATTCACCGGACAATGGTCAGCGGCGCTGCTAATCTGAATGGAAATGACATGTATTAACGGTTTTTTTAACGTTTTTTTCTCATTTGCCCCTCTACATTCGCAGCCATTCAAAAATTGCAAATGATTCGCATTGATACACACGCGAGTCGTTTGCATGACGACCATTACCAGGAGCTGCTACCGAATGACCGCCCGAGTCCCCGCGTTTCTGAAAAAAGCATTATTGGCCACCGCGCTGATCAGCGCCGCCCACGTGTATGCCGCCGATACCGACGGCATCGTGGTTTATAACGCTCAGCACGAGAGCCTGACCAAAGCCTGGATTGACGGCTTTACCAAGGAAACCGGGATCAAGGTTACCGTGCGCAATGGCGACGATACCGAGATGGGTAATCAGATCGTGCAGGAAGGCGCCGCGTCCCCAGCCGACGTGTTCCTGACGGAAAACTCCCCGGCGATGGTGCTGGTCGACAACGCAGGGCTTTTTGCACCGGTTGCACCGGCCACCCTCGAGCAGGTCGGCGAAGCTTATCGTCCGGCTCATGGCAAATGGGTCGGTATCGCCGCACGCTCCACGGTGTTTGTCTATAACCCGAGCAAACTGCCCGAAGCCGAGCTGCCAAAATCGCTGATGGACCTTGCCGGCCCGAACTGGAAAGGCCGCTGGGGAGCATCGCCCGCCGGTGCCGACTTCCAGGCTATCGTCGCGGCAGTGCTGGAACTCAAGGGCGAAGCGGCTACGCTTGAATGGCTCAAAGCGATGAAAACCAATTTCACCGCCTACCGCGGCAACAGCGCCGTGCTCAAGGCGGTCAACGCCGGGCAGGTCGACAGCGGCGTGATCTATCACTACTACAGCTTCGGCGACCAGGCCAAAACGGGCGAGAACAGCAAGAACACCGCCCTGCACTACTTCAAGCACAAGGATCCGGGCGCCTTCGTCAGCGTTTCGGGTGGCGGCGTCCTGGCCTCCAGCCAGCACAAGGAACAGGCTCAAGCGTTCCTGAAATGGGTGACGGGCAAAGACGGCCAGAACATCCTGAAAACCGGCAATTCGTTTGAATACGCCGTAGGCAAAAACGCGCAATCCAATCCAAAACTGGTGCCATTGCAACAGCTCGATGCGCCAGCGGTCGATGCTTCAAAACTCGACAGCAAAAAAGCCGTGGAGCTGATGACTCAAGCGGGGCTGCTCTAATTGATACCTGAAACACTGCCCGCGAACGTACCTGCGTCGATTCCCGACAACCTGCGCAGACGCTCCCGCGGCCTCTTCGCGGGTCGCGGTGGCGCGTGGGTCATCGGTTTGTCGGTGCTGGTTTCGCTGCTGGCACTGATGCCGATTGCCTTTGTCATCGGGGTCTCGATCCAGACCGGCTGGGCAACGCTCGTGCCGCTGGTGTTTCGGCCACGGGTCGGCGAATTGCTGATCAACACCGTGTTGCTGGTGGTGATCACGATTCCCCTGTGCATTGCGCTTGGCCTGGCCCTGGCCTGGCTGACGGAACGCACCAACCTGCCGGGGCGACGTGCCTGGTCGTTACTGGCGACCGCCCCGCTGGCAGTGCCGGCCTTCGTGCACAGTTATGCATGGGTCAGCCTGGTGCCGCCGATACACGGGCTGTTCGCCGGGGTGCTGGTCTCGGTGATTGCCTACTTCCCGTTTCTGTACTTGCCTGTCGCCGCAACGTTGCGGCGGCTCGACCCGGCCATCGAAGACGTGGCCGAATCGATGGGGCTCAAGCCTTGGGCGATCTTTATCCGCGTGGTGCTGCCGCAGCTGCGTCTGGCCATCTGTGGCGGCGCCCTGCTGGTGGGCCTGCACCTGCTGGCCGAATACGGCCTGTACGCGATGATCCGCTTCGACACCTTCACCACGGCGATCTTCGATCAATTCAAATCGACCTTCAACGGGCCCGCTGCGCACATGCTGGCCAGTGTGCTCGCCCTGTGTTGCCTGGCGATGCTGACTGCCGAATCGGCTGCTCGCGGCTCGGCGCGTTACGCCCGGGTCGGTTCCGGCAGCGCGCGTGAGCAACGGGTTGTGCGCCTGGGCGCTGGATCGACCGTACTCGCACTGACCCTGCAAATCAGCACCTGCTTGCTGGCGCTCGGTGTTCCATTGATTACGCTGGGCAAATGGCTGATAGCCGGTGGCGCAGAGGTCTGGGACATGGCCCAGCTGATGCCCGCGCTTGAACAAACGCTGCTGCTGGGGGCCGCTGGCGCGGTGCTCACCACTTGCGCGGCCATCCCGATTGCGTGGCTGTCGATTCGTTCTCCGGGTCGTTTGCAACGCCTGCTGGAAAGCTGCAACTACATCACCAGCTCGTTGCCTGGCATCGTCGTGGCCCTGGCCCTGGTGACTGTGACCATTCATTTCGCCCGACCGATCTACCAGACCACCATCACGGTCCTGCTGGCGTACCTGCTGATGTTCTTGCCGCGCGCCCTGGTCAGTTTGCGCGCAGGAATCGCGCAAGCACCTGTAGAACTGGAAAACATAGCGCGCAGCCTCGGCCGCTCGCCTGCGCAAGCCTTGTGGCTGGTCACCCTGCGCCTGGCTGCCCCCGGTGCAGCCGCCGGCGCCGCGCTGGTGTTTCTGGCGATCACCAACGAGCTGACCGCGACCCTGTTGCTCGCGCCCAATGGCACCCGCACCCTGGCCACCGGCTTCTGGGCGCTGACCAGTGAAATCGACTACGTCGCCGCAGCACCCTATGCCTTGCTGATGATCCTGCTGTCGCTCCCGTTGACCGGACTCCTCTATCACCAATCCAAACGAACGGCTGGCCGATGAACGCTCTTGAACTCCACTCGATCTCCAAGTTCTACGGCTCCCAGCGGGCCTTGGAAAACGTCAGTCTGTCGGTGCCGACTGGCAGCCGAACGGTGATTGTCGGACCCTCTGGCTCGGGCAAAACCACGCTGTTGCGGATGATCGCCGGCTTCGAGTTCCCGGACACCGGCAGCCTCTCGCTGAACGGCCAGACATTGGTCGATGAGACCCACGAGGTCCCGGCGCATCAGCGTTTGATTGGCTACGTCCCCCAGGATGGCGCCCTGTTTCCACACATGACCGTGGCGGCCAACATCGGTTTTGGGCTGTCCACCAAAGGTGAGACAAAGCAGCAACGCATCGCCGAATTGATGGACAGCGTGGCCCTGGACGCAAACATGGCCAATCGTTGGCCCCATGAGCTGTCCGGCGGCCAACAACAGCGAGTGGCGCTGGCACGGGCCCTGGCGCAGCAGCCGCGCCTGATGCTGCTCGACGAGCCATTCTCGGCACTCGATACCGGCCTTCGCGGCGCCATGCGCAAAATGGTTGCGAGATTGCTGAGCGATGCGGGCGTGACCACCATTCTGGTCACCCACGACCAGAGTGAAGCGTTGTCGTTCGCCGATCAGTTGGCCGTCATGCGCGATGGTCGCCTGGTTCAGTCAGGCCATCCGCTGGACCTCTACCGTTATCCCGACGATGAACAGACGGCGCTGTTTCTCGGAGATGCCGTGGTCATGCCCGCCAGAATCGAAGCCGGATGGGCCCATTGCGATCTGGGCCGCATACCGGTCAACAACCACAGGAACAACAACTCGGCGCAGATCATGTTGCGCCCCGAGCAACTGCAACTGATCAGCATACAGCCCAGCCCTGCCGAAGGTCCCGGGTGTCGCGCCGTGGTGACCGACCGGGATTTCAGCGGCAACACCTGCACCTTGACCGTGGAATTGCAGTCTTCAACTGCTGGGGAGCAGCCAGGCCGGTCCCTGATGGTACGCAGCTCCGGCATGTATGCACCGCCTGCCGGCAGTGCAGTTCACGTCTCGACGATTGGCCACGCCCACGTTTTGGGTGAGTCCTGATTTCACCCCGTCAAAGATCGAACCGGTCCACCGCCCGCCGCCGCTCGTTGTCGTCACGCACATCGTAGTTGGCGGTGGTCTGGATGTTGCTGTGGTGCGCAAGTTTCTGCGCGATCGACAGGTCGAACTCTTCAATCACCCGGGTAATGAACGAACGGCGGAAATCATGCGGCATGATTTTCACGCCGACCTGCGCACCGCGTTGCCGGGCGATGTAATAGATCGCATGTTTGGTGATGCGCTCGCGGGTGATGTGACTGCCACGGCGGATTCGGTTGAACAGGAACGGATCGTCCACTTCACCTTCCTTGAGCAGCGAACGGCGCAGCTCCAGCCAGTCCTGCAGCTTGGCAAAGGCCCAGGCCGGTGCGTATTTGATCAATTGCTTGTTGCCCTTGGCCGTGACCCGCAAGCTGCGTTCGGCGAAATCCACCTGTGACAGGTCGAGGTCCACCGACTCGGACTTGCGCATCCCCGAACCATACAAAATCCCGATGATCGCCGCGTCTCTCAACCCTTGTGGACGCGGATCCGCCGCGCAAACCGCCATGAGCTCTTGAATCAGCGAGCGCCTCAAGTTGCGGCCCTGGGACAACCGCGTGCCGGCAATCCCCTTCACCGAACGCATTTTCAGCAAGTGTTCCTGGCTGATAAGGCTCATGCGCCACGCTTCGTTCATCACCCCACGCACTGCGTTGACGTAGAGCGAGGAAGTGTTCGGCGCGTAACCGTCCGCGCGCAATGCCGCCACCAATGCAATGACATTGTCAGGTTGAAGCTGATGCCAGGGAATCTCCTCGACATTCATGTCCTCGAACCCCAAACGGTCGGCTGCATCCTGCAAAACATAGCGCATGGTCAACTGACTGGACGGTGCCAGTCGGGCCAGGTAGACGGTCATCGGGTTGGTTTTTGAAGCGACGGGATCGGTAATAGGTAAGTCAGTCAAACGTAACGGCCTTGATTGGAAACACTTGAATAAAACAACTAAGAGTTGCAACAATATTTATGTAACGCGAGACACTTGCGCAGGTATGGACTTCGAAGAAGCAGGGTGAGCGGTGCAAGCCTGAACAGTGCCTGTATGACTTCCAGATAAACGATTACTCGACTGGCTTTTCATGTTCCTTTCACAAAATCTGGCATACCCTTGGTTGATCTGAAAAAAGTCTGCTCCTCGCCCAAACTGCCGACACAAACGACAAAAGTCAATTGAGGTCGCGCATCGCGATGCTGAGTCAAGTAATTGATGCAGCGCTGATTTTTAGTCTAAGCTTTCGTTGGATCCAACGAATCAGCGCTGAACGTCCGTATTTTTTTCAACCCCGAGGTGCCAATGAGTCAGGCTTTTCTCCCCTTCTCCCGCCCGAGTATCGGCGATGAAGAAATTGCCGCCGTAGAGCAAGTATTGCGCTCTGGCTGGATCACGACCGGGCCGAAAAACCAGGAACTGGAAGAGCAATTTGCCCATTATGTGGGCTGCCGTCATGCCGTGGCACTTTCCTCGGCCACTGGCGCAATGCATATCACGTTGCTGGCGCTGGGAATCGGTCCAGGGGATGAAGTGATCACACCCTCCCAGACTTGGGTGTCCACCGCAAACATGATTTGCCTGCTGGGCGCCACACCCGTATTCGTCGACGTTGACCGCGACACGCTGATGAGCGACGTGGCCAGCATCGAAGCGGCCATCACCCCGCGCACCAAGGCAATCATTCCGGTGCACTACGCCGGCGCCGCATTTGATCTGGACCCGCTTTACGCGCTGGCCGACAAGCACGGCATTCCGGTTATCGAAGACGCTGCTCATGCCGCCGGCACCTTGTATAAAGGCCGCCACGTCGGCGCCCAAGGCACGGCAATTTTCTCGTTCCACGCGATCAAGAACATGACCTGCGCCGAAGGCGCGATGTTCGTCAGTGACGACGAAGCCCTCGCCAATCGAGTGCGCATGCTCAAGTTTCACGGCCTCGGCGTTGATGCCTACGACCGCCTGACCCATGGCAGAAAACCTCAAGCCCAAGTGATTGAGCCGGGTTTCAAATACAACCTGGCCGATATCAACGCTGCCATTGCGCTGGTGCAACTCAAGCGCCTTGACGAGATCAATGCCAAGCGTACCGAACTGGCCCAGACCTACCTGAAGCGTCTGGAAGGCTCGAAGGCACTACCGTTGGTCATGCCGACGTACCCGCAGCAACATGCCTGGCACCTGTTCATCCTGCGCATTGACGCCGAGCGCTGCGGTCTGGATCGCGAAGCCTTCATGAAGGCCTTGCAGGAGCAGAACATCGGCACCGGTATTCATTTCATCGCAACGCACTTGCATACCTACTACCGTCAGCGCTTTCCTGACATCTATCTCCCCAACACCGAATGGAACTCTGCACGCCTGTGCTCGATTCCGTTATTCCCCGACATGACCACCGACGATGTCAATCGTGTCGTCGATGCCATTGAAAACACTCTGGACACACGCCTGTGAAACCGTATCCGATCCATTGCGTGTCGATCGTCATCCCGGTCTACAACGAGCAAGACAGCCTGCCGGAGTTGCTCCGACGCACCGAAGCGGCATGCGAGCAACTGAACCACGACTATGAAATTGTCCTGGTCGATGACGGCAGCCGCGACGACTCCGCGCAAATCCTTGAAGAAGCTGCCCAGCGTGAGTCCAGCAAGGTGGTCGCGGTCATTCTCAACCGCAACTACGGCCAGCACGCCGCAATCATGGCCGGTTTCGAACAGTGCAAAGGCGACGTGATCATCACGCTCGACGCCGACCTACAGAATCCTCCGGAAGAAATTCCGCGCCTGGTCGCCCAGGCCGAACTCGGTTACGACGTCGTCGCCACGGTCCGCAGCAATCGCCAGGACTCGGCCCTGCGCCGCTGGCCTTCGAAGCTGATCAACCTCGCGGTGCAGCGCTCCACCGGCGTTGCCATGAGCGACTACGGCTGCATGCTGCGGGCCTATCGACGGACCATCGTCGACGCCATGCTCGCCTGCCGTGAGCGCAGCACGTTCATCCCGATTCTGGCCAACAGTTTCGCCCGGCACACCACGGAAATCCTGGTGATGCACGCCGAGCGCGAGCACGGCGAGTCCAAGTACAGCCCGATGCGTCTGATCAACCTGATGTTTGACCTGATCACGTGCATGACCACCACGCCGTTGCGGCTGCTGAGCATTGTCGGCTTCGCCATGGCGGCACTCGGCGTGCTGTTTGCCACCGCGCTGATAGTCCTGCGCCTGGCGTTCGGCGCCAGCTGGGCCGGCCACGGCACGTTCGTGCTGTTCGCCGTGTTGTTCGTATTCACCGGCGGGCAATTTATCGGCATGGGACTGTTGGGTGAATACCTGGGCCGCATGTACAGCGATGTCCGCGCGCGCCCACGTTTCTTCATCGAAAAAGTTCTGCGTAGCCAACCCGCCACGCCAGTTTCCGTTGTCACTGTTGACGGCCTCACTTCCACTTCTTCAGATCAGGTTCTCTCATGAGCGCAAAAGCTGTTGTCTTCGCCTATCACGATATTGGCTGTGCCGGCATCGAATCCTTGCTCGACTCGGGTTTCGACATCGCCGCGGTGTTTACCCATGCCGATGATCCGAAGGAAAACGCCTTTTACGGCTCTGTAGCGCAACTGTGCGCGCGCAAAGGCATCCCGGTGCATGCTCCGGAAGACGCCAACCATCCACTGTGGATCGAGCGCATCAGCAAACTCAATCCTGAGTACCTGTTTTCCTTCTACTACCGCAACCTGTTGAGCGAACCGCTGTTGGCCACAGCCAGCAAAGGCGCATTCAACCTGCACGGTTCGTTGCTGCCGCGCTATCGCGGTCGCGCACCGGCCAACTGGGTGCTGGTCAATGGTGAAACCGAAACCGGTGTGACCCTGCACCGCATGGTCAAGCGCGCCGACGCTGGCGCAATCCTGGCCCAGAAAAAAGTTGCGATTGAGCGCAGCGACACCGCACTGACCCTGCACGGCAAATTGCGCCAGGCCGCTTCCGACCTGCTGCACGACACCCTGCCTCAGCTGCTTGCCGGCAAAGCCGTCGAAACGCCGCAGGACGAATCCAAAGCCACCGTTTTCGGTCGCCGCACCCCTGCCGACGGCAAGCTTGAGTGGAAGCGCCCGGCAGAAGAACTGTTCAACCTGGTCCGCGCTGTCACCCAGCCTTACCCGGGCGCATTCTGCGACGTGGGCGAACACAAACTGATCGTCTGGAGCGCAGAAGTCGCCAAGGGCAATGAAGGTCAGAAACCTGGTCGAGTCATCAGCGTCGATCCACTGCGCATCGCTTGTGGCGAAGACTCGCTGGTCATCACCTCCGGCCAGCGCAACGAAACCGGCTTGTACCTGAGCGGCCCGCAACTGGCCAACGAGCTGGGTCTGGTCGACGGCTCCATGCTGCGCGGCGCCGAGTCCGGCCGTGGCCCGCGTCGCACACGAGTGCTGATCCTTGGTGTGAACGGCTTCATCGGCAATCACTTGTCCGAGCGTCTGCTGCGTGACGACCGCTACGAAGTGTACGGCCTGGACATCGGTTCGGACGCCATCGAGCGTCTGCGTAAACACCCGCGCTTCCACTTCGTCGAAGGCGACATCAGCATTCACTCCGAGTGGATCGAATACCACATCAAGAAGTGCGACGTGGTTCTGCCGCTGGTGGCCATTGCCACCCCGATCGAATACACCCGTAACCCGTTGCGCGTGTTCGAGCTCGACTTCGAAGAGAACCTGAAGCTGGTTCGTTACTGCGTCAAGTACAACAAGCGCGTGATCTTCCCGTCGACTTCCGAAGTCTATGGCATGTGCCAGGATCAGAACTTCGACGAAGACACCTCCAACCTCATCGTTGGTCCGATCAACAAGCAGCGCTGGATCTACTCGGTCTCCAAGCAACTGCTGGACCGGGTCATCTGGGCCTATGGCCAGAAAGGCCTGAACTTCACCCTGTTCCGTCCGTTCAACTGGATGGGGCCACGTCTGGACCGTCTGGACTCGGCACGTATCGGCAGCTCGCGTGCGATCACTCAATTGATCCTGAACCTGGTGGAAGGCACGCCGATCCGCTTGTTCGACGGTGGTGAACAAAAACGCTGCTTTACTGACATCGCCGACGGCGTTGAAGCACTGGCGCGGATCATCGACAACGATAACGATGCCTGCAACGGCCAGATCATCAACATCGGTAACCCGGACAACGAAGCCAGCATTCGTCAGTTGGGCGAAGAGCTTCTGCGTCAGTTCGAAGCTCACCCGTTGCGCGACAACTTCCCTCCGTTCGCCGGCTTCCGCGACGTAGAAAGCAAAGCGTTCTACGGCACCGGCTATCAGGACGTGTCCCACCGCAAACCGAGCGTCGCCAACGCCAAGCGCCTGCTGGGCTGGACGCCGACCGTAGAGATGACCGAAACCATCGGCAATACACTGGACTTCTTCCTGCGTGAGGCCATGCTTGAAATCTCGGAGTCCTCCAAAGAAGAATCACGCTGATGCAGGCTGGCCTTCGAATCGATGTCGACACTTACCGAGGCACCCGTGAGGGGGTGCCTCGTCTGCTTGAAATCCTCGATGAAGCGCAGGTCAAGGCAACGTTTTTCTTCAGTGTCGGACCGGACAACATGGGGCGCCATTTATGGCGCCTCATCCGCCCGCAATTCCTCTGGAAAATGTTGCGCTCCAACGCCGCGGGCCTGTATGGCTGGGACATCTTGCTGGCCGGTACGGCCTGGCCTGGCAAACCGATTGGCCGTGATCTCGGCCACTTGATGCGCCAGGCCCAGGCAGCCGGGCATGAAGTTGGCCTGCACGCCTGGGATCACCATGGCTGGCAGGCCAATGCCGGACGCTGGAGCGACGCGCAGCTGATCGAACAGATCCGCCTGGGCGTGGATACCCTCAGCGATATCCTCGGGAAAAAAGTCGAGTGTTCGGCGTCTGCCGGTTGGCGTGCGGATGAACGGGTGATCGAGGCCAAAGAGGCGTTCGGCTTTCGCTATAACAGCGACTGTCGTGGCCAGAGCCTGTTTCGGCCGATCCTGGCCAAGGGTGGTTTGGCTGCCCCGCAAATCCCGGTCGACCTGCCGACTTTCGATGAAGTGGTGGGCCCAATGGTGGCCGCCAAGGATTTCAACGCGTTCATTCTCGATCGATTCAAACCAGAGAACCTCAACGTCTACACTATTCACGCCGAAGTAGAAGGGATTCTGATGGCTAACGATTTCCGTCAATTGCTGGCCGATGCACGCCAGCGTGACATTCGTTTTACTCCCTTGGGCGATCTTTTGCCCGAGACCCTTGCCACCTTGCCAACGGGACGTGTCGTGCGCGGCAACCTTGACGGCCGAGAAGGCTGGCTCGGAGTGCAACACGCATGAGTAACCGCTTTGCATTACCGCTGTTGCTGGGGATTTTCCTGCTGGCCTACTTGTTGCCATTGGGCAGCCACGGTTTATGGATTCCCGATGAAACCCGCTACGCCCAGATCAGTCAGGACATGCTCCTGAGTGGCAACTGGGTGTCGCCGCATTTCATGAGCCTGCGCTATTTCGAAAAACCGGTAGCGGGTTACTGGATGATTGCCGCAAGCCAGGCATTGTTTGGTCAGAACCTGTTCGGCGTGCGCTTCGCCTCGGCCCTGAGCATGGGCCTTAGCGTATTGCTGTGCTTCCTGGTCGCCCGTCGCCTGTGGAACGATCCGCGCAAGAGCTTTGCCTGTGCGCTGCTGTACATGAGTCTGACGGTGATCGCCGCTCAGGCCGGTTACGCCAATCTCGACCCTCAATTCACCTTTTGGGTCAACCTGAGTCTGGTCGCGTTGTGGTTTGCGCTGGACAGCACTGACCGCACCCGGCGCCTGATCGGCTGGGCGGTGTTGGGGCTCGCCTGCGGCATGGGTTTCATGACCAAGGGGTTTCTCGCCTGGTTGCTGCCGGTGCTCGTCGCCCTGCCCTGGATGATCTGGCAAAAACGTTGGCGTGAACTGCTGGTCTACGGTCCGTTGGGGATTGTCGTGGCCATTGCGGTCAGCTTGCCGTGGGTCCTGGCGGTGCACGCGCAAGAACCCGATTACTGGCGCTTCTTCTTCTGGCATGAACACATTCGCCGCTTTGCCGGTGACGATGCCCAGCATGACGCGCCGTGGTGGTTTTATCTGCCGTTGCTGGTTGGCTTCAGTTTGCCATGGGTGGCGTTACTGCCTCCCGCACTGAAGCAGGCGTGGCAAAGCCGCAAGCAGGCCCACATTGGTTTCCTGTTGCTGTGGTTGCTGATGCCGCTGCTGTTTTTCAGCCTGAGCAAAGGCAAATTGCCGAGTTATATCCTGCCGTGCCTGCTGCCATTGGCGTTGCTGCTGGGCAATGCGCTGGCTGACCGGCTCAAGCTGGAACAGGGTCGGGTGATTGGGCTCAACGGTCTGCTCAACCTGATCCTGGGCGTGACCCTCCTGCTCGCATTGGTCTACCTGCAACTGAAAAAGCCGCTGTACGACCATGAATTGCACAATCTGGTATTGGTGTTCATCGGCCTGATCGGCTGGATCATGGCGAACCTGCTGCAAGCTTTCCGCCCCCTGCAATGCTGGGCTGCGCCGGCATTCGGCAGTCTGCTGCTGATCGGACTGTTGCCCGCCGGGCTACCCAATTCGGTGGTGTCGAACAAGACGCCTGACCAGTTCATCCTGCATCACGTCGACGAACTGGCGCAGACCGGCAAATTGTTGAGCAATGACCTGGGCGCTGCTTCGGCCCTGGCCTGGCGCCTGAAACGCCCCGATGTTGCGTTGTACAACACGGTAGGCGAACTCAAATACGGACTTGCCTATCCTGATAGCTCGAAGCAGCGGGTGGACACCGACAGCGTACAAGAATGGATGCGCGAAGCCCGTCGCAACGGTTCTGTCGGCGTGGTGATGCGGGTCAAGGGTGACGATGAATTGCAAGAAATCGAGCTCTTGCCCAAAGACGGCAAACGTTACGAACAAGGCAACCTGGTCATTCTGATCTTCCCTCAAGGTGCGTCATGAGCCTGCTACTGCTCCTGGTCGCGTGCCTGCTGACCTGTCTGGGCCAGATCGCCCAGAAGTACGCCGTCGAGAGTTGGCGCGACAAGCCATCAAGCTGGGGTGAAAAACTGTGTTCGCCCTGGCTTTGGCTGGCACTCGCCTCGTTGGGATCGGGCCTGCTCGTCTGGTTGCTGGTGCTGCAGCACCTTGAAGTCGGCATTGCCTATCCAATGCTGAGTATCAATTTCGTGCTGATCACCCTGGTTGCACGTTTTTTCTTTCACGAAACCATCGACCGTCGCCACTGGCTGGGTGTAGCCCTGGTGATCGGTGGTGTCGTTCTGCTGGGGCAACACGCATGAGCCGGCGCCGTGGAATCACCTTCGCCATGGGCAGTGTGCTGCTCGTGAGCGCGGCCCAGCTGGGCATGCGCTGGAGCATGACGCACCTGCCGTCACCCGATGCCTGGCTCAGCGCCCCCCTTGATAAACTGGCCATCGCCGTGGTGTTTACCGCGATTCTGGCCTACGCGATGTCGATGCTTTGCTGGCTCGCCGCCCTGCGTGATCTGCCGCTGGGCCGGGCCTATTCACTGCTGAGCATCAGCTACGCGCTGGTCTACCTGTTGGCTGCCAGCCTGCCGTTTTTCAACGAAACATTCAGTCTTTCCAAGACACTCGGGGTGGCCTTGGTCATGCTCGGGGTCATCACCATCAACACACGTCCAGTTAGCGCGCCCGAACTCAGGAGTGCATCATGAAAATCAGTGTATTTGGAAGCGGTTATGTAGGTCTGGTGCAGGCAGCCGTTCTGGCTGAGGTTGGCCACGACGTGGTCTGCATGGACATCGACGCAAAGAAAGTCGAACTGCTGAAACAAGGCCATGTAAGCATTTTCGAACCTGGGCTTGCTGCCCTCGTGCGCGAAAGCCTGGAAGCCAAACGCTTGCACTTCACCACCGACGAAAAACTCGCGGTGCAGCATGGACAGGTACTGTTTATCGCGGTCGGTACACCGTCCCAAGAGGACGGGTCGGCGGACTTGAGCTATGTGTTCTCGGTAGGCGAAGCGGTAGCGCGCCATCGTGAGCAACCGGTGATTCTGGTGGAAAAATCCACCGTGCCAGTGGGCACTGGCGACGCCTTGCGGGCACACATCGACAAGTGCCTGGTCAAAATCGACCGCAAGCTGCAGTTCGATATCGTCTCCAACCCCGAGTTTCTGAAAGAAGGCTCGGCAGTCGCCGATTGCCGCCGGCCAGACCGGATCATCGTAGGCTGTGAACGTGATGAAGTGCGCGACGTAATGCGCGACCTGTACTCGCCATTCAACCGCAACCACGACCGCATCATGTTCATGGACCTGCGCAGCGCCGAGCTGACCAAGTACGCCGCCAACTGCATGCTGGCGACCAAGATCAGCTTCATCAACCAGATCGCCGAGCTGGCCGAGCACCTCGGTGCCGACATCGAATCGGTGCGCCTGGGCATCGGCGCCGACTCGCGCATCGGTTACCACTTCATCTACCCCGGCTGCGGTTATGGCGGCTCGTGTTTCCCCAAAGACATGCGCGCGTTGATCCATAGCGCCAAAGAGGCGCATTGCTCCAGCGACCTGCTGCAAGCGGTGGAGGCCATCAACCAACGGCAAAAGAACAAGCTGTTCGATCGCATCAACGCTTTTTACAAAGGCGACCTGGCCGGCAAGACCTTCGCCGTGTGGGGCCTGGCGTTCAAACCGAACACCGACGACATGCGTGATGCGCCGAGCCGGGTTCTTCTGGAATCGCTGTGGGCCGCTGGCGCCAGCGTACGGGCATTCGACCCGGAAGCCATGCAGGAAACCCAGCATCTTTACCCGAACGAGCCGAAGCTGATGCTGATGGGCACTCCGGAATCGGTGCTGTCCGGTGCTGACGCGCTGGTCATCTGTACCGAGTGGCAACAGTTCAAGGCTCCGGATTTCGATCTGATTCAGGAGCGGTTGAATGCGCCGGTCATCTTTGACGGACGCAATCTCTACGATGCCGAACGCCTGGCACGCAGTGGTTTCCTGTACTTCCCGATGGGCCGTGGCGAGTCGCGCAAACTGCCGATTCCTCTGCAGCAGTGGCCCGCTAACCAAGGCGGCGCTTGATCGCCCTATCGCCTCCTGTTCGTCGGCAGTCGCTGGTTCTAGGGCTGCTGGCGCTGCTGTTGTTCATTGCAGGGGTGTATCAGCAGACAGTCATCGGCTTTGATTCGCGGTTCGTCTTGTTTGCCCAAGAGATGCTGCGTCATGGGCCAACGGTTTTTCCGACGTCCTATGGCCAGCCCTACGCAGACTATTCGGCGGTCTCGACGCTCTTCATCTGGCTGCTGTCGTTGCCCTTCGGGCAGATCAATAGCCTCACAGCCTGGTTGCCGAGCGCGATAGCGGCGGCGGTAATTGTCGCGCTGATGTACCGTTTGCTGGCGCCCTACTCCCCTCGTTGGGCGCTGCTAAGCATCGCAATGCTGCTGTTGACGAGTACCTTCATCACCGAAACCCGTGCGGTGTCTCAGGACCTGATCCTCGCCGCCGTGGCTTTTGCCGTTTTTTATCTGGGTTACGCCGCCGATCATTTCGGCGCGCGACGTCGCTGGCTGCTGATCTTTGTACTGTTGCTCCTGGGCTTTGGCGTTCGCGGACCGATCGGCCTGGTGGTGCCAACCGGCATGTTGTGCAGCTATTTCCTGCTCAATCGGCAATGGCAGCGCCTGTTCGGATTCGGCCTGTTAGCGGCGCTTCTGCTGACGGTGTGCGTCGGTGCCGTGTTGTGGCTGGCGGAAGCCATCGGCGGCCCGGACTTCATGCATGAGGTGGTGCGCATGCAGTTCCTGGGGCGTATGGACGGTAGCGAAGGCGTCAGCGGTTCGCTGTATTACTTCACCAGTTCGCTCGGCAACTATGCGATCGCCTATCCAATGGCCCTCCTGGCATTGGCGGCGGTCTGGCTGACGAATCCGCGTCAGGCTGGCCCCGAGTTGCGCTTGTTGCAGTACTGCACGGCAGCGGCGCTGATCGTGATAGTCGGGCTGTCGATCCCCCAGGCGAAGAAAGCCCGCTACCTGCTGCCGATGGTGCCTATGGCGGCGATCATTGCGGCGTATCCCTTCCAGGTGGCACAGGGTCGGATGTTTGCGTGGTTGCGCGGACTGATGCAAGCCGTCTGGTTGCTGATGCCGGTGCTGTTGGGCGTTCTGTTGCTGGTCGCCCATCGGCGTTTCCCCGCGGAACTGCCTTCGATTACCGGCATTTTGATCTTTCTCGCTGCGCTGCAAGCGATTGCCGTGGCGGCATTTTTCAGGCCCCGGTGGCGGGCACAGGTGTTGGCGTTGTGTGCGGTGCTGGCGTTGTGGACGGTTTACATTGTGGTATTCGAACCGGTCGAACGCAGGCTTTATGACACCCAATCCTTTAGCCTTGCAGCCTTAGCGCTCGTACAGAAAGATCCAGCGCCACTGGTGATGCACGGCATGGGCAAGGATGCGAAAGCGATCAAGTTCATGGTCAATATCGACCAGGACCTGCAACCGGTGTTTACCGAGTCGGCACAGGAACTGGAGAGTATTCAGGGACCCGCGTGGCTAATGATGGACAGCCACTATTACAAGGCCTTGAAAGGCACTCCGTTGGGCAACTTGGAACCGGCATTAAGTGGGCGTTTCGATAAAAACGACTTCGTATTGCTGCACTTGCTCAAACCATAAACCCGTCAGCATAAGCACTGGTAGTCGTTGTCCGCTCATCAGTGCTTATCATCAAACCGGCGCCTTCAAATCAACCCCCAATGCCTGCGCAAACGCTTTGACCAGCGGACTGCGCACGGTGTTGTGGCGCAGGATCAGATTGAACGGCGTGACGAGGCTTATCAAGTCCGGACGCACCGCCCGAAGCTGCCCTTGAGCCACCATTGAGGCGGCGTAATGCTGCGGCAGAAAACCAACGAATCGCCCGGTCTTGATCAACAGCGCCACGGCTTCCACCTGAGTGGCTGACGCCGAAAAACTGTCGTAGTGAGCAAAATTCAGCTTGTCGCGATGAATCGCGTAGCGGTGGTTCACACACTCGTGATCCTTGAGCACCTGGCTGCCGATTTCTGCGTCCGGCACCGAAAACAACGGGTGACCGACCGCGCAGTAAACCTCCGAACGTTCTTCATACAGCGCGTAGTAATCAAACTCTTCGCGCTTCTGATAAACCGGTACGATACCGGCCACTAACCTACCTTCTACAACGCCTCGCTCCACTTCATCCAGTTGAGAGGCCTGAAGTTGAAACCTTACTTTCGGCGACGTTTCATTAATGTATCTAAGCGCTGCAACTAAAGGTGAATTAGGATCGGAAATTGTATTGTCGATAACCCCCACACCCAAGTCACCAATAAGTTCATTCTGTGCTGAACTAAGCCGATCGCGAAAGTTGTCGACCGAGGCAAATAAATCGATGGACGCCTGGTACACAAGGCGCCCTTCTTCGGTCAGGTGAAAGCCTTCCCGCCCTCGGGTGCACAAGCGCATGCCAATGCGAATTTCAAGGTCGGAGATCTGTTTGCTGATGGCTGCCAGCCCCACATTCAGCTCGTTCTGAGCCGCACTAAAGCCCCCGGCTTCGACCACGGCCTTGAATACTTTGAGCAATTTGAAATCCAGCCCGCTGAGGGCCAACGGCGCCCGATGTACCGTTTTCGGTGGCGGGTTTCCGGAATTGGAAAGTGGGGTTTCCATAATGCTTATTTACCTCTGGCGCGCTATTCAACAACCTATGTCCAACAACAAAAACATAGCTGGCCAATAATAATGAACACAGAAAACCAGGCTTGGCAACCGCTAATAATTTCCGAACTTCAGTGCCAACTCACTGATTTCGAACCATTAAAAGCTGACACTTCGATCAGCTCTCGCCCTTTCGCAACTGCCCCTTTTGAAACCTGCTTTGGCCCCACCACGCCCGATTGATTCGTGGCGCGATTTCAGGCCCTGGCACACCGATTTCAGTTCGCTTACCGACGAGGAAAACAACAATGTCTCAAACCACCGACCGTCTCTGGGGTGCTCGCTTCAGAAGCGGCCCGTCCGAAGCCCTGGCGGCCCTGTCCCGTTGCCCCGAGCGCTACTTTCGCCTCACCCCTTACGACCTCGCCGGTTCCAAGGCGCATGCCCGTGAACTGCAACGCGCCGGGCTGTTGAGCGAACAGGAAACCCTGACCATGCTCGACGCCCTGCAACGTATCGGCGATGACTTCCGCGCCGGCAGCATCGCGCCGACCCTCGATGACGAAGACGTCCACACGTTTATCGAGCGCCTGCTGACTGAACGCCTCGGCCCACTGGGCGGCAAACTGCGCGCCGGCCGCTCGCGTAACGATCAGACCGCCAACGACCTGCGCCTGTTCCTGCGCGATCACGTACGCACCCTGGCCGTTGAAGTGCTGGCCTTGCAGCAAGCCCTGGTGGAGCAGGCCGAGCAACACATCGAAAGCATCTGCCCCGGCTTCACTCACCTGCAGCAAGCACAGCCGATCGTCTTCGCTCACCATTTGCTGGCTCACGCCCAATCAATGCTGCGTGACGTGCAACGCCTGGTCGACTGGGACGTGCGCACTTCCTTGTCGCCATTGGGTGCCGCAGCCATGGCCGGCTCCGCCATCGCACGCTTGCCGCAGCAGTCGGCCAAGGAAATGGGTTACAGCGGCGTCTGCGAAAACTCCATCGACGCCGTGGCCAGCCGCGATCACGTCGCCGAGTTCCTGTTTATCGCCAGCATGCTGGGGATCAATATTTCCCGCCTTGCCGAAGAGTTTTGCCTGTGGTCGTCGCGCCAGTTCCGCTGGGTCGCGCTGGATGACGCCTATGCCACGGGCAGTTCGATCATGCCGCAGAAGAAAAACCCGGACATCGCCGAACTGGCCCGGGGCAAGGCCGGTCGCCTGATTGGCAACCTGACCGGTTTGCTGTCCACCCTCAAATCCCTGCCGCTGTCGTACAACCGCGACCTGAGCGAAGACAAGAACGGCGTGCTCGACAGCGTCGATACCCTGCTGCTGGTGCTGCCAGCGATGGCCGGGATGGTCGCGACCATGAAGGTCAATGTCGAAGAACTGCGGCGCCAGGCGCCATTGGGCTTCACCCTCGCCACCGAAGTCGCCGACTGGCTGGCCATGCGCGGCGTGCCGTTCAAGGAAGCTCACGAAATCACCGGTGCGCTGGTCCAGGCCTGCGAGAAACACGACCTCGAATTGTGGGAAGCGTCCCCGGCGCTGCTGGCCGAGATCGATCCGCGCCTCACCGCCGAGGTGCGCGACAGCCTGACCCTGGAAGCCGCCATTGCCGCTCGAAGTGGTTGGGGCGGCACGGCGCCGCAACAGGTTCGCGAACAGATCGGCCGCTTGAAAACCGCCCTCGCCGCCCAGCAGGCGTGGACCGAAAACTATCAGGGCTTCCGCCTCTAAAGCAGTACGCAAAACCTGTGGGAGCGGGCTTGCTCGCGATAGCGGTATTACATTCAACATAGATGTCGACTGACCCGCCGCCATCGCGAGCAGGCTCACTCCCACAAGGGAATGTGCTTGACCTGAAATACCAGTGTACGGAGAAACAACATGAGCCAGACTCAGGCAGAACGACTCCAGTCGGAGCGCAAACTGGCGGAAAACCAGTTCGATATCACCCAGTACGATCATGTGCCACGGCGTTACTACGGGCGGATCTTTTTCGCCACGTTGATCGTCATCGCGATCATCGGCCTGGTGCGCGCCTTCGCCGAAGGCAAGATCGAATGGTCGTACATCGGCCAGTTCCTCACCTCCCAGGCCATCATGTGGGGCTTGCTCAACACCATCGTCATGGCGGTGCTGGCGATGGCGCTGGGCATTGTCTTCGGGGTCATTACCGCGATCATGCGCATGTCGGCCAACCCGATCCTGCGCTACGTGGCCGTGACCTACACCTGGCTGTTTCGCGGTACGCCGCTGATCCTGCAACTGCTGTTGTGGTTCAACCTGGCGCTGATCTTTCCCACCATCGGCATCCCCGGCCTGTTCGAGATGGACACCGTGAGCCTGATGACGCCATTCGTGGCCGCCCTCCTCGGCTTGAGCATCAACCAGGGCGCCTACACCGCCGAAGTGGTGCGGGCCGGCCTGCTCTCGGTCGACACCGGTCAGTACGAAGCAGCCAAGTCGATCGGCATGCCGCGCCTGCAAGCGCTGCGTCGGATCATCTTGCCGCAAGCCATGCGGATCATCATTCCGCCGGTCGGTAACGAGTTCATCGGCATGGTGAAAATGACCTCCCTGGCGAGCGTCATCCAGTACTCGGAACTGCTCTACAACGCGCAAAACATCTACTACGCCAACGCCCGGGTCATGGAGTTGCTGATCGTCGCCGGTATCTGGTACCTGGCCACCGTCACCGTGCTGTCCTTTGGTCAAAGTCGTCTGGAGCGTCGTTTCGCTCGTGGCGCCGGCAAGCGTTCTTGAGGAGCCCAACATGAGAAGCATCGTCAAGGCCGTGAGCCTGAACAAGTATTACGACCAGTTCCACGCGCTCAAGGACATCAACATCGAAGTCGAGCAAGGCGAAGTGCTGTGCATCATCGGCCCGTCCGGTTCCGGCAAAAGCACCTTGCTGCGTTGCGTCAACCAACTGGAAAAGATCGACAAGGGCGGCCTCTGGGTCGACGGCGAACTGGTCGGTTACCGCATCGCCGGCAACAAGCTGCATGAACTTAATGAATCGCAAATTGCCCGTCAGCGCCTGGCCACCGGGATGGTGTTCCAGCGTTTCAACCTGTTCCCGCACATGACGGTGCTGCAAAACATCATCGAAGGGCCGTGCCAGGTGCTCAAGCGTTCGCCCAAAGAGGCGACCGAAGAAGCCGTGGAACTGCTCGCTCGCGTCGGCCTGGCCGACAAGCGCAACAGCTACCCGATCGAGCTCTCGGGTGGTCAGCAACAACGTGTCGCCATTGCTCGCGCATTGGCCATGCGACCCAAGCTGATGCTGTTCGATGAACCCACTTCGGCACTCGACCCGGAACTGGTCGGTGAGGTGCTGTCGGTGATGCGCGATCTGGCGCAAACCGGCATGACCATGATCGTCGTCACCCATGAACTGGGCTTCGCCCGTGAAGTTTCCAACCGCATGGTGTTCATGGACGGCGGGCAGATCGTGGAGGCTGGAAGCCCCGAAGAAATACTAATAAGTCCGCAAAACCCACGCACCCAAAGCTTCATTTCTGCCGTTCGAACCTAAGCGCCGGTTGGCGTAACAACACTCATAAGAGAACGACCATGAAGAACTTCGTTATCCCCGCTGTACTCGCAGGCCTGATGGCTTCCAGCTTCACCTTTGCCGCCGAATTGCCGGCCAGCATCAAGGCCAAGGGCGAGATCGTCGTCGCGATCATGCCGAACTACCCGCCGATGGACTTCAAGGACCCGGCCACCAACACCCTCACCGGCCTCGACTATGACCTGGGCAATGCCCTGGCCGAGCGTCTGGGCGTGAAGATCAAATGGCAGGAAACCGGCTTCGAGCAAATGATCAATGCGTTGACCACCGACCGCGTGGACATGGTGCTGTCGGGCATGACCGACACCGCCGAGCGTCAGGCCAGCGTGACCTTCGTCGACTACTTCACCAGCGGTCCGCAGTTCTACACCCTGCAAAAGAACAAGGACTTCAACGAGATCACTGACCTGTGCGGCAAGAAAGTCGGCACCAGCCGTCGCACCACCTTCCCGGCGGAAATCGCCGAGTGGAGCAAGGCCAACTGCGAAGCCGCCGGCAAGCCTGCGATCAACGTGATCGGCACCGAAGGTTCGGCCGATGCCCGTGCGCAACTGCGTCAGAGCCGTATCGATGCCGCGATGCAGGGCAGCGAAACCCTGCCGTACCTCAAGACCCAGGAAAAGGACATGTACAAAACCGTTGGCCTGCCGATCTCGCAGCAGTTCTCCGGCCTTGGCGTGAGCAAGAAAAAGCCTGAGTTGAGCGAAGCCGTGAAGGTCGCGCTGCAAAGCATGATCGACGACGGTACGTACCAGACCATCCTGAAGAAATGGGACCTGGAACTGGGCGCGATCAAAACCGTGACCGTTAACGCCGGCAAATAAGTTAGCAGGCAACCTGGACCAAATGTGGGAGCGGGCTTGCTCGCGAAGGGGCCGTGTCAGTCAGCACTGATGTGAATGACACTGCGCTTTCGCGAGCAAGCCCGCTCCCACAGGGTTGCGTTCTACCGACGAATGAATGGAGCACCACTGATGTCCTCCTCGCCACAACCCACCTGGCCCGACCAGCACAAAGCCTGTCTCGCCCTGGCCTTCGACCTCGACGGCCCCACCGGCGATGCCATGCTCAATGGCTCGATCTGGCGCAAGCCCGAGTATTTCGGCTTCGGCGGTTACGGCCCCTATCGGGCGTTGCCGCGCCTGCTTGATCTGCTCGACGAGTTCCGCATTCCGACGACGTTTTTCGTCCCGGCCTGGGTCGTGGAGAACTGGCCGAAACAATGCCAGGCGATAGTCGAACGCGGGCATGAGGTGGCGTACCACGGCTACAAACACGAATCCTTTTACGCCCTGACGCTGGAACAGCAAAAGGACGTGATGAAACTGTCCCGCGACGTGTTCTGGAAGCACCTGAACATCCGCGCCGAAGGCTTTCGCACGCCATCCGGCGATTGGCGGGCAGAAACTCCGGCCATGCTGGTGGAAGCCGGCGTGACCTATTCAAGCAGCATGCGCGGCGACGACCGACCGTATCTGGTCAACGTCCCGGGCTTCGACACACCGCTGGTGGAAATCCCCGGGCGCTGGGAAATGGACGACTACGCCTCCCTCGCCTACACCCGCGCACCGGACTTCCCTTCGGGCCTGGACCGCACCGCCAGCTACGCGCTGACCCTGGACAACTGGTGCCGCGAGTACGACGGCGCGATGAATGAAGGGCTGTGCCTGACCACCCTGTTCCACCCCAAGATCACCGGCAAGCCGGGGCGCATCCTGCTGCTGGAAAAACTCTTCGAACACATGCGCCAGTGCGATGACGTGTGGTTCGCCACCTGCCGCGATGTCGCCCAGTGGTGGCTGAAGGAGCATCACCATGACTGATTCCACTGTCTGGCCCAAAGGCTACCGCTGCGCCGTGGTCCTGACCGTCGATTACAACGACATCCACGGCATTCTGACCCAGGCGCCGGAAGTCGCCGGGCGCGACAAGACGCTGTCGGTCTGGCGCTACGGCACCCAGCGCGGGGTCGAGCGTTTGCTCGATCTGTTCGCGGAACTCGGGGTGCGCAGCAGCTGGTGCATTCCCGGCATCGTCGCCGAGGAAAATCCACAGCACCTTCAGTCCATTCAAGCCGGCGGACATGAGATCGCCTGCGCAGGCTATCGCCACCAAAACTACGACACACTCAGTCTCGCCGAGCAAAGCGCCGAGATCGCCAAAGGCTGCGACGCCTTGCAAGCGCTGACCGGCGTGCGTCCCACCGGGTTTCGCATCCCGGCCGGCAACGGCGCACCGGGTTTCATCGAGGTCCTGAGGGATCAAGGCATTCGCTGGTCGTCGTCGTGGCGTGGCGATGATTTGCCCTTCGCGCATCCCACGGCTGGGGAAGTGATCGAGTTGCCGCTGCACTATGAACTGGAAGACGAACCCTATTTCGCCTTCAACCTCAGCCCCGCCGTGCCGCCGGCGCAATCGCGAATCGCCTCTTACAGCCACACCTTGGGCAACCTGCAAATGGACTTTGCCGGGTTTCACCGGTTCGGCCTGTGCTACGTGCTGCGCCTGCACCCGGAAATCATTGCCACGCCAGGGCGGATTGGCGTGTTGCGCGAGTTGCTGCAAGGCATCCAGCAATACGATGACGTCTGGATCGCCACGGCCGGTGAGGTCGCGCAATGGTGGGCGGATTCGGCGGCGCCTGTCGCCGACGATCACCCGGCATCCGTGTATGAGCGCCATTATCGGGATTACCTGCTATGACCGAACGCATGCAGCGACTGGCGCAGTTTTGCGTCGATACGCAATTTGAAGACCTGCCACCGGCGCTGGTGGCGCAAGCCAAACGGCACATCCTCGACACCTTCGGCGCGACGCTGGCCGGGGCCGAGAGCGAAGTGGCGCAATTGGCCCGCGAGGTATTTGCCGGTGAGACCGGTAACACCCTGGTCTGGGGCACGGATCTGAAAATGGGTGCCGCGCAGGCGGCGATACTCAACGGCGTCGCCGCCCATGCGCTGGAACTGGACGATACCGGTGGCTGCGACCATTCCGGCGCGGTGGTGCTGCCGGCGGTCATGGCTGCGGTGTCGATGTGTGAGCGGCCGGTGAATGGCCGCGAGCTGATCACGGCCGTCGTTATCGGCTATGACATCGGCCGTCGCGTGCTCGAAGCGTGCGGCAGCTATTCGGCCCACAACGGCGCCGGCTGGCATTCGACCGCCACCTGTGGCGTATTCGGTGCCGCCGCCGCGTGTGCGCGGATTCTTGGTCTGGATGCCACACAAACCGTATCGGCGCTGGGCATTGCCGGCAGCTTCAGCGGCGGTCTGTGGGCCTTCATTCATGACGGTTCGCAAAGCAAGAAACTGCACACGGGCCGTGCCGCGGAAGGCGGATTGCTGGCGGCGCGGTTTGCCCGCCAAGGCATCACCGGGCCGTCAAAATTGTTCGATGATGTCTGGGGCGGTTTTCTCAAGACCCTGGCCGGTGACGCGGCCGTGCCCGAAGCGCTGGACGCCGACCTGGGCGTGGTATGGAAACTCGCCCGCTGCTCGATCAAGCCCTATGCCGCGTGTCGCGGAACCCACTCGGCGATCGATGCATTGGGCCTGTTGCTGGATCAATTGCAGGTGGATGCCAGCCAAGTCGAAGACGTGCAGGTGTCGCTGTGCGGGTTTCTGCAGGACATGTGTGGCGGCCAGAATGTCAGCACGCTGGCGGCGGCGCAGATGAGCCTGCCCTATGCCCTCGCCGCCCGGCTGGTGCATGGCCATTGCCGGCTGCAAGCCTATGACGATCAGCAACGTGGCGATCCGCGCATCGCTCACTGGATGTCGCGCATTCACCTTGAAGTGGACCCGCAACTGTCAGAGGATGGCGAGCCCGTTGTCAGCCTGCGGACCGTGGACGGTCGGCAGGCGAGCCTGTGTGTCGACCCGCCATTGGGTGCGCCGGGGAATCCGTTGAGTGATGCGGCAGTGGAGGAGAAGTTTTTCAGTTTGGCCGGGCGGGTCATGCCGCGGGAGCAAGCTGGGGAGTTGCTCAAACAATTGTGGCGGTTGGATGAGCAGAGATCGATTCGCTCACTGGATCGGTGGCTGACTTGAACATCGCATTGCCGGATCCGGCCTCTTCGCGAGCAAGCCCGCTCCCACAGTTGATCCGGGTGTTCACAGACAGTGTGTCTACATACGATCCAATGTGGGAGCGGGCTTGCTCGCGAATGGCCGCGACTCGGTTCCACGTCGAACACAATAAAATCTGAATAAGGACATTTGCCCCACCGTGGTCACCTACTCGCTTGTTATCCGCCGCCTGATGATCGTTTCGCTGACCATCGTCGTCAGCCGCGCCATCACCAGCCCGCTGCTGACGTTGTTCCTGAGCAACAAACTGGGCCTGAACCAACAGGACGTTGGTTTGCTGCTGGGCATCGCGGTGTTCATCGCCACGCTGCTCGCGCTCTACGGTGGCTATATCATCGACCGGCTCGAAAAGCGCCGGTTGTTGATTCTTGCGATGCTCTCCAGCGCCATCGGTTTTGTCCTGCTGACCTTCGCCGAAAACCTCTACCTGACCACGGCCACGCTGGTCATCACCGAAACCGCCTCGGCGCTGTTCCTCATCGGCTCCAAGGCGATCCTCAGCGAAAACCTGCCCATGGGCCAACGCGCCAAGGCCTTTTCGCTGCGCTACACCCTGACCAACATCGGCTACGCCACCGGCCCGATGCTCGGCGTGGTGATTGCCGGTGTGTACCCGATTGCGCCGTTCCTGATCGCCGGCGGCATCGCGTTTTTCAGCATCTTCCTGATGATCGGGATTCCCAAGGACGCCGCCCCGACACCCGCAATCGGCCAACCGCAAAGTTTTCTGAAAACCCTGGTCACCCTGAAGAACGACCGCACGCTGATCATGTTCACCTGCGGTTGCCTGCTCAGCACCGTGGTGCACGGGCGTTTCACCCTGTACCTGTCGCAATACCTGCTGGTGACCCACGATTCCAAACGTGCCCTGCAAACCATGGCCGCCCTGCTCGCCTGCAATGCCATTAGCGTGATTCTGCTGCAATACCAGATCGGCCGTTTCCTCAACCGCGAACAGCTACGCTACTGGATCGCCGGCGGCACCAGCCTGTTCATTGTTGGCCTGATCGGTTTCAGCCTCGCCGACAGCCTGGTGTCGTGGTGCATTGCCATGTTCATCTTCACCCTTGGCGAAATGATCATTTACCCCGCCGAATTCCTCTTCGTCGACACCCTGGCCCCCGAAGAGCTGCGCGGCAGCTATTACGGCGCGCAGAACCTGGCCGCACTGGGCGGCGCCTTGAGCCCGGTGATCTGCGGTTTCCTGCTGATGCACACGCCAGCGCCCACCATGTTCTATGCCCTGAGCGCACTGACCGCGATGGGCGGATTCCTGTGTTTCATGAGCGGACGTCGCGTCGCTATGCAGCAAAAATAATGCACTGAAGCTGCATTAATATGAATTTGTCAGCATCGGCGATCATCGGCACACTGTGCCCCGTTCCTCCCCCAATAGTTGGAACACCTTCAAGGGCTTTCTGGATATCCCAGCTAAGCCTTTTTTTTTCCTGAGATTTTCATTGGATCGTTAGCCCCATGCTCGCTCGCTGGTTACCCGCCGCCGTCAACACCCGCCCTTCCGAATGGAGCCGTGCCGCCATCGGCATGTCCCTGGGCACGCTGTTCAGCGTCTGGCTTTGCAGCCAGGTGTTCGGCATGGAAGTGGCACAGCATTTAATCGGCCCGCTGGGCGCCTCGGCAGTGTTGCTGTTCGCGGTGTCCTCCGGCGCTCTTGCGCAGCCGTGGTCGATTGTTGGTGGTTACTTGAGCGCCAGCGTCGTGGCGCTGCTGGTTGCTCACGTCCTCGGGCGAACCCTGGGCAGCGCGTGTCTGGCGGCCGGCATGGCGCTGATTCTGATGTGCTGGCTACGTTGCCTGCACCCGCCCGCCGGGGCGTTGGCGCTGTTGTTGGTGCTGGCAGACCCGGCGACCATCGCGATGGACTGGAAAGCCCTCGGCCCGGTCATGCTCAGCGCAATGACCATGCTGGCAAGCGCCCTGGCCTACAACAACCTGACGCGCATTCGCTACCCCAAACGTGCCAGCGAACCGGTGGCGATGGTGCCTGCCGATCATCCCCCGACCGACAGCCAGGCGATCACCGCCCAGGACCTGAAACTCGCGCTGGCGGACATGGAAGCGTTCTTCGACGTCACCCCCGAAGACCTTGAACAACTGATCCATATCAGTGAGTTGCATGCCAAACGTCGCAGTATTGGTGAAGTGTTGTCGCGCCGCGTGTAGCGCGAAGGGAGCGACCAATGGTCAAGGCATCGCCTTGCCAGTCACCGTTCTGTTGCTACAGTCAAAAACGTACCGCATAGAGTTGTCTGCCTTTCACTACGAAGTCTGGCTCGCCGTAACGTCCAGTAGCGATGACACAGAAGTCTGGCTATGGAGAAACACTCACGGTTGTTGAGTGGCGACGCTGCCTTCGCGCTTTGACAGAACCGCACCTCCCCAGGAAAACACTACGCAACCGTCGTGACCGCTGCCATTGGCAAACGCGTGGGTCATGGCGAGTCGATTGTGCTGTTGTCTGCCGCGCCGGCCCTCTGGCTCTGGTGGTTTCGAAACCATTTTTTCGAAATCCAAGAGAGGGATCTTCCATGAGCAATCCACTGCTGGACCTGCTGCGAACTCCCGCGTTCGACGCACGAGCCCGCCACAGCCTGACCTTGCTCGACTACATGGAGCTGACCATCAGCCGCATGCGCCAGATCGTGCAGCCCGGGCTGATCACCAATGACATGTGGTTGGGCCAGCCGCGTCAGTCCGATATGCGCCAGATGTGCAATCACATCGCAATCCTGGGCGCGTACGACTACGCGCTGATGTCCTCGACCGTCGACCACATGATTGCCGGCAACGCGTTGTTCGCCCAAGGCGACGCTCTGCAAGTCGCGCGCTGCCGTCAGGAAGTGATCGAGATGAGTCAGGTCTATGCCTTTGGCTGCACGGAAATCCACAGCGGCTCCGACGTCGCCAACCTGCAAACCACCGTCACCTACGATCGACTCAATGCCTGCCTGATCCTACACACGCCCGCGCCGGACGCCTGCAAATGCTGGATCGGCAACGCGCTGTACGCGGCGCAAGTGGTCATGGTGTTGGCGCGCTTGATCGTCGATGGCAAGGACGAAAGCCTGCACTGGTTCCGGGTACAGATCCGCGAGCAGGAAAACGGTCCACTGTTACCCGGCGTCAAGGTCATTGCCTGCGACCCGAAAGGCGGAATCCATGCCAATCAAGTGGCCGGCCTGCGCTTTTGCGACATGCAGTTGCCGCTGGACGCGATGATGCAGCGCCATGCACGGTTCAGCGATGAAGGCCGATTTATCAGCGATGTGCCCAAGGACAAGCGCGTAACGTGCGCCATGCAGACGTTCATTCAGGAGCGCGTGTTACTGCTGGCAGCGTCCCGGGGTGCAGCGGGCCTTTGCGCTCATCTGGCGTATCGGTTTGTCGGCCATCGACAGGTGAAAAGCGCCGTTGGGCGCGAGCCGCTATTGGCCAAACCGCTCATTCGGCAACGGCTGTACGTCGAGCAGCTGAAGGCCCTCGCCCTGAAACTTCTGGAACAGGCAGTGCTGTCGCGCTTCGAGGCCATGTGGGATCAGCCCGACAAACGCAAGGAGCTGCACATTCTCGCAGCCATCGCCAAGAGCGTTGGCACCTGGGTCGGGCTGGACGTGATGCGCAAGTGCCGCGAGCTGTGTGGTTCCCAGGGTTTTCACCATCACAACCAGATCGTCACGTTGTGCATGGATTGCGAGATCAGCATCACGTTTGCTGGCGACAACAGCGTCATGGCCTACCAAGTGGCCAGGGATGCCGTGACCCGGCCAAGGTTTGCCTCACGTCCCACGGATAACGTTGCTCAGCGGGTTGAAAAGACCATTGTCGAGCGCTGTAACAGCCCCGCTGATGTCTCACATGCCCAGGCGCTGGCCTTGACCCATGCCCGGGCGCTCGACTTGATCATCAGCGAAGTGCAGAGCTCTCACGTGATTTCACCGGAGCTGCTGCATGACGTCATCAACGTGTTCGCCGTGTTCCTGAGCGAAGGCGGTGTCAGTGTTGACCAGGCCGAATTGAACGGCCACACCACCGAAGGCCGGATTTCGCTGCTGGGCGCCTTGCTGCAGCCGCCGCCGGAACTCATCACTGCGCCTATCAATGATCCGGACTACATCCGTCAGTTCACTGCTGCCTTGTACGAGGAGCAATGAACATGGACAGTGAAACGCTGCTCGACTTCACCCATCGTCAAACGGTTCTTGATCCCTACCCCGCCTATGCCTGGCTGCGTGAGCATCAACCGGTGTATTGGTGCCCCCACTTCAAGGCCTGGTTCTTGACCCGGTACAGCGATGTCTTTGCCGCGCAGGCAGACACTGAACGCTATTCCTCGAACCGCATGCAGCAACTGGTCGATGCCCAGGTGCCCCCTGACAAACGCGCGCAACTGGCGACGTTCGTGAAGCTGGCGTCCGAGTGGATGTACTCCAAGGATGGCAAGGCTCACAAGGACTGTCGCCACCTGCTGGGCAAAGCCTTCAACCCTCGTGTCATCGAATCGTTGCGCCAAGACATCGAACAGATCACCGAGGGCGAACTGGACGCGCTCGAACCCCAGACAGACTTGATGACCAAGCTGTTCAATCGCGTTCCGGCGCTGATCCTGGCCAACCTCTATGGCATCCCCCGCGAAGACGCGCTGAAACTCAGGCGCTGGACCGATGACATTCTGATCTTTCTGGTCGGCAGCCTGGACCCGGACAAAGGGCCTGAGCAAGCGCTTAAAGGCGTCGAGGAAATGTACGCGTATTTCGCCGACGTCATCGAGCAGCGGCGAAAACACCCCGCAGATGATCTCGTCAGCCGGGTGCTGGAGGCCTGCAAGGGTGGCGACTCGAGCCTTGACAAGGTGCTCGCGCAGATCGTCTTCATTCTGGTCGCGGGCTACACCACCAGCGCCGACCAGTTATGTATCGGGCTCCTTCATTTGCTCGAGCACCCCGAGCAACATCAGGCCCTCTTGGCCAATCCGGATCGGATCAAAGCAGCCATCGAAGAGATGCTGCGCTTCGACTCCGCCGGCTCCTTCAGCCATCGGGTGCTCAAAGAGGACGTCACGATCGACGGCGTGACAATGAAACAAGGCGACCTGGTCTACCTGATGCGCGGCTCGGCCAATCGCGATCCGGCGAAATTTCCCGACCCCGATCGTTTCGACATTGAGCGCAAACACAACGACCACCTGGCGTTTGGTCGCGGCGAGCATTTCTGCATGGGCACGGCGCTGTTCAGGCTGGAAGCCGAAGTGGTGTTCACCGCGCTGTTCAAGCGCTTTCCCGATCTGCGCCTGATTGCCGACAACCCGGCGATCTGGCGCACCAACAACCTGCAATTTCGTGGACTGAAATCACTGCCCATTGATCTGGGCAAGGGAGTTGAGCAATGAAAATCCAGCGCGTTTACTCGCAAGCTATCTGGGAAAAAATGGCTGGATATTGCCGGGCAATCCGTGTCGGCAAACGCATTTTGATGGGCGGCACCGTGGCGTTTGATGACAAGGGCAAGCCATTCAAGCCCGGAAATGCATACAAACAGACCCTGCGTTGCCTGGAAATCATAGAGACCTCCATCAAGCAGCTTGGCGTAGATCGGCGAAGCATCATCGGGATTCGCATTTATACGACAAGCATGAAGTTCTGGCCGGACATCGCGAGGGCGCACAAGAAATTTTTCAAGGGCCACCCACCGACATTGATGTGTCTGGCGATCAGCGAATTGATCAGCAAAGAATATGTGGTTGAGATGACCACCGAAGCAATCTCCCGCAAGGTGAAATCATGACCGCCAATCAACAGGACTTTGGACCTACCGTAGAAGGCACCAGAACAGCACTTCGCGATTTGCTCGTCGTCAGCGTTCGCGACCTGTCGATCCAAAGTCACGGCCGGCCCCTGCCACTACGGCTTTACACCCCCGCCGGACCCGGGCCCTTTGCGGTGCTGATGTTTTTCCATGGCGGCGGCTGGGTCACCGGCGATCTGGACACCCATGACGGTTTTTGCCGGGTGATGTGTGAATGGGCCGGTTGCGCCGTGGTGGCGGTCGACTACGCGCGGCCGCCCGAGCATGAGTTCCCTGCGGCGGTGGACGATTGCTGCGCGGCGACGCAGTGGGTTGCCGAACAAGGGCAGTCTCTGGGGCTGGATTCTTCGCGGATGGCGGTAGCCGGCGGCGGCTCAGGCGGTGGGCTGGCGGCTGTTATTTGCCAATGGGCTCGAGAGCAAACCCGGCCGCCGATCAGCTTCCAGCTGTTGCTTTACCCCTTGCTGGACTGTCTGGCTCAAAATCCTTCGCACCGAGAATTTGCCGAAGGCTTCGGGCTGACCGGCAAAATGCTTGAGTGGTACATCAATCACTACGTGCCCAATGGCGTCTCGCGCGACGATCCACGCCTTTCTCCCCTGCGCCACCAACACCTGCGTGGCTTGCCGCCTGCGTTGATCATCACCTCTGAACGGGATGTATTGCGCGACGAAGGCCGGGAGTATGTGCGCCGACTGACGGAGGCCGACGTACCGGTTCAACACAAAGAATATTCGGGCATGCTCCACGGTTTTATCAATTACCCGGCGAACTCTGATGATGCCAAGCAGGCACTGCTGCTCTGCGCACAGTCGCTGCAGAAGCACTTTCGCCAATGAAAAATTGATAGGGCCCCGTTGCGAAGCGGCCCCAAAAATGGGGCCGCCGCGCATCTCAACGAACTACCTGCTCACCATGCAGGCCGCACCTACTGGGGCAGATCAATTTTATCCAGCACACGATTAGCGGTGATCTCCGCCATCATGATGCTGTTCGAAATCCCCAAAAGCGCGTAACGCGATTCCCCCTCCAGATGATCCACCAACTGATGGACCATCACATCGACCGAGGCCAGCGTCTCGACCAGATAAACCGCCAGGGTTTCGGCCGTGGCGTCAGGGTCTATGGAAAACAGGGTACTGGGTGTGCGCGGGATGGCTTTGATGTCGGCGTTCGACGGGAAGTGGAAGTCGAGGGCTCGCTCGGCGGCTTCGTTGAATTTTTTGGAATCGGTGGATTCGTAGGGGGAAACGTCGTCTTCGGGTGGGTTGGGTGTTGGTTTGAACATAGGTGAAACTCCTCTCATCGTATATGGGAGCCATCACCCTCGCTACCAAACGACGGGTGGTGACCATGCACAGGTTGGTAGACCGGGATGTGAGGAGACCGGCGCGCCCGAAGACGCCCTGTACATGACCACCATAAAACAGAGACGAAAAAACGCCGCAAATGGTGATGCTTTGCACCTCACATAAAACCCGGGGCTACCAAACCCCCATCGCTGTTCTTCAGCGACGGGGAAACGATAAAACCCAGGCCCAAGGCGCACAAGCCGGCGGATTCTGGCGCAGTCGTAGGTAACGGCGCAAGGATGTGTAGCCTGAGAGAGTTTCTGGAAGTGTCTATTAAACAGAGCCGTTTAATTATCGTAGGGACGGCGCCATCAAGGCTGGACAAAAAACATCATATTGGTTCCCTTTTCGAGTTCATCGGATTGTTGCTTACTATCTTCCATATGCCTGTAGGATCTATCGCCAATTCTTCTGAAAAACTGTTATTTCTTACAGGCGCTCGTTTGTCTGTATGGCTCTATCCTTAGCTGTGTAACAAAGGCAAGGGAGCCTTGTATTAGCAATTTTTTTTGCTTCGTTCTTTTTTCACAAGAGCAACACTTGCCACTTGTTCCATATCCACAATTGGAGATCTCTATCATGCACGATAAAAACATGTGGTCTGATTATAGCTCCTCAGAGGAAGTGTCTTTTGAGGCCCTAGAACCAGAATACATTTTCGAAGGCGACAGCGGGATTGATGAGGCACCATCAAATTCGCTAGCATCAGCTTCAAGCCTGCCCGAACTTTCAAAGGTGGACTATATACTTAGCCAAAGAAACAGCAACCCCGGCCAGGGATATTATTTCCCTCCCGGAATGACAACCGCCGAGGACAGACAGCACGCCGAAGGTATCGCAGACAATATAGGCAATAGCGAACTCTTTCTAAGCAAATTTAATGCTTATAAGAGCGCAAATGGATATCGATAACTAAAAGGGAGACAAAGAAATACAGAGCCATGGATATATCTAGCCCTTAAATAGTTTCACACCTGTTTCATTCCAGCGGCCTGATGTATTTCATAGAGCGTCTTGCATTTAAAAAGACAATAATCAGGGGGCAGGCCTATAACTTCGTTTAGATCTGCCCCCTGATGATGCAGCACGAATTCCCGGACAGAAAATAGATACGCCCCCTTTTTCCCCTGTGGTGAGGGCGCTAGCCCCGTTAGGCTGCGAAGCGGCCCAAAAATGGGACCGCTACACAGCTCAACGAATTACCTGCTCACCATGCAGGCCGCACCTACTGGGGGCAGATCAATTTTATCCAGCACACGATTAGCGGTGATCTCCGCCATCATGATGCTGTTCGAAATCCCCAAAAGCGCGTAACGCGATTCCCCCTCCAGATGATCCACCAACTGATGGACCATCACATCGACCGAGGCCAGCGTCTCGACCAGATAAACCGCCAGGGTTTCGGCCGTGGCGTCAGGGTCTATGGAAAACAGGGTACTGGGTGTGCGCGGGATGGCTTTGATGTCGGCGTTCGACGGGAAGTGGAAGTCGAGGGCTCGCTCGGCGGCTTCGTTGAATTTTTTGGAATCGGTGGATTCGTAGGGGGAAACGTCGTCGGTTTCGGGTGGGTTGGGTGTTGGTTTGAACATAGGTGAAACTCCTCGTGCTACCAAAAAAGGAGCCCTCACCCTCGCTACCAAACGAAAGGTGGTGGCCATACGCAGGTTGGTAGACCGGGCACAAGGAAACCGGCGCATCCGAAGACGCCCTGTGCATGACCACCATAAAAGTCGAGACGAAAAAACGCCTCAATTTATGGTGCTTTGCACCCTTGTGAAAAAACCGGGCTACCAAACCCCATCGCTGTTCTTCAGCGACGGGGAAACGATAAAACCCAGGCCCAAGGCGCACAAGCCGGCGGATTCTGGCGCAGTCGTAGGCAACGACGCAAGGTTGTGTAGTCTGAGAGAGTTTCTGGAGATGTCGATTAAACATCTCCGTTTAATCTCCCCTGGCTAAAACAGAAACGTTCTTCGATGTCGCGCCTGAATAACTCTAACAATTGTTTAATATCAGTATGTTACACGACATACATCACAGTATAGGTGAAGTCTAAGCCAAAGTTTCTGACGTCACACATCCCTGTAGGGACGTGCTTGGTGGTGTGCCAGCAATTCCCTTATTGCTGCGCCCCTGCTAATCCTCATCAGGCATGCAAATGTGCAAATTGCACCTGCACATATCCCGGTTGTACAACACAAATTTGCACTGTTACGATCCGGCATCGCTCGCGCGCGAGCTTGTCTATAAAGAACAATAAAAGCAGGGAGTTACTGATGACTGCTCAGGTTTCATCGAAGGGTATTTCGCCCGTGGATGCCACACAAAACGAAGTGCTGGCCGAGGTTCGCAACCACATCGGTCACTTGACCCTCAACCGCCCTGCCGGCCTCAACGCCCTGACCCTGGACATGGTCCGTCACCTGCACCGTCAGCTCGATGCCTGGGGTCAGGATCCGCAAGTGCACGCGGTGGTTTTGCGCGGTGCCGGCGAAAAAGCCTTCTGTGCTGGCGGCGATATTCGCTCGTTGTATGACAGTTTTAAAAACGGCGAGACCCTGCACGAAGATTTCTTCGTCGAGGAATACGCCCTCGACCTCGCTATTCATCACTACTGCAAACCGGTGCTGGCCCTGATGGACGGTTTTGTCCTCGGCGGCGGCATGGGTCTGGTGCAAGGCGCTGATTTGCGGGTGGTCACCGAGAAAAGCCGTCTGGCGATGCCCGAAGTCGGCATCGGTTATTTCCCGGATGTCGGCGGCAGTTACTTCCTGCCGCGCATCCCCGGTGAACTCGGAATCTACCTGGGCGTCAGCGGCGTGCAGATCCGTGCGGCGGATTCGCTGTATTGCGGGCTGGCCGACTGGTTCCTGGAAAGCGAAAAACTGGCCAAGCTCGATGAGCAGCTTGATCAGCTCCAATGGCACGGGACACCGCTCAAGGACCTGCAAGGCCTGCTGGCCGGTCTCGCGGTGCAACAACTGGCCGATGCGCCATTGGAAGCGCTACGCCCGGCCATCGACCATTTCTTCGCCCTGCCCGATGTGCCGAGTATTGTTGAGCAACTGCGTGAAGTCACGGTCGCCGACAGCCATGAGTGGGCCACGACCACCGCCGACCTGCTGCAAAGCCGTTCGCCGCTGGCAATGGCCGTGACGTTGGAAATGCTGCGTCGTGGTCGCCACTTGAGTATCGAAGACTGCTTCGCCCTTGAGCTGCACCTGGACCGTCAGTGGTTCGAGCGCGGTGACCTGATCGAGGGCGTGCGCGCCTTGCTGATCGACAAAGACAAGACCCCGCGCTGGAACCCGCCGACCTTGCAGGCGCTGGACGCGGCACACGTTGCGAGTTTCTTCACAGGCTTTGACCGGACTGGGAGCTGAGCCATGCACGATATCGAATTGAGCGAAGAACAAGTCATGATCCGCGACATGGCCCGGGACTTTGCCCGCGGCGAAATCGCGCCCCACGCGCAGGCCTGGGAAAAGGCTGGCTGGATCGATGACGGTCTGGTGGCGAAGATGGGTGAACTGGGTTTGCTGGGCATGGTGGTGCCGGAAGAATGGGGAGGCACTTATGTCGACTACGTCGCCTACGCCCTGGCGGTGGAAGAAATCTCCGCAGGTGACGGCGCCACGGGTGCGTTGATGAGCATCCACAACTCCGTGGGCTGCGGGCCGGTGCTCAACTATGGCACTGAAGAACAGAAACAGACCTGGTTGCCGGACCTGGCGAGCGGCCAGGCAATCGGCTGCTTCTGCCTGACCGAGCCGCAAGCCGGCTCCGAAGCCCACAACCTGCGCACCCGCGCCGAACTGCGCGATGGCCAATGGGTAATCAACGGCGCCAAGCAGTTCGTCAGCAACGGTAAACGAGCGAAGCTGGCGATTGTCTTTGCCGTGACCGATCCGGACCTGGGCAAACGCGGCATCTCGGCGTTCCTGGTGCCGACCGATACCGCCGGTTTCATCGTCGATCGCACCGAACACAAAATGGGCATTCGTGCTTCCGACACCTGCGCGGTGACGCTGAACAACTGCACGATTCCCGAGGCGAATCTGCTGGGTGAGCGTGGCAAAGGTCTGGCCATTGCCCTGTCCAACCTCGAAGGCGGCCGCATCGGCATCGCGGCGCAGGCATTGGGCATCGCTCGTGCGGCGTTCGAAGCGGCGTTGGCCTATTCCCGTGATCGGGTGCAGTTCGACAAACCGATCATCGAGCACCAGAGCATCGCCAACATGCTGGCCGACATGCACACCCGGCTCAACGCGGCGCGCTTGTTGATCCTGCACGCAGCGCGGTTACGCAGCGCTGGCAAGCCATGTCTGTCGGAAGCGTCACAGGCCAAGCTGTTTGCATCGGAGATGGCCGAGAAGGTCTGTTCTTCGGCGATGCAGATTCATGGTGGGTATGGGTATCTGGAGGATTACCCGGTGGAGCGTTACTACCGGGATGCGCGGATCACGCAGATTTACGAGGGGTCGAGCGAGATACAGCGGATGGTGATTGCCCGGGAACTGAAAAACTACCAGGTTTAAAACCCTGAAAGCTTCGCGAGCAAGCCCGCTCCCACACTTGACCGCATTTCTCCTGAAGGAACACGGTCGAATGTGGGAGCGAGCTTGCTCGCGATGACGTCAGCTCAGACGCTAAATCACTTCCCCTGGAACTCGGCTTCACGCTTGGCAATAAACGCCGCCATCCCTTCCTTCTGATCCTGCGTCGCAAACGCCGCATGGAACACCCGGCGCTCGAAGCGCACGCCTTCGGACAGGCTCACTTCAAAGGCGCGGTTGACGCTTTCCTTGACCATCATCGCAATCGGCAATGACTTCTTGGCAATCAACGCCGCGACTTTCAGCGCTTCTTCCAACAACTCATCCGCTGGAACGATCCGCGCGACAATCCCGCAACGCTCTGCTTCCACCGCGTCGATCAAGCGCCCGCTCAGGCACATTTCCATGGCCTTGGCCTTGCCCACGGCGCGGGTCAGGCGCTGGGTGCCGCCCATGCCCGGCAGCACGCCGAGGTTGATTTCCGGTTGACCGAATTTTGCATTGTCACCGGCCAGGATGAAGTCGCACATCAGCGCCAGCTCACAACCACCGCCCAAGGCAAAACCGTTGACCGCCGCGATGATCGGCTTACGACGGTTGGCCACGCGATCACTGTCGCTGAACAGGTCGTCGAGGTAGATCTGCGGGTAGGTCAGCTCGGCCATTTCCTTGATGTCGGCACCGGCGGCGAAGGCTTTTTTCGAGCCGGTCAGCACGATGCAACCGATGTTCGAATCGGCTTCCAGGCCATCAAGGGCGTGGTTCAGCTCGCTGACGATCTGCGCGTTCAACGCGTTCAGCGCTTGCGGACGGTTGAGGGTAATCAGGCCGACACGGCCGTGGGTTTCCAACAAAATAGTTTCGTAGTTCACAGGGGACTCCTTCTCAAAGATTGCGCGAAATAACCATGCGTTGAATATCGCTGGTGCCTTCATAGATCTGGCAAACCCGAACGTCGCGGTAGATGCGCTCCAGCGGGAAGTCGTTCAGGTAACCGTAACCGCCGAGGGTTTGCAACGCCGAGGAACAGACCTTCTCGGCCATTTCCGAGGCGAACAGCTTGGCCATGGACGCTTCGACCAGGGCCGGTTTGCCGCTGTCTCTCAAGGCCGCCGCGTAATGCACCATCTGCCGGGCGACGGCAATCTGGGTGGCCATGTCGGCCAGGCGGAACGCTACGGCCTGGTGTTCGATGATCGGCTTGCCGAAGCTCTCGCGCTCACGCGCATAGTCACGGGCCGCTTCAAACGCGGCACGGGCCATGCCCACCGATTGCGAAGCGATGCCGACACGGCCGCCTTCCAGGTTGGCCAGGGCGATCCGGTAACCTTCGCCCTCCTCACCCAGTCGATTGGCGACCGGCACCTTTACGTCTTCAAAGAGAATCTGGCAGGTGTCAGAGGCGTGCTGACCGAGCTTGTCTTCGACCCGGGCGACTTTGTAGCCCGGCGAATCGGTCGGCACGATCAACGCCGTGATGCCACGCTTGCCAGCACTCGGGTCGGTCACCGCGAATACGATCACCACCCCGGCGTTCTGCCCGGAAGTGATGAACTGCTTGCAGCCGTTGAGCACATAGTGATCGCCTTCCAGGCGCGCGCGGGTTTTCAGGCCGCTGGCGTCGGAACCGGCCTGGGGTTCGGTCAGGGCAAACGCCCCGAGCATCGCGCCGCTGGCCAGTGGCTTGAGGAAGCGTTCTTTCTGGTCGTCGTTGCCATACTTGAGGATCGGCACGCAACCCACCGAGTTGTGCACGCTCATGATGGTCGAGCACGCGCCATCGCCGGCAGCGATTTCTTCCAGGGCCATGGCGTAGGCCAGGTAGCCGGTATCACAACCGCCCCACTCTTCCGGCACCAGCATGCCGAAAAAGCCCAGTTCGGCCATTTCGCCGATGGCTTCCTTGGGGAAGCGGTGTTCGCGGTCCCACTCGGCGGCGAACGGTTTCAGCCGTTCCTGGGCGAATTGCCGGGCCGCGTCGCTGATCTGAAGTTGTTCGTCATTGGGAATCATGACCAGTCCTTAACATGGTTGAAATACGGACCCTGTGGGAGCGGGCTTGCCCGCGATAGCGGTGTGTCATCCAACATGTATGTCTATTGACAGGGCCTCATCGCGGGCAAGCCCGCTCCCACAGTAATCGGTGGCGGCTTCAGTAGAGGCATTCCACGGCCATGGCCGTGGCTTCACCGCCGCCGATGCAAATAGCGGCGACTCCGCGTTTCAGGCCTTTCTGGCGCAGGGCCGAGAGCAAGGTCACGAGGATCCGCGCACCAGACGCGCCAATCGGGTGGCCCAAGGCGCACGCGCCGCCGTGAACGTTGATCTTTTCGTGGGGGATTTCCAGTTTGGTCATGGTCACCAGGCTGACGACGGCGAAGGCCTCGTTGACTTCCACCAGATCGACTTCATCCAGCGACCAACCGGTTTTCTTCATCAGCTTCTTGATCGCACCGACCGGGGCCACCGGGAACAGGCCCGGGGTGTCGGCGAATGTCGCGTGGCCGTGAATCACCGCCAGCGGTTTCAGGCCTTGTTTCTCTGCATCGGAACGGCGCATCAGCACCAGCGCCGCCGCACCGTCGGAGATCGAACTGGAGTTCGCCGCCGTCACCGTGCCGCCCTCGCGGAACGCCGGTTTCAGCGAAGCGATCTTGTCCAGCTTGGCCTTCGGCGGCTGTTCGTCGTTGCTGATCAGCACCTGCTCTTTGCCGACCGTCACCGTCAACGGCACGATTTCATCCTTGAAGCTGCCGTCCTTGATCGCCTGCTGCGCGCGGGTGGTCGAGGCAATGGCAAACGCGTCCTGAGCCTCACGGGTAAAGCCGTTGGATTCAGCGCAATCCTCGGCGAAAGTGCCCATCAGGCGGCCCTTGTCGTAGGCGTCTTCCAGACCATCGAGGAACATGTGATCGAGCACACGGCCATGGCCCATGCGGTAACCGCTGCGGGCGCGATCCAGCAGATAGGGCGCGTTGGACATGCTTTCCATGCCCCCCGCGACGACCACGTCGGCGCTACCGGCTACCAGCATGTCGTGGGCCAGAATCGCAGCCTCCATGCCCGAACCGCACATCTTGTTCAGGGTGGTGCAGCGGGTCGATTTATCCAGCCCGGCGCCTAACGCGGCCTGACGCGCCGGGGCCTGGCCGAGGCCTGCGGAGAGCACGCAGCCAAACAGCACTTCTTCGACGGACTCCGGCGCGATACCGGCGCGCTCTACGGCGGCACGAATCGCGGCAGCGCCCAGTTGCGGCGCGGTCAGGCTTTTCAGTTCGCCCTGGAATCCACCCATGGGGGTGCGGACGGCACTGACGATAACGATTGGATCGTTGGCAATAGTCATGACAAATCCTCCTTATTTGGCGGCCATGCGCAAGGCACCGTCGAGACGGATTACCTCGCCATTCAGCATGCTGTTTTCAATGATATGCCTGACCAGCGCGGCATACTCGGCTGGTTTGCCCAGACGCGGCGGAAACGGTACGCCAGCGGCCAGGGATGCGCGGACTTCCGGGGTCATGCCGGCCATCATCGGGGTTTCGAAAATCCCCGGGGCGATGGTCATCACACGGATGCCAAAGCGCGCCAGTTCACGGGCGGCGGGCAAGGTCAGGCTGACGATTGCGCCTTTGGACGCGGCGTAGGCGGCCTGGCCGATCTGGCCGTCATAGGCGGCGGCCGAGGCGGTGTTGATGATCACGCCACGCTCGCCGTCGGCATCCGGTTCGGTTTCGGCGATGGCCGCCGACGCCAGACGCAACATGTTGAAGCTGCCGATCAGGTTGACGTTGATCACCTGGCTGAAACTGGCCAGCGCGTGCGGGCCGTTCTTGCCGAGGATCTTCTCGCCGCGCACGATGCCGGCGCAGTTGACCAGGCCATTGAGGCCACCAAAGGCCTTGACCGTCGCCTGCACCGCCGCTTCCGCCGCCGCTTCGTCACTGATGTCGGCCACCACGCTTTGGGAGCCGAGGCGCTGGGCCTGGGCCGCAACGGCTTCGGCGTTCATGTCCACCAGCATCACCTTGGCACCGGCCGCGACCAGCATTTCAGCGGTCGCCGCACCGAGACCCGATGCACCGCCGGTCACGAGAAAAACCTTGTTTTCGATCTGCATCATTGTTTCCTTCGATTCAAGCAGAAGCTTTGTGAGCCGCGGCCTCTTGAGCCTTGGCGATTTCCTGGTTGCGCAAGATAAAGCGCTGCAATTTGCCGCTTGGGGTTTTCGGCAATTCGCTGACAAATTCGATTTCACGCGGGTATGAATGCGCGGCCAGACGTTTGCGCACGTGCTGGCGCAGTTCTTCTGCCAGCTCCGGCGTCGGGCGGTAATGCTCGCAAATCACCACGAAGGCTTTCACCAGTTCGGTGCGCTCCGGGTCCGGTTTGCCGACGACAGCGGCTTCGGTCACGGCCGGGTGTTCGATCAACGCACTTTCCACGTCGAACGGGCCGACGCGGTAGCCGGAGGTGGTGATCACGTCGTCGCTACGGCCGACAAAACTGATGCTGCCGTCCGGGTTCCACTCGACGGTGTCGCCGCTCAGGTAATAGTTGCCGACGAAGGCCTTGGTCGGCGCGCCTTCGTAACCGTTGAACCAGCACATCGGCGATTGGCTGCGGTCGATGGCCAGGATGCCGGGCTGGCCGACGCCCAGTTCCTTGTATTCATCGTCGAGCACCACGATGCGGTGGCCCGGCGAGGCGAACCCGGCGGCGCCCATGTGGATCGGGTGTTCCAGGCCATGATGATTGCACAGGACCATGCCCAGTTCGGTCTGGCCGTAATGGTCGTGAATGACCACGCCGAGGTTGTCGGCAAACCAGCGGATCACTTCCGGGTTCAGCGGCTCGCCGGCGCTGCTGACGATGCGCAGCTTGCCCTTGATCGACTTGGCAAAATCATCGCCGCCAGCGATCAGCAGGCGATAGGCGGTCGGTGAACCGGTGAGGTTGGTGATCCCGTATTTGTTGATGACCCGGCAGGTGCTTTCGAGGGTGAACGGGCCATCGTAGAAGGTGATCGGATGCCCCATCGACATCGGCCCGGTGACGCCGAAATAGATGCCATAGGCCCAACCCGGATCGGCCAGGTTCCAAAATGCGTCTTCCGGGCGCAAATCCACGGCGTCGCAGGTGTAGCCCTTGAAGGCGACGATGGCCTTGAGTGGCACGTACAGGGCTTTCGACGGGCCGGTGGTGCCCGAGGTGAACATCAGCAGGAACGGGTCTTCGCCGGTCAACAACACCGGTTCACACTTGGCGGAATAATTGGCCAGTTCGGCCCAGAAGCTGTAGTCGCCACGGACGATGCCTTGGCCTTTCGGTCCACCGACGGTAACGGTGGTCGGGCAGTCGGCGACATCAGCGAGTTTCGGTCGATTGACCGCGTCAGTCACCACCACTTTGGCGCCGGAGTTGCTCAAGCGGTGCTCGATGGCTTTCGGGCCGAACGCGGTGAACAGTGGCTGATAGACCGCACCGATGCGCCAGGTGGCGAACACGGTGATCAACAATTCGATATTGCGTGGCAGGAGGCCGGCGACCTTGTCGCCTTTCTTTACGCCTTGGGCCAGGAGGAAGTTGGCGAAACGTGCCGCTTTGTCCTGCAAGTCGCTGAAGGTATACGTCGCGCTGGAGCCATCGCGGCCTTCCCAGAACAGCGCAATGCGCCCCGGCAATGCATGCCGGTCGCAACACTCGACACAGGCGTTGAGGGCTTGCAGATTGCCGGCCAGAGAAGTGTCGACGGTGTGCTGATAGTTGAACTGTGAAGAGGCAGACAAGTAATCGCGCATTGCCAGAATCCCGCTGTTTTTTTATTGGGTTGGGGGAACCGTAAGTAACAGGGAAATACTCGCTCTGGGCGGGGAAAGGGACAATGGTCAAAGCTATCAAGTTGTCTGACTGGTTTGGCCAAAATTTGAATGGTGTGGCGCCTTTGCGGGCCTCATCGCGAGCAGGCTCACTCCCACATTTGGAATGCGTTCCCCTGTGGGAGCGAGCCTGCTCGCGATGGCGTCGGTCCTGTCGACACAGAATCCGGATCAGACAGCTTCGTTAAGAATCAAACTCCGGTAATGCCCCGGATTGGACCCCGACCACTTGCGAAACGCCTTGTAGAACGAGCTGGCATCAGCGAACCCCAGGCGCGCGGCGATTTCGGCGAAACTGATCTGCGGCTCGGCCAGCCAGACGATGGCCAATTCCTTGCGCACGCTGTCCTTGAGCCCTTGATACGTCTGCCCTTCTTCCGCCAGTCGCCGACGCAGGGTCGAAGCCGACATGCACAGTTGTTGCGCCAACGGTTCGGTCTCCGGCCACTGCTCAGCGGGCAACTGGCGCAAATCGTGTTTGATCCGGCTGGCCAGGCTCTGCGGATCACGGTATTTGACCAGGATATTGGCCGGCGCATGGGCCAGGAAACGCTTGAGTTCCTCAGCGCTGCGCTTGATCGGCAGGTCGAGGCACTCGGCCGAGAAAATCATCCGCGTGCGCGGTCGGTCAAAGCGCAGGTTCTCGGAGAACATCACCTGATAGTCATCGCAGAAATCCGGCTCCGCGCAGCGCAGTTCGATGGCCAGAATCGGTATCCGCCGTCCCGCCAGCCAACAGGCGACGCCGTGCACGATCATCCAGTAGGTGAAATAGGTGAAGGCGCGGCGCGGCTCCTGGTCGTCTTCGAGCAGCACGATCTCGGCCAGACTTTGCTGGCGCACCAGTTGCGCGGGCAGGTTTTCGAGCATCAACGACAGGAAATTCAGGCCCGTGGTGAGTCCAGCGGCCAGGCTCGGCTGAACCATCGAACTACGGCACAGAAACGCCAGGCTGCCGGACTTGAGCTTGCGCGGGTCCATGCCAAAGAACTCATCGTCGCCACGCCGGGCCAGCAGACGCCACAAGCGTGCATAGGCGGTGGCCGGGACGCGGGCGTCGTTGCAATGCAGCAGCGCCGGCTCGATGCCGACTTTGTTCAACACCTCATCGGTGGCAGCGCCCGGGGCACAGCTTTGCAGCAGTGCTTCGCGCACCAGTTGAATGGAGATGGTGTCTTTTTCCGACATTGAGCGAGGTGTGCCTTGTTCTTGTTGGGTGCCGGCATCTTAGCGCAGCCTTCAGCTCAATGCAGATCCCACAGGCTCCAGTGTGTTGTTTAAGGTTGTTCAGCTTAGGTTCAGGTAAATGGCAATCAGTTCTATTTGGTAATGAGTGTCATTATGTTACAAATTAGCACCCTATCTAGCTTCGTAACGGTGCTGAATGCTTGTCCCCTTTCTGATCATGCTGCGCGAAGGCATTGAAGCCGCGTTGATCGTTGGCATCATCGCCAGCTACCTGCAGCAGACCGGCCGCGGTCAGTGGATGCCGGCCGTGTGGATTGGCGTGTGCCTCGCCGTTGCGCTGGCATTACTGGTGGGCGGCGGGCTGGAACTGGTCAGTGCCGAATTTCCGCAGAAACAGCAGGAGCTGTTTGAAGGCGTGGTCGGCCTGATCGCCGTCGGCATCCTCAGTTCGATGGTGTTCTGGATGCGCAAAGTGGCGCGTTCGATCAAGCATTCGCTGCACGTCTCCCTCGATCAGGCTTTGACCGGCTCCAGGCACCAGGTCACGGCGCTGATCGCCATGGTGTTTTTCGCCGTGGCTCGCGAAGGCCTGGAAACGGTGTTCTTCCTGCTGGCGGTGTTCCAGCAAAGCGAAGGCCCGGCGGCACCGATTGGCGCCCTGCTCGGCCTGATCCTGGCGATCATCGTCGGTTTCCTGATCTACACCGGCAGCATGCGCCTGAACCTCAGTGCGTTCTTCCGCTGGACCGGGCTGTTCATCCTCGTCGTGGCGGCCGGAATTCTCGCCAACTCGGTGCAAGCGCTGCACGAAGCCGGGGTCTGGAATCACCTGCAAACGGTGCTGTTCGACTTCAGCGCCACGCTGCCCATGGACGGCCCGCTGGGCTCGGTGCTGGCCGGGATGTTCGGTTATCAGGATGCGCCGACCATCAGCACCCTCGGGGCTTATCTGATCTATCTGCTGGTGGCGCTGGTGATGTTTTTTCTCCCCGCGCCGACGCCCGCCATACACCCGTCTTCCGTTTCCAGTCAGTAAGGGCACCCATGCCAAACCAAACCTCTCCCCAGGCCTCCCCTCCCCGCGCCTTGCGCTGGGCGGTGGCCGGTTCGGTGATCGTGATGATCGCCGCCGGTGGCCTGTTCTACTACGCCTCGCAACGGGCCGCAGCCAAGCGTCAGACCCAGCATGACGAAGTGGTCGTGACCATCCACCCGCACAGTTGCGAGCCGAACGCACTGACGGTGCCGGCCGGTCGAGCCAGTTTCCGCATCGTCAACCGCTCGGACCGTGCGGTGGAATGGGAAATCCTCGACGGCGTGCTGGTACTCGAAGAACGGGAAAACATTGCACCCGGCTTGAGCCAGGTGATCAACGCCAACCTGTTGCCCGGCGATTACGCGATCACCTGCGGCCTGCTGAGCAATCCGCGCGGCACCTTGCACGTCACCCCGACGGCCGCGTCAGAAGCTGCCGCCCAGGCCAAACCGTCGATGGTTGCGTTCATCGGGCCATTGTCGGAGTTTCGTGTGTACCTGAGCAGCCAAAGCACGACGCTGATCAAAGCCGTCGGCGCGCTTGAACAAGCCATCGCCGCTGGCGACCTGAGCCAGGCGCAGGCGCTGTATGCACCGGCCCGCGCCGCTTATCAACGGATCGCGCCGGCCGCCCAGCGTCTGGCCGAACTGGACAATGCGATCAACGCCCGCGCCGATTATTTCGAAAAACGCGAGCAGGATCCTGCCTTTGCCGGATTCCACCGCATCGAATACGCGCTGTTCCAGCAACGCACGCTCGTCGATCTGGCGCCGGTTGCCCAGCGGCTAACCCGCGATGTCACCACGCTCAAACAGCAATTGCTCGCGCAGTCGCTGCCACCGGAGCAACTGGTGAGCATCGTCGTGCGCAATCTCAACAGCCTCGCCGAGGTGCGCGCCAGCAGCGGTGAAGAAGAACGCTACAGCCACACCGACCTGAACGGTTTCGCGGCCAACCTCAATGCGACGCGCAAAGTCGTCGACCTGTTACGCCCGCTGCTGAACAAGTCCGCCGTCGAATTGCTGCAGAAAGTCGACAGCGCGATCACCGCCCTCGACGCCGACCTCAACGGCTTCAAGCTCAAGGAAGGCTACGCGAGCTACGACACGGTCAGTGCCGAGCAGCGCAAACAGATCGCCGATAAGGCCAGGACACTGGCCAACGCACTCGATGGCATCGATCCCGCCCTTGGCCTTTCCGGCCTGTCCGCAGAAGACTCAAACCGATGAACGACTCAGAACACTTCAATCTCCAGCGCCGTCGCGTGCTGATGGGCATGGGCGCTGCCGGTGTGGCCCTGGCCGGCACGGCACTCAGTTGCCCGGCGATGGCCGCAAGCCCCGCGCAAGTGACCGAAGCACCGAGCAGCGACAAGACCGAAGACCGCCATGCCTTCCACGGCCAGCACCAGACCGGCATCGTCACCCCGCGTCCGGCGTCCGGCATGCTGGTGTCGTTTGATGTGCTGGCCAGTGACCGCCAGGATCTGGAACGGTTGTTCCGCACCCTCAACGAACGCATCGCGTTCCTGATGAAGGGTGGCCCGGTGACTCAGGTGGACCCGAAACTACCGCCCGTGGATTCAGGGATTCTGGGCCCGGTGGTGACACCCGATAACCTGACCATCACTGTCTCTGTCGGCGAGTCGCTGTTCGATGAGCGCTTCGGTCTGGCCGAGGTCAAGCCCAAGCGGCTGATCCGCATGGTCGGTTTTCCCAACGATGCGCTGGAAGCCGATTGCTGCCACGGCGACCTGAGTTTGCAGTTCTGCGCCAACACCACCGACACCAATATCCACGCCCTGCGCGACATCGTGAAAAACCTGCCGGACCTGCTGCTGGTGCGCTGGAAACAGGAAGGCAGCGTGCCGCCACAGGCCCCGGCGAAACCCGGCGTGCCGGCACAGAGCGCACGCAACTTCCTGGGCTTTCGCGACGGCTCGGCCAATCCCAACTCCAACGACGCCAAGGCCATGGACCGCATCGTCTGGGTCCAGCCGGGCAGCGACGAACCTGCCTGGGCGGCGAATGGCAGTTATCAGGCGGTGCGGATCATCCGCAACTTCGTCGAGCGCTGGGACCGCACGCCGTTGCAGGAACAGGAAAGCATTCTCGGTCGGGTCAAAAGTTCCGGCGCGCCTATGGGCGGCGCCCATGAAACCGAGGTCCCGGACTATGCCAAGGACCCGCAAGGCAAGCTGACCAGGCTCGACGCGCACATCCGTCTGGCCAACCCGCGCACTGCCGCGAGCCAGGCCAACCTGATCCTGCGTCGGCCGTTCAACTACTCCAACGGGGTGAACAAGAACGGTCAGCTGGACATGGGCCTGTTGTTCATCTGCTACCAGGCCGATCTGCAAAAAGGCTTCATCACCGTGCAAACCCGACTCAACGGCGAGCCGCTCGAGGAATACCTCAAACCCGTCGGCGGCGGCTACTTCTTCACCCTGCCGGGTGTGACCGGCGATCAGGACTTCATCGGTCGCTCACTGCTTGACGCCGCTTCTGCAAAAACAACCGCATAAATACTCCCCACACGGAACCGTCCCATGAAAAAGTCACCACTCGCGTTATTGCTGACCCTAGGCTTGCTCAACACTCCGCTTTCGGCTTTCGCAGCGACGGCGCCGATGGATCTGGTGGGGCCGGTTTCGGACTACAAGATCTATGTCACCGAGCAACTGGACGAACTGGCCAGCCACACTAGGCAGTTCACCGAGGCGGTGAAAAAAAGCGACCTGGCCACCGCGCAAAAGCTCTACGCGCCGACCCGGGTTTACTACGAGTCCATCGAGCCGATTGCCGAGCTGTTCAGTGACCTCGACGCCTCCATCGACTCCCGTGTCGACGACCACGAAAAAGGTGTGAAGGCTGAAGATTTCACCGGTTTTCACCGCATCGAATATTCGTTGTTTTCCGAGAAGAGCACCCAGGGCCTGGGCGAACTCGCCGATGGCCTGGACAAGGACGTGAAAGACCTGCAATCCCGCGTAGCCGGCCTGACCTTCCCGCCTGAGAAAGTCGTCGGCGGCGCGGCGGCGTTGCTGGAGGAAGTGGCAGCGACCAAGATCTCCGGCGAAGAAGATCGCTACAGCCACACCGACCTGTATGACTTCCAGGGCAACATCGACGGCGCGAAGAAAATCGTCGACCTGTTCCGTCCGCAGATCGAGAAACAGGACGCAGCGTTTATCGCCAAAGTCGACAAGAACTTCGCCAGCGTGAACAAGGTGCTGGCCAAGTACAAAACCACGGACGGTGGTTTTGAGACCTACGACAAAGTCAAAGAAAACGACCGCAAGGCGCTGGTCGGGCCGGTGAATACGCTGGCTGAGGATTTGTCGACGTTGCGTGGGAAATTGGGTTTGAACTGATTTTTGCAGTGTTTTAGCGGGCCCCTTCGCGGGCAAGCCCGCTCCCACAGGGAATTTGGGTTGGAACCCGATCCAGTGTGGGAGCGGGCTTGCCCGCGAAGGCATTTTTGCAGGCTACACAGATGCCTGCTAATGCTTACAACATCCGGTACAGCAACCGCTCAATCCGCACCCGACTGACACGCTTCAAGAACTTGGCCACCGCCGGCGGATATTCCAGCAAAGTTTCCAGATCCTGATAGCGCTCGATGCGCGTGGTGTTCTGGAAAATCTCTCCCAGCTCCTTGCTGCGCGGCTCCAGCAGTTCACCTTTCGGATCATCGATCAGCAGCGCGTTTTCCAGGTCGAGGCGGAAGGCGCGCGGGTTGAGGTTGTTGCCGGTCAACAAGGTGTAGCGCTTGTCGATCCACATGCCTTTGAGGTGGTAGGTGTTGTCGCCGTCCTTCCACAAATGCAGGTTGAGCTTGCCGCTGTCGATGCTTTCCTGATGCCGTTTGGCAAAGCGTCGCAGGCTGATCTCGTAAAGATACGGCAGCGCCGCGATCACCTTGAACGGCTCGCTCGGCGGGATGTAGAAGTCGTTGGCGGTCTTGTCGCCGACAATGATGTCGATCTTCACACCGCGTGCCAGGGCCCGGTTGATCTCCCGGGTCACCGCCAGCGGCAGGTTGAAGTAAGGCGTGCAGATGGTCAGCTGATGCTGGGCGCTGGCGATCAGCTCGCAAATCACCCGGCTCAACGGATTGTTCTTGCCGACACCGAGCAACGGGCTCACCGACAACCCGGCTTTCTCCGTGGTGCCTGCCGTGGTGTCGTATGTGGCGTGCTTGAGGCGGCTGCGCAAATCGCCGATGTCGTTGCGCAGGCTGCGGGTGGTCGGCAGGTTCGGCAGATCGAGACGATGCACCGCTTTGGAAGCGATCAAACCGTGCTGGATCAGGTGCTGCATCGAGTCGGCCAGCGCTTGATTGTGCAGCAGGTGATAGCGGTCGTAGCGGTACTTGTCGAATTTGTGCAGGTAAACGTTGTTCAGGCTCGCGCCGCTGTAGATCACACAGTCGTCGATCACAAAGCCCTTCAAATGCAACACGCCGAACAGCTCGCGGGTCTGCACCGGCACGCCGTACACCGGCACCTCGCTTTCGTGGGTGCGGGTCGCTTCCTGATACCAGGCCGAGTTGCCCGGTTGCTTGCCAGCACCGATCAAGCCGCGCTGGGCGCGCAGCCAATCAACCACCACGACCACGTCCAGTTGCGGACGTGCCAGTTTGGCGGCGTGCAAGGCATCGAGGATTTCCTGACCGGCTTCGTCCTGTTGCAAATACAGCGCGACGATATAGATGCGCTGAGTGGCACTGGCGATTTTTTCCAGCAGGCAACGTCGAAACTCGGCGGCGCCGGAAAGGATGGTGACGGCATCGGCGGTCAGCGGAAAACTGCGCAGTTTAGGCAGCAGAGAGCGTTTGAAAAGCGACGGCATAGGGCTCGCAAAGGGTCAATTCCGAATAGCCAGAGAGCTTACACCATGGATCCGCCGGGGTCTTGTTACTGCACCGATCGACCGATCGTTCCCACGCTCTGCGTGGGAATGCCGCCATGGACGCTCTGCGTCCGCTTTGAGAGGCGACGCGGAGCGTCGCGGGATGCATTCCCACGCAGAGCGTGGGAACGATCTTCATAAAACCTGTTGACCAAGAAGAACGATCGTTCTACTGTTTGCCACATGAACGAAATCACTAGCAACGACACACGCGACATCATTCTGGATGTCACCGAAAAGTTGATCTACAAAAGTGGCATCGCCGCCACTGGCATGGATCTTCTGGTGAAAACCGCCGGCGTCTCCAGAAAAAGTATCTACCGCTACTTCGCCAACAAGGAGGAGCTGACCGTCGCCGCTTTGCAACGCCGCGATATACGCTGGATGAACTGGTTCAGAACCGCGGTCGATCGGGCTCAAACCCCGGCCGAGCGCCTGCTCAACCTGTTTACCGTACTCAAAGACTGGTTCGACTCGGAAGGTTTTCGCGGCTGCGCATTCATTAATACCAGCGGCGAGACCGGTGATCCGCAAGACCCGGTTCGCCTGGTCGCCAAAGACCACAAACAAAAGCTGCTCGACTACGTGCGCGAGCTCTGCACCGAATATGGCGCAGCCGACCCGGAGATGCTGGCCAGACAGCTGCTGATCCTGATCGACGGTGCCATTACCGTAGCGCTTGTGATGGGTGATCACAGTGCCGCCGATAATGCGCAATGCATGGCGCGAAAGTTATTGGACCTGTAACACTTAAATAAGCCCGACAACTTGCTTGAACTTTAATTTGAAAGGGAGACTTTAAATGTCTAACGCTGAAGTTCGTCCGCCATTGCCGCCGTTTACCCGTGAATCGGCGATCGAAAAAGTTCGCCTGGCCGAAGACGGCTGGAATTCCCGCGACCCGGAACGCGTATCGCTGGCCTACACCCTGGACACCAAATGGCGTAACCGCGCCGAGTTTGCCTACAACCGCGAAGAAGCCAAGGGTTTCCTGACCCGCAAATGGGCCAAGGAACTGGATTACCGCCTGATCAAGGAACTCTGGGCCTTCACCGGCAACCGCATCGCCGTGCGTTACGCCTATGAATGGCACGACGACTCGGGCAACTGGTTCCGTTCCTACGGCAACGAAAACTGGGAGTTCGATGAAAACGGCTTGATGGCCAACCGGTTTGCCTGCATCAACGACCTGCCGATCAAGGAAAGCGAGCGCAAGTTCCACTGGCCGCTGGGTCGCCGTCCTGACGACCACCCGGGCCTGTCCGACCTGGGCCTGTAAACACTGATCCCTGACTGATCGTTCCCACGCTCTGCGTGGGAATGCCTCACCGGACGCTCCGCGTCCGCTTCAGGGACGCGGAGCGTCCCGGGCTGCATGCCCACGCAGAGCGTGGGAACGATCATGGGTGTTCAGGCAACTGCGGTCTGGGGCTTGGCTGCTGCTTTGGCCTCCAACTCACGCACCAACGGCAACACCCGCTTGCCGAAGTACTCCACTTCTTCCTGAAAATGCAGAAAGCCCGCCAGCACCAGGTCCACGCCCACCGCCTTCAACGCCACGATGCGCTCGGCAATCTGTTGCGGCGTGCCGATCAGGTTGGTCTTGAAGCCATCGTTGTACTGCACCAGATCCTCGAAGGTCGACTTGGCCCAGTTGCCCTCACCCTCTGGCGATGCCCTGCCCGCTTGCTTCGCCGCGTCACCAAACGCATTCACCGCTTCCGGATCGGCCTGATCGATGATCTGCGCCAGTACCGCTCGCGCCTCTTCTTCGGTGTCGCGGGCGATGACAAACGCGTTGACGCCGACTTTCACCGAATGGTTGTTGGCCGCCGCCTTGATGCGAATATCGTCGACCTGGGCCTTGATTCCTTCCGGGGTGTTGCCGTTGGTGAAGTACCAGTCCGAAACCCGCGCCGCCATGTCCCGTGCCGCGCGCGAGCTGCCGCCCTGGAAGATTTCCGGCTGGCCCAGAGGCTTGGGCTTGAGGCTGTAATTGTCGAAGCGGTAGAAGTCACCACGGAACGTGAAGTTGTCCTGGCTCCAGACGCCTTTGAGTGTGCGGATGAACTCTTCGGAGCGACGATAACGCTCATCGTGTTCCAGCCAGTGTTCGCCAATCGCTTGAAACTCACCCTTGAACCAGCCACTGACAATGTTCACCGCGATCCGGCCATTGGTCAGTTGATCGATGGTCGCCAGTTGCTTGGCCGCCAACGCCGGTTGCCAAGGGCCTGGCAGGATCGCGGCGATGACTTTGAGCTTGGTGGTCGCGGCCAGCAACGCATGGCTGAAGGCGACGGATTCATGCTGGAACTCGGCGCCATAACCGGCAGTGAAGCGAATCTGCGTCAGGGCATATTCGAAGCCGGCCTCTTCAGCCAGTTGCGCCAGTTTGCGGTTGTAGTCGATGCCCCAGTGGGTACGTTGTTCGATCTTGCTGACCACCAGTCCGCCGCTGACGTTCGGCACCCAGTAGGCAAATTTGACGGCTTGCTGACTCATTGGTTTGTCCTCGGGACTTTGGGGAAGTCCTTGGGTCAGAGCAGCAACCGTGCCAGCGCTGAATCGCAACTGGAGACACGACCGTCTTGAGCCCAGCGAAATCCCTGTGGGAGCGGGCTTGCCCGCGAATGCGGTGTATCAGCTAACGAAGATGTTGAATGTCAGATCGCTTTCGCGAGCAAGCCCGCTCCCACAGGGATCCGCGTGTTTGTCCGGGCAATTTGCTGATGGACTGTTGCTGCGGCAACAGTTGCGATGGCTCAAAACCCGTGCAAGCCCGCAAAGACAGGGCCTTTGAAGTCGGCATGGACCCTGCAATCCCCCCTTGGCACTCACTGCCGTTCCAAGGAGCCGACCCATGACCGAACACCAGATCATCAATCCTCTGTCCATTGGCACTGACTATGAGGCGCTGGCCTCGAGATTCCGGCCGATATTCCAGCGCATCGCCGCTGGCGCCATTGAACGCGAACAATCGCGCAGCCTGCCGCACGAGCCGATCAAATGGCTGAAGGACGCCGGTTTCGGCGCCGTACGGGTGCCGGTTGAATATGGCGGCGGCGGCGCGTCCCTGCCCCAGTTGTTCGAGTTATTGATCGAATTGGCCGAAGCTGACTCAAACGTACCCCAGGCCCTGCGTGGGCATTTCGCCTTTGCCGAGGACCGCTTGAACGCACCGCCGGGACCGGGCCGGGACCTGTGGTTCAAACGCTTTGTCGACGGAGACCTGGTCGGCAACGCCTGGACTGAGATCGGCAGCGTGGCGATTGGCGACGTCATCACCAAAGTCTCGCCCCACGGTGATCAGTGGCGGCTCAACGGCGAGAAGTTCTACAGCACCGGCAGCCTGTTTTCCGACTGGATCGACGTCTATGCCCAGCGCAGCGACACCGGCGGCGACGTGATTGCGGCGGTGTGCACTCGTCAGCCGGGAATCACCCAAAGCGATGACTGGGACGGGTTTGGCCAGCGCACCACCGGTAGCGGAACGTCGCGGTTTATCGACGCGGAAGTGCACTCCGAGAACCTCATCGATTTCGCCACCCGGTTCAAATACCAGACCGCGTTTTATCAGTTGGTGCTGCTCGCCACCCAGGCCGGCATTGGCCGCGCGGCATTGCGCGACGTGGCTCATCAGGTGCGCGAGCGCAAACGCATCTACAGCCATGGCAATGCGGCGCACGTCAGCCAGGACGCGCAGGTGCAGCAGGTGGTCGGTGAAATCGCCGCCCTGGTGTATGCCGCCGAAGCAACAGCCTTGAAGGCCGCACAACCGGCGCAACGAGCGTATCTGGCGCGGTTCTCGGGTGATGAAGTGCTGGAGCAGGCGGCGAATGTCGCGGCGGAAATCGAATCGGCCAAGGCGCAGGTGGTGGTCTCGGAGTTGATCCTGCGGGCCACCACGCAACTGTTCAATGCGCTGGGGGCATCGGATGTGCGGGCAGGTAAATCCCTGGACCGGCATTGGCGCAACGCGCGGACGGTCTCGTCGCACAATCCGCTGATCTACAAGGCGCGGATTGTCGGGGATTGGGCGATCAACGGGACAGAGCCGCCGTTTGTGTGGCAGATCGGGAATGGGCCGCAACCTAAGTGATGTAGCGCCGGCATCGCGAGCAAGCCCGCTCCCACAGGGATCTCTACAACACTGGAGATCCCTGTGGGAGCGGGCTTGCTCCGGGCGGCGTTCCGACGATGAGGCCAGACGGGTCGCAGCAGAAGTTGGATCTAGGTAAGATATCGGCCCTTCCCCGCAGCCCCTTGCTGCACCCCGCCGAATAAGCCGATTCCATGCCTTTCGAACTCAGCGTTGACCTCACCACCCTGGCCATTTTGGCCATCGTTGCCTTCATTGCCGGTTTCATCGACGCCATCGCTGGCGGTGGCGGTCTGCTGACCACCCCGGCCCTGCTGACCGCCGGCCTGCCGCCGCACCTGGTGTTGGGCACCAACAAACTGAGTTCGACCTTCGGTTCGGCCACCGCCAGCTTCACCTTTTACCGGCGTAAATTGTTCCACCCCAGACAATGGATGCACGCCATCGTCGGCACGCTGGTCGGAGCCCTGACGGGGGCCGTGGTCGCGCATTATCTGCCGGCGGAATGGCTGAACAAGATGCTCCCGGTGATCGTTTTCGCCTGCGGTCTGTACCTGTTGTTTGGCGGCACGCCGAAAGCGCCGCTGGACAGCGACGCACCGATCAAGAAAAAGTGGCAGTCGACCCAAGGCTTCAGCCTCGGCTTCTACGATGGCGTGGCAGGTCCCGGCACTGGCGCGTTCTGGACCGTCAGCAGCCTGCTGCTTTACCCGATCGACCTGGTGAAGGCTAGTGGCGTGGCGCGCAGCATGAACTTCGTCAGCAACATCGCGGCGCTGTCGGTGTTTGTGTTTTCCGGGCAAGTGGACTGGATCATCGGCCTGAGCATGGGCCTGTCGGTGATGGTCGGTGCATTCTTCGGCGCTCGCACCGCCATCAGTGGCGGTGCGAAGTTCATCCGTCCGGTGTTCATCACCGTGGTGCTGGGCTTGACCGTGCGGTTAGCCTGGCAACACTGGTTCAGCATGGCCTAAACGCCGCGCCACGTAGACGTCGATGAGGTAGCGGGCAATCGAGCGAGACGCCGGCAACGGCGGCAAGTCGTGTACGTTGAACCACTGGGCGTCTTCGATTTCGTCTTCCTGACAGACGATCTCGCCGCCGGCGTACTCGGCATGAAAACCGAGCATCATCGAATGCGGGAACGGCCAGCACTGGCTGCCCATGTACTGGATGTTCTTGACCTCGATCTGCACCTCTTCGCGCACCTCGCGAATCAGGCAGTCTTCGGCCGACTCACCCGGCTCGGCAAACCCGGCCAACGTGCTGTAGACCCCGGCCACAAAGCGGGGCGAACGGGCCAGCAGCACTTCATCACCCCGGGTCACCAGCACAATCATGCTCGGCGAAATCCGTGGGTAATAGCGCAGGTCGCACGATTGGCAGTACATCGCCCGCTCTCGGGGAACCTGGGTCGCCGCCTGGCCACAGTTGCCGCAAAAGCGGTGCTCGCGATACCAGGTGCCAATCTGCGCGGCATAACCGAGCACTTTGTACACCGTGTGATCACCGTCAAGCATGAAAGCCCGCAGGCCCTTCCAGTTGCAACCCGGCACTTCGCTGTGACTGCTCAATTCCAGCAGATAAACAGGCTCGCCATCCAGATGACCGATGCCATGCTCGGCGAGGATCGACAGGTCCTGGCGCTTGAGCCATTCGCGCGGGAACAGCGCGCCATTGTCATCGAACATAAAGCCTTCGGGACTGCGGGCCACGGCCCAGCCGCCGGGTTGATCGGTGTCCAGTACTGCGGTGGTCCAGCGTGAAGTCATTTTTAATCAATCCAGAAATTCGGGTTTCTGTTTGCTCATATGGGCGGCCATGGCCACGCGCAAATCGGTGGATTGCAGCATGGCGGCGTTCCAGGTGGCGACGTATTCGAGGCCGTCATCGATGCGATGGTCACGCATGTAGCTGATCATCTCCTTGGTGCCGGTGATCGCAATCGGCGACTTGGCGGCGATCTCGCGGGCAATGCCCATCACGCCGTCCAGCAGGCTGGCATGGTCGCTGTAGACGCGATTGACCAGTCCCATCGTGCGCGATTCATCGGCACCAAAGGTGCGACCAGTGTAAGCCAGTTCACGCAGCATGCCGTCACCGATGATCCGCGGCAAGCGCTGTAAGGTGCCGACGTCGGCGGCCATGCCGATATCAATTTCCTTGATAGAGAATTGCGCGTCTTCAGCGGCGTAACGCATGTCGCACGCGGCAATCAGGTCGATGGCGCCACCCAGGCAATAGCCTTGAATCGCCGCCAGGACGGGCTTGCGGCAATGATCAACGGCATTGAACGAGGCTTGCAGGGCGAGAATCTTGCGCCGCAGCAGGCGCGCGTTACGGCCGACGTCCTTCCCCAGTTCATTGGCCACGCCAGCGAGCATCATCAAGTCGATACCCGATGAAAAATGCTTGCCGGCACCGCTCAAGACCACCACACGAACCTCGTCGGTGTCATCGATCCACTGGAAAATCTCAATGATTTCGCTCCAGAACGCGGCGTTCATCGAGTTGATCTTTTCCGGGCGGTTAATCTGCACATGGGCGATTTTATCGGCCAGTTCGACGGTGAACGCGGTGTACTGAGACATGGCAGTGATCCTTTTACCGGGCAAAAAATGAGGTCCGGACTATAACAAGGCATTGCCTGGGGGAGTAAGGCAGTGGTTCGGCCAAAAGCGGGACTGGTCGGGGTTCTGTAGTGTCTGGACTGGCCTCTTCGCGGGCAAGCCCGCTCCCACAGGGATCTCTGCAACCCTGAAGATCCCTGTGGGAGCGAGCCTGCTCGCGATTGGCCGCACCACCCATCTACCTGCCCTTCACCGCCACAAACGCCAAGGTTTCATAAGGCACCGTCACCACATCTTTCCCACGCAACGCCGGCTCCCCGGCAACCAATGCGCGCAACTGCTCATCAACCTTCGCTTGCTGCTCCTGAGGCAGCGCCGCGATATAACTGATGGAGCGCACCCGGTTGAAAATCACGTCCTCCGGCGTCCCCGTATGCGAATGATTGAAATGCTGCGCCTGCAATGGCCCGAACGCTTTGTGTGGAAAGGCCTGGCGCCAGGCACCGGTGTGAAAGCGCGGCGTATCACCTTCCAGCGCATTGACGATCGCATCCAGCTTCGGCATCCAGCTCACGCTGGTATCTCGCAGGTTCCACACCAGCCCCAGTTTGCCGCCCGGTTTCAGTACCCGGGCGATTTCAGTCAGCGCCTCGGTGCTGGCAAACCAGTGAAAGGACTGGGCGCAGACCACCACGTCCACCGAGGCATCGGGCAGCGGCAGATCCGTCGCCGTGCCGCTGACCGCCAACACATGAGGGAAGGCCAGCGACAGCTTCTCCAGCATCTGCGCCACCGGCTCCACGGCAATCACCTGCGCCCCGGTCGCCACCAGCCGCCCCGTGAACTTGCCGGTTCCGGCACCGAGGTCGATCACAGTTTTGTGGGCGTTCAATCCAAGGGTGCCCGTCAACCAGTCAGCCACCTGCGGCGGATAGTCCGGGCGACCGCGAACATAAGTGTCGGCTGCGGTCTTATAGCCCGCGGCCGCGGCATGATGGACCTGATCTTTCATGGCAGTTCTCCCGATGGACACCGAATGTTGTCGAGCATAGCGCCTGGACTTGAGCTTTCCTTGTAATGATCGACACGCAGAAATGAATAATTGTTCACTCACAGGTGTTCTCTTTATGACGCCCATGAGAATGCCGCCGGATGCTGGCGGGCACGCGGCTCAACTGAAACGAAACTACTTCCGGAGCACCCTTCATGACTCTGCGTTTTGCGGTTTTCACCACCCCGCTGCTGCTCACCGCCGTCTTGTCCGGCTCGTTGGCCTGGGCGCATGGCGATGTAGAAGAACCGGCCAAACCCAATTGCCCCAAAGGCCAGGTCTGGGACAGCAAGCAACAGAAATGCCTGAGGCAAACCAGCAACCTGGTGCCGGACGCCGACCGCACCGACTATGCGTTCCGCCTGGCCAAGGACGGACGCTATGAGGAAGCCCTGGCCCTGCTCGATACCCTGAAGGAGCCCAACACTGCAAAAGCCCTTAACTACCGAGGCTACGCCACGCGTAAACTTGGCCGTACAGATGAAGGCATCGGTTACTACCTGCAATCGGTCAAACTCGACCCGCAGTATGCGCAAGTGCGCGAATACCTCGGCGAGGCTTATGTGATCAAAGGTCGACTGGACCTGGCTCAGGAGCAGTTGCAGCACATCAAATCGATCTGCGGCAGCACCTGCGAGGAGTACCAGGACCTGGCCGAAGCCATCAACGATTCATCGAAAACCTGACATCGAGACAAACGGAGGTCGCCATCGCCAGCGATCAGGCAATACGGGCAGAACTGGGCCAGCATTTGACGCGGTTATGGCGTTACGGCCTGCTGCTGTCCCGGCAACGGCATGTCGCCGAAGACCTGGTGCAAGCCACCTGTGTTCGGGCACTTGAGCGTGCCGGGCAATTTGTCCCGGGCACGCGCATGGACCGCTGGCTGCTGAGCATTTTGCATTCGATCTGGCTCAACGAAGTGCGCTCCCGGCGGGTGCGCCAGGGCCAGGGTCTGGTGGATGCCGAAAGCCAGCTGTCGTTTGACGGTGAGGCGGCAGCGCAGACCCATGTGCTCGCCGCCCAGGTGATCCGCCGCGTCGACGCCCTGCCCGAGGCCCAGCGCGAAACGGTGTACCTGGCCTACGTCGAGGGCTTGTCCTATCGCGAAGTGGCCGAAGTGCTGCAATTGCCCATCGGCACGGTCATGAGCCGACTCGCTGCCGCCCGCGTGAAACTGGCCGAATACCCGCCACTGCACGCGGTACCGAATCCTTCAACTGGAGAACGTCGATGAACGATCGCGCGACACCTTCGGATGAGCAGTTGGTGGCCTACCTGGACAACCAACTCGACGTCGAACAGCGCACGCGTATCGACGCCGCCATCGCAGAAGACTCCGTGCTCAATCTGCGCCTGCAATGGCTGGCACGCAGCAGCCTGCCGTTTCGCCAGGCCTATGACGAACTGGCCCAACAGGCGCCTGTCGATCGTCTGCAGTCCATGCTCGACACCTTGCCATCGCCTGAACGCCCGGCCGTCAGTCGCCGCTGGTTCCTCGCGGCGGCTGCCGGTCTGGTGGTCAGCGGCGTGTTGGCCGATCGCTTGTTCCTTGGCTGGCAACTGAGCCAGCAAAAGAGCAACTGGCGCGGGCTGGTGGCCGACTATATGGCGCTCTACGTGCCGCAGACCCTGGAGCATTTGCCCAGCGACGAAGCCACCGAGCGCGCGCAATTGCGCACCATTGATGCCCGGCTGGGTCTGAACCTGTCGCCGGCACAACTGGCCCTGCCCCGGTCCGAATTCAAGCGCGCGCAAATCCTCGAATACGAAGGCGTGCCCATCGCGCAGATTACCTACCTCGACCCGGCACATGGCCCGATTGCATTGTGCGCAACCCGATCCAACAGCGGCAGCCGACACTTCGCCCATGAACGCCGGCACGGCATGAATGTGGTGTATTGGGCCGACATGGAACACGCCTGGATGCTGATCGGGCACAACCCGGCGACGGAACTGGAGGACATGGCGAAGGTGTTGAGGGGTCGGCTTGGCGCTTGACCCAGGCAGTTGCCGGCCCCCGCGGTTCGGCAGCTTCTACTACCAAGCGCCCATCAGGCCTGAGCGGGCAACCACAACCGAAACCGCGCGCCGCCCAATGGCGACGGCTCGACAGTCAGCGTACCGCCCTGCGCTTCCAGCGCGCGACGACTGATCGCCAGTCCCAGGCCAAACCCGCCCGTTGCCCGATCCCGACTACGGTCCAGTCGATAGAACGGCTCGAAAACCCGCTCGCGCTCCTCATCCGGAATGCCGATGCCATCGTCGTCAACCCAAATCTCACATCCTTTCGGGCAAACCTTGACGCCGATCTGAATGCGCTTTTCGCAGTAGCGCATGGCATTGCGCAGCAGGTTCTGAATGGCGCGCGCCGTCAATCGCGGGTCCAGCACGAAGCGTTCAAGTTGGCCATGCAGCAACACGTCGATGACGATCTCCGGTGACTCCAGCTCTTCATCGACGCTGCCCAGAATGCTGTCGATGAATTCATCCAGAGACACTTCGACCCGCTCGGGCAGCCGCGCCGGGTTTTGCAGGCGGCTGTAGGACAGCAACTCCAACACCAACTCGTCCAGCTCACGAATGTGCGCGACCAGCCCTTGCAGGCGTTCGAGGCTGGCGGGCGGCAAATCGTCGGACAGCGCCAGGGCCAGGCCGAAGTCCAGGCGCGTCAGCGGTGTGCGCAATTCGTGGGACACGGCGTTGAGCAGGTCGCGTTGCTGGTTGAGCAGGTTTTCGATATCGCCGGCCATAGTGTCGAAGACGTTGGCCAGGCTGCCGATGTTGGAATGGGGAGATATCTGTGTACGCTCGCCAAGGTGGCCTTTGCCGAAGCGCTCGGCGGTGCCCTTGAGACGTTCCAGATCGCGCCAGTGCGGGCGTAGCCACAGCAACAGGCAAGCAAGCATGGTCGCACCGATCAGGACGTTGATGCTCCAGTACAACAGGCTGACGTCCATCGGGTCCGGTGGCACGACCATTTGCACGACGGTCTGCTTGTTCAACGGCGCCACCGCCAAGGTGCGCCAGCCCCAGTCGCCAATGCGCACGACATTCTCGCCACGCTGTAAACGCTCGCGCTCATCGAGGGTGAAGTCGGCGTCATCGGGGCGGCTCAGGACGATGTGCAGCGGCGCAAAGTCCTTGTCCATCCCGGTCGCCAGTGCCGGCCATTGGGTTTCGGGTACGGCGTGGAATTGCTTGACGATGAGGGTTTGCAGGCCGCGCGAATAATCGAGGTTGTAGGTGACAAAGCGCTCATGGAAGACCTTGATCACCAGGTCCGGCACCAGATAAATCGCCGCGCTGTACGAGACGATCATCACCAGATAGAGGCGAAAGAGAATCCTGAACATCGTCTCAGCATTCCCACTCGGAACGGCTGAACAGGTAGCCCTTGCCCCACACGGTCTTGATCTTGCGCGCCTCGCCTGCGTGGTCGTCGAACTTGCGCCGCAACTTGGAAATCGCCACGTCCACCGAACGGTCGGTGCCATTGAATTCAATGCCGCGCAGGCGTTGCAGGATCTGATCGCGGCTCAGCACTTCACCGGCATGCCGGGCCAGCACCACCAGCAGGTTGTATTCACCGCTGGACAGCTCGACGAGTTGTTCGCGCCAGGTCACGGTGCGTTCGGACAGGTCGATGCACAGGTTGCCCATGAGGATTCGATCGTTGGCGGTCTGCGGTTCGCTGAGGCTGCTGCGGCGCAACAGGGTGCGCACGCGGGCGAGCAAGACCCGGGGTTCACACGGTTTGGTGACGTAGTCATCGGCGCCCATTTCCAGGCCCAGTACTTGATCGTGACTGTCGTCGCGGGCGGTCAGCATCAAAATCGGCAGCGTGGCCGAGTCCGCCCGCAGCAAGCGGCAGACTTGCAGACCATCGAGCCCCGGCAGCATCAGGTCGAGAATCACCAGGTCCGGCGGATTGACCCGCGCCCGTTCGCGCACGTGGTCGCCACGGCTGATCACGCTAACGCAATAGCCGTTGCGTTCCAGGTAGCTGGCAATCAGCTCGGAGAGCGCGGTGTCGTCTTCGACCAGGAGGATGTTGGGCATGGGGTGTTTCCAGAAAGTGCAGTGGCGACGGGGCCGGCCCCTTCGCGAGCAAGCCCGCTCCCACATTTGATTTGTGCATGACGCAGATCAGTGTGGGAGCGGGCTTGCTCGCGAAGGCGGCCTCGGAGTCGCAAAAAGTATCAAGCCGCCAAGGATATACGCCCACACCCGCCCGTGAGTAAAACCCTTACACAATTTCACACAGCACCAACAAAGCTTCACCGCTACCCTCGTCGCCTCGCCGTAGGATGCGCGCAGTCATTATTGGGGTATTTACATGTCAAACAACCTGCTTGCCAGGCTCAGCCTGATGGCTCTGGCGTTAACGCTGAGCGCGTGTGACAAGTCCTCGAACGCCCAAGAGCAGGCGCCGCTGGCCACGGTACGGATCGAAACGGTCGAAGCCCGGCCCCTGTCGATCACCAGCGAATTGAGCGGTCGGATTGCCGCGCCACGGATTGCCGAAGTCCGCGCCCGGGTCGCCGGCGTCGTGTTGCAACGCGCTTTTCGCGAAGGCAGCGACGTGAAACAGGGCGACGTGCTGTTCCGCATAGACCCGGCGCCGTTCAAGGCCGATCTGGACAGTGCCGAAGCGTCCTTGCGCAAGGCCGAGGCCAACGCCTTCCAGGCCAGGCTGCAGGAACAGCGCTACGCCCAGTTGATCGAAGGCAACGCCATCAGCGGCCAGGATTACGACAACGCCCGGGCCAGCGTCCGGCAAACCGCCGCTGACGTCGCCGCCAACAAAGCCGCCGTGGACCGCGCAAAACTCAATCTCGGTTACGCCACCGTCACTGCACCTATTTCCGGGCGTATCGGCCGTGCGCTGGTGACCGAAGGTGCATTGGTGGGGCAGAACGAAACCACCCCGCTGGCGCTGATTCAGCAGTTGAACCCGATCCATGCCGACCTGACCCAATCGACCCGCGAACTCAACGATCTGCGCCGCGCCTTCCGTTCCGGCCAGTTGAAGGAAGTGGGCCAGGGCCAGGCCAAAGCCACGTTGATCCAGGACGACGGCAGCCTCTACCCGTTGCCGGGCAAGTTGCTGTTCACCGACATCACCGTCGACCCGGGCACCGGCCAGATCATTCTGCGCAGCGAATTTCCCAACCCGGACCTCGACTTGCTGCCGGGCAGCTTCGTGCGTGTGCGCCTGGAGCAAGCGGTGAATCAGCAAGGCATCAGCGTGCCGCAACGGGCCATCCAGCGTGACAGCGCCGGGATTGCCCACGTGTTGTTGATTGACGCCGAGCAGCGTGTCGGCCAGCAACCGGTGGAGCTGGGCGCCGTGCAGAACGATCGCTGGATCGTCACCGGCGGCCTCAAGTCCGGCGACCGCATCGTCACCGAAGGCCTGCAACATGCCAAGCCCGGTGAGAAAGTCCAGATCGACAACACCCCTCTTCCACTTGCCCAGGTTTCTGGTCAGTAAGCAGGACGCTTTTTATGCCGCAGTTCTTTATCGATCGCCCAGTGTTCGCCTGGGTGGTTGCCCTGTTCATCCTGCTGGCCGGCGCCTTGGCCATTCCACAGCTGCCGGTGGCGCAATACCCCAACGTCGCGCCGCCGCAAGTCGAAATCTATGCCGTGTACCCCGGCGCTTCGGCGCAGACCATCGACGAAAGCGTGGTCAGCCTGATCGAGGAAGAGCTCAACGGTGCCGATCACCTGTTGTATTTCGAATCCCAGAGCAGCCTCGGCAGCGCCACCATCAAGGCCACTTTTCAGCCCGGCACCAACCCGGAAATGGCACAGGTCGATGTGCAAAACCGCCTGAAAGTGGTGGAGTCGCGCCTGCCGCAAGCGGTGAACCAGCAAGGCTTGCAGGTGGAGAAAGTCTCCGCCGGTTTCCTGCTGCTGATCACCCTGACTTCCAGTGACGGCAAGCTCGACGACGTGGCGCTCAGCGATTACCTGGCGCGCAACGTGATGAACGAGATCAAGCGTCTGGACGGCGTCGGCAAGGCCCAGCTGTACGGCGCCGAACGGGCCATGCGGATCTGGATCGACCCGCAGAAGCTGATCGGTTTCAACCTGACCCCGGCCGACGTCAACGCCGCCATCGTGGCGCAGAACGCCCAGGTTTCGGCCGGCAGCATTGGCGATTTGCCGACCCGCACGACACAGGAAATCACCGCGACCATTCTGGTCAAAGGTCAATTGTCGACGCCTGAAGAGTTCGCCGACATTGTCCTCAAAGCCAATCCCGACGGCTCCACCGTGCGCATCAAGGATGTGGCGCGGGTCGAAATCGGCAGCCAGGAATATCAATTCGGCACGCGCTTGAACGGCAAACCCTCGACCGCCGTCAGCGTGCAGCTGTCTCCCGGCGCCAACGCCCTGAGCACCGCGAATCTGGTGCGGGCGAAGATGGACGACCTGGCGCGTTACTTCCCGGCGGGCGTCGAATACAAGATTCCGTACGACACCTCGCCATTCGTCAAAGTCTCGATCACCAAAGTGATCTACACCCTCGGCGAAGCCATGCTGCTGGTGTTTGCAGTGATGTTCCTGTTCCTGCAGAACATCCGCTACACACTGATCCCGACACTGGTGGTGCCCGTTGCGTTGATGGGTACATTCGCGACCATGCTCGCGCTGGGCTTCTCGATCAACGTGCTGACCATGTTCGGCATGGTGCTGGCCATCGGCATTCTGGTGGACGATGCCATCGTGGTGGTGGAGAACGTCGAGCGCATCATGGCCACCGAAGGCCTGTCGCCCAAGGAAGCGACGCGCAAGGCCATGAAGCAGATCACCGGCGCGATCATCGGCATCACCCTGGTGCTGGTGGCGGTGTTCATTCCGATGGCCTTCATGCAGGGTTCGGTGGGGGTGATTTACCAGCAGTTCTCGCTGTCGATGGCCACCTCGATCCTGTTCTCGGCGTTCCTTGCACTGACCTTGACCCCGGCGCTCTGCGCGACGCTGCTCAAGCCGATTGCCAAGGGCGAGCATCACGAAAAGAGCGGTTTCTTTGGCTGGTTCAACCGGGGCTTCGAACGTTTGACCGAACGTTATCAAGGCTGGGTCGCCTACGCGCTGAAACGCACGGGCCGTTACCTGCTGATCTACGGCGTGCTGCTGATCGGTCTGGGGCTGTGTTTCAGTCGTCTGCCCTCCTCGTTCCTGCCGGTTGAGGATCAGGGCTACACCATCACCGACATTCAACTGCCGCCAGGCGCGAGCAAAAACCGCACGGTGCAGGTGGTTGAGCAAATCGAAGCGCACAACGCCACCGAACCCGGTGTTGGCGACAGCACGGTGATTCTTGGTTTCAGTTTTTCCGGCAGCGGGCAGAACGCCGCGTTGGCGTTTACCACGCTCAAGGACTGGTCGGATCGGGGCAGTGACGACTCGGCAAGTTCGATTGCCGACCGCGCCAACATCGTCCTGAGCCAGATCAAGGACGCCGTGGCCTTCTCGGTATTGCCACCGCCGGTTGACGGTCTCGGCACCTCCAGCGGTTTCGAGTTCCGCTTGCAGGATCGCGGCGGCCTCGGCCACGCCACATTGATGCAGGCGCGCACCGCATTACTCGCTGCCGCCGAGAAAAGCCCGATCCTGATGAACGTGCGCGAAAGTGCCTTGGCCGAAGCACCGCAAGTGCAGCTGGAAGTCGACCGCAAACAGGCCAACGCGCTGGGCGTGTCCTTTGCCGACGTTGGCAACGTGCTGTCCACGGCGGTCGGTTCGGCCTACATCAACGACTTTCCCAATCAGGGACGGATGCAACGGGTGGTGGTGCAGGCGCAAGGCGATCAGCGCAGTCAGGTCGCCGATGTGTTGAAGATCCACGTACGTAACGATGCAGGAAAAATGGTGCCACTGTCGGCCTTCGTTCAGGCGAAATGGATTCAAGGCCCGGCGCAGTTGACCCGCTACAACGGCTACCCGGCGATAGCCATTTCCGGCGAACCGGCACCCGGCCACAGCACCGGTGAAGCCATGGCGGAAATCGAACGGCTGGTGGCGCAAGGCCCGGCGGGGTTGGGTCAGGAGTGGACCGGTTTGTCGTTGCAGGAACGCTTGTCCGGGAGTCAGGCGCCGATTCTGCTCGGGCTATCGCTGCTGATCGTGTTCCTGTGTCTGGCGGCGCTGTATGAGAGCTGGTCGATTCCGACCTCGGTGTTGCTGGTGGTGCCGCTCGGCGTGCTCGGCGCCGTACTGGCCGTGACCTTTCGTGGAATGCCCAACGACGTGTTCTTCAAGGTCGGGTTGATCACCATCATCGGTCTGTCAGCGAAGAACGCGATCCTGATCATCGAGTTCGCCAAGAGTCTTTATGACGAAGGCCACGACTTGGTCGACGCGACCTTGCAAGCCGCCCGGTTGCGCTTGCGGCCGATTGTGATGACTTCACTGGCGTTTATCCTCGGCGTGGTACCGCTGGCGATTGCCACCGGAGCCAGTTCGGCGAGCCAGCAAGCCATCGGCACCGGGGTGATTGGCGGGATGATCACGGCGACATTGGCAGTGGTGTTTGTGCCGGTATTTTTTGTGGTGGTGATGAAATGGGTGAAGCGTATGAATAAAGGGTGAATACCGCCCTCGCGGGTGACGACAATAGTTTTCACCCGCCGAACACAAATCTGGTCTCAGCCGGAAAAAAACCACTTCAGTTATAAAAAACAGGACGCTTACACCTGTTATATCTGACAGTTACTGAGGAACGATCAAACACATAAGCTGTTTCCTGTCGTGCGGCAATTAAATAATCCCCTACCGGTTCAGGAGCGCATATGGAAATCACCACTACGGGCACTATCACAGCGAGGTTGAATGACGAGGTTGACTTTAAGGGAGACAAGAAACCGAATCTCTACCTTGACCCTAAGTACAATTTTTTGGTCGCGAGTTCAGCCGATGTAAAAGACGACGGTCGAAGCTTCTTGATAGAGCTTTGGATACCCAATGAGGGAGGTGTAACGAACAAGGACTATTCCATTGACAGTGACTATTCAAACCTTGCTACCGCCAAGGCAAACTGGTTTGAGTTTCAGGATTCTAACTGGAGGCCTTTTCTAGCTAAATCGGGCAAAGTAAAAGTAACCATCGATACCGAGCAACAAACTGTAACAGGCACTTTCAATTTCACCGCTACCCTTCCAGAAAACAAGGAACTTGTCGTCAGCAACGGCTCGTTGAATATGAAAGACTTTGAAGTCCGGACAATTTCAAAGGCGGATGCTACCGGCACTTTCACCGCTACGCTTGAGGGTGGAGCGTATAAAAAATATTCCGCCAATCAATTTCTGCTCGAGGCACGCCCCGGGAATCCGGTGGTAGGCCTGAAGGTTCCGCATTGGCTAGCATGGTCCCAGAACTATTCCGATGGTGTACCCAACCGTCCACTGGATATAGTCACTATCTCATTTGCACGCGACCTCGGACCTGGCACTTATGACCTGGCCACATTCAAGGATAAAATCCTCGTCAGTTACTACGAGGTTTATCCTGGAGCAGGAGGCTATCCGGCACAAAGCGGCATATTGGTGGTCGAGGAAGTGCCCGCGAATGGTTCATCGCATGGTTTGTTCACGGGCCGCCTGGAATTCATCAGTGAAGAAGCCTCCAACGGGACGCAGATTACGTTCAAAAACGGAGTGTTCACTTTCGACAGTAATCCTCAAACCCCTTGACGCTTTTGACCTGCCCTTTGATTGACGTGAAAGGCAGCGCTTGATGCACCACTCACGGCAAGGCTATGGTGCTGCAAAGCCCCTGACCGTGAGTCTCCATGCCCTTCCTCGCCCGCACCCACCCTCGCCTGTCCGTCGCCGCCACCCTTGGCGTCGCGGCAGGCATTTTGGCTCCGGCTGATTCGATCATCAGCAAAATCCTCATTGGCTGGAATGTCGGGGTCTGGACCTACCTGATGCTGATGTTCTGGCTCGCCACGCGCGCCAAGGCCCCGGACGTGAAGCGCATTGCCGAGGTCGAAGATGAAAACGCCGGGCTGGTGTTGTTCGTGGTGTGCATCGCCGCCATTGCCAGCCTCGCGACCATCACCTTCGAACTCGCCGGTAGCAAAGAGCTGGAAACCACCAGCAAGCTCCTGCATTACGGCTTTACCGCGATGACGGTGCTCGGTTCATGGTTGTTGATCGGGGTGATTTTCAGCGTGCACTACGCTCGCCTGTTCTACACCTGGGACGGCAAGGACCAGGCCCTGCGTTTCGCTGAAGGGCTGGAAACCCCCAATTACTGGGACTTCCTCTATTTCTCCTTCACCATCAGCGTGGCGGTGCAGACTTCGGATGTGGGCGTGGCAACACGGGGCATGCGCAAGATTGTGCTCGCGCAATCGCTGATCGGTTTTTTGTTCAACACGGCGATCCTCGGCTTCTCGATCAACATCGCGGCAGGACTGTTCAACTGATGCGTGCACAAACGTTCTAGGTGTCGACCTCGACATCGGCGTTAAATAAGCCGGTCATCCGTCTCACAGGTGCAGCATGTCCCCTGACAACTGGATCGAACTGGCCCAGGACGCCGATACCGGCATCGAGACCCTGCGCGCGCATTTCCAAGGCCACGCCTACGACCCGCACTGGCACGACAGCTACCTGGTGGGCGTGACCGAACAAGGCGTCCAGCAATTCAATTGCCGTCGGGCGAAACATCAGAGCACACCGGGCAAGGTGTTTTTACTCGAACCCGGCGATATCCATGATGGTGATGCACCGACTGAAGACGGCTTCACTTACCGCATGCTGTACCTCGACCCGCTGTGGTTGCAGCGTGAACTGAGTGCGGTTTTCGATAACGCTCCCGATAACAGTCAATTGTGTTTCGCTCACACGCTGGCCAGCGACCCGCGACTGGCCCACGCCACCAGCCTGGCGTTTCAGACCCTGCATCACGGCGAGCTGAAGATCGTCCGCCAGACCGCTCTCGACAGTTTGCTCGAACGCCTGACCAGTCACTTACACTGGCGCACTCGGTACGGCGAAGACCCGCGTCTGCCGCTGGTGGCGCAGAAGGCTCGGGATTATCTGCACGCCAACGCCCGATTCGACATCGGTCTTGATCAGGTTGCCGCCGCAGCGGGTGTAGACAGATTCCGTCTCACCCGGGCCTTCAAGGCTGCCTATGGCATGGCGCCACACGCGTATCTGGTGCAATTGCGCTTGTCGAAAGCACGGCGAATGCTCTCCAGTGGCGCGCAACCGGCGACGGTTGCCATGGAATTGGGGTTTGCCGACCAGAGTCATCTTGGCCGCTGGTTCGTCCGGGCTTACGGGCTGACGCCAGCGATGTACCGCAAGCGCTGCTCAAATCTTCCAGACGTTTGAGTCAGGCTTTGTGAGGATTGGCTCCTGAGTTCATCTACGGAGTCCCTGTCATGTTGGCCACTTTCCCCACGCTGCTGCCTTTTTTGTTGTTCGCTTTCGTAGCCTCTATCACGCCGGGGCCGACCAATATTCTCGTATTGAGCACCAGTGCCCGACATGGCTTCAAGGCGGCCCTGCCGATTGTATTCGGTGCCTGTGTGAGCGCGGCGCTGATGGTGCTGCTGCTCGGTAGTGGTCTGGGCCCGACGTTGCATGCACACCCACTTATTCAAGAAACGGTGTACTGGGCGGGCATTGCCTGGCTTAACTATCTGGGATGGAGAATATTTTGGTCACCGTCCGTTGAGTTAAATTCGCAATCTTTGCCCTCAGGCCCACGGCTTGGATTCTGGAGCTCGGCGGGCCTCCAGTGGATCAACCCGAAGAGCTGGATGATGGCGTTGGCCGTGATCAGTGTGTTCACCGCCGGTGGTGGTGACAAGGCTGCGAAGGTGCAGCAACTGTCACTGCTGTTCTTTTTGATCGCACTCCCTTGCCTGGGCGCTTGGGCGGCGCTGGGGAGCGGTACGGGACACTTGCTACGGTCAGACCGCGCGCGAAGCTGTTTCAACAGGACCATGGGCGTATTGCTGATAGCCGCCGCCTGGCTACCTGCACTGGTTTAGTTTTGCCGCTATGCCGCTATAAAAAGCCCTTTGTAAACTGTCAACTATGACAGTTTACAAAGTGTTCTAAAGCGGGCTCTCATAGCACATCCAGGATTAGGGCCTACCACGGCCTTTGGATACCTTACTCAAAGTAACGGGAGACCCAATCCATGAATGCTGTTATCAAACGTACCGGTTTTGCCGCAGGTAATTATGTGATTGCCAAAGCGTTCGCCAATACCGAACTAACCTTTGTCGATTTCAACGCTACCTCTCGGCTGATCGGCAAGGTCAAAACGGGAGCCAAGAAACTCGACGCCCTCTGTATTACCGCTATCGAACGAAGTGATAAACGTACCCGCGCGTCACAAACGACTGTTCGTGAACTGACTATCCTGCTTCCCGACAGCCTGGATGTTGGTGAATACGAAGTAAAAGGCCGTGACGATGTAGGATTCAGTTTAAAAAACGATGACGGTACTGTTTATGAAGGTATCTCCGGCAACATTTCGATCACGCCGGCGAGCGAAGGAAACGTCAAGGGCAGCTTCAATGTCAATATTGAAATGCCCAACACCGAAGAGCAAACGTTTATTCTCAAGGGCGACTTCCAGGTGTTAAAAGCAGGTTAACCCTGCCACATAATAAAAAAGGGAAGCCTCGGCTTCCCTTTTTTATTCAAGATCAGAACTTGTAATGAGCCCCCATATTGATACCGAAGTCCTTGGTGACGTTGTCGCCCTTGCTGGTGTCCAGTTCAGTGTGCAACTGCCACCGGTCATTCAATGTCCAGGCCACGCCAGTGCCGACTTCCAAACGGTTACCTCGCAGGTCATTTTCGAAGGAGTTCTGATTGACCCGCACTTCATTGCTTTTCACAAACTCACGAACGACGGCTGCACGGATGTGCGGTTGCAGAACGCTGCCGTTGGCCAACGTCATGCCACGGCCCAGTGTTACACCCGCCTTGCCAAGCATGGAGCGCGTGGTATCGGCATCCACCTTCAAACCGTTATCCAGGCTGAAGTCCTTGCCTTGCACCGAAGCCATCTGCCACTGAGTGAAGGGTTCAATGTAATACCCATCCTTGAACTCGATGTGCTTGCCGAACTCCACCGACGCACTGGCCCCTAGATTGTTGTAGCTGCCCTTGGTCAGGGTGTCATCGCTCAATGACACCTTGGCTTTATTGCGAAAATGATTGAGCTTGGCCACGGTATCCAGGTAGTAGCCGCTGTCGCCCAACCAAGTACCGTAGACCCCAAGCGAAGTACTGCCGATTTCACCGGAACTGCCGCGACTCAGATCAAGGTCCGACTGGCTGTAACCGATAAAAGCCCCCAACAACACCTGTTCACCGGCAATCTGGACCGGCGTATCGACCCCCATGGACAACCCGGCCTGGCGCTGACTGTATCCATCACCGTAAGCGTTATTGCTGATGCTGTAGCGATTGCCATACGAGCGAATCCAGCCCCCCGTCGGAGTGCCGTTGCCCCGCAACTCGCCCATGCGGTTGGTCAGCGAAGCCATTTCACCGTAGATCACAGTAGGCGCGGTACCGAAGATCGCCATGACCGCGCGGGTGGGCGTGCTCACGACTTCCGTGTCGGGTCGCAGATACCAATCCTCACCCTCCTTGACCAGTTGATAGGTAAAGGCCCCGGAGTCCACCCTCCCGGTGGGTAGAGCAAACAAGGCACTAGTGCCGCCGACCGACTGCACCACTTTGATTTGAGAATCATTGACCGGATCCGAACCGCTGCTGGACACCCGCAATTGATGATTGCCGGCGGCGCTTCCGGTGAGGTTCAACAGATCGGTCTGGTGGGTACGGAAATCAGTGCCAATTTCAAAGGTACCGTTGCCGCTCAGGTTGGCCACGTTGAGCTGAAAGTACTCCTGATTGCCTCCCAGCCGGACAATGCCGCCATTGTTGAGATTGAGATTGTTCACGGACTGGCTTTGCGTCATTTGCCAGAGCGCCTGGTTATTGATGGAAAAATTGCTCACATTGTTGACCTGCCCGGTCAGGCTCGCTCCATTATCCAGAGTCAGACTGGACAGACTCTCCACAGCCGCTGTGACACTACCCTTCATCTGGCTCTGGTTATTGATCGAAACAGTGGAGACATCCTGCAAGTCACCCGTGAACGTGGACGCGTTATCGATCGTTACTCCCGACGCGCGCAATACATTACCTGTCACCACGCTCTGATGATTGACCGAGACATTGGCGGTATCTTGCAGATTGCCGCTGAGCGACGACCCGTTGTCGATCAATACGCTCGAAGCGCCCAGCACATTGCCGGTCATGTGCGCCTGATTGTTGAGGGTCGCATTGGTGACATTCTGCATATCACCAGTCAGTACCGCTTTATTTTGTAAGGTGACGTTTGCCGAACCTCCCGCCCCCACTACCACATTGCCGGCCACGTTACTGTCGTCAACCAGCAGGTTGGCCAAAGCGCCGGTGCGCACATCAAGTACGATGCCGTTGCCACCTTTGAGGCTCGAGCCGTTACTGACTTGAATGTCGGCAATGGTCGGGAAGTTCGGCGCATTGATACCGACAACGATGGCCGAGCCGGTTATCCCTTCGACATGGGTGTTGTTCAGCACAATCTTCGAATGAATCAGCGCTGAAGCCAAGGTATCAGTACCCACGGTCACACCATTGAGCCCCCCTGTAACCGTGCTGCTTGTAGCGGACAGCGAGCCTTCGAGCAGACGAATCCCGAAGCTGTTGGCCCCGGTGCCCTCTACGATGGAGTTCTGCATATTCAGCTCGCTGAAACGATTGCCGGCAATGCCCCCTTGCAGGCCTCTGACGACACTGTTGTTGCTCAGGTTCACCGTGGAGCCGCCAACGCTGGTAATGCTGCGAACAGCTGATATTCCGATCCCGTTAATGCTGGTGACCGTTGAATTGTTCAGCGTGGCCGTCGCATTCGTCAGGGCAATGCCGTTTTGAAGCCCGCCAGCACCCGTCGAATTGGTCGTGGAATTGCGCAGATCAACCAGCCCGCCTGTCGTACTGGCGATGCCCAGCGTTGTAGCACTCGAGCCAATGAGTGTGGCGTTGTTCAGCACTTGCCATGTATCCAGGGATGTACTGGAATCTATGTTTTGAGTGGTACCTACCGGTATGGTGGCCGCCTGAACAGCAGAAATGCTAAGCAGGCCCGGCATGAAGGACAACATCCATACGCTGAGTGATGTTTTGGAAAAGGTGAGTACTGGCTTTGGCGACATAGTTGAGTCCTACTCGATTACATTCCTTCAGGAACGAGTGACCGACTCGGGAAAATCGCAAGCCGGACTAATAACGGCCGCCAGACTACGGATGAATCCTTGAACGATATGTAGGATAAGTCGCTCGTGAAGTAGGACTTATCCTTTTTTATACGTATGAACTTCCGTATCCGAACGTAAAAAACTCCTTGCTGATGAGGAAGAAAATTCTCTCCCTCATCAGCAAGCAGTAGTACTTGACGTGTTTATTACGGTGAAACTTCCGGACGCTCTTGCTCGCAATACACAAGGCTGGCGTTCAATAGTTGGACTGCAACGGTAACCTCCGCCGTAATACCGTTAACCGTGTAAGCGATACGCGCATAACGGGCCGCCGGGCGAGTGGTGCCGTTGGGACTCGGCAACTGAATCGTTCTGATTTGCGGGTCATACTCTGTCAGAGTGAATTCCAGTGGACCTGTCGCCGGCATGGGCGCCGAACGGGTAATCAGCGTACCGGGAATCGGCGCTGCACCCACGGCATTGGTGACCCGTCCTTCGACACTCAGATTCACCGGTGCCCCGTTAGGGATGTTGGCATCGCGCTCGATACGAATCCGCAGGCTACGCGGCTGATACGGTGGCATCGGACCGTTTGCCACGACTGGGTGATTAAAGGCGGGGCAACTGATACTGGTGATGGAGCGCTCAGGTATCAAAGTGCCGGTTGTCCCTCTGAAGGCAGATACAACGATTTTAGGCACAGGCAGGTTGATCACGATTGCCGTCACATCGACTTTGGTCGTGACCAGTTGTTTCATCCTATTGGCACTGCCAGGGAGCTCGATTATGATATAGGCCTCTCTGGCATTTGCACCAGTACCATTGCCCTCGGCAAGGACCGTAGCCCATGATAATGCAGTGCGGACCGACGTATCGCCGATGCGTACTGGCACAGGGTTTCCGACCTGTTTGCCCTGGTAAAAGAACGTGACAATTTCCCGTCCGCTCACCGGCCGGGCAGGGTCATTCCAGATCGGCCAGATCATTTCTGCAGCAATACCGGCTTGCGCTGGAGTGAGGGTATTGGGATTCGGAACGGGCGTTCCTGCCCCTTGCACGACTACCGGAACAATATTGGGGTTTTCCAGATCCGGCAGGTTTGGCTGCTCAGGCCCTGCGTATGCGAAGTCAATAGTAAAGAAAGCGGAAGGTGAAACCGGATTGGGAGAAATGGTTGGCCGGCTGAGTTCAAAGAAGCACTCGCACTCCACTTCATCCAGGCTGTTGGCGTCGCCAAAGAGCTCGGCCAAAAAGGCGAAGTCCATCTCGAATTCCAGAGGACCCTCCGTACCGGCTGGTGGGATGCTTTGTTCCGGCAACGAATATATTCCCGCTGCGGACAAGAAAGTCGGGATGATCCGGTCCCCTGCAAGAGCATTGACCGGAAAATCGACTAACATTTTGGCTTTTGACGGTGGAGGATTTACCGTCGTCAAGTCAATCGCAATGGCACCTGTGGGGCCAGTGACAGGAATGCGTGGCGGGCTGAGTATCGGCGCTGGTGTTACAACCCGTTGAAACAGGGTTGTAATAGCTGCGTTATTACTGATATTCCCTGGCAGGTCCGTCAGGTTGTAGGAGTAATAGTAAGTCCCTTCTGCCAGGTTCTGCAGAAAACTCCGCGGGATGTTGATAATCCCGTCGGCACGGAGTGGCCCACTGAACGCGGGTGTTTCCCCCTGCATCAACGTGAAGGTCGTCAACTGCGAAATGTAGAAGTTGACGACGTCGTTGTCTGCTTCAAACTTCTGATAGGCGTGGGGAATGACAAGACTCAGACCACCGGCATTGGCAGGATCGTTCAACCAGGCATCATTAATGATTGCGGGCACGGTCGTCCCTAGTGTCAGCAGTGTCGGCCGATTCCCGGTGCCGTTGGGACCACCTGGCTGACGCTGATAAGGGGCGGTCAGATCGACTAATGCTAAAGCGTACGGGCTGGAAGTATCGACGTTGCCGGGCATATCAATAATGACGAAAGCAAATTCGTACTCCGTGTAGTCACCCGCCGCATGGAATTTTTCGACAAGGGTATCGACAGGTACATCAAATGTAACCGGGAACGTCCAGTCGCCTCCTGATTGATCGTCCTTTAACTTCGTCGCCACAATAAACGTCGGATCGAACTCATTAATAACTGTTCCTTTCGGAAAAACATGAAGATCGATCCGGGCTGCACCCTCATCACTTTTGTCAGCAACATCCGACAACTCAACTTTTATCAGTCTATCTTCCCTTAGTTGCTTGTGAGTGAGCCTGCCGTCCGGCAACCGATCAACAATAGTGGGTTCCACGGCGAGCACACCGCCGACATTTTTAAAGGGCATATTCATTTTTGAAAACTCCATCGGTGAGTGATTCATTGAACAATCAACGTCAATACCCAATAAACAATCGTGCGACGACAGGCTGCAGGCTTTTGGCACTAACGCTTTACCACTTTTGATATCATCTAACGCATCATTATCTACAACTATTGAACCCAATCCTCCGGCAAAAACCGGACCGCAGGGCGGTTTCCCTGGAATAGTCCTGTCAATTTTCAACAAGCCAACTGCCGAGCCCCCCAGCGCAATACCGTTTCTAAAAAGCGTGTATCGGGCCAGTGCCGATCCATATTCAATGGGTTTTATATATTGCTCATACTTATCGTTCCCTAGAACAAAGAGGGGACCTTCGTCGACGTCTGTTTTTGTCAATGTTTTACTGACTTGCAACGCTGTTCCCGGGATAGGTCTCACCCCGTTGAGGCTGGCGAACCCCTCCCAACCCAGAACACACTCATCGTCCAGACGGAAACGCCCCGGCTGTGCAGGAACCTTTATGTGTACTGCCTCCCACACCTTCGGAGAAGAACTGCAATTGAGGTATCCCCACAGTGTGGTGTTGGGAAACGTCGGCTCTTCGAGATTCACCGGGACAGGACGTCTGACAATGAAAGTTTGGGGCAATGAAGTATCTTCATTGTCGCTGTCCCCCTGCGTGACCCGGTACCTCAAAACGATGTTTCCGTTACGCTGCAGGTACTGCGCCGGTAATAAAAAAAACGGTGGGATGGTAACCGGAACTGGAAATGGGGTGCTGTAGAACAACGTTTCTGTGCTCGCCCCTGACTCCGTCACCCAGATTTCCAGCAAATCGCTCTTGCCAATGATGACGGAAGGGTTGGGCCACTTTGGAATCAACAATCTGGCGCCATCTGTGGAGGCTGCTGGCGGAAGCACACCATCGGCACCCACACCCTCGATTTCCAAGGGCACGGCAAACAATCCGATGGACGCTTCGTTGCTAGTGAGTGACGACATATTTTGATCTCTTTAAAGGCTGCCACTTCAGCCTTGGTGGAATTAGACCCACTTGCTCCTTGCCTGCCTACTGTCATATCTGACAGGTTTTTGCACCGTTCGTCGGTAAAACTGCGCTCCTCAGACTAGCTGCCGGTTAGAAAAACTTGACGACCCCTTGGCAAATGTTGTTTTCTGAAACCGGTTTCATTGTCAAACAATGGAATGACCTGAATGACTAATAAGAAGATCGCCCGATGAACGATTTCTCCGCCGCCCAGCGCAGCCGCGTCACCATGCTCGACGTCGCCGAACACGCCGGCGTCTCCAAGGCCAGCGTCTCGCGCTTCATCGGCGATGACCGCGCCCTGCTCTCCGACGCCACGGCCTCGCGCATCGAGCAGGCGATTGCCGAACTCGGCTATCGCCCCAACCAGATGGCCCGCGGCCTGAAGCGCGGGCGCACTCGCCTGATCGGCATGCTGGTGGCCGATATCCGTAACCCTTATTCGATTGCCGTGATGCACGGGGTGGAAACCGCCTGCCGTCAGCACGGCTACAGCCTGGTGGTGTGCAACACCGATCGCGATGACGAGCAGGAACGCCAGCATCTGGCGTTGCTGCGCTCGTACAACATCGAAGGCTTGATCGTGAACACCCTCGGCCATCACCGCGATGAGTTGCGCGAGTTGCACCGGGAAATGCCGATGGTGTTGGTGGATCGCAAGGTGGAACAGCTTGAGAGTGATCTGGTCGGGCTGGACAATCCGGCCGCCGTTGAAATGGCCCTCGCCCACCTTGAAGAGCGCGGTTATCGCGATGTGCTGATGGTGACGGAACCGTTTGATGGCACCAGTTCGCGGATCGAGCGCGTCGGCAGTTTCAAGTCGCAGATCGAGCAACGCGCGGCGATGACCGGCGCGGTGGTGGAAACCGGCAGCGAGCTGACCTCGCACCTGAAAACCTTCCTGAACACACCCGGCATTGGCCCGAAAGCGTTGTTTTGTGCCAACGGCATTGCGGCGTTGGCGACCACTCATGCGTTGCGGGACTTGCAGTGCAATCTGTTTGAAGACGTGGGGCTGATCGCCCTGGATGACCTGGATTGGTATCCGTTGGTGGGCAGCGGGATTACCGCCCTTGCGCAGCCAACGGTGGAGATTGGCGCTAGCGCGTTTGAGTGTTTGCTCAAGCGGTTGCGCGGGGATGACGGGCCGGTGCGGACGCTGGATTTTTCGGCTCGGCTGATTGTTAGAGGGTCGACCCTTGGGAATCTTCGGTGAATGTCATGGCCCTATCGCGAGCAGGCTCGCTCCCACATTGGTTTTGTGCACGCCACAGATCCCCTGTAGGAGTGAGCCTGCTCGCGATGAGGCCCTAAAGGACAGGACAAAACTCAAGACAACCCCTTTTTTTGAACAAAAATGAAACCGGTTTCAGAGGTAGAAAACAATGAATAAACCACCCGTTTCCATCAGCCTTTCCAGCTACGGCGCTGACCTTGTCCGCCAACGCGGCCAAGGCAGCTTTATCGAGGTACTGGCCGCCGCCGGCGCGACGCGCATCGAATGGCGTGAAGAATTGCTGACCGATGAAGACCCACGGCAACTGGCCGAGGACACACAATCCCAGGGCCTGGAAAGCATCTACTCCTCGCCGATGGAACTGTGGCTGGCCGGTCAGTCGAAACCCAATCCTGGCCTGCGCGCGACCCTTGAACGCGCCCAGGCGTTCGGCGCCAAATGGTTGAAAGTGTCGCTGGGCTATTTCACCGACAACAATGACCTGCAGGCCCTGAACCGCGTGCTGGAGCAAAGCCCGGTGCAACTGCTGGTGGAAAACGACCAGACCTTGCACGGCGGGCGCATCGAACCGTTCCAGCGCTTTTTCGGCGAAGTGGAACAACACAACCTGCCGATCAAAATGACCTTCGACATTGGTAACTGGCACTGGCAGGACCAATCCGCCGCCAGCGCCGCCCGGTTGCTTGGCCGGCACGTCGGATATGTGCATTGCAAGGCTGTGATGCGCCGTGCTGACGGCAAACTGGTCGCCATCCCGCCCACCGTCAGCGATGTGCATTTATGGGAACAACTGCTGCGGCACATGGCCCAAGGTGTCATGCGGGCGGCGGAATATCCGCTGCAAGGCGATGATCTGATCCGGCTCACCACCGAACATGTCGCCACCCTCGCCCACCTCGGTCAATCCCGTTTGGAGAGCGCTCATGCCTGAGTTCGATATTCTGTCATTCGGCGAAACCATGGCGATGTTCGTCGCCGAGCAGAACGGTGATCTCGCCGATGTAAGCCAGTTCCACAAGCGTATTGCCGGGGCCGACAGCAACGTTGCGATTGGCCTGTCACGGCTGGGTTTCAACGTGGCGTGGTTGAGCCGGGTTGGCGCTGATTCATTGGGCCGTTTTGTCATCGACACCCTGAAAAAAGAAGGCCTGGATTGCAGCCACGTTGCCATCGACCCTGCACACCCGACTGGCTTTCAACTCAAATCCCGCGCCGACGACGGCAGCGATCCGGTGGTCGAGTATTTCCGTCGCGGTTCGGCGGCCAGTCACTTGTCGGTGCAATCGATCTCCGAGCAGTTGCTCACCGCTCGCCACTTGCACGCCACCGGCATTCCGGCGGCGCTGTCCGTGTCGACCCGGGAGATGTCATTCGAACTGATGACGCGCATGCGCCAGGCCGGGCGCAGTGTCTCCTTCGACCCAAACCTGCGCTCGAGCCTGTGGGCCAGCGAACAACTGATGATCACTGAAATAAACCGCCTCGCCGCCCTCGCCCATTGGGTGCTGCCGGGGTTGAGTGAAGGACGTCTGCTGACCGGGTTCGAAGACCCGGCCGACATTGCGGCCTTCTACCTCGGCCTGGGCGTTGAAGCGGTGGCGATCAAGCTCGGGCCGCATGGCGCGTATTACCGCACGCAGCTGGACGAGGGATTTGTCGCTGGCGTGCCGGTAGAAACGGTGGTCGACACCGTCGGCGCTGGCGATGGCTTTGCGGTCGGGATGATCAGCGCCTTGCTCGAAAACCACAGCTTTGCCGATGCCGTGGGGCGCGCCAACTGGATTGGTAGTCGCGCGGTTCAGAGTCGGGGGGACATGGAAGGGTTGCCGACCCGAGCCGAACTGTCCGGCGAGTTTGAGGCCGACATCGCGGGCAAGCCCGCTCCCACAGGGGGTTTCTGTTTCACCTAGATCCAATGTGGGAGCGAGCCTGCTCGCGATGAGGCCTGCACAGTCACTGAAGATTTTTGACCCGTTACCTGCTGCGACAAAAACAACAAGCTCAGGAGCACCACTATGAAAACCGCAACACTCGCCGCCCGCCGTTGGTGGTACATCATGCCCATCGTTTTCATCACCTACAGCCTGGCGTATCTGGACCGCGCCAACTACGGATTCGCCGCCGCCTCCGGCATGGCCGCCGACCTGATGATCACGCCGGGCCTGTCGTCGATGCTCGGCGCACTGTTCTTCCTCGGCTACTTTTTCTTCCAGGTGCCGGGCGCAATCTATGCCCAGAAACACAGCGTGAAGAAGCTGATTTTCGTCAGCCTGATCCTCTGGGGTGGCCTGGCCACGTTGACCGGGATCGTTTCCAACGCCTACTGGCTGGTGGTGATTCGCTTCATGCTCGGCGTGGTCGAAGCCGCCGTGATGCCGGCGATGCTGGTGTACCTGTGCCACTGGTTCACCCGTGCCGAACGCTCGCGCGCCAACACCTTCCTGATCCTCGGCAACCCGGTAACCATGCTCTGGATGTCGGTGGTCTCGGGTTATCTGGTGCAGCATTTCAGCTGGCGCTGGATGTTCATCATCGAAGGGTTGCCGGCGGTGCTATGGGCGTTTATCTGGTGGCGTCTGGCCGATGAACGGCCAGCCCAGGCCAAATGGCTGAGCGAACAAGAGAAGCACGATCTGCAAAGCGCCCTCGCCGCCGAACAAGTCGGCATCAAAGCCGTGAAGAACTACGCCGAAGCCTTTCGCTCGCCGAAAGTGATCATCCTGGCCTTGCAGTTTTTCTGCTGGAGCATTGGTGTCTACGGTTTCGTGTTGTGGCTGCCGTCGATCCTCAAGGCCGGTGCGCAGATGGACATGATTGAAGCCGGCTGGCTTTCGGCGCTGCCGTATCTGGCGGCCGTGATCGGCATGCTGCTGGTGTCCTGGGGCTCGGACAAACTGCAGAAGCGCAAACGTTTTGTCTGGCCGCCGCTGTTGATTGCCTCGATTGCGTTCTACGGTTCCTACGCCTTGGGCGCCGAACATTTCTGGTGGTCCTACACGCTGCTGGTCATCGCCGGCGCCTGCATGTACGCGCCTTACGGACCGTTCTTCGCCATCGTTCCCGAAATCCTTCCGGCCAACGTCGCCGGTGGCGCCATGGCGCTGATCAACAGCATGGGCGCGCTGGGTTCGTTCGGCGGTTCGTACCTGGTGGGTTACCTGAACAGCTCCACGGGATCTCCGGGTGCTTCTTATCTGTTGATGAGCGGCGCGTTGATGCTCTCGGTGGTGCTGACGATTTTCCTCAAGCCCGGTGCCAGTGACCGGGTCGTGGCTGCGCAACGGCCCGTGACGGCCCACCCTTGAATTGAAGTTGAGACGATAACGATGAAAAAGCAGGTTGTGCTGTACAAGAAACTTTCTCCGCTGCTGATGGCGCGCCTGCATGAGCACGCCGACGTCACGCTGATCGACAACCTCAACCCGGAGGGCATCGCGCAACTGCGCGACGCCCTGCCCCGGGCCCAGGGTCTACTCGGTGCGAGCCTGAAACTGGATGCGCAATTGCTGGACCTGGCGCCGAATCTGCAGGCCATCGCCAGCGTTTCCGTCGGTGTCGACAACTACGACATCGATTACCTGACCGAGCGCCGGATCCTGCTCAGCAACACCCCCGATGTGCTGACCGAAACCACCGCTGACACTGGTTTCGCGCTGATCCTGGCGGCGGCCCGGCGCGTGGTGGAACTGGCGAACATGGTTCGCGCCGGCCAATGGCAGCGCAACATCGGCCCGGAGCATTTCGGCACGGATGTGCATGGCAAAACGTTGGGCATCATCGGCATGGGTCGCATTGGCGAGGCGTTGGCCCAGCGCGGGCATTTCGGCTTTGGCATGCCGGTGATCTATCACAGTCACTCACCGAAACCCGCCGTTGAGCAGCGATTTAATGCTCAATACCGTAGCCTGACGGAGTTGTTGCAGCAGGCCGATTTCATTTGCCTGACCTTGCCGTTGACGGCTGAAACCGAAGGATTGATCGGCGCCAAGGAATTCGCCCTGATGCGGCCCGAAAGCATTTTCATCAATATTTCCCGGGGCAAGGTGGTGGACGAAACAGCGCTGATTGAAGCGCTGCGCACCGGGCAGATTCGTGCCGCGGGGCTGGATGTGTTTGAGCGTGAACCGCTGCAGACGGATTCGCCGTTGTTGACGTTGAACAACGTGGTGGCGACGCCGCACATGGGTTCGGCAACCCATGAAACGCGCGAGGCAATGGCCAAGTGCGCGGTGGACAATCTGCTGATGGCGTTGGCGGGTGAGCGACCGAAGAATCTGGTGAATGCCGGGGCGTGGTCCGAAGCGTAAGAATTTCTGCGTCTGTCAGTCAGCCATCGCGGGCAAGCCCGCTCCCACAGGGATTAGTGAATGACAACCAGGGCAGCCTTTAGATGATAAAAGGCTGTCAGGCAGCCATCGCGAGCAGGCTCACTCCCACAGGAGTCTGTGGCGTCCACAAATCCCCTGTGGGAGCGAGCCTGCTCGCGATGAGGCCGGCATGGCCAACGCACAATCGTCAGGCTCGCCGCGCCTCCAGCAGTTGCTCTGCGCACGATGCAATCCGCTGGCACGCATCCGCCAGCTTCATTTGATCCACCACCAACCCGATGCGAATATGCCCCGCCGCACTCGGTCCGAACGCCTCGCCGGCCAACACCGACACGCCGTACCCCTCCAGCAGTCGCTCGGCAAATCGCTGGGCGCACAGCCCGGTCGGGCGCACGTCGACCATCACAAACATTCCGCCATCAGGTTTGATCGCACGAATCCCGGCACTGCCGTCCAACATCGAACACACCAAGTCGCGACGCTGACGGTATTCCTCGCGCATCTGCGCCACCTCCGGCAAGTCTTCATCCAACGCCAGCTGCGCCGCGTTCTGAATAAAATCCGGGATGCCGAACAGCATGCACAACGACAAATTCACCAGATGCTCGGCCAAGGTTTTAGGACCAATCGACCACCCCACCCGCCAGCCGCTCATGGCATGGGATTTGGACAGGCTATTAATGGTCGCGGTGCGCTCGGCCATGCCCGGCAAACTGGCGGGGCTGGTGTGCTCGCCCTCGAACAACAGATCGCTGTAGACCTCATCGCTGATCAGCCACAGATCATGGCGCACGCACAACGCGGCCAGCACGCGCCACGTCTCGAGCGGCAAGCTGGCGCCAGATGGATTGTTTGGACTGTTGAGCAGGATGACGCGGGTTTTCGGCGTGATCAGTGCCGCGATATCCGCCGGGTCGACCCGAAAGCCGTTCTGCGGACGCACCGCCACCGGCACCACCTTGGCCCCGCAGGCGCCGAACACACCTTCATAGGTCACGTACATCGGTTCGGCAACGATCACTTCATCACCCGGATCGAGCAGGCATTGCGCAACCGAATACACGGCGCACTGGGCGCCCGGAAACACGATCACATGATCGGCGTCCACCGCCTGGCCACTGCGCTGACGATGGCGCCGGGCGATGCTGCTGCGCAGTCCACGACTGCCACGCACCTCCGGGTAGTGGGTGTGGCCGGCGTGCAGGCTGTCGATGGCCGCCTGGACAATGGGTGGCGGCGTGTCGAAATCCGGGTCGCCGATCGACAGCAGCAATACATCGATTCCTTGTTCGCGCATTTCCAGCGCTCGGTCATGAATCTGCCAGGCTGCCGCTCCGTCGCCGGCGATTCGTTGGGTCAAGGCTGAATAGCGCATGTCATTCTCCTGTAGCGCGCGGACTCCAAGCCTCAACCCTACCTCAAATCACAAAACGCGCCACCATCGCATTCAAATTCACCGCAAGCCGCGACAGTTCATGGGTGGCGGCGCTGGTCTGGTTGGCGCCGGCGGCGGACTGGGTGGCGAGGTCGCGGATGTTCACCAGGTTGCGGTCGACTTCGCGGGACACCTGGGCCTGTTCTTCCGAGGCGCTGGCGATCACCAGGTTGCGCTCGTTGATCAAGTGGATCGACTGGGTGATCTGCTCCAGCGCGACACCGGCGGCGCGGGCCATTTCCAGGGTGCTTTGGGTGCGCTGATTGCTTTGCGCCATCGACGAGACCGCTTCACCTGTACCGTTCTGAATACCGGCGACCATTTTTTCGATTTCCTGGGTCGACTGCGCGGTGCGATGGGCCAGCGCCCGGACTTCGTCCGCCACCACGGCAAAACCGCGCCCGGCTTCACCGGCACGGGCGGCTTCGATGGCGGCGTTGAGTGCCAGCAGGTTGGTCTGTTCGGCGATGGCGCGGATCACGTCCAGCACTTTGCCGATGTCGCGGCCCTGAGTGGCCAGGCCTTCGATCATCAACGAGGTGTTTTGCACGTCGTGGGTCATGGTCTGGATGGCGTTGACGGTTTCCACCACGCGGTCACGGCCTTCGCGTGCAGCCTGGGTCGACTGGTTCGAGGCTTCGGACGTCGACACCGCATTGCGTGCTACTTCTTCCACGGCGGCGGTCATTTCGTTGACCGCCGTGGCCGCTTGTTCGATTTCGTTGTTCTGTTGCTGCATGCCCCGTGACGCTTCCTGGGTCACGGTGCTGAGTTCTTCGGCGGCGGCGCCCAATTGGGTCGCGGAACCGGCGATCTGTTCAATGGTTTTGCGCAGGTTGGCCTGCATCTCGGACAAGGCGCCAAGCAAACGGGCCGATTCGTCTTTGCCATCGATTTCGATGGCGGTGGTCAGGTTGCCACCGGCAATGGTCTGGGCCACCTGCAACGCGCGGTTCAGCGGCGTGACGATGCTGCGGGTCAGCAGCCAGGCGAGCAACACGGTGAGCAGCGCAGCAATCACCGCTACCACGACGATGCCGGTAATCGCGCTGCTGTAATGCTCGCCCGCGACGACGGAAGCCGCTTTGGCGTCGCTGTTGTTCAGGGCGATCAGTTTGTTCAGCTGCTCGCCCATCTGATCGGTGCCGTCCTTGATCCGTGTATTGATCAGCGCACGCAGCTCATCGAGCTTGTCCTGGCGCGACAGCTCCAGCATCTGACTCTGGGCTTGCATGTAGTTGTCCAGCGTCGTCGAGAAGGTCTTGTACAGCGCGGCTTCTTCAGGGGTGGCGGGCAAGGCGGCATAACTGGATTGCGCGGTACGCACCTTGTCGATCAGTGCACCGATACGGGTTTGCGCTTCCTGCAACGCGCTCGCGTCACGGTTGACCAACACCCGGAAGGAAAGAATGCGCAGGCGCAGAACGTTTTCGGTCAGGTTGCCGAGATAGCCGACGCTGGGCAGCTGTGTGCTTTCCATGTCGACGGACGCCTGGCGAATGATCGACATGCGGCTCACGGCAAACACACCCAGCCCGATGACGAGCAAGGCAATGAAGGCAAAACCCAGGAAAGCTCGAGGCGCGATATTCAGGTTACGCAGTGACATAGCAAGATACTCGGTGATTGAGGCTTCGAGCATCCATGCCGTGATTACTGAAGGACGCGTGGTGGCAAGCGTTTTCAGTTTGGCGGCGCTGTTGTAATTGGTTTTTGCGCGCCTATCAGGGTTATCGGCCGGGGATGAGGTTTTTTGCAGGGGGTTGGAGAAAAATATTTCCAGACGTTTCACGTGTTTCGTCCGTGAAACACTTAATAGTCAAATTGCAAAACCTGTGGGAGCGGGCTTGCCCGCGAAAGCGGTGTGTCAGGCACCGTTGATGTCACTGACGCGCCCTCTTCGCGGGCAAGCCCGCTCCCACAGGAATTGCACTTGCCCGACAGATATTCGTCAGGCCTGGCGCGTCGCCATTCGCCAGACCCGCGCGATATCGCTGGCACGATCGCGCAACAAGCGTGGCGCCTCGGCACACGCCTGCTCCAGCGTCATCGGCCCACTGGCCAAGGCAAACGCGGCATCGATGCCATGTTCGTACAGGTCCTGGTAACCCTCGCCCAAGGTTCCGGCGATGACAATCACCGGCACGCCCTGCTCCCGGGCAATACGCGCCACCCCGAACGGAGTCTTGCCGCGCAGCGTCTGGGCATCGAATCGCCCTTCGCCGGTGATCACCAAGTCGGCGCCCTTTACGGCTTCGGCCAGCCCGACCAGTTCGGCGACGACTTCCACGCCGGCCTTGAATTGCGCATTCAGAAACGCCTTGGCCGCGAAGCCCAACCCCCCTGCCGCGCCGCTGCCCGGTTCGTCCTTGACGTCTTTGCCCAACGCCTGGGCGCACAACCGGGCGAAGTGTCCAAGGGCTGCATCCAGTTGCTGCACCTGTTCGGGCGATGCCCCTTTTTGCGGACCGAAAATCGCTGAAGCGCCGTGGGGGCCGCACAGGGGATTGTTGACGTCGGCCGCAATGTCGAATCGCACCTTGGTCAATCGCGGATCGATTTCACTCAGGTCGATGTGGGCCAGCTGCGCCAGCGCCAAACCACCCGGCGCCAGCGTCTGCCCTTGAGCGTCCAGCAACTTCACGCCCAATGCCTGCATCGCCCCGGCACCGCCGTCGTTGGTGGCGCTGCCGCCAATCGCCAGGATCACCCGTTGTGCCCCGGCGTCGAGTGCGGCGCGAATCAGTTCACCGGTGCCGAACGTGCTGCTGGTGCAAGCATCACGTTTGCCCGGCGCGACCAATTGCAGGCCGCTGGCTTCGGCCATTTCGATGATCGCGGTGTGGCTCTGAGGCAACCAGCCCCACGCGGCATCGACGGCCACACCGAGCGGGCCACGCACCGTGGTGCGGCGCAATTGACCTTCGCACGCCGCCAGAATCGACTCGACCGTGCCTTCGCCGCCATCGGCCATCGGGCACTTGATCAGTTGCGCATCGGGCCAGACCTCAGCCAGCCCGAGCGCAATGGCGTCGGCCACACCCTGGGCACTGAGGCTGTCCTTGAACGAATCGGGGGCGATGACGATTTTCATGCGAATTCTCCAGTTCCAATGCGCTCCATGCTGCCAGCAGCCTCGAACAATAACGCCAGTCCGCTGCACAAGCGGGCATGACGATTATTGTTCATTTCCACAAAACAAGAATCCCCACATCCCCTTGTAGGAGCTGTCGAGTGAAACGAGGCTGCGATCTTTTGATCTTGTTTTTAAAAGATCAAAGTCAAAAGATCGCAGCCTCGTTTCACTCGACAGCTCCTACATAGGATTTGCGTCGGTTTGTGGCAAGAGCTGCACGCCCAGGTAAAGCGCGAGCATGCCATCGAGGCGCAATGGATCAACCCCGCTCAGCTCGGCGATCCGCTCCATCCGGTAACGCAGACTGTTGCGATGAATCCCCAGCGCATCGGCACATGCCTGGCTCTGCCCATCGTGTTCACACCAACTGCGCAAGGTCGTCAGCAACTGACCGTTACCGTCCTTGGCGATGACCTGGCGCAGCGGTTTGAGCAGTTCATCCAGCGCATCATCATTGCGGTGACGCCACAGCATCACCGGCAGCCGATAACGGTTGAGCGTGAGCAAGCGCGAATGCGGCAACACGTCGCGACCATAGGCCAACAAGTCGCCAACGCGCCGATAGCAACGGCGCAACCCCGACAGCCCATCCGCCTGCCCGCCCACCGCAATGCGCAAAATGTTCCAGCCCAGGCCATCGAGTTTTTCCAGCAGTCGATCGTTCTCGATCGTCTGGGTCGCCGGGCGGCACCACAGCAACGAAGACTTGGCCGAACTCACGCACCAACTGTCCGGGTAACGCGAAGTCAGCCAGGCGCTGAGCGCCTCGACGGTCTGTCCCGGCCCGTGTTCCATGCCCAACTCGAACAGATAAGGCACCCGCGTCAATTGCGGCTTGAGCCCCAATTGCTGCGCCTCGTCCAGCAAGCGCGGCGAATCCCCCGCCTCGCTCAACAGCAGCGCCAGCAAATCATCGCAACGCTGACGCCGCCATTGCTGCTCGGCCTGCTGATTGCGCTGGCCGACCAACATCTCGGCGGTCATGCGCACAAGCTCGGCGTACGTGCGCAGTTGCTCGGGTTCGCCGGTGATGCCCAGCACGCCGATCAAGCGCTGATCGAGCAACAGCGGCAGGTTGATCCCCGGTTGCACGCCTTTGAGATGAATCGCCGTTTGCGCGTCGATTTCCACCACTCGCCCATTGGCCAGCACCAGTTGCGCGCCTTCATGACGAGTGTTGATACGCTCCGGTTCGCCGCTACCGAGAATCAACCCCTGACTGTCCATGACGTTGACGTTGTACGGCAGAATGGCCATCGCCCGGTCGACGATGTCCTGGGCCAGGTCGTGATCGAGTTCGAACATAATGGGATCCTTGAAAACGCTGGTAGGACGGTTGTTCAGCCGCACAGGGCTTGCTGATAAACCCTGTGCTCAGGCACAAAGACAACAACCATCAGGGTGGCCGAGACTCTCTGGGCGATCAACTTACCCGTTGCATCACAAAAAATCATAATAATGAGAGAGCCCGCCATGTCACAGAGCGCCGCCGCTACCCAGGCCATCGTTGACGAAAAAAACGCCGTCTACAAACGCATTACCCTGCGTTTGATCCCCTTCATTTTCATCTGCTACCTGTTCAACTACCTCGACCGGGTTAACGTTGGATTCGCCAAACTGCAGATGCTCGACGCGCTGAAATTCAGCGAAACCGTGTACGGCCTCGGCGCCGGGATCTTCTTCATCGGCTACGTGCTGTGCGGCGTGCCGAGCAACCTGGCACTGACCAAATTCGGCCCACGACGCTGGATCGCGCTGATGATGATGGTCTGGGGCTCGCTGTCGACCTGCCTGCTGTTCGTCACCACCCCGACCGAGTTCTACACCTTGCGCCTGTTCACCGGCGCGGCTGAAGCCGGGTTCTTCCCGGGCGTGGTGCTTTACCTCTCGCAGTGGTTCCCGACCTTCCGCCGTGGCCGCATCATGGCGCTGTTCATGTCGGCGATCCCGGTGTCCGGCCTGCTCGGTAGCCCGTTCTCCGGCTGGATCCTCAACCACTTCGGCGCAGGCCAGGCCGGTTTGGCCGGCTGGCAGTGGATGTTCCTGTTGCAAGGCATCCCGACGGTGATCCTCGGTGCCCTCGCCTACTTCCTGCTCAGCGACAGCTACGCCAACGCCAAATGGCTCACGCCGTTCGAGCGTTCGGTGCTGGAAGCCGACCACGCCGAAGACCTGGCCAACAAACCAAAAACCACCACCGACTCGCTGCTGGCCGTCTTCAAGAACCCGGCGATCTGGGCCTTTGGCTTGATCTACTTCTGCATCCAGAGCGGCGTCTACGCGATCAACTTCTGGCTGCCGTCGATCATCAAGAACCTCGGTTTCAGCGACAACCTGGTGATTGGCTGGTTGAGTGCAATTCCGTACCTGCTGGCGGCGGTGTTCATGTTGTTGGTCGGTCGCTCGGCAGACCTGCGCAAAGAACGTCGCTGGCATTTGGTGGTGCCGATGCTGATGGGCGCGGTGGGTCTGTTGATCGCCGTGAACTTCGCGACCACGCCGGCCATCGCGATTCTCGGCCTGACCATCGCCACCATGGGCGCCCTGACCGGCTTGCCGATGTTCTGGCCGGTGCCGACGGCGCTGCTGAGCGCGGGTGCGGCCGCTGGTGGTTTGGCGTTGATCAACTCCATGGGGCAGATGGCGGGTTTCCTGAGCCCGTATCTGGTGGGTTGGGTCAAGGACAGCACCGGTTCGACTGATGCGGCGTTGTATCTGCTGGCGGGTGTGATTGTGTGTGGCAGCTTGTTGGCGCTGCGCATGACCCGGACGCTGCGGGTGTAATGATCGTACTAATAATCGTTCCCACGCTCCGCGTGGGAATGCATCCCGGGACGCTCCGCGTCCCTATCGAGAGCTGGAACGCGGAGCGTCCCTAGAGGCGTTCCCACGCGGACGGTTCGACGCCTCGACGTGGGAACGATCTAGTCAGGCGTTTAGCGGATCGACGTTATCCAGCGCCCGGTTCACCGCCAGTTCGCCCAGCATGATGATCTGCTGCAGCGCCAGCATCTTGTGGCGCTGCGGCCCTTGCAACTCCCCGGCAAAATCACTCGCCATCACACTCGCCGAGGCCATGGACTCACAGGCGTGAGCCAACAGGCTTTCCGAATCGATATCGGGCGCGATGAGAAACATCGTGCTGGGTTTTCTTGCGGCCAGTGCCTTGGCGGGATTGAGGTAATGGTCGAGGGCACGGTCGGCGGCTTCGTTGAATTTTTTGGAATCGGCGGATTCGTAGGGGGAAACGTCGTCGGGGGCTGGTGGGTTGGGTGTTGGTTTGATCATGGATGAAACTCCTAAAGCGCTTATAAAAGGAGCCACCACTCTCGCTACCAAACGAGGGGTGGTGGCCATACGCAGGTTGGTAGACCGGGCTCTAGGAAAACGGCGCATCCGAAGATGCCCTGCGCATGACCACCATAAAGACGAGACGAAAAATCTCGGCAAAAGGCAGTGCTTTGCGACTAGAAACCCGGGCTACCAAACCCCATCGCTGTTCTTCAGCGACGGGGGAAACGATAAGACCCAGGCCCAAGGCGCACAAGCCGGCGGATTCTGGCGCAGTCGTAGGTAACGGCGCAAGGATGTGTAGTCTGAGAGAGTGTCTGAAGGTGTCAGTTAAACATTGCTGTTTATTACTCGTCTTTGCTTGCTAATCAGTAAAAATCCCCGGTAAAAAAGACGGATCTTTAAAGGATTTTTACCAATGAGCTCGATCCTCGACCTGGAGATCTTCGTGCGCACCGCCGACTCCGGGAACATTTCCGCTGCCGCCCGCGACCTGTCACTCACGCCTGCCGCTGCCAGCATCGCCCTTAAACGTCTGGAAACCCGCCTCGGCATCCGTCTGTTTGCACGCTCCACGCGCAGCATGCGCCTGACCGAGGAAGGCCAGAGTTATCTGGACAGTGTGCGGGTGGCGCTGGCCGCGCTGGCGGAAGGTGAACAGGCGCTCAGGCATCAGACCCAGGGGTTGAGCGGCACCTTGCAACTGGCCGCGCCGTCGGATTTCGGGCGCAATGTGTTGCTGCCGTGGCTGGATGATTTCAAACGCCAGCACCCCAATATTCAGCTTCAGTTGCTGCTCAACGACCGCCATTCAGACCTGTTTCGCGAAACCGTCGACGTTGCATTGCGCTTCGGCGTACCCGGCGACTCGACGCTGGTGGCGCTGCCGATTCTTCCCGAGCATCGTCGCGTGGCCTGCGCCAGTCCCGACTATCTAAACCGTTGCGGTACGCCGCAAACACCCGCCGATCTCGGCGAGCACAGCGCCCTGCTCTACCTGCGCAATGGCCGGCCCTATAACAGTTGGTGTTTCAGCCGTGGTGATGAAGTGCTCGAGGTTCAGGTGCGGGGCGATTACCTCACCGACGACGGTGAAGTCGCCCGTCGTTGGGCGCTGGCCGGACATGGCATCGTTTATAAGGCTTGGCTCGATGTCGCTGCAGATGTTCAGGCCGGGCGATTGCTGACGTTGTTCGATGACTGGCAAGGGGAACGCGTGCCTTTCAATCTGTTGTGCCCGCATCGGGTTCAAGTGTCGGAACGGGTCAAGGTGCTGCAAGCGTTCTTGCAAGAGCGCTGTCAGGCCCTTCGTCGATAATTCAGTTTGCTCCACACGGCCGTTCTGGTATTTGATTGAGGCTTTCTCCCACCGGTAAAAGGATTTCGTCATGAGTTATCGCACGCTGGGTCATTCGGGTTTACAGGTGTCGACCCTGACCTTGGGCACCATGATGTTCGGCGAACAGACCAGCACCGAAGATTCCCTGCGGATCATCGACAAGGCCTGGGACCAGGGCGTCAATTTCATCGACACCGCGGACGTTTACACCAACGGCCGTTCCGAAGAGATCGTCGGCGAAGCGATCGCCGGCAACCGCCACGAATGGGTGCTGGCAACCAAGGTCGGTTTTGGCCCGGTGGACGGCGTGCCGAACCGCAGCGGTTTGAGCCGCAAGCATATTTTCAATGGCCTCGACGCCAGCCTGACGCGCCTGGGCACTGACTATCTCGACATCTATTACCTGCACCGTGAAGACCACAACACGCCGCTGGAAGTGACGGTGTCGGCGATTGGCGATTTGATTCGTCAGGGCAAGATTCGTTATTGGGGCTTGTCGAACTACCGTGGCTGGCGCATCGCCGAGGTGATTCGTGTGGCGGATCAACTGGGCGTCGACCGGCCGGTGATCAGCCAGCCGCTGTACAACATCGTCAACCGTCAGGTGGAAACCGAGCAGATCACCGCCGCGCAAAATTATGGCCTTGGCGTGGTGCCTTACAGCCCGCTGGCGCGCGGCGTGCTCAGCGGCAAATATGCGCCGGACGTGAAACCCGATTCCAACAGCCGTGCCGGCCGCGCCGACAAGCGCATTCTGGAAACCGAATGGCGGGTCGAGTCGCTGCGCATTGCCCAGCAGATTCAGCGCTACACGCAGGAGCGTGGCGTGGGCATTGTTGAATTCGCCATTGCCTGGGTGTTGAACAACAGCGCCGTCACCTCGGCCATCGTGGGGCCGCGAACTGAAGAACAATGGGATGCCTACACGAAAGCGCTGGCGGTGAGGATCACGGCCGAGGACGAGGCGTTCATTGATTCGCTGGTGGTGCCAGGGCATTCCTCGACGCCGGGGTTCAATGATGTGAGCCATTTTGTGTCGGGGCGCAAACCGCGTACGACGTGAGATTTATCGCGAGCAGGCTCGCTCCCACAGGGGGAATTGTGTGGGACACAGGTTTTGTGTTCGACGCAAAGCTAATGTGGGAGCGGGCTTGCCCGCGAAGACGGTGTGCCAGCCACCATTAATGTTGAATGTAAAACCGCTTTCGCGAGCAAGCCCGCTCCCACAGGGGGCTTTGTGCAGGACACAGATGGTGTGTTCGACGCAAAGCTAATGTGGGAGTGAGCCTGCTCGCGATAGCGGTCTCACATTGACTGTGATGTTGGAAATATCGATCACCCGGCCAATATTCAGCACAAAAAACACGTATCCTCTGCGCCCCGTTTCACGTTCAACTTCGCGAGGGCAGTTTGTCTAAAGGTATCGCTTTATCGGTGTCGGCCTCTGTGCTGTTTGCCGTCATGTATTACTACACATCGTTGCTCACTCCCCTGAGCGGCGTGGAAATTTTCGGCTGGCGCATGCTGCTGACCGTACCCTGCATGACCGTGTTCATGGTGGTGTCCGGGGAATGGAAGCGCGTGATCGACATTTTTCGGCGCATTGCCGGCACGCCAAAACTAATGGCCGGCCTGATCGTCTCGGCGGCCCTGCTCGGTGTGCAGCTCTGGTTGTTCATGTGGGCGCCGCTCAACGGCTACAGCCTGGATGTGTCGCTGGGTTATTTCCTGTTGCCGCTGACCATGGTGCTGACCGGGCGGATCGCCTATGGCGATCGCCTCTCCTATTTGCAAAAGATCGCGGTGGTGCTGGCCTGCCTCGGGGTGATCAACGAGGTGTATCAGGTCGGTGGATTCTCCTGGGCCACCTTGCTGGTGTGCATCGGTTATCCCCTGTATTTCATCGTGCGCAAGCGCCTGGCCGCGGACAACCTCGGCGGTCTATGGCTGGACATGGCGTTGATGCTGCCGGTGGCGTTCTGGTTCGTGCAGAGTGGTGAGCAGGGTTTTGGTGTATTTGACCAACACCCGTGGCTGTCGCTGCTGATCCCGATACTCGGCGTGATCAGCGCGTCGGCGCTGGTGGTGTACATCATTGCCAGCCGCTTGCTGCCGTTCAGCCTCTTCGGGCTGTTGAGCTATGTCGAACCGGTATTGCTGCTGGGCGTGGCGTTGCTGCTGGGGGAAAGCATCAAGCCCGGAGAATGGCTGACCTATATTCCGATCTGGTTGGCCGTGGTGGTGTTGATGTTTGAAGGGTTCAAGCATTTGATGCGCCAGCGCAGGCCTTAAGCCCCACACAAAACCAAATGTGGGAGCGGGCTTGCTCGCGAAGGCGTCGTATCAGTCAACTCAGATGTTGAATGAACAATTGCATTCGCGAGCAAGCCCGCTCCCACAGGTTTAGCGGTGCAGCGGCTTACTCGGTAGCGAGCACGCCACGACGTACCTGATCACGTTCGATCGATTCGAACAGCGCCTTGAAGTTGCCTTCGCCGAAACCATCGTCGCCTTTACGCTGGATGAATTCGAAGAACACCGGGCCCATCAGGGTCTCCGAGAAGATCTGCAGCAGCAGGCGCTTGTCGCCCGACTCGGACGAACCGTCCAGCAGAATCCCGCGCGATTGCAGCTGATCAACCGGCTCACCATGGTTTGGCAAGCGGCCTTCGAGCATCTCGTAATACGTTTCCGGCGGCGCGGTCATGAAGCGCATGCCGATGCTTTTCAGATGATCCCAGGTCTTGATCAAGTCATCGCTAAGGAAGGCGACGTGCTGGATGCCCTCACCGTTGAACTGCATCAGGAACTCTTCGATCTGCCCCGCGCCCTTGGACGACTCTTCGTTCAGCGGGATGCGGATCATGCCGTCCGGCGCGGTCATCGCCTTGGACGTCAGGCCGGTGTACTCGCCCTTGATGTCGAAGTAACGGATTTCGCGGAAGTTGAACAGTTTCTCGTAGAAGTTGGCCCAGTAAGCCATGCGACCGCGATACACGTTGTGAGTCAGGTGGTCGATGATTTTCAGACCGGCGCCGACCGGGTTGCGGTCCACGCCTTCGATGAACACGAAGTCGATGTCATAGATCGAGCTGCCTTCACCGAAACGGTCGATCAGGTACAGCGGCGCGCCGCCGATGCCTTTGATCGCTGGCAAGTTCAGCTCCATCGGGCCGGTTTCGATGTGAATCGGCTGGGCGCCGAGTTCCAGTGCGCGCTTGTAGGCCAGCTGCGAATCCTTGACCCGGAACGCCATGCCGCATACGGACGGGCCGTGCTCAGCCGCGAAGTAGGAAGCGACGCTGTGGGGTTCGTTGTTGAGGATCAGGTTGATCTGGCCCTGGCGATACAGGTGCACATTTTTGGAGCGGTGGGTCGCGACCTTGGTGAAGCCCATGATCTCGAAGATCGGCTCCAGGGTGTTCGGGGTCGGCGATGCGAACTCGATGAATTCAAAGCCCATCAGGCCCATTGGGTTTTCGTATAAATCTGCCATTTTGGCGCCTCATCATTTTTTAGAATTAACGGAACGTTAGTCGCTAAGAATGCTGAAGCCGGCGGGTGGCGCGCAGGAGATGCCCCGCACACTGCGCGCGAGGAAGTCACCGTAGATCAATTGAAACCCAAAACTCTTCATTGTCGACCCAAGGCTCTTGCGGGCGAGGCTTCTGCTGCCAGAAGACGATTTATTATTGTATGCGTAACCAGATTCTACACAGCGTAATCAGGTTTGTCCGCCTTCTGTATCAAATCCCCTTTTTCCTCACTCGCGCAAGGGGTTTGTTGCACAGGAAAATCCCCGCCAGGATCAGCCCTCCTCCCAGGCACATCGCCAGCGTCAGTTGCTCGTCCAACAGCAGCGCACCGAGGATGACCGCCGTCAGCGGGTTCAAGGCGATGAACACCCCCGAACGCGTCGCGCCGATTTGGCGGATGCCGTCGTAATAGCCGATGTAGGCCAGCGCCGAACCCAAAACGCCCAGGTACATCAGGCTCAACCATTGTTGCGGGCCGAGGTTCAGCAGCACGTCGAGACTCAGCTCTCCGCGCACGGCACTGGTCACCCACAGCATCGCCGTGCCCAGCAGAATCGAATACGTCACGGTCTGCACCGGCCCCAGCGACTGGTTCAGCTCTTTGGAGCACAGCGAATAAACGCCCCAGCCAAGCACGCAGCCGAAAATCAGCAAATCACCGATCCAGGCATCGGCATTACCGGCCAATAACTGCGGGTTTCGGCTAACGATCACCAGGCTCGCCCCGGCAATACAGATCGCAATGCCGGCGACTTTGACTCGGTTCAAGCGTTCCTTGAACACCAGCCATGATGCGAGTGCGATCACCGCCGGGTTCAGCGCGACGATCAATGACGCCCTTGAAGCGTTGATGTAATGCAGTCCATAAAAGAAGCACAGGTTGTAGAAGAAGATCCCGAAAAACCCCAGCAATGCCAATTGCAGCCACTGCTTGAGGCTCGGTTTGGCCAACGGCACGCGGGCCAGCAGTAAAAACACCAGCATTGCCATGCTGGCCAGCAGGAATCTCAGGCTGGCCGCGAATAGCGGGGAAAGGCTGTCGGCGAGAAACCGTCCGGCGACAAAGGTCCCGCCCCAGATCATCGTGACGGCAGCGAGCTTCAGGTAAACCGGCACGTCCGAAGACATCGTTTGTGCGCAGGTATTCATTGGGCGTGGAACCTTGATCGGGCAGATGACGTATCATTCGCCTAATGCACGATCATCGTAAAATGAGTAAAAACTCATGACCCTGACCCAACTCGAGATTTTCTCGCTCGTCGCCGAACTGCGCGGTTTCACGGCGGCGGCCAATCGCGTGGGGATTTCCCAATCGGCGGTCTCCCATGCCTTGAAGTCGCTGGAACAGGAATTGGGCGTCGAGTTATTCAGACGTCACCAGTCCCAGGTCGAATTGAGCGACATCGGCCAACAGCTTTTATTGCGCGCCCGGGCGATGCTCGGCCTGGCCAACACCTTGCGTCAGGAAGCCGCCGATGCCCGTGGCATGAAAAGCGGCACCTTGCGCATCGGTTCATTTGGCCCGACCTCATCGATCAAACTGTTACCGACGATCCTGCAGCACTATCGCAGTGCCCACCCAGGCATCGAAGTGCACATTGACGAAGGTCCAGACCGCCAGGTGATTCAATGGCTCGAAGAGCGGCGAATCGATGTCGGTTTCGTGGTGTTGCCCGAAGACCGTTTCGACACCTTTATGTTGATCGAGGATCAATTGGTCGCGTTGCTGCCCCATGATCACCCGTTGGCCGGCCGCGACGGCCTGAGCTTGAGCGACTTGTGTCATGACCCGTTCGTGCTGACCGAAGCCGGGTCTTCGGAGCTGGTCTCACGCTTGTTCAGTGCGGCCCGACTCACTCCGAATATCCGTTATCGCTGCTCGCAGTTGCTCAGCACACTGGACACGGTGAGCCGTGGCGATGCCTTGACCGTGGTCGCCGAAGGTTCATTGCCCGACAACAGCAACGACCGCTACGTGAAAAAACCGTTGTCGCCCGCTGTCACTCGCCGGGTCGGGCTGGCGGTGCTCGACCAGCGCCAGTCGTCGCCCGCCACATTGGCGTTTATCAAACTGGCTTCAGGCCTGAACTACCGTTGAGCGGCATAACCGCCGACGGCCATCTATCATGGCCGTTACCAGAACTCTTTTGGGAGGCGTGTCGTCGTCCTGCCAGCATTTGAGAGCCACACTTCACCGTCACAGGCTTCGCAAATGCCCCTGAACGTCATAACCCGCCGCAAACGCAGCAAACGTATCGCTGCTGTCACCCTGCTGAGCGCGCTGCTCCCGATGGGGTTGGGCTTCGCCATCCTGTCCATGCAGGCGGAACGTGCGCTCAAGCATAGTTCCGGGGTGACGGCCGAAGAAGCCATTCGCCAATTCGACCTGATGCTCGACAACACGGCCCAGGCGGCGCAGGTCTTGCTGCCGCTGGCTGGCCAACCGTGCAATGACGTCAAGCTGGCCTTGCGCGAGCAGGTCACGCGCCGTCCGTTCGTGCGCTCGACCAACCTGGTGTGGGACGACACTATCTATTGCAGTTCGTTGTTCGGTGATTATCAGGAAAAGGTTAATCCGGGCGACTACACCCAAGGCAAGTTGTGGCTGATGAACGGCAACCAGGTCACGCCCGACACCGCGTTATTGGTCTATCGGCTCAACGACGGTAACCGGGGCGCGCTGACGACCCTGGACGGTTATCACTTGAGCAATGTCTTGCGTTTGATTGGTCGCAAGACACAGCTGTTGCTGCAAGTCGGCCCCGACTGGTTATCCGCCGACGGCAAAGTCCACGAAGCGGCCCTGCCCGCCTTGCCAGTGGCCGAAAGCAAACTGACATCTTCGCGTTATGCATTCACCGTCGCCGCCGGCTTCCCCGCTGGAGAAACCTGGCGTTACATGAAAAGCGAATATCCGCCGCTGTTCAGTTTGCTGATCTTCTTCGGCGTGGTGTTCGGTTCAATCGGGCATTTTCTGCAAAAGCGCTCATCATCCCCCAGCCACGAAATGCAGCGCGCTCTGGAAGCGCAGGAGTTCGTTCCCTATTTTCAGCCGGTGGTGCATGGCGATACTAAGAAATGGTCTGGCGCCGAAGTCTTGATGCGCTGGCATCATCCCAAGGAAGGCCTGGTGCGCCCGGACCTGTTCATCCCGTTTGCCGAGCATTCGGGATTGATCGTGCCGATGACCCGCTCGTTGATGCGACAGACCGCGGCGTTGCTGGCGCCAGTCGCTGGATCGCTCGGCGCACCATTCCACATCGGCATCAACATCACCGCCAGTCATTGCAAGGATCTGGAGCTGGTTGACGACTGCCGGGAATTTCTCGGTGCTTTTGCGCCAGGCGCGGTCAGCCTGGTGCTGGAGTTGACCGAGAGGGAACTGATCGAACCGATGCCCATCACGCTCCAGTTGTTCGAGCAGCTCCAGGCCTTGGGCGTGTTGATTGCGATCGATGACTTTGGCACCGGTCACTCAAGTCTCGGGTATCTGCGCCAGTTCAATGTCGATTTCCTGAAAATCGATCAAAGTTTTGTCGCGATGATTGGTGCTGATGCACTGTCACGGCACATTTTGGACAGCATTATCGAGCTCTCGGCCAAGCTTGACCTGGGGATCGTCGCCGAGGGCGTGGAAACCGAGGAGCAAAGTGATTATCTGACGGCTCATGGTGTGAACTTCTTACAAGGTTATCTGTTCGACCGGCCGATGCCCGCCGCGCAATTCATTAATGCATTAAGCCACCGTTAACTAGCGTGGTGACGCGCTGAGGCCACGACTCGACGCACCAAATTGAATCAAAAGAATAGTGTTGTTACATGAAGAAAAAGACAGGATTTACTCTTGGGCATTTAACTACTACAATTTTTCATGCCTGCTCAACATTGGCAGGTGAGCCACTTATCACCGAGTCGCTTCAAGGCTCTTGGCTTATAGCTTTGTTTGCGGTTGGTATCAGCCAAACACACTATTGGAGTAAAGATATTGTCCAGACTCGCTGAATTCCGCGCCGCCGAAAAGGCCCTTCAAGAACAGCTCAAGCAGCTGGAATCGCTGAAGAATGATGCCGGGCTCAAGAAAGAAATCGAATTCGAAGAAAAGCTCCAGGGGCTGATGAAAACCTACGGCAAAAACCTGCGGGACATCATCGCCATTCTCGATCCGAACCCGTCAAAAACCGGTCTACAACAGGCAAAAACGCCTAAAACCCGCCGCGCTCGCGTGGTCAAGGTTTATCACAATCCGCATACCGGCGAGCTGATTGAAACCAAGGGTGGTAATCACCGCGGCCTGAAAGCCTGGAAGGAACAATACGGTGCCGCTACCGTTGATTCCTGGCTGCGCGGCTAAACACTCGCGCCGACACAAAGCCCTGCCAAGTGCAGGGCTTTTTTTATGGATAGCCTCTAAAAGCAGCGACTAGAATGGCTTAACTCGCTACTTGGCCACCAACTTTTTGCTTAATCCCTTTGGGTATCTAAAAATTTCGGCTCACTCCAAAATCTGCAGTCTCGCAACACCTGTAACTAAAGTTTCAAGCTGTTACGAGTCGCCTCTATTTCATCCTGACTTGCCTTATAAGCGTCCGCCTGCCCCGCATAGGAAAGAACATAGGCCTTATCGGCATCCAGCGCGGCAACCAAAGTTTGCGACAGCACATGTCGACCGTTCTGGGTAATCGTGCAGGTAGTCTCCAACGCCGACAGCCGGCTCAAGGTTGCCGGATGAATTTTGTTGCAGACACTTTGATAGCCACCTTGAAAGAAGTCTTTCTGCACTGATTTGCGCATTTCCAGCAATACGCCTTGCAGATTGACCTGATGACCGCGCTCGACCTGAGTCATGGTCAACTCCATCACCAACACCGGGGTGCCACCCTGGTCATTTTTTACCGCGCGTTGGCGTGACACCGTAGTGTTGGCCTCGTCATGCGCGACGGCCTCAACCTCCCAGCCGGTTGGCCAGCTCACTACAGGCGCCTCTGCCTGAGCGCTGGTAACCACTGACAGCAGGCAAAACAGGGCGCAGGTCGATTGACAGAATCGGATCATCGCAATGAACACTCACAAAATGAACCGTAAAGTCTGAGCCTCGTCCACCCGTCAGGCAATAGCAGACTGTTTGGGTTTGGTGATGTCACAGCCCTTGCGTATCATTGTCGCCATTCTTTAGCCCCACTTATTTTCCGGAGGGCCCATGAGCCTGCACGAATTGAACACACTCCCAGGCGTGACTGCCCAACCTGACACCGCCACTCAGCAGTTCGTCTTCAACCACACCATGCTGCGCGTCAAGGACATCACCAAGTCCCTGGACTTCTACACCCGCGTGCTGGGTTTCTCTCTGGTGGAAAAACGCGATTTCCCGGAAGCCGAATTCAGCCTGTACTTCCTGGCACTGGTCGATAAAAACCAGATTCCGGCAGACGCGGCGGCGCGCACTGAATGGATGAAATCGATCCCTGGCATTCTGGAGCTGACCCACAACCACGGCACCGAGAATGACGCGGATTTCGCCTATCACAACGGCAACACCGACCCGCGCGGTTTCGGCCATATCTGTATCTCCGTGCCGGACATTCGTGCAGCTTGCGAGCGCTTCGAAGCACTGGGTTGCGATTTCCAGAAACGCCTGAATGACGGACGCATGAAGAGCCTGGCCTTTATCAAAGACCCGGATGCGTACTGGGTCGAGATTATTCAGCCAGCGCCGCTGTAAAAAAGCTCGCCGCCACTGATCTCCACTGATCGTTCCCACGCTCTGCGTGGTAACGCCTCCTGTGACGCTCTGCGTCACGCTTTTTGGGACGCGGAGCGTCCCCGGGCTGCATTCCCACGCAGAGCGTGGGAACGATCAGTCAGTACAAAAAAACCCCATGATCGCTCATGGGGTTTTGTGTTTTCAGCGTCGGCTTTTACGCCGGAGCCGAGGTGCGGATCAGGTGATCGAATGCGCTCAGGGAGGCTTTGGCGCCCTCGCCTACCGCAATCACGATCTGCTTGTACGGCACGGTGGTGACGTCACCCGCAGCGAACACACCGGGCATCGACGTTTCACCGCGAGCGTCGACAATGATCTCGCCGCGAGGCGACAACTCGATGGTGCCTTTTAGCCAATCGGTGTTGGGCAGCAAACCGATTTGCACGAAGATCCCTTCCAGTTCGACGTTGCGCAACTCGTCCGACTGACGATCCTTGTAGCGCAGGCCGTTGACCTTCTGACCGTCGCCCAACACTTCAGTGGTTTGCGCACTGGTGATCACGGTGACGTTCGACAGGCTGTGCAACTTGCGCTGCAAGACGGCGTCGGCGCGTAACTGAACGTCGAACTCCAGCAGGGTCACATGCGACACGATACCGGCGAGGTCGATGGCCGCTTCGACGCCGGAGTTACCGCCGCCAATCACCGCCACACGCTTGCCTTTGAACAGCGGACCGTCACAGTGCGGGCAGTACGCCACGCCCTTGTTGCGGTATTGCTGCTCGCCCGGCACGTTCATTTCACGCCAGCGCGCACCGGTCGCCAGAATCACGGTCTTGGCTTTCAGGGTCGCGCCACTGGCGAAGTGGACTTCGTGCAGCTCGCCGTTCTTGCCAGGCAACAACTTGTCGGCGCGTTGCAGGTTCATGATGTCGACGTCGTATTGCTTGACGTGTTCTTCCAGGGCCACGGCCAGTTTCGGCCCCTCGGTTTCCTGCACGGAGATGAAGTTCTCGATGGCCATGGTGTCGAGTACCTGCCCACCAAAACGCTCCGCCGCCACACCGGTGCGAATGCCTTTGCGAGCCGCGTAGATCGCAGCCGACGCACCTGCTGGACCACCGCCCACGACCAGCACGTCAAAGGCTTCCTTGGCGCTGATCTTCTCGGCCTGGCGTTCGATGCCGCTGGTGTCGATCTTGGCGAGGATTTCCTCCAGGCCCATGCGGCCCTGACCGAAGTTCACGCCGTTGAGGTAAATGCTAGGCACGGCCATGATCTGACGATCATCGACTTCAGCCTGGAACAGCGCGCCGTCGATGGCGACGTGGCGGATGTTCGGGTTCAGCACTGCCATCAGGTTCAACGCCTGGACTACGTCCGGGCAGTTCTGGCAGGACAGCGAGAAGTAAGTCTCGAAGCTGAACTCGCCTTTGAGCGAGCGGATCTGTTCGATCACTTCAGCGCTGGCTTTCGAGGGGTGGCCGCCGACTTGCAGCAAGGCCAGCACCAACGAGGTGAATTCGTGGCCCATAGGGATGCCGGCGAAACGCAGGCTGATATCGGCACCCGGGCGATTGATCGAGAACGATGGTTTACGTGCATCGTCACCGTTGTCGAGCAAGGTAATTTGAGTCGAAAGGCTGGCAACGTCTTTCAACAGTTCAAGCATTTCCTGGGATTTCGCACCGTCGTCGAGGGAGGCAACGATCTCGATCGGCTGGGTGACCCGTTCCAGGTACGATTTCAACTGGGCTTTTAGATTGGCGTCCAACATACGGGCGATTTCCTTTCTTTTTCGGAGACATAAAAAAACGCCCGAGCGAATCTCGCCCGGGCGTTTTATAGGGCGGTTGCAGCTTACTTAGGTGCGGAAACCCGCCCTGATGATGCGATCCACAGACTTAGATCTTGCCGACCAGGTCCAGGGACGGAGCCAGAGTGGCCTCGCCTTCTTTCCACTTGGCAGGGCAAACCTGGCCTGGGTGAGCAGCGACGTACTGGGCAGCCTTGATTTTGCGCAGCAGCTCGGAAGCGTCACGGCCAACGCCGCCATCGTTGAGTTCAACGATCTTGATCTGGCCTTCAGGGTTGATCACGAAGGTGCCACGGTCAGCCAGACCGGCGTCTTCGATCAGCACGTCGAAGTTGCGGGAGATGGCATGAGTCGGGTCGCCGATCATGGTGTACTGGATTTTGCCGATGGCTGGCGAGGTGTTGTGCCAGGCAGCGTGGGCAAAGTGGGTGTCGGTGGAAACGCTGTAGATCTCGACGCCCAGTTTCTGGAACGCGTCGTAGTTGTCAGCCAGGTCTTCCAGTTCGGTCGGGCAAACAAAGGTGAAGTCGGCTGGGTAGAAGAACACGACAGACCACTTGCCTTTCAGGTCAGCGTCCGACACTTGTACGAAGTCGCCATTTTTGTAGGCGTTAGCTTTGAACGGTTTAACTTGGCTGTTGATGATAGGCATCGATGACTCTCCGTCAGGGTTGAAAAGCTGGTTAAGAAGTTGATGGGGTGAATCCTACCCACTCGATCATCGCCTGGCTCATTGGCAAAGCTCATGCTGCTGATTGGTTTTCGCTATTAGCGGACAGTATTAATAGAAGAAAACGGAATCTATGGCGTCAACGGCTTTTCAGTGAGTCTGGCCATCCCGAGAAACGGGCTCGCTTCAACATAGCGCATGGCCGACTTCATATCCTTCCAGCCCACGTAACTCATCAACGATTTCAGATCCCAACCGCTTTGGTGCGCCCAACTGGCAAAGCCGCGACGCAAAGAATGGCTGGTGTAGTGCTCAGCGGGGATGCCGGCGCGCTCCAGCGCCTGACGCAGTAACGGTATGACGCTGTTGGCGTGCAAGCCCTCCTCGCTCAAGTGCCCCCAGCGGTCGATGCCGCGAAACACTGGGCCACGCACCAGCGCCGCTTCGGTAATCCATTGGATATAGGCGTTCACTGGACAGAGGCGCTGCAGCGCTGGGGTCTGGTAAGTCTTGCCGAGGTTCTCGCGATCGCCTTTGCTGCGTGGCAGGTAGAGGGTGATGCCGGAACCGGCACTGGCCTGCACGTGTTCGATGTGTACTCGGCATAACTCATCGCTGCGAAAGCCGCGCCAGAAGCCCAGCAGGATCAGCGCCGCGTCGCGTCTGGCGCGAAGCAAACCTGGCCGATCGTTTTGCGCCCTGGCGGTTTGCGCCTCCTGCTCCAGCCAGGCGACCACTTGCTCCAGATGCTGAAGCTGCAAGGGCTCGGCCTGTTTCTCCTGGGCCGGGTGCAACGCGCGGATGCCCTTGAAGACTTTGCGCACTACCGGGGATTTGGTGGGATCGGGAAAACCCTGACTGCTATGCCACTGCGCCAGCGCCGACAAACGTAGCTTCAACGTGTTGATCGACAGCACGCCCGCATGAGCCACGAGGTAGCGCGCCACGTTATCGCTGGTGGCCGGCAGAAAACCACCCCAACTGACTTCGAAGTGTTCGATAGCCGCCCGATAGCTGCGACGGGTGTTGTCGCGGGTGGCGGCTTGCAGGTAGCGATCCAGCTCGGTCATGGGGCTCAATTCTCGAAAACGTACCGCTTTGGCGGGGTCAAACGGACAAATGGTGTATCACACGGGGTAATACCAGTATATCCCGTATGATCAAGTTACATTTTTAATCTTTTTCAATTGAATGGTACACTGCCAACTTTAGTGTTACGTACCACAGTACGAAATCGTAGGAGAACACATGGCTCGTGGCGGCGTTAATAAAGCAGTGGTACAAGCGGCACGCTTGGCGATCCTTGCACGCGGTGAAAATCCCAGCATCGACGCAGTACGGATCGAGATGGGAAACACCGGCTCAAAAACCACCATCCACCGTTATTTGAAGGAGCTGGACGACGGCAGCGAACGCGTCGAGACACCTTCGGAACCCATCGACGATGAGCTGGCAGGACTCGTTTCACGCTTGGCACAACGGCTGAAGGAAAAGGCGCAAGAACCCATCGACGAGGCACGCGCCCAGTTCGATCAGCAGCGTAAAGAGCTGGATATCCAGCTGACTGAAGCGCAACGGGCCAACACCGAATTGCATCAGCAATACGAGATTCAAAGCCTGGCGCTGACTCAGGAATCCGAGTCGCTGCAAGAAACCCGCGCCCTGCTGCAGACCGAGCAAACCCGCAACGCCGGCTTGAATCAGGCGCTGGCGGACTTCGAGTTGCGCCTTAAAGACAAGGATGAGCAGATCCGCTCACTGGAAGAAAAGCACCTGCACGCGCGCGAGGCGCTTGAGCATTACCGCAACGCCGTCAAGGAACAGCGCGAGCAAGAGCACAGTCGCCACGAAGGCCAGGTGCAGCAGATTCAGATGGAGTTACGCCAGGCCCAGCAAAGCGCCATGGTGCGCCAGGACGAAATCACCCAACTGCATCGCGACAACGAGCGCCTGCTCACCGAGAACCGTGGCACGCTGCGGGAGCTGGGACTGCTGCAGGATCAACTCAAGCAAACCAACAGTCGGCAGGATCAACTGCTGGAGCAGGTCAATCGCATCGACAGCGAACGCACCCTCCTCCAGGAACGCTTGCGCGCCGCCCTGCTGGAAAGCCAATCACTGAAGCAGAACGTTGATGAGCAGTCGCAGATAAACAAAGGATTGGAAATCGAATTGCTCAAGACCCAGGCGAGTCTCGATGAAAGCCTGCGCCTGGCGGCTGTCGTTGCAACAGCGCCAGACGCTTCAGAGCCTCAAAAGAAAGATTAAGCGTTAACCGGTGTGCGCATGGTGACGAACTCTTCGGCGGCCGTTGGGTGCACACCAATGGTTTCGTCGAAGTCGCGCTTTGTCGCACCCGCCTTCAAGGCAATCGCCAGGCCCTGGATGATCTCGCCGGCATCCGGCCCGACCATGTGGCAGCCCAGGACCTTATCGGTCTTGGCATCCACCACCAGCTTCATCAGCGTGCGCTCCTGGCAGTCGGTCAGGGTCAGCTTCATTGGACGGAAACGGCTTTCGAAGATCTGTACTTCGTGGCCGGCTTCCCGCGCCTCTTCCTCGCTCAGACCCACCGTGCCGATGTTCGGCAGACTGAACACGGCCGTCGGGATCATCTTGTAATCCACTGGACGATACTGCTCCGGCTTGAACAAACGACGCGCCACGGCCATGCCTTCAGCCAGGGCAACCGGCGTCAGTTGCACACGACCGATCACATCGCCGAGGGCCAGGATCGACGGATCTGCAGTCTGATACTGCTCGTCGACTTCGATGAAGCCTTTCTTGTCGAGCTTGACGCCCGTGTTCTCCAACCCCAGGTTATCCAGCATCGGACGTCGGCCGGTAGCGTAGAACACGCAGTCAGCCTCCAGCTCGCGACCATCCTTGAGCGTCACCTTCAGGCTGCCGTCGGATTGTTTATCGATACGCTCGATATCGGAATTGAATTGCAGGTTCATGCCCCGCTTGGTCAGCTCTTCCTGCAAATGCTTGCGCACCGAACCGTCGAATCCACGCAGGAACAGCTCACCGCGGTACAACAACGTGGTCTCGGCGCCCAGCCCGTGGAAAATCCCGGCAAATTCCACCGCGATATACCCTCCCCCGACCACCACGACACGCTTGGGCAGCTCTTTGAGGAAGAAGGCTTGATTGGAACTGATCGCATGTTCGTGCCCGGGAATCTCCGGAATCTGCGGCCAGCCACCGGTAGCAATGAGGATGTTTTTGGCGGTGTAGCGCTCGCCATTGATCTCGACCGTGTTCGGGTCGACGATCCGGGCATGGCCTTCATGCAAGGTGACGCCACTATTGACCAGCAGGTTGCGGTAAATCCCGTTCAGGCGATTGATCTCGCGATCCTTGTTGGCGATCAGCGTTGCCCAATCGAACTTCGCTTCGCCCGGCGTCCAGCCAAAACCTGAGGACTGCTCGAAATCTTCGGCAAAGTGCGCGCCGTAGACCAGCAACTTCTTCGGCACGCAGCCGACGTTTACACAGGTGCCACCCAGGTAGCGGCTCTCGGCCACAGCCACTTTCGCACCAAAACCAGCGGCAAAACGCGCAGCTCGTACACCGCCGGAACCGGCGCCAATCACATACAGGTCAAAATCGTAGGCCATTTTCAATCTCCTCGGCAGGCAACCAGCATACCCGCAGACGTCCGTTGGGCAAGCGCTGCAAGCGTTATGGGGGCGGAAAATGAAAAAGCCACCCGAAGGTGGCTTTTCAATACAAGCAGGTCAGGCGCTAATCAGTAAGCCTTGCCAGTCTTGTAGAAGTTCTCGAAGCAGAAGTTGGTCGCGTCGATGTAGCCTTCAGCGCCACCGCAGTCGAACCGCTTGCCTTTGAACTTGTAAGCCATGACGCAGCCGTTTTGGGCCTGCTTCATCAGGGCGTCGGTGATCTGGATTTCACCACCCTTGCCTGGCTCGGTCTGTTCGATCAGATCGAAGATGTCCGGCGTCAGGATGTAACGACCGATGATCGCCAGGTTCGACGGCGCGTCTTCCGGCTTTGGTTTTTCAACCATGCTGTGAACGCGATAGATGTCGTCGCGGATCATCTCACCGGAGATCACACCGTATTTGTGAGTTTCTTGCGGGTCGACTTCCTGGATCGCGACGATCGAGCAGCGGAACTGCTTGTACAGCTTGACCATCTGGGTCAGAACGCCGTCACCATCGAGGTTGACGCACAAGTCATCCGCCAGTACCACGGCGAAGGGTTCATCACCGATCAGTGGACGACCAGTCAGGATCGCGTGGCCCAGGCCTTTCATTTCTGTCTGGCGGGTGTAGGAGAACGAGCAGTTGTCGAGCAGCTTGCGGATACCGACCAGGTATTTCTCTTTGTCGGTGCCCTTGATCTGGTTTTCCAGCTCGTAGCTGATGTCGAAGTGGTCTTCCAGAGCGCGTTTGCCGCGACCGGTGACGATGGAGATTTCAGTCAACCCAGCGTCCAGTGCTTCTTCGACGCCGTACTGGATCAGTGGCTTGTTTACCACCGGCAGCATTTCTTTGGGCATGGCTTTAGTCGCTGGCAGGAAGCGAGTACCGTAACCGGCTGCTGGGAACAAGCATTTCTTGATCATATAAGTCCTTGAAAGGGCTGTGTGTACGAGTTTCGGCGCAGTCTAATCAGGCGGCGTGCACCTTACAATGCCCCGCACTGGCTAACCGATGCCAACATAGAGAAATATTATCGCGGATAGTTCCGCAGATCTGATGGCCGACCCTAATAGATAGCAGAGATCAGCAGACCTGCACGGGCGATTCAATCGCACCACCATACGCCCATCGGCACCGCCTGAGTGCATTTGGCGCTATCATTGCGCAACAGAACCAGCCAACGAGGCAGATAGATGTCGGATGCAAAAAGCGTCAACGGGTACTTGATCAGTAAGGCGAAAGACGGCCAGTGGTGGCTGCAAAGCGCCACGGGTGAAAAAATCGGTCCCTTGCCGACCGAAGCAATGGCAACTGAGGTGGCATCCGTAATGGAACTGGAACACCCAACCACCAACCGTCGCGGCAAAGACAAGGCTTGATCTGAACCCGGTTTTTTGACGAAGCCCTGCTCATGCAGGGCTTTTTTTGTGATTGCCTGCAAAGAAGTGGCCATTCGCTATAACCTTTTGACATCAGCGATGTCACAGCCATAGCCCCATCATCCTGACGACGACAACAACATGAAAAGATTTTTGCCACTGATTGCGATATTGGCCCTGAACGGCTGCGCCACTTCCGAAACGACTTACCTGAACAATGGCGAGCAAGGGCTGACCATCGAATGCCCTGGAGAAGCCAACTCCTGGGCCACTTGCTATGAAAAAGCCGACGCCTCGTGCGCTGGTACCGGCTACCGGATCGTCGGTACCGACGGCTCACCTTCGACCAAGGAAAGCGACAAGACACTGGGTGTCGATGTCGGCAACTTCAAAAACCGCAGTGTCGTGGTGGTCTGCAAGTAAAGCCTGCGGTTCTACATGTGAATTTCGGCGAATTTGAGCCCGAGGCCGCGTACGGTCTCGATCAAATCGTCGAGGCGAGCGAAGGATTCAACTTCGTCGTTCTCATCCACCAGGAAATAACTGCGCCCGGCGCTTTTCTTGAAAAAAACGATCCATTCACCCGGGGTCGCCGGGTTCTGAATCACGTGGGTGGCAGAGATCAGACCCTCTGCATGGCACTCCCGCACCTGCTCTCGCTTCATGCTCGACTCCAAAAATGACAATGCCGTCAAAGTGCGACCTTGACGGCATTGGTGCTGAAGCTCGCCATTCTATCAGCCGGAAATACAGATATTGGCGGCTTTCTGTACATCCTTTGGACGTATCGGCACATTGGACATCCGCTCATGCAGCTTGATACTGCTGCCGCTCGAGCGTTCTTCGATATCGAAGACAGCGGCCGGGGCCGAAGAAAACTTGGCTGGCACGATCACCCGCACACCGTCCTTGTGCGACTCCAGTTGCAAGGCGCCACGACTCTTCGCCAGATTTTCTACCAGGCACTGCGCATACTCATGGGGCTTCTTGCCTGAGATCACATTCATCGTGGGCAGCGTTTCACTAATTTCCGCGACATTTGCGCAACCGCTCACTACTAAAGCCAGCGGCAGGACCAATACACCCCACTTCATACTAAACCTCCGATAAAGACCCTCCGACAGCACAAATGCTGATTTTCTCCGAGGCTCATTGCTTTTATCGCTCATAGAATTCCGAATAACTGTTTTTAATTGTCAAAGCGGACCCCGGCGACCGGATAATAACCCGTTCGGGCTGATAAACTGCGCCAATCGCCCATGCTATCGATTTGATTTTGTAGAAAAAGCCCTTCTGGAGGCGCCTCATGAAATTTATCCACCAGCGCGAGCACCTCAACGAAGACGACATCGTCGTCATCCAGTGCTCGCAAATGTGCAACATCCGCTTGATGAACGACGCCAACTTCCGCAGCTTCAAGAATGGCGGCCGTCACACTTACCACGGCGGTGCGTTCGACACCTTCCCGGCCCGGATTACAGCGCCGAGCACCGGTTTCTGGAACATCACCATCGACACGGTCAACCGTCGCCCGATCAGCGTGACCCGTAAACCGACCCTGACGCACTCGATCAAGATCATCCGTCGTTCCAGCTCGAAACTGAGCTGAAAAACGCTCTCACACGCACACAGGCAGGAATCACCGTGGCCCAAACGACCAAGTACGTCATCAAATACAAACTCAACGGTGAACGCCGCTTCGAATTTGCCCAACTGGTAAACGGCACTGAAGAAGAAGCCAAAGCCGCGCTGGACGCCATCCATGGTTCGAGCGAAGACGTCATCAGCGATATCAGCGTCAGCAAGGCACTGTAACGCGCCTCGGCCCCCGGAGCGACAACAAGGACGTCATCCTCCGCGCCCGCCCGAGTCTGGCCCCAAGTGCCAGAGTGTTCACACTCTTATCGCTTCAGACCAAGCAGCGCCAGAGGACGATGCGCCACGGCGTGAGTCGCCTTCACAGTGGAAAACGGCATACTCTTGGAATCATCTTTCACGATGCGCTATGACCCCATGAGCCCGACCACCCTCGATATGTTTGCTGATGCCGAGCCCGAGCAACTGCCCCGGCGCGAGCAGATCGGTGAACAGTCCTACGTCCTGCGAGGCTTTGCCCTGCCCTGGCTGGAGCAATTGCTGCCTGAGCTGGAAGCGGTTCTGGCGGCAGCGCCGTTTCGGCAAATGGTCACGCCGGGCGGTTTCACCATGTCGGTCGCCTTGAGCAGTTGCGGCACCTGGGGTTGGACCACCGACCGCAGTGGTTACCGCTACACGCGTCACGACCCGCAAACCGGACAACCCTGGCCCAAGATGCCCGAGGTGTTTTTCGAACTGGCACAAGCGGCGGCACGGGAAGCGGGATTTGCGGACTTCGTACCCGACTCCTGCCTGATCAACCGCTATATCCCTGGAGCCAAGATGTCATTGCATCAGGACAAAGACGAAGGTTCCTACGCGGCGCCCATAGTGTCCGTGTCACTGGGATTGCCGGCTACGTTTCTGTTCGGTGGCTTTGAACGTGGGGACAAAAGCCAGCGCATAGGGCTGCTGCATGGCGATATCGTGGTCTGGGGTGGCGTCGACCGCTTGCGCTATCACGGCGTCCTGCCGATCAAGGAGGGTTATCACCCGCGACTGGGCGAGCAACGGATCAACTTCACTTTTCGAACCGCCGGTTGAAACCCTCGAATTCGACCGCAAGACTCGGAGTGTCGCGATCCTGCTGGCTGGATAGTCTGAATGAAACGGGCCAACGGACATAACACCATGACCACTCATTCAAAAAAAATTGCCACCAAGGACGACCCCCGTTGGGCGGCTGTCGTCGCGCGCGATCCAGAAGCGGACGGGGAATTTGTCTATGCCGTGAAAACCACCGGGATCTACTGCCGCCCCAGCAGTCTGGCGCGCTTGCCGAATCCGCAGAATGTCGAGTTTTTCGACACCGCCGAACAAGCCCGGGCGGCCGGCTATCGTCCGAGCAAGCGGGCCGCAAAGGATCAAAGCGACGTTGCCGCACAACATGCAGCGATCGTGGCCGCCGCGTGCCGTCACATCGAATCCGCCGAACATCTGCCCGCCCTGAATGAATTGGCGCAAGCTGCCGGCCTGAGCAGTTTCCACTTTCATCGCGTGTTCAAAGCCGTGACCGGGTTGACACCCAAGGGTTACGCCACGGCCCATCGCTCACGCAAGGTTCGCGATCATCTGGCACATGGCGGTTCGGTCACCGATGCCCTTTATGAGGCAGGCTTCAATTCCAATAGCCGCTTCTATGAGTCAGCCGATCAGGTGTTGGGCATGAAACCTGGGGATTACCGTGCGGCCGGTAAGAATACCGACATCCGCTTCGCCGTCGGCCAGTGCTCCTTGGGGGCGATTCTGGTGGCGCAAAGTGAGCGCGGCGTCTGCGCGATTTTACTGGGGGACGATCCGCACCAACTGGTCTGCGACCTGCAGGACAAGTTTCGACGTGCCAACCTGATTGGTGCTGATCACGAATTTGAGCAATTGATCGCCAAGGTTGTCGGTTTTATCGAAGCACCGGCCATGGGCCTGGACTTGCCACTGGACGTACGCGGGACAGCATTCCAGGAGCGGGTCTGGCAGGCGCTGCGAGAGATTCCTGCCGGCAGCACCGCCAGCTACGCCGATATCGCGCAACGGATCGGTGCGCCGAAAGCCGTACGTGCCGTGGCCCAGGCCTGTGGCGCGAACAGCATCGCAGTGGCCATTCCCTGCCACCGCGTAGTGCGTAGCGACGGCAACCTGTCGGGCTATCGCTGGGGTGTCGAGCGCAAACGTCAGTTGCTGGAACGCGAAACCGTGTAATCAGCGATTCACATCAACTACCACCCGACCGCGCAATTGCCCGGCCAGCAAGCGCGGTGCGGCGTCGATGGCTTCGCTCAAGCCGATCTCATGACTGATCAGCGGCAACAGGGCAAAATCCAGGTCTTTCGCCAGGCGGTTCCAGGCCTCTATCCGCTTGGCTTTGGGTTGGGTCACGCTGTTGATCCCGGCCAGGGTCACGCCGCGCAAAATGAATGGCGCGACTGACGCCGGAAAGTCCATGCCTTGGGCCAGACCGCACGCGGCCACGGTGCCATTGGCCTTGGTGCTGGCACAGGCGTTGGCCAGGGTGTGACTGCCGACCGAGTCGATCACCGCCGCCCAACGCTCTTTGGCCAATGGTTTACCGGGCTCGGAAAGCGTGGCGCGATCGATGATTTCGCTGGCCCCCAGCTGCTTGAGGTAATCGTGTTCGGAGGTGCGGCCGGTAGATGCCACGACCCGATAGCCGAGTTTGCTCAGCAGCGCGATGGCGAAGCTGCCGACGCCACCATTGGCCCCGGTGACCAGGACCTCGCCCTGCTCAGGTGTCACGCCGTTATGTTCCAGCGCCAGGATGCTCAGCATCGCCGTGTACCCGGCAGTACCGATCGCCATGGCCTGGGCTGCAGTGAATTCCTTGGGCAGTGGGATCAGCCAGTCGCCCTTCAGGCGAGCCTTTTGCGCCAGTCCGCCCCAGTGCCCTTCGCCCACGCCCCAGCCATTGAGCAGGACCTGGTCACCGACTTTGTAGTCCGGATGCTGACTGGCCTCGACGCTGCCGGCCAGATCGATCCCGGGCACCATCGGGAATTTCCTCACCACCGGGCTGCTGCCGGTAATTGCCAGGCCATCCTTGAAGTTCAGTGTGCTGTACGCCACGCGCACGGTCACATCACCCTCGGGCAGTTGATCGTCATTGATCTCTTGCAGTGTGGCCCGGTAACCGCTGTCGTCTTTGTCGATCAAAATACCTTTGAACATCATGACCTCTCAATGGAATTAATCAGGTTGTGGGCCTATTGAAATACCACAAAGAAACATTTCGCCGTACAAGACTTTCATCTTAGCCGCACCCTTGCCTACACATGAAACAGGCGTTTTTTGGGGTGCGTGGCGGGCGGCATCATCGAGGTATCCGGCTTCTTGTGCGGGACAATTAAAAGTCGACTGGCACCACTGACTGCTGGTAAAAAACCGGTTCGACCTGTCGGAGAATCATTCAAATGAGCCAATGGCCAGACACCCGCATTCTTGACCTGCTTGGCATCGAGCTGCCGATCATCCAGGCGCCCATGGCTGGCGCCACCGGATCGGCCATGGTAATTGCGGCGAGCAACGCGGGCGGCCTGGGTTCTATGCCCGCTGCCATGCTGAGCATCGATCAATTGCGCGAGGAGCTGAAGACGATCCGTCAACACAGCCAGCGTCCGTTCAACATCAACTACTTTTGCCATCAAATGCCGGCCGCCGACGAGCAACGCGCGCGCGACTGGAAGAATCTGCTGGAACCGTACTATCGAGAGTTGGGCGTCGATTTCGAAGCACCGACACCGGTCTCCAATCGTGCACCTTTCGATAACGCGGCCTGCGAGGTGCTCGAAGAGTTTCGCCCCGAAGTCGTGAGCTTCCACTTTGGCCTTCCCGAAAAATCCCTGCTGGATCGGGTCAAAGCCACTGGGGCAAAAATCCTCTCATCGGCGACCACGGTCGAAGAAGCCATCTGGTTGGAACAACATGGCTGCGACGCGATCATCGCCATGGGTTACGAGGCCGGAGGCCATCGCGGGATGTTTCTCAGCGATGACCTGAGCAGCCAGGTCGGAACATTCGCCTTGGTGCCGCAAATCGTCGACGCGGTGAAAGTGCCGGTGATTGCAGCCGGCGGGATCAGCGATGCGCGTGGCGTGGCGGCAGCGTTTGTGCTGGGCGCTTCGGCGGTGCAGGTGGGTACGGCTTACTTGTTCACACCGGAAGCCAAGGTCAGCGCGTCTCACCACAAAGCGTTGCGCACCGCCAAGGAAAGCGAGACCGCGGTGACCAACCTTTTCACCGGCCGCCCGGCACGCGGGATTCTCAACCGGGTCATGCGCGAACTCGGCCCCATGAGCGATAAAGCCCCCGCCTTCCCTCTGGCCGGTGGTGCGTTGATGCCGTTGCGCGCCAAAGATGAAGCGGATTTCAGCAACCTCTGGGCTGGGCAAGCGTTCACGTTGTGCACTGAAACGACGACCGCCGAGCTGACCAAGCGATTGGCCGACGAAGGCTTGGCCAAGTTGATGCGTCGGTAACACGCGGTCTCCTGTAGCAGCTGACGAAGGCTGCTGCAGGCCATCGATTACTTCAAGGTCCTGAATTCCACGCATTCCGTTTGCCGGCATTTCGCTATATATTCCGCTATATAGCGTTTTAATCCCCTCGTTGCATTCGCCTATAACGGAGCCGTTTCATGTCCATTCGTGCCTCACGTTTTGCCCCAACCTGTCTCGCAGGCCTTGTCGCCGTATTGGCTTTCGGCTCCGCTCAGGCGGACGAAGTCCAGGTGGCGGTTGCCGCCAACTTCACCGCGCCGATCCAGGCCATCGCTGCTGATTTCGAGAAAGACACCGGGCACAAACTGGTCACCTCCTTTGGCGCAACGGGCCAGTTCTACACCCAGATCAAGAATGGCGCGCCGTTCGAAGTGTTCCTCTCGGCAGACGACACCACCCCGCAAAAACTCGAAGCCGAAGGCGATACCGTCAAGGGTTCACGCTTCACTTACGCCGTCGGCACGTTGGCGCTTTGGTCGGCAAAAGACGGATACGTCGATGCCAAAGGCAAAGTACTCGGCGACAATCAGTATCAGCATTTGTCGATTGCCAACCCAAAGGCCGCTCCCTATGGCCTGGCTGCCACACAGGTGCTGGCCAAGCTGGGCCTGACTGACAAGGTCAAAGACAAGATCGTTGAAGGCCAGAACATCACCCAGGCCTACCAGTTCGTTTCCACCGGCAACGCTGAACTGGGTTTTGTGGCCTTGTCGCAGATCTATAAAGACGGCAAAGTCACCAGCGGTTCAGCCTGGATCGTTCCGGCCGCCATGCACGACCCGATCAAACAAGACGCCGTGATCCTCAATAAGGGCAAGGACAACCCGGCTGCCAAAGCGTTGGTTGACTACCTCAAGGGTCCGAAAGCCGCCGCTGTCATCAAGTCCTACGGTTACCAACTCTAAATGACCCTGACGAGTGCCGATTTTTCCGCCATCTGGTTGACCCTGAAACTGGCGTCCCTGACCACGGTGATCCTGTTGATCATCGGTACTCCGATTGCGTTATGGCTTTCGCGCACTCAGTCCTGGCTGCGCGGCCCGGTCGGGGCCGTTGTCGCCCTGCCCCTGGTGCTGCCGCCCACGGTGATTGGTTTTTATCTGTTGCTGGCGCTGGGCCCCAATGGCTTCGTCGGTCATTTCACCCAATCGCTGGGGTTCGGCACGCTGACCTTCAGTTTTGCCGGCTTGGTCATCGGCTCAGTGCTTTACTCGATGCCATTCGTGGTCCAGCCGCTGCAAAACGCGTTTTCCGCCATTGGCACTCGCCCATTGGAAGTGGCCGCGACCTTGCGCGCCAATCCTTGGGACACTTTTTTCAGCGTGATTCTGCCACTGGCACGCCCGGGATTTATCACCGCGACCATTCTCGGTTTCGCCCACACCGTCGGCGAATTCGGTGTGGTGCTGATGATCGGCGGCAACATCCCCGACAAGACCCGCGTGGTCTCAGTGCAGATCTACGATCACGTCGAAGCGATGGAATACGCCCAGGCCCATTGGCTGGCCGGGGCGATGCTGGTGTTCTCGTTTGCCGTGTTGCTGGCGCTCTACTCCAGCCGCAAAACCAAAGCGGGCTGGAGCTGATCGATGATTCATACGCGACTGAAACTGAATTACTCGGGGTTCGCCCTGGACGTGGATCTGCATTTGCCGGGCCGTGGGGTGACCGCGCTATACGGTCCTTCCGGCTCGGGCAAGACGACGTGCCTGCGCTGCATCGCCGGTCTGGAACGGGCCGAAAACGGCTTCATTCAGGTCAACGATGAAGTCTGGCAGGACAGCGACAAGAAGATTTTCGTCCCGCCACATAAACGCGCACTGGGCTACGTTTTCCAGGAAGCCAGCCTGTTTCCCCATCTGTCGGTGCTGGCCAATCTGGAATTCGGTCTCAAACGTATTCCGAAACCGCAGCGCCGCGTCGACATGGCGCATGCCACTGAACTGCTGGGTATCGGTCATCTGCTGGACCGTCATCCGCAACATCTGTCCGGCGGAGAACGGCAACGTATCGGCATCGCTCGTGCGCTGCTCACCAGCCCGAAACTGTTGCTGATGGACGAACCGCTGGCGGCGCTGGATAGCCAGCGTAAGAACGAGATCCTGCCGTACCTGCAACGCTTGCACGATGAACTGGACATCCCGGTGCTGTACGTCAGTCACTCGCAGGATGAAGTTGCGCGGCTGGCCGATCACCTCGTATTGCTCAGCGATGGCAAGGCGCTTGCCAGTGGGCATATCGGTGAAACCCTGGCGCGTCTCGATCTGCCTTTGGCGCTGGGCGACGATGCTGGCGTTGTGGTTGAAGGTCATGTCAGCGCTTATGACCCGCACTATCAATTGCTCACGCTGCAATTGCCCGGCTCCGATCTAAGCATTCGGGTGGCACACGCGCCCATGAGCCAGGGGCAGGCATTGCGCTGCAAGGTCCAGGCACGAGATGTCAGCCTGAGCCTGCAAAGCGTCGAGCAAAGCAGCATCCTCAATCGCTTGCCCGTTACGGTGATCAGTGAAATCGGCGCCGACAATGCCGCTCACGTACTGATCCGCCTGAATGCAGGCGGTACGCCGCTGCTTGCACGCATCACGCGCTACTCCCGGGATCAACTCGGCGTGCACCCCGGCCAACAGCTTTGGGCGCAAATCAAAGCGGTGGCCGTCCTGGCTTAAATCCGCTGGCACCACGGCGAACGGGCGCGGTCAATGGCTTTACAGGCCCCTGATTCGTCGCCGAGGATTGCCCGCCATGCCCGATAACGCGCTGCCCGATGTGCTGCCACCGGACCTGCACTATGTCGATGACACGCAGCCCGGAATCACCCGCAAACTGTTGCGCGGGAAATTCTGCTATTTCGATCCTGCGGGCCAGCGCATCAAAGACCCCGACGAAATCAAACGCATCAACGCCCTCGCCGTGCCACCGGCCTACACCAAGGTGTGGATCTGCGCCGACCCGCGCGGCCATCTGCAAGCCACCGGCCGTGATGCCCGCGGCCGCAAACAATACCGCTATCACCCGCGCTGGCGCGAAGTGCGCGACGCCGACAAATACTCGCGCCTGAGGGATTTCGGCCAGGCATTGCCCAAGTTGCGCAAACGTCTGGAAGCATTGCTCGACGCGCCCGGGTTCAGTCGGGACAAAGTCATGGCGACTGTTATTACCCTGCTCGATGCGACGTTGATCCGGGTCGGCAACACCCAATACGCCCGGGAAAATCGGTCCTATGGACTGACCACCCTGCGTAGCCGCCACGTCGAGGTGAACGGCAGCGCGATCCTGTTCCAGTTCCGCGGCAAAAGTGGCGTCGAACACCAGATCACCGTGAAAGACCGACGCCTGGCGCGAATCATCAAGCGCTGCCTGGAGATCCCCGGACAAGACCTGTTTCAATACCTGGACGAACAAGGCGAGCGGCACACCGTCAGTTCATCCGACGTCAATGCCTACCTGCAAACCCTCACCGGCGCCGACTTCACGGCCAAGGATTACCGCACCTGGGCGGGCAGCGCGCTGGCATTGTCCGTGTTGAGAGAGCTGCAGTGGGAGCCCGAATCGGATGCAAAACGGCATGTTGTGGCGATGGTAAAAGACGTCGCCAAACAGTTGGGCAACACCCCGGCAGTCTGCCGCAAATGCTACATCCACCCGGCAGTGCTCGAAGGATTCATGCTCGGTGCATTGGCCGAACTGCCTCGGCCGAGGACGCGTAAAGGGCTGCGGGCTGAGGAAGTCGGGCTGGCCATGTTTCTGGACAAAATGATCGCCGCAACGAAACCGACGAACTGAGCCATCCTTTTTTGCACCTTCGCAAAGAACTTCTATAGTTGATGTGGACACAAATAAGCTGCGGTGACGCCATGGAAGACATTTTCGTTGTGAAGCGTTGCAACAAGATCATCATTCATGGTCGCCGAGCCGGAGAAACCAGCCACCTGCCACCCGACGCCGCCGTCTGGTATCGCATCGCCGATACTCGAACCCATGGTTTCATCGGTGACGGTTTCGATCTTGAAGAAGACGCCCGACGTGAATGCCGACAGCTCAATGCCAGGTCTCAAGTGAAGGTCCGACAAGGCTGAAGCCCGGGTCTATACTTAAACAGCTGATGGACCAGCGACCCCAATGGCAGAAAGCTCGCACTCGCGGGCTTTTTGCTGCCGCTTACCAGGTTTCTTGAACGGAGGTGTTTGCCATGTCCGAAAAAGAGTCCATCACCACCCTGCTCACCCTGCTTGACTCTCGTCAGGCCAGACTTGCTGCCGCGTGCAAGGAAATTGCCGACTGGGTGGATCATCAAGGGGGGCACCCGACAGCCCTCAGAATCCGTGATCGTCTGAACGATATCGAAAAAGACGAGCCGCTGATTCAAAACACCTTGTCTTCGCTAAAACCTGTCGAGCCACCGCTGCCAAGGTTCAGATGATTTGATCCGGATTCTTCCTTCGAGAAAGGGCATGATTCAGCACGCACGAACGGCGACTTAATCGTCACTGCGTGCGTGCCTGCTTGATTATTTCCTGTGATACCCCAACCCGGCCTGGCGCCGGGCTTTTTTATTTACGACTTTTCTTTCACGTTATGTTCACACCGCGCGCCCTAAAGTCAGCTCACTCCTTTGATGAACTCCCCCTTGGCCTGCCCGCATGCAGGCCATTTTTTTTGTCTGTTGTCCGGGCTGTCGAACGCCTGCAACCACGGGGTGTCAAATGACTACACGTCACGAAGGAGGCGTCTGATGGTCACTCACTTCAAAGTCGGCGGGCACTTGGCCTGCGGTCACAAAGGTAGCAACCTCACCTCAACCAACGTGCTGACCCGCGTCAAATGCAGAAGCTGCCGGAATACCGACGCATTCAAGGATGCGCGCAAGGCCGAGCGCAACGCGGCACGCCGCGCCGCCCGCAAAGCCAAAGCTACTCATACCGCCAATGACTGGCGCGCCGCCTGGACGGAACGGCTAACTGCCATGACCGGGCTGCAAAGATTACCTCGTGGTTTTACTGGCCAGCCATTTGTATAGAAGTTCCATTCGGTAACTGGCCGCGAAAATTGCGGAGCAAAAACGACAAAGGCCTGCATGAGCTTCCTCATGCAGGCCTTCAATCCAAGGTATTGGCGACCTAGACCTCGCCCACTAACACATCAGCAATGCGGATGCTCAGGGCCGCGCCGGTCAGCGTCGGGTTGACACAGGATGACGACGGCATGACGCTGGTGCCAGCGATGAACAGGTTGGCGTGATCGTGGCTGCGGCAATCGCGGTCCACTACCGAGTCCTTCGGGTCGTCGCCCATGATGGTCGTTCCCATGATGTGCTGGCGGTTCTGGAAATTGACATCGGTGCTGAGGATATCGGCGTCCAGCAGTTCCGCGAACTTTTTGAAGTCCTCCAGCGCTTTCTCTTTGCCTGCATGCCAGTAGTCAGGAACGCTGTAGTAGATCTCCGGCACTGGCAGTCCAATGGCGTCGAACCTGGTCTTGCTCGGCGTCACGCGGTTTTCCGGCAGCGGCAGCGTTTCGAAGTCCACTGCCCAGTTGAGGGACCGTGCCGACTGCAAACGAATCTGCTCATCCAGTCTGGAGCCCAACACACCTTTGGCGATCAGGTTAGTGGTGATCTGCGAGGTCGGAACGGTGTTGCGGACCTTGATCTTGTAACCCGGGTAATCCTTGCGGAAGGCACCGTCGCGGCTGTTCAGATACACCAGCAGTTGCGTCGGTCCTTCACCGGGCCACATGTCTTCCTTGGTCATGACGTTCATGCTGATACCCGTGTGGTCCATCAGATTACGGCCCACCTGATCGGAAGAGTTGGCAATGCCGTTCGGGTACTTGTCGGAGGTCGACATCAGTAGCAGCTTCGGCGATTCGATTCCATACGCCGCGAGTACGAAATAGCGAGCCGTCAGCCTGTGGGTCGACTTGTCGGGGCGCATGTACCAGATGGCGTTAATCTGGCCGTCATCTCCGGCTTCGATTTTGTAGACAACTGAATTTTCCAGGACCTTGGCGCCGTTGCGCTCCGCTTCGTCGATGTGCATCGAGCCGTCGTACTTGGCGGCAATCGGGCACACCGGGTTGCAGTTGTTGTTACCGGCGCAAGGTGGTCGCTTGCCGTACGGGCGGGTGGCGCGGCCATTGGGTTCGAGTATCGGATTGTATCCGCCCTTGCCGAGCATTTCCGAGAGTCGGGTGAACATGTAGCTGGGCTTTAGCCCTTCCATCGGATACGGAATCGAGCGTGGCGGAAAAGCGTCGCCGCCCTGCCCGCTTTCATCCTGGCCATCGACGCCGGACACCCCCAGCTCAGTCTCGGCCCGGGCATAGAACGGTTCCAGTTCGTCGTAGCTGATCGGCCAGTCACGACCGCGACCGTACAAGGACTTCAGCCGGAAGTCGTTAGGCAGCATGCGCCATAGCGACGAGCCGAAGTGCCAAGTGGTGCCGCCGACAACTCGCAAGTAGGACGTGTTGTATTTGACCGGCCCGACCTGTTGCAAGTAATCACCGTACGTCGACGGCGCGTGCGGCAAGCTCGGGTACGGCGATCCGGCCCCCTGCAACTTGGCGTTGGCCAGAGACAGTTTGACGGGCGCGTTACGGAAAGTCTCGACCACATCCCGCCGATTGACCCGCGGACCAGCCTCGAGAACGATCACCGACTTGTTCGCTTTGGCCAGACCGGTTGCAATCAGGCCGCCCATGACACCGGAGCCGATGATGACTACGTCGGCGTCGAAATCACCGTTTCTCATAGTTTGAAATCCTGAGTAGCTGCTGGTTTGGGACCCCAGGTATTCGGGCCGCCACCATAAGTAGGGATGATGAGAATGCCGTGGGTCGGGCGGTACATCATGGCTAGCGAATAGCTGATCATTTCCGCGTCGGCCGGCTCACCGACAACGCCGAGGTACCAGGCCGAAATGATGCTGGTCGCGGTCGCCTTCAACGAAGGATCGGCATCGGTCAATGCCAGGTATTCATCGACGTGTTTGAAGCCCCGCTCGCCCACCAGTTGTTTGAGGGCAATCACGTTGGTAATGAAGTTCGGCGCTCGCTTGGCCAGGGCTGCGTAATAGCGTGCTGCCAGAACCGGGCTGACCGGGCGGCTTACCAGAAACTGCGACAGGGCGATGAAGTCAGCGTCTGACTGCGCAGCCGCCATGACCGATTGCCAGGGCATCAGGCCACTGACCAGCGCGGTCACTCCCGCGGTGACGGAGGCGCGCAGCAGGCTGCGACGCGAGAGTACCGCAGAGGCGGAGTGAATCGGTGTAGGTTTGTCAGTCATCGAATTATCCATTGCTCAGGCCTCCCGGCGTCTACGGCGCGAGATCAACATCATTGCCATCAGACCGATCAGCACACCGGCAAGGACGATGACTGGAATGGTGAATTTCGCCATTACCGCCAGCGGTGCCTTCGGCCCGCCCTCCCGCACCTGCGTCACATCGGCGGCAGTCACTTTCAGGGCGGCGTTGCCGTAACGAGACAGCACGTAGTTGCTGACATCGGCAATCTGTTGATCGTTGAGGCGGTCGGTGAACAGTGCGTCCGGACCGAATGCGGGCATGTCGATTTCCACGCCGTTCACTTCGCGATGCACGCCATAGACAATCGCGGCGATCAGGTTGTCGCTGCCACTGGTGGCGGTGTTGTGGAACAGCGAAGGGTATTCACGGGTGCCCTGGCCGTTGGCCTGGTGACAGTTGGCGCATGTCCCACTGAAGATGTGCCAGCCCGGATTGTCCTCGGGTTTGCCGCCGCGCAGGATCAGCTCATCGGTCGAGGCTTGGCCGAATTCGTGCCGGGCCTTGGTCTCCCCGGTGTTGATCGGTTGCGTTTGCAGCAGGTAGGCCGCGATGGCCTTGAGGTCCGCGCCATCCAGGTGTTGCAGGCTGTGCTCGACCGCCTCGGCCATCGGTCCGGCGGCTTGCGCTTTGTCATCGGCGTGACCGGTGCGCAGGTAAGCGACCAGTTCATCGCTGGACCACGCGCCGATGCCACTGCTTTTGTCAGACGTGATGTTAGGCGCATACCAACTGCCGAGCGAACCACCGGCAAGCGGCTTGCTGGTATCGGCGGCCATCAGGATGTTGCGCGGGGTATGGCAGGTATCGCAATGGGCCAGTGCGTTGACCAGATAGTCACCACGATTCACCTCGGCGGATTTGCGCGGATCCGGAGTAAAGCGCTTCTGGCTGTGGAACAGCGCGTTCCATCCGAGCATCGAGGAGCGGATATTGAACGGGAAATCGAGGTCGGTTTTCTGCGTCGTCGCATCGACAGGCTCTACTTCGTGCATGAAATAGTCGTAGAGCTCACCCACATCAGCGTCGGTCATCTTCGCGTAAGAGGTATACGGCATTGCCGGGTAGAGTCGCGTGCCATCCGGCGTTACCCCGTCTCGTACTGCCCGGGCAAACTGCTCGCTCGTATAGCCGCCGATGCCAGCGGTTTTGGAGGGGGTGATGTTGGTCGAATAAATGACGCCCATCGGTGAGCCGAGCGGATAACCACCCGCAAATGGCTTGCCCCCTGCCACGGTGTGACACGCCACGCAATCCGCCGCGACCGCCAGGCGCTTACCCGGAGACGCCGAGGCATCCAGTGCTTGACCGTTAGCACCGCCAGCGGCGCAAACCAACAGTGTCAGTAATCCGTTAAAAGCAGTTCTCATGCCTTTTCCCTTACCCGTTTTACGCGGCATGTCTTCTACCCTGAGCAACTGCATTCATGACTTTCAAGATTCGGCCACCACTGACAAATTCGCACTGTCGTACGATGTCATATGTTTGCGGAAAGAGAATATTTCACGCCCAGAAACATTTGGCAATACGCCATCATGCAAAAAATTATTCTTCAACAAATGCGTCTATTACGGCCTTTTTAGCGATATTGAAGACCTGTGAATCGTCACATTAATTTGGATTTAAGCGCGGACGAGTGGATTTTTTTCATTTTTGATCATGCTTGCACGCTTGTGCTTTTATTTTTGATTGTCGCCACCAACAAAAAATCGTCTATATATATGTTTTATATAGCTTTATTTCGTAAATAACGACGTATACAGATCGTCTGACATTTCCTGAAAAATGCGCTGCAAATGCACGAATCAGGTGAATTTATGCGTCAAAACACCCGTTCTAGAGGGGTTTGTCAGGTATTCGCATTCAGTGACGCTTTAGCCTTTTACGAATCTGTCGATAGACATACGACGACCGATCACATCAGTGACGTCGGTCCACTTCATAGACTGTTCAGTCAAACCCTTTTCAGGACAAACCGATGAGCTGGCTTAACGACGCAAAACTTTCGACTAAATTAATCACTTCATTCGCGCTCTGTGCGCTGATCACCCTCGGCGTTGGCGTACTGGGAAGTCGGGGCGTGGCCGCGCTGTCGGAGAGTCTGAAGTCCGTGTTCAACAACAACCTGGTCGCCATCGCGAACACCGCTCAAACCAAAACCAAGGCCGTTGGGCAAAGCCGCGATCTTTATCGGCTATACATCGCCCACGCCTCCAACGCGCCGCAGAATGTGAAAGACGAGTTCATCGCCTCGATGAAGGCCAACCAACTGGCGAGCGAGCAAGCGTTTGCCGAATACCGCAAGCGTCCCCTGGCTGACGATGAGCGGGCGGCAGGTGACAAGATGTTGCGCGACTGGCCGGTGTATCAGGCAAAGGTCCAGCAATACGTTGCTTTGCTGAACGCCAATGATTTGGAACAAGCCCGTGCCCTGCTCCTCGGCGACCTGCAAAAGACTTATCGCGTAGTCATGGATGAACTGACCGTGATGGTCGACTCCAATGACCGTCAGGTCGCAGAAAGTGCGGCGGACGCCACCGTTCAAGAGTCGTCTGCCAAAAATACCCTGTACTCGGGCATCGTCTTGGCGTTCATCGCTGCGATTCTGCTGGGGTTGTTCATCAGCCGCCTGATCAGCCGTCCCATCGCCACCGCAGTAGCCAGCGCCCAGCGCATTGCCGAGGGTAATTTGACTGAGGCTATCGTCAGCACCGGGCGCGATGAAACCGGCCAGTTACTGACCGCCCTCGGCGACATGCAACTCAGCTTGAAGGAAACGATCCAGCAAATTGCCAGCGCCTCTGACCAACTGGCCTCGGCAGCGGAAGAACTGACCGCTGTCACCGATAACGGCAGTCGAGGACTGGTCCGCCAGAACGACGAAATTCAGCAAGCCGCTACAGCGGTAACCGAAATGACCTCGGCGGTGGAAGAAGTGGCGCGCAATGCTGTGTCCACATCCGAAGCCTCACGCTCGACAAGCGAGCAGGCCAGTAATGGCCGCGACAAGGCCCGGGACGCCGTCTCTGCAATCAATAGCGCGACCTCTGAAATTGCCTCATCGACCATCATAGTCAAGGATCTCGCGGTGCGAGTCCGTGACATTGGCAAAGTACTGGACGTGATTCGCGGTATCGCCGAACAGACCAATCTGTTGGCCCTCAACGCCGCCATTGAGGCCGCCAGGGCCGGCGAGCAGGGTCGCGGCTTCGCCGTGGTCGCCGACGAAGTTCGCGCACTCGCCGCACGCACCCAGGCGTCGACCGGCGAAATCGAAGGCATGATCAATGCCGTGCAAACCAGCGCCGATCAGGCCGTGTCCGCTATGGGCAAAAGCCAGGCACTGGTCAACGATACCCAGTCACTCGCTCATGCCACTGGCGAGGCGCTGGAACTGATCGCAGAAGGCATTTCGCAGATTAACGAGCGCAATATAGTCATCGCAACGGCCTCGGAGGAGCAGGCCAACGTTGCCCGTGAAGTCGACCGCAACTTGGTCAATATTCAGGACCTGTCGACGCAAACAGCGGCGGGTGCGCATCAGACCAATGCGTCAACCCAAGAGCTTTCGAATTTGGCAATCTCGTTCAACACCCTGGTCAACCGCTTCCGTTTGTAAACACCGAAACAGGACGTGCGGCTCTGCTTGAGCAGCACGTCCACCGTTACAACAACCTCTTCTCAATCGATCACGTGCTGGAGGGTGATTGCGGAGTATCGGGATTGAGTTGCTGACGTCGGAATTGCCCTGGAGGCTGGCCGTGGATCTGGCGGAAGCGCCGTGAAAATACGCCTCGTCAGCGAAACCGCACAACCTCGCCACCTCCCCCACCGACCGTGTTCCATTGAGCAAATAATTGCGTGCTGAGTGCATCAGGAGTTCGAGTACCAACCAGTTGCAGCAACTAGCCCTGAGCATTTCGCGGATGCCAAACTGACGGTTCTCATCCAGGACTCGCAAGCATCGACGGTTAGACAGCGAAATGTGTACCTTCCGAAAACTCTTATCTGATGCCACATTGCCTATGACAAATTTGAATCTGTACGAACAGGCACTGAATCATATGGAGCGCACAGTTAATGTATTTTCACTGCGCGTCCCTGCACCAAGACGTGTCCAGTTTAGGGATTCGTTTGTTTATCGGCATGTGGAGAAGACGATACATCAAGCGTTGGTGCAGAAGCTCGCTCGGATGGTAAGCAACAAGGACGACTACCAGTCTAATGAGTGGCCACAGGATTAATCCCCCCGACCAGAGACGATAAGGCCTGCATCGCAGCAAGCCCTTGTGCCTAACAGACACGCTATAGACACGAAAACCACACGTCCAACAAAAAAGGCTTACGCCGTTAAGCGTAAGCCTTTGTTTTGAATGGTGCCCGAAGCCGGAATCGAACCGGCACGCCCTTACGAGCGGGGGATTTTAAGTCCCATGCGTCTACCAGTTTCGCCATTCGGGCGGTAGCGCGGTGTAGCAGTCTGAAGACTGACAAATAACCATCTGGCAGCTCTGACGCTTGTGCAACAGAGGACGAAATATATACATCCCGTCCCGGTGAAGCAAGTTCGCAGATCCCGTTTTCAAGACAAAATCTTGCAGGACTGCTTAAATAAAAAAGCTCCGTAAATCATAGATCTACGGAGCTTATTTATAGTGGAGGCCGAGGTCGGAATCGAACCGGCGTAGGTGGATTTGCAATCCACTGCATAACCATTTTGCTACTCGGCCACTTACATTTGCTGTCATGTTGCTCAACATCAAATGCGTACAAACTTGGAGCGGGAAACGAGACTCGAACTCGCGACCCCGACCTTGGCAAGGTCGTGCTCTACCAACTGAGCTATTCCCGCGTCTTGGTGTGGCGCATTCTATAGAATCCAGAAGCCCCGTCAACCCTTTGATTCAAAAAAGTTTTATTTCTTTTCCACGTCGGTCTTCAGATGTGGCCAGGCCGCCCGCAGGTATTGGACCATGGACCATAAAGTCAGGCCCGCAGACACCAGCAGCAAGGCATAACCGACCAAGACCCAAAAGGAGAAGTCGGATGGATTGGCCAGCAGGATCACCAGCGCGAGCATTTGCGCGGCGGTTTTCCATTTGCCCAGGTTTGACACGGCGACGTGAGCGCGAGCGCCGAGTTCGGCCATCCACTCACGCAGCGCCGAGACGACAATTTCGCGACCAATGATGACGGCGGCTGGCAGCGTAAGCCACAGGTTGCCGTGCTCTTGCACCAGCAACACCAGCGCAACGGCCACCATCAGCTTGTCAGCCACCGGATCAAGGAACGCCCCGAACGGCGTGCTCTGCTCCAGACGCCGCGCCAGATAACCGTCCAGCCAGTCTGTGGCGGCGGCGAATGCGAACACCGAGGCGGAGGCCAGGTAGCTCCATTGATAAGGCAGGTAGAACAGTAAAATGAAGATCGGGATGAGCAGGACGCGTAGAACGGTAATCAGATTAGGGATATTCATCGGCACAACTGGCTACGAGGTGAGGTGGCATTCTACTCGCTGTGCAGATTTGCATAAATCAACTCTGCGAGCTTTTTACTGATTCCGGGTGCTTTGGCGATCTCTTCGATGCTGGCACGAGACAGCTCCTGCAATCCACCAAAATGTTTCAACAAATCGCGACGACGCGTCGGTCCGACCCCTGCAACGCCCTCGAGCGTCGACGTACGCCGGGTTTTGCCTCGGCGAGCGCGGTGCCCGGTAATCGCGAAACGGTGAGCTTCGTCGCGTATCTGCTGAATCAAATGCAGCGCGGGGGAATCGCCGCGCAAGGTAAATTCGTGTGCTGCGTCGTTGAGGTACAGGGTTTCGAAACCGGCCTTGCGAGTCGCGCCCTTGGCCACGCCCAGCAAAATCAGGTCAGGCACCGCCAGCTCATTGAGCACGTCGCGAGCCATGGACAGTTGGCCCTTGCCGCCGTCCACCAACAGAATGTCCGGCAGCTTGCCCTCCCCGTCCTTGAGTTTGCTGAAGCGCCGGGTCAGGGCCTGGTGCATGGCTGCATAGTCATCGCCCGGGGTGACGCCTTCAATGTTGTAACGACGATAGTCGGACTTGATCGGGCCTTCCGGGCCAAACACCACGCAAGACGCCACGGTCGCTTCGCCGCTGGAGTGGCTGATGTCATAGCACTCGAGACGCTGCGGCGGCTCGTCCAGGTTCAACACTTCGGCCAAGGCATCGAAACGCGCGGCGACGTGCTGTCGGTTGGCCAGACGTGCGCTTAGCGCCTGCTCGGCATTGGTAACCGCCAATTGTTGCCAGCGTGCCCGGGTGCCACGCACTCGATGGCTGATGGTCAGCTCGCGACCGCGCAGCTCTTCGATGGCCGTTATCAGCGTCGGAAAATCTTCGTGAACCACGTTGACGATCAGTTCGCTCGGCAAGTCGCGTTCTGGACTGGTGATGAAGTACTGGCCCAGAAACGCGGCCATGACCTCGGAAACGTCCTCGTCGATACCGACCTGCGGGAAAAAGTTCTTGCTGCCCAGCACTCGACCACCACGCACGCTGATCAAGTGCACACAGGCGCCGCCCGGATTGACGAACGCGGCGATCACATCGATATCGCCTGTGCCGCCCTCCATGCTCTGTTGATCCTGAACCCGGCGCAGCAGGGAGATCTGATCGCGCAGTTCGGCGGCGCGCTCGAATTCGAGATTGATCGCCGCCTCCTCCATGCCCGCGGACAACTCGTCCGTCAGCGCATTGCTGCGGCCTTCAAGGAACATCACCGAGTGACGAACGTCTTCGGCGTACACCTCTGGCTCAACCAGCCCGACACACGGCGCCTTGCAGCGCTTGATCTGGTATTGCAGGCAAGGACGCGTACGGTTCTTGTAATAGCTGTCTTCGCACTGGCGAACGAAAAAAGTCTTTTGCAACAGACTCAGGCTTTCGCGAATCGCACCCGCGCTGGGATAAGGACCGAAATACTTGCCCTTGGCCTTTTTCGCCCCGCGATGGATGCTCAAGCGAGGAAACTGGCCATCCGAAAGAAAAACGTAGGGATACGATTTGTCGTCGCGCAGCAGGATGTTGTACGGCGGACGCCACTCCTTAATCAGCGTTTGCTCAAGCAGCAACGCCTCGGTTTCGTTGGCCGTAATGGTTGTTTCGACCTGAGCGATACGGGCAACCAGCGCCGCCGTCTTGGGCGCAAGACCGGACTTTCGAAAGTAGCTCGACAGGCGATTCTTAAGGTTCTTGGCCTTGCCGACATACAGCAGGCGCGCATCGCTGTCGAACATGCGATAGACGCCGGGACGCCCACTGACCGTCGACAGAAAGGCGCTGGGATCGAAGACTTCAGTCATTTTCAGAGGCTGGCATCGACCATTCCGTGACGAACCGCCAACAGCGTCAGCTCGACATCACTGCTGATCGAAAGCTTTTCAAAGATGCGGTAACGATAAGTATTGACCGTTTTTGGCGACAGGCAGAGCTTGTCGGAAATGATCTGTACTTTCTGGCAGCCGACAATCATCAATGCGATCTGGATTTCGCGCTCCGACAATGCATCGAATGGCGAATCGTTAGTCGGCTGAAAGGATTTGATCGCCAATTGCTGGGCAATCTGCGGGCTGATATAGCGTTGGCCGGCGAACACCAGGCGGATCGCCTGGACCATTTCCGGCAAACCTGCGCCTTTGGTCAGGTAACCGGCGGCACCCGCCTGCAACAGGCGCGTAGGAAACGGATCTTCCTCGCACACGGTGACCGCTACGACTTTGATGTCCGGGTGGCTGCGCAATAATTTGCGCGTGGCTTCAAGACCGCCGATCCCGGGCATCTTGACGTCCATCAGCACCACATCGGGTTTCAACTCACGCGCCTTGAGCAGGGATTCTTCCCCGGACTCAGCCTGGCCGACTACTTGCAGGCCATCGATGTCAGCCAGCATTCGTGTAATGCCTGTACGAACGAGATCATGGTCATCGACTACTAGCACCCTAATCAAGCAGACACCTCGCGATATGGTCTTATTGGGTTGCCGGACACCTTAGCAAAAAGCAACTGGCAGACCTAGCGGCAAGCGTCATATAAAAAGTTTCAATACATCTTGAAAGGCTTGTCACAAGTGCGTTTCAGCGATGAAGGTCATCGACATCGCGCTGCATTCTCAGGAAACACTCGTCTTGACCGACCACCTTCAGCCCTTTTCGTTCGTAAAGCGCTTTGGCCGGATTCGTTTCAAAAACTGTCAGGCGTAATGCCGGACGCCGTTCCTTGCTTGCCATGGCGAATACCTGATCGATCGCCCAGGAACCGCTTCCTTGCCCCTGAAACGCTTCGAGCACGTGCAATTCGCGGATATACAGGGCTTTAGCATCACGACTCAGGCTCACATAGCCCAGCAGGACATCGTCACGGACGATCAACCAGTTCTCGCGCCCGGCCCAAGCCACATCGAACGCCTCGTCCAGCCAGAGCAAATCATTCTGAATGTAATAACGCAGCATGTTGCGACAGGTCAGGCCACGCGCGAATGCCAGATCCCCAGAGGTTGCCGGACGCAACTGGAACCCCGTCACGCTTGCGCAACCGGGACGATATGCCCTTCCCAGCCCGTAGCGTCGCGGCGGGCGACCACCAACAGGTTCCCGGTACCTGGCGCCGCTGCAATCAGCGAACCATCCTGCGCCCAGATGGCACTGCGCCCTGCTGACTCCCATCCACCTGTTGCACCAGCGTGGTTTGCCATGAGCACGGCCATCGAATGGGCGCTCGCATAACCTTGCAACATGGCACTGTCCGTCGCGTAGCCATTTTCGGTGATCAGCACGCCCGCGGCATATAAGTTGGCGCTTTGTTCCGCTGCTGCCGCGGCATGGCTGGCGTGGGAAAAATCGGCGCACACCGCCAACGCGACCGTGTCAGCACCGATCGTCAACGTCGAACCGCCCGTTCCCGGCGCAAACGCCAACTCTTCGCCCGGATGCAGATGCTGCTTGCTGTAGACCCCGAACGAACCGTCGGCGCCGAGGACCAACGCACCGATCAATACCGGTGAATCGTCCGACAGGCGAATCGGCATTCCGACCACACTCGTCACACCGACTTCCCTCGCGAAATCGCGTAGCGGTTGCAGCACCTCGGCATCGGGTGCAATCGCCAATTGCGCTGCCAGTCCACGCTCGTATCCGGTCAGCGACAATTCAGGAAAGACCAGCAACTGGACGCCCTGCTCCGCCGCCACCTGCATGAAGCGTTGATGCCAGGCAATATTGGCGGCGAGGTCGCCGGCAATGGAGATGGACTGGGCGGCGGCAATGGTCAGTGTCGTCATGGTTCGTCCTGGAAACGCTGCAAGTTGGGCTGAAGGCAAAGTGTGTCATAAACCCTGACGCACTCAAGCGATAGAAAATGCCGTCAGCAATCGATAGCATTTTCTGATTGAAACCGCGCACCGGCCTCTAGTAAGCTCGGCGCATCCATCGGAGACAGACCATGTTCAACGCCCTCTCACCGCTTCGTACTGCCAGCGCCCCGCGCTCGGTTGCGGCTGCCCGGGTGAACGACGTTTGTGCTCCGGTCAGCTTTTATTTTGGGTATTGGTTTAGCCACTGGCGCGCCTGATACCCACACGGCGCCCACTTTAAACGGGTCGCCACCAGAGAATTTTCAACCCCCGGTCGGCTTCCCGACCGGGGGTTTTGTTTTTTCAGCCCCACCATTTTTCAGCAACACATCAGACACCTTGAGGATTCAGAAAATGAACTACGCCACTTATTACCGTCACGACAGTTTTACCGCCTGGCGATTTACCAGCCTCCGCTCGGGACAGCCTGCCGCCTCCGATCGGTCACCCACAGGTGGCAAGCACACACACGCAGCCAATCCGGCTAATTGTCGAACACCCCAGTAGGGCCGAGCGCGCGGGAACGAACCCGCCGCCCGCCCAGGAAGCCTGAATATGAACTCGTCCGTCTCTGCTCTGCCGCTGTCCACCTTGAGCCCTGCCAATGAAGCGCTGACCCTGCGCCTGCCCAGCTCATTGCAACTCAAACAGCAACTGCCCCTCACTAACGCACTGACCCAGCAAGTCGCCGCGCACCGCCAGGCTGTTCGCGCGATTCTCAACGGTGAAGACTCCCGTTTGCTGATCATCGTCGGTCCCTGCTCGATTCACGATCCGCACTCTGCGCTCGAATACGCGGCCAATCTCGCCCGCCTCGCCGCCGACGTCAGCGATCAAATGCTGCTGGTGATGCGCGCCTATGTCGAAAAGCCCCGCACCACGGTCGGCTGGAAAGGCCTGGCCTACGACCCGCACCTGGATGGCAGTGACGACATGGCCGGTGGCCTGACTTTGTCCCGCGAACTGATGCGCGAAATGCTTCAACTCGGCTTGCCGGTTGCTACCGAGTTGCTGCAACCGATGGCGGCTGGCTACTTCGACGACCTGCTGAGCTGGGTCGCTATCGGCGCCCGCACGACCGAATCGCAGATCCACCGGGAAATGGCCAGCGGCCTCGGCATGCCGGTCGGCTTCAAGAACGGCACCGATGGCGGCGTCACGGTTGCCAGCGACGCCATGCGTTCGGCCGCCCACCCGCATCGTCATTTCGGTGTCGACAGCCAGGGGCACCCTGCGATTGTTCAAACCCCAGGTAATCCCGACACCCACCTGGTGTTGCGCGGTGGTCATCGCGGGCCGAACTACGATCGCGACAACGTTGCGCAGATACGCAGTGACTTGACCCGACTCAAGATCCCGGCGCGGATCATGGTCGACTGCAGCCATGCCAACAGTGGCAAAGACCCGGCTCGTCAGCCTGCCGTGTTCAACGACGTGCTGGAGCAACGCCTGCAAGGCGACCAGTCGCTGATAGGCATGATGATCGAGAGTCATCTGTTCGAAGGCTGCCAGCCCTTGAGCCCGACGCTGCGTTACGGGGTTTCGGTCACCGATGGCTGCCTCGGCTGGGACACGACTGAACAATTACTGCGACAAGCCGCCGACCGGCTCCGGGCTCGGGACAGCGTCCAACTCCCGGCATAGCCCTTCCCATGCAACCAGCCCTCGACAGAGGGCTGGCATCTGAAAAGCGAATCCTCTGACCGGCAAATGACCTACGGGAAGTAGGCCGTTGCTGCGATGTGTCTCGCCTGGTGCATAAAGATGTCCAGATATTCCGAACAGGACCTCAGGGTATTTCGAGTTTTCCTACACTTTCTATAACTTTTTCATCAGGTTACAGCGGACTCTTCATACATCGCAGAGCTGCCAGTGTGCATTAGAGTGAGCCCATATCCACCCCTCTGAGCCACCCCTCTAAACACCGAGAAAAAGGAATGAACATGCTACGGAATGCAACCACTCAGTACCCGATCCTGCTGATCCACGGACTCTTCGGCTTCGATCGCATCGGCAATGTCGAACTCTTTCACGGCGTCAAGCAGGCCCTTAGAAGTGCCGGTGCAAGAGTCTTTATCCCCCACCTCTCGGCTACCCATAGCAATGAGGCCCGTGGTGACCAACTGTTGGCACAGATCGAACGGGTCCTGGAAGGCACCGGTGCCAGCCAGGTCAACCTTATCGGCCACAGCCAGGGCGCACTCGCTGCCCGTTACGCGGCAGCAGTCGCACCCGAGGTTATCGCTTCGGTAACCTCCGTCAGCGGGCCGAACCACGGCTCGGAACTGGCCGACTTCCTGCGCAAGGCGCTAACGCCCGGCCGCCTGCCGGAGCATGTCGCCGCCACGGTTGCCACATTGTTCGCCGATTTCCTCTCGTTGCTCAGCGGCAATCATCAAATGCCGCAAAACGCCATCGCCGCACTCAACTCACTGACCACCGAGGGCGTGGGAGTTTTCAACGACAAATACCCGCAAGGGCTGCCAAAGACGTGGGGCGGCAAGGGCCGCGACCAGGTTAATGGGGTTCGCTACTACTCCTGGAGCGGCACGCTGCAGGGCACCATTCTCGACGAAGGACTTAACGCACTCGATCCGCTGCACGGGTTTCTGCGCGCCTTTTCCGGTTATTTCACCACTGAAGCCGAGCAGAATGACGGCATGGTCGGTCGCTACAGCTCCCACCTGGGGAAAGTGATCCGCTCCGATTACCCGATGGATCATCTGGACAGCCTTAACCAGACGACCGGACTGGTCCGCAAAGGCATTGATCCTGCGGCCCTGTATGTTCAGCACGCCGAACGCTTGAGAAATGCCGGTCTGTAACCGGGCGCCGGACGGCCGAGCGGAACTTTGGGGGAGAATTAGCCCACTGAATCCGGTAGGCTCAACACTTTACTGAATATTGAAAGGAGTATTTCCCCATGGCCAAAGCCACTGCCCGTCACATCCTGGTTGCCTCCGAAGCCAAGTGCAACGAACTCAAAGCCCAGATCGAGGGCGGCGCTGATTTCGCCGAAGTAGCCAAAGCCAACTCCACGTGCCCGTCCAGCCGTCAAGGCGGTGACCTGGGTTCGTTCGGTCCAGGCCAGATGGTCAAGGAATTCGACACCGTGGTTTTCAGCGCCCCGATCAACGTGGTGCAAGGCCCGGTCAAGACCCAGTTCGGTTACCACCTGCTGGAAGTGACCAGCCGTCAGGACTGACGCCTGCGAAGTTTTGCGCACAACGGCCCGCCTTTTGGTGGGCCGTTGTGTTTGTGTGACGCGATACGGCTGGCGAGGCACGCGCCGGTAGCGTACAAATTGTGGTTATCGACCACCCGGCTTTAAGGCTGACAATGCGACTGGCTTTCCCCACATTATTGTTCACTGCCGTGGCCCTGTTATTGGCTGCCACCGGTGTGAATGCCGCACCGCAACATGCGTTGACCGTGTACGGCGAACCGGCGAAGTATCCCGCCGACTTCAGTCATTTTGCCTACACCAACCCGCAAGCCCCCAAAGGCGGCACGATGCGTCGTTCCGCCATCGAAATCGGCCATTTCGACCATATCCTGCCGTACATCGACAAGGGCATTGGTGTCACACAGATCGACGGCTTGATCTACTCACCGCTGGCCCAGCGTTCGCTGGACGAGCCCTACACCGTGTACGGCCTCGTGGCGCAAAAGATGGAACGCCCGGACGACGGCTCGTACCTGCGCTTCTACCTGAATCCGAAGGCGCGTTTCGCCGACGGCACACCGATCACCGCCGAAGACGTGCGCTATACCTTCGACCTGCTGATGACCCAGGGCAGCCTGCGCTATCGCACGCAATTCGCCGACGTCAAAGGCGTCGAAGTGGAATCGCCCCTGACGGTTCGGTTCGACTTCAAAAGCAACGAAAACCGTACCCTGCCCCTCGACATCGCGACCTTGCCAGTGTTTCCCGAACACTGGTGGAAGACCCGCGATTTCGCCAATGGCGGCGGGTACGAAGCCCCGCTGGGCAGTGGCCCTTACAAGGTGAGCAAGGTCGACTCCGGTCGCAGCATCACCTTCGAACGCAACGCCGACTGGTGGGGCAAGGACTTGCCGGTCAGCCGCGGCCTCTACAACTTCGATCGTTTCAGCATCGAGTACTTCGGCGATACCGACGTCGCGCGCCAGGTGCTGCGTGGCGGCGCCTATGATTACAACCGCGAATTCTCCGCCACCGGTTATTCCATCGGCTACGACAGCCCGGCCCTGAGCGACGGTCGCCTGCAGAAGGCGCATCTGGCCACGCAAGCGCCGCAACCGGCCCAAGGCTTTGTGTTCAACCTGCAAAACCCGATATTCCAGGACCGCCGCGTGCGTCAGGCCCTGGCCATGCTGTGGGATTTCGAGTGGAGCAATCGGCAGATGATGCGCGACATGTACATCCGCCAGCAGAGCTTCTTTTCCAACACCGACCTCGCCGCCCGCAAATTGCCGGATGCCGGCGAACTGGCGATTCTCGAACCGTTGCGTGGGCAAATCCCCGACGAGGTTTTCACCCAGGTCTTCGAAGCACCGAAGACCGATGGCAGCGGCTTGATTCGCGACAAACAACTGCAAGCCCTGGACCTGCTCGAACAGGCCGGTTGGAAACCCGATGGCGATGAGTTGGTCAATGCCGAAGGCACGCCGTTGAGCTTTACCTTCCTGGTCAGCCAGAACGGCATGGACCGACTCCTGCTGCCTTACAAGCGCACGCTGAAGCAGATCGGCATCGACATGAACATCCGTCGCATCGACTCCTCGCAGTACGTGAACCGGCTGATGAGCCGCGACTACGACATGATCGTCACCGGTTATCCGGTCACCACCTCACCCGGGAGCGAACTGTTCAACTACTTTGGATCGATCTCGGCCACCGACCCCGGCGCCAATAACTACATGGTGCTGAAGAACCCGGCGGTGGATACGCTGATCACCGGCCTGGTCCGCGCCACCACCCAGCCCGAGATGTTGCGCTACGCCCACGCACTGGACCGGGTGCTGCAATGGAACTACTACTGGATTCCCAACTATTACCCGCCGGGCACCTCCACCGTGTGGTGGAACCGTTTCGGCATGCCCGACGAGCAAGCCAGCAATGACGAGGCCATCGAGACCTGGTGGGAAACCAGCACCACGCCGCTGACCAACCAGCAGATGACCGCCGAGAAAATCAGCCGTGGCAAACCCGGAGGGCCGCATTGATGTGGGCTTATATACTGCGGCGCCTGCTGCTGATCATTCCGACCTTGGTGATCATTCTTTTGGTCAACTTCATCATCGTCCAGGCGGCGCCGGGTGGTCCGGTGGAACAGGCTATCGCACACCTGCAAGGCATCGGTGGCGCGACGGTCGGCGGCGGTTCCGGCGAGACCATGTCCGGCACCTCCCGCGCCAGTCGCGGCCTCGATCCGCAACTGATCAAGGACATCGAAAAACAATACGGCTTTGACAAGCCGGCCCCGCAACGCCTGTGGCTGATGCTCACCAGTTACGCGCGCCTGGACTTCGGCAAAAGCTTCTTCCGTGGCGCGACCGTTACCGACCTGATCCTTGAAAAGATGCCGGTGACCATTTCCCTCGGGCTCTGGGCCACGCTGATCACCTATCTGGTGTCGATTCCTTTGGGCATCCGCAAGGCTGTGCACCACGGCAGTCATTTCGACATCTGGAGCAGCACCGCGATCATCATCGGTTATGCGATGCCGGCGTTCCTGTTCGCGATGTTCCTGATCGTGGTCTTTGCCGGTGGCACCTCGCTGAACTGGTTCCCGGTGCGCGGGCTGGTGTCGGACAACTTCGATTCGCTGTCGACCGTGGGCAAGATCGCCGACTATTTCTGGCATCTGGTATTGCCCGTGACGTCGCTGGTGATCGGCGGCTTCGCGACACTGACGATCCTCACCAAGAACTCGTTCCTCAATGAAATCACCCGCCAATACGTCATCACTGCCCGCGCCAAAGGCATGAGCGAACGACGTGTGCTTTACGGTCATGTGTTCCGCAATGCGATGTTGCTGGTGGTGTCGGGGATTCCCCAGGCATTCATCAGCGTGTTCTTTGCCGGCTCACTGCTGATCGAGGTGATTTTCTCCCTCGACGGCCTCGGACGCATGAGTTACGAAGCCGCCGTGTCGCGGGATTATCCGGTGGTGTTCGGCTCGCTGTTCATCTTCACGCTGTTCGGTCTTTTGATAAAACTCATCGGCGATCTTTGCTACACCCTGGTCGACCCGCGTATCGACTTCGCCGCGAGGAATGCCTGATGTTCAAGCTCTCGCCGTTAGGCCGTCGTCGCTTTGAACGCTTCAAGAAGAACCGCCGGGGCTGGTGGTCGCTGTGGTTGTTTGTCGGCTTGTTCCTGTTGACTCTGGGCGGTGAATTGATCGCCAACGACAAACCGCTGGTGGTCAGTTACCAGGGTCAATGGTATTTCCCGGTGTTCAAGCGTCACACTGAGCAGGAGTTCGGCGGGCAATTGCCGTTCCAGGCTGACTATCGCAGTGACTACGTGCAGAAGCTGATTAAAAAGGATGGCGGCTGGATGCTGTTTCCACCGATTCAGTTCAGTGACGACACGCCGAACTACGACCTCGACAAACCTGCGCCGAGCCCGCCTTCCAGCGTCAACTGGCTGGGCACCGACGACCAGGCCCGGGACGTCATGGCCAGGGTGATTTTCGGCGCGCGAGTCTCGATCCTGTTTGCGCTGATGCTGACCTTTGTCAGCGCACTGATCGGCATCGCCGCCGGTGCGTTGCAGGGCTACTACGGCGGCTGGGTCGATTTGATCGGTCAGCGTTTGCTGGAGGTCTGGTCCGGGTTGCCGGTGCTGTACTTGCTGATCATTCTGTCGGGGTTCGTCGAGCCTAATTTCTGGTGGCTGCTGGGAATCATGGCGCTGTTCTCCTGGCTCGCGCTGGTCGATGTAGTGCGCGCCGAGTTCCTGCGCGGGCGCAACCTGGAATACGTCAAGGCCGCCCGTGCGCTGGGCCTCACCGACCGCAAAGTCATCGTGCGGCACATTTTGCCCAATGCGATGAACGCGACGTTGAGCTACCTGCCGTTCATTCTCACCGGCGCGATTTCCACCCTCACGGCCCTGGATTTCCTCGGTTTCGGCATGCCCGCCGGCAGCGCGTCGCTGGGCGAGTTGATTGGCCAGGGCAAGCAGAACCTGCAGGCGCCGTGGCTGGGATTGACGGCGTTTTTTACCCTGGCGCTGATTCTTTCCTTGCTGGTGTTCATTGGCGAAGCGCTGCGTGATGCGTTTGATCCACGATCTTGAGACGGACCATTTATGAGTATCAACCTGATCGAAATCCGTGACCTCAGCGTGGCCTTCAGCGGCCAGACGGTGGTGCGCAACCTGAGCCTGGACATTCGCCCCGGTGAATGCCTGGCGCTGGTGGGCGAGTCGGGCTCCGGCAAGTCGGTGACGGCGCATTCGGTTCTGCAATTGCTGCCCGAGACCGGCACCGAAACCACCGGCAGCATCCGCTATCGCGGCAGGGAACTGCTCGGAGCCCCGGCCAAGGTGCTGCGTGAGCTACGCGGCAACCGCATCGCGATGATTTTTCAAGAACCGATGACGTCGCTCAATCCGTTGCACAGCATCGAAAAGCAGATCGGCGAAACCCTGCTGTTGCACAAAGGCCTGGTCGGCAAACCTGCCCAGGCGCGAATTCTCGAGCTGCTACACCTGGTGGGCATCCAGAATCCCAAAGAGCGGCTCAAGGCCTATCCTCATCAACTGTCCGGCGGTCAGCGTCAACGCGTGATGATCGCCATGGCGCTGGCCTGCGAGCCGGAACTGCTGATTGCCGACGAGCCCACCACCGCGCTCGACGTGACGGTACAGCGCAAGATCCTGATCCTGCTCAAGTCCCTGCAGCAGCGGCTCGGCATGTCGTTGTTGCTGATCAGCCACGACCTCAATCTGGTGCGCAGCATCGCCCAGCGGGTGTGCGTGATGAAGGCCGGCGAGATCGTCGAGCAGGCCCCCTGCGAGACGCTGTTTACCGAACCCAAACATCCTTATAGCTGTGTGCTGCTCAACGCCGAGCCGGAAGGCGAAGCCCTGCCCCGTGACGAGCGCGAAAACGTGCTGGAAGTGGACGACCTACGCGTGCAGTTCGCCCTCGGTGGCGGGCTGTTCCAGCGCAAGACGTACCTCAAGGCCGTGGACGGCATCAGCCTCAACATTCAGCGTGGCAAAACCCTGGGCATCGTCGGTGAGTCCGGCTCGGGCAAGTCGACGCTGGGCCAGGCGATCCTGCGCTTGCTCGACTCCGAAGGCAGCATTCGCTTTCAGGGCGAAGCGCTGGACGGCCTGACGCAAACGCAGCTGCGGCCTTGGCGCAAGAAGATGCAGGTGGTGTTCCAGGATCCTTATGGCAGCCTCAGCCCGCGAATGTCCGTGGCGCAGATCATCAGCGAAGGGCTGGAAGTCCACAGTCAGTTGACGCCTGGCGAGTGCAAGGCCGAGGTGATTCGCGCACTGGAGGAAGTGGGCCTGGACCCGCAAAGCCGCCATCGTTACCCGCATGAGTTTTCCGGCGGCCAACGCCAACGTATCGCCATCGCCCGGGCCCTGGTGTTGAAACCGGCGTTGATATTGCTCGACGAGCCGACGTCGGCGCTGGATCGCACGGTACAAAAACAAGTGGTCGCCCTGCTCCGCCAGCTTCAGGAACGGCACGGCCTGACCTACCTGTTCATCAGTCATGACCTGGCGGTGGTACGCGCCCTGGCCCACGACATGATCGTGATCAAGGACGGCAAAGTGGTGGAAAGCGGTGCCAGCCATGACGTATTCGATTCACCGCAGCACCCGTACACCAAAGAGCTGTTGGCGCCGGCGCATCAGCGCTAAACCACAGGACCGCGTCGCGCCAATCGCGAGCAGGCTCGCTCCCACAGTTGAACGCAATCCAATGTGGGAGCGGGCTTGCCCGCGAAGAGGCCCGTACAAGCAACACACAATCAGGATCTGCGCCATGAACACCACCGAAAGCCTCAAGGATTATCAACGCGTTCGCTTGCTGGCGATCCGTTCGTTGTTCGAGATCATCGAGCAGTCCAGCGAAGGCACGGTGATTGTCGATCGTGACGCCAACATCGTCTGGATGAACGAGCGTTACGCCCGGCGTTTTGGCCTGGAGTCGGCCGAGGTAGCGATTGGCAAGGCCTGCGAAAGCGTGATCCCCGGCAGTTTGCTGCGCAAGGTGGTGAGCACCGGGCAACCGATCTTGCTGGACATGCAGGACACCCCCAAGGAACCGCTGGTGGTGATGCGCCTGCCGATCCATGACGATGCCGGCGCCGTGATCGGCGCGATTGGATTTGCCCTGTTCGATGAATTGCACAGCCTCTCGCCGATGCTCAAGCGCTACCTGAGCATGCAGGAAGAACTGGCCTCGACCCGCTCGCTGCTGCGCGCGCGGCAGACCAAATACAACTTCGCCCATTTCATCGGCACCAGCGCCGCCAGCCTGGAAGTCAAACGCCGCGCCCGCCGCAGTGCCAGCGCCGAGTCACCGGTGCTGTTGCTCGGCGAAACCGGCACCGGCAAGGAGCTGCTGGCCCAGGCGATCCACGGTGCTTCACCCCGGGCGCACAAGGCCTTTGTCAGCATCAACAGCGCGGCGATTCCCGAGTCGTTGCTGGAAGCCGAGTTTTTCGGCACCGCGCCGGGCGCATTTACCGGCGCGGATCGCAAGGGCCGGGCCGGCAAGTTGCAGATCGCTCAGGGCGGCACGCTGTTCCTCGATGAAATCGGTGACATGCCACTGCCGCTGCAAAGCAAACTGCTGCGCGTATTGCAGGAAAAAGAGTTCGAGCCCGTCGGTTCCAATGAAGTGATCCAGAGCGATGTGCGCGTCATCGCGGCCACCTCTACGGACCTGGAAGCGGCCATCAAGCGCGGCGAGTTCCGTGCCGACCTGTATTACCGACTCAACGTGCTGCCCATCAACGTTCCGCCGTTGCGAGATCGTCTCGACGATTTGCCCGCACTCAGCGAAGCGATTCTTGAGGAGTTGCGCAGCCAGCATGAGTTGAACCCCGAGGCGCTGGAACTGCTGGGGCAACACGCCTGGCCGGGGAACATTCGCGAACTGCGTAATGTGCTGGAACGCGCGGCATTGCTCAGCGATGACCTGGTGTTGAACGCCGGAGACATCCGTGCGGCGATTGGCACGTTTACGCCGGTGGAGCGTGCGACGCCGCTGACCATGGAGCCAGTGGCGCACGAGACTTTCAGTGAAGCCCGGGAGCGGTTTGACCGGCAGTTGATTGAATCTGCCCTCGCGCAATGCGGGGGGAAGGTGATTGAAGCGGCAGCGCGGTTGGGGCTGGGGCGGTCTACTTTGTATAAGAAGATGGTGGCATTGGGGATTGCCGAGTCTCTATAACAAGACATAAATCTCCATTTGTAGACAGAGCATCGCGAGCAAGCTCGCTCCCACATTCGACCGCATTCTTCCGAACGGCGCGGTCAACCTGTGGGAGCGAGCTTGCTCGCGATGAGGACGACATGACCCACAGAAGTCTCAAACTAGAGACACACAACTAAAATCCAACTCAAACAATCCATGTATATCCTTATATTTCAACAGCTTGCGTGTCTGGCACGAATCTCGCTAAAGCCCTCTCCCACAAAAGATCCACCCTACAAAAATAACAATCCAGGAGACACACCATGAGTGTGATCATTGCCTTGGCAGCCCTAGCGCTGCTGATGCTGGCTGCTTACCGTGGCTACAGCGTTATCCTCTTCGCCCCGATTGCCGCCCTCGGCGCCGTTCTGCTTACCGACCCTTCCGCCGTCGCTCCCGCCTTCACCGGGGTGTTCATGGAAAAAATGGTCGGCTTCATCAAATTGTATTTCCCGGTGTTCCTGCTCGGTGCCGTGTTCGGCAAGCTGATCGAGTTGTCGGGCTTCTCGCGCTCCATCGTCGCCGCCGCCATTCGCTTGCTCGGCACTCGCCAGGCAATGCTGGTGATCGTGCTGGTCTGCGCCCTGCTCACTTACGGCGGCGTGTCGTTGTTCGTCGTGGTGTTTGCGGTCTACCCGTTTGCCGCTGAAATGTTTCGCCAGAGCAATATTCCCAAGCGCCTGATCCCGGCGACCATCGCCCTGGGCGCATTCTCGTTCACCATGGACGCCCTGCCCGGCACCCCGCAGATCCAGAACATCATCCCCAGCACCTTCTTCAACACCACCGCCTGGGCGGCACCGTGGCTGGGGGTGATCGGTGCGATTTTCGTGTTCTGCGCCGGCATGCTGTTTCTTCAACGCCAGCGCAACAAGGCTCAGGCTGCGGGTGAAGGCTATGGCACCGAACTGCGCAACGAACCGGAAACCGCGGCCGACATCAAGCTGCCAAATCCATGGATCGCGCTGTCGCCGCTGCTGGCCGTGGGCATTATGAACCTGCTGTTCACCCAGTGGATTCCGCTGTGGTACGGCAAGACCCACAGCCTCGCGCTGCCGGGTATGGCCACGCCGGTGACCACCGACATCGCCAAACTGACCGCAATCTGGGCAGTTCAGGCGGCCTTGCTGGTCGGCATCATCATGGTGCTGGTGTTTGGCTTCCAGGCGATTCGCGGCAAATTGGCCGAGGGCAGTCGCGCGGCGGTCAGCGGGTCGTTGCTGGCAGCAATGAACACCGCGTCGGAATACGGTTTTGGCGCGGTGATCGCCTCCTTGCCGGGCTTCCTGGTGCTGGCCGACTGGCTCAAAAGCATCCCTAACCCGCTGGTCAATGAAGCCGTGACCGTGACCTTGCTGGCCGGCATCACCGGTTCCGCATCGGGCGGCATGAGCATCGCGCTGGCGGCCATGGCCAATGACTTCATCGCTGCGGCCCACGCCGCCAACATCCCGCTGGAGGTATTGCACCGGGTGGCCGCGATGGCCAGCGGTGGCATGGACACCTTGCCGCACAACGGCGCGGTGATCACCTTGCTGGCGGTCACCGGCCTGACCCACCGCGAGGCCTACAAAGACATTTTCTGTATTACGCTGATCAAGACCCTGGCGGTTTTTGTGGTGATCGGCACTTTCTACGCCACTGGCATTGTGTGAGGTATTCATGACGACTCTTTCGGGCAAGACCGCACTGGTTACCGGTTCCACCAGCGGCATCGGCTTGGGGATCGCCCTCAGCCTGGCCAAGGCTGGCGCCAACGTGGTCCTCAACGGTTTCGGCGATGCCTCTGCGGTCATCGCCGAAGTCCAGCAATACGGCGGCAAAGTCGGCCATCACCCGGCCGATGTCAGCGACCCGGCGCAGATTGCCGACATGGTCAGCTACGCCGAACGCGAGTTCGGCGGCATCGACATCCTGGTCAACAATGCCGGTATCCAGCACGTGGCTTCGGTGGAAGAATTTCCCGTGGAGCGCTGGGACTCGATCATCGCGATCAACCTGTCCTCGGTGTTTCACAGCACCCGCCTGTGCCTGCCGCGCATGCGGGCCAAGAACTGGGGCCGGATCATCAACATCGCCTCGGTGCATGGCCAGGTCGGCTCGGTCGGCAAGGCGGCGTACGTGGCCGCCAAGCATGGCGTGATCGGCTTGACCAAGGTGGTCGGGCTGGAAACGGCCACCACGCATGTCACCTGCAATGCCATTTGCCCTGGCTGGGTGTTGACGCCATTGGTGCAGAAGCAGATTGATGATCGGATCGCCACGGGGATCGATCCGCAACAGGCGCAGCATGATTTGCTGGCCGAGAAACAGCCGTCGCTGGAGTTCGTCACCCCGCCGCAACTGGGTGAGCTGGTGCTGTTCCTGTGCAGCGAAGCGGGAAGCCAGGTGCGGGGCGCGGCGTGGAATATTGATGGTGGGTGGTTGGCGCAGTAAGCAACCGCTGGACCGCGTTATCGTTCATCGCGGGCAAGCCACGCTCCCACAGGTTTTGCGTCGAACCACACATTCGGCGACACCCACAAAACCTGTGGGAGCGTGGCTTGCCCGCGATCGAGTGCGAAGCACTCGTCAACAAGAAGAGGCAAACCATGTCCGACATCCTCTGGCAACCCAGCGCCCAGCGCATCAGCAAAACCCGCATGGAAGCCTTTCGGCGCTTCGTCATCGCGCGCCACCACATCCACCTCGACGATTACGCCGCCCTGCACCAATGGTCCATCGACCAGCGCGAAGCGTTCTGGCAGGCGATCGTCGACTTTTTCGACATCCGCTTCCACGATCAGCCCGACGCAGTGCTGGTCGAGGGCGCGCAGATGCCCAGCGCCCAGTGGTTCCCCGGCGCAACCCTGAACTTCGCCGAACACCTGTTGCGCCGTCGCGACGATGCCGTGGCGGTGATTGCGATTGGCGAGAACGGCCAGCGTGAACACCTGACCTGGGCCGAACTGGCCGAGCATGTCGCCGGTTTTCAACACAGTTTGATCGCCGCCGGCGTCGGCCTCGGCGACCGTGTCGCCGCGTGCATGCCCAACACCTGGCAAACCCTGGTGGCGATGCTTGCCACCACCAGCCTGGGGGCGATTTGGTCCTGCTCGTCACCGGACTTCGGCACCCAGGGCGTGATTGACCGATTCGGCCAGATCGAGCCAAAGGTGCTGATCACCTGCGCCGGTTATCGCTACGCCGGAAAAGACATCGACCAGCGTGCCAAGGTCAATGAAATCCTCGAACGCCTGCCATCCTTGCAGCAGTTGATCGTGGTGCCTTACGCCCTCCCGCAAGCACGCATCGAACACTTCCACACCCGGGCCAATGTAACGTTGTGGGACGATTTCTACGATGTCGGCGGCGAGCCAGATTTCGTGCCCGTGCCCTTCTCGCACCCGCTGTACATCCTCTATTCCAGCGGCACCACCGGCGTGCCGAAATGCATCATCCACAGCACCGGCGGCGTCTTGCTGCAGCACGTCAAGGAGCATGGCCTGCATTGCGACCTCGGCCCCGGCGACCGCTTGTTCTACTACACCACCTGCGGCTGGATGATGTGGAACTGGCTGGTCTCGGCCCTGGCCGTGGGCAGCGCCGTGGTGCTGTACGACGGGTCGCCGTTTCATCCGAACCCGGAGCGTTTGATCGACCTGATCGACGATGAACGCATCAGCGTTTTTGGCACCAGCCCGAAATACCTGGCGACCCTGGAAAGCAACGGCGTCAAGCCGCGCGAAAGCCATGACCTGAGCAGCCTGAAAACCCTGCTCTGCACCGGCTCCGCGCTGTCACCGCAGAGCTACGATTACGTCTACCGCGACTTCAAGTCCGACCTGTGCCTGGCGTCGATGTCCGGCGGCACCGACATCGTTTCGTGTTTTGTGAACAGCAACCCGTTCGAGCCTGTGCGTCGCGGCGAAATTCAGGGCAAGAGTCTGGGCATGGCAGTCGAAGTCTGGAACGACGACAGCCGCCCGGTCATTGGCGAAAAAGGTGAGCTGGTCTGCACCCGGCACTTCCCGGCCATGCCCATCGGCTTCTGGAATGATCCGCAACAGGAAAAACTGCACGCGTCCTATTTCAGTCAGTTCCCCGGCGTCTGGGCTCAGGGCGACTACGCCGAGCAACTGCCCCATGGCGCGATGATGATCCACGGGCGTTCAGACGCCGTACTTAACCCCGGTGGGGTTCGTATCGGCACCGCGGAAATCTACCGCCAAGTGGAGAAAGTCCCGCAGGTGCTGGACAGCGTGGCCATCGGTCAGCAATGGCAGGATGACGTGCGGGTGGTGCTGTTCGTGCGATTGCGCGACGGTGTCGAGCTCGACGACGCGCTGCAACAACAGATCCGCGACGTCATCCGCGCCAACACCACGCCACGGCATGTGCCGGCAAAGATTGTCGCAGTGACGGACATCCCGCGAACCATCAGCGGCAAGGTGGTCGAGTTGGCGGTGCGCAATGTGGTGCATGGGCAAAAGGTGAAAAATACCGACGCGCTGGCCAATCCCGAAGCGCTCGAACAATTCCGCAACCGCCCGGAACTCCAAACCTGAATCTCCTGTGAAAGCGGTGTCAGTCCATGAGGCCCCATTCCCCGGAGGCTGGCTGAGTGGATGGAGCCGCGTCGGCATGCAACTTCAGCCGCAGGCGAAGGTTGTTCACCGAATCCGCATGCTTGAGCGCTTCTTCCTCGCTGATCGCCCCTTCGACCACCAACCCATACAATGCGGCGTCAAACGTCTGCATGCCCAGTTCCACCGACTTCTCCATGATCCCCTTGAGATCGGCAAACTCGTTGCTACGAATCAGGTCGGCAATGGTTGGTGTGCCCAGCATCACTTCCACCGCTGCCCGACGCTGACCGTCGCGGGTGCGCACCAGCCGTTGGGAGACGAACGCCTTGAGGTTGTTGCCCAGGTCATGCAGCAGTTGCGCGCGGCGCTCTTCGGGGAAAAAATTGATAATGCGGTCCAGCGCCTGATGGGCGTTGTGCGCATGCAAGGTGGAAATCACCAGATGGCCAGTGTCGGCGAACGCCAGTGCGTGCTCCATTGTTTCCCGGTCACGGATTTCGCCGATCAGCACCACATCCGGGGCCTGGCGCAGGGTATTTTTCAAGGCAGCATGAAAACTGCGGGTATCGACCCCGACTTCACGCTGGTTGATGATCGAACGCTTGTGGCGATGGATGTATTCGATCGGGTCTTCGATGGTGACGATATGGCCACTGCTGTGACGGTTGCGGTAATCGATCAGCGCCGCCAGCGACGTAGACTTGCCCGAGGCCGTAGCCCCGACGAACAGCATCAGGCCTTGCTTGAGCATCACGGTTTCGAGCAGCACCGCCGGCAGCTTGAGGTCCTCGAAGCGTGGAATGTCGAGCTTGATATTGCGCGCCACGATTGACACATCGTTGCGCTGCTTGAAGATGTTGACCCGAAAGCGGCCGATGCCCGCCAGCGAAATCGCCAGGTTCATTTCTAGTTCACGATCGAACTCCAGACGCTGTTCGGCGTCCATGATGGACTCGGCAATGGCCGCGACCTCCCCCGGTTTGAACGGTTGATCGGCCAGCGGCTTGAGCACGCCGTCGAACCGCGCGCTGGGAGGCGCACCGGTGGACAGGTAAAGATCGGATCCGTCCTGATGGGCCAGTATCCGTAACAACACATCGATTTCCATGGCAAAAAGCACCCGCGAAGCATTCAATGAAAAAATAATGACCTGAAGCGGGTCATCCAGCGTCTATCGCCCTGCAAGGATAGTAGACGCCGCCACACCGACTTAAGTGCAGGACAATTAGATGAACGCATCACCGACGGGCAGCGATGCCCAGGCCTTGATTGCCAGACTGGACTGGGCAAGCACCCCGCTGGGCGCTGCCAGTACCTGGCCACAGAGCCTGCGCACCGCCGTGGACATCGTGATTCATTCGCCGATGCCGATGTTGTTGCTGTGGGGCCCGCAGCTGACGCAGATCTATAACGACGGCTTCGCACTGCTCGCAGGCAGCAAGCATCCACACGCTTTCGGACAACCGACGCACCAGATCTGGCCAGAACTCGAAGACTTTACCGACCCTATTTACAGCGCCGTCCTACAAGGCCAGGTGCGAACCTACAGCGAACAACGCTTTACCCTGCAACGCGATGGGCGGGATTCGGACTTCTGGCTCGACCTGACCTACAGCCCGATCCGCGATGAAAGCGCCGAGGTTGCCGGAATTCTGGTCACGGCCATCGAAACCAACGAACGCCGACGCATCGCCCTGGAGCTCGAACAACGCTCGGCCGCCAGCCTCAAGGCCCAGCAGGAAACCGAACAGCGCCTGCAATTGGCGCTGGCCGCGACCGACGCCGTGGGCACCTGGGACTGGGACATTGGCGAGGACCGCTTCATAGCCGACGCGCATTTTGCCCAGTTGCATGGCGTCGATCCGGCGCTGGCCGGTCAATTGCCGATCACTGAATACCTTCAGGGTGTGCACCCGGAGGACCGGGGGATGATTGCCCGTAGCATCAAGCACTGCATCACCCAAGGCACCGAGTACGCCGAAGAATATCGCTTGTTGCAGCCCGATGGGCAGCAGCGCTGGGTGTTTGCCCGGGGTCGTTGCTACAAGGACCACCATGGCCGGCCGATCCGTTTTCTCGGCGCCGCACTGGACTTGACCGAGCGCAAACACACCGAACAGGCCTTGCGTCAGAGCCAGACCGAGCTGCAATTGATCATCAACGCCATGCCGATCCTGATCAGCTACGTGGACAGCGAGGAACGCTTTCGCCTCAACAACGCTGCCTACCTCGACTGGTACGGCCTGACGCCTCAGGAGCTGTATGGCAAAACCATCCGTGAAGTGCTGGGCGAAGAAGCCTATGCCTTGCGCGCCGACTACATTGCCCAGGCACTGTCCGGCATAACTTGCTGTTTCAGCATCAGTACGCCGCACCGCGACGGAAGTCTGCGCCACGCGCTGATGAATTACCTGCCGCGCCATGGTCCGGACGGCGCCGTGAACGGTTTCTACATTTTTGTGATCGATGAAACCGAGCGCAAACAAACCGAAGAAGCCCTGCGCAACCTCAACGAAACCCTTGAGGAGCGGGTCGCCGCGCGTACCCGGCAACTGGCCGAAGCCAACCAGAAGCTGCAAAACGAAATGGTCGAACGCGAGCGCGCTGAAGAGGCGTTGCGCCACGCACAGAAGATGGAGGCGGTCGGCCAGCTCACGGGTGGCATCGCCCATGACTTCAACAACATGCTCACCGGGATCATCGGCAGCCTCGACCTGATGCAGCGCTACATCGCTGACGGGCGCGCCGCCGAAATCGGCCGTTTCACCGAAGCTGCGGTATCTTCGGCCAATCGCGCGGCCGCATTGACCCATCGTCTGCTGGCGTTCTCCCGGCGCCAGTCGCTGGATCGCAAGCCGCTGAACGCCAACGAACTGGTGCATTCGCTGGAAGATCTGCTCAGTCGCACCAAAGGCGATCACATTGAACTCAAGCTGCAATTGGCCGACGAGGTGTGGCCGATCAGCACCGACGTCAGCCAACTGGAAAACGCCTTGCTCAACCTGGTCATCAACGCCCGGGACGCCATGCCCGATGGCGGCGAATTGCTGATTGAAACCGCCAACATTTACCTCGACGGCACTGACATCACCACCCTGGAACCGGTCAAGGCCGGGGATTACGTGATGATTGCCGTCAGCGATAACGGCACCGGAATGACGCCTTCGGTGCTGGCCAAGGCCTTCGACCCGTTCTTCACCACCAAACCCATCGGCCAGGGCACGGGCCTGGGGTTGTCGATGATCTATGGTTTCGTCCAGCAATCAGGCGGTCACGTCAGCCTGTTCAGCGTGCCGGGAGAGGGCACCAGCGTGCGGTTGTACTTGCCACGGTTGCACGTCCTGGAACCGCAAAACGTCCTGATGCCATCGCCTGGCGAGACGCCGCCAGCGATTGCCGGCGAAACCGTGTTGTTGGTGGAGGACGACCCGGCGGTGCGCATGCTGGTGCTCAATCTACTCAACGAGTTGGGTTATCACGCCCACGAAGCCGAAGATGCGAAGGCCGCCCTGCCCTTGCTTGAGTCCGACCTGCGGGTCGATCTGCTGGTGACCGATGTCGGCCTGCCGGGAATGAACGGTCGACAACTGGCGGAAATCGCTCGCCAGCATCGGCCGGCCCTCAAAGTGCTGTTCATGACCGGTTATGCGCAGAAGGCGGCGGAACGCCAGGGGTTCCTGGAAGAAGGCATGGACATGGTCGCCAAGCCCTTTTCCATCGATCTGCTGGCCAACAAGATTCGCACGATGATCGGCCAACCGGAGTGAGTTGAGGCATAATCGCGCGCCCCACGCTGGCACCAACATAGCCATCACCGTTGCAAGGTACCGCCAATGAAAGCTCAAGCCCGCCATATTCTGGTGAAAACCTCGGAAGAAGCCGAGCAGCTCAAACAACGCATCGCCAAGGGCGAAGCCTTCGATGTGCTGGCCAAGAAGTACTCCACCTGCCCATCCGGCAAACGCGGCGGCGACCTGGGCGAAGTGCGCCCCGGGCAAATGGTCGGTGTGATCGATGCGGTGATCTTCAAAAAACCGTTGCGGGTGGTGCATGGGCCGATCAAGAGCAAGTTTGGGTATCACCTGGTGCAGGTGTTTTACCGGGATTGATGGGGTTGGCTTTAGGGCCCAATCGCGAGCAGGCTCGCTCCCACAAGGTTTGTTGTGTGGCTGCAATCTTTGGCAACTCACAAAACCCCTGTGGGAGCGAGCCTGCTCGCGATCCGACTGCGAAGCAGACGGCCATTAATCCCTTACTTAGGGATCAACGCCCCCGGCACCTGAATCACCCGACTCGCCAATCGATGCCCGGCCTCGGCCGCTTCCACCGGGCTCCCGCCCTTGAGCCGACAGGCCAGATACGCCGCACTGAACGAATCTCCCGCCGCCGTAGTGTCGACCACTCGCTCGACCTTCTGCGCAGGCACCTCGAACGACTCGCCATCACACTGAATCAAACAGGCCTCGGCGCCGCGCTTGAGCACCACTTCCGGCGTGCCGATCTGCTCGTAAGCGGCAAACACCGCCGCGCAATCGGAAAAGTGAAACAACGCCTGCTCATCATCAACGGTCAACAATGCCAGGTCGATATAAGGCAGGACGCTGCGATACGCCGCTCGCGCCTCTTCGACCGAGGTCCACAAACGTGGCCGGTAGTTGTTGTCGAACACGATCCGCGCATCGCGCTGTCGGGCTTCGATCAGGGTTTCCAGCAACCTCTCTCGGCCTTGCGCACCGAGCACCGCCAGGGTGATGCCGCTGAAGTACAGCACGTCGTAATCCGGCAATGCCGCCAGGATCGGTGCGGCGGCCGGGGTGGTGAAGCAATCGCGCACCGCCGCTTCATTGCGCCAATACAGGAAACGCCGTTCGCCAGCGGCATCGGTCTGGATGCAGTACAAACCGGGCAATCGCCCGGGCAGGCGCTGGACCATGCCCAGTCCGACGTTTTCGCTCGCCCAGCTCTGGCACATGGCATCGCTGAAACTGTCATCGCCCAGGGCGGTGACGTAATCGACGACACCGCTTGAGCCCAGTTCCCGGGATAAGTAGACCGCGGTGTTCAAGGTATCGCCGCCGAAGCTTTGTTGCAGGCTGCCGTCGGCGCGCTGTTGCAGTTCGATCATGCACTCGCCGATCAGGGCGATGCGCGGCGTGTGGGGGCCGAGGGTGCTGATGCTGGTCATTGTCATGGGTCTCTGGTGTTGCGATGTTGTCTGGTAGGCCGCCATCGCGAGCAGGCTCACTCCCACAGGGAAATGCATTCCAATGTGGGAGCGAGCCTGCTCGCGATGGCCGCACCTCGGTCTAGAGGCTTAGAAACAGGTTTCCATGGTTTCGATGACATTCAGCTGCTCATCCACCAGACACCCGGTGCGCCATTTGTCGAACGTCAGGCACGGGTGGGAGGTACCAAACGAAATGATGTCGCCCACACGCAACTCAATCCCCGGGGCCACGGTCATGAACGCGTGCTGGTCCATCACTGCCGTCACCTTGCACGCGCTGACATCGTCGCCGCTTGCCGGCACGACACCGGCCTTGTAACGCAGCAACGGCACCGGCAACCCTGCGTCGTAGGCGACGTCACGTTTACCCAGGGCAATCACCGCAAAACCCGGCTCAGGCAATGACTGCACATGGGCCCAGACTTCCAGTGCCGGGCGCAGCCCCTCGTGCAGATCACTGCGACGATCGAGCACGCAGCATTGCGCTTCTTTGTAGATGCCATGGTCGTGCGCGACATAGCTGCCAGGGCGCAACACGCTGAGGAAGCGTCCGCTGGCGTTCTGCGCTTCGAACTCTTCGGCAATCAAGTCATACCAGGCCGACCCGGATGCCGTGATGATCGGTTTGGGAATCGCAAAAGCGCCACTGTCCTGCAACTGCACGGCCAGACGCACCAGCGACCCGGCGAAGGCGCGGATGCCCGAGACTGCATGATCACCGTGGATCACGCCTTCATAACCTTCGATACCGGTCAATGCCAACGCTGGCTGGGCGCCGATGGCTTTGGCCAGCTCGACCACTTCCTCTTCGGTGCGGCAACCGCAACGTCCACCGACCACGCCGTACTCGATCATCACGTTCAAGCGCACACCGCGAGACGCGAAATACGCCCCGAGGTCAGCGACGTTGTCCGGGTGATCGACCATGCAGTGGAACTCGAATGTCGGGTCGACCAGCAGGTCGGCGATCAGCGCCATGTTTGGTGTGCCGACCAGTTGGTTGGCCATCAGCACCCGGCGCACGCCGTGGGCATAGGCGGCACGGGTCTGTGTGGCGCTGGCCAGGGTGATGCCCCAGGCGCCGGCGTCGAGTTGGCGGCGGAACAATGCCGGCGTCATGCTGGTTTTGCCGTGAGGCGCGAGTTCGGCGCCGCTGTTGCTGACAAACGCCTGCATCCAGCGAATGTTGTGCTCCAGCGCATCGCGATGCAGCACCAATGCAGGCAGGCTGACATCGCGTACCAGGTTGGCGCCGGTCTGGGCAAAGCCCTTTTCCACAGCGGCAGTATTTTGGGCAGTAGACATGGTCGAACTCCTCACATTCGCGGCCGCAGGCAGCCGCGGTTATTCGTTGATGCGCCGGGCGAGGCTATTGGCGCTGTCGATCAGCACCCGGCGATAGTCGTTGTAATTGTTTTTTGCATCGGCGCGCGGGGCGACGATGCACAGGGTCGCAATGGCCACGCCGCTCGGGTCTTTGACCGGGGCAGCGAAGCAATGGGTGAAGGTGTCGGCGACGCTATCGAAGGAGAAAAAACCATCGATATGCGCCTGACGGATTTCACCGAGAAATTGCTCCAGCGGCAGGCGTTCGCCGTTGGGCAGGATGAAGTCGTCGTGATCGATCAAGTTGATGATTTCCTGATCGCTCAAGTGCGCCAGTAACAGGCGCCCGGAAGCGGTCCAGGGAATCGGCGCGTTCTCGCCGATGTCGGAGGAAATGCGGAAATGCCGCTCGCCCTCCTTCATCAACGCCACCGTGTATTTACGCCCGTTGAGCAGGCACATCTGCGCGGTTTCATGGGTCTGGCTGACGATTTCCTGCAAGGCGTGATCGGCCTCGCGGGTCAGGTCGAAATGACGCAAGTGCGCCTGCCCGAGGAAGTACAGCTGGCGGCCGAGGTAAACATGACCGTCCTTGCCCACAGGTTCCAGAATCCGTCGTTCCAGCAGCGAGGCGACCAGTTCGTAGACCGTGGATTTCGGGCTGCCAATGCCGCTGGCGATTTCGTTCGGGCGCAGCGGTTTGCCGACTTCCTTGAGGAAATCGAGGATATCGAACGCCCGGTCCAGACCGCGTGCCCGGCGCTTGATGGTGTCTTCGGTCATTTCTGTGGTTCCCATACAAATTCGCCGGGGAGTTTACCGCTATTGATCGTTCCCACGCTCTGCGTGGGAATGCAGCCAGGGACGCTCTGCGTCCCAGAAGCGGACGCAGAGCGTCCGGTGAGGCATTCCCACGCGGAGCGTGGGAACGATCAGTATTCAGCTTCAGGCCTTTTTCTTGTAAGCGATGCAGTCGATCTCGACCTTGCAATCGACCATCATGTTCGCCTGCACGCAGGCCCGGGCCGGGGCGTGTTCGGGTTTGAAATACTCGGAGAAGACCTTGTTGAAACTGGTGAAATCCCTTGGGTCCTCCAGCCACACGCCAGCACGCACCACGTCTTCCAGGCCATAACCGGCCTCTTCGAGAATCGCGATCAGGTTCTTCATGGTCTGGTGGGTCTGCTCGACGATGCCACCGATGATGATCTCGCCATCCAATGCCGGCACCTGCCCGGACACGTGCAGCCAGCCATCGGCTTCAACGGCGCGGGCGAAAGGGCGAGGTTGACCGCCAGCGGCGGTGCTGCCGGTGCCGTAACGAGTGATGCTCATGAGTGTTTCTCCTGATTGAATCGTGAAAATGCTTTTGAAAAAAATCAGAACCGCGTGTTCTTGAGAAACTCTGCCAGACGCGGTGATTGCGGGCGTTCGAACAGTTCCTTGGGAGGCCCCTGCTCTTCGATCCGCCCCTGATTCATGAAAACAATCTTGTCCGAGACCTCAAACGCGAAGCGCATCTCGTGGGTCACCAGCAGCATGGTCATGCCATCTTCGGCCAATCCCTTGATCACGTTCAGCACTTCGCCAACCAGTTCCGGGTCGAGGGCCGAGGTGACTTCGTCGAACAGCATCAGGCTGGGGTTCATCGCAATCGCCCGGGCAATCGCCACGCGCTGTTGCTGGCCGCCGGACAGCTGGCCCGGGTAGTGATCGCGCCGCTCCAGCAGGCCGACGCGTTCCAGCCACTTTTCTGCCAGGGCAACGGCCTCGTCCTTGTGCAGCTTCTTGACCTTGAGCAAGCCCAGGGTGACGTTCTGCAACGCGGTGAGGTGCGGGAACAGGTTGAATTGCTGAAACGCCATGCCGGTCATCGCGCGATGCCGGGCAATGACCTTTTCCGGGTGCCGCACGCGTTTGCCGTTGACCTCGTCATAGCCGATGGACTCGCCGTCGAGCATGATCTGCCCGCCCTGAAACTCTTCGAGCATGTTCACGCAGCGCAGCAGCGTGGTCTTGCCCGAGCCACTGGAACCGATCAGCGTGACCACGTTGCCGCGCTGCATGGTCAGGTCGACGCCCTTGAGCACTTCGAGCTTGCCGTATTGTTTGTGCAGGCCGCGAATGTCCAGCAGGGCCTGACCGTTTTGAGGATCTTTTGCGTTAGAGAGCGAAGGTTGAGTCATGGCAAGGCCACCCGCTTTTCAATGTGCCGGCCGAGTAATTCGATGGCGTAGTTGATGACGAAAAACAGAAATCCGGCGAACAGGTAAAACTCCAGGGTCATGAACGTGCGGGCAATGATCTGCTGCGTGCTGAGCAGCAACTCGGCCACACCAATCACCGATAGCAAGGTTGAGGCCTTGACGATCTCGGTCGATGAGTTGACCCACGTCGGCAGGATCTGCCGCAGCGCCTGGGGCAACAGCACGTAACCGAGCGACTGATAAAACGTCAGGCCGATGGCTTTGCTCGCTTCCATCTGGCCGCTGGGCAATGCCTGCAATGCGCCGCGCACGATCTCGGCGACGTGAGAGCCGCAAAACAATGTCAGCCCCAAGGCACCGGCCTGAAACGCACTGATCTGCCAGCCCAGCGCCGGCGCCATATAGAAGCAGGCCAGCACCAGCACAAACACCGGCGTGCCACGAATGATGTCGACATAAAAACGAAACGGCGCGCGCATCCAGACATTGCCGTAGGTCAGCACCAGACCGGCGACAATGCCGACCAGCGTGCCCAGCAATATCGCCAGCGCCGAGACCTGCACACTGGTCAAAAAGCCTTGCCACAGCACTTCGCGGGCAACCCATAACTCATGCAGCCAACTGGGTGATTCGTACATGAGGGCCTCCTATCGGCGGATCGCCAGACGCTGCTCGAGGTAACGCAGCATCATGGCAATGAGGTAACAGGCCGCAACATAGAGCGCTGTGGTCACCAGCCAGGTTTCAATCACCCGGTAGCTTTCGACATTGATCTTGCGCGCGTAATAGGTCAGCTCCGGCACGGCGATCGCCGCCGCCAGCGAGGTGTCCTTGAACAGCGAAATGAAGTTGTTCGACAAGGCCGGCAGCACATTACGCAGCATCACCGGGACCGTGACGTACGCCTTGACCTGCCATTCACCGAGCCCGATGGCGAGTCCGGCTTCACGCTGCCCCTTGGGAATACTCAACAAGCCACCCCGGAACACTTCGGTCAGGTACGCCCCGGCATACAGCGACAGGGTGATGATGAACGACGGAATCTTGTCCAGGCGGATGCCCAGGCTCGGCAAGGCAAAGTAGATCAACAGAATCAACACCAGAATCGGCGTATTACGGATCACCGTCACATACACCGACGCCAACACCCGCAATGCGCGGTGCTTTGAAAGCAAAGCAAACGCCATCATCAGGCCGATCACGCAGCCGATGGCGATCGACACCAGTGCCAGTTCAAGACCCAGACCGAGCCCCGCCAGCAAGGTGTCGAAATCGCGCCATACGGCGGCAAAGTTCAACTGATAGTTCATGGTCAGCAGTACCTTGAGCGGGGCGATTGAGCATCGCCCTGCTCTCACGGGATCATTTGAATTCGACAGGGAAACCGATGGCCGGGGTAGGCAGCTCGACGCCGAACCACTGTTTGAAGGACGCCGCGTAAGTCGGGAACTCAACGCCGGTCATGGCTTCATGCAGGGTGGTGTTGACGAAATTCAGCCAGTCCTGATCGCCGCGTTTAACCGCGCAGGCGTAGGTTTGCGGGCTCCAGGCGTAGGCCGGGCTGCGATAGCGGCCTGGGTTCTGCACCATCAGGTATTTCACCGACGACTGATCGGTGGCCGCTGCGTCGGCACGGCCGGAGTTCACGGCCTGGTACATCAAATCGACGCTGTCGTACTGATCGACCTTGGCCTTGGGCAGCGCCTGGTGCACCAGCTCCTCGGCGTACACGTTCTGCAACACGGCCACGGTCACGCTGTCGTTGGCGGCCTTGAGGTCTTCGATTTCCTTGTACTTGCTGTTGGCCGGCAACAACAGGCCGACGCCTTCGCGGTAGTACGGCAGCGTGAACGCCACTTGCTGGGCGCGGCTGGCGGTGACGGTGATGAACTGGCAACTGATGTCGACCTTGTCGGTCAGCAGGTTGGGAATCCGCGCATCGGAAGACTGCACCACGAACTCGACCTTGGTCGGATCGTTGAACAACCCCTTCGCGATCATGCGCCCGATGTCGATATCAAACCCCTGCAACTTGCCATCCGCTCCCTGGAAATGCCACGGCGCATTGGTACTGCCCGTGCCCACAATCAATTTGCCGCGGGCCAGCACGCTATCGAGCTTGCTGTCCGCCGCCTGGGCCATACCCATGGCAGCGGCAGAAGCCGCGAGAACAAAAACACACGCTTTTAACAAGGAAGGTCGGCGATGCATGGCAAGCACTCCAGGGTGATGTGTATTCCGTTATACCGGACATTGGTGTGTAACAACGGAATAGACAGCAGAAAGTGTGCCACAGGTTGCGGGGGGAATGTAGGGGGGATTGAAAAGTGTTTTGAATCAAAAGGATGGGTTCAAGGTTCGAATCGACGTTACCAATCGCAACCTTCAAAAAACGCTACCGTTGGCCACAACGCACGGGTACTTGCACCACAATCAGGGCATAGCGATTCAAAATGATGCAGATCACTACCTGTAATTTCTGACAGTAGACCCACCCCCGCACACTCCTTTACCGTCTACGAACACTCGATGTCGTTGTGAAAAGGAGATTTTCAATGAGCTCGAATCTCAGCCAACCCCCTCTGGCCCCGGTCTATCGCAAGGCCCTGAGAACCTGGCGTCCGGTGATTCTTTATTTCAGCAGTCAATATTGTCCCGCCTGCGAAATGGCCGGGCCGATCTTTCGCAGGATCGCCGAGGCATATCGGCATTTCGCGCACATTTATATGCTCGACATAGGCGAGTCGCCTCGGCATCCGTGCGTCACCGGTTCACCGACCGTGCTGTTTTATAAAGAGGGGAAGTTGGTAAAAAAGCTCAAGGGGATCGGCACCGAGGACACCTTGGCGCAAGATTTCGCCTTGCACATCGGCAAGGTGAGACCGACAGCGGTGAAGCGCGAACAGATTCACGACTTGATGTGGTTGCGCCAGACGTTGCGCCGGGTGTGTACTGTGCCTCGCGCCACGTCGCGTTTGAGCCGTGGGAGCTGGCGGTAATCTGTGGCATTTGTTGTGATTGGAGAGATCGCTATCGCGAGCAGGCTCGCTCCCACATGTTGGTGAAGCTTTGCTCTCAAGGCTTCCTGGACTGCTCGATGTACCTGGCCACCGCCGCCGATTTCTCGAACCGCCGATAAATCAGCGACAACCACGACGTCGCCGCGCAGCCTTTGATGGTCCGGTACACCACGCCGGGCAATCCGACATGCCCGACCACCGACTCCGGCACCACCGCCACGCCCTGCCCCAATGACACCAGGGCAATCACCGCCACCAGCCCGCCCGGCTGCGCCCCCAGTTTCGGCGCGAATCCGCCCTCAGCGGCGACTTGCAAGGTGCCGCTGATTTGTTCCGGCAGGATGAACGTCTCGCTCTGCAAATGCTCGGGAGCGATCTCCGGCAGTCGACACAGCCAGGACTCGGTAGAAAGCGCCAGCACAAAGCCTTCTGCGTCCAGGCGAATGGCTTCCAGGCTATCCGGCAGGGTCATGGGTGAGCGGACATACCCAATATCGAATCGTCCCTCCGCCACCATTGCCGGCAACGAGACCATGGGACTTTCCCGAACGTTCAGGCTCACGTCGGGACACTCGCGACTGAAGGCCTGCACCTGTTTTTGCAGCAGCCCGGAGTACACCGCCGACGCTACGTAACCCAGTTCGATATGGCCAATATCTCCACGTCCTGCCCGTTGGGCGTTGTGCTGGGCGTATTCGAATTGCCGCACCGTCGCCTCGGCTTCGATCACCAGGGCGGCGCCGGCTTCGGTCAGGCTGACTTCACGGGTCTGGCGCACGAACAGCCGCGTGCCGAGTTCGCGCTCCATGTCCTGGATCTGTCGAGTCAAGGTGGGCGGCGCGATGCCCAGTTGTTCGGCGGCGCGGGTAAAGTTGCCATGCCGGGCAACGGCCAGAAAGTAGCGGAAATGCCGTATGTCCATGGGTGCATTTGCTCAAAGGTAATGAAGTCCCGATGCCAGGCTAATAAAGCCGACAATCGACCGCGATAAGCTCGTTGCAAGCACAGTAGAGAGCCAACGCCATGTATGTCAAACCCCTCGCCGCTATTGCCGTCGACAGCCTTGCCCAACAGGCAATCGCACTATGAGCCGGGTCAGCCCCCGCCTGACACTGCTGACGGCTTCCGGCGTCTGCTCGCTGATCGTCCTCGACACCAACATCGTCGCCGTCACCCTGCCGACCATCGCGCGCGACCTGGGCGCCAACTTTGCCGACATCGAATGGGTGGTCAGCGCCTACATGCTGGCCTTCGCCGCGCTGTTGCTACCGGCGGGCAGCCTCGCCGATCGTTTTGGCCGGCAGAAAACCCTGCTCTGTGGCCTGGGCATTTTCATCCTCGCCTCCATCGGTTGCGGCGCGGCGCCCACTGCCTTGTTCCTCGACATCGCGCGGGCGATCAAGGGTGTCGGCGCGGCATTGTTGCTGACCTCGGCCCTCGCTTCGATCGGTCATACCTTTCACGATGAAGTGGAACGGGCCAAGGCCTGGGCGTTCTGGGGCGCGTGCATGGGCCTGGCGATGACCGCCGCGCCGACAATCGGCGGGCTGATCACCGAATACGTGGGTTGGCGCTGGATCTTCTTCCTCAACCTGCCGGTGGGCGTGTTGTTGATGGTCATGGTCTGGCGCGCGGTGCCGGAGTCTCGCGACCCGCAGTCAGCGCGACTCGATCCTTGGGGCAGTCTGGCGTTCAGTGCGAGTTTGCTGTGCCTGATCTGGGGCTTGATCGAGGCCAACCGGATCGGCTGGAGCAACCCGACCACCTACGCCCGGCTGTTGGGCGGCGCGGTGCTGATGGGAGTGTTTGTGCTGATTGAACGGATGCAGGCGCGGCCGATGGTTGACCTGCAATTGTTCAGGCATCCGCGTTTCATCGGCGCCCTGCTCGGCATGTTCGCCTACGCCGGTTGCGCCCAAGTGATGATGACGCTGCTGCCGTTCTACCTGCAAAACGGACTGGGTTTCTCGGCCATCGCGTCGGGGCTAGGGATGTTGCCGTTTGCCGCGACGATGCTGTTGTGCCCGCGAATCGGCGCTCGGCTCGCCCATCACTATGAGCCCGCGACATTGATGGCGGCCGGTTTGACCCTGGTGGGCAGCGGCAACCTGCTCAGCGCCTGGGCCGTCAGCAGTGGCGGCTACTTGCCCTTCGCACTGGCGATTGCGGTGACAGGGGCTGGTGCCGGCCTTTTAAACGGCGACACGCAAAAAAACATCATGGCCTGCGTGCCCCGCGAACGCACAGGGATGGCGTCGGGCATGAGCACCACCATGCGTTTCAGCGCGATCGTGTTGGCCATCGGTGTGTTCGGCGCGCTGCTGTCCAGCCATACCGAATTGTTGCTGCGCACCAGCCTGTCGACGCAGGGCGCGCAATGGCTCAGTCAAACACAAGGCATTGCCTCGCGGGTGGTCGCCGGGGACATGAGCGCCGCCCTGAACATGCTGCCGCAAGCGGCACGTCCACTGGTCGAGCCGTTGGCGCGCCAGGCGTTCGTCGGCGGTTTCAGCCTGCTGCTTCTGGTCGCCGGTTTGCTCGCGTTACTGGGCGCGGTGGTGGTGGGCACGTTGATGCGTAACCCGATTCCGGCACAGAAAAATACTGCCCTGAGCCTGGAATAAACCAAAACGGGGCTCGTCGTACTGCCACTGAAATCGTTCAGTAGCCACCACGAGAGCCCCATCATGAAAAGCCTTCTGCCCGCCCTGTTCCTGATGACCCTGAGTGGCGTTGCGGCCGCTGCTTCCGTCGACAACGCCAGCACGTCGAACGTCGAGGACTACACGTATTCGACGCCCCTGAAGATCGCCAAAGTCCTCAACATGACCAATGGCGATTATTGCGGCATCGGCACCCGGGAGATGACCTACATCGACACCAGTAACGTCACCCACACCTTGCGTTACCAAGCCTATGGCGACAGCTGCATCGACCAGAACTAATGCTTGAGCGACGCCAACACTCGCTTGGCATTCGCATCGCAGGCCATCCCTTCAGGTTTCGCCTGGATGTTTTCGATCAACCCCAGCAACTGCGCCTTGCTTTGGGCCAGGTGCAGTTGCATCGCTTCAATCTGTTCGACTTTGCGTCCCAGGCTCGCCACCAGTTCATCGTGATCAAACGCGCCCGTCACCCTGTCCGGCAACAGCAGCTTCAGCTCATCGAGGCTGAACCCGGCCTGCTGCGCGCACTGAATGATCTTCAGGGTTTGCAACACTTGCGGTGGGTAACGCCGATATCCGTTGGGCAGGCGCTCCACTTGGGGAATCAAGCCCTGAACCTCGTAGAACCGAATGCGCGATGCGTTCAAGCCACTCAACCGCGCCAATTCACCAATCTTCATCACGGCCTCATTTGACTGCTTGACATTAAAGTTAACTTTAAGCTTAGCCTCTTCGCTTTACTGATGAGGAGTCAAGCATGTCGCCCTTCCAAGCGTTGAATCTGCCCAACGGCCAGACCCTCGTTAATCGCATCGCCAAAGCCGCGATGGAAGAGAACCTCGCCGATGCCCGTCAAGCGCCGTCCAAGGCGCTGTTTCAGCTGTATCAGGCCTGGGCAGAGGGCGAAGCGGGTCTGTTGCTGACAGGCAACGTGATGATCGACCGCCGCGCCATGACCGGCCCCGGTGGTGTGGTGCTGGAGGACGAACGCGATTTGGGGCGGTTCCGTGAGTGGGCATCCATCGGCCGCTCCGGTGGCGCGCAGTTCTGGATGCAGCTCAATCACCCCGGGCGCCAGACCATGGCCAACCTGGGACAACAAGCGTTGGCGCCATCGGCGGTGGCGCTCGACCTGGGTTCGTTTTCCAAGATGTTCGCCGAGCCCAGACCGATGTCTGAAAGTGACATTGCCGAGGTCATCCAACGCTTTGCCACCAGCGCTGCCCTGGCAGAAAAGGCCGGGTTCACCGGGGTGCAGATCCATGCGGCGCACGGTTACCTGATCAGCCAGTTCCTCTCCCCCTTGACCAACCGCCGCACTGACCGCTGGGGTGGCACCCTGGAAAATCGTGCGCGCCTGTTGCTGGCGGTGGTCAGCGCCGTGCGCCAAACCGTGTCGCCGCAGTTTTGCGTGGCGGTCAAACTCAATTCCGCGGACTTCCAGCGTGGCGGTTTCGATGCCGACGATGCCCGCCAAGTGATCCAGTGGCTCAACGATCAACCCATCGATTTGCTGGAGCTTTCAGGCGGCAGCTACGAAGCCCCGGCCATGCAGGGCGAAGCCCGTGACGGCAGGACGTTGGCGCGAGAAGCTTACTTTCTGGAGATGGCCGGTGAACTGGCCAGCGTGGCGCGGATGCCGGTCATGGTCACCGGCGGCATCCGGCGCCTGGCCATCGTCGAACAGGTGCTCGACAGCGGCATCGCCATGGCCGGGATCGGCACCGCGCTGGCCCTCGAACCGCAGTTGGTCAAACACTGGCGCACAGGTCAAAACAGCCATCCGCAATTGCCGCCAATCCGCTGGAAACGCAAACCGTTGGCCGCACTGGCGAGCATGGCCGTGGTGAAGTTCCAGCTGCAACGCCTGAGCCGTGGACGCAAGCCTCGACCTGACGTTTCGGCAGTCTGGGCACTGATCCTCGATCGCGTGTACATCGCCCGGCGCACGCGCCAGTACCGGCAGGCGATGGCCAAGTAAAAGCAAATCAGGGTGAGTCATGGTTGCCGTTGGGTTGTCCTCTTCTTATTCCGAGGACAATTCATCTGATCACTGGAGCACCCCATGGCGAAAATCACCATTGCCCAGCAACTGGCAACCACCCTTGAACAGGCCGGCGTCAAACGCATCTGGGGCCTGACAGGCGACAGCCTCAATGGCCTGACTGAAGCCCTGCGCACCATGGACAGCATCGAGTGGATGCACGTGCGTCACGAAGAAGTCGCGGCGTTCGCCGCCGGTGCCGACGCGGCAGTCACCGGGCAACTGGCGGTGTGCGCCGGCAGTTGCGGGCCGGGCAATTTGCATTTGATCAATGGGCTGTTCGATTGCCACAAGAACCATGTGCCGGTGTTGGCCATCGCAGCGCAGATTCCTTCATCAGAAGTCGGCCTGAATTACTTTCAGGAAACTCATCCGCAGGAACTGTTCAAGGAGTGCAGCCACTTCGTTGAACTGGTGAGCAACCCGGCGCAGATGCCCCAGGTGCTGCACCGTGCGATGCGCAGCGCGATTCTCAATCGCGGCGTCGCGGTGGTGGTGATTCCCGGTGACGTCGCCCTGCAAGAAGTCGAAGACAATCTCAAGCCCTGGCCAGCGCTTTCCAAACCGCGCACCTTGCCTGCGCCTCAGGACCTCGATCGGCTGGTCGAATTGTTGAGCCAGAGCAAAGCCGTGACGCTGATGTGCGGCGCAGGTTGCGCGGGCGCTCACGATCAAGTGGTGGCGTTGGCCGATGCGCTGGGTGCGCCTGTGGTGCACGCATTGCGCGGCAAGGAGCACGTGGAGTGGGACAATCCGTTCGACGTCGGCATGACCGGATTGATCGGTTTCAGCTCCGGCTATCACGCGATGCTCAACTGCGACACGTTGGTGATGCTCGGCACTGACTTTCCCTATCGCCAGTTCTACCCGACAGACGCGACCATCATTCAGATCGATCACGCCCCGCAGGCCCTGGGGCGCCGCACGGCACTGGATTTGGGCATCGTCGCGGATGTCAGCGAAACCCTTGCGGCGCTTCTGCCTCGCTTGCCTTATCAGGGTGACCGGAGCTTTCTCGAGTCCTCGCTCAAGCACTATGAAAAGGCCCGCCAGGGTCTTGATGACCTGGCTCAACCCTCATCGCCGGGTCGGCCGATTCATCCGCAATACCTCACGCGTTTGCTCAGCGAACTGGCTGATGACGATGCGATCTTCACCGCCGACGTCGGCACGCCGACTGTCTGGGCCGCGCGCTATCTGAAAATGAATGGCAAGCGCCGACTGCTGGGCTCGTTCAATCACGGCTCGATGGCCAACGCCATGCCCCAGGCGATCGGTGCACAAGCGGCGTTCCCGGACCGGCAGGTCATTTCACTGTCCGGCGATGGCGGTTTCAGTATGCTGATGGGTGACTTCATCTCGTTGGCGCAGTTGAAGCTGCCGGTGAAAATCATCGTCTACGACAATGCCTCACTGGGCTTCGTCGCCATGGAAATGAAATCCAGCGGGCTGCTCGATACCGGCACGGACCTGCACAATCCAGACTTCGCCGCGATGGCCAACGCCATGGGCATTCTCGGGATTCGTGTCGAAGATTCCGAGGCGCTGGAACCGGCGTTGCGCCGTGCGCTGGCCCATGACGGCCCGGTGTTGGTCGATGTGGTGACGGCGACTCAGGAACTGGCGATGCCCCCGACCATCAAGCTGGAACAGGCCAAGGGCTTCAGTTTGTACATGCTCAAAGCGGTCATGAGCGGGCGTGGGGATGAGGTGATAGAGCTGGCGCGGACTAATTGGTTTCGCTGAATAATGCGTCGACCCCATCGCGAGCAGGCTCGCTCCCACACTGGATCTCTGGCGGTCACAAAATCCTGTGGGAGCGGCGCTTCGAGTTGCCCGCGATGGGACCTTAAGCGGCATAACAGTCAGACCGAAATCAGCTCATCAATGTGCCGATAATCCGCTGCCAGCGCCGCGGCCAGCTGTTTTGCCCGACCGAGCCGAATCGGACCTCGCTCAATATCAATCAGCAGCCCCGGACACTCCAGCACCGACAGCACGGGCCATTCTTTGACCCGTCCATCGGTCACCAGCACCAGCCTTTGCTGCTCCGCCGGGAAGCGCTTCTGCCGTGTCGCCAACCAACGGCCCGCCTCCCCCAGCGCCGCCAGCAACGGCGTACCGCCGCCCGCGCCCAAGCCATCCAGCCAGGCGCGCAGGCTCATCGAGGCTTTCAAACCTTGCACCTGCCATGTCGGTACGTTGCCACTGGCGGTGAGCAACGCCAGACGTGCGCGTTGTCGGTAAGCGTCGTCGAACAGTTGCGCGAGCAAGCCCTTGGCATCGCTCAACGCTTGATGGCGTCGGGTCGAGGCCGAGGCATCGACAATCACCAGCCACAGTTCATGGGGGAACCGGGTGCGCTGGTGGAACAGCAGATCTTCATGCTGACGCGGACGCCCCTTGAGCAAGGTGCCAGGCCAATCGATCGTGCCGCTGCGCGCGGCGTGACGCCTGCCCTGTTTACCGTTGGCGAGGCGTCCTGCGCGGGGTCTGGCATTCGCCCCCGCGTCAGATCGAGGGCGAATGCCTAGGGCTTTTTTGGCCAGCTCGGCACTTCACGTCGTGCGCCGACCGGCAGCGCCTGGGCGGGCATTTCGCCCCATTGGCCCTGGCCTTCGCTGGGGCTGGGGTTGGACGCTTGTGCGAAGGGAGGCTGATTGTTTTGCGGTGCCGGAGCTGAATGCTCGCGACGGCGATGGCGCAAGGCAAACTCGGCGACGGCGTCGATGTCTTCCTCGGCGATGGAGTTTGCCCCGCGCCATGCGGCATGGGCCCGGGCGGCGCGCAACCAGACCAGATCGGCGCGCAAACCATCGACGCCAGCGGCAAAGCAGCGCTCGGTAATCTGCGCCAGCGCTTCGTCATCCAGTGGGATGCTCATCAGCGTGTCACGCGCCGTCTGGCAACGTTCGCGCAGCGATTGCTGCTGGCTTTCCCACTGCGCGCAGAACGCTTGCGGATCGCTGTCGAAATCCAGCCGTCGACGGATGATCTGGCCACGTTCTGCCGGTGCGGTGTGGCCGCTTAGGGCGACGTTCAAGCCGAAACGGTCGAGCAATTGTGGACGCAGTTCACCCTCTTCCGGGTTCATGGTGCCGATCAGGACGAACTTCGCCGAATGCCGATGGGAAATGCCATCGCGCTCGATCAGGTTGGTGCCGCTGGCAGCCACGTCGAGCAATAGGTCCACGAGGTGATCGGGCAGCAAGTTGACTTCATCGACGTACAGCACGCCGCCATCGGCCTTGGCCAATACGCCGGGGGAAAATTGCGCCCGTCCTTCGCTCAACGCGGCGTCGAGGTCGAGGGTGCCGACCAGCCGTTCTTCGGTGGCGCCCAAGGGCAAGGTGACAAATTGACCGCTGGCGAGCAGGTCCGCGAGGCCGCGAGCCAAGGTCGACTTGGCCATGCCACGCGGGCCCTCGATCAGCACGCCGCCGATTTTCGGGTCGATGGCGGTCAGGCACAAGGCGAGCTTCAAGTCATCGGCGCCGACCACGGCACAGAGCGGGAAATGCGGGGTGTCGGTCATCATTAAATCTCGGTCATGGTCGCTGATCCATCATCAAAATGTCAGAGGCACTTGTACCCCTGTGGGAGCGGGCTTGCCCGCGATAGCGATATTTCATTCACATGGATGGCGACTGACACGGCCTCTTCGCGGGCAAGCCCGCTCCCACAGTTCAAGCGCGTCAGCTGTCTTCTTCTATATCCAGCAATAAATTCTCCAGCGCCTCGCGGTACTCGCCCGGCGCCTTCCACATCCCCCGCTGCTGCGCCTCGAGCATGCGCTCGGTCATGTCGCGCAATGCAGCCGGATTATGCTCACGCACAAAGTCCCGAGTCGCCGGATCGAGCAAATAGGCGTCCGCCAGCAACGCATATTGATGATCGTCGATCAGTTGCGTCGTCGCATCGAAGGCGAACAGGTTATCGACCGTCGCCGCCAGTTCAAAGGCCCCTTTGTAGCCGTGACGCTTCACGCCGTCGATCCACTTGGGGTTGGCCGCACGGGAGCGGATCACCCGGTTCAGCTCTTCTTTGAGCGTGCGAATCTTCGGCAAGTCCGGCTGGCTGTGATCGCCGTGATAACTGGCGGCCGCTTCGCCGCTAAGGCTTTCCACGGCGGCGAGCATGCCGCCCTGGAACTGGTAATAGTCGTTGGAGTCGAGCAAGTCGTGCTCACGATTGTCCTGGTTCTGCAGCACGGCCTGAACCTGACTCAGGCGCTGGGCGAATTGTGTCCGGGCGGCGGTGCCTTCATCGGAGCCACCATAAGCGTAGCCACCCCAATTGAGGTAAACCTCGGCCAGGTCCTCGCGGCTTTGCCACAACCGACCGTCGATGGCACCCTGCACGCCGGCGCCATAAGCACCGGGTTTGGCGCCGAAGATGCGCCAACCGGCCTGCCGTTTGGCCGCCTCTTCATCCAGCCCCGAGTGCATCAACGCTTCACGCTCGGCACGCACTTTGGCGGCCAGCGGGTTGAGGTCGTCCGGCTCATCAAGGGCGGCGACCGCTTGCACCGCCGCGTCAAACAGACGAATCAGGTTGGCAAAGGCATCGCGAAAAAATCCCGAGACGCGCAAGGTCACGTCCACGCGCGGGCGATCGAGCAGGCTCAATGGCAGGATTTCGAAATCATCGACCCGCTGGCTGCCCGTGGCCCAGACCGGGCGCACACCCATCAGCGCCATCGCCTGGGCAATGTCGTCACCGCCGGTGCGCATGGTCGCGGTGCCCCAGACCGACAGGCCGAGCTGGCGCAAGTGATCGCCGTGGTCTTGCAAATGCCGCTCGAGAATCAGGTTGGCAGACTGGAAACCGATGCGCCACGCGGTGGTGGTCGGCAGGTTGCGCACGTCCACCGAATAGAAATTGCGCCCGGTCGGCAGCACGTCCAGGCGACCGCGACTGGGTGCGCCACTGGGGCCGGCCGGGACGAAACGACCGCTCAGGGCATCGAGCAAGCCGCGCATTTCCGCCGGGCCGCAAGCGTCCAGGCGCGGGGCGACGACGTCTCGCAGGCTGTCGATGATGGCGCTGACGTCCGACAAACCGGCCTTTTGTGGGAGCGGGCTTGCTCGCGAAAGCGGTGAGTCAGGTAAATCAATATCGACTGACACTCCGCTTTCGCGAGCAAGCCCGCTCCCACAGGGTATCGGGGTGGCTTGAGGCTGGTTTAATGTCTGCGAGATCAGTTGGGCGGCGAACAGTTCGAGGCGTTCGCGGGTGTCACCCGCCGTACGCCAGGCTTCATCGTTAAGTGATTGCAGTTCAACGGGACGCGGTCCGGTCCAGGGTTCGGCCAGCGTACAGTCCAGCGGATCGAAGCCCAGCGCGAAGTCCTTGGCCAACGCCCGCAACAAACTTGATTGCGCGCCACGGCCATCGCCACGGGGAATACGCAGCAACGCCAGCAACGTATCGATGCGCAAGCGTCCGGTCGGCGATTCGCCAAAGATGTGCAGGCCATCGCGGATCTGCGACTCTTTCAAGTCACACAAGTACGTATCCAGTCGCGGCAGCCAGATCGCCGCATCGGCATCGCTGTCGAGCTTCTCGTCCAGCTGCAGCTCGCGATCGATGTGGGTGTCGCGCACCAGTTGCAGGATGTCGCGCTGCAATTCACGGGCACGGCGCGGATCGAGCATTTGCGCTTCGTAATACTCGTCGGCCAGCAGTTCGAGGTTGCGCAGCGGACCGTAGGTTTCGGCGCGGGTCAGCGGCGGCATCAAGTGATCGATGATCACCGCTTGTGTTCGGCGCTTGGCCTGGGCGCCCTCGCCCGGGTCGTTGACGATAAACGGATAGATATTCGGCAGTGGCCCGAGCAATGCATCAGGCCAGCAGTTTTCCGACAGACCGACGCCTTTGCCCGGCAGCCATTCGAGGTTGCCGTGCTTGCCGACGTGAATGACGCCGTGCGCGCCGTAGGTATTGCGCAGCCAGAAATAGAACGCCAGGTAGCCGTGGGGCGGCGCCAGGTCCGGGTCGTGGTACACCGCGCTCGGATCAACCTGATAACCGCGCGCCGGCTGGATGCCGACGAAGGTCAGGCCGAAACGCAGTCCGGCGATCATCATCCGCCCGCCACGGAACATCGGGTCATTGTCGGGCGAACCCCAGCGTTCCAGCACCGCTTGCCGATTGGTCTCGGGCAAGGCGTTGAACATCCGGTTGTAATCGTCCAGCGCCAGGCTCTGATGACACGGACGCTGGTCGAGGGTATCGAGGTCGTTGCTGACGCCGCCGAGTAATAGCTGGATCAGCGCGGTGCCGCTTTCGGGCAAGTCGGCCGGCAGCGGATAACCTTCTTGATGCAGCGCGCGAAGGATGTTCAGCGCGGCGGCCGGGGTGTCGAGACCGACGCCATTGCCAATGCGCCCATCGCGAGTCGGGTAGTTGGCGAGGATCAGCGCAATGCGTTTTTCGCTGTTTGGCAGGCGTGCCAGATCGATCCAGCGCCGCGCCAGTTCAGCGACAAAATCCATGCGTTCAGGCTGCGCGCGATAGCAGACCACGTCCGACTGACTGCGCTCACTGCGCCATGCGAGGTCCTTGAAGCTGATCGGCCGGCTGATGATCCGGCCATCCAGCTCCGGCAGCGCGATGTGCATGGCCAAGTCACGCGGGCCGAGGCCTTGTTCACTGGCACGCCAACCCGGCTCGTTGTCCTGAGCGCAGATCGCCTGAATCACCGGGATGTTGCGACGAAACGGTCGCAGGTGCGGGGCTTCGGGGCTGGACTGGGCGAAACCGGTGGTGTTGAGAATCACCGAAGCCGAGACGTGGTCCAGCAGGTCCTCGACCACTGTCAGGCAGCCGGGCTCTTTCAAACTGGCCACGGCAATGGGCAACGGGTTCAACCCCGCTGCCTGCAAACGCTGGCAGAACACATCGATAAACGCAGTGTTCGCTGCCTGTAAATGCGAGCGGTAAAACAGCACCGCCGTCACCGGCTGATCGGCTCGCCAGTCGGCTTGCCAGTCTTCAAGGTCGGCGGGGCTTTTTTGCGGGTGGTAAATCGCCGTGCGCGGCAGGGTTTGCGGCTCGGCCCAAACATAATCGCGGGCCAGCCAGCGATTGGCCAGGCAGCGGAAAAAATCCAGGGCATTGTTCATGCCGCCCTGACGCAAAAACTGCCAGAGACGATCGCGGTCTTCCGCGGGGACGGTGCTCAGGTCGCTGAGTTCCGGGTCCGGGCGATCATCGCCCGGCACCAGAATCAGCTGCACACCCTGCTCCGCAAGTTGCACCAGCCGTTCGACGCCGTAGCGCCAATAGGCGATGCCACCGTGCAGCGAAATCAGAATCACCTTGGCGTGGCGCAGCACTTCGTCGACGTACAGATCGACCGAGGCATGGTTCTGCACCTGCATCGGGTTGGCCAGGCGCACGCTGGGGTAATCGTCCGGCAGCTGCTGCGCCGCTTCGGCGAGCAGCGCGAGGCTGGAATCGCCGCTGCACAGGATCACCAGCTCGGCGGGGGTTTGTCCAAGGTCGGCAATATTGTCATCCGACACGAAACCGCCGGGCTGGGTCCTGAGCAGGTGCATGGCTTACACGCTGAGCGCGGCGCGCAATTGCGCTTCAAGCAGGACAGCGTCCAGTTCCTGGCCGATCAGCACCAGACGCGTGGTGCGCGCTTCGGCGGCGCCCCACTGACGGTCGAAATGCTTGTCGAAACGCGTCCCCACGCCCTGGATCAGCAGGCGCATCGGTTTGTTCGGGATGGCAGCGAAACCTTTGACCCGCAGGATGCCGTGCTGGACCACCAGTTGAGTCAGCGCGTCCAGCAGCAGGCTTTCGTCGGCTTGCGGCAGTTCGATGGAGATCGAATCGAACGCATCGTGGTCGTGATCGTCTTCGCCTTCATGGTGGTGGTCGTGATGGCTGTGACGGCTGTCGATGTGTTCTTCGGAGCCGGCGCCAAGGCCGATCAGCACGTCCAGTGGCACGCGGCCGCTGCTGGCTTCGATGACTTTGACGGCTGGCGGCAATTCTTCGGCGACTTCCAGGCGCACCCGGGCCAGGTCTTCAGGGCTGATCAGGTCGGCCTTGTTGAGGATCACCAGGTCGGCGCTGGCCAGTTGGTCGGCGAACAGCTCGTGCAATGGCGATTCGTGATCCAGGTTCGGGTCGAGTTTGCGTTGGGCATCGACCTGGTCCGGGAAGGCAGCAAAGGTGCCGGCAGCGACGGCCGGGCTGTCGACCACGGTGATCACCGCGTCAACGGTGCAGGCGCTGCGAATTTCCGGCCACTGGAAGGCTTGAACCAGAGGCTTTGGCAGCGCCAGGCCAGAGGTTTCGATGAGGATGTGGTCGAGGTCGCCGCGACGCGCCACCAATTCGCGCATCACCGGGAAGAACTCTTCCTGGACGGTGCAGCACAGGCAGCCGTTGGCCAGTTCGTAGACGCGGCCGTTGGCTTCTTCTTCAGTGCAGCCAATGGAACACTGCTTGAGGATTTCGCCGTCGATGCCCAGTTCGCCGAACTCGTTGACGATCACCGCGATGCGGCGACCCTGAGCGTTGTCGAGCATGTGCCGCAGCAAGGTGGTTTTGCCCGAGCCGAGGAAGCCGGTAACGATGGTGACGGGAAGTTTGGCCAGTGTTTTCATCGGATGCCCTTTGGCAAGGTGGCGGGCATACGGGACGACAATCGCTGCGACGGATGCGCGCGCGGAAGAGTTCGCCACCGGATCACCCCGCCCGGTTGTAGTGAGAATCTGTGTCGAGGCAGGTCTCCTGGCTGACGGTGTGCCAATGGCAGACTGGCATTCGCTGCGCCTTCCCGCGAACCCGTTGTGCAGGGTTTGCAGTGGCGTGGCAGCGAACATCACCGTTCACAGTTGCGGGGGCAGCCGCGGCATCGACCGCGTTCCCTTCTTAGCTTCGGCAAACGCCGAAGAACCTCGAAAGCGCAAGGCTACGCATCGTGTGGGGGCGGGTCAATCGTTGACCTGCCCAATGATCGTTCCCACGCTCTGCGTGGGAATGCAGCCCGGGACGCTCTGCGTCCCTTCGCAGCCGAACGCGGAGCGTCCGTTGAGGCATTCCCACGCAGAGCGTGGGAACGATCAACCAAACGAGAAACCATGCCAATTGACTACCCCGCCCCGCCCATGCTCTCCTACACGCCTTGTTACGGGTGCCCTTCACAGGGTGAAACGGGAAACCGGTAAATCATGTGCTTTACTCAAAGCCATGTCAGTCCGGTGCTGCCCCCGCAACGGTAAGCGAGCGGAGCGTCAGATCCACTGTGCCAGCAGTTCGGCATGGGAAGGTGACGCTTGCAGGTTCAGGCGCAAGCCTTGACCCCTCGTGAGCCCGGAGACCGGCCCGCAACACAAAGTGACCATTACGATCACTGAATAACAAACCCGCGGTGGGCGGGCGCTGTTTGAACCTCTGCGTGCCCGTTCGCAGGGGTCTTCCATGCGCTCTATTCACCCACTGACAGACCAGAGGGATGCGCCATGTCGATCATCAGCAGCACCGGCAGCCACGCCGACAAGAGCACCGCCAGCACCACCACGACCCTGTCTCAACGCCTGACCGCCGCCGTGTTTGCGTCGATCCTGGGTGCGAGCCTGGTCTATTTCGCCGGCTTTTCGCACATTGAAGCGGTGCACAACGCCGCGCACGATACCCGACACAGCTCCGCGTTCCCGTGCCATTGAGGCCAGCCGAGATGATCAAGCGTATTGCGCAAACCGCGGGTTTCACCGGGTTGCTGGCCGCGTTGCTGCTGACCCTGCTGCAAAGCTTCTGGGTGGCACCGCTGATTTTGCAGGCCGAGACATACGAAAAATCCGAACCGGCTGCGGTTGAAGTCCACGAACATGCCGCCGGCACCGCTGCTCACACCCACGATGCCGAAGCCTGGGAACCAAAAGACGGCTGGCAGCGCGTGCTGTCGACCACCGGCGGCAATCTGGTGGTGGCCGTCGGTTTCGCCCTGATGCTGGCCGGTCTCTACACCTTGCGTGCACCGACCAAAACCGCTCAAGGCCTGCTCTGGGGCCTGGCAGGTTACGCGACGTTCGTGCTGGCGCCGGCCCTCGGCCTGCCGCCTGAACTGCCAGGCACCGCCGCGGCCGATCTGGCGCAACGGCAAATCTGGTGGATCGGCACGGCCGCCTCTACCGCTGTTGGCATCGCGCTGATCGTGTTCAGCCGCCACTGGCTGATGAAGATCCTCGGCGTGGCCATTCTGGTGGTTCCGCATGTCATCGGCGCGCCACAACCGGAGGTGCATTCGATGCTCGCTCCGCAAGCCCTGGAAACCCAGTTCAAAATCGCTTCGCAGCTGACCAACCTGGGATTCTGGCTGGCCTTGGGCCTGATCAGCGCCTGGTTGTTCCGTCGCAAAAGCGATGGCCAATACCACGCATGACGGATACCAGCACAGCGCCGACTTTAGTGGTCGGCCTGGGCTGCCAGCGCGGCTGCCCCGTCAGCACGCTGCGGGCGTTGCTCGATCAGGCATTACAGGCGCATAACATCGCACTTCACCAGATCAAGGCCCTGGCCAGCATTGACCTGAAGCGCGAAGAACCTGGCCTGCTCGAACTCGCCGAACAACTCGCGTTACCGCTGATGTATTTCAGCAGTGAAGAACTGGACGTTTATAAAGCGCAACTCAGCCATCATTCGGACATCGCCTTCGAACGCACCGGCTGTTATGGCGTAGCGGAAAGTGCCGCACTGGCCCTGGCCGAACAACTGGCCCAGGCCCCGGCAAAGTTGCTCATTTCGCGACAAAAATACGCCCAGGCAACCCTGGCATTAGCCTGCGCTGCGTAAAATCCCCGATAATCCCTGCCCTCGATCATGAGCAATCTTCATCTGAAGCCTTGCCCAGCCCCTTTTTTGACAGGAACCGACGATGACCGTCTATTTCATTGGCGCAGGTCCCGGCGACCCGGAACTGATCACCGTCAAAGGCCAACGACTGATTCGCAGTTGCCCGGTGATCATCTACGCCGGCTCTCTGGTGCCCGCCGCCGTCCTCGAAGGCCATTGCGCCGAACAAGTGGTCAACAGCGCCGAACTGCACCTGGAACAGATCATCGAACTGATCAAGACCGCCCATGCCAACGGCCAGGACGTGGCGCGGGTGCATTCGGGTGATCCGAGCCTGTATGGCGCGATTGGCGAGCAGATCCGTTACCTGCGCGAGCTCGACATTGCATTTGAAATCATTCCTGGTGTCACGGCGACCGCTGCCTGCGCGGCGCTGCTGGGGGCGGAGCTGACGTTACCGGATATCTCGCAAAGCGTGATCCTGACCCGCTACGCCGACAAGACGGCGATGCCGGCGGGTGAGGAGCTGGGCAGTCTGGCGCAGCACGGGGCCACGATGGCGATTCATCTGGGGGTCAATCACCTGGAGAAAATCCTCGTCGAATTGCTGCCGCATTACGGCGCAGACTGCCCGATCGCGGTGATTCACCGGGCGACCTGGCCGGATCAGGATTGGGTGGTGGGGACGCTGGCGGACATTGCAGAGAAAGTCCACGCCAAGGGATTTCGCCGCACGGCGTTGATTCTGGTGGGTCGGGTGTTGGGCAGTGATCACTTCAGTGAGTCATCGCTGTACCGCGCCGGGCATGCGCATTTGTATCGGCCCTGAAGTGATCGTTCCCACGCTCTGCGTGGGAATGCAGCCCGGGACGCTCCGCGTCCCAACAGCGGACGCAGAGCGTCCATTGAGGCATCCCCACGCAGAGCGTGGGAACGATCATGAACACATCGATCACCCATAAAAAAACGGCGCTCACGGGGCGCCGTTTTTTTGTCTGCAGCGAACACCTTACTCAGTAGTAGGCGTTTTCTTTCTGCGTGTGGTCGGTCACGTCGCGCACACCCTTGAGCTCGGGAATGCGCTCGAGCAAGGTGCGCTCGATGCCTTCACGAAGGGTGACGTCGGCCTGGCCACAGCCTTGGCAACCGCCGCCGAACTTCAGAACGGCGATGCCGTCTTCGACCACATCGATCAGGCTGACCTGACCGCCGTGGCTCGCGAGCCCCGGGTTGATCTCGGTTTGCAGGTAGTAGTTGATGCGCTCGTTGACCGGGCTGTCAGCGTTGACCATCGGGACTTTGGCGTTTGGCGCCTTGATGGTCAGCTGGCCGCCCATGCGGTCGGTGGCGTAGTCGACTACCGCGTCGTCCAGGAAGGCTTCGCTGAACGAATCGATGTAGGCAGTGAAGCTTTTCAGCCCCAGCGCCGTGTCTTCAGGTTTTTCTTCGCCCGGCTTGCAGTAGGCAATGCAGGTTTCGGCGTACTGGGTGCCAGGCTGGGTGATAAAGACGCGGATGCCGATGCCCGGGGTGTTCTGCTTGGAGAGCAGATCAGCCAGATAATCGTGGGCGGCGTCGGTAATGGTAATAGCGGTCATGGAAACTCCTCGCAGGCTTGGGCGCAGTTTACGCCAATCATCGCGCCGTACAAAGTCCTAGTATTTTTGTCGGGAAAGAGCCGGCACCGCTTCAACCGCCGGTTCGCCGTCAATCCACTCTTTAAGCCACCGATAGCTGCGTTTTTCCACCCATTCGAAACTTGCCCAAGATGCCAGACCGATAGTCGCCACGCAAACGACGAACATCACGTAGGGATTTACCCCATAACGCTGTGCGACAAATCCACCGGCAGACAGCACCAACACGTGCATCAGGTACACCGAGTAGGAACAATTACCCAGCAGTTCAAACACCCGGTTGTTCTCGACGTAACGCTCCAGCGAGATGCACGCCATCACCAACACCGCACTCGGCACGCCCCAGGCCAGGAAACGCGGCGCTGGCGCCCAGTGATAAATGGCCAGCAGCGCGCCACCAATGCCCAGCAGCGGCAGCCACAAACCCGGCTTGATCCAGCCACGACGGTAAATCATGCCGATGGCGATCCCCAGCAGGAACTCATAAACGATGTCTGATCGGTAGAACTCGCTGACCCAGCCATAACCGGTCCAGGCCTGGCATACCGCAAACAGCAGTGCCGCGACAATCAATAGCCGCAGGTGCAAGCGGAACAACAACGCCCAGCCGAACAGCAGGTAGAAGAGCATTTCGTAGTTGAGGGTCCAGCCGACGTTGAGGGTCGGATAAATCCCGTAGCCGCCGGGATTCTGCGTAGGAATGAACAACAACGACAGCAGGAAATGCGACCAGTCGACGCTTTGATCCGGCAATACCGGGCGGGCAAACACCACCACCAGCGCCATCAGCGCGGTGTACAGCCAATACGCCGGGACGATCCGAAACAGTCGATACAACAGAAATCGCGTCGGCGGCAGCGACTTGCCTTCGGTCGAGAGGAAGATCACCAGCCCACTGATGACGAAGAAAACGTCGACACCCGCCGCGCCCTTGTCGATGAACATCTGCCCCACCGGGCCACGGGCCTGGAAGTCGAAGAAAATCTGCATGAAATGGTGGCAGACCACCGCCCAGGCGGCGATGGCGCGCAGGGCTTGTACTGAAATCAACATGGATGGCCCTCTGATCGCAATCCGCAACCCACCGCAGATCCCACAAGGGATGGGTGGCGCCTATGAAATCCGACACCAGCCCATCCTCAAAGGTCGATCAAAGATTCTCGTAGCGGTTCATGTCCAGTACGCCCTCTTCCACCGGATCGGTCTCGTGGATGTAGAGACTCAGGTCATGGAAGTAAAACCAGAACTGCGGATGACTGCGGCGAATGCCCCAACGCTTGACGATGCTCTCGAAACTGCTCGCATCCCTGGCATTTTCCATCGCGTCCACGAACGCCGGCACCTGCTCCGCCGGAATATTGAACATGAAGTTCGGATAGCTGCTGAGCACGCCCGGGAAAATGGTCAGGGTGTCGAGGCCAGGCTGATAGCGCAGCGATTCGCCGAGCAGGAACGCCACATTGCTGTGGGCGCGGTTGCGCAACAGGCTGTACATCTCACGTTTGCCGCTCGCGGTTTCAATGCGCAGCATCGTCGCTTCCGGCAACTGATCGATGACCTTCAAACCCGCCGCCGGGCGCGACGCCAGGCGGCTCAAGGCTTGTTCGGCATTTTGCAGCGCCGGGTCGATGTTCGGCCGCGAACAGTAAGCGCCGTCGCACCGGTTGATCGGATCGGGCTTGGCATTGAGCTCGCCGTAACGGGCCAGCAGTTGCATCGCAAAGTCGCGTTTCGGGTCTTTCTTGTCGAGTTTGAGTGCCGTCGGCTTGTCGTTGTCGATGGCCTCGTAATCGAGCCACATCTTGAATTTTCCGCTGGTCTGGTACCAATCGTCGAGATACCCGTTGCGCGAGTCAGCGGGCATCAGGCGCAGGAAGTTCTGCTCGGCACCGTTGCGGATGAGGTCGAAATACAGCCGCGTTTGCGCCTGATGGGACACATTGCCGAATACATCGAAGTTGACCGCCAGTTGATAATAGGTGCGTTCCAGCAGCGGAAAGTCGAACAGCCAGATGGTTTGCGGCACATCGCCGATCAGGCCCTTGTTCACCGACGCACTGTCGAAGTGCCGAAAGATACTCAGCAGCGCGTTGTCGTTGCCAGCCCACAACGTCGACCAGCTCGGTGCCGGCGCATCGGCATAACTGTCCCGGCGCAGTGCCTCGTACTCGTTGCGTTTGTTGCGGTAGTCGTGCCACAGGCTCAGGACACTGCCGACGTCGTCGTTCTGGCCCGGCATTGCCAGCAACGGCGTGGCCTGGCCGCGGTAGTTCGGATCGGTGATGTACAGATCGTGCTCTGGCGCCTGGAACAGCGCCCAGAAGTTGTCGCGAATCACATCCGTGGCGATCTGCCCGCGGCAGACCGGACCGCGGATGAAGGTGCGCACAAAGTATTCGGCGTTATCGAGCATGAACTGGTAACGCGCCTGCGCCGGGATCGCCTCAAAGGTGGTAAACGGATTGGCTCGACGCTCCGGGCCATAACCCGGCAAGGCGTTGACCTGCCAGTTGCCGTTGTAAAACAGGCTTTTGATCCGCGCCATCTTCGCCGCGCTCAGCGGATAGGTGATGTGGGTCTTGTGCACGATCACCCCCTGCACCGGCCACAAGCGGTAATACACTTGGGTGCCGGGGTCGTCGTTCGGGCGACGGGTGTTGATCAGGTCGATCGGCTGGCCGGTCGGAGTTCGCGAACGCACCCACTGGAAGAAGTGCCCCGGTTCACCGTCCTTGAAGTACAGATGCGCGAGAAACCAATGCTCGAACAGCCAACGCCCCACCAGGCTTTGCCGGGCGCCCGGTGAGTTGAGCAGGTTTTCCCACTGCACCACCTGCATGGCCTCGTTGGCGCTCGGGACCAGACCCTGTTCATCGATTGGCGCACCGGAGGCCAGCCAGCGTTGCAACGTCTGGTACTGCTGATCGGTCAGGCCAGTGACCGCCAGCGGCATGCCTTCTTTGGGATGTGTCCCGGCATAGCCTTCGAATTCGGCCGGCATGGCGCAGGTGTTTTCCCGGTTAAGGCCGAGGACGATCTCGTCAGGCAACCTGGCGTTGGGTTGCAGCGGGGTTTTATGGCCCAGCTCAAGCATCCGCGCCATCAACGCCGCTTGACTGCCCTGGGCATCGAGCACCGAATAAAAGCCCTTTTGCTGCCAGGCACGTTTACCGAATGCATCGTAAAACAGGCGCGTCGGCGCGCTAGCCTGGCTGCGATCGCCGTCATAGACCGGGACCTTGGTCGCGCCACGCGCCGCCCCTTCGCTGCTGCCCAGATTGAGCTGACAGGCGGAGTCGTAGCAGGCATGGCAGGCCACGCACTTTTCGGTGAAGATCGGCTGGATGTCGCGGGTATAGGAAAGCGCCGTAGAAGTCGCCGGACCTTGCGCAGTCGCGTCCCAGCTTAAAAGCAGCAAAATAATGCTGGTGATGACGCGATACGACATGTCCCTGGTCCTGATCGTGAAAAAACGCCGCGATTCTACCGGCCCGGCACCTGCACCAACATGAACGATATTCATGCAAAACCGGGGCATGCTCCAAAACCGCACAGGTTTGCTATCATCGCGCCCCTTCGTCATGGTCTTTCCGAGTAGTCCAAATGTCCGATCGCAGTGTTCGCCTTCAAGCTCTCAAGCACGCCCTCAAAGAGCGCATCCTGATTCTCGATGGCGGCATGGGCACGATGATCCAGAGCTATAAGCTTGAGGAGCAGGATTACCGCGGCAAACGTTTTGCCGACTGGCCGAGCGACGTCAAGGGCAACAACGACCTGTTGGTGCTGACCCGCCCGGACGTGATTGGCGGCATCGAGAAAGCCTATCTGGATGCCGGCGCCGACATTCTGGAAACCAACACCTTCAACGCCACCCAGATATCCCTGGCCGACTACGGCATGCAGGGCCTGGCGTACGAGTTAAACGTAGAAGGCGCGCGCCTGGCCCGCAAGGTGGCCGACGCCAAGACCCTGGAAACCCCGGACAAGCCGCGTTTCGTCGCTGGCGTGCTCGGCCCTACAAGTCGCACCTGCTCGCTGTCCCCGGACGTGAACAACCCCGGCTACCGCAACGTGACCTTCGATGAACTGGTGGAAAACTACACCGAGTCCACCAAAGGCCTGATCGAAGGCGGCGCCGACCTGATCCTGATCGAAACCATTTTCGACACCTTGAACGCCAAAGCCGCGATCTTCGCCGTACAAGGCGTGTTCGAAGAGCTGGGCGTTGAACTGCCGATCATGATTTCCGGCACCATCACCGATGCTTCCGGCCGTACGCTGTCGGGCCAGACCACCGAAGCCTTCTGGAACTCCGTGGCCCACGCCAAGCCGATTTCGGTCGGCCTGAACTGCGCCCTCGGCGCCAGCGAGTTGCGCCCGTACCTGGAAGAGCTGTCGAACAAGGCCGGCACCCACGTATCGGCTCACCCGAACGCCGGCCTGCCGAACGAATTCGGCGAGTACGACGAACTGCCGTCGCAAACCGCCAAGGTCATTGAAGAATTCGCGCAAAGCGGCTTCCTGAACATCGTCGGCGGCTGCTGCGGCACCACCCCGGGCCACATCGAAGCCATTGCCAAAGCCGTGGCCGGTTACGCGCCGCGTCAAATCCCGGAGATCCCGAAGGCTTGCCGCCTGTCCGGCCTGGAACCGTTCACCATCGATCGCAACTCGTTGTTCGTCAACGTCGGTGAGCGCACCAACATCACCGGTTCGGCCAAGTTTGCGCGCCTGATCCGTGAAGACAACTACACCGAAGCCCTGGAAGTCGCCCTGCAGCAGGTCGAAGCCGGTGCCCAGGTGATCGACATCAACATGGACGAAGGGATGCTCGATTCGAAGAAGGCCATGGTGACCTTCCTCAATCTGATTGCCGGCGAACCGGACATCTCCCGGGTGCCGATCATGATCGACTCCTCCAAGTGGGAAGTGATCGAAGCCGGCCTCAAGTGCATCCAGGGCAAGGGCATCGTCAACTCGATCAGCATGAAAGAAGGCGTCGAGCAGTTCATACACCACGCCAAGCTGTGCAAACGCTATGGCGCCGCCGTGGTGGTGATGGCGTTCGACGAAGCCGGCCAGGCCGACACCGAAGCGCGCAAGAAAGAAATCTGCAAACGCTCCTACGACATTCTGGTCAACGAAGTCGGCTTCCCGCCGGAAGACATCATCTTCGACCCGAACATCTTCGCCGTCGCGACCGGTATTGAAGAACACAACAACTATGCCGTCGACTTCATCAATGCCTGCGCCTACATCCGGGACGAGCTGCCGTACGCGCTGACCTCGGGCGGCGTGTCCAACGTGTCGTTCTCGTTCCGTGGCAACAACCCGGTGCGTGAGGCGATTCACTCGGTGTTCCTGCTGTATGCGATCCGCAACGGCCTGACCATGGGTATCGTCAACGCCGGTCAGCTGGAGATCTACGACCAGATCCCGACCGAACTGCGCGACGCTGTCGAAGACGTAATCCTCAACCGCACTCCGGAAGGCACCGACGCCCTCCTCGCCATTGCCGACAAATACAAAGGTGACGGCAGCGTCAAGGAAGCCGAGACCGAAGAATGGCGTGGCTGGCCGGTCAACAAGCGTCTGGAGCATGCGCTGGTCAAGGGCATCACCACGCACATCGTTGAAGACACCGAAGAATCTCGCCAGTCCTTCGCGCGCCCGATCGAAGTGATCGAAGGCCCGCTGATGTCCGGCATGAACATCGTCGGCGACCTGTTCGGCGCCGGCAAAATGTTCCTGCCGCAGGTGGTGAAATCCGCCCGCGTGATGAAACAGGCAGTAGCCCACTTGATCCCGTTCATCGAACTGGAAAAAGGCGACAAACCGGAAGCCAAGGGCAAGATCCTGATGGCGACGGTCAAAGGCGACGTGCACGACATCGGCAAGAACATCGTCGGCGTGGTGCTGGGTTGCAACGGCTACGACATCGTCGACCTTGGCGTGATGGTCCCGGCCGAGAAAATCCTGCAAGTGGCCAAGGAACAGAAGTGCGACATCATCGGCCTGTCCGGCCTGATCACCCCTTCGCTGGATGAAATGGTCCACGTGGCCCGCGAGATGCAGCGCCAGGACTTCCACCTGCCGTTGATGATCGGTGGCGCGACCACTTCCAAGGCTCACACGGCGGTGAAGATCGAACCCAAGTACAGCAACGACGCGGTGATCTACGTGACGGACGCCTCCCGCGCCGTGGGTGTGGCGACGCAGTTGCTGTCCAAGGAATTGAAACCGGCGTTCGTCGAGAAGACCCGCCTGGAATACATCGACGTTCGCGAGCGCACCGCCAACCGCAGCGCCCGCACCGAACGCTTGAGCTATCCAGCCGCCATCGCCAAGAAGCCGCAGTTCGACTGGAGCACCTACGCACCGGTCAAACCGACCTTCACCGGTTCGAAGGTGCTGGACAACATTGACCTCAAGGTTCTGGCCGAATACATCGACTGGACGCCGTTCTTTATCTCCTGGGACCTGGCCGGCAAGTTCCCGCGCATCCTTCAGGACGAAGTGGTCGGTGAAGCCGCTACCGCGTTGTACGCCGATGCCCAGGAAATGCTCGCCAAACTGATCGACGAAAAACTCATCAGCGCCCGTGCAGTGTTCGGCTTCTGGCCGGCCAACCAGGTGCGCGACGACGACATCGAAGTCTACGGCGACGATGGCAAGCCGATTGCCAAACTGCATCACTTGCGCCAGCAGATCATCAAGACCGACGGCAAGCCGAATTTCTCCCTGGCCGACTTCGTCGCGCCCAAGGACAGCGAAGTCACCGACTACGTGGGCGGCTTCATCACCACCGCGGGGATCGGCGCCGAAGAAGTGGCCAAGGCGTATCAGGACGCTGGCGACGATTACAACTCGATCATGGTCAAGGCCCTCGCCGACCGTTTGGCCGAGGCCTGCGCCGAGTGGCTGCACCAGCAAGTGCGTAAAGAGTACTGGGGTTACGCCAAGGACGAGACGCTGGACAACGAGGCGCTGATCAAAGAGCAATACACCGGCATCCGCCCGGCGCCGGGCTACCCGGCCTGCCCGGATCACACCGAGAAGAGCACCCTGTTCACCTTGCTCGATCCTGAAGCCAGCGAAATGAAGGCCGGACGCAGCGGCGTGTTCCTCACCGAACACTACGCGATGTTCCCGGCAGCGGCGGTCAGCGGCTGGTACTTCGCGCACCCGCAGGCGCAGTACTTTGCCGTGGGCAAGATCGACAAGGATCAAGTGCAGAGCTACACGTCGCGCAAAGGCCAGGAATTGAGCGTGACCGAGCGCTGGCTCGCACCGAACCTCGGCTACGACAACTGATTGATCCGAGGCCCCTGGGCTCTGGAGGCAGATGTGCTGACTCCAGAGCGTTGCCGGCTGACGATCAGGCCTGTGCGCCCAACACGGCTATCTCACGCTCGCTGAGTGTGGTCAGCAATTGCAGGCGATTGGCTTTATTCACGGTATCCAGGGCGTCCATCTCCTGTAGGTAGGCCGTATTGAGCTCCGGGTACTTGTCCTCCAGCTTACCGACCTTGTCCTGGAAACCCTGCTGCACCCTGGTAAATTCCCCAGGGTATTTCTCCTCCAGATAGTCTCGCCAGTATTTACGCGCGGTCAGTTGTTCGATGAACACGGGCGTCTTTTCCTTGGCGATGATCTTTGCGTACGCTTCGTCCAGATCCGCTGGCGTCACCTGCGCCAAGCTCTCGTACACCATGCCTTTGGGCTGGCTGGGCAATTCAAGACGCTGAGCCAGACTGATTCGATAGGCCAGGCGAATCTCGGCAGGATCGATAGCGGGCCTGAGCTTGATACGCGTTTTGGCTACCTCTTCGACTTGCGCCAGGCGGAACAGGTTTCTCGACAGTTTCAGTAGCTCGCGACCTTTGTGTTCGGGGGCAATGGCCTTCAAGGCATTGAACTCATAGACCTCGATTTCCAGCTCGTTGAACAACAATATCCGACCGTCACCACAGGTCGCGCGATTCCTCAATGCCTTCGACAAAACCATCAACCGTTCGCTCAGCGCTTGATCGCCATAAGCGGCTTCAAGGACACGCCAGACGCGCTGCGTGAGATCCAGTCGATCGGCGACAAAGTCCCGGGTGTGCTGAAGTTGCGAGAGAATGTATGAAAAGTCCTGGGTGGTGTCCTGCTCCATCAAGGCATTCCACATCAGGTGTTTTTCCGAGTCTGCCGCCACGCCGGAAAACCACCGCGCTTTTTCTACCTCCGGCGTCTCAAGGTCGGGATGATCCTCCAAGTCAGAGCTCTCGGAACCGTCGACCGATGCAGGCCCGTAACCCTCGAGCAGTCGTTCAATCTCTTGTGCGGTGAACCCCAAGCCACGGCCAGTATCCTCCAGGTACGCCTGCAGTCGTAACATGTCCTCCAGTTCCAGATCGACGTTGTCGGTCAAGTTGGTCCCGGCCATCAAGGTGGCGTGCTCAGGCAGCAAGGCAGCGGGAGGAATTGCCTCTATATGGTTGCGACTCAGGTTGAGGGTCGTCAGCGCCGGCGCTTCCAGTACGCCCTGGGGCCATTCCCAAAGATTGTTGTTGCACAAATTCAGCCCTTGCAACTGCTCAAGACCGGTGACATCAAAGCTGGCAATGCGGTTTTCGCTCAAGTCCAGCCATTGCAGATGCCTCAGCGAGCGCAACTGGCGCGACAACTCATCACTGGCACGCAGACCGTTATACGTGGCGCTCAACCGGGTGAGGTGTTCACATTGCCCCACAGCCTCGGGCAAGGTGCCCAGGCCGTTGCGATTGAGCGTCAGGCTACGCAACCGCGGAAACGAACGCAGGAACGCATCCGAACTTTCCGTGAGCCCGACACCGCTAAGGTCCAATGAACCGATCTGCTCGAACGTGACCGGCAAGGACGGCAAGTCGCCGATGATCAGGCCGGTAAAATCAAGCACAGCGTCGGTCGGTGCTCCCTCGGCCGCGGGAACATCTCGCAAGTTGGCTCGCCAGCACTCCAGAAGCTGGTCAGCCGCCCGGCGGCGGTCTACCGCGTTGACCCAACCCTGGCGACTGCGAACGGCCGGAACATCGATCCAGTCATTCAAGTGCTTGATCAATTGCGTCTGCTGTTGCTGCCACTGGATCAGTCGGGCTTCAATTTCCAGAGCCGTCATGCCCTGGGCAAGCCATGCGTCGATCCGTTCAACGGCTTGCGCATCACCCAGCTGAGGATCAAGACGCTGCAGCCTGGCGGCGGAGGTCTGGGGCAAATCACCTTCGCCAGGTTCCAGGTGCAACGGCAATAAAAGGTCCGGGTGTTCCGATACTTCATCCGGAAAGAACTCCGGATCGCCGCCGGTTCGTCCGGCGGACAGGTGCGCTGATGCAATATCCATCGGGTTGCGGGAGGCCGTGCGTTGCGCGTATGCCCGCACCGCCGTCACCGCTTGCGGGCTCAGCCGGCAACCTTGCAGCGAGGTCCCCGCCAACAGCTGATCATGCCCGGTCAGGGCCGCTGCCGGGATGTCCGTAATGGCGCTGTGATTCAAGGCCAGACGGCGCAGGTTGGGCAACGACAACACGCCTTCGGGCCAACTGCTGATATGGGTATGACTCAAATCCAGGCTCTGCAGGCTGGTCATCGAACCAACCTCAAGAGCGTCGACGCGGTTGTACGCCAGGTTCAGCGTTTTCAAGTGGGTCAAACGGTTCAACCGTGCTTGCGCTGACGCCGTGACTCTCATCTGATTGAATGAGAGGTTCAATTCGCTGAGTTCCCCGAGCGAAGCAATGGCCTGCGGCAGTCCGGTCAGTTGGTTGGAGCTGAGGTTGAGGGACCGCAGTTGGGGAAATCCTTTCAGAAACTCATTGACCTGCACGGTCGAAAGCCCGCTGCCAGTGAGGACCAGGCTGCGCACATGAGGAAAGACCGTATCGCCAAGTACGGGTAAATCACCCAGCGGCCCAAACCCTGTGAGGTCCAGCACTTCGTTCACTGCGTCGCCTTGCCACCATGACGGACCCGCCACAGGCTCCGCGGGGAAGTACCGGGCACGCAGCCCCTTGCGAGCGCATTTGCCAATTCTTTCAGCAATCAGCTCACGGTGCGCGACCTCCATTTGCCGGCCATCGACCCGCACAACCCTGCCCTTCCAGGCGTCCAATGACTCAGTCAATGCCAGATGCTGCTCGTGCAGTGCATCAACCTTTTCCAGTAATGCCCGACCCGATAGCCCGTCGCGACTGAAACGCGCCATTGCGTCTGATGCAAAGGTGTAATCATTGGGTGCCAGCTTCCACAAACGTCCTGCACAGTACTGGGCAATCATTTGCGGCTCGTTGACCAGATGCGCCGGGTTTTCATGCACATAATCATAGGCCTTCAAGAAAGCTTGCGGTTCCAGGGCCGCCCAATCCAGCTGCAGGCAACGCCATATCGACTCCCGCCCACTGAACAGCTCGTCAGGCAGCGATTTGATCGGCATTCGCTGTAGATCGAGGGTTTCCAGCCTGTTCAGGCCCGACACCCCGGTTGGCCACTCGGCCAAATCCCCCGCGAGCCTCAAAGACCGCAAATTCGTCAGCGTGCCGAAGTCCATTACGCCCATATCGCCCCTGAGCGACAGCTGCTCCAGTTGAGTCATGCCCTGTAACGCCTGCACCAACTGCGGCGCAAAGGTCTGCGATGCGCCATCAACGGTGAGCTCGGTAATCTCGGCCAATTCAGGCAGTTTTTCCGCCAGAGCCGACATACCCTGCACATCCACGGTGAGATCCAGCTTTTTGATCTTTGGAAACCGCTGAAGCAGTTCATTGCCCGAGTCACCGATTAGCTGCCCAGTGTCCAGTTGCACATTACGCACATGGGTGAAGTCGGCATCCCACTCGGGCAACGTGTCAGTACCGCTTAAATTCAGATCAAAAGCCGGCTCCAGTCCTCGGTAAAGTCCATAGCGCCAACACTGGATCAACCGATCGGCGATCACTCGGCGAGACTGCCCACCAGCTGGGGCCGGCACGACAGCGTCGACCCAGTTGTTCAATGCGGTTTCCAATGCGTCGAATTCCCGTTGACGGTTGTTCAACAGATTGAACACTTGCTGATCGGTGTCCCCCGCGCTCAGGCGGTTTCTGACGAACTGGCTGGCTTGCGCATCGGAAATGTTCGGGTAAAGGTCGCGGACCCTGGAGACCAATGCAGCATCATGAAAACCGACGCCACGACCACTGGCCAGGTAACCCAGGCGGCCATTGGGCAAACGCAGCGATGGCCCGGCGCCATTCAACGGGCGCTGTTTCAAGATCAACGCCATGTCGTTGCGATGAGTGCTGGCATGGTTCGCCAGTTTTCTTTGCAAGGCCTGGCCCTGATGACCTTCCAGGGTTGCCTTTGTCACGTTGGGCAAGAACTCCAGCAGCGATTCATAGAAATTGCGGCCATGGGCGGGGATGTTGTTGAGAGGCCTGCCCTGGGCATCGTATGCGCGAAAATAGCCGTCGCCCTTGACCAGGTAATTGCGAATCGTCGCACTGCCGCCGCCAACGCTGTCCAGTAATGGGCCCTTGATCGAGCCGGAACGCAGCTCCACGCGCATATCCATCGACCAACCGGGCAATTGCTCCAGGCTGTGCAACGCCAGGCGATCGCTGGCCACGGACGCCATGCTCTCCAGGTGCAAACCGCAGAGCGCCCGGTTTAGAGCGCCCTGCTGTAAATGGACACGAATTTCTTGCGCCTGGCGCAAGGGTATTTTTGTGCTGTTGCGCAATTGGGCCAGCTCGGCGGCACTGGCATTGCCCAGCACCTGTCGCGCACCCTCCGGCGACAATGTAGGGAAACTGCGTTGCAGTCGTTGAAGATCGGCATTCGTCGTCTGCTGGCCAGCGAGCAATCGGTCGACCAGCGACTTTTTGCTATCCAGGGCGCGGTTGGCCAGGCTGTCCCTGAACATCTGCACGCGGTTCGCGCCTTGTTGCGCGCTGCGTGCGCCGAGTAACCGGGTGATTTGTGGCTCGTCAAGCGCCCCTAATATACGTTCCGGCAATTTTCTGGCCTGCACTTCGGATCGAGTGATCTTGATCGTGGGCTTTACATTGTTGCTTGCCGACACTGAACCGAAGCGCTGCGACGCCCCCCAGGGTTCCGGTCCCTCGAAGACTTCCAGAACCTCATCGACGGGCCAGTCCGGCAGCCCGACAGCCAGCGGTACGACAGCCTCGCCAGCACCACCCAGGTCACCGCCGTTGCGGATCTGATCAATCAACTGCTGCACTTGTTGATCAGCCTTGAACGATCTGATGGTCTCGGCCAATTGCGGCGGCGGTGGCTGGAGATCGATGTGCATCTGGCGCAACGCATCATCGCTGACCCCGCTGGCCTCGGCAATTTGCTGTAGCTGCGCATCAGAAAAAACGTCCATCTGCGGCCCGATTCTGCGCAACAACGTTGGGCGATCCCACTCCAGCGGCCGTTCAAGGGTGTGGTGCCAGGCGCCGAGCTGGTTATGCCGCAAGATCGGTTGATAGGCCTGGGGATCGCTGGGGTGCTGGATCCGCCATTTTTTCAGCGCAGGGTCGAAGCTTTTTTCGTAGACGTTCCCCTCGTATCGAATACAGGTCTTGTCCCCGACCTTGTACTGCCCCAATGCATTCGGCTCGAGCCCCTCCACAGACACACTGCTCTTGTAGGGGGCAAGGTCGGGACTCCACAAACGCGGCTCACCAAAAGGCGTGGTGATCCTGGTCATCCTGCTGACAAACCGCGAGTTGATGATCGGCGGCGCCTTGCTGGCTACCGCGCCCAACACGGCCATGAAGGCTACGTTTTGCGCCACTGACGTGAGATGGCTCCAGGCCTCCTCGGCGTCACCCTCTTTCCACGCCTCCACCCCCTGGTAAACCTCGCAGGTCAGTTGCACGGCGGCGACGGCGAGCATGACCTCACCCAGTCCCGGCACGAAAAAGGCTGCCACGTTCAAGACGTTCAACCCCCCTTCGGCATAGTGCTGGAGTCGCGTCATCCAGGCTTCGTGGTCAACCTCGGCGGTGGGTATGGCCAACAACCTGGCATTGGACTTCATCCTGGCCAGATGAAACTCATAACGGGCTGCAAACACTTCGCCATCAATGAAGGTTTCATCCATGCCCAGGTCGACATTCTCGTTCCACACCTCGACATACATGCCATTGAGGAATGCGCCCGGCGCATAGGGTGGGCCGGGATAAACCGGAGCCGGGTCCCATTTCTGGACCTTGAGCTGGCGCTTGAGCCGGTGGAAAAAACGACCGGCCTCATCTTGCGCGACAAAGCCGGCAAAGAACCGCTGGTAACTGACGGAACGCAGCTTGATCGCCAGGTCACGGGCAAACTCGCGGCCGGAGGCATACGCCTTGAGGGGGCTGATGGGATCGCCTGGAATGTAGACGATGACTCGTGAATCAGGCACCAGTTTGGCCAGTTCGGGTGTGAACGGCAGAAGAAAGAGCCAGGGATTTTGCAGGGTCGCTCTGACTTTGCGCGATGCAGCGCCAATAATCAGCACGTCATTCAATTTCGAGCCAAACACCTCCACCCGACTGTGGAGGACTGACTCGCCGTCGAGTCGTTCCTGCGAGGCACCGTCGAGCATTGCCAACACCGTGACATGGTCTGCGGTGTCAATGTCCGACCTCATCAGAGCGATATGCGCCTGCACGCGCATCCGTTGCTTGTCCGCCGCAATCGTCTGCTGGCGTACCGTCGCAGCCTTGTCGGGCGCATCGAATACCGCAGTCAGATGGTCCTGATACTGCTTGCCCACGTCCAGTTCCCGGCACAGGCTGGCGAACGCCGCGGGCTTGATCGACAACTTGTCACGGAGGCTGTAGCGCACCTTCGCAAACGGATACTGGGTGCGTTCGTCGTAAAGATGCTGCTCCAGTGCCCCCACCGGCGCCAGCGCGCTGGTCTCCTGCAGGGCAACGCCGTCGAAAGGCTCATTTTCTTCGAAGTTTCGCAGCGCCGCTTGCAACAATGACTGCTCTTCGGCCAGGTTGGGCGAACGCATATGAAACAGCGCCGTGTTGACGACATCTGGCGCCTGACCGAATTTTTTCTGCAACGCATCCGTCAGCAATGGCTTGGCGAATTCGGTGATGCCTTTGAAATCCTTGAGAGTCGTGGCCAGCGCCTGGTTGGAAGCGTTGCTCTGTGCCTGACTGTCGAGCAAGGCCTGGCGCAATGCCTGCGACGCCTTGGCATACAGCTCAGGGTAAGTGCCGATGAATCGCTGGGCGGGATTGCGCGCCTGCGTCATGGCCTGGAGATGGGAGGTCGTCAGGTGACGCGTCCAGTCGGGAAGGCGGCTCTTGATAAATGGGACGTGAATCCCGGGTTCTGTGGGCGTCGAAGGGTCCGGCATGATGTTGCTCCTGAAGCTCGATTGAGAGTGCATCAGGACATCACAGCCATCCGGCGGTATGGCGGTACATATTTATAGGGGGGAAATGGGCAGGTTGTTTGGCTATGCTTATAGCTCACACAGGCATGGCGAGGGATTTATGGACGACCCGGTCGACAACAAGCCACCAACGTTCTGGCAGATGCTGCACAGTGTCATGGCCGCGGCGTTCGGGGTGCAGAGCGGAAAGAATCGGGCCCGGGACTTTACCCATGGCAAGCCCAGTCATTTCGTGATTTTGGGGATATTGTTCACGGCGGTGTTTGCGCTGACGCTGTACGGCATCGTGCAGTTGGTGTTGCACCTGGCCGGGGTTTAGCGCATCAGGGTTTGCAGGCTGAACGGGTATCGATAAGACGACGGCCTTCCTTTGGCGGACAATCGGCGGAAATCCACGCCGTAGTTTGGCGATGCTCCCATGTCCAGCATTCGCCGGGCCTGTGCCTTGTCGATAATCTGCAGCAACGGGATTCGCCGGTCTCGGCCACCGTAACGACTCAGATCCACGCCCTGATCCATATCGTGCAACTCCACCAGCGCCCAGCCACCCAAGGTGAAGTGCCCGCCCAGCAAAACGCTCAGGCGCCCGTCGACCTTCGCCTGCAGTGCGGCCGGCGAGGTGTTGATCGCGCTGAACAATGCATCCTTGCCGGGCACGCCGCCCGTTTCCGAATACGCCTGCATGGCGCCGAAAGCCATTTCATCATTGGCCGACCACACCAGCGACACCTTCGGATAACGTCGCAACAGCAACTTCGCCTGCTCATAGGCCCGTTCCCGGGTCCAGCCGCCGTACACCAGTTGACGCAAGCGCACTTCAGGATGTTCGGCCAGGGCGCGCATCATGCCTTGCTCGCGCAGTTGCGATGACGGGGTGATTTTCAGGCCGGAGAACGCCAGCAACTCGATGACCTGGCCGGGCGCCACGGGCGGATGCTGGCGAATCAGCTCCTTGAGCATCAGGTAACCGCCCTCCTCGTCGTTCGGCACCAGGCTGCCCAATCGATCAGCGCGCTCGCCCAGCAGGCTCATTTGATTGGCCGTCAACGACGCGTTGACCATAAACAGCTTCACGCCACTGCCTTCGGCCAGACGCAGGATTTGCGGGGCGACGTACTGTTCGTTGACGAAAACCAGATAGTCCGGGCGATCCGGGCCCTGCAGCGCCAGGCGAGCTTGCGCCACCGTGAGTTCCGGCATGCGCTGGGCATAGAGAATCCGCAGGTCAATGCCCAGATCCTTGGCGGCCGCCTGCATGAATTGCGAATAGCTGATCCAGAAAGCTTCCTCAGTCGTTCCGGGATTGAGGAACAACACCGATTCCCCACGCGCGACAGGGCCGTAAACCGCGCCCATCAGCAGCAGGAAGGTGTAGAAAAACTTCAACATTGATCGCCCGAGCCCCCGGAAATTGCGCCGCGCATTATAGCCAGCGAAATTCCGGAAAACGGCGTTTATTGCGCTAATTGTCCGACAATCGTCGGAACAGGGCCCGGGCGAGGTCGATTATTGATGACTGACCCAGAATACCGCGGTGCCCACGACCAGAATGATCAAAAACAGAATCGCCCAAGCATCGACCGTGCTATCGGGTTTTGTCGCTTTCGTTGGGTTGCTCATTGCATCGCCTCTTGTCGGTTTTATCGGTGATTGCATAAAGACTCGATCACAGTAAAGACGACGATTGCCCGCACGACAAATACGGGTTTACCCATAACAATTCTCGTTAGTCGTTTTGGTTCTTTACATATACTCAAACATCACTTTTGCGCATAACTGCAAACTGGTATCTTGCCCCGGCTCCGTAGGGAGTGCGCGGCCGTGCGCGCAGAATTGCCGAGGCACTATCGGATACTTCAGCAAGCGAAAAACGCAACTGGATCCGACCGGCCCAAGCCTGAGAACAGGACTTATATGTACGTATACGACGAGTACGATCAGCGGATCATCGAGGACCGCGTCAAGCAGTTCCGTGATCAGACCCGACGCTATCTGGCAGGCGAGCTGAGTGAAGAAGAATTCCGCCCTCTGCGCCTGCAAAACGGGCTTTATATCCAACGCTTCGCGCCGATGTTGCGAGTGGCGGTGCCTTACGGCCAACTGACTTCGCGCCAGACGCGAATGATGGCCAAGATTGCCCGTGACTACGACAAGGGCTATGCCCACATCAGTACCCGGCAGAACGTGCAGTTCAACTGGCCGGCGCTGGAAGACATTCCGGACATCCTCGCCGAGCTGGCGACCGTGCAGATGCACGCGATCCAGACCAGCGGCAACTGCCTGCGCAACGTCACCACCGACCAGTTCGCCGGTGTCGCTGCCGATGAGCTGATCGATCCGCGCCCATGGTGCGAGATCGTTCGTCAGTGGACGACGTTCCACCCGGAATTCGCCTACCTGCCGCGCAAGTTCAAGATCGCCATCAACGGTTCGACCTCCGACCGTGCCGCCATCGAAGTCCATGACATCGGCCTTGAGCCGGTGCACAACGCCGCTGGCGAACTGGGCTTCCGGGTGCTGGTCGGTGGTGGCCTGGGCCGTACGCCGGTGGTCGGCGCGTTCATCAATGAATTCCTGCCGTGGCAAGACCTGTTGAGTTACCTCGACGCCATCCTGCGTGTCTATAACCGCTATGGCCGTCGCGACAACAAGTACAAGGCGCGGATCAAGATTCTGGTCAAGGCCCTGACGCCTGAAGTCTTCGCGCAAAAAGTCGATGCGGAAATGGAACACCTTCGCGGTGGCCAGACAACGTTGACCGAATCCGAAGTGCATCGCGTCGCCAAACACTTCGTCGATCCGGACTATAAGGCGCTGGACAACCAGACCGCCGAACTGGCCGAGCTCGACAAGCAACACCCGGGCTTCGCGCGCTGGCGCACCCGCAACACCCTGGCGCACAAAAAGCCGGGTTATGTGGCGGTGACCCTGTCCCTGAAGCCGACCGGCGTTGCACCGGGCGACATCACCGACAAGCAGCTCGACGCGGTAGCCGACCTGGCCGACCGTTACAGCTTCGGTCAACTGCGCACCTCCCACGAGCAGAACATCATTCTGGCCGACGTCGAGCAGTCCCAACTGTTCGCGATGTGGGGCGAGTTGCGCGAGCAAGGTTTCGCCACGCCGAACATCGGCTTGCTGACTGACATCATCTGCTGCCCTGGTGGTGATTTCTGCTCGCTGGCCAACGCCAAATCGATCCCGATTGCCGAATCGATCCAGCGCCGCTTCGAAGACCTGGACTACCTGTTCGACATCGGCGAGCTGGACCTGAACATCTCCGGTTGCATGAACGCTTGCGGTCACCACCACGTGGGCCACATCGGCATCCTCGGGGTGGACAAGAAAGGCGAAGAGTTCTACCAGGTCTCCCTGGGCGGCAGCGCAAGTCGCGACGCCAGCCTGGGCAAGATCCTCGGCCCGTCTTTCGCCCAGGAAGCCATGCCTGACGTGATCGAGAAACTGATCGACGTGTACATCGAACAACGTACCGAAGACGAGCGTTTCATCGACACCTATCAGCGTATTGGCATCGACCTCTTCAAGGAGCGCGTCTATGCAGCGAATAATTAAAAACAACGAGGTCGTCGACGAAACCTGGCACCTGTTGCCCAAGGACTTCAACATCGACGAGATCAGCAACTGCGACGACCTGATCGTCCCGCTGAGCCTGTGGCGCGAACACGGCCGTATGCTCAAGGCTCGCGATGGCGGCCTGGGTGTGTGGCTGGATGCCGACGAAGAAGCGGAAGAAATCGGTGAAGACGTGGCGAATTTCCAGGTCATCGCCTTGAATTTTCCGGCCTTCACCGATGGCCGCAACTACTCCAACGCCCGCCTGCTGCGTGACCGTTATGGTTTCAAAGGCGAACTGCGGGCAATTGGCGACGTGCTGCGCGACCAGCTGTTCTACATGCACCGTTGCGGCTTCGACGCGTTTGCCATTCGTGCCGATAAAGACCCGTATGAAGCCCTCGAAGGTCTCAAGGACTTCTCGGTGACCTATCAGGCCGCCACTGACGAACCGCTGCCGCTGTTCCGTCGCCGCTGATCGTCAAACCTTGAACCCCTTTCGGGGTTCAAGGCTCCCCTTACTATGAGCCGATCGGAAACGGTCGCCCCATGGCCTGCCAGTTCCGATAAAACACAGCCTGTGCCTCAAGCTCTGTAAACAGCGTGAAAGGGTTGTCATCATCAACCTGCGCCGCTTCCACGTCCTGCACCAGTCGAGTCCACAGAACCTCTGAGGCGTCGGCATCGCCGAGCAGCCGCCACACCCTCGCCTGCAAGGTCAGGTAGTCGACCCGAAAGTCGGCCGTCAGGGCCATGCCATCCATGACCCGCAAGAACCGAATCCCCATTGGCCTGGTTGCCAACCGCTGCCAGATCAATCGCCGCGTCTCCCGCAGCGTCTCATCGCCTTCACGCAACCACTCGATACCATTGCCATCGTCGGCGTGAGCCTCACTCAACCACAGGTTGATGCCCGTTCGCCGGCGATGCTCGACGATGCGAAACAGCGTGTCCTCATCCGTCAACGGATTGCCTTGCAGCCTGACACGGTCCCTGGCGATGGCCTGGTTGAGCACCGTCTGTGGGACACGGGTGATACGGTTATTACGCAAGTCCAGGGACGTCATGTAGGGCTGTTCCATGATCCCGACCGGGCATGTGGTGATCTGCGTATTGCTCAAATTGAGCTGGCGCAAGTCATTCATCCCCAGCAGCAGCGGCGGGACCTCCAGCGGGTTGTTGCTCAAGTCCAGCGTGTGCAGGCGCGTCAGCTCCGTGAGCTGCGAAGCACCGCGCTGACTGAACGTCAGGTTGGTCGAACGCAGATTCAGCGTCGTCAATTGACGCATCTGGCTGATCGCATGAGGCAGGGCGCGTCCAGCCTCGCCGTCGGCGCTGAAGTGACTCAGATCGACACTTTCCAGGTTCAGGGTTTCAAGGTTGGGAAAGCTCTCAAGAAAGCCATTCAGGCTATCCTCTTCTGTCACGTGGAATCCGCGCATCGATAATTCCAGAACCGTGTTGAGCCGCACATTCAATACGGGTAAGCGGTGGTAATCCTCGAAGTCGAGATCAAGCCTGTCGCCGCGCACGTGTTCGCCGGCCAGGAGAATGTCCTGTCGGGGCCAACGCTGTTGCCAGATGGCGACCAGCTCCTCGGCCAGTTCCTGGCGGGTGACTCGCTCATAATGCATCTCTGTCAGCATCAGTTGGACGTTATGGGCCTGGAGCTGCACAGCGTTGAGCCCTGCCGCCTCGGGATCGCCGGCGGTCAGCTGGGGAACCCCCATGTCACGGATGTCATCCGTCACCTGATCAATCCAGCCGAAGAGGTCTGTGTTGAGTTGCTGCAATTGTTGCTTGAGTCCATCGATGTGCGCCTGTGCCGCTGCGCCTTCGCGCCGCAGCAATGCATCGGCTTGGGCATCGGTGAAATCCGGATAGATGTCTTTGAGCTGCAATCTCATCATCTGATGCGTCAGCGCTTCGGCCTGCGGCGTGCCCGGAAAACCGCCGCCTCTGAGCCCCGAAGCCTCGAAAGGCAAACCGGCATCCATTCGCTGAAGCCCGAGCATCAACTCGGGACGAGGTAACGCCTGACGGCCGATGTTCAGCCGCAACTGACCTGCCGGATCAACTGAATCGAGGTGCAGCGCTAAACGCTCGTCGTCTGATAGCAGGCCCACAAGCGCTGTATAGAAATCCGTTTGCCGGTCCTGATGCCGGTAACCCTGTTCCTCCTTGATCAGGCGCCGGACATCGCTCGCGTCGAGTGGACCGCTGCGGTCCAGTACCCGACCGACTGCAGTCTGATCCAGCACATCGATGCGAATGTGCCTGGGCCAACCTTGCTGCCGGGCAAGCGAGTGCAAGGCCAGTGCGTCCGACTCGGGGTTAACCATCGAGCGCAGGAACAGACCTTCATAGGCTCGATTGAGCCTTACATGTTGCTGGTATTGCCGCGCCTTGCTGTCCAGGCGCGCAAGCACCTGGCTGGTCTCGGTAGCGTCGGGCAACGCCTGGAGGTCGACGCCAGAGCGCTCGAGCATTTGCTCGATGGCGCTTTTGGGCAAACCAGGATATTCGCGTTGAAACAGTTGAACCCATGCATGCTCCGAGTGCTGAAGCGCCTGGTAATGCTGGTTGAAGAGCGTAAGGTCCCCAGCCGGACCAAGGTCCTGATCGATCTTGAAGCGACTGATCGTGTCCGCCAATAACGGAGTCGGCGCTCGGCCCGCCTGTATCAGCCGCAGCATGTCGTCGTCCACCGCGCTGACGGTGCCGATCTGCGCCAGCACTTCATCGCTGAAGGAAGCCACGGAGGGACCGACTCCGCGCAGAAGCGCAATCCGGTTGAGCGCAGGACCGGGCATCGGCGCAACGGTCGGTGCCGTCCGCACCTCCACCGCTTGCGGATTAACCTCGGGCTCCGGGCCGGGCTCCGCCACGTGCTCGGCTTGCGCGGCTTCACCCTTGAGTACCGACGCGCCACCGATCATCGGCAACGCGTTCAGCAAGCCAAACACCGTGCGCGTCAGGCCTTCGGAGCGCTGGCTGGACGTTTTGCCGTTGACCGCCTGATTCATGCCATAACCGGCGTCAATCAGCCCGGCCAGCGCCAGCAAACCCTCGCCTCCGGGGAAGAACACGGCGAGCGGGCCAAAGCGGTTGATCCATTGCACCACCGGTTCGACCACGGCGCTCAACTGATCCCGGCTGACCTGCGCATCGTCGCGAATGGTCTTGATGCCTGCCATTGCAGCTTGCTTCATCGTCAACACCAATCGGGCGAAGGAATCGGTGGCGAGCAGCGGATCGTCAAAGCCGATGTACTCGGCAGGGTCCCAGTAGCCATCGTCGTTGAAGAAGCCGGCGTTGGAGTTCAGCCGGTGCTTGGCAGGATAAAGCGTCATGCCGTCCAACGCCGTCAGTACGCCAGCGTGGAAGGTACCGTCCTCGCGATCGTCTTCAGCGAAATGCGCGGCCAACGCCTCTTTTGTCGCGATGGACCGGCCCTGCGCGACCACCCATTGCTGCAATTGCGTGGCATCGGCGAATTCGTGCAATGGGGAAGAATTACCGGGGATGTACAGCAGCACGCGAGGACTGGAAGTATCACGCCAGGCCCAGATATCCGTCGCGGTGTAGCGGTACAGTTTCAGCAAGCCGCACCTGACCGTTGAAGGCATGCGAGCGGGTGTTTGCAACTGCTCGATAGTCAAGGTTTCCCAGGATTGATCGGCTGGCAGGCCAGCGACCTGCATCGCAAGTTCCAGGCCCTTTTTAGTCAGGCGCTGCTCCTGCAACTGCAACCAGGCCGCCATGACAAACGCTGCTTTGACCGACGTTCTCAAGGCGTAGGGACTGGGTGCAAGGAGCACGTGATCGGACGGCCACGCCTGATCGAGATACGTTTTGTACAAGCCCTTCAGATCCAATTCCCAGACCCACTTCTTGAAGTCCGCGGGTCTCAGGGCAATCTGCGTCAGCGGTCCATACGTTTGCGGTGAGGTTTGCCGATAAATGCCTTCATACGTGTGGTGGTTGCCGCTGCCGTGATCGGCGAATTCGTCGACGTTATCGATTATCCGCACCGTTGGCCCGACATCCGGCGGCGTGTACAGACCAAACGCGGTTTCCGCAAAGCGCCCGTCGCCAACTGTCTGGTAGTTGGACAGCAGCGTTTGAAGCAACGAACGACTGCTCGCCACCCGCCCCTGCTCGACACCGTCCTGTGCAGGATGGCCTTTATAGCTGTAATCGAGCGTGACCAGAATCGCGGTCTGTGGGTCAATGCCCTGCCCCCATTTTTCCTTGATCAAATGCTCGCCAAACTGGCCGGGGGTTTGCGGCAGCGCGATGTCCACCAGCGTTTTCAGTTTTTCGTGCATTTTTGGCACTGGTGACGGAACCGGCCCGGCGACATCATCGTGAGAATATTCGTTCATCGGGACACTCCCGAGCTCGAACTGGTACTCGGAACTTCAGGTGCGCGATGGCGCGCCAGTGCCGCGGCAGTCAGCTGCCTGAGTAAATCCCGACGTTCATTCTTGAAGTTGTCGACGAGGGCGTTCATTCGTTCGCTGGCGACTTCGCGGGTGAGTTCGAACTGTCCCTCGAGTTGGGCAAACGCCTGCGCTGACCGATCCGAGATAGCGAAGAACTGGTCTTGATGGGCCGACTCCAGATACTCCACCCAAAACCTTTGACCGATGATCCACTCCAGCAATGCACTGCTGCGTTCGGTCATCAGGACCGCCTGATATACCCGTCCCAGCATCGCGGGCGTGACCTCGACATTCCAGGGCGATGTCATGGTCCGTGGTTGGGATGGCAAGCCTAGGCGCTCTGACAGCCCGACACGATAGGCCAGACTGATCTCCAATGCATGCTCGTAGCTTTTTTGTTGGGAACCGCTACGGGTGTTGATGTCAGCCAACGCAAAGCGCTCGACCTCCTGCAGGCGGAACAAGCCCCTGAGCAGCACGATGAATTGCTGTTCCAGAGACGCAGCTCCGGTGGTGGCGGCGGTATTGGCCCGGTAGCACAACACCAGCACTTCCATCTCACTGAATGAGGCCGAATAGCCATCGGCGCTGACCCGCCCGAGACGAGCCAGCCGAAACAATGCACGTCGCAAGCGATCATCTTCGCCCGCGGCCTCCAGAACGTTCCAGATTCGCTGACTGAAGTCGGAATACAGTTGTTTGTAATCGGCGATGTCGGACAATCGCGCGATCACATTGAAAAAATCCCTCGAATCCGGACAAGCCTGCAAAGACTCCCACAACCCCCGCCGGTTCTGAGCCTTGGCGACGTCGAGCCCGGCCAGCCAAGGTGCGACCTGATTTGCGTCAGTAGCAGAACGCGCGTTTAGCCGACGATACTCTGAGGCGATGATGCCAAGACTGACGCCGGTTCTTTGCTGATAAGAAGAGATCCCCTTGATGGTGTCGGGTGATAACGGGTTGCCATGAAGATTGGTTCCCTTGTTAGGCAATGGATTGCCCTTGAGCACCTCATCTGGAAGTGTATCGATTCGATTGTCACGCAAATCAAGCTCACGCAACCTTGGCAGATCCACCGCGCCCGCAGGCCATTGATTTATCCCCGCGCCCTGCAGGCTCAACCTTTCCAGGTGCTGCATCCGGCTGACATCGGGAGCCCGAGTCAGGCTCGGATTGAAAGCCAGGTTCATCGATTGCAAACCGGTCATTTCGGCCAACTGAGACTGCGAGGCGGGGGTCAGCTGAATCAGGTTGTTGCTCAGGTCCAGATCAACCAATCGGGACAGGGTGGTCAATGCCTGCGGCAACCTTGTCAGGTGGTTGCCTCGCAGAGACAGGGTTCGAAGATTATCGAAATTTTTCAGAAAGTGGTTCAACCCTGCGCTGGCACCCACGCCGTCCATCACCAGCCTGCCTATATGGCTGAAATCTCCGATAATGACCGGTAACTCTCCCAAAGGCTGCGCGGAAAACGTGAGTGTGCCAAGAAGGTGCTCGTCTGATTGAATGACCTCGGGTTCCTTGCGCCAGCTGCGAATGATCGCCTGAGCCGCGCTGGCCTTGCTGAGTTGCGGCACCTCCAGCCTTGGTCCGTCGGGTGCCTGATGCCAGGTCTGACGGTTCACCCAGCGACTCAGGTCTTCCCTGATTGCCATGAACTCCAGCCTCATTGCCTCCAGCTTCTTCAGCGACAAAATCACGTTCGTCCCCGTAGCGTTAAGCAGGGCGTGGATTTGCCTGGGAGAATGCAATGGATATAGCTCCCGCGCACGACGCATCAGCACGTCATGGCTGTTGGTGATCGCGAGGCTGTTGGAGTGCCCCGTCGAAGGTGTCGCCAATGGCCTGTCTGCCAACCTCATGGGCGAGGTGTAGCCCGGCCGCGATGGCTGGTCATCCATGAGTTGCGCTACAGCCGGTCGTCGCTGCAGGGCACGCTCCGTGATTTTCTCTCGCAACGCAGCCCCGGCATCGTCCGCATGTACGCCCAGCAAGGTCTTGCGCCTCGCCGAGAGACCATGCCAAAGGGCCTGAAAATAATGATCGCGTGTTCGCTGGGAAAAGGTGCTCGAGGGGGTTGTGGTGTCGACAAACACGCTGTATCGATCGGCGTGAACGTTGACTTGTACTTTCTCCGCAGCGTTCGCCATTCCGATGCTGGTCGATGTGTTGTGGTGACCTGACGACTCCCCTATCTGAACCCGCACATCGCCGGTCCAGCCTGGCAGTTGCTCAAGGGTGTCGAGTACCAAACGGTCCGTATAGGAACCTCCCGCGGCACTGAGATACAACCCTTCGTATGCCCGGCTGACACGCACCTGCTGCACAAAACGACTGGCCTCCTCCGCCAGCCTCAGGGGGATTTTGTCATCATCGAGTTCGTCCCCTTCCCCCGATTCGGCATGCCTGACCAACTCGTCGGCGACAGCCGCAGGCAAACCGTCAAACCTTTTCATCAATACGGCAACACGGGCATTGTTCGGGGCTTCGGTGCGTTGATAGATCCGCGTAAACAGCCCAGGCCTGTCGCGTTCGGCCTGTTCGGCAATGATCGTTGTCAGGGCCTTGCCCTGAGCGGCCGCATCCGTGGTTTTCGTGTTCAACAGGTGCTCACGCCGACCACTGCTCAAGGCTGACAATAGCGAGGCATGCAACAGCCCTTTATCCAGCGTGTCCTGATTGAGGCTGAGGGTTTCCCCGGCCTGCGCGTTCGTTGCACCATGGAAACTGACGCGCCCACCCAAAGCATTGACAACCTTGATGGCGGCGCCGCCCGGCCACCTTTCAGAGGTTGTCAGCAGATGCAATTGCAGGTCTGGGTCGGCCAAGGAAGCTGTCGAGGGTTCCTTCATCTGCTCGATAAAACGCGTGACCGCCGCGTCTGCCCGAAACCGATGCACCGTATCGACCAGCAACGCCGGTGGATGGCTTCGGGAAATGTGAGCCTGGCGCATCACCGCGTCTTCGATCCCGCAGACGGCAATAATCTGCGCAGCCGTGTTATCAGGCACGTCATCACGGGAATAACCGAACCGACGAAACAGTTTCAGCCGATCCCATTCCTGTAGCAACTCCGAGTCGTGGCGCCAGGCCCCGACATCGTTGGTTTCAAGCACGGGGTTGTAGGTCTCCCCGGCACCCTGTGGCGCAAGCACCTCCCACAGATCCGTTCCGGTTTTGGGCCGCACCGCATAAACTGCCGCGTCGATCGGAAGATATGCTTGCCCGTCAGCCCAATGCAGCCCTCTGGTATCAGGCGCTGACCCTTGCGGCAACGTCCGACGCTGGTGATAAGGCGACAGATCAGGCTTCCACAAGCGGCTTTGCGAGTCAGCGCACGTGACCTTTCTCAGCCCCTCGATAAACAGGGACGCCCGGATGGTTTTGTACGCACTTGCGGCAGCGGCCGTACCTGTCGCAAATGCCGCCATCAAAATCAGGTTCTCGACGGTATCGAACAGGTAATCCGTGGCCTCCTCCAGCTCGCCCCTCGACCAGCTGGCAATACCTTCATACACCTGCGACAGCAGTTGTACGGCGGTCACCGCCAACAGAACCTCGCCTACAACAGGCAAAAAAGACGCGCCAAACAGCACCAGGTTGATGCCGATGGACGTATAGGTCTGAAGCCTGTCGAGACGGGACTTTTCGTCTTCATCATCCGTTGGTACAACCAGAATTCTGGCATTCGCCATGACCTGGTCCGAATACTGACGAAAAGTCTGCTGGAAGATATCGCCTACAATGTCGTCACCGGATAACGACACATACACCGTATGACGAGGAAGCGGCGAGGTGTTTGACGACAGTAACTTTTCATCAAGGTTTTTCAGGAAAGCCGAACGCTCGGCAAGCTTGATGTAGCGCATGAACCATCGACGATAATCGTCGTGTCGCAATCGCCGACTCAATTCCACTTCGAAATCGGTGAACGATGCGAATTCTTTCAGCGGATGCAGCGGGTCACCCGGCAGATACACGACACACCGGTTATCGTCATCGTCATGCTCTTTGACGGGGCCGATGAACATCGCGCCATTGAGCGTCATACCAAACAGCTTCAATGCCTGATATCCCAGCGTGTTATTACCCAGCCTCACAGGTTGCCGGCTCGTCACCGCCTTCAACGCTTGATGAACTTGCGCACTGATATGTTTCTGCATCAACGCCGCATGCCTGCTGACTTCAAAACTGTTACGGGCATGTGCAATGTATTTGTCGCGTAGTGGGTGACGCTCGGATACCGGTTCAATCAGGTTCTTGAGATGAGTCTGGTATTGCTTTCCTAAATCCAGTGTCCGGCACAATCCGGCAAACTCATGGGGCTTTATCGACAGTGTTTTAGCCGCATGCCCGGTGATTTTTTCAGGAATGTATAGCAACGAAGTGTCGTTGTAGTTGCCCGGCAACGTTTCGTTGAGTTCAAAATTTTCACAGGCAGCGGACAGTAAATCCCGGTCAATCGGCAACACCAGTTTTCGACGAAGGCCCAGCAGGCTTGAGGTTGACCGTACGTGCTGAAAGACCACACCTGCCACTTCCAGCGGCGCGCCCAGCTTGTCGGTCATGGCTTTGGCCAGTAACGGGGTACAGAAATCTTCAGGGGATTGAAGGGTTTTAAGGAGGCTTGCCACCTCACCGCGTGAGCGATGGCTGGCATTGAGGCTTTCATACAGCTCAGCTCGCAATGGGCCTGATGCAGCCAGAAGCCAGGCGGGGGTATTACTTTTAACCAGATCAAAAAAAAGGCTCTGTTGCTCTGGCGTCAAGGCAGGAATGGGTTGATGGGTGGGCTGAAGAGACATGGCTGATCACTCGTAACTGACTAGAGCCACCAGCCTATCGAGCCGCTTTTTTTTCAGGTGGTACCTATATACCGCCACAAAAAAAAGCCCCTCCATCGCCAGGCAATGAAAGGGCTCGCTTTTTAAAGAATACTTACCAGAAGCGTTGCTGAGTCAACCGGCTCCACCAGCTCAGCAATACGCGATCAACCGAAATACTGGCCGCCATGCCGATGCGCTCTTGCAGGCTTTTGCGTTCGGCGTAATGCAAGTGGTACAGCTCGGACTTCTTCGCCCGTTCAGCCAGGTATTCGTCGCTGGTCTTGAGTTCGTCGACCAGCTGTTTGTCCAGCGCTGCGATGCCTAGCCAGATCTCGCCGGTGGCGACCTCGTCGATGGCCAGTTGCGGGCGATAACGCGAGACGAAGTTCTTGAACAACTGATGGGTGATGTCCAGGTCTTCCTGAAACTTCTCGCGGCCTTTCTCGGTGTTTTCGCCAAACACGGTCAGGGTGCGTTTGTATTCGCCGGCGGTCAGGACTTCGAAATCGATGTCGTGCTTTTTCAGCAAGCGGTTGACGTTCGGCAACTGAGCCACCACCCCGATCGAACCGAGGATCGCGAACGGCGCACTGATGATCTTCTCGCCGATGCAGGCCATCATGTAGCCGCCACTGGCCGCAACCTTGTCGATACAAACGGTCAGCGGCACGCCGGCATCGCGAATGCGCGCCAGTTGCGAGGACGCCAGGCCGTAGCTGTGAACCATGCCGCCACCGCTTTCCAGGCGCAGCACGACTTCATCCCTGGGCGTGGCCAGTGTCAGCAACGCGGTAATCTCGTGACGCAGGCTTTCAGTGGCCGATGCCTTGATGTCGCCATCGAAATCCAGCACGAACACCCGGGGTTTGGTCTCGGACGCCTTCTTTTGCTTTTTCTCGGATTTAGCCTGGGACTTGCGCAGGGCCTTGAGCTGGTCCTTGTCGAGCAAGGTTTGCTCCAGGCGTTCGCGCAGGCCTTTGTAGAAATCATTCAATTTGCTGACTTGCAACTGGCCGGACGCCTTGCGCCGACCTTTGCTGCGCAGCGCCGCGATACTGGCCAGGACCACCAGAATGGCGATCACCAGTGTCACGGTCTTGGCCAGAAAACTGGCGTACTCGGACAAAAACTCCACAGTGACTCCTTCAATACAAAGCGCGGATTGAAACACGCGCGGGATGACTCCAGCATACCCATGCGCTGCGTCGACGACCAGTCGGGAAACCTCTGGCAACAAGCCTGTAACGGGCATTTCAAACAAGCGTATGTTTTTTCATTGACAGCTCACCGCCATCCTCATAACCTCGCCAAACCTTCAACGTACCGGGATGACGCGGACGTGGGCAGTATCTATTTGATTCGACATGGCCAGGCCTCCTTTGGTGCAGACGACTATGACGTCCTGTCGCCGACCGGTATCCGTCAGGCAGAAGTCCTGGGCCAGCACCTCGCCGAACTCGGTGTCTGCTTTGATCGCTGCCTGTCGGGCGACCTGCGCCGCCAGCAGCACACGGCCAACAGCGCGCTGGAACAGTTCACTGCCGTGGGCCTGCCGGTGCCGCCCCTGGAAATCGACAGCGCTTTCAACGAATTCGATGCCGACGCAGTGATCCGCGCGTTGCTGCCGGCCATGCTGCAGGACGAGCCGCATGCACTGGACATCCTGCGCAACGCCGCGCAAAACCGTGGCGAATTCCAACGCATCTTTGCCCTGATCATCGAACGCTGGCTCGCTGGCACTTATGACACTCCGGGCCTTGAAAGCTGGCTGGGCTTTGTCGAGCGCGTGCAGGCCGGTCTTCACCGCCTCCTCGAAAACGCCGACCCCACCCAGAAAATCGCCGTGTTCACCTCCGGCGGCACCATCACTGCCCTGCTCCATCTGATTACCCAAATGCCTGCAAGGCAGGCGTTTGAGCTGAACTGGCAAATCGTCAACACCTCGCTCAACCTCCTGAAGTTTCGGGGACGCGAGGTGGCTCTGGCTTCCTTCAACAGTCATGCGCACTTGCAGCTGCTGAAGGCCCCGGAACTCATTACGTTTCGTTGAGTCCGGACTATTGTGACCCTGGCTGTAATCACCGGCTGTAATTACTCTGCTCTTATTACCCAAGAAAGGATCAAACCATGACCTCCGTAGCTGATGCCGTACAAGCAATGAAAGCCAAGTTCAACCCAGCCGCTGCTGCCGGTCTGGACCTGGTATTCGGTTTCCGCATCGACGACACCAAGAACTTCTCGCTGATCGTCAAAAACAGCACCTGCGAGCTGCAAGAAGGCGAAAACCCTGACGCCCAGGTCACGCTGGTCATGGACGGCGAAACCCTGGAAGGCATCGTTGACGGTTCGACCGATGGCATGCAGGCGTTCATGGGCGGCAAACTGCGCGCTGAAGGCGACATGATGCTGGCCATGAAACTGTCCGAGCTGTTCCCAAGCTAAGACGGCGGCTCCCGACCTTCGGGAGCACCTCTTGCTGCAAACGAATCCCGCCCCCCGAGGCGGGATTCGTCGTTTTTACCCTCTGGAAACGGCCGCCCGTGGATTTGCGGTCTATATTCCTTCTGGCCGCTTGCGCCAGGCATCGGCCATTTGCCCCCGATCAATTGACGGAGCGCGCCGCCATGAGCCCACCTGACGTCCACAACGGCTTCAATCACCGACGTGTATTGCAAGGCCTTTCGGCAGCGACCATCGAAACCTGGATCAGTCCGCAAAGCGCTGGGAGTAAAACCATGCCCGACACCCCCGCCGACCTCATTCTGTACAACGGACGCCTGCACACCGTCGACCGCAAGAAACCCCAAGCCAGTGCCGTTGCCATCAAGGACGGGCGCTTCGTGGTGGTCGGCAGCGACGCTCAAGCCATGGCGCTGCAAGGCCCCGCCACGAAAATCATCGACCTGCACGGCCGCACGGTGATTCCCGGCCTCAACGACTCGCACCTGCACCTGATCCGCGGCGGCCTCAATTACAACCTCGAACTGCGTTGGGAAGGCGTGCCGTCACTGGTCGACGCCTTGCGCATGCTCAAGGACCAGGCGGATCGCACGCCAACCCCGCAATGGGTGCGCGTGGTCGGTGGCTGGAGTGAATTCCAGTTCGCCGAAAAACGCCTGCCAACCCTTGATGAACTGAACAAGGCAGCGCCCGACACACCGGTGTTCGTGCTGCACCTCTACGACCGCGCCCTGCTCAACCGCGCGGCGCTGAAAGTGGTCGGCTACACCCGCGACACGCCAAACCCGCCGGGCGGGGAAATCCAGCGGGATGCCAACGGCGACCCCACAGGCATGCTGATCGCCCGCCCGAACGCGATGATTCTGTACTCGACGCTGGCCAAGGGACCGAAGCTGCCTCTGGAATATCAAGTCAATTCCACTCGCCAGTTCATGCGTGAACTCAATCGCCTGGGCGTCACCAGCGCCATCGACGCCGGCGGTGGTTACCAGAATTACCCGGACGACTATCAGGTCATCCAGCAACTGGCCAAAGACCAACAACTGACCGTGCGCATCGCCTATAACCTGTTCACGCAGAAGCCGAAAGAAGAGCTGACCGATTTCAAGAATTGGACCAGCACGTCCCAATACGGCCAAGGCGACGACTTCCTGCGGCACAACGGCGCCGGGGAAATGCTGGTTTTTTCGGCGGCGGACTTCGAAGACTTCCTCGAACCGCGCCCGGACTTGCCGCAAACCATGGAGCAGGAACTGGAGCCGGTAGTCCGCCATCTGGTGGAACATCGCTGGCCGTTTCGCCTGCATGCTACGTACAACCAATCCATCAGCCGTATGCTCGACGTGTTCGAGAAGGTCAATCGCGACATTCCATTCGATGGTTTGCCGTGGTTTTTCGACCACGCCGAAACCATCACCCCGCAGAATATCGAGCGGGTCAAAGCCCTGGGTGGCGGCATTGCGATCCAGGATCGCATGGCGTTTCAGGGTGAGTACTTTGTCGACCGCTATGGCGCCAAAGCCGCCGAACACACGCCACCGATCGCGCGCATGCTGGCCGAAGGCATTCCGGTGGGCGCCGGCACCGACGCTACGCGCGTGTCCAGCTACAACCCCTGGACTTCGTTGTATTGGCTGGTCAGCGGCCGAACCGTCGGTGGTCTGGAGCTGTATCCGCAAGGCTTGAGCCGCGACACGGCGCTGGAGCTCTATACCCACGGCAGTGCCTGGTTTTCTTCCGAACAGGGCAAGAAAGGTCAGATCAAGGTTGGGCAACTGGCTGATTTGATTGCACTGTCGGCGGATTACTTTCACATCGAGGATGAGGCGATCAAATGGATCGAGTCGGTGTTGACCATTGTCGATGGCAGGATTGTCTATGGTAGCCATGAGTTCGAAAAACTAGGGCCGCCGCCGATTCCTGTGGTGCCCGAGTGGTCGCCCGTCGCTACTGTGCCGGGGCACTGGAAACCCATGGCGCCATTGACCTCGCAGGCTCATCAGTGCGCGGGGGCTTGTGCGGTGCATGCGCACAGTCATGAGCGGGCGCGGTTGTCTTCGGCGCCGGTCAGTGACTTTCAAGGGTTTTGGGGGGCGTTTGGTTGTTCGTGTTTTGCGTTTTGAATAGGGACTTTGCTGACACCTTGATGCCTGTTCGCTTGAGAAAGTTTTGGAGTTGGGGTTGGGTACATATCCGTTTTTGCGGTAACGGCGGCTTAGGGTTCCGCCCTGACGGCGGGTCACTTGGAGAAGCGCCAAGTAACCAAGCGCTTTTGCCCCTGACGTTCGGTGCCTCGCTAAGGCTCGGCATGCCCTCGCTCCGGTCCTGCTCCGTGGGCCCGCCGCCATCGGCCATCCATGGCCGGGGGCGGCTAACCCGGCATCCTTGCCGGGTTGCCCACTGCGCAGAACCTGCGCTCGGCCTCTCGAGGGGGCGTGCAGTGCCAAAGCCAAGCGAGGCGGCCTACGGGCCGACCTGTTTGCTCAACGCTTGCGCGTAGTGGTTACTGATCGTTCCCATGCTCTGCGTGGGAATGCATCCCGTGACGCTCCGCGTCACCCTTGCGCAAGACTCAAGCCTGGTGTCGACAGCGGAACGCAGAGCGTCCCCGGCGGCATTCCCACGCGGAGCGTGGGAACGATCAACAGCAACAGCAACAGCAAACAACATCGCGAGCAGGCTCACTCCCACCTAAAGCAGATCGGCGCGCAGCTTTTGCTTCTCACCACTCATCAGGTCGAGCGTTAGCTCGCCTTCCGCTTTTGATTTTGATCTTGATCTGCCCCGTCGGAAGGCCGAACGCAGGTTCTGCGCAGTGGGCAACCCGGCATGGATGCCGGGTTAGCCGCCCCCGGCCATGGATGGCCGATGGCGGCGGGCCCACGGAGCAGGACCGGAGTGAGGGAATGCCGAGCCACAGCGAGGCACCGTACGTCAGGGGCGCAGGCGCTTGGTTACTTGGCGCTCTTCCAAGTAACCCGCCGTCAGGGCGGAACCAATAGCCGCCGTGACCGCAGAAACGGATATACCCCCCAACCCCATGAACGAAATTACACCAACTCCCACAGGCGACTCGGCAGCAGCTATATAAACGAGATTCGCAGGATCCGTTTACAATCCCCACACTTCCCGCACCGGCCCCCCCATGGACATCGATCTCGCGCGCACCTTTCTGGAAATCGTCCGCCACGGCAGCCTCGCCGCCGCGGCTGAAAAACTCCACGTCACCCAGACCGCGATCACCGCGCGCGTGCAGAAACTCGAAAGCCAGCTCGGCAGCACACTGTTTGTGCGCAACCGCGCCGGCGCGCGCCTGACGCCCAATGGCGAAGCTTTTGTCGTGTACGCCAACCAACTGGTCCAGACCTGGGAAGCCGCGCGGCGGGATCTGCCGTTGCCAGAAGGCTACCGCGACGTGCTGCACATCGGCGGCGAAGTCAGCTTGTGCAACCCGCTGATGCTCAGCTGGGCCGGCGAACTGCGCGAGAAGATTCCCAGCCACGCCCTGCGCATGGAAATCCGCGATGGCGAAAACCTGCTGCGACAACTGGAACTGGGAGTGCTGGACGCAGCGCTGGTCTATCAGCCCGAGTACTGGCCGCGCCTGCAAGTCGAACAGGTCCTCGAAGAAAAGCTCATCCTGGTACGCCTCGCCGGGCGCCCCGATCCATACGTGTATATCGACTGGGGACCGGACTTCCGCCGCCAGCACGATGCCGCCCTGCCCGAAAAAGCCAAGGCTGCCTTGACCTTCAACCTCGGCCCCCTGGCCCTGCAGTACATTCTGGAAAATGGCGGCAGCGGCTACTTTCGCACGCGCGTGGTCCAGAGTTACCTGGAAAGCGGCGTGCTGGAACCTGTGCCCAAGGCGCCCGAATTCAGCTACCCGACCTACCTGGTCTATTCCCGTGATCGCGACTCGGCGACCCTGCAACGGGCCTTCGATTTGCTGCGCGAAGTCATCAAGACCGATGACGACTGGTCCCAGCGCTGGAATCCGCTGACCTGACACACCGGATCATGGCGCTTGTGTCCTTGAGGTTGTTCCAGCCTTGACGGGCAGATCAGCTAATCTGCGGTTATAACAATAACCACAGGTGAGCGCAGTGAGGCAAACCACCCAGGCATTCCGTGACCGCTATCGGGCCGCCATCCATCCGCGCTACAACCCTTGGCTGCACGGCGCTTTCGTGTTGCTGTTCGGGTTACTGGCCATCGGCGGATTCTGGAGCACCGTGCATCAGGTCCAGCCGCTGGAATGGCTGGCGGTGCCGCTGACGCTGCTGTTCTTCAACTTCGGCGTGTACGTGGTGCATCGACATCTGGGGCATCACAAAAAGAGCTTCGCGCGGATGTTCTATGCTCGTCATGCAGGCGATCACCACAGTTTTTTTGCCCCCGGCCACATGACCTACGACAGCGCCCGTGACTGGCGGGTGATTCTGTTTCCTGCCTGGCTGATCGTGCTGCACACCGTCGTCATCACCCTGCCCCTCTGGTGGCTGATGGGGCGCTTTGATAGCAACGTCGCCGGATTGTCGGCGGGCTGTATGGTGCTCGGCTACCTGACCTATGAGGTGTTTCATGCCTGCGAGCACCTGCCACCGAGCAACCCGCTCACACGGCTGCCGTGGATTCGCCAGATGCGTCGCCTGCATGAACTGCATCACCGACGCGAGCTGATGCAGGAACGCAATTTCAATATCGTGTTTCCGCTGATGGATTACCTGTTTGGCACCCTGTATTGGGAGCCGGAGCACGACACCCAGCCACTGACGAGAACGGCTATGACCCGCATGCAGCACCAGATCGCTATCGCCGGCAATCCAATGGATGTGCTCGCCTACGCCAGCACCGTGACCCGTTGGCCAGAGTGGCATCCGTCCTCCCTCAAGGTCGAGGGGAAAAGTGGCCCGTTGCATGCCGGCGCGCGGTTCGAAGAAGACATCCGCGCTGGCGGGCGTGACGGCCACTTGAGTTGGGAGGTCAACGAATACCTGCCCGGCCGGCGCTGGAGCGCCTGGGCGCGGGGCGATCACGGGCTGTCGCTGGTGGTGACGTACGAGTGCGAGGCTGATGGCGATCACACTCGCTTTATCCGTACACTGGACTACCAGTTCGCCGGCCTGGCAATGCGTATCGCCAATCGAATGCTGCTCAAGCGGCGCATCGAGCGCGAATCCTCGGCGTCGATGCTGGCGTTGCGGGAAATGGCGCAAAAACACTTGACCCAGGCAGGAGCCACCGCGTGAGAAGAGCCTTAAGGTTTCGCAATCTACTGCTGTTATTGATCATTGCCCTTGGCGTCTTTTTACTGTTATTTCCGACCAAAGTCCGGCCGGTAGCCTGGACTCCCGCACCGGCCCCCTCTCTCACCGTCGGCGTGTATGCCGACAATCAACGTCTAAAAGGCGTGCAGCGTATCGGCCCCACGGGCATTGAAGGGCCAGAGGCGCTGTTGCTGGAGGAAAACGTGCTGATCACCGGCCTGCACAACGGACGCGTGATTCGTACCAGCCTCGACGGCAAGAACACCCAGATTCTGGCCGTTACCGGCGGCCGGCCCTTGGGCATGGCGCGGCACCCCAGTGGGCTATTGGTGATTGCCGATGGTGTCAAAGGCTTGCTGTCGCTGGATGCTCATGGCCGATTGTCAGCGTTGACCACCGAGGCTGGCGGCGTACCCTTCGGCTTTACCGACGACGTGGTCATCGATAAATCGGGGCATTACGCCTATTTCAGCGACGCTTCCAGTCGTTGGGGCTTGGGCAAGGATGGCGAGGCGATCATCGAGCATGGCGGGGACGGTCGGTTGTTGCGCTATGACTTTCAGTCCGGAAAAACCACGGTGCTGCTCGATAAACTGGAGTTTGCCAACGGCGTGACCCTGGGGCCTGATGAGAGCTTTGTACTGGTCAACGAAACCGGCGCCTATCGCATCAGCCGTTATTGGCTGAGCGGACCGAAGGCCGGCACCCACGACCTGTTCATCGACAATTTGCCGGGGCTGCCGGACAACCTCGCATTCAATGGTCGCGACCGGTTCTGGGTGGCGCTCTATGCTCCGCGCAATGCGCTGCTCGACGCCACGGCGCCACACCCCTTTGTGCGCAAATTGATCGTGCGGGCGTTGATGCTGCTGCCCAAACCGGTGGAAAAACGCGGGTTCGCGCTGGGACTGGACCTGGATGGCAAGGTGATTGCCAACTTGCAGGATGCGAGCGACGGCAATTACTCGCCGATTACCACGGTGCGTGAGTACGGGGACTGGCTGTATCTGGGGTCGTTGAAGGCCAACAACATGGTCCGGTTGCCGCTGAGTACCGCCCTACAGAAATAACCCCCAATCAAACTGTGAGAGCGGGCTTGCTCGCGAAAGCGGTGTACCAGTCGATATCTGCCTGGACTGATACACCGCTTTCGCGAGCAAGCCCGCTCCCACAAGGGATTTGTACAGACTCGACTACCGCGGATCACTTTCGTTATCGCGCACGGCATTGTCCGTTTCTTCCAGCACCCGTTCAGGGTCCATCGCCGTGGAGTCGTCCTCATTCAACGGGCGCATGCCTTCGTTGTTCGGCAGTTCGTCGATGCCAGGCTCGTCTTCAGGGTTGACCGCTGTACGGCCGGGGCTGAGAGGCTCGGGACGGGTGGGAATCGGGTCGTATCCACCCTGCTCTTCACTGGGGAATTTTGGATCGGGCATTTGGCACCTCGCAGGGAGTCGAAAAAGGTCGGACTCTGATCTTTCGAGGTGCCGGTATTTACCCCCGTTCCAATTTTTCGGTCACCGGTCGTCGGTGGCTTGACGTGGAGGGTCAGGAAGAAGACTGGAGTTGTTTGACGATCTTGTCCTTGACCAGCACACGCGCCTCCTTGAGCTTTTTCAATACGTCATCGCTGGGCGCATCTGATTTTGCGGTCTCAGCCTTGACCACCTCGGCGTCCGCTTGCGAATACTTGTTGATCAGCGAATCCAGTACTGGATCCTTGGAGCGTTTTTGCTGGATATCTTCCTTTGAAATTTTCAGGTCCTGATAAAGGTCGTGTGGCACCGGCATGGAACACCTCCGTTATTGATCGGCAGCAAACGCGATTTATTGCGTTTACCAACTATCAGAATGGCCTCGGATACCCTGTTCTGTCGACCGTCTATCAGACCAGCGGTGTCCGTTCGTCGTCCTGTCGCAAACGCGATAAAACCTTTCTCCAAGCGCCGACCTCCATTGAATAACGATCACCCGGATCGCCTTCAAAACTGTGTGGAGAATAACCAATGGACGGACTTACCCTGCGCCACCTCGCCCTGGCCGTAGCCTTGAGCTCCAGCATGGGCGTTGCCTTAGCCGCGACTTCCAATGACTTCGTCGATGACGCCGCTGCCGGTGGCATCGCAGAAGTCGAGACCAGCAAACTGGCCCTGGAAAAAAGCTCATCGGCCGACGTCAAGGCATTCGCCAACATGATGATCACCGATCACACCAAGGCCAATGAAGAATTGACGGCGCTGGCGAAGAAGCACGACATCAAGGTGCCCGACGACACCACGCTGGTGAAGCAAGCCAAGGAAAAAATTCTCGATTTGCGCGATGAGTCGTTCGACGCCGCCTACGCCACCAACCAGGTGAAGGCACACGAAGAAACCATCGAACGCTTCAAAAAAGAAGCCAACACCGTGACCGACGATAAGGTCAAGGGCGCCACAGAACTCAAAGCGTTCGCGCAAAAAATGTTGCCGGCGCTGGAAAAACATCTGGCGATGGCGAAAAAACTCCAGGCCGCTCACCCCAACAAATAAACACACCCAAAAAGAAGGCCGCATCGATGGAGGCGGCCTTCTTCATGGTTGATTGAACTAGCCGCCGTCGGTGTCGATGTCGGCGTCGGTTTCATCGCTGGGCTTTGGCCGGTCGGGGTTCGGTTTGAAACCCGGGCTGAACTCATTGTCGTTGTCGGTGTTGCGGTTTTTCTGATCGACCACCGCATCAGCGCTTTGCGCAGAACCGGTGGATGAGTGTTGACGTTGAGCACCTGCCGCGTCTTCGCCCGGTGTTTGCGGATCAATCGCCGGGTCATTGCGATCGATCGGTGCACCCGATTGATCCTGTCGTTGTGTCGATTCGTCTTTCATACGTACCTCGCTCATATAGGCAAGCCCGCACCTCGAAACACCGAGGGCCTGAAAGTTCGAAGCCACACGGAGTCAGGGGTTCCATCCAATAAAACAGCGCCAGAGCAGGTAATCGTCATAGAATCGCCGCGCGTGTGTAACGACTAGAGTTACGGGCGACTGTCGCGGCGATTAAATAATCCTCGCGCATGACAAACTATTGCGAATGCCAATTGTCACTGATTCACGCCGGTGTTTTTTCGGGGAATCGGCACAGAATTTTTTCAGGAGCTCAGACACATGGCAGCACTGCATATCGGCACTCTCGATGCGATGAAAAGCAACCAGGCACAACTGGTTGGCGACTGGATGACCAGTCAGGAAGCCACTGGCGCTACCCGCAACTTGAAAGAACACGACCTTAAACAGCAGACATCGGAATTCCTGCAACTGCTGATCGCCGGCCTGGAAAACGGCAATGGCCCGAACGTCAACGCGCCGGGCTGGGATGACATTCGTCAATTCCTCGAAAAGCTCTCCCACAGCCGCGCCTTGTCAGGCCAGGATTCACACCAGACCGCCAGCTTCATTTTCTCGCTCAAAGGCCCGATGTTCGGTCTGTTGCAACGCCACTACGAAGCCAATCCAGCCATGCTCGCCGAGCAACTCTGGGAGGTTTCCGAATTGGTCGACGCGTTGGGCATGCACACCATCCGCACCTTCCAGAAATCGCGTGAAGCGGTGATCAAGCGCCAACAGGAAGAACTGCTGGAACTCTCGACCCCTGTGGTCAAGCTCTGGGACGGCGTGCTGGCGCTGCCGATGATCGGCACCCTCGATTCGCAACGTACCCAAGTGGTCATGGAGTCCTTGCTGCAACGGATCGTCGATACCGGTTCGGAAATCGCCATCATCGACATCACTGGCGTGCCGACTGTCGACACCCTCGTGGCTCAACATTTGCTGAAAACCGTGACCGCCATTCGCCTGATGGGTGCCGATTGCATCATCAGCGGCGTGCGTCCACAAATCGCCCAGACGATCGTGCACCTTGGCCTGGACCTGCAAGGCGTAGTCACCAAAGCCAACCTGGCCGACGCCCTGAAACTTGCCCTCACCCGTCTGGGAATCACCGTCAGCAAGTCGGTATAAGCCGATGGAACGCATTCCAATTCTGAAAATGGGCGATTTTTTGCTGGTGACCATTCAGGTCGACATGCATGACCAGCTTGCGATGACCCTTCAGGACGATCTGTCCGAACGCATCAGTAACACCTCGGCGCGGGGTGTGCTGATCGACATCTCCGCGCTGGACATGGTCGATTCGTTTATCGGCCGGATGATCGGGACGATCTCCGGCCTGTCGAAAATCATGGACGCACAAACCGTTCTGGTGGGCATGCAGCCTGCCGTGGCGATCACCCTGGTGGAGCTGGGGCTGACCCTGCCCGGCGTGAGCACTGCGCTCAATGTCGAGCGTGGCATGAAGCTGCTTCAGGACCGGGTGCGTGAGCAATGAACGTCCGTAGCAGCGGTACGCAAGCGATTAATATCGAGCAGGATGTGGTCCTGGCACGACAGACCGCGCGCAAGCTCGCTACGGAGTGCGGCATGCGCCTGATCGACTTGACCAAGATGGTCACCGCCGTCAGCGAGCTGGCGCGTAATACGATGGTGTATGGCGGCGGTGGCGACATGGATTGGCAGATCCTCGACGAAAATTCCAGAGTCGGTTTGCGCCTGACCTTTCGCGATGATGGTCCGGGCATCCCGGACATCAAATTGGCAATGACCGATGGCTGGACCTCCGGCAGCGGTCTGGGCCTGGGCTTGACCGGGGCAAAACGTCTGGTGGAAGAGTTCGAACTGGACACCGCGCCCGGCAAGGGCACACGCATAACGATTACCCGATGGACATGAAGATAAAGGGGTCACTGACCCAGGTTCTGTTGATCGAGGACCTGAGTCAGATCGGCCATGCCCGGCGCACGGCGCAAAGGCTCGCCGAAGACAATGGCTTCGATGCCACTGACGCCGGACGCGTGGCACTGGTGATTACGGAGCTGGCGAGCAATGTGCTCAAGCACGCCACCCGTGGTGAATTGCACCTGCGGATCCTGCCCGGCAAAAAAGCCAATGGCATCGAGATCATCGCCGTGGATCGTGCGCAGGGTTTTGACTTGCAGGCTTGCCTGACTGACGGATTTTCCACTGGCGGCACTCAGGGCATTGGCCTGGGCGCGGTGTCACGCCAGACGGAGGTGTTTGATGTCTACGCCGATTCCCGAGGTGCGGTGATCCTGGCCCGTCTGTATTCCCGTCGTGACAAAGACTCGGATCTGCGCTGGGGCGTCAGTCAGCATTCGTTACACCATGACCCGGCGTGTGGCGATGTCTGGCACCTGGCGATTGACGGTCCCCACCTCAGTGCCTTGGTGATCGACGGCCTGGGCCATGGCGAAGAAGCCGAGCACGCCGCCCGCGCCGGTGAGCAAGCCTTCGCGCTGGCGCCATTCGCCTCGCCGCTGTTGCTGCTTGAAGACATTCATCAGGCCATGATGGGCACCCGTGGCGGTGCATTGGCAATCGCTCAGTTCAACGGTCACCTCGACAAACTCACCTTCACCGGTATCGGCAACATCGGCGCCAATCTGGTTGCTCCGGGCAAGTCCCGTGGCATGGCGTCCCATCCGGGCATCGTCGGCGGGCAATACCGCAAAGCCCAACCCTTTGAATATGCTCACGTGAACGGACAACTATTGATCATGTACAGCGACGGCCTGCAGTCCCGTTGGAACCTGCAAGATTACCCTGGCCTGGTGCACCGCCATCCGGCGGTCATCGCCGCTGTCCTGCACCGCGATTTCTGCCGAGGCCGGGATGACGCGACGGTCCTGGTCGTTGCCCTGGAGGTTGGCCATGACTGAATTGACCGCCCTTTCGAGCGACGAACAAGCGGCGCTCATCGAACGCTTGCAGAGTGAGGCCGCCTCCCTGCGCGAAGAGCTCGAAGAAACCAATCAGGGCGTGCTCGCGCTGTACGCCGAGCTCGATACCCAGGCCGAAGAGCTGCGCCAGGCATCGGACCTCAAAAGCCGCTTTCTCTCGTACATGAGCCATGAGTTTCGCACGCCGCTGGGTTCGATCCTGAGCATCGCCAGCCTGTTGATCGATGAGCTTGATGGCCCGTTGAGCCCCGAACAACACAAGCAAGTCACGTTCGTCAGCACCGCCGCGCGAGAGCTGAGCAACATGGTCGACGACCTGCTCGACCTGGCAAAAATCGAGGCCGGGCGCATCACCATCTCGCCCGCCTGGTTCGACATGCTCGATTTGTTCGCCGCCCTGCGCGGTATGTTTCGCCCGATCGTCGACGCTACGGCGGTGGACCTGATCTTTGAAGAACCGGTCGGACTGCCGCGTCTGTACACCGATGACAAGAAGCTGGCGCAGATCCTGCGCAACTTCATTTCCAATTCGCTGAAGTTCACCGCGCGCGGCGAAGTGAGGATCTCGGCGTCGCTGGAGGGCGAAAACCAGGTGCGTTTTGCCGTCAGCGATACAGGAATAGGTATCGCTGCCGAGCTACATGGCGCATTGTTCGAGGACTTTTCCCAGGTAGACTCCCCGCTGCAAAAACGCTTGCGCGGTACCGGCCTGGGCCTGTCTTTATGTAAACGCTTCGCTGCATTGCTGGGTGGCGAAGTCGGGGTCGAGAGTACGCCAGGGGTCGGTTCGACCTTCTTCGTGATCATCCCGCTGGCCATCGCCATGGAGCCTGCCGATGAAACGTGACATTCGCCTGTTGATCGTCGATGACAATGCCGCCACGCGCTACGCCCTGCGTCGACGCCTGGAGCCGCATGGCTACAGCGTTCTGGAGGCCGGAACTGGCGGCGATGGTCTGGCAATAATCGACAGTGAGCAGATCGACGCATTGATTCTGGACGTCAACCTGCCCGACATGAGTGGGTTCGACATTGTCCGTAAACTGCGCTCGGAACCTGCCACGGCCTTGTTGCCGGTGATTCACGTGTCGGCTGCCTCGATACAGACCGGTGACATCATCACCGGCCTCGACGCCGGGGCCGATGCCTACCTGATCCATCCCGTGGACCCGGACGTCTTGTTGGCGACCTTGCGCACCCTGCTGCGGGTGCGTGAAACCGAAAACGCCCTGCGCGAAAGCGAGGCGCGATTTCGCGAGATCTTCGTCAACGTCTCGGCGCCCATCGCCGTGCTGGACGCCCAATTCAACGTCCACGAATGCAACCACGCGTTCGCCCGGCTGATCCAGGACAACCGCGATCCGCAGACCTTGCGCGAATGCTTCGCCGAACAACAAGAGGCGATCCTCGACGAACTGCGTGTGCGCCTGACGGCGGGCGAGCGCTGGAAAGGCACCTTGAACATCCGGGTGGAGGGCGAACTGCGGGAAACCGAGTGGCAGATTTCGCCGTATCGCACCCCTGAGTTGAGCCTGGTGTTCGTCGAGGATGTCACCGAGCATCGCCACCGCGAACGCTCGCACCTGGCCCAGCTCGACGACGCTACCTCGCAGCTGGAACATGAGATTGCCGTGCGCGTGCGCACCGAGGCCCAGCTGCTGCAAGTGCAGAAGATGGACGCCTTGGGCAAGCTGACCGGCGGCATCGCCCATGACTTCAACAACCTGCTGACCGGCATCATCACCAGCCTGGAATTGATCCAGAAACGCGTGGCCAACAACCGTACCGACAAGGTCCAGTTATACGCAGAAGCGGCGTTGAACTCGGCCATGAGCGCTGCCTCGTTGACTCATCGCTTGCTGGCCTTTGCCCGCCAGCAGCCGCTTGATACACGACCGGTGGACATCAACGAGCACATCCGCTCCCTCGAAGAGTTGCTGGTGCGTACCATCGGTGAACACATTGCGCTGAAACTCGAACTGACCTCCAAAGCCGCGATCGCGTTGGTCGACCCGATCCAGCTGGAAAGCGCCATGCTCAACCTGGTGATCAACGCCCGCGATGCCTTGCCGCAGGGCGGCAATATCTGGGTCAGCACTTATGCCGCGTATTCCCACGGTGACATGAAGCTGGCGGATGGCGCCTACGTTGCGTTGTCGGTGCGTGACGACGGGACCGGTATCGAACACAGCGTGATCGACAAGGTGTTCGATCCGTTTTTCACCACCAAGCCGCTGGGCCAGGGCACCGGGCTGGGGTTGTCGAGTATTTACGGCTTCGCCCGTCAGTCAGGTGGCGATGCGCACATTCGCAGCGTGGCCCGCCGGGGCACGGAAGTGACCATCATGCTGCCCGCCAGCACGGATTCGACCACGACTGAATCGGTGCGGGTAGCCGTTGATAACCAGGGTTCGGGCGAGCATGTACTGATTGTCGAAGACATGCCGTCGGTGCGCATGTTTGTTGCCGAAGTGCTGGCGGACGCCGGTTATCGCTGCACCCAGGTCGGCGACATCGACAGTGCACTGGAGCGCCTGCAAAACGACCCCTCGATCGATCTGATGCTGACCGACGTGGGGCTGCCGCGCATGAATGGTCGGGAACTGGCGGATGTCGCCCGTGGCTGGCGCGAGAGTCTGCCGATCCTGTTCATGACCGGTTATGCGGAAAACGCGATCAACCGCCAGGTGTTCCTCGGCGATGGCATGGAGATGTTGATCAAACCGTTTCAGATCAACGAGCTGCTGGACAAGGTACGGCTAACCCTCGGCTACGCCTGATATTCGCCTTTCCAGGATCGTTCCCACGCTCCGCGTGGGAATCCAGTCCGGGACGCTCCGCGTCCCAGAGTCGGACGCAAAGCGTCCGGTAAGGCATTCCCACGCGGAGCGTGGGAACGATCATAGGCCCCCAAGCACCCGGGCCAGAAACGGGGCCGTGCGGCTCTTCTTGCTCTTCGCCACTTTCTGCGGCGTGCCGGCCACCACAATCTTGCCGCCCTGATCCCCTGCCCCCGGTCCGATATCGATCACCCAGTCACTCTGCGCCACCACGCGCATTTCATGCTCCACCACAATCACCGTATGCCCCGCCACCACCAGCGTATTCAATTGCTCCAGCAGCCGATCCACGTCCCGGGGATGCAAACCGGTCGTAGGCTCATCGAGCACATACAACGTCGCTCCGCGTTGATTACGTTGCAGCTCGGTGGCCAGTTTAATGCGCTGGGCCTCGCCGCCCGAGAGCTCGGTCGCCGGTTGCCCGAGGCGCAAATACCCCAGGCCGATATCGCGCAAGACCTCCAGAGAGCGGCGGATACCCGCTTGCTCGGCAAACACTTCGACCGCTTCATCCACCGTCAGCTGCAACACTTGGGCGATGTTCAAGTCTTGCCAGGTGACCGCCAGCGTCTGGGGGTTGTAGCGTGCGCCGTGGCACGTCGGGCATGGCGCATAGACGCTGGGCATGAACAGCAATTCGACGCTGACAAACCCTTCGCCTTCGCAGGTCGGGCAACGGCCCTTGGCAACGTTGAAGGAGAACTGCCCGGCGTCGTAGCCCTCGGCTTGCGCCTCAGGGGTAGCGGCATACAGTTTGCGCACGTTGTCGAACAGCCCGGTGTACGTCGCCAGGTTTGAGCGCGGCGTGCGGCCGATGGGTTTCTGATCGACTTGCACCAGGCGCTTGATCGACTCCAGCCCCGCCGCAACCTGACCGCCGCTGACTTGCGGCGCATCGTCCTCAAGGCTCAATGCCTCGGGCTCGCTGTCGCTGGAATTACGCCCCAGATGCGCGCCCACCAGTTCCAGCAGCGCCTGGCTGACCAGGCTTGATTTACCCGAACCTGAAACCCCGGTCACCGCAGTAAAACAGCCCAGCGGAAACTCGACGCTGAGGTCGTCCAGGTTATTGCGCGTGATGCCTTCGAGCCTTAGCCAGTCCGTCGCCTTGCGGCTCGTTCTGGTTTCGCTGACCTGCTCGGCGAACAGGTAGGCGCGGGTTTGGGAATCCTTGACCTCGGCCAATCCCTGCGGCGGTCCGCTGTACAGAATCCGGCCGCCGTGCTCGCCAGCCGCCGGGCCGACATCGATCAGCCAGTCCGAGCGGCGCATGGTTTCCAGATCGTGCTCGACCACGAACAGCGTGTTGCCGGCCGCCTTCAAGCGTTGCAGCGCTTCGAACAACGCTTCGCCATCCGCCGGGTGCAGACCGGCCGACGGTTCATCCAATACGTAGATCACGCCAAATAGCTGCGAACCCAATTGAGTCGCCAGGCGCAAGCGCTGCAACTCGCCGGAGGACAACGTCGGCGTGCTGCGATCCAGGGCCAGGTAACCCAGCCCCAGGTCGGTCAAGGTGCTGACCCGCTCGAGCAAGTCCTGTGCGATCCGTTGCGCCGCCAGGCGTTTTTCCACCGACAGGTTCGGCGTATGCCGCACGTCCGGCGCACTGGCATGCCCGCTGGCACCGTGGGCCACGCGCTGTTCACGGGCCTCGCGGGTCTGGACATGGGTCAATACCTCGCCCGCTTCATCGGCCTGTTCGAGGTAGCTATGCGCCGCTACCGGCTTGAGCACTTCGGCCACTTGCAGCAACGGCATCTGCGATAACTCACCGATGTCGTAGCCGGCGAACGTTACCGACAACGCCTCGCGCTTGAGGCGTTTGCCGTCACACAAAGGGCAAGGGCTGCCGAGCATGAATTGCGAAACACGCTTCTTCATCAGCGCACTTTGCGAATGGCTGAAGGTGTGCAGGATGTAGCGTCGGGCGCCGGTGAACGTGCCCTGATAGCTGGGCTCCATTTTGCGTTTGAGCGCGACTCTGGTTTCGTCAGGCGTCAGCCCGGCATACACCGGCACGGTCGGTGTTTCTTCGGTGAAGAGGATCCAGTCACGCTGTTTTTTCGGCAGGTCGCGCCACGGTTTGTCGACGTCATAGCCCATGGTCACGAGGATGTCTCGCAGGTTTTGCCCCTGCCACGCCGTGGGCCAGGACGCGACCGCGCGTTGGCGGATGGTCAGGCTCGGGTCCGGGACCATCAGCGCTTCGGTGACGTCATACACCCGGCCCAGGCCATGACATTCGGCGCACGCCCCTTGGGGGGTGTTGGGCGAGAAGTCCTCGGCATACAGCATCGGCTGTCCCGGCGGGTAACTGCCGGCGCGGGAATAGAGCATGCGGATCAGGCTCGACAGCGTGGTCACGCTGCCCACCGAAGACCGCGTGCTCGGCGTACCGCGCTGCTGTTGCAGGGCCACGGCCGGTGGCAGGCCTTCGATGGAGTCAACGTCCGGCACGCCGACCTGATCGATCAGACGCCGCGCATACGGCGCCACGGATTCGAAATAGCGGCGTTGCGCTTCGGCGTAGAGGGTCGAAAACGCCAGTGACGACTTGCCCGAACCCGAGACCCCGGTGAACACCACCAGCGCATCCCGGGGGATGTCGACGTCGACGTTCTTGAGGTTGTGCTCACGGGCACCGCGCACCCTGACCATGCCGGAAGGAGGAGTTGAAGTGCGCTTGGAAGTCATCGATTGGCCTTAAATAAATTACAGAAAAATCTTAGAACCCCATGTGGGATCCCCGCACCGCTTCTCCACACTGATCGTTCCCACGCTCCGCGTGGGAATGTCTCTCGTGACGCTCTGCGTTACGCTTCTGGGACGCGGAGCGTCCCGGGCTGCATTCCCACGCAGAGCGTGGGAAAGATCTGTCCACAGTCAGCCGCTAAGGACTGTGCGGATCATTCGGGTCAGTGCTTGCGGTCCATAAGGTTTGGTCAGCAAAAACGTATCGGGGCTGAGCTGGTGATTGCGCGAAATGATGTCGCGTGTGTGGCCGGAAGTGAACAGCACCGTCACAGGCGGATTCTGCACTTTGGCCCACGCCGCCAGGTCCGAGCTTTTGATCAGGCCGGGCATGACTACGTCGGTGAAGATCAGGTCGACCGTTATGCCCTCCAGCAACATCTGCATCGCCTGGTCGCCGTTGGCCGCGGTCAGGACCTGATAGCCCTCTTCGCGCAGCAGTTCCACCGCCGTGCTGCGCACCGCCTCGTTGTCCTCGACCACCAGAATGGTTTCGTGCCCGCCCCGGCCGACTGAATCTCGCTGCGTTGATTCACCGGTCAAGGCACGCAAGCAGCGTGGAAAGTGAAGAAGCACCCGAGTGCCCTGCCCCACCTCGCTGGAGATATCGATATGCCCGCCGCTCTGCTTGACGAAACCGAACACCATGCTCAGCCCAAGCCCTGTGCCCTGACCGTCGGCCTTGGTGGTGAAAAAAGGTTCGAATGCCTGCTCGAGCACTTCGGGCGTCATACCGGCGCCAGTATCGGCCACCCCGACGCGGACAAAGTCGCCGGGGATAAGGCCTTTGCCGGCACAGAATCTACGGTCGAGTGTCACATTCTCGGCGCTCAACACGATGGTGCCTTCGCCCTGCATGGCGTCACGGGCGTTGATTGCCAGGTTGAGAATGGCGTTCTCCAGCTGGTTACGGTCGACGTTGATGTTCCAGGAATCCTCAGGCACGTCCACTTCGATCTGAATGGTTTCCCCTAGCGCCCGTTGCAACAGCTCGCCGACCCCTTCAAAGATCTGCTGTGGATTGCACACCGCTGGCGACAACGGTTGACGACGGGCAAACGCAAGCAATTGCGAGGACAGTTTGGCGCCGCGCTCGACCGCCGCAATCGATGCCGTGACCCGGCGCTGCACATTGGCATTGTCCGGCTCATGGCGTGCCAGCAAATGCAGATTGCCAGCGATCACTTGCAACAGATTGTTGAAGTCATGGGCCACGCCACCGGTGAGGCCGCCGATGGCTTCGAGTTTCTGCGACTGGCGCAGTTGTTCTTCAGCCGCCAGCCGCGCTTCGACTTCGTCGGCCACACGCTGCTCCAGGTTACGGGTGAACTTGAGCAAGGACTCTTCGGCCATCTTGCGTTCGTGAATGTCGATCAACACGCCAGGAAATCGAAAGGGCTCGCCTTGCTCATTGAACTCGCAGCACCCGCTGGCCTGAACCCACAGATAACTGCCGTCGGGACGCAACACCCGGTATTCGGCGTTAAAGGGCACGCCAGTGGCGACTGACTTGTCGAACTGCTCGTTGACCCAGTTGAGGTCGTCGGGATGTATCCGTGACGCGGCAAGATCCGCCGGCAAGTCGGCCAGGTTCGACTCCGCCGGAAAGGAAAAGGTGCGGGCGAAGCGTTCATCACCGGACAGCACGTTGGCTTTGACATCCCAGACGAAGGAGCCCAGCAAGGCCCCGGCATTGAGTGCCAGGCGCACGCGTTCGTTGTCCGCGCGATAGGCATCTTCCGCTTCCTGGCGTCGGCGTTCGGAAATCACTCGCTCAGTCGTTTCCACCACCATCGCCATGACGCCGGCCGGACGCCCGTCATCGTCGGCGACCGGGCTGTAAAAGAGGTCCAGCCAGACCTCTTCGGGGATGCCATCACGCAGGAGTACGAGGTCTTTGTTACGGTAGGACAACGTGCCGCCGGCCAGGCAGGTATCGACCACGTGGCGATTGAAGTCGGCCACCTCCGGCCAGCCCATTTCCACCGGGGCACCCAACAGATAGGGATGGCGACCACCGGCGAAGACCGAATAGGCATCGTTATAAATCATGTAGCCCGCACGGCCCCAGAGCATCACCATCGGCAACGGCGAAGCGAGCAATAACTGCACGGCGCTGCACAAGCTCCTGGGCCAGGTCTCGATGTTTCCAAGTTCGGTAAGGCTCCAGTCGAACACACGAATACGGGCGGCCATTTCACCGTCCCAGCCTGCGCATCCGTGGCTATCAGATAGAAACTGCATCGACTGCTCAATATCCCTGAAAGTGGCTGACTCGCGGGATCGAAACCGCATGAAGACGGTGTGGGCCCGTTTGTTTCGAGCTTAACCGACGCCAATCGTTTCATTAGAGGTATAGCTGATTTTGTTTCTGCGCAGACCTCACACCTCGATCAGGTGCTTGAGCGGGTGATAGCCGGTTTTGAGCGTGGCTGCGACGTCGAGAATCGCCTTCTCGATGCCGTTCAAGTGCATGCAGGTCAGCTCGATGGCGGCGCTCTGATTCCCGGCCTCGATGTACTCGATCAACCGCAAGTGTTCGTCGTCACGGCACGCCTCGTGGCTGTCGTCGTCAAGCGCGGCGGCGTACAGCGATGCGCGGGAAATCAGCTTCTGGAACCAGTCCAGCAACACCGGGTTGTTCAGGCTTCGCGCAAGTTTGATGTGGAACTCGCCAAGCAGGTGAATCAGCCGCTCGTGGTCGCCACTGCGGTGCGCCTCGTCCTCCAGCAACAGGTGATCACGCAGGTCCTGTGTCACCGCGGTGTCCCGTCGGCGGCACAGTTCGCTGACGATGCCGATCTCGATCAGGCGCCGGGTTTCGAACAGCGAGCGGATCTCTTCGTCACTCGGCAACGACACCGAAGCACCTTTATTGGGCTCGGTGGTGACCAGTCCGTCCGCTTCCAGTTGCTTGAGCGCGGCACGAACCGACGTGCGGCTGACGTTGAAAAGTTCGGCCAGTGACGCCTCGCCCAGCTTCATGCCGGGCCGCAACGAACGTTTGCTGATCGCCTCGTAAACCCCTTGGTAGACGCGATCGACCGTGGTCTCGAGTTTCTTCTCGGTCATTGGAAACACTCCTTTAGCGCTAAACAACCGGCCCCAGGCGATGAACAGCCTTTGAAAAAGGGGGTTGCACGAGCAGATTAATCCGGCTATTTGTAGATTGCATCCAGATATTGCATACAATAATTAGAGGATTGCACCATTATGGGTCAACCAATAGCAATCGAAGTGCGTAACGTCTCCAAACGGTATACCGACGATCCGGGGCAAGCTCCCGCGCTCGACAACGTGTCGGTCGACATTGCCGACAACGAGTTCTTCACCCTGCTCGGCCCCTCCGGCTGCGGCAAAACCACCTTGCTGCGCACCATCGCCGGCTTCGAGCATGTCAGCGAAGGACAGATTCGCCTCGCGGGCGAACCGGTCAACGATTTGCCCCCGTTCAAGCGTCGGGTCAACACGGTATTCCAGAGTTACGCGCTGTTTCCGCACATGAGTGTTGCGCAGAATATCGCCTTCGGCCTTGAGATGCAGGGTCTTGATCGCGAGCAAACTGCCCAGCGTGTCAATGAGATGCTGGCGCTGGTGCAAATGCAACACCTGGCCAAGCGCAAACCGGCTGAGCTGTCCGGCGGCCAACAGCAACGCGTAGCGCTGGCCCGGGCCTTGGCGCCCAAACCCAAAGTGCTGTTGCTGGATGAACCGCTGTCGGCGCTGGACCTCAAGCTGCGCAAGGAAATGCAGGTCGAACTCAAGCGCGTGCAGAAGGAAGCCGGGATCACCTTTATTTTTGTGACCCATGATCAGGAAGAAGCCCTGACCCTGTCCGATCGCATCGCCGTGATGTCCGCCGGCAAGATCCTGCAGATCGGCACGCCGAACGATATCTATGAACGTCCGCAACATCGCTTCGTTGCCCAGTTCATCGGCGACATCAACTTCCTCCCCGGCCACCTCAAGCGCGGCCAGCACAACGAAAAGCTCTTCGTGCCCAGCGGCATGCCGGTGGAAATCCCCTGCCCGGCCCAAGGGTTCGACGGTGCCGCGGTGCAATTGGCATTTCGTCCTGAGCGTTCGCAACTGGTTGACCTTGAACAACCGCATCACCTGCGCGGGGTGATCGAGGCGGTGTTGTACGTCGGCACCGCGACGCTTTACCAATGCCGGTTGAACAACGACATCAAGGTCATGCTGCGCGAGAACAACGAAGGCCTGAACCGCGGCCGTGGGGTCGGTGATCGCGTCGCGGTCCACCTGCCGCCCCACGCCTGCCTGTTGATGGAGGCCTGATATGAGCGTCAGCAGCACTTCTCCCGCCCTTAACCGTGCGTTGCTACTGAGCCCGGTGGTCCTGACGTTGCTGGCCCTGATCGCGATTCCGCTGGGGATCATGGGCTACATCAGCCTGTTGCCGCGCAATGTGTACGGCGGTGTCGACTGGCAAGCCAACTGGCAATTGCAAAGCTACGTGCAGCTGTTTTTCCAGGAAGGTTTTGACGGTGAGCTGGAACTGAACTGGGTCTACGCCCAGGCGCTGTTGCGCTCGGTGTTCCAGGCCGGTGGCACGACGTTGTTGTGCTTCCTGTTCGGCTTTCCGGTGGCCTTGTGGATGTCGAGCCTGACGCCACGGCGGCGCAACCTGATGGTCTTGCTGATCACCATTCCGTTCTGGACCAACCTGCTGATCCGCAACTACGCGTGGCTGATCATCCTGCGCGAACAAGGCTGGGTCGCCCAGAGCCTCAATGCGCTGTTTCCCCAGGCCGGTGGCATCACCCTGCTCTACAACGACTTCGCGGTCAGCGTCGGGCTGGTCTACAGCTTTTTGCCGTTCATGATTCTGCCGATCTACTCGACCCTGGAAAAACTCGACTGGCGCCTGGTGGAAGCCGCCTACGACCTGGGCGCCAATCGCTGGCACGCGCTGAAGCGGATCATCCTGCCGCTGTCGATGCCCGGGGTGATTGCCGGCGCGCTGCTGGTGTTTGTGCCGAGCCTCGGTGCCTTCATCACCCCGGCGATCCTCGGCGGCGGCAAGACGCTGATGATCGGCAACCTGATCCAGCAACAGTTCGGCACCGCGCGCAACTGGCCGCTGGGCAGTTCGCTGTCGTTCCTGTTGCTGGGGATTCTGCTGCTGTCGCTGGTGCTTTACGCGCTCTATAGCCGCAACGCCGCCAAAACTCTACGTCGGGGAGCCACCGCATGATCGCCCTGCACCTGAAAAAACTGCCCCTGACCCGGGAAGTCAGCCTGTTGATCCTGGCCTATCTGTACGTGCCGATCTTTGTCCTGATCGCCTACAGCTTCAACGCCAACCGCTCGGCGACGGTATGGACCGAGTTCTCCTTCGCCTGGTACGGGCGGATTCTGGCCAACCCGTCGATCCAGACGGCTGCGCTGAACTCGATCATTGTCGCCAGCATTGCCACGGTGTGCGCCACGGCCATTGCGCTGCTCGCGGCGCTGGCGACTTACCGGCCGTTCTACGGACAGAAAATGGTCGAAGGCGGGATCAACCTGCCGCTGATCCTGCCGGAGATCGTCACCGCCGTGGCCACCCTGCTGCTGTTCATGGCGCTGGGAATCAAGCTCGGTTTGCTGACGGTCATCGTCGCGCATGTCGGCTTCTGCATTCCCTTCGCGTACTTGCCGATTCGTGCGCGGCTCAACGACCTCGACAAGAGCCTGCTGGAGGCGGCGAACGATTTGTACGCCAACCCGTGGCAGGTGTTTTGCCGGGTGACGCTGCCGCTGCTGTGGCCGGCGGTGTTGTCCGGTTCGGTGCTCGCGTTCGTGGTCAGCCTCGACGATTTCATCATGACCTTCTTCGTCGCCGGTCCCGGTTCGACGACGTTGCCGGTGTACATCTTCTCCGCAATCAAGGCTGGCGTGACGCCAGAAATCAATGCGATCTCGACCCTGATGCTGGTGATTTCCATCGTGCTGGTGGTGCTGGCCTTCTGGCTGGGACAGCGCGGCAAACAACAATGAGTTTGGAGCGTCCTCGAATGAAAACAATAAAAATGCGTTTCGCCGTCGCCGGCCTTGCCCTCAGCTGCTTCAGCGTTTTTTCCGCGCAGGCAGCCGAGCCCAAGGAGCTGTTTTTCTACAACTGGACCGATTATTACCCGGTCGACTTGTTGGCCAAGTTCGAAAAGGAGACCGGGATCAAGGTCACCATGGATGGCTACGACAGCAATGAAACCTTGCTGGCCAAATTGCAGGCCGGCGGCGCGGCGTATGACGTGATCGTGCCGTCGCAATCGATCATGCGCACCTTGATCAATCAGAATTTGCTGATGGAAATCGATGCGCCCACCCTGCCGAACTTCCAGTACGTAAAACCGGCGTTTCGCGACCCGGTATTCGACCCCGGTCGCAAGTTCTCGGCGCCCTATTTGTGGGGCACTACCGGGTTTTCCTATGACAGCGCACGGGTTCCCGGCGGCAAGCTCGACGATTCGTGGAAAGAGTTCTTCGAGCCGCGCAAGGAACTGCAAGGCCAGCTCGCCGCGCTCGACACTTCAAGCAGCGTGATCAACGCCGCCAGCCATTACCTGGGCGTCGACGAATGCAGCGAAAACCCGCAGGACGCCAAGCGCATCCTTGAACTGCTGCAAAAACAGAAGCCCTTCCTGAAGATGTACAGCTCGGACAACACCGTTGATCGCATGGCCTCCGGTGAAGTGATCATGATGCAGAACTGGAACGGCTCGACCGCACGCGCCACGCTGCAGAAGAGCACCATCAAATACGTGTACCCGCGCGAAGGCCTGGCGATGTTCCAGGACAACTTCGCCGTCCCGAAAAGCGCGCCGCACCCCGAAAACGCGAAAATCTTCATCGACTGGATGATGAAGCCGGAAAACGCCGCCGCCGTGTCCAACGCCATCGCCTACGCCAACGGCATCCAGAGCGACAAGCTGCTCGACGCCAAATGGAAAGTCATGGACGCCATCAACATGCCCGACGAATTCGCCTCGCGCCTGCGCCCGGAGAAAGAGTGCAGCAACAAGGCGCGTGAGCTGCAGGATCGGGTCTGGTCGAAGCTCAAGGGCTGATGATCTGGTTTTGAGACCGCGGCGCGGCCATCGCAGGCAAGCCAGCTCCCACAGGTTTTGTGTCGTTCACAAGATTTGGCACCACCCCAAATCCTGTGGGAGCCGGGCTTGCCCGCGATGAGGCCGGCCCTGACACCCTAGAACTCAATGAGGTTTGCAATGACCCAACCCCATTGGCTGCGCAACGTGCGGCCCTACGGCGCACCCGCCGAAGACCTGCTGATCGAAAACGGGCTGATCAAACAACGCCGCCCGGCATCGACTGCGGCCCTCACCGCCACCGACATCGATGGCCAGAATCAATTGCTCACCCCGGCCCTGGTGGAAAGCCACGTCCACCTCGACAAAACCCTCTGGGGCCAACCCTGGCGCCCGAACAGCGCCGGGCCGACGCTCAAGGATTACATCGCCAACGAGCGCCGCGTCCTGCGGGAAGTCGACGCCCCCATCGCTCAACGCGCCGGCGCGCTGCTGGAAAACTGCATCGCCCGTGGTTCGCTGACGATGCGCTGCCATGTCGACATCGATCCTGAGTTTGGCCTGCGCCACGTCGAAGCCATGCAGCAACTGCGCGAAACCTATCGCGACCTGATCGATCTGCAACTGGTGGTGTTTCCGCAAACCGGCCTGATCAGCCGCCCCGGCACCGCCGAATTGATGCGTGAAGCCATGGCGTTGGGCGTGGAAAACGTCGGTGGACTCGACCCGTGTGGCATCGACAACGATCCGGTCGCGCAGCTCGATTTCGTCTTCAAGCTGGCCAGCGAATTCGAGCGTGGCGTCGACATTCACCTGCACGACAAAGGTGAGCTGGGCCTGTGGCAAATCGCGCTGATCGCCGACTACACCGAGCGTTTCGGGTGTCAGGGTCGGGTGATGATCAGTCACGCTTACTGCCTCGGGATGCTGCCGTGGAGTCAGGTCAAACCGGTGTCCGAGCGTCTGGCGGCGCTGCGCATTTCGCTGATGAGCTCGGCGCCGGCCGATTGTGCGGCGCCGCCGTTCCTGGCTTTGCGCGAGACCGGCGTGAATGTCTGCCTGGGCTCGGACGGTATTCGTGATGCCTGGTCGCCGATGGGCAACGGCGACATGCTCGAACGGGCGATGTTGCTGGCGTTCCGTTTCGACTTGAACAAGGACGATGAACTGGCCGCTGCATTCGAGGCCGCGACGGTGAATGGTGCGCGAGCGCTGGGCTGTGAGGGTTATGGGCTGGAGATCGGTCGGGCGGCGGATTTTCTGCTGATGCCAGTGCAGACATTGGGCGAGGCGGTGGTTTCACGCCCTGTGCGGCAGGTCTTTCGCCGCGGTGAGTTGATTGCCTCTGGCGGTCGTTTGCTGGACAGCCGTCTGTGAAACGCATAGGCCTTAAAAGCAGCTGCGTGGTCGGTTTCGACGGCGCGCAACATGTGCTGTGGCGCGACGGCGAAGTGGTGTTCGAAGGGTCACGCATCGTGTTTGTCGGGCGTGATTATGCAGGGCCGGTGGATCAGTGGATCGACTACGGCAACGCGTTGATCGGCCCCGGCTTCATCGATCTGGATGCACTGGGGGATCTAGATTCCACGGTGCTGACGCTCGACAACGGCGATGAGCGCGACATGGGCCGCATGTGGTCCGAGGATTCTCTGGCGGCCGGTCCACGGGAGAGTTACACCGAGGCTGAAGAAGTTTTCAAATACCGCTACGCCTTCACTCAGTTGATCCGCAACGGCATCACCACGGCCATGCCGATCACCTCGATGTATTACCGCGAGTGGGCCGAGACTTACGCCGAATTTGCGGCAGTGGCGGGTGTGGCCGCCGAGTTGGGGCTGCGGACGTATCTTGGGCCCTGCTACATGAGCGGCATGAGTTATTGGCGGGCCGATGGCACCTTGGGGCATCACTGGGATGAAGCGCGAGGATTGGCCGGACTTGAGGCTACTTGCGATTTTTTCAAAGATTTCGACGGTGCCCATGGCGACTTGATTCGCGGCGCGTTGTTGCCCGACCGGATTCAAACCTGCACCCCGGCGCTGCTGCAACGCACCGCCGCCCTGAGCCGCGAACTGAACGCTCCGATGCGTTTGCATTGCTGCCAGGGGCTGGGCGAAGTGGCGATGGTCGAGCAACTGCGCGGCGCTTCACCGCTGGGCTGGTTGCAGCAACTGGACCTGCTGACGCCGCGCAGTCTGCTGCCCCATGGCATCTACACCGCCGGCGATGAAGACTTGCAGCGGGTGGTGGATGGCGGCGCCAGCCTGGTGCATTGCCCAGTGGTATTTGCTCGCGATGGCGAGGCGCTGAATTCGTTTGGCCGCTATCGGGCCAAAGGCATCAACTTTGCCCTGGGCACCGACACCTGGCCGGCGGATCTACTGGAAAACATGCGCCAGGGTTTAAACATCGCTCGGTTGATGGAGGGCGGCACCTCGTTGACCAGTACCCTGGACCTGTACAACGCCGCCACCCTCGGCGGCGCCAAGGCCCTGGGCCGCGACGATCTGGGTCGTCTGGCGCCAGGAGCCAAGGCCGATATCACCGTGTTCAATCTTCGCGGCCTGCACCTGGGGCCGCTGTTCGATCCGCTGAAAAACCTGGTACTGGCCGGGCGCGGCGACGACTGCATCGCCAGCTACATCGACGGCCGTTGCGTGATGCAGGACGGTCAGGTCCAGGGCGTCGACTACCCCGCCCTGCAACGCCAGGCCCAACGACAATTCGAAAAACTGATGCGCAGCCACAGCGACCGGGCCTTGGGCCAACCGGACTGGAAAACCCTGTTCAAACCGGCCATCCCGTTCGCCGACGACTACAGCGCACACGCGCCGCTGAGCGCAATCGATCCCCTTCTTTAGAGACGTCTGCCTATGCAAAGCTTCGACTTCAGCACACTGAGTGCGCGAGACAAATACAAGATCCTGATCGGCAGCGTGGTGCCACGCCCCATCGCGCTGGTCACCACGATCGATGGCGAAGGCCGGATCAATGCCGCGCCGTTCAGCTTTTTCAATGCATTGTCCGCCGACCCGCCGATCCTCGCGCTGGGCGTGGAAAACTACGGCGATCAAAGTCCCAAGGACACCACGCGCAACATCCAGCTCAACCAGGAATTCACCGTCAACATCGTCAGTGACGCGCTGGTCGAGGCGATGAATGTCTGCGCCGTGCCCTTCGCGCCCGGCTTCGATGAATTGACAGCGGCCGGGCTGACGGCGATTCCCGGCACCACGGTCAAATGCCCGCGTATCGGTGAAGCGCCGGTGGCACTGGAATGCCGACGCATGATGGCGCTGTCCATCGGCCAGTCGCGGGAAATCATCTTCGGGGAAGTGTTGATGGCCCATGTGCGCGACGAATTGATCGACCCGAAAACCTTGTATATCGATCAACTTGGGCTGGATGCGATCGGGCGCATGGGTGGCCATGGTTATGCACGAACCCGCGATTATTTTGATCTGCCGACGCGTTCGTTGCAGGCGTGGACGGAGGCGCCGGGCGGTGGGGAGCGGTTTTGGCCGGCCAGCAAATAGAGCTCCTCAGTCTCAGCTAAGTCTGGCGACGTATCTTCTCCCCTACGCAAGTTCAGCGCAGATCAGGAGAGGCGACCCGCCCATGACTTTCGATAAAGCCGGATGGCTCAACAAAGTGCCCGAGGTGACGCTGTCATTCTGGGTGATCAAGATTCTTTCGACGACGGTAGGTGAAACCGGCGCGGACTTTCTGGCCGTGGATGCCGGTTTTGGCGCAGGCTTGACGAGCATCGGCATGGCCGTGCTGCTGGCGCTCGCGTTGTTCTTTCAACTGCGTACCAAGGCCTATACACCCTGGATCTACTGGTTGACCGTGGTGCTGGTCAGCATCGTCGGGACACAGATCACCGACATCATGACTGACATGCTCGACATCAGCCTTTACACCAGCACGGCGGTTTTTGCCGTTCTGCTGGCGGTCAACTTTCTGGTCTGGTATTGGGTGGAGCACAACCTGTCGATCCGCGAAATCGTCACCCCGCGACGGGAGCTTTTCTACTGGGCCACGGTGCTGTGTACCTTTGCCCTCGGGACCGCAGCGGGCGACCTGGCCACCGAAGCACTGGGCCTGGGCTTCACCCTTGGCGTGATGATTTTCGGTGCACTTATCGCCGCGACGCTGGTGGCCTGGCGCCTGGGCGGTAATGTGGTGCTGACCTTTTGGCTGGCCTACATCCTGACCCGTCCATTTGGTGCTTCTCTCGGCGATTTGCTGACCCAGGCTAAAACCTATGGTGGCCTGGGCATGGGCGCGACCTGGACGAGCGCCATCTTCCTGTGCGTCATTTTTCTTCTGGTCGCGGTTGCGCAATTCAACGTGGTCAACCGCAGAACCGTCACTCAGTAACCTTTCAAACCCCCTTTAAGGATTTGTCATGTGCCCATTTCAAAATGCCCTTCGCCACGCCGTCATCGTTTCATCGATCGTGTTACTCGGCGTCACCGCTGGTTGCTCGAAACATGCCGACAAGCCCGTTGCGGCCACACCGGCCACTTCGGTAAGCGCCTCTGCCCAGACCGGTTCAAAGCTGGGTGATTTGTCTGAGTTCCGGGCCATCGCTGCGGATGTTGCTGCGCTTGTCGACAAAAACGACCTGCCCGGCGCGAAAACCCGCATCAAGGATCTGGAAACGTCTTGGGACTCCGCCGAAGCCGGCATCAAACCCCGTGCCGCCAGTGACTGGCATGTGGTGGACAAAGCCATCGACCGGTCACTTGACGCCCTGCGCGCCAGCACGCCAAAGCAGAGCGATTGCAAGGCATCGATGGATGATCTGTTGAAAGCCTTCGATTCGATGAAAGGCTAATAATCACCAACAACTCGCCGGGGTAATCCGGTGGCGGACAAACATCCGCTCAGGTGCTTCAATACAGGCGCGACGGTCATGACCGTCGCGCTTTTTTTCGGAGCCATTTATGCGAATCCTGCTGGTCGAAGATGACTCAATGATTGGTGATGCCATTCAGGGCGCGCTGAACGATGCGAGCTACGCCACCGATTGGGTCAAAAACGGACTCATCGCCCTGGCGGCCCTGGAAACCCACGTCTACGACCTGGTGTTGCTGGATCTCGGATTGCCCGGCAAAGACGGCCTCGATGTGCTCGATGGCATACGCGGGCGCAACAATCCGGTGCCGCTCCTGATCATTACCGCCAGGGACAGTCTCGATGATCGCCTGCGCGGGCTCGACGGCGGTGCTGACGATTACTTGCTCAAACCCTTCGCCATGGCGGAGTTGCTGGCCCGTATCCGCGCGGTCTTGCGCCGTAAAGGCGGCAGCGCCCATTCACGGCTCGATAACGGCGAGGTATCGCTGGATCTTCTCTCCAAACAAGCCAGCACCGCCGAAATTCCTGACGTTCAGCTTTCCAACCGTGAGTTCGCCCTGCTGCAGGCGCTGTTGATCCGGCCGGGCACCATTCTCTCGCGCAGCGAACTTGAAGAGCGGATTTACGGCTGGGGCAATGAGGTGGAAAGCAACGCCGTGGAGTTTCTGATTCATGCGCTGCGGCGAAAACTGGGAAACCACATCATCAAGAATGTCAGGGGTATGGGATGGATGGTTTCAAAGAACGCTTGAATGACTCGGTGCAGGTTCGTTTGTCTGTAACGCTGTCACTGGCCATCCTGATCGTCGCGGCACTGGCTGGTTTTTTCGCTTTTTTTTCGGCGATCAACGAGACACACGAAATGCAGGACGAGACCCTGCGTCAAGTGGCCATTCTGTTTGATCGGCAAAAGATGACCTTGCACTACCCTGTGGTGGAGCAGGTAGCCGGCGACGACGAAGAGTCCCGGGTGATCGTCCAATACCTGGCCGACAGCACCAAAGCGAGCGGCAGTGATGACGCCACAACGCCGCTGCCCTTCCCGACCGGCCTGGCCGATGGCTTCTCGACGTTGAGCGTTGCCGGCGAAAATTTCCGCGTGCTGGTGAGAACAATAGCCAGTGGCGAACGCATCGTTGTCGCTCAAGAAGCAGACGTACGCGAAAAAGAGGCGCGAAAGAGCGCCTGGCGGAGTCTTTTGCCGTTTCTCATTCTGTTTCCGGTGCTGTTGCTGGTGGTGAGCGATCTGGTGCGCAAACTCTTCCGCCCCATAGCGACCCTTTCGGAGGAAATCGATCAGCGCGACGAGCAGGCGCTGCACCCTATCGACGAGAACCACCTGCCAACCGAGATCCGGCCTTTCGTGGTGGCCATCAATCGATTGTTGACGCGTGTCGCGCAATCCATGGAAACCCAACGCCGCTTCATTGCCGATGCAGCCCACGAACTGCGTTCGCCGATGACCGCCCTGTCGCTACAAGCCGAGCGACTGTCGGCCATAGAAATGTCGGCAGCGGCCCATCAACGTTTGTTGCCATTGACCCAGGGCATTGAACGCAGCAGAAAGTTGATAGATCAATTGCTGGCCCTGGCGACCGCACAATCGAGCGCCGAGCGATCACAGGGATCCGTATCGGTCCATGACATCTATCGGCGGGTACTGGAAGACTTGCTGCCGCTGGCGGAGCGCCGTCACATCGATATCGGTGTCGAAAGCTTCGAAGATGTACAGGTCGTGGGCAACGAGGTGGACCTCCTGATCCTGGTCAGGAATCTGGTGGACAACGCGATCCGTTATACCCCCGTGGGCGGGCGAGTTGACCTGGCGGTCGAATTGGCGGGTGAATCCGTGATCCTTGAAGTCAAGGACTCGGGCCCGGGGATCAGCGCAGAAGAGCAATTGCTGGTGTTCGATCCGTTTTACCGCAGTCTGGGCACCGATGAATCAGGCTCAGGGCTGGGGCTGGCGATCGTCAAAGCCATCGCTGACCGCATGGGAGCACGCCTGCGATTGAGTTTTTCGGATGAAAAGAACAAGAGCGGACTGTGTGTTTCGGTCTGGTTGAAAAGAGCCAGCTGATTCGCTGAAGGTGGCTTGGTCCGCCCCTTGTCGAGCGCGGACGGGCCAACGCCAGCAAGCTCCCTTGCCACGGGAGCTTGCTTGGAGCGACAGGTATCAGTCAGTGCCGTATTTCGGCGAACGCGGACCGTACAGCAACCCTGCCGGTTGACCTGCGGACAACAGCCGCGCACTGGTCACACCGGCAATCGGGTAACCGGCATCGGTGGAACTGTTGATCACCTGCTTGACCGCCGCAGTAATCAGCGCGCCGATCAAGCCACCGCCGCTGTTGTTATTGCCCTCTTCACTCGACGCCCGGGCCGAGCCGGTCCACAGGGTGGTGCCGGTCTTGAGGTCAACCAGTTTCGCGGTGGCGGTCACCACGGTTTCGCTGCGGATGATCAAGTAGCGCGTACCGTAATCCGTCACGGTGATGTAGAGCGCCGCATCGGCACCGAAAATTTCCTGCAGTTTGTTGGCCGGTGCCTGATGGATGTCTGCTGGCGTGGTCAGACCGTTCTGGCGAAATGTCTCATCGACCAGCGTGATCGGCAGCACGTAATAACCGGCTTCGGCCAATGGGAACGTGACTTGCGACAGCATGCTGTAGGACGCCTTGACGTCCGGTGAGTTGTTCAGCGGCGGCAGCACCAGAATGGTTTTCGGACGAGCCTGCTTATACGCCGCATAGTCGACGGTCTTGGGGCTGACACAACCGCCAAGCAGTGCCAGCGCCAGCAGCCCGGCCATCAGTTTCATTGAGCGCGCGATCATTGAGTCACTCCGGCCTTGGCGTTTTTAAGCAGAAAGTCCATGTACGGCGTCGACTCAGGGAACAGCGTTTTCTCGGTCCTGAATTGCTGCACCATCTGATCGTCCTTGCCCATGCTCAGGTACAACAGGCCCAAGTGAGCGTGGTAGCCAGGGGGTGGGGTCTTGCCGGTGGAGCGGATTTTCTGCAGATCGCGCTCCAGTGCTTCGGCCTGCGCTTCCTTGGGTTGTTCACCCTTGAAGTACTCATAGACCTCAGGCTGGTAGCTTTCCCACTGGTAAAGGGTTTTCGGGGTGCTGCAACCGGCCAACAGACCGCTGGCCAGTAATGTCGACGCCATCAGCGCCCATTTCGCATACATCTTGAACATGCGTGTACCGCTCCTTGTCATCAAACCTTGATCAGTTACCCGGTTTCCATGCACCGGCGTTCATGCCGTCCACAAGACGATTGATCGCCTCGCGCATGGCCAGGTCGAGCACTTTGCCGTTGAGGGTCGAATCGTAGGCAGCGGTGCCGCCAAAGCCGATGATTTCCCGGTTGGACAAGGCGTATTCACCCGCGCCCTGGGTCGAATACACCACTTCGGACGTGCTGATATTGACGATGTTCAGATTGACCTTGGCGTAGGCCACCTGGGTCTTGCCGCGACCGAGAATGCCGAACAACTGGTGATCACCGGTCTCTTTGCGGCCAAACTCGGTGACGTCGCCGGTCACCACAAAATCAGCGCCCTTGAGTCGCTGGGATTGGCCCTTGATCGCGGCCTCCTGCTGGATCTCGCCCATGTTGTCGCGGTCCAGCACGCTGAAGCGATTGGTCTGCTGCAAGTGGGTGATCAGGATGGTCTTGGCCTGACCGCCGAGGCGATCGACGCCGTCGGAGAAGATCCCGCGCATGTAGCTCGAGCGGTTATCGAACTTGCCGACAGCCATCGGCACACGAACACCGGCATACGCCACGCTGGCGCTTTCGACTTTGGCAATCGGCAAGGCTTGCGAGCTTTCGGTCGCGCAGCCGGCAATGCTACCCAAGAGGGCAATCGCTGCCGTCGATACCAACATTCGAGAGATCATTCTCACTGCACATTCCTTTTGAAAAAAACGGTTTATCCCGGCGCGACAATAGCCAGCCACTGCGGGTTGCAGCGGCGAAAAAAGCGAGGGGAAATCAAATCGATGATCGACGTGCGGGACGTCGGCGGCCGGCATTATGCCAAAGTGCCATCATTGAGAACAATGTTTAATTTTTATTGGCGCCAATGTATTGGCCGCACCGTGATGATCGTTCCCATGCTCCGCGTGGGAATGCCTCCCGTGACGCTCTGCGTCACAGCGGGGGGACGCGGAGCGTCCATGGCTGCATTCCCACGCAGAGCGTGGGAACGATCATCGTCAGTGTGGAGATCAGCGGAAATCGCGGCTGCGCACGCTGATGCCGTCGAGCAAAGGACTCAGGTCGCTCAGGCGCCCGGCGATCAGGTGGCGCACCTCGCCTTCCTTTTCCCAGCGGCCATCGACCTTGAGCAGTTGCGAGCCGACCAGCACCTTGCGCTGCCGCTCTGCCAAGTCACGCCAGACAATCACGTTGACGTTGCCGAATTCATCTTCAAGGGTGACGAACGTCACGCCGCTGGCGGTGCCCGGCCGTTGTCGCCCGGTGACCAGGCCGGCGACGCTGACCGGACGCCCGTGCTCGACCTCCATCAATTCTTTCGAACTGCGGCAACGTCGGGCTTTCAATTCACCGCGCAGCAAGGCCAGCGGATGCGGGCCGAGGGTGGTGCCGACACTGTTGTAGTCGGCCAACAGGTCCTCGCCCACGGTGGGTTTGGGCAGCAACACCGCGTCCTCTTCCTGACTCGGCAGACCGGCGAACAAGCCCAGTTGCTTGTGCACCCCCGCCACTTCCCAGCGCGCCCGATGGCGGTCACCGGCCAGGCCGCGCAGCGCACCGGCATCGGCCAGTTGCTCCTGGGCGCGAGCATCGAGCTGCGCCCGTTCGCCCAGGTCGGCGATGTCGACAAATACCCCCTTCGCCCTCGCCGTTTCGATGCGTCGGGCATCGTCCTCGCGAAAGCCCTTGATCATCCGCAGCCCCATGCGAATCGCCGGTTGCGCGCCGCTGATCGGTTCCAGGCTGCAATCCCAGTCACTGGCGCGCACGTCCACCGGGCGGATCTGCAAATGATGCCGGCGCGCGTCCTGCAGGATCTGGTCCGGGCTGTAGAACCCCATGGGCCAGCTGTTGATCAGCGCACAGGCGAAAGCCGCCGGTTCGTGGCATTTCAGCCAGCAACTGGCGTAGGTCAGCAACGCGAAACTGGCGGCGTGGGACTCAGGAAATCCGTAGCTGCCAAAACCTTTGATCTGTTCGAAGATCTGCGCGGCAAACTCGGCCGTGTAGCCGTTTTTCTTCATGCCGGCGGCCAGTCGGTCCTTGTGCGGCTCCAATCCACCGTGACGCTTCCAGGCCGCCATGGAGCGGCGTAACTGATCGGCCTCGCCGGGGCTGTAGTCGGCGGCGACAATGGCAATCTGCATCACCTGTTCCTGGAACAGCGGCACGCCCAGGGTGCGCTTGAGCACGACTTCCAGGGCTGGAGACGGGTAAACCTCGGGCTCTTGCTTGTTTCGCCGACGCAGGTACGGATGCACCATTCCGCCCTGAATCGGCCCCGGGCGGACGATGGCCACCTCGATCACCAGATCGTAAAACGTACGCGGCTTGAGTCTGGGCAGCATCGACATCTGCGCCCGGGATTCGATCTGGAACACGCCGATGGTGTCGGCACGGCCGATCATGTCGTAGGTATCCGGGTCTTCGGACGGAATCGTTGCCAGGCTCAGGTCGAGATGGCGATGACGGCGCAGCAGATCAAAGCACCGACGAATCGCGCTGAGCATGCCCAGTGCCAGAATATCCACCTTGAGCAGTCCCACCGCATCCAGGTCGTCCTTGTCCCACTGAATGATCGTGCGTTCGGCCATGGCGGCGTTTTCCACCGGCACCAGGCTGTCCAGCGGCTGCTCGGAAATCACGAAGCCACCGGGGTGCTGGGACAGGTGCCGGGGAAAACCGATCAGTTGCCCGGTCAGGCTCAGCACCCGACGCAGCACTGGGCTCTCGGGGTCGAAACCGCCCTCGACCAGGCGCTCCACCGGCGGCGTTGCATCGCTCCAGTGACCGCAGCAATCGGCCAGCGCATTGATCTGGTCCGGCGGCAACCCCAGGGCCTTGGCCACGTCACGCACCGCGCCGGCCGCGTGATACGTGCTGACCACTGCCGTCAGCGCCGCACGGGTCCGGCCATAGCGCTGGAACACGTACTGCAAGACTTCCTCGCGGCGTTCATGTTCGAAATCGACGTCGATGTCCGGCGGCTCGTTGCGCTCTTTGGAGAGAAAACGTTCGAACAGCAGCGTGGTGCGATCCGGATCGATTTCCGTGATGCCCAAGGCAAAACACACCGCCGAGTTGGCTGCTGAACCACGGCCCTGACACAGGATGTGTTGCTCACGGGCGAATCGCACAATGTCATGCACGGTCAGGAAGTAGCTTTCATAACCCAGTTCGGCGATCAGTTGCAGTTCCTTGTCGATCTGCACCAGCACCTTGGCTTGCGGGCCTTTTGGCCAGCGCCACGCAACGCCCTCTTCGGTCAGATGGCGCAGCCAGGACGTCGCCGTCTGGCCTTGGGGTACCAGTTCGCGGGGATATTGATAACGCAACTGGCCGAGGTCGAACGTGCAGCGTCGGGCGATGGTCAAGGTTTCAGCGAGCAGCGTTGGCGGATAGATCGATTGCAACGCCTCAAGGCTGCGCACATGCCGCTCGCCATTGGGGTGAAGACGCAGCCCGGCCTCGGCCACCGGCAAGTGATGACGGATCGCGGTCATGGTGTCCTGCAAGGCGCGTCGACCACGGGTATGCATGTGCACATCGCTGCTGGCCACTGCCGGAATGCGCAGTTCCCTGGCCAGGGTCAGCAAGGCGTCCAGTCGCCCGCGGTCGTCCTGGCCGCAATGCAACTGCACCGCCAGCCACAAACGCTCGGCGAATGCCTGTTTCAACCAGTGGCCGCTGGCAAAATCATCGACAGCGTCCGGCACCCACAACGCCAGCAGTCCTGGCATGGGTTCGTTGAAGTCTTCGCGCAGGACCTGATAGTGGCCTTTTTGCGTGCGCCGCCGCGCTCGGGTTATCAGCCGACACAGGGTCTGGTAACCCTCGAGGTTCTCCACCAGCAGCACCAGTTTCGGACCGTCCTCGATGCGTATTTCGCTGCCGATGATCAGTGGCAGCTCCACCGACTTTGCGGCTTGCCAGGCGCGGACGATGCCGGCCAGGGTGCATTCATCGGTGATCGCCAGCGCCTGATAGTCGTGCTTTTTTGCCCGTTGAAACAGTTCCAGGGCACTGGAAGCACCGCGCTGGAAACTGAAGTTCGACAGGCAGTGCAACTCGGCATATCCGATGCTCATGCGAACCAGCCTTGCAGCCACAACGGACCGCCCTCACCCACCGCACGATAGGCCCAGCCCTGCTGGCCGGAACGGGTTTCGATCAGGTAGTAGTCGCGACGCACATCATCGCCGTCCCACCAACCGGATTCGATGCGCTCCGGCCCCATGAGAATGCGCGCCGACCCTTCGTGGATCCCCAGTGGCTGCGTCAGCAACCAGCCCGGACGCTGCCCGCCCGCCACCCCCGCACAGAGTTGATTGTCGACCCGCGCCTGCCACGCGCACTCGGGGCGGTGGTCGGCCTGGAAGCGCAAGCCATGCACCGCGTCATCCCCGAGCCGCGCGCGCAAGCGTTCGCGCAGTTGCTCCCAGGGCAAGGACTGTTGCGGACGGTCGTCGAACAGTTCCTGACGCTGCGGGACAAAGCTTGGCAGGTCTTCGGCGCGCAGCCGAAAACCGCGTACAGGGGCTTCGACTTGAACCTGCTCCAGTCGACCCCGGGCCAGCTCGAAGAGCATCGCCGGGTCACGCTCGGCGCTGAGCAGGCCGACCTTGATCACCGTGTCCGGCAAGCCTGCGTGTTCAAGGTGCAGGTCGAACCGCTGCACGCCGCTGTCCCGGCCGCACAGAAACGCCGACAGATCGCCGGTCAACCGGCGTAATGGAAACAGCAACGCCTGATGCGATTGCACGTCAAAGTTGAGTTCGATGCGCACATCGAAGCGATCAGGCGGCAGGTAGAACGCCAGCGCCAGCTGACGTTCACCGGACAAGGCGTCGAGGTGCTTGAGCACCTGAGCCTCGAAACGCCGCGCCAGACTATTACGCGGCAGCGCCTGCACCTGGCCCAGGGTGCGCAGCCCCATGCGCGACAACGCCGTGGCCACCGCCGGTTCCAGAGCGATCCGGTCGACCGGCAACTGCCCGAGATGGTGTTGCAAGGCCTCGTTGTCCGGCACCACCAGACCGTCATAAACGTTGGCCAATACCCGCGCAGCCACCGGGTTGGGCGCGGCGACGATCCGATGACGAAAGCCCAGATCGCCAAGTTCGGTCCGCAACCGCGCCTCGAACTGCGACCAGGGCCCGAACAGTCCCAGGCTGGATTCGATTTCAAACACTACGGCACGCGGGTAATGGACGCTGACCTGTGAGCTGAAACGATAGGCCCACGCCGCCAGAAACTGTTGCCAGTGCTCGATCTCGGCGACGTCGTATTCAGCCGTGGCAAAGGCTTTGCTCAAGGCTTGCGCGGCGGTCATCGATTGCCCGGCACGCAAGCCCAGCGCCCGCGCCGAAGCGTTCACCGCTTGCAACACCCGACGCTGGGCCGGGCCGGTCAGCAGCGCCAATGGTTCATCAGGATCGGGACGCTGACGCAGCACCGCGTCCAGCGCCAATTGCGGAAAAAGAATGCACACCCAGCGCATGGCAACCTCAATGCCCCACGGGGAAGGCAATCGGTGCCGAACGCGCCAATCCGCCCCGGCACTTGAGCACGCGCAATTGCGCGGGCCTGGCATCGATGGCGATGCGCAGCGCGGCCGGTGACGGGTTGATCGCTTCATGGATCGAGCGGTAGGCGAACGCCAGGGTCGAACCGGTTTCCGCCGCCACCTGCAAACGGCGCAAGGCCCGGTCATCGGCCTTGTGCGGCCAGCACAGCACCGCGCCGCAACTGCCTGAACGCAGGCATTGTTCCGCCGCCCACAGGGCATCGCGCTCGCTGGCCTGAATGATCGACAACTGGCGCAGATCGACCCCGGCGTTCTGCCAGGCCTGCGGATACGGTACGTAAGGCGGCGCCACCAGCACGATGCGTTCACCCGCTGCCGACAGCCGCGCCAGCGCTGGCCACACCAGTTGCAGCTCGCCAACGCCCTGCCCGGCCAGGAGGATTTCAGTCAGCGCCGCTTCCGGCCATCCACCGGTGGGCAACGCGGCGTCCAGCGCGGCATGCCCGGTGGGTTGCGGGCTGACCGCCGGTGGCGCAGGCCGGCCCTTCCAGACCTGGCCGCCATTGAACAGCGTATCCAACGCAACGACGGCGCCCATCACCCTTGCCTCACCAGACCGCAGAACACCCCTTCGATGGCCAGGTCCTGATCAGCCTCGACGATGATCGGCTTGTAGGCCGGGTTGCGTGGCAGCAACCGGACCTCGTCGCCGTTGCGCTCGAAACGCTTGATGGTGACTTCGCCGTCGAGCCGCGCCACGACGATCTGGCCGTTGAGCGCCTCCGGATTGCGGTGCACGCCCACCAGGTCGCCGTCGAGAATGCCGTCCTCGATCATCGAGTCGCCCTGCACCCGTAACATGTAATCGGGCACACGCGAGAAGATCGACGGGTCCAGCAGCAAGCGGCTGTGCACCTCGGCATCGGCACCGATCGGTGCACCCGCCGCCACCCGACCGAGAACCGGGACGTCCAGCAGCTCGGGCCGCGCGGGCTGTCCGAGCAAACGGATGCCCCGGGCCTGATGCGCACTGACCTCGATATAACCGGCCTCGGTCAGCGCCAGCACATGCTTGCGTGCCACGCTTCGGGAGGCAAAACCGAACGCCTCGCTGATTTCAGCGAGGCTGGGGGACTGACCGTGCTCCGCGATTCGATCGCGGATAAAAGTCAGGATGGCGGTACGGCGGGGAGTTAAAGTCGTCATGGAGTACATTTGTACTCTTTCGGTTTTTTCCTGACAAGGACTTGTGTGCAGGAACTGACGAACGAGGCCCGAATGACATCGACACAAGCGAGCCTGCTCGCGATGAGGCGCCCAGGCCAAAGATCCTGGGGCTTATCGCCGCCGAAACAATGGCCTGGGCTCAATCACCGAGCGTCCATACAACACGCTCATCCCTGCCAACCCCTTCAGCGCGTCCTCAGCGGATTTGTCCTTGCGCACGGCAAAACTGTCGAAACCGCATTGGCGCATATGGCTGAGTTGATCGCGCAATACATCGCCCACCGCGCGCAATTCACCGGCCCAGCCCAGGCGTGTGCGCAGCAAGTACGCCTGGCTGTAGCCGCGACCGTCACGAAAACTCGGAAAATCCAGGGCGATCAATGGCAATTGCTCAAACCACGACTTGAGGCTTTCCACCTCATCGTCCGGCCCGAGCCATACCGCGTGTTGCCCGGGATTTTGCAGCCAGCGGGTCAGCGGCAAAATCAATGGACCGGCGGGCAGCTCACCTTCCAGTTCCCGAACCAGCACCCACGGATCGTCAGCGACAATCCGCGCTACACCGTCCTCCAGTCGCAGCAGATTGTTCATGCCGGCACCTCCAGCAGCTTGGGATAAACCTGCTCCTTGAATGGCTCAAGACCGATGCGCTGCAGGGTGTCGACGAACAGTTCTTCGCTCTCGCGGTAACTGACAAATGTGGCGATGAGGCGCTCGATGACTTCGGGTACTTCGCCAGCGCTGAAGGACGGACCGATGACCTTGCCCAGCGCACTGTTCTTGCCCTGGCTGCCACCGAGGGTGATCTGGTACCACTCGCTGCCGTTTTTATCGACGCCCAGGATGCCGATGTTGCCGATGTGGTGGTGGCCGCAGGCGTTCATGCAGCCGGAGATGTTCAGGCTGATATCACCCAGGTCATGGAGGTAATCGAGATCGTCGAAGCGCGCCTGGATCGCTTGGGCAATCGGGATCGATTTGGCGTTGGCCAGCGCGCAGAAGTCGCCGCCGGGGCACGCGATGATGTCGGTCAGCAAACCAATGTTGGCGCAGCCCAGCCCCTGCTCGCAGGCCAGGCACCAGAGTGTGTAAAGATTGGCCTTAGGCACATCCGGCAGCACGATATTCTGCTCGTGGGCGATGCGAATTTCGCCGAAACCGAACTGCTCCGACCATTCGGCCACGGCTTGCATCTGCTCGGTCGTGACGTCTCCCGGCGGCGAGGCGATGCCCGGTTTGGTCGACAGCACCACGCTGGTGTAACCCGCGACCTTGTGCGGCTGGACATTGCGAGACACCCAGCGGGCGAACGCCGGGTTGTCGGCCAGGCGGGTGCCGAATTCCAGGTCGGTATCAGACAGCGAACGGTAATCGGGCGCCACGAAGGCACTGGCGACACGCTCATATTCGGCGTCGGTCAACTGCGCCGGACCGTCCTTGAGGTACTGCCACTCCTCTTCCACTTCCTTGGCGAACGCTTCGATGCCCAGGGCCTTGACCAGAATCTTGATCCGCGCCTTGTACTTGTTGTCGCGCCGACCGTGGCGGTTATAAACCCGCAGCACCGCCTCGACATAGGACAGCAGATGCTGCCACGGCAAACCCTCGCGAATCTGCAAACCAAGGATCGGCGTGCGCCCCAATCCGCCGCCCACGATGACACGCAGCAACATTTGTCCGCTTTCATCGCGATAAAGATACAGGCCGATGTCATGCATCATAATCGCCGCGCGGTCCTGCTCCGCCGAGCAGATGGCGATCTTGAACTTGCGCGGCAGGAACAGGAACTCGGGGTTGATGGTCGACCACTGGCGCAGGATTTCCGCCAGCGGACGCGGGTCCATCAGCTCGTCCGCCGCCACCCCGGCAAAGGCTTCGGTGGTGATGTTGCGCACGCAATTGCCAGAGGTCTGGATCGCGTGCATCTCGACCTGCGCCAGGCGCTCGAGAATGTCCGGCACCTGAGCCAGTTCGATCCAGTTGAACTGCATGTTCTGCCGGGTGGTGAAGTGGCCATAACCGCGATCGTAGTCGCGGGCGATGCTCGCCAGCGTGCGCATCTGCCCGGCATTGAGCGTGCCGTAGGGAATCGCCACGCGCAGCATGTAGGCGTGTTTCTGCATGTACAGGCCGTTCTGCAAACGCAATGGCAGGAATTCTTCTTCGCTCAACTCGCCGGCCATGAAACGTTCGACTTGATCGCGAAACTGCGCAACCCGCTCGAAGACCAGGGCCCGGTCATAGTCGTCGTACTGATACATGTGGCTACCTCATCAGGGTCTGGCATAGAACCTGTGGGAGCGGGCTTGCCCGCGAATGCGGTGTCTCAGGCGACATCACTGTTGGCTGTGCCGCCGCCTTCGCGGGCAAGCCCGCTCCCACAGGGATTGTGGTGGCGGATCGGGCTCTTCGGCTCGTTTTAAGGCAGTGACTATGAACCCACGGCGCAGCGCATTACAGATTCACCTGAACACGAAAAAACCGTATCAGGCTGCGTCAGATGACCGCAGGCATGGCTTGCATCTGATCCGCACAAACTCGCTTTTTCTGAGCCTGTTTTGTTTTCGGCAGGGTTTCTACAGTTGACGGCATGCCAGTCCGGGTGGGCTGGCAAGACTTTGCAACCGTGGAAGCATTGACCATGAGCACAGCAACACTCACACAGGCCTACAACTACAAGGTCGTGCGCCAATTCGTCGTGGCAACCATCGTCTGGGGTGTCGTGGGGATGGCGATGGGCGTGTGGATCGCCTCGCAACTGGTGTGGCCCGAGATGAACCTCGACCTGCCGTGGACCACCTTCGGCCGCCTGCGTCCGCTGCACACCAGCCTGGTGATTTTCGGCTTTGCCGGCAGCGCGCAATTCGCCGCCAGTTACTACGCGGTGCAGCGCACCTGTCAGGTGCGGCTGTACTCGGACACACTGGCCGCGTTCACGTTTTGGGGCTGGCAATCGGTGATCGTGGTGATGCTGGTCACCCTGCCGCTGGGCTACACCACCACCAAGGAATACGCCGAGATCGAGTTCTCCGGCGCGGTGTGGATGACCGTGGTCTGGGTCGCGTACGCCATTGTCTTCTTCACCACCGTGGTGCAACGCAAGACCAAACATATCTACGTCGGCAATTGGTTCTTCGGCGCGTTCATCGTGGTAATCGCCATGCTGCACGTGGTCAATCACCTGTCGATTCCGGTGGACTGGTTCAAGTCCTACCCGGTGTATTCCGGGGCCACCGACGCCATGGTGCAGTGGTGGTACGGGCACAACGCCGTGGGCTTTTTCCTGACCACCGGGTTTCTGGGGATGATGTATTACTTCGTGCCCAAACAGGTGGGGCGGCCGGTGTATTCCTATCGGTTGTCGATCGTGCATTTCTGGGCGTTGATCACCCTGTACATCTGGGCCGGTCCGCACCATTTGCACTACACCGCGTTGCCGGACTGGGCACAGTCGCTGGGCATGGCAATGTCGCTGATCCTGCTGGCACCGAGCTGGGGCGGGATGATCAACGGCATGATGACGCTCTCGGGCGCCTGGCATAAGTTACGCACCGACCCGATCCTGCGCTTTCTGGTGCTATCGCTGGCGTTCTACGGCATGTCGACCTTCGAAGGACCGATGATGGCGATCAAGACCGTCAATGCCCTCTCCCACTACACCGACTGGACCATCGGCCACGTCCACGCCGGCGCCCTCGGCTGGGTGGCAATGATCACCTTCGGCGCCATTTACCACATGGTGCCGAAAGTCTTTGGACGAGAGCAGATGTTCAGCACGCCGCTGATCAACGCGCACTTCTGGCTGGCGACCATCGGCACCGTGCTGTACATCGCGTCGATGTGGGTCAACGGCATTACCCAAGGCTTGATGTGGCGGGCAATCAACGACGACGGCACGCTGACCTATTCATTCGTCGAAGCGTTGCAGGCCAGCCATCCGGGTTACGTAGTGCGCTTTGTCGGCGGCCTGTTCTTCCTCAGCGGAATGTTGCTGATGGCTTACAACGTGTGGCGCACCGTGCGGGTGTCGGACGTGGCCTTGGCGGAACGTGACGCGCAGATTGCGTGAGGCAAGGAGCCTGGAATGTTTGAAGTGTTATTGAATGTGATGGCGGTGCTGGGGCTTTGGCTCGGAGTCGAGTATTGCCTGAAGCGGGAGACGACGCAGAGTCTGGAGGATGCCAGTCTGATTCCGTTTGCGGATGATCCCGAGGTAGCGCGGCGAGTGGAATTGGCCACCGGGAAAACGGTGAAGGCAGTGGCGCCGGAAGTGCTGAAACCTGGCTGGGGAAACCTGGAAATCTAACCCACCACAAATCCACTGTGGGAGCGAGCCTGCTCGCGATGGCGGTTGATCAGCCAACATACATGTTGATTGATAAATTGCTATCGCGAGCAGGCTCGCTCCCACAGGGTTATGTGTCAGGTCAGAAGATTCAGCCGCGTTCGCGGGGAATCAGGCTCTGCAGTTGCTGCGCCAGGAAATTCGCATCGAAGGCAAAGGTATCCGGGTCTTTCAGGCCGTTGGTCTTGCGCCACTGCCAATGGGTCGCGGGTGGCAGGCACACCAGCGAAATGCTGCCATAGCGCGCTGCCGTCAAGCCCATCACCGCCAATGAAATCTGACCACCCACGCCCATAACGTCCGGCACGAACTCCACCGGTTTGCCGGCGATCACGATACTCAGCTTTTCAGTCTTGAACGTGGACGTCTCGACCGGAACGCTCGGCCCTGACGCGACGCACGCCTCGCGGTTCACTTCCAGCAGATTCGGTGCCTGGACCGGTTCCAGCCACAGCTGGATCTGATCGAACAGTTCACCAATGCGCGTCGCCCACATGGCCGATTGCGACTCAAACAGTTGCTTCTTGTGCGCTTCGCTTTCTGCATAGTGGCGAAGCATCTCGCCCAGTTGCTGTACGTCGTCCATCGCGGTGTTCCTTTGGTTGAAGCGGTGCTGCGGACATTGAGCATGGCAGATGCGAGCTGGCGGCGTACGACTAAAAGCGCGAACGGTACTGGCTGGGGGTCATGGCGAGGTATTTGCGAAAGGCGCTGCCCATGTGGGACTGATGGGCGAACCCCGCATCCAGAGCGATGCTGGCCAGGTTCAGGTCGCTGCGTTCGATCATCCGGCGAGCCGCCTGAAGCCGCACTTCAACCAGATAGGCGTGGGGCGTCAGGCCAATGGCCTGGGTGAAATCACGCAGAAAACGCAGCGCGTTGTGCCCGTAGGTGGCGGCCAGTTGTTCCAGCGTCAGGGGTTGGTGGAACTGCTCGGCGATCTGATCCAGGACCCGGGCAAAGGATGCTGGTGCGACCTTGTCTGGCGCTCCAATTGTCGGCCGGGTCAGGCCAATAAAACCCAGGGCGCATTGCTCGAGCGCCATCTGGTCGGGTTGCGCGGCCAGCAACAGCCGCCGCATTTCGCGCGCGAGGGTCAGCGCGCGGCGATTGCCTGAAGATTGCACACGATGGTTGACGGCGGGTAACTGTTCACTGGCAAACGCTTCGTCGAGGCGCATCAGCAGGTATTCACCGCCGCTGGCTGACTCTGAGAACACCTCGACACCAATCGGTGTATAGGCCAGGACGCCCGGCCAGGTATCAAAATCCACACGGCGGTCGGAGTCGATCGCGTGCACGCCGTGCTGACGTTCCAGCGTCACCCCGAGGGTTTGTGACTGCGCCGCATCACGCGCGCTGTAGGCGGCACGGGGCAAGAGTTGCAGGCAAACACTGCCACCGAACAATTGCTGGCTCATGACGTCAGGCATGTGAAATTTCCTGATAGATCAAAACCGGGATCCACTGGACACTCTCTCGCAAAGGGTAGCCAACAAACAGGAGCACGCCATGCGCACCATCGGCCTAATCGGCGGCATGAGCTGGGAGTCCAGCGCCGAGTATTACCGTCTCATCAATCAACAGGTACGCGACCGGCTCGGACCGTTGCGTTCGGCGAGATTGCTAATGTACAGCGTCGACTTCGGGCCTGTCGAACAGGCTCAGCATGCCGGGCGTTGGGACGATGCCGCAGCGATCCTGGTGGACGCGGCGCAGCGCTTGGAAGCTGGCGGCGCGGAGTGCGTGGTGCTGTGTACCAACACCATGCACAAAGTGGCCGGGCAGATTCAGGCTGCGATCAGCATTCCGTTTTTGCACATTGCCGATCCGGCGGGTCAGGCAGCAGTCGATGCCGGGACACTGACGGTCGGCTTGCTGGGCACGGCGTTTACCATGGAACAGGACTTTCTCAAGGATCGGCTGAACGCAAAAGGCCTGAAGGTGCTGGTGCCGGAAGCCGAAGAGCGTAATGCCGTGCACCGGATCATTTATGACGAGTTGTGCGTCGGCGTGATCAACGAGGCGTCACGCAAGGTGTATCAAGAGGTCATCGAGTCACTGACCCGACGCGGCGCCCAGGCGATCATTCTCGGCTGCACCGAAATCGGCCTGCTGATCAAACCCGAGCACAGCGCCCTGCCCCTGCTCGACACCACCGAACTGCATGCGCAGGCGGCGGTGGCGTTTGCGTTGGGCGACTGACTCAATCGGCCGGCGCGCGACGCAGGCGCGCCATGCTCAAGGTGTCGACCAGTCGGCCGTCGCGCACGGCGTAGTCACGGAACAGACCTTCGGTCTCGAAACCGAACTTGCGGTAGAGCCCGATGGCCGCTTCGTTGTCGGCATACACGGACAGTTCGACCCGTTGCAGATTCATCCAGTTGTCGGCAACGTCCAGCACGGCCGCCAGCAGTTTCGAGCCCACGCCTTTGCCCTGCCATGCCACCGCGACGCCCATGCCGAGGTTGCCGGCGTGGCTGCGGCGAATCCGCGAGAACTGCTCAAGGCCAATGTTGCCGATCACCGTGCCTTGATGCAGCGCCACCAGTTGCACTATGCGTTCGTTATCCGGTGCCAGGCGTTTGCGCCAGACTTCGGTGGATTGAAACGGCATTTGCAAAACCTGGCGGGTGATGGCCGGGTCGTTGTAGAGCGCGGTGACGCCGTCGATGTGGGATTCGTTGAAGCGTTCGAGGGTGATGATCGGGTCGGTGGCGGGCATGGGTGATTCATCCTTGATGCAGACATGGCTGATTACTTTACAACGCTATCTCTCGGTATGGCGACATCCTCCCCCTGTAGGAGTGCGATGCTGGTTGGGTACATATCCGTTTTTGTGGTAACGGCGGCTATTGGTTCCGCCCTGACGGCGGGTCACTTGGAAAAGCCCCAAGTAACCAAGGGCTCTTGCCCCTGACGTTCGGTGCCTCGCTAAGGCTCGGCATGCCCTCGCTCCGGTCCTGCTCCGTGGGCCCGCCGCCATCGGCCATCCATGGCCGGGGGCGGCTAACCCGGCATCCATGCCGGGTTGCCCACTGCGCAGAACCTGCGCTCGGCCTCTCGATGGGGCGTGCACCGCCAAAGCCAAGCGAGGCGGCCTACGGGCCGACCTGATTCTTCAACGCTGACGCGTCCTGATCGTTCCCATGCTCCGCGTGGGAATGCCGCCGGGGACGCTCTGCGTTCCGCTGTCGACACCAGGCTTGAGTCTTGCGCGATGGTGACGCGGAGCGTCACGGGATGCATTCCCACGCGGAGCGTGGGAACGATCAACGGCAACAGCATCGCGAGCAAGCTCGCTCCCACATAAAGCAGATCGGCGCACAGCTGTGGCTCCTCACCACTCTTCAGGTCGAGCGTTAGCTCGCCTTGCGCTTTTGATCTTGATCTTGATCTGCCCCATCGGGAGGCCGAACGCAGGTTCTGCGCAGTGGGCAACCCGGCATGAATGCCGGGTTAGCCGCCCCCGGCCATGGATGGCCGATGGCGGCGGGCCCACGGAGCAGGACCGGAGTGAGGGAATGCCGAGCCTAGGCGAGGCACCGGACGTCAGGGGCGCAAGCGCTTGGTTACTTGGCGCTCTTCCAAGTGACCCGCCGTCAGGGCGGAACCAATATCCGCCATCACCAAAAAAACGGATATGCACCCAACCCCAACCCCAACCCCAACCCTAACAGGCGATCGAGGTCAGCTTTGGAACCACTCCCGACGCTCATTGAAGGTGTTTTGGATCAGCTCCACGATAACCTGCACATCAGCCTGCCGCTGAGACTCGGCATTGACCGCCATCCACACCTGGCGCTGCATCGGTTGCTCGAACAACCCGGGCAACGCGATCAAGCTACGGTCAAACTGGCTCATGTACTGCGGCAACAGGCCGATGCAGGCGCTGCAGCGGATCATCTCCAGCATCAACTCATAAGAATGCAACTGCACCACGCCGGCCAGGCGCTGATCCACCACGCTGTTCCATGGGCGGAAACTCTCGATCTGCCGATCATGCTGCCATTGCACCAACAAGAAATCGGCCAGGTCATCAAGGCTGTCCGGCCGTGCGGTGACTCGCGAATAGCGTTTGGCGATGTGCGGCAAATACTCCAGGCGCGCCAGTGGCTGGGGTTCGCTGATGGCGAAACTGGGCCCCGGCAGCGGTGAATCGGTGCCGGCCAGCCACAGCACCACATCGGCACTGATCGCTTGCAGGGCCAGTTCACTGTCCAGCGTAATGATGTCCAGGCGAACGCTGGCGTTGCGGCGTAGCAGCGACACCAGATCACGGCCAAGGATGTCATGCAGGATCGACTCGGCCACGGCCAGTCTAATCAGCGGCTGTTCGATCACCGGCACGTCGTGCTCATGGGCCAGGGCGATCAATTGCGCCTGAAGCTGCAACCCTTCACGGCTCAACGCCACGCCAGCGTCCTGATGATGGAACAGCGAACACTGCAATTGCGCTTCAAGCTGCGCCAGGTGTTTGCGCAACTGAGTTGATTTGATATTGAGGCTGCGCGCCGCTTGCATGAAGCAACCGCAACGGGCGCTCACCCGGAAGGATTGCGCGAGCACCGGATCGATACCGGAGGCGCGAGCGGATTCCATGAATGCCATCTATGACTCCCTGTCGATCTGTCCTGTAAAACCTCATCCTGCGCAGCGTTTATGAACCTGACGTGACACCCCCGATGGAAAATCGATTCAGCCACTGGGGGTTTGCCGAAAGCTCACCGCCAGACGATTCCAGCTATTGATGGTAGTGACGGCGATGGTCAAGTCGACCATTTCGGTTTCACTGAACTGCTCCCGGGCCAATGCATACACGTCATCCGGCACATGGCTTTCAGACAGCAACGTCACCGTTTCGGTCCAGGCCAGCGCCGCCCGTTCACGGGGGTTGAAGAAGCCGCTGTCGCGCCATACCACGATCGAATACAAGCGCCGGTCCGTCTCGCCCAGACGCCGCGCATCCACCGAGTGCATATCGGTACAGAAGGCGCAGCCGTTGATTTGCGAGGCGCGGATCTTGATCAGGTGCAACAGCGCCGGCTCGATGCTGAGGTTGCTGGTCAAGGCTTCCATGGCGATCATCGCTTTCATCGCCTTGGGCGAGGCGCTGTAGTAATCAAGGCGGGAACTCATGGTGGCAGCCTCTTGGTTTGAAGGGTTGCTTCCACGGTAGGCGCTGACGCCGGCACGTTACAGATCCAATTGAGCGAAAAAGCCGTGGACCGCCCGGCAGCAGACCAATCGCCGCTTTTTTGCCCGCGCAACTTCTGCACCGCGGCCCTTGCGGGTAATCTGGCGCGACGCACACGCGCCTCTATCGCCCAGGAGCCTCGCCGGTATGGAACTTCATGTTGTCATCAACGGCCGCAAGGACCTGGCAGGCCAGTTGTACAACCAACTGCGCAGCGCCATTGAAACCGGCCGTCTGGCAGCCGGCACGCAGCTGCCGCCCAGTCGCTTGCTGGCCGAGCAGTTGGGCATTTCGCGCAAGACCATTTCCGACACCTATGCGCAGCTGACGTATGAAAACTTCCTGACCGGTGTCATTGGCAAAGGCACTTACGTCAACGCCCGGGCGGCGAAACCCGTGCCCAAGCAGAGCCATTCGGCGCTGGCGAGTTTTGAGGTGATCGAATCCTGGCGCAACCTGCCGGTGTTTCTGCGGCATCCGAACCTGGAAGGCTCGCTGCGCTACGATTTCATCGGCGGCGCCACCAGCAAAGGGCAGTTTCCCCAGGACGATTGGCGCCGCTGCACCTCCCATGCATTGCGCCAGATCACAGCGTCCAAGGGTTTCTACAGCTTGCCCGAAGGCCTGCCGGCGCTGCGTAACGCCATCGCACGGCATATCGCGTTTTCTCGCGGGGTCAATTGCCAGGACGAAGACGTGGTGGTCTGCAACGGCGCGCAACAGGCGCTGGACCTGATTTCCCGGGTACTGAACCGGCCGGGTAGCATCGTCGCGATGGAAGACCCCGGTTATCCGCCGGCGCGCTTGTTGTTCGGCACTCACGGCGCCACGGTGATCGGCGTGCCAGTGGATGCCGAAGGCATTCAAGTGGACAAGATTCCGTTGGGCACCCGGCTGATTTACGTCACGCCTTCCCACCAGTTCCCGTTGGGCATGCCCATGAGTCAGGCGCGCCGGTTAGCACTGCTGGAGCGCGCGTACGAGCTGGGCGCGATCATCATCGAGGACGATTACGACAGCGAATTCCGCTACGAAGGCCGGCCCACCGATTCGCTGCAAAGCATGGACGAGCGCGGCATCGTTGCCTATGTCGGCACGTTTTCGAAAACCATGCTGCCGGAACTGCGCCTCGGTTATGCGATTTTGCCACCGGCAATTCTCGACGCCGTGATCCGCGCCAAACAGCTCACCGACCTGCACACCTCGACCCTGCCCCAATGGGCGCTGGCCAAATTCATCGCCGAAGGCTGCCTGCTCAAGCACATCCGGCGCTGCCATACGATCTATGCCGGGCGCCGCGAGCGGATCCTGACGCGCATGGCCGGTGATCTTTCACCGTGGCTTGCGCCGGTGCCCACCACTGCCGGGTTTCACATGGTGGTGATGTGCAAGGTGCCTATCGATATTCCATTGGTGATCGAGTTGGCCAAGAAGGTCGAAGTCGGGCTCTATGCAATCGACAGCTTTTACTACCAGCAAGCGCCAAAAGCCGGGTTTTTCCTGGGGTTTGGCGCCATCGAGACCCTGGACATCGACACCGCCCTGGACCGTCTGCGCGACATTTTGCAGCAGGTTGCCTGACCGATTGGTCTGCGACTTTATCCGGCGATTGGCTATTGGCGGTCCCCAGGTGCAGGCCTATCCTGCATAGGCGTTATCCCTCAATGAGCAGGATTCGTCCGGCCTGATTCAGGAGTGTGAGCAATGTCCAACGAAGTGATCAATACCGTAAAGGTGAAGGCCGCCGCCGGCCGCTCGGAAGAACTGGGTAAGCAACTGCAAAAGATTGTCGAAACCCTGCGTCAGCAACCGGGCTGTGAATCCTATATGGTCGACCGCTGCCCCGAGGACAGCAACCGCTGGAACGTCAGCGCCCGCTGGCAATCGGAAGCGGCCATGCAGATGCATTTCAACTGCCCTGAAGTACAAGGCTTCATTGGCCTGATCGACAGCCAGCTGGCCAACTCCGTCGACTTCAACAGCTTTCCGATTCGCTAACCTTTCCGTAGCAACTGCCGAACAATGCAAGGCTGCGTTCATACCGAACGCAGCCTTGTGCTGCCTGGCATTTGCTATCGCGAATGCATTGATGGATTGGTCCCCTCACCTTCCCCAATATTGGCTGTTTGATTGCCCCGACCCGGGGACTATCGTGGGTCCTGACGATAACCACCGCAGGTAAAGAACCATGAAAGCGTTGCGTTTCCTTGCTGCCCCGCTCGCCGCCCTCGCCCTGACCGTATCAGCCTCGGCCTTTGCCCACGATCCTTCGGAAAAGGTCACGGTCCTGCAGGACCAAATGCTGCAAAACGTGCCTGGGAAAAAGGCATTGATGATCGAAGTCGATTACAAGCCGGGACAATCCTCTATCGCCCACAAGCATGAAGGCACCGCCATGGCCTACGTGCTTTCGGGATCGATCACCTCGCAAGTGAAGGGTGAAAAGGCAATCACCTACAAGGCCGGTGAGTTCTGGTACGAACCGGCAGGCTCGGAGCATCTGGTCTCGAAAAATGCCAGCAAGACCAAACCTGCGAAGTTGCTGGTGTTCATGGTGCTGTCCCCGGACGAAAAAGTGTTAATCCCTTTGGAAAACTGATGGCTGAACGCGCAGCCATAAATAAACGGGCCCGAACTGGATGTTCGGGCCTTTTTATTTCCCCGCGGCATTAACTGAAAACTTTTAAACCAAATAAAACTAGGGACCAACCAACAAGTTGAGTGCTGGCTATTTCAATCAGTCGCGACAGGTTTAGTCTGGAATCACCGAGATTATCTCCGGCAACTAAGATGCTTAAACCCAAGTTGTTTCACTGGAGAAACACCATGAAACTTGCGCTTGTCAGTACCTTAACGATGACGGTTGTATTAACGGGCTGCTCGATCCCCACCGCACCCACGGCAGTGTCTTCGCTGGACGGCCTCTCGATGCCACCGGTCGGTCGCAGCAATGCCACGCGCATCACCAATGGCAGCCATGTTTCGCTGGGCGTTATCTACAGCCGCAATACCCAGGTCAACCGGGCCTACCTTCAGGACTACCAGGCCAATGCCGGCACCGGTTTCGGCCAGAGCCTGCTGGTGCAGTCGATTCACGATGCCTACGTTGCCACCTCCAGGCCCGATCTCGCCGTGGACTGGGTCAAGGCCTCCCTGCAGCGTCAGTTCGGTTCGGTCACGGTGTACCCGGACCTGCAAAGTCTTAAAGCGGCGAAACCCGATGTGGTGGCGATTATCGACAGCCGCAGTCAGTTGATTACCTCGCGCAGTTCGGACATTCAGGCTGATGTCAGTGCGGACTTTTATGATGCCCACTTTAATTACATCGGTACTGCACAGGGGCATGACGCTAAAGAATTGAGTCCTGTATGGGCGGACTTCAAACGCAGCGAAGAGATCGTCGCGGACATTAATGAACAACAGAATGTGCAAGTTCGCGCGCTGCAAAAGTTTGACCAGTCGCTCAATAATTTATTGACCAGCCCGACAGATAAAGTGTCGATGATTGATAACACAATGGGCCGGAAGTTGTATTAAGGCTAATGACCCTATCGCGGGCAAGCCCGCTCCCACAGTTGACAGCGCCCCCCTGTGGGAGCGAGCTTGCTCGCGATAGGGCCTGACCGGGCAACACAAAACCGCGAGATAAAAAAAGCCCCGCATCTCTCAATGCGGGGCTTTTTCATTCAGCGGCTGATATCAGGCCGCAGGCTCCAGCTCTTCAGCGCTGACAGCCGCGGCGGCTGTCACCACTGCTTGCCCGCTCAACGCCAGGTCCAGCAGCTCACGGTTGGCGACCGCGTACATGGCGTAGTCAGTGCCGCTGGCGGCACGGATTTCCACCAGCATGGCACGCCAGCGTTCGATCATGCCTTCGTGCTCTTCCATCCACAGCGCCAGACGGGTTTCCACGTCGTGAGTGCCGTCGCCCTGTTGCAGGACGGAGATGGTGATCGCACGTTGTTGCCAGTCGACGTCATCGCGGAACGCTTCACGGGCCAGGGCTTGCCAGTTGTTTTCAACCGGCAGTGCACTGATCTGTTGCAGGTACCAGGTGATGTCCAGCGCGCTGCCCACGGCGAAGTAAGCCTTCGCCACGTCTGCAGGGTTCTGGCCAGTCACGTCGGAGGCCTCGATGATCGGCAGCAAGGTGTACAGGTGCGAAGTGCCAGCCACCATGCGTGCGAGCAACTCCGGCACACCGGCTTCGACGTACGCCTCATAACGAGCCTGCCAGTTTTCGTGGATCTCGCCACTCAGCAGTTCGTCGAGCTTGAGACCCAACTCCTTCAGATGCGGACCGAAGTGCGCAACGTCACGGGCAGCGTTCTGCTCGTTGCGACGGGCACGCAGGAACCAGCGCGTAGCACGGCGGCCCAAGCGCATCAGCTCGTCCATCAGCTCCAGTTGCACGTCGGCCGAAACCTGATAATCCAGGGCTTCAATCTGACGGAACCAGTGCGGGAGGTGGAAGATGTCACGCACGATCACGTAGGCACCGGCCACGTTCGCCGGGCTCATGCCGGTCGACTCTTTGAGTCGTTGAACGAAGGTGATGCCCATGTGGTTCACCAGATCGTTGGCGATCTGGGTGCTGACGATTTCACGCTTCAGACGGTGACGGCGCATGGCGTCGGAGAACTTGCTCACCAGGCTCGGTGGGAAAGCGGTTTCCATGTCGCGCGTCAGGTAGTGGTCGTCCGGCACCTGGGAGTTGAGCAACTGCTCCTTGAGGTCGATCTTGCTGTAGGAGATCAACACCGACAGCTCGGCACGGGTCAGACCGTGGCCTGCTGCAACGCGCTCGTTGATCGCGTCTTCGGCCGGCAGGAACTCGATCGCACGATCCAGCTTGCCGCGGCCTTCCAGGTCGTTCATCAGACGCTTGTATTCGGCAATACGCGGCAAGGCACGACGGGCAGCCAGCGACAGCGCCTGGGTCTGCTTGTAGTTGTTGCCGAGCACCAGGTTGCCCACTTCGTCGGTCATGCTCGCCAGCAACTGGTTACGTTGCTTGTCGGTCATGTCGCCGGCGTGAACCACTTCGTTCAGCAGGATCTTGATGTTCACTTCGTGGTCGGAGCAGTCCACGCCACCGGCGTTGTCGATGAAGTCGGTGTTGGAACCGCCGCCATTGAGGCCGAATTCGACACGACCCAGTTGGGTCATACCGAGGTTACCGCCCTCGCCCACGACTTTGCAGCGCAGTTCGTTGCCGTTCACGCGCAGCGCATCGTTGGCCTTGTCGCCGACATCGGCGTGGCTTTCGGTGCTGGCCTTGACGTAAGTGCCGATACCGCCGTTCCACAACAGGTCCACTGGCGCCTTGAGCAAGGCGTTCAGCAGTTCGGTCGGGGTCAGCTTGTCGGCCTGAATGTCGAAACGCTCTTTCATCTGCGGGGAAATCGCGATGCTTTTCGCGCTACGGGAGAAGATCCCGCCGCCTTCGGACATGATGCTGGTGTCGTAATCCGACCAGGCCGAACGCGGCAGGTCGAACAGGCGCTGACGCTCGGCGAAGCTGTTGGCAGGCTCCGGGTTCGGGTCGATGAAGATGTGCAGGTGGTTGAAGGCTGCGACCAGTTGCAGCTTGTCGGACATCAACAAACCGTTACCGAACACGTCACCGGCCATGTCGCCGACGCCAACTACCGTGATGCTGTCTTTCTGGACATTGATGCCGCGTTCACGGAAGTGGCGCTGAACGCCGACCCACGCGCCCTTGGCGGTGATGCCCATCTTCTTGTGGTCGTAACCGGCCGAACCACCGGACGCGAACGCGTCACCCAGCCAGAAGCCGTAGTCGATGGCGATGCCGTTGGCGATGTCGGAGAAGGTTGCAGTGCCCTTGTCCGCCGCCACCACCAGGTACGGGTCATCGTCGTCATGACGCACGACGTTGGCCGGCGGCACCAGTGCGCCGTCTTTCAGGTTGTCGGTGATGTCCAACAGGCCCGAAATGAAGATGCGGTAGCAGGCGATGCCCTCGGCCGCGATCTCGTCACGGCTGCCGCCCAGTGGCAGGCGACGCGGCAGGAAGCCGCCCTTCGCGCCGACGGGCACGATGACCGAGTTCTTCACTTGCTGGGCTTTTACCAGGCCCAGGACTTCGGTACGGAAGTCTTCTTCACGATCGGACCAGCGCAGACCACCGCGAGCAACGTTGCCGAAGCGCAGGTGCACGCCTTCGACGCGAGGCGAGTAAACGAAGATTTCAAACTTCGGTACTGGCTTCGGCAGCTCAGGGATCTGGTGCGGGTTGAACTTGAAGCTGAAGTAGGACTTGTTCTGACCGTGGGAGTCGGTCTGGTAGAAGTTGGTGCGCAGGGTCGCCTTGATCAGGTCCAGGTAGCGACGCAGGATGCGGTCTTCGTTCAACACCTGAACATCGTCCAGTGCCGTCAGAATCGCGTGTTCCAGACGTTGCTGCTTGTCTTCCAGATCGTCGCTGGTCAGCTTGCGCGCCAGGTAGAAACGGGTTTTGAACAACCGGGTCAGCTCACGAGCGATGTCGGTGTGGTTGTTCAGCGTGCTGGCGATATAACCCAGGTCGAAGCCCAGGCGGATCTGCTTCATGTAACGCGCATAAGCACGCAGCAACGCCACGTCGCGCCATGGCAGGCCAGCGGTCAGTACCAGACGGTTGAATGCATCGTTCTCGGCATCGCCACGCACGATGTGGACGAAAGCGTCCTGCAAGGTGTCGTTGAGTTGCTGGATGTCGAGTTCCAGGCCTTCGGCAGCGGTAAACGCGAAATCGTGAATCCAGAACTCGCGGCCGTTGTTGTGGCGCAGGCGGTACGGGAATTCACCCAGAACGCGCAGACCGAGGTTTTCCAGGATCGGCAACACGTCGGACAATGCCAGCGGGGTATCGGCGTGATACAGCTTGCAATGCAGTTCGCGTTGGCCCGAGACCTGACCCAGTGGCTGATAGAAACTCATGACCAGTGGATTTTTTTCGCTCAGGCTCAGCAGGTGCTGCATGTCGACCACAGCCGAGTGGGCAGCGAAACGCTCGCGGTAACCGGCCGGGAAGCCTTTCGGGAAGTCTGCCAGCACATTGGTGCCGTGGGCTTCGCCGAAGCTCTCGACAACCAGGCTCGCGTAGTCGTCCTGCCAGCTGCGGCAGGCTTGCACCACTTCTTTTTCCAGCAGAACCGGGTCGATGTCCAGGCGGTTCTTCGGATCGACGCGCAGAATCAGCTGCACGCGCGCCAGCACGGACTCGGAGAAGAAGGTCCAGAACTCGCAGTCCGAGGCTTTCAGGCGATCCATCAGCACTTGCTGGATCTTCTGACGCACTTCGGTGGAGTAGATGTCGCGTGGCACGTAGGCCAGGCAGTAGCAGAAGCGGCCGTACGGGTCTTTGCGCAGGAACACGCGGATCTTGTTGCGCTCCTGGATCTGCACGATCGACATCACGGTGCTGAACAGCTCGTCGACCGGAGTCTGGAACAGGTCATCACGCGGCAGCACTTCGACCACTTGCGCCAGTTCCTTGCCCAGGTGAGCCTTGGGCTGGAAGCCGGAGCGGCGCTCGATTTCTTCGACCTTGCGGCGGATGTACGGGATGACCCGCACGCTCTCGCCATACACCGAGGAGGTGTACAGGCCCATGAAACGGCATTCCTTGATGACGTTGCCGTCGGCATCGATTTCACGGATCGATACGTAGTCCGGGTAAGCCGGACGGTGCACACGGCTCGGATGCGCGGCCTTGGCGAACGACAGCAGGGTCGGTTCGCGCAGGTAGTTCACGGCGTAGTCTTCGATGCGCAGGTCATCGTAGGTCAGGCCGGTGCGCAGCAGCTTGGTCAGGCCGAGGAACGAATCCTGGTCATAGACGATGTGGCCGCCGTCGGCTTCGTCGCGAACCACGAATTCTTCATAGCCGAGGAAGGTGAAGTGGTTGCCCACCAGCCATTCCAGGAAGCTCTTGATCTCGGCTTTTTCTTGCGGATCGACCGCGAATTTGCTGTTGTCCAGGCCGGTCAGGATTTCCTGGACCTTGTCTTTCATCGGCTCGAAATCGGCGACCGCGACGCGGACTTCGCCGAGAACCTGTTCCAGTTCCTTGCTCAGGACATTCATTTCGGCCGTGTTGGCACAACGGTCGATTTCCAGGTACATCAGGGATTCTTGCAGGATCCCTTCGCCCTGGGTGCCTTTTGGCAGGATTTCCAGCAACTCGCCCTTGCTGCCGCGACGCACGCTCAGCACCGTGGTTTGCAAGGTATGGATGCTGTAGCCGCGGCGATTCAGCTCGGTGCGCACCGAGTCCACCAGGAATGGCAGGTCGTGGTGCAGCACTTCGACCGCGGTGTGGGTCGACTGCCAGCCGTGGCGCTCGTAATCAGGGTTGTAGACGCGCACTTGTGGTTGCGCGTGATCGAAGCGCTCAAGCAGGCGCCACGCAGAAAGGGTGCAGCCGGCGAGGTCGGACAACCGACGCTGGGTCAGCTCGTCCAGGGAAATGATGCCGAAGAATTGTTCAGCGAACAGCGCCACTTGTGGCAGTGCCTGTTCACTGATGTGCTGCGCCAGTGCCGCTTGCAGTTGGTGCTGGAAGTCGGCTTTGCTGGCTGCGGTGAAGAACGCCATCTGTGGTACTCCGCTTGGGCTTGTTATTGATGGAAGCGTCGCGTGCAAAACCCCTTTCGGGGCGATCCGTCACCCTGTTCCTGATTCTCGGGCAGAGGAAACAGGGTGACAGGTGGATGAAGCTGGACGAGACACTCAGGTCACATTCACCTTCCAAGAATGGGCATCTGCAAAAACGACTCTGCGATCAATTGCACAATGTCTTTACAGGTATCCATTCGATGCGCAGCTTAACGAGTGCGGCAAGGCCTGTGCTTGCGGTGCTGCGACATATTCGGTCATCGGTACGCAGCTCTCGGCATGCGCCTCGAACAACACTAGCAGTCGCGCAAGAAAACGGGGGTTTTATGCCCGTTTTTACAGCACCTCCGTACTCGAAATGACCAGCAACACTTCAAGTGTTCACGACACTTCCTCTGACACTCAGACGAGCAGAAATTCCCCCAGGCTGGCAGAATCGGGTTTTATTGCGTTCATAACGCTCGCCGAGCCAGGAATTCCCCATGCAAATCACCACCGAACAGTTGATCGTCAACCCGTGCGATGACGAAGAAGACAACCTGGCCATGCTCTGCTGCACCAGCGATGATGGCGAGATGTTCCTGATGAGCCGCTTCCCCGATGAGGAGGAGCTGGAAATCATCTTCCAGGACACGCCTTCAACGCTGGATGGCGTGAAAGTCACCCTCAGTCCTACCCGCCTGCTGATCGAAATCGCAGCAGCCGACGCCGATGCGCTCAACGGCGAAGATTCCCTGGAAATCATCCACAACACCGATGCCAGCGACCTGCCGGAAGTGGAAGAGACCTTGCAGAATATTCTTGATGGCATCGGCACTTATATAAGCGAGCTCTAAGCCTTGGATTCTTGAGTGTCTGAACTGGCCCCATCGCGAGCAAGCTCGCTCCCACATTTGATCGCATTTTCATGAAACAACTCGGTCTCCTGTGGGAGCGGGCTTGCTCGCGATGAGGCCCGAAAGCACACCGCCTACCTTCGAACCTCACAAATCTCCAACACTTTCTCCAATCAATTCCCGCACTTTGCACAAAATGCCGTTAGTCGCCGCCCCCCGCGATGGATTAAAGTAACGCCCCCAGCCCTGGCGTTATTCGAACGTCTTCGGTCACCCTTTCCAGGAACAGTCATCGATGGAACATCGTGAAGCGCTGCTAGCGCTGCGAACCTTTCTTTCAACGCAGATTCTCGGCCAGGAAAAACTCATCGAGCGCTTGCTCATCGCCCTGCTTGCCGACGGCCACATGCTGGTCGAAGGCGCCCCTGGCCTGGCCAAGACCAAGGCCATCAAAGAACTCGCCGAAGGCATCGAAGCCCAGTTCCACCGCATCCAGTTCACCCCTGACCTGCTGCCGGCCGACATCACCGGTACGGAAATCTATCGCCCGGAAACCGGAAGTTTCGTGTTCCAGCAAGGCCCGATCTTTCACAACCTGGTGCTGGCGGACGAAATCAACCGTGCCCCGGCCAAGGTGCAATCGGCGCTGCTGGAGGCCATGGCCGAGCGTCAGGTCAGTGTCGGGCGCAGCACTTATGAGCTGTCGCCGCTGTTTCTGGTCATGGCCACGCAAAACCCGATTGAGCAGGAAGGCACCTACCCGCTGCCCGAAGCCCAGCTCGACCGCTTCCTGATGCACGTGAAAATCGGTTTCCCGGACGCTGCCGTCGAACGCCGGATCCTGCAACAGGCCCGTGGCGAAGCGCTGAACGGCGAAACCAAACCCGAACGCCGGGTCAGCCAGCAGGCGATCTTCGCCGCCCGCAAGGAAATCCTTGGCCTGTACATGGCCGACGCCGTGGAGGAATACCTGGTGCAACTGGTCATGGCCACGCGCACGCCCGGCAAGTTCGACCCGGAAATGGCCGAGTGGATCGCCTACGGCGCCAGTCCACGCGGCTCGATCGCCCTCGACCGCTGCGCCCGGGCTCACGCCTGGCTGGCCGGTCGCGACTTCGTCAGCCCGGAAGACATCCAGGCCGTGTTGTTCGACGTGCTGCGCCATCGCATCATTCTTTCCTTTGAAGCCGAAGCTGCTGGCATCGACCAGGACCGGGTGGTCCAGCGGATTCTCGACGTCGTAGCCGTCGCTTGACCCCGATGAACGCCCTCCTGCCGCCCGAGCCGGGCATCCGCGTCAGCCTCACCGAACTGATCGAGATGCGCCATCGCGTGCGCGAAGTGCAGCTGTTTTCCACGCCGAGCCAGCGCAGCCCGCTGATCGGCCTGCACCACTCCAAGCTGCGCGGGCGCGGCGTGGACTTCGATCAGGTGCGGGTCTATCAGGCCGGCGACGATGTGCGCACCATCGATTGGCGCGTCACCGCCCGGACCCAGGAACCGCACACCAAACTGTTCCACGAAGAACGTGAGCGGCCGATTTTCATCATGGTCGAGCAAAGCCGCCGGCTGTTTTTCGGCTCCGGACTGATGTTCAAATCGGTGCTTGCGGCCCAGGCGGCGAGCTTGATTGGCTGGGCGGCCCTGGGCCATAACGACCGTGTCGGCGGGTTGGTGTTCGGCGACAACGAGCACTACGAAATCAAACCCCGGCGCAGCAAACAGAGCCTGCTGCAGTTGCTCAACCGTCTGGTGCGGGTCAACCAGTCGCTGCACACCGAGACCGAGCAGCACCGCGATTCGCTCAACCTGGCCCTGCGCCGCGCACGGGAAGTGCTGCGCCCTGGCAGTCTGGTGATCTTGATCTGCGATGAACGCGCCTTGACCGAAGGTTCCGAGCAGCAGCTGAGTTTGTTGTCACGCCATTGCGACCTGTTGCTGCTGCCGCTGTCCGATCCGCTGGACCACGCCCTGCCCGCCGCCGGACTTTTGCGATTTGCCGAGCGTGGCGCGCAGCTGGAACTCGACACGCTCAATTTCGACCTGCGCCAGACCTACCGCGCCCAGGCCGAAGCGCGCATTGCCCGCTGGGAATTGCTTGCGCAGAAGTTGCGGGTGTTGCTAATGCCGCTGAGCACCCAGAGCGAGATGGTCGAGCAGCTGCGCGAGTACTTGAACCCACAGAAGCCGGGGAAAGGTCGATGAGCAGCCTCGATCAATTGCAACCGCTGATCACCCCGCCACCCATCGATTTCTGGCCACCCGCGCCCGGCTGGTGGCTGCTGCTGTTGTTGCTGCCGCTGATCGGTTTCGGACTGTGGAAGGCGCGGCGCTTCATTCCGAACAAACGCCCTGTCGTGCGTGCCGAACAACCGCTGGATCCGGTGCGTATCGCTGCGCTGGCCGAACTGGCGCGGATGCCCAAGCCCTATGACGGCGCACCGGCCGGCGCCTGGCTGCAGCAGCTTAATGGCTTGCTCAAGCGCCTGTGCCGCAACCATTACCCCTACAGCCAGAGCCACACCCTCAACGGGCGCAAATGGCTGGCGTTCCTCGACAACCGCTGCCCGGCCGCCGGCCTGACCCGCTGGATGGTGCTGGTCGAAGGCGCCTACAAACCCGAATGCAAACTCGACGACAAGGCCATCGCCGGCCTGACACAAGCCGTCGACACCTGGATTCGCAAACATGTTTGAGTTCACCTGGCCGTGGATCTTTGCCCTGTTGCCGCTGCCCTGGCTGATGCGCATCCTGCTGCCGGTGGCCGACAGCGGCGAACCGGCGCTCAAGGTCAGCTTCCTCAACGACCTCGAGGGACTGGCCCGTCGCCGCGCCCGGGCCAACCTGCCGGCATGGCGCCAGCAAGCGCCGTTCATCCTGCTGTGGCTGTTGTTGCTGATGGCTGCCGCTCGCCCGCAATGGCTGGGCGAACCGCTGCCGATCGCGGCCAGTGGTCGTGATTTGCTGGTGGCGGTGGACGTGTCCGGCTCCATGGATTTTCCCGACATGCAGTGGCAGGACGAAGACGTCAGCCGCCTGTCGCTGGTGAAGCATTTGCTCGGCGATTTCCTTGAAAGCCGCGAAGGCGACCGCGTCGGCCTGATCCTGTTCGGCAGTCAGGCATACCTGCAAGCACCGCTGACGTTCGACCGCCACACCGTGCGCGTGTGGCTCGACGAAGCGCGTATCGGCATTGCCGGCAAGAACACCGCCATCGGCGATGCCATCGGCCTCGCGCTCAAGCGTCTGCGCCTGCGTCCGGCACAAAGCCGCGTGCTGATCCTGGTGACCGACGGCGCCAACAATGGCGGCGAAATCGATCCACTCACCGCGGCGCGCCTGGCGGCCAGCGAAGGCGTGAAAATCTACCCGATCGGCATCGGCGCCGACCCGGAGCAAAGCGGTACGTTGGGATTTCTTGGGGTCAACCCGAGCCTGGACCTCGACGAGCCGGCCTTGAAGGCCATCGCCCAAGCCACGGGCGGCCAGTATTTCCGCGCCCATGACGGCAAGGAACTGCAGGCGATCAAGGACACCCTCGACAAACTCGAACCGGTGACCCAGCAACCGACCCAGGCCCGCCCGGCTCAAGCGTTGTATCACTGGCCCCTGGCGCTGGCGTTGCTGCTGAGCATGTTGCTGGTGGTGCGCGAGCTTTGGCCGGATAACCCGCTGCAGCGACTGTTCACCAAGGATCTGTTTTTGCAAACGCAATTGCCTGACTGGCGCCAGCGGCTCAACCGCCTGCGCCTGCGGAGGCGCCGATGAGTGCGCTGTGGCCGTACTGGTTCCGTCCCTGGTGGCTGCTGTTGTTGCCGGTCTTGGGCTGGTTGATTTGGCAGCTCTGGCATCGACAGAAACGTGCCGGACGCTGGCAGATGATTCTGCCACCGGCCTTTCACGCCGCGTTGCTGAGCGGTGGCGGCGGTCGCGACAGCAAATTGCCGTGGATCACCCTGGCCATTGCCTGGGTGCTTACCGTTCTGGCTTTGTTGGGACCGAGCTGGCAGCGGGTTGAACAAATCAGCCAGAAACCCGCCGACCCGGTGGTCGTCGTGTTTGAACTGACCCCGGAAATGCTCGCCACCGATGTCGCCCCCAATCGATTGGAGCAAGCCCGACGCAAGCTGCTGGACCTGCTGCAAAACCGCAGCGATGCCCAAACGGCCATTGTCGTCTATGCCGGCAGCGCCCACACCTTGGTGCCGTTGTCGGACGACCTCTCCACCAGCCGCAACCTGCTGGACGCGCTCAAGCCTTCGCTGATGCCCGTGGCCGGCCATCGTGCCGATCTCGCGGTGACCAAGGCCCTGTCCCTGCTCCATCAGGCTGATTTGGGCGAAGGCCGGATCCTGCTGATCGGTTCAACCCTGACCGAGCTGGAACGCGAGGGCATTCAACAAGCGTTGGACGGCAAATCGACGCAGTTTCTGATGCTAGGCATCGGCACCGCTGAAGGGGCGCCGGTGGCCCAGGAGGACGGCAGTTTCCTTAAAGACGACCAGGGCGCGATTCTGGTGCCGCGCCTGGACAGCCCAAGCCTGAAAGCCTTTGCCAATGACCTTGGCGGGCGTTATCACCAGGCGCGCCTTGACGATTCCGACCTGCGCGGCCTCGGCCTGCTCGACGGTCCACGCAACCTGCGCAACGACGGCCAGACCCTGCGCCTCGACACCTGGGCCGATCAGGGTTTCTGGCTGCTGCTACCGTTATTGCTGCTGGCGGCCTGCGCCGGTCGCCGCGGCTGGTTGTTCTGCCTGCTGCCGCTGATGCTGGCGCTGCCGCAACCGAGCTATGCCTTCGATTTTCAAGACCTGTGGCTGCGCCCCGATCAACGCGGTTTGCACCTGCTCAAGCAAGGCCATCCGGCGAAGGCCGCGCAGCATTTTGAAGATCCGCAGTGGCAAGGCGTGGCGCTCTATGAAGCCGGCGACTACGCCGGTGCCGCCCAGCGGTTCGCCGAAGGCAACGATGCCCACGCCCACTACAATCGTGGCAACGCCCTGGCCCGAAGCGGCGATCTGGAAGCGGCGCTGGATGCTTACGATCAAGCGTTGGAGCGCCAGCCGGATTTGCGCCCGGCACAGACCAACAAGGCGCTGGTGGAAAGTCTGCTCAAGCAGAAAAACACTCCGACGCCGGTCGAACCAGACAAAAACCCAGGCGAGCAAACCGACACCGCCGCGCAAGAGCCACCACCGGGCGCCGCCACGCAACCATCGGACAATGGCGAACCGCAAACCGACGCCCAGCAGGCTGCCTTGGAGGCCAATCAGTCGCCCGCCACACCAGCAAAACCGGGCACCAATGAAGTCCCGGGCAGTGAACTGGGGGATGAACAGACCACCACGCCGCCGCTGCACCCGGCCAACGACAACATCGATGGCGAACAGCGTCAGGCGCTTGAGCAATGGCTACGTAAAATCCCCGACGACCCGGGTGAATTGCTAAGACGCAAATTCTGGTACGAACAGCAACAACATCAGGATCAGGGAAAAACTCGATGACCCGCTTCACCCTTTTCATCCTCGCACTGCTGTTCTGTGCCGTTCAGGCCCAGGCGGTGGAACTGGTCGCCAGTGTCGACCGCAGTCGCCTGAACTCCGGCGAGACGGTCGAACTGACCCTGGAATCCAACGACGTGACGCAGTTCGGCAAGCCTGATCTGGCGCCACTGGAGCCGCAGTTCGAAGTGCGCGGCACCCGCCAGGTCAACCAACTGACGACTCTCAACGGCGACAACCGCGCCACCACACGCTGGATCATCACCTTGCTGCCCAAGGAAAACGGCAGCGTGACGATTCCTTCGTTGCAGTTGGGCGAGGCCCACAGCCAGCCGATCATCGTGCAAGTGGTCGAAAGTGAAACCCAGGACACCACAAATAAACTGGCGCCGGTGTTCATCGACGCCAGCCTCGACCAGACCAGTGTGTACGTACAGGCCCAGGCCATCCTGACCTTGCGCATCTACCATTCGGTGTCGCTGTACGACGACAGCAGCCTGACCCCGTTGCAGATTCCAGACGCGCGCATTGAACAGTTGGGCGAGACACGCACCTACGAAAAAGCCATCAACGGTCTGCGCCATGGCGTGATCGAAATGCGCTATGCGATTTATCCGCAACAAAGCGGTGAGTTGACCATCCCGGCGCAGATGTTCAGTGCCACGCTGGTGGACACCCAGCCCCCCCAGGACCCTGCGGCCCAAGGGGCAAAAACCGGAAAATTGATGCGCGTCAGCTCTGCGCCGATTCTGCTGACAGTGAAGGCCAAACCCATTACGTACCCGGCTGACATGCCGTGGCTACCGGCACGCAGCCTGGAACTGAGCGAAAGCTGGAACCCGGAACCGGACCACACGCAGGTCGGTGACTCGCTGACCCGCAGCCTGACCTTGAAGGCCGAAGGCCTGGCCAGTTCGCAATTGCCACCGTTGCCCGCCACGGACGTCAACGGCCTGCGCCGCTACCCGGATCAACCGGTGTTGAGCAACCAAAGCACCGAACGCGGTTTGGTCGGTCACCGTGAAGAACGCGAGGCCCTGGTGCCTGGCCGCAGTGGCGCCATCGAGCTGCCATCGGTGGAAGTAGTCTGGTGGAACACCTTCGAAGACCACCTGGAACACAGCAGCCTGCCCGCCCGAACCCTGCAAGTGGCGAACAACCCAAGCCTCGTGGTCGACACCCCGGCCAGCGGCGCCCAACCCACCTCCACGGCCGACAGCGAAGCCCTTTGGCGCTGGAAACTCAGCACCCTGATCCTCGCCTGCACCACCCTGCTGGGCTTCGGCCTCTGGTGGCGAGCGCGCTGGCAACCGGCAATATCGCGCGCCGCGCAGGCCGGCCCGAGCCCACGCACAGTGCTCGACGAACTCAAACGCGCCTGCCAGGCCAACGACCCACACGCCACCCGCCAGGCCCTCGACGCCTGGGCCCGGCAACAACCGGAAACCCTGGCCGACATGGCCGCCCGCTTCGTGCCACTGTCCGACGCACTGGACGGCCTGAACGGCGCGCTCTACAGCGAAACCGGCCAGTATTGGCAAGGCGAAGATTTGTGGCGTGCGATCAAGGCAATCCCGATTGCCGAACGGGTTCATGATCCGGTGGGTGACAGTGGGTTGCCGCCGTTATATCCGAAGTAAGATCGCGTCATCGTTCATCGCGAGCAGGCTCGCTCCCACATTTGGAATGCATTCCCCTGTGGGAGCGGGCTTGCCCGCGATGACGACCTGAAAATCACCACACACCTCAAGTCAGGGCAAAAATAACGCCCCTGATGCGCCCAATCGACGGTTTGCCAGTAAACTCTCTCCCTTTTCGCCGCCATCATTTTCCTCGCGGCCATTACCTTATTTCCTACGGAGTTCGCCTTGCGTCTGTTTCACACCTCCGACTGGCACCTTGGGCAGAACCTGCACGGCCAGGACCGCGATTTCGAGCACGGTTGTTTCCTTGAGTGGCTGTTGCGCCAGCTGAAGCTGGACCAGCCCGACGCGCTGTTGATCGCTGGCGATATCTTTGACACGGTCAATCCGCCGGTCAAAGCCCAGGAACGCCTCTACGAATTCATCGTCAGCGCTCACGAGCAGCAGCCGCTGCTGACCATTGTGATCATCGCCGGCAACCACGACTCAGGCTCGCGGATCGAGCTGCCAGCGCCGTTGATGCGCCGTTTGCGCACTCACGCGCTCGGTCGGGTGTTGTGGCTGGATGACGGCCAGCTGGATGCCGAACGGCTGTTGCTGCCGTTGCCGGATGCCAGCGGCGAGATTGCCGGCTGGTGCCTGGCGCTGCCGTTTCTGCGCCCGGCCGAAGTGACGGGTGCGCACTTGGGCGATAACTACCTGCGCGGTATCGGCCAGGTTCATGAATGGCTGATCGAAGCCGCCAACGCCAAACGCAAGCCGGGGCAGGCGCTGATTGCTATCAGCCATGCGCACATGGCGGGCGGTTCGGTGTCGGAAGATTCCGAGCGCAGCCTGATCATCGGCAACGCCGAGGCCCTGCCCGCCAGCCTGTTCGGACCGAGCATCAGCTACGTCGCCCTCGGGCATTTGCACAAACCGCAGAAAGTGAACGGTGAAGAGCGGATTCGCTACAGCGGCTCGCCGATTCCGCTGTCGTTCTCGGAAATCGGTTATCAGCATCAGATTCTCGACGTGAAGCTCGACGGCGAAACCCTGGTCAGCGTCGAACCGAAGCTGATCCCCCGCGCCGTGAACCTGCAACGCATTGGGCCGGCGCCATTGGCGGAGATCCTGCTGCAACTGGCCGACCTGCCGAACATCGATTTGCTCGCCGATATCCAGCGCCAACCGTGGCTGGAAGTGCGCGTGCGTCTGGACGAACCGCAACCCGATTTGCGCCATCAAGTGGAAAGCGCCCTGCAAGGCAAAGCCGTGCGTCTGGTGCGCATCGCCGCCGAATATGCTGGCAACGGCAGTCGCGAGGGTGTCGATGAGGGCACTGCGTTGATCGAACTGGATCAACTGACGCCTCAGGAATTGTTCAGCCGCGCCTGGCAGGACAACTACGGCAGCGAGGTCGATGAGCAAACGCTGAAGGACTTTGCCGAGCTGTTGCAAGACGTGCAGACGGAGAGCGAACAACCATGAAGATCCTCGCGATCCGCCTGAAAAACCTGGCCTCGCTGGCCGGGCCTTTTGAAATCGATTTCACTGCAGAGCCGCTGGCCAGCGCCGGCCTGTTCGCGATCACCGGGCCGACCGGCGCGGGTAAAAGTACGCTGCTCGACGCCTTGTGCCTGGCGCTGTTCGGCGCCGTGCCACGCTTGAGCAATGCCCAGGTGTCTGCCAAAGCGCCGGACGCCGATGGCGAAATCAGCACCGGCGACCCACGCACATTACTGCGTCGTGGCACCGGTGAAGGTTATGCCGAAGTGGATTTCGTCGGCATCGACGGCCGCCGCTACCGCGCGCGCTGGGAAGCCAATCGCGCTCGGGAAAAGGCCGGCGGCAAGCTGCAAGCCAGCCGTCAGAGTCTGCGCGACATCGATCAGGATCAGCTGCTGGCCAGCCAGAAAGTCGAATTCAAGACCCAGCTCGAAGCCGTGCTGGGCCTCAACTTCGAACAGTTCACCCGTGCCGTGCTGCTGGCCCAGAGCGAGTTCAGTGCCTTCCTCAAGGCCAACGACAACGAGCGTAGCGAACTGCTGGAAAAGCTCACCGACACCGCGCTCTATACCCGCCTCGGTCGGCGCGCCTTCGACAAAACCAAGGAAGCCCGTGAAGCGCACAAGCTGTTGCAGGATCAAGCCACAGGCGTGACGCCGCTTTCTCCCGAAGCGCGGGCCGAGCTCGATGAACGTTTCAACGAAGCGCAGCAGCAGCTCAAGACCCAGCAGGCGCAGCTCAAGCAGCTGGAGTTGCAGCACACCTGGCTCAAGGAGCTGCGTCAGTTACAGGATGAGCAACAGAGCGCCACCGAGCAGTTGACCGGTGCCCGGCAACATTGGGAAAGCCTCGCTGGCGAACGCTTGAAGCTGACGCGACTGGAACAACTGGCCCCGCAACGGCACCAGTTCGCCCGCAAGACCGAGCTCACGGCTCAGCTCACGCCGCTGGCGGCGCAGATTCAGCAGCACACTCAACAGCAGAGCGAGCTGAACGCACGTCAGGCGCAACTCGAACAGAGCCTGAGCGCTGCGCAGACAGCACTGATCGAAGCCCAACGCCAACACACATCCAGCGCGCCGTTGCTGCGTCAGGCGTTTGAAGCACAAAGCGCCCTCGCCCGTCTGGTCAAAGATGTCAGTGTCAGCGCCGACCTCAAGCAGCAAGCGGAACAGGCCTGCACGCGGGGGCAAACCACGATTCAAGGCTTGCTGGAGCAACAACAGCAAGTGGCCGCACGTCTGCAGCGGATTGCCGGGGAGCTTGAGCAAAGCGCGCATCTGGCGCCATTGAGCGATGCGTGGAACGCCTACCGTGATCGCCTGCAACAGCTGATGTTGATCGGCAATCGCTTGAACAAGGGTCAGGCTGAGCTAGCCGCCCTGGAGCAAAGTGCCGCCCGCGCCAGCGAAGAACTGGCCACGCAAAAACAGAATCTGGAAGTGCTCTACAAAGAGGCCGGCGCCGAGCCCGAGGCCGTGGCGGAACAGATCCAGCTGTTGGGCAACCTGTTGCAGGACAACCGCAAACAATTGCGTGCGTTCGAAGAGCTGACGCGACTGTGGGCCAGTCAGCAGGAGATCGACAAGCGCAGCGCAGAACTTCAGCAGCGCCAGCTCACGGCTCAGCAGGAACGTGATCGTCTGACACAGGACGGCGTGAAGACCAAGAACGAACTGGTCGTCGCCGAACAGACTTTGAGCGTCACTCGCGAACTGCTGGAACGTCAGCGTCTGGCCCGCAGCGCCAGCGTCGAAGAACTGCGCGAACAGTTGCAGGATGATCAGCCATGCCCGGTCTGCGGCAGCACTGAGCATCCTTATCATCAACCCGAAGCGTTGCTGCAAAGCCTCGGGCGCCATGATGAAAGCGAGCAGGCCAACGCGCAAAAAGCGGTTGATCTGCTGAAAGAAAAACTCACCGACCTGCGCGCCGAAGTCGGCGGCCTGATCGCGCAACAAAAAGAGCTGTTGCAGCAGCAAGACCAACTCGCCACCCAGCAACAAGGCCTGACGCCGAGCCTGGAAGCGCATCCATTATCGGCGCAGTTGCTGGCGCAGGACGCGATCAAACGCGATGCCTGGTTGCATCAGCAAAGCAGCCAGCTGAACCAGAGCATCGCCCAGGACGAACAACGCCAAACCGCCCTGCTCACTCTGCAGCAGGACGCTGCTCGCCTTGCGCAGCAACTGCGCAGCGCCGAAGCGGCCAGTCAGCAAGCGAGCCAATACCTGAGCAATCAGCAGCGCGAGTTGAGCAGTGATCGCCAGCGTCTGGATGAAGAACTCAGCGCCTTCAGCACCCTGCTCCCGGCCGACACCCTGGAGGCCTTGCGTCACGAACCTGCCGCTACGTTCATGCAGCTCGACCGGCAGATCGCCCAGCGCCTGGAGCAACTCGAGCAGCAACGCGATGAACTCGGCGAACAGCAACAACGTCAGCAGACGCTGGAAAAGGAACAGGACCGCCAACTGGCCCGCGCCGAGGCACTGGACGCGGCGCAACAGCAGTTCAGCGTCCTCGCCGAGCAACAACACGCGTGCCAGCAGCAACTGGCACAACTGCTCGGCGAACACAGCAGCGCCGAACTCTGGCAGCAGCAACTCGATCAAGCGGTCGATCAGGCACGCAACGCCGAAGCCACGGCCAGTCAAGAACTGCAAACCGTGCGCACGCGCCTGGTCGAACTGGCCGCCGAGCTTAAAGCCAAGCAAGAGCACCTGCTGGCCCTGGAAACCGAAGACCGCGAGCTGAGCGCGAAGATCGCCGACTGGCGAGCTTTGCACCCGGAACTGGATGATGGCGGTCTGGAGGCGCTGCTGAGCGTCGACGACCAGCAGGTCAGCGAACTGCGCCAGCAATTGCAGCACAGCGAAAAAGCCATCGAACAAGCCAATGTGCGCGTACAGGAGCGCGACCAGCGCCTGCTCAAACATCAGGCGCAGCACAACGGCAATCTCGATGCCGAGCAATTGGCGACGGCACTGACCGAGTTGCAAAACCTGTCCGCCGCGAGCGAACACCGCTGCGCCGAACTGCGCGCGGAACAGGCCGAGGATCAGCGTCGACAGAACGCCAATCAGGCCCTGGCGCAACAAATCGCCGACGCCTACGCCGAGTACCAGCGCTGGGCGCGTTTGAATGCGTTGATCGGCTCGGCCACTGGCGACACCTTCCGCAAGATTGCCCAAGCCTACAACCTCGACTTGCTGGTGCATCACGCCAACGTGCAGTTGCGCCAACTGGTGCGGCGCTACCGCCTGAAACGCGGCGGCAGCATGCTCGGATTGCTGGTGATGGACACCGAGATGGGCGACGAACTGCGTTCGGTGCATTCGTTGTCAGGTGGCGAGACGTTCCTGGTGTCGTTGGCCCTGGCGCTCGGTTTGGCGTCGATGGCTTCCAGCACGTTGAAAATCGAGTCGCTGTTCATCGACGAAGGTTTCGGCAGCCTCGATCCGGAATCCCTGCAACTGGCCATGGACGCCCTCGACGGCTTGCAGGCGCAGGGCCGCAAGGTCGCGGTGATTTCCCACGTGCAGGAAATGCACGAGCGGATTCCGGTGCAGATTCAAGTCCAGCGCCAAGGCAATGGCCTGAGTACCCTGGAGGTGAAATGAATACGCTGTATTCATTCCGCCGCTGCCCTTATGCCATGCGCGCGCGCATGGCCCTGCGCTACTCGGGTGTGGCGGTGGACATTATCGAAGTCAGCCTCAAGGCCAAACCGGCCGAGATGCTCGCGCTATCGCCCAAGGGCACGGTGCCGGTGTTGAGTGTCGACGGCCAGGTCATCGATGAAAGCCTGGCGATCATGCGCTGGGCCTTGGCGCAGAACGATCCGCAAGACTGGTTGCTCAAGGATGATCCTGCCGGGCAAGTGCTGACTGCTGCGCTAATCGAGGAGAACGATCAGGCGTTCAAGGTGCACCTCAATCGCTACAAATACGCTGAGCGTTATCCCGAGCAGCCGATGACGTTTTATCGGGCTGAGGGCGAGGTGTTCTTGCGCAAGCTGGATGAGTTGCTTGATGGACGCGATTACTTGCTGGCCGGGCATCCGACGCTGGCGGATGCGGCCCTGATGCCGTTCATACGGCAATTCGCCCATGTCGATCGCGAGTGGTTTGCACAAACGCCTTACGTGCGGTTGCAGGCGTGGTTGCAGCGGTTTCTGGAGTCAGAGTTGTTCACCACCGTGATGCAGAAATAACTCCGGTTTACGCGAACACATCACACATCCGCAGCACCGAGCAATCGACGTGGAACGGCCCGAAGAAATCGACCTGGCGTTTCATCGGTGGATTGCCGGCCTGCAGCCCAAAGGCTTTGGCCGTTTCAATGTCACGCGCGAGGTTGTGATTGGCTTCGATCGAGCGAGCTACGGAACCTGCCGAACCTTGCCCGAACCCCAGCAGCGAAGCGCCATTGGTCATGAATGCCAGAAAGGCGATGACCCAGAGTTTGCCCCCTTTCATGCCCCTGCCACTCCCGCCAGTTCTGTCTGATCGATCATCACGTTTTGAGCGCGGTGTTCAAACTGGATGGCGGGATATGCGACCTGAATCGGCGCTTCGAAGGTGTGTTGCGACTGCGCTGCAATGCTGACCACCAGCACCATGGTCACATAGAGACCTATGGCCAGGTAGGCGCCGTATTTGGCAGAAGTGATGATTGAGCTGGCCATGGTGTTCTCCGTGGGCATGTTTCAGAGCCCACAGAATCGATCAAAAAAGCTGTGATAACCACTCAGCGTTATCCATAGTCACCATCAGCTTCGTTGATCATTAAGCCAGTCTATTTCAGTCTTCAATAAAACTCATCAAGCGCTCACGCGCCGCATCCGGCTCGTCTTGAACGGGCTGGGCAGCCGAAAGAATGGGGGTGGAATAGAGAAACAGAAGAACCACTGCCAGACGCATCGCCATGCTGCCGATCCTTGTTATTAGAGTTTGAGTCAAAAAAACAACGTCAAATCTAAACGCATGGCCATGTGATATCAAGCTATGCATTGATGGCTATGTGATGCTGTCGTAAACGCGTTATGCAGGAGCGACATCACTCATCGTCTTTCGAAGCATTCAGTTCGATCGGCGCAAGTGACTTCGCTCCTGCATAAAAGGTGCAGGGCTGGAATTTCAGGCTTGGGTCTTGTGATCCAGTGCCGCGTAGAAGTTGGCGCTTTGTTGCAGGTATTTTGGGGTGTAGCTCTGGGTGTGGGCTTTTTTGTCGTTGATTTCAACGTTGGCGCTGGCTGGCAGAGCAACGGTGGCAGAGATAGCGGAAGCAGCGATGATGGAGAAGAGATTGAAGTTCATGTCGGTATTCCTCGGAGTCAGTTGGCTTGCATGCCCGGTGGGGCCGTGAAGCAAACTTAACCTCCGAGGAACGACGCCTTGAAATGCTTTGTAGCATTACCAAATATCAGCGTCGTTGATACAACGACGCAGGCCCCATCAATCGGGGCCTGCGGCCTATTGACGCACCAGGAATTTTAGGTCGCTTGGCGCATCCATCGGCAGCTTTTGTACGGTTTTACCCAGCAGACCGGTCTTGGCATCACGTTCGATGACGACAATCTGGTTGCTCTTCTGGTTGGCAATCAGCAAGAACTTGCCGCTGGGATCAAGACTGAACTCCCGTGGGTGGTCACCTTCGACCGAACGACGCTGCAGCTCTTTGAGATGGCCGGTCGCAGGATCGATGGCGAACACCAGCAACTGATTGGCGGTGCCACGGTTGCTGACGTACAGGAACTTGCCATCGGATGAGGCGTGAAGTGCCGCCGCGGCCTTGTCCGATGTAGGCTGGCCGGATGCGAGGTCGACCATCTGCGTTTGTTCAAGCTTGCCGTCCCGGTAATCGAACACAGCCACTTGAGCACTCATTTCCATGGTCAGCCAGGCATGTTTGCCATCCGCGCTGAACAGCAAATGACGCGGCCCACTGCCGGCCGGCAACTGCACGGACGCCGGCGTGGCAGCCGTCAACGGCAGCTGCGGGTTGGCCTTGGGGTCGAAACGATAGACAAAGATCTTGTCTGCGCCCAGGTCATTGGAAAACACGTAATGGCCGTCGGGCGATGAGACGGTCGAATGCACGTGCGCCGACATCTGCCGCTCGGGGTTGACCCGACTCGAGGGATGACTGCTCATCTGCACCACGGGTTTGAGCGTCCCATCGGCGCCCACCGGCAACACCGCCAGCGTGCCACCCGGGTCCTCAACCACCGAATAGTTGCTGACGAACAAATGACTGGCATCCACGCTGAGGCTTGAATGAGTCGGCTCGTTACCCAGGCTTTGAACCTGATTGATCAGGCTTAACGCGTGGGTCTTGGGATCGATCGCATAACTGCTGACGCGCCCGACCGGGTCTTTCTGTCCCGGGCCGTTTTCGTTGACCGCGAACAGATGACGCTGGTCCTTGGACACGGTCAGCCAGGACGGATTGTCGCTCTTGACTACTTGCAGTGGCTTGGGGTCAATCTGCCCGGTGGCGCTGTCGAATTTCAGGCGATAGATGCCCTGACTCTGCCCCGCCGTATAGGAGCCGACCAGCAATTGATAGTCTTCGGCCAATGCCGCCTGAGCGCCCATTGCGCCAATGCTGCCGGCCATCAACAGCGGCCAGAGATTACGCATCCTCATTCGCTTCTTCCTCGTCGTCATCACCGCGAAATGCGGTCATGCACACCAACCGGTGCTCGCCGGAAGTACCGGTGATCAGCCAGCTTTGCAGGGTGGGATCGAAGGTCGCGGCCTCGACCTCGGCCGGGGTGAACTCCCAGTGTTTTGACACGCGGCCGTCGAGGCATTCGATGTGCAAATTGTCGTCTTCATCGAGGGAAAATTCGAAGGCGTGAAGCCCATCGATTTCCACCATATCGCAATGTTCGAGGGTGGCGAGCAAGGTGTCGGTTGCGGCAGTCATGGCAGTCAATCTTTGAATGGGAAAGACGCAATGATAGCTCAATGTGAGGGCGGCCCCGTGCCTGGCACAAAACCTGGCCACGACCGGAACAAATGTGGGAGCGGGCTTGCTCGCGAAAGCGGTGTATCAGGCAATACATGTGTCGACTGACACTCCGCTTTCGCGAGCAAGCCCGCTCCCACAGGGGCTTGTATGCGAGGCTGTTAGAGGGCGTCGCGGGATGGCTTGCCGTCCACCAGGCGCTGGATTCGCAGAGGGTTAGCGTTCTTCAACGCCTCCGGCAGCAGACTGTCCGGATAGTTCTGGAAGCACACTGGACGCAAGAAACGGTCGATCGCCAGCGTGCCTACCGACGTGCCGCGCGCATCGGAAGTGGCCGGATACGGCCCGCCGTGGACCATCGAATCGCAGACTTCCACCCCGGTCGGATAACCATTGAGCAAGATCCGTCCGACCTTTTGCTCGAGCAATGCCGTCAGCTCGCCAAACTGCTCGAAGTCAGAAGGTTCGCCAATGATCGTCGCCGTCAGCTGCCCATGCAGACCGTTCAACGCAGCACTGAGTTGCGCTTGATCGGCGACTTCGACGAACACCGTAGTCGGGCCGAAGACTTCTTCCTGCAAAACCTCATCACCATTGATCAACAGGCTCACATCCGCCTTGAACAGTTGCGGCTGGGCCTGATTGCCTTGTTGCGTGCTACCGGCCAGATGCGTGATGCCCGGATGAGCGAGGAGTTTTTGCAGGCCTTTGCCGTAGCTGCTTAACGTCCCGGCGTTGAGCATGGTTTGCGCAGGTTGATCATTGATCAGCCCGGCGACCTGTTGCACGAACGCACTGAACTGCGGCGAGGCAATACCAATCACCAATCCCGGGTTGGTACAGAACTGGCCACACCCCTGAACCACGGAGGCCGTGAGGTCGCGGGCGACGGTTTCAGCCCGAGTTGCCAGGGCCTGCGGCAAGACGATCACCGGGTTGATGCTCGACATTTCGGCGAACACCGGAATCGGTTGTGGGCGCGCAGCGGCCATGTCGCACAATGCGCGACCACCCTTGAGCGAACCGGTAAAGCCGACTGCTTGAATCGCCGGGTGCTTGACCAACGCTTCACCAACACCGCCGCCGTAGATCATGTTGAACACGCCAGCCGGCATGCCGGTTTTTTCCGCGGCGCGGATGATCGCGTCGGCGACTCGTTCAGCGGTGGCCATATGACCGCTGTGGGCCTTGAACACCACCGGGCAACCGGCGGCCAATGCCGAGGCGGTGTCGCCACCGGCCGTGGAAAATGCCAAGGGGAAGTTACTGGCGCCGAACACGGCGACCGGCCCCAGGGCAATGCGATATTGGCGCAGGTCCGGACGCGGCAGCGGTTGGCGATCGGGCAATGCCTGGTCGATCCGCGCACCGTAGAAATCACCACGGCGCAGCACTTTGGCGAACAAACGCATCTGGCCGCTGGTGCGACCACGCTCGCCTTGAATGCGCCCGGCGGGCAGCGCGGTTTCACGGCAGACCAGCGCGACAAACTCATCACCCAAGGCGTCGAGCTCATCGGCCACGGCATCGAGAAATTGTGCACGACGTTCGGCGCTCAGGCTGCGATAGGCCGGATACGCGGCGGCGGCAGCCTTGGCGGCGGCATCGACTTCTTCGGGTGTGGCCTGGAAGAAATCGTGTGGCAACGCTTCGCCGGTGCTGGCATCAACGCTCTGCAGTTTGAGCGAGCCGGCGGCGCTGCGCTGGCCGCCAATGAAGTTGTGACCAAGAATCTGGGGCATGCCTGTCTCCTTAAAGGGTGCCGATGGTGCCGGGCTCGAACGCCGCTTCAACCGGTGCAATCCCGTTGATCAATGGCGCGCCGAACTCGGCCTGACTGATCTCGAACACGTCACCCGGTTGGGTGCGAATGCCGTCGGCAAAGGACAGGGTCGCGGTGCCGAAGAAATGGATGTGTACGTCCCCCGGACGCAGGAACTGGCTGTACTTGAAATGGTGATACTCGAGGTTTTCCAGGCTGTGGCACATGTTGGCCTCGCCGCTGAGAAACTCGTTCTGCCAGAGCACTTCACCGTCGCGCAGGATGCGGCTGGTGCCGGCCAGATGTTGCGGCAGATCGCCGACGCGAAGTTCCGGGCCGTAGCTGCAACTGCGCAATTTGGAGTGCGCCAGGTACAGGTAGTTCTTGCGCTCCATCACATGGTCGGAAAACTCGTTGCCCACCGCAAAACCGAGGCGATACGGTTTGCCGTCGTGGCCGATGACATACAGACCGCTGATTTCCGGCTCTTCACCGGCATCTTCGGCAAAGGGCGGCAGCGGGAAAGGTTTCCCCGGACGCACGACGATGCTGCCATCGCCCTTGTAGAACCATTCCGGTTGTACGCCGGCCTGACCGGCCGCCGGTTTGCCGCCCTCCACGCCCCATTTGAAGATGCGCATGGTATCGGTCAGCGCGGCTTCGTCGCCGGCCTGCTGATGCATTTTGTCCCGCGCCGAGGCACTGCCCAAATGGGTCAGACCGGTGCCGCTGACCAGCATGTGCGCCGGGTCCGGGTGATCCAGTGGCGGCAGGATCTGCAGGTTGGCCAGCAGTTGTGCATAGTCATGGCTGATGCCCAGGCCCAGGGTTTTCACCTGTTGTTCAAGATTCACGCCCGCTTCGATCGCCGCCAACGCCAGGTCGCGCACCGTGCGCGCATCCTGCACTTCGCGCACCTGCCCTTCCTCGACGACGCCTACGCGGCGCTCGCCGTTACTCAATTCGAACTGAACTAAACGCATGAATTTTCTCCTGTAAACAAAACTAGGAAACACCATAAGGCTAATGTGGGAGCGGGCTTGCTCGCGAATGCGATTGGACATTCAACTTTGATGTTGCCTGACACACCGCTTTCGCGAGCAAGCCCGCTCCCACAGTTGATTGGGGTCAGGCCTCAGGCTGGGTACGGCTCGCACCTCGTGCACTCGCTGCGAATTGGTCCGAAGGCAGCACATGCTTGCGCTCCAGCAGGCGATAAACCACGCCGGTCAACACCAGCCCGAACACCATCACCCCCGACAGGAAATAAAGCCCCGACGCCAGGTTGCCGGTGTATTCCTTCAGCGCACCAATCACGAACGGACCGATATAGCCGCCGAGGTTGCCCACCGAGTTGATCAAGGCGATCCCGGCCGCCGCACTGGCGCCGGCAAAGAAGCGTCCCGGCAAGGTCCAGAACACCGCCGTGCAGGAAAACAGCGCGAACGCCACCAGGCATAACGCCGCCAGTTGCAGCACCGGCAACGTCAGCCAGGCGCTGAGGAACAAGCCGATGGCGCCCAACACGTAAAGCACCGCCAAGTGGCCGTAGCGGTCATTCAGACGGTCGGAACTGCGCGGAATGATCAGCAAGCCAATGATCCCGAAGATGTACGGCACCGAAGACACGAAACCGGTCACCAGATCAGTCCCGCCGAACTGTTTGATCAGCGTCGGCAGCCACAGGCCCAAGCCATAGATGCTCAACGTCACCGGTAGATAAAACAGCGCCAGCAACAACACGCGTTTGTCTTTCAGGGCGTGCAGCGGATTGCCGTGGCGAGTCTGGCCGTAAGTCTCAAGGTCTTTTTTCAGTTCGCCGGTCAGCCAGTCCTTCTCGGTCTGGTCCATCCATTTCACCTGTTGCGGGCCATCCGGCAGGTAACGCAGCACCGGCCAGGTCAGCAGGATCGCCGGTGTGCCGATGACGATGAACAACCACTGCCAGCCGTGCAGGCCAAGGGTGCCGTCCATGCCAAGCAGGCCGCCGGACACGGGGCCGGTGATCATCATCGCGATGGGTTGGGACAGGATGAACAGCCCGAGGATCTTGCCGCGATGGCGAATCGGGAACCATTGGGTGATGTAGTACAGAACGCCCGGGAAGAACCCGGCTTCGGCGGCACCGAGCAGAAAGCGCATCACATAGAAGCTGTGCGGTCCCTGGACGAAGGCCATGCCGATGGTGATCGCGCCCCAGGTGACCATGATCCGTGCAAACCAACGGCGGGCACCGAAACGTTCGAGCATCAGGTTGCTGGGGATTTCCAGCAGGAAATAGCCAATGAAGAACAGCCCGGCACCGAGGCCGTAGGCCGCATCACCGATGCCGATGTCCGCGCCCATGTGCAGCTTGGCGAAGCCGACCGCAGAGCGATCCACGTAGGCGATCAGGTACAGCAGGATCAGGAAGGGAATCAGTTTCAACGTGATGCGACGAATAAGCCGCAGTTCCTGGCTCATGAGATCGGTCTCCGATTGTTGTTGTTATAGAACCTCGGGGGACGCCTCTCGCCAAAACTGCCAGGGCCATCCCTCCGCTGAAAACGACTATATAGTAATACTAATTACCCAACAACACTTCCAAATTGCCGAATTTGAGCTTATGTTACGCCTTAGCTCGAACAATATAGTCATACAATAAGAGAATCGACCATGTCTGATAAGAAACCCACCCTGCGCTCCGCCCAATGGTTTGGCACTGCCGACAAGAACGGCTTCATGTACCGCAGCTGGATGAAGAATCAGGGCATCGCTGACCACCAGTTCCACGGCAAGCCGATCATCGGCATCTGCAACACATGGTCGGAACTGACCCCATGCAACGCGCATTTCCGTCAGATCGCGGAGCACGTCAAACGCGGGGTGATCGAGGCCGGTGGTTTTCCTGTGGAATTCCCGGTGTTCTCCAACGGCGAATCGAACCTGCGTCCCACCGCCATGCTGACGCGCAACCTGGCGAGCATGGACGTTGAAGAAGCCATTCGCGGCAACCCGATTGACGGCGTGGTGCTGCTCACCGGTTGCGACAAAACCACCCCGGCGCTGCTGATGGGCGCGGCCAGTTGTGACGTGCCGGCCATCGTCGTGACCGGTGGACCGATGCTCAACGGCAAGCACAAAGGCAAGGACATTGGCTCCGGCACCGTGGTCTGGCAGCTCAGCGAGCAAGTGAAAGCCGGCACCATCACCATTGACGACTTCCTTGCAGCCGAGGGCGGCATGTCCCGTTCGGCAGGCACCTGCAACACCATGGGCACCGCGTCGACCATGGCTTGCATGGCCGAAGCACTGGGCACTTCCCTGCCCCATAACGCGGCGATTCCAGCCGTGGATGCGCGCCGTTATGTGTTGGCGCACATGTCCGGCATGCGCGCCGTGGAAATGGTGCGCGAGGACTTGCGACTCTCGAAAATCCTCACCAAGGAAGCCTTCGAAAACGCCATCCGCGTCAACGCCGCCATCGGTGGTTCGACCAACGCCGTGATCCACCTGAAGGCGATTGCCGGACGCATTGGCGTCGAGCTGGACCTGGACGACTGGACCCGTATCGGTCGCGGCATGCCGACCATCGTCGACCTGCAACCGTCCGGGCGCTTCCTGATGGAAGAGTTCTACTACGCCGGTGGCCTGCCAGCCGTGCTGCGCCGCCTCGGCGAAGCCAACCTGATCCCGAACCCGAACGCCTTGACCGTCAACGGCAAGACGCTGGGCGAGAACACCAAGGACGCGCCGATCTACGGCGAGGACGAAGTGATCCGCACGCTCGACAACCCGATTCGCGCCGACGGCGGGATCTGTGTCTTGCGCGGCAACCTGGCGCCACTCGGTGCGGTGCTCAAACCGTCCGCCGCCAGTGCCGAGCTGATGCAACATCGCGGCCGTGCGGTGGTGTTCGAGAACTTCGACATGTACAAGGCGCGCATCAACGATCCGGAACTGGACGTGGATGCCAATTCGATCCTGGTGATGAAGAACTGCGGGCCGAAAGGTTATCCAGGCATGGCCGAAGTGGGCAACATGGGTTTGCCGGCGAAATTGCTGGCCCAAGGCATAACGGACATGGTGCGCATTTCCGATGCGCGCATGAGCGGCACCGCGTATGGCACGGTGGTGTTGCATGTGGCACCGGAAGCGGCAGCCGGCGGACCTTTGGCGACAGTGAAGGAAGGTGACTGGATCGAGCTCGATTGCGCCAACGGACGCCTGCACCTGGACATTTCGGACGCGGAACTGGCCGCGCGCATGGCCGACCTGCAACCGCCACAGCAATTGATCGTGGGCGGTTATCGTCAGCTGTACATCGACCATGTGCTGCAGGCGGATCAGGGTTGCGATTTCGACTTCCTGGTCGGCTGCCGCGGCTCCGAAGTACCGCGCCACTCTCACTAACCTCCGTGCCCTGTGGGAGCGGGCTTGCTCGCGAAGAGCGGTCGATCATCCAACATTGATGTTGAATGTGCGGCCCTCTTCGCGAGCAAGCCCGCTCCCACATTTGATCTATCCCCGCCTCAAGATTGCACCGCGCCTGCTATCATGCGCGACATCTCCATCGCACAGGATCGCGCCGTTCCCCATGGATTACCGCAAACCCTCCGACCGCAAAAGCATGCACTCGCGCATCGTCCAGGAATTGGGCATGCAGATCGTTTCCGGGCGCTTCAAACCGGACGACAAACTGCCCGCCGAAGCCCTGCTGTGTGAAGAGTACGCGGTCAGCCGCCCGGTACTGCGCGAAGCCACCCGTGTGTTGGTCGCCAAGGGGCTGGTGTATTCCCGTCCGCGGGTCGGCACCGTGGTCAAGCAGCGCAAGGAATGGCACATGCTCGACCCGGACGTGCTGCACTGGTTGATGCAAAGCAGCCCGCAGAATGAATTTTTCGATTTGCTGACCAGTGTGCGCAGCATCATCGAACCGGCCGCGGCCGCCCTCGCTGCGCAATTCGCGACCGACGCCGACATCGCCTCCATCGGTGAAGCCTACCAACGCATGGAAGCGGCGCCGACCCCTGAAGCGCTGTTGCAACCAGACCTGGATTTCCACAGCCGCATCGCCGATGCGACCCACAACGACCTGTTGGCCAACCTGTGCAACATGTTGGCGGTGGCGATAGCCGAAGCGTTGAAGCATTCCAACCAGCGGCCGAACCTGCATGAGCTGGCGTTGCCACGACACAAGGCGATTCTGACCGCGATCGAGAACCGTGATGCGCTGGGCGCACGGCATGCAACGCTGGTGCAGCTCGATGACGCGCGCAGTGCGCTGAATGTGGTGCTGGGCAGCGATCCTGCGAACCAACACTGAACCCTGTGGGAGTGAGCCTGCTCGCGATAGCGGCCTAACATTCAACATCTATGTTGAATGACACTCCGTCATCGCGAGCAGGCTCACTCCTACAAGGGTTTGGTGTGAAATTTGAGACATAAAAAAGCCGCAACCTCAGGTTGCGGCTTTTCTGTTTCAGCCAGGGATCAATGCGCGAACAGCGAGTTGCCCTTCTGCCCCGCCAGTTTCTCCGGTTTGATCAGGAACCGCGCCAGTGCCGGCAACAGCCACAGTGCACCAAACATGTTCCACAGCAGCATGAAGGTCAGCATCAGGCCCATGTCGGCCTGGAACTTGATGGCCGAGAAGATCCAGGTGCACACGCCGATCGCCAGGCACAGGCCGGTGAACAGCACAGCTTTACCGGTGGACTTCAGCGTCTGGTAGTACGCCTCTTGCAACGGCAGGCCCGCACGCAGGAAGCTTTCCAGACGGCTGTAGATGTAAATCCCGTAGTCCACGCCAATCCCCACACCCAGCGCCACCACCGGCAACGTCGCGACTTTCACGCCGATGCCCATGAACGCCATCAGGGCGTTGCCCAGGACCGAGGTCAGGACCAGTGGCAACACGATGCACAAGGTCGCCGCCCAGGAACGGAAGGTGATCATGCACATGGTCGCGACGCAGATGTAGACGAGGATCAGGATGGTCAGCTCGGACTCCTTGATCACCTCGTTGGTGGCCGCCTCGATACCGGCGTTACCGGCCGCGAGGATGAATTCCAGGCCTTCCTTGTTGTTCTCCTTGGCGAAGTCCTGCACGGCATGCACCGCGCGATCCAGGGTGGCAGCCTTGTGATCGTTGAGGAACACCAGCACCGGTGCCAGGGAGCAACTGTTGTTGTACAGGCCGTCAGCGCGAGCGATGGAGTTGTTCAGCACGTCCGGGTTGCGCGACAGGGTTTCCCATTTCAGGTTGCCCTCGTTCATGCCCTTGATCATTTGCTTGGACACGGTCACCAGCGAGATCGCCGACTGCACGCCCTCGGTGTTCTGCATCTTCCACATCAGTTCGTCGATTGGCGCCATGGCTTCATAACGCGAGCAACCTTCGGCCTTGGTCTTGACCATCACCACCAACACGTCAGAACTGGTGGAGTAATTGCTGATGATGAAGTTGTTGTCCTTGTTGTAGCGCGAATCCGGACGCAGCTCCGGCGCGCCTTGATCGAGGTCGCCGATTTTCAGGTTCTGGCTGTACCAGAGGCCACCGCCAAAGGCCAGCAAGGCCAGGACAATTGACACCGGCGCCACTTTCGGGCTGGCAAAGTTCGCCAGCAGGCGCCAGAACGGGTGTTCACGGTGAGCGTCTTTCTTGCTGCGCGCGATGGCGCGCTTACTGATACCGACGTAGGAAATCGCCACCGGCAGCAGAATGAGGTTGGTGAACACGATCACCGCCACACCAATGGAGGCCCCGATCGCCAGTTCACGGATCACCCCGATGTCGATGATCAACAGCGTGATAAAGCCCACGGCATCGGCGAGGATCGCGATCATCCCCGGCAGGAACAGCTGGCGGAACGTGCGGCGTGCCGCGGTCAACGCGTTGTCCGCGTCACTGGACTGCAAGGCGATGCCGTTGATCTTCTGCACGCCGTGGGAAATACCGATGGCGAAGATCAGGAACGGCACCAGCATCGAGTAAGGATCGAGCCCGAAACCGAAAAAGTGCATCAGCCCCAACTGCCAGACCACCGCCACCAGTGTCGTACTCAATACCGCCACGGTGCTGCGCATGCAGTTGGTGAACCAGTACAGCAGGACCAAGGTGATGATGAAGGCGACGCCGAAGAACATCACCACCATGACCAGGCCATCGATCAGGTCGCCGACTTTCTTGGCGAAACCGACGATGTGGATCTTCACGTTAGGGTTCTGGGCTTCGAACTTGTTGCGGATCTTGTCTTCGAGTTCGTGGGAGAACTTGCGGTAGTCCAGCGCCAGCAACTTGCCCTGGTCCTGCGGGTCCGGGTAGGACTCCAGCAACGGAATATCGACGATGCTCGACTTGAAGTCGTTGGCCACCAGACGCCCGACCTGACCGGACTTGAGCACGTTGTTGCGCAGCAGGTCGAGGCTTTGCTGGGAGCCGTTATAGCTCTGCGGGATCACTTCACCGCCGGCAAAACCCTCCTCCGTCACTTCCGTCCAGCGTACGCTCGGGCTCCACAGCGACTTGAGGCCGGAACGGTCGACGCCGGAAATGTAGAACACTTCGTCGTTGATCTGGCGCAGGGTCTCCATGTATTCCTTGGAGAAGATGTCGCCGTCAGTGGCCTCCACGGAAATCCGCACCGTGTTGCCCAGGTTCGCCAGGTCGTTGCGGTGCTCCATCATCTTTTGGATGAAGGGATGCTCGAGCGGGATCATTTTTTCGAAACTGGTGGACGGCCGGATCAGCGTTGCCTGCCAGAACAGGAAAATGCTGACCAGCAGGCAGATGACGATCACTGCCGGGCGGTTGTTGAAGATCAGGCGCTCAAGAAACGTCGCCTTGTCCTGTTGGTGGGTTGTCATTGATGTCATAGCTCCGCCCTTCTTATTATTTGCCCAGCTCTGAGCCGGTTGGCGAAGTAGCGCGAACGCCGCCCTGTCCTGCCAGAATCAGATTACCGTTGCCTGCCGCCGTCACTGCCGACACGGAAATGCGATCCGGCCGGTTGAACACGCTGAAGGTTCCGCCGTTGTCGTTGCTGCGAATCACCGAACCGCCGTTGCCGACGATGACGATGGAACCGTCGTCGAGCAACGTGGCGCCCGACAGACCAAACTCCAGCGCACCGCGAGCCGCCTTGAGCTCGACCGGCTCCCAGGTGGTGCCGAAATCGGTGGAGCGAAACAGGTTGCCGCGCAGTCCGTAGGCCAACAGTGTGTTGGGCTGGGCGGTGCCAATTACGCCAAACAGCGAACCCTGGTAAGGGCCTTCAAGCTTCTCCCAGGTCTGGCCCCAATCGGCGGAGCGGAACATGCTGCCCTGCTCGCCGACGATGAACAGCCCCGCGTCCTTGACCGCTGCGATGGCGTTGAGGTGGTACTGGTCTTCGTTGTCCAGGCGATCGCTGGCGTCTTCCCAGTTTTTGCCGCCATCCGTGGTGGTCATCAAATTACCGTAAGCGCCCACGGCAAAGCCGCTGTTGACGTCCTTGAACCAGACGTCGAGCAGCGGTGATTCGCGTTTCAAATCTTCGAATTGCTTGGTCCAGGTGACGCCGCCGTCCTCGCTGGCGAGGATCTGTGCGTCATGGCCGACAGCCCAGCCGTGTTTGTCATCGACGAAATACACCGAGGTCAGCAGTTGCCGGGTCGGCACCTTGGCCTGGGTCCAGGTTGCGCCCTGGTCATCGGAATACAGGATGTGCCCGCGATCTCCGACGGCCACCAGGCGTTTGCCGGCATGGGTGACGTCGAGCATCAGGCTTTTGCTGGCTTTGGCGGATTCAACGGAATAGACCACGTCGGACGTCGGCGCAGCAGTGGCCAGCGCGGGTCCCGACAACATGGCACAGCCCAACAGCGAGAGCGCTGTAGCCAGCAACGCGAATTTGCGTATTGCCGGCGGGCGGCAGATACCCACACCCATGACAGGCTCACTCATAGACCTTCCCCCATTATTATTGTTAGGTCGTTTAACCTTTCAGGGCGCCGTAAGGGGTGCTCATTGCGATTGTCTGTTCTGGAGCATAGTCCTGAAATGCGCAATCTAGAGCCCCTTCGGAAGCTGGCTTATCCTATCGGGGTTTGGAAAGGTCTGACAATCGACGCCACGTTATGTTTTGTTAACCTGGGGGTAATGCGGATTTCCTGAATGATTGGGTATCAGGTGGGGTGATTGGGATGGCGCCTTTTGGGGGGTTGAGGTTTGGGTACATATCCGTTGCTGTGGTAACGGCTGCTTATGGTTTCGCTTTTACAGCGACTCACTTTTCCAGACGCCGGAATGCCGGCCCAGCGAAAAGTAAGCAAAAGGCTTCGCCCCGGCGTACGGCGCCTCGCTGAGGCTCCGCGTACCCTCGCTACGGTGCCCATCAGGGGGCATCGCCTCCGGTCTGCTTCGCGACGACCTCCTCTCGATGTGTGCGGCTGCGCCGCACGGCGCTACGCGCCTAACCCCCTGATGAACACCTACGCTCGGCCTGCCGAAGGGGCGAAAGATCAAAAGCAGATCAAGATCAAGATCAAGATCAAAAGCCACAGCCACAGCAACAGCAACAGCCACATCGCTGGTCGCCTTTTGCAGCCATGCACCCGCCTGACAAGGCAGCTTCCACAGTTGGAAATAATTGGTCAGCTGCAAGGCCGCCATCGTCGGAACGCCGCCCGGAGCAGGCTCACTCCCACAAGGGAATGGAGTTCATCTGGGAATAATTGGTCGGCTGCCAGGCCGCCATCGCAGGCAAGCCAGCTCCCACAGGGAAATCGGTACATCTGGGAAAGATTGGTCGGCTGTCAGGCCGCCATCGCTGGCAGGCCAGCTCCCACAAGGTACGGTGTGCATCTGCGGTAGTTTGGTCGGCTGCCAGGCCGCCATCGCTGCGATGCGGCGACCCGACAAGCCAGCTCCCACAGTAAATCGGGGCATACCGCCCGCTCCTCACCACTCAACAGGATGAGCGTTAGCTCGGCTGCAGCTCTTGATCTTGATCCACGGGCGACATCGGAAGGCTGAGGGGAGGGATTTATCCGGGGTGGGAGCGTAGCGACCGTTCGACGAAGTCGAACACATCGAGAGGAGGTGCAGCGAAGCAAACCGTAGGCGATGCCCCCCGGATGGATCCCGGAGCGAAGGAACCCCGAGCCTCAGCGAGCGGGCCGAACGTAGGAGCAAGCGTTTTTTTGCTTACTTTTTTTAGGCGTTTGTAAAAAAAGTGAGTCGCCGTAATTGGATGGACTCGCCCGCGCCGAGGCGTCAATGCGCCACGGGGGCAGTCTAAAAAGCCACCGACAGCGAGGGCGAATCCATGAAAAAGCATACGACGGTTAAACAGTCCCTGTCTTCCACCGATCTATCGACCTGCACCACGGTGGCGGTCGATCTTGCCAAACAGGTATTCCAGATCGCGGGGGAAAATGCCCTTGGCCAGGTGCTTTACGAAGAACGAATCAAGTCGCGTGAAGCCTTTCATACCTTTCTGCGCCAACTCCCGCCAACCATAGTGGTGCTGATGGAAACAGGACCAGGCGCTCAAGCATGGGCGCGCCAGCTACAGGCTCAGGGCAGTCTGGCGCGGATTCTTCCAGCACAGCTTGTGGCCAAGCACCGCAGCGGCGCCAAAAATGATCGTAATGATGCCCAAGCCATATTGCGCGCCGGGCGCGACAGCAAAATTGCGGCAGTCCCCATCAAAAGCGCCACCGCACTGGCCATGCAGGCCTTGCACCGTGCCCGGCAAGGTTATGTCCGTCGGCGTACAGCCATGAGCAACCAGATGCGGGGCTTGCTAATGGAGCACGGCATCACCCTGGCCCAAGGTGATGCCGCCATCAATCAGACCCTGCCTAGGGTGCTGGAAGACGCGACACAACCCTTGCCCGACATGTTGCGCGAGCTGGTCGACGAGCTGCTGGGCGAATGGCGTCAGCTGGGCGAGCGGATCAACGTGCTGAGCGGTCGCCTGGAGAATGCCGCGAACGAGGATAAAACAGCCCGGCGACTGATGAGCGTACGCGGTATCGGCCCGATCATCGCCACCGCGCTTTTGGCCAAGCAAACCGACCCGGAACGCTTTGCCAATGCACGTCAGTTCGCCGCCTACTTTGGCATGGTGCCTGAGCAGAACAGCAGTGGGCAGAGGGTCCGCCTGGGCAGGATGAGCAAACGAGGCGACAGCTATGTGCGCAGCCTGATGGTGCAAGGCGCTCACGCGGTATTGAGGCATTTACGCCCGGATTCAGAGCAGCCCGACGATCGTCGGTTGCAACGTTGGCAGGAGCGACTGGGCCGCAAGGAAGCGGCGATACGCTTGGCGAATCGCAACTTTCGAATCGTTTGGGTGCTGCTACAAAATGACCAGACTTACCGCAGCCAACCGGCCGATGGCCGGCCAGCTGCGCCAAGTCATTGATCAAAAGCGTTCTGCCACCGGGGCGTCACGGCGCTCCAGCCCCTGCTAGAAAACATTGAACCCAGGTCAGACCGTCGCGGATCGATGCCTGCGCCCTTACCGGCCTTCGAGGCCTGCACGTAATCGGCATACCGCGAGCTCAACCAATGTTGGCCAGAAGCTCAAGACAGCGTCCTCGGACAGGCCTTATACATAAATGCAACCGGGTAGCAGTGTTTGAAAAGCAGGTAGTCAGTGTGGGCGAGTCCATACATAAGGGCGAAACCCTAAGCCGCCGTTACCGCAGCAACGGATATGTACACCAAGAACAACATGGTCGGCTATCAAGCCGCCATCGCGAGCAAGCTCACTCCCACAGGGTTCGAGTGAACACCTGTGGGAACCCAAACCAACCTCAAGCCAGACTTTTACTGACCACCTCAAACACATCACTGGAAAGCTGCCCAGAAGCACGAATCCGCTCCAGCTCACCTTTCATCAACGCCTGACGCGCATCATCATATTTGCGCCAGCGAGTCAGCGGCGCCAACTGACGCGAAGCAATCTGCGGATTAAACCCGTTCAACTCAATCACCAGATCCGCCAGGAACCGATACCCCGAACCATCCGCCGCATGGAAATTGATCAGGTTCTGCCCGGCAAACGCACCGACCAGCGCCCGCACCTTGTTCGGGTTCTTGATATTGAACGCCGGATGCTGCATCAACTGACGAACCCGCTCCAGACCACCCGGCAACGTACTGCCCGCCTGAACACTGAACCACTGATCCATGACCAGCGGATTGTCCTTGAAGTGCTCGGCAAAACTCGCCAACGCCTTGGCCTTCTCGTCTTCGAACGGCGAATTCACCAACACCGCCAACGCCGTCAGGCGCTCGGTCATGTTGTCGCTGGTCTCGAACTGCTCCAGCGTCGCCGCCAGGACTTCCGGCTTGCCGCTAAGCATCAAGTACGACAGCGCAATATTCTGCAACGCACGACGAGCGAAATGCTCGGCCTCGGCCACGTACGGAGTTTTCTTCGAGAGATCACGATTGGCCTGATAACGCAACCACAACGCCTCGAACAAACCATCAGCCAATTGCTTGCGAGCAAACTCGCGAGCGATGTGAATGGCGTCGACATCCGCCACTTCGCTGATTTCAGTCAGGTACGCCTCGCCCGGCAGCGAGAGCATTTCCGCAACCATCGCCTGGTCCAGCGTCTCGTCGGACAGCACAGTGCGCAGAGCAGAAATCAGGCGCTGATCCAGCACCAGTTTCTCGCCCTTCTGCTGCTGAGCAATCAACTCCTGCAACACCTGGACCGACAGTTGCTGACCGGCATCCCAGCGGTTGAAACCATCGCTGTCGTGCTGCATCAGGAACATCAGCTGATCACGGTTATACGGGAAGCTCAGTTTCACTGGCGCCGAGAACCCGCGCAGCAGCGAAGGCAGCGGCTGTTCAGCGATGTCGATGAAGGTGAATGTCTGCTCGGCTTCAGTCACCGAAATGACCCGTGATGTGCCTTGAGCGCGGTCTTCACCGGCAAGACGCAACGCGATTGCCGCGCCTTTGGCGTCCAGCAGGCCCAGTTCCACCGGAATCACGAATGGCAACTTCTCGACCTTGTCCGGGGTCGGCGGGCAGCTCTGGCGGAAGGTCAGGCTGTAGGTTTTCGCCGCCGCATCGTAAGACTCGCTGACCGCCAGGCGCGGTGTGCCGGCCTGGCTGTACCAGCGCTTGAATTGGGTCAGGTCGACACCGTTGGCGTCTTCCATGGCCTTGATGAAGTCATCGCACGTCACGGCCTGGCCGTCATGGCGATCGAAATACAGGTCGCTGCCTTTGCGGAACCCTTCGGCGCCGAGCAAGGTATGGATCATGCCCACGACTTCCGAACCCTTTTCGTACACGGTCAGGGTGTAGAAGTTGGAAATCTCGATGAAGCTGTCCGGACGCACGGCGTGGGCCATGGGACCCGCGTCTTCGGCGAACTGGTGGGTACGCAGGTACGCCACGTCCTGGATGCGTTTCACGGTGGCCGAGTTCATGTCGGCGGAGAAACCGGAATCGCGGAATACGGTGAAACCTTCCTTCAGCGACAACTGGAACCAGTCGCGGCAGGTGACGCGGTTGCCCGACCAGTTGTGGAAGTATTCGTGAGCGACGATCGCTTCGACACGCTGGTGCGCAGCGTCGGTCGCGGTTTCGGCGCGGGCCAGCACGGCGCTGGAGTTGAAGATGTTGAGGCCCTTGTTCTCCATCGCGCCCATGTTGAAGTCGTTGACCGCAACGATCATGAAGATGTCCAGGTCGTACTCGCGACCGTAAACCTCTTCGTCCCAACGCATCGACTTCTTCAAGCTGTTCATCGCGTGCTGGCACTTGTCGATGTTTTCCGGCTCGACATAGATGCGCAGCGCCACGGAGCGCTCGGTCATGGTGGTGAAGGTGTCTTCAACACACCACAAATCACCGGCCACCAGCGCAAACAGGTACGCCGGCTTCATGAACGGGTCTTCCCAGGTCGCCCAGTGACGGCCATCTTCGCCAGGACCACTGGCAATCGGGTTGCCGTTGGACAGCAGCACCGGATAGCTGTGCTGCTCGGCGACCACCGTGGTGGTGAACTTGCTCATCACGTCCGGGCGGTCAAGGTAATAGGTGATCTTGCGGAAACCTTCGGCCTCGCACTGGGTGCAGAACATCCCGCTGGATTTGTACAAGCCTTCCAGCGCGGTGTTGGTTTCCGGGTGAATGCGCACGCTGGTGTCGACCGTGAAGCGTTCGCTCAACGGCTGCAGCGTCAGATGATTTTCGGTCAGCTCATAGTCGCCAATGCCAAGCTCGCGGTCGGCCAGGTTGACCGTCAACAGCTCCAGCTGCTGGCCGTCGAGGACCAGCGGCGGCAAGCCCGGGCCACGCTCAGGATTGCGGCGCATCACCAGTTGCGCATGGACCAGGCTATGGTCCTCGAACAACTCGAAGGTCAGGTGCGTCTCGTCGATCAGGTACTCGGGCGCCTGATAGTCCTTCAGGTAAATCATCTTCGGTTGTTCGGTGCGCATGCTGGAGTCCTTACTGATGCACGGCGAGCTGATAAGCCGTGTACTTACGAATATTGATCACGCCAGTGTCGAAAATCAGGTATTGGCCCTTGACCCCCAACAGCGTGCCTTCGGCAATCGGATTCTTGTCCAGGTTGAAGCTGACAATCTTGGCCGGGTATTGCTCGACCGGATAGCGGATTTCGAGGGTTTCCACGTCGGCAATGGTCTGGATTGCCTGTAGGCCAAATCGTTCCTGCAAACCCTGCAAACCTTCGGCACAGCTTTCAAACAATTGATCACGAACCTGAGCCAGGTCCACCGAAATCGCATCGCCCTTGAGCAGGGCACGCCAGTTGGTCTTGTCCGCGACCTGACTGCGAAACAGGTCTTCGACAAAGCCCGATTGCTGGCGCGTCGACACACGCATGATCGGTAGCGCCTGACGCGCGCCCTGGTCGATCCAGCGGGTTGGAAGCTGGGTGGCGCGGGTGATCCCGACTTTCACTCCGGAAGAATTGGACAGATACACAATGTGATCGGTCATGCAGAACTTCTCGCCCCACTCCGGCTCACGGCAAGTGCCGGCGTCATAATGGCAACGCTCCGGACTCATGATGCAGAGGTCGCACTGGGCCAGTTTGGTCATGCACGGGTAGCAGTAACCCTGGCTGAAACTGGTTTTGGTCTTGCGTCCGCAATGGGAGCAAAAAATCGCCCCCAGGTATTCCAGACGCACCGTGCTGCCGATCAATGGATTGACCGGGACCTCGACGTCATCCAGACGAAACGCGTATTGCACGTTCGGCCCGTCAAGGCGCGCCGACATTTTGCTGATTGCACCGCGGCCAATCTCAATCAATGGACGGCATCCGATTTGAACAGGATATTGGGCACGCTGATCGACTTCGAGCTGCACTCCTGCGGCCCCATGTAGCCGGTACGCTCTTCCTCGGGAAGGTTCTGGATTTCCCAGGCAATCATCGCCTGCAACGACAGTTCGCGTTGCTCGGCGGTGAGCTTGCCACCGTCGGACCATTTGCCGATTTCCACCGCCAGTTTCAGGCTCTGGTAGATATCGGGGGTGATGTTTTGGATCATTTCGTTAAAAGAGGACATCAAGAGCTCCGCGCACTTAAATTCACATAACGGTTTCAGACGGCCAGTTTACGGCGGTTGTACAAACCACCCAACAAACCGGTCAAGCATCCGACGAGCAACCCGCCGACGTGGGCGGCATTGGCAATTTCACCGAAGCCGATCATCGAGACCAGCCCGGACATACACAGCACCAGCCACACCAGCATCATCACCAGCACGCCGCGCGGCAGGCGATAAGCCGGGTTCGGCGACAGCAGCTGGAAGATCCAGCAATGCCCGAGCAAGCCGTACAGCACCCCGGACAACCCGCCGAACAGGGTCGGGCCGCTGAAATAATACTGGGCGTAGTTGGAGACCAGGCTGAACAGCATGGTCAGGCCGATCAGGTTGATGCTGCCCTGGCGCGACTCGATGCGCCGCCCCAGCTCCCAATACCACATGCCGTTCATGGCCAGGTGCAGGATGCCGAAGTGGATCAACATCGGCGTCACCAGACGCCACCACTGCCCTGCCGCCAGGCTGTCAGCCAGCGGCACGAAATGGATGTAGTCGCCAACAACGCGGAAATCGAGGAAGGTCAGCCAGCGCATCGTGTCGAGGTTTTCACCCAGCAGCGTCACGGCGCCGACAATCAGGCTCAACAGCAGCACCAACCCGGTCGCCCTGGCGTGACGCAGTTGCTCCACAAAACCGGGCCGCTTGTTGGTGTGCGCCACCGGAATGTCCAGTTGCTGATCAGGGTCACCTTCCGGAAAGCGTTCGTACAGGGAACGCACGTCTTCGCTGATATTGGCCGGCACCCACAGCACCTGCTCGCCTGCTTCTTCGCTGACGCGATGCGGCACTTGCATGCGCTGCAGCAGTTTGACGAACCCGCTCAAATCCACCGCCAACGGCAGACGCAGTACGGCCACCACACTCATTGCAGCACCTCCGGCCGCTCGACATCGACCCAGACGAATTTGTGCGGATCGAGCCGGGTTTCCTGATCCAGGCGATAGGCGACCAGTTTGCCGTAGAGCACCGCGCTGTAGTCCAGGCAGGCCAGGTTCGGACGGATCGGTGTCGGTTTGCCGCTGCGCCAATAGTGGCCGACGAACAGCAACGGCTCATCGACGCCGTAGCGCAACAAGGTGTTTTTTTCCGTGGAAGACAGTGGCTTTCGGGCCACGGGCTCAGGCAAGGCGTCAGGCTGGAACACAATATCTCCGTAGGTTTGCGGGTCGTCTTCCCAGAACTTGGTGCGAAAGAACGAGCGCGTCAGGCCATCGCCGCTGGTCATGGTCAAACCGTCAGGCAAGCGCATGTCAGTGCCGCGCAGCAAGCGGTCGAACACGGTGCAGGCGAAACTGCCCGGCACGGCCGAAGCCTGGAGGAAATGTTCGTCGATGCACCCGTTGGGAAACAGCGCGCGCAACGGTTCGATCAAGCCCGAATCCCAGCAGGCGTGCACCACGCGAAAGCGTCCGGCGTCGACGAACAGGGGCAATTGGTAGAACCATTGCTGGAAATCATGCCAGTCGCCGGGATGCTGTTCGAATTGAGTCAGGGTTTCACCCAGCAAGCGTGCATGACGTGGCGTGTGTTCGCGCACGAACTGCTTGCCGCTGCCCGGAAGCGCGGGAGTGGCCCAGCCGAGCGCGTTGAATTCATGGTTGCCCATGATGCACAGCGCCTGGCCGGCCTCGACCATGTCGTGGACGATGTACAGCGCCTCACGGATCCGCGGGCCGCGGTCGATGATGTCGCCAACGAACACCGCCATGCGTGACGGGTGTCGCCAGACGCCACCTTGTTTGCGATAACCGAGCTGGTCGAGCAAGTGCTCAAGGGTCAGAGCGCAACCGTGCACGTCACCGATCAGGTCGTAGCTACGCGCGGGATCGAGCATCAGTCGCCTCCACCACCCAACCGACTGCCCCAGCCGAGCTTGGTCCGGCAGACTTCATAGTAATTGTGGTCGAGCGGATGAATCAGCCGCAGTTTCTGGGCCTTTTTGCTGATGGTGATGGTGTCACCCGGCGCGCAGGTGAAATGGTTCTGCCCGTCACAGGAGACTTGCGGGTAGATCTGCATATCTTTGGACACGACGATTTTCAGCTCACTGTTGCCATCGACCACAATTGGCCTGCCTGACAAGGTATGGGGGTACATCGGCACAATCACAATAGCGTCAAGCTTGGGGTGCATGATCGGCCCGCCCGCCGACAGCGCGTAGGCGGTCGAACCGGTGGGCGTGGCGACGATCAGGCCGTCGGCCTTCTGGCTGCAGACGAACTGGCCGTCGATGTACAGCTCGAACTCGATCATGCGCGTGGATTTGCCGGGGTGCAGCACCACATCATTCAGCGCATCGCCCTGGCCTATGGCCTCGGCATGGCGGCGGACTTCGGCTTGCAGCAGGAAGCGGTTTTCCACCAGGTAGTGGCCGTCGAGCACTTCGGCGACTTTGACTTCCAGCTCATCGGGGCGAATATCGGTCAGGAAACCCAGGCTGCCCCGGTTGATGCCAAGCACCGGGATATTGTGTCGGGCCAAGGCACGCGCGGCGCCAAGCAGGCTGCCGTCGCCGCCGACCACAATCACCATGTCACAGACTTCGCCGAGCATCTTGCGTGACGAGGTTTGCAGGCCATGGCCGGGCAGGACTTCGGCGATGGTGTCTTCGAGGATCACGTGCAGATGACGATCGAGCAGAAAGCGTTTCAGTCGGCGGACGGTATCCAGCACCTGCGAACTGCCCAGGCGACCGATGATGCCGATATTACGAAATTGCTCCATGGGGCCCCTGAGGTCTGTGACGGCGAAAAACACGATTATGGGCGAAAGCGCGGGATAGACAAAATCCTTTCAGCCACAAGGATGTACTCCGATTAAGGCTATGCTCGCAAGATGATCCTATTTCCCGATTTGCTCCAGTTACCCCATCGGTTGCGCCACCCTGAAGTGCGCGACCTGGCCTGGGTCATCCTCGCGCCGCCGATGCTCGGCGAAACGCCGTGGCCACAGCGGCATCCGCTGGCCGGCAGTGACTGGGTGCAGGCGCCGGAACGGCTGGAGCAGTGGCTGCGGCAACTGGACCGCGACAGCTATGACTTGCTGCACTGGCTGGCGCAGGCCAGGACGCGGCGACTGGGTCTGTATTACGAGCGTTTGTGGCAGTACGCCGTGCGCCACGCGCCGGGCATCGACTTGATCGCGGCCAACATGCCGATCCGTCGCGAAGGCCATACGCTCGGCGAACTGGACATGCTATTACGCGACCGCGACGGCGTGCATCACCTGGAACTGGCGATCAAGCTGTACCTGGGCCCGCAAAATGGCGACGGACACGACACGGCGCAATGGCTCGGGCCAGGATGTCATGACCGGCTGGACCGCAAACTGGCGCACCTGGCCCAGCATCAATTGCCGATTTCTGCTCGACCAGAGAGCCGCGAAGTACTCGCGGCGCTGGATATCCAGCAGTTCAGCGCGCATCTGTGGCTGGGCGGTTACCTGCTCTATCCGTGGCCCGGGCATGCCGGACCACCCGCCGGCGCGCATCCGCAACATTTGCGCGGTAGCTGGCTGCATCAGAAGGACTGGGCGCAATTTGTCGTGCAGCGCCCATTCGGTCGCTGGCAACCCCTGCCCCGCCACGCCTGGCTGGCGCCGGCGCATTATCCGGCAGAGCTGACCTGGGACACTGAACAGTTGAATGCCTGGCTGAGCGATCTCGAACCGCAGGCGCCAGCGCAATTGATGGTGCGCCTGACTGAAAATGCCGATGGGGAATGGGAGGAAGCCGAGCGGCTGTTCCTGGTGGCGGATCTTTGGCCGAATGTGCCCGGCGGTGGCTGAATTCTTTAGCGTCTTGACCGGCCTCATCGCGAGCAGGCTCGCTCCCACAGGGAAATGCAGTTCAAATGTGGGAGTGAGCCTGCTCTGGGCGGCATTCCGACGATGGGGTCGACTTGGCCTAAAAGGACAACCGCAACGCCAACGCCGCCAACGTCACCAACAGAACAGGCAACGTCAACACGATCCCGACCTTGAAGTAATACCCCCAGCCAATCTGAATATTCTTGCGCTGCAGCACATGCAGCCACAACAACGTCGCCAGACTGCCAATCGGGGTGATTTTCGGCCCCAGGTCGCTGCCGATGACGTTGGCGTAAATCATCGCTTCCTTCACCACGCCCGTGGCCTGGCTCGCATCGATCGACAGTAAGCCGATCAGCACCGTCGGCAAGTTGTTCATGATCGACGATAACAGCGCTGTCAGTACGCCAGTCCCCATGGCGGCGCCCCAAACGCCGTAATGCGCAAACCCGTCCAGCCACCCCGCCAGATACCCGGTGAGCCCGGCATTGCGCAGGCCATACACCACCAGGTACATGCCCAGCGAGAAAATCACGATCTGCCACGGCGCTTCTTTCATGACCTTGCGCGTGGAAATCTTGTGGCCACGGGCGGCGATGGCCAGCAGCAACGCGGCACACACGGCGGAGATGGCACTGATCGGAATACCCAGCGGTTCAAGGGCAAAACAGCCGAGCAGCAGAATCACCAGCACCGCCCACCCGGCATAAAACGTCGCCTTGTCGTGGATCGCCGTGGCGGGATGTTCCAGTTGTTCGGGGTCGTAATCCTTCGGAATGTCACGACGGAAGAACCACATCAACATCGCCAATGTGGCGGCGACACTGACGACGTTTACCGGAATCATGACCGCCGCGTAACGATTGAAGGTGATGTGAAAGAAGTCCGCTGAAACGATGTTCACCAGGTTCGACACCACCAGCGGCAGGCTCGCGGTATCGGCAATGAAGCCGGCGCCCATCACGAACGCCAACGTGGCCGCCGGGGAAAAGCGCAACGCCAGCAGCATGGAAATCACGATCGGCGTGAGGATCAGTGCAGCGCCGTCATTGGCGAACAACGCCGACACCAGTGCCCCGAGCAGCACCATATAAGCAAACAGCTTGCGTCCGCTGCCCCGCCCCCAACGCGCCACATGCAAGGCCGCCCAGGCAAAGAAACCCGCTTCATCCAATAACAGACTGATGATGATCAGCGCCACAAACGTGCCGGTGGCATTCCAGATGATCTGCCACACAATCGGGATGTCGCTCAGATGAACCACGCCGAAAATCAGGGCCAGCACCGCACCAAAAACCGCGCTCCAGCCTACACCGAGGCCTTTGGGTTGCCAGATCACCAGGGTGATGGTCAGCAGAAAAATCAGCGACGCAATGAGCATGCGAAACAGCCTTCAAAGAGAAATCAGAAATTAGCAGCAGCGTACCGGGCGATCGGCCATTGCTTGCAAACGGGCGACATCAGCGGCCAGCCACTCGGCGTGATCGGCCAGCGCGTGCTGTAACAGAGTGACAACCCACGGTGATAATTCCGGGTGCAGGCGATAAAAAACCCACTGCCCCTGTCGACGGTCCGCCAACAGGCCATTGCTGCGCAGTTGCGCCAGATGGCGGGAAATTTTCGGTTGACTGAGATCGAGCCCGGCCGTCAATTCACACACGCACAACTCACCTTCACGGGCGATCAACAACGCGATTCGACTGCGGGTGTCGTCGGCCAGGGCCTTGAAAATATCGACGGGACTGCGGGAGCTGGACATGGGTAAGCACGCCTCTGGACAAACGAGGCGTGGAATATATGGAATTTCGAATATGCAGTAAAGCGAATGCTGAGAATCGCAGCCAGCTGTAGCCGCTGACCAGCAGCGGCTATCGGCGTGACCTCAAAGGTTTCTTTCCATGGGGGCTGATTACACTTTCTTATGCTGTTCGACCCACTTGCCGTATGCATTGATGAAGTTCTGCAAGAACGGCTTCACCGATTCGGACAACTTGCCCGACTCGTCGAACGCCGAGCCCGCGCCACCCAGGTAGGCCTCGGGTTGCTGCATGCACGGCACATCCAGAAACACCATGGACTGACGCAAGTGATGGTTGGCACCAAATCCACCGACAGCACCGGGTGAAGCGCTGATCACCCCACCGGGCTTGCCGCTCCAGGCACTTTTGCCATAAGGACGCGAGCCGACATCGATGGCATTCTTCAACGGTGCCGGTACCGAGCGGTTGTATTCAGGGGTGACGAACAGCACTGCGTCGGATGAACTGACTTGTTGGCGGAAAGTGCTGTAGGCTGCCGGCGGAGAAGTTCCGTCAATGTCTTCGTTGTAGAGCGGCAGGTCACCAATTTCAATGATATTGAGCTTGAGATTGGCCGGTGCCAGGTCGGCCAGAGCCAGCGCCACCTTGCGGTTGATCGAATCCTTTCTCAAGCTGCCGACAATAACGGCGATCGTGTAGACGTTGCTCATGGAAGATTCTCGACTGTTCGATGGAAAGACATGTAGTTATAGATGACGAATCATCAGTGGGCTGCTGAAATAGCCGTCCCTGACTATTTTTTTCCTGTAGGAAAACTTACCTCGCCCAACCACGGTCTACAGAACCGCAAATTGAGTGATTTATCTCCAGAGGTTCTAAGCAGATGGCAGCAGTACTCGTCGGTCAGTTCCATGCAAGAGACGCGGAAGGCCGCGTTTATTCCGTGCATGAGTTCCAGGAATCCACCCCGTCGGCAGACGGCCTGACTGGCTCTGCGCCTGTCACCACCTACAAACTAGCCATTGGCGACCGCGTCAAAAAGCTCGATGACAACCAGTTTCTGCTGGTGCAGTCGGACGTGACCATCGTGCGCGAGCCTGACACCCATGTAGGCAAACTGCCGGAAACCAACGTCGCCTCATAACTTCGCGTTATGAGCAGAAGTCATATGCGCGCACTTGAGTTAGGATTCAGTCACTGACTCCCTCACCTGCTGAACATGGACTTCACGCATGCGTTTACGTCATATCGAAGTGATCCACGCGCTCTTGCAGACCGGTCACCTGGGTACTGCCGCCGAATGGCTGCAGTTGCCGGTGGCCGAGGTTGAAAGCCTTTTGCGCGATGCCGAGGATCAGTTGGGTTTCATGCTGTTTTCCAGCGTGCGTGGACGCTTGCAAGCTACACGTGAGGCGCGCGAACTCCAGGTCGAAATTGCCCACGTCTATGACGCGCTTGAGCCGGTGCAGCGCCTTGCCAGCAGCCTCAAGCAATATCAGGCGCATCCGCTGCGCATCATCTGCACCCCACCCCTGGCGCACCAATTGTTGCCACAAAGCATCGCGGCCTTGCGCCGACGTCTTCCCGATGCGCCTTGCACCCTGCTGAGCCAACCGACTCGTGACATCGTCCGCAGCCTGCTGCTGCGTGAAAGCGATCTGGGGCTGAGCCTGCACGACCCTGATCACGCCGACATTGATTGCCAGGTGATTGCTCAAGGCAAGCTCCAGCTATTGGCGCCCCACGGCTGGCTGCAACCGAAACAGAAATACATTTCGCTGCAGGACCTGGCCGGTCAGTCGATGGTCGGCCTGGAAGGTCACGACCCGCTGAGCCCGGCGCTGGAGAACAAGTTGCATGCGTTGCGCCCCGCCCCCGTCATTCAGACACGGGTGCAGACGCATCAAATGATGCGCAGCATGGTCGAGGCCGGCGAAGGCCTGGCGATTGTCGATCCGTTTACCGCCCTGGGCGCCAAATCGACCGGGCTCGACGCCTGCCCACTGGCACCCGCGGTACCGATCAGCCTGTATGCCCTGACGCTGAAAAACGCCGAGCCCATTCCGGCCGTTCAGACCCTGCTGGACATCCTCACGGAACAAGCCGCGGCGATGCTTTCGAGCTGAGCGGTTTTTCCAACGGATTATCGAACAAGCGGTACCAGAACAGCGCCACCTCGGCGGTATTGGGGTCGATGCCGCGATAGCGCAGATGATCGATCCCGCCAATCACAAAACCACAGCGCTCATAAAGCCGGCAGGCGCCCAGGTTGTTGTTCTGGGTTTCGAGCATGATGCCCGGCAGTTTTTTCTTGCGACTCCAGAACTGCGCCACATCCAGCAACGCCTTGGCCACACCATGACGCCGCGCCGGCGCATGCACGGCCAATTCGTCGATGTGGGCAAATCCGTTCCAGTTGGTGCTGATCACCAGATGCCCGACGGGTTCGTCATCGAGATAGGCCATGAACACCGCACTGTCGGCGGCATCGCGAAAACTGCTGAACTCCTCGGGATCGATGCCGTAGCACTTTCGATACGGGGTGATTGGCGTCACCCGCCACTGCTCCACCGGTTTGCCGATTTCGGCGACGCCATAAGCCGCGACTTCAAAACTGAAATCGCTGCCCCAGATATAAGGCGCAAAACCCTCATCGGCGACACGCACCGACAGGCCTGGATATTTTGGATTCATGATCGGTTGCATGCTGGGAAAGGTCCTCATTCCTTGATGCAATCAACGGTGTAATGCCGTCCATTGCCCTCGTCTTCGTGTTGCAGTCCATGCACATCAACGACAAACCCGGGGAAGCTGCTGTCGAACGTGCGAGCAAACGACAGGTAATCGATGATCGATCGGGTCGACTCGGTGAACCGTTCGCCCGGCATGATCAGCGGAATGCCAGGCGGATACGGAACCAGCATGACCGCGGCGATCCGTCCATCCAGCGCATCGATCGACACGGCCTCCACTTCACCGCGCACCAATTGATCATAGGCGTCAGCCGGCTTCATGGCGATTTCCGGCAACACGGTGTACATGCGCTTGAGGTGTTTGGCTGTGGCATTGCTGCGATAACAGGCATGCAATTGATCGCACAAATCACGCAAACCCATGCCCTGATAACGCGCGACATTCTGCTGCGCCACGCACGGCAGGCACGTCGACAAACTGACGTTGGCGTCGTAACTGCGCTTGAACTCAAGCAACTCGGTGAGCAGCGTGCTCCATTTACCTTTGGTGATGCCCATGGAGAACAGCACGAGGAATGAATACAGCCCGGTCTTCTCGACCACCAGCCCGCGTTCCCAGAGAAACTTACTGACGACCGCCGCCGGAATTCCGCGCTCACTCAGCGCACCGCCTGCAGTCAGACCTGGCATCACCAGGGTGACTTTGATCGGATCAAGCAGGACGTAATCGTCGGTCACGCCACCAAAGCCATGCCAGTCGGCGTCGGGTTGCAGTAACCAGTCCTGGGTCTCGACGCGATCAATGCCTTCGACCGACGGCGGCTGCCAGATGGAAAACCACCAGTCATCCGCGGCGATGTGTTGCCGCAGATTGGCCAGGGCCCGGCGAAAACTCAGGGCTTCGTCGAACATTTCCTGCAACAGCGAACGCCCGGCCGGGCCTTCCATCATCGCCGACGCTACGTCCAGCGACGCGATGATGCTGTACTGCGGCGATGTGGAGATGTGCATCATGAACGCTTCATTGAAACGGTCGCGATCCAGTTGCCGCGCGCCGCCGTCCTGGACGTGAATCATCGAGGCCTGACTGAACGCCGCCAGCAATTTATGCGTGGAATGAGTGGTAAAGACCAGCGGGCCATCGTCGCTACGGGATGTGCCCATGCCGTAACGCCCGGCGAAAAACTCATGGAACGCCGCGTAGGCGTACCAGGCTTCGTCGAAATGCAAAACTTCGACGCTGTTGCCCAGTTGCTGCTTGATCAGCTCGGCGTTGTAACAGAGGCCGTCGTAGGTCGAATTGGTCACCACCGCCAGCTTGACCTTGGGCGCCCGGCCTTTGGTCAGTGGGCTGGCGTCGATTTTCGCCTGGATTGATTCGCGGCTGAATTCGCTTAGCGGAATAGGGCCGATGATCCCCAGCTCATTGCGCTCCGGGCACAGGTACAGCGGAATCGCGCCGGTCATGATGATCGAGTGCAACACCGACTTGTGGCAGTTGCGGTCCACCAGCACCAGATCATCGCGAGCGACCATCGAATGCCAGACGATCTTATTGGCGGTCGAGGTGCCATTGATCACGAAAAAGGTGTGATCGGCGCCGAAATTACGCGCGGCTCGCGCTTCGGCTTCGGCCAGTGGGCCGGTGTGATCGAGCAAAGAACCCAATTCCGGCACCGAGACCGACAAGTCCGAACGCAGGGTGTTCTCGCCGAAAAACTGATGAAACGCCTGGCCGACCGGACTCTTGTGATAAGCCACTCCCCCGCCATGGCCGGGCGTGTGCCAGGAATAATTGGAATCAGCCGTGTGCTGCACCAGCGCCTTGAAAAACGGCGGGAGCAAACCATCAAGGTATTTGCGGGCGGCCCGGGCCACTTGCCGGGCGAGAAAAGGCACGGTGTCTTCGAACAGATAAAGAATGCCGCGCAGTTGATTGAGCTCGGCCATGGCGTCGGCCGGAGCGTTCTCTAGCGTCACCTGCTCACCCAGGGCGAAGATCGGCAGGTCCGGCGCACGAACCCGTGCGAGGCCGATGAGCTCCGCCATATTGTGTAACAAATGCGAGTGGGTGCTGGGGTCTTCGGCGGCGATCAACATGCAGGAGAGACCGTGATGGGTCGAAGCGACCAGCCGCCCCTCAGCGTAATCCACTGCCGAAACGATGCTGAAGCCTTCCTGCTCCAGCTCCCGGGCGATGCCTCGCACGCGGTCACCGGCAACGGTGTCGGCCTTGATGTCGCGGTGGACGATCAGGACCGGGAATTTCAAATCTTTATACATGAGACTCAGTGTCCTGAGGCTGCAGGCCGCGGCCTGCCAATATCCTCAGGGTAGAGGGTTCAAGCGCATGTGGCGAGCGCCGATGCCCCGAAGCGGGTCAACCGGCGCACCATCATGTAGCCAGCATTTCAGGCCTGAGCCTTGGCCTCGGCCAGTTGCTGCCACAACGACGGAGCGCCCGCAGCCTTGGCAATCGCTTCCAGACGCGCCACGTGCCGGGCCAGATCATCTTCGCTGGCGCGGATGATGCGGGTGGGCTGGCGATCGGCCGGCAAACGGCGGATTTCGGTGGCGGAGTTGTCCGCACCTTCACCCGAGCCATTGCCATCGGACGCATTACCGGCCAGCGACAGGCTGGTCTGGCCACCGGTCATGGTCAGATAAACGTCGGCGAGAATCTCGGAGTCGAGCAAAGCGCCGTGCAGTTCACGGCCGGAGTTGTCGACGCCGTAACGTTTGCACAACGCGTCGAGGCTGTTGCGCTGTCCCGGGTGACGTTCCCGGGCCATCATCAGGGTATCGAGGATCGAGCAGTGTTGCGTGATGTCCGCACGATCGTGCTGGCCCATCAAGGCGAATTCGTTGTTGATGAAACCAACGTCGAACGCCGCGTTATGGATGATCAGCTGTGCGCCCTTGATGAATTCGAAGAACTCATCGGCCACTTCGCTGAAACGCGGCTTGCCCACCAGGAATTCGTTGGTGATGCCGTGGACGCCGATCGCGCCTTCATCGCTCTCGCGATCCGGCTGCAGGTAAACGTGGAAATGCCGGCCGGTCAGGCGCCGACCGATCAACTCGACACAACCGATTTCAATAATCCGGTGGCCGTCGGTCACCGGCATGCCGGTGGTTTCGGTATCGAGTACAACGGATCTGGTGGCCATCAGTGCTCAGCTCTCAACGGGTCATTCGTGCAAAAGCGGCGATGTTAACACGCTCGCCGGGGTCTTTCAGATACACCGTGCTGCACCCATCGCGAGCAGACTCGCTCCCACTGATCGTTCCCACGCTCTGCGTGGGAATGCAGCCCGGGACGCTCTGCGTCCCACTGGAACGCGGAGCGTCCCTTGAGGCATTCCCACGCGGAGCATGGGAACGATCAGTGGGCGACTTCAGGCCTGTTTGTAACCGCGCACTTCATCCACGCCACGGTTAGCCAACTGGTCCGCGCGTTCGTTACCGTGATGACCGATGTGTCCGCGCACCCATTTCCAGGTGACGTTGTGGCGGTTGACCTGCTCATCCAGCAGTTTCCACAGGTCGGCATTCTTGACCGGTTCTTTCGCGGCAGTTTTCCAGCCGCGCTTCTTCCAGTTGTCCATCCACTCGTTGATGCCTTTCATCACGTACTGCGAGTCAGTCACCAGCAGGACGTCGCAGGAGCGCTTGAGTTCTTCCAGGCCGCGGATCGCGCCCATCAGCTCCATGCGGTTGTTCGTGGTGTTGGCTTCGCCGCCCCACAGCTCCTTTTCAACGCCCTTGCACACCAGCAACGCGCCCCAGCCACCTGGGCCAGGGTTGCCTTTGCAGGCGCCATCGGTGAAGAGTTCTACGCTATCGCTCATGCCAATCTATCCAGAAAATGCGGTGGCCCGCCGATCGGTGACCGACGATGCCCGAGGCCGGAACAGGTCCGGCCGGGAAAATAAAGTGTGTATTACGGGTCGATGCGGCGGCGATTGACCTTGGCCATCGGCAACGGAATCAGCTTGCCCATCGGTTCGCGCCGTTCCTGACGCAGCGGCCGCAAGCCCACCACGATCTTGCGCGCAACCAATAAATAGAAGCCGCCACCCGACAGCTGCCAGTCACCGGCCTTGCGCTCCCAACCGGCCAGACGAGCCTGCCAGGCGGGTGACGCAAGCGGCGGACGATAGCACCCGAAGCGGCGTTTCTCCAGCGCGAAGCCCAGCAGGTTCAACCAGTCACCGACCCGCGACGGCGAGATGCAGCGAGCCTTGCGCAGACCATCGTGGGCGAACACATGACGCAAGCCCCACGTGCTCCAGGGATTGATCCCGACGATCAGCAAATGCCCGCCGGGCCGCACGCTGCTGGCCGCTTCACGCAGCAGGCCGTGGGGCGAAAGGCAGAAATCCAGCCCGTGCTGCAACACCACCACGTCAGCGGCATGCTCGCTCAACGGCCAGGCCTGCTCTTCACAGACGATCTCGACGCCCGGCAATGGTGCGCCGAGACGTACATTGCGCTGCACCTGAGGCGCCGACGGCGGCGTCTGGGCCGACGGACCGTAATGCACCAGGTAACCGCCGAAGAAGCGCCCCAACTCGTCTTCGAGCATGCGCCGCTCTTCGTCCAGCAGAAATTGCCCAATCGGGCCGGACAGCCATTCACGGGCCGCGCTGATCAATGTCAGCCACTCAGGATCGGCCTGAGCGAACGCTTTATCGGTCATTGCATTCTCCAACGCGCCAGGAAGTTCTAAGATGCGCCATTGTTTTCCGCTTGGCGAATCCGACGATGATACAGATCAGTGCCCTGCCCGCCTTCACCGACAACTACATCTGGTTGTTACAAGACCATCAAACCCAGCGCTGTGCGGTGGTCGATCCCGGCGATGCCGCGCCCGTGCAAGCCTGGCTGGCGGCGCATCCGGGATGGGTATTGAGCGATATTCTGATCACTCATCACCATCATGATCATGTCGGCGGTGTCGAGCAGCTGAAAAAAGCGACAGACGCGACCGTCTATGGCCCGGCCAGCGAAACCATCCCGGCGCGGGACGTGGCGCTCAAGGACAATGACCGCGTCAGCGTGCTGGGCCTGGACTTCGACGTCTTCGCCGTGCCCGGCCACACGCTGGGACATATTGCCTATTACCATCACGGGCTGCTGTTCTGCGGCGATACCCTGTTTGCCGCCGGTTGCGGGCGCCTGTTCGAAGGCACGCCCGAGCAAATGCACGCTTCGCTGTCGCGCATTGCCGCGCTGCCGGAAGATACGCTGGTCTATTGCACCCACGAATACACCCTGAGCAATCTGAAATTCGCCACAGCGGTCGAACCGGGCAATCCGGACACTACCGCACGTCTGGAAAAAGTCATCGCGCAACGTGAAGCCGGAATCATGACGCTGCCCTCTACTCTGGCATTGGAAAAGCTCACAAATCCGTTTTTGCGTACCGGCGAAACATCCGTTAAAGAAAAAGTGGACGAACGGAACGGAACCGATAACCGGGCTCCGAGTGCGGTTTTTGCTGCCTTGCGGGCGTGGAAAGATAAGTTCTAAGCAGGCTATCTATTGGTACAAAAATTCTGAATGGTTGACCGCAGGGGGTACGCTTTCTAGAATCGCCCGACATTTTTGCCCGGAACTTACTTCCAGCCAATGTCGTCATCTATTCGCAAAGCCATCAATTCAGACGCATTGACCCGCTTGGCTCAAGCCATAGCGGTGGCTGTGTCCGCCACTCTGGCGGGCTGTTCCAGCCATGTGCCGCAGACCGAAGCGACACACACTCCGAATATCGCCGCGCGAGCCAAGCAGAAACCCATCTGGCTCAGCGAAAAACCAACACCGCAAGTACCACAGGACGTCTGGGAGCGCATGCGCCAGGGCTTCCAGTTGCAGGACGGCCTGGGCGTCAACCCGCGTATCGAGCAACAGCGCCTGTGGTTCGCCAGTAATCCGTCCTTTCTCGAAAACGCCGGCGAACGCGGCAGCCTCTACATTCACTACATCATCGAACGCCTTGAAGAACGCAACATGCCGCTGGAACTGGCGCTGTTGCCCGTGATTGAAAGCGCCTACAACCCGATGGCCTATTCCCGGGCCGACGCGGTGGGTCTTTGGCAATTCATCCCGTCCACCGGGCGTTACTACAACCTGCGTCAAACCCGTTTCTACGATGGCCGCCGCGACATTACCGCCTCGACCACCGCGGCCATGGATTACCTGACTCGCCTGCACGACATGTTCAACGGTGACTGGTTGCTGGCACTCGCTGCCTACAATGCCGGTGAAGGCACGGTCAGCCGCGCCATCGAGCGCAACGAAAAGCTCGGCTTGCCAACCGATTACTGGAACCTGCCACTGCCGGCCGAAACCCAGGCCTATGTGCCGAAGCTGCTGGCCCTGTCGCAGGTCGTACTGGCTCCTGAAGCCTATGGCGTGAATCTCAACCCGATCGCCAATGCACCGTACTTCCAGGTCGTCGAAATCAATCAGCGCATGGACCTGTCCAAGGTTGCTGAGGTGGCCAACATCGACGAGGACGAGCTGTTTCAGCTCAACCCGGCATTCAAGCAGCGTACGACCATCGACGGCCCCCAGCATTTGCTGGTGCCGACGTCCAAGGCACAGCTGCTGACCGCCAGCCTGTCGACCATGCGTCCTGAAGAGCTGATCAGCAAAAAATCGTTCAAGCCGGTCTTCGAAGGTGCCGACGAGTCCGAAGTCGCCAGCCTCAAGCGCGCCTACCGGGTGAAACGTGGCGACAACCTCGCCGCCATCGCCAGGGCCAACAAGGTCGACCTCAAGGACCTGCAGCGCTGGAACAAGATGACTGGCAAAGACCTCAAGGTGGGTCAGACACTGGTGATGCAAGACACAACCAAGCGAAGCGGCGGTCGCGTCAACACGGTGGTGGCGGCGAACAGCAAAACCGGCAGCAAGGCGGCCAAGGAAAAACCGCCGACCCAATACAAGGTTCAGCAAGGCGACTCGCTGTATATGGTTGCCAAACGTTTCAACGTAGAAATGCAACACCTCAAGCGCTGGAACCCTCGGGTCGGCCAGGCGCTGAAGCCGGGGCAGATGCTGACGGTTGCTTCGCCACGCTAAGAATGGGCCCCTGATTTCAGGGGTTTTTTATGCCTGCAGCACGGGTTTTCAGGCAAGCCCGCTCGCACAGGATCTGCAATCCGCACGGCTATCCAGCGCACCATTAACAGCGCATTAACCCCCTGTCTTTTTCCTGTCGATACAAGCTGTTACTGTACGGCCCACAAAGCCCAAGCCGCCTGGATCGGATCTCTGACTTGAAGCGTCCCCTCCTCCTGCTCCTGATCAGCCTGGCCTTGAGCTCCACCGCAAGCGCGACGATCAGCGAAAGCCACGGTTATGCGCAGTTCGGCACGCTCAAGTACCCGGCCAGATTTACCCACTTCGACTGGGTCAACCCGCAAGCGCCCAAGGGCGGTACGTTGCGGGTGATGGCGTTTGGCACCTTCGATACGCTCAATCCCTACACGTTCAAGGGTTCGAGCCCGGTCTCCACCCCCAACTTCCTGCAGTACGGCATCAACGAGCTCAACGAACCGCTGATGGTCGGCACCGGCCAGTACGCACCGTCCGGCGACGAGCCGACTTCCAGTTATGGCCTGATTGCCCAATCGGTGGAATACAGCGAAGACCGCAGTTGGGTGGTGTTCAACCTGCGCCCCGAGGCGCGGTTCCACGATGGCACCCCCATTACGGCCTACGACGTGGCGTTTTCCTACCGTTTGCTGCTCAAGGAAGGTCATCCGCAATACCGCACCAGCCTTCAGGAAGTGTCGCGGGTCGACATTCTCAATCCGCAGCGCATTCGTTTTGTGTTCAAGCGCGCCGGCAATCCGTTGCAGATCCTGCGCATGGGCGAGTTGCCAGTGCTGCCCCAGCATTACTGGAAAGGTCGCGATTTCAAGGCCACCACCTTCGAACCACCACTGGGCAGCGGCCCGTACCGCATCACCTCGGTCACACCTGGGCGTCAAATCGTTTTCGAACGGGTCAAGGACTACTGGGGCAAGGACCTCGCGGTCAATCGCGGCAAGTACAACGTCGATCGCATGGAAGTCGAGTTCTACCGCGACAGCGATGTGGCCTTCGAAGCTTTCAAGGCTGGCGAATTCGACATCTACATCGAGCATCAGGCCAAGAACTGGGATAACGGTTACAACTTTCCGGCCATCACTCGGGGCGACGTCATCAAGGCGCAGATCCCGCACCAGATCCCGACCCAGACCCAAGGCCTGTTCATGAACAGCCGTCGCCCGACCTTCGCCGAGAGCAAGGTTCGTGAAGCGCTGGGGCTGATGTTCGATTTCGAGTGGACCAACCGCACGCTGTTCAGCGGTGCCTACAAGCGCGCGTTGAGTTATTACCCCAACAGTGAATTCTCTGCTACCGGGCTGCCGGTCGGGCACGAATGGCTGATGCTCAAGCCGTATCGCGAGCAATTGCCCGCCAAGCTCTTCACCGAGCCGTTCAGCCTGCCGAAGACTGAAGGGCGCGGCATCCCCCGGGAAACCATGCGAAAGGCCCTGACACTGCTCGCAGAGGCCGGCTGGAAGCTCAATGGCCAACGGATCGAGAATGCCAAGGGCCAGCCACTCAGGCTCGAGATACTGCTGGTCAACCCGAACCTGGAACGCATTCTTCAGCCTTACGTCGAGAACCTCGCCAGCATTGGCGTCGATGCACGGCTGCGCACGGTTGATCGCGCCCAGTACAAGCAACGCCTGGATCAGTTCGATTTCGACATGATCCTCATGACCTTGAACCAGACCCTCAGCCCGGGTCTGGAGCAATGGCAGTATTTCCATTCCAGCCAGGTTGGGGTCAAGGGCAGTAAAAACTATGCCGGCATCGACAACCCTGTGGTCGATCACCTGCTTGAACAGTTGCTCGCCGCCCAAACACGCGATGAACAAGTCGCCGCCGGCAAAGCCCTGGACCGTGTGCTGCTGTGGCAGCACTACATGATTCCCAACTGGTACCTCAATTATCACCGCCTGGCCTACCGCAACCGGTTCGCCTTCGTCACCACGCCGCCCTACACCCTGGGCCTGTCCGCGTGGTGGCTGAAATCTTCGGAGAAAGATCGATGAAACCCGTCAGCGCCCTGCTCTTGCAGGCCAGCGGTCTGCTGTTTGCCGGGCTGGCCTGCGCCGCCCCGCAACATGCCGTGACCCTGTACAACGAGCCGCCGAAATACCCGGCCGACTTCAAGCATTTCGATTACGTGAACCCGGACGCACCCAAGGGCGGAATCTTTCGTCAGGCCGGGTTCGGCGGCTTCGACAGCCTCAACCCGTTCATCAGCAAAGGCGTGCCGGCCGACGACATCGGCATGATCTACGACACCCTGGCCAAACAGGGCCTGGACGAGCCTTTCACCGAATACGGACTGGTCGCCGCCAAGATCGAGAAAGCCCCGGACAACAGCTGGGTGCGTTTTTACCTGCGACCCGAGGCACGCTTCCACGATGGTCATGCGATCCGCGCCGAAGACGTGGTGTTCAGTTTCCAGACGCTGACCAAGGATGGCGCCCCGCTCTATCGCGGTTACTACAACGACGTCGATGAGGCGGTCGCCGAAGATCCACTCACCGTGCTGTTCAAGTTCAAGCACAGCAACAACCGCGAACTGCCGCTGATCCTCGGTCAGTTGCCGGTCTTGCCGAAACACTGGTGGGCGAACCGCGATTTCAACAAGGGCAACCTGGAAATGCCATTGGGCAGCGGCCCGTACAAAGTCAGCGAAGTCAAAGCCGGGCGCTCGGTGCGTTATGAGCGGGTCAAGGATTATTGGGGCAAGGACCTGCCGGTCAACCGCGGGTTCTACAACTTCGATGTGATGACCACCGACTACTACCGCGACAACACCGTGGCCCTGGAAGCGCTCAAGGCCGGGCAGTTCGATTACTGGCTGGAAATGACCGCCAAGAACTGGGCCAATGCCTACAACATCCCGGCTGTGACCGAGGGTCGGCTGATCAAGGAACAGATCCCCAACGGCAACCCCACCGGCATGCAGGGGTTTGTGTTCAACCTGCGCCGCCCGGTGTTCCAGGACGTGCGCGTGCGTCAGGCACTGACGCTGTTGCTGGATTTTGAATGGACCAACAAGCAGCTGTTCAATGGCGCCTATGTGCGCACCCGCAGCTTCTTCGAGAACTCGGAAATGGCCGCCACTGGCCTGCCCGACGCCGATCAACTGGCGATCCTCGACCCGTTTCGCGGCAAGATTCCCGAGCAGGTGTTCAGCGAGGCGTTCCAGAACCCGGTGACCGACGCCAGCGGCATGATCCGCACGCAGCAGCGTAAGGCCTATCAGCTGTTGCAAGAGGCTGGCTGGCGGATCGTCGATGACAAGATGGTCGATACCAACGGCAAGCCGGTGACCATCGAGTTCTTGCTGGCCCAGACCGAATTCGAACGCGTGCTGTTGCCGTTCAAGCGCAACCTCAGCGACCTAGGGATCGACCTGGTGATCCGCCGGGTCGATGTGTCGCAATACATCAACCGCGTGCGTTCGCGGGACTTCGACATGATCGTCGGCAGCTTCCCGCAGTCCAACTCGCCGGGTAACGAACAGCGGGAATTCTGGATGTCCGCCGCCGCCGACAAGCCCGGCAGCCGTAATTCCATGGGCTTGAAAGATCCGGTCGTGGACCAACTGGTCGAGCAACTGATCAACGCCGATTCGCGTAAAAGCCTGGTGGCTCACGCGCGGGCGCTGGACCGCGTGCTGCAATGGGGTTATTACGTGATCCCGAACTGGCACATCAAGACCTGGCGCGTGGCTTACTGGAACCACATCGGTCATCCAAAAATCTCACCCAAGTACGACATTGGCATCAACACCTGGTGGGTCAAGCCCGACGCTAAACCGGCGGTGGAAGTCGAAACCAAACTGCAAGCCGACCCTGCGGGCACGGAGTAATAGATGCTGGCGTATATTTTTCGGCGACTGCTGCTGATCATCCCGACCCTGCTCGGCATTTTGCTGATCAACTTCGTGATCATCCAGGCCGCCCCGGGTGGCCCCGTAGAACAGATGATCGCCAAGCTCGAAGGCTTCGAAGGCGCCACCAGCCGCATTGCCGGCGGCGGTGCCGAAGTGTCGGTGGCCGGATCGGCGTACCGCGGTGCCCAAGGCCTGGACCCGGCGCTGGTCAAGGAAATCGAGCACATGTACGGCTTCGACAAATCGGCGCCGGAACGCCTGTGGATCATGATCAAGAACTACGCCACCCTGGATTTCGGCGACAGCTTCTTCCGCGACGCCAAGGTCATCGACCTGATCAAGGAAAAGATGCCGGTGTCGATTTCGCTCGGGCTGTGGAGCACCCTGATCATGTACCTGGTGTCGATCCCGCTGGGAATCGCCAAGGCTACGCGGCACGGCAGCCACTTCGACGTCTGGACCAGTTCGGCAATCATCGTCGGTTACGCGATCCCGGCGTTCCTGTTCGCCATCCTGCTGATCGTGGTGTTCGCCGGTGGCAGCTATCTGGACTGGTTCCCGCTACGGGGCCTGACCTCGAACAACTTTGCTGACTTGAGTACCGGCGGCAAGATCCTCGATTATTTCTGGCACTTGGCGCTGCCGGTGACGGCGCTGGTGATCGGCAACTTCGCGACCATGACGCTGTTAACCAAGAACAGCTTCCTCGACGAAATCAACAAGCAATACGTCGTCACTGCCAAGGCCAAGGGCCTGACCAACCACCGCGTGCTGTACGGCCATGTGTTCCGCAATGCCATGCTGCTGGTAATCGCCGGCTTTCCCTCGGCGTTTATCGGGATTTTCTTCACCGGCTCGTTGCTGGTCGAGGTGATCTTTTCGCTTGATGGCCTCGGCTTGATGAGTTTTGAAGCGGCGATCAACCGTGATTACCCGGTGGTGTTCGGCACACTGTTTATCTTTACCTTGCTGGGGCTGGTGGTGAAATTGATCGGCGACCTCACCTACACCTTTGTCGACCCACGTATCGACTTCGAAAGCCGGGAGCATTGAGATGAATCTGTCCCCGCTCAATCGCCGGCGCTTCGAACTGTTCAAGGCCAACAAGCGCGGCTGGTGGTCGCTGTGGCTGTTCTTGGTGCTGTTCGGCCTGAGCCTCGGCGCCGAGCTGATAGCCAACGACAAACCGCTGGTGGTGCATTACGACAATGGCTGGTACTTCCCTGCGCTCAAGCGCTACCCGGAAACCGCGTTCGGTGGCGAATTCCCGCTGGAAGCCAACTACAAAAGCCCGTACATCCGCGAACTGCTCAAGGCCAAAGACGCCTTTGTCCTGTGGGCGCCGATTCCCTACAGCTACCAGAGCATCAACTACGACCTGAAAGTCCCGGCACCGGCGCCGCCGTCGGCCGACAATCTGCTGGGCACTGACGATCAGGGCCGTGATGTATTGGCGCGGGTGATCTACGGTTTCCGCATTTCAGTGCTGTTTGCCCTGACGCTGACCATTCTCAGCTCAATCATCGGCGTTATCGCCGGCGCCTTGCAGGGCTTCTATGGCGGCTGGGTGGATCTGGCCGGACAGCGTTTCCTGGAGATCTGGTCCGGATTGCCGGTGCTGTACCTGCTGATCATCCTCGCCAGCTTCGTCCAGCCCAACTTCTGGTGGCTGCTGGGGATCATGCTGCTGTTCTCGTGGATGAGTCTGGTGGACGTGGTGCGCGCGGAATTCCTGCGTGGGCGTAACCTCGAATACGTGCGAGCGGCACGGGCACTGGGGATGCAAAACGGTGCGATCATGTTCCGTCACATCCTGCCCAATGCCATGGTTTCGACGATGACGTTCATGCCGTTCATCCTGACTGGCGCCATCGGCACCCTGACCGCGCTCGACTTCCTGGGCTTCGGCCTGCCACCGGGCGCACCGTCGCTGGGTGAGCTGGTGGCCCAGGGCAAATCCAACCTGCAAGCGCCGTGGCTGGGCATGAGCGCGTTTGCGGTGCTGGCGTTGATGTTGAGTCTGCTGGTGTTCATCGGCGAGTCCGCTCGCGATGCCTTCGACCCGAGGAAGTGAAATGAATCAGGACAATCTGATCGAAGTGCGCGACCTGGCCGTCGAATTCGTCGTTGGTGATCGCATTCAGCGCGTCGTCGAAGGCGTGAGCTTCGACATCAAGCGCGGGGAAACCCTGGCGCTGGTAGGCGAAAGCGGGTCCGGCAAATCGGTCACCGCGCACTCGATCCTGCGGCTGCTGCCCTACCCGCTCGCCCGTCATCCGTCCGGGACCATTGAGTATTCCGGGCAGAATTTGCTGAGTCTGAAAGAGAAAACCATCCGCCATATCCGTGGCAACCGGATTGCGATGATCTTCCAGGAGCCGATGACCTCGCTCAATCCGCTGCACTCGATCGAGAAACAGATCAACGAGGTGCTGGGCATTCACAAGGGCCTGATCGGCAAAGTGGCGACCAAGCGCACGCTGGAGTTGCTGGAAATGGTCGGCATACCCGAGCCGCACAAGCGCCTCAAGGCCCTGCCCCACGAATTGTCCGGCGGCCAACGCCAGCGGGTGATGATCGCCATGGCCCTGGCCAACGAACCGGAGTTGCTGATCGCCGATGAGCCGACCACGGCCCTGGACGTGACCGTTCAGCTTAAAATCCTCGAATTGCTCAAGGAATTGCAGGCCCGTCTGGGCATGGCGCTGTTACTGATCAGTCACGATTTGAACCTTGTGCGAAGAATTGCGCATCGCGTATGTGTCATGCAGCGCGGTTGCATCGTCGAACAGGCATCGTGCGAAGAGCTGTTCCGCGCGCCGCAGCATCCGTACACTCGGGAACTGCTGGCAGCGGAGCCTAGCGGCAAGCCGGCAACCAATGTCATTGGCCCGCCGCTGCTGCAGGTCGAGGACCTGAAAGTCTGGTTCCCGATCAAGAAAGGTTTACTGAAAAAGACCGTTGACCACATCAAGGCGGTCGACGGCATCAATTTCAGCCTGCCTCAGGGACAGACCCTGGGGATTGTGGGAGAAAGCGGTTCAGGCAAGTCGACACTGGGGTTGGCGATTTTGCGGCTGATTGCCAGCAAAGGCGCGATCCGTTTTGAAGGCAAGCAGCTAGACTGCCTGACGCAGCAGCAGGTTCGGCCATTGCGTCGGGAGATGCAGGTGGTGTTCCAGGACCCGTTCGGCAGCCTGAGCCCGCGAATGTGTGTGAGCCAGATCGTCGGCGAAGGCCTGCGGATCCACAAGATGGGCACCGAGGCGGAACAGGAACAAGCGATTATTGCGGCATTGAAGGAGGTAGGCCTGGACCCGGAAACCCGGAACCGCTACCCCCACGAATTTTCCGGTGGGCAGCGGCAGAGAATCGCCATTGCCCGGGCATTAGTGCTAAAACCGGCGTTGATTCTGCTGGACGAGCCGACTTCGGCCCTCGACCGCACCGTGCAACGCCAAGTGGTGGAGCTGCTACGTTCACTGCAAACCAAGTACAACCTGACGTATCTGTTTATCAGCCATGACCTGGCTGTCGTCAAGGCGCTGAGCCACCAGCTGATGGTGGTCAAGCATGGCCAAGTGGTCGAACAGGGAGACGCGCAAAGTATCTTTGCCGCCCCCCAACATCCGTATACACAGCAGTTGCTGGAAGCCGCTTTCCTGGCACCAGCCACTGCGCAATAACCTGAAAGAGAGGAGCAACACATGGGTTTTCTCGCCGGTAAGCGCGTACTGATCGTCGGTGTCGCCAGCAAGCTGTCCATCGCATCCGGCATCGCTGCCGCCATGCATCGCGAGGGCGCTGAGCTTGCCTTCACTTATCAGAACGACAAACTCAAGGGTCGTGTCGAAGAGTTCGCACAGAGCTGGGGTTCCAACCCTGACCTGTGCTTCCCGTGCGACGTGGCCAGCGATGAAGAGATCGCCAAGGTTTTCGTTGAACTGGGCAAGAAGTGGGACGGCCTGGACTGCATCGTGCACTCCGTCGGCTTCGCCCCGGGCGACCAACTGGACGGCGACTTCACCGAAGCCACCACCCGTGAAGGTTTCCGCATCGCTCACGACATCAGCGCCTACAGCTTCGTGGCCCTGGCCAAGGCTGGTCGCGAAATGATGAAAGGCCGCAACGGCAGCCTGCTGACCCTGTCGTACCTGGGCGCAGAGCGCACCATGCCTAACTACAACGTGATGGGCATGGCCAAGGCTTCGCTGGAAGCTGGCGTCCGTTACCTGGCCGGCTCCCTGGGCCCGGACGGTACCCGCGTCAACTGCGTATCGGCTGGCCCGATCCGCACCCTCGCGGCTTCCGGCATCAAGAACTTCCGCAAAATGCTGGCGGCCAACGAAGCGCAAACCCCGCTGCGTCGTAACGTCACCATCGACGAAGTCGGCAACGCCGGCGCCTTCCTGTGCTCGGACCTGGCGTCCGGCATCAGCGGCGAAATCATGTACGTAGACGGTGGTTTCAACACCACTGCAATGGGTAGCCTGGAAGAGTGATCTTTCGCTAGCCGATAAAAAACCCGCCTAGGCGGGTTTTTTATTAACTCAAAGCTGGCGATTAATCATCGCGGCTCATGATGCCGAACAGCTGCAACAAGCTGATGAACAGGTTGTAGATCGATACATACAGGCTGATGGTCGCCATGATGTAGTTGCGCTCGCCGCCCTGAATGATGGCACTGGTCTGGAACAGAATGCAGACCGAGGAGAACAGCACAAAACCTGCGCTGATCGCCAGTTGCAGGCCGCTGATCTTGAAGAAGAAGCTTGCCAGCGTCGCACCCAGCAACACGAAGAAGCCAGCGGTGATGAAACCACCGAGGAAGCTCATGTCCTTGCGGGTAATCAGCACGTAAGCCGACAGGCCACCGAATACCAGCGCGGTCATCGCGAAGGCCGAACTGACTACTTCAGCGCCGCCCTGCATGCCCAGGTAGCGGTTGAGGATCGGGCCGAGCAGGAAACCCATGAAACCGGTCAAGGCAAATGCCGACACCAGGCCCCAGGCCGAATCACGGAGTTTGTTGGTGAGGAAGAAAAGGCCGTAGAAGCCGATCAGCACCACGAACACGTTCGGGTAACCGACACGCATCTGCTGAGCGACGAACGCCATCACGCCGCTGAATGCGAGGGTGAGGGCAAGCAAGCCGTATGTGTTGCGCAGGACGCGGCTAACCTCTAGCTGCTCAGCCTGCACGCTGTTATTAACTGCGTAATCCTGTTCGCGCATGGCGACACTCCTGTTGGTTTGAAACGTTCAGTCGCAAAGATCATAACAGACGCTCTGTAACAAGCTATGCAGAGAGTTTGACAGTGTGTTTCATTCAGGTATTATGGCGCCCGCAACGCAAACGGAGGTGTGGCCGAGTGGTTTAAGGCAACGGTCTTGAAAACCGTCGACTGTAACAGGTCCATGAGTTCGAATCCCATCGCCTCCGCCATCTTTATACGACAAAGCCCTGATTATTCAGGGCTTTGTCGTTTCTGGGGCTTGGTAAAAAACCATTGCCCACACTTCAGCCCACACCCTGGATGAAGCATTGCTGTTCGACCCGTCGCTAATTTTTCAAATAGTCTCCTGCGACCAAAAGACATCACCGAGCCCGGTCACGCGAGCTTTATAGCTCCGCCCTGGATATCGTCACGCGCCATTCGTAAGTCAATAGCGTCCTGGTTAAGTCGGTGAATCATGTTGAGCAACCGCTGGCGTAGTACTTCGTCTTTGAGTTGCTCTGCTGCGCGCATCATATCGAGCGCGGCTGCCTCATTGTTAGTGGCGACCGAGTCGAGCAGTTTGCGCAGGCTTCTTGATGGTCGGTTCATCTCCAACCTCCTGGATTTCAGTGAGGCGAAGCATAAGGCTGGAATGTTTCGTAAGTATTTCAACTGCACGAACTGGCTTGAATCAGCGGCTCCGGCTCTTTTGGCGTTAGCTGGCGGTCGATACGCGTGCAGCAACCCGTCATGGATGGCGCGCCGTGGATTCGGTAAAAGACATCGGCGTCCCACCCAAGGTGCGCTTCATACGTTAGTACCGATAGGTAGCCTGCACTGAAACCCCATTCGCACTATTGTTGTAACTGGCACTGTATTCCGGTTGAACACCGGAATTGTTTGCCTGCTTCACCGAGACTTTAGAATCCCAGAGATAACCATAAGCGAAGTCAATCGTCAGATCGGAACTCGGCGAATAAGCGCCACCAAAGGTCACCGCTTGGCGGTTCCCGACCGGAATGCGTACGCTGCGATCGGCATTTCTGATGGGCGACGGATCATAGGCGTAGCCTGCGCGCAGCAGCCATTGTTGGTTCAATTGATAGGAAGCGCCCACTGCGGTGCTCCACGTGTCGCGCCAGTTCATTTCTTCAATCACATGCCCCAGACCCGCTGCCTCGCCGAGGGGGGAAAGACCGCTATTGATTGCCTCGACCTTCTGGATCCGGCTCCAGCGTTTCCAGGTGGTCCCAAGATAGCCCGTCCAGCGACTGTCGAAATGATGGGTGATAGACGTATCCACGGACTCGGGCATGGTGAGGTCTATCTTGTTGTCATATTTTCCGTTCAACGGAATGACGCTCGGGGAGCCAGAAATCTCGGTATGCCCTTCAAGTTGATAATCCACCTTCGAGTGATAGTTAATCCCCCAAGTGGTTGCCTCAGTAAAGTCAATCAACAGGCCGATGTTGTAGCCAAGTGCGGTGTCATCACCCTTGATGGTGACCAGTGTGTCCTCGCCGTTGTTCAGGGCGCCGGTCGCCAGGTAATTCTGAAGCTTTGCATTGAAATGATTTATGGTCGGGCCGCCACCAATGGACACGTAATCATTGATCCGCCAGGCAATGGTCGGTTGCAGGGTTACTTCCTTGGTCGTGCTATAAGAACCGTGATAGCGCCCCTGAAAAGTGCTCTCGTAATCATTGATCAGACCACTGGGGGCATAGAGTCCCAGCCCCATCGAAAAACGATCATCAAGGGGCGTAGACATGTAGACGAAGGGCACGACGCCCAAGGGTACCGAGTCCCCTTTATTGGTGCCTGTGGCACTGCTTCGTGCATCACTGATGTCGTCGCTGACCGAAACGACCGCGGCCCCGCCGGAAATCTCACTGCGCTTCAACTTGGTCAAGCCTGCGGGATTTCCAAAGATAGTGCTCGCGTCCAGCGCCGAAGACGACCTTCCCGCATAAGCAGTTCCCGCACTGCTTGCACTTTGTTCGTTTAGAGCAATGCCGTTTGCGCTGACGATGGTAGAGGCGCTGAGCAGTGCGATGGCACTGCCGAATTCAATCCAGACAGCACACTTGCGCGGAGTAGAGAGACACGGGATCACGCGGCTATTGAGTTTCATTTTCCACCTCTTGTTTATTGTTTTTGTTGTTTGCACGCAGGCATGGCTTCGCCGCCCCGTGCACTTGTCAGTGCCGGCTGGAATTGATCCAAGTTGTGTCATAGACCTTGGCGGAACAGCACCAAGGCTTGACGGCTGGACTTACAGATTGCGAATCAGGAACTCAATTAATCCACTCGACTTGAAAGCTATAACGGCCCAACAGCGGAGCCAGGACTTCCTGGTCAGGTCCGGCCTTGACGCAGGCAACCTGCCCACGACGATTGTCCTGAACGACTTCAACGGCAATATCCGAAAGCCCCAGACGTTCCACTTCCTGCTGGATGACTTTGGCAATTTCCCTCTGCTGCAAAGCGGGCTTGAATATCTTGCCCACTGCCGTCAGGGGCAATGCGTCGAGGATTTCAATGCGCTTGGGCACGGCTGCCCGCTCGCTGATGTTCAGATGAGCGAACGCTTCAAGTTCTTCAACATTGCAGGTTTGCCCGGGGCGTAGTTGGACGTAGGCAACCGGCACCTCGCCCGAGTAGGCATCGGGGCTACCGATTGCAGCGGCCAAGGCGACAGCGGGATGCGCCTGAAGCGCCTCCTCGATCTGCTTTGGATCGATGTTGTGGCCACCGCGAATGATCAACTCCTTTTTGCGCCCGGTCAGCCAGAAATAACCCTGCGCATCCTGGCGGCCCAAATCGCCGGTATTCAGCCAGCGCTGACCGTCGATATCGATCCAGAGGCCCTGGTTATGACGCTCCTCCAGATAACCCTCGAAGAGGTTCGGTCCACTGATCGTGATGACGCCGATCTCATCCACGTTGGCGTCGCGCAGATACGCTCCAGAATCATCGAGCATGACCGCGCGCATATTCTGATAGGCCAGTCGTATCCCGATGGAGCCGATACGGCGCTCGCCATGGGGTGGATTGATTGACGAGACGCAGGCGCCCTCGGTCAGGCCATAACCTTCAAGGATCTTCACTCCGGTGCGGCGCTCGAATTCCCGGAAAAGCTCAGCGGGCATGGGGGCCGCGCCACAGATTGCATAGCGAAGACTGGAGAGGTCGCGACCCTGCCATTCATTTTGCAGAAGCGCGGCATAGACCGTTGGCACGCCGGAAAAGAGGTTGATACCGAAGTGCTCGACCATCTCCCAGAATCGTGGGATCACGCCCTCGCCACGATACCCCTGAGGCGTGCCGAGGATCACATGGTCGCCTTGAGTCCAAGGCATCAGTCCAGTCACCAGTTGCCCGTTGACGTGAAACAGCGGCAGGCCACAAAACAGAACCTGGACATTACTGCGTGGCTGCATGTGAGCGTCGATGGCCCATGCGTCGAATACTTCAGAGCCATGGGTACGCGCGGCAATTTTGGGGAGCCCGGTGGTGCCGCCCGTACAGATGTAGGAAGAGCACTCATCCTCGCGGATTTGCCGACCGCTCTTGAGGTGTGTGTGGGGCTGGGTATTCATCAGCGATTGCCAATCGTGGATCGCGATACCGCTGTGCACGTCTCGCTCTTTCAGTGCCATGGCTTTCAGAGCCCCTCGCACCGGTTCGTCGACATAGGGCTCCATGCTGACCCAGACAACAGACCTGAGCGTGGGTAGCTGATCCCGTTGCGAAACCAGTTTGGGCCACAGATCGCTGCCCGGAGTCGGGGCGAGTGTCACCACCACTGACACCTTTGCCGCATTCAGCAAGCCTGCGATTTGCTTGGCCTCAAGCAGAGGATTGATCGCCATGACAATCCCCGCCGCCTCCCCGCCCCATAGAGTGAAGTGGGTTTCCGGCAGGTTGGGCAGGATGAAGGCAATCACCTCCCCCGGTTTTATGCCCAGGTCATGGAAGGCATTCGCCGCGCGGGTGATATCCGCGAAGAGTTGGGAGTAACTCCACTCGTGGGTGCGCTTGAAATCGGCGGCATCGGCGAAGAAGCTGAGCGCCGGTGCCTGGGGGGTGCGCTCGGCCGCCACACGCAGCGCTTCATAAGTGCTGCAAGCCAGCCCGCGCTCCGACAAGGGGACTCGCTCAAGACTTTCGATGTCATTCAGGCTTCGAACAATCATTAAACTTCTCCCACGACCCGGTTGCGTTGCACGCCAAGGTCGACCACACCATCGGCGCTGCGAATACGCGCCTCGACCACGTCACCGGCCTTGAGGTACTGCGTCCGGCCCTCTTGTGCCTTGAGGAACAGCTTCCACTTGGTGGCTTCCGGCAAAAGGGCTGCAATGCGCATTTTTCCGGGCGAAGGGATCGTCAGAGCGCAGCCGGCAGGTGTCCCCGTGGCAATCAAGTCTCCGACCGCGAGATCTTGCAACGCGCTAAGTTCGGTCAGGGTTTCAGCGGGGCCGTAAACCAGATTGGCCGTGCTGTCGTTCTGTCGTACCTGGTCGTTGACTGTCAGGCGCAACTGCAGCGCTTTCAGGTAATGCATGCTCTTGGCATCCAGAAGGCACAGGTACGGGCCGACCGGACCAAAAGTACGGTAGCTCTTGCCCTTGTAGAACTGCATCTGGGGAATCTGAATGTCACGGGCCGAGTAGTCATTGACAATGACGACGCCGGCAATGAATTCATGCAAATTGGCGTCGGTGACAGCAATAGCGCCGGTGATCGAGCGTTTCATCACCAGGCCCAGTTCGATCTCGTAGTCAAGGAAGCGCACGTGGCGCGGCTTGATCAGGTCGCTGTCAGCCGCCACCAGGCAACTGGTCGCCTTGGTGAAGATCATGTTGAATTTCTTCGCATCAGGATCCATGCCTGACTCGATCATGTGCTGACGGTAGTTGGCACCCTGGCAGACAAACTGCTGGTTACGGGTCACCGGCGACAGCAGTTTTACGTCGCCCTCCTGCAACTCCGGACCTTTCAGTTGAGCAAGGTCGTCGAGACTGTTCTGGCTGATGAAGTCACCGGTCGTTTCAAAAACACCGGGGACAACTGTGATACGGCCCTGGCGAAGCACGCCCCAGTGGATACCGTTCTGAAATTCAAAGCGGACTACGTGTACAGCAGACATTGAAGGTACTCCTGGAGCGGCGTTTGTCCCGCGTTCAGTGGCGCGGGAACTGTTGTGATGTTCTGAAACGGGGGCTGGCAACGGTGTAGCTCTACCCGAACATGCGCATGAGTGTTATCAGCTTGCGAATGCTCAGGTCAGGGCTGCGTCGCAGGTTGCGGATCAGCAGCAGAAAATTGGCCAGGTTCATTTTGGGTTTGGTAAAACTCCTGGGCATGCGCTGCCCCCACTGCGCCATGGCCTCGGGACTCACCGGATGAATGCCCGTCGGCCGAGTGGCGGTGAAAATATCCCCGTCGCAGTAATGCTCGTGCTTGTCGCCCCAAGGGTCTTGCCAGTAATCGAAGATCTGACTGCCCAGAATGTGCCGGCCGATGCCCCATGAGTGCGCCCAACCGCTCTCACGCAGGACGCGCTGCCCCATACCCACGGCGTCTGTATCGACGACTTCATAAGCGCTATGGCTGTAGGTCGCCATGAACCCTTGCGCAATCGCGAGCGTATGGTGATCCGCGGGAATGTCACCGAGATCAAGGCGCATGAACGTGACGATAGGCGTGCCGTCGGGGAGTACCTGCACATCGCTGGGAATAAACCCGAAATGCTGCGTGTACCAGGCGCAGGTTGCTTGATAGTCGGCCACTTCAATGACGATGTGGCCCAGCTTGAGGACTTCAGGAGGAGTAATCGGCGGACGCTGCGTCGCGTTGATTCGCTGTGGTTCCTGCGCCAGGTTCCAGTTCAGAGGCGCTCGATGTGCCAGCGCCTTGCCTGGTGTCTGGTCGCACACGGCTTCCACAATGAAACCGGAAGGATCCGTCAGTCTGACGTAATAGCCTTTACCCGGATGTTCCGATTTCTCGACCGATGACGCACCCGGGATTCGAGTGAGCTTTTTAAGCTCTTCCAGGGACCGCACGGCAAGCCCGAACCCGATGAAACGGGCCTGTTCGGCCCATTCGACGCGGTAACAATACGCAGCGGCGTCGGTGGCCCGCATATAGAGAATCTCGGCGTCCTGCCGAGCGACCGTCAGGCCGAAGTCAGTCAGGAAACGCGCCGCCTCATTCAAGTCCGGCCGCTGGAAGATCAGGTGAGTCAAAACCTGGGCCTTTACCGTCGGCTGCGGATGCCGCGCGGGGTGTGGTGTCGCCAACCGATGCAATTCTTTTTTGTCGTTCATTGTTGTTGTTTTCCGGGGTTTTAGGGCAAAGCGGTCCCGTACCCCTGAAAATCCAGGGGTTTGCTCAGTCAAATCAATTAGGCGCTCAGTCGAGAGTTGGCAGTGCCGGCAACTCTTGAGTTGCCAACGCACGGGCCTCTTGTGGCGGCACACCCAATGCGCGCAATACCAGCTCGGCGGTATCGGAGCCCGATTCGCGCCACGTTCGGTGACCTTCCAGTACCAGGAAAATCGAGCCGAGCACGCTGCTCGATATCAGCGTCAGTACCGAGAGCAATTGCTCCTGCGCAAACGTATAGCGCCCGGCGGCGAGCCCGCTCAGAAGATCCTTGGTCGCCTGGCTGCTGAACATTTCGCGCAACGCCGAATTGCTCATGGCGAATTTATGGATGAACGCGCCCCACTGGGAATCTTCGTGCGCACGGCGAATGAAGAATCGAATGCCATTGGCCAGGCGATGAGCAGGGTCCGAGAGGGCATTGAAGCTCTTGTTGACGCGCTCATGCATCTCCCTCGCGAGATGGCTGGCGACCGCCTCGAACAGGTTTTCCATGCTGTCGATGTTGCTATAGACCGTTCCGCGCGCCACACCGGCCTCTTGCGCGAGGTCGAGGATGTTCACTTGCGAGGTGCCTCTTTCGGCAAACAGGCGAAAGGCAGCTTGATGGATGCGGCGCTGTGTTGGGTTCAGGGATTCCACGGTTCTCTCTCCAGGATTACCTCATGGATCAATTGAACACTCGTGTTCATTTTGCGTCAATACTATTTTTTGGCCTACTGGAGTCAGCACCCGTAAAAACAGCCTTATGGCAAACATTTCGGATGAGAGGATCGATTTCGCATGATAAAAAACAGTCAAGCGAACTCACTAAACTGAACACAGATGTTCAGTTTAGTGAGAAGATTTTTAATGGCTGAAGACTCGTCGCCAAGCGAAGCGCTATCGACGATGGATAGATCAAACCAGTTAGAGCGCCGACGACATCGGATCAGGCCGGCAGCGGCTTGCCGGCGATTTTCCTGGCTTTGGCAGGAGTGACGCCCAGGGCTTGGAGAACCATTTCGGCGACCCGCAGATCATGCTCCTCCACTGCACGCCCCTCGACAACAGAGCGCATGGCTCCGGTTGTGCACGACAAAACGATGTCCAGGGCGACCCCTTCGTCTTCGTAAGCAAACGTACCCGCACGCAATCCTTCGCGCAGATCGCCCAGTACATGGTCAGCCAGACGCGAGCGCATGGCCTGGTCGAAATGGATAATGCGCAGCAGCGCATTCGCCCACTGGTGGTCGGCTGCGGCCCGGCACACAAACATGCGCACGCCGATCGAAAGCCGCTGTGCACCACAGTGCACGTCCCTGCTCTTGGCGGAAATGGCATCGGAGAACTCGGCGGCCATGGCGATGCCCACCGCCTCCAGCACTTCGTCGCGAGTCCGAAAATAGTTGTAGATGGTGCCGTTGGATACCGCGGCTTCCGCCGCGACCTCGAGCAGTGCGATCTCCCCCACTTCCTTGCGTGCGATAAGACGCAACGCGGCGTCCACCAGGCCGCGGCGGGTGCGCTCACGTTTCTTGTGACCTCTCGTGAGAGGTTCTGGCGCATCAGCTTCTAAAGGAAGAGTGGGGGAATGCATGATCAAGCTCGTAATCTAATGGGCTCGTTGATGGTAATGGAAACACCGTCCGGCATGGCGCCTTTGCTGGCCAGCAGCCCCCAGCAGTCTCGAAGCAGGCTGCCTGCTTCTGCGCCTGGGGCGTGGTGCATGATGATACGGTCGGGGCGAACCGCGACGAGCGTTCCCTTGGCAGCCAGCGGCAGGATCTCATGGTTCATGTCTTCGATGAAGTCACAGCTGCCACCGGAGCGTTGGCCGCGTGCTCTGACCTCTAGAAAGTGGCCTCCCATTTTTTCCCAGGAAACAATCTGGTCAGGGGTCAGCAGTGACAACGGGTCAACCCCGAATCCAACCAGGGTCAGGTTATCTCCCAGCGCATCGTCGCTCAGCTTGATCTGCTTTTGCATGTTGCGAGTCCAGGCCTGCGGGAACAGGCTGCCACGTACCAGTTTGTCGCCCCGGCAATGCTGCACGAACAGGCCGTGTTTGAAGGTGTTCTTCGGCTTGATGTCCAACTGTTCGAAGTACCTTCTGGTCGTGGGCGTCAACGCCAGCGTGCGCATCAGACCGTGGACAAAGAAAGCGGCAATCTTGTTCTTGGGCATCACCAGGCGGCCCATGAGTTTCGCCAGATTGATCATTGCGCGGGCATGAGGTCGGCGCTCTTCGTCATAGGTATCAAGTATTGCAGGCGCGGCATGGCCACGAAGGACCCAAGCCAGTTTCCAGGCAAGGTTGGCGCCATCACGAAGTCCCGCAACGAGGCCCTGGCCGACAAAAGGAGGCGTGATGTGCGCTGCATCGCCGGCGAGAAAGACCCGCCCCTTGCTGAAACTGTTGCAGCAGCGCGCATGGAATCGATATACCGCCTTGCGCTCGATTTCCAGCTCTTGCGGGTTGATCCATGGCGCGATCAGCCGGGCGATGCTTTCGGGGCTTTCCAGCTCTTCCCGGGACTCGCCGGATTGCAGCATGAATTCCCAACGCTCCCTGCCGCCGGGGGCAGGCATGTGCGGCGTCGGGCGCCGCGGATCACAGACAAACTCGATGTGATCAATCGCTGACTTATGGCGGTTCTTCACATCGACAATCAACCAATCCTCCGCGTAGGTCTGCCCTTCGAATTCCTGGCCAATCAGCGCCCTGACCCTGGAGCTGGCGCCATCCGCTCCGATCAAATACTGGGCGCGGACGGAATGCGTCTGCCCATGTTCATCCTGTACGCAAGCAACGACGCCATCCGACATCTCGACCAGGCTCTCAAGCTCGAAGCCTCCCAGGCTGGTGACGGTTTTAAGCCGGGCAACCTGGCCGCGCATCGCGTGTTCGAGGTCGGGTTGATAGAACGTCACAAGTTTCGGATGGCCGTCGATGCACCCCTCGGTATTGGCTCGACCGAACTGTCCAAGTACCGGGGAGTGCATTTTCACTTCAGGGATAACGATCTTCTCGAAAGCGTCTTCCGACAAACCGGCCTGTTGCAGGATGCGCAGCGCCTCATTGTCCAGAGCAATGGCTCGCGGCATCAGGAGGACGTCATGGACCTTGTCCAATACCAGGGTCGTGACGCCATAGCGGCCCAGAAGCGCAGCAATGGTCGCACCTACCGGACCATAACCGATCACCAGCACATCGACGGCGGCGGGAGGCAATTGGCAATCTTTCTTGTTGTTGTTCATCTCGAGCCCTTGTTGTGATTGAAGTCGTGAGACGCGAGGTCTCCTCGTCAGGCAAGGTGAAGGTATTCAATATTGAGAGATATTTCAATATTGATGTTTTTGTCATTATTTTTTGAGATCATGCTCAAGCCGCGACAGGACCAAGGGGCGAGCCGGATTGCGCGGCGTGAACCGAGTTTGCGCGCGTGCGAGTTTCCGACCGGCGACGCTTGGCTTGAACGCCGATCAGCGTTGTCATTGGACCCATGGCTCAAACCTGCCGAGGCTGGAGAGCCGTTGATTCAAAAGGCTGGCCGATAGGACCAGGAAGCCGGACACAGCGGTTTTCACTATCGAACCCTATGTGCAGCGTCGCGGCGCACAACCTTGTTTTAGTCGTCAGGAATCAACCGTGGCACGTCCGCAGCCCCATCCAAACCCAGTCTCGCTCTGCTTCTTCGAGTTCGAACTCGACGAGTCCAACGCCTGCCTGTCGCGTAACGGGGAAACCGTTGCGGTGGCCCCAACGCCTTTCACGTTGCTGTGTGTGCTGGCACGCCAACCAGGGTCGCTGGTGACCAAGGATGCCTTGCTGGATGCCGTGTGGGGGCATCGGTTCGTCAGCGACTCAGTGCTGAAAACGGCCATCAGCGATTTGCGCAAGGTGCTGGGCGATGACCCCAGGCTTCCTCGCTTCATCGAGACGGTATCGCGGCGCGGCTATCGCTTCATCGCCCCACCCTCCTGTGCCCTTTCGATGCCGCCTGCATCCGCCACCGTTGCAGCGACCGGCACACCTTCGTCACCGTCATTCATCGGTCGCACTGGCGAGGTCGCGAGGCTGCAAAGGGCCTGGGGACAGGCGAAGGGCGGCCAGCGCGCCGTGGTCTGGCTCGCTGGAGAGCCGGGAATCGGCAAGACCACGTTGATCGAACATTTCCTCTCCGGCCTTGGCGACATCGCCTGCGCACGCGGCCATTGCGTGGAGCACTACGGCGCCGGCGAGCCGTATCTGCCGGTGCTGGAGGCATTAGCCGATCTGTGCCGCAGCGACCCTACCCTGCCGGCGCTGATGCGCGCCGTGGCACCGACCTGGCTGCTGCAACTTCCGTGGCTGAGTACCACGCAGGAGAGAGACGCCTTGCGGCGCGAGCTTGCCGGCGTCGGCCCGGATCGCATGCTTAGGGAAATGGGCGAATTGCTGGACCGCTACACAGAGCAGCGCCCGTTGATGATGGTGACCGAAGACCTGCACTGGAGCGATAGGGCGACGGTCCAGCTCATCAACTATATGGCGCGGCGACGTGGCCGCACACGGCTGATGTGGCTGTCGAGCTTGCGCCTCGCCGAGGTGGTTGCGCTCGATCATCCCCTCAGCTCATTGCGCCACGAACTGCGTCTGCAACGTCTGTGCGAGGAAGTGGTGCTCGACCCGTTCTCGGAAACCGAGGTCGCTGACTATGTTGCGTTGCGTTCGACCTCGCTGGCACGCAATGAAGCCTTCGTGCGCGCCCTGCACGAGCGGACCGACGGTGTGCCGTTGTTCGTTTCGTCAATCACCAGTGAAGTGATGGACCCAAAGGACGACAAAGCCACCATCGAAGCTCGGCTTGCGGATCTGGCGGTTCCCGAAAATCTAGCAGCCATCATTGATCACTACATCGCCAGGCTGGGTCCCGAGCAACGTACCCTCCTCTCGGCCGCAGCGGTATGCGGGGTCGAATTCCGCATCGAGACGGTTTCACTGGCCCTCGAGCGCGACCTCGCTTGGGTGGCTCACACCTGTGAAGAGCTGATACACGAACAGGTATGGCTCATACGATCGCGGGTCACGGAAATTGAAGAGACACTGGAGCCACCCCACGCTTTCCGACATGCCCTCTTCCGCCAGGTACTGTACGACCGCACCCCGCGCGCCTTGCGCACCCAACTTCATCGCCAGGTCGGCATGGCCCTCGAACACGAACGCAAAACCGGCGTGCCGGTTGCTGCCTCGGAGCTGGCGATGCACTTCGACCGCACTCGGCAACCGATGATTGCGCTGCGTTACTACGCTGAGGCCGCAGAGGCCGCGCTACTGCATTTCAGCCCGGACTTGTGCATTGGCCTCACTGAGCGCGCCTTGGTCTTGTTGATGCAGACTCCCGAAGGGACGGAGCGCAACGCGCTCGAAATCACCCTGGCCACCCTGCAAGGGGTTTCGGCTTTTCACATGTTCGGTGTCGGCAGCAAAGCCAAATGCGCTTTCGAACGTGGCTACCGACTGCTGGCAGATGTACCCGAGCACCCCATGCGGGGTCGCCTGCTGCATGGATTCGGCTACCTGCTAGGTTTGCGCGGCGACTATGAGTTGGCGCTCGAGGTGGCGGAGCGTGCTGAAACCCTCTCCTGCGAGGCAAATGATCAAGCGCTCATGCTGGCGGCGTGCATCGTTCGGGGCGAGGTGCACCACCTCCAGGGACGCACGAAGACGACTCGCCATTGGCTGGAACGCGCCCTCGCGATCGCCGAGCCGCTGGACATCGGGACGAACGAGATTTTTGCAGCCGATCCTCAGGTCATGCTGCACGGCATGCTGGCGATAGAACTCGTGCGTTCTGGTCTGATCGAGCAAGCCCGAATCCACATGCAGCAAGCGCGGGCACGCGCACAGACGTTGCGCCAACCCATGACCTGGCTGGTCGCCGCCTGGCAGGAGGTGTTGATCGAGGTACGGATGGGAAATCACGCGCGTGTGTCTGCGTTGGCCGACGACATGCAGGCGCTGGTCGATGAATATTCGCTCGCACTCGGGCGCACGGCTTGCCGCTGGTGGCGCGGTTGGGCCGACGCGCGCAACGGAGCAGCGCGCGACGGCTACCGTCGCATCCGTGAGGCCTATGAAGAACACACTGGGCTTGGAATGCGCTCCGGTGCCAGCGAGGTACTCGGCTACGCCACCGAAGCGCTGCTGCTCGCAGGTGACTGCAACGCAGCGCAAGTCGAGCTGCAGGAAGCATTTCGGGTGGGCGAAGAATTGGGCGAGCGCGTCTACCTGCCGCAGTTATTGCTGCTGGAGGCAGCGATCTGGCGAGCACAGGGTCAGTCCGACGCCAGCATCGCTGCGCTGCGGCACGCGGTTGCAGAAGCCCGCGCCCAAGAGGCGCCGTGGCTGGAGCTGCAAGCGCTGGTCGAACTGTGGGAGCACCCTGACGCTACGGCCGAGGACCATCTGGCATTGGCGACGCTGGTTGACCAGTCGCCGGAAACCGACGGAACCGATCTGGCGAAACGCGCGCGCTCGCTGATTCGCGCTGCCAAGCGGTCGTGAGCAACGCGATTACTCCTCGGTAAGGGTCACTGTTCCGACCGAAATCTGACCTTTCGCTTACGACTCGCCCCAGCAAGCCGCTTACGCTGGCGTCGAACTTTCTTGCCTCCCTGGACTGCGATGATCCTGAACCCTGAATCCAAATACCCGAGCCGCCGCTCGTACGTAGTGAAACTGCGTAGCGACGCCGCGCCCGGAGCCCTTGTGGGCCGCCTCGAAAACCTGGTCACCGGGCGACAGCGCGAGTTTTCCTGCGCCGAAGAGCTGCTGGAATCGATTGCCTCGGACCTTGCGTTGACGGCCGGCGAACACACGATAAATGCCGACAGCGAATGACGCCTTCACGACGAACGAGTGCTCGAAATGGCGACCGAACGGCGACCCTTCGCTGACAACTTCGCGCGCGCCGAGCCCTACGCTGATGCCACCTCGAATCTTCACGAGCTCAATCCGATGCCGCGATTTCCAACTTTCCATCTTTTGACCCGCAACGGCCAGACGCCCCTGCAATATGCCGAACGCGTGGGCAGCATCGTCGTGGGCGCAGCGCTCGCCGCGTCTGTTGCCCTGATATTGACTGGTTGCTCCACGGAGGTGCTCAAGCCGTCGGTAGACCTGCCGAGCAACTTCTCCACGAGCACGGCCTCCGAAATGGAACCCGAGGCGGCGTGGTGGGAGGTTTACCACGACCCGTTGCTGACGGATCTTGTACGCCGAGCAGCGCGTGAGAATCGCGACGTCAAGATGGCCGCCGAGCGCTTGCGTGCCGCGCGTGCCGGAGAAACCGTCAGCCAATCCTGGTTGTTCCCGAGCGTCGGTGCATCCGCCTCCGGCAGTGACCGCAGCACTGGCTTCAACTCGGCCACGAAACAAGGTTATCCGGATACCAAGACAACCAGTGTCGGTCTGGATGTGTCGTGGGAGCTCGACCTGAGCGGCCGTCTGCGAGCCGGCGCAGCGGCGGCTGACGCCGATGCGCTAGCCGCTGAACACAACATGCGTGGCGTGCGCCTGTTGGTGATGAGCGACGTCGTCAGCAACTACTTCACACTGGTCGGTGCGCAACGCCAGGTCGCGACGCTTCGAGCCATCTCGGCGATGCAGGACGAGACGCTGCGCTTGGTCACCGCGCGTCAACAGGTCGGGCTGGCATCCGCCTTCGACGTTGAACGTGCGCAGACCGACGCATTGTCGGCGCGGGCGCAGATTCCGCCGCTGGAAACCCAAGTTGCGGTGGCACGTCACCGTATCGCGGTACTGATCGCAGATCAGTCTTTCAACACCAGGAACATCCAGCCTTCAACAGGTGATTTGACCGACGTGCCCGAAGCCAGGCCCGGCCAGCCCGCCGAGCTGCTGCAACGCCGCCCCGATGTACTGGCGCTGATGGCACAGCTCGACGCCGCCAATGCGCGACGCCAGCAAGCGGCCGCCGAGTGGTTCCCGCAACTCTTTCTCGGCGCGTCCTTTGGTCGCCAGGGACTGAGCCTGAACGGTGCCGATCTTGGTGCCGCGCGCTTCACCAATGTGGCGGGCCTGCTGGCGATGCCGCTCTTCAATGCCGGGCGCACGCAAGCAATCAACGATGCGGCCCAAAGCGCTCAAAAAGAGGCGGTGCTGCGCGCCGAAGACGGCATCGTACGGGCGCTCGAGGATGTGGAGAACGCCCTCGTCACGCTAGCGCAGGAGCGGCGCCGCGCCGGGTCGCTGCAATTGGCAGCCGCATCTGCCGAGGCAGCGCAGACCCGTGCGCAATCGCTCTATAACCGCGGGCAGATCGACCTATTGCCACTGCTGGATTCGCAGCGGGCACGCCTGGCGGCACGCCTGAACTCCAATGAAAGCAATACCCGCCTGCTGATCGATAGCGTGCAGCTTTACAAGGCCCTGGGCGGCGGCTGGCAGGTATTCGAACACCCCGTCACCCCCACCGCAGCCAACAAAGCCGACCAGCCACCACTTTCTTAAGCATCTGCCGTTTATTAGAGGATCCGCCTTGAAAACCTCCCTTACCGCGGCCGGCGCCCTGGCTGTCGCCGTCATGCTGTGCGCGTGCAGCCCCAATCAAACTGCCGTGCAGGCACCCCGACCCGTGCGTACCGCTGAAATCAACTACGACAATGCTCGCGACATCAGTCGCTACGTGGGCACCGTGCAATCGCGGCATGAAGTCGACCAGGCCTTCCGCGTCGGCGGCAAGGTCGCCCAGCGCAAGGTCGAGGTAGGCCAGTTTGTGCGTGAAGGCGACATATTGGCTGTACTGGATGACGCTGACTATCGCCTCGCCGAAGAGGCATCGCGACAACAGTGGACGGTTGCCGCAGAACAGATGCGCCAGGCTGACTCGGACCGCCAGCGCCTGACCGCACTGAAGGCTGACGGCTCGGTCAGCGCAGCCGACGGCGAGCGCGCACAAACCAATGCCCAAACCGCCCATGCGACGGCCGAAGCCGAGGCACGAAAGCTCGAACTCGCGCGCAATCGTCTCAAGTACACCGTGTTGCGCGCCTCGCGTAGCGGCGTCGTCACGGCTGTGCGCTTTGAGGCCGGACAGGTCGTGCCCGAGGGGCAACCGGTTGTCTCGATCGCGAATCCGGACGAATCCGAGATCGTCATCGACGTGCCCGAGGATCAACTGGCCGTCTTCAAGGACGCGCATTTCAAGGCGTCGCTGGCGAGTGCGCCGAACGAGGTCTTCGATGTCACGCTGCGCGAGCTATCGCCGCAAGCCGCAGCGCAGACCCGCACCTATCGCGCGCGGCTCAAGCCGGCCCAGGCGCTGCCGCTGGGCGCCACCGCCACGGTAACGGCTGAGCGCGTCATGACCAGTGTCTCAGTGGCGGCGGTGCCGGCCACGGCACTGACGCAAAACGGTGGCCAGCCGGCGCTGTGGGTGGTCACGCACACGGGCAAGGATTCGATAGGCATCGTCGACCTGGAGCCTGTGGCGGTGTTGGGCTATCGCAACGACGAGGTGCTCGTCTCCGGGCCGCACGCTGGCGCATTGGTCGTCACCGCCGGTGTCCAGAAGATGACGTCCGGACTGAAGGTCGCGCTCCCCGGTGCGGCGATCGTTGACGCCAATACCACGCAGCAGGCCGCCCGATGAACAACTTCAACCTCACCAGCTGGGCGCTGCGCCATCGCGCCATCGTTCTGTTCATGCTCCTCATTGTCGCGGTGGCTGGCGCGTTCAGCTTCACCCGCCTCGGCCAGCTCGAGGATCCGAACTTTTCCGTGCCGTCCATGACCGCCATGGTCATCTGGCCGGGCGCCACTGCCCAGCAGCTGCAGGACCAGGTCCTCAACCGCATGGAGAAGAAATTCGAGCAGATCGACAACTTCGAGAAGGTGGTCACCTACGCGCGACAAGGCTATGCAGGCATGACGCTTACCGTGCGCGGCGGCACTTCCAAGGCTGACCAGCGCGAAGCCTGGTATCAGGCGCGCAAGAAACTCAACGACCTGAGTCTCGAGATGCCTGACGGCGTAATCGGCCCGATCCTGAACGACGAGTACGGCGACGTGTACGGCCTGATGTACGCCATCAAGGGCGACGGCGTCGGTCAAGCCGACCTGTCGCACGCGGCCGAGGACATCAAGCGCCAGATGCTGAAGGTGCCGATGGTCAAGAAGATCGATCTCATCGGTAAACAGGCCGAGCGTGTCTACGTCGAGTTCTCGCACGAGCGCCTGGCCGCGCTGGGCATCACACCGCTGGCCATTGCCGAAAGCCTCAAGAGCCAGAACGCCATGGTGCCTGCAGGCCAGATCGATACCCGCGGCGACCGCGTCATGGTGCGCGTTAGCGGCCAGTTCGCCAGCGAAGCGGCTATCCGCAACGTGCCCATCGCCGCGGGCGGCCGGCAGATCAAGCTCGGCGACATTGCGACCGTTACACGGGGCTTCGAGGATCCACCCACCTACACGGTCCGCCACAACGGCCAGCCCGTGCTGATGCTCGGCATCACGATGACCAGCGACGGCAACATCGTGGACCTTGGCAAGGCAATGGATACGGCAGTCGCCAAGATCCAGTCCGAGCTGCCGCATGGGGTAGAACTTGAACTTGTGGCCGACCAGCCCACCACGGTGAAGGATGCAATCCTGGACTTCGGTCGCGCACTGGCCGAGGCGTTGATCATCGTGATCGCGGTGAGCCTGGCCAGCCTGGGCTGGCGCGCAGGTCTCGTGGTTGCGGCCACGGTGCCGCTGGTGCTGGGCGGCGTGGCGCTGGTGATGCTGGCGATGGGCTGGAACCTCGAACGAATCTCGCTCGGCTCACTGATTATCGCCTTGGGACTTCTGGTGGATGACGCCATCATCGCCATCGAGATGATGGTGGCGAAAATGGAAACCGGCATGGACCGCGTGAAGGCGGCTGCCTTCTCCTATCAGTCCACCGCCATGCCGCGCCTGACCGGCGCACTTATCACCGTCGTGGGCTTCCTGCCGATCGGCCTCTCGAAGTCCACCACCGGCGAGTACGCGGGTGGCATTTTCTGGATCGTTGGCACCGCAGTGCTGTTCTCGTGGATCTGTTCCGGCATCTTCACGCCGTACCTGGCGGTCAAGATGCTGCCCAACGACTTGGGCACGCACCAGCACGGTGACCCGCACGACACGAAGTTCTACCGCAGCCTGCGCCGCCTGATCGACGCCGCCATCGAGCGTCGCTGGGTGGTCATCGGTGCGACGGTTGCCGCCCTGGTGCTTGCCCTGGCCTGTATCAAGCTGGTGCCGCAGCAATTCTTCCCCAACAGTTCGCGCCCTGAACTGGTCATTGACCTGCGCGTCAAGGAAGGCTCCTCGTTCGCCGCGACGACCGAGCAGGTCAAGCACATGGAGGAGATCCTGGCGAAGGACGAGGACGTGCGTTTCTATACCGCCTACACCGGCGCCGGCGCACCGCGTTTTTATCTCTCGCTCAACCCAGAGCTGCCCAATCCGGGATTTGCCCAGTTAGTCGTCATGACCAAGGACCTGCAAGCACGCGAACGGGTGCGTGCGCGGCTGGTGGCCTCGGCCGACCAACAATTCCCGCAGGCGTGGGTGCGCGTGACCCGGCTCGAGTTGGGGCCACCTGTCGGCTACCCGGTGCAGTTCCGCGTCGTAGGGCCTGATACCCAGAAGGTGCGCCAGATCGCCCGCGAGGTGGAGAACGTGATTGCGTCCAACCCGAAGGTGCGCGACCTCCAGCTCGACTGGAACGACCCGGTGCGCACGCTGAAGGTCGAACTTGATCAGGACAAGGCAAACGCGCTCGGTCTCACGCCGGCCGACGTGTCGCTGGCGACTCAGACCGTGATGAACGGTGCAACCCTGTCGCAGTTGCGTGAGCATGAGGACCTGATCGACATCGTCGCCCGTGCCGTGCCGGCTGAGCGTCACAGCCTCGACACGCTGAAAGACATCAACCTCTACACGCGCCAGGGCACGGTGGTGCCGCTGTCGCAAGTCGCACAGGTGCGCTCTGAACTGGAAGAACCAGTGCTTTGGCGCCGCAACCGCGATATGGCAATCACGGTGCGTGCCGACGTGAAGGATGGCGAACAAGGTGTCTCGGTGACTCAGGAGATCCAACCGTTGCTCAAAGACATCGAAGCGAAGCTGCCGTCGGGCTACCGCATCGATACGGGTGGCGCCGTTGAGGAAAGTGACAAAGCCAACAAGGCGCTGATCGCGGTGGCCCCGCTGATGCTGATCACCATCCTGCTGTTGCTCATGCTGCAACTGCAGAACTTTTCCCGCATGTGGATGGTCGTGCTGACCGCGCCGCTGGGGCTGGTCGGTGTGGTGCCGGCGCTGCTGGTCTTTCAGTCGCCGCTGGGCTTCGTTGCGATCCTGGGCATCATCGCACTGGGCGGCATGATCATGCGTAACGCAGTGATCCTGATCGATCAGGTGCAGATCGAAATCACCGGAGGGCGCGACCCATGGAATGCGGTGCTGGACGCGGCCATTCACCGGGCGCGTCCAGTGATGCTGACGGCGCTGGCCACCGTGCTGGCAATGATCCCGCTGACGCGCAGTGTGTTTTGGGGACCGATGGCCATTGCGATCATGGGCGGCCTTACGGTGGCGACGCTGCTGACGATTTTCTTCGTCCCGGCCTTGTACGCCGCATGGTTCAAGATAAGTCGCCAGACAGCCGCTGGTACTCAATCAGTGAGGAGTGACGCCGCGCTCGCTTCTGAGTAATGAGTGCCGGAGCGTTGGCTCCTGAATCTCAGCGCTTTTGGAGCGTTTCTTGAATCAACCGAGGTCAGCCGCGATGTCTTGGCGAATGTTTCTTTCGCCCCCTCGCGGCTTACTTCGGGACAAGGCCGGCACCGTAAGCACGGGCTGATCAGTGTTTGCTCATCAGACCATGCAGGACGCCGAACCTCAGCCCCGGTTCGGAAGGCGTCATATGCGAGACACCAAACACCTTGAATGCCGCCAGCATAAGCACCAAGCCTCCAGGCAAGATGCTCTGACGATGCGTTTGCAAGCCCGCCAGACCGAGCTGTTTGACATGCCCCACTTCAAGCAGGCGCAACGACAGGCGCAACAAGCCGCTGTAGGTGATGCCGACTTCGTCATAGTCGTTCAACCCGTTGGCCTTGAGGACTTTGGCCAGCATCCGTGCGGTGCCTGAAGAGCCAATCACCTGCTGCCAACCCAGCGCGCGATAACGCCGCGCTACTTTTTCGAACTGAACAGTGGCCGCACGCTCGGCCTCCAGCAGCGCCTGAGCCGTGATACAGCCCCCTTGAAAATAGCGGGCGCCGAACGTGCCGCTGCCGATGGCAATACTCTCGGTCATCAGGGGCCGAGCGCCCTGCCCCAGAATCAATTCAGTGGAGCCGCCACCGATATCCACGACCAGTCGCCGGTTTTCGGTACCTGGGACCGTATGGGCAACACCGGCGTACACCAGCCTTGCCTCTTCGTGCCCGGAGATCACGTCAATCCGAAACCCAAGGTGGCGCTCGGCGCTGGCCAAAAACAGTTGCGCATTGTCGGCTTCGCGCACGGCACTGGTCGCCACCGCCCGCACTCGCCCGGCCTCGAAGCCGCGTAACTTTTTGCCAAATCGCGCGAGCGCTTGCCATCCCCGATCCAGCGCCAACTCGTCCAGCGCTCCACCTTCAAACCCCTCCGTCAAACGAACAGGTTCACGCAAGGTTTTCACTTCCTGGATCATGAACCCCTGACGCCGTCTGACTGACTGGCCGATGATCATGCGAAACGCATTGGAACCAAGATCAATGGCTGCAAATAGAGAAGCGTCTCCTTTCACGGGGGATTCCTTGCAAGCTGAGCGCGCTAGGCGGTTTGCGAGGATCTTGCCATGGGGTCGATGACGCTAAGATGACACCCGCGACCCTTTGCAGACGAGCAGGTATCCGCATCGCGGGTCTTGAGGAGGTGATCGTCGAAGTACGCAAAAAATCTGTCATCGCGCTGTAATGTTCGATAGTCATACTCCAGCAATCACAACGCGTGCTCGTTTTTTTGCTGCCTCTTCAGGCGGCTTTTTTTTGCCTTGATTTTGGCAGCCGCGCGCGACATCCCCCCAGAAAAACCGCCGCCCCATGGGTGGTGCTATGGCGCAACAAACACCGGCTCACCCAGATTCAACATCAATCGATTGGCCCAGGCGAAAATCGAGATCGCGTGGATCAGATCCAGCACCTGACCATCATCCAACCCTTGATCGCGCAAGGCATGGATGTGACTGGCGTTCAGCGACGCCGGCTCCAGGGTCAGATCAATGGCGAACCGCACGATGGCCTTTTCCCGATCCGTCGTGCCGGCGGTTGCAGGGTCAGCGAACACCTCGGTGATCACATCGTTGCGCTTGGCCAGTTGCTCGAACCGTTGTGCATGCACCGAGGCGCAGTACACGCACTGATTGACCCGCGACACTACCGTACTCGCCAGTTCGCGCTCGGCACGGGACAAACCGCCGGGGGCATACATGATGGCGTTGAATGCCTGCGAACGCTGGCGAAGGATGTCCGGGTGGTGAGCCAGCGTCAGGTAGTAGTCCGACGTCATGGCCTGCGGATGACTTTCTTGCAGCACGGCCACTTGCTTGCGCGTGGCGCTGTTCAGGTCAACGGTGGGTAGCCAGGATTTCCAGCCCAGCACTTCGTTGGTGAATCCATTGCTGCGAATAAGCTCGCTCATCAGGCTGCTCCAGCGGACAGTAACGCGCCGAGCCCGGCGGCCAGACGCACTTGATAGGACAGGAAGGCAATCAATTGCGCCAGCACGACGACTTCGGCGGTGCTCAATCCTTCATGTTGCAGCGCTTGCAAAGCCACCTGATCGCCATGGACAGGGGATTCGATCAAGGTACGGGTAAAACTCAAAATCGCCCGCAGACGAGCATCGTTCAGCGTTTCGATGGCACCGGAATCGATAGCCGCGCGCACGGAATTATCCGCGTCCAGCGCCTGCAACTGCTCGAGGTAATGCGCCGTCAGCGTCGGGTGCGGTGTCAGTCGCGCGGCGTAGTAAGCCACCCACAGGCGCTCAATCAATGACAGGTTGCTTTCCAGCGTCGGATCAAAAAACAGATCCTGACAGGCCTGTGTCGACGCAACGACTTTCCCCCTGGCATGGCGCACGGCATGCAGAGGATTAGTGGGCTGTAGGTTCAACAAGCGGTCGAGCAAATCCGAAGCGGGAATGGGCTCAGCGGTCAAGGTCATGACAAATCCTCCAGGACGGTTGGCATAAATTGCGCGCAGAGCCTGGCGGCCCTGGCGCAAGACGATTCAAGGTAGTTCGGTGACCATGGTCGCCGCCGTGCGGTCGCTGACCAGCGGTTCGACTTTCAGGCCTTTGCGGGCGGCCCAGATATTCTGGTAGTGGAATAACGGGATGATGCCAACGTCGTCACTGACCACCTTGACCGAGTCCTGGAGGATCTTGCGGCGCTTGCCCTCATCGAACTCGGCGGTCGAATCCACCAACGCCTTGTCCACCAACGGATTGCTGTAATGGCCCCAGTTGGAGGCGCCCTGTCCTTTATTGCTGTCCACGGTGGTCAGGATGTTTGTCAACGCATACGCCGCTTCGCCGGTGCCGTTACCCCAGGCGATGACACTGACCGCGAGTTCATTCTTGTTGGCCTTGCCGGCGTATACGGCCCACGGCAACACTTCGAGCTGAACCTTGACGCCGATCCGCGACCAGAACTGCGCCACGGCCTGCAGCGCTTCCGGTGCCTGTGGGTAGCGATCACCCGGCACATGCACAGTCAGTTGGAAGCCCTCCGGGAAGCCTGCCAGTGCCAACAGTTCCTTGGCCTGTTTCGGGTCGAACGGAATGTTCTTCACATCCGGGTTGTAGCCGAACGTGTTGGCCGGCATCCATTGATTGGCCTCGGTGACGGTGCCCTGCATAATCCGCTCATCAATGGCCTGGCGATTGATAGCCAACGACAGCGCCTTGCGCACGCGCACATCACGTAGCGGGTTCTCGGGCAACGGCTGGCCGGCGTTATCACGAATGAACTCGTTGGGGCCTTCGCGGAAACTTGGCTGGATAATCAGCGCACGCAAGCCTTGATAGGCGTAGACATTGACATTTGGCGTCTTGCGCAAACGTTCGACATCGGTGGGCGACACTTTGTCGATCACGTCCACATCACCGGCGAGCAACGCGGCTGTGCGGTTGGCGGCGTTGGCGATAAAGCGATAGTCGACCTTGTCCCAGGTCGGTTTTGCGCCCCAGTAGGTTTCGTTGCGCTCGAAGATCGTCCGGTCACCCGGCACATAGGAGACGAAGCGGTACGGCCCCACGCCAACCATGGCTTTGCCCGAGTTGTAATCGGCGCTGCTGGCATTGGCGCCGGCATGACGGCTGACGATGTAGATCGAGTCCACGTCCGGCAGCAGGTTTGCATTGGGCGTGCGGGTCTTGATGATCAGGGTGTGATCGTCCTTGGCCGTTACCGATTCCACGGTGCGGGTGGCCCCGGCATAGGAAGCGACGCTGCCCGGCACACTGCGGGCGCGCTCGAACGAGAACACGAAGTCATCGGCGGTCAGCGGCTTGCCGTCCTGCCATTTCACGTCATCGCGCAGGGCAAACTCCCACGTCGTGTCATCGATGACTTTCCAGCTTTTGGCCAGGCCAGGGAGGGTTTTGTCGTCGCGGCGGTTGACCAGCGATTCGAACGCGTGCAGCGCCACCGAGCGGTCACCGGCGTAGTTGTTCAATTGCGGATCGAGGGACGACACCGGGTCGGCGTAACCGATGCGCAAGGTCTGCGCGGCAGCACTGCCGGCCGCCAGGATAAGCGCCGAGGCTAACAGTGAACGAACAAATGGATTCATGGGTAATTCCTTGCACGCAATGGGCATGACGAACGTCAGTGCGCTCGTTCAAAAGTGGTCGTTGAGGTGACACGCACTCAGGTGGTTCGGCGAAACCTCCCTGAGTGTTGGAACTTCGCTGCGACAGCGCGTGGTGGCGTGCGGGCAACGAGGGTGGAAATGACACCCGGCGGGCGGGTTCAGCGGACTGGGGATTTCCCCTTTGACCGCGTCATAACGGGTGCTGCGGACATCGAAGCGCGGGATTTGCGCCAACAGTGCCTGGGTGTAGGGATGGTTGGCGCGGGCAAACAGGTCATCGACCGACGCGCTCTCGACCACGCGACCCAGGTACATCACAACGACGCGGTCGCACAGGTGTTCGACGACGCCCAGATCATGACTGATGAACAAATAGGTCAGGCCCAACTCGTCGCGCAGGTCCATGAACAGATTGAGAATCTGCGCCTGAATCGACACGTCCAGCGCCGCCACGGATTCATCGCAGACCAACAGTTGCGGCTGCACTGCCAGTGCTCGGGCAATGCCGATGCGCTGACGTTGACCACCACTGAATTGATGCGGATAACGCTGACGCAACTGAGGGCTGAGCCCGGCCCGTTGCAGCTGCGCACTGACGTAATCGTCGAAGCCTTGTTTGTCGGTCAAGCCATGCAGCAACGCGCCCTCGCCAACGATATGGTCGACCCGCAGGCGCGGATTGAGGCTCGACGACGGATCCTGAAAGATCATCTGCACTTGCAGGCGTACCGCCTGGCGATCTTGCGCCGTCAGGTTGTCGCGCAATTGACCGTTCACCAGCGCGGTGCCCGATGACACCGGCAGCAACCCTGCCACCAAGCGCCCGAGGGTTGATTTGCCACAGCCGGATTCACCGACCAGGCCAACTACTTCGCCACGAGCGATGCGCAGGTCCACGCGATCGACGGCGTGGGTCACTGGCTTGGGACGAGTCAGATGAAATCGTTGCAACAGGTGCTGGATTGAATGCTCAGGCACCGGTTTGCCAAAGGTTTTGCTGACCTTGCGCAGTTCAACGAGGGGGTTTTGATCAGTACGCATCGGCGGCTCCAGGGTGAAAACAACGAACCGTCTGGCCCGGCAGGACCTCCCGGGGTTCAGGTTCCTGTGCGCAAGCCACCGATGCTCGGGTACAGCGTTCGGCGAACGCACAGCCCGCCGGCATGGAGGACAAATCCGGCGCCATTCCGGGAATCTGGCGCAGACGCTCACCGCGCTTGTTGCGGCTCGGCAGGCTGTTGATCAGGCCTTGGGTGTAGGGGTGTTGCGGACGATCCAGCACATCGGCGACCGGCCCTTGTTCGACGATGCGCCCGGCGTACATCACCGCCACGTCATCGGCCAGCCCGGCCACCACTGACAGGTCATGGGTAATCCAGATCAGCGACGTGCCCTGCTCGCGCACCAGTTTCTGCGCTTCGCTGAGAATCTGCGCCTGGATCGTCACGTCCAGTGCCGTGGTCGGCTCATCGGCAATGATCAGGTCCGGCGAATGCAGCAGTGCGATAGCAATCGCCACCCGCTGGCGCATGCCACCGGACAACTGATGGGGATAGGCGCGCAGACGTTCCTCAGGGCTGGCGATGCCCATCAGTGCCAAGGTTCGGCTGGCGTGCTCACGAGCCTCGCGCTTGCTCAGCGGGCGATGGGCACGCACCGCTTCGATCATCTGCGTATCGACCCGCAGCACCGGGTTGAGCGTCATCATCGGGTCCTGAAAAATCATCGCGATCCGATTGCCTTGTAACGCGCGCAGTTGCGAAGCCGAGAGTTTTGTTAGATCACGACCTTTGAATAACACTTGGCCGCCACTGATACGACCGGGCTCATCCACCAAGCCGAGAATCGAAAACCCGGTCACCGATTTACCCGACCCCGACTCGCCCACCAGCCCCAGAATTCGACCTGGCTGAACGCGTAACGACAGATCGCGCACCGCCGGCAGTACGCCTGCCCGGGTATGGAACGAGGTGCAAAGACCACGTACTTCCAGGGTTGGCTGCTGCAAAGGCACTTCGGGCAGGCTCATCGCTGCAACCTCGGGTTCAGGACATCGCGCAATCGGTCGCCGACCAGATTGATCGCGACAATGGTGATCAACAGCGCCAGCCCCGGAAACAGGCTGATCCAGTATTCGTTGCTGAGCATGTACTGGAAGCCGTTGGCGATCAGCAGGCCCAGGGAAGGCTCCGTCACCGGCACACCAAGACCGAGAAACGACAAGGTCGCTTCCAGCGTGATAGCGCGGGCGATCTGCAAGGCGCCGATGACAATCAGCGGCGGCAGGCAATTGGGCAGAATATGCCGGGTGACGATGCGCCACGGACCGATACCCTGCCCTCGCGCGGCCTCGACGTATTCGCGGCGGCTTTCAGTCAATGCCTGACCGCGAGCAGTGCGGGCGTAATAGGCCCACTCCAGCAGGATCAACGTGAGCATCACATTGCCCACGCCCTTGCCCAGCCAGGCGAGAATCATCAGTGCCATGAGAATCACCGGGAACGACAGCAGCAGGTCCACCAGACGCATCAACAGCGCATCGACCCAGCCACCGACATAGGCCGAGACCAGGCCCAGCAGCGTGCCGATCAACGCCGCAATCAACGCCGAACCGATCCCCACCCACAAACTGATGCGCAAGCCATACAGGATTGCCGAGACCAGGTCGCGACCTTGGCCATCGGTGCCGAGCCAATAGGTGTAGCCGCTGTCCATGTTGGCGCTGCCGGGTGCCAGGCGTGCATCCAGCACGTTGAGCTGCATCAGGTCGTAGGGGTTTTGCACGACGATCCATGGGGCAAAAACCGCGACCACCACGATAGCCAGCAACGCCAGCAGAGCGACGACTGCCGTCGGTGAGCCCTTGAACTCGACGAACACCCGGCGCCAGGGCGACTGGGCCTGCAACCGCACATTAAGGGATGTTGTTTTTTGAATGGCATTCATCGGGAGGCCTCGCTACGCACGCGGGGGTCGAGCACGTAATACAAGCCGTCGACAATCAAATTGAGCACCACGAAGATCACCACGACCACCATCAAATAGGCCACCACCACCGGACGATCCAGGGTGTTGATGCTGTCCAGGATCAGCTTGCCGGCGCCGGGCCAGGAAAAGATGCTTTCGGTCACCACCGCGTAGGCAATGGTCGACCCCAACTCCATCGCCAGCACCGTGACCAGCGGGATCATGGTGTTGCGCATGACGTGCATGCACATCACCCGCATCGGCGAGAGCCCCTTCGCCCGGGCAAATTTGACGAACTCCTGTGGCAGCACTTCGCGAACACCGGCCCGGGTCAGGCGCAATACAAGCGAAATTTTGAACAGCGCCAGGTTCAACGCGGGCAACAGCAGGTGCTGCAGGCCATTAAGGGTCAGCCACGACCACTGCACGCCCAGCCATTCGCGGGTATCGCCCCGCCCGCTGGCGGGCAGCCAGCCCATTTTGATCGAGAACAGCATGATCATCATCAATGCCACCCAGAACGCTGGCAGCGAAAAGCCCACGATGCTGCAAGCCATCATCAGCCGCGAGAACGGGTGATCGGGATAGGCGCCGGCAAACATGCCCAAAGGAACGCCAATCACGATGGCCAGGAACAGCGCGCAGAACGCCAGTTCGAAGGTCGCCGGCAGTCGTTGCAGAATCAGGCGCATGGCGTCTTCGTGATAGACAAAACTCTGGCCCAAGTTGCCGTGGACAGCGCCCTTGAGAAAAATCAGGTATTGCGCCCACAGTGGCTGGTCCAGCCCCAGGTGCGCGATGGCCTGCAAGCGTTCGGCCTGATTGAGGTCCTCCCCCACCAGAATGTCCATGGGATTGCCGATAGCGTTCAGACCGATGAACACCACGAGGGTCATCAGCACAATCACCAGCAGCGACTGAGTCAATCGTCGCAGGGCCCAGCCGATCATTGCCGTGACTCTTCAGCGGTCGGCCGGGCAGCCACCCACTCATCGCCCAGCAGTTCAGGGTCTGCATAACTGCGTATCGACTCGAAATGCAACGCGATGTCGTCGTTGAACAATTGGCCGACCAAGGCCTGCGCCAGGCGCTTGGAGCCTTCGCTGATGGCCGGGATATCCCCGGACACCGCACCATAGGTCAGTGCGGCGGGATAGCTGAAGCAATGGATGTGGTTCAGCCCCGGACAGTGGCCGGGCAGCTTTTCCTGAAACTCGAAACAATCGCCCAGGTCCGGCAGTTCGGACATCTCGGCATCAACTTCTGTGGACGGCGCCTCGAAGCGATCCCGCCAGACGCGGATGTGCGAGGCGAACGGTGCGAATTCCGGGCGTTGTTTAAAGTCAGTTCGAAAGCCGGTAGCGAACACCAGAAAATCCGCGTCGATTCGGGCAGTGGGCGTGTGCAGCCACAGGCCGCCGGCCGGATTTTCTTCCACCGACACCACCGGGCTGCTCAACAGGAACCGCGCCTTGCCGGAGTTGGACACCCTGAGCGTACTGCCGCGCGGTGGCGGCACCTGCTGGGTATTGAGGTAGTTGCGAATGCGCCATTTCCAGGCGTCCGGCAGGCGCCAGTAGCCGTGGATCATTCCCGGATTGCCGGCGCCTTTGCCTTTGTTGATTCGGGGTAGCTCGGCGCGGCGGATCAGCAGATCGACCCCCTTCGCACCCGCTTCCAACGCGGTGGCGGCACTGTCCATGGCGGACGCCCCGCCACCGATGACCGCGACACGCTTGCCTTCAAACCAGGCGTTCTGCAAACCGTGCGCAGAATGTGCCCAAAGATGACTCGGCAGCCGCCGGGCGAACTCAGGCACCCAAGGGCCGCCCAAACCGTCGCGTCCGGTGGCCAGCACGACATGACGCGCCAACAGATGATGCGTCTGCGCCGACGTCACGACGGCCAGCTCAACCAATCCGTCAGCCCTTGGCGCAACCCGGCTGACGCGATGTTCATTGCGCACATCCAGCGCCAGGACCTTGCGATACCAGCGTAAATAATCGGCCCATTGCAGACGCGGAATTTTGTCCAGGGCGGCCCAGCCCTCAGCGCCGAATTGCGCTTCGAACCAGGCACGGAACGTCAGCGCGGGCAACCCGAGCGCCGGCCCGGTGAGGTGTTTGGGTGAGCGCAAGGTTTCCATACGCGCGGTGGTGGCCCAAGGGCCTTCGAAGCCTGCTGGCGACTGATCGAAGATCACCGCAGCGACACCCAGGTGACGCAGCTCGGCGGCAAGCGCCAGACCGGCCATGCCGCCGCCGATGATCGCCACGTCAACCACCGCCGCCCCCTCGTTGAAGCGCGGCTTGACCCAGGGATTGGCAGGCAGGTCGAGCCAGGCCAGGTCTTGGCGCAAGCGTGCTTCGAGTGCCGCAAGGCTTGCGGGTGGATTCACATCGGACATTGATCGCTACTCGATGATGATCGAGAGCAATTCACTCGACCCTTGGTTCGAACACTACAAACGCTTCATTGGCCGCACAAAATGAATGCTTGGCGCCATTGAATGCTTAAAGTGAATACTAGAAGGGGTTTTTTATTCTCGCAACGCGCAAAAAAACATATTGATAGACGCAAATGGAATTAACGAGCCGCGTTATCAGACCTGCGCGACTTACTCGGCGTAGATGCTCTGCAACAGCGCGTCATGCACACTGGCTTCATGCATGACCATATGCGGCAGCAGCAATTTTGCCGAAACGGCAATCTCGTCGATCAACGCCCGCGTCACATCGGACACCGGGTTGGCGAATGCCGAAATCAAGCCGAAGAAGAACGGGATATTGCAGGCAATCGGCCTGACCACCACGCCTTCCAATGGCACCCCCACCGCGGTGAAGGGATCGACCAGGGCAACGCCCAACCCGACCCTGGCCATCTGCATCGCGACCAATGACGTGTTGGTATCGAGCATGTGCGGCGGTGAGCCTCCGGCGTCAAGAAAGGCCTTGTCGACGCGCCGACGAAAACGATACGGATTGGCCATGGTGATCAGGGTCTGCTGTACCAACAGCTCCATGGACAGTACTTCGTACGCCGCCAATTCGGAGTTGGCCGGCAACACCGCGACACAGGGCGCCTCGCCGATCCAGTGAATATCCAGTCCGCGATGTTCCAGCGGCAAGCTCACGGCGCCCAGATCCATGGTTTTCGACAACACCGCCTGCACCACGTTTTCCGGGGTCATGCTCTGCAACTGGATCTGCTGCGGACGCAAGCTATCAGGCAAGCGTGACAACGCCATCGGCAACAACCCAAGCGCCAGCGCCGAGATCGCTACCAATTTGATCTGATGATTTTCTTCCCGGGCGATGTGCTGGGCACGCTGGCGAATGTTGCGAATCCCCAGCAATGCGCTTTCGACTTCGGCGTACATCATGAACGCCTTGTGGGTGGGCGTGACCTTGGGTCCGCTGCGCTCGAACAAGGCAAAACCGAGCTCTTGCTCCAGCTCCTGGATAACCCTGGTCACCGAAGGCTGGGAGCGGCCAAGCATCTTTCCTGCCGCGGTGACACTGCCCGCCGACATCACAGCAGCAAACGCTTCAAGCTGACGCAGATCCATAAGCACGCCTTGATCAATACACAACGGACAGGGGCCCCGGCATGAGACTCCATGATTCGAAGCGCGAAAGTCTACACACTGTTGGGACATATATCGCGCCAGCGATCCCTCTACAGCCATCCCTATAGCCAATCCCAGCCCACCTGCGCCCCTTTGACCTCGATCTATACATATTCCTCAACGATATTTAAAAAATAGTTTTTATATCTATAAAGTCGATAGCTAGCTCCCCATCGACTCTCGGTTAGCCAAGCCCCCTTAACCATTTACACTCGAGAACATCATGAAAGGCACCAAGCTCCGTTCGTTGTCAGCTGCCCTCGGTTCCACCGCTCTGTTGAGCGTCGTGTTTGCTTCCTCTGCCATGGCCGGCTTGCTGGAGAAAGGCCGCGCCAGCGGACTGACCGCGGGCATTGCCAACGAACAGCCCTATGCCTATATCGGTACGGATGGAAGGATTACGGGGGCCAACGTCGAAGTATTGCAGGCCATTTTGAAACCGCTGGGCATCACCAGGATCGACACGCCAATCACCGATTTCGGCTCGCTGGTTCCCGGGCTTGCTGCCGGGCGCTTCGACCTGATCGGTGCGGGCCTGTTCATTAATCCCAGTCGCTGCAAGGTCATCGGCTACTCCAACCCTGTCACCCATTCCGGCGGCGCTTTTATTGTCAAAGCGGGCAACCCGTTGAAGTTGCACAGCCTCAAGGATGTCGCCAGTAATCCCAAGGCGCGACTGGCCACGCAAACCGGCACCAATCAGGTACAGGAAGCCAAGGACACCGGCATTGCCGCCAACAATGTGATCCTGTTCGACAAAGATACCGAGGCGTTGGCCGCACTCCAGGCCGATCGTGTCGACGTGGTGTATTTCCCCGATGCCGAAATTATCAGCCTGGTGAAAAAAGCGGACAGCCCGGCGGTCGAACGCGCCCTGCCCTTCAATCAGATTACCGATGCACAAGGCAAGCCGACCTGGAATTACCACGCCTATGGCCTGCCAAAAAATGATCCTGAATTCACCCAAGCGTTCAACGACCAGCTGTCGAAACTACGGGCTTCCGGCGAGCTGCTGAAAATTCTGCAAAAGTACGGCTACACCGAAAATGAATTGCCGGACGCCGGCGTGACGGCTGCACAACGCTGCGCACTCTGACACTCATCGCACTGAGAGAACTTCATTTTGCACAAGCACATCATCGGCAAAAACGGCACGTTGAGCTGGGGAACGCTGACCTTTGACTCGCCATTGCTGGCGGATCTGCAACTGCCGTTTTTCGACATCCAGGCGCCGCTGCCAGGGGCAAAACTGGCGATCATCGCCGGTATGCACCCCAACGAAGTCGATGCCATGGAAGCGGCGCTGCGCCTAAAGGACCATTTCGCCCGGCATCTGCTGCGGGGCTCGGTTTCGATTCTGCCGGTGCTGAACATGCCCGGTCTGTTCGAGCACGCCGAATTCGTCTGTCCGGTGGACGGCAAAAACCTCAACTTCCTCTCACCCGGTGATTTGCAAGGCTCTTTCAGCCAGGTGTTGATACATCATGTGTTGCACGAATGGGCGAAAGAAGCCGACGTCTTTATCGACTTGCACGGCGGCGACTTGCGCGAGGACGTCGCCAAATTCGTCATGTGCCAGATGACCGGTGACAGGGATTTCGATCAGCACACTCGAGCGTTGGCGCATCAGTTCGATGCCGACAGCATCGTCGAATTCGCGGCGGAGCAAACCAACAATCGCGGGCGCGCCACCAATGAGCTGCCGAGGCTGGGCCGCCATGCAGTCATGGCCGAAGGCGGCGCCAACGGCGTGTTTGACCCCGAGTGCATCGCGTTTCATTTCGATGGCGTGGCCAACATCGCGCAGTTTCTCGGCCTCACCGAAGAACGCGCAGCCGTATCGAAACAGCGGCGTAATATCGTGGTGAGCAACTTCGACAAGGTCGAAGCGCCCATCAGCGCACGACTGTATCTTGATGTGGCAGCCGGCGATCCGGTGATTGCCGGCCAGCGCCTCGGACGCCTGAAGGATCTTTACGGCAACCCCCAGGGCGAGTTGCTGGCGCCCCACCACGGATTGGTGCTGATGGTCGTCAACCACCCGATTATCAACCAGGGCGAATGGCTGATCAGTCTCGCACCGTTGCCTGCCAGCACGCTTTGAACCCCGCGGCAGCAAACGGCCTCCACCCACACGAGCACAGGCCATGTTTTTCGAATCTTCCACGATAGAGACCGCTACCTTCATTGCCCGGCAGCTCGCAACGGGGGCACTGACGACACTGGAAATCACCTTCCTCGCAGAACTGGTGGTGTTGCTGATGTCGTTCATCATCGCGCTGATGCGCCTATCACCCTCGCGGAGCCTGCGCTGGATCGCCACGGTGTACGTCGAAGTGTTGCGCGGCATCTCTGCCCTGGTCCTGCTGTTCTACCTGTTTTTCATTTTGCCGTTGTTCGGTATCAGCCTGTCACCCATGACCACCGGCGTCATCGGCCTGGGCCTTACCTTTTCCGCCTATGGCTCGGAAATAGTGCGCTCGGCACTGATCAACGTCAGCCGAGGGCAGCGCGATGCATTTCGAGCGCTGGACTTTGGGCCAGTGACCGCGTTTCGCCGAATTCTGTTGCCCCAGGCCCTACCGTTCATGCTACCGCCGCTGGGTAATCAACTGGTGGAGCTGATGAAAACCACCTCTCTGGTGTCCTTGATTACCCTGAGCGACCTGACGTTTTCCGGCGGACAATTGGTGACCACCCTGGGACAACAGACGCTGATCTGGAGCATCGTCCTGGTGTGCTATTTCGTCATGGCCTGGCCGCTGAGCTGGTTGGTCCGGCGTTATGAGCGACATGTCACGGCATGGCGTCAGGTGAGCCCATCATGAACTTCGACTACGCCTTTGCCTGGTCAATCCTGCCGGATCTGTGTCGCGGCCTGCTGGTTACCATCCAGGTGGTGGTGCTCGGCTTTATGCTCGCAGTGTTGTTGGGGTTGCTGTTGGCGATTGCCCAGCGCTCCCGGATTACCATCGTTCATGCCGCAAGCACCGGCTACCTGAGCTTCTTTCGCAACACGCCGTTGATGGTCCAGTTGTATGTGCTGTTCTTTGCCTTTCCGCTGGCGGGGATCACCCTGCCAGCGATCTCCACCGGTGTCATCGGCCTGGGGCTTTATTACAGCGCCTACATCGCCGAGGCCTACCGGGGCGCCATCGAAGGCGTGCCGGCCGGGCAATGGGAAGCCGCCAGGGCGCTGGATTTCGATACGGCGACGACCTGGCAAAGGATCGTCCTGCCCCAGGCGCTGAAACCGATGCTGCCGATCCTCGGCAACTATCTGATCGGCATGTTCAAGGAAACCCCGCTGCTGGCTGTGATCACCATCCCGGAGCTGTTCCAGGCGGCCAAGCAAATCGCGGGCATGACCTACCGCTACAACGAACCCTATACCGTCATGGCCCTGATGTTCCTGGCGATCAGCGTGCCGACGTCCCTGTTCTTCAAACACCTCGAAAGGCGCAGCCATGACTGATCTCACCCACACCCAGAGCCTTGCGCCGGTGCAAATTTCGCTCAAGCAAGTGGTGAAAAGCTTTGGCAGCACCCGGATTATCGATCACCTCGACCTGAGTATCCCCCAAGGGCAGAAAGTCGCTTTGATCGGCCCGAGCGGTTCAGGGAAATCCACGGTGCTGCGCTTGATCAAAGGGCTCGAAAGCTATCAGCACGGCAGCATAGAAGTGGCCGGCGCCCCGATTCCTGTCAAGCACTGGCGTTGGCCAAGTGCCAGAAGAGCGCCCGTGGTGCATCGCGTGGGCATGGTTTTCCAGCATTTCAACCTGTTCCCGCATTTGACGGTTCAGGAAAACATTACCGAGGCACCTTTCCGGGTGCTGAAACTGAGCCGCGAAGAAGCCAACGCCCGCGCAGAGCAATACCTGGGTTTGGTCGGATTAAGCCACAAGGCTGACGCGTTCCCGAGCCAACTGTCAGGTGGCCAACAGCAACGCGTGGCGATTGCCCGAGCCCTGGCAATGCGCCCGCAAGTCATGCTGTTCGACGAAGTCACCTCGGCGCTGGACCCGGAACTGGTCGGCGAGGTGTTGGCGGTCATCCGCGCCATCGCCCATGAACAGCAAATGACGATGTTGTTGGTGACCCATGAAATGAAGTTCGCTCAAGACATCGCTGATCGAGTGCTGTTTATGGAGGCAGGGAAAATTGTCGCCGATGGCACACCCAGGCAAATATTGGTTAATCCTGATAACGAGCGGACCCGACGCTTTCTGAACCTGGTTGAGCAACGTTAATCATTGATCACGGCTGCTCGATCACCTCTCCAACTCCCAAGTCCGACTGAAACCCGTTCAAGCGGTCGGTAGCATTTGCCGCTGGACAGGGGCTTTTGAATAGCCCTGTCCCGGGATATCCGTTAGCAGACTGCGCGTGTATTCGCTGGCCGGAGACTGAAAGATCTGCTCGCAGGCGCCCTGCTCGACGACCCGCCCCGCCTGCATCACCACCACCTGATTGGATATCTCCCGGACCACGGCCAGATCGTGGGAGATGAACAGGTAACTCAGACCGAGCCTTGTTTGCAGCTCCCCAAGCAGCTTCAGAATCTGTCCTTGAACCGAAGCATCCAACGCCGATAACGGCTCATCGAGCACCAACAGTTCAGGCTCCAGCGCCAGCGCTCGGGCAATTGCCACGCGCTGACGCTGTCCTCCGGACAGTTCAGTGGGACAACTGCCCAGCAAACGGGCTGGCAGCTCCACTTGCTCCAACAGGATCGCCGCTTGTTTGCGTCGCCAGGCCGCATCCCCTACTGCGAAAGCTTGCATTGGCTCGCAGATAATTTGTTCAAGGCTCAGACGCGGATTGAGCGATGCGTAAGGGTTTTGATAGACCACCTGAATCCGTCGACGCAGGGCCAGCCACTCACGCTTTGAAACCTGGGTAATGTCCTGACCATCGAACAAGACGCTACCCATGTCGGGGCGCTCCAGACCAAGGATCAACCGCGCAGTGGTGGACTTTCCCGAGCCCGACTCACCCACCAGGCTGGTAGTGCCATGTCGCGGCAAATGGAAGGAAACCCCATCGACCGCCGCCGGCCCAGGGTTGCGCCAGGTGGAGAAATCTTTGCTCAGGTTCTTCACCACCAGTAACGTCGCAGGCTTGCCATCGACCTGCGGCACGCTCGCCGACGTCCGCCGTTGTTGCACGGTCAGACTCGGTGCGGCGTTGAGCAGCTGTTGCGTGTAGGCGTGTTGCGGCGCCTGGAAAATCCGCCGGGCATCACCGGACTCGACGATTCGCCCCTGGTGCATCACCAGCAACCGATCGGCTCGATCCAGCGCCACACCCAGGTCATGGGTAATCAGCAAAACAGCCGTCCCGCGCTCCCGGGCCAATGCCTGCAAGCGATCAAGAATCTGCCGCTGCACCCCGACATCCAGCGCACTGGTGGGCTCATCTGCAATAATCAGCGGCGGGTCGTTAGCCAGAGCGATGGCAATCAATACGCGCTGACGCATACCGCCCGAGAGCTGATGGGGATAGCCGCGCGAGACGCGCTCCACCTCCGCCAGACCGACTTCACGCAGCAGTTCCAGGCTACGTTGGCGAGCGAGGGGTTTCGGCACGCCGTGCAAGGTCAATGCTTCAATCAATTGGCTGCCGATACGCTTGACCGGGTCGAGTGACAAGCCGGGATCCTGAGGCACAAAGCCGATACCGTGCCCGCGAATTGATTGCCACTGGCGCTCGCTGACTTGCGTTATTTCCTGACCCGCCAAGCGGATACTGCCGGCCTCGATCTGCGCATTGGCGGGCAGTAAACCCACCAGCGCCGCAGCCAGGGTCGATTTTCCCGAACCGGACTCGCCGACAATCGCCAGGATCTCGCCGGGCTGCAGTTGAAAATCGAGGCCGGCCACCCCCTCGATCGGCCCTTCGCTGCCCTGATAAGCAATGCGCAGGCCACGCACTTCCAGCAAGTGTTCCTGTTGCAAACTCATCTCCGTACTCCCTATTCATCTTGTAGAGCCCTGGCCAACTGGTTGGCCGACACCACCACGGCAGCCACCACCAACCCCGGCAAACTGGTGTACCACCAGGCAGAAATCATGTAATTGCGCCCTTCAGAAACCAGCAACCCCCATTCCGGCTGCGGCGGTGGCGCGCCGAACCCGAGAAAGCTCAATGCCGACACCGCCAGCACCGCGCTGCCAAACTCCAGGGCCGCCAAGGCCAGCACCGGTGCGGTCGCATGGGGCAGGATGTGCCTGACGATAATGGTCCACGGCCCGACACCGCAGGCCGACGCAGCTTCGACAAAGGTGCTGGCGTTCCAGCGCAGCACTTCGCCCCTGACCAGCCGCACGAACGTTGCAACCGAAGACAAGCCAACCGCCAGGGCAATGTTCAAGGTGCCGAAGCCCAGGACGGTGATCACCGCCATGGCCAGCAGCAACGCTGGAATCGCCATCAGTATTTCCACCAGGCGCATCAATATGGCGTCGACCCAGCCCCTGAAAAAACCGGCCAAAACACCCAGCACCATGCCACTGAACAAGGCGATCACCACGGCCAGCAGCGTCGCGCGCAACGACAGCGCCGAGCCGTGTACGGTGCGGCTGTACAGATCGCGACCCAGATGATCGGTGCCAAACCAGTGCTCCAGAGAAGGCCCCTGTAACGCGTGGGCCGGCACGCCCAGCAAGGGATCAAAGCGACTGAACAGGTGAGGCCAAAGCGCCCAGCCCAATACCAGCAACAAGACCAACAGCCCCAATGGCAACAACGGTCGTCGGCGCAGCGTTCGCAGCAAGGTGGCTTGCCAGCCCAAGTGCCTTTGCGATTGGCGCGTAGCGGGCAGCGCATTAATCAATCCGTCGCTCATCCTCTGGCTCCTGTCGCGCAAGCGCGGATACGCGGGTCCAGCAGCGGGTACAACAGGTCGACCAGCAGATTGACGACAATAAAGATCAGCGCCGCCAGCAGCACCACGCCCTGGACCATGGGGATGTCCTGCGTGCTGACGGCGGCTTGTGCCAGCCGTCCGACGCCTTCGCGGGAAAATACGGTTTCCGTGACCACCGAACCGGCCAGCAGCGAACCGACGATCACCCCGGACAGACTCAGAATGGGGATCACCGCGTTATGCAGCACGTGCACCAGCAACAGACGCAGCGGGCTCAGCCCCTTGGCCCGCAATGCATCGACGAAAGGCTGACGCCAGGTCGCGGCCAATGAGCGTGCCAGCACTTGAGCGATCACCGCGCCGGTGGGAATGGCCAGCGTCAGGGCTGGCAGCACCAACGAGGCCAATCCCTGATTACCCATCGCCGGGAACCAGTGCCAGCCAAAGGAAAACCACTGCAACAGCAGTAACCCGACCCAGAAGGTCGGCACCGACACCCCGATGGCAGGCAGCCCGAGCAACAAATCGCACAACCAGGCACGGCGCGTCAGGCTTGCCCCCAACGCCAGCCCAATACCGGACACCAACGCCACTAACAGAGACAGAATGGTCAGCGCGGCAGTTTTCGGCAGCGCTTGGGCCAACGCCCCGGAAACTGGCTGGCCACTCTGGATCGAATGGCCAAAATCCAGCTGCACCGCGTGCCACAGGGCAATCCCGTACTGAACCACCAGCGGCTCATCAAGATGATATTGCGCACGCAACGCGGCGACCTGCTGCTGATTTACCGTGCTCTGCTCGCCACTCTGATTGAGCATGATGCTCACCGGGTCGCTGGGCAGCGCATAGAGAATCAGGAACGACAGGCTGAACGCTGCCCACAGCACCAACACGGCCTGCCAGGTGCGCGACAACAGATAGTGCCTGATACCCGGACCGCGACGGCGTCTCGCAGCCGGGCTCGCACGCCCTATGGATTCACTCATCGTCCGGCCCTCATGGCTGCAACCAGGTGTCGAAAAACTGCAACCGCGACGAGGCTTCATAGTGCAGGCCATGAACTGTATTGCCGTGGGCCAGGATCGTCGCCAGTTCAACCAGCGCAATCGCATGCCCATCGCGTAAAAGCAACTCGCTGGCCTGATCGATCAAGCTCTGGCGTTTGGCGCCGCTCAGGGTCTCGGCGGACTCGCGTAACAGTCGATCCACTTCGCCTGGTTGCCGTTGGTTGATGTTGTAACCCGCCGCATCGAACAGAGTGCGCAAGACATCAGGATCGGCTCTGGTCAGATTGAGAAAGCGCAGACTGAAGTCGCCACTCGCCTGTAGCGCGGTGACCTGGCTCAAGGTCGACTTGTTCAGGCGCAGGTCAATCCCCACTCGTTTCAATTGTTGTTGAACCAGTTCGAGAATCGGTGTCGGCTGCCAGTAGTCGAGTCGAAATGACAGGCGCTGGCCATCTTTACTGCGCACCCCATCCGCACCCGTCTGCCAACCAGCTTCATCGAGCAGCCGTCGGGCGCCATCCGGGTCGTAGGTCAAAAGGCTGGAGAAGTCCCGATACAACGGCGTGCTGCTGGCCAGCAACGCACTGGCGGGTTTCTGATAGCTGGAAATAATGCTTTGCAGTTCGGCTCGATCAATCGCTTTGCTCAGCGCCTGCCGCACCTTGATATCGGCGAAAAGCGCCGTCGATTCGTTCAGCGCCAGGTTGTACACCACCCCAGGATTGGCTCGGGTCAAAAGCACCAGGCCCTGGCTTTCGATGCTTTGCTCGTCTTGTGGGGCCACCCCGGTGTTCACATCGATCTGGCCAGACGCCAGGCTCCCCAAACGCACCCCTGACTCGGGAACGATCAGGAATTCGATGCCGTCCAGCCAAGCCTTGCCCGTATGGCCAGCTAACGATGACGCCCAGTCATAGTCATCGCGCCGATGCAGCGATACGCCCTGATTGTGCACAAAGGATTTCAAGGTGAAGGGACCCGAGCCGATCAACTGGCCTTGGCAACGGTCACCTGCCATCAGACCGAGGGTCGTGCGCGACAGCAGGCCCAACGTCATGGTTGACGTCGCCTGGAGGAACTGCGCGTTTGGCTGCTCGAATTCGACCACAACGGTCTGGCTGTCGGGTGTCTCGATGTGCTTGAGCCCGGCCAGATAGGTTGAGCCCAGGATCGAGCGCGCGCCAAGGGCGACGATGCCTTCGAAGTTGGCTTTTACCGCCGCCGCATCAAGCACCGTGCCGTCGCTGAAGGTCACGCCTTTGCGCAAGGTAAAGGTGAAACGTCGAGAGTCCGGATCGATCTCCCAGCGCTGCGCCAGCCACGGTACGATTGCGCCATTGAGCGGGTCCTGATCGGTCAGAGAGTCGACCAGTTGCCGCCCGACATTGAGCGCGGTGTTATTCCCCGCCTGCTGTGGGTCGACACACTGTGGATCACCCTCCAGCGCGACCCGAAGCGTGCCACCGTTTTGCGGTTTGGCGGCAACCGCGCCGGTCTTGTTGCTCTGCGGATCGCCGCAAGCCCCCAGCAGCAGCGCCAGCAGCGGCGCACTCAGAGACAGCCAGCGCAACCGCTTCGTCATCTTGTACCGCTCACTCATGATTCAGCCTCTTTCAGTGGCTGCAGGTTCTGGACGCAGTGGCGGTTTTCGATGTAGGGCAAGCCGAGGTTTTCACGCAAGGTTTTGCCCTGATAATCACGCCGGAACAGCCCGCGGCGTTGCAGTTCAGGCACCACGCCATCGACAAAATCGCCAATGCCCTGCTGCAGGCCCGAGAACATCACATTGAAACCGTCCGCGGCACCATTCTCGAACCACTCCTGAAAATCGTCGGCAATGCTTTGTGGGGTGCCGATCAAAATCCGATGGCCACCGGCGGTGAGTTTGTTGAACAGCTCGCGCACCGTAGGACGCTCCCGGCGGATCAGGTCGAACACCAGCTTCTGCCGGCTCTTATGGGTGTTGGTGTCGAACTGCTCGGGGGGCAATGGCACCAGCGAGTCGAACGGCAGTTCAGACAAGTCGAAACCCAAACTGGTAAAGCGCGAGATCGAACTGAGAAAGGCTTTCGGGTCCTGCAATTCCTGCAACCGGTCGTATTTGGCCTGGGCCTCGGCCTGGGTTCGGCCAACGACTGTTGAGACGCCCGGAAGCACCTTCAGATGTTCGGGATTGCGCCCCAGACGCTGGGCGCTCTGCTTGATTTCGCGATAAAAGGCCTGCCCCTGCTCAACCGTATGCTGGGCGGTAAAGATCAACTCCCCGGCCCTCGCCGCCAGTCGCTTGCCCGAGTCGGATGAGCCCGCCTGGGCAATCACCGGATAACCCTGCACAGGGCGCGCGGCATTCAGCGGTCCCTGGACCTGGAAGTACTTGCCGTGGTGATTGAGCACATGCAATTTGTCCACGTCGAGCCAGCGACCGGATGCCTTGTCCTGGACAAAGGCATCGTCCTGCCAACTGTCCCAGAGGCCAGTGACCACATCGTAGAACTCCTCGGCACGCTCATAGCGATCAGCGTGCTTGATGTGTGCATCGAGGTTGAAATTTTCCCCGCCGCCCAGCGATGTCACCAGGTTCCATCCTGCCCGACCGCCACTCAGATGATCGATGGAAGCAAACTTGCGGGCGATGTTGAAGGGCTCGTTATAGGTGGTGCTGGCCGTGGCGATCAATCCGATATGACGCGTCGCCAACGCCAGCGCTGGCAGCAACACCAATGGGTCCCAGCGCACACTGTTGGGACCGCTGGCGAGTGCTAATGGATCGAGATCGACACTCACGGTGTCGTTGAAGAACAACGCATGAAAGCGCGCGGCTTCAAGTTTTTCGGCAATCCAGCGGTAGTGTTCGAAATCGCGGAATGAATCGTTGGCAGCCGCGGGGTCACGCCACGCGGCGCCTTGTATGCCGGCGCTGGGAATGAAGGCGCCGAGGATGATCTGTCTGTCACGTTGGCTCATGTTGGCGTCCTCATCAGAAGTTGTAGGTCACGCGGGTGTACCAAAAGCCGCCGTAAGGATCGAACGGCGAGATGCTGCCGAACTTCGGAAAGCCGTTGGTATCGCCGTTGGGGTAAGCGTTGTTATCGGCCTTGACGTTGAGCAGGTTGTTGGCCCCCACGGCCAGGTTCAGACTTTTGGTCACGTCATAGGCGACCTCCAGGTCAGTGAGCCATTTGGCACCATAGGTGACGTCAAAATCGGGGTTCACATCCCGGGCGATGACTTTGTCGTAACGGTTGAGGGAGGCGTTGATATCGAACTTGTCGATTTTCCAGTTGGCACTGAGGATCAGCTTGGTCTTGGGGTTGGCGACCGTCAGATAACCTTGGGCCACCCGATCGAACAACACCAGGTTGCTGCCAGCAGCGGTGAGCGCGGCCGGTGTCGACTTGATGCTGTCGATTTCGGTTTTGTTGTAGTTGAAGCCCACTCCGTATTTGACGTTGCCCAACGCGCCGTAATCGACACGGTAGTCGGTGACCAGGTCCACACCACGGGTGGTGGTGTCCGCCGCGTTGGTGAAGTACTTCACCCGGTAACCAGGCCGGAAGCCATTGGCCTGGAGGATCTGGTCGACACCGTTGCCAAACAGAAAACCGGTCTGGGCGATGCGGTCCCTGATTTCGATCTGATAAGCATCGAGGGTGATGCTGGCTTCGGGCAGCGGCTTGTAGGCGAAGCCAACGCTGATGTTGCGCGACTTCTCCGGCTTCAGATCCTCAGCACCCAACGCTTGGGCTAACGGTGAGTCAACGCGCACCGATTTGGCTTCCACAAACTGTGCGACACCATTGACGAGGGTGTATTGGTTAGCCGTTTGGGCATACACCGATTGCGACAACGACGGGGCACGGAACCCGTTGCTCAAGGTGCCTCGGATAGCGAACTCAGGCGTGAAGTCATAGCGCAGCGACAGCTTGCCGCTACTGGTGTTGCCGGAACTGTCGTCATAGCTCTCAAAGCGACCCGCCAGGCCGACATAGAATTTCTCGGTCAGGTTGATCCCCAGATCGGCATACGTCGCGTAGCTGTTGCGACTGGCTTGACCGGCGTCTTCCGGGGTCAGGGTAATCGCGCCCTGAGCCCCGACTGCCGCTGGCTGGCCGCGTAAAGGACCACTGGGGTAGATGTAGCCGCCATTGATGTACGACAGCGGATCATCTGACTCGGTCTTGTAGCGTTCATGCCGGTGCTCAAGGCCTGCGGACACTTGTAATGGCTTGGCCAAGCCGACTTCGAACGCACGGGTCAGGTCGAGATTGTTGGTCCACTGGTCAAAGTAATTGGTGTAGCTGTCGAAGTGGGTCGGGCTCGAAGGCCCCAGGGAGGCGTTGAGGGTTTCGTCGGCACCGGCCTGCCCCTTGTCGCGGCCAAAGGTCGAGCTCAAGTCCCAGCTCCAGTCGGCCACCAGGCCCTTGGCACCTCCGGCAACCTGGTAATCCGTTTCCTCGAGGGTGTAGAACGGCGCCGTACCGTCGGGGTAGATCTCGGGGATGATGTTGGTGGAATTGGGTCGGCGGAAGTTCTGCCCGCCCCGCGCATCGCGCTTGGTCAAGGTCGAGAATGAGTAAAGGGTGACATTATCCAGGGGCAGTTCGGCGTTGTAGGCCACCCCCAGCGCCTTGATTTTCGGCAAACCGTTTTTCTGCACGTCCTTGTCGGCCGTCGCCTCGCGCGGGTCGGCCGAACCATCGGGTTGCCGGTAGTAGAACGCACCGGTTGCGTCGCGCGCGCGAACGGCGGTCTGCTGGGACTTGGCGTCCAGGGCAAAGTTGAAGAAGCCCTCATTGGGCAGTTCGAAACCCTTGTTCAGCGTCTGGCGGATAGTGCCACCATCACCCTTGGTGTACTCGCCATAAGAGGTGCTCACCGAGCCGCCACTGTCGTTCTGCTTGAGGATGATGTTGATCACCCCGGCAATCGCATCTGAGCCGTACTGCGCCGAAGCACCATCACGCAGTACCTCGATATGGTCGATGGCGCTGATCGGGATCATGTCCAGATCGACCGGGTTGGTGCCGTAGGCCGCCGTTGAATCGAGGTTGACGACCGCACTATTGTGACGGCGCTTGCCATTGACCAGCACCAGCACATTGGAGCCGTTCAGGCCGCGCAAACTGTAAGGCCTGGCGATGCTGTCGTTGGAGGACCCCGAAGGGCGTTGCGAAAATGACGGCAAAGTCCTCTGCAAAGCCGTGCGCAGGCTGTTGGCGCCGGTTTTTTCCAGTTGCTGTGCGCTGATAACGTCGATGGGCGATGGGCTGCTGGTGACCGTGCGCGCCTCGCTGCCGCGGGAGCCGGTGACGATGACCGTATCGAGGGTGTCATCGGTGGTGGCTGCATGGACCGGCAGTAACGCGAAACCTGCAAACGCCAAGGGGGCAAGTTGCAGCTTCGAAACACAAGGGTTCGATTTCATGTGAGATCAACTGTTCAAAAGATGAGAGAAGTCGTTGCGCCATAACGGTCGGACATCGACGCTTTGGCTGATCAAGCGGTTCTCGTAGAACAGGTCTGCAACCTGTTGCTGCGAGGCAATGGCGGTGTCATCGATACCGATAAGGCGTGCCAACTGGCTACGCTGCCGGAACTGATGCAGGTACAGCGCGCGGTCGATACCGGTCAGCGCTTCACTGCGTTGTGCCCAGCGTTCGGGATGGCCGTTGACCCACTCCCAAGTGGCCTTCTCGCGCTGCAAAAAGTCGCCGATCTGGCTGCGGCGCGAGGGATCGGCGAGCACTTGTTCAGTGGTGGCGATGACGTAATTGCCGGAGTAGTAGCGGCTGACGTTTTCCAGTAACTCGCCATCCATTTGGCTGGCGGCTTGCAAGGCACTGATTCCGCCGGTCGCCAACGCGTCGATGTGGCCATTGCGAAACGCGGTCAAGGCATCCTGCATCGGCAACGGCACCGCCTGTACATCAGCCAGGGACAAACCGTTCTGGCGCAGCATGTTGAGTACGAAGTAATGAGTATTGGTGGCCCGCACATAACTGATGGTCTTGCCCCTCAGGTCGGCAATGCTGCGGATCCCGGAGCCTTTCTTGACCACGATGCCACTGTCGTTGTTATCGCCCTTGTAGACCGCGATCAACGCCAACGGCACCTTGGCAATCGAAGCGAAAATCGGTGGGATCTCGCTCATGAATGCATAATCCAGATCCCCGCTTCTCAGGGCCTCGAGCACCAGATTGCCGCCACCAATATCCACCCATTCCACGGGGTAAGGCGTGTCCGCCTGCCCGGCATCGACAAGAAATGACGCCGCCGAGCCTTTGTAGCGCCAGACCCGTAAAGGCGCTGGCGAAGCCTGGGCGTCGAGCAGCGTTCCGGCAGCCAGGACGCCGGTGGCAAGCAGCAATGTGCGACGAGAGAGCGAGAGCATGGTCAGCCCCTCAGTCGAGCAGGTCAGGTTCTTCGGTGCGGATCAGATCCCACAACGGCAGGAAGTTGAGCCAACCGAAAAACTCATGACGAGCCTTGTCTTTTCCACCTTCAAGCAAGTCTGCCTGCGGTAACAGCGGCACTCCTGCCGAGTGCGCCAACAGATGAGCGCGTGCCGTGTCTTCAGCGAGGATAAATCGCCAGGCAGCACTTTCCACCGACTCCCCGGTGACCCACAGGCCGTGGTTCTGCCAGACCAATAAATTATTATCGGCAAAGGTCTCGACGAACGCCTGGCTGACAATGTTCCGGTCCTGTTCCAAGGCGCCGCTGGCCGTGCGCAAGTCGTGGCGGCGAAACAACACCTGGTCGTCTTGAAAGGCCCCGGCTTCGGCGGTAATCGGGTCGAACAAACGCCCCAGCGACGACCACACCCGACCGTGGAATGCATGCAGGTGAGCAATGCCGACGACTTCCGGGCGTGCCTGCTGCAAATCATGGTGAAGTTCAAGGGCACTGGTGTTGAGCAAGCCATCGCCCTCCACCACCTGACCATTGCCATCGACACGCAGCAGATGGGAAACCGTTATTTGCGAGAACGGCACGCCGAGTGGGTTGATCCAGTACTGCTCAGGATGGATCGGGTCGCGAGCGGTGAAATGCCCGGCAACGCCGACTTCATAGCCAAAACGGGCAAACAACCGGTAAGCCGCGGCGAGGCGTTGCTTGCGATGCAGACGCTCCAGCAATGGATCGTCATGTCGGGGGACGCTCCCCAGGGTCAGGCGATTGTTGTCGGAAGGCAGCGTGTAGATGGTTTGGGGAAAACGCTTTTCATTGCTCATTCGGGTAGACCCTGATCAGGCACTCGGATTGCGTGCAGTTTTTTCAAAGGCGAACGAAACCGTGGCTCGGGCGCTGCCGGCATCGAGATCGTGATGGTTTTTTTGCGGGGACTGGCGTCAGGCCATCCGTTAGGAGCCACGCGCACAGCGACAGGATTAAGGTCAGGTAGTCATGATCAGGAAGTCCTCGCAGATGGGTCAGGCTTAATGCTCTCCTCCACCGTGCGAGGGGTCGGGTCGAGTTACTCTCAGAGGAAGACCTCTGAAGTAAAAGATATTCGTCTAAGAATCGCCTGTAAAAGGCTTTGTAGTTATAAGTTAATAATTAGTTTATTTAATATTTATTAACTTCGTTATCAGTAATTTGCATTTCATTTTGGATCAGCCGACGTATACAACCCTGCCCCCGCGCCTCCGCGTAAACGGCGAAAGAGCAACAGCGAAAAACCACAGACAAGCCCACTGAACAGCATCACCAGCGTGATGTCGTCGACCGTCACTTGCCGATGGCCGCGCCAGCGCTGTACCAGCCCCAAAATCGTCGCAGCCAGCCCCACCGAAAAACTCAGGCTCAATTGCATGGACATCGCCGCCAGACTGCTGGCCCGACTCGACAGTGCTGACGGCACATCGGCATAGGTCAACGCGCCGAGAGTGCTCATCTGCAGCGAACGCGCCAGCCCTCCGACAAACAGCAAGCCAATGACCAGCCAATACGGCGTATCGGCCCGAAATGTCGAGCAGACGGCCACTGACAACCCTCCCAGCACTGCGTTGCCGACCAGCGTCTGGCGGAAGCCGAAACGCTGGACAATGGACGCCGCCAGGAACTTGATCGCCAGCGCCCCGGCCCCGCCGGCAAACGTCAGTAGCCCTGCGGACAGCGGGCTCAGACCAAAACCGAGTTGAAACAACAGCACCAGCAAAAACGGCAAGGCACCGCTGCCCAATCGGAACAGATTGCCGCCCCAGATGGCGATGGAAAATGTCGGGATGCGCAGTAATGTCAGGTCGATCAGTGGCCGCTCGCAGCGTCGCGCATGGACAACGTACAGCCAGGCGAATCCCAGGCCGACGATCAGCAGCACTCCAATCGGCAACGGCGCCAGCAACCCATGGCCGAGGGCTTCAAACGCGAACACCAGACAGGCCAAGCCACCAGCGCTGAGCAGCAGCCCCTTGCCATCGAGCCTGCCCGCCTCGCCTGCCGGATAGTCTGGAATGAATCGCCATACCAGCCACAGTCCCAACAGGCCAATCGGCAGATTGATGAAAAAGATCCAGTGCCAGGAGACATAGGTCACCAGCAGACCGCCCAGCGGCGGCCCGATCACCGGCCCCAGCAATGCCGGCGCGGTCAGAAAGGCCATGGCCCGAAGCAGGTTGTCTCTCGAAGACCAGCGCAGCAGTATCACTTGCCCCACCGGCACCATCATCGCCCCGCCCGCCCCTTGGGCCAGACGCGCCAATGACAGTTGCAGCAATGAACCGGACAAGGCGCACGCCAGGGAGGCCAGCGTAAACAACGCAATGGCGGCCAGAAACACCCGCCGTGGGCCAAAGCGATCCGCCGCCCAACCACTGGCAGGCACGAACACCGCTGCCGCCAACAGGTACAACGAGACCACCAGATTCATCCGCAAGGCAGGCTCGCCAAAGTCCGCGGCCATTTGCGGCAATGCAGTCAGGACCGCCGTGGCATCCAGTAACTCCATGAATAACGCACAACCGGCAATCGCCGGCACCCGATAATCGAAAGGCCGACTTGCCGACATGCATAGTGCTCACATAGGTAAAGGTGATCAGGCCACCGCATCATTTTTGTTCGAAACGCTGCCCCTTGAGCACTGCGCTGATATGTTCACGCCCGTTCAACGTTTTGATGCTGCGCAAGCGTTCGACGGCCTGCTGCGACCAACTGGGCGTGCTCAGTCCCTGCTCTCGATAAAAGGTTGCGATGTGCTGGTCATAGTCTTCGATCAACTGCTGCTCCACAGACTGCCCGTAAGTTTCGCGGTGTAGCACGACCTGTTGCGGCAGTCGCGGTTTGACGACGCTCGGGTGTGCCGGGTCGGCATAGCCGACACACAAGCCGAAGACCGGAAAAACCAGCGGTGGCAGCTGTAATTCGTCGATGACGGCCGCGAGGTTATTTCGCAGTGCGCCGATGTACACACTGCCCAACCCCAGGGATTCCAACGCCACCACGGCATTTTGCGCCGCCAGCGCAGCGTCGATGCTGCTGACCAGCAGGCTATCGAGATAGGCCGGAGCGCCGAGCTCGATTTCGCGCCGTTCGGCCTGACGCTCGATACGCGACAGATCCGCCAGCCAGACCAGGAACAGCGGTGCCTGACGGATATGCGCCTGGTGACCGGCAAGTTCGGCCAGCCGCGCCTTGCGTGCTGGATCCTCGATCGCCACCAGGCTCCAGGCTTGCAGGTTGGAAGAGGTGGCCGCCGATTGCGCAGCCGCCACTAACACGTTCAACGTCCCTTCCGGCAGTGGCTTATCCAGATAGCTGCGCACACTGCGGTGCTGCACGAGCGACTCGATGATTTCATTCCACGGCGCGCCTTGCGGCAACTCGCTGTGTCGGTAGCGATAATTCAAGGACGAAGACATCTATGCACCCACCGCTTGCAAGGTTTCTGTTTGCGCAACTCGCGCAGCGCTGTGGCGATTGACCGGCACCGGCAAGCCCAGATGACCACGCAATGTGCTGTGGCTGTACTCGCTGCGGAACAAGCCGCGCTCACGCAGCAGCGGCAAGACTTCGTCGGTGAAGCGAGCAAATTCCCCCGGTGCGCCTACGCGGATGTTGAAACCATCAACGGCTCCTTCGACAAACCAGCGCTCTATCTCATCGGCAACGGTCTTCGGCGAGCCGACAAAATTCGAAAACGGTGCGGCAAACCGCCAGGCGGCCTGGCGCAGCGTCAACCCTTGATCACGCGCGACACGCTTGATGTGTTCGGCATGACCGCGATAACCGTTGCTGCCCAAATCACCCAGCTGCGGGAACGGTTCGTCGAGCGGATATTGGGTAAAGTCGTGATAGTTGAACGGGCGCCCCAGTTGCACCAAAGCCTTATGCAAATCCAGTTCGCCATGGCGCTCGCGGTCGATGGCCTGGGCCTGCTCGTCGGTATCGGCAATGATCGGGGCGATGCCTGGCAGGATGGTGACGTGATCGGGGTTGCGTTCGGCGGCGGCGGTGCGTTGTTTGATGTCGGCGTAGTAGGCGCGGGCATCCTCAAAATTATCCACGCCGGCAAAGATTCCCTCGGCGAAGTTTGCCGCCAGGTTGCGCCCGGATTCTGAAATACCGGCCTGGAAAATCACCGGTTGGCCTTGGGGCGAACGAGCGATATTCAGCGGCCCGGTAACGGAAAAAAATTCGCCTTGGTGATCGAGACGATGTTGACGTTGCGGGTCGAGAAAGACTCCGCTCTGCTTGTCTCGCACAAAAGCGTCGTCTTCGTACGAGTCCCACAACCCTTGCACCACTTGCAGATGTTCGCCGGCCCGGCGATAGCGCTCGGTGTGATCAATGTGCTGCTCGCGCCCGAAATTCCCCGCGGCACCTTCAAGCCCTGTGGTGACCACATTCCAGCCGGCCCGACCCCTGCTGATCAGATCCAGCGAGGCGAATTGTCGAGCGACGTTGAACGGCTCGGTATAGGACGTCGTCAATGTGGCGACCAGACCGATCTTCGACGTTGCCCCGGCGACGGCGGATAACAGCGTCAGGGGTTCCAGGCGATTGAGAAAATGCGGGGCCGATTCCGGGGTGATGTAAGGGCTGTCGACAATGAAGATCAAGTCAAACTTTGCCGCCTCCGCTTGTTGGGCCTGCTGGCGATACCAGTCGATATCGATGCTCGCATCACCGGGTATCTCCGGGTGCAGCCATTCGTTCTGAGCGGTACCGACGCCAGTGAGAATGGCGCCGAATTTGAGTTGTCGTGGTGAAGTAGACATCTGGATTTTCCCCCGGAGATGGCAGCATAGCTAGCCTTTGGAGGATGACCTTATGCGTTGGAAATACGCTTGTGAAATGCTTTGTTGATCTATCCTAATTATGAAAAACAATGATCTTGTACTAATTTATTATTCTTCTAGCGCATATCAACGCCACACAGCGCGACTACCTTGGCGTCGATCTGTAGGGACAGTACCTCTCCATTGCGCAATTGCCAGTCAAAGAAGTCCGAAAGATCCCGCCGAACCAACGCGCGGATGACCTTGGCGACAAAACCGTGGGCAACCAGCACGACGACCTGATGTGCATTGGCAGCCAGAAGCTCGTTTAACCCTGCCCTGATGCGTTCAAAGACTTGCTCGATGGACTCTCCGTCCGTAGGAGCCAATGCCCACCGTCGAGTGATGTTTTGCACCCACAACTCGGGATAGCGCTCTCGCGCTTCGTGTTGTGTCAGTCCTTCGAATACGCCAACGCTTCGCTCTCGAAACGCGTCCAGCGTACGCACCGTCAGTAAACCATCGACAAAGATGATTCGAGCCGTTTGCTGAGCCCTGCGTAGTGGAGAGGCCACAACACTGTCAATATGCGCAGGTAGCTTCGTCCTCAACACCATTGCCTGCACGACTCCGTTTTCGTTGAGTTGCGCATCCAGCGAGCCTTGATAGCGACCTTTTGCATTGGCCTCGGTTTCGCCGTGGCGAACAACATATAGCTGCATTGATCTTTCGCTCCAAGAGTGGCAACAGTTAAGTCATCGACGGTGGCTCGAAAGCCGTTACGGGCGGCAACGCCTGATTCCACTTCACAATGTCCACCGAGGCGGTTTGCGCCGAGCAGCCCTGGGACAGACTTGATGAACCGATATCAGCGGTGACCATGTTCGGGTTGCCGTGTTTATCCAGGCTGTTTCGCTCACCTTTCACCAACGGATCGAACCAGGCCCCCGTGGCGATCTGCACCACACCCGGGCGGATTCCATCCGAGACAATCACCCCGGCCAGAAACGCCCCGCGCTCGTTGAATACCTTGACCACGTCGCCATTGACAATGCCCCGGGCGTGCGCGTCCGCAGTATTGAGGGTCAAGGGCTCACGCTGCTGGATTTTCGAGGAGCGGCTGTAGGCGCCATGATCGTATTGGCTGTGCAAACGGGTTTTCGGTTGGTTCGACAGCAGTTGCAACGGGTACTGCGCCACAGGTTTGTCCAGCCACACCGGGTGACCGGGGCAATCGGCGTAGCCAAAACTCGCGATGCGTTCGCAGAAGATTTCGATCCGTCCCGAAGGCGTCGGCAGCGGATTGGCCTCCGGGTCTTCGCGGAAGGCTTTGAGCAATACCGTATCGGTATCGGGGTAGGCAATTTCGAACAGGCCATCTCGCCAGAACGCGTCGTAGTCCGGCAGCTCAATTCCCTGTTCCTGCGCCCTGCCCCGGGACTCGTCATAGGTAAAACGCAGCCACGCCTCGGCGTCACGACCTTCGGTGAATGACTCGCCGAACTCCAGACGCTCGGCGACATCGGCCAGAATCGAATAGTCGTCCCGGGATTCGCCCACCGGCTTGATCGCCTGCTTCATTGCGATCATGAAGCGGTCCGACGCGGAGCTGCCGATATCGTTGCGTTCCAGGGCCGTCGTGGCCGGCAGCACGATATCCGAATACTTGGCCTGGGCAGTCCAGAACTGCTCATGGACAACGATGGTTTGCGGCCGCTTCCAGGCCTCCAGCAGACGGTTGAGGTCTTGATGGTGGTGAAAAATGTTACCCCCCGCCCAATAGACCAGACGTATGTCCGGGTAATGCATCTGCTTGCCGTTGTAGTCGAACGGGGCTCCCGGATTAAGCAGCATGTCGGTCACCCGCGCCACCGGAATGAAGTCCCTGACCGGATTGACCCCTTGGGAAAAGCGCGGTCCGGAAAACGCTTTGCGACCGCTACCCGTGTTGTTCATGCAGCCATAGCCGAGGCCGAAACCACCGCCCGGCAGGCCGATCTGCCCAAGCAGCGCGGCCAGTGTCACCGTCATCCAGAACGGCTGTTCGCCGTTCACCGCTCGCTGCAAGGAGTAGGCAATGTTGATCATGGTGCGCTTGCAGGCCATGCGCCGTGCCAAGTCGATGATTTGCGGTGCCGGGATGTCTGTCAGGGCCTGCGCCCATAACGGGTCTTTGGGCTGGCCATCGACATGACCGAGCAGGTATTGGCGAAACCGCTCATAGCCGACCGTGTAGCGCCGGACGAAGTCCTCATGGTGCAAACCCTCACTGACCAACACGTAAGACAACGCCATCATCAGCGCCGTGTCGCTGCCGGGGCGCACCGGTAACCATTGAATATTTGTCGGCCCTGCCAGGTCTTCGCGCAAGGGACTGACGTTGACGAACTGCACGCCGGCCTCGGACATCTTTTCGAGTGCCCGGGACAGCAGGTGATCACTGGCCCCGCCGGGGCTGGTCTGGGCGTTTTTCGCAGGCAGGCCACCGAAAGCGACGAACAACTCGCAATGCTGCGCCAGGTTTTTCCATGAGGTATGCGCGGCCAGCAACCAATCCATGTTGCCGACGATATGTGGCATCAGCACCCGCCCGGCGCCAAGGCTGTAGCTGTCCATGCTGAACACGTAGCCACCGAACAGATTGAGGAAGCGATGCAACTGACTCTGGGCGTGATGGAAGCGTCCGGCACTGCCCCAACCGTAGCTGCCGCCGAAAATCGCCTGGTTGCCATGCTCGCTCTTGACCCGTTTCAGTTCCCGGGCGACCAAGTCCAGCGCAACCTCCCACGACACTTCGACGAAGGGTTCCTGACCGCGCCGCTCGGGGTGAGATCCAGGCTCGGCGAGGTAACTGCGGCGCACCGCCGGCCGCATTATCCGCGTTAGCGAAGTAATGGCCTCGGGAATCGACGCCCCGATGGGCGACGGATCAGAGTCCCATTCAACAGGCACCATCGCATGCAGCTTTCCGTCGACAACCTGCGGACGGTACGCGCCCCAATGCAGCGAAGTGAAACTCATGGCACCCCCCCAGTTACACCCAGCAGATCACATATGGGAGCGGGCTTGCTCGCTCCCGCCCCCATTATCACCAGCTTTCGCCGAGCCCCAGCAACCCCATGATCTGGCGTCTCAGATCCACCAGATAAGGATCGTCGCGATGACGCGGATAAGGCCGTTCGATGGTCAATTGCGCTTTAATCGCTGCCGGTCGGTCACTGAATACGATCACTCGATTGGCCAGCAGCAAAGCCTCTTCAACATCATGGGTCACCAGCAGCGCGGTGTAACCCTGACGTTGCCACAAGTCGATCAACTCTTTCTGCATGGTAATGCGGGTCAGCGAATCCAGCTTGCCTAATGGTTCGTCGAGAATCAGTAGCCGCGGTTCGTTGACCAACGCCCGGGCCAACGCGACACGCTGGGCCATACCCCCTGACAATTGCCGTGGATACGCCCGGGAGAACTGACTGAGCCCGACTTTTTCCAGTGCCTCATCGACCTTGGCGGAATGGGCTTTAAGGATACCCTGGGCTTCCAGGCCAAGGGCAACGTTGTCCCACACACGCCGCCACGGGTACAGCGTCGGGTCCTGGAACACCACGACCCGGCTTGGGTCCGGACCGGTAATCGGGATGCCATCAGCCAGCAAAGCGCCGGAATCCGCAGGTTCCAGCCCCGCCACCAGTCGCAGCAACGTGGACTTGCCGCACCCCGACGGTCCTAGCAGCGCAACGAATTCACCGGGCGCCACGTCAAGGGACACCTGCTCCAGAACCGGCAAGTGCTGACCGTCCAGGGCGAAACCATGACTCAGGTTCTCAATGCGCAAGGCCAGCCCTGCTGACGCTGTCGCGGTTGTTGCCGGTGCCAGCGCTACCATTTCATCGCTCCTTTTTGCCAGGCCAGTAACCGGTCACGGATCAGGAACAGCACAGAGATCAACCCCGAACAGGCCAGTGCCATGACCAACAACGCCGCGTACATATTAGCGTAGGCCGCCCACCCCTGAGCCCATTGCAAGTACCAGCCGATGCCGGATTTGACGCCCATCATCTCCGCAACCACCAGGGTCGAGAATGAGGCACCCAGGCCCATGAACAAACCGACAAATACGTGGGGCAACGCAGCCGGGATCGCCACTTTGAAAATCAGAAACCCCTGCTTCGCGCCCAACGTCCGGGCCACGTCGTAATAGGCTTTGTCGACACTGGCCACACCCGACCACGTCAACACCGTCACCGGAAACCAGGTCGCCAGAGCAATGAGAAATACGCTGGCACTCCAACTGCTGGGAAACAGAAAGAAGCACAGTGGCAACAACGCCGTCGAAGGCACCGGCCCGAGAATGCGCAACACCGGATGCAGCCAATAACCGATGCTGCTCGACCAACCGATGGCCACCCCTGCCGCAAACCCGGTGGCAGCGCCCAGTGCCAACCCGCTTCCAAGCAACAATGCCGAATGCCACAAGCTGTCGACCAGACGCGGCCAGTCTTCAACGTAGACCGCGAGCAAGGCTTGCGGCGGTGCAAAAAATGGCACTGCAAGCATGCCCAGCTTGGCGGTGAGCAGTTCCCAGATGCCCAGCAAAATCGGTAGCGCGATCAACCAGGCTCCAGCGGCACGAGTGCGCGCGGCGATCTTGGGCGACCAGTGACCAATGATGCCCAGCAGCCCGATCAACGCTGCCACCGCCAGGCACAGATTCGCCAGGCCATGGGTCATCGGCCAGACACGCGTGGCATTGGGCCAATAGCTGATCAACATCGCAACCACCACCCATGCCGTCACTGCGACCGCGCCTTGGCGCCAAAGCTTGAATACCCACGGTCGGGCGGATGCGGCCAACGTCGAAACATCAGCTGAAGACATCGGCGGTGATCTCCTTGGCGAACTCGCCGGCGTCGGTACCCTGACTGATCACTTCCACGGTTTTCAGGTCGGTGACGTAGGTGGTGATCTCCTTGGTCAGCAACGAGCCGACGGCGTGATGACCGTGGGTATGGTCGTGCAGGATGGCCTCGACTTCTTCGGTGGAAGTATTCAGCGCATAGGCCTGGAAGCCCTTGGCCACGGCCTCGGGGTTTTTCACCGAGTAATCGTGGGCCTCCAGAATCGCCTGGGTCAGGGCTGCGGCCACGCGCTTTTCCTCGCGCACCAGTTTGCCAGTGATGCCGACGACGCAGCAGCTGAGGTTGGCGTACTCCTCGACCAGGTTGGTGGACAGCTCCTGGGCTTTGCCGGTCTTGATCAGGCGATACATGAACGGATCACTGCCGCTGACTGCCTGCACTTCACCGCGCTCCAGTGCTGTGCCCAGCAGGTCGGCCGGGTACAGTCGCCATTCCACATCCCGCACCGGATCGATGCCGTGCTTTTTCAGCAGGATCGAGAAGAAGTTACGGTCCGGGCTGGCCATGTCGGTCACGCCGATGGTCTTGCCCTTGAGGTCTTCGAGCTTATGGACGTTGCCGTTTACTGCGCTGAGCAAACGCAGGCAACCGCCGTGAGTGCCAGCGGTGAGTTTGACGTCGAAGCCCTGCTCCAGCGCCTTGAGCCAGCGCAACGCCATGCCGACACCAGCATCAGCCTTGCCGGTGGCGATGGCTTCAAGCAGCACTTCTGTGGAGTTGCCAAAGTTGACCAGTTCGACATCGAGGTTGTGCTTCTTAAAAAAACCCTGACCGTGGGCGATGACCACCGGCGCCAGGCAAACCGCGTTGAGGTTGACCGCCAGTTTCAGTGCACGCGGGGCGTCCAGACGAATGAATTCGCCCGTGTTGGCGGGCTCGCTGGCGCTATCGACAGCATGGCCGGCGTGCTCATCCGCCGCCCGGCTAAAGCGCGGCAACGACATCAGCAGCGGACTCGCCAGGGCAACACTGGCCAGCCCCAGCAGGTGGCGACGGGTCAAACGATCGAAAACAGCCATTCAAATATCCCTTTGGTTAATGGAGGTAGTTCAGTCCTTCAGCTCGCCGAGCTCCAAGTGCTCGCGCAAGGTCGAACCCTCATAAGCACGACGAAACAAGCCTTTGCGTTGCAGATGGGGAATCACGCTTTCGACGAATTCGCTGAACGAACCCGGCAGATAGCCCGGCGAAATGACGAAACCGTCGCAGCCGTCGCCAAGGAATAGCTCGGCAAGTTGATCGGCGATTTGTGCGCCGGTACCCACCAGTTGCGGCACGCGAACGCTGCTGGCAAAAATCCGACCCAGTTGCTCCAGCGTGGTCTCGGCACCTTGCATCAACAGCTTTTCGGCGGCCGCAGGATGGATCAGGGGCGATTGGGCAATCTCGGCCAGCGTTGCCGATAACGGAAACGGTGACAGGTCGACATTGAGCTGTGAGGCCAGCGTCACCAGCCCCAGTTCAGGACGTGCCAGTGCGTTGTGACGATCACGCTTTGCCCGTGCTTCGGCCTCGGTGCCGCCAATGAACGGCATCACCGCCGTCAGCACTTTGCAGCTGTCGGCCTCGCGCCCTTGTTGCACGACCTGCGCACGTACGTCGTCGCGGAAGGCGCGCATGGCGCTCAGGTGCGGATGAATGGTGAAGATGGCTTCCGCCCAACGCGCCCCGAAACGCCGACCGCGACCGGACGAACCGGCCTGGATCAGCACCGGTCTTCCTTGGGGCGTGCGCGGAATATTCAGGGGGCCTTCGACCTTGAACCACTCGCCACGGTGCTGCACCGACTGGATCTTCGATGGATCGGCCAGCTCCCCGCTTTCGCGATCGAGCTTGAGCGCGCCGGGTCCCCAACTGCGCCACAGCTTCAACGCCACTTCGACAAATTCGTCGGCACGGTCGTAACGCAGGTCATGCTCAAGGTGCTTGTCCTTGCCGAACAGGCGCCCTTCGCTGTCGTTCATTGAGGTGACGATGTTCCACGCCGCGCGGCCCTTGGACAGGTGATCCAGGGTGGCGAATTCGCGGGCGATGTGCGCGGGTTCGTAGTAGGTCGTGGAGCGGGTTGCACCCAGGCCGAGCTTGCTCGTTTGCCCGATCAGGTAAGACAGGATCGGAAGCGGGTCCAGACGTGTCGCATCCTGAGCGCCATAACGTAACGCCAGATCCCGGGAGCCGCCCATCTGGTCACCGACCGCCAGGCGATCGGCGAAGAACAGGAAGTCGAACAGCCCCTCCTCCACGACTTTGGCTACGCGCGCGTAATACTCGGGGTCGAGGTAATTGCCGACGGTTTCAGGGTGACGCCAGACAGCGTGACTGTGAACGACAGGGCCCGTCAGCAAGAAGGCTGACAGATGAATTTGACGACTCATGGCAACGCTCCCCTACTTCGCCTTCGGCGTCCAGACTGCGATGTCGGAAACCTTCAACGGCTTGGGCGTCAGCTTCGCCGCGTAATAGGTGTCAGCGATGCGTTGTTGCTCGGCCAGCTCGTCGACCTTGACCGGGACAATGTCATAGCTGCGGCGGGTATTCGCCAGCTCCACGGTGGCGGGAGGAATGTTGCCCCACAGCGGGCCGAGTATCTTCGCGGCCTCTTGTGGGTGCGCTTTGACCCACTGCCCTGTCTCGCGCAAGGTATCGAAGGTGACTTGCAACACGTCCGGGTGTGCGCTGGCGAACTTTGTCGTCGCCAGGTAGAAGCGGTTGTAGTCGGCCACGCCGTCCTTGCCATCAGCCAACACGCGCACGTGATGATCCAGTTGTTGGGTCGCCAGGAACGGGTCCCAGATAGCCCAGGCATCGACACTGCCGTTGGCGAATGCGGCCCCACCATCCGGTGCTTCGAGGTAACGTGGAGTGATGTCGGCGAGGGTCAATCCGGCTTTTTTCAACGCGCAAATCAACAGGAAATTGCTGCCCGAGCCCTTGGAAACCGCGACGGTCTTGCCCTTCAGATCGGCAACGCTGCGGATCGATGAATTGTCCTGAACGATGATTGCCTGGGCGCCAGACGATGGGTTTTCCCGGGCGTAGTAGGTCAATGGCGCATCGGCAGCCTGAGTGAACAGCGCAAAGGCGTCGGCGACGTCGGCATGCAAATCGACACTGCCTGCGTTTAGGGAACTGAGCAGGCCGGTGCTGAATTCATGCCAGTTGACGGTGAAGCCCAAGGGCTTCAGTCGCTCTTCCAGTTGGCCGTTTTGCTTGAGCAATATCCATAAGGTCGATGAACGCTGGTAGCTGATATCAATGGCTTGCTGGGCGTGTGCCCCGGCGGCGACGAACAACAGGCTGGCGGCGATGATGAGTTTTTTAAACGTCATGAAAGGCCTTGATAGGATTGGGGCGGCGAGGCTGAGGGAAAAAACCGAGTCAGCAGTGTTGCGTCCAGCAAGACTCGAAGGCCTAAGCTGAAAACAGCAATGATTATATTAATGATGAAAGATTATGAAAGAATCATATAACGCTAAGGTTATTCCTGTTTTGGCGAGTGGTCCTGAGTTGGGCGGCGTGACCGCGCACCCAGTCGGCCAGTGAATCGAGGGTGTCTGCCATTGGTTTCAGGTACAGAGGCATCATCGGCCCATCTCTCCCTGGGGCCGGTCAGCACATCGTAAAACGCCCTGCTCAAGATGATCCCAGCATCGACTCGGCGGACTTCCCTGTCCAATGATCAAACGTGCTGACTTATGCGGTTGGGTTCGAATTCGACGGCCTCAGGCAAGCGTCAGGAATAACGCCGAGGTCCAGACTCTGGACTGATCCCGCTGACGCGCGCAGATGAACAACGGATGCTCACGACCCGGTTGCAGGTTGAGTCGCGCCAACTCGATCTTGCCTTGCAGCTCGCGCGGCAGCGACGCCGCGGTTGTTCGCTCAAGCGAGACTTTCAACTCGGCGCCCGGCAGCTCTTCGACCACTTGGGATTGCGCCAGCAGTTCTTCCCCGGACAGTTCCATCAGTACGGTCGGCGCGTGCACGTAGGGTTGCGGTTCAGACGGGTCGCCGACCTTGATGTAGTTGTCGATGCGGCTGTGGATCTGCAACGTCGCGCCGGCCAATTGCGACAGGTCGATCTCGATGCTGTCAGTGTCGCCGTTGGTGTCGGTACGAAAGGCCAGGACCGTTGCATCCTTGCGCCAGACGGTTTGCTCGGGGTGATCCAGACCCAGGGCACGAAAGCCATTGATGACGGCCCCGGTCACGCGAATTTCGCCGGTCCAGTAAGCGCCGCGATAACGGTCCTTGATCCGTGCACCACCGAGGCGCAGACGAATGCGCTGGGCGGAAAACCCTAACTCCTGGTGCAGGTTGCGCGACCAGATCAGCTTGTCGCCATCGAACAGATCGACCTGCTCCCAGCCCGCTTCGCCCAGCAGTCGATAATCCAGCGTGGCATTCGAATCGGCGCTGAAGACTTCCCCCATAAAGTGTTGGCCCTGGCGCAGGCTGGCAAACGAACGCTCGCCGGTGGTGGCAAAGGTGCGACGGGCACGAAGTGCCTTGCCGACACTGGCGCGGTCGAACGCCTCAGCGACCACACCGGTCAGTCCGCCGCGCGAGCCGAACACCGCCGTGGCCGGCACCCCGCCGCCGCAACGGCCCTGATGCTCATCGCTGTTGGCTGCGGCACCGACCCGATAACCGCGCTGAAGCGCCTCGGCGTAGACCCAATGGAATTGCCCCCAGGCCGAGCCGACTTCGATCAACCGTTCCAGCTCCGGGTGATGCCAGTCGAGGTTGCAACGGCGCCCACCGACATGGGGCATCATCAGGTGGCCTTCGGGATCTTTGGCATACGCGGCATACAACTCGTCCACCGGCCAGGCGCCTGGCTTGATGGTGCCGGCGGTGAACTCATTCCACTCAAAAGAGCGCACCAGCCGCCCTTGATTGTCGAAAGGAAACTCGGGCTTTCGATCGTGCAGGAACACCACATTGCGGTCGCCACCGGCACAGGAGTTACCGCACCATTCGGTGCCGGGATAACACACAAAACGGCCCGGCTCGTTGAGTTCGTGAATCAGGTTGACCGCCTGATCCCAGCGTTGCTCGGTGATATTGAAATCATTGGCGGTGTAACCGAGGACATCGAGGCCGGCGACATCGCGGCCGTAGCTGAGGTTGTACAACGTGTCGTTGGTGCCCACGGTGTCATCCGAGTGCACATGCAGGTCCGCGTAGAGCGGACGCAATGTCGTTCCTGCCGGGTCGACGCTGACGAAAGCCTGGGCGCCACGGACGAAAGGCCCCTCCACTTGCGCCGACAATCGCCACTCGCCTAGCGCACCGAGATCAAAACCTTCGAGCCGGGCTGTGGCCCAACCTTCAGTTGCCAAAGTGAAGGGTTGTTGCCGCTCGCCCCCTTCAGGATCAACGAGAGTCAGGACACCCTTGAGCGGCAAGTTGCGGCACGTGTTGCCCCAGGCGTCATCCACCCTGAGCAGAACGTCGAACGCCTCACCGGCGCTGACCAGTCGAGGAACAATCAGCTGCACGCTCTGCGCCGCTCCCGGCACGATGTTCAGCAAGGGATCGCCCGGCACTTCGGCAAATTTCGAGCTGCCCAACGGGTCGATGAACATACGGAAACGGAAGTCCTTCTCAACGAAACTCTGTACCCGTGTCCCCGCGCCGCCCTGACGACGATCGCCCAGGCGGATGGTGATTTTGTCCCCGGGATTCAGGTAACCGTCGACGATGTCGATGATGATCGCTTTCTGAAACGGCCGTTCATGGCCCTTCTGGTCGAAGCGCACTTTCAAGTGCTGCACCGTGGCCTGGCTCTGACCGGGAACCAGCTCACCGGCCTGATATTCGGCGCTGACGTAGTTGGGCCCGGCAGGATTCGAGGTCTGGAACAAGGCCCAGTCGGAGTAGAACTTGAAGGCCAGTTTCAACCATGCGCCGTCGGCCAGGCCACTTCCACCCACCTCGTAGATCAGGGTGATTTCATCCCAATGACCGGCGATCAGGGTGTCACGGTCACAGTGGACACTGCCCAGGAACGGGCGTTTCTTGTTGCGTTCGTAGAGGCCTTGCGGGGCAATGTAATGCCCGGCTTCGCGGGGATCGAAAACGTTACTCACATGACACCTCGTGCAGTGGTCCACTGAAGATTTGAAGACACATGGCGATGCTTACTGCACGCGCCATTTCTGGTAGTGACGCTCGATGCGCCGGAACACGAAACTCTCCATCAGCCACGCAATCAGGCCGATCAGCACGATGCCGAGCAACACCTGACTGCTGTTACCGATCTGTCCGCCCGTGGACACCATCCAGCCAATGCCTTGGGACGCACCGATCATTTCCGCCGCGACCAATGCCCGCCAGCCCTGGCTGAAACCGATGCGTAAGGCCGCCGTCACGAAGGGTAATGACGCCGGCAAATAGACATGGGCCAGCAATTGCCAGGTATTGGCGCCCAAGGTTCGTGCGGCGCGAACTTCGCCACCGCGAATGCTCTGCACACCCTCCTGAATCGTCACTGCCATGGGGAACACCGCGGCAATGAAAATCACCAGCACAATCGAGACATACCCCAGGCCGAAAATGATCATGATCAGCGGCGCCCAGGCGATCGGCGGGATCGCCATGAACAGGCTATTGAGCGGCGAGATGAAATCGCGAAAGCGTGATGACAGGCCACCGGCCGTGCCCAACAAAATCGCAATAATCACTGCGGCGCAGAAGCCGCCGACCTCTTCAAGGACACTCGCCCTGAGGTGCTGCCACAGCGAACTATCGCTGAGCCAGCGCACAGCCTCGCGGGCGACATCCCATGGCTGCGGCAGGATATAAGTGGGAAAACGACTCGCCAGGGCGATCCAGATCAACAGCAGGAACGGCAGCGAAGCCCATCCCCAATTCGGTTTTGGCAAGGACATGACAGACTCAGCGCGAGGCTTTTTGCAGGTAGGAGGTGTCCACGATCTGCTCGGTCTTGAGCGTGGTATCGATAAAACCGAGGTCGTGGGAGTAATTCATCAGGCGCTGGATGAATTGAATATCCGAAGCCCGCAAGTCCGCCGACCAACCCAGTCGGGTCCGCGCCTGGGCGACGATGGTTTCTGGCGCGATGGTCTTGCCGTCAGCGCCTTGCACCGCTTCAAGCTTGAACGCCTCGGCGATTATGCGATTCGACTCGTCGGGATGCTCATTGAGGAACGCTATGGCCTTGCGGTGCGCACGCAGCAACTTGACCACGTCGTCCGGGCGCTCCTGCAAGGTTTTGGGTAGCGCGATCACTACGTACCACGGGTAATTCGGCAGCGCCTGGTTGACGTCGAGCAAAATCCGGCTCGCCCCCCGCAGCAACGACTGGCTGACAAAGGGCTCCCAGGAAAACGCCGCATCGACAATGCCTCGCTCCAGCGCCGCGTTCATATTGCCGGGGGGCATGTCGATGATGTCCAGGTCCTTGTCAGGATTGAGCCCGGCCTTTTCTTTCAGCACATAACCGCGCAGCAGGACGTCCATGCCACTGCCCTTCTTGACCCCGGCGAGTTTTTTGCCCTTGAGTTGATCCAAGCTGGCAATCGGACTCTTGGCATCGACAATCACCGCCGCCTGGCCGTAATTGACCTTGGCCAGAATCCGGCTTTGCAGCCCTCGGGAGAACCATTGGTAAACCGGTGGCGTGCCGACATAGGCCACATCCAGCTCATTGGCGGCCAACGCCTGCTGGATAACCGGGCCATCGCCCAAGGCCTTAAGATCGACATTCAAGCCTTCCTCGCGGTAGTAACCTTGTTTGTCGGCGATCAGCGCCGGGGCATTGGCCATGGCGAAGACATAACCCACACGCAGGGGCTTTTCCTCAGTGGCGACGGCAAATGTGCTGCTTGCCAGGGCGGCAACAGACAATGAAAGGGCAAGCAGCGAACGTTTGATCATGCGGTTAACTCGGGTTGTCGGGTGGTGTGGGGAGTGGCTGCGGACACTTCCATGACATGGGAAATGCGCTCCATCAGCTCATTGCGGTAATCGAGAAAGGCCGGCAAGCGGCGGGTGTTCAGGTTGGAGCGAGGGCGTGGTAGATGAATACTCAGTTCGCTATGGATACCGCCCGGGGCGATGTTGAGCACGATCACCCTATCCGCCAGGAACACCGCCTCGTCGATATCGTGGGTGATGAACAGCACCGTCTGGCCCAGCTCGGCCCAGATGCGCAGGGTCTCTTCATTCATGCTGTTGCGGCTGATGGCATCCAGCGCGGCGAAGGGCTCGTCCATCAGCAACACGCTGGGCTCCAGGGCCAGGGTCCTGGCTAGGGAAACCCGCTGCTGCATACCGCCAGAAAGCTGATGCGGCAATCGATGCGCCGCGCTCTCCAGACCGACCAGGCGCAGGTACTGCAACGCTTGAGAGCGCTGTTGCGCCTCGCTGAGTTGCGCCGTCATCCGCAGGCCAAAGCGGACGTTTTCCAGAGCGCTCAACCAGGGAAACAACTGCGGCGCCTGAAACACATAACCCAGTTCCGAACGCTCCGGCTTCACCGCTGTCTGGTTGATGCTGATCTGACCGCTCTGGGGTTGCTGAAAACCGGATAACAAGTTCAACAAGGTGGTTTTGCCGCAGCCCGACGGCCCCAGAATCGCAACGAATTCGCCAGGCCGGGCGTTCAGGCTGAAAGCAGAAAACACCTGATGCCCGTTGGGGTAGCTGAAGCTGATGTCATCGACCGTCAGCGCGTCGGCTTGCTGCTGCAGGTAGGCGTTTGTTTTGAGCATGGCAAGTGTCGTCAGGTCGTTTACAATGGGAATGCCTGACATAATACGTATTAATACATGTTGTCCCAATAACCTATTTTTATAACCTTAGAAGTGACGGCGCACCGCCCCACTCCAAGGACCCTGGAAGCCGACCGTGTCCACGTCCATTCTGCGCGACAGCGCCACCTCGCTTTACGAACAGATCGCCCATCGATTGCTGGAAGAAATTCAGCGCGGTGACTTTGAACCCACCGGCAAATTGCCGTCGGAAGCGGAGCTGGGCCAACGCTTTGGGGTCAGCCGCGTCACGGTGCGCCTGGCGGTGGGCAAGCTCAGCGATGACGGCGTGGTGGAGCGCAAGCAAGGCAAAGGTACCTTCGTGGCGGCCAAGCAGGTTCGCCACGGCCTGGATGCATTGCGCAGCTTTCACGAAGCCTTGTTGCTGCAAGGTCTAAAACCGAGCATGCGGGTCATCAGCCATGCACTGCAGCCAGTCCCGGAGGCATTGCGTGGATTGTTTGAAGCAGCGGACGATTGCCTGCTGCTGGAGCGACTGCACTTTGTCGATGACGAACCCATCGCACTCGGGCGCAGCTATTTGCCGGCGGAGCTGGCCAGCGTGGTGTGGACTGATGTCGAGCACCAACCGATCTACTCCATTCTGGAGTCGATCACCGGCATGGCGGTCACCCGTGCCGATCTGGCGATCCGCGCGCAAGAAGCGGACAAAAGCCTGGCCAGTGCCTTGCACATCAAACGCGGCGCGGCGCTGTTGGTCATGGAACGCACATCGTACTTCGCTGACGGCCAATGCTGTGACCGCACGACGTTTTTCATCCGACCTGAACGCTACGCCTTCGTCCTCAGCGGTGTGTTCAAATCCACAAGCGGCCGTTAGAACGACCGCTTGTGCACGGAGATCAACTATGCCTTCCCGACTGGATGGTCATCGGCCCCATAAGCCGTAGTTCTGCCGCCCTAGAGGTCACTGTCGAAACGGAACGACGCGCCATAAGCTGACGCTGGCAAATGGCTCGAACCGTCACCCCGTAACCGCGAGCGAAAGGTACCGCTTTGCGGTTGGGTGCGATATAGGCCACGTTTTTGCAGTTCAGGGATGACCAACTCGACGAAGTCTTCAAGACTGCCGGGGCTGATCAACGGATTGAGCATGTAGCCGCTGGTGCCTGAAATGCGTGCGTGCTCTTCGATGCGCTCGGCCACCTGTTGCGGTGTGCCTACAAGGATCAGATCGCTCCCTCGGGTAACGTTGGCAAAGCGCTGTTTGACGTCGCCCGCGGTCAACGGTTTGCCACTGCCATCGGGACGCATCACATAGGAAGTCATGCCTTCCGTGTGGGTTGAAAGCGCGTCGCTGTCGGCATAGCGGCTGATATCGATGCCGGTGTCGCCGGCGTAGCTCACCAATTGCGCCTGCAAGTGATAGTTGCTTTGCAGCTCATCATATTTGCGCTGAGCTTCGATTTCGGTCTTGGCCGTGACGATACGCAGCACCGTTAAAGACTTCACATCCTCGGGCTGACGGCCACGAGCCTGAGCCTGGGCCCAGATTTCTTCCAGCCCCTGACGAATTTCCAGTGGGTTGGATTTGGCGATGAAGATAAGTTCAGCGTGCTTGGCCGCGAACTCCCGGCCACGCCCTGACCAGCCGGCTTGGATCAGTAAAGGTGTGCGCTGGGGCGATGGCGAGGTCAAGTGCGGCCCGGCCACCCGGTAATGCTCTCCCACGTGGTTGATTGGCCGTACACGATCACCCCGCGCGTAGAACTGGCGTGCCTTGTCCGCGACCACGGCGTCGCCGGCCCAACTGCCTTCCCAGAGTTTGTAGACCACATCGAGGAACTCTTCAGCGCGCTCGTAGCGATCATCATGCTTGATCATCTGTTCCAGCCCGAAGTTGCGGGCGGCACTGGACAGGTACGAGGTAACGATGTTCCAGCCCACCCGGCCATTGGTGAGGTGATCCAGCGTGCTGAAACGTCGGGCATGGGTAAAAGGATGTTCGTAGCTGGTGGTCACGGTTACGCCAAAGGCCAGGTTTTCGGTCACGGCCGCCAATGCAGGAATGATCATAAGCGGGTCATTGGCGGGTGCTTCCACGGCCCATTTCATCGCCGCATCGGCGCTGCCGCCAAATACGTCGTAGAAACCCAGGACATCACCAAAAAAAAGCATGTCGAGATGAGCCTGGTCGGCAATGCGCGCCAGATTTGACCAATAGCCCAGAGAATTGATGGCCAGTCGTTCGTCAGCCGGGTGCGTCCAAAGGCTCGGCGCACCGCCACAGCCCACACTGGCTTGCTCATAGAGGGCAAACAAAAGAGGTTTTGGATCGGACATCGTGGTTCCTGTAAATAAAGTCATTGAACGGGGTGGATCACCGCTGAGGGCAAAGCCCCTTGTTCGAAAAAACTGACGGAAAAAAAACGCCACAGAATCGAGTCAGTGGCGCTTGTATTGTTCAACCCGAAAACGCTGTTGCCTGTTCAAAGAGAGCAGGCACTGCCACCGTGCTTTTCAAGGTATCGCTGCTGAGTTTCATCCGCCTTTTGGAATTCACCCAAGGGAAGAATGACCGTCGCCACCGGTCTTTTCAGCTGACCGGAAGCGTCCAGGCGCTGTTTGGCGACCAGCGCCAACTGGGCCTGTTGAGCGGAGCTGAAAAACAATGCTGAACGGTATTTCTCCCCGACATCCGCACCCTGGCGGTCGATGGACGTCGGATCATGCAGCGTCCAGAAGTGCTCGATCAGGCGGCTATAAGTAATCACCCGCGCATCGAAGTCGACCTGCACCACTTCAATCAGTGTCGCCTCCCCTCTGGCCGACCGTGCAAAACCGACCCTACTGTCGAGTACGCCCGGCAACTCCCTGAATGACGCTTCTGCGCCCCAAAAACAGCCGGCGCCAAACGTTGCCTGCTCAACCTGGGCTTCTCGCTGAAAATCAGTCATGCGTTGACCACCTCTTTGTAGGGCAGCAGATGCAGGTGCAACTGCGCAATATGTTCAGGACCGATGCCACAACATCCGCCGACGATGCTGGCGCCCGCGGCAACCCACGACCTCGACCAGTCAAGGTAGGACTCGGGGCCCAGATCGCGACGAATCTCCAACAACGTGCTATTGGCCTCGGCCTGTGCGCTGACGGGCGGGAAGGCGTTGGCGTAAACCCCCAGTTCAATGGATTGGCCGAGGTTCTGAATAACATCCCGGGCCTCGGCCAATGCCGCTGCCATCACTTCCGGCTGGCTGCAATTGAAGAGCACCACTGTCGCGCCCAACTCCGCCGCCACGCGCACCGCATCGGCGACGGGTTCGGATGAACGCAATCGCGACGCCTGGCCAACTTCATCCAGAAGCGTAAACGACAGCCAAAGCGGCTTGGGTTGTGCACCCAGCGCCTCGGCTACCGCCCGAACTTCAGCGATGGAACTCTGGGTTTCCGCCAACCAGACATCGACGTGGGCCTGCAGTCCGGCGATCAGTTCCCGATGAATCGCCACCGAGCGTTGATGATCAAACAGGTCCGGTCGATATGACCCCAGAGCTGGAGGCAAAGAACCCGCCACCGTGACCGGCTCAGTGCTCTCGGACGCCGCCTGGTGCGCGAGCCGACCAGCGCGCTCGGCCAGCGTTCGCCCCTGTTCGGCAAAGCGCTCATCACCAATGTGAAAAGGCACCACCGCGTAGCTGTTGGTCGTGACGATCCGCGCACCAGCAGCAATGAACGCTTTATGCGCCTGAAGCACAAACTCAGGCGCCTCGATCAGCGCAAGCGCTGACCATTCCGGCTGACGAAACGGTGCGCCTATACGCTGCAACTCGCGACCCATACCGCCATCGAGCAAACGCAAGGAAGCCTGACTCATTGGGCCGAACTCACTTTTGGCGCCGACGCTGCCAACCATTGATCAACCGTGGCGCTGTTCGCCTGTACCCATGCTTTGGCTGCGACTTCCGCCGGCTGCTTTTCCTTTTCGATCTTCAGGATCAGCTCATTGAGTTGCGCCGGATCGATAGCGACATTGCGCAAGAACTCGGCAATTTTCGGTGCGCGTTTCTGCAAGGCAGCGGAGGCCAGGACATGGACCTTGGCATCCGGGAAGGCGCAGGTAATCTGGCTCTTGTTCAGCCAGTCCGGGTCGACCGTCGGGCTGATGAATTTCCAGCAGCCATCGGCCTTATACAGCGGGTCATCCTTTTTGTTGTCCTGGGCGTAGCCGTCGAACGCCGGTTCTTCCAGGCGGCGCAAGTCGAAGGCCGAGAAGATCCAGTCCGGGGTGTAGGCATAGAACACCACGCCACGTTGCGACTTGTAAGCCGAGGCCAGTTTGGCGTATGTCACCGAGGCTTCCGTGGACACCGACTCGAACTTATCGGCAAACCCGTAATCCTTGGCCTTGATCTGGCCAATGTAAGTCGACTCCCAGCCCGCTGGTCCCACCAGCAACTCAGCCTTGCCGCCGCCCAGAGGTTCGAAGAGCTTGGCCACTTCCGGTTTTTTCAGGTCATAGATGGATTTGACCCCGTACTTGTCCTGCAAATAGCCGGGAATGTAAAACCCTTGTTCGCCCGCATACGGATGCGTGTTCGGCACCAATGACCGGGTGCCGCCAGTGACGTACTTGGCCCAAGCGGCCGATTGATTGGGCAACCAGATGTCGGTCAGCACATCCACCGAGCCATCGCCTTTCGCCGCGGCACTGAACAGTACCGGGACGTCTCCTGCCAGATACGACACATCGCCATCCAGGCGACTTTTGATCACTTCGCCGAGGATGTGCTGGATGGCGATAGCCCCCGTCCAGTTCTGCTCACCAATGACTATTTTGTCCTTGGCCCAGACAGTGGCGGGAAGGATTAGGGAGGTCAGCAATGCGGCGGCGCCCAGGGTGCGCAATACGTGTGTCTTCACAATAAGTCTCACTGTTCAGTTGTGCAGATGATCTTGCTTGCGCAAGCTCGATTGAATGATTCGATCAGGGATCAGAGCGCACAGGACGATCGCCACACCGGCCAGAACACCCTCCCCCCCCTTGATGTTGCGCAACGCCGTCATGACGTCATAACCCAAGCCGCCAGCACCGATCAGGGCGGCCACCACGACCATCGACAGGCTCATGACGATGGTTTGATTAATGCCCAGCAACAGCGACCGGCGAGCCAGGGGCAGTTGCACCTTGATCAGGGTTTGCCAAGGGCTGGCCCCGTGGGCGACCGCCGCTTCGACGGCATCCTTCGGGACTTCCTGGATACCCAGCGACGTCAGGCGAATCATCGGCGCCAGGGCGAAGATCACTGTCGCGATCACCGCGGGAGTCTTGCCGACAGAGAAGAACGCCACGGCAGGAATCAGGTACACGAACGTCGGCAGGGTTTGCATGACATCCAGCAAGGGTGTGATCAGGCGCCGTACGAGCGGGCGCTTCGCCAGCAGAATGCCGGCTGGTACACCGATGGCCAGGGCAATCAACACCGACGAGCCGACCAGCGCCAGCGTGGCAATAGTCCTCTCCCAAAAGCCGAACAGGCCGATGTACAACAAGGCTGCGCTACTGGTCAGCGCCAGCGTCAGGCCCGCCGAACGCCACGCCAGCAACACCAGCGCCAGCGCCGAAACCGGCCATGGCAACCAGCCCAGCAGGTTTTCGATGCCTTCGATGACAGTGCGAACGGCCACGATCACGCCAACGAAAGCGCTCTCGAACGTGACCTGCGACCAGCCGATGAATTCATCAATGCTCTGCGCCGCCAGCAGCAGCGCCTGGCGATTGGCCGGGAACTGCAGCAGCACGTGAGTGGTGTCAGGCGTAAGCACGCGCCAGATCACCAACGCCTGACTGACCAGCAGCACCGCCAAAGGCAGCCCCCACCCCGATACGTTGCGCCGCACAGGCTGGCGGCTCAACGAGAACACTGTGAAGCGACTGGCCGCGAACACAATCACAGCCGCCAGAATCGCCAACCATGACGAATTGGCAATGCCTTGGCCCACTGCCGCCAGCGCTGAGAGCTCAGCAGCGAACCCGAGCCAGAAGAAACCGCCCTTGCCTCGCGCGGCCAGCGCTGCCGGCCCCAGCAACAGTGCTTGCCACCCGCGCAAGCCGGGGTGGGCGGGTTGCTCGCGCGGAGCCGTTTCGGGAGCCTGGAAGTGACCGCTGTCGACGCTGCGCAGTGGTGCTGGGGCTGGGGTGCAATCCCGGAAAAAATCCGCAACTTCGGCGTCAACCGGATGTTCAAGCAACTGTTTGGGTGTGCCCAACTGCACCAGGCGGCCGCGGCGCAGCACGGCGATACGGTCAGCAAGACGTATTGCCTCCGTCGGGTCGTGTGTAACCAGCAATGTGCTGATACCGCGCTCACGCACCAAGGCCAGAAAATGGCTTTGCAGATCGCGCCTGATGGTCGGATCCAGCGCACTGAACGGCTCGTCCATCAGCAGGATGTCCGGATCAGTCACCAATGCCCGTGCCAGGCCGACTCGTTGCTGCATGCCGCCAGACAGTTCATGGGGATAATGCTCGCCCCAACCTTCCAGGCCTACCGCCTGCAACTGCAGGATTGCCGCCGCATGACGAATCGACTCGGATTCGCCACGCAGCTCGAGGGGCAACGCGACGTTGTCCAGCACCGTGCGATGAGGCAACAGGCCAAAATGTTGGAACACCATCCCGATGCGTCGCGATCTCAGATCGCGCAAGGCCGTGTGACTCAAACCGCTGATGGCCTGCCCTTCGATCAAGACCTCGCCACTCGTGGGTTCGATCAAGCGATTGATATGCCGCAGCAACGTGGATTTGCCGCTTCCGGATGTCCCCATCAGGCACAGAACTTCCCCGCGACGCACCTTCAAGCTGACATTGCTGACGGCCGGCAGCACCGAAGAACCTTTGCGCAGATAGGCTTTGGTGACGTCCCGCAGCTCAAGCACAACGTCGCCCTCATTTGTGTGATCGCTGGAGGGTTGCGCAAGCCGTTGAGAGGAGTCGATCCGGGCAGTCGGCAAAGAGGTTTGAATAAGTGTCACAGGAGCTCCGGGCAAGCAACCTCTGGATACGGGCAACGCGCTCGCCCCAGAGTAGGAAAATTGGCTGGGCCTCAGGCCATGACCCGAATACGGTTAGCCTGAAGCAAAAAAAGCGCCGCGCGTGGACCGCAGCACTTCCTTGAGGCATAAAGCTAATCGATCTTAAAAAGCAGAAATAAATATCTTTTTGGAATTAGCTTAGGCCTTCTTTTCCGAAGGTATCGGTGGCGGCGTTTCTCGAATATCGGGCCTTTGAAGGCGTGGCCGCGCTGTCGGCGAGCCCGAGCAAAAGCTTGGTCAGCGCCAACGGTGCGTTTATCACCCGCGCGCAGTTCCCCTTCGACGGGGCGCACCAATCGGAATGCTATGAACTACGCCTGAGTGCGATGGGTGAGGATCAGTCCGAAGGAAAAACCATATCAACGTCGATGGGCCAAGGAACGTACCAGCCGATCGCCCAGGCTTTGCACGCTCTGGACCAGAATCACCAGCACCACCACCGTGGCGACCATCACTTGGTTGTTGAAACGCTGATAGCCATAGCGAATCGCCAAGTCCCCCAGCCCGCCGCCCCCAATGACGCCAGCCATGGAGGAAAATCCGATCAGCATCACCAAGGTCAACGTGATGCCCGCCAGCAACGCCGGCAGCGCTTCGGGCAGCAGTACCTTGAAAATCACATGCCAGATATCACCGCCCATAGCGAGAATGGCTTCGATCCGGCCCTTGTCGACTTCGTCCAGGGCGTTCTCGACAATTCGGGCAAAGAACGGAAAGGCACCGATGGTGATAGGCACCACGGCGGCGGTGCTGCCAAGGGTCGTGCCGACCACCAGCCGGGTCAGCGGAATCAGGGCAATCAGCATCACCACGAATGGCAGCGAGCGGCCAAGATTGACCAACCCACCCAGGCCTTTGTTGAGCCGAGGCATCGGATACAAACCACCGCTGCGACTGATGAACAGCAACACGCCCAATGGCAAGCCGATAAGCAGGGTAAAGAACCCCGCCAGCACAACCATGTACAGAGTTTCACCGGTTGCATTGAGCACCAGCTGAAAGATCTCGTTCCAGTCGATCACACGGTTCATGAGCGCTCCACCCTGACGCCACGTTGTTTGAGAAACGCCACCACCCGCGTCAATTTCAGCTCATCGCCAGACTGCTGAAAAGCCACGCGCAAACGCCCGACCCGACGCCCACCGATGGACTCGACACCACTGGCCAGCAAGTCCACCTCCACGCCCTGCTGCTGCACCAATTCATTGAGCACTGGAGTGGCCAGAAGGTTGTCGAAAAAGCTCAGTTCCAAAGTCCGGGTATCGTTGCCCAAAGGCGTGCTGTAACTAGGTAGCAGCCATCGGCCAAGGCTCGAATCCGGATTGGCCAATAACTGTGCAATCGGCCCTGCCTCGACCAACCGGCCATGGGCCAGTGAAGCAGCATGATCACAAATGGACTTGACCACATCCAACTCATGGGTGATCAGCACGATGGTCAGTCCCAACTGGCGATTGATGTCGCGCAGTAGTTCAAGAATCGAGTGGGTGGTTTCAGGATCGAGGGCGCTGGTGGCTTCATCCGACAGCAGATACGCCGGTCGCGCCGCCAATGCCCGAGCAATGCCCACCCGTTGTTTCTGCCCGCCGGAGAGTTGCGAGGGAAACGCCTGAGCCTTATCGCTCAGGCCTACCAGATCCAGCAGTTCTCGTACCCGTGAATGACGCTGCGTTTTAGTGACACGCGCTATCTCCAGCGGCACGGCGATGTTGTCGAAGACGTTGCGCGAGTGCAGTAAGTTGAAGCCCTGAAAGATCATGCCGATACGTTGGCGTTGCTGGCGCAGCTCGATGTCGGACAAGGCGGTGAGGTCCTTGCCATCCAGCAGAATGCGACCAGAACTGGGGCGTTCGAGCAGATTGAGGCAACGCAGCAGCGTCGATTTACCCGCACCGCTGCGCCCCAGAATCCCATAGATCGCGCCATCGGGAATACTCAGGGACACCTCGTCCAGTGCAGGTGCCTGCCCTGGGGCGTAGGTTTTGCTCAACTGCTCGACGATGATCATGGCTTGCTGGTCGCAACAGCCACCGGGACCACCGGGATGACCGAGCCCGAGAAGTTATCAGTGATGAACTTGGCCACTTCAGGCGACGTCAGGTCTTTGGCCAGTTGCTTGATCCGTGGATCGTCCTGCAGTTTTGGCGTGGTCACCAGGATGTTGGCGTAGGGATTGTGCTCGGCCTTCTCCAGACCCAACGCATCCTTGGCCGGGACCAGACCGGCTTCCAGCGCGTAGTTGCCATTTATCACTGCAAGGTCCACGTCATCCAGGGAGCGAGGAATCTGTGGCGACTCGATCTCGAGGATCTTCAGCTGCTTCGGGTTCTCAGCGATGTCCTTCGGTGTCGCCTGATCGGTCGCCGGGTCGTTGAAACCGGCTTTGAGTTTGATCAAGCCGTTGTCCTGCAACAGGTACAGGGCGCGACTCAGGTTGGTGACGTTGTTGGGAACGGCCACCGTGCCTTTTAGCGGCACCTGGGCGAAGGTCTTGTACCGATGCGAGTAGATCCCCAGAGGTTCGATATGCACCGTTGCCGCCACTGCAAGTTTTTCTCCAAGGGCTTGCTCCTGAGACTTCAAGTACGGCAAGTGCTGGAAGTAATTGGCATCGACATCGCCGTGTACCAGCAGCTCATTGGAGTTCACGCCGTTGGGGATCTCAATGACTTTGAGGTTCAGCTTCGGGTCGAGTTTCTGCACGTACGCCAGAATCTGCGCATGGGGCACAGGGTCCGCTGCCACGCGCAACGGCTCCAAGGCCAGTGCATTGAAAGAAGCCACCAGAGCGCCCAGCACGGCCAGGGTCAATCCTGTTTTTTTCATCATGTTCGTAGTCCTTGACGGGTTCAGGCGCTCAGCGCCTTGGGGATTAGTGCATCGGCGTAAAAACGTTGGGCAACATCGGGATGGGAACGCAGGCGACCTTTGAGGTAGTTCCAGCCCACGTCACGAAATAACGGATTGTCCGGATCACTGGCCGGGCCCCGTGCTTCCCGCAGCAGAGCCGTGGGCAAGGGATACAGCGGCACTACCGCGTCCAATTGCGCACCGAGGAAAAACGCAATCGACAAGCGCTCGCTCCCCTTGGGCGGCGACAGCACTCGATGCACCGTGGCGCGCAGATAACCGTTGCTAGCCAGCTCCAGCAATTCGCCGATGTTCACCACGAGGGTGTTGTCCCGAGGCAGCGCATCGATCCAGCGCCCCTCCTCGATCTCGACTTGCAGACCGGCCTGCCCGTCTTGCAGCAGGAAGCTCAAGAACCCCGAATCCTTGTGTGCACCGACGCCTTGATTACTGGTATCCGGTGCCTGCCCCGGATAACGCATCAATTTGATGTGTTCATTGGGTTTGTCGCCGTACAACTGATCGAAAGCCTCCTGTGGCAATGACAGCGCTTGAGCGAAGGCCCGCAGCAGACGCAGCGACCTACGGGTCATGGCTTGCTGCCAATCCAGCAGTAAAGGCTTGAGTTGAGGCAGCGCCGCCGGCCATTGATTGGGGCCTTGGAGACGCAACCAGTACGGACTGTGCTCATCCTGCGGCAACACGTCCCGCTCGGCCCCCAGATCGAACTGTTCGCGCAGGTCGGGCTTGCCGCGTGTGATTTCTGAAGCCGCGCGGTTGTAGCCGCGAAAGTGCGGTGAGTTGATCATGCCGATCGCTGCTTTTTCGCTGTCCGGCAAAGCAAAGAATTGGCGGGCGTGGTCCTGCACCTGCTTCAACAAACTGCCGTCGATGCCGTGGCCGGTCAGATAGAAAAAACCCACATCCCGCGCGGCGTGACGCAAGTCGTCAAGAAACCCCTGACGCTGTGCCGCCGTGCCCTCGAGCAGTGACAGGTCCAAGGTCGGCAGGGTCGTGATGTCCTGTGTGTGCGCCATGTTTCACTCCATGTGTCTTAACTGAATCTGTAAGCCTTGGTTGAAGCTAAACGATCTTAAAAACCAGTAATAAATATCTTTTTCGCATTAGCTTAGGTCCGCCTCAAGCGAGCAGCGAGGCTGTATTTTTTGACTGGATAGGTATTCACGGGCAGTCACGAATGTTATTCGAGAACCCTTCTGTCATCGCTGAACAGCAAGCTGATGTGCGAACTTCAAGTTGCTCATGAACATGGCGTCCATAAACTTGTTGAGCGCAATCACAAGTGATCGGTAAAACTAGCGGTAAAGGCTGAACACTTACGCTGCCATCACAAGTTAATCCGATCTATCGTTAGCGTCCAAAATTCTAATCCGCGGTTTAAATGGGAAGTTACAGTAAGTCCTCTCTTGCCCTTTAAGGATGGCGTCATGTCATTAACCGCAGAAGTTGTCTGGATAAACGGGGGCGGCGCTGTTGAAGGATTAGGCGCGGCGCTGGCACGACGGTTCGCCAAAGGTGGATATAAGGTCGCCGTGAGCGGTCGTATCGCGACAAAGTCGGGGAAACTTTTTCCGTGCGCGCGAACCCAAATCATCGCTGGTATTACTACCCGCGTTTACGACCTGAAGAAGTGCTGCTGCTCAAGATCTTCGATTCGCGCACCGACGGTGTGGCGCGAGCGGGCGCACACACCGCTTTCGATGACCCTTCTACGCCACGTGATGCCCCACCACGGCGCAGTATCGAATTGCGTGCATTGGTGTTCTTCGCCGTCTAGTACATGACCGTAGTTCTTCTTCCCTTCGGACCGACATCACTGGAGCCCGTTTTGCACCACGGGCACCTGCGCCCTCGGCCAGCCCTGATCTGTCTATGCTGCTTCCTGCCTCCACTCGCCCGATCACCTAGCCGGGTATTCGCGCACTGAGCCGCCACCCCGAGCGACATCATCACACCCTCAAAACCTACGAACCCTACGAACCCTACGAACCCTGGCGAAGCCAGGATCTGCGTGGTTTTGCTCTCGCGTTGAACATTCCAAGTATATCCGTCGCAATAACGACGGTATCTGCCCGGGAATCTACAACCCTCAACGGCGTCATACCCTTAACCTGCCAACCCTCAAAGCACTCATTAAGTGGCAGAATCCCCTCACATTGATTTTTTCGGAGGCCACAATGCTTCGCGTGTTTGAACAAAGGCTCGATCCATTTCCTCCCGACGAAGCACCGCCACCGCCTGTTGGCCTGATGCGGTTCCTGTGGGCCTGCACCCGAGGAGCACGCGGCTATATTCTTGCGCTTGCTCTGCTGAGTGCCAGTGTGTCGATTTACGAAGCCTGGTTGTTTTCCTTTCTTGGGCAGGTCGTGGATCTGCTCTCGACATGGCAAGCCGGTAGCGATGCAAAGGGGCAAGAAAGTCGAGTGCTGTGGGGGATCGGGATTGTATTGCTCACCAGCATTGGGCTGGTGGCGCTTCGCACCATGGTGCAGCACCAGGTATTGGCGATTAATCTGCCGTTGCGGCTGCGCTGGGACTTCCACCGTCTGATGCTGCGGCAAAGCCTTTCGTTCTTCTCCGATGAGTTCTCCGGCCGCGTCACGACCAAGGTGATGCAGACGGCACTGGCCGTGCGCGAAGTGCTGTTCACCCTGATCGAAATAGCTCCCGGCATCGGCGTTTATTTCATTGCGATCATCGCACTGGCCGGCGGCTTTGCCCTGAAACTCATGCTGCCTTTTATTGTGTGGGTCGCGCTATTCGGGCTGGCCATGCTGTACTTCGTGCCACGCCTGGGGCATGTCGGCCAGGAACAGGCCAATGCGCGATCTTCGATGACGGGGCGTATTTCCGACGCCTACACCAACATCACCACCGTGAAACTGTTCTCGCACTCCAAACGTGAAGCGCATTTCGCGCGCGCGGCGATGGAGGATTTCAAGGACACCGGTTTTCGCCAGATGCGCCTGGTCAGCCAGTTTGAGATCGTCAATCAGGCACTGGTGGTCGGGCTGATCATCGGAGCAGGCGGCTACGCGCTGTGGCTCTGGCACCAAGGCCAAGTCGGCACGGGGGCCGTGGCGGCGATTACGGCCATGGCGTTGCGCATCAATGGCATGTCGCACTGGATCATGTGGCAAATGACCTCGCTGTTCGAAAACATTGGCACCGTGCAGGATGGCATGGCCACCCTGACCCGTGGTCCCAAGGTGCAGGATGCGCCGAACGCTGGCGTGCTGGTGCCCTCTGGCGGCGCGGTGACGTTTGACAATGTAAGTTTCAGCTACAACGGTGAACGCCACGTGCTCGATGGCTTGAACCTGAACATCCGCGCAGGCGAAAAGATCGGCCTGGTGGGCCGTTCCGGTGCAGGGAAATCGACGCTGATTAATCTGTTGCTGCGTTTCTATGATATCGACAGCGGTGAGATCCGCATCGATGGGCAAAACATCGCTCAGGTGACACAAGACAGTCTGCGCAGCGCTATCGGCATGGTCACGCAGGATACGTCCTTGTTGCACCGCTCCATTCGCGACAACATCGCTTACGGCCGACCGGACGCAACCGAGGCGCAGATCCGCAGCGCTGCGGCCAATGCGCAAGCCGACGGATTCATAAGCCAACTGAGCGACCGGCAAGGCCATAACGGCTATGACACCCTGGTGGGTGAGCGCGGCATCAAGCTCTCCGGCGGCCAGCGCCAACGCATCGCCATTGCCCGAGTGATGCTCAAGAACGCCCCGATCCTGTTGCTTGACGAGGCCACCAGCGCCCTGGACTCGGAAGTCGAAGTCGCCATCCAGGAAAACCTCTATGAAATGATGGAGGGAAAAACCGTCATCGCCATCGCCCATCGGCTGTCGACGATTGCGGCCATGGATCGGCTCATTGTCATGGATGAAGGACGCGTCATCGAACAAGGCACCCACGCTGAATTGCTGGCAAGAAACGGCACCTACGCACGACTCTGGCAGCATCAAAGTGGTGGCTTTCTCGGTGAGGATGAGGGGCTGGCTGAGGCGATGGATCAGGCATGAGCGTGGGCGCGGCAGGCAGGACCGCCCCCACGACTAATCCACAATGAACAACTTCGCCCCGTGGGTAGTGAATGATCGATGTCCCTCAGCATCATTACCCACCTGATAGCTCATGCCCGGCGTCAGTGTGAACTGACGACCATCCTCCAGCTCTGTATGCAACTGCCCCTCCAGGCACAACAGGATGTGCCCTCTCCAACACCAGTGATCGGCCAAATAGCCAGGGCTGTACTCGACCATCCGCACACGCGCTGAACCAAACTGGCAGGTACGCCAATAGGCTGTGCCTGTCTGACCGGCATGCGCCACGGGCTCTATCGTTGACCAATCAGTGGTACCGAACGGGATTGCAGTGAGATCCATTGTTGCCTCATCGACATGCGATAAATGCAGACCGTATCAATCTGGCGATGGTGTCGATAGACACAGAGGTGATGCATTTATGGGATACAGGCGCTGCGCCCACCCGAAGGCTAGTTGACCCGCCGCCCTCCAAACGACGGCGGCTGTCGCCGCCGGATTGGACCTGACCCTGCGAACTCGCATCGGGCAGACGAGTCATCTCACCGTCATTTCCGGATTGCCCGGCGCGACACTCCTTGGCTACGTGCTTCATAGCAGTGGCGACGATCCTACGCCCGCCATCAAAAACCTCGCAGCGTTGATCAAAAGCCTGCAAGAACAGGCGTCTAGGCCAAATCACCTTCGATGATGATCAGTTCCCGGCGAGAACCGCGTAGCGCAAATTTCTTTGCCTCAATGTAGGCAGGATCGTTGTAGCAGGCCTTCGCTTGTTCGTAGCTAGGAAACTCTACGGCAAGTACCCGGTTACTGGATTGCGCCTCGACCAGAACGCTGGGGTCCAGAAATTTCAGCTTGGCTTTGTACTGCTCACTAATAGGGGCCCAAAGCCGTCCATATTCATGCTGTGCATCCGGGTCGACCACATCAGAGCCGAAGATAATCCAATAGCCTTTCAAATTAGTTCTCCAGTGCGGGGGGTGCGATTGTTCACGGCCGCTTATTTTGGCAGTGTCGGCAAGCGAGGATTATTGTGGTGGCGGCGTGATATGTGGCACTGGCTCCAACGCACCGCTCTCCAGTAACTGCTTGTATGCTATTGCCTCGGACTCTCGGTGATAAATGCCGACCAACACCTCACCTTGCAGCACTTCCCAAAAGGTCACGCCCGCGTTAATAGCATCATGGGACATATGGTCTTCGGTGCGTTCTCTAACGATGATGTGCATGAACGTTCTCCACGTCGCATTGAAAAGGTAATTGATTTCAAAATATTACGCTTCATTATTTAAAGTGACAACGTTATTTATGTAAAATTCATCAGCCATAAATATGGAATGGTATTTAGCGGCTACACTTACCAGCCTCTCGTATTTCTGCCACCTCCCTTCCCTTTGACTGCGCATTAATAACGGCAGCGCAGCACTGTCTGCCTAACGGACTACAGCGGAAGGTCATGCGTTGCACGCCCGACAACATGTGGCTTAACTCCACACCGGCGGGCCGCTCTTTAAGAACAAAAAAAAATTTTCGACTTTGCCGCAGAGACTAGCGCACGGTTAATGCAGCGTATTAGCTCATCGCTCTGGAACGGTTTATCAAGCATGCAAACCGCGCCACCATCAATGGCCCTGCGGCGAATGGAGGGTTCGGCAAAACCCGTGATGAATATTATCGGGATTTGACTACCTGATTTATTAAGCAGTGCCTGCAGTTCCAGCCCACTCATACCCGGCATTTGCACGTCCACTATCAGGCAAATCGTTTCGGCAAAACTTGAAGAGCACACGAAGGTTTCGGCTGAATAGAACAGCCTGACGGTAAAGCCTATCGAACGAACCAGGCTCCCGATTGAAGCGAGAATAGATTCCTCGTTGTCAATCACTGAAATAACGGTCGGTCTGTTCATGCCCGCTTCCACTCAAAGAAAAACAATCGCCGTATGGCGTTGTGATGCGGACCGACTGTAACTGTATTGCCCTCGCTTAAGAACCATACTCATGTATGACTCTGATAATACCAGTTGCTAAATTAATTTGATTAACGCCGGAGTGCTGAAACAACCATTATTCAACCCGACAATAAAACCTCCATTTTCACCAGTTCAGCAAATGTGCCAGCCTGCATTTTATCCATCGCTTGTTTGCGATGAATTTTGACTGTTACTTCGCTCAATCCGAGAACAGCAGCGATTTGCTTATTGATCAGTCCGCTGACGGCATGGCCCATTACTTGGCGCTCGCGGGGACTCAAGGTCGAATAACGAGATCGCAACGTCTTGAGCTTGAGCGTCTGCTTGCGGTGCTCGACATTTTCACGTATTGACACCGTCACAGCGTCAAGCAACTCCTGATCCCGAAAAGGCTTTACCAGAAAATCCAGCGCTCCAGCCTTCATCGCTGCGACCGACATCTGGATATCTCCATGGCCGCTAATAAAAACGATGGGGCTGTAGATATTTCTCTGCTGCATCTGAAGCGGCAGATCAAGGCCGCTTTCCCCTTGCAGGCGCACGTCCAGGATCACACAATTGGGTGGGATCTCTTGCGCAGCGAGTAGAAACCTTGAGCCTGAGGAGAAAGTTCTCACTCGCATGCCAATCGACCTTAGCAGCGCACTGATGGCATCACAGATCGCAATGTCGTCATCTACAACGAACACTTCCGGTGCCGCATGCTCAATAATCATATGAGCGGCTTGCCGTATTGGGGTAGTGAAAAGTTGAAGCTTGCGCCTCGGCCAGGTTCGCTGCTCGCCCATATTCTTCCGCCGTGAGCTTCTATAATAGAGCGACAAATGGCTAGCCCCATTCCCACGCCTTTAGGTTTTGTGGTGAAAAACGGCTCAAACAAACTCGATATATTTTTCTCAGGTATCCCAGGGCCGTTATCTCGCACCGTCACCCCAAGATCATCAGTGTCCGCCCGCTTTACTACGATCAGCACTTCACGGGGAGCGCACACGTGATAGGACATTGCCTGAATAGCATTGATTATCAAATTTATAATGACCTGTTGCAGTTGTACCCTATCACCGTTAATTAAAGGCGCGTGCTCGTCTATGTAACATCGAAGAGTTATCTTATTTCGTTTGATTTCTCGCTCTACTAACTGAACGGTCTCATTCACCAACTCAGATACATCTACCGTTCTATGTTCCGGAGCCGCTTTACGAGAGATCGCCCTCACCCGCTTGACCACTTCGCTCGCACGATTGGCCTGCGCAATAATTCTTTCAATGGCGCGTCGCACCTCAACAACGTCAGGTTCGTTGCGATTGAGCCAACGCAGGCCTGACTCTGCATTGGTAATAACCGCTGCCAAGGGCTGATTGACTTCATGCGCAATGGACGCAGCGAGTTCGCCCAATGTGGTCACCCGAGTGATATGAGCAAGTTCGGACTGGGTGCGTTGTAATGCCTCCTCCGATGTCCGCGCTGCGGTTACATCCATCAGTGCCCCCATGAACTCACAGGTATTGTGTGATTCAGCAAAGGGGCTGGCGAGCATGCGCAAGGTCTTGAGCCGTCCGTCTGTCATCACCAGTCGAAACTCGATCTCTAGAAGAGCGTGGGCGTTTACTACCTGATGAATTGCTGTCCGCACACGCGCCTGGTCGTCGGTGTGAATCAATTTCACCATTTCTTCCAAGGTAGGCTTTTGAACATCATCGAACTCTAATATTCGCTTTGCTTCTGTGGACAAGTACATCTCCGTGCGCGGCATCAGAAAACCGAAACTTCCTGTCAGGCTGAGGCTTTGTGCACCGGCCAGAAATGCTTCGCTGCGATTCAACAACAGCAATTGCTCTTGCAGATTGCTTTTCGCTGTTGAGTGCTTCAAGGCCAGATATGCGGTGACAACAATTGCGGACAGACTGATGATACAGCGACCGCAGGAGTCATCACTGCACTTCAGACCATGGGAGGAAACATAGGCAAGCATGGTCAAGCCACAGCAGCCCAACGCGATGCACAGCACACCTTTGCGGCTAAACATATCTACCGAGATCAGAATCACCGCCACGTAGAGCACGGCGATAGCGATATCCAAAGTACTGAGGCTGTCCATCAGAAAAATGAGCAGTGCCGTAATGATCGCCGCCGCCCGCTTGGTTGTTTGCGTTAGACGCCCCGCATAACCTGTTACTGCAGACATCATGTTCGCTCTCCCCTGATGCACCTTAGATACACATTAGCGTCGCCGTTATTGAAGTTGTTTTTTTCGCTCGTCGACCATGGCAGGCGTGATCAATCCGCTATTTCGCCCAAGCCGCCCGGCAATGAAATTACTTACGGCGGCGATCTCACGGCTTTCGTAAGTCCGAATGAATCCCGGCATGTAATAGTCTCTGGAACGCTCGTCTGTTTCATGCCCCAAAAGGAGCGTTCCTAACAGATTGGCGGCCGAACTGTCGTTCAACGATTTGATGCCCTTGAGGGTCGCAACTTTGGTGTTGACGCCCTGCCCGGTAAGCGCATGGCATCCCGCACAGGCATCGGCAAAGATTTTGCGGCCTAACGTATCGTCCACCGTGTTCATGTCCGCTGTTGCGACGGCCAATGGAGGCATGACCCCGGTCGCCTGGGGCAGTGTGCTCTTCAGGTAAACCGCCATTGCCCGGATGTCGGCTTCACTCAAGTGGCGCAGGCTGCGCTCCACAACTTCAGCCATTGGCCCGTTCGCGAGGCCTCTGTCCAGGGTAAAACCCTTGGCCAGATAATGAGACAACTCTTCGACTGACCAATTGCCAATTCCGAACATGGGGTCCGAACTGATGTTGTAAGCATGCCACCCCTCGACGAGAGCGCCCGCATACGCGTCCGACGGTTTGACCGCTTGCATGAAGTTACGCGGCGTGTGGCATTCCCCACAGTGCCCTGGGCCTTCCACCAGAAATGCGCCACGGTTCCACTCTGCGGATTTGTCCGACGATACTTCAAAGCGCTTGTCATCGAAAAACATCCAGTTCCAGACCACCATCCCCCACCGCTGATTAAAGGGGAACACAAGGCTGTCGTCCTTGGACGGTTCGTGGATAGGCGGCAGGCTGAAGAGATATGCCTTGATAGCAAGCACGTCCTCACGCGACATAAGCGAGTATGAGGTGTAGGGGAACGCCGGATAATAATGTTTCCCCCCCTTACCGACACCGCGCCGGACAGCACTGTCAAAGTCGTCATCACTCCAAAGACCGATACCGGTTTCCTTGTCGGCTGTGATGTTGGGAGTAAACAAAGAACCAAAGGGTAATTTGAATTCTCTCCCTCCGCTGAATGACGCCTTGCCAGGCACTGTGTGGCAAGCGACACAATCGGAAGCCAGCGCGAGGTACTCGCCCCGAACAAGCAAGTCCGGCTCTGCGGCACCAGCAGGCGCCGCGCCGCATAACAAAACAGCAACGCAGATCATATAAGTAGCGACGTTCATGACTGCGCCCTATTCGTTGTGTAAAAGCCAAACCGCTTCAACGGAAGCTGTCTGATGCGTTGGCCGGAAGCGGCATACAGTGCGTTCACCAGCGCAGGTGCGATGAGTGCAGTACCCGCCTCCCCAACACCGCCGGGAGACTCATTGCTGCTGATGAGATGCACTTCAACAGGAGGCGCATCGCTCATGCGTAACTGACGGTATTGATGGAAGTTGTTTTGCTGCACGCGGCCGTCTTCGACCGTGATCTCGTTGAACAGCGACGCGGAAAGTCCAAAAAGCGTGCCGCCCTCGATCTGCGCCTTGACCGATCGCGGATTGGTCACCAGCCCGCAATCGATCACGCTGACCAGACGCGTGATTTGCAGCTCAGTGCCGCTGCTGACGCGCAGTTGAACCAAGGTCGCGACAAAACTTCCAAAAACGCTGCTTACGGCGACTCCCCGTCCCTCCCCTGCAGGCAGTGTGCTGCCCCAGTCACTTTTCTGAGCCAGCATTCGCAACACTTCTCGCGCACGCGGGTTTCGTATAAGCGCCAGCCGATACTGGACCGGATCTGTTTTCGTGTGGTGGGCAAGCTCATCGATAAAACACTCGACGGGGAAAGTGCCCCTCAAGGCGCCGACGCCTCGCCACCACGAAACCGGGAACACATTGGGGTCTTCACGAATGTAATGAAGTTTGAGGTTGCTCAAGGAGTAGATAGGGTCGCTGGCAACTTCCACTGCATCGGCATCAATGCCGGAAGCTGGCAGGTTACCGAGGAACCGGGCAATGATCGATGCGCCGGTGATTTTATGCTGCCATCCGAGAAGCCGGTTTTGCGCATCCAGAGCAGCGCTCATCCGGTCGACATAGTGGGGGCGATACAAGTCGTGAGTCATGTCCTCCTCCCGACTCCAGATCAACTTGATCGGGTAACTGACTTGCTTGGCAATTTCGACAGCCTGGGTGATGAAATCAAAATCCAGGCGTCTGCCAAATGCTCCGCCAATTAGCTGGTTATGAACTTGAATACTGGCCAACGGCAGCCCGGTGACTTTGGCTGCTGTCCGTTGAGCTGCGCCCGGTACCTGAGTGCCAACCCAAAGCGTGCAGCGGTCACTTTGAACGTGTGCGACGCAGGTCATGGGCTCCAATGGCGAGCGAGACAGAAACGGTTGCTGATAAACCGCGTCGAATCGGCCTGCAGCAGTTTTCAGGGACTGCAGCGCATCCCCGGTGTCCACAACGATCACGCCCTCACCCGTACTTGCTGTCATCAGTGCGGCCTCCAGAGCTTCGGAGTTCACCCCCGCCGACTTTCCGTAGTCCCAGATAATCTCCAGCGCCTTCAGCCCTTTAAAGCAAGCCCAAGTGGTTGTTCCCGTGACGGCAACAGCGTTTTCCAACTCGATGATGTCCAGCACGCCGGCAATCGCCTTGGCTTTGTTGCCGTTGACGCTGACTAATCGGCCGCCAAAAACCGGGCAGGCCATCACTGACGCAATCTTCATATCAGGCACAACCAGATCGATTGTGAACTGTGCCTTACCATTGACCTTGTTCGGCGTATCCAGACGCTGAGCGGGCGAACCGATCAGGGTGAAGTCTTGGTACCGCTTCAGGGGTACAGCCTCGGGCACCGGCAATCTCGCGGCGTCCTCGACCAGCTCACCGTATGCAGCCTGGAGTGTGCCGGGTCCATAAACATGTCCCAGGCGGGCATGGCATTGGCTCGGCGCGACTTGCCAACGAATCGCCGCGGCTTGAGACAGTAAAATTCTGGCCGTCGCTCCAGCCTTACGCAGCGGCTCCCAGACATAACGTGTCGAGGTTGATCCGCCCGTTACCTGTCCACCAAGCAACGGGTCGGTATACAGCAGGGCATCGGGAACGGCTTCTTGCACCAACACCTGACTCAAAGGTACTTCCAGTTCTTCGGCAACCATCATTGCGATGCTGGTTTGAATCCCTTGGCCCATTTCGATTTTGGGCGATATCACCGTCACGACACCGTCCAGACCGACTCGGACAAACGCCCCGAACCCTCCAGCGCCATCACCCAGTCGCGCGGACTTTACGACATCGGCAGCAGCACTTCGCGGGAGGGCCAAAGGCAACCAGGCCGGAACAAGAAGACCACCAGCCAAAGCACTACCACCTTGCAAGAAACGCCTGCGCGACAGCGGGTCGGGAGATTCGGGCGGCTTACTCATTGGCATTTCCTTGCGCAAGTTCAAGCGCGACGTTTTTGATCGCAGTGCGAATTCGGGTATAGGTTGCACACCTGCAAATGTTGCCGGACATAGCAGATACGATGTCCGATTCGGTCACTGACGGGTTCCGATGTAAAAGTGCCACGGCACTCATTATTTGACCGGACTGGCAATAACCACATTGAACAACTTCTTCGGCCAACCACGCCGCCTGAACTTTTTGTCCGATACGGTCACTAGCAATGACTTCAATAGTAGTGATGACTTGTTCCGCGATACTGCTGACAGGCAGCACACACGAGCGCACAGCGATGCCATCGAGATGCACCGTGCAGGCACCGCATTGACCAATACCACAGCCGTACTTGGTACCGGTCAACCCCAGGCTATCGCGCAAGACCCATAGCAGCGGAGTGTCTGGAGATACGTCGACCGACAATGTTTTGCCATTTACCGAAAGTTTTTGCATCACCGCCCCACTCGCCATTTGTCAGCCACAATAAATACCCAGCCGGGCACGCCGTTACTGCACGCCTCGGTACACCGATGAATAGCGGATATCCGTTAACGCTTTCTAAAAAACCCGATGAGCTAAAGCAAGTCACCGTACTTTTCTTTTCGCTTGAAAAACTTTTCCATCCGCTTGCTGATTGCCCGGAGTGTCGAAGTTTGTTCAATTAGCAGCTCGCGCAGCGGGCACTGAAAATAAACCCGCAAGAAGCGCAAATAGTCCCGTCGACTCAAACCAATATGTGCGGCGGAAAATGCCAGTGCGGCCAAATCTTTGATAAGCCATCGTCCTGCCACTTCACGGCGAACCTGAGCGCGATGAAGATCGATGACCGACAGTTTTATCGGTGCCTGAGGTGCGCCGGTATGCAACAGAAAATGGCACAAGTAACAATCTCGATGACTCACACCACCCCTGTGCATATTGCCTACGACGCGCGCCAACTCGTCGATCAGGGCGTTCTTGAACGCAATCGGCGGTGGCGATTTGCGCCAATCAAGAGTGAGCACTTCAAGGTCTGTTGTCGGCGTCAGTTCATCGGTGATGAGAAAAGAGCGTGAGCTGGCTGGAGTGCCCCCACTCATGCCGAAGGCCCTGACCGATAACGTCGGCACGCCGAGCGTGTGCATGCGTTCAACCGCACTCAACTCCATGCGAGCACCGATAACTGGCCACTTACCGACGCAAAGGTTTTTGAGAACCTCACTCCAGCCGACGCCCTGATGGGTTTTGACGAAATACGCAGCACCATTGATCTTGGTACGAAACGTCCGTCGTCCAGCGACATTTCTGAACTCTTCGCCGTCCAGTGCATTCACCAAAGCGAACACATCCTTGCCGCGCCACATAGCATCAAATGGCGCTGCGAGGATCAACGCTGGCACAGGGCTGCATATTCTGTTCAGCATCGCGATGCCCTCTTGGCACAGCTCGTGCGAGGATTCATTCCAACTCATTGAGCATTGGAAAATCCTGTTGATGCCAGGCCGGGTATGCCGGGCGCTGAGCACTGGCGGCATCCAGGCTCGAAAGCTGTTCAGGTGTCAGATCCCAGCCAATGGCACCCAGGTTCTCCAGTAACTGCCCTTCATTACGGGCACCGATGAGAATGCTGGCGACCGTCGGTTGCTGAATCAGCCAGTTGAGCGCGATCTGCGGAACCGTCTTGCCCGTTTCTTCGGCAATCACATCAATCGCATCAATGATGCGGAACAGGCGTTCTTCCGAAAATTGAGGGCCGGTACCGGCAATATCATAGGCTCGTGTGCCTGGCTGAGCGGCCTGCCCCCGACGGATCTTGCCAGTCAATTTGCCCCATCCCAGTGGACTCCAGATAATCGCACCGACCCCCTGATCGCGTGCGAGCGGCTTCAACTCCCACTCATAATCGCGATTCAACAACGAGTAATACGCTTGATGGGCAACGTAACGCGGGAAGCCATAACGCTCTGAACAGGCCAGTGACTTCATCAAATGCCAACCGGAAAAATTCGAGGCACCGATGTAACGAACTTTACCCTCACGCACCAATTGATCCAGAGTGCTGAGTGTTTCCTCAACCGGCGTATTCAGATCCTGGCCGTGCAACTGCAGCACATCGATATGATCAGTACCCAAACGGGTCAGTGCTCTTTCCACTGCCTCGATCAGGTGAAAGCGAGACGCACCGTAGTCGTTAGGCCCGTCACCAGTGGGAAAGGTCAATTTGGTCGAAATCAACAATCGATTGCGCTTGCCCTTGATAGCTTCACCAAGGATGCTTTCGGACAGTCCATCCGAGTAAACATCGGCACTATCGAAGAGAGAGACACCGTGGTCCAGGCACAGGTCGATCAGACGCGACGCAGCATCTGCTGCGGTTGAACCAAAACCGCGAAAAAACTCATTGCCGCCTCCGAAACTGGCGGTACCAAAACTCAGAATCGGGACTCGAAGACCCGACTTACCTAAACGACGATGAATCACGGTGACATCCTCATAAAAAGTTGATACGACGGCCTTGCTTACAGACCAGGCAAGAGCGTGGCGTGGAGCGTAATGTCGGAGGTGAACAGCTTTGAAACCGGGCAGTTCAACTTTGCCGCCAATGCCAACGCCTGGAATTGTTCTTCAGCGACACCAGGAATCGTGGCCTTCAACACCAGATGAACAGAGGTGATCGCAAACCCTTTCTCAACAGACTCGAGTACGACTTCTGCCGAGGTCTCAAGCTGAGTAGCGGTTAATCCTGCCTCACTTAACACCAAGGAAAATGCCATGGTGAAACAACCCGAATGCGCCGCTCCGATCAGTTCTTCAGGGTTTGTGCCTGGCTTGTCATCAAACCGAGTTGCGAGGCTATACGGGTAGTCAGATAACGACCTACTGTGGGTTGAAATGGTCCCGCTACCATCCTTGAAACCACCTTGCCAACGAGCTGAGCCAGTGCGTTTGATCTTCATGTAACGGTTCCTTAAGCAACGTTGAAAAAAGCTACTGTTAGATCGACGCCGACAACTGGTGTCGATTGGTTTTCATCGTGATTGCTCTTTGCAAAGCAACGCACTCAACGCAGGAAATCCTTGAGGTGGGCCAGCAATTCGGCAGGTTTCTCTTCAGCGATGAAGTGCCCGCTGCCTTCGACTCGAAACGTTTGCGAGTTTTCAGTCTGGGCTTCAAGAGCGCTCTTAAGCCTTGGATACCCTGGCCCACCGAGGCCCAGTACCGGCATGCTCAATTTCTGGTACGTCTGGCTGTCCGCGATGTCCTGATTAAACGCCTGATACCAGCCATTGCCGGCGCGGGTCGCGCCGCGGCGGTTATACGCAGCGGCAAAAACCGCGCGGTCACGCTCATCGATCGCTGCTTCGTTCTTGAGCATGTAACGGAAGAACCAGGCCTGCTCGATGCCTGCCCGGCCCTTTAGCAGATCTTCCGGCAAGCCCTTGACCTGGTGGAAGGCAAACCACCAGAGATAGGGATGGTCCTCATCAATCTTGTCGTTGAATGTGTCCGGATCCGGAAGCATCGGTATTTTCAGATAGCCAACAGTGGGGTGTGCCACATCCAGCATGACCAACTTGCGTACCTGGTTGGGATGGTTGGCCGCAAGGCTAAAGGCAACCATTGAACCGATATCGTGTCCGACGATGTCGGCCTGTTCATAGCCGAGCGCATGGATAAGCTCTGCAATATCCGCAGCCATGGTTTTCTTGTCGTAACCGCCGGAAGGTTTCGAAGAGGTACCCATCCCCCTGATGTCTACCGAGATCACACGGTGGGTCTTGGCAAGTTCCGGCATGATTTTGTGATAAGCCCACCAGGTCTCTGGCCAGCCAGGAATTAAAACTACCGGACTACCCTTTCCTCCAGTTACATAGTGCAGACGTACACCGTTGACCTCCGCGTAGGCGTTGCTGAAACCAGGCAAACTTTTGACCAGTACAGCGTCAGAGATATCTTTACGCTCACTGGCGAACACTAGCGGAGTCAAGGCCAACAAAGCCGAAGCCAGCGCAATTGCGCCAAGGGCACGAATCGGTTTGATCAACATAATATTTCTCTACTTTTAGATTTAAGGACTCCGTCGACTCTCGCGTATTCCAAGCCTTCGTCAGGTCACCCATAGGCCGACGACCGACATCAGCGCGTCAAGCAGTCGTAACAGAGCTCACCGGCAAGCTCCCGGGCTTTCATACGATCCAGCTTGTCGACAGCGACCGTTGATGACTTGGTCTTATCCGAACCATCTGAGGCCAGACCACGTTCGCTGCGACTGTCAGCAACGGCCCCCGCACCCACATGATCAGATCCATCGGCTGCCAGTGAATGCGCGCCAACGTGGTCGGCGCCATCGGCTGCCAATGAATGCGCACCAACATGGTCGGCGCCATCGGTTGCCAATGAATGCGCACCAACATGGTCGGCGCCATCGGTTGCCAATGAATGCGCGCCAACGTGGTCGGCGCCATCGGCTGTCAATGAATGCGCGCCAACGTGGTCGGCGCCATCGGCTGTCAATGCATGCGCGCCAACGTGGTCGGCGCCATCGGCTGTCAATGCATGCGCGCCAACGTGGTCGGCGCCATCGGCTGCCAATGAATGCGCACCAACGTGGTCGGCGCCATCGGCTGCCAATGCATGCGCCCCAATGTGGTCCGAACCATCAGATGCGAGCGAATGGACGATCACATGTTCTGGACCGCCTGACGCTACGGAGCGAGGTCCGACATCAGCTCCTTTCTCAGCAACGACTGGAGGTGCAACGCCTTCAGACGATGCATTTACCGGCAACTCATACAAACCGAGCATTGAGAAAAACATCGTGTAAACAATGGCTTTTTTCATTACGAAACACTCCAGATTTAGTTTCAACTTACCCTACGTTTTGCCGAGGTTCGTCAGTCAAACTGTCAGCCCTTTTGTTGGCTCAATGCTTCCGCAATTGACAGCCCATACGCCTGATCAGCCTTGTAGAAATGCAGCAACTGTCGATCCACAACGTCCTTTGAAACGCCAGACATCGCACCAGCGATATTGCTTACAAGCAGCGATTTTTGCGGTGCGCTCATCAGGTTGAATAACCGTCCAGCCTGGCTGTAGTAATCCGAGTCCTCACGATGGTCATAACGGGTTGCATCACCGTGCAACTGCAAACCAGGTTCCGCGATACTCGGGTCTTGTTTAGCCGATTCCGAATAGCTGTTGGGCTCGTAGTTAGGTGTGTTTGCACCGTTATCGCCAAAGCGCATCGCACCGTCGCGCTGGTAATAACGAACGGTATTGATCGGCACGTTGATCGGTAATTGCTGGTGATTGGTGCCCACTCGATAACGTTGAGCGTCGGCATAGGCAAACACACGACCTTGAAGCATTCGATCAGGTGACAGACCAACACCCGGCACGACATTGCTGGGTGCGAACGACGCCTGTTCCACTTCAGCAAAGTAGTTGGCGGGGTTTCGATTGAGTTCGAGTTCACCGACTTCAACCAACGGGTACTCTTTTTGAGACCAGGTTTTTGTCACATCAAAAGGGTTTTCCAAATGGGCGGCGGCCTGATGCTCCGTCATCAACTGAATGCACACTCGCCATTTCGGAAAGTCACCACGGTCGATTGCGGAAAACAGGTCGCGCTGCGCATAGTCAGGATCAACACCTGCAAGTCGAGCGGCCTCGGCCGGCTCCAGGTTCCTGATACCTTGCAACGTCTTGAAGTGCCACTTGACCCAAAAACGCGCACCTGAACTGTTGATCAGGCTATAGGTATGGCTACCAAAACCGTGCATATGGCGATAACCATCAGGGATGCCACGATCAGAAAAAAGCGTAGTGATCTGGTGCAGGGCCTCGGGCGAATGCGACCAGAAATCCCACATCATCTGGGCGTCTTTCAAGTTACTTTGTGGGTCACGCTTTTGCGTGTGAATGAAGTCGGGAAATTTCAGTGGGTCACGAATGAAGAACACAGGGGTGTTGTTCCCAACAATGTCCCAGTTTCCGTCTTCGGTATAGAACTTAACGGCAAACCCACGCGGATCACGTTCGGTGTCCGCTGAACCACGCTCCCCTCCCACGGTAGAGAAACGCAGAAACACTGATGTCTTTTGCCCAACCTCTTTGAACAACCTGGCACGGGTGTAGTGACTGATATCACGGGTAACGGTGAAGGTTCCATGAGCTCCTGAACCCTTGGCATGTACTCGACGTTCAGGAATGTTTTCTCGGTTGAAGTGTGCAAGTTTCTCAACCAGGTGAAAGTCGTCCAGCAACAATGGCCCTCTACCGCCGGCAGTTCGAGAGTTCTGGTTATCGGCAACTGGCGCGCCACTAGCGGTGGTGAGGGTATGGGTCTGAGTCATAAAGGATTCTCCAGCTATCTTTTATCAGGGAAGATTTAAACAGTCCGAACACACAAGTGCCGCGGCGTGGGCATTCAACGTTTATTGGTTGCCCAGGATCATCGAACATCTGGATCGGAGCCAACGGCTTGCCGGGTCATTGCTGGAGCTCGCTTGCCATGACATGAACAATCCAAAATCAATTTCACTGATCGGCACAGTTTCCGAGCGAAGTCCCCCCTTTTTCACCAACTGCTCAGCAACATAGTCCGGCACAATGGCTAGACAGTCGGTACCTGCCAACACCCCTGGTAAACTTTCGAAATGTGGAATCTGCATAACGACGCTTCGCTGATGACCTAGCTCACGGATAGCGCCATTGATATGCAAATCAATGTCTACAGCGAAACTCACAGCGGCATGCGGCCGGTAGCAGATTTCCTTCAACGACAGCGCACCAGGTGAAGAATCTGCACGCAGAACCATCGATCGCCCGCTACGCAACCAATGTGTGTCAGGCACACGGCGGGAGAGCGAGTCAGGCCCAATTGCGAAAGAAATTTCACCGCTTGCCAGCATCGACGGCATGTGCGACGGGTCAGCGCTTCGAATAATCACTGGAATGCCGGGCAGTTCCGAGCGCAATTTACAAAGTAATTGCGGAAGAAAAACATACTCCACGTCAGTTGAGATTCCCACGTGCAGCCCCTGGCTAAATGCACCGCGTAATGCCGGATTGACAACAGTATGGGGCGTCCGGTAATTCATTATTCCACCTGTCTCTTAATAGACGACATCCAAAGGGAACCCAATAACAGAGACTTATTAAACTAACCCGACTATCAACGCACCACAGAGAGAACAGTAAAACACTTGGAAATATTAAACCATCATACAAGAGTATTAGAGCGATCAATGAAACCCAAACCAACAGATAATATTAAAACAACACCTCGAACGCGCACTGAATAAGGATCCATACACCGAGCAAATTACTTAACTTAGTCGCTCAACTGCGCACTGCATTTAACAACTCCATACATCGGCAATTGAAAACCAACTACCGCACCACCTGTTAACTCGTTCGCAGCCCAAATCACTCCGCCATGCGCTTCAATAATCTAACGGCAGATTGAAAGGCCCATTCCCATGCCCGTCGGCTTGGTAGTGAAAAATGGCGAGAAAATACTTACCAATTGCCGATCAGAAAACCCCGAACCATTATCAATGACCACCAATTCCAATTGTTCGGCGGCACCACGTCGTACATGAACTTGCATATCTCGCTCACGTGTGGCGCATCTGCGTTCATATAGTCCCCCCACTTTTCGCGCGCATCTCACGACGATCATTTCAAGCTGTCCGGACACTTCGGGCTGGCTTTGAAATAGCGAGGGCAATCAGCGCTGCAATGAAGCACAACAGTCCGGCGATGAAAAACGAAGGGGTATAGGAGGCGAGTAAGGTGCGGATTAGCCCGGCACCATAGGCCGCAAAAGCCGCGCCTAACTGATGGGCCGCGAAAATCCAGCCAAAAACGATGTTGGTTCGCCGCACACCGAAGGTCGACGCGATAATTTTGATGGTTGGCGGAATGGTAGCAATCCAATCCAAACCATACAGCACCGCAAAAATCGTAAGTCCCGAAACAGCAAAATCGGTGAACGGCAGAATTATCAGCGACACGCCGCGCAGGCCATAGTAGAAAAACAGCAGTATTCGATTATCGTAACGATCGGATAACCATCCCGAACCAACTGTCCCGATAAAATCAAACACCCCCATCAACGCGAGCATGCCAGCGGCGCTGGTTGCGGCCAAGCCGAAGTCACCGCACATCGAAACAAAATGAGTTTGAATCAAACCCGCCGTCGTGGCGCCGCAGATAAAAAATGTGGCGAAAAGAATCCAAAATGTCATCGAGCCCGAAACATCTCGAAGCGTTCGCAACGGCTCTAGGAACATCTGTACAAGATTGCTTGAGACAGTTTTGTCAACAACCGCCACTTCGGTCTCGCCATACAAGGGCAATCCAAGATCGGACGGCCGATCACGCATCAAGGCTATTACGGCTACTGCTGCGACGACGAGCATCAGACAGATGAATGTCAGTGCGGTACGCCAACCATAGCTCTCGGTCAACTTCGCCAGCAGTGGTAAAAATACCAACTGCCCCGTTGCGGAGCTTGCTGCCAGCAGTCCAATGATTAAACCGCGTCGCGCCGTAAACCATCGCGTCGCTACCGTTGCACCGAGCACCATTGCAGTCAACCCAGTCCCGAGGCCCACCATCACACCCCAGAAAAAAACCAACTGCCAGAACTGGTTCATCACTGTTAACGACAAACCAAACCCACACACAACCATCGTCAGTGCGGTCAAAATAACCCGGCGCGTACCGAAGTAGTTCATGAACACAGCAGCAAATGGTCCCATCAAACCAAAGAGCACAAAGCGTATGGCCAATGCGGAAGAAATGTCTGCAGTTTGCCAACCGAACTCATGCTGCAAAGGCTGAATAAACACACCCGGTGCTCCCACCGCCCCAGCCATGACCAGCATCGTCAGAAAGGTAACAGACGCGACAACCCAACTGTAATGAATATTACGTCGAGCCATTGAGCCGGCAAGCAAAGATGAAAACATAGTTCGGCCTCTCCCAGACAAAGACGCTTAAAATATTACCGCTATAATTAATTATATGTTTTAGTTGTAATCTATTTGCTTGGCTTGCAACTATCTCTGCACAGAAAACTTGGCAGCACATAAGCTTTAATTATTAAACCATGCATGGCATGCGTCAAGCGATAATTGCTTCATTTATTAAAGCAACGTGCGATTTCTTATAATAATTTGCTGTTACCCAACATCAAGACGGTGCTGAACGGAGCATCGCGATAATAGCGATCCCCAGCACCGCAGTTGCCGCCGCTAGCAAAAAAGCGTCCGAATAAGCCAGCGTCTGCGCCTGTTCTCGCACCTGATTGGCCAGCAGTCCCACACTGCGCACACTGTTGGACGGATCCGTCACACCGAAACGTACCAACGGCCCATGGCTCAAACCGGATAAGCGCTCAGTTACAGAAGCATCACCGGTCATGACATGCACTCCCAGGAGATTTGAATGAATTTGGGTAGAGATCCGCGCATAGCTTTGGACCAACGCGCTGGCAAGCTCGCCACCCAGGAGCCTTGCAGTTTGGATGACTGCGCCAAACGTGATGACCAGTACAGGGTTGAGATGACGAACCGTGTAGTAGATCAATGATGTCAGGACCATTGTCTGGCCTACGGCCTGCATGAGCATCGAGGGTATGAACTCACTTTCCGACCAGGCAGACGTGAGCTCGCTGGCGACCAGACAGGCAACGAGAATCAGGCTCATCCCAACCGCCATCAAAATCCGCGCATCGATATAACGCAAAACGATGCCGACGCAGGGGCCGATCAGAAATTGCGGAAGCGCAACCCAGAGCAGGATCTGCCCCACTTGTTGAGGCCTGAAACCCGCCACTTGCGTCAGAAATTGAGGAACGATGAAGTTACTACTCAGCACCAACAATCGGGCAATTATTAACAACAGCAACAACGGAAGGATGTTCCGCTGGATAAGAAATCCAAAATCAATGAATGCATCGGGATTGCGATAGCCATGCACGATGAACGCGATAATCAGCAGGCCTCCCCCCAACAACAACCCAGCGACAAGCCCCGATGATGTCCAGTCCAACCGATTACCTTGATCGAGTGCCGCATATAACAAAGCAAAACCCAAACCGGCGAAGGCCATGCCCCAATAGTCACCCTTGCCTTTTACGTCCTGCTTGATGGGTTCACGTGGAATGCCAAAATAAACACAGGCAATCAGCGCCAGGGTCAATGGCAGGTTCTGCCAGAAAATCCACTGCCACCCACCATGATCGAGATGCCATCCTTCAAGTGTTGCCGCGATGTTCAGCGACAGTTCAAGGTTCATGGCGTAGACGCTGATACCCAGCGGCCAGAGATTGCGCGGAAGATTTCTTACCACCACCCCGATGGCCAAAGGCACAAACGTTCCCGACCCCAACCCTGCAACGAAATGCAAAACGAGAAACCCATCAAGCTCGCGACAGATCGGCAGCAACAATTCTGCAAAACCAAAGGTGATGGAGCCAGCAAGCAGGACCCGTCTTGGGCCGAATACCATCCCCAGCCAGACTGCCAACGGTCCCATCAGCATTTGAGCGGCACTGAAGGATGTGGTGATCCAGGCCCGCTCATCGAAACTGGCGCCGAGAGCGCCACTGATGTCGGCCACGCCGAAGTTGGTCAACCGACTCGACAAGGTAGAAATGAACGCCGCGAGTATGACTGCAAGAATGCCGATCCAGGGCCGGGTCGACTCGACACGGGGCCCATCCGAAAGGTGCAGCATGCCCATTAACCCATGCTTGCCCGCGCTTTCCATGTTATCGGTCTACCGACGAAGAAGTGTCCACCGACACCACCACCGACAGACCCGGTCGTAACAACGCGCTGGCTGCCTCGTTCGACAGATCATCCAGGACGATTTTTACTGCGACCCGCTGAATCACCTTGGTGAAGTTTCCGGTCGCGTTATCGGGCGCCAGCAACGCAAACCGAGAACCGGAGCCCGGTGCCCAGCTGTCAACGTGACCGTGAAAAACCGTGCCTGGAAACGCGTCAATCTCCACGGTCGCCTTTTGCGAAGCTCGAACGTGAGTCATCTGGGTTTCCTTGAAGTTGGCAATTACCCAGATTTCCGGCAAGCCGACCACAGTAATTACCTGAGTCCCAACCCCCAAATACTGTCCCGCCCGCACTTGTCGCGCCCCTACCACACCATCGACCGGCGCACGTATACGAGTGTATTCAAGGTTGATCTGGGCAAGATCAAGCGCCGCTCGCTGATTGGAGACGTCTGCTAGGGCAACGACGATTTGCGAATCGATGGTATCCAGAGCGCGGCGCACCGCCATCAACTGCGCCTGCTGCTGGACGTGTCCGGCAGTTGCTTGCTTGTCGCTTGCGTCAGCTTGGTCAACCGCCTGCTGCGAGGCAAAATTGCCCCTTTTAAGCAAGTCATGCTGGCGAACGGCCTCGAGTTTTTTCAATTGCGCGCCCGCAGCGGCAGCGGTAACGCCGGCGCTACTTGCGTTGATGGTGGCCTCCTGCTGAGCGCGTTGGCGTTCAAGGACCGATACCTGTGCCAGGCTCTTTTCCAGCCCCGCCTTGGCCTGAGCGACTAAAGCCTGGTAATCACCATCGAAAAGCTGCACCAGCAAATCGTGGCGATGCACCGCCTGGTAGTCCTTGACGGGAACGTTGCTGACCAGCCCGGGCACACGTGCAGACAATGGAATGACGTTACTTTCAAGGTAAGCATCATCAGTGGTTTGCACGGCTTTGAGCCCGGTCCAGAAGTTCCAGTTATTGGCGAACACCCACACCGACGCCACCGCCAAAAGCACGACTGCAAATCGAGCCAGCAGCGGCCAATGGTTTTCCTTGGGTGCTGGCAATGTTGTTCCCGCAGTCTCAGATGCCGGAATGGGATTTACTGCTTCATTCATACTCAAACCACAAACAGAAAAGTTGAAAACAGCGGCCTCAAATCAACGCAGTTCGAGTCAATGTTGACGCCGCGACGCTACCGAAAATCGACTAATCATCGAACTGCCGCCACTCCTCCAACCCGCCGATATTCCGACGGCGCGACTCGGTTGCACTCACGCGCAGAGGCGGAAAGGCTGTCGCACCCAGCATCCAGCGGGAGGTGGTGCGGGCGATGCGTCGGCCGAAACGTTCGGCAGTCAATCGATCGCCTGGATGAGGCGAATTTTCAGGCTCGACATCCCCTATGCTTTGGGTAGCCAGCCCCAGCCAGCTTCCATTGAGATTGACGTCGGTGACCTCGCTCGCCGAGTAGTTACCGCCAGGTTGGTCGCCCACACCGACCCAAACCATGTTCATCTGAGCGGCGAACACCGCTATCTGCTCCAGCGTCACCAGTTTGTCGCCTGAACGAGAACTTGAGTTGGTGAAACCTGCGGCGATTTTGTCTTTCCACTCTTGGCCCAGCCATGGCGCAAATGCGTGCTCCAGGAAAAGTTTGAACAGCCCATGCATCGAGCCCATGTAAGTTGGCGAACCAAAAACGATCGCATCGGCGGTGGCAAGACTCTGCATGATCTGCTCGTCGTACCAGCGGCCTTTTTCGGTAATGTGCTGTGGCAGGACTTCAATCAACTCACACCGCACACCGGCAAAAGCACTCGCCCCTTTTTGAATATGCTCGGCGACCGTGCGGGTGTGTCCTTGACCAGATGAATAGACAATCGCGACCTTGACCATTAGTTTTCCCGAAAGGTTTGTTTGGAGTAATGATGTCGCGGCAAGACTGACCGCAAACGACTCGGGTGTGTGAATCTCACCGAAACGCAGTCATCAGTTGAAATCAACAGTTAATAGTGCTGTCATCCACACGATGGATGACAAGAAGATTGACCTGAACCTGTTGCTCGCTCTCGAAGCGTTGCTCGCCGAACTCAACGTGACCCGTGCAGCCCGACGACTAAACCTCAGCCAGCCAGCCTTGAGCGCACAGCTTTCCAGGCTGCGGGGGGTGTTTGGCGATGAACTGCTAATACCCACCTCCCGTGGCGTGCTACCCACTGCCATGGCATTGGAACTGCAAGCACCGCTGCGCAAGACCCTCGACCAGATGCGCGAACTGGTGAGTAGCGCCCGGGCGTTCGATCCATCGACCGCCACCGCGACGCTGACCATTGCTTCCAGCGATTACATGCAGATCGCGATCCTCATGCCTTTTCTGCTGCAAATGCATCTAGCCGCCCCCAACGTGAGAGTCATGGTTCGCCTGCTGCAAGATAGCCATGTGGTCAAGACCGAGCTGGAGCGTGGCTTGATCGACATCGCCTTTCTGCAGTCCGAAGATGTCGAAGGCAGTGACCTGCGCCATACCGATGTATTGTTCGAGCGCTACATCGGCATTGCCCGCAAGGGCAGCATCGAGAATCGCCCCATGCCGATCGAGCGATTCATTCAGTCAAAACACATCATCGTCTCGCCCCGAGCGGAAGGCTTCCGCGGCTCTACCGACGAAGCGCTGGCCGCAATGGGGTTGAAACGACAAGTAGCTTTCGCCGTATCGTCCTTTATGTTTCTAATTGAAGCCGTCGCGCAGTGCGATCTTTTGGCCGTGGCACCGGAACGACTGGCATCACGATATTCTGATCGCATTGACATGTTCGCCACACCGGTCGCGGTGCCAGGCTTCAGCATCGCGATGGTGTGGCATGACCGCACTCACAATCATCCAGCACGTATCTGGTTACGCGAGCGACTTACGGCCTTTTGCGCGGAGCATTGAGGGCTACACGTAAAGGCCGCGAACGGCTGCTTCAGGCAGCGATCAGCTTCGCATCCATTGATATCTCGCATTTGAAAATCTTTGCCAACGTACAGTGCGTCCGCGCGCGTTCGGCGCAATGCATAAACATCGCCACGGATATTCCAGGAACAGATGCCTGCGTGACCACATGCACGTTTTTTATCGCCGGATGACCGTCGTCGCCAGTCCCCAACTCCACCGTCACCGAGGTCGAAATCGAATCGGCGACAAAGTCGTTCATGCCAAAGTTGTTGGCCAACGCTTGGTTGAAACAACCCGCGTGTGCAGTACCCAGCAGTTCTTCAGGGCTACCACCGGGCGAGCCTTCGAAGCGACTGGAATAGCTGTAAGGGCTGTCTTTCAGGGTATGAGAATCGGTCGACAAGGTACCGGAGCCCTCTCTCCATGACCCATGCCACGTCGCGTATCCGATTGCCTTCATGTTCACAACTCCTGAATCCAAAAAACGGAAAGCGACATCGCTTTAGTTTTTGAAGCATACACCAGTAATGTGATTCGAGAACAAGCGCTTTTTCACGATTTGATGAATACCTGATTGCGGCCGTCAACAGACGCATTGACCGCTTCAATTTATAAAGCTACTGTCCTAAAGTTGTGGCCTCGCTACTTGCTGCCCGTCTCATACCGGCTTGCGTAGCGCAGCATTGGCACGAAACCAGACAAAGTCCTGGAGTGTTTAATGGATTTTTTAGCGTTTTCCCACCCACTTGTCTGCGCAGGCGTCGTTCTGGTGACTGACTTAGTGCTGTGGCGAATGATCGGACTCAATCATGCTCACTGGAGAACGGCCTCTCGCTCGCTGCTATTTGCGCTTTACAGCACTGCATTGCTGAAGGCGGACCTCATGCCACTGACCACCATTCCCGATAAATTTAGCGGTGCCGAACATGCGATGGCCGTGACGCTGGGGATCGCTTGGTGGTTATTCGGCGCCCGTGCAATCACTGGCTTGATGATCCTGGCGCTAGAGTCTCGAATCGAGCGCAAAGGACATCTGCTGCAAGATCTGATCGGTGCCGGGATCTTTTTAATCGCCATCGTGGCTGCCGCGGCCTACGTGCTCGATCTACCAGTCAAAGGCCTGCTCGCTACCTCCGGCGCAGTGGCGATCATCTTCGCGCTGGCCGTGCAAAGTACGTTAGCGGATGTGTTTTCCGGCATCGTCCTGAATGCGACCAAGCCATTTCGGGTCGGCGATGTGATCAACATCGACGGTGTCGAGGGCAAAGTCGTGGAAATCGATTGGCGCTCGACTTATTTGCTGACCTCGGCCGGCAGCCTGGTGGTCATCCCCAATGCCATGGCAGCCAAGACCCGTATCATCAACCTGAGCCGGCCTGATCACTTTCATCCGGTAATCTTAACCATCGAATTGCCCGTGCGACTGCGGCCTGCGTCGATCCTCGACTCATTGCATAAGGCGCTGAAAGGTTGCCGTGAATTGATGCTTGAGCCAGAGGGCAGTGTTGTGGTGAAAAAGTCTGGCTTGCGCAGCGTCGAATACGAAGTGACTGGATACGTGAAGTCTCGCGATCGACGCAGTACTGCACGCAACCAGTTGTACGATTTGATCTACCGCCAGCTCGCGGCATCCGAAGCCGCCCGACCCAGCTCAACGCGTACGATCGCGAGCACCCGACAATCAGCAGCGCTCGATAGCGTGAATGTGCTCCGGACGCTGCCAACAGATGATCGCAAAGAGCTTGAACGGCATATGCGCCTGAGCTCCTACCCTGCTGGTGCCGCAATACTGCAACTGAATGTGATTCCGGACGCTCTTTTGATCGTCGAGTCCGGCGTTGTCACCGTCACGCTGGAACGTGTTGACGGTCCGTACGAATTGGGCCGCATGGGGCCCGGGGAGATAATGGGCGAAGGTGGACTCGTCGATCAGTCACCCACGGTGGTGATCTTCACCGCCCTTACCGATTGCGTGATTTTCAGAATAGATCGATTAGATCTCGAAGAAAGATTCGACGAACACAGCGAGCTTAGGCGTGCCTTGACAGGATTGGCACGTACGCGAACTCAAGTTAGAGAAACACTGCTGCAATACCGCCCCTCAGAAACCACTCCCGCCGGACTATTGCATTGGTTCCGCGGACGCGTTGCACGACCACGGGACTTGGGAAAACATCACCACCCCTGAGTCATTTATTCAGGGTAGTTATAAATCACGACTGGCCGCTTCGAAGATCTGCGCAACCACAGCCGCCCCTTCACCGACGGCAGCAGCAACGCGCTTGGTCGAGTTCGCCCGCACATCGCCAATGGCGAATATACCTTTACGATTCGTCTCCAAGGGCAGTACGGGCCAATGCCTCTCAACACTTTGCGCAAGTGCCGAGCCGGTCAGGATAAAACCTGAATCGTCAGTCTCAAGACAGTCGCCCAACCACCGAGTGTTGGGATCCGCGCCAATAAACAGGAACAAATGGTACAACTCGATTCGGTGTGATTCGCCGCTCAGTCGGTTTCGCAACAGCACGCCTTCAAGCCCAGTTTGCTTTTCGCCATGTAACTCACTGACCTCGGTGTAGGTGTGTAAGGTAACATTGCCCAAAGCGGAGATTCGATCGATCAAATATTTCGACATTGACGCTTCTAGCCCTGGGCCGCGAACCACCAGATGCAGATGCCTGACCAGAGGAGCCAAGAATACTGCAGCCTGCCCGGCAGAGTTGCCAGCGCCCACCAGAGCCACGTCCCGGCCTTTGCAGATAAAGGCCTCTACCGGAGAGGCCCAGTATGAGACACCAACCCCTTCGAACTGCCCCGCCGTTTCAACAGGGAGTCTGCGATAGTGCACGCCCGTCGCGACAACAACATTTTTTGCCTGGATGGTAGCGCCCGTGGTCAACAACAGCTTGAACGGTTGATCAGGTTCGATACAGTCCAGCTGTTCGACTTCTAGAGGAATGCCCATTGTTGCGCCGAACTTCTGCGCTTGGACAAATGCCCGGCTTGCCAAAGCCTGACCGGAAATGCCCGTGGGAAAGCCCAGATAGTTCTCGATGCGCGCTGAAGCACCGGCCTGCCCACCATAAGCACGCTGATCCAGAACCACTACCTCCAACCCTTCAGACGCAGCGTAAACGGCTGTTGCCAGGCCCGCCGGCCCAGCGCCTACGACGGCTATGTCATAAACCATGAGCGGGTCTATCTCAGGAGTAATTCCTAAAAAAATCCCCGCCTGAGCGTCGGTAGGTTGCTTGAGCACCGCACCATTCGGACAGATCATTAGAGGTGACTTTTCCTTGTCCATCCCCCCTAGCCTATCGACAAGCACACGCGTCTCTTCATCCATTCCTTCAATATCGACAAAGGAATGAGGGTAACCATTGCGGGTTAAAAATCCTTGCAAACGCACCGTCTGCATATCACCACGTTGTCCCACGATCACCGAACCCACACGATCCGATTCCAGCATTCCCACGCGACGTAATATCAAAGCGCGAACAACGATTTCGCCAAGGTCCGCCGAACCGATGATTAAACTCCGAAGATGCGTTGCATCAAACGGCACCGCAACACAGCCTTCGGGACCCGCATTGCCTTGTGCCAGAGCAGCACGTCCACCCAGCAGACCAATTTCACCAGTGAAATGCCCTCGCCCACCGCTACCTATTGAAGCTTCGCGCCCCAAGCCATCGCGACGCAAAACACTGACCGATCCTTCCAGCACCAACCAGATCGCCGCGCCCTGCGCGCCGACGTCAAAAATCAGCTCACCGGCAACGAAGTGCTGGGGAGTGTTGATCGCGAACCTCAGGGCATCCTTGATTTGCAGCTCGGTCAGAATCGGAAATATCTGGTGTTGGCGGGAATCACTTGAACTCATGGCAGACACCTTGGATATATCACGTTCAGTGAGCGGGATGAGAGCGATCTATTGACCGCTCTTGAGGTCCGGGTTTACTCAGGCAGACAACTGCTCGAGCAGTTGCGCGGTGGTCAGGATCGCATGAGCATAGGTCGGGCCATTGACGTCGAAGGCGGCATGCATGCCCTCATGACTGAATGCGGCGGCGGCATCACGCACCAAGGTCACGTGATAGCCAAGTTCCATCGCGAATCGCCCCGTTGACTCTAAGCAACTGTTGGCGATGACGCCCACCAGAATTACACGTTTGATATCGTGCTGCTTAAGCTGCTGGTCGAGATCGGTGTTGGCGAAACCGCTCTGAGCCCAGTGCTCCTGGATGACCACATCGCCCTTTTTCGGGCCGAACTCTTCATTGAACTCGCCACCCCAACTGCCCACGGCGAACGCTTGGAGCGGTACGCCGCTCTTTTGAAACGGGGTCATATGCTGCCAACCATCGAAGTCACCAGCATGAGAACGGTGGTGAGGCAAAACAAAAATTTGCAACCCCAACTGGCGCACGGTGGGAATGATCTTGCGCAGGTTGTCGAACATGCCCGACTCATCGGCCGTGGGCTTGATCGCCTCGAAAAGCTTGCCACCTTCGGACATGAAATCGTTGTAAGGATCGACGACCAGCAATGCCGTACGAGCGGCTGGGTATTGAGTTGTCATGTGCATAATCTCTATCAAGTGGCTGTATCAACGCGGAATCAGACGACAAGGCGCCTAGCATTGCGCGACTCAGGTAAACCCGATCAGGCAGGTAGCAGCTCGATCACTTCGGATGTGGTCAGCACAGAGTGGGCGAACATGGGCGCGTTCACGTTGTGTGCGATGTGCAGCGCTTCAGCGCTGAATGCGGCGGTGGCATCACGGACCAGTGTCACGTGGTAACCCAACTCCATGCCGTAGCGGGCAGTGGACTCGATGCATGTGTTAGCGACCATGCCCACAAGAATAATTTTTTGAATACCGTGCTGCTTCAATTGCTCATCGAGATCGGTATTTGCAAAACCGCTTTGCGCCCAATGCTCCTTGATAATTACATCGCCTGTCTTCGGCCCGAACTCAGGGTGCCATTCACCACCCCAACTGCCTTCAGCAAATGCCTGACTGTTTTTAGCGGCTACCTGCATAGGGCTCAGATGTTGCCATTTCTCGTAGTCACCTTCGCGGTAACGGTGATGAGGAACAATGAATACTTGAACGCCCGCAGACCTGACCTTTGCGAGGATTGCGCGAAGGTTTACGAATAAATCGACCTGCTCCGCGGTATCTTTGATCATTTCATAAAGCTTTCCGCCTTCGCTCAAAAAGTCGTTATACGGATCAACGAGGAGCAGTGCCGTCCGCTCGGCGGGATAAGAGGTGTTGGTCATGGGAGCTCCAGAAAGAAAAACGTATGCCGCCCGGCGCTTTTTCAGGCGCACCGCAAGTGGCCAATACTGCCGGGAAGGTACTGGTTTTGTTGGTCCATGCAGCGTGATTGGGGCTACACGCTTCAAAATATAAAGCAAATAGAGGTAGCGTCAAGGCTTCAATAGATAAAGCCTGTAATGTATATTTATAGGGGTATTGAAAATAGCGCTGCTGCATTGAGAACGCCGTATTGAAACGGTGGCAAAAGCAGGCTGATTGAAGGAAATAAATGATGGGTTGGGATGAAGAAGTCGGCGCCACTGTGTGCCCGATCGCAAAATCACTGTCTGCCGTGGGAGACCGCTGGACCCTGTTGATCATGCGCGAGCTCAGCCTCGGAGTGCGCAGGTTCGATGATATCCAGGCGCAACTTGGCGCCTCCTCCTACCTGCTTTCTACTCGGCTCAAGCGCTTGGAAAAAGACGGCATTATCGAGCGCAAGCTCTATAACGAAAAACCCGAACGCTATGAGTACCACGCCACTGCGAAAGGACGTGCTCTGGAACCTATCATGTTGATGCTACGAGCATGGGGCATGAAATATTGCGATCACAACCCGGGGGACGAACCTGCCGTTCATCTCAGCTACAAACCCACCGGTGAAGTGGTAGATGAAAACTGGAAAATCCCTGAGCATGAGTGGCCGTTCACTTTTGACAAGTTGGAAGCTCGCATCAGCGACACCTTTGAAGCTGAACGCGAGCAAAAGCGTCGAGGTTTTCGCAGGTCGAAAAAAACAGTCGACTCTTAAACGCCTGCTATCCACCCGCTGGATAGCAGACTCAACATCTTTCGATTTCAAATGATGACTGCACCTCGGTGAGACTATTCATGTCGGACACAATCCTGTCCGACATAAAGCCCAGGAGCAGCAAATGAAGATTCTTTTTATCGTCAGCAGTTCGAAGCTTGGCTATTGGCTCGCCGAATTGACCCACCCTTTCTGGCATCTGGCAGAGCGCGGAAACGAGATCGATATCGCCAGCCCCTTGGGCGGCAGAGTAACGTTCGACGCCACGAGCGACCCTTACTCCAGCAACTCTTGGGAAAAAGACGACTTGGTCAGTAAAGGATTTCTGAGTGACCCGTCGCTACTTGAGCGCCTCGACAATTCCATCCCACTGATAGACGTCAACCCTGCTGACTACGACGCCATTCATATCGTCGGTGGCGGTGGCGCAGCGGTGGATCTGTACCCCAACAGTGAACTGGCGAAGATCCTTGAACACTTCTGGAGCGAGAACAAGGTCATTGGTGCGGTCTGCCATGGTGCCATTGCGCTGGCCAACAACCCCGAGCGCGTCGCAGGCAAAACCGCTACCGGTTTCTCACGCGCCGAAGATCGCCAGGTAGAAGAACTTTACGGTAACGACTTCATTCCCAACTTCCCACAGCCGGTCATGGAACAGGCGGGGATCAAGTTCGTCCACACCGCCCCATGGGGTCTGCAGGTGGTGGTAGATGGACAACTTATCACCGGTCAAAACCAGCAGTCGGCCTCGGAATATGCTATCGCGCTCAACCATTTGTTGAGCGGCAATAGCCCTGTATTCACAGTCTGAGATCAGGATTCGGGGCAACCTTGTTACCCCGAATACGACACCAGTGTCCGCGATGATCAGAATGGTACGAACCTTAATCCATGACCACGAGGCCCCATGCCCAGAGTTTCCCGCCAGCAATCAAAGCTCAATCGCATAAGCATCGTTGAAAACGCGGCACGCCTGTTCAGAGAGCGTGGTTTCAGAAACATTCCGCTCTCGGAAGTCATGTCCTCTTCAGGCCTTACTCTCGGAGGATTTTATGGACACTTCGAATCCCGGGAAGCATTGGCCAATGAAGCCTGCCGACACGCATTCGAACAGGCGATCGCATTCTGGAAACGCCTCATTGACGAAGCACCAGACAGGCGCACCGCGCGACGCGACATCATCGACGACTATCTGTCACCGAAGCGAGTCATGAAGAGTGACAGCACCTGCCCGGTTGTAGCATTCGCCAGTGAAGTTGCGCAGGAAGCGGACGACTCAATAATACATAAAACCTTCTCCGAAGGTTTGAACGGCCTAGTGGATACTTACATGGAAACCCTGGGCTGCCCGCCTCACGGCGCTACTCAAAAGGCACAGAAGCAACAGGCGCTACTTGAGTACTCAGTGATGACCGGCGCTTTGACCTTGGCACGCGCAGCACGCAATACCGAGCTATCTGAAGAAGTCGTGCTGAGCGCCCGCAACTTCTTGGGCGTTACCGCAATAACCGAAGATCCCGCTTAACCGACTCATGCCCCCAAAACACGGATCTCTCACCCAGATCCTGCACCTGTGCAGTGCCTCAACCAGTCACTGCACAGGCTGCATACGATTGAAGGATCAGGTGCTGACAACGACCCCCAAGAATTCGTCCACAGTAGTCACTTCGTGGCCGAAAGCAGGATAGGAAACCTCCAGCGCCACCTTGTGCAGATCCTCCGTAAATTCGGCTACGGCATCAGCGACATAAGTTACATGGAAACCCGACTCCAACGCCTGAGTGCCAGTGACCTGAATACAGGTATTTGAAGTCAGTCCGGCCAACACCACATTTTGAATGTTCGCCGCCAGTAATTGCTGATGAAGGTCAGTCCCCTCGAACGCATTGAAACTTCGATGACGGCTGATCACCACTTCACTATCACGCGGCTGCAGGGGCTCATAAAACTCCGAACCCCATTCCCCAATCCAAAAAATCTTGTTGGTCATTGCCAGTTGCCAGCGCGGCAACACATGCTTCACTCCATCGAAACTATGCTCATGGAAACCGTGCGGCACATAAAAGACTTTTACACCCGCCGCGCGCGCGCCCTTCAGCAAGCGAAGCAGGTTAGGCTTGAGATTGGTTTTTACAATCATTGGGCCTATCGCGCTTGCCAACTTACCCTCTTCATTAAGGAAGTCGTTTAGCACATCAACGAGCAACAGCGCAGTGCAGGATGTTGAATAGTGGTGTGTCATTAGCCATATCCTATTTGATTCATTGAAACCAATTTGCCGCTCACATAACTCTTTGTACCGGCTATGACCTATCAATAGAAATCCAAAGTTATACGTACTGCCATTCACGCAGTGGATGACGGAAACCATTTAGGGCGCGTGTTTTCTCACGGCAGGCCGTCAGCCATTTCCCGCGGCCCCACCCATATCGGTAGGCAAAAAATCACGATCGGTCTTTAGATAGGCTTCCAGCGCCCCCAAGTTCATGGGAGAAAGAGTCAACGCAGCCTGAGTAGCCCACCAAAAATTTCCGCAAAAACAAAAACCCATCAAAGTCAGGGAAATGTTGTGCAGCATAGAATTTCCTTAGTAGAAAGGTGGTCGCCTGACGCCAGCAGGAATATACTTCATTTTTTGAAGCGTATATCTGTGAATAGACCGAGGCCGCATCCAATGAAAAAACCGAGCGCAGTCGTTGTCGGGGTAGGCGCCTTTAACGGACTGGGGGCCACGCTTTGCAAACTCTTTGCGAGCAAAGGCTTTCACGTCTGGGTCGCCGGCCGTACGGAAGAGAAGCTAGAGGCGATAGCCGATCACGTCAGGCTAACAGGCGGGACAGCCAATGCGTTCGTCATGGATGCCACAAAGGAACAGCAAGTGCTGGCGTTGTTTACCAAGACCATGCAACACCACGAGGACCGTGAGCCGCCAAGCCTGGTGGTCTTCAATACCAGCAACTTCGCACGAACGCCGATCCGGGAAATCTCTGCTGAGCAATTCGAAGATCATTGGCGCGTCGGCTGTCTAGCAGGTTTTCTGGTCGGCCGCGAAGCCGCCAAATGTATGTCAGCCAATGGCGGGGGTACCCTATTATTCAGCGGAGCAAGCGCTAGTCTGCGCGGCAAGGCCAACTATGCGCACTTCGCTTCTGCTAAAGCCGGCTTACGAATGGTCGCGCAAAGCATGGCTCGCGAACTGGGCACACTGGGCGTGCATGTTGCACATGTTGTCCTCGATGGCGGCATTATGCGCGAGCATCAGGCGGCGGCTTCCAGGCTGAATGTTCGTAACAATCCAAAAGAAAATCTGATGGATTTCGATGCCATCGCCCAAACGTACTGGCAGATTCACGAGCAACCCCGCTCCGCTTGGACCCACGAAATAGACCTGCGCGCCAGTGGCGAAGCATTTTGATCGTGCTGTCCCCCTGGAATTTAGTAACTCCGAATTTTTCTAGACAACTCACCGCTTGTAAATCGCGCCGCGAGTCAACGGTCGCGGCCTACATTAAGTTCGGCCTGCTGCATCCGCACATGATCCAGTAACACGGTTTACCGACTGAAGAAGAGAAAAGGCGCGTCGTGATCTGCTATGAGAGCGTTGGTAGATGATATGTGTAATATTTTCTTTATGCTCTCGGCATGAATAGGGTTGGGATCTGACCCACGGCGATCGACTCAGTTACGTTGGCATCGCAACATCATGGAGATGGGAAATGGGATGGGAAGAGGAATCCGGCTCCACTGTATGCCCGGTCGCAAGATCGCTCGCCGTTGTAGGTGATAGATGGACCCTCCTGATCATGCGAGAACTGAGTATGGATGTCCGCAGATTTGATGACATCCAGGCACAACTTGGTGCCTCTTCTTACCTCCTTTCAACTCGCTTGAAGCGACTGGAAAAAGATGGCGTCATCGAGCGTCGTCTTTACAGCGCTAGGCCCGAACGCTACGAGTACTACGCCACGGTAAAAGGCACAGCGCTTGATCCCATTCTACTAATGCTGCGGTTTTGGGGCATGCAGTACTGCGCGGACAAGCAAGGCGAAGAACCGGCTGTCTACCTTAAGTACAAACGAACCGGTGAGGTAGTTGATGAACACTGGCAGATACCGGCGAGCGAATGGCCTTTCTCTCTCACCATTCTTGAGGTAACTCTAAGCCCCCGCTTCGAGGCGGAGCGCGAGAAAAAACGTCGGAACTTCAGAAAATGATGAGGAAGGAGGCGAATGCCGTCGGCTTAATGATCAACTCCTGCGTCAAACGACCTGATCAAGCGCGGCATCAACCACTTCGCCGGAATGGGCTTCGAACGAACCACGATCGAGGAATAGAAACACCACGCCAGCAGTCAGAACAGTGATTGCGGATAGCACCCAAAGCAACGTACTGAACGCCGAGCTGTAGCCATGGGCCAAAAGCGCCGAGTCTGTTGCTGGCAAATAACCGACGGCGCCGGCCATGTCGCCTGTTATCAGGTGCTGAGCTGCGCCGATGACGTCCGCCGTGGAACCAGGAGCGAATTCGCTAATGTGACTGGCGGTGAACGCTGAAAGAAGCGCCGTGACGACGGCCACAGCCAAGCCTTCACCTGCAACGCGAGTCGTACTGAAAATGCCGGTGGCCATGCCGGCACGCTCTTTCGGCACCACGCTGACTGCCAAGCCATCCATCAGCCCCCAAGGCAAGCTGATGCCGACACCAATGATCAACATTGGCATCGCCATATCGATTTGAGCGCTACCCACTGGAACATAACTCAACCAGAAAAGACCAGCCGCCGAGATTAGCAGGCCCACTCCGCAAAGGATGGTAGGGGAAAGCCAACGGGTGAGGTAACCCGCGACTATCGGCAGGATCAGTAGTGGTGCCGACAAGGCGATCATCAATTTCCCTGCCTCAATCTCGCTCATGCCCTCGATACCGACAAAGCGAATAGGCAGCAGCAACAACAGAACGACAAACGCATAGGCAGGAGCGGCAGCCAGCAACTGCACACCGACGAAACGTGGGTAATGGAACAACGTTAGGTCGAGCATAGGCTGTGCAACCCGATGCTCGATCATGACGAATGCCACGAATGACACCAGCGCAATAGCAAACAGGCCCACTACCAGCGGATCACTCCAACCGGTTTCCGGGACCTTGAGGATGGCAAAAGTGAAAACCCCCAGCGCCCAAGTAAACGTGATAGCGCCAAGCCAATCGATACCCGCAGCGTCAGGGTTACGTGACTCGTGCATAAAGCGCGCGGCCAGCGTGAATGCAACAGCCGCCAGCACGGTAATCAGTAAAAAAATTACATGCCAGCCGAAGGCTTCAATCATCAAGCCTGCGGCAATGGGGCCAAACGCTAAGCCAATTCCGAAGCTGCTACCGACGAAGCTGAATGCACGGATTCGAGCAGGCCCATCGAACACTTGAGCTAATGCCGACATGCCCCCCGAAAAAGCGGCTGCTGCACCGACACCTTGGACCGCACGCAAAATGTCGAAGGTCAGCATTCTTGGAGCGAACGTTAGCGCAGCGGAAGACAACGCAAATGCCGCGATACCGCCCATGAACACTTTCTTGCGACCAAAACTGTCTGCCAATGCACCAGCTGCCATCAGCAAACTACCAAAGGTCAGCATAAACGCATTGGTAACCCAATTGATCTCCATCGGCGACCCGCCAAATTCACGGCCGATGGCAGAAAGAGCAACTGCCGCTGCAGTGAAGTTGAAAGGCATGGTAATAGCCGCTATGCACACGGCCAGTAGGACCCATGTGCTACTGACTGAATTTAACGCTCTTGAAACTTGCATAGCCGGGTCCTCGAGAAAGATGTGCAGGCCGACCATTACAGTCGTACCAGTGGCGAACGGTAACTTCCGGTATCGCCAAGGCTTGCAAGGATGTTAGATAACCGCCAATCAACTGAAAAACGGTAATTATTCCGCTCATAACGGAATAAAACGCTCGAATAGGAGGTAAAAATGGATCGACTGAGCGGGCTTATGTCGTTTGTGAAAACGGCGGAATTAGGTAGCTTTGTTGCAGCTGGTCGATCACTCGGCCTATCAGCTTCTGCGGTAGGTAAAGGCGTGACTCGCCTTGAGGAACAATTGTGTGTTCGCTTGTTCCAGCGCACCACCCGAAGCTTGAGCCTTACTGACGAAGGACGCATGTTTCAGGAACGCTGCAGGCGCATTTTGGATGATCTGGATGACGCCCAAGCGGCGCTTGCGCATTCGACAGAAACCCCACGCGGACGCCTGCGTATAAGTCTTCCGATCGCGAGTTATCACCTGTTCCGATCGGCATTTCTGGCTTTCATGTCGCTCTACCCCGATATCGAACTGGATGTGGATTTCAGCGATCTGAGGGTCGACCTGGTTGATGAGGGCATGGACGTGGCGATACGCAGTGGAGACTTACCGGACTCTAGGCTTATGCGGAGTACGCTACCTCCCGTGCAACTCATCCTGTGTGCCTCGCCCGCCTATCTTGAAAAGTATGGTGTACCACAAGTCCCTCGCGACTTGGATAACCACTTGGGCGTGCGTTTTCGGTTTTTCAAAAGTGGCAAGCTTCAGGATTGGCCATTGAAGCGTAAAGTCGGAGACCCAGAGCTGCGGACCAAAACCGCATTGATCTGTAACAACATGGAAATGGTTCGCAGCGCCCTGCTCAATGGCGCTGGCGTCGGAACCATTCCTGACTTCCTCGCGCAGGAGCCGCTGGCTGATGGGTCACTCCGAGCCATCCTTAAGGACCACCTGATTGCGCCAGATCCACTCAGCATGGTCTGGCCTTCCAGCCGTCAATTATCGCAAAAGATACGGGTATTCGTAGATTTCATCAGCCACCGCATGGAACAGGAAATGGCGATCGTCAACGCATCCATCGCTGAGAGTTTTCGCGCGTAGATCCTCGCGTTCTGTTGAAGGGCCATTTCAGATCGAGTCAACAGGCGCTGACAAAACCCTCAAGGCCCTCTCCTCACTAAGCAAGCAGACGCTCAACTGTTCTTATGGCCCAACGCTTCATTAAATGAAGCAGCGTTGACGCGACGGAGTTTTTGCTTCATATTTTGAAGCGATCTGAGCTATCGCAAGGTCGAAGATGAAAAGCGCTTATCCAGCCCCAAACTTTCAGGGGCTCTAATCATGACCGCTTCCCTATACGCTCAACAATGCTTGTATTAATACAAGGCCATGAAATCGCCTTTCTAAGTAGGAACTCACTATGCCTTTAGCCAGAATTGATGTTGCCGCTGATACATCCGAAGAGATTCTCGCTTCGATCAGTGAGGTGATTTACGATGCTATGGTCAGTACAGCCAACGTACCCGAGCATGACAAATTCCAGATTATCAACCGCCATTCTCAAGATGAATTAATCTATCCATCTGCCGGGTATTTGGGCATCTCGTACACGACGAAGATTGTTTTCATTCAAGTAACTTGGAATGCGGGGAGAACCATTGAGGTCAAGAAAGCTTTTTACAAAGCTATCGCAGAAGGCATCAATGCAAGAACAGGTCTGCGCAGAGAAGATATTTGGATCAGCTTAATTGATGTGAAGCGTGAAGACTGGTCGTTTGGGAACGGTGAGATGCAGTACGCCCCAGTAGAATGATTTAGGGTTGGCCTAACATCGTTTGGCAAAACCGTGAGAATGTTGTTTCTATATGCACAGTCGCAATCCTCCGCCAACTTCAGCGTAGGCTCCTCCATGTACACAGGCGTATAGGCCGCCATCGATCCCCCTAGAACTTCTCCATCCTGATAAGAAGCAGGCGAGCGATGAAATAGCATCAGTAGCTGAAGTCATGCCCCAACTCCTTCTGCATCCACTCTAAAAATCTTCTGACCCGAGGAAAGTTTGAGTGCGCTCTCGGGAACACCAAGTGATGTGCCGTGATGGGCGCACTCAACTGCGGCGCTACTTCGACCAGCGCTCCCCGCGCCAGATAATCCTGCGCGAGCAGCGTGCTTTCCAAGGCAAATCCAAGCCCGTGGCTGGCTGCTTCCAGCGTCATGTAGGAGCGGTCAAAGCTCAGGGTGTAAGGTTTTTCGGGACGTGACAGGCCATGTTGCGCAAAAAGCTGCGGCCACTTTATCAGCGTCGCCTCCGACAGAATCAAATTGCAGTCCAGCAAATCCGCAACGGCGCGAATGGGGCGTTTTTCCAAGAGTTTTGGTGACGCCATGACCGCGATTTTTTCATTGCGCACCGTGCGCACTTCGAAACTTGGCCAGTTGGGCATGCCATGGCGGATGTCCACATCGATCTTGTCGCGACTGAAATGCAGCGATTCGTAGGAGCACGACAGATTGAGCTGGATGTCGGGATGACTCTCGCGAAACTGTTCAAGGCGAGGCATCAACCACAACAGGCCGAAACTGGGCGATGAGTGCAGCCGCAAGCAATCGAGGCTGACATCGCTGGTGGCGCGCTCGGTCGCTACCGCGAGGCTGTGCAGGATGCCCGAAACCTCAGTGAGGTATTGCTCACCCACCGGCGTCAATGTCACGCCCCTGGCCGTTCTGAGAAACAGTTGGCGTCCAATCATTGCCTCCAGTTTGGCCAACTGGTGACTGACCGCTGAGGGTGTCAGATCGAGCAATTCAGCGGCACGGGCGACGTTGCCGAAGCGTGCTGTCTGCTCAAAGGCCTGAATGGCTTTCAGTGGTGGAAGGATCGGAGGTGCATCGCCAGGTGAACTCATGATTATTGTTATTCCGCTGCAAATGGCTTGGGCCGGGCTTGCCGCTATTCAAACACCGGAAGAGACCTCTGGCGAGTGCTGAATTTTTTTCAGCATCCAGTGAAGTTCGCGTTATTGCTCAGGGTCAGTCTGGAGCACAAGCTGAGTCATCGGTTCTTCATGGACCCGACCCAATAAAAACAATCAGAGGTACTCTTCCATGCTTCTTCAAGGCAAAGTCGCGATCATCACCGGTGCAGCTTCCGCTCGTGGCATCGGCCGCGCTACAGCGACCACTTTCGCGCAACAGGGCGCACGTGTGGTGATTCTCGATCTGGACGAATCCGCCGCACGCGATGCCGCGGCCTCCCTGGGCGAAGGCCATCTCGGTCTGGCCGCCAACGTCGCTGACGAATCCCAGGTGCAGCAGGCTGTCGCGAAAATAATCGAGCACTTCGGCCGCATCGACATTCTCGTCAACAACGCCGGTATCACCCAACCCCTCAAGACGCTCGATATCCGCCCTAGTGATTACGACAAGGTGCTGGACGTCAGCCTGCGCGGTACCTTGCTCATGTCCCAGGCGGTGATACCGATCATGCGCCAGCAGGTCGGCGGCAGCATCGTGTGCATGTCGTCGGTTTCCGCTCAACGCGGCGGCGGCATTTTCGGTGGCCCGCATTACAGCGCCGCCAAGGCCGGCGTGCTGGGGCTGGCCAAAGCCATGGCGCGGGAGCTCGGGCCAGACAAGGTACGCGTCAACTCCATCGCTCCCGGCCTGATTCACACCGACATCACCGGCGGCCTGATGCAGGACGAACGCCGTCACGCAATCATCGACGGCATCCCGCTCGGTCGTCTGGGCGAGGCGCAGGATGTGGCCAACGCGGCGCTGTTCCTGGCCAGCGACCTATCCTCATACCTGACCGGCATCACCTTGGATGTGAACGGCGGCATGCTGATTCACTGACAACACCTGGCGGGCCTCGCGGCCCGTGCGGTTCTGGATCGATGACACAGCCAGGTCTCATGGCCTGGCGGTCAATAAAAACAAGAGATCAGACCATCATGACTACCCTGTCGCTCGAAGCGGTTTCGACCGTGCGCTCCTCCGCCTACCGTAAAACCGCGTGGCGCCTGATGCCGTTCCTGATGCTGTGCTACCTGTGCGCCTATCTAGATCGCGTCAACGTCGGCTTTGCCAAGCTGCAAATGATGAACGATCTGTCGCTTAGCGAAACGGTCTACGGGCTGGGCGCAGGCATGTTCTTCATCGGCTACTTCCTCTGCGAAGTCCCCAGCAACATCATCCTGCACAAGGTCGGGGCGCGGGTCTGGATCGCGCGCATCATGATCACCTGGGGTATCGTCTCTGCCCTGTTCGCCTTCGTCGAGACCGCGTGGCAATTCTATGCACTGCGCTTTCTGCTCGGGATCGCCGAAGCGGGCCTGGCGCCGGGTCTGCTGTTGTATCTGACCTACTGGTTCCCGTCCTACCGCCGTGCGCGCATGACTGTGTTGTGGTTCATCGCGATACCGCTGTCAGGCATGGTCGGCGGCCCGCTCTCAGGCTGGATCATGAACCACTTCGCCGGCATGCACGGATGGGCCGGCTGGCAATGGATGTTCGCCCTGGAGGCGGTGCCTACGGTCATTGTCGGACTTCTGGTACTGAGCTATCTCAAGGATGGCGTGCATCAAGCCACGTGGCTCGATGACGACGAAAAGGCCCTCATCAGCCGCGAACTGGCCGAGGACGAACAGAAGAAAGTCACCCACGGTTCCGTGCGGGATTTCATCGGCGATCGCCGTCTCTGGTTGCTGGCCGCCATCTACTTCTGTGTGGTGATGGGGCAGTACGCAATCACCTTCTGGTTACCCACTCTGGTGCGCAACGCAGGGGTTTCCGACCCGTTGCACATCGGCCTCCTGACCAGCCTGCCCTACCTCTGCGCGATTGCCGCCATGCTGTATGCCGGACGCAGTGGCGACAAACACCGCGAACGCCGCTGGCACCTGATCGTCCCGATGATTGCCGGAGCCATTGGCCTGAGCCTGGCGGCCCTGATGGGGGGAAATGTGGTGCTTTCCATTCTGAGTCTTTGCCTGGCCGCTTCCGGGATTCTGTCCGCCACCTCGATGTTCTGGATGCTGCCCACCACGCTGCTCGGTGGTGTATCCGCTGCCGCTGGCATCGCGGCGGTCAACAGTTTCGCCAACCTTGCCGGCTTCTGCTCGCCCTACCTGATTGGCTGGGTAACAACACTGACCGGTTCCAGCGCCATCGGCATGTATCTGATCACTGGCGTGCTTCTCGTCGGTGCCACCCTGGTGCTGCGCATTCCCGCCGCCTTGGTCAATCGTTGATTCACAGGAGAACTCACCATGACTGCCATTCCTTCATTCGTGACACCCAAGACCCTGACGGAGCGCGCGCACAACATTCGTCGCCATGCGTTGCGCATGGGGCAAGTTCAGGGCCAAGGCTACGTCGGCCAGGCCCTCGGCGCTGCCGACCTGCTGGCGGTGTCCTATTTCCATGCCTTGAGCTATCGGCCCGAAGACCCTGAATGGGAAGCCCGCGATCGCTTCTACCTGTCGATCGGTCACTACGCCATTGCCCTGTACGCAGCGTTGATCGAAGCCGAAATCATCCCGCTCGATGAGCTGGAAACCTACGGCGCGGACGACAGCCGCCTGCCGATGTCTGGCATGGCCGCCTACACCCCGGGGATGGAAATCACCGGTGGTTCGCTGGGGCAAGGCCTAGGCATCGCGGTCGGTGCCTGCCTGGGTCTCAAGCGCAAAGGCTCGCCCTCCTTCGTTTACAACCTGCTGTCGGACGGCGAACTGAATGAAGGTTCGACCTGGGAAGCCGTGATGTCGGCGTCGCACTGGAAGCTCGACAACCTGATCGCAATCGTCGACGTCAACAACCAGCAAGCCGATGGCTATTCAAGTGAAATCCTGTCGTTCGAACCCATCGTCGATCGCTGGCAGGCGTTTGGCTGGTTCACCCAGCGCGTCGACGGCAATAACCTGGAGGCGCTGGTCACCGCGTTCGATGCCGCCCGCCAGCACACTGGTACCCAGCCACGGGTGATCATCTGTGACACCAAAATGGGCAAAGGCGTGCCCTTCCTCGAAACCCGGGAAAAGACCCACTTCATCCGCGTGGAAGAACACGAATGGGATCTGGCACTGAACAATCTTGAAGAAGGAAAAAACCAATGAGCAACGCCGCCAACACGCCGACTTCGACTGCCGAACCGGTCAAAAAGCGCCTGACTACGTCGGCGATGATCGCCTCGATTGCCTCGGAAGGCCAAGCCACGAAATCTGCACCTTTCGGCCATGCGCTCGCGGCGCTGGCAGAACAGCGTTCAGACATCGTCGGGCTGTCCGCCGACCTGTCCAAGTACACCGACCTGCACATATTCGCCAAGGCGAATCCCGACCGTTTCTATCAAATGGGCATGGCCGAGCAATTGCTGATGAGCGCAGCCGCAGGCATGGCCCGTGAAGGCTTCGTGCCTTTCGCCACCACCTACGCGGTATTCGCTTCGCGCCGCGCCTACGATTTCATCTGTATGGCCATTGCCGAGGAAAACCTCAACGTCAAGATCGTCTGCGGCCTGCCCGGCCTCACCACCGGCTACGGCCCAAGCCATCAGGCCACTGACGATCTGGCGATCTTCCGCGCCATGCCCAACCTGATGATCGTCGACCCTTGCGATGCCCTCGAAATCGAACAGGCCGTACCCGCCATTGCCGCGCATCAGGGGCCGGTGTACATGCGTTTGCTGCGCGGCAATGTACCGCTGGTGCTGGACGAGTACGGCTACAAATTCGAAATCGGCAAGGCCAAGACCCTGCGAACCGGTAACGATGTGCTGATCATCTCCACCGGCCTGATGACCATGCGCGCACTGGAAGCAGCCAAGGAATTGCAAGCCGACGGCGTCGATGTCGCCGTGCTCCACGCCCCCACCATCAAACCACTGGACGAACAGACGATTCTTGCCGAGGCCAGGAAGTCAGGTCGCCTGGTGGTCACCGCAGAAAACAGTTCGATCATTGGTGGTCTGGGCGAGGCCGTTGCCGGGGTGCTGCTGCGCAACGGGGTGACGCCAACCTTCAGACAGATCGCCTTGCCCGACGCGTTCCTCGATGCCGGCGCCCTGCCGACGCTGCATGATCGCTATGGCATTTCAACTCAAGCGGTCTGTGCTCAAATCAAAGCCTGGCTTTAACGGCGATGACAAGGCACCTGGCAACGGGTGCCATTGAGTTCGATGCGAAGGGAGGGGAACGTTGAAGCCACATGACCTGCTTGATCCCGAATTCCACAGCTTTCTAAACCTTGGCACAGATCAATGGTCGATCGATACGCTGCCGACCATCCGGGAGCGCGTCCACTCAACCTATGGAACTCAGCAAGGCTGTGGCTGTGAAGAGCGATGGATTACGGTGGATGGAGTGCGTCTTCGCCTGTGTCTTTACCGACCTGAAGCAACCTCGAAAACAGCCCTCCTTCCGGTGATCCTTTACATCCATGGTGGAGGCTTTGTACTGGGCCGGCCAGAAATGGCTGACAACTACCTGGCAACTCTTGCCGAAGAATTGAAAACACTTATCGTCGCGGTTGATTATCGACTGGCGCCTGAACACCCGTTCCCGCTACCCCTTGAAGACTGCTATACGGCGCTTGGCTGGCTGTTCGGTGATGACCATGAGTTGGGCATAGATACCCGAAAAGTCGTGATCATGGGCCACAGCGCTGGCGGAGGGCTCGCGGCTGCGCTGGGCATTCTGGCCCGCGACAAAGGGAGTATCCCATCGCCGCCCAGGTGCTTGTCTATCCGATGCTGGATCACCGCACGGGCACCTCGGACTCGCCTCACCAGAACGAAAGCACCGGGACTTTCAGCTGGTTGCCTGCGCCTAACCGGTTCTGTTGGGATGGCCTTCGCGGGGACTACAACCTTGACGATGATCGTATCGGCCTTTTTTCACCGTCCATGCAGCAAGACCTTCAAGGCCTGCCTCCCAGCTTCATATCGGTTGGTTCTCTGGATCTGTTTCTGGAAGAAGACGTCGAATTTGCATTGAGACTGTCGCGCGCAGGCGTTCCTGTAGAGCTTCACGTGTATCCCGGTGCCCCGCACATGTTCGATCAGAATCCAGGACGCATCACTGCGCAATCCAATTTGGATGTCGTTCGTGCGCTGAAAGAATTTTTACAGGAACGTTGAGCGAACCTAGGCAGCGGGCAGATTACGAATGCCAGAACGCCCTGCCAGTAATCTACCCTCTCCTCCCGTCGATTCGATGCCTTACATCAATTCGGCTGTTTCAGTTTGCCTCTGACTGAAAGGACTGATCTTGAACCAGATGGAGTACATCGCCGGCAGGAACACCAGCGTCACGATGGTTCCGACGAAGGTGCCTCCGATCAGTGTGTAAGCCAGGGTTCCCCAGAAGACGGAGTGTGTCAGGGGGATGAACGCCAGGATGGCCGCCAGCGCTGTCAGCAGTACCGGGCGAGCACGCTGTACTGTGGCTTCGATCACTGCTTGAAACGGATCCAGTCCTTCTTTTGCGTTGTGATGGATTTGTCCAATCAGAATCAGCGTATTGCGCATCAGAATGCCCGACAGGGCGATCAGACCGACCAACGCATTGATACCAAACGGCTGCTGGAAGATAAGCAGTGTCGGCACCACACCAATAAGCCCTAGCGGCGAGGTGAGGAACACCATGATCATCGCCGAGACCGAACGTACCTGCAGGATGAGGATCAGCAGCGTGATGGCAATCATGATCGGGAGCAGCGGCAATATCGCCTGGCCGGCCTTGCCCGACTCCTCAATAGCCCCCGACTGCTCGATACGATACCCATCAGGCAACTTGTCGATGACCGGCTGCAGCGCCTTCATGATGACGCTCGAGACGTCCGGTGGCTGCAGTCCTTCGGCAATGTCGCCGCGCACGGTAATGGTCGGCGTGCGGTCGCGACGCCGAAGGATCGGATCCTCCATGCGCACGTCCACCTGCCCTACCTGGGAAAGCGGAATCCGCTGGCCCGCCGTGCCCACGAGGGTAAAGCCTTCTATTTTTGCAGGGTCTAGCCGGATATCACCCGCCGCACGCCCGACCACCTGCACCGAACGAATGTCTTCACGAACTGCCGTGATCGGTACCCCCGTGAGCAGGAACTGCAACTGCTGCGCGACGGCGCTGGACGTCAGCCCCACCGCCTGCAGGCGGTCCTGATCCAGGGTGAAATGCAGCGTCGGTGTCAGCGGTCCCCAGTCAGTGTTGACGGTTCTCATCATGGGGCTCGCCTGCATCACTTCCTGTACCTGGCCGGCGATCTCGCGCAATTTTGATGGGTCAGGCCCCATCACCCGATAGGCGACAGGAAAGGGTGAATACGGACCAAACACCAACTGCGTGACCCTGACTCGTGCTTGCGGGGCAAGTCCTTCTGCAACTGCCTCGCGAATGCGGAACTTGAGGGCCTCGCGCGCCTCCTGACTGTCTGTCAGCACCACAATCTTCGCGAATGATGGATCAGGGAGTTCCGGTGCCATCGCCAGGTAGAAGCGCGGCGCACCTTGTCCGATATAGGCCGTGACGATTTTTGCTTCATCCTGCTTTTGCAGCCAGGCCTCGATCCCGGCGGTGGTGGCGCTGGTTTGCTCGATGGAGGTGCCATAAGGCATTTGCACTTCGACCAACACTTCTGGGCGGTCCGAAGTGGGGAAGAACTGCTTCTTGACCAGGCTCATGCCGAGAATCGCCAGGACAAACGCAGCGATGACGGTTCCGGCAACCAGCCATTTGCGGGCGATGACGCGTGTCAGAACCTGGCGGAAGCGGTTGTAATAACGGGTGTTGTAAATGGCCGCGTGACCACCTTCGACCTCCTTGATCTTCGGCAGCATCTTCACACCCAGATAGGGGGTAAAGACCACCGCCACCACCCAGGAGGCAATCAGGGCAATGCCCACGATCCAGAACATGTTGCTGGTGTACTCGCCAGCTGTCGACTGTGCGAAGCCGTTGGGCAAAAAGCCGATAGCGGTCACCAGCGTACCGGAAAGCATCGGTGCAGCCGTGTGACTCCAGGCATACGCGGAAGCTTTGATGCGGTCGTAGCCTTCCTCCATTTTCACCACCATCATCTCGATAGCAATGATGGCGTCGTCCACCAGCAGTCCAAGCGCCAGAATCAGCGAGCCGAGGGTGATACGGTCGAAGTTCTTTCCAGTGGCCGCCATCACCACAAACACCACGGCCAGCGTTAACGGCACCGCCGCCGCCACCACAATACCTACATGCCAGCCCATGCTGAGAAAGCAGACAAGCATCACGACCAGCAAGGCGACGAAGAACTTGATCATGAACTCGTCGACGGCCGAACTGATATTCACAGACTGATCGGTGACCTTGGTGAGCGTCATGCCCAGAGGCATGCCTTCATTGATTCTGGTCCTTTCCGCGTCCAATGCCTTACCCAGATCAAGACCGTTCCAACCCTCACGCATCACGACCCCCAGTAACAGGGCCTCCTCCCCGTCATTACGCACGAGGAAGGTTGCCGGATCTTCATAACCACGCTCGACCGTCGCCACGTCCGAGAGCTTCAGTGTTCGTCCTTTAATCGCAAGCGGTGTGTCACGAATCGTCTGCACCTTATCGAAGGCACCGTCGAGACGCAGGAAGACTTGCGGCCCATTGGTTTCAATTGAGCCGGCGGGTGTGAGCACGTTCTGATTGTTCAGCGCGGCAAAAATGTCCTGGGGAGATACGCCCAGCGTGGCCAAACGATCATGGGAGAAGGAGACAAAGATGCGTTCGGGCTGCTCGCCAATGATGTTGACCTTCTTCACGCCCGGCACATGCAACAGGCGCTGGCGCAACGATTCCGCATCACGCACCAACAGTCGCTGCGGCTCGCCTTTGGCTTTCAAGGCGAAGAGCGCAAATGTCACATCCGAAAACTCGTCGTTGACCATCGGCCCAATCACACCCGCCGGTAACTTGATGGCCTCATCGTCGAGCTTTTTACGTGCCTGATAGAACTCCTCCTGCACTTGAGAGGGCGGTGTGCGATCGAGCAGTGTCACCATGGTGAAGGCGAGACCAGGGCGGGTGTAGGTTTCCGTGCGGTCGTACCATTTCAGTTCTTGCAGGCGTTTTTCAAGTGGCTCTGCTACCTGGTCCTGCATCTCCTGCGCCGTAGCACCCGGCCACGCGGTAATGACCGTCAGTTGCTTGACCGTAAACGGAGGGTCTTCCGCACGCCCCAGTTGGAAAAAAGACAGGATCCCGGCAACACCGATCAGGAAGATCAGGAATACCGTGATCGAGCGCTCGCGAACGGCGATCGCCGAAAGATTGAAGCGCCCCTGGCTCATGGATGGCTCCCGGCAACCTTGACGTCACCCTGTTGAGCCAGTCTCACCTGCTCTCCGTCGCGCAGTAAATGTGCACCTAACGCTACGATCTGCTCGCCGACCTTGAGATCACCTGCCACTTTCGCGGCGTCATCGCTCAAACTCAAGACCCGGACAGGTCTCCAGATCACCTTCGCCGGGCTGCCAGCAATGACCCACACGCCTGTGCCTTTGCCCGGGTCATAAACGGCAGCGATCGGCACTTGCAACACCTGTCCACTTGCGGTGCCTTCAGCGATCCGAAGAGTGACTGTCGAACCTAAGGGCGCATTGGCCAGCGCGCCCTCAAGCACATACCGCGCCTCAAATGTGCGCGTCATACGATCGGCCGAATCGGAAAGTAACCTCAGCTTCGCTGTAACAGCCTCCGTGGTGTTGCCATAAAGCGTGGCCTGCGCAGTGGATCCTGCTGCCGGGCGTAGCGTCTCGGGCAAGTGCACGATGGCCTCGCGCTGCCCGGCCCGCGCCAGTCGAACCACAGGCTGCCCCGGGCTGACGACTTGCCCGGGCTCGGCGAGCGTCTCCACCACAACGCCGTCGGAATCAGAAAACAACACCGCATAACCAGACGCGTTGCGAGCTACGTCAGCCTGCGCTTCAGCAGCGCTGAGCTGCGCTTTTGCGGTATCAGCCGCGGCTTTGACCTGATCGTAAGCCGATGCAGAAATAGCACCTGCAGCGACCAGGTCGCGATATCGAGCCTCGTCATCTGCCGTCTGCTTGGCGCGGGCCCGGGCGGCTATGACCGACTCTTGCTGCGCGCGCGCCTGCAACCCCAGGTCGACAGGGTCGAGGCGCATGAGCGGCTGCCCCTTCTTAACGGTCTGGCCAGTGTCAACCAGCCGCTCAAGTATCTTGCCTGAGACCCGAAAGCCCAGGTCACCCTGGACGCGGGCAGCCACTATTCCAGTGAAAGAACGTGAAACATCGGACGCCTCCTGAACCGCAGAGGATCTCACCAGAGGGGCGTGCGTGCGTGGATCTTCAACGACGGATGAGTCGCCACACGCCGTCAGGACGAGGGGCAACAAGCAAGCAGTGATAGGGACAGGTCGAAGCCGGCGCATAGGTTCCCTTACTTAAACGATAGGACATGCGCTACATTCTCAGCAATGTGACCATATCTGTCAATGGTCACAACAAATGAGCGATTTAGCTCTCGCTATCCATGCCGAGACTCGGTATTCACTGAGCAAACTGTGAAAATATGAACAGATGGCATTGATTGACAGACCGTGACCATACCGTAATATGGTCACCTATCATCCCCGATTGAAGGAACCTCAATGCCTCCCCTTCGTCCCGTTATTCTTTTGGTGAGCGCCAGCTTGATGGCGGGCTGCGCGGTCGGTCCGGACTATCAACGTCCGGCCGCTCCTCTTTCGGATCGTTACCTGGGGCAGTCTGCTGTCGAGCAGAGGCCTGTAACGGCGCCGGCCAGCCCTGCGACCTGGTGGGAAGGTTTTGGTGATCCCGTGCTCAACGACTTCGTCTCCAAGGCGCTTGAACAGAACCTGGATCTGGCGCAGGCGTCAGCGCGAGTCACACAGGCACGGGCAGGACTGGGTGCCGCAAATGCCGCCTTGCTGCCCTCGGGGAACATCAGTGGCCAGGTCGCGCGCTCCTACCAATCAATCGAAACCCCACTCGGCCAGGTGTTGAACTCAACGCCTGGCTATGATCGGTACGGTAACTCCTACGAGGTTAACCTCGGTGCTGGCTGGGAGGTTGATGTCTTTGGCGGCCTGCGACGCGAACGCGAAGCCGCACTCGCCGAGTACCAGGCTTCCGAGGCGGGCGCCGCTGCCACACGACTGGCTATCGCCGCACAGACCGCCGATATCTACATCACCCTCCGCGGATTGCAAGCCCGGCTGGACATTGCGAACCGACAAGTCGAAACGCAGCAGGGACTTCTGGAAAAAGTCCGCTTGCTCTACGGCAAGGGCCTCGCTGCCAACTATCAGGTTCAGCAGACCGAGGGAGCGCTATCGCAAGTCCAGGCGACCGTGCCAGTCCTGCAGACCGGCCTGGATGCGGCCATGAATGCACTGGATGTCATGCTCGGAACACCGCCAGGCACTCATCGCACGCAACTGGCAAATGCCGCAAGCATTCCGCTTGCGCCGCAAATAAAGGCTACGGGAACGCCGGCCGATCTGCTGCGCCGCAGGCCGGATATCATCGTGGCTGAGCGACGCCTTGCAGCCTCCAATGCACGCATCGGGGCGGCGATTGCCGAGTACTACCCGAAATTCTCCCTTAGCGCATTGCTGGGTAGCGCCACGGCTGTATCCGGCGGCAACCTTTTCACTGGCGGCGCCAATCAGTCGGCGGGCGTACTGGGGCTGCGCTGGAGACTTTTCGACTTTGGCCGCATTAACGCTCAAATCGATCAAGCCAAGGGACAAGAAGCCGAAGCCCTGGCCGCTTACCGTCAGTCGGTATTGCGCGCCACTGAGGATGTTGAGAATGCCTTCTCCGCACTGGTGAATCGCGACGCTCAGGCAACCACCCTGACGGCAGGCGAGGCGTCTCTGAAACAGGCCCGCCAATCGTCGTTCATAGCCTACGAAAAAGGCACGGCCAGTCTGATTGATGTTCTGCACGCCGACGAAACGTTGCTGCAGGCTTCCGATTCCCGAGCGCAGGCGCGCACGGAATCGGCACGGGCGGCGGTCGCGGCATTCAAGGCGCTTGGTGGCGGATGGCAACCTCCTGAAGCCCAGCCTGTTGCGACGCGATGAAGCTTGCCAGGTTACCCCTGTCAAAGCTTCAACCTGCACCATGTCCTTGAAAGTCGGGAGGCAACACGCACTCCCGACCCGACATTTTCGGTGTATCAACGCTCAACTAGAAACGGTAGCTCACTGAAGTACCAAGCCCGCTGGCACTGTTCTTGAATTTGGCACTGTACGCGCCTCTGGTTGCCGAGGTGTCGTTGACCTGTACGCTCTCCTCCCAAAGATAGGAATAAGCGAGGTCGAACGTGACATTTTCCACTGGGGTCCAGCCGGCACCGAAGCTGATGACCTTTCGGTCGCCTGTAGGAATTCGGGGTCCCCGGTTGGTATTGTTGGTGGGCGACTGATCAACTGAAAAGCCCGCACGAAGTACCCATTGTTTATTCAGTTGATACGCCGTACCGATAGCGTGTGCCCACGTGTCATGCCAGTTCTGCTCTTCGGTAATCGTCCCCAATTGGCCGCTCAGTAACGGCGGCAAGCCACTGTTCTCAATCGTCAGCTCTTTGAAGCGGCTCCAACGCGTCCAGGTACTGCCAACATAGAGCGTCCAGTCGTTATTGAGCTGATGGGTTACCGAAAAGTCCACCGACTCAGGGGTGTCCACGTCCAGCGATGCGTCGTAGCTACGACCACTGACGCCAAGCACGCTAAAGATGCCATCGGTGACCTTGGTTTCGGCATCCAGGTGGTAACTGACCTTGGAGTGATAGGTCAGCCCCAAGCGGGTCTGGTCTGTCGCTTGCACCAGAACACCCACATTGAAACCAAGTGCCGTGTCGTCGCCAGTGCTTTTGAGCTTCCCGTCATTGCGGCCAGGGCTTAGCGGGTTGGGCACCATCCCCGATATCTCACCGCCGATACGGTTGATGGTCGGACCGAAGCCGATCGAAACCTTTTCATTGAAGGCGTAACTGACTGTGGGCTGAAAGGTCAGTGTCGTGACCTTGCTCTTGTTGGCGTAATAGCGTCCGGCAAAATCACTGCCATAGTCGGTGATCAGGCCAAAAGGCACATAAAACCCGACGCCGAATGCCCAATGGTCATCGACAGGCTTGACGTAATATCCCATCGGCACGGTGGTTGTGGGCACCATGTCACCGTCTTCCTTTCCCCCAAACGTACTGCGAGTCTGGCTAATGTCGGACTTCGCGAACAGCGTCGCCGCCCCCACACTGACCTGCTCTCTTTTAAGTCGCGCCATGCCAGCCGGGTTGCCGAAAACGGTGCTGGCATCTTCCGCAGAAGAGGAGCGACCGGCAAAACCGGATCCCATCCCGCTGATGCTTTGTTCGTTGAGTGCGAAACCACCGGCAATCACATTGGAGGACGCAATAACGACCGCCAGGCCAATGGGGCTCTTGAGCAATATTTTTTTCATTGTTTGGACTCTATGGGCGTCACTGAAAATAGAACATCGAGAACTACGGAGGCCCATACTATCCAAGTGACCATATCAGTCAATGGTCACAAACAGCAAAAATTCAATGCCCTCCCCGGCGCTCGTGCACCGGAGACAAAAAACTGATGAGGGGGATGTCGCGTTGACTCAAATGACCTGGCTGTTTTGGATCAGCGAAGAGTCAAGGCATGAGGCTACGCAAGATGAGGTTGGAGGTAAGCATGGGAGCTTCCTCAATCAAATCCAGATTGTGTTGCAGCAGCAAAGGGTTGACGAAAGGTCGCAGCGCCAGATGGATCGCTTCGACGGTCTCGTCCAGCGGGGTTTTGCGCTCGAACTCTCCGACCTCTCGCCCTTCACGCACAATGTCAACGATAAAGCGCTTGATCTGTGCTTCATAAACCTGGGCACTGGGCCAGTGCTCCCCAGCGGCAAAAGCTGCGATGTCGTAGAGCTTGCGTTCATTGAAGAACAGGTCCACCCCCGTAGCAATCACGGTTTTTACCAGTCTGCGAAAACGCTCGGTCGGTGAAATAGCTTCTGCGTTAACAGCCTGTTCAACGGCTGCAACGATTTGCCCCAAACAGTTTGAGCAGATGGCTTCGCCAATCGCCTGTTTGGAATCAAAAAACTTATAGATGTACGCTTTGGAAAAACCGATGGCCTTGGCCAGGTCGGAAACCGTGGTTTTACCGTAGCCATACTGACTGAAGTGCTCGTTGGCAGCCGCGACAATCTGGTCTCGAATGTCGTGCTCGGCAGGGCCACGAGTGCTCGGCGAGGATAAGGATATTGAAGGCTGATTCATGAGAGCAGCTTACCCACCCTATCGAAAACTGACAACTCGTGACTCTGTATGAATATAGTCACAACTCAGCCGCATTAAGTTCTTCAGACCACTTCATTGAGCGCGTAGATCGCGCTCACTTTTTAATAGGTGTAACGAGCGTCTTTTCGCCGGTGTCGAGAACGAACACGGCCAACAGGCGTGCAGGCTCGGTGTCGCTGGCGTTGGCGCTGACTTCGTGCACGGAACCCGGCTCCTCTACGAAGTTTTCGCCGACGTGGTAGATCTTTTCCGGCTGGCCTTTGACTTTGATGCGAAACGCGCCCTCCAGGACCGTTGCGTAGATGAAGGCCGTTTTGGGGTGGGTGTGGGACGGCGACGCGGCGCCCGGCCCATATTCGACGACCACACCCTTCATGCTCTTGCCAGGGATGTTGGGAATGGGACGGTCAAACACGACGGTCACTTTGCCGGGGGGCGGCTCGGCGGCCGACGCTGCGCTGATCGACAATGCTGCGAAAGCAGCGGCCAAGAGAAGTCGGGTAATCATGGCGATACTCCTTCGTGGGTAGGTGTTATGACGGCGCGCCCCATGACCGCGGTGGCGCCTTCCTGAGTTGCTCCTGGAAGCCTCAGCGGCCCGCTTCGGCCATTGACTGGCTGAGCCAGTCTTCGAAACGGATTGCGCCCAGGCGCGGGTTCTTGCTGGGTGTCAGCGATTGATCGTCAAGCACGGCGCCGTAGTAACGCGCGTGTACGTCCGGTACGACCTGGCGGGTATCCTGAGTGGCCCGCAGAAAGCGCCTGACCAGCTCGTCGAGCGGCATGGCCTCGGGCCCCGCGACTTCGACCGTGCCATTGAGCGGCGCTGCCAGCACGATGTCGGTGAGCGCCGCCACCACATCGTCGGACGCCAACGGCTGGATCAGCGCTGGCGAAACGCACAGCTCATCGCCGACTGTGAACGATTGGGCAATGCCGCCGACAAATTCGAAGAATTGCGTGGCACGCAAGATGGAGTAAGGAATGCCGGATGCCTTGATCAGATTTTCCTGCGCGACCTTGGCCCGGAAATAGCCGTTTTCTGGAAGCCGTTCGCTCCCGACAATCGACAGGGCAACGTGATGGCGAACCCCGGCGGCGGCTTCGGCGGCCAGCAGGTTGCGGCTCGACGTTTCGAAAAACTCGAGGACGGCCTGATCCTCCCACGACGGCGCGTTCGCCACGTCGACGACGATGTCGGCACCATCCATCGCCTGGGCCAAGCCCTCGCGGGTGATGCTGTTTACCCCCGTACTGGGGCTGGCAGCGAGCACGTCATGGCCGCGCTCGCGGAGGTTCTTCACAAGTTTCGATCCAATGAGGCCGGAGCCTCCGATAACGACGATCTTCATGGGCTTTCTCCACGTGTCGACTGCAACCATTGCGTCGGTGTAGAGCAAGATTGCCTGCGCGCATGAACGAAGTCCTTGGGCCTGCTGTGGGTTTCCCTCCACGAACGCTTGGTTTTACGTCCAAAGAGGCTGCAGCCCGACCTCATCACTGCTGCGGACGGTGCAGCGTGATTAGCGCTGCCGTATCATCAATTTCAAATACTAATCGCCAGCCGCCCGGGACTCGGAGTTGAGGGCGCGTCGTCAGGGGAACCTCACTTTGCCATTCGTGTTTGAAGACTACGTGCTCGACGACAAGCGCCGGGAACTCACCTTGCGCGGGCAAGTCGTGGCCGTCGGGCCGCAGGTGTTCGATCTATTGCTGTTGTTCGTCAACAACCCCGATCGCGTCATCAGCAAAGACGACCTGCTCAAGGCAGTGTGGAACGGCCGGATCGTCTCGGAATCGACGATCACCAGCCACATTAATGCGGTGCGCAAGGCCATCGGCGATACCGGCGAGGAACAGCGCCTGGTGCGCACCGTCGCCCGCAAGGGCTACCGCTTCGTCGGCCAGATCAAAGTCGACGAGATCGGCGAAACGCAACAGCCTGGCCGGCCTGACATCGACGAACGCGCGTCCACCGACCCGAATGAGATGCCCTCTTCGCTAGTCCTCCCGGACAAACCCTCGATTACCGTCTTGCCCTTCCAGAATTTGAGCGGCGATCCGGAGCAGGAGTATTTCGCTGACGGCATCGTGGAAGACATCATCGCGGCCCTGTCGCGTATCCGCTGGCTGTTCGTCATCGCGCGCAATTCGAGTTTCACCTACAAGGGTCGGACGGTGGACGCCAAGGGCATCAGCCAGGAGCTGGGCGTTCGCTACGTGCTGGAAGGCAGCGTGCGCAAGTGCGGGAACAAGGTACGCATCACCGGGCAGTTGATCGACGCAACGAGCGGGACGCATATCTGGGCGGAGCGTTTCGAAGGCGCGCTCAACGACATCTTTGAGCTGCAGGATCAAATCACCCAAAGCGTCGTCGGCGCCATTGCGCCGCAACTCGAACGGGCAGAAATCGAACGCGCCAAACGCAAACCGACGGAAAGCCTGGACGCCTACGACTACTATCTGCGCGCGATGGCAAAACTGCACAACGGCACCCGGGAAGCCCTCGACCAGGCGCTGCCGTTGTTCTACAAGTCCATCGAGCTCGATCCGGAATTTGCATCGGCCTATGGCATGGCAGCCTGGTGTTACTTTTGGCGCAAGCTCAACGGTTGGATGGCTGATAGAACGCTAGAGATCGCCGAGGGCGTACGGCTTGCGCGCCTGGCGGTGTCACTTGGCCGGGATGATGCGGTCGCGTTGACGCGAGGCGGACATGCATTGAGTCACCTCGCCGGCGAGGTTGACGGCGGCATTGCCTTGCTCGACAGGGCGCGCCTGCTCAATCCCAACCTCGCCCCTGCGTGGTTCCTGGGCGGCATCCTGCGCGCGCTGCGCGGTGAAACGGACGCCGCCATCGAGCATCTGACCCACGCCGTTCGCTTGAGTCCGCTGGACCCGGAAATGTTCAGGATGCAGGTCGGCATGGCGTTCGCGCATTTCTTCGCCGGGCGTTTCGATTCCACCACGCAATGGGCGGAAAAAGCGTTGGGCAACCTGCCCAGTTTCCTGGCCCCGGTGGCCTTGCTGGCGGCCAGTCATGCCCTCAGCGGACGGATGGATAAAGCCTCGTTGGCGATGCAGCGTCTACGTGAGCTGGATCCCTCGTTGTGCCTCTCCAACCTGAAAGACTGGCTGCCCATCCAAAGGCCCGAGGATTTCATGCGCTTCGCCGAAGGACTGCGGTTGGCCGGGTTACCCGAATAAACGTGGGATGGCGCGCCGCTGGGTGCAATCGCAATCCGCGTGGCTACCGGACGCCCTGCTGATATTCACGGGGCGTACATCCAAACTCGCGACGGAATACTGTGTGTAGATATTGTGCGGATTTGAAGCCGCAAACGCGGGCAACGTCCGCGATGGCTGAATCGGTATTTTCCAGCCCGCTGGTGGCGGCCGCCAGTTTGAAACGCAAAATCTCGTCGTGCACGCTGCAGCCTCGCACAGTGCGAAAGTGCGACTCCAGCGATGAGCGCGAAATGCCGACATAAGCCGCCACCTGCGCCGTCTTGATGCCTTGGCAGGCATATTGGCGGATAAACAGCAGCGCTTGCATGACGTAGGGGTTGCCCAAAGGTTGGTGCAAACTCGACACCTGCACGTTGATCGCATCAGGAGGGATCAGAATGTGTGTGCCCGTTGACGGCATGCCGTGCAGCATCTGGTGCAGCAGTTGAGCGGCGGTGCGGCCCATGGTTTCGGTGCCCTGGATGACCGAGCTCAAGGGGACTCGGGTCAGGCTGCGTGTCAGGGGGTCGTTGTCGATGCCAATCAACGCCACCTGCTCCGGCACGGCAATTCCGGCGGTCAGGCAGGCTTGCAGCAACTGCCGGGCGCGGGCGTCGCTGACGGCGATGATGCCAATGGGTTTGGGCAGTTTTTGCAGCCAGGCAATCAGTTGTTCCACAGCGCTATCCCACAGCGGTGCGCTGGTGCCCATGCCGCGATAGACCTCGGCATGCAAGCCGTCACGTTGCATCAGTCGTCGAAAGGATTTTTCACGTTCCTGAGCCCAACGATTAGCCTGCGCTTCGGGCAGGCTAAAGCAGGCAAAACGTTGCAGCCCCGCCTCGATCAAGTGCTCGTAAGCCAGCGTGATCAGCGCGTTATTATCGGTAGCGACATACGGAATCCCTTTCGGATAGGCCCCCTCATCCTGATAAGAACCCCCCACCGCCACCACCGGCAACTTGATGTCGGCCAACGCCTCGCCAATCAGTGGGTCGTCGAAATCGGCAATGATCCCATCACCTTGCCAGCGCTCGATCCCTTTTAACCGACAGAGAAAATCCTCTTCCAGGAACAGGTCCCAGGACGCGCGGGTGCTGCTCAGGTAGTTGCCGATGCCGCTGATGATGCCGCGGTCATAGATCTTGCTCCCGTTGAACAACAGTGCGATGCGATGAACAGGCGGTACTGTTTTCATTGTTTTCAGGCTTGTTCCGAAGCCCCTTGTCACGGAGGCGATTTACGCAGACTAGGCGCGCGGACGACAAATCTCAATACGCAAAATCGCACCCTGTGTTGGTGATTTTCATAATCAGCAGGCACGGAGCCGTTGTTAGTATCCAGACACCGCCAAAAACAAAAAGGACATTGCCAATGCTGTACTTCCCCGATGTCGACCACATTCGCTATGAAGGTCCTGCCAGCGATTCCCCCCTCGCCTTCCGCCACTATGACGCCGACAAAATCATCCTCGGCAAACCCATGCGCGAACACCTGCGCATGGCTGCCTGTTATTGGCACACCTTCGTCTGGCCGGGTTCTGATGTGTTCGGTGCAGGTACTTTCAAGCGCCCGTGGCAACGCACTGGCGACCCGATGGAACTGGCCATCGGCAAGGCGCAAGCCGCGTTCGAGTTCTTCTCCAAGTTGGGTATCGACTATTACTGCTTCCACGACACGGACGTCGCCCCGGAAGGCAATTCGCTGAAGGAGTACCGCAACCACTTCGCGCAAATGATTGATCACCTAGAGCGGCACCAGGAAGAAAGCGGGATCAAGCTGTTGTGGGGCACCGCCAACTGCTTCAGCAATCCACGCTTTGCCGCAGGCGCCGCCAGCAATCCAGACCCCGAAGTATTCGCCTACGCCGCCGCACAAGTGTTCAGCGCCATGAACGCGACTCAACGCCTGAAAGGGTCCAACTACGTGTTGTGGGGCGGTCGCGAAGGCTACGAAACCCTGCTCAACACCGACTTGAAACAGGAGCGCGAACAACTGGGCCGCTTCATGCGCATGGTGGTCGAGCATAAGCACAAGATCGGTTTCAAAGGCGACCTGCTGATCGAGCCCAAACCGCAGGAACCGACCAAGCACCAATACGATTACGACAGCGCCACCGTATTTGGCTTTCTCCAGCAGTTCGGCCTGGAAAAGGAGATCAAGGTCAACATCGAGGCCAACCACGCAACCCTGGCCGGGCATAGCTTTCATCACGAGATCGCAACAGCCGTCTCGCTGGGGATTTTCGGCAGCATCGACGCCAATCGCGGTGATCCGCAAAACGGCTGGGACACCGATCAGTTCCCCAACAGCGTCGAAGAAATGACCCTGGCCACCTATGAAATTCTCAAGGCCGGTGGGTTCAAGAATGGCGGATTCAACTTCGACTCCAAGGTTCGCCGCCAGAGCCTCAATGAGATGGATCTGTTCCATGGCCACGTTGGCGCAATGGACGTCCTCGCCCTGTCCCTGGAGCGGGCAGCCGCCATGGTGCAGAACGATCAGCTTCAGCAGTTCAAGGATCAACGCTACGCCGGCTGGCAGCAGCCGTTTGGGCAGGCGGTGCTGACGGGTGAGTTCAACCTCCAGTCATTGGCCGAACACGCATTCGCCAACGAACTCAATCCACAGGCTGTCAGCGGCAGGCAGGAGATGCTCGAAAACGTCGTCAACCGGTTTATCTATCGCTGATCGCCAACGAAGTCCGCAGGCGCAATAACGCTGTGACATTCGCACGACAAATCTGTGTCCGCAGCGTCTGCCGATTCTCTAGAGTTCTACCAGCCCGATACTCATCGTCAGGCAGTGTCTTTCAAACAACAATAAAAGGACGCACCACCATGAAGAAAGTACAACGCGCGCTATTGGCTGGCGCCCTGGCTCTGCTGTCACTGCCGGTGATGGCCGATGCTGCCCACCCGAAAATCGGTTTCTCCATTGATGATCTGCGGCTGGAGCGCTGGTCACGTGACCGCGATTACTTCGTTGCGGCGGCGGAAAAAATGGACGCCAAGGTCTTCGTACAGTCGGCCGATGCCAATGAGCAAAAGCAGATTTCGCAAATCGAAAACCTCATTTCCCGTGGCGTCGATGTGATCGTCATCGTGCCGTTCAACGCTACAGTACTGACCAACGCCGTGGCAGAGGCGAAGAAGGCCGGAATCAAGGTCGTGTCCTATGATCGTCTGATTCTCAATGCCGATATCGACGCCTACATTTCCTTCGATAACGAAAAAGTCGGCGAGATGCAGGCCAGCGGCGTGCTGAAAGCAGCGCCCAAGGGCAATTACTTTCTGCTCGGCGGTGCGCCCACCGACAACAACGCAAAAGTCCTGCGCGAAGGTCAGATGAAAGTGCTGCAACCGGCCATCGACAAGGGTGATATCAAGATCGTCGGTCAACAGTGGGTGAAGGAATGGAACCCTACCGAAGCACTGAGCATTGTTGAAAACGCCTTGACCCGCAACGCCAACAAAATCGACGGCATCGTCGCCTCCAACGACGCCACGGCAGGCGGCGCCATCCAGGCACTGGCCGCTCAGCAACTGGCCGGCAAGGTGCCGATTTCGGGGCAGGACGCGGACCTCGCAGCGGTCAAGCGAGTGATCGCTGGCACTCAAACCATGACCGTGTACAAACCGCTGAAACTCATCGCCTCCGAAGCCGCCAAGCTCTCGGTGCAACTGGCGCGCAACGAGAAACCCGCCTACAGCTCGCAGTACGACAACGGCAGCAAAAAAGTCGACACCATCCTGCTCACTCCGACTCCGTTGACCAAGGACAACATCGACCTGCTGGAACAGGACGGGTTCTATACCAAAGCGCAGATCGCCGGACAGTGATCAGCCCAGCGTAACGTCTCAACGGCCCTCTGCAGGAGCGATAGGAGCGTCCCCTCGCTCCTGCAGTAGAAGCCTCGTACCTGCCGCTTGTGAGTCCTGAACATGTCCGACTATCTGCTGCAAATGAACGGTATCGTCAAAACCTTCGGCGGTGTCAAAGCGCTCAATGGCATCGACATCAAAGTCAGGTCGGGCGAGTGCGTCGGGCTGTGCGGCGAGAATGGCGCCGGCAAGTCCACGCTGATGAAGATCCTTTCCGCGGTGTACCCCCATGGCACCTGGGACGGCGAAATCCTCTGGGACGGTCAACCACTCAAGGCGCAATCGATCAGCGAAACGGAAGCCGCCGGTATCGTCATTATTCACCAGGAACTGACGCTGGTTCCCGACCTGTCCGTGGCCGAAAACATATTCATGGGCCATGAACTGACGCTGCCCGGTGGACGCATGAATTACCCGGCGATGATCCACCGTGCCGAAGCCCTGATGCGTGAACTGAAAGTGCCGGACATGAATGTATCGCTGCCGGTTTCGCAGTACGGCGGCGGCTATCAGCAACTGGTGGAAATCGCCAAGGCGCTGAACAAGCAAGCACGCCTGCTGATCCTCGATGAACCTTCATCGGCCCTGACCCGTTCGGAAATCGAGGTGTTGCTGGACATCATTCGCGACCTTAAAGCCAAAGGTGTTGCCTGCGTTTACATCTCCCACAAGCTCGATGAAGTCGCCGCCGTGTGCGACACCATTTCGGTGATCCGTGACGGCAAACACATCGCCACGACCGCCATGGCGGACATGGACATTCCACAGATCATCACTCAGATGGTCGGACGGGAGATGAGCAACCTCTACCCCACCGAGCCACACGACATTGGCGAAGTGATTTTCGAGGCCCGCCACATCACCTGCTACGACGTCGATAGCCCCAAACGCAAACGGGTCGATGATATTTCATTCGTGCTCAAACGCGGGGAAATCCTCGGCATCGCCGGGTTGGTCGGTGCCGGCCGCACTGAACTGGTGACAGCGCTGTTCGGCGCCTACCCCGGTCGCCATGAAGGCGAAGTCTGGCTCGACGGCCAACTCATCGACACCCGCACGCCGCTCAAGTCAATCCGTGCCGGACTGTGCCTGGTGCCCGAGGACCGCAAACGCCAGGGCATCATTCCAGACCTGGGAGTCGGCCAGAACATCACCCTGGCTGTGCTGGACAGTTATTCGAAACTGACCCACATCAATGCCGAAGCCGAACTGGGCTGCATCGATCGAGAAATTTCGCGCCTGCACCTCAAGACCGCGAGCCCGTTCCTGCCGATCACCAGTCTGTCTGGCGGCAATCAACAAAAAGCAGTATTGGCGAAGATGCTGCTGACCAAACCCCGGGTCCTGATTCTCGATGAGCCCACCCGCGGTGTGGATGTCGGCGCCAAGTACGAGATCTACAAGTTGATGGGGGCGCTGGCGGCCGAAGGCGTGTCGATCATCATGGTGTCTTCGGAGCTGGCCGAAGTGCTCGGCGTTTCCGACCGCGTACTGGTGATTGGCGAAGGCCAGTTGCGTGGTGACTTCATCAACCAGCAACTCACTCAGGAACAGGTGCTCGCCGCCGCACTCAGCCAGCCTGATCGCCACAATAATAATGATCGGAAATCCGCGTAAATGAATCAGGTCAAACAACTCTTCACCCGCTACAAGATGCTCGCGCTGGTGTTTGCCGTAGCGTTTATCTGGTTGTTCTTCAGTTGGCAGACCGAGGGTGGATTCCTGACACCGCGCAACCTCTCCAATCTGCTGCGCCAGATGTCCATTACCGGGATTCTCGCCTGCGGCATGGTGCTGGTCATCATCAGCGGCGAGATCGATTTGTCGGTCGGCTCATTACTGGGCTTGCTCGGTGGCGTCGCAGCCATTCTCGACGTGATCTACCACATACCGCTGCTGGCGAACCTGAGCCTGGTCGCCTTGTGCGGACTGCTGATTGGCCTCGCCAACGGCTACATGGCCGCCTACCTGCGCATTCCTTCGTTCATTGTGGGGCTGGGGGGCATGCTGGCTTTCCGGGGCATTTTGCTGGGGATTACCGGCGGCACAACCATCGCCCCGGTGTCGCCGGAGCTTGTCTACATTGGCCAGGGCTATTTGCCACACACGCTCGGCACGGGTCTGGGCGTTCTGCTGTTCGCACTGACGTTGTTCCTGACCTGGAAACAACGGCGCAATCGCGCCCTTCACGGCCTGGCGGCACAGTCGCTGGTGCGTGACGTATTGCGCGTGCTGTTGATCGGCGCGGTGTTGGCCGGCTTTGTCCTGACCCTTAACAGCTACGACGGTATTCCCGTGCCGGTCCTGCTTCTGCTGATTTTGCTGGGCGGGTTCAGCTACGTGACCAGCCAGACCGTCTTCGGTCGACGCGTCTATTCCGTAGGCAGCAACATGGAAGCCACGCGCCTGTCCGGTATCAATGTGCAGGCCGTGAAGCTGTGGATTTTCGGGATCATGGGCGTCATGTGCGCCCTTGCCGGAGTGGTCAACACCGCACGCCTGGCCGCCGGTTCGCCCTCGGCCGGCAGCATGGGAGAACTCGACGCCATCGCTGCCTGCTTCATCGGCGGCACCTCCATGCGTGGCGGCTCCGGCACTGTCTACGGAGCCCTCCTCGGCGCGCTGGTCATCACCAGCCTGGATAACGGTATGTCGATGCTCGACGTCGACAGTTACTGGCAGATGATCGTCAAAGGCAGCATTCTGGTGTTGGCCGTGTGGGTGGATGTGAGCACCCGGACTGGACGACGCTGATCGGCTACGGATGAGGTTATTCACGACCGCGCTTGTGGTGGTAACGGTCGTAACATTGCCATCGATAGTAAGTGTCCGGAAGCTTTCGGCCAGATACGACGAAGCCCTGATCCTTCAGGGCTTTGTCATATCTGGCGTCTGGGAATATTTGCCAGCCCACACTCCAGCAAAACGAATCCTCTTCACTCACTTCGCCGTAATGACCGACAACTTGGTAATTCCGGCCCGCTCGATCGAGGCCATGGCCCGAGCCACTTCGCCGTAATTCACGCCATTGTCGGCTTGCAATTGCACGCGCAGGTCAGGGCTTTTCGCTTTGGCGGCTTGCAGGTTGAACTCAAGCAGATCCGGCTGGATTTCGTCCTTGTTGATGAACACTTTGCCCTTGTCGTCGATGCTCACCACCAGGGGATCTTTCTGTTCTACCGGCGCCACCGCTTCGGTTTTCGGCAGGTTGATGGGAATCGCATTGGTCAGCAGCGGTGCGGTGACGATGAAGACCACCAGCAGCACCAACATCACGTCTACCAACGGCGTGACGTTAATCTCGCTAAGCACTTCATCGCTGTCTTGTGTTGAGAAGGCCATGTCAGGAGGCCTCCTTCACTTTCTGCCCCGCGACCGTCGCGCCGGATTTGCTGAGTACCGGGTGCAGCAGCACGCGGAACGAATGCTTTTGCGCCAGGCTGTAGAAGTCGTGAGCAAAGTCATCAAGATCGGCAGCGGTCAGTTTCAGACGGCGCAGGAAATAGTTGTAGACCAGCACCGCGGGCACCGCGACGGCGATGCCCACGCCGGTGGCGACCAGCGCCGCACCGATGGGACCTGCCACGGTTTCGAGGCTCGCCGAGCCCGCCGCGCTGATGCCTTTCAACGCCGACATGATCCCCCAGACCGTCCCGAACAAACCGATAAAGGGCGAGGTGCTGCCGATACTGGCGAGGATCGCCAGGCCGCTTTCCAGCGAACGCCGCTCACGTACGATCTGCTGACGCAAGGCACGTTCAAGACGGTCCTGATGGTTGATCGACTGACTGAGATCGGAGTTCTGGTTATCGCTGACCTGGATCGCTGCATAACCGGCCAGTGCCACCCGAGCGGCGGCGCCGGGTTGGTTGTGGGCCAGTTCGGCGGCCGAATCGAGGCTGGAAGCGGCCCAGAAGTGTTTATGAAATTTGCGGTCCTGGCTCCTCAACCGGGTGAACTGCACGCCCTTGAGTAACGCGAGGCTCCAGGTGGCGACGGAAAAGAGGATCAACAGCCAGATGACGGCGTGTTCGATGGAATCGAAGGGGGATGCGATCAGGTTCATGGTCAGGCTCTCCGGCAAGGCATTGGATCGGTTGTAGCGATGCGCCTTGTGTGAGGTAGCCCGCAGTCTGTAGTGATAGGGTTGAGTTACTTGATTTTGAAATCGATTGGCACGCTGACCCAGCCGTCCTGGGCAACATCGCCCTGCTTGGCCGGCACGAAACTCCAGCGCTTGACCGCCGCCAGGGCTGCGTCGTCGAGTTGATCGCGGCCGCTGCTTTTCTGGATCTGGATCTCACCCGGCTTGCCGCTGGCCAATACATGCACCCGCAACAACACCGTGCCTTCCCAACCGCGACGCATGGCCAGCGACGGGTATTCCGGCGCCGGGTTCTTCAAGTAAGCGGCGCTGGCGGACGCCGGCGTCACCGGTTTTGGTGCCCGCGGTGCAGGTGGCGCCGGGGCGGCGACCGGTTGTGGCGGCGTCGGCGGGGCCGGTGGCTGCTCGACCGGTTTGGCCACGGGTTTCGGCACTGGCTTGACCACAGGCTTTGGCTTGGGAATCGGTTTAGGCGGTGGTGGCTTCACCGCCAACTCGTCCTCCACCGGCGGTGGCGGCTCGACCACTGGTGGCGGAGTCGGCTCGGGTGGAGGGGGTTGCACCACTGGTGGCGCAGGCTGCGAGAACTCGATGGTCATCGGCGGAATCTGCGGCGGCACCACCGGCAATTGCGCGGGCGGCGCCTGATTTACCCAGACGATCACCGCGCCATGCAGCACCAGCGCAAACACCCCCAGCAACACCACTTCGCGGCGGCTCAACACCCGCCTGGGCGTGCTGTGCAAACGCGACAGTGCCAGCGGCTCGCGAAAGACCCGGCCAAGGTCGAGCAGCTCGCCACCGGGTAGCGGCCGTCGGAACACCTCTAAGACACTGGTGGCGCTCTGGACATTGCCCATTGATAGACTCCTGTAAATCTTCTGATAGAACCCGGACTAGCGCGCCGGCTGCGATTGCGTCACCGTCAATGGCGCCGCAGAAAACACCGCCGTGTCCGTGAGTTTTTCCACGTCGACACGATGGGGAAAGATCTTCTTTTTCACGAACAGGTCATCGACTTTTTGCAAGGCCTGGACATCCCGTGGCTCCACCGGCAAGAGCGATTCATCACCCCAGCTGCGCAGACGTTGCGAGACGTCCAAAGGGATGTCGTTGACCTTGGCGAAGACCCGCGCGTACTCGTCCTGGTTCTTCTGGGCCCATTCGAACGCCTTGGCGAAACGCTGCAACACGTCACTGAGCGCCTTGCGTTTCTGCGGGTCTCCCAGGACTTGATCCGAGGCGGTAATGAAGGTCAGCCCGGTGTTGATGCCCTCGCCAGTGATCAGCACGCGGGCGCCCTGCTGCTCCGCAAACGCCTGATAGATACCGAACGTGGCCCAGGCTTCGATCTTCCCGGCGTTGAACGCGGACAAGGCATCGGTGGGCAGCACGAAGCCGACATTGACGTCCTGTTCGGCGACCCCGGCATTGGCCAGTGCCCGTATCAGCAGATACTGGGAAATGCTGCCCCGGGCCGAAGACACCACAACGTTGCGCCCCTTCAGATCTGCCACGTCATGAATGGACGAATCGGCTGGCACCAGGATCGCGATCCCCCGCGATTGACTGCGCCGCACGGCGACGATACGCAACGGCGCGCCGCCGGTTGCCGCAGCCAGTACCGGCGTGTCCCCGGCTGGCGCCAGGTCGACAGCACCGGCGCGCAAGGCTTCGAACAACGGTGCAGCCCCCTGGAAGTTGGCCCATTCGACCTTGTAGTCGATACCCTCCAGCGCATTCGACGCCTCGACCACGGTGCGCAAGCCTTTGGCTTGATCGCCCAGTATCAGCGTCACCCCGGACAAGTCCGAGTGGGCAGCTGAGGTCGATTTACTGTCGAGCGTTTCACCGCACCCGCTGAGCAGCAGCGCGGCACCCGACAGTAACAAGACGGTAGATTTCCAAACGTGGATCGACATGGCGGAACATCCCTGTAGCAACAGTGTGAAAACGCGATCAGCCATGGGCGAAACGCCGGACAGTGTTGTTGGTCGCGTGTCGCTCGGCGACGGCCGCGTGTTCCACTTCAACGCCCAGCAAATTCAGCAGGCGTGCCCGGATGGCTTGAAAACCTGCCTGCCCAGTGTCTCGGGCCCGCGGCAGATCGATATAAACCTGTTCGGCGATCTTGCCATTGGCCAGCACGATGACCCGATCGGCCAGCAGGATTGCTTCATCGACATCATGGGTGACCAGCAATACGGCGGGCGTGTGTTTGCGCCACAACTCGATGATCAGCCGGTGCATGCGAATCCGGGTCAACGCATCGAGTGCGGCGAACGGTTCGTCCAGCAACAACAGCTTTGGCTCGCGCACCAGGCCACGGGCCAGTGCCACCCGTTGCGCTTCGCCGCCGGAAAGCGTGGCCGGGTAGGCGTCGAGCCGATGGGCCAGCCCCACTTCGGTCAGGGCCTGCACCGCACGCGCTTTGGCGTCCGGGATGCGCAGCCCGAGAATCACGTTTTTCCAGGCGCGCTTCCAGGGCATCAAGCGAGGTTCCTGAAACACCGCGGCCCGCGCTTTGGGTACCAGCAACTGACCGCTGTCGATACTGTCGAGACCCGCCAGGCTGCGCAGCAAGGTGGTCTTGCCCGAACCGCTGGCCCCCAGCAAGGCGACGAACTCGCCCGGCGCGATGTCCAGGTCCAGGCCATCAATGACCCGTTGCTCACCGAACTGGCGCACTACGTTGCGCAGTTGTACCGGCGCCGGCTGAGCAGATTTCGGCGCGTCCAAAAGATCGATGCTCGACATATCAGTTCCTCACAAAAGTTGGGCGCCAGGCCAGGGCAAAACGCTCCAGCGTGCGGATCAGTCCATCGATCAACAGGCCGAGGACGCTGTAAATAAGCAGGCAAATCACAATGACGTCGGTGCGCATGAAGTCCCGCGCATCGCTGGCCAGAAAGCCGATGCCGGCGGTGGTGTTGATCTGCTCGACGAACACCAGCGCCAGCCAGGAAATCCCCAGGGAGTAGCGCAGGCCGACAAAAAACGAGGGCAAGGAGCCCGGCAGGATCACGTGCCAGATCAGCTCGCGACGGTTCAGGCCCAGGGTGTTGGCGGCCTCGATCAGCTTGGGGTCGATGTTGCGAATGCCGGCGAAGAGGTTCAGGTACACCGGGAAGGTTGTGCCGGTGACGATCAGCGCGATCTTGGTGAACTCGCCAATACCGAACCAGAGAATGAACAGCGGTACCAGCGCCAGCGAGGGAATGGTGCGCAGCATTTGTAGCGGCGAATCGAGGATGACCTCGCCGCGTTTGGACAATCCGCTGATCAGGGCCGCGACCACACCGATACTGACACCGATGCTCAAGCCCACCAGCGCCCGTTGCAGCGACACCAGCAGATGTTTGCCCAACTCACCGGAGGCGATCATCGCCCACAACGTCCCGCCAATCTGCGAGGGCGCGGCAATGACTCGTTGTGGGATCAGCCCCGCTTGAGACGCCAGTTCCCACAGCAACAACAACGCGATCGGGCTGAGCAATCGCAGCAATACATCCGGTGTGCGCCAGTTGCGCAACCACTGCGGGAGCAGCCTTGACGCGCGCTGAAGTTCGCCGGTGTGGCGGGCAGCCTTATTGACGGAAAACGAGCTACCGGGGCTCTGTGGATCGAGGGTCTTTTCAGTCATCAGGCTTCCTTCCTCATAAAGAACATGGCCAGAGGTGCCATGGGTCAGCTTTGGTTTTCATGCTATTCGTATAAAAAACCTCAGTGAAATTCTTTTTAGGCATAACCTAATATGATTAAAAATAAGATATCGAATCCACCTGATGAATTGTTTGCATAATAAACCGGGCCAGCCCTGCCCTGCCGCGGCCTGCATGAATGCCTTGGCATAAAATGCAGTTATCTGATATCTACAAATAAACATAATTCTTTTTTTTAATAATTAACTTAGAACCAATCGGCATTTCACAGCCACGCACTGCTGCGTCTACTTTTGATCCCACAGACCGACCCCAATGCCAGGTGGAGGCTTGAATCACGCCTATTCAACGACAAGGAACTCCCCATGAGTATTGAATTCATCGGCTACATCGGCGGTCACCATTCTTCGGAAATCCACCCTCGCAGTGGTCCTGTGTTGCAGCCCGAGTATGTGGAAAAAGTCGCGCGCGCCCATGACGAAGCCGGGTTTGACCGGGCCTTGGTAGCCTTCCACTCCAACAGCCCGGACAGCACCCTGATTGCCTCGCACGCTGCCAGCGTGACCCGCAATCTCAAGTTCCTGATTGCCCATCGGCCGGGTTTTGCCGCGCCAACCCTGGCTGCACGACAGTTCACCACCCTCGACGTGTTCAATGGCGGACGCACCGCCGTGCACATCATTACCGGCGGTGATGATCGCGAGCTGCGGGCTGATGGCAGCTACATCGGCAAGGACGAGCGCTACGCGCGCACCGACGAATACCTCGATGTGCTGCGTCAGGAATGGACCCGCGAAAAACCCTTCGACTATGAAGGCAAGTATTACCAGGTCGAGGGCGCGCACTCGGCGGTGAAATCACCGCAACAGCCACACATCCCGCTGTACTTCGGCGGATCATCGACAGCGGCCATTGAAGTCGCGGGCAAGCATGCGGACGTGTATGCGTTATGGGGCGAAACCTACGAACAGGTCCGCGAGGTGGTGAAGCAGGTGCGTGCCGAGGCGGCCAAACATGGCCGCAGCATTCGCTTCAGCTTGTCGCTGCGGCCCATCCTGGCGGATACAGAAGCCCAGGCATGGGAACGTGCCGAGCGCATCCTGCAACAGGCCACCGCATTGGCCGAGCAGAATGGTTTTGTCCGCCGCGAACCACCGAACGAAGGCTCCCGCCGCCTGCTTGCCGCTGCCGCCCAGGGCTCGCGTCTGGACAAGCGCCTGTGGACGGGTATCGCCGGTTTGCTGGGTGCGCGAGGTAACTCGACCTCACTGGTCGGCACCCCGGAACAAGTGGCCGAAGCTTTGCTGGATTACTACGACCTGGGTATCACCACGTTCCTGATCCGCGGCTTCGACCCACTCGACGATGCCATCGACTACGGCAAACGCCTCATCCCCCTGACCCGCAAACTGGTGGCGGAGCGTGAACGGCAGGCGGCGGAAAAGGTAGCCTGAAGAGCTTGACCTGAAGACCCTGAGAAACTCATGTGGAAGCGGGCTTGCTCGCGATGGCGGCAGTACATTCAACGGGGATGTTGACTGATACTGCGCTTTCGCGAGCAAGCCCGATTGTTTTCCAGGCGCAGATTCAAAGGAACTGTGCGCCTGCAGGTATGTGGTGTACGCAACGCATGCGTACACCACAAAGAATCAGCTCTTGTATTCGGTATCACTGCGCTCAAGCTGACGAATCAGCGCATTCCAGTGCCGGGCAACTCCCGGTCCATCACCGCTCTTGAACACCTCCGCCTGCTTCTCGACCTTGGCCACCACTTCGGCCGGCGGGAAGATCAGTTCGGCGTTGCCGGCGGCCTGGGCAGCAATCTGAATATTGCAGGCCCGCTCCAAACCGTGCAGTTGCTGGAATGCATGTTCAACGCTGATGCCGGCCGTGAGCAGTCCGTGGTTGCGCAGGATCAACACGCTCTTGTCGCCCAGATCCGCCACCAGCCGCTCACGCTCGTCCAGGTCCAGCGCCACCCCTTCGTAACCGTGATATGCCACCCGCCCGGAAAAACCGATGGCATGCTGGGAAATCGGCAGCAAACCGTCACGCTGGGCGGACACCGCGATCCCGTCGCGCGTATGGGTATGCAGCACTGCTTGCAGGTCGGGTCGCGCAGCGTGAATCGCGCTGTGGATCACGTAACCGGCGGGGTTGATGCCAAGGCCGGTCGGGTCATCGATGAGGGTGCCATCGATGTCAACCTTGACCAGGTTGGAGGCGGTGATTTCGTCGAACAACAGGCCGAAGGCGTTGATCAGGAAATGCTCTTCGGGCCCTGGCACCCGAGCGGAAAAGTGCGTGTAGATGTGGTCGGTCCACTTGAACAGGGCTGCCAGCCGATAGGCCGCAGCCAGTTTTACACGCACTTCCCATTCTTCGGGACTGACGCGCTGGCGAACATTTTTCGAAACGCTGGATAACGGGCTGACGCTGCTCATGGCAAAACTTCCTGGATGGCCTTAAGGACTCCAGCAAGCCTAGGGGAAGGCAAAAAATAATAAAAAGCACATTTTAATCTAAGCTAATTATTATTTTTTTTTATTATGTGACCACCCTCCCCTCACGCCGCATTCTTGATCTTCTGCAGCGATCCAGCGACCAGTTTGCCAAAGGCGTCAACTGGCCCTTGCAGGTTGCCGAGAAAATGCGGGTAGATCAGCCACAGGTCCATCACCGGTTTGAAATCCTTGAGCGGCATGACGGCCAACTGATCGAAATGCACGCTGCGTTCCAACAACGGAAGCGGCACCAGGCCCAGTCCCAGGCCGTCGGCGACCAGGCCCAGCTGCAACTCGGTGCCAAAGGTTTCCAGGTTGACCCGCAGAGCCAGGCCCTGGTCCGACAAGGTGCGTTGCAGCCCGGCGCGGAAGCCGCAGCCATCGGGATTGAGAATCCAGCCATTCTGGTAAACGTCCGCCAGCTTGCACGGACGCTTGGGCAATTGCGCCTTGGCGCACACCACTACCAGCTGCATCTTGCCGATCGACTCACCGATGATGTTGTCCGGAAAAATCTTCCCGGCCGGAAACAATGCCGCCGCCGCATCCAGCTCACCGCGCTCGATCTTGCCGACCAACTGACTCCCCCAGCCCGTGGCCACTTGAGCGCGTAAGTCGGGGTATTCGATGCGCAAATGCTTGAGTGCATCGAGCAACACCACATCACCGATGGTTTGCGGAACTCCCAGGCGCAACAACCCGGTAGGCGGTGCATCGGTGGCAACCAGTTCGCGCAACGCATCCATTTCCCGCAGGATCACCCGGCATTGTTCATACACCCGTGTACCGATCAGCGTGGGTTTGAGCGGCTTGGTATTGCGGTCGAACAACTCAACGCCCAGCGCTTGCTCAAAGTTCTGCACGCGCCGCGTGATAGCCGGCTGAGTCAATTGCAGCGACTCGGCGGCATGGCTGATGGACTGGCAACGAATCACTTCGACAAAGGCGTCGATATCATCAATTTTCATTTGGCCCGCACATAGAGAACAGTCAATAAGATGTCTGAAAAGCATAGTTCCATTGTTGAAAGAAGGATAGTCCGCCCTACGCCAGACCGTTGGTCAATAGCCTATAGCGCTATGCAAACCAGTTATAAATTCCCTTCAGTTATAACCTAATCATCAAACAATCGCATATTGATACAAAACATTATGCTTAAATCAATCTATCGACATTCACCACGAACGATGGAATCGCCATGACCCAGGCCCGACACCCGGAGAGACTCAGAGCATTCATAGGCGCCTTGGCGGAACTGATCGACAGCAATCCCCGCGAGGGTGATTTGCTGCACCGCGGCGGCAAGCTGCTCGGCCAACTGGTCAGCCATGATGACTGGCTGCCGGAGGACTTTGCCCGGCCAGACCCCGAGCGCTATCAGCAATACCTGTTGCATGCCGATTCTCGGCAGCGTTTCAGCATCGTCAGTTTTGTCTGGGGGCCGGGGCAGCGCACGCCGATCCATGACCACCGCGTGTGGGGACTGATCGGCATGTTGCGCGGCGCGGAGTATTCCCAAGGGTTCCAGCGCCATACCGATGGTTCCTTGATCGCCGAAGGTGGCCGCGTGCACCTTCATCCTGGTCAGGTCGAGGCCGTTTCGCCCAAGATCGGTGACATCCACCAAGTCAGCAACGCCTTTGATGACCAGGTATCCATCAGCATTCATGTCTATGGCGCCAACATCGGCGCCGTGCGTCGGGCGGTGTATCAGGCCGACGGCAGCGAAAAACCGTTCATCTCCGGTTATTCCAACGCCTTTCTCCCCAACATCTGGGATCTGTCCAAAGAGAGCCAAGCCCTATGAGCACTGCACTCACCCGCTCCTATGCCGAAATTCGCAAGGCCTTGCTGAACCGTGAAGAACTGGCGCTGGTGGATGTGCGCGAAGAAGCCCCTTTCGCCGAATCGCATCCACTGTTTGCCGCCAACATTCCCTTATCGAAACTCGAGATTGAAGTGTTCTCGCGGATTCCACGGCGCGATACCCAAGTGACGGTCTACGACAATGACGAAGGCCTGGCGAGCATCGCAGCCCAGCGCTTGCAAGCGCTGGGCTACACCAATGTCAGCCTGCTCGAAGGCGGCCTTGAGGGTTGGCGCCGCGCCGGCGGCGAATTGTTCATCGACGTCAATGTGCCGAGCAAAGCCTTTGGCGAGCTGGTAGAAAGCCAGCGTCACACCCCCTCCCTGGCGGCCGAAGAAGTTCAGGCGCTGCTCGACAGCGAGGCCGATGTGGTGGTGCTCGATGCCCGGCGTTTCGATGAATACCAGACCATGAGCATTCCCACCGGTATCAGCGTTCCCGGGGCGGAACTGGTGCTGCGCGCCCGGGAACTGGCGCCCGACCCGTCCACGCGAATCATCGTCAACTGCGCCGGTCGTACCCGCAGCATCATCGGCACCCAGTCGTTGATCAACTCCGGTATCGCCAACCCGGTTTCAGCCTTGCGCAACGGCACCATCGGCTGGACCCTGGCCGGTCAGACTCTGCAGCACGGCCAGTCGCGCCGATTCGCGCCGACCAGCGAAGAGCATCGGCAAATTGCCGCCCGCGATGCCCGCCGCGTCGCCGACAAAGCGCTCGTAGGTCGCGCCAGGCTGGCGGACTTGCAGCGCTGGCAACAGGAGCCGACCCGCAGCACTTATCTGTTCGATGTGCGCACCCCTGAGGAATTCGAAGCCGGACACCTGCCTTCTGCGCGCTCGACACCCGGCGGGCAACTGGTCCAGGAAACCGATCACTTCGCCAGTGTGCGCGGCGCGCGCCTGGTGCTGGTCGACGACGATGGCGTACGCGCCAACATGTCGGCTTCCTGGCTCGCACAACTCGGTTGGGAAGTGCATGTACTGGACGACCTTGAACCTGCGCACTTCAGCGAACACGGTGCCTGGCAGGCGCCGGTTCCCGCACCACAACACGCCGAGGAAATCAGCCCTGAGACATTGGCCGAATGGCTGAGCCATGGCGACACCGCGGTCCTGGACTTCACCAGCAGCGCCAATTATGTCAAACGCCATATCCCGGGCGCCTGGTGGGCATTGCGCAGCCAACTGCGTGAGGCCTTGGCCAAGGTGCCGTCCGTCGAGCGCTATGTACTGACCTGCGGCAGCAGCCAATTGGCGCGCCTGGCGGTGGCCGAGGCCGAGGCGTTAACCGGTAAAACGGTGTTTCTGCTCAAGGGCGGCACGGCCAGCTGGATCGCTGCGCAATTGCCCCTGGAGGAAGGTGAAAGCCACTTGGCCTCACCGCGCATCGATCGCTATCGCCGCCCCTATGAAGGCACCGATAACCCGCGCGAAGCGATGCAGGCTTATCTGGACTGGGAGTTCGGACTGGTCGACCAACTGGCCCGTGACGGCACCCACGGCTTTTTTGTGATCTGACAGCTCACGCCCCGGCGCCGTAGCAGGCAAAGGGGCAACCCCCCCCCTACATCCGACCCCTCTCCAGGCGGAGGCTGAACCCATAATCGAGAGGATTGGCATCATGCCCGCTACCTTGCATCACACCGACTCACCACCTGCCGAAACGTTGCTCGTCACCCGCCTGGAACCCACCATCGGTGCAGAAGTCGGCGGCATCGACCTGCGTCAGCCGCTGACGCCGGCACTGCGCGATGAACTTCGCCGCCTGCTGCTTGAGCACAAGGTGATTTTCTTCCGCGACCAGGCCATCAGCACCGAACAACAGATTGCTTTCGCCCGGGAATTCGGCGAGCTGTACGTTCACCCGACGACCCAGCAAAACGACCCGACGCAGCCGCAAGCGCATCTGATTCAGGCGCAGGACGAACGCAAGCTCTACGGCCCAAGGATCAGCGGCCGTTGGCACACTGACACCAGCTGGTTGCTGCGCCCCACGCTTGGCGCGGTATTGCGCGCGGTCGACTTGCCCCCCGTCGGTGGCGATACCGTTTGGGCCGACACGGCCGCGGTCTATCGCGCCTTGCCCGACGCGCTACGCGAAGAGATCGATGACTTGCATGTGGTCCACGACTTCAAGTCGTCGCTGGAAAAGGTCGGCTACGACTATCCGATCCTTGCCCATCCGTTGGTCCGCACTCATCCGGAAACCGGCGAAGACGGTCTGTTCATCAATTTCTCGCAAAACCCTTCGGTGATCGGCTGGCCACCAGAGAAGAGCAAGCAGCTGATTGATCGCTTGCTGCTGGAGTTCAACAAGCCCGAACATCAGGTGCGTTTCAAATGGCGTGAAAACTCCGTGGCGTTCTGGGACAACCGCTCGACCCTGCACTACCCGGTCTACAACTACGGCGACTATCCGCGCCGCATGGAACGGGTACTGATCGCTTACGACGACATTCCTCATCGGGCAAGACGCGCCAGCGCGGCCTGATACCCCCCCAAAAAAACCAACCCGGCAAACCCCGTTATTCGCCAACGTCGCGAAGGGGTTTGCCTGTGCGTGACGATCTTTCAGGAATTGGCGCCATGAGCTCAACCAGCCCCCGAGTGAAATACGATTATTATGCGGCTGCCGCCCTGAGCCTGCTGGCCGCAAGCAGCCCGGTCCAGGCCGAGCCCGTAGAGCCGGACAAGACCCTGAACACCGTGGTGGTGACCGGCAACCGTGGCAGCCAGCCACGCACCATCACCGACAGCCCCTCGCCGATCGACGTGATCAGCGCCGAACAGTTGCAAGCCAGTGGAAAGGTCGGTCTCAAGGAATTGCTCGCGCGTCTGCTGCCCTCCTTCAACCTGCCGGCGATCAATGGCGGCGGCACATCCTGGTCGGTTCGCGGTGTGACCATGCGCGGGCTGTCCGGGGATCAGGTACTGGTGCTGGTCAACGGCAAACGACGGCACAACACGGCGCTGATCAACAACCTGGCGCGCATCGGCACGGCAGCGGTGCCGGTCAACCTGGACCTGATTCCGGTCTCGGCAATCGATCATATCGAGGTACTCCGTGACGGCGCCTCTGCGCAGTACGGCTCGGACGCCATTGCCGGGGTGATCAACATCATCCTCAAAGAAAACGACAGCGGTGGCAGCGTCGAAACCTCTTTCGGGCGCTACGGCAGCGGCGATGGCGACACCGTGCACCAGACGGCCAACTACGGCCTGGCGCTGCCCAACGACGGCTTCGCCAACCTGGCGCTGGACAGCAAGGAGCAAGAACCCTTCGACCGCACCGGCAGTGCCACAGGCAACCTGTATTCGCTGCCCGGCTTTCCAGACAGCCGCGACCAGACCGTCAATCGCCACGGCTGGAACCCCAGCTATGGTCTAGGCCGGGAAAAGGTCACCAACGTCAGCTACAACCTCGAACTGCCGCTGCAGGACGATCTGCGGTTCTACTCGTTCTCCACCGCCAGTTACATGGAGACCACCAAAGTCACCGGCAACTATCGACCCAACGAAATCACTTCTCTGGCCGGCGACCCGAACACCCCCTACCCCGACGGCATCCACGCCCAGCGACGCAACCGCACCAAAGACTTTCAGGTGGCGGGAGGATTCAAAGGCGAGGTCGGTGGCTGGAACTATGACGCCAGCTCCACCTGGGGTGAAGACGACTCGACGCTCAATGCCAACAACACCCTCAATCCGTCCCTGGGACCGACCAGCCCCACCGAGTTCAACCTGGCGTCGCAGATCTTTGATCAGTGGACCAACAACCTCGACTTTAACCGCGGCTTCGACATTGGCCTGAAACACCCACTGCAAACCGCCTTCGGTTTCGAATACCGCTGGGAGAAATACCAGATCGAGCCCGGCGACTTCGACTCGTACACGCCTGGCAATTACGTCATTCCCAGCGGACCGTTTGCCGGTCGGACGCCCTTGCCCGGCCTTGCCTCCTACAACGGCACCAGTCCCGCCGACTCGGGTGAAATCAGTCGCAGCAACGTCGCCAGCTACGTTGATCTGGGCCTGGACGTGACGGACAAATGGTTTGTCGGCGCGGCGGCTCGCTATGAGCACTACACACAGGACATCGGCAGCACCTGGAGCGGCAAGTTTTCGACCCGCTATGCCTTCACCGACGCCTTCGCCCTGCGTGGCACGATCAACAATGGCTTTCGCGCGCCGTCCCTGGCGCAGACCATTTATGCCTCGTCTACCTTCACCTCCGGCGGTGTGGTCAACGGCCAGCAGATCTCGGTTCCGGTCAAGGTGCTGCCAGTGGACACCCCTGAAGCCCAGGCCCTGGGTGCGGAGAAACTCAAGCCGGAAAAGTCCCTGAACTACAGCTTCGGCTTCACTTATGAACCCCTGCAAAACTACCGGCTGACCACCGACTTCTACCAGATCGATATCCGCGACCGCATCGTCTCCACCAGCCTGCTGGGCGGCACGGCGGTCTCGCAGGTCCTTGCCGCCAACGGCTTGTCCCCCGGTTTGTTCGCCCAGTACTACACCAACGCGGTGGACACGCGAACCCGTGGCGTGGATATCGTCAACGAGTTCCGTCAGCAACTGGATCAGTACGGTCAGGTGCGCTGGAGCGCGGCCTATAACTGGAACCAGACCAAAATCGAGAAGATTCAGGACAATCCGTCACAACTCAGCGGTTCAGGCCTGCAACTGTTCGATCGACGCCTGCAAAAGGACCTGACGGTCGCCACACCGCAATCGAAACTGATCCTCGCCGCGAACTGGAAAATCACGGACTACAACCTCAACCTGGCTGTGACTCGATTCGGCAGTTACATCGAGGGCGACAACAACCCGGTGAACGACCGCAAATTCAGCGCCAAGTGGATCACCGATATCGATGCCGCCTACGAACTGACCCAGCACCTGACGGTGGCACTGGGGGCGAACAACCTGTTCAACGTGTACCCGGACAAGAACGGGATTCAGGACTGGGCCGGGGCCTACAAATATGGTCAGTTCTCACCGTTCGGGTTCGGTGGCTCGTACTACTACACGCGAATCGCCTACAACTTCTGATGGTCCTGCGCGTCGTGATCGGTGATCCAGCCTGGACCTGTGGGCGAACGAATGATTTTCGCCCGGCATTTAATGCATTTATTTTATATTAGATAAACCGATAATCAGCTAACTTCATAATTAGCATATAACCATAAAGAATTTCACAGAGGATTCTTATAGATATAACGTCAACTCCACACCGACCCCTTCTCCAGGCGGAGGTATTCGAAGCGTAACAACCTGCCTGGAGTCCCTATGTTACCCAAATCCCTGTTGAGCCTCTTTTGCACCCTGGGCTTCGTTGTTTCTACTCACGCTGCGGACCTGCAGCCTCTTTTGGTGGCTAATCAGAAGTCGTCGATCAAGGTGCTGCTGGAAGTGTCCGGCGAGCTGAAGAATGTGCCTTACGACATCCAGTTTTCCGAGTTCCCTGCCGCCGCACCGCTGGGCGAAGCGCTGAATGCCGGGGCGGTGGATATCGGTGCATTGGGTGATGCGCCCTACGTCTTCGCGCTCGGGGCTGGCGCACCGATCAAGGTCGTCAGCATCGTGCATGCCGAGGGTCGCTACACCACCGCCATCCTCGCGCCCAAGGATTCGCCGCTGAACAACGCCAGCGACCTGAAGGGCAAAAAAATCGTCACCACCCGTGGCTCCATCGGCCACTTCCTGGCGATCAAGGCCTTGCGCAGTGCGGGCCTGAGCACCCATGACGTGCAATTCATCTACTTGCTGCCGAGCGAGTCGCGCATCCTGCTGGACAATGGCAGCGCGGACGCCTGGTCGACCTGGGACCCCTACACCACCATTTCCACCACCCAGAATCAGGCCAAGGTGCTGGTCAGCGGCGAAAAACTGCTGACCAACCATCTGTACTTCGCCGCCACCAGCCAGGCCATCGCCAACAAGCGCCAGCAACTGGACGATTTCATCGTCCGGGTCGATCGCGCCTATCGCTGGACCAACGCCCACCCCGAGGAATATGCCGCCGCCCAAGCGCGCGTCACCGGCCTGCCGCTGGACGTGCACATCGCCGTGGCCAAAGGCACACACATGCAACCGGTGGAAATTGACGATCAGGTCATCGGCGGACTGCAAACCACCGCCGACATCTATCAGCAAGAAGGGATTCTCAGCAAACACATCGACGTTTCCCAAGGCTTTGACAAGAGCTTCAACGCCAAGCGCACCCCACTCAACCAGGCATCTCGATAACGATGCGACGGACGCAGGAGTAAAACCATGAGCAAGCAACGCCAACTCAAACTCGGTGCAATGGTCCATGGCGTCGGCCACGGATGGGGCGAATGGCGCCACCCGCAGGCCCAGCCCAATGCCAGCGTGAGCTTTGATTTCTACAAACAACAGGCACAACTGGCCGAGGCGGCCAAGTTCGATTTCGTGTTCATTGCCGACAGCCTGCACATCCATGAGAAGTCCAGCCCGCACTACCTCAACCGTTTCGAACCGTTGACCATTCTCTCGGCCCTGGCGGCCACCACGCAGCATATCGGGCTGGTGGCGACCGTCACCGTCAGCTACACCGAACCGTTCCAGGTTGCCCGCCAATTTGCCTCGCTGGATCACATCAGCGGCGGTCGCGCCGGGTGGAACGTGGTGACGTCCTGGCTCAGCGGCACCGCCGATAACTTCGGTAAATCCGAACACCCGCCCCACGCCGTTCGCTACCGCATCGCCAAAGAGCATGTGAATGTGGTCAAGGGCCTGTGGGACTCCTGGGAAGATGATGCCTTCGCTTATGACAAGCAAAGCGGCGAGTTTTTTACCCCTGGCAAATTGCACGCTCTTGAGCACAAGGGTGAGTTTTTCTCGGTGAAAGGCCCGCTGAACATTTCCCGTTCAAAGCAGGGCCAGCCCGTGATCTTCCAGGCCGGCACCTCTGAGGATGGACGCAATTTCGCCGCAGAAAACTCCGACGCGATATTCGTCAGCCCCGAAAGCTTCGACGACGCACACGCCTACTATCAGGACCTGAAAAACCGCGCGGTAGGTTTCGGTCGCGATCCGCAGAAATTGTCGATCCTGCCGGGCATCCGCCCGATCGTGGGTCGCGATGCCGCCGAAGTGGAAAGCCGCTACCAGCAGGCCGTCGAGCTGGTGTCCATCGAAGACGCCATCGTCGCCCTCGGCCGGCCGTTCAACGATCATGATTTCAGCCAGTATCCACTGGATGCGCCGTTCCCCGAGTTGGGCGATCTGGGGTCCAACAGCCAGAAAGGCGGATCGGACCGGATCAAAAAGCTTGCTCGAGACGAAGGCCTGACCTTGCGAGAAGTCGCCCTGCGCTTTTCACGGCCTCGCCGTGACTTTGTCGGCACGCCCGAGCAAGTCGCCGATGCGATTCAGAAATGGTTCGAACAAGGAGCGGCAGACGGTTTCATCATCAACTCGCTGCTGCCTGACGGCTTGCAATATTTCACCGAGCTGGTGGTACCCGTGTTGCAAAAACGTGGCCTGTTCCGCGATGAATACAGCGGTAGCACCCTGCGCGACAACCTTGGCCTGCAAGTCCCGGCCAACCGTCATGCTCACGCTTTGGTCAAGGCTCGGGAAGACAGCGAGGCACTGGCATGAGCGAATCCCTTAACCGCTTGCTGGCGGACTTGCATGCACAACGGGTGGCGACCTGGGAACCGGCGACGTTGCAGGTCAATGTCGATCAGCGCCAACGCCTGGTGGATGAAGCCCGAACTGAAGACTTCGTCAAAGTCGGCGACACACTGGAGCTGTTCACCTTGTTGAAGGTCGAAGGCGGCAGCCTGAGCCGCGACGAGTTGCTCGCCAAGGGACCGGCGGTGCTGATTTTCTTCCGCTTCGCAGGCTGCCCGGCCTGCAACATTGCCCTGCCCTATTACGAGCGTCAGCTCTATCCGCAACTCCACGCCCTGGGCGTGCCGCTGGTGGCGGTCAGCCCGCAGGTACCGGAACGTCTGGTGGAGATCAAGACCCGCCACCACCTGAAACTGCAAGTGGCCAGCGACCCGGACAACCAGCTCGGGCGCCGTCTGGGCATTCTCTACAGCTTCGATGACGCGTCGCGTAAAGCCGCACTGGCCAAGGGCAACAGCATCGGTGAAACCACCGGCACCGGCACCTGGGAACTGCCGCAGCCCACCGTGGTGATCATCGCCAGGGACGCAACCGTGGCATTCGCCGACGTCAGCCCGGACTGGCTGGTGCGCACCGAAGCCGACCCGATCATCCGCGCCGTCGAACAGTTACTGGGGCAAGCCCCGGTGCAAATCGCCATCTGACAAGAGCCTGACCATGACGAAAAAGATAATACAGGGACAGTTCAATCGTCGCGGCTTCCTCACGGCCAGCTCCATTGCGCTCGGTGCGTTGGGGCTGTCTTCCCTGGGGCTGGCCCCGCGCGCATTCGCCCAGACCAACAAGCTCACGGACCTTACCCTGGGCGTGGCGACTTATCGAGGCCAGGACTCGTATTTCGCCGAAGACGCCGGCACCGCCAATACCCCCTACAAAGTCGAATATGCGGAATTCGCCGGCGGTAATCTGATTGTCGAAGCCTTGGCCTCGGGCAGTCTGGATGTGGGCGGCATGAGTGAGATTCCCCCGATCTTTTCGATCCAGAGCCATCGCCAGCCACGACTGATAGCGGTGCTGCAAGGCGATGTGAACAACCAGGTGTTCCTGATCCCCAAGGACTCCAGCATCGAATCGGTCGGGCAGTTGCGCGGCAAGCGTGTCGGCTACGTTCGCTCCACCACTTCGCACTATTTTCTGATCAAGGCGCTGAAGGAACAGGGCCTGACCATGAAAGACATTACGGCAGTGGCGCTGACGCCCCAAGACGGTTTCAGCGCGTTTCAGAGCGGCCAGCTCGATGCCTGGGTGATCTATGGCGTGTTCATCCAGTTGGCGAAATTCCGCAGTGGCGCCCGCGTTCTGAAAACCGCGCTGGGCTATCTGTCCGGCAACTACCTGATTGCCGCCCGCCCGGCCGCGCTGGAGGACGCACTGCGCAAGCAGGCGATTCAGGACTACCTGCAGCGCCAGGCCCGTACTCTGGAATGGATCAACAACAATCCCGAGCCTTGGGCCGCCAAATCGGCGCAATTGTTGGGCGTCGACAAAGCGGTGTTCCTCGATATGCACAACAACCGCAGCCAGGCCTCGAGAATCATCCAGGTCAACGATCAGGCCGTCGCCTCGCAGCAAGAAGTCGCGGACCTGTTCTTCGATGCGGGCGTATTGAGCGAACGGCTCGATGTCAGCCCGTTGTGGGACAAAAACTTCCCGCTGCTGCCGCTGTGAACCCGCGCCAACCATTTTGATCGAGTGAATACATCATGAGTCTTACTTCTCAACTGTCTCCACCGCTGCGATCCATCGAAGTGGCCAATTTCGAGGCACTGCTCGAACGCCTCAGCGAACAGCTCGGCGCCACCGCCCACGTCTATGACGAAAGCGGTGCCTTCCCCAAGGACAACTTCAAGCTGCTGCATGACCACGGACTGGTCGCGCTGACCGTGCCCAAGGCCCTGGGGGGTGGCGGCGCCAATCTCGTGCAGGCGCGCAAGGCAATCAGTGCGATTGCCAAGGGTGAGCCGTCGACGGCGTTGATCCTGGTGATGCAGTACATCCAGCATGCGCGTCTGCAAGACAGCCCGAACTGGCCCGAAGCCCTGCGCCTGGCAGTGGCGCACGATGCCGTGCGAAATGGCGCGCTGATCAACGCTCTGCGCGTCGAGCCTGATTTGGGCACCCCCGCGCGTGGCGGTCTGCCGGCGACGGTGGCCCGACGCACCGCGGCCGGCTGGCGCATCAGCGGTCGCAAAATCTACTCCACCGGCAGCCACGGCCTGACCTGGTTCAGCGTCTGGGCACGCAGTAGTGATGAGGATCCGTTGGTCGGCGCCTGGCTGGTACACAAGGACACGCCGGGGATCAGCATTATTGAAGACTGGGACCATCTGGGCATGCGCGCCACGTGCAGCCATGAGGTGGTGTTCGACAACGTACTGGTGCCGCTCGATCACGCAGTCAGCGTCAGCCGCTGGAGCGCGCCGCAACCCGAACTCGACGGTGATGGTTTCCTGTGGATGTCGGTGTTGCTGTCATCGGTCTACGACGGGGTCGCCCAGGCCGCTCGCGACTGGTTGGTGGGCTGGCTTCAGACACGCAAACCGTCCAATCTCGGCGCCTCACTCTCGACCCTGCCGCGCTTTCAGGAAACCGTCGGCCACATCGATACCCTGCTGTTTGCCAACCGCAGCCTGCTCGACGCCGCCGCCGAGGGGCACACGCCTTCCAGCAATGCCGCGCAACTGAAATACCTGGTGACCGGTAACGCGATTCGTGCGGTGGAACTCGCCATCGAGGCATCCGGCAATCCCGGCCTGTCACGCCAGAACCCACTGCAACGGCACTACCGCGATGTGTTGTGCAGCCGCGTCCATACCCCGCAAAACGACGCCATCCTGCAAGGGGTCGGCAGAGCCGTCTTCGCCCAGCGCCAGTCTGCATTCCAATTTGGGGAACGCCCATGAGCCAATTTGTCATCGCCAGCCAACTGGATGAAGACTTCAACGAAGTGATCCGCCAGCGGCTCGCTAAAACCCACCCTGAGGCTCGTGTCATTGGTGTGCCCGCCGGAGTGCCCAGCGATTTGCCGGCCGAGGTCAGCGTGCTGCTGGCACGGCCGATCAACGTGCGTGGTTACCTGGCGCCGGACACGCCGCCGCCCGGCTGGCCTTATGGGCTGAACTGGATTCAAGTGGTGTCATCGGGCATCGACTTCTACCCGAAATGGCTATTCAACGGTCCGCCGGTGAGCACCTCGCGCGGCAGCGCCGCCGAAAACATCGCCGAGTTCGCCCTTGCTGCGATCTTCGCCGCGGCCAAGCGCCTGCCGGACATCTGGGTGCATGACGCGCAATGGAACTTCACCGCGCTGACGCCACTCAAGGGCACGACGTTGGGGATTCTCGGCTTTGGCGCGATCGGTCGCAGCCTGGCCGCCAAGGCACAGGCACTGGGCATCAACGTGCTGGCGCTGCGTCAGAGCCAGACACGGTTCGAGGTTGAAGGCGTCGAAGCGGCGCGGGACATTCATGAGCTGTTTTCCCGTTCCGATCATCTGGTGCTGGCGGCGCCCTTGATCGATTCAACCCGACACATTGTCGATAGCGCCGTGCTCGCCAGTGCCAAGCCCGGCCTGCACCTGATCAACATCGCCCGTGGTGGTTTGCTTGACCATAGAGCGCTGCTGGAAGCGCTGGACAGCGGCCACATCGGCCTGGCCTCGCTGGACGTTACCGAGCCGGAACCGTTGCCGGACGGACATCCTCTCTACGCCCATCCACGAGTGCGCCTGTCACCCCATACCTCGGCGATTTCCAGCAACAGCCGGCATGAAATCGCTGACAGCTTCCTGGCCAATCTCGAGCGTTTTCTCAATGGCCTGGCGTTGGAGAATCAGGCGGACGTTCAACGCGGGTACTGACCCAAACGCAATACAACTGTGGGAGCGGGCTTGCCCGCGAAGTGGGAATGTCGATCGACAAAAATGTCGTCTGACACTCCGCTTTCGCGAGCAAGCCCGCTCCCACAGTTGTTTGTGCATACCGCTGCAAACAACATCAGTATTACGCATTTTTACGAACAGCTTAATGCGTAGTTTTTATAATTAACTTATAACTAATCGGACTTTTACACCGCTCGCTTATATAAATATTGTTACAACCATCACCGACCCCTGACCAGGTGGAGGCTTTCGGAACCACTCGTTTTTCCGGCCGACACCACTCCACGGTCAAACGCTTCACCCAAACCAGAACCGGCTCAAGCCAATCCCGCCATGGCTTTCAAACCATGGTCACGGCAACGCTTTGCCCAAAAAAAATAACGACGCCAACACAGCACTTACACACCTGGGGTTCACCATGCACAACACTTTGCGCTCAAACCGTCTGACGCTGACCCTGTCGCTGGCCATGCTCGGCTTGTCGGCCCACGCCGAAGAAAACACCAAGGATGGTGCCCTCCCCGTCGTGACCGTCACCGCCGAACACCACAGCGAAGACCTGCAAAAGACTCCACTGGCCATTTCCGCATTCGACGAAAAGGCCCTCGAAGACAAACAGATCAAAAGCATCCGCGACCTGTCCGGCCAGGTGCCGAACCTGACCCTCAGTCGCCAGTCGATTTCCTATAGCGCGCAGACCTACAGTATTCGTGGCATCGGCGAGACCGATCCGATCCAGGAATCCGCCGTCGCGGTGTACGCCGATGACCTGTACATCCCACGGGCGATTTCCTCGATGCTCGACTTCAACGACGTCGAGCGTGTCGAGGTCCTGCGCGGTCCGCAAGGCACGTTGTATGGGCGTAACAGCAGCGCCGGTGCGATCCGGGTGATCACCCGCGATCCGACCCAGGAAACCCGAGGGTTCTTCGAGCTCGGCGCCGGTAATTACAACGCGCAGAACGGCCGGCTGCTGATCAGCGGCCCGTTGGTGGATCACGCACTTTACGGCAGTTTCTCGGCGATTCGCCTGACCCGTGACGGCACCGTTTCCGACCCGACACGCGGCACCGATGTGAACAACATCGACATCCAGTCCTACCGCGGCAAGCTGCGCTACAACCCGGATGACTCGCCCTGGGATGTGCAGTTGACCCTGGCCGGCACCTTCGACCGTGGCGATACCACCAGCTACACGCCGTTCGATGTCAACGGTCACTTCGACAAATTCAAGAGTTACAGCAGCCTCAATCCGAAAAATCGTCTCGACCAGGGCAGCTCGGTGCTGCGCGCGATCTACACGATTGATGACCATCTGAACGTCAAGTCGGTGACGGCCTATTCCGCATTCAATCAACCTGTGGACTATGACAACTCGGGGCAGGCTGCCCTGATTCAGAACAACCTGATCAACTACAACCAGGACTACGCCACCCAGGAGTTGCAGCTCAACGGCGACTACGACGATTTCAGCTTCAGCACCGGCCTGTACCTGTACCGCGAATCGTTCGACGCCGAGCGCGACAACCTCACTTTTTCCGTCGCGCGTAACCGGGTGATCGGCCAAGGCCAATACAGCACAACCGATACAGAGAGCTACGCGCTGTACGGCCAGGGCAGCTACAAGGTCACTTCAAAGCTGTCGCTGATCGCCGGGCTGCGGTTTACCCGCGAGCACAAAAACTTCGACTACACCAACTACGCCATCACCACCTCACGGCAGATTACCGGGACCAACTTCAGCGCCGATTCGAGTAAATCGTGGCAATCCACCAGCCCGAAAATCGGCTTCGAATACGCCTGGACCCCGCACCTGAACCAGTACGCCTACGTGGCCAAGGGCTTCAAGGCCGGTGGTTACGACAACCGCGCACCGACCAAAGCCGCCGCCGAGCAGGCCTTCTCGCCGGAGGACGTGACTACGTGGGAAACCGGCATCAAGGGGGACTTCTTCGAGCGTCGCCTGCGTGCCAACGTTGCGCTGTTCTATAACGACTACAAGGACCTGCAGACCAACGCCTATGACCCGGCACTGGGCGTGAGCCTGCGCACCAACGTCGGCAAGGCACACACCTACGGGGTCGAGCTGGAAACCCTGACAGCCCTGACCAACGACCTGCAACTGACCGCCAACGTCGGCTATCTGGAAAGCCAGTACGACGATTTCGAAAACGCTGGAGGCGCGGGTGTCGACGCCAACGGCAAACAACTGGTGTTTTCACCGCGCTGGAACGCCAGCGTCGGGCTCACCTATACCATCCCGGCCGGTCTGCCCGGTACCTGGCTGGCAGGCACCGATGCGCAGTTCCAGACCAAGTCTTTCGCCAACGCGCTGAACGACGATGTCCAGGAAATCCCCCAGCAGACTTTCTGGAATGCGAACACTCGCTACATCTCCGGTGACGGTCACTGGACCACCACGCTCGCAGTGAAAAACCTGCTCGATCGCGCTTACCCGCAATCGGTTGGCTTCGTGCCGTCCAGTGGCGCCCGTTACTACGCGATCAACGATCCGCGAACCCTCTTGTTGTCTGTGCGCTACGACCTTTAACCCCCCCCAAAAAAACAAGCATGCCAAGGAGCACTTTATGGCTTTCACTCGCAGGGAATTGATCTCCCGTATCGCCGCCGTCGGTGGCTATTCCGCCGCTGTCAGCGCCCTGGGCGCACTGGGGCTGACGCCACAGGCCGTGGCAGCAACTTTCAATCCGTTGCAGCTGGGCAGCAGTGGCAAAGGCAAGAATGTGGTGGTGGTCGGTGCCGGTATTTCCGGCCTGGTCAGCGCCTATGAACTGCGCAAGGCTGGTTTTACCGTGACCCTGCTTGAGGCCCGGGAACGGGTGGGCGGGCGCAACTGGACGCTGCGTCGAGGCAGCAAAATCGATTTCGACGATGGCGTCAGCCAGACCGTCGACTTCGACGAGGGGCAGTTTTTCAACGCCGGTCCCGCCCGCATCCCCAGCCACCACCAGACGATTCTCGGTTACTGCCGCGAGTTGGGCGTGGAGCTGCAAGTGTTGGTAAACAGCAGTCGCAACGCATTGGCCCTACCGGACACGAAACAACCGGCGTTCCAGTTGCGCCAGGCCGTCAACGATACCCGTGGTCAACTGTCCGAACTGCTGGCGCGGACGGTCAGTCGCAAAGCTTTGGATCAGGACTTGAGCGTTGACGACCGGCAAGCGCTGCTGAAATTCCTCAAGGTCTACGGCGACCTCAACGCCGACTTCCAATACAAGGGCTCGGTGCGCTCGGGGTATACACGAGTGCCCGGCGCCGGTGATCAGACCGGTATAACCCGCGCGCCTCTGGAGCTGCAAACGCTGCTCAACCCCAAGCTCTGGGGCGCACTGGTGTTCGATGAAATCCCGGAGTTCTCCTCGACCATGTTCCAACCGGTCGGCGGCATGGACCGGATTCCCTACGCGTTCTTCGAGAAGCTCAAGGACGCGGTGCGCTTCAATGCCGAGGTCAGTGACATCCAGACCGCCGAGCACGGCAGCCGCATCACTTACCGCGATCGCAAGACCGGCGTCACCCAGACCCTGAACGCCGATTACGCCATCGTCACCGTGCCTCTGCCGCTGCTGGCCAAACTGCCGAGCAACTTCAGCCAGCCGTTCAAGCAGGCGATCCTCAGCGCGCAAAGCGATCAGGCGAACAAGGTGGCCTGGCAGTCGCCACGGTTCTGGGAAACCGACTTCAACATCTACGGCGGACTTTCCTACCTGGACCATGAAGTCAAAGGTCTGTGGTACCCCAGCGATCGCCTGAACAGTGCCCAAGGGATTCTGGTGGCGGCCTACAACACCAGCGAATCGGCCCAGGCCTTCAGCAAAAAATCCCTCGCCGAACAGTTCGCCTCCTCCCGGCAAGCCGTGGAACTGCTGCACCCCGGTCACAGCGCCAAGCTGCAAAAACCGGTGGCCATCAACTGGGCCAAGGTGCCCTTCAGCAAAGGTCCGTGGATCGTCAACGACGAAGTCGGCGAGAGCGCCTACCAGCTCCTCAACCAACCGCAGGGCCGGACCTATCTGGCCAGCGATGCCCTGGCCCATGGCGGTGTCGGCATCTGGCAGAACAGCGCCGCCGACTCGGCACGGCGCATCGTGTCGCTGATCGGCCGGCATGCCGAGCGCAACCAACCGGGCGTTGCCGCCTGACTCATTGAACAAAAGGACTGAACGATGAAAACCATTACTTTGCTCACAGGGATTCTCATGACCGCCACCGCCCTCACCAGCCACGCCGACGACATCAAGCGCATTGCCCTGCCGAATTCAAACTTCCCGATCTCGCTGGCCGTGTCGGTGCCAGCGCAAACCGACCTGTTGTTCGTCAGTGGCCTGCTGGCCGACCTGCACGACCCGAATGCTGCGAAGGATTCCTTTGCCGCCTATGGCGATACTGCGACCCAGACCACTTCGATTCTGCACAAGCTCAAGGGCGTACTGGAAAGCCAGGGCCTGGGCCTGGGCGATGTGGTGCAACTGCGAGTGTTCCTGGTCGGGGATCCAGCAAAGGGCGGCAAGCTCGACTTCGCCGGACTGCAAGAAGGCTATACGCCGTTCTTCGGCAGCGCCGAGCAACCGAACAAACCGGCACGGACCGCCATTCAAGTGGTGGCTCTGCCGCTGCCCGGCGGCCTGGTCGAAATCGAAGCCGTCGCCGCTCGCAAGAAGTGACACGGAATTCACCCGCCATTCAGGAGTTTCACCTTCATGCTCAACTGCCCGGCGCGCCGAACGGCGCCTCCCTATCGCCCTTTATTGGTACCGTTGTCCATCGCTTGCGGCCTTGCCTCGTTCAACCTCGAGGCCGCCGAAACCAGTTCACCCACCCTCAACACCGTGGTCGTTACCGGCAACCGAGGTACCGAACAACGCACCGTCACCACCAGCCCGACACCGATCGACGTGGTGACGGGTGAACAACTGCGCTCAGTCGGCAAACCGAGCCTGCTGGAAGCACTGAGTAAATTCATTCCGTCGTTCAACCTGCCCGACCGGGCGGGCTGGGACGCCAGCGGCGTGGTGCGCTCGGCCACCTTGCGCGGGCTAACGGCCTCGCATGTGTTGGTGCTGGTCAACGGCAAGCGTCGCCATACCAGTGCCACGTTAAACATCAACGGCATCAACAGCGGCGCGGCGCCCAGCGACCTCGACCTGATTCCGGTGGCCTCCATCGATCATATCGAGGTGCTGCGCGACGGCGCGGCCGCCCAATATGGCTCGGACGCCATCTCCGGGGTGATCAACATCATCCTCAAGCAAACCACCGGCGGCAGCTCCGACACGACCCTCGGCCAGAACTACGACGGCCAGCGCGGCACCGGACAGGAAGCGCTCAACTATGGTTTTGAAGTCGGCGAAGCCGGCGTGCTCAACGTCTCGCTCGATACCCGCTATCAGGAACGCGACAACAAGGCCGGCAGTAACGGCTACAGTTCGCATTACTATCCATTGGCGGACGGTTCGCCCGATCCGCGCGAAGCCACGGCCAGCCATCACACCTACAAAGGCTACGGCTTGCCACGCAGCCAACTGGCGGATGCCGCCTATAACCTCGATCTGCCGCTCAACGACGCGGTCACGCTTTATTCGTTCTCGACCGTGGCCACCCGCGAGAACAACGACGGCCAGAATTTCCGTCTGCCCAGTGGTCGCAATACCATCACCACCGGCCCCAATGGCTACCCTGACGGTTACAGCCCGTATTGGCTGATCAACGAAACCGATTTCCAGTCGGCCTTCGGCGCCCGGGGCGATAACATCGGCATCGGCGGTTGGGCTTGGGATTTGAGCAGCACCTATGGGCGTAACTACGCCAAGCAGCGTACCTACGACAACCAGAACCCGTCCCTTGGGGAAAACACCCCGAACAAGTTCACCTCCGGCATTTACATCGCCGATCAGCTGACTACCAACCTGGACCTGAAAAACAACTACGACATCGGCCTCGCCAAGCCTCTGGATGTCGCCTTCGGTTTTGAGCATCGACGTGACGGCTACGAGACCCGCGCTGGCTCCGAAGCCTCTTACATCGACGGTGGCTACGTGTTCCCGGCCGGCCATCCACGCGCCGGACAACGTCCCGATCCGGGCGCGCAAGTGACCAATGGCATCACCCCTGACGACGCACAAAAAGTCAGTCGCAACAACGTTGCCAGCTACATCGACCTCGGCTTTTACCCCGTCGAGCAGTGGTATCTGGGCGTCGCCGCGCGCTATGAGCATTACAACGAGGGCGTAGGCAGCACGCGCAGCGGCAAGATCAGCAGCCGTTATGAATTCAACCCGGTGTTTTCGGTGCGCGGCACCGTCAGCAACGGCTTTCGCGCACCGTCGCTGGCCAATGAGATTTTCACCGCGCGCTCGACCGGGTTCGACACCATCAACGGCGTCTACCAGTCCTACAACTACGTGATTCTGCCGGTGGACTCGGTGGGTGCGCAGGCGCTGGGGGCCGAAGCCTTGAAGCCCGAACGATCGACCAACTTCAGTCTCGGTTTCGCGCTGACGCCCAGCGATGACCTGAGCCTGACCGTGGACGGCTACGTGATTAACCTGCGCGACCGCCTGGTGCTCAGTGAACGCTTCCAGGGCCCGGGCGTCGCCGCCCTGCTCGACGGCATCGGCGTGCCGGCCACCGCCGGGGCGCAGTTCTTCACCAACGGGGCCAGCACACGCACCTCAGGGGTTGATGTGGTGGGCAATTATCGACAGAACCTGAACAGCTTCGGCTCGGTGAGATGGACCGCGGCGCTGAACTACAACCACACGCAAATCCTCAGCGTCAATGACACGCCGGCGCAACTCACGGCGCTCAACAGCAGCTATCAGTTGCTCGGCCGCCAGGCGCGCGCGCTGATCACCAAGACCTCCCCCAGCAGCAAGGCGATTTTCTCCGCTGACTGGGCGATCCATGACTTCGACGTCAATCTGCGGTTGACCCGTTATGGCACGTACACCGAGGTGAACAGTTCCAGTGATCCGAGCCTGGACCGCGAGTACTCAGCCAAATGGATCACCGACCTGGACGTGGCCTATGCGCTCACCAAACAACTGACCGTGGCCGTCGGCGCGCAGAACCTGTTCGACAAGTACCCCGACCATATCGGCGTGCCCAACTCCTCGTTCGGTGACAACTGGGGCAGTTACTCACCTTTCGGCTTCACCGGTGGGTACTACTACACCCGTTTGCAGTACGCGTTTTGATGGGGAAAAACCCACTAAGCTAATTCTTAAAAAGTATTTATAAAGACTTTTTTATAACCATATTATTGATCCAGATCGTCTAATCCCTTAATGAATATCGAGCGTGCCATGTCGAAGTCCACCCGAAATGCTCAATCAATCTTTCATCGCCCCCTGCTGACAGGCCTGTTTGTCGCGCTAGCCGCTTTATCCTTTGCCCTGCCGTCCCAGGCCCGGGAAACGTTGCGGATCGGATACCAGAAATCATCGACCCTGATCACCCTGTTGAAGACTCAAGGCAGTCTGGACAAAGCCCTCGCGCAACAGAACATCGATGTCAGCTGGCATGAATTTCCAAGTGGCCTGCCACTGCTGGAAGCACTCAACGTTGGCAATGTCGACATCAGTGCCGACGTGGCAGACACCGTGCCGATTTTCGCGCAGGCCGCACAGGCCAAGTTGACCTACTTCGCCCAGGAAGCGCCCTCACCTTCAGCCCAGGCGATCGTCGTGCACAAGGATTCGTCACTGCAGCAACTGTCGGATCTGAAAGGCAAGACAGTGGCCGTGACCAAAGCGGCCGGTTCCCACTATTTGTTGATCGCCGCCCTGAACAAGGCGGGTCTGAAGTTCTCTGACATACAACCGGCCTACCTGTCGCCCGCCGACGGTCGCGCAGCCTTCGAGAACAACAAGGTCGACGCATGGGTCACCTGGGAACCCTTCCTCACCAGCGCGCAACGGCAGCTGCCGACCCGCACTCTGGCGGACGGCCAGGGATTGGCCAGCTATAAACGCTATTACCTGACCAGCACCAACTATGCCCAACAGCACCCGCAAGTGCTCAAGGTGGTTTACGACCAGCTGTACAAAACCGGTAGCTGGATCAAAACCAACCCCCGTGATGCCGCTCAAGTACTGAGCCCGCTGTGGGGCAACCTGGGGGTGGACGTCGTCGAAAGCGCCAACGCCCATCGCAGCTATCAAGTGCAGCCGGTAGCAATCGATCAACTGGGTGAACAGCAGAAAATCGCCGATGCGTTCTTTGCTGCCGGCTTGTTGCCCTCGGCTGTTGATGCGAAAGACGTTGAAATCTGGAGGCCGTGAAGCTATTGCGCAGCTGTCCATGTGCAGCACACTCGATCGCCTTGGCTCAGGTTAAGGCGCATCCATTTTCATGACCTGAGAGCGGCTGACCGGCCCATGCAATCGACTCACAGCGTTACATTGAGCGCAACCACGCAAAGCCAAAAAGGTCATGTTGAACGGTTCATCGTCATCCATGGAGTCACGCCGACCCAGTGCCAGAAGCTCACGCCATGAAATGCGACATGGCTGGATAAGCGAAGACGCTGGTGGAGGTCAGAAACACCCAGACACGTGCGAAAGGAGATAAACGGTCCTCGTAGCCCCCCGACTCTGTGTGAGTCAGCGCCAAACCAGAGCAATGACGACCGGCAGCAACGGCGACGACGACATCCGAGGCAAATATCAAGCAGGCGTCTCATTCCTCAACCAAACTTTTCGCGTTCCCAAGCGTCCTTCTTAATACTGCCTACACGGCTTTGTAACCCCAGACAGCTGACATCAGCCAAGGACACGCGATGACCTTTTTTATTTTACTTCTGGCCTGCGCTGCGGCGGCGAGCACCGGCTTCCTGTTCAAACCGGGCCCATGGTACGAATCGCTCGTCAAACCGAGCTTCACACCACCCAACTGGATGTTTCCGGTCGCCTGGACTGTGATCTATCTGTTGCTTGCCTGGGCTGGATATCGGTTGACCCTGATACCAGGAAGCCAAGTGGTACTGGCGTTATGGGCCGCGCAGATCGCGCTGAACACGCTGTGGACACCGGTGTTCTTCGGCGCGCACCACGTTCTCGCCGGCATGGTGATCCTGATAGTGCTTTGGCTGGTGGTCGCGGCAATGGTGGTGATGGCGTTGCAGCTTGACGTGATCACGGGCTTGATTCTGTTTCCTTACCTGGCGTGGCTGTGTGTAGCCGCAGCGTTGAATTTTTCCATCTTGTTCAAGAATCGCTGATGACGAATTTCGAAGCAGGTCCTGAAGCGCCCTGGCCTGCCACCGAGCAGGAGTGGGAGCAAGTGCGCAGCTTCAACAAGAAGCTCGCCTTGATGCCGCGCTTTCGAATCCGCAATCGCATCACGCCCCGTGTGATCCAGGCGCTGCTGAGCGTCAGTCAAATCGGCAGTGCGGGTAAATTGCTCAAGCACGGGCTCAAAGCTGAAAGAAAGGTGATTGGTGTCGGCGGCGTTCCAGTGCCCGTACGAATCATCAGGCCGAAAGGCAAGGCCAAGGGCGTGGTGCTTGATTTCCATGGCGGCGGATGGGTAATCGGCAACGCGCAGATGAATGACGACTTCAACGTTGCCATGGTGAATGTGTGCAACGTTACGGTCGTCTCGGTCGATTACCGGCTTGCCGTATCGACTCCGGTTGAAGGCCTGATGGAAGACTGCCTTAGCGCCGCTCGCTGGGTGCTCAATGATGACTCCAGGGAGTTTGCCGGTCTGCCCGTTATCGTCGTGGGTGAATCGGCAGGGGCTCACCTTGCGGTGGCGACGTTGCTGGCGCTGAAGCAATGGCCAGGCTTGCTGCAACGTGTGAACGGTGCGCTGTTGTATTACGGCGTCTACGATTTGACCGGAACGCCGAGCGTCCGCGCCGCGCCCCCTGAAACACTGCTGTTGGACGGCCCTGGTATGGTCGAAGCATTTCGCATGCTGACGCCGGGCTTGAGTGACGAGCAACGCCGCCAGCCACCGTTGTCACCGCTATACGGCGACTTTACCGATTTCCCGCCTGCACTGATGTTTGCCGGTGAGCTGGATCCCCTGCGAGACGACACACTGGAATTAGCCGATCGGTGGATGAAATCAGCGCCCGTCGAGAGGCATGTGTTGCCGTCTTCGCCACACGGATTTATTCATTTTCCGACCGCTGTTGCAGCCAGTGTGCTTGCGCACAGTCGTGAGTGGATAACCGCTCAAGTCGGACGTGGTAAGGATTAGCTTTTGTAACGTAACGCCTCCACCAGCAACGCAAACGCAGGCGACGCCTGACGTCGACTCGGGTAGTAGAGATGAAACCCGGCAAACCATGGCGACCAGTCTTCCAGCACTTGGATCAGGCGCCCCGCTTCGAGGTGAGGCGCGACCAGGTCATGGGGAACGTAGCTTAATCCGAATCCGTCCAGCGCCGCTTCCAACAACTGGTAAACACCGTTGTAGGTCACTTGGCCTGTCACACGAACATTGAGACGTTCGCCGTCTTTGGCGAACTCCCAGGCATACAGACCGCCATTGGTGGGTAACCGCAGGTTATTGCACAAGTGATCCGTGAGGGCCCGTGGCGTCGTGGGTAATTCACGGTTGGCAAAGTAGCCAGGAGACCCCACCACCGCCATACGCATATCCGGTCCGATACGCGTGGCGATCATGCCGTCCGCCACGTCCTCGCCCAACCGGACCCCGGCATCAAAGCCTTGTGCGGCGATGTCAACGAAGCTGTAGTCGCAGCAGACTTCCACCGAGATGTCCGGGTACTTGGGAAGGAAGTCTTTCAGCACAGGCCGAATGATCTGGTCCAGCACATGGTCCATCGCGTTGATACGGATATTGCCAGCGGGGGTATCGCGCAGATCACTCAAGCCCGCCAGCTCCATTTCGATTTCCTCAAAATGGGGCCCCACCCTTCTCATCAAACGTTCGCCTGCCTCGGTGGGCGAAACGCTGCGCGTGGTATGCGTCAACAAACGCAGGCCCAGCCGCGCTTCCAAGCCACGAATAGTGTGGCTCAAGGCTGATTGGGACACTCCGAGTCTGGCAGCCGCTTTGGTGAAGCTTCGCTCCTTCGCGACAGCGAGGAAGGCAAGCAGATCACTGGCGTTTTCCCTGAGCATTGATGAGCGCCTCACATAAGTATTTTCGGATTCTAGCGGCTAATTATATTAATGAGGAGCTGATAGATTTTAGATCTCAACCGTAGAGGGAAAAATTCATGCTCGTCATTCACCCAAACGGGTCGCAGCCATCTGCCAAGGGGCCAGCCGATTACTTTACGGGCACTGTTCGTGTCGACGCGCCGTTCAAGGGGACAGAAGAGGCTCGGGTCAGCGGCGCCACCGTGACCTTTGAACCAGGGGCTCGCACTGCCTGGCACACTCATCCGCTCGGCCAGACCTTGATCATCACGGCGGGATCCGGCCTGGTTCAGGAACTGGGGCAACCGGTCCGTTCAATCAAACCAGGTGACACCGTGTGGATTGCGCCTAATGTCAAACACTGGCATGGCGCGACCGCCACCACCGCAATGACTCATATCGCCATTGCCGAAGTACTGGACGGCAAAGTGGTCGACTGGATGGAACAGGTCAGTGACCAACAATACGCCCAGGAATCATGATCGAGTTCACACGAGGTCTTCATGAAAAACCCTAGCAACGTCACAGTCGTCATCGGAGCGGGTTCGATTGGTCATGCGATTGCCCGCCGCGTCAGCGCGGGTAAACATGTCGTGCTGGCCGACCTGCGTCAGGAGAACGCCGATTCAGCGGCCAAAGTGCTGCTCGACGCCGGCTTCGAGGTCACCACAGCCGTCGTCGACGTTTCTTCGCGCGAATCGGTCGAGGCACTGGTTCGAATCGCAACCGCCATCGGGGATGTCACCGGCGTGATCCATGCTGCGGGAGTTTCACCTTCGCAAGCGCCGGTAGCGACTATCCTGCGAGTGGACCTTTATGGCACGGCATTGGTGCTGGAAGCGTTTGGCAATGTGATTGCCGAGGGTGGCTCAGCAATAGTCATCGCCTCGCAATCGGGCCATCGCCTGCCCGCACTGACGCCGGAGCAGAACAAAGCGCTGGCCACCACCCCCGTCGAGGACTTGCTGGCGCTGCCGATGCTTCAGGCCGACAAGGTGACGGATCCATTGAACGCCTATCAGCTCTCCAAACGCGGTAATTCCCTGCGGGTGATGGCCGAAGCCCTGCGCTGGGGCAAGCGTGGAGCACGGGTCAATACCATCAGTCCGGGCATCATCTTCACCCCGCTGGCCAGAGACGAATTGAACGGTCCGCGTGGCGAAGGCTACCGCCGCATGATCAACCTCAGCGCCGCCGGCCGTGGCGGTACACCCGATGAAGTCGGTGCTGTCGCGGCGTTACTGATGGGGCCTGAAGGAACCTTCATTACCGGCAGCGACTTTCTCATGGATGGCGGCGTCACCGCTGCCTACTGGTATGGCGACCTGGCGCCTCAGTAAGACGCTCCCTTTCGATCAAAACAGCTCTACTCCCATTCCCATATTTCAAGGACTTGCCATGAAGACCGTAGGCTACGCAGCGCTGACCGCCGAATCCCCAATGGCCCCGTTTGTATTCAATCGTCGCGCCCTGCGACCAAACGATGTCGCCATGGAGGTTCTTTACTGTGGCGTCTGCCATTCGGACCTGCACACCGCACGCAACGATTGGGGCTGGACGGTTTACCCGGCGTTGCCAGGCCATGAAATCGTCGGCCGCGTCACCTCCGTCGGTGCCGATGTGAGCCGCTACAAAGTCGGCGACACCGTTGCCGTCGGCTGCATGGTGGACAGTTGCATGGCGTGCGACCAGTGCCGCAAGGGCGAAGAGCAGTTGTGCCGCGAAGGCAATACCAACACCTATAACGGTCGAGACCGGGTGACCAAGGAAAACACCTACGGCGGTTATTCCAAGCATCTGGTGGTGCGCGAAGAGTTCGTCTTGCGCGTGCCGCAGACACTGGACCTGGCGAAAGTCGCTCCCCTGCTCTGCGCGGGCATTACCACCTACTCGCCGCTGCGCACCTGGAACGTCGTGCCGGGCAGTCGCGTCGCGGTCATCGGACTGGGTGGCCTGGGTCATATGGCGGTCAAGCTGGCCCACGGCATGGGTGCCAACGTCACCGTACTGAGCCGCTCCGCTGACAAGAAGGCCGACGCCCTGGCACTGGGTGCCGACCACTTCCTGCTCTCAACCGACAGGGACGCGATGACCAAGGCTCAATCGAGCTTTGACCTGATCATCGACACCATTCCGGTGAAGCACAGCGTCGATCCTTACGTCTCGCTGCTGGATATCGACAGCACGTTGGTGCTGGTTGGCCAGGTCGGGCCGATGGCTGAACACAGTTCCGTGCCGATGCTGCTGGGGCGCCGTCGCATCGCCGGTTCGCCGATTGGCGGTATTAAAGAAACCCAGGAAATGCTCGATTTCTGCGCCGAGAAAAACATCCTGCCTGACTGCGAAATGATCCGCATGGATGAGATCAACCACGCTTTTGAGCGCATGGAAAAAGCCGATGTGCGTTATCGCTTCGTCATCGATATGGCATCACTCGCTGAGGAATAGAGGCTGTTGAACGGAGGACCACCGCCCTCCCCGCGTTCTACGTTGGCTGGGCGAAGGGAATGTCAGCCCTCAGAACCTCGTTGATTCAAAAACCCAAAACCGCGCGGCTTTCGTGGACCGGGCGGTCTTGGGGCTGTCTTGCGACAACTCGTTCAGGGCTGTGTCTCTGGTTCACGGGCACAACCGCTGTGTAATTCGGCCGCCATCTTCTCTTCGTCCAGAGCCCCTTCCCACTTGGCAATAAACAAGGTGGCGACACCGTTGCCGATAACGTTGATCAACGCCCCGCCTTCGGAAATAAACCGGTAGACCCCAAGTACCAACACCAGCCCCGCCGCCGGAATGACATCCAGACTGCCAAGCGTCGCCGCCAGGGTAATGAATGCACCGCCGGTGACACTGGCCGCGCCCTTGGAGGTCAGCAAAAGAATCAACAACAAGGTGATCTGGTGCCACAGGTCGAGGGGGATATCCAGCGCCTGGGCGATGAAAATGGCCAGCACCGTCATGTTGATGCAGCTGCCATCGAGGTTGAAGCAGTAGCCCGACGGCACCACCAGCCCCACCACTGACTTCTCGCAGCCCAGACGCTCCAGCTTGCCCATCAGCCGAGGCAGTGCCGACTCCGAAGATGAGGTGCCCAGCACCAGAAACAGCTCATCACGGATGTACTTCAGAAATTGCCACAGGCTGAAACCGGCCAGACGCGCGACCAGGTTGAGGATCACGAATACAAAAAACAGTGCGGTCACGTAATAGCAAATCAGCAAGCTGCCATAGGCGCCCAACGAACCCACTCCATACTTGCCGATGGTAAAGGCCATGCCACCGAAAGCTCCCAGTGGCGAGACATACATCACGATCTTGACCATGCGGAAAAATGCCTGGGCCACCAGATCGATCAGGTTCAGCAACGGTTTGCCGGCGGCACCGAGCATCTGCAAGGCGAAGGCAAACAGGATGGAAATGAACAGCACCTGAAGAATATCGCCCTCGGCAAAGGCGCCAAACACGGTGCTGGGCACAATATGGGTGAGAAACCCCACCACACTCTGTTCGTGGGCCAGCTTGCTGTAGCTGTCAACGGCATGGACGTCGAGTGTCGCCGGGTTGATATGCATGCCTGAGCCAGGTTGCATCAGGTTGACGCCGATCAAACCGACGACCAGCGCCAGCGTGGTCAGCACTTCGAAGTACAGCAGCGACTTGAAGCCGACCCGACCGATGCGCTTGAGACTCTGCATGCTCGCAATGCCGCTGACCACGGTGCAGAAGATGATCGGCGCGATCAGCATCTTGATCAGCTTGATGAACGTGTCGCCCAGCGGCTTCATTTCTTCGCCGAGGCCGGGGTAGAAATGACCAAAGATAATGCCCAGCACAATCGCCAGCAGCACCTGCACATACAGATGACGCAACACTCGGCGCAGTCGTGAATGGTTCGGTTTTTTTTCGGCAATCGAGGGTGTAATTGTTGTTGTCATGATGGCTTCCTCGCAGGCGTGATGCGTTTCCCCAGGCAGCCGATTGCCCTACCGGTGCGCGACCGATCGCCGGGGAAAGATTGTTTCAGGGGAATGATTACTGCTGGATGTACTCGGAAATCTCGATCAGGTTGAGATCGGGATCACGCAGGTGCTCCAGGTACATGCCCATCGCCTCGGTTTGATTGTTATTGTTTTCATGAGTGGACCTTCTTGTTGGGTGCTGAAGCATTTACGACACGACGTTGATCAAGTTCCCCGAGTGGTAACCCTGCAGGTTGCCCAGGATGCCGTCGGCCAGCCGTTGCAAGCTGCTCTGACTGGCCCAGGCCACGTGAGGAGTGACGATCAGGTTGGCGTGTCGGCTGCAGAGCAATGGGTGGTCGGCGGGAGGTGGTTCCTGGCACAGCACATCGAGGGCCGCGCCACCTAGGCGGCCGCTGTCCAGCGCATCGAGCACCGCAACCTCATCCACCAACGGCCCGCGCGCGGTATTGATCAGCAAGGCGCCGGGTTTCATCTGTGCCAGTGCTGAAGCATCGATCAGGTGTCGGGTATGCTCGGTCAGCGGACAATGCAGAGAAATCACATCGCTTTGCGCCAACACCGTTTCAAAGGCCTGGTAGCCCTTGCGCACCGGGACCACGCCTCGGTGTTCGGCAAACAGCAACTGCATGCCCAAGGCGCTTGCAAGTCGCGCCGTGGCCAAGCCGATACCGCCACGGCCGACAATGCCCAGCACGCTGCCCTGAACATCTTGAATGGGTGAGCGATGCACACAAAAATGTCGCGAGTCAGGCCAGTCCCGCAGCGCAGCCGCCTGATAGACGAACAACTGTCGACGCAGGGCGAAGATAGAGGCGATCACCGACTCGGCGACGCTTTGCGCCGAGTAGGCCGGGACATTACACACCGTCACGGCAAAATCACGGCAAGCCGCCAGATCAATGCAGTCGTAACCGGTGGCCGCGACACAGATGAATCGCAGGTTCGGCAATTGCTCAAGTTCGGCCCGGCCAATGCGCACCTTGTTGGTGATCACCGCATCGGCGTCCCGGGCGGCATCCACCACTTGGTCTGGCGTCGTGTCGGGGCGGTCCTGCCAGTCCGTGACCCAGGCCGGGCGAGCAATGCTCACGGGCAGGCTGTCGCTGTCGAGGAATACTACTTTCATGCTGCACACTCCCGCTGGACGACTTCGGAAATCTCGATCAGGTTCAGGTCCGGATCACGCACATACACTGAACGAATCGGCCCGGTGGCACCCGTGCGCAATACCGGGCCTTCAATGATTGGCCAGTCGACACGGGCCAGGTGAGCAATCACCCGGTCCAGGGGGATGGAGGCGATAAAACACAGGTCCAGCGCTCCGGGCACCGGCAAGTGCGCCTTGGGATCAAACTCATGGCCACGTACGTGCAGATTGATTTTCTGCTGTCCGAAAGCAAACGCCTTGCGTCCACCGGCGAAGGTTTGCACCTGCATGCCCATGACACGCACGTAAAAATCCTCGGCCGCCACGGGGTCGATGGTGGTCAGCACCAAATGGTCGAGATGCTCGATCATGGCTGCAACTCCTGGGCTCGAGCCGACGGCACTTGTTTTTCCAGGCTGGCGACATGGGCGGGTATCGGGTGCAGGTCCAGGCGTTTACCGGCCTTGAGAATCTGGCTGGGAATCTCGTGACCGATCAGGCCCGGCAACTGCGCGGCGACCGCCAGCACCCGATCCAGATCGACCCCGGTGTTGAATCCCATCAACTGCAGCATGTGCAACAGGTCTTCGGTGCACACATTGCCGCTGGCCCCTGGCGCATAAGGGCAACCGCCCAGGCCACCAAGGGACGAATCGAAACGATCGACCCCTGCCTCAATCGCCGCCAAAGCATTGGCCAGGGCCATGCCGCGGGTATTGTGAAAGTGCAGGGTCAGCTGCAACGCCGGAAAGCGCTCACGAACTGCCCGGGACAGTGCCTCGACCTGACTCGGATACGCCATGCCCGTGGTGTCGCACAAGGTCACGCCGCGAGCCCCCAGATCGGCAAACCGCTCGACCCAATGCAACACCTCCCCCACCGCTACATCACCCTGCATCGGGCAGCCGAACACCGTCGACAACGACACATTGATCGCGACCGGCCCCTGGCCGATGACGCTGACCACTTCCCTGAGCTGGGCAAATGATTGCTCGCGGCTCATGCGCAAGTTGGAACGGTTGTGCGGTTCGCTGACCGACATCACCAGGTTGGCTTCATCGATGTTGCACGCCAAGGCACGTTCGGCACCGCGCACGTTAGGCACCAGCACGGTGTATTCCACCGCAGGATTGCGCTGGATGCCCTGCATCACCGCCTCGGCATCGCGCAGCGCGGTAATGGCCTTGGGCGAGGTGAACGAGGTGACCTCGATCTTGGCAAAACCACACTGGCTGAGGGCATCGATCATCGCGATCTTGTCGACGGTTTCGATAAAGCGCGCTTCATTCTGAAAGCCGTCACGCGTGGCGACTTCCTGCAAGAAAAGACGTTGCATGTTCATTCTCCGGTTCAAATGATGCCGCGCTGACGCCAGTCGGCTTGCTGTTCAGCGTCGATGCCGAGTTCGCCCAGAATCTCGGCGGTATGCTGGCCTAGCGTCGGCGCCGAACGAGTCACGTTGCCAGGGGTCGTGCCCAGCTTGGGGACGATGCCGGGCAAGGTCACTGGCGTGCCGTCGTCCAATTGACTGTCGAGCAACATGTCGCGTGCCCGGTAATGCGGGTCCTGGGCAATGTCGGCAGCGTTGTAAATCTTGCCGGCCGGGATGCGCGCTTCGGTCAGGATCGACAAGACTTCGTCGAGGGTGAGCCGCGCGGTCCATTCCGAGATCGCGGCATCGATGCGCTCAACCTGCAACACTCGACCATGGTTTTGCGCAAGCTCGGGATCAGCCCCCAGATCCCAACGACCAATCACCTCCATCAGACGCTGATAGATGCTGTCGCCATTGCCGGCGATCAAGGCAAAACCGCCGTCCCGGCAGCGATAGGCATTGGTCGGCGCGATACCCGGCAAACTGCTGCCGGCAGGCTCACGAACGACGTTGAACACCGAGTATTCGGGCAACAGGCTTTCCATCATGTTGAACACCGACTCGTACAGCGCCACATCGATCTGCTGGCCGTCACCACCGTTCTGCTCGCGATGACGCAGGGCAAGCAGAATCCCGATCACCCCGTGCAAGGCCGACAACGAGTCGCCAATGGAAACACCCACCCTGACCGGCGTGCGCCCCGGCTCACCAGAAAGATGACGCAAGCCGCCCATGGCTTCACCGATCACGCCAAAACCGGGACGGTCACGGTAAGGCCCGGTCTGGCCGTAACCGGACACCCGGAGCATGATGAGTTTTGGGTTAAGGGCGTGCAGTGTGTCCCAACCGAGCCCCCAGGTTTCCAGGGTGCCTGGGCGAAAATTCTCGATCAGCACATCCGCATCGGCCAGCAACTGGCGCACGACCTGTTGGGCTTCACTCTGGCGTAAATCTAGGGTCAGCGAGCGTTTGTTACGCGATTGTGCAGCCCACCAGACGGAAGTACCGTCGTGCAGCAAGCGCCATTTGCGCAATGGGTCACCGGTGACCGGAGGCTCGATCTTGATCACGTCGGCGCCAAATTCACCGAGCATTTTCGCCGCAAATGGCCCGGCAATCAGTTGACCGAGCTCCACGACCTTGACACCTTGCAGAGGTAATCTCATGACGTTTCCCGTTCTTGTTGAGTACTTGTGACATGGATAATCGACACAAACCGGGCAGATGAAAATTTCATATTTCGCCACTACTCTTTCCAGAATGGAAAACCTTGGATCCCTTTGATGATCAATCCCCTGCATTTCGATCTGCTGTCCTTACGCCTGCTGATCTTCGCCGCCGAATCCGGCAACCTGACCCGTGCCGCCGAAAAGGCCAACATGACAGTCTCGGCGGCCAGCAAGCGGTTAGCCGAGCTGGAACGAACGACCCAATGCCCACTGTTCGTGCGCCTGCCAAGGGGACTCGAACTGACCGCGGCGGGACAAGGGATCGTTGAACATGCCAGAACGATTCTGGAAGGCGTGAACCGTATGGCGTGCGACGCCAGTGATTACGCGGTCGGGGTGCGCGGGCATGTGCGGTTGTTCGCCAACACTTCCGCCGTCGTGCAGTTTCTGCCGGATGACCTCGCGTCATTCCTGCGCGCCAACCCGAACGTGCGTATCGGGCTGGAAGAAGCGCTCAGCGAACCGATTATTCAAGCCGTGGAAAACGGGCGTGCCGACATCGGCATATTTGCCGATAACGTGCCGGCTGAGGGCTTGTACAAACTGCCCTATCGTGATGATCGACTGGTGCTACTCGTGCCAGTCAGCCATGAACTGGCCAAGGAGCGCCGCGTGTCCTTTGCCGACACGCTTGGCTTTGATTATGTGGGGCTCAACCAAGGCAGCTCGTTGCTGCGCAGAATCACCGATGCCGCCGTCAGTGCGGGCAAGATTCTCAAGGTCCGGATCCAGGTCAGCAGCTTCGACGGCATCTGTCGCATGATCGAAGCAGGCTTGGGTATCGGAATTTTGCCGTTGTCATCCGTGCGTGCCGAATTACTTGGCTCCCGTCTTATGGCTGTCGACTTGAGTGATGACTGGGCTGATCGAACATTGTTCGTGGGGGTTGCGAGTCAGGCTCAACTGGCGCCGGAAGCGGCCAAGTTGTTTGAGTATCTGAGCAGCGTGCATGGCTGACAGCGGCGTAAATATCCCTGTCCGTGCACTTGGGTTACGGGTATCAAAATCATAAAAAAACCACTGCCTCATGTATGCGTGGCACATGCGACAGTGGCAAAAGCGCAATAGTTACCTCACGTATAATTTACGAGTGCGCACTACGACCGTATGCAGGCGACCTCACGAAATTGTCCTCGACAGTTCCAGTGCCATCCAGATACCCGTGCTTACGCAAATCAGGCATTAATAACGAAGCAATAAACGTTACACATACCAACGCCGCCACATAATAGAAAAAGTAACTTTCAACACCCATCGACTTAAGCATCAATGCGACGTATTCCGCGGTGCCGCCACACAATGCATTGCCGATCGCATAAGGCAGACCAACGCCCAGCGCCCTGACCGAGGCCGGATAAAGATCCGCTTTAAGTACGCCTGTGACGGGCGTATAAAATGCAGCAATAAGAAGACCAGACATAATTAGCGCAAAGGCCGCATACGGACTCGATACAGTCTTTAACGTGGTTAAAATTGGCACAACCAACACGGTTGCCAAACCACCAAATATCATCATGCTTTTTTTCACGCCCATACGGTCTGCCAACATGCCGAAAAATGGCTGACAAATCATGAAGCACACCAAGGCAGACGTCATGATAAAACTTACCGTCCCCGCATCCATCCCGACTGACAGTACCAGGTATTTCTGCATATACGATGTGAACGTATAGTAGTACAGCGAACATCCCATGGTGATAGCCACCGTTAAAATTACGGCCCGCTTATGCTTTAACAACGCACGAATAGATCCGGCCTCCTTACTCTTCATTTCTTTTACTGAAGCCGTTTCGGTCATCGATCGACGTAGAAACACGACCACAAGGGCGCTAATTGCTCCGATGAAAAATGGAATTCTCCAACCCCAGGCTTTCAAATCTTCCGGAAGTAATACGTGCTGAAGAACAGCAACCGTCAGCAGCGCAAGTAGCTGGCCTGCAATAATGGTGGAGTATTGGAATGAACCGAAAAATGATCGGCTCCCGGCAGTCGACATTTCACTGATGTAGGTGGCACCCGTTCCGTACTCCGCGCCCACTGAAAGTCCCTGCATCAGCCTGGCTACAACCAACAGGATGGGTGCCGCGACACCAATCGATTCATACGTTGGCATGATCGCGATCATCAAAGACCCACCGCACATCATGAAAATCGAAATGATCATTGAGATTTTTCGACCGCGCGTATCCGCAATATAACCAAATATCCAACCACCGAGGGGGCGCATAAAAAAGCCGACAGCAAAAATTCCCGCTGTCGCTAACAGTTGACTATTTTGATCTCCTGCAGGAAAAAACAACGAAGCAAAATAGATAGAAGTATAGGCATAGATGAAAAAATCATACCATTCAACCAAATTGCCCGAGCAAGCTCCAAGTATTGCTCGAACCCGTGCTTTATTTGTAATGGGAGGACGCTTGACAGCACTGTTATCAGTATTACTTATTATTATCATTTCAATCTCCACGAGCAGAAATAATCTGTTGACGCGTTTATGCGCTAAACCACCAGCCCAACATCAGTCCACGCGAAGACAAACGCCAATCGCACAGACTGTCAGATCGATCATCTAATCAATTAATAAAAATTATTCAGGGAAAAGGCTACCTCAACCGAAACGGCAAAAGTCTTGATGTGTCTTCATAGTGCATTTCTCACTGTAATACAGACTCAAAAACTGGCGCGCGCCTGCATTGAAACTGAACCGTCAGGCAAACTGACCCATAACAGCAAGTCATCACCTTCATGAACAGCATTTAATATTAGCGTCATTCCCAGCAAGGCAGGACGAACACCTCGGTAATTAAAGAGTTTTACTGACTTTCCCGCGATACGTTCGGCATAGCCTGCCAGCAGAGTCGCGTTCAGCGGACCATGTATTACTTGACTCGCGTAACGTTCAACACCTCGGCAGTAATCAGCGTCATAGTGAATACGATGACCATTGAACGTCAGTGCTGAATAGCGAAACAACGTGGTCGAGGTAGGCAGCCATTCATAGGAATGAGTGGCTTGCGGCATAGCGGCGAAAGGTTTATTTGAGTCGACTGGAGTTGCCTCCTTGTAGACGATGTCGTGGTGTTCGGAAATGGCAACTTCGCCAGCATGCAAAATCTCATGCAATACGGTGACAAACACCAGCTCGCCGCTACGACCTTGCTTGTGCTCGATCGAAACAATGCTGGAGCGTTTCTCGACGCTGCCATCCAGCGGCAGCGCTTTCTTGAATTCAAGCTGTCCACCGGCCCACATACGATTGGGCAACGGCACGGGAGGCAAGAAGCCTCCTCGCGCGGGGTGACCATCACGCCCCAACTCTTCAGGTGGCAGCCCGTCAAGGAAATACAACCAGTGCCACAATGGCGGCAATGGATAACCCGAAACCAAATCGCTTTGTGGGATGCCCAGCGTTGCGGCCATCAAACGAGCATGGCGTGAAGACAGAACATCGTGGTCGACATGGGTCTTGCCGATCCATTGCCGAAGGTGTTGAAGGTCAATAGTGCTCATGCAGGGATCCCCTCTTGTTTGTTCTGCATTGCTGTCGCCCGGAATTCTTCGCGCAAGCGATCACTGTGTTCGCCCAGGAGAGGGGCCTTTTCGAATCGTTGATCGTCCCAAGGAGCGCGTACCGGAGGAGCAATCATCTCGACTTCACCGGTCTCTACTGCCATCGGCCATTTCCGAAGGCCTGGATGTTCTGCCATCTCGGCGACGGAGCGCACCTGACCAAAAGCGGTATTGGCCTGACCCAGTTTGTGGATCGCCTGCTCGGCGCTCAGGGTGGTGAAAGACGCACTGATGAGCGCGTCCAGCGCGTCTCGGTTACGGACGCGCTCTGTGTTGGATGCAAAACGAGGATCAGTAGATGCACCAGTGCCCTCAAGGAACAGGTTAGAGAACTGCTGCCATTCGCGTTCGTTCTGAATGCTGATCACGATGTCTCGCTGATCGCCAGTGGTATAAGCACCATATGGAGCAATTGAAGGGTGGCGCAGCCCCTGGCGTGTTGGGGCTCCATTGCCATAAATCGCGTGCAGGTAGGGAATAGTCATCCAGTCCGCCGCACCATCGAACAACGAGACGGAAATTCCAGTGCCCTGCCCGGTTCTTTCACGTAATTGCAGCGCAGAAAGCACGCCAATCGCAGCATTCAAACCTGCCCCGATATCGCAAATCGAAACGCCGATCCGGCCGTAGCCTTCAGGTGAACCGCTGATGCCGGCCAGACCGCTTTCGCATTGGACCAACAGGTCATACGCTTTCAAACCACTGGCAGGCCCCTCAGTACCGTAGCCACTGATATCGCAGGTGATCAATTGTGGATTTAGTGCCCGCAGTTCCGAGCTGTCAAATCCTGCGCGAGCAAGGGCACCGGGCGCCAGGTTTTGAACAAAGACATCGGCGCTGGCAATGATCCGTTTCAGCAGCATCGCGTCGTCAGCATTCTTGAAATCCAGGACCAGCGATTCCTTGCCGCGGTTGGTCCACAGGAAATACGAAGAGTGACCTTTAGCGGCGTCGTCATAGCCCCGGGCAAAGTCACCTTCTGCGCGCTCGACCTTGATCACCCGCGCGCCCATCTCTGCCAAACGACAGGTGCACAACGGCGCGGCCAACGCCTGTTCGATGGAAACGACGGTAATGCCTTTTAAAGGTTTTGTAGTGGACATCAGGTTCTCCCATTGACAGTTTGCGTGCACAAGTATGGGCAAATCACGGTCAGGGGAGCAGCGAGCTTTTACGAAGACAACGTTTGTAAAATACAAACACTACTGGACTTACGAGAGGTTAAATTAGACAAGATCCTCATGATTTCGCCGGAGACTAACGCAATGATGTACGACTTGATCGACCTGAAGGTCTTCCTGGCCGTCGCAGAGGAAAGCAATCTGTCGCGGGGTGCCGAGCGCTGTAATCTCGCTCCCTCCTCAGTCAGTTTGCGCATAAAAGGGCTTGAAGCCAGCCTCGGGACACCCTTGCTGCTGCGCCAGGCCAGGGGTGTGGGTTTGACCCCGGCGGGTCATGTGCTGGTCGAACATGCGAGACGCTGCATGGCTCAGTTGGAGCAGATGACTACTGACTTGCAACCCTTCGCCAATGGCTTGATCGGCCACGTGACCTTTTTTGCCAACAACAATGCCATCAGCTCATATTTGCCGGATGACCTGGCGCGCTTTTTCTCCAAGCACCCCAATGTCCGCATCACTCTTGAGGAGCGATTGAGCCATGACATTATTTCAGCCGTGTCCTCAGGCCGTGCCGACATCGGAGTGGTAGCGCTGGAGTCCGATCATCCAGATCTTGAGTTTCTACCCTACCGGCAGGACCAATTAGTCCTGTTAGCGCCGTTGAACGGTCGGTTTGACAACCAGCATTCGGTTAGTTTTTCCGAATGCCTGGGGCTCCCATTTATCAGCCTTCAATCGGGTGCGGCACTGCATACCTTTTTGATGAATCACGCCAGCGCCCTTGGCGGGCGATTGGATGTGCGCGTCCAGGTCTCCGGATTTCGAGCGATTGCTCGCCTGGTCTCATCGGGAGCCGGTATCGGCATCGCCCCACGCTCAGCGTTAGAGCCAGCAGACCTGGATCGCCTTCAGGTTATCGATCTTGTAGAGGGATGGGCCAAGCGTGATTTACGAGTGTGCGTACAGCGCAACCCGCGTGAAAAGAATGTGTTGCGAGATCACCTGATAGAGATTCTTTGTCAGCCCGGAAATGCCCGATAGCGCATGGGAGCAGGTTTCCCGGCTCCTACAGTTCAGTGGTTTGGCCTGCGCGGGCCAGCACCCGGCGGGCTTGGCGAGCGACGGCCTCATCGACCATGACCCCGTTCACTTGCCCGGCGCCCCGACAGTTTTCAATCAAAATGGCCCGCGCTGCGATGATCTCATCAGCGGTCGGTGTGAACGCCTGATTGATGGCAGCAATCTGACTCGGGTGGATCGCCGCTTTACCAGCAAACCCCATGTCGGCAGCCTGGAGCGCTGCCCGCTCGAGCCCGGCCGAATCGCGAATATCGAAAAAAGGAGAATCGATAGCAGCGATAGCCGCTGTCGCGCACGCGCTCACAAGCGATACACGTGCGAAGGTGAGATTCGCTGCAAAGGGTCCACAGCCTAGATCCGCCGCCAGATCCGCAGCCCCGAACATGAGTGCGGCGAGTCGGGGCGTCGCATGAGCGATGTCTGCCACCGCCTTGAGCCCTACCGCGCTTTCGATCAATCCGATCAAACGAGTGCTCAGACCTTTTTCACTGAGCAGACGGTCCACTATCTGCAAATGTGCAACGGATTCGGTTTTGGGAAGTAGCAGAAATTCAGGCTGAACCGGACTTGCCAACAGTTCAAGCACGTCACAAAGCCCTGCAGACGTATCCAGCCCGTTGATACGAATAATGCAAGGGAATCGCGTTTCCTTGGCAGCATTGAGTGTGGTGAAAGCAGTAGCACGAGCACTTTTTTTGTCTTTAGGCGCTATCGCGTCTTCCAGATCAATGATCAAAAGATCGGCGCCCACCTCCTCGGCTTTGGCGAAACGTTCCGGGTGTGTTGCCGGGGTGAAAAGAGCACTGCGCATACGTACGGACATTTTCTACTCCAGAGGGGGGTGAAGGTGCCGCAAGGCGTGCTGTGATCCTTGCCGGCGCGTGAACCACAATAGCTAGACAAATCCCAATGGACTATTGTATGGAACTGTCGATCTTCATATGTTTTACAAATACCTATGGAGCTATTACCTATGGAATTACGTCACATCCGCTACTTTCTAGCCGTCGCTCAAGAGCAGAATTTCACCCGTGCTGCTCAGAAAATCGGCATCGGACAACCTCCATTGAGCTTGCAGATCCGCGACCTGGAGCGTGAGGTGGGCACCCGGTTATTTCACCGTATTCCGCAAGGCGCAGAATTGACTGCGGCTGGGCATGCGTTTCATGACCTGGTTCGAAATATACCGGCTCAGGTAGAACGAGCAACGCATGCGGCTCAACGAGCCGCTCGGGGCGAGTTAGGGGCGCTGCGCATAGGTTTCACTGCCTCCGCAAGTTTCAATCCGGTCGTGGCTGCGGCGATTCGTAATTTTCGGCGGGCATACCCGGATGTTGATTTGACCCTGGAGGAAAGCAATACCATTCGATTGATGGCAGGCATTAATGAAGGCGACTTGGACGCGGTTTTTATACGCCCTGGAGTAGCTGAAGCTGATCATCTGACGATGCGAACTCTCTCGGAGGAACCATTGCTCGCGGTTCTGCCAAAATGTCATGTGGCTGCACGCCAGAAGAAATTGAACCTGAAAGATCTCAGTAAGGACCCGTTCATTCTCTATCCCAGGGAAGTAGGACCCACCTTATTCGACACAGTTATCGCTGCTTGCCGCGATGCTGGTTTTGACCCGATCCTGGGACAAAGCGCTCCACAACTGGCCTCTGTCGTACATTTGGTAGCGGCAGAACTGGGAGTTTCGCTTGTACCGGCTTCGATGCAGCAAGTGCATGCCGCAGGGGTGGTTTTCAAAGAGATAAATGATGTATCCCCTGTTGCCCGACTTACACTCGCCTGGCGTCGCAGTGACAACTCGATTTTCCTGCAGAACTTTGTAAATTGTGCAGTCAGTTAACTACACACTTTCCGCCGGTATGGAAGTCGACTGCTTTCGAAAGCGGCCATTGTGAAGATCTAAAAAATTGTCGTGAAGAGATCAGTTTTTTCACACCAACCGAATGAGCAAAAACACCAAAAGCACATTCAACACGGCCAACGAACTCAAGCCCGCAAGTACACCGCCAGCGCCCCAGGTCTGCAATAGGTAGCCACCAGCGAGCGGGGTCAAGGCTTGTCCAATGAGCGAAGGCCGAGCCATGCGCCCCATCAGCAACACATAATGGGTGGGCGACATCAGGGCCAGCGGCAGCAGGCCTCGAACAATCGCCCGCAAACCATTACCCGCGCCGTAGGTCACCAGCCCCACCGCCGTCATTGCCGGCGCTATGGTCACCAGCAACAGACCGATCGCCACAAATACCACGGAGATCAACGTCGTCCAGATCGGGTGTCGCTTTCGCGAAAACACTTGTAGGACACGTGAGCCTACCTGACTCGGACCCAGCAAGGCGCTCAGTCCGATGGCGGCTGCAAGTGAGTAGCCCTGCCCCTGCAACAATGAAATCAGCTGGACAGACATCGCCGTCATGATCACTGCTCCCAGCGCAAAAATCAGTGTGAGCAGCAGGTAGATCCGCCGGTCGATTGAGAGGCTTTCATCACTCATGGCATGGCTTTTTACGAGTAGCCCCGCCCCCCGCGCCAGCACCCAGAGATAAAGCGGTGCCACGGCAATGACCAATAACACCCCATAAGCCACGCACGTCGTGCGCCAGCCAACGTGCTCGATAACCAGTGCAACCGCTGGCCATGACAGCGTTGTCGCCAACCCGGAAATAAGCGTGATGCCGGTAATCACACTGCCCGCCCGCTCCCCGTATAGAGAACCTAAAGTGGCGAATAGCGCTTCATACAGCCCCAGCGCCATACCGACGCCAATCACTGCCCAAGACAAAAGAAACATCGGTAACGAGGTCGAACTGGCCATCAGAAACAACCCGATGGCGACGCCCAGGCCGCTACTGGCCAGGATAGGGCGGCCGCCGTAGCGGGCAATAAGCCGGCTGGTCAATGGCGCCAGCATCGCGGAAACCAGAATGCTCAGCGACAGCGCGCCATACACCCATTGGCTGGCCCAACCAGTCTCCCTCATGATCGGATCGGCCATAACGGCCATGAGGAAGAACGAACCTCCCCAGACCAGAACTTGCAGCATCCCCAATATAAAAATGCCAAATACGCCGGGCAGTCGCGTTTGATGGTTCAAAGCAGTGTCATCAGTGGTGAGAAAAGAATGGAAGTCGTGGGTAGCTACGCAACTACGGGTAAGCAGGCGCTTCAGGTTGGGTCAAGGATGGACGGCTTTCGCGGAGGGGCTTTGGCCGTTGGCTCAAAGCATGTGCCCAGCCCAAATCTTGCGATTGACCAGGTCGGCAGCAATTTCGATGAAGGCATCGCCGACAAACTTGGCGGCCGGACTGACTCGCCTGTCGGCAGGAAAGACCTGAACCAGTTTGCGCATGGGAACCGGATCGACCAAGGGAGCGGCACTGAGCGCGCCAGATTCGATTTGCGTGTAAATCGATGCCAGAGGTAGCGCGGTCAAACCAAAGCCGTTACAGACCAGGGCTATCATCGCGCCGAAGGAGTCGGCCTCGACGCTGGTCTTGAGCTTGATCCCGACTTCGCGCGCACAATCATCCAGAATCACGCGAAGGCTGTGTCGAGCGCTTGGCAATACCAATGGCTGCTCAGCCAAAGACTCGAATGACACCGGCGTATCAAGCCGCAGGTTGGCGCTGGCGGGGCCGACCAATAGCAGATTTTCCATCATCACCGGCACGATTCGCAGCGTATGCAGGGGTTGGGGATCGTAAGAAATCGCCAGTTCCAATTCGCCGCGCTGAACCCAATCGAGCAAGTAGCCGCTAAAGGCTGAGGAAAACCTGACAGCGAGATTCGGATGCGCCTCTTTGATTTTGCGCACCAGAGGAACGGTGACAATTTCCGCCACCGTCGGCGTTGTACCGATGATGACCGTGCCCCGAAAAGAGGTCTTCGCGCCCGACACAGAACTTCGAATGGACTCCATTTCTTCCATGATTCGGGTGGCATGCGCCAGCACTTCGCGGCCGGCATCGGTAATTTCCATGCCTCGCCCATGCCGATCAAAGAGGTAGGTGCCAAGCTCCTTTTCCAGCAATCGAATTTGCCGGCTAAGTGCCGGTTGTGCGATGTGCAGCCGGTCGGAGGCCTTGCTGAGACTGCCCAGCTCGGCCACATGAATCAGGGTTTTGAGTTGAACGACATCCATTACCAGGCCAGTCAAAGTCGGGCTCGGCGCGAAATGCGTCGAACGTAGGGTGAGTGTAAACGCATTGGCATTTCCTGGAATGCCGCAGGGTCTACGTCTTATGGCGCCGTGTGGCATTCGACCCGGCTGTATCCCTCTGAGCGCAGGGGCTGCAAGGCAAGCTATAGAATTTCGGTATATCAGTTAGGCCTGGCTGACGGCTTATTACCCTTCTCACTCTGCGGTAGCGTGCAATCAACGTCGACGCCAAGAGTGATCGACTGACTACAAAAATAAGATTCGAGGGCTTGCGCCATGATTGACTACCTTTCTCGCTACCTGACCGACCCTCCTCACACCGTCAGCGAACAGCTGACTTCTCGCCTGCATCCCCCCTCTTCCTGTGCCTTGGTCATCAAAAGGCCACGCGCACTGCGTTAAGCACATCAACCCATCGAGCTAGCAACGTCGGACACGCATCAGCGTGCGCCTCGTATCGTCTCGCCTTGAAAAAAGGGTGAACAACATGTCCGCATCAACCAGCGACTCAACAAACCACACTGTAAACATTAAAAGCCTGAATCGCGTCAGAGCCATCATGGGTGCCTGCTCGGGCAATTTGGTGGAGTGGTACGATTTTTTCATTTACGCGTACACCGCCATCTACTTTGCCGCTTCGTTTTTCCCCAAAGGCGATACCACCAGCCAGTTGCTCGCAACCGCCGGGGTCTTCGCCGTCGGCTTTTTCATGCGCCCGCTCGGCGGCTGGATTTTCGGCTGGATTGCCGATACTCGCGGTCGCAAGGTCTCGATGATTATCTCGGTGTTCATGATGTGTGCTGGCTCGCTGTTGATCGCCGTCATGCCCACCTACGCAACCATAGGGGTAGCCGCGCCAATTCTGCTGGTGGTTGCCAGGCTGATTCAGGGCCTGTCCGTCGGCGCGGAATACGGCACCGGCGCCACCTACATCAGCGAAATCGCCACACCGGGTCGTCGGTGTTTCTATGGGTCGTTTCAATACTTCACCATCATCGCCGGCCAACTGCTGGCCTTGATGACCGTGGTCATTCTCCAGCAAACCCTGACGGGCGATGAGTTGCGCGAATGGGGTTGGAGGATACCGTTCTTCATCGGCGCGCTGAGCTCGATCGTGGTGGTGTATCTGCGCCGCGCAATGCATGAAACCGCCACCAAAAAGGACATGAACCGTAAAGATGCCGGCTCGCTGCGCGGCATGTTCAAGCACAAACGCGCGGTCGCCCTCGTGGTGGCTTTCACCATCGGCGGTTCGCTGTATTTTTACACCTTCACCACCTACATGCAGAAGTTCCTGGTGATCTCCGCCGGTTTCAGCCCGGAAACGGTCAGCTTCATCATGACGGCGGCGCTGATTGGTTTCATGCTCTGTCAGCCGCTGTTTGGCTTGCTCGCCGACCGCATCGGAATAAAGACGCACATGCTGATGTTTTCCGGGTTGGCCATGGTGCTGGTGATCCCCCTGCTCTATTTGCTGCAGTCGGTCAGTAATCCGTTTACGGCGTTCCTGTTGGTGTTTGGCGGGCTAGCCATCGCGTCGCTCTACACTCCGGTTGCCGGGATCGTCAAAGCCGAACTGTTTCCGCCAGCAGTACGCGCTTTGGGCGTGGGTTTTCCATATGCCGTCGGCAATGCGGCGTTCGGCGGCACTGCCGAATACGTCGCCTTGTCGCTCCGGTCTCAAGGCATCGAGGAATATTTCTTCTTCTATGTCGCCGCAGTAGTGACCGTCACGTTCATCGCCGCGATGCTGATGCCCAATCTGTCTCGCTACGGGTACATCAGCGGCTCGGGTGAAATTGAAGAGCGCACCGGTTTGAAGGGTTGCGTAAAACCCCACGCTGCCAGCGTGTAGTTTTGATTAAAAGGGCTCCACGGGTGCAACCCATGTGGGAGCGAGCCTGCTCGCGATAGCGGTTTAGCAGTCAATATCTATGTTGACTGACACTCCGACATCGCGAGCAGGCTCGCTCCCACAGGTTCTGGCTAGCATTACCAAACTGACCTTTTTTGCATCACTTCACGATACCAGTCTGGAAATCAGCAATCTGTCGCCACATTGCGATCGGGTTGGAATACATCGGGAAATGCCCGCAACCGGCAATAGGTGCCAACTGCACTCCTTCAGCCTGGATGTGTGGCAAGTAGGACAACGACGCGTTCTGTTCGCCGTACATGAACATTCGCGGGCACTTCAACCCGAGGAATTTGCCCATCAGGTCAGCGTTATCGGAGAGATCGACCATGGACTGGAAAATCCCCCGTACCGCACCGGCACGCACCTTGTGCCGCAAGCTCGCGGAATAGAGTGCGCTGGCGTACGCCGGTGCGTGCCGGGCACGTTCGATGAAGGCGGCGAAAAACGCCTCGGGATCGTCGCTCGGATAGTCAACGATCTGCCGGCTGAGAAAACAGTCTTCCGGGGCGATATTGCCTTCGATATCAACGAAGCTGAGCACTCGGTCCGGAAACTGATGGGCCAGCATCAATGCAGTCAGTCCGCCCATGGAATGGCCGACCAGATGGAAGCGTTCGATGCCGAAATGCGCCAGCACCTGCAATGCCGTCTGCAGCAGAAAGGCAATGGAAATCCTGGAAAGGTCATTGCACTGGCTTTCACCACAACCCGGTGCGTCGTACGCCACGAAAGGGTGACCGGCAAATGCGGGCTGCTGCACGATGTCGGCATAGTCCTCCTTGGTCGAACCAAAACCATGCAGGAACACGATAGGCGCAAGGACGCCGTCGCGATGGATGGCGGCCACGTTCAGTTGGACACCCTCCACCGTCAGTGGGAGTTGCACATGAGTGAACGTTTCTGGAGAGGACACGTTGTTGACTCCTTGAGCGAAAAAGTAGCGCCGAACCTGGGTTGCCGGCAGCCAAGCTCGCAATTACAAGGGGAATCGAGCCTTCTGTAAATTCCTGATACGGGAAGGCTTTCATACGCCAAACCTATCGATCCCGTTCATGCACAGAGCGTGGGTCGACTCACGCTCTGGACTGGAACCGGTCGACCAGTTCCGTCACCAGCGGGTTGGGCCGATCTGCATTCCAGGCCACCGCTGTGGTCACGACATTGAGCTTCTGGCTCAGCGCTCGAAACACCACGTTGTCGGGCGCCAGTTTTTTCAGCGACGCCGGAACCAGTGCGATGCCCTGGCCGCAGCTGACAAAGGCAATTTGCGAGGCGACCGAGCGCACTTCATGCAGCACGCGCGGGGAAAAACCGCTGGCGCGGCAGGTCGCGATCAGGTTGTCAAAGTAGACCGGGCTGACCTTTCGGGAAAACATCACCAAGGGTTCAGTAGCCAGGCTGGACAGGCTGATTCGCGTGCGCGCAGCCAAGGGGTGATCGCTGGGCAGGGCCACAACCAGACGGTCCTGAGTCAGCGGCAGCGATTTGATCGAGGGTCCCAGGTCGCCGTCAAGACGAGCGAAGGCCAGATCGATGTCGCCGGCTTCCAGCGCCGGGATGGCTTCGACGCTGTCAATCTCCCGCACGGACACCGTGAGGTGCGGGTAATCATTTTTCAATTGCTCGATCAAATCGGGCAAGACATCAAACATCGCCGTAGAAATCGCGCCGATAGTCAACATCCCGGACTGCCCCGCCACCGCCTCCTCCACGGCGAGTTCAAGGCGCTCCAATTGATCAGCGAACTTGCGCACGGCCGGCAGAATCGCCGCTCCCACCGGGGTCAGCTTCGCGCCGCGTCGCGAGCGATCAAACAGCTTGACCTTGAGCGCCTGCTCCAGCACCTGGATCTGCTCGCTCAGCGGTGGCTGGGACATGCCCAGACGCTTGGCCGCACGGCCGAAATTCTGTTCTTCGGCCACCGCCAGGAACAACCAGAGATGACGAATCAGTCGAAAATTGATCATGATTAATCCATAGGTTTAACGTATCTAAGGCATCTGTGATTAGTAATATACCTATCAAAGTGTCTCACTGACACTGGACGCCTCCGTCACCACTGGGGCTTCCCATGATCAATAAGAGTTTGCTGGATCGCTTGGCGGCGCTGGACACCAACACGGTTTCCGATGCGCTCGACTTCCTCGGCTTGCCGGGTGCCACCGTTGGGCTGCGCCCGTTGTGGAACTGCCCAAAGATTGTCGGCCGCGCCAGCACCGTGCTGCTGGCACCGAAATCCGACAACACCCCCACTGTGCACCTGATTACCCCCGTGGTGGAACAGATCGACAGCGACGATCGTGTGCTGGTGATCGCCGGTGGAATCGAAGGCATCTCCTGCTGGGGCGACATCCTCGCCAACGCAGCGACCAGCAAGAAAGTACGCGGCACGGTCATCGACGGCTTCAGCCGCGACATCGACGGCAGCGAGTCAATTGGCTACCCGGTTTATGGCCGTGGCGTGACCATGATCAGTGCCCGCAATCGGGTGGTTCAGATCGATGCCGCCGTAACCATCAACGTGGCCGGCGTCGACGTCAGCGAGAACGACTATGTCATCGCCGATACCTGCGGCACCGTGTTCGTGCCTTCAGCCTATATCGAGAAAGTGCTCGACCTTGGCGAGCGTATTGCCCACCGCCAGGACAGCATGGTCGAGGCTGTTCGCAGCGGTCGCTCGGTAGCCGAGGTCATGCATGACAGCCAGTTCGAAGCGATCCACGTGGAGCACGCCTGATGAATATCGAAGACAAAGCACTGGTCGTCTTGTTTGAAGGCCTGGACACCCCGGGCGTGTCTGACGCAATGGACAAACTCGGCCTGCCTGGCCAATGCCTCGGTGTGGCGCCACTGGACAACTACAGCAAGGTTATCGTCGGCCCGGCGTTTACCGTGCAGTACGTCTCGGCCAGCGTACCCCCGGGCACCGTGGGCGATTTCATCGAAGACGTCGCGCCCGGCGATGTGGTGGTCATTGACAATGGCGGCCGCACTGACTGCACCGTTTGGGGCGACATCATGACCCAGTACGCCAGTACTCGGCAGATCGCAGCCACGGTCATCGACGGTGTTTGCCGTGACGTCAACAAAGCACTGGGCGATGGCTACCCGATCTTCAGCAAAGGCCGCTTCATGCGCACCGGTAAAGATCGGGTGCAGGTTCAGTCGGTCAACCAGCCGGTGTCCATCGGTGCCGCCCGGGTCTGTGCCCGCGACATCGTGGTCGCCGACGCCAACGGCGTGGTGATCGTCCCCCGGGCTCGCGCAGCTGAAGTGGCCGCGTGTGCCCGTCAAATCGAATCGGTCGAAGCCGACATTCGCGCCTTGATCAGCCAAGGCAAAACCCTTAAAGAAGCCCGGACCGCACTGGGTTACCACAGCCTGCAGAGGAAAGTCTGATGACCATGCTCCCCCTCCCCCTGGATGCTTACGCACGGGCCAAAGTGCTGGGCAGCTCGACGCTGTATGAAGCGTCCCATCTGCCTTGCGCGGTCGACAATGCAATTCGCCCGATCTGGGACGGCGCCTTCATCTCCGCCCCCGCTTACCCACTGGAATGCTCGCCAGGCGACAACCTCGCGCTGCACCTGGCGATGGAACGTGTGCCCCGTGGCAGCGTGCTGGTCGTGGGCACCGGCAGCTTCATCGCCGGTTATTGGGGCGAAGTGCTGACCGTGGCGGCCGAAGCGGCTGGCGTCGTCGGGCTGGTGATCGATGGCGGCGTGCGCGATATCGCGGCCCTGAAGAAGCGCCAGTTCCCGGTGTTTGCTCGCGGTATTTCGGTGAAAGGCACAGTCAAGGCCAGTGCGCCTTCGGTGGGGCAACCGTTCAATTTCAACGGTGCCTTCGTGGCACAGGGCGACTGGGTGGTGGCTGACGATGACGGTGTGATCATCATCCCCAAGGCGGATGCGGCACGAACCCTGGCCGAAGGCGAGGCGCGCGCGAACAAGGAAGCGCAGATGATGCGGGCGTTGACCGAAGGTCGCTCGACCCTGGAGCTGATGAACCTGACTGAGTGGAGAACCCGCGCATGAGCGCCGATATCCAGCGTCTGAATCATCGTCTGGCCTGCGCGCAGCCTTCCGCGACTTACCGGATCATGGATCGGGTAGCAGAGCGCCGTGCACAAGGCGCGAACATTATTTCACTGTGCGCCGGCGAGCCCGATTTCGATACGCCCAAGCATGTGCGCGACGCGGCCATTCAGGCCATTGAACACGGCCACACCCGCTACACCCAGGTCGCCGGTGTACGTTCACTGCGAGAAGCCGTGGCCACCAAGTTCCGTCGTGAGAACGGTCTGGACGTCGCCTGGCAAGACACGCTGGTGTGCAACGGGGGCAAACAGGTGATCTACAACGCCCTGGCCGCTACCCTCAATGAAGGTGACGAAGTCATCGTGCCGGCGCCGTACTGGGTCAGTTACCCGGAGATGGTTCAGCTGTGCGGTGGTGAAGCCCGAATCGTTACCTGCGATGCCGACACCGGTTTCAAGCTGACGCCCTCGGCACTGGCCGCCGCGATCACCCCGCAGACCCGTTGGTTGATCCTCAATTCGCCGTCCAACCCGACCGGTGCGGTGTACAGCGAGGAAGAACTGCGCGCTCTGGCGCAGGTGTTGCTGGCTCACCCTCAGGTGCTGATTTTGGCTGATGACATCTACGAGCACCTGATCTTCGACGATCAAACGTTCCATACCCTGGCCCAAGTCGAACCACGGCTGGCACCGCGCACCCTGACCATGAACGGGGTGTCCAAGGCCTATGCCATGACCGGCTGGCGAATCGGTTTCACCACTGGGCCGCGCTGGCTGCTGGACGCCATGGAAAAACTGCAAGGTCAGCAAACCTCTGGCGCCTGCTCTGTGTCGCAACAGGCTGCGCTCGCGGCGCTGGAAGGTCCCAAGGATTTCATCCGTGAAAGCCGCATCGCATTCCAGAGTCGTCGTGATTTGATGGTGGCGCTGCTGAACGATACCCCAGGCCTTGAATGCGTCAGTCCGGCCGGGGCGTTCTACGCGTTCGCGTCCTGTGCCGGATTGATCGGTCGCACCTCACCCGGTGGCCTGGTATTGCACACCGATGAAGATGTCGCGCATGCGCTGCTCGACGAAGCGGATGTAGCCGTAGTGCATGGCAGCGCTTTTGGCCTCGGCCCTTACATTCGCATCGCCTACGCCCTGGATGACGCTTCATTGCGCCGGGCGTGCGAGGCGATACATACGTTCTGTACCTCGCTACGTTAATCGTTTTCCCTTCCCATAATGCGTGGCTATCGCCATTGCCCGGCAGGCCACGTATTCACCTTCCAGCTATACAAAATGGGCATATCTCAAAGACAAAAACGGTAGTCGTAGTTCGCTTCCAGCACTCCCAGAATGGTGAAAACACAAAAGCAGCACTGCTTGGGAGATGGGTATGTCAACAGAAGCTGAACACACCGTGGGACAGGATTGGCAGGAGGACGTATTCCGCGTGCTCAAGGCCCACGACGTCAAACACGTGGTCTTCGTACCGGATGCAGGCCACTCGGCGGCGATCCGTATGTCCTATGCGGATCCGGACATCAAGGCCGTCGTCCTCACCACCGAAGAAGAAGGCATCGGCTACCTGGCAGGTGCGTGGCTAGGTGGTGAGCGCGGCGCTCTCCTGATGCAGTCCAGCGGCGTCGGTAATTGCATCAACACCCTCGCCCTGCAAGTCTGCGCCGGCTTTCCGCTGTTAATGGTCGTCACCATGCGCGGCGACTGGGCCGAGTTCAACGCGTGGCAGAACCCGATGGGGCAAGCCACCGAAGCCTCCCTGAACCTGATGAAGGTCATGACCTGGCGCGCAGACGTTCCAGAAGACGTCGCCCCGCTGCTGCACGGTGCCGCGACCATGGCCTTCAACGGCGATTCGTCCACTGCCCTGCTGCTCGGCCAGCGCCTGATTGGAGAAAAAAAATGGGTCAAGTAAGCGCAAACCACACCCTGTGCCGCCGCGAAGTGGTCAAGGCCTTGCTGGCCGACCGCAAAGACGTGTTGGTCGTGACCGGCCTGGGCTCTGCGTCCTATGACGTCATGGCTGCCGGTGACCATGATCTGAATTATTACCTGTGGGCTGCCATGGGCAGCGCAATCACTGTGGGGCTGGGCCTGGCAAATGCGCAGCCAGACAAATCGGTGGTGGTGGTCACCGGTGACGGCGAGTTGCTCATGGGCTTTGGTGCCCTGGCCACGGTAGCGCTGCAAAAGCCCGCCAACCTGACTATCGCGGTGCTGGATAACGGTCACTTTGGTGAAACCGGCATGCAAGTCAGCCACGCCGGTTTTGGTATCTCACTGGACCAGGTCGCCAAGACTTGCGGCTTCAGCTGGACCGATGAAATCCGGGACATGGAAGGCGTACACGACTTGCGGGAGCGCTTTGCGACACGCGATGGCGTCAAGCTCGCGACGATCAAGATCAAAGCGGAAAACCCGCCACGGGTACTGCCGCCGCGTGATGGTCACTACGTCAAGAATCGCTTTCGTGCTGCGCTGGGTTTCAACCCGATCTGATTGCGCCATACCCGGACCCGGTCACGCAGGGCTGATGCCGTGCGTGACGCGTTGAGGAGAATAATAATGACTGACCGTATCTCTGAAGAACTCAATGCCATCCGCGAGGGCGTACGCGCTCTTTGCGCTGAATTCGATGCGGCTTACTGGCGTAAAGTCGATGAGGAAAAAGGCTTTCCGGAAACCTTCGTCAAGGCCCTGACCGACGCCGGTTGGCTGGCAGCAATGATTCCTGTCGAATATGGAGGCTCTGGCCTGGGGCTGGCCGAGGCCTCGGTGATCCTCGAAGAAGTAAACCGCTGCGGCGGCAACTCCGGCACCGTTCACGGGCAGATGTACAACATGTTCACCCTGCTGCGTCACGGCAGCGAGGCACAGAAAAGCTACTACCTGCCCAAACTGGCCAACGGTGAATTGCGCCTGCAATCAATGGGTGTAACCGAGCCCACCACCGGCACCGACACCACAAAGATAAAGACCACCGCCGTGCGCAAAGGTGACAAGTACGTCATCAACGGGCAGAAGGTATGGATCTCACGCGTCCAGCATTCCGATCTGATGATTCTGCTGGCGCGTACGACTCCTTTGGCTGATGTGAAGAAAAAGTCCGAGGGCATGTCGATCTTCCTCGTGGACCTGCGTGAAGCCATCGGTAACGGCATGACCGTGCAGCCGATCGCCAACATGGTCAACCACGAAACCAACGAGTTGTTCTTCGACAACCTGGAAATTCCTGCCGACAGCCTCATCGGCGAAGAAGGCAAAGGTTTCCGCTACATCCTGGACGGACTGAATGCCGAACGCACGCTGATCGCAGCCGAATGCATTGGCGACGGCCGCTGGTTTATCGAAAAGGCCAGCGCCTATGCGCGTGATCGCATCGTGTTCGGACGCCCTATCGGGCAGAACCAAGGCGTGCAGTTCCCCATCGCTGAAGCACACATTGAAATCGAAGCGGCTGACCTGATGCGCTGGCGTGCTTGCGAGGAATACGACGGCGGCATCAACGCTGGGGCCAGCGCCAACATGGCCAAGTACCTGGCGGCGAAAGCCTCTTGGGAAGCCGCGAACGCTTGCTTGCAGACCCACGGCGGTTTTGGTTTTGCCTGCGAGTACGACGTCGAGCGTAAATTCCGCGAAACCCGTCTGTATCAGGTTGCTCCCATCTCCACCAACCTGATCCTGTCGTACGTTGCCGAACACCTGCTCGAACTGCCGCGCTCCTTCTAAAGGATCAGCGTAAAGCCCAGTGCGTTTGCTTAAGCAGGCGCGACTGGGGAGCCATGACAAGAGAGATAATAATCATGAGCCAACCCAACGGCCTCCGTCCGCTCGATGGCATTACCGTCGTCAGCCTTGAACATGCCATTGCAGCACCTTTCTGCACCCGACAACTGGCCGATCTCGGCGCACGTGTCATCAAGGTCGAACGCCCCGGCACAGGCGACTTCGCCCGGGGCTACGACCAACGCGTCAACGGCCTCGCCTCGCATTTCGTCTGGACCAATCGCTCGAAAGAAAGCCTGACCCTCGACCTGAAACAAGAGTCGGCCACCGAGGTGCTGGACAGTTTGCTGGCTACGGCCGATGTCCTGGTGCAGAACCTGGCGCCGGGTGCGGCTGCACGAATGGGGCTTTCATTTGAGGCGTTGCATCAGCGGTTTCCGCGCCTGATCGTTTGTGACATTTCAGGCTATGGCGCAGGCGGCCCCTATGAAAAGAAAAAGGCTTATGACCTGTTGATCCAGAGTGAAGGCGGATTCCTGTCCGTCACCGGAGGCCCCGGCGATGAAGAAATGGCCAAGGCCGGTTGCTCAATTGCTGACATCGCGGCCGGCATGTACGCCTACACCGGAATTCTATCTGCCTTGCTGTTGCGTGGGCGCACCGGCGAAGGTAGCCACCTCGATGTGTCGATGCTGGAAAGCCTGGTCGAGTGGATGAACTACCCGATGTACTACGCCTACAACGGCGCGCCTCCGCCACCTCGAGCAGGCGCCGCGCACGCCACGATCTACCCCTATGGCCCCTTCCCCATCGGTGACGGCTCCACAGTCATGCTGGGTTTACAGAATGAGCGCGAATGGCAGCTGTTTTGCGACAAGGTACTGCTGACGCCTGAACTGGCGAAAGACGAACGTTTCTCTGCCAACTTCAAGCGCGTCGAAAACCGCCAAGCGCTGCGGGCACTCATCGTTGAATCGTTCTCCACACTCAATTTCGATGCAGTGTTTGATCGGTTGGAGCATGCGCAAATTGCCAACGCTCGGGTCAACGACATGCAAGGTGTCTGGGACCATCCGCAACTTCAGGCTCGTGATCGTTGGCGAGACGTCGAGACCCCTGCAGGCACCGTTCCTGGCTTGATACCTCCCGGTAGCAACAGCGCATTCGAGCCACGTATGGATGCCGTACCGGGCCTCGGTCAGCACACCGAACAGGTTCTAAGGGAACTGGGGCTGGGCACGGATCGCATTGACCAAATGCGCACAGCCGGGGCGATTTAGTCTTGATCTGAAAACAAAAAGCCTGCCTGCAACGATCAATGATTTTCGAGAGAACACTGCCCAATGAAGATCCTGGTAGCTGTCAAACGCGTTGTGGATTACAACGTCAAGGTTCGCGTCAAGGCGGACAATTCCGGCGTTGACCTCGCCAACGTCAAGATGTCGATGAACCCGTTCTGCGAAATCGCCGTTGAAGAATCCGTACGCCTGAAAGAACTCTCTATAAAAGAAGGGCGCGTTGCGACTGAAATCGTCGTCGTCTCCGTCGGCCCGTCCACCGCTCAAGAGCAACTGCGCACTGCGCTGGCTCTGGGTGCGGACCGTGCCATCCTCGTCGAATCCGCTGAAGATCTGACTTCCCTGGCCGTTGCCAAGCTGCTCAAGGCTGTTGTCGACAAGGAACAGCCTCAGCTGGTGATCCTTGGCAAACAAGCCATCGACAGCGACAACAACCAGACTGGCCAGATGCTCGCTGCATTGAGCGGCTACGGTCAGGGCACCTTCGCATCGAAAGTCGAAGTGTCCGGCGACACCGTTGCCGTGACCCGCGAAATCGACGGCGGCGCGCAGACAGTTTCCCTGAAACTGCCGGCCATCGTCACCACCGACCTGCGTTTGAACGAGCCGCGCTACGCGTCCCTGCCAAACATCATGAAAGCCAAGAAGAAGCCTCTCGAAGTGCTGACTCCGGACGCTTTGGGCGTTTCCACCGCCTCCACCAACAAGACCGTGAAAGTCGAAGCGCCAGCTGCACGCAGCGCGGGTATCAAGGTCAAGTCGGTGGCTGAACTGGTCGAGAAACTGAAAAACGAAGCGAAGGTGCTTTGAGTTAAGGAGCCAGAAATGACTATCTTGGTTATAGCGGAACACGACAACAAAATAGTGGCCCCGGCCACACTGAACACCGTGGCTGCCGCTGCCAAAATCGGTGGTGATATCCACGTGCTGGTTGCAGGTCAGGGCGTTGGCGCCGTGGCTGAAGCCGCAGCGAAAATCGCTGGCGTGGCGAAAGTGCTGGTGGCCGACAACGCCGCCTACACGCACCAACTGCCGGAAAACGTCGCGCCTCTGGTTGCTGCTCTTGCCCATGAAGGCGGGGGCAAGGGCTACAGCCACATCCTGGCTGCCGCCACGTCCAACGGCAAAAACATCCTGCCGCGGGTTGCCGCTCAGCTGGACGTTGACCAGATCTCCGAGATCATCTCGGTTGAAAGCGCTGATACCTTCAAGCGTCCGATCTACGCGGTACACGCCATCGCCACCGTTCAATCGAACGCTGCCGTGAAAGTCATCACCGTGCGTGCTACCGGTTTCGACCCGGTTGCAGCCGAAGGTGGCTCCGCTGCAGTTGAAGCGGTTGCTGCTGCGCACGACGCTGGCACTTCGAGCTTCGTCGGCGAAGAGCTGGCCAAGTCCGATCGTCCTGAACTGACCGCTGCCAAGATCGTCGTTTCCGGCGGTCGCGGCATGCAGAACGGCGACAACTTCAAACACCTGTACGCGCTGGCTGACAAGCTGGGCGCTGCCGTCGGTGCTTCGCGCGCCGCGGTCGACGCAGGTTTCGTACCCAACGACATGCAGGTCGGTCAGACCGGCAAGATCGTTGCTCCACAGCTGTACATCGCCGTCGGTATCTCCGGCGCGATCCAGCACCTGGCCGGCATGAAAGACTCCAAAGTGATCGTTGCGATCAACAAGGACGAAGAAGCGCCGATCTTCCAGGTGGCCGATTACGGCCTGGTGGCAGATCTTTTTGAAGCGATTCCAGAAATGGCTGCCCTGGCCTGATCACTGACCGACTGGAGCAAAGAATATGAGCAACAGTTCCGATTTTTCCCCTTGGATTGGACGACGTCAGGAAAGCCAGGACCGGATAAGTTTCACTCTGGTCAGACGTATTGCCGCGACATTGGGCGAGTCGACTCCACAACCCGGCGAGCCGCTGCCGCCCCTGTGGCACTGGGCATTTTTTCAGGATCCGGTGGGTGCCAGCGGGCTGGGGCCGGATGGCCATCCTGCGTTGGGGGGCTTTTTGCCGCCGGCCCATAACCGCAATCGCATGTGGGCGGGCAGCCGCATTGAGTTTTACCAGGCGTTAAAAGTGGAGGCTGACGTGACCTGTGTATCAACCATCCTCAACGTCGAGGAGAAGCACGGTCGCACGGGATTCTTATTGTTCGTCACGGTACGTCACGAGTTTTTCCAGGACGGCGAACTCGCCCTTCAAGATGAACAGGACATTGTTTACCGCGAACCTACCCCGCCTAAACTGCAAGGCACCGAAACGCTACCTGAAGGCCAATGGCAGGAACGGATAGAGCCCACTCCAACTCTGCTGTTCCGCTATTCCGCAGTCACCTTCAATGGTCACCGCATTCACTATGACTGGCCGTATGTGACAGAAACCGAAGGTTATCCGGGGCTTGTGGTACATGGTCCATTGATCGCCACATTGAACTTGCGTGCCTTCACCAAAGCGCATCCGACGGCGCGCCTGGAGCGTTTCACTTTCCGTGGAGTAAGACCGCTAATTTCACCTCAACCTTTCGAGGTGGGCGGACGCTTGATCGAAAATGGCAAGGCGCAGGTCTGGGCAGGCAATCAGGACGGCACAGCACAGATCGGAGAAATTGAGTTCAGCAATGGAGCAACGACATGAGCAAATCAATTGTTCGATCCGCCCTTTTTGTGCCGGCCACTCGACCAGAGCGCATCCAAAAAGCTATCGCCACCGGTGCTGATCGCGCCATCGTTGACCTGGAAGATGCAGTACAAGAAAACTTCAAGGAGCAGGCCAGGGACAATCTTGATTCTTTCCTGAGCGAAAACCCGGATGCACGGATTCTGGTCCGTGTGAATGCCCCGGGTCACTGGGCGCATGTTGCGGACCTGGACCTTTGCAGACGCCACGCCGGCGTGATTGGAATACTGCTACCCAAAGCAGAAACTGCGGCACAGGTAACCACTGCTGCTGGTACCGAAAAATCGATCTGGCCAATCATCGAGAGCGCCAAGGGTTTGGCTGCAATTAACGAGATTGCCAGCACTCAAGGCGTTGAGCGCTTGTCGTTCGGTAGTCTGGATCTGGGTCTGGACCTGAACCTGACTACAGGCAGTCCAGCCGCTGAAGAAATTCTTAGCCATGCTCGCTACGCCGTTTTACTCGCGACTCGAATTGCCGAACTCGCTCCAGCGCTGGACGGGGTGTTTCCCTCGATCCAAGACACCGTTGGGTTGCTAGGCGCGGTGCAATATGCACGCGACATGGGCTTTGGTGGCGCGCTGTGTATCCATCCAAACCAGGTCGCGATCATTCATCAGGCGTTAAAACCCAGCCTGGAAGAGTTGCACTGGGCGCAACGCATTATCGAAGCCGCCCGTTCGGGCGAAGGCGTTTTCGTGCTGGATGGGCAAATGGTCGATGCACCAGTCATTGGTCGCGCGCAATCCATCATGGCTCGCGCGACCTGACTCGACGCCGACGCTTTTGCTTTAAAGCCATGCATCCCTCCCCGCCACGCAGGACGGTGTCATGACTAACGTTTCAACAATAAGCAAGTCGCCAGCCCAGCGAGCACGGCCGCTGAGCCAAAGATGGGCGAGTCAGAAAAAGACTCGCCTCACCCTTATGAGGAGCTTTTGATGCGTGTCTTCCCTGCAATGCTGGGCGTTACTCTGACTGCGGCGCTAACCTTCACGCCAGTGATGGCTGCCGAACTCACCGGTACACTTAAAAAAATCAAGAACTCGGGGACCATAACCCTGGGCCACCGAGACTCTTCAATTCCGTTCTCCTACATCGCCGACGCTTCCGGCAAACCAGTTGGCTACTCCCATGACATCCAGTTGAAAATTGTCGACGCTATCAAGCAAGAACTTGAGATGCCCGAGCTGAACGTGCGGTACAACCTGGTGACGTCACAAACACGCATCCCGCTTGTGCAAAACGGTACTGTCGATCTGGAGTGCGGTTCTACTACCAATACCGCAGAGAGAGCGCAGCAAGTCGAATTTTCAGTCGGCATCTTCGAAGCCAGCACTCGACTGTTGGTCCGGAAGGATTCGATTTACCAAGATTTTGACCATCTCAATGGCAAGAACGTCGTGACCACTGCTGGCAGCACTGCCGAGCGGATGCTCAAGGTCATGAACGCCGATAAAAAGATGGATATGAACGTCATCTCTGCCAAAGACATTGGCGAGGCTTACCAGATGCTCGAATCCGGTCGTGCCATTGCTTTTATGCAAGATGACGCATTGCTGGCAGGCGAGATGGCCAAAGCTAAAAAACCAGAAGACTGGATGGTCACAGGAACGCCCCAATCCAATGAAATCTATGGCTGCACAATGCGTCGTGGCGATCCGGACCTGAAAAGAGTTGTTGATGATTCGATAAGATCCCTTTTCATCTCAGGTGAAATCAACACCATTTACGACAAATGGTTTACTCAGCCTATCCCCCCTAACGGTTTGAATCTCAAATTCCCCATGAGTGCAGAACTCAAGACAATTATTGCTAAACCCACTGACCAACCAGCGCTTATAAAACCCCAGTAATGTCGAATTGTTAAAATCGTTGGTCAACGCGCAAACGCCACCCGTAAACACTCCGATCAATGCAATGTGACCACCTATACGGCCACGATATTCAACCGCAGCAGCGTCCTTGCGACGACGAATGTCGGCACTGGTACCATTCCGCGCAGCGGATTTCGGCTGTGATCCGCTGCACGGGAGTAGGCTAGCAATAGCCTGCTTTGGACCTCGAACTATAGGCAGCCGTCGGCCAAAAGCTGACGGTGGTGACAGGCAGAAATCGGCCAAAGGCGGTCGTCCATCTAGATGTCCCGGTACACTTCCAGAAGAATCTCCAGCGGGTGCCTCAAGTTTCTGCTCGAAAAACGCTTCACTTGGCTGCGACACGAGTAGCCGGTAGCAAGTGGCTCACCTGGCATGTCCTCCGCAACCATTCGTTTCCATGACTAATCAAAAATCACCCGTGATGTCTCCTGATTACGCGCTTCATGACCATAGGTACCGGACATCCCACAGCAACCTGTCGCTTCAACACTCAGATCTAATTTCAAACGCCGAAATACCGCAACCCACTGCTTACTGCTCGCCGGAACATTGGTCTTAGCCGTACAGTGGGCCAGCAAACGAAATGTCCTTTGCATCTTGCGAATAGGGTCCTCACTCAAGCAGTCCAGTAGCCACTCCTGAGGCAACTCAACCGCGGGAGCCTTCGTCAGGCCGGCAGGCCCATGGTGCCCCTGGCTGTACGGAACTGTACCAGCGCTTTTTACACACTTTCCAGTACGAAGCGGCAGGCCGGAGGACTCCGCATTCCGGCTCTACCCATAGTGAGTGGCGTTAACTACGGTGCAGTGTGTTTGAGGTACCAGTGCTGTGTCGCATCCAAAGAAGCCGCAAAAACTCCAAGGATTTCATTGATATCCTTCTCCGTTGAGATCAACGGAGGACAGAATGCCAATGCATCTCCTATGACTCGGTTGATCATGCCACGCTCCTGGGTCTGAGAGGACAGATACCGCCCGAGTCTGCCAACAGCCTCGAAAGGCTCTTTTGTGTGCCGGTCGGCTACCAACTCAACGGCAGCAATCAACCCCACACCACGAACCTCTCCAACCACAGGATGATCAGCAAACTGCTGAAGGCCCTTGCGAAGGATAATCCCCATTTCAGCAGCATGCTGAACCAGGCCCTCCTCTTCGATAATTTTAAGATTCTCCAGGGCGACTGCAGTAGCTACCGGGTGCCCGCTACCAGTGAAGCCATGCCCTAACGTGCCGATCGACTGGCTCTGGTCGGCAATGTCTTGGTAAACAGCGTCGTTAATCAATATGGCTGCAATGGGCTGATAGGAAGACGACAGCTGTTTGGATACCACCATGACGTCTGGTTTGATATCAAAGGTCTCGCAACCGAACATATTGCCGGTGCGCCCGAAACCACAGATGACCTCGTCCGCGACAATCAAGACGTCATGCTTGCGGCACACCTTCTGGATCTTTTCCCAGTAGGTCTTCGGCGGAATGATCACACCCCCCGCTCCCATCAGCGGTTCGCCATAAAACGCTGCGACCGTCTCAGGGCCTTCCTTGATGATCAGATCATCCAGTTCTCGGGCGAGGCGATCGGCGAACTGTTCTTCTGTTTCACCTGCTCGACCATATCGGTAAAAGTGCGGGCAGCTGACATGCAGGAAGCCCGGCAGGGGAACGTCAAAACCGCGCTGATTTGCCGGCAGCCCAGTGAGGCTCGCACTTACGGTCGTGGTACCGTGATATGCGTTCTGCCGACTGATAAACTTTTTCTTGGCGGGCTTCCCCAGAGCATTGTTCCGGTACCACAAAAGCTTAACTACCGTGTCGTTTGCCTCAGAGCCGGAGTTGGTGAAAAAAACTTTGCTCATCGGCACCGGAGCCATCTCCACCAATTTTTCGGCGAGCTCGATGCTGGGACGGTGTGCCTTGCTAGAAAACACATGATAGAACGGCAGTGTACGTAGTTGCTTTTCGGCAGCCTCGATCAGCCGTTGGTTGCTGAAACCAAGCGCCACACTCCATAGGCCTGACATCGCCTCGATGTATCGCTTATTTTGATTGTCATAAACATGAACGCCTTCTCCACGCTCGATAATCAGGGGGCCATCCGCTTCATGGCGTCGAGCATCCGTATAAGGATGGAGGTGATTTTTAACATCTTTTTGTGCAAGCAAATCCGTCATGATTTTGCCTCGAAGTGAGAGAGGATTCGTTAAACCAAGGGCCGTACAGAAACCCAAATTAAATACCCAGGCAACCGCACCAGGCTCCACAGCTACAGCAACTACCTGTCGCCAATAGCCATGGAGCAAAAAGCGGCATAAACACCGTAGTCGGTGTCCGGACCTACTTGACCAGCTCAGGCTCGCCCACAGGTTATGCGCTAAACCTGTGGGAGCGAGCCCGCTCGCGAAGAGGACTTTAGGGCTGTTGCCAAAAAATCCGGATCAGAAGTAATAGCCGATGTTCATGTACAACTGGTTTTCCCACTGGTTACTACCACCAGTCCCCAGACTCTGGGTAAGGCTGCCGCCACCGATGACCGGATCATTCTTGCCATACAACCATTCCGTGGCGATCCACAGTTTGCTGACGGAGAACGAGGTACCGAAAATCATCCGTTGCGAGGTCTTGAAATCGTCCGCGGATTTATCGAAGGCGCTGTAGTTGGCGTACAGCTGCACACCGCTGATCTGATCGAACAGATACTTGCCGCTGACGTCGTAGCTCACATCCGCTACGTACAAGTTGCCGCGACTGGCGACGTTGAAGGTGCCGTCGTAACCGCCGAAAGTCACCAGTTCATCGGTACCGGGGTTGCGCGGGGACATCTGCTGTCGCGCGGCTTGAAGTTGCACGCCCCACGGGCCGTTTTTGCCAAGGTAGTGCACCGCCACGGCATTGCGCCGACCATCGTTGTTGGTGTCGCGGTTCTCCAGGGACGAGGTCAGGCCGGAAATCCCGACTTCGGACTTCCACGGCCCCAAGTCCAGCGCCTTGGCCACCCGAGGACCACTGTGTTGCGTTCCTGGTTGTTGCTGCCGTCGGTGACATAGCTGTCCGCTTCGGAGACCACGGTGGAGTAGGTGTCACCCTTGCTTGTGCCTTTACCCTGCCAGGCCGGGCGCAGGTAGTAACCGGCCTGAATATTCCAGTCGCCGCTTTGCTGGATGTACTTGGCGCCGACTTCTTCCACGTCTTCCAGTCCCACGACACTGCCCAGGGTTTGGAAGAACGTGCTGCCGAAGTACGGCTGCAAACCAAACGGCAGCTGGTTCAGGCCGACCTGGACCTGCTGGTCGGGGTTGAACTTGTAGCCGATCCACGCCATTTCGGCGAACTGGACGTCACCGACATTCTTTGTGTAGTTGTAAGGGTAGGCTCGACCGTAGAACCGGTATTTGGCCTGGCCAATCCAGGTGTCGGAGTGGTACTTGGCGCTGAGGATCGCGGTGTCGAAGTTGAACTTCTGGATGTCGCGATCCGGATCATAGTCCCAACGCGCCCGGACGGCACCGCCGAGGTCGAGGTTGTCGGTGACCTGGATCGCCATCGCGGGGGTGGCAAGGGCCCCCAACAGCGCCAGCGGGGTCAATGAGCGCAAGGCCCGGGTGGTGTTCAAGTTCATGGTCGCTCCGTCTCTTGTTTATTTTATTTTTGGCAACACTCATCCCGGCCACGGCAAAAGCGCGGTCTGGATGAAAGGGGTAGGGCCCGCCAGGACGAAGGCTGCGAACAGCGTCCAGATGCCAGCGGGCCGGGAGGGTCAGCCGCCGGCGGCGCTCAGGTTCGCTGCCGGTCCCGCTTCTCGCACCGAAGCCCCGGGCGCGGCGGCCAGCAGGGTCTGGGTGTAGTTATGCCGAGGCTGCACATGACACCTCTTCACCAAGGCTGGGACGTTCCTGACAAGCGGCGGTCGTTCATACTCCCGCATCAGCTGCGTTGCAGCTCTTCAACCACAGCGGCACAAGCACGGAAGTTATTCACCGTCCATTCTGAATTGATGAAATCCGGCCAACTGGAAAGTTTTACGATTGCCACTTCAGAAGCCGGATCGAAATAGATACTTTGCCCAAATACACCGCGCGCCGAATAGATGCCCTGCTCACTGTCCAGCACCCAGCACTGATTGCTGTAGGCGGCGCTTGGAAAGTGTTTGAGAAAGGGACCATACAGGACCTCAAAAGCAGGTGTGGAACCACGACCACAAGCACGAACAAAATCCTCTGGAACAATCTGCTCCCCGTTAAAACGTCCACCTTGCAGATACATCTGGGCAAACCGCCCCAGATCGCGCAGCGTGACACTCATCCCGCCATCGGCTAATGCGGTTCCAACACAATCGAGGGTGATATTCGCGTCTTGTTCCGTACCCAGCTTTGACCAGATCTCCCGACTCAGTAAAACGGGGAGCCGCTCACCGCAGGCCCGCTCACAGACCCAAGCCAACATATCGGTATCCACTGAGCGATACTCAAAGAACTGACCATGTTCACGGTCTTTGCCCAGTGACTTCAACAAACCATAAATGCTGTCTGGAGACGTACGCTCTCCCCGTTCACGCCAGCCCGAGGCGATATCCAACTGGATGAATTCAGCATCCGGATCGGTGTAGTCCTCCCTGAATCTCACCCCCGTACGCATATCCAGCAAATCCTGTACCCGGACGTCGCCATAACCGCTTGCCGAAAGCTCGGGCACATAATGGCTGACCGGCGCTTGGGGATCGATTCTGCCCTGACCGATCAACCTGCCGACCAGGCTGCCGATGATGGTCTTGGATACCGACTGCAACAGATGCAACGTGTGCGGCTGCATACCGTTGAAGTACTGCTCCGAAACCACCTTGCCTCGGTGGAGCACTAAAAAGCCATCGGTATAGCTGTCGGTCAGAAACGTCGCCAGGTCAGTTTGACCACCGTCGACCCGCTGGAAACGTACGTCGTCCAGTGAGCGTTCGTCGCGCTCGAGTTCGGTGACCGGCCCGGAACTGCGATGAATAGCGGCCACCGGAAACAGCTGGCTCATGTGCTGGAACGACCAGCGGTTATAGGGCGGACTGTCCCAGTTATGCAGGCCAACTTGCTTTTCCCGGGGCGGCGGATAGCCCTGCATCAGCCTTAAGTCCTGATAACCGACGCCGGGAGCGGTCATGTCTTTTTTATTGTACATAGGGGTTCAGCTCTCATCGTTCAGAGGGTGGTGGCAAGAAAAGCGGTGGCCGTGATCCAGGGTCTCGGCTGGCACCTCTCGGCGACAACGATCACTGGCCCGCGGACAACGGGGCGCGAAGTGGCACCCGGCAGGCCGGTTCAAGGGGCTGGGGATCTCTCCACTCAGGATTTGCAACTGGTCACGGCGCTCCGGGTCGATGGAGGGCACTGAATTGAGCAGCGCACGCGTGTAGGGATGACGCGGTCGGCCGAACACCTGCTCCACCGGTCCGGCCTCGACGATGCGCCCCAAGTACATCACCAGCACCTGCTGCGCCAGATACTCGACCGTTGCAAGGTCGTGGCTGATAAACAGGTAGCTCAGGCCATTGTCGGTCTGCAGCGTCTTGAGCAGTTGCAGCACCTGGGCCTGGACCGACACGTCGAGCGCCGCCGTAGGCTCATCGAGAATCAGCAGTTTTGACTCCAGCGCCAGGGCCCGGGCGATAGCGATACGCTGCAACTGGCCACCGGAGAATTCATGGGGATAGCGCTCCATGTGCTCCTCGCCCATCCCTACATTTCCCAGCAGTGTGAGAATGCGCGCGCGCAAGGCGCTACCGCGCAAACCAAAGGCAACCTTCAGCGGCTCGGCAACAATCGCCTTGATCGTCATTTTCGGGTTCAGCGAGGCGTACGGGTTCTGGAACACCATACTCAAGCTCCTGCCCCGCGCCCTGGCATCAGTGGGCAGCGGCCGACCTTCAACCAGAATTTGCCCACTATCGGCTGGCAGCAGACCGAGCAAGGTCGCGGCCACCGTACTTTTGCCACAACCGGATTCCCCCACCAGCGCGACTGTCTCACCGACCTGTACCTCCAGGCTGATGTGGTCGATGGCGGTCGTCAGGCCGTCGCGGGTGGCGAAGGTCTTGTGCAGCTGATTGACGCTCAGCAGTGCGGGCTGTTTGTTGTTATTCATAACCGTTTACCTTTCAAAGAAGCCTCACACCTTGACCAATATGTTGTGGCAAGCTGCCCAGTGCTCCTTGCCGATGACAACCCTCGGCGCAGCGTGATTGCAGCGTCCGGTGGCGCGTTCACAACGTGGGTTGAAGGCACAGCCAGCCGGGGGAGCCGCCATGTTCGGCACCTGCCCCGGGATGAAGCCCAGGGGCTGGGGTCCCTGCCCCAACTTTGGCACGGTGCCCATCAACTTCAGGGTGTAGGGATGTGCAGGTCGCTTGAACACCTCGCCCACCGGGCCGCTCTCCACCACTTCGCCGGCATACATCACCGCCACCCGGTCACAGAGCGAAGCCACTACTCCCAGGTTGTGGGTGATAAACAGAATCGCCAGGTCCTGCTCCCGTGCCAGCTTGCGCAGCAGAGCGATGATCTGCGCCTGCACGGTGACGTCCAGCGCCGTGGTCGGCTCATCGGCGATCAGCAGTTTCGGCCGACAGGCCAGCGCCATGGCAATCACCACTCGCTGCAACTGACCGCCAGACATCTGGTGCGGGTACTTGGCTAGCGCCAGAGGGGGGTCGGGCATGCTCACCGCTTCCAGCGAGCTCAGCGCCTCGGCGCGGATTTGTGCCTTACTCAGTTGTCGATGGCAGCCGATGACATCGAACATCTGCCGCCCGATGGTGAAGAACGGGTTGAGCGCCTTCATCGGATTCTGGAAGATCATCGCCGCGCCACCGCCACGCAAAACCGCCAACTGCGATGCCGATGCGCCGTTGACCTGCTGTCCGGCGACCCTGACACTGCCTCCCAGCCGAGCGGCCTCAGGCATCAATCCAAGGCAGGACATGGCCGTCATAGACTTGCCCGAGCCCGACTCCCCCACCAACCCGAGGATCTCGCCGCGCCTTACCTTAAGGTCGATGCCGCGTACGGCCTTTACGGTCTTGAACAAACCAGGGAAGGACACCGTCAGCCCTTCCACTTCCAGCACCAGGTCTTGAGCTGCGTCGTTATTCGAAGCGGCGAGACGCTCGATAGCAGAATATTGCAAGGATTCGTCGATCATCAGCGCGTCCCCTTCTTTGGATCAAGCACATCGCGCAGCCCGTCACCCACCAGGTTGACGGCCAGCACCAGGACAAAAATCGCCACTCCGGGAAACAGCACCGTCCAGGGATTCTCGAGTAACTGCGAGCGCGACGCTGAGGCCATCAGCCCCCATTCGATCATGGGCGGCTTGGCCCCCAGCCCGATAAAGCTCAGCGAGGCAGCGGCGAGAATGGTGTAACCAAAGTCCATGGAACCCTGCACGATCACAGGCGTGGTGGCATTGGGCAGTACATGGCGAAGCAAGATACGGCCGTGACTGACGCCCATGGAACGGGCGGCATGGATATAGGTTTCTGAACGAACCCGTACTACCGCACCGCGCATGATCCTCGCGTACCAGGGAAACCAGGAGACAGCGAGCGCTAACATGGCGTTGGCCAATCCCGACCCCAGCGCAGCGGTGATAGCGATCGGCAACAACAGCGGCGGAAAGGCCAGGAACACATCTGAGAAACGCATCAGCAGCGTATCAACTCGACCACCGAAGTAACCGGAAACAAGCCCAATCGGAATACCGATCAGCATCGCAATCAGAGTCACGCTCACTCCGATGATCAGCGAGGTGCGTGCGCCATAAAGCACCCGTGAAAGAATGTCGCGACCAAACTCGTCGGTGCCCATCCAGTGTGCCCAGTTGGGTGCCAGCAATTTCTGGGAAAAGACAATCTTGTTTGGCTCATAAGGTGCAAGCCAGGGGGCGAAGACTGCCGCCAGGATGATCAGCAGCAATAACAGCGCGCCGAATACAAACAACTTGTTATCGCTGGCAAACGCCATGGCCTTGATACGCCATGATGGGGCTCGCGAGGGCATGGACAGGGATACGTCTTGGATACTCATTGGACTCGCAACCTCGGATCAACAAGGTGATACAAGAGATCAACGATCAGGTTGATCGACAGATACGTCGTGGCCAGCACCAGCGTGGCGCCCATCACAGCGGGGAAATCATTCTGGGCAATCGAAAACACTACAAAGCCGCCCAGGCCAGGCCAATCGAAAATGAACTCAACGACTACCGCACCACCGAGCAGGTAACCGAAGGTCAGGCCCACCACTGTCAGGAGCGGAATCATTGTCGCCTTCAGGGCATAGGCGTAATGGATACGCCACTTGGGTACACCGTAAGAAACGGCCGTACGGATGTACTCCTCGGATAACACCTCCACCATCATGTTTCGGGTGATCCGGGTGACAGTGGCCAAGGTCACGATGACCAGGGTGAGCACGGGTAGCGTCAGGTGTTTGATGGCGCTCCACAGTGCTACGAAATTACCGGCCAGCAGAGTGTCGATCAGGTAAAAGCCTGTCACACGCTCAAAAGGGCTATCGAGAAGAATGGAAGCATCGATACGTCCTTGCAGGGGCAGCCAGTTGAGCTTGCCGTAGAACACCAACTGCAAGCCCATGGCCAGGATGAAAACTGGAAACGCCGTCCCGGCGATAGACCCCGCTCGTGCCACGTTGTCGACCACAGAGTTCTGCCGCGCCGCCGAGATGACACCGATCGGCACCCCCAGCACCACTACCCAGAACATCGCCAGGAATGTCAGTTCAAAAGTCGCGCCGACCCGCCTGACCACTTCCTCCACCACCGGTCGCCCGGTGCGCAGACTAGTGCCAAAATCACCTCGGAGAAGATCGCCGATGTAATTGAAGTATTGGATCGGCAGAGGCTTATCCAACCCCAGATTTTCCCGTGCGACGGCAATCTGCTCCACCGTGGGGTGATTCCCCAGCATCATTTCTACCGGGGAACCCGGAAGAGCTCGGCTCAGAACGAAGGTGATGGTCAACACTCCCAAAAGAATGAAGAACATCACTATCAATCGCTGAGCTATATACTTCGCCATTTGGAATACCCCTTGTGGCTAAAAAACTTGACCCTGACTTCTTACGCCCAACATAAAAATCCCAAAAGCGGGTTAACCCTTGAGGGAATAACCAGGCAAATTAACTAACTGCCCGGTTATCGATTTACATGGCAAATCAGGCGTTACAGGTACCACTTCATCAAGGACGACTCAGCATTCAACGATTCAAGTTGTAATAGAGAATCGCCTCATAAGCAGGATTCAGGCTCTTTTCCATACCCTTAATGTCTTTGCGGGAGACGCGTATCTGCTGCACGTCGGCGTACCAGATCGCAGGGGCGTCCTTGGCCAGTAGCTGCTGGGCCTGCACGTACTTTTCAGTGGATTTGGCCCGATCACTGCCTTCTAGCGCCGCCGCCTCTTCGATCAACTGATCAAAGCTTGGGTTGCTGTAGTGAGACAGATTGAATAGCGTGGTTTTCTCTGTATGGAACTCACTGAAAAGCCAATCGCTGGGTGTCGGATACGTCGGCCACCAAGCCATAGATTGCATGTTGGGGGCGGTATCCAGCTTCTTTGCCTTATCCCAGATCACACCCCACTCGCCGGGGAGTAACTCCACCTCAACGCCAACCTGAGACGCCGTCGCCTGGAATAGTTCTGCAGCGTTTGCATAGATGCCACTGATGTACTGCATCGAGACCTTCCAGTCCTGCTTAGGTACACCGGAGGCCTCCAACAATTGCCGGGCTTTATCCAGATCGTAAGAGGCCATAGGCACGCTGGCATGCCCCCAGATACTGGTGGGCAAAGGCCCCTTGGGAACACTGCCGTAGCCATGCAAAATATCTTTGGTGACACTTTCATAGTCCCAGAGGTACTGCAGCGCCTGACGAAATGCCAAGTTGTTCGTAGGGTACTTCTGGGTATTGATCAAAAATTGAAAGTTCTTCCACGAAGGCGCGGTGCTCACCTTGATGGAGGGGTCCTCTCCCAACACCTTGAGCTGATCAAGAGGGATATCCCAGGCGACACCGGCCTCGCCATTTTTAATCATCTGGGTACGGGTGGAGGCTTCGGACACGACCTTCACGATGACCCGATCAAACTGCCCTTCTTTCCAACCTCCCCAGTAGCCATCGAAACGCTCAAGCACCACTTGCTGGCCCGGTTCGACCTGCCCAAGCTTATAGGGACCGGTACCGATGGCGTTGGGAGCCATCATCCAGTCATGCCCTTTCTCCACCGCCGCCGGGGCAATGATGTAAGCGGCATACTGACCTGCCGCGATCAGATTGGCCGGAGTGGGACTCTTAAACTTGAGCACTACCGTATCGTCAGCGAGGGCCTCGACGGTATCCAGACCGTTCCATACAAATGCAGCGCCCTGTTTCAGCTGCTTGACGTAATCAATGGACTTTTTGACGGCTGCGGCATTAAAGGCCGAACCATCATGAAATTTAACGCCGTGCCGCAGCTTGAAGGTCCAGGTCTTGCCGTTGTCGCTGCTTTCCCAGGACGTGGCGAGCCCGGGGGAAAACTCCTCCGCACTGCCTGGCGCGTTATATACAACTAGTGTCTCGTAGATATTGCCAAGTACCCGCACTTCCTCCGAAAAAGCCGAGGCAGGATCCCAATCCTTGAAAGAGGCTCGATCAGCGACAACCAAGGTATTGTTTGCCGCATACACCAAACCACTGGTCAATGGCGCAGTAATGGACAGCGCCATCAACCCCGCCATCAATGTTCTTTTGAATCTCATAGATGTTCCTCTTATTTTTATGGTGGGCGCAGCGGATCACTTGTAGAAGCAGGAACTCATTCAACTGGAATGAATGATGTGATTGGCCGTTAACGAAACTGACTTCTGAGTGGTGTATGGCATTATCGATCTGCCGCACGACCAGCTCAATTTCGCGAGCACGAAGAAAAAAACGCCAGATGACGCCCAGAAGCGTCACCTAGCGTCTATTTTAAAAAAGACTAAAACAGCGGAGGAACCAGGTTGAACTCACCTTCTGATGGATGTACCAGCAGCCGCGCCCTCACCTCGTCGGGAATCTCAGGGGCATCAATCGGAAAACAGCTGCAACTGGTGAGAGCGTTACGCAGGTCGATCGACTCGCCTAGGTACTCAAATACAATATGGGCACCAAAAGGACGGCGGAAATTGTCACCCGAAACGCCGAGTACCAAGCCGTTGAGAAAACGGAAACGACTACGGTAGGAGGGATAAATCGCTGACCAGATATAGCCCCGGGACGAGAGGTACTCGCGCTCTACGATGTAAATCAGATCCGATGAGGCAAAGCAGAACCCACGATATTTATTGATGCCGAAACTCTTCAGCTGGTCATCGCCCAACCTCATCCGCTCGTATGTTTTACTCAGCATCTTTTCGCCGGAGCGGGTCAAGCGGGTAATCGACTTGATCACCTCCCCCGGCGCGGAAGGCGACAACAAATAGACAAAGTAGTAACCCTGGTACTTCGACAACGCCTGCGCGGAGCTCGGGAAAAAGCCGGCTGGTACCGCACTGTCCGGCTCTCGCGTCGTGCGTTGCCTGTTGAGCAGAGCGCGGAAGGATTCATGCTCGGAGAATATTTCCTCCTCATCCACCCCAAAAAAAGTGCAGATCTTGCGCAGGGTAAAGGACGAGGGGGTCGCTTGCGCCCCCAAGTATTTGTTGAACTGCTGGCGGTTGATATCAAGGGAGCGGCACACCTTCGCCACCGACTTATAATATCCGCAGAGAAGGCGCAAGTTTTGACTGAAGTCTTGCATCGACTGGGATGAACTGGAGCTCACCATAAAGAGTATTCCTAACGCCTCAATTAACAACATGCTGAACTAATCGTCGCTTGGGGTCACGGCTTCAAGAGCTCAGTGCAAGACAGTGCCTGAAAGTGGCGCAGAAGCTCGGCATTGCCAACCCCTGATCGACGCGAGCATTGAACCCGACCTTAGCGACTAGGTGAGGAAATATTCAACAAATACACAAGCTTATCCAGCGATTCCTGACGCCTAGGTAGAATTACCATCGGCTGCATATTTGTAATTCGCGCCTATTGCTACCCAAGATGTCACCGCTGTGGTTTTTCGTTAGCACCATCCGTCCGGGCGAGCCCGGGGCTAGCACGTGCGGCCTAGCCCCGAGGCTTTCATGCCACCGAACGGGATCGGGTGGCCGGTGAACTTGATGCCGTTGACCGCGACCATGGCGTGGTCGAGGCGGCAAATCAGGGCGGGGTAGATTAGGTCCCGGCGGTTCATGGACGAGTTCGGCACCCGCCCTGTAACCGGTCGGTGAAACGATGATGCCGCCGGTGCCCATCAGTGGCTCGCCGATAAACGCGGCCACAGTGTCGGGGCGGGCGACATGAGAGCCGGAAATTGAATTTCTGGATGCTGTCAGCGTGTACTTTCATCACGCCACTTCACAGCGCATTTGCACACGCCGCTTCAGGCGAAGTGCAGTCTGTTCCTCACTTCTGGCGTTCGGCTTTTAGCCACTCGCCAGAAGCTGGCGCGCAAACCATTCGCTGGGCCCACACTGTATAGCCGGTAACGGCGCAATCTGTCATGAGTGGTAGCATTCAGCCAAAAGGCGCAACCCTCAACAGCCCACTTTCGCTTGGAACTCTTCAAAATAATGCCGTAACAGTGGCACCTCGCACTAATAGTCAACGTAGGCATGTACGCACCCACCAAATCCCTCCTCTCAATCCAGATAAGTAGCTAGCTATTTGTTGATGAAAGTCTGAAGTATTCATTTGAACTTTCAGATTCTTTCGCCGCTCGGCCTGTGCCTAACATCGGCTCCACAGCGAACCCGCCTGGTATCGCTCAGTGGATCAGATTTACGCAGAGATCCAGACCTGAAGTCCTCTGCCCCGCTGACCATTGATCGCTTGGTGACTTGGCGCCGTTGAAGTGCTTTTGCAGTAGGCCCTGGATTTTTGAGGATCACCGATGAAGCTGGAAATTTTCCGCACGCTGTGGGGTTACACCGCCAGCAAGGCTCAGGCGCTTGAGGAGTTGCTGCAAGCGGGCTTTGATGGCATGGAAGCACGCCTGCCACTGGACGCCCATGAACGGGCTGAGTTTGGCGCCTTTCTCCGGGCCAATCGCCTGGGCTATATCAGCACCGTCTTCACCGCGTACGACGTGCTGCCGGACCAGTCGGCAACGCCCTCCGTGCACCTCAATGACCTGGATCAGAAACTCGCCTGGGCTGGTGAACTCGGCCCGCGTTTCGTCAACGTGCTGGCGGGCAACGACCGCTGGGCCTTGCCACAGCAAGTGGAGTTTTTTGGCCAGGCGCTGGAGCTGGCGCGCAAGCACGGACAGGTCTGCAGTTTCGAAACGCACCGCTCGCGTTCGCTGTTCAATCCTTGGGTGACCCTGGAGTTGATCCGGCAACTGCCCGATCTGTTGTTCACCAGTGACATCAGCCATTGGGTCGTGACTTGCGAGCGCCTGTTGAATGACCCGGCCGATGACCTGAGCGCTTTTGTCGAGCGGGTTCACCATATTCAGGCTCGGGTCGGTTATGACCAGGGGCCGCAAGTGCCGCACCCGGCGGCGCCCGAATACGCAAAAGAACTGGCGTTCCATCAACAGCATTGGGAAAGCATCTGGCGATCACAGCAAGCCCGTGGTTACCAGGTCAGCACCCTGACCCCGGAATTCGGCGCCGACGGCTACCTGCACCATTTGCCCTTCACCAATGTCCCGGTCGCCGACCTGTGGTCGTTGAACGTGTGGATGGGCCAGACCGAGCGCAAACACTTCGAGCGTTTCCACCACTCAAGCCATCCTTAGGGAGTCGATGCCTCATGCCTGACAACAAGAACAACAGCGCCAGCACTGACCCACAAAAAGCCAACTTCAACAGCATCCCGGTGGTCAACATCGCCGGTCTGTTCAGCGTGGAACTTGAACACCGTCTTGCCGTGGCCGAACAATTGGGGCGCGCCGCCAGCGAAGTCGGGTTCCTCTATATCACCGACCACGGCATCGACCCGCAACTGATCGCCAACCTGCGCCAGGCGGCCAAGGACTATTTCGACCAGCCCCTGGACGCCAAGATGCGGCACTACATCGGCACCTCGCAAACCCACAAGGGCTTTGTGCCCGAAGGCGAAGAGGTCTATTCCAAAGGCAAGCCAGACCACAAGGAAGCCTTCGACGTCGGCTTCGAAGTCCCGCCCAATGACCCGCTGGTGCTGGCCAACACTCCGTTGCTGGGGCCCAACGACTGGCCACAGCTGCCAGGTTTCAAGGCGGCGGTGCAGGCCTACTACGAAGCGATCTTTGCCCTGGGCCGACGCTTGTTCAGCGGCTTTGCCCTGACCCTGGGCCTGGAAGAAAACTACTTCGACAGCCTCGTCACCCGACCGCCGTCCAAGCTGCGCCTGATCCACTACCCCTTCGACGGTGCAGCCCATGACGCACCGGGACTTGGCGCCCATACTGATTACGAGTGCTTCACCATTCTCCTGGCCGACAAACCCGGCCTTGAGGTGATGAACAACCTCGGACAATGGATCGATGCACCACCGATTGCCGATGCCTTCGTGGTCAACATCGGCGACATGCTGGAAGTGATGACGGCAGGCGCATTCGTTGCCACCGCGCACCGGGTCCGCAGCGTGAAGGAGGAGCGTTACTCCTTCCCGTTGTTTTATGCCTGCGACTACCACACCCAGATCAAACCACTGCCCGGGTTCGCCCAGGCAGGCAACGACTACGAAGAAATCACGATCGGCGAACACATGTATGGCCAGGCGCTGCAGACCTATCAGTATCTGCGTCGAAGGGTGGCCAATGGGGAAGTTCAACTGCCAGGCAAGGCACGCAAGCCCGCCAGTTTCGGACATTTGAAAAATCAGGCTGAACCGTCCTGATTGAAGTTTTCAGCGACATCCCTTACCTACGCCGGAGTCAGTAAAAAATGAAAAACAACAAAACACTGTTGAGCTTGGCTGTATTGGCAGCCGGAATGCTCGGTGCCTCCGTGAGCATGGCCGCGACAGACTCGTTCAAGGTCGGCATGGAAATCACCTACCCTCCTTTCGAGTCCTATGACAAGGACAAGAACGTCGTGGGTTCGGACCCTGAGTTGGCAACGGCATTGGCCAAGCACATGAACGCCAAGGTGGAGTTCGTCGACACCAAGTTCCCGAGCCTGATCCTGGGCTTGAACTCCGGCAAGTACGACGCGGTCATTTCCGGCATGTACATCACGCCAGAGCGCCAGACTCAGGCTCAGACCATCGCCTATGCCAATACCGGTGCCTCCGTCATGGTGCCCAAGGGCAGCGAGATCAATGCGAAAAAACCTGAAGACCTGTGCGGCTTGAAACTGGGCCTGGAACAGGGCACTACCTGGGTCAAGGAATTCAGGAAGCTGTCCGATGACTACTGCGTGCCGAACAACAAAGGCGCGATCACCGTCAGCGAATACCCTTCGGCGCCTGAAGTGACCCAGGCCCTGTTGTCCAAGAACATTCAGGCCCAGGTTGAAATCGCCGGCGCCGCAAAAATGATCGCGGACAAAACCAACGGGCGCGTGGTGATTACCACCGAGCACCCGATTTATCAGCAAACCCTGGGCATCTTCGTCAAGAAAGGTAACGACGAAACCTTCAAGGCCGTGCAAAAGGCTTTCGAGGAGACCAAAAAGAGCGGTGAATACGCCGCTATTCTTAAAAAATATGGCCTGGAAGAACCGACTGCCAACTAAGAATCTGCCCTTATAGATTGGTCATCTGCCTCCCCGGCACCGGGGCGGCAGATCGAGGTGTCCCATGCAATTCGATTGGTCGTATTTTCTCTCCCTGTTCTCCCTTCCGGACTTCTGGCATGCCTGCATAACAGTCATCCAACTCAGTGCCCTGGCCTGGTTCATCGGCATGCTGCTGGGTTTTGTCCTGGCCACGGCCAAGCTGTCCCATTCGCCGTTGCTGCGCATTCCCGCAGCGGTCTATATCTGGTTCTTTCGCAGCATCCCGTTGCTGGTGCTGGTGGTGTTCGTCTACAACCTGCCGCAATTGTTTCCCGGCAGTGGACCGATTCTGTCCAACCCCTTCTACTCCGGCTTGCTGGCCCTGGTGGTCACCGAAGCGGCGTACATGGCGGAAATCCATCGTGGCGGCCTGATTTCCGTCGCCAAGGGCCAGAAAGAAGCCGGGCGCGCATTGGGCGTCGGCCTGCTCGGCATGCAACGCTTGATCGTGATCCCCCAGGCATTCCGTATTTCGCTGCCCACCTTGATCAATGAATACATCACGGTGGTCAAGCTGACATCGCTGGTCTCGGTCATCTCCCTGACCGAAATCCTCACCGTCGGGCAACGCCTCTATGCCACTAACTTCCTGGTCATGGAAACCCTGGCGGCGGTCGGCGTGTACTACGTGTTGATCGTCACCGTGTTCGGCTTCTTCCTGCAGCGTCTGGAGCGCTACCTGGACCTGAACTTCCGCAAGCCGCACACGCTCGACGCGGCCGCCATCGCCAAGCTCAAGGCCTGTGCCGAAGCATTGCCCGACAACGCGCCCAAAGCCGTCGGCAACAACGCGACGCCCATCCTGCAACTCAAGAACATCCAGAAAAGCTATGGCACGCACAAAGTGCTGCTGGGTATCGACCTGAATGTCCAATATGGCGAAGTGGTCTCGATCATCGGGCCATCCGGCTCTGGCAAAACGTCGCTGATCCGCACGGTCAACGGCCTGGAAAGCATCGATACCGGTGACATTCTGTTGTTCGGCGAAAAATTCATCGAAGCCTCGGACAAACCCAACAGCTCGCGCCTGCGCAAAGGCGTGCGCCACATCGGCATGGTGTTCCAGAACTTCAACCTGTTCCCGCACCGCACCATTCTCGACAACGTCACGCTGGCCCCGCGTTACCACGGTCAGCCGGGCGAGCTGAGTGAACATCGTGCTTATGCGCTACTGGACAAGGTCGGCCTGCTGGCCCATGCCCACAAGTACCCGCACCAGCTCTCCGGCGGACAGCAACAGCGCGTGGCGATCGCTCGGGCCCTGGCCATGGAGCCGCAGATCATGCTGTTCGACGAGCCGACCTCGGCCCTCGACCCGGAACTGGTCAACGACGTGCTCAACGTGATCCGCGACCTGGCCAAAGAAGGCATGACCATGGTCATCGTGACCCACGAAATGGACTTTGCGATGTCGATTTCCGATCGGGTGATTTTCATGGAAAACGGCAATATTCAACTCGATGCCGCACCTGAAACCATTCGCTGCGATGCCGAAGGAGAACGCGTGCGGCGCTTTATGGGCATCGGTGTTCGAGCGCCAAACACGCCGGTCGCAGCGGATCATGCATGATCAGGAAAACTCTTTTTTGAGCTTTGTTCATTCAGGAAAACACGCATGAATCTTGGAATCGCAGGACGCTGGGCGCTGGTGTGCGCGGCCAGCAAAGGTCTGGGTAAAGCTTGCGCAGAGGCACTCGTCCACGAAGGCGTGAACGTGGTGATCACTGCGCGGGGCGAACAGACGCTGAATGAAACAGCCCGCCAGCTCAGAGCGATCAATCCTGAGGTGACGGTCATCGCCGTCGCCGGAGACATTTCGACGCCTGAGGGACGGGCCGCAGCGCTCAACGCCCATGAGCATTTCGATATCTTGATCAACAACGCTGGCGGCCCTCCTCCCGGGGATTTTCGCGAATGGAACCGCGATGCCTGGCTCAAGGCGCTGGATGCCAACATGCTCACGCCCATCGAGTTGATCAAGGCAACGGTGGACGGTATGGCGGCTCGCGGATTTGGCCGAATCATCAACATCACCTCGAGTGCCGTGAAGTCCCCTATCGAAAGCCTGGGCCTGTCCAATGGCGCGCGCAGTGGCCTGACGGGGTTTATCGCGGGGCTGGCCCGACAAGAGAACATTGCCAGTCGCAACGTGACGATCAACAACCTGCAACCGGGCTCCTTCGACACCGATCGACTGCGTGACAACCTGGTCGCCGCGGCCCAGGAGATGGGGCAAGACAGTGAGGCTTTCCTCGACGAATGCCGCAGCGAAATCCCTGCCAAACGCTTCGGCACACCCGAGGAATTCGGCGCGCTGTGCGCCTTCGTTTGCAGCCGTCATGCAAGCTACCTGACCGGGCAGAACTTGCTGATCGATGGTGGGGCCATTCGCTCCAGCCAATAATGGCAGCAGGCGGGGCGGCTTTTCAGCTGCCCTGCCATACTGTTGAGCATGACCCGTGCAACCTTCCGCTTCTACGAGGAGCTCAACGATTTCCTGCCGGCCGAACGGCGGCGGCAGTCATTCACCTGCGAGTGCGCGCAAGGGGCGACGGTCAAACACATGATCGAGGCGCTCGGGATACCGCACACGGAGGTCGAACTGGTATTGCTCAACGGCGAGTCAGTGGGCTTCGAACGGTTGGTCATAGACGGTGACCGGCTGGCGGTGTATCCCAAGTTCGAAGCGCTGGATATCAGTCCGTTGCTAAAGGTTCGCGCGCAACCGCTACGGGTGCTGCGCTTCGTCGCTGACGCGCACCTGGGCGGACTGGCCAGCCTGCTGCGCATGAGCGGCTTCGACACCCTCTACGACAACGCCTTCGAGGATGGCCAGATCGCCGAGATCGCTGCCCGGCAAGGACGCATCGTGCTGACCCGCGACCGCGATCTGCTCAAGCGGCGCATCATCAGCCACGGCTGCTACGTACATGCACTGAAACCATCCCTGCAACTGCGCGAAATCTACGAGCGCCTCGACCTGGCGCGAAGCGCGCGGCCCTTCAGCCTGTGCCTGCATTGCAATCTGCCGCTGCACGAGATCAGCCCGGAACTGGCCCGGGCGCGAGTGCCGCCCCGCGTTGGCGCCCTCTATTCGCACTTCGTGCGCTGCGACGCCTGTCAGCGGATTTATTGGGAGGGCTCGCACTGGCGCGGCATGTGTGCGCTGCTGGCACCGCTACTGGGTCGATAGCCAAACATCGGCCGGCTGCTTCAAGCCACTTTGCGCGTCAACCATGCCCCCCAGAAAAGGCTGCTGAAGAATCGGGTAGCGTCGCCAAATCCGACGTCATGCAACAGCTTTTGAACCGCTGCTTCGGAGTGCGGAGGATCGGCGCCTTGAAGAATTTTCCCAAGCTTGGCTTTCACCTCGTCCGGACTGGCGCCATGCTGCCGCCAACGCTGCCCCCAAGCGGCCAACAGTAACGGCTGACTGGCATAAGCGTACTGATTGCCAGCGACAATCAGCGGCGCATCCGGCCTTAGATGAGCCCGAATGGATCGTAGAATTTGTCGCTTGGCGTCCTCCCCTTCCAGATGATGCAGTACGCCGATCAGGGTGGCTGCATCGTATGATTCGTCTGCTACCAAGTCTTCAACATGACCAAGATGCAGGTCCGTTCTTTCAAGGAAGTTGTTGGCGTCCAGCTGCTGCTTCGCGGCTTCAAGCATCGGCTCGGATGGATCAACGGCGGTGAAGCGCCAACCCGGTTCAAGCCTGGCCATGGCGATAATTTCCTGCGCCGTACCACCAGCGCCCACCACCAGTATGTTTGCCGAGTCTGCAGGGCCAAGGCTTGCCGCCAGCATGCAGGCCGCCAAGTCCTGGCAGGCGTCGTATCCCGCGAGCGCAATACGGCTCTGCCGCCCGTACTCATTGGCGCGGGAGGTATCAAATTTTTCGGCTGCGTTGAGAGAGGATGTTTTCAAGGCGGTTCTCCATGTCCTGAAATCAAGCTACGCCACACGTTGAAATAATAAAAATTCATTAATTTTATGTGCTGCATTCCTGTAAGGAATGTATGGTTGAAACGCTGGGATTCTATCGCTATGAAAATTGATCAATCAGCTCCCAACGGACCTCCCTATGCCAAAGCATCAAACCCGCCCCTCACCCGCTCCGTTACTCAAACAGGGTGAGACCGTTGTCCTGTTCGACGGCGTATGCAAGTTGTGCAATGGCTGGGCAAAGCTCCTTATCCGCCACGACCTCCAGCGACTCGTGCGGCTGGCCTCAGTGCAGTCACCCGAAGGTCAGGCGTTGCTAGCGTGGGCGGATTTACCCCTGGATCAATTCGATACCATGGCGGTGATCCGCGACCGGGATTACTGGACACGTTCCGATGCCTTCTTCGAAGTCGCTGCCCTGCTGCCCGGACGTTGGCGTGCAGTGATGCTTTTGCGCGGCTGCCCGCGCTGGTTACGCGACTGGGCCTACGATCGTATTGCGTTGAATCGGTATTGGCTCTTTGGAAAATACGACACATGCCTTTTACCTAATCCCGACCATGAACAGCGCTTCTTGAAAGCACCCAAATGAGTGCGCTCAAACGGCTCCACTGGATCGCCCGAGGCAGCCTGGTTTTCATGTTTGCCTATCACGGCTTGGTGCCCAAGCTGCTGTGGCTGAGTCAAGGCGAGCGAACCATGATCCAGGCCCACGGCATCACGCAGGTGGAGATGTTTGCCTATGCTGCTGGCGCTGCGGAGATTGGCCTGGCGTTGTGGTTATTACTGGCTCGGCGCAGTGCCTTGCCGTTGATCGTTGCGGCAACGGCGCTGGCCGGCTTGCTGCTGGATGTCGCCATTTTCAATCCAGCGATGCTCAAAGAGGCTTTCAATCCCGTCACCCTGAATGTGGCGGGATTGGCCCTGTGTGCGGTGGCCTGGAACACGAGGCTTGAGCAAAGGTGAACACGGGTGCAGTGGCCCCGCCTGCCCTCCTACACCAATAGTTGAAACAACTGCCCCGGCGTCATTTTCGTCACCATCATCACGATGACAAACATCCCTGCAAATCCGAAAACGCCCATCCACCACCATTTCTTGTACACGGATCGGTAGTCATCATCGAGTGCGTTCCCGGTTTCTACTGCGCTCGAAGCCATCACGCATAACCGCTTCTGAAGCACCAGGACCGGCAGCCAAAGCGAGCCTACGCAAAGGAAGATAATCAACGACGTCAGAATCCACTCCGTGCTCAACGGCAGTCCTGCAACTTTCATCAGCAGGTAACCCGTCACGATCTGGATAAAGCCTGCCGGTGTGGTAATCCAGGTGTCGAACCGAACGACCATCCTTGCCACATGCACAATCACTTGAGGGTTGGCCGTGCGGCTGGCGGCGATCAGGTAAAGGTAAGACCCCATGCCAAATCCGAACAGGAACACAGCGGCGATGATGTGAATGTACTTCAGGCCCAGATAGAGCATGGTCAGCGCTGCTCGTCAGAGAAGTGTACGGACAGGCTCAAATTGTCCGGGTCGTTGATGGCAGCCATGTATTCGTCGACGGTGATTTCGCCCACGCAAGCCCGAGCACCGGACTCGGGCGAATATCCCTGGGCGATTTTCGCGGCCAGGGCAACGGCCGCACAGCTCGGAATTTCCGGGCCTTTATCATTCAACGCCGTGAGCTGTGCCGTCATGGACAGCGGCGTGCCTTCAACACCGAGACCCTGGACGTCGATGTACATCGCGCTTTTGCCGTCGCCAAATCGTTCGAACCACAGTCCCCAGCGATGCAGCCGTGCGGCCCAAGGCGCATGGTCACGAACCAAACCTTTGCGCATTGCCTGGGCAAGGAGGTAATTGGCGACGCCGCCAAGTTTCAGACCCGCACCCGCTTTGAAACTCAGGGTATGGGCGCCGTAGCGGCTGGCGAAGATATCGATGTCCGGCACATCGACATTGGCCAGCATCCGGGTGCCCAAGTGTTGCATCTTGCGAAGCGTGAGGTCCTGCCAGCCCAACACCTCATGCACCTGACCGTGCTTGAGTTGCTTGATCGGTTTGCCCGCGTAGGCAAGAACACCTTCGACGGTAGACAGTCCCGGCATCTTGGCCGAAGAGGAAATGCCATGTTCGATCGAGTCGATGCGTGTAAAGCGATATCGCTGTTGATCAATGATGGCTGCCGATAGCGTCGGCACCGAACTGCAACCACTGAGGATCGCCACGCCCGCCTGTTTTGCTCGAGCATCGAGTACACCGATACCGCTGACGAAGGTTCGGCAGTCAGCCAGGTCGCAGTAGTTCACACCGGCGTCGATGCAGCTCTCGGCGACTGCATAGGATTGCCCTTGAAACGGGCCGCCCGTGTGGATGAGCAGTTGGATATTCATCTTGCTCAGGACGGACTTGAACTCCGTGCCCATGGCATCGCCGCACCAACCTTCGCAGACGATGCCCGATCGGGATTTCAACTCATTGACTGTGCGCTGCAACTTGTGTGGATCGCGGCCCGAGATCACGAGCTCTACGCCTGGCATCGCAATTAAATGCCTGCAAATGATGCTGCCAAAATTTCCGTACCCGCCGATCACCATCACCCTGAGTGCCATTCAACTCTTCCCTAAATGAAACGATCATGCAGCTCGCTCGCCGTGGACCGGGTTGGCGGAGCTTCACTAATTGGATTACGCAGGTGTCGGGGGCCATCGAGTTCATTCAGAGAAACGCTGGCGCCTTTGGAAAGGATCGCGAACGCCGACTGGGAGACGCCCGCCGATTTTGAAAGGGCGATCATACCTGCCAATGACAGCAAGGTATGTAGCCGGGCGAATCTGCAAGTAGCTTCGTGGCTGTGGTGGAAGCGCCGAAGGTGATTCCCAACCATATGCACTATTGCAGTGCAAAATTTTGGCGAAAATCCGTTTCCTCGACTAGGGTATTTACCGAACCCAAACTGCCTGATTCATTGGCGGTCGCCTGATCAAGGAGAGATAGATGACATCCATTCCTCAAGCTGAAAAAACCTATCGCACCTGGTCCAGCCCGATACTCCTTGAGCTCAAGAAGCGAGAGCACCAGCTAGAGCCCGTCGCGCGGCAGGCACTGCAAAATATCCTGATCGAGAGGCGGCTGATAAACACCGCCAATCCTTCTGGCCTGGGCCGGCGCCATACAACCTCCTGACGGCTCTCCACAGCCGGCATCGACCGGCCCTTTTCTGCGGACGGCCTGTTCATCGGATACTTCAGGCGCACCCTTGCGGTAGTGGCCACTAGCCGCTACACGTTAAGGGGAATTCGAAAAGGAGTATGTGAAGATGATTCCAAGATTCGCTGTTGTTCCTGCAATCCCCACGGAAACGGGATCGACGCGCAACGGATCGCGCTTCTACTGCAAAACTGCGTCCGTCGGATTCAACCTTTATGACAATGAAGAAAAGCGGCGACTACCCACTCACTATGCAACCAGGGAAGACGCCGACCGGGAATGCTTGCAGCTCAACAATGAGTGCCTTCAATGCATGCGGGCTGAGAGTTCCGGAGTCAACTTGCCAAAATATCGAACATGACGGGATAAAAAACTTCGCGTTTTGAGGAAGCTGATAAAAGTCCGAAAACCGAGGGAACTGGCACTACGCCACTAATGTCGTAGTGGCAGCACCAGGAGAATCGGATGATCCGCCGTCGACATTTTCAAATCACTTACAGCCTAAAAAAGAGTCGTCATATTTTCGTTCAACCCGACTCACACATGACCGACGCCGACGCATGGTATTACGCCTGCCTGCACTCGGGGATCGGGCTTTCGTATGGAGAAAACCACGATCAGCTAAACGAGGAAGCGCTCCGAGCCCACGCCCAGGCGTCAGGGTTGATGCAAGTCAGTTGGGAGGAGTTGCCATAAAGACAGGCATGGACAACCTACGTGCCGCCGTCCACGCCTTCTATGGCTTTTGAAAAGGCCGTGCCGGCTTGCCGCACCAACTCGCGCCATTCCGCACTGTTGATCAGCCCGGTACGCTCCATCTCGTCAGCGGCCTTGAGCAACTCGTCGTACTGTTCTTCACAATCCATACGAAGTTGCGGCTCGTTCAAGAGTTTGTACCAGGTATCCAGGGCATCTTTTTTCAAATCGTCATTCATCGCCACACTTCCAAGGACAGTCTTCTCTTGGAAAGTGCCAGATCAGTCAGTGTTCCTCGGTTCCGACATACGGCACTGATAAATGAAGTCGCCATTGAGCGATTTCTACAAGCAACTGCGAACCGCCTTGCGCATCGCCTCCGACTTGGCCCACGGCGGTCCCTGGTACAGCGAAATGTGACTGCCGTCCTTGTATTTCACAATGTCCAGAATCTCGTCAGCCGTGATAATGCTCGGCGCTTTGATCCGGTAACCATTGGAAATCGGACTCTGAGTCGTTTTGGAGATTTGCTGCTGCCACAGCGGTAGAACGCAGGCGGCATAGTCCTTGGGTATCTTGTTACTGTATTTGCTGAGGTTAGGCTCGCCTGGCACCAGGGATGCCGGCAACGAACAACCTGCCAGCATCGCCACCGCGATTCCCCCAATCCACATCCGCATGACGCTTCCTTATCCCGAAAAACGGGAAATGTAGCGCGTAGCGGTCCAGACATCCATCGGAATAACGTCAGGAGTTGATGTTGTTCTCACCGGGATCGGGGTATGACCTTTTGTTCAAATACGTCATCCATCGTTCATACGCTTCATGTTGCCATTGAGTGACCCGTTCCCACTCCGGGCCGCTTAATTGATGGGCGGAAATCAGCTTCATCATTTCAGTGGTTGCAGCGTCCAGATCAACAATCAACTCATGCGCATGAAATCTGAAATCGTCGGTATTCGTCATTTGATATGGCCTCACCCTAGCGATAATTCACTCTTTCACTACGACATCACGCAGGTTCGAACCCACGCAACTTCCCGACCAATGGAAGCCCTTCCTTTTCTCGTGGATCGGACGAACACACATTCGCCGCGGCCAAATGGGACTACGCTTTTCTTAGCGGAGTATTGCAGGAGATCATCATGTGGCTTAGCGAAGATGAGAACCAACTTCGGCGTGACCTGCAAGGCGTTGCGTCGGACCTGAGGTGGTCGGCAGTGGAACTCTTGCGCATAGCAGAGCAGCTACGCCTGGCCGGTAATGATGTGGATGCACAGGCAACGCAGAAGCTGTGCGAACTGTTTCAAGGTGATGAAGAACGACTGGCGGGGTATGCCGAAGAAGTCAAGGCAAAGGTGATCAGACGAACGAAAGCTCACTGACGGGAGCGTTGCCATGAACACGCCTCTATTCGTGCTGGTCGTCGTGCTGGCGACGGTGGGTGGTTGCAGCAGTGAGTCACACGTCTATCGTGATCAGCCGCTGGTCGCCAAAGTCGAGTCCGGCATGAGCAAGGATCAGGTCGAGCAGATTGGCGGCCAGCCTTCAGCGATAAGCGAACGCACCGTGGTGCCTGGCACCTGCTTTGACTACAAGCTCAAGCAGGCCGGGCAACAGCAGGCGTACAACATCAGCTTCGATGACCGGGGCAAGGTTGACCACAAAAGCTTCATGACCTGTGCTGAATGGAGCAACGCACAAGAAAGAGCCAGGGAGCCCTCGCACAGTACCGGCGGTGGGGGTTACTGAACAGCTCGCTGCGTTTGCCGATTAACTGGGAACGGGATGGTTACATGTGTTCCGCCATTTATCCGCGAATGTATTGATGGCGGTGCTCTTGAGCTCAGGCGAATCGAGGACAGGCTGACTGTACGCTTCTTCGATCAGCATGGCGCCTAGCTTGTCATGGTCAGGGTTACCCGATTTCACCGCCAGCAGACTTTCCTTGGATTCGCCATTCTGGCGAGACTGCATGATTGAGCCGGCCAATGTACGGAAGACATCGCAAACCTTTTGATTGGTCTGGATCTCACCTTGGGTCTGGGCTTGTGCCAGATTCAGGCTAGCAAAAGAAATAGCCGATATCACGGCGAGAACAGTCGATCGCACCTTAAACATGAATTCGTCCCTGGGTAAAAAGCGCCACCCTATCACCTGAATCGTGGGTTTCAAATCCTCCTCGGACGGGTTTTTCGACAAAAAAATCTCGGTTTACCAGTGATGCTTTTCATTTAAGAAAGTTTTGGGGGTGGGATTGGGATTGGGATTGGGGGCATATCCGTTTCTGCGGTAACGGCGGCTATTGGTTCCGCCCTGACGGCGGGTTACTTGGAAGAGCGCCAAGTAACCAAGCGCTTGCGCCCCTGACGTACGGTGCCTCGCCTAGGCTCGGCATTCCCTCACTCCGGTCCTGCTCCGTGGGCCCGCCGCCATCGGCCATCCATGGCCGGGGGCGGCTAACCCGGCATCCATGCCGGGTTGCCCACTGCGCAGAACCTGCGTTCGGCCTTCCGACGGGGCAGATCAAGATCAAAAGCTGAAGGCGAGCTAACGCTCGACCTGATGAGTGGTGAGGAGCCACAGCGGTGCGCCGGTCCGCTTTATGTAGGAGTGAGCCTGCTCGCGATGCTGTTGCCGTTGATCGTTCCCACGCTCCGCGTGGGAATGCCGCCGGGGACGCTCTGCGTTCCGCTGTCGACACCAGGCTTGAGTCTTGCGCAAGGGTGACGCGGAGCGTCACGGGATGCATTCCCACGCAGAGCGTGGGAACGATCAGGGTCAGGATCACGACGCGCAAGCGTTGAAGAACCAGGTCGGCCCGCAGGCCGCCTCGCTTGGCTTTGGCGGTGCACGCCCCCTCGTGAGGCCGAGCGCAGGTTCTGCGCAGTGGGCACCGCGGCAAGGATGCCGCGGTAGCCGCCCCCGGCCATGGATGGCCGATGGCGGCGGGCCCACGGAGCAGGACCGGAGCGAGGGCATGCCGAGCCTTGGCGAGGCACCGAACGTCAGGGGCAAGAGCGCTTGGTTACTTGGCGCTTCTCCAAGTGACCCGCTGTAAAAGCGGAACCAATAGCCGCCGTTACCGCAAAAACGGATATGCCCCCCAATCCCAACCCCCCAAAACCCTCTTAAATGAACAGCATTACCGCTTTACGGGGGCTTTGAGCGCAGGCTCATTCTGACTTCTGACGTTGAGTCGACCTCGCTCTATAGGCTGGAAGTGCCGCAGCAAACGCCAGTGCTTCTTCCCTGCTGGCAAATGCACCGAGGTGGTCACCTTTGGTGCATACCCGCCAGGGCCCGTTATTTACGCTGAGTACGTCATAACCATTCATGTGCATTTTATTCAGCATCGGAACGCTCATAGTCACCTCCTTTTCGGCAGTGATACGCCGCCATTGACGGGCTTACCTTACACCCGCCCTACGCTCAGGTGCCGACCAGACGTCGCGCCACCGTTTTGTCATTGAGTTGCACTTTTTACCTCCACCAGGGCTCCAACCCTTTGAATACGGGCTCGGGCCTGAATATTGCATTTTTATGTCTTTTTTATGACACGCGGCGGTTTGGTAACAAAATGAAAGTACGCGCAACCGTTATTTGCGAGCAGGACCGGCATGTACTCCTGGTGCGCAAGCCCAGGTCTCGCTGGACGCTGCCCGGCGGAAAAGTCGAGCGCGGCGAAACCATCGCGGACGCGGCCATGCGAGAACTGTACGAAGAAACCGGACTGGGCGTTGACGGTTTGCTGTACCTGATGGAGCTGGAAACGAGCAGCACCCGCCACCACGTCTATGAGGCGTCAGTGCTCAACTCCGACGAGGCCCGGCCACTCAATGAAATTTTCGATTGCATGTGGTATCCGCTGGACGCGGTGCAGAACCTGAACACAAGCGACGCGACGCTGAAAATCATCAAAGCGTTTCAACGTCGCCTGTGAGAATGCGCTGTCGCGTCAGCCTTGATCGCCGCCGCCCACCGGCATGACCATGCCAGTGATGTACGAGGCTTCGTCGCTGGCCAGAAACAGAATAGCGCTGGCCTGCTCATCCAGCGTGCCGTAGCGCTTCATCAAACTGCTGTCGAGCGTCTGGTCGACAATCTGCTGATACCACACCTTTTCCTCGGCGCTTTGTTGCGCGCTGTTGCGCGGAATCACCCGTGGCGGCGCTTCGGTGCCGCCCGGTGCCGTCGCGTTCACCCGCACGCCACGACCGGCGGTTTCGAACGCCAGGCAAGCGGTCAGCGCATTCACCCCGCCCTTCGCCGCGCCGTACGGCACGCGATTGATGCTGCGGGTGGCAATGGACGACACGTTGACGATGGCGCCACTGCCTTGTTCAAGCATGAACGGCAGCGCGGCGTGACAGCACCATAAAGTTGGGAACAGCGAGCGGCGCACTTCAGCTTCAATCTGCGGTGCTTCGTAGTGCTCGAACGGCTTGGCCCAAATCGTCCCGCCGACGTTATTGACCAGCACATCGAGGCGCCCAAAGCGCTCGACGGCAGTGCGCATCACGCGGCTGCATTCCTCGTATTGTTCGAGGTCGGCCGTCAGCGCGAGCACCTGGCTGGTCTGCCCCAGTTGTTGCTGCACCTCGAACACCAGATCCGAGCGGTCCACCAGAATCAACCGCGCACCTTCGGCGGCCATGCGCTCGGCCACGCGCCGACCAATGCCTTGCGCGGCGCCGGTGATCAGCGCGATTTTTTCGTGAAATCTGTTCATGTCTACCTCATGGAAAAACACTGGCTTGGGGGCGGCGCCTGCAGGCATGACTCAAGCCGCGCTGGCGGCGAATTTCTCGTAGTAGAAGTTCGCTGGCGCAACGCCTTGCTCACGAATGAACTGACTGACCGCCTCGACCATCGGCGGCGGACCGCACAGGTAGACGTCGACGTCGCCATCGTTCAAATGCCGTGGCTCGATGTGTTGGGTGACGTACCCCTTGAGCGGATGACGGCTGTCGGGGTTGGCGACGCAGGCACTGAAACTGAAATTCGGGATACGCGCGGCAAAGGCTTCGAGTCGGTCGAGTTCCACCAGGTCGAAATCGTTGGTCACGCCGTAGATCAGATGCAGCGGGTACTCACTGCCCTGCTCGGCGATTTTCTCGAGCATGGCGGTGAACGGAGCCAAACCGGTTCCGCCTGCCAACAGCAACAACGGCCGGCGGATGTCGCGCAGGTAAAAACTGCCCAACGGCCCGGCCAGGCGCATGCTGTCCCCCGCCTTGGCCATGCCGGTGAGGAAGCTGCTCATCAAGCCGCCAGGCACGTTGCGAATCAGGAAACTGACCTCGCCGTCACGCTGCAACGAGCTGAACGAATACGCGCGGGTCTGCTCGCTGCCCGGGATTCCGAGATTGACGTATTGCCCCGGCAGGAATGCCAGTTTGCTCAAGGCCTCGCCCTTGATCGACAGCGCGATGGTGCTGTCCGACAGCTGCCGCACGGCGCTGATGGTCGCGTCGTAACTGGCCTGCTGCGTACGGCACACCTGCGATGACGTCGGCACGCGCACCACGCAATCGCTCTGGGCGCGCATCTGGCAGGTCAAGACAAAACCTTGCTCGGCTTCTTCGGCGCTGAGCGCGTCTTCAATGTATTCCTCACCCAAGTCATAACGGCCGGCCTCGGCGAAGCATTTGCACGTGCCACAGGCGCCGTCGCGGCAGTCCAGCGGAATGTTGATTCCTTGGCGATACGCAGCATCGGCCACGGTTTCGCCAACATTGGCGTCGATGAACCGGGTGACGCCGTCTTCGAAATTGAATGCAATGGAATGAGTCATGACGGTCGCCTCACAGGTGATAGACATCGATAACCTGGCGAACGTAATCGTTCTTCAGGATCACTTTCTTGGCCTTGATCAGCGGGTTTTCACCGCGCACATCGAGGGTGTAGAAACTGCTGCCGAAATAGCTGTCGACGGTCTTGTAGCGAAAACTCAGGGTGTGCCAGTTGAAGCGCACCTTGCACAGTCCGTCGGCCTGTTCGAGCAGCTCGATGTTGCTCAGGTTGTGCGAGGTCCGGGTGTCCGGAATGCTCGCGCTGGAGCGCTCGGTCTTGATGCGGAAGATGCGGTCTTCCAGGCCGGTGCGATTGCCGTACCAGATCAGCGAAATCTCGCGCTGCGGGTCTTCGGTCAACTCGTCGTTGTCGTCCCAGGACGGCATCCAGAACGAGGCATCGGCGGCGTACATTTCCAGCCAGTCGTCCCACTGCTTGTCGTCGAGGTAGCGCGCTTCGCGGTAGAGAAAATCGCGCACGGCGTCATAGGTGATGGTCATTGCACGGCCTCCACTGCGATCAAATCGGACTGTTCAGCAGCCAAGGCCTTGAGCATGGTTTGCTGCCAATACTTGTGTTGCAGCACGAACAGGCCTTCATCTTCGGTGCGCACGCCGCTGAGCAGCGGATGCAAGTCGATCTCTTTGGCCGCCTCATCGGCACCCTCGACCCAGTGTTCGGCGCCACGGGACATGTCGTTCCAAGTGGTGACGCTGCCCTGATAACTGGTCTGGCAGGAGCGAAACTCTTCCAGATCGTCCGGGGTGGCCATGCCGCTGACGTTGAAGAAATCCTCGTACTGACGAATCCGGCTGGAACGTGCGGCGTCGCTTTCGCCTTTGGGGGCGATGCAGTAGATGGTGATTTCGGTGCGGTTGACCGAGATCGGCCGGGCAATGCGGATCTGCGAGCTGAACTGATCCATCAGGTACACGTTGGGGTACAGGCACAGGTTGCGTGAGTTCTCGATCATCCAGTCGGCGCGGGCCTTGCCGAAATCCCGGGCCAGCTCGTCGCGGCGCTCGTACAGAGGACGATCCTCGGGGTTGGACCAGCGGGTCCAGAGCAGCATGTGGCCCTTGTCGAAGGAGTAGAAACCGCCGCCCTGCTTGGCCCAGGTACCGGCGCTCATGGTCGGATTGGCGTCACCGGCCTCGCGCTGTTTGCGTTGGTTCTGGGTGGCGGCGTAGTTCCAGTGCACCGAGCTGACATGATAGCCGTCGGCGCCATTTTCAGCGGTGAGCTTCCAGTTGCCTTCGTAGATGTAGCTGGAAGAACCGCGCAGCACTTCCAGGCCGTCGGTGGACTGGTCGACGATCATGTCGATGATCTTGGCCGACTCGCCCAGGTGTTCAACCAGCGGCACCACGTCGGCCTTGAGGCTGCCGAAAAGGAAGCCGCGATAGGATTCAAAACGCGCGACTTTGGTCAGGTCGTGGGAGCCTTCGCAGTTGAAACTAGCCGGGTAGCCCGCCGCTGCCGGGTCTTTGACCTTGAGCAGCTTGCCGGAGTTGTTGAAGGTCCAGCCGTGGAACGGGCAGGTGTAGGAGCTTTTGTTGCCGGTCTTGTGCCGGCACAGCGTCGCACCGCGATGGCTGCAGGCATTGATGAACGCGTTGAGCACGCCGTCCTTGTTGCGGGCGATGAAGACCGACTGGCGCCCCATGGTCGTGGTGTAGAAATCGTTGATGTTGGGGATCTGGCTCTCGTGCGCCAGGTACAGCCAGTTGCCTTCGAAGATGTGTTCCATCTCCAGATCGAACAAACGCGGGTCAGTGAACATCTCGCGCTTGCAGCGATAGATGCCCTGCTCTTTGTCATCTTCAAGCAGGGAGTGAAGGTATTCGGGTCGCAGGGACATGGCCGCCGCCTCCATTGTTTTTATTCAGGCAGGGCCATGCTAGGACGCGGGGATGTGGCGGACTATCCGCTGGGTGCAGACCTGTATCCGTTTACTGCAATGGGGGGGTTTATGATCGTTCCCATGCTCTGCGTGGGAATGATCAATTTGCCAGATCAGTGCCGGCGCTTGAGGGTGTCGGAGGGCAGTTCGCCGAACTGTTTGCGGTAGCTGTCGGAGAACCGTCCCAAGTGCATGAAGCCGTAATCCATAGCCACTTCCGTGACGTTGCGTACGTTGCAGGTCGGGTCGCTCAGGCACAGGTTGATGCGCTCGAGCTTCTTCTGCCGGATGTAATTTTTCGGTGAGGTTCCAGCATTGCGCTCGAACAATCCGTACAACGAACGCAGGCTCATTTGCGCCTGGCGCGCCAGCTCTTCGCTGTCGATGTCTTGTTTGAGATGGCGTGCGATGTAATCGGCAATCACCTCGAACGTGGCCGACGTCGAGCCAAGGCTGCTGCGCATGACGTTGGTCTTCATCAGGCTCAGCATCTTGCTGACGATGATCTGCGCGTAATACTCCTGCACCCGGGGAATCTGCTCGGTGGCTTCGGCTTCCTGGCAAATCATCGCCAGCAGGCTGACGAACCCTTCCAGCTCATTGAGCTGATAACGGTTCTCCAGAAACCGCACGCCCTGCCCCGGGTAGCGCCAGCGTTGCTCCTCGCACACCGCCTCAAACAGGCGGGTGGGTACTTTGAGGATGAATTTTTCGCAATCGTCGGAGTACGTCAGGTCGACCGGATCGTCGGGATTGATCAGCAGCAACTCACCCGGCGCAAAGTAGTGTTCCTGACCGTGACCGCGCCACAGGCAATTGCCGCGCAGCAACACTTGCAGGTGATAAATGCTCTCGAGCGCGCCCGAGGTCACGCGCACGCTGGCGCCGTAGCTGATGCGGCACAGGTCGAGGCTGGCGAATTTGCGGTGATCCAGGCTGGCCAGTGGCTGACCGACCCTGGGCATCAGGATGCAATGGTTGCCGACATGCTGATTGACGTAACCCGACACCGCGTAAGGGTCGGCGTGGTCGAAAATTCTGCTGCGCTGACTTAACAGTTGCGCGTGCATCATCGGGTTACTCTCGTTGTTGTTATCGATTACGTCGGGCCATTCTAGGTCGCACGTGTCGAACGCAGAAAGCCACGAGATAAACGGTCGTTATCTCGTGGCCCGGTTCGACGGCTCGAAAGGATCAGTCCTCGAGAGCGCGAACCCGTTCCATACGCTGTTGCTCTTGCGGCTGAGCAGTCGATTGCAGCGTGAAATCGAAGTCGATTTCGGCAAACTGGCCGCTGACGCCATGTGCCGCCGCACGTTGCGGATCGTCGCTGAAGGTGATGTGGGCAATCAGCTCGTCGCGGGTGGCATAGGCGAAATCGTCGTGCAGGTACTTATCACCGTCGAGGTTGATCTGGGTGGTCAGGTGACGATGATCCGGGGCGGAGATGAAGAAGTGAATGTGCGCCGGACGCTGGCCATGACGGCCCAGTTGATCGAGCAATTGCTGGGTCGGACCATCCGGCGGGCAGCCATAACCCGACGGCACGATGCTGCGGAAACGATAACGGCCCTCGGCATCGGTAACGATACGGCGACGCAGGTTGAACTCGGACTGGGTGGTGTCGAAGTACGAATACGTTCCGCCCGTGTTGGCGTGCCAGACATCAACCACCGCGCCGGCCAATGGCTCGCCAGCGGTGTTACGCACCTGGCCTTGCATGAACAGGACCACGCCCGGATCGACGCCATCATCGAGACGCGCTTCGCCTTCAGACAGCGGCGCACCCGCCACATACAGTGGGCCTTCGATGGTCCGCGGGGTGCCACCGGCCTTGCCGGCCTGTGCGTCTTCGGCGTCCATCAGCAGGTCCAGGTAATGTTCCAGACCCAGCCCGGCCACCAGCAATCCGGCTTCCTGACGCGCGCCCAGCACGTTGAGGTAATTGACCGCTTTCCAGAATTCTTCCGGGGTCACGGCCAGGTCTTCGATGATGTTCACCGAATCACGCAGGATGCGGTAAATCAGTTCTTTGACCCGTGGGTTACCGGCCTCGTTGAGCAAGCCGCTGGCGTCTTCGAGAAACTTCTGGGCAGTGGCAGTGTGGGAAATCTTCACGTTCATGGGGGATCCTCATCTTGTAATTATTGGCGTAGCAAACCGAGCAGGCTGGGCTCAGCGGTCGTTTTCTCGAATGGAAGAAGGATGCCGGCACATCGCGTCGACCTCGATCGCCATGTACGGGAACAGCGGTAATTGCATCAACAGGTCATGCAGCTCCTGGACACTGTCGACGTCGAACACGCTGTAATTGGCATAGTGCCCGGCGATACGCCACAAGTGACGCCATTTGCCTTGCTCCTGCAGGCGCTGGGCCAGGGCTTTTTCGTCGGACTTCAGCTTGGCCGCCGCTTCCGGATTCATGTCGACCGGCAGATTCACGGTCATTTTGACGTGGAACAACATGATGCTCTCCTCAGGCTTGATGAATGGAAGTGGATGTCTTGTCGCGACGGAAAAACGCCAGGCGTTCTTCATCCAGACTCAGGCCCAGGCCCGGCGTGTTCGGCACATGCAGCTCGAAATCGCGGTAGACCAGCGGCTCGCTGAGTATGTCTTCGGTCAATAGCAACGGGCCGAACAGCTCAGTGTCCCAGGCCAGTTTATTCAGGGTAACGAAGGCGTGGGCCGACGCCAGCGTGCCGATGCCTCCTTCAAGCATAGTGCCGCCGTACAGGCCGATACCGGCGGCTTCGGCGATGGCGGCCGTACGCAACACAGCGCGTGGCCCGCCGTTCTTGGCGATCTTCAAGGCAAACACCGACGCAGCACCGTCGCGCGCCAGATTGAAGGCGTCTTCCACGCATTCGATGGATTCATCGGCCATGATCGGTGCCGGGCTCATGGCATTCAGGCGCACCATACCCGCACGATTGTTGCGCGAGATCGGTTGCTCGATCAGGTCGATGCCGTTGCTGCCCAGAATCCGGCAGGCGCGCAAGGCGACCGCTTCGTCCCAGGCCTGATTGACATCGACCCGCACACTGGCGCGATCGCCCAGGGCTTTCTTGATGGCAATGACGTGGGCCAGGTCGCGATTGACTTCGCCGGCCCCGATCTTCAGTTTGAAAATGCGATGGCGGCGCAGGTCGAGCATTTTTTCCGCTTCGGCGATGTCCTTGTCGGTGTCGCCGCTGGCCAGGGTCCAGGCCACTGGCAGCGCGTCACGAACGCGACCGCCAAGCAACTCGCTGACCGGCAGGCCAAGGCGTTTGCCCTGGGCATCGAGCAACGCGGTTTCGATACCTGACTTGGCAAAAGTATTGCCACGGATGCTGCGCTCCAGGCGCAACATGGCGGCGTTGACATTGGCGCTGTCCTCGCCGATCAACAGCGGCGCGAAGTGCGTGTCGATGTTGGTCTTGATGCTGTCCGGGCTTTCGTTGCCGTACGCCAGGCCACCGATGGTGGTGGACTCGCCGATGCCTTCAATGCCGTCGGCGCAGCGCACACGGATGATCACCAGGGTCTGGTGCTGCATGGTGTGCATGGCCAGTTTGTGCGGGCGGATGGTCGGCAGATCGACAATGATCGTCTCGATCGATTCAATGGCTGTAGCACGCATTTCGATACCCGTCAGGTTCTTGAAGTTCTGGAACGGATTCTCATACGGCTTTTTGCTGGCGGCCAATATAGAATTGGTCTGGCTCGATACCTTAAAGGTATTCAACTGATCAACGCCTGGAGGCCCCATGGAACTGCGTCACCTACGCTATTTTCAGGTGTTGGCTCAAACCCTCAACTTCACCCGCGCCGCCGAACTGCTGCACATTGCCCAGCCACCCCTGAGCCGGCAGATCCAGCAGCTGGAAGACGAACTCGGGGTGTTATTGCTCGAACGTGGCCGCCCGCTGAAGCTGACCGATGCCGGGCGTTTCTTCCATGAGCATTCCACCGCCCTGCTCGAACAACTGGCCAAGACGTGCGACAACACCCGACGCATCGGCCTGGGGGAAAAGACCTGGCTGGGCATCGGTTTTGCGCCGTCGACGCTTTACGGCGTGCTGCCAGAACTGATTCGCCGGCTGCGCAGCGGCGAGCCCCTGGAGCTTGAACTCGGGCTTTCGGAAATGACCACCCTGCAACAGGTGCAGGCGCTCAAGGCCGGGCGCATCGACATCGGTTTCGGGCGGATTCGCATCGACGATCCGGCGATTATTCAGACCGTGCTGACTGAAGACCGGCTGGTCGCCGCCTTGCCCGCCGGCCATCCGCTATTGGCCGGGCCGATCAGCCTTCGCGAACTGGCCAAGGAACCCTTTGTGCTGTACCCCGGCAACCCCCGCCCCAGCTATGCCGATCATGTGATTGCACTGTTCGAGTCCTATGGCGTGAGCATCCACGTGGCGCAATGGACCAACGAGCTGCAAACGGCAATCGGGCTGGTTGGCGCGGGAATCGGGGTCACGCTGGTGCCGGCCTCGGTGCAGTTGCTGCACCGCGACGACATTGGCTTTACCCCGTTGCTGGAAGACAACGCGACCTCGCCGATCATCCTCAGCCGGCGCGTGGGCGATGTGACGCCGGGGTTGAATCATTGTCTGAAGATGATTGATGAATTGTTGCCCCGGGACTAACCGGCGAAGGCCCGGCGTCCGGCGCGCAACTCGGTGCGCAACTCGCCAACGAAGTCAGAGATCGCGCGGATGCTGGTCAGTTGCGCCGGCGACACGCAAGGGATCAGCAAGTCGATACGCCCGGTTGCCGGGTCGTACACCTTGATCCGCAGCAACCCGTTGGAATTCTCGGTGCATTCGCAGGCCAGCGGTTCAAAACCGGACTCCACAATGCTGCAAAGGACTGAAATGGGCACCATGACGAACGCCTCCGTGGCTGATGATCAAATTCAACTCGATCAGCATAGACCCGCTTTCACGCGCCTGCGCCAGCGACTACCCATACGCTGTGTTAGCTGCTTCTCGTTTTGGCGATGTTTTAGTGCGAATCCCCGTCCCATATCCAATTCCAGATTCCCGGCAGTTTCACGGACTGGGAACTGTCGGTAACGGTGCGCGCCATGGCCGCCCGTTGCAGCGCCGCGGTGTCGTCATAAAACGGTTTCTGCGCCAGCGGCACGCCGGTGGCATTGGCACTGTCGAGCAGGATTTGCAGGTATTCGCGGGTATGCCGGGCGGTATATCGATTCAGGTCATGGAACGTCACCACCACCGGAATCACACCGTCCACCGTCGGCAGTTCGCCCTTGGCAATCCGTTCCCGTACTTCGGACAGTTGGCGCAGCATGTTCGCCCGGCGCCGAGGGCTGGCATTGAAGCCCCAGATCTTGCCGTCATTGGCACTGAGGTCGGTCAGCAACACGTGCATCCCGTGACGCTGGTAGGCCGCGAACACACGTTTGTCGTAATTCCAGAATGGCGGGCGCACCAGGGTCGGCGGCGCGCCGGTGATCGCGGCAATGTCGGCGCTGCCTTTGCTCAGCGACTGTTCCAACTGTTCCGGACTCAACGAGCGGTGATTGGTGTGCGAATGGGTCGCGGTGTGGAAGCCCAGCACATGCCCTTCCGCTTGTTCGCGGTGCATGACCCCACGGCCGATGTCGCTGTCGCCGGCCCGAGGCGCGCCGGTCTGAACGAAGAACACCGCTTTGATTCCCGGCAGCACCGGGTTCTGGGCGAGGCTGTCGAGCACGATCATGCTTGGGTTCCAGAAGCTCGATGCACTGGGGCCGTCGTCGAACGTCACGAGGAAGCGGATCGGCGCCTGCTCGTGCAGACGCTGCTCGGTCTGCGGGGTCAGTTCGATGGGTGAAGCGATGCAGCCAACCAGCCCTACAGCGAGGGTGAGTGCGCAAAAAACCTTGAACAGCTGTTTCATGTTTTGCCTTGGGGCCAGACCTTTATGGTCATCACGTTAATTGGCAAAAACCCTTCGCCCATTCATCCATTGTCGGCCCGCAGGTTGCTGCAGGCCGAGGTTGGATCAGGGTACACAGTGTTTGGTTCCAGCGCTCACCCGCGTTGGTTTACTGCGTCAGCGACTGCTGGAACGAGTGGTCGATAATCGGCGCGGTGGCCAATGCCGTGGGCAACGCCTTTACCTTGAACAGGAAGTCCGCCGTGCTCTGCAGGTCAGTGGCGGCCTGCGCATCCACAGGGCCGACGGTCATGTGCGCCTGGCGCAACCAATGGCGGGACACGTTCTGGTCGAGGTTGGCCTTTTTCGCCCACAGGTCAGCATATTCATCGGTGTGGTTGTCGACCCAGGCCCGGGCTTTTTTAAGGCGCACGAGGAAGTCGGCAATGGCTTCGCGCTTGCTATCGATAGATGGCGTCGAAGCCGCAATCGCGCTCAGGCCGGGCATGAGGTTTTTCGCCGTGAGAATCGGCCGAGCGCCGGAAAACAGGATCTGTTGGGAAATGTACGGTTCCCACACCGGGAACGCGTCGATGCTGCCCTGCGGCAACGCGGCAGCAGCGTCTATGGGCATCAGTTTGATGAAGTCGACATAGTCCTCCGGCAGATCGGCTTTCTCCAGCGCACGCAGGGTCAGTTGCTGGCTCCAGGCGCCAGGCCAGTAAGCGACTTTTTTGCCCTTGAGGTCGGCGATGGTTTTGACCGGTGAATCCTTGGGCACCAGCAAGGCGATGGTGTCGGGGTTCTGCCGTGAGACACCGATCAACTTCACTGGCGCCTGTTTGGCGGCCAGGAACAGGAAGCCGGAATCACCGAGAAACCCCACATCCAGCGCACCGGTACTCAGCGCTTCGGCCAGCGGCGCGGCGGCCTGGAAGTGTTTCCAGTCAACGGTATAGGACGCGCCTTCCAGCACACCCGACGCTTCCACCGAAGCGCGAACGTTGTAGTAGTTCTGGTCACCAACATGCAAAACGACGGGTTCTGCGGCGTAGCTCAGTGGCGCGGCAAACAAGGCGCTGGTCAGCAGACCGCGCACGAATCGGGACAGGTTCATCGAAGGCTCCAGGGACGATATTTTTATAGACCCTAACGCTCTTAAAGCGGCCTTTGTAAATTCGATTTAAGCATAAGCTCATGACCGTAAGCAGGCAGTGTTCGCCCAGCAACAGCGAGCCAACAGACTGTGTTCAACGCGACATTCCCAGACCTCGCCCGCCCCGCCAATCTCCCGAAAAACCTGTGATGTCCCGACATGGCACAGAGCCTGCAATATTCCTTTTATGCAGGAAGCAACCGTAAGAAATAATTTTCTGAACATAAGAATCTCGCCGCCTTGCCCGGAGCCGCTCCATGAAACCGACCTTCCGCTTTCCCAACGTCAGGTATTTGCTCAGCGCCTGCGCACTGGCCCTGAGCCTGCAACCCGTGGCACAGGCAGCCGAAACACCACCGGCCGAAGTGCATCTGGATTACGCCTATTACTCACCGGTGAGCCTGGTCCTCAAACACTTCGGTTTCCTTGAGCAGGCCCTGCCGCAAACCAAGGTCAGCTGGGTATTGAGCCAGGGCAGCAACCGTTCGTTGGAATACCTCAACAGCGGCGGCGTCGACTTTGCTTCATCCGCCAGCCTGGCCGCCGTGCTCAGCCGCGCCAACGGTAGCCCGATCAAATCGGTCTACGTCTACAGCCGCGCCGAATGGACCGCGCTGGTGGTGCGCAAGGATTCCCCGTACAAAACCGTGGCCGACCTCAAAGGCAAGAAAATCGCAGCGACCAAAGGCACCGACCCGTACCTGTTTACCTTGCGCAGCCTGCAACAGGCTGGCCTGACCAAGGACGATGTCGAACTGGTGCACTTGCAGCACCCGGACGGTCGCACCGCGCTGGAGAAAGGTGATGTCGACGCCTGGGCCGGCCTTGATCCGCACATGGCCGCCAGTGAAGTCCAGGCCGGTTCGCGCCTGCTGTATCGCAACACCCAGTTCAACAGCTATGGCGTGGTCAGCGTCACCGACACCTATGCCAAAGAACACCCGCACACCATCGAAACCGTCCTCAGTGCCTATGAGAAAGCCCGTGAATGGGCGGTGAAAAACCCGGACGAACTGGCGAAATTGCTCGCTGCCGAATCCGGGCTGCCATTGGAAGTGGCCAAGCTGCAACTGTCGCGCACCGACCTGAGCAGCCCGCAACTGACCGCCAAGGATGTCCTCGCGTCCAAGGCAGCCGCGCCGATTCTGGTTTCCGAAGAACTGGTTCGTCGCGGGGTCAATGTCGACCAGGTGATCGATCAGTTGCTCGACACCGGTTCCAGGCAAACCGTGGCGCATGTAGGAGCTGTCGAGTGAAACGAGGCTGCGATCTCTCGATCTTGATTCATCGTGACAGGAGCCCCCATGACCAGCAAAAGCAATAACCTGCCCGCGCCTCTGGCATTGCCTGCACCGCGTCGCCTGAGCACGGCCTGGCAATTGCGTCTCAAGGGGCTGGCGCTGCCGGTGCTGATCATCCTGCTACTGGAATTGGTCGTGCGCATCGGCTGGTTGCCCTCGTATCAAATGCCGGCACCGAGCGAGGTCGCGTTGACCCTTGGTGATCTGGCCGAGGGCGCGCTGTGGAAACACATCAGTGCCAGCCTGCTGCGAGTGCTGCTGGGTTTTGCCATTGGCGCCAGCCTGGCCTTGGTGTTCGCCGCATGGGTCGGTTTGAGCCGCGAAGCCGAAGCCTACCTGGAACCGACGTTCGCCGGTTTGCGCTCGATTCCGAGCCTGGCCTGGGTGCCACTCCTGCTGTTGTGGCTGGGCATCGACGAGACCTCGAAAATCGTCTTGATCGCCATCGGCGCGTTCTTCCCGGTGTACCTCAACGGCGTCGCGGCGATTCGCGACATTGATCGCAAACTGGTGGAAGTCGGCCAGATGTACGGCTTCAGCCGCCGTCGGCTGGTCCGGCGGATCCTGTTGCCAGCCGCCCTGCCCGGCCTGTTCACCGGATTGCGCAGCGGCATGAGCCTGGCCTGGATGTTTCTGGTGGCCGCCGAACTGATCGCCGCGACCAAAGGCCTGGGTTATCTGCTCAGTGACGGTCGCGAGACGTCACGCCCAGACATAGTCCTGGCCGCGATCATCGTATTGGCGCTGCTGGGCAAGCTGAGCGACGGCATTCTCGCCGCACTGGAAAAACGCTTCCTGGCCTGGCGCGACACGTTCAACGGCCAAAGCGCAGAGGATTGAGCCATGCCTGAACACCTGCTGGATATTCACGTCGAGCGCAAAACCTTCGCCGCCACCACCGTCCTCAAAAACATCCACTTGCAGTTGCAGCCCCGTGAAACCGTCAGCCTGCTCGGCCCCAGCGGCTGCGGTAAAAGTACCTTGCTGCGGATCGTCGCCGGCCTGGAAAAAGACTTTCAGGGCGAGTTGCGCAACACCGCAGGGGAAGTCGCCTTCGTTTTTCAGGAACCCCGGCTGATGCCGTGGCTGACGGTCGAACAAAACATTGGCTTCAGCGCCGACAGCCATTACGACAAGGCCTGGGTCGCGCAATTGATTGAAGAAGTCGGCCTCGGCGGATTTGCGCAGGCATTGCCAAAAGCCTTGTCCGGGGGCATGGCGCAACGGGTGGCGATTGCCCGTGGCCTCTACTCGAGACCGCAGGTGTTGCTCCTTGATGAACCCTTCAGCGCCGTGGACGCGTTTACTCGGATGAAGCTTCAGGACTTGCTGCTGCAACTGGCCGAACGTCACGCCATCGCCCTGCTACTGGTGACTCACGATGTCGATGAAGCCTTGTACCTCAGCGATCGGGTCCTGGTGATGGACAACCGCCCCAGCAGCATTCGTCAGGAGCTGGCCGTGGAACTGACGCATCCGCGTGATCGGCGAGACCCGCTGCTGGCGCGTCTGAAGGCGTTGTCGTTGACGGAGTTGCAGCGTGCCCATGTGATTTGAAGTCTGGGCTGGCTCTTGCCTGTCAGGAATCAGGGCAAGGTGTTGATTAATAAACTTGTTTTAAAGTCGATAAAACAGACAGACCTGTATATACAACAGCAATCGAAGTAAAGTCATTGAAAGGCAGTAACGTTACAACGAGTGTTTCAAATCTGAAGCGCTTGTCTTTGCGCAAATAAAGAAGACGTTAACCGCTTGTCCGACAATTTCAACGCCGTGCATACATTTAATAACACTACCGATAGCATGCGCGCCGCACTTCCCCTTGCAACACCAGTTGACCAAAGAGTCAGCAAACAAGGAACCCCCTAATATCAACAAGCCTTGTAGAGAACCCAGTTGCGCGACGATCTTGCCAATACCCAACTTTTCGTTGTGGAGTGTGTGTATCTGTCGCTGACAGAACGCTTTCAAATCGACTGTTTCATCGGGCAATACATAAGCACCCGAAACCTCCACTCAGTTCCCAATATCAGCGACATCCTTCGTTCAACCCTCAAGGCCTATTGCGGCACGCCTCCGATCATGGTCAATGAGTTGAATGCATGGATCGACAAGACATTGGGCTATCGTGCGTTTCATCCAGACTTTGCGCCGCTGGACGATCTTTGAGTCAATGTTCGTTTGACTGATTAATAAACTGAGCGAACGCGAGTAACTGGGTATTACGCATATACGCTGGAATTTTGATGGATTGACTTTGCGTTCATGAAAAGCATCGCTCTTAGGCGTAATGCTGTTCGCTTAAGGGTGTTTTGGGGTTGGGGTTGGGGTTGGGTACATATCCGTTGTTTTGGTGATGGCGGATATTGGTTCCGCCCTGACGGCGGGTCACTTGGAAGAGCGCCAAGTAACCAAGCGCTTGCGCCCCTGACGTACGGTGCCTCGCCTAGGCTCGGCATTCCCTCACTCCGGTCCTGCTCCGTGGGCCCGCCGCCATCGGCCATCCATGGCCGGGGGCGGCTAACCCGGCATCCATGCCGGGTTGCCCACTACGCAGAACCTGCGTTCGGCCTCCCGGCGGGGCAGATCAAGATCAAGATCAAAATCAAAAGCGCAAGGCGAGCTAACGCTCGACCTGAAGAGTGGTGAGGAGCCACGGGTGTACACCGTCAAAATGTGGGACCGAGCTTGCTCGCGATGAGGCCCTGTCAGTCGGCTGTGATGTTGCCTGTAATGCCGCCATCGCGAGCAAGCTCGCTCCCACAGGTATTGAGTACATCTGCCAAAGCCAGGCTGGCCGGAAAGGTCACCTCGCGTTGCTGATCATTCCCACGCTCCGCGTCACCCTTGCGCAAGACTCAAACCTTGCATCGACAGCGGAACGCAGAGCGTCCCCGGCGGCATTCCCACGCGGAGCGTGGGAACGATCAGCAACCACAACGCGCAAGCGTTGAAGAATCAGGTTGGCCCGCAGGCCGCCTCGCTTGGCTTTGGCGGTGCACGCCCCCTCGTGAGGCCGAGCGCAGGTTCTGCGCAGTGGGCAACCCGGCATGGATGCCGGGTTAGCCGCCCCCGGCCATGGATGGCCGATGGCGGCGGGCCCACGGAGCAGGACCGGAGCGAGGGCATGCCGAGCCTTAGCGAGGCACCGAACGTCAGGGGCAAAAGCGCTTGGTTACTTGGCGCTCTTCCAAGTGACCCGCCGTCAGGGCGGAACCCTAAGCCGCCGTTACCGCAGCAACGGATATGCCCCCAATCCCAACCCCAACCCCAATCCCATCCCCAAAACATTACGCTCTTGCTCAGGTTTTTTGCTCGGGAGTCAGGGCTTCAGAGGACGCTCTTCATCGCGGTCTGACAGCTCCCGACTATCGTCATGCTTCCAGGTCGGGGTTGATGAACGCTTCTGCCGCTCAATCTCTTCCTCCGAAGGCTCATCCTCTTCGTCTTCCAGGTCCTCACGCTTAGGGTCATTAGCCATACTCACCTCACTGCCTGAAGGGATCCACCTTTAAGCGTAGAACAATTTCCAGCCCCCGACTCAGAGCCACCAGCGCAGCAAAAAGAAGAAGCCCATGCTCAACAGCATGCTGAGCAACGTATTGCGGGTGTACAGCACCAGCCCTACCGCCACCAGCGAACTGATCAGGTAGGGGTTGTCCCACTGCAGATTCAACTGTTTGTCCGGCATGAACACGATAGGCCCGCAAATCGCAGTCAACATCCCCGGCACCGCGAACCCGAGGAACTGCCGGGCATTGCTGCTCAAGCGTACCGGCAGTCGCGGTTCGAGGAACACGTAACGGTTGAGAAAGACCAGCACGCCCATCCCGATAATCACCGCCCAGACCATCATGTGCGCTCCCTGTAAAATTTGTTGCAGACAAAGCCTGCCGTCATACCCGCCAACCCCGACAGCACCAGCGCCGAGCCCCACTGCCAATAGCTGAACAACACCGAACAAAACAACGAAACCGCCACACAAACCACCGTCGGAACATTGCGTACCACGGGGGTGATCAAGGCAATAAAGGTCGCTGCAATGGAGAAGTCCAGCCCCAGATGCTCAAGCCCCGGAATGCTGCTGCCCAGCACGATGCCAGCCAGGGTGAACAGATTCCAGGCGACATAAAATGTCAGGCCCACGCCCAGGGCATACCAGCGATTGAACTGTTGTTTGTCATGCTGACTGGTCAGGGCAAACAATTCATCGGTGAGCAAAAAGCCCAGGCCCACACGCCAGCGACCCGGCAGCGGGGAAATCACCGAGCGCATGCTCATGCCGTACAGCAAATGCTGCGAGGTGAGTAACAACGTGGTCAGCAGAATCGAGAAAATCCCGGCACCGCCCTTGAGCATGCCGATCGCAACCAGTTGCGCGGCACCGGCGAACACGATGCTCGACAACCCCTGGCCTTGCAGGGGCGTGAGATTGGCCTCGATGGCCATGGAACCGGCCAACAGTCCCCACGGCGCGGTCGCCAGGGACAACGGCATGATCGCTACGGCGCCGCGAAGAAAGGCGCTGCGTGGCAGGAGTGAGTTCGACATAACGCTCTACAGCCAGGGAAAGACTTGCAACAGTGCCAGCCGCTACGTCCGAAGGCTTGAACAATCTTGCGCACTTGCGGGCAAGCCGCTGTCCTCCATGGAACCGAGTAGCATGGACTCATTGGCATTGCGCATCAGGGAGTCGACATGCTTTACCGGATAGCCGCCGATGGGCTGGTGCTGTTCCACCTGTTGTTCATCCTCTTCGTGCTGTTCGGCGGGTTGCTGGTGCTCAAGTGGCGCCCGCTGATCTGGGGGCATCTGCCCGCCGCGGCATGGGGAGTGAGCGTGGAAGTCTTGCACCTGACATGTCCGCTGACCGAGTGGGAAAACCGCATGCGCCTTGCCGCCGGACAAACCGGTTACGGCGGTGGATTCATCGAGCACTACGTGTGGCCGGTGATCTATCCGGCCGGGCTGACACCGGCGATCCAACTGGCGCTGGGCAGCGTGGTGCTGGCAGTCAACATGTTGATCTATCTTCGGTTGTTCACGTTGTGGAAGTTACGCCGGTATGGGAAACCCCGCGCGAGGGGCGCGCGGACCTGATTATCGGCGCCACCCACAAACCGCCGGCCATCCCCGGCCTTCGCAATCAGTTGGCAATCACACTCATGTTGCGCCCGCTGGCCTTGGCCACATACAAAGCCTTGTCCGCCGCGCCGATCAGGTCGTCGGGCGATTCTTGCAAGGCCCTGTCATAGGCACAAACTCCCACACTGACCGTCACCGTCCCCTCCGGGCTTTCCTTATGCTCGATATTGGCTTGCTGCACCGCGCGGCGGATTTTTTCGGCCACCAGAAACGCCCCGACGTAGTCGGTGCCGGGCAGCACGACGGTAAATTCCTCGCCGCCATAACGGGCGGGAAGATCGCCGGGGCGCTTGATGTTGTCCTGGATGATCGCGCTGATGTTGCGCAGACACTCATCACCGGCCACATGACCGTAACGGTCATTGAAATTCTTGAAGTGATCGACATCGATCATCAACAGGGCGAGGTGGGTTTGGGTGCGTCGGGCGCGGCCCATTTCCGCCAGGATAAACAGGTCGAACTGACGTCGATTGGAAAGGCCGGTCAAGGCGTCTTCCAGCGCCAGCAGTTCCAGGCTGCGATTGACCTCGATCAGTTTGTCCCGGGCATCGAGCAAGACGCTCTGAATATGATTCTGCTGTTTCATGAAACGAATGAGGCGATAACCCAACGCCCCCAGAAACATCAGCAGCAAGAGCACGATGCCCGCGCCCAACGCAGTCTCCTGACGCCATCCCGCCAGGACCTCTTCCTTGTCGAGCGCTACGAAAACGATCAGCGGATATCCCTCGACCCGTCGAAACCCGACCACCCGTTCAACACCGTCCAGATAGGACTTGACCGTTGCCGTGCCGAAACTGGCGCCGGGCAACAGTTGGGTAAACAGCGGGCCATTGGCGAGGCTGATACCGACTTCCGACTCTTTGAACGGCCGTCGAACAATGATGCTGGCATCGTCGGCAATCAGGTTGATTACGCCATTGCTGCCCATGTCGATGCTGTCGTAAAGCTCAAGGAAATGGCTGAGATAGATCGTCGCCAGCGCCACACCGGCGAAACGGCCATCCGGGTGGTTGATCCGGCGCGACACGGTCATGATCCATTCGCCGCTCGAGCGGCTTTTGATCGCCGGCCCGATATGCGGCCCACGGTCAGGATGATCACGATGGAACGCGAAGTACTCGCGGTCGGAATTGTTCGCGCCCGGCACATCCGCGCCATTGGAATTGGCCACCCAGCGCCCTTCTTCATCAAACACAAACAGCCCATGGAGCTGGGGCAATTCACTGCGCTGATCCCTGAGCAAACGTTGCAACCTGGGGAGCCGAGCCGGGTCCATGCCGTCGTTTTCGAGACGATCGACCAAGGTGAACAGCAGCGTATCAGCCTGCTTGATCGACGCTCGCGCTTGCGACGCCAAGGTCTGCGCAAGGTTGGACATCGCCACTTCTTTGTCATGCAGATGGTACTGGCGTGAGGTCCAGGCTTCCCAGACCGCTATCGCGGTCATCGACAGACACACCGCCACCAGCAGCAATACGGCGTGTCGGACCCTGAATCGGGACTCAACCAGATCGGGCAGCCAAGGCGCAGCGGCGACGCTGTTTTCAATTCGGTCTTTAGTGGACGGATGCGCCATGACGTTCCCTGGTTCCTGATGACAAGGCGAATGTTCCTGTTCGCCCGTTCAATGGCATCTCAACAAGATAGGTGATTTGCCGGTTCGTGCCGGGGTTTGTGTCGTGATGATGGGCCGACACCACCGGTTTACCGCGACGGCGGCCTCATTGCCTCAAGCCAGGCCGGATCCAACTGCGTTTGTTGAGTGTCGATACCCAGCGCTTCCATCCGCGCCTTGTGTTGATCCATTTCGCGGGTCAACTGGCTGTGGTCGCTGGAGTTGCCGTCCAGTTCGTGCATCTGGCTCAGGCCCAGGTGATAGAAGCGCAACAGCTTCATGGCCGTCGGATCACCCTGCTCCACCGCCGCCGTTACCTGGTGCATGATGTTGGTGACGCTCATCAGACTGCGCTTGAGCCGCCAGCCGTAGACCGCTGGTGCCATCCATTCCTGGCTCCAGAATTTGCCGCGCATCAGCGCCGCCATCAGCAGCACAGCGACAAACACCCCGCCGACGTTAAACCGCAGATTGTCGCCGCCGGGCTCACCGAACAGCGCCACCGCCGCCGTGGACAGCACCATCGCCAGCGCCAGGAAAATCAGGGCAATAATCACCGTGCTGCGCCGCGTCTGTTGTCGAAAGCGTTCGGCGTTCATCGGCTGGATTTCGAACATTGCGTCGGGTTTCCTTGGGTCGGAGGGCAAAAAGACTGCGGGGCATTATCGCCCCTGCGCAGGATTTAGCTATGCTGAGGCTCCTTTTCATCTTTTCATCGTTAAACGGGGAAATGGCGATACAGCGCAGTTCGTGCCATCTTCTTTCATGGATACATACTATTCGGATGCCATTTGCCTGTATGAATGTCATCGTTTTAAGGATCATTGAATGACCCAACGCCATGTAATCAACGCCTCCGTCAGCCCTAAAGGCAGCCTGGAAACCCTCTCTCAACGTGAAGTCCAGCAACTGAGTGAAGCCGGATCCGGCAGCATCTACACCCTCTTCCGCCAGTGCGCCCTGGCCATCCTCAATACCGGCGCCCATGTTGATAACGCCAAGACCATCCTTGAAGCCTATAAAGACTTCGAAATCCGCATCCACCAGCAAGACCGCGGCGTGCGCCTGGAACTGCTGAACGCCCCGGCCGACGCCTTCGTCGACGGCGAAATGATCGCCAGTACCCGGGAAATGCTGTTCAGCGCCCTGCGCGATATCGTCTACACCGAAAACGAACTCGACAGCCAGCGCATCGACCTGAGCAACTCCCAGGGCATCAGCGATTACGTATTCCACCTGCTGCGCAACGCCCGCACCCTGCGCCCCGGTGTCGAGCCGAAAATCGTGGTGTGCTGGGGCGGCCACTCGATCAACACCGAAGAATACAAATACACCAAGAAAGTCGGCCATGAACTGGGCCTGCGCAGCCTCGACATCTGCACCGGTTGCGGTCCCGGCGTGATGAAAGGCCCGATGAAAGGCGCCACCATCGCCCACGCCAAGCAGCGCATCCACGGCGGCCGATACCTGGGCCTGACCGAGCCGGGCATCATCGCCGCCGAAGCGCCAAACCCGATCGTCAACGAACTGGTGATTCTGCCGGATATCGAAAAACGCCTGGAAGCGTTCGTCCGTGTGGGCCACGGCATCATCATTTTCCCGGGCGGCGCCGGCACGGCCGAGGAGTTCCTGTACCTGCTGGGCATCCTGATGCACCCGGACAACGCTGGCCTGCCCTTCCCCGTGGTCCTCACCGGGCCGAAACATGCAGCGCCGTATCTGGAACAACTGGACGCGTTCGTCGGCGCAACGCTGGGTGAAGCGGCCAAGCAACATTACCAAATCATCATCGACGACCCGGCTGAAGTCGCCCGGCACATGACTCAAGGCCTCAAAGCGGTCAAACAATTCCGCCGCGAGCGCAATGACGCCTTCCATTTCAACTGGCTGCTGAAAATCGACGAAGGCTTCCAGCGCCCGTTCGACCCGACCCACGAAAACATGGCCAACCTCAAACTCAGCCGCGACCTGCCAGCCCACGAACTGGCAGCCAACCTGCGCCGGGCGTTCTCCGGCATCGTCGCCGGTAACGTGAAGGACAAAGGCATCCGCTTGATCGAAAAACACGGGCCTTACCAGATCCGTGGCGACGCCGGCGTAATGAAACCGCTGGACCAACTGCTCAAGGCGTTTGTGGCCCAACACCGGATGAAACTCCCGGGTGGCGCGGCCTATGTGCCGTGTTATCAAGTCGTCGCTTGATAAAACCGTTCCCGCGCGAGCGCGGGAACGACAACCGACGAACTGACAAGCTGCCGCAATTGCCTCTGCAAGAGGCTGCGGCGGTTTACTTGCGTGCGAAGGCACTGCCTCCGAGCTCTCTGTCGCCTGTCAGTACGCCATCGCGAGCAGGCTCACTCCTACACAAAGCAGATCGACGCAACGCTTTTGCCCTTCACCACTCAACAAGCCGAGCGGTAGCTCGCTTGCAGCTCTTGATCTTGATGCACACGCCCCCTCGAGAGGCCGAGCGCAGGTTCTGCGCAGTGGGCAACCCGGCAAGGATGCCGGGTTAGCCGCCCCCGGCCATGGATGGCCGATGGCGGCGGGCCCACGGAGCAGGACCGGAGCGAGGGCATGCCGAGCCTTGGCGAGGCACCGAACGTCAGGGGCAAAAGCGCTTGGTTACTTGGCGCTTTTCCAAGTAACCCGCTGTAAAAGCGGAACCAATAGCCGCCGCGACCACAAAAACGGATATGTACACCCAAAAGAAAATGGTCGGCTACCAGGCCGCCATCGCGAGCAGGCTCACTCCCACAATGGTCCTGGGTACATCCACATAATCAAACCGGCGCCACACCCTCGACAATAATGACCTCAGCCCGTGCCACGCCCTCACGGTGCCGTTTCGCCTCCTGATACTGCTCGCTGTGATAGCAGGCCAGCGCCTGCTCATACGAATCAAATTCAATCACCACACTGCGTTGCGGCGTCGGCCGGCCCTCCATCGCTTCGCTACGCCCGCCCCTGGCCAACATCCGCCCCCCGTACAACGCAAAAGCCGCCGGCGCCCGCTGGGTGTATTGGCTGTATTGATCGGGATCGGTGACATCGACATGAGCAATCCAGTACGCCTTCATAGTGACCTCTCGGTTTATTTTGTATTATGGTATACCACATTATATTCCCGCCAAACACTGAGAACCCAACATGGCCTTCAACAGCATCGAAGAAATCATCGAAGACTATCGACTCGGCAAGATGGTGCTGCTGGTTGACGATGAAGACCGGGAAAACGAAGGCGACCTGCTGCTCGCCGCCGACTGCTGCACACCGCAAGCAATCAGCTTCATGGCGCGAGAAGCTCGCGGCCTGATCTGCCTGACCTTGACCGACGATCACTGCCAGCGGCTCGGACTGGAACAAATGGTGCCGAGCAACGGCAGCGTGTTCAGCACCGCGTTTACCGTCTCCATCGAGGCCGCCGTCGGCGTGACCACCGGCATCTCTGCCGCCGACCGCGCACGGACAGTGGCCGCAGCCGTTGCCGCCGACGCCGTACCGGCTGACCTGGTGCAGCCAGGCCACATCTTTCCATTGCGCGCCAAGGAAGGCGGCGTGCTGACCCGCGCCGGGCATACCGAGGCCGGCTGCGACCTTGCCCGCCTGGCCGGCTTCACGCCCGCCTCGGTGATCGTCGAAGTCATGAACGACGACGGCACCATGGCGCGACGCCCCGACCTGGAAATCTTCGCGCGCAAGCACGGGATCAAGATCGGCACCATCGCCGACCTGATCCACTATCGCCTCAGCACTGAACACACCGTGGTGCGAATCGGTGAGCGTGAGCTGCCCACGGTGCACGGCACTTTCCGCCTGATTACGTTTGAAGACCGCATCGAAGGCGGCGTTCACATGGCGATGGTCATGGGCAACCCGCAACGCAACGAACCGACGCTGGTACGCGTGCACGTAATCGACCCGTTGCGCGACCTGGTGGGCGCCGAATACAGCGGCCCTTCCAACTGGACGTTATGGGCAGCCTTGCAACGGGTGGCGGCCGAAGGTTGCGGCGTGGTGGTGGTGCTGGCCAATCATGAATCGTCCCAGGCCTTGCTCGAACGAGTGCCACAATTAACCCAGGCACCCCGTCAGTTCAGCCGTTCGCAATCGCGCATCTATTCTGAAGTAGGGACCGGGGCACAGATTCTGCAAGACCTCGGCGTGGGCAAGCTGCGTCACCTCGGCCCGCCGCTCAAATACGCAGGCTTGACCGGTTACGACCTGGAGGTCGTCGAGAGCATTCCGTTCACCGGATAAGCGCAGACGCGTCGCAGGTCGCCACCACAGCGCGGCCTGACGGAAAAAAACCCGCTTTTGGCTGATGGCCGGTAAGGCAAAGTGCTTGCACAAAGTTTGGAATACCATAATATGATATTCCATAGACCGGACGCTTCAGCCAAGTGCCCCCGACAGGGAAAGCACCAATAACAGCCCTTGGCACGGTCGCCGTTAGAGGCCAGATGGACCTACTGCTCCCGATAGGCGGGCATTACCAAGCCCGCTCAAAAACACAACAAATGAGGGCGTGAAAATGGTGTTGAACAAACGTGCAACCGCAGTACTGTTCGCGGGTTTACTGGCCACGGTCAGTCACGCGGCCATTGCGGCTGAAAGCGTCAACTTCGTCAGTTGGGGCGGTAGCACCCAGGATGCGCAGAAGCAGGCCTGGGCCGATCCGTTCAGCAAAGCCAGCGGCGTCACGGTGGTCCAGGACGGTCCAACTGACTACGGCAAACTCAAAGCCATGGTCGAAAGCGGCAACGTGCAATGGGACGTGGTTGACGTCGAAGCCGACTTCGCCCTGCGCGCCGCCTCCGAAGGCTTGCTCGAACCCCTCGATTTCTCGGTGATCCAGCGCGACAAAATCGACCCGCGATTTGTTTCCGATTACGGCGTCGGTTCGTTCTTCTTCTCCTTTGTCCTGGGCTACAACGAAAGCAAGCTCGGCGCCAGCAAACCTCAGGACTGGTCCGCACTGTTCGACACCAAGACCTACCCCGGCAAACGCGCCCTCTACAAATGGCCAAGCCCAGGCGTGCTCGAACTGGCACTGCTGGCCGACGGCGTGGCTGCCGACAAGCTCTATCCACTGGACCTGGACCGCGCCTTCAAGAAACTCGACACCATCAAGAAAGACATCGTCTGGTGGGGCGGTGGTGCACAGTCGCAACAGTTGCTGGCCTCCGGTGAAGCGAGCATGGGCCAGTTCTGGAATGGCCGGATTCACGCCCTGCAAGAAGACGGCGCGCCGGTGGGTGTGAGCTGGAAGCAGAACCTGGTCATGGCCGACATCCTGGTCGTGCCTAAAGGCACTAAAAACAAGGCAGCGGCCATGAAGTTCCTGGCCAACGCGAGCAGCGCCAAAGGACAGGCCGACTTCTCCAACCTGACCGCCTATGCGCCGGTCAACGTCGACAGCGTGGCACGCCTGGATTCAGTGCTGGCGCCTAACCTGCCGACCGCCTACGCCAAGGATCAAATCACTCTTGATTTCGCGTACTGGGCCAAGAACGGTCCGGCCATCGCGACACGGTGGAACGAATGGCTGGTCAAATGAAAATGGCGGCAACAGCTTCCTCTCCAGCAACGAAGACCGGGAGCGCCGCTGGCGCTGCCGGGGCGGTTCCCGGCAAGGCCGCTGTGCCGAAGCAATCTGCGTCCATGGCGCAGCGCTGGCGTGGTGCGAGCAACCTGATTCCGGCCCTGCTGTTTCTGGGCCTGTTCTTCCTGGCGCCGTTGATCGGCCTGCTGCTGCGTGGTGTGCTGGAACCCGTTCCGGGACTTGGCAACTACGAGCAGCTGTTCGCCAACTCGGCGTATGCCCGGGTCTTGCTCAACACCTTCTCCGTGGCCGGCCTGGTAACGCTGTTCAGTCTGCTGCTGGGTTTCCCGCTGGCGTGGGCCATCACCCTGGTGCCGCGTGGCTGGGGACGCTGGATCCTCAACATCGTGCTGTTGTCGATGTGGACCAGCCTCCTCGCCCGCACCTATTCCTGGCTGGTGTTGCTGCAAGCCTCCGGGGTGATCAACAAGGCGCTGATGGCGATGGGCATCATCGATCAGCCGCTGGAGATGGTGCATAACCTCACCGGCGTGGTGATTGGCATGAGCTACATCATGATCCCGTTCATCGTCCTGCCGCTGCAGGCGACCATGCAGGCCATCGATCCGATGATCCTGCAAGCCGGTTCGATCTGCGGTGCCAGTCCCTGGACCAACTTCTTCCGGGTGTTCCTGCCGCTGTGCCGGCCGGGGCTGTTTTCCGGAGGACTGATGGTGTTCGTGATGTCGCTCGGGTACTACGTCACCCCGGCCTTGCTCGGTGGTGCGCAGAACATGATGCTGCCCGAGTTCATCATTCAACAGGTGCAGTCCTTCCTCAACTGGGGCCTGGCGAGCGCCGGTGCCGCGTTGCTGATCGTGATCACGCTGGTGTTGTTCTACTTCTACCTGAAGCTTCAGCCGGAATCCCCGGTTGGCGCCAGCAACGCGAGGTAAGCCATCATGCTACTGACTCCCAATGCCATGAGCCGGCGCATGCGCCTCGGCCTGTATTTCACGACCGGGCTGATCGCGCTGTTCCTGCTGCTGCCGATCGTGTTCATCGTGCTGCTGTCCTTCGGCTCCTCCCAGTGGCTGGTGTTCCCGCCACCGGGCTGGACGCTGAAGTGGTACGGCCAGTTCTTCTCCAATGCCGACTGGATGAACGCCGCCGTGGCCAGCCTCAAGGTCGCGGTCCTGACCACCTTCTTCGCCGTGGCGCTGGGCTTGCCCACCGCGTTTGCACTGGTGCGCGGACGCTTCCCGGGTCGGGAAATGCTTTACGGCCTGTTCACCCTGCCGATGATCGTGCCGCTGGTGATCATTGCCGTGGCGGTGTACGCGCTGTTTCTCAAGCTCGGCTATACCGGGACGATGTTTGCCTTCGTCGTCAGCCACGTGATCGTCGCGTTGCCGTTCACCATCATCTCGATCATCAACTCGCTGAAGCTGTTCGATCAGTCGATTGAAGATGCGGCGGTGATCTGCGGCGCCTCGCGCCTGCAAGCGGTGTTCAAGGTGACCTTCCCGGCCATTCGTCCGGGCATGGTGGCCGGCGCCCTCTTCGCCTTCCTTGTCTCGTGGGATGAAGTGGTGCTGAGCGTGATGATGGCCAGCCCGACCCTGCAAACCCTTCCCGTGAAAATGTGGACCACCCTGCGCCAGGACCTGACGCCTGTGATCGCCGTCGCTTCGACGTTGCTGATCGGCCTCTCGGTATTGGTCATGGTGATCGCCGCCGCCGTTCGCCGGCGCAATGAAATCAGCGCCTGAGCGCCCAGGAGTACGACATGAGTGCAGTGATCAAAGATTCCGCGCAACACAGTGACCAACCCCTGGTAAGCCTGCGCAACCTGAACAAGTACTACGGCGAATTTGCCGCCGTGGACGACATCTCGCTGGACATCAAGGACGGTGAATTCCTCACCTTCCTCGGCTCCAGCGGCTCCGGTAAAAGTACAACGCTGTCGATGCTCGCCGGCTTCGAAACCCCGAGCAGCGGCGAGATCCTGGTCAATGGCCAATCGCTGGTCAACGTGCCGCCGCACAAGCGCGACATCGGCATGGTGTTCCAGCGTTACTCGCTGTTCCCGCACTTGTCGGTACGCGACAACATCGCGTTCCCGCTGGCCATCCGCAAGCTGCCCGCCGCCGAGCGCGAGCGTCGGGTCGATGCGATGCTCAAGCTGGTGCAACTGGAACAGTTCGCCCATCGTCGCCCTTCGCAACTCTCCGGCGGTCAGCAGCAGCGGGTCGCCATTGCGCGAGCGCTGGTGTATGAGCCCCGTATTTTGCTGATGGACGAACCGCTCGGCGCGCTCGACAAGAAACTGCGTGAAGATTTGCAGGACGAACTGCGCCAGCTGCACCGGCGCCTGGGCATCACCATTGTTTACGTGACCCACGATCAGGAAGAAGCCATGCGTTTGTCTCAGCGCATTGCGATTTTCAGCCATGGCAAGATCGTCGGGCTGGGCAGTGGTTTTGATCTGTATCAGAACCCGCCGAATGCGTTTGTCGCGTCGTTCCTCGGTAACTCGAACTTCCTCAAGCTCAAGGCTCAGGGCAACGCGGTGGCTTCGTTTGAAGGGCAGTCGCTGTCGATTCGCCTGACTGCCGGGTTGCAGATCGATCAGGATGTGCTGCTGATGGTGCGTCCGGAGAAGGCGTTGGCGCTGAGTGTTGAGCAAGCAGCTCGGGAGCCTCTGGCGGCGGGCTGGAATGAGGTGTCGGCGATTGTCGGTGAGGTGTTGTTTCTGGGTGAGAGCCAGACATGCACCGTCAAGACGCTGGGTGGGACTTCGATGACTGTGAAGGCGCTGTCTGCTGCGGGTATGCCGCTCAAGACGGGGGATCCGGTTCGTGTGCGTTGGGCTACTGCGGATGCGTGTGTGTATACCGAGTGGGCTGAGAGTGATTTGAACAAGGCTGCCGGGGCGCATTGATTTTCGGCTGGGCCGTATTACATAGCGTCACCCTCGGGTCGCTGCAACGTCGGGTTGTGGTGGCCCTTTTTTTTTGGTTTTGGTTGGGGGCATATCCGTTTTTTTTGTGATGGCGGATATTGGTTCCGCCCTGACGGCGGGTCACTTGGAGAAGCGCCAAGTAACCAAGCGCTTTTGCCCCTGACGTTCGGTGCCTCGCTAAGGCTCGGCATGCCCTCGCTCCGGTCCTGCTCCGTGGGCCCGCCGCCATCGGCCATCCATGGCCGGGGGCGGCTAACCCGGCATCCATGCCGGGTTGCCCACTGCGCAGAACCTGCGCTCGGCCTCACGAGGGGGCGTGCACTGCCAAAGCCAAAACGAGGCGGCCTGCGGGCCGACCTGTTTGCTCAACGCTTGCGCGTCCTGATCGTTCCCATGCTCCGCGTGGGAATGCCGCCGGGGACGCTCTGCGTTCCGCTGTCGACACCAGGCTTGAGTCTTGCGCGATGGTGACGCGGAGCGTCACGGGATGCATTCCCACGCGGAGCGTGGGAACGATCAACATCAAACCGCGAGATGACCTTCCGGCCAGCCTGGCTTTGCCGGATGGACTCAATACCTGTGGGAGCGAGCTTGCTCGCGATGGCGGCATTACAGGCAATATCACCGCCGACTGACAGGGCCTCATCGCGAGCAGGCTCACTCCCACATTTTGACGGTGTACACCCTGGCTTCTCACCACTCATCAGGCCGAGCGTTAGCTCGCCTTCCGCTTTTGATCTTGATCTTGATCTGCCCCGTCGGAAGGCCGAACGCAGGTTCTGCGCAGTGGGCAACCCGGCATGGATGCCGGGTTAGCCGCCCCCGGCCATGGATGGCCGATGGCGGCGGGCCCACGGAGCAGGACCGGAGTGAGGGAATGCCGAGCCACAGCGAGGCACCGTACGTCAGGGGCGCAAGCGCTTGGTTACTTGGCGCTCTTCCAAGTAACCCGCCGTCAGGGCGGAACCAATAGCAGCCATTACCAAAACAACGGATATGTACACGACCAAAAAAAACGCCCGACCAAAGCCGGGCATTCCAGACCAAACAACCAACGTAATCAGTCAGCAAACCCCAACCGCGAAACCCTGCCCACCTGCACCTGCCCCCGCGTCGCCAGGCAATAGTAAAGCGGACACGTCACCACCAACCCCACTAACCAGGACAAATCCGCACCGTCCACCAGATTGGCATAAGGCCCCACATACAACGACGTATTGGCAAACGGCAGCTGCACAACAATCCCGATGAAATACGCCACAATCGCATGCCAATTGAACCGCCCGTAAATCCCGCCATCCGCACGGAAAATCGAAGCAATGTCATAACACCCACGCTTGATCAGATAAAAGTCGATCAAGTTGATCGAAGCCCAAGGCACCAACACCAGCAACAACGCCAGAATCAACCCGATGAACTGCGAAATGAAATCCGCCGAAGCCCCCAACGCCACCACACAGCAGCCCGTCAGCACCACACTCGACAACACCACACGCACCTTGATGCTCGGCGTCCATTGACTGGCAAACGTCTGGATCGAAGTAATGATCGACAGCACCGCGCCATACAGATTCAAGGCGTTGTGGCTGATGATATTGAGCAGAAACAACACCATCAAAATAGGCCCCAACCAACCGGTGGATTGCTTCACGGCCGCCATCGCTTCAGTGCCTTCCGGCGTCGCCAAAACCGCGACTGCACCAAAGCTAAAAGACAAAATGGTACCCAGGGTTGCCCCCAGATAAGTGGCAAAAAACGGACGGGCAATCCCGATGTCGGCGGGCAGGTAACGCGAGTAGTCCGACACGTAAGGCGAAAAACTGATCTGCCAGATAATCCCCAGCGACACCGTCGCCAGCCAGCCGGACACATTGAAACTGCCGCGAGTGAAAAAGTCGGCCGGCAAGTCATGAGCAAAGATGTAAAGGAAACCGGCCAGCAAGGCACTGCCCATCACCCAGGTCCCGATTCGGTTTAGGGTATGAATGAAGCGGTAACCGATCACCCCGATCGCCGTGGCGCTCAAGGCACCGATCAGGATGCTCGCCGGCACCGGAACCGAAGGCGCAATGCCGACGATGGATTTGCCAGCCAGCACGATGTTGGAGATGAAAAAGCCGACGTAGATGAGTGCGGCAAAGAATACGATCAGCAGCGCACCATAACGACCGAACTGGCCGCGACTCTGGACCATCTGCGGAATGCCCATGCGCGGGCCCTGCGCCGAGGCCAGGGCGATCACCAGGCCTCCCACCATGTGCCCAAGCGCAATGGCCAGCAACCCCCAGAACAGATTGAGGTGAAACACTTGCACCACCATCGCACCGGTGACGATGGGCAGTGGCGCAATGTTGGTGCTGAACCACAAAGTGAAAAGATCGCGGGCCTTCCCATGGCGTTCCGCGAGAGGGACGTAATCGACCGTGTGATTCTCGATCAGGGGGTCTTGCCGGGACATCTGGGACATGTGCATGAACTCGAGTTTGTCTGATCTTATATTTGTATGAAGCCAAACCGGGGGAGCTCTTGGGCCGCCCCTCAGATGGCAGGCATATTATGGTATTCCAACTTTTTCACAAGGCTGATCTGGTCTTTTTGCGACGATCTGCGCCGCTATTCGGAGTCATACAAAATCTCACTTAATCGTTAAAGCGCCCGTAATCATTGGATGAAACGCCAATGACACACGTTTATCGATCCACAAAAAAAGCCCTTGCAAACTATGTATTACGGTATACCATCAGACCTACAAACACATAAAAACCCGTACCACACCGCCAGAGGACCGTCCCATGATCGATGCCGCCATCTACAAACAAGTAATGGGTTCGTTTCCTTCCGGGGTCACTGTCATCACGACACTCGATGACGTCGGACAGATCGTCGGCCTGACCGCCAGCGCCTTCAGCTCGTTGTCCATGGACCCGGCCCTGGTGCTGTTTTGCCCCAACTACAGCTCCGACTCATATCCGGTACTGATCAAGAACAAACGCTTTGCCATTCACGTGCTGTCCGGCGGCCAGCAAAGCGAAGCCTATGCATTCGCCCGCAAAGGTAAAGACAAGGCCCAAGGCATCGAATGGACCTTGAGCGAGCTGGGCAACCCGATTCTGGCAAACGCCACGGCGGTGATCGAATGCGAACTGTGGCGCGAATATGAGGGTGGCGACCACGCAATCATGGTCGGCGCCGTGAAGAACCTGATCGTGCCCCAGCAGAACGCCGGGCCACTGGTGTATTGCCACGGCAAGATGGGCGCCCTGCCCGTGCTCGCCTGATTAGACAATACTCAGAATATGTTGCGTAGATTGCGAATTCCGAGACTCCGATAAACAGCCTGTCGACAGGCCGACAACAAAAGATCCGAGGTAAGCGTCATGAAGTTTTCCCTGTTCGTGCACATGGAACGTTGGGACGAGAGCGTCAGCCATCGCCAGCTGTTCGAAGACTTGACCGAACTGACCCTGATGGCTGAGGCCGGTGGTTTCAGCACCGTCTGGATCGGCGAACACCACGCGATGGAATACACCATCTCGCCAAGCCCGATGCCGCTGCTGGCCTACCTGGCAGCCAAGACCACCACCATTCACCTGGGCGCCGGCACCATCATCGCGCCGTTCTGGCATCCGTTGCGGGTTGCCGGTGAATGCGCATTGCTCGACGTGATCAGCAATGGGCGTATGGAAGTCGGCCTGGCCCGTGGCGCTTACCAGGTTGAGTTCGACCGGATGGCCGGCGGCATGCCTGCTTCCTCCGGCGGTCAGGCATTGCGCGAGATGGTTCCGGTGGTCCGTGCGCTGTGGCAAGGCGACTACGCCCACGACGGCGATATCTGGAAATTTCCGACGTCCACCAGCGTGCCAAAGCCGATCCAGAAGCCCAACCCGCCGATGTGGATTGCCGCTCGCGACCCCGACTCCCATAACTTCGCCGTGGCCAACGGTTGCAACGTCATGGTCACGCCGCTGATGAAAGGCGACGAAGAAGTCCTCGACCTGAAGAACAAGTTCCAGACCGCGCTGGACAACAACCCCGACGTGCCCCGCCCGCAACTGATGGTGTTGCGTCACACCCACGTCCACGCCGTCGATGACCCTGAAGGCTGGAAAGTCGGCGCCAAGGCGATCTCGAAGTTCTACCGCACCTTCGACGCCTGGTTCGGCAACAAGCAAACACCGGTCAACGGTTTCCTCGCACCGAGCCCGGAAGAAAAATTCGCCGAGCGTCCGGAGTTCCAGCTGGAGAGCCTGCACAAGACCGCCATGATCGGCACGCCGGAAGAAATCATTCCGCGCATCAAGTATTACCAGGAACTGGGTGTCGACGAATTCAGCTTCTGGTGCGACAACAGCCTGCCCCATGCGGAAAAGAAAAAATCCCTGGAGCTGTTCATCAAACACGTGGTCCCGGCGTTCCGCTGATTAAAAAGCACAACGCTGGCTCAGGCCCGGCGTTGTGCTGTCAGCAACTGCATCAATGGTTATAGGCACGCTCGTTGTGCTCGGCCAGATCCAGCCCCATCTCCTCCACCGACTCATCGGCACGCAAGCCGATCACCGCGTTGATCACCTTGAGAATGATCCAGCTGACGGCGAAGCAATACACCGTAGTCAGCAGCACACCCTTGATTTGCGCCACCACTTGCGCGCCCATGGTCACGCCCTCGACCATCCCGCCCAGCGACGGCACGCAGAACACCCCGGTCAATACCGCGCCGATCATCCCGCCGATACCGTGCAAGCCGAACACATCAAGGCTGTCGTCATAGCCGAAACGGCGCTTGAGGACGGTGACGCTCAGATAACAGAACACCCCGCACAGCAAACCGATCGCCAGCGCACCACCGACGCCCACATAGGCGCACGCCGGCGTGATGCCCACCAGACCGGCCAGCGCACCACTTGCAAGACCCAAGGCACTTGGCTTGCCGACCTTGAACCACTCGGTGAACATCCAGCCGAGAATCCCGGCGCAAGCACCCAATTGAGTGTTGAGCATGACAATCCCGGAAGTGCCGTTGAGGCCGCCGCCGGAGCCGATATTGAAACCGAACCAGCCGACCCGCACCGGCCATGGTCAGGCTCAAGTTGTGGGCCGGCATCGGCGTGTTCTGGTAGCCCTTGCGTTTGCCGAGAATCAGACACGCCGCCAATGCCGCGACGCCGGCATTGATATGCACCGCCGTACCGCCGGCAAAATCGAGGACGCCCCAGTTATGCATCAAGGCGCCCGAACCGCCCCATACCATATGGGCCACCGGGGCATACACCAGGGTGAACCACAGCGCCATGAACCACAGCGCCGCCGAAAATTTCATGCGCTCGGCAAATGCCCCGGCAATCAGCGCCGGAGTGATGATGGCGAAGGTCATCTGGAAGGTCACGAACACTCCTTCCGGTATATCGCCGACCAGGCTCTGCGGGGTCATGCCCGCCAGAAAGGCTCGGCTCAAGCCACCGACAAAGCTGTTGAAGGTCACTTGCCCCTCGACCATGCCCGTGGTGTCGACCACCATGCTGTAGCCGTAGATCACCCATAAAACACCCACCAGTCCGGCGATGCCAAAGCACTGGGTGAACAACGACAACATATTTTTTGCCCGTACCAGGCCGCCATAAAACAGGGCCAGGCCCGGCAGGCACATGAACAACACCAACACGGCGGCGGTGACCATCCACGCGGTGCTGCCAGTGTTCAAAGTGGGTGCATCGGCAGCCTGTGCCAACGGCACGAGTGCACCGCTGGCTAGCAGGCCAAGAAGGGATTTGCCGAGAAGACGATTGACCATGTTCAAAGCTCCTGCAAAGGAAATGGGAAGTGCCGGGCAGTGAGCAAGCGCTGATTTGCACCTCTTTCGGGCGCTTTGATCGTTCCCACGCTCCGCGTGGTAATGCAGCCCGTGACGCTCTGCGTCACAGAATCGGGACGCAGAGCGTCCCTTGAGGCATTCCCACGCAGAGCGTAGGAACGATCCTGTCACTCAATAACCGGAGCCCGGAATCCAGCTAGTCCCGGCCAGTGGCACCCGGGCCATCGCGGCCGATTCCACCGTCAGCGCCACCAGATCCTCGGGATCGAGGTTGTGCAGGTGCGACTTGCCGCACGCCCGCGCCATGGTCTGGGCTTCCAGCACCAGCACCCGCAGGTAGTTGGCCAGACGGCGTCCGCCTTCCACCGGGTCCAGACGCTTGGACAGCTCCGGATCCTGCGTGGTGATCCCGGCCGGGTCGCGGCCGTTCTGCCAGTCGTCATAAAAGCCTGCGGCCGAGCCGATCTTCTGCAGTTCTTCATCCAGTCGCGGGTGGTTGTCGCCCAGCGCGATCAGCGCCGCTGTGCCGATGGCCACCGCGTCCGCGCCCAGCGCCATGGCCTTGGCCACGTCGGCACCGTTGCGTATCCCTCCTGAAACGATCAATTGGACCTTGCGGTGCATGCCCATCTCTTGCAAAGCCTGTACCGCTTGTGGAATGGCCGGCAAAATCGGGATCCCCACGTGTTCGATGAACACTTCCTGGGTTGCCGCGGTGCCGCCTTGCATACCGTCGAGCACGATCACATCCGCCCCGGCCTTCACTGCCAGTTTGACGTCGTAGTAAGGCCGGCTGGCGCCGATCTTCACGTAGATCGGTTTTTCCCAGTCGGTGATTTCGCGCAGCTCGGCAATCTTGATCGCCAGGTCATCCGGCCCGGTCCAGTCCGGGTGGCGGCAGGCGCTGCGCTGATCGACGCCAATCGGCAAGGTGCGCATACCGGCCACCCGCTCGGTGACTTTCATGCCCAGCAGCATGCCGCCGCCACCGGGTTTGGCGCCCTGCCCCAGGACGATTTCGATGGCATCGGCCTTGCGCAGGTCATCCGGGTTCATGCCGTAACGCGACGGCAGATATTGATAGACCAAGTGCTGCGATTGCCCGCGTTCCTCCGGCGTCATGCCGCCGTCACCGGTGGTGGTGCTGGTGCCGGCGATGGTTGCCCCACGACCGAGCGCTTCCTTGGCATTGGCGGACAGCGCACCGAAACTCATGCCGGCAATGGTCACCGGAATCTTCAGGTGGATCGGCTTCTTGGCGAAACGGTTGCCGAGGATCACATCGGTGCCGCACTTCTCCCGATAGCCTTCCAGCGGGTAACGCGACACGCTGGCGCCGAGCAGCAGCAAGTCATCGAAGTGCGGCACTTTGCGCTTGGTACCGCCGCCGCGAATGTCATAGATGCCGGTCTCGGCGGCACGCTGGATTTCCTGAATGGTCAGGCGGTCGAAGGTCGCGGATTCACGCAATACCGGGGCTGCTTTTGGGCTGGTAGAGTCGCTCATGTCTGTTCTCCTGGCGTGAATCAATACGCGGACGCGTTATCGACTTTGAAGTTGTACAACTGACGGGCCGAGCCGTAGCGCTTGAAGTCAGCGGCCTTGTGCTCGAAACCGGCACGGTTGAGCAGGACCTGCAGCTCTTCCAGATGCTCGGCGCGCATCTCTTTCTCGATGCAATCCGAGCCCAGGGACGCGACGCTACCCTTCACATAGATGTGGGTTTCGTACAGCGAATCGCCCAACGCATCACCGGCATCGCCGCACACCACCAGGCGCCCGGCCTGGCCCATGAAACAGCTCATGTGACCAATGCTGCCGCCGACCACGATGTCGATGCCTTTCATGGAAATCCCGCAACGGGCACCGGCATCGCCTTCGATCACCAGCAATCCACCATGGGCGGTAGCGCCGGCAGCCTGGGACGCGCTGCCCTTGATCCGCACATAACCGGACATCATGTTCTCGGCACAGCCGACACCGGCATTGCCATGAACGGTGATCGAAGCCTTCTGGTTCATGCCGGCGCAGTAGTAACCGGCGTGGCCCTGGATATCGATGGAAACGGCCTGGTTCACCCCGACGGCGAGGTTGTGCTTGCCGTTAGAGTGAGTCACGACCCACTCGCGGTCTTCTACAGCGTGGACCTGGTCATGCAGCGCCTGATTGAGGTCACGCACGGTGGCAATGGAAAGATCGATGGTTTTCATGTGTGCGCTCCTTAAGCTGACTCGCGTTCCCAGATGTACAAAGTGGCCGGTGCCGGCTCCCAGATCCTGGCGTTTTCAATGCCCGGCAGGCTCGACAGCGCCTGATATTCCGAGGCCATGGCGACGTAGTCGTCAGTCTCGGCGAGGATCGCCGGCTTGCAGGCGATCGGGTCGCGAATCACCGCAAAACCGTTACGGGTGCCGATGGCGAAAGTGAAGAAACCGTCGAGATCTTCCAGCGCATGATCCAGCGCCTCTTTCAACGAGTCGCCCTGCTGCAGGCGCCAGGTCAGGTAACCGGCGGCCACCTCGGTATCGTTGTCGGTTTCAAACTGGATGCCTTCGCGCTTGAGTTCCTGACGCAGGCGGAAGTGGTTGGACAGCGAGCCGTTGTGCACCAGGCACAGGTCGGCACCGGTGGAAAACGGGTGGCTGCCTTCCATGGTCACCGCGCTTTCAGTGGCCATGCGGGTGTGGCCGATGATGTGACTGCCTTTCATGCCGGCCAGGCCGAAGCGTTGGGAAATCTCCTGGGGCAATCCCATGCCTTTGAGAATTTCAATGCTCTGCCCGGCGCTCATGATGCGGACGCTGGGTGCCAATTCGGCAAGGGCCAGACGCACCGGCGCTTCGTCGGCGTGGATCTTCAGTACTGCCGCGCTGGCGTTCTGGAACCAGTCCAGCGAACAGCCAAGGCGCCCTTCCAGTTCGCCCATCAGGGTTTTCCAGTCGAAGCCTTCGGTGGTGGCCTGCAGGGTCAACTTGACCCAGCCATCGGCGACTTCATCGCCGTAGATGGCAAAGCCGGCACTGTCCGGGCCACGATCGGTCATGGCCTGCAACATTGGTTCGAAGAGCTGCCCCAGCCGGGATTCCAGCTGCGGATTTTTCAGGTAAAGACCTACGATTCCACACATGACAACAGTCCTCACTTCGTTCGGCAGCCGCAAGTTTCAAGCTGCAAGCTGCAAGATGGTTCGTTTAAACGCGCCTTGGCGGCGCTCAGAAAAATTCGGTATAGCGCGCGACTTCCCAGTCACTGACATGGCGGCTGTACTCGACCCACTCCATACGCTTGAGCTTGATGAACTCGCCCACGATCTGCGGGCCCAGCACCTCGGCGAACAGCGGGTCGGCTTCGAGCGCATCGCAGGCTTCCTTGAGCGACTGCGGCAAAGTCTTGATGCCGCGCGCGGCAATCTGCTCCAGGCTCAGGCTGTAGAGGTTTTCGTTGCAGACGTGGTCGATTTCCAACTGACGGTCGATGCCATCCAGACCCGCAGCGATGATGGCCGCGCTGACCAGATAGGGATTGCAACCGGCGTCCGGCAGACGGAATTCCAGGCGCCCGTAAGGCACGCGGACCATCGCGGAGCGGTTGTTGGCACCGAAGGCAATAAAGGCCGGCGCCCAGGTCGCACCGGACAATGAATTGCCCACCACCAAACGCTTGTAGGAGTTGACCGTCGGTGCGGCAAAGCCACACAGCGCCGGGCCGTGCGCCAACAGGCCGGCCGCGAAGTGATAGGCCATTTTCGACAGGCCCATGCCGCTCGGATCGCTGGCGTCGTGGAACAGGTTCTTGTTCTCGGCACTGCTGATCGACAGGTGAAAGTGCATGCCGTTGCCGGCACGTTTCGGATCGGGCTTGGGCATGAACGAGCAGATCATGCCCAAGTCATTGGCAATCTCACCGGCGGCCATGCGGAAGAAGGTGAAGCGATCCGCCGAGGTCATGGCATCGCTGTAGGTGTAGTTGATTTCGAATTGGCCGTTGGCGTCTTCGTGATCGATTTGATAGACCTCGAAATCCACCGCTTGCAGCGCTTCAGTCAGACGCTCGAGGAACACCCGGGAACGCGACAGGCCTTTGTAGTCGTAGCAAGGTTTGTCGAGGTTATCGCTCGGATCCACCAGTTGCAGCTTGCCCTGTTCGTCACGGCGCATCAGGTTGAATTCGGGTTCCAGGCCGGTGTTGAGCGTCCAGCCTTTGTCTTCCAGACGGCGAATCTGCTGCTGCAGCACGTAGCGGCTGTCATAGGGATGCGGCTTGCCATCGACATGACCGATGCACACGACCCGGCCATAACCCGGTTGCCAAGGCACCGGTGTCAGCGTCGACAAATCGCCCCGGGCCATGAAGTCCGGCCCGTGCGGCTCCATGCCCATGCCGCTGATGGCGAAACCGGCAAAACCGGCGCCGTCTTCAGCCACGGCCTTGAGCCCGCAGATCGGCACCGATTTGGTTTTTGCCGCGCCATGGATATCGACAAACTGTGCAAGCACGTACTTGATGCCGTGCTTGTCGATAATGTGCTGGGTTTCTGCTGGCAACATTGCTCGTCACTCCTCGCGAAAGGCAAAACATGATGGAAAGGCCTTAACTGACTTTTTATTCCTAAAAAGAAAGTTTGTTTCCCAATAGGAATGCAAGGCCCTTGCCACATTTGCCAAGGAGGTGTTCGCGGGAGGTGAACTGCGCTTTTGTGCTGTATATATGGGAAAAATCTTTTCCCCGTGGGAATATTCACGTCGGAACAGGAAGTGAATGCGTTGATTTGCACTTTCTCAGTGCGAAACTAATATTACTGAACGGAAAGTGTGCAGAACCTGATGACTATGTCGAACGAAACCGCGCCGCGCCTCAAGCTTGAGCAATACCTGGGGTTGCAGATCAAACGCCAGCGCCAGGCCCAGGACCTGAAATTGTCCGACGTGGCCAAGATTGCCGATATCAGCCAGGGCATGTTGAGCAAGATTGAAAACGCCCAGGTGTCGACCAGCCTCGATACCCTGAGCCGCCTGTGCGACGTGCTCGGCCTGCCCCTGTCGAAGTTGTTCAGCGAATACGATCAGCAGGACGGCAGCGCGCTGCTGGTGAAGGCGGATCAAGGCATGGAGGTGGTGCGCCGCGGGACTGAAAAAGGCCATACCTACCATTTGCTCAACCATACCCGTGGGCCGAAGAAGAGTTTCGAGGCGTACATGGTGAGCATGGATGACGCCAGTGAAGAATTTCCGACCTTCTCTCACCCGGGGACCGAGTTCTTGCATTTGCTTGAGGGTGAGTTGATTTATCGGCATGGGAATCAGCTGTATCGGATGGAGGCTGGGGACAGCCTGACGTTTGAGGGGGAGATTCCCCATGGGCCTGAGGAGTTGGTGCAGGTGCCGATTCGGATGTTGTCGATCATGAATTATGGGAATGACAAGGAGTGATGTTTTTCTGATTTGGGGGCATATCCGTTTTTTTTGTAATGGCTGCTATTGGTTCCGCTTTTACAGCGGGTCACTTGGAAGAGCGCCAAGTAACCAAGCGCTTTTGCCCCTGACGTTCGGTGCCTCGCTAAGGCTCGGCATGCCCTCGTTCCGGTCCTGCTCCGTGGGCCCGCCGCCATCGGCCATCCATGGCCGGGGGCGGCTACCGCGGCATCCTTGCCGCGGTGCCCACTGCGCAGAACCTCCACTCGGCCTCACGAGGGGGCGTGCACCGCAAAAGCAAAGCGAGGCGGCCTACCGGCCGGCCTGTTTGCTCAACGCTTACGCGTCCTGATCCCGACCCTGATCGTTCCCACGCTCCGCGTGGGAATGCATCCCGTGACGCTCCGCGTCACTCTTGCGCAAGACTCAAGCCTGGGGTCGACAGCGGAACGCAGAGCGTCCCCGGCGGCATTCCCACGCGGAGCGTGGGAACGATCAACAGCAACAACATCGCGAGCAGGCTCACTCCCACAAAAAGCAGATCAGCGCACCGCTGTTGCTTCTCACCACTCATCAGGCCGAGCGTTAGCTCGCCTTGCGCTTTTGATCTTGATCTGCCCCGTCGGGAGGCCGAACGCAGGTTCTGCGCAGTGGGCAACCCGGCATGGATGCCGGGTTAGCCGCCCCCGGCCATGGATGGCCGATGGCGGCGGGCCCACGGAGCAGGACCGGAGTGAGGGAATGCCGAGCCTAGGCGAGGCACCGGACGTCAGGGGCAAGAGCGTTTGGTTACTTTGCGCTTTTCAAAGTGACCCGCCGTCAGGGCGGAACCAATAGCGGCCATGACCGCAGAAACGGATATGTACCCCCCCCCCAAAAAAAGCCGCAGAAAAAATTCCCACCAGTTAAAAAACTTTCACAAACGTCTGGACGCCACCTCCCCATCCCCCGTATAAAGCCACCAACAGGAATATTTTATTCCCATCAAGAAACAGCGCTCAAGGAAGAGCCACCCTCTCCGCTGACATTTTTTCGCTTTGCGATGAGCTGCCGCCATCTTCCCGAGGACGTGTCATGCAACACGAAAAAAACCATTTCATCATCAAAATCACCTGTCCCGCCGTGTCCGGCATCGTCGCTGCCGTAACCACCTACCTGGCTGACAACGGTTGCTACATCGGGGAGATGGCGCAATTCGACGACGACCTCAGCGGCCGTTTTTTCATGCGCGCGGTATTCCGCTTCAACGACGGCCACACCGGCGACCTGCAACAGATCAAACAAGGCTTCGCCGACGTCGCCAACGCCTTCGACATGTCCTGGGAACTGCACGACACCCGCGAACCGATGCGCGTCCTGCTGATGGTCAGCAAATTCGACCACTGCCTGACCGACCTCCTCTACCGCTACCACAAAGGCGAGATGGACATGACCATCACCGCCATCGTCTCCAACCACCTCGACCTGCGGCCGATGGCCGAACGCGAAGGCATTCGCTTCATCTACCTGCCGGTGACCAAAGACACCAAGGCTCGGCAAGAAGCCGAGTTGATGAAGGTCGTTGATGACACCGGCACCGAACTGGTAGTGCTCGCGCGCTACATGCAAATCCTCTCCGATGACCTCTGCAAGCAACTCTCGGGCCGGGCGATCAACATTCACCACTCATTCCTGCCCGGCTTCAAAGGCGCCAAGCCGTATCACCAGGCCTACCAGCGCGGCGTGAAACTGATCGGCGCCACCGCCCACTACGTCACCAGCGACCTCGACGAGGGGCCGATCATCGAGCAGGAAGTCCAGCGCGTCGATCACGTCTATCTGCCTGACGACCTGGTCGCCACCGGCCGTGACACCGAAACCGTTGCCCTGTCCAAAGCGGTCAAATACCACTTGGAACACCGGGTTTTCCTCAACCAGGACAGAACGGTGATCTTCCGGTGAACACTCTCAAATTGATCGACGGCAAAGCCGCAGCAGCACGTGTGCTCATTCAAGTGCGCAAAGACGTGGACAGCCTGCGCGAGCAAGACATTCAACCGGCCCTGGCGGTGATTCTGGTGGGCAGCGATCCGGCCAGCCAGGTCTATGTGCGCAACAAGATCCTGCGCGCCGAAGAGGTGGGGATTCGTTCCGTGGAGCATCGTCTGTCCACCGACACCAGCACCGAACAACTGCTCAACCTGATCGCCACGCTGAATGCCGACCGCACCATCAACGGCATTCTGCTGCAACTGCCACTGCCGGCACATATCGACGAACTGAGGGCGCTGCAAGCCATTGCGCCGGGCAAGGACGTCGACGGTTTTCACAGTGAAAACGTCGGTGGCCTCAGTCAGGGTCGCACCGTGCTAGCGCCCTGCACGCCCAGCGGTTGCCTGTATTTGCTGGAGCAAACCTGCGGTGATTTGCGCGGCAAACACGCAGTGATCATTGGACGCTCGAACATCGTCGGCAAACCCATGGCCGCGCTGCTGCTCAAGGCCGACTGCTCGGTGACCGTGCTGCATTCGCGCAGTACCGATCCGCAAGTCTTGTGCCGTCAGGCGGACATCGTCGTCGCCGCCGTCGGCCGACCTCAGATGATCGACGCCAGTTGGCTTAAGCCTGGCGCGGTGGTGATCGACGTTGGCATCAATCGCATTGACGATCAGGGCCGTAGCCGCCTGGTGGGCGATGTCGATTTCGACAGCGCCCTGCCCCACGTCGCGGCCATCACGCCGGTCCCCGGTGGCGTCGGCCCGATGACCATTGCCTTCTTGATGAAAAACACCGTCACCGCAGCCCTTACGCAACACCAGGTTCAACGCAGCCAATCGGAGGCCCTATGCCATTCAATCTACTGAAATACGGGCTGAGTTCGGAGTATCCGGTGGAAGTGGACCTGCCACCGCCCAAGGAACTGAAACGCAGCTATGACGTGGTAATCATCGGCGCCGGTGGTCATGGCCTGGCCATTGCCTACTACCTGTCCAAATACCACGGCATCACCAACATCGCGGTGTTGGAGAAGTCCTACCTGGGCGGCGGCAATACCGCGCGCAACACGGCCGTGATTCGCTCCAACTACCTGACCAGCGAGGGCGTGCGTTTCTACGCCGAGTCCGTGCGGATGTTCCAGGGGCTGTCCAACGAATTCGATTTCAACATCATGTATTCCGAGCGCGGCCAACTGACCCTGGCCCATACCGACGCCACGGTGCGTTCGTTCCGCCAGCGGGCTGAGGTCAATAAACATTTTGGCGGGCGCACCGAGATGATCGACCGCCAGCAAATCCGCGAACTGGTGCCCAGCCTCAACCTCGACCCGGGCCACTTGCCGGTCATCGCCGGCCTCTGGCACATGGACGGCGCCACCGCGCGCCACGACGCCGTGGCCTGGGGTTACGCCAAGCAGGCGGCCAAGCGCGGCGTGGAAATCCACCAGCTAACCGAAGTCCAGGACCTGGTCATCGAAAATGGCGCGATCACCGCGGTCAAGACCAATCGCGGCACCATCCAGTGCGGCTGCGCGGTGCAGGCGATTGCCGGGCACAGCTCCTTGCTGATGGCCAAGGCCGGGATCCGCTCGCCGATCCAGACCTTCCCTTTGCAGGCGATGGTTACCCAACCCTTCAAACCATTCCTCGATCCGCTGGTCAGCTCCTCCGCGCTGCATTGCTATGTGCAACAGACCAGCCGTGGCGAAGTGGTCTTCGGCGGCGGCTCCGACCCTTATCCGCTGTTCAACACCCGCTCGACCCTGGACCTCAAGGAAAGCCTGCTGGCCCACGCCATCGAGATGTTCCCGTTCCTGGCCAACGCCAAGCTGATGCGCCAATGGGCCGGCATCACCGACATGACCCCCGACTACAGCCCGATCATGGGCCTGTCACCGGTGAAGAATTACTACCTCGACGCCGGTTGGGGCACCTGGGGGTTCAAGGCGACGCCGATCTGCGGCAAGACCATGGCCGAACTGGTGGCCAGCGGCGGACAAGTGCCGGAGTTGATCAAACCCTTTGGTCTGGAGCGGTTCTCGACCTTTCAGCAAGTCAACGAAATGGGCGCCACAGCGGCCAGTCACTGACGGAGAGCGGATCATGAAAATCATCAATTGCCCGCTCAACGGGCCGCGCAACATCAGCGAATTCACCTATGGCGGCGAATTCAAACCCATGCCCGACCCCGTCCGCTGCAGCGATGCCGAATGGGCCGATTACGTGTTCAACACCGACAATCTCGCCGGTGTGGTGCGCGAGTGGTGGATGCACACGCCGTCCAGCTACTGGTTTATCGCAGAACGGCACACGGTCAGCGATGAAATCCTGCGCACCTTCGACCCCAAAGAACTTTTCACCGCCCGCGTCGACTTCAGCGCCGCCCAGGAGATCGCAGGATGAACCGCCTACCCGCCCCGATGGGCCTGCTGATCAACCGTGATCAGCCACTGGATTTCAGCTTCGACGGTGACCGCTACCAAGGCTTGCAAGGCGACAGCATCGCCAGCGCCCTGTTGGCCAACGGACGCTTCCTGATCTCCCGCTCCTTCAAATACCACCGCCCGCGCGGCCCGCTGACCATGGCCGGGCAGGACGCCAACAGCCTGGTGCAACTGCCACAGGAACCCAACGTGCTGGCCGACGCCCATGCCCTGTCGGCCGGCTTGCAGGTCACTGCGCAGAACGTCAACGGCTCGCTGGACAACGACCGCGATGCCTACCTGGGCAAGTTCTCGAAATTCATGCCCGTCGGTTTCTACTACCGTTCGTTCTACAAACCCAAAGGGATGTGGAAAGTCTGGGAACCGATCATTCGCAAGAAGGCCGGTTTGGGCGTGCTCGACCTGACGTTCAAGCCCGAGTACTACGACAAGGCCTATCTGTTCACCGACGTGGCGGTGATCGGTGCCGGGCCAGCCGGACTGAACGCGGCGCTGACCGCGGCCAATGCCGGTGCCAAGGTGTTGCTCATCGAGCAACAACCGATCCTCGGCGGTTCGCTGACCTATGCCCGTTTCGATATCGAAGGCTCAAAAGCCGAAACCCTGCGCCGCGAATTGCTTGCGGCGGTAGAAGACCACGCCAACATCCGCATCCTCACCGAGGCAACGTGCAACGCCTGGTTCACCGACAATTACTTGCCGGTCATTCAAGGCAAACGGATGTACAAAGTTCGCGCCCGTCAATGCCTGGTGTGCAGCGGCGCCTTCGACCAGCCGGTGATCTTTCGCAACAACGACCTGCCCGGGGTGATGCTGACCAGTGCCGCACAACGCCTGATGAAACTCTACGCGGTCAAACCGGGCAAACGCGCCGTGGTGCTGACCGGCAACGATGACGGCTACCTCGCCGCACTTGATCTGCACGATCAGGGCGTGGAGGTCGCTGCCGTGGTGGACCTGCGTCACGGTCCTGGCGATGAATCGCTGCTGCAGGCGTTGGCCCAGCGCAAGATTCCTTGCCAGCGCGACAGCACCGTGTATGAAGCCCTGCACGGAAAAGGCATGCGCCATATCACCGGCGTCGACGTGCGCAAGATCACCGCGCAGGGTCAGGTGGCCGAGCACGGGCAACGTCTGGACTGTGATTTGCTGTGCATGTCCGCCGGGTACATGCCGGTTTATCAATTGCTTTGCCAGGCCGGTGGGAAACTGGCCTACGACGATCAGCGTGCCGAATTCACCCTCAGCGGCTTGCCTGAAAACCTGGCAGTCGCCGGCTCGGTCAATGGACGTCATCGCCTGGAAAATGTAATCGCCGATGGCGTGAATGCCGGTGCCGATGCCGCGTCCGCGCTAGGGTTCGTGGTGGGCGAGCAACGCGCACATTTCGCTAGCGAGATCCGGGTCAATTTCAATTGGCCGATCTTTCCGCACCCCAAGGGCAAGGACTTCGTCGACTTCGATGAAGACCTGCAAGTGGCCGACATCGTCAACGCCACCCGCATCGGCTATCGCGACGTGCAACTGGTCAAGCGCTACTCCACCGTCGGCATGGGGCCATCCCAGGGTCGCCACTCGGCGCTGCCGACCGCGCGCCTGGTTGCCTGGGCGACCCAGCGCAACATCAGCGAAACCGGTGTCACCACCGCACGCCCACCGTTCGTTGCGGAAAAGCTCGCCCATGTCGCGGGCCGGGCTTTCGACCCGTACCGGCAAACACCGATGCACGCCCGGCATCTGCAAGCGGGCGCCAAGATGATGCCTGCCGGCATCTGGCAGCGCCCCGCCTACTACGGCAACGCGAAGGACCGCGACGCGTGCATGCAGGCCGAAGCCCTGCACGTGCGCAACAAGGTTGGCATCATCGATGTCTCGACCCTTGGGGGTCTTGATGTGCGCGGTCCCGACGCCGCCGAGCTGCTCAACCGGATGTACACCTTTGCCTTTCTCAAGCAGCCGATCGGCCGTTCCCGCTATGCCTTGATGACCAACGAGCATGGCGTAGTGATCGATGACGGGGTATGCGCACGCTTTGCCGAGAACCATTTCTACGTCACCGCCACCACCAGCGGCGTCGACCGGATCTATCAGCAAATGCTCAAGTGGAATGCTCAATGGCGCCTGGACGTGGACGTCGCCAACGTCACCGCCGCCATCTGCGCGGTCAACGTCGCCGGTCCCGACTCACGCAAAGTGCTGGAAAAAGTCTGCAGCGATCTCGACTTGAGCGCAGAGGCATTCCCCTACCTGGGTGTCCGTCAGGGAACGGTCACGGGGATCAAGGCGCGTTTGCTGCGGGTGGGTTTTGTCGGCGAACTGGGTTACGAAATCCACGTGCCGGCGCGCCACGGCCTCAAGCTCTGGGATGCGCTGATCGAGGCCGGCAAGGCCCACGACATCCGTCCCTTCGGCGTCGAAACCCAACGCTTGCTGCGTCTGGAAAAAGGCCATGTGATCATCAGCCAGGACACCGACGGCATGACCCACCCGGCGGAAATCGACATGGGTTGGGCGGTGAGTCGCAACAAGCCGTTCTTCGTCGGCCGGCGCTCGGTGGACATCCTCGAAGCACAGCCACTGAAACGCAAGCTGGTGGGCTTCACCTTGCCCAAGGGCAGTGAGCAACCGCTGGAAGGACACCTGGTGCTCAACGGCCCGGACATCAGCGGCAACGTCACGTCGTGCGAGTACTCCGCCACCCTTGGCAAAATCATCGGCCTGGCCTACGCCGGCATCGACCAGAGCACACCGGGGCAACGGATTCCGATCCGCGTCGAAGGCGCAAAGGTGGTGCATGCCGAAGTGGTGCCGCTGCCTTTCTTCGATCCCGACAACCAACGCCAGGAGCTTTGAGCCATGACCAGCCTGAGAGAACAACACAGCAAGGTGCGCCAAACGCCGGCGCCGATGACCGGCTGCTGCCTGACGGATTTGACCGACCTGCCACGGGTCGGTTTTCGTGGCGCACACACTGCCGACTACCTGCAGGGGCGTGCCTTCACCCTGCCGGAGGCGCCAAATCGCGCCACAATTCAAGCCGATGGCAGCCACGTGGCGCGGCTTTCGCAAACCGAATACCTGCTGCTGGGCAGCCCCGAGGATCAGGGCCAGCGAATAGCCGATGAAGAATCACGTTGGGAACTCGATCATCAGGCCAACTACTTGCTGCCGCGCCAGGACAGTCATGCCTGCTTTCAGATGACGGGGGACTACCTGAGCGAGGTGCTGGCCAAGCTCTGCGGGGTTGATCTGAGTCCGCAAGCCTTCACCCCGGGCGCCGTGGCCCAAACGTCGGCGGCACGCATCAATGTGATCATCATCAACTCCGGCACGGCGCATCAGGCGAGTTTTCACATCCTCTGTGACCGGGCATCGAAGGCGTATTTTCAGGGTGCGCTGGAGGATGCGCTGCAGGAGTATTCAGGGCTTGCGTCGGCGATGAGGCGCTGATTCGCCGGTTGTGTTGAGCATGCATGCTGAGCGGTGAATGTCCGTTCTCAGCATGCATGGATGGGGATCAGCAGGTTGCAAAATCCGAATGGCTGCGACTTACAACTCATCAGCAGCCGGCTCCTGCAGGATCCACACACCTCGTCGGGATGACACTAGCGCAACAGGCATGCTTGACGCTTCGGCTGGTTAAATGGGAAAAGGTGCATGGCCCGGATGGAAGCGCGGGCTAATTCACGAATCAAGGAAGACCCCATGAAAACCCTGTTGTGTTTGCTGATCGCCATCGGCGTCGGCACCGCATTGCAATACGCCGGTGTCCCCCACGGCCTGTTGCTGGGCTCGATACTCGCGACCGCGTTAATCGCCAGCAACCTGCGTTTTTCCCCTGCGCTGCCCTTCAGTCTGGGTTATGTGCAGATCGTCTTGGGGATCGCGACCGGTCTGATGTTCAAGTCATGGGACAGCCACACAGCGGCTGCCATGCTGCCCAGTCTCGGCTTCATGCTGTTGTGCCTGATGGTTCAAAGTAGCGTCGCCGGCTTCTGGTTGTTCAGGGTTTCGGGCTGGAACCTGAAAGACTCACTATTGGCCGTGTACCCCGGTGCACTCGCCGCCGTGTTCGACTTGCTTGAATCCGAACGTGCGTCCGGCAAAGTGATTGTCGTGCACCTGATCCGCCTGCTGTCGATCACCGTGCTGGTGAGTGTGTGCATTCCCGGACACACCGACACGGTGCTTGCCGAAAGCAGCCCGCTGGTCATGAGCACCGTATTGACCCTGTTGTCGCTGATCGCCTTGTGCCTGTTGCTCGGGCGCTTGCTGTTGAAGGCCGGCGTGCCCGCCCCCTTCATGCTCACCGCCATCGTCCTCACCGGGATTTCGCTCAAGGTCGGCTATCTCCAGGACTTCCACCTGCCGCAATGGAGTGTCGACTCCGCCACGGTCCTGCTGGGTATGCTGATCGGCTCGAAATTCAAGGACATCACCCTCGGAGAACTGGTCCGCCACGGCCGCGCCGGACTGATGTCGATTGCCCTGATGTTGCTGATCGCAACAGCGTTTGCAGGCGTGGCCGCACGAGTGCTGGGCAGCGATCCCTTGTCGTTGTGGTTGGCCTATATGCCGGGTGCCATCGAGACCATCGCCATCGTCGCGTTCGGCGGCGGGCTGAACGTGGTGTTCATCCTCACGCATCACTTGATGCGCATGGTCGTGCTGCACTTTGCACCGGCATTGCTCGTGCAGGCGCGGCGCTGGCGGGAAGATGTTTGAAGGAACTTCGTTCAAACGCCTCCCCGTGTGGACGAAGGGACTAAACGGGAGAAATTGTCGCCAGGGCACCAATCAGAATGGTTAACACCAGAAATCCACCGAGGAAAATCGCCATCTTGCCCATAGGGCCTCCTACATAATGAGTTTACGGTGCAGTGGCTGCGCGACTGCAGACCGTGGCGTCATTGTGAGCTGCAGGCCTTATGCATAACAGATGCAGATAACGATGGAAAATACGGATCAGAGCCCCGGGAGAGCTATCCCAATAACAGCGTCTGCTCCGCCTCGCACAACGCCACCACGTAATCCCACAGCACCCGCAGCCTGACCGATTTGTGCAGCTCGCGGCGGGTGCTGATCCAGTAACTGCGCATGATGTTTTCATCCGGTAGCAGCGGCACCAACTGCGGATCGGCACTGGCCATGTAGCACGGCAACACCGCAATCCCCAATCCCGAACGTGCCGCCTGTTGCTGGGCGATGACGCTGGTGCTGTGAAATACCACACGCGGATTGCGGCAAAAGCTGTTGAGGAACATCAGTTCCTGGCTGAACAGCAAATCGTCGACATAGCCGATCCAGGCGTGGCGCCCCAGGTCTTCGCGGCTGTGCAGCGGCGGTGCCTGGTCGAGGTAGGCCTGACTGGCATACAGCGCCAGTCGATAGTCGGTGAGTTTGCGCGTGACCAGCATGTCGGCGGCCGGGCGTTCGAGGTGGATGCTGATCTCGGCTTCGCGGTTGAGGATGCTGACGAAGCGCGGCACCGCCACCAGCTCCACTTCAAGCCCTGGATAACGTTCGAACAGCCCGTTCATGCGGCTGGCGAGGAACATGATCCCCAGCCCTTCGGTCACGCCGACGCGGATCTTGCCCAGCGGCGCGGTGGACTGGGTGATTTCCTCCTGGGCCAGCAACGCGACGTTTTCCATGGCTTCGGCATGTTTAAGCAACGCCTCGCCTGCCGGAGTCAGCTCATAGCCTTGGGCATGCTGGACGAACAACGCCGTGCCGAGGCTTTTTTCGATGGCTTCGATGTGCCGGGCGACAGTGGCATGCGTGGTGTTCAAACGGCGGGCAGCGGTGAGCAAACGCCCGCTGCGTTGCAACTCGAGAAAAAACCGCAGGTCATTCCAGTCGAACATGAGTCGTCCTTGGGTCTACGCTGTTGGAAGCGCTGTTTAAAAACGCACAGCGGCTGCGCAAAAACTAACATTCTTTTGACGAAAGCTAACAACTAGGATGACTGACAACAAGAACAACAATACGAGGTCAGGGATGCAGACTTCCCTTGATGAATTCGACTACATCGTGGTTGGCGCAGGACCGGCCGGTTGTTTGCTTGCCAATCGACTGTCGGCCAACCCGCAACACCGGGTGTTGCTGCTCGAAGCCGGTGGCCGCGATAACTATGCGTGGATTCACATCCCCGTCGGTTACCTGTTCTGCATCGGCAACCCGCGCACCGACTGGTGTTTCAAGACCGAAGCGCAACCGGGCCTGCAAGGTCGTGCCTTGAGTTACCCGCGTGGCAAAGTGCTGGGCGGCTGCTCCTCGATCAACGGCATGATCTACATGCGCGGCCAGGCGGGCGACTACGATGGCTGGGCCGCCGACGGCAATCCGGGCTGGAGCTGGAACGACGTCCTGCCGCTGTTCAAGAAAAGCGAAAACCATTTTGCCGGCGACTCGGCATTTCACGGCGCTGCCGGAGAATGGCGGATCGAGCGTCAGCGGTTGTCGTGGCCGATTCTGGATGCGTTTCGCAGTGCCGCCGAGCAAAGCGGCATCGCCAGCATCGATGACTTCAACCAAGGCGATAACGAAGGCTGCGGCTATTTCCAGGTCAATCAAAAGGCCGGGATTCGCTGGAACGCAGCCAAGGCGTTTCTCAAACCGGTGCGCAACCGCCCCAACCTTACCGTATTGACCGACGTCGACGTCGATCGCGTGCTGCTGGAAAACGGTCGGGCATCGGCCGTCAGTGCGCGCTACCAGGGTCAGGCGAAAACCTTCAAGGCACGCAAGGAAATCGTCCTGTGCGCCGGCTCCGTTGGCTCGCCGAGTATTCTGCAACGTTCCGGGATCGGCCCTCGCCCACTCCTGGAAAAACTCGGGATCGGCGTGGCCCATGAGCTGCCCGGCGTCGGTGGCAACCTGCAGGATCACCTGCAATTGCGGCTGATCTACAAACTGGAAAATGCGCGCACCCTGAACCAGATCGCCGGCAGTCTGTGGGGCAAGATGGGCATGGGTCTGCGTTACCTGTATGACCGCAGCGGCCCGCTGTCGATGGCGCCGAGTCAGCTCGGTGCGTTCGCCCGATCCGGGCCGGAGCAAGCCTCGGCCAATCTCGAATACCACGTGCAGCCGCTGTCGCTGGAGCGTTTCGGCGAGCCATTGCATGCCTTCCCCGCGTTCACTGCATCGGTCTGCGATCTGCGACCGCAAAGCCGTGGCCGGGTGGAGATTCGCTCAGCCAATGCGCAGGAAGCACCGCTGATCCAGCCCAATTACCTGAGCCATCCGGAGGACTTGCGGGTCGCCGCCGACGCGATTCGCCTGACCCGGCGTATCGTCGCAGCCCCTGCCCTGCAAGCGTTTAAACCAGTGGAATACCTGCCCGGCGCCAGCTTGCAGACCGAAGAACAATTGCACGAAGCAGCAGCGCGGATTGGCACGACGATTTTCCATCCAGTGGGCACCTGCCGCATGGGCAACGACGCGGACGCGGTGGTCGACGCCGAACTGCGCGTGCACGGGATTCCCGGCCTGCGCATCGCCGATGCCTCGATCATGCCGCGCATCACCTCAGGCAACACCTGTTCGCCTACGCTGATGATTGCCGAAAAAGCTGCACAGCTGATCCTCAACCCTTTGACTGTAAACCCCTCCCCTGTGGGAGCGAGCTTGCTCGCGAAAGCGGTAGACCATCAACATTGATGAGCACTGACACGACGCATTCGCGAGCAAGCCCGCTCCCACAAGGGATCGCATCAGATTTACCGACGTAGAAATACCCCGCCGTAAGGAATACGCAACACCAGTGGAACAACAAAAACAATCACTGTGAGGGATACCGATATGTCAGAACATGTTCAGCCGCTGGACACCACGCTTAGCGTCGACACCAGCCCCGACACCCGCAAAGTCATCTTCGCCTCGTCACTCGGGACGGTTTTCGAGTGGTACGACTTTTTCCTCTATGGCGCGCTCGCGGCGGTGATCAGCAAGCAGTTTTTTGCCGGAGTCAACGACACCACGGCGTTCATCTTCGCCCTGATGGCGTTCGCCGCCGGCTTCATCGTCAGGCCCTTCGGCGCGCTGGTGTTCGGACGGCTGGGGGACATGATCGGGCGTAAATACACGTTCCTCGCAACCATCATCCTCATGGGCCTGGCGACCTTCTGCGTCGGACTGCTGCCGACCTACGCCAGCATCGGCATTGCCGCGCCGATCATCCTGGTGTTGTTGCGCATGCTCCAGGGGCTGGCCCTGGGCGGTGAATATGGCGGCGCTGCCACGTATGTCGCCGAACACGCGCCCATCGGCAAACGCGGTTTTCACACCAGCTGGATTCAATCCACGGCCACCCTCGGCCTGTTGCTGTCACTGCTGGTGGTGCTCGGGTGCCGTTACTTTACCGGTGACCAGTTCGAAGTCTGGGGCTGGCGGATTCCGTTTCTGTTTTCGATCATTCTGCTGGGCATCTCGACCTGGATTCGCCTGAGCCTGCACGAATCGCCGGCCTTCGTGAAAATGAAAGAGGAAGGCAAGCTCTGCAAGTCGCCGCTGCGCGACTCCTTCGGCAAGTGGGAAAACCTCAAAGTCGTGCTGATCGCCCTGTTCAGCATCAACGCAGGGCAAGCGGTAACCTTCTATGCCGCGCAATTCTACGTACTGTTCTTCCTCACCCAATTCCTGAAAATGGACCCGGCCCTGGCCAATAGCCTGCTGATCGTCAGCGTGATCATCGGCGCGCCGTTCTTTATCTTCTTTGGCTGGCTGTCGGACAAGGTCGGGCGCAAACCGGTGCTGATGATCGGCCTGCTGCTGGCCACTGCGCTGTACTTCCCGATTTTCAAATCCATCGCCCACTACGCCAACCCGGCCATCGACCAGGCCAGTCGCCAGGCACCGATCAGCGTGCTGGCGGACCCGGCCACCTGCACTTTCCAGTTCGACCCGGTGGGCAAGGCGAAATTTGACAGCCCTTGCGACAAGGTCAAAACCTTCCTGGTGAAACAGGGCCTGCCTTACACCAGCGAAGCGGCCCCGGCCGGCAGCGCCGTGCAAGTGAGCGTCGGCGATGTGAAAATCGATGGCTACGATGAAGCGGCGCTGCGCGGTGCAGTGGCCCTCGGCGGGTATCCGTCAAAAGCCGATACCCAGTTGGTCAACAAACCGATGATCGTGGCGCTGATCGTCGCGCTGATCATTATCTCCGCCATGTGCTACGGCCCGCTGGCCGCGCTGATGGTCGAACTGTTCCCGACACGCATCCGCTACACCTCGATGTCGCTGCCCTACCACATCGGCAATGGCTGGTTCGGTGGCTTCCTGCCGACGGTGTCGTTCGCTCTGGTGGTGTACACCGGGGATATTTTCTACGGGCTGTGGTACCCGGTGGTGATCACTGCGGTGAGCCTGGTGGTGGGGATGATCTGTCTGCGTGAAACGAAAAACGTCGACCTCGATAAAAACTGACCGGCACCGCAGAAAAAACGCCCCGCACACGCGGGTAATGCTGTTCACTTAAGACCGTTTTTGGGTTGGGGTTGGGGTTGGGGACATATCCGTTTCTGCGGTAACGGCGGCTATTGGTTCCGCCCTGACGGCGGGTCACTTGGAAAAGCGCCAAGTAACCAAGCGCTAGCGCCCCTGACGTCCGGTGCCTCGCTGTGGCTCGGCATTCCCTCACTCCGGTCCTGCTCCGTGGGCCCGCCGCCATCGGCCATCCATGGCCGGGGGCGGCTAACCCGGCATCCATGCCGGGTTGCCCACTACGCAGAACCTGCGTTCGGCCTTCCGACGGAGCAGATCAAGATCAAAATCAAAAGCTAAAGGCGAGCTAACGCTCGGCCTGAAGAGTGGTGAGAAGCCACGGGTGTACACCGTCAAAATGTGGGAGCGAGCTTGCTCGCGATGAGGCCCTGTCAGTCGGCTGTGATGTTGCCCGTAATGCCGCCATCGCGAGCAAGCTCGCTCCCACAGGTATTGAGTACATCTGCCAAAGCAACGTTGGCCGGAAGGTCACCTCGCGGTTTGATGTTGATCGTTCCCACGCTCCGCGTGGGAATGCATCCCGTGACGCTCCGCGTCACCCTTGCGCAAGACTCAAGCCTGGCGTCGACAGCGGAACGCAGAGCGTCCCCGGCGGCATTCCCACGCGGAGCATGGGAACGATCAGCAACCACTACGCGCAAGCGTTGAAGAATCAGGTCGGCCCGTAGGCCGCCTCGCTTTGGCTTTTGCGGTGCACGCCCCCTCGTGAGGCCGAGCGCAGGTTCTGCGCAGTGGGCACCGCGGCAAGGATGCCGCGGTAGCCGCCCCCGGCCATGGATGGCCGATGGCGGCGGGCCCACGGAGCAGGACCGGAGCAAGGGCATGCCGAGCTTTAGCGAGGCACCGAACGTCAGGGGCAAAAGCGCTTGGTTACTTGGCGCTTCTCCAAGTGACCCGCCGTCAGGGCGGAACCCTAAGCCGCCGTTACCGCAGAAACGGATATGCACCCAACCCCAAAACGTTCTTAAGTGAACAGCATTACGCACACGCGGGGCGTTTTCGTTAACCTGACGCAAAGCAGTCCGCAGCCCCGCCACTGACCAGAACGAGGCATCAGCACCCCATGATCATTTCATCCGCATCGGATTACCGTGAGGCCGCACGCCGCAAACTTCCGCGTTTTTTGTTCGATTACATTGATGGCGGCGCTTACGCCGAGCATACGTTGCGGGCTAACAGCGCCGACCTGACCGGCATCAGCCTGCGTCAGCGAATTCTGAAAAACGTCGAAACCCTGAGCCTGGGCACCACCCTCTTCGATCAGCCGCTTTCGATGCCCATCATTCTCGCTCCGGTCGGCCTGACCGGCATGTTCGCCCGTCGAGGTGAAGTGCAGGCCGTCAAAGCGGCGCAAAACAAAGGCATCCCGCTGTGCCTGTCGACCGTGTCGGTGTGTTCGATCGAGGAAGTCGTAGCGCAGAGTCAGCAACCCATCTGGTTTCAGTTGTATGTGTTGAAGGACCGGGGCTTCATGAAAAACGCGCTGGAGCGGGCGAAGGCGGCAGGGGTGAAAAACCTGGTATTTACTGTCGACATGCCTACTCCCGGCGCTCGTTACCGGGATGCGCATTCGGGGATGTCCGGGCCTTTTGCGTCATCGCGGCGAATGTTGCAGGCCATGACGCGACCCGACTGGGCGTTCAACGTCGGCCTCATGGGGCGCCCGCATGATCTGGGCAATATCTCGAAGTACCTGGGCAAAGCCGTCACCCTCGAGGACTACATGGGTTGGCTGGCCAACAATTTCGACCCGTCGATCAGCTGGAGCGATCTGGAGTGGATTCGTGAGTTCTGGAAAGGCCCGATGATCATCAAGGGCATCCTCGACCCTCAGGATGCCAGGGATGCGGTGAGCTTCGGCGCGGACGGGATTGTGGTGTCGAACCACGGTGGGCGGCAGCTCGATGGGGTGCTTTCTACTGCGAAGGCTTTGCCGCCGATCATGCAAGCGGTGGGGAATGATCTGACGGTGCTGGTCGATTCGGGGATCCGTTCCGGGCTCGATGTGGTGCGGATGTTGGCGTTGGGGGCGAAAGGCGTATTGCTCGGGCGCTCGATGGCTTATGCATTGGCGGCTGATGGCCAGCGTGGGGTGGAAAACATGCTGGATATTTTCGCCAGGGAGATGCGTGTGGCGATGACGTTGACCGGGGTGACTTCGATTGGTCAGATTGATGAGTCGACGTTGGTGGGGGGTGGTGTTCGTTGAGCGGGTACGCTTTGGGTGTATATCCGTTGTTTGGGTGATGGCTGCTATTGGTTCCGCTTTTACAGCGGGTCACTTGGAGAAGCGCCAAGTAACCAAGCGCTTTTGCCCCTGACGTTCGGTGCCTCGCCAAGGCTCGGCATGCCCTCGCTCCGGTCCTGCTCCGTGGGCCCGCCGCCATCGGCCATCCATGGCCGGGGGCGGCTAACCCGGCATCCTTGCCGGGTTGCCCACTGCGCAGAACCTCCACTCGGCCTCTCGAGGGGGCGTGTGCATCAAGATCAAAAGCTGCAAGCGAGCTACCGCTCGGCTTGTTGAGTGGTGAAGAGCAAAAGCACGTGTGCCTGGAAATCCATCATTCGATATTTTTCAGAACTTCAAACGTGACTTGATCGGGATAGAACGCCACGTATCCGCGAATCTGTTCGACGGACACTTTGGGGTTTTCATAGCGCCACACGGCGTTCGCGCCCTCATGCCCCGTGACTTTCAAGCTGTAGTAAGTGGCGTCGCCCTTGTAGGGGCAATAGGTTGTGTGGTCGGTGCGCGCGAAATATTGTTCGGCGATGTCCTCCCACGGAACGTAGTACACGGGAGGATAATTGGCCTCCAGCATCACCAGCGCACGTGTCGAGGCGGCGACTTGAATACCGTGAAACTTCACCAACAGGGTGTTCGGCTCTTCCGCGATGGTAATGACAGGACTGGGACCAGTGCTTTTCATGGAATGCGTTCCTCATGACGGTGATGGACCTGTGGGGCGCGCTGCGCCGCCAGAACCTGAGACCAGGGTTTATCAGGTATAACGCAATTTTCGCGACAATGACTGTCTCACAGCTGAACGGGCCGTTGGGGCGTCGCAACCTGACGCAACAGCTTTGCCTGTACATCCATACAGATAAAGATTGCTCCATCGCTCGCCACCGGCCATTCTGTGCGTCTCTTGCCAACTTGATGAACGATGGTGGTTATGCGGCTGTACCTCTGTGAGAAACCTTCCCAGGCCAAAGACATCGCGGCCGTGCTCGGCGCCAAGCGGCGTGGCGACGGTTGCTGGCTGGGAACGGACGTCACGGTCACCTGGTGCATCGGCCACCTGCTGGAAACCGCACCGCCGGACGCCTACGACGCGCGTTACAAGCGCTGGGTGCTGGCGGACCTGCCGATCATCCCCGACAAATGGAAGATGACCGTCAAGCCGCGCACGGCCAGTCAGTTCAAGGCGGTCAAGCGACTGCTCGGCGAGGCCGATGAGCTGGTGATCGCCACCGACGCCGACCGTGAGGGCGAAATGATTGCCCGGGAGCTGGTGGAGCATTGCCGTTATCGCGGGCCGATCCGCCGGCTGTGGCTGTCGGCGCTAGACGATGCATCGATACGCAAGGCACTGGCCGCGCTCAAACCGGGTGAAGAAACCTTCAGCCTTTATCACTCGGCGCTCGGACGGTCCCGGGCCGATTGGCTGATCGGCATGAACATGAGTCGGTTGTTTACGCTACTGGGGCGTCAGTCCGGTTATCAGGGCGTATTGCCGGTCGGCCGTGTGCAAACGCCGACCTTGCGCCTGGTGGTGGATCGCGATCGCAGCATTGCCGATTTCGTCCCGGTCGCCTATTGGGCCATCGACGTGCAGCTGCTGCACGATGGCACCGCGTTCACCGCGCAATGGCGTGCGGCATCCGACGCCTGTGACGATCAGGATCGCTGCCTGAACCAGGCGCTGGCCCAGCAAGCGGCCGCCGCACTGCGCGGTGCCGCGAGTGCCCGGGTGATCAAGCTACGCACTGAACGGATGCGTGAAGTCGCGCCATTGCCGTTCGATCTGGGCACCCTGCAGGAAGTCTGCTCGAAGAAACTCGGGCTCGGCGCCCAGGAAACCCTCGACATCGCCCAGGCGCTCTACGAAACCCACAAGGTCATCACCTACCCGCGCAGCGATTGCGGATTCCTGCCCCTGAGCCAGCACAGCGAAGCGCCGGGCATTCTCGCCGCGCTGCGCCAGGCCGACCCGTCGCTGAACGCCTTGAACGACCATCTGGAGCCGCAACGCCGCTCACGGGCCTGGAACGATGCCAAGGTCACGGCGCACCACGGCATCATCCCGACCGCCGCCGCCAAGAATCTCGATCGGCTGGTGGGCAAGCAGCGCGCGGTCTACACGCTGATCCGCGCGCGCTATCTGGCGCAGTTCCTGCCCAACCATGAATACGACCGCACCCAGGCCGACTTCGACTGCGCCGGCGAAGCCTTGCGCGCCGTCGGCAAGCAAATCGTCGAACCGGGCTGGAAACGTGCCCTGCCCGAGGCACTCGCCCCAGCGAAAGGCCGCGAGGCGCCAGCGCCGCAACCGCTGCCGACATTGGCCGAAGGGCTTGATTGCGCCGTCGCCGAGGTCAAGCTCAAGGACCTCTGGACGCAACCGCCCAAGCCGTTCACCGAAGGCGACCTGATCAAGGCAATGAAGAATGTCGCGAAACTGGTGGAGGACCCGCTGCTCAAACAAAAGCTCAAGGACACCACCGGCATCGGCACCGAGGCGACACGCGCCTCGATCATCCAGGGTCTGCTGGATCGCGGTTACCTGATCAAGAACGGCAAGGCCCTGGCCGCCACCCCGGCCGCCTTCAGCCTGATCGACGCGGTGCCGCGCGCGATTGCCGACCCCGGGACCACGGCCATCTGGGAGCAGGCGCTGGATATGGTGCAAAGCGGCGAGATGAGCCTGGAAGAATTCGTCACCAAGCAAGCGGCGTGGATGAGCAAGCAGGTCGCCCGTTGCGCCGGCCTGAGCCTGACCATCAGCGGGCCGGCGAGCCCGGCCGGTCGTGGCGCCACACCGTGGAAAAACAAACGCAAGCCTGCCAAGCGAAAGCCGTCGACGGGCACCAAGCGCGCGGCAAAACCGGCCAGTAAAGCTTGAGGGCACTTCGAATGGACGATGATGGTCTAGTGTTCTTCAAGCTCACGACCGCCTATTTCTGACAAGACATCGCAGCCTCGCTTCACTCGACAGCTGCCACAGGGAAAATATCTATGATTATCGTGCACCACCTGAACAACTCCCGCTCCCAACGGATTCTCTGGTTGCTGGAAGAACTGGCCATCCCTTATGAGCTGAAAACCTACCAACGTGACCCCAAGACCAACCTGGCACCGCCAGAACTGAAAGCGGTCAACGCCCTCGGCAAGTCGCCAGTAATCGAAGACGGCGCGCAAAAAGTCATCGAGTCCGCCGCGATCATCGACTACCTGATTCGCCGTCATGGCCAAGGACGCCTGCAACCCGATCCATCCACCGCCGCCTACGATGAATACATCCAGTGGCTGCACTTTGCCGAAGGCTCGGCCATGCTGCCGCTGATGCTGAACCTTTACGTCGGACGCCTGGGTGAAGCCGGTGCGCCGTTGCATCCGCGTATCAACTCGGAAGTGGCCAACTACCTCGGCTACCTCGACACGGCACTGAGCCAGTCCCCGTACTTGCTTGGCGATGAGTTCAGCGCCGCCGATATCCAGATGAGTTTCATCGGCGAGATCGCCAGAGCCCAGGGCAAACTCGGCGACTACCCTCATGTAACGGCGTGGATTGAACGGTTCCAGGCCCGCCCTGCTTACGCCGCCGCTTTGAAAAAAGGTGGGAAGTACGACTTCGCGCCTAACTGAGTGACGCCGAACGGGCCACGGATGGCCCAGCGATCAGGAGCGACCCCCACATGCCTTCGATTGAGCTGCACGCCGCACACCGCGATGAACTGGAAACCATCGAAAACCTGATGCAGTTCTACCTGTACGACTTGAGCGAATGGCTGCCGTTGAAACTCGGTGAACACGGGTTCTTCAACTTCCAGCCCAGTTGGGATTACTGGCGTAAACCCGCGACGCGGCCGTTCCTGATCAGGGTGGATGCAGAACTGGCCGGCTTCGTGACCGTGGACGACAACACCCCTATCGACGGTGCCGAATACAACATCGGCTATCTCTTTGTCAGTCGACGCTTTCGTGGCCAAGGTGTCGCGAAGTTTGTCGTTTCCACCCTCTTGAGCCGGTTCCCCGGTCAATGGCAGATTTTCCACATCGACGCGAACCAGCCGGCTCGGCTGTTCTGGGCCAAGGTGATGCCCGAACTCGCCGGCGCTGACTTCACCCTCCACCAGCAGCCGGCAGACGGTTATCCCTGCACCTTCTACCGCTTCCAGCGTTTGCCGTCATCGGCCTGACAGCCCGCCTCGCCCGCCCTTTTTTTAATTCCAAACAGCTTTGTCCGACAATATGTAGTGAGCAAAAATAATCACTACATAACGGTTGACGCCTTCGATTTGCCCTTGCATGATGCAGACATCTCCCCGATCGGGAGTGCAGCAACATGTTTGAGCAAGCTCGTCTGACCGCCGAGCTGTTTTTCCCGGATACACGCTGCCCACAAGGCAGATTGAAGAAGCTGACCTGGCCCGAACGTCCAGTACAAGGACGAGAAGCGCTGGCGATCAATCCTCATGAAGCTTGTGGCCGACCCTGAAAAAGTCGGCAGTGGCCTCCAGGTTTTCGCCGCTTCTCCTCGTTGTGACGCTAACGCGTAGCAGTTATTCAACACGACTACATGCAACAGACGCGCAACCCCGTCGATTTGACGGCCGACCGCTGACGTCCTGGTTTCGGTGCCAGGGATCAACTAACCGATGGGCTACTTGTATTAGCGAATCAACTTTGAAAGATCACCAAATGGTCAAGGGGCATATTATGAATCTGAACAATCAACCTACTATCGATGAACTGGCTCGTATCTTCGCTGCGCAAAAAGACAGCCACGACAGCCACATTCTGTGGATCAGCAAATCGGGCCAGGTTCATATCGACTGCCTGTCGCCTCACGCTCATGAAGCGGAGTTCGACCAGAACAACCAGAACCTGCTCGCCCGACTGAAGATGTACCGTCGCGGCCAGGGCTACGTTGGCAAGAAAGCCGCAGCCGACCGGGACTTCATCGGTAACGTTCTGCAAACGCTGAAACAGGCATGGGCCTCGATGCAGAACCAGAATGAAGTTCGGGTGATTGACCGGTTCTACTGATATCCCCTCCAGGGTTTATCCCGCGTCTCATCAATAAAAAGGCCCCGCTCGACTATTCGAGCGGGGCCTTTTTTTGTTTGTCTCGTGCGCAGCAAATACAGCTATGGTTAATCTTATTCGCTGTTGTGCCCTTGGAGACTTGCGATGAAAAAAACCCTGACAGTTCTGCTGTGGCTGGCAATCGCCAATACCGCCCATGCCGATATTTCCAGCCTGCCTCTGTTCGATGCCGACTGCCCCGGAAAAATAGCGGTGCATGCGGATTCCGGGGGCCCGGTCACAATCGGCGGCAAGGAAGCCGAGACCAAATCCATCGATGACCACCACTTCGAAGCCAAGGGTTCGGGCATCACTATTTCGATTGAAGTGATCGATGACGAAACGGTCAAGGTGACAGCCGCCGGCAAGGGCTCGAATGGTGTGTGCCCAACACTGGATGATTGATCCTGTCGACTAACGAGCCACCGTCCCCAACACCAGATTCATGAACGCCACCGACGCTGCGCTGTGATAGTTGTTTTTACGCCGCAGCAGCGCCGCGCCCCGAGTGGGCGCCTCTCCTTGCAACGGGATTTTTCGCAGTGCCCGGTCCTGGGTGGCAATGGGCTCCGGGAGAATGGTGGCAATCGCCGTGTGCCGAATGACTTCCAGCAGGGTGTTCACCGAGTTGACCTCGATCACCACCTTCGGCGTGATCTGCTCCAAGGCAAAGTACTCATTGATGCGGGTACGGGTGACGAAGCCGGGCGCCAGCAGCGCGAAGTCCAGTTGCGCCACCTGCTCAGCGGACAGCGCGACCTGGCTTTCATACAACGGATGATCGCGCCCCACCATCACGCCCAACGTCTCGGTAAACGCCGGGATGGATTCGATGTCGGCATTTCTGACCTGGGTAAATGCAATGGCAACGTCCAGTGAATCGTCGAGCAGCCCGGCCTCGATGTCGTCCATCGACAGCTCGAAAATCTCCAGGTGAATGTTCGGAAATTGCGCCACGTAATCGCGCACCAACGGCCCTACCAGGTACGCCATGAACGTCGGCGTCATGGCCAGGCGCAAGCTGCCGCGGGACAAATCCTTGACGTCGTGCAGCGCACGTTTCCCGGCTTCCAGCTCGACCAATACCCGACGCGCACACTCGATGTAGGCCGCCCCGGCATCGGTCGGCTTGACCGTGCGCGAGGTTCGGTCGAACAGGCTCACGCCGAGGGTTTCTTCCAGCTGGCGAATCTGCTGGGACAGGGTCGGCTGTGAAACGTGCAGTGCCTCGGCGGCGCGGGTGAAACCGCCGTGGTCGGCAACCGCCAGCAAATAACGCAAATGTCGCAGCAGCATGGGGCTCACCATCTATAGGCAGGACTTATGCGCAGCATTGTATATCGGTCTTGGACGCTATGGATCAATCGGCAGAAGATTGCTTCACACCCAAGCACTACCAACCCGATAGGAGAATCACCATGCAACAGTCCCACGCTTACAACGACCCAAGTCTGGCCCTGACCACGTCGATTCTCGATGCCAAGGCGCGGAAAAATCTGTCCTGGCAGGACCTGACCGACGGCACCGGCCTGGGCCTGGCCTACGTCACCGCCGCCCTGCTCGGCCAGCATCCACTGCCCGAGTCCGCCGCCAAGGTCATCGGCGAGAAACTGGACCTGGACGCCGACACCGTGGCCCGCCTGCAGATCATTCCGCTGCGCGGCAGCCTTTCCGGTGTCCCGACCGATCCGACCATCTACCGTTTCTACGAAATGATCCAGATCTACGGCACCACGCTCAAAGCTTTGGTCCATGAGCAATTTGGCGACGGCATCATCAGCGCGATCAACTTCAAGCTCGACATGAAGAAAGTCGAAGATCCGGAAGGCGGTTCCCGCGCCGTGATTACCCTGGACGGCAAGTTCCTGCCTCTGCGTCCTTTCTAAGCCGATCCGCAGAACACGCAATCCTGTAGCAGCTTCGCGCTGCCTGCCAGCTGCTACAGGGTAACGATCCGATTCAAAAGGAAATCACCATGAAAGCGCTCATCGAAGGTTTTTTGAAGTTCCAGAACGAAGCTTTTCCGCAACGCACCGACCTGTTCAAACACCTGGCCACCACCCAGCATCCCGGCACGTTGTTCATCACGTGCTCTGACAGTCGCGTGGTGCCGGAACTGCTGACCCAACAAGAACCCGGCGAGCTGTTTGTGATCCGCAACGCCGGCAACATCGTACCCTCCTACAGCCCGCATCCAGGCGGGGTGTCGGCCACGGTCGAATATGCCGTCGCGGTACTCGGCGTGACGGACATCGTGATCTGCGGCCATTCCGATTGCGGCGCCATGACCGCCATCGCCAAGTGCAAATGCATGGATCACCTGCCTGCCGTCAGCGGATGGCTGCAACACGCCGAGTCGGCCAAGGTCATCAACGAATCGCGCCCTCACGCTGATGACGCGGCAAAGGTGAGTTCGATGGTGCGCGAAAACGTCATCGCGCAACTGGCCAATATCCAGACCCATCCCAGCGTGCGCCTGGCCCAGGAAAAAGGTCAGTTGAACTTGCATGGTTGGGTCTACGACATCGAGACCGGTTCGATCGATGCACTGGAAGCCAGTAGCCGCACCTTTGTGTCGCTGGCCGAACACCCGACGACCTGCGCGGTTTATGGCAAAACAGTTGAAGCGGCTTGATGGTTTCAGAACGTGGCCAAAAGACGATCGGTGCAGCGCTCCCGGATTACGGGAGCGCTGCCTTTCAGACGATGGTGATTGTCATTTGTCGTCAGGTCTGGAGGACGACGACCGACGCTCAGCGGTTTCCTCGGCGTTGGGCGCCGTTGGAACGCTGCCTGGCGTGAACACGTGAGTGAGCAATTCCCTGGCATCGATCTCGACGACACCCGGCACCGAACGGGCCAGCGCAACGGCCTGCTCACACTGTTTATGGGTGATGACACGACCGCTTAACACCACTGTTCCCGCATGGGTTTTGACATGGACCTGCATGGCAAGGCTGGGTTCGGCCAATGCCAGGGCCGACTTCACCCGGCCGGTGATCCATGTGTCGTGCACGACCGCTTCCAGATCATGAGAGTAATGCTGAAATGAATTAAGTTTCATGGCGGACCTCTCTCGAAACGCAGACGCAAACACACCTTTTAGTATAGTGCGCCTGGCGTCTGCGGTCGGAAGTGGATCAGCGTTTCACCGTCAGGTCCGTCTGGGTCATGCGACTGCGAACGGTGAACACCCCGTCGCCCGACAGAATGGCGCTACGGGCGAACAGGCGGCCGCTCTCCCAGTTCGAAAGGCCCAGTTCCGGCTTGTTCAGCGCGTATTGACCGTCGACCCAACGGGTGATGCCATTGCCGACAAACGGCGCGTTGACCGCATTGTAGAAACGCTCATGCGCCGCTGCGTCCTCACTGATCAGCGACACCGTGAACTGCGGGCTGTAGCGATTGAACAAGGCGATGGCGCGGTCCAGGTCGTCGACGATGTTCAGGCTGACTTCCGGGGTTTCTTCCCATTCCCACTCGCGGCCCAACTGATCCTCTGGCAACGGCTCGGCCAAGGCTTCGGTCTGATAGCCTTCGGCGCGGTACACCTGGACGCTCGCGGTTTGCCATTCAGCCGGCAAGTACTGTTCGCTGCCCTCGACGATGTGCAATTTGCAGCCTTGGCCCCGCGCGGTGCCGGCCTGTTGCAGCGCGTCGAGGAACAGTGGCACCAGCTCCGCAGCGCGGTCACGCTGGATCAGGCAGACGTTCAGGGTGTTGCAGACCTTGCGGTCCAGGGAATTGCGCACCACGGCGGCGAAGCGCTTGGCGTCAGCGTCTTTGTCGGCAACCAGCCAGGCGCCACCGGTGCCGTGCAGGCTGACGGCGGTACCGGCCTGTTGGGCGATGCTGCCCAGTTGGCTGACCGCGCGTCCCGAACCACGGGCCACGGCCAGTGACAAACGGCGGTCGGCAAACATCGCCCAGCCCGCCGCATGATTGACGCTTTCGACCAGCGACACCGCGCCGACCGGCAATCCGGCCTCGCTGAGTGCCGGGTTCAGTGCATGAGTGACAATCGCCTGGGCGGTGCCCAACGCATCGCTGCCAATGCGCAGCACTGCGGTGTTACCGGTGCGCAACACGCCAGCCGCGTCGGCGAAGACATTCGGCCGTCCTTCGAACACAAACGCGACGATTCCGAGTGGCGACACCACTTGCTCGACTTTCCAGCCGTCGTGTTCGACGCAACTGATGACCTTGCCGCGAGTGGCCGGCGCATCGCGCCAGGCCCGCAGGCCGGCGATCATGTCGCGGCGCATGCGCTCATCGGCCAGCAGTCGTGTGGTGGAACGGCCACGGGATTTGGCGCGTTCGATGTCGGCCAGGTTGGCGGCCTCGATCAAGGCCCAGCAGTCCGGGTTTTCCAGACGTTGTGCAAAGAGATCGAAGAAGGTGCTGATCGCCTGATCCGGCACGCTGGACAGCGCGGTGAACGCCGCTTCAGCGCGCTCGATCGCGACGGCTGCCGCTTGCTGGTCCACCACCGGGATCAGCAGCAACTCGCCGCTGACCTGCTCTACCAGCAAATGGTCACCGGGCTGAAAGCGCGCGGCCAGTTCGGGGCTGACGACCGTGACACGATTACCGGCAAAAGGGATCGGCGTGCCAGCGACTAGACGTTCGAGCGCAAGAGACATGAAGCGGTTTCACCATGCAGGGGGCGGCTGGAAAATGTATAGGAAAATCCACGGAGCGTCATTAGCCCAGCCACCCCGATTGCCTTAGAACACCGACCAGCCAATGCGCTGGCTCAACAACTCCAGCGCCGCCATCCCGGCCAGCGAGTTGCCGGCGGCGTTCAATTCCGGTGACCAGACGCACACCGTGAACTGCCCCGGCACCACCGCGACAATCCCCCCGCCCACGCCGCTCTTGCCCGGCAGCCCGACCCGATAGGCAAAGTTACCGGCCTCGTCATACAGACCGCTGGTGGCCATGATCGAGTTGACCTGCTGAGTCTGGCGGGCGCTGAGAATCTGTTCGCCGCTGTGTTTGCAGAACCCGTCGTTGGCCAGGAAGCAGAACGCCCGGGCCAGGTCGATGCAATTCATGCGCAACGCGCAGTGGCTGAAATAGCTGCGCAGCACCGCCTCGACATCGTTGTGAAAGTTACCGAACGACTGCATCAGGTAGGCCATCGCCGCGTTACGCGCACGATGCTGGTATTCGGATTCGGCGACCTTGCCGTCCACCATCACCTGCGGGTTGCCGGACAGCCGACGGACAAAATCGCGCATCGACAAGGCCGGCGCGGCAAAGCGTGACTGGTTGATGTCGCAGATCACCAGGGCACCGGCATTGATGAAGGGATTGCGTGGGCGACCGCGTTCGAATTCCAGCTGCACCAGCGAGTTGAACGGCTGGCCGGACGGCTCGTGGCCGAGACGTTCCCAGATCGCTTCACCCGAGTGATCGATGGCCTGCACCAGGCTGAACACCTTGGAAATACTTTGCACCGAGAACGGCGTCTCGGCATCGCCTGCGCAATACAGCTCGCCGTCGTTGCCATACACGGCAATGCCCAGCTGATTGGCCGGGACCGTGCCGAGGGCAGGAATGTAGTCAGCCACCTTGCCCTGACCGATCAGCGGCCGGACAGCATCAAGAATCTCGTTCAACAGCGCTTGCATGCCGGGTTCCGAAGTCTCGCCCCGAGGGATTGCGGGGACACGGAGGCTAGACGCCGCGGGTCGGCGTTGAATCACAGTTAAATACCGGTCACCCCTGTAGGAGCTGTCGAGAGAAACGAGGCTGCGATCTTTTGATCTTCAGCGATTTCAGATGCGCCGAAAAACAAGATCAAAAGATCGCAGCCTCGTTTCACTCGACAGCTCCTACAGGAGTAAGGCTGTGTATCGGAGTGTGTACAGACCCGCCCGTGACACACCCCATCCATAAAACCCCGCCCCCGCGACACATCGCAGATACACCCCTTTGATGAACTGTGCCTGTCGATTGGCCACGCCAATCAAAGCGCTCAACTCACTCAATGCTACGGAGTATCACCATGTTCAAGCTCTCGACTTCTTCCCTGACCCTCGGCCTGATCATCGCGGGCGGCCTGGCCCTGTCCAACGTGGCGTCGGCCTCCGAATCCGAGGCGTTCAGCATGAAACAACTGGCCCATGGCTACAGCCAGGTCCAGGCCGCCAACGCGGAAAAACCCGCCGAAGGCAAATGTGGCGAAGGCAAGTGCGGCGCCGGCGAGTAACCCATTGCATAGGGGCAACGCGTTGCCCCGCTTCCCTGACAGAACGGAGACCCCGTCCATGACTTCTGCCATTTCATCGGCCGTGAAAGGCCTGCACCTGAACCTCGACCGCGCCGGTAGCTGGCTCGCGCCATTGACGCTACGGCTGTTCATTGCCTGGGAATTTTTCGAGTCGGGCCTGGAAAAATGGAACGGCGAAAACTGGTTCGCCGACATCCAGGACGCCTTCCCGTTTCCGTTCAACCACGTGCCGGTCACCTTGAACTGGGAACTGTCGATGTGGGCCGAGCTGATTTGCGCCCTGGCCATACTCGTCGGCCTGGGCACGCGTATTTCGGCAATCATCCTGATCATCGTCACTGTCGTCGCGACCGCTGCCGTTCACTGGCCGGCCGATTGGTCTACATTGAGTGAGCTTGCTCAGGGTTACGCCATCAGCAACAAGGGGCACGGCAACTTCAAGCTGCCGCTGATCTACCTCGCAGCCCTCATGCCGCTGTTGCTCTCGGGTGCCGGCAAGCTCAGCCTGGATGCACTGTTGGCCCGATTCATCTGGCGTCGCACTCACCCTTGACCGACCAGAGGCTCGGGCGCGTCCCCCACTCCCTGAAACAACGGAGCAATCGCCATGAGCCTCACTCTCTACGGTTTCGACGGCAGTACGTATGTGCGCACCGTGAAGATGCTGCTATCAGAAAAAGACGCGGACTACGAACAGGTGCAGGTCAACGTGATCAAGGGCGAGCCGCACCTGCCAGAGCATTTGGTGCGTCACCCTTTCGGCAAGGTGCCGGTCATCGATCACGACGGATTCCGGGTGATCGAAACCGGCGCAATCGTCGCCTATCTGGACGAAGTCCTGCCCGGTCCGTCCATCACCCCGGATAACGCCCACGACCGCGCCCGCACGCACATGGCCCAGGGGATTTACGATTCCTATGGCTATGGCAACTTGGTGCAGGTGTTCGGCTATCATCTTTTTCCTGACTTTATTGGCGGGCAGAATGAAGAGGCGCGCCGCAAAGGCATCGAAAATTCGAAACGGGTGCTGCGCGAACTGATGAAAATAAAAGGCACCGATCCGTATATTGCAGGTCTTGAACCCAGTATCGGCGACTTTTACCTCGCGCCGGGCTGCGCCTACATCGCGATGACGCCGGATGCGCCGCAGGTGTTTGCGGTCGAAGGGTTCGACGGATGGTGGAAACGCATGCAGTCTCTGCCAAGCTTCAAGGCCACACAGCCGCATTAAGCTTCACTCCACCTCACTTGCGAAAACAGGAGCCACCATGAGCGTGACCACCCAATGGATCGAGATCGACAGCGACGAAGGCACATTCGGCGCTTACCTGGCCATCCCGCATACCCGCAAAGGTCCGGGGATTGTGCTGATCCAGGAGATCTTCGGCGTGAATGAACACATCCGCTCGGTCGCCGAGCAGTACGCCGCCGACGGCTACCTGGTCATCGCACCGGACCTGTTCTGGCGCAACGGCCACCGCATCGAACTGGGCTACGACGAAGCCGGCTGGAAACGCGCCGTCGAGTTGATGAACGCCACCGACATCGACAAGGCCCAGGCCGACATCAAACTGGCCATCGATGCACTCGATGCACAGCCAGGCCTGGACGGCGGCATCGCCTCCATCGGTTATTGCTTTGGCGGCTTGCTGTCGTACCTCACCGCCGCCAACGGCCTGGTGGAAGTGGCCGTCGCCTATTACGGCGGTGGCATCCAGAACCACCTGGACCGCGCCGACGACATCGAGGTGCCGTTGCTGATGCACTTCGGCGAACAGGACAGCCACATTCCACTGGAAGCCGTGGAGAAAATCGCCGAGCGTTTCGAGAACAACGACAACGTGGAAATTGTTGTGTATCCGGACGCCGAACATGGCTTCAACTGCTCGCACCGTGAAAGCTACAACCAGCGCGCCGCCGCTGAGGCCCATGGCAATACACTGATCTTTTTGGGTCAGGAACTGTAAAAGCAAAACAGGAAAAAGGGGACTTCCATCGCTCGGTGGAAGTCCCCTTTTTTTCAGCGCCTTTGATGGCCCCATCGCGAGCAAGCCCGCTCCCACAGGGGATCTTCAGTGAACACAGCATTTGTGTTCGACAAAGATCAACTGTGGGAGCGGGCTTGCCCGCGAAAGCGGTGGCACATTCAGCATGGCAGTGCCTGGTATATCGCTTTCGCGAGCAAGCCCGCTCCCACAAGGGATCTTCAGTGAACACAGCATTTGTGTTCGACAAAGATCAAGTGTGGGAGCGGGCTTGCTCGCGATGACGGTCGTACATTCAGCATTGCGGTGACGGGTATATCGCTTTCGCGAGCAAGCCCGCTCCCACAGGGGATTTTCAGTGAACACAGCATTTGTGTTCGACAAAGATTAACTGTGGGAGCGGGCTTGCTCGCGATGACGGTCGTACATTCAGCATTGCGGTGCCTGGTATATCGCTTTCGCGAGCAAGCCCGCTCCCACAGGGGATTTTCAGTGAACACAGCATTTGTGTTCGACAAAGATCAACTGTGGGAGCGGGCTTGCCCGCGATGACGGTCGTACATTCAGCATTGCGGTGCCTGGTATATCGCTTTCGCGAGCAAGCCCGCTCCCACAAGGGATCTTCAATGAACACAGCATTTGTGTTCGACAAAGATTAACTGTGGGAGCGAGCCTGCTCGCGATGGGAGCGCCTCGGTCTCAAGCCGTTTTCAACGCCCGGTTTCTTCAGCAGTGTCGATCACGCCCGGTTTCGGCTGGTCATTGCGTTCGTGAACATGGCGATGCGGCGTACGGTCGATGTTCAGGCTCAGGATTTCCGGACGGCTGTAGTGACCGCGTCCGTCCATCTGGCGTTTGCGGATTTCGATCTGGAACAGGTCGATGTCGGCAATTACTTCGCCCTCGCCTTCGGTCAATGCGCCGACGACTTCACCCTGAGGGTCGATGATCGCGGTGTAGCAGCCGCCGGAGATCGGTCCGATCTCGCAGCCGGTGTCGGCCATGATCTGGGCTTGCTGTTCCGGGTACAACCACGCCGTGGAGTTGACCACAAAGCACGCCGACTCCAGCGCGTGCATGCGGATGCTGACTTCCATCTGGCGAGTGAACAAAGGACCTGCGAACGAGCCCGGGTACATCGAGGCGTGGATCTGTTCGCCGTCTTCGATCAAGGCGTAACGTGCCAGCGGATTGTAATGTTCCCAGCAGGCCAATTGACCGATTCGCCCGACCGCACTGTCGGTGGCGCGCAGGCCGGAACCGTCGCCCATGCCCCAGATCATGCGTTCGTGGTAGGTCGGTGAAATCTTGCGACGCGCCTGAATCAGCGTGCCGTCGGCATCGAACAGCAACTGCGTGTTGTAGAGAGTGCTGCCATCGCGTTCGTTGACGCCGATGGACACCACCATGTTGGCTTCCTTAGCCGCTTTGCCGATGGCATCGGTAGTTGCCGACGGCACGACAACGGCCTGGTCGAGCAATTTGTAGTGCTCGGAACCCATTTTGAAAGGGCTCTGCACGAAAGAAAAGTACGGGTAGTACGGTACGACGGTTTCAGGGAAAACGGCGAACTGCACGCCCTTCTCGCCGAGTTCGCGAATCTTGTTTACGACCTTTTCTATAGTGCCTTCACGGCTGTAGAGAACAGGGGCGATCTGGACGGCAGCGGCTTTGACAATGGTCATGGCGGTGATCTCACTGAGGGAATGGGCTTCAACGAGATCTAGATTACGGCAATAATATTTTGTCTTAAATGTCGAATGCACCACCTTTTAGGACATCAGAAACATCAAGCCCGATGGGCCCGCTGGATCACCTGCGGTGGTTGCCCGAATGCACGGACAAAGGCGCGGCGCATACGTTCGCGATCGCCAAACCCGGTGTCGGTCGCCACCACATCGATGGAATGCCGACCGGTTTCGATCATCAGCCGGGCCGCCTCTACCCGCAGGTTTTCAATGGCTTTGGCCGGGGTCTGGCCGGTTTCGGCATGGAACACCCGGCTGAACTGCCGAGGGCTGAGATTGGCCGCGCTGGCCAGTTCCTCCACTGAGAGCGCTGATTTGAGGTGGTGTTTGGCGTAGGTCAACGCGGCCTGGATGCGATCGGTCTTCGGCTCAAGTTCGAGCATCACGGAAAACTGCGACTGGCCACCAGCGCGCCGGTGATACACCACCAGTTGCCGCGCAACCTGGCGCGCGACTTCGGCGCCCAGGTCCTTCTCCAACAAGGCCAGCGCCAGGTCGACGCAAGCGCTCATGCCGGCGGCGGTCCAGATATTGCCGTCGTTGATGAAGATCCGGTCCTCTTCCACTTTTACCTTCGGGTACGCCCGTTGCAGCGCCGGGGCATGGCACCAGTGCGTGGTCGCCCGCTTGCCATCCAGCAGACCGGCTTCGGCCAGCGCAATCGCACCGGTGCAAATCGACCCCAGGCGTCGGGTGGTCTGGCTGGCCTTACGCAGGAATTGCACCATGCCCGGCGATGTTGGCCGGATCAGGTTGTCGCCCATCACCAGAAGCGTATCGAACGCCCTCTCGTCGAACGCGTGGGTTGCCACATCAAAACCGGCCGATGTCGGCACCGACCCACCCTGCTCAGACAGCAACGCAAGGCTGTACACAGGCTCGTCAGCGGCGGTGTTGGCCAACTCAAAGGCGGCGCACATGGCGAGGCCCAATACCTGGAAACCGGGGTAAACGATGAGTCCGACGTTGTGCACGGTGCATGTCCGTAAACGCGGCATGAAGGGATTCAAGCCATTGCATCGAACTCTACGCTTCTGCGCCTTCAGGTGAACAGATCCACGATCAGCGGATGACTATCGCCCATGTGTTTTAGCCGCGTTACAACTTTCAGGTTCAACCAGAAGAACTAACCTCGGGCGAAAAACCAACGTGCTAATTGGGTCTATAACTAACGTTGTAACCGTCGGCCATTCGAGGGAAAGGCCATGGACACCTCTAAGGATTCAGGTACTAACCTGGCCTTCTGGCTGCCTGGCAGTGCGGTCATCCTGAGTCTGGTGGTCTCGACGTTCGCCCTGACCCGCGAACCGTTCCTTGAACCGCGTCCCATCGGCGCACAATTTCAGGCGCAACTGCCAATCGAAGCGCGATTGTGGCAAGACCCGTTTGATGCGCTGGAGCGTTATCGCAAAAAACTCAACGACGCCAAAAGTCCCGACGCCGGCCACTTATGCAAACCCTCGATCACCCTGCCGCCCGAGGAATCAGCGGTTCCAGACATGATGGTGGCGCTGGTCGAGGGCGGCCCTTATGCCGATGAAGTCGAACGGCGGCGGCGCATTCGTTACGCGTTGCTGGCAGGTTTCAAGAACTCGCACCGGGTGCCGGATCAAGAGCAATACATCCAGTGCCTGAAACTGCCCGCTGATCTTTCAACCGACTCACCCAGCGAGACCAACTTCGCCGACATTCCCTACGAAATGTTTGTCGATAACCCCTTCGATCCACCGACCGATCCGCAAGACAAACCACTGCCGCCCAAACGCACGATCGTGTTCTGGCTGAAACAGGACGCACTCGGCACCACTCCGCTGCAAACGCTGGATAAATTGAACAAGACCCTGAGCGCCACACTTCAGTCGGGGTGTACCGCTCAAGCGTGTCCGCAACGGCCCGACGACGCCAATTTAAAAGTCATCGGTCCGGCCACATCAACGGTCTTGCGCGGCATGTACCAGGATGAAGCCAACGCCCACGCCACGCCGAACATCGAGATCTATTCTCCACTGGCCACCGCCGACAACGAGACACTCGCCAAAAGCCTCCACCCCCCGGCGAAAGAGGCGCAAGACAAACAGCCGATGAAACTGCTGCGCACCGTCAGCGACGACGGCACCATGACCCAACTGATGCTGGAGGAACTGAAACTGCGTCATGTCGATCCGGCAACCGGGTTGAAGTGCAACAAAGGCAGCTTGCGGCGAGTGGGTTCCGATTGCGCCCGGACCCGTTGGCCGCGCGCCGACCGCATCGCATTGATTTCCGAGTGGGACAGTTTCTACAGCCGCGCGTTGATCGAAAGCTTCAAGGCTCAGGTCGCGGCGGATGCCGGTCTGCGCGAGAAAAAGGAAAAGGCTGCGGTCGATCGCTGGATTCTGCGTTTCAGCTATTTGCGTGGCCTGGACGGACGCCTCCCGGAAGAAGCCGCCAGCACTGACAAGGCGGCCAGCGCCGATGCCGGCAAAAACAAGGACGCCACGGCCATTGATCTGAGTCCGCTGGAAAAAGCCGACGGCAACTCCCAGCTGGATTATCTGCGCCGCCTCGCCGATCACATCGCCAGCGAAGACGCGACTTATCGACGCAACGGTGAAAGCGGCATCGGCGCCATCGGTATTCTGGGGGTCGATGCCTACGACAAACTGCTGGTGTTGCAGGCGCTCAAGAGCCGGATGCCGTACAAGTTGTATTTTTCCACCGACCTCGACGCCCGCATGCTGCAACGGGGCCAGGCTCAAACCACCCGCAACCTGATACTCGCAGCGCCTTACGGGCTGACGCTGACACGAGCCCTGCAACAAGACGTTCCGCCGTTTCGCGACAGCTTGCAAAGCTCGGTGTTCGTCTCCGTGCTCGCGGCGCTGGCGCCACAGTCGTTCGACGCCAAGCGGGCGAAATTCGACTATTCAAAATCGGAGCTGCTCTCGCCCGGGATCTACGAGGTCGGCATCAGCGGTTTCATTCCCTTGGCGAGCCCGGTCACCGGCATACGCCCGGTGAGTTGTGAAGCCCCGACATTGCTTTCGCGCTCGGACAGCGACTTGCGTCCACACGACTTGATGGCGTTACGGTGCCTTCAAGACCCCTCGCCCCCGCCGTACCCGCAAGCCTCCCAGGCCGTGCGCGAGCAGTTCAAAGCCATTCAGTCGTTCTTCTGGGCCGGGCCGCTGACGTTCACGCTGCTGCTGATGGCCGGGTTCATTGTCTGGCGGTGGATCTCGGGGCCGAAGATCGACCCTGACACCAAGCTGGCCTGGGTGCGCGGCGTGCCGATGACGTTGTACATGGTCGCGGTGGCCTGTGCCTTTATCGCCACGCGCTTCTGGCATGCCGAGTTTCTGTGGTTCACGTTCGTGCTGATCCTGCTAGGCATCATCTCGTCGAACCTGATCCGTCGTTCCCGGCAACACGCCCACAGCAAAGACACGACGGCCAGCGCAGACAGCGGCTTTTACGACGCCTCGGCGTGGTACATCGTCGTGCCCCTCGTGGGGTTCATCCTTGCGTTGATGCTGGCGTATCAAATGCGCAGCACATTGACCGGCGAGGGCCTGGGTGAACCGATGTTTCTGTTTGAAGGCATCAGTGCCTGGCCGACCGTGGCGCTACGCGTGGCTGCGGTACTGATATCGCTCTCGGCGCTGGCCTGGGGCTGGCGCAACCTGCGCGTCAACAGAGCCGAAATCGAAAGCACCTACCATCTGCGCCAGTACATGCGCCGCTACCGGATCGGTGTGTGCGGGCAGGTTCTACGCTTTCTTCGCCACTGCAGACGCTGGAAACTGCGACGCGGGTGCAACGAACTGGGGAACGGCCTGCTGCTGATATTTTTCCCGTTGATGAGCGCCAATGACGAATGGTCAAAACCCTGTCAGTCCGCTGAAGCCAGCTGCGAGGACGGGCGCAAAATGATCTCCATTGCACGCTTCTGGGGAGAACACTGCGTATGCGGATCGTTCGGCGCCCGACTGCTTCGCGCGCTGCTCGCCACCTGGGTTTTCGTCGTGGTCACCAGCGTGCTGTTTGTGGTGTGGCCCATGGAGCATTCTCCGGTGCGCGGCGATTCAATCGTGTGGATGCTCAGCTGGCTGATTCCCACCCTGGTGTTCCAGATGCTGGTGTTCTGGGTCGTGGATGCCAATCTGCTGCTGACGCGTTTCATCCGGCACCTGAGCACGCATCATGCTATCTGGCCCAAGTCGTTGCAGCTGGAACACCAGAAGATTTTCGGCATGCTCAAACACCCTTGCATCGACGAGTGGGTGGACATGCAGTTGATCGCCACCCGGACTTCGGCGGTCAGCCGTCTGATCTACGCGCCAACGGTGGTCATGTTGATCCTGTTGGCGGCGCGCAGCAGCGTGTTCGATAACTGGCCGACCCCGCCCAGCGTGGTCATTTCGTTTTTAATCACGGCACTGATCCTGCTCGCCTCTGCACTGTCTTTACGTCGGGCTGCGGAAAAGGCCCGCACGGTCGCGTTGCAACGGATCGATGCCTACCTGCTGCAAACGCCGAAAGCGCCAGGCCCCTACGAGAAATTCCAGATCATTCGCGAGCGTGTCGCAACGCTCAATAAAGGCTCGTTCTCGCGGTATTCCGAGGACCCGCTGATCCGCGCGCTGTTGCTGTCGCTGACCGGCATTGGCGGGTCGGCGATTGTCGATGCCTTGAACTATGCGAAGTTCTAGGCGCCTGGCATGGGCGCTGCGTGCCTACTTCGCCGACCCGTCATGCGGCTTGTAAAACTGGAACATCCCGGTTTCAGCCGTTTTGATGTACTCCTTGGCCCAGTCCGGTTTTACCGTGCGGTCATGGAAATACATGGCGCCACCGGTGTGGTCCGGCAACTGTTTGTTGAGGGCCTTGCGCGCGATTTCCTTGGCGATCGCGTATTGGGTCTCTTCCTGGGCGGTGTCCGGGCGCCCGTCGCACCACCAGGAGAACTGACATTTCTTGCTTTCCGAGCCTTGCTTGACCACCGCACACACCGTATCGGGGAAACCTGCGTGACCGAGGCGGTTCATCACGACATTGGCGACCGCTTCCATCTCGGTGGTGTCCTTGCCTTTGGCTTCCCAGTAAATGGAGCGGGCCAGGCAGGTAATCGCCTCGTCCAGCGGTGCATCGCCGGACGGATCGACCGCCTGGACCTCGGATTGGGTAATCTTCTCGGATTTGGGCACGGGCACGTTGTCGCCCTTCTCTGCCGCTTTCTGCTCAAGCACCTGAGCCTTGTCTTGAGCCACTTCTTTTTTTTGTTCCTGGTCGTCGGCGATGGCCTGACCGGCGAGCAGGGTCACGGCGAGTAACGCTGCGATCCATTTAACGGACATGGTGGAAACACTCCGAAAGTCGTCGATTCAGTGTAGTAGCCAAATCATGTCAAAGGTTAAAGAACAATCTGCAAAAAGCCATTGCCTTGAACGGGGTAAGTTCGCGCATTATGGGCGCACTCAGTCAAAGGGGATTTCCATGCGCGTTCCGTCATCCGTTTTGTGTCTTGTCGCGTTGCCGTTGGGCTTGGCATTTGCCACCACCGCCATGGCAACCGAGGATTCGCAACTGGTCGAATCGATCAACGTCTACCGAAGCCAGGCGCAGCGCTGTGCCAATCAGGCCTCTTCGGAACTGCCTCCGCTGACGAGCGACCCGCGCCTGATCTTGTCGCCCACCGGCAACGTCGATTTGCAGCAGGCGATGGCCCGCGCGTCGTACCCGATGGTCAACGTGCAGGCGATCAGCATGTCCGGACCGCGTGATGCGACCTCCGCCATGGCAGCGATCAAGGAGAGCTTTTGCCAGGTGGTGCTGAACCCGCAATTCATCGACGTCGGTGTCAGCCATGAGGGTCGCGACTGGCGCATCGTGTTGGCGCGTCCACTGCTGACCGCACGCTTGGGCGATGCCACGGTAGAAGGCCAGAAGCTTCTGGAAACGCTCAACGCCGCTCGTAGCCAGCCTCGTCAGTGTGGCGGTCAACCGTTTGCCGCGACCTCGCCGCTGGCCTGGAACGCGACATTGGCGGCAGCGGCCGAAAAGCATTCCCGGTCCATGGCCAACAACAATTTCTTCGACCACAAGGACCGCGACGGTCGTACACCCGGGGACCGTGCCGAACTGGAAGGTTACAGCGGCCAGCAAGTCGGCGAGAACATTGCCGCCGGGCAAGACACCGTGCGCAAGGTCGTCGATGGCTGGCTGGCCAGCCCCGGTCATTGCGCCAACCTGATGAACCCGCAATACCGCGAGTTGGGCGCCGCCTACGCAGTCGATCCGAAGAGTGATGCCGGGATCTACTGGACAGCCATGTTCGGCGCGCAATAAGGGCGATGGCCAGAGCGGTGATGCACCGCTCTTACAACGTGTGTTGTTTGTTGCCGATGTCTTTGGCTTTTTCGATGGCCCAATCCATGGCCCCTTCGAGGTCCAGCAAGTGCGGGGACGGATGCTTGTCCTCTTCAATCACCGAGCCGTCCGGCCGGTAAACGCCGATGAACATCTTCAGGGAACCATCCCTCAATATCTCGGCTTTCACCTCGATCTTGCATCCGTTGGAAAGCGTTTCCTTGTGCTCCTCATGGCGTTCAGTCATCGCTGTCTCCCTCTCGTCGTGGATAGCAGGGTTTGCCGTCATTCTTTCTTTCTGAGCGTAGTAGAACTTCGACCAGGATTTTCGCTGGCCGCTGGCAGGCGGTTTTACCAGCCATGAGCCTCACAGGACAGCGGCGCAATGCCACCTATACTCCATTCCACCAACCCCGCCCGGGGCCTGCACTACCAACAATAAAAAGCAGAGGTGGAACATGGTCTGGCAGCAAGTCTACGATCCCTTTGGTAACCCGGTGCTCTCAACCATCATGGCCGCAGTGCCGGTCGTGGTAATGCTGGCATCCCTTGCGTTTTTCCATATCAAGGCCCATCTGGCGGCATTGCTGGCCCTTGGTTCTGCCTTGTTGATCGCCATCTTCGCCTTCGGCATGCCCGCGAACATGGCCGGCACGGCGGCGCTGTTCGGCGCCGCCAATGGCTTGTTGCCGATTGGCTGGATCGTGCTCAACATCATCTTCCTGCACCGACTGACCACCGAGAACGGCTCGTTCAAAGTGTTGCAGGATTCCCTCGCGCGCATCACCGACGACCGACGCCTGCAATTGCTGCTGATTGCTTTCTGTTTCGGTGCGTTCTTCGAAGGCGCTGCCGGGTTCGGCACGCCGGTGGCGGTGACCGGCGCAATCCTGATCGGCCTGGGTTTCTCGCCCCTGGCGGCGTCTGGCCTGGCGTTGATTGCCAACACCGCACCCGTGGCGTTCGGCGCCTTGGGCACGCCCATCATCACCTTGGCCAAGGTGACCGGGCTGGATGAAATGGAACTGTCGATGATGGTCGGCCGGCAATTGCCATTCTTCTCGGTGCTGGTGCCGTTCTGGCTGATCTGGGCCTTTGCCGGTTGGCGCAAGATGCTGGAAATCTGGCCGGCCATTATGGTCGCCGGTGTCAGCTTTGCCGTGCCGCAGTTCCTGGTGTCCAACTACCACGGGCCGATGCTGGTCGACGTGATTGCCGCACTGATCTCCATGGCCTGCCTGACCTTGTTCCTGAAAGTCTGGAAACCGGCCACGATCCACACCTCCGCCGCGCTGTCGGGGCGTGTCGACACCTCAAAAATCGATGCCGAACATGAGCAAAAACCCGAAATCAGCGGCACCTTTGCCAGCGATGCAAAACCGGCGGTGATGCGTGCGTGGATGCCGTGGATCATCCTCACGGTCTTCGTTTTCGCCTGGGGCACCCAAGGCTTCAAAAACATGTTCGACACCCGCCCGGCGATCGACCCGGCCACCCAGTCGGCCAAGCTCGACCCACAAGGCAAACCGCTGCGCGAAGCCAATCCGCTGTTCGCTCCGGCCGTGACCTTCACCACCTTGCACCAGCAAGTCGAGAAGGTTCCACCGGTGGTGCCTGCGCCAAAAACCGAGGAAGCGATCTATAAATTCACCTGGTTCACCAGCACCGGCAGCGGCATCCTCCTGGCGGCCATCGTCGGCGGACTGCTGATGGGCTATTCGATCCCGCAACTGGCCCGCCAATACCTGCGAACGCTGTGGGTGGTGCGCTATTCGCTGATCACCATCGCGGCGATGTTGGCCCTGGGCTTCCTCACCCGCTACTCGGGACTGGACGCGACCATGGGCCTGGCCTTCGCCGCCACCGGCATCTTCTACCCCATGTTCGGCACCCTGCTCGGCTGGCTCGGCGTCGCCCTGACCGGCTCGGACACGGCCTCCAACGTGCTGTTTGGCGGCTTGCAACGGGTGACTTCCGAGCAACTGGGACTCAGCCCGGTGTTGATGGCCGCGGCCAACAGCTCCGGCGGCGTCATGGGCAAAATGGTCGACGCCCAGTCGATCGTGGTGGCGTCCACGGCGACTCGCTGGTACGGGCATGAAGGGGAAATCCTGCGCTACGTGTTCTTCCACTCCATCATCCTGGCGATTCTGGTCGGTGGTCTGGTTACGTTGCAGGCGTATGTCGCGCCGTTCAGCCATATGGTGGTGGGCGGGCATTGATAAACTGAGTTAAGTGTGTGGTCCACGCCCGGCGATCTTGCCGGGTTGTGGCGAACGATGCGGTGCGCGGGTGAATGGGCTAGCCAGTGTGCTAAACACTGCTTTACTGATTCAAAGCCTTAACCCACGGGAAGCACATCGATGGAACGCCTGACCGCCAAAGACTTCGCCCCGGAACTGCTTGAACTCTACGACTATTACGCCCATGGCAAAATCAATCGGCGCGAGTTTCTTGACCGGGCGGCGCTGTTCACTTTGGGCGGCCTGACGGCCAGCGCTCTGCTCGCCACTCTGAGCCCCAATTACGCGCTGGCCGAACAAGTGGAGTTCACTGACCCGGACATCCTCGCCGAGTACATCAGCTACCCCTCGCCCAAAGGCCATGGCAATGTTCGTGGCTATCTGGTGCGTCCAGCCAAAGCCACCGGCAAAGTGCCGGCGGTGCTGGTCGTGCATGAAAACCGTGGGCTCAACCCCTACATCGAAGACGTCGCCCGGCGCGTCGCCAAAGCGGGATTTATTGCACTCGCCCCCGACGGCCTGAGTTCGGTGGGCGGTTATCCCGGCAACGACGACAAAGGCCGCGAGTTACAAGCGACTGTCGATCCTGAAAAACTCATGAATGATTTTTTCGCCGCCATTGAATGGCTGATGAAACTGGATGGCGCCACGGGCAAGGTCGGGATTACCGGCTTCTGCTATGGCGGCGGTGTCGCCAATGCCGCCGCCGTGGCGTATCCCGAACTGGCGGCGGCCGTGCCCTTCTATGGCCGTCAACCCAAGGCCGAAGATGTGCCAAAAATCAAGGCGCCAGTGCTTTTGCATTACGGCGAACTGGACAAGGCCATCAATGAAGGCTGGCCGGCGTATGAAAAAGCCTTGAAAGCGGCGGGCAAGACCTACGAGGCGTATATCTATCCGGGCTGCAATCATGGTTTTCATAACGACTCAACGCCCCGTTACGACGAAGCCGCGGCGAAACTCGCGTGGGACAGAACGGTGGCCTGGTTTCGCAAATACCTGGTGTAGAAGCATCGGCGGGGAGCAACTATCAATTCCTTCGATCTTTTACATCATGAAGCCGAATTTTTTATTTTTCAGCGGCTTGTTCAAGATAGCGCCACTTCTGATAATTCGGGCGATAGCTTCATGAACATAAATTTTGCGTTTGCGTGCTTGATCGTCGTGTCCTTTGCCATCGCCCTGGGCCACGGCTGACAGCGCGTCCCTGGCTCAATCGTCCGCCTGCACCACTTCAAGGCCAAGCTTTCGATAGTCCCCGACATCACCCGAGGCGACATGCCGCTCGGTGATCAGCGTGTGAATACGATTACACGGCGCGACCACAAAAGGCTCGACCGCCCCCAGTTTGTCCGCGGTTGTCACCGCCACCACATGGGACGCGCTGTCGAGCATCGCCAGCTTGATCGGCACCTCATCAAAATGCAGCGAGCTGATGCCGACTTCCGGGTGGATCGCACAGACCCCGGTGAACAGCAGATCAGCCTTGATGCCCTCGATCAGTCTTAGCGTTTCATGTCCGCTGGCAGACATCGTCGCCGGGTTGAGTTGGCCACCGGCCAGGATCACCTTGACGCCTGGGTATTCGGCCAACGTGATGGCGATCATCGGCGATGCCGTCATGGCCGTGATGACAATGTCCGAGGGCAACGACCGGGCGATCTGCAGCGTCGTGCTGCCCGAATCGAACATCACAATCTGGCCGTTGTGCACTCGACTGGCCGCGAGTTGCGCCAGGCGGGTTTTCACCTCATCGGTTTCGTTCACCCGGGTAAAGAAGTCCTTGCCGGTGTCCTTTGGACGCGGCAACGCCCCACCGTGCACGCGCTGCACCAGGCCAGCAGCGTGCAGCTCCGACAGGTCGCGGCGAATGGTGTCTTCGGAAACAGCAAAGTGCTGGCTCAACTCCGAAGCCATGACCTTGCCGTCACGCTCCAGAAGCAGGAGGATTTTTTGCCGACGCAGCGAAGGGAGCTCGACTGTCGAATGCTGATCTTGCATGTTAATGCCTGTTTTTGCGTGTTTATGCAAGATTAGCCAAGCGACGACCCAAACACAATGGATTGGGGCAAACACATGTGTTGTTTGGCCACCACCCTCCAGCCCGCTTATCGCTAAACGCCCATAAACAATATCGGCAAAAAGTTAATCAAATTTCTGTACAGCTTTTAATAAAGACAGAAAATAAAACCCATGAATCTCATTTTTTTATCAAACTTTGTTGCACTTGCTTAACACTGATTCAAACCTCTTACACCTTTCGTGAAAAGTTACACGTGCCTGCATTGACGAGTCACTTAAACGCGCTTTTCATTGATCCAAAGGGCCGAAAAACCTCACTCGGCCGCCTCGCAAAAGCGCAAGACTTGCCAAAGGACATTGATCATGCTCGTTATCGACACGCCCTATAACACGACAACGAAACTTAGTTGCCTGGCAAAAGAAAATGTACAAACGATCATCCGCTACTACAACTTCAGCAATTCAAGAAGTTTCCCCGACAAGTGTTTAACGTTAATGGAAGCGCAGTCCATTTGTGCCCAGGGAATGAACATTGCCGTGGTGTTCCAGCAACGGCAGAACAGTGCAGACGACTTCTCCGAAACCAAAGGTTATGAAGCCGGACGCAGGGCCTATCGCTATGCCAGCAATGACATCGGGCAACCCGAGGGGTCGGGGATCTATTTTTCCGTCGACTTCGATGCCAGCCCCACCGAAATCACCGGCAGCATCGTTCCTTTTTTCCAGGGCATCCAACGGGCCTTCGAAGAGATATCCGGCAGTCAGCCAGCCTATCGGGTCGGCGTCTATGGCTCGGGAGCCACCGCGGCTGCGTTGTCGAAGAACAACTTGTGCTCGCTGGTCTGGCTCGCGATGTCATCGGGGTTCAGAGGGACGAAAGACGCGATCAGGAATGGCGCCTACAACATTCAGCAAAAGGCGCCGGAAGCCACATTGTGCGGCTTGGGGATCGACTACAACCTCATCAATCCTCAACAGAGTGATTTCGGCGCGTTTGTTGTCCCGGTCGAAACGTCGTCAGTCCCGACTGCTGTTTCTGCGCCCACCCATGAGGTGATATCGCGAACCAGTCTGAGACTGCGTGGTGGTCCAGGCACCGAGTACAGCGTGCTGGGTAGCTTGAAGCCCAGGCAACTGGTCGTGGCGAAACCGGTCAATCCCGAGTGGTCGAGTATTGATCTTCAAGGTGATGGCTTGATCGATGGGTTTGCAGCTTCGGCGTTTCTAAAAGAGTTGGGTTGAACGGCGCAGCGCGGGTCAGTTTGCAGCAACCTGCCCCCTGCTTGCGGATGTCACCAACACTTTCAGCGAAGCATCGAACTGCTTCAACGCATCGACCTGCACCACGTTTTGCTGGTCTATCTGCGCAGCGATCTCCGGAGCGGCCTTGCCATGCACCCAGACCGAAGGCATCTGTTGTTCCCGTGAACCTTCCGCCTTGCCGATGTACTGCAGGTTCGAATCGTAGAACTTGGCGAGGAAGCGCGCTTCGACCTGGTTATTGCGCTTGGACACCAGGCGGCTGTAGGTGTCCAGCATCACCACGACGTCGGGATGGGCTTGCACCACTGCGTCGAGGCTGTCGTAGACAGTCACCGAGGCAAATTCCTTTTGCAGCGAGCCTTTGAGCCAATTGATCGCCAGTGTCGGATCGGAGCTCTTGACGAAGGCGCTACTGATGCGCGAGTCCAGCGCGGGGTTCTTCGCGCCGTTCAATGCCACAGCATGGTACTGCTCAAGGTATTCGAGGGTGTTGAGGGTGTTCTCGCTGTACAGCACGCCCACCGATTGAGTGCGCTGCAAGCTGGCGGTGCTGTCGCCCACCGGCAGGAAATGGCAGGCCGGATCGGCCGCGTAAGCCGGTACGGTGGCGGCAACGCCGGTGGTCAATACGGCGACAAGCGCCAACAAGGTAGAAATTCTCATCGCGCAGATTCCTTCAGAGGCGATTTCGGTATGACGTTATCTTCCTCTCATGACAGAAAAACAGAACTCGCATTCCTTGATGGTGATTATTGATTAAACGAATGGTTGCGTGGGTTGATCGGCAGGGCCAGTGGATATCTGCGTGAAGCCTATTATGCTTCTAGAAACCCTGCAGCGATGCGAGGCCGTCAGTCTGTGTGCAGGCTTCACGCAACGCGTAATCCGACGACATCAGCCCAAGGGCCTGGGTGCGGCAAACGATAGTGAGGTACTCCGGCCTATAACAAGAAAGACGGAGAAGACTCATGGCCGCAATCGATAGCGCTACCACGGGCAACACATCCAACCACGGGATCACCAAGGAGGAGCGCAAGGTCATTTTCGCCTCCTCCCTGGGCACCGTGTTCGAATGGTATGACTTCTACCTGTACGGGTCCCTCGCGGCGATTATCGCCAAGCACTTCTTCGCTGGCGTCAACGAGACAACCTCGTTCATCTTCGCGCTGCTCGCCTTCGCTGCAGGCTTCGCCGTTCGCCCTTTCGGTGCCGTGGTGTTCGGCCGGCTGGGCGACATGATTGGACGCAAGCACACTTTCCTCATCACCATTGTCATCATGGGTCTGTCCACGGCCGTGGTGGGTTTCCTGCCCGGCTACGCGACCATCGGCGTGGCGGCACCGATCATCCTGATCACCCTGCGCCTGTTGCAAGGCCTGGCGCTGGGCGGTGAGTACGGCGGCGCGGCGACCTATGTGGCCGAACATGCACCGAAGGGCCGGCGCGGCTACTTCACGTCATGGATTCAAACCACGGCCACCCTTGGGCTGTTTCTCTCGCTGCTGGTGATCCTCGCTTGCCGCACCGCGCTGGGCACCGAAGCCTTCGAGGCCTGGGGCTGGCGGATTCCGTTCCTGCTGTCGATCCTGCTGCTGATCGTCTCGGTGTACATCCGCCTGCAACTCAGCGAGTCGCCGGTGTTCTTGAAAATGAAAGCCGAGGGCAAGTCCTCCAAGGCGCCGCTGACCGAATCCTTCGCGCGCTGGGAGAACCTCAAGATCGTGATCATGGCCCTGCTCGGCGGCACCGCCGGCCAGGCCGTCGTCTGGTACACCGGGCAGTTCTATGCGCTGTTCTTCCTGCTGCAAACACTGAAGATCGACCCGCAGACCGCCAACCTGCTGATTGCCGGTTCGCTGCTGATCGGCACGCCGTTCTTCGTCATCTTCGGCAGCCTGTCCGACCGGATCGGCCGCAAAGGGATCATCATGGCCGGCTGCATCCTGGCGGCAGTGACCTACTTCCCGATCTTCCATGCGCTGACCCAATACGGTAACCCCGACGTGTTCCTCGCCCAGGAGAAGAACCCGGTCACGGTGGTGGCCGATCCGGGGCTGTGCTCGTTCCAGTTCGACCCGGTGGGCAAGGCCAAATTCACCAGCTCCTGCGACCTCGCCAAGACCGTACTGGCGAAACGCGCCATCCCCTACAAGAACCTCAAGGCTGAACCGGGCACCGTCGCGCAGGTGCGCATCGGCGACAAGGTCATCCAGAGCTTCGAGGGCACCGGCATGCCGGCGGCCGACTTCAAGACCAAAAACGACGCCTTCGCCGCGACCCTCGGCACAGCGCTCAAGGAGGCCGGCTACCCCGAGAAGGCCGACCCGGCCAAGACCAATTACCCGATGGTGTTGCTGCTCCTGACGATCCTGGTGATCTACGTGACCATGGTCTACGGCCCGATTGCCGCCTGGCTGGTGGAACTGTTCCCGGCGCGCATCCGCTACACCTCGATGTCGCTGCCCTACCACATCGGCAATGGCTGGTTCGGCGGCTTCCTGCCGACGGTGGCGTTCGCCATGGTCGCGGCCACGGGTGATATCTACTACGGGCTGTGGTACCCGATCGTCATCGCGGTGATGACGGCCATACTCGGTACGTTCTTCCTGCCGGAAACCAAGGATCGGGAAATTCATCACACCTGAAGGCAAAACGGGCCCTCTCACCCCCCGGAGAGGGCCCTGCAAACATGATCAAACGGTCTACGCTCATCTCCATTGCCTGGGGACTTCCCGTATACCGAGAGGGGCAGCACCATGATCCGCGTCCTGTTGACCATTTTTATAATGGCGCTAGGCATCCCGGCCCATGCCGGGGTGACGCCATTTCCCGCCGCCTTTCGCACCCAAGACATCCTGGTCGAAGGCGCCAAAATCCATGTCCGCGTCGGCGGCAAAGGCCCCGCTGTGGTGCTGTTGCATGGTTTCGGCGACACCGGCGACATGTGGGCGCCGCTGGCAGCGGATCTCGCCCGTGACCACACCGTCGTGGTCCCGGACTTGCGCGGACTGGGTTTGTCGTCGATCCCCGAGGGTGGCTACGACAAGAAAACCCAGGCCGCTGATGTTCGTGGCGTACTGGCAGCGCTGGGTATCGAACATGCCGTGGTCATCGGTCACGACATCGGCACCATGGTCGCCTTCGCCTACGCCTCGCGTTATCCGCAGTTGACCGATCGCCTGGTGGTGATGGATGCGCCCGTGCCGGGCATTCCTCCCTGGAACGACATTGTCCGATCACCGATGCTGTGGCACTTCGATTTTGGCGGGCCGGATGCCGAGCGCCTGGTCGCCGGTCGTGAACGCATTTACCTGGACCGCTTCTGGAACGAATTCGCGGGTGACCGCAGCAAGGTCGATGAAGCCACCCGTCAGCATTACGCCAAACTCTATGCCCGTCCCGGCGTCATGCATGCGGCCTTCGCGCAGTTCCGCAGCATTCGTCAGGACGCGGTGGACAACGAAGCGTCAATGAAAACGCGACTGACCATGCCGGTACTGGCCGTCGGTGGAGAGAAATCCTTCGGCAACAACGAAGCCATCGTGATGCGCAACGCCGCGGACAACGTGACAGAAGTGGTGATTCCCGGCGCGGGGCATTGGCTGATGGAAGAAGCACCGACCCAGACCATCGCGGCGATCCGTCACTTTATTGGCCAGTGACCCGGCAGATCGGAAGGCCGATTGAACCCCGGCCCTCATCGTGTTTTCGAAATCCTGAAAGCGCTGATCGTCGACACGAGCAGCGCCATTGCAGAGGAAATCCCGATGAACAGTAAATGGCTGTTTCTGCTCGCCTGCCTTTGCCCCACCCTGGTCATGGCTGAAGGTTGCGATGTCCTGACCCACTCGCAAAGCCCTGCCGTTCCGGTCATCGAATCCCATAGTTGTTATGAGTACGACGGCATGCCGGTCAACGCCATCGATTGGTCATGCAGCAATGAAAGCAAGGACATGCTCACCAGCACCAAGAAAAAAGTCGAACAGTGCGGCGACCACTATCAGGCCACCTGCATCGCGACACTGACCCAGGAATCGCTGGCCAATCCTCATTCCACCAGCAAGGACAAGAACAGCACCTCGTTCAACATTCCCGACAATGCTCAAGTCACCACGTATTACTACGATGCGGAACACTTGGACCAGGCCAGGATTGATTGCGAGTCGGGCGGTGGTCACTGGAAAGCGCAGTAACGACGCTGGCTGATACGTCGTTGTTACATCAGTCGATCAGCCGGTTGGCGTGTTGTTACCTTAGCGACCGTGTTGTCACTTCTGCGTCACTCGGCAGGCCAATAGAGTATGGCCTTCGGTGTGCTGGCGGGGACGAGAGGTCTCATCGGCCCTGCTGTGCGCCGATCCCCCCATCACGGAAGAGGTGACACCATGAGTTTCGTAACCGTTGAAAAAAACCAGAGCAGTGCCCCATCGGAAGCCGACCTGAAAAAGGCCATGGTCGACTCTGGCGGCAAACCGGGCGAGGTTTCCGGGACCAACGCCGCGCGCAAGCTGAACTACACCGGCACGGTCAATCACACCACGTATGAGAACAAGCTGATCGAGATTGCCAAAGGCAAGCGCACCAGCTGGAACTTCGTCTGGGCCGACGAGAAGGTGAGCACACCGGCGCATTGAGGCCACGGTGGGGCGGTCGAACGGCCGCCCTGCTGTTTCATGCCGCGGACTCACTTGATACAACCCCGTTACGCTGATTGTTACCTCCAAGGTTTACCCACGGTTCATGACCCTCCCGCCTGTAACGCCAAGATACTTCGCCGCCCTGCCCCTCCCGCCTACAGTGAAGCCGTCAATGTGTTTAGAGGGTGCTGATTCGCTGCCCGCTGCGCATTGATTGCCTAACACAACCAAGGAAGAGGAAAGCCATGAGTAAGTCGAGCCCTGTAAGCAAGCAAGCTCTGCAACTTCACAATGATGTGCAAGAGGCCCTCAAATCGTTCCAGAGCCTGGCCCCCACGGCCCTGAAAACGTCGGACTACAGCAAGGTGCTGACGTCGACCCTGGCGGCCACTCAAAAGTCAGTCACGATCGAGATCGCCCCCGATGACCTGACCCTGCTCAAGCAGTCAGGCTACAAGCTGTGCTTCGCCAAGAAGGTCGGCAACGAAGCCTACAACGTCGTTTGGCAGTCCTATGACAAATACCTGAGCAACAACGGCTTCAGCTGGACACCTCAGTACCAGCTGTTCGGGTCCAATACTTTTCAGGCTGATGTGACGGTGAAGGTCTCGACCAACATCGTCACGATCGGCCTGGGGCAACAATCGGTACTGAGCGCGGAAGGTTTGTTGGGGCCAGCTGTAACCGGTGGCCCTGACATTTCCATCACCCTGGACAACGAATACGGTCCGATCCATCCCGGCATCAATCAATTGTCCGTTGGCATCGACGGCAAGCAAGTCAGCACTCCGATCTACGTGGCCACCAACCAGGTGGTCACCGGCAACACCGTTCTGACCCCTGTCGAGACCATCCTCGTGTGGTTCGAGCAGAACGTGCAGACCAGCACCATGTTCAGCACTTCACGGTCCAAGTCCATTGAAATCGACCTGACCGCCGTTAACGATGCGACCCGCCTCTACGAAGACGGTAAATGGAAAACGGTGTAAACGCCGCACCGGGGGCAACCTCGCGGTTGCCCCTTTCATTCAAGGAAAGTCACCGCCTCCCCGGGAGAAATACCCGGTCAACGAGCGACAGATCGACTCCGCCAGATCTTCCTGAGTGGCGATGCCATAAGGCCGATTGCGATCAAACTGCTCCGACCAGCGTATTCGCCCCTGAGCCACATCAATCAGGCGCACCGAGGTGCGGACACGGCTCGGCTCCACCCGCACACTGCCTTCCAGCGAATAATTGCCGCGCCCGGCCCGCATGACGTCCGAGGCTTTGACACTGCTGCGAGCCACCTTCATCAACACAGGGTTGGTGCGGCTTTGCGACTGTTCGAACGTCTCGAATAACCGGCAGCTCAACTCCTCGCACAGGCCACGGGTAAAGTCATCGCCGTCGCGGGTGATGCAGGTAAATGGCTGAATTTGCAGCACCGGATGGCGAGTCGCGACGCCCTTGGGCCTGAGCCGCTGATACGCCAGGCGATAACAACCGGGCGGTATGCTCAGGTGCACCGGGTCCAGTTGACCCGTGGTGGTGTAATGCGTCGCGAGTTTGCGCCGCAATCGGCCCACCTGCACCCGCACCACCGGATCGTCACCGGTGCAGTAAACCGCCGGATCTCGGCGAAATACCGCCAGACCGATGGCGTGCTCAGTGAGCGGTGTGTTCGAACATTGAAGGTCGTGCTCGACCAGAAAGCGCAGCAGACTGCCCATTCGCCGGGACTTGGCGAACACCGGGCTGGCCAGAAGCACCGCCAGCACGCGCTCCATCTCTTCACGATCGAGCGGCTCGGGAACGCCCTCGGCACTCGAATTGCCAACGTGTTTGATCACCATTGCCTGCCTCCGTGCAGGTTACCGACAATCGCTGGCCACCCCGATGGAGTGGATATGGATACTGAAGTCGTACTCCATGGCTACGTGCGACGCCCGGCCTTTAAGGGACTCGGGCGCTGCAACGTCGAAGCTTAGCAGCCATAACGCCATGTCGAGGATATTGCGATGATCGTCACACTGGTCGCCGCGCTCAGCCGCTGCGCGTCGTGCATGGCTTGCCACAGCAATGGGATTGCCCACGCCAACTGATCCGCATTTTTCCGCGCCGGGTGCCTCTGTACCAAAACGGCCCCTCGTCCAACAATGAGCGACGCACGGGCACAGTTTGTTAATATCCACGCGCTTTTTTCGTCTGACTCATCAGACGCAGTCGTTCTCAAGTCGCAACACAGGAATGCTTTTCCATGAGTACGTTGTATACCCGTCGCACGGTCCTGCGCGGCATGAGCCTGTTGAGCCTTGGCCTGCTCGCCGGCTGCGATGGCGGCAGCAAGCTGTCGTTCAAGTACGGCAAGGACCTCAGCGACAAGATCATGGGGCGTACCTTCAAGCTCAAGAACGCCCAGGGCGAAACGAAGATGCTGACCAGCTATCGCGGCCTGATGCCGATGGTGTTCTTCGGCTTCACCCAGTGCCCGGCGGTCTGCCCGACGACACTGGCCCGGGCGGCGCAGGCGAAGAAGCTGATGGGGCGCGACGGCGAAAAGCTGCAAGTGATCTTCATCACCCTGGACCCCGAACGCGATACGCCGCAGATGCTCGACGCTTACGTCAAATCGTTCGATCCGAGTTTCGAAGCGCTGCATGGCTCGCTCGAAGAAACCGCTGAAACCGCCAAGGAGTTCGGCGTGTTCTTTGAAAAAATCCCCAGCGGGTCGAGCTACACCCTGTCCCACACGGCTACCAGCTTCGTCTTCGACTCCCGGGGCAATTTGCGCCTGGGGCTGTCCGCGTCCCTTACCGCCCAAGAGTGTGCAGACGATCTGCTCACCGTCATGGAAGTCTGCTAATGAATTCGATGTGCGCAAAAACCGCTGTCTCGCGACGTATCAAACAACTGGTCCTGGGCTGCTCCCTGATCGGCCTGGCGTGGCAGGTCTGCGCGCAAACCCAGGTGCAAGACGCCTGGGTCCGCGCAACGGTTGCCGGCCAGCCGTCGACCGGCGCCTTCATGACCCTGCAAGCTGACAGCGACAGCAAATTGCTCAGCGTGCAGTCGCCTGTCGCAAAAACCGTGCAGATTCACCAATCCACCATGAAGGACGACGTGATGAGCATGCGTCAGGTCGAATCCGTCGCGCTGCCGGCCGGCAAACCGGTGAGTTTTGATCCCCACAGCTACCACATCATGCTGATTGACCTGACGGCCCAGGTTCAGGAAGGCAGCAAAGTGCCCCTGACGCTGATCGTGGAAAACGCCAAGGGCGAGAAAGAAACGATCGAGGTGCAAGCCGACGCCCGGGCACTCGGCATGGCGGATCACAGCAAGATGCACTGACGGTTGGGCCAGCGACTCTTATTTGACGAGTCGCTTTTCCTTGGAAGGCCGGTAACCGAAATACGAGCTGTAACACTTGCTGAAATGGCTCGGCGACACGAAACCACACGCTACCAACACGTCCACCTGCGACAGCTCGGTGTGCTGGAGCAGTCGACGTGCCTCGGTGATGCGCAATTCCATGTAATAGCGCTGCGGCGTCGTGCCCAGTTGCTCCTTGAACAAGCGTTCCAGTTGTCGCCGTGAACGCCCCGCATAGACCGCCAGTTGTTCCAGCTCCAAAGGCTCCTCGAGGTTGGCGTCCATCAACTTCACCACCTCACGCAAGGGCGCACTCACGCAGATGTTTTCCGTCGGTTTGATACGCCGGTAGCGCGATTCCTCAAACGCCAGAATGTCCTCAATTCCCTCGACCAGCGCTTTGCCGTGCAGGCTCTTGATCCAGTCCAGCGCCATGTGGAAGGCCCCGGACGGGCTGGACGCAGTCAGCCGGTCTCGATCAATGATGTAGGGTTCGCTGCTGACCTGCGTGACCTTGCAGAAATCGGCGAGCGCGGGGCGATGTTCGGGGTGAATCGCGCAACGGTAGCCGTCAAGCAAACCGGCCTTGCCCAGAAACCATGCACCGTTCCACAGCCCGGCCAGGCTGACACCCTGCTCTGCCGCCGTGCGCAACAGGGTGATGAACCCCTCGCTGGCTTTCAGCTCAGTCCGGTAGCCGCCACAAACGACCAGCAAGTCCAGCTCCTTGATCGCCGCACAATCGATACGCGCGTCGGGTCGAATGACCAGGCCCAGGTCGCTGACGACCTCCCCTTCGTTGAGGCCGAAGGTGCGCGTAGAAAACGTGTCCGGCCGCAGCAGGTTCGCCGTGACCAGCGTATCCAGCGCCTGGGTAAACGCGGGCAGCGAGAAATGTTCGAGCAGCAGGAAGCCTGCCCGAACCGTTTGCCTGGTTTCGCCGGGTTGCTCATTCAGATAGCGCAGGTTTTTTCCCTTCATGCCCCCGCTGAATTGGCGTCGTTCGATCAATGTCCGATCACTCCGTTGCGTTTACGAACAAAGCGCCATGTTACCCCACAGCGCCTCCACGGCGTATCCACTCGCCTTGGCCAGAGCGTAAACGGACGCTCTGCCTCAGTTATTTATACTCAAATGCCAGCTTAATAATATTTTACCGATACCAGGGTCATCCCTAGTCTTGAGCCCAAGAAATGGCAGGTCGTTCGCGACCGAACTCCAACTTCGAAGGGTATTGAGATGACCTCTGAAACAATAAAAACAGATACGCTGATTGTTGGCGCCGGTCAGGCTGGCGTGGCCATGAGTGAACACTTGAGCAAACTCGGTGTGCCGCACCTGGTGCTGGAGCGCAACCGTATTGCCGAGCGCTGGCGCACCGGGCGCTGGGATTCGCTGGTCGCGAACGGTCCGGCATGGCATGACCGCTTTCCAGGCCTCGATTTCGACGACCTCAGCCCCGACGAATTTGCGCCCAAAGAACGCGTCGCCGATTACTTCGAAGCCTACGCGAAGAAATTCAACGCACCGATCCGCACCGGCGTGGATGTGCTGAAAGTCGAGCGCAACGTCGGTCGCCCGGGTTTCACCATTGAAACCTCTGAAGGCGTGATCGAAGCCAACCGCGTAGTGGCGGCGACCGGGCCTTTCCAGCGGCCGGTCATCCCGCCGATTGCGCCAAACGACCAGCCTTTCCTGCAGATCCACTCAGCGGACTACCGCAACCCGGCGCAACTGCCCGAAGGCGCGGTGTTGGTGGTCGGCGCGGGCTCGTCCGGCGTGCAGATCGCCGATGAATTGCAACGGGCCGGCAAGAAGGTTTACCTCTCCGTCGGCGCCCACGACCGCCCGCCTCGCGCTTACCGCAACCGGGATTTCTGCTGGTGGCTGGGCGTGTTGGGCGAGTGGGACCAAGCGGCGATGAAACCGGGCCGCGAACACGTCACCATCGCGGTGAGCGGCGCCCATGGCGGCCGCACCGTGGATTTCCGTGGCCTGGCGCATCGCGGCATGACCCTGGTCGGTCTGACCCAATCGTTCAACGGCGCCGTGGCGACCTTCCAGCCCAACCTGGCTGAAAACCTGGCCCGTGGTGACGAGAACTATCTGGCGCTGCTCAATGCCGCCGATGCCTACATCGAACGCAATGGCCTGGACCTGCCGGAAGAACCGGAAGCGCGCCACACCTTCCCCGATCCAGAGTGTGTGACCCACCCGATTCTTGAGCTCGACCTGGCCAAGGCCGGCGTGACCTCGATCATCTGGGCCACCGGTTTTGCCACCGACTACAGCTGGCTCAAGGTCAATGCCTTCGACGACAAAGGCAAGCCACAGCATCAGCGCGGCGTGTCGAGCGAGCCGGGAGTGTATTTCCTCGGGCTGCCGTGGCAGTCGCGTCGCGGGTCTTCGTTCATCTGGGGCGTTTGGCACGACGCCAAGTACGTGGCGGATCACATCGCCATCCAGCGTTCCTACCTCGACTACCACGATGCGGCGCAGCGCGCGGCAGAAGCCGTCCCGGTCGCCCATAAAACCACGGTCAGTGCTTAAGCCTTTTTCTGTCAGGAGCTAGAAATGTCCACGCCAACCCATACCCGTATTCGCATGTTCAACACCAAGGAAACCTACCCGAACCAGAGCCTGGACAACGATTTGTGCCAGGCCGTCCGGGCCGGCAACACCGTTTATGTTCGTGGCCAGGTCGGCACCGATTTCGAGGGCAATCTGGTGGGCCTGGGTGACCCGCGTGCGCAAGCCGAGCAAGCGATGCGCAACGTCAAGCAGTTGCTGGAAGAAGCCGGCAGCGACCTTAACCACATCGTCAAAACCACGACTTACCTGATCGATCCGCGGTATCGCGAGCCGGTGTATCAGGAAGTCGGGAAGTGGCTCAAAGGCGTGTTCCCGATTTCCACCGGGCTGGTGGTATCGGCACTCGGGCAGCCGCAGTGGTTGATGGAGATTGATGTGATTGCGGTGATTCCTGAGTAAGCAGGCAGACCGAGTCGCGGCCTTCGCGAGCAAGCCCGCTCCCACAGGGGATCTTCAGCGAACAGACAATTTGTGAGCGATACCGATCCAAATGTGGGAGCGGGCTTGCTCGCGAAGGCGCCAGAGCAGACACCCCCCTCTCCAAGGCAAACCAAGGAGCAAAACCATGACCTTCTCCATCGCCGCCCGTTGCCCCGAAACCGGTCAGTTCGGCATCGCGATCAGTTCCTCCAGCATCGCCGTCGGCGCCCGTTGCCCCTGGCTGCTGCCGGGTGTCGGTGCGGTCTCCACGCAAAACATCACCCTGCCGTCATTAGGCCCGGACGTCCTCGCCCTGATGGAACAAGGCCTCGCCCCCGCCGAGGCGCTGGACAAAGTGCTCACGCGCAACGGCTACAGCCAATACCGCCAGATCACCGCCATCGACCACCTCGGCCAGACCGCGCATTTCAGCGGCGCGCAAACCCTGGGCAACCACAACGCCGTGTCCGGCGAGCAGTGCGTCGCCGCCGGCAATATGCTCGCGGACCGCTCGGTGATCGCGGCGATGGTCGAGGCGTTCGAGCATGGTGAAGGTCAACTCGCCGACCGCTTGCTCGCGGCCATGAAAGCAGCCATCGCAGCAGGCGGCGAAGCCGGGCCGGTGCATTCGGCAGCGCTGGTGGTGGTCGGCGAATTGACCTGGCCAATCATCAACCTGCGGGTCGATTGGGCGGACGAAAACCCCATCGGCGCGTTGGAAAAACTCTGGGACGCCTACCGCCCACAGGTTCAGGACTACATCGACCGCGCCCTCGCGCCCGATAAATCGCCGGGCTACGGCGTCGCCGGAGACGACCGATGATCAGCAGCCGCGATTTGCTGCAAACCCTGGTGGCGTTCGACACCACGAGCCGCGAATCCAACCTGCAACTCATCGAGTTCGTGCGCGACTACCTCGCCGGCTTCGACGTGCAGTGCGAGCTGATCTACAACGAACAACGCAGCAAGGCCAATCTGTTCGCCACGATTGGCCCGGCGCAGCTGCCGGGCATCGTCCTGTCGGGACACACCGACGTGGTGCCGGTCGATGGCCAGCCGTGGACCGTGCCGCCATTCGAACTCACCGAGCGCGAAGGCAAACTGTACGGTCGCGGCACGGCGGACATGAAAGGCTACATCGCCTGCGTGCTGGCCCTCGTCCCTTCCCTGGTGAACGCATCGCTGCGGCGGCCCGTGCACATTGCGCTGTCCTACGATGAAGAAATCGGCTGCCTCGGCGTGCGCTCGCTGCTGGCAGAATTGCAACAACGTCCGGTCAAACCGATGCTCTGCATCATTGGCGAACCGACCGAACTCAAACCGGTGCTCGGGCATAAAGGAAAACTGGCGATGCGCTGCGACATTCACGGCCAAGCCTGCCACTCCGCCTACGCGCCGCTCGGGGTCAACGCCATCGAATACGCTGCCGAACTGATCGGTGAACTGGGACGAATCGGCACCCGGCTCAAAGCGCCCGAGCACCACGATGCGCGGTTCGATCCGCCGTTCAGCACCGTGCAAACCGGCGTCATCTCTGGCGGCAAAGCGCTGAACATCGTCCCCGCCGATTGCCGCTTCGACTTCGAAATCCGCGCCCTGCCCGCGCATGATCCGAGCGAAGTCGCGCAGTCGCTGCAAGCCTATGCCGAACAGCACGTGTTGCCACGCATGCGCGCCGTGAGTGAGCAGAGCGACATTCGCTTCAGCGAGTTGTCGGCGTACCCCGGATTGGCAACGGATGCGCGCAGTGAAGCGGCTGAATTGATTGCTGCGTTCTGCGGCTCCCGAGAATTCGGCACCGTGGCGTTCGGCACCGAGGGCGGCCTGTTCGACGCGGCTGGAATCCCCACCGTCGTCTGCGGCCCCGGCAGCATGGACCAAGGCCATAAACCGGACGAATTCGTCAGCCTCGAACAACTCAACGCCTGCGATGCCATGCTGCAGAGGATGCTGCTATCGATCAGCACCTGACAAAAATTTCAAACCCCCAAAAAACCCTGTGGGAGCGGGCTTGCTCGCGAAGGCTGACTAACATTCAACATCTGTGTTGACTGCTAATCCGCCTTCGCGAGCAAGCCCGCTCCCACAGGTTTTTCGGCTGCCCAACGGCATACATTTTTTAACGTCTATACCCACAATCTTACTAATTTATCTATCCGCCCCCACCGCACATCATCCACTCCAACAAGAAAAGCGTCGCCCTCGCGTGACGCTCACCGAAGTACGTCCACGTACTCAAATTGCCTTGGAGTCCGTCATGGTTACCCCTGCAACAACCTCCGCCCCGCTCATCGAAAAACACACCATCGGCTATGTGCCGCCCGAAGATCGCCACGGAAAAACCCGCGACCTGTTCACCCTCTGGTTCGGCGGCAACATCGCGCCGCTGCCCATCGTCACCGGCGCCCTCGGCGTGCAGATGTTTCACCTGAACCTGGTGTGGGGCATCGTCGCCATCCTCGTCGGCCACCTGGTCGGCGGCGTGCTGATGGCACTGCACTCGGCGCAAGGCCCGCAGATGGGCATCCCGCAAATGATCCAGAGCCGCGCCCAGTTCGGTTCCCTCGGCGCGCTGCTGGTGGTGCTGATCGCCGGCATCATGTACATCGGTTTCTTCGCCTCCAACATCGTCCTCGCCGGCAAGTCCTTGCATGGCGTGGTCGACAGCGTGCCGGTGCCCGTCGGCATCGTCATCGGCGCGCTCGGGTCGGGCATTATCGGCATCATCGGCTACCGCTTCATCCACGTGCTCAACCGCATCGGCACCTGGGTCCTCGGCGCCGGTATCGTGCTCGGTTTCGGCTACATCTTCACCCACGTGCAGACCGCCGACTTCCTCACTCGCGGCAGCTTCAACATCTCCGGCTGGCTGGCCACCGTGTCCCTCGCCGCGCTCTGGCAAATCGCCTTCGCACCGTACGTGTCCGACTACTCCCGCTACTTGCCGGCCAACGTGCCCGTGGCCGCCACGTTCTGGACCACGTACCTGGGCACCGTGCTCGGCTCCAGCCTCTCGTTCATCTTCGGCGCCGTCGCCGTGCTCGCCACGCCCGTGGGCATGGACACCATGGACGCGGTCAAACTCGCCACCGGCTCCATCGGCCCGTTGATGCTGGTGCTGTTTCTGCTCAGCGTCATCAGCCACAACGCCCTCAACCTCTACGGCGCCGTGCTGTCGCTGATCACCCTGGTGCAAACCTTCGCTTACCGCTGGATTCCCACCGCCCAAAGCCGCGCCGTGCTCTCGGTCATCGTCCTCGCCGCGTGCTGCTTCGCCGCCGTCGGCGCCTCGGCCAACTTCATCGGCCACTTCGTCGACATGGTGCTGGTGCTGCTCGTGGTGCTGGTGCCGTGGACCGCGATCAACCTGATCGACTTCTATGCGATTCACAAAGGTCAGTACGATATTGGTTCGATCTTCAAGGTCGACGGCGGCATCTATGGCCGGTACAACCCGCAGGCGTTGCTGGCGTATGCGATCGGGATCGTGGTGCAGATTCCGTTCATGAACACGCCGCTGTACGTCGGGCCGATTTCGGAACACATCAATGGCGCGGATCTGTCCTGGCTGGTCGGTCTGCTGATCACCTCGCCGCTCTACTACTGGCTGGCCAACCGTGACAGCGCGTACAAGCGTCGTCTCTCGACCGGAAAACTCGCCAACAGCCTGTAAAACCCTGGACACCGAGGGCAGATCACGCCGTGCTCTGCCCTCCCTGCCATACAAATGTCACGAAGCCATCGCCGTCTTGCTCTACGCTGAATCAGGCCAGATAACCTCGCGTCACACACTCGAGTACTTACCATGACTGATTTCATCGCAAGGACGACCGACGGATTCACCATGAAACTTTGGCGCGGCGAGCGCACCTGCCTGATCGGCTTCGACGTCGAAGCCCCCGCCGCCACCTTCGTCGGGTTTGCCATTGAGTGCAAATTCCCCGGCGCAGCGGACTTCACACCCCTGCCCAATCGAATCGCCTTCGAGTACGACAAACCCACCGCAGAAGCCGTCAGCGGCGCGCGAAAGTTTTCGTCGCTCACCGCACCGTTCCAGAAATTTCGCTGGATTCACTTCCCCCACGAAACCGGACACGGCACGTTCGTCTACCGGGGCACCCTGATGCACATGCCCGCGGACGGCCAACTGGTTGCCGGCACGTCCATTGAACTGGCGATTGATCTGGACCCCATCAGCTACGAAGGCATCGTCGATATCGGCTTTACCCGTGGCTTCACCTCTTCCCAGGCGTTTGTTGATCGAGTGCCCAAAGGCATGAACGTCAATGACTACGGAAAGAGCCTGATTCCATCGAAGACCGAAGACAGTCTCGACCACCAGAAGACCGACCCGGCAATCTATGAGTGGCTGGGTTTTGAAGCCGTCGACATGATCTTCGGCTTGTTCAACGAAGTCATTCAGGACACGAACACCACCCTCGATGTGCTCGCCTATGACCTCAACGAGCCCGACATTGTCGGTTCATTCGAGAAACTCGGCAGTCGTCTGCGAATCATCATCGACGACGCTGGCGATCACCACGCACCTACAAGCTGCGAGACAAGAGCCGCCATCCGCCTTGCCACATCCGCTGGCGCGGCCAACGTCCACCGCACTCATTTCAAAGGGCTGCAACACCATAAAGTGCTCATCGCTCGGCGCAATGGCGTCCCTTACAAAGTCCTGTGCGGCTCCACCAACTTCAGCTTTCGAGGCTGCTACGTGCAAAACAACAACGCGCTGCTGTTCTCGGAACCGGCGGTGGCCGCGCTATTCGGTCAAGTCTTCGACGCCTCTTTCGCAGACCCGGACCACTTCGCCGCCAGCGACCTGGCCAAGAAATGGCACGTCATCGAAACCCAAGGCCCGCGCCTGCACTTCTGCTTTTCACCCCACGAAAGCGCAAACCTCTCACTCGGCCCGTTAGGCGGCGCAATCGACCAAGCCACCAGTTCGGTGCTGTTCAACATCGCCTTCCTCAACCAGATCGATTCGGGGCCCACGTTCGACTCGATCACTCGCCTCTATAAACGGCCGATTTTCAGCTATGGCGTCACCGACAAACCCTCGGGAATGGACGTGATCAAGCCCGATGGCACCTCGGCTGAAGTCGATTTCGAGTATCTGGCCAAGAACGCACCGGAACCTTTCCGCAGCGAATGGGCAGGCGGCAGCGGCATCACCGTGCACAACAAATTCGTGGTCACCGACTTCAACCTGCCCAGCGCCAAAGTCTTCACCGGGTCCTCGAACCTCTCCGTTGCCGGCGAAGAACACAACGGCGACCACCTGATTCTGATCGAGGATGGCCGAATTGCGCAGGCCTATGCCATTGAAGCGCTACTTGTGTTCGACCACCTGCACTTTCGCACCGACATGAAAAAAGCCTTCGAACCGGCCGCCGGAGGCGTTGCCGGACACCCGCCGCCCATGACATTGCGCAAACCCACCGCCATCACCGGCCAGCCCGCCTGGTTTGAGGATTACTACGTCCAGGGTTCACAGAAAGAACGTGACCGGCAGTTGTTCTCTCACTGACGACAAGCGCTAGCCGGTAAACCTGTGGGAACGAGTCTGCTCGCGATGACGCACTGACAGCCAATACCCATTTGGTTGACAGCCCGCCATCGCGAGCAACGTCGCGCCTGCCGAAATTTAATGAACCCTGCCGACCACCACCCGCCTAACGAAAGACTATCTGGAGGGTAACCCATGCAAATCGAAACAATCTGGATCGTACTGACAGCCGTTCTGTTGCTGATCGAGTTGTGGGCGATCAATCGGGTGCGCAAAGCCCAGGGCAAGTCGAGCAACAAACTGTTGTGGATCGTGGTGATCGTGTTTGTGCCACTGATTGGGGTGATCGCGTGGGCAGTCGCGGGACCGAAACACACCGAACACAACCCGCATGCGCCGCAGGCTGGGCAATGACATCGGAGCGTTCGCGCTAAAGATCTGGAAACTGCGCGTGATTCCAAACAACAAAGCCCAGATAACCTGAGCTTTGTTGTCCCCCCACGACAATCCATCTGTAGGAGCTGTCGAGTGAAACGAGGCTGCGATCTCTTGATCTTGACGTCCGAATTTCGCGTAGGAAACAACCCTCTACACCGAAGGACCTAACCCTCAACAAGCGAAGACCGCACCCCACGCCCTACCAAGCGCTTAAACAACACCAAATCCCGTAACGACCAGCGAAGCCTGCGTTCGCCTGCGCTGCCGCCGTAATTCCGACGCGGACGGCTCTGGTGACATTAAACGCGTATTGATTTCACGTCTGCCACTCAGTTGGATGCTGCCTGGGACACGAGCGGGAAACCCGGCTTTGCGTCCTACACGGCCGTTTGCAGGCGACAAAAACGATGCCTATATTCGACCCGTCGCTGACGACCATCAGAGACAGGGTTTCGCAGCCCTAAAAGAAGATCACCAATTCCGTCGGACATGACACGGTCGGTTTCCGTCTGTGAATGGACTTTGACGACTTTGATTAATTTTTTAGGACTATAAGCATGTCAACCCTAAACTCGCCCCGCCGCTTCACCCCAATGTCCCAACTTGCCACCGAATACCCCGTCCTGCTCATCGACTACGATGCTCCACTGCGCGAACTCCACAACTGCGTCAGCGAACGCCTCAACGCCGTCCTCAAATACCTCAACCTCATGGCCTGCACCAGCCTCCCCGACTACGCCGAACACGACATCAACACCGTCACCAACATCGCCCGGATTATGGTTCAGGATGTGAGCGATGTGTTTCGGGTGATTGAGCAGCGTGGGTTTGATGCGCCTCAGGGGCAGTGAACGAATTTCAATCCAAAAAAAACCCGCGTTGATGCGGGTTTTTGTTAGTTGATCATGTGCTGTAGTTCCAGCTTTTGATTGGGCGCTGGATTCAGAGGATTGTGCCAAGCGACAATCGGCCAGAAGCGGCCGCTCGGGTATACATTTAATTCCACGGTCTACAACTGCTATCGTAACTGTTCACCCACAAAGGTCTCATAGCTGCACGGCTTTTGTTTTTTTAGAGGATTTCCTTGCCAGCGAGCTAGACGACGCTCTAGGCTCGGTCTGCTCTCGGACATACGGCATCTATCAAATAGCTCATAGGGAAAATGGCTGTGATCAAGAACATACTGATGATCGTTGGCTCCCTCGCTCTAGCTGGTTGCGCAAACCCCTACGCCAAAAGCTACAAGTCACTTTCTAATCCGGAATATATCGCCGCCTATCGAACAGCTCCCGCTCCTGCGGAGCCGACTTTAGCGCTCGGCACAAACCCGGTCCAGGACGTTCAGACATACTATGAAAACAGCTATGAAGCACTTGGTTTTAGTATGTTCAGCGACGAATTATCGACACAGCAGAAAGCAATTGAGCAAGGTCGGGTAGTTGGTGCTGATCTGGTTGTCTACTACGAGCCCGTTTACCAGCGTACCAACACCCAAGCTGTACCGGTATCACTTCCCACTCAGCAAACTGTGAGTAGTTATGGGCAAGCGACCGCTTACAATAACTATGGCGGATCAGCCACTGCATATGGCTCTTCGTATGGAACTGTTTCCGGGCAACAATGGACTGCGATCCAAGTTAGTCGGGATAGCTACTTTCAGACCGCCACGTACTACGTTAGGACCAACCAGCCCTTAGGACTGCATTTCCGCGCACCTACTACTGCGGAAGCTCAAGCTCTTGGCACACAGCGTGCTGTTGTGATTACCTCCATTGTGCGCGGTTCTGCGGCCTATCAAGCGGATCTCCTTCCTGGAGATACAATTCTTAAAGCAGATAATCTTTCCGTTGACCAAATTCCTAATGCTGCCGACTTTGTACGCGCGCGCCGCGGAAAGACGGTCGACGTTATGCTTATCCGTAGTGGCAAATCCATAATAAAGAAATTAACAATACCGTAGCTCAGGCCCATGTGGTGATTGCACAGGCTTGTCCAGCCGTTTGTAATCGAGCTGACAAGCCATTTGAGCCAGATTTAACCACCATGCTTCGTGCAGTGAACGGCCAAAAGCGGCCACTCGAAATCATCTACTAGACTAGGGGAGCAATTCATTCCTCACATGCCTATCGCGAAACGACAGCAGCCACTAATAGAGAGTCGACACATGCGATTTGCCTGCATTGCCAGCGCGTTGTTCAGCTTCCTATTTACTTTTGCACAACCAGCGAGGTCAGGAGAGGATGCTGCAATGACCTTTAGGATGACCCCCGATACTGAACAAGAGAGATTCATTAGGCGTGTTGTTGGCGGCAGAGTCAAAATCTACGCAAAAGGCACTATCACAGAAGGAACTCACCTGAAATTTCTTGAGTTCCTCAAGCAGAACAATGTCAGTGAACCTGTCACTCTCTACTTCAACTCTCCGGGAGGTTCGCTGGTTGGAGGCATTACCCTAGGCCGTGTCATCCGCACTCTTGGTTATAGCACCGGAATTAGCGAGTTCGGTAAGGAATACAATTTTAAGGACAACCAGAAAGAAATTAGGGCTATCTGTGCCAGCGCGTGCGTCTACGCGTTTGCTGGTGGCGTACTGCGGGAATATCTTTACCGAGACACGTTGCTAGGTGTTCATCAGTTCTACCGCAGTGAAAAGGAGAACATTGGTGATATCGGGGATACTCAGAAACTCTCCGCAATGATTTTGGCGTACTTGACTGAAATGGGCGTGAATTCACGCGCCTTTGTCATCGCAAGCCAGGCAACCAAAGACGACATGATCTGGATCACCCCGAGCGAAGCCGCCGCACTCAACCTAGCCCACAATGGGTCGGAAAAAACTACCGCTCAGATCAAGCTGGCCGATGGCACGCCCTACCTAAGGCTCGAGCAAATACGAGAGGCTGCAACAGCTCGCATTTTGTTTTTGTGCGATCGGGGAGTGATCCTCGTGAGAGCTGGCATAGTTACCACCGAAGACAACACGCAAGAGCTACTGTCGTGGAACCATGCTTACTACATTGAGTTGTCCGACCAAAGCCGGCTTCGAGGGAGATCCATCATCCCAGCGCAAAGCACTATGTGGGTGGACATCGAACCCATCACACCGCTTGATCGGCTGGCTATCCTGAAATCAGACATCCTAGATGTTTGGCTTGAGAGTGGCGGTCCATTTCGCCGAGGGGCGCAAATGGATATCACTCCGGTCAAGGCCGAAATACAGGACTTTTTTAGCAACTGTCATCAATAGTGTATGGCGAACACTCAATCGACCATAACTCTATACCTTTCAATGTCTGCTTCAACTGATGGCCGCCGGTCATGGATGTCCGCATTTGGCAATTTCTGACTGTCGCGAAGGGCAAAAACCGACCCAGAGTGGCCGGTGGCGACGGTCAGATGTCGGCTGCGGACTACATCGGTCGATACGAGTCACAGTGCCCAAAAGACTAAGGGGTAGTCGTCTAGTGAAACAGGACACCCATTTAGGCGAAAACGCCTTGCCTTAGTGATGTCTTGGAGTGAGTCTAAGAAACATAAAACCCAAGGAAGGCTCATGAATATTCCACCTTTGAAAATTGCAGAAGTCATAGGCGCTTGGGTCGGCTTTTCCATAGGCGTATTTGTCCTCCCAATTTTCTTTTTCCCTATCTTTCTCATTGGATGGATTTTTTGGTCTACCCCTTCCCCCAATGCCGTGTACTCAGCAATTTACGACAACGCAAAGATCGCGTGCTTCATTCTGCTGCTATTGGTCTTTTGGCTTGAGGCATTCAAGGCTGAGTTGGGAGAAGCCAAAACGCTAGCTCAAGCCAAGAACGATCCCTCGAAATCTAATTGGCTGTGGCGCCACTACCTGAATCGCAACAAGGAATTGACCCACCATTTCGTAATTTACGAGAGTTACGAAACAGAGGATCAATCGTTCGAGACCTATCTGATGATGCGCAACACCACCCTCTATCGTCACCATACCACCGCAATGGCGTACATGCCGGATTGGCTCATGGTGCAAAACGTCAGTGCCCATATAGATAAAAAGGTGACAGATCTATTTGTTTAAATAGATCTGTCACCTTTTTTACTTCCTCATCAATGATCTGTTAGTCGCCTCATTCTCGTGGGAGAAAATAAACCGCAGTGCAAACAAAAATAGTAAAAGCCCTAAAAATATTGATTCCCGCTTTCCATTGAGAGCTCCTCAATTTTATTTTTTCACACTTTTCAAGCGGTGCATTGAAGCACTCACCGAAAATGGTAAGTCCCAGAGTAAATGCAGCCGCAGCAATGGCAAAATACCCCTTCCCTTGCCCAGAGACATCGATGATGGAGTAAGCCCCAAAGTAGACTGTGACGATAAACATTACTGTAACAAGCGAAAACACAATCATCTGCGTCACTTTCATACCGATGTTCGCCCAGTAGCCCAACCCACCTGAAACTACAACCACAATCAGTACAAAAGCCAAATCATAGAGCATTCCGGCGTCCAGTATTGTTAATAATTAATATTAAGAGAGCAAATACCCCCCCACACACTAGCAATTATACACAGCCGGTTACACCGCCGATATGCTTGCGCTGACCGCAAAGTACCAAATTCTGACGATTAGCGAAAAAAGGGACCAGGAAAAAGTAAAAAAGAGGTAAGCAGAAAGAGCAAAAAGTTAGCAAGTGGGACGCATTTATTTTTGTCTATTTTTTTATCTGTGAAAACGGAGACGCATTGCTTGGTCCCGTTCGCCTGGAAGACGGACGATGTCATCAACATGAAGTGATTGGTAGGTGTTCTGGCCACATTCAACAAGCTGCTAGTACCTGAGTTTTCTCCGTCCGCATTAAGCCGAAATCCTGCTGGTGCCGAAGGACTGCATTGGGTCGATGCTTGCCGATGCGCCCTACAGAAATCGGCCGAAAACGGGCCTTCATGGACGGAAGCGTTTATCGTAGACATACTGCCGACGACTTAGCACTCTCGGGACAGGTGTTGTCGATTTTTCTCCTTTGCTCATGCCGCGGCCTTAGCGCTCGGCACAACTTGCTCAAGGGTTTACATATGGACAAGGAGGGTTGGGGACACGAATGGCAAAAAATATTACATCATCTCTGCCACCTACTTATAGCAAGAGCCTACAGGAGAGATTCGTGGCAATCAAAAACGATAAGAAGCGGTTTCTGTCTTACGAACTTGGCTTACTCAGTCTTAAAGCCGCACTATCCACCAGGAATGGTGATGCTCCGGTATACGCAAAAGGAATCAAGCTCCATCAGCGAACCAAAGAAAAAAAAGTTTTTCGAGGAGTTCTTGAAAAACTGGAGAATATGTACGTGAAGGGGAATGTGGCGGAAGAACAGCACGTTGAGTTCATCCAAAGAACCGCAGACGACGTATCAAAAGCACTTGGAAATAAATTACATAACGGAAGATTCAGGATCGGCGTCGCCCAAAAACTCATCAATTTGCACCTGAAGTACCTGTGGGCAACCGGCCATATCGAGGAGCCGCCACATTGTCCAATCGATGGGATTATTCGAGATAAAGCAAAGATTTCCTATGACTGGACAACGAATGATTCAATCGAAGCCTATAAGCAGGCTGTAGAAGATTTGAAGAAAGTAGCTAAGGCGCGAACTCTATCCGTATGGGAGCTTGAAGAGTTTCGTCGAAGAGATGAAGAGTAGGCCCTAACCATTCGTTCAAATGCACAGGCCCTGTCGGGCCTGTCGCTTAACTCAAACATGAGTGACAGCTTTTGGCCGTTTTCTGCCTGTCGCGAGAGGCAGAAAACGGCCAGAAACTGCCATTGCAGCGCCAGAATTCAGGCATCGGATGATCCAGTACGCCTACACAGCAAACACCTCAAAACATGTCGGCTTGGACAGCGCGGATCAACTTAAATACCCAAACGCTGCCAGAGCCTCAATCAAACGCAACAATGCTGGTTTTTCGGCTGGTTTTTCGCCGATGCAACACACGTCCGGGTCGCTGAGAGAGCACCAAACCGACACTGGGTCGCCTACCTTCAGCCCGTATGAGGCTTTACGCAGAGTTGCAGTTGACCAAGCGTCAATGGTTTCGTTGAGAGACTTGTAAAACCGCTTCCCATTGGCGCTATAACTGAAGCTCACTGCGCTCCGATCCACGGCCCCTCACTCCCTACAAAGGTTACGTAGCCTTGTACCACTTGCCCCATAGGTACATCGCCAGCGCTCATCAATTATCTCCTGAGAATGTGCCCGACATACCGGGACGACGCGATCACCCATGTTCCGCTGCCAACATTGACCTGAACTGAGAAATGCTCTCTGAAGATAGCCCGGCACCTTCAAATACTGCGCAGGTGAAGCTAACCGGGGCGGTGCCTGGAGCAGTAATGATGCGGTCTGCCATCACCGCTATTGAGCTGCTTCGGTAAAGTGTGCAGCCTTCATAACTGACGGCATTCTGTAAGAAGTCAGCGCTGTTCGAGGTATGAGGAACCGTGTCTAGAAGCCCGGCCCTCGCAAGTGCCAGCGTTCCTCCACAGATACCGGCAATGGTTGCCCCACTTGAACGACTGGCATGAAGAAAGTCTCGAATATCCGGTGCTTCTGCACTTTCCCAGATCATTCCTCCAATGACGACGACAACGTCCGGTTTCCAGTCCAGACATTGTTGCAAGCTGCTATCGACCGTTACAGCCAATCCACCCTGCGAACGAAACTGCCCCGTAGTAGGAGCGAAAAACCTGACGTCGATCCCGTAAAACGGGGACGCCGTGCCAGCAATGAAAGCATATTCCCAGTCCGCAAAACCGGGTGTCAGTATCAAACCCACGCGTGCCATCAGTCAGAATCCTCCATGAATGCCCGTAACATATGACGACAACAAACAGACATCAAGGAATGCTTCGGGTCGAATTCTGCCGGTTACAACAGGCGCGAGAGAATTGCATTCTCTATCATCGCAGCGACATCCTTCGCACCAAAACACCGGAACTTAACGCTGCCAGCGCCGGTATCAAGACGAATGATCTTCGTTATGAACCCACCTTCAATCGTGACCTTTCGGATCAATGCCAATGGGAGTTCAATATCCAGCGTCCCGTCCTGAACGAGGCGGTTCATGGCATTGGCACTCAGATGAACCATTGTTTGTGTCAGCACCATCTTTCCGCCAACCCAAAGTCCTCCGTATGCCTCCTTGAAGGCCTCTAGCACATCGCCCAACGCGTCCACATTGCCAGCTTCAGCCACGTAATATAAATCGTCCACGTTGGCGTAATTCACCTCGGCATCGGCCACCAGAAAATTCACCAACTTCGACTTCAAAACCTGTCCAGTCATCTTTGCCTCTCCATTTTTTGGGTAGCAGCCCTGGAATCCAAATGCCTGTTTTGTCCGGGGCGCACTGCACGAACACCCTATCGTCGCTACAAGCGCCGTCCTATTTGGCAGCCAGCACCCATATTAATATGCCATCACGCTAGCAGTCACCTTTTCAGCAATAAAAAGCGCCAACACAGGTAGGACATTTCACTTACCTGCTTCTTTATTTGCTGTAAGAAAGGTCCGTATCTTTCGACGCATCCAATTACAGAAATACAAGCTAAAAAAATCCAGATAGAGTTATTTGAACACTTGGAATAAAGCACCCAGCCAATAAAAGCAACTAAAAGGAGCAGTACACATGGCTAGCCATGGTTACATGAGCATTACTGGGAAACGACAAGGCTTGATTTCTGCTGGTTGCTCAAGCCTAAGCTCCATCGGCAACAAATGTCAGATTGGCCATGAAGACGAAGTCATGATTCTGGCTTACTCGCACAATATGATTACGGGTAATGATGGCGGAGTTTCTGGCGACCGGGGCAATCACATGCCTATTATGATTACCAAAAATATTGATAAATCCTCACCACTACTGGCTAGTGCACTGCATGAGCGCGAAGAAGTAGAGTGCACAATTAACTTCTACCGTACCTCGCCGGCCGGCGGACAGGATAAATATTACTCAATACGACTTACCGGGGCGAAAATCGTACACGTAAGCCTCCAAGTGCCTCATTCCATTCATATGAATGACGCGGAACCACAAGAGCTAGTATCGATTCGCTATAGAGAGATTAGTTGGACCCACATTCAGGCGGGAACGAGCGCGTGTAGCAGTTGGGGGAACGAGGGTGAGTGAAGAAACCTGTGACATTCACGACGTTACTAAAACCGCGTCCGATCTTGTTGCATTCGGCTGCACTCTTGGCGCTACACACCTCTACGATAGCTTCATGCAGCTTCAATTTAGTTCGATTGTTTCATCTTGTGCAAACGAAATTATCCGAGCCGTTGATGAAGGAGTCATCAGTGCGTGGCAAGGTATACAAAAGATCAGAGAGGAATATGCCGAGTTATCATCCAAGGCTTTTTTTTATGCTCAAAACGGCGTTGGGGTTATAGCCGGCGCCCTGCAGGTTGAGGCGGGTATTTCCACGATAGGAAAAACAAGAGGGGTCGGCGTCATAGCTGGCGCCCCACTAATTTTTCATGGCTTCAACAACATTTATGAAGGCATGGGGAATATCTACAATGGTCCTGGCGCGCCAAGTGTAATCGGGCCCATTCGTGAGTTTTATCAAGAGCGTCTTGGAAGCGTTTACGATGGCAATATGGCCTACTACTCGGTGGATGTGTACTTGTCTATAAGCGGCGTATCAAGTTTAGTTCGCAAACCCGATTCGATGCAGTTATTTACCCGCGACCCTATCAACTATGAGATGGCCTACAAACAAATGGGAAAGCTCGCTTTAGCCTTCGAAGCTCTAGTCGACGGAATTACAATTAACACCATGATAAACGAGAGTATCTCTACAAACGGAAAAGCCAACCACGATCAAAGATAAAATCAATCACCGACCACGCCGTGAAGATCCAGCATAAAAGCTCAAAAAAACCATTATTAGCGCAAAAATAAGAAACGTAACTGCTGTAACCAATAAATTAGGCATGCCACTCAAGAGCTCAATTTTTTTCACCTGCGGCATAAATATTATGGTTCCGGCTCCAGCCCCAACACTAATACCAATCCAAGAACCCCAAAGGCTTGTGTACTTTTTATCCATCATATCGCCAAGCCATACATTTCGCAGCCTGGGAATATAAAAAAGCAACCCGAAAGAACTAAAAGCTACATATGTAAAAATGTAGACAGCTCGTAAATAATTGCTATCTATTGAAAATAATTGCTTTACTTCTCCGACAACTATTACCGTAAAAAACCCCGCCGAACCGAAGATAAGAGAACACACCCATATATAGTATTGAATGTTTTTCAGCCGCATAAATACGATCCTTCACAGCTACAATGTTTTAAAACATTATAGCCATGCATCAGACCGTTGGAAGCATTGAAACATTTACTCAATCAAAAGTTAGCCGGTGTATTAGCACTGATGATTTCCGCTTCATCCTGGCCAATATTCCGAAACCGATGCGGTAACGTCGTCGGAAAGTAATACCCATCCCCAGCATTCAGCACACTAATCTGCCCATCAACCGTCAACTCAACCGTCCCCCGCGTAACCAGCCCACACTCCTCCCCTTCCGAATGCACAATCGGCTCTTCCCCGGAACTCGCCCCAGGCGCGTATTGCTCACGCAACAGCCGCATCTGCCGACTCGGCACCGAAGCGCCGATCAGCAGCAACCGCAGCCCATGACGCCCGAGATCCGGCTGTTCATTGGCGCGGAACACATATTGGTGCTCGCGGGGCGGTTGGTCGAAGGTGAAGAAGTCCGCCAAAGACATGGGAATGCCTTCGAGCAGTTTTTTCAGGGAGCTGACGGAGGGACTGACGCGATTTTGTTCGATCAGGGAGATGGTGGCATTGGTGACGCCGCTACGCCGGGCCAGCTCGCGCTGGGAGAGTTTGTAGCTTTCGCGTACTAATTTGAGTCTTGAGCCCGTGTCCATGACAGCCTTATGCGAAGAATACTTAAGGGTTATGGGGGTGGATGGCGGGCGACTTTTGGCCGCGAAAGTACCGCTTCCCTGTCCCGGAAATGTGAAAGGCGGGTATTAAATCACGTTTGGTGGTGTTGCTCAGCAGGTTCGATGAATGGGTGGGTGAAAAGGTTGTTTGGGGCTGAAATCATGGGGTTTGGTTGGGGGTGATGGTGGCTGGTAGGGCCTCATCGCGGGCAAGCCCGCTCCCACATGGGTTCTGTGGCGACCGCAAAATCTGTGATCGACTGGGATCAAATTGTGGAGTGAGCTTGCTCGCGATGGCGGTGTGTCATTCAACATTGATGTTGAATATTAGGGCCTCATCGCGAGCAGGCTCACTCCTACAGGGGGTTTTGTGGCGATAGCAAAAACTGTGATCGACCGGAACCCACTTGTGGAAGTGAGCCTGCTTGCGATGGCGGTGGGTCAGGCGATGTTGATGGCGACTGATTGGGGCTCATCGCGAGCAGGCTCACTCCTGCAGGGGTTGTGCCTGGGTTAGATGCCGAAGCGATCGCGCAGCGCGTAGTACGCGGCGCCCATGGCGGTGAGCGGGGCCTGGAAGGTGCGGCCGCCGAGCATTGGCATGTGCGGCAACGATGCGAAAGCATCGAAGCGTTCGGCGTCGCCGCGGATCATTTCCGAGATCAGTTTGCCGGCCAGGTGCGAGCAGGTGACGCCGTGGCCGCTGTAGCCTTGCATGTAGTAGGCGTTTTTCTCGATGCGGCCGAATTGCGGCATGCGTGACATGGTCAGCAGGAAGTTGCCGGTCCAGCGGTAGTCGATCTTCACGTCCTTGAGTTGCGGGAAGGTCTTGAGGATTTTCGGGCGGATCAGTTGTTCGATGTCGTCCGGTTCCCGCGCGCCGTAGACCACGCCGCCGCCGTACAGCAAGCGGTTGTCGGCAGTGAGGCGGTAGTAGTCGAGCAGGTAGTTGCAGTCTTCGACGCAGTAGTTGTTTTTGATCAGGCTGCGCGCAACCTTCTCGGACAACGGTTCGGTGACGACGATTTGCGAACCGCACGGCATGCTTTTGCTGGTCACTCGATTGTCGAGGCCTTGCGGCAGGTAGGCGTTGCCGGCGATCAGCAGGTATTTGGCGCGGACCACGCCTTTGGCGGTGCGCACGGTGATCGGTTCGCCGTAGGTGATTTCCACCGCCGCCGATTGTTCGTAGATCTTGCCGCCCAGGCCGATGATGGCCGAGGCTTCGCCGAGGGCCAGGTTCAGCGGGTGGATGTGGCCGCCCTGCATGTCGAGCAGGCCGCCGACGTAGGCGTCGGAACCGACTTCACGCTTGATGTCGGCGGTGTCGAGCATTTTCAGGTTCTTGTTGCCGTAGCGCTCCCAGCTCTTCTTCTGCTCGGCCAGGCCTTTGAGTTGCTTCTTGTTCATCGCGGCGAAGATGCCGCCCGGCTTGTAGTCGCACTGGATGTCGTAGTGCTGTATGCGCTGACGGATGATGTCGGCGCCTTCGAAGATCATGCTGCCGAGGACTTCGGCGGTCTTGTCGCCGTAGCGCTCTTCGATCACATCGACGTCACGGCTGTAGGAGTTGACCAGTTGACCGCCGTTGCGACCGCTGGCGCCGAAGCCGACTTTGGCGGCTTCGAGTACGGTCACGCTGTAGCCCGCTTCCGCGAGGAACAGCGCCGAAGACAAGCCGGTGTAGCCAGCGCCGATCACGCAGACGTCGCATTCCACCAGCTCTTCAAGCACCGGGAATTCGCCGGTGAAGTTACGGGTGGCGGCGTAGTAGCTGTTTACATGTGTGGTGTGTTTCATACGTTTCTCCGATGGCCACCGGCAGCGTGCCGGCGACCGTCGCTTTTTTTATAGGTATTAGAGCTTGATCCAGGTCGCTTTGAGTTCGGTGTATTTGTCGAACGCATGCAGCGATTTGTCCCGACCGTTACCCGACTGCTTGTAGCCACCGAACGGCGCGGTCATGTCGCCGCCGTCGTACTGGTTGACCCAGACGCTGCCGGCGCGCAAGCCGCGAGCGAAGGTGTGGGCCTTGCTCAGGTTGCTGGTCCAGACGCCGGCGGCCAGGCCGAAGATGCTGTCGTTGGCAATCGCCAGCGCTTCTTCAGCGGTGTCGAAGGTGATCAGCGACAGCACTGGGCCGAAGATCTCTTCCCGGGCGATGGTCATGGCGTTGGTCACGCCGTCGAAAATCGCCGGTTCCACGTACAGGCCACCGGTGCTTTCGAGGGTGCGGCTGCCGCCCGCGATCAGTTGCGCGCCCTGGTCTTTACCGACCTGGATGTAGCGCAAAACGTTTTCCAATTGACGCTGATCGACGACCGCGCCGACCGTGGTTTCCGGGTCCAGCGCGTGGCCCGGTTTCCAGGCTTGCAGCGCTTCCACCAGCAGCGGAATGAACTGCTCGCGAATCGAACGCTCGACCAGCAAGCGCGAACCGGCGGTGCAGACTTCGCCCTGGTTGAAGGCGATGGCACCGGCCGCCGCTTGTGCTGCCGCGCGCAAATCCGGCGCATCGGCGAACACCACGTTCGGACTCTTCCCCCCTGCTTCGAGCCAGACGCGTTTCATGTTGCTTTGCCCGGCGTAGATCAGCAGTTGCTTGGCAATGGCGGTCGAGCCGGTGAAAGCCAGCACGTCGACATCCATGTGCAACGCCAGCGCCTTGCCGACGGTGTGACCGTAGCCCGGCAGAACGTTGAACACGCCTTTCGGGATGCCGGCATCCAGCGCCAGTTGCGCAATGCGAATGGCCGTGAGCGGCGACTTTTCCGATGGCTTGAGGATGAACGAGTTGCCCGCGGCCAGCGCAGGGGCGAACTTCCAGCCGGCCATGATCAACGGGAAGTTCCACGGCACGATGGCGGCGACGACGCCCGCAGGTTCGCGGGTGATGAGGCCGAGTTGATCGTGCGGGGTGGCGGCGACTTCGTCGTAGATCTTGTCGATGGCTTCGGCGCTCCAGCGGATCGCGTTGGCGGTCGCAGGGATGTCGATGTTCATCGAGTCGTTGATCGGTTTGCCCATGTCGAGGGTTTCGAGCAGGGCCAGTTCTTCCTGGTTGGCCAGGATCAAATCGGCGAAACGAATCAGGATGCGCTTGCGCTCGGCCGGGGCGAGGTTGGCCCAGATGCCGGACTCGAAGGTGCGGCGCGCGACGGCGACAGCGGCGTTGGCGTCGGCTTCGTCGGTGCTGGCGACGTTGGCCAGGAAGCGACCGTCGACCGGGCTCATGCATTCAAAGCTGTCGCCGCTGAGTGCCGGGCAATATTGACCGTCGATGAATGCTCGGCCTTCGATGTTGAGGGACTGGAAGCGTTGCTCCCAATCGCTGCGAGTGTTTGTCATGGTTGTGACTCGACGCAGGGGAATGAGTGATCGTTGGATTGATGCCAGTCAATTGAGGATTTGAAATGCAATCCATTGTGGGAGCGGGCTTGCTCGCGAAGGCGGTATGTCAGGCGCCATCAGGGTTGACTGATCCACCGCTTTCGCGAGCAAGCCCGCTCCCACATTTGATGGGTGGTGTACGCGGATAGTGCGTACACCATCAGGCCCATCAAACGGTGTGCAGGTACCAGTTGTACTCAAGGTCGGAGATGGAGTTCTCGAACTCGGCCAGCTCGCTTTCCTTGCACGCCACGAACACGTCGATGTACAGCGGGTCGATGTAGCGCGCCATGACTTCGCTGTCGTCCAGCTCGCGCAACGCATCGCGCAGGTTGTTCGGCAGGCTTTGTTCGTTTTGCTCGTAGCTGTTGCCTTCGACCGGGGCGCCCGGTTCGATCTCGTTGGTCAAGCCATGGTGAATACCGGCAAGAACCGAGGCCATCAGCAGGTACGGGTTGGCGTCGGCACCGGCTACACGGTGCTCGATGCGCACTGAGTCCGGCGAACCGGTCGGCACACGCACCGCCACGGTACGGTTGTCGATGCCCCAGCTCGGCGAGTTCGGCACATAGAACTGTGCGCCGAAACGACGGTACGAGTTGACGTTCGGGCACAGGAACGCCATCTGCGCCGGCAGGGTCTCGAGCACACCGCCGATCGCGTGTCGCAGCGCGGCGTTCTGCTCGGGATCCTCGCTGGCAAAGATGTTGTTGCCTTCTTTGTCGAGAATCGAAATGTGCACGTGCAAACCGTTGCCCGCCTGACCTGGGTAAGGCTTGGCCATAAACGTGGTGTCCATCTCGTGGTCGTAGGCGATGTTCTTCACCAGACGCTTGAGCAACACCGCATAGTCGCAGGCCTTGATCGGGTCGTTGACGTGATGCAGGTTCACTTCGAATTGCGCCGGGGCGCTTTCCTTGACGATGGCGTCGGCAGGAATGCCCTGCTCTTTCGCGCCTTCAAGGATGTCTTGCAGGCAATCAACGTACTCGTCCAGGTCGTCGATCAGATAGACCTGGGTCGACACCGGACGCTTGCCCGATACCGGCGAACGCGGCGATTGCGGACGACCGTTCACGTTGTCCTGGTCGATCAGATAGAACTCGAGTTCGAAGGCTGCGCAGATGGTCAGGCCCAGGTCATCGAACTTGCGCACGATATTGGCCAACACTTCACGCGGGTCAGCGAAGAACGGCTGGCCTTCGAGTTCGTGCATGGTCATCAGCAACTGAGCGGTTGGGCGCTTCTGCCATGGCTCGATGCTCAGGGTACCGGGGATGGGGAAGCAGATTCGGTCTGAGTCGCCGATGTCCAGACCCAGGCCGGTGCTTTCCACCGTGGAACCGTTGATGTCCAGAGCAAACAGTGACGCCGGGAGGTTGATGCCTTTTTCGTAAACCTTATGAAGACTGGTGCGCTCGATGCGCTTGCCGCGCACCACACCGTTCATATCCGCAATCAGAAGGTCGACGTACAAAACCTCAGGATATTTCTTAAGGAATGCGTTTGCTTCGTTGAGTTGAACGGCACGCAGAGGGACCGACATGATGCACCTATTAGCTGTTAATTATTATGTTCACTACCTTGTTGCGAGCTCAGTCAACCCGAACGGCAAAGTGAAGTCAATAGCGAACACTTGACCTTTCAACCTTTATTTTCGGGCCTTTTTTGGGCACGAGAGTGCCACATCAGTCTTGCGCACCGCGTAAATCCTGACGATCAGACGTGCGGCGTTTAGAATTTTTTACATGAGAGTTGTTAATTAAAATCAACAAGGCTAAGCTCCGGAAAAGCTCGTTCAAGTGTGAAACTTCGAGGTGATAAAAATGGCATTCAAGCCATTGATCGGCGTTACAGCGTGCGTCAAACAGATTGGCCTGCACCCCTACCACGTCAGCGGCGACAAGTACTTGCGTGCTGTCAGCGTCGCGGCTCTGGGGCTGCCCGTCATCATTCCTTCCCTGGGCGAACAGACTGAAATCGAGGATGTGCTGGCGCACCTTGATGGCCTGTTGCTGACCGGCTCCCCTTCGAACGTGGAACCTTTCCACTATCAAGGCCCGGCCAGCGCTCCCGGCACGGATCACGATCCGGCGCGGGACGCCACGACTCTTCCTTTATTGCGTGCGGCCATTGCGGCTGGCGTGCCGGTGCTCGGCATCTGCCGCGGCTTCCAGGAAATGAACGTGGCGTTCGGCGGCAGCCTGCATCAGAAGGTGCATGAGCTGCCCGGGATGCTCGATCACCGCGAAGCGGACAGTCCCGAGCTGGCGGTGCAATACGCCCCGGCCCATGCGGTGACAGTGCAACCGGGCGGGGTGTTCGAGGCGCTGGAGTTGCCCGGCGAGTTCATGGTCAATTCGATTCACAGCCAGGGCATCGACCGACTCGCCCCCGGCCTGCGTGCCGAAGCGATTGCGCCGGACGGTTTGATCGAAGCGATTTCGGTGGAACACAGCCCCACCTTCGCCGTCGGTGTGCAATGGCACCCGGAATGGCAGGTGCTTTCCAATCCTCCTTATTTGAGTATTTTCCAGGCGTTCGGCGATGCGTGCCGGCGACGGGCCGCGTTGCGTAAATCACGCTGACGCAAAAAACGATTGATTCATTTACTGCCCCCGTGAGTCAGGCGGGCGTGCGTTTGCGCGCCTGACGCTCGCGATAACAACACACTGCGATAACAACAAGTACTACCAGGCAGCCAGGACGGCGGCGCCGAATTAGCCCAAGGCGGGCGATGCCAGTGAGCCAAACGCAAATCCAGGGTGGGAGCGGGCTTGCTCGCGAAGAGGGAGTGTCAGTCGACATTGATACTGCCTGATACACCGCTTTCGCGAGCAAGCCCGCTCCCACAGGGGATCACCGTTGAATTGACTGGCACCGCACGCCCCAAGGCTTGCAATCAACTATTAAGTCAGGCCGCGTTGGCCCGACAACTGAAACCTGTTGGGAGTTTCACATGGCAAACGCCTCCAGCACTTACAGGAAGGCTCTTGAAGGTCACCAGACATCGAAAAAGGTGTTGTTGAAGGTCGACCGCGTCACCAAGAAATTCGACGAAACCTGCGCCGTAGACGATGTCTCGCTTGAGATTCATCAAGGCGAAATCTTCGCTCTACTCGGCGGTTCCGGTTCCGGCAAATCGACCCTGCTGCGCATGCTCGCAGGCTTCGAGCGCCCGACCGATGGACGGATTTTCCTCGATGGCGTGGACATCACTGACATGCCGCCGTACGAGCGGCCGATCAACATGATGTTCCAGTCGTACGCCTTGTTCCCGCACATGACGGTTGCGCAGAACATTGCCTTCGGCCTCAAGCAGGACCGTTTGCCGGCCAGCGAAATCGACGCCCGCGTCGAAGAGATGCTGCGCCTGGTGCACATGACCCAATACGCCAAACGCAAACCCCATCAGTTGTCCGGCGGACAGCGTCAGCGTGTCGCCCTCGCCCGCTCCCTGGCCAAGCGTCCGAAGCTGTTGCTGCTCGACGAACCGATGGGCGCGCTGGATAAAAAGCTGCGCTCGCAGATGCAACTGGAACTGGTCGAGATCATCGAGCGCGTCGGCGTGACCTGCGTGATGGTGACCCACGATCAGGAAGAGGCCATGACCATGGCCCAACGCATCGCGATCATGCACCTGGGCTGGATCGCCCAGATCGGTAGCCCGGTCGACATTTATGAAGCGCCGGTCAGCCGCATGGTCTGCGAATTCATCGGCAACGTGAACGCCTTCGACGGCACCGTGGTGGAAGACCTGGAAGGCCACGCGATCATTCACAGCCCGGACCTGGAACAGAAGATCTACGTCGGTCACGGCGTCAGCACCTCGGTGCAGGACAAGTCGATCACCTACGCGATCCGCCCGGAAAAAATGCTGGTCAGCACGATCAAGCCGGAGACTCGCTACAACTGGTCCCAAGGCAAAGTGCATGACATCGCCTACCTCGGCGGTCACTCGGTGTTTTACGTGGAATTGCCTGGCGGCAAGGTCGTGCAGTCGTTCATGGCCAACGCCGAACGCCGTGGCGCCCGTCCGACCTGGGACGACAAGGTCTACGTGTGGTGGGAAGACGACAGCGGCGTGGTACTGCGCTCATGAAAACACTCAATCAGCAGTTCATGCGGCTGATGCCGAGTGGTCGAAAGCTCGTCATCGGGGTTCCATTCCTGTGGCTGTGCCTGTTTTTCCTGTTGCCGTTCTTCCTGGTGATGAAGATCAGCTTCTCGGAAGCGGCCCTGGCCATTCCTCCCTACTCTGAGATCTACACCTACGCCGAGCAGAAATTCCAGCTGCTGTTGAACATCGGCAACTACGCGTTGCTGACCGACGATGAGCTGTACATCTCGGCCTACCTGGGTTCGTTGAAGGTCGCGTTTTTCAGCACGCTGATGTGCCTGGTGATCGGTTTCCCGATGGCCTATGCGATCACCAAAGCGAGCAAGGAAGCGCAAAACGTCTTGCTGCTGTTGATCATGATGCCGACCTGGACCGCGATCCTGATCCGCGTTTACGCGTGGATGGGCATTCTGAGCAACAACGGTTTGCTCAACGCGTTCTTGATGTGGACCGGGCTGACCGACCACCCGATCGAGATCCTCAACACCAACACGGCGGTGTACATCGGTGTGGTTTACGCCTACCTGCCGTTCATGGTGTTGCCGCTGTACGCCAACCTTGTCAAGCACGACCAGAGCTTGCTGGAAGCGGGTTCGGACCTGGGTTCGAGCAACTTCAACAACTTCTGGAAAATCACCGTGCCGCTGGCCAAGAACGGAATCATCGCCGGCTGCATGCTGGTGTTCATTCCGGTGGTCGGTGAGTTCGTGATTCCGGAACTGCTGGGCGGCCCGGAAACCCTGATGATCGGCCGTGTGCTGTGGCAAGAGTTCTTCAACAACCGCGACTGGCCGGTGGCATCTGCCCTGGCGGTGGTGATGCTGTTGATCCTGATTGTGCCGATTCTGCTGTTCAACCGCAGTCAGGCCAAAGAGATGGAGGCACGGGGATGAAACGCTTCGGATTTTCAAAGTTCATGCTGATTTTCGGCTTGTCGTTTATCTACCTGCCGATGTTGATTCTGGTGATCTACTCCTTCAACGCTTCCAAACTGGTGACGGTGTGGGGCGGCTGGTCGATCAAGTGGTATGTCGGCCTGGCCGACAACACCCAACTGATGGGCTCGGTGGTGCGCTCGCTGGAAATCGCCTGCTACACCGCGATTGCCGCTGTAGTGCTGGGCACCTTGGCAGCATTCGTGCTGACCCGCGTGACGCGTTTCAAGGGCCGCACGCTGTTCGGTGGCCTGGTGACCGCGCCGTTGGTGATGCCTGAAGTGATCACCGGCCTGTCGCTGTTGCTGCTGTTCGTGGCCATGGCGCAGTTGATCGGCTGGCCGCAGGAGCGTGGCATCGTCACCATCTGGATCGCCCACACCACGTTCTGCGCCGCCTATGTGGCGGTGGTGGTCTCCGCCCGCCTTCGTGAGCTGGACCTGTCCATCGAAGAAGCGGCCATGGACCTGGGGGCGAAGCCGTTCAAGGTGTTTTTCCTGATCACCATTCCGATGATCGCGCCGTCTCTGGCGGCCGGCGGCATGATGTCGTTTGCCTTGTCGCTGGATGACCTGGTGCTGGCGAGCTTCGTGTCGGGCCCGGGTTCGACAACCCTGCCGATGGAAGTGTTCTCGGCGGTGCGTCTGGGCGTGAAGCCTGAGATCAACGCCGTGGCCAGCCTGATTCTGCTCGCCGTCTCGATCGTAACGTTCATGGTCTGGTTCTTCAGCCGTCGCGCCGAAGCCACCCGTAAACGCGCGATCCAGGAAGCGATGGACCAGACCGCCAGCGAATCCTGGAAGCAACCTGAGAAGCAATTGGTAGAAGCGACGGCCTAGGCCGTCGCGTTTCAAACGCTTTGCGTAATGTGAATAAAAAGAATGGAGTTGTACCGATGAAAATGTTTGGCAGGACTCTGCTGACACTGTCCTTATTGGGCGCAATGGCTACGGGCGCCCAGGCCAATGACAAGGTACTGCGCGTCTACAACTGGTCGGATTACATCGCCCCGGACACCGTCAAGAAATTCGAAGACGAGACCGGCATCCGCGTGACCTACGATGTGTTCGACAGTAACGAAACCCTTGAGGCACGCCTGCTCGCGGGCAAATCCGGCTACGACATCGTGGTGCCGTCCAACAGTTTCCTGGCCAAGCAGATCAAGGCTGGCGTCTATCAGACGCTGGACAAGTCGAAGCTGCCGAACTGGAAAAACCTCAACCCGGTCCTGTTGAAAAACGCCTCCGCCAGCGACCCGGATAACGGTCACGCCTTCCCGTACATGTGGGGCTCGATCGGCATTGGGTTCAATCCGCAAAAGGTCAAGGAAGTGCTCGGCACGAACGCGCCGACCAACTCCTGGGACTTGCTGTTCAAACCGGAAAACGCGCAAAAGCTCAAAGCCTGCGGGATCAGTTTCCTCGACTCGCCGACCGAGATGCTGCCGGCCGCCCTGCACTATCTGGGCTATCCGGTGAACTCTCAGGACAAAGGCCAGATCGCCGAAGCTGAAGCGTTGTTCATGAAGATCCGGCCGTCGGTGGCGTACTTCCATTCGTCGAAATACATCTCCGACCTGGCCAACGGCAACATCTGCGTCGCGGTCGGTTACTCCGGCGACGTGCTGCAGGCCAAGGCCCGCGCCCAGGAAGCGGGCGACAAGGTGAAGATCGACTACAGCATTCCCAAGGAAGGGGCCGGCAGTTTCTACGACATGGTCGCCATCCCTCGGGATGCGGCGAACGTCGAGAACGCCTACCTGTTCATGAATTTCCTGATGCGCCCGGACATCATCGCCGAGATCACCAACAACATTGGCTACAGCAATGCCAACGCGGCGGCGACGCCATTGGTGGATGAAGCGATTCGCGATGATCCGGGGTCGTACCCGTCGCAAGAAGTGATGGCGACGCTGTATGCAATTCCAGACATGCCGATTGGTGTTCAACGAGTAATGACCCGAGGCTGGACGCGGGTGAAGCTCGGCAAGTGATTCACCACTGATCCACTGATTGCTGACCATCTGATCGTTCCCACGCTCCGCGTGGGAATGCAGCCCGGGACGCTCCGCGTCCCTTCCGAAGCCGAACGCGGAGCGTCCGTGGAGGCATTCCCACGCAGAGCGTGGGAACGATCAGCGGTCAGTGGTCAGTGGTCAGTGGTCAGTGACAACGTTTCCCGTTCACGCAGCGCCTTACCACCGCTGCACTCCTGTCAAGAACGGCCTCACCTGGCTTCCTCTCGGTTCAGGTGAATTTGGCGCCCTCCTCGGGCGCCTTTTTTATGGGGGCGCGAGCGGCCATTGCGCCAGTGCCCGATACCGGCCCTTATGGGATTCGAACAGCGTGAAATGATCGGCCCGCATAAAAAACTCGGGCGGCGTCGCGGACTCAGGCACCGGCATCCGATAGTCACGCATCAACGTCAGGTGCGGCCGAAACTCCTTCGGCGAATCCTCGAAGCCAAACGGCAACATCGCCTGTTCCAGGGCGTACACCAGCCGCAGCAACTCTGGTGATGCCTGCTCCGGCGCCAGCACCAACACCCCGGACCTGCGCCAGACATCCAGCCGATCCAGCGCCACCTTTAAGGGCGCACCGGGCACACGAACCTTGGAAGCTGCCGTACAGATCTCGGCAATGTGCGCCACCTCGACAGCGCCCAAGAACATCAACGTCAGGTGAAAGTTTTCAGCTGGCACCGGGCGACCGTTGCGAAGCTGCAGCGCGCTGCGCCACTGGGCGATGGACTTGCGTTGGGCCGGCGCACAATCCAAGGCGAAAAACAGCCGTTTCAGCGGTTCATGGGATTCGTCGCTCATAGCTGGCACCTCCTGACAGGCAAGTTATAGTTCAAGCAACCGAATCTTTGGAGGGGGCCATGCGACAGATCATCAGCAAAGAGCCATGGTGGGCCGTGCCACCGAAACCCGGCCAGGATGAAGCCGAGCTGGAATGGGGCTGGCTGGTGCATTACAGCGAAGGCGAGCCGCGTTTCGAGTTTGTCAGGGAACGACCGACGGACAATGAAATCCGCAATCGCAAGAGTTGCAGGATCACCCCGACGCCGGAATGACCCCGCTGTGAGCATCAGGCTTTGACGATTATTTCGAAACCACCAAAGATCAACCGCTGACCATCGAACGGCATCGGATTGGTGTCGGGCTGCATGCGCGGATCGTTCATGAGTTTGTCCATGCCGGCATTGCGGGTGGCCTTGTCCGGCCAGACGATCCAGGAAAACACCACGGTTTCATCCTCCTTGAGTTTCACCGCCATGGGGAAGGAGGTGAGCTTGCCATCGGGCACGTCATCGCCCCAGCACTCGGTGACGCTGAGCGCACCGCTTTCCTTGAAAATCGCGGCGGCGGTTTCCGCGTGTTTCTTGAATTTTTCACGATTGGCGGTCGGTACGGCCGCGACAAAACCATCGACGTAAGACATGGTCATTCTCCTGCGGGGGGTTGAGGGTCGATCTGCTGGTTAGTCGATTGCGGCGCACTCCATTCGACAGCCCCAGGGCCCGAGCTGACCGACGGTACATCGGCACTGCCTGCCAGACTGCCCTCAATCTGCCCCGCCATGTACAACGTGCCGGCCATCACGCCGGTCTTCGGGTTCTGCACCATCTTCAACCAGGCCTTATCGAACGTGTTGCCCAGGCTGCTGCGAATCAGCGCTTCGCTGTCCGGCCGGTCGTTGGCCTGAATAATCGCCCGGATCCCCGCCACCCCCACGGTAATCAATCCTCCCGCCAGTTTGCCGGCCGCCGCCGCTACTGCACTGGCGGCACCGCGCGGGGCCATTTCGGCTTCCATGCGCTGGCTGGCGCGCTTGGCCACGGGCGCCATCGCCGTGTCGGTCGACGCGACACCTTTATCCCCACCCGCCTTGTGGATCTTGTCGATGAGCGCCGCGTAGGCCGGCAACGTATTCAGCGGTTGCGTGTGCACAACCTGGTACAGCGAGGCATCCCGGGCCGGCGGCGGTCCCAGGGCAATGGCGGGGATTTTCTGGATTCGGGCGTTAAGCTGCTCCATCGGCACGCCGTGGCGCTTGGAAATTTTCTGCAGCTCTTCCTGAAGAATATCCACGTAGAACGCCGTGGCCTGGGCGAGAATCGCGTCCGGATCGATCTCCACGGCGACCGGTGCCAACACGCGTTCCTGATATTGCTCCAGCAGATAGGCCGCCAGGCGCTTGGCCGAGGCATCCTGCTCACCTTTGGCGCTGATGGTGTACCAACTGACCTTCATCGACAGCCATTCCTGGGTCCAGTAACTGCTGAACCAGGGAATGAAGTTTTCTTCAGTCAGTTCATAAACCCGGGTTCGCCAGTATTCCATGGCCCCACGCGAGTAGATTTTGGTCTGCTCGGTGGCGGACTGGGAGGCAGCGACAATTTCGCGATCCACCTGGCGCCAAGTGCTCTCGGACACCACCACAACCGGCGCCACCACCGGGGCATGCGGAGACGTGGCGCAACCCGCCAACACCACCATCACGGCGACGATCAGCGAACGCAGGTTCAAGATCGCGGTTTCCTACAGTGATCCCCGAACGGTATGTCCGGCGCTCAAATGCCTATTTATTTTGAGTATAGGTGTGAGGGTTTGTTCGCTTTGGATTGATTGTTGTCCTTGGGGGCCTCATCGCGAGCAAGCCCGCTCCCACAGTTAACCGCGTTCCAATGTGGGAGCGGGCTTGCCCGCGATGGGGCCCTGGAAGACACCATCATCTTTATTGATATTCACCATCGCGATGATTGCCTTCCGCTAAAAAACCGCTTGGCGCAGGATCAACCCATCCAAAGGCGAAACCCCACATCGGAGGGGAAAACCATGTTGATCCATCTGCTGACCTGCCTGGCCCTGACGGCCGTTACGCTGACTGCTTTTTCATACATTGTCCTGGCCGAGGAGCGCACCTCATGATTCACTCCGTCAATCTCGCCGTGAGTTTCCCGGTATTCGGCAACAACTACTATTCGCAAACATCCGTCTCTCGCAAAACGCTGTCACTGGTGTTCGACGAGGGCTTCGAGGCCCTGCTGATACCGGCAGCCGCCAACCACTTCAACAACGAAGTGGTCGGGCTGAACGATCAGTTCCGGTTTCTGAGCGACGTGCTGGCTGATCACCTGCTGGAGATCGAACTGGCCCGGAACGCGCCTCGGTCTTCGCGTCAGTTCACCTTCTAAGAGGCGACGGGCCGGCGCACGGCCCTAACCTTGCCGCTCTTGCCGCCGCCACAGAAAAACTGCTCCGCGCCATCGGACTCCAGTCCCGACACGCCGACGCCTGGCGGCATCATCACGCTTTCCAGCACCTCGCCGGTTTTCGGATCGATACGCCGCAATTCACTTTCCTCCTCTTCCCATGTGCCGTGCCACAGCGCGCCTTCAACCCAGGTCACGCCGGTGACAAAGCGGTTGGATTCGAGCGTGCGCAGCACTTTGCCGGTAGCGGGATCGATTTGATGAATCTTGCGGTCGCGATACTCGCCGACCCAAAGCGTCCCTTCCGCCCACGTCAGTCCCGAGTCGCCACCGCCGCCCGGCGCCGGAATCGTTGCAAGGACGCGGCCGGTCTGCGGGTCGATCTTGTGGATGCGATCCTCGGCGATCTGATACAGATGTTGGCCGTCGAACGCGGTGCCAGCGTGGGCGGCGACATCAATCGAGCGCAGCGCCTGCCCGCTTGCCGGGTCGAATGCGTTGAGTTTTTCTCCAGAGGCAAACCAGACGTTGTGGCCGTCATAAGACACGCCATGCACGTGGTCGACGCCCGGAAACGGGCCGTATTCGCGGATGATTTCGGCTGCTGAGTGTTTCATGTCTGCTTCCTCGTCACAGGGGTGGTGAGGTGGATCCTAATCACCCGGCGCCCAAGGGGTGAGTAACAAAGTCGTCGCGAATCCCGGCATCGGCGGCGTCAACCAGCGCCGGGTTCGCCCGCGACCAAACGACTGCACCTTGCCAGACACCGCCAGCGCATCGAGGGCGCGCTGTACGGTGCGCTGGCTGGTGTTCAGCGCCAGGGCGAGCGCCGAGCTGGACCACGACTCGCCGTCGGCGAGAAAGGCCAGCAGCGCCGCTTGCGGTTCTTCGACCGGTCTGGCCAGCACCGCAACGTCGTCGGCAACCTGTGGTTGCAGCATGAACCCGCGCTTCGTCGCCGTGACACCCGCCAGCGGCTTGAGCGCCGCGCGCAGCCGGCCGATTTCCACCCGCAGCCGTGCGCGATGCGACTCGTCCGAGAGCTTCAAGCGAAAGGCCTGGGTGATGAGTGTTTCCCTCGCCACCTCGCCGGGCCAGGCCTCGGCCAATGCCCGTGCGAGGGTGAACAACACCGGGCGCGTGGCGAGGGACACCGACATCCCGGCGCCTCGCACAACGTAACGGCACGCATCGACCACCAGTGACGTTGATCCGAGCAGTGCTTCAACGTCGTCGAGCAACAAGGGTCGTTCCTGATCACGGGCAATCAGTCGCGCCACCGGGCTGTTCAACAGATGGACAGCATTTTCGACCTCGGCGGTGAGTGCAGGAATGCCAGCCAGGAGCGCGGCGCGTTCGGCCCTTTCGAGCGCCGATCGGGCCTTCGTCGTCTCGAGCCGGCGCATCGCGATTCCTGCCACCACCAGCTCGTGGGCGGCACGCAATGCAGGCGGTAATGGCGCCGGATCAAGCTCGGCGAGCAACGCTTCCACCTCATCCAATTGGCCGATCAACAGCAAGCGGCGAATCTGCAGATAGCGCGCGTGGGCGGCGTTGACCCAATCGCCATGGGCTTGCAGCGTCACTCGTGCCGCTTCGAGCGCTTTCACCGGCCAGCCCAGATCCCGTGAAGCCAGGGCGATTTCGGCCTCGGCCACCACACACCGCGCGCGGGCCATCGGCTCTTTCGGACCGAAGGCGCGGGCGGCACGCCGGACCAGCTCCTTGGCCCGAACAAACTCGCCCAGCTGCGCCATGGCAATACCGCGCAGCGCCAGCGCCGGGGCGTCCTCGCGCAACGCAATGCGGTTCAATGCGCCAAGCGGATCACCCGCCGCGAGTGCGTGCGCTGCTGCGGTGATCAGCGAGTCCATTTGAATTGCGCCACAGGTGCCACTCCCACGGTTCGATGCCCGTTGATGAGTCTATCTCACGCCCAACAGCCCGCCGGATCAGCGCGCACGTTTGCCTTCCTGCACCCATTCGCGCGGACTGACACCGGTTTTACGCCGAAACGCCCGAGCCAGCGCCGAAGGGCTTTCATAGCCGACTTCATCGGCAATCAGCGCAATGGACTTGCCTTCACGCAAGCGCTTCTGCGCCAGACTGATGCGCCAGCTCACCAGATAATCGACCGGCGTCTGCCCCACCACCAGCCGAAAATGTTCGGCAAAACTGGCCCGGGACATGTTCGCCGCCGCCGACAATTCGGCCACGGTCCAGGCCTTGGCGGGTGTGTCGTGCATCAGGCTCATGGGGCGCGCCAGACGCGGATCGGCCAGGCCAGCCATCATTCCGGGGCTTTGCTCGCGGTTGCTCAGAATGTGCCGCAGCAGCTGAATCACCAGCAGTTCGAACAACCGGTCCATCATCGCTTCGCGACCGCAGGTGCCGCCAAAGGCTTCGTTGAACAGCCAGTCCAGCGTCCCGGCCAGCGTCGGCACGCTGTCGAGGCCCAGCACCAGGTAATCCGGAAGCGCCGCCGCCAAGGCATTGCCCGACCCGCCGTCGAAGGCCAGCGAAGCGCACACCAGTTGCGTGCCCGAGGCGTCATGGGCGAACAAGCGATGACGGTACGGGCGCGGGAAAAAAATCAGTGTCGGCTGGTCGAGCCGAACCTCGCGATCATCGGCCAGCCTGAGCGTCAGTTCCCCCGCTTGAAGCAGGTGCAGGTGCCCGGTGACCTGTTCGCCGTCAAACGCCGCGGCCCCGCAGAAATGCCCGCTGTGGAAGGTTCCGGCACTGACGCCGAAATGCGTAAGCAAGGTGGATAAGCGATCCATGGAACAACTCCCGGCGACTTATTTGGACGATCTGTCGTATATCCTCGACGATTTGCACCCTAAAAGCCAGTCTCGACCCTTAGCATGGACCCCGTACCCAGCGCACAACGCGCTTGAATCTACGGAGTATCACCATGAGCCGCATCACTGCCCTGAACCTCGAAAACGCCACTGAAGCCACTCGCCCGCTGCTGGAGGGTGTGCAAAAGAAAATCGGCTTTTTACCCAATGTCTTCAAGACACTGGCCCTCGCACCCGCCGTGCTGTCGGCCTATCTGCAACAGTCGGTGGCGCTGGGAAAGACGTCCCTGAGTGCGACTGAAAAGGAAGCGGTGTTTCTCGCCACCTCACAGGTCAACGGCTGCGACTACTGCCTGGCGGCGCACACGTTGTTCGCCGGCAAGGCCGGGCTGTCCGCGCAGGACATCCTCAGCGCCCGAGAGGGTCAACTCAATGCCTTTGCCGCGCTGGCACAACAAATCACCGAGAGCCGTGGCCACTTGAGCAACGAGCAGATTGAAGCGGCGCGCGCTGCCGGCATCGACGACGCCAAGATTATTGAGGTGGTCGCCCACGTCGCCTCGCAGACCCTGACCAACTACTTGAACAACCTGGCCCTGACCGACATCGATTTCCCGGCTATCGACGCCTGATCGCCACTTACACATTGAGGAGTGCACACCATGAACACTGTGACGCTTTACACCACTGACACTTGCCCGTATTGCCGCAATGCCAAGGCGCTGCTGGCGAACAAAGGCATCGCCACCGAGGAAATCAACGTTCAATCGGACCCTGGCAAATTCAAGGAGATGCTCGACCGCAGCGGTCGACGCAGCGTGCCGCAGATTTTCATCGGCGACACCCATGTCGGCGGTTTCGACGACCTGGCCAAACTGGACCGGCAAGGAAGCTTACTGTCGATGCTGGCCTGAAATCCAAATGCACACGCCCTTTCGTCTTGGCACGCCGTTCATCCCCATGAACGGCATGCCGAGTCGTTTTGCCACTACTTCAATAAAATTCCGCTAAGTTGTACGATGACCGACGAGTCATCCATCCAATAACAACAAGGAAACACCCATGACAAAAGTCAAAGTGCTGATCGGTTTTCTCTGCCTCTTCAGCGGTTACGTAGCCGCAGCGCCTGCACCGGGAGAGAAGGACGTTGCCGACGCCGTGGATCATCTGACCCAAGCCATGCTGCACAAGGATATTCCCCAATTGAAAGCGCTGACCGCCGAGAACCTGACTTATGGTCACTCCAGCGGCAAGGTCCAGGACAAGCAAGCCTTCATCGACGACATCGAAACCGGCAAAAGCGCCTTCAAAACCCTCGAAATGCAAAACCAGACCATCACCGTCTCGGGTGACGTCGCGTTGGTGCGCCACCATTTCTCGGCCCAGGCGATCAAGGGCACCGAACTGGTCCCGACCGAAATCGAAAACTTTCAGATCTGGCAGAAGAAGAGCGGCCACTGGTTGCTGGTGGGCCGCCAGGCCTTCCGTATCTGAACAAACAAATCCCGCCCCAGAACTAATGTTGTTCACTTAAGAAAGCGCTGCCGTTGATCGTTCCCACGCTCCGCGTGGGAATGCCGCCGGGGACGCTCTGCGTTCCGCTGTCGACGCCAGGCTCAAGTCTTGCGCAAGGGCGACGCGGAGCGTCACGGGATGCATTCCCACGCAGAGCGTGGGAACGATCATGAAACGCGGTGCGCCAGTCTGCTTTAGGTGGGAGTGAGCCTGCTCGCAATGCCGTTGATCTTGCCGTTGATCGTTCCCACGCTCCGCGTGGGAATGCCGCCCGGGACGCTCTGCGTTCCGCTGTCGACACCCGGCTCAAGTCTTGCGCAAGGGTGACGCGGAGCGTCACGGGATGCATTCCCACGCAGAGCGTGGGAACGATCAACGCGCAGGAACGATCACGATATTTCCGACTGACGATTGACCTATGGGCAAACGGGTTGGGTGGGCTCTATGATTAGGGCCCATGACGACCTCTGTTCCGATCCGCTCCCCCTGCCCGCCCGGCGCCTGCATCTGCGGGCGAGACCCGTTGTTGGAAACACCGGGCGCGGATGTGCGCATCCTGTTTCTGACGCGTCAGGAAGAAAAGCGCCTGCTTGAACGGCTGGAGAACCTGCAAAGCCTGGCCGACCTCGAGCGCTTGCAACATCGCATGTACGAACAACTGGGGATTCGCGTGGAGATCGTCCCCAGCTTCAATGAAGTGCGAACCATGCGCGGCATCGGCATCACCCTCGGCGAATTGCCAGGACTGTGCCGCAAGACCCGCCAGTCGATCCCGGCCGCCATTCGCCGCAGCCTGGAAAAGCGCCCGGAAATTGCCTTCGAGATCCTCAACGCCAACGACCTGTTGCGCGATGCGTGAAGTCCGCCCCCATGAATATCCTGATCGAATTCCCCGTCACCGACGAAATACTCACCTCCTACGCGCTGGCGATCGGTGCTGACCTGCCGGGCTATCGCAATCACATCTACCGCGTGCTGAACTTCTATCGCGCAATCTGCGGCATTGAAGGCCTGCCGACCGAGGCCGTGCAGATTGCGGGAGCGTTTCACGACCTGGGGATCTGGACCGATCAAACCATCGATTATCTGGAACCGTCGGTTCGCCAGGCCACTGACTATCTCGACAGGCAACACCTGTCGCACTTGAGCAGCGAAGTGTCGGCACTGATCCTGGAACACCACAAAATACGCGCCTACGCCGCCGAGCATGCCCTCAGCGTCGAGCCTTTCCGGCGTGCCGATGTGATTGATGTGTCCCTGGGCCTGTTGACGTTCGGGCTGCCACGGGCGTGGATCAAAACGGTGAAGGCGACGTTCCCCAATCATGGCTTTCACGGGATGTTGCTCAGGCAAACCGCGCGGCAATTTCTTCGTTCCCCGCTCAAGCCACTGCCGATGTTTCGCTGGTGAAACAGGCGCCGGCCACGACGTCGTCCAATCGTTGAAAATGCCCTTAAAAGATCAGCGGTCGTACACGCACCGCTGCGCGCTGCTATGCCTTCACATGGGACATGAAGCTGCAAACAGGCGCGCCATCGTGGTCCCGGCGCCAGCCAGATGGCGTACTTCAACAGGTGCCAATCCGTAGCAGGAGGTGGCAAATGTTATTCATCGTCAGTTGGTCCATCAGTCCGGAAAATCGCAACACGGCCATCCAGCGTTTCCTCAAGACCGGAGGCGCTCCACCTGAGGGCGTCAAGATGCACGGACGCTGGCACGCGGTCGGTGGTTCGAGTGGGTTTGGCATCGCCGAGGCCAGTGATCTGGTACAGGTTCAGAAGTGGGTACTGGAGTGGAATGACATCATGAAGATGGAGGTTCACGCGGCGTTGACCGATGCACAGATGGCGCCGCTGTTGGCGGCCATTGGCGGCAAGTAGCGCCCCCGTGTCATAACACAAACCGTGTAGGAGCTGTCGAGTGAAACGAGGCTGCGATCTTTTGATCCTGTTTTGGCAATTTCAAAAATGCCGAAGATCAAAAGATCGCAGCCTCGTTTCACTCGACAGCTCCTACACAAACCGCGTTGGGTTATCGCACTTTACGCAACAGGAAGTGCGACAGTGCCGGGATCAGTACCAGTGCCCCGACCATGTTCCAGATGAACATGAACGTCAGCAGAATGCCCATGTCGGCCTGGAATTTGATCGGCGACCACGCCCAGGTAATCACACCGGCAGCCAGGGTAATCCCGACCAACGCGACCACTTTGCCAGTGAACGCCACCGCATTACGGTAGGCCTCGGTCAACGATAACCCGGCGCGTTGCTGGGCCAACTGCACGCTCAGCAGGTACAACGCGTAATCCACGCCAATCCCCACGCCAAGGGCGATCACCGGCAATGTGGCGACTTTCACCCCCATCCCAAGCCAGACCATCAATGCCTCGCAAAGGATTGAAGTCAGCATCAACGGCACCACCGCCACCACCACCGCACGCCAGCTGCGGAAAGTGATGAAGCACAACACAATCACCGCGCCATACACATACAGCAGCATCGTACGGTTGGCATCGCGCACGACGATATTGGTCGCGGCTTCAATCCCGGCGCTGCCGGCGGCGAGCATGAACTGGCGCTCGCCGTTGCTATGCTCACGGGCGAAGGTTTCGGCCACTTGCACCACGCGGTCGAGGGTTTCGGCCTTGTGATCCGAGAGGTAGGCCACGATCGGCATCATCGAGCAATCATTGTTGAACAGGTCCGGGCTGCTGACCGACGCCTGTTGTGCGCCGTAGTTCAGTACGTTCTGGTTACGGGCGATGGTCAGCCACTTCGGGTTGCCTTCGTAGGAACCGGCGGTGATCTGCCGCACCGCATTGACCAGCGACACCGTGGTTTGCACCCCCGATTGCTGCTGCAACAGCCAGCCCAGACGATCGGCTTCCACCAGAGTTTCGTATTTCAGGCAGCCTTCGCTGGGGGTCTTGAGCATGATTGCGAACTGATCGCTGGACAGCGAATAGTTGGCGGTGATGTAGGCGTTATCGCGGTTGTACCGGGAGTCGGCGCGCAGTTCCGGGGCACCAGGGTCGAGATCGCCGATTTTCAGGTGATGGCTGACAACCAGCCCGCCCACCGCCAACAACCCTGAAATGACGACGGCAACGGTGGCCCAGCGGCGCTCGGTGAACTTGTCGAGGCAACTCCAGAGCGCGCCCATACCTTTACCGCGCAGTTCCTTGTTTTCGGCGCGCAAGCTGCGCTCGGCCGCCTTGCGGCTCACGCCCCAATAGGACAGCAACACCGGCAGCAGCACCAGGTTGGTGAAGATCAGCACCGCAACACCGATGCTGGCGGTGATTGCCAGGTCCTGGATCACCGGGATATCGATCAGCATCAACACCGCAAAACCCACGGCGTCGGCCAGCAATGCGGTCAGCCCCGCCAGGAACAGGCGGCGAAAGGTGTAACGCGCAGCGACCAATTGATGAGTGCCGCGCCCGACGTCCTGCATGATCCCGTTCATCTTCTGCGCGCCGTGGGACACGCCGATGGCGAACACCAGGAACGGCACCAGAATCGAGAACGGATCCAGCGCAAAACCAAACAGGGCGACCAGCCCCAGTTGCCAGACGACCGCGATCACAGAACAAAGGATCACAAGTGCCGTGCTGCGCACACAACGGGTGAAGTAGAAGATGATCGCCGTGGCGATCAGCGCCGCAACGCCGAAATACAGCATCACCTGCATCAGGCCATCGATCAGGTCGCCCACCAGCTTGGCGAAACCGATGACGCGTACCTTGATCGGACCGTTGCCCTCCTCACCCGCAACGCGAACGCTGCCCTTGAACTCGTACTGGTTACGCAGCTTTTCTTCCAGCGTCCGGGAGAACTGTTGATAGTCGATGCCCTGCCCCGTGACGGGATCCTTCTCCAGTAGCGGCACGAAGATCATGCTCGACTTGAAGTTGTTGCCGATCAAGCTGCCGACGATGCCCGAACGAGCGATATTCTGCCGCAGCTGCTGCACGCTCTGGGCCGAGCCGTCATAGGAATCAGGCATCACCGGCCCGCCCTGGAAGCCTTGCTCGGTGACTTCGGTCCAGCGCACTGCAGGCGTCCACAGCGACTTCATCCACGCGCGATCAACACCCGGCGTCACGAACAGTTCGTCGTTGATTTCCTTCAAGGCGTCGAGATAGTGCGGATCGAAAATGTCGCCATTACTGCTTTCCACCACCACCCGTACCGCGTTGCCGAGGCCGCGCAGGGCCTGACGGTTTTCCAGGTAGTTTTTGATGAAGGGCTGGCTCTGCGGGATCATCTTTTCGAAGCTGGCATTGAGCGTCAGCCGGGTCGTGGCGAAAAAGCTCAGCGCCACCGTCACCAACAGGCAGGCCAGCACCACCGCGAGGCGATTGTTGAAAATCAGTCGTTCCAGCGTGTTACCAGAACGCGCATCGAAGCCCTTGAGCTCGCGGATGACCGGCATTGTTTCGAGTTCGTAGTGACCCATCATGGTGTTCTCTTTGTAATGCCGGGCTTATTCGAGAGGCAACTGGCGCAGGCCACGAGTGCCTGCGAGCACCAGCGCGCCACCGACAGCCACCTGCGCAGCGGCCACGGGTGCCAAAGCGCTGTGTGGCTGGATTTGAAAGCTTGCACCGTCATCAACGCTGACCAGCACATGGCCGGCCTGGCTGACCAGTACGATCCGGCCGTCGGCAGTGATACTGCTGGCCGTGATGCTCAAGGGCAGGTCAAGATCGATCCTGGTCCAGCTCGCCCCGCTGTCAATGCTGCGGAAAACGTTACCGCGCAGACCGAACACCAGCGTGGCACCCGGTTTGCCGGTGATGCCGAAAAAGCTGCCATTGTAGGCCGTCGGCGTGGCATTGAATCGACCGCTGGCGCGATCCAGCTTCATGACCAGGCCTTGCTCACCGACGATAAACAGGTCGCCACCCACGGGCCGCAGCGCGTAGAGGTTGAGTGCGCTCGGGTTGTCGGTGCGTTCCAGTAGTGGCGTCCAGTGAGACCCGCCATCGTCGGTGCGAAAAATCAGGTTGAATGCGCCAATGATGTAGCCGACCTGATCGCTTTCGAACCAGACATCGAGGAAGGGTTTATCGGCGCCCTCCTCGACCATGCGCTGGGCATCGCTGACTCGCGCTTGCAAGTCGGCGTTATCCGGTTGGCCGGCAAGTTGCTGTTGGTAGTAGTCGAGCATGATCGGGCCGATTTGGCGCCCGTCCAGCTGGCGACTCCAGGTCTGGCCGGCGTCGCTGCTGTGCAAGACCACGCCATCGTGTCCCACCGCCCAGCCTTGGCTCGGGCTCGGAAAGTGCACGGCGACCAGGTCGGAACTGACCGGCACCTGCGCCTGCTGCCAGTGCTGACCGGCGTCATCGGAGTAGAGAATGTGCCCGCGCTGGCCCACCGCAACCAGTCGCTCGCCGGCCAGGGTCAACCCGGTCAGCGTCGATTGAACGGCCAGATCGCTTTTCAGTGCCGGCGTATCGAGCACATCGGCAAACTCGCCAGCAATCACCGGCCGGGTAAAGGGCACGGCTATCGCAGCTGACAGCGCGGCAAGCAAAAACCACTTGATCATCGTCATTATTATTATCTCGGTGCACACCACGCCCTGTAGGAGCTGTAGGAGCTGTCGAGTGCAACGAGGCTGCGATCTTTTGATCTTGGTCTTCAAAAACAACATCAAAAGATCGCAGCCTCGTCGCACTCGACAGCTCCTACAGTCCGTACACGGGATTTGTGGGGGTTAACGGATGCCGGTGCCGGCCAGCGATTCAGCCGACCATTGCGCCTTGGACAGCGGGTCGATGTACTTAAGGCCGCCGTACGGACCGTAGAAACCGTTCACGTTGTAGGCGCCGGACACCAGGTCATAGAGCATATGGTTGATGGTGTCCGGGGCTTGCACGTCGTAGCTGTACGTCAGGTGCGAGAAGCCGCCACGATAAAGCTGGCCGCGAGCGTCATACTCGTCGGAAGCCAAGGCGATCCAGCTGTCTTCGTCGAGATAGAACGTGCGCTTGCTGTAGATGTGGCGCTTGCCCGGTTTGAGCGTGGCTTCCACCACCCACACCCGGTGCAGCTCCCAACGCAGCAGATCGGGATTGACGTGGTTGGCCTTCATCACGTCGGCCGCGTCCTTGTGATAGCTCAGCTTGTAGGTGTTGTACGGCACATAGAGTTCTTTCTTGCCGACCAGTTTGAAGTCGTAACGGTCCATCGCGCCGTTGAACAGGAAGGCATCGTCGTAAGTCGCGGCCCCGACGGTGCCCGGGTTTGGCGTGTCGTAAGCCAGGTCAGGCGCCAGCTTCACCCGACGCTGTCCCGGCAGGTACTGCCAGGCGCGACGCGGCTGCGTCAGCGGGTTGACCGAATCCATCAGCAACAGCGCTTCACCGGCACGACGCGCCGGACCGGAATACGCCAGTTTGATTTTGTAGAACACTTCATCGGCCGACACCGGACCGACCGGCCGTGCCGGCGCGTACAGCGGGTATTCGATGAAGAAGTTACCGGTTGAGCTCAGGGACGCCGCGCCAGAGGCGTCAACGTTCCAGGAGTCGTACTTGTTGGTCATCGCCACGCCTTGATAACGCAGCAAGTGGTTCCACATCGCTTCGTTGCCGTCGGCCGGAATCGGGAACGGCACACCTGGCAAGACGTTTTCCAGGCTCAAGCCGCCGTCGGTGGTCTTGGCGGTCACCGCGTTTTTCGCGGTGTTATCCAATACCGACTTGGGCAGTGCAACGCTACGGTGAGTCGGGTAAACATCAAGACGATAGGACGGATAACGGCTGAGCAACGCCTGGGTCGTCGCGGTCAGTTTGTCTTTTTCCCCGGCGAGGTTCTGGGCGGTGATCACCAAACGCGGTTTTTCACCCGCGAACGGGTCCGGGCGAAACGAGTCGCCGGTTTTGAAGTCGGTCGGAATCGCCGTCAGGCCACCGGTGTACGCGGGTATGCTGCCATCGGCGTTGGCTGCTTTATCGGCGCCGACCGGGGTCAGGCTGTTACCGAGTTTCGCCGCCTGGTCGGCGCTGACCGCCGCATGAGCGGAACCTGCGACGGTCAGTGCCAAGGCGCTGGCCAATACGGATTTGATGAAGTTCATGGGTGTCTCCTGTTTAACGCACAGCTCGAAGATCAGAGGGTGGTTTTGAAAGTGAAAGTGACCATGCCGCGATCCTTGAGCTGGGCCACGGTGCCGGCAAACGCGGTGGCCTGGCCGGGAACGCAGTTGTATTGACCGTTGGCCCCCGGCGCCGCGCCATCGCCTGGCGTACTGGCGTTGCCGGCAGAACCGCAGGTGTCGAAGTCGCCAAAGTTATCGACGTACTTGAGGTCGAAGCGGTACTGGCTGCGCACGTCCATGCCAACGCCGACCGAATAGCTGCCGGTGCCTTTGTTGCCGCCCAGTTGCACGGCGGACTGGCCTGCGAGGCCGACGTTGTAGCTGACCGGCATGAACATATCGATGCCCGGGAACACCTGGTACCAGGTCGGGTTGAAGTTCATGCCGATGATGTAGTTGTCCTTGGAAACCTTGTCCACGCCGTGGTACCAGTCCTCGCCCTTGAACAGTTGCTTGTTCTCGGTCACGTCCAGCCAGCGGCTATAGCCCAGTTCAACCAGCAACGTGGAGGAATCCCAGAGCGGGGTATCGCCAAAGGTCGTCAGGCCGTTCAACACCGCGTGCACAGTGTTGCCGCGTGCCACGCCGTTCTCGCCATCGAAGCTGCTGATGAAACCGGGACGCTCTGCGGCGCCCAACGTCGGATTGACGGTGGCCGGGACGCTGGACAAGGGCATGTTGTGGCGATAGTTGAGGTCGAAACCGACGCTCACGCCTTCAATGTTTTTGGACAGGCTGATGCCGTAGATGTCGATGTCATCCACATAGAACTGGTTGTAGCTGCCGGCATTGCCAGAGATCAACTGAGGCACACCAATGGCGGTCGGTTGCAACACCAGATTGGGCAGGATGTCGGAGGTTTTGCGGTAGTAGAAACCCATCGTTCCGTCCAGCCACGCTGGGCTCCACTTGGCCATCAGACCGAAGTCGCCGCTCTTGCTCGGCGTGAAGGTGTGACCATTGCTCAGGCGCAGGAACTGGTTCGCGCCGACCGGTCCCGGGGTTCCGTAAAGCGGGTTGGCACCGCCGATCAGCGACAGGTTGTGACCGCCATTCTGGATACCGTCGTTGAAGCCCAGGTACGTGCCCGACTCCGGCAACCGCGCGGCGTCCCAGTCAAGGAAGTATTGCGCGGCCAGGGTCAATTGCTGGTTAACGGTGAAACTGGTGGACAACTGGTTACGCGGGATGAACAGTTCTTTGGCTTCAGTACCTGGCACCGCCAGTGCCTTGGACAAATCCAGGCCCGATTGGCCATAACTGTTGCCGTGGGCGAAAGCCAAGACGCTTTCCCCCCAATACAGGGTGTGCTTGCCGGCCTTGCCGCTCAGCAGCGACTCATCGCCGATCTCGGTACTGCCGAACACAAAGGCGTCGAGGATCTCCGCCGACGGGCCGTTGTTGTAACGCTCGGCATAGCCGCTCAGGTGATGGGAATCGGGCTTGCCGCTGTTCATCTGATTGGTCGACGGGTTGAAGCTGCCGATGTCGTCATAGGCATGGTCATACCAGCTATTGGCACTGACCCGAAAACCCATCTGTTTTTTGTACACCACGTCCAGCTCCGAGAGGACGTCGAGGCGCTGGGAAACCGGACTGCCAGACGAAAAGTTGCGATCGCCGTCGTTGTTGTTCCACGCGTTGGCCAGCTTGCTGTTCGGCGCTTCGACCCGCTGGGCGTAGTTGAATTTCAGGGTATTGTCGAAACGTACCGACAGGTCCTCATTCCCCGTATCGAACTCGAACGCCTGCGCAGGTGACATACCCAGCCCGGCGAGAATCGCCGAGGCCAGAAGCCCGCGTCGCAGATTTGGGTGGCAGATCTTATTGTTGTTATTCATCTAGCGTGCTCGCCTTCTCTGTGGTTTCACGAAAAGTCATTCAAGAAAATGCCGGATCCGTGCGTGCGTTCTGCTCTAGGGAACGCAGACCGGATAGGTCGAGGCTGTTGTATCGCGAGCGGTGATGAGCTCGCCGGTCAATTGGGCCAAATCATCGGTCAGCGCAATGTGAGCGCGAGAAAGTGCCGTGGGCACTTTGGATGGACTGGTGAACGGGCGGTATTGACCAGCCGGGTCTGAACATCGGCTGTAGAACAGTCGTCGAGCGGTCAGCCCTGCGCCGACCAATATCCCTGACCTGAAAACAGAGCCCATGAAAAAGACCCTTCCTGTTCTGCTGTTACCGACGCTGCTGGCGAGTCTGATCAGCCAGTCCGCCCTGGCCCTTGTCGAACCTAAATCGGCCGAGCCCGCCACCGTGGCGGCCAATGCCGTGACCGCTCAGAAGCTGCAAGGCATGAATGGGCGCAGTGAAGACGACATCAATCGTGGCTTCATTGCCAGCCTCCCGGACGCCGAAACGCTGACCGCCGATGGCAAGGTGATCTACAGCCTCAAGGGCTATGAATTTCTCAAGCCGGCAACGGGACCGCAGACGGTGAATCCGAGCCTGTGGCTGCAAGCGCGCAAGTCGATGGCTAATGGTCTGTACAAAGTCACCGACGGTTTCTATCAAGTGCGCGGGTTTGATATCGCCAACATGACCATCATCGAGGGCAAGACCGGCCTGATCATCATCGATCCGCTGATGACAGCCGAAACCTCGCGCAACGCGTTGAATCTCTACTATGCACATCGGCCGAAAAAACCGGTGTTGGCGGTGATCTACAACCACAGCCACGTCGACCACTATGGCGGCGTCAAAGGCATCGTCGACGAGGCCGACGTCAAGGCCGGCAAGGTGCAAATCATTGCGCCGGTGGGCTTCATGGAGCACGCCATCGCCGAAAACGTCATGGCCGGCAACGCCATGAGCCGACGCAGCGAATATCAGTTCGGTACCACGCTGCCCCGTGGCGACCGCGGCCAGCTGGACCTCGGCGGCGCGAAGGCGCTGCCCAACGGCACCATCACGCTGATCCCGCCGACTCGCGAGATCAGCCAGCCGATCGAGAAGATTGAAATAGACGGCGTTGAGATCATCAACATGCTCACGCCGGGTACCGAAGCGCCGGCCGAAATGGTGCATTACTTCCCGCAGCACAAGGTGCTGGACACCGGTGAACTGGCGTTGCAAACGCAGCATCAATTGCTGACCCTGCGCGGCGCGGAAATCCGCGACAGCCAGTCCTGGGCGAAATACCTCAACGAGGCCTTGCAGCGCTTTGGTGCAGACACTGACATTCTGGTCGGCCAGCACACCTGGCCGGTGTTCGGTAAAGAGCAGGTGAACAATTACCTGAGCAAGCAGCGTGATCTCTATAAATGGATGCACGACCAGTCATTGCGTCTGGTGAACAAGGGCTACAAGCCGGTGGAAATCGCCGAGTTCATGCGCCAGAACGTACCGTCGAGCCTCGCCACCGAATGGTTCACACGGGGCTATTACGGTTCGGTGCAGCGCAACGCCAAGGCGGTTTATCAGCAATACATGGGCTGGTATGACGCCAACCCGGCCAATATGGATGCCTTGAGCAACGCCGATTACGGGCGCAAGTTCGTCGACTACGCGGGCGGTGCCGACGCGCTGCTCGCTCGCGCTCGCACGGATTACAAGGCCGGTGAATACCGCTGGGTGTCACAGGCCATGAGTCACTTGGTCGATGCTGAACCGACCAATCAACCCGCACTGGATTTGTTTGCCGATGCGTTGGAGCAACTGGGCTATCAGGCAGAGTCGGCGGTTGAACGTAACAGCTACCTGACCGGCGCCATGGAGCTGCGCAGTGGCGGCAAGAAAGTCCCGTCACCGCTGCGCACCGCCAGCCCAGACACCATCCGCGCGCTGTCCATCGAGAACATTTTCGACCTGCTCGGGGTACGCCTCAACGGGCCGAAAGCCGAGGGCAAGCACATCGTGATGAACTGGAATTTCAGCGACAGCGGCAAGCGTTACCTGCTCAACCTCGAGAACTCGGCACTGACCTACTCCGCCGAACGCAGTGCGCCGAACCCGGATGCCACGCTCACCCTGAGCCGCGACACCCTGAACGCGATCATGACCCAGCAACTGACACCGCAGCAGGCGATCCAGAACGGGCAACTGAAGATCGAGGGCAACGCCCAGGCCTTCGGCGGTCTGCTCGGATTGATGGACACCTTCTCCCCCAACTTCGAAGTGATCCTGCCCAACCCGCCGGCGCAATAACCCCCGGAACTACCCGTGTAGGAGCTGTCGAGAGAAACGAGGCTGCGATCTTTTGATTTTGATTTTTAAAAACAAGATCAAAAGATCGCAGCCTCGTTTCTCTCGACAGCTCCTACAGGGGTAATTGACAAATTCTGAAATGCTTTGCGCAGCCGATACGCGAGGCAGCGGCTAATGTTCATCTTTCAAACACGAAGGGAGGGCAAAGGAATGCCTGTCGCAGCAAATGGCTGTCATCTACGCAGGGGCCGGTATTCTGAACCGGGACACATCTACCTCCTCACCGCAGTGGTTGCACAACGTCAACCGGTGTTCGCAGATTGGCGGGCAGGACGTCTCTTGGTCGACCAGCTGCGCAGCGCTGAAGAAGCCGGCCGGGTCACCTCAATGGCCTGGGTCGTGATGCCCGATCACCTTCACTGGCTGTTCCAGCTTCAACGAGGCTCACTGCCTGAACTGGTATGCCGCATAAAATCCCGGAGCAGCCATTCGATCAACCTCACGCGTGGTGAGCAAGGGCGACTATGGCAGCCGGGTTATTACGACCGAGCCTTGCACCGTGACGAGGACCTGATAGGTGCCGCGCGTTACACCATCATGAATCCATTGCGTGCCGGGTTGGTGAAACGGATTGGTGACTACCCGTTATGGGACGCCATCTGGATTTAACCCGCCCCCCTTCAGGAGCGGTGTAGGAGCTGTCGAGTGAAACGAGGCTGCGATCTTTTGATCTTGATCTTCTGCGGCTCCGAAAAGATCAAGATCAAAAGATCGCAGCCTCGTTTCACTCGACAGCTCCTACAAGGGGTCAGGGTTGTGCTCGGAAATCCGTTGGCGACAAACCGGTCCAGCGTTTGAAGGCGCGGGTGAAGTTGCTTGTGTCGCTGAACCCCAGCAGAAAGGTGATTTCAGTCACCGGGCGCGAGGCCTGGCTCAGGTAGCTGCAAGCCAGTTCCTTGCGCGTGTCATCCAGCAACTGCTGGAAATTGGTGCCGCGCTGAGACAGCTTGAGCTGCAGCTTGGTCGGGCTCATGTGCAGCGCACTGGCGACTTTGTCGCGGGTGCAATCGCCGTCGGGAAGGAACTCGATGATCTTCTGTGTCACCCCGGTGATCACATCGCTTTTGTCCAGCCGCGACAGGTAGCTGATGATGATGTTGTCGTTGACCTGCGCCAGCTCCGGACAGGAACCGCTGAGCACGTGCGTGAGGTCGGTCTTGGCGAAAACCAGCAGGCCGTGCTCCTGCTTGAAGCGCACCGGGGCCCGAAACAGCGCCTCGTAGGGCTCGCCGCCCTCGTGGGGCATCGGTCGGCGCATGTCCACCCGCAAGGGGCTGAACTCCTGTTTGTAAATCAGGCGCATGGTGCGGATCAGGAAACCGAAAAACGCATCTTCAGTCTCGCTGCTGAGTTCAATTACATGGTCGAACCGCACCAGCACCTGATCATCAACCTGGCTGACGCTGATCCTGGCCACTTGTGAAACCAGCCGGAAATAACGCTCCAGGCGCCGACAGAAGTCCATCAGGGTGCCGCTGGCGGCCAATGAATAACCTAATGCGTGCAAGTGCGTCAGGTGAATATGCTTGGCCACGGTAAGGCCAAAATACGGGTTATTGGTCACATCGACACAGGCCCGGTACAACCGGGTCATGGTCGCCGCCGGCAGGCGGGTCATCGGATCGGTCGACAGGTCCAGCGGGATGCCCACCGCAGTGAAAATCCGCTTGCTGTCCACACCACTGGCGTCCAGCGCCCGCGCAATGGCCACGGTGTAGCTGCCGATCGTGGTGGGCTGCAACGCTTCTTCACGCAACGATACTTCGGTGCCGGGCGTATCCATTTTCGAACCTGACATGAGCCTGCCTGTGGGAGATGCGAAAAACGATACTCGCCTCCGGTTACGCCCCGGTCAATCACCGACTCTGCCCCTGTCCCGGATGTTCCGGTGCTTGGCGCGATAGTCACCTGTCGTAGTGACTGTCGAATTGATTCTATTGACCAGTGGCGATGCGCCGTTCTGTCCACAATGCATTCAAGTTGTGCATCGAACAAAGAGAAGAACGCATGAACGAGAACACGCAATTCGATTACATCGTAGTTGGCGCAGGCGCCGCCGGCTGCGTGGTTGCCAGTCGTTTGTCGGAAGATCCGGATATTTCTGTCTGTTTGCTGGAAGCGGGCGGCCCCGACACGAATCCGTTGGTGCACATGCCGGCCGGCGTCGCGGCGATGGTGCCGACCTCTATCAATAACTGGCAGTACCAGACCGTACCGCAAGCAGGCTTGAACGGCCGGGTCGGGTATCAGCCGCGGGGCAAGACGCTGGGCGGCAGTTCTTCGATCAACGCCATGGCCTATCATCGCGGCCATCCCGAAGACTTCGACCGCTGGGCCGCTCTCGGCAACCCTGGCTGGAGTTATCAGGACGTGCTGCCGTTCTTCAAGCGCGCCGAGCATAACGAACACTTCAAAGACCCGCTGCACGGCCAGAACGGCCCGCTCAACGTGCGCTTCCATTCTTCGTCCAATCCATTTGGCGAAACCTTCGTCGAGGCTGGCCTGCAAGCCGGTTACCCCGCCTGCCCCGATCAGAACGGCGCGAGCATGGAAGGTTTTGGTCGTGTGCAAGTGATGCAAAAGGACGGGCAACGTTGCAGCGCGGCCAAGGCCTACCTGACGCCCAACCGTCACCGGCAGAACCTGCACATCGAAACCCACGCCCACGCCACGCGAATCATTTTCGATGGCAAGCGCGCGGTGGGCATCGAGTTCGTACAGAACGGCATCAAGCTCACCCTGCACGCTCGCCATGAGTTGATTCTGAGTTCCGGCGCCTTCAACTCCCCGCAGCTGCTCCTGCTGTCTGGCGTGGGGCCGGTTGGCGAGTTGCTGAAGTTCGACATTCCCGTGGTCCATGAGCTGCCGGGCGTGGGCCGTAACCTGGTGGACCACATCGATTACGTGCACTCCTATCGTGTCAAGTCTCGCCATCTGATCGGCCTTTCTCTGGCGGGTGTCTGGGACATTGCCAAGGCTGCGTTCCGTTACTGGCGCAAGCGCAGCGGTCCACTGACCAGCAACTTTGCGGAAGCGTGTGCCTTCGTCAAAACCTCGCCGACACTGAGTCAGGCGGATATTGAACTGGCCCTGACCATCGCCATGTTCGCCGACCACGGTCGCACGCTGTATCGGGGTCACGGCCTCAGTGTGCATGCTTGTCTGCTGCACCCGAAAAGCGTCGGCCAAGTGACCCTCGCCAGTGCCGATCCGCAGGTGCCGCCGCTCATAGACCCGGCATTCCTGACCCACCCCGACGACATCAAGACGTTGATCGAAGGCTACCGGATCATCCAGAGAGTCATGGCAACCCCGGCCTTCAATGCGCTCAATCCAACCGATGTTATTGATGCGCCGATGAACACCGACGCCGAGATCGAGCAGGTCCTGCGCAACCGTTCCGACACCCTTTATCACCCGGTGGGCACCTGCAAAATGGGCTCCGATGCAATGGCGGTGGTCGACGCTCGATTGACGGTGCACGGCCTGCAAGGTCTGCGCGTGGTCGACGCTTCGATCATGCCGACTATCATTGGATGCAGTACCACGGCAGCCACGGTGATGATCGGCGAAAAAGCCGCCGAGTTTATTCGCCAGGACCGCGCGGCCCGCACCTCTACGCCATCGAGTGACGATCATGAATCCAGCGCCCTTCATCACCACGCCTAAGCTGCTGACCGTTGCCGCGGTGGCCGAACTGGCCACCGGACTGGCGCTGCTGTTCACGCCCGGGCTAGTCAGCAGTTTGCTGCTGGGAATCGCCGGCACCGAGGTCATCGACATGTTTGCGCGGTTCTTTGGTCTGGCACTGGTTGCACTCGGAATTGCCTGTTGGCCGCGCCCCGTCAACACCGCAGCAGTAAGGGCGATGCTGGTCTACAACGGATTGATTGCACTGTATCTGGCGTATCTCGGCGTGGCGGTCAGCAGCGGGTTATTGCTGTGGCCGGCAGTTGTGTTTCATGCCGTGATGAGCGCGTTGCTGTTGCGTCGTTAAGGTCAAGAGATCGCAGCCTCGTTGCACTCGACAGCTCCTACAGGGTTCGGTCGGTGTAGGAGCTGTCGAGTGCAACGAGGCTGCGATCTCTTGATCTCCCCCCCACAAAAAAAACTACATTCATCCAAAGGAGTACGCGCATGGGCGTATTGGACGGCGTTCGCATCGTGGAAATTGCCGGCATCGGGCCGGGGCCGTTTTGCGGCATGTTGCTGGCGGACATGGGCGCCGAGGTGATTCTGGTAGAACGTACCGGCACCAAGGGCGCCGACCCGCTTGACCTGGGCAAACACGCCATCGTCAATCGCGGCAAACAGTCGATCGCCCTCGATCTCAAGGACCCCGATGCCATCGAAGCCGTATTGCGCCTGATCGAAGGGGCCGACGCGCTGATCGAAGGCATGCGTCCGGGCGTCATGGAGCGCCTGGGCCTGGGTCCCGACGTGTGCCTGGCCCGCAACCCGCGCCTCGTTTACGGACGCATGACCGGTTGGGGCCAGCAGGGGCCGTTGGCGCAGGCGGCAGGCCACGATCTCAACTACATCGCCCTGTCCGGCGCCTTGTGGTTCAGCGGTGAAGCCGGTCAGCCGCCGATGGCGCCACCCACACTGGTCGGCGATCTTGGCGGTGGCGCGTTGTACCTGGCCATGGGCATTCTGGCCGGGATCATCAATGCCAGCACCAACGGCTTCGGTCAGGTGGTGGATGCAGCGATTGTCGATGGCAGCGCCAACCTGATGAACCTGTTGCTGTCAGCGCATTCTGCCGGTCAACAACCGCTGGAACGGGGTCGAGGGCTGCTCGATGGCGCACATTGGGGCCGCACGTACGCGTGTGCCGACGGATTGTTCGTCAGCGTGCAAGCCTTGGAACCACAGTTCAACGCCTTGTTGTTCAACAAGCTCGGGCTGGGCGATGACCCGGATTTCAAGAACCCTTACGATCCGCGCCTGTGGGGACCGTTGCGCGAACGCCTGGCCGCCGTGTTTGCCAGCCAGCCACGCCAGCACTGGATCGACCTGCTCGAAGGCAGCGATGCCTGCTTCGCCCCGGTGCTCACGCCGGACGAAGCCCTGACGCATCCGCACATGGCGGAACGTGGCGTGTATTCGCGGCGAAACGGCGTGCTTCAAGCCGCACCGGCGCCACGCTTTTCTGCAACGCCTTCGGCAGTCGGCAATGTACCAATGCGCGGCGAACACAGTACGCGGATTCTGAGCAAGGCAGGTTTGAGCGACGAGCAGATCCGGCGATTGATTTAGCGTGTTGTAGCCGCTGGCGAAGCAAGGTCAAAAGATCGCAGCCTCGTTGCACTCGACAGCTCCTACAAGCGATAGCGAAATTCTGTAGGAGCTGTCGAGTGCAACGAGGCTGCGATCTTTTGATTCACTTCTTGAGGAAGATGGCGACCGGGCTGTCCTCGCGCAACGCGTGACAGGTGTTGATCAGCCGAGCGGCGGCGTTGCCATAGGCCTCTGAGTCTGCCGCCGTGCGCGGGGCAACCATGGCTCGGGCCATGGGGATGGTCTGAAACGCCGTGGTCGCGATTGGCAGCAGTAACTCGGTCAAATGCACACAGCCGCCAATCCCGCCGAACAGCGCTTTGATTCGCCGTGAAAACCCCGACCCGATGCGCTCCCCAAGCAGTTTTTCATAAGCCGGCATCGCACCACGACATTCGCTGGTGGGCACATCGGGCATGGACACCTTGACCTCGCGCACAACAAAATCATCGTCCAGCGTCAGGCGAATCAGCATCCCGTGGTAGGTCTGCCCCGCCGCCACGATCCGGCCTTCAGCCAGGGTCACCGGATGGGTCTTGCAGTCACTCAATCGGCCTTCAATGTCCCACAGCCCGTCGGCACGCAAAAAACCTTGGCATTCCACCTTGCGCCGATGAATCAGCCGACGGCCCCACTCATCCACTTCATCGATCATGATTCAGTCCCCTTCCGACGACGGCGCCATACCCAGGCCCCGACGAGCAGCACCAACACCGCCACAACGGGTGGCGCCGCAGCCTTGAGTTTCGGCATGATCACGTGCTGTAACGCATACAACTGCCCTTGACGCTTGTAGTCGTAACCCGCCGGCATCGGCAGCACGCCATTGACGCGCACATACTCGGCGTAGTCGGCCTGCATGCGCTGGAAACGCTCCGGCATCTGTTGCTGCAAATCGATCACTTCACCGGGGTCGGTGGCGATGTTGTAGAGGTGCCATTGCTCATCGCCCACCGGCTTGAGGCTTTTCACCAGTTTGTAATCGCCCTTGAACAACGCAGCGCTGCCGGACAGTTCGTAACCAATGGCTTTGTCCTCGGCATGCACCCGCTCGGCTCGCCCCAGCAGCACCGGCACCAGACTCGCGCCGATCAACGGTTCGACCGCTTTACCCTGGTAATGACCGTCGTGAGGTTTGACGCCAGCGACTTCCAGCAAGGTCGGGACAATGTCGGTGACATGGGTGAAGGTTCTGGAAATCTGATTGGCCTCGATCCCCGGCACACCGGAGATGATCAGCGGTGTGCGTAAACCGCCCTCGCCAGCAAAAAACTTGTAGCCACTCAAGGGGGACGCGGCCGCACTGGCCCAGCTCGGGCCGATGCTGGAGAAAGCGCCCTTGCCGCCCAAGCGGTCAATGTCGCGCGAGTATTTCACTTCAAGCCACAGTTTCAGGGCGAGGATGTCGTAAGGGTCGGTCGGCTCGCTGCCGTTATCGGACAGGAATACAAACACCGTGTTGTCGTATTCGCCGGTAGCTTTGAGGTGCGCGATCAGCCGGCCGATTTCCCGGTCCATGGTTTCACCCATGCCGGCATAGACTTCCATGCGACGCGCTTCGTAGCGTTTCTGTTGATCAGTCAAGGCGTCCCAGTCAGCAGTGCTGGCCATCGTCTTCAAACCGGCCCCAGGAGGAATCAACCCCAGTTCTACAGCACGATCCCGACGCGCCTGGCGCAACGCGGTCCAGCCTTCGTCATAGCGACCACGGTAATTGTCGATGATGGCCTTGGGAGCCTGGACCGGAATGTGGTTGGCCTGAAACCCCAGATACGCGAAGAACGGCCGGCCATCCTGGCGATCCGCGGCGATGTAATCCATCGCCTTGTCGACGATAAAGGTCGAGGAGTAATAGTCCTTGGGCAAGTGCGCCGGCTGACCGTTCTCGAACCAGGCTGCCTTGTCGTAGAGCGGTGCATAGGGCCGCTCTTCCCAGTTGTCCGAGCCGCTGTCGGCCTGAATGAAGGAGCGCTCGAAGCCGCGCTTGTTCGGCAAGGTATCGGCGGTCTTGCCCAGGTGCCATTTGCCGGTGATGTAGGTGTGATAACCGTTGTCCTTGAGCAGGCTGGCGACGGTGATCGCATTGTCGTTGAGCACGCCGCTGTAACCAGGTTTGCCAAGATGTTCGGCGGGCATGGTTTCCGGCATGTTGCCAACGCCGTTGCGATGGTTGTCGACACCGGTCAGCAGCATCGAACGGGTCGGCGAGCAGGATGCCGTGACGTGAAAATCGGCAAACCGCACGCCTTCACGGGCCAGGGTGTCGATATTCGGCGTGGCAATTTCGCTGCCAAAGGAACCGACATCGCTGTAGCCCCAATCGTCGGCGACCAGGACCACGATGTTGGGGGCGGCGAAGCATTGGGGGCCGAATGCCAGACAGCCGATGGCCAGGACAAGGGGTTTCAAGGGGGGCATGCATGGATTCCTCTTGGACAAAGATCAAGATCAAAAGATCGCAGCCTCGTTGCACTCGACAGCTCCTACGCGAGTGCTACGAGGCTGCGATGATTTGGCGGCCTCACGGCCTCAACAAAACGTTCATCACCCGCCGAAACAGCTTGCCGTAAGGTGGTCGCAGCAAGCCCATCAGATCCCATCGCGGCGGCGTGAACACCGCGCGCTGCAAGCTGAAGGCCTTGAAACCATCGCCACCGCGATAGCGCCCGAACCCTGAATTCCCGCATCCTCCGAACGGTAGGTCACTCTGGAAAATATGTTGCATGACCTCGTTGATGCATGCGCCGCCTGAAGAGGTGCGCTCCAGAACCTGCTCCGCCTCGGCGCGGTCCCTGCCGAAGTAGTACAGCGCCAGCGGACGCGGGCGCGCATTGACGTAAGCGATGGCTTCGTTGATAGACCGATAGCCACAAATCGGCAGCAGCGGCCCGAACAGCTCCTCCTGCATCACCAACGCCTCCTCGGGCGGATCCACCAACAACGTCGGGGCAATCTTGCGCACGCCAGCCAGTTCTTCCCGCGCCGGATTGACCTCGATGCACCGCACGCACAACGCCTTGGCATCGGCCAGGTAGGTTTGCAGGCGCTGGTACTGGCCGGGAGTGGCCATGGCGGTGTAGTCCGGGTTGTCGCGCAGGGTCGGGAACATTTTGCGCAGTTCATCTTGCAGGCTGATCAGCAAACGTTCGAGGTCGTCTTCATGCACCAACACGTAGTCCGGGGCGATGCAGGCTTGCCCGGCGCTGATGCCCTTGCCGCCCCAGATCCGCCGCGCCGCATCGTCCAGGTCGGCGCCGCGACCGATGATTGTCGGCGACTTGCCCCCCAGCTCCAGTGTCAAAGGTGTCAGGTTTTGCGCGGCGGCCGCCATCACCAGACGCCCGACACGCGGGCTGCCGGTGAAGATGATGTGGTCCAGTGGCAAGGCTGAAAAAGCCGCGCCGACCTCGGCTCCCCCGACAAATGCCGCTACCTCGGTGTCATCGAAATACTTGGCCAACAACTCGATCAGCAAGGCAGCCGTCGCCGGGGTGAACTCCGACAACGTGATCATCGCCCGATTACCGGCGGCAAAGGCTTCGGCAAGTGGCCCCAGCGCGATGGCCACCGGAAAATTCCACGGCGCCATGATGCCGATGCTGCCCAACGGCTGAAAGCGAATTTCAGCCCTGGCTCCCAGCCACCCGGCGCCCATTTCCGGGGTGCGCCGCTCAGCCTTCATCCACCGACGCACATGCTTGCGTGCATATTTGAGCCCTGCAACCGGCAACAGCACATCGCTCATCAGCGAATGGTCATGCGAGCGCCACGAGAAATCTGCCGCCAGCGCCTCACACAGCGCCTGCCGGTTGTCGAGCACAAGGGCAATCACCCGGTCGATTCGATCAATGCGCAACGCCAGTGATGGCGGGCCTTCGGCAACGAAAGCGGACTGCTGGCGCGCCAGCACATCTTGCATGCGGGCAATAGTCACGTGGGCCTCGAGGTGTTGGCTGCTGGCCATGACATTCCTTGGGTGCTGTTGATTTTGTTCACACGATGGTGCGCAACGACCGGGCGCCGCGCAGGTCATCTGCAACCTTTTTCCGGTCTTTGGCGCAATCGCGCCAAACACCCCCTCGCGCATCACCCCGCCAACATCCAGCGGACAACCGCTTTCGTTGCAATGACCTGCGACAGCCTGGAGTGCATTCCTACTATCGGTCCCATCAACGACGCCAACAGAGCGCTAACAATAAGGGGAGTTGTCATGAGTGAAGATGTCTTGCTGTACGAAATCATCGGCCCGGTGGCGCGCCTGACGCTCAACCGGCCACGGGCCATGAACGCGCTGAACCTGGCGACACTCGCCGAACTCGAACATAGCCTCAACGACATTGCGCTCAATGACGAACTGAGGGCGGTGATCCTGACCGGGAATGGCCCGGCCTTCTGCGCCGGTGCCGATCTCAAGGAAGTCCTGGCCGGTGCCACGCTGCCTGCAGGCGAAGCCGATTTCCTTGATCGAGCCAATCAAGTCTTTGGCCAACTGCGCAACTTTCCTAAACCCGTAATTGCAGCGCTCAACGGCGTGACCATGGCCGGGGGCCTGGAACTGGCAATGTGCGCCGACATCGTGATTGCGGCGCAAACCGCCACCCTTGCCGATGCCCATGCCAACTTCGGCGTCTATCCAGGAGCGGGTGGCGCAGCCGTGTTGCCACGCCTGATCCCGTTGAACATCGCGATGTATTTGCTGATGACCGGCAAATCCCTTTCCGCTACCGAAATGAAAGGCTACGGCCTGGTGTGCGAAGTCCACGCCGACGCCGAGCTGGCCGACGCCGCCCTGGCGCTGGCCAACCACATTGCGAAAAAGAGCCCGATTGCCCTGCGCCGCATGAAAGAAGTAGCCCGCGCCTCGGCCGACAAGACTCGCGACGATGCCTTGCAGCACGAGCAGGTGATGCTGCGCCAACACCTGCGCACCGCTGATTTCCAGGAAGGTTTGCTGGCCTTCGGCGAGAAACGCGCACCGAACTTCAAGGGCCGCTAGGCCGCCACGTCCCCCGCAATCAGCAGGAACAGACAATGAACGATATCTACGTAGTGGGCGTTGGCATGACGCCGTTCGGGCGCTTGCTGGAACGCAGCGTCTACGACATGGTCGAGGAAGCCGTCGGCCTGGCGTTGAAGGACGCCGGCGCCACCACCGCCGACATCGGCTCGGTGTATTACAGCACCATGACCAACGGCATGTTGCAGGGTCAGACCGGCATTCCCGGCCCGATTGCCATGCGCCGTATCGGCGTCGAAGGTGTACCGGTGTTTTCGGTCGAGAACGCCTGCGCATCAGGCTCCTCGGCGTTCAACCTGGCCACCCTGGCGCTGCGGGCTGGCCAGTGCGACATCGCCCTCGCCGTCGGCGCCGAGAAAATGAACATCCCCGATAAAGCCAAGATGTTCGCGGTGTTCGATGGCGGCTGGGACGTCTCCACTGTCGAGCAGAACAAGCACACCTTGCTGGCCATGGGCGAAGGCATCGTGCCGCCGCCGGGCACCGTTTCCGAACGTCCCTACAGCGTGTTCATGGACGTGTATGCCGCCATTTGCCGCAACCACATGCTGCGTTATGGCACCACCCAGCGGCAGATCGCGGCTGTCGCGGCGAAAAACCACCAACACTCGGTGCACAACCCGCTGGCGCAGTTCCAGCAAGCCTTCAGCATTGATGAAGTCCTCGCTTCGCCACCGATCTGCTACCCACTGACCACCCTCATGTGTTCGCCGATCAGCGACGGCGCGGCCGCCGTGCTGTTGTGCAACGCCGACGGTCTCAAGCGTTTGAGAAACGCCGGCGACCGCGCCGTTCGGGTGCTCGCCAGCGTGGTGCAGACCGGCACCCATCGTGGCCTGGATGAACCGGAAAAAATCGTCGCGCACCTCGCCGCAAAAAAAGCCTACGCCATGGCCGGTGTCGACCCCTGCGACGTCGATGTCGCGGAAGTCCATGACGCCTCGGCCATCGGTGAAATCCTCAACGCCGAATCGCTGATGCTGGTGCCCTTCGGCCACGGTGGTCCGGCCGCCGAACGCGGTGACTTCACCGTTGGCGGCCGCATGCCGATCAACCCGTCCGGCGGCCTCGAGTCGAAGGGGCACCCGATCGGCGCCACGGGTCTGGGACAAATCCATGAACTGGTGACGCAACTGCGCGGTGAGGCCGGCAAGCGCCAGGTCGAAGGCGCGCGCATCGCCATTCAGGAAAACGGTGGTGGCCTGTTCGGCATCGAAGAAGCCGTGGTCGCCGTCAACATTCTCGCCAACAAGACTATTTAAGGAGAACCCTCATGGGACACGTCATGCGCACCCCGGAACAACTCGAAGCCGTCGAAAGTTTCCGTCGCTTCCTGGCAGACAAGATCGACCCGGTGTTCAACAAGGAATACCGCGACACGTTCATGCCGAAAGAGAAAATGGCCGAGATGATGCGCCAGCTCGTAGAGTTCGGCATGGTCTCCGGCGCGGTCAGCGAAGCCAACGGCGGGCTGGGCCTGGACTGGCCGACCATGACCATGCTGTTCGAAGAAGTCGCCGCCTGCTCGGTGGACCTGTCCACGCCGGTGGTCATCAACTCTTTTGGCGCACAGATGCTGGAAAAACTCGCCCCGGCTCACTTGCGCGAGCGTTACCTGCCGGGCCTGATCAGCGGCGACTCGTTCGTCAGCGTCGCCATTTCGGAGCCGGATGTCGGTTCCAACGTCCTGGAAATCAAGACCCGCGCCCGTCGCGACGGCGACGACTTCATCATCAACGGCGAAAAAACCTGGATCAGCAACGGCGCTTACTCCGACTTCCTGATCTGCACCTGCCGCACCGGTGATGATCCGCGCAAGGGCCTGACGCATTTCCTGCTGGACCGCAAAGAACACCCGTACGAAGTTCAGAACATTCACAAGATGGCGTGGAACAGCCAGTCGACCGCGCAGATTTTCCTCAACGATGTGCGCGTCCCGGCCAGCAACATCATCGGCAACGAAGGCGAAGCGCTGAAAAACACCCTGTCGTTCTTCGAACGTTCCCGAGTGTTTGTCGCGGCTCAAGGCTTGGGTATCGGCCGCCGCGCACTGGAAGAAGCCGTGCGTTACGCCAAGGAGCGCAAGCAGCACGGCAAGCTCATCGCAGGCCACCAGTTGATCTCCGCCATGCTCGCGGAAATGGCCACTAACGTTGATGCCGCGCGCCTGCTGACCTACCGCGCTGCCGAAATGATCGGCGCCGGCATCCCGGCAGAAATGGAAGCAGCCATGGCCAAGTATTTTGCTTGCGAAGCTGCAGTGACCATCGCCCGTCAGGCCGTGCAGATTCACGGCGGTGCCGGTGTGACCACCGACTTCCTGGTCGAGAAACTCGCCCGCGAAGCGATCATCGTGCCGATCCCGGAAGGCACCACGCAAATCCAGCAACTGATCATTGGCCGCGCCTTGACCGGGGTCAACGCGTTCTGATCAGCCGCCCGTTCGACACCCAACAATAACAACCTGGCACCGAAGGTGCCGGGCAGCGAACAAGGACACTTTCCATGCGTATTCAAGACAAAGTCGTTGTAATCACTGGCGGCGCGTCGGGCCTGGGCCTGGCGACGGCTCACTACCTGGTGACCGAAAAAGCCGCTCGCGTGGCCATTTTCGACCTGAATACAGAGGCCGGCGAAAAGGCTGTGGCCGAGATTGGCGCTGATCGGGCGATGTTCGTGCAGACCGACGTCAGCGATGAAGCCTCGGTGCAGAACGCTGTGAATGCAGTCATGGACCGGTTCGGTGCGATTCACGTGTGCATCAACGGCGCTGCTGTACCGACCGGCTTCAAGGTGCTGGGCCGCGAAGGCAAGGCTGCACCGCTGGCACGTTTTGCCCAGGCCACCGCGATCAACCTCAATGGCGTGTTCAACGTCATGTCCAAGTGCGCCGAGCGCATGGCTAACAACGACGCGGAAGGCGGCGAAGAGCGTGGCGTGGTGATCAATGTTTCGTCCGGCGCCGCGTATGAAGGCCAGGTCGGTCAGTGTGCCTACGCTGCGACCAAGGCCGGCGTGATCGGCATGAACATGCCCGCCGCCCGTGAGCTGGGCGAGATCGGGGTGCGCGTCAACGCCATTGCTCCGGGCCTGTTCCTGACCACCATGGTGGCCGGTCTGGACGAGAAAGTCCTGAACTCCCTCAAGGAGCAGATGGAAGCGCCTAAGCGCCTGGGCGACATGCGCGAGTTCGCCCATTGCTGCGCCTTCCTGATCGAGAACGCCTACATCAACGGCGAAACCATTCGCCTTGATGCCGCGTCGCGCATGCGTGCCCGATAAACGCCTCGATCCATTGCGCCAGTCATACAGGGCCCACACGCCATGAAAATGAATTTCAGCCGAATCATGCGCCTGCTCGCATTGCGTCATCGCGACCAGGAAGCGATCGTCAACGTCGAGCGCAATCGGCGTTTCACCTATGAGCAATACCATCTGCTGACCAACCGCGTGGCCGATGTGCTGCGCAACCGGCTGCAGGTTAGCGCCGGCGAACGCTTCATGCTGATCCTGGAAAACGACAACCTCAGCCTGATGATGTTTCCCAGCACCTTCAAGCAGGAAGGCACGGTGGTCATGACCAACCTGCGCGACCCGCTCGACGAGCACGCGCGGCAGATCGACCTGGTCCAGCCGCGGGTGGTGTTTCTCGAAACCCGTTTGCTCGACAGCTACTACGGCATGTTGCGCAGCCGTGGTTGCGAGATCGTGGTGATGGACCCGCCCACCGCCGAGCAAGCCACCCTCCCCGGCGTGCACAGCTTCTGGCCGATGGTGGAGGCCGCGTCCGACCTCGACAACGATGTGACCCTCGACTCCGATCAGCACATCTGCATGCTGCGCTTCACCGGTGGCACCACCGGCAAGGGCAAATGCGCGATGTATTCCATCGACAACTGGATGGCGTGTCGCGATGCGGCGTTCATCAACACCGATCTGGGCCTGTCTGGCGCGACTCGGTTGCTGCATGTCTCACCTTTGTCGCACGGCACCTTGATGCTGTTTTTCCCCACGGTGTATGGCGGTGGCACCAACATCACCCTCAACCAGCTCGACATGGAAAACTGGCGGCAGGTCGTCGAGAGCGAGCGGGTCAGCCATTCGTTCCTGGTGCCGACCGTGCTGTACCGCCTGCTGGAATTGCAACGGGCCGATCCGAAAGACTTCTCGTCCCTGACCACGCTGATCTATGGCGCGGCACCAATGAGCCCGGACAAGCTTGGCGAACTGGTGGAGTGTTTCGGACAGATTTTTGTCCAGGGCTACGCCGCCACCGAGGCACCGATGATCATCGCGGCGTTGGAGAAGGCTGCCCATCAACCGGGTGATGCCAGTGCGCTGCAACGTCTGTCCTCGGCGGGCCGACCGACGCCCGGCGTAGAAGTGTTTATCGCCGACCCGGACGGCCATCCGCTGCCCGTTGGCGAAACCGGCGAAATCCGGATCCGCTGCAAGGCGATCATCAAGGGGTATTACGAAAATCCGGAAGCGAGCGCAGCAGAGTTCGACGATGGCGCGTGGAAATCCGGTGACTTGGGTTACATCGACAACGACGGCTACCTGTACATCGTTGACCGGCTCAAGGACATGATCATCAGCGGCGGCTTCAACGTTTATGCGGTGGAAGTCGAGGCGGCGCTGGCAGCGCACCCCTCGGTGCTGATGGCGGCCGTGGTTGGCATTCCCCATGCCGAATGGGGCGAAGCAGTGCATGCCGAAGTGATCCTGCGAAAAGGTGAGTGTGTCTCTTCGCAAGAACTGATCGCACAGACCCGGACTCGCCTGGGCGGCTACAAGGCGCCGAAATCGCTGGTGTTTGTCGACGAACTGCCGACCTCCGTGGTCGGCAAGGTTCTGCGCCGCCAGGTGCGTGAAAAATACTGGCAGGGATCCTCGCGCAAGATCAGCTGAGGTCCGGCGCAGCGCCTGCTCCCTGCAGCAGGCGCTGCGCCAACGCCTGGAAAATGTTGTGCTAGGCTTTTTTCTCACGTAACGCGATGCGTTTGAATCGATCATTCCCTGGCAGAAGGAGCTCGCAATGAAAACGACTGTTTCCTGGCTAACGATCGCACTGGCCAGTCTGCTGATCAGTGCCTGTGCCGCCGTAGGATCGAGCAGCGGAGGTGCTGGCGAGACAGAGATCCGCTCGGGCAAGATCGAACAGATCGTGCCGACACAGATGCAGACCAATCACGACAGCGGGGTCGGGGCCATTCTTGGCGGGCTCGCCGGCGTCGGGATCGGCAGCCTGATAGGCAGCGGCACCGGCCGCGATGTCGCCATGGTAGCGGGGGCCCTCGCCGGTGCGGCAGGTGGCAACTACGCGGAGAAAAAGCGTTATGACCAACCCAAGGAAGCGCAGCAAATCATCGTTCGGGTGAGAAACGGTGTGCTGGTATCGGTCACTCAGCCAATCAACCCTGTGCTGAGCAAAGGCATGAACGTTTACATCGAAGGCACCGGGAACGATGCCCGGGTTGTTCCCCAAAGCTAGAAGCGCCAACAGCACAATCGGTGAGCCGGCCTGTATGGCGGCGCCCTCTTGATTAAGGCGTCGGCACGACCGTGTAGAACACACCGTTGGCGCCATACGCAGGTCGTACCCACGAATTGCCGCACTGATAAAAAGTCCCCGCTGCAACTGTCCTCAGCTCACATCCGGAGGGAAGGCTCGCAAAGGTTGCGCCCATGGGCATGGTCGGCGGTGCAGAGGCCACCATCCCGGCGTTATAACCTGCACCGTAGGCATTGTTGTTTGCCCCCTGATTGGCCACCGTGGCAATGGCAGCACCGGTCACTGCCCCTGCTGCTGCCGCCGCGGCGGGATTCACGCCCTCGTTGTACCCACAGTTATAGCAACCGCTGCTGGCATAAACGGCGGTAGGTGGGTGGTAGTAACTGGTGCCGTAGGTTGCCGGGTGGTAGGCCGTCGTACCATATCCGTTCGCATGGTAGCCGCTGGCGGTGGCGCCATTTTCACCTTGGGCGTGCCACGCGCCCTCGCCGCCGGATGCCGTTCCACCTTCGGCTCCGGTGCCATGCCACGAACCCTCGCCACCAGAGGCAGTGCCGCCCCGTTCGTCTGTGCCGCTCCAACTGCCGCCACCACCCGAGGCCGAGCCGCCACGATAGCCTGATCCGCTCCAGCTACCGCCGCCGCCGGACGCCGAGCCGCCTCGATTGCTTTCTCCACTCCAGCTGCCTCCACCGCCCGAAGCCGAGCCGTATTCACCGGAGTGACTCCAGGAACCACCACCGCCGGATGAACGGCCAAAACTGGATGCGTGCGACCAGGCCAGCGCCTGGTTGCAACTGAGCAGCGCGACGACCAGGCCGGCGAATTTCAACGTAGATCTGTTCATGTTCCTGCCTCCTCGCTCAGGGGTTCGCGACCGGTGCCTTGACCCCTTCCGGGGCGCGCAAGTCGGGCGGCGGAGCAAATTCAATCCTGTGTGCATTCTCGATATGTTCGGGTTTGAAGAATTCGGCAGTGAGCGCCGATTCGAGCTTCCAGTCACTGAACGCGACCTGGTGCCGGGATTGGGTCGGGTCGTCACGGAACACCGCACGCAACATGCGCGGCAGCTTGTCTTGCGCACCGATCCAGGCTTGTACGAACACCACGTCATTGGCGTAGGCAATTACATCCGTCGTGGTATCGCCGACCACCGTGGACTGACCGATGTAAAACGCCAGGCGCATGTCTCTTTCCAGATCCTTGTAGGGATCGGCAACGATGACGTCGGTAAAGGGAAAATAGATGGCCGCGCGTTGGTAGGCCGCCTCAAGGGTCGCATCAATAGTGGGGGGTGCATCTGCTTGCGCCAGCAGGTTTCCCTTCGGCTCATAGGCATAGGCTTGCTTGCCGTCGTAATAGAACTCGGTCGCTGCACCATCGCCCGAGGTCAATACGCGCAAATGATCGGGCCGCTGCATATTGACCAGTGCCACGGTGTTATAGGCCAGGGGTGGCCCCAGCCGGCTGGGTTTCTCGTAAGTGGTGATGGCTTTGAAGCTCATGCCTTGGGTGCTTGCCAGCCTGGCACTCATGGACTTCAAAATCTCCAGCGCCTTGGGCTCCAGTTGGTTCACTTGAGCATCCATGGCCGCAGGTTGAGCCGCGAGCAACGGCGTTGCAAACACGCACATGAGCAACCAGGGGACGCACAACCGGACACGCTGTAGAGGGTATGACATCGCTTGTTCTCCGCAGACACCCCATCAGGATTTAAAGAGTAGCAATGGAAGTAGCGCGACAACGGATTAATTTTCTGCGGCTCACTGACGCCTGCGTTGTAATACCGGTTTGATGCCTTCGCTATTCGAACAGCGAATAAAACCTTTGGGGTGGAAGTTGACTAATTCAGATGTCGTTCACCCTGCAAGTTGCCGGCTCTGCTGTAAACCCCGTGAAACAAGGGCACACCACTGGTAATTATTACTGGAAATTTCACAGTTCAAACCTACTCTCTTGCGGGGGATACATATTTAAATATAGGTCGGGGGGGGCCTGTTTCAGTACTAACGCAAGTACACAGGAGCTCCAAATGAACCAGTCAAAATTATCCAGGCTGTTCGCGGTGTCGATGCTGTTATCTGCAATGGTTCTACCCCTGGCCACTCAAGCCGCCGACAAGGCGCCGAACATCGTGGTGATCATGGGTGACGATATTGGCTGGTCCAATATCGGCGTCTACAACCAGGGCATGATGGCCGGCCGTACCCCTAACCTCGACCAATTGGCTGCTGAAGGCATGCGTTTCACCGATTATTACGCCGAGGCCAGTTGTACAGCCGGACGCGCCAATTTCATTACCGGCGAACTGCCGATCCGCACGGGTATGACCACGGTGGGCCAGGCCGGCTCTCCTGTCGGCATTCCCGCCGAAGCGGTCACCATCGCCACCACCCTCAAAGCCATGGGTTACGCCACGGGTCAGTTTGGCAAGAACCACTTGGGTGACTTGAACGAGTTCCTGCCGACCGTGCATGGCTTCGATGAGTTCTTCGGCTACCTCTATCACCTCGACGCCATGGAAGACCCGGCGCACCCCAACTATCCGCAAGAGCTTCTGGCCACCGTCGGGCCGCGCAACATGGTTCACAGCTGGGCCACCACCACCGATGACACAACGGTGATGCCACGCTGGGGCAAGGTCGGCAAACAGAAGATCGAAGATGCCGGCACGCTGTATCCGGATCGGATGAAAACCGTCGACGAAGAAATTCGCGACAAGGCTTTCAGCTTTATCGACAAGGCCAAGACCGACAACAAACCGTTCTTCGTCTGGCTCAACCCGACCCGCATGCACATCGTCACGCACCTGGCTGACAAATATGAAGCGATGCGCAATGCACAAAACGGCTGGTCGGAGCAGGAAGCCGGCATGGCACAACTCGACGACATCGTCGGCGACGTCATGGCCAAGCTGAAAAAAGACGGCATGGATGACAACACCATCGTGATCTTCACCACCGACAACGGCGCCGAGAACTTCACCTGGCCTGACGGCGGCACCACACCATTTGCCATGGGCAAAGGCACGGTGATGGAAGGTGGCTTCCGCGTGCCGGCGATGATTCGCTGGCCGGGCAAAGTACCGGCAAACACTGTAGCCAACGGCATCATGTCGGGCATGGACTGGTTCCCGACCCTGGTCGCAGCAGCAGGCAATCCAAACATCACCGACGAACTGCTCAAGGGCAAACAACTGGGCGACCGGACCTACAAGGTGCACCTGGACGGCTACGATCAGACACCGATGATCACCGGGAAAGGCCCGTCGAACCGGCATGAAATCTTCTACTTTGGTGAAAGCGCGCTGGGTGCGGTCCGCATCGATGACTACAAGTACCGCTTCATCGATCAACCCGGCGGCTGGATGGGCGCCAAACTGGCGGTCGATGTACCGATCCTGACCAACCTTCGTCTTGACCCGTTCGAGCGCATGGGTTGGCCGGAAAACCAGGCTGCCCAAGGTTCACAGCAGTATTTCGACTGGTTCAAGTTTCAGTTCTGGCGTTTCGTGTTCGTCCAGCAACAGGTCGCCAAACTGGCTGAAACCGCGATTGAGTTCCCGCCGATGCAAAAAGGCGCAAGTTTCAACCTGGATTCAGTCAAAGCCAAAATTGCAGCAGCGCGAGCGGAGATGGCCAAGTAAAACCGCTGATTTACGGGTGGTCGACGCTGACCACCCGTTTTGGCAGTGAATATTCACAATAGCCACCTATGCTCAAACATGAGTAAACACGATGCAAACCATGGAGCACTTACCACTATGAACCTGTCCCGTAAATTGTTCATCGGCGCTGCACTGGCCAGCCTGCTGCTCGGCGGGTGTACCTCGAAAGTCACAGAAAAAGACCAGTACTCAGGCTTCCTGTCCAACTACAACAACCTGCAGGAAGTCACCACCACCAGCGGTGAGAAGGCGATGCGCTGGGTGAGTCCTTCATGGAACCCCAATGCCTACGACACCGTGGCGTTCAACAGGCTGGAGTTGTACCCGGCGCCAAAGCCCAACGAACGGGTCAATCGGCAAACCCTGGATGACATCCAGAACTACATGACCACCAAAACCAAAACCATCCTCGGTCAGAAATACCGTGTGGTTACCAGCCCACAACCAGGCTCGAAAACCCTGATTTTGCGCGCGGCGATTACCGGGGTTACCGCCGAAAATGAAGGCATGAAGTGGTATGAAGTGGTTCCGGTCGCCGCGGTGGTCGGCGGTGTTTCTGCGGCCAGTGGTCATCGGGATCAGGACACCACGCTGTTCATCGAAGCCGAGTTCATCGACGCCAAAACCAATCAGACCGTAGCCAAGGTGGTACGCAAAGTCTTCGGCAGCACCCTGGAAAACGCCAGCCAGAAGATCACCGCCAAGGACTTCAAGGCGGCCATCGACAAACTGGGCACCGATCTACAAGCGTTCATCAAGTAACACTGTGTAGGAGCTATATAGGAGCTATGTAGGAGCTGTCGAGTGAAACGAGGCTGCGATCTTTTGATCTTGTTTTAAAAAATCAAAGTCAAAAGATCGCAGCCTCGTTTCCCTCGACAGCTCCTACGCAGCTCCCATGTTTCCCGGGTTTATTTTTTCATTCCGACTCTGCGACGCATGTCGGCGGTGATGGATTGCCGGGTTTTCTTAAGATCGGCCCACGGCTCATCGCCGACTTCAGCCAGGCGTTCATGGGCGTTGTGGATGTTCCACTGATCGCCGCCCTTGAGTTCGCCCACCTCGTCACGAAAGATCGGCATCGACACCGGCATCCCTTCGCGGGTGCGCGCCGCGTAGGCGCAAATGGTCGTTGCGCCGAGCCCGTTGCGCAGGTAATCGATGAAGATCCGCCCTACCCGGTTCTTCGGTCCCGACACCGCGGAAAAACGTTCCGGCAACAGCTTGGCCATGTGACTGACGATGGCGTGGCTGAAGTCCTTCACCTCATCCCAACCCAGCTTGCGGGTCAGCGGCACCACCAGGTGAATGCCTTTACCGCCGCTGGTCTTGAGAAAGGCCTTGAGCCCCAGTTCATCGAGGACCGACAGGGTCAGTTGAGTCGCCTCGACCATGGTTTTCCAGGGCAGCGCCGGGTCCGGGTCGAGGTCGAGAACGAAGCGATCCGGTTTATCGAGATTGTCCGAGGTGGCGTTCCAGGTGTGCAGTTCGACGGTGCTCATCTGCACGGCGCCGATCAGGGCTTCGGCGTTGTTGATGATCATCACCGGTTGGCCGGTGAGTTCCTTGTCCAGCGTGGTGATCCCCGGAATGGCGAGGCGCTCGGCGTTCTTCTGGAAGAACAACTCGCCGGTGATGCCATCCGGAGCCCGGACCAACGCCACCGGGCGATCCTTGAGCTCGGGCAGAATCCACTGCGCGACGCTGGCGTAATACTCGGCCAGTTGCACTTTGGTGGTACCGCTGCTGGCGTCGATCACCCGGTCCGGGTGCGTGATGCGGACTTTGCCCGCCCCCAGTCCAATCTGCGACGGCGCGGTCTGGGCGGTTTTCTTTTCAGCGCTGGCGGCCGGTTTTTTCGCTTGTGTCTTCACCACTTTCGCGCGCTCCTCGGTGATGTTTTTAGCAGGTTTGTCATCGCGCAGGCCATGGAACACCGCATGGCGCACCGAACCGTCCTTGGTCATCTCGGCGAAAGCAATTTCTGCCAGCAGCACGGGTTTGAGCCAGTGCACGCCCTTGGCGTCAAATCCGGTCGGAGGATTGACCACCGATGGCTTTTTCACCTGTAAGGGTTTGAGTTGTTCGTGGATGCTTTTCAGGGTGGTTTCGTTGAACCCGGTGCCGACCTTGCCGGCGTAGCGCAACTCGCCGCTGTCACGGTCGTGCAACCCGAGCAGCAAGGCGCCAAAGGCATTACGTGAACCTTTGGGATCGGTATAGCCGACCACCACAAACTCCTGCCGATGTTTGCACTTGAGCTTGATCCAGTCGCTGCTGCGCCGGGACACATAAGGCGACCCCAGGCGCTTGCCGATCAGCCCCTCCATTTGCATCTGGCAGGCGCTGTTGAGCAAGGCTTCGGGTTCCTCGGCAAGCGACTCCGAGAAGCGCAGCAGCGAGTCCTTGTTGGAATTGAGCACCGTCGCCAGGGCCACTCTTCGCTCCTCCACCGGCACCTCGCGCAGGTCGACGCCGTTGAGGTAAGGCATGTCGAACAGGTAGTAAACGATGGCGCCGCTGCTACCCGCTTCGAATGCATTTTGCAGCGCCTGGAAGTCCGGCACGCCCTGCTCGTTGGCGACCACCATTTCACCGTCGAGCCAAGCGGATTCAAGGCCCAGCGCCGTCAGCGCCTCGGCTTGCGCGGGCAGCTTGTGGGTCCAGTCGTGGCCATTGCGGGTGAAGAGTTTTACCTCACCGTGGTCGATGCGCGCCATGATCCGGTAGCCGTCGAACTTGATTTCATAAGTCCACTCGCCGCCCGGGGCTTTCTCTACCAGCGTCGCCAGTTCCGGTTTGAGCAGCTCTGGCATTTTGGCTTTGTGGGCGCCGGTGAGTTGCGCCGAGGCTGCTTTAGGCGTGACTTTGCGCGTGGGCTTCTTGACCGGTTTGGGTTTATCCGGCGCTTTTGACTTTTTGGGGATGATGGTGCGATCGCTGAGCACACTGTCCGGCTCGGCGGCCACCACGTCGTAATCACTTTCGGGTTTTGCCGCGGTGTCCTGATGCTTGATCAGGAACCATTGTTCCTGCTTGCCCGGCATGTGCGTGCGCACCAGGTTCCACAACCCACCGAGCTTCTCGCCTTGCAGCTCGAACTTGAGCTTGCCCTTGGCGTATGACTCAGCCGGGTCACCCTGGGGAATCCATACGCCACGGTCCCAGACGATGACATCCCCGGCGCCGTAATGCCCTTCGGGGATGCTGCCCTCGAACGTTGCGTAGTCAATCGGATGGTCTTCGACATGCACGGCCAGGCGCTTGACCTTGGGGTCCAACGACGGGCCCTTGGGCACCGCCCAACTCTTCAGCGCGCCATCGAGTTCCAGGCGAAAGTCGTAATGCAGGCGCGAAGCGTCGTGCTTCTGGATACAGAACTGCAACGCATGATCTTTTCCTGCCTTCTTGCCCGAGCGTTTACCGGCGGCCGGTTCCGAGGTAGCCGAAAAGTCGCGCATGCGGTTGTAATCTTCCAGGTTCTTGCTCATGGCGCACCTGCTGCTTCAACGCTTCCCCCAATGCCGGGGCCACTGCGGGTGACGATCAGCGCGACCACTGCGATGCGCTCTACCCGTTGATAACCCGCCGTCAATAGCTCTTCGCCGAACACGTCGGGATCGAGTTCGCGGTAGGTCCAGCTGAACCGTGGCGATTCCAGAAACGGGGTCAGGGCTTGCAGAAAAGGATCGCGCCCGTCGATCATCGCCACCCCGGTGTACAGCACCAGGGAACCACCGGGCGCCAGTCGATTCAAGGCTTGCTCGACGATGCGCAGCGACAGTTGCGCGCCGAACGCGCCGCCACCATGCCGGTAAGCCCGTTCGGCGGGGTCGGCCATATAGGGTGGATTGGCGACGATCAGGTCGAATTGGCCGTCGACGTCCTGCAACACATCGCTGGTCTCGACGCTGACATTGGCTACTTCGGCAAGGGCCGCATTGACCGCCGTCAGACGCAGCGCCGCCGGGTTGATGTCCACGGCCAATACTTCGGCTTCGCGGCGTGCGCGGGCAATCACAATGGCGCCGACACCGGCACCGCATCCGATGTCGACCGCGCGCCGGATCGGCGCGAAACTCTGTTGCAGATGGGCATGAATCAACTGCGCAAAACGGTAGGTGTCGGGGCCGAAGAACACCGCGTCGGCCGCGTCGGTGGGGAAACCCGAATGCACAAACAGCAAATCATCGAGACTCGACCAGCGCACCCGGCTTTTCAAACGGCCCTCGTGTTCTTCAAGCACGCCGGCCTGTTGCAATTGCCGTTGCTCGTCCGCCGACAGCAGACCGGGCTCGAAGGCGCGCGACCAGCCGAACACGTCGCGCAAGTTCTGGGCATTTTGCCCTTCAGCACGCTGATTGACCCGCTGATGCGTCAGCGGTGTCGGGGTGATAAAACGGTAGCCATCCGCCTGCAAACGCCGGCCCAATTGCAGCAGCGCCAGATCGGCCGTGTCCAGTTGTTCTTCCTGATTCATGTGCAACTCCCTAGCGAAGGCTGGATTTGAGTTCGATGAAGCGCCGCGTCGCCATCAATCCTGCAGGATGAGAATGTCGGCGCGCCGACAGCCACGTAATCAACGCTTGCATCTGCTCGGCAGCATCAAGCCCCTCCAGCGAGTCTTGCAGGCTCTGCACATCCGGGTCGTTAACCGGCACTGGCGCTTCGCTGACGGCACTTTTGCCCGCTCGAACCGCAGCGCCTGAGCGCTCGGGCGTCCAGTCGCCGGCGATCCAGTCATGCAGCAGCTGTTTTTCATAGGGGCTGAACACCCCGAACATCGCCGCGCCGTCACCGTCGATCAACTGCCAGAAACGGCTGTCTTGCGGGTCCTGGTGACGCTTGATCCAGCCTTTGTTTTGCAGGGCGTCGAGGAAACCTGGCAACTGCTCCGGCGAGGACAACCATTGGTTGACGGTCTGGCCTTCGAACCGGCAATAGTCGGAGTGCATGTGCTGACCGAAGGGACGTTTGCGCTCAAGCATGTTGAGCAACTCGGTGTCGAGGTCGAACGATTCGATGATCGCGCCACTGCCCTGCCCCAGATCGTTGAGCCGATAACCCAGCGCCACCCGGCGCAGAAAGTCTTCGCGATCGCCCTCCAGCGGCAACAACTCCAGCACCGCTTGCACCGCCTTGTGTGCATGGCCGGTGCTGGCATTGTCGATGGTCACGTGCAACGTGAAGTAATACGGATCGATGCCCAACTCGCTGAGTTCATAGGCGCTGATCAGCAAATGCAGCGGCAGTTGTTCATAGCCCAGGTTGTAGCCGATCACCTCAGGCAAAAACTCCTCGCTGCATTCGCCCAACGCCAGTTGTATCGCGCCTTGCAGGTAGTGCTCGTCAGCGATTACGCCGGTGTCTTGCAAGCCATGTTCGGCAAGCAGTTTGCGGTAGATCACCACGTGATTCTGCGCCGGATTGCCGTCGCCCAGTTCTTCCAGATAGGTGCAGATCAGCCCTTCGAAACGAGGGTCGCGCCAGTGACGCAACAGGCCGTAAAGCCATGCACCGTCAACCAGTTTGGTCGGGGCCACCGCTTGCAGGAAAAACAGCGCGTGGGCCTTGTTAGTGAAGAACTGCCGAGGACCGCCGTCCTTGCGTTGTTGCAGGTAGTCGGCGTATTGGCGAGCGACGTCGGCACAGTGTTGCTCGACCCAGTCTTGCAGCGCCGACAGCTCGTGGGGCATCGCTTCAGGCACGTCCGCAGCGCGTTGCAACTGCACCTGCAGGAAGTCCTGGGCGAGCGCGCGCTGCTGCTCGGTATCGTCGCTCAGCAACAACTGTTCGTAGGTTTGTTTCATGCTGCCGGCAACGGAAATCGCGTGTTCGTGGGCAGGCTGGGAGTCGAGTCGTGTCAGGGCAGTCATGGGCGCTTCTCTCGGTCTGAGGCCAGTGGCAGGACGTTAAATCAACACGTCTCTACATCAGCAGAGCAATCGGGCCGGAGAAAAATTCAATCCACGTTGAAATCGCCCTGACAGACGGGCTTGTCCCGAGGTGCCGGGCGCGCACGCCAGTGAATATACTCAGCGGGTGTGGGACTCACCTTTCGGAGAGCAATCATGCGTACGGTCCATGTCATCGAAAAGGCGCCCGCTCCGGTGTCTGTCGTCGGAGAAGCCATCACCATTCTCGCAGGCGGGGACTTGAGCAAGCCTTTTGAAATGCATATCCAGGAAGGCGTGCAAGGTGGCGGTCCGCCGCTGCACTATCACCCGTGGGATGAAGCGTTCTACGTCGTCGACGGGGAGGTGGAAGTGACGGTCGAGGGCAAGGCAACCACCATTTCGTCCGGGGGTTACGTGCATATTCCAGGTGGGTCGATTCATGCTTATAAAAACATCAGCCCCACCGCGAGAATGATCGGTGTGGTGTCCGATCCGCGAGGCGGTCAGTTCTTTGCCGCCGTGGATCAATTGAAGGTGCCGCAGGATCTGCCCCGGATACTGCAGATTGGCGAAGAATACGGCGTCATCTTCCTGCTGCCAAAACCCCTGTAGGCCTGTGGGACTGTAGGAGCTGTCGAGTGAAACGAGGCTGCGATCTTTTGACTTTTCTTTTTAAAAACAAGATCAAAAGATCGCAGCCTCGTTTCTCTCGACAGCTCCTACAAGAACGTATCGACTTTTCTCAGCTCAGGGCCCCGCAGAAAATATTCTGGTGACCATCGGCCGGGCTCTCACGCACCACCAGCACATAGTCGCCGGACCGAAGGGTGTCGATGGGCACCGGTGCGCTTTTCCAGAAGTACTGGAGTGAGGCCTGCGAGTAGAACCGGGCGTTCGGACCTTCGTTCAGGTCATACGCCGGTTTCTCGCCCAGGTTTGAACAGCTTCCTTGATAGATGTAGGCCAACAAACGGCCGGGAACGGCGCTGCCCTTCGGTTCGCCACTGACGGCGAACCAGAATGCGGTCGCATTGCCGTCGGGCATCATGATGGGTCGGGCGATTTTCCCGGCATTCACGGGTGTAGCGTGCAGGGGAACATTGCTGATCTGGTTGTCCGGTACGGTTGAGCATCCAGAGATCCACCCGACTGCTACCACCAACGCCAGCGAAGATACGATTTTCATCGTGGTACTCCCGCTTGGTTAGGACACGTTGAAGTGATCCCCCCTGTAAATTCTAGCGTTCAGGGCAAAGCGGGCATTTCTTCGGATGGTCGGTCTGAATTCGGGAATGATCGGTCAGGCCGCGCCGCCCTTGGCCTGTTGCTCCAGATGCACTTGCAGCTCGGGATCAATTTTCAGCGCCGCCGCCAGCTCATCCAGATAGTTGCGCTCGGCATCCTGTTGATCGTCCACCAGCATCACGCTGGCCAGGTACATCTCCGACGCCATGCCAGGATCAGTGGCCGATTGCGCCACATCCGCGGCATTCAGTGGCCGGGCCACTTCGTCATCCAGCCATTGCTGCAATTGCGGGTCATCGGTGTGACGGCCGATTTCGGCGCTGATCATCTGCTTCTCGGTGTCATCGATCCGGCCGTCAGCCTTGGCCGCCGCAATCAATGCGCGCAGGATCGCGTGACTGTGGTCCTCAATTTCCGGGCCCGACAACAAATCGACCGTGCGCGGTGCCTGCTGCGGCGCAGCGGCCTGGTTACGCTGCCACGCTTGATACGCCTGAAAAGCCATCATGCCCAGGGACGCCAGCGCCGCATAATTGGTGCCACCACCGGATCGACGCTGAGGCGAGCCGCCCATCGGTGAGCCGCCGCCCAGCAAACCACCGAGCAAACCACCCAGGCCACCGCCGCCCATGCCTGATCCGGCCCCGCCACCCAACAGACCACCGAGCAATCCGCCTAGCCCGTCTTGAGGCGCCGCGCCACCGCCGCCCTGTTGTGACATAGAGCCCTGGCCGGCCCGCAGTAATTGTTCGAGCAGATCGCTGGTGTTCATTACGATGTCCTCTTTGATAGGCGTGATTCAGTCAGGCAACGATAGTCCTCGCCTGTGAATGTGCCACCACCGTTTGGCCGACATGAAATCGGCAGAACAGGTAATCAAACGCACAGACGCCTGCTTCGTTAATACCCTGGATTTATCCGGGGTATTTTTTTGCCATCCAGCTAAGATTCACAGACGGTGAACCTTATTCCCGGATTTCCGGTCGATACCTGCAACCGAACCGGTTTGCCGCCGCCCTCGATGATGAGGGTGATGACTGGCTTGCTTCACTTTTTGGAGAACGCCCCCGTGATATCCACCCTACACATCGCCAGGCTCAAAGCATGGGGCGCCCATGGTTTTACCGCCACCGGCGTAGTCACTGCCTTCCTCGCTACCCTCGCGCTGCTGGAAAACCAGGCCACCAACTGCCTGCTGTGGCTGGGCGTCGCCTTGATCGTCGACGGGCTGGACGGCGCGCTGGCGCGTAAGGTCAATGTGCAGTCGGTGCTGCCGAGTTTCGATGGCTCGATCCTCGATCTGGTCATCGACTACCTGACGTATGTGTTTATTCCCGCCCTGTTCATCTATCGCTACATCCCGTTGCCGGACTACACGCTGCTGTTGACCGTGTCGCTGATTCTGGTCTCGTCGCTGTTCTGCTTCTGCAACGTCAACATGAAAAGCAAAGACAACTACTTCCAGGGCTTCCCCGCCGCGTGGAACGTGGTGGCCCTGTGCCTGTACATCATCGCCCCGTCGCCGTGGATCACTTTCCTCACCGTTATCGGCCTGGCATTGTTGACCGTGACGCGCATGAAGTTCCTGCATCCGTTCCGCGTGCGCAAATTCATGCCGATCAACATCGCCGTCACCGCCATCTGGCTGCTTTGCAGCTTGTCGCTGGTGATCAACCATCCGGTCATCAACCCGCTGGTGATGGGCCTTTGGTTGCTGATGTCCGCGTATTTCCTTGGCATCTGTATCTGGCGCACGGCAATGGAGTGGTTTGACGGATCGCGAAACAAGTAACGCCATGGCCATCCACATCGTTCGACTCGGTTCGCCCCGCTCGCCTGACGAAGGCCTGCGCATCGGCACGGTACGCCGCCCACCCCGGGGCGTGCCCAAGGCCGAGTTTGCCAGCCGTGATTTTTACGACGTCTGGCAACCGCTGCTGTCGCCCAGCGCCGAACTGGTTGCCGAAGCCAAGGCGGCGGTCGATGAAAAAGACTGGGAGGCCTTCCGACGCAAGTTCAAGGCCGAAATGAACCACCCTGCTCCCCACCAATTGCTGGACCTGCTGGCCGCCCTCTCCCATCAAACCTCGCTGGCCGTCGGCTGCTATTGCGAGGAAGAGGCGCATTGTCACCGTTCGGTGTTGCGCGAACTGCTGGAGGCGCGGGGAGCCAAGGTTGTCTAGCTAAAACAAAACCCAAATCCCTGTGGGAGCGAGCCTGCTCGCGATAGCGATTTATCATTCAGCATGAGTGTTGACTGACACTCCGCTATCGCGAGCAGGCTCACTCCCACAGGGATTTCGTGTTTTCAGAGATTGAGGCAGGCCAACGAGCTTGCTGGCGATCTTGGTCAATACTAAAGATCAGGTGTTCAACCAGTGACCGCTGTCTCCTTACCCCGGGAGGTTCGTCATGTCCGAACAATCACGCTTCATGCTGGTCGCCTCGCCCCTGATGGAGCACAGCCCTGCCTTCGACCGGGCTGCGGCGCTGGCCAAGGCCGAAGGCGCGGCGCTGCACATCGTGGCGTTCGACTATCTCGAAGGTTTGGCGACCGCCAGCCTGGTCAACGAAAAGGCCCTGGAACAAATGCGCCTGGGCTACGTCGATCGCCACCGCCAGTGGCTTGAAGATCAGGCTCGCCCCTTGCGCAAGATCGGCGTGCACGTCACCACCGAGGTGGCGTGGGTGGAACGCCCGCTGGAGGAGATTCTGATTCACCTCAAAGAGCAGCCGATGGATGTGCTGATCAAGGCGCTGGAGCACCAATCGCTGCTGTCGCGACTGGTGTTTACCCCGCTCGACGTGCACCTGCTGCGCGAATGCCCGGTGCCGCTGCATTTCGTCAGTCATGCCGTTCATGCCCTACCTCGCAAGATCGTCGCGGCGATCGATCCTTTCCATCGTGATGATCACTACAAAACCTTTAACGACCGGATCCTTCACGAAGCCTCGAAACTGGCCAGCGCCTGTAATGCCGAGCTGGACGTGGTTTACGCCTATGATCTTTCCTCCATCACTTCCGACGAATTCGGCTTCGATAAAGGCTCGGGGTATTTTTCATCGGGCAAGGCCAAGACTCTGTTCGACTGCCAGGAAGAGGCGTTCAACGAGTTGGCCGAACGCAACGGCATCGCGCCCGAGCAACGGCACATGATCATGGGCAGCCCGACCAAAGTCCTGACCCGTTTTGCCGATGCCTTTGACATTGATGTGCTGGTGATGGGCCGTATCGGTCACCGCGGGCTGGGGCGGTTTGTCGGCAGTACGGTGGAGCACCTGCTGTACAAAATGCCGTGCAGCGTTTGGGTGGTTTATACCGAGCGGCTGGATGAGTGATTGCCCCCTCGACGAAACACCGTCGCTCTCACAGATTGGGTACATATCCGTTTCTGCGGTCATGGCGACTATTGGTTCCGCCTTTACGGCGGGTCACTTTGAAAAGCACAAAGTAACCAAACGCTTGCGCCCCTGACGTACGGTGCCTCGCCTAGGCTCGGCATTCCCTCACTCCGGTCCTGCTCCGTGGGCCCGCCGCCATCGGCCATCCATGGCCGGGGGCGGCTAACCCGGCATCCATGCCGGGTTGCCCACTACGCAGAACCTGCGTTCGGCCTTCCGACGGGGCAGATCAAGATCAAAATCAAAAGCGGAAGGCGAGCTAACGCTCGACCTGATGAGTGGTGAGAAGCACCGGCTGTACGCCGATCTGCTTTAGGTGGGAGTGAGCCTGCTCGCGATGCTGTTGATCTTGCTGTTGATCGTTCCCACGCTCCGCGTGGGAATGCCGCCGGGGACGCTCTGCGTTCCGCTGTCGACACCAGGCTTGAGTCTTGCGCAAGAGTGACGCGGAGCGTCACGGGATGCATTCCCACGCAGAGCGTGGGAACGATCGCGCGCTGTGGGGAACGATCACGACGCGCAAGCGTTGAAGAACCAGGTCGGCCCGTAGGCCGCCTCGTTTTGCTTTGGCGGTGCACGCCCCCTCGTGAGGCCGAGCGCAGGTTCTGCGCAGTGGGCACCGCGGCAAGGATGCCGCGGTAGCCGCCCCCGGCCATGGATGGCCGATGGCGGCGGGCCCACGGAGCAGGACCGGAGCGAGGGCATGCCGAGCCTTAGCGAGGCACCGAACGTCAGGGGCAAAAGCGCTTGGTTACTTGGCGCTTTTCCAAGTGACCCGCTGTAAAAGCGGAACCAATAGCCGCCGTTACCCAAGTAACGGATATGCCCCCAACCCCAACCCCAACCCCAACCCCAAAGTAAACAGCATCACGCTCCCACAGGAGGTTGGTATGTTGAAAGTTCACCGTCGAGTAATGACAACCTCCAGATATTCACTAGGCACCACCAACGATTTTTCACCCGCCCGATTCATCCGATTGATCAGCTCCGTCAGATCACTTTCAAGAGCCTTGGCACCATCAGCAGGCAACACCGCAAACGCCTTGTGCAGCGGCCCGTACCAGTTACGGAACACATCAATGAAGTGCGCCGCCGAGCGATAACGGAAATTGAAAGTCCGCCGCGTAACCTGGACCAGAAAGTCACGCTCATCGAAATGCTCATGCAACCAGGGTTCGGCCCCCCAATTCGAAGGCGATGGCGCCCCTGCCGGCGGTGGCAAGTGCTGACCCAGGGTCTTGAACATCTGGCCGACAAAACCCTCAGGCGTCCAGTTGGCCAAGCCGATACGCCCACCAGGGCGACACACCCTGGCCAGTTCTGACGCGGCTTTAGCCTGGTCCGGGGTAAACATCACACCAAACGTCGACAGCACGGCATCGAAACTGCCATCGGCGAACGGCAGCGCCTCGGCGTCGGCCACCTGGAAGGTCACCTCCAGGCGTTCGGCCCGGGCCCGGTCTTCGCCACGTTCCAGCAGCGCCGCAACATAGTCGGTCGAGGTCACGTAGCAGCCACGGCGTGCGGCGGCGAGGGTCGCATTGCCGTTGCCGGCCGCCACGTCCAGCACCAGCTCATCACACAGCAGGTCGCAGGCTTCGGCCAGTTGCTCGCCGACAATCTGCAAAGTGGTGCCGATCACGGCATAGTCGCCGCTGGCCCACGCGGCCATCTGGCGGTTTTTCAAGGCAGTAAGATCAATGGGGGTACTCATCAAGTCTGCTCCGTACGGGTCTGCCTCGGCTTATTCCGCCGTGGTCGGATCGATGATGTTCATGACCTGGGAAATGCGATTGGCTGGAAAACCACTCTGCCGGGCGTGCTCCTTGATCAGCTCTTCGCTTGGCGAGATGTACACGCAGTACAGCCTGTCACCCGTGACATAACTCTGAACCCACTGCACTTCGGGCAAATCGCGCAATGTCCGGCAGGACTTCTGCGATGCCGCTTTCAAATCCCTTTCTGACAGTGTTCCAGCACCTGGAATATCGCGTTCTATAACGAACTTAGGCATGGCAACCTCTCACTGTTGTTATTGATGACAGGGTCGGCAGTGGCCCTGTGCGCAAACTATCGCTCTGCCGACTTGCGACGTCCTGCCCGATCGTCGGCCAACACTGTCCGATCGTCCGGAGATTTCGCACAGCGGCGCCACACGTTCACAATCGAAAGCATTCGCCAGCACGGAAACCGTCATGGATGCCCTGTCCCAGACCCTGCGTGTCGTGCGCCTGGTCGGCGCGATTTTCATCAATGCCAGGTTCACTGCGCCCTGGTGCTATCAGTCGCCCAGCGCCGACACGGCCGCGCCGTTTCTGGAGCCCGGCGCCGAGCGCGTGGTGATCTTTCACTTGATCACTGAAGGCGAGTGCTACGTCGAGCTCGATGATCAGCCGCCGCTGCTGCTGACGGCCGGCGATGTGGTGGTGTTTCCCCAAGGGGACGCCCACCGCATGAGTTCCAAACCCGGGCTTGCACCTGCCACGGGTGCGCGGCTGGACGTGGTGCTGGCGCGCCGTCCCCGGCAACTGAGTTATGGCGGTGGCGGCGCGGTGACGCGTCTGGTGTGCGGCTACCTGGCGTGCGACAAGCGGCTGGCGGGCTTGATGCTGACGGGATTGCCTGCGGTGGTACGGGTCAATGTGCGCGGCTCGAATGCCGGTATGTGGCTCGAATCTTCGGTGCGTTATGCGCTGGCCGAAGCGCGTTCGCCCAGGCCCGGTGGTGAAGGCGTGTTGGCCAAACTGGCCGAGGTGCTGTTCATCGAGGTATTGCGCCTGTACATGAACGAACACGGTGAAGGTCGGACCGGATGGCTGGCGGGTGTCAGCGACCGGATCGTCGGCGCTGCCCTCAACGCGTTGCACAAAAAGCCCTGTCACGCCTGGACCCTGGAGGAACTGGCGCGCACCGCCGGCACGTCCAGGTCGGTGTTGGCGGAGCGCTTTGCCTGTCTGGTGGGGAGCTCGCCAATGCAGTACCTGACGCAATGGCGCATGTTGCTGGCGGCCAACCTGTTACGCAGCAGTAACAGTTCGTTGATGCGGATTGCCGAAGAAGTGGGTTACCAGACCGACACGGCGTTCAGCCGGGCCTTTCGTCGTGAGTACGGCGCGCCACCGGCGGCATGGCGCCGCAGTCAGGAGAAAAAACCAATGGCCCACGGCGTGCTGCCTGTGAGCCATTGATGTCGAGGGTTACGCGGCAGGTGCCTTGGCCTCTTCCAGTAGTTGCTGAATCATCTTTTCCTGAGTCTCGTAGCTGCCTTCGCCAAAGTGGGTGTAACGCACCTGGCCCTTGGCGTCGATCAGGTAGTGAGCGGGCCAGTATTGGTTGTCGAATGCACGCCAGATCGCATAGTTGTTGTCGATGGCCACCGGGTAGGTGATGCCGAGCTTTTTCACCTGGTCCTTGACGTTGTCGATGATGCGTTCGAAACCGTATTCCGGGGTATGGACGCCAATCACTACCAGGCCATCCTTCTCGTATTTCTTCGCCCAGTCCTTCACGTACGGCAAGGTGTGCTGGCAGTTGATGCAGTCGAAGGTCCAGAAGTCCACCAGCACCACTTTGCCTTTCAGGGAATCGTTGCTCAGGGCTGGCGAGTTGAGCCATTGGACCGCGCCGGACAGCGACGGCATGGCGCCTTGGGCGTTGTCCATGGACGTATCGGCCTTGACCTTGCTGACGAAGTAGTCGACCACTTTCGGCACAGTTTCCAGTACACCTTTCTCCAGGCTGCTGACGCCTTCGGACGAGGTGCCAGCCAGCAGTGTCTTGTCGGCGCCGGTGGAAATCACCGCGGCAGCGGCCAACACCGCCACACCGGCACCCCGACGCAGCCAACCGGTGACCGGGATCGATGCTTTCAAGCGATTGACCAGGCCGCGACCGGCGAAGATCAAGGTGCCCAGGGACAGCGCGCTGCCCAGGCCGTACGCCAGCAGCAACAGACTGGTCTGCGCATTGGCGCCTTGCAGCATGGCACCGGTAAGAATCACCCCAAGGATCGGCCCGGCACAGGGTGCCCAGAGCAGCCCGGTGGCCACGCCAATCATCACCGATCCCAAGGGGCCGGACATTTTGCGGGTGTCCGGGTCGAGGCGATTGCCCAGCGCCACGAACGGACGGGCCAGCCAGTCACCGACACGGGCGGAAATCAGCGACAGGGCGAACAATCCCATCACGATCAGGGCGATGTGGCGGCCGGTGTTGTTGGCTCGCACCACCCATTCGCTGCTGACCACGGCCAGGCTGGAGATCAGGGCGAAGGTCAGGACCATGCCGCCAAGGGTGAGCAAGATCGATGAGCGTGTGCGTTTGACACCGGCGAACAGGAACGGCACGACCGGCAGGATGCAGGGGCTGAGGACGGTCAATATGCCGCCCAGGAACGCGATGAGAAACATGGGATCACCTAAACATGTGGGGGGGGGTGCCGATTCCCACCGATCCTTGTGGGAGCGGGCTTGCCCGCGAAGGCGGAGTGTCAGTCGACATCAATGTTGAATGTACTGGCCTCTTCGCGAGCAAGCCCGCTCCCACAGGGGATTGGCGGTGGGCGCAAAACAGTGACCGGGCCTCAAGCCGTCTGGTTATCCAGCTGTTGGCCCTGCGGCGTACGGCTCGAACCGTCCTGTGCCAGCAAGGCATTACCGGCCTGCTCCGCCACCGGCGTCAGCTGGAAGCACGTGGCACTGCCACAGGTTTTCTGTTCAACAGCGACATTGGCATGAGCCGCCGCACCGGCAATGGAGAAGGCAACAGCGGTCAAATAGCGAGTGACGTTGATCATGATGTTCTTCCTGTTTCAAAGGGGATTGGCAAAGGACTCAGTTGTCGGTGGTGCAACCATCGGCAAATTTGCTGTAATCGAGTACCTGGGTTTTGTCGTGGGAATCCAGGTAGGTCATCTGGGCATTGACGATCCCGCAGGAAGGCGTGGCGTCCTGTTTCAACGACAGCACTTTCTTGATGTCCAGGTGGGTGCCGTAGGTGTAGGTTTTAGCGGTGACATCGGCAGCTTCGGCGCGGGCCGCCAAAGTGCAGATGTTCAGGGCGGCAAACAGGCAAGCGGCGTAGATGGCTTTGGTATTCATGATGGTTTCCTCATGGCTTCAATGGATAGGTCGTTCATCTGGGCCGAGGCGGTCTGGAGTGCCTCGATGGAACCTATTAGAAGCCTGCGAGGTATCTCGTCTGTGTCGAAAACAGACGCGTGTAAATCGTTGCGTATCAAAGCCGGCCCCTGATACAGAGCGATACAAAACCACTGAAAAAGAGCGTTTTTGCGTCTGCGTGTATCCGCCGCCACGGCAGATACACTGCAATACAAAGGGCTGCGGGCGAGCGGGCAAAGGCTCGATAGACTGCGTGACATCCCCCATTGATAGAGGCTTGGTTCCATGGAACATGTCGATCACATTCTCATCGTCGACGATGACCGAGAGATCCGCGAGCTGGTGGGCAACTACCTGAAGAAGAACGGCTTGCGCACCACCGTCGTCGCCGACGGGCGCCAGATGCGCGCCTTTCTCGAGACCACGCCGGTAGACCTGATCGTGCTCGACATCATGATGCCGGGCGACGATGGCCTGCTGCTCTGCCGCGAATTGCGCGCCGGTAAACACAAGGCCACGCCGGTGCTGATGCTGACCGCGCGCAACGATGAAACCGACCGCATCATCGGCCTGGAAATGGGTGCTGACGATTACCTGGTCAAGCCGTTCGCCGCCCGTGAACTGCTCGCGCGTATCAACGCCGTGCTGCGCCGCACGCGGATGCTGCCGCCGAACCTGGTGGTCACTGAAAGCGGCCGTCTGCTGGCTTTCGGACGCTGGCGCCTGGACACCTCGGCCCGTCACCTGCTCGACGAAGACGGCACCATGGTTGCGCTCAGTGGCGCCGAATACCGCTTGCTGCGGGTGTTTCTCGATCACCCGCAACGGGTGCTCAATCGTGACCAGCTCCTCAACCTGACCCAAGGCCGCGACGCCGACTTGTTCGACCGCTCCATCGACTTGCTGGTCAGCCGCTTGCGCCAGCGCTTGCTCGACGATGCCCGCGAACCGGCGTACATCAAGACCGTGCGCAGCGAAGGCTATGTGTTTTCGCTGCCGGTGGAAGTGCTCGGGGCGCCTTCATGAAGCTGGCAATTCGTTGGCCGCGCACCCTCGCCTCGCGACTGTCGCTGATCTTCCTGATCGGCTTGATCCTCGCGCAGGCGCTGTCCTTCGGCGCGCAGTATTACGAGCGCTACGAAAGCGCGAAAAACACCATGCTGGGCAATCTGGAAACCGACGTCTCGACGTCCATCGCGATCCTGGACCGCTTGCCGGCCGAAGAACGGGCGAGCTGGCTGAAACAACTGGATCGGCGCAATTACCGTTATTTGCTCAATGAAGGCTCGCCCGGCACCAGCATGCGCGACACGCCCATGGCAATGACATCGATCAAGGACGCCATCGGTAAGGATTACCCGATGAACGTGACTGACATCCCGGGTCCGCAAAAGCACTTTCAGGTCCACCTGAAACTGGCGGACGGCAGCCCGGTAACCATCGACGTCCGGCCATCGATGGTGCCGCTGTCGCCATGGCTGCCCGTCGTGTTGCTGGGCCAGTTGGCGCTGATGATTCTCTGCACCTGGCTGGCCGTGAAAATCGCTATCCGTCCCCTCACCCGCCTCGCCCAGGCCGTGGACAACCTAGACCCCAACACCCACGCGGTGCTGCTGGATGAAAACGGCCCGACCGAAGTCGCCCATGCCGCCATCGCCTTCAATTCGATGCAGGCGCGTATCGCGGCGTATTTGAAGGAGCGCATGCAACTGCTGGCGGCGATTTCCCACGACCTGCAAACCCCGATCACCCGCATGAAACTGCGCGCCGAGTTCATGGACGACTCCAGCGAGAAAGACAAACTGTGGAACGACCTTGGTGAGATGGAACACCTGGTGCGCGAAGGCGTGGCCTATGCCCGCAGCGTTCACGGCGCCACCGAAGAAAGCCGCCGCACCGACCTCGATTCGTTCCTCGACAGCCTGGTGTTCGACTATCAGGACATGGGCAAGGACGTGCAGCTCAATGGCAAAAGTGGCGCGGTGATCGACACCCGGCCCCATGCATTGCGACGGGTCCTGGTGAACCTCACGGACAACGCGCTGAAGTTCGCTGGCGCCGCGGAGTTATGGGTAGAAACAAAAAACGGCAACCTGTCGGTCAAGGTCATGGACCGCGGTCCCGGCATTGCCAAAGAGGAACTGGCCCATGTGATGGAGCCGTTTTACCGGGTGGAGAATTCACGCAATCGCAGCACCGGCGGCACCGGTTTGGGCCTGGCGATTGCCCAGCAGTTGGCATTGGCCATCGGCGGATCGTTGACCTTGAGTCAGCGTGAGGGCGGCGGATTGTGTGCCGAGTTGAAGTTGCCGCTTCGACCTGTCAGTCAGTAAACAGGCACAAGGGCGAAGGATAGCCTCTATAGTGTCGGACACAGTCGCGCAACGCGCCGCTGTGCTGCTCCCGATAGCAACTGACACCTATATGGATATTGGCAAATGGATGACAACAGAAGGCCCATCAAGACGCGCTCTGCGGGCTGGGCAAAACACCTCACCGACCTTTTGGTGAAACGAGACATTTCCCCCAATCAGATCTCCGTCGCCAGCATCGCCTTTGCGCTCGCTGGCGCAGTGGCGCTGAACATCGATAACGGCCTGGTCGGCTCGATCATTTGCGCGGTGGGCATTCAATTGCGCTTGCTGTGCAACCTCTTCGACGGGATGGTGGCGATCGAGGGCGGCAAGAAATCCGACATCGGCAGCCTCTACAACGAATTCCCCGACCGCATTGCCGACAGCCTGCTGATCATCGCCCTCGGGTATGCCATCGGGCACGCCGACCTGGGCTGGTTCGCGGCGTTGGCCGCTGCGCTGACGGCGTACGTGCGGGTATTTGGTGGCTCGATTGGCTTGAAACAGAGCTTCATGGGGCCGATGGCCAAGCAGCATCGAATGGCCGTGATGACCGGCGCACTGGTGCTCAATGCGCTCGAAACCAGCCTGTATGGCACTCACTACAGCCTGTTGATCGCACTGATCGTGATTGCCGCCGGATCCGCCGCAACCTGCGTCACGCGCACCCTGGCCATCTCCCGTCAGCTCAAGGGGAACGCCCATGTGGATCAGTAACGCACTGATTTCGGTCCTTCGATTCCTCATCGGCGTCACGGCCCGATGGGAAAGCCCGCCGGACCTGACGCGCCAGCGCATCTACTTCGCCAACCACACCAGTCACATGGACACCCTGGCAATCATCGCGGCCCTGCCGCCCGAAGCCCGGATAAACGTGAAACCCGTGGCAGCCGCCGACTATTGGGGCAAGAACGCGTTTCTGTCGTACATCTCGCAGAAAGGCCTGAATGCGGTGTTGATCGAGCGAAATCCAGCCCCCGGCGTCAACGTGCTCGAGCCGATTTTCGATGTGGTGCGCGCCGGTCATTCGATCATCATCTTTCCGGAAGGCACCCGCGGCAGCCAGCCGTTGCCCGGCCCTTTCAAATCGGGTCTGTACCGCTTGGCCGAGACGTTCCCCGAGGTCGACCTGGTGCCTATCTACCTGGAAAACCTGCATCGCTCCATGCCAAAAGGCAAACACGTGCCGTTGCCCATCATCTGCACGATCCGCATCGGCAACCCGATGCAACGAATCGCAGGTGAGGAAAAACAGCAGTTTCTGGACCGGGCGCGTGATGCGATTGTGAGGTTGGCAGAATGAATCTTGACCAAAAGTTTTTGTGGTTCTTCGGCGCCATCGCCGGCCTGTTGGCGATTGCCTCGATCATCGGCCGGATCCTGGCCAGCCGGGCTAAATCAGAAAGCTCGATGTCGACCATCGAGAACCTCAACCAGCGGGTCAATGCCTGGTGGGGGATGGTCATCATCTTCTTCGTCTCCTACCTGCTGGGCGGGAACGCGACGGTCATTCTGTTCGGCTTCATTTCCCTGTTCGCACTCAGGGAATTCATCACCCTGACACCGACACGGCTGGGTGACCACAACGCGTTGTTCTCGGCGTTTTTCATTCTGATTCCGCTGCAATACGTGTTGATCGGCACGCACTGGTATTCGCTGTTCACGCTGTTGATTCCGGTGTACGCCTTCCTGCTGTTGCCGGCGATTGCGGTGCTGAGCCAGGACACCGACGCCTTCCTGGAACGGGCGGCCAAGATTCAGTGGGGGGTGATGATTTGCGTGTATTGCATCAGTCACGCGCCGGCACTGTTGCTGCTGGACCTGGAAGGCTTCAAGGGCCAGAACGCGTTGCTACTGTTCTACCTGGTATTTGTCGTGCAGATGAGTGACGTATTGCAGTACGTATTCGGCAAGCTCTTTGGCAAGCACAAGGTTGCGCCGCTGGTGAGTCCGTCGAAAACCGTGGAAGGCCTGGTGGGCGGCGGACTGTCAGCGACGCTGATTGGCGGGTGCATGTTCTGGATGACACCGTTCAACTTTTGGCAGTCGCTGTTGATGTCGTTGGTGATTGTGGTGATGGGGTTTCTGGGCGGACTGGTCATGTCGGCAATCAAGCGCAGCTTGAGCGCCAAGGACTGGGGAACCATGATCAAAGGGCACGGCGGCATGCTGGACCGGATGGATTCGATCTGCTTTGCGGCACCGATCTTCTTTCACCTGACGCGGTATTTTTTCTCCGCTCAATAAAACAGACACCACCAATCCCTGTGGGAGCGGGCTTGCCCGCGATGAGGCTGGCACATCCAACATTGATGTTGGCTGATAATCCGCCATCGCGGGCAAGCCCGCTCCCACAGGGGTTCTCGGGTGTTTGGGGGATTGTGTTCATTCAGACGGTCACGCCCACGACCCCTTCCCCATGCATCTGCCGCAACAACGCCGCGCCACTCGCCATGAATTCCGGTGATCCCGCGGCCCCCGCCTCTGCCGCCAGACCTTCCAGCTGCGCCTGCCCAACCAGTTCGGGAAACTCCTCGATCCGCTGCAACAAGCGCCATGCCAATGGGCTCAGTTCGGAAAACTTCACACTCCAGTCTTCTGCCCGACGCACCAACAATAACGTTGGCTGAGGCGGTGCAATGTCTGGCTGATGATCCGGCCCCACCAACTGCACCGGCCACGCATAGGCCAACGGCCAGGCCAGCGGCGACACTTGCAATGGCCGATCCAGGATCTGACCGACGTCGCTCGGCGCCAATGGCTCGGCTTCGGACTGCTGCAACGCCATCTCGACCCACTCGTAATGCGCCAGCTCGACCATAAATGGCGGCCACTCGTCCTCTCTCAATGCCTGCGATCCAGAGGCCAGGAACTCGACGAATTCCTGGGCGATTTCGCCGAACTTCGGCGTGCGTGCGCGGTGGTCCCGCAGGAAGATCCGCACCAGCGTGCGCCAGTGTTCATCACCGAGAATCTTGATCAGCACCGGAAACGTGCCGCTGAGCAACGACGACAGGTTGGCGAAAATCAGGTCACGGTAAACCTGCGCCCGTACGGCGTTCATTTCGCTGGGCGGCGCGCAGTGATCGGGGTCTCGCAGGTAAAGCCCCATCGCCGTTTGCTGTTGAAACAGACTGGGCTTATCCACGGTTCACCCCCTCTGTTTGCAAGCGGCGAATGGTCTGCAATTCGGCGACCAGTTCAGAGAACGCCGGAAAATTGAAATCCCGTTCCAGCAACGTCGGTTGCGCGCCAAACCGGGCATACGCCTCGGCCAGCAACGACCAGACCGCCGGTTTCACCGAAGCCCCGTGGGTGTCGATTTTCAAGCTGTCCGACTCATCGAAGTGCCCGGCCACGTGCATCGCCACCACTCGGCCCGAATCGATGCCGGCCAGAAAGGCCTGCGGATCAAAGCCATGATTGATCGAGTTGACGTACACGTTGTTGACGTCGAGCAGCAGGTCGCAATCGGCTTCGCGCAACACCGCGTTGGTAAACGTCACCTCGTCCATGTCCTGCTGCGGCGCGGCGTAATAGGAAACGTTTTCCACCGCCAGGCGCCGACCGAGAATGTCCTGGGCCTGGCGAATCCGCGCGGCAACGTGGTGCACCGCTTCTTCGGTGAACGGCAATGGCAACAGGTCATACAGGTGACCGTCGTCGCCGCAATAACTCAGGTGCTCGCTGTACAGCGGCACGTTGTAGTGATCGAGAAACACCCGCACTTCCTGAAGAAACCCGACGTCCAGCGGCGCAGGCCCGCCCAGGGACAAGGACAAGCCGTGACAGGACAATGGAAAGCGCTCGGCGAGGGCCCGCAGCGCATGCCCGTGGGCGCCGCCGATACCGATCCAGTTCTCCGGCGCGACTTCCAGAAAATCGAAATCGCCGGCCCGGGCTGCCTGGAGGTCCTTCATTAAACCGCGACGCAGGCCCAGCCCGACGGTCGCTTTCGCTGAGGTGATGGAGGTTTGCATGTTGTCGATCTCACGGGTGGCCGGAACGGATTCACAGTTAACCGAAGCGGTGTATCGGCTCTGTGTTCCGGAGCGGCAGAAAATCGTGGCGGATGTATCGACAACGGGTCTGTACACACTTCGGTACAGACCCGTCGATAGGCATTACGCCAGGTCGTATTTCTCGCGCACCAGATGACCGATGCCGATACGGTCGAGCACATTCATCGGACACAGGAACGTCACGCGAACGGTGCCCGGCAAGCGGCTGATGTCGATGGAGCCGGTGATGGTCGCGCGGTTGAGCACTTCGTCGTACGGCAAGCCGGTGACCGAGGCAGCGCGTTTCAGGCCGTTTTCCACCGCGACGTTGAGGTTCTCGCCGCTGCCGATGAAGGTGATCGGGCCGCTCTGCTCTATGTCGTGCTGGCCCCAGCGCTCGCCCAGTTCGCGGACTTTCTGCCGTTGCTCGGCGTTCATCGGCCGGGCCATCGGTGGCAGGTCGTCGAGGTTTTGCAAGAGGATCGGCCCTTCCAGCGTCAGATTCTTCACCACTTCCACCACCACTTCGGTTTCCCCGGAGCAATCGGTGGCGTGTCCGGCGATCTCGCCGTTGCCTTGCTGGGCGTGCATGTCGCCCATGTACACGCCGGCACCCGGCACTTTTACCGGGCAGATCAGCACACAACCTTCGCGGATCGAGTTGGTGTCCATGTGGCCATCGGTCTTGGCCGCGTGCAGTTCTTCGCGGGTCATGCCGAAACGGTGCGGCGCGTTGATCAGGTATTGGCCGAAATCGGCGCAGTTGTGCGAGTCGGGCAAATCACGCGACGGCGTGGTGCCGATGTTGCCGAGGAACGGGCGCATGTGGGCGGCGACGCCTGGAATGTCGGCGCGGGCCAGGGACAGGATCGAGTGTTGGGCGGCGAACTCCGGCAACGCCGACATTTCGGACGCGTTGCCGGCCAGTTGATTGGCGATGTCCTGGTTGACGGTCAGGCTGACCTGATTCTGTGCGTCGAACACGATCACGTAACCATGGCTGAAGCGAAACGCGCTAACTTCGGCGCCGCAGTGGTTACAGCGAATCGAATCCTCACCGATGCCTTCGACATGGCTGGCCGGGTGCTCGGTGCCGCATTTGGCGCAGAATTTCGAGACAAACGGGTCGCCGTTGTAACGGCCCTCGACGAAGCTCATGACCCCGGACGAAGTCGCTAGAGACGTGACGCGCATGCGTTTGATCCTGATCGCCACGGCGTCGCCAATCTCGGCGCCGGCGATGGCCACCGGTTGGGTCACTTCGTGGCCGCCCTCAAAGGCCGGCGTAATCATCGGCCCCCAGCAGCCCGGCGGCGTGCCGGTGATCAAGGTGCCGCCGTCGGCCAGAGGACCGAGCATCGGCTGGCTGGGACCTATAAGGCCGTTGGTGTACTGATCGACGCGCAGGCGATGGACAGGTTTCTGGTCGGTTTCAGGCAGGAGCGTGGTCATTATTGTCCCCTTGGCGGAGTCACGAGCGAAGACGGTCGCCTGATGCGACGACCATGAAAGTGCCTCGACAGCCCCGTTTTACGGGCGCTGAACAGCCTTTACAGTTCATCGCAGGTTTGTATCTGGTCTGTGTTCGGAGGTAGCGGGGAATGCAGCGGAATGTATCGGGGCGGCGGCTGGATACAGTGCGATACACGCCACAAATCCCCCTGTGGGAGCGGGCTTGCTCGCGAAAGCGGTTTGATATTCAACAAAGATGTCGACTGACACGGCCTCTTCGCGAGCAAGCCCGCTCCCACAGGGGATTTGTGGTGGTCAGGAAAATGTGAGCTTTCGTCGCTCCAGACGGCGGCGCGCGGTCCGCGAACTAAACTTACTGCACGCAGGACGAGCTTGTTCGCCCTGTTCAATCCCACGACCACCGCCCAGAGGTGAATGCCTCTACCCGCCTTGCCTCTGGACCGTGATCCTGTTGAAGGAGCACATGTGATGGACGAGGCCAGACTCAATGATTTTATGGGCAAACTGGTGGGTGACATGGGCGGCGCGGCAATGCTCGCCAACGTCATCCTCGGCGAAGAACTCGGCCTGTACCGCGCGATGGCCGACAGTCAGCCCATCACCCCCGAAGCACTTGCCGACAAAACCGGCTGCAACACCCGCCTGCTGCGCGAATGGCTCAGCGCCCACGCCGCATCCGGTTACATGGAGCATCAAGGCGGCCAGTTCCGCCTGCCCGAAGAGCAAGCCCTGGCGCTGGCCATCGAAGACTCGCCGGTCTATATCGCGGGAGGTATCGGGGTGGTCGCATCGTTTTTCCATGACAAGGACAAACTGGTCAACGCCATGCGCGGCAATGGCGCCCTGGCCTGGGGCGATCACCATCCGTGCATGTTCAGTGGCACAGAACGGTTCTTCCGTCCAGGCTACAAAGCACACTTGGTCGACGAGTGGCTGCCGGCCCTCGAAGGCGTTGTCGCCAAACTGGAGGCTGGCGCCAAAGTCGCCGACATCGGCTGCGGGCACGGCGCCTCCACGGTGATCATGGCCCAGGCGTTCCCGAACTCGCGGTTCGTCGGTTTCGACTACCACGCGCCCTCCGTCACCGTCGCCACCCAGCGCGCCGAAGAAGGTGGCGTGGGCGGACGGGCGCGGTTCTTCCAGGGCACGGCAAAAAGCTTTCCCGGCAACGACTACGACCTGGTCTGCTATTTCGACTGCCTGCACGACATGGGCGACCCGGTCGGCGCGGCGAAACACGCCTATGACGCGCTGAAACCGGACGGCACGGTGCTGCTGGTGGAACCGTTCGCCAACGACAGGCTCGACGACAACATCAACCCGGTCGGCCGGCTGTTCTATGCCGCCTCGACGTTCATTTGCACACCGAATTCGCTGTCGCAAGAAGTCGGCCTGGGGCTCGGCGCCCAGGCCGGCGAGGCACGGTTGCGCAAGGTCTTCACCGACGCGGGGTTCAAGCACTTCCGGCGAGCCACGGAAACGCCGTTCAACCTGATTCTGGAAGCACGTAAATAAAGAACCGATCATCGCCCGGACAGGCAACCTGTCCGGGCGATGATCGGCAAATGCTACCCTGCAAACACTCAAGGCCCCCCGGAGTGTTGAACATGCTCGACCGCCCCATCCGCGAACAACTCGACCGACTCCAGCAATGGATGGTCGACCAGCCGTTTATGGTCCTGACCGGCGCCGGCATCAGCACTCCCTCGGGCATTCCGGATTACCGCGACAACCAGGGCGTACGGCGTGGCCGGCAACCGATGATGTATCAGGAATTCCTGTCGGCCCCGGAGTCGCGGCGACGCTATTGGGCGCGGGCGATGCTCGGCTGGCCACGTGTTCGCCAGGCGCAGCCGAACGTGGCCCACGAAGCCCTCGCCAGTTTGCAAAGCACTCGGCAGATCAGCGGGTTGATCACCCAGAACGTCGACACCTTGCACGATCAGGCCGGCAGCCATGACGTGATTGAGTTGCATGGCAGCCTGCACCGGGTGCTGTGCCTGGATTGCGGACAACGCAGCGAGCGGGATTCGATTCAGCAATTGATGGAGGCACAAAACCCCTATCTGGCCGGGGTCGATGCAGTTCAGGCGCCGGACGGCGACACGCTGCTGGATGCGGCGTTCGAGGCGCGGTTCCAGGTGCCGCATTGTCCGCAATGCGCAGGCGAGCGGATGAAGCCGGACGTGGTGTTTTTTGGCGAGAACGTCGCGCAAGCGACAGCGGCCAAAGCAATGGCGGCGGTCGAACAGGCGGCGGGATTGTTGGTGGTGGGGTCATCGCTGATGGCGTATTCGGCGTTTCGGTTGTGCCGGGCGGTGGCGGATCAGGGGAAGCCGTTGATTGCGATCAATCTGGGCAAGACCCGGGCGGATGATCTTCTGGATATGAAGATTGAAGGATCGTGCGAACAGCTACTCCCGTTCTTGGCCCAGCGCCTCGCCTCCTGATTCAACCTCTGATCGTTCCCACGCTCCGCGTGGGAATGCCTCAACGGACGCTCCGCGTTCGGCTCTTGATGTGACGCGGAGCGTCACGGGCTGCATTCCCACGCAGAGCGTGGGAACGATCAGTTACGGGCGCGCGCCCAGATTTTCAGCTTTAAGGATATCGAACAACGCCTGCGCCGCCGCCGACAGCTCAATCCCCGGTTTGGTCAGCACCCCGATCGCCCGCTCCACCACCGGGTCGCGCAAGGTGATGCAGCGTGCGCCCAATTCGCGCATCTGCCCGGCACACAACGCCGGCACCGCGCTGACGCCCAACCCGCTGGCCACCATCCGCCCCACTGTCGCCAATTGATGGCTTTCAAACTCCACCGGCAACTTCATGCCCCGAGCCTGCAAGTGTTCTTCCAGCATCACCCGCACCGTCGACGGTCGCTGCAAGGTGATGAACGGCTCCTTGAGCAAGGTCTGCCAGTCGATATCTTCCATATCGGCAAAAGGCGAATCCTGCGGCACGACGGCCACGAAGCGGTCCATGTACAACGGCGTGAACGCCAGCGATGAACTCTGCGTCGGCTCGAACGCCACCCCCAGTTCCACTTGCCGGTCGCGCACCATTTCCAGCACCTGCTCGTTGATCACGTCGTTCACCGTGACGTTGACCTTCGGATACCGCGCACGAAAGGTCTTGAGGATCGGCGGCAGCAGGTTTCCGGCAAACGACGGCATCGCCGCCAGCGTGACGCGACCGCGCTGTAAGGTGAAACGCTGGCGCAGCTCATCCTCGGCATTGTCCCAGTCGGCGATCAACCGGCGCGCCAGGGGCACCAGGGATTCGCCTTCGGCGGTCAGCGCCACGTTGCGCGTGTTGCGGGTGAACAGCCGTCCGCCCAGGCCTTCTTCCAGCGCCTTGATGGTCAGGCTCAACGCCGATTGCGACAGGTGCAACCGCTCGCACGCCACGGCAAAGCTCAGGCTCTGGGCCACGGCCAGGAATGCGCGGATCTGCTTGACGGTCATAGTCGCTTCGCTCCAGTTGTAAGCTACAAGCTCTAAGCTGTAAGTTGAAAGGCAGTTATTTGTTGAGTTTTATGAATCAATCAACCTTAAAAATCAACTTAACAAATAAATCCTTCGGCGAGACACTCCTACCCCATACGGCTAGCCAGCCGCCCATCAAGAATAAAAGAGGTGCATATGGCAGGTTTCGACAAGCGCGTGAGTTCCTACGAGGAAGCTCTGGCAGGTCTTGAAGACGGCATGACCGTGATCGCTGGCGGCTTCGGCCTGTGCGGCATTCCGGAAAACCTGATCGCCGAGATCAAGCGCAAGGGCACCCGTGACCTCACCGTGGTTTCCAACAACTGCGGCGTCGACGGTTTCGGCCTCGGCGTGCTGCTGGAAGACCGGCAGATCAGCAAAGTGGTGGCCTCCTATGTCGGCGAGAACAAACTGTTCGAAGACCAACTGCTCAAAGGCGAAATCGAAGTCGTCCTGACCCCGCAAGGCACCCTCGCCGAAAAAATGCGCGCAGGCGGTGCCGGCATCCCGGCGTTCTTTACCGCCACCGGCGTCGGCACCCCAGTCGCCGAAGGCAAGGAAGTGCGCGAATTCCATGGCCGCAAGTACCTGATGGAAGAATCCATCACCGGTGACTTCGCCATCGTCAAAGGCTGGAAAGCCGACCATTTCGGCAACGTCATCTACCGCCACACCGCTCAGAACTTCAACCCGCTGGCTGCCACCGCCGGCAAGATCACCGTGGTCGAAGTCGAAGAAATCGTCGAACCCGGCGAGCTGGAGCCGTCGCAGATCCATACCCCTGGCATCTACGTCGATCGGGTCATTTGCGGCACGTTCGAGAAGCGCATCGAACAGCGCACCGTGCGTAAGTGATCCCCTGCCCCCGGACCGAATGAAGGAATAACAACAATGGCACTTTCCCGCGAACAAATGGCTCAACGCGTCGCCCGCGAAATGCAGGACGGCTTCTACGTGAACCTGGGCATCGGCATTCCGACCCTGGTCGCCAACTACATTCCCGAAGGCATGGAAGTCATGCTGCAGTCGGAAAACGGCCTGCTCGGCATGGGTCCGTTCCCGACTGAAGAAACCATCGATGCCGACATGATCAACGCCGGCAAACAAACCGTGACCGCGCGCATTGGCGCGTCGATCTTCTCCTCGGCCGAATCCTTCGCGATGATTCGCGGTGGTCATGTCGACCTGACCGTGCTGGGCGCCTTCGAAGTCGACGTCGAAGGCAACATCGCCTCGTGGATGATCCCCGGCAAGCTGGTCAAGGGCATGGGCGGCGCCATGGACCTGGTGGCCGGCGCGGACAACATCATCGTTATCATGACCCACGCCTCGAAAGACGGTGAGTCCAAGCTCTTGTCCAAATGCAGCCTGCCGCTGACCGGCGCCGGCTGCATCAAACGTGTGCTGACCGACCTGGCTTACCTTGAAATCAAGGACGGCGCGTTCATTCTCAAGGAACGTGCACCGGGCGTCAGTGTTGAAGAGATCGTCGCCAAGACTGCCGGTAAACTGATCGTGCCGGATCACGTTCCGGAAATGCAGTTCGCTGCCCAGTGAGGAATCATTCCATGCAAGACGTCGTTATTGTTGCCGCCACCCGTACCGCCATCGGTAGCTTCCAGGGTTCGCTGGCTGGTGTGTCCGCCGTTGACCTGGGCGCTGCGGTGATCCGTCAGTTGCTGGCACAGACCGGGCTCGACCCGGCGCAGGTCGATGAAGTGATCATGGGCCAGGTGTTGACCGCCGGTGCCGGGCAAAACCCTGCACGCCAGTCCGCGATCAAGGCCGGCCTGCCGTTCACCGTACCGGCCATGACCCTGAACAAGGTCTGCGGTTCGGGCCTCAAGGCCCTGCACCTGGCCACTCAGGCGATTCGCTGCGGCGACGCTGACGTGATCATTGCCGGCGGCCAGGAAAACATGAGCCTGTCCAACTACGTCATGCCCGGCGCACGCACCGGCCTGCGCATGGGTAATGCGCAAATCGTCGACACCATGATCAGCGACGGCCTGTGGGATGCGTTCAACGATTACCACATGGGCATCACCGCCGAGAACCTGGCCGAGAAATACAGCCTGACGCGCGAGCAACAGGACGCCTTCGCCGCGGCCTCGCAGCAGAAAGCCACGGCCGCCATCGAAGCCGGGCGTTTTGTTGATGAAATCACGCCGATCCTGATCCCGCAGCGCAAGGGCGATCCGCTGTCCTTCGCCACCGATGAACAGCCACGCGCCGGCACCACCGCCGAAGCGCTGGGCAAACTGAAACCGGCCTTCAAGAAAGACGGTTCGGTGACCGCCGGTAACGCTTCGTCGCTGAACGACGGCGCCGCCGCCGTGATCCTGATGAGCGCAGAAAAAGCCAAGGCCCTCGGCCTGCCGGTGCTGGCGAAAATCGCCGCTTACGCCAACGCGGGCGTCGACCCGGCGATCATGGGCATCGGCCCGGTGTCGGCTACTCGCCGCTGCCTGAGCAAGGCCGGCTGGTCCATCGACCAACTGGACCTGATCGAAGCCAACGAAGCATTCGCCGCGCAATCGCTGGCCGTGGCCAAGGACCTGGAATGGGACTTGAACAAAGTCAACGTCAACGGCGGCGCCATCGCTTTGGGCCACCCTATCGGTGCATCGGGTTGCCGGGTGCTGGTGACCTTGCTGCATGAAATGATCAAGCGCGACGCCAAGAAAGGCCTCGCCACCCTGTGCATCGGCGGTGGTCAGGGCGTGGCCCTGGCGATTGAAAGAGCGTAAGCCTTTTGATCGGGTGACCGCGCCAGATCGTTCCCACGCTCTGCGTGGGAATGCAGCCCGGGACGCTCCGCGTCCCCTTTACAGCCGAACGCGGAGCGTCCGTTGAGGCATTCCCACGCAGAGCGTGGGAACGATCGGTGCGATTCACCTCGCACCGGTTTTTTTGTTTGGCATTCAGATCCATTGCCGGGGCAGGCCCGCCCGGTCACGCCACAAACTGCAGGATCAACCAGCTGTTCGCCCCGCTGATCACCACAAACAACCCCCACGACAACACCCGCGTCGGCCATTGATTCACCAACGGCCCCATGAGCTTGTGGTCGTTGGTCATGCGTATCAGCGGATACAGCGCAAATGGCAACTGCAGACTCAACACCACCTGACTCAACACCAGCAGCTTGCCGATTGCGTTATCGCCCATCAGCCAAACGCCGATAAACGCCGGGATCAATGCCAATCCCCGGGTAATCAGCCGGCGCTGATAGCAGGGAATCCGCAGGTTCAGAAAACCTTCCATGATCACCTGCCCGGCGATGGTCCCGGTAAAGGTCGAACTCTGCCCCGACGCCAGCAACGCAACGCCGAACAACACGCTGGCGAGCGCCCCGCCCACCAATGGATCGAGCAAGTGATAGGCGTCCTGAATGTCCACCACATCGGTGTGCCCGCTCTGGTGAAACGCGGCCGCCGCCAGGATCAGAATCGCCGCATTCACCAGCAGCGCCAACGCCAGCGAACCGATGGTGTCAATGCGCGCCAGTTTGACCGCGTCCTGCTTGCTGGCCAGGTCCTTGCCGATCATTCGGGTCTGCACGATCGAGGTGTGCAGGTACAAGTTATGCGGCATCACCGTGGCGCCGAGAATGCCGATGGCCAGGTACAGCGGCGCAGCGTCGGCAATGGCCGACAGCGACGGCGTAAAGCCGCGGGCGACGTCCGGCCAGTACGGCTTTATCAGCAACAACTCGACGAAGAAACACACGCCGATGGTGCTCACCAGCACCAGCATGATCGCCTCCAGGCGACGGAAACCACGGTTTTGCAGGGCCAGCACCAGCAGCGTGTCAAACGCGGTTAGCGCAATGCCGAACGTCAGCGAACAGCCCAGCAGCAGATGGAACGCCAGCGCGCAGCCGAGCACTTCGGCCAGGTCGGTGGCGATGATCGAGATTTCCGCCAACAGCCATTGAGTCCGTGCCGTGCGCGTGCTGTAGCGCTCGCGGCACAGTTGCGCCAGATCTCGACCGGTGGCGATGCCCAGGCGCGAACACAAACATTGCACCACCATCCCCGCCAGACTCGCCAGCAGCACCACGAACAACAGGCTGTAGCCAAATCGCGAGCCGGCCTCGATGGCCGTGGCCCAGTTACCCGGGTCCATGTAGCCGATGGACACCAACAAGCCTGGCCCGGCAAAGCGCAGGACCCGTTTAAAGAATGACGCGTTCGGATCTACCGCAACGCTGCCGGCCACTTCCGGCGGGCAAAACGGCGCGGTGGCGACTTTGGGCAAACTGAATTTCACACAAACATCCAGAAATAGGTGGGAGGCAAGCAGCTTAGACGTTTCGCCCGACACACCCAAGGGCCAGCAACTTTGTATACAAAACACGACAATCTATAGAGCAATCTGTCGTACGCAATGCTAACGTTGCCGCCTCACTCAGGTCGGAGACGCGTGCGTGCTGATGCTCAAACTGCTGGTGACTCCCGGATTTCTCTTGCTGATTTCCCTCGCGGGTAAGCGCTGGGGCCCCAGCGTGGCCGGTTGGCTGTCGGGATTGCCGGTGGTGGTCGGCCCGATTCTGTTCTTCCTCGCCATTGAACAAGGCGAGGCATTCGCCGCTCAGTCCGCGATGGCGGCGTTATCGGCGATGTTCGCCATGATTGCTTTCTGCGTGACCTACGCCCAGGTCGCTCAACGGCGGGGATGGCCGTGGGCACTGGCGATTTCACTGCTGGTCTGGGCCGGCGTGGCGGTGGTGCTCTCGCAGGTTCCGCCGTCGCTGCTGTTTTCGGTGATCGCGGCCAGCACCGCACTGCTGGCGGCGCCGTACCTGTTTCCAAAGGTGCAGCCCATCGTGTCGGGTCCTGCGCCCAAGTCAGACAAACTGCTGCTGCGCATGATTGCCGGCGCCTTGCTGACGTTGGCGGTCACGCTGCTGGCCCGCACAGTCGGCGAAGGCTGGAGCGGTCTGCTCGCGGTGTTCCCGGTGTTGGGCAGCGTGATGGCGGTATTTTCCCAGCAGACCCGCGGCCCGGCATTTACGGCCGCCCTGCTGCGCGCTACCGCCACCGGCATGTATTCCTTCGCGGCGTTTTGCCTGGTGTTGGCGCTGGCCTTGCCCACTATGGGCATGAATGCATTTGCCCTGGGGGTGGCGGTGTCCGTGGGAATGCTGGGCATCACTCGACGTTTGCTCGCACGACCGGTCAATCCGACCGTCGCGACTGGACGTTCAGCGATCAAACGCTAAGCTCCTTCACACCCAAAGGGCCAGGATGTTGCCCGCTACGTGCTGAAGGAACAGACATGAGCTGCGCAACGCCCCTCGCCCGCCGTTCCCAAACCGCCACAACCATTGGCGTGATCGCGATAGCGCTCTGGTCCTGCCTGGCGCTGTTGACCACCCTCACCGAAGGCATTCCACCGTTTGAACTGCTGACGCTGAGTTTCGGGATAGCGTTTGCGGCAAGCCTGGTGATCCTCGGTCGACGCGGCATCGCCGGTTTCAGTAGCTGGCGACAACCGTGGGCCGTGTGGGCCACCGGTTTCGTCGGCATTTTCGTTTATCACGGGCTGTATTTTTTCGCACTCAAAGCCGCGCCCGCCGCCGAAGCCAGCCTGATCAATTATCTGTGGCCGCTGTTGCTGGTGTTGCTCTCGGCGTTCGCCGCTGGAGAAAAGCTGCAAAAGCGGCAAATGCTCGGCGCCCTGCTGGGTCTGGCCGGCACCGCGTTCATCATGCAACAACACACCACGGTGACGGGGGCGGCGATGCCAGTGGCCGGTTACCTCGCAGCGTTTGGCTGTGCGCTGATCTGGGCCGGGTATTCGGTGATCAACCGACGGTTCAGCGAAGTGCCGAGCAGCATCATCGGCGGGATTTGCGGCTTGTCGGCGGTCTGCGGCCTGATCTGTCACCTGGCGTTCGAAACCACGGTAAGGCCCGATTTCAACCAATGGGCCGCTATCGTTGTGCTTGGCCTCGGGCCCGTGGGCATGGCATTTCTTGCCTGGGACCACGCCACCAAACACGGCAGTCTGGCGACGCTGGGGGCGCTGTCCTACCTGGCGCCGCTGATCTCGACCTTATTGCTGATCACCACAGGCCGCAGCCAGGCCGGACCGATCCTGATCGTTCCGGCGATATTGATTATCGCCGGGGCGGTGATCGCCACGACGCGATCAACAGAAAAGGTCAGCGCAACAGGTTCGATCATTCCGAACGAGTAAAGCTACCCCAACCTGACCGCAGGGAGTGGAATGCATAACAGCCTCCATGGGATGATCGCCGGCTAAGCGCGACCATCCCTGGAGTTTCGAATGTCATTGTTGAGTAAAAAAGCCGTTGTCCTGTTGTTGACCGCGGCCGCCAGCCTTGGGGCGTTGAATGCCCATGCCGCCAAGGCCACCGCCAGCGATAAAGCGCCTGCCCAAGAGGTCTCGATGCTCGGCGGCAAGTTCAAGTTCAGCCTGCCAAAGGGTTTCATCGCCAACCCGCTGCCCGCTGGCGATGCAGCCGCCGGGACCGCTGGGGCCACCGGCACCATGTACACCAACCAGGCCACGAAAACCGTGGTGATCGCCGCTGAAAACACCATCCCCGGCGGCGCCAATGTCAAAGACAACGACAGTCAGTTTCTCGACTCCGCCGCGTCCGACTTCGCCACCGAGCAAGCCCATGCGCTGCCGGACTTCACCAAGCTCAGCGAAAAAAGCCTGACCCAGAAAGGCACCGGGCTGGGTCTGCGGCAGATCGACAGCACCGCCACCCAAGGCGGCGGCAAGACCCTCGACACCACGGTGATGGCGGCGTCCAACACCCGCATGGCAATCGTTCAGGTGATTTCCCGTCTGAGCGACAATGCCGGCCACGAAACGCTGGTCAAGCAGATCGTCTCCGGCAAGTAAGGTCAGGGGTTCAGACGCTGTAACCAGGCGTTCAAATCTGCAAGCTCGGCCTCATTGATGTTGTGGCCGAGACCTTCGTATCCATGGAACTCAGGCTTGAGTGACAGGTGCTGCAACAGGCTGTCGGCGTCGGTGCCGTCTTTGTAGGGCAGGCGTTTGTCCGCGGTGCCATGACCAATGAAAATCGCCAGTTTCTGGCGTTTTTCATCCGGTTTGAGCTCGGATTTGAGCACCGGCAGAATCCGCCCGCTCAGCGCGGCAATCCCGCCCACGGCCTCGGGATGACGCAACGCCAGCTCGTAGGACATGATTGCCCCCTGACTGAAACCGACGAGGAACACCTTGTCGGGTTCGGTCTGATATTTCTTCGCCGCTTGGGCGATGAAATCCAGCAGCACCTTGGCGCTGGTCTTCAAGTCATCGGTTTCACCGTTGTAGGCGCCTTCGCCTTTCTTGCGAAACCACTGATAACTGTCCTCATCCAACCTCACTGGTGCCTGAACCGACAGAAAGTTGTAATGCGCCGGCAACTCGTCCTTGATGCCGAACAGGTCCTGCTCGTTACTGCCGTAACCGTGGAGAAAAATCACCAGGGGCTGATGGCGGGATTCGGGGTTGGCCTGCTCCAGGTACTTGAGCGGCAGATCGTTGAGCAGCGGGGTTTGAGCCTGGACGGTGGCAGATGCCAGCAGCGTCAGCAGAGCGAGAATCTTCAACATAAACCTTCCTTCACAGCGCGCAGGATTCGGGGCAGAGCCTAACACCGTGAAGGCTGTCAGGTGTTTGATGATCGTTCCCACGCTCTGCGTGGGAATGCCTCAACGGACGCTCCGCGTTCGGCTTCTGGGACGCGGAGCGTCCCGGGCTGCATTCCCACGCAGAGCGTGGGAACGATCGAATCAGTCGTTAATCAACTTGCCAACCCGAATCGGCTCCCGCCCCGCCACTTTCGCCTGCCACGTCCCCGGCTGCGTATACCGTCCACGATCAATCGCGAACAACACGCCACTGGTGCCGGCGCGCACGGTGGTCACGCGATCATTCAGCGGATCGACCACTTCAAACAGCGCATCGCCCTGCTCTACCCATTCACCCGAATCACGCAGGAAACTCACCACCCCGTGATGCGGTGCAAACAGGTACTCAGTGCCCTCGAACGGCATGCCCTCACAGCATTCGCTCGGCGCCGCCGGCCAAGTGCCCTGGATGAAACCCTGTTCTGCGAGGAAGCCGAGAATCGCCTCGCAATTGGCCTGGGCCTGATCGACCCGGGTGTCGCCCATACTGCCCAGTTCCAGCGTGGTCGCCAGGTTCGCCGGCGGAATGTTCGCCTCGGGATAGCTCCGCGCCAGGCGCAACCATGGCGAAGAACAGGACTCATCGAATGAACTGCCGCCGGAATCTTCACAGAGCAACGCCACGCCGGCCTTCAGACGCGCCGCCAGGGACTGCCACTGCGGCCAGTGTTGCGGCAAGGCATAGAGGTGAATCGCCGCATCGAAATCGCAATGCAGATCCAGGGTGATGTCGGCATCGCACGCGTGACGCAGCAGCAAACGGTGCATGGCTTCCAGTTGCGAGGCCGGTGCTGGCAAGCCGTCAAGGACCTGCCCCATGGCTTGGCGAATCAACGCAATGTTGGCTTGCGCATCGTGCCCCAACTGATCGCCGATCAACGCCGCCACCGGGCCGCTGAGTTCCACGAAGGAGCGGTTGAAGTTCTTGCCGCTGCCCAGTTCAAAGCGGCCCATGTGGCTGCCCTGCAGATGCTGATCGAGGCCAATCGGATTGGCCACCGGCACCAGTTCGATCACGCCCTGCAACTGGCCCTGGGCTTCGAGTTCGGTCAGGCGCTTTTTCAGCTCCCATGCGGTGCGCATGCCCGGCAGTTCATCGGCGTGCAGGCTGGCCTGGATGTAGACCTTGCGAGCGCCCGCGCCATAACGAAACACGCTGAGGGTGCGCTCGGTGCCCAGGTGGCTCCAGGGCAATGAATGGTCGATGCGTTGCATGAGGAACTCCAATATAAGGGGCACTGAGATCACCTGTGGGAGTGAGCCTGCTCGCGATAGCGGAGTATCAGACAATGAATGCTTGACTGATACTCCGCTATCGCGAGCAGGCTCACTCCCACAGGGATCTCATTTCAATAGTGAAAGCGAAAAAAAAATGGCAACCGCGTCAACGGTTGCCACTTTTTCAAACGGTGTGATTACTGGCCGTAAACGTCAAACGCGAAGTACTTGTCCTGCACTTGCTTGTACTTGCCGTTGGCGCGGATTTCGGTGATGGCGGTGTTGAATTTGTCCGCCAGTTCTTTATCACCTTTACGCACCGCAATACCGGCGCCGCCGCCGAAGTACTTGGCGTCTTCGTAGGTCGGGCCAACGAAGGCAAAGCCTTTACCGGCGTCGGTTTTCAGGAAACCGTCGTCCAGGTTGACCGAGTCGGCCAGCAACGCGTCAACGCGGCCAGAGACCATGTCCAGGTTGGCTTCCTGCTGCGAGCCATAACGCACCAGCTCGATGCCGGCCGGCACCAGCACTTCGGTGGCGAAACGGTCGTGGGTACTGGCACGCAGCACGCCGACTTTCTTGCCTTTGAGCTCGGTCAGCGGATCTTTGATGTCGGTGCCGGCCTTCATCACGAAGCGCGCCGGGGTGTGGTAGTACTTGATGGTGAAATCGACGTTCTTCTTGCGGTCGTCAGTGATGGTCATGGACGACAGGATCGCGTCGATTTTCTTCACTTTCAGTGCAGGGATCAGGCCGTCGAATTCTTGCTCGACCCAGGTGCACTTCACTTTCATCTGCTCACACAGCGCGTCGCCGATATCCACGTCGAAACCAGTGAGTTTGCCGTCAGGGGTTTTCATCGAGAATGGCGGGTAACCGGCTTCGATACCGATGCGGATCGGCTTGGCGTCTTCGGCCACAGCGGTCAGGGACAACATCGACAGTGCCAGGGCACCGAACATCACTAGCTTCTTCATTTATAACTCCTGTGTGCGGAGGCTTTTATTGGCAGCGTTCGATTAGCATCTTTCGGTCAGTGAAAACCGAAGTGGCCGGCAGTCTAGAGTGGCTTAACGCGAGCAAATTGTGTTTAAGCGACAAATACTTACAGAAAAACAGCGCCTGGATTCGTGTCACTTGAAGCCTGCGCCAAGGCGGTGCAAAGACTGTAGGACAAACCCTTGTTTCAGACAAAAGCCACATACAAAAACCACAGAGAGCGCTGATGCCCACCTTGAATCTGATCCAGCACCACCCCGCCGAAGGCCCCGGTGCCATTGCCGACTGGGCCAAGTCCCGGGACATCCTGCTCAAGGTATTCCGCGCCGACTTGGGGGAACTGCCGCCGACGAGTGCGGCGCCCGTGATTGTGCTGGGCGGGCCTTATGAATCCAACGCCGGGCCGGCATGGCTGGGGGCCGAGCGCCAGTGGCTGAGGGCGAGCCTGGATCAGGGCGCGGCGGTGTTCGCGATTTGCCTGGGGGCGCAATTACTGGCGCTGAGTCTGGGCGGGAACGTGCGGCGCATGGACCGCAGCGAGACTGGCTGGACGCCGGTGACGTTCATCGATGGCCAGGTGTTGAAGGTGCTGGAATGGCATGAAGATGCGATTGACCTGCCGCCCGACGCGCAATTGCTGGCCAGCAGCGATCAATGCGTGCAGCAGATGTATCGCGTGGGTCAGACCCGGGTGGGGTTGCAGTTTCACCCTGAGTGGAATGCCGAGTCGGTGGCGACGCTCAATGCGCATTTTGGCGATGAATCGCCGTTACCCCGGGAGTCACAGGACAACGCCGCCCATGCAGCCGTGTTCGAGTGGTTGCAGGCGACGCTGGATGGGTGGTGGGCGGCTTCGTCAGCGACTCGTCACGGTTGATCAGCACTCACACTTCACGGCTTCGGTGGCCGGGCGTTGCACCGCAACGCTCAACGCCAACCCTTCATCCAGCCACCCGGTCACTCCGCCGATCATCTCCTTGACCGGGTAACCCAACGCCGCCAGTTTCACCGCGGCCTTGTGGACACCGTTACAGTGTGGCCCGGCGCAATAGACCACAAACAAGGTGGATTTCGGGTAATCCGCCAAGCGCTCGGCGATCAGCAATCGCCCCGCAATGTTGATCGCGCCCGGCACATGCCCACGCTCGAACGCCAGCGGTCCGCGCACGTCCACCAGGACAAAATCCACCTCGCCGGCCTGCTGGCTCGCAAAGACGTCGGAACAATCGGTTTCAAAGGTCAGGCGGTTGCTGAAATGCATCAGGGCAATGGCCGAAGGGGCGGCGGGGATCTCGCGGACCAGGCTGGTCATGGGCTGTACTCCAAAGTCTCGGTGGGTGTGACAGGACTTTATCCGCCCGGCACTTGCCGCTACAGTGGCGCACAAGACACTCACCGGGAACTTTCCGCCAAATGCAGCCTGCCCCTGGATTGGTCGCGATTCTGGCCTACGACGGCCTCTGTACGTTCGAATTCGGTATCGCCGTGGAGATCTTTGGCCTGGCGCGACCGGAGTTCGATTTCCCTTGGTATGAACACCGTATCGTCGCCGTGGACCAGGGCCCGATGCGCGCCATGGGCGGCATTCAGGTGCTGGCCGATGGCGGCATGGAACTGCTCGAAGACGCCCGCACGATCATCATTCCCGGTTGGCGCGACCGCCAGGCAGCGGTGCCTGACCACGTGCTCGTGCCCCTGCGCCAGGCCCATGCACGCGGGGCGCGATTGCTGTCGATCTGCTCTGGCGTGTTTGTGCTGGCGGCGACCGGTTTGCTCGACGGCCACAGCGCCACCACGCATTGGCGTTACACCACGGAACTGGCCGAGCGCTTTCCCAACATTCTGGTGGACCCGGACGTGCTTTATGTCGATTCCGGTCAGCTGATCACCTCGGCCGGCAGCGCGGCGGGGATTGATGCGTGCCTGCACCTGGTTGCGCGGGATTTCGGCACGCAGGTGGCGAACTCGGTGGCGCGGCGCCTGGTGATGTCGCCGCAGCGTACCGGCGGTCAGGCGCAGTTCATTCCCACGCCGGTCAGCCCGACGCCGCGCAGCGATTTGTCACGCGTCATGCAATGGGCGCGCGAGCGCTTGCACGAACCGCTGGAAGTTCGCGAACTGGCCAGCGAGGCGGCGATGAGCGAACGCACCTTTCTGCGCCGGTTTACTGAAGCCACGGGCATGCCGCCCAAAGCGTGGCTGCAACATGAGCGGCTGGCACGGGCGCGGGAGTTGCTCGAGAGCACCGGGCAGAACACCGATCAGATTGCCGAGCAGTGTGGGTATCGGTCGGTGGAGAGTTTTCGGGTGGCGTTTCGCGGCGTGGTGGGCGTGCCGCCGTCGGTGTATCGGGAGCGGTTTGGGCGTGGGGGCAAGGCAATAATTTGAGGTGAATTCAAGGGCCTCATCGCGGGCAAGCCCGCTCCCACATGTTTTGTGAACACCGAATATCCCTGTGGGAGCGGGCTTGCCCGCGATGGGGCCCGACCAGACACCAACACCTTCAAGGCTTGCGCAACAGATAGGTATCCATAATCCAGCCATTGGCCAGCCGCGCTGCCTTGCGCACTCGTTCAATCTCATCCGCCACGTCCTTGAGCTTGCCGCTGATCAAGATTTCATCCGGCGTCCCCAGGTAAGCCCCCCAATATATCTCGCTCTCCTGATCGGCCACCTGATGGTAGGCATCCTGTGCATCGAGCATCACCACCAGGCTGTCGGCATCACTCACCTGCCCTGCCGCGAGCCGTCGGCCGGTGGTGATTTCAATCGATTGGCCAATGCGATTGAGCGGCACTTTGTGTTGCGCCGCCAACGCCTGAACGCTGGTGATGCCGGGGATCACTTCAAACTCGAACACGCAACGGCCCGAGGCCAGAATCGCCTGCAATATCCGAATCGTGCTGTCGTACAGCGCCGGATCGCCCCACACCAGAAAACCTGCGCACTGATCATCGGACAGTTGCTCATTGATCAGCCGTTCGAAGGTCATTTGCTTGGCAAGATTCAGCTCATCCACGCTGCTCGTGTAGTCCACCGCCCCGCGCTCGCGCTCCGGGCTGTGGGCTTCGACGAAACGGTAGTCGCGGTCAATGATGTAGCGCTCGCAGATCTCCCGGCGCAGGTCGATCAGCTTGTCTTTGGCCGGGCCCTTGTCCATCAGGAAAAACACGTCGACCAGGTTCAGCGCCTTCACGGCCTGCATCGTGATGTAGTCGGGGTTGCCGGCGCCGATGCCGATGACCAGCAGCTTTTTCATCAATTCACTCCTTCAGCGTCGGTGCCGAGCAAGCGCAATCGCCAGCGGCCGGTGAACCGCAACTCGACGGTCGACAACGGTTCAACGTCGATCAGGTTGAAGGCCGCCGCCTGCAGCACTTGCGTCAATGCCGCGCGAATGACAAAGGGATGGGTGATCGCAACGATATGCCCCGGTGTGGCCTCCAGGGATTGGAGCCACTGCGCCACACGCGCACCGAGTTGCGCCACCGACTCACCGCCATGCGGCGCCGAAGCCGGGTCAGCGAGCCAGGCTTCAAGTGCCTCGGGTTCGGTTTTTTGCAGATCGTCGATCCGTACACCTTTCCAGCGTCCGAAGTCGCAATCTCTCAGCGCCGGGACAATTTCAACGTTGTCGCCAAACAGCTCGGCCGTCTGCTGCGTCCGCAACTCCGGCGCACAGAGCAATCGCGGCGTTCCCTTGAACGGCCGACACCGCGTTTCCCTCGCCGATATCCACTCCGTTTCCAGGGGTTCGTTCGTAGGAAAGATCGCTAATTTTTGTGCGACGGTTCGAGCGTGGCACATCAGGGTCAAACGGGTCGCCTGCACGGATAATCACCCTGTCGATGTAACGAAGAACGGCTCGACGCCGTGGATATTTGTTCAATTGTGCCGCAAGACGTGCGATCCAGGGCGTTTCGTTTCGTCCGGCGCCGCACACTCGCCGCCTGAGCTGATCGTTGGATTTCGGCAATCTCTGACAACTTTAAGGGCGATGGACTACACACTCAGTCGTCTTCCGTGTAGCCCACGGCGCACGCGGTTTTCGCCCCATTTCGGGGCGTTAAAAAACCACGGGAAAATTCACTAGACATGTAGAGAGCGCTACATAAATACTGTTTTAGCAATTTATGAAACGAAACCGACACCTCATCCAGCAAGGAGCCCGGATGCCCTCTCTTAGAGACCTGATCACCGATCCTGGCCTGGATCTGACGCCATCGGAACGCAAGGTCATCCGTGCCTTGCTGGACCAGTATCCGCGTAATGGGCTGGGCCCGATGTCGCGCCTGGCCGAACATGCCGGTGTCAGCGATCCGACCATCGTGCGGCTGGTGAAAAAGCTCGGGTTCAGCGGTTATGCCAATTTCCAGGAGGCATTGCTCAGCGACATGGACCATCGCTTGCGGTCTCCCAGCGCACAGTTGCAGCCGCGCTCTCATCTGCAAAAAGGCGACGTCTGGAGCCAGTATCTGGCGGACAGCCATCGGGCGCTGGTGGAAACCCATGCGCTGACCCAGCCCGAAGATGTGCGGATTCTGCTGGAGTGGCTGCTCGACACCCGCCATCAAGTGCACTGCTTCGGCGGGCGTTTCAGCAGTTTCCTCGCCCAATACCTGCTCAACCATTTACGCCTGCTGCGCCCCGGCTGTTTCGCCCTGGAAGACAACGCGCAGTTGCCGGACCGACTGTTCGACGTGCAGCGTCAGGACGTGGTGCTGGTGTTCGACTATCGCCGCTACGAGTCTCAAGCGCTGCGGGTGGCGAGCGCCGCCAAGAATCGCTATGCGCGAGTGGTGCTGTTCACCGACATCTATGCTTCACCCTTGCGCGAGATGGCGGACCTGATCATCAGTGCGCCGGTGGAATCAGTGTCAGCGTTTGACACCTTCGTCCCGGCACTGGCTCAGGTCGAGGCGCTGATCGCCTGCCTGACCTTGCGCAGCCCGGACCTGGCCGATCGTCTGGAAGGCATCGACGCGCTGCGCAGCGAATTCGACACCCACTTGCTGGAGGAAAAATAAGGATGTTTACGCTCCCCCACCATTCACCCAGGGACTTGCCGTTCACTGCCGACCACACCGCACTGTTACTGGTGGACATGCAGCGGGCCTGGCTCGAGCCGCAGTTCGACCCGCACCTCAACGGGCCGGACGCTGAATATTTCCTGACGCGCACGCACATGCAGGTGGTGCCCAACCAACGCCGGCTGCTCAGCGCCTTTCGCTGCGCACGGCAAAACGTGCTGCACACGATCATCGAGAGCCTGACCGCCGATGGCCGCGATCGCTCACTCGACCACAAGCTCTCGGACATGCACTTGCCCAAGGGCAGTGAGCAAGCGCGCATCATCGAAGACCTGACACCGACCGAGAACGAAATCGTCCTGCCCAAGACCTCTTCCGGGGTCTTCAACTCCACCAACATCGACTACGTGCTGCGCAATCTCGAAACCCGGCACCTGATCATCGCCGGCATCGTCACCGACCAATGCGTGGACATGGCCGTGCGTGACGCCGCGGACCGCGGTTACCTGGTGACGCTGGTGGAAGATGCCTGCGCGACCTACACACCACAACGTCATCAAGCCTGCCTGAACGCAATCAAGGGTTACTGCTGGATCACCGACACCCAGACCGTGCTCGGGCGGTTGCAGGAGCTGCAACCATGAGCGAACGCCTGTCGCCGCTGCCGATGACCACCCTCGTCACCACCGACCTGATCGGCGTGACGCGCGGTCGCTCGTTTCCCACCGACGAACTTGAACACTACCGTGTGGCGGGCTGCGGCTGGGTGCCGGCCAACAGCGCCCTGACCCCGCAAGACATCATCGCCGCCACCAACCCGTGGGGCGCTTATGGCGACTTGCGGCTGATTCCCGATTTGAGCAGCCGCGTAACGGTCAACAATGGCCCGGATGCCAGGGCCCCGGCGCTGGATTTCATCCACGGCGACCTTCGCGAAACCGATGGGCGTCCGTGGGGCGCCTGCCCACGGACCGTGTTGCGCAATGAAGTGGAACGTTATCGCGCCGAGCTGGGCGTGCAGGTCAACGCCGCGTTCGAACATGAATTCAACCTGGACACTGGCGCGGCTGAACAACTGGCATTTTCCCTTGAGGCCCAGCGTCAAGGCGCCGAGTTTGGTGGCTGGCTGCTTAGTGCCTTGCGCGCAGGCGGCGTCGAACCGGAAATGTTCCTGCCCGAATACGGCAAGCATCAATACGAAATCACCTGCCGCCCGACCCTCGGCGTGGCCGCCGCCGACCGCGCGGTGAACGTGCGTGAAATCACCCGCGAAATCGCCCGACAGATGGGCCTGGGCGTGAGCTTCGCCCCCAAGACGTCAGAGCAGGCGGTGTGCAACGGCGTACACCTGCATGTCAGCCTGCTGGACCTGGACGGCCAACCGCTCTTGTACGACGCCGGCACCACCAACGGCCTGTCGACCCTCGGCCAGCACTGGGCCGCCGGCGTCCTGCATTATTTGCCGGCACTTTGCGCCTTTACCGCGCCGACGCCGGTGTCTTACCAGCGTTTGCAGCCGCATCACTGGAGCGCGTCGTACGCTTGCCTCGGCCAGCAGAACCGCGAAGCGGCGTTGCGGATTTGCCCGACCGTCAGCCTCGGCGGCAAATCGCCGGCGGCGCAATTCAACCTGGAATTTCGCGCAATGGACGCCACGGCTTCGCCGCACCTGGCGATGGCCGCGCTACTGATCGCCGGCCGCCTGGGCATCGAGCAGCGCCTGGCCCTGAATGCGATCACCGATGAAGTGCCCGACTCCCTCAACGAAGAACAACGCCACGCTCGCGGCATCGTCGCCCTGCCCGCGTCCCTTGCCCAGGCACTGGACTGCCTGCGCAACAGCGAGGCACTGATCGAAAACCTGCCGAACGCGTTACTGGACACCTGGTTCGCCCTAAAAACCCAGGAGCTGACGCTGACGGAACAGCTGTCGCCCGCCGAATGCTGTGAGCACTATGCGCGCCTCTACTGAATCCGCTGAACTCGGTCTGTTTACCGAGCCCGCCTACACCCTGCATCGGGAAGCCTCCGAGCACCCGCTGTTGCTGGTGTGCGAACACGCCAGTCGTTTCATCCCGTCCGGGTTAACGGACCTTGGCCTGAGTCATGAAGCCGCTCGCGAGCATATCGCCTGGGACATCGGCGCCCTGGCCCTGGCCGAGCGCTTGTCCGAAGCGCTGGGCGTCACCTTGCTGGCCGCCAATTACTCGAGACTGCTGATCGACCTGAACCGGCCACTCGGTGCCCCGGATAGCATTCCGGCGAAGAGCGAGATTTATCACATTCCAGGCAATCAAGATCTGGATGAAGCGACCCGCGAATATCGTCGCGAACGCCTGTTCAAACCGTTTCACGACCGCCTGCAAACGCTGATCGACCAGCGTCTGGCCCAAGGCCGGCCGGTTCGAATCGTGGGCATTCACAGCTTCACCCCGGTTTACCACGGCCAGCCGCGCACCTTGGAAGCCGGCGTGCTGTTTGGCGAAGCCACGGGCTACGCCCAACGATTGCTTGACGGACTGAGCCAGCATCCCTTGAAGGTGGCCGGTAATGAGCCGTACAAGATCAACCCGCTGGGCGACATGACCGTGCCGGTCCACGGCGATGCGAGAGGACTGGAAGCCGTGTTGATCGAGGTGCGCAACGACCTGCTGCGCACACCTGAAGCCATCGATCGCTGGGCCGATTACCTGCGGCCGTTGTTGTAAAGGAATAGCGTCAAACCCGCAGCGTGCAGCTGCGTTCATCCCAAGGAGAAGGGTCTTATGGAAATAGAAGAATTCGGCTACAAGCAAGAGTTGAAACGGAGCCTGACGCTGACCGACCTGGTGGTGTACGGGATGATCTTCATGATCCCCATCGCGCCGTTTGGCGTGTATGGCTACGTCAACGCCGAAGCACCGGGGATGGTGCCGCTGGCCTACCTCATCGGCATGCTGGCGATGCTGTTTACGGCGCTGAGTTACGGCAGCATGGCCCGGGCCTTTCCGGTCGCCGGCTCGGTGTATTCCTACGCGCAACGCGGCCTCAACCCGCATGTCGGGTTCATCGCCGGCTGGCTGATGTTGCTCGATTACCTGCTGATTCCGCCGCTGCTCTACGTTTACGCGGCCATGGCACTGAATCATCTTTACCCGGACATTCCCAAAGTCGGCTTCATTCTGGCCTTTCTGGTCAGTGCGACTTTCGTCAACCTGCGCGGCATCACCTTCACCGCGCGCCTGAACATCCTCTTTCTGCTCGCGCAACTCGTGGTGCTGGGGATTTTCCTGCTCTATGCCTGGAATGCCCTGCACAACGGCGGTGGCCACGGCCAGTTGACCCTGGCGCCGGTGTACAACCCCGAGACGTTCAACTTTGCCCTGCTGATGCAAGCCGTGTCGATTGCGGTGCTGTCGTTCCTCGGATTCGATGCGATCTCCACCCTCGCTGAAGAAATCAAGACTGACCCGGGCCGCAGCGTCGGCAAGGCTGCGTTGATCACGCTGTTCGTGATGGGTGTGATCTTTATCGTGCAGACCTGGATCGCCACGGACCTGGCCGCCGGCATGGGCTTCACCTCGGCGGACACCGCGTTCTATGAAATCGCCGAACTGGCTGCAGGCAGTTGGCTGGCGACCCTGACCGGCGTGGCCACGGCCCTGGCCTGGGGTGTGGCAGTGGCAATCACTTCGCAAGCGGCGGTTTCGCGCCTGCTGTTCGGTATGGCCCGGGACGGCAAGCTGCCGAAAGTACTGGCCAGGGTCCATCCCAAACACAACACCCCGTACCTGAGCATCTATCTGGTGGCGCTGTTGTCGCTGGTGATCTGCTACCTGTTCATCAACGCCGTGGACACCCTCACCTCGCTGGTGAACTTTGGCGCACTGAGCGGTTTCATGTTGCTGCACCTGACCGTCATCAATTATTACTGGCGTCGGCAAAAGTCCGGTCAGGTGATTCGCCACCTGATCTGCCCGGTCGTTGGCTTCATCATCGTCGCGGCCATCATGTACAACATGGGCGTCGATGCACAAAAACTCGGCTTGATCTGGATTGCCTTGGGTCTGGTGTACCTGTTTTTCCTGAACAAGCTCGGCGTCAACACAGCGTTGCCTGATCCGAGCAACGGCTGACAAGAAAAAGGGCGGCGTCTGACAAGAATTCAGGCGACCGCCGCTTTAACGCGTGGAAATTGACAGTGATAGTCAGGTTCGGTGCCAACCACCGAACCCTTTGATACAGGAGTGCGTCCATGCTGGTCTTACGCCCAGTCGAACTAACCGACCTGCCCCAGTTGCAGCAACTGGCGCGCGACAGCCTGGTCGGCGTCACGTCCCTGCCGGACGACACCGAACGCCTGCGCATGAGGATTCTCGATTCCTGCGCCTCGTTCGACAAAGACATTGCGGCACATGGCCCGGAGAACTATTTCTTCGTGCTCGAGGATCTGCAGGCCCAACGGCTGGTGGGCTGCTCGGAAATCCTGGCCACTGCCGGTTTCAGCGAGCCGTTCTACAGCCTGCGCAATCGCCACTTCACCAGCGCTTCCCGGGAATTGAACATCGAACATGGCGTGCCAGCGTTGTCGTTGTGTCACGACCTCAATGGCCACACCTTGCTGCGCGGCTTTCACATCGACGCCGCGCTGGTGCGAACCGCTTTTTCAGAGTTGCTGTCGCGGGCCCGACTGCTGTTCATTGCTGCCCATTCGCAGCGCTTTGCCGACACGGTGATCACCGAAATTGTCGGCTTCAGCACCGATGAAGGGCAGTCGCCGTTCTGGGATGCGGTGGGCAAGCACTTCTTTGACCTGCCTTATGCCGAGGCCGAACGGCTTTGCGGTCTGGAGAGCCGGACCTTTCTTGCCGAGTTGATGCCGCAATACCCGATCTACGTGCCAATGCTGCCGCAAGCAGCGCAGGCGTGCATTGGCCGCATCCACCCCGATGGACAGGAAGCCTTCGATATCCTTGAGCGCGAAGGCTTTGAAACCAACAGCTACATCGATCTTTTCGACGGTGGGCCGACCCTGTATGCGCGCGCCTCAAACATCCTTTCCATCGCCCAGAGCCAGACCGGCGTGGTGCAAACCGGCTCGAATGTTGATGCACGCGGCAGTTATCTGGTGAGCAACGATTCGCTGAAGGACTATCGGGCCATCGTCGCCGAGCTGGATGTCCAGGTCGGACAACCGGTGCAATTGAGCGCGCCGATGTGCGCCGCGCTGAACGTGACCGAGGGCAGCCCGATCCGGCTGATCGCCCTGTGAGCTTCACTCGCCCGCGAGACCAACGACAGCGCCCGAGCAGGCGCGAAGAAGGAGCTGCATCATGATCGTCCGCCCGGTTCGCGTCACCGACCTGCCCGCCTTGATGGATCTGGTGCAACAGGCCGGCCCCGGGTTCACCACCCTGCCGGCCAACGAGGAACGCCTGGCGCATCGGGTCCGCTGGGCACAACGGACCTTCGCCGAACAGGTCGAGCGTGCGGATGCCGATTATTTGTTCGTCCTTGAAGACGACGATCAGCAAGTGGTCGGTATCAGCGCCTTGGCCGGCGCTGTCGGCCTGCGTGAGCCCTGGTACAACTATCGGGTCGGGCTGACGGTCAGTTCGTCGCCGGACTTGGGTATCCAGCGGCAGATTCCGACGCTGTTCCTGAACAACGAAATGACCGGCCAATCGGAAATCTGCTCGCTGTTCCTGCGACACGATCAACGCCACGGCAGTAACGGCCGATTGCTGTCGCTGGCACGCTTGCTGTTTGTTGCCGAGTTCCCCCACCTGTTCGGTGACAAGCTCATCGCCGAACTGCGTGGCAGCGCCGATGAACATGGCTGCTCCCCGTTCTGGGACAGCCTGGGCCGGCATTTCTTCAAGATGGATTTCAGCCACGCCGATCATCTGTCGGGCCTGGGCAGCAAATCGTTCATCGCCGAACTGATGCCCCGCCAACCGCTCTACACCTGCCTGCTCACCGAACAGGCCCAGGCCGTCATTGGCAAGGCGCACCCCAACACCGAACCGGCGATGAAGATCCTCCGCGCCGAAGGGTTCGCCCACCAGGGGTACATCGACATCTTCGATGCCGGCCCGGTGATCGAAGCCCCGATCGCGAAAATCCGCACCGTACGCGACAGCCAGCCACTGCTGTTGACCATCGGTACGCCAGACGAGCAGGCGCCGGTGTGGCTGATCCACAATCGTCGCCTGGAAAACTGCCGCATCACCGCCGCCCAGGCCAGACGGGTGGGCAACAGCCTGATCGTGGACCGACTCACGGCCAAACGCCTGCAACTGCAACCCGGCGACTCGGTACGTGCCGTGCTGCTGCGCAAGCAACAGCAGCAGGCTGTTGCAGCGTGATTCAACCGGGTTTAAAAGCATGGTCCCGTCGCACGCCAACCTGATCGCTGGGCACTTCCATTAACCATCGAAGTGTTCTGCGTAACTTGTTACACCCTCCAAAAACATCCAATAACAACTCACAACATCAACTAACAACTAACGATTTGCCTTCAATCACTGCCATCACCATACTTAAAACACACAACAACTACACCCCACCGAGCCAACCATGCAACAGCCCACCAGCAACTGGCACAGCACGCCGATATTTCGCGCCGCAACTAATGTAATCAGCACACCAACACAAATGAATAGTGCGATCAATTGCTGGGGAGCGACACCACGCCTGAACATCGGTAACATTCATGAAATAGGAAATCATTGGCAACTACTGAAAGCGCCGCTGTCACCGAGCAACGCTACTTCCTGACACACTTCATCTTAAAATCAAGCAAAGCAGGCCACTTCATGATCGAGACACTTTTAGACAAAGGCCTATCGCCAAGCCAAATCATAAAAAGCCTTGAAGCCCTGGACATCACCAGACACATCGAAAGGCTCGCCAATCAGTTGAACAAAAACACTGCACACACTCAGGAAACCTCTAGAAGTGCAGAGATCATGAAGTCAACAAACATCCATACCAGAACACTGATATTGCACTGTAATGGCGATGGCAATATCGGCCTCAAGGCACCTGACAACGCCGGTGCCTCGGAACTGCTTTATACCGTTCCGGGAAACAGTATTCTTTTCGCTATCAATAATCAGTCATTCCCGGTTCAGCTTTATGAAATACAGGACGACAAGTTGACGCTGGGACAATGGATCATCGTCGACGCCGACAACCCGCTGTTCATCGACGGCACAAAGGTCCTGTTCGACAGCAATCCGACAGGCCATGGACATGAGGCGTTCATCGGCAGCATCAACCTGCCAGACCGAAGCGCAGACATAGGCGTGTTTGACCGCGCCTCATTGGACAAGATCGCCTGGTTCCCCCACGACGATAGCGCCGCACGCTATCTGGTAAGCCTTGAGTTGCTGGAGACTGCACAGGATCCAGAGGCACGTAAGGTGGCCGAAGAATTGATTTATCACTACCACCCCGCTGTTGCCTGGAAGGCCTTTCAGACCATTCAGCAAACGGACCAGCAGGCCGCACTGGATTACGTGCCTTTGCTGAGAAACCTGCAAAACAACCACCTGAACGTCTTGCTCGACCAACAGAGTGAAGCAGCATGAAACTCAATACGTTTATTGAGCGCATGACGTCTTACGATCCGGACCGAGACAAGCCCAAGATCATGGAAGACCTGCGCCAACTCGCGACTAACCGTACATTATTGAGTGAACACCTTTACACCGTTATTCAACAAGAAGGTTTCAGCACACGGAATAGCCTCTACAACGCTTATGCCTTTGTATTGCATTACAACGACCTGTTTACTGTTCGATTGGGGTTTTGGTCTCCGGTCTCATCGAAAGATGAAAGTGAAACGTTCATCTATGACCTGAACCACACCCACGACTTTGAAATTTATGCCGTGGGTTACAGCGGAGACGGGTATACGACTGTTACACGAGAAATCCTTGATGCCCCCATCAGAGTCGGAAGAAGACCACTTCTTGGCGAAGAAAGAGTACTCAAACTGGCGCCAGGGGAAATCCTGCACATGCGCCCACTGTACGACGTGCATAAGCAGCTTCCACCTAAAACGATGTCCGCATCGTTGAGTTTGCTTATTCATCCTCAACGGGCCGTTAAAACAGAAGAAGCCTGGTGCTTCGACGAGAACTATGTGCTGACTTATCCCGGCATTGCCATGCACGAAACAGCTTTCTATGAAGAAACGCTGTCCATGCTCGAACGCGGGTAATTAGACCTGCCTCTATAAATAGAAAAGGAACAACCGTATGAACAAGCCTATGACCCAATGGAACCAAACCCCTTTGATGCACGCTGCCACCAACGTGATCAATACACCGGTCAAGACCACTGCACTATCCCCGTGTGCCAGTTTCATGCCTCGCTATAACGTAGGCAATATCCACGAAATCAAGAAAATCTGGAGCGTGCCAGCACACGGCTAAAACCGCATTCGTTAAACGCTCCACCGAGGCTGCAGACTGACAAGGTCTGCGGCCTTTTTTGGCTTCGACGTTAAGGCGCTGATCAATTGACTCATGTCAGTGCAAAATTCGTCATCATCTTCACCTCCCCCGCGTGATAGCCTTTTGTTCCTTCGGCGTTGACACCTTTGCTCAAGCCTTTCCATTCCTTTGTATTGGTGGAACTCATATGTCCAGGCTCTCTCATCAAGATTTGCGCCGTAGCTTTCGCGAGCTGTTTGCGTCCAACGCTTGCTATCACACGGCGTCGGTCTTCGACCCGATGTCGGCCCGCATTGCTGCTGACCTGGGTTTTGAAGTGGGCATCCTGGGGGGATCGGTTGCGTCATTGCAGGTGCTGGGCGCCCCTGACTTCGCCTTGATCACCCTCAGCGAGTTCGCCGAACAGGCCACGCGCATTGGCCGTGTGGCGCAATTGCCAGTGATCGCCGACGCCGACCACGGCTACGGCAACGCACTCAACGTGATGCGCACCATCGTCGAGCTGGAACGCGCCGGCATCGCTGCGCTGACCATCGAAGACACCCTGCTGCCGGCACAATTCGGCCGCAAATCCACCGACCTGATCGGGGTCGCGGAAGGCGTCGGCAAGATTCGCGCAGCCCTGGAAGCGCGGGTCGATACAGAGATGGCAATCATTGCGCGCACCAATGCCGGGATACTGCCGGTGCAGGAAGTCATCAGCCGCACCCAGCAGTACCAGAAAGCCGGTGCCGACGGCATTTGCATGGTCGGCGTGCGTGACTTCGATCACCTCGAACAAATTGCCGAACACCTGAGCGTACCGCTGATGCTGGTCACTTACGGCAACCCGGCGCTGCGCGATGACAAACGCCTGGCTGAACTGGGCGTGCGGGTGACCATCGACGGTCACGGTGCGTACTTTGCGGCGATCAAGGCGACTTACGACAGCTTGCGCGAGCAGCGGCAGATCTTCACACAGGCGGCGGATTTGAGCGCCACCGAGCTGACTCATACTTATACGCAGCCCGAGGAATATATTCGTTGGGCGGAAGAGTTTATGAGTGTGAAGGAATAACTCGTTCAGCGCGTTTGAGTATATGAACCGAGCCGACGCCATCGCGAGCAGGCTCACTCCCACAGGGGATTTTTAGTGGACACAAAATTTGTGTACGCCTGCAATCCAATGTGGGAGTGAGCCTGCTCGCGATGGCGTCAGTTCAACCACCGTTAAACTGCAGTCTTGAACCCCTCCTCCCGCTGCAACGCCCGCGCCTGAATCACATCCAGAATCGCACAGCCCTCTCGCATCAACAGATGCACGGCGCTCGTCACTCGCGTCAAATCACAGTCGGAAATGCCTTTGAGACCCAGAGTCGACAAGGTGTCCGCCAGATCGCGAACCACGGTAAAGCGATGCGCGGCGCATGCAGCGAGGTCGCTGAGTTCTTTGTGGGTATTGATGAAGAGCACCGGGTTTTCGGCGTCGTAGGTGTCGATGGGGAGGTAGCGCGGCATGACTTGGTCGAGCATAAATGAAACTCCAGGTTAGAACTGCCACCTTTCGCGGCCAAGCGAGTAAAGGTGGCAGCCGTGTGCGGGTTGGCCGACCGGTACCTGAGACCCGGCACACCCGAAGGTGTCCCGCGCACAGCCGCCATGACGCGACGTGCTGTTGCGTTTCAGATATCGACCGGCCAAGGTCGTTCGCAGAGTTTTCCGCGAGCCCGAACTATAGGGGTCGATACCGAAACGCGGCAACAGGGTACGTTGTAGGAAACGTCTTGGAAAGTTGTGCGCCACAAGTCGATCGTTCCCACTCGGACGGTTCGACGTGGGAACGATCAACGGCGTGAATCAGTGCTTGGCCAATTCCATAATCATCCGCGACAACAGATAAATCCTAGGTGCCACGCTCTCGACCTCCGCGTACTCCTCGGGCGTATGGATATTGCCGCCCACAATTCCGAACCCATCCAGCGTCGGCGTGCCCACACCGGCCGAGAGACTGGCGTCCGCCGCCCCGCCGCTGCCTTCTTCGGTCAACTTGCGACCGATCTCACCGTAAATCCCTTGCGCCATTGCCATCAGTCGATCCGATTCCGCCGTCTGCGGCATCGGCGGCAGGCCACGTTGGAGCGTGGTCGTGACTTGCGTATCCGCAATCAGCTTGTCCTGGGACACCCGCGCCAGGTCTTTCTCGATCCGGTCAAACTCTTCCGGCACCGCCGCCCGCACGTCCGCCTTGGCCGTGGCCTGGTCCGGAATCACGTTTGTGCGGTCGCCGGCCTTGAGCACGGTGAAGTTGATGGTGGTTTTCTTCGCTTCGTCGCCCAGTTTGCCGAGTTGCAAAATCTGGTGAGCGGCTTCCATCGCCGCGTTGCGCCCCAGTTCCGGCGCGACACCGGCGTGAGCGGCCTTGCCTTTGACTTCGACCACGGCGGTGGCGCTGCCTTTGCGCCACACCACCAGGCCATCCGCCGGGCGGCCCGGTTCGAGGTTGAGGGTCACGTCGTGGGTCTTGGCGGTTTTCTTGATCAGGTCGGTGGCGATGTCCGAGCCGGTCTCTTCACTGGCGTCGAGCAGGAAAGTGATCTGCGCATAGTCCTTGAAGTCGAGATTCTTCAGAACTTTCAGCGCATAGATCCCGGCAACGATGCCGCCCTTGTCATCCATAACGCCCGGCCCATAGGCGCGGCCATCCTTGATGTGGAACGGGCGTTCGGCGGCCGAGCCTTCCTTGAACACGGTGTCCATGTGCGCCATCAGCAGGATTTTTGCCTTGCCGGTGCCTTTGAGCGTGGCGATAACATGGCTGCTCTTGTCCGGCGTGTTCGGCACGAGTTCGATGGTGGCACCGAGCTTTTTCAGCTCATCGATGGCGATGTCGCGCACTTGTGTCAGGCCGGGCTCATAGCCGGAACCGGAGTCGATGTTCACCAGCCGTTCCAGGAGTTTCAGGGCTTCAGCCTTGTATTGCTCGGAATCGGCGAGGACTTGTTTGTGCGGTTCAGCGAAGGCCGCAGGGGCTAAAACGCCGAGGGCGAGGGTCAGGCCAAGGCTAGTGGCCAGCAGAGAGCGAGGGAGCTTGAGCGTCATGAATCGGTCCTTGTTTCGTGTCGGGGGTCAAAAACACCCTACCTGACTACGGCGCAAGGCTCTAGACCGAATGCGACACCCATAGACCTGCCACGCCGCAATCCCCTTGTGGGAGTGAGCCTGCTCGCGATGACGGTGGGTCAGCTTGCATTGATATTGAATGAACTGCCGCCATCGCGAGCAGGCTCGCTCCCACAGGGGGATCTACGGTGAATATCAGACCGGGTCGAGCAGTTCGTGCTCGGACTGGCCGCCAATGCGGCAGATCACGCGGTTGCGGCCGGTGGTCTTGGCTTCGTAGAGCGCTTGATCGGCGTCTTTGAGCCACAGGGTAGCGTCGGTGTGGGCCGGGCTGAATGCTGCAAGACCAATGCTCAGGCTGACGTTGAGCGCCGGGGTCTGCTCGTAACCTAACGTGACGAAGCGATCACGCAAGGCATCCATGGCGGCCGCGGCGCTGTCGAGGGGCAAGTCCGGCAGTAAAACGCAGAATTCATCACCGCCATAACGCCCCGCCACGTCAGTTGCCCGCAGATTCTGCTTGAGCATTTTGCTCAGCTGACGCAACACAATGTCCCCGGCGACGTGGCCGTAGGTGTCATTGATGGCTTTGAAATGATCGATGTCGATCAGCGCAATCGCGCCGCCGTGTTGCTGACGCTGGCAACGCTGGAATTCAACTTCCAGCTGATCCTTCCAGGCCCCGTGGTTCAGCAGGCCGGTGAGGCTGTCGGTGCGGCTCAGGGCCAGCAGTTCACGTTTGTGCCGGCCGAGGGTGGTGGCCTGCCGAAAGCAGATCCAGCCCAGCGCCAGTGGGTACACGATCAGCAGAGGCAAACAGGCATAAAGCTGCAACGGACTGGTTTGCGCGATGAAGGCCGGTGTGAACACCAGCATGCCGACACCGATGCCGAGAATCTGCGCGACCGTTCCCACCAGCAGGAAACGCAATCCGCCAATGGCCACGTTATTCATGGCCATCATCGAAAGAGTCGCCGCGCTCGGCAACGGATTGAAATGCATCGCCGCGACCCAGAATCCGCCCAGGCAGGCGTCGATCAGGATGTTGCGATGTTCGGCGTGAAAGGGAACCTTCGCCCGACGCGCCCATTGATAGGCGACATGCGGCCAAAGCACGCCATTGAATACCATCAGCCCCCACACCCACGGCGCCGGATCGAGTGGATACATCGCCGCGCCGACGCACAACAACCCAAGCACCAGGCCCAGGGTTCGCGATGTGTAGAGCCTCCTGGCCAAAGAAAGCCCCTTTCCTCCCGTTTTTCCCATAAGGGCCTCTGCGCCTGAACGGAACCTGATAACACCGGGGTAGCAGGTGTGCTGGGAGTCTATCAGGGCAACGTTAAATAGCCATCACCGGTGGGCAACCCGGTTTATGCAGGTCGACCGGCCAATGTTTGGCTATACATGAAGAGAGGGTTCGGTCAGCAACCATTACCAAGGAGGCCCATGCAGACCTTTCAGGTGTTGATCATCGGCAGCGGTTTTGGCGGTCAGTGCGCGGCGATCAATTTGCTCAAGGCAGGCATCGACGATTTTCGCCTGCTGGAACGACGGGACTTTTTCGGAGGCACCTGGTGCCAGAACACCTACCCCGGCGCCGCCGTCGACGTGCCCTCGCCGCTCTATTCATTGTCCTTCGCCCCTTACCGCTGGACGCAAATGTTCGCCGAACAGGCTGAACTGCACCACTACACCGAGTACGTGGTGGACCGCTTCGGCCTGCGGGACAGGGTCGAGTTGCAAGCCAATGTCGAATCCATCGAATGGGACGCCAACCAGCAGCGCTGGGCAGTCCACACGGGCACCAAAGGCACTTTTTACGCGCAGTTCCTGATCAATGCCACGGGGCCTTTGAGCCAACCGGTCATCCCGCATTTCGAAGGCCAGGAACGTTTTCAAGGCAAGACCTTTCACACCAACAATTGGGATCACGCCTTCGACTATCGGCACAAACGCGTCGCCATCGTCGGCAGCGGCGCCAGTGCCGCTCAGGTCATCCCGACGATTGCTCCCGACGTCGAGCACCTGCATGTGTTCCAGCGCACGCCGCACTGGGTGCTGCCACGCGCCGACCGCACCTTCGGTCCCTTCCAGCGTTGGTTACTGGGCTTCAAACCGGCGTATAAGCTGCTGCGCTGGAGGCTCTACTGGCAGTTCGAAACCCGGGTGATTGCCTTCAAATACTCAAAACCGGCGATTCGCATGGTCCAGCAACATGCCTTGCGTTTCCTCAAGCGCCAGGTGCCCGACCCCGAATTGCGCCGCAAGTTGACCCCGGACTTCACCATCGGCTGCAAGCGCGTGATCATCTCAAGCACCCTGTACCCGGCGCTGGGACGCAGCAACGTGACGCTGCACAGCCGCGAGCAAGGCATCGCGTCCATCGACGAAACCGGCATCGTCACCCAGGACGGCCAGCACATCGATCTGGACCTGATCGTCTGGTCCACCGGGTACGACGCCACCGACGGGGTGATTTCCTACCCGGTCACCGGCAAGCACGGCACCCGGCTCAAAGACGTCTGGGCGCAGTATCCACGGGCGTACCTGGGCACCAGCCTGCCGGACTTTCCCAACCTGTTTATCGTCACCGGCCCCAACACCGGCATCGGCCACACCTCGGCACTGTTCATCATCGAATCGCAGATGAACTACATCCTCGACTGCATCCGCACGCTCAAAGAACGCGGTTTGCGCAGCATCGAAGTTCGCCCCGAGGCAGAACGTACCTACACTGAGATGATCCACCGGGAAATGGAACGCACCGTCTGGAAGTCCGGCGGCTGCCACAGTTGGTATCAAAGCAGGAGCGGTCACGTCGTTGCCATGTTTCCGGGGTTCAGTTTCAGCTATCACCGGTTGACGCGGGCACTGAAACCCGCCGACCACATTTTGTCCTGATCACTGCCAAGGAAAACGCCTGATGCTTGTTTTAGTTGTCGCGATCGCCGTTTTCGTAGCCTGGAGCTGGTTGAGCTACCCGGCCATCGGTTACTGGCTGTATGACTTGGACACCGCCCTGGAGGCCAAGCTGTATCGGCTGCACAAGATCGTTGTGCCGATCGCCGAAATGACCGTGTCGACCTGGCAAGGCGGGCCCTACGAAGCGTCCAGCAGCGTGCTGATGCTGCATGGCTTCAGCGCCGACAAGAACATCTGGCTACGTTTCGCCCGGCATTTTGTCGGCAACTATCGCGTGATCATCCCCGACATCGCCGGTCATGGCGAAACCGGCTTCAAGGCCGGGGGCGGCTACGACATCCCCCTGCAGGGCAAACGAATGATCCAGCTGCTGGATGTCTGCGGGGTCGATAAGGTCCATGTGATCGGCAACTCGATGGGCGGCTACATGGCGGCGTGGCTGGCGGCGACGTATCCGGAGCGGATTGCCTCGGTCGCGCTGATCGATCCGGCCGGCGTGACCGCCCCCGAAGCCAGCGACCTGGAGCGACACCTGGCCAAGGGACATAACCCGTTTCTGATTCATTCGCGGGAGGAATTCCGGCGTTTCTACGCCATGACCATGGCCGAACCACCGTGGGTGCCGGGCGTGGTGCTGGACGCGATTGCGCAGCGCTATGAACAGAGTCGCGAGGAGCTGGAGGAAATCTTCAACGATTTCCGTGCCAGCCCGCCGATGGAGCCCAAACTGCCCGACATCAAGTGCCCGGCCCTGTTGCTATGGGGCCACAAGGACCGCTTGATCGATGTCAGCAGCGTGGCCGTGTGGAGTAAAGGCATCGCTGATTTGCGAGTGGTCATCTGGGACCACAGCGGTCATATGCCAATGGTCGAACAGCCTTCCAATGCAGCGCGGCTGTACCGGGAGTTCCTCGGATCGCTGCGCTCGGAAAGCCGTTCTCACCTGTAACCACTGGCTCGGTAGCGGCTACACCGGACAGGTGGATGCAGTCCTTGGCAGAATGAAGTCCGTAAGATTCTTCGTTTGTCGGCGCCGCAGAAGGCTGCGATCTTTTCCCACATCCTTCACGTCACCGCGCCAGGAATTTTTTTCATGAGCCACCCAAGCTTCGTCAGCCCTGACCTGATCCGCCAACGCTTCTCCAAAGCGATGTCCGACATGTACCGCGAAGAAGTGCCGCTATACGGCGCGCTGATGGAATTGGTAGAGCAGACCAACCGCCACGTGCTGGACAGCGATCCGCAGATCGCCCGGCAATTGAACAGCACCGGCGAAATCGAGCGATTGGACCTTGAGCGACACGGCGCCATCCGCGTCGGCACCGCCGGTGAACTGGCCACCCTCGCCCGCCTGTTCGCGGTGATGGGCATGCAACCTGTCGGTTACTACGACCTGACCCCGGCCGGCGTACCGGTGCATTCCACCGCCTTCCGCGCCGTGCACGAAGCCGCGCTGCAAGTCAGCCCGTTCCGGGTGTTCACTTCGCTGCTGCGCCTGGAACTGATCGAAGACCCGGCGCTGCGGGCCTTCGCCCAGTCGGTGCTGGATAAACGGCAGATCTTCACCCCGACCGCGCTGGCACTGATCGAGCGCGCTGAAACCGAAGGTGGCCTTACCGAACAAGAGGCCCGGGATTTCGTCGAACAGGCGCTGGAAACCTTTCGCTGGCACCACAGCGCCACCGTCACCGCCGAGCAGTACCAGAAACTAAGCGCACAGCACCGCCTGATCGCCGACGTAGTGGCATTCAAAGGCCCGCACATCAATCACCTGACGCCGCGCACCCTGGACATCGACATCGTCCAGGCACAAATGCCCGCCCACGGCATCACGCCCAAAGCCGTGATCGAAGGCCCGCCCCGCCGTCAGTGCCCGATTCTGCTGCGCCAGACCAGCTTCAAGGCACTGGACGAACCGATTGCCTTCACCGATCAAGCCGAGACTCGCGGCAGCCACAGCGCACGTTTTGGTGAAATCGAACAACGGGGCGCGGCGCTCACCCCCAAAGGCCGGGCGCTGTACGACCGTCTACTCAACGCCGCCCGCGATGAATTGAACGACTTCCCCAACGAAGCCAATGCCGCCCGTTACAACGCGTTGATGACGCAGCATTTCGGCGAATTCCCTGACACCTACGACGGCATGCGCCAACAGGAACTGGCGTACTTCCGCTATTTCGTCACGGAAAAAGGCCTTGCAGCGGATGAGCTGAAATCCTTGACCCTGGACGATTTGCTCAGCGGCGGCTATTTGCGGGTGGAACCATTGGTGTATGAAGATTTTCTGCCGGTCAGTGCGGCGGGGATATTTCAGTCGAACCTGGGGGATGCCGCTCAGGTAAATTACGGCGTGCATTCGAACCGCCAGGCTTTTGAACAAGCCTTGGGACGGTCGACGATTGATGAATTGGGGTTGTATGCCGAGACGCAGCGGCGTTCGATTGAAGAGTGTTTTGCAGCGTTGAGCTAAACCTCAGTCGCACAAAAAAACGCAGCCTACGACACCTCCTACAGTTGAAAAGCGATCCCCTGTAGGAGCTGTCGAGTGAAACGAGGCTGCGATCTCTTGATCTTATTTCAATTTCGCCAACAACGCTTCGGCTGCGGCTTCAGACGACGCCGGATTCTGCCCGGTAATCAGCAAACCATCCGTGAGCACATAACTCGCCCAATCCGCGCCTTTGGAATACACACCGCCTTTCTCCTTGAGCATGTCCTCCACCAAAAACGGCACGACTTTAGTCAGTTGCACCGCCTCTTCCTCAGAGTTGGTAAACCCCGTCACACGCTTGCCTTTGACCAGCGGCTGGCCGTCGGCCCCCTTGACGTCACGCAACACACCGGGCGCATGACAAACGGCTGCAACCGGCTTGCCCGCCTTGATAAATGCCTCGATCAGCGCAATTGAATTCTTGTCGTTGGCCAGGTCCCACAACGGGCCATGACCGCCAGGGTAGAAAACCGCGTCGTAATCTTCAGCTCGCGCGCTGCTCAGCAGAGCGGTAGACGCCAATGCGGACTGAGCGGCGGAATCTTTGCGAAAACGATCGGTGGCCGCGGTTTGCGCGTCCGGCTCGTCGCTTTTCGGGTCCAGCGGCGGCTGGCCACCCTTGGGCGAGACCAGGGTCAACTGAGCGCCGGCATCCTTGAAAGCGAAGTACGGTGCGGCGAATTCTTCCAGCCAGAAGCCGGTTTTCTTACCCGTGTCACCCAATTGATCGTGGGACGTTAAAACCATCAGGATTTTCATGTCGTTCTCACTCCGTTTCAGGGTTGTTCGGACGCTCGGCGGCGCTGTGTTTATGGACCACTGTGCCAACCGATTCGTTGCACCGGATGTGCAGTGCCATCGAGTGATAGCGCAAAGCCTTGATGCGCAAGTTCTTGCGCACCCTTCCTTCAGAACGGTCCTACCTTGGCGCTAAACGCCCAGCCTGCCAAGCCTTTCAGCCAAGTGCGCAAGAAGTTGCGCAGTGGTGCGCAAGTTCTTGCGCACATTCCTTCGTGTTCTTGGCCCAACCTCGTTTCAACAGCCTAAAAACAAGATCAAGACCTTGATTTATATGGCTTTATCAATTTATGGCACGGACCTTGATAAGAGTCAGCCACCCACCGGGCGATACCGCCTCCCGGGCACCCTCACTTTATTCAGCAAGGAGCACATCCATGGCTACACCAGCGTACATGTCCGTCACTGGCGAAAAACAAGGTCTGATCACTGCCGGCGCATTCACCGCCGACTCGGTTGGCAACACCTACCAGGAAGGTCACGAAGACCAGGTCATGGTTCAGGCTTTCAGCCACGACGTGATCATCCCGCGTGACCCGCAGTCCGGCCAGCCAACCGGCCAGCGCGTACACAAGCCAGTCGTGATCACCAAAGTCTACGACAAGTCTTCGCCACTGCTGCAAGCCGCCCTGACTTCCGGCGAGCGCATGAGCGAGATCGTTATCCAGTGGTACCGCACTTCGGCTCAAGGTACCCAAGAGCACTACTACACCACCAAACTGGAAGACGCGATCATCGTCGCCATCAACAACAAAATGCACAACTGCCAGGATCCGTCGAACTCGCACTTCACACACCTGGAAGAAGTGCAATTCACCTACCGCAAAATCACCTGGACCCACGAAGTATCCGGTACTTCGGGTTCCGATGACTGGCGTCTGCCAGTCGCTTAATCGCGGCTGACCGCTTCACGCATCGGCCAGCTCTGCTGGTCGATGTTGTTTACGCCTTTCCAGAATTTTGCGTCTGCTGACCCCTTTTCCTGGGGCTTTTGGCGAACGCCGCTGCACTGCACGAGGAACAAGGGATGTTCGCGCCGGCCAATCAGACTCACTTTGCCCTGACTATTGAAGGTCTTTCCAGCGACTTTCAGGTCCTTTCCCTGCAAGGTCGGGAAGCCATCAGCCAGCCTTTTGTGTTTGAGGTGGAGCTGGTCAGTGAACAGCCGTCCCTGGACCTCGAAACCCTGCTGCACAAACCGGCCTTCCTGCAGCTCTCGCCTGACGGCAGCGGCATCCATGGCCAGATCTATCGCGCCGCCCAGGGTGATTCCGGCAAACGTCTGACCCGCTACGCGGTGACCCTGCGCCCGCAACTGTCCTACCTCGCGCATCGCATCAACCAACGCATCTTCCAGAACCTGACGGTGCCGAAAATCATCGGCATGGTCCTCGAAGAGCACGGCATCCAGAGCAATGCCTACGAATTCAAAGTCGGGGCGATTTATCCTGAGCGCATTTACTGCGTTCAGTACGATGAATCGGACCTGCAATTTGTCCAGCGCCTGTGCGAGGAAGAAGGTATCCACTACCACTTCCAGCACAGCGCCACGGCCCACAAGCTGGTGTTCGGCGATGACCAGACGGTGTTCCCGAAACTCGCCCCCGTGGCCTATCAGCAAGACTCCGGCATGGTCGCCACCGACCCGGTGATCAAGCGCTTCGACCTGCGCCTGGAAACCCGTACCAGTCGCACCACCCGCCGCGACTACGACTTCGAAAAACCGCGCCTGACGCTGGAAAGCGAAAACCGTGGCGACGCCCTGCCCGACCTCGAAGACTACGACTATCCCGGTCGCTTCATCGACCGCGAACGCGGCAAGCACCTGGCCAAACGCAGCCTGGAACGCCACCGCAGCGACTTCCAGCTCGCCGAAGGCAAAAGCGATCAGCCGTTGCTGGTCAGCGGCCACTTCCTGGCCCTGACCCAACACCCGAAAGCCAAATGGAACGACCTGTGGCTGCTCACCGAAGTCCTGCACGAAGGCAAACAGCCGCAAGTGCTGGAAGAATCGGTCACCAGCGACACCACCCGCCTCAAGGGCGATTTCCACCAGGGCTACCGCAACCGCTTTCAGGCGACCCCGTGGGACGTGCCGAACCGCCCGCCCCTGACGCAAAAAAAACCGCGCATCCTCGGCAGCCAAAGCGCCGTGGTCACCGGCCCCAAAGGTGAAGAGATCCACTGCGACCCATACGGCCGCGTCAAAGTGCAATTCCACTGGGACCGCGAAGGCCAGGCCGACGACAAGACCAGCTGCTGGCTGCGCGTCTCCTCCGCCTGGGCCGGCGCCCACTATGGCGGCATCGCCATCCCGCGGATCGGCATGGAAGTGCTCGTCACCTTCCTCGAAGGCGACCCCGACCAACCGCTGATCAGCGGCTGCCTGTACCACAAGGAAAACGTCGTTCCGTACCCGCTGCCGGCGAACAAGACCCGCAGCACCTTCAAAACCCTCAGTTCCAAGGGTGGCGGCGGCTTCAACGAACTGCGCATCGAAGACAAAAAGGGCCAGGAACAGATCTTCCTCCACGCCCAGCGCGACTGGGATGAAAACGTCGAGCACGACCAAAAAATCCGCGTCGGCAACGAACGCCACGACATCGTCGAGCAAAACAGCTACAGCGAATTCAAGGCCGAAGAACACCACACCGTCTACGCCGACCGCAAAGTCGAAGCCCGCGCCAACGACCACCTGACCGTAGGGGTCAACCAGCACATCAAGATCGGCACCGGCCAATTCATCGACGCCGGCCAAGAGATTCACTTGAGCAGCGGCATGAAAGTCGTGCTCGAAGCCGGCAGCGAACTGACCCTCAAGGGCGGCGGCAGCTTCATCAAGATCGACGCCAGCGGCGTGACCCTGAGCGGGCCGGTGATCAACATGAACTCCGGCGGTGGACCGGGAAGTGGGACGGGGGCGGCGCCGTTGCTGCCGGGGGTGTTGAAGCAGGCGGATGCGGACAGGGCTGGGGCGGTGTTGACGCCGGCTCAGGTTAATACGTTGAAGCGTAATGCGCCGTTTTGTGAAGAGTGTGAGAAATGTAAGGCAGGTGCTTGTGCGATCTGATCTGTTGACTCCGCAGGCGTGGCTTGCAGAACGGCCGTTGCAGGCCAATGAACATCTTTATTTGATCGTCAGCGCCGCCAGCGATGCCGAAGCGCTCAAGACGCTTTATCAAACTGAACCAACAACTCAGGCCACCCCGATCTGGGGTGGAACCCCCTACGCAGGCTGGCAACAGGTCATGCCCTACCTCGTCGAGTTGAAACACAACTCCGGTTTTCTGCAGTGGATTGCCGAGACGGACGCGCAGGACTGGGGTTGGCTGGCGGTTTCAACCAGCTCGCCCGACGTGGTGTTCGAACACCTTCGCAGCTTGACCCAAGTGCGCATGCCCGACCGCACGGAGGTGTTTTTTCGCTTCTGGGATGGGCGACATATTTATCCGATTCTGGAAGGATTGGGTGACGCGGCGGGTGAAGTGCTGTCGGTGTTTGATCGGTATCTGATTAACGGGAAACGGTTGGACGTTGGGCCGCGAGTGGTGCCGAAGGCGAAGGATTGGCCTTGGTGGGAGGTGCCGAAGGAGTTGCTTGATAGCCTGATGACGCAAAACCCGTCCACAGTGGTCGGCAACATGATGCAGTGGTTGAAGGAGGATCACGCCGAATTGTATTTCTCGTTCCCTGAATCCAACTTGCAGCAAAAAGTGGCGCGCTTTGTAAAACGCACCCCACTCACGGAAGAAAACTACACAGGGCTACTGAAAGCCCACTTGGAAAATGAGGTGACCGTATGAGCATTTTGATGGGTTCCATTGTCGGGAACCTCACGGCGAAACAACCCGACGCTCAGGTCATCATCAGTGATTTCAAGAAGTGTATCGCCGACTATCGCACGCATGCCGAAGCCTGGTACGGCGGTGCGCTCGATGCGGAACAACAGTTTCAGGTCGGTGACGAAGTCGGCACTCAAGACAAGGACAGCAAACAGCAAGTCGACCTTTACGCAAACTGCCCGGCTAACGGCAAACTGAAACTGGTTCATAGCTTCGAATCTGCGCGTTTTGTCCCTATCGGCAATACGCCGGTCCGATTGGCGCCCGTGGCAGATGGAAAACTGTTTGGCAAAAATGAAATCGGTCAGGCGATTACCACAACGATCGGTCCCAGCGGGATACTGGAAGTTGCGGGGCTCACACCAAACCAACAGTACAAAATCACCTTTTTCCCGAACCCGACTCCCGCACAAATCGACACCCTGTTCAATTCGTATCAGGGAGTGATCGGTGATCTGAGCGGCTGGCTACAAACCCAGTGGACCACGGATTTTCTGCCGCTCTGGCAGGCACATAACAGCGCGTCCATCCCCGGCCGCGTCTTGCAAGACCTGGAAGCGTCCTGGAAAGGCTTCCTGAAAGCGATCATGGGTCTGTGGGGGGATATTAAAAGTCTCTACAACTTGGTCGCGCATCCTCGAGAGAATTACGAAAAGCTGAAGAAATTCTTCACTGAGGAAGAAATCAAGCGCATCTACAACGCCTCGGCGGAGGCGATTCACACCGCCCTGCTGATTGCCAGTGACGAGCCTTTGATGTGGATCTACGTGGCCGCGATCATGGCCTGGGTCAAGATGCTCCCACCACAGACCTGCACGGAAGTGCTTTCCGAGCTGACCACTGAAGTTCTGTTGAACATTCTGGTCGGCGTTGTTTTGACGGGGGGGCTCGGCCTTGCAGTACGTGTAGGCACAAAGGCCCTCAAGGCAACCCAAAACAGTGGCAAGGTGTTGAAGCTGATCGAAGACTTCACCGGCATGCTGATGAAAGTCAGCAAGAAGAACGCCGAGGTCCACACCGACGCGGCCAAGCCGTTGCTGCTCAATGGCAATTCGGCGGTGAATCAGGCCCGCAAAGCCAGTGTCGAAATCGCCGCTCCCAAACCCGCCGTGACGGCAACAGCCCCCAAGAAAAAGCCGAAGATTACCGGTGGCAAAGTAGAAACAGACGCGCAGATCCATACACGCGGGAAAAAAGACAACACCACACGTATTGAGCAAAAAGAATCGGTGGACAACGCCCCCGCACAGTCGAAAAACCCCGCTGACGAACCCGCACAATGCACCAAAAAAACCTGTACCGACCGCGACCCAGTGTCGATGGTGACCGGCGAGGAATTGCTGACAATCACAGATGGTCAACTTGGCGGTCTGTTACCGCTGGAGTGGACGCGTCTATATCGCAGCAGCGCGGTTGAAATCGACAACCGCATTGGTTTTGGCTGGAGCCATCCACTGTCCCATCGTCTGCAACTGGACGATGAAGGCGTACTGTGGACCGACAACGAGAACCGTCAGACGCGCTTCCCGATTCCGACGGAACAACGCCCAGCCATCACCAACAGTCTGGCCGAAGCGGCGATTTATCTAGGCGATACGCCGGGCGAACTGATCCTGACTCAGTCTGGGCAGCAAACTCGTTTCTATCACTTCCGTGCCGGGCGTCTGATCACCATCAGCGATGCATACGACAACCAGTTGGTAATCAGCTACGACATGGTTGGCCGTATCCAGCGTATCGACAATGGTGCCGGACGTTCCCTGCTGCTGCGTTATGACGACCGTCGTATCGAAGCGGTCGATCATCAGCAGCAGCGCCCCGAGTACAACGAACGCGGAGAGCGGCAGGATCCATGGCTGACGGTACAGACCATGGTCACGTACCGTTACAACGGGCGCAACCAGCTCGTTGGTGCCACCAATGCTGCCGGTGAAAGTGAGCACTACCGCTACGACGACCAACACGTCATTCTCGAACGTCAACTGGCAGGTGGCGCCAGTTTCTTCTGGGAATGGGAGCGCACAGGCAAGTTCGCGCGCTGCGTCCGTCACTGGGCTAGCTTCTCGCAACTGGAAGCCCGTTACGTATGGGACGATAACGGCACGGTTACCATCCATAACGCCGATGGTAGCGAGCAAGTCTACGTGCATGACAAGAATGCACGATTGATCAGCGAGACAGCACCCGACGGTGCAGAAACGCAACGAGCTTATGACGATGACGGGCGCCTGATCGCTGAAAAAGATGCGCTCGGTGCCGTCACCGAGTACCAATACAACGACGCCGGGCGCCTGATTGCAGTTGTCCCTCCAGAAGATGAACCGACCCGTTACAACTACTTCGACGGCCAGCTCATCGATGTGCAACGCGGTAGAGCTCGATGGCAGTACGAACGCAACCGCCAAGGCGATATCACCCAACAAACCGATCCCCACGGCAACGAAACCCACTACAGCTACGACCGTCAGGGCCGACTGCTGGAAATCCGCCACCCCGATGGCAGCCGCCATCAATTAGGCTGGAACAACCTCGGTCAACTGTTGGAAGAGCGCTTGCCCGACGGTGGCCAACGCAAATACCGCTACGACGCATTGGGCCGACAGATCACCCGTCAGGAAGAAACCGGCGCGATCACCCACTTCCAATGGGATGCTGTCGACCGTATGACGCAAGTCACCCTGCCCGGCGGCGCTACTCGTGCTTTCACCTACAATCCGTACGGCCGTGTCACCGCCGAACGCGATGAACTCGGCCGCATCACCCGTTACGAGTATGCCGACGGCCTGCACCTGGTCAGCCGACGGATCAACCCGGACGGCAGCCAGTTGCGCTACCGCTACGACAATTCACGCTTGTTGTTGACCGAGATCGAAAACGAACGTGGCGAGCAGTATCACCTTGATTACTACGCCAACGGCCTGATCCAGCAGGAAACCGGATTCGACGGTCGTCGCACCGCTTATGAATACGACCTCAATGGCCGGTTACTGAAGAAAACCGAGTTCGGCGACGATAGCAGCGAACTGATTACTGCATACCAACGCGACGCTGCTGGCCGCTTGCTGGTAAAAACCCTGGCTGATGGGGAGAAAATTCACTATAGCTACGACGCCCTTGGTCGTCTGGTTAACGTGGACGATGGCAACTGGCCGCTCGCTTACGATTACGACTTGCAGGACCGCCTCGTCACCGAACATCAAGGCTGGGGCACCCTGCGCTACGAATACGACACGGTCGGTCAACTCAAACACTGCCGCCTGCCGGACGGCAGCAAACTCGATTACCACCATCAACGCGGCGGTCAACTAAGCAGCATCGACCTCAACGGTTCGCGCCTGACCACCCACCAGTTCAGCGCTGGTCAGGAACTACAGCGCCAACAAGGCCTGCTGCTGAGCCAATACCAATACGACGAACAAGGCCGATTACAGGCGCACACCGTCAGCCAAAAAGACCGCAACCTGTTCCGCCGTCGCTACGCCTACGACGCCAATGGCAACCTCGCAGGCATCGACGACAGCCGCAAAGGCAACCGCAGCTTCCACTACGATCCACTTGATCGCCTGATCAACGTTCGCGGCAGCACCCCGGAAAGCTTCGCCCACGATCCGGCCGGCAACTTGCTTGGCCAAGGCGATCAACCCGCCGCGAACCTGGCCAACGTCAAAGGCAACCGCCTGCTGATGCAGGGCGACCGCCATTACGACTACGACGCCTACGGCAACCTGACACGCGAACGTCGCGGCACCGGGCAAAAACTCGTCACCGAATACCGTTACGACTGCCAGCACCGCTTGATAGGCGCGACCCTCCCGGACGGCAGCGTCGCTAGCTACAAGTACGACGCCTTCGGCCGCCGCATTGAAAAAACCGTTGACGGCAGAACCACTGAATTCCTATGGCAAGATGAACGCTTACTCACAGAAAGCGCTGACAACCGCTATAGAACCTATATCTATGAATCGGACAGCTTCCGACCGCTGGCAATGTTGGATGGGGAAGGCCCCCTTAAAGCGACACCCTTCTACTATCAACTCGACCACCTCGGCACCCCGCAAGAACTCACCGACTACAGCGGCGAGATCATGTGGTCGGCGAAATACCGTGCTTATGGCAACCTCGCGGCACTCGACGTAGCTGAAATCGACAACCCGTTGCGTTTCCAGGGGCAGTATTTCGATGCCGAGACCGGCTTACACTACAACCGCCATCGCTACTACAATCCTAGAACTGGTCGGTTTCTGACGCAGGATCCGATCAAGCTTGCGGGCGGGTTGAACAACTACCAGTATGTGCCTAACCCGACAGGTTGGGTGGATCCGATAGGTTTAAGCTGCCTTGAAGATAAAAAAAATGGAATTAGTAAAAAGGCAGATGACACAAGTAATTCCAAGGTAGCAGACGATGACGTTGGACCACCTAAGGGTTATCAAAGTACTCTTACGAAAAAAGCAGCATTTAGACAGGCAAAAGAAATCGGAGGCATACCTCGTTCCCAGCAGCCATCAAGAACATTCAAGGAAAAGCTAACTGACCAAGAAGGCTATGTATTGGGTCGTGTTTTTGAATTTCAGCTAGGGAATGGCAAGACTGTAACAATACGGGATCACTCACTTGGCCATGTAAAAGGCAATGAGGGCCCTCACTTCAATACTGAGGTTACCGGAACAAAAGGAACAAAAGCGCCGCTTGCGGCTGGAGAAGATTCACATACCTACTTCAAAAAAGACTAACCATGAATTCGTTATATATTTGTGAACCAGGAATAAAATTATTGGAGCAGCCTGCGCACACTTCCGCTCCCGGCTTCACGACCATCTCGATACTTGACAAGTCTATTTCGGATATTTGGGCGACTTGGCAAGAACTTACAAAAACTTTAATCATTGATTGGCCTACAGCAGTCAAATGGCGAACGATAGGCCACTCACTTGAACAACACAAAGTTCAAGAATTACTCCTACGGAAAGAAATATCTAAAGACCTGACTTCAAATGACATAATTAAAAAAAATGAAAACACAAAAATATACTCATACGCACAACATATAAACCCAGGGGATGCCCTATTCAACCCCAACGAGCTAACACAGTACCGAAACACACTTTTACTTCTTATAAAATCAGCACCCAACTTAGATGAAATATGGAAAAAACTCAGCATTGCTGACAAGGGAGTAACATCCGACAATATATTTAGTTTTTTATGCAGCCAACGCGAGACGGTTATTGGACGATTCATAGAAAATGACATATATTCAGCCGCACAAATAATTTGTTCTATCAAATACAGCTCAAACATAGAGACTTTGTTGAACAATATGAACCTCCAAAAAATATCCGCAAGTGAGATACCTAAAGCCATTAAAAGTTTATAAATAAAAAAAGAGGACAAAAAAAAGGGGACGGATTTATTTTCACCACAGAAAATAAATCCGCCCCTTTTTTTTGCTGAGCACAGGAAACGGCCATGGCAACACCACCTTCCACCTTAGAAGCGTCGCCGGCCATTACACTTTTGAATGAGCAAAAAATATGTGGACATCTCTAATTTCCAACAAAAAGCAATGGACTTCTATTTTTGGGGATAAATACACGCCTAAAAGCCTCAATATCTCCTACGCGATCTTCAAGGACAACTCTATAACACTTAAATTATACGCTCCCATAGAGGAAAATAAACGCCCGAAAAAATGGCTAAACAACGGACACAACGAGTATGAATTTGAGTTATTATTCAACCAGGTATGCAATGTCAAAATTTCAAACTTTAGCTTTTATGGCCCCATACATATAGACATCACAAACAATGAAAACCAAAACGACATACATATAGAAATCAATAGCTATTGCAAACTTGCTTGTACAGCACAAAGAATTTCCGCGATAAATGTAAAAGCCTACCACAATGACAACTCAGCCCAATCATACAACTCAAGCATAGAATTTCAAAACTGAAAAAATAACGGATTCGCCCTCACAACATTTTTTGTATTTAAAAGAAATTGATCCCCTCCCTATTTGAGCCGAGAATTGCACTTGGAAATAAAACTACTGACATTGAAGAAAATCACCAGAAGAGTTCTTCCAGCGTTCTGGAACACGCTCTGGCCTAGACCCTAAAGCTGGCCAAGAGTACAAACCATCAGGTTCTATTACTTTAGAAACGGGACAATAACTCGACTGCTACCGGGAACAGCACCATGATTTTCAAATCAGGAGGTGAGGCTATCAAACCACATGAAGTAGGCTATAGAAGCCTTGGCTTTGGAGAAAACCCAGGGATTGAGACCACGAACTATGAATTAATGATAAACACAAAAGAACTGCCCGATACTTTTCTTAACAAAGCAGACTATTTTATTCAGCAATGCGAAGTCGATGATATACAACAAGGCGTTGCAGACATTGAAGACTTACAAAATTGGGGATACACGAATTTTGAATACTTAATCAAAAACAACCCACACCTGGCCAATACACTTTTAAAGGACTACCTATAGACTCATTATTTCCAAATTCAAAAAATCTAAAAATAGTAGTCAACAACATAAAAAGCACCACCATAAAAGACGGGCAAATTATGATATATGGAGAGACATTCCCCTTTGTCAAACCATAAAAAAAAGGGACAAAAAAAGGGTACGGATTTATTTTTTTCACCACAGAAAATAAATCCGTCCCTATTTTTACTTAAAAAGCACTAAACCAACTCACCGCTGAAGAGAAATACCAAATAGGCCGAGGACGCGGGAGAGATTACATAGAGACGGATGTACCTGAATCACAACTGGAGTGAGTTAAAAACCCAAGATACGGAATTTTAGAATTAACAATCAACGGAAACTTAAAACTAGAGAACCCAACGTTTACGAAGAGAAAACAATGCAAGACTCGAACAAAAAAATCATGATACCCGGAGAATCTGCTCTAGAAGCATTAGCAGAGATAGAATTCATCCTAATATCTCTACACAAAATGGGCAGCTATTATAGCGACAAACCTTTAGCAGACTACCAACGCGCGACAACCGAATTTATAGACAACGAAAAAATCACACAAAAGCTTGCCAAGGTGCGACGAATACTAAGCGAGGGATTCGATAATACGCTTGGTCCTGATGAAATGGACGATATAGAAAGACACATGGAAAACATTGAGTTCTGGAAACCCTAACCAGATCAACGAACCGAATTCGGAAACGCTCATCTGGCTCATGGGCGGGTCGGATCAAGTGTTCAGCACTTCAGTATTCCCGCTCAAGGGAAGGGACAATGAACGATAAACGCGGAGTCTTCGAATGGAATGTGAACTCGGAATTGAAATTAACACACCAGAGATTCATACCAGAGGGAAGAATAACTGGCACACCAAACCAAATCCCATCGAGAATGCCAAAGTAGGCTACGTATGAATGAATTATTGCTTGACGGCTCCTACGTATATGCACACGCACCCTGGTTAAACTGGAGCGAGCTTCTTTATGGGCTGGAGCACAGTTTTATAAACGAAAAGGGAGTATCTGAGTTTGCTTGCGAAGGTCTAACTGAAGAATCTTCACAAGAGGCCATTAGCCTTGCATCTTTATTACCGCAAGAAAGCTACTTGACACTTGATTTACTCCGCGAACTTGCTACCAAGGAACCCGCTACAGAAACAGACAAAGAAAAACCATGGATTTTTTTACTGCTTTCATTGTTATTTGACAATAAAAATAGCTACAGCGACCCATTAAAAATAGTGGAGCAGATATATTCAGACTTCAATTACCCCGAGGAAATTTCACCTCTAATTAGATACATGCCGGCATCAGAGGGCATCGAAGGATCTGAGGATCAGCTACTCAAGAACTGGGAAAACGTTTTATCAGACTATAATAGTTTTTTTAGTAGTCAAAACAGAAAGTCTTTGTAGAAATTGACTCCACCCCGTTTTCGGGAGTTGTAAAAAAATGAAAAAAAGCGGAAAAAATGGGACGGATTTATTTTCTTTCGTTGAAAATAAATCCGTCCCCTTTTCATATTTTGAAAATAAATCCGTCCCCTTTTTTTAAGGGCCATCCTGCCGAAAATGACGCATTTTCCGGAAAGGTAACTCCCGGAAAAATTGATGGCGTAGTAAATCCTGACGATCACAATTATGGAGGACATTCGGGAGACAGTCCCTATACTTCATGGACAAGATCACCTGATATCGCCAGGCAATTTGCGAAAGAGGATGGACTTATTCTGAGAGTTAAAATTGGCGCCCCAAAAGAAGGGGATAAGTGGTCATGGCAGTATTCGGAAGATCGTTGGGGGGGGAGCAAGAAGTTCTCTTGAAAGGACCCCGTAGCGGGGATATCGAGGTGTTTAAACCATGAATATATTAGATTTGTTACAGCAGAATTTTCATATCGCAGACGGCGGGATGAAATCGGCCAAACTGTTAAAAAAATCAACTGAAGAATGTTTCATTTTTAAAAACGATTACATCATAAAAAAAACTAGCGATGCGTATAAAAAAGAACTCACCACTCAAAAAGAAATTGCAAACACAACTTCATCGGTAATGCCGGGATTTGAAGAGCTTATAAATGCGCTTTCAAGTATGGAGCCTGACGCAATACTATCAATGCGTTTCATTGACAGTGCCAGTTGGGACGGTCGAATTTTTTATGACGAAGAAAATACATTTATTGGCGCAATAATTGGAAAAAAGAAAAATAAAAATTGGGAGACGCCCCCGAACTGGGACGGTTCAGAGGAAATGCTACGAACCTACAACGCACAAAAAGACAACTAAAAACCCTAATGAAACGGGACACCCATTAGCCGGTCTCCAGTCAAGGCTAAAGGGTTTCTTCTTTCGTTTAAGACCAGGAAATGGGACGGATTTATTTTCACACTTCCACACGGATCTACAGATGGACATTAAACATGTGCTATTCATCATTCTGGCTATTTTTTCTACGTCAGCAGCCGCCCAAGATATCAGGTTTGGATTTGTTAAAAAAAATCCGGACGGTAAAACTTATTTATATTCAACTCAGAAAATCAAAAGCGACGAAGGCATTTCAGTCCAATTCCCTGAAGCAGATGGAACCGCTGCTTGCTGCAAACCAACAAAGTCAAATGGCGAAAAACAGCAACAGGGCGATGTAACCGACCAACTGAACGAATCCGACATACACATCTACGAGCTCGACATTCAATACAAAGAACCTTTCATCGGCATAGCGATAGTTGGTAAAGACGCAAAGGAAAGCGAAACCTCAACCGTTGAAGTGAAGAGTCAAAGCACCGTGATTAGCACCTGCCTAAGCCAGGAAGGCGTCCATCTCTTCTCAAGAAAAAACGGAATTTTAAACGGTCACCTATATTTAAGCCTTGGATACGATCTGGAGCCGATGTCCATTTCTTGCGAAACGGAAAATCATGAATCCGTACCGACAGACGTCTCCAGCTACATCCAAAGCAGGGACAACTGCGACTCTCTACGCGGCAATATTCCAGAACCGGATCCCGCCGCCCGAGGGAATCTCGACCGAGTCATCAGCGATATCAATAAATACTGCAAGGGTACGGACCAGAAGCTGAAGCAGCTGAAAGAAAAATACTCAGGGAACGAGAGCGTTGAGAAGTTTCTCTCTACTTACCAAGAAAATATCGAAGCTGACATGAGTTTTTAAATTCACTCATCAAGGACGACAGTTGTGACATCTGAAAACATCACCCCACAGATATGGCTATCCGAAACCCCGCCGAGTTCGGGCGAGTCAGCGCCGCCAGCGATGCTGAAGGGCTGCATAGATGAAAGTGAATGCACAGGAATCGAGCTTTACAACAGGCGACTATCAAAGCTGATTAATGATGGCGGACCAGCCAATTTAGAAAATCTTTAACATAAAGACTTCCGAAAAAAGCGATCAAATAGACGGATTTTTTTTCATGACGGACGCCCACCGATGCCTTATCCCAAACTGAAACATGCAATTCAGCGCGCCGGCTTTACCATTACCGAATTCTCAGATCAGCGAGCATTTTTCGGCTGTTGGTCACTCACTGTTGAAGGTGATGGACATAGCTACTTGATCGTCAACGAAGGACGTGAGGGTTGGATGATGTTCTATCTTAAGGAAACGGGTGGGGAATTTATTGAACTCGATAAGAAAGAATCGACCGGGATGGACGATGCTGACAGGGCGATCCAATGTCTTATCTGGCTTTTCGGCTCCTGCCCACTTCAGGAGTGCAAGGTTCGAAATACTTAAAGAAAGGGGACGAATTTATTTTCACGACCGCTACGAGCCTCACACAAATGACAGCCCTTCCCTCCCACACATCCACGCGCCCGAATCAGCCCCCCCCAATTACCAAAAAACAAATTATCACCCCAACACAATAACCACCCCGATTATCGACTAACCGGTCAGCTTTTTGATCAATGGCTTTGTTGTACAGAAGGACAAGATCAAACGACAGGCACATACCGCGCCCCAAGAAGGTGTTCGCCCAGTGTAATGGCCTTGGCAATCCATGCACCGGTAAAGAGCCCTGCCACTGGGCGAACGAGAAATATTCTAATTGATGTTCTTGAAGTTGTCCGCACACACAACCATGAATTTTATCGATACCACTTTTATTAAATGTCGTTCCAAATATTATTCTGAAACTTTCTAAACCCACCAGTTCGACCATTAAAACTGATTGTTCTTATACAAAAAATCTGTACAAGAACAATCAAACTTATAGAGCTAATGCTCAACTTCAGTGTTTGCTGGTCACTTTCAGTGTATCGGTGTAGGTCACGATGACACTCTGGCCAACTTTCAGGTCTTTCAATTTCGCTTGTATTTCGGGTCTTACGACATCAACGGTTTTGGATTGGCCGGCCGGGTTTTGGAAGGTGACTTGGTGTTTCTTCACATCGATTTTGGTGATTTTAAGCTGGACTCGTACCTGGCGGTAAGCTTCACCGCCCGGGTTTTCGCTGCCGGGGGCGGCGCGGACTTCGCCGGCGCGTTCGACAGTGCCTGGCAGGCCTTTGTCGATATCGGTGTCGAGGGAAGCCGCTACGGAGCGGGTGACTTTGACGTTAACTTGATCGCCGACTTTCAGTTTGCCGAGATTTTTTGCCTTGTCGGTCAGTTGCACATGAACCTGATTACCTTCAGGTCCTTCCAGGACGACTTGGTGGGCGGCAGCGTCGACCGAGACTACTTTGGTGGTGACTTGGTCTGCCTCCACAACGGCAGACAGCGGGATCTCCGCGGCCATGGCGCTGAGGCTGGCGGCGGACAGTAAGGTTGCGAGGGTGATGGCTTTGGTCAGTGCGTGGAGTTTCATAGGCGATACATTCCCTGTGATGGATGGCAGCAGACGGCTCTGGCCCTTGGGTCAGTGCTGTCTGTGCAAATCAGCATAGACGCTGATCAGGGCGTGTTCGCAGTTTCTTGCGCGGTGGATTCGCCGCTTTCTGTGCCTTTGCCGCTGTCCTTGCGTCGGTTCGGGTCGGTGGGGCGCAGGGCGTCGTTGTCGCGTTCGACTTCGCCCGGTGGGCGTGGCTCGTCAGGGTTTTCGGTATCCGGTGTGGGGTTCATGGCGGGTCTCCTCAGGCGTCGGGATCGTCAACTTCTTGGGCGACGTTCACGGCGGGCGAGTCTTTGTGGGATTGTTCGGCCTTGGCCTTCAAGGCCTGCCACTGTTCGAGGTCGATGGCGCCCTGCCCCAGCAAATCATCCGCCACCCGCAGCAGTTCGCTGTAATGGGCGTCGGGGGATTGCTGCCAGTAGGCCTTGTCTTCGAACAGGCGCTGCCAGGTATCGAGGTCAGGGGGTTTGAGGTCGTCGCTCATGACGGGCTCCAGTGAACAGGCTTCTTAACGTAGGAGGCCGTCGCCCGAGCGAGAGTTCCGCCTCAATACCCGGTCATTTCAAGGTAGCCCGTGCCGCCGCTGAATTGCACCGGGCCTTCCCAATACGGAATGCGCAAATCCATCCAGGCATTAGGGTTGAGGGCCTTGATCGTGACATCGAAGTGTTTGCCGGGGATTTTGATCGACCAGCTTACCGGCATCGAACGCCCGGCGACGTTGGCGGTGTCTTGCGGGGTGAGGATGATGTCGTCGGCGTGCAGCAATTGCGTCTGGCCCTGGGCGTCGATCCAGGTACCGGTCAGGTAAGGCGCGCCGTCCTTTTGTCGCATGCGGTAGAGCATCACCTGTTCGCCGCTGTCCAGGTGCAGGGAAAACCAATCCCAACCGGTTTGATTGGCGGTCAGCGGCTGGCTGCTCCACTCGCGGTCGAGCCAGGCCGGGCCGCTGACTTGATAGGTCTTGCCGTCAATAACCAACGCGCCACTGGCCTGGAAAAACGGCTGGCTGTAGTAATACGACGCCTGCCCTTGTTCGGATTTCTGACTGAAACCCTTGTCCCCTTGAAGCACCAGCGGTCGTGTCGACGTGAGCCGCAATTGGTAGCTGAAATCCTTGTCCCGGGCACTGAGTTGCAGATCTGCCAAGGCATCGGAACCCTGACTGCTGAACCGCCAATCATCGATCCACGCATTGAAGGGCGCGACACTCACGCCCGCCTGACCGACGCCGCCACGGGCATAGCGTTCGGCCGCGTGATGGACCGTCGCCGAAGTCACCGCCGCATGCCCCAGCCAAATTGTCTGGTTGCCCCACCCCGACTGCTCCGCAACAGCCTTCAGCGCGCTGCGAAACAACGTCCATTGCACGCCGAACTCGCGGCCCTGCTCATCCTTGAGGTTGGCCGTGACGTACCACCATTCAATGCGAAAGCCGTCATGCGGCCCATGATCCGCCGGGAAGCTGAAGACCCGACCGGGCACCACGGGGGTGAATACCGAAGCCTCGCCACCGAGGCCGGCAAAACCTTTCTCGGCAGGCACCGGCTTATCACAGCCGCTCAACAACGCCAATGACAACGCCAATAACAATCCCAATAACGGCAAGCCGACCTTAATCCTCATGCGCAAAGGTCCTCAGCAGGTCCGCCGGTTGCGTGCGATACAACGTATACAGCGGCCAGGCCGACGCCAGCAATGTCGCGAGCAATGCCAGCCCCATCAACTGCAACAACTGCAGCGGAAACACCCGCAGTGGCAGTCGCCAGCCAAACGCCTGCACGTTGATCACCGCATTCAGACACCACGCCAGCGCGATGCCCAATGGCAACGCCAGCACCAGCGTCAACACCGCCAGCAGCCAGGTTTGCCCGAGGTTGAGCAGCATCAATTGCCGCCTTGTCACGCCAAGCGCCCACAATGGCGCGAGTTGTCCGAGGCGGCTCTGGCTTTGCGTCAGAAGACTGATGAACAGCGCCACGCCGGCAACGGCAAGGGTCAGGCTGTTGAGCGCAGCGGTGGCGGCGAAGGTGCGTTCGAACACTTGCGTGGACCACCCCTTGAGCCGCGCCTGATCGACGATGCGACTGTCGTCCAGGGCGAAGCGTGCTTGCAGCGTTTTCAGGAACCCGGGGATCAACGCCGGTTCGATGCGCAGGTTGAATCGATTGGGCGTGAGCTGCGGCCAGCCGCGCAGTAGGTGATCGACGTTCACCAGAATGTGGCCTTTGGGATTGCCGTAGTCGGCGTAGATCCCGACGATTCGTGGCGACCACGGCCCGCCCGATGTGGGAATGGTCAGGTGATCGCCCAGACGCACTTTCAAACGCCGGGCCAGTTGCTCGCTGAGCATCACGGCATCGTCCTTGGCCAGGCGATCCCACGGGTTGTCGCCCAAGGACTCCAGCAACGGCCAATGCTGGCGATAGGTCGGGTGATCGATCACCCCGAAGATATCCGCCGGCCAGCCCTGCAATTGGATCGACACCTGCCAGCTTGGCAATACGGCGGTCAGCGAAGGCTGCTGTTTGAGCCAGGTATTCAGCTCTCGAGACTGAGACGGGTTTGTCGGATTGATGTAGAGCTCGGCGGTCAGACGTTGTTCGAGCCAGTTGCTGAAGGTCTGGCGGAAGCCGGCGGTCATGCTGCCGGCACCAATGTTCGCCGCCAGCGCCAACAGCAACGCCATCAGGGCCAGGCTCAGCGCGGGTAATTGCTGGCGGCAATCGGCGACGAACCATTGACCGAGCACCGAGTGGCTGCGGCTCAACGCCAGGTTCAAGGCGGCATTGAGCACCACCGGCAAGGCCAGTGCCGCACCGATCAATAGCGCCGCCATCAGCACGAATCCGCTGGCCAGGCTGTCACCCCAGATCAAGGCGCCGAGTGCAATGACTGCGGCAATTGAGGCGACCCATCCCTGGCGCCGTAACCAGCGCGCGTGGGCCTGATGCCAGGCTTGCGGATTGGCCAGGGCCAGCAACGGCAGACGCGCCGCCCGCAACAGACTATTGGCCCCGGCCAGCAACGCACCGAGCAAACTCAAGCCGATGCCGCTGAACCACCACCAGGGACTGAGGCTCAACTGCCCCGCCACTTCGGCGCCGTACAAACCGCGCAGGCTGGCGGCGACATCCGGCAGCAACACGCTGGCCAGCAAGTAACCGCTGACGACGCCGGCCAGGCCGCCGATCAACGCCAGCGCCCCCAATTCGACGGCGAGGCCCGCGATCAACATGCGTGCGCTGACACCGCAGGCGCGCAGGGTTCTGAGCAGTCCTCGGCGTTGCTCCAGCGCCAGACCGATGGCCGCGTGAACGATGAACAAGCCGACCACGAAGGACAGAAACCCCAAGGCATCGAGGTTCAGGTGAAAGCTCTCGGTCAAGCGCGAAAGGTTGTTCTCTTCACCGCTGGTTTTGAGCTGCAACTGCCCCTTGTATCGATCGGGTAATGCCGCGTTGAAATCCTTCGGCAACAGCAGGCGTGAAAGTTGATCCGGCAGGCCCAGAATCTGCTGGGCGAAGCCGATGTCCACCAACAGCACGCCGGGCGCCATGTCGGTTTGCACATGCAGCGGCGGCACGGTCACACCGCTCTCGTTCTCGGGCTGATCGCCTTCGTGCAAGCCCAGCGCCTGCAAGGTTTGTGGGGAAATCCAGGTGCTGCCCGGCGGGCTGAAAAACGCGACGATCTGCTCGATCGCCAACGCCCGCCCCGCCACGGCAGAACCGGCCGGCAGCGACACCGGCTCGATACCCATGAGCTGCAATCGCTGATCTTCGTGGCCCTTGAGGATCAATCGGCCTTGCAGCACCGGCGACACCGGCCAACCTTCGCGACGCAAATCGACAAACAGCGCCTGAGGAAAAGTCCCGCCGCCCGGCGCACTGAGGCTGGCTTGCGGCTCGCCACCGATCAATTGACTGGCCCGGGCGTAACTTTCCCGCGCCTGGCTGTTCAGCGCCTGCACACCAGTCAGCAGACTGGTGGCGAGCCAGAGCCCGGTCAGCACACTGAAAAATTGCACCGGATGCTGTCGCCAATGGCTCAGCAGCGCCCGCAGCGTCTCGCCAAAAACGCGCACTTCAGCGCTCGTCCGCGCCAGCCAGGAGGCCATGGTGCAACACCACTTTTTCCGCCAGCCGCGCGGCAACGCGGGGGCTGTGAGTGACCATCAGCAACGTAGTCGGGCTGTCGTCGAGCAGTTCCAGCAACAACTTCAAGACTTCATCGCTAGTGGTTTCATCGAGACTGCCGGTGGGCTCATCGGCCAGCAGCAGTTTCGGCTGCGATGCCAGGGCGCGGCCCAACGCGACACGCTGTTGCTGCCCGCCGGACAATTGCTCGGGATAACGCCGCAGCAACTCGCCCAACCCCAGTCGCTGCACCAGGTGCGCCTGCCAGCGCGGATCATGCCGCCCCGCCAGACGCGCCTGAAACGCCAGGTTGTCCTCGACGCGCAGACTGCCGATCAGGTTGAACTGCTGGAACACCAGGCCGATTTCGGTTCGCCGCCAGTTCGCCAGTTGCCCTTCGTTCATCTGGTCCAGCCGATGTTCACCGCTGCGGATGCTACCCCGATCGACCTTGTCCAGCCCGGCGATCAAGTGCAGCAACGTGCTTTTGCCGCTGCCCGACTCGCCCATCAATGCCAGGCTGCTGCCGGGCTTCAGCGTGAGGTCGATGCCTTGCAGCACGGGCAATGGACCTTGCGCAGTGGCGTAGCTTTTGAAGACGCCTTGGACCGAAAGCATGGGGGAGGCTCGCTGAAGTCAGTGCGCCTAGGATAGCGGACGGCACTGGCACCGCGTTATCGTTCTTGTTAGCCGATCTAAGCTCACTCCCCCGCCGCCACACTCGTCGGCGCCTGCGAAGGCGTGACAATGCTGCCCAGATCAATATGCTTCCACTCAGGTTTGGCACCCAGCCGCGCATTGAACCGATAGTTGAAGGTGAACTCGTCTGCGGTCGGCACGCTCAACGGTTTGCCATAAACGGCCTCGACACCCGCCAGGTCATACCCCATCAACTGCAACAGCGTCGGGAAGATGTTGTAGTGGCTGGAGCGATCCTTGTTCGCGGCCAGCGACTTCTGCCAGTCGAGGGTGCGCAACTGATCGCCTTGAATCACCACCAACGGCACCAGTCCTTCCTCTTCCACCGGGTCACCGCCGCAATGGGTGTTCAACCCGGGATTACCTCGTTCATGCAGGTCCTGCCCATGATCGGAGGTGTAGATCAGCAACGCATTGCGCAGGTCCGCCTGGGCGAACACCCGTGAGAAAAACTCCCCGACGTTCCACAGCACGGTGTTCTTGTAGGCGTTGCGGTACAGCATCCAATCGTCCGGCTGGCCATTGAAACCATCGCGTTTGCCGGTGTCCGCCACCTCGACAAACTGCCCTCGCGGCAACGTCGGACGGTAGGCCATGAATGCATCCGGGTATTTGTCGTGCACCGGGAAATGCGCGCCGACCTTGTTGATCACCACCAGCTCCGGTTTGCCGTCATTGAGCAAGTCGATCAGCTTCGCCGCCGCCGCCATGTCGCGATCACGCACGCTGGTCTGGTCGAATTGCACGAACTCGTCGATGTCCTTTTTCTCGGCCTCGCTCATCAGGTTCTGCAGGTTGCCACCGGTGCGCTGGGCGTCGATGTATACGGTGCGAAGGCCAGCCTTCCTGGCGTACTGCCAGATCGACGGCTGTGTGGTGTTGATGCGCATGTAGTCGGCGCGCGTGCCGCCATAGCGCAACGTGACGTTGGTGTCGGCGCTGCAATTGGCAATCGAGGCGGCGTAACCGTAATTGAAGATCTCGACGCCGGGGCGCGGTTCCTTGAGATTACTGTGCACACCAAACGGGGCATTGATGTCCAGGTAGTTGCCGGAAATGCTCTCGTCGATGACCAGCACAATATCGTGATCCACCGCCTGTTCGTTGCGCGCCAGGCGCACCGGCTCACGCGGGCCAACGGTGTTGTGCAGGGCTTCATAGGTAAACAGATTCAGATACGCCAACGGCGTGTACATGATCGGCAAGCCTCGGGCGCCCTCGCCGGCCCGCACAAACAACACCGCACTGAGCAACAACACCCCAAGCACCGGCGCTGCAACCAGCATTGCGCCCGGCAGCGGCATCCGCCGACGCGGCTTGAGCCCGATGCCGAACAGCAGCAGCAAGCCGCCGACCACCCCGCTGATGAGCGCGTCGCGATACTGGTACGCCGCGTCCTGAATGAACCCGGCGGAATACACCAGCGACACGAAACTGCTGTAAGTCAGGTAATCGGCCGTGACCCGCGTATAGACGTCGAAAAAAACCGCCGAGACGAACATCACCAAGGCAAACAGGTGGCGAACCAGCGTCTGGCGGATGTAAGCGGTCATGAACAGCGCCACTGTCAGCACGACAAACATCGCACCAAACAGCACGACCGCGAAACCAACCCCCATTGCACTAAGGCGTTCCAGGTAATAGTCGTAATTCTTGAGCAAATAAAGAACTAACAGCAGTTCTTTTAAGTATCGAATCATAGTTTTTCCGGTGCTCGCGCCAGGTCGTTGGCCAATAGATTGTCAGCCATTTTTTGACACTAGCACCGGGCCATCAAAGCGCAAGAAATGTCGGACTTTTTCAAAAAGCGTCAAAAAAACGTTGACTCAAATCTGACACACTCGATTGGCTACAACCCGCGTGTTTCATGCCCTACGACCGTTTATCGCTTTCTTGGAAATGTAAAAAACCCGTCAAAACCGCGGCAAATCCAGCAGCGGCAAGCACTTGATGGCAAAACGCCCCAAAAATGGGCCTGTTATAGCAGCGCAACATGTCATTTTGCTGACACGTTTTCCCAATGCTGGGCTATACCCCTTTTGACAGTCTTATTTCCGATCTTTCCACCGTCTTACGAGGCACGCCAATATGGACGTGAGCGTATTTGGTACGGGCTACGTTGGCCCGATAAAAGCAGAGGCACTGGCCGATGTCGGACATCGTGTCCTGTGTGTCGATATCGATCCCGAAAAGATCCAGCCACTGCAACAAGCCCTGCCAAAGATCAGCGAACCAGGGCGGTCCGGCACGGTGGCAGAGAACAAAAAGGCTGATCGCACCCTGTACATCCCGGAACAGGTAGCGGCGGCCGGTTTGCACTACAGAGGCATCGGCCTTGGGCCCATCGCTCCCGAGGCACTGCGACCATGAAGATACTTGTCACCGGAGCTGCCGGTTTCATTGGTGCCCATTGCGTATTGCGACTGATGCGCGACGGCCACGATGTGTGCGGCCTCGACAATTTCAACGATTACTACGACCCACAACTCAAGCACGACCGTGTGTGGTGGGTGCGGGAGCAGGTCGGCCATTTCCAGCTCGCAACGGTTGACCTGGCCGACGGTCCGGCCATCGAAGCCCTGTTTGTCCGTGAAAAACCCGAAGTAGTGATTCACCTCGCGGCCCAGGCCGGGGTGCGTTACTCCCTGGAAAACCCTCGGGCTTACCTCGACAGCAATCTGAACGGTTTCCTCAACATTCTCGAAAGCTGCCGCAACCACCCGGTCAAGCACCTGATCTACGCCTCGTCCAGTTCGGTGTACGGCGCCAACCAACACACTCCTTATTCGGTGAAGGACGGCGTCAACCATCCGCTGTCGTTGTACGCCGCCACCAAGAAAGCCAATGAACTGATGGCCCACAGTTACAGCCACCTGTTTGGCGTTCCTTGCACCGGCCTGCGTTTTTTCACCGTGTATGGGCCCTGGGGCCGGCCGGACATGTCGCCCATCCAGTTCGCCCGGGCCATCGCCGAAGGCAAGCCTCTGAAGTTGTTCAACTACGGTGAGCATCAGCGCGACTTCACCTACATCGACGACATCATCGAGAGCATCGCTCGCCTGATCGATCGCCCACCGCACGCCAACGCCGAATGGGACCGCGAGCAACCGGACCCGGCCAGCAGCATGGCGCCGTGGCGCATCTTTAACATCGGCGGCCAACACCCGGTTGAGCTCAAGCATTACCTGGCGCTGCTGGAAAAACACCTTGGACAAGAAGCCCTCGTCGAGTTGCTACCCCTGCAACCGGGCGATGTGCTCAACACCTCTGCCGATGCCAGCGACCTGGCTCAGGCAACCGGATTTCAGCCTTGTATCGAGCTGGATGAAGGACTCGGGCGCTTTGTCGCCTGGTTCTGCGATTACTACTCACTGCCTGTCGCCCATGCGCCGCTTGCGGCTGATCTTCAGCGGAGGACTCTATGACTGGACTAGAAAAAGGTGTGCCGATCAACCAGATGCGCCGAGACAAGCGCCTGGACCCCGAGCACCGAATGCGCCTTGACTCCGCGATCCACATGCAGGGTCGCGGCTGGATGACCGGTCGCGATGGTGGTCGGCCCTGGACGCTGTCGCGCACCAACCGTGTTGTTGCCTGCATCGGCGCGTTGATGATTCTGCTGCTGCTCTCGCCTTTGCTGCTGGGCCTGGCACTGGCGATCAAGTTCAGCAGCCCGGGGCCGGTGATGTTCGTACAGAAACGCACCGGTTACCGCGGTCGCAAATTCGGCATGTACAAGTTTCGCACCATGGTGGCCAACGCCGAGGAGCTCAAGGAGTCGCTGCGTCACCTGAACAAACACGGTGCCGACGCCATCGACTTCAAGATCGACAAGGACCCGCGCATCACCGGTATCGGCGGCTTCCTGCGGCGCAGCAGCCTGGATGAGCTGCCCAACCTGATCAATGTAGTCATGGGCGACATGCGCCTGGTGGGCCCTCGGCCAACCTCGTTCAACGCCTATCGCTACAAGGACAATCACCTTGCACGCCTGAGCATCTACCCCGGCATGACCGGTCTTTGGCAGATCTCCGGGCGCAGCAATATCGACTTCGACCAGCGCGTTGAGTTGGACCTCAGCTATATCGCCGAGCAGAGCCTCTTGCTTGATCTGAAGATCCTGTTGAAAACCCCCTTTAAAGTATTTAGCGGCCACGGAGCGAGTTAAATGGACGGTTCATCAGCCAAAAGCCTAAGCATCGCAAACCCGAGCGAGTCCAATCTGACTTCGACCGTGCTCGATCAAGATCTGCGGATCCTATTCCTGACCTCCGCCAACCCCGGAGCAGGCACAACCACCAGCGCCCTGGCGCTGGCCACCCAGCTGGCGCAAATGAGCAGCGGCCAAGTGCTGTTGATCGACGCCAGCCAGTCGGCGACCAACCTCACGCAGCAACTTGGGTTAAGCAAGGAGCGCGGTTTTCGCGACCTGGTGTTCAACACCCAGAGTCCGCCGCTGCTGCAGGATTGCGTGCTGCAAGTTGCCAGCCTGCCGTTCCACCTGCTGCCTAACGGCAAATATGTGCGCGGCAACGAACACCTGACCGCCGAACGCCTGGGCCCTCTGCTCGATCAGCTCGGCAGCCAGTACCGCTTTGTGGTGATCGATGGCGACGCGGTGTATTCCGCCGCCGACACCCTGGTCATCAGCACTCAGGTGGACGGCGTGATCATGGTCGTTCGCGCAGAAGACACGCGCTGGGAAGTGGCTCAGGCGGCGGTCCAGCGCTTGACCCAGGCCGGGGCAAAACTGGTCGGCAGCGTGTTCAACCGACGCAAGTACTACATGCCCAAGTGGCTGTACAAAAACCTGTAAGCATCAGAAAAGGATGACGACATGAACGCCAAAATGCTTGTCCTGCTGTTGCTGCCGCTTGCAGGCTGCACCAGCAATACCGAAACCCAGCACATGCCGGTGAATATCCTCACGGCCTCACCGGCCAACGCCCAGGCCACCGACATGCCCAAGGTCGAACAGACCTTGCGGCCCCAGGATGTGCTGGACGTGATCTTCCACATCAGCACCAGCGGCTCGGATGCCTACCGCATCCAGTCCGGTGACCAGATCGGCCTGAATTTCACCGCCGCCAGCCAGCTCAACGGCAATCAACTGGTGCTGCCCGACGGCAGCATCGAACTGCCAGGCGCCAACACCTCGGTGAAAATCGCCGGGCTGACCTCCGAACAGGCGCGTGAGGAAATCCAGCGCGCCTATCAGCGCAAGCAGCTGTTCCAGCCTAATCGCAATCAGCTGTCCGTGCAGGTCATCAGCCCGCTGAGCAATGAGTCGAACCTCAAAAGCGCCCTCAACCACCCGGCTACCGGCATGAGCCGGGAGATCACCGTGGGCACTGACGGCTACGCCAGCTTCCCGGAAATCGGCTCGGTGCCGCTGCAAGGCATGACCGTCAATCAACTGGAAACCTTCCTCAATCAACGCTACGCGAATCTGCCAGGACGGATGACCGTCGACGTGATGCTCAAGTCCACCGCCGGCAACGAAATCTATGTGCTGGGTGAAGTCGGCCAACCGGGTTCCTACCCGATCCGCCGGCCGGTCTCGGTGCTTGAGGCGCTGACCCTGGCCCGTGGCAGCAACACCAAGGCGCGGCTCGATTCGGTGATGATCATGCGCCGCAATGGCAACCAGGTGCAGGCCGTGCGCTACGACGTCGAAAAAGCCCTGGCCGGTGATGCGTCGCAAATCGCCTACCTGCAACCCGACGACATGCTTTACGTGCCCAAGACCAAACTGGCCAGCGCCGGTGAGCTCGCGCGGCAATTGGCGGATGTGGTGTTGTTCCAGGGCGTGGGCTTTAGCTTCGGCTACCGCGTCGACAACAAAGACAGCAATAACAACAACTGACTCTCAGGTGACCTGACATGAATCCAAAGGAAAACTACCTGCACGAGTTCTTCAGGATCTTCTTCGCCAACAAGCAGTTGGTGAAGCGAGTCTTCCTGGTCTTTGCAGTGATCGCCCTGGTCTTGCCGCTGATGCTCAAGCAGAGCTTCGATATCACCGCCCAGGTGATCGTGCAGTCCAAAAAACTTTCGCAGGGGGACGCCACCACATCCCTCACTCAAGACAACGCCACCTTTATTCCGCCTTCGCTGGCGGACATGGAAACCGAGAGCAATATCCTGCGCTCGCCTGCGTTGATTCGACAGACCATCAGCGAGTTGCGCGACAAGGGCGAGTACACACCCGCCCCCAGCCTGCTCAATAAACTGGTGAGCCAGCCCTTCAAGCGCTACATCACCACCCCGCTTCGCGAATACGTGATCAACCCGGTGAAAACCGCGTTGGGCATGGAAACCGATCCGGTGCGTGACACGACGCTGGATGCGCTGACCCAGGAAGCCGTCGACAAGCTCAAGATCGAAACCCTGCCTGGCTCCAACGTGATCTCGATCATCTACAGCTTTGGCGATCCGCATCAGGGCACGCAGTTTGTCGCCGCCTTGCTGCAAAACTACCTGGCCAGTCGCCAGGAACTGCAATCGATCGACCTGCCGCAAGCCTTCTACGAAACCAAGAAGCATCAGTATCAGGTGCGTCTTGATGGCCTGGAAGGTACTCGGCTGGCATTGCTCGAAGGCGTCGGCTCGGCGGATCCGAAGGAAGAAATCACCTTTCGCCTCAACGCCATCAACACCGAAGAGCAAGCGCTCAACCTGTATCAGGACCGCCGGTTGCAGAGCCAGCGCTGGCTCGACTACCTGAAAAGCAGCCTGGCTGCGGCGAGCAATTCCAAACTCAACGACTACACCTTCCCCTACACCTTCACCACCACTGTGGACAACGTGGCATTCGAAGACCGCGAGATCAAACAGATGGGTGAGGCGCTGACCACTCAGGTCAGCCGCTACATGAACGATCTGGCGATCTTCCAGCCCGGCAGTGAACCGATGCTGCTGACCCGCGAGCAGATTTCCCGCACCCGCCAGCAGTTTTTGAAAGTGGTAAGCAACCGGATTCAGGAACGCACCAACGACCTGGCGATTGTCAGCTCGGTGATCGACCAGAAGACCGCGCGCATCGCCGAGTTCAAGAATCGCATTCACCAGTTGCAGGAAGCCCAGAGCAAGCTGCGCCAGATGGACACCGAGATCGATGCCTTGCACGCGGCATTCTCCACCTACGCCCAGCGCTTCGCCGAAAGCAGCACCGCTCGCTCGCTGGACAACGACTTGTCCAACGCACGGGTGCTCAGCCCACCGTATGAACCGACCGACGCGGCGTTTCCCAAACCGTTCCTGATCATTCCGTTCGGCCTGTTTACCGGTCTGCTGCTGGCCATTGCCCTGGTCTACGTGCGTGAGTTCTTCGATCATCGCTTCAAGCATCCTGCGCAAATCACCCACGAACTGGGCTTGCCGGTGCTGTTGGTGATCAACGATCAGGACGTGGAACCGGTCAATCCACATGGCAACTGGTCCGTGCCTAGCCTCGTGCATTGGGTGCGCAATTGAACGCGCCGCTCATCCCTTCCCTGCCGATCATTCATTTGCTCAGCAGCGGCGGCTTCTATGGGGCTGAGCGGATGCTGCTGGACCACTGCCTGGCGACACCGGGGCAGCATCAGGTGCTGTTTCTCGATGCGCCGCCGGAACTGATCGCGCGGTTTCGCCAGGCCGGGGTCGATTGCCAGGGTTGCGCAGGGCTTGGGGAGCTGCTGACGCATTTGCGCCAGCGCCGGGCCGAACAGCCGTTGATCAATACCCACAACTTCAAGGGCCTGTTGTTTGGCTGGGTCGGCGCAACGTTGTTGCGCCTGCCGCTGGTGATCACACAGCACGGTTTTACCCCGCGCAGTCGCAAACAGAAGTTTTACACCTGGCTGAGCCTGCAACTGTGCCGCACGGCGTCGGTGAATCGCGTGGTCTGCGTCGCCGAAAGCATCGCCGTGCTGTGCCGCCAGGCCAGTGTCCGCGCGGAAAAACTGCAGGTGATTCCCAATGGTCTGCCGGCGCCCACCGCTCCTCTGCCCCACAGCGTGACTCGCCAGCGTCGGCTGGCCGGTTACGTCGGACGGCTGAGCAGCGAAAAAGGCCCGGACCTGTTTCTCGATGCGCTGATTCCACTGTGTCAGCAACACCCGCAACTGGACGCCGTGATGCTTGGCGACGGCCCGGAACGGGAGAGTCTGCTGGCGCGAATCAACGCCGCCGGTTTGCAGGACCGCATCACCCTGCCGGGTTACCAGACGGACATGGCGGTGTGGTGGCGGCGACTCGATGCGCTGGTAATCAGCTCGCGCACCGAAGGCACGCCGATGATTCTGCTTGAGGCGATGCAGGTCGGCGTGCCGGTGGTGGCATTTGCCGTCGGCGGGATTCCCGACGTGCTGCAACATCGACACAACGGCCTGCTGGCGACACCTGCCGACAGCGCCGCCCTCGCCCATCAGGTTGACACCCTGCTGACGGAACCGGTACTGGCACGGACGCTGATTGACAACGCAAGACGTACGCAACTGGATCGCTATGACCTCAAGGCCCTGGCCGAACGCTGGTCGCAGCTTTATATCCGTACAGCACGGGAGGCACGCGCGTGATTTTTCCGCTCTCGATCGTCAGTTTGCTCGGCCTGGTCTGCCTCGCTTTGTTGGCCAGCCCTTATCCGTATCTGGCACCGGGGGCGGTGCTGGGCCTGGTGGGTGTCACGCTGTTTTACCGCAAACCCACCTGGGGTTTGCTCGGGATCGCCGCGCTGGTGCCGTTCGAAGGGTTCTTCAAGGACAGTTCGCTGTCGGGCACCAAGTTCCTCGGTGCGTCACTGGCCGTGATCCTGATGCTGCAACTGGCCATCCACCAGATTCCGTCCGAGCGTCTGCGCAGCAACCTGTGGCGCTACCTGGTCTGGTTCATGGTCTTGTACTTCCTGAGCCTGCTCAATACCGATGACCTGGGCATGTCGTTGGGGCATTTGCGTGAGCTGAGCGTCGGCCTGGTGCTGTTTGTGATCACCCTGCTGATCGGCCGCGAATTGAACCTGGACCTGTTTGCCAAGTTCGTCACCCTCAGTGTCACGATGACCTGTGTGCTGGCCATGTTCTCCAGCAAATATCAGGACCAGGGACGGGCCGCCGGCCTGCTCGAAGACCCGAACGCCTTTGCCATGCTGATCGCTTTCGCGGTACCGCTGGGCCTGTTGCTGGTGGTCCGCAGCCCGAATTTTTTGCACCGGTTGTTCTGGGGCGCGTGCTGCATCTTGCTGTTGGGCGGCATGACCAAGACCGAATCCCGTTCGGGCCTGGTGGTGCTGTTTCTCAGCCTGGTGATCGGTGCCTGGCACTACCGCACCGAGCTGACGCGTATTCGTCCGCGGCATCTGGGGTTCGCCATGCTTGGCGTGGTGCTGGTGATTCCGTTGGCCATTGCCGTGATGCCGGCCGGTTATGTCGCGCGCATTCAGTCATTGAGCATCTTGAGTGCCGGGGCCAAAAGCCAGGACGAATCCCTGGGCCGCCGCGCTTCGTACATCGTGGTCGGCAGCCAGATGATCCGCGAGAACCCGTTGCTCGGCACCGGCCCCGGGACCTTCCCGCTGCATTACGCCACCACCGGTTACGCCAAAGCTTTCTCCGCCAACCGCAAAGTCGGTGACTTGTACCGCCGCGCTCACAACACCTACCTGGAAATCTTCAGTGAACTGGGGATTCCGGCCGGCCTGTTGTTCGTCGGCATGCTCGCCCTCGGCTTGTACAACCTGATCCGCGCCCGTCGCCTCTGGATGCAGCGAAACAATCGCGAAGAGGCAGACATGATGACGCACCTGGCCATGAGTTTTCTGTCGTTGACGCTGTTCTTGATGTTCCTCAGCGCACCCAACCAAAAGTACGTGTGGATCATGCTTGCCCTGACCAGCGTGCTGCGTTTGAAAGCTGAAGAACGCCCATTTCCGGAGGCCAAGGCATGAGCCGCATCAGTATTGTCATTCCGATGTACAACGAAGCCCGGCACATCGCGCGGACCTTGCTGGCGGCGCAAAAAGCCGCGCATGCCGCCAGTCTCGAGTGCGAACTGATCGTGGTCGACAACGGCTCGCAAGATCAGGGCCCGCACATTGCCCGCCAGTTCGGCGCTCAGGTGCTGGTGCAGCCGGGGTTGCTGATCGGTGCCCTGCGTAATCGCGGGACCGCCGTTGCGACCGGCGAATGGCTGGCCTTCATCGACGCCGATGTAGAAATGCCAGAGGACTGGCTGACCCGTCTGATCGCACTCGAAGCCAGCGGCCAGGCCGACGTGTTTGGCCTGGACCTGCACACGCCAGCCCAGGCGCCCTGGTATGCCACCGCCTGGCAGCGACGCACCTTGCGCCCTTCCAACCATGCAACTCGCGTGGTGGACTGGTTGCCCAGCTCCAACTTGCTGATGCGTCGGCATTGGTTCGACAAGGTCAACGGGTTTGATGAAAGCCTGCGCACCGGCGAGGACAAGGACTTCACCTTGCGCCAGCATCACGCCGGCGCGCGGTTGCTGGCGATCAATGAATGCGTTGCCCTGCACTGGGGCTATGAAGCCAATTGGAATGAGTGGATGGGCAAGGAAATGTGGCGCCAGGGCAGCCACTTGCAACTGCTGCGCACCCATGGCGTGAGCCTGCGTTTACTGCGTTTCCCGCTGCTCTCGCTCAGTGCCTGGGTGCTGGACTTGCTGGCGCTCTCGGCCTTGCTCGACGGCTTCCCTCACCACGCCGCCGTCATGATCTCGCTGTCCACCCTGCCGGCGCTGGTCATGAGCCTGCGCCAGAGCCACGAGCACCGAAACCCGTTCTTGTCCCTGCAACTCTGGGGCCTGCACTGGGTACGCCTGCACATCGCCGGCGCGGCGTTCATTCTTAGCCTTTGTCAGTGGAATGCCAGGAGACCTGCCCGTGGCTGAATTCATTTTCTGGTTGTGCCTGTTACTTCCGGTGTATGCCTACCTGGGTTACCCACTGCTACTGACGCTCTTGTCGCCATTGTTTGAGGCGCGAAGTCACACGGTGCCGCTGCCGATGAACGTGAGCATCGTCATTGCCGCCCACAACGAGGCGCGGCACATCGAGCACAAGCTGCGCACCCTGCTCGCCCAGGACTATGAGCCCACGTCACTGCAAATCATTCTGGCCAGCGACGGCTCTACCGATGACACCGTGGCCTGCGCCCACAAGGTCGTCGACCCGCGCATCACCGTGCTCGACCTGCCCCGCCAGGGCAAGGCGGCGACTCTCAATGCCGGCGTGGCGTTGAGCACCGGGGATATCCTGGTGTTCACCGATGCCGACAACCAATGGTCGCGCGACACCCTGGGTCACCTGCTGGCGCCGCTGAGCGACCCGCAGGTCGGGGCCTGCGCCGGGCACATGGTGATCCCGGTCACCGGCGGTGGCCTGAGCATCGGCGACAGCCTCTATCGACACTACGAAGGCTGGCTGCGCCGTGTGGAAAACCGCACCGGCTGCATGGTCTCCGCCGACGGCGCCCTGCTCGCCTTGCGCCGCGAGTTGTTCCAGAACGTGCCAGCCGAGGTCAACGATGACTTCTTCATCAGTACCTGCGCGCCGGTGGCGTTCAAACGCATTGTCTATGTGCCCGAAGCGCAAGTGATCGACCACGGCGTCGACGAAGCGGACAAGCAATTTCGTCGTCGCCAGCGCGTCACCGTCGGAGGACTGCAAAGCCTGGCCCAACGCAGCGAGCTGCTCAATCCGCTGAAGCATGGCCTGTATTCGATCGCACTGATCAGCCACAAGTTGATTCGCCGACTGGCGCCGATCCTGTTGTTGCCGCTGTTACTGAGCAATTTCTGGCTCTGGGAAGACCACGGTTTCTATCGGTTGAGCCTGATCGCGCAACTGTTCGGTTACACCGTGGCCATTGCCGGCCTGCTCGATTCGCAACACCGTTTACCCAAACCCTTTCGCCTCGCCGCGTTCCTGCTGGTGACCCTTGTCGGCATGAGTATCGGCTTGTGGCAGTTCCTGCGTGGCCAGCGGTATGCCCAGTGGAATCCCGAGCAAAATCGTTGAAAGGACTGAGCCATGGCAATCAAACAACTCTTAAAAAGCACCAGTGGCTGGCTGTATCTCAACTCTTCGATAGGGCGCAATCAATTGCAGGGCGCCGGGGTGATTCTGATGTTGCACCGGGTGCTGGCCAGCGATGACGCCGCCGACCTGCCCCACCGCAATGAACTGTGCGTGGGGCCGAAGGCCTTCGAGCATTTGCTGGGGTGGCTGAAAAAGCATTTCGATTGCGTGTCGTTGATGGAGATCCTGCAACCCGGCAAGGTCAGATCAGATCGGCCGAAAATCACCCTGACTTTCGATGACGGCTGGCGCGACAACGCCGTGAACGCTTTCCCGCTGTTGCAGAAATATCAGGTGCCGGCGAGCATCTTTCTTTCCACCGATTTCATCGGCAGCCGCCAGCGGTTCTGGTGGGAAAGCATCGGCGAAACCCTGTGGGGCAGCCACGGCGAACGGGCGCGCAAACAATTGATCGATTGCCTGCAACAGATCGGTCGGCCGCTGCCCGTGCCCTTCGACGAGCTGGACGTGGAACGTCGCAGCCTGACTTTGCTGCACTTTCTGCAAAGCCTGAAAACCTTGAGCCCGCAAGACCTCAATCGTCTGACCGATGAGTGCCCTGACGAGTCATTGCCCCAGGCACTGGACTGGCATCAAGTGCGTTCGCTGGAAGCCTCCGGGCTGGTGCGGTTCGGCCCTCATGGCGCCAGTCATGCAATCCTCACCGGTCTTGACGATCAGCACTTGCATGAAGAGTTGAGCCGCAGCCGAGATGCCTTGCTCAACGGTTGCAACCGGCCGCTGCCGGTCTATTGCTACCCCAACGGCGACAACGATGCCCGCGTGCGCGAGCAGGTTGCTGAGCATGATTTCCCGTTCGCCCTGGGCACCGGCACCGGGATTTATCGGCGCAACTGCGACCCCTTGAACCTGCCACGGTTCGGCGTCAGCCAGCGGGCGGCGCGCAACCCTCAGCTGCTGTCCTGGCGCTTGTATCGCGGGGCACGCGCATGAGCCGCAGCCACTACTTGAAACACCTGGCCCTGAGCATGGGCACCAAACTGGCCATGATCGGTTTGCGCCTGATGCGCAACGTGTTGCTGGCGCGGATTCTCGGGCCCAGCGAACGCGGTCTGTTTGCCTTGCTCAGCACCCTGCCCGACCTGATCAGCGCCGCCACCAGCGGCGGCTTGAATTCGGCCGTGGGTTACCAGGCAGCCAAGCAACGGCCCATGGGTTTGCTGCTGAGTCAGGTGCTGGTGTTCGGTTGCTTGCTGGCGGGTCTTTTGACCTTGCTGGTGGTCGCCCTGGTGCGCGAGTTCGGCAGTGAACTGGACATCACCACGCAACTCGGTCTGCTGGCCTGGCTGTTGCTGCTGGCGGTGCCGCTGACCGTGCTCAAGAGCGGTTTGCTGACGCTGCACAACGCGTCGGGTGGCGTGGTCGCGTTCAACGCCTTGCGCCTGGTGGAATCGCTGGCGCCGCTGCTGCTGTTCCTGGCCTTGTTCTGGATGTGGAAAGACTCCGCGCTGGAAGCCGCGCTGATCAGTTGGTTGTCGGGGATCAGTCTTGTGGTGTTGGCCGGCTGGTTCTGGCTCAAACGCGATCAGCCGCTGAAATTGCAATGGGACCGCGCCAGCCAGAACGAACTGCTGCGCTACAGTGCCCGCAGCCATCCCGACCTGCTGTTCCAGCAAGTGATCCTGCGCTCTGATTACCTGTTCATCGGCGCCCTGCTCGGCAGCACCGCGCTCGGTCATTACGCCATGGCCAGCGCCGCCGCCGAATTGCTGCTGATCGTCCCGGAAGCCGTGACCACGCCGCTGATGAAACGCCTGCTGCAACAGGAAGAAGGCATCGACAAAGTCACGCCGCTGGCCCTGCGCCTGACCGCCACGGTGATGCTCGGCGCGTGCCTGACCATGGCGGTGATTGGTGAATGGCTGATCGTGACGTTGTTCGGCGTCGCCTACCAGCCTGCTTATCCAGCTTTGCTCGCGCTGCTGCCGGGCCTGCTGGGCTTGTGTTACGCGAGCATCCTGCGCCTGGACCTGCTGGGCAAAAACCGTCCCGGCACCATCTCGCTGTTGATGGGCCTGGGTGCCTTGCTGAACCTGGCGCTGAACCTGGTGATGATTCCGGCTTACGGCATCGTCGGCGCGGCAGCGGCTTCATCCATCGCTTATGTGGCGGTGACCCTGGCGCTGCTGGTGATGTACTGCCGCTTGAGCGGCGTGCCGGTCTGGCAAACCCTGATCATCCTGCCCAGCGATGTGACGCCGATGCTGCACATGCTGCAAAGGAAATCGGCATGAAGTATTTCGCGCTGCTGGTGGGCCTGGGCCTGTCGCTCGACGCCTGGAGCGCGTCCATGCGTTGGGGCGACATTCGCGATGGCAGCCTGTACCTGCAAACGGATCGCCCGGACACGCTGACGGTGCGCTGGACCCCGGCCTGGCAAGCGGATGCCAACGAAGAACGCCTGTACCTGCTCGATGGCAAAGGCAAGCTCGAGGGCGAACGGCTGATCGCCGCCAGCGAATCGCGCGGCACCCAGAGCTGGCCGTTGGCGCCCAGCGCTGCCAGCTACCAACTGGCAATTCCGGGCTACAGCTTCCGTCGCTACAAGGTCGAACACGACGAGCACACGGTGGCGCTGTTCGCCCCGGCCAAGGTGCATTTCAGCGCCGAAACCCGTGACGGCGACGAGTTGTTTTTCAAGGTCGCGCCGGGTGAACACGCGGTGCTGGCCGGCAAGTTCCACGGTGGCGTCAGCGCCTTGCAAGCGCAGCGGGTCGGTGACGGCAAGCAAGTCGCGCTGGCGTTGAAACCGTATCGGGCTTACTGGCAGTTCGACAAGGTCGAGTTGCCGGTCACCCGCGACGAACAAGTCTGGCGCCTGCGCCTGCAAGGCAGCGGCAAAGTGGCGTTCTGGCTCGACGGTACGGCCAACCTGTTTGCGCAGAATCCGCAGCAACTCAAGCCGCTGCGCGAGGACGACGGCCAGACCCGTTTGACCCTGACCAAACAAGTGCTGGGTCCGACCCCAAACCTGGGCATTGCCCTGCCCTACGTCTCGCCACCGGAATCGAGTTTTGCGCTGCTCGATGCGCTCAAGCCACAGGCGGGCACTTACTACAGCTTCGTCGACATTACGGCGAAGAACCCGCACTACGAAGACGCTTTCCGTCGGCTGTATCAAGACCGTTTCGGCATCACCCAGGACATTACCCTGTTGGCCGGTAGCGAACGCCAGGCTGACCTGCGTGCCGACACCATGAGCAACGCCGGCCTCGACGCCTGGCTCGCGGCGACACGTGCCCTTGGCGGCAAAGGCACGCATTACATCGGTTTTGCCGACGAGCCGAACCTCAACTACCCCGACTACGCCCACTATCAAAGCATCTTCAACAGCATGGCCCGGCAAGTGCGCAGCGATCCGGCCAATGCCAAGGCGGGCGTGCGCATCGCCATGCCCGCCAGTTCACGGTTGATCAACGGACCGTTTGCCGACAACGCCGCCGACAAGCGCGGCATCGACTGGGCCAAACGCCTGCTGGCCGAATCCGGCGACAACATCGATGCGCTGGCCTGGCACGAGTGGATGATTCGCGACTTGCTGGCGACCCGGGTCTACCGTGACAGCGTGCGCCGCGCCGCCGATCTGGTCGGCCTCGATGCCCAGGGCCGGCCGCGCAAAGCCTTGCTGCTGGACCAGACCAACATGTCCAGCGGTTCCAGCCTCAGTCCTTACGATCAGGAAACCCACTTCGCCTCGTTGTGGTGGGCCTCGGTGGTGATCAACTCGTCTCAGGATGGCTTGCTGGAAATGTTGGGCTGGTTCCAGGCCGCCGACGAACCGAACTACCCCAAAGGCATGTTGCGCGTACTCGGCAACGATCGTTTTGAACTCAAACCAGTGGGACTGGCCCAGCAATTCATCCAGCAGCATTGGCTACGCGACGTGATTCGCCTGGAGAACAGCGCTTTCGAGGTCGATGTGCTGGCCATGGCCGAGGACCTCAACCATAGCCTGCTGGGCGTCAATAAAGGCACGCGTTTGCAGCGTGTGGATTTGTCCGGGGTCAGCTGTCCGCTGGCCAAGGGTTCATTGCGCTATTTCGGCGCCGACAATCGCAGCCGCGACGCACCGTTCAACTGCCAGAACGGGCGCGTCAGTTTCGAACTGCCTGGACTGACCCTGTTCAGCCTCAGCTGGAGCGCCTCATGAATGCCCTCGAATTGAAAAGCGACGCCGGTCCTTGGCCGCGCCTCGCACCACTCCACTTTCGGCCCATGCCGTCAGGAGTCGAAGACATGAGTATGTTCAACAAGCTCAGCGAACACATTCGGCAAAAAGGCTTGCGCACCACCTTTAAAAAAGCCTGGAAACACTACGTATTTTCCCACGAGGAATTGTTGTGGATGGAGCGTGACCTGGTCAGTCCGGTGCCGCCGTACAAACTCAGGTCCTACCCACCGCTGCAAGTAGTCACTATCACGCCGGAGAACGCCGTGGCTTTCACTCGTTACTTCGGTGATCGCGTGGACACCATGGCCGAACTGGCCCGCGAAGGCTACACCGGGCACATGCACGTCGACGACAAGGGTGACGCGGTAGCGTTCATCTGGGGCGCTGCACGGGACTATTACGACAAGCACTATTACGGCTGCACGTTCCCGGTGAAAAAAGGTGAGTTCTTCGAATTCGGCGGTGAGCTGACCCGCGCGTATTGGGGCACCGCGCTGTCGATGGACCTGCAAACGGAATTGTGGAAAGCCATGCTGGCGCAGGGCTGCAACAAGGTCGTGGATGTCTGTGAGTTCCACAATGTCCCGGCCCTCAAACTGCACATACGCACCGGTTACAACGAACAGGGGCGGATCATGAACGTCTACGAGCTGTTTGGTCGCTGGCGCTTCTACCGCGAATCCCATTACAGCGGCTCACGTCTGGATGCCTTGCGCAAACCGGCCCGTGAACCTGCCACAGCATCGGCGACCTGACCCTATGGCAGCACGATTTGAATGGCGCACTTCGCTGTGCGCCCCTGACTTCCCGGCAACGGCGTATGAAACGTTGCGTCTGCGGGTGACGGACCACACGCCGTTCAATGCCTTGGCCTGGATGTGCGCATCCGAACAGGCATTGAGAGCCGGAGAAAGTCTGCACGTGCTGCTTGGCTGGCAAGGCCGTGAACTGGTCTTGTGCCTGCCCTTGGTGGCGTCCGTCGAACGCTTCGGCGGACTGCCCTTTCGCGTGCTGCATCACCTTGGCTATCCCCTCACCGACCGCCTGGCCTTACTTGCCAGAATGGACCGGGAGAATGTCCGCAAGGCATTGGTCGAGATTCGCCGAAAGCTCCCCCATGCCCTGCTGCAACTCAATGAGTTGTCGGAACCTGCCGGCGAAGAAAGTGCCCTGACCGAGTGGATGGCGCACTCCTCGACCGGTGAACGACGCCTCAGTTGCCGGGTGCCGGTGCACCTGATCAGCGACGCCGATCACCAGGAAGTGTCGGGCGACCCACGCTACAAGTTGCGCCGTGCGCGCAAACGCATCGCCGCCTGTGGGGCCCAGGTCCGGCGGATCACGCCGGACGCCACAACCATGGGTCCGCTGTTGCAGGCCATCAGTGAAGTCGAAGCAGTGAGTTGGAAAGGCGATGAAGGCGTCGGAATTTTTTCCGACGAACGCCACCGACGATGGATGGACCGAGCCTTCACCGCTCTGGCAGCACAAGGATTGGTTCGAGTGGTCGTGCTGGAACTGGACGGGCGTTGCATCAGCTATCGACTCGGGTTGCTGGAGCAAGGCCGGCTCTACGATTACAACCTGGCCTTCCTGCCGCAATACGCCGATCTGGGCAGCGGTCGGGTGCTGCTCGAAGAGTGGATTCGCTGGGGGCTGGATGAACACTGGCACTGGATCGACGCGTCGCGGGTGAGCCTGGAAAACTCCAGCCACCAGCTTCACGAACGCATGACCGGGCAACTGGAACACTGGCGCTGGAGCTTCTATTCATGGCGCCCCAGCGGTCTTGCACTGGGCCTGGCGCTGAGGCTTTGGCAGAGGCTCAAACCTTTATTGCAAAAATGGCGAGCCAAACGCGCCGCAGCGGCCGTGGCCGTGGCACCCGCACCGGCTCCCGTCGCCGCACCCGTCAAGGCGGCGCCCATCGAACTGAACAGGGAGGGCGGACATGCCTCGCCAAGTCATAGTCAACGCTGACGATTTCGGTCTCAGCGCCTGCGAAAACGCGGTGATCCTGGGGGCCTTCCAGGCCGGGCTGATCAGCTCCGCCACGGCCATGGCCAACATGCCGGCCTTTGAGGCCGCCTGCATCATGGCCCAGCATCCGTTACTGAAAAACCGCATCGGCCTGCATTTCAACCTGACATACGGACGCCCCTTGAGTCGGTCGATGCTGGGTCGTACCAACTTTTGCGATCGCAACGGCGTGTTCGATCTCAACCTCTCCCGCCACCGTCTGTGGCTGAGTCGCCGGGACCGTACCGCGGTGCTGGAGGAGTTGCAGGCCCAATGGCAACGTTGCGTGGACCACGGCGTTCGCCCGAGCCACATCGATTCTCATCAGCACGTGCACAACATCTGGCCCATCGGCGAAATCGTCGCCCGCTTCGCGGCCAGCCAGGGCGTACCCGTGCGCCTTGCGCGCAATCTCGGGCAAAACCTGAGCCTGCCCAAACGAGTGTTCAAGACCTTGCTCAATGGTCGGCTGCAGCATCTGGCGGGTGTGACCGCCGATTACGTGTGCACTCCGGTTGACCTGCGTAATGAGGCAATGCCCACCGACGGCGTGCTGGAAATCGTGGCCCATCCGACCCAGCTCGGGGCGGATTTCGGTGATGCCTACTTGCATCCAGAGGAGTCGCTGACGCAGGTGCTGGAGCGGCGACTTCACGGTGTTCCCCGGGTGTCTTATGGCGCTGTGAACAGCGTGTCAGCCACCGCGGAAGTTGCACTCGAATGAGTTACATACGTTGCAACATATTCAAGGCCGGCGCCTTGAGATGAGTTTGCAGCGTTTATCTATATCCATAAAAGGCGTTTCCACACACACCCTGGCTATGGCCAAGGAGAGTTTCATGAGCACCATCGAAAAGCTTCGCGAACGTATCAAACAAAAAGGCTTGAGCCGCACGTTCAACACGCTGTGGAAACGCTACGTGTTCTTCCACAGGGAGCTTTTGTGGATGGAGCGCGACTTGGTCAGTCCGGTGCCACCGCACAAATTACGTCCCTACTCGGGCCTGCGCATGGAGGTCATCACCCCGGAAAACGCCACGGCATTCGCCAAGCATTTTGGCGACCGCGTCGGCACCATGGCCGAGCTCGCCGCCGAAGGTTACACCGGGCACATGTACCTGGACGAAGGCGGCCACGCTGTCGGGTTTATCTGGGGCAGCGTGCGTGATTACCACGACCGCCACTATTACGGTTGCTGGTTCCCGGTCAAACCCGGTGAATTCTTCGAGTTCGGCGGCGAAATGACCCGTGCCTACTTCGGCACCAGCCTGTCGGTGGATGTTCAGATCGCCCTCTGGGACGCCATGCGCGCCCAGGGTTGCCACAAAGTGGTGGACGTCTGCGAAACCCATAACATCCCGGCGCTGAAATTGCACATTCGCATGGGCTACCACGAACAGGGCCGCGTCACCCACATCTACTCCCTGTTCGGTCGCTGGCGCTTCTACCGCGAAACCCGCTACGACGGCTCGCGCCTGGACCCGCTGCGCAAACCGGGCCGGCCAGTGGTGACCGGCGCGGCGAGCGCCTGACTGCTGGTTGAAACTTTGGGAGCGGGCTTGCTCGCGATGACGGTCGTACCTTCAGCATTGCGGTGAGTGATCAACCGCTATCGCCAGCAGGCTAGCTCCCACAAGGGATCTTCAGTGAGCACAGCATTTGTGTTCGACAAAGATCAACTGTGGGAGCGAGCCTGCTCGCGATGACGGTCGAACATTCAGCGTTGCGGTGACTGCTAAATCGCTATCGCCAGCAGGCTAGCTCCCATAAGGGATCTTCAGTGAACACAGCATTGGTGTTCAACGACGAACAAATGTGGGAGTGAGCCTGCTCGCGATGACGGTCGAACATTCAGCTTTGCGGTGACTGATCAACCACTATCGCCAGCAGGCTAGCTCCCACAAGGGATCTTCAGTGAACACAGCATTGGTGTTCAACGACGAACAAATGTGGGAGTGAGCCTGCTCGCGATGACTGGCGTACCTTCAGCATGGCAGTGACTGATCAATCGCTTTCGCGAGCAAGCCCGCTCCCACAAGGGATCTTCAGTGAACACAGCATTGGTGTTCAACGACCAACAAATGTGGGAGTGAGCCTGCTCGCGATGACGGTCGAACATTCAGCTTTGAGGTGACTGATCAACCACTATCGCCAGCAGGCTGGCTCCCACAAGGGATCTTCAGCGAACGCAGCATTTGTGTTCGAGGACGATCAACTGTGGGAGTGAGCCTGCTCGCGATGACGGTCGGGCATTCAGCTTTGAGGTGACTGATCAACCGCTATCGCCAGCAGGCTGGCTCCCACAAGGGATCTTCAGTGAACACAGCATTTGTGTTCGACAAAGATCAACTGTGGGAGTGAGCCTGCTCGCGATGACGGTCGGGCATTCAGCTTTGAGGTGACTGATCAACCACTATCGCCAGCAGGCTAGCTCCCACAAGGGAGCTTCAGTGAACGCAGCATTGGTGTTCGACAAAGATCAACTGTGGGAGCGGGCTTGCTCGCGAAAGCGGTGGCACATTCAGCATTGCAGTGACGGGTATATCTCTATCGCCAGCAGGCTAGCTCCCACAAGGGATCTTCAGTGAACACAGCATTGGTGTTCAACGACGAACAAATGTGGGAGTGAGCTTGCTCGCGATAGCGGTGGCACATTCAGCATTGCGGTGACTGATCAACCACTATCGCCAGCAGGCTAGCTCCCACAAGGGATCTCCAGCGAACACAGCATTGGTGTTCAACGACGAACAAATGTGGGAGTGAGCCTGCTCGCGATGACGGTCGGGCATTCAGCTTTGAGGTGACTGATCAACCACTATCGCCAGCAGGCTAGCTCCCACAAGGGATCTTCAGTGAACACAGCATTGGTGTTCAACGACGAACAAATGTGGGAGTGAGCCTGCTCGCGATGACGGACGAACATTCAGCTTTGCGGTGACTACTAAATCGCTATCGCCAGCAGGCTGGCTCCCACAAGGGATCTTCAGTGAACACAGCATTGGTGTTCAACGACGAACAAATGTGGGAGTGAGCCTGCTCGCGATGACGGGCGGGCATTCAGCTTTGAGGTGACTGATCAACCACTATCGCCAGCAGGCTGGCTCCCACAAGGGATCTTCAGTGAACACAGCATTTGTGTTCGACAAAGATTAACTGTGGGAGCGGGCTTGCTCGCGAAGGGGTCAGTTGGTGCAACACATTTACTCGCGCTTCACCGCCACCATCGTAAAGCACAATGGCAGCTGCGCTTTCTGCTGTTCATACCGGTCGTAGAGTTCCTCGCGGTTGGAATGCGGGTATTCCTTGAAGTGGCTGATTTGCAGCCCCGCTTCGATAGCGCCGGTGAGGATTGCGCCCAGGGTGTGAACGAACCAGTAGGAGGAAGCGGCCGGCTGGTCGACTTTGCCTTCGTAGACGATCGGCTGGTTCTGCACGAACGGTTCGCCACGAAAGTACGAGCTGTCCAGGCGATAGGGATCCTCTGACTCCGGGTCGAGCATTTCCAGGAACGGATGGGTTTCGTACACCACCAGCGTGCCGCCGGGCTTTAGGGTGCGCGCGACATGGCGAAAAAACTGCGCAATGTCCGGCATCCAGTTCAGCACGCCGATGGTGATCAATGCCCTGTCGAACCGGTCGTGAAGCTCAGTGGGCAGCTGATGAATGTCTGCCTCGATGAATTGCGGCTCATGGGGCGAGCGAGCCGCCAGTTCCCGCGCCTGAGCGAGAAACGCTTCAGACTGATCAATGCCCACCACACTGCGGGCGCCCAGGGCAAACAGCGAGATGCTTTCGCGCCCGTTGTTGCAACCCAGTTGCACCACAGCCTTGCCATCGACGCCCACCTGTTCCAGCACACCCGTCAACGTTGCATCCAGGCAGGAGAAGTCCCCCTGCCCCACAGCGATCAAAAGCGTCGGCCATTCGGGGGTGTCCTGGTGGTGTCGGGCGGAGTCGTTCCAGGCATCGCGGTTGCTGGCGATGGCTTTTTCGTTGATCGGCATGTCCATTTGCGCGCGTCCTCACTCGGGTCTTTATTGACCGGCAAGAGTCTAGGTCAGGCTTTCGAAAAAGCCCATTTGGCGTTTGTTGGGATGTTGTAACCCGGGCATCGCGAACGCGTGCCTGTACGGCAGGCTATAGTTAACTTCCTTGGGGATGTGCGGGACAACCGACTTCACAGGTGTTGCCATGAAAAAAACCGATCTGCCGCTGTTGATCGCCCTCAGCCTGACCGCCATCGCTGGCGCCCAGGCGGACGAGAGCCTGACACCCACCACCGACTACAGCAGTGAGTTCAATTATTACGGCGCCGACCAGCCCTTCGCTCACCCGGTGCCGCCGTCCATGAGCATCGTGCCGCCGGGGTCGTACATCCCGACGGCCCCTGGGAATTTCATTCCGATTGCCAGTCAGCACGACTTCCACGACTCCCGGTTACCGACCATCGCGGACGCCTCCGTCCGGGTCTTTGTCCGTTCCTACGATGCCGAACACGGCGTCTACGTGAACGAAGAAGTCCTCGACCCCTCGTGTCTGCTCGAGTGCCTCAGCCGCCAAGGGCCATTGATGCAGTGATTCACCATTGGCGTTTGTCCGGGCGCGCGAGGCCGAGTTTTTCGATCCGGTAGCGCAACATGTCGCGGCTCAGGCCCAGCAGGCGTGCCGACTTGGTGACGTTCCAGTCGGTCTTGTCGAGCATCTTGCGCACCATGTCGCGCTCGACTTCCGGCAGGTTCATCGACTCGTTGGCGCTGTACATCGGACGCGGCTCGTGGTGTTGGGGTTCTTGCAGCACGATCGGATCATCCACCAGGCTCAGGCAAACATTGAGCTGATGGGCCGCAATCGTATCGCTCTGCGCCAGCAGCACGGTTTGCTCCAGCATGTTGCGCAGCTCACGCACGTTGCCCGGCCAGCTGTAGCTGAGCAGCAGTTGTTCAGCCTGATCGCTGAAATGCAGGTTCGGCTTGCCATAGCGTTTGCCGTGGGTCGCCAGGAAATGTCGAGCCAGCAGCAGGATGTCCTCGCCACGGGCATATAGGCGCGGAACCTTGATTGAAATGATCCTCAGGCGAAAAAACAGGTCTCGCCGGAATTTGCCCTGTTGAACCATCTGTTCGAGATTGCAGTTGGTGGCGCTGATCACCCGCAGGTCGACCTTGCGCTCCTTGACCGAGCCGACCCGGCGAATGGTCCGGTCTTCCAGCAGCTTGAGCAATTTGGCTTGCAGCAGCAGGTCCATTTCGCCGACTTCGTCGAGAAACAGCGTGCCGCCGTCAGCCGCTTCGACCAGACCGACACGGCGGTCCTTGGCGTCGGTGAAAGCGCCCTTCTCGTGGCCGAACAGTTCCGACTCCACCAGATTGGAAGGAATCGAGGCGCAGTTGAACTCAATGAACGGGCCTTTGCTGCGCGGACCGTCGAAGTGCAGCGCCCGGGCCACCAGTTCCTTGCCCGTACCGGTTTCACCTTCCACCAGCACCGGCGGCAGGTCGGTGTTGGCCATGCGCCGTTCGGCGTCGAGCAGCTGCGCGATGGTGTTTTTCAAGTAGTGCATCGGCGCCGATTCACCGATCAACGCTTGCACGCCTGACTTCTGCGCCTCGCGCTCCTGATAGAACGACAGCGTGCGTTCCATGCGATCGGTGGCCAGGGCCTTGTCCAGCAGCAACTTGAGCTCCGGCAAGGCCACCGGTTTGGTCACGTAATGAAACGCGCCCTCTTTCATCGCCACCACGGCGTCTTCGACGTTGCCGTAGCCGGTCATCATGATCACTTTCAGATCCGGCGCGCTGACGCGCAGCTTCTGGATCAGGTCATGACCGCTCATGCCCGGCAGCGAGTTATCGGTCAATACCACGTCTGGAGCAAATGTGCCCAATTGCTCCAACGCCTCTTCAGCCGAGTGGCAAACCGTCACCTCGAAGTCTTTGCGCTCCAGGTAGGTCTGAATGTTCTCGGCCAGGAGTTCATCATCCTCGACCAGCAGTATGCTGTGCTCCATAGTCCCCTCCCGTTGCCACTTTAAAATTGAGACAGACGCGGGTTCCTTCCTGCTCCTGGCTGGTCAATTCAACCGAGCCTTCGAAGCGTTCCATTATTCGCTTGACGAGGGCCAGGCCAACGCCCAACCCTCCCTGTTTGGTTGTAAAAAACGGCTTGAAGACCATTTGCTGCTGCTGTTTGCTCATGCCTTTGCCGGTATCGCTCAACGTCATCTGCACCTGCCCAGGGTGAGGTTGTTCTATGTCGATACTGAGCACGCCGCCCTTGGGCATGGCCTCCAGGGCATTGGCGAACAGGCTATTGAGAATTTGCGTGAGCAGCACCTGTTGGCTGACGACCGGTGGGCAGGCTTGCGGCGTGAAGTGCACTTGCACGTTGGAACGTTTGATCAGCGCATCGAAAGCGCTCAGGGTGTCATCGATGGCCAGCACCAGGTCCACGGTTTCGTAGTCGTCGTTCATGGGCCGCAACGACACCAGCAACTCCCGCACCCAGCGCGACATGCGGTCGACCTGACTGATGATGTCGCCAATGTTCCTTTGCGCCCCATCACTGGCGATTTCCTGGGCCAGTTCAGCACTGGAGCGAATGTTCGCCAGCGGATTGCGCAAACTGTGTGCGACCGCCGAGGACATTTCCCCCAGGGCAACGAAAGTCTCGTTGGTGATCAATTGTTTCTGCTGGCTTTGCAGCAGCATCGATGCGCGCCGCACAATCCAGAACAACCCAAGGTAGATGAGCAGGCCACCCAACGCGGTCGCCAGCCAGATGGCTTTGAAACCGCGCTGGATACGTTCGACCAGGTCCGCCGGTTCCTTGTAGATCTCGACCATGGCTATCACTTTGCTCTTGTCAGCATTGAACATCGGAATGTAATTCTCGATGAACAGGTACTTGGGTTCGCGCAGCAGCATCTGTTCGGGACGCTCGTCGTCGATCTTGTGGTAGCTGGTGGACACGAGTTCCTTCATTTCAAAGGATTCGTCCAGTTCCTCGTCACCTTCGACGCGCATGCCGATCATTTTCGGGTTGGTCGACCAGACCACCGTGCGATCCAGCGCATACACCACCGCCAACAGCGTATCGGGCAGATTTTCGACATGATCGAGAAACTCTGTGCGGGCCGCCGCACGGGAACCCGGATTGACGTCGGGATAGGCGTTTTCATCGCGCGGATCGAGCATTTCACCCATGGTTCTTTCCGGGGTGATGCCGGCATGGCGAATTTCTCCATCACCGATGGCGTGGATGAACTGCGCAGTCAGCATGGAATCACGCTCGACGCTTTCATCGACGACAAACCGCGTGGAGACATAACCCAACCCCAACGCGACAGCCGCGATGATGAAAAAGCTGCCCAAGGAAAACCAGCGCAGCAGATTGAACTGTCCGTTGCGGCCCGGGGTGTCTGCTACCGGCACTTCCGGCGCCGCTGTATTTTGTGTTTCCTGGGTCTGCATGGCGTTGTCCTGGAGGTATGCATCACGCCTTTTCAGCCGTATCACCGATCAGTGTAGGTGGCATTGATCGCGCTGGACGGCTTCACTGATAGTATTTCGCCGCTATTGCGCCTGCGCCGCTTCCATTGGTTTCTGGCGCTCGGTTTCTTCCTGTAAAAATCCCATGATTGACTGCGCAGCGTTCTCATCCAGACGCAGGTTGGGCATCGGGATTTTGTCGAAACGTTCAAACAACTCCACCGCAATCGGGTCTTTTTCCGCCAGCATCTTGTCTGGCTCACGAATCCAGCGGCTGAGCCAGGCCGGGTCGCGTTGGCGCGTCACGCCGATCAGGTCAGGGCCGATGCTGCGCATGCCGATCCCCTGCCCGTCCATCGGGCCCAGGCTGTGGCACGACGCGCAGCGGGTACGGAACAGTTCTTCGCCATTGCTCGGTGGGCGGATTTCAGGCGCGTTGGCGTAACTTTCTTCAACGCTGGCTTTCTTCCAGTTCTGCAACGTGTTGGCCAACTGGTCCGCGAGGATCCACGGGTTCTCGAAAGGCGAGGCTTTCATCCAGCGGCCCGTGCTCTGGTTGCCGACGATCAGACTCAGGTTGTGGTCCTTGTTGCGTCCGTTGTCGACGCCTTCGATGAACAGCCCGAGTTTTTTGCGCAGGTCAGTGACGTCGGCAAATTCACCCGTCAGAAACTTCCAGCCGGGTCCGACCTTGAAGCGCTGGGCGTAAGCCTTGAGCACCTCGGGCGTGTCGCTGAGGGGATCAATGCTGATGGAATAGAAAAATATGTCCTGGCCGACCCGGTCCCCCAGCAACTTTTGCACCTGACGCAGGCGCGCGGTTTCCAGAGGGCAAGAGTCGCTGCACGAAGTGAAAATGAAATTGATCACCACCACTTTGTCCTTGATCAGGTCATCGAAGAAATGCACCTGCTGACCGTCCTGATCGGTCAGCAGGGTGTTGGGGAAATAGTCGCCGCCCCAGGGTGTCGCCGACTCCGTCGGCGACAAGGCTCCTTCATGGGCTGTGATCACCTGACTGGCCAGCAGACAGGTGATCAGCAGCAACATCAGGTGCAGGCCCAGGGCGCGGGAGCGCGGCGTGTGCACAGTCCTGTCGACGCGCTCCCGGTTCATGGCTTGACCACCACTTTAGGGCCAAGGCCATCGCCAGTGCGGAAGGTTGGCAGCGCGGCGGAGTTCACGTAGCGCACGCCATCCCAGCTCGGCAACGGTGTCGGCATCAACTGGAATTGCCCGGGTTTCTCAATGTCCCAGCGCAGCAGCATCGAGTTGTCCTCATGCTGGGTGTTGTGACAGTGCTCCATGTAGGTCCCGGCGAATTCGCGGAAGTTGATCGCCATCTCGACGTTGTCCAGGCCATCCTTTTCCGAGCCGATGCGATACACATCCTTACGCGCCCATTTTTCCCATTCCGGTGGCGCCTTGCCGCCGCGACTGAGAATGATCCCCTCCTCGAAGTGCACATGCACCGGATGGCTCCAGCCACTGCCGCCGAGCCTGATGTTCCACACCTCCAGGGTGCCGAACCCTGATGCTCCGGCATCGGTCGGACCGCTCGCCAAGTGGGTCGCCGCGTTCAAGCGCCGTGGGTCCATGTGGAAGCCGAAGCCGCCATCGGTCTTGACTGTCCACGGCGCCTCATCGGTGCCGTCGGAACGGCCGAAGGTGAAGGTGCGGTGACGAGCGTTGGCCAGCAGGGCCTTGTCCGCCGGGTTGTCACGATGGATCTTCAGCGGAATCATCACCAGGCCTTCGGCTTTACCCGGTTTGGCCGGTTCGTACGCCGCAGGGTCCATGGCCAGGTCCTGACCGGTGTAGGCCTTGACGTTGAGCTGCAAAACCTTGCCCACGCCCGGATCGCCCCTGTCCCACTGCGGACCTTTGCTGCCTTGCTTGATCACCGCCAGGTATTTTTCCGACAGCACATCACCCAGCGGGATCGGTTCTTTCGGGCCTTTGCCATCGTCGTGGGCCAGCAGATTGACCACGAAAAGTTTGTCGCCTGGCTTGATGCCGTTTTTCGCGAAGTTGACGATGATGTCGAAGCGCTCGGCGATGCCCTGGGTTGGCAGGATCGCGTTGTGGTTCTGTTTATCGCCATCGGCGTCGAGGTCCATGCTGCCGTCGAATGGCACGCTGTGTTCCATGATGTTGCCGTCGTTGGCAATCATGTGGAATGGCACGCGGCTATAGGAAACGCCGGAGTTTTTCGGCCCCTGGAACTCACCGCTGGTGCCCTTGACCTCACGCACGATCGCAAACTTGAAGTAACGCGAGACCGAACCATTGAGGATGCGGAACCGATAGCTGCGGGCGCGCACGTCCAGGGTCGGTTTCCATTGCCAGTTGACCAGCACCTGGTCACCGAGGAAGCCGTCGGTGTTGAACGGGTTGAACCACAACTGGCCGTTCTGATCCCAGGCCTTGTCGGCGAACACCAGGTTGACGTCGTAGTCGCGATTACCCCACGGCAAGGCGCTGCCGCTGGGGAAACGCAGGTTGACGCCGTCGTTCACCGATTCGTTGCCACGGTCCAGGGCGCTGTAGTAGTTCATCATCGCCGCGTTGCCCTTGTAGACGTTCTGCGCGGTGAAATCGAGCATGTGGTCGTGGAACCAGTGGGTGCTCATGGTTTCGCGCCAGTCGCCACGGATCTTGATCGTGCCGTGATCGCAGGTCTTGCGGCTCGGGCTCACGTCGTTGGTCCACAGGGTTTCACCCGGTGCGCAAGGGAACGCCGCGCGTGGATCATGAGCGTCGGTGTTGATGCTGTCGTAACCGGCCAGCTGGATCGGCCAGCGATAGTCGTAATACTGCCCCGGGAAGAAAAACGCGTTGGCATAGCCATCGCTTTCCGCCGGTGCGTGGCCGTTGTGTTCATGGGTGGTGATGGTGTGCAGACCAAAGCCCATGTTGGCCGACGGGTCGATCGGCAAGCCGTTGTAGTGACGCATCAGGACCGGCTGACCGTACCGCACCATCAGCAGTTTGGGCGGCAAGGTGCCGTCGAAGGTCCAGACCGAGTTGTGGTTCTGCACCGGCATGTTCGGGTGGAAACGCGCATCGACGCCCTTGGCGGTGCCATTCGTTGCCGGTACGCCCGCCACGTTGTGATAGAGGCCACCGGGGCCGAATTCGCCCACGGCATAACCGTGCATCTGATGGCTGTCACGCCAACCGCTGTTGAGCCTCGCCCCGGTTTGCACGGTTTTGTAGGCCACTTGCGGGTAGAACTCGTTCCAGCGCTGATGCGACCAGCCTTTTCCTGGTGGACGACCTTCCGCCGAAGAGCCGATACGGCGGTTAAGGAACACCTCGATCTGCGCTTGCCACGGGTTGCGGTCCACCACGTTCGAATACTGACTGGGGAACGGAGTCAGCCCCGGTTGCCGCATGAACGCATCCAGCGCTGCGCTCGGTGGCGCACTGCGCGCCGCATTGTTGGGGTCTTGTTGGGGCAATGGGCCCACGGCTGCCGGTGGAAAACCCAATGGCGCGGCCGGGGTGGTGGGGTCGAGTTTTTCCGGGCCGAATTCTTCGAACAGCACCAGTTGCTGAGTGAACGGCTGGGCACCGAACAACGGGCTCGGCTTGCCATTGGTGGGGTAATTGAAACTGGTCTGCACCGCCGGCGGCAGGACGTTTTCCTTGCGAGTTTCGTCCCGGGTGCCTTTGACGCCATTGGGCAAATCGAAGGAATCGACGTTGGCCTCCGGCATGGTCAATATGGCGTTCAGGGCGGCCGGTTCATCAGCCGGTTCGTCGTGGTAAGCCGAGGGGTCGGAAGGTTCTGGCTGTCGTTCATCATCGATGGGACTGGCGCGCAGAGTCGCTGTGCCCAGCGTCATTGTCAGTACGACGCTCAAGGGCGTCATCAGGCCGAACCATTTGAAGGGATACCGCGCTTTTCTGTCCATCACCAGCCGCCTCGAAGTCATGAAGGGGGTAGTGGTGGTTTTGCAAAGAGCTCGCCAAATTTGTAACCGGTTTATACGAAAGTATTAACACTCGATAAAACAATGGCTTATCAACATCAATTTGCCATGACCGGGAAAACGACTGGGGCCTGACACCCGCTAACGGGGAAAGTTCATACCCGTTTTCAGGGAATGCGCTTGAACGACAGACGGACCCGAGTGCCCTCGCCTTCGCGGCTATCGAGTTTCACCGCGCCCCCGAAACGCTCCATGATCCGCTTCACTAGGACCAGCCCGACACCCAGCCCGCCTTGCTTGGTGGTGAAGAAAGGGCGGAACGCCATGCTGCGCTGTTCTTCGTTCATGCCTTTGCCGGTGTCGCTCACCACCACGCCAATTCCCTTGGCATCGGTCGGTTCCAGCGTGATGGTCAGCGTACCGCCCCTGTCCATCGCTTCCACTGCGTTGGCCAGCAGGCTGTTGAGGATCTGCGTGAGCTGCACCTGCTGGCTCAGCACCATCGGCGTTTCCTTCGGTTCGAACACTACGTGGACCCCGGCCTTGGCAATCTGCTGCTCGAAAGCCATGAGGCTGTCATGCAAAGCCGCCACCAGATTCACCGGTTCGGGTTCATCATTAAGGGGTCGCAAGGACTGCAGCAATTCACGAACCCACTTCGACATGCGATCCACCTGACCGATGATGTCGTTGATGTTCTTGTGCGCCGGACCACTGTCGAACTCCAGGGCCAGCTCGGCGCTGGAGCGAATGGTCGCCAATGGGTTGCGCAGGCTGTGGGCGACCGCCGATGACATTTCCCCCAGGGCCACGAAGGTTTCGTTGGTGATCAATTGTTTTTGTTGGGTCGCCAGCAGGATCGCCGCCCGCCGCACGATCCAGTACAGCCCTGAATAAATCAGTCCACCCCCCAGTGCCGTGGCCAGCCAGATCAGCGCCAGGCCGCGCTCCATGCGCTCGATCAAGTCTTTGGGCTCCTTATAGATCTCGACCATTGCCGTGACGTTTTCATGGTCGGCATCGAACAGCGGTATGTAGTTTTCTATAAAGATGTAATCCGGGGGCGTTACGAACTTCTGCTCCATGCGCCCCTTGTCGACGTTGTGGTAACTGGCGGACACCGGCATCCTGGAAGCGAACGCCTGGTCGAGGTCTTCATCGGCATGGATCGTGGTGCCCATCAGTTCCGGATTGGTGGACCAGATCACCATGCGGTCAGGCGCATAAATGTTGGCCAGGATCACGTCCGGCAAGTGCTCGACATGATCGAGGAATTCGCCACGGGCGCTGGCTCGGGCCATGGGATCGACGTCGGTATAGTCCTTGTCTTTGCGCGGGTCCAGCAACTCGCCCATGGTCCGCACGTTGGGGATGGCAACGTGGCGCACCTCGGCCGAGGCAATCGCCTGGATGAACTGCGAGGTCAGCAACGCATCGCGCTGCACGCTCTCGGTGATCACGAAACGGGTGGACACCGCCCCCAGCGCCACGGCCACCGTACCGATTACGGCCATGCTGATCAGCGAGAACCAGCGCAGCAGATTGAACGGCTGCTTGCGCGAGCTCAGGCGGATATCGGCCTCTTCTTGCTGAAGGGGTCTGGTCTGGATATTCATGGACGTTGTTCCCCGAAACTCCCTATAGGTTTATAGCCCACTGGCCGGCATTTGCCCGACTTCGGGTTTTGTCCCCCCACCGATTCCCCGTCTGCCCCGTTGACCCCATCTACCCCCAATAGTGGGGACAGTCGCCCGCTCGCGCGCTTTGCACGATCGCGCCGATTGCACGCCGCACGCCTTCACTGCGGGCCTCTGCCGGTGGTTTTGAAAGATTGGTATGGAAGTTGCCGAAGCCCTCCCCAACTGACCCATCCCCACGGGGCAGGTACTCTGATAGAGGGAATACTCATGCACCCTTTACTGTCCAAAACGGCGGCCGCCCTGGTCGTCAGTGCGCTTGCCCAAGGTGTTACCCAGGCAGCGCTGTTCGCGGTCGATCCCGGCCCCTATCAACCCGCCATCGGCTCTTTCGCCGGCTGGTATCAGGACACCCATGGTCGAACCCTCGACCTGTGTTTGTCCAAGGCGGTCAGTTCGCGCGTGCCAAGTGCTCCCGGCGCCCCGACGTACATGTGCAACCTGCTGCCTGCGCCCGGCATATTCGATGACGCCCAGCCGTTGGTCTTTCCCACCAACTTCCCGGATGAAGCTTTCTGGTTCACCGCCGACGGTGCCATCGTCGATGCGGCCAGGGGCATCGACCTGACCTACGTCAGCGCTGTCGAAGCAGCTTTCAGCGGTGGCGACCCGGTGGAAGGTGATCAGATCAGCTTCGCCCGGATCCGCATCCGCGTCGATGTGCCCACGGCCGGGACTTACGTCATCACCCACCCTTACGGCGTCGAGGTCTTCAACGTCGACACCCCTGGGCGACGGGCGATCAACATGACCCGCGACATCGGTATCGGCTCGCCGAAAACCTACGACGGCGCCCTCAAGGGTGACGTCGGACCGTTCCTGCGCAGCGTCAACGGCCCTTACACCGAGACCAATCCGGTGACCGGTTCCGCCGAGCAATTCATCGGCGACCCGAACCTCTCGGAAGCCGTCACCGGCAGTCCGTTCAACACCAACTTCATCCGCATCGAAGGACCCAACGGAATCGACCTGACCACCACGGCATTTGCCATCTCCGGCAAGTTGTCCACGGTCGTGCGGCCGACACCGATGATCACCCAGCGCAGCACCTATTCGCGCAAGGCCGGCGACAGTGCGCCAGTGGCCCAGCAAGACGTGTTCGTCCTGGCGCCGCCGCCTCCGGGCACCGTCGCCCTGACCAGCAACAACCCGGCGCTGAACCTGACAGAACTCAACGGCACCGGCAGTTGGTACGCCCAGTCGTCGACGAACCCGAGCTTGCCAACCACCTTGCAACTGACCGCGGACAACCACATCGCCATCCCCACCAGTACACCCACCACCCTGTCGACGCCGTTATCGGATCTGGTGGTGATCCAGCGCGCCGAGTACAGCCTGAACTCCGGGCAACTCACGATCGAGGCCTCCACCAGCGATGAAACCTCGCCACCGGTACTCACCGCGACGTCCGGCAGCGGTGCCGCCATCGGTGCCCTCAGTGGCGACGGCGCCCTGAAAACCCTGGCGACCGGCATCTCGCCCATTCCACCGGCCAAGGTTCGCGTGACGTCCTCCAATGGCGGCACCGATACCGAAGAAGTGGTCATCCTGCCATGAACGCTCACATGCCCAGATCCTCATCAGGAGGCATCATGAACAACTGGCCACGCCTGGCGCTCAACGCCCTGGGACTGACTCTCTCGCTGTCCGGCAGCGCTTTTGCGCAACTCGCCGCCGTCGACCCCGGCCCTTACACCTTCGCCACCGGGAAATTCCCGATGTGGTATCAGGACAACAATCTGCTGTCGCTGGAACTGTGCCAGTCGCGCGCTACAAGTACGCGGGTGCCGGCCGCCACGCCACCGGCCTACATGTGCACACTGCTGCCGAACCCGGGCATTTTCGATGACACCCTGCCGATGGTGTTCCCGGACAACTGGCCAGACGAAAGCTTCTGGTTCCTGGCCGACGCCACCATTCCCAACAACGCCGCCGGCTACGGGATGGACGCCTACGTGGCCGGGGTCGAAGCGGCATTCGCCTCGGGCAACCCCGTCGATGGCGATCAGCAAAGCTTCGCGCGGATTCGCATCCGGGTGAACGTGCCCACCGCAGGGACTTACACCATTACCCACCCGTACGGCGTGGAAACGGTGAACGTCACCACCCCGGGCCGTCGTGCGATCAACATCACCAAAGATGTCGGCATCGGTGCGCCTGGCAATTTCACCGGAGCGCTTAACGGCGCCATCGGGCCATTCCTGCGCAGCGTCAACGGCCCTTACACCGAAGTGAACCCGGACACCGGCTCGGTAGAAACCTTTATTGGTGACCCGAACCTCACCGAAGCGGTCACCGGCAGCCCCAATAACACCAACTTCGTGCGCATCCAGGGACCGGCGGGGACCATCCAGACCAACCTCTTCACCGTGTCCGGCAAAGTCCTCGACAACCGTGCACAGACCCATGTGGAGGTCAACCGCGCCACTTACCGCCGCACCTCCTCGGGCACTGGCAGCAGCACCCGGATCGAAGTCTTCGGCAACGCGGACAACAGCTCGACCCTGTGCTTTCGCGAAACCCTCGCCCTGGTCCCCGGCCCACCGCCGACGCCCTGCCAGACCAACTTGGTCGGTGACAACAATGGCTTGTTCTTCGGCAATCACCTGATCACCGGCCCCGTGCCTTCGGTTGTGGTGGTAACCGCTACCAACCCGGCCGGCACCACCCGGCCGACGGCGGTGTCGAGCAAGCTCACCGACGTGGTGAAAATCCAGACCGCTCGCTACAACTGGAGCAATCACAGCCTGCTGATCGAGGCCACCTCCTCGGACGAAGTAGCAGTGCCGGACATGGTTGCGCAAGGTTACGGACGGCTGTCGAAATCCGGCACCCTGCAAAAAATCACCGTCGCCGACCTGACCCAGCCACCGGCCACCGTCACCGTCAAATCCGCTGCCGGCGGCAGTGATACCGAGCCAGTCGTGGTCGTCGGGACGGCACCGGACACCGGCGAAAACCAGGCGCCGCTCTCCGTCGCAGACTCCGGCAGCACCAGCTTCGGCGTGCCAATCACCCTCAACCTGCTGGCCAACGACAGTGACCCTGACGGCAACACGCCGTTGAGCATCACTGCCCTGACCCAACCGGCTGCCGGGCAAGGCACCGTGGCATTGAGCGGCACGACTGCGGTGGTCTATACCCCGCCCGCCGCGGTCAATGCGCCGCTGACAACCACCTTCACCTACAAGGCTCAAGACGCCAAAGGCCTGGCCTCGACCACACCGGCAACCGTGACCATCACCGTGGCGCCTAACCGGCCACCGGTGGCGGTCAACGACGCCGCTGCGACCCTGGGCGTGGCGATTCCGATCAACGTGCTGGCCAACGACACCGATCCGGAAGGCAACGTGCCGCTGAGCGTCGCCAGCCTGACTCAACCGGCAGCAGGTCGCGGCACCGTCAGCACTGACGGCACGGTGATCACCTATACGCCACCGGCCACGGTCACCACGGCCTTCACCACGACCTTCACCTACATCGCCCGGGACAGCTTTGGCGCCCTGTCGACACCGGCGACGGTCACGGTGCAAGTCTCGCCAAGGCCTGCTGCGGAAACCTTCACCGTGACCACCGCCACTGTGTCGGCCCGCTCCAACAACCGCTTCACCTGGGACTTTGCGGGCACCTCATCGGTGACCACCGGCAACACCATCACCGTGCAGGTCAGCACCCCGACCGGGCTGGCGACCCTGGGCACCACCACCGTGCCGGTGACCGGACGCTGGCGGTTGACGGTGAACAACACCACCACGGTGATCCCGTCAGCTAACCCGACAGCGACCATTCGCTCGTCCCAAGGCACCGTGCGCACCGTGACGGTCACCGCCAACTGAGCCCTCGCCCCACCCGCCGATTCGGTGGGTGGGGCTGGCCTCTTCCCAAGGACAACGCCATGAAAATGTCGACCGCCGCCTTGCTCTGCATGCTTCTGCTTTGCAGCAGTGCCGGCGTGCGCGCCGACGATTTGATGGACAACGACGACCTGGCACCCGCCGCCGATCTGGGCGAGTTGCCGCCACCGGTGGGTCAGCACGCGCTGATCGACCAGAACGGCCAGGCCAACGTGGCGCTGTTGCAGCAGAACGGTCAGTCGCTGCTCGGCACCATCGTCCAGTCGGGCAGCAATCAGGAAGCCTACATCCTGCAACAAGGTAGCGACCTGATGGCCATGATCACCCAGCAAGGCAGTGGCAACGCCGCCTCAATCACACAAAACGGCAGCCACAACCGCGCGCAGATTTCCCAGAACGGCAATAACAACGACGCCAGCATCGACCAGGCCGGTACGGGGCTTTCAAGCGCCGTGACGCAGTCAGGGAACGGCATGAGCGTTTCGGTCAAACAATATCGCTAAAGCACTGCACCACTTGGAGGATCCATCATGTTCAAACTGACGCCCCTCACCGCCGCCATACTGGTCATTGTCAGCGCCCAGGCAATGGCCGACGACAGCGTGTCCAACCAGTCCCAGGTCGGCAACGCCAACATCGCCGACGTGAAACAGACAGCGGCCCCGTACAGTACCGCCACGCAACAACAACTCGGCCAGGGCAACGATGCCGCAGCGTTACAAGACACCGCCACCGGCACCATCACCCAGGGTCAAATCGGCGACTACAATGCCGGCTACGCCGAGCAACTGTTCGAAGACGGCAGCACCATCACCCAACAACAGGCCGGCAGCTACAACACCAGCCATGCCAGCCAGTCGATTGGCATGGGTGGAAACGAGGCGCTGCAACAACAGCAAGGCAGCGGCAACTTCTCGTTCGTCTATCAGGACAGCCAGGAAGCCACCAAAGGCCAGACCTTCCAGTTCGGTGACAACAACGAAGCCAACATCGAACAGATTCAACTGGGCGTCGGCAACAACGCGATGATCATCCAGTACGGCACCGCCAACTACGCCACCGCCGAACAAATCGCCCACATGGGCGGCCAGATCAACCTCAACCAGGCCGGTGGAGGCAACTACGCCTATGGCGACCAGCGCGACGGCAACGGCGGCACGATTACCGTTAACCAGTTCGGCGACTACAACGCCACCGAAGTCTGGCAAGGCGCACAAACCGCCAGCGAAGCCACCGTCAATCAGTACGGGCACACCAACGAAACCGTGGTCGACCAGAGCTTCGGCCAGAACAACAACGCCCAGGTCCTGCAAGTCGGCGACGTCAACGCCATCTACGCCGACCAGTTCGACTCCGTCGGCTCGGTCCTCGCGCTGTACCAGCAAGGCACCGGCAACGTCCACTTCACCTACCAGAGCGGCGACAGCCACGTGCTCAACGCCACCTCCGTCGGCAGCGAAAACAAGGTCTACGCCAGTAACTGGAAAGGCCCGCAACTGGGCGGCCAATTCGGCAGCAACCAACGCGCGACCGTCACCCAGGCCGGCTACGGCAACGTCGCCAGTTTCAAACAAGACGGCGTCGGCCACATCATGACCACCAACCAGACCGGCAGCGGCAACAAAACCACGGTCAGCCAGGCAGACAACTACAACGAGCTGTACTTCGATCAGAACGGCAGCGACAACATCCTCATCGCCGACCAGCGCGGCACCACCAACCTGGCCCAAGGCACCAGCAACGGCTCAGGCAACACCACCGAGTTCGACCAGTCGGGCAGCGGCAACCAGGCATACACCACACAGCTGTATGGCAGCGACAACATGATCACCGTCAAACAGGCTGACACCATGAACGTGGCCTACGTGACCCAGGGCGGCACCGGCAACATTGCCAGTGTCGATCAGAGCGGCACGACCCAAATGGCGACGATTCAGCAGCTGGGTAGCGACAACCGGGCGACGGTGTTGCAGCAGTAATCGCAAGGCATAAAAGAACCGCGATCCGTGAAGGGGTCGCGGTTTTTTTGTGCCGATTGATCGTACCCATGCTCCGCGTGGGAATGCCGCCAGGGACGCTCCGCGTTCCGCTTTTGAATGTGACGCAGAGCGTCACGGGATGCATTCCCACGCAGAGCGTGGGAACGATCAGCCGGGGGGAGGGTTATGCCTGTGGATCAACCCTGTCCAGCGCCCGGTTCACTGCCAGCTCAGCCAGCATGATGACCTGCTGAATGCCCAGCATCGTGTTGCGATGCGGCCATTCCAACATCCCGGCGAAGTCGCTGGCCATGACACTCGCCGAAGCCAGGGATTCACAAGCGTTGGCCAACAGGGTTTCGGTGTCGATGTCCGGGGCGACCAGGTAGATGGTGCTGGGTTTGCGTGGCGGGATCGCGGCTTTCAGGGGGTTGAGATAGTGATCCAGCGCGCGGTCGGCGGCTTCGTTGAGTTTTTTCGGATCGAGAGGATCGTAGGGGGAAACGTCGTCGGGTTCAGGGGGATTTGGGGTGGATTTGAACATGGTGAATCTCCTTTGGAAAATGGCGCCACCAGCACCTGTCGCTAAACAAGTAAGGGTGGCGGCTGCATGCAGGTTAGCGAACCGGTCAAAGGCACCCGGTAGACCCGAAGGTCTCCCGCATACAGCCACCATAACGTCATTGCAAACGTCAAAAGTCTGCAAAAAAGTCTGGAGCACTGATGCACTTTGGATAGCCAGGGTCGCTAAACCCGGTCGCTGATATCAGCGACCCGGAAACGATAAAGACCAGGTCCAAAGCGCACAAGCCGGCGGATTCTGGCGCAGTCGTAGGCAACGGCGCAAGAATCTGTGGCTTTCAGGAAGTAACGTTAAACAGCATTAAACATACCCCCTAAAACCAGCACACATTACCTGTGGGAGCGAGCCTGCTCGCGATAGCGGAGTATCAGCCACCATCAATGCTGAATGACACACCGCCATCGCGAGCAAGCTCGCTCCCACAGTTGGATTGAGTACATCTTGGAGAGATTGGTCGGCTGTCAGGCCGCCATCGCTGGCAAGCCAGCTCCCACAGGGGAATGGGTGCATCTGGGAGAGATTGGTCGGCTGGCAGGCCGTCTTCGCTGGCGGGCCAGCTCCCACAGTTGGATTGGGTGCATCTGGGAGAGATTGGTCGGCTGGCAGGCCGTCTTCGCTGGCAGGCCAGCTCCCACAGTTGGGTCGGGTACATCTGGGAGAGTTTGGTTGGCTGTCAGGCCGTCTTCGCTGGCAGGCCAGCTCCCACAGTTGGATTGGGTACATCTGGGAGAGATTGGTCGGCTGTCAGGCCGTCTTCGCTGGCAGGCCAGCTCCCACAGTTGGATTGGGTGCATCTGGGAGAGATTGGTTGGCTGGCAGGCCGTCTTCGCTGGCAGGCCAGCTCCCACAGTTGGATTGGGTGCATCTGGGAGAGATTGGTTGGCTGGCAGGTCGTCATCGCTGGCAGGCCAGCTCCCACAGTTGGATTGGGTGCATCTGGGAGAGATTGGTTGGCTGGCAGGTCGTCATCGCTGCAGGGCCAGCTCCCACAGGGGTGCATCTGGGAGAGATTGGTCGGCTGGCAGGCCGTCTTCGCTGGCAGGCCAGCTCCCACAGTTGGATTGGGTGCATCTGGGAGAGATTGGTTGGCTGGCAGGCCGCCATCGCTGGCAGGCCAGCTCCCACAGGGGAATGAGTGTATATGGGAGAGATTGGTTGGCTGGCGGGCCGTCTTCGCTGGCAGGCCAGCTCCCACAGGGGAATGGGGTGCATTGATCGTTCCCACGCTCCGCGTGGTAATGCATCCCGTGACGCTCTGCGTCACATTCAAGAGCGGAACGCGGAGCGTCCCTGGCGGCATTCCCACGCAGAGCGTGGGAACGATCATAATGGACCGGTGTCTACCCCGCCCGCTCTTCACCACTCAACAGGCCGAGCGGTAGCTCGCCTGCAGCTCTTGATCTTGATCTGGCTTTTGATCTACCCGCCCCTTCGGCAGGCTGAGTGGAGGCGTTTATCTGGGGGGCAGGCGCGTAGCGCCGTGCGGCGAAGCCGCACACATCGAGAGGAGGTCGTCGCGAAGCAGACCGGAGGCGATGCCCCCAGATGAATGCCGGAACGAAGGAACACCGAGCCCCAGCGAGGGGCCGGACGCTCGGGGCGAGCCTTTTTTTGCTTACTTTTTTTTGGCGTTTGAAAAAAAAGTGAGTCGCCGTAATTGGATGGACTCGCCCGCGCCGAGGCGTCAATGCGCCACGGGGGCAGTCTAAAAAGCCACCGACAGCGAGGGCGAATCCATGAAAAAGCATACGACGGTTAAACAGTCCCTGTCTTCCACCGATCTATCGACCTGCACCACGGTGGCGGTCGATCTTGCCAAACAGGTATTCCAGATCGCGGGGGAAAATGCCCTTGGCCAGGTGCTTTACGAAGAACGAATCAAGTCGCGTGAAGCCTTTCATACCTTTCTGCGCCAACTCCCGCCAACCATAGTGGTGCTGATGGAAACAGGACCAGGCGCTCAAGCATGGGCGCGCCAGCTACAGGCTCAGGGCAGTCTGGCGCGGATTCTTCCAGCACAGCTTGTGGCCAAGCACCGCAGCGGCGCCAAAAATGATCGTAATGATGCCCAAGCCATATTGCGCGCCGGGCGCGACAGCAAAATTGCGGCAGTCCCCATCAAAAGCGCCACCGCACTGGCCATGCAGGCCTTGCACCGTGCCCGGCAAGGTTATGTCCGTCGGCGTACAGCCATGAGCAACCAGATGCGGGGCTTGCTAATGGAGCACGGCATCACCCTGGCCCAAGGTGATGCCGCCATCAATCAGACCCTGCCTAGGGTGCTGGAAGACGCGACACAACCCTTGCCCGACATGTTGCGCGAGCTGGTCGACGAGCTGCTGGGCGAATGGCGTCAGCTGGGCGAGCGGATCAACGTGCTGAGCGGTCGCCTGGAGAATGCCGCGAACGAGGATAAAACAGCCCGGCGACTGATGAGCGTACGCGGTATCGGCCCGATCATCGCCACCGCGCTTTTGGCCAAGCAAACCGACCCGGAACGCTTTGCCAATGCACGTCAGTTCGCCGCCTACTTTGGCATGGTGCCTGAGCAGAACAGCAGTGGGCAGAGGGTCCGCCTGGGCAGGATGAGCAAACGAGGCGACAGCTATGTGCGCAGCCTGATGGTGCAAGGCGCTCACGCGGTATTGAGGCATTTACGCCCGGATTCAGAGCAGCCCGACGATCGTCGGTTGCAACGTTGGCAGGAGCGACTGGGCCGCAAGGAAGCGGCGATACGCTTGGCGAATCGCAACTTTCGAATCGTTTGGGTGCTGCTACAAAATGACCAGACTTACCGCAGCCAACCGGCCGATGGCCGGCCAGCTGCGCCAAGTCATTGATCAAAAGCGTTCTGCCACCGGGGCGTCACGGCGCTCCAGCCCCTGCTAGAAAACATTGAACCCAGGTCAGACCGTCGCGGATCGATGCCTGCGCCCTTACCGGCCTTCGAGGCCTGCACGTAATCGGCATACCGCGAGCTCAACCAATGTTGGCCAGAAGCTCAAGACAGCGTCCTCGGACAGGCCTTATACATAAATGCAACCGGGTAGCAGTGTTTGAAAAGCAGGTAGTCAGTGTGGGCGAGTCCATACATAAGGGCGAAACCCTAAGCCGCCGTTACCGCAGCAACGGATATGTACACCCGAAAGAGACTGGTCGGCTATCAGGCCGCCATCGCGAGCAGGCTCACTCCCACAGTTGGACGGGGTACACCCGAAAGAGCATGGTCGGCCCGAAGGCCGCCACGGCTCACTCCTCCTCCCCCTCAGGCACAACCTTGTTCTGAGTCAAATACCGATCCAGCGTCGCATTGTTATCCGGCGAAGAACTATCCCCCGCCACCTGCCACAAACGCCGCTCAATCCCCTGCGCCAAAAGATGCCCCACCGCCGCCTCGATCGCCGACAAAACACACAACTGCGCCGGCTCGTTCGTCGTATACCCCACCTCAGCCTCAAGCAACTTCTTGAACTCGATAAACTTGAACACCCCGGCACTCCGGCCCACCGAATAAATCGTCTTGCTCGTCATCACATTCGCCAACACCTGCCCACTGCGAACATCCACCGCACGAAGATTCACCGACACCTGATCCACCCGATACTCCCGAGAAAGATCAATCCCCAAATACCGCGCCCCTTCCCCGCCACTGCGCACATTAGTGTCATACGCAATAATCCCGCCCTCCAGCATCAGATTCGCCGCCTGCAACGGCGGCAACTCACCCTGAATATTCACCGGCGTATTAGGCTTCTTCTGCGAAGCACGAATGATCTTGCGCTCGGTCAGCAGGTTCTGCAGCCCCTCCCGCTCCAGCACCACAAACCAGCCACTGGCCTGCAACGCATCCATCAACATGCTTGCCGCGCCCTGGGTCACGCTGGTCGAAAACGAACTGGCCGGGGTCGGTTTGTATTGCCCGGTCTGGTCCCGGAACCCATACACCACCGCCATCAACCGGCCCTTGGGACGTGGCATGTTCAGCAAATCGTAATAGGTCGACGCCCGAGGTGTCAGGGTCGGTGATTCGGTGTCCTGCTCGGCTGGCATCGTGTCACGCAGACTGCACCCTTGTAATGCCGCTAACATCAGCCCTAGCGCTATTATTTTTTTCATGTCCTTAACTCCCCATCGACCCGAATCCCCGTCAAGGGGCCAGGCCATTCACCTGGATTTCCGAAACTTCACCGCTCGCTCGGTCCGTGACTTCAATGGTCAGTGCACCCGAGTCGTCGACGACGTTGACAATAAAAGCGTCGGTGGACAGGCTCCCGGTATTGCCCGTGGAGATGTTGTCCAGCAGCTGCCCCAGCAACCGCGACTGCAACTGACTGGTGAAGCGCTCCAATGCCGACGTCCCGGCCGCCGTCGTGCGCTTCTTCAGGTCTGGATCGTCATAATCGTTTTGCGCCTGAGCGTTATTGAGCAGCCAGGTGCCGTTCAACGGGTTACCGCCAAACGAGGGGTTGACGGGGGTGTAGACCAGCTCCGTGGCCTGGACCAGAGCATGACTTGCGAGCCCCAGCAGCAAGCCAGCGGTGCACTGCAAGAACGGTTTCGTTTTCATAATTCGTCCCTCTCAAGGTCCGTCGTGTCCTGCAACAAGGTTTCCAGCTTGCGCTGCACAATCTGCCCGCGAACCCAGTCAGCGGCGTCATAGGCCTCGTCCTTGAGTTCCACGGTGTTCGGCGGCAGGAAGCGCCGATAAACCAGTCGTTGCTGATATTCCACGGTCACCAGGCTGCCCCAGCGCGCCGAAGGCCGTTCGCGCACCACCAGGTTGAAATCCATCGGGCTGGTGGCGCGCAGGCGTTCACTGAACGAGTAATAAAAGTCGTGGCCGATGTGCGAGATCGTGTCATCGACGATGAAGCCGAGCATCTCGTCCTCTTCACCGGCGCTGGCGAGCGTCGCCACACACGCCAGGACCATGGCCGCCAGCAACTGCCGGTTCATGGCGACAGCGCCTGGGGCAAGGTGGACTGGTTTTTCACCGGACCGGAAGTGCCGTCGAGGAAGGCTTTCTCGGCGACAAACTGCCAGTCCGTGTAGCTCGCCATGCCGGTGAAGTCCGACCACTGGCTGGGGAAATCCGTCTGCTTGAGCGGCAGGTCAGTGGACGGGCTGTTGAGTCCGGTGATACGTCCGTCGAAGCCGCGCATCAACGTCCATTCCCCGCCGCCGATCGGGTCCGGGTAGAGCTGGCGAATGTGATGTTTCGGGGTCGGAAAACGCTCGTCCTGCAACAGGTCTTCCAGCTCTTTGGGGTACTGCGCCAGCCCCGGCGAACTGCGGTAGTAGCTGCGCAATGCCTGGGCGTATTGAGTGCCGACCCACAGCAACTGACGTTCGCGATCCCGGCGCGCGGCGGTCGCCCACAACTCACCGGCACTGGCCAGGCCCATGCCCATCAACATGATCAGAAACAGCACGCCCAGGTAGGTGAACCCGGCCTCGCCAGACGGCTTACCACTCGGAGTAAAGGCTGCCATCACGCGCCCTCCCTGTGGCACCGCTTTTGATATCGGCCACCCCGCCCGCCACGCCGTCAGGTGGCGCGACCAGCACCCAGGTGTCCTTGCGTTCGGCAATCGGGTCCGTCGGCGGGTTGCGCAGGTAACGCTGCTCCACCAGTTGTTCCAGGGAATCGGGGTAGCGCCCGGTGTCGCCGTAGTAGTGATCCAGGGCTTCGCGCATGGCCGACAGGCTCTGGCGCAGCGTGGTTTCCTTGGAGGCCTCGAGGCTGTTGAAATAGCGCGGCAAGGCAATGGTCATCAAGGTTGCGATGATTGCCATGACCACCATCAGTTCCAGCAAGGTAAAACCCTTTTGCCGACGCATGATTCACCACTCCCGGTAGGCGATGCCGTTGAGACCCTTGCCGCGCGCATGGGAATAAACGTCGAAGACGTCTTCGCCATCACGCGGGTTTTCAGCCGTGCTGTCGTAGGAGCGCAAGCCCCAGCCACCGTTGTCGTCACGCTTGACCGGTGTCAGCGGGTCATGCGGCAAGCGCCGTAGAAAGTAGAACTTGGCGCCCTTGGCGCTGCGCACATCACGCACGCCTTCGACCAGCACTTTCAGGTTCGGCGGATAGCCGCTGCTTTCCAGCGACTTCTCGATGTAACCGGCGTCGAAAGCGCGTTTGTAGGCGTCGATGGCGTCGCGGATCTGGTACAGCGCCGTGCGCAATTCCTGCTCTTTGCCCCGGCGCACCACGGTCTCGGTCAGCGGCGCGGCCATGCCGGCCAGCAGGCCGATCAGGGCCAGCGTCACCACGACTTCAATCAGGGTAAAACCACGTTGCGAGGCGTTCATGATCAGCGTTTCTCAACGACGACAGTGGTCGTGGCCGAAGCCACTGGCCGATCGATGTGTTCATTCTGGATCGGTGTTTCCATCTGCCGGTCCGGCGCCTGGATGTGCATGCTGGTTTCAGTGCCGGTGGTGAACTCCATGTCCGACGGGCTCTGGTACGGCAGGTTGCGCACGACGCGCGGCGTGATCGACAGCACCAGTTCGGACTTGCCGACGGTGTCCTTGTTGCTGCCGAACAGACGGCCCAGGCCAGGGATGTCGCCAAGGCCCGGAATCTTGTTACCCGTGGCGCCGTGGTCGTTGCGCATCAGGCCGGCGAGGATCTGGGTTTCGCCGTCATGCAGGCGCAGCGTGGTCTGGGCGTTGCGGGTGTCGACCTGAACCGGAATCGTGCCCTGGCGGGTCGGTTCCAGCGGCGTGGCGTTACTGACTTCAAGGGCGATCTTGATCGCCACTTCGTTGTTCAGGTGCACGGTCGGCTGCACTTCCAGTTTAAGACCGACGTCCAGGTAGGTAACGCTTTCGGTGATGACCGGGCCCTGGGTCGAAGGCACCGAGGTGGCGCTGATGATCGGCACACGCTGACCGATGTGGATGCGCGCCTGCTCGCGGTTGCTGACGCGAATGACCGGGCTGGCCAGGGTGTTGATGTCGTTGTCCTGCGCGTTGATCTTGGCCTGGGGCGACGGCGAAATAGTGATCCGGCTGGAGTTGATGCCTTTGAGTTGATCGAGCAGCGTCACGGCCGAGCCGTCGCTGTTGACCACGCCGAAGGTGTTTGGCCATTGCAGCCCGAGGTCGAGAATCCGTTGCGTGGCGACTTCCATCACCTCCACTTCCAGAACCACTTCGGGGTTGGACTGGTCCTGTGATTGCAAGAGTTTTTCGGCCATGCGCACGGCGTCTTCGGTGTCGCGCATGGTCAATGTGTTGAGGCGCTCATCGACGAACACATCGCGGGTCTTGAGCATGGTTTTGATCATGTTCAACGCGGTGTTGGCGTCGATGCTGGTCAGGTAGAACGTGCGCATCACCAGCTCTTGATAGTCCTTGAGCTTTTGCGGCGAGTCGGGGTAGATCAGCAAGGTGTTTTCATTCACCACTTTCTGATGCAGCTGGTTCTGTTGCAGCAGCAGTTCCACAGCGTCTTCGATGCGCACGTCACGCACGAAGATGGTGGCTTTCATGTCCGGGCGCAGGTCCTTGTCGAAGATGAAATTCAAACCGGCAACCTGGGACAGCACTTCGAAAATGGTTTTGAGGTTGGCGTCGCGAAATTCCAGGGTCACCGGCCGGTCCAGGCGAGTGCGCAGTTGCGGATACGGAATCACGTTGCGGCTTTGCACCAGGCGGATATTGCCTTGCAACTCCAGGGCGCCGTCATTCTTGGGGTCCAGTTCGAGGATCTGTTTGACCTGGCGGTCGGCACCGTAGATGTCGCCGCGACGCAGGTCGCCCCGGGCCAGTTCGAGTTTGTCATCCAGGCTGCGCATGTGCTCCAGCTGGCGCAGGCCATCCTGGGCCCGGCGGTTGTTCGGCTCCAGGGTCAACACCCGGCCATAGGTCAGGCGGGCAGAGGCGAAATCACGTTGGGCGCGGTCCATTTCGGCCTGGGTCAACAACGCTGTCACCGCACGGGCACGGCCGCTGGTCAGGGCCAGGTGCAGTTCGGTGTCGCGAGGATTTTCCTTGAGCCCTTCCTGGATACGCGCCAGGCCGGCTTCGTATTGACCCGACTCCATCAGGTCTGTCCCTTCCTGCTTGGCAACCTGCGCCGAGCTGCACGCAGCCAGCCCTGCACACATGCAAAGGTTCATCAGCAAACGGGATCTGTTCATTGCGCGCTCCCCACAGACAATGTCTGGGACAAATGCAGAGGCAAATAGACAAAGCGGAGTTCCACATCGGAAATCCCCTCGATCCGCCAGGTGTCGTCGATCACATCCCCTTTGCGTACGACGTATATTTTTTCGCCGTTCTGCAAAAACACTTGCAGGTCGGCACGATCATCAAGCTTGCCAATGAACTGGAAAGGCATCGGCGGCGCACTGGGGACTTGCACCACCGGGGTCTGGTTAACGGGTTGTTCGTTGACGCTGGCCAGTGTCGGTGCCGCTTTCCAGCTGCGGGCGGCGAACAGATCGCCCGACGGGCTCAGGTCTTTGATCACGGTCGGTTTGTCACTGGCCGTAGTAGCCGGCAACGTGCCACGGGTTTTGCTTTTAGCCGGCGTTACGCTGGTAGCGACCACCGCATCGCCTTGCTCCGAGGGCATGAAGTAATCAGGCCCCCAGGTCAGCGCTGCCGATACGCCGAAGAACGCCACCCAACCCACTACGCGTTTGGTGTTCATCATGACCTCGACAGGTAAAGGGTCATGCGGATCCGCCCGGTCAGGTCGGTGTCGGCGATTTTTTTACGCTGGAACTCCACGTCCTCCAACACCACGGCCGGCAACTGGCCGAGCAAGGCGTGCAGGAAGCGCCGCAGTTGCGGGTAGCTGCCACGCACCGGCAGCAGAATCTGATAACGCGCCAGGTGGGTCTTGGGGTCGACGCCCAGCGAATATTCACCGCGGGCCAAGGTGATGTGTTCCTGGGCCGCCAGCGCGTAGATCTTGTCGATGGCTACAGTGGCTTGTGGCTGCGACGGTAACTTGCTGCGGAAGTCATCGAGCTGACGTTGCGGCACCACCGGAGCGGCGACGCTGCCGTCTTCGACCTTGGCCAGGTACTCGCCGGCTTCGCGGGTCTGCTGGGTAAGGGTTTGCAACGAACTCCAGTCAGGCATCAGGCCACCCAGGGCCCAGACCAGTGCCAGCAACAGCATCGCCAATCCGGCCACGCCGGGCACACCCAGGCCTTGCAGGTATTCGTGGACGATCAATCTAGAGATTCGCATCGCCGATCTCCCAGTTAGCTGACAGGTTGAATAGCACCGGTTGTTCAGGGGACTTCACAACAATTTCATGGCTGAGCAGCGACACATCCGACAGCTCATCGCTGGCTTCCAGGCGACGATGGAAGTCGAGCATCGCTTCCAGGTCACGCGCTTCGGCGCTGATGCGCACCTGACCTTTGCGGGCATCCGGGGTCAGGCTCAGCAAGGCAATGTTGTCGCGTGGCATGGCTTCGAGCATGGCGAACAGGCGTTCCCAGGGCCGGCGCAGTTGCTGCGAGACTTTGCGCATCTCCGCCAGGTTCTGCGCCTGCTCACGGGTTTCAGCCGGGGTCAGGGTGGAAGAGGCGCCGGTGTCGCCGGTCAGGACGCGTTGGGCGTGCTGCAAATGGCCTTGCTGTTGCGAGGCCTGTTCGGTGACATGCTGTTGCGCGATGAAGCAGCTCATCACCAACACCACGCCGCCGGCCAGCAGGCTCCAGCCCAATGGGCCCGAGCGGCGGCGTGGCTGGAAGTCGAGCGTCAGGGCGCGCATGTCAGGCCACCGCCCGGGACATGACGTACAAGCTATCGCGTACGCCAGTCCGGTCCTCTTCAAGGGTGCGCAGGTGCACACCGGGTACGTCAGGCTGCACATCGATGCGAGCTGGCGCGTGCAGGTAAATGTTCAGCGGCCGCTCGCTGGTGGAGGCTTGCAACTGGCTTTCACGGCCGATCAATGCGCTGAGTGCAGCGTCGCTGTCGTTGCTGCCGACCGAGCGCACCGAAGTCCAGCGCCCTTCCCTCGCCAGCAGCAACACACTGCGCACCGGCTCAGCCACCACGAACAGGAAGTCGCCGGCATCGAGGCTTTTATCGAAGTGATTGAATGCTGCCATCAGGTACGGTTGCACCGAGCGCAGACGCAGGCCGCGACCGCTGACCAGGCTGCGCAGGCGTGCCAGCAAGTCTTCGGGCAACGCGGTGGCGATCCGGTCGTAACCCGCAGGCTCAGCCGACAGGACCATGCTCCAGGGTTGCGTCGGTGCGCCGTAAAGGTCTTCGAAACACAGCTGGGCAAACCCGAGCAATTCGTCGGGGCTGCTGATCTGTTCGCTCCAGGGCACCAGGCAGAAGCGGCTGAAGTGACCGGAGATCACCACGCTCAATTCGGCACCGGCGGGGGCGTGTTCGCCCAGCAAGCGGTCGAGGGTTTCGAGGGCGACGGCCCAGGCATGGAAGCCTTCGTCGATAAAGCCGACGCTGCCCAGCCACAGGGTTTCACTGCCCTTGCGCTGACCGAGGCCGACACCACTGGCGCCGAGCACGGCGACATAACGATCACGAGACAAAAGTGACACGATTGATCTCCTCGAGCGTGGTCCGCCCCTCTGCAACCAGTTCCAGCGCCGACTCGCGCAGCAGGCGCAAGCCACGTTTGCAGGCGTGTGCCTTGATTTTCGAAATGGGTTGGCGCTCGACGATCATCTGCCGCAGCTCGTCGTCCAGGTGCAGCAGTTCGGCAATCGCGGTACGCCCGCGATAGCCAGTGCCGCGGCAATGGCCGCAGCCTTTGCCATGGACGAAGTGGAAATGGTCGACGTTTTGCGGGTCGAGGCCGGATTGGCGCAGCTCTTCATCGCTCGGATTGCTCGGCGCGCTGCAACTGCTGCAGACCAGCCGGATCAGCCGTTGGGCCAGCACGGCGTTGAGGGCCGAGACGAGGCTGTAGGGGTCGATTTCCATCTGGGTGAACCGGCCGATCACGTCGAACACGTTGTTGGCGTGAATGGTGGTGAACACCAGGTGCCCGGTCAGCGCCGACTGCACGGCGATCTGCGCCGTATCGGGGTCGCGGATTTCACCGACCATGATTTTGTCCGGGTCATGGCGCAGGATCGAGCGCAGGCCACGGGCGAAGGTCAGGCCTTTCTTTTCATTGACCGGAATTTGCAGGACGCCAGGCAGTTGATATTCCACCGGGTCTTCGATGGTGATGATCTTGTCCACGCCATGGTTGATCTCGGTGATCATCGCGTACAGCGTGGTGGTCTTGCCGCTGCCGGTCGGCCCGGTCACCAGCACCATGCCGTAGGGTTCGGCCGCAAGCCGGCGCAGCGCACGCAGGGTTTCTTCCTCAAAGCCCAGGGCCTGCAATTGCACGCCACTGACCTTGTCCGCCAGGTCCTGTTTGTCGAGGACCCGCAACACCGCGTCTTCGCCAAAAATACTCGGCATGATCGACACCCGAAAGTCGATCTGCCGGCCGCTGATGCCGATCTTGAAGCGGCCGTCCTGGGGCACGCGCTTTTCGCCGATATCGAGTTCGGCCATGACTTTGACCCGGGAAATCACCTGCTCGGCGAACTCGCTGCCCTGGATCTTGCTGATGTTGTTGAGCACGCCATCGATCCGGTACTTGATCACCAGGCCGCTGCCGGTGGTGCCCAGGTGGATGTCGCTGGCGTGCATTTTCAGCGCGTCGTAGAGGGTCGAGTTGACCAGTTTGACGACGACGCTGGCGTCTTCGCTGATGCTGGTCAGGGACAGGCTTTGCAGGGTATCGGTTTCGACGCTGGCGTCGGCCTGGGCGTTGAGCGATTCCACCGCGTGGAAGCTCTCTTCGTGACGAGCCAGGTAGGCTTTGAGGTCGTCGGCATGCACCAGATACAGCGGCGCACCGTGCAGGCAGTCATCGATCCAGGCCAGGCGCGTGGTGTCGAAGGGGTCGGCAAACACGCCGATGACGGCATCGTCGTGACGCAGCAGGATGAATTCGCGTTTGAGGCATTGGGCCAGGGTGACCCGGTCGAACACCGGGGTGGCCTTGAACAGCGTGTCGGTGTCGAGCACCGGATAATGCAGGGTTGCGCCCAGGCACTGGATGAAGGGCATGGGGGCCAGTTCGCACAACACCCCGAGGGCTTCCAGGACCCGTTCCCCGGAACTGGTCGCCCTGGCCCGGGCCTGGGCCAGTTGTTCACTGGTAAAACGGGACGGTACACATTCCAACAGCGCCGGTTCTACGGCAAGGGATAGACGGTCCATGGCTTGCTCTCCAACGCCGGGGGCTTTGAGCCCTGTCGACGCGGCGAGCAATTTCGGTGGAGGCCGGAACCGCTTGTCGCGCCACTACTCCCCGGTGAGCAATTGTTCGTCGTCTGGTGCCATGGAGGTCGATGTGCTTCGTCGACGATCTGCCAGCACCCAACTGCCGTCGTACAACTGCAGCGGGAAACTTTCGGTCCTGCTCTGGCGTCGTTCGACGAATCCTTCGGATTGGCTTGCGCCTGCCCGGCGTTCGCGCTGCATCCCTAAAAGGTCACAGACTGCTCGGGCCAATTCCGCCATCGGAAACGGTTTGAACAGGATATGGCTGACTCCCAGTTCCCGGGCCCGCTCACAGACTTCAGCGGTGGGGTGCCCGGTAATCAGCACAAAATGACACTTCCTGTTCTGGCGGACGGCATCGAGCACCTGAAAGCCTTCCATATCGGGCAAGCGGTAATCGAACACCATCACATCGGGTTCAAAACGTTCGGCTTCGCCAATCGCTTCGTAACCGCTGTGCGCTATCCGGACGTTCAGCGCTTGCGCCTGCAGGTAATCCTGGAGGTTTTGTGCAAGGAGCTGTTCGTCTTCAACAACCAGTACTTTGTTTAACAAGGTGGACTCCTTGAAACCGCAGGTCCGATATTCGTGCCTGGGAGTACGCGCCTTGATTAGGCTAACGCACACTTCATGCCAGGCTGAGCGCCGGTTTTCGACCGATACAACCTATTGATTTTCGTGGAAAAAACTTTTATCTCAGGAACTCCATCCCCCAAAGGCGGGGAAGCACTCGGAATTGCCCCTGAAGCTTTCCCCACATTTGGGGGGAAACCTTCAATCATCGTCAATCCGCTCGATTCGATTGCTCGATCGAAGCGTCGCCAACACCTGGAGACGAGCCTGAGCGTTTTGCTGTCGGGCGAGGTAAGCCCGAACCATCTCAAGTCCCTGAACTTCTGAGACATCGGCTGCCTCCTGGTGGTTCTGTAGGTAGATCAAATGCCAGCCTAACGGCGTACGCACCGGTGCGCTGACCTCGCCGGGGGCCAGGGCAAACGCTGCGGCGTCAAACGCCGGCATCATGCGTCCGCGAGGAAAATAGCCCAGATCTCCGCCGACCGCTGCCGTCGTATCTTCGGAACCGGTACGGGCCACGCTGGCGAAGTCTTCGCCCTGAGTGACTTTCACACGCATCTCCTCTAAGCGTAGCCGGGCGGCTTCAACTGTGGCGGCATCGGCCCCCTGAGGCACCTTGATCAAAATGTGCCGCGCCTGGACCTGTTCGGGGCGGCTCATTTCAGCGCGATGCTCCTCAAAGAAAGCACGGACCTGTTGTTCATCCGGCGCCGCCACCCGGACCAGATCGGCAAACACCTGCTGCGCGGCCAGCTCGCGGCGGGTGTACTCGGTAAAACCGGCCTCGTCGAAACCGGCATCGGCAAGACGGCGGGTGAACACCTCGGCACCGCCGATGGCCTGGCGAGTCTGGTCGATCTGGTTTTGCACCACCTCGTCACTGATCACCACCCCGCGCTTGAGCGCTTCCTGCCACAACAACTCCTTGTCGATCAGGGCGTCCAGGGCTTTCTGGCGCAATTGTTTGTACGCCTTGGGACTGCGAATGCTGGCCACTGCCCGCCCCTGGTCCTCCAGGAATTCGGCGAAATAGCGCTCCAGGCGGAACTCGGAAATTTCCTCGCCATTGACCCGTGCGGCAGCCGGACCGTTATTGCACAACGCTACGGGGACCCACATCGTGAGCAGGATCAACAAAGCCTTGAGTTTCATTGTCAGGCCTCCAGTCAGGGTGTCGCGGCAATGGGTTTATAAGGGGCCACCAGATAGAAGCGATGGTCGGGCAAATCGACGGTGACGATATGGGCACCGTTCAAGCCCAGCCGCCGCCCCGGTCCGAAGCTGATCAGCGGAGTCAGCCCGGTGTCGAAATCGTGCAAGCCTTCCAGGGCGTTGATCAGCTTCTCGCGGCTGGCGTCGCGGCCGGCCTGCTTCATACCTTCACTCAACAGCAGCATCGAACTGTAGGCGCCGACTTGCAGCACCGCGTGCTCACCGCCGAGCCCCTGGTGTTCGCGCAATTGCGTCAACGCCAGGCGTCCGGCCAGCGTCCAGTCACTGGGCACGAACGGATACGCCAGAAACACCCGCCGGGAAAAATCACTGGGCACCTGAAACAGATCGCCGGCGACCTGATTCGACGCTGCGAACAGGTACGGCACCTGACCCGCCGTCTGCAAGCGCTCGGCCAGTCGGCTGAAACCGCCGCTGCTGCCCAGGTAGAACACCGAGCGCGAGCCCAATGGCAGTTCGTCCTGCGCGGAGTTGTAGGGTTGCAGCCGCACTTGCTGCCACGCATGGTCTTGCAGGTATTGGCCGAGGGTCTGCGCCGCCAGGCGTTGGCTTGGCTCGTCCGGGTAAGTGATCAACGTCGGTCCCTGAAGCACGCGCAAACTGCTGGTGGCGTAGTCGGCCAGGGCGAACAGTTGCTCGCGCAAGCCTGGCAGCGGTTCGAAAATCTGCCGACTGGCCTGGGGCGAGCCCTGCAGCGACAGCGGCCCGATCAGTGGAACGCCGGCGCTTTCCAGGCGCTCGACCAGTTCCGTGTCGAGCGCCGGCGCCAGCGGCGCGATCAGGGCGAATACCTGTTCCTGCCCGATCAAGCGCTCCAGCGCCTGCTCGGCACTGGCACGATCGGGCCCGGGGTCGAGGATGGTCAGGCGCAATTGCCGGCCATGAATGCCCCCCGCCTCATTGATCCGCGCCACGCAGCCCCTGAGCACCGCCGCCACCGTGGCGCCCTCTTCACTCAACGGCCCCTGGCGCGGCAACAAGGTACCCAGGTGCAAACTGTCGGCGCTCAGGCCGGGATCAAGATCATCGGCCACACGCTTGAGATAGGCCGTGAGGTTGCGCTGATCATTCATCGACAGCACAAACCGCGGCATGGCCGGGTCCAGTCGATTGTTGGCCGAGTCGCGCCCCTCCTGGATCGCACGGGCCAACGTGCCCTCGGTGTAGGCCGGGTAATCGCGGCCATTGACCTGCTGCTGACCGTATCTGCTGGACAGACGCGACCAGCTGATGTCCGGTGGCCTGACCCCGCCCTCGGGACGTCCCTGGCCGTCGTCGCCGTGACAATTGGCGCACGGCAGGCTGGTGGCGGGCAGCAGCATATCCGCCGCACCGACCCTGGCCATGATCGGCTCACCGCTCGCCGACACCCCTTCGCGGTACAGCCGTTTACCGGCACTTTCGCTGGGGCTCAGCGACAACGCATGGGCGGCAAGGCTGATTCCGCCAAGGAGGAGCAGGCCGAGGACGAGGGACGTTTTCATGGCCCGGACTCAACGACCGGCCACGGGCATTGTCAGCAACTGCAAGCGCTGGGCAATGGCGGCAGCTGGCGCATCGGGACGGATCTTGCTCCAGCGTTTGTTGGCCACGTCACCCACGATCAACTGTGTTGAATGCTGCTCGGGGGTCGGCACGATCTGGCCGATGCGCCCCAGTACAAGGTCCATTTGTGCCTTGTCGCCGGTAAGAAAAAGCCAGTGAGGACCATCGACGCCCTGCTTCAAGGTGTAAGCCTTGAGCACCGCTGGCCTGTCCTGCAGCGGATCACTGGTAAGGGAAATAAAGGTGATGCCATCGGCCTTGTCGCCCAGCAACTCACGCACTTCCTTGAGTTTGCGGGTGATCAGCGGGCAGGCATCGGTGCAACTGGTGTAAATCACGTTCAGCAGCACCACGCGGTTTTGCAGCGCATCGCTGTAGAAGCGCAGGGTGTTGCCGTTCTGGTCCTGCAACGGGGTGTCGGTGAACCAGGTTTTCGCATCATGGGTGCCGGTCGCCGGTGGTGCAGCCGCGACAGCCGGCGCGGGTTCTGCGTGTTCTTCATGGGAAAAGGCCAGGAAGCTGATCACGCAAAAACACATGGTAAGGAAGATCAACGCGAGCGCTTTCATGGCTGTTGCTCCATGGCTATGGCGGTGTGCTTGGCGTGGGCGTTGCGCTGGCCGCTGAGTTTCTCGACTTGGCGGGTCAGCACAGCCGGATCGGTGAAGCCGTAATAGCGGGTCCAGTGGCGGCTGTTGCCGTCGCCGACGAGGATCAATGGCTGGTGGCTTTTGAAGTCACCGCTGAAGGTGCCGAGGCCCTTGAGGGTTTCGTTGATCGATTGCGCGCTGCCGGTCAGCCAGCTCCAGCCCGGGCCGTTCTGGAAGCTGCGTGCGTAATCGTTCAGGCGCTTGGCGTCATCGCGCTGCGGGTCGATGCTGATCGACACCAGTTGCACTTCACCGCCGACCCGCGCGCCAAGCTGTTTCTGCACTTTGCCCATGATCGAGGACACCACCGGGCACACCGTGGTGCAGCTGGTGTAGATGAAGCTCATGACCACGATCTTGTTGGTCACCAGGTCCTTTTCAAGACGCACCGCTTTACCGTTCTGGTCCACCAGTGCGACGTCGGCGAATTTGACCTGGGCGCTTTCCGACGTCGCGCTCTTGGCCGGCATGTCGTGCCCGGAATGCTCATCCGCCGAGTGCGCCAGGGCTTGACCGATACCGACGGCCAACAGGCAGAACGTCAGCAGCCCACGGTGTGCGAATCGCTTCATGTCGGTTTCCTCTTCAGTGGGCATCGCCGGGCAACACCCGAACGCTGGCAAAGGTCGTGTCATCGAAATTCGCGCCCAGGGACGCCGCACGCACGTGCAGGTACCAGGCGCCGTTCTGGTCGAGGTTCACCGGGGCTTCGTAAATGCCGTTGCCCACTTCCAGCGCGGCAACCTGCTGGGCCCGGGACGTCGGGGCGCGGAAATAGCGCACTTGAACGTCCTTGACCCCGATGCGCTGCACTTTCTGTTTGCCTTCGATGATGCGAAAGCGCACCACGTAGGGATTGCCGAGGGCCGCGGTGGACTTGTCGAGCATGAACTCCACTTTCGGCACGCCTGCGTGCTGTTGAAGGTTCTTGTCCGGCTCCACCAGCGCCGTGAAGCAATGGATAATGTTCGGCTGGTTGAGCAGGAACGCCACGTCAAAGCGCCCCGCTGCCGGCAGCTTGATCCGCGCGCTGTACAGCCCCGGCTCGACCTCGCGCAGGCTGCGGTCGATGACCATCGCCGCGCGCGCCACTTGCCCGCGATTGGGGTAACCGGACATCGGCGCGTTCATGCCTTCGGCGTAGAAATAGGTGGTGTTGTCCACCGGGTTGACCACGAACACCGCGTTGTCATCGCGCGACACTGCCAGGCTCGAAGCCAGTGGCAAATCACCGGCCAGCCGTGGCGCCTGAGGCCCGGCTTCAAAACCCTGGCTGATCGGCGTGCGACCGGCTCCGAGAGAGGACAGGTTGATCATCGTGACCTTGGCCGAGGCCAGGCCGCGCACATAGGCATACGCCTTGGTGAACACCACTTGGTAGGGTTCGGCGGACACGTCCAGTTCATGGATCAGCGAATCGGTGGCTGCATCGATCACCGCCACCTGGTTTTCCAGGGTGTTGAGGACGATGCCGAAACGCCCGTCGGCGCTGAAACCCATCGGGCCCAGGCCCTGCTTCATCTTGATCACCCGGCGCACGGCCAGGCTGCTGGTGTCGACCACGGTGACGGTGCCATCCTTGCCATCGGCGACATAAATCGCCTGGGACAGCGGCGAGTACGCCACCGACAGCGGGTGCGAACCGGTCTTGAGCTGCTTGCTCAGGGTCAGGCTGGCAATCTCGATAATGCTCAGTGTGCCGTCGTCGCGGTTACTGACGAAGGCGTAACGGCTGTCTTTGCTGAAGGCGATTTCATGGTGCCCGGCACCGGTGGCCAGGTGTTTAAGCGGCTTGAGGCTGCGCGCGTCGATCACCGTGACGCCGGATTCCTCGACGGTTTTGGCATTGTTGCCCACCCACAGCAGGCGCTCGTCCGGCTGCAAGGCCACGCGCACCGGGTTGCTGCCGGCGGCGACAGAGTCGAGCAACTTGAATTGTGCGCTGTCGATCACCGCGATTTCATTGGCCGTCGGCATGGAAACGAACACCCTTTTGTTGTCCTTCGGGGTGACCCAATCCATCGGTGGCTGCTTGATGTCGATGCGTGCCAGTGTGCTGGTGATGCCGCCTACCGAGACCGAGGGGTCAACCACCGAAACGCTGGCGTCGCGGTTCATCACTAGCAGGAAGTAGCTGTTGAGGTCGAGCATCGGCCGTGCACCGATGCTCGATTTGAGGAACACCCCGACCCGTGCCTTGCAGCTTTGTTCACGGCCCTGGGCCTGGTCGGCGGCGACGGTTTCCGGGTCGAGCCAGGCGCCGGGGTTCACCCCCGACAACGGCTGGCCCGAGGCACTGTCGGTGACCCGGAACTGCACATCGGCAAACTCGCCTTCACGCAACACGCCGTCTTTGGCCAGTGGCTTGACCTCGAGCGCCACCGACACACCGTCACGGGAGAGGTTCTGAGCGCTCCAGGTGTCCGGCAGGGCAACCTCGCTCAGCATGCTTGGCGGCGCGGTGCGCCAGACGCCGAAGCTGATGAGCGCCACCGCAACGACCAGTAAGCCAACGCTGGTTTTGATGGTCCTGTTCATACAAACCTCCCCTTACAGATCTGTGTCTGCCTTATCCCTTGTGGGAGCGGTGTCGGCTCCCATCCCTCGTCTTACGGCGCCGGCGCCGGTTCGGGCTCGTTGGTCACCCGCAACAATCCCCAAAGCCCTGCCGTGTTGCCGTACGCGCCGTAGTCGCGGAACAGGTAGTCGCCCGGTATGGCGTTGCTGCCGCCGGCGCTGGGATGCATGAAGCTGAAGTGCGCCGCGGGCAGGATGCTTTCGTGGGCGCCGACGTACATCGACATCGGGTTGTAGCCGAAGCGCACCGACCCCACGCCAGGGGTGGCCATTGGATAACCACCGGTATCGCTCTTCTCCGACTGGAACGGGTTCACCGACCAGACGTGACCATCGAGCTGGAAGGTCGAACCACGGCTGCCACCGGTCGGCATCAGGATGTGGGTGCGGAACGGTTGCCCCGGTTTCACATACAGCACCGGCGTTTGTGGATCGCCGCCCACCAGCGCGTTGCTGAAGGCCATGTGCGCGTTGGGAACATCGCCGTAACCATGGCCGTCGGCGTGGCCGAATGGCGCGTCCGGTGGCAGGCCGAAGCGGAACCACATCGGCTCGGTCTTGTAGTTGATGGCCATGCTCGAATTGTCCTGCGGATCCGTCGGCACACCGGCTTCCGAGGCAATGCCTTCCACCGGACGACCGTTGGCCCAGCGCATGTTCAGCGCTTTCTGCCAGACCATCGCAAAGTCGCGGTAGGTGGTTTGCCCGGGGGCGGTGACGGTCGCCGAGACTTTGCGCGCATCATCGACCCAGGTAGCGCCGATCGGCAGGATGCTCATCGCACCCCCGAGGCCTTTTTGCGGCTGCTTGATCACGTCCGCCGGGGTGAAATTCAACCCGCCGAACTCCACGGCCGTGGCGTTGATGTTGTCGACGCTGCGGCCCAGCTGCGAGATCGGTTTGCCTTCACGCTCCAGGTGCCCGGCGTAGTACTGATAGGTCCGGGTCGGGTATGCCCCGGTGTTACCCACCCGTGGCGGCACGGTCTGGATCGGGTTGGTGCCGACGTTGGTGCCGTCGGATTTGGTGATGTCGTACGCCAGCAATTGTGCATGCAGGCCCACGGTGCTGGACGGCCGCATCAGGTTGTTGCTGAAGGTGGTCGAGCCCTCGCCATCGTTGCGATCGCGCTTGACCATGCCCATCACCGTCGCGGTCTGGGTCAGGTCCGGCATCACGCTGGGCAGGCGGTTTTCCAGGGTGATGTTGATGCAGTCACCCGCCGTCGCGCGCAGCACCAGCGGTTCGACAGGCACACCGGGTTTGAGCTTGCCGGTGACCGGATCGAGGTCTGACTTGCGCACATACAGGATCGCGGTCGGGTCATGCAGCGGACCGCTTTGCCCACCGATGGTAAACGTCGTCCCGTCCTGGGGATCACTGACCGTGACCTGAGGAATATTCACGGCCCGCGAGTTGTACACCAGGGTGCCACCCGCTGCATTCAACGGCCCGCCGACGTGTTGGCCGATCCCGGCCGGGTCGGCCATGGACAGGTTCAACGGATTGCCGAGGATGTCATTGGCCAGCGCGGCAACCACTTCATAGTTGCGTTGCACCGTCGGCCGGGTGCCGATGCCATTCGGGTTGGCGCTGATCCGTGGGCAGACGCCGTCAAACGCCACGGTGTTGCGCACACCCGCCGGTTTCGGGTTATTCGGCAGCGCGAACAGGTCGCTGCGCTGCGCGGTGTAGTTGCGCATCACGCCCCAGATCCCGCTCCAGTAGCCTTCCAGCGAAGCGTCCATCGAGTAGAGATAATCGCCCGTGGTCGCCGCGGCACTGGACATCATCGAAACCGGCGCAATGAAGCCCATCTGCTCGGAGATCCCGATCATTTGCGAAGAGCGCCACCCGGAGTTGGAACTGTTGCCATAACCGGAACCGCTTTGCAGCCACTTCAAGCCATGCAGGGTCACGTTGTGCTCTTCTTCGTGACCGCCGGCATGCACCCGCAGCCGCACATTGTCACCGGTGTAGGTGCGCAGCATCGGGGTGAACGGGTCACCCGGTTCCGCGCCACCACGGTTGATGTGCGGCGGGAACAGCGTGGTGCCGCCGGTTGGGCCAGTGGCGGCGGTGATCAGGTTCGGCGCCAGGTTCATCGCCGGGATCGCGCGGTCGGTGCGGCTTTGCATGGCGTACGCCAGGTCACCGCCCAGGCCATCGGCCTGCATGCCACGCTTGCCGTCCGGGCCGACCTTGTTCGGGTCGTACACCCGCAGGGCCAGCGGTTCGTTGCGGTAATTGACCACGAACATGCCAGGGTCATCGATCGAGATGGCTTGTGGGCACGGCCGGCTTGGACAACCGGGCGTCAGTCCACCACGCGCCTCGACCACCTGCTCAAGCAGGGTCTCGGCTTCTCTGCGCACCGGCGGGTTGATCGCGTAGCGGAAGCTGTCCGCGGTGGCCGGGAAGGCTTGCGCGTTAGGCACGCCGTTAGGGCCGGCGCCGACGTACACCCCGGCTTCATAGGCGTGCTGGAAGTCGCTGTATTCGAGGAAGAACTCACGGAAGCTGTCGTTCTTGCCGTCACCGTCCAGGTCCCCGGTGGACACCACCGCTTGCCACGACGTCGGCCCGCCGTCCTGCCGTGCGCCGCTGTACAACGGCTCTCCCGTTTCGGCGTGGAACCAGGTCGAACCGGCCGGTTCAGCCAGCACGGTGGCGTACAGGCCAATCTGTTGGTGAGTCGATGGGCCGAGGTGGTCGTGGGTGAAAATGGTCCCAAGGCCGCGGTCGACGCCTTTGCTGTTCACTACCGGATCGACAAACCAGCGTTGCATCGCAGTGCGCGCGCCAAGCCAATCGGCGCGGCCAAACTGGCCGAAGTACGGGTGGTTCTTGGCTTTCGGACAGGCCGGCGTTCCGTCACGCGGATCGGTGCCCTGGCACTGGTTGAACTCGCGAATGGCGTGGATGCGTTCTTGCACGGCACCCGGGGAAAGCACGCCGTCTTCGTAGTTCCAGCCGTTGGCCGAACCGTCGGCGGCCGTCAGGTCCCATTTCGGCAGGTGGATGTGCTGACCGATCACGTCGGTCGGTGTGCGCACTTGATAGTCGTCCATTTCATAGACGGCTGGCACCAGGTTGGTTTGCTGGTACTGCACGCAGTCGAAGGTGTTCATGCGCATCACCAGCGGCTCTGGCGGACGCTGCTTGGTGATCACCGGCCAGGCGTCTTCCCACAGCGCCAGAATGCGCGCCTGCGGGAAGTGGTAACCGACCTTGTTGTAGACCGCGTCGAACTGGATGTTCGCGGCTTTGTAGATGCGCGGCCGGTCGGCGGTGAACGTCGATGAGCCGCTATAGGACATGCCGTCGATACGTTCTCCACTATTGAACTCGCCAGTGCCGGCACTGCTGGTCAGGCGTTTTTGCCGATCATCCATGCACGGTTCGTAATACGGCGCGCCTGCCATCGGCAACGCACCATTGGTGCGGAAGTTGCGCGCCACCACTTGGTTGCCCGGTAGCACGGCGAAGCTTGGGTGGTCCTTTTTAGCGTGGAACGCCATGGCCGCCTGTTCGACTTCGGTGCCTTCTTCAGGCACGTAAAGCGGCTTGGCGCGGGTCACTTCCTTGGAGAAATCCAGGGACGTGGTCACGGTGTGCGCCTGGCCACCGGAGGAAAAACCGTCCAGCGAATGACGCCCCAGGCCGCCGTCCCAACCACCGGATTGCGCCGGATCGAGGTTGGCCCACAAGGCATTACCACTGCTTTTCAGGGCCTGTGCCTTGGCGGCGTCGAGCATGTCCAGCGGAGGGGTTGGCGGGCGTTGGCCAACCGATGTTTCCATGCCGCCGATCCAGAACGGATAGCCCGGGTTTTTCAGGCTGCCGTCGGCATTGCGGTTGGCTTCGCTGCGGTCCACCAGCGCCAGGGAACCGATGGCCTGAGCGCCGCCGCTGCCGCCATGGTGTTCGCCGTCGTCACCCGCTTCATCGTCATCGCCACCGGCCACCAGCGCTTCGCCGATTTTCGGTACGATCGCGACTTTGCCTGGCATTGGCGCCATCGCTTTGCCCGGCAGCGGCACGACCGCAGGAATCGGCGTACCGGCGACGATTTCGCCATCGGGCAAGGCCCGGGCACCAGCGGCCGGTTTACCGCTGCGCAGGGCATAAGGTTCGCTGTGGAAACCGTCGGTGCCTTGTTGCGAGACTTCCAGCTTGGTGCCTTCCTCGAAGACATCGTGGACCCGCCACATGCTCCACATGCCCTGGGCAAAATGCGGATAGAAGTGGCAGTGGTAGATCGCATCGCCGGCAACGCGGTTGCGGTTGCCTGAACCGCCGTTGGCGATTTCATAGGTGTAGCCGGCACCCGGGCCGATGCCTTGGGCGTCGACATAGTCGGAATTGTCGTCGTTGGGATTGAACAGCCACTGATGGCCGTGCAGGTGGAAGATGTGCTGCTCGTGGCCGTTGTGGGTGTTGCGGAATTTGACGAAGTCACCGATGTAGCTGTGGTTGACGTTGGACGGCTCGGACGGATACAGCGCCATGGTCGCTTTGACCCCGACCTGATCGGCGTTGGGTACTTGCCCCGGGAGAATGCCTTCCAGACCAGCGTTGGCCGGCACGTCCACCAGCATCGCGACATCGCCCACGGTGTGCGAGCTGAGGAAGAACTCTTCATAGGCGCAGGACAAGCAATCGTGCATCGGCCCCACGCCCAAGCGGTTGGCGACGACCTCGGCGCCCATGCCGCCGGAGCCGTAGTTGATCATGAACGAATCGCGGGTCGGCTCCAGCACGTGGGCCATGACCGGGTCCGCCCAGTAAGCGGGGAATGCCTGGGTGGCAGCCGTTTCATCCTGGAACTGCGAAGCGAAATCACGGAACGGCTCCAGGCGGTTGGGGATCGCCGGGTTGCGTTTGCCGATGGCTTCCAGCGGATAGGTCGATGGCGGGAAGCTGCCATCGGCATTGCTGCCCATCACAATCGCGTCGCTCTCGCTGGAGATGATTTCATTGCCGTCGACCATGCTGATAATCGGCGTGCCGGCCTTGCCTTCACGGATCCACGGTTCGCGCTGCGGGTAGCGCGCCTGGTAATCGACGATCGGCTGACCGGCCGGCGTGCGCCCGACACTCGCCAGGCGCATCTCTTCTTCGGTGACGGTGTTACGGTAGGTGCGCCCGCCCTTGGGCACAACCACCACCTGGCCGAACAGGCCGTTGGCCACGTTGCCCGCATCGCCTTCGCCACCGAAGGTCGCGCCACGGCTGCTGGCCGCGAACGCGCCTTCGCGCTCGGCGTACAAGGTGTAGGAACGGGTGCCGCCGGGAGCGACCAATGCATTGGCGTTGCGCCCGGTGTACGAGGCAATGTCATCGATGCTGTTGACCGCTTGCATGCCGTTGACCTGGAAGCCGACATGCCGGTCAGTGACTTGCTCATCGACTTTAAAGTGGTCGACGTTGCCGACCTCGATTTCGCCCTCGACCCCGCCATCGGCGATTTCGTGGCCGCCAGGATTGGCCTGGTACGCCAGCAGGTTTTGCAGGTTGATAGTCAGGCAGTCACCGGCGGCCACCCGCAACACCAAAGGACGCGGACGCTTGTCGGGCCGCAGCGAGACTTTGCCCGGCACTGCCGCGCCGCCCTGGGCCAGGGACATATTGTGGTCGTCGACCACGTCACGCCGCAGGGCGAACATCATGCCGTTGGCGTTCTGCGCACCGAGGCGGTTGAACATCAACGGCTGGTCCAGCGCCACGATGTTGGCCACCAGATTACGCTCGCAGCGTGCGGCGGCTTCTGCCATCTCGATGCCAAATATCGGCGCTAGAAACAGCAGCAGGTTAAGCAGGTGATGAGCGTGGGGTATGCCGGTCATGATCACGGGCCTCGCTGTGGGTGCTCACAGGGAAAATCTCGACAAATCCCCTTGAGCAAACCGCATGCCATAAATAATTTGTTTGTATTTCAGCTACTTAGCGCAACGACTTGATAACTAGGGGGATATTCCCCATTTATTCCCCACTTTTCGGCCCGGTCCCTGTTGCCCCAACATTGGGGGAACGTCCCCAAGCCTGCCGATCACAACGGCGCGTCCACCGCCAGGCCTTGCAGGCGGCGGTATTGGCGCAGCACGCTGGGCACGTAACGCTGGGTTTCGGCGAACGGCGGGATCACCCCGCCACGGCTGAGCACCGCTTGCGGCCCGGCGTTGTAGGCCGCCACGGCGAGGGCGATGTCGTTGTCGAACAGGGTCATCAGGCGCTTGAGGTATTTGGCGCCGCCCTGGATGTTGGCTTTCGGGTCGTAGACATTCTTGACCCCCATTTCCCGGGCGGTCTCAGGCATCAACTGCATCAGCCCACCGGCGCCTTTGGGCGATGTCGCATCCGAGTTGTAGCGGGACTCTTCGCGGATCACCGCGTGCAGCAGCGCCGCCGGTAATTGATTGGCCGTGGCGGCCGCCGAAACCAGTTCGGCATAGGGCTGCCGGGCAATCATCTGGGGCTGCTGATCAAGGCTGACCAGCGCCTTTTCCGGCTCGTGAATGACCCGCTCATACGTGCGGCCGGGACGGTGAACGTTGGACAGCACGTAGCTGCCCTTGGCGTCCACGGAAACGAACACATCGGCCTGGACGACGCTGGTCAGCAGCAAGCAGCCGAGCAGTCCTGTGGTGAGTGTTTTCATTATTTTTCCTCCCCTGCCCGGCCCCGAAAAATGGGGGTAATGCCCCAATGGCCGGTAGTGAAACAGCCATACGCAAGCACTGTGCCGAAAGCGCAAAGCCCCGTAATACGGGGCTTTCACAAGGTTGGGTGGGGGTGAGCATGGCAATTGCATAGGCCTGCATGGCGACCCTTCTGCCGACTGTGTGAGGTCATCATGAATCAGCGTTTACGTTCCGCCCCGCGTACTCAAAGCGGGTTCACCCTGCTCGAACTGTTGGTGGTGCTGGTGGTGCTGGGGCTGTTGGCCGGCATCGTTGCGCCGAAGTATTTCGCCCAGCTGGGCCGCTCCGAAGTAAAGGTGGCCAAGGCGCAAATCGAAGGCCTGGGCAAAGCCCTGGATCTTTACCGCCTGGAGGTCGGCCATTACCCGTCGACCGAACAGGGTTTGCAGGCGCTGATCACCGCGCCCAGCGATGAAACCCATTGGACCGGTCCTTACTTGCAGAAAAAATTGCCGCTGGATCCGTGGGGCCGTAGCTACACCTACCGCTACCCCGGTGAAAACGGCGAATACGACTTGCTGTCCATGGGCAAGGACGGCCAACCCGGCGGCGAAGGCGAAAACGCCGAAATCACCAGCTGGCAGTGACGGGAGAGTCGACCATGCGCTTTCATCTCAAGGCCGTGGGCAAGGCCGGTGTGGTCTCGATGACCGTCGAGGCACCCGGCCACAGTGAAGCCCGGCGCATCGTCGAAGACCAGGGCTTGCGGGTGGTCAGCCTGCATGCCGAGCGACACTGGCGCGCGTTACGCTTGCAGAAGCGCGAGACCTTCAACCTGGTGTTGTTCAGCCAGGAATTGACCACGCTGCTCAACGCGGGCCTGCCGCTGATCGATGCGCTGGAAAGCCTGGCGGAAAAAGAAACCGCGCCACAGGCCCGCAAAACCTTGAGCGAACTGGTGCGCCTGCTTTATGAAGGCAAATCGTTCTCCCAGGCCTTGGCGCAGTTGTCGGCGGTGTTCCCGCCGTTGTATGTGGCGCTGGTGCAGTCCAGCGAGAAAACCGGCGCCGTGGGCGATGCCCTGGGCCGCTACGTCAGCTATCGCCAGCGCATGGACGAAGTTCGGCAAAAAATCATCAGCGCGTCGATCTACCCGCTGCTGTTGCTCGTGGTGGGCGGTGGCGTGGTGTTGTTTTTGATGGGCTACGTGGTGCCGCGCTTCAGCCTGGTGTTCGAAGGCCTGGGGTCGAACCTGCCGTGGCTGTCGCAAGTGCTGATGAGCAGCGGGATGTTCCTGCACGCGCATCAGGGTGAATTCTTCGGCGCCTTGCTGGCAATCATCGTCGCCCTCGCCTTCCTCCAGCGCCAACCGGCCTTTCGTCGTGGCGTGGACCGGGTGATCGAAAAACTCCCGGCGGTCCATCAGCGCATCTTCATGTACGAACTGGCACGTTTCTATCGCTCGCTGGGAATTTTGTTGCAGGGCGGCATCCCGCTCGTCACCGCCATGGGCATGGTCCGTGGCCTGCTCACCGTCGCCTCCCGCGCACGCCTGGACCAGGCCTGCGAGCGGGTACGCGAGGGGCAGTCACTGTCCACCGCGCTGGAACTCAATCACCTGGTGACCCCGGTGTCCCTGCGCCTGCTGCGTGCGGGCGAACAGTCCGGCAATCTCGGCCAGATGATGGAGCGCAGCGCCGACTTCTACGACGAGGAAATCAGCCGCTGGATCGAATGGTTCGTGCGCCTGTTCGAACCGTTGCTCATGACCTTCATCGGCCTGCTGATCGGAGTCATCGTGATCCTGATGTACATCCCGATTTTCGAGCTGGCCTCAAGTATTCACTGACCCTCTGGAACGGGGTTGAGTTGTACCGTTCATCGCTCATCCAAGGTGCAACTGAATTAATCGGCGAGCTGTGGTGTTCACCCTATGAATCGAGCAGCACGTTGCATTGTTCATCAACGTTCCAACCTGAATAAAAAGACGGAGAACGACATGCACATCAACAAGCTTTTACTTGCAGTAGCTATTGGCGCAGTTCTGTCGGCGTCTACGGTATTGATACCGGACAGTCTGTCCGGTGTGTCGAGTGTTCAGGCCAAGGAAGGTGGTAGTGGCGGCGGAGGCGGCGGTGGCTCCGGCGGTGGTGGGGGCGGCTCTGGCGGTGGCGGTGGCGGCTCTGGCGGCGGTGGCGGCGGATCCGGCGGAGGTGGTGGTGGTAATGGCGGTGGCGGTGGCAGTGGTGGAAGCGGTGGCGGCGGCAATGGCGGCGGTCACGGTGGAAGCGGCAGTGGCGGCAACAGTGGCAGCGGCGGCGGCAATAGCGGCAGCGGTCACAGCGGCAGCGACCATGGCTCAGGACACTCCGGCGACTCGGCCTCATCCGGGCGCAGCGGCTCTCACTCCGAAGCGGGTGACGATCACGGCGTTCATCGTGCCGGCGAAATGGGTGATGACCACGGCGTTCATCGCGCTGGGGAAGTCGGCGATGATCATGGTGTCCATCGTGCCGGTGAAATCGGCGATGACCACGGTGTTCATCGTGCCGGTGAAGTCAGTGATGACCACGGTGTTCATCGCGCCGGTGAAGTCGGTGATGACCATGGTGTCCATCGTGCCGGTGAACCAGGCGATGACAAAAGGACCTGATAACCACTGATCGAAAGATCACTACAAAACCCTGTGGGAGCGGGCTTGCTCGCGAAGGCGGTGCATCAGTCAATATTGATTTCGACTGACACTCCGCTATCGCGGGCAAGCCCGCTCCCACAGTGGAATTGTGTTCGGCTCTACAACCCGCCCGCAGCCTGATCCAGCCGCTCGCGTAAAAACTCGATCAGCGCCTGCACCGGGCGCGAACTCTGGCGATGCTGCGGGTACACCGCCGATAGCGTCAGTGGCGGCGGACGAAACTCGTCCAGCACCGGCACCAGCCGGCCATCCTTCAGTGCCGCGCCGACAATGAACGTCGGCAAGTAGGTAACCCCCATCCCGGCCACCGCCGCATCCCTGAGCAATTCGCCGTTGTTGACGCGCATCCTGCCGGTTACGTTGACCGTCAGCGGCTTGCCCTGTCCTTCGAAACGCCATTGCACCTGTCGACCGTGGCCGTAGGGCAGGCAGTCATGGCTGTGCAAGTCTTCCGGTTTGAGCGGCGTGCCGCGCTCGGCCAGGTAAGCCGGGCTCGCGCAATACACACGCTGGATCGCGGCGATGCGGCGTGCAATCAACGTCGAGTCTTCCAGGGTGCCGATGCGTAGCGCCAGGTCGTAACCCTCGCCAAGCAAATCCACCGGCCGGTCGCTCAAATCCACCTCCACGGTGACGTCGCGATAGCGCTGCAAAAACAACGGCAATAGACACCCCAGATGCGCCAGCGCAAACGACAACGGTGCGCTCACCCGAATGGTCCCGCGTGGCTCGGTGGTCTGCCCGGCGATGCCCTGCTCCACTTGCTCGACTTCGCCAAGCAGGCGCAAGGCCGACTCGTAATAACTCTGCCCCAGTGGCGTGACGTCCAGCCGCCGGGTGGAACGGTTGAGCAAGCGCACGCCCAACCGCTCTTCAAGTTGCATCAAGCGGCGGCTTACGAACTGCTTGGACAGCCCCAATTGATCCGCTGCCGAGGTGAAGCTGCCGGAGTCCATGACCTGGCAAAAAATACGCATATCTTCGAACGGGTTCATTGTCGCGCCCTGGTTGACAGTCAAACACTTTATAGCCGCTTTTTCCTTTTTCGGCACCCCATTAATCTGTGTCCACGGTGTTGCTGAGGCCTGAACGACAGAGCCGGCAGCAACCTGACCCTTAGGTACTCAACGTCGAAAAACTTAAAAAGGATTTACCCCATGAACATCGTCAAAAAAACCCTGGCCGCATCCCTCCTCGCCCTCTCCATCGGCAACGCTTTTGCCGCTGGCAGCCCGGGTGTCGAACACACCACCCAAGCCTTCCTCGAAGCCCTGGCGGCTGGCGGTGGCAAGCCGCTTGAACAGCTGAGCCCTGTCGATGCCCGTGCGGTTCTGACCGGCGCGCAAAACTCGGTGAAGGTTGATCTGTCGGGTGTGGACGTCAGCGACCGCGCTATCAAAGTCGATGGACAAACCATCAACCTGAAAATCGTGCGGCCGGCCAAAGTCAAAGGTGAATTGCCGGTGTTCATGTTCTTCCACGGTGGCGGTTGGGTGTTGGGCGACTACCCGACTCACCAGCGCCTGATCCACGACCTGGTGGTCGGCTCCGGCGCGGTCGCGGTGTATGTCGATTACACCCCGTCACCGGAAGCGCACTACCCGACCGCGATCAACCAAGCTTACGCTGCGACCCGTTGGGTGGCCGAGCACGGCAAGGACATCGGCGTCGACGGCAAGCGCCTGGCAGTGGCCGGTAACAGCGTCGGCGGCAACATGGCGGCGGTCGTGGCCTTGATGGCCAAGGAGCAGAAAACCCCGGCGCTGCGCTTCCAGCTGTTGATGTGGCCAGTGACCAACGCGCAGTTCGACAGCGGCTCGTACCAGCAATTTGCCGAGGGCCACTTCCTCACCAAAGGCATGATGAATTGGTTCTGGGACAACTACACCACCGACCAGGCCGAGCGTGCGCAGATCCATGCCTCGCCGTTGCAAGCCAGCGCCGAACAGCTCAAAGGCCTGCCCGCCGCACTGGTGCAAACCGCCGAGTTCGACGTGTTGCGTGACGAAGGCGAAGCCTATGCCCGCCACCTCGACGCCGCCGGCGTGCCGGTCACGGCGGTGCGCTACAACGGCATGATTCACGACTTCGGCCTGCTCAATCCGCTGAGCCAGATTCCGGAAGTGAAAGCGGCGGTGCGTCAGGCGGCCCTGGAGCTCAAGACTCATCTGAACTAAGCACTGCCAAAAAGCCTGCCCTCGTGCAGGCTTTTTCCCGTCTGCCTTTTGAAAACGGAGTTTCCCCATGTCCTTCGTCCTTGCTCATTTACTGTCCTGGAGCGCCCTGCTGCTGGTGATCGATGCGGTGCTCTGGCAACTCGCGCCGTTCAAGCATCGCGTCACCCGGGTCGGTGTGCGGCTGGCGCTGTTTGTGATGTTCAGCGCACTGGTGATCAACGCCGGCGTCAGCCCTTTACTGGCGCCGCAGTTTGCCGAGGACCGCGTGGTTCAACTGGGCGCCACGGCGCTGGGGATTCTCTGGTGGTTGTACGCGGCACGGGTGCTCACCGAAGTCATCGGCCTGGTGCTGATGCGCCGCATCGGCCACAGCGGTCGATTGCTGCAGGATGTCATCGGCGCACTGGTGTTTCTGGTGGCCATCGTGGCCGCGGCCGGTTATGTACTGGAACTGCCGGTCAAGGGGTTGCTGGCGACCTCCGGGGTAGTGGCCATCGTTGTCGGCCTGGCGTTGCAGAGCACCTTGAGCGACGTGTTTTCCGGGATCGTGCTCAACACCACCAAGCCGTATCAGGTCGATGACTGGATCAAGATCGATGGCGTCGAAGGCAAAGTGCTCGACATCGACTGGCGCGCGACTCACCTGCTGACCAGTGCCGGCAGCACGGCGGTGGTGCCGAACTCAGTGGCGGCCAAGGCGAAAATCGTCAACCTGAGTCGACCCACCAACATGCACGGCGTGTCGATCAGTATTCAGGTGCCCAACCACATTCGCCCGCGTCGAGTGTTGGATGCACTGGAGCGCACACTGCAGGGCAGCAGCAGCTTGCTGCTCAACCCTCCCCCGAAAGCGGTGCTCAAGGAAGCCGGCGAAACCATGTCCGAATACGTGGCCAGCGGCTTTATCACTGAGCTAGGGAAAAAGGGCGAAGTGCGCAACCAACTGTTCGACCTGGCCCATCGGCACCTGGAAGCGGCGGGTATTTCCCGGCAGCTCGATGGCGTGATTGAGCCGACGACTCGCGCGCGGGCGTTGCTTGATGAAGTGAAAATCTTCCGGTCCCTGAGCGAGGATGAGCGTGACCAAATGGCCCAGTCGATGGTCCCGCAGCAGTACGCCGCAGGCCAGGTGGTATTGGCATTGGGCGACGTGCCGGACAGTCTGATGGTGATCGCCACGGGCGTGGTCAGCGCCACCGTGCCGGACGGCACCGGGCAAACCGAAGCTGGGCGCATGGGGCCTAGTGAAGTGATGGGCGAACAAAGCATCCTTACCGATACGCCGTCGGAGGCGACCTTTACTACGTTGACGTCGTGCATCATTTACCGGATCGACAAGGCGCTGACTCGCCAGTGCATGGAGCAACGGGTTGAAGTGGGTCGGGCGCTGAACAAGTTGCAAGCGGTGCGTACGCAAAACAGTCGGTTGGCGTTGCTGGCCAAACCGGCGCCGATCAAGAAAAGCGGGTTTCTGAGTTGGCTGCAGAAACGTCAGCCTGTGTGATGGGTTAGACGGTCATGTTGGGTTGGGGTTGGGGTTGGGTACATATCCGTTTTTTTGGTAACGGCGGCTATTGGTTCCGCCCTGACGGCGGGTTACTTGGAAAAGCGCCAAGTAACCAAGCGCTTGCGCCCCTGACGTCCGGTGCCTCGCTGTGGCTCGGCATTCCCTCACTCCGGTCCTGCTCCGTGGGCCCGCCGCCATCGGCCATCCATGGCCGGGGGCGGCTAACCCGGCATCCATGCCGGGTTGCCCACTACGCAGAACCTGCGTTCGGCCTTCCGATATAGGGCAGATCAAGATCAAGATCAAAAGCGCAAGGCGAGCTAACGCTCGACCTGATGAGTGGTGAGAAGCAAAAGCGCTGCGCCGGCCTGCTCTGCTTTATGTGGGAGCGAGCCTGCTCGCGATGCTGTTGATCTTGATCGTTCCCACGCTCCGCGTGGGAATGCCGCCGGGGACGCTCTGCGTTCCGCTGTCGACACCAGGCTTGAGTCTTGCGCAAGAGTGACGCGGAGCGTCACGGGATGCATTCCCACGCGGAGCGTGGGAACGATCAGGGTCAGGATCAGGACGCGCAAGCGTTGAAGAACCAGGTCGGCCCGCAGGCCGCCTCGCTTTGCTTTGGCGGTGCACGCCCCCTCGAGAGGCCGAGCGCAGGTTCTGCGCAGTGGGCAACCCGGCAAGGATGCCGCGGTAGCCGCCCCCGGCCATGGATGGCCGATGGCGGCGGGCCCACGGAGCAGGACCGGAGCGAGGGCATGCCGAGCCTTGGCGAGGCACCGAACGTCAGGGGCAAAAGCGCTTGGTTACTTGGCGCTTCTCCAAGTGACCCGCCGTCAGGGCGGAACCAATAGCCACCGTTACCGCAGAAACGGATATGTCCCCACCCCAACCTTTTCAACCAGCGAAACTTACTTCGAAGTCAGCACCGAGTAGCTGTTCATCAGGTTGCGGTAGTTTGGAATACGCGGCGACAGCAGGTTCGCCAAACCTTCCATATCGTTGCGCCAGTCGCCTTGCAGCTCGCAAGCCACCGAGAACCAGTTCACCAGTTGCGCACCCGCAGCAGACATACGCGCCCAAGCGGCTTGCTGCACGGTTTCGTTGAACGTGCCCGAAGCGTCAGTCACCACAAACACCTCAAAGCCTTCGGCCAACGCCGACAGCGTCGGGAACGTCACACACACGTCAGTGACCACACCGGCGATGATCAGTTGCTTGCGGCCAGTGGCTTTCACGGCTTTGACGAAATCTTCGTTGTCCCAGGCGTTGATCTGGCCTGGACGCGGGATGTACGGCGCGTCCGGGAACAGCTCCTTGAGCTCAGGCACCATCGGACCGTTAGGGCCGTTTTCGAAGCTGGTGGTGAGGATAGTCGGCAGTTTGAAGAACTTGGCCAAGTCCCCGAGGGCCAGCACGTTGTTCTTGAATTCGTTCGGCGAGAAATCCTGGACCAGCGAGATCAGGCCGGTCTGGTGGTCGACCAACAGGACTACGGCATCGTCTTTGTTCAGGCGTTTGTACGGAACGTTGCTCATGTGAAACTCCTCGATGGATGGGTATTACGTGATGCGCCGATGCAGCCCATCGGCGCTTTTTTTCTAAAAGTCAGAACGCGAAGCACGAGCAGCCAAAGGCGCCCCAGAAACCCGCAAAATCACTGACCGGCGCGTTCGACAGGCGCGCTTTGTCATGGCTGTGGGCATGCACGCCGCACGGCCCGCTGCAATGGTGAACCTGCGCCTGCATCGGCGAGGTCGGCCGCCAGTGCCCCGGCACTTTCACCACCGGTGACCAGTCCGGCAGCACCGGCACGCTGGCCGGCCCGAGTTTTTCGAAATCACCGGCGGCGTACACCACCTTGCCGCCGACCACGGTCAACACCGATTCGATCCACTTGATCGCTTCTTCGTCGACGCTGAAAAAGTCCGCGCTCAGCGCAGCGACGTCCGCCAGTTGGCCGACCTTGATCTGGCCTTTCTTGCCCTGCTCGGAAGAGAACCAGGCGCTGCCGTGAGTGAACAGCTCCAGCGCGGTCTGCCGGGACAAGCCCTCGGCATGCAGCTCAAGTCCGCCCACGGTGCGGCCGCTGACCATCCAGTACAGCGAAGTCCATGGATTGTAGCTGGACACCCGGGTCGCATCGGTGCCGGCGCCGACCGGCACGCCTTCAGCCAGCATGCGCTTGATCGGCGGGGTCGCTTCAGCGGCCTTGGCGCCATAACGCTCGACGAAATACTCGCCCTGGAACGCCATCCGGTCCTGGATCGCAATACCGCCGCCCAGCGCCCTCACACGCTCGATGTTCTGTGGGGTGATGGTTTCAGCGTGGTCGAAGAACCACGGCAAACCGTTGAACGGAATGTCGCGATTGACCTTCTCGAACACGTCGAGCATGCGGCTGATGGATTCGTTGTAAGTAGCGTGCAAACGGAACGGCCAGCGTTGCTCCACCAGGTGGCGGACCACTGGTTCCAGCTCGTCTTCCATGGTTTGCGGCAGGTCCGGGCGCGGCTCGAGGAAGTCCTCGAAATCCGCCGCCGAAAACACCAGCATTTCCCCGGCGCCGTTGTGCCGCAGGAAATCGTCGCCCTGGTGCAGGGTCACGCTGCTGGTCCAGTTCTTGAAATCGGTCAGCTCTTCTTTCGGCTTCTGCGTGAACAGGTTGTAAGCGATGCGAATGGTCAGCTGCTGGTCCTTGGCCAACTGCTCGATCACCTGGTAATCGTCCGGATAATTCTGGAAACCACCCCCGGCATCGATCGCACTGGTCAGGCCCAGACGATTGAGCTCGCGCATGAATTGGCGGGTCGAGTTGACCTGATATTCCAGCGGCAGCTTCGGCCCCTTGGCCAGCGTCGAGTAAAGAATCATCGCGTTCGGACGTGCGACCAGCATGCCGGTCGGGTTGCCATTGGCATCCCGGACAATCTCGCCGCCCGGCGGGTTCGGCGTATCACGGGTGTAGCCGGCCACGCGCAAGGCAGCGCGGTTGAGCAAGGCGCGGTCGTAGAGGTGCAGGACGAACACCGGGGTGTCCGGCGCGGCCTGGTTGAGTTCTTCCAGGGTCGGCATGCGCTTTTCAGCGAACTGGAATTCGTTCCAGCCACCGACCACGCGTACCCATTGCGGCGTCGGCGTACGGTCAGCCTGATCCTTGAGCATGCGCAGGGCATCGACCAACGACGGCACGCCTTCCCAGCGCAATTCGAGGTTGTAGTTCAAACCGCCACGGATCAGGTGCAAGTGCGAGTCGTTGAGGCCAGGGATGACGCAGCGTCCCTTGAGGTCGATGACCTGCGTACCCGACCCGCGCAAGGCCATGGCCTGGGCATCGGTGCCAACCGCAACGAAGCGACCATCGCTGATAGCAACAGCGCTGGCGCGTGGGTTTTCACGGTCTACGGTATGAAATTGGCCATTGAATAAAATCAGATCGGCGTTCATCGCGTTTCCTTTGGCTGAGTGGAAGAAGACAGCCAAGGCGCGAACAAGCGTGTGGCCATTGGCATGAACAGGTACACCACCGAGACAACGATGGTCAGCGTGATCAGGAACGTCGCGACCACGTAATTGGACAGCAACGCGTTGAGTCGCAGCAGCGGGCCCCAGAGCAGCGGCACCAGCAACGTGTGCGGCAGAATCACCAGCAACGTGACCACGGCCTGCTTCCAGCGCGGAGGTGGCGACGACGCGGTATCGGCTTGCGGGGCGAACCAGAATTCCTTGACCGGATTGACTTCGGTCTGGTCGCCGTCGGCGAGCATCGGCGCGGCTTCGTTGACCAGCTCCAGGCGCTGTGGCGAATCGAGCCAGCGCTGCATCGCCTCGGTCGAGCAAAAGCGCAGCACGCAGGTGTACATGTCGAGCCCGGCGTTTTTACCGCGCATCACGTCTACACCCAAGTGCCCGTCCTGCTGCCCGGCAATGCTGACAATGTTGCGCAACCAGGCTTCGTAAGGCACTTCAAAACCAGCCTTGACCCGATGCTTGATGACCAGGGTCACGACTTCTTCGAAACGGTTGGATTCAGGCATAACGCAAAGCTCCGGCGAATCGGACATTGAGCGCCAGCCGTCCCGGCCCGGCGATGAAAAGACTGGTGAACAGAATCAGCAGCAACCAGCCGAACTGGCCTTCATCGAGGCTCCACTGTGGATGCACGACCAACAGGGCGATCAACAGGACACACAGAATCGGCAGGCACGCCAACCGCACCAACACCCCGACAATGATCAACAGCGGACACAACACCTCGGCAAAAATCGCCAGCATCAGCGTGACATTCGCACCGAGGTGGAAAGGGTCTTCGATGACCTGCAACTGCGCACTGTAGTTAAGCAGCTTGGGCAAACCGTGCACCCACAGCAGAAACAATCCGCCGCTGACCCGCAGAAAAAACAACCCGAAGTCCTGGGCTCGCTGATCCCATTGCGAAGTGTTCATGGGCTACCTGCACAAATGAAAACCACCGGCATCCAAGCGCCGGAACATCATTCGATAGTGCCGTTGCGGGGGCGGAAAAAATTGGATGTACGTGCTCTTTTTGGGGATTAGCCCGACAGCGAGATCCACCGTGGCCCCTTGTGAGTTCTTCATGGCAGGAAAGCATTTGTCAGGCACAAAAAAACGACCTCTTGTGAGGCCGTTTTTTCAGTAGATCAACTTCGGAGCCATGTCGATGCCTCTGTTCAAGAGGAGCACTTTTGAGATGTTTACTCACCCGCCGGAATTGAAAACGCTCAGCCTCAGCGGTTGCGATACCACCGGGGGCGATGCCCCGCGGGTATAGCTGAATGTCACCGTGACCGTTTGGCCGACATTGGCGCTGACAAGCGAAGTGGGTAGCAGAATTTCTCTGGGCTTGATGTCGCCAGCCCGAACCGGAGCGGTGGTTCGCGTCCCGGCGCCCGGCGTGCCAACCCACATTACTCTGACCAGATCCAAGGCTTCCATGTCGTAGTCCAACACGGCAGTCAGGCGATCCCTGGCCGCAACCAGGTCGAGGTTTATGTTATCGGGAGCCTCTTTGATGGTAAGCGGCAATGGAAGTGGGGACGTTACGTTGATCGTCCACGTGTTGGATTCCTCATTACCGCCATACAAAGCCACGGCCTTGAATACATGCCGCCGCACATCCAGCTCCGACACCAACACTTCCCAGCGACCGGAAATGGCCCTGGCTTTACCAAGGGAGACTTCCCCATCAAAGAGCTCCACCTCTTCGCCCGCCAATGCGGTCCCGGTTACCATTACGCGAGAATGAGCAGTGTCTCCCATGTCGGGAATAACGATATTGTCAGAGCCCTTCACCGATTCGATCACCGGGACTACCGGTGTGACCGGTCCATTCGTGCTGACGATGTAGTTGCGATGCGCAAACACTTGGGCAAGGGCCGGGTCCTCGCTACCCTGCAGGCCCGCCATAAACTCCAGAGTCAGCGTACTGCGATCCTTGAGCCCCTTCAGCAGGTCGGCGGGGTAGTCTTGTGCATAGAAGCCTTTGTCGAATTTCTGATCGACAACATTGCCCGGCGCACTCCAGTACAGCTTATCGAAAACGCTATCGTCGGCGTTGGTCCCTCTGAGACGCAACCAGAAGTATTGACCTTGGGTTTGCAGGGGCCATGCGTTGGTCCGCAGGGTGAATTGGGTCAGCGCACTTACATCCAGGACCAAACCCGTGCCAAACCCGGGTGCCTGCGTGATAAAGGGTCTGGGAAACTCGCTTAGCGCTATGGGCAGCACGTATAAAATCAACGGCTGCGAAGTCACAGGCGCAGAGTCACCTCGAATAACGGTATAGGTCAGCGTCACCGTCCTCCCCAAATTGAAGATCACCAGCGGTATACCGCCTATCCCGACCTCCAAGGGACGCAACTCACCCACCGGGAAGAACACCGACGTATACGAACCAGCCCCCGGAGCCCCTGCCCAAGTCACACTGACCCTGTCACCGGGCTCAATGTCGTACTCCATGACAATCCTGCAGCCATGCGTGAGCGCCAGTGGATTCAAGAGGTCCAGAGCCCGACTTTCACGAATGTACGGAGGTGGCAATTTTTCCGTGACTAGTTCCGTACCCTGACCATTCATTATTCGTTCCCTGTACGTGATTAAACCTGCCACCTGGAGCACGCCTATCACACACCGAATCGTGAACACCGGCTACTGTCAGAACTTACAGGTCAATAACAATTACGGACGAATGGTAAGGATTGACGGGGCTGCGCTTTTTCAACTGACAACGTTACCGCCCGTTCAAACAACCACATCCCGGCCAGCCCGCCCACAATACATCGGCGCACACGCCTCGCTCTTCACCACTCAACAGGCCGAGCGGTAGCTCGCCTGCAGCTCTTGATCTTGATCCACCCGTCCCTTCGGAACGCGGAGCGTCCCTGGCTGCATTCCCACGCGGAGCGTAGGGAACGATCAGTGGGGGTAGCTGGAAGAGACTGGTCGGCTGCCAGGCCGCCATCGCTAGCAGGCTAGCACCCACAATAAAAACCGAGGTACACCGCCTCGCTCTTCACCACTCAACAGGCCGAGCGGTAGCTCGCCTGCAGCTTTTGATCTTGATCCACCCGCCCCTTCGGAACGCGGAGCGTCCCTGGCTGCATTCCCACGCGGAGTGTAGGGAACGATCAGTGGGGTAGCTGGAAGAGACTGGTCGGCTGCCAGGCCGCCATCGCTAGCAGGCTAGCTCCCACAATAAAAAACCGAGGTACACCGCCTGCTCTTCACCACTCAACAGGCCGAGCGGTAGCTCGCCTACAGCTTTTGATCTTGATCCACCCGCCCCTTCGGAACGCGGAGCGTCCCTGGCTGCATTCCCACGCGGAGCGTAGGGAACGATCATTGGGTGGCAGGAAGAGATTGGTCGGCTGGCAGGCCGCCATCGCCGGCAGGCCAGCTCCCACAATGGACCGGTGTCTACCGCCGCTCCTCACCACTCAATAGGCCGAGCGGTAGCTCGCCTGCTTTTGATTTTGATCTACCCGCCCCTTCGGCAGGCTGAGTGGAGGCGTTCATCTGGGGGGCAGGCGCGTAGCGCCGTGCGGCGAAGCCGCACACATCGAGAGGAGGTCGTCGCGAAGCAGACCGGAGGCGATGCCCCCAGATGAATGCCGGAGCGAAGGAACACCGAGCCCTAGCGAGGGGCCGGACGTCGGGGCGAGCCTTTTTTTTGCTTACTTTTTTTGAGGCGTTTGTCAAAAAAAGTGAGTCGCCGTCAGGGCGAAACCCTAAGCCGCCGTTACCGCAGCAACGGATATGTACACCTGAAAGAGACTGGTCGGCTGTCAGGCCGCCATCGCGAGCAGGCTCACTCCCACAAGTTCGGTGTACACACGAAAGAGACTGGTCGGCCGTCAGGCCGCCATCGCGGGCAAGCCCGCTCCCACAGGGTTCGATGTACACCCGAAAGAGATTGGTCGGCCCAAAGGCCGCCACGTTCACGCTCAACCAGGAATACCCAAAGGCAGCGACATAAACTGACTAATGCGAGCCCGCAACCACCGCTCCGCCGGATCATTGTCATGCACCCCACTCCAAGCCATCGACAACTGCGCAGCCTCAATCGGAAACGGCGGATCCTCAGCCCTCAACGCACAGCCCTCAACCAACGCACACGCCGCATAATCCGGCACCGTCGCAATCATCTCAGTCCCGGCCAACAACGCACGCAACCCACTGAACTGCGGAACACCCAACACCACCCGCCGACAGCGCCCGATCTTCGCCAGATCAAGATCAATGTTGCCGCTCAAATCCCCCGAAAACGACACCATCGCATGCGGCCGCTCACAATACTCATCCAGCGTCAGCGGCCCCGGACGCTTGTCACCACGCAACACCTTGCACGGAATATCGCGCAAGGTCTTACGCTTGGCATTCGCCGGCAAATCCGTGGTGTAACTCACCCCCACCGAAATTTCCCCGGACGCCAACAACGCCGGCATCAACAGATAATTGGCCCGCCGCACCACCACGACAATCCCCGGCGCCTCCTCGCGCAGCTGCGTCAACAGCGGCGGAAACAAACCAAACTCGGCATCGTCCGACAACCCGATACGAAACACATCGCAGCTGGTCGTCGGATCGAACTCCTTGGCCCGGCTCACCGCCCCGGAAATCACATCCATCGCCGGTTGCAGCTCCTTGAGAATCGCCAGCGCCCGCGCCGTCGGCTCCATGGCGCGCCCATTGCGCAGCAACAACGGATCGTCGAACAGATCACGCAACCGTGCCAGCGCCGCACTCACTGCCGGCTGGCCCATGAACAGTTTTTCAGCCACTCGAGTGAGGTTCTTCTCGAACATCAACGCTTCGAAAATCACCAACAGGTTCATGTCGACGCGACGCAGATCGTTACGGTTCATAGGCACGGTTCCCTTGTTGTGTTCAGCCGGCGACTTTACTCGATCAACGGCACGTTCGCCGCACGTTTGTAAGGCCCGTATTCCACCGGCACCCATTGGAAATGCTTGCCCTGGGCGGCGATGTGGCCAATGCCGGGGAACGGCAAGTGCGCTGCCGTCACCCAGGTCTTGCTCGCCGCTGCTGCCGTAAATACGGTGGCGCGGCTCTTGATCGCCTGCTGGCTGTTGACGTCAAAACCGATCGACACTTCAGGGTGTTCGAACTGCACCGCGAGGTTATGCACCAGATCGCCCATGAACAGAATGCTCTGCCCCTGGGAAGTGAACCGGTAGGTGGTGCTGCCCGGCGTGTGCCCCGCTTCCAGCTCCGCATCGACTACACCCGGCACCGGCGACTGACCGGCATCGAACGTCTTGAAACGTCCCTCGGCCACATACGGTGCGGTTGAGTCCTGGGCGATTTTGAAATACGGCTTGGCGCCCTCGGGTGCCTTGGCAAGCGCCTGGGGATCGAGCCAGTAAGCGGCTTCCGCCTTCGCCGCAAAGACGGTGGCATTGGCGAACACGGGTTTGTGCTGGGCGTTGACCAGCCCGCAGACGTGGTCCAGGTGCAGGTGCGTCAACAAAATCGTATCGACTTGCGCAGGCTCATAACCGGCGGCTTTCATGTTGTCCGAGAGCATGCCGGCCGTGGCGCCAATGCATTGGCCCGCCCCCGTATCGACCAGGATCAATTGCTTGCCGGTGTTGATCAAAAAGGCGTTGAACGCGGTCTGCACGCCCGGTGTTTCAATCGAACGGCGAGCCAGCAGCGCGCGGATCTGGCTCTGGGTCAGGCCCTTGAGCAGTTTGGGCGACAGGTCGTTGTAGCCGTCGAACAGCGCCGTGACTTCGTAATCGCCCACCGCCAGGCGGAAATAGCCCGGCGCTTGTGTGCCGACCTGTGCAGGCGCCTGCGCCGCACACACTCCGGCTGTCATCGCCACCGCCAGCCCCAATGCACTTGCCAGAGAATGTTTCATACTTTCACCTTGATCGAGTCAAAAAAGCGGCCATGCAAACGCCGTACGATGAGGTCGATTGTGCACGGGACAGGCCCTTGGAAATTGCAGCAATGTGCTGAGTTAGCGCTGTTGCCCACCTCGTACACGGACGGAATTAACAACGTTTAACTCGCCTGCCAGCGCGTCGCGACCAAGAATGAAGCTCACCGACACGGACATCTGTCATGGCCCAATCTCAGCGAAACGTCGCCTGCGCGACTGCCACTCAAACGCGAAAGAAAACCACCGGCGGCCTGACCCCGTGGCGCGAAAGCCTGGTCAAGCAGCTGATCCTCGAGCGCCTCGACGAGACCATTGAAGTGACCGAGCTGGCTAGCGCCTGTGCCCTCTCACGCAGTCATTTCTCCCGCGCATTCAAGTGCAGCACCGGGCTCTCGCCCCAGGACTGGATTCGCCAGCAGCGTATTGCCCGCGCCAAGCAATTGATCCAGGACACCGAACTGACCCTGACGCAAATCAGCCTCGAATGCGGCTTCTGCGATCAGGCACATTTCTGTCACATCTTCACCCGCAGCGAAGGTATCACCCCGTTCGCCTGGCGTTGCCGTACGGTGCGCCCCCTTCCCCGCCGCCCCGCCTACGCCGCCGAACTTCACGCGTAATATTCGATGTCGCACGCTTCGTAGCAGCGGTCGAACGACAGCTGCTACGTGGGTTGCGTCAGCCCAGCGGAGAAAGCCGCTCCAACGCCTCAGCCACCCCGAACCCATACGCCGGATCAGCCTTGGTGCAGTTCTCGATATGGCGCTGGCGAATGGCCTGCGGCACGCCATTCATCGCCCGTGCGGTGTTGTCGAACAGCAACTGTTTGCGCACCGGGTCCAGCAACCGGAACAGGTTGCCTGGCTGCTCATAGTGGTCATTCTCAAGCCGATGGTCATAGTGCTGGGCAAAGCCTTCCACCGGTAGCGGCGGATCGGCCAGCTCCGGTGAGTCCTGCCATTCACCCACGCTGTTGGGGAAATAACTGGCGGTGCCACCCAGGTTGCCGTCGGTACGCATGGCGCCGTCGCGGTGATAGCTGTGGGACGGTGAGCGCGGTGCGTTGACCGGGATGTGATTGAAGTTGACCCCCAAGCGATAGCGCTGAGCGTCACCATAGGAAAACAACCGCGCCTGAAGCATGCGGTCCGGCGAAAAGCTCACGCCTGGTACCACGTTGGCCGGAGAGAAGGCGGCCTGTTCGATTTCGGCGAAGTGATTCTCGGCGTTCCGGTTGAGCTCCATGATGCCCACTTCGATCAGCGGGAAATCACCGTGTGGCCAGACCTTGGTCAGGTCGAATGGATTGTGCCGGTAGGTGTTGGCCTGCTCCTCCTCCATCACCTGAACGCACAATTTCCAGCGCGGGAAATTGCCCTGCTCGATGACTTCGTACAGGTCCCGCAGGTTGCTTTCGCGGTCCCTGCCGACCACCGCTTGCGCCTCTGCATCCGTGAGGTTTTGAATCTCTTGCTGACAAACAAAGTGAAACTTCACCCACACCCGTTTGTTGTCACGGTTGATCAGGCTGAACGTGTGGCTGCCGAAACCGTGCATGTTGCGGAAGCTGACGGGAATCCCGCGATCGCTCATGACGATGGTCACCTGGTGCAGCGCCTCCGGCAGCAAGCTCCAGAAATCCCAGTTGCTGGTGGCGTTGCGCAGGCCGGTGCGCGGGTCGCGCTTGACCACGTGGTTAAGGTCGGCGAAACGCAGCGGGTCACGGAAGAAAAACACCGGCGTGTTGTTGCCGACGATGTCCCAGTTGCCTTCGTCGGTATAGAACTTCACCGCGAAGCCACGGATATCGCGCTCGGCATCCGCCGCGCCGCGCTCGCCGGCCACCGAGGAAAAACGCACGAACAACGGCGTCTGCTTGCCCACGGCACTGAAAATACTGGCCTTGGTGTAGCGGCTGATGTCGTGGGTGACGGTGAACGTGCCGTAAGCGCCCGCGCCCTTGGCGTGCATGCGCCGCTCAGGGATGACTTCGCGGTCAAAGTGGGCTAGTTTTTCCAACAGCCAGATGTCTTGTAAAAGTGCCGGCCCACGAGGGCCGGCAGTCTGGATATTGAGGTTATTGACCACCGGTGCGCCGGTGGCATTCGTCAGCTTTTTCATGGACTCGATCTCGACAGTTAGCTGCTCTCACCAGCAGCGAAAACCGGCGCGGATTGAAATCCGCGCCGGGGTTCATCATCCCTTCAAGAACGCCAACAGCTCAGCGTTGAGCTGATCCTTGTGAGTGTCAGTCAAGCCATGGGGTGCACCGGGGTAGATCTTCAGCGTAGATCCTTTCACCAGTTTTGCCGACGCAATGCCCGCCGCCTCGATGGGCACCACCTGATCCGCGTCGCCATGCACTACCAGCGTCGGGATATCGAACTTCTTCAAGTCCTCGGTGAAGTCGGTTTCGGAGAACGCCTTGATGCAGTCATAAGCGTTCTTGTGACCGGCCATCATGCCTTGCATCCAGAACCAGTCGATCATGCCCTGGGAAGGCTTGGCGTCCGGTTTGTTGAAGCCGAAGAACGGTCCGCTGGCGAGGTCGATGTACAGCTGCGAACGGTCGGCCAGGGACGCCTGGCGAATGCCGTCGAACACTTCGATCGGCAAGCCGCCGGGGTTGGCTGCGGTTTTGAGCATCAACGGCGGCACCGAGGAAATCAGCCCGGCCTTGGCCACGCGGCCAGTGCCGTGGCGACCGATATAGCGCGCCACTTCGCCGCCGCCGGTGGAGAAGCCGAACAGCACGGCATCCTTGAGGTCGAGCAACTCGATCAACTGCGCCAGGTCATCGGCGTAGGTGTCCATATCGTTGCCAGTCCACGGCTGGCTGGAGCGGCCATGGCCACGGCGGTCGTGGGCGATGACCCGATAGCCTTTGGAGGCCAGGAAGATCATCTGCGATTCCCAGCTGTCGGCGTTCAGCGGCCAGCCGTGACTGAATACGATCGGCTGACCGGTGCCCCAGTCCTTGTAATAAATCTCGGTGCCGTCTCGGGTCGTGAATGTACTCATGCGATATCTCCTTTTCGAGTGTTGGGGGTGTTTCAAAGCGGTGAGTGGCCCATGCGTTCGGCGAGTCGCGCCACGCGCTCGCCCAGGTGCGCGGCGGTGCAGCGGTCTTCTGGCGGAGGCGCCAGCTCGGGGGACTGTTCGACATTCGACTGGGCCATGACCCCGAGCGAACTGCCGAGGCGATTGAGCTGTCCGTCGAACACGCCGGTGCTCGAACGTGCCGGCAGCACGTCGAGGCCGACCCAGATCATTGAATGCTGCGCGGCGAACACCGCCAGCTGCAGCAAGGTGTTGAGTTTGTCGCCGCACAGGCAGCCGGAGTTGGTGAACCCCGCCGCCAGCTTGTTGCGCCATGGCTGGGCCAGGTAAAACGCCGCCGTGGATTCCATGAAGCTCTTGAAGGACGCCGAAGCGCTGCCCATGTAGGTCGGGGCGCCGAAAATGATGGCGTCGGCACTGTGCAATCGATCCCAGTGCTGGTCCACGTCCTCGACCGGCACCAGCAGACTGGTGCTGCCCAGATGCCGCTCGACACCGAGGGCGACGGCCTCGGCCAAGACACGGGTGTGCCCGTAGCCACTGTGATAGACCACCACCACGTTGCTCATTGCAGCGTCCTCTCGAGGTATTAATCCCTTTGCAACACCGCTGCCCTATTGAGCGAGCAGGCTCGCTCCCACCAGACCAGTGGAAGTTGAAGCAACTGAGTTTTGGGCGTAGACCACACTGAGCACGAGTTAAACGTTGTTAATTTTCCTTGGCGCGCCAAAAGCCGTAACACGTACTTTGCTACCCTCCCCCCCAATGAACAGGTGCTTGAGAACGACACCCGGAACGCACCGGTCCAGACGAACACCCGACAGTCTTCCGGGCACCGCGTTGCGTTCACCTCAAAACCTGAGGAATATGCTCGAAAATCGCGTACCAGACGGTTGCAAGCAGGAGTGACACGTTGACCCTTTCCCCCGAACAGGCCATCCATTTCGGCCCCTACCGGGTCTATCCCGGACAACGTCTGGTGATGGAGGCCGACCAGCCTTTGCGCCTGGGTCGGCGTGCGCTCGACATTCTGTTGATCCTGCTGGAGCACGCGGGAAAAGTGGTCGCCAAGCAAGAATTGATCGCCAGGGTCTGGCCCAAAAGCGTGGTCGAAGACATCAACCTGCGGGTGCACATGGCGGCGCTGCGCAAAGCCCTTGGCGACGGCCAGGCCGGCCAGCGCTACATCATCACCATAGCCCAACGTGGCTACAGTTTTGTGGCGCCCTTTTCACTGCAACAGATCGGGCAACATCCCGAGGCCGAAGAACCTGCAACAAGCGGCCATAACCTGCCCATCCGGCACACGCGCATGATTGGTCGCCAGCCACTGGTCGACAACCTGATGCTGCAGCTGCCACGCCAGCGTTTCATCACCCTCGTCGGCCCGGGCGGGATCGGCAAGACCACCGTGGCCCTGCGGGTCGCGGAACAATTGATTGGCCGCTACCGGGACGGCATTCGCCTGCTGGACCTGGCGCCGATCAGCGATCCGTTGATGATCGGCACTCACCTGGCCACGATGCTGGGTTTGTCGCTGCATGACGCCGAACCCGCGAGCGGCCTCGCGACGTATCTGCGCGAACGGCAGATGCTGCTGGTGATCGATAACTGCGAGCACCTGATCGACGCCATCGCGCTGCTCTGCGAAAGCCTCCTGCGCGCAGCCCCACAGGTGCACATTCTGGCCACCAGCCGCGAGAGCCTGCGCGCCGAGGGCGAATACGTTCAGCGTCTTGACTCGCTGGATTGTCCGCCGCCCATCGCTGTGCTCGACCGTGCTCAGGCGCTGACGTTTTCGGCGCTGCAGCTGTTCGTCGAACGGGCCATGGCCAGCCAGGACAGCTTTGAATTGACCGAAGAAGAACTGCCGCTGGCGATTGAGATCTGTCGGCGCCTGGACGGCATTCCATTGGCCATCGAACTGGCGGCGGCGCAAGTGGGCCACTTTGGAGTCGACGGATTGCTGGCGCAATTACAAGACAGTTTCCGCGTGCTCACTCAGGGCTGTCAGTCGACGCTGGGCCGACACCAGACACTGCGTGCCACTCTCGACTGGAGTTTCCAGTTGCTCAGTGCCTGCGAGCAGACATGCCTGCGCCGCCTCGGGGTGTTCAGGGGTGGTTTCACGTTGCAGTCGGCAGCGGCGGTGATCGTCGGCGAACACATCGAGCCCGATGTGGTATTTGGCTCGATCACGCAACTGGTGGCCAAGTCGCTGTTGAATGTCGAGGTGGGCGACGAAGAAGTGTTTTATCGATTACTCGACACGACCCGCAGCTATGCCCTGGAAAAACTCGCCGAGGCCGCTGATCTGCCGGACACCCGTGAACGCCACGCCCAACGATGCCTGGCCTTGATGAATCAAGGCCGGGCAGACTGGGAACTGATTTCCACTAGCCTGTGGATCGAGCGTTACGCGCGCAGCCTGGAAGACATTCGCTCGGCACTCGACTGGGGCTTGAATGGCCAGGGGCCGCAAGCGCTGGCGATTCGTCTGGCGGCGACGTCCACGCCACTCTGGCAAGAACTGTCGCTGCTCAAGGAACACGGGGTCTATGTGCGCAAGGCGCTGGCCTTGCTCGACACGAACGCCGAGCCCTGCCCTCGTCTGAAAATGGACCTGAAGCTGGCGCTGGGCAGCTCCTGCTACCACACCCAGGGCGGCACCGCCGAAACCATCGAGGCGTTCGTCAGCGCCCGCACCCTGGCCAAAACCGCCAACGACGTGGCAGGCGAGCTCCGGGCGGTGTCGGGGCACATGGCGGTCAACCTCAGTTGCGGTCACTACCAAATGGCGCTGGAGCAGAGCCAGCAATTCGACCGACTGGGGGGCGATGACGACGCCGTCCTGTCACTCAGTACACACCGCTTACGCGTTCTGGCGCTGCACTTTTCCGGCAATCAGTCATTGGCGCGGGAGAACGCCGAACAGGTCATCCAGCGCATGGCCCAAAGCGGCCACCTCAACCGCTTCACCCACGGATTTGGCGTGCAATACGATCAGAGTGTGGCCGCCCTGACGATTCTGGCGCGCATCCTTTGGGTGCAAGGCCAGCCGGAACAAGCCTGGCGCACCGCCCGGCAGGCGCTGGACATCGCGAATCAGATCAACCACGGCACGTCGATCTGCTACACCCTGGCGCTGGCCGGGTGCCTGATTGCCCACTACAACGGCGAGCCTCAGACCGCTCGCGAGCTCTTGCGCCTGTTGCAAGAGCAGGCGCAAAGGCATTCGGTGCTGCTGTTTTATAACTGGGCACAGCATTACGCGCAGGTGATTGATCGCGAAGAAGCGCAGTTGCCCGCTCGACCGGGGGCGGGCTTGATCGGCGAAATCATGGTTACGCTCGACAGCGGCTTTGTCGATGAAACCTTGCTGCAGCGGGCCGATACCGGGGCGGCGGGATGGAGCACGGCGGAGATACTGCGCGCCAGGGCTGATGCGTTGATGGCGCAGGACAATCCGTCGGAGGGGGATCATCGCGAGCAGGCTCGTTCCCACACAGCCATTGCAGCCGAAGAGATGCTGGTTCGGGCATTGAATGTAGCCAGGCATCAGGGAGCCCTGGCCTGGGAACTGCGCAGCGCCACCTCACTGGCGCAACTCTGGCAGCGTCAGGGCTTGTACCAGCAGGCCCATGAGTTGCTGGCACCGGTCTACAACCGCTTCACCGAAGGTTTCGCGACGCCGGACTTGCACAAAGTCCGGTGCTTACTCGACGAGCTCCATGGGCAATGGCGCCCCTGAGGTCCTGCGCGCGCGGCTGATGTAGTGCGAGTAACGCCTCTCGAACAGACGCTGTTGGCCGCTCAGCTCAAGCTTCTCCAGCGCATAGCGGCGGGTGGTGTTAAGAAAGCGATAACGGCTGGTGCCGTTGACTTGATCCTTTGACAGTAACGATTTGGCCACCAGACGCTCCACCAGCGCCGCCAGTACTTCGGGTTTGAGCAGTGCGCAACTGCTCACGCCAATCGCCGCCTCAAGGGTGAAGGACATCTTGAACACCGACAGGCGCTGCAGCACGGTTTGCTCGCGTTCACCGAGTCGTTCATAGCTCCAGTCCAGCGCAGCCTTGAGGGTTTGATGCCGGGGCACGGCGGTGCGCCGGCCTTGGGTCAGCAGTTGAAAACAGTTGTCGAGCTGCGCTTGCAAGCCCACCAGCGCCAAGGCGTCGATCTGCCCCGCCGCCAGTTCGATCGCCAGCGGCAAACCATCGAGCCGCTGGCAAATTTCGCGCACAGCCTTGAGGTCTTGTTCGCGCAGGGCAAAACCTTGTTGACGGGCTCGGGCGCGACTGACGAACAACTGCACCGCCGAATACCCCATGGCTTCGGTGACGCTGTGCAAGGCCGACGCGGGCGGCACCACCAGAGAGGCCAGGCGCTGGACCGTTTCCCCCGCCGCCTGCAACGGTTCGCGACTGGTCACCAGAATCGACAGGCGAGGCGCCGAGATCAATAAATCCTCGACCAGGGTCCGGCAGCGTTCCTGCAAATGTTCGCAGTTATCGAGCACCAGCAATGTGTGTCGGTTTGCCAGCACGTCCAGCGTCGTGCCGACCTCCAGCTCAAGGGTCTGAATCAGATGATCGACCACCCGCGCCGGGTCATCGATCGCCGCGAAATCCACCAGCCACACGCCGTCTTCATAGTGCTGCAACAGCAGCTCGGCGACACGCAACGCCACCGTGGTCTTGCCGATGCCGCCGGGGCCGGTCAGGGTCATGAGGCGACGGACCGGCAATTGCCGGACCAGACTGCCGACGATCGAATCCCGACCGGTCACCGGCGTCAACCGGGCCGGCAAGTTGTGCTGGTGTTTTTGCACGTTCTCGAACAACACCAGCATGCCCGCGGGCACTTGTTCCACCGGGGCGATAAAGCTATAGCCGCGCTGGGGAATGTTGACGATGTAGCGCTGGCCATCCTGCCCGTCACCCAAGGCCCGACGCAGGGCCGCGATGTGCACACGCAGGTTGATTTCCTCGACCACGGAGGTCGGCCAGACCAGGGCAATCAATTCATCCTTGCTGACCACGTCGCCGGCACGCTCGACCAGCACCTGCAAAATGTCCAGGGCACGCCCGCCCATGCGCAGCGGGCGATCACCCTCCAGGATCAGCCGTTGCTGCAGGTGGAAGGCGTAGGGGCCGAATCGCAGCACCGCATCGCTGTTCAGATCTATGAGGCTGTTCATGTCCATTCACATGCTGCAACCTGGCTTGGCTCACCGTGCGACAACACCCATCGCATGCGCCCTCCAGGCTCCCGCACCTCCGTTGCAAAGCGTTGCCAAGTATCTTGGCAGGCCACAGTGACGGTTCAACTGCCACGGTAGGAGTGTCACAGCCATCGCGGTGCGCATGACGGACACAATCGCTCTAGCTGAACTGTTCGCGGTATTGGCTGGGAGTCAGGCCCAGCTTTTCACTGAACAGAAAACGCATGTGCCGCACACTGCCGAAGCCACTTTTAAAGGCCACGGTCTTGAGTGGCAGGTCGCTGGTTTCCAGCAGGTTGCGGGCGCTGTCGATGCGCGCACTTTGCAAAAACTCCATGGGCGTCATGTTCACTTCCCGGGCAAACGTGCGGGCAAAGTGCCGTTCGCTCATGTTCGCGAAGCTGGCCATGCGTTCGATGCTGAAGGCTTCATCGAGGTGTTCGAGCACATGGTTCTGCACGCGGGTGATCGGCGTTTCCTGCGGTGCGACGGCGGCCATCAACGGACTGAACTGCGCTTGTCCGCCCTGGCGTTTCATCACCACCAGCAACACCTTGGCCACGTCCTGGGCGACTTTCTTGCCGTGGTCTTCGGCGACAATCGCCAGCGCCAGGTCGATGCCGGCGGTCACGCCGCCAGAGGTGATGAGGTTACGGTCCTGCACGTAAATCTTGTCGGTCTCCACGGTTGCCTCGGGAAACCCCTTGATCAGGCGCTCCGTGTAATGCCAATGGGTGGTGACGCGATAGCCGTCCAGCAAACCGGCGTGCCCGAGCACGAACACGCCGGTGCAGATCGAGCCGTAGCGCCCTGCCCGTGCGACGGCGTCTTTGAGCCAGCACAGCAACGGCGGGTGCTTTTCGTTATAGGCACCCGGACCGCCGGGTACCAGCAACAAGTCATACGCCTGCGCCGCCTGATCGATGTGCAGATCGGCTTGCACGCTGACGCCGTTGGAGGCGCGCAACGCGCCCGGTTCAGTGCCAATGGTCGACAGCTCGTAGCGCTCGTGCGCCGGCAGATAACGATTGGCGATGGAAAACACTTCCATGGGGCCGGCCATGTCCAGCAGGAGGAAGTCGGGAAACAACACCATAGCCACGGTTTTCATGGGTTCAAAATCACTGAAGTCAAAAGAAAGTCTATCTGCCAACACCAAGCCCCTGTGGGAGCGGGCTTGCTCGCGAAAGCGGTGTATCAGTCCCCCAAAATGTTGAATGTGACACCGCATTCGCGAGCAAGCCCGCTCCCACAGGAGGTTTGTGTCAGGCCTCAAACAGTGCTGTGCATTATGGCCAAGTATGACGCCAGCGTCGGAGGAAATACTTGGCAGCCTGTAGACGACTGTCAACTCAAAAGAGACAGTATTTCAATTTCCATCTACTTATTGCACCAACCGATAAACATTAACCTTCTCCTCACTCGGACGAATCAACGTCCCAACAGGAGATTTCATCATGCTGACCCTTCGCAAAGCCTCGGATCGCGGCGCCGCCAATCACGGCTGGTTGAAGTCGTTCCATACCTTTTCCTTCGCCAACTATCGCAACCCCAAAGAACAGGGTTTTTCCGATCTGCTGGTGATCAATGACGACCGCGTGGCGGCCGGTAAAGGCTTCGGCCAGCACCCGCACCGCGACATGGAGATTTTCTCCTACGTGCTTGAAGGCGCGCTGGAACACAAGGACACCCTGGGCACCGGCTCGGTGATTCGTCCCGGTGACGTGCAGTTGATGAGCGCCGGCAGCGGCGTGGCGCACAGCGAATACAACCACTCGGCCACGCGGCCGGTGCACTTCCTGCAAATATGGATCGTGCCGGAAGTCAGCGGCGCCAAACCGCGTTATCAGCAAGAGCACTTCAGCACCCAGAAAAAACGCGGACGCCTGCAACTGATCATCTCCCCGGATGGGGACAAAGGTTCGCTGAAAGTGCGTCAGGATGCACGGGTGTATGCCGCGCTGATCGACGGTAAGGAAAGCACCACTCTGGAACTGGCCGCCGACCGCTACGCCTATGTGCACGTGGCCCGTGGCAGCGTTGAACTCAACGGCGTGCCGTTGCAGGAAGGCGATGGTGTGCGGGTTCGTCAGGAACAGGTGCTGACCCTGAACAACGGCGTGGATGCCGAAGTGCTGGTGTTCGATCTGCGGCCGCAAGAGCTGCCTGAAATGCCGTAAAGATCAAGAGATCGCAGCCTCGTTTCACTCGACAGCTCCTACAGGGGAACGGGGCTGCGGTCTTTTGACTATTATTCGCCGGTACCGGAAAACCCCGCGACAATTTCATCGATCACAGCGCGAACCCGGGCGGTATGCCGCAAGTCCGCATGGGTCACCAGCCAGACGTCATAGGGCACCGGTCGCGTGCGTTCCGGCCACAGCCTGACCAGCCCGTCCCTCTCCCCCATGTACACCGGAATTTCCCCCACCCCGAGCCCCGCCGCGATGGCCCGACGCACCAGCAGGCCGGAGCCCAGGCTCGACACGATCCGCCCGCGGCTCACCGGTTCCGATACCAGCGTCATCTCCTTGTTACTTGCCAGATACGGCTGGTAAGCCACCAGGTCATGTCCTTCAAACGCCGAACCCGGCTCAGGCACGCCGTGGCTGTCGACATACTCTTGCGAGGCGAACAGGCCCACCGGCCAACGGGCGATACGCCGGGCGATCAGGTCCGGGTTGTCCGGCCGGGCATTGCGCACCGCGATGTCGGCTTCGCGCTTGGCCAGGCTGATCATTTGCGTGGACGCGTCCAGTTGCACCCGCACATTCGGGTGTTTGTCGTGCAACCGGGCAATCGCCGGGATCAGGAAATCGATGGCCAGCGAATCGGTGGTGCTGACCCTCACCGTACCGGTGAGCCGATCGTCCAGGCCGAGGATCTGCCGTTCCAGCTCCAACGCCGAGACCTCCATTTTTTCCACGGCCTGCAAGGCTGCTTCGCCGACCGCCGTCAACGCGTAACCTTCGGAGGTGCGCAGGAACAGTGTTGCGCTCAAGGACTTTTCCAGCGCCGTGACTCGCCGCCCGACCGTGGCCTGATCGACCCCCAGCACCCGCGCCGCACCGCGCAACGTCGATTCGCGGCACACCGCCAGAAACACCCGTGCGTCATCCCAATTCATATGGCTTTTCTCACGATGCAAATTCGCATCACTGTAGCGCGAAATCGCTGCATTACTGCATCAATAATTCTCGATACGCTGGACGCCAGAGATAACCTCACAGGACTGCTCTCATGCACAGCACATCGACCACCCCGCGCAGCGCGATCTGGCTGCCGATCTTCGCCGGCCTCGCCGCCAGCCTGGTCAGTATTGGCCTGGCGCGGTTTGCCTACACGCCGTTGATTCCGTCGCTGATCCAGGCGCACTGGTTCTCCGCCAGCGACGTGGTGTACCTCGGCGCCGCCAACCTTATCGGCTACTTGATCGGCGCGCTGATCGGCCGGCCGCTGGCCAACCGCACCTCCAACACCACGGCCCTGCGCCTGATGATGCTGGCCGTGACCCTGGCATTTTTTGCCTGTGGTTTTCCCTTGTCGGTGAGCTGGTTCTTCGGCTGGCGCCTGCTATCCGGCGTGGCGGGCGGCGCGATCATGGTGTTGGTCGCTGCGACCGTATTGCCCCATGTGCCGGCATCGCGCCGGGGCTTGGCCAGCGGCGCGATCTTCCTCGGTATCGGCCTGGGCATTGCCGGCTCGGGGACGATTGTCCCGCCGTTGCTGGGCCTTGGATTGCAGCAAACCTGGTTTGGCCTGGGCATTCTGTCACTGGTCCTGACCGCCGCGAGTTGGTTCGCTTGGCCGAAAGCGGCGCATCCTCAGGCCGCAGAAGTGTCGATTGAAAAATCCACGACTCCGACCGATCCCGCCGTATATCTGTTGTTCGCCCAGTACGCCTTCATGGCCGCAGGGCTGGTGCCGGCGATGGTCTTCCTGGTGGATTACGTCGCCCGCGGGCTCAGTGCCGGGGCGCACGTGGGTGCACTGATGTGGGTGATGTACGGTCTTGGCGCAATCATCGGGCCGGTCAGTTACGGTTTTCTGGCCGATAAGCTCGGCGCCCGGTTGAGTATCCGGCTGGTGCTGGTGGTGCAGGCGATTGCCGTGGGCTTGCTGTCGATAGCGAGTTCTTTCACGGCGCTGGCTGTGCTGGCAGTGATCCTCGGTTCGTTCCCGCCAGGCATCGTGCCACTGGCGCTGGCCCGGGTGCATGAGCTGATCCCCAACCATCACCAGCAGCAGATTGCCTGGAGCCGCGCCACGGTGTCGTTCGCCACGTTCCAGGCGATAGCAGGCTTTGCCTATTCGGCGTTGTTCAATGCCAGCGGCGGGCATCATGCGCGGTTGTTCGTTGTGGCGGCGGGTGCCATTGTGGTTGCACTGATGCTGGAACAGGTAATGCGGTTGCTGAACAGATCCCCTGTGGGAGCGAGCTTGCTCGCGAAAACGTAGGCAGATCCAACATCAATGTGACTGACACACCGCTATCGCGAGCAAGCTCGCTCCCACAGGGATTGGTGGTTTGACTGAATCATTGGTTGGCTCATGCGATCTCATTTACAGACAACTTTCTCGACAGGACCCCAACATGACTTTGCCTCAAACCATGACCCTGATTGAAATCACCGAACCCGGCGGTCCCGACGTTCTGAAGCCGCGCCAGGAACCGGTTCCAAGCGCCGGCGCCGGTGAAGTGCTGATTCGCGTGCACGCCGCCGGGGTCAACCGTCCCGATGTGATTCAACGCGCCGGCAAGTACCCGATGAAACCCGGCATGAGCCCGATCCCGGGGCTGGAAGTGGCCGGTGAAGTGGTGGCCATCGGTGCGGGCGTCAGCGAATTCATTGTCGGCGACAAGGTCTGTGCGCTGACCAACGGCGGCGGTTACGCGCAGTATTGCGTCGCCCCGGCCAGCCAGACGTTGCCGATACCCGACGGCATGGATTGGGTCCACGCGGCCGCAGTCCCGGAAACCTATTTCACCGTGTGGGCCAACCTGTTCGACATGGGCGGCGCCAGCAAAGGCCAGCGCGCACTGATTCACGGCGGCACCAGCGGCATCGGCACCACCGCCCTGATGCTCTGCCGAGAATTCGGCGTCAAAGCCTTCGCCACCGCTGGCAGCGAGGAAAAATGCGCGGCAATCCGCCAGCTCGGTGCCGAAGCGATCAACTACCGTGATCAGGATTTCGTCCAGGTCATCCAGGAGAAAACCGCCGGTAAAGGCGTCAATGTCATCCTCGACATCATGGGCGGCTCGTACTTCAACCAGAACGTTGCGGCGCTGGGCATGGAAGGCCGGTTGGTGATGCTGGGCTTTCTCGGCGGTGCACGCGCCAACGACGTCGACTTGTTGGGGATCATGAGCAAGCGCGCGACGATCACCGGCTCCCTGCTGCGCTCGCGCACCCGCGAAGAAAAAGCCTCGATCGCCGAACAGTTGCGCGAGTACGTCTGGCCGGTACTGGCCGCCGGCCGTTGCCTGCCGATGATCGACAAGGTCTATGCCTACACCGACGCAGCGCAGGCCCATGCGCGGATGGAAGCCGGCGATCACATCGGCAAGATTGTGTTGAAAGTGGACTGATCAGTAACCGGCGCCTGCCGCTTGGGCGCCGCTGATGATCGCGATGCCCGAGCTGGTGCCCAGTCGCGTGGCGCCGGCTTCGATCATCGCCAGTGCGGTCGGGTAATCGCGTACGCCACCGGAGGCCTTGACGCCGATGTCAGGCCCGACGGTGCGGCGCATCAGCGCAACATCTTCCACGGTGGCGCCGCTACGGCTGAAACCGGTAGAGGTTTTGACGAAGGCGACGTTCAGCTCACGGCAAATGTCGCAGGCCTTGACCTTTTCGGCGTCGCTCAGCAGGCAGTTTTCCAGGATGACTTTCAACGGCACCTTGCCGCACGCCTGCAAGACTTGGGCAATGTCGTCTCGCACTTGATCGTACAAGCCGTCCTTCAGCCAGCCGATGTTCAACACCATATCGACCTCCCCTGCGCCGGCGGTGATGGCCCGCTCGGCTTCGAAAGCCTTGGTGTCACTCAGCCCGGCGCCCAGCGGGAAGCCAACCACCGCGCAGACTTTCACGGGCTGCCCTGCCAGGCATTGCGCGGCATGGGGCACTTGCCCCGAGTTCACGCACACTGAATAGAAACCATGTTCCGCTGCTTCGCGGCACAACGTGGCGATTTGCTCGCGGGAGGCATCCGGCGCCAGCAAGGTATGATCGATGTACTGCGCCAGCGCTTGGGGTTCGAGGTGTGCCATCGCGAAAACTCCTGTTTGTATATTCAAATGCCCCTGCGCCACAATCGAGGGTGATTCGCGCAAAAACGTTACAAAACTCACAAATAATGTTACTTAAATAACACCAACAATCAACCCCGGAATGCCTGTGGACAGTAAAAAAGCCGAGCGTCTCAAGCTGATTCAACAAGCCCTGCAAGACCAGAGCGCCATCCATTTGCGCGAGATGGCGGCATTGCTGGACGTGTCCGAGATGACCCTGCGCCGCGACCTCAGCAAGTACACCGACCACCTGCGGTTGCTCGGCGGCTACATCACCAAAATCCACGATGGCAACGAGCCCGGCGATTACCGCGTGGCCGAACAGGACACCCGCCATGTCGAGGAAAAACGCCGCATCGGCAAACTCGCCGCCGGGTTTATCCAGCCGGGCGACACAGTGTTCTTCGACTGCGGCACCACCACGCCTTTCGTGATCGATTTCATCCCCGACGAGCTGGAGTTCACCGCCGTGTGCAACTCCCTGAACGTGCTGCTCAAACTCGCGCAAAAACCCAACTGCCAGGTCGTGATGTGCGGCGGCACGTTTCACCGCAAGAACCAGGTGTTCGAGAACACCAGCGAAACCGGCATTCTCGACAGCGTGCGCCTGACCTGGGCCTTCGTTTCCGCTGCCGGCGTCAGCCAGGACTTCGGCGTGACCTGCTTCAACTTCAACGAAGTGGAGGTCAAGCAGAAAGTCCTGCGCCAGGCGCAACAGCGGCTGCTGCTGGCCGACCACAGCAAGTTCGACACCGTGCGCACCGCGCATTTCGCCAACCTTGAGGATTTCCAGTTCGTGGTCAGCGACAAGAAAATCCCCAGGGCCTACCGCGACGCCATTACCGCAAGCGGCGCGCAGTTGATCATCTGATCAGCGCTTGTTGCTCCGCCGCACTCAAGTAGCCGGTGGTGACGCGAAAATCCGCCGTCGCCCCCGCTGCCAGCGACCGCACATGGCCCTTGGCGGACTCCGCGCGATAGCCTTCCGGCTCGCAGGTGGACGGCAGCACGAACGCCGCCACTTGCTGATCGGGGTTGTGCAAGACCCAGCGCGCGGCATGCTCGAACTGCTCCGGTCGATAGCGCGTGTAGAACGCCGCGCCGTCGGGATGGCTCAGCAGGAAATGCGCGTGACCACTGTCATCCGCCCGGACATCGTCGAAGAAAAATACGATTTCGGGATCGTAGAGCTGCGGCTGATCCAGACGCTTGAATTGCTGCGGATCTTGCGCCAGCGCTTGCATGTAGTCGGTCCAGGCCGGCGTCGGTTTCACATGGGCCGGCACGCTGCTGCGCACGCGCACCCGCTCAAAACCCAGGGGCTCGATGAAGCGGGCGCCTTCGACATAGGCGTAGTTCATGTGCGCCATGTACATCAGGTCCATCGGTTTACCGGCAAGATTGGTCACTTGCATGGCGATGTCGAACAGCCCCGAATTGGCATGCAAAGTGACGCTCGGGCTGGCCAGGTATCGGTCACCGAAACCTTGCGCATATTCGTACTCGCCGCCCAATCGAAGATAGCCGCCAGCGCTGTCATCACCCACCTCCAGCCAGGCACGATCCATCGCCGCGCAAGGCATTTCGCCGTGCAGCGGATGATCGTCCTCGGGGCTCGGGCAACCGTTGCGCAGCAGGCCGCTGTGGAACATGAAGCAGCCGTAGGTGCCGATCACGGTCGGGCTGGGCCGAGGCTGGCTGAACAGGTTGCTCATGGTCAGGTCGCAACCGTCGAACACGGCGGACCAGATCATCTGGCCCTGATACGGCAGCACGACAAGACTGCCGCGACGGTTGGCCAATTCCACCGCCAGCACACCACTGGGATAGACCCAGGCGCTGACGGTGAACGCTTCGGATTCGAGCAAGGTCTTGCGCGCCTCACCGAACTGCGACGGATGCAGATTGATCCGCGTATTCATGAAGCCACCACCGCACCGACCGGCGCCCGTTCGCTGGCGGAGTGACGCAGGCAACGCACTGCGTACATCACGATCACGATGAAGCACAGCAACGGCACGCTGTAGGCCAATTGCATGTTGCCGCCGCTGTAGTCGGAGAGCAGGCCCTGGAAGATCGGGATCACCCCGCCACCGACGATGCTCATCACCAGCAGCGAACCGCCGACGCCGGTGTCTTCGCCCAGGCCATCAATGGTCAGGCCGTAAATGGTCGGCCAGCAAGGACCGAGGAACACGCTGACGCCCACCGCCGCATACACCGCCGTGATGTTCGGCACCAGAATCGTGTAAGCCAGCAACGCGATGCACAGCACGCCGTACACCGCCAGCACCTTGGCCGGGTGCAGTTTGCGCATCAGCACGTTGGCGATCAGCTTGCCGACGAAGTAGGCGGCGAAAGTGGTCAGCAAAAACCACGAGGCGCTGCGCTCGTTCATGCCGCCCAATTGCATGGCCAAGCGAATGGTGAAACTCCACACCCCGACCTGCGCCCCGACATACAGAAACTGCGCCAGCACGCCAAAGGTAAAGCGCTTGTTGGCCCACAGTCGCGACAGGCTCTGACCGAGGCTGGCGGTTTTCTTGCTGCTCGGTTGATTGCCCTTGCACTTTGGGAACCGGGTGACGGCGATCAGGATGAACATCAACACCAGCACCGCGATCATGTATTTGTACGGCAACAACGTGGACTGGATCATCTGCAGTTGCTGGACGGCGGCATCCGAAGCGCTCATTTGCGTGAGCTGCTCGCGGGTTGCGTCGGTGTCCTTGAACATCACAAAACTGCCGACATACACCCCGGCCATCGCGCCGAACGGGTGGAACGTCTGGGAAATATTCAGGCGACGAGTGCCGGTTTCACGCGGGCCCATCAGCGTCGAATAGGTGTTGCAGGCGGTTTCGAGAAACGACAGCCCCGCCGCAATCACAAACAGCGCCAGCAGGAACATGCCGTACTTGGCCGTCGACGCCGCCGGGAAAAACAGCAGGCAACCGAACATGTACAGCATCAATCCGATGAGGATGGTGGTCTTGTAGCTGAAACGGCGGACCACCAGCGCAGCCGGGATCGCCACGAAGAAATAGCCCAGGTAAAACGCCGATTGCACGAACGCTGTCTGGAAATCGCTGAGCAGAAAGGCCTTCTTGAAATGCGCGATGAGCACGTCGTTCATGCTCGCGGCGGCGGCCCACAGCGCGAAGATGCTGCACAGCAAAATGAAGGCGAACCAGGGCGTGCGGTTCAGGTAGAAACCATCGGACGTCTGTTGGAGCGGAGGCTTTGTCATTGTTGTTCTCCGGGGTGGGCGTTGAGGGGTGAATCAGCTCGGCGTCAGGCGTCGAACCGGCGCTGGAATTCAGCGAATGCGGTGGCGTCCGGGTAGGAGGTTTGAGTACCCAGACCTGTGACTGAGCAGGCGGAATACGCCACGGCCTGAGTCATGGCGGCGCGGATGTCGCGGTCGCGGCTCCAGTGATGAATGAAGCAACCGATAAAGGCGTCCCCCGCCCCGGTGGTGTCGCGTGCAGCGACCGACAGGCCGGGAATCTGAAACTCGCCCTGCTCGCCGACGTACAGCGCGCCTTGCTGGCCGAGGGTCACGATCACGTGGCGAATGCCGCTGGCGACCAATGTCAGTGCGGCTTTGTGGGCTGACTCAGGCGAGTCCACGACCTGACCGGTGATCAGCGCCAGTTCGGACTCGTTGGGCACCAGGAAATCCAGCTGCGCCAGGTGTTCGCGGCTCAGGCCTGACAAAGCCGGAGCCGGGTTGAGCAGCACCGGGATATTGTGCGTGCGGCCAAATTCGATGGCGTGGTAAACGGTCTCGACGTTGATTTCCAGTTGCAGAACGATCAGCGAACATTCGCGCAACGCCTGCGCGGCAGCGTCGATATCCGGCGGCGCGAGGTGCGCATTGGCGCCTTTGACGATGAGGATGCTGTTGTGCGAGTCGGCCTGGACGAAGATCGGCGCCACACCGCTGGAGACGCCGGGCACACGCTGCACATAACGGGTGTCGATGCCAAAACGCTGAAAGTTGGCCAAGGTGTTGTCGGCAAACATGTCATCACCGACCTTGGTCAACATCAGCACATCCGCCCCAAGCTTGGCCGCGGCCACCGCCTGATTGGCGCCCTTTCCACCACAACCGAGGGCAAACCCGGGCGCTTCAAGCGTTTCGCCCTGGGCCGGCATGCGGTCGATGTAGGTGATCAGATCCACCATGTTGCTGCCGATGACTGCGATCTTGCTCATTGCTATCCCACCTTGATCCGGCTTGCCAGGCTAATGCCGGCGTTGTTGTTTTGTTATTTAAATAACATTTTGTGTGATTATTCAATCTTTTTGTTGGGTGGGCCTTTGAAGCAAAGACGAATGGCTTTGCGCATGGCTTTAAAGAGGTGTGGGCAGAAATGGCCTCATCGCGAGCAGGCTCACTCCCACAGGGGATCGCATTCCAATGTGGGAGCTGTGCGGGTCGAACTAACGCTATCGCGGGCAAGCCCGCTCCCACATTGGAATGCTTACCCTGTGGGAGTGAGCCTGCTCGCGATGGAGCCCGATTAGTCACCGCCCAATCCGGCCATTCACACGACCGTCGAATTTATCCCACGCCCCGCCACGCATCTGTTAAAACCCGAGCTTTGATTCCCGTCCCCGGACCACCGCATGTTTTCGAACCTGATGAGTCGCATGAGCCGACGCTGGCTGCCAATCCTGTGCATGGCCGCGCTGATCCTTGGCTTGCCCGTGAGTTGCGGCGTGCTCAAGTACAAGGAGCGTGAGCTGCTGTTTCGTATCGAGCCGGGCATCGCTGGCTGGTATCACGGTTTGCCGCAGGACGTTCAGGAGTTCGACATCAAGCCTGCCAGCTTCAAGGCCGGGCAAAACCTGCATGCCTGGTGGTGGCCGGCCGCCCGTCGCGATGCGCCGTCGATTCTGTATTTGCACGGTGTGCGCTGGAACCTGACCGGCCAGGCGTTCCGCATCGAGCAGTTACGAGCGATGGGGTATTCGGTGCTGGCCATCGACTACCGTGGCTTTGGCCAGAGCAAGGGGGATCTGCCGTCGGAAGCCAGTGTCTACGAAGACGCCCGCGTCGCCTGGGAGCGCTTCAAGGCGATGCAACCGGACGCCAACAAGCGCCTGATCTATGGCCATTCCCTGGGCGGTGCGGTGGCGATCGACCTCGCGGCCGACCTGGCGGCGCAAGCGAAAAAAGACCACAGCGCGATACCGGTGCGCGGTTTGGTGATCGAGTCCACTTTCACCACACTCGGTGATGCCGTGGCCGCCGTGGCCGAGAACAATCTGCCCGTGACCTGGTTGCCGGTGCGCTGGCTGCTGTCGCAGAAATTCGATTCCATCGACAAGATCGTCGACATCGATATGCCGCTGCTGGTGGTCCATGGCCAGGCGGACACGTTCATGCCCTCGCGGTTCAGCCAGCAATTGTTCAATGCCGCTAGCGAACCCAAGCGTTTGTTGTTGGTGCCCGGTGGTACGCACAACAACAGCATGAGCCTGGGTGGAAGCCAGTATCGCCAGGCAATCGACAGTTTGATGAAGGCAAAACCGCAGCGAGTCGCCGGGCCTAGCGGTAACCCCGGGCTTGCAGGTTGAACAACTGCGCATAACGCCCACCCGCCGCAACCAGGCTTTCGTGGTCACCGCGTTCAAGAATCGTCCCCTGATCAAGCACAATGATGTGGTCCGCGTTGCGCACGCTGGAAAACCGGTGGGAAATCAGCAGCGTCATGCGACCTTCCGTGTGTTCGCTGAAATGCTCGAACACCGCCGCTTCCGCCGCCGGGTCGAGGGCCGAGGTCGGCTCATCCAGAATCAGGATGTCAGCGTTGCGGCGCATGTAGGCGCGGGACAAGGCGATCTTCTGCCACTGTCCGCCCGACAGTTCCTGCCCGCCGGCAAACCAGCGGCCCAGTTGCGTGGCGTAGCCTCGATCCAGACCTTCGATGAACGGCGCGGCCATGCCTTCGGCGGCGGCTTCTTTCCAGCGTTGTTCGTCATTGAACGCCAGCGTATCGCCGACACCAATGTTCTCGCCCACGGAAAACTGGTAGCGGATGTAATCCTGAAAAATCACCCCGATGCGCCGGCGTAACGCGTCCTCCTCCCAGGCCTGCAAATCGCTGCCGTCGAGCAAGATCCGGCCCTGATCGGGGCGGTACAGACGGGTCAGCAACTTGATCATCGTGGTCTTTCCCGAACCGTTCTCCCCGACCAGCGCCATGCTGCGACCCGGCACCAAGTGCAAGTCGATGCCTTCAAGAGCAGCGCGGCTGGCCCCCGGATAACGGAAACCGACATTCTCGAAACGCAACCCATCGCCGGGCACCGCGCCAACGGTCAGATGCCCGGCATCGGCGACCACCGGCTCGGCGAGGTATTCATAAAGACTCGACAGGTACAGGCCATCTTCGTAGAGACCACTGATGGCGCTCAAACTGCTGCTCACTGCGCTCTGACCCTGCTTGAACAGCACCAGGTACATGGTCATCTGCCCGAGGCTGATATTGCCGTGGACGGTATCGACCACCACCCAGGCATAGGCCAGGTAAAAGGCAGCGGTGCCGAGCAGGCCAAGGACAAACCCCCAGCCATCGCGGCGCAAGGTCAAGCGCCGGTCTTCGGCATACAGGCGGGCAAACGTCTCGCGGTAACGCTTCAACAACAGCGGCGCGAAGCCGAACAGTTTGACCTCTTTGATGTAGCCCTCATGGGAGAGCAGCGTCTCGATGTAATTCTGCTGCCGGCTCTCCGGCGCACGGCGCGTGAACAGCCGAAACGCGTCCCCGGAAAAATGCGCTTCGGCGAAAAACACCGGCAACGCGCCGACCACCAGCAACACCAGCGCCCACGGCGAAAAATGCACCAGCAACACGCCGAAGCTGATCAGTACGATCAGGTTCTGGATCAGCCCCAGCGACTTCATCACCAACGCCAAGGGCCGGGTCGATGCTTCGCGACGTACCCGCACCAACTTGTCGTAAAACTCGGAATTCTCGAACTGCACCAGCGATAACGTCTGGGCTTTCTCCAGAATCATCGTGTTGACCTTCTGCCCCAACTGCACACGCAGCAACGATTGCTGCACCGACAGCGCCCGTTGCGCCCCGGACAACAACGCCAGCACTCCCGCCTCAAACAACACATAACGCACCACCGGCCACAACGGCGCACTGCCCTGCTGCGCGTGCAATTGCATGGCGGTGACGACCGCATCGACGATGCGCTGGCCGAGCCACGCGGCCAGCGCCGGAAGGACACCGGCGATCAGGGTGGCCAGGACCAACCCCAGAAAAAGCCCGCGAGAAGTGCCCCAGACCAGGAGCAAGGCGCGCCGGGCCTGGTCGAGTAGTGAGGTGAAACGGGAAAGTGCCGCAGGCATGGATCGATGAACTCGGCAGAGGAAGGCCGCTGAACGCGACAGTGTCGACATGGTACTTCAGCTGGAAAATGCGCAGGTGGGAAACAACTGTAACGTTTGTTCGCTTGACTCATGGAGTTCCGGCCTGGCTCAGGAGCACGTGTTCCCCTGTAGGAGCTGTCGAGTGAAACGAGGCTGCGATCTTTTGATCTTGATCTGCTGCCCATTTCCCAGAGGCAGAACACAAGCATTGCATCGGTGGGGCAAAGCTACAGCAAGATCAAAAGATCGCAGCCTCGTTTCACTCGACAGCTCCTACAAGGAAACAGGTGTGCTTGAGCTCAATTTGGAATTCCTTACGGCAGCTGGTGACCAAAAAAATGGTTCGATTTTTGGGGATCGCAGCTGCGCCTTCGTATGAGGCATGAACAGTGAACCGCCGCGTAAATAGTGCGCGGCGGTAAATCACCTCAAATGAGTCAACCTGCCACTCCCCCCTGAAACCGCGCCCGATACCGCCCCGGACTCTCCCCCGTCCACTTCTTGAACGCCCGATGAAACGCACTCGGCTCCTGAAAGCCCAGCCGTTCAGCAATGTCACTGATACTCGCCCGGCTCTCGCGCAGTTGCTCAAACGCCACCCCGCGCCGTACCTCATCCTTGATCTCCTGATACGAACAGCCTTCGCGCTCCAGTTTGCGGCGGAAGGTGCTGGGGCTCAGGTGTTGTTCCAGGGCGAAGGCCTGCAAGGTCGGCCAATCGCTGTAGTGGCTGTTGCGCAGGCGCTGATGGACTTGTGACGCCAGGCCGTGCTGGTTGCGGAAACGGATCACCAGCCATTGCGGCGCCGTGCGCAGGAACACTTTCAGTGAGGCCAGGTCCTGGACGACCGGCAGGCGCAGGTAGTGGCTGGCGAATTCGATTTCGGTGCGCTCGGCGCCAAAGGTCAGGTTGGGGCCCCAGAGCAAGCGGTCATCGCTGAGGGACACACGCTCGTGGCGAAAATCGGCGCGGTCGATGGGGATGCGCCGTCCGCCGAGCCAGCACAGCAGGCTGATCATCAACACCAGGAAGGTTTCTTCGCCAAAACGGCTGACATCGTCGCTCTGCGCATGGCTTTCCAGGCTGATGATGGCGCGCTTGCCGCGCACGGTCAGGGTGCCGCGAAAGTCGCGCAGGAACAGCGCGAAGTTGGCCAGGCATTGGCGCATGGCTTTGTGCAGGTCGGGTTCCTGGATCAAGGCGCGGCAGATCAGCGCGAAGCTGCCGGGCGGCATGCCATGGGAGTCGAGGCGGAAGAATTCGTCGTTCAGGTCACGGATCTGAATCAGCCACAACGCGGCAAACGCGCTCGCCGGCACTCGCGCAGTCGGCTGCTCGATCAACGCCGGGTCGATGCCCGCCTCTTCCAGCGCAGCTCGCGAGCGCTGTGGATTGTCCCCTTGCCCATGGATCATCGCCTGCACGAAGTAGGCCGCCACCGAGTCCTTTTCCCGCATTTGAACGCTTCTCTCCCCATCGCCCGAATGGCAAAAAACACCAGTACCGTTGAACAGTTGCGGCATAGGACAACTGCCCCGCCGGTTCTAGACTCGCGGCCAATAGTACGCCTTCGGCCACCCAGTCGGCCAAGGTATCGCGGGGTTTGACCGGAAGGACGCAAAGATGAATCTGCAAAACATTGGTGTGATCGGTGCGGGCACCATGGGCAACGGCATTGCGCAAGTCTGCGCCCTGGCTGGCTTCAACGTGACCTTGATCGACATCGCCGAGAGCGCCTTGCAAAAGGCCCTGGCGACCGTCGGCAAAAACCTTGACCGGCAAGTGGCCAAGGAAACCCTGACCGAAGCGCAGAAGCTCGACGCCCTCGCCAGGATCCGCACCAGCACCGATTACAGCAGCCTGCAGAACGCGCAGATGGTAATTGAAGCCGCCACCGAGAACCTCGACCTGAAACTGCGCGTGCTGCAACAGATCGCCGCGCAGGTCAGCGCCGAGTGCGTGATCGCCTCCAACACCTCGTCGCTGTCCATCACGCAACTGGCCGCCAGCGTCAGCCAGCCTGAGCGCTTTATCGGCCTGCACTTCTTCAACCCGGTGCCGGTGATGGGCCTGATCGAAGTGATCCGTGGCCTGCAAACCAGCGACGCCACCCACGCGCTAGCGCTGGACATGGCCACCACCCTCGGCAAGACCGCGATCACCGCCGGCAACCGTCCGGGTTTCGTGGTCAACCGGATTCTGGTGCCGATGATCAACGAAGCGATTCTGGTGTTTCAGGAAGGTTTGGCCAGCGCTGAAGACATCGACGCCGGCATGCGCCTGGGTTGCAACCAGCCGATCGGCCCGCTGGCCTTGGCGGACCTGATCGGCCTGGACACCGTGCTGGCGATTCTCGAAGCCTTCTACGACGGCTTCAACGACAGCAAATACCGCCCGGCCCCGCTGCTCAAGGAAATGGTCGCCGCCGGCTACCTGGGACGCAAGACAGGACGTGGCTTCCATGCCTATGCCTGAGCGTTGCTCACGCTTCGCCGAGTACCGGGACAAGGTGCTGGAGTTGTTCGCCAGCAAGGGTTTCGGTCAGGTCGGCATGCGTGAACTGGCCACCTGCCTGGGGCTGTCCCCGGGCTCGTTGTATCACCATTACCCGAGCAAACAGCACTTGCTGCTCGACCTGATCGAAGAGTTCTATGAAGAACTGTTGTCGACCCTTGGGCGTATCGATCAAAAGGCCTCGGCCAAACGCGACAAACTGCCCAACCTGATCCGTGCGCATTTGAACCTGCACCGGGAAATGCCTTGGCATTTTCGTCTGGCGGAACGTGACAGCGGCTGCCTCAACGAAGAACAGCAGGCGCGCGTGCGGCTGTTGCGCGAGCAATACGAGCGCACGTTGCTGAAGATGCTTGGCGTCCGTTCGCGCCTCGGCGAACAGGGTTTGATGGCCACCGGGCACGCCATTGCCAACCTGCTCAACAGCGCGCCCGGCTGGCTGGCCCAGCATCCGCTGGAGGACGCGCAGCGTGATGAGCTGCTGGAAAACCTGGTGAGTGGCGCCGTTGAGCGCCTGCTGCGTCCATCCTGCGCCCCGCGGGCGGTAGCCTGAGGACCGGGTGTCACTTCAGTGGCAGCACATGCACTCCGGTTAGCCGCCGCATCACTGCCCGATTTCATATGCGCCCATATCGTCGTGGATGGTCAACCGAGTTGAAATTGTGACTTCAAGTGACCGTACATTGCCATTCGACTTAACCTGCTACATCCTCTATTTAAGCCTCAAAGCCGTGAGAGAACTCCATTCCCTGTCGCGACAACTGACGGACTTGCCCAAGACAATCCTCTCCTCCACTGCCGGCAAAAGCCGACCATCAGGGGATTTACTTAAAAATGAACGTCGCGGATCAACAGTCAGGCGACAAAGGAAGTGTAGAAAAGGATGTCGATCTCAAATCTGGAAGTCCTGGACATTCCGCTTGGACTTTTCCTACAGGGAGCCCCCGTCGATGATCCGGACATCAAGGGCCAGCACCCGCTGTTCTACGGGACAGTTACTGGACTTAAAGGATACAGACGCGATCTTCACGCCTACGTAAAATTCCTTCCGGCAGAGCGCTTGTTCGCAGAAACGATGAGCGCCACAATCGGGCGGTTTTTTGGCCTCCCAATTCCCCTCACCGCGCTAGTCATCGCAAGAGGCGAGTCACTCGGACGAGGACCCGGCAAGTGCATTGCCCTCGCCAGCATCGACACAAACGCTATTCCTGTCAGTCGTGCTATCAAATTCGACAAAGTCTCGCACCTCCTGAACAAATGGTCTCATCTTCACGCTGCAATCGTATTTGACGAGCTCGTCGCCAATACGGATAGGAATCTGCGGAACTTGCTTGTCGGAGCCGACGGTGCAATCTGGTTGATTGATCATGAAGAAGCTTTGGCTTCGCCCGTGTCCGAGGCCGGAAAAAACATCCAGAATCGCTTGCTGCAAATGGTCATCGGTGAGGTCACAGTTTTCGAGCGTCACCTGTCAGCCAAAAAGCTCAAGAACACCTCTGCCCCCATATACGACGCAGATTTCCAAAAATATGCTGCAGCTAGCCAGCCAGAGTATTGTCAGGTATCGATTGCGCAGGTTGACCGGGTGGTGGAATTCCTTGAGTCCCGAGTCCAACATATGGGCGTGCTATTGGATAGCGCGCTTGGTGTAAAACAAAACAGTTTGGCGATCTAACACGATGCTTCCAGATTTTTCCGACTTCCCAAGTTTTCCAGAGTATGAGGCCGATTGGGCTCCCATTTACCTTGAGCCCATCGTTCAATCGGGAGAACGCCTGACAATAGCGGTTGTTGCGAAATCGAGCACTGGCGTTGACGGTTGCCTGGCAATTAGTGACAAGGCATTAAAATGCCTGTACGGAGCATCTGCTGCAGGAATGCAGAAAATGATGGAATTGGCACTTAGCAGAGCGCTGGAGTTCGCAGAGGCTGGCTTTGAAGGTAGTTTTTCAGCAGGTATCCACGGGATATCTGTTGGGAAAACCCGAAAGGGTCTAGGTGTGAACATGAAGCATATTCTTCGGCAGGCATGCAGCCTCACATCAAGCCTCTCCTCAGTTCATTCCGACGCTATTGAAGAAGAAGATGCTGAAGACGATCCGATCGTTTACGAACAGAATCTTGGTCAGCTTCGCTCCGACATACAAGAGCGTGTCCTTGGAAAATTGCCTGGGCTGCGAGACCGTTTCAACCTTCCGCTTCACACTCAAGCGATGCAGGGGGCCCGAGGCAATCTATTTTTTTCCGGGAACAAAATGGTCGCTAGCCTGGCAAAAATAAAACCATCCAAACAGATCAGCCGGCATGTAGATGGCGCTAAAAGTCGCTTGTGGGATCTGCACTTTGTAAAACACAAAATGGCCGATGCACCCCAAAACAAATGCACCCTTTTCATCTGGACGCCAAAGTCACTTGACCGATTCGATCGAGCGCTAATCACCGAATATGAGCAAAGTCTTGAAGATCTTCAGCGCCAAAGCTTAGAGGATGGCATTGAGCCCCAAGTGTTTTTTGGAGCAGAGGAAGCCGCCGAAGCAATCATCGACTACGAGCGCGCCGCTTAATCAACAACCCCAAAATCACGACGCATCGATCAAGCAATAAGCCCCGTCCCTTCAATAGAAAAAACGTCTAAACAAACTCGGCACAATCCCGTCTCTAAGGCTTTGCTACTTGGAGTCAATTGATAGGCCAGAGGGAGTCTCCAGGTCCCTCGGTCAACGGGAGCAAACATGAAAATCAATCCCTACCTCATCTTCAACGGCGACTGCAAAGCCGCCTTCACGTTCTATGAGCAAGCCCTGCAAGGCCGGATCGAAATGATGATGACCTTCGGCGAAAGCCCGGCTCGCGAGCAGTTTCCTGCCGACCTGCATAATCTGATCATTCATACCCGCCTGGCAGTAGGTGATCAGGCGATCATGGGATCGGACACCACCCCGGATCGTCCGACGGATGATATGAGCGGTTGTTCGATTTCGTTGAATGTCGACAGCGTTGCCGAGGCCGAGCGTGTTTTTGGTGCGTTGTCGGAGGACGGCAAGGTGCAGATGCCGCTGGACAAGACCTTCTGGGCTGAGCGCTTCGGGATGCTGGTGGACCGGTTTGGTGTGTCGTGGATGGTGAATTGCGAAAAGGATCAGTGACGTTTCAAGACATTGAAAAAGCCCAACCTGAAAGGGTTGGGCTTTCTGGAAACTCCCGGACCGTCTGCTACCGTCAACAAGGCAGCCCGCGTTGCAGCGGACACTTCGGAGGAGTTTCACCATGCCTGCACATGACGCCCCTTGGTCCACCCGTCTCAAACTGTCCCTGTTGGCGGGTGGACTCACCGCCGCCCTGCTCGCACTGAGTGGTTGCGCCACTGTCGATGCGCAGACCACTGCGTATGTGGGCGTCGAGCATCCTGCGCCGACGCTGCCCAGCGAGGTCGTGGTGTTGCGCACCGAGCCGCTGCGTCCGCATGTCCGGTTAGGTGAAGTGCTGATCGATGCGAGTGTCGACCCTGCCCCGCCGATTACCAAAGTCGAAGAAAAACTGCGGGACGAGGCGGCCAAGCTCGGGGGCGATGCCGTGGTGGTGGTCTATGACCATATCCAGCCGGTGGGTGCCTATGTCAGCGGGCCGCTGTGGGCGCGCGATGTCGAAACCATCGAGGGGCGCAAGCTCAAGGGGATCGTGATCAAGTACCGCTAATGACTGCGTTCAGCCCTTCACACACACCACTTGCCGCAAGGTGTGCAGCACTTCCACGAGCTCGCGCTGGGCGTGCATGACGTGGTCGATGTCTTTGTAGGCCATCGGTATTTCATCGATGACGGCGGCGTCCTTGCGGCATTCGACGTGGGCAGTGGCGCGGATCTGGTCCTGGACGGTGAACAGGCTTTTCGCTTTGGTGCGGCTCATGACGCGGCCGGCACCGTGGCTGCAGGAGCAAAACGACTCTTCATTGCCGAGGCCGCGGACGATGAAGCTTTTGGCGCCCATTGATCCCGGGATGATCCCCAGCTCGCCCTTTTGCGCTGACACCGCGCCCTTGCGGGTGACCAGAATGTCCTGGCCGAAGTGCCGCTCTTTTTGCACGTAGTTGTGGTGGCAGTTCACCGCTTCCAGGGCAACGTCGAAGGGTTTGCTGATCACTTTGCGTGTTGCCTGAATCACCGCCTGCATCATCAATGCGCGGTTCTGTTTGGCGAAGTCCTGGGCCCAGTTCACGGCTTCGACGTAGTCATCAAAATGCCGGCTGCCTTCCTTGAAATAGGCCAGGTCGCGGTCCGGCAGGTTGGCGATGTGCTGACGCATGTCGGCCTGGGCCAGTTGAATGAACAGGTTGCCGATGGCGTTGCCGACCCCGCGTGAGCCGCTGTGCAGCATGAACCAGACCCGGTTGGTTTCGTCCAGGCACACTTCGATGAAGTGGTTGCCGCTGCCCAGTGTCCCCAGGTGAACACGGTTGTTGGTGCTGGCGAGTTTCGGGTATTTGTCGGTGATCGCCTTGAACCGTGAATGCAACGCCGTCCAAGCGTGATCAGCCTGTTTGGGAACGCTGTCCCAGGCGCCTTTGTCGCGGATGCCACGGCCCATCGTGCGGCCATGGGGCACGGCTTTTTCGATGGCGCAGCGCAAGCCATGCAGGTTGTCCGGCAAATCGGCAGCCGTCAGCGATGTGCGCGCAGCGATCATGCCGCAGCCGATGTCGACCCCGACGGCGGCCGGAATGATCGCGCCCACCGTAGGGATGACACTGCCGATGGTCGAGCCCTTGCCCAGGTGGACGTCGGGCATCACCGCCAGGTGCTTGAAGATGAACGGCATCTTCGCGGTGTTGATCAACTGCTGCCGGGCTTCGTGTTCCACCGGGACGCCTTCGGTCCAGAGCTTGATCGGTTTGCCGTTGGCGACTTCCAGCAGTTGATAGGTCGGGGCTTGCATGATTCGCTACTGTCTATTGGCCGGTGGAGCCTGAACGGCCCCTTGAAGTCCTCATAGTAACGCAGCGAATCCACGCTGAAGATCCTCAATCAGCGCCTCGACATCCTCAAGCCCGATATGCAACCGCAGCACCGGGTTCAAGGCGCGATCCACCGCACTGTTGCGGTCTGTGGTATCGGCGACGGTGATCAGGCTTTCGTAACCTCCCCAGGACGCGCCCAATCCAAACACCTGCAACGCATCGATGAAGCGCTCGACATTGGCCGGGGCAGACTCGCGCAATTCAAAGGACAGCAAACCATTGCTGCCCTTGAAGTCCCGCTGCCACAGCGCGTGCCCCGGATGATCGGGCAAGGCCGGATGGAACACCCGTTTCACCTGCGGTTGCGCTTGCAGCCAATGGGCGATTTCCAGGGCTTGGCGTTCATGCACGTCCAGGCGTGGCGCCAGTGTTCGGGCGCCGCGCAGCACCAGATAGGCATCGTCGGGGCTGACGGCCGTACCAAAAGTGTCGCTCATGGTCGCCAGCGGCTGCCAGACATCTTCCCGGGTGCAGACGCTGCCCATCACCACATCGCTGTGGCCACACAGGTATTTGGTCAACGCCATGATCGAGATGTCCGCGCCGAGGGCCAGCGGTCGATACAGGTAACCCGAACCCCAGGTGTTGTCGACGGCCAGCAGGATGCCACGCGGTTTGCACAGGGCTGCGATGGCCGGCAAGTCGCAGAGTTCATACAGCAAGGACCCCGGGACTTCGGTGTAGACCATTTTCGTATTGGCTTGCAGCTGCGCCGGCAGGTCGCTGCCGTCAGGGGCGAAATAGCTGACCTGAATGCCGAACGGCTGAAGAAAATCGCGGGCCAGGCGCCGTACAGGCGCGTAGACCGCGTCGGTGATCAACACATGATCGCCGGGCCGCAGGTACGCCAGGAACGTCTGCGCGACCGCCGCCAGCCCGGTGCCGAACAGGCGCGTGCGATAGCCTCCCTCCAGTTCGGTGACCAGGTCTTCGAGGGCGAATGCCGTCGGATTGCCCCGGGCGCCGTAGCTGAGCACTCGTTCGCTATCACGGCGAGCACGGGCGTCGCGCATTTGCGCCAGGTTGTCGAACAGCACCGTGCTTAAACGGGTGACCGGCACGTTGACCGCGCGACCACCGTTGCCCGGTTCGGTACGCGCCGAATGGACCAGGCGCGTGCGGATCCGCGCATCCTTGGCGATCTGGGGATGCAGCGGCTTGAGGCTGGCGATTTCGTCTTTGCTCATCTGCGCCAGCAAACCGATTTCCCACGCCAGATACTGGCGTGCCGCATCCTTGTTACCGGCGTGTCGATCATGGGTGAAGAACAGGAAATCGATGCACTGCTCATCGGCAGGCTTGGCCGGATTTTCCTGCACCGCGAAACCTGCGGCACGCCAGGCATCGAGTCCGCCTTCGAGCAACCGGACTGGCTGATTTTCCGGCAGATCCTGTGCCGCGAAAGCAGCCAGCAATGGATCATCGGCCAGCAACACCAAAGGTCGCTGCTCACCGGCCACTTCCTTCGCCAACAGCGAGCGGATCGACCAGCGCGACCCGGCAATATGGCCCTTGCGATAGGTCATGCTCGGGCGCAGGTCGATCAGCGCAACCGCGTCATCCTTCAGCGCATCGGCCAGCGCCCGTGCAGAGATCGTCGGCAACACGTTCGCAGCGCTGACCTCGACCGAAGGCAACGCCAGACCACTGCTCACGCCGCCCTCCAGCACATACGCTTCGTGCCCCAACTGCCGCAGCCAGCTGGCGACAATCGGCGCCCGCACGCCATCGCTGTCGATCAACACCAACCGTGCCCGGCGCACACCGACATACAGATCGGTGGACTGAATCAACTGTCCGCCCGGCGTGTGTTGTGCGCCCGGCAGACTGCCCGCGGCAAACTCTTCAGCGGTGCGCACATCGCACAAAAACAGGCTGCGACCGGCTTCCCCGGCCCATTGCTCGACCCGAGCCGCCGCAACGGTCTTCACACCGGTCCGAGCCGCCAGTTGCGCAGCCGCCAGGCGCTGGTCCGGCAACGGGCCAGAACTGACTTCGTCGGCATAGCGTCGAGTGCTGCCGTGCTCCAGCTGCAAATCGGCCAGATACCAGCCCTGAGTGCCGTTCTCCAAGGCGTAAACCGGGTTTTTCAACCCCAGATTGATCAGCGTCTGGGCCCCGATAATGCTGCGGGTGCGACCGGCGCAATTGACCACAATCGGCGTGGTGTCGTCCGGCACCAAGTCATGGATGCGATAACCCAGTTCGCCGTTCGGGCAGCAGACCGAACCGGGAATGGTCATCTTGCGGTATTCCTCGAACGGCCGACCGTCCAGCACCACCAAAGGCTCTCCCCGGGTTTGCCATTCGGCCAGTTGTTGTGCGGTGACATGCGGCGTGTGACTGGCCTCTTCGACCAATTCACCAAACGCCTTCGACGGCACATGCACGCCGGCAAACAGCTGCAACCCGGCGGCCTGCCAGCCATCGGCACCGCCCTCAAGCACGTGCACGCGGCCATACCCCAACGCGTGAAGACGCTGGGCAGAACGTGCGGCGATCTCACCACCGTCCTGGTCATAAATCACCAGCCGCACCTGAGGATTGGGCGCCAGACGCCGAACCTCCAGCTCCAGTCGGCTGTAGGGCAGGTTCACCCCGAAAAACAGATGGGCTTCGCCATATTGTCCGTGCTCACGCACATCAAACAGGGCGATTTCCTGCCCGTCGAACAGCCATTGCTGCAGTTGCCCTGGGGTTACGGTCTGGCTCATGGAAGTCCCGCTTGAAAAAAGAATTATTGAAGTGCCAGGGAGCGCTCGTTGGCCGCGACTTCCCGGCCCTTCGCGTAAGCACGCTGAACCGCCGGGCGCGCCTTGAGGCGCTCGCGCCAGGCATGGATCTGCGCAAAGTCGGCCAGGTCCTGGCCCTGACGCAGAGGCTGAATCCACGGAAAGATCGCCATGTCGGCGATCGAGTATTCGCCTGCCACATACGGCACCTCGGCCAAGCGCGTTTCCAGCACCCGGTAAAGACGCGTCGCCTCGGCATTGAGCAAGTCCAGGGCAAACGGAATCGGCGCCGGGGCCTTCTCCTTGAACAGCTGCAACTGGCTCAGGTACGGGGTGATATGCCCGACCTGCCAGAACAGCCACTCCTGGACTTTCTGCCGCTCGAGACTGCCGGCCGGCGGCAGAAAACGCCCCGCCTTGTCGGCCAGGTAATTGAGGATCGCGCCGGACTCGAACAGGCTCAGCGGTTCGCCCAAACCCGTCGGGGCATGGTCGACAATCGCCGGAATCCGTCCATTGGCACTGATGCGCTGGAACGCCGCCTGCTTCTGCTCGCCCTGACGAATGTTGACCGGCAGCACGCGGTACTCAAGCCCGAGCTCCTCGAGCAAGATGCCGATTTTCAAACCATTGCCGGTCGGCCAGTAATACAGATCGATCATGCGTAAGCCTTGATCGACGGGGCCATTTGCGAAGCGTTGTAATTGAGAATGCGCCCGTCGGCCTCGACGCCGTAACGACCGTTGAGCGACTCCAGCGGCAGACCGTAGAGATGGAAATGCAAGGTCGCTTGCTCGCCTTCGACGCGAATGCCATGCAGGTCTTCACCGAGAAACGAGATCGAGGTGCCGGGTTGCACGATCACTTGTTTTTCCAGGTGCAAGGTAGTGAAACCCGGCTCGCGACCTTCGTCGTCACGGCGGTAGACGTAATTGATTTCCTGGCCTTCGACGGCGCTGATGATTGCCCAGGTTTCATGGTTGTGCGGGATCGTGCTTTTACCCGGCAACAGCGAGTTCAGGTACAGCGTTGGCGTGTCGCCGTCGTCGTTGAGGCGGTAGCGAAATGCGGTGCTGCCCTGCCCAGGCACTGGCGCGGGGAACTCGTCGAAATTGAACAGATCACGGCGCTCGGCCAGGGCTTCGAGCAGGGCAACGATTTCGCCCAGCGCGGCGCGGTCGACGCCACGTTGATTGATGACTCGGATTTTCTTCAGGAAATCCTCGATGACAGCGGCACGGTTAACGTTACTCATGAACAGGCTCCTCGGGATTAAACGGACAGGCTGTAGCGACTCAGGTTGCTCAACAGGTACGGATCGTTGGCGATGGCGGGACGACGTCCCGGATCACCCAATGCATGGCGCAGGAATTCCTGGGTGCGCTCACTGCCCGGGTGCTGGAAAATCTGTGCGGCGCTGCCGTGCTCGACGATCACGCCGTTTTCGGTGAAGTAGACGATGTCGCTGATCTCTTCGGCGAAACGCATCTCGTGGGTGACCAGCACGCACGTCATGCCCTCTTCGGTCAGCTCGCGAATCACCGTCAGCACCTCGCCGACGGTTTCCGGGTCGAGGGCCGAGGTCACTTCATCGAACAGGATCAGCTCCGGGCGCATGGCCAGTGCACGGGCAATCGCCACCCGCTGCTGCTGCCCACCGGAGAGTTGCCCCGGATAGGCGTCGGCCTTGTGCTCCATGCGCACTTTGGCCAGCAAGGCGCGCGCTTCTTTTTCCGCATCGATCCGGCTGCGCCCCAAGACCTTGCGCGGCGCAATCACCAGGTTCTCCAGCACCGACAAATGCGGGAACAGGTTGTACTGCTGGAACACGAAGCCCACGCGCTTGCGCAACGCGATGCGCTGGGCTTCCTGGGCCAGGGTGTGAACCTGGGTGGTGCCGACGCGGATGGTGCCGCGCTGTGGCTGCAACAGGCCGGTGATGCAGCGCAGGATGGTTGATTTACCGGAGCCCGACGGGCCGATGATTGACACCGCCTGGCCGCGATGGACGTCGAGATCGATGCCCTTCAGCACCGGGTTGCTGGCGAACGAGAGGTGCAGGTCGCGCAGGCTGACCAGCGGCTCGGCGACGGTTTCAGTAGAAGGCATAACGTCGCTCCAGGTGTTGGGTGAGTCGGGAAATCGGGTAGCAATAAGCGAAGAACAGCACCAGCAGGCTCAGGTAAATCACCACGGTGAAACCGGTCATGTTCACGGTGTTGCTGGCGATTTGCGCGGTGTCGATCACGTCATGCACGCCCACCAGAGACGCCAGTGCAGTGCCCATGGTGATGACCGCGTAGAGGTTCATCCACGGCGGCAACATGCGCTTGAAGCACTGCGGCAGGATGATCGAGCGGAAGATCTGTCCGCGGGTAAACGCCAGCGAACGGGCGGCTTCCCATTGAGTGCTCGGGATCGAAGCAATGGCGCCCCGGAAGATTTCCGCGACGTTGGCGCTCGCCGGCAACGCCAGGCCAATCGTCACCTTGACCCAGTCCGGAAACGAGACATACGCGCTGCCGATATGGATCTCGAAAGGGAACACATAGGTGGTGAAGTAGATCAGCACCAGCCACGGTGCATTGCGGAAGATTTGCACCCAGAGCCGCGCCGGCAAGCGCAACAGCCGCAGTGGCGATAATGCCAACGCACCCACCAGCAATCCCAGCAGCGAACCCAGGCCGATGGCGACCAGGCTGATCAGAATGTTCTGGCCGAAGCCTGTGGCCAGGGCCGGCGACCATTGCCACAAGGCCTTGAGCACTGGACTTTGCGGGGCGTAATACACCAGCCAAAACACGACGCAAGCCAACACCAGCAATTTGCCGACATGCCGGCGCGGCCAGGCCAACGGCGCATCGACGGACGATTCAATGGCCATAGCCGGGCATCCTCAGGCGCGCTTCCAGGTAGCGCCCCACGCAATTGACGATAAAACTCAGCAGACCGAAAAAGCTCAGGATCAGGATCATCAGCTCCAGCACGTTATCGCTCTGGGTCCAGATCATGATCGCCGCGTAGGTGATATCGCCGACGGCAATGGCCGAGGCCACCGCCGTCATCTTCACCAGGTCGATCAGGTTGTTGATCAGCGATGGCAAGGCGAAGCGCAGGGCCAGCGGCAGTTGCACATTCCATAACAACTGACGGCTGCTGAACGCCAGCGAACTGGCCGCCTCAAGCGTCACCGTCGGCACCGCGTCAATCCCCGCACGCAAGGCTTCGGCATGAAATGCGCCCTTGTGCAGCGAAATCACGATCACCACCCAGGCGAACGGTGTCAGCGGATTGGCCGCGCCGACGGCCTGGGTCAGCAGCATGTTCAGCACCAGGAACGCGCAATACAGCTGCACCAGCGTCGGCGTGTTGCGGGTGACCTCGACAAATACCCGAGCCGGTTTTGCCAGCCAAGGATTGCCCGACGTCAGCATCGCCGCCAATCCGACACCGGCCAGCAGGCTGCCGACGATGGTGAACAGGCACAGCAACGCCGTGGTCAACGCGCCCTGCTCCAGGGTTCCGCGTTGGTAGGCATCCAGCAGAAAGCTGTAATTCAAGCCGAACCCGGCGGTCCAGTGGACGAACACTTGCAGCCAATGACTCATGCTTCGCCTCGCAACTGTGTGCAGGCCCGGGCAATGCGTCGCCCGGCTTCGGCGACGCTGTCGGTCGCCGTGGCGATGGACAGGCGAAACCACGGCGACAAACCATAAGCACTGCCCGCCACACCGGCCACGCCCTCTTCCAGCAAATACGCCACCACATCAGCGTCGCTGTTCAGGCATGCGCCGTCGGGACGATATCGCCCCAGCAAACCGGCGCAGCGCACAAACACAAAGAAACCGCCCTGGGGTTCGAGCACTTCAAGACCGTCGACATCGCGCAAGGCGCTGACCAGTAAATCCCGACGCAGCTGATAAGCCGCGACCTGTTCCGGCAAGAAATCCAGTCCACCCTCGAAGGCTGCCAACGCGGCGGCTTGGCCCACAGAAGAAGCCCCCGAGGTGGATTGCGATTGCACGACGGCCATGGCGTTGGTCAACTCCTGCGGCCCGGCACCAAAACCGATGCGCCACCCGGTCATGGCGTAAGTCTTCGACACACCGCCCACCAACAGGCAGCGCGGCTGCAGGTCCGGCGCGACATTGAGCAGGCTCTGCGGCGGCTGACCGTCAAAGCGAATGTGTTCGTAGAGCTCATCCAGCAGGATCATCACTTGAGGATGACGGCGCAGGACCTCGGCGATGTCCTGCAACTCGGCCGCGCTGTACACCGCGCCGCTGGGATTGCCGGGACCGTTGAGGATCAGCCAGCGCGTGCGCTCGCCAATGTGTTGCGCCAACTGTCCTGCGGTGAGCTTGCAGCCCTGCGCCAACCCGCATTCGATAAACACCGGCTCGCCACCGTTGAACCGCACGCTGTCCGGAAAGGATGGCCAGTACGGCGTCGGCACCAGCACTTGGTCGCCGTCGTCGAGGGTCGCAGCAAACGCGTTGAAGATGATCTGTTTGGCACCATTGGCAATCACGATGGAGGCCAGTGGATAGTCCAGCCGGTTTTCCTGCTGGAGCTTGCGTTGCACCGCCAGCCGTAAAGCCTTCACGCCGGGCGTCGGGGTGTATTTGGTGGCACCGGCAGCGATAGCAGCATAGGCGGCTTGCTTGATGTGTTCGGGGGTGTCGAAATCCGGCTCGCCGGTGGTCAGGTCGAGAATGTCGCGACCCGCCTCACGCAATTCGGTGGCCCGGGATTTGGCGGCGGCATTGGCCGACAGCGAGACGCGTTGCACGCGTTTTGAAAGGCTGATCGTCATGACTGAAGCACCTCCACGACCTTGCCTGGATTGAGCAGGTTTTTCGGGTCCAGCGCCTGCTTGATGCGCCGCATCAAGTCGAGCTCCACCGGACTTTTGTAGCGCTGCAGCATCCCCAGTTTGCGTTGGCCGATGCCGTGCTCGGCGCTGATCGAACCGCCATGGGCGTGGGCGCTGTCGTGGACCAGCAGACTGAGCGCGGCGTAATGAGCCATGTGCGCATCGGCCGTTGAATCCAGTGGATGAGCAACGTTGTAGTGCAGGTTTCCATCGCCCAGATGGCCGAAAGTGAAGTGGCGAACGCCCGGAAAATGCGCCTGCAACAGCGCATCGGTGTGGGCGACAAACGCCACGATCTGGGAAATCGGCACCGAGATGTCGTGCTTCATGTTGCGCCCGGCGCGCTTCTGCGCCTCGCTCATGTTTTCGCGCAGCAACCACAGCGCTTCGCTCTGCGCGAGGCTTTCGGCAATCAGTGCATTGGCCAGCAAACCGTTTTCGAACGCCTCGCCGAGGACGGCTTCAAAGGCTTCGCGAGCATGGCTTTCACTGTGGTTATCCGAAAGTTCCAGCAAGGCGAACCAGGGTTGGCTGACGCCGAGAAAAGGTTGGGGGCCCTCGGGAAATTGCTCACGCAACAACGCCAGGCAATCGGCGCTGAGCAATTCGAACGCCGTCAGGCTGGCACCAAAACCGGCGCGGGCATGGGAGAGGAACTGCACCGCCTGGACCAACGAGTCGAAGGCCAATAGCGCCGTGACCTGCGCCTTGGGCAGCGGGAACAGTTTCAGGGTCGCGGCGGTGATAATCCCGAGGGTGCCTTCGCTGCCGATAAACAGGTCGCGCAGGTCGTAACCGGTGTTGTCCTTGCGCAAACCGCGCAAGCCATTCCAGATTTCGCCCTCGGCGGTCACCACTTCCAGGCCCAGCGTCAGCTCGCGGGTATTGCCATAACGCAACACCGCCGTGCCGCCCGCGTTGGTGCCGAGATTGCCGCCGATGGTGCAACTGCCTTCGGCACCAAGGCTCAGCGGGAACAGGCGACCGGCCTCGCGGACGACGCCCTGAATCGTTTGCAGGATGCAGCCGGCCTCGACGGTCAGGGTGTCGTTGTCGGTGTCCACCGCACGCACTCGATTCAGACGATCGAGCAACAGCAGGACCGCACGGCCACTGGCGTCCGGGGTGGCGCCGCCCATCAAACCGGTGTTGCCGCCCTGCACCACCACCGGCGTATCGGCGGCCACACAGGCACGGACCACGGCGGCGACTTCCTCGGTATTGGCCGGGTGCACGGCAGCAACCACTTGCCCGACGTAACGGCCCTGTTTGTCGGTCAGGTATGGCGCCGCCTCCTCGCTGCTCTGCACATGGCGGGCGCCGAGCAGTTGCTGCAACACCTCGAACAACGGCCGACTCATGGTTGCGATGCCAGCGGCGCGGCGTTGCGGTATTGCTCGTGCAGATCACGCAAGGCCTGGGATGGTGCCATGCCGGTGCGCTCGCCGAGTTCGATCAGCCAGCCACTGCGGTGCCAGTCGCGCACGATGGCATCCAGTTTTGCCTGGGTATCGTGCTCGCCTTTGCGCACCCAGATCACCGAGTTGGACGGGATCAAATCCCCCGGCAGCGGGATCTCGTACCCGGCCCACTCGGCATCGCTCAACAACGCATGCATGGTCGGACTGACATGCACCGCTGCCACGCAACCGTTGCCGCGCAATGACAACAGCGATTCGGACTGACTGCGGAATGCCTTGATTTCGGCGCCGTAGGTTTCCTGCAAGGGCTTGATGAAATTACTGCCCTGGGACACGCACACCGGTTTGCCTTTGAGGTCGGCCCATTGGGTGATGCCGGCACCTTTGCGAATCAACGCCGCGCCGCCCACTTCCTCATAAGGCGTGGGCACGTAATCGAGAATTTCCGCGCGATCTTCGGTGAACTGCATGTTGGCGATCAGGATGTCGACTTTGCCTTGCTGCAAGAACTGCACGCGGTTGGGCGCCAGCACCGAGACGGTCTTGGCCTCGACACCCAGCGCCTTGGCCACGCCCTTGGCCAGTTCGACGTTGTAGCCCTGGTGTTCGCCGGTCTTCGGGTCGATGGTGCCGAACGGCGGACCGCTGAGAATCACCCCGACGCTGATGGCGTGGCGTTGCTCGATCTTGTCCAGCGTCGCGTCGGCCTGGGCGAGACTGGCGCCAAATGCGACAGCGCCTGCAAGGCACAGCGTGGTCATGGCTTTAAAGTGACGATTCATGCACGGTTACCTTGCACGACCGTCGCGCAAAACGACGGCCTGTTGGATAAGAGAAAGAGGAAGAAACGCGATCAGGCGCCGCTGCCCTGAAACTTCTTTTGCAGCTCGACCAGCGCCGGTGAAGCAGGCGTGATGTGGTTGCGGGTCTGGGCCTGGATCAACCAACCGCTGCGATGCAGCTCCTTGACGATCGGATCGAGCCTGGCCTGGGTGTCGCTTTCACCGGGGCGGGTCCAGATCACTGACGGTGCGGGATTGAGTTCCGGCGTGATCGCACGATAGCCCTGCCATTCGGCGGTATCGGCGAGCAACGGATTGATCAGCGTGGCGTCATGCACCGCCGCAACGCAGTTGTTACCGCGCAGGGCCAGCAAGGATTCCGAAGAGCTCTTGAACGCCTTGATCTCAGCGCCGAACTCGGTGAGCGGCTTGACGTAGCTGCTGCCCTGGGAGGTGCAGACCGGTTGGCCTTTGAGGTCTTCCCAGCGGGTGATCTTGCTGTCTTTGAGCACCGCTGCGGTGCCGCCGACGCGATAGAACGGCGTCGGAACGAAACCGAGGATCTCGCCACGTTCGGTGGTCCATTCCATGTTGGCAATCAGCAAATCGACTTTGCCCTGCTGCAGAAATTGCACGCGGTTGGCCGGCAGTACCGGCACCAGTTGCACCTCGGCGCCCAATTGCCGTCCCAGTTCCTGGGCGAGGTCGACGTTCAAACCGCGCGGCTTCTGGGTCGCAGGATCGATCCCGCCAAAGGGACCGCCGGACAGCATCACGCCGACCACCAACACATGGCGCTGCTCGATCTTGTCCAGCGTCGCATCCGCATGGGCGCCAGCACTGGCTGCCAATGAAATCAGGGCGCCCAACATCACGGGCAACAATCGTTTAACAGGCGTGCGCTTGAGCAACATGGGCTTCTCCTAATGGTTGATCGGAGTACCCCGACCTGATGTGAGGGCATCCTAGGTACAGCGTGGGTTGAACGGAAATTCAAATATCTAATATCGTTATAACTGGTGAGCTGACGACCTAAACTGAAGCCTCGAAAAACCCTTTATTTGCTGAACTTAAAGGGTCAAGCATCAAGACAGCCATCAGAAAAACATAAAGACTTGTGATGTTTATGTTTACACTCTTGATATAAAAACCGCCCTGGTAATAGCCATGCCGACGCTGCCCACACTAGATCTCGAATTGCTGCGCACCTTCATTGCCGTGGTGGATCACCACAGTTTTGCCGAGGCCGGCGCCCAACTGGCCCGCACGCAATCGTCGGTCACCCAACACATGCAACGCCTGGAACAGCTCGTCGGCGTGAGCCTGTTCGAAAAACGCGGGCGGCAAAAACAACTCACCGATGCCGGCTTGCAGTTGCTGCGTCATGCACGGCAAATGCTCTCGCTCAACGACGAGGCCCTGAACTCCCTGCGTGAAAGCAGCTTGAGCGGCGTGTTGCGCATCGGCTCGCCCCATGACATCGCCGACACCATCCTGCCGCCGATCCTCAGCCACATCGCTCGCTCGGCACCGCGCCTGCGCCTGGAGATTGATGTCGGCCGCAGTCCGTTCCTGATGGAAGACCTGCACCGGGGCAAGATCGACATGGTGATTTCCACCCGTGAAGACCCCAACCTCGAAGGCTTTGCCCTGCGCACCTCGCCGGTGTGGTGGATCTGTTCTGCGCAATACATTCACAACCCCGGCGAACCCTTGCCGTTGATTCTGGTGGACGAGCCGAGCATCTATCGCCGCTATGCGCTGGACGCCCTGGAACGCGCGAACATTCCCTGGCGCCAGGCCTACCTGGCCTCGAACCTGATCGGCATCAAGGCTGCGACACGTGCCGGGCTCGGCGTCACCGCCCGCAGCATGGAAATGCTCGGCCCGGACATGCGCGTATTGGGTGAAACAGACGGATTGCCACGGCTGCCGGACGTGACCTATCACTTGTGGATTCGCCCCAACACGGTGAACCCGCTGGTGCGTCGCGCCTATGAGTTGATCAGAAGCAGCCGGGGGCTCTGACCGAGTTAGCGCACGAGGGGTCGGCCAAGGCCGCCAGTACCGCTAAATCGAGATGCAGAACCTGTGGGAGCGTGGCTTGCCCGCGAAGAACGATGACGCGTAATACCTGAAAACCGCGGTGCATTCTTCGCGGGCAAGCCACGCTCCCACAGGATTCTCGTCGCTCAAAATTCTCGACACACCGGCATTGGCCGAGGCGACAGATATTGAATGTCGAACGGGTTATTCAGAGCTTGGCGATGGAGACCTCGGTGGATTTGACGAAGGCAATCACTTCACTGCCCACTTTCAATTCCAGGTCGCGCACCGAGCGCGTGGTGATCACCGAGGTGACAATGCCGGAAGCGGTTTGCACATCGATTTCGGACACCACTTCGCCTTGCACAATTTCCTTGATGACACCCTTGAACTGGTTACGGACGTTGATCGCTTTGATAGTCATGTCGAGGCTTCCTGTCTGGTGTAGGGCACATCCGCATGGATGCGCAGGCCCTCAAAGTGCACCACACGGACCAACAACAAAAGGAATATATAATTATCTATTTATTACTAAATAGAATATGCATTCCCTACCCCACCGCCCCCCAGATAATAATTCTGCAGCTGCTCACGACCGGCCAACTCGGCTGCCGAACCTTCATCCACCACGCGACCGTTCTCCAGCACAAAGGCGTACTGCGCATAATCCAGGGCGATGTTGATGTTTTGCTCGGCGACCAACAGGCTCAACCCTTGCTCACGGTTGAGCCGGGCGAGAATCTCGAAAATCTCCTCGACCACTTGGGGCGCCAACCCCATGGACGGTTCATCCAGCAGCAACAGGCGTGGCTCGGACATCAGCGCACGCCCAATGGCGATCATCTGCTGTTCGCCGCCGGAGGTGTAGCCGGCCAGACGCTTGCGCAGCAGGCGCAACCGGGGGAAATAACCGTAGATGCGCTCCAGACGCTGATTCAGCACTTTGCGCGACGGTCGCCCGACGAACCCGCCAATCAGCAGGTTCTGCTCCACGCTCAGGTGGGTGAAGCAATGCCGCCCCTCAAGCACCTGGGCCAGCCCCGCCAGCACCAGGCTGGCGGGATCGGCATCGGTGATCGCATGCCCCTGATAGACAATCCGGCCCTTGGTGACTTCACCGCGTTCGGCCCGTACCAGACTGGAAATCGCCTTGAGCGTGGTGCTCTTGCCCGCGCCATTGGCACCCAGCAAAGCCACCATCTGCCCGTGGCCGACCTGCAACGTGACGCCACGCAAGGCGAGAATCGATTGTTCGTAAAACACTTCGACCTGCTCCACGCTCAGCAACGGCGGGTCGGCCTGTAGGCTCTGGCTCATCGGACTTTATTGCTCCTGGCTGCAATTGCGCGCGGTGATGCCTTTTTCCTTGGCGTATTGCGCCGCAGAGGCTTCGATGATCGGCCGCAACAGGGCGCGGTCCGCCTGGACCCAATCGCTGATCAGGTTCCAGCGCTGGCCGTCCCACTGCTGGAAGCGCACGGCGCCGCCGCCTTCATGGTCGGCGCAAGACAGTTTCAACGGCTGCACCAGCCCTTTGGCGCCCAACGCCGCCAACCGCGCATCGTCCAGGTTCAAGTGCTCGAAGCCCCAGCGAACCTGCTCACCGGTCAACGGTTTGTCGCCGTATTTTTCCTGAGCCAGGCGCACCGCTTCCACGTTGAGAATGCCGTTCACCACACCGAGGTTGTAGTACACGGTGCCGAAGCGCTTCGGATCGGCCAGGTTGCCTTTGCCTGCGTCGACCACGCTCTGCTTGATGCCCTGCAATACAGGGAAATCGGTCCCCGATGGGTGCGTGGTAATGGAGATGAAGCCCTTCGCCGCAGCACCCGCCGGCACCACGTCTTCTTCCGAGTTGCTCCAGATATTGCCGATGATGTGATCCGCCGGGTAACCGACTTTTTGCGCCGACTTCAGCGCCACCGGGTTCATCACCCCCCAACCTCGCAGAATCACCCAGTCAGGCTTGAGGCGACGGATGTTCAGCCATTGCGATTGCTGCTCGTTGCCCGGGTGTGGCACTTCCAGCAGCGTGAGTTCGAACCCGGCGTTTTTCGCCAGTGTCTCGAGCACGCCGTTGGTTTCCTTGCCATACGGCGAGCCGTGGTACAGCACGGCGATTTTCTTGCCCTTGAGTTTGTCGGCCCCGCCTTCACGCTGACCGATGTAATTGATGATCGCCGAGACTTCCGAATACGGGTTGAGCTGCAACGGGAACACGTACGGGAAAACACTGCCGTCGGTGGAGTCGGTGCGACCATGGTTGATGGTGATCAGCGGCAACTTGTCCGCCGTCGAACGATCGAGCGTCGCGTAGGCGATGCCCACCGACAGCGGGTTGGTCGCGGCCGCTGGCGCACCATTGAGTCCGCCTTTGAGGCGTTCATAACATTCGACGCCCTTCTCGACCACGTACTCGGTTTCGCACTCGCTCCACGTCAGCTTGACCCCGTTCACCCCGCCCTTCGAGTTAACGTATTGCAGGTAATCGATAAACCCGCCGAAGAAGCCGGTGCCACCGGCGGCGTAAGGTCCGACCCGATAGCTCTGCAACGGAAAATACTGTTCGTTGGCAGCTTGAACGCCGGCACTGAGCCCGGCGGTGATAAAGGCCAGGCCCAGCGCCAGGCAACGCAGCGAAGTGCGGTGAGTCATGAAGGCAATTCCTCGTGAGGATCGATGATGGTTTTGTCAGGGATGAAAGAATTCAGTACCGCAGCGGCCAGACCCTGGCCCGTTGCCGAAAGCGCTGCCACAGCCGGGCCAGCCCCTCGGGTTCCTTGATCAGGAAGGCGATGATCAATGCGCCGAAGAGCATTTTCTGGATGTTTTCCAGTTGCCCGGAGTCGATCAGCCCGGCAGGCAAAAACCCGCAGACGTTGGCCAATAGAATCGGAAACAGCACGATGAATGCAGCGCCCAGAAAGTTGCCGAGCACACTGCCCAGGCCGCCGATAATGATGATGAACAACACCTGGAACGAACGACTGAGATCAAACCCGTGAGGCTCCACCGTGCCCAGGTAAGCGAACGCCCACAGCGAGCCGGCGATGCCGAGATAAAAACCGCTGATGGCAAACGCCAGCAGCTTGGCCTTGAACAGGCGGATGCCAATGACTGCGGCGGCGGTGTCCATGTCGCGCACCGCCATCCAGTTGCGGCCCAACTCGCTGCGCACCAGGTTTTTGCCCAACCAGAACAGCACAACGACCACCGCCAGGGTCAACAGATAACGGCCACGGGGCGAACTGAAATCCCATCCGGCGATCAACAGCGGTGGCGAGGTGATGACCCCGGAGGCGTTGTCGTTGGTAAACCAGCTGAACCGGGTGAGCACCCATTCCACGACGAATTGCGCGGCGAGGGTCGCCACCAACAGGTAAAAACCCTTGATCCGCAGGCTCGGCAGACCGAACAGCACCGCCACCAGCGCGGCGATCAGTCCGCCCAGGCCAAAGCTCACCAGCAACGGCAGACCGGGCACTCGCAGTTGCAGGTTGTAGGCCGCAAATGCGCCCACCGCCATGAACGCCGCCGACCCCAGTGACAGTTGCCCGGCGTAGCCAGTCAGCAAGTTCAGACCCAACCCCGCCAGGGACAACACCAGCAGCGGCACCAGAATCGCGCTGAACCAGTAATCGTTGCCGAGCAACGGCACCGCGATGAAGGCAAAACCCAGTAGCAGCCATAAACCCAGGCGGTCCTGGCGCAAGCGAAACGTGCGCCGTTCTGCTGCGTAACTGGTGCTCAGTTGACCCGCTTCTTGATAAAGCATGGAGGCATTCCTTGAAAAAAATCAGACCCGCTCGATCGCCCGTTCGCCGAACAAACCGGCAGGACGCACCAGCAAAAACAACAAGGCGAGGACGTAAGGCACCCAGTTTTCGATGCCGCTGCCGATGACCGGACCGAGATAGATCTCCGCGACTTTTTCCGCGGCGCCAATGATCAACCCACCGACAATCGCCCCACCGATCGAGGAGAAACCGCCGATGATCAGCACGGGCAACGCCTTGAGCACCACCAGCGACAACGAAAACTGCACCCCCAGCCGGGCGCCCCAGAGCAGCCCGGCCACCAGGCCGACAAAACCCGCCACCGCCCAGACCAGCGCCCAGATCCGTGGCAGGCGAATGCCCACGGCGAGGGATGCCAGCGGATCATCAGCCACCGCGCGCAAGGACAAACCGACCCGGGTTTTGTTGAACAGCAATGACAAGGCGATCACCAAAGTGGCGGCGGTGCCTGCGGCGAACAGGTCGAACTGCGAGAGCAACATGCCGCGTATTTCCAGCGGCTCATCGGCAATGCCTAATTCGAGGCCGTGGACCTGCGCGCCCCAGAGGAATTGCGCAAGGCCTTCGATCATGTAAGACAGGCCCAGCGTGGCCATGAACAGGATGATCGGCGGGCGATTGACCAAGGGCCGAAGCACCGTTTTCTCGATCAGCAAGGCCAGCACCACCAGGCTTGCCAGTGTCACGACAAACGCCCAGAAGAAGGGAAAGCCGCGCTCGAGCAGACTGACAAAGGTCAGCGCGGCGAACAGCACCATTGCACCCTGGGCGAAATTGAAAACGCCGGAGGCCTTGTAGATCAGCACAAACCCAATGGCCACCAGGGAGTACATGACGCCCGCCAGCAACCCGCCAATCAACACTTCAAAGAAAAATTCCATGCTCAGCGGGCCTCCGCGCGGGAACGTCGCGTCCCCAGGTAAGCCGCGATCACCTCCGGGTTGGCGCGAACCTGTTCGGGGGTGCCATCGCCGATTTTGCGGCCGTAATCGAGCACCACCACGTGGTCGCATAACCCCATCACCACGCCGATGTCATGTTCGATCAGCACGACGGTGGTGCCGAACTCACGGTTGATGTCGCGGATGAACTGGGTCATCTCGGTCTTTTCTTCAGCGTTCATTCCGGCCATGGGCTCGTCCAGCAGCAACAACGTCGGCTCTGCGGCCAAGGCCCGGGCCAGTTCGACACGCTTTTGCAATCCATAAGGCAGCTTGCCCACCAGCACATGGCGCCAGGGGTGGATGCGCAGGAATTCAATGATTGCTTCGGCGTGGCGGCGCTGCTCATCGTCCTCCCGAGGCGCGCGCCCCAGGCGCAGCATCTGCTCGACCCAACTGCTGCGGCGCTTGAGGTTGCGGCCAGTGAGCACGTTGTCGAGCACGCTCATGCCCTTGAACAGCGCGATGTTTTGAAACGTGCGGGCAATGCCGCGCTCGGCGGCCTGGTGCGGGCGCATGCGTCGCCGCGTCTGCCCGGCGTAACTGACACTGCCGCTCTGGGCCTGGTAGACGCCATTGATGACATTCAGCAGCGAGCTTTTGCCGGCGCCGTTGGGGCCGATCAGCGCGCAGATTTCCCCGGTCTTTACGGCGAAGCTGATGGAAGTGATGGCCTTGACGCCCTTGAACGACAGGGAGATGTCATCGAGCCGCAGCAGGACGGATTCAGTGTTTGCGCTCATGGGGGCTCGTCAGACGGAGTGGGAAATCAGGTGGGCAGGCGCCTGGGCGGGTTCGCGCAGGACCGATGGCTCCTGCCAACTGCCGGGGTGGATGCCCAAGGCGCCGAAGAACGCGGCACTCTCTTGGCTCAGCGCGGGCCCGACCAACAAAGGCACGCGCAGACGGCTCATGCCCAGCACATCGAGCAAGGGCCGGCGGATCAGCCAGTAACCGATCCAGCGACGAAAAAGTTGTGCATCCGGCGCCATCGCCCAGCGGTACAAACGATGGCTCAAGGTGCCTGGCAACGGCAGGCGTTCTCGGGCCCAGTGTTCAAGGCGGGCATAGGATTCGCGGGTCCCCAATACGAGAGTGGGACCAAGCTCGCGGCGGTCGGTGTCGCGTGTCGCCAAGGCTTCAGGGAAGTTCAGGCAGAACCCGGCACTCAGCCATGGCGCCAGCAGGTAACGCGCCTGACCGCTGGCAGCAAACACACGGGCCGCCAGCGCCTCTTCGCCAGCGCTCAGGTTCTCCCGCGCCACTAACTTGCGCGCACCTTCGAGCAACTGCCCATGACTCAACGGTCGGGACGAACCTTCTGAAGCACAATGGAAAACGAAAGCTGTGGCCGCCGGCTCAGCGACGGGCGCCGGGGCATCAGCGGTTATCCCCGTGAACAATTCGGCATAGGCGCTCAACCCGTGATCGTCGGCGGCATTCAGGCCGCGCCCGTCCAGGTACAACAAGACACGGGGCGGCTGATCGATATCGCGTATTTGCTGCACTGAATCCAGGGCTTCGGCCAATACAAAGGCGGGTTTGAGCCTGACCAACAGCGGTCGATTGTCGAGCTCAGGGTCCAGCAGTGTGACGCTCCCCCCCAACCACTGCGCGGCCAACGCCAGTAGCAGAGCCTCGGCCCGAGCCTGGCTGATAATCAGTAAGTCATCGCCGAGACTGAACCCTAGTTGCTGCAACGCAGCCGCGAGACGGCTCACATCAGTCGCCACTTCGCTCCAGCTGCGGGCCTGCCAGATACCCAGGCGCTTGTAACGCAAGGCTGTCTTCGTACCTCGGGTCCGGGCTTGTAGCAACAAGGCCTGGGGCAGTGTCTGGGTCATGGGGTTGTCCTTTGGAGGGCGGTCTGCAAACAGCCATTGCAGCCTCCGTGCCAGACAACAAAATACATATTTATCAATAAGTTAAGAACTACGACTGCTCCCCTTCCCTGTATTGCCTGAGCACAGCCTGCCGAATCCCTGTTGCTCCACCAACACTTGCGCCCAATTGCCGCTCTCTTAAGAACATAAATGAATTAACAAATACAAAATCAGTATTTATCGTTATAAAAATATCCGCGTACTCTCAGCTCATCCCGTCATTGATCACCACAGTGAAGTGCCCCATGAATCCGACTGACAACATCATCGACTTCGCCAGCTACCGTAAACGCAAACAGGCTCAGCAACGGGCACGGGCCATGTGGGACATGTACGCACGCAATGCCGGACTACAGGCTTTTCCATGGGTTCAGGCATGCCAATCGACCGAGACACGTCAAGCGTGAACGCCAATGGACCCTCGCGCTTTCTGGCGAGCGCCGACGAACCCGTGCTGGATTTGAACAGCCTCGAGCAACTGGAAGAAGACCCGATCTGCCAGCGGGTCGCGCAGAATCTGCAACGTCTGCGCGGCAAGCGTCATCTGTCCCTCGATGCCCTGGCCCGCCAGTGCGGCGTGAGCCGGGCGATGCTCGCGCAGATCGAATCCGGGCGCAGCGTTCCGTCGATCAAAGTGCTGTGCAAAATCGCCAAAGGCTTAAAGGTATCGGTGGCCGCGTTTCTGGAACATCGGGCCTTTGAAGGGGTGGCGGTGCTGTCGGCCAGTCAAAGCAAACGCCTGGTCAGTGCCAGCGGCGCGTTCATCAGTCGTGCGCTGTTTCCGTTCGATGTCGCACGCCAATCGGAGTTTTACGAACTGCGCTTGAGCCCGTTGGGCGAGGACGTCTCCGAGGGGCACGGGCCCGGCGTTCAGGAGAACCTGGTGGTGTCTCAAGGCGTGCTGGAAATCAGCGTCAACGACGAGCGCTATCTGCTCTCCACCGGCGACTCGATTCTGTTCTATGCGGACCAGCCCCACCGCTATCGCAACCCTGCCGACAGTGAAGCGGTGGCGTATCTGGTGGTGACTTACCCGGAGCGCCTGGACTGAATCACATGCCCCTGTGGGAGCGAGCCTGCTCGCGATGGCGGTGTGTCAGTCAACGAATATGTTGAATTTTAAGCCGCTATCGCGAGCAGGCTCGCTCCCACATTGGATCCTGGTGATTTACGAGAATGAATGAAAAAGCCCCCGTGGCCTGATGGCCGCGGGGGCTTTTTTTGTGCTGCGAAGGATCAGCAGGTGCAGCACATCAGTGGCATGCCATTGCAGCTCATCATCATCGGCATGCTGCAGTCGTTCATCATTTTCATCATCAGGTTGCAGCAGTTTTTCATCATGTCCATGTTCATGCCGGCCATCGGCATGATTTTGCACATCATGCAGTCGTCCATCAGGGTGCATTCCATCACGCACTTCATCGATGGCATCGGCATGCCCATCATCGGCATAGGCATCATCATGTTCATCATCGGCATGGCCATGCTCGCCGGGGACATGCACATCATGCTCATGTTGCCGCAGTGCATCATCATCGGCATGCCGCAGTTCATCATCATCTGCATCATTTCAGCGCTGTTCTTGAACATCGCCATGTCCATGCCGGCGGCCGGCATCATTTTGCACATCATGGCATCGTCCATCATTTCGCAACTCATGGTCGCCATCATCATCGGCATGCCCATCATTGGCATCATCGGCATGTTGGCGTTCATCGGCATTTGCATCTGCATGGCGTTCATCATGGTGTTGTTCCCCGAAGGATTGAATAGGTGGACGAAGCTGATGGACGAATTCTATGCATTGGCCCAAGCGCAACAAGATGGCAGCCAAGCAGCTGGAATGAATGCTCAAGCATCGTTAACGGGGACAGGCAGATCACCAACGTCTATCGCCACGACGATTCGGCTGTTGTGACAGACACCCGATCAGTCGGAGCGTGTTTTGTCCGGTTATGGATATGCGACCCAAGCCTATATAAATAACTGAAGGAAATAATCGTTCTAAACAGCGCTGTGTATTTTGCGCAGTCGCACTGAAACCGACTCAATACGGGATCGAAACCTCCACCCACAAATCATCGGCGCCATAACTCAGGCTGACCGGGTGATCGGGGTCTGTGGGTGAATCGTTGAAAGCCTTGATTTCGTTCGCGGGCGTCCCATCGCCGCTAACGACCCGCTGTCGGGTACGTTCTTGCAACGCACTCAACAGATCCGGATAGGGCATTTTCCAGTCTTTGCCTTTGGCAACATCCGCGGCCACCGGGATCATCGCCACCAGCCGGGGGTCGTGCATTTTTTCCAGTCCCGCCGCACGAGCGGTGGCGTTATGGCTGCAATGGTGACCGACCTTATAGAGCGTGACCCGGGCGAGAATCTCGTCTCGGGTCAGTGGCGCGGATTCTCCCGGCGCGCTCTCCTTGGGATACGTCTGGTCTCCCCAGGACAACCAGTTGCCCACCTGGGCATCTCCGGGAAACAGCAGGATTTGCCCGTCAGGCAATTCGAACGCCAGGACCAGACTCGTGTTGTTGGTGTCCGAATCCATCTTCAGGGCAAGGGTTTCCGCGCCGTCCAGCCATTCGTCTTCAATACAGCGCCATTGGTTTTCGTGGCTGAAATAGCGCTGTTCGACGCTGTCGGCTTTGTCATCGGTTGCGCGATGGGGGTAAGTCCCTTTTTGCGCGTCCAGAGCCGTGCGCTGATAAGGACGGGCGAACGGCGTATCGACATCGAGCGCAGCCACGCCTTTGAGCCGCAGTGTTCGCTCCTCCAGCGCCATCGCGTCGTCCAGGCTGGTCATGTAGACCTCTTTCCCCGCACCGCTGCTGGGCAGGTTCTTGCGCAGGCGCTCTTCAGAGCGCGGCGGTCCCATGACGTATGCCTTGAGCGTCTGGAGAGCGGCCGGTTGCACCACGTCACCGGGCTCCAGATACCGGGTCGCCTTCGAGCCCACCTTGTCCTTGAGCTTTTCGATTGTCGTGCGCTTGTCCTTGCTGGCCGGGTCGGCAAGCGGTTCGATAAAGGCAGACAGACCCTGTACCGTTTTAATCCGCGCATCTTCATTCAATGCGCTGACACTGTCACAGAGGCCGACGACGCCGGCCAATGCCACCTTGGCCTTGTTGAAACGGGCATGCAGCGCGACAGCCTGTGGATCGTTGAGGTCCTCGGTCCAGGCCAGCCAGAGTTCACCGATGTGAAAATCGTCACCCAAAAAACGTGCCTGTTCATAGAGAAAACCAGACAGGTGATCATGGTGCTCGTGGGTCACCACCACCAGGTCCAGCACGCCACCGGAGGTCTGGTGAACATCATCGACAATGCGCGCCATTCGCTCCTTGCCGTCCTTCTCCCCTTGCAGCACACCACAGTCGATCAACAGATGGCGCGTCACCCCGGCTTCCGTGTAGCGCAGCAAAAAGCAGTCACCCAGAATTCCCCGGTACATGCGGATCGTCACCTTGTCGTTTAGACCGGAATCCGTCATGGCGTCAGACTCCACGGTGGGTCATGGCGAAAGCGTTATCGTCCGGGCGCGGACGCCGGTAGGTCATGGCCAGGCCATCACTGCCGGCCTGGAGGAAGCGTCGCTGCGCGTCCAGACGCTCATCGTCATCGATGCGCTTGCGGATGACGTACCGCAGCGTGCCATCGCGCAGGTCGATAATCAGCGTCGCCCCGCCGCGGAAGGTGAAGTCATAGGGGCGGTGACCTCTTTCGCGCACCGGCTTCAAGTCTTCCTTGAGTTGCTCCTCGGCATCGAAGTAGCCGCGACGGCGCTGGGCAATTTCGACCACCAGTTGCCGCAGGTCCTGCCCGTCCGGACCCGCCCTGCGACACGTGCGGACCGAGTGCACTTCCACCGCCGGCTGAACCCCGTCCGCGCCGATGAACAACGCCCCTTGCTTCCTTGATTCGCCGGGATGGGCCATGAAGTAAATCCCCAGCACCTTCTCCCACTGCGCATCATGTGCCGACTCTGCCATGAGCCAGTTCCACACCACTTGGCGATTGTGCTCTGCCTGAAGAAAGGCTTTCTCCCGCACGTATTGCGGCGTGAGATCAAGCGCGCCGCCGGCCCAGCCGCGTTTCGGTTTTGCGGCGGCATGGAAGTCGAGCAAGTCATTGGCCGTCAGTGCCAGGTCTTCTGACTGCACACCCTTCACTGATTCCCAGAGCAGGCTGTCCGGTGCCAGTGATAAACACTTGTCCGGGAAAATGCCGCGCCGTCGAAACGCCTGAATGACGGCGAGGCGATAGTGCATCGGGTCATCCGGCACCAAGTCGTTATCGGCGGTGACGATCGCCCGCAGAAATTCACCAAAGTGCACATCCACCGGTGGCAGGTAGTCCAGTGCGCGGATGCACAAGCGCAGGACATGATCGGCAGACTTCACGGCTTCGCGGGTCAGGCGTGCAATCAGTTCCGTCGACAGGTTGGCGGTCGACGTCTTGTCATGCCCGGCCAGTCGAAATAGATCCTCCGTGCGTTGCTCGTAGATAGTGATAAAGGCGTCGAAAACAGCGGCAACCAGAATCGCACCGCGCTCATGCGGCTCGCTCAACTGCGCCAAGCGTGTCGGGTCTGGCAAGCCGTCCTGGCCTTTTTCGTCGATGGCGTCGCGCAAGGCCGCATAACGTCCCGACGCCTCGCCGAATTGCCGAGCCAGGCCGCTCAGCCAGGAACGCTCGCTCAAGTTGCCACGACGTGCCGCCAGCTGACTGGAGACCACTTCGGGCAAGGTGAAATGCATCAACAGCGCCACGATGTCGGCGAAGGCTTCATGAAACGCCAGGCTATCCACGTTGGTCGACTCGATGTAACGACGGTGCAAGCCATCGAGAATCGCATGGGTCGTTTCATGCGCGACGATATCGTGGGACAGCGCGGTAAAGATCCAGCCACCCGGCAAGTTCACCCCGGCGTTGGTCATCGAGGCCTTGAAGTAACCGAACAACAATGCCTTTTTCGCCGGGCTGTAATAGGCGTTGGCTTCGCGTAGCGCGTGGGGATAGATGCGTAACCTTCGGACATAGCTGTAAGACGTCGTTCGCTTTGTCACGGCATCTTCGACCGCTCTGGATGACCAGAACATCTTGCGTCCCAGCGCCCGCTCAAACAATTTGATGGTCTTCATCGCGACGGCAAAGACCATCTGCTGATGGAAACGCGGATCGCCCTCGGAAGGCGCGAGGCCGTCCTGGGCCAACAAATGTGGATCGTTCAAGTCCACCGGTTTATAGAACTGGCCGCTGGTAGGGTCGACATCAATGACTTCCAGGTACTCGTTCACCGGTCCCGGCAAGATGTCGGGCTCCCATCGTTGCTCCCAGGGTAATTCGATGGTGGCGTGGTTTATCTGCACCGTTTCCATTTGAGTCGAGGCTTGCGGATCGAAGGCATACACCCGCAGTTTGCGCATGGCCGGTGGAGAGTAGTCGGACGTGTCCATTCCAGATCTCCTTGTCTGACCAACGTTTGAAACACGTACGCCAGAGGCTGATTATTGCGTTAGCGCGGTCATTCGATATCGGCCTGAAAATGACGTTTCACAAAGCGCTCTCGGGATAGGGAAATCCAATCGGCGGCGGCAATTGCCCATTGAAATGCGCCCGGACGGCCGCATCGGCTACCGCATAACCCCAGTTGATCAGGCGTTTCTGGGTTTGCGTGTCCTTGGTCGCCAGATCAGTCGGCACCAGGGCCAGCTGGCGCGTGCTCTCAAGCGGGCAAGGCAGGCAATCGGCCAGTGCGTGAACGGCGATGTCCTGTTTGATATCCCAAAAGGCGCCGTAGCGCTCACGGGCTTCGAAGGCCTGGATAAGCAGACGTTTTCTAAGACTCAGCACCTGGTTGTCCATCACGTCGAGGCAGCGACTGCCGATGGACACCCAATTAACGGACACGTCGGGCTGCTCGGCAAAAGGCTTGCCGGCGTTACTGACGAACAGTGTCTTGAAGGATTTGTAGCAAGTCTCCAACCCGAGGTTATCGTAGACGCCGCCGTCGGCGAGGGCGACCGATGTGGTGTAGGGCGGATGACGCAGAAACTGCGTGCCGTCGTCAGGCGCAAAATCGCTGTCCTTGAACTCCAGCGTGGCTGGCGCGAGGATCGGCGGAAACGCCGCAGACGCCCCGACGGCCCGGGCGATCGAAAGCGCAGGATTCATGACCCTGCCCACCTTCCAGTCACCCATGTATGGTTTTGAAAATCGCCAGACCGCCCCTGACTGCAGGTTTGAGGCGTTGAAGATAAAGCGCACGCGGTCGGGTAAATCCTGCAGTTTCTTACCGTTATACAGCGCATCATCGAGCGCTTTGGCCACATGCGCGTTGACCTCGCCAGGCAGCGCGATGTCCTTGATGACTTGAAAAACGCCCTTGGCCGACATGCCCGCAAGCGTTACTGCGGCCAGACGGCGTATCGGACCGACCACCAATTCTGCAAAAGCCCCGTCGAATTCGACAGCGCTCAGGTTTTCCAGCGCGCTGAACTCCAGCGCCAGTTTCGCGGAGATGATCGAGCCGCCGGAAACACTCGAAATGCGCTCCAGCTTGCCGACACTTTCGCTGCCATTGGAGCCGAATCGCTCGAGCGGCTTATCCTGAAAAAAACCCAGTTGCCCCAGCCGCCAAAGAGTGCCGGTATGGAACAACATCGCCCGATACCCCCCGCCGGACAGTGCGAGCGCCGCGCTTTCGCGCAAAGGTTGGGGTTTATCCGGTTGAGGAAGATTCGAGACGGGTTCGACGGTGGGCATGACTGATCTCCAGAACCAATGACGGATCAAGATTCACTCGTAAGCCATGCCAGCAATGTTGCAGTGATATCAGAATGCAGGACAGCAGACCTGTCCACTTTCCCTGCATGAAGCGACTGGGAACGGCCGCCCACTGCCTGCGCGAGACTTGGTTATAAGGTCTAGTTGGCTCAAGGCACGCGGTCAAGTTCAGGGCGGCGGTTGTTGGCGATACCACTCGTCGGTAACAAAAATCTGACGCCTTGCGCACCCTCCTGTCTGGCTCACGGATTGCAATGGCCGGTCATGCCAGCCCCGCAACGACGTCTTTCTGACGCGGCGGTAAAACCCAACCTATGCTTAAGGACGCCAGCGATACGCTTGGTCAGTCACCGGAGATGTAACGTGTCAACTCTCAATGAAATCGCAGCGAACCACGCGAGAATGGCTATGGCAAAGGCACAAGAGTCGACCCGACTGAGTGAGCGACCACTTCACATCGTGGGCAGCGTTGAAATCCCGTCAATCAATGAAGACCCGCACGTTCCACTGCACCTGATTGCGTCAGTGCAGGAGAACAGTCTCGGACAAGCCAGCGGCTTTTCGCTCTGATAGCGCCTGTTCGTCGAGGAGCGGCGCCACCGTCCGGTGACCGCTCCCGCGAATAACCGATGCGCTCTACCGCGATTCGCGCCGACGCGGCCTAAACTCAATGGACTACCATCGCGCCGGTGAGCGGCGCACGGGGTATTCCATGCACGAATTGCCAGAGGTGCCGCGCGTAAAGCGCTTCGCCGCCAACACAGCCGGCCGGGACATCGCCGTCGGCGACATTCACGGCCATTTCACCCGATTGCAGGCAGCGCTGGAGGCGGCCCGGTTCAACCCGCTGGTCGATCGCTTGTTCAGTGTGGGCGATCTGATCGACCGCGGCCCCGAGTGCCTGGATGCACTCGATTGGCTGGACAAGCCATGGTTCCACCCCGTGTGTGGAAACCATGATGACTACGTGGTTCATTTCGATACGTGCGACGTCGACAGCTGGATCTTCAACGGCGGCTTATGGTTTACGAAGCTGTCGCAGGCGGAGCGCGAACAGTTCGCGGCGAAATTTGCCGGGCTGCCGATTGCGATCGAAGTCGAAACAGCACAAGGCCTGATCGGCATAGTGCACGCCGACTGCCCTTTCCCTTCATGGGAACAGCTGCGCGAGGAACTGCAATATCCCGAATCCGCACAGCGCCTGAGGCAGGTGCAGAACCGCATGATGTGGTCGCGAAGCCGTATCGATCTGCTGGAAAGTCATGGCGTTGAAGGCCTGCGTGCGTTGATCGTTGGGCACACGCCGCTGCAGCAACCCATCCGACTGGGCAACGTGATTCATATCGACACCGCAGGCTGGAAGCCGGGGGTTGGGTACTTCACGCTTTTGAATCTTGCAACGCTCGAAACCCTCTGAGCTGCGCGGCACTTAAATAAGTGCCTGTCGCCGACACCCTCTGCCGGCAACCGACAAACCCACGGATTTTATTTTCTTACTCTCCCCTTGGCCCGACGCTCATCCCTGGACGTCGGCCCAGTCAGTCTAACCACTGCCCTGCCATAGCCCCCAGCCGAGCGGACTATGGGTCGGGTTTCAGGAGAATAAAAATAATGAATCCGGGTTTCACATCATCAACCAACCACTTGCTCGAACTGGTCACGGCTGGACAGCACCGCGTCCCAGGCGTAGTCGCCGCCATCACCGGGCGCGACGGTTTGCTCTACGAGGGAGCCTCAGGGCTACGCATGTCCGGTCAACCAGGCGCAATGACGACCGACACTGTGTTCGCCATGTTCTCCACGACCAAAGCGATAACCGCCACGGCAGTGCTTCAGTTGGTCGAAGAAGGCCGACTCGATCTCGACGCGCCTGCCAAAGACTATGTGCCGATGATCGGCGAACTGCAGGTGCTCGACGGGTTTGATGCCGACGGCACGCCACGACTTCGCGCCCCCAAAAAACACATCACCACCCGAATGCTGCTGCTTCACACGGCCGGCTTCGGTTATGAATTTTTCAACGAAAACTACAACAGGCTGGTTCAGGAACATGGCCAGCCGAGCGTCATCAGCGGGTCGCTGGCCGCGCTGAAAACACCTTTGCTGTTTGAGCCTGGCGAACAGTGGGAATACGGTTCCAACATGGATTGGGCCGGGCTTGTGGTGGAGGCCATCACCGGCAAGCGTCTGGGTGAGGTCATGCGCGAGCGGATTTTCGAACCTCTGGGCATGACCGATACCGGCTTTACCCTGACCCCGTCGATGCTCGAGCGACGGGCCGGCATGCACCAGCGCGAAGAGAATGGATCGCTGACGGCAATCGAAGACTCCATCCTCCCGCAGGAACCCGAGGTGCACATGGGCGGCCATGGCCTGTTTTCGACGGTGAAGAATTATTGCCTGTTTATCCGTGCCTGGCTTAACGACGGACAGGGTGATCACGGACGGATCCTCAAGCCCGAGACGGTTCGTTACGCTGAAAAAAACGGTCTTGAAAACCTGAAGATCAAAGCCCTTCCCGGTGTAATTCCGAGCATCTCCAACACCGCGGAGTTTTTCCCGGGCATGCCCAAGTCTTGGGCGTTGAGTTTCATGGTCAACGATCACGACGCCCCCACCGGTCGCCCTGCCGGCTCTTTGGCGTGGGCAGGCCTGGCCAATCTTTACTATTGGATCGACCGCAAGAACGGCATCGGTGGTTTTTGGGCCACCCAGATATTGCCCTTCGCAGACCCTGTTTCGTCCAGCGCTTATCTGGATTTCGAAACGTCCGCCTACCGCTATCTGACCCACCGTCAGTAGCTGACCCGATTCAAGTCGCATGAGAGCCCGCCCGGGCTCCAGGCGATGGTGCAAGAACACCGTCCCCTCTCTGAAAACAACAAGAACAAAACAGGTGACTCATGTAGATCTCCACACGTACCCCTGCGCGCGCTCGATTCATGGCCGGCGGGTTTGACACGTCAACGATCGGTGCCGGCCTCGTCCTCGCCACTCTGGCGGGCAATGCCCAGGCCATTGATGTCGACGCCGGCGAATACGCTGCTGCGCTGCCCCCCGGCAGCAACATCGGCCTGCTTTACCTGCAACATGCGCAGCGCCGAGAGCTTTACAGCGATGGTCACAAAGTGGCAGTCAAAGCGGGGCTCGACTCGGATGTCGGCATCGTGCGCGTCGCGAATTACCAGCAACTGGGCGACTACACCATCAATACGCAGTTCCTGTTGCCATTCGGTCGACTGGAAGGAACGCGCGATAACGACTCGTTGGGACAAGCCAATGGCGTGGGTGATCTGATTCTGGCCTCCACCTTGTGGCTGGTGAATGATCCGGCGAAAAACCGTTACTGGGGCATTGCGCCCTACCTCATCGCGCCGACCGGCAACTATGACCGAAACGATCCGCTCAACCTGGGGGAAAACCGTTGGAGGATGATCGTGCAGACGGGCTATGTGACCGGTCTCACTGAAAAGCTGTCCCTGGACCTGACCGCCGATGTGACCGTTTATGGCAAAAATGACGACTACACCAGTCAAGGTCTGACATTGCGTCAAAAGCCGCAATGGCAGGCACAGACTTACCTGCGGTACGCCGTGACACCCAAGCTGTCGGTGCACGTCGGTGCGTCGCAACTGTGGGGCGGTGAAACGCGCCTGGACGGTCAGGATCAGCACGATGAACCCAACACCAGCAAGTACCGTGTCGGGGGATCGTACTGGATAACCCCTACCTTCCAGGCCTTGGTCAATTACGGCCAGGACGTCTCGGTCGACAACGGTTTCAAGGAAAACCAGCGGGTGAACCTTCGGCTGTTGTGGGTGTTCTGACCCGCAGCAAATAGCTGGAAACCTGAGCACCGGGAGTGGATTACGCGCCACTCTCGGTGCCCTTGTCCCGGGTCAAATCACTAGCGCAGTCGGCGCCGCAAGGTCTGTGAGGGCAACTCGCTGAAACGCTTGCGATAGCTCCCCGCAAACTCACCCAGGTTGAGATAACCCCATCGAAAGGCGATGGCCGAAACGGTGGTGCCGGATTCCGGATCCGTCGCCAGTAAATCGCGGTGCGCCCCCTGCAATCGCTGCTCGCGCAAAAAAGCTCCGGGCGTGATTCCGCGAAAACGCGAGAAGGCTCCACTCAAGGCCCGCACACTGGTCCCGACTGCACTGGCCACCTCCGCCATCGTCGGCAGGCTCGCGGCATTGGCACTCATGAACTCTTCGGCTGCCCTGACATAACGGGGTGCGATGCGGTTCATCGGGCTACTGAAATCAAGCCCTGCTTGCGCCGCTCGACTCGCCCACTCATGCAGCAAATGAACGCAAAGATTTTGCTCCAGGTGCGCGCCCATACGCCCCTCGGCCACGTGTTCGGGAGCCTCGGCCACACAACGGACCGTGTACTCCAGCAAACTCAGCCAGCTCGAACCCACGCCGCCGATGACGCACTTGTGTCGCCAGAACTGATCGTCGGGCACGAAGCCGAACCACTGCTGTGCCATCTGCTCAAGAACCCCATGAGGAATGGTCAGATTCAGCTGAAGATGATCCGCGTCGAGGTCGATCCGGTAATCGACACGACTGCAATCGGCAATGAAGGATTGACCCACTGCCGTGTCTTCAGTGACCGAACGCTGCCCCCAGTGCCGGGCATTGCCGCGGATGGTCGTGAGCAGCAGCGCATTGCCGGCTTGCGGCGAAAACTCATCGACGCTCACCGCCACGCCATAGGCAAAACGCGTCAGGGTCAACTCGCCAATCCTCGATGAATGCATGGTGGCGCGGGGCTTGATGACGCGCCCTGTGGGGGTCACGCGATAGGGCATGTAAACCCGATCCGACCAGTCGCGGATCTCATCCCATTCGGTTGAAAAACTTTTGTGGTGCTGGCGTATCGGCTGGCCGCTGACATCGATTAACAACGCATGATCGAGAAGCATGGGGACACCTGTTTTTATTTTTTTAGGGTCGGGTTAATGCGTTTCCGGGCCGGAACAGAGCGCAAGCTCAGGGCGTCGGCAGGTAAGCCATCACCTTCGACTCGCCCATCAGCAGCGGTTGATTGAGCTCCGCGCAAGCGCGCAGGTAATCGGCCACCAAGGTGATCCGCTTGAGCTTGCGCAGGTCCTCGCTGTAATACATCCAGAACTGGCGAGTGACCTCCACCTGATCCGGCAGCACTTCGCACAGGCGCGGGTCGGGACCTGCGAGGAAACAGGGCAGGATCGCCAGCGCCCGCCCTTCGAGCGCCGCGTGGTACTGGGAGACGACGCTGGTGCTGCGCAAGCGGCTGTGCGCGCCGGGCAGCAGGTCGTTCAGGTAGAGCAGTTTGAAGCTGAAGGCCAGGTCCTCGACATAGGTCACGAACGGGTGACCGGCCAAATTCTCACGATTGGCAATCGGCGGATGATCGGCCAGGTATTGCGGCGTCGCGTACAAACGCAGGCGGTAGTCGCACAGCCGCGAGCACACATACGGACCGCGCTCGGGCCGCTCCAGAGTGATGGCAATGTCCGCTTCGCGCCGTGACAGGTTGACGAAGTGCGGGACCGGCAGGATGTCCACGGAGATATGCGGGTAGTGAGTGATGAAGTGGCTCATTTGCGCAGTGACGAAGCAGGAACCGAAGGCTTCGGTACAGCCGATGCGCAGGTGCCCAGCGAGCCCTCCGGTGGTTCCAGACACCTGCTCGCAGGCTGCGAGCAACGTGCTTTCCAGAGATTCGGCATGGCCGACCAGGCGCTGCCCATCCACCGTCAGGACAAAACCCGAGGACCGCGATTTCTCGAACAACAAGGCCCCCAGACTTTGTTCGAGGGCTCGGATGCGCCGCGATACGGTCGTGTAATCCACTCCCAGGCGGCGGGCGGCACCGCTGGCGGTGCGGGCACGGGCGACTTCGAGAAAGAAGCGCATGTCGTCCCAATTCAGGTGAGTTTGCGATGTGCGTTTTTGCATATTCATCAGGCTTTTCTGCCCATACATATTGGAAATTTGCCAACATATACTCGCATTCAACCCAGCTTGACCAGCATCGTTTTCAAGCCAGAAAAGCCCCCGAAAATAATCCGGGCTGACGGGATAAGTGCACGGTTCAACAACGGTTTGCATGCCGTAGACACGTGGCTGCACGCCAACAAAATCACAGCTCGCCGAGGGTCCGCGCGACAGCCAGCAGAGCTCCGGCGCCACCCTTGGGCCATCCACTTTTTTCCCGCCTGCGCAGGATCACCCAGGCGGCAATGACTCCAGCACCAGCATTCAGGTGGCGTCCCTTTTCGGGTCGTCGCTCGGGTACCCGTACGCCCCTAAAAAGGCCGACAAACAAAAACAATTAAAAGCGGAGCCTCACCATGACGACCGACCATCCGAACCACGCCCTGACTTGCGACCAGGTCAGGGCCAATCCCAAGTTCCAGCGCCTCACTCGCCAGCGCGCACTGTTGGCCTGGTCGCTGAGTGGCGCGGTCCTGACCGTCTATTACAGCTACATCATGGTCGTGGCCTTCGCCCCTGCCTGGTTGCGTTTACCACTGTATGACGGCAGTCATCTGAGCCTCGGCATGCCGATCGGCGCGACGATTATCCTGCTGTCGTGGCTGTTGACCGCTTGGTATGTGCACACCGCCAACACCCGCTTCGACGCGCTCAGCGCGCAGATCCTCCAGGAGACTCGCGCATGAAACGCCTGACCGCCCTGCTCGCCCTTTGCCCTCTGCTGGCCAATGCCGACACCCTCACCGCAGAGAAGCAACCGCTCAACGTGCACGCCATCGGCATGTTCTTCGTCTTCGTCCTCGCGACGTTGCTGATCACCTGGTGGGCGTCACGCCGCACGCGCTCCGCTGCCGATTTCTACAGCGCCGGTGGCGGTATCACCGGTTTTCAGAATGGCCTGGCAATCGCCGGTGACTACATGTCGGCGGCCACGTTGCTCGGCCTTTCGAGCCTGGTGTTCACCAAGGGCTATGACGGCTTCATCTACATCATCGGCTTCTTCGTCGGCTGGCCCATCGTCACCTTCCTGATGGCTGAGCGCCTGCGCAACCTGGGCCGCTACACCTTCGCCGACATCGTCTCCTTGCGCCTGGATCAAACCCGCGTGCGCAGCTTCGCCGCCCTCGGCTCGCTGACGGTGGTGTGTTGTTACCTGGTGGTGCAAATGGTCGGTGCCGGCCAGTTGATCAAACTGCTGTTCGGCCTCGACTACCGCACGGCGGTGGTGGTGGTCGGTCTGCTGATGCTGGTCTATGTGATCTTCGGCGGCATGCTCGCCACCACCTGGGTGCAGATCACCAAGGCGGTTCTGCTGCTGGGCGGCGGCACAACCCTGATGCTGATGGCCCTGAGTCGCTTCGGCTTCAGCTTCGAGACACTGGCTGCCCAAGCGGTGGCGGTGCACGCCAGCGGTGTGCAGATCATGGGCCCGGGCACCTTGCTGGCCGACCCGATCAACGCCGTATCCCTATCCCTCGGACTGGTCTTTGGCATCGCCGGCCTGCCGCACATCCTGATGCGTTTCTTCACCGTTCCCAATGCCAAGGAGGCGCGTAAATCGGTGCTGTTCGCCACGGTGTTTATCGGGTTTTTCTTCCTGGTGGTTTGCATCCTGGGCTACACCGCCATCGTCATCGTCGGCACAGACCCGCAGTTCTTTGTCGACGGCAAGGTCGGCGGCGCCATGATCGGCGGCGGCAACATGGTGGCCATGCACCTGGCTAAAGCGGTGGGTGGCAACCTGTTTCTCGGATTCCTCTCCGCCGTGGCCTTCGCCACCATCCTTGCCGTGGTGTCCGGGCTGGCACTGGCCGGCGCCTCGGCTATTTCTCACGACCTTTATGCTTCGGTGCTGAAAAAGGGCAAGGCCGACGAGAAACAGGAAATGTGCGTGTCGCGCATCGCCACTGTCTGCCTGGGCATTGTCGCGATTTCCCTCGGCATTCTGTTCGAAGGCCAGAACATCGCGTTCCTGGTCGGCCTGACGTTCGGCATAGCCGCCTCTGCAAATTTCCCGGTGCTGATCATGGCCATGTACTGGGATGGCCTGACCACCCGAGGCGCCGTTTACGGCGGCCTGACCGGACTTATCAGCGCCCTGGGCCTGGTCGTCGGCTCGCCATCGGTGTGGGTCGGCGTATTGGGCCATACCCATGCGATTTTCCCTTACGACCAGCCGGCGCTGTTCTCCATGCCTTTGGCTTTCCTGGTCATCGTCGTCGCGTCCAAGCTGGACCGCAGCGAGCGCGCCAACCGAGAGCGCGCGGCTTATGCCGATCAGTTCGTCCGCGCCCAGACCGGCCTGGGCGCTGCCATGGCCAGCAGTCACTAGCGCTCCAGCTTCACGGGGTCTGTGCCCCGAGCGCGAGTTCGCCCCTTAGCACCGCGCTTTTTTACTCCCGCCCAGCGCCGCCCCGCGCTGGGCACGCTCAACAAGCCTTCCCTCCACTGGCTCCAGTCAGTGCGGGATCGGCTTGCTCGTAAAAACACTTACTCATAACAACAAGAGACAAGCGATGAAACCCAGCCTTTTCACACTGTTCCTGGCAGGCACCAGCCTGGCCACCCAAGCCCATGCGGACTTCCTCGCAGACAGCAAGGCCAGCCTGGAGCTGCGCAACTTCTACTTCAACCGGGATTATCGGCAGAGCAACGCCCCTCAATCGAAACAAGAGGAATGGGCCCAGGGTTTCCTGTTGCGCTATGAATCGGGCTTCACCGACGGTTTGATCGGTGTCGGTTTCGATGCCATCGGACTGGTCGGCGTCAAGCTCGACTCCAGCCCCGATCGCGCTGGTTCCGGCCTGCTCAAACGCCATCGCGACACGAGTAAAGGCGCGCAGGACGAGTACGGCGAACTGGGCCTGACCGCTAAAGTGCGAGCGTCAAAAAGCACGCTGAAACTCGGCACGTTGCTGCCCAAGCTACCGACCGTGCTGGCCAACGATTCACGTCTGCTGCCACAAACCTTCAAGGGCGGTCAGTTGACGTCGCTGGAACTTGAAGGCCTGACGGTGGATGCCGGACGACTGACGCAGGTCAATCAGCGCGACTCCTCGGATTACGAGGACATGGGCATCACCCGCACGGGCGCCAAAGGCATCATCACCCGTCACCTGGACAGCGACAGCTTCGATTTCGCCAGCCTGAACTACAAATGGACCAGCAACCTCGCCACCGGCTACAGCTACGGACACCTCGACAACTTCTACAGCCAGCACCTGGTCAACCTGACCTACGTATTGCCGGTGACCACGGGCCAGTCGTTGAAGACCGACCTGCGTTATGCCCGGTCCACGGACGACGGTGGCAGCAATGTCGATAACAACGCCATCGGTGCGATGTTCACCTACAGCCTCGGCGGCCACGCGTTCGGCCTGGGTTATCAAGGCATGAGCGGCGACACCGGCTACGCCTACATCAACGGTACCGATGCCTTCCTGGTGAACTTCGTGCAGATCGGCGACTTCGCCAGCAAGGACGAAAAGTCCTGGCAGGCACGCTACGACTACAACTTTGCAGCCATTGGCGTACCCGGCCTGACCTTCATGACGCGCTACCTCACGGGCGACAACATCGATCTGGGCGGCAACCGCCCGGAAGGCAAGGAATGGGAACGGGATACCGACATTGGCTATGTCGTGCAAAGCGGGCCGCTGAAAAATGTCGGGCTGAAGTGGCGCAATGCGACAGTGCGCTCGACCAATTTCGGCAGCGACCTTGATGAATACCGCCTGATCCTCAGCTACACCCTGCCGCTCTGGTAACCCCCCTGTAAAGCCGGGGCCGCTCGCATCACCTGACGGTGCGAGTGGCCCTCATCCAACGCGCCACCCCTATGATTTTTTTGCACAACGCACCGGTTTTTATGAGCATTTTTTATTGATTTTTGCATGCATATACTGGGCTCAAGCGCTTGGTCATGAACCGGGCCAGACCCAACAAAAACAAACAAGGGCATACACCGTGAAAACATCCCTGCTTGCCGCCGTCTCCCCGCTCTCTGGTACCTGCACGCGCCCCGTACGCGTTGCTCCCCGCAGCGAAGCCACCCTCGCCGCCTGAACCTCCCGTACCCGATACCGCGCCGATCGCCCCCGCGATCGATGGAGACTTTAATGAACAGCAACTGCCAACCCTTCCTCGCCGCTCGAGACTTCCTGCTGGCCCACCGTACCGATTACGCCACTGCCACGCGGGACTTCCGCTGGCCGCAGCTGAACGAGTTCAACTGGGCGCTGGATTACTTCGATGCGATGGCCGAAGGCAACCAGGCCAACGCCCTGTGGATCGTCGAAGAAGACGGCAGCGAACAGCGCTACAGCTTCGAGCAACTTGCCCGGCGCTCCAATCAGGTGGCCAACCACTTGCGCGCGCTTGGCGTGCGCCGTGGCGAACGCATCCTGCTGATGCTCGGCAACGACGTCGCCCTGTGGGAAACCATGCTGGCCGCGTTCAAGATCGGCGCCGTGGTCATTCCCGCCACCGCCCTGTTGACCCCGGATGACCTGAGCGACCGCATCGAGCGCGGCCAGGTTCGTCACCTCGTGGTCGGCGGCGCCCATGTCGACAAGTTCGTCGGCCTGGGTGAAGGCTGCAGCCGCATCTGCGTCGGTCCGGGCCCCGCCGACTGGATCCCGCACAGCGCCGCCAGCGAATACTCCGAGCAGTTCGAAGCCGAGGGTCGCACCTATGCCACTGACCCGATGCTGCTGTACTTCACCTCCGGCACCACCTCCAAACCGAAGATGGTGCTGCACAGCCACCAGAGCTACCCGGTCGGCCACCTGTCGACCATGTACTGGATCGGCCTGCAGCCGGGCGACCTGCATTTGAACATCTCGTCACCGGGCTGGGCCAAGCATGCGTGGAGCTGCCTCTTCGCACCGTGGAACGCCGGCGCCTGCATCTTCATCCACAATGTCGCGCGTTTCAGCGCCCCGGCCCTGCTTGGCGCACTGGAGCGCTACGGTGTCACCAGCCTGTGCGCCCCGCCCACCGTATGGCGCATGCTGATCCAGGAGGACCTGGCCAGTTACAAGGAGCGCTTGAACCTGCGCGAACTGGTGGGCGCCGGTGAACCGCTGAACCCGGAGATCATCGAGCAGATCCTGCATGCCTGGGACTTGCCGTTGCGTGACGGTTTTGGCCAGTCGGAAACTACCGCGCTGGTCGGCAACACGCCCGGCCAGTTGCTCAAACCCGGCTCCATGGGCCGCCCACTGCCGGGCTACCAAGTGACCATGCTTGACCCCGACGGAGTGCCGGGTAACGAAGGTGAAGTGGCCCTGCCACTGGACGTGCGTCCGCTTGGCCTGATGCTGTGCTACGAGGACAGCCCGGAAAAAACCGCCGAAGTGATGCGCGACGGCTTCTACCGCACCGGCGATACCGCGCAGATCGACGAGGATGGCTATATCACGTTCGTCGGCCGCGCCGACGATGTGTTCAAAGCCTCCGATTACCGCATCAGCCCCTTCGAGCTGGAAAGCGCACTGATCGAGCATCCGGCCGTGATGGAAGTGGCCGTGGTGCCAAGCCCGGACCCGCTGCGCCTGGCCGTGCCCAAGGCGTTTTTGATCCTGGCTCACGACGAACCCGGGAGCGCCGAACTGGCCAGCAGCATCCTCGCCTTCGCCCGCGAGCACCTGGCGCCTTACAAGCGGGTGCGCCGCATCGAGTTCGTCAGCGAACTGCCCAAGACCATCTCCGGAAAGATCCGCCGGGTTGAACTGCGGCAGATGGAAGTGCAGCGCCGGCAGAGTGATACGCGCGGCCCGCAAGAGCACTTCGAAGAAGACTTCCCTCAGCTCAAGGGCTGAACCCGGGCCGGTTCGCCGGCCCTTCTGAATTCACACGCGACCGCTCGGCCAAACAGGCCGAGGGGCCTCTCTCGACTCAAAGAAAGTAGACAGGACCCGAAAATGACCTCCTCCAGCATTCCTAGCGTCAAGCTTCTCATCAACGGCGAATTCGTCGAGTCACGCAGCACCCAGTGGCGCGACGTGGTCAACCCGGCCACTCAGGAAGTCCTGGCTCGCGTGCCCTTCGCTACCGCCGAGGAAATGGACGCCGCCGTGGCCAGTGCCAAGGAAGCCTTCAAGACCTGGCGCAAGACGCCGATTGGCGCCCGCTCGCGGATCTTCTTCAAGTACCAGCAGCTGATCCGCGAGAACATCAAGGAACTGGCCGCCCTGCTCACCGCCGAACAGGGCAAGACCCTGCCGGATGCCGAAGGTGATGTGTTCCGCGGCCTGGAAGTGGTCGAGCACGCGGCCTCCATCGGTAACCTGCAAATGGGTGAGCTGGCCAACAACGTCGCCAATGGCGTCGACACCTATACCTTGATGCAGCCGCTGGGCGTGTGCGCCGGCATCACCCCGTTCAACTTCCCGGCGATGATCCCGTTGTGGATGTTCCCGATGGCCATCGCCACCGGCAACACCTTCATCCTCAAGCCATCCGAGCAAGATCCGCTGGTAACCATGCGCCTGGTTGAACTGGCGCTGGAGGCCGGTGTACCCAAGGGCGTGCTCAACGTCATTCACGGCGGCGTCGACGCGGTGAACCTGATTTGCGATCACCCGGACATCAAAGCCGTGTCCTTCGTCGGTTCGACCAAGGTCGGCACCCATGTCTACAACCGCGCCACCCAGAACGGCAAACGCGCTCAGTGCATGATGGGCGCGAAGAACCACGCCATCGTCCTGCCTGATGCCAACAAGCAGCAGACATTGAACAACCTGCTGGGCGCTTCGTTCGGCGCCGCCGGCCAACGCTGCATGGCCCTGCCGGTGGTGATCCTGGTGGGTGAAGCGCAGACCTGGCTGCCGGACCTGATCGAGCGGACCAAAACCCTCAAGATCAATGGCGGCACCGAACCGGGCACCGACATCGGCCCGGTGATCTCCTGCGCGGCGCTGGATCGCGTCAACAGCCTGATCGCCAGCGGCATCGAAGAAGGCGCCACGCTCGTACTGGATGGCCGCAACCCAAGCGTGCCGGGTTACCAGGACGGCAACTTCGTCGGCCCGACGATCTTCTCCAACGTCACCGCAAAAATGTCCGTGTACCGCGAAGAGATCTTTGGCCCGGTGCTGTGCGTCATGCATGCCGAAAGCCTGAGCGAGGCCATCGAGATCATCAACGCCAACCCGAATGGCAACGGCACCGCCCTGTTCACCCGCTCCGGCGCTGCGGCCCGTCATTTCCAGGAAGAAATCGATGTCGGCCAAGTGGGTATCAACGTACCGATCCCGGTACCGGTTCCGCTGTTCTCCTTCTCCGGTTCGCGCGCTTCCAAGCTCGGTGACCTGGGCCCTTACGGCAAGCAAGTGGTGACCTTCTACACCCAGACCAAAACGGTCACCCAGCGCTGGTTCGACGAGGACGACACCGGCGGCTCGGTGAACACCACCATCACCCTGAAATGATCTCTGCCGGCCGGCGCCCAGCGTCGGCCGGCCGGAGTTGAACGGTGCATTCGCAGACATAACGGGTCGACGCGCAACAGCGCCTCCCCACTCGCAAAAGGTAGTCATCATGCATATCGGTTTTCTCGGCCTGGGTAACATGGGCGGCCCAATGGCGCGCAACCTGCTCAAGGCTGGCCACAGCCTGACCGTCTTCGATCCTTTCCCGCAGGCGGTCGCCGCCCTGGTCGAGGCCGGCGCCAGCGCCGCTGACTCGCCCGCCGCCGTGGCCAAGGCCGGGGTCGAGGTGATCGTCACCATGCTGCCAACCGCCGACCACGTGAAGCAGGTCTATCGCGGCAAGGACGGCTTGCTGGCCAACATCGGCCAAGGCGTACTGTTGATCGACAGTTCGACCATCGACCCGATCAGTGCCCGCGAAGTCGCAAAATTCGCCCTGGCCCAAGGCAACCTGATGCTCGACGCACCGGTCTCCGGCGGCACCGGCGGCGCGACGGCAGGCACCCTGACCTTTATGGTCGGCGGCCCGGTCAGTGTGTACGACCAGGCCCTGCCGGTTCTCTCGGCCATGGGCAGGAACATCGTGCACTGTGGCGGCGCGGGTAACGGCCAGGTGGCCAAGATCGCCAACAATATGCTGCTCGGCATCTCCATGGTCGGCGTCGCCGAATCCATGGCCTTGGGTGTGGCTTTGGGCATGGACGCCAAAGTGCTGGCCGGTGTCATCGGCACGTCCACCGGTCGCTGCTGGAGTTCGGAGATCAACAATCCGTTCCCGGGCGTACTGGAAAATGCCCCGGCCTCGCGTGGTTACACTGGCGGCTTCGGCACCGACCTGATGCTCAAGGACCTCGGCCTCGCCACCGAAGCCGCCAAACATGCGCGTCAGCCAGTGGTGCTCGGTGCTGCCGCCCAGCAGCTCTATCAGACCTTCAGCCTGCAAGGTAACGGCGGCCTGGACTTCTCCGCGATCATCAAACTGTTCCGTGGGGAAGCGTAAGCATGAGCGAGCAGCAAGCCCCGGTGCTGGCCAGTGTGCGTAATCGCATCGGCCACCTGACGCTGAATCGACCCGGCGCGCTGAACACTCTGGACCTGCCCATGGTGACACTGCTGTGCCGGCACTTGTGGGTGTGGGAACAGGACCCGGAGATTGTCGCCGTGACCCTTCGCGGCGCCGGGGAAAAAGCCTTCTGCGCTGGCGGCGACATCCGCATGCTGTACGACAGTCACAAGGCCGGGGACAACCTGCACGAGCTGTTCCTCGAGGAAGAGTACGCCCTTGACGAGTACCTGCATGGCTACTCCAAACCGGTGCTGGCGCTGCTGGACGGTTTCGTCCTCGGCGGCGGCATGGGCCTGGCGCAGGCTGCCTCGCTGAGGGTGATCACCGAGCGCACGCGGATGGGCATGCCGGAAGTCGGCATCGGCTTTTTCCCCGATGTCGGCGGCAGCTATTTCCTGCCGCGCCTTCCGGGTGAGCTGGGTCTCTATCTGGGGGTCACTGGCTGCCAGGTCCGTGCCGCCGATGCGCTCTATGCCAACCTGGCCGACTACTGCCTGCCCAGCGAGCGACTGGTCGAACTGGATGCCGCCCTGAATCATTTGAACTGGACCGGTGCGCCCGAGGAAGACTTGCAAGACCTGCTCGCCGGCCTGGCCACCGAGCGCATCGCGGGATCGGAACTCAAGGCTTATCGCCAGGTGATCGATGAGTATTTCTCCTTGCCTGATGTGCCGGCGATTCGCAATGCGCTGCAGCGCGAGCAGCGTCCGGAGTTGCGCGACTGGGCCGAACAGACGGTCGCGCTGCTCGATAGCCGCTCGCCGCTGGCAATGGCCACGACACTGGAGCTGTTGCGTCGCGGTCGATACCTGAGCCTGGCCGACTGTTTTGCCCTGGAGTTGCACCTGGACTACCAGTGGTTCGACAAGGGCGACCTGATGGAGGGCGTCCGCGCCCTGATCATCGACAAGGACAAGACCCCACGCTGGAACCCGCCAACCCTGGAGGAACTGGTACCGGCGCGGGTGCAGGCTTTCTTCAGAGAATTTCGCCCAGCCTCTGGCACTCCCCTTCGCACCGCCTGATCGGCAGGAGACTCGCAATGCACGATATCGAATTGACCGAAGAACAACGCATGATCCGCGACATGGCCCGTGACTTCGCCCGCAGCGAAGTCGGCCCGCACGCCCAGGCCTGGGAGAAAGCCGGCTGGATCGATGACGCCGTGGTGGCGCAGATGGGTGAACTGGGCCTGCTGGGCATGGTGGTGCCGGACACCTGGGGCGGCAGTTACACCGACTACGTCGCCTACGCCCTGGCCGTGGAAGAAATCTCGGCCGGCGACGGTGCGCTCGGCGCCTTGATGAGCATCCACAACTCAGTGGGCTGTGGCCCCTTGCTGAAATATGGCAGCCCATCCCAGCAAGACCGCTGGTTGCCGCTTCTGGCCAGCGGCCAGGCCATCGGCTGCTTCTGTCTGACCGAACCACAGGCCGGTACCGAAGCCCATAACCTGCGCACCCGCGCCGAGCTGCGCGACGGCCAGTGGGTGCTCAACGGGGCCAAGCAATTCGTCAGCAATGGCAAGCGTGCCAAGCTGGCCATCGTCTTCGCCGTGACTGATCCGGAGCTGGGCAAGAAGGGCCTGTCGGCCTTCCTGGTGCCGACCGACAATCCCGGATTCGTGGTCGATCGCAGCGAACACAAGATGGGGATCAAGGCGTCCGACACCTGCGCGGTGACCCTGAGCAACTGCACCATTCCCGAGGACCATCTGCTGGGTGAACGCGGCAAAGGCCTGGCCATTGCCCTGTCCAACCTCGAAGGCGGTCGCATCGGCATTGCCGCCCAGGCCCTGGGCATCGCCCGCGCCGCCTTCGAGGCCGCGCTGGGGTATGCCCGCGAACGCATCCAGTTCGGCAAGCCGATCATCGAACACCAGAGCGTGTCCAACCTGCTCGCCGATATGCACACCCGGCTCAACGCTACCCGCCTGCTGGTGCTGCATGCCGCACGCCTGAAAAGTGCCGGTCAATCGTGCCTGTCAGAAGCGTCGCAGGCCAAGCTGTTCGCCTCGGAAATGGCTGAGCGCGTGTGTTCCAGCGCGATGCAGATCCACGGAGGCTACGGCTATCTGGAGGACTACCCGGTGGAGCGCTACTACCGTGATGCGCGCATCACCCAGATCTACGAAGGCACCAGCGAAGTGCAGCGCCTGCTGATCGCCCGCGAGCTGACCCACTACGCGCTCTGAGCCCCTGGCCGGACGCACCCTGCGTCCGGCTGCTTGTTCTTTCGCCCCCTCCTGGAGTTGCCCATGCTCGGCCTGCGTAATATTCCCATCAGCCGCCGGCTGTGGTTGATCCTGCTGATGTCCATCCTGATGCTGCTGATTCTCGCCGGCCTGATGCTCAAGCAGAGCTATGACGATCTCTATGCCGCCAAGGCGCTGAAAACCCGCCACGTGGTCGAGACCGCCAGCGGCGTCCTGCGCCATTTCCAGGAGATGGAAGACCACGGTCTCAGCCGTGAGCAGGCGCAACAACAGGCCAGCGCGGTCATACGCGACCTGCGCTACGACCGCGAGGACTACTTCTGGATCGAAGACCTCGACACCCGCATGGTCATGCACCCCAACGCCAAGCTCCAGGGCAAGCGCATGGCGGGCACCCTCGACCCGGATGGCAAAGCCTTGTTCGACGAGATGGTTGCCGTGGCCGTACGCGACGGTTCAGGGCTGGTGCGCTACAGCTGGCCCAAACCGGGTTCTGACGCGCCGGTAGAAAAGGTGTCCTACGTCGAACTGTTCAAGCCTTGGGGCTGGATCGTCGGCTCGGGCATCTACATCGACGACGTGCATGTCGAGTTCCGCCGCCAACTGATACAGGCCTTCGTCATTCTGGTGATGATCGCCCTGCTGCTCAGCGCGCTGATCCTGTTGATTGCCCGCAGCATCGCCTCGCCACTGACGCAAGTGGTCAATGCCATGGAGAACATCGCCAGCGGCGACGCCGACCTGACCCGTAACCTGGACAGCCGCTGGCGCGACGAACTGACCGCCATGAGCGGCCACTTCAACGCGTTCACCAGCAAACTGCGCGGGGTGATCGGCCAGTCCATGCAGACCGCCGTCAGGCTGGACAAAGCCTCGCAATCGCTCGGCGAGATTGCCAGTGACAGCCAGCGCCACAGTCAGGCGCAGTCACAGCAGATGGAACTGGTGGCCGCCGCCATTCATGAGGTTTCCTACGCCGTGCAGGAAGTGGCGAAGAACGCCGAGCACGCCGCCAACGAAGTCCGCCAGGCCGATGAGCAGGCACGACAGGGCCAGCACAACATCGACAGCAGCCTGCGCCAGATCGATCAGTTGTCCGAAACCATCGGCCAGGCCGTCGAAGTGATTCAGAGCCTGGCCCAGGAAAGCACCCAGATCGGCAGCGTGCTGGAAGTGATCCGCGCCATCGCCGAGCAGACCAACTTGCTGGCGTTGAACGCTGCCATCGAGGCGGCGCGCGCTGGCGAGCAGGGTCGCGGTTTTGCCGTGGTGGCAGACGAAGTACGCCTGTTGGCGCAACGCACGCAGCAGTCCACCGCGCAAATCCAGGGCATGATCGAGCGCCTGCAGGGCAACTCGGAAGCGGCGGTCAATGTCATCAATGCCAGCAGCCAAGCCGCTCAACAAACCGTGGAACAAGCCCGCCAAACCGGTGAGAGCCTGCACCAGGTGATCGGTGCGTTGCGCAACCTCACCGAACTCAACGCCTCGATCGCCAGTGCCACCCTGGAGCAGTCGCACGTGGTCGAGGACATCAACCAGAACGTCACCCGCGCAGCCTCGCTGGCCCACGAGAATGCCCAGGCCGCAGACCGCTCCAACGAGGCCAGCCAACAGCTGGGCCAACTGGCAAGCCAGCTCAATAAGCTATTGGGGCAGTTTCGCGTATGAGGTGGATCAACAACGATGGAGGCCTGATGTCATGACCCTCGCCCAGCCAGTCACGTCCCGTTGCGCCAGACCGAATTGCGTTGCGCCGCAGGCCATCGACTCGCGCTACCTGGAAACCCGCCAGAAGGCGCTTGAGCTGTTCGCCAAGTGCGGTTTCAGCCGGGTCAGCATGCGCGACCTGGCCACTTATCTGGGGATTAATGCGGGCTCCATTTACAACCACATCGAAAGCAAGGAAGCCCTGCTGTTCGAACTGATCGAGGAGCTCTATGAACAGTTGCTACATGGCGCCAGCCTGGTGACTCGTCGCAAATCCACACCCGAGGTACGACTGCACGGCTTGTTTGAGGCGCACCTGTTGCTGCATGAACGAATGGGCGCGCATTTCCGTCTGGCTGAGTACGACCTGCATTGCCTGAGCAGCGAACAGCACGCCTCGATCCTGAGTCTGCGCCGACGCTACGAGGAGCATCTGGTGGAAACGATTGAGCAGCTCACCGGCAAACCGGCCAGCGCCACCCGACGTGCCACCCTGAGCGGGATCGTTTCGCTGCTCAACCAACTGCCGGCCTGGGTCGGGGAGCCCCAGGCAAGTGGCAGGGCACGTCGCAAGCTGCTGCATGAGATGGTGATGAGTACCCTTCAGGGCGCGTTGCAGGCGACTCATGCTGCAGGCGCTCGGCTGACGCGCTAAGAGGCCCGCAAGCCTATCGGCATCAACGAAACACGACCTGCCTAAGGCTGATCGCCGAACCACTCGCCTGTAAAAAAAATATCCGTCAGGTTTCGATGTGGTTTTTTTACGTCTACCTTTATCCGTCAGAACTCACCTCTGCACCAAAAGGCAAACAACTAACGACAAAAGTACATACGAATACATGCTCCCCCACTTAGAGGATCAGACATGCATCCATCCTTTCTGCAGCGCATCGACGAACTCTGCGCCCTGCTCGGCCCGTCCAGCGCAACCCGCATCGAATTCTTCCGGCGCTGTAACCGATTGAAGTCGCGCCGTGGTGTTCGCTATCAGGTGGTGACCAAGAAGCTCGGCATTTTCCATGTCGTCGAGCGATACACGGGCAAGACGTGGGCCTTGCGCTCCAGTTACCGGGAGGCCATGGAATTCGCCATCTACCTCGAGGAAAAGTCCAACCGTCGCAAGGGAGGCGTGCGGCGCATGGCGAGCTGATGCCGCATCTGTGAGACGCGGTCATCGCAGATCGTAAAACCCGTCTCTGAAAGACTACGGCCAGCCGTGAGCCTGCTTTTCTACGGGCGGCAGAAGTTCATGCGACTTTGAGCGCGATGGTCGATCGTCGCCCGTCAGCCATGAGCTGCAGATACGCTTGCCATTTTTTGAACGCTTGTTGTTGTCGGTTGGAGGCTTCCAGCCACCGAGCGCCACCGATGAGCTCGACCGGGATAGACATCATCTGCTCGGTCGCAGCATCAAGCTCATCAACGAGCTTGCGCCCGTTCGGCATTTCGGAAATTAGAGATCGCATAGGAACCTGGTTTTTTTTGGGCTACTACATCGACTTGCTAACTGTTTGATCGTGCGCAGGTCCCGACGAACGGCGACTTTATTGTTTATTTGCGTTGAGCGCGGCATGAAACACCGCCGCCCGCGCCCCGGGTGGCGTATTCGATGACCAGGGGAGTCCTTATTAAAACTCCCTCAACCACTTCCCTGATCTGATCTGATCCAACAAATAATGAAACCGCCGGCCACGGGTCTATCCTGAATACACAGCAGGAGGGTGCAATCATGTGCGGACGCCTTTCCCAGTACCGTGGCATTCATGACTTCGTCGCGGCCCTCAGCATCCCCAACGCCCTGCTCAATGATGCTGGCGATCAGCCTTTGGAGCTCTATAACGCGGCGCCCACCACGCAGCTCGCGCTCTTTCACCGCGATGGCGAATACCTGCGTGCCGACAAGGTGCGTTGGGGCTGGCGCCCACACTGGGCCAAGGACCGTGCCGCGCCGATCAACGCCAGGGTGGAAAAAGTCGCTCACGGTCCCTTCTTCAAAGACATCTGGCCGCACCGGGCGATTCTTGCGATCGACAACTGGTTTGAGTGGGTTTACGAAGGCGGCCCGAAAAAACAGCCCTATCTGATCCGTCACCACGACCGCACGCCCATTCTCTGTGCTGCGATCGGCCATTACCCCATCGGCGAGCATGAGCCCAGCGAGCATGACGGCTTTGTAATCATCACCGCCGACAGTGCCGGCGGCATGGTGGACATTCATGACCGGCGGCCGGTCGTGCTTGCACCAGAGCTGGCGCGGGAATGGCTGGATCCGGCCACGCCCAAGGAGCGGGCCGAACAGATGGTGCTGCTGGAGGGTGAGCCGGCTGAGGCGTTTGAATGGTTTCAGGTAGATCGCGCGGTGGGCAACGTTCGCAACCAAGGGCCGGAGCTTATTGTGCCAACCAGCAAGATCAGCGGCGGTCACTACAAGGGTAACGGTTAAGCCTGGCCCCTGCCGTGAAGAGCCCAGCGCGATGGCTGGGCTCAGTTTATCTTCTATGTTCCATCATCTTGTCCGCGAGAACGGTCGCCCTTTCGACCAATAGGTTCTGCCTGTCCTCGTGACTCGAATTCGGACCGCCGATAACCGGTGCAGTCAGGTTGCTTTCCGCAATCAATGCAGCACAAAAGTATTGATCCCAGACAGCTCTGTTTTCTGCAGCCTGAGTGCTCATTTGGACCGCTTGCATAGGCGCCTCCTGTTGATGAGGTTGCGCACCTATTTTACGCCCGAACTGCAAACACCCCACGACGCTGCGGACAGTCGGCAGGCATGCGCGCCGGCGCAGTTTCTTTAGAATCGCAGGCCCGCGGTGACCAGCGCCGCATTGAAACCGAGCAACACCAGCTCGGTGGTTACAGGCCCGTAATGAACCCCCAATGACGGAATGATCACGGGGGCAACGCCGAAGTGATTGAGCGGGATTTTGTCTTTGTATTTGCCGTGATAGCCCTCAACGGCACCGCCGGTCAATTTCATATACACCGGGTAGTCCGCGCTTTCGTAGCGCTTGCCGACGTAGGCGTAATAAGAGCGCTGGCTGAACGAGTTACGAAAGGTCGCCCCGCCAAACAACCAGCCGGAGGGCTCGTTGCGCTCCAGCCCGATCAAATCCTGATTGTTATTGTGGTCAGGGTCTGGCGAGTAGTGCCGGGTATAGACGCTGGTTTGCAGTTGCCAGAATCCCTGGTTTTTTTGAGACGCGTCGTCCTGAGCCAGTGCATGAGCAGACTGGGCCATCAGCAGAAAAGCGCAGATCCATGGTTTTTTCATCGATAGCCCCCTGAGAGGCAGTCGGGCTCACGCTGGAAGGCGTGCATTGAGTCGCAAACGTTAGTCTAGTCGGTGAAAAAGGAACACCCGAACCGCTCGACCCAGCCGCCATGAGCCCATCGAATTCGAACACAAGCCCTTCAGCGGCGATGCGAGTGCTGAACCGTCATGTGCTGGAGGGTGATTGTGGCGTGTCGGGATTGAGTTGCTGACGCCTGAATTGCCCTGGAGGCTGGCCGTGGATCTGGCGGAAGCGTCTTGAAAAATAGGCTTCGTCGGCGAAGCCGCACAACCTCGCCACCTCCCCCACCGGCCGCGTTCCATTGAGTAAATAATTGCGCGCCGCGTGCATCCGACGCTCGAGAACCAGTTCGGTGAACGTCTTGCCGATTTCCTTGCGCAACCAGTGCGTGAGGTACGTCGGCGACAGGTAGGTCGCAGCGGCGACCTTGATCAGGTTGAGATCGGGATCGGCGATGTTCTTGCGCAAATACTCCGACATCCTGCTCAGTGCGTCGCGCCGGCTGACTTCGGCGGCATTCTCTTCGGCCAGCCGTTTCAATGGCTCCGCGTACAAGGCGCAGACACTTCCAATCAATTGCAGCAGCAAGCCCTTGAGCATCTCACGGGTGCCGAACTGACGGTTTCCGTCGAGCACGCGCATCTGTTCGATCAGCCCACAGACCTTGCTGAAATCTTCATCGGCCAGAATGAAATCCAGATGCTCCTGAAAGCGGAACGGCGACAACTCCGGTGCCAGGAGAATCGAGACCTCTTCCAGATCCATCGGATCACACTGCAAGTGCGGCAGCAGAAAGGTCTGGGAAAAATTGATCACCATGAAGTTGCTGTCAGCCGGATGCGGAATCACGTGCACGCGATGCGGCAGGATGAAGGCCAGTGTATTGCGTGGAAACGGGCGCTCGACGTTGCCGATGTGCTGCACGGTATCGCCACCGAGATTGACCTGGATCTGGAAATACTCGTGGCGATGAGGACTCGTTTCGGCGTTCCGGCCTTTTTTGTCGCGGATGTAAAAGTCTGTCAATTCGCTACGTTGCTGCATGACGTAAGTGGGTACTCGATTCGATGACGACATCGCCTGAGGCTCCTCGACAGGTACATGGGCAGGTTGTCGTCGCGCCGCGGAACAGGCGGCGACGTCGCTGATTGTGTCGGCCGCCACGGTCGAATTCAATGCGTCATAGGATGACAGCAAAAATCAGAGAATTAATTGTATTCGTGTGTGCCACGTCGTCTGTCCAAAAAAATACGCCAGCACCAGATTAATTAACCAATAACAATCAATAACTTATAAAACATTTAAGACAGAACCGCGGAAATGAGCGGATTTGATTTTTCTTGGACACCTGCACTAATCGCTGTTTTCAGGAGAAAAAACGATCTAACGCCTCCGTTGATTTTGCGAAGTTGTACGACCACTCTGACAGCCAATGCAGCCCGACCCTTCCAAAAACAATCACAAGGTGCGCACGCAATGAACCTGTTTCTTTCCCACGCCAACCCTCCCCCGACCGAGCCTGTCCGAAGGCGTATCTGAGCGCCTGACAGCGTCTGTTCGCGCCTCTCATTCAAGTAGCGATGCTCTGCCCCGACACTGCGGGCATCGGTTTCGGCTGCGCGCGAACAACTGGATTCCTCTAACAATAAAAAGGTCTACTCATGTCGAACTCGCACACCTCCCCGTCCACCGCGCCGTCGGTGAGCGCCGACGCCCGGGACGCCCTGTTGCCTCAGCGCCTGCCGACACGTCGGCGCTGGTTCATGCTGTCGTTGCTGCTGATTGCGACCATCATCAACTACATCGACCGCGTAAATATCTCGATTGCCGCACCGTTCATGGCCAAGGATCTGGGGCTGGACAAGATCGAGATGGGCCTGATTTTTTCCGCGTTTGCCTGGACCTACGCACTCGCCCTGGTCCCCGCAGGGTTCATTGCCGATCGCTTCGGTTCCCGGGTCACCTACGGGGTGTCACTGATCAGTTGGTCGGCCGTCACCGTGTGCCAAGGCTTTGCCACAGGATTCGCATCATTGTTTGGGCTGCGCCTGGCAGTCGGTGCCATGGAAGCTCCAGCATTTCCTGCCAACAGCCGAGCGGTGACGGTGTGGTTCCCGGCCCGGGAACGGGGCCTGGCCAGCAGTATTTACGTGTGCGGCCAATATCTGGGCACCGCCCTGTTTACCGGTGCGCTGTTATGGCTGGCCACGACCTATGACTGGCGCCACGTTTTCTACAGCACCGGGATACTCGGCATTGTGTTCGGTGTGATCTGGCTCTACGTGTACCGCGATCCGCTGAGCTGCAAGAACGTCAGCGAGGAAGAGCTGAAGTACATCGAAGCCGGCGGTGGACTGGTCAAGAGCAGTCAGGAGCGCACCCGGTTCAACTGGCGGCAGATCGCCGAGCTGTTCAGCTATCGGCAGATCTGGGCGATTTGCATCGGCAAATTCGCCAGCACCTCGGCGCTGTACTTCTTCCTGACCTGGTTCCCGACGTACCTGATCGAAGAACGCAAGCTGACCATGATCAAGGCCGGGATCTTCGCGGTGCTGCCGTTCGTGGGGGCAACGGTCGGCATTCTGCTCGCAGGCATCATCTCCGACTTGCTGATACGCCGTGGTTACTCGATGTCCTTCGCTCGCAAGTTGCCCTTGGTGGTCGGCTCGATGCTGGGCATGTCGATTGTGCTGGTGAATTTCACTGACTCGAACGTGATCTGCATTGCCGTGCTGACCATTGCCTTCTTCGCCCAGGGAATCGCTTCCTCATCGTGGGCGGCCGTATCGGAAGTCGCGCCCAAGGAACTGATCGGCCTGACCGGCGGGGTCACCAGCCTGGCCGCCAACATCGGCGGGATCGTCACCCCGATCGTGATTGGCGGCATCGTCCACGCAACCGGCTCGTTTGCCTACGCCTTCTGGTTCATTGGTGGCGTGGCGCTGATGGGGACCTTGTCCTATTCGTTGCTGCTCGGTCGCTTGTACCGCATCGAACTCAAGGTGCGTTGAGCCAAGACACCGTTTTTCTCCAACACGAGGCGGCATTCGTCCAACTTCACAAAAGATTGCCGCCGTACGCTGACGCTTCTAACAGGACACCTGAAAAATGACCATGACCGAGTATGTGTTTACCCCGGATCTGCCCGTGACCTTGCCGGTTGCCGGCAGCCAGCAGCGCTTCCCCGTTGGCCGGGTATTTTGCGTCGGCCGCAACTACCCTTGGCCAGACACCCAAGGCCAATCCCGTCAGCCGCCAGTGTTCTTCATGAAACCGGCGAGCAACGTGGTGGAAGCGACGGGTGAAGTGACCTTCCCGCCGTTGACCGAAGAGTTTGCCCACGAAATCGAATTGGTCGTGGCCATTGGCGAGGGTGGCGCCAATATTCCTGAGAGTCAGGCGTTGGCCTATGTCTGGGGCTATGCCGCCGGTCTTGATCTGACCCGTCGCGATGTCCAGCGCTCGGCCAAAAGCAATGGTTTGCCGTGGGAAGGCGCCAAGGTATTCGACGGCGCCGCGCCAATGACCGCCATCGTGCCGGTGACTCGCGCGGGTCACCCTGACGGCGACTTGTGGCTGAACGTCAACGGCCAAGAGCGCCAGCGCGACAGCCTCGACAGTCAGATCTGGTCAGTCAGTGAAATCATCAGCCGCATCTCGCAATCAGTCGCGCTGCGGGCCGGCGACCTGATCATGACCGGCAGCCCGGCAGGCGTCGATGTGCTGCAGCCCGGCGACATCATCAACGCCGGGATCGACGGCATCGGCCAACTGGAAATGCGTGTCGGCCAGCGACCTTGAGCCCGGCACACACCCTCGTGAATTGTAAAAAAAGGAGATAACCACATGAACCGTCCTTTGAAAGTGGCGCTGGTCACCGGCGCCGGTAGCGGAATCGGCCGCGCCGTGGCCCTGGGCCTGATGGCCGACGGGTTCACCCTGGTACTGGCCGGACGCCGGCCAGAACCCCTGCAGGCATTGGTCGACCTGGCGAGCAGCGAGGGCCACGAAGCCTTGGCGGTCCCCACTGACGTGCGCGATCCGGCCAGTGTCGATGCGCTGTTTGCAACCATCAGCGAGGTCTACGGACGCCTCGACGTGGTGTTCAACAACGCCGGGGTCAACGCCCCTGCCGTGCCGCTGGATGAACTGACGTTCGAGCAGTGGCGAAACGTGATCGACACCAACCTCAACGGGGTTTTCCTCTGCGCCCGTGGTGCCTTCGCACTGATGCGCCGGCAACAGCCACAGGGCGGACGCATCATCAACAACGGCTCGATCTCGGCACACACCCCACGCCCGTTCAGCAGCGCCTACACCGCCAGCAAACACGCGGTGCTGGGACTGACCAAATCCCTGGCCCTGGACGGGCGCGAATTCAACATCGCCTGCAGCCAGATCGACATCGGCAACGCCTTGACCGAGATGTCGGTGCGCATGACCAAAGGTGTGCGCCAGGCCAACGGCAGCATCGCGGTAGAGCCGATGGTGGACGTTAAGCATGTGGCCGATGCCGTGCGCTACATCGCCGGTCTGCCGCTGGAGGCGAACGTCCTGAACATGACCGTCATGGCCAGTGCCATGCCGTTTGCCGGTCGCGGTTGAACCGGCCTTTTTATTCCGTTACGCGAGGTTTACATGAAACCAGAAGTCTTGCAGCTCAGCCCGATCCTGATCCCTGAAATCAACACGCGGCTCGATGAGTTGTTCACCGTCAGACGTTACTTCCAGCAGGCCGACAAGCAGGCTTATTTGCAGGAACACGGTGGCAACATTCGCGGGGTGATCACCGGCGGGCATACCGGGATCAGCCAGGCGCTGATGGCGCAGTTGCCGAAACTGCAAGTGGTGGCGGTCAATGGCGTCGGCACCGATGCGGTGGACCTGGCCTACGCCAGGGACCGTGGGATCCGCGTCACCGCGACCATCGGCGCGCTGACCGAAGATGTCGCCGACCTGGCCATCGGCTTGCTGATTGCCGTGTGTCGCGGGCTGTGCACCAGCGATCGTTACGTGCGTTCGGGCCAATGGCCCCACAGCGCGACACCATTGGCCCCCTTGCCTCTGGCGCGCCAGGTGTCAGGCATGCGTATCGGCATCGTCGGCATGGGCCGGGTCGGGCGTGCCGTGGCAACCCGCGCCGCTGCCTTCGGCTGCCCGATCAGTTACACCGATCTGCAGCCCATGAGCGATGTGAGCCACACGTTCTTCGCCGATCTGAAACAGTTGGCCAGCAACAGTGACGCGCTGATTCTCGCCGCCGCGGCCGACAAGGCTGAAGCCATTATCAATGCCGAGGTGCTGCAGGCGTTGGGCAAAGGTGGGTATCTGATCAACGTGGCCCGGGGCAAGCTCGTCAACGAGGCGGACCTGGTGTCTGCACTGGCGGCCGGCGAGATCGCAGGGGCAGCGCTTGATGTGTTTGTCGATGAACCGAACGTGCCGCAGGTGCTGTTTGGCAATGAGCAAGTGGTGCTGCAGCCCCATCGCGCGAGTGCGACGCTGCAGACTCGCACGCGGATGGGCGAGATGGTGGTGGCAAGTCTGGTGGACAGTTTTGCCGGGAAGATACCGCAGGGTTCCGTGACTGGCTGAAGGTTGGCTACCGAGGGCAATGCTGTTCACTTAAGAGAGTTTTGGGGTTGGGGTTGGGGTTGGGTTGGGTTGGGTTGGGTACATATCCGTTGCTGCGGTAACGGCGGCTATTGGTTCCGCTCTTACAGCGGGTCACTTGGAAAAGCCCCAAGTAACCAAGGGCTCTTGCCCCTGACGTTCGGTGCCTCGCCAAGGCTCGGCATGCCCTCGCTCCGGTCCTGCTCCGTGGGCCCGCCGCCATCGGCCATCCATGGCCGGGGGCGGCTACCGCGGCATCCCTGCCGCGGTGCCCACTGCGCAGAACCTGCGCTCGGCCTCACGAGGGGGCGTGCACCGCAAAAGCCAAAGCGAGGCGGCCTGCGGGCCGACCTGATTCTTCAACGCTTACGCGTCCTAATCGTTCCCATGCTCCGCGTGGGAATGTCGCCGGGGACGCTCTGCGTCCCGCTGTCGAGACCAGACTTGAGTCCTGCGCAAGGGTGACGCGGAGCGTCACGGGATGCATTCCCACGCGGAGCGTGGGAACGATCAACTGCTATAGCATCGCGAGCAGGCTCGCTCCCACATAAAGCACACCGGAGCACAGCTAACGAGGCGGCCTACCGGCCGACCTGATTCTTCAACGCTTACGCGTCCTGATCGTTCCCATGCTCCGCGTGGGAATGCCGCCGGGGACGCTCTGCGTTCCGCTGTCGACACCAGACTTGAGTCCTGCGCGATGGTGACGCGGAGCGTCACGGGATGCATTCCCACGCGAAGCGTGGGAATGATCAACTGCAATAGCATCGCGAGCAGGCTCGCTCCCACATAAAGCACACCGGAGCACAGCTAACGAGGCGGCCTACCGGCCGACCTGATTCTTCAACGCTTACGCGTCCTGATCGTTCCCATGCTCCGCGTGGGAATGCCGCCGGGGACGCTCTGCGTTCCGCTGTCGACACCAGACTTGAGTCCTGCGCGATGGTGACGCGGAGCGTCACGGGATGCATTCCCACGCGGAGCGTGGGAACGATCAAAGCAGATCGGCGCAGCGCTTTTGCTCCTCACCACTCATCAGGCCGAGCGTTAGCTCGCCTTTAGCTTTTGATCTTGATCTTGATCTGCCCCGTCGGGAGGCCGAACGCAGGTTCTGCGTAGTGGGCAACCCGGCAGGGATGCCGGGTTAGCCGCCCCCGGCCATGGATGGCCGATGGCGGCGGGCCCACGGAGCAGGACCGGAGTGAGGGAATGCCGAGCCACAGCGAGGCACCGGACGTCAGGGGCGCAAGCGCTTGGTTACTTGGCGCTTTTCCAAGTAACCCGCCGTCAGGGCGGAACCAATAGCCGCCGTGACCGCAGAAACGGATATGCCCCCAACCCCAACCCCAACCCCAAAACTTTCTTAATTGAACAGCATTAGCCCTTCGAGCGGACGTTGCGCTCCCTCCCTGCCTCGGCATCAGAAAAACAGTTCGACGCCACCCAACTTGAGCCATGGATTACTGCTGTCCAAAGCGCCACTGGCGCAAAACCAGATGGCAACGCCTCCCTCGAGCATGCCTTTAAGGTTCGGCGCACTGATGAAGGCGTGGCGCCCGCCATTGATCATGTCTTCGTAAACCTTGCTGTCGCGACGACCCAGCGCTGCGGTACGCGCTTTTTCCGTGGCGATGTAACCTGCAATCGGCGCCGTATTATCCAGACGCAGCAGACCCAGCGGATGACCGCCGTCATCGACGACGCAAATCGCCACGGGCCAGTTGCGTTGATGGGCCAGGTCTTTTGCCGTCGACAGCATTTGCGAAACGTTTTGCTCGCTCAGTAACGCCTTGGTTTGCATCTCGACTCCAATCAATGAAAAAAACGGCCGCATGCTCAAGCATGCGCGCCGATAGAACGCCCGGTCGTTACTCGCCGTAGATATCGAAGTCGAAATACTTCTGGCGGATCTTGTCGTAGGTGCCGTTGGCACGAATCGCCGCCAGGGCCTGATTGAAACGACCGGCCAGGGGATCGCTCTTGCGCACCGCAATACCGATGCCCGTGCCGAAGAATTGCTCTTCGGTAAAATTCGGACCGACGAACTCATAGTCCTTCCCTTCCGGGCGCTTCAACAGGCTTTCATCGATCACCACCGAACTGGCCATGGTAGCATCCAGGCGCCCACCCAGCAGGTCGAGGAAAATTTCATTCTGCGAGCCGTAGCGCACCACTTCGGCACCGGCCGGAGCGAATTTCTCGGTGACGTAGCGATCGAAATTGGTCGCGCGTTGCACGCCGATCCGCTTGCCTTTGAGCTGTGCCGGAATGTCGCTGATGCCACTGCCCTTCTTGAACACCAGGCGCGCCGGAATACGGTAATAGCGATTGCTGAAATCGACCGATTTCATCCGCTCCGGGGTCATGGACATCGACGAAATCACCGCATCGACTTTCTTCACCTTGAGTGCAGGTATCAACCCGTCGAACTCTTGTTCCTGCCACACGCACTGGACTTTCATCTCGGCGCACAGGGCCTGACCAATGTCGTAATCGAAACCCACAATCTGGTTGTCCGGGGTTTTCGAAGCGAACGGCGGGTAGGCCGCTTCGATGCCCAGGCGCAGAGGTTGCTCCGCCGCCTGTACGCCGACACCCAAGGCCAACAGTGAGACCAGCCCTACTTTCAAGACCATGCTTTTTACGTTCATTCATAGCTCCAGATGCGATGTTGTTTATGTCGGGCGCTCCGCAATCGAAGTCATCCGTTATGGCAGCAGCAATGTGAACTCACGGGAGTGGCGGCTCTGTCGGCCGTCTGCTCCTCGCTGCGCAACTCAAGCGAGCGCAGCGGTTACAACGGGATTGGTTAGACGGCGGCGGTGACGATCAACTCCAACAGGATTTGCGGGTCATCGAACATCACTTGAGCGGTAGCCCGCGCCGGCGTTTGCCCGGCGTCGACCCAGGCGCTCCAGGTTTCATTCATGCCGGCGAAATCGGCGGCCATGTCTTTCATCCAGATCTGCACGCTGAGCAGACGGCTCTTGTCACTGCCGGAGGCCTCCAATAGCTCGTCGACCCGTTGCAGCACCTGGCGCGTCTGGCCACGGATGTCCTGGCTGCAATCGGCGGCGACGATGCCGCTGAGCCAGGCCACGCCGTTATGTACGACGCTGCGGCTCAGACGTGGATTGCTTTCGATGCGTTGGATATGACTCATGGATGCTCCTGGGCAAAGGGTGTTTCGGTGGACAATTGGGCAAGCGTGATCGGTTTGAGTGGCGAGCGAATCCGGTAATACCCGACCTCTGCGGCGGGGACCTTGCGCCGCTCGGCAATGATTTCGGTAACGCTCAAACCGCACAGACGGCCCTGACATGGCCCCATGCCGCAGCGACCGAAAGCCTTGGTTTGATTGGGTCCCAAACAGCCGAGCGCGACGTGCTGGCGAATCGAACCGGCGCTGACGTCTTCACACCGGCAGACAATCACCTCGTCGGCGGGAATACGGTTTTGCTGTTGCGGGCGGTACAACGCATCGATCAGTGGCCGGGCAGCACGCTGGCGACGCAGGGCCTTTTGATAAGAGTCGGCGAATGGTTGCAATGATTGCCCACCGACTTTCCCCGAGCGTGCGGCAATCGCCAGCCCGGCCAGGCGACCTTCGAGCAACGCCACTTGCGCACCGCCAATGGCGCCACCGTCACCGGCGATATAAATGCCCGGCAGACTGGTTTCACCCTGGCTGTCGCGACGCGTGATCCAGCACAGTTGCTGTTCGCTCCAGTCATGTTCGAGGCGTAGCGACCAACTGATCTGGGTGTTGGGCACCACGCCTTGGTGCAGCAAAATCAGCGAGGCGGGAATCGTCCAGCGCCGACCGCCACTGTCGAAACTCAGGGCATTGGCGTGAGCCTGACCTTCGATACGCAAATCACGGGCATCGCGAACATGCCTGACCCCGGCGCGCTTCAATTCGATAAGCAGTTGCAAGCCCTTGAGCAAGTCACGCCAGCCGCGCAAGGCGCCCGGGACTTTGCGCCAGGCTCGCAGCAGGTCGCCCTGACCGCTGGTGTCCACCAGCGCTTCGATCGCAATGCCGGCCCGCAGGTACTGCACCGCCAGCAGGTACAACAAAGGGCCGCAGCCGGCCAATACCACCGGCCCGGCCGGCACCAGCGCGGCACTTTTGAGGAGGATCTGCCCGGCTCCGGCGGTCATGACACCAGGCAAGGTCCAGCCAGGGATGGGCATCGGTCGTTCGAACGCACCCGTGGCAATCAACAGATGATGCCCTTGCAGGACTTCAGCGCGGCCATCAATCAGGTAATGCACCTGACGCTGCGGCGTCACCTGCCAGATGGCCGCATTGGCCAGATACCGGGCCCCGCACTGGAGAAACTGTGCGACAAGCTCCGCGCCCGCCGTGTAGTCATCGCCGAGGACGCTGCGGCTGCGTGCATCGGCCTGCAGGATATTGCGATAGATTTGCCCACCGGGGCTGCCCTGCTCATCCAGCACTACAACCGAAAGCCCGTATCGGCTTGCCTCCAGCGCCGCGCTCATTCCCGCAGGGCCTGCGCCAATCACAATCAGGTCGACAATTTGATTATTCATCAGCGCCCGCCTCGACGTGGTCACCGGCCAGAAACTCGCGAGCGCCGCGCTGCCTGCGAACGCGCATGCCGGCTCTAACCGGCAGCAGGCACGCCTGACAGTTGGCTTGCCCGTCCACCTCGACCAGGCATTCGAAGCACACGCCCATCATGCAATAGGGCGCGCCCGGTCTGCCGCTGACGGCACTTTCGCGGGTGTGAGTGATGCCGCTGAGCAGCAATGCGCTGGCCAGTGAAACACCGGCCGGCACCGACAATGCCGCGCCTTCGAATTCGATCTGCAGGTTTTTTTGCGCAGGCACCAGGGCCCGGAACAAGCTGTCAGCCGGCATGGCGCACCTCCCGTTTGAGACTGAAACGCTGCAGGCTGAAAGACGCCACCGCCGGCTCGTCGAACTCGCCGCCAATCCACGGCGCCAGGCGCAAAGCGTGGATCGCCGCCAGGGTCACGCCGCTGTGGCAACTGACCACAAACGCCCCCGGGCAAGCCTGCGAGGCTTCATAGATCGGAAAACCGTCGGCACTCATCACCCGCAACGCGCCCCAGGCTCGTACCAGACGCACGTTGCCCAACTGAGGAAAACATTGCACGGCGCGCCGGGCGATGGTGCTCATCACCTCGCTGCTGGTGCCGTCGTCGAAACCCGTCGACTCATGGGAGTCACCCAACTGCACCGTGCCTTCGTCGGTCTGCCGAACATAGGTGGTGGGGTAATGCAGAAACGGTTTGAGTCGCTCGGTGACCAGGATTTGCCCACGATTAGGACTCACCGGCACGTCCATCCCCAACTGCGCGCCCAGCTCACGGTTGCCAAGGCCTGCTGCCAGTACGACCTGACCGGCGAACCAGCGCTGTTGGTCGGTGTGCAACTCGAAGCCCGAGGCTCGCTGGCCAATGGCGCTGACCCGCTGACCATTGATGATCGTGACCCCACGCATCCGGCAGGCGGCATACAGGGAGCGCAACAATTTCAATGGATTGACGTGACCGTCCATGGGCGAATAACAGCCCCCCACAACGGTCGGCCCCAGGCCAGGCAAGCGAGTTCGCAGTTGTGCAGCGTCCAGCAGCTCGAACGGATAATCACCGTCCATGGCTTCGCGCAGCCAGAGCAGTCGACGGCTTTCTTGCGCCATCTCCTTGTCACTCAAACACAGCTGGAAACCGCCCGGCTGGCGCAGATGGAGGTCGATGCCAGTGTCGGCCTGCAACGCGGCGGCGAATCGCGGCCACAGCGCCACCGATTCACGAGTCCATTGCGCGTAGGGACTCATTCCATAGCCCTTGCCCTGCACCCATAAAAGGCCGAAGTTGCCACGGGCAGCCCGTAAGGCGTCGTCTCCCTCATCCAGGACGCTGACCTGGCGACCGAGCATGGCCAGTCCATAGGCAATCGACAGCCCGACCAGACCACCTCCAACGATAACTACATCAGTTTTTTGCATGAGTTGCGCATTCGCTCTCTCGGCGCTGAAAACCTTCTTCAGCGCAGGCCATACCACTGGATATTCCCGATAGAGATGATCCTAGAGAGCTGACAACGGCTTGAAAAATGCTTTATTTTGGCAAGCCCATGTCTTTTTGGTATGGATTTACCTTCAAGGAATAGCGCCATGAACCTTCGTCAGCTGGAAGCCTTTCGCGCCGTGATTCTGGGCCAGACCGTGACCCGCGCCGCCGAGATGCTGTGCATCTCACAACCAGCGGCAACGCGACTGATCGCCAGCCTTGAGGAGGACATCGGCTTCAGCCTGTTCGACCGGATCAAAGGCCGGCTTCAGCCCACCCCCGAGGCCATGACGCTGTATCAGGAAGTGCAACGCTCGCTGCTCGGGGTCGAACGCATTGCCCGAACAGCGCAAGACATCCGCAGCTTGAAACGCGGCTCACTGCACATCGCCTGCGCACCGGCCATGGGCTTGTCCTTCATGCCGCGAGCCATCGCCGCATTCATGGCCGAACATGATCAAGTGCAGGTATCGCTGATTGTGCATTCATCGCGCGAAATCGTTGATCTGGTGGTCGGTCAGCGCTGTGATCTGGGCATCATTGTGCTGCCCAACACCTACCCCAGCCCCCGCGCGGAAAAACTGCTGGCAACCCGCATGCTGTGCGCATTGCCGGCCAATCATCGCTTACAGGCCAACAGCACGATCCGGCCCGAGGATCTGCAAGGCGAGGCGTTTATTTCCTATCCGCAATCCATCGGTTCACGCCAACACATCGACGCAATATTTGCCGCTCATGGGGTGGAGCGTGAACTGCGGCTGGAGACCCAGCTGTCGCTGCCCATGTGCGCCTTCGTCGAACAAGGCCTGGGAGTCGCGCTGGTCGACGCCATCAGCGCCGTTGAATACCGGGGCAGTGGCGTCGTGTTCAGAGCCTTCGAACCGGCGATCGAAATGGACTTCAGCATGCTGTTGCCGGTTCAAGGACCGGCGTCGAAACTGCAAATCAGTTTTCTCGAACACATGCAGCAGTTCATCGCTCGGGAGGTGCCGGCGGAATATCGGTTTTAATGGATCACTTTCATACCCATCTGATCCGGTTTTTTTTTGAACATCTGAGCCTTCTTCGCCAACCAGCAGTCTATAAAGTGCATTGCCGATGCTCTTTCTAATAATAAAAAGCAGCCAACTAGTTTTGGCGCTTGGTCGCACTGACGCGCCCAAGATTTAGACCATCCCCAGGATCAGCAAATAGAACCCTGTTTATCAGAAGAAAACGGGACAAATAACTATTCATTTGATTTGGAGATGGTCTCTGTGCGAAAGCTTGGTTTGGGTTTCCTGGTCACTGGCTTTTTGGGGCAACTATCAGTACTACTATGGACTTACCTACCTGCCGGCCAAACTTGTCAAAATAACGTCGATAATTCATACCTCCGGCAAGAAGTGACAAAAATCGAACAAGTACTTGATGACACCGCTCATAAAGTTGCGACGGAGCTCAGTACAACGCATTCCGACGAGCTTGCGTCCCTTGCGGAAAACGGATTCCACATACCCGATTCAATGGAGTCTGACGCCGTACAGTTTTTGGCCGACAAGCCAGATGAAACACCCGCTCTTGCGCTGCCCTCATTACCCACGCAGGCATACAATTGGACAATTATCCTCAGCGGTCTGATTTCTTTTGCCGGCTTGCTCCTGGCGCTCTTCGCCCGCAAAAAAACCTTTGATCCGCAATGGCACCTCTTTCGCACGGTGCCAGGCTCGCTCATCACGCTGGAACGACCGTGCTTGACGTGCGGCGGCTTCATTTCCAACATCAAAAAAGCAGCTTCAAGCACTCCTTCATCCGGCCTTTGGGTGGTCGAAATTGCATTGAACACACCCGGCCGCCAACGCGCCCTGAAAGCCATTCAGCAGATGCAGTTGCCGGTAGCGCGTAAAGAAAACAACTTTGTCGTCATCGGTCCGTATAAACAAAAACAGGACGCGGCTCGAGTCGTGAAGCAGTTGAGCGAAAGTCATGGCGTTCGCGGATGGATGATGGCAGGAAATTGACTTAGTCCGATGTAGCGCCGGGCCGACCTCGAACAACCCGCTACTTATTGCACGCCACACGAGAGCCTTCATGATCGCAAAAGAACTTAGAGCCGAACTCGCCCTGAAGAAATTCCTGGACGCCAACTTATGGCTCCAACTTGAACTCAGCGAGATGAACTACAGCCTCGCTGAAAGTTGCGGGCTGTCACCAGAAGAATATCGCTTGAAATTTTTGCAAGAACAATTTGAAGCAGAAGCGGACGCTCATGACTGCGACTGCTGGGACTTCATTCTGCAGTGGGTAGCCGACACTAAGGAAGAACTTGATTCGATGCGCGAAGAACGCATGAAAGAGATTTATGACTTTCTGGGCGATTAGCGAACTCTACAACTTTCGTAGTCTACACAAGCTGCCGGCTTTCAAGATGAAACACTGACTTTACCAACGGGAGGATTGCCCAATCCCCCCGCCCTCCTTTCGGTTCAAACCTTCGCATAACAATCCACTACACGCCGATACTGGCTGGGTGAAGCGCCGATGTGCTGACGGAAAAACCGTGTGAAATGACCTTGCTCGGAGAACCCGAGGTTCTCCGACAACAGACCCAACGTTCCGCTGCGCTCACGCTCCAGCCAGGTAAACGCCCGGCGCATGCGCGCGTCGTTAAGCAGCAGGGTTGGCGTCATGCCGGTATCTTTCTTGAACAGCGCAAAGAAGTGCGCGCGCGACAGACCACAAGCCCGCGCGGCGTTGTCGATCGGGTTCGGATCATCGAGGTGCTCAAGCAACCAGGCGGTACCACGGCGCACGCGCGCGTCCCGGAACTCACCCGAGTTCGGCGCACCCAGTTGCGACAAATGCCGCCAGCTGGAAAAGTCCTCGATCAGTTCGATCAGGAAGTCGAACAGGATGAATTCCATGCGCTCTTTCGGCACGATCCCGCAGCCATGCGCTTCGGCGACCAGGATGTCGGCCAAGGTGCGATTACGACTCGACAGCTCGATGCATGACTGGGCAAAAAAGTCCGGTCGACCGCTGAGCGCCAGCGACTGCTGGGCAGTGGCCAGCCAGGAGGGCTCTATGTAGAGCGCCAGGATAAGGGTGGCACCGGCACCCGGCTGCGGATCGTAGAAATGCGGTTCCCAGGCGTTGACCAGCACCGCCGTGCGATCGCTGAGCGGAACTCGCCGTCCGTTGACGTTGAAGTAAGTGTCTTCACCGGACACTTTGACCAGCACATGGCATTCGGAATGGGTATGGGTGACCAGCGAACGATCCATATTCAGCAAGGCGACCCGGCCAAACCTGCCGTGGAAAACCCGTTGGGCAATCGACATCAGATTCCTCCGCTCGCTTGAAGCGACAGCGATATTGTTACCGACCACAATGAAGGATCATCGCGGCCTCTATCTGTTTCCGGGCCCCGGCGATCACTCAATGTTTCAGCAACGTGTGGCTGGCCACTATCGCGCGCGAATGACCGAGCGTCTACCGCGACTTTCGCAGCCCCCACGTTCGTCGGAAAAACCGCCTTACAAGGCATGGCGTTCTTTGCCGTGATAAACGCGCAGGATATCGGCGACCACCGCCAGCGCGATTTCCGCCGGGGCCTTGCTGCCCAGATCGAGGCCGATGGGCATGTGTAAACGGGCGATCTGTTCATCCGTCAGACCACCGATGCGTTTGAGCCGCTCGGCGCGTTTGGCCGAGGTTGCCTGAGAGCCCATGGCGCCGATGTAAAACGCCGGGGTGTGAACCGCTTCCATCAGCGCCAGATCATCGATTCGCGGATCGTGAGTCAACGCCACCACCGCAGTCGCCGCGTGGCAACCTCCAGCGGCGATAAACATCGAGGGCAGCACACGCTGCATCTCCACGCCTTCAAGATTTAGATGCAGCGTCTCTTCCCGGGGGTCGCAGGCGATGACTTCGCAGCCGATGGCGCGGGCGAAACTGGCGCAGACTTCCGCGACCGGCGAGAGCCCAGCCAGAATCAGGCGTAACGCCGGGCCTACGCTGATGCGCACCCTTTCGTCGTCGACTTGCACCCGCTCGCTGCCGTGCCCTGTGTCCGGGTCCAGGCGTAACGCACCGCTGCTCAGCTCGATATGACGCTGCAGACGTCGCTGGCCGAGTAACGCCGCTTGCAGACTCTCCAGGTGTGCGATCCATTCGAGACTGGCAGCGCGGTGCTCGACCAGCACGATCAGCACGCCACCACAGGGCAATCGTAGACGGTGGCGTTGCTCGACGCTGTCGCCATAACTGACGATTTGCGCCGGTTCGCGTAATTCACCGCGCGTCAGGCTTTCGAGAAACTCCTCCTCGACGCAGCCACCGGACAGCGAGCCGACGTGTTCGCCCGCGCCATTGGTCACCAACATCGCACCCGGCGCACGCGGCGCCGAGCCATAGGTGGAGAGCACCGTGCACAGCCACTGGGCCTGCCCGGCGCGAGCCCATTGCAGTGCCTGGTCGATCACCTGAACATCGAGATGACGCATGTTTTGCATACCTCAAGCAAAGCGTGGTGCTGCAGGCGGGGTTACGTTTACGGTAACCTGCGAGCAACCTTGTTCAATCGTTGATTCGACATGTCGCCACAACAATTTTTGCAACTCGGGCCACTGCGCCTGGAATATCGCCAACTGCCTGCGGCTGACCCATCGCGACCGACGCTGGTGTTGCTGCACGAAGGCCTTGGCAGCGCCGAACAGTGGAAAGACTTCCCCCAGCGCCTGGCCCAAATGAGCGGTTGCGGCGTGGTCACTTACAGCCGTCAGGGTTATGGGCAATCGAGCCCGGTAACCCTGCCGCGTCCGCTGAACTACCTGAGCAGCGACGGCCCTCGCGAGCTGCGGCAATTGCTCGATGCCTTGCAACTGCCGCAGGTGGTCTTGCTCGGTCACAGTGACGGCGCCTCCATCGTCCTCGCCTATGCCGCCGCCAACGATCCACGCGTGTTGGGTAGCATTGCACTGGCGCCTCACGTGATTGTCGAGGCCGAGAGCCTCGATGGCATTCGCCATACCACTGAGGTTTGGCATCAGGGCCCCTTGCGCGAACGCCTGGCACGCCACCATGGGACAAACGTCGATGGCGCTTTTCACGGTTGGAGCGACAGTTGGTTGCACCCGGACTTTTCCCTGGATGATCTCGAAGCGCAGCTGGCACATATCGAAAAGCCGCTGCTGGTCATTCAGGGTCGCGAAGACCACTACGCCACGCCCGAGCAACTGGCGGTCATCCAGCGACAGGTGCCGGGACCGTGCCGCTGTGTGTTGCTGGATGACTGCCGGCACTTTCCCCAAACCGAAGCGACTGAGCGGACCTTGCAGCTGATCGGCGAATTCCTGGAGCAACTCCCCACCGTTATTTGAAGTTGCCTTGGGTTTCTGGAATCACCACGCTGCCGATCAGGTAGACCACCGACAGAACGGCGGCGAAAATCGCCAGTACCATGGGGATCTGCGCCGGACTGCTGCTGACCAGCGACACAAAGGTCGGCATGGTGCCGCCGAGGGCGAAACCGATGTTCCAGGACAACCCGGTGCCACTGGCTCGCAGCTCGGTGGCAAAGCGTTCGTTGAGGAAGATCAGAATCGGCGCGATGATCGCTCCGCCCATGAAGCCTATGCCCATGCAATACAGCGCAGTTCTGGTCAGCGAGCCCGGTTCGGCGACGCCAAGGAACATCATCGGCAGGCTCACCAGGTTGATCACACCCAGCAGCATGAAGGTCTTCTTGCGACCGATCAGGTCACTCAGGTAACCGAAGGCCAGTGCTCCGACAATGGTTGCCGTCGACCCGTACATGAGCATCTGCGAAGTCTGCGTGTGAGGCACTTTGGCGACCACGTTGAGCAATGTCGGCAGATAACCGCAGGCCAGGTAATACGTGGCCCCGCCTCCGAAGGTAATCAGCAGATTGACCATCATCACGGCGCGGTACTCGCGACCAAACAGACGCTTGAGTGGCGACACCACCACTATTGCCGGCCCCTTGGTTTTGCGGACTTGTTGCAGTTGCCGCCAGACCGGGCTTTCTTCCAGGTAACGAAACATCACCAGACCAAAAAACGTGCTGAGCAGGCCGCAGAAAAACATGAAGCGCCAGCCCCAGACGTCAAATTCCTCCCCGGTAAAGATCTCCGACAACACCAGATAAGTGACTGACGCCAACAGCGCGCCCATGCCGGCGCCAGCGCCACCGATCAACCCGGACATCAATCCGCGATAACGCGGCGAGATGGATTCGGTGCCGATGGTGTGAGTGGAGGCGACGATGCCGCCAACGAAAATGCCCTGAATCACCCGTAATACCAGGAACAGTATCGGGGCCAATATGCCGACCTGGTGAATGGTCGGCAACACGCCAAACAGTGCTGTGGAAATACCGACGCCGACCATCGACACCATCAGCGCACGCTTGCGACCGTGTTTATCGGCATACGCGCCGAAGATCGCCGAGCCCAGCGGACGCACCAGCAAGGCCACGGCGAATGACGCATAGACGGCGGCCAGCGACAGTGTCGGGGTGTCCGAGGGGAAGAACAGGCGGCCGATGATCGGCGCCACATAGAGCAGAATGAACAGGTCAAACAAATCCAGCGCCCAACCGAATGTCGAGGCAAATGCCGCGAGCAGGGCCTTGCCCGGTGGAATCTGTGGTGTATCGATAGCGGCGCTGGTGGGTGATGCAGTTATTGTTGTTGTCGTAGTCATGGTTGCCTCACACAAACGGTGAATCGAAACGTTCTGCAGCCCGGTGCGCGGGTTGCGAGTAATCAGCAGGTCAGCGGTGAAATCTTGATGTGCCCTTTTCAGTTGCATTGAAGGGGCGGCAGGCCCTGTTCCGTATGGGCGTACGCCGTTACCGACATACTCCCGGGCCTGCTCGCCGGTACGATTTACTCGCCGATAAACACGGCCGTACGCTTGCTGTGGAACGCTTCAACGCCTTCCTTGAAGTCCTTGGAACTACGCAGACGGCTGTAGCAGTGACCTTCCATTTCGATCGCGACAGTCAGCGGCGCATCTTCGTTGTCGTTGATCAGTTTTTTCGCCGTGCGCTGAGCCAGCGGCGAGAAACGACGCAGTTCATCGACCAATGCATCGACGGTGCTTTCCAGTTCGCTATCCGGCACGACTTCGGTTGCGATACCCCAGTCATAGGCCTGGTCGCCGGTGATGCGTTTGGCGCGCATCACCATGTGCTTGGTGCGGGTGATGCCGATGATTTTCTGCAAGCGTGCGGAGCCACCCGAGCCCGGGATCTGACCCAGGTTTTGCTCAGGCAAGGCATAGCGAGTGGTCTGCGAAGCAATGCGGAAATCGCAGGCCAGGGACAGTTCGAAACCGACGCCGAAGGTGTAACCACGGTTGGCAACGATCACCGGCTTTTCGCAACGTGCCGGTGCCGCGACATTCCAGGCCAGCTTCGAAACGTGCTCCGGCGAGGCTTCGAGAAAGCCCTTGATGTCGCCGCCGCTGGAGAAGTGTTCACCCACCGAGCGCAGCACGATGACGCGCACGCCTTTGTGTGCATCGAGGGCTTCGAAGACCAGGCGCAGTTCATCACGCTGCCCCATGGAAATGACGTTCAACGGTGCCCGGTTGAGGATGATGTCGGCGCGCTCGCGGGACACATCGACTTCAACCTGGAAGCCATCGAACTGAGTGTCGAGAAATTGCTGGATCGCTTGCTGTTGCATGAGAGTGTCCTCTGGATGATTAGCTGATGGCCTTCAAGGCCTGTTCCTGAAATTGGGCCAGCAGCACGCGCCGCAGCACCTTGCCCACTGGAGATTTGGGAATCTGGTCGATGAACTGGTAACGCCGTGGCCGCTTGAATTTGGCCAGGCCCGAAGCGATGCAATGGGCATCGAGGTCGCCTTCCGAAACGTCGGCGCGCAACTTGATGAACGCGGCAATGATCTTTCCCCACTGCTCGTCGGGCAGACCGACCACCACCACTTCTTCCACTGCCGGGTGCAGAGAGAGCATGTTTTCGATTTCTGCCGGGCTGACGTTTTCGCCACCGGTGATGATCAAGTCATCGACACGACCCGTGACGAACAGATCGCCCTCCAGATCGAAGTAGCCGATGTCACCAGTGAAATACCATCCGTCACGCAACGCCTTGGCGGTCGCTTCGGGGCGGTTCAGGTAGCCTTCGAACGCCTCGTCACTCGCCAGGTCGGCGATGATCTGGCCCTCCTCCAATGGGTTGACCTGCACGTCCGCCGATTCAGCATCGATCGGCACCACGCGCACGCGCTGGTTCATTGCGCTGCGCCCTGACGAACCGGGTTTGCGGCTGGCTTGCTGGTCGATGGTGAAGGTGTAAATCTCCGAGCTGCCGTAATGATTGACGAACAATTGCGGCTGGAACGCCTGTTCGACGCGACGCATCAAACCGTCGCTCATCGGCGCACCGGCAAAGCCGATTTTCTCCACACTGGCGACTCGCTCGCGGGCAAAGGCCGGGTGTTCGATGAGCATGTGGTAGAGCGTCGGCACCAGGTACAGGTTGCTGACCTTTTCCCGCTCGATGGCCTGCAGCGTGGCTTCCACGTCGAACTTCGGCACACAGACGAAATGCCCGTCGATCAACGCCATGGACAGCAAAGAACGCACGCCCATGGTGTGGTAAAGCGGCATGACACCCAGCGTGCACTCGCCCTGGCGATAAAGGTTTTGCGCTACGTGGGCAACCGCCGCCGCGCGTTCGCTACGGTGCCGACGGGGCACGCCCTTGGGCTTGCTGGTGGTTCCTGAGGTGTACAGCAGCAGTGAAAAGTCTTCGGCGTCGGCCTGCAAAATGATGCCGGAGGGGGTCTGCGAACACAGTTCCTCGAAACTCAGGTCGGTGTTGGCGGCACGCAGACCGGCGGCGATCCGTGGCAGCCTTGCGGCAGCGCTGCAACCGGCCACTGCGGTTACGGTAGCGTCGTCGTAAGCCACTGCACGGATTTGCGCATCTTCGATGCAGTAACCCAGCTCATCGGCAGTCGAACGCCAGTTCAACGGAGTCATGATGACGCCCGCAAATTGACAGGCCCAATGCAGGGTCGCCATCTGCCAGCGGTTTTGCATGGCGACCAGCAGTCGGTCACCGCGTTGCAGCCCGAGGCATTGCAAACCCCAAGCGGCGCTCTGGATATCGACGAACCATTCTTCATAGGTTTTCTTCAACGCACCGTCACTGACCGCCACGGCGTGCGGTCGGCGTTCAACGGCTGCGAGGAAGCTGCGTCCGAGATCGAACATTTTTGTTATACCCCTTTGTTCGTTTGGCGCTGGGCAGCGACTTCGAGCACGGCCTGGACGATGCCGGTGTAGCCCGTGCAGCGACATAGATGCCCCGAAAGCATGTCGCGTACCTGGGTCTCGTCCGGGTTGGGTACCCGTTCCAGGAAATCCACGCAGGACATGAGAATGCCCGCAGTGCAAAAGCCGCACTGCAAGGCGTGATGACGGCGAAAGGCTTGTTGCAGGTCGCTCAGGGTGTCGTCGTCGGCCAGGGACTCGACGGTCTCGATACGCCGCTCGTGCCCCTGTACCGCGAGCATCAGGCAAGAACGCATGGCGACCCCGTCCACCAGCACCGTGCAGGCGCCGCAGACACCGTGTTCGCATCCGACATGGACTCCGGTGGCACCGAGGTCGTGGCGCAGGAAGTCGCAGAGTTGGGTCCGCGGTTCAGCCAGCGCCTCGCGGGAGCGGCCATTGAGTTCCAGGCGAATCGGAAAGGTTTGGTCGGCAGTTACACGCATGTTCAGACTCCTTCGATCAGCTGATGACCCAGCTCGCGAATCAGTTGGCGGCGATAGGCAGCACTGGCATGCACGTCGTCTTGTGCATCGAGCGACCAGGCGGTTTGATTGAGCGCGTCCGGCAGCGCCGCACCACGTGGCAGGCTGCGACGTTGCGGACGGTCGGCGACCCCGCCGATGCCGAGTTCGACCTGGTCCAGGCCGATGGCCGCGGCCAGGGAGACAATTGCAAAGTCGCCGTGGCGCATGGCGATTTCGCGAAAGCGATAAGTGATGCCTTCGCGCTTGAGCGGAAAACGCACCTCGACGACCAGTTCATCCGCACGCTTGTCGGTGGTGAGAATGCCTTGGAAGAAGTCGACAGCCTTGACGATGCGCTTGCCCTTTTTCGACTCGAGAACGATCTCGCCGCCCAAGGTCACCAGGCACAGCGGCAACTCGGCGCTCGGGTCGGCATGAGCCACCGAACCGCAGACTGTGCCGCGATTACGCGTCTGGAAGTGACCGATCCAGGGCATCGCGAGGGCCAATAAAGGCACCTCGTCCATCAGGGTTGAACGCTCCAGCAACTGCGCCTGCCGTACCCCGGCACCGACTGCCAGGCAATCCTTGCGCAGTTCGATATAGGCCAGGTCAGCCACATGATTGATATCGATCAGCAACTTGGGTTGGGCCAGGCGCATGTTCAGCACCGCCATCAGCGATTGGCCACCGGCAATGATGCGAGCCTCTTGGCCGTACTCGGCGAGCAGCTCAACCACCTGACGACGGGTGTCAGCCCGAACGTAATCGAAAGCGGCCGGTTTCATTGCGCACCTCCCTTGCCAAACAGCGCGCCAAGCGAGGCACGCAGGCGTGCCCACCAGCCGGTGGAGATGGCCTGGCCACTGACCCGTTGCGACAGGCGAGTAAAGATTTGTCCGATGATCACTTTCGAGGCCCCTTGCAACATACGGCCGCCGACCGCGGCAACTTTGCCGCTGACCGCCACCTGGTATTGGTATTCCAGGCGTGTGTGGCCATTTTCCAGTTCGACGAAACGCACCTTGGCCTGGCCCTGGGCCGAGCCCATGGAGCTGCTGCCGGATCCGGACAGACGCAACGAATGCGGCGGGTCGAGATCACTCAGGGCGACCTTGGCCTCGAAGCGCGCACGGATCATGCCGACGCCGACGGTGACGTCTGCGCGGTAACGGTTTTCGCCTTCAAGCACGAGGTCGTGGCAACCGGGAATGATCGCCGCCAGCGTCTGCGGGTCGAGCAAGGTATCGAAAACCTGTTGCGGCGAAGCCGGAATCACCACCGAGTCGTTGGCCCGCAGTGCCGGTCCACCGGCTGCTGCCGCGTCCAGGCTTTCATCGGGCTCCATACCGGCGGGCCGTGGCGGCTCGTCGATGCCGATCAGCGTGCGTACTTTCGATGGCGTCAGTGGCAAACGGATGTCCGAGCGACCGAGGGCGTCGGCCACCGCGTTGGCGATGCACACCGGCGTGCTCATATTGTTGCCCTCGCCCACACCCTTGGCGCCCAGTGGGGTGAATGGCGATGGCGTTTCCATGTGCAGGATCACCGGCTCGATCACTTCCGGTGCGGTCGGCACCAGATAATCGGCGAAGGTCCCGGAGAGGAAGCTGCCATCCTCGCCATAGGCGAATTCTTCCATCAGCGCCGCGCCGAGGCCTTGGGTGAAGCCACCACGAATCTGGCCATCGACCAGCGCCGGGTTGAGCAGGCGACCGGCGTCATGGCAGGTGACATAACGATCGATGTGGATTTCGCCGGTCATGCGGTCGATTTCCAGACCACAGATGTCGAAGACAAAGCCGTAGCACAGCGAGCTATTGACCTGATCCTGATCGTCCGGTGCCACCAGTTGCGGCGGACTCCAGAAAGCGGTTTCGCGCAGGCCGCCGCTTTCACCTTCCGGCAGCAGACCCGGCGACCAGTGGGTTGCACCGGCAATCCGATGGAACGGCGCTACCGCCCCGCCGTTGACCACAAAAATCTTGCCGCCCGCGAAACGAATATCTTCGGGACTGGCCTGCAACTGCTCGGCGGCAATCGCGGCGAGGCGATCGCGGATCTTCAGCGCGGCCTTGTAGACGGCACCGGCCACAGCACCGGCGAAACGGCTGGAATAGTTGCCCGAGGCAATCGACCAAGCGTCCTTCTGGGTATCCAGTTCGACGTTGACCACGATGGACTCCAGCGCAACCCCAAGCACTTCGGCGACGACCTGAGCGACGGTGGTTTGATGGCCCTGCCCTTGCGGTGCCGAGGACACGTGCACACTGACGTCGCCCAACGGGCCAACGTTAATGGTTGCGGTTGCGACAGCGCCGTTTTTCGGACCGGCCTTGCGCCGCTCTTCGGGTGTCATCGCGGTGGTGATGTAACCCATGTTGGAAATCGAGGGTTCGATGACGGCGGCATAACCGATGCCATAGATTCGGCCTTCGGCACGCGCCTGATCACGGCGCTTGAGCAACTCGTCGAGACCGCCATCAGCGACTGCCAGGGCAATGCCTGCCTGGTAATTGCCGGAGTCGAGCAACGCACCGGCGGCCGCGCGATAAGGGAAGGCATCGGCCGGCACCAGGTTGCGGCGGATCACCTCCAACGGATCGAGCTTCAACTGCACGGCGATATGTTGCAGCAGCCGTTCCAAGGCGAAATACACCTGCGGTCCACCGAACCCACGGTTCAGGCCGGAAGGGGTTTTGTTGGTCAGCACCACGCGGTTGCGCACTTGCAAATTGCGGATCGCGTAGGCCCCCGTCAGGTTGCCGTGCATGCGGTAGAACGTTGCCGGTTCGGGCGCTCTCAGGTAGGCACCACAGTCGTCGATCTGGTCATAACGCAACGCGGTGATACGGCCATCGGCTTCTACCGCCGCTTCAATCTCGGTCACCCGGTTGGTCGCAGAAGAAGCCCCTTGAAGATGTTCCAGACGGTCCTCGACCCACTTCACCGGTGCGCCGACCTTGCGTGACGCCAGGCCCATCATCACCACGTAAGGGAACACGCCTTGCTTGATGCCAAAGCTGCCGCCGGAATCTTTCGGCGTGCGCAAACGCAAGCGGTTACCCGGCACATTCAGTGCCCGGGCCATGACCGTGTGCAACGCGTAGGGTCCCTGGAAGTTGGCCAGCACGTCATAAATGCCGGTCGCGCGCTCGTACTGAGCCAGCACCACATAGCATTCGATGGGTGTGCAGGAACTGCGCGGGAACTTCACTTTGAGCGACACCTTGTGCGGCGCCTGCTCGAACGCCTGCTCCGGCTCGCCATAACGAAAGTGCCGTTCGTTGACCACGTTGCTGCCGACTGCTTCGTGCAGGATCGGCGCCTCTTCGGCGGTGGCCAGTTCAGGATCGATGATCGGCGACAGCCGCTCGTATTCAACGCGCACACCTTCGATGGCGTCCTCGGCCAGATAGCGGCTCTCGGCGATCACCACAGCCACCGGTTCTCCGACATAACGAACCTTGTCGACGGCGACGCACCAGTGCTCCATCGGCTGACGTACACCTACCGGGAAAGGCAGCGCCCAGCGTTTGACGTCTTCGCCGACCAGCACGCCGTGCACGCCCTTCATCAGCAGCGCTTTGGAGAAGTCCACCGAGGTGATCCGCGCATGAGCGTGGGGTGAACGGATGATCGCCGCATGCAGCGTGCCCGGAGGGATCGCAGCGTCATCGGCGTAGCAGCCGAGGCCACGCAACAATGCGGCGTCCTCGACACGGGTCTGACGGGCGCCGATATGGCCGGCCTGGCTTTCGGTAGCAGGTTCTAAACTAGTCATTTTTTCGCGGCTCTTGTTGTGTTGCGGCGCGATAGCGTTAGAGCCGAGTGTGTGAGAAAGGCGCGGGGAGCGCCTTGCCTGGGGAGATGGAGTTCTGCGCGGGAGTCTGAAAATTTGCCTTTGCGTCTGATTTTTCAGGTCTGGGCCCCGGCAGAACCGCCGGTCAGTGATGGGATGCAGGTTGGCTCAGGAAAGCTTCGATTTCTGCATAGGGCACCGGTTTGGCAAAGTAATACCCCTGAAAAATATCGCAGTGACTGCTCTTCAGGAAATTCACTTGGGAAGCCGTTTCCACGCCTTCGGCGACCACCGTCAGGCTGAGGTGATGAGCCATTGAAATAATGCCTTGAGTGATCGCAGCATCGTGATTGCCAGCGACGATTTCCTGGATGAACGAGCGGTCAATCTTGATCTTGTCGATGGGCAAACGCTTGAGGTAGCTGAGGCTGGAAAAACCGGTGCCGAAATCATCAAGCGCAATGCGCACCCCCAACGCCTTGAGCCGGTGCAAGGTTTCAATCGCCTGCTCAGCGTTGTTCAACATCAGCGACTCGGTGATTTCCAGCTCTAACTGCTCACCACGCAGACCATGTTTCTCCAGGGCGGCCTGGACGCACTGGACGAAATTGCCACGCTGAAAATGCATCGGCGAAATATTCACGGCCATCGAGATGCCGGTGATGCCTTGATCACCTAGCTGACGCAGCTGCGCGCAGGCCGTATCGAGTACCCAAAGGCTCAACGGAATGATCTGACCACTGTCCTCTGCCACCGGTACAAACACCGCTGGCGAGATAAATCCTTTTTCCGGATGCTCCCAGCGCAGCAACGCTTCGATCCCGACCACCCCTAACGTTCGCGCGTCTATCTGCGGTTGATAATGCAACCTGAGCGACTGGGTTTCGATGGCCTTCTGCAGGTCATTGCGCAGGCTCGCGTGCTCGCAAACGCGCTGATTGAGATCGCTGGTGTACCACTGAAAGTTGTTGCGCCCTTGCTGCTTGGCTTTGTACATGGCCATGTCAGCCTGCTGGATCAGCTGCATCGGCTGCTCGATGTCACCGTCGCTCAGGGTGATGCCGATACTTGCACTCACGTGCAGGTCAATGCCCTGGATGCAGTAGGGTTTGGCAATGCTGGCCATCAAGCGCTCGGCCACCGGAACAACGTCCTCATCACAAAGCAGGTCCGGCAGCAGAACGATAAATTCGTCACCGCCCATGCGCACGATGGTATCGCCGGGACGAACCTGCTGGGTCATACGCTGCGCGACTTCAATCAGCACTTGATCGCCGAAGTAGTGTCCGATCGAATCGTTGATGGATTTGAATCCATCCAGATCAATGCAAATCACCGCCAGGCGACGCTTGCGCCGACGAGTGATGTGACAATCCAGCATAAGCCGGTCTTCAAGAGAGACACGGTTAAGCAAACCAGTCAGACGATCATGGCTGGCGTTGAAGCTCAATTGACGCTCGTAATGCTTCTGCTCGCTGATGTCCCGGGCAATGCCAAATACCCCGACGATCTCTCCGTTGACCATGATCGGCAGGTTGGAGATGTCCATGGTCAGCAGTTTTTCACTCTCGTCGAAAACCCGTGCCTCGAAGCGCTGCGGCGCCCCGGCGCGGGCTGCGGAAAAATGCTGACTGACCCGTTGCAGGTCCTCTTCGAGCACCAGATGAGAAAAGTGATGACCAATGAAATCGGCAGCGGTATGAGGTTTTAGCTTCAGGCCTGCCGGATTCACACTCTGGATGTTGCCCGCCAGATCGAGGGCGAACACCGGGTTGGGGTTGTAAGTGAACAATGAGCGAAATTGTTGTTCGCTTTTCTCCAGACGTTGGCCGTCACGCTCATGGCGGATCGCAATGACTGCCAGCTGGGCTGCGCAGGCCAGCCGTTGAATCTGCGTCTCGTCCGGCGCATGGGCGCGGCTCTGGTACAGGGCAAATGTACCCAACACGCTTCCTTGATGGGAGAGCAAAGGCAACGACCAGCAGGAACGCAGGTTATGCCCCAGCGCCAGATCGCGAAAACGCTCCCAGTTGGGGTCCCGGGCGATGTCTTCGGTGACCACCAGCTCGCGCCGGAACGCCGCGGTGCCACAGGTTCCTTCGTGTGGACCAATGACCATTCCATGAATCGCCTCGCTGTATTCGACCGGCAGACTGGGCGCCGCGCCGCTCAGCAAGCGTTTGCCCTCGGCATCAGTGAGCAGGATCGAGCAGAAGGTTTCCGGGGTTTGATCATCAAGCATCAGGCAGATGGCGCTGAGTATTTCGCCTAGATGATGATCGGTCGCGATCATACCGAGAATGTCACGTTGAGACTCGGGGAGCGTCTTGCTGTGAAAGCCCGTGTGACGAGTATTCATGGTGGTTCCTGAAGACTCTCAAGGTCGTCCGGTCTTCAGAGAGCCTGGAATAGTGGGAGGCCGATCACTGTCCACTAGTGCGTCGGTCGCGCACTGTATAGAGCACCGACCAGCGAAAAAAAGGCTCAGATCCAATATAAAAAACAGTATCAGATTGCCTGCGTTCGGCTGATTTTCTGGCCGCAGGCAGGCTTTCGGGAAAGGACAGATCAGTTGCACCCGGCGCGCAAACTCAAGTGCGTCGGGTTGCGTTGAATGGCAACGAAATCAGGCGTCCTGCAGAATCAGATCGGCGCCCTACTGCTCAGGTAAAATCCTTGCCGGGAATGCTTGCGCTTTTAGCTTCTCCATCACCAGTTCTATAAAGGCTGATACCGCCAACGGCAAATGTTGCCGACTGGGATAAAGCACATGCAGGCCGTATCCAGTGCGATGGTATTGCGGTAGCACAGGCACAAGGCGGCCAGCCTGAAGATCGGCATTAACTAGCGTGGGCGGCAGCAACGCAATGCCCAAGCCAGCCACCGCGGCCTTACGCAAGGCCTGAGCCGTGTTGCCATTGAAACGGCTGGTAATCTGCACGTCTTGCTCAACACCGTTTGGCCCTTTAAGACGCCATGTGGTGACGCAGCTAGGATGAGCGAAACTTACACAGTCGTGATTGACAAGATCCTCTAGCGTAGCGGGCACACCTCGGTTGCTGAGGTACTTGGGGCTGGCGACCAAACCTTCATTGCCTGCTCCAATGAGTTGGCGACCGACGTATCCAGAATCGCGCAAAGTGCCCCCTCGAAACGCGATGTCGATCCGGTCAGCGATCAAATCGGCGTGTGCATCACTGAGCACGAAGTCAAGCTGAACCCGTGGATGCAAGGCTAGAAAATCGGCCACCCATTCCATAGGGAAGAAGTCGAAGAAATCAGCCATCGCCGCAATGCGCACGATGCCACTCGGCTCCTGGTTGCCGGTCATTAATTGCTGCCCGGCATCGATCAGGCCTTCTACCGCGCCCGAGCATCGGTCATGAAAAACCTGACCTGAATGGGTAAGGGTGAGCTTGCGCGTGGAACGCTGCAGCAGCCGTGTGCCGAGCTGAGCCTCGAGTTGTTGAACGCGCCTGCTCAACGTGTTGGACGGCATTCCAAGCTGGCGCGCCGCTTCGGCAAAGCTGCCGTTGCGCACCACGTGTACAAACAAGGCGACGTCGTTCAGGTCAAGCATGTTAGCGCCACTACTTCGTTAAATGGATTAGTTCACTCCAATTATGCCATCTAATAAAGCAATTAGAAGACGCATATCCTTCAGGCATCACTGAAGCCAGCCCTCAGTCTGCTCGAACGATTACCCGCATCTGGCCCTGCCAAAGCGCTGCTCGATGGCATTGTCTGGAGGGCTCAGGCGCTCAAAACCACGGGAGAAAACATATGACCGCGACCGTCGCTGTTCTGCAACGCGCCATTGTCCATCGCACCAAAGGCAGTACTCATGGCCCTATAACGCGGCTCATGAGCCCGGGCGATCTGGGCGAGCTTTTAAAGCCTTTCATTTTTCTTGATATTTTCAGTTTGAACGCCAGTCGCGGTAAGTCCAGTTTCGGCATGCACCCACACTCAGGGATCGCGACGGTTACCTTCATGACCAAAGGTGAGGTCGCCTATGAAGACAGCACTGGCGCGACAGGTGTGTTGCTTGCCGGTGGTGTTGAGTGGATGCGCGCCGGCAACGGGGTTTGGCACGACGCTACGCTAGCCAACGAGTCCTCGATGCAGGGATTCCAGCTCTGGGTGGCACTACCGCCGTCGTTGGAAAACGCCCCCGCACTGAGTGTCTATCTTGCGCCCTCCCAAGTTCCGCAAGCAGGCCCGGCGCGTGTGCTCCTGGGCCGCTACGGTCATGCGCAGAGCCTGATTGAAACGCCGAGTGACATGAACTATCTCGCCGTGAATTTGAAAGACGGCGAACGCTGGCGGTATACCCCGCCGTCCGGACACACCGTGGCCTGGCTCGCGGTTAATGCAGGACGGCTGGACACCGGGAGCCTGATCAACACCGGCGAACTCGCCGTGTTCGAGGAGTCCGAGCAAGCCGTCGACTTCGTGGCACTAGGCGAATGCTCATTCGTGCTGGGCTCAGCGGTGAAGCATCCGCACGAACTGGTGATGGGTCACTACTCGGTGCACACAAGCAAGGTGGCTCTGGCGCAGGGCGAAACTGAAATACAGCGGATTGGCGCGCGCCTGCGACAGCAAGGACGACTTGACTAGGGCTCCCTCAACACTTCGCAAAGATCGTTACGACGATCACGACTCATGCAATCCAAAACCTACTGAGAAACATCATGACCACGAGCAATCTCGACCTGCTTTTGTCCCCTGCACAAACTGGCTCCCTCCCTCTGAAAAACCACATGGTCATGGCGCCTTTGACGCGAAGCCGCGCCGGTGAAGGTGATGCTCCGACGCCCACCGTGGTTGAGTATTACCGGCAACGTGCCGGTGCCGGCCTCATCATCACCGAGGGTTCTCAGGTTTCGGCACAAGGCAAAGGCTATATGAGAACGCCGGGCATTTTCACCTCCGAACAAATCGCAGGCTGGAGACAAGTCACCGACGCTGTTCATGCAGAAGATGGACGGATATTCCTGCAACTCTGGCATGTCGGACGGCTCTCACATCCATTGGTGCAGATCAACGGCACCCAGCCAGTAGCACCTTCAGCGATCAAGGCTGATGGCGAGATTTACACGTCTGAGGGACTCAAGTCTTACGAAATCCCACGGGCTCTGGATCTCGGTGAGATTCCCGATGTGGTCGCTGATTTTCGCCTGGCTGCTGAAAACGCGAAACGTGCAGGATTCGACGGTGTTGAGATCCACGGAGCAAACGGTTATCTGATCGACCAGTTCCTGCGCGATGGCACCAATACCCGAACCGATGCCTATGGTGGCGCTGTAGAACATCGCGCCCGGTTTCTCAAGGAGGTCGTCGAGTCGGTCATCGAGGTCTTCGGGGCCAGCCGCGTAGGTGTTCGCCTGTCGCCGATCTTCAATTATTTCTCCATGAGCGACAGCAATCCCCAAGCGACTTTCAACTACGCAGCGAAGATGCTCAGTCGCTATGGGTTGGCCTACCTTCATGTGGTGGAACTCGGTGCAGGGTCATTCGATTTCAGGGAACTGAAGCGTTGTTTCGGCGGCACCTATATCGCCAATGGGGGCTATGACGCTGAGCGCGCTGAAACGGCGCTCAGCTCAGGCGATGCGGATCTCGTGTCGTTTGGCACCGCGTTCCTGGCCAACCCGGATTTGGTCGAGCGATTCAAACACGGCAAGGCCCTGAACGAAGCCGACCCAACGACGTTCTACCAAGGTGAAGAGCGCGGTTATACGGACTATCCGACCCTGGCGGAACTCTGACAAACACGCTGAACTCGCCGCTCCTTTATCCCAGCACCTCCAACTCGGCCAGCACCTGCGGCGCAATGACCAACTCGCTCGCGGTGAGGTTTTCCCGCAGGTGGGCCACCGAAGACGTGCCCGGTATCAACAGGATATTGGGTGCACGTTGCAGCAGCCACGCCAGCGCCAAGCACAGAGGTGAAACGTCCATGCGTGTCGCTACGTTCGAGAGGACTTGCGACTGTAGAGGTGTGAAACCACCCAGAGGAAAGAACGGCACATAAGCAATGCCCTGCTGACTCAACTCGGAAATAAGCGTCTCGTCTTCACGGTGAGTCAGATTGTAGTGGTTCTGCACGCAGACAATGTCCGCGATCCCCTGCGCTTGCCTGACCTGCGATGCCGTGACATTGCTGACGCCCAAGTGGCGAATGAGGCCCTGGCGTTGTAATTCCGCAAGTGTGGTAAAGGCCTCCTCGATAGACCCTTCGACGGGCGACTGCTGGTTGCCCATAGCCCGAAGGTTCACCACATCCAGTACGTCGACACCAAGATTGCGCAGGTTGTCATGCACGGCCCGGGTCAATTCGGCGGGGCTCTGCGCCGGATTCCAAGAGCCATCAGCGCCGCGGAGTGCGCCGACCTTGGTCACGATCACCAGGTTTTCAGCATAAGGGTGTAAAGCTTCACGGATCAGTTGGTTGGTCACGTGAGGGCCGTAAAAATCGGCGGTATCAATGTGGTTTACACCCGATGCCAGCGCTTCACGCAGCACGGCAATGGCCGCTTTCGAGTCTTTGGGAGGCCCAAAAACGTGAGGTCCCGCCAATTGCATCGCACCATAGCCCATACGATTTACCGACCGGTCGCCCAATAAGTACGAACCTGCCTTGGCCACTTTGCTCATGTTGTCTACCTCTATCAGAGTATGTGTGGCGAACTATAGGCATTGACCACTTCACAGGTAATAGGGTGCAATCGGCACGGGTTGTACGGCTGAGAGAACAATGCAAACCAACATTCAAGACTTGCTCGCCTTTGTTGCCGTAGTGAATGCCGGAGGGTTTCGCGAAGGCGCCAGGACGAGTGGCAGATCCGCCTCAAGTCTGAGTGATGCCGTGCGCCGCCTGGAAGCGAGGCTAGGCGTACGGTTGCTCAACCGGACCACCCGCAGCGTGAGACCGACTGAGGCGGGCGCGAGATTGATGGAGCGCATCGTGCCCGCGTTGGGGGAAGTCGAATCTGCTCTTGATGTCGTCAACGACTTCCGCGGGCGCCCCTCCGGCACACTTAAGCTGAACGTGCCGGCAAGCGCCGCAAGGCTGGTGCTTCCGCCGATCATTACCCCCTTCCTGCAGACCTATCCCGACATTCGCCTGGAGGTCATGATCGAGGAGAGTTTTGTCGACATGCTTGCCGCGGGTTGTGACGCGGGTATCCGCTACGATGAACGCCTTGAGCAGGACATGATTGCGGTCCCCATCGGCCCACGATTCCAGCGTTTTGCCACGGCTGCATCGCCGGCTTACCTTGATGCCAGAGGTCGGCCGGAACACCCTCGGGATCTGTTGAAGCACGCCTGCCTGCGGGGCCGATTTCCCAGTGGCGCGATGCCGCTCTGGGAGTACGAACGTCATGGCGAAATCATTAACGTGGACCCGACCGGGCCGTTGATTGTCAGCTTGGGTGGCACTGTGGACCTGGCCGTTCAGGCTGCGATTGACGGGCTGGGGATTATCCAGCTGTTTGAGGACTGGCTTCAGCCCCATCTGGATAGCGGCGCACTGGAACCGGTGCTGGAACCCTGGTGGCAGAATTTTACCGGCCCGTTTCTCTATTACCCTGGCAGACGCTATCTGCCCTCGCCTCTTAGGGCATTTGTCGACTTTATCAATGCTCAGCGAACGTAGTACAGGTGCCGCGCGGTCTAGCCTGATGCACAGCACGTGCTCAAGGCGCGAGTATTTCCTGAAGAAACTCTATGAAAACATTGATGCGACTGGAGCCTCGGTGGTTGGGCAGATACAGCGCATTGATGCAGCTGCTTGCGCTGCCAGGGTTGACCTCGTATTGCTCCAACACCCGCGTCAACCGACCTGCACTGACGTCGTCACGCACCAGCCAATCGGCCAATAGCGTCACCCCGCCACCGGCCAAGGCGGCCTCGCGCAGAATGTCGGCGTTGTTGCTTTGCAGCCGTCCCTGCACATTCAAGCGGATGACGTCCTCATCGCCCTGGAATGTCCAGTTGTGGTGGCCCGTGCGGTAATCGAAACGCAAGCACTGGTGCTCCAGCAGGTCACGGGGGTGTCGGGGCAGACCGGTTCGCGTCAGGTATTCGGGACTTGCCACCACCCAACGCTGGAAATCCCCCAACCGCTTGCTGACGATGTCCTCACTGACGACCGATGAACCGAGACGCACCGATACGTCGATTTGTTCGCTGAGCAGGTCGCTGACTTCGTCGCTCAGCGAGAGGCTGATCTCCAGGCCGGGATGGCGCTCAAGCAACCGCCCCAGGTGCGGAGCGATGATACGTCGGCCGAATTCCACCGGGACGCTGACCCGCAAACGCCCTTGAGCTTCGCTGCCACGGTCGGCAACGACGGCATCGGCTTCGTCGATGGCCTCGAGGATCGCCACGGCTTTATCGAAATAGTGCTGCCCCGCCACCGTGACGCTCGTGTTGCGCGTGGTGCGGTTCAGCAGGCTGGCACCCAATTCACTTTCCAGCCCCGCGACCTGCCGCGTCACTGACGAAGTGGAGATGCCGAGCTTGCGCGCCGCCGATGAGTAACCTCCGCAGCGCACCGTTTCGACAAACATTTTCAGCGCCAGCAACTTGTCCATGAACGGATTCCGAGAGCGAAAGGTAAAGGTAGCGACTGTGCATGACCCGGCGATCGGAGTCTTGCATAGCTGTGCTCAATGGCCTGAATGATTAACGAGGCTTGCGATACCCATAATCCGATTGCCCATACTCACCCCCCAGTCGCCCATGCGATTGCCTTCTGCAAGTTGTTGTTTCTGCCAGACTAGCAGGGCTTTATCGATGTCGCCGACATCGTCGATTACCTGAGCCAGGGACAATGCGTTGCGAGCCGCCTTGGCCGTGCTTCCGGCGGTATGAGGGCGCGGCACAAAAGCGGCATCGCCGGTCAACAGCACACGGCCAAACACCATTTGCGGGACTTTGAGATCAAGGATCGCTTGCACGAAAATATCCTTGGTCTGGCGAATCACTTCTCGAAAAGCCGGGTTCGCCTGCCGCTCACCCATTTCCCGAATGTATGCATCCTGCCCAGGGGCCAAAGCTCCGGGTGGAATGGAGTGACTGCGTCGATGGCCATTACTGTCAGTGAGCACAGCGTCCAGTTCCGGCCCTTGCGCAGCTTTCAAGTACCACAGCCAATTGAACCGACGTTCGCCAGGATTAACGGAGCCATTCACGCCCGGCACCATGTATTCCAGCATCAACGATTCAGGGTCCTGTTGAAAAACAAAGTCCTCGTAAATCTGCGTTTTGGCGAAGTCTGGAAGTTGCTCTTCATCGACAAGCCCACGCCACACCACATACCCCGAATAGGCAGGTGCGACTCCAGGCAACACCACGCTTCGCACGGTTGAACCGGCGCCATCAGCGCCAATCAGCAGGTCGGCCTCGGCAGTGCTGCCATCGGCAAAAATCGCAGTCACTCGGTGCTCATTCTGAGTCAGATCCACCAGCGTCTTGCCACGGTGATAATGCTCAGCAGGAAATGCAGAAAATAATGAGCTGTACAGTGTGTTCCAGGACGTCTGGGTTTGCGGCATCAGTTCTTTATGCACCACGGTACCGGCTCGATCCAGATAGAGACGATCATGGGACCGCACGCCGAGCGCACCTGCCGGATGAATGTCCGCATAACGAAAATGCTGCAGGACATCCGCTTGCAGAACGATGCCTCCGCCACGGCTATCCATCGCCGCCGGGGATCGCTCGTAAATATCGACCTGCCAACCAATCGCGCGTAACGCCGTGGCGGCGAACAGCCCTCCCAGGGAACCACCGATGACCAAGGCCTTCGGAACGCCTGAACTCTTCATTACCTTTCTCCTCGTTGCGTGGTGATCCCCAAGCTCGGGTTTACCGTTGCGTTATGCCAACACCGGATAGTCGATGTAGCCCTTGGCGTCGCCGCCAAAAAAGCTGTTGCCGTCCGCCATGTTGAGTTCGTTGCGACCGCGCAAACGAGCCGGCAAGTCAGGGTTGGCAATGAACGGGCGACCAAAAGCGATGAGATCAGCACGCCCCTGTGCGATGGCCTGTTCCGCCGTTTCGCCGGAATAACCACCCGCCAGCATCAGAACACCGTGGAAGTCACTACGCAGTTGCTTGATGATCGCGTCCCAGCGCGGATCATTGCTTTCGTCGAGCACTGTGCCGACCATCATTGGTTCGACCAGGTGCAGATAAGCGAGATTCCAGTGATTGAGCCTTGACGCAATGTAGCCGAAGGTTTGTTCCGGGGTGTCATCGCCCATTCCCATGAAACGCCCCATCGGTGTCAGGCGAACAGCAACGCGTTCGGCACCTACTTCCGCGGTCACGGCTTCCACGACTTCAAGCAGCAGCCGCGCACGGTTTTCGATACTTCCACCGTAGCGATCACTGCGCTGATTGCTGGCGCTGTTGATGAATTGGTCGAGCAGGTAGCCATTGCCCGCGTGAATTTCCACTCCGTCCATACCGGCCAGAATCGCGTTGCGAGCAGCCTTGCGGAAGTCGGCAACAATCGCCTCGATGCCTGGAATGTCGAGTTCCTGAGGCACAGGTACGTCACCCCAGACGCCCTCGCCTTGTTCATTGAGGATGAAGGTCTTGCCCGGCACCGGCTGCGCGGTCGGCGCCACCGGCAAGCCGCCGTTGGGCTGGAACACCGGGTGCGACACGCGCCCCACATGCCAGAGCTGCAGGAAAATGCGTCCGCCTTCTGCGTGCACGGCCTCGCTGACAGCCTTCCAGCCCTGAACTTGCTCGTCGCTATGGATGCCGGGCGTCCAGGCGTAACCCTGGCCCTGCTGCGAAATCTGTGTGGCCTCGGTAATGATCAATGCGGCACTGGCACGCTGACGGTAGTACTCGACGTTCATCGGTGTCGGTACGTTGCCCGGTTGCCCTGCCCGCGAGCGAGTCAGAGGCGCCATGGCGACGCGGTGATTGAGGGTGAGTTGACCGAGTTTGATCGGGCTGAACAAATGATGAGTCATGATGATTTCCTGAATGGATAGGGATTGAACAAACGCCTTAGGCGGCTTCGCTTCGTTTCAGTATCTGGATCATTATTTCGATGGGCTGGGCGCCACTGATCACGTCATCTGCGATCTGGATACTCGGTACCGAGCGCACACCGGACGCCTTGGTTTGGGCTTCGAGCTTCAAGACTTCAGCCGTGCCTTCATCGGCCTTGAGAAAGTCGACAATGGCCACTCGGTCCTGCCCGTTTTCGGCAGCGATGTCGGCCAGTACCGTGAGGTCGCCGATATCCCGTCCCTCGCCGAAGTACGCCTTGAAAATGGCCTTGACCAGCGGCGATGCGTCTCGACCCGCCTGTTGCTCGCGCCATACCAACCGATGCGCGGCCAGGGTGTTGGGCGTTTTTTCGACTCGCTCGTAATCGAACTCAAGGCCGACCGCCTTACCGGCGTGGGTGACCTGTGCGTCCATGGCCTGGCTACGTGCCCAGCTGCCGAATTTGCCAGAGCGATAGGCTTTGCGATCCATGCCTCGAACGGGCATGTCCGGGTTCAACTGATAAGGCAGGAAGCTGATTGGGCGGTCCGTTGATAAACCCGAAGCGGCAAGCGCGCGTTCGAGATTTTCCTCACCGATCCAGCACCATGGGCAGATGAAGTCGTAAGTCACTTGAATTGTGGATGAGTGCAAATTCATGACGGTCTCCGTGGTTGAGTGTTTCACCCCCCCAAGGTAGGCGCCGGAGCGCCGTCAGAGAATCCGTCAGTTGCACAACGTAGCGTTTCGCAAAACGCAACGATGAGCCGATTACGCCTTCGGTTGGCTTTGCAACTGGAGTAATTCGCTGACGAACTCAATGAACGCATTGATCCGTTTCGAGCCACGGTGATTGGGCAGGTACAAGGCCGAGATCGCCGAACTTGCGCTGTTCGGATTGACGACAAAAGCGTCGAACAAGGGCGTGAGCAGACCACCGTCGATGTCGTCCTTGACCAGCCAATCGGGTAACAGCGCCACCCCGCACCCGGCCAGCACCACTTCGCGCAGGACCTCGTCATTGTTGCTCTTGAATTGCCCGTCGACGGGCACGCGCACCTCTTGGCCCTGCTCTGTAAATGTCCAGAACTGCTGCGACGCGCCATCGTTGAAGCACATGCACTCGTGTTGCATGAGGTCCATGGGCCGGCCGGGAAATCCTCGAGCTTCCAGGTATTCGGCGCTGGCGACTACTCGGCGTCGGACGCTGCCGATGCAGCGGCTGACCAGGGTTTCCATCGCCGCTGGCGACCCCATCCGGATCGACAGATCGATGCGTTCACCGAGCAAATCGACGATGTCGTCTGACAGCGTCATATCCAGCGCGAGCAGTGGATAGCGCGCTAAAAGCGCGCCGATGTGAGGGGCAATGAGACGGTGACCCAACGCCACGGGCACTGAGATACGCAACTGTCCAGCGGGCACGTCACCGCGGTCCGAAACTGACTCGTCCGCGTCAGCCATGGCGCTCAGAATATCCAGGCTTTTCAGGTAGTACACACCACCGGCATCCGTCAACGTGACTTGCCGGGTAGAGCGATTCAACAGCACGGCACCCAGGTCGCCCTCGAGCCTGTCGATCATTCTGGTCACTGAAGAGGGTGCCAGATTGAGTTGCCTGGCGGCAGATGCAAAGCCCTTGGAATCTACCGACTGGATGAACATTTTCAGTGCGAGCAGCTTGTCCATGAAACCCCTTCAGTGGCATCGATACGATCCTTGAAGGTCTATCTTTGAGCATGGGCGCACGCTACGCGAGTTAACGGTTGTTAATTCTGCCGCTGTTGCGCGTGGCGCAATGTAGCGTTGCGCCTTGATGGGGTACTCCATCACAACCGCCCTCTCTAAGCTCATGCCATGGAAAATCGCCGTACGCCAATCGCACGCGGCGGATTGAAAAATCTGTCGTTAATGCAGCTCGAGAGGTAAGGCGATGAAGCGCAAAACGATCATCGGTGCCGTTCTGGCGATCGGCGTCGTGGGGTTAGGGTTTGCGTTCTGGATGATGTGGAGGCCGGAAATTGCCACGGTCAGCCAGCCCCAGAATGCTGATCGCGAGACACTGGACAGAGGCCGCCGCGTCGTCGAAGCGGGAGACTGTGCGGTCTGCCACACAAGGCCAGGAGGCGCCTACATGGCCGGCGGTTTGCCGCTGGTAACGCCTTTCGGAACCCTCTTCACCACCAACATCACCCCGGATCCGGAATCCGGTATCGGAAAGTGGTCGCTGGACGCCTTTGAACGGGCCATGCGTGAAGGTATCGCGCGTGACGGCCATTTCCTTTATCCGGCGTTCCCCTACGTGCATTACCGGAAGATGAGCGATGCCGATATTGCCGACGCCTATGCCTACCTGATGAGCGTGGACCCGATCAAATACACCGCGCCGCAAAACCATATGGTCTTCCCCATGAACTTCCGTCCGCTAGTGTCCTTCTGGAACTTGCTGTTCCTGCATGGAGATCCGCTGGAGCCACTTCCCAACCGCTCAGCACAATGGAACCGCGGACGCTATCTGGTCGAGGGAGCAGGACACTGTTCGTCCTGCCATTCGCCCCTGAATCTGATTGGCGGGGAGAAAGGCAGCGAACTGTTCAACGGTGGTGTCGTCGACGGCTGGACAGCCCCCGCCCTGCGCGGAATGACCGAGGCACAACACCCCTGGAATGAAGCCCAGTTGGTCGCCTATCTGACGGGCGAGGTCGCCGAAGGACACGGCGCAGCGGCGGGCCCGATGTTGCCGGTCAGTCTGAGCATCGCGCAATTGCCGACGGAAGACGCCCATGCCATTGCGCAGTACATTCTTGACCTCAAGAAAACTTCATCGGATGCCCCATCGCCGCCCTGCACTTCCGGGGTCAAGCCCAGCGACAAGGCGCTTCTGGGTGCCTCGTTGTTCGAAGGTGCCTGCGCAAGTTGCCACAGTAAAGCGGCACCGATGCGCGTCATTGAATCGCGGCCGGCGCTGGCAAATACCTCGGCGGTGATGGCGGACTCGCCACGCAATTTGATCCAGACCATCCTGCAAGGGATCCCGATGTCCAGCACCGCTTCCAGCCACTACATGCCAGCCTTCGCCCATAACCTGGACGACACCGATGTGGCTGCACTTGCCGAGTACTTGCGCAATGAGAGCTGCGCAAACCGCCCCTGGACGGATCTCGACAAGACCATCAAAAGCATTCGGGCTCAGGAGCAGCAACCGTGATCACACTCGACATCAACGGCAAGACTCACGAACTGGACATCGCGGACGACATGCCCCTGCTGTATGCCTTGCGCAACCAGGTGGGGCTCAATGGCGCCAAATACGGCTGCGGTCTGGGTCAGTGCGGCGCCTGCACCGTGTTAGTGAACGACAAACCGGTGTTTTCCTGCCTGACGCCGTGCGGCGCGCTGGCGGGCAAATCGGTGCGCACCGTAGAAAGCCTGGGCAGCGCCGACCAACCGGGGCCGTTGCAAAAAGCCTTTATCGACGAACAAGCGGCCCAGTGTGGTTATTGCATCGCGGGAATGATCGTACGGGCACAGGCGCTGCTGGAGGCCAACCCTCATCCAGACGATGAAACAATCCGCCGCCACATGGCACCCAACTTGTGCCGCTGCGGCACCCATGTGCGGATCCTCGCGGCAATCAAGTCGGTTGTCGCCCAGGGAGGCAAGGTATGAAAAACCCCACGCAAAACGTCGATCTGAGCCGCCGTGCCTTCGTGATAAACGGGGCATTGGTGATGGGCTTCGCGATGCTTCCGGGGATACCCCGCGCCTTCGCTGACACCGAAGTGGACACCCTGGGTACGACAATCCTGGCCCCTGATCTGCCCGGCAGTCTGCGGGCAACGCCCTATCTGGACGCCTGGATCCGCATTGATGCGAAAGATGGCATCACCGTCTACACCGGCAAAGTGGAGCTGGGCACCGGCGTCAAAACTGCGCTCCTGCAGATCGCTGCCGAACGCCTGGAAGTGCCGCCTGGACTCATCCGATTTCTCACTGCCGACACCGCACTGACACCCAATGAAGGTTACACCGCCGGCAGCCATACGATCGTCGACAGCGGCACCGCGCTGTTCAACGCCGCAGCCCAGGTGCGTCAGTTGTTACTCGAGTCTGCGGCGCGGCAATGGCAACGCCCCATCGACAGCCTGACCACGCGGGATGCGGTGATCTACGATGCACAAGGCCGCAGCATGACCTACGCGCAAGCCGTGGTAGGCGTTCAACTGCATCGTTTTGCATCGGCCAAATCACCCTTCAAGCCAGCTAGCAGTTTCACCCTGATCGGCAAATCGCTGCCTCGACTGGACATCCCGGCCAAGGTCAGCGGCGGTGCGGCCTATGTGCAGGACATGCGCCTGCCCGATATGCTGCATGCCCGTGTGATACGCCCTCTCCGGCGCGGCAGTCAGCTTCTGGACATTGACGAGGCCGCCCTGAAGAAACTCCCTGGCGGGGTGAAACTGATCCGCAACGGCAGCTACCTCGCCGTGGTCGCCACCGATGAATGGCTGGCGATCAAAGCGATGCGCGAAGGCTACGCCACGGCCCGCTGGACAGAAGGTAACCCGCTACCTGATTCGACACACATCCATCAACTCCTCACCGAATTGCCGGCGCGGCGCTACCCGGTGAGCGCCAAGGGTGACCTCCCGCAACCGGTGCCGCGCGCCTACAAGGCCCGGGTGACCAAGCAATACCTGATGCACGGCTCCATCGGGCCCTCCTGCGCAGTGGCCTGGTTCAAGGATGGAACACTGACCGTCTGGACCCATACGCAAGGTGTCTATCCATTGCGCGCGGGCATCGCCGAGATGGTCGGCCTGCCGGTGGCTCAGGTGCGTTGCATCCATGCCGAAGGCTCCGGTTGCTATGGCCACAACGGCGCCGATGACGCCGCCGCCGATGCCGCGCTGATCGCCATGGCCATTCCCGGCAAGCCGATACGGGTGCAATGGATGCGCGAACAGGAAAATCTCTGGGAGCCCTACAGCTCGGCCATGCTTGCCGAAGTGGAAGCGGGAGTGGACGACAGCGGGCGTCTTCGCGACTGGAAATACGAACTCTGGAGTACGCCGCACAACGAACGTATCGTCAATGCCGGGCGCCTGTTGCCGGCGTGGCTGTTGGCCAATCCCTTCACCCCGGCACCTTCGGTGCCGATCGCTCAGCCCGAAGGTGACGGCGACCGTAATGCCGTGCCGTTGTATGAGATACCCAACCTGAAGGTCGATATGAACTTTGTGCTGACCATGCCATTCAGGACCTCGGCCATGCGTTCGCTCGGTGCCCATATCAACATCTTCGCCATCGAGAGCACCGTCGATGAACTGGCAGCCCGGGCCGCCGTGGACCCGGTGCAATTCCGCCTGAATCACTTGAGCGATCCGCGAGCACGGGCGGTGGTCGAGCGCGTGGCCGCGGAGTTTCGCTGGCCGCAAAAAGCAACGGGACCCGGCAGCGGAATCGGCTTCGCCTTCGCCCGCTACAAAAACATCATGGGTTACTGCGCGATTGCCGTGCAGTTGCATGTGCAACGCCAGACCGGACAGGTGACGATTGATCGCGTAGTCGCCGCCGTCGACGTGGGGCAAATTGTCAGCCCCGACGGGCTGCTCAATCAGATCCAGGGCGGCATCGTGCAATCCGCCAGCTGGACGCTCTATGAACGAATCCTCTATGACGCCAGTGGCATGCACAGCTTCGACTGGAGCGGCTACCCGATCATGCGTTTTCCGGAGTTGCCGCAACAGGCCGAGGTCCACATGATTGATCAGCCGGATCAGCCATTTCTCGGTGCCGCGGAAATCGTCCAGGGCCCCATGGCTGCGGCGCTGGGTAACGCCATCAACGATGCCACGGGTAAGCGCTTGCTGGATCTGCCCTTGGCGCGACGTGGTTGGCAGGATGTACTCGGGTCATGATCGATCCGGGCGGTGTCGAGGTTCTGTCCTGTAATGCTTGGCGAGCAGGGCTGACGTCGCGGCCCAAAGGGCTTGGCAGGTGGCGGCGTTATCGGCTGGAGGCGTCGGCCGTATCGGCTCTGCGTCCTTCACCGAAAAGTAGCCACCCGATGCCGGCGAAACGTCTGAATCGGTAGCCAGGCGCACGATGATGTCCGCGCCACGTTGCGGATCACCGATGCGCAACCAGTTGAGAGCCCTTGTCAGCCACGCAGAGAATCCCAGTTCGCGACCAAGCCCCGTAACGTTGAAACCTGGGTCCAGACAATGCACCGCAACGCCGGTGTCTTGAAGCTGACGCGCCAGTTCCTGCGAAAACATGATGTCCATCAGTTTGGTTTTCGAATAACTCTTCGAAGAGCCGAGGCGCGTGAATGGAGCGGTGTCGAAGAGATCTCGCTCCAGATCGAGCCCGCCGCTGCGTCTCGACGCCTGCGAAGCGACAGTGATGATCCGCGAGGAAGACGAGCGAACCAGCGTATCGCGCAAGATGTTTGTCAGCAGCCATGGGGCGAGGTAGTTCACCGCGAGCATCTCGGCGTGGCCATCCACGGTGACACGCTGCTCAAATGCGTGAAGGCCTGCGTTGTTGATCAACACGTCAATGCGCTCGTATTGCGAAGCGAGTTCCAAGCCGAGCGCAGCAACGGAATCAAGGCTACTGAAATCCGCGTAATGAACGTCGACACGCGCATCAGGTGCAGCCGCGTGAATGCGCTCGCGGGTTGCAGCAGCCTTTGTCTCGTCACGCGCAGTCAGAACGAGATGGGCACCGCGCCTGGCCAACTCGATGGCAGCAAGCTGACCAATCCCACTGGTAGCACCTGTAAGTACGATGGTGGCGTTGATATTCATTGTGGTGTTTTCACTATCCGCGAGGGCACTTAATGGACTAATGTCCACTATAATCTCAAATGCATATTTGTCCATGAACGAACCGCCGACGTTCTTTCGCTGGCAGAAACGGGAACAGACAGAATGGAAACACCAGAAAAAAAACCGCTCACTCAGACTGCCCACAATCGAGAGCTCCTGGTTCTCGCGCTGGGCGAACAGTTCAGTGCACTGCTGAGTGCCTCGCGTGCCCTGACGGTCGCGACATCAACCGAATTTCACCCAGAGTTGCCACCGGCGGCGTTTCATATCGCGCAGTGGCTAAACGCGTTCGGGCCGGCGAAGGTAAGTTGTGTCGCCGAAGCTGTCGCGATGGATCGCAGCGCGACGAGCAGGTTGACGGCAAGGCTCATCCACCTGGGACTGGTGGAGGCGCAACCGGATCCTTCGGATGGTCGAGGCACCCTTTTGAATTTGAGCCATAAAGGCCGAACCAGAATCCGCCAAGCCATTGTTCACAAGGGCGACGTTTTTCGGCAGCGTATCGACGACTGGAACGATGAGGATCTTGAACAGCTGACGCACTTGCTGCGTCGATTCAATGGGCTATCAGCGTGAGGGAGTAAAAAAAGGCGGTGAAGGATCACTTGCACCGCCCTACCCCAATCAAGGGAAATGTTGCTCTTCTATAAAACATGCCGTTGGAAGAGAACGACATGTACACGCAACACTCGCTAAAGTGCTGCCTGTCAGTTACAGCGGCCAGTCACACAAGACCGGACCATCGAATACATTTTTGATGCATGGATATCTGCTCTGAAGCGGAGTCGATCAAAAAACTAAAACAACGCCAGTTGGTAATTGATAATCACGCGGTTCTCGTCTTGCTGGCGGGCATTAGGAATATTGTTGCGCACCATTGCATTTTTCCACATCACGCCGACACCTTTTAAGGGGCCCGATTGCACGACATAGGCCAGCGTAATATCTCTTTCCCATTCACAGGAATTGCTGGAGGCAACAGTATTGATATCATCACCTTTGACATACACAACACCCGCTGTGGCTCCTGGCAAGCCCACTTTTGCAAAGTCATAAGAGTAACGAGCTTGCCATGACTTCTCACCGGCATGAACGAATTTCTGAACCTGCATCTCCGTGATGGTGTAGGTAGTTGGGCCGTCACCCTGGTTCAAATAGGGGAAGTCACTTTCACCATTGCTGACTTCATAGCCTGCACCAAAGGTGTGACCCTCAACGGCGTAGGTAAATAATCCACTCAACAGATTATTGTCGACCTTGCCTTTTAATGTAGTACCACCGTAATAACCCGTCGTAAAATACGCAGGGTCATGGCCGTTTGCGCCATCATCCTTGCTATTAAAGTATCGAAAGTCACTGGTCAGGACCCCAGGCCCGATTGCCCAGTTATGAATGAGACCAAGAAAATTTTGCTTATAAAAATCTTTCAGATTGCCGTAATAGTATTGCAAGGTTAAATCTTTAGTCAGTTTGTAATCGCCACCGGCGTAGATGAATTTATTACTGAAGCGGCCGGTGACGGGATTGTTCGCACCCGCGATGGACATGTTTTCATTGTTGCTGGAGTTTCGGCCCTTCACCTCATCAATTTGGCCTCCCACCAACGTCAGATCTTTGATATCTGTCGAAGTAACCTGGGTTCCTTGCCAGGTTTGCGGTAATAATCTTCCATCATTACTGAAGATCACCGGCAGTTTCGGGACCAAGGTTCCAAGCTTCAGCTCGGTCTTGGATATTTTTACTTTGCCGGTCAATCCCAGGTTGGAAAAATCGTCAACAGCATGGTTGCCGTCGCTTGGGAACACGATGCCACCGTAGTTTGCCCCTGTTGGGTTGCCATGCTTGCCAGTGCTGGAATCCAGCTTGACACCCAACATGCCCAACGCGTCAACACCGAAACCTACAGGCCCCGGGGTGTAACCCGAGATAAATTCGAGCTGAAAGGCTTGTCCCCACTCCGCTTGATAGCTCTGGTTAGCGGCTTTCTGAGCGGGTGTTGCCGAGTCTCGGTAATCGCTATTGATATAGAAGTTACGCAGTTTCAGCGCAGCTTTACTATCTTCGATAAAACCCGCCGCTTGGGCTTGCTGCGCCAATACACACAGGGCGGCTGCAACAGTCAAAGTACACTTCATCATTCCCACCTTATTATTGTTTTATAAACTATTCAGTGACTTTTCAGGCATAGGTATTCACATGGACTGCACTTTCATGCAGTCATTATTTAATGTGAACAGAAATAACCAGAATTAATCAGCCTTCAGTTGTGCCTTCCATGTTGCCGGCGTACCCAGCTCAGAATCGACCAGCTGATTTTCGAATCGATTGCGCTCACCGATGGCACTGACCGAGCGATCGGTAATAGAGAACCAAAAGATACCGACAAATGCCACGGCCATGGAAAACAAGGCCGGATATTCGTATGGGAACCAGGCTTGCGGATTATGGAGAATCTTGACCCAAACGGTTGGGCTGAGAATGCAAAGCGTAATGGCTGATACCAGCCCCAATGATCCGCCAATTACGGCGCCACGTGTCGTCAGGCCCTTCCAGTAGATCGACAATAACAGCACGGGGAAATTTGAACTTGCGGCGATGGAGAACGTTAAACTGACAATAAAGGCGATGTTCTGCTTTTCAAAAGCAATGGCCAATAGAATCGACAACACACCCAGCACGATGGTTGTCACGCGAGAGACGCGCATCTCTTCACGGTCGCTGGCGGTGCCCCGGCGCAAGGCATGTGCGTAGAGGTCATGTGAAACTGCAGACGAGCCTGCAAGGGTGAGCCCTGCCACTACCGCCAATATCGTCGAGAACGACACGGCACACATAAACCCCAAGAACACATTGCCGCCAACGTTGTGTGCGAGGTGAATCGCAACCATATTAACGCCGCCTAAGATGCCACCTGATGCATCGTGATAGTCGGGATTGCTGGCAACCAGGGCGATGGTGCCGAAGCCAATAATGACGATCAGGGCATAACCGATGCCGACCAGACCTGTGGCATAAAGGATACTTTGGCGCGCAGCCTTGACGTTACCGACAGTGAAAAACCGCATCAGGATGTGTGGAAGGCCTGCCGTGCCGAAGACTAATGCCAATCCTAGGGAAACTGCTGATACCGGGTCAGTAATCAGACCGCCTGGACTCATGATTGCACCATGGGAAGGATGCACCTGGGTCGCTTGAGTGAACAATTGGTTGAGACTGAATCCGAATTGGGACAGCACCATGAAAGCCATAAACACGCAACCGGTCAGCAGTAATACGGCCTTGATAATCTGAATCCAGGTGGTCGCTAACATCCCCCCAAAGAAAACATAAATCACCATTAACGTGCCCACTAGAAGCACCGCTGCGGTGTAATCGAAACCAAACAGCAACTCCACCAGTTTTCCGGCACCTACCAGTTGAGAAACCAGGTAAAGCAACACGATCACAATGGAACTGGAGGCCGAAAATGCTCGTATGGGTCGCTGTTTCAGCCGATAGGACAGTACGTCTGCCAGGGTATAGCGCCCCAGATTTCGCAATGGCTCTGCAATCAGAAACAGAATGATCGGCCAACTGGCAAGGAAGCCGATCGAGTAAATCAGACCATCAAATCCACTGGTGAAAACCAAGGCGGAGATACCCAGCAAAGATGCTGCGGACATATAGTCGCCCGCAATAGCCCACCCATTCTGAAAGCCCGTAATTTTTCCTCCGGCGGCATAGTGATCCGCGACGCTATTGTTTTTGCGTGCCGCCCACCGTGTGACGAACAGAGTAAAAATAACAAACGCCAAAAACAGGCCGATGGCAATAGGATTATGTTTTTGTACTGCGCCAGGGACATCGGCCGCGTATACCGTTACCGAAGCAAGCATGGCGGAGATTGCAATAAGTAGACGCTTCATTTGTTGAAGCTCCTGATAATTGTTTTTATTTTAGGGTCGTAGCAGGTGTTAGTGCGCCAGACATAGACAGCCACGAGGAGAGTCGTGAAAGCGAGCATTCCAAAACCGATTGGCACGCCCCACGTCATCGGCTGCCCTTCTGTGATAGGCGTACCCAGACGGGCAGGTATAAAGGCCAGGGAAAGAATAAAACCAAAATAGACGGTGAGCATAAGCGCCGTCATGCTCCACGAAAATAGTCGGCGTTGTTTTACCAAAGCTCGAAACTCTGGATTTACAAGAATCGGGTTTTGAATAGTGTCGTCAACCCGCTCAGCGGGCATGGTCGGGCCACCGTCTTGCGGATATGCATGTTCCATGGTGATCTCCTGCAAATGGCTTTTGGCTGAGTTAGAACTTCACGGGCACTGCAGTCTCACGCATCACGGCTTCCGGAGTCCGGTACAACTCCGCCATTTCGCGCTCTTCCGCGCTTTTCAGTTGCGCCTGCATATACGCGCCAAGATGCCTGGCATGTTGAACAATCGATGCACCGAAACGACAGCGTTGTTCGCTGTAGTCCGCTAATGCCTCTTCAACGGATGCATGTCGCTCCAGTGCCTCCACGATTGCCAAAGCGTCACCGGCGGCCTTGGTAACCCCCATCCCGCAATGAGGACGCGCCACAAATGCCGCGTCGCCGAGCAACGCGACACGTCCGAAATTCATCTTGGGAACTTCCAGATCGTAAATGGGCTGGAATAACGGCTGAGCAGCTTTCTTTACGACTTCGGCAAACTGCGGAGCCAGTAATGTCTCTGCGCATTTGTACATATTGTCGAGCACGTCACGGCGAATCAGCGCAGGAGGAATTCCACCTTCAAATTGTTTACCTCTTTCATCCCTCAGCAAATCCTTCAGTTCATCGTCGCCGCTGGTGCGATACCACACAAAGTTGTAACGGCGCTCGCCGACAAGAGTGCTGTTGGAATGCCCGGCAACTGGATACCCCAAGATCTGTTCATGCGGGGGCAAACAAAACGCGAATTTATCGAAAAGTGCGGAGTGGGCAGCATCGGACAAAGCACTTTCATCGACTAACCCGCGCCAGGCGATATAGCCGGCATATTGCAGGTGCACATCAGGTAAAAAATGTTGGCGAATCGTCGACCGAAACCCATCAGCCGCAATAATGACGTCTGCTTGATGAGTCGTCCCATCGGCCAATGTAACGCTGGCATGGGTTTCAGTACTTTCGACCGACACCACACTGCCACCGCAGCGATACAGTGAATCCGGGAATGCGCAGCGGAGCACTTGGTACATCTTCCCCCACGCGGTTAGCGTTTGTGGGAGTGCGTTCTCAAGTACGACATCGCCGTCCTGGGCCAAAGTGACGCGCGAAAGCACATCAATACCAACAGATGCGTCGAGGGGAATTCCTGCTGCGGCCATCGCTTCGAACAATTCAGGGTGTGTAACGATGCCCGCGCCTCGACCAGCGAGTTCATCCGGAACGCGTTCGAAGACCTCTACGTCCCAACCTTTGCGCAACAGCATGTTTGCTGCAAACAGGCCGCCCAGCGAGCCGCCGACGACAATGGCGCGAGGCTTGTTCAAGGAATTCATCATGGCTGCTCTCCCGCCGTTGCAGCGACATGGGAGGCGTAAGACCCCACCGCTTCAATCTCGGAGGCCGGGAAATTGAGTTCGATGGTGACACCCGACGGATCTTCGATGAACACCTGATGCAGGCCAAGACTCGGCACGGTGCGGTCGCGCCACGCAATCCCTTCGGCTTTGAAGACGTTCCAGAACCCGACCAGGCCGGTGACCAGAAAAGCAATGTGATCAACCGTTCCAGTGCCTGTCAGCGGGACTTCTTTATCGCCCAGGTATTTCTTCAGGCCTTCAGGATTGGAAGGATCAATCCCGATAATGTGGACCGTGCCGAAGTCCTTCTCATCTCCTCCCATGTACAACCAAACGCCAGGAAAATCGAATGGCGGCCGGTAGCCAGGCGTAAAACCGAGCACCCTTTCATAGAATCGAGTGGATTTTTCCAGGTCGAACGACCGGATCGAGTAATGAGCGAGCTTCACGACTTGCATGGTGCCTCCAACAGTTTTTTGTATTTATTTATCAGTTGATAAACAATACGACCTGAGGAAATTGAAGTAAATAGGTGAAGGCTCAAATTTTTGAGGGCAGGCTTGAGCCACGTCGTGGCGTCGCAAAAAGAGAAAAAGCTTCAGGCGTTAAGAAAGGGCTTTTCAGAGCGCAATGGCGCGCGTACGCCCCCCGTCACCCGCTCAGTTGAAAGCTGAAACAGGTGATGAGTGGTCGACAAAGAAGGGGGAAACAGTAGATCAGTAGGCAAGAAACAGGGAATCGAAACCGATCAATTCAGGCGAGGCGTCTTACCCAAATCGTTGTCGACTTGCTGCAATACGTGGGGACTGCCGTTAAGGAATGCATCGACCATTTGCTCGATCAGCGCATCAATGTCTTCAGTCACTGGAAGATCGTAAATCCATTTGCGCACACCGATATAGAAAATGCTGGCATGCAGACTCCAGATCAGTTCGAGCTCTTTTTCATTGATCGTTTCACCTGAGGCCGGTGCCAATCCATGAGCGTGGCGGATTTCTGCAATGACGGGAATGAAGACCCGCTCACGCAATTTAGCCAGATACCGATCATTGATACCTTCACGTGTCAGCCCGGCGAATACGAAGATACGAATCCACTCTCGGCGCAGAATCACACGAGCGTATGAGGTGTAGAAATGCACCAGGCGAGACTGGAGGGGTTCGCAGCGATCTTTGATAATCGCCTCCCACGAGGAATCCCACTGATAGACCTCGTCGTACACGCGGTCTATCAGCGCCTCTTTACTGGGAAAATATCGATAGAGTAACGGTTGGGTAATGTCCAGTTGTCGCGCCAGCTCACGGGTACTGCCCGAGAATCCGCACGTCGCAAAATGCTCAATGGCTTTCTGCACGATTTGCTTTTCCCTGACCTCAGGCGAAAGGCGTCGAGTCGTCGATTTGACGGGGTCTGCTGATTTCCCCGACTCGTTCTCGTCTCTATTTTTTGAGTCTTGCATAACGCCTCACTGAAGCTTCATTAAGGCATCATACAAAACAAAAGAACGCACTGGCTATGAACCACACCTATTTGGCCAGACGGCCTTCAATATCCTCCTTGAACAAGGCGGGTCGGCTTAAATAATGCCCCATGGCCAACACTTCCATTTGGCCATCGATCTCCAGCGCAAATGCTGGAAAGCCGCGTGCATTCAGAGCTTCAAGCATCTCGTTGCTGCGGTCGATGTGGTCCTGCAAGGAGTCTGCAGTGATCGCATCAAAAGTTGCCATAAACGCATCGGGTTCAAACCCAAGCTCACTGGCAATGTCGGCGATTACTCCTCGATCAGCGATAGCCCGCCCCTCTTGGTAGTAAGCAGTTTGCAGGCGCTTGAGCATTTCGATGCCACCACCTGACAGCTGTTGAGCGGTCAACATCGCTGCAATAGGTGGTGACGAGTCCAGCTGGACGTTTTCATGGTCCAGTACGCCTTGAACATAGGCATCTGCGAAGGTTTGTTTGCTGAATGCAGTAATCCGAGCTTCGTGAGGACGAACAAAATCGCGCCAATCACTCGACATCAACTTGCTGTTGTCCCCCGAAAGCATGCCGACACCATGGGCCTGAATTTCCAGACCAGGAATAGCGGCGGCCGCCGTAATCATCGGTGCCGCGCCATAGCACCAGCCACAGAACGGGTCGTAGACGTAATGCAGTGTCGCTGTGTTCATTCAAGTCTCCGGGATCTGCCTTGCCTACACGGGCAAAGGGCTTCGTTATGTGGAGGATCAAACGTTCGAAAACAGGAATGAGGAGATCAGCTCTGCGCCAAGCCTTCAGGCCCCATCAATTCGCTGATGAAATCGATAAACGCATTGACGCGTTTGGAGCCACGATGATTGGGAAGATAGAGCGCGGAAATGGCCGAACTTGCATCGTTCGGATTGATAACGAAAGACTCGAACAATGAAGTCAAATCACCGCTCCCGATATCGTCGTTGACGAGCCAGTCAGGTAAAAGAGCCACCCCACCACCCGCCAGCACAATCTCACGTAAAACCTCGGCATTGTTGCTTTTGAAGCGGCCCTCAATCGGTACTCGAGTCTCCTCACCTTCCTTCAGGAAAGTCCAAACCTGTTGCTTTGGGCCATAACTGAAACGCAGGCACTCGTGCTGCATGAGGTCCAAGGGATGTTCAGGGACACCATGTGCATTCAGGTACTCAGCACTGACGACCGCCCTGCGCCTGAAATGACCGACGGGACGACTGACGACACCATCCATTGCCGCCGCCGATCCCAATCGGATCGCCAGGTCGACGCGCTCACCCAGTAATTCAACGATGTCATCAGAGAGCGTCATGTCCAACACGAGTTGCGGGTATCGCTTCAAAAGCGAGGCGATGTGAGGGGCAATCAGGCGGCGTCCAAACGCCACGGGTACGGAAATACGAAGGTGACCTGCGGGGAGATCCCCACGGTCAGTGACCGAGGCATCCGCCTCGGCCACAGCATTGAGCACCTCCCGGGCTTTCAAATAATAGGCGGCCCCAGCGTCCGACAATGAGATTTGACGGGTGGAACGGTTGAGCAGGACAGCGCCCAACTCAGCCTCCAGCCCATCGATCATCCTGGTCACCGAAGACGTCGCCAGGCCTAGCTGTCGAGCGGCAGAAGAAAAGCCCTTCGAATCCACAGCCTGGACGAACATCTTCAATGCGAGCAGCTTGTCCATGACACCCCCTGACTCATCCGTTGTTCATCTTAATCATTGCGCCAATTCAGGTCCGACGAGAAACCACCGAGAAGACGATTAGAGTAACCAGTGACAATGCACTTCCCACCGCAGCAATCGCCAACCAGCCGGCATGTTCATAAAGCGAACTGGCCACCGAAGAACCGATCGCACCGCCAATAAAGATACTGATCATGTACAACGCATTCAGACGGCCTCTGTTGGCAGTGCCCAAGGCGTAGACGGCTCGCTGACCCAGCACCATGTTCATCTGCACTGCAAAATCCAGCGCTATCCCGGTGACTGCCAACCCGATCACACCGTAAAAGGGATTGATGAAGGCCGGGAGGAAACTCAATACACCCAGCACCATGGCCAGCTGCGACGCTCTTCGAGTATGGCCTGCATCAGCGAGTCGACCACTGATAGGTGCGGCAACTGCACCGATGGCGCCGACCAGAGAGAAAATCGCAATCTGACTTTGCGTGAGGCCGAACTCACGACTCAATATCAACGGCACAGCAGTCCAGAACAAACTGAACGCCGCAAACATCAGCCCTTGATAGAGCGCACGCTGACGCAGCACGGGCTCGCGGCAAAACAGTTGTCCCAGGGACATCAGCAATTGACCGTACGACGCTCGATGAGTCGGTTGCCATTTGGGCATGGTCATGCCAATCACGATGGAGATAACGAGCATCAAGGCGGCGGCCCCGATAAACACTGCGCGCCAGCCCAAATGATCGGCAACCAGACTCGACAGCGGCCGAGCAAGCAGAATGCCCAGCAGCAAGCCCCCCATAATTCCGCCAACCACCCGACCGCGAGACTCTTCCGGTGCCAGATGTGCCGCCAACGGAATAAGCATCTGCACGGAGACTGAACTGAAACCGATGAGTGCCGACACCACTAGAAATACACTCGGCTGCTTCGACAAACCGGCGGCGACCAGGCTGAAGATCGTAATCACGATTGTCGCGATCATCAGCCGACGGTTTTCTACCAGATCCGCCAAAGGCACCAGGAAAAACAAACCGAGCGCATAACCAATCTGAGTCAGCGAAACGATGAAACTCGCGCTTCCACTCGACATGCCGATATCCGGGGCAATCAAGCTAATGATCGGTTGCGCGTAATAGATGTTGGCCACGATGGCACCACAACAAAAGGCAAACAGAAGCACCAGCCCCTTTGTCATTGATGCTTTTTGTATCGTCGCTGCTGTATCACTTGTAGTAAGGCCCATGCCATAGACTCCTGAGGTTCGACAGCGGTGACTCTCCAGTGGAAGGTCAACCGCATTCATGTTTTTCAGGACAACAACATAGGCGGCAGTGCACCTCGGGAGAATATGGAGAGGACGCAACGTCGTGTTGCGTCTTGCGCAAGAGATACTTGGGGTCAGTCAATACGTATCAAACCCGCCTGTGCGCGCCCGGAAGAGAGCGCATTGGCCAACGTGCCTTGAGCAAGCGCGGCTAGGCGCGTTCGCGCCGCTATAGTCGATGCTATGAGCGATCGTACTTCCAGGAGCTTTTCCCAGTGTCTGACATGCCGAGCAATTTCGCTTACACAAAACGCTTCAACGCCGTACTCACCTACATTGACGCCAATCTCGAAGGTGACCTGTCGGTGAAGACGTTGAGCCATGTGGCGAACTTTTCGGCGTTTCACTTCCATCGACAGTTCACAGCATTCGTTGGAGTGCCTGTCTCACGTTATGTGCAACTGATGCGACTACGTCGCGCGGCACATCGCTTGGCCGCCCTCACTGATTACTCGGTACTGGACGCCGCACTCAGTGCCGGCTTTGAAAGTCCCGAGGCATTTTGCAGGGCGTTCAGGCGCGCGTTCGGTACGACGCCGAGTGCGTTCAGGAAGGAACCGAACTGGCAGGTCTGGAATGCGGTATTCGCAATCCCTCACTTTTCCAGGACTATCATCATGCAAGTAAGAATCGTAGATTTCCCTGAGGTCAAGGTAGCAGCGCTCGAGCACTGTGGACCACCCGGGTTCGTCAATGAGAGCGTGCGCAAGTTCATTGAGTGGCGTATGCAGAGCGGACAGTCACCGGTGGCATCGAGTCGCACCTTTGGCATCCCCTATAGCAATCCCGATACGACTCCTCCGAAAGAATTCCGCTTCGCAATCTGCGGCGAGATTCACGAAGCCGTGAAGCCAAATGAGCTCGGCGTGCACGAGATCGTCATTCCTGCCGGTCGCTGCGTCGTCGTGCGACACACGGGGTCACCGGATCACATCGGCGAAACGATCTATCCGATTTACCGCGATTGGCTTCCTGCCAGTGGAGAAGAACTTCGCGACCATCCCCTGTTCTTCGATTACCTGAGCGTCTATCCCGAGACACCGCAGGATCAATGGCAAACAGATGTGTATGTTCCGCTGCAATAGCGGCGCCAGCAGCTTTCGACCCTGAGCTGAGGTTGACCAGTCCCAGTTCAGGGCCGGTTGCCTCTGCGACTATCTGGAAGAGATCAAGGGCCTATGTTGAGCGGCTCTCATTACGATTATGTTGTTTTTTAACGCCACTCCCAGTCTTTCGCTCGTATTGATGATGAAAAAACCAGACGAGCAAAAGTAGGACTGCCAAACCGAAAACGAACAGCAGCAGCTCTATTGCGGGACCTTCGTGTGAAAACATTTTTCGTTCCTCATCCTGAAGTAGCGTGACCCGAAATCGGCCACTACGAAATTATTCGTAATAATTCAAACATTTTCAGGGTAGTCGCCAACGCTGGAGGTGACAACCCCAAATGCCTCAAAACCATTGATCTAGACACGTCACTCGTCGAAAAGCACTTCATGGGTTTCAAGGAGAAGCAGCTCGGCGTTCTACTCGAGGAGGGGGTAATGACCACTGTTAAATCACTGATAGACAGGCAGCTCGACGACATCACTTCGAAAATCGCTGGGTGAGCTAGCCGGAACTAGCGCTTGCCAACATCGGCCGAGCCTCTGCAGGTTGTACGTTTAACTGTCACGCAGCTGCTGATCGCCGATGCTTTTGGCTCGGGAAGATTGCGAGCGGCCGTGCTCAACTCCGGCGCAAGAGTGTATGAGGAGCCACACCAAAAGCTTTGCGAAAAGCATGGCTGTAATGGGAAAAATCGGAGAATCCAAAATCCAGTGCAGCTTGGGATTCGTGGGTGTATCAGGAGCGGGCGCCATTCCATCCGCAACGTCTGCTGGAGTTCCTGCAGCGGCCTTGGCAAAACGGGCGACTACTGCGTTGCAAAGGGTACTACTGGGTTGCCAGTCGGCACCTGGACATTGGCATGCTGGTGCAAAGTGGTGGGCAATTTCGTTGGGACTACGTCGGGCGCTGGTGGACATTCATCCCCCAATCGCAATGGCCCTTGGACGACTATCGCCGGCAAGGAGTCCTGGCCAAATGGGACGACATCACCGGGGATTGCCGACAGGAAATCGTCCTCATCGGCCAGGGTATCGACCTGGATATTTTGAAGCAGCAACTGGATGCCTGCCTGCTGACCCCGCAAGAGATCATGGAAGGTCCACAGACGTGGCCAACCTTGCCAGGCGCAACAGCCTTTGACCTCAAGGCATTGTCGCCCTGACCGCTCGGCAGCCTGATCAATGCACCCACTTTAACGAGGCCAGGCAAGCCTCGTTATGACCTTTAACTTCAGTTTCACGGACTGAGAGGCGCGGTATGTTGTTCTTCATCTGTGAACTGTAGAAGGCAAAAAGCCCAACTCAGAGTCAGGCTTTGCTCGCGGAAAAACCGCAAAGTACTGATATCCACAGTTGGCCCCCGGTCCTGCCAACTCCCCCTCGATGTAATATCATCTCGCCTGCATCCTGCGCCAACGAAGCGCCAACGGAGCCACACGCCGCTTTCAAGAAAAGGAGTTTTAATTGAAAAGACTATTTATCTTCGCTCTTACATCTGCACTGTCCCTTTGCGCTCAAGCCAACCAATGGCGACAATTCACATCCACTATGTACGTTCTCGACCCCGTGGAGAACCAACAAGTAGTTGCTATGGCAAGCCTGTTCGAAGGAGAAGAAATCGTCATGAACCTGGTGGATATGTCGGGTTCGTTTTGTAAAGAAGGCCAAAACAGTGCAGTTAGGCCAGCTGGCCCTTACAAGGTGAATGGCACGAACGTGAAGTTCGTCCAGGCCTGCATTAACGGAAAAAGAATCCTGTCGCCGGAAACCGTTAAAGGAAAAGCATTCTTGGCGAAGGCAATCACTGCCGGCCCAGCAACCGTAGAGATCGAGGGAAGCACTCTCCTTCATTTCTCTAGCGAAGATTTTCAGTCAGCCAAGAAGGCAATGGTTGATACAAATTCGGCACTCTGACCGACCGGAATACCTGGATGGCGCACAGCGGACTTAAGCTGCGGCGCCTTCTTCTCTCCCCAGTAAATGTTCAATCTGCCTCTCGGGCCGCCGGGTTATCCGGGCACAGCCCGAGCGGGACCACGAGGAAATCGTCTAGTCCGAAGCAATTCCGGACCTGAATATCAGCGAAATCACCGGGTAGTTTTGCGCCAGTTTTGCGCGGGTTTGCGCAGGCACAAAAAAGCCGATCTGACTGATCGGCTTAAATGTCTGATATTACTCAGATCGCCAGCATCAAGGTGGGCCAGCGGTCCTGCAGTCTCTCGAACAATGCGAACAGGAGCAGCCCGAGTGTCAGCATCAGGAACATCAGTGACGGCGGGTGGATCGAGAATGAAGTCTGTCAGTGACGCAGCAATTTGCGCAATGGCACGCCGTCCTTGAGCACCGGTGATTTGATGACGATGTAACTGAAGTACTTGGAAATGCCGATGTTCTTGTCCAGCAGGCTTTCGATGACTTCCTGGTAGTGCTGGATGCTGCGGGTCATGAAGCGCACCAGGTAATCGTAGCCACCGCTGATCAAATGGCATTCAAGCACTTCATCCACCTGGCGGATGTTGGACTCGAACTTGGCGAAATCTTCGCGCTTGTGGTCGCTCAAGGTGATCTCGGTGAAGACCGTGACCGAGTCAGTGATCTTCGCCAGGTTCAGGTGCGCCTTGTAGCTGGAAATATATCCCGCCGACTCCAGTCGCTTGACCCGTTGCAGGCAGGGACTGGCCGACAAACCCACGGCATCGGCCAGGCTGACGTTGGTCATGCGGCCGTCTTTTTGCAGCTCAACCAAAATGCTGATGTCGATCCGGTCCAGTTTCACTAAACCTTCCATTGCGTACCTCATGACTGCCGTTTGTAGGACAATCTTCTAGCAAAATCAGCGCCGTAAAGACAGCTGATGCTGAGCCACCAGATCCGCCATGCTGTTGATGCAGTAATCCGCCGCGCAAGGGGATGGCTTATTTTCACGTGCACGACTGATCAGGCATACATTGGCGGCCAACCGCCGACCGGCAGAGGGCCGCGTCACTTGCAGGATATCTCCGGCTTCAAGTCCGTTGGCTTTTAACCAATCCTGATCCTGCAATGGATCGCTGGCCAGTGAAATGAAATCGTCGGGCATAATCCCCAGCCGCTCACAGAGCAGCGCTCGATCTTCAACATCCCGATCGCCTTGCACCAGCAGGCGATAGAACTTGCGCAGGTACAGCATCGCCCCCGGCGCATCCTCGAACAGCGACCAATTGGCGACCGAACGGGCAAAGCTCATACCCTCCTCCCAGCTGGCTTTGAGCCCCCAGCATTCAGCCAACTGACGATGGGCGAAACACAGCAGACCACTAAAACCCAGCTCACCGAAGCGCGGATACAGTGCGCGCAACACCTCGCTGTATTCGGCCAGTACCTGTTCCTTGTCCGGGTGTCCGCCCCGGCTGTCGAGCAAGGGTTGCAATGCCGCCCAGACTCCCGAGTCGCGATCGACCAGAACCTCGTCGCAATGAATGAGCAGCGCTCGATATTCAGTCAGCCCCATGATGTGCAAAGCCTCCGATGATGCATTTCATCCATGCTCCATAAACGCGCACGGGCGATGCCTTGCGGCACCGCCTCGAGCGGGCACGAACTCATTTCAAGACGCGTGCCAATGCGGCTTCCAGAATCTGCAAGGCTTCGTCGACCTGTTCATCTGTTGTCACCAACGGCGCGAGGAAGCGCAGCACGTTGCGGTGGACACCGCATTTGATCACCAGTAAGCCGCCGGCCCGGGCTTCATCGATCAGCCGCTGATTCAAGTCGGCGTCTGGTGTGCGAGCCTCGTCATCCTTGATCAGCTCGAGCGCCAACATGAAACCGGTGCCGCGTACGTCGCCGATTTGCCAGTGACGAGCCTGCAAACGCAACAGCCCTTGGCGCAAACGCTCGGCCAGTACTTCGCTCCGGGCAAGCAATTGTTCTTGCTCGTAGGCTTCGATCACCGCCAGTGCCGCAGCGCAGGACAGCGCGTTACCGCCGTAGGTGCCGCCCAGGCCGCCTGGCAGCGGGGCGTCCATGATCGCTGCCTTGCCGACCACACCCGACAGCGGCAATCCACCCGCCAGACTCTTGGCGACCGTCACCAGATCCGGCTGGATCCCGGCATGCTGGAAACCGAACCATTTGCCGGTACGGCCGAAACCGGTCTGGATTTCATCGAGGATCAACACAATGCCGTGCTTTTCAGTCAGAGCACGCAGAGCCTGGAGAAACTCCGCCGGCGCCGCGAGGAAACCGCCATCGCCCTGCACCGGTTCGATAATGATGGCCGCGACCCGCTCCGGCGCCACCTGAGTGGCGAACAACTCGTCGAGAGCCTTGAGCGCCATGTCGCTGTCGACACCGCGATAGGCATTCGGGTACGGGGTGTGGAACACCTCCGGCGCGAACGGCCCGAAGTTCTGCTTGTAAGGCTGGCTCATGCCGGTCAGCGTAGTGCCAAGCAAGGTGCGACCGTGGAAGCCGCCGCGAAAGGCGATAACGGCCGAACGGTTGGTGTGGGCGCGGGCGATCTTGATCGCGTTTTCCACGGCTTCGGCGCCTGAGGTGAAGAACGCTGCTTTATACGCGTCCTGACCGCCTATCATTTCGCACAGGCGTTGAGCCAGGTCGAGGTAAGGCTTATAGGCAACCACCTGGAAACAGGCGTGGGAAACCTTTTGCAATTGTGCCTGCACGGCCGCAACCACTTTTGGGTGATTGTGGCCGATGTTTAGCACGCCAATACCGCCGACGAAGTCCAGGTAGCGCTTGCCGTCCACATCCCACAATTCGGCACCTTGGGCGCGATCGATCACCAATGGGTGAGCGGTAATCAGGCCACGTGGCACGAATTGATCGCGCTGACGGAGCAAATGAGGGGTTTCGTCGACTTTGCTATTCATGGCATATCCCATCGTGAGTCCGGCAACCGGGAGGTGGTTGCGATGGTGTTCAGGTTAAGCCTTGCGCGAAACGATCTACGCCGAACTTGGCCCCTGAGAAATTCGGATCAACTGTTTTCACCCTGCCAAACGGCAGATTCCTTCAGCAGGCCGAATCTGCCGGAGCATCGCCAATAAAACCTCGTGCAACCCGTTTAACCCGGTGCTTTCGACAGATCCTGCGCTGGTCTTGCGCGAGGATGGAGAGCACCTTCACCCTTTCAGGAAATGCCCATGGCCCTGCTTTACAAAGCTGACCCTGTACGCGGCGAGCAGTGGAAAGCGCTGTTCGCCGAGCACGCCCCGGATATCGAATGGCGCGCCTGGCCAGACATCGGCGACCCCACGGACATCGAGTATCTGGCCGCCTGGCAGGCGCCCGACGATTTTGAGGCGTTGCTGCCCAATCTTAAAGTGCTGTTCGCCCTGTCCGCCGGGGTCGATCAACTGGACCTCGCACGCTTGCCCATCAGTTTGCCGCTGGTGCGCCTACTGGATCCGGGCATCACCCGGGGCATGTGCGAGTACGCCTGTTTCGCTGTGTTGAGCCTGCATCGGGACATGCTCCGTTATCGCCAGCAACAAATGGCTCGCTGCTGGCAGGCGCACTTGCTGCAACCGGCGAACAAGCGTCGGATCGGGATCATGGGCCTCGGCACCCAGGCCCAGCAGATTCTGGCGGCGTTACGCCCCTTGGGGTTTGCATTGTCAGGTTGGGCCCGCAGTGTCCATCGGATTCCTGATGTGGATTGCTATGCCGGCAACGAGCAACTGCCTGCGTTCCTGAGCCAGTGCGACATTTTATTGTGCGTGCTGCCGCTGACCGAACAGACCCAGGGCATTCTCGATGACAAACTGTTTCGCCAACTGCCCCATGGCGCGGCGCTGATCAACATGGGCCGTGGCGGGCATCTGGTGGAAAGTGATCTGCTGGCGGCCCTGGACACCGGGCAACTCAGCGGCGCGGTCATCGACGTACTGCAGCAAGAGCCGGCACCGGCGGATCATCCATTCTGGCACCATCCAAAGATTCTGCTGACCCCGCACATCGCGGCCATGACCCAGCCGGAAAGTGCGTTCAGGGTGTTGCTGGAGAATATTCGGCGACATCAACGTGGAGAGCCGATGGAGGGTGAGATCGACCGCACGCTGGGTTACTGAATACAGCGCAAATCCACTGTGGGAGCAGGCATGCTCAAGTCCACGGTGGATCAGCGGCGTGGATCAAAGTCGCTCGGCAATTGCTCCGCCCACCTTCTGTGTTGAGCCCTTCCCGCCCACGTCCGGCGTGATTGGCACCTCGGCGATCACCCCGATCATGCTTTCAACGCAGCTTCCAGAAATGCCACTAACGCCTGTACACGCGGACTGCGAAGTTTGCGTGAGGGGACCAACAGGTTGATCGGAGCGCTGTCGAATTGCCAATCCGCCATCACCCGTATCAGGCTGCCGCTGGCAATAGCGTCACTTACGTCCCATTGCGAACGTAAAACCAACCCCAAGCCTTGCTCGGCCCAACGCCGAGCTACGCTTCCGTCGTTGCTCAACAACATGGGTTCGATGCGCAGCGTTTTCCGCTCCGATCCCTTACGCATATGCCACAGCGTGACATCTTCATCATTTTCACGAATGCAAATGTAACGATGCTCGGTGAGTTGGTCCGGCGACGACGGCACACCGTGATGCTCTAGATAGGCCGGACTGGCGCATAACCATCGGTTGTTTTGCGTGAGAGGCTTGGCGATCCACAGGCTGTCATTGAGGTGACCGATGTGAATCACAGCATCGCTGTCGTGACGATCTGGCCATGGCGTTTCGCGCAAATCCAGGTGCAGGCACAGTTGTGGGTGCAACTTGGCAAAACGAGCCAGCAGCGGCGCAATGCGTTGTCGACCATAGCCGAACGGCACCGCTAACCTGAGTGTGCCAACTAGCCGCTCGTCTTGCTGCTTGAAAGATTCCGGAAGCGCCTCCAACTGTTCCAGCAAGAGCGCGCTTTCTCGGGAAAATCGCTCGCCATCGGCGGTGAGACTCAGGCGTCGGGCATCGCGATTAGCCAGGGTCAGACCGAGCAGCGTCTCCAGCTTACGCAGACGCATGGACAACGCCGGTGGTGAGACATTCAGAATTCTGGCAGCAGCGCTTAAAGACTCGGAGCGCGCCAGCGTTACAGCCAGACGTAGGTCTTCGACGGAGATCATTCAATTTTACTTAATGATTGATGACTATCCATTGAACCATAACTTAATGACAGCTGAGTAGAGTGGCCCCTGTACCCAGCCACCCGAGTTCTGTCATGTCAGCCTCTATTGCCTCCCTCGATACCCCAGTCGCGATAGTCGATGTCTCGCGAATGCAGCGCAATATCCAACGCATGCAGCAACGCATGGACGCCCTGGGTGTGCGTTTGCGCCCGCACATCAAAACCAGCAAATGCCTCCCCGTGATCAAGGCACAGATAGCCGCTGGCGCAAGCGGTGTCACAGTTTCCACCCTGAAAGAAGCTGAGCATTGTTTCGCTGAAGGCATCAGCGACGTTTTTTATGCCGTTGCAATAGCGCCTGGCAAATTGGCCCAGGCACTGACACTCAGGCGCAAAGGCTGCAGGCTGAGCGTGCTCACCGACAGCGTCATCGGGGCTCAAGCCATCGTCTCCTTCGGACAGCAGAACGACGAACGATTCGAGGTCTGGATCGAAATAGATTGCGACGGCCATCGATCAGGCCTGACCGTTGAAGACAGCGCACTCATAGACGTCGCACGGGTCCTTTCCGAAGGGGGCATGCAATTGCGAGGCGTGATGACCCACGCCGGATCCAGCTACGAACTCGACAATCTTGAAGCGCTGCAGATTTTGGCCGAACAAGAACGCTTCCTCTGCGTCAGTGCCGCCGAAAGAATCCGCGAAGCCGGGCTGGTATGCCCGGAGGTCAGCATCGGCTCCACTCCCACGGCACTATCGGCACTGAGCCTGAAAGACGTCACCGAAGTACGCGCAGGCGTTTATGTGTTCTTCGACCTGGTGATGCACAACATCGGCGTCTGCCAGACAGACGAGTTGGCACTGAGCGTGCTGACCACCGTCATCGGCCACCAGCAAAATAAAGGCTGGGTCATCACCGATGCCGGCTGGATGGCCATGAGTCGTGATCGAGGCACGCAGCGCCAGCGACAGGACTTCGGTTACGGACAGGTGTGTACCGAAGCTGGCGACTGGATCGAGGGCGCGCTGGTCACTGGCGCCAACCAGGAACACGGCATCATCACTCTAGGAGCGGCCGAGAGCGCCAACATCGTAGCGCGCTTCCCCATCGGCAGCCGTCTGCGCATTCTGCCCAACCATGCATGTGCCACAGGCGCGCAATTCCCGGACTATCACGCCTGTGACGCCGAGGGCGTCGTGCACACATGGAGTCGCTTACATGGCTGGTAATCAAGCAGGTTCGATCGACTTAATCCAAACGGCTAACGCCGCAGCTCCGGGTGGACATTACTCCCAGGCGGTAGCGCACGAGGGTGTTTTATATGTGTCCGGGCAACTGCCGGTACGCGCGAATGGCGACCACAGTGTCGACCAACCGTTTGAAGTTCAAACATCAATAGCCCTCGACAACCTCGTGGCGATCCTCAGCAAAGCGGGCCGGAGCACGAGTGATCTCCTGAAGGTCACGGTCTATGTCGTAGGGATAGAACACTGGCCCACCTTTGATCGAATTTATGCCCGTTACCTGGGTGAACATCGGCCAGCACGCGCCGTGGTGCCTGTTCCGGTCTTGCATCATGGTTACTTGATCGAAATCGAAGCGCTGGCCCGCGGTGAACAAAAGGAAACCTGCCAATGACGGTTGCCAGGGCCGGTATTGCTCTCAGGCCGGGGCCGAAGTGATTGCCGCGGCGGCCGGCGTCAGTGTGCAACAGGTCGGTCGGCAACGGGGTCAGGCCCCGGTCAAACCCTTACCGATGACGATCATCGAGGAGCCATTATGAAACCGCAAAAAAGTGATGTTCTGATTATCGGCGGAGGCATCATGGGCTCGACGTCGGCGTTTTTCCTGCGCCGGCGTGGGCACTCAGTCACTCTGCTGGAGCGTGACCAGATCGGTCAGTACGCCAGTGGCGTGAACTTCGGCAACGTGCGACGCCAAGGGCGGTACCTCGGGCAGCTGGAACTGGCCAACCGTTCCTGGGCGCTGTGGAAACGACTGCCGGAGCTGATCGACGACGACCTAGAGTTCATCGCCAGCGGCCATATGCGTGTGTGTTATCGAGAAGATGAAATTGCAGAACTGGAGGCCTATGCGGCGGCCCCGGAGGCCCGTGAACTGGACTTGCAGGTGCTCACGGGCAAGGCTTTGCATGCACGCTTCCCGTTCCTCGGCCCGGAGGTCAAGGGCGGTTCCTACGCGCCTCACGATGGTCACGCCAACCCGCGTCTGGCAGCGCCGGCGTTTGCCCGGGCAGCCCGGCGCCTCGGCGCGCGGATCGAAGAGCGCACCGAGGTCGCCGAGGTGCAGAAGGTCGATGACGAATTCCATGTCACGACCACCGATGGTCAGCTGTTCGTCGCCCAGCAACTGTTGATCACCGCGGGCGCCTGGGCCGCCAAGCTGTCCGAACAATTCGGCGAACCGGTGCCGCTGGAACCCAATGGTCCGCAAATGTCGGTGACCGAGCCGGTGCCCTACGCCTTGCCGACGGTGATTGGCGTGTTTACCAAAATCAAGGAAGAGGTGATCTACTTCCGCCAGATCCCCCGCGGCAACATCATCATCGGCGGCGGCAACCGCTGCAAACCGGACATGCTCAACCGGCGAGCCTACTTCCAGCCGGAAAGCCTGCTCAACCAGATGCGGCAAATGCGCCGCCTTCTGCCAGGGGCCGAAAAGCTGAACATCATCCGGGTCTGGAGCGGCATCGAGAGCTATACGCCGGACTCCCTGCCGGTCATCGGCCCCAGCGGCACCGTCGACGGCTTGTTCTACGCCTTCGGCTTCTGCGGCCATGGCTTCCAGCTTGGCCCGGGCGTCGGCGACGTGATGGCCGAACTGATCAGCACCGGCAGTACCAGCACCTTGATCAGTCCATTCGATATCCGTCGGTTTACTAACCCATCCGCGATTGTGATGCCTTTATCTGCGAACCTCCTCAGCACAGGCAAACTTACATGAGCCGCACACCGCAACTCCCTGATCGCCCCGCTCAAGATCGCCATCTTCAAGGAGGCTCCATGCCTGCAACGTCAGATTCTGCCTATCTGTACCGCACTGTAACCGCGGCGGACATGCCCGCGGCACACGCCCTCTCCTTGCACCTGAAATGGCCTCACCGAGAAGAAGACTGGGCCATGGTACAGCGCACGTCCGAAGGCTTTGTCACGGAACATAATGGACAGTTGGTCGGCGTAGCATTCGCCTGCCATCAAGGCGCTTATTCCTCAATCGGCCTAGTGATCGTGAGTGATGAGCACCAAGGAAAGGGGATCGGACGTCGACTGATGAACCTGTGCCTGGAAGCCACTGCTCCACGCACGCCAATTCTCAATGCCACCGAGTCAGGCGCACCACTTTATGCAAGCATGGGATTCGTCGACTTCGCGCGAATCCAGCAGCATCAAGGCGTGCCGCAGGCACCTGCGCTGATCCCTTTGATCAAGGGCTCGTATTGTCGCGCGTTAGGCCCGGCCGATTACCCGAAGCTGATTGAATTGGCCAATGCTGGTAGCGGCCTGGACCGCACAACGGTACTTAACGATTTGCTCCCGATGGCCGAGTACATAGTCGGCATTGAGGTGGATGGAAAACTACAAGGTACTGCCCTGCTCCGTCGTTTTGGTCGTGGCCATATCATTGGTCCGGTTGTCGCGCAAAACCTGGAACAGGCCCAACACTTGATTACCCACCTTCTGCGTTTGATACCTGGTGCCTTTGTTCGCTTCGACATTCTGGCCGATTGCGGGTTGGCCGACCGGCTGGAGAGCCTGGGGTTGCAGTGCGTCGACAGAGCACCGCGAATGGTTCTCGGAGTCCCCCCGCAATCAAGCGGTGGAATCAAGCAGTTTGCGCTGGTTACACAAGCTATCGGCTAGCGATCACGACCACCAGCAAGGGGTTTATCGCACGCAATACCAACGTGAACGGCTCAGTTGCATTGATGCAACGTTAGCCAGGCAGATACAGCAGATTATCCCTTGCCGACTTGAATAACGGCATATGTTGCTTGGCCCGCTTTGTTAGCTTATTGAGGTAACGGGGCATAAGGATGTACTGGTCGCGATGGCGATGCTCTGGTGACTTTCTACCTCCCGGCCATGCTGTTCGCAGCGCCTATTACCGCTCCAAGGAGCTAGTTGGATGACAACACAATTTTCGAATAGCTACAGCGTTGATCCGGAAACATCTCACAAGTTTTATATCAACGGCCGTTGGTCTTCCCCTGCAATCCCGGCAAGTTTGCCGGTGGTCAATCCGGCAAGTGAAGAGGTCATTGCGCAGGTCGCGCGTGGGTCTGCCGAAGATGTTGATAGGGCAGTAGCTGCGGCACGTGCAGCGTTTGCTGGTTGGTCTTCTTCCTCGACAGAATCGCGTGCGCTTATCCTTGGAAAGATCTACGAACTTATCCTTGAACGCAAAGAGGCTCTTGCACAGGCCCTCTCTCTCGAAATGGGCGCTGCCATCGGATTCGCACGGGCGATGCAAGTGCCACTGGCGGCCGAACACGTTCGGGTCGCACGTGATCTCCTGTCCACCTATCGTTTCCAAACGGTTGAAGACGGCACCGCGATCCAACGCGAACCAATAGGCGTCTGCGGCCTCATCACCCCATGGAACTGGCCGCTTTATCAAATCACCGCGAAAGTCGCTCCGGCTATTGCTGCCGGATGCACAGTAGTTCTGAAACCAAGCGAACTGTCGCCTCTGAGCGCCCTTCTTTTTGCACAATTGGTGCATGACGCAGGCCTACCGCTCGGCGTCTTCAATCTGGTGAACGGAAGTGGTCCCGAGGTCGGCGCAGCCATGGCGGCGCATCCCGATATCGACATGATTTCCATAACCGGCTCAAACCGCGCAGGCGCTCTGGTTGCACAGGCGGCCGCCCATACGGTGAAACGCGTCACACAAGAGCTGGGAGGCAAGTCGCCGAATCTTCTGCTTCCCGATGCCGACTTCGCCAAAGCGGTCCCGCTGGGAGTGATGTCTGCGTTTCGCAACGTCGGACAGTCCTGCAGCGCCCCGACACGAATGATCGTCCCAAAGGACAGGCTGGCCGAGGTCGAATCTCTGGCTGCAGCAACCGTCAATGCAATCATCGTTGGTGACCCGCAGTCGGAAGATACGGTACTGGGTCCTATCGCCAACCGAGCCCAGTTCAATCGCGTGCAAGCAATGATCGAGGCTGGCCTTGATGAGGGCGCAAAACTTGTTTGCGGCGGACCAGGACGTGTACCGGGCCATGAAAAGGGCTTCTACGCCCGACCGACTGTTTTTTCCGAGGTGGATTCCGGAATGCGGATCGCCCAAGAAGAAATTTTTGGTCCAGTGCTGTGCATCATTCCCTATGAGACGGTCGATGAGGCGGTCACTATCGCAAACGATACGGTATATGGTCTGGGTGCCCATGTTCAGGCTCAGGACCTTGATCTTGCACGTACCGTTGCCTCTCGTATCCGAGCCGGACAAGTGCATCTGAATTACCCCGCGTGGAATCCAATGGCTCCGTTCGGCGGCTACAAGCGCTCTGGTAATGGTCGTGAGTATGGTGTCTACGGGTTTGAAGAGTACCTGGAAACCAAAGCAATCATCGGATTTGGCGAAGCGCCAGGTCTCCCTTCGCGCGCATAGAACACACTTGTCGCTGCCGGTATTGCGGCTCACAAACAATCCGGGTGTCAGGCCGTGAGGTTATTACCTCACGAGCCTGCATTTCAGTAGTTCCCGCCAGCTCCCGATTTCACTCACTTACAGAACTGCGTGAAACTCTGCGGCTCAGTATTTTGAGCGAAAAACGAGGCTCATATATTGGACGTGATAAAAAAGCCCGCAGTGTGGGCGGGCTAAAAGGGTGAAGCACCAGAAATGAAGAGGGCTTCCAAGCCGATCTGTTGTTGCCTCAGTTCAAAGCGCTGCAACGATTGCCATACCGACATCCTGGGTCGAGCCCTGCCCTCCTAGGTCGGGGGTAATCGGGCCCTCGGCGATAACCCGCTCGATGGCCTTGAGAATGCCGTCATGCGCCGCGCGATAACGCTCATCACCGTTGCCCAGGAAATCCAGCATCAACGCCCCGGACCAGATCATCGCAATCGGGTTGGCGATGTTCTGCCCGTATATGTCCGGCGCCGAGCCATGCACCGGCTCGAACAACGACGGAAAGCGCCGCTCGGGATCGAGGTTGGCCGACGGCGCGATACCGATGGTCCCGGCGCAGGCCGGCCCGAGATCGGAAAGAATGTCGCCGAACAGATTCGACGCCACCACCACATCAAAACGGTCCGGTTGCAGCACGAAACGCGCGCACAGAATGTCGATGTGCTGTTTGTCCCAGGTGATGTCCGGGTATTGTTCAGCCATCAATGCGGTGCGCTCATCCCAATACGGCATGCTGATCGAGATCCCGTTGGACTTGGTCGCCGCCGTCAGCCGCTTGCGGGGTCGGGTCTGTGCCAGGTCAAAGGCGTATTTGAGAATCCGGTCGACGCCACGGCGGGTGAACACCGATTCCTGCAGCACGAACTCATGGTCGGTGCCTTCGAACATTTTGCCGCCGACCGAGGAATATTCGCCCTCGGTGTTCTCGCGGATCACCACGAAATCGATGTCCCCCGGTTTGCGTCCGGCCAGTGGGCACGGCACGCCAGGAAACAGCCGCACCGGGCGAATGTTCACGTACTGGTCGAAGTCGCGGCGAAACTTCAGCAGCGAACCCCACAACGAAACGTGGTCCGGCACCTTGTCCGGCCAACCCACGGCACCGAAGTAGATCGCATCGAAACCCTTGAGCTGTTCAAACCAGTCATCGGGCATCATCTGCCCGTGCTCCAGGTAGTAATCGCAGTGTGCCCAGTCGAGCACTTCGATACTCAAATCCAGCTGCCATTTCTTCGCGGCCTGCTCCAGAACTCGCAACCCTTCCGGCAGCACTTCCTTGCCAATGCCATCGCCGGCAATCGCGGCGATTTTGAATGTCTTGCTCATCGATCATGCCTCGCAAAATGTCTGTGCCATCGTGGGTCGGGTTACAGCCCACCGATGTGGAAGGCTTTGACTTCCAGGTATTCGTCCAGGCCGTACTTGCTGCCTTCACGTCCCAGGCCTGACTGCTTGATGCCGCCGAACGGGGCGACTTCCATGGAAATGATCCCGGTGTTGAGCCCGACCATGCCGAACTCCAGCGCCTCACCGAAACGCCAGGAACGACGCAGGTCCTGGGTGAAGAAGTAGGCACCCAGGCCGTAAGGGGTTGCATTGGCTAGGGCGAGCGCTTCGGCTTCGTCGGTAAAGCGCATCAGCGGCGCCACCGGGCCGAAGGTTTCTTCGTTGGCCAACAGCATGCCGGCGTGGGTATCGCCCAGAACCGTGGGCTGCACAAACTGGCTGTCGCCTTCAGGAATACCGCCGCAGAGCAACCGCGCGCCCTGACTCAAGGCATCGTCGATGTGTCGCGCGACCTTGCTCACGGCAGCCGGGTTGATCAGCGGCCCGATGGTGACATCGGCGTCCAGACCATTGCCGACCTTGAGTTTGCCCACCTCCTCCACCAGACGTTGAGCGAAGCGCTCGTAGATGCCGTCCTGCACCAGAATCCGGTTGGCGCAGACACAGGTCTGGCCTGCGTTGCGAAACTTGCTGAGCATGATCCCGGCCACAGCCTGCTCAAGGTCAGCGTCGTCGAACACAATGAACGGCGCGTTGCCGCCCAGTTCCAGGCTCAATCGTTTGATGTGCTCGGCGCTCTGGCGCATCAGCAGCCGACCGACAGCGGTCGAGCCAGTAAAGGAGATTTTCCGTACCGCCGGGTTGCTGGTCAGCTCCTCGCCGATCCCGGCGGGCATGCCGGTCAACACATTGAACACCCCGGCCGGAATGCCGACACGCTCGGCCAATACCGCCAGGGCCAGGGCCGATAACGGCGTCAGGTCCGAGGGTTTGACGATGATTGGGCAGCCGGCCGCCAAGGCAGGTGCGCATTTGCGGGTGATCATCGCGTTGGGGAAGTTCCACGGGGTAATCGCGGCGCAAACTCCAACCGGTTGCTTAAGTGTCAGCAGTCGGCGGTCACTGCTGGGGGCCGGCATGGTTTCGCCGTAGACCCGCCGGGCCTCTTCGGCGAACCATTTGACGAAACCAGCACCGTAGCGGATTTCGCCTTTGGCCTCGTTCAGCGGTTTACCCTGTTCGCAGGTCATGATCAGCGCCAGGTCGTCGAGGTTGTCGATCATGGCTTGATACCAGCGCTCCAACAGCGCCGCACGTTCTGCTGCCGGTCGTGCGCGCCAGGCGGGCCAGGCTTTTTCGGCGGCTTCGATGGCACAACGGGTTTGCGCGCCTTGCATGGCCGGCACGCGAGCCAGCAACTGGCCGCTGGCCGGGTCGATGACGTCCAGGGTCGCGTCGTTGTCGGCGCCGATCCACTGCCCGTCCACATACGCGAGTTCTGCCAAAAGGCTGGGGTCTTTCAAACGATTCTTGAGCATGGTCGAGTCCTGATCCGAGACACGTTCCAGTCTAGGGTGGTGCTTCGGATGAGGATGCTGAAAGCGCCATTTGGGCGGTGTTGGATGCTGAAAATCGGGGTGGGACGGCAGGCTCTACCGAGGGGATATAAGGCCTGTCAGACAAACGCAAAACCCTGTGGGAGCGAGCTTGCTCGCGATAAGGGCCCGACATTCAACATTGATGTTGACTGATAGTCCGCAATCGCGAGCAAGCTCGTTCCCACACTTGACCTCTGTTTGCCCTAGAACCTATCAACACCACCGTCCTACAATTTCAGGGAACCGAGCAACCCTTCAAGAAACCGTTCCCCAGCCTCCATCTGGCTGATCTCGATAAACTCGTCCGGCTTGTGCGCCTGTTCAATCGACCCCGGCCCGCAAACCACCACTGGCACATCCAGACGTTGCTTGAACAACCCGCCTTCGGTACCAAACGAAACCTTGGATGTACCGGTATCCGGCGCGGCGAAGCTCTTCAGAAAGCGCACCGCTTCGACGCTCGGATGGGTGTCGAGGCCGGGGTAGACGTTCAGGGTTTCGATCTCGATGTCCGCAACACTGGACAGGCGCTTGGCCTCACGAACGATAACCTCTGCACGCTCTCGCATCTGTTCCAGAAACTGATCCAGATCGTCGGCCGGCAAGTTGCGCACTTCGAAATCCAGGGTGCACAGGTTCGGCACGATGTTCAGAGCTTTGCCGCCGACAATTTGCCCGACATGCACGGTGCTGTAGGGTACGTCGTAGTCCGCATCCTGGGCGCCCTGCTCTTGCAGTTGGAGCTGACTTTGGCGAAGTGCCGTGATGAAATCGCACGCCACGTGAATAGCATTGACCGAGCGCGGTGCCAGGGAAGAATGCGCTTCCAGGCCACGACAGTAGGTGCGGTAGGAGCCCTTGCCCTTGTGCCCGAGCACGAATTGCATGTTGGTCGGTTCACCGATCATGCACAGAAACGGCCGAACCGGTGCCAGGTGCAACACGTCCAGCAACCGACGCACGCCGACACAACCGATCTCTTCATCATGGGACAGCGCCAGTTGCAGCGGCCGGCTCAGGGAATGGTCAGCGGCGTCGAGCATCGCGTCGATGGCCAAGGCGATGAAGCCTTTCATGTCGCAACTGCCGCGACCGTAAATTTTGCCGTCCTGCACCGTCGCCTGAAACGCCGGAAAGGTCCACGCCTGCCCCGCCGCCGGCACCACGTCGGTATGCCCGGACAGCAGAATTCCTGGCAACTCTCGCGGGCCGGTGCTGGCGAACAGATTGGCTTTTCTGCCGGTCTCGTCCTTGACGATCAGCGACTCGATGCCCTTGGTCAGCAACAGGTCGCGCACGTAGTCGATCAGGGCCATGTTCGACTCCGACGACACGGTGTCGAAGGCCATCAAGCGTTTGAGGATATCCAGTACACGGGGTTTCATGAGGCCATGCTCCGTTGCTCGGCTGAAAGGGCGAATCGGCGAATGGAGAACGGCTCAATCGAAGTGCTGGTGCTGCCGGTGCTGATCAGTTCGGCCATCACATCGCCGACGCCCGGGCCGAGCTGGAAGCCGTGACCGCAGAAGCCGAACGCGTAGAACAAGCCGTCGACGGTGCCACTCGGGCCCATCACCGGCAGGGAATCCGGCAGGTAGCCTTCGATGCCACTCCAGACCCGGATGATGTTCAGGTTACCAACACCCGGCAGCAGGCGGCGCATTTGATTGACCTGGTTGAGGATGCTGCGCGGCTCCACGTAGGCCCGGCGATTGAGCATGTCCGGTTTACTGCGATATCCGCCACCGATGACAATGTTGCCGCGAGGGATCTGGCGGAAGTAAATCACTTCCTCGGGAATCTTGGTGTACACGCCGATCACTGTTGGCAAGGCGTAAGGCACCGGTTCGGTCACGGCCATTTGGGGGCCGTGGGTGTCCAGCGGCACCGGTTCGCCGAATTGCAGTGACAGCTTCTGCCCCCAGGCCCCGGCGGTGATCAAGAGTTGTGCGGCGCTGAACTGGCGACCGTCAGTGGTGGTGACGCTGAACTCGCCACCGACCTTTTGCACCTCGGCCACTTCAGTCTGCTCCTCGATCTGCGCGCCGAGACGCCGTGCCGCCCGGGCAAACGCAGGGGCTGCCAGACGTGGATTGGCGTGACCGTCGTGGGGCGCATAGGAGCCACCCTTCACATCCGGCCCGAGGAATGGAAAACGCCGATGCAACTCGGCACCGCGATAAATCCTCAGATCCAGTTGCGCCGCCTCAGGCGCTGCGGCATAGGCCTCCAGCTCGGCGATTTCATCTTCGCGATAACACACACGCATGTGGCCGCTGGCGATGAACTCAAGGTCGTCGTCGATCAGCTCCGGCAGTCGTTTCCACAGAGCCCAGGAACGGTTGGCCAATTCCAATTGGCCGAGATACCGTCCCTGACGCCGGACATTGCCGAAATTCACGCCGCTGGCGTACTGACCAATCTGGTCGCGCTCCAGCAGGATGACCGATTGCCCACGCCGGCGCAGGAAAAACGCTGCCGCCGAGCCCATCAGGCCACCGCCGACGATAACGACATCGGCTTTATGTACGGTCATGGCGACACCTCCTCGGTGAGCATCGAAAGGGGTTTGACCGGCGCCTGGCTGCGTTGGCGTCCAACCTGTTGCACGCTGACACCCGCCGCTGCAGCGATCACTTCCGCTCCGGCCTGGGAGCAATAACGGCCCTGGCAACGGCCCATGCCGACCCGACTGAATGCCTTGGCCCGATTGACTTCGCAGGCGCCCTTCTCGCTGACTGTGCGGCGCAGTTCACCAACACTGATCATCTCGCAACGGCAAACGATGGCGGTGTCCGGCAAGGCTTTGGCATGTTCGGCTGGCCAGGGAAACGCCTGGGCCAAACCGAGGCGGAACTGGTCCATCACCGCCAAGGCATGGCGTTGTTCATCGCGCAAACCGGCGTTCACCGGTTGGTGCAGGTCTTCCAGCAATGCCATGGCCACCAGGCGTCCGGCGTGTTCAGCGGCGTCCGCACCTCGAATCTTCGAACCGTCACCCGCGGCATACACACCGCTGACCGACGTCCGGCCTTCCTCATCAACCGCCAGCCACCATTGGCCTGACGCCTCGTCGAAGCGCATGCGACAACCGGCCAAGTCCGCCAGCTGGGTTTCCGGGCGCAAGTGATATCCCAGCGCTAGCGCATCACATTCGACATTCAATGTCTCGCCGCGAGCCGTTTGCACCCGCACGCCACTGACACCACTGGCCGCATCGCCCAGCACCTGTTGCGGCTTGATGCCGAGGTGCACCGGAATCTTCGCCCGATATAGCTGCGCTAACAGTTTCATCCCGGCGAGCAGTAATCCTGGACGCGCCAGCAGTTTCGACAAGGCACCGATACGTTTGCTCAGAGGTGACGTGTCGAGCACCGCCGCCACCTTCGCACCCGCCTTGACGTACTGACTGGCGACCAGATACAGCAACGGTCCGCTGCCCATGAACACCACGCTGCGGCCAATGGAAACAGCCTGGGACTTGAGCGCAATCTGCGCCCCGCCGAGGCTGTAGGTGCCCGCCAATTGCCACCCTTCAATCGGCATCAGGCGGTCGGTGGCACCGGTACAGAGGATCAGCGCATCGTAATCCACCGTCGAGTGTTTGCCCTGGCTGACGCAGCACAACTGCCTCGGTGTCAGGTTCCACACCAATGTGTCCGGGCGGTAGTCGATCCGTTCGCGCAGGTGATCAAAACTTTCGTGCAGGTCCCGAGCCTTGGCAGCTTCGGTGCCGTACAGCGTGGCGTAATCCCTGGTGAAACCTTCGGGCTGCCGACGATAGATCTGTCCACCATCGCGGCGATTCTCATCGATCAGGATCGGCTTGAAGCCCGCTGCCAACAAGGTCTCGGCACAGCGAATACCCGCCGGCCCGGCACCAACGATGACTATCCGTGCAGTGGCCATGTCGCCTCCGGTTGTGTGGTGACGATGTCCAGCCCTTCACGGACCTCATTGGAGCAAGCACGCAGACGCTCGCCACTGCGGGTCCAGACCCAGCAATCCTGGCAAGCGCCCATCAAACAGAAACCCGCGCGCCGGCCGGAATCGAACTCCGATTGGCGCAACGCGTTGCCCTGGGTCAGCAATGCCACCATCAGGGTGTCGCCCTGCAACGCCTCGATGGGTACACCGTCCACCTTCAAACTGATGGTTGGCCGGCCCTGCTCGGCCAGCCTCACAAAACGCCCCTTCATGCATAGGCTCCCTGAGTCATGGTGATCAAATCCAGCTGGGTTTTCAGCAACTCGGCGCTGTCATGATGGCAAAGGATTTCACTACCGCCATCAATGGTCCGGCGGTTCGGCGCCGTGCTATTGCACAAGCCATCGACCCGCACCGGACAGCGGCTGAGAAAGGTGCACAACTCCGGCACATTAGCCTTGGCGCCAATCGGCGGCAGCGTGCCGCAGGTTGTGTTGCAGGTTTCCAGCCAGCCTTGGCGCAGTTCCGGCACCGAATGGATCAACAGGTCTGTGTACGGATGGAAGGGTGCCTGGGCAAATGACTGGCGAGTGCCGGCCTGGACTTTGTGGCCGCTGTACATCACCACAATGTCATCGCATAGCGCCCGCACCGTGGAGATGTCGTGGCTGATGAACAGATAGGAAACCCCCAGCTCCTGACGCAGGTCGCGCAGCAGTTCAAGAATGGCTGCTCCGACCACGGTATCCAGCGCCGAGGTCACCTCGTCACAGAGGATCAGATCAGGTTTTGCCGCCAGCGCCCGGGCCAGGTTGACCCGTTGCTTTTGACCGCCAGACAGTTCATTCGGGCGCCGTTCGGCCAGGGTTCGGGGCAAGCGCACCAGGTCCAGCAACTCGCCGATACGCTCACGCAACGCCGCGCCCTTAAGGCCGAAATACATCTTCAGCGGCCGGCTCAGAATGGTGCTGACGCTGTGCATCGGGTTGAGCGCGGTGTCGGCGTTTTGAAAGACCATTTGGATGCGGCGGAACTGTTCGTCGGTGCGCTCGGACAGGCTGCCGCCCAGTGGCTGACCATCGAAAGTCAGCCCACCGAGGGCCGGTGTCAGCAACCCCGCCACTACCCGCGCCAGGGTCGATTTGCCGGACCCCGACTCACCGATCACGCCGATGGCCTGGCCCCGGCGCACAGTCAAGTCGATGTCTTCCAGCACGCGGATCGCCGGCATGCCGTGCATGTCCTTGTTGCCGTAACCGGCGGTCAGGCCCTTGATGGTCAGCAATGGCGTGTCTTGCGCCATATCGCAGGGCGGGCGAATCGTCGTATCCGGCCGCGCCGCCGCCAGCAGACTGCGGGTGTATTCATGGGCAGGGCCTTTGAGCAACGGCGCGGTAGCGCTTTGTTCGAAGATCTGGCCGCCGTTGAGCACGACGATCTGATCAGCCATCTGCGCCACCACCGCCAGGTCGTGGGAAACATAGACCGCCGTCGCCCCGCGCTCACGCACTACACGCTTGAAGGCTCGCAGCACATCGATCTGGGTAGTGACATCGAGGGCCGTGGTCGGTTCGTCGAGCACCACCAGCAACGGATCGCTGATCAACGCCATGGCCGCCATCACCCTTTGCAGTTGCCCGCCAGACACCTGGTGCGGGTAGCGTTGGCCGATATTGTCCGGGGCCGGCAGCGCCAGGTCGCGGAACAATTGGATGGCTTTGGCTTCAAGCTCCGCCCGAGTGCCCAGGCCATGTATCAGCGCGCCCTCCACCACTTGGTCGATCAACTTCTTCGCCGGGTTGAACGCTGCCGCCGCGCTTTGCGCGATGTACGACACCCGGTTTCCGCGCAGTCCCTGCAATTCTTTTTCACTGAGTGCAAGCATGTTGTGCTCGCCGACCTGCACCACGCCGCCGGACAACCTGCAGCCGCGTCTTGCATAGCCCAGCAACGCCAGGGCGATGGTGGTCTTGCCGGAGCCAGACTCGCCAATCAACGCCAGCACTTCACCTTTTTCCAGGGCGAAGCTCACGCCTTTGACGATTTCCGTTTCGCCACGCTCGCCACAGGCGACCACACGCAAGTCTTGGACTCGAATCAATTCACTCATTTCAATGACCTCCCGTACGGCGACTACGTCGGGACGACAGTCTGTCGATAAACAAATTCACACCGATGGTCAGGGTGCCGATGGCCAGCGCCGGAATCACGATGGCCGGCGCGCCCTGGTTGAGGCCGCCGATATTTTCCCGCACCAGCGAACCGAGGTCGGCATCTGGAGGCTGCACGCCGAGGCCAAGGAAACTCATGCCGCTGAGCAGCAACACGATGAAGCCAAAGCGCAGGCCAAGGTCGGTCAACACCGGATTGAGCATGTTGGGCAAAATTTCCACGCAAGCGATGTACAACCGACGCTCACCACGGGTACGGGCCACTTGCACGTATTCCAGCGCCTCGATGTTCACCGCCATGCTGCGCGCAATGCGAAACGCGCCGGGGGTGAAACTCAATACGGCAGTGCAAATCAGCAAGGTCACTGAGGAGCCGAAAGCCGAGACCATGATCAATGCCAGCATCTTGCTCGGGATCGAAATGAACGCATCCATCAAGCGACTGATCACTTCGTCCAGCCATTTGGGCGAAACCACAGACAGTAGCGCGCAACTAGTACCCAGGCCGCTGGCCAACACCGCCGCGATCAACGCCAGGCCAATGGTGAACCGTGCACCTACGAGGATGCGACTAAGCATGTCACGCCCAAGGTAATCAGTGCCGAACGGGTAAAGGGCGCTGATGCTGTCGAAGACATTATCGGAGACCACTTCGCCCACCGGGTGTGGTGCCAACCACGGGCCGAAGATCGCTACCAGCAACCAGATAACGCACATCGCAGCCCCGATCAGACCCAGCCAGCCCGGGCCATGAGCCCTCTTGCCAGCCGACAGGTCGGGGGTCGCAGGCGTCGATTTCACAATGAGATTGTTCATTGGTTTCTCAGCCTCGGGTTAGACAGAATCGCGCAAAGGTCGGCGAGTAGCACCAGCCCCAGGTATGCCGTACAAAACAGCATGGTGCAGGCCTGAACCAGCGCCATGTCACGGTTGGTCACGGCATCGACCATCAGGCTGGCGATGCCGGGATAGTTGAAGATCGTCTCGACAATCACCACCCCGCCCAGCAGGTACGACAGGCTCAGGGCGATCGCGTTGGCAATTGGCCCTATGGCATTGGGCAAGGCATGGCGCAGCACGATGCGCATCGGGCTGACGCCTTTGAGCCGAGCCATTTCCACGTAAGGGCTGTCGAGCTGGTCGATCACCGCAGCCCGGGTCATCCGGGCCATTTGCGCGACGATGACGCAGCACAGCGTCATCACCGGCAAGGCGTAAGTGCGCATGAATTGCCAGGGTGAGGTGATGTCGCTGGCATAGGACAACGCCGACAACCAGCCCAGGTTTACCGCAAAAATCAGCACCGCCAGGGTCGCCACCAGAAACTCCGGGACGGCGACCATGGCCAGGGTGAAAAAGCTCAGGAAGCTGTCTATGCGCCCACCGCGCGCCATCGCCGAGCCGATGCCCAGAATCAATGCCACCGGCACCGACACCAGCGCCGTAGCGGCCGCCAGCATCAGGGTGTTCGGCACGCGTCCGGCCATCAACTCGCTGACCGGCATGGCGTTGGACACCGATACCCCCATGTCACCGCTGAGCAGGTTCATCAACCAGTGCAGGTAACGCAGCACACCGGGCTGATCGAGCCCCAGTTTCAGGCGCAGCGCCGCCACCTGTTCCGGCGTGGCGAACTGTCCGAGGGATTGTTGCGCCGCGTCCCCCGGCAGGACCGCCGTGATCGCAAACACGACCATGGACACGATCAACAAAGTCACGATCGCGGCGCCCAGACGCCGGCCGATCAACCACAGTGTGTTGCTATTCATCGCCTACCCTCCTGCACTGTCCTTGACGTACCAACCGAGCATCCATCAAGCGTCCAGCCAGACCTGCTCAGCGAACATGTAGCCCATGAAGCCGCCCAGCGGGTTGCTGCCGTAGCCCTTGACGCGCTGGTCGACACCATCGATGTTGCTGATAAACACCGGTACGCCGATACCACAGTGGTCATGCACCAGGGTTTGCATGTCCGCGTACATCTTGCTGCGCTTGGCGTCGTCGGTTTCACCACGAGCGAGCATCAGCAACTGGTCGAACTGATCGTTCTGCCAGCCGGATTCGTTCCACGGCGCTTTCGACTGGAAGAACTGCGAGAACATCACGTCGGCGTTCGGCCGTGGGTTGATGTTGCCGAAGCTCAGCGGGTGCTTCATCCAGTGGTTGGACCAGTAGCCGTCACTCGGCAAGCGGTTGACGTCGAGCTTGAGCCCGGCCTGTTTCGCCGACTGTTGCAACAGCACCGCGATGTCCACCGAACCGGTGGCGGCCGGCGATGCCGCCACCGGCATGCTGATGCTTTCCATGCCGGCCTTCTTCAGCAGGAATTTGGCTTTTTCCGGGTCGTAGACGGTCTGCGGCAGATCGGCATTGTAGTAGCGCGAACCCGGGGCAATCGGATGGTCGTTACCCACGACCGCGAAGCCACGGAACACCGCGGATTTGATCTGCTCGCGGTCAATCAGGTACTTCATGGCCTGGGTGAATTCAGGGCTTTTGCCGGGCAACTGATCCTGACGGATGATCAAGTCAGTGTAGTTGCCCGACGGCGCATCGACGACCCGGTGCTTGGCGCTGGCCTTGATACGCACCGTCGAGCGCGGGTTGACTTCGTTGATGATCTGCACGTCGCCCGACAGCAACGCATTAATCCGCGAGGGTTCATCGCCAATGGCGATAAATTCGATTTCGTCCAGGTAAGGCAGACCTGGTTTCCAATAGTCGGCATTGCGCACAGCAAGCGAACGCACACCCGGTTTGAACTCCTTGGCCTTGAACGGCCCGGTGCCGATTCCCTGGTTGAAGTCGGTGGTGCCTTCGGGAACGATTAACAAATGTGAAACCGCGAGCATCGACGGCAGCTCGGCATTCGGACCACTCAGACGGATCTGTACTTCGTTGGTGCCCGTGGCCTTGATCTCGGCAAACTGCTCCGCCAGAGGCATGACCTTGGAACCCGTGATTGGGTCCTTGTGCCGCAATAGAGAAAACACCACGTCGGCGGCTGTCAGAGCCTTGCCATTGTGGAAGGTCACCTCTTTGCGCAAGGTGATCACCCAGAGCGTGGCGTCACTGGTTTCGATGCGCTCGGCCAACTCCAATTGCGGCACCATATGGCTGTCGAAACGGGTCAGGCCGTTGTAGAACATGAAATGGCGCGCGTAGTCGGTGGATGAGGAACCTTTGGCCGGGTCTAACGTATCGGCGGTGGAACTGGTCATGCCGGCGACTCGAATCCGCCCGCCCGGTTTGCCTTTTCCAGGGCTCGCGGCTTCGTCGGCAAACAGTTTGCCGGCGGCACCGAACAGGCTACCGGCGCCTGCGGCAGCCACCCCGGCTACCCCCAGCATTTGCAAGGCACTGCGGCGTGACATGCCGCGATTGAGGCCTTCGAATACTCTCAGGCTTTCTTGGCCGGAGATCAGTTTCGAGTCGATCTTGTTGTCAGTCATATCAGCTGTACCTGTCGATAATGAGAAGGCTCATGCTCGCGGTTGTCCGGAGCGTCTTGAAACGCAAACGACGGTGAAGCCACAACTTCAAATTCAATGTAAATAATCCTGGAACCGGTAATAAGCGCCCACCAGCGGCAGGAACCACGGCTTGCCGAAATGCCCGGGAATCGCCGGCCAGTCCAGTTCGCGCCAGGGGTTGGCCTCTACCTTGCCGTCCATGACCTCGGCCATGACCTGGCCCATGTGCACCGACATCTGCACCCCGTGACCGCTGTAGCCCATGGAGTGATAAACCCCACCGTGCTGACCGGCCCGAGGCAAACGGTCGGAAGTCATGTCGACCAGCCCGCCCCAGCAGTAATCGATTTTCACGTTGGCCAACTGCGGGAACATCTGCACCATCGCCGCTTGCAGCACCTTGCCGCTCTTGGCGTCGTTGACGCTGTCGGACATGGCAAACCGCGCACGACCGCCAAACAGCAGACGGTTGTCCGGGGTCAAGCGGAAATAGTTTCCGATCATGCGGCTGGTGACATAGGCACGATGACCGGGCAGCAATTGCTCGATCAACGACTGCGGCAGGACTTCTGTGACAATCACAAAACTGCCCACCGGCACGATCCGCCGCCGATACCAGCCCAGCCCGCCGTGCTGACAGGCGCCAGTGGCGAGCATCACTTGTCCGGCGTGCAGCGAACCTTTGCTTGTGTTGACCTGATATCCGCCAGCCCGGGCTTTCCAGTCCATTACCGAGGTGCCTTGATGAATGAGCGCACCATGTCGTGCCGCCGCTTCCGCCAGGCCGACACCGAAACGCCCGACGTGCATCTGCACACCGTTGCGTTGCAGCAAGCCGCCGTGGAACTGCGCCGAACGCACTTCAGTGCGGGTCTGTTCGGCGCTTAGCAACTCGACATCGGCATCGACTTCCCGGCGAATCAGTTCGCAGGTTCGTGCCAGTCCTTCGTAGTGCATCGGCTTGGCTGCCAGTTTCAGCTTGCCGTTACGAATCAGATCGCAGGCGATTTGCTCCTGATCTACCAGCGACACCACGCTCTGCACCGCACTTTCGTAAGCCTTGTAATAGGCCCGAGCCTTGTCGACACCGAGGCTGGCACTAAGACCGGCGAAGTCCTGGGCCACCCCGGTATTGCACTGGCCGCCGTTGCGTCCCGAGGCTTCACCGATCACCCGCCCAGCCTCCAGCACGACGACACTGGCGCCTTTCAAGGCCAACGCCCGAGCCGCCGCCAGGCCGGTGAAACCGCCGCCGACGATGGCCACGTCAACCTGCCCGGGCAACGCGCCGAGCTGGGCACCGGTGAACGCCGGTGCGGTGTCGAGCCAGTAGGATTCACTGCCCATGTCTAATCCGCCTATGCCAGGAAAAGTGCCATTACGTTACAACTCAAAGACCGACCAATGCCGCCAGCCCGCCGATGTCGGGGATTTGCTGGTAGCTGTAGAAGGCATTGGCAGGAACTTCATGACCACGGGCGACAAACGCCTTGTTCTTGATCTTCATGTCATGGGCCGGCATCAGGTCATAACGGAAGCTGGAGGACACATGCAAGATGTCTTCCGGGCCGCAGTTGAGGTTGTCGAGCATGTACTCAAAGGCGGCCAGACGTGGTTTGTAAGCCTGTGCCTGTTCGGCGGTGAAGACCTTATGGAATGGCGCGCCGAGCTTGTCGACGTTGGACATTATCTGGCTGTCGCTGGCGTTGGAGAAAATGACCAGGGGAATTTTGTCGGCGATTTTCGACAGACCTGCCGGCACATCAGGGTGCGGGCCCCAGGTGGGTACGGCGTCGTAATACAGCTGGCCTTCGTCGCGGTATTCGATACCCCAACGCTTGCAGGTCCGGGCCAGGGCGGTCTTGAGGATTTCGTCATAAGGCATCCAGTCACCCATGACCTGATCCAGGCGATAGGCCGAGAAATCCTTGACGAATTGGTCCATCTGCGCCGCAGGAACACGATCAGCGAAAATCTCGCGAGTCATCGTGCCCATGTGAAAATTGGTCAGTGTACCGTAGCAGTCGAACGTAATGAATTTGGGGCGAAGAAAGCTCATTGAGTGCGGTCCTGAAGTTCGTTTAGGTCATGGCGTGACTAGCATTCGCTTCATTCGAGAAGCTGTGATGCAACGCTGCAGCACACCGTCATTACAACACCGTGAATTCAGCAGATGGCGTTAAAAGCGACCTCTACTCAATACAAACCACCGTTTTAGCCACTCCCCTCAGCAGACTTTGCGGCGCGCTCCTACCTTGGGCAAACCCCGTATTTGTGCGCTTTTATGGACCTTTATAACCCTGTACCACCCGCACGTGCCGTCATTAACCGCAGAAACTGCGCCAGATGAAACGAAAACGGGCGCCCCCCTGAGGAAGCGCCCGTTTGCTGTGGTTTGGAGCCTGCCAGCCCTCTCCGGCTGGCCAGCCACCTGCGGGATCGCGATGTTATTGGAGGATGTCGATCAGCACCCTTTTGAAACGCAAATTGGCTTCGAATGCCAGGCCAACACGTCTTTATGTGGTCGGGTCGAACCCGTCGCTTCAAGCGGTGCGAGAGTCTCGGCATCCGCGTCGATCAGATCGGCCCAACGACGCATTCCCTGCGCCCGCTCCCGAGGTGGACGGCTAGCCAGATCACTGCAGTTGAACGCCTGCCAGTCATGGCTGACGGCCTCGTCCACCAAGGTCGGCTTCGGCAATCCGGCCTACACCTGGTCGTCCGCACCACCTCCAGTACAGGCTGAGCATCGCGGTATTGGCCGCCAATGAAATGAGCGCTGCGCACAGCGATTAGGCGAGGATCAAAACTGTCCATGGAGCGCTCCAGATATGAGCCGGCGAGTCGTTTACTCTGTCTCCATAGTAGAAAAAAAGCCCAGGCATTTGCTGCCGACCTTGCCATGCGATTAAGTAGTAAATGTGGTCTTGCGGCCTCTGCCTCGCGGAATCTGCCGAATGTACAACACCCTCTTGTCAGTCCTTCATGCAGATGGGATACAGGCACCACCGCGCTGGAAATCCGGCCGCTCGTAAACACTTTTTAACGGAGACTCGCCATGTCCGCCTCGCAACAATCCACTTATGGTTATCGCCCTATGACGGTTGCGGATCTACCGGCAGCCCACGCGTTGTCCGTGCAATTGAAGTGGCCCCATCGGCTGGAAGACTGGGCCATGCTGCTGCGGATCAGCGACGGCTTTGTGGCGCACGATGGCGAGCGCCTGATCGGCACCGCATTCGCATGCCCCCAGGGTGATTTCTCCACCATTGGGTTGGTGATCGTGAGCGACGCCTATCAAGGCAAGGGGATCGGACGCCAATTGATGGAACGGGCGCTTGATGCGTGCCAGCCACGCATCCCGGTTTTGAACGCAACCTTGGCCGGAGCACCGCTTTACGTGAGCCAGGGCTTCGTCGAGTTCGGTCGGATTCTGCAGCACCAAGGTCAGGCGCAAGTCCCGGCAATTACCCCATTGGCCGATGGTGAAAAATGTCGCCCACTGCATGACGCCGATAAGGCGCGCGTGCTGGAACTGGCTAACGCCGGTACCGGGCTGGAGCGCAGTACCGTGATCACCGACCTGCTCGAGGTCGTCGAGCATTCGGTGGGCATTGAGCGCGATGGTCAACTGCGCGCCTTCGCCATGTTGCGTCCCTACGGCCGGGGTCGCGTTATTGGCCCGGTGGTCTGCGAGAACCTTGAACAAGCTCAACATCTGATCGGCGAGTTACTGGCCCAAGTGCCGGACACCTTCGTGCGTATCGACATTCCGGCGGATTGTGGCTTGAGCGACTGGCTGGAAACCGCCGGCCTGAAACAGGTCGATACCGTGGCGCAAATGGCCCGTGGCACACCGCCGCAAGCCAGCAACGGCGTGCGCCAGTTTGCCCTGGTCACCCAAGCCATCGCCTGATCGCTTGCCGTGACAGACCACTTACCACCCAACACTTTTATTTGCATGGAGCGTCACCCGCATGCCCCAACCTACCGTTTTACTGTTAGCTCGAGCCGACGGCAGTCGCGTTGTCACACCTTTCAAATCACTGCCATTGAGTGCTGCCGATCCGTTGATTGACTGTCGTCAGGTTGCCTGGTCCGGGACCGACGGCGTGTCTGCCGGCATTGTGGCAATCGGTGATGTGCTTGATATCGATGACTTCCCACACACAGAAGTGATCGTGATCCATGCCGGTCACGTCGTGCTGAAAACCGAGGAGCAGACACTGCAATTGGGTGTCGGCGCAAGCGCAGTGATCGGTCGCGGGACCGCGCTACAGATTGAGGCACACGTCGGTACGCAATGGGCGTTTTGTACTATGACCACCGTAACTCCGACGCCCGGCCTGACCTTGCTGGATCCGCTGGCGATGCTGTCCCCTTCCGCCCCACCAGAACCGCAAATATTGATCGGCCCTACGCCGCAATGCCGTTCACGTAATGCCTTCGAGGATGCGGCAACCAATCTGCGCGTCGGGGTCTGGGACTCGACGCCTTACGAGCGCCACGGCCGAGCGCACAAGCTCAATGAACTGATGTACTTGATCGAAGGCAGCGTGACGCTACAGGGATCTGACGGATCAAGCGTTACAGTCAACGCCGGTGACAGCGTGTTCGTCGCGCAGGGCGCACCGTGCGCCTGGAAAAGCACAGGGTATGTGCGCAAGGTGTATGCAGTTAAATAGACACCAATGGTCAAAAAATGCCGGGACGGAAGATTCGTTGATGAAACAACGATCGAATTCGTGCTCTCGGTGGTCGATGACCTGATTGCTGAGATCAATATTTTGGTCTCAGCAAACGCCAGGAAAAATCCATCGTAACGTCGGCGGTCAAGGAATCTCCACCCAGTTTGCGTTGATTATTGACACCGATGCCGAATAGAACACAGAGCCAGTCTTGGGGTGGGGGTAAAAACACTTACTAATAAAAAAGGGGTCGCGAGATAAAATCTCGCGACCCCTTTGAATTATATGGTCGGGACGGAGTGATTCGAACACTCGACCCCTAGCACCCCATGCAAGCAGATGGGGCTACACACCGCTGAAACCATGACTCCTGAAGGGGCGCTCGCTGCAACGATGCCCAACAGTGCTTAACGTCGAGTGACTTCGTCACTTGAAAATCCCTCGACTCCTAGCATTTCTCTTCCTCCGGTGTTCTGCCCGACCGTCAAAAATCCTTCCATGCGGTGCTACGCGGACCTCTCCACGGAAGAATCGCTATACCAAACCTAAACCGCCTCCTTGAAACCCAACAAAACGACACTATATTGCCACCACGCGAGTTTCTGATCATTTGCCCCTCGTGTGTAATTCCAAGGGCAATGAGCGGCCCTAAAGGTCGCTAGATCGCGACCGATATATTGCATATAACATAGATAAGGACTCTCTCCATGGACGTTGGCGTTTACAAAATCACTGAAGTCACCAATGATTTCATAATCGAGAAGATCAAGGCGCACGAGAGCTTTGTGTTGGAATGCGGAGAATATGATCGCTACTCGAATACGTTGACGTGGCTTGAACAGTCGATTGAAAAGCAGGGTATGTCAGTGAGGATCTATATGCGGGCTCGTAAGATTTCGATGGGAAGTTTTGCTGGCTTTGCTGGCGCTAGCATCATTGGTGCTCCGGTGGCACTTGGCGCGGTTGCAATAGGTTTGGTCGCCGGAGTTGGCATCGCTGCTCACAACCTCGCGACACTGAACCCTGACTATGAAGTTGGAAAGCACCCTCTCGGCTCGACTCTGTACGTGGATTACAAGAAGTAAACACTTTAGGGGCCCTAGGACCATGCGAAGCGGGGCGAAATTTATTAGTTCGCCCATGCCCCCCCAATTTCGCAGAGTTAATAGTCAAACCTGCGAAATCGTGGCTGCTGTCATCAAGTATTGCATACCGCCGTTTAGCAGGAGGCCAAAGCGATCACGCCATGGTCCCCGGCACTGGTTATGGCAACAACTCGTTGAGCATGCGCTGGTCAAGTTGGGCACGCGTTCTTGCATGAACCACGCCGACGGCTTCGGTACCGGCTGGCACTGAACAGCCACCGGTTGAATCCTCGGCAAGGAGGATTGACAGGCGCAAATCAGAAGTGGCAAGGCGATCAGATAGGTGTTGCTGAGCTCTTTTTCATCGGAGAGCTACTTCTAGGGGTTTCATCGCTGACCTTCAAGCGACCCTCCTAGGCGGCGCGCTTGGGCGCGCCTGGTCACCCTCGCCGGCCTGCTTGGCAAGCACCTGACCATAACGCCAGTCTTGAAGGGTCCAGGCACCAGCGGCCGCCGCGCCAGCGATCGCTAGCAACATCAGGGCAACCCGGCATTAGATCGAGTATCTGACATAGCCCCCCTTGGCCGTGGCCAACAAGACCAGGCGTTCGGTGCAAACCTGGTCTTAACTTGCTCTACCGGAAACAATGAATCCCCGAAAAAGCACCCACTCCATTTCCCTCCCCCGGCGTGCTGCCGAACGAATTCCCTATACCTATCGCACATAAGCCTGACATGCGACCAGCGCGATCAGTCCCACACCGACATAAGCGCCTGCCTATGAAAACCGCTATGCGTCGTGCTATTTTTGTCGCCGCTCATTCTGCCCTGAAGGAATGACATCGTAAAAAAAATAATATACGTGAGAAGAACATGGATGACAGATCAGAGATTTTGAAAGATGAGTATCAGGCAAGGTTTGAAGGGAATGAAAAATATCGAGACTCGGTTTGGAAGCTTCTTTGTTCTGAAATATTTTCAAAATATATAAAACCTGAGCACTCAGTACTTGATCTTGGGGCCGGGTGGGGGGAGTTCACAAGAAACATTCAAGCCTCCAAGAAATACTCAATGGACCTTAATCCGGATTGCGGGGAAAGGGTTTCTGGATACTCCCAGTTCCTGCATCAAGACTGCTCAACCCCTTGGCCAATAGAGCCTGACTCGCTGGATGTAGTTTTCACAAGCAATTTCCTAGAGCATCTACCCGATAAAAACCTTATAGATAAAACTTTGAAAGAGGCTTACAAGTCACTAAAAAAAGGGGGACTAATTATTTGCGTAGGCCCAAATATTCAATACCTTCCCGGATTGTATTGGGATTACTGGGACCATTACACACCTATAACTGGCGCATCCATGGCTGAGGCTCTTACGCTTCAGCGATTCTCGATAACACGGCGTACAGATCGATTCCTACCATACACCATGTCCGGCGGCGCCAATCCACCTCTGGTAGCGGTTGCGGCCTATCTGAGAATGCCATTCTTTTGGAGATTTTTCGGAAAACAGTTTTTTGTCATAGGGCAAAAGTAAAAAATGAACGAAGTCGTCAAATTTGTAGTTGTCGGAGGAGTATCAGCTCTCCTAAATTGGTCGTCGAGATTTCTATTCTCAATATGGCTGAGCTATGAATTATCCATCGTGCTATCTTTTTTAATTGGCCTGACATCAGGCTTCTTACTCATGAAAATCTTTGTATTTCAAAAGAGCGAGAAGCCTTTTTTTCAGCAGGCTGCTTATTTCCTGGGGGTCAACATGCTAGCGCTAGCGCTTACATGGACCATCAGCGTATACCTAGCCAAAACCTTGTTTCCAGCCATAGGCTTTAGAAATGGGGCAGATGGGATGGCTCATCTTATAGGGATCTCAGCCCCAATAATGACAAGCTACTTCGGCCACAAATATCTAACATTCAAATAGCCGATTAACAATAAGTGCAGTACGTATCGGAATTGATGGAATATATGGCGCAGGCAAGTCGACGCTGGCCCGAGAGATCTCAGGGGCACTTGGGCCTCCTTGTATAAGCCTGAACTCCTTCGTTGAGAAAAAAATGGACGGGTATGTTGAGCACATTGACTACTCAAAGCTTAAAGCTACCTTAGCGAAACTTGAAGGCTATGTAGTGGAAGGTGTTTGCTTGCCTCAGGTGTTAGGGCGAATTCAGCTAGCACCTTCAGCAAGCATCTATATAAAATGAATGCAACATGGTGTCTGGTCAGATGAGGAACGGCTAGATATCAACGATCCAGTCGATGCCGTTCTGACTCGGGAAAGAGTGTTCACCAGTCGTATTTTGTGTGAGCCGGTAAGTAATCTTGGGTTGGCAGAAGAGGTCATTCGGTACCACGCTGAATTTCGTCCGCATGATCATGCTGATATAACCTATGCTGTGCCCTCCCGCTGGTAGTTCAATGCCAGGCCGACGATTCGGAAAGAAGATAAGCCTTCACGGAGGAATCGCAATGCCAAATTCAGACCTGCTCCCTTCCCTGCTCTTCAAGATCAACTAAAACCAGTTCGCTCTCGAAGCCGCCATCATGGAGCTCACGCTTTGGGTTGAGCAGCGTGGATGGCCCGAGGTCGGCGGCAACATCCGCAGCGCCCTACAAACGATCGACAAGAACGAAGAGTTCATTAAAATGACGCTCGCGATGCTGATGGCTCCGGAGTAACTTCCCGGTGTCGAAGCCTGGGATGCCGTATAAAAATCACGCAAGGCCTTTATAATCAAGGCCTTGAGCTACAAGAAGACCAGAAAAAGCAGCACTCTTTGCGACTCTTTATAATCCAATAAACATTGGCCAAAACGGATGCGTTTTGGGAAGAACGTCCACAGAAGAAATCCCACCTCAGGCGTCCTGCCGACCGAACACCAATCCAAAACTCTACTGATAGTCGCTTCACCCTCGCCCGACGCTTGCGCATCGATTACTGTATATCCAAACAGTACAGATAAGGCATGACCGTGGATCCCCTCGAAATCGAAGACACCAGCGACTGACTTGGCTGCCCAACTGAGCTTGAGCCCTGTCGTTCCTTCTTGCGCATAACCGAGAACGAGGTGCAGGAACTGACCCTGCAACTGCGCAAAGCCCGGGCAGACATATTTGGGTTGGTGCAAATGCACGCCGATGCCACCAAAAAATGCGCTGCGCTGCGTGCCGAGCTGGCGAAGGCCAAGGCTGACCTCGCGGATTCAAACCGCAAAGCCACCGATATCGAGACGAAAAGCAATTGGGAGTTGATGGCGAACAACAAGCTGATCAGCGAGTTGTGCGTAAAACTCAAAGAGTTGACTGGTACTGATCCGCTGGCCGGGAGAAAGTCGAATCAGCGGCTCACTTCGCGAACGTAAGCCTGGCATACAGCCAGTGCAATTAATCCTTGGTCTCCGTCGTTGGTGATACCGATAATTTGGCTGGTAATTTCTATGAACGCGACTAGGACTTACAAGAAACAATCAAACTTCGCTTCATAATCGAACTTCCATAAATGCCTGACTGATTTGCAGAGGCAACACTGCCCTGCTCTCCAGTTTGAGACAAGATGTCGTAGCCATGGCTGCCACAAATCTCTCCAGCTTTTTCAAAGCAGCTCCCCCAGCTAAAAGCTGGACCTGAGCAATTTATGGAGTAACCAACACTAACGTCCGGCATGTATGTTTTGAAAGCTGTTGTGCAGCCCGAGAGCGAGATGAGTGCAATGAGTCCTAACGATAGTGGCCGCATTACGATCCTTCAATGAAAGCCAGAGTTCCGCAGGATAGTAGAATTGAACGACTGGATCGCGCAACGCACCACTCTATTTCGTTGAGATGATTTCACTCACTCCTCTTGCGCAAGCTTGGCACGCCTGTAGAGCAATCAATCCCCGGTCACCTGTGTCGGTGATGGCGATAATTCGTTGAGCATGCGCTGGGTCAAGTCGGGCGCGCGCTCCTCCATGAACCACGCTGCTGGCGGCGGTACCAGAGCCTACGAGCAGCTTGTTCAGGTCTTCCGTTTTCTTTCTATCCCTTGCCAGGATGTGTACATCCGTCGATTTCGGAGCTGTGTGCAAAGCCTCCCAGTGGCAATGCTTGCAACCACGAGTAATCACAGAGCCGTCGAACTGCTCAATCTCGGAACTGCTTACCGAGCCATGCAACGGACACTCGAGATCAAAAAAGCGGACACGAGGCTGTCTGCAAAAATTAGAAATTCGCGCCACTCGTCACCTCCGGATACATCTCTTGCGTATGGTTCGGCAGACCGTGAAAGGCTGGGCTGGAGCTGGCACCAGTCGGCATAAGTACGTCCTGCAACCGCTCACCGTTCAGCCAGGTGGCCGCATTCGGAATGTAGCGCCCGCCGTCCTTGGTCCAGTCCTCGGAAATGCAGTGGCTGCTCAAGGCGGCGATCAGCGTCTGATGCAAAATGTCGTTCGGTCTCAGCTTCGCCCAAGCTTTGGCAGCGTCCTTGCGACCCTTTTTCTTCGGGTACCCGCTTTCATGGGAGGAGCAATCGATTCTGTTCTCCGAACTGCCAGCGCATCTGCAGATCATGGCGATGTTCAAGGTCAACACCGGCTGCCGAGAGCAGGAGGGGTGCAAGCTTCAGTGGGATTGGGAGATTGCGGTCCCGGAACTGGGAACCAGTGTGTTTCTGATCCCGGCCGGCTTTGGTGGCAGGAGCGAATGATCCGGCGCGAAGAGCCGGGACGAGCGCTTGGTGATATTGAACAGCGTGGCCAAGTCGATCATCGAAAAGCGGCGCGGGCAGCACAAGCATTTAGTCTTCCCTTTCGGGATGCCGGATGAGGATCGGAATCCGACCATGATTCACCAGATGAACGACTCGGCTTGGAAGCGAGCAAGGATCAGGGCGACCAATAAGTGGCTCGAAAAACTTCTTCGAGCACCGCACGAAGGGTTCACCAGGATCCGGGTTCACGACCTGAAGCACACCTTTGGCAGGAGGTTGCGTGCAGCAGGCGTTACAGAAGAGGATCGAATGGCATTGTTCGGGCACGAGAACGGCAGCATCACTAGTCACTACTCGGGCGCTGAGCTCGGGCATCTGATTGAAGCTGCGAACATGGTATTGTGAGTTAGCAGCGGATTTGGCACCGACCAGGACCTTGCAAGAGATTCCGAGCTGACCGTTAGAAGCCGCGGCCGACGGATCTTTCGAGGGTTCAGCGGCACTCAATCGGTGCCAACTACCTGCAAAATGGTTTGTCACCAAAACAGCCAGAAGTCGGGTGAATTTGCGGTCTGTTTGGCACTGCGGTTTGGGCCCAAAAACGTCGAATTTGGAGGTATAGGTCAGGCTCTCGGACGCGATGGTTTGATTCCAAATCGGCCCCTGGGTCTTGTGATCAAAGGGCTCGTCCGGCGACTTGAGACCTTCCACAGACCTGGCGATTGCCCAACCACCCTCCCCGCCTCCCCGCGCTCTGTTCCGTTTCCCTAGCGCACAATCGGAAGTCCGGCCTAAAGGTGCTTCCGTTTGTCTTCAAAGGCACGGCCCGCGTGACGTACAGCCTGTTTCGCGGATGTTGGATGGTGAGCTTTAAGAACGAAGAATCGGAACTGAGCTTCCAGGGTTTAGCGCTGCGGAGCCGGTGAGGAAAAACGCCCTAATCGCCCGGAAACAGGACTTTTGGCAAGGCTATCTGACGTGCGAAAAAGCTGAAAAAGGAAGAGAAATATCAAACAGGATTGGTGCCAAAGGCAGCGCGAAAAAGGGCCAAAAACGGCGTGAACTCACAGGTATCAGCAACCGATTCGCGGAGGCCGGTACTGACAGTCTTGAAGAGGAAAACGAGATGAAGTCCCGAAAAACTCCCCACCAATGAAAAAGCCCAACCTTTTCAGATTGGGCTAAGTCAATGAAAAATATGGTCGGGACGGAGTGATTCGAACACTCGACCCCTAGCACCCCATCTCCTTTTTCATACTTCTTGAAAGACTCCAAAATTTTACTCTGGATATTTCTAAGCTAGTATTTACTTGAGCTCCAGCGGTGTTCTGCTCTACGAGAGTCCAGTAACGTCCATCAAGAGCCGACGTTTTTGTGGGGGTAAAAGTAGGGGGAACCCATTTTATGGCCAAAATCACCATCAAAGAACTCGAGTCGCTGACCGCTGAAGATGCCGGCCGCATCCTCAGGGAAGATGGCAATCTCGCCGGTCGAATCTCCGTGCGTAAGGACGGTATATCAGTCAGTTTTTTCTATCGGTATCGCTGGGGCGACCAGAACAAAGAGTACGCCTGCGGAACCTGGCCGCGCAAATCCCTGACCGACGTCCGTAAGGCGCGTAACCAGGCCAGGGCGCTCATTGATGAGCAGATCAATCCCAACGAACAAAAAAAAACCGCCAAGGCACAAGCATACGCCGCGGCTAACGTAGAGGCCGAACAAGTAAAAACGACGAAGGTGCAAGCACTGACCGTCCAGGATCTGGTCAAGGCCTGGCTGTTGGATGGCGTCGCGCGTAAAGACGGCAATGCCGAGTTGCAACGATGCTTTAACAAGGACCTTTTGCCAGCACTCGGCAAGACCGGGGTGAGCAGCGTCTCCGAACAGGATGTTCGGGCGCTGATCCGCACCGTGGTCAACCGCGGCGCTCACCGGCAAGCCATTAGTTTCTTCGCCGACCTCACTCAGATGTTCAGCTGGGCCAGAAAACGTCAGCCCTGGCGAGCCCTGTTGGTCGAGGGTGATCCGACTGAGCTGGTCGACATCTCCCCCTTGATCCCTGCCAACTACGAAGCGGAAAGAAGCCGCATCCTTTCGCCGGCTGAGCTGCTGGAACTGCACAACCGCTTCCGGCAAATGACCGCCGATTACAACGCACTCCCCGCCGGGCAAAAATACGAGGGCATTCGGCCGTTAAAGAAAGAAACGCAACTCGCGCTCTGGATCAGCCTGGGTACCTTGTGCCGGATTGGCGAGTTGCTGCAGGCCGAATGGAAAAATGTCGATCTGGAGCGGCAGACGTGGTTCCTCCCCAGTGAAAACGTCAAAGGCACACGCGGCAAGAAACAAGACCACCATGTCTTCCTCTCGCCCTTTGCGCTGCATTTCTTTCAGGAACTCAAGACCCTGACCGGAGACTCCCAGTGGTGCTTTCCCAACAAACAGGATGATGGGCATGTGGACGTAAAGGTGGTGAGTAAACAGGTCGGCGATCGCCAGGCCCGCTTCAAAAACCGCAAAACCCTCTCAAGAAGGCGTCACGACGACACGCTGGTGCTTGCCGACGGCCAAAACGGCGACTGGACGCCGCATGACCTGCGCCGTACGGGCGCGACCATGATGCAGGCTTTGGGGGTCAGCCTGGACGTCATCGACCGCTGCCAAAACCATGTGCTGGCCGGCTCCCGGGTGAGACGCCACTACCTGCATCACGATTATGCCGAAGAGAAGAAGTGTGCATGGAACCTGTTGGGCGATCGACTCAGTGCAATACTGTCATCAACCTATGAGCACACACCGACCGAGTCGACGATGCTTTTCCCGAGTACGCAGCGACTGCCCCCCCCTGCCGCCTTCATAGGCCAACCTCTTTAATACCGCACCCTAATGAGATGGTCAGCCCAGTACGGGAGCCTTGGTAAATCTAAACTTACCGGGTTCTCACTGACTTGCGGAGACCTCTCATGGACATCTTGGACTTGCTCGGCCTGGATATTGGAAAAAGCACCTTTCATCTAATAGGGCACGACGCCAAAGGCAAGGAAGTACTGCGCAAGAAATTCAATCGCAGCCGCTTGCTTGATTTTGCCGCAAGGCTGAAGCCCTACACCATAGCGATGGATGTCAGTAACGATCTACAATACTCGCTTGTTGGCAGAGCACCGACTGTTCATTAACGTCTGTTGAATGCTCTTCAATAGACTATCGTGGTCTGCCCCCAGCCCTCGGCATTTCATGCTTGGATGAAAAAACAACCATTAAGGAAGACGTGAGCAATGAAGGTTTTTATCAGTTGGTCTGGAGAGCGCAGCCGAAAACTGGCCGAAGCGATACGGACATGGTTGCCAGCAGTACTTCAGACGGTCGAACCCTACTTCACACCGAGTGACATAGAAAAAGGAAACAGATGGTCCTCTGACATCGCCAAGGAACTTGATAGTTCAACGGTTGGAATCTTCTGTATTACCCGAGACAATTTGAACAGCCCATGGATCATGTTCGAGGCTGGAGCAATATCAAAGAAGGTTGAGCAGTCACTGGTATGCCCAATACTATTCGACCTTGAAAACTCAGATATCTCTGGACCACTCACACAGTTCCAGACAACCATTTTTTCAAGGATGGACATTAAGACACTAATTAAAACAATTAACTCTTCCAACACCTCCTCAAAGCTAAGCGACGAAGTATTAAGTGAAGTTTTTGACATGTGGTGGCCAAAACTTGAAGAAAAAGTTGCTCTGATCCTTGAAGAAACCAGCCATAGCATTAATCGGCCGTCTCGACCAGATCGTGACATACTCGAAGAAGTCCTGGAGCTCACAAGACTTCTATCAAGAAGTAAAGGAGTCGAGTCAAGCGCAGGCAACAACAAACAGCTTTATGAAGCTGTTTCTTATTTTTTAAGCAATTTCAATAATGTATTCAACCAAGACTGGGGGCATACTAAATCATGTCTTGGCGGCAACATCCCAGATTACTATATCGCACGCCACGCAAACTTTATCAATCCTGGCATAGAGGATGAATCCAACAATTGGTCATCTAGGGGAGCCCTTCTGGCAAGCTATCGACATCTCATTGACTTTATTAGTGACAATAAAATTGATATCGACGCATTTGGCTACTCGTAACAAACAAGGCTCCACTAAGTACCGGCACAACCCAGCGGCTACATATATTTATCCAAGTGTCGAACCGCTTCAGGCCTTGAAATGCACGATCACACGTTGTACACGCTGGCACCTCCTGTACGCTGCATTTCAAAGTCGATATAACGCTCAAGATCTACATACGTACCATCCTTGAAGGTAACTCGGCAAATGCAAAGAAATGTACCGAATGCGGATGTAGATATACCAATAAATCCATTCTGCTCAACAGCTGGAAAGACCTTATTCCCCCAATACGAACCCAGAAAAAATTCTGCGATCCGAACATCAGACAGATCCTCAGTTTTATGGCGAATAAGGTAGATGAAAACATCAAACGTCTGACCGGGAATCGACGATGGTTTGATGATATGGGTGAGAAATACCCCACGATGTTCCGCATAGAGCGCATTACGTTGTTCATTCCACTGCTCAGGTGTTTCGATAGAAGCGAATTGGAGGGACTCAAAACTAATACTAGGTGCAGGACTGGTGGCTCCCACTTTCTGAGTTGTTTGCAGGGCAATGTGTCGGCCAACATCCGCAGCGACTTTAGCCGCGAGGTGGTCATGAGTATCAAAAACCTGACATATGTGACGCCTCTGAAGCTCCCCTTTGAACGCCACCAGACGCGCCCGGCTCTCTCCCATGTCAATATATCCAGGACGCCAAGGGTGGTTTTCGTCAACAATATAGATGAACCTTGGGAGTGACACCTCTGAAGCTGCCTTGTACTCCATCTCGGAAATGGATAATTCAGCACCGTCGGGTACATAACCATACCGATGGGCGTAGACACCCACAAAAACATCACTTTCTTGCTGTACCAAGCGAATACATTCGTCGGCAGGTCGCTCCTACCGTGCGCCAAAGTTCTCCATCGAAACATCAATTGCGCCCAGTTGGCGAATAGCTGCCTGAACAGTCTTGCGGTGCTCCACCAAATCCGTGAATGTTGAGGACAAAAAGACTCGATGACTCATGGGCGATACTCCTCATTGAAGTCGATTCGGGAGCAAACAGGTTCGTGATGCAGAGCAAACACAGTAAGTTTACAGTTTATCTGTAAAAACACACTTACCCTAACTAAAAGTCAGGCACAGGTTGGTAAGTACCCAAGCGAACAGCCTTGCGCTTTTCTTTCGCCGAGTAACTACCCCGCGCCGAATAAGCGGGGGACTCGATTCCCCATACCACCCCCGCTGACGCAAGTTGCTTCATCAGGTGACGATCCAGTACCTCACTACCGACCAGCTCACGTCGCTCTGCCAGTCGGCGAGGAAGGCACCATCGATCCCAGAAGACCGTCTGCCCCTGCACGAGAAGCGCCTGCGTCTTTATGAACGCAGAATGGGTGCCATCGCAAATCCGGTAACTGATGAAGTTTACCGGTTGAAGACTCAGTCTCCTAAGATGCTCCTCCAAAGGATCAGCCGAGGCCAAAAGCCGCATGCTCTGCAAACTCCGGCCAATGGAGGCCTCAGGATCTTTGAACAATGGGTTTATGCGCCCTTGCCCCGTTACCGATTCAAGATCAGGAAGAACCTGTGAAACATCGGATAGCGGAAACCAATGCGAGTGCCTCGTTGCAATAAACCGTAGTTTCCCATCGTTTGACTTTTCAACGTGTTTAACTTCAATGCGCGCATCAAGGCCCGGAGGAAGAGCACCCCACGGTGAAAAAATTTGCCCAAGAACCCAAATCGTATCCCCCTTTCTCACCTGCTGTGTGGGTCCGGTTTTACGGCGACTGACATGAAATTTCGGGCGGGAAAAACCGGCGCCGAGGTCTTGTACACCTGCGAACCAGGGATGATTGGGATCATCAGGGAATCGCAATACGATTCGCCTAGGCACATAGTGAATAAAGTGTTGAGGCATACGTCCTGACCTCGTTACGCAAATTCCGACCGCGGGCAGCACAATGAATTACACGAAACCTTTCAAATGTGAGAGCGAGACACTCCGCGCCGCATAAGACACACCAACACGCTGGATATCCGGAATGTTCGCCACTGAGTCCAGTTTCGAAATGGTACCGGGGTTGACGTCTGTGAGACCTAGCCCATCCAGCCCGGACCGGGTCAACTCAGGGTTGTAACGCACATAGCTGAACAAATTCGGGCAGGTCGATTTGACGTTGTCTTTCACCATCATCATTTCGCCAAACTCTCGATCAATCGCCCCTCCGAAACGACACGCCCCCAGCGTCCGGCAAGCCATGTCCCACCCTGCACTGGCCGCGTTCATAAGTGCCCCCGGAAGGTTTTTGGCGTAATGAACCAGGTTCATGTCACTCACCTTCAAATCCTGCCAGGTTTCAGCGGCGCTGCCGGTGCCGACCGAAACGATCAACAATTTGTCGGCGCCCGTTTTCCAGTTAATCGCATAAGGTTCGGCAGTCACCATCTGAAACGCCAGGAAGGCCGGGTTGTTGTACGTCGTGATGCCTCCGTCAACGAAAACAAACTGGTACTCAGCGTCGGTATCCGGGGCAAAGGTTACAACTTCGGGCGGGAAATAAGTCGGAGCCGCGGTGCTGGCACGCAGCAACTGCCATAGCGGCAAACGCAGGTTGCAGTCTTTGCGCTGAAGCTGGTTGTATTTTCCACGAGGATTGTTGGACACCGGCCAGGGTGAGTCGGTGGTGTGGTTGCGCAGCACCATCATCAACAACGTGCGTAGCCCATGACTACCCAGCGTGGCGTTGGGCTCTTGCGGTGTCGACGAATGTTTCAGTGCCCGGTCCAGTTCCGCACGCAGTTTTGTCGCCAGGGGATCGGCCTTGTAGGTGTACTGCAGACGTTTAAAAACCGATGCGGGGTCGAACATGTCCTTGCCGCTGCCCACGTAAAACGCACGAATATCGTCCATGGACATCCCCGCAGAAATACACGCAGCGATAATTGCACCGGTACTGGTACCGCAAACAAAATCAAAGAAATCGGCAAGAACCAGCGTTGGCGCATTTTTAGCGATACGCAGATCGGCTTCGAGTTTGGCCAGGATCTCGACGCTCATCAGTCCGCGAATACCACCGCCGTCACAGGCAAGGATTTTTTTCGGTTCAGCAGATTCGATGCGGCTCACCAGTTGTTGGCTCATGGCGAATGCTCAGATATTGGGTTGGCGGCTCAGGGTGAATCAGTGAATTCCGGACATTGACAGGTGTAGCTCATATTTGCCGATACGCAGTCGATTCAATCGCCGCCCTACCAAAGCTTGCGTGTATCCAGCCAGGCTACTCGCCCCGTCCGGCGCTTCACTTCCTTGTACATATGCTCGGTGCCACCCGGTCCGTCGCCACCGCTGCCATTCCACAGGCAGATAAACCGCACCTTGTTTACCCCCCATGCAAGCGCACTGTATTGCAACCACAGGTTGCAACGCTCAAAAGGACTCATGGCTTCATCGGGGTTCGATTTGGGTGGCGAACCAAGTTCGGTTGGCATGATACGCAGCACCACATCTGGCTGGCTCTTGAGATCGAAATAGCGGGTACGCCACTGCTCACCACCCAAGGAGGGCAGTATGGAGCGTTCAATGAACTCGGGCTCGGGAAGTGGCAGCATCAGTTGCAGGCGCACGCCGAGCTTTTGACACGCTTCGAGGAACAACAGATCACCACCGCATGCACCTTGCGCCAACGCGAGGTCACCGGGGCCCGCACCGAAGCTCTTGAGCGCTGCGGCAATACTCTCGGCAGCAACGGCTTCCTTGTCTGCCGGAAAGCGAGGAACCGCACGATCAGGGGTGTCGATCATATGACCACTGAAGAGGAATACCTGGCGCGGTTCGAATGGGGGGGAGCTAATGGCTATTTCCTGATCGATGATATCGAGCGCGACGGCTGTTTCGGCGGGACGGAACTCAAGATCGCGCAACAGGCAAAGTGTCTGGCGGATGGAGTCCAGCGCGAACCAGTCATGATTCGTAGCGGCGGCAGTGGCTCGATACTCTTTCCTCACGTCCTCAAGCGTGCTCACCAATAAACACAACTCGGCATAGCTCGCTTGAGCCCAGTAATCCTTGCGGTTGCGCTCTCGTGCAGCGAAGCTCGACCAGCGCACGCCCCCGGTCAACAGATCAATCGCTGTGGCGCTGGTTTCCGCTCCGAGATGACGGCGCAGAACGCTCAAGGTCAGTGCATTGATACCGGAATAGTAGTGATCCGGGGCGTTGCTGAACGCTTTGTAGTACGGCTCGATGGCTTGAGTCAGCGCCGAGTCCTGCGACCGCGCGGCGCCTATCCATTCTGTCGGAATAGAGCCCCGAGAGCGCCAACGATTGATCCAGTTCTCCTTCTCTACACGCCCGGCAAGCGCCCGGATTTCCGGATCGTTTGGATAGTCCATGGTCAGATGGCGCATCGCCTCTCTCGCCTCAACCTTGCGATCAAGACGACCATAGCAAATCGCTTTTTTCTCACGCGCAAACTTGTTCGCCGGATCGAGAGCCAGTACGGCGTTAAATTGCTCCAACGCGAAATCGTAATGCCGAAGCTTGAGCAGTGCGTCCCCTGCCGCGCTTTTTGCCTCGATGCGCAACGCCACTGTCGGCGCTTCCTCGGCCAGCACGAGAATGTCACCCGCCAACCTTTTCTGCCGTGCTATTTCCAGCCGATTGGACCACTCCTTATAGGAAGCGCTGAACTCGTTGTGTTGTTCAAGCAGTAGCTTCTTCCAGTCAGGCTCGCACAAGTGCGGAAGCAAGCTATACACCGGACTCACCTTGCGCCCATGCCAAGCGTCAAGCGTCTCACGCACCATGTCAGTGAGACACTTGCGATCGAGAGCCAGCGTCGCTGGGTCAGGGGCGCCGTCCTTCAGGTTGTAACGCAATTTGCGATCAGTGTAGATATCAAACGGCTGGCTCTGTCTCGGTCCCTGGACAAGCACCACACCCCGCGCACGAAGCGCATGTCGCACACCGAGTTCATACCAGACATTGGGGTTGTCCAGCGTCAAGTCGGCGATAACGACATCCGCCATCAACAACTCCTGGAACATGTCGGTACGAATGTCCCCCGCCCGGAGCTCTTCATCAGCGCGGAACACTTCCAGACCGGCATCACGCAACGCCGGTTCGATGTACTCGGCGTATACGCGATTAAAGTCGATCATTTTCCCGTCATGCGCGGGTTTAGTACCAAAAGGCATGGCGACAAAGGCGTGGAGCTTCAAGCGCTTCTCCTTGAAATGGGAACTACATGGAACGTTTGCCTTGGGCAATAAGCACCGTTCTCATCAATATAGGGTAGAAATACGGATCAACAATTCCCTGACATCAACAACACCCTGGCCACGCTCTTCACTTGCTAGTGGATCTTTGATTACAGGTCCAGAAAGCTTAATGGGATCGCGGAGCAGGACTTCTTTGTGTCAGACGCAGTTCATCCACTCGCTCCAACAGGTGGTTACCGAAGGCGGGCAATCGATAGATGTTCCATTTTTCATCACCCTCACGGTTACTCACTGCCAGCAGTACCTGCTGACCAGCGCCCAGGGCATGAAATTCCGTGTAACCGGGTATCAGCGCTACTTCCGCCAGGGTCACGGCATCGTGTAAGGCGACACCTTCACTCGTTTGCACAAGAACGAGACCTTGGTAGCCAAGGTCGACAATCTGACTGGCACCCGGGCGTAAAGGCGCCTGCTGCAAAAGCGTATTGCCGTCGGTAGACATCCGCACCAAGCGATCATCGCGGGTTGTCATTAGCCAGCCTTGTGCCTGGAAAACCGCCGATTTTATTGCAAGGTCCCGAGTGGCCGGACTAACAGCCGGTTGCAATTGATGAGCGTCGATAATCGCCCATCGGCCGTCAGTGTTGAACACCAGCGTGTCGTGACCATCGGCCGAAAATACAAGACCGGATTGGCCGCGAAGACTGTGCCAAGGCGACTCACCCAGGCCCACGGAAAAATAGGCCGAGCTGCCTTCGATCTCCGTAGCGTTTTGGGCCTGCGGCGGCAGATAGGTCAACGAGTCCCCGTCCAGCGAACTTCGGGTCCACACCTCGCCAGTTGCTTCGTTGACTGAATGACTGCCGGCGGGCGCAGGCAGTACCCGCAATTGGTTGGATTTTATATTGATGCGAGTCAGCACATCGAACGACTCACCGTAGATGTCGCCATTCCAGGCATGGTCGAGGATGGGCGAGTGCCAAAAAATGCCGTGTTCGCGAAAACTCTGAGCCAGCATGCGACTCATTCCATCACGGTTCGATGGCGAGTGCTGATTGAACGATTCGCGGCTGAGAATCGCGTCAATCGTTATCTCATCAATCACCGGATTGAGTTCCTTCAAAACTTCACCGTGCTGATTTGATAGCTGATAAGTCTTGCCTCTAAAGGAGCGCACCCAATGCGCTTCGGGCACGATGTCACTACCTGCCGCGATCGCGCGTATGCCATCGGTCGTAGCGAAGAACATTGAAGTCTTCCCAGACGCCCCATATTTCCCTTTCAACGACTCTCCAAAAAAACGGCCTTGAGGCCAAACTTTCAGCACCTTTTCGTTGTGGACGGCATACCCTTCACCCTTGGGTGTCATGGCAGCACGCGAATAAGGCAGCTGCGCAACCCGCTCGAAACCGTCATCGGTGACCCTGACCCATTCACTGCCATTCGACTGTGTGAGGACCAATTGCCGCCACTCAGGCACATAATCGAACCAGGTTGCGGCACTGGGATAGATGCCCACGACATGACAGTCCTGCTGGTCGCGGCGATAGAGCCACAGCATGGCGGGCGACTCGGTTTGCACCAGCAACTGATCAGCAGCGATAGGGTCGGCCTGAAGGACTTTCCCCGACACGATATGACAGCGCCACAGGGGCTTGAGTTTTTCAGTCTCGAGCGTGATCACTGACGTGCCCGCTGTTGAAATGTCGATGACGCTCAACAAACCGTTTCGAGTTCCCAGGACAAAATCGCGATTCACATTGATGGGCAGACGACCCTGCAGTTGAGCATCTCGATAGCGCTCGATGGCCCGCCCCTGATCATTCAGGAAAACGTCGCCGGTGTGATCGTCCCAATCAGAGACGCTACGACCGCTAATAACTTTCCAGCCGCCACCGGGAAGCCGAAAGGCAACGGAATTGGATTCTCGACCGAACTCGACAATCAACTGCGCACCGACCCAGTACAGCTGAAAGTCCGTTCGTTGATTCAGTGGAATACTCGAAAAGTCACGCTCCTGAACGAGGTCCAGCGAGTCCTGGAGTTTCCCGCTATCCATATTGAAGGTAAACAGCTGATTCTTGATCAGCAGGTACAACTTGCGACCCTGCGTGTCGGCTTCGACGCTTTGTCCCTGCAGCGCCGTTTGCAGGTCCGTGGCGCTCATACCTTGTTGAAGGAAATGCTCGAGAACCGGTGCCATGTCGATGTAACTCAGCACACTCGAATCAGTATTATTGATCAGCGCGACACGTGCACCGTCTAACAGCACCAAAAACACGGAGCCTTGGGCCAGGCTCTGTAAATCGTACTTTGTCGTCACTTCGCTGAATGGCATGCTGACCCGCTTGTCCAGCAGTGTCCGGTAGATCAGTGCCAACTGTTCCGAGGACGGCGCCTGCCCCAGTCCTTGGCGTAACTTGATCGACGATTGCAGAAAGTCACTTCCGTCGTCGTAGTCAAAACGGCGAAAGCGTGCATCCGCAATGGACAGCAGCTCAACCGACTGACGTTCGATCCCGGCTCTCCTGGCTTGATCTTTCGAATAAAGACTCCAGGCAAGTAACATCAACCCAACAAAGACCACTAACGAGCTGGCTATCCACCAGTTTCGCTTACGGTTACGTTCGCGCCGTTTTAGCTGGTCGAAACCCACCCCCAATATGCCGGCGATGACCTTGAGCAATACGTCCCGACGACTAATGCCGGAGCACTCACGCATATCGACTGCGAGAGGCTCCTCACGCAGACTCACATCAAGTTCGTCGTCTTCACCCAACGGATGACGCAAGGCCGGACAAAAGTACTCGTCACTCGGCAACGCATGATTCGTGCTCTTTGGAGCGCTATCGATCATGACCGTGATGATCTTCTCGCCTCGTCGCGTACGCTTGAAATGCAGAACCTCTTCATTCACCCAATCGGACGCAGCCGATGTAGGTGAGCAAAGCACGATCAAGGCATCGGAACTGTCCAGTGCTTGCTTGAGCGCCTGCCGAAGACTGGGCGAACTTGACAACTCTCCATGGTCGATAAAGACAGGAAAAAGACGACGCAAATCCCCCTGTTGCTCCCGCACCAGCGCACGTATGTCTGAGGGCAGCTTCCATGTCTCAAGGGCGTTGTGTAACCATTTTGCGGCCTTGTCATTGTCGTGAGAGTAGCTGATGAATGCCCGATACTTTCGAACATTAGTGCGGGTGCTTCGTACCTCTTCCATGGCTTACTCAGATAGTTAATATTTGCAGCTAACACGTCACCGAAGCTGTACTCCCTACTGGCTGCCGCGAGAAAAAAACCAGTACTCCGTTGGCGACAAACAACAATCTTTCCGCTCGATACAGTGACTTGACGATGCTATAGCAGTACCTGGCCATGGTTCGAGAGCACATGCACGAGGCTGCCTCGATATTCCAAAGCAACGGCGGCCGCGAACATTAAAATCATGGATAGCACCACCTAAATCAAACGCAGGTGTTAACTATTGGGGCGTGTGGCTGCCCCGTGACTCTAAATAGTGGAACAGGCGTTACTCGTCTTACATCAGCTTACGGGTAAGACGAAAAAGCTCAGCTTGGTAAAGGGCATCGTGTAGTGCGTCATGATCGCCTTCTCGCTTGGGATTAAGTGCTTCTGCGATTCTACTGGAGCGAGTATCCGTCCATTTACATCCTGTCGCGCCCATATACATAGACTTAATATCCAGCGCAGCGAAACCAAAAGGGTTTTCGCCCAGATACCGATGGAAGTAATAGTTCACGAATGACCAATCAAACGGTGCGTTGAACCCCACAAAAACCGGTATTGAGTCTTCTCCTGTCATCTGCACCACCCATTCCTTGAAAGTTCGCATACCTTGCTCTGGATCAAGCCCCTCCTTCGCAAGGCGCTCAAGCGAAAGCCCTGTGACTTCCAACGCCTTCGGGTCGGCATTGAGCGTCGTCGGTTTCAACTCGCAGGCAAAGGTCTGGCTCGGATCGTCGACGCCGCAGGCTCCGATGGTCAACAGGCTGTATTCACCCGGGATCGGACCTGCGGTCTCAACGTCGATTGAAATGAAAACTTCGCGTTTGCTGCTCATGGGATAAGAGGCTCTGTGGGAACAAGGGGGGGACGCGTTTTAATGGCGTTCCAGTGGGTGCGGAACTCGCGTTTGCGATCCTCGCTACTGCCTGTGGTTTTCCAGTGATGTCCTGACAGTGAGTAGATATCAAACGGATGCTCGGTACCTAACTTGGCCAACACCATGGTTGGCAAACCTCGACCTAGCGCGTAACCCAGTTCCAGAAAACAGTTGGGGCGAAGCCCGGTTATGTCAGCGAGCACTACGCTGCTGCGATGAAGCTTGGTGAAAATCTCCTGATCGATGCGGGCGTAGTCATACGCCTGCTTGCCGTCGACGACTTCGAGTTTGTAACCGAGCTCGCCCTCCATGACGGGTTGCACCACGTTTTCAAAAAAGGCTTGTACATCCTCGTACTCGGGATGGGTGCTGTTGAGCAACCGGACGACAAAGGCCTTGGGCGGGATAAGCGCTTCCAGCAGTTCCAGAATGTCACGCGCACCGTCCTGGACCGATTTGCGCGCCGGCATTTCGATCCGATTCAGCCAGCTCTGCGAAGATGTGCTGCTGTCCGCATGAAAAAGGCGCCGGGCGTGGTTGCCTGAAGTGCCGAAATCGAACAGTCTCAGTGCCCCGGTATTCGGCGCCACCAGTTTGAGGTTTAGCGGAATGACCGGCTTTCCGGCATCGTGATAGAGATTGGCCAGGTACAAGACTCCCTCGCCGCCTCCCAGAGCGATCAGAATATCGCCGTGGCGAGCTTGGGTCTCCATCCGTTTGCTGTTCATGTTCCAGTGCGCCGCACTTTCGATCTGAACCAGAGAAGATCCTCTTAGCGCTTCCCAGAGTTCGATAAACTCGTCGGGGATCTGATCTTCGTTCTTGTGATGCTTAACCGCGACGATCAACGGGCTCGGGGCGTCGGAGGGCCTTAGGTGGATATTTTGGTGAATCGTTTCCCAGATGAGCCAATCAAAACAAATGGGTAAGCCGTCCGTTCGCTTCTTTTCCGCGTCGACCGGGATGACGAATGTCGCTCCCTTGCGCATCAACTCCTTGACCAGCGCCACCACCGTCTCGCGGGCACGAGTGACTTCAGTTACCGAAGCTATCGCGGGATCATCGACAATACTGCCCGCCAAATGAATGCGTCGACCAAACAATGATGATAGCGCCATTACTTGTCCTCCAAAATCGGGGACGGTCGCAACAAGCTTGCCGCTTCCTGAAGGAGCTCATACGTCAGCGGCTTATCGGGAAAAGCCTTAGCCAACGCTGCAGGGTACAGGCGAGTGCGAATGTCAGAAAATGTCCAGCCGGGCTGCTTGTCGCGGGGACCTGTCGCTGCCACAAGCCCTTCGATTTGTCGAGCATTGAGGCTAAGACCATCCAAATCCATCTTGAGCAGGGCCCGTCGCTCATCGTCATCAGGTCGCAGAAACTCTTCCACCACTGCTGCACGACGCTGTAAGGCCGCGTCCAGTACCGACAGGCGATTGGTGCACAGGAATACGACGATCCGACCGCCATGGTTACGTAGGTCATCGATACACTGAATCAGTGTATTGACCGCCACTTTGTCCTCGTGATGACTGTGCTCTTGAGAGCGAGAAGCGGCCAGTGAGTCCCCCTCATCGATCACCAGAATCGCCCTCCGGGTCTTACCCGCCGACGCAATGACCTCAGCAAACGCCTGGGTCACTAGGGTCCCCATTTCTCCAACCTTACCGCTGCCACGGACGCGATTGCTAAGCTTGAACAGCAACGAGTCTTCTGTACGTGACTCCCGGGCCAACCGATTGGCAATGCATTCAGCCGTCGCGGTTTTGCCAGTGCCGACGTCTCCGTGGAAAATGACTAGTGGGTATTGCTCAGCCACAAGGTTGCACAGGGCAAGCGCCGTGCGGTGATGTTTCTGGCTCCAAGTCGCCAGCTTATCGAGGTGCAATAACAAGCGCAGTTGTTCGTTGATTTTCTGATAACGCGCGTCGAATCCGAGCAGATTCTTTTCTCGAGCCTGCAGCGTGTCATCAGGCAGTGGTGTTTTACTGTCAAAAATATTGGGGTGGCTCATCGACTGAAGTCCTTTCTTTGCATGCCATAACCATTGCTAACGTAATCACGGCCGCTGTCAGAAGTCAGGGTTGAGTGACTGGTATCCGCGTTGGTGGGGGTCCATCCGATCATCAATCGGTCCCTCATCTTCTCTTTCGCTGCTGCATCGTAGGCCGCGGTATAGGAGAGCACGATGCGCAGGTATGGATTCGGTAGCCTTGGCCACATCGCACCTGGACGACTGGTGGTGAGCTCACCCGATTCAGTGTTCACCTTGAACTGAGTGGCCATGTACTCCACGTCGTTGCTGAACAGCGTCAAGTCGACCATCTTCAAATAGCCATTCTTGGCCAAAATCTCTACATCGTGTGCCCATTCCTTGGCCGTCTCTTCGGACACCGCACCGGTACTGCTGGCAATCATAATCAGATCAGCCTTGACCCGACGGACGACCACTTCCACGTCGGTGACGGAGTACGTCTCGGAGGAGGTATAAGTTTGGCTCATGCTGGCTCCTTGACTTTAAATCGTGGCCCAAATAACTCTTTCCAAAGGTCTAGGTCGTCCTCTGTTGATGCGAAATGGGCGGTTTCCCAGGCGTTAAGCGCCGCAGCCACAATTTCTTTGCGTTCGCCCTCGGAAATTCGGTTAGCGACGTTGTTGGTGTTGCACACCGGATCAAGGATCACTACAGGATCGCTAAAGATCGTGGTCACGGTACCGTTTTCCGGGAAGGTGATGACCTCCTTGAGTTCGGACTGAGCGATGTACTGCAGAAAGTCACGGAAGCGTTTTTCGATCGAACCTTCCTTGCCGTTGGTGGCAAGTACGTGAGCCATGATCAGTTCGATAACAAACGATTTTAAGGGCTTGAGTTCTATGCGATTGCGCCACTTTTTACCAAGCCGCACCAAGGTGCGAAAATCAGGGTCAATGTTCTTGCGATCACGCACGAACTTGATCTGGCAAGGTGCGCAAGTCTGTACCCGGGTTCCGTCATGGATATCGAACTGCCAGCCGTAATTGGCGTTTTTGGGATCTTCGATGACCGGGACGATGTCCACGCTCAACCCCGAACCGACAAAGGTCACGGTCGCCGCCTTACGCTGGATCTCGAAGTCTTCAACCGACTTGTTTGGGTACAAGGTGATCAATGCATCGAAGATGAGCTGATTCAGGCTCGACAGCGTTTCGTGATCGACATTACGACCAGAGATGTAAAACACAACGTCGACATCCACCGGATCTTCAGTGGTTTGACGCAGGATGGTGAACTTGGCGAATGACCCAGCCTTCACGACCTTCGTGATGGTGATTTTGTTCTGATCCTTAAGTTTTTTGCTCAACTCAGAGATCAGTCGATCAACTTGCTGGTGATACGCCGTGCGCTTCTCAGCGGGAAGGCGCAACACGTTACCGTCGTAATAACGTATTTCGGTGTTGTTCAAAGACATGGGGAATACCCGTCATAGAGAGTTAAAACCCTGACCATCCGCTGGTTTGGGTACCCGTGAATGGCGAGTGCCCGTGACGATTTGCGCTCCAGCAGCCGATCGCGTAGCTTTACTATACGAATATTTTTTATACGCGTCTAGTTTTTAGACTGAAGGGAAATGGCCACCATGACAAATGACGTTGAGACAACGCCCAACACTCCCCCCCGGGCTGGCGCGCGCTGGGGTCAGGAACGACGGCTCGAATTCATCGACTATCGATTGCACTGGGACGGCCACCTCAACCGAAGCGACCTGACCAGCTTTTTTGGCATTTCTGTCCCACAGTCTTCTCTGGATCTGGCCGAATACATCAAACGGGCACCCGGCAACCTGACGTACGACACGAGCACCAAAGTCTATCGAGCACCCTCTTCCTTTCAGGCGCTTTTTGCGTCCAGCTCACTTGAGCGTTACCTGGAGGATTTACTACGAGCGACCGTAAGCCCCGAAGGCTTACATGGCAGTTTTCTCGGATGGTATCCTCCCGTGGCCACTGTCCCTCGCCCTTGGCGGCGCCTGGATGTCACGGCGGTCATTGCCGTGGTCAAAGCCATCCGCCAGCACGAAGCTTTGACCATTCGATATCAGTCGTTTTCCTCAGCGACGCCCTCCGTACGAGTGGTGACCCCGCATGCACTAGTCAACAATGGTTTTCGTTGGCACATGCGTGCGTACTGTCATACCAATGATGATTTTCGAGACTTTTTGCTCTCGCGAGTGCTGGAAATCGAGAAAAGTAAAATCGACCAAGAACGCGCCAGCGCTGATCGTGCTTGGCACAATATGGTCCGCCTAGTACTCGCCCCACATCCTGAGCTGGAATCCGGGCATCGGAAGGTGATCGAACTCGACTTTGGCATGACCGAGGGCGAGTGCAGTTTTGAGTGCCGACAGGCGCTGTTGTTTTACGCCCTACAACAGCTAGGGCTGGACCAGCCCGATTCGGGCAAGTCCGCAAAGGCCCAGCAAATCATTTTGAACAACAGGGATGAACTCGCCGAATTCTTGCCCAAAACCAGCTACCGATAACGTGCTGAACATCAGGGACGATGTCACTGCTGGCAGATTTGCGCACAACTGTTTCTGAGCCTAGGCGCGGCGCATCAAGCAGAAGATGACCCAATGATCATCCCAATAGCAGCGCCACTCTACATGCTCTGGCTCATCGCGACCGGCAGCTATCGGCCGATTCTGTTGAAAAAGTCGGCCGTGTTTTCTAAAGCAGAAAAGTACGCGTCGGAGATTGAAATCCTGAATGTCCGCAGAGCCTTTCAGGCTGAGATTTCACGTAGAAGCGTGCTGAAGAGGCGCTTTCACCCATCCATCCTACGGCATTCTGAAAAAACCGACTTTTTCAACAGAATCGGCCATAAAGAGACATTCATTTTGCGTCGGGATGCCACTATTAAAACCCTTGAGCAAGCGCTACTAGCCCTACGCTATATGGATTTAACCAGTCTTGAAAAGCCGCTTTTGGCCGTTCACTCCCGGTCATGGTAACTAAGGGTACGGGTCAAATCCGGTGCAAATGACTGGTTAGATCTGGAGAAGTGAATCCAGCCAGCAGCGAGTTCAGCTAGTCTGCCCGCTCCGGTCACTCAAGGACGAATCCATGCCAGATAATATTGAAGCCAACGTACACACAGTGGACGCTCTCACGCTGCTCCTGCACAACCAGCACGCCCTAGTTGCGGCCATTGAAGAAGTCACCCGGGAAGCGCTCTCTACTTGATCATGAAGCTCTTCATCAGAATCAGTAGAGAGTTGCCTATTGCTGCCAGCGACCACAGGCAGAGATCGGCCCGTAATGCTCTCCTCGGCATCACTCCCGTAGCAGGGTGGCTCTCTTCAGGTCGGTTGCGGTGATGCTGTATCGCCCAGACGCATAAAGGCTTCAGTAGCAGTGTTCACTTGGGTAACAAGCGGCCATCATGGGGATAGCGAGAGAAGACGGGCGGATCATGGCGAATAGCCATTGCTGTCGACCCGGCATGAGGATATGTTTGTTTGCAATTTTCATAGGCGCGGCCTCCGAGTTTAGTATGCGAAGCACGTTGTCCAACGTAGATGCCAAGCTCGTCTCATAGAGATAATCAAATGAAAATACCTAAGCATATTGGCGGGATCGAGTTTTATAGGGCGCCTCGAAATTACGAAGACTATGTATACGATGTAGTTAAGAGCGGAGTATTCGAGGAGTTTGCGCCCAAGATATATACTGACAAAAAAGAAGTGACAAGCATCGTGAATTTAAAATTCGGCATTTATAACGAAATACTGGATGAATATTTACCTCGCATTGATCCGCATGAGTTTGTACCTTTTCTTGTTCAGCAATACGAAAGGTACGGTAAAATTTCAGATCTGCACAAACTCGGAAAACTTACGTCCGAGGAAGATGAATTTTGGGCCGCTTATGCAATGAACGCGCGGAGGGGCATGAAACATCTGTTGGAGCGATTATGCATCTCTGGTATGTCGAAGGAAGGGGTGCGCGAAAGTATTCAGGAGCAGTGGGATGCCATTGCTATGGTGTTTATCGCAGCCGAGGAGTTAGTTTCGCTCTATATGCGCAGTGATCACTACACTCATATGCTTGACGAAGTCACACTAACGCTTAGTCAAGAAAAAGACCCTTACTTTGATGTAAAAGAGGATTCGCTGACTAGGTTCGACCCTAGAGAAGGCTATCGAGATTCTCAAAATTGCATTCCGAGTCCAGATATATTGTTCGATATTCAAACTCACGATAAAATTATTGGTGACGGCTTTAAAGAAAAACTAGGTGTTACCTATCAGGATGCTATTGCCATATTAAGATCGACTATTGAAAATTGTAGTTATTGCGATGAGCCTGACGCTGTCGGACTTATTCATCGGCCCACGTGGGTTAATGAAATCAGTAGGGATTGTTCAATTTCTTCTGAACAAGCTGGTCTAATTTTAGATGGGTTTACACTCACCGCGAAAGATATGAGGAGTGAAGGGAGGCGGCTTATTCGGCCCAAACAGGAGTATCGAGCCTATAAGCGGGGGTTCTTCATGGATCCAAATAGTAGGAACGAATTGCTGTTTTTCTCCAGGCGTATGGCAGACGAATGCCTCAGCCTGTTGATATCCGGGGTGGCGTTTAAAAAACTCCCGCCCGAGTGGCGATCCGCGAAGCTTAATCTAGATCTTTCCGCGCTTTCACTAAAGGCCGGAAAGTGGTTCGAACAGGTTGTGAAAGATAACCTTAATAGTGTTGGTGTCGTTGGAGTGGCTTCACTTAAAATGATACGCTTAAAAAGCGGACAGCGGATAGAAGTCCCAAAAAATGTGGGCGAGATTGATTTCATAGGTTACTGCTTGCGTCAAAAAATGCTGATCGTCATTGAAGCAAAACAGGTCGGCATGGCTACCGAGTCTCGAATGTATCTTGATGACTACTCAAAATTTGTCGCTGATAAAAATAATTACAGTGAGAAATTTTCAAAAAAATGCTCTTGGGTCAGGGATAACTTGCCGCTTGTCGAAAAATATGTTCGAGAGAACTTTTCTCCAGAGGCTGAAATTCGCTCTATTGGCTATGCCATGATTACCCGCTACCCGATTTACGTTGCAAAAAAAATTAGCGATTTTACATGTATTTCGCTTCCGGAGTTCATGAGTTCATATAACGCGAGTGATAGGGTATGGGGATTTAGTAAAATTGATTTGGTCTGTGCGGAATCTGCGCGCCCATAAAAATTACGGAATGAAATGCTCCGAATCTCGCGAACTAGCCGTGGTATTGCCGCCTGTGTCGTCAGCCACTAAGCTTGACAACACTTCCACATAACCTGAAGCGATAACTGCTGGATAGATGTTTCGCAAGGACGTTTATAGCCTATTCATCAGCGGATAAGTAGCAGGCGCAAAGTACATTATTATTTTTTATAGCAGTATCGGTGGAAAAAATCCGCAAGCCCTACACTTAGCCTATGCGCCAGGGCTAAAATGCCCCATCATAAATATGACGGAATCGCTTACACATGTCATCAGGCATCTCTTTTTCAAAAATCGTAATCATCCAATCCCTGAATGCTGATGAAGTTAAAACGGGCAGCATTTTGTACGATTATGTTTCGTCGTTAGTAGAAGAACATCGGCACGATATTCCAGTCGAAATCATTGATTGCCAAAGCTCAGACGAATTCACTAAAGTAATTGATGATCTTATTGTCGATGCTCGCGATGATGTTTATCCAATTGTGCACATAGAATGCCATGGCCATCCACAGGACGGTTTAGATTTCAGCGACGGCAGCGATCTAAGCTGGGAGCAGGTGTCTGTAAAGACGGAACAATTGAACTTCGCTACCGACTTTAACCTATTACTGATATTTTCAGCCTGTTTTGGAGACTATTTCTCACATACCATGGGTATCACTAAACCAGCTCCATGCTGGTGCGCCATTGGTCCAAGCCTCACAGTAATGCCGGATGAGATACTTTATGGGTTGAGAGCTTTCTATAGTGAGTTTCTCACTAATTTGGATATTGGAGAAGCCGTTAAGAGATTAGAAGGTAGTGTACTTTTAAATGGTGAATGGATTTGTCGATTGACAGAAGAGATATTTATAGAGGTTTGCCATTTCTATCTAGCCAGCAGCTGCACGCTAGAGGCTGGCGCGCAGAGGATTGATGAGTATTTAAAAGGGAATCAATCCTTAATAGTCAGAGAAATTTTCGAAAAAAAGTTTAGGGAGAAGAATAGCCAAAAACTTTACGAATATTTCGATAGGTATTTTCTAGTTGGCGACAATAAAGCAAACAAGTCGCGATTTGGCTATTCGCTTGCACGTGTGGAGCGCCTAATAAATGAGTTTAAGGATTCTGGGAATTACTATTTATAAGGCGATGCGCCGGTTTGTTTTTTGATGGTAGTAAGATTTACTCCCTATGGTTGAAATTTTTTACTAGAGAATGTACCCACCTATAATGTAGGTTAAAAGTCCTTACCTAAGCGATCATTTCCCAAGCGCTTGAGTGTCCGTTTTGGGTCGATTCTGTTGAAAAAGTCGGCTTCGGTTTCCACGGCAGAAAAGTACGCGCCTGAGATTGAAATCTGTGTTTTGCGCAGAAGGTTCAGGACTCGGATTTCACGTAGCAGCGTGCAAAAGAGGTGTTTTCACCCATCAATATTCGAGCGTTTTGGGCAAACCGACTTTTTCAACAGAATCGGTCGTTTTCAGTTGGTCGCGGCAGGCTGAAAACGGCCGATTCTGTTGAAAAAGTCGGCCTTGGTTTGCGCATCAGAAAAGTACGCGTCCGAGATTGAAATCTTTACTTTTGGCAGAGGCTTCCGGACTCGGATTTCACGTAGCAGCGTGCAAAAAAGGCGTTTTCACCAGTCAATGATCAGGCAGTTTGGGCAGACCGACTTTTTCAACAGAATCGGCCAGGAGCTGCCATTCAATCTCGGGTTGCTAGCGGCTTGACAGCGAAATTTCGCAGTGGACGAGTACATACCTGACCCCATTCCCCCTAACACCACTATTATCCTCTCAACTACTCTAACTTTCCGTGAACATCAGGTAGGGTCTGCTGATCCCTTTGTCAGGAGGCCTCGGTCTGGTTTTCTCAAGATCGTGAACGATTTCACATGAATTCAAGGTATCACCGACGACATGGTGGCCATCGCACGTTGCCGAGCAATACGCAGCTATCGTCGCGGGGCGAACTGTCGTTGCTTATAGCGCCTCCTTTGATCGGCGCCTGCCCACCATCGCCACGGACTAACCGCTCCGGAGCTGACCACCGCCTGCGCAATGCTGCTGTATATGGATTGGTGAATGGGTAAAAGGGCTGGCAATGGCGCTGGATCAAGCTTATCGAGACCGCTATCGAATGCGGGGTGCTGGAGGTCGGCTCCCACTGCGCCCTGAGCAATACTCGAATGACCCTGGACGTGCTGTGCTACCTGCAACGTCGCACAAATGGATGTAAATCAACAACCTGGCCTGCCGGTAGATCATCATTAGATACTGCCAAAGCTAATTCATTTTTTCACATAGCTAAAATCAAGCATCTCATGTCTATTGAAAGTATCAGCCAGTACCAATAAGATGATTTTGTAACAACCAAATCAATACTAACATCAAGGAGAGATCTTATGGCGCTTAAACCAGGCCCAAAGCCAATTGCTAAGTCAACCGGCGAAGTTGATAAGCGTCGTCGTGACAATAAAGACACGCAGGGAAACAATCCCGACTTGAAACCTAGCAAGTCCTCAAAGAAATAGGTTGTCACTGGCAGAAGCTACTTTAATGGTAGCTTTTGTCATTGAGGCTTGTAGGGAATGAAGGCACAGTCGGTGATTTCGATTTATCTGACGATCATTACCCGCTCTATGAGCACTATAACAACATATCGGATACCATCATTGCGGCATAGCTTGAGAGTTTAATTCTCTTGGTTTTTTTAGATATCCTCCAAGCTTGCCGTGTATAGTTTTTTAACTCTACGGGTGACTGAACTTCCCTTGTTTCGCGAAGAAACTGAGTGACCGCTTTTGGCTGATAGATGCCCACAATGAATCGCAGTTATCAGCATTGGAGGGGGATGATCTGAGCGCTTCCTGCTGAAAAGCTACTTCTGATGATTATAGCTATTCGTGCGCAAGCAAAATTTTCCGATCAATAGCGTTCCTCACCCCATGGTTCTCGTAGGGCAATTATCGGATACTGCCATTGCGCCAGCACCCATCTTTCAAGGTTGAAACGACTCATGGCAAGGAAGAAGGCAAAAAACTCCACAAGTAATGGCATCCTGATCATTTTCGCTCTGGCCTTCGGCGCAGTCGCATCGATCCCGAAAAATGCTTGGATCGCCATTGGTGTTATTGCTTGCATTGCCGCGGTTTTTTGGCTGCTGGTTCGTCGCTCAAGGCGACAGGCCGAGCAATTGTCAGTGGCCGTTTCGGAGACGGAACATCTGCGAGAGCATCAACGGTCAGGCCTCACTTTCTCTATCCGTGAGGTTTCAGGGAGCCATATGGGCACAGAGGAAACCTCTGATTTTTACACTGTCCAACTCGGCTCAGCATCTTCAAAGTCCTTCAAAATTCCAAATGCGAGCACGCAAAAACCTGATGTTCGCTGGGTGCCAGCAGGTGAATCTGTCACCGTTTCCGGTTTTTCAATTCCCGGTGGCATGTTCTATATGGGCAGTGTGCTAGGTGGACGGCACGATGCCGAAGAACCCTCACTGATAAACCCCAAGCTCCGTATCGCAAAGACACACGTCGATCTAGAAGAACGGCTGATGTCCTATTGGCCCAGTTTTCACTCCATCACGTCAGAGGCTCGCCGTGGATACCTTCAATGGCTGGAGGGTGGTCGTCGTTACCCACTGGCAGACACCGGCTACGTCTTTTTGTATTTCTATGGTCTAGAGCGTCGAGCACTCGTTGACGCAGTGAGTGACCCGGGCGTCAAGGCTGAGCTTCCTTTGATCGTCGAAGAAGTCCAGCGCCTATTGAGTATCTACGGGGAAAATAGGTCGTTCAGGGGATATGCGGAAGGTTTTCTGGATTACCTGAGCAACACCAAGATCGATCCAGACCTTTACCTTGGCCCACCTCCCAACGTTGTCGCTTATAGCTACGAGATGCCACTGCCACTGCGCGTAGGTCTGGGGCAATTCGCCTCCAACAAGCGCCCCCTTGATGCCGATTGGGCACTAGCCTGGGCGCTAGCTGACCCCAACATCAGCAAACGCACGCCCGTGACCCGCTGTAAGGATGTCTTTTCGAGACTGTTCAAGCTTAAGTACACAAGCGCCCATCCTAAGGGTCTTAGCCTGGCGCAGAACAAGACCAAGCTTAAAACCAGCTATCGGCCGGCCTCCGCGGTCTTAATGGCGCCCACGCTTAGCTTGGGTGAACTTCCTGATGTCCTGGCCACGTCAGGCACACGAAAAAGCCTGCAGTTGCTGGTTGAGCTATGCACTACCGAGCTTGAACCCTACAGCCGATATTTGGGCCGCAACCCTGATAGCGCAGAAGCTCTCGAAGGTCTTTTGCAGCTTCCCGTCGCTCTCTGGCCGACGGCAGCCCGTGCAGAATTGGACGAGCTTCAATTCAGAATTGGCGACGACCTGATTGTCATGAGCTTTGGCGAACTCGCAGGCCGGTTCAAGAGCGCCGGCGCCCTGTCCCGCGACAAAGTACTTGCACTTGCCCGCGCACTGGAATCGCTTCACATCGGTATTGAACCCGACGTACTGGCTGGCAGTAAGACACCGAAGGCAGAGGATCAAATCGCGCTGTTCGTGACTCAACCAGAAGACGGGTCACTGCGAGCTTCTGCAGCTTACAATGCAGCTTCGGTGACGCTCGACCTTGCTAGTGCTGTGGCTTCTGCCGATGGTGATACCTCCACTGAGGAAGTTACGCTGCTTGCTCAACACATCGACTCCTGGAATCACCTGAGTGTGGCCCATCGCAAACGCCTTAAAGCACACCTGCGAATCCAGATCCAGCAACCACCAACGCTGGCCAGCCTGAAGAAAAAACTCGACCCACTAACGGTCGAAGCCAAACGCACGATTGCCAGCTTCCTGGCCCATCTGGCGCAAGCTGATGGCATCGTCAGCCCATTGGAAGTGAAACTTCTTGAGCGCGTTTACAAGGCCCTGCAGCTAGACAGTCAGTTGCTGTACAGCGATCTCCACGGTGCTGCATCTGGAGCAAGTATTGCCTCCGTAAAACCAAAAGCCGGCATTCCTCGTCCCGAGCCTGGTACCCCGATCACCGCCACTGCAAATCAAGGGTTCGTGCTTGATCACGAGCGCATTGCAGAACTGCAACGAGAAACCGCAGAGGTCTCCGCCCTCCTTGCCAAAGTCTTCACTGATGACCAGGTTGACGAACCGGAACAGTTGGTCGATGTGGCAGAATCAGTACAAGAATCGAGTGCAGACATTGATGGTCTCGATTTAGAACACTCTGCATTCCTTCGGTTGCTGATCTCACGCCCTGAGTGGAGCCGCTCCGAACTTGAAGCTGCCGCCAGCGACATGGAGCTGATGCTCGATGGTGCCCTGGAACAAATTAACGACATGGCTTTTGAACGTTTCGACATGCCCGTCACTGAGGGTGATGACCCTGTCGAGATCAATACAGACATTCTGGAAGAGTTAGCCCTATGAGCACTATCAGAGCCAAGGATCGCGATGCGGTCATCCAGTCGCTACGCGCAGGCGTCGTTCCTCGCGTGGGCCAACACCTGATTCAGGTTGGCCGGGTAGGCGAACTAGATGCACTGATCAAGGACGTCAATCGCCTGGTTGAAAGTGGATCGGCATTTCGAGTCGTCATTGGCGAGTACGGTGCGGGCAAGACGTTCTTTCTGAACCTGGTACGAGCCATTGCCATGGAGCGCAAGCTTGTCACCATGCATGCCGACTTGAACCCAGATCGCAGATTACATGCCACGGGTGGACAAGCACGTTCGCTTTACTCCGAGTTGGCTAAAAACATGTCGACGCGTACGAAGCCCGACGGTGGGGCTATGCAAGGCATTGTTGAGAAATTCATCTCTCAGGCCAAAACCGAAGCCAAGGCGGCGGGTACGGACAGCGAGACTGTTATTCGTGCTCACTTGGCCGAGCTGACCGAGATGGTCAACGGGTATGATTTTGCGGAGGTGATTGCCGCCTATTGCCGAGGTTTCGAAGAAGGCAACGAGCAGCTCAAGGCCGACGCCATTCGTTGGTTGCGTGGAGAGTTCACCACTAAGACTGATGCCCGAGCAGCCTTGGGCGTACGAACCATCATTGATGATGCCTCCGTCTACGATCAGCTCAAGCTCCTGTCGAGATTCGTCAGACTTGCAGGTTTTGGCGGTCTGATGATCTGCCTCGACGAACTGGTCAACCTCTACAAACTGGCCAATACCCAAGCTCGTAATGCCAATTACGAACAGATCCTCCGTATCCTCAACGACTCTCTGCAGGGATCGTCCGAAGGGCTTGGTTTCGTTTTAGGTGGCACGCCTGAGTTTTTGATGGACACTCGTCGGGGGCTATTCAGCTACCCTGCCCTGCAATCTCGATTGGCCGAGAACTCGTTTGCGAAATCAGGATTGGTGGATCTGTCGGGGCCGGTCATTCGCCTGACCAGCCTGACCCCGGAAGACTTCTACGTACTGCTTCAGAAACTTCGTCACGTTTACGCTGGCGGAGATGCTGAAAAGTACTTACTGCCTGACGAGGCGCTCCCACTGTTTATGGCGCATTGTAATCAGCGCTTGGGGGAAGCCTACTTCCGTACGCCGCGCACCACGATCACAGCGTTCATCAACCTGCTAGCCATCTTGGAGCAAAACCCAGGCGCCGATTGGCGGACGCTGCTTGGAGCTGTCGAGGTCGCCAGGGACTCAGGCGGCGAAGACGATACCAAAGTCGATGCGGACGATGAACTTGCCACCTTCACACTCTGAGTCATCGGGTTTCGATCAACTTGAGTCCCGAATCCAGCGATGGATTTGGGCGGAAGGCTGGACTTCTTTGCGCGACGCCCAGGAATGGGCGGTACCTGTGCTGGTGGATGCCGATCAGGATGTCATCATCGCCGCAGCAACAGCGGCAGGCAAAACCGAGGCTGCTTTTCTTCCCATCCTCACCAATCTGCTGAATCATGATGACCCACCCGGTTCGGTGCTGTATATCAGCCCGCTCAAGGCCCTGATCAACGACCAGTGGGACAGGTTAAGCCGTCTTTGTGAACAGCTTGAGATTCCCGTAGTGGCTTGGCACGGGGACATCTCCTCAAGCAAAAAACATCGTTTTTTGAAGTCCCCTGAGGGGGTGCTTCTGATCACTCCTGAATCCCTTGAAGCCCTGTTCGTCAACCGCGGTTCTAGTCTTGGCGGGGTGTTCCAGCACCTACGCTATATCGTCGTGGATGAGCTGCATGCGTTCATCGGTAGCGAACGAGGCAAGCAACTTCAGTCACTGATGCATCGGGTAGAACTTGTTGCCGGGCACCGTCTCCCTAGAGTCGGGCTCTCTGCCACCCTCGGCGACATGAAGATGGCGTCGGAGTTTTTGCGTCCGGGAAATGCCGATGGCGTTACCGTCATTGAATCAAAAAGCTCCAACCAGACTCTCCAGGTGCAAGTTCGTGGTTACATTCAGCCACCCATGAGCGAGCTCAAGAAGAAGCCCATAAAGCTTTCTGAGCAAGAGGAAAATGAAGACGAGACAGAGAACGAGGCAAGCCCAGACTTCGCGATCGCTGATCATCTTTACAAGGTGTTACGCGGCAGTAATAACCTAATTTTTCCAAACAGTCGGTCGCAGGTTGAATGGTACGCAGATCAACTGCGTCGGCGCTGCGAGAGAGACGGCGTACCTAACGAATTCTGGCCTCATCACGGTAGCCTTTCGAAGGACTTACGTGAGCAAGCTGAACATGCTCTCAAGGCAGGGACTCACGCGGCATCCGCGATTTGCACTACGACACTTGAGCTCGGCATAGACATCGGCAGCATCAAAACAGTTGTGCAGATTGGTGCCCCACCATCTGTGGCGAGTCTGCGACAACGTTTAGGGCGATCGGGAAGGCGCCCAGGAGAAAAAGCAACGTTGCGCGTTTATTGCAAGGAATCGCCACTAAAAGCTGGATCGAGCCTCTCGGATCAACTGCGCCAAGGCTTGGTTCAAACCATTGCCATGGTTCGACTGCTGGCCAAGGGGTGGTTTGAACCTCCCAGGGCTCAAGGCATTCACGCGTCCGCCTTCGTTCAACAATGTCTTTCAGTGATTGCCCAGTGCGGCGGTGCATCTGCTGCAGATCTCTGGAAAAGTTTGATTGCTGAGGGAGCATTTCCAAAAGTTGAAAAACCAGACTTTGTGAAGCTGCTCAAGGCGCTCGGAGAACATGAGCTCATTGTTCAGGACAGCTCAGGGTTGCTTCTTCCTGGGACGGTTGGAGAGCGATTGATCAACCACTATGAGTTCTACAGCGCATTCACCAGCGACGAAGAATTTCGCCTTGTATGCGATGGTAGGGCACTGGGATCTGTGCCGGTAAGCCGTCCACTGACCAAGGATCAGCGCATTATTTTCGGAGGCCGGAGGTGGCAGGTTCGTGATGTTGATCTCCAGGCCAAAGTCATCATCGTTTCAGCAGCACGCGGTGGCGCCCCTCCTCAGTTCGATGGTCTGGGTGCGATGGTGCATGACAACGTACGCCAAGAAATGCGAGCCGTCTTGGCAGACACACTCCCCTGCCCCTTTATTGATCAAGGGGCTCAAGAGCTTCTCGACGAGGCTCGAAAGACATTTGTTTCGCTGGGACTTGGTAAGCGCTACATAGTTGAGTCGGGCGGTAAGTGTTATCTGATGAGCTGGCTAGGTGATCATGCCAACGATGCACTGCGCTTGTTACTCAATCATGTCGGCCTTTCTTGTGATAACGCAGGCCTTGCCATTGAGGTTGACGCCGACATCGGTCGAACCCAAATGGCACTGAAGGAAGTCGGAAGCCTGGATGCTGCTGATCTAGATTCGATACTTTCGGAGGTGGAAAACATGCTGCGCGAAAAGTGGGATTGGGCACTGCCGCAATCCTTGCTGATGAAGTCGTTTGCTTCCATATCGCTCGATATCTCGACCGCAATTCTTTTTGCACAGAGTCATTCTCTGGAAAAATAAGTGGAAGAAACCGCACTGCATTGATCCGATGCAACGACACAAAAACACTGCGATGCTTCGCCGCTGGGCTGGTGATGAGTGATCACCACCGGCCCCGCTGTACTTAATCCTGGGCCTGTTTACACGTGTCGGGAATCACACGATAGTTAAGCCAGCGTCAGTCAAACCATCACTTACCGTTTTGCCAGCTGCAGTAAGCGACGCCGATCTTCCGCTAGAATTCTCTGCACATTATCCAGACTTCTTTGATCCGCTCGTTTATTGAAGGCTTCCTCCTGCAAGCTTTCAGAAAAAGCCGCCATCCGCTTGTGCCCGATCAACCCCGCCAGCCAGCCGGTCAACTCATTGTTAAAGAATGGATATGCACGATGTGAACCGAGATGAACCGCTACTGCGCGCAGCTCCGTCAGACAAATGACATCCGCGAGATCCTCATCAAAGGTGATCAATCGATCCAGGCAGAAATCTACACCCTTCAAGTCTTGAGGATTTGACAGCGACTCTATGATTCTGAGTATGTACAAATCCCAGGCGCAGTTGTTGATGATCCGCAGAGGTTCTTCCTTGTCCAGGACCGAGTTCAGTTTCTTCGAAAGCGTCGTTTTTTGGGTGTGAAAGAGAATATCGGCGCAAACAATCAGTTCGCGTAGCATGAAGATTTGCAACTCATCATGCATGAAGTTGAGCAACGCCTCCATCTTCGATTCCGGTGATGCCTTGGAGCTGCTTTCTAAAATCTTGGCCCGCAAAATCATGCACTCAGCAGCCGCAGCTTGCTGAGCTAAGGCGACGCCCAAACCGCCCTCCAAGCTACGCGAAAAGCCTTCAATCCAATCCTCGGCGAACGCCTCGGCTTGTTCTTGGTAAAAGCTGCGATACCGCTCCCCCCAACCACCACTCAGTGGGGCATTATCAAGCGACAGTGCGTGCACTGCGGCAATCGTTTCTTTGCAGAACTGGCGGGTTTCAGGTGACCACTTTTTCTGCGCCTCACACAGGTAGATGTAAGAATTCAATCTTGCGAGATCATCTACGGAAAACGTCCGATGCAGATCAGCACGCACTGCATCGAGTTCAGGAGAAATACGCTCCGCATATGACAGCTTTCGAATGTAGCTGGCCGCATTCGAATCCAGAAAAAGCGAGCCGCCCAATGTGTAGTTCACTTGCGTCTTGGACAAGGCAGAGGCTTTGTCCAGAATCCAGACGGACTTGCCGCGCAACATGGTCGAAACAAACCCTTTCTTGGAGAACTGCTCCCGTACCAAGCTAAACGGCCCACCCGATTCAGCTGCCGCATACATGATCCGCCAGTCACCGAGCAGCTCGATTTCCTCCTGAAAGCGTTCCAACGCATCCTTTGGGTTATTTGCAGAACAAACGTGATGCAATGCCCGTTGGACTTCATACTCAGCGTATTCCTTCACCATCAACCCACTCCTCCCTAGAAATTCCATTCGGACCATCACCATAAAGGCATATTGAAATCACTCCCCCTCCATGGAGAATCGCCTGCACTACTTTTCCACCATGGATAGCCGTCTCGTGTAACGCCTTCGCGGGTAAAAGTATCCAAACAATACCGTTGGGTGACTGCCTAAAAATTGCTGCTACAACTCGACCGTTGACGGCATCCTCAGACTGCCTTCAGCTGTTGACAACAGGCAGCAATCGGCCCAAATCGGTCTCTTAGTCGGAGCTAACAGTCCTGCCGGAGGCAGGTCTGTTAAACCGTAGAGGATAAAATGTGCGAGCAGCCGCATCTGAATGCCGAAACTGTGTGAACAAAAGAGCTAGAGCGCTACCAGCTCGGCGATTTTTCCGCAACCACCGCCATTGAATCTGAAAGCGCCAAATCGACACTCAAAGAATGATCATCGCACTGACAATAATTTATACAGAACTCACTTCACGTTTGCGCCTGCTCGCTAATACTCAAACCACCTTCCGCGACGGTTGGTTTCAAAGGACTCAATGCCCATCAACGCTTGGTCGTAAACCTCATAGAGCCTGCGAGCCTCGACGACAGCTATGTTGTTTTGGGTCGAATGGGCAATATGACTCAGAAGCGCATACAGCAAGCCACAGCGATCAGCGAAGTGAATCAGCGTTGCCGTCCAGCGATCTGAATCACGTCTAAGTGATTTCTCGAAGGAATCCCTCTTCAATTCGAGCGGCCATACCGAGACATAGCTTTCCGCCTCACTGACAAACGTTAGCAGTGCAAAATCAGCACCGCGTATAGCGCCGCGTATGTGTGGATACAGCTCCGGATAAAGCGGTCGAAAGGCCTTTCTGAACCCAGACCTACCCATGGAACGGCGGTGCAACTCCACATACCCAACCGATGATGCCTTGCGTTGGAAATTCGCTAGCTTCGGCTCTTCACCGCCCCGAATATCGGTCAACAGACGGTTCAGGTTTGGGTCATGGACCTTGAACTCCGACAATTCACCTTCCACACAACGTATGAAATCCGGAGTCAGGTCGCACAGAAGGCCGGTTGCTATAGGCGCAGGATAATCCACGGGACTTTCCGAAACCCGTCGTAAGGAAAGGAGCAACGCCTTGAGTTCGTCGTTACTGTGGGTGCGCTGTCGCGGTCGTTGCGTGCCTTTGTAACCGTGCAGGTGGATCTCCTTGTTACCGCACAGGGCCACCAACATACTCACCGCTGTTGCCACGTCGAGCCCGTTACTTTGGTCAGCTCGAATCGGGCGCTGCCACTCGATGAATTGAATAGCGGCCATGCGGTCACGGATCACGGTAAACAGTTCGTCACGATCTCCGGTGTACAAAGCCGCCAAAGCCACCCGCCAGATCGGGCTTTCGCAAAAGTCTACTGCATAGGCTCTCGACGCCCGGCCCACAGAAATCATCTGAAAAAAATCGTCGATCACATCATGGCGTTTCTTATTGATGACTCTTAGATTCGCCGCACTAAAGTTCGACGCGATGAAACTTGGTAAATCACTGGTCAGAGGTTCGGGCCGCTGCTCCGCTCCAACCGTTAACTCGCCGTAGTCGGTAGCGGGGATCGTCGTTCCCCCGCTCTTGAGGGTTTGGGAGATCTGCTCGCTCTGATAATCGACGCGAGCCTCCGAGGAAAGGCTGTTCAACTCCTCCTTATTGAGCTCGTACTTCACCTGCCTTTTCAACCACGCCCGCTGCTGCAGCGGCACGCTTTCCAACTCATCCCCCAGCGACGTCACCAACCGTGAGGGATTACTGAGCAGCTCAAAAAGATCCAGCTCCGACTCGGAAATGAACAAACGATGGTAATCCGCCTCAAGGTCTTGCTCGGCTTTGGTCAGGTAAGGATCAGCACCGGCCTTGTAATATACCAGGGCACGAAAGTGGATGACCTGCGCTACGGCGAGGTCGGCCGGTTCCATCAACCCCAGCATCACCTGACGCAAATCTCGTCGATGCCGAACCACATCGCTGCGTTCCGTTTCCTCCACCAACCACACCTGACGAGCCAACGTCCTGAACAGTTGATCCGCCCGTTCGCTATCCAATACCGCAAGCTCGCATGGCTCTGCCAGAACCTCTTCGATCAACTTGGCGTTGACCCGGCGCAAGATCAGGCCCATGTGCGCAAGTTTGCGTAAATCCGGATCGTCGGTACGCAGGCGGTTGAGGATGCGCTGATAGGTGAATCCGCGCACCAGCGTGTGAGTCACCCCTTTGAACTGCCCCCTATCGAGTAACTCGGTAGCTTCCTGCACAGCGTTCTCTTCGCTAAGGAAACGGGCCAGCAGCCGAATAAACAAGGGGCTGCTGCCCCATTGTTCAATCATCCTGCGGCACAGGTCTTCCTTCACATCAATCCCTGCAGCGAGCAATAGCTGATGAAGCATTGCGTAGGCCGAATCCGGACTTAAATCGTCGAGTGGGATGTGTTGGAATTTCCATTCCTGATGTTTGAGGTCATTGGGAAGTACTCGACCGCTGAGAATTGGCCGTAGACCGAACAGTGCACCCTCTTCCTGCGCGCTTCTTAGCCAATTGCGCAGACGCCGGTGTTCGTTAGCACCGCGCAACAACACCTCTTCGAAGGTATCCAGTACCAGCGCTATTGGCTCACGTATCGGCAGGTGCCCGACCAGTTCCTGGTGCCAGATCGACCACACACTGCTCGTGGAGTAGGCACTGCTTTCATAGCTCTCGAGACTATAGTGCTGGCCGACCACCTCGCGAGCCTGTTCACGAAACCTGGCCAAAGGCTCCGTCAGTGACGGCAGAAACAGTCCAAGCTGGCGACTGAATTCCAGCGTCATCAGGTCGGTATCGGCCTGGGCAAAGGCCGCCCGGTCAAAGTCGAACCAGACGACCGGGACTTTTTCATCCAGCAAACGACGGGCATACGCTGCCAGCAGCGCGGACTTTCCTGCACCACCGAGCCCGGTCAAATACAACGGCTCGGCCTCGCCCACGCCATCGGAGTTTTGGCCGTCGAGCAGGTAATTATGCAGCCGGTTGAGTTCATCCTCACGACCGAACAAGGCTGTAGGTAACGCTATGTTGAGCGAAGCTTTAAATTCACGCAGGGCAAATACCCTATTTACGTGGGTACTTGAAACACGCCCTTCAGGAAGGTGCTCCAAAAACTGTTGAGCGGTATACAGATAGCTCAAGTCATAGGTTGAAACCGCTTCGATATTGAAGGCTTTGCCACTGGCGAGTTTGATCAGGTAGGCCCCTAGCGTGTCCCCGGGCGCGGCCTTCGAGCGACGGGCGAGGTTGCGCAGTCGCTTGAGGTCGGATAGCTCGCGTAACGTCGCACGTCGGCTATCGGGCGTCAGTTGCCAACGAATACCTTGCTCCGAGGGCACCTCGTCGCAGATGCGGGCCAGAGCGCGCAAGATGTCCCGGGCGATCTCAGGCGTTTGCTGCAAGTCCACGATGGCTCTGGGATCGAAAGATCCGACCAATGCAAGGTTGGCCCGAACCTCAACCAAACGCTGGACAATGGGATCCTTTGCGCTATCGATAGAGGGGTTCATACAGACTCCAACGCAGGATAAACAAAATGCTGGATGTAATAGGACAGTCCCTTGAGGGTCGTCATAGACAGCAGGCTCGCACTCCTCTCGATAAGTCCCGCCAGGCGCCTAACCTCACCCTCAGTCAGCTCAAGGCGTTTGTCGATCGAGTACAGCTGAAGGTATTCGATGATGTCCTGCTGGCTGACCGGCTGAATTACTTCAATGCACAACTTGTCGGGCCGAGCTCCCTGCACGAAGCTTTTGGCGCCCAACAACAACACCCGCAACTTTGGAATATCAGCGACTTCTTGATAAAGCTGTTCCAGAAAATGCTGTAGAGGACCTTGGGCCAACGGATTCGCGTCCAGCTCATCAATCACCAACCAGAGCTGGCGGGTTTCCGTGACGGCGTTCACTTGCTTGGCAAACGCTGGAAACAAAATACCTTTGATCCAGGCATCGACAGCCGTATCGCTTTCCTCGGCCAAGGGCAAAGGTTCGTATACCGAGTCCCTTGGTCCGGAGCGACGGATAATCTCTTCGGCGAACGCCCTTGGCCCGCGCACCAACTCTGCCGCTTTGAACGCAACAATCGAATGCTCCGCATTGTTCTTCAGCACCGTGCGCAGTATTTCCAGGCTGAAGCTCTTACCGCTTTCCTTCTGCCCGACCACGGCAATTATTTGCCTTGTCCCCACCATGCAATCCTGTACAGCCTGTTGAAAACCTTTGCGACCGAGGATCGGCTCATTGCGATGTTCAGTACGCCAAACGGGATCTAATCCCAATACCCCCTCCAGCACGCCTGCGCTTCGGGCCGCAATACAAGCGGTCGGAATTGCACCATTTATCAATTCGCCGTTACTTTCGATACCGCATTGATGCAGCGCGACCGGCTTGAAATTCACGTCCAGCAGCAACCCGCCAGAAGAGCCCGGCATGGCATTGACGGTATGGCGTAAACGCGTCTGATGTTCAGCGGGCCACAGCGCAGTACCGTAGCCATAGGCGACACGCATCTGTTTGCCGCCCGGGTGTTGATACAACGTCATCTGCGATCCGGGTACTCTTATCTGGGGCTTGTGCAACCGGTCAAGCTGGTAGAACCCGCGGAAACGCCCCACCGTGCTACTCAAGCGAATGCCGGCGTAATCCAGGCACTGGTCGAACCCATCGGAAGATTGCGCAAGGAAATCAATCGACACCTGGTGCGGACTCTCTGTCTGGTGATAGGCACTGGAAGAGACCAGCCATTGCGGGGCAACCGAGACGTGCAATTGTTCATAAACAGCACCGACATGATCGAACTCGATCTTGATTTTTTCATCACTGCCCTCTAATGGAACGCCATCATCTCCTAGCAGCTGCTCGATGACATGCCACGCCGTCAGGATCGCCTGGGGCCCCACCAGAAATCCTGTACCGTAGCTGACCTCCCCCCGGCTGTTTTCGACCACCACTCGACACACCCGTCGCACCGCCTCCAATCCTGCACGGGTCATTGCGCGGGCGTCGAGAAAACCCAGCTCGGGCTCAATGACCTTGTGCAGTTTGATTTTCAGTCTCTCGGCATCCGGCTCATTCCTCGCTTTCAGACCGTCCACAGTCGTCAATTGCAAGCACAGTTCACCCAACCACTCTCCCTCTTTGGCTTCGACAAAAGCGGCGTAAAACGGGTTGCCGTCTTGACCAGACAAAGCCTTCAACACCATGAAGGAATCAGCATCATGAAGACTGGCGAGAATGTCGTAGATCGCACAAAAACCATCGTCGGACAGCACGACACTTTCAGCCAACAACACCAATTGCGGATCAATCAGTTCCGGCATTGTCACACCCAATTGAGCTTAGCGCGGCTGATCGGGTTGTCACCCGCCCCCACCGCGCCAATACCATGCGCATAGTTCTCACGCAGCCAACTACCGCCGAAATGCAGCCCCACAACACCTTGCGGCGAGTTGAAGTTGATTAGCGGCGAGCCCGAGCATCCGCCGAGGGTTGTAGCGTCATGAGTGAAAACACTGCTTTCATTGTCGCGAGGCAACGTGCCTACACCTTGCATGATGAGGCCCGGCGAAAGGTACTTGGTGCCGTAATCAGCACCAAACAGCTCGTTGAGCCGGGTCGCGATTTCTGCATCAATTGCACCTGTGGCCGTACGTGGTAATGCGCCCGGACGTCCGGGGTAACCGGCGAGGAATACCTGGCTGTTCACATCCGCCTTTGACGGGTCTTTCACCACGGTCATAGGTGTTGGCAGGCTCCGCTGGCCGTTGGAGCTCTCCACCTGCAACAACGCTGCATCGAGGCATGAAAAGTCAGCCATGTTGTCAGGAATCTGCTGCGAGCCCGCGCCAATCACCTCGGTGATGCGAAAGCGCGTCGCTGTCGTCAGCGAACTAGGTTCGTCGGCAAAATCGATGGTCACGTCATTGCTGAGCATGATCCAGTCTTTCGGGTTATTCCGTTGCGGAATCGGGGCGGCGAAGGCTTGTAGGACATGACGGTTGGTCAACAGAACGCCGTCGCCAATCAGGAAACCCGTGCCTACATGGATACCACCGACATCGATGCGACCGATGCGGGACAAGCGGTCTTGAAGGCTCTGATCGTTCCTCATCAGATACAGTGTGTCGGACCATGTGGCGGCTTCCGGATGATCGGAATCCACGTCGTTATTGCGTACCCGCAATGTTGGTCGGCCGGTCATACGGACCAGCGCCTCAAGCCCCACGGTTGTTGTCGAACCGGCTTTTGCACCTTTTACATAACCGTCGAGATCCTGCGCCACCGTCCCGACCAGCTTCTCGCGAGTTTCCCGAGAGATTCCCGATCGGGCGTCGAGCAAGCGGGTAAAACGGTCAAGCTGTTCGTGTTTACCGGTGCCCCGCAAGTAATCCCGTGCGAGTTCGGGACTAAAACCTTGTGCACTCTCCAAACCCAGGGCCTTCGTCGGCAAGGCAAGGCTTATGCGTTTGTCCTGGAACGACAGCGGCCCGGTACTCGGCAACCGTGCCAAGCTAGTTTGGCCAGCTACTTCGGCAAAACGCCGCAGGCGCGGATCAGTTGACAGCTGAATGTGCTCATTCAACTCGGCCGACGGCCGGGTCGAGAACCATTTCGACTCAGTGTTCAAACCTGACGCAGTACCTGTGGCGCGGGCCTGAGCCAACGCGATAGCGGCGATTTCCGTTTCGTACCTGGCGAAGCGCAGGGCCGGGTCAATGACTGCAAAACCGTATTCCTGATTGAGCAAGGTCTGAACGTCATGCACGGGACCACCCAGCGACTCGACATTCACAACGGGAATGTCACTCAACGCTAGCTTCAACAACCCATCAGCCGCCACCAACCCACGGCCATAGTTTTCGGCATCCCACACCTCTGGCTGGCGAGAGGTGGCGAGCAGTGCGGCCTTGAACAGTTGCTGAACGGTGACACCATGTTGCGTTGCATAGTCGATCACCTTGTCGCGACCATGATGGGCCAGCCATAGCGCGGCTACACCCGCAGTGAGCGCGGTGGCAAACGACGTTCCCTGCCCTGGCGCCACGACGTCCGTAGGCTCGGTCGAAGCGTGGCGTTGTGCTCGCCAGACCAGTTCGGCCGGTGCTGTGATATCGACAGCCTCCCCTCGGCAACTGCCAATCCAGGTGCCGTCTTCAACGTTCGAGCCACCAACGGCAATGACCTCGTCATAACGGGCCGGCCAGACCACGATGCGTGCGCAATTGCCGGCCGCAGCAATGACGATCAGGTTCGCGTTCACCGCTTCACGCACTGCCGCATGCAGAGCGCGGCTTGGCACACCACCGAGGCTCATGGAAATGACGTGGCAGCCGACCTGTGTCGCGTGGGCAATTGCCTTGGCCACGGGTGCAGCGTTGAAGATTTTGACGTTTTCGATGCAACGAATCGGCGCGATCTTTGCGGCGGGCGCAGCGCCGCACATCTGCGCGGTATCTCGGCCGGCAAGGACGCTGGCAGTCGCAGTGCCATGTCCGGGATTGCCCATTTTTGGAGAAAGTGGATCGGTGGGGTTCGGATCGTTATCGATAATGTCGTAGGCCCGGGTTTTGTCGAGCATTTCTTCACCGAGCTGCGCATGCTCGGTGATCCCGGTATCGGCTTGTGCAATGATGATGCCGGCGCCGCGGCTCAAGGCCCAGGCATCCACCACGCCCGCCGACTTCAAGGCCCAACGGCGATCCGGCGGCGGTGCTTTCTTGACGATACAGGTCGCCTCTAACCATTCGAGCGCCTCGGTGGCGGCTTCTTCACCCGGTTCGACCGGTTCGGTATAGAAACCCGTCCCGAGATCAGGCTCGGCGGATAGCAGATCCAGCGCATTGGCGAGGGCATAGCCAATGGAAAACAATTCGCGGGACGGCAGCGTACGTTCGACGCCCAAGCAACGCAGCACCAAAAATGATTCCAGCAGGGTATCGAGCGGCTGCAAATTCAGGTTCGTCGAACCCAGCAACGCCGTAATGCGACCCCGCTCGGCTTCGATATCAGGAGGGGTTTTGTACTCAAGGACAAACCGCAGTTCGTCTGGCGGGAAACCGTCGGTGGCCACCGCTAAGGTCTGTGGCTGGTTCAGAATCTTGCGCAATATGGCCAAGTAATCCATCACTTTCCCCTTCTATCCTTGGAAACAGCACTAAAAATCTACGCCATACTGACGCCGGCCGGGCGCTCAGCGCAATACCGATGTGCCGCTACCGTGTATTTCCACCTAACGGCCTATTGCGCGAGAACCGCTTTCCGAGATTTGTTTCACGCAGTACATCGATCAACGCCTAGATCGCCGTCGAGATTTTGAGCTCACGCTTAGTCAATACACCGATGATGTCGACGTTGGAACTTGTGTTGCGTAGCTATGCATATATTTGTGGAGAGTAAGCGAATAGCAAACTCATCTTTTAGTAACCGTCGGCAACTCAATTATCAAACTGAGGGCCAAAGCGCAGAGATAAATTCCGGCTTCGGTATCCGCTGAAGATTCCACCCAGAGCCAGTCGTTTTGTAGGGGTAAAAACGCCGAAAAATAAAAAGGGGTCGCGAGATAAAATCTCGCAACCCCTTGAGTTATATGGTCGGGACGGAGTGATTCGAACACTCGACCCCTAGCACCCCATCTCCTTTTTCATACTTCTTGAAAGCTTCCAAAATTTTACTCTGGACTTTTATAAGCTAGTATTTACTTGAGCTCCAGCGGTGTTCTGCTCCACGAGAGTCCAGTAACGTCCATCAAGAGCCGACGGTTTTGTGGGGGGAAAAGTAGGGGGAACTCATTTTATGGCCAAAATCACCATCAAAGAACTCGAGTCGCTGACCGCCGATGATGCCGGCAGAATCCTCAGGGAGGATGGCAATCTAGCCGGTCGAATCTCAGTCCGTAAGGACGGTGTGTCGGTCAGCTTTTTCTATCGCTATCGGTGGGGCGATCAGAACAAAGAGTACGCCTGCGGGTCCTGGCCGCGCAAATCCCTGACGGACATCCGTAAAGCACGCAACCAGGCACGTGCGCTCATCGATGAGCAGATCAATCCCAACGAGCAAAAGAAAACCGCCAAGGCACAGGCATACGCCGCTGCTAACGTAGAGGCTGAACAAGTAAAAACGACGAAGGCGCGAACGCTGACCGTCCAAGATCTGGCCAAGGCGTGGCTGTTGGATGGCGTGGCGCGCAAAGACGGCAATGCTGAATTGCAGCGCCGCTTTAACAAGGACCTATACCCGGCGCTCGGCCAAACAGCGGTGAGCAGTGTGTCCGAGCACGATGTTCGGACAATGATCCGGGCGGTCGTCAGCCGCGGTGCTCATCGGCAAGCGATCAGTTTCTTCGCCGACCTCACTCAGATGTTCGGCTGGGCCAGAAAACGCCAACCCTGGCGGGCCCTATTAGTCGAGGGCGATCCAACAGAACTGGTCGACATCACCCCATTAATCCCTGCCGACTACGAGGCAGAAAGAAGCCGGATCCTTTCGCAGGCTGAGCTGTTGGAACTGCACAACCGCTTCCAGCAAATGACCGCCGATTACAACGCCCTCCCCGCCGGTCAAAAGTACGAGGGCATTCGACCGTTAAAGAAAGAAACCCAACTCGCGCTCTGGATCAGCCTGGGTACGCTGTGCCGGATTGGCGAGTTACTGCAGGCCGAATGGAAAAATGTCGATCTGGACCTGCAGACGTGGTTCCTCCCCAGTGAAAACGTCAAAGGCACTCGCGGCAAGAAACAGGACCACCATGTCTTCCTCTCCCCCTTCGCCCTGCATTTCTTTCAGGAATTGAAGACCCTAACGGGACATTCCCAATGGTGCTTCCCGAACAAGCTGGATGATGGGCATGTGGACGTAAAAGTGGTGAGTAAACAGGTCGGCGATCGCCAGGCGCGGTTCAAAAACCGCAAGGCCCTCTCCAGACGGCGTCATGACGATACGCTGGTCCTTGCCAACGGCCAGAACGGTGACTGGACACCGCATGACCTGCGCCGAACGGGAGCGACCATGATGCAGGCCTTGAGTGTCAGCCTGGACGTCATCGATCGCTGTCAAAACCATGTGCTGGCCGGCTCTCGTGTAAGACGCCACTACCTGCACCACGACTATGCCGAAGAGAAGAAACGCGCTTGGGACCTGTTGGGCGATCGACTCAGCGTCGTGTTGTCCTCCACCTACGAGCATCCGCCAGCAGAATCGATGATGTCTTTTCCTGCTTTTACCGCGACTGGCTCTATACCGCCTTCTTAAGTCGGCATATTTAAAGTCCTGATAGTTAGGGGTTCGATCTTTTCGCGGCGTTGCCGCACAGGACGTCCTCAGACGGCCGCCAACTCCGGGCGCAGCTACTGGCACTCGGAATGCTGTAGTACCACTTGAGGGATTTCCTTAGGAACTGACTGCCCCCTCAACGACAGTTTCGAGTGAGCGTTGTGCGCGGGTACTCACCGAACAGTGCATGGTACGAGTCGGAGAAGCGTCCCAGATGCCAGAACGACCAGCGCATGGCGATTTCAGCAACAGTGACCTCCCAGGATGTGGATTGCATAAGATCCCGCCGCGCAGCGTTGAGACGACGCGTACGCAGCCACTGGGTGGGGGATAGTCCTGAGTAACGTTTGAAGATGTGCTGCAGCTGCCTGACACTCACATCGGCTGCATCGGCAAGCTCTAAGGCGCAGAGGTTGTCCTGAGGGCAATCGTTGACTCGCTCGATCACACGCTGGATTACCCGCTTGCCCTCACCGGCCCTCGCGTCCTTGGTCCCAACTTCCAGTCCTTGTTCCAGGATGAAGCAGCAATCTTCGAGGAGCTGCTCTACCAGATGTTGGTGGTTAATGCCGGTAGGGTTGCTGGCGGCATCGCTCAACATCTTACTTAACCAGTTGGTAAACAACCTGCAGTATTGGGAGCGCAAGGGCATCAGGATCAGATCATCAATGCCCAGCGACTCGCTCGACATCCTCGCCAAATCGCTGCGCCTGAACACCACGGAGAGTTCGCGGTAACTCTCGGGAGTTACCCAGATGTCGCTAGTTTTCTCATCGAGTAGATAGAGGGCTTCCTCGTTTATGTCGAAGCTAAACACCAGGGTATTATCGGGTGTGTGAAAAGCCTGCTCAACACGCAGGTTCATAACCTCTTCGAACACCTCCACGCTCTCTGCCTGGGCATGCACTGTCCGACCTCGGAAGGCACCAGGGGAAATTTGCGCATACTCCTGAGACCATCCTGGAATAGCCAGTTTTTGCTGATCCACGTCGCTAGTGTTTTCGATTCTGAAGCTGATTGGCTGTCGCATTGGTTGGACTGCAGGTGGCTAAGTCAGCTCGCCGTCGACGAGCCGCTCTGCCAAAGGAACGTATCCGTTATCGCGCCCATCTCTAGGGGGAGAGGGGCATTTGTGTTTGGAAGGTTTTGCTGACGTCGACCACGACTGTAGAGGAGCAGATATCATCTAAGCCGTACCTGCCCGCTCTTTTTGGTGCTTCCTCAATGGCTGTTGAGGGTTCTAGATCAGTTGCCGTGTCGGCTCGCCTTTACTTCGGACCAGCACAAGTCCCCGTCGCTCAATATGATGGGTAGATATTCTGGAACCACCATTCTCGTCGTTTTTTGTATGGGTCTGACTTGATGCTGGGTTTGGCGTCCAGGGCGAGTAATGAACGATGTTCGGTGTCGTAATCAGCCCAAGCGGAGTAGTCTGGATGGCCGGCTTCGGCGTAGCTGAAGATTAGGCCCTGCATCAGCCTTACCAGCGACTCACGCTCTTGGCAGTCGGTGTCAGTGGTTGGCAACCCAGCAAGGAGCTTCCCTACATAAGTGTCCAGCTTGTCAAAGAAGTACACCTGATCCGCAGCATGCTGTGCGCGACGACGAGGGTCGGTTTCACGATCAAATCTATAAACTTTCACTCGGTTGTTTCGAGCTAGCCCCTCGGCAGCCCATAGCGAAGGCATTACAAAAGCGCTGTCACCGAGCAGGTGCATTGCCCGCTGTCCGTCGTTTTCGTCAGGGAATGTCTCGCGGTAAAGGCTTTTGACCGACTCCGCCAAACCTGCCGGAATACCAATACTTTCGATGACTGAATCCATTCCCATCTGATCAATTCGCTCATCCCAGTTGAGCCACAACCCCATCTCATAGTTGGTGAAGCCGATGATGATGTCGATCCCTGTGACCTCGCCTTTGGCAGCAAAAGCGATAGGGTCGAGGAGTGAGCTTTTGGCATGGGATTTTGGCCAGAACAGCGAATCCATATGGAAAAGCATGTCCCTACTTTCGCTGAGCTGATGAACTTTCATCATCAAGTCTGCGGTAGTCATCTCACTTAGCTGCTGGAAGCTGTCGATGCCGCAATCGGCAAAGAATTCACGGGCCACATCTCCTGCTGACGCATTGGATAGTCCATACGTTAGATCGCCACTCAGTCCCGGCAGCCCTGCGTAACCACTCATCATCACCACGCGCCTGACCAGGCCGTTTAGATGCCCACCTGCCAGATGCCAGCTGATATCGATGCTGCCTGCGGATTCCCCCATGAGAGTAATGTTCTGCGGGTCACCGCCAAACTGCGCGATGTTACGGCGTATCCAGTGGAGAGCCTGGAGCTGATCGAGTAAGCCGTGAGAGTGTGAACCTGAATACTCCTCTCCACCAAGAACACTAACATCAAGGAAGCCGAACACTCCCAATCGGTAGTTGATGGAGACGAAAACCATGTCGCCGTTCTTTGCCATCTGATCGCCGTGATAACATTTCAACCGACTGCTTTCCAGCCAGTTGGCACCGCCGTGAATCCACACGACTACAGGCTTCTTGTGTGCCCCTAAAGACCGTGTCCATATGTTAAGAGTCAGGCAGTCTTCTCCGCCGACCCAGGGCTGCCCCTCAACCTGAGGCTCATCGGTGAACTCCGAATACTCGCCCTCGGTAGAGTCGAATAACTGCGCAGAAGCGGATCCAAAACTGGCAGCATCGCGAACGCCACTCCAACCGTCATGAGGCTGTGGGGGACGGAAGCGAAGAGCACCGACCGGGGATTTGGCGTAGGGAATACCGAAGAAAGTATGCAGGCCGGCGGCTCTATCGAAAGCACCGCGAATAGCCCCTTCCTCAGTCTGAACAACCGCGGTTTGAGTAGATGCAGAACACATTACGAAATCCTTAAGCGATGGAGCCTGATGCAGCCCCATCAACAAATAGAAGGGTTGAATGATCACAGGGAGTGCTTGAAACGGTTCCACGCTCGGGTCATATCACGTAGCTGTTTGGGGCTTGGGTCGATCTGCCAGAACATCTTCTTGCGGACATCCACAGGCGGGAAAATGGCCGGATTTTGGGTGACTTCTTCTGGAAGCAAGGCGAGGCTGGCTGGCACCGCAGTGGCATACCCAACAGTCGCAGTGAAATCCGCGCTTACCTTTGGCTCCAAGGTCTCGTTCAGGAAGCGATAGGCTGCGTCCAAATTAGGAGCGCCTTGGGGAATGACGAGGAATCCAAACCAGGCTAGAGCACCTTCCCGAGGGGCAACGTATTGGATCTTGTCGGTGATGCCGGCTTCTTGGGCCCGCGCGCGTGCAATCCCAACATCGCCTGACCAACCCAGCACGAGGCAGATATTGCCGTTTGCCAAGTCGTTAATGTATGTGCCCGACGCGATGTAGCGAAGGTTTGGAAGGATCGCTTTAAGAAGCTCGTTGGCCCTCTCCAAGTTCTCAGGTGTCGGCTGCTGCGGGTCAAGCCCGAGGTAGTTTAGGACGATGGGATACACATCCTCTGGACTGTCGAGCATTGCGACACCGCAAGATTTAAATCGGCTGACGATCTCTGGCTTGAACAGCAGGTCGAGCGAGTTGAATGGCGCATCAGACATTTTTGCCTCAAGCAGGGTCCGATTCATTCCGATGCCGGTGGTGCCCCAGTCGTAGATGAGCGCATGGCGATTGCCAGGATCTTTGCTCTCCACGAACTTCATCAGCTCAGGATCAAGATGCTTCCAGTTGGGAATCTTGCTGCGATCTAACTCAGTCAATGCGCCGGCCTTGATGAGTTGGCTCAGCGAGGTATTCGAGGGCGCTGCGACGTCGTATCCACTGTTTCCTGTGAGCAGCTTCACTTGAAGCGTCGACTCACTATCAAAGGTGTCGTACTGCACCTGGATACCGGTCTTGCCCTCGAAGTCTTTGATGGTGTGTGCACCGATCAGATCCGACCAGTTGTAGACCCGAACTTGCTGGGGAGCCGCGAAAGCAGCGCCGATAGACGCTGCGAGTGAAGCGGTGAAGCCAATAACCAAACCAAGCCTGCTCATGGCGGTAGTGCCCTCGTTTTTGTTTTGTGGGCAAAAAACTATTCCATTACAACTATATAGTCAACTACAAAAATAATGCCAGCTACACAGATTGGCTTGCAGTCGCTAGAATGCTTCGTCGTACCATGGAACTCGGAGTGAATATGCCCACTAGCCAGCCACAGACGCCATCGCTTCGCGAAAGGAAGAAGGAGAAATTTCGCCAGAACCTCATAAATACTGCGACCGAGTTGTTCCGCGAGGGGACGGTCACTAGCACACGGATGGAGGACATTGCGGCGAATGCTGAGGCAGCGGTGACAACGGTTTACAACTACTTCCCGAACAAGCACGCGCTGCTAATTGCCATCATTGAGAATCAAGTGTTTTTGGCGCAGGAAAGGGTGCATGAGGTGCTGAGCGATCTTCCGGCAGACCCTCAACAAGGCATTCTCGCTATGATTGCCGCAGACTACGGCGATGTAGACTCAGTCGAGGACAAGCGCTTCTGGCGCGAGCTTTTAGCGGTGATGGTGCTAGCGGTCGATGAACAGCCCGATATTGAGCATGCGCGGCGCCGCTTCCGGGCGTCATTGAAGAGGGCCATCGAGGTGTATATTGAAAGTGGGAAGCTCAAAAGTAGTCGTGACGCTGATGCCCTAGTCGACATCATCTATGCGATCTACGCGTTCCACTTTCGTAACCTGGTGTGCTCGCAGGACTCTCTCACTGCGGGCATTTTGCAGCTCGTTGAGCGAGACATCAGCCTGTTGTTTGTCGATTCGCTGACATGACCTTTTATCTGCGAATGGTCTAAATTTGGCCGGGCCACGGTCATCTCTGAGCGGCAGTTATTGCCAACAGCTACCGTCCACGGAAGGCAGCTACCGGCCCAGAGTGTGTAAAAACGCTCATAACCTGATCGTCTTGGGTCATTGACGTTCGTTGGCTGAGCGACAGCACGGTCAATGCTCCGAGTCGCATCGGTCGCGACCTGGAACACGAAACGCTGTTTTTTACAGCCTCTGGGATGGGCCAAAACCAGCCTTCTTTATGGTTCTTCACGGAATCCCGGGAAACACAGAAACAAGAACGCCGATTTGTTTGATGATGTTGGTGCGAACAAACACATCTAACAAACCGGCGTTCTTATGCGCGATATTAATACTTTCCTTCCGTTTTGGGAGGGCTTTTCTGTCGTCTCCATCAAGCCTGATGGTGACGCACTGCAGATCGATCTCATCCCCCAGGCCACCCGATTTCCTACCTGCAGCGGCTGTAACTCGCCCAGCACAACCACCCATGAATATTGCCGGCGGCTCATCCGTGACCTGCCCATTCTTGGGCGGCCGGTGCAGCTGAACCTTGAACTCAGACGAGTTGGCTGTGACGCTTGCGGCAAACGAATGGAGGCTATCAGTTGGGTTGATCGCTACTCTCGGATGACGCGCCGCTTGGCTGAAGCCGTCATCCAGACCTGCCGGCGGCTGCCTACCTGGCATGTGAAATACGGTACCAAGCCTCGTGCGGCCCTGATTGAACCAGCCATTTCACTCGCTGATAAAGGATTTACCCTTGAGCAAGGTGACGTTGACTTGCTGGTGACAGCCACCGACGACTTCAAGAAAAACATGAAGGACTCTGGGTCGATCTTCCTCTCAGGTGGAAAGCCGATGGAGGTTGGCCGGTATCGCGGATGTTGGATGGTGCCCTTTTAGAACGAAGAATCGGAACTGAGCCTCCAGGGTTTAGCGCCGCGGAGCGGGTGAGAAAAAGCACCCTAATTGCCCGGAAACAGGGCGTTTGGCAAGGCTATCTGACATGCGAAAACGCTGAGAAAGAAAGGGAAGTATCAGACTAGATTGGTGCCAAAGGCAGCGCGAAAAAGGGCCAAAAGCGGCGTGAACACACACCTGTGCCCCGTTCTGAATAAGACTTACACCTTCTGAACTATTTTCAGGAGGGTGCAATGGAATCAGGAAAAAGGCGTAGTCAGCGAGATTACACACTGACCTTTAAATTATTGGACGTCGACCAAATCGAAAAAGGTGAACTGAGTTATAGATAGGCTTAGGAGCACTACGGGATTCAAGGCAAAACGACCGTTCTGACGTGGCTACGCAAGCATGCATCGGCTGGATTGGAGCCCAGGCACATACATTGGCTCGCCGAGGGTGGGGTCTATGCCCGACAAAAACCGACCATTGGACGCCAAAGCAACGCATCAGTAACCAGCAAAAGCCCCCCTTAAAATTGATTACCAGTTCAACAGCCCTAGCATGATCGCGTTTGCATCTACCGTAGTGCGAATCGATCAAACCCGCGTCAACCTTTCGCCACTGAGGAAAATTTGGAACTCCGAGTCACTGATTTGGCTGACCGGACCAAAATTTACCGCTCTAAGAAATCTTGTATCGTCCGCCCAACGCGTCTTGCCGTCATCCATAGAATCCAATGAGATCTGCTGCGTTGACTCAATGATTATGCAACAGTGATCTAAAAACTCGGCGTCTATTACAGAACATGCTTATAGCGGTCTTCAATAGACGCCAGACACCAGCGAGCCAAATTACTGAGTGTTTTTCAGATTAGTCCAAGCACGGGTCATCCAACGAACCACGTTCTGAGGAAGTAAGGTGGAGACGTAGAGGTGGTCAATCACCTCTTTATTCGGATAAACCGCAGGATTCTCGAGTAGCTCCTTCAATACCAAAGGATCTGCGGCAGGGTTGGGATTGGCATAACCGATGTAATCACTAACCTTAGCTATGTTCCGGGGATCCAGCAGGAAATTGAGGAACACATGCGCTTCGTCTTTGTGCTTCGCGTCTGCCGGAATTGCCAATACGTCGATCCAGAGATTGCCACCCTCCTTTGGCACAACGTATTCAATTCGGGCGCCAATGTGAGCTTCTTCAGCGCGCTTCATGGCCTGGAAGCCGTCGCCAGAGTTTGCCATCGCGATACAGATATCGCCGTTGGCGAGGTCACTGATGAATTTTGAAGAGTGGAAGTAGGTGATGTAGGGGCGGATCTTCTTCATCAGATCCAACGCTTCTTCGTAATCCTTGATGTTGGCGCTGTTGGGGCTCTTGCCCATGAAGTGGAGCACTGCGCCAAACAGCTCATCCGGTGAGTCCATCACTGCGACGCCGCAGCGATGGAGCTTCTTGACGACCTCCGGATCGAACAGAGCCGCCCAGGAATCGATGTGGTCGACGCCCAGGGCCTGCTTGATCTTGTCCTTGTTATAAGCAATGCCGCTCGTGCCCCACATGTAAGGGATGGTGTATTGATTCCCCGGATCATTTTCCTCAAGGCGCTTGAGAATAGTGCTGTCGAGGTTCTTGTAGTTCGTAAGCTTGGAACGGTCCAGCTTCGCGTAAACGCCGGCCTTGATTTGCCGAGGCAGGAAATGGCTGCTTGGCACGACGATGTCGTAGCCGGTATTACCCGTCAGTAGTTTTGCCTCGAGGGTTTCGTTGGCCTCAAAGACATCGTAGACAGTCTTGATGCCGGTCTCCTTGCGGAAATCAGCCAGCGTCGTATCGCCGATGTAATCAGTCCAGTTGTAGATATTGACCTGACGCTCCTCGGCAAACGCGCATGTGCCGAGCGTGATCCCTACAGCCAGTAGTGCGTGCAGCGTCTGCTTCATGTTCATCTGCTTCCTCCGTTATTGTTGTTGCAGATCAAGTAATGCCGTCTGGGAGAGGCGCTATTCATCGCCTCGATTCCGTTCACCAACATCTCTATTGCGTGAACTCGCAGTGTCGTGCTGGCAACGCAACGCAAAAAACAGCCTTCTGTTACTCAAACTTGTTGAAGCTAATGCGATTTTGACCGGGGCTTGTTTTTATTGCCCGGTATGTTGCCCATCAAATACAGCGCAAGAGCGTTCTTGCCGAGTATTCGGGTAGGCCAATGAACGCCGGCGGGCAGTTTCAATATCGCATCAGCGTCAACCGGCTAACAACCATTGGCAGGCCCTGGCCGCACTACAAGTATCAGTTATCCTTTATGATGCGCTTTGCAGCATTGTACCCAGGCGCACCTGTAACGCCTCCTCCTGGATGGGCACCCGATCCGCATAGATACAAACCTGCTACGGGGGTCGAGTATTGAGCGGCATCAGGATGAGGACGAGAGCTGAATAACTGATCTGGCTCGAGTCTTCCATGACAGATGTCCCCGCGAGTCATGCCAAACATGCGTTCCAAGTCAAGAGGGGTCAGGCACTGATAGCCAACCAGAATCTCTCTTAGATTAGGAATGTAACGCGCAACATAATCGATGATATTTTCGGCCACTTCCTTCTTTATATCATCCCAATGTCTTCCTTCAGACAGGTCGTAAGGCATATATTTACACAGCAGACTCATTACATGATGACCAGCCGGGGCAAGCGTGTCGTCAATCGTACTCGGCATCAACGCTTCAACGATTGGGGGATTTGCAGGAATTCCGCTTCGAGCCGAATAATAGGCACGCTCCACATGCTCCTTTCCTTCTATGAAGTAGATCCCGCCCTTATGGTGCGATCCAATTCCCTTCGAGGGTATACATGCAAACTCCGGGATACCCTTCAATGCAAGGTTCATTCGCAAGGATGCTGATTCTTGGCGGAACACCTTGATATCTTCCGCAAACGAAGTCGGAAGATGCTGCTCTCCCAGTAAATTCAGGAACGTGCGCTTTGGGTCGGTGTTTGCAGCTACTATTTTTGCTGATATCTGCTCGCCCCCTTTGAGGCGCACTCCACGCACAGCGCCATTTTCAACGAGTATGTTCTCGACCTCGCTGTTTACACGTATCTCGACGCCTTTAGCGACAGCTGACTTTGCCATAGCCTGCGTTATCGAGCCCATCCCACCCTTGACTATTCCCCAAGCACCTCTGCGTCCGTTCAACTCACCAACCGCATGGTGCAACATCGGCATACAAGCACCCGGCTGATGCAGCGAAGCAAATGTTGCCGGCATACAATGCGTAGCCATGACTGACTGGATTTTTTTACTCTCGAACCAGCGATCGATCATGCTGCTGGGTGTCCCGAGAAATAGTTGCAGCATTCGATGCCGTGTTTCCGAGTCTGTTTTATAAAGGTCCAGCCCCAACTTCAGTCCACTAAAAAGATCCTGAATACCTCCACCGGCCAGCTTCGGCGGCTCTCGTAGCCATTGCCCCCGAACTATATCTCCAACTTTTTCAACAAGATGTTCGAACTGCTGGTAGGCAGAATAATCAGTCTCTGAAAACTTCGCGAACTGTCGCTTATTCTCTTCTTCGTCTGCTGTAAGTAATAGGTACTCGCCATTGATATCTGGATAGAACGAATTTTCCAGTGGCATTGTCTCGTAGCCATATGCCTCGAGCTGCAAGTCCGAAATCACTTCTGGTCGCAGAAGGCTGACCACATAGGATGCGATCGAGTTTCTATAACCCGGGAAAAACTCCTCGCTGACTGCCGCCCCGCCGACGATATGGCGCTGCTCTAAAACGCAGACGCGAAATCCCGCCTTGGCCAGATAGTTAGCTGTAACCAGCCCATTATGCCCGCCACCAATCACTACTACGTCATATGTCAAATCGTTCATTCTGTCCTCAGCCGTATTAGCGCATGCTGCCTATTGAAGAGGAAGCGTATGCTTCTGTATTCATCTTTAACTCAAGAGTGGACAATGACTCGTTCGCGACGGAAGGCAATTGCCTCTTCGCTTTCCTGCAGTTCACGCGCCGCCAGATGACCGCTGTAAACAGCACTGGCGATAATTCCCGGCGCATAACAGTCGCCTATTGCACGGACCGATTTGATTCCCGCAACGTCAAGCGCAGAACTGTCTTTGACCAGATCGAGGTACAGGCCTTCGTTCGGTAGGCGCTCGGTAACCAGCACCACGGCTGCACTTGCAATCTCATATTCCTGCCCTGTGTAGGTGCAGGCAGTCACGACACCGTTATCCGTCAGCTTGCACAGCGAACGGTTAGTGTTGATTTCAACCCCTAGCTCCATCAGGCGTACCTGCGTTCGCCTTTGCTCCCAGGTGAAATAGGACCAGGGAGAAACAACGGGGAACGGAGTTACAAGGCGAACCCGGCATCCCTTTTTCGCCAGCAACTCGCAGATAACGCTGCCCATGTAGTAAGTGTCGTCATCGAACACCACTACTTCGCCTTTAGGCAGATTGCCTCCCATGATGTCGTCGGGCGTGAAGACGGGGATGGTGCCAAGCCCCGGTACCGGCTGATGAAGGCTTCGACCCACACCATCGCCCCGCCAGGTCGCGCCGGTTGCCACCAGTACATGCTGGAAACCAAAGCCCAGAACGTCCTCGGTCGAAAGGTTGCTCTCTCGGTAAATGCCTACTTTCGTGGATTTCAGAAGCTGCTGCACACGGTAGTCTGCAACACGACGCCACTCCGCCAACCCCGGCAGGCCACCTTCTTTCAATACACGACCGCCCAACTCAGCCGAGGCCTCGGCCAGGGCAACGGAATAACCCCGCTCGCCCAACGCACGCGCCGCTTCGAGACCCGAAGGACCGGCACCGATGACCAGAACCGAATCATCGGACCGCTTCGGATTCATACGCTCCGGGTGCCAGCCTCGACGCCACTCCTCCCCCATGGTCGGGTTCTGCGTACAACGCAGCGGAACCATGTTCTGGTCGGACGAAACACAGATGTTGCAGCCGATGCACTCGCGGATATCCTCAAGGCGATTTTCCTTGATCTTGTTCGGCAGGAACGGATCGGCGATGGAGGGCCTGGCTGCACCGACGAGGTCCATGACGCCAGCCTTGATCAGGCGAACCATCGTGTCGGGAGAGGTGTACCGCCCTACCCCGACGACAGGCTTGCTGGTGACTCGCTTTACAAAGGAGATGTACGGCTCCTGGTAACCCTCCTGCGAGTAACGCGAGGGTGCCGAGTCGTGTTCCCAGTCACCAACGTTCACGTCCCAGAGATCGGGAAGCTCGGCCAGCATCTCGACGATTTCACGTCCTTCGGCGTCATGCCGAATGCCGTCGTTCCCCATGAGCTCTTCAACCGAAAAACGCAACGCGACCGCACAGGTGTCGCCCACGGCATCCTTGGTGTCTTCGAGCACTTCACGCAGCAGGCGAACACGATTTTCAAGGCTGCCACCGTAATGATCGGTACGGGTGTTGTAGCGAGGAAGCAGGAACTGCTGAAGGATCGAAAGGTTATGCGCCGCGTAGACGTAGATAATGTTGAAGCCAGCACGCTTGGCGCGCAGCGCGGCATTTCGATGCCAGGTTCTGAAGTCCTTGATGTCTCGAAGCGACATCCCCCGCGCCTGAATCGGCTCTTCCATAGCAATTGACCGGTGGGACGGCGCGATTGGCGGCATACGCGAGTCCTGGTTGCCAAAAGCCAAGCCCACATGCGCCAACTCGATCCCCGCCAAGGCTCCATGCGCCTGAACAGCCCGGGTCATGGCATGGACGGCAGGGATGTCGGCATCATCCCAAAGCCGGCCCTCGGCATAGGGTCCCACATCGGAGGTGGGGTGAATGTCAGTAATTTCCGTGCAGATCGTCCCCCAACCACCTTCCGCCTTCACGCCTCGCATAGCCGCAAGCATGTTTGGCCGGACGTGTCCCATGCCATTGCAATGAGGAACCTGGAAAAAACGGTTGGGAGCCGTGACAGGCCCGATTTTCACGGGCTCGAAGAGAATGGAATAGCGCGGATCTGTCGTCACAGGACGTACCTCAGGATGACCAGGAGCTCGGCGCTCCTTACGTTGTTATGGCCATCACTGTGAAACCAATCATGAAATTATGCAATATTTTTCATGAATTATTTTTTGTATTTTCACACACTTCACGACCAACAGCGCGACACCAGGCGGGACAGCTCGATCAACTGACAAGCGGTGCCGGTTTACACCTGCATCACCTGCACCGCCTCCCGCCGTGCTGTCGGGTTTACGCCGCCTGTAACTGCGGCAGTGGTGCTTTTGCCGAAACGTCCTCATGCATCAGTTGGACGGACCGCCGCCTGCGCTGCTCACCTCTACGGGTGAAATACCATGCGAAGAAAGTGAACAGCGATACAGATAACAGGATCAGGCTGGCCACCGCGTTGATCTCCGGCTTCACGCCAAGGCGTACGGCAGAGAACACTTCCATTGGCAGCGTGGTGGCGCCCGGACCGGACACGAAGCTGGCGAGTACCAGATCATCCAGCGACAGGGCAAAGGACATCATGCCGCCCGCCGCCAGCGATGGCGCGATCATCGGGATGGTGATCAGCAGGAACACTTTCCAGGGCCTGGCGCCCAGGTCCATGGCCGCTTCCTCGATGGAAAGGTCCAACTCACGCAGGCGCGCCGAAACCACGACCGCCACGTAGGACGAACAGAAGCTGGTGTGGGCAATCCAGATGGTCACGATGCCGCGCTCCTGCGGCCAGCCGATCAACTGGGCCATGGCGACGAACAACAGCAGCAGCGACAGACCGGTGATCACCTCGGGCATGACCAGCGGCGCCGTGACCATGCCGCCGAACAGCGTACGGCCACGGAAGCGTGGAATGCGGGTCAGCACGAAGGCGGCCAGGGTGCCCAAGGCAACAGCGGCAACCGCGGTATAGAGGGCGATCTCCAGCGAGCGGAACACCGACCCCACCAATTGTCGGTTGTCCAGCAGTCCGACATACCACTTCACCGACCAGCCGCCCCAGACAGTCACCAGCTTGGAGGCGTTGAACGAGTTGATGACCAGGATGACCATCGGCAGGTAGATGAATAGCAGACCCAACACCAGCATGATGCTGGAAAACGACCAACGCTTGTTCATACCTTGCCCTCCAGCTCTTTCGCCTGGTTTTTGTTGAACAGGATGATGGGCACGATCAGGATCGCCAGCATCACCACGGCGAGGGCGGAAGCCACCGGCCAGTCACGGTTGTTGAAGAACTCCTGCCACAGCACCTTGCCGATCATCAGCGTCTCGGGGCCGCCGAGCAGTTCCGGAATCACGAACTCGCCCACCACAGGAATGAACACCAGCATGCAGCCGGCGATGATGCCGTTCTTGGACAGCGGGACGGTGATCTTCCAGAAGCTGGTGAAGTTGCGCGCACCAAGGTCGGATGCAGCTTCCAGCAAACTCAAGTCGTGCTTCACCAGGTTGGCGTAGAGCGGCATGACCATGAACGGCAGATACGAATAAACGATGCCGATGTACACCGCCAGGTTCGTGTTGAGGATGACCAAAGGCTCCGGAATGATCCCCAGGAACATCAGCAAGCTATTGAGCAAACCGTTGTTGGAGAGGATACCCATCCAGGCGTACACGCGGATCAGGATCGCCGTCCAGGTCGGCATCATGATCAACAGCATCAGCACGGTCTGCATTTCCTTGTTGGCACGGGCGATGCCATAAGCCATTGGATAACCGATCAACAGGCACAGGACCGTGCTGATCGCCGCCATCTTCAGCGATCCCAGGTAGGCGTCGATATAGAGCGGGTCGCCCGTCAATATCAGATAGTTGCCCAAGTTCAGTAAGATCTGAAGGGACTGGTTGGCGTACTGGACCACTTCGATGTAAGGCGGAATGGCAACGTCGGCCGAAGCCAGGCTGATTTTCAGCACGATTGCGAAGGGCAGCAGGAAGAACAGGAACAGCCAGAAGAACGGCACACCGATCACGACGTGCCTCCCTCTTGGCCGTCGTGCCTCAATGAATTTAACGATGTTCATGATTGCAGTACCACGCCAGCATCATCGTACCAAGAGATATAAACTTGCTGACGCAATGTCGGTCGCTTCAGATGCCGCTCACTGTTTGGGATCTGTACCTGGATTTTCTTTCCCGACGCCACCCTTACAAAGTAATTGGTGTGCCCACCCAGGTACGCTACTTCATCAACACAACCGAGCGTCCAATTGAAGTCGGAATCAGGGCGTTCCAACGTCATAAGCATTTTTTCCGGACGAATTGCATAGGAAATTGACTTGCTTTGAGCGCGGGTACTGATGCCATGGCCAATGTATATGAGCTGCTGCAGCACGGGTGACGAGATCAAGGCACGATCTTCCAGATCCTCGACCAACTCGCCGTCAAAGACGTTAACGCTACCGATGAACTCGCATACGTGACGATTGATCGGGGTCTCGTAGATATCGACAGGACTCCCGACTTGCTCGATACGGCCGTTGTTCATGATGGCAATACGTTGAGCCATCGACATGGCTTCTTCCTGGTCATGGGTCACCATCACGCAGGTAACCCCCACTCGGCTGATGATCTCAACGAGCTCGAGCTGCATTTGCGTACGCAGTTTTTTGTCCAGCGCCCCCATCGGCTCATCGAGAAGAAGAAGCTTGGGACGCTTGGCCAACGAACGAGCCAGGGCAACGCGCTGGCGCTGCCCTCCCGATAGTTGATGAGGCTTGCGCTTTGCAAAGCTGGTCATCTGAACCAGCTTCAGCATTTCTTGCACGATTTTGCCGATTTCGACTTTCCCTTTCCCATCCTGCTTCAAGCCAAATGCAATATTCTGCTCGACTGTCATATGCGGAAATAACGCATAGGACTGGAACATCATATTGATAGGGCGATCATAGGGAGGGACATCTGCAATGGACTCTCCCTCCAAGAGAATCTGTCCCTCGGTGGGCCGTTCGAAACCCGCCAACATTCGCAGCAAGGTCGACTTCCCCGAACCGGATCCCCCAAGCAGAGCAAAGATCTCACCCCGCCGAATTTCCAGGTTGACATCATCAACCGCAACGACACCGTCGAACTTTTTCGACACCCCTTGAATCTTGAGAACAATCTCACTTCGTGATTGATCCATTGATTCAGAAACAACAGCAGCAACAGTCATCGAATTACTCCCGACATACCCGTGAACGACAGTTCAACTACCGCTTTTAATTTTATTCCAAGACCTGGTGATAAATCTTACTAGTTCAGGCGAACGTGACTTAATGACAACCAGGCGTCGAGCAACGTCTTCCGGCGGATAAATCACTGGATCATTGGAAATTTCTGGCAAAGTGAACTGCTTTGAACCTGGCACTGCGTTTGGGTAGTGAACGTAGTTTGTAATCGCCGCCATTACCTTCTGGTCGAGCACGAAATTAATGAATTTCTCGGCATTTTCCGGATTCTTTGAATCCGCAGGAATCGCCATCATGTCGACACTTAGCTTTGACCCTTCTTTCGGGACGGCGAAGTTAACATGAACGCCATTACCTGCCTCTTCAGCTCGCGAATTAATGAGTCCCGGGTCGCCGGAATAGCCAATGGCGAGGCAAATATTTCCATTGGCAAGATCGGAAACATACTTCGACGAGTTGAAATAGGTTACGTAGGGTTTTACCTTCTCCAGAAGGTCTGACGCCTCCTTGTAATCCTTCAGGTCAGTCGTATTGGGGTCCTTTCCGATGTACTGAAGTACAGCAGGAAAAATCTCGTCAGGCGATTCGAAAAAAGCCACGCCACATTTGGATAACTTTTTGATATTTTCAACATCAAAAACCGCAGACCAAGAGTCAATAGCGTCTATACCCAGAGTCTCCTTGACCTTTACCGGGTTGTAGATAATGCCATTCGAGGCCCAGAGGTAAGGAACCCCATAAACGTTACCAGGATCGCTGGACTCGATCAGCTTCAGCATTGCAGGGTCCAGGTTCGAGAGATTGGGAATCTTCTCCTTATCGAGCTTTCGATAAACGCCCGCCTTGACCTGCCGGGCTAGAAATTGAATTGACGGAACTACAAGATCATATCCTGTATTCCCCGAGAGGAGCTTGCCCTCCAGAGTTTCATTAGAATCAAAGACATCATAAACGACAGTGATGCCCGTTTCCTTTTGAAACTGCTCTTTCAAAGCAGGGTCAATGTAATCCCCCCAGTTATAGATATTTACAACATTACCAGAAGATTTTTCCTGTGCCTGAACTGCACTCAGACCAAACGCAAAAGCAAAAACTGAAAACGCCAGGATCTTATTCATTTCTGACTCCACACACATGAAGAAGAAAGTAAATACCCAAGCATATGAGCCGCTTACACGGCTCATATGTTAAATATTTTAGCTAATCACGAAGTACTTCCTGACCGTAACGATGTTCTCCCAGACTCCATCGAAGCCGGCTGGAATAACGAACGAGTCTCCTTGTGAATAATCCTCGGACTTTCCTTCGCTGTCGGTCAGCCGAACGACGCCTTCAAGCAAATGGCAATATTCGTTTTGCTCCGAGATAAATGCCTCCCGGAAACTCCCTGCCTCCCAAACACCAACAGAGTATCCAGATTCAGGATCGTAGTAATGAAGCCACGTTGTGGAGATGTATTCTCCCGAGAGAACGTTAGCGTGATTGACAGTCTCAATGGCCGGCTCCACAGCAGAGCGGCAGAAAGACACCACGTCTTCTACATGTTTCTTGTTCATTTTTTTACTCACGAGTGGACGATGATTCGTTCGCGACGGAAGGCAATTGCCTCTTCGCTTTCCTGCAGTTCACGCGCCGCTAGATGACCGCTGTAAACAGCACTGGCGATAATTCCTGGCGCATAACAGTCGCCAATTGCACGGACCGATTTGATTCCCGCAACGTCAAGCGCAGAACTGTCTTTGACCAGATCGAGGTACAGGCCTTCGTTCGGTAGGCGCTCGGTAACCAGCACCACGGCTGCACTTGCAATCTCATATTCCTGCCCTGTGTAGGTACAGGCAGTTACGACACCGTTATCCGTCAGCTTGCACAGCGAACGGTTAGTGTTGATTTCAACCCCTAGCTCCATCAGGCGTACCTGCGTTCGCCTTTGCTCCCAGGTGAAATAGGACCAGGGAGAAACAACGGAGAACGGAGTTACAAGGCGAACCCGGCATCCCTTTTTCGCCAGCAACTCGCAGATAACGCTGCCCATGTAGTAAGTGTCGTCATCGAACACCACTACCTCGCCTTTGGGCAGGTTGCCTCCCATGATGTCGTCGGGCGTGAAGACGGGGATGGTGCCAAGTCCCGGTACCGGCTGATGAAGGCTTCGACCCACACCATCGCCCCGCCAGGTCGCGCCGGTTGCCACCAGTACATGCTGGAAACCAAAGCCCAGAACGTCCTCGGTCGAAAGGTTGCTCTCTCGGTAAATGTCTACTTTCGTGGATTTCAGAAGCTGCTGCACACGGTAGTCTGCAACACGACGCCACTCCGCCAACCCCGGCAGGCCACCTTCTTTCAATACACGACCGCCCAACTCAGCCGAGGCCTCGGCCAGGGCAACGGAATAACCCCGCTCGCCCAACGCACGCGCCGCTTCGAGACCCGAAGGACCGGCACCGATGACCAGAACCGAATCATCGGACCGCTTCGGATTCATACGCTCCGGGTGCCAGCCTCGACGCCACTCCTCCCCCATGGTCGGGTTCTGCGTACAACGCAGCGGAACCATGTTCTGGTCGGACGAAACACAGATGTTGCAGCCGATGCACTCGCGGATATCCTCAAGGCGATTTTCCTTGATCTTGTTCGGCAGGAACGGATCGGCGATGGAGGGCCTGGCTGCACCGACGAGGTCCATGACGCCAGCCTTGATCAGGCGAACCATCGTGTCGGGAGAGGTGTACCGCCCTACCCCGACGACAGGCTTGCTGGTGACTCGCTTTACAAAGGAGATGTACGGCTCCTGGTAACCCTCCTGCGAGTAACGCGAGGGTGCCGAGTCGTGTTCCCAGTCACCAACGTTCACGTCCCAGAGATCGGGAAGCTCGGCCAGCATCTCGACGATTTCACGTCCTTCGGCGTCATGCCGGATGCCGTCGTCCCCCATGAGCTCTTCAACCGAAAAACGCAACGCGACCGCACAGGTGTCGCCCACGGCATCCTTGGTGTCTTCGAGCACTTCACGCAGCAGGCGAACACGATTTTCAAGGCTGCCACCGTAATGATCGGTACGGGTGTTGTAGCGAGGAAGCAGGAACTGCTGAAGGATCGAAAGGTTATGCGCCGCGTAGACGTAGATAATGTTGAAGCCAGCACGCTTGGCGCGCAGCGCGGCATTTCGATGCCAGGTTCTGAAGTCCTTGATGTCTCGAAGCGACATCCCCCGCGCCTGAATCGGCTCATCCAGAATAATTGACCGGTGGGATGGCGCGATTGGCGGCATACGCGAGTCCTGGTTGCCAAAAGCCAGGCCCAGATGCCCCAACTCGATCCCTGCCAAGGCTCCATGCGCCTGAACAGCCCGGGTCATGGCTTGGACAGCAGGAATGTCGGCATCATCCCAAAGCCGGCCCTCGGCATAGGGCCCTTGGTCAGAGGTGGGGTGAATATCAGTGTTCTCAGTACAGATCGTCCCCCAGCCACCTTCCGCTTTCACGCCCCGCATGGTAGCGAGCATATTTGGCCGGACGTGCCCCATGCCATTGCAATGAGGAACCTGGAAAAAACGGTTGGGAGCCGTGACGGGCCCGATTTTCACGGGCTCGAAGAGAATGGAATAGCGCGGATCTGTCGTCACAGGACGTACCTCTGGATGACCAGGAGCTTGGCGCTCCTTACGTTGTTATGGCCATCACTGTGAAACAGCATATGAAAATATGCAATATCTTTCATGAAGAAAATATACTTATTTCACAATCACTCAGACTGAGCCCGGCTACCTGGCGATTGGCGCCAGTGCGCACAGCCTGTGGTCAAGTGGCCTGTGCGGCCGTCAGGAGCTGCTCATCCCTGACTTTGTCAGAGCACCAATGTGAAACCCCCATGAACAAAATCTGAAGTTTTCACGACGTCCGGTATACTGCAGGCCGTCCCGACCAAAAACCGACATTGGTTATCATTTGCGGCAACACCCGCTACCCCCCCCCTTAAAACCTACTCGCCATCCGCGTGTACCCCTTGGAGCCAAGAATGAACGACCACGTTGCAGGCTTGAGAATCAAATACCTGCGCAAGAAAAAAGGTCTCAGTCTTCAGCAGGTAGCTGATCGAATTGGCAGATCGATTGGTTTTGTCTCTCAGATCGAACGAGGACTTTCCCGACCGAGCATTGAAGACATCGGGGCGATCGCTCAGCTTTTGGAAGTCGACTACTTGAGCTTTTTTACTTCCGAGCAGGAACTGCCTAAGCACCCTGTCCTGGTGAAACGCCGGGAGCGCTCGGCGCTTGATTATCGCGGGGGCATAAAGGACCAACTTCTGTCGCCCGATATTTCTGGCAAGTTTCATATGCTGCTGACAGAAATTGCCCCGGGCTCCAGATCAAGCGACGATCTGATGACGGATGCGGGAGAACAAGGCGGCCTGGTTCTGGATGGTGAACTGGAACTGACAATCAATGGAGAAACACTTCACCTGGTTGAGGGTGACAGCTTCCATTTCACGTCCAGCACCCCGCACAGCTACGTCAACAAGGGCCAAATACCAACCAAAATTGTTTGGGTATTTGCCCTCCGCTAACCCCATTTCATTCGCCTATTTGGGCACATCCACCGCTCTTCACTCCCCCCCTTCCAGCTCTGGACCCGAGTTTTTCACGCGGGCCCAGCCTCTCGCCGTCCGCGTAATCAACTGATTTATATCGTTTTTTTCAAATCGACGAGCTCACATTTCAAACCGCTTGCCTGGCGCCGTGAAAAAACGTATAAAATTTCACGAGTATCTCTCGTACCGTCAGCGCTCTTCCCTGCTCCTTCGAAAGGAAGCCCGCGCAGGCTCGGTTCGTGAGTTCCGTCACCCAAAAAGCGCGGCCATCGCTCCACGCAGATGGCTCCAAATACGCATTGCTGCACCTCAAGCAGGCTAGGTAATAACAAGATGAAAGTACTGGTAGCGATAAAACGGGTCGTTGATTACAACGTGAAGGTCCGCATGAAGGCTGACAACTCCGGTGTTGATCTCGCCAACGTCAAGATGTCGGTGAACCCCTTCTGCGAAATCGCCGTGGAAGAGGCCGTACGCTTGAAAGAGAAAGGCATTGCGAGCGAAATCGTCGTCGTCACCATTGGTCCGAACGCCGCCCAGGAGCAACTGCGTACTGCCCTGGCCCTGGGCGCTGACCGCGCTGTCCTGGTTGAGTCCGACGACGAGCTGAACGCTCTGGCCGTGGCCAAGCTGCTCAAGGCCGTGCTCGACAAGGAACAGCCGCAACTGGTCATCCTCGGCAAGCAAGCCATCGACAGCGACAACAACCAGACCGGCCAGATGCTGGGCGCCCTGAGCGGCTATGCACAGGGTACTTTCGCGTCCAGGGTCGAAGTGACGGGCGACAAGGTCAATGTGACTCGTGAGATCGATGGTGGCCTGCAAACCATCGTGCTGGACCTGCCCGCCATCGTTACCACAGACCTGCGCTTGAACGAGCCGCGTTACGCATCGCTGCCGAACATCATGAAAGCAAAGAAGAAGCCGCTGGACGTAGTCACTCCGGACGCCCTCGGCGTGTCCACCGCATCTACCGTCAAAATCCTGAAAGTTGAAGCGCCGACCACGCGCCAGGCCGGCATCAAGGTCAAGTCCGTGGCTGAGCTGGTTGAGAAACTGAAAAACGAAGCGAAGGTGATCTGAGATGGCAATCCTGGTAATCGCTGAACACAACGACGGCGTCTTGGGCGCTGCGACTCTGAATACCGTCACTGCCGCTCAGAAGATGGGTGACGACATCCACGTGCTGGTTGCAGGTTCCAATGTCGGCGCTGTCGCCGAAGCCGCTGCCAAGGTTGCTGGCGTGTCTCGGGTACTTGTTGCCGACAACACTGCTTATGCGCATCAGTTGCCGGAAAACGTTGCGCCGTTGATTGCCACCTTGGGCAAGGACTACAGCCACGTACTGGCCCCGGCTACGACCAACGGCAAGAACTACCTGCCGCGCGTAGCCGCACTGTTGAACGTCGACCAGCTCTCCGAAATCATCGCTGTTGTAAGCGCCGACACCTTCAAGCGTACGATCTACGCCGGCAACGCCATCGCCACCGTGCAGTCCTCGGCTGCCGTGAAAGTGATCACCGTGCGTGCCATCGGGTTCGACGCCGCCGCCGCTGAGGGCGGTAACGCCGTGGTTGAAGCGATCAATATCGTCACTGATGCAGGCAAATCCGCCTTCGTCGGCGAAGATCTGGCCAAGTCCGACCGCCCGGAACTGACCGCCGCCAAGATCGTCGTGTCCGGCGGTCGGGGCATGGGCAATGGCGACAACTTCAGCCTGCTCTATTCCCTGGCGGACAAGCTCGGTGCCGGCGTGGGTGCCTCCCGTGCTGCCGTCGATGCTGGCTTTGTACCGAACGATATGCAGGTCGGCCAGACCGGCAAGATTGTCGCGCCGCAGCTGTACATCGCCGTAGGTATCTCCGGCGCCATCCAACACCTTGCCGGCATGAAGGACTCCAAGATCATCGTCGCGATCAACAAAGACGAGGAAGCGCCGATTTTCCAGGTCGCGGACTACGGCCTGGTCGGTGATCTGTTCGAGCTCATTCCAGAGCTGGAGAAAGCCCTTTAAGGGATAGGTCGCCGCTCTCGAAACAACGGTTCCCGCTTTAGCCGGTTCTGCCGGCTTCTTTTTACACGCCACTCTTATAATAAGTACGAAGCACATGCGTGAATTTATGGAATATGACGTCGTCATCGTCGGTGCTGGCCCTGCCGGGCTTTCTGCCGCATGCCGACTGAAGCAGCAGGCCGCCGCAACGGGTCAAGAGATCAGCGTATGCGTAGTCGAGAAAGGTTCGGAGATCGGTGCCCACATCCTCTCCGGCGCCGTATTCGAACCTCGCGCCCTGAACGAACTCTTCCCTGACTGGAAAGACCTGGGCGCCCCGTTGAATACCCCTGTAGCCCGCGACGACATCTACCTGCTCCAAGGACCGGAAAACGCCAAGCGAATTCCCCATTTTTTCGTCCCGAAGACCCTGCACAACGAGGGAAATTACATCATTTCCCTGGGCAACCTCTGCCGCTGGCTGGCCCGGCAGGCGGAAGGCCTGGGTGTGGAGATCTATCCGGGTTTCGCCGCCCAGGAAGTGCTGTTCGACCAGGGCGGTGTTGTTTGCGGCATCGTTACCGGCGATCTCGGCGTCGACCGCGAAGGCAACCCGAAAGAAGGTTACTACACCCCCGGCATGGAGCTACGCGCCAAGTACACCCTGTTCGCCGAAGGTTGCCGTGGTCACCTCGGCAAGCAACTGATCAAGAAGTACAACCTGGATTGCGACGCCGACACCCAGCACTACGGCGTTGGCATCAAGGAAGTCTGGGACATCGATCCGAGCAAACACCAGCCCGGCCTGGTGATTCACACTGCCGGCTGGCCGCTGAACGACGAGAATCCAGGTGGCTCCTTCCTCTATCATCTGGAGAACAACCAGGTGATCGTCGGCCTGATTGTCGACCTGTCCTATAGCAACCCGTACCTGTCGCCGTTCGACGAGTTCCAGCGCTACAAGCACCATCCGGTCGTCAAGCAGTACCTGGAAGGCGGCAAGCGTGTGGCCTATGGCGCCCGCGCCATCTGCAAGGGTGGCCTGAACGCCCTGCCGAAGATGGTCTTCCCAGGCGGCGCGCTGATCGGTTGCGATCTGGGCACTCTGAACTTCGCCAAGATCAAGGGCAGCCACACCGCCATGAAGTCGGGCATGCTGGCTGCGCAAGCGACCGCTGAAGCGCTGGCTGCTGATCGCAAGGGTGACGAGCTCACCGGCTACGTCGATGCCTTCAAATCCAGTTGGCTGTTTGACGAACTGTTTCGCAGCCGCAACTTCGGCGCCGCCATTCACAAATTCGGCGCCTTGGTCGGCGGTGCCTTCAACTACATCGACCAGAATTGGTTCGGCGGCAAAATTCCCTTCACCTTGCGCGACAACAAGCCGGACTATGCCTGCCTGAAGCCAGCCGCCGAGTCCCCACGCATCGAGTATCCGAAGCCGGACTCAAAGATCAGCTTCGACAAACTCTCTTCGGTGTTCCTCTCCAGCACCAACCATGAAGAAGACCAACCGGTGCATCTGCGCCTGGCTGACGCAAGCATCCCGCTCGTCAAGAACCTGCCCCTCTACGACGAACCCGCGCAGCGCTACTGCCCGGCAGGTGTTTACGAAGTGCTGAACAACGATGACGGGAGCAAGCGCTTCCAGATCAACGCCCAAAACTGTGTGCACTGCAAAACCTGCGACATCAAGGACCCGGCCCAGAACATCACCTGGGTGGCCCCGGAAGGAACCGGCGGTCCCAACTACGCCAACATGTAATTCCCTGATCAAACAATAAATATGGGTACAACAATGCAAACCAAACTACTGATCGATGGAAACCTGATATCCGGTCTTGGTGCGTCCCAGGCGGTACTGAATCCGTCGACCGGCGAGGTCATCATCGAAATCCCCGAAGCTGACGCCAGCCAGGTCAATGCGGCCATCGACGCCGCCGAAGCGGCGTTTGAAGGCTGGTCTCGCCTCGCGCCCAAAGACCGTAGCGCAGCACTGCTGAAGATTGCCGATCTCATTGACCTACACGCTGAAGAGCTTGCCCGCCTTGAGTCGCTGAACTGCGGCAAGCCTTATCCCGCCGTGCTCAACGACGAACTGCCTGCCGTGGCTGACGTGTTCCGTTTCTTTGCGGGGGCCGCTCGATGCCTGAACGGTAGCGCCGCCGGCGAATACCTGCCGGGGTATACCTCGATGATTCGCCGCGATCCCATCGGCGTCATCGCGTCCATCGCACCCTGGAACTATCCGCTGATGATGGTCGCGTGGAAGATCGCACCTGCACTGGTCGCCGGTAACACGGTCGTCCTCAAGCCCTCGGAACAAACCCCCCTCACGGCACTGCGCCTGGCCGAACTCGTAAACACTGTCCTGCCTCAAGGTGCGCTCAACATTGTCTTCGGTCGCGGACCCTCGGTTGGGGCGCCGCTCGTGACTCACCCGAAAGTTCGAATGGTCTCGCTTACCGGCTCCGTCGCGACTGGCGCGAACATCATTTCGAGCACCAGTAGCGAGATCAAGCGCATGCACATGGAGCTGGGAGGCAAGGCACCCGTGCTGATTTTCGATGACGCCGATATCGATGCGGCAGTCGAAGGGATCAGGACTTTTGGGTTCTACAATGCGGGCCAGGACTGCACCGCCGCCACCCGCATCTATGCCCAGGAAGGCATTTACGAAAAGTTCGTGGAGAAACTGGGCGCAGCGGTAAGCACCCTCAAGTACGGTCTTCAGGATGAAGACGGTGTCGAACTGGGCCCGCTGATCACCTCCCAACATCGTGATCGGGTGAAAGCGTTGGTCGATCGCGCGATTGCTCAACCGCACATCCGAGTAGTCACTGGCGGCAAGCCGGTTGATGGCCCCGGCTACTTCTTCGAGCCGACGGTGCTTGCTGACGCGAAGCAAGACGATGAAATCGTACGGCGCGAAGTCTTTGGCCCCGTCGTGTCGGTAACCAAGTTCACCGACGAAGCCCAGGTACTGGCCTGGGCCAACGACTCCGACTACGGATTGGCATCCTCTGTCTGGACGCAGGACGTGGGCCGTGCGCATCGCCTTAGTGCTCGCCTTCAGTACGGATGCACCTGGGTCAACACCCACTTCATGCTGCTCAACGAAATGCCTCATGGCGGGCAAAAAATGTCGGGATATGGGAAAGATCTGTCCATGTACGGCCTGGAAGATTACACCTCCATCCGCCACGTAATGATCAAGCACTAACTTTTAGTGCCCTGCGGGCTGCACATGGAAGTGCAGACGCCGTTATCTGCATTGCCTCTAGCGTCAATGGATTTTATTTCCGGCTTACAGGCCGCTGACAATAATAATTAAGGTCCGAGACACAATGACGAAGTATCAAGACGCCAGCACGGCATTTGAATCCTATACATCAGAAACGTTCAAGGCTAATACCCAACCAGAGTCTCTGTTTCGAGTAACCCTGTTGGGCCTATCCGGCCAACAAGTTGTCCCCAGCGCAGCAATGGCTGCCGGATGCCTTCCTCTGTATGCAGGAAATGGCTCTTGGCTAGCGATGCTGCTCGCACTTGCCGCCGCCCTTTTCATGTCAATGGCAAGCAACGTGTTTGCCCGCAAGCATGTAGTGACGGGCTCTCTTATCTCGTACGTTGGCCTGTCTCTTGGGCGCATGCCACAACGCGTGGTAGCCGCGTCCTACCTCACTGGGTTCCTGATCGTCTGTGCTGCCCTTTCCGCATCGGTCGTGATGTTCAGCAGCAGCTTTCTGCACAGTGTCGGCGTACCGTTTGCCGCGTCGAACTGGTTCCAGGCAGCGTCGGCCATCACTCTCTCCGTCCTTGCCGGAGCGCTGACCTGGCGCGGGCTTGATGCCTCCATCTCCATCACGGCCTGGCTGTCTTTCCTCTCGGCTCCTCTCGTGTCGATCGTTGCGGTCACAGCCGCGATGGACACGGGCGTTGATCTGACGGCTCAGCTGACGCTCCAGGGTGTTTCGTGGCAAAGCCTTGCGCAAGGCACCATTGTAGGCCTGGCCTACTTCGTTGGCTGTGACGCCCTGGCGGCGCTGGCAGCGGAAACTGCTGAGCCGAAAAAGAACGTGCCAAAGCTGATTCGAAATGTCCTTTTGATCACAGGGTTCGCCTTTACTGGAATGCTGCTGCTGACCACTCACCTCATGAGTTCGCAAGCCGATGCGCTCAATGCGGGTCAGTCGCCGACCGCCATCATGGCCAACATTGCCGGCATGTCCTATCTGCAAAAGCCAATCGACCTTCTGCTTACCGGAGCCGCATTTGCCAGTCTTGTAGCGTTCATGAACTATGGGAGCCGAGTATTTGCCACCTCGGCCACCGAGAAGTTTCTTCCCTCGGTCTTTTCGAGTGTGCATCCCGAGTTTGGATCGCCCACGGCCGCGACGATTCTGATGGCTACTTCGGCCGCGATTATTCCGCTGGCACTTCAGGTTTTTGCAGGTGCACCACCGATCCTTTCGGCGAACTATCTTTCTACGCTGTTCTCTCTGTTCTGGATTATTCCATATGTCTTGCTCAGCATAGCTGCCATTAAAGAAATCATTAAATCCGGGGAGCAGAATTTAATAAATATCCCGGCAATTGCCATCGGCGGCCTGACGTTTGCCGTCATCCTGGCTTATTACTTCATGATCGAATCCGAGGGTGTATTTGCCTGGCTACCGTACATCATGATCATTATGACAGCAGTCGCCTATGGGGTTCTTGTTGCACTTGAACGCTCTCAGGCGAAGCACTGCCACCCAGCCCGTTAGTTCGCACTTGAGAACCCTATGCAACTTAGGTGCAATAAATAATGGAAACACCACCCAGAGGTCTGATCTATGTCCAACACCATTCACTTCAAGCGTGACGAGATGGTCTATTCGTCTTATGGCGGACAGCCCCTGAACAGGGCTGCCATTTGTCGCCTGGTAGGCACCGATGAAAGCCAGACGATGGGCGCCGGAATCGCTTATTTCGATGACATCTCGATCAACTGGACTGTGCTTTACGATGAACTGATCGTCGTCCTGGAAGGTGAGTTTGAACTCGTTCTCGGCGAAACCACAATAGCGGCAAAACCGGGTGATGTTATCTGGGTTCCAGAGAAGACGCCCCTCGCCTACTCGGGCAAAAAAGCCAGGGTCTTTTACGCGCTGTACCCAGTCAACTGGAGCAACTAAAAGCACGTCATTGTTAAACACGCTGATAGGACCTCTAAGATGCCTGCCTCAAATGATGCGTACCCACACCTGTTTTCACCTCTTCAAATACGTAACAAGCGTCTGAAGAACCGGATCATGTCTACCGGGCATGACACCTCAATGCCCACCGACAATCTGGTTAACGACCAGTTGGTCGCGTACCACAAGGCCCGAGTCGAAGGTGGCGCAGGGCTCATTATTCTGCAAGTTGCAGGTGTACACGAAAGTGCCCGGTACACTTCTCATGTGCTGATGGCCACCGATGACGACTGCATTGCCGGCTATCGTCGGATCGCCGATATCTGCCACGCGAATGGGACGGTGGTCTTTTCGCAGATATTCCACCCGGGACGCGAGATCATGGAGTCCAGCGATGGGCCCTTGGCCGTCGCCTACTCGGCCTCCGCCACGCCGAATGAACGCTTTCACGTCATGCCCCGAACGCTCGATCAGAAGATGATCGACGAGATCGTTGCTGGGTATGGTGAAGCCGCTCGCAGGCTGGAGGCTGCAGGCATCGATGGCGTGGAGATTGTCGCCAGCCACGGATACCTGCCGTCGCAGTTCTTGAACCCGCGCATCAATCGGCGCACGGACCAGTACAACGGTGACATCGCGGACAGACTGCGATTCATTGATGAAATCATCGAGGCGGTGCGGGCCCGGACGAGTGAAAACTTCGTGGTCGGTATGCGCATTTCGGCTGATGAACGCGATGCCGATGGCCTGACTGAAGAGGAGTCTCTTCAGGCCGCACAACGGCTCCAGGATCGTCTGGACTACGTGCATATCGTCGCCGGTACGTCAGCAACACTCGGCGGTGCGATTCATATCGTTCCGCCGATGGCGGTTGAAGCGGCATACCTGGCGAATGAAGCCGCCCGTTTCAAGTCGAAGCTGTCCATTGCGCTGTTCGTGACCGGGCGAATCAATGCGCCCCAGGAGGCCGAACTGATCCTTGCCCGGGGACAGGCGGATGTCTGCGGCATGACAAGGGCTCTGATCTGTGATCCCCAGATGCCAAACAAGACCTCCAGCGGGAAGGCCGACGACGTACGCGCCTGTATCGCTTGCAACCAGGCGTGCATCGGTCACTTCCACAAGGGTTTCCCGATCTCCTGCATCCAGCGCCCCGAGACCGGCCGTGAGCTGCGCTACGGCGTTGTCACTGCGGCCCAGGTAAAGAAGCAGGTGATGGTGATCGGTGGTGGCCCCGCCGGCATGAAGGCGGCTGCCACCGCGGCCCAGCGAGGCCATGACGTGTCCCTGTACGAAGCGACTTCGCAACTCGGCGGGCAGGTCCTCCTCGCTCAACTTCTTCCCCGGCGGAGCGAATTCGGCGGCGCAAGCACGAACCTCCAACGCGAACTTGAACTGGCCAACGTCAAGGTGTTCAAGAACACCCGCGTGACAGCAGAAATCATCAATGAGGCGAAACCTGACGCTGTCGTCCTCGCAACCGGCGCGAAGCCATACACCCCTTGCTACGAAGCGGGCGGGGATCTGCAAGTCGTCAACGCCTGGCAAATACTTCGCAACGAAGTGAAGGTGGGCCGGTCCGTTGTCGTCGTGGATTGGCGCTGCGATTGGATCGGTCCCGGCATAGCCGAAATTCTGACCAGGGCTGGCCACAACGTTCAGCTTGCCGTGAACGGACTCAACGTCGGTGAGATCCTGCCACTCTACGTCCGTGACAACATGGTCGGTGAAATGCACAAGTTGAAGATCCCGGTGACCACCTATGCCCGGCTTTACGGTTGCGATGACTCCACCGTCTATATGCAGCACACGGCGAGCGGCGAACCCATCATCTTCGAGAACATCGACACCCTGGTGCTCTGCACCGGGCACGAATCAATCGACGATCTGGCTGATCAGTTGGACGACAGCATTGCGATTCATCGAGCCGGCGACTGTCTTGCCCCTCGCAGTGCCGAGGAAGCCATCTACGAAGGAATGAAGGTCGGCTGGGCAATTTAGACCTGATTGTCCGATATCACCCTTTAGCCGCAGCGCCTTAGCCTGGCCTGCGGCTCTTTTTTGCGTTCATCGCGCTCTATGGTGTCTATGCCCGGGTGCTGGTGCAGGATGAACTCAAGGCCGGGACATTGGTGACGCTGTTAGATCCTATGGATACCGGCAGAAACTACTACCTGGCGTAGGCCAATCGATACCAGGATCAGCCGTCCTTGGTGACCTTTCACTGAGGAGTTGTTTGGCATGCCTTTTTCAGAGTGTTCTATCTGAAACGCCCAGGTGTCCATAGGGAACCGCCGGTTGAAGTGCGGCATATTCACTGGCCAGCATACCGCCCCCAGGATTGTTCCAAGGTCGCGGTACAGTATCCAACCGGCTACCGGGTACAGCATCGCCTCAACTGTTGACTAATCGCTCGCCACAAGCCGACCAACCCTCTGCAAACAAGGACCCAATCATGCGTATGTATCAAGTCGATGCCTTTACCGACCGGCTTTTTTCCGGAAACCCCGCTGCCGTTCTTGTGCTTGAAGACTGGCTGCCAGATGATCTGATGCTGGCGATCACCCAGGAGAACAACCTCGCCGAAACGGCCTTTGTCAAAGCCCGATCCGATGGGGAATGGGATTTGCGCTGGTTTGCTCCGGCGCATGAAGTCGATTTCTGCGGCCACGCTACCTTGGCGACCGCACATGTTCTATTGAGCAAGAACGAGAAGGCTCCATTGGTGTTTCACACTCGCGTCGGCGAGTTGCGGGTATCGAAAGAGGCCCGTGGATACAAGCTCGATATTCCCTGTCTTTCGCCAGAGGCGCTGGACGCCCTTCCAGGAAAAATCGCCGATATCTTCGAGCTGCCGCCTGCGCATATCTTCCGCAACTTCGAGAACCTATTTGTCGACCTCGGCAGTGCCGACGCAGTGCGCAGTTTCGTTCCCGACCTCATCGCGATCGCTCGTCTCGGTCCTGTCGGACTCGTTGTGACGGGACAAGAGTCGGAAGGCTCAAAAGCGCAGTTCGTCTCACGCTACTTCGCCCCCGGCGCAGGTATTCCCGAAGACCCTGTTACCGGGTCGATTCACGCCACTCTTGTGCCTTACTGGGCTGGCCGACTGGGTCGCAATTGTCTCCTGGCTTACCAGGCATCCATGCGAGGCGGCTGGCTCGACTGTGAACTGTCCGGGGATCGGGTGTTTCTGGTTGGAAATGCCGTGACGTTCATGGAGGCCACGATCTCCCTTCCCGAGAGGTAAGTGATTCCACTGATAGCGTTTGCTCAACACGCTGCCAGATCAGCGACACAAGCGCGCGTCAGTAACACTGGCGCGCCCTACTGTGTAGCGCGGTATCAAACCGAGGGATTTATGACTGAAACCACAAACAGCTGACCACTTACCGCTTCTGACCGAATCTACTCGGTCACTTCTGACTCGGGCAACTCCCGCCTGAAACTGTCACGCAATGGGCACACATCTGCCATCCAAGGCCGTTAAACACATCGGGTATTCCTGCCCGCCCTGCGCTGTTGCCCGAAAGAAGGCCCCATATTGACTGATCACTCGTCCTGATCCGGTCAATTCATCACTGATTCGGTCAGCGGCATAGGGGATGCACCTCCGTTGCCATGACTGATTTATCCGAACGGGCAATAACATGATGAAACCCTTAGCTGATCGCACCGATGTCTACGACGTTATCGTCGTCGGCGGCGGTGTCGTGGGATGCGCATTGGTGCGGCGATTCACTCTGGAAGGGGCTCGCGTGCTGCTGTTGGAAAAGAGCCCTGACATCCTGTCGGGGGCCAGCAAGGGCAACAGCGCGATCCTCCACACCGGCTTCGATGCGCCACGGGACAGCCTCGAACTACGCTGCATGCAGGATGGCTACCAGGAGTACCTGGACATTCACGCCAGGATGAACCTGCCGTTACTCAAATCGGGGGCCATGGTGGTCGCCTGGAGCGAGGAAGATCTGCAGAAGCTCGACGGCATCGTTGAGCAGGCTCATGACAATGGCGTCGCGGACGTCAGGATCATCGACCGCGAACGGGTTCGGGCCCTGGAACCTCACCTGGCCGCTCACGCGCTTGGGGCCGCCGAAGTGCCGGGCGAATTCCTGATCGATCCATGGTCTGCCCCCCTGGCCTATCTCCAACAGGCGCTGATGCATGGCGCGAACACGCAGTTCAACGCCGAGGTCACGAACGGCCAATTCGATGGCGGCGTATGGCGCCTGTTAACCTCTCGCGGGGTGTTCCTGACTCGGACGGTCATCAATTGCGCCGGGTTGTTCGGCGACCACCTGGAGCAGAAGCTCCTCGGCCAATCCAGTTTCTCGATTCACCCTCGCAAAGGGCAATTCGTGGTGTTCGACAAGGCCGCCTCGCGCTACCTGAAGAACATCGTGCTCCCCGTACCGAACGAACGCACCAAGGGCATCGTGCTCACCAGGACCGTGTACGGCAACCTGCTCGTCGGTCCAACCGCCGAAGAACAGGATGATCGCCTCCATGCCCGGCTCGACAGCGAAGTCCTCAGCCAACTGATTGCCGCGGCAGTCGAGCGTATCCCGGCGCTCGAAGGCATGCCGGTCACCGCAACCTATGCCGCCCTGCGTCCGGCATCGGAGAAAAAGGAGTACCGGGTACGCAAGGTCGAGGGCAAGAACTGGATTACCGTAGGCGGCATCCGCTCGACTGGCCTGACCGCCGCGCTGGGTATCGCCAAACATGTCTTCAGCCTTTACGACACCCGGCACTGCCCCCCGGCCAGTCAGCAGTGGCCATCGATGCCGAACCTGGCGGAACACTTGCCTCGGGACTATCAGCAGCCTGGGTATGGAGAGATCGTTTGCCATTGCGAAATGGTCACGCTTCGCGAAATCGATGCAGCGCTGCGCAGCCCTCTCCCTCCAGGCGACCTCGGTGGGCTCAAGCGTAGAACCCGCGCCTGCATGGGCCGCTGCCAGGGTTTCTATTGCGGGGCCCGCGTCGCAGAGCTGAGCGCCGGCCATCTCGCCATTCCTCTCGCTACAGGTGATTGCCATGAGTCCCACTGAGATCGAAAACGTCGACGTCGCCATTGTCGGAGGTGGCCCCTCTGGACTTTCGGCCGCCATCGAGCTGCGCAGGCTGGGTATCGACAAGGTGCTGGTCATCGAGCGCGAACCCGAGGCAGGCGGCATTCCTCGCCACTGCGGGCACCCGCCGTTCGGGTTCTGGGAATACGGCCGCGTCTACTCCGGTCCGGACTACGCCAAGCGCAATGTCGACGAAGCAAAAAAGGCCGGCGTCGACATACGCGTCCTGCATTCGGTGACCCGCCTGGGTGCCCATGGACAACTGGAGGTCGTGAGCCCGCAAGGTCCGCTGCGCATCCATGCCCGCCGGGTGCTCATCGCGACCGGTGCACGCGAGACGCCACGCTCGGCACGCCTGGTCGGAGGCGATCGCCCCCTTGGCATCATCAATACCGGGGCCTTCCAGTCCTACCTCTACCTCAAGCACCTCAAGCCGTTCGAGCGGCCATTGATTGTCGGCACTGAACTGGTCAGCCTCTCCTCCGTGCTGAGTTGCCGCAAAGCAGGCATCCAGCCCGTGGCGATGATTGAAGCCAATCAGCGTGCCACCGCGCGCTGGCCCCTCTCGCTGTTCCCCCGGCTCTGCGGCGTGCCCATGCACTTCGGCGCACAGCTCCAGGAAATCCACGGCACAGGCCGTGTAGAGGGAGCAAGCGTCAAGCTGGCGGATGGCAGTGTCAGGGAATTCGAGTGCGATGGCGTGCTGTTGACCGGACGTTTCGTGCCCGAGTCAAGCCTAGTCAGGCTGAGTGACCTCAAGCTGGACACCAGGAGCGGTGGCCCTGCCATTGACCAGTACGGGCGCTGTTCCGACCCGGCCTACTTCGCCGCCGGGAACCTTTTGCGCCCGATTGAAACCGCAGGCTGGTCATACCGCGAAGGTCGCAAGATCGCGACCCTGATGGCCCGTGATCTGCGCGACCCACTGCCGGCGCCTGGTCAGGAAATCGAGGTCGTCTGCAAGGGTCCGCTCAAGCTCTGCGTGCCTCAGCGCCTGAGCCTTGCGCCGGTCGAAGGCATGAAGAACCTGCAGATGCGCGTAAGCTGCGCCAGCCGTGGTCGTCTACTGATCAGCGCTGATGGCAAGGAACTCTGGTCGCGCAGTATCTCGGCGCTGCCGGAGCGCCGGATTCTCGTTCCCATTGCCGCGTTGAACGTTGCGCCAGGCGTGCGCCAGATTGAAGTCGACTTTGTCGGCGAGTAAGACAATAGCCGAGGAGACTAAAAGAAATGCGTATTGCCGCAATAGACCAAGGCACCACCAGCACCCGTGTCCTGGTCGTCAATCAGAATGGCTCGGCCGATATTCAGTTATCACTGAGGCATCAACAGCACCATCCTCACCCAGGCTGGGTGGAACATGACCCGATCGAGCTGCTCAACAACCTGCAGCGCTGCCTGGAGTCGACCGGCAAGGTCGATGCGATCGGCATCGCCAACCAGGGCGAAAGCTGCCTGGCCTGGGATGCCAGAACGGGCGAGCCTCTATCGCCAGTGATTGTTTGGCAGGACAACCGCACCGCGGCAGAAATCAACCGCCTGCGAGCCACTGGCGCCGAGGCCCTGACACTGTCCAGGGCGGGACTTGCGCTGGACCCGTACTTCTCCGCGAGCAAGCTGGCCTGGATCGTCCAGAACCTGCCCGCCGCCCAGAGTGCGCTCAAGGCCAAACGCCTGCGTCTGGGTACCACTGACGCGTACTTCCTGGACCGACTCACCGGGGTGTTCGCCACCGACGTGACGACCGCCTCGCGGACCTCCCTGATGAACCTGGCCACCGGACAATGGGACAGCGAACTGTGCGAGCTGTTTGGCGTACCGCTGGAAACCTTGCCGGAAATACGCGACACCGTCGGCTTCTTCGGCGAGATCGGGGTTACCCCTGTCACCGCGTCCATCGTCGACCAACAGGCGTCCCTGTATGGCCATGGCTGCCGGACCGATGGCGACGCCAAGATCACCTTCGGTACTGGCGCCTTTGCGCTGACCGTCACCGGAGACCAGATCATCCGGGCACCGGAGAAAGGCCTGCTGGCAACCATCGCCTGGCAGATTGCCGGCAAGCCCACCTATGCCATGGACGGTGGCGTCTACGATGCCAGCGCAGCCGTCGAATGGGCCGGGCGACTGGGCCTGTTCAGCGACTTTTCCGAACTCGCCGCATTCGAGCAAGCACCTGCCATTTCACGGCGCCTGACGTTCGTACCGGCGCTGTCGGGCCTGGCCTGCCCGCACTGGGATCGCAGTGCCGCCGCCCTGTGGGTCGGCATGAACGGTGGTACCACTCGCCAGGACATGTGCCAGGCGTTGCTGGAAGGCGTCGCGCTGCGCAGTGTCGAAGTCATCTCCGCCATGGACGCCTTCCTGAATGTGACCGACCAGCTGTCCATCGATGGAGGTCTCGCGCGCAGCCCGTATTTCGCCCAGTTCCTCGCCGATGCACTGCAGCGCTGCATCGTCACGCAGCGTTTCGACGAGTTGACGTCGTTCGGCTGTGCCGCCCTGGCCGCAAAGGGCCTGGGCATTGAGCTGACGCCTCCTCGCAACACCAGCACGAAGTTCCGTCCTCGCATCGACAGCGGACAAGCGCAGCAATGGCGCGAAACATTTTCCGACGCCGTGAAACGCTGCAGGGATTGGAGGTAAGTCCACAGGAAAGTTTGAAACTGGTAGCAGGGCAAGCCTTGCTGCCAGGTTTACTCTGCCCCGCCGTTCCAACGCCTTGTCACCATTCCTGCCGGCCAGCCAATGGGGCTTCGTGCACCTCGACATGAGCTTCGGCCAACGCCCTCGCCAACTCTCCTGCCGGCTTGCGATCGATGATCAGCCGATCGATGCGCTCCAGCGGAAAAACCTGGAACAAAGCACGCTTGCCCATCTTCGAGGAGTCCGCAATCACCGTCAGATACCGCATGCGGGCGATCATGGCCCGAGTGATCTCGGCCTCCTCGATCGAAAAGTCGAAAGCGCCATCAGCACTCAACGCCCCTATCGTCACGACCGCATGCTCGGCGTTGAAACGCGCGATCTGCTCCATGGCCAGAGCACCCGTATTCTGGGCCGAGTCCGGCCGGTATTCGCCCCCGATCATGAAAACCCGGTTACCACTGGCACCGATACTTTCGGCAATCATCAGCGAGTTGGTGATGACCGTGATCCGGCTGAGCTTGGCCAGCTCCCGGGCGAAGAACAAGGTGGTCGTACCGGTATCGATCAGGATGCTGTCGCCGGGCGAGTACAAGCCAGCGGCATAGCGGGCCACCGCGCGCTTCTCCATGGAGAACTCGTTCATCCGCGTCTGGAATGCGTTCTCATACTCACCTCTGGGGGGTAACGACGCGCCCCCATGGTACTTGGTAACTTGCCCCCCTTCAGACAAGGTAGTGAGGTCTCGGCGGATCGTCTCCTGAGATGTACCGAGGGTTCGAGCCAGCTCTTCGACCGAGATCCTTTCTCGCTGCCTCAACAGTTCCAGTATGTGTTGCTGTCGTTCATTGGGACGCATCGTTACTCCTCTGTCACGTCGTCATTGCCCCGTCACCGCGCACCTCTGTTACCTAGAAACACAGATGAGGCATGGGTAACGGTTCCGCTTCAGGACTGGATCGCTCAGTTCCGCCGGATGCGTTGGAATACACAAATGGCTCCCACTCCGTCACGTCCAGCGGCTAAGGCGTTTCGTCGAAGACTACGCCGTCGAATTGACCGAATCCAGCAAGTCGATTCCGCAAAACCACAGCAAAACAACGAATGGCATGCGATGTGGTTAGTAAACACTCAGAAACCTCAACATAAAAGGCTGTACTTGACCCCAGCCAAGGCCAGGTTTCACAGGAAAACTGCATGTGGTCTGCGACCAGATCGGTACCGAAACAACAACAAGTTCATGCGGGACGCCCTCAGGGCGGAGCCCGTCGGCACGGTGAGAGAAGGTGAAGCAATGGCTGAGTTTGGAAACTATGTGATCTACCTGATCATGATAGGCGCGATAGTTGGCGCCTTTGCGTCTGTCCTGAAGCCGCAAAGCGGTCTGGGAAAAGAGTTCGTGAATGGCATCCACTCGATCGGACCGGTGTTCCTGGCCCAGGCAGGGATCATGATCTCGATCCCCTTCCTCTCGAAGTTCATCGAGATGGCCCTCGGCCCCTACTTCAGCCTGATGGGCTCCGACGTCTCGATCGCAGCACTGTCGATCATCGCCGTGGACATGGGCGGCTACCAGCTGGCCGATGCAATCGCGGCCAACCGCGATGTATGGATCACCGCCATGATCGTTGGCTACACCTCAGGGGCAACGATCGTCTATTTGATTCCAGTCGGCCTCATGATGCTCGAGCACAAGGATCACAAGTACCTTGCCCTCGGCGCAATGGCCGGTTTGATCAGCATCCCCTTTGCCGTCCTGGCCGCGATGCTGATGATCACGAGCTTCAATATTCCTGTGCGCGAAATCGTGTCGACCAGCTCGCCCGCCCTGCATTACCTGACCCTGGACTTTGTCGCCTGCCTGAAACTGCTGGCGCCCCTGTTCGTCTTCTGTTTCGTCCTCGCAGCGGGGCTGCGATACCAGGCGAACCTGATGGTCACTGGCTTCCTGGTGTTCGGCAAGGCGATGGATGCCTTCATCAAGATCATCCTGGCCCTGGCGATCGTGGAGCATTTCACCGGTTTCTTCATGAAACACTTCGGCTTCTGGGGATTCGACCCCATGTTCGCCGACCAGAAGGAGCTGTTCCGGGCCATCGAGATTGCAGGTTACATCGGCATCATGCTGGCCGGCACCTTCCCCATCTGCTACCTGTTCCAGAAGTACTGCCGCAAACCGATGACCATACTGGGCCGGCACTTCGGCCTGTCGCCCTCGGGTGCCGCGGCCTTCGTGATGGTGTTCGCCAACATCATCGCCGTGTACCACGTGTTCAAGAATCTCAACGCCCGCGACAAAGTCCTGTGCGTCGCCCTGGGCGTCTGTGCCCAGGCCACCATCGGCGATCATCTGGCGTTCACTGCCAACTTCCAGCCCACGCTGATCATGCCCGTTCTGCTGGCCAAACTGTTTGGCGGCCTGCTGGCAGTGGGTATCGCGATCAAGTTCTCCGTTCCGGCTGCCCAGCGCTACGAGGCGGCGGAGCGCACTCAAGATGAAGAGCAGGACTGCGCAGACATGCCGGCTCCTCGCTCCGCGTAATTGCTAACCCACGAAGGCGATCGACTCGCCAAATTGAAAGAGGTAGAAATGCGTAAAATTTTCCTGGCCTGTCCTTACAGCCATACCGATGCCAAGGTGATCCACGAGCGCTTCCAGGCCTGCAACCAGGTGGCGGCCAAAATCGTAGAGTCGGGCAACGCTGTTTTCAGCCAAGTGACGATGTCGCACCCGATCAACCTTGCGTTTACAGGTAAGGACAACGCCGCAATCGGCAAACTCTGGGCCCCTGTCGATGCTGTGTTCATGGACGTCATGGAAGAACTCATCATCCTTGACCTGCCAGGTTGGGATATCAGCTCCGGCATCAAGCGCGAAATCGAGTTTTTCAAAGGCCGAGGCCAGAGAGTCAGCCTCTGGTCCGAAGTCGACCACGAGTTCCATTAATCCGAAGGGGGTCGTATGACCCCCTTCTCATTCCTGACCAAAAACAAGCCCGGCGCCCGGCAGGAGCGACGATCCGCCAAGGCTTGTGTTGTCAGGAATACTGATGATGATCTGCTTTTTTCATCAGGCGAGACGGACATAGATTGGCACGCTCAACTGCCTGCCCAATGGTAACGTCCATGTTCTCCCAAGAAGTGCCCGTTTCGCCCCCGACCACCCTGCTCACACGCTCCAGCCAACCAGCCCCTTCACTTAGTGCAGTCCAGGCCCAGGCCTTGCTGCGGGCGCACTATGGCCTTGAAGGCGCCCTGCAAACGCTCGGTAGCCAACAGGATCTCAATTACCGACTGGATACGCTGCAAGGGCGCTTCGTGTTCAAGGTCTGCCACGGCAGCTACGCCCGGGTCGAACTCGAAGCGCAACATGCGGCCCTGACCTTCCTGCGCGAACAAGGATTGCCGGTGCCGGCTGTGCATGCGGCACGCAAACTGGGCCGCGTATCCTAGGCGATCGGCATGGCGATCGCCCAATTGGAAGCGGAGCTGGACTTGCAACTGTTCGACCGGGCCACGCGCAAGGCCCTGCCGACGGCGGCGGCCCTCGCCCTCGAGCCCCAGGCACGGCAGGTCATCTGCCAGCTGAATGCGCTCGACGCCCAGGCCCTGCAACTGCACAAGGGACTGGAAAAGCGCTTGAGCATCGCCATGGCGCCAGAGCTGCAAACCGGCAACTGGAGCCAACCCCTGGAACGCCTGGCCCAGGAGTTCCCCAATCTGCAGATCGAACTGCGCTCGGCCTCGCAGACCGAAGCGGTACGCATGCTGCACGAAGGCAGCGTGCAGTTGGCTCTGGTCTTCGAACGGCCCGGCATCGATGAGCGCGAGTCTTTTCTCGAGGCGGGCAGCCAGTTGCTGGTAGCGATTGCCTCGCCCCGGCATCCCGTCGCGCAAGGAAACGGCGTTCCATTGAGCGAGGAACAACTTGCCAAGCAGCGCCAGATCATCGTGACCTCGGGAACCCCCACAGGTTCCGATCCACGTATCGTGCTGTCCCGACAGATCTGGCTGACCGACAGCTACCTGGCCACCCTGGATCTGGTCCAGTCCGGCCTGGGCCTACCTGCCCCAGCCATTGGTGCAACCTCTGATCGCCTCGGGCGCCTTGAGGGAAGTGCACTTCGACAACATGGCCAGCCGACTGCGGCTGTGGGTCGATGTCATCTGGATCAAGTTGGAGCCGCTGGGTCTGGGTGCCCAACGGTACCTGCAGATCATCCGCGAGGTGTTCGCCAACGAACCATCGAGGGCATAGGCCCAGTTCGAGCGCGCAGGCCCCGTAGCGTGGCAGAAACGAGCCATTCACGCGGACATTCGACGCCGTATGAAGACGCTCACGCGACATCTCTCATCTCGAAACAGAGAAATATCTCCAAAAAGAGATTTTTCTTCCTGCGCGATTGGGCTGGCCTTTAAAGGAAAAAAGCACAAAGACCGTCTTGATTTAGAGACTCCCATCATCCCTTGTTTTCTTCGATTTCGAAAATAAGCCATGGAAGTCAATCGATTACAGATCTGGCACGGTCTTCGCTATGTCGCCGACGCGGCTTAAGCCCGCATAGCCGACATAACAACAATCAAGGCTGCCCGAATGCGAATCCACCTCTGCGGACACCACGGCTGGTCCCGCTTCGCAAACGGTGCCGTGCCAGGAGATCACTAATGAGCCGTGCCGCTATTCTCGCCACACTGGGCTCCACCCTCGCGCTCTCGCCCCAGGCCTTCGCCGAGTTTCTTGCCAACAGCAAAGCCAGCGTCGAGCTGCGCAACTTCTACTTCAACCGCGACTTCCGCCAGGACAACGCCCCGCAATCCAAACAGGAAGAATGGGCACAGGGCTTCCTGCTGCGCTACGAATCCGGCTACACCGAAGGCACCATCGGCGTGGGGGTCGACGCCCTTGGCCTGCTCGGCGTGAAGCTCGACTCCAGCCCCGACCGCGCGGGCTCCGGCCTGCTACCGCGCGATCGGGAAAGGGTCAACGGCGCGCCGGACAACTACAGCGAGCTGGGCCTGACCGCCAAGTTGCGCGCCTCCAAAAGCGTGCTCAAGGTCGGCACCCTGCTGCCCAAGCTGCCCACCGTACTGGCCAACGATTCGCGCCTGCTGCCGCAGACCTTCGAAGGGGCGCACCTGAACTCCAGCGAGTTCGCCGGCCTGACTTTCGACGGCGGCCGCTTGCGCCAAGTGAGCCAGCGCGACTCCTCCAACCGCGAGGACATGACCGTCACCACCGGCAACGCGCGCGGCATTGTCGCCAGTGCTACCAGCGACCAGTTCGACTTCGCCGGCCTGAGCTACAAGTGGACACCGCAACTCACCACCGGCTACAGCTACGCCAAGCTCGACGGACTCTACGACCAGCACATCGTCAACCTCGTGCATGTGCTGCCGATCAGCCAAGGACAGTCGCTCAAGACCGATCTGCGGTATGCCCGCTCCGACGACGACGGCCACAGCAACGTCGACAACCGCGCCTTCGGCGCCCTGCTGACCTACACCCTGGGCGGGCACGGCTTCGGCGCCGGTTATCAATCGATGAGCGGCGACACCGGCTTCGCCTACATCGGCGGCGCCGATGCCTTCCTGGTCAACTTCGTCCAGATCGGCGATTTCGCCAACCGTGACGAGAAGTCCTGGCAGGCCCGCTACGACTACGATTTTGCTGCGCTCGGGATGCCCGGCCTGACCTTCATGACCCGCTACCTGTCCGGCGACAACATCGAGTTGGGCGCCGGCCGACCCGAAGGCAAGGAGTGGGAACGCGACACCGACATCGGCTACGTAGTACAGAGCGGACCGTTGAAGAACGTCGGTGTGAAGTGGCGCAACGCGACCGTGCGGTCCAGCCATTTCGGCAACGATCTGGATGAAAACCGCCTGATCCTCAGTTACGTGCTGCCACTCTGGTAATTCCTCAACACGACTGCGCGCGGCTCTGGCCGCGCGACACCTTGCGCCAAACCCCACGCACCAGCTCCTTCAACATCAACACCTCTGCCCAGCGATCCGTGATATCACGCCCATCAGCCCCTGTGATCGCATAAGGCGGCGGGTCGAGTTCGCAGGTGAAGAGACAGGCCGGCGGGTGTGTTCGGGCGCGCCAGCCAATCCTCGATCCCTAACGCCACCCGCTCAGGAATCGATCCAGCCAGGGTCGATGCTGGGCGAAGCGCGAGGGCACATGGACCCGTTCGCCGTTGGCGACCCGACCGTGCAAGCCCCAACTGTGGCGCAGGATGGTGAGGATCTGCTCGTCGTCTTCAGCAGAAGTCGACTCAGGCAATTCCCGGCCCACGACGTAGTGGCACAAGGCTGCCAACCGTTTGAGTTCGGGCATTTGCGCGAGGTTCTGGCCCGGCCTGACGGGCCTACAGACTGAGTCTTTCCAATGCCGCTCGCAGCTCTGCACTGTTGCCACCCAAAGCGCTGGTGGCGATCACCGCATTGCGAAGAAGGACAGCCGCCGCGTGCTCGATGCGGTCTTTCACCAACCGATCGGATGGCCCTGAAAGTGTGAGCGCGCCCTTCAATTCGCCGCCCATGGCAAACACCGGTACGGACACCGCCGTTGTATCCGGGTCACGCTCTCCGAAGGAACATGCCCAAAATCGTTCCCGAACCTCTGCCAGCGCTGGATCTGCGTGGCGCAGGAATGCCCTGAGGATTTTCCCGGAGGCCCCCGAGTGCAACGCAAAGCGTGCGCCTTCCAATACGGAAACCCGCACGGCACGCTTTGGCTCGACGCGGAAGAGCACCACGCGACTGCCGTTTTCAAGCACATAAAAGGAAGAGGTTTCGCCGCTCTCTTCAGTGATCGATTCCAGCAACGGGTGGATCACGTCACGCAACCGGAATGACGCCTGGTACAACTGGGAAAGGCGCAATGGCTCCGGACCGACCGAATAGTTGCCATCGCTCGAGCGGCGCACGAATCCGGCTTTTTCCAGCGAGGCAATCAGGCGCAGGATGGTGCTTTTATAGAGCCCGGTACGTCGCGCGATCTCCGCCAGGCTCAAGTATTCATGATCGATATTGAATGCACCGAGGATCGCAAACGCACGATCAACTGCCGCTACACCTCCTTCGGATTGGCTGGTTTGCTCCGCTGGATTCTTGTCTGGGTCACTCTTCATGGTTACTCGCAAGCTCTAGATAGTCGACGACCGAAAGGGACGTCCTTGTCCAACCGTCGCGTCAGACATTTTTCAGTCGCAGTAACATACCCTTTCAATCCCGACTGCCGCCACTGGATCAATCCTCGCGCAGAAAGAAACGCAACAACGTCACCATCCCCGCAGCGAAAAACATGATGCAGCCCATGACCATCAAGCCAGCCGTGAAAGAGCCGGTGTAATCCTTGAGAAAGCCCATCAGGTAGGGGCCGACGAACCCGCCGAAGGCACCGATCGAGTTGATCAACGCAATGCCTCCCGCCGCCGCCTGGCCACGAAGAAACTTGCCTGGCAGGGTGTAGAAAATAGTCTTGCCGGCAATCGTACCGACCAACGCCAGGGTGATGCCGATCAAAGCGGGAACCAGGGCATCCATCTGCAGGGCCACCACCAGCGCCAAGCCTGCCAGAAGCATGGCCAGGGTCAGGTTGAAAATGCCTTTGCCAGTGCGATCGACATGTTTCGCCCAGATCAACAAACCAATGGTTGCAAAGAAATACGGAATGGCTGCAACCCAACCAATCATGCTCACCTCTACGCCGTGAGCCTTGAGCATCTGCGGCAGCCAAATGCCGATGCCATAGGAGCCCAGCGTAAAGCTGAAGGTGATCGAACTGAGAATCCATACTCGAGGGTCTTTCAACGCCGCCTTGAAACCGTGGCTGTGCTGACCTTTGCTCTGTTCCTGCGCCAGCATGCCATTGAGCAATTCACGCTCGTCATCGGAAAGCCACTTGGCTTGTGCAGGTGTATTGGTCAGCACCTTCAGCGTGACCAGCCCGAGGATGCAGGCCGGAATCCCTTCGATCAGAAACATCCACTGCCAGCCCGCAAGCCCCAGAATGCCATGCATTTGCAGCAGCCAGACTGACAACGGGCCGCCAACCAGGAACGAAATGGGCGTGGCGACGGTAAACCATGCAAGCACGCGTGTTCGGTATTGAGCCGGAAACCACAGGGTCAGAAAAAATATGACGCCGGGAAAGAAACCCGCCTCGGCAATCCCGAGAATCAGCCTCACCACGTAAAAACTGTTGGGCCCGACCACCAACGCCGTTGCCGCGGCAGCCAGCCCCCAGGTGATCATGATCCGGGCCATCCAAAGCCTGGCGCCATACCGGTACATGGCGAGGTTACTGGGGACTTCGCACAAGCAATAGCCAAAAAACATGATGCCCGCGCCAAGACCGAACTGCGTTGCAGTCAGCCCCAGGTCTTCAGTCATCTGCAAGGCTGCATAACCGACGCTGGTGCGGTCCAGATAGTTGAAAAAGTACGCCAGTGCAAGCAGCGGAATCAGACGCCACGCGGCCTTGTGCAGTACGCGCGTCTGTTGCTCGCTCAGTGACTGCGAATCGATGCTACCGGCACGTTTGGGGGTTGCCGTGACAATCGCCATGACAGGTTCCTCGAATTATTTTTATAGGGCCGGCGGCGGGAATAACCACCAGCGATTGTGTTGCCTACCGGCTTTGATCAGCGAACGATGCCGCGCGCGCGCAGTTCGTCGATATCTGTCTCGGCATAGCCCATTTGCATGAGTAGCTCCTCGGAATGGCTTCCCAGGGCGGGCACGTTGAGACGCGCATCGAAACGCTGGCCATTCATTTCAAAGGGCAGCATCGGCACTTTCACCTCGTCGCCGTTATCCAGAGCCAGATGCGCCAGACCACCGGATTCATTCAGATGGACGTCCTCAAACAGGTCCTGGGGACGCTGGATGGGCGAGAAAGGCAGACCTGCCTGCTCACACATGTCCATGACAGACTGCTTGCTCAGTTGCGCAAGACGTTCTCTGACCACCGGCAGGATCGTCGAGCGTGCCTGGACACGCTGAGTGTTTTTGGCCAGCAAGGGATCTTGCCCAAACTGCTCGAAACCAAATGCCTGGCAAAAGCTCAGCCACTGGCTGTCGCTGACAACGCCCATGAACACTTGTTGATCATCACAGGTATCGAAAACGTCGTAGATGGCCCACGCCGAAAGCCGGCTGGGCATCGGTGCCGCGGGCTTGCCCGTGGTCGCCATTTGCATCATGTGCTGGCCGACCAGGAACGCCGAGTTCTCAAAGAGGCCGGTCTGCACGAACTGCCCTTCCCCGGTCGCCTTGCGCTGCCAGAGCGCAGCCAGGATCGAAATGGCGCTGAACATTCCGCCCATCACGTCATTGACCGAGGCGCCCGCCCGCAAGGGTCGCCCCTCAGGCCCGGTCATATACGCCAGGCCGGTCATCATCTGCACCACTTCATCCAGTGCGGTACGGTGCGCGTAAGGCCCCGGCAAAAAGCCCTTCATGGAGCTGTAAATGATATCGGGTTTGATGGCCTTGACCTGCTCGTATCCCAAGCCAAGCTTTTCCATCGCCCCAGGCCGAAAGTTCTCGGTGACTACGTCAGCGGTTTCTATCAGCTTGCGTACGGCGGCCATGCCTTCACTCGTCTTGATATCGACGGCGAAGCTTTTCTTGTTGCGGTTGTACGTCACCCAGTATCCGGCGCCTGAACCGGTCAGGCGACGCGTGTTATCACCCTCGGGGGTAGGCTCCACCTTTATGACTTCGGCACCCAGGTCGGCCAGGACCAGACCACAGGTCGGTCCCATGACCATATGCACGAACTCAATGACGCGCACACCGGCTAGCGGCAAGGTTTGCAGGTTAGCGTTACGGGCACTCATCGTGCACCCCCGGCATAGTGGAAGTTCTTGCCTACACCGGCATCGGGGATGAATCCGTACAGCGGCTCACCGGGCAACCCTTTCTTCAGCCATTCCCGCGCCGCCACAAGCTTGTCGATATCGACGCCGGTACGCAGCCCCATGGATTCGAGCAGGTAGACCAGGTCCTCGGTGACGATATTGCCCGATGCGCCTGGCGCGTATGGGCACCCGCCAATGCCACCCTGGGAGGCATCTATCGTCGTGACGCCCACTTCCAGCGCCGCCACTACGTTTGCCAGGCCTTGCCCTCGAGTGTTGTGGAAGTGCGCACTGCCGGCCATGCCCCCGATTTCCTGGCGCAATCTTGTGAACACACTGCGGACCTGCGTCGGATTGGCATAACCAACGGTATCGGCCAACCCCACCTCGTCAACGCCCAGGCGCGCCATGATCAGCGCCATGCGAATCACATCGTCTTCGCGTACCTCGCCCTGGATCGTGCAGCCAAACACCGTGGACAAGCCCGCTTCAATTTCCACATGGGTGTATCGCTCATTACGCAGGGCGACAATCGAGCCCACCTCTTCGTAGACCTGATCATGCGTCTTGCGGATGTTGGCGATCGAGTGCGGCTCACTGACCGAGATCGGCAACGTGATTTTCTGCACACCGGCAGCAAACGCTGCCTGTGCCCCTTTGAGATTGGGTACCAGGGCGGTGACGAACACTTCAGGTCGCTGACGCATATGTTCGACCAACTGCGCAGCGTCGGCCATTTGCGGCAAAAGCTTGGGCGATACGAAGGAGCCGATTTCGATTTCCCCCAGTCCCGCGTCTGCCAGAGCGGTCAGCCATTGAAGTTTCAATTCGGTCGGCATTGTCGCACTGACGCTTTGCAGCCCGTCTCGCGGACCTACCTCACTGATCAGAATGTCGATGTTTTTCTTATGGTTCATCGCCCGGTCTCCGGATGTATAAGTCAGATCGTTCTACCAGATAGAACTACGTTCTGTTTATAGAATGAGCCTGGTCTTTTCCGCTGTCAACGCACCGTCTATCCGGAATGCGAATAAACATGTCGTGCACACAGCGCAAACCGGATCGGCAATCGGGGAACAATGGTGCGGCGAATAACGATCGGATGGTTGACAGATACGCTAATAACATCGACATTTGTTCCGTCTGTAGGCATATCGTTCTATTAGACAGAACAACAACAATACCTAACGAAGCGCTCGCAACCGCAAAACCGGTGCGCGTTTCTTCGCCTGCCAGGAGACGACCCAGTGAGCCTGTATGCCCCCCCGCGCGATTTGACGGCGCGTTTATTCACCACCCTTCCCCGCGCATTCCACAAGGATGGCGACTCAGACTGGGTGCGGGCGAACAAACCCGGGCAAAGGGTCGAGAGCTTTCTGGAAGGTCCATCCTTCGATGTACATGGCAACCTTTACGTGACCGACATTCCCTATGGCCGAATCTTTCGTATTAATCCGCAGGGCACGTGGACGCTGGTGGTCGAATACGATGGCTGGCCCAACGGACTGAAGATCCATCGCGATGGCCGAATCTTCATCGCCGACTACAAACGCGGCATCCTGGTACTGGACCCACACAGTGGCGTGATCAGCCCGTTTCTCACTCATAACCGCAGCGAAGGATTCAAAGGGGTCAACGACCTGTTTTTCGACGCTGCCGGCAAACTCTACTTCACCGATCAAGGACAGACAGGCCAGCACGATCCCACTGGCCGGGTGTTCACCTACGATCTGGATAAAGAAATGCTGACCTGCCTGATCGACAACGGCCCCAGCCCGAACGGCCTGGTGATGGACCTCGCTCAGAATGCGCTATTTGTGGCCATGACCCGGGGCAACGCGGTCTGGCGGCTGCCGATCAAGCGCGATGGCAGTACCAGCAAGGTCGGAATTTTCACCGCCATGGCGGGCGGCGTCAGTGGCGCGGACGGTATGGCACTGGACACCGACGGCAACCTGTACGTATGCGACGCGGGCAATGGCTGCGTGTGGGTTTTCGATTCCCACGCCGTGCCGCTCTACCGCATTCGTGCCTGCACCCAGGGTCGCACGGTTACTAACCTGGCCTTTGGCGGCCAAGGCAATAAACAGCTGTTTATCACCGACTCATCCAGCAGCGCGATTCTGGTCGCCGATCTCGAGCACGCTGGCCAGCCCATGTACTCCCACAGCTGAATTCCCTAAAACGCAGACCTTGTGCGCAATGCGCACGGGGTTCGCTCGACCTGAAAAAAGCGGGCGCCACCTGCCCGCACCCGACAAAACCAATAAAAGGGGGCATCCCATGTTGATCTTTCTCAGCTATGCCATGATCACTTGCTTCATGTACTTGATCATGAGTAAGCGCCTGTCACCGCTGGTGGCATTGCTGCTCGTACCCATCGCATTTGGCTGCCTGGCGGGCTTCGCCCCGCAACTGGGCACCATGATGTTCGATGGCGTGAAGATGCTGGCACCCACCGGCATCATGTTGACGTTTGCGATCCTTTATTTCTGCATGATGACCGACGCGGGGTTGTTCAACCCGCTCATCAAGGTACTCCTGCGCCTGGTCCAGGGCGATCCGCGCAAGATCGTCGTCGGCACGGCCGTGCTCGGGCTATGCGTCGGGCTGGATGGCGATGGCGCTACCACCTACATCATCGCCACCGCCGCGCTGCTGCCACTGTACCGATTGACGGGCATCCGCTTGCAGGTGATGGCGACGGTGTTGCTGATGGCCATTGGCGTGATGAACATCCTGCCTTGGGCAGGGCCGTTTTCCCGTGCCGCCAGCGCCATGCATGTCGACATCACCGAATTGTTCGTGCAGATGATTCCGATCATGGTCGCCGGTGGGCTATGGGTCATTTTTGCCGCCTGGTGGCTGGGGCGCATGGAATATCGCCGCCTGGGGCGAGTCAGCGTGAGCGAGGACGAAGTGCTCAAAGGCTATGCTCATATTCGCCTGAATGATCCGCGCTTTCTGTTCAACCTCTCGCTCACCCTTACGCTGATCGCTTGCATGATGCTGAGTCTGATGCCATTGCCAATCCTGTTCATGATTGCCTTTGGCCTCGCATGCGTGGTCAATTTCCCGACGCTGAAACAACAAAAGGAAGTCATCGCCCGGCATGCGGACAACGTCATGGCCGTCACCTTGCTGATCTTCGCGGCGGGCATTTTCGTCGGCATCATGGGCGGCACCGGGATGATCAAGGCCATCTCGGAAAACCTGGTCTCCCTCCTGCCGCAGCAGTCGGGTCACTACATGTCGGTGATTACTGCACTGCTCAGCATGCCGTTTACCTACGTTCTGACCAATGATGCTTTCTATTTTGGCGTGCTGCCCATCCTGGCAGAAACGGCGGCTCACTATGGAATAGATCGACACGAGATGGCGATCGCTTCACTGATCGGTCAGCCCGTGCATTTGCTCAGCCCACTGGTTGCGTCCACGTATTTGCTGTGCGGACTGCTGGATATCGACTACGGCGACAATCAGCGCGTCTCACTGAAATGGACGGTCGGGACAGTACTGGTGATGTTGATCGCCGCCATTGGGGTTGGTGCGATTACGGTTCTTAACTGAGCACGATCGAGTCGCTGCTCGATACCGCCCTGCTTGATCAACAGCGCTATGTCACAGAGATGAGCAACCGTGTTCATATCGTGGCTGACCAGGATCATGGTCATGCCGGTGTCACGACGCAGCGTCTGGAGCAGGTTGAGGATCTCGGCCTGGACAGTCATGTCCAACGCCGAGGTTGGCTCGTCGAGCAACAGCAGTCTGGGGCGCAATTGCAATGCACGAACAATGGCGATGCGTTGCCGTTGGCCACCGGATAGCTGGTGCGGAAAACGCTCCAGAATTTCGCCCGGCAAGCCCACTTGTTCGAGTGACGCAACAAGACTGGCTTCATCGAACGGCAACCCATTGATCTGCCGAGGCTCGCGCAAGCTGCGGCGAATCCGGTGCAAGGGATGCAATGAGGCATAAGGGTCCTGAAACACCATTTGCACATCCCGACGCAGTGCACCAGTAAAGGCTCGCTGTGCCGTCAGGGAATGGCCGAACAACTGAACACGGCCCTGCCAATCGCGCTGCAAGCCCGCCAGCACCCTTAACAGGGTCGATTTGCCTGAACCGGAACCACCAATCAAGCCACAACACTCACCGGCCTCGATTTGTATCTGCTCGACTTGCAGCGCGGTGAAGTGGCTCAAGCCACGTTTGAAACTGACGGTCAACGAAGCGATGTCCACGATGCTCATTGCTGCTCCTCAAGCAGGCGCCTGTCCAGGGTTGGCAGTAAGCGCCCATAACTCAGCGCCGACGGCTGACAGTTCCATAACGTGTTCGTGTAACGGTGACTGGACGTGGCCAACTCCGTTGCCCGGCACTGATCGACAATGTTGCCTCGGTACATGACCAGCGCCCGGTCGCAGTATCTGGCAACCAAGGGCAAGTCATGACTGATCAACAGCAATCCCATGCCCCGCTTTTCCACCAGCCCCATGATCAACTCGAGCATTTGGTCGCGCAGGCTGCTGTCCAGCGCTGAAGTCGGTTCGTCGGCAATCAGCAAGCGCGGGTCGTTGATTAGCATGGCCGCCAACATGACCCGTTGCCCCATACCGCCGGACAGTTCATGTGGATAACGATCATAGAGGGCCGTGGGGTTCGGCAAACCTACGGCTTCGAGCATTTCCAGGACTTTCTCTCGGCGTTCGCGCCGTCCCAGCCGGGTGTGCAATACCAGCAACTCTTCCACCTGAGTACCCACTTTAAGCACCGGATTGAGCGAGTATTTCGGGTCCTGCAGCACCAGCGACAATGACGTGCCACGTAGGGACTGCCATTGCTTTTCACCCAACCCCAGCAGATCAGTGCGCCCCAACCGCAGTTGCTCGGCACCGACTCGACCGGGACGGGGCACCAGCCCCAACAGCGCGCGGGCGGTGAGTGACTTGCCCGAACCGGACTCCCCCACCAGGACGACCTTTTCAGTACCGACGGCGAAGTCGATGCCCTTGACGACTTCGACAAACCGAGCGCCAGCCACTGGAAACCCGACACGCAGGCCGCGTACATCCAGCAGAGTTTCATCACGTACCATGTCGGGGATCCAGAACATCGCGCAGGCCATCGCCCAGCAGATTGAAGGACAGGCTCGTCAGCAGGATGGCGATACCCGGTGCTGCTGCGCCCCACCACTGATCGAAGATGACACGGCCGCCATCGGCAACCATCGAGCCCCACTCTGCCGTGGGCGGCTCCACCCCCAAACCAAGAAAGCCCAACCCGGCGGCGGCCAGAATGATTCCGCCCAGGTTCAAGGTCACGCGCACAATCACCGACGGCAGGCACAACGGCAACACATGCCCAAGTAACAGGCGCGCGCCCCGTATCCCCTCCAGATGGGCAGCGGCGAGGTAGTCGCTGTTACGCAAAACACTCGTCTCGGCCCTGGCCTGGCGAGCGAACGCGGGCCACGCCGTGAGGGAAAGTGCCAATGCGCCATTGAGCAGGCCGGGGCCGAGAATGGCGACGAACGCCAACGCCAGCACCAGTTGCGGAAACGCCATGACCACATCGGTGAGGCGCATCAGGATGCGTTCCAGCCAACCGCCAAAGAAGCCCGCCGTGACACCGACCAGCACGCCGATTGGCAATGTCAGCAGCAAGACCAGTGACACCAGCAACAAGGTTGGACGGGTGCCGTAGAGCAAACGCGTGAAGAGGTCTCGACCAAAACCGTCGGTACCCAACCAATGTTGGGCCGAAGGTGGCAACAGGCGTTCCTGAATATTTTGCTGGTTCGGATCAAAGCCGCTCAACAGCGGCGCGAACACCGCCACCAACACCAGCACGACGATCAGCGATACACCCAGCGCCAAAGCAGGCGAGCTGCGCCACCAGCGCCGGACCAATACGCCGTCGAAGGCAACGGAAACACTCATGACACCTCCCGGATACGTGGATCGATAAGGCCTGCCAGCACATCAGCCAGGCCATTGACGACCACGAAACACAGTCCGATCAACAGAATCGCCGGTACATCGCCGGCGAACAACGCCGTGGTCAGATAGCGGCCAATGCCCGGCCAGGCAAATACGGTTTCAGTAAGAATCGATCCTTCGAGCAAACTGGCGTAGGACAGCGCAACCACCACTACCAACGTGCCGGCGACATTGGGCAAAACATGGCGCAACAACACCCGCCCGCGCCCGGCGCCCTTAGCCAATGCGGTCATCACATATTCCTTGCCCATCTCACCCAGCAACGCAGAGCACGTGAGCCGGCAAATACCGGCCATGGCATAAAAACCCAAGACCAACACCGGCAACACCAGGTGCGAAAACGCATTCGCCAACGCTCCCGACTCACCGGAGCGCCAGGTATCCCAGAGCACCCAGCCGCTGGACAATTCGATGCTGTAGAAATACCCATCATCCAGGCGTCCCGGACCTCCTGCCCACTGCAACTTTGCGTAGAACAGCAACAACATCAGCAAGCCAAGCCAGAACACCGGCACCGAATAACCAATCAGGGAAAACAATCGCACCAGAGTGTCGACCCAGCCACCTGGCCGCCACGCAGCCAGCAGCCCCAACGACAATCCCAGGCTGGCGCCCAGAATGATCGCCAGGGTCGCCAGTTCCAGCGTCGCGGGCAGTGCACGTTTCAAATCATCCAGCACAGGTTGGCTGGATGTATTCGAAACGCCCAGGTCGCCCTGTGTCAGCTGCTTGAGGTAGCGACCCAATCGCACCGGCCAGGGCTGATCGAGCCCCAGATCCGTACGCACCTGAGTCAGGGTTGATTCACTGGCGCGGTCGCCGGCGATGCGTAATGCCGGATCCACGGGTGACAAGGTGGTCAGCACAAAGGTGAAAAACAACAGGCCGACGAGCGTGACCAACAGCGTCAACAGTCCGCTACCGGCCACTCGTATCCCGCGAGAAGCTCCCGCCCTCACTTGATTTTGCTCACCTGATCGAAATACGGCAGCGAAACAGTGATGTTCTGCAGGACACCCTCTACCCCGGCATGGACCGCGACCTGGTTACGGCCTTGCAGGGCCACCACGAAGGGCGAGTTTTCATGATCGGACTGTCAGGCCTGGCATGGTCAGTAGGCGCTATGACAGCCTTCATCGTTGGTTATGTCGTAGTGGCCTGGACTGGCGACCACTCTATGTGGCGTTGGATGTTGTTCAGTGGCGCAGTAGTGGGTCTGATCGTGGTGATAATCCGCCGCGGCATCCCTGAGTCGCCCCGTTGGCTGGCCAGCAAAGGCCGCGTGAAAGAAGCAGAAGCGGTGATCAAGCTGGTATACGGTAAAACCGTGACCAACACTCAGGCGGCCACAGCCTACTGAGGCGGCAGTTTCATCTCGGAGAAAGGCGCCGAGAGGCATCCCCCCTGAAAGGCCCCCATAAAACCAGATAGCCGTCATACAAGCTTAACGGCAGCTACGCCCCCCCCGCAGATCCGTGTTGAGCAGTTGCCATCATCAGCGTTCCCCGCTCCCATTCTTGCCCCATCAGGCATACGGCGCGACCGCTACATCAAGATTGGCAGCTTGCCCAATGAACGGAAATACCCTATCGTTCATGAACAAATTCATGATATAGTTCACGAGCGTCCAGCATCCAGGCTCCCATCCCCTGAAAGCCCATGCGCCGTGGCGATGTGTGAGCCCTACCTGGATCTCAGCGGCAGGTTGGGTGGATTTGGCCATCCGAAGCTGATTGATACTGAGGCCGCTCCAGGTAATGAATTCATCACGGTCATAACATTGTCACATCGGCGGTTTTGACCACTAGGCAAATCACAAATCATATCGGGATGAGATTATGCAAACTACAGCCAACAATTACATTTTAAACGTAAGCTGTCCGGCTACGTCGGGGATAATCTCAGCGATTTCCTCTTTCCTGGCTGAGAGCGGTTTCTATATTAGTGAAATGGCACAGTATGACGACGAGCAAAATGGAAGGTTTTTCACACGCGCGTTGTTCCGCTGCAACGATGGAGCGGCTATCGATCTCAATTCTGTGCGAAACGATTTCGCTTCGATCGCCGAAAGATTCGATATGCACTGGTCTATTCATCCTGAGAATGACCCGATGCGGGTGCTTTTAATGGTGAGTAAATTCGACCACTGCCTCTCTGATCTATTATACCGACGCGCCAAAGGGGATCTCGAAATGGAGATGACTGCGGTTGTGTCCAATCATCTGGACTTACGCCCCATGGTAGAGCGCGAGGGAATCAGATTTGTTTACCTGCCAATAACAAAGGAAACAAAGGCGCAACAGGAGGCTGCATTAATGAAAATCGTGCAGGACACTGGCACGGAGCTGGTTGTACTAGCGCGCTACATGCAAATTCTCTCCGACAATCTGTGCAAGCAGCTGTCCGGACGCGCTATCAATATTCACCATTCCTTCCTTCCTGGCTTTAAAGGAGCGAAGCCGTACCATCAAGCATATGAACGCGGCGTGAAACTCATCGGCGCTACTGCACACTACGTCACCAGCGATTTGGACGAAGGTCCAATAATCGAGCAAGAGGTGCAACGCGTCGATCACGCATACGTTGCCGAGGCATTGGTCGCGGTTGGCCGTGACACCGAAACTCTCGCCCTCTCTCGAGCGGTGAAATGGCATATCGAACGCCGTGTATTCATGAACGGCAGTCGGACCATTATTTTCCGCTGACAACGGCTCGTATTTTCTTCAAGAGCTTGCCCATAAGCATTTAATTCATCAATCCGGCCTCCCGAAAATTAAGACTTGGAGGCTTAATTTGAGCGCAAATTTAAACATCGCGGATGAATGCGAGCCATGAACAATACCGTTCTTGAATCCTCGGCTTTTGCTGGAAACAAAAGGCGTAATATCGAATCCGGTAGCTCGCTTCTGTATAGTACTGCCACTACCTTATTCCTTTCAAAAGGGTTTCATGGGGTAAGCTTGCGGAAGCTTGGCGATCAGCTGGGCATCCACGCTGGTTCGCTTTATCACCATTTTGAGAGTAAGCAAGCGCTGCTTTTCGACCTACTCGAGGAACATGAGTACGCCCTGGCTGCGGCCCTTAAAGCTGTAAGAGGAGCAACTCCGAAGATTCAGCTTCTTGATTTCATCAAGCGATATTTAAGCTTCCTGTCTAGCCATTCGGAGAATTTCCAACTGGCGGTGCTTGAGCATAGAAATCTAACGCCTAACCAGCAGGTTGTTATCCGAGAATCTCGCGAGCGTTGGCAGCATTCGCTGAATTGCATATTGCAGCAGGGAAAGAACGTGGGTCTTTTTGCTTACGACGATCTACGGTGCACGAAGACCAGCATCATAGCAATGCTTAACCATTTGAGCACTTTGGAAATCTCCAGCACTGAAATTATTTGCCATGGGCAACGCCAGATCCTGCGAATGCTCAATCCAGCACCGGGCTAAAAATAGCGAAAAATGCTACCAAGAAATTAATCGTAAATATTTCTCTACCCGACTCCCTGAGAAAAAACAATGACAAAATCCGACCTGATTATCGATGGAAAAGCTTTCGCCGCTCGTCTACTTGAGACGGTTTCAGTGGAGGCATTCGAATTCCGTGACCAGCATGGACATGCTCCTGGGCTTGCTGTCATCTTGGTAGGACAGGACGCCGCCAGCCAAGTCTATGTGTCTACGAAAATGAAAAAAGCTGAGGAGGCGGGGATTAAATCCTACCCGTACTTCCTGGAGTCGACCAGCAGCGAGGAGGAGATTCTCTCGCTCATTTGCAAACTTAACAGCGACCCTTTAGTTCACGGCATCTTGGTTCAATTACCACTCCCTCCCGAAATTGATGAACGGTTGATCACGACCGCGATCGATCCTGCTAAGGATGTCGATGGTTTCCATCCCGTTAACGTGGGGATGCTTAGTCAAGGGCACCCTAAATTGGTCCCTTGTACACCTTTAGGATGCCTGCTGCTTCTGAAGGATCGCTTAGGAGATTTGGCGGGAAAGAAGGCGGTAATAGTGGGGAGGTCGAACATCGTAGGAAAGCCTATGGCGAGCCTGCTATTGAACGAAAACTGCACCGTGACCATCGTACACTCACGATCACGGAACCTGCGGTATGAATGTTCAAAAGCTGACATACTAGTAGTAGCTGTTGGGCGACCGCGCTTTATTTCCTCTTACTACATAAAGCCAGGCGCCGTGGTAATTGACGTCGGGATCAATCGTATTGATGACGACAGTGGCAAACAGCTCGTTGGAGATGTTGATTACGCCTCAGCTCTGAGTGTTGCCGGCGCGATAACACCTGTTCCAGGAGGAGTTGGCCCAATGACAGTAGCTTGCTTAATGAAAAACACGCTAATTGCAGCAAAGTCGCTTGCCGCAGCCATTGACAATTGATACCACCCGGCGAAGCCGACGATGTTTTACACCACTGCCGATAGTGAGGTCTTTTATGCCGCGCACAATTTCCAATGCTCAAGAAGCACTAGCATGGATGGATGTGTCGGCGCTGATTGAAAACTGACTCACCCTGCCGATTGAAAATTGACCCAGGGCGGATTGCTGATTTTGGCATCAGCAATTGTGGATAAGCTTAGCAGTCGTGTCCCGATGGAAGGGGCATTTAGCCCCACCGCATGTGGGCATGCGGCAGGGTATTTTCGGTGCAGATCAAAACAGCTCATCGTCCTCGGCACCATCATCGTCTTTGCGCTTTCGTTCACGTGATTTGATCTTGGTCTGGGCGACCAGGCTGCTGTGTTGCAGGCGGTAGGACTCGTTGCCCGTTTCGACGATGTGGCAGTGGTGTGTCAGCCGATCCAGCAACGCCGTGGTCATTTTGGCGTCGCCAAACACACTCGACCATTCCGAGAAGCTGAGGTTGGTGGTGATCACCACGCTGGTGTGTTCGTACAGCTTGGATAGCAGGTGAAATAACAGGGCGCCACCGCTCTGGCTGAAGGGCAAATACCCCAGCTCATCGAGTATCACCAGGTCTGTTCGTAGCAGCCCTTGAGCGATTCGGCCTGTCTTGCCGTCGTACTTTTCGCGCTCCACTAAATTGACCAGATCCACCGTGGAGTAGAAGCGCACGCGTTTGTGATGCGTCGTGATCCCGGAAACGGCCAAGGCGGTGGCGAGATGTGTTTTTCCTGTGCCAGGCCCGCCGATGAACACGACATTTTGTGCGGTATCGGTGAACTCGAGGTTGGACAGATCCTTGATCAGGCGGGCGTCTGCGCTGGAAGCGCTGAAGTCGAAGCCGGCCAAATCACGATGCATGGGCAGTTTGGCCATGTTCATCTGGTGGTTCACTGAGCGTACCGCCCGATCCGCATGTTCTTGTTGGAGAAGATGCTCAAGTAGCCATTTCGACGACGCTGTCGAGGCGTCTCCTTGAGACGCCAGTTCTTCCCAGGCGCTGGCCATGCCATGCAGGCGTAGTTCTTTGAGCCATCAGATCACGCATTGCGAGTCTCCTCATCGGTGGTACGGAGCCGGTCGTAGCGCGCCGTATTGGCGACAGGCGCTATCTTGAGTTGAAGGCTGGTTTCGGCGGACGGAGGGGCTGCTGTCGATGTCAGTCGAGCCAGGACATTCAGGATGTGATCAGCGCTCAAGCTGCCTGATTCCAGTACCAACTCCACCGCCACCAACACGGCATCGAGCCCGGCGATGGGGACTGCCGCCAGTACCTGCGTCATGACTCGATCACCGTTGCCGTGACGCCTCAGACCGCGTTTTAGCTGTTGCAACGGTTTCGGCAGATCGGCAAACGGAGCACCATTGCGCAGTGCGCCGGGCTTGCGTTCGATCAGCGGGATGTAATGCTGCCAGTCAAAACTGACCTGATCTCGATCAAACAGACGCTCGTGGCTGGCAATCGTCGTTTCATCGGCGATGACCACCACCCGCGTAGGATACAGACGGCTGCTAACCCACTGGCCGACCCGCTCACACGGCACCGAATAGCGATTTCGCGCCACGCTGATCAGGCAGGTGCTGGAGACTCGTACCGTGCGCTCGACGTAGCCATCAAAGGCGGTCGGCATGGGCATCATTTCCACCCGCTCCAGCTCCAGGACATCCGCCACCGTCAGCCCGTTGTACTGCGGGTGCAGCAGCTCGTCCCAGAGCGCACGACAGCGTTGGCCGAGCCAGGCATTCAGTTCCTCGAAAGTGTGGAACATGCAGTTTTGAGCATCGAGCCAGATGCGCCGTCGGCTGTCTTGGACGTTCTTTTCAACGATGCCTTTTTCCCAGCCGGAGGCCACGTTGCAGAAGTCAGGATCGAACAGGTAGTGCGCACACATCACGGCAAACCGGGCATTGACCGTACGGCCCTTACCCTTGTTGACCTTGTCGACAGCGGTCTTCATGTTGTCGTAGATGCCGCGACGCGGCACCCCACCTAACGCGCCAAACGAACGGGTATGGGCATCGAACAACATCTCGTGGCCCTGGCTGGGATACGCCACTAACCAAAACGCGCGACTGGCGCACAGCTTCATATGCGAGACCTGGATGCGTCGGAACAGGCCGCCGATCAGCAGACCTTCTTCGCTCCAGTCGAATTGAAAGGCCTCGCCGAGTGCAAAGGTCAACGGTACGAAGGCCCGTAAAGACTTGCCTTGCTCGCCGCGCCACGCACGGATGAAGGCGGTGAGCTGGCTGTAGCCGCCGTCGTAGCCCTCGGCCTTGATCTGTTCGAAGAGTGCTTTGGCACTTCTGCGGTTGTGCTTTGCCCGAAACGAATCGGCCTTGAGCGCCTGCTCCAGCGTCTCGTGAAATGGACTGAGTTTGTTGAAGGTTGCGCACCGCTGGTACGCTGGCTGGGTGGCTTCGGATGCTCTGACCCATTTTTCGAATGGTATTTCTCGACAGTCCGGTACGCTTTGCGACAGCGCTTCAGCTTGTTCATCGTCAATTGATGTTCAGTGGCGGGCTCTTGTCCCGCCCGAATTTTGAGCTCACATGATTTAGATGAAATGAGGTGAATATGACCACTGATAATAACCTTTCGTCCTCGATCACCATTGAGGGTGTGACAAAAAAATATGGTGAGTTCGTTGCTCTCGACAACGTTTCCCTAAATGTCCGCAGTGGAGAATTCCTTTCACTGCTCGGAGCGTCAGGATCCGGCAAGACCACTCTGCTAATGGCGCTCGCAGGATTTGTTCAGCCAGATACCGGGAGCGTTCGCTTCTACGTCCCACAAATCCATGGGAGCATGGCCCTTCACAATCCACTCAGCTAGAACTTTCCCAGCACCACCGGCGGACTGTATACCCACCGAGTTAAAGCCCGCAGCCACGAAATAATTGCGCAGCTCTGGTGCTTCGCCGAGATGATAGCGATCGTCCGGAGTAAAGCTCTCTGGGCCGTTGAAAAACACCTGAAGTCCGGTTTTCTCAAGCGCTGGAATGCGCCGAATTGCGTTCTCCAGATATCCGCGCCCGCTGACCGAGGCTTTGCTCCAAAGTACCCATGCGCAACCAACCTTGAAGAGTGATGACGTCGGCGGGTTGCAGTGCGAAAGGAGCAACTGGTCGAGGCATGCGTGGAACCGTCTGGAAGCGAGGGGCACACAGTATATCTTTATGCGTTAACAAGCGAACTAACCGCTCACGACACTAGTCCTATCAAAAAAGCCTCAAATCGCGGATCGAATAGACGAGCTCACTGAAGCCTGGGATAGCGGGCAGCCTGGTAACGCCGAGGAAAAATGAGCAGTCAGGCAAAAGGTTCAGCACTACTCTGTATCAGACCAATGTGCCCTTATTCCTGTCCTTTAAGTCACGAGCCTCAGTCACTTCTCAAACCATTCCCGACGGTTTACTGAACGCCTCAATGTAGTCCTTCGCGTTAGGCCAGCAATATCGACAATCCGATCTGGTTTTAGGGTGGTTCAAAGCAAAAATCTAGCCGCGACATACGTCGCGAAGAAGCGATTTCTCCTGCCATGCGTGTGAGTCTGACTGCGCTCCTCCGCCATATTCAACTTCTTAAAGCTCTTGAAGGTAGTAGATATGGACAAAAGCAATGGCAAAGCAACGAGTCGATAGCCCAAAAATCTGTTGAAAAAATGAAGCCCCGGAGGTTCGCGGCTCCAGGGCTTCTATTTGCGCCTCCATCCTTTAATGGCTCGACGAACGTGCCCAGGACATTACCAGCGTCGTTTTGATATTTCACTACGACTTGTGAGCGTGAATTCCATTTTGAATAACTTATCGTTTGATCACGTAATGGATCGTGCGGCATACCGGACGAACGACGCGCCTTTACCCCTTCTTTCTGCCGTCTGTAGTGTGAAGCATCACCATGACAAACCGACTTCGCTCGGACGAAGAGATCGATGGAACTCAACAGCTAATGAAAAAAAACCGCAACAGTCGTAACATGTTGCGGTGCGTTAAACCCTGCAAAGCACGCGAAAGAGATTTAAAGTATGAGCGAATACGTTTTCGCACTGCTTTACTCTTACTCCAAAATAGCATGAGTTTTATGCTCGCAGTGAATTTAGGATTCACCTCAATATTTTCTTTCCGCTAAGCCAGATCAAAGTACTTTATAATTTGTAAAAATTGTAATTCGGACGCAGTGATAGATCACCACCGCGTCTTGTACACTATCGGTAAGCAATGTCAGCGATTATCGAGCCGCCCAAGAGTTGAAACGTTGCTCCAGTTGCTCGCCATAATCCGCCCAGAAAGCGGCATTCACGTGAAGTTGTTGCGACAGATTCGCGTCTGCTGTTGGCAGAGAGTCCCGCCGTTCAGTAGGCAGTAATTTTAGGGCATAAATGTTAACCGGGCCGTAGCTAACTTTCTCGGAGAATGCTTTTTGCTGCTGAGATGCCAGCGTGAAATCAATGAATTTCTTGGCTTCAGCAACGTTTTTAGATCCCTTAGGAATCACCCAGGCATCCATGTCGTAAATCCCACCGTTCCAAACAATACGCAGGTTACTATCTTTTTGTACTGCGCTAATCCGACCATTCCAAGCGGAGCTCATGACAACATCACCTGCGGCCAGAAACTGCGGCGGTTGAGCACCTGCTTCCCACCATTGAATACTTGGTTTGATCTCATCAAGTTTACGAAATGCGCGATCTTGGCCTTCTTTGGTTGCTAACACGGTATACACATCAGCTGCAGGCACACCATCAGCCAACAGTGCAAACTCTAAGGTGTTGAGCGCTCCTTTTCTGAGGCCCCTCTTCCCTGGAAACTTTTTCAGATCCCAGAAGTCCGCCCAACCAGTAGGCGCTACTTTCAATTTATCCGCGTTATAGGCGAGCACTGTCGACCACACAAAGAAACCCACGCCACAGGTGTTCAAAGCCTCAGGCAGTAGCTGCTGAGCGACTGAAGGATTCGGGCTGAATTCCTCAAGCAAGCCCTCATCACAGGCGCGGCTCAAAACAGGCATTTCCATCTCCACCACATCCCATGTGACGGTACCTGTGTCTACCATTGCTTTGATCTTGGCCATCTCGCCATTGAACTCACCGGCAATAATCTTGGTTCCCACTTCATCGGTATATGGCTTATAGAACGCAACGGCCTGGGCCTCCTTGTTAGCTCCTCCATGGGACATAACAGTGATGTCTGCCATGGCATACTGGCCAAAAAATGGTGCTGAGGCTAATGCGAGGGTGAGCGCGAGCTTATTATTCATTATTTTCTCCGCAAATGAGGTTGGGCACCGGAGCCCAAGTCGCTGAATGCAAGTCGAGTGTGTGCACCCTTCGCAGTGTTGACCACCAGACGGAAAACAAAATTGGTGGTATGCGATTTATAAAATCGTATGAACGAGGGATCTACCTAGAGGGGTTAGGAATCAGACAACACTTGCTAAGAATTTGCTATTCCACGCCAGAGAGCCACGGGGGCATAAAGACATCTTGAGAATATTAAAATATGCCGGGTGCCACCCAGGCCTCCAAAGACCGGCAGGCTGTCGTAAGTGCGATCAATTGGGCCACACCAGGAGTGGGGTGGTTGGTTCATCGTTGAGTTCCGGATTGGTGCGGCGGAAATCGCGCTCGGTGTCTTTGCTAAAATTTGGATCGTTGGCATACCCCCCACCCACGCGGCTGGCGTAACTAATCATCCCGGTATTCTTGCCGAATGCTATACGGGCATCCTTAGTGATACGGTAGTAATTAACCATGAGCTGGGAGTCGGTAATTGCTTCTCCACTTGTCTAACCATTTTTTTGCAGTCGATCCGGGATAGGCGAAGTGGCAACTATCGTGCTTGTAACCGAAGAATTGTTCGGCGCAGTTCAGGGATTTGGGCAGCCCACGCATTGCGGGCAAGCACGAGGCGGTTGGCAGTGATCGAACCCTTAGGAGTCTTTAGGACTGCTGGAGCCGAGCGATCGAGGCTGTCCATCGAGGTGTTCTCGAAAATTTTAATGCCCTTTTCAAGCGCTACCCGGCGCAGACCGCGAACCAGTCTATCGGGTTGTACTGTGGCATTGCTGACTTCAAGTACGCCTTCAAGGGACTCAACGGTCACATGACTGAATGGCATTATTACAAAGTCATGGCCGATGCAGGAGAGGTGCTCCTCAGGAAGGTAGGCTTCACAGAAGAGTATCGACTGAGGCTATAGCTTTTTCAACGTCCAGGGTCGGCAGCGAAATCTAAAAGAATGCACAGTTGGCACCTCTTGAGGTGTATACGGAAATCATCGGGTACGATGATGTACGATTGCACCCGTACACGTATGTCGTGGATGTAAGGAGATATCACAGTGGCGACCGGGGAACATATGATGCTCCACGTTGACACCAAGCTGCGGAAGGCAAGCCCTATGGAGCCATATATGCTAAATGCGATTGTTGAAGCGTCCAAGACGCTGACGCCCGCACTAACACCGAAAGGGCTCGGATTGCCATTTGAAATATTGGTGCCGCCTAGCGTCTCTCAGGGGAATTCGGCCTGCTGATCGGTCATCCCTGCTCACCTACACACGATTGCCTAGGGCTGCGATTCTGCGGCTATGTCCATTGAACGCAACGCAATCCAAAACTCGACCACGCCTTCCGTGTCGTCCAACGATCGCCCGGTGATTTCCTCAATCCGGTGCACACGATAAATCAACGTCTGCTTGTGAACATTGAGAATCTGCGAGGACTTTTGCCACGAGCGATTCTGCTCCAGGAACACCCGCAAGGTATGGATGAGCTGACTTCCGTTTTGAACATCGTAGTCAACTAGACTGCCAATGACCCGACGATACATTCTGTTGGCTTGCTCGAGATCACCGGGCAGCCAGAACGCTTCGTCCAAGGCACTGCCGTATTCAACGATTTGCCGTGTCGGTGTCGAATGGGCAAGCGCTAGACGGGCCTCCCGTAGCGCCTCTTGCACCCTGAGCCCCGTTCCCAGCACAGCGCTTACTCCCATGCAACATCCCAAAGCCGCTTGTAGTGGTTGGCACGCGGCAGGATTTGTCAGCAAGATCACGAGCTCATCACCGGACTGCCGGACTAGCAACTTCAAGCTCTGCCTACTCAGCTCCAGCTGCCAGTTGTTTGGTGCCTCATGCTCTAATCGGGCAAGAACAAGATGGGCGGTTCCAGGTGGACAATCCAATTGCTCCAGCCGCTCGGATGCAGCTCGCTCGGTAAGCCTATTGTTCAGAAGATCATCCACGAGCTCAGAACCCAATCGAAGCATCCGCTCGTGCTCGCTCTGAAGGCGCTCCAGTTCGATCGCCAGAACTGAGGCAATGTGGTGGAGGATGCCGTAATCAAGCAGCTGACCACCCGTCGCAAGGATGGCGCACTGTGGCAGAGCTGGTAGCGCCATAACCAATGCTTCGCTTTCACCGGTATTACAGCGTGTTAGATCGTAGGTGAGTCGTACGCGGGAGCTGAGAACTTCGCGCCATTGCCCAGGCAGCGGCGCAAGTCCCTCTTCCCAAGGCCCTAAGGTGTGAGTGTCAAACAGGTACAGGTCTGCCATGACATCGGCTGAGAGCCTTAGCAAAAGACCATCCAGGCCGAGATGCCGTAGCCCGATCCTTGCGCTCTCATAAAGCCGTACAACAGCTCTTCGGCGCTGATCTTCGTTCTGTTGCCTTGCATCCAGAATGGCTTTCGTGACCGCAGAAAATGGCACGGAGTAATGAGTGATCAGTACTGGAAAACCTAACAGCGATGCTTGGTCACGCAGGCCCGAGATGTCTTCCGGGGCTTGCATGTTCTCACCGATCATCATGCCTGCCACTTTGGCTTCGGAGAGTCTAGTGACGTATGCACGTTGCTGCTCGGCATCAGGAGGTATACCAATGCCTGTGGTCATCAGCAGGTCACCCTCCCCGAACCACTCGCTTGGGTCAGACAGTTCGCATACGTGGGCCCATCGCAAGGTTCGCAGCGCACCTTCCGCGCCGGTCAGTAAGCGAGTGCGCAGCGATACGTTGTCGATGATGTCCTGGATACTGAAAGGCATGGTAATGGGCTGCCAAGCTGAGCCTGCAGAAACGCCCAGCGGCGTAGATGACATGTAGCCACCAACGCCGTTAGGTTCCGCCCCCACCCTATCAGTGACGCCCTGCGAACGTCGAGCCAGAAAAGTGCTTGGGGAATTCAATTATGTCGCCATGCTCAGCGACGCAGATTGTTGCAGGGATCGACCTTTGGTTTCCGGAGCCCAGGCCAAGCAAACGAAGAAGGCAAGCAGGGTTACACCGGCACCGATCATCAAAGTCGCTTGCAGACCGATCGACTCGATACTGATTGGAGTCAGGTAGGTACCGGCTGCAGCTCCTATGCGACTGATACCCACCGCTACGCCGACAGCTGTAGCGCGAACGGAGGTGGGAAACAGTTCGTTGGGGTAGATCCACTCCAGGATGCTTGGCCCACCCGATACGAAGGCGTAGAACGCGAAGGCGCCGATGATGAACCAGGGCGGGGCATCCGCCCAAAGACCTAGGACGAACAACGGGATCGCCATCAACGCGAACGGCACCAATACCATGGGACGACGACCCCATGTTTCCACGAGTTTCAGCGCTGGAATCACCCCGACTGCGAACAGTGTGGCGATCAACAGTTCGCCCAACGTCGACGCGTTTGTGCCTTTGATGCCGGCGGATATCAGGATCATTCCACCAAAGGTGTATAGCACGTACTGAGGGGTAATCTGAGCAAAATAAAGCACGCCACACATGATGGTGCGTTTGAGGTAGCCACCCGAAGAAATCATTTTCAGATCTGCGAGCATGGAGCGTGGTCGCCCTCCATCATTGAGCTGATCAATATCATATTGAGTGATCTTTACGGACTTGCCGTAGACCTTGCGAATGACCTCTTCCGCTTCATGCACACGACCCTTGCTGGCCAGCCAGCGTGGTGATTCGGGAATACCACGACGCATAATCACGACTATCAAGCCGACCACAGCACCGCTGAACAACATCCAGCGCCACAACGAGTGGTCGCCACTAAAGTTGACCACTAGGTAGCCCACCACGAACGCCGTCATCGCACCTACTGACCAAGCTAGGCCAGACAATCCGATCATGAAGCCGCGACGCTTCGAGGGTGTGAACTCAGTAAGCAACGAGGTCGCGATGGGATAGTCCGCACCGACCGCCAAGCCTATGACGAATCGCAACAAGATCAACTGCCAAGCATCAGTCACAAAAGCGCTCAGACCGCACGCGATGATGAGTACAGTCAAATCCAGCGCATACATGGTCTCGCGACCGATCCGGTCTGTGACCGCACCGAACACCGTCGCGCCAAAGAAGATACCCAGCAATGAAGCTGCACCAATGAGTCCGGTTTCAACAGGCGTAGCTGGAATGTCATTGGCAAAACCGATTAGGGCGATGCCGATCAGGCTGAGGATGTAGCCGTCCAAGAATGGGCCACCGCAGCAGGCAAGAAGTAATTTGCGGTGAAACTTGGAGACAGGAGAATTTTCGATTATATCGAATACGCTCATATAAAGACCTTTCTTATTAAACTTATGGAGGTGTCAAAGTCAGTCAGCCAACGATGAAGTAGTGCTTGGTGACCGTTTCCTCGATCTCCCAAACACCGGTTGTATTTGGCGCGAAGTACACGGCGTCCCCGGCCTGGAAGTGGATGGCCTGACCATCGTCAGGCGTGAAAATTCCTTTGCCGCTGATGAAATAGCTGTATTCAGCCTGAAGCACCTGACGCCGCCATGCACCGGGCGAGCATTCCCAGACACCCAGCGAAAAACGCGGGTCTTCAACTACCTCATCAATGGCGAGACGGGATTGGGAAATCAGATCACCGAGAGGCTGAGCAACTGGTGCATGCGCGGAAAATGGAGTATCTGCAGTAAGGCGTTTAACAATTGGGGTCATGCTGTTGGCTCCTGTATGGTCAGGCTTTATCTTCAAGTCCGGCTGGGGCAAGCCCGGCCAGCATGCGGTCAATAATGGAAGGTTGAGCGCCGCTCATTTCTGCGCGCTCTTTGCGGATGACGGCGTTTCGGACGAGGCTGCCACCCAGGTAACGGAATGGCTCCGGAGGAAAGGTTTTGCAGCGGCGGTTAACCAGTGGGCAAGTACTCCATTCATCCTTGATCCCGAGTGCAAGGCTTGCGAGGATGCGCCCACCGAGTCGACTGGGCCCGACTCCATTACCGCTCCAGCCAATGCCGTAATGGATGTTCTGGGTGCCGGCTAGAGCGCCGAACAACGGCAGGCTGTCGTAAGTACGATCGATTGGCCCTGACCAACCATTCGTAAGCTGAGTCGAAGCCAAGCCTGGATAGGTACGGCGGAAGTCAGTCTCGGTCAGCTCGATGCTGTCCTGGTGCTGGCTGAACGTGTCATCAATTCGCGAACCATAAGCTAAGGCACCTGTGCCCTTGCCAAATGCGATGCGACCATCACGAGTAGTGCGGTAGTAGTCGACCATCAACTGCGAGTCGGTGATCGATTGCTGCCCCGTCCAACCCATCTTTTCCAGCTTCGAAGGAATGGGTTCGGTAACCACGATTGAGCTGTTCACCGGTACGATCAGCTTTGCCAACTCGGGAATGGCCGCCGCCCAGGCATTGGTGGCCAGCACAACGTTATCCGCGCTGACAGAGCCCGAGTTGGAGGTCAGGCGCACCGTTCTGCCTGGTTCTATGCAAATGACCGGCGTCTGTTCGTAGATGCGGATCCCAGCTTCCATTGCAACTTGCCGCATGCCACGAACTAGCGCACCCGGCTGCACCGTGGCGTTGCTGCGCTCATAAACCCCGGCAAGGTGCACATCGGAGCCAGTCATTTTGGCAACAGCACCCGCCGACAACCGCTCGAAGGGCTCGACACCAAGGCGAGCGCAGGTCTCAAGCGTCCCATTCCAGCTATCAATATGAGCCGGCGTCGTCGCCGTCCAGAGCCAGCCTTTACGTGTGTAGTGCGCATCGATCTGATGCTTTTCGCAAAACTCGCCTAACTCAGTGATGGCGTGCTCGGCGGCGTTTGCCAGGAAGAGCGCCTGTTCCTTGGAACAGAAGTTCAGCAGCGAGCCAATCTTAGGCCACCAGGACATTACGAAGCCGCCATTACGACCGGACGCCCCGCCACCGCAAATATCCTGCTCCAATACAACGACATCGATGTTGGGATCGCGCTCTTTGAGCGTGAGAGCCGTCCACAGACCAACGAAACCGCCACCGACGATTGCAATGTCGGCAGAGTATTCGCCATTAAGGGGGGATGATGGTTGGAGATCTTCCTCCAGACTCTGTAGCCAGTAGCTACGTGTCAGAGGGCGAGAAGACGCCAGGCGCATGGGAGAACTCCACTGTGTTGTTTCGCACAGTTTCCCCTCGTCTACAACGGCCTCACCATTGAGCGTTATTAGGAAGATGATACGAGGCCTTCATAACATCAGACGAAACAGAATCTGGAGCACCAACAAGGCCAATGCGCAATAACCCCAGGCCAAATCGCAGTCGATTTTGTAGGTTCCTATGCGCGCCTTGATGATATCGACAGCCTCGTTGCCCATTTCCCAAAAAAGGCGAGCCTCATCCTCGGTCAATTTTTCACCTAGTGATTCAGCGCTTGTGGAGAACCCACCCAGAATCTGCCCCCCGTTACGCCCGCTAGCGCCCCACCCAATGCGAGCCGCCTCAAGCAGTATCACCCTATAGCCTCTTTCAGCCAAATGGAGAGCTGTAGAGACGCCGGAAAACCCACCACCAATAACGCAAACATCTGCGCGCTCTTGCCCCATAAGTTCAGGGTACGTGACGTGTCCGCCCAGTGTGGCTGCATAATAGGTGGAGGTATGTTCATCATTTTCAACTGGTGCCTTGAGCAACATGACGGCATTCCTGTTTTGATCATTAGCAGATAGCAAGGCGGGGCATTTCACCTGCTAACGCAGCAGATATAAGCACCTTTAAAATGCTTCTTGGATGCAGCTACGCACTTCCTGCCCAGGCCGTGCGCAGCAGCATCATTAGAAATTAGATACGAATACGCTCACTTTTTGGATCATAGAGCGGAGCAAGTGATGCAACAGCCTCGACCCGCTTATCATTGATTTCGATTTCAAAGTGACAGTTACGAAGCTGCTCACCCGTAATACCGACCTCCAACTCGATTACGCCGAGCCCGACGGAAGCGCCTAAGGTATGACCGAAAGCACCTGACCGCATGTAACCCACATAATTACCATTGCAAAGGATGGGTTCTTGCCCATGAAAAAGCGGTTCAGGGTCTTTGAGCAGGAATTGCACGAGACGCTTTTTCAGAGGACCTTCCTCGCGTTGTTTTACTAGTACATCACGACCAATGAATTCGTCCTTGTTGAAGTCAACAACAAAGCTGAGCCCCACCTCCAGCGGGGTGTCGGTGTTGTCGATATCTACTCCGAAATCGCGATAACCCTTTTCCAAGCGGAGGCTTTCCAAGGCCATGAGACCAGCATGTACTAGCGGCGTACCTTGAGCCTCCACGCCATTGAGCAATGTGTCATAAGCGCAGTGGCTATATTCGGTCGGAATGTAAAGCTCATACCCCAACTCTCCCATGTACGTAACCCGGACCAGCAGAATGCGGGCATAACCGAGTTCAACCTCACAACTTGCCCTGAAAGGCAACGTCTCAGTCGATAGATCTGCCCCGGTCACTTTTTGCAGTAAGTCACGAGACTTTGGACCCTGCAAGCTGAGTAACGTATAAGCAGAGGTCACGTCCGTAACCGTACAGATCTCTCCATTGGACGTGTGCTTCCGTAACCAGGAGAGAGTAATGCGCTGTAGCACATCGCCGGTAACTAGCATGTATTCCTGTTCGGAAAGTCTTGTAATCGTCAGATCAGAAACGATGCCGCCTTGGGAGTTCAACCATTGAGTGTAGATGTTTCGACCCACCGGAATCGAAACAGAGTTTGCACTGACACGATTAAGAACCTTTTCTGCGTCCGGTCCTTGAACGATGAATTTCCCCATGAACGATTTATCGAACAGTGCCACTGCATCGCGAGTGGCACGGTGTTCAGCTTCAGAATATTTGAACCACTTCTGCCGTCCAAAGCGATATTCAACTTCCGGCATTTCGCCGTCCTGGCTGAACCAATACGGCATTTCCCAACCACTCAGTGTTACAAAGTAAGCACCTCTAGCAGCGTAACGGTCGTGCAATGCCAAGCGGCGCACGCCCCTCGCACTCTTATGCTTGTAATTGGGCAATGAAGCGTGGCTGAACGTATAGCCAAGGGCGCTAGGAATGCGATCAGCAAGGAATGAACGCGTCGATTCATGTCGAGGCGTACGCGCGAGGGTGACGCCGGTCATGTCCTGAGAGGCGTTACCGAACACTATTTGCTCGGCCACCAAACGCCCCATGCCACCCGCAGATAGAATACCAAGTGAATTCAATCCACTTGCAACGTAGAGACCATCAACCTCAGGAGCCTCGCCCATCAGGAAGGACCCGTCGGGAGTAAAGCTTTCTGGCCCACAGAAGAATGTCCGAATTCCGGCGTCATTCATAACGGGGAATCGTTCGAACGCTTTTTCCAAGAACGGAGTCATCCGGTCCCAATCAGGCTGAAGGTGCAGAAAACTTGCATTGTCTGCGATCCCTTGCGGAGACCACACAGCTCCTTGCGGTTCGAAGAGGCCAAACAGCAACCCTCCGTTCTCCTCTCGAACATATGAATACGTATCAGGATCTTCCACCACAGGAAGATTAGGGTGAGCGCCCTCAATGTCCTCGGTAAGGAGGTAGTAGTGCTCTGCGGCTTGTAACGGGACAGAGACGCCGAGCTTCGCTCCAAGCTGACGTGACCACATGCCGGCAGCCAAAATTACCACCTCGGACGTAATGTCACCCAGATTGGTTTTTACCCCTGTCACGCGCTGGTTCGTCACGATGACGTCTTGAACCTGGACGTCCTCGAAAATGCGCACCCCTTGCATCCGAGCCCCCTTAGCCAAAGACATCGTCACGTCAACAGGGTTGGCGCGGCCATCTGAAGGGGTGTAGCTGCCAGAGACAAGTCCAGCCGTTTCGATCAGTGGAAACAGCTCTTTGATCTCATCTGGACCCAGCTCGAATTTATCAAGACCCTGGGAGCGCGCGAAATTAATCTCACGGCGCTGGACCTCTCTACGAGTTGCATTAGTAGCGATGTGCAGGTGACCAATACGCTTGAAGCCTGTAGACAATCCCGTCTCAGCCTCAAGGTTCTCGTAAAGCTTGCGTGTGTACTGCTGCGACCAGAGCAACGTTTCGCATGACATACCGGCAGAGGCGATTAGCCCTGCCGCATGCCATGTGGTCCCGGAGGTCAGTTGATCCCGCTCTAGAAGAACGATGTCGGTCCAACCTAGCTTGGCAAGGTGGTAGGCAATGCTGGTACCCATGGCGCCGCCGCCGATGATGACTGCACGGGCATGGGGAGGAAGAGAACGAGACATGTTGGGCACCTGTGAACAAAAAACAATTTGCGTTCATGAACATTAACCAAATAATGTTCACATGACAACGTTGATTGTTTGCTCACTCAGGCCATAATCATCCGATGCACCGATGGCACTTCCGATGCGCTAGTCATGGCCCTGCCGTCTTTGGACAATTGCTCGATACTCGCAACTGGAGGAGACCTGATCGATTACGGATTACTGCATCACCTTGTCGCCGTACTAGGGATCGAACTCGAACGCTTGCAGGTGGAGCATGAGCGTGTGCTCAGAGTCGGCTCAGAATTGATCGATGATCTGCTACAAGAACGCTTGACCGAGCGCTCTGCACAAGAGCGATTGGAACAGCTGAATTTCCCCCTTGATCAAGCGTGTCTTGTACTGGCGCGCCCTAAGACCGAGCTGGCGGCTCAATGGCCGTTACAGCTGCGCAGGGAAGGACTTGAGGTACTAATACGCAAGCAAGGGGGAGAGTTGATCTTGCTGCTGAAGGATCGCGCCGATGCACAGCTCTTGCAGCACCAGCTGCAATGCCCCCTAGGAGTGAGTAATGCTCTACTGAGAGGCCTGCGTACCGTAGAGGCACTGCGCGAGGCGCGATTGGCACTTGCGCACGGACCCAAGAGCGGCCGCTGGTTTTCTATGCCGAGGCGCAAGATGAGCAGTCATGACTGCCTAGCACGCTGGATGAGGCGCGCAGGCTACACCGACGCGTGCTTGGCGCACTCGCTGACTACGACCTTCAACAAGGCGGACAGCTCCAGCACACGTTACGGGTTTTCTTGGAGCAGAATCGGGCTTGGCAAAAGTCTGCCCAGCGCCTGAATGTGCACAAACAGACGCTGGTATATCGGATTCGACGTATTGAGGAGATTACAGGTCGGTCTCTGGACCTGACAGAAGATGTCGCAATCCTACGGATTGCATTCCGCTCCGCCGAAATTGCGGGAATTTCTGGAGTCAGCGAATGATGACAAAACTTTTACGCACGGTTTCAATGATCTCCCAAGTCCCCTCACAGTTCGCAGGGAAAAATACTGCATCGCCGGCACGAAGCTCGATAGGCTCCCCCCATCAGGGGTAAAAATACAATGGCCAGCGATGAAATGGCTGAATTCCTTCGAGAGAATTTTCCGCCGCCAGCGTCCTGGGGAACACCCCCCCCCCCCGCGAGCACGCTGTCCTCTCCCTCGACGGCATGAGTGGAGGTCGCCGCGACCTGCGCGCCAAGCGGCTCAACTACTGGAACGGAAGCCGGTAATTCCATAGTGGCCGGAGCACCAAACAACAAAGGTTGAGGCATCAGGTTCTCCTTATGTTAAAGGTTTTTGTCTTCGAGGCCCGCAGGTGCCAGCCCCGCGAGTTGACGATCAAGCCAAGCTGGGCTGCTGCCTTCAGCTTCTGCCGCTTCTTTGCGTTTAACCGCACTGCGCACCAAAAGCCCGCCTAGGTATCGGAATGGTTCAGGAGGGAAGCATTTAGGATTACGACCCACTAAACCACAGCTACTCCACTCGTCTTTACGGCCCAGCGCGAGACTGGCGAGTATTTTCCCGCCCAAACGGCTCGGCCCCACACCATTACCACTCCAACCGATTCCATAAACGATGTTTGGGGCATTCTTCAAATGACCAAACACTGGAAGGCTGTCGTACGTGCGATCGATCGGCCCACACCAAGTAAGGGTGATCGCCAAATCTTTGAGCTGCGGATAAGTGCGTCGGAAATCTTGCTCAGTATCGGCACTCAGCCGCGGGTTATCGTCATAACCAGCGTTAATCCGGCTGCCGTAGCTGATCATCCCCGTCCCTTTACCGAAGGCGATGCGACCATCCAAAGTCGTCCGGTAATAATCCACCATCAACTGCGAATCCGTGATGGCCTCTCCTCCGGTCCAGCCGATGTCCTTGAGGCGCTCAGGGATCGGGGCTGTTGCCACAATCGTACTGGTAACCGGCAATATCGTACTGCTCAGCTCAGGGATCCCAGCGGCCCAGGGGTTATGAGCCAAAACTACGCTTCGTGCAGTCAACGTCCCACCCGGCACGTTTAGAACTGCCGGCGCGGTCCGCTCAAGGCTGATCATTGCAGTGTTCTCGAAAATCTTTACCCCTTTTTCCAACGCAACCCGGCGCAATCCACGCACCAGCCGTGCCGGCTGCACGGTTGCATTGCTGATTTCGAGCACACCTTCCAAGTGCGCAGCTGATCCAGCACGCCTGGCGACTTCGGCATTGGATAATGGGCTAAAGACAGCCTCACCCAGCTTTTGGCACGTTTTTAATACATCGTTCCACGCACCGCGTTGGGCGTCAGTGGTCGCTGTCCACAGCCAGCCTGCACGACGAAAGTGGGCATCGATGCCGTGGGCCTGGCAAAAATGTTCGATCTCACCAATGGCGGCAACCGAAGCTCTAGCTAAGCGTACGGCTTCCTCTTTTCCACACTGCGCAGAAAGAGAGCTAATTTTTGGCCACCACGACATGACAAAGCCGCCATTTCGCCCTGAGGCACCACCGCCGCAAATATCACGTTCAATAATTGCGATTTGGCAACCAGGCTCCTGCTCTAGCAGCTGCAACGCAGTCCACAGCCCCACGAAACCACCCCCGACGATGGCCACATCGACAGAGAGATTGCCCTTCAATGAGGGTAGAGGCGTCAGCTCGGAACCGATTTCCTCCAACCACAAGGATCGTTTCATTGTTGTAATCCATGCTTGACCTGTAGGTGGTTCACAGTGGCCCTTCCCCACGCCGGCAACAATCGTCTGTTTGGAGCAAACTGATGAGCGAGCCTCATACAAAAATATGAGGCTCGTCACGAGCTACATTGGGATCACCGGCAACCCTTGGCTGGCCTCGACGAGGCTCGTTGGCCCGCTCTTAAAAGCGGGGCCAATGGAACCCCAGAGATGAAAAACGGCGTACTCCCCCGAGGCTAGAGGCGATCAACCTCCGTAAATGATCATCTCCACCATGAGATCTTAGGATTTTACTAAGGCATTCAGTAGCCAGGCACCTTGTGTCCAACCAGAGACCCGGCATAATTGCGCTACGTTTCTCTCAGAACCAGGGACAGCCCTGCATGACCACGCCTGACACAGCTTATTTGGCTAAGATAATCCGTGATTTACGCACCCGCAAGAATGTCACGGTCCGTCAGTTAGCGAGTAAGATTGACCGCTCAATCGGATTTATTTCCCAAATCGAGCGCGGACTTTCGCAACCCAGCGTGGAGGATCTCGACGCTATCAGCCGGGCCTTGAACGTTCCTTACAAATACTTCATGGACCCTGTCGCCTCACCTCAGCAACAGTGGATAACTCATCCTGACGAGCGACGGACGCTGACGTATGCACGAGGCGTAACCGATCAGGTGATATCTCCATCAATGTCCAACCAGCTGATCATGCTCGAGACCACACTGGATCCGGGATCGGATTTCGGCGACCGCAATATCATTGACAGTTCAGAACAGGGCGGCTATGTACTGGAAGGTGAGTTGACCCTTTGGGTCAATGAGGAAGAGATACGTATCGGCTCAGGGGACGGATTTCAGATTCCGGCTGGAATACCTTGTCGCTGCGCTAATAAAAGTGAGGTCGTTACACGAGTGCTTTGGGTTTATAACTGAGCACCAGATGACTGAGCCTCATGTTTTTGGGGCTCCAGTGCTGATCACATGTTGATAAATGGGCTACAGGAGCCCTCCGGAAGCCTCTTTTATCTCAAGATAATCATGGAGGCCCCAGTCAGGGGTTTTCTTCTGCTCCCAGACTGCTCGTATCCTCCAAACGGGGCCTAAAGACTCCAATCCGGATAGTTCATATATCCCCATGTCACGGACCTGGCTCAATCTATTTTGGCGTAAATCGGCAATGCACATGCGGCGCTCAGGTCTGCCTTATGTCTATGCACTGCGCCTCCCTTATTTTGAAGTCTTCACTGCATTCGGATTGATCATTACTACCAGAAAAACACCTGTACTTCAGCCGCTCCCTACCTACCTGAAAACTACGACATTCAAGGTCGGCTTGATAAGCTGCCCATCTTGAGTGGTTAATGGACAAGGGCTGATCGCGACCGCAGTGGCAAGAAGATCATCAATTGGAGTCTGGAACAGATCATCCCGAGGAAGTACTTCCAGAACCTTGATGAGTTCTTTGCTCAGGTGGCTGCGTGGAATGAATCCGGAGCCCTTGGCGATCTGAGTGACCTTGTTCCGGATAAGCGGAATATCACGAACACTTTCGTTGTAGGTCCGGCTTGCAAAAATGCCTACAAAACGGCATTCCTTCAGCACCTTACCTTTTGGAGTCGCAATCCGAATGGAAACCAAATCTGGATAAGCAGGTCTGTGCACCCGGCTCAAACTGTCTTCCTTGGCAAACGAAAGCAGCAGCGGCTCGCGCAGATAAGCTGCTACAAAAGGCTCAACCACTGCTTCGTCGAGTCCTAAACGGAGGCGCTTTGAAAGCCCCAGCAGCGATGATTGATCGTAAACCACGCGAGCACCTTCGTGATTTTCGGCCAATTTAAACTCTTCGTATCCGAGGAAGGTAAAACGATCCTCGAGCATCCAATCCAGAAACTCGGTTTCTTCGAGCGTCTGCTCTGAAGAGAGCGATTTGCTCTTACGAAGTTGATTCCGCAGATCAATAACCCGTTCACGCATCGCCTGATGGTCCTGAACCACCAGACGCACTTCGGCTAGAACATCTTCAAGCGCGTCCTGGAGAGCGGTCAGCTCGGCCGCAGTCGCACAACGGTCTAACTCGATGAACATCAGAGACTCACGACCGACTGCCTCTACCTGCTCAGCATCAGCAACCAGCTCCTGCAACCTGCTGTGTTCGTCGCGGCGCGTGCTCAGCACGCTGTTCTGCAGCACGTGAATGCTATATCCGCGACGAGTGATCTCTGTACGAACTGAGTCGACCAGGAAAGGACAATCCGCATGAAGAATGAGGGCTACGCTGTGAGTCGACTGCCAACCGTTCTTTTCGTAATCAGGATTGAAGACGACTACTTTAGGGGCGACCACGTGAAAATCCTGGAGCATGTTCCAAGAAAACAGCGTGCAACCGATCAGGTCCGCAAGACGTCGCTGATTCAGTTCCTCAATCGCAATCACGTTGAAAAATTGCTGAGCGAAAAGACTAATCTGCGCACGCATTTCGGGGGTAACCAGATCAGCAATTGCAGCATCGAATCGCGCTTGGGACTCGGACTTTTCAGATGTCTGGGGCAGCGTGAGAGAGAGCATGCCGGAACCTCATGGCTATAGACGTTCGCAAAAAAAGGTCATCAGTAGCCGCGGTTTAAAGCTGACTATGACAACCTCGAGGAAATCAGATCAGGCTTGCAGCCTGAGACGGCTTGAACCTGATCCTGACTAACGCCTGGGGTGAGTTCGACAAGTCGAAGCCCCTGCTCGCAAACGTCCATGACCGCAAGGTCGGTGATGATTCAGGGTAGATTTTGTTCATGTTGTACTACCTGCTTTACGGTGTTGCCGATCACGCTGAATAAAAAAGGGGTGCCGCGGTGACGTGAAACCGAAGCCCCCCATAAACCTTTAGGGCTCGATAAATGGGAGTGGGATGTCCGTATCTCGACGCACGGCAAAAACGTTCAATGTCATCGCAACCAGTGCGTAATAGCCAAATATCCCTACCAGCTCGACCACCGCCGGCTCACCGAATACATCGACTGCCTCGGCGTACAGCTGCTCGCTGACTCTGCGCGTCCGATATAGCTCTTCACCGACTCGATAGACGATGGCCTCGTCTCTGCGCTGGAACGCCGGACTACGTTGCTCACGCACAGCGTCTATCACTTGTTCAGCCAAGCCCGCCTTGCGCGCAATCGGCTCATGAATTTGCCACTCAGCCTGAGACTGCCACCAAGCCGCAGTCACTAGGATGGCCAACTCGCTAAGGCGTAACTCAAGCTTGGTGTGATACCTGCAAAAAGCCCCAAGACGCTGAGCATGGTTTGCCAAGGCCGGGCTATGAATCCAGGCTAGAAACGGCCCATCCAGATTACCGCGGGGCCCCGAAAGGATTTCCTTCAGGACCTCGCGCTGTGCGTCATCCATCTGTGATTCGTTCAAATCGGTGAGGCGAGACTGAATGTTCATAATGTTTTCCTCAGACCTCGGCTAACGTCTTGCGAACCGCTGTAACCAGCTTGCCGGTGAGTTCTTCCAGATGGAGGTCATTCAGAATGAATGGAGGCGCGAGAAGGATGTGGTCACCGCGTAGGCCATCAATGGTCCCGCCCATCGGGTAACACATCAGTCCCTCAGCCATCGCCGCTTTTTTAAGTCGTGCATGGAGCTTAAGAGCTGGATCAAAAGGCTCCTTAGTTGAACGGTCAGTTACGAATTCAATACCCTGAAACAGGCCGCGTCCGCGTATATCACCCACGTTCGGATGGGTGCCAAACACTTCGACTAGACGATCACGCAGACGCTCTCCCAGGTAGTTCACCTGCTGGAGCAGACCTTTGGATTCGATGATCTTCTGTACCGCCAGTGCGGCAGCGCAGGCCGTGGCGTGGCCAATGTATGTATGACCGTGCTGGAAGAAGCCGGAGCCTTGCGCGATTGCATCACGAATTCGCGCACTCACCAGTGTTGCCCCGATAGGCTGGTAGCCGGCACCCAGCCCTTTGGCGATGGTGATCAGGTCGGCGGTGACACCTTCTTGTTCAGCAGCGAAAAGAGTGCCGGTGCGGCCCATGCCGCACATAACTTCATCCAAAATCAGCAGCACACCATGGCGATCGCAGACCTCCCGCACACGTTTGAAGTAGCCTGGTACGGCTGTTACGGCACCCAGCGTCGCACCAACCACAGGCTCAGCAACAAACGCCATAACATTCTCGGCACCCAGCTCCTGAATTTGCGAGTCGAGTTCGGCAGCGAGTCGGACACCCAAAGCTTCCGGAGTTTCTCCTGGGCGCTGCTCGCGATAGGCATAGCATGGAGTTACATGCGTTACATCAATCAGCAACGGCTCGAACTGTTGACGACGCCATTCGTTGCCGCCAGTTGCGAGGGCACCCAACGTGTTGCCGTGATAGCTCTGACGGCGCGCGATTACATGTTTGCGCTGAGGCTGGCCAACTTCAACAAAGTATTGTCGAGCCAGCTTGAGCGCAGCCTCGACAGCTTCCGATCCACCTGAGACGAAGTAGACCGAATCGATACCCTCAGGTGCGCGAGCAACAAGAAAATCGGCGAGCTCTTCCATGACCTCGGTAGTGAAGAAGGATGTGTGCGCGTATGCGACCTTTGCCACCTGCGCGTTGATCGCCTGGGCCACCTCGGGGTCGCTATGCCCTAGACAGGACACCGCCGCACCACCACTGGCATCCAGATAGCGACGCCCTTGAGCATCGATCAGGTAGGGACCATCACCTTTGACGGCAGTTGGATATTGTTGTTTGAGACTGCGGTGAAATACGTGGCTCATGATGTCCTCCGGGTTTGTGCAAATCATAAATGCACAAAGCTATTGTGCAATGTTTTTTTGCATTTTATCCGACAAGCAGTTTTTATTTGCATCCGTTAATGCGTGAGGCTGCCTTTTATGCACGCCGTTTTGCACGGAAAAATTGCATTACGAGACCATGGGAGGTTTACTTGCTGGGATGCTTGGCGTTCGCGCCCAAAAGCCCCCCCCCACAAGATGGAAATCGACCATGACACGGTTGCAAGATGTGGTTCCCGAAACTCTCGCCGGTCTAAAGCAACTCCTTGAGTCGATTGAGCGCAGGGAGTCGGAGATCGTTCTAGGCGGGAGCTCAAGGCGTGTGCTGATGGCGTTGATCGAGTCGCCTCAGCGTGCAGCTGTGTCTTCGATAAGTGAGCTGGCAGCTCAGCTTGAAGTTAACGCTTCAACTCTTTCGCGCCTGGCTCAGCGTCTTGGCTATGGAGGCTTCAGCAAACTGCAAGATGTCTTTCGTAGGGAAATCACCGAAGGCAAAAGCTTCTATAGCGACCAAGCGAGTCGTTTGATGCTGACCTCTATTGACCACGACGCGATGAATCAGCTCACCCGACTTGGTCGCCAAGAAAGCGCCAACATCGCGAGCATGATCGAGCATGTTGATCCGCAGACTTTTTTGGAAACCGTTGAGTTGCTGAGCACTGCGCACCGCGTTCGAATACATGGCATGCGTCAATTCAATTCCCTCGCGCTTTTCATGGCATACGGGTTGGGCATGCTGAGGCCTGACGTTGCCGCCCTGGACTCAAGTCGCCAAGGGGTAGCCGATGCAATTGCGCAACTCGATGAGGGCGACGTTCTTGTCGTATCCAGCTGCTTCCCCTATACGCCTAGCGTAATCGCAACGGCCGAAGTCGCAGCACGGCACGGGATCAAGGTGGTTGCTCTGACCGACTCTGCAAGCTCACCCTTGGCCAAGGTCGCGATGCACCGATTTTACGTGCCCAACCACAGCCTTTTTTTCAGCAACAGCATGTGTGCATTCATGCTCTTGGCTCAGGGGCTATTGACCGCCGTTGCCGGACGACTGGGCGAAGAAGGCGTAGCCGCCCTGAAGTATCGAGAAACATTGATCACTGAGCTCAACTCTTCCCTGTAGCGAACTGCGCCCTCCGTCGGGCTTGCTACGTCGCCATTTGCGCCCCCATACGCTCGTCCGCAAAATGCAAATTTTCATTGCAAATATTCAATATGCATGATTACATGTGCATATGCAGATAGCCAATACAAAAAAAACCTGCATTTGCACCATTCTCTGCCTTCAACAGTACTGTCACCCAGAAAATAATAGGGATTGTCTTATGAAGCGCTTCTATAAAGTTATAGGTATCTTGACCCTCGGCGCTGCGCTCAATGTGCAGGCGGCAGAATCGTTGTCCGGAACCCTCGATAAAATCCAGAAATCCGGCACCATCGTGCTCGGGCATCGTGAATCATCAATGCCGTTCTCGTACTATGACGACCAGCAGAAACCCGTGGGTTACTCCATGGATCTTTGCATGGCAGTAGTTACGGCCATCAAGCAGAAGCTAGGTTTGGACAACCTGAGCGTCCGCTTCCAGCCAGTCAACTCATCCAACCGCATCGCGCTCGTGAAAAACGGCACGGTGGATCTTGAGTGCGGCTCGACGGCAAACTATCTGGAGAGACAGAAAGAGGTCGCCTTCTCCGACTCTACGTTCTGGGTCTCCAAGCGGTTAATCACCAAGGCCGACTCACCATACAAAACTATCGATGACCTCAAGGGTAAGCCTGTTGTTGTAACCCAAGGCACCGACACGGCCCTGCTGATCCGCAAGATTAATGAAGAGCGTAACCTGGACCTTCGAATCCAGGCAGGTAAAGATCACGCGGAATCACTGCTCATGGTCACCACGGGCCGCGCCGCAGCGTTTATGGAAGACGACATCCTAGTCTCAAGCCTTCGAGCGAAGGAGCGCGATCCTGCATCCTTGAAGTTGCTGAACGACTCTTTTGGCGGCGATCCCTATGCGCTGATGTTCCGCAAGGACGATCCGCAATTCAAAGCTCAAGTCGATGCCACGCTCGGTGAAATGATGAGCGATGGGCAGGCAACTAAACTGTATGAGAAATGGTTCCTGAGCCCTATCCCGCCTGCCGGCATCACCATAGGTTTCCCTATGCCCGGCCGCCTCAAGGAGCTGTTTGCTGCGCCTTCGGACAAGGCTTCCAGCTAATTGATCTCCTGATGCCGAGGAAACGGCATGCCCTCTGATTTATAGCCCACGCACGCTTCCCGGACGAAGCGTGGTGCGGCGTGGAGTTCCCGATGTCATTTAATTTCGACGTGTATCTCCAGCAATCGCCTGAGCCCGGGATGACTTACATTGGCCTGCTGGGCTCCGGCCTCGCTTGGACCGTGGCGTTGGCTCTCTCAGCGTGGATCATTGCGCTGGTGATGGGGACACTGGTCGGTGTTGCACGGACGCTTCCCTACCCTTGGCTGGTGCGCCTGGGAAATGGCTATGTCGAGCTGTTTCGAAACATTCCGTTGCTGGTGCAACTGTTCCTGTTTTATTTCGTTTTACCTGAGCTTCTACCGACTGACCTGGGAGACTGGATCAAATCGTTCGGCGCTCCATGGGGACCATTCTTCACTGCGATGATTGTCCTGGGTCTCTTTACCTCCGGACGTATCAGCGAACAGGTGCGGGCCGGTATCAACTCGTTGGCGAAGGGACAACGTGCTGCTGCACTTGCGATGGGTATGACCCTGACTCAAGCGTATCGCTATGTGCTGCTGCCTATGGCCGGACGCAGGATCATCCCACCACTGACCAGCGAGTTCATGACCATCTTCAAGAACTCTTCGGTTGCTTTGACCATCGGTGTTATTGAGCTGACCGCACAAGCCCAGCAGATGAATGAATTCACTTTCCGGACCTACGAAGCCTTCGGTGCAGCGACACTGATCTACGTCTTGGTAGCGCTGACAGTCAACCGACTGATGGCGATGATCGAACGTGCCAGCTACATCCCCGGTACGGCAACCCAGGAGCGCTAGTCATGCAAAACCTCGATTTCAGCGTCGTTCTCAACGCTCTGCCCTACCTCGCACAAGGCATGCTGTTTACCTTGCAAGTCACGGCGGTCGCGATGATCGGCGGCATCATCTTCGGGACGCTTTTGGCGCTTGCGCGCTTGAGCCAACTTGTCTGGTTGCGATCCTTGGCAGGCGCATACGTCAATCTGATGCGTTCGATCCCTCTAATCCTGGCGATATTCTGGATCTTCTTCCTGGTACCGGAAATTGTCGCTTGGCTGTTAGGATCTCCTGAACCAGTCCAAGTCGGCACCACAAAAACCGCGTTCATTGCCTTCACGATTTTTGAGGCCGCCTACTTTTGCGAAGTCATTCGTGCTGGTATCCAATCCGTTGCGAAAGGGCAAAGCGCGGCAGGACAGGCCGTCGGCTTCACTTACGTGCAGAACATGCGATACGTCATTTTGCCCCAGGCATTTCGAGCCATGATTCCTGTGCTGCTTACCCAAGTCATCATCCTTTTTCAGGACACTTCGCTGTTGTACGTCATTTCCGCAACTGATTTTCTTGGCGCCGCCTCTAAGGTTGCCCAGCGGGATAGTCGACTCGTTGAGTTCTACACCTTTGTAGCAATCGTATATTTCGTCATCTGTTTCACCCTGTCCAAAGTCGTGCGCCGTTACCAGTCACGACTCAACCGCAGCAGCGCTAACGCCTAGGAGTTGAATCGTGATCAAAATTGAGAATATCTCAAAACACTACGGCCCATTCCAGGTCCTGAAGAACTGCAGCACAGAAGTGAAAAAAGGCGAAGTGGTTGTTGTCTGCGGACCTTCTGGCTCGGGCAAATCAACGCTGATCAAATGCGTCAACGCACTGGAGCCTATCCAGTCGGGCAGCATTTCGGTGGACGGTACAAGCGTGACCGATGGGAAAATAAACCTGCCACGCCTTCGCTCAAGAGTCGGCATGGTGTTTCAGCATTTTGAGCTGTTCCCACATATGAGTATTACCGAAAACCTCGCCATCGCGCAGGTCAAAGTCCTGAAACGCTCTCGCGAAGAGGCAATGTGCAAAGCTCAGGGCCTGTTAAAGCGTGTCGGACTTCAAGCGCACGCACATAAGCACCCGGGTCAACTGTCTGGTGGGCAGCAACAGCGCGTTGCGATCGCACGAGCACTGGCGATGGATCCGATCTGCATGCTGTTTGATGAGCCGACCTCCGCGCTCGATCCGGAAATGGTCAATGAGGTTTTGGACGTTATGGTTGAACTGGCCGAAGAGGGAATGACGATGATGTGTGTTACCCACGAAATGGGTTTTGCACGCAAGGTCGCCAACCGCGTGATCTTCATGGACCAGGGCGAAATTATCGAAGACCGAAATTCCCAAGAGTTCTTCGATTCACCCGAGTCAGATCGGGCTCAACAATTCCTTTCAAAAATCCTTACTCATTGACTCCGTAACAGGCACTCGGAGCACTGAGTGCAGACGTTGCAATCCATGCCGCGACGCGATCGGTACCTTTTAAGGATCGTTGACCAACCAGATGCAATAGCTTCCAGAGCCGCTGGCTGCCAAATCGTTGTTTCACGGCTACAGGAGATGATGAAAGGCGAAAGCGGAAAAAACTCGTGGCTGTGCATCGGCGGTGGCCAAGCCATCGCTATGGCTTTTGAACACTGAATACGGAGTACAGTGGTGAGTTTATCTTTTCAAAGTAAGCTGCTTTTGGTCGTCGCGAGTGTTCTGCTGGGGGCATTCGCCGCGTCGGTCGGACTGAATAATTTTCGGCAAATGGAGCTCTTGAACAAAGAGGCAGTCGCTCAGTTATCCAAGACTGGGAAGTTAATGGCCGCCGGTATCAGTACTTGGCTCAACGGCCAAATCGATACGTTACAGGCGCTTTCTGAAACTATCGGCAGAGACGGGACCTCTGGTCCATCGGTATTGCAGAGCATTTCGCTGACTAGCTACTCAGAGCGCTACGCCTTCACTCAGTTCGGTTCCGCGGAAGGCGCAATGTATTCGATCCCGGCCGGCAACCGGCCGGCTGACTACGATCCCCGCAAACGCCCATGGTGCACCGCAGCTGCAGCGGCACGATCTCCAGTGGCGAGAGTATTACGCGACAGCCCCGAACGTTTGGCGAACTGACGCAGCGACAGCTTGTCGCACAATTACATCCGCCGATTTTTCCTGTCATGTCCGTACTGATCACTCAGTGTACTCCTGCTCAAAAGTTGAGTAGGCGTCGTTGTGAACTGCTTGTCGGTTTCCGGACGACGGCAACAAGTTCGGGTGCTGGCGGGAGACTGAAAGGCGCACTTCGACGTGTTCAATCTTGCACAGCAGAGGGTATGTGCGCCCGGATGTCTCCATGTGTGATCGACAATCACTCGAATATCAGATAAGTCTTGAGCACCGCTTCGCGGATATCCCAGGTACCGTGGGAGTTGGCCTCGAAAAAGAGTGCATCGCCTGGCTTGAACTGGATGGCTTCTCCATTATCCGGCGTGAACGTGCCCTCACCACTGACAATGTAGCTGTACTCGGCGCCTACCACTTGACGGCGGAATTGCCCTGGGCTGCACTCCCAGAAACCTGTCACTGCGTCGCAGCCTTCCAGGGGAATGTGTTCGGCTGTACGGGTCATCGCGATGGGCTCTCCAATAGGCTGCCCCACCGGAGTTTTGGGGGAAAATGTGCTTTGGTCATGCAAACGGATGCGGACAACGGACATGTTGGTCTCCTTGATGTTTTACGTCGAATAGGCGATGCGGGGATTTTGATCGACAGCGGCTGCCCCCGAGATGCTGAGTCAGTTGGGCGCCACTGGACGTCAGGTCAAAGCGTCGAGCAGACGGTACCAAGCGATACCCAGGCCGACATACAAACGCTGCAGGCCATGAAACGGAATCGGCTTGATGCCGGTAATCGGAAAAGGGAATTTCTGCCCGTTACCGAGAATGTTCATGGCTAAATGGCGACCCAGGCTGGTTGAAAGTGCAATACCGCGTCCGTTATAGCCAAGCAGCATACTCAAGCCCGGCTTTGGCTGATGGACATGAGGCAGGAAATCCTTTGTCAGTGCTACGCGACCGCTCCAGCGATATTCCAAAGGCACGCCTTCCAGTTGTGGAAAGACGCCTGTCAATGATCGCTCCAGATGAGCCCAGTCAGTATTCGACCTTGGCTCTGAAAATGGCCCACGACCACCAAACAGAACTCGACCTTGAGCATCTTGCTTAAAATAGGTCAGCAGCCGACGGGCGTCGGAGCAGACTTCGCCACCAGGTAATACCGTTTTCCTAAGCTTTTCGGGCAGAGGCCGGGTCGCGATAATGAAGCTGTTGGCGGCAAGGACCGTCTGCCGCAAACCTGGCCAGAGGTTGTCGGTGTATCCATTAGTCGCGAGTACCACATGCTGGGCTCGGACCTTGCAACCTTGGCCCGTCGTCAAATTCCAATAGCCGTCCCTGGACTCCAGCTTAACGACCGGGCTGTGACCATAAATTTCAGCACCGTGGTTGAGGGCGATGCGAGCCAGTCCACGGGCATAGTTCAATGGGTGCACGCTACCGGCACGTGGATCGACCCAGGCCCCCAAGTAATCATGACTGCCGATTCGCTTGGTCACGCTGGCTTTATCAAGCATTTCCACAGGCACGCCACGTCGTCGCCATTGCTCTGCCCGGCTCTCGATATTTCGCATTGCCGTAGCGGATACACCTGGTTGAATCCAACCTTTACGGGTGGCATCGCATTCAATACCGTAGCGATCGATCAGTTCGAACACTTCGTCAGCCGCATTGCCTACCACATCGATCAGGGCCTCGGCGAGCTCGCCCCCAAACATCCTTAGCAAATCGTCCGGATCGTGCTTAAGCCCCGGAATTACCTGGCCTCCATTGCGTCCCGACGCTCCCCAGCCAGGCTCGGCTGCGTCCAGAACGCACACATTCGCACCACCTGCCGCCAGGTGCAGGGCCGTTACCAGGCCGGTATAGCCGGCCCCGACGATAGCAACGTCTACCTGCTTGTTTTCACCAAGCCGCGGTGTCACCGGCCCGGTAGCGGCCGTGGATGCCCAGAGAGAAGGAGGTAATGCCAACGGCTGCCCGGTCATGCCGACACCTCATCGGTGTTGAGCAGACGGCGCAAAAAATCTTGAGTTCGTGCATGCTTGGGTGCACCCAGAACTTCCTGGGCAGGACCTTCTTCCACGATACGACCGCCATAAAGGAAGCAGACCTTATCAGCAACCTCCCGGGCAAATCCCATCTCATGAGTCACCACCACCATGGTCATGCCTTCGTCGGCCAGTTTGCGCATTACCGCCAGTACTTCACCCACCAATTCAGGGTCGAGCGCAGAGGTCGGTTCATCGAAAAGGATGGCCTTCGGGCGCATCGCCAATGCACGCGCGATCGCTACCCGTTGCTGCTGACCGCCCGAAAGCTCGTCCGGGAAGGCATCGATACGATGCGAAAGGCCAACCTTCTCCAATAGCTGGCGAGCGTGCTCGCGAGCTTCTTGAGGGTTTTCCTTTTTCACATAGATCGGGCCCTCCATCACGTTCTCAAGGGCGGTGCGATGAGGGAACAGATTGAAACGCTGGAAAACCATGGCAACCTGAGTACGGATCTCGTGGATGCTTTTGGCGTGACGATCAACGCGTTCGGAGGACACCAGGATGTCCCCGCCCTCATAAGTCTCCAGGCCATTGATGCACCGAAGAAGCGTGGATTTACCAGAGCCTGACGGACCGATCAGACAAACCACTTCACCGCTATTAACTTGCAGGTCGATACCTTCGAGCACGCAGGTGTTGCCGTAGCTCTTGCGCAGGGCTTTGATCTCTATCATGACGATTTCCTCATTCCAAGCCGCTTCTCAAGGCGGCGTAACGCGAAGGACAGCGGCAGGCTCAAAGTGAGGTAGAGCAGCGCTACCAGGGTATAGACCGTCATGTTTTCGAATGTGGATGAGGCGATCAGTTGACCTGCTCGGGTCATCTCCACAACGGTAATAGTGGACACCAGCGATGAGTCCTTGAGCATCATTACCAAGGTGTTGCCGTAGGGTGGCAAAGCGATACGGAATGCTTGCGGAAGGACAACACGGCGCATCACCATGTAACTGCGCATACCCAGCGATTCCGCGGCCTCGATTTGCCCTTGCTGAATAGCCTGTATGCCGGCCCTGAAGTTCTCTGCCTGGTAGGCCGAGTAGGCAATACCGAGACCGATAATGCCGGCCTGCATAGCTGTCAGTTGAATGCCGAATTCGGGTAGTACGAAATAGATGTAGAACAGTTGAACGATGATTGGAAGACCGCGGATCAAGTTGACCACGGTGATCGCGAACAACGAAATGGTGCGGACCTTGGACACCATCATCAAGGCCAAAACCAGGCCGATGACCGAACTGAGCAGGAAGGATGCAACCGTAACCTGCAAAGTGACCACCGCCCCGCTCAAGAGAATGGGAAGGAAGTCCAGAGCATTCTGGAGAAACATAGGATTATCCATGAGGCGAGTTCAACCAAGGCCTGGCGAGGTACCAGGCCAACAAAGGCGCTTAGTTAAGCTTCCACTTCTCGACAATGCGTGCGAGGGTGCCATCTGCCCTGATAGTGGCGATGCCCTTATTCACTTTGGTGAGCGCCTGCTCATCGCCCTTGCGCAGAATCAGGCATACCTCACCCTTGATCTGAGGCTGATAGGAGTCAACCAGCCGCACCTTCTGCAGGGTGCCTGAAGACATCTGGTACGCCAGGATGGGGCGGTCGGCGAAACCGGCCTTGATCCGCCCCAGGGACAGGTCGCGGGTCAGGTCCGCGATCGAGTCATAGCCACGTACTTCCTTGTAGATGCCGCGCTTATTGAGCGCATCGAGGAAAATGGTGCCGACCTGGGCACCCACCACCTCACCCTTGAAGTCATCCATGCCGGTGTACGGCGTATTGTCGTCAGCCCGCACTACCAAACCCTCGCCGTACTCGAAAACCGGATCGGAAAACTGCACGATTTTCTCGCGCTCCGGGGTACGCACCATCGCTGCTGAGATCATGTCAATTTTACTGGCTGTCAGGGACGGGATAAGCGAAGCGAAGGTGGTTTGCGCGATATCCACCTCGAAGCCAGCAGCCTTGGAGACGGCTTCGACGGTGTCGATCATCATGCCCTGGATATTGTTGCTTTTCACATCCAGGAAGGTGAAGGGTACTCCGGTGGCGGTGGCACCGACCTTGAACGTTTCCGCTTGAGCAACAAGCGAAGCAGTACAGCCAGCGAACAGAGCAATGGTACAGGCGAACACACGAAGACGAGGATACATGTCGAATACTCCAGTTTGACGCGGTTTGTTGTAGTTGTGCGTGATGGACAGCCTTCTCGTATCAAAAGTCGGCCTTGAATTAAATATATACGATTTACAACAATCGTAAAGCGGTTTATAAGTATCGCATATCGATATTAAAACCAATCAAGCCAGAGAGATGAGCCATGAGTGAGAACGAAAACAGCCTCTTCAATCAGTCTCTAGAGAAGGGGCTAGCAGTGCTGCGTGCATTCAACGCGCGCCAGCGGACAATGAATCTGGCGGAAATTGCCGAGGCCGCAGGCATCAACAAGAGCTCTGCACAGCGCATGATTTTCACCTTGGAGACGCTGGGGTACGTGTGCAAAAACCCTCAATCCAGGCGTTTCCAGCTCACTCCCCGCGTCATGGAAATTGGTTACAACTATCTGGCCGCAGATACGCTGGTAGACGTCGCCAATCCTTTTCTCGCCGAACTGGCTCAGCTCACGGGGGAATCCACGAACCTCACCGAACCGGTCGGCCTGGAAATGATCTATGTGGCTCGTTTCGTAGCCCCTAAGTTCATTCCGATCCACCTGCCTATCGGCAGTCGCATACCGATGTATTGCACCGCTTCTGGCAGGGCTTATCTAAGCACCTTAAGCGATGAGGGGCTTGGTGAGGTGCTGGCTGCCAGTGATCTGAAGCGGCATACGCAACACACCCTGACAAGGGTGGACGAGATTGTCAGCGCGATTCAGGCGGTCAGAGACAAAGGTTATGCCGTCAACCTTGAGGAGCTTTACCTCGGGGATATGACCATTGCGGCGCCTGTCATCAACAGCCACCATAAACCCGTGGCCTCGGTGCACGTGGTTGCGCCGACCAGCCGATGGACGTTAGAGGAGGCGCAACGACAGATAGCTCCAGCGGTCGTAAAGTGTGCCCACGCAATCAGCACCTCGATACGTTCTCTCTGATGATGAATTGCAATCGCCCTCCCCCCCCGACTGGTAGCCCTCTCCCTACCTGAAAATGAGGCCTCGGCCTGTTCGGCATCGCCCTGCAGGCGCTACGCTTGGTCGGCCCCTAGTGCAGTCGCCAGGTGAACCGACGTCTCGATCGCTTCGTGGTTCCCGGTACACGAATCGAGCGCTGCGTCGGCAAGGTCGGCGGGCTGAAAAGAGTAGCCGGAAGGGCGGGGTGGAAAAACAGGAAAGCTCGCCGATAAAATGGCACTGCGCTAAGGTGTGCAACTCGTTTAACCACGACGATCTCTGTAGCAAGTAAGCCCGCCCTGCCCTTTAGAGCGGGCTCCAATGGCCTATCGACCTGGCATTCGGACGACGATCTTCCCTATGTGATCGCCTGAGTCCATGTGCCTGTGTGCCTGTGTGCCTGTGTGCCTGTGTGCCTGTGTGCCTGTGTGCCTCCACGATCTCCTCGAAGTTAAACACATCGTCAATCACGGGAACTACCCGCCCTGCCTCAATATGAGGCCAGGCGTCGCGCAAAACGCCGGCGACAATGGCTTGTTTGGCCACCAGAGAACGGTCTCTCAACGAGGTGGTATGCAGTGATGCTCGCTTGCCCATCATCTTGCCCAGGTGGATGCCCCTGTCGATCCTGTTCATGCTGGCATTTGGCCTGGCTTGCCTGGTCAATTACCCAAGCCTGAAACAGCAGAAAGAGGTCATCGCTCGTCATGCCGACAACGTTATGGCGGTTACCCTGCTGATCTTCGGCGCGGGCATATTCGTCGGCATCATGAGTGGCACCGGGATGATCAAGGCAACTCGGACAACATCATCACGATCCTGCCGGCACAGGCTGGGCATTACATGTCGTTGATCACCGCCTTGCTAAGCGTGCCTTTCACTCATGTACTGACAAACGATGCGTTTTATTTTGGCGTGCTACCCGTTCTCGCCGCGACGGCGGCTCACTATGGAAGCGGCCCGAATGAAATGGCGATTGCTTCACTCGTCGGCCAACCTTCACCTCCTCAGCCCTCTGGTTGCATCAACCAGCGAGTCTCCCTGAAATGGACACTCGGGACAGTCCTGGTCATGCTGGTGGCCGCCATCGCGATTGGCGCTATTACCGTTGTCAACTGAGACTGCAAGCCCGCATTGAGCGCGGCTGGAACATCGGCGATGCACCTCGCATCTGGATTGCAGGTATCTCGATGAGCAGCAGGAATGAGTCTGTCGAGACCACTAACAGGCAAGCCACCTATGACCAAAGATCTAAGCATGCGAATGCATCAAGTCGATGCCTTCACCGCCGGCTTTTTTCCCGGAACCCAGCTGCCGTTCTCGTACTTGAAGACTGGCAGCCGGACGACCTGGTACCTGACTATTACACAGGACAACAATCTCGCCGAAACGGTTTTTTTTCAAAGCCCGGCCCGATGGGGAATGGGATCTGCGCCGGTTTGCTCCAGCGCATGAATTCGATTTTTGCGGCCACACCACCTTGGCGACCGCACACGACCTACTGATCAATAACGAGAAGGCTTCGTTGATATTTCTCACCGCGTCGATGAGTTGCGAGTATCGAACAAGCCGCATAGGTACCGCTCGACATTCCACAGCTTTTCGCGAGAAGTTCTGGACGTACTTCCTAGAGAGATCGTGTCTGCCCCCTTGTCTTGGGTCATCGACAACCGATTCACTGCTTGAACCTAACCCGAAATCGATTGTCTGCAAATTAGCCTAGCCACCTGTACTTCACTGACCGTGAAATCGATCCTCGGTATCTAGGCTCAGAAATGGAAAACAGATCGCGAGAACCTATCCATCCACCAAGGGATAGGGGTTGAACAAACAATCATGAAGATCATAGTGAGTGATAGGTAAATGGAATGACCTCACCGAGTGACAGAGTCGAGTAAAACAGCCGCTGCCATCAGCTAGGTTGATATACAGATGATTCGCGGGAGGCCTATCCATCAGGAATGGAGATCCATCCGTACATGTCCGTTTATATTTACAATCCGCAGACAAAAACCTTCTACCGCCCCATCGACGCAGCATTGCGGTGGTGCAACCTCATCCGTTATGAAGCACAAATAGTGCAAGCTGCATGGTCTTGTCCTGGGAAACTTGCGTCCCTATTCCCGCAATGGCCAGGCCTACACGCAACCACCGAAAAAATCTACGATGCGGTACGTAATAGAGAATTGCCTTATGGTTGCCTCGGTATTTCGGTTCCCATGGGGACTTACGTGGAACCCTATCAATTAACAATACGTCACTCAGATTTACGCCAATGGATGGAGATTTACTACCCCGATCAGAAACCTAGCTTCTTGTTTGAGTCAGGCAGAGACTCACATGAAAAAGTCAGTTTAGGGACGTTCCTGGCGCTACAGGCGGATAGAGATATCCTATTGCAGGAGCTCAACACGCTACGTCTTCACCATCAGGATATTTTGGTAGATCTTCAGGCGATAGGGGTTGAACGGGATGACCTCAAAGTGTTTGTCAAAACGCACGGACAACTCAGCGAGCGTAGCGAACTCACATACCAAAACATCATCGGTGTTTTGGTCAACCTACTCCTGGATCATTCTCCCGCTGGAAAGCCTCTTTCCGTATTTAAGAATCAAGCAGCAATCGTCGATGCCATTATCGCACGCTATAAAGATGTGCCAGGCATTAGCAAACGGACACTGGACGAAAAATTTGCTACAGCTAACCGCAGTCTCAAAAAAAGCAAATAATCCAAGAAATTGCGCTGCAATCCACCCGATTGCAGTGCAATGACTCGATCCCACTTCTAGTATTCAATTCGGGTCACTTCCCATAACGCGCCAATCGGCGCCAGGAGTGACCAGCATGTCTAGTCAACCTTCCCCCATCACTGAAGCTCCTCAACTACAAGTCGAACGTCACATCATGCGCCGTGACGAGGTAGAGCGAAAAACCGGCTTCAAGCGTGCGCACATCTACAACCTGATGAAAGTAGGTAAATTCCCTCAGGCTAAACGCATTGGATTGCGTGCTGTCGGCTGGGACTCGCGGGAGATCGAACGGTGGATCGTTGAACGCCTGGACCAGCAGGCCTGATGCCATGCGAGTTGTATCGGTGGTTTCTACCAAAGGTGGGGTGGGGAAAACCACAGTCGCTGCGAACCTCGGCGGTCTGCTGGCGGATGCTGGCCTACGCGTCCTGCTGCTCGATCTGGATAGCCAACCCACCCTCTCCAGCTATTACGCCTTGAACCACGAGGCCATCGCGGGTGCGTACGAACTCATTGCGCTCAACCAGACAGATCCCGCGCAGATAATTTCCACGACTGAGGTCGTCGGTCTCGACCTGATCCTCTCCAACGACGACCAAAGCCGACTGAGCACCTTGCTGCTGCACGTTCCTGACGGGCGATTACGGCTGCGCAACTTGCTCGACCATTTCCGTTCCAGTTATGACCTGCTTTTGATCGACACCCAAGGCGCACGTAGCGTGCTGCTGGAGATGGCCATCCTCGCCTCCGATCTCGCCCTTTCTCCCATCACGCCTGAAATGCTCGCCGCCCGCGAACTGCGGCGCGGCACCTTGAAGCTGCTCAGCGAACTCGAACCGTTCAGCTACCTGGGCATTCCACCACCATCCTTGCGACTGCTACTAAACCGGGTGAACGCCATTCGGGTGGATACCCGGATGATCATCCAAGGCCTGCGCGAGACCTTCGCTGGGGCTACCCACATCTTGGTCCTAAATACCGTAATTCCCGATCGAGTCGCGTATCTCAATGCTGCCTCCCTCGGCCTACCGGTCCACCGAATCGAAACGCGTCGGTCACGTGAACGAGGCTCGCACTCAGCGTTGGAAATCATGCAGGCGCTGGCCATCGAGTTGTTTCCGGAATGGCGCGAAGCGATCGCTACGGTCAGCAGGTGCGCGGAGGATCAATGAGACGAATCATCAAGCCACCATTTCTCGCCAAGTCATTTTTTTATCGACCTTGAGGCCAACAGCGTTTGGCAAGGAGTCTTTTGATGTTGGATCAACTGCCCATCATCGTCCAACCATCCATTCGACCACTACTCCCACCTTGCGAGGAGTACTGCACTGTGGTCTTTCACCTGCAGGGTGGGCGCTCGGTCACGGCGTGGTTCCTCGCAGAAATCTCCCGACATTTCGAAGGTTCGGGGACCGTCGAAATCGTCAAGTTCGAGGTCGGTGACCTTTTGCGCACCCGGCGTTAACTGAGGTTGTTCCGATGAAAAAGCTCAGTCAGGAGGAGATCACTGACAAGCTGCACCAGGACCACTTCCCTCGGGGCCCAGAACTGGAGCGGCTGTCCGATCCACTCATCGACACACCTATGCTGGTCACGCTGGAGCAGTTGCGGCCCTACGAACTCAACCCACGCTTCATCCGCAATCCGCTGTATGACGATATCAAGGCGTCCATCCGTGAACGCGGGCTGGATCAACCGCCGCCGATTACTCGCCGCCCGGGAGAAACCTATTTCATCATCCGCAACGGCGGTAATACGCGTTTGGCGATTCTCGGCGAGCTATGGCAGGAAACTCGCGACGAGCGCTTCTTCCGCATTCATTGCCTGTTCCGACCCTGGACCAATGAAATCACCACCCTACTCGGCCATCTAGCCGAAAGCGATCTACACGGCCAACTCACCTTCATCGAACGTGCATTGGCGGTAGCCAAACTCAAAACCATGCTCGAACCAGATGGAGCAGTACTCTCGCAACGTGAGCTGGCACGACGTCTTGCCGCTGGAGGCTATCCAATTTCACAGTCGCACATCAGCCGGATGCTCGACACCCTCGAACACCTACTGCCGGCCATTCCGCAAACCCTGTATGCCGGGCTGGGTAAACCCCAGATAGAACGCCTGATCGCTCTACGTAGTCAGGCAGAGCGAACCTGGAACCGTTATCCAACCGCCACCGTTGCGTTCACCGAGTTTTGGCTCGATACCCTGGGCTACTTCGATACTGACCCCGAGTCCTTCGATCTTGAGCAAATCCAGGATGAACTGCTCGAACGCATGAGCCGCTTGCTCGGATCGTCCTATCGTATGTTGGCCCTGGAGCTGAGCGATACCCATCGGGTCATCTCGACGCCTGGCGTTGTCGTCGCAGCCCCCTCAGAGAGCAGTCATCTGCCGAGCGTTGATGAAGCTGCGGCAGGATCGCCCTCCTCCGAGTCCCGTCCCCAATCAGCTGAGATCAGAACCCAGACCGAAACCGCTCGAGAGGAGCTGCTCACTCCACCCGAAACGAAAGTCATATCAGCAGTTTGCCCTGCGTCGCGAGTTCAGCAGATTCGCGAGCAGATCGATCGAGAGACATCCGCCGAAGCAGAATCGACCGTCGAAATGTGCACGATCGCCGACATCTGGATCATCGCACCAACACTGGATAGCCCCGAACAACTGCGTTTAGCCATTGCCGGACTGGCTCGGGAAATGGCGGCCTATGCCGGACATCCCGAGAGCATCATCGATCAGCAGCATGGCTTGGGCTTCGCCCTGAACATCGAGCGACTGGATCTTGCAGCGCCTCGCGCGACCGGCGTTCACCTGCTGCTCCTGGCCCTGTCGCGCGCTCAAGACGACGTGGACTGGGAAGATCGCAAGCAACTGCCCTCCGCCCTGTTCGGGCAACTGTTATTGGGGGTCTATCAACTCCCGCTGACCGATCGTCCCGCCATGGACGTAGGGCTGGAGCGACTGCCCGACGGTCTGTTAATCAAACTGTATCGCCTGATCCGCCTGGCCCGACGCCTGATCGACTTAACGCTTCCGCCTGAAGACGACTCACCGCAGGAGCTGCCATGAACCTCTCCTTCAATGTGCTCAACCAGGCCATGCTGACCCAGGTGCTGCATGAACTGCGCCTGGGTAATTTGCAACGCTGCAAGGCACTCGGACTGGGTGAGGACGACATCTACCTGTTGCAATCCTTACCGCCCACCACGCTGTCGCGTCTGGCCCATGCCTCCGTCCCCTGGGTTGAGGTCAAGATTGACTCGCCGGTGCTGCATCGGTTGATTGAGCAAGTCGAACGCGACGAACAGAACGAGCGCTTGATCAACCGGGCGCTCACGCTCGGCGCCAGCAGCACTATCATGTATCAGTGCTTCGGCCTGGCGCATTCGGAAACCGCCCTGCGTCGCCGCCTGCTTAAGATAGAAACCCGAAAAGGTCGTCCCCAAAATTTGAGCGAAGCGCAGGAACATGCGCTCTGGCAGCGATGGTGCCAGCTACGCGCTCAGGACGGTACCGAGGATCAGCTCGACGCCATGATGATGCTGGCCGAAGAACAGCAGATCAGCTTGACCATCGTTTGGCAGCAGATCGACCAGTACAGCAATGGAGCATGAACACCGCCCCTTCCAGTCGCTGGCAGCGTGTCCTGCAGCAATGTACCCAGCAGCTGAGTGAACGCTGGCCCCCACGCCCGACCACTGAACAACCCTCCAGCCAGGCTCTACAGGCTGGTTTTCTATTCAGTGGCCAATCACACGAAGTCGTACCGCGTCGGCTACTGTTAGATACTCGGCTGACGCCATTGGAACGGAATGCCTGGCAGGTGTTTCGACTTATGCTGCAAGGGCAAGGCATGGTCACGCCGCGCTATGAGGATTTGCAACCTTATCTGTCGAGCGTGCCCTATGGCGCGTCAGCCTCCCGTGAAACCATTGCTCGCGTGTTGACGATGCTCAGGCTCACCCGCTGGCTCAGCTTGGTGAGTCGTGGCCGCGATCAGCTCAGCGGGCGCCTACAAGGTTCTCTATACGTCCTGCACGATGAACCGTTAACCCCCGCCGAAGCTATGGAGCTGGATCAGGACTACCTGGAACTGGTCGGACATGCCCTCTGTCATGCGACCAAGGCTGTGCGCATTGTTGCTCAGCATGTTCTGGAAGAAATCCGCCAAGACACGGATATCGATCAGGGTCGACTACCGACGCGGCTCGACAGCTGGGGCGAACACTGGACGCAGCAAGGATTGGATCTCGCAACTGAGGACGCCTTACACGATTCCGAACTGGGTGGCGATCACCGCGTTCGGAATCGTGCAGGCCCTCGTCCGGAATCCGAACCAGGCTTGAACGCCATTGTTTCCGGCCCCGTTCAGAATCCGAACGCCGCCTGTACTGTACTAAAAGAAAGTACTTGTACTGTACCGCGCGCGACCCCAGCGGTGGATAACCTTCACTGGCCCGAGCCGCTGCACCTGAGTCCAAGCGAGCGTCAGGCCGTTGCCGTGGCGCTGAACAAGCTCAAACCAGCGGATCGTCAGGCGGTGCTCAACGAAGCGGGTGCACGCTGTACGGCAGGAGGTATTCGCAAGCCAGCGGCCTATCTGATGGGCCTGATACAGCGCGCACTGAAAGGCGACTTTCGTCCTTGGGCAGCTCAGACAAAGCCTTCACCCGTTGCAGAACCGCCCCCAACAGCACCGTCACGCCCGTCCCGAAAACAGGGCGAACCCGCTTCCGCCCTCGCCCAAGCGTGCCTGAATGAGCTACGCCAACTGAGCGGCAAACGCTCTGGACGTCAGTAGATTTGATGCCAGTGGCATCAAATCTACTGAGTTCTAATGTGAGATCGCAAAGGGCCGAATCTGCGCAAGCCGAGCGATACAGCCATCACCATCCCTGGAAATGATGCCACCGGCGTCACTCGCGAACGTCTCCGAAATTAACCCTCTCAAACCGAATAGACCGCATTCAGCTTTTTGGCTGTCCTTGACCTTTATCTGTCGCAACGTTCCCGTCCAAGCCTATGCGAGGACAACACCGTGGCCGATCACTATCAGCTCAACTTGGGCTCATTGCGCAGCAGCATCACCCTGACCCTGCACACCCACCACGCCGCCCGTATCTGGCAAGGTCGAACCGCACGTGAAGGCGTCCACTCGATCATGGGTATGGCCGGCTACATCAGCGTCACCAATCTGATCAAACAAACCGCGGCCCAGGACGACCCTTATGCCGATTGGGCTATCGTGCAGCTCGAAGAAAAACTGATGCAGGCCAAGGCTGGAATGCTGGAACTGACCCAGCAGCTGGATCGAATCAGGCAGGACCTGCCGACACAGATCGACATGAGCGACAACCTCAACATTCACCCCGTCACCTTGCCGTTGTACATCAGCAGCCAGCTGGGTTTTCTGGCGGTCTACCTGCTAACCGACTACGACACCCTCGTGCGCCGGACCCTATTGGCCCATCACACCGCCTTGATCGGTCGCAGGGACATGGAAGCCTGGATCGATGACGGTGCCCATCTGCTGCGTAGCTTGTTCGGCCAGGCGCAGCGTTATCGGCATGCCGGCGTCACACGTGATGACATGGCGGAGAACAACGCCCGTGCCATTGCGGCCATCGAGAAAATGGGTTTGCCCCCAATGGACATCCTTGAAGGGCATCGCCGCTCCCAGTTCGCGCCGCCAATCATTCGCCGTGGTGCTGTGGCAGTGGATGATGCTGACGTGTTGGCAGAGGAGATGGGAGAGCTATCTGCAACGGTGGATGAGCCTGAGGACGAAGCATGAATCCCCTGACTTCGGCTCAGCCGATGCCCTTCGAAGCATTGACACCGGATGCCTATCGGCAGCTCGAACACGCAGCCTCCCTAAAAGGCCTTTTAAAACCTTTTAAGGGTAAGGGGGAGTTGGAGCATCTGGCGCAAGTGGCGAGGGAAATCGAGGCGCAGTTATGCCACCTGATGGAGGCTGTGGTGCAGCAGGCCGGACAGCCCCCTTACTCACTGCTGGATATTCGATTGGTGCTGCAGAACACCAGCGCTGGCAGCACCTTTTTGCGTTGGCGCACCCGTGACTACGCCCGCATGGGGGTTTCGATCTGGGAACGCCAGGTGAGCAACAAAGTCCTGCCGCTGGCCGTACACGAGGGATTGCACTGTTTCGAATGCAACCGCATTGCACTGAACCTGCAGATGAGCGTGGTGCATTCGCTTTACCGCCAGGCCACCACCTGCGCGATCAAAATGGCCAGTGCCGAACGGTTATTGCGCCAACTCACAACCGCAGCGGAGGTATCACGATGAGTACTTTTTTTGTCGGCGAAGGCAATATCGGCAGTGCGCCAGAGTTCCAGGAATTTCCGTCAGGCAATGACGAACCACGACGTTTGCTACGGCTGAATGTGTACTTCGACAACCCCGTACCACGCGAGGGCAGCTATGAAGATCGAGGCGGCTATTGGGCGCCGGTTGAGCTATGGCACCGCGAGGCTGAACACTGGAGCACGCTGTACCAGAAAGGCATGCGCGTGTTGGTCGAAGGCCGCACCGTGCGCGATGAGTGGGAGGACAGCGAAGACAATGCGCGGGTGACCTTCAAGATCGAGGCCCGTCGCGTCGGCATCCTGCCTCACAGGGTGCACAGCGTGGTCATGCGGGAACGCTCCAGTGAAGCGGCGGCATCTGCAATACACGTCGGGCAACATACAGAGCAGACCAGCTCACCTGCGTCGAAACCCAAAAAACGCAGAGGGCAGCCATCTACGGACTGACAGACTTCAGGCATAAAAATTGCGCCTCTGCGCGAAGTTGATGGCCTGTTACTACTCGCTGCTCGTGAAGATCCACCCTGTCGTCCACGCTAAAACTGGGTAGTAGCCTCGGGCTTTAAGCCTGCCCTCTCCGACTAATATGAGGAACCTGGAATTCAGGTTTCTCGTATCTCGCAACGGCTGTTTCCAACAACGCTGCTCCGAACTCAATCCGGAGCAGTTCTATGCGCCTCTTCCTCTGTGAGAAACCTTCCCAAGGTCGAGACATCGCCAAAGTACTCGGAGCCACCCAGCGCGGTGATGGTTGCCTGATCGGCACCGACTCAACCGTCACCTGGTGTATCGGCCATCTGCTGGAGACGGCCCCACCCGAAGCCTATTGCACTCAGTACAAGAACTGGTCGTTGGATCATCTACCGATCATTCCCGCGCAGTGGCAGGTCGAGATCAAACCCAAGACTACGGCGCAGTTCAAAGTCATCAAGCGCCTGCTCAGTGAAGCCTCCACCGTCGTGATCGCGACCGACGCCGATCGCGAAGGTGAACTGATTGCCCGCGAGCTACTGGAACTCTGCAAGTATCGAGGTCCCGTTCAACGACTTTGGTTGTCCGCACTCAACGAGGCGTCGATTCGCAAGGCACTGTCCTCACTGAAGTCTGGTCAGGAGACCTTCCTGCTTTACCACTCAGCCCTCGCCCGCAGCCGTGCCGATTGGCTGATCGGCATGAACCTGAGTCGTTTGTTTACCCTTCTTGGTCGGCGGGCGGGCTACGACGGTGTATTGTCGGTTGGACGCGTCCAGACACCCACTTTATGTCTGGTAGTCGATCGGGATCGTGCGATTGCCAGCTTCGTCTCGGTGCCCTACTGGGACGTGGAGGTGCACCTGTCTTCAATGGGGCAACCATTCATCGCGTCGTGGTTACCACCCAGCTCAGGGCAGGACGAGGCAGGTCGTTGCCTGCAACGAGCGCTGGGCATTCAGGCGGCCCAAAAGATTTCTGGCGGTAAGACTGCCACAGTACTCTCGCTGCAGACTGAGCATTCCCACGAACCGCCACCCCTGCCCTTTGACCTGAGCACACTGCAAGAAGTCTGCTCGCGCAAGTTGGGGCTCGGAGTCCAGGAAGTCATGAACATCGCCCAGGCACTGTATGAAACCCACAAAGCCACCACCTACCCGCGCAGCGATTGCCGCTATTTGCCAGAGAGTATGTTCAACGAGGTACCCGCGGTATTCGATGCCCTGCTCAAAACGGATCCCGCCCTGCAGCCCGCATTGGGAAGACTCGATCGATCACTGCACTCCCGCGTGTGGAACGATGCCAAGGTCACCGCACACCACGCCATCATCCCCACCACCGAGCCGGCGAACCTTGTGCGGATGTCCGAACAAGAACGCCAAGTCTACGAACTGATCCGTAGCCACTACCTCGCGCAATTTCTTCCGCATCATGAGTTTGATCGAACCCAGGTGGAACTGGAGTGCAGCGGAGAGCGATTGACCGCTGTTGGCAAACAGATCCTGGTCCAGGGCTGGAAAGGCTTGCTCTGCGAAAATACCGAAGAGGATGAGCCCAGTCACAAGTCCCAAGTATTGCCCGTCTTGCAACAGGGCACGCAGTGCGCAGTGGACGACGTCGAACTCAAGTCCATGCGCACTGCCGCGCCCAAACCCCTCACCGAGGGCGATCTGATCAAGGCGATGAAAAATGTGGCCAAGCTGGTCAACGACCCACGCCTGAAACAGAAGCTTCGGGACACCACCGGTATCGGCACCGAAGCCACGCGAGCCGGTATCATCAAGGGGTTGATTGATCGCGGTTATTTGCTGAAGAAAAAACGCGCCTTGATGGCCTCCGCAGCGGCCCATACCCTGATCGAGGCAGTACCCGCTGCAATCGCAGATCCGGGCATGACCGCGATCTGGGAACAGGCCCTGGACGAAATCGAAGCGGGATGTCTGACTCTTGATGCGTTCGTCGCCAAGCAGGCGAACTGGATTGCGCAGTTAGTCGCACACTGCGGCCCCCTTACTTTAGCCATTCCTGTCGAGGCCGGCCCGACCTGTCCCATTTGCAACGCCTCAATGCTCAGGCGAAAGGGGAAATCAGCGCCGTTCTGGTCATGCTCCCACTACCCGGATTGCAAGGGTGCTGTACCGATCAGAAAAGATGCACGTCACCCATAATGCTCCATTGGAGATCAACATGAGTATTGGGGCTATGGACTGGTCAGAGCATCATCAACGGCAACCGATCCCTCTCTTAGTCGCTTAGAGGCTGTCCGATTTCACGGACCAAGGCGCTACCTGTCGAAATCCATATCTGCCCCAGTTCGTTGAACGCTTTAAGGTGAACAGGATTTTCGTTGAGCCAATGAACAAGGCTGTCGAAGTGCTCGGGGTTATCAGGGTAATCATGAATCTTGATGAACAGCTCCAGCGTTCGATCCCAGATCAGATGGGTAATTGCTTTATCTAGACCACCGGCTTGCATTCCCGTTGAGCAGGCATTTGCATTCGCACTGACCAGCGATGGATTACGTAGCATCTCGACCCAAAGCATGACGATCAGTCCATTGCCGCCCTCCATCAGCTACGAGCTATGCGGGTGCCGCGCGCCCTCGGTAACAGCTCTGGACCTCACCCGCGCAAAAATACCTTCTTGTGCTCCACGATGTGGCGTTCGGTAACAAATAGCGCCGCTTTAGTGCCCCCGCCTGCTCATGAAACGTGTTTCGCCTACAGAAAGCGTTCAAATAGACCTAAAATTCAATAGTTGGCACGATAAAGGCATATGTGTACCTATAAGATTGTTGAACAATCATCCTTACTCACTGCGTTCAGAAACCGAGGATACGAACATGCAAAAAGGTCTGACGAGCAAGAAAACCACGCGCAACTTGGCGTTGACGATCTCCCTGGCTTGCGTGGTGCCGCTACTGTCTGCGGCAGAGATCAAGGGCACGCTCAAACAGGGAGAGCTGTCAGTCGGTTCCGACCTGACCTATCCGCCCTACACCTATCTGGAGCAAAAGCAGCCAAGTGGCTTCGACCCCGAGTTCATGCAGTTGATGGGCAAACAATTGCAATTGGAGCCGCGTTTCCTCGACACCCGCTTTGCCAACCTGATCCTGGGCGTTAATGCCCAGCGCTTCGACGTGGTCGCCTCGGCGCTCTATGTCACCCCGGAACGCGCCAAGCAGGTGGATTTCATCAGCTACCTGAAGACCGGCTCCTCTTTGATGGTGCTCAGTGCCAGCAACTTCAGGCCACAGCGACCCGAAGACCTTTGCGGCAAGCGCGTGGGCTCGATCAAGGGCGCATCCTGGGTGCCCAAGCTCAACAAGGTTTCCGCCGAATACTGCCTGGCCTCGGGCAAGCCGGCGATCCAGTCTCGTGAATTCCCGACCTCGCCCGAAGCGGCACAGGCCTTGTTGGCCCAGGCTGTGGATGTGCAGATGGAAGATCCCGCAGTCGCCAAAATCACCGTAGAAAAACTGCAGGGCAAAACCGTTATCAGCTCCAACGAGTTGATCTATCCAGTCGTCATCGGGCTGGCGGTGCGCAAAGGCAACCAGGCGCTACTGGAAGAACTGACCACAGCGCTCGACCAGATCAAACAGAACGGCAGCTACGACGAGCTGCTCGCCCGCTACAACCTGGACGAACCGAATGCCGAAGAAATCAACGCGGCGTTGGGCACCACCACACCCTGAAACCCTGCGCCGGACGCATCCAGTAGCGGATTCATTGATTTTTTCCGCTCTGCGGAAAAATCACAGCAACGCGGAGTAAGTACATGCAATTCGATTGGTATTACACCTTGGGCCTATTGTGGAACGGCGACTTCTGGCGGGCCGTGGCAACCGTGGTCGAACTGAGCCTGGAAACCTGGCTGCTGGGTATCGTCTTCGGCTTTCTTCTGGCCTTGGCGCGACAGTCGCAGCGGCGTTTTCTGCGGGATGCGGCCGGCCTCTATATCTGGTTTTTCCGCAGTCTGCCGCTGCTGGTTCTGCTGATCTTCGTCTACAACCTGCCCCAGGTGTTTCCATCCACCAGTGCGCTGCTGTCCAATCCCTACTCGGCAGGCCTGATCGCCCTGGTGCTCAGTGAAGCGGCGTACATCGCCGAGATTCACCGCGGCGGCCTGCTGGCGGTGGCCAAGGGTCAACTGGAAGCAGGCAAGGCCCTGGGCATCGGCTATCGCGGCGTTCAGCGACTGATCGTGGTGCCCCAGGCGCTACGCGTAGCCCTGCCGACCCTGGCCAATGAATACATCACCATCGTCAAGCTCACATCGTTGGTCTCGGTGATTTCGCTGTCGGAAATCCTTCTGGTAGGCCAACAGCTCTATACCCAGAATTTCCTGGTCATGGAGACCATGTTCGCGGTGGCCTTCTACTACGTGTTTATTGTCACCGTGTTCAGCCGCCTATTGCGCCTGCTGGAGAACCACCTGGACGTAACCCGGCGCAAACCGAAGAACATCGCCCCCGCCGAACTCGGGCAAGTGGCGACCCGGCGTGCCGCCGGCCAGTCCGAGCCAGGCGAATTTGCTCTGCAGGCGCGGGGTGTGCGCAAGTCTTATGGCGAGCTGGAAGTACTCAAGGGCGTCGAGCTGAATGTGCGTTGGGGCGAGGTCGTGTCGATCATCGGCCCATCGGGCTCAGGCAAAACCACGCTGATTCGCACCATGAATGGCCTGGAAAGCCTGGATCATGGCGAAATCACCCTGCAAGGCCAACCATTCCTGCGTGGCACCAAAGCACCGGAGGGCGCCCTGGGTAACAAAGTGCATATGCAGGGCATCGTGCATGTCGGGATGGTCTTCCAGGGCTTCAATTTGTTCCCGCACAAGACCGCCCTGGAAAACGTCATGCTCGCACCGGTCTATCACACCCATGGCGGTGGCGAAGAGCTGCGCTTGTTGAGCTTGGCACTGCTACGCAAGGTCGGCATGCTCGAGCATGCCGGCAAATATCCGCACCAGCTTTCCGGCGGCCAGCAGCAGCGCGTGGCGATTGCCCGGGCGCTGGCGATGCGACCTTCAGTCATGCTGTTCGACGAGCCGACCTCGGCCCTCGACCCAGAGCTAGTCGGTGATGTACTGGCTGTAATCGAGGAACTGGCCCGCGAAGGCATGACCATGGTGATCGTCACCCACGAAATGAACTTCGCCTTCAAGCTCTCCGATCGGGTGGTGTTTATGGAGGGCGGCGAGATTATCCAGAACGCCGCGCCGCAAGAGATGCTGGAGCAGCGCAGCGAGCGCATGACCAAGTTCCTCAAAGACGTACAACTGGCGTGAGCCGAGGGGGCACAACGGTGAGTCAACCCAAGGAAAAAAGTCTGTCGCTGGTCGATCAGGTTGCCATCGAACTGCGCGAAGACATCATTGGCGGACGCCTGTTGCCAGGTATGCCGCTGGTAGAAAGCGAACTGGTCAACGCTTACAACGCCTCGCGCAATACTGTGCGCGAAGCGTTGCACCAGCTGGGTCGTGAAGGCCTGACCAGCTACGTGCGCAACAAAGGCGTGATGGTGCGCCGGCTGGGCATCGACGACGTGCGCGATATCTTCAAGGTCCGCCGCACCCTCGAATTGCAGGCGATCGCCGCGAGCAAGCCGCTGCGCGAATACCAGTCCGACCTGATGCTCGAAGCCATCGAGGCCGCGCAACTGGCCCAAGACCGTGAGAACTGGCAAGCCTTCGGCACCCACAGTTTGCGTTTTCACCAGCACATCGTCGGCCTGTTGCGCAGCCCGCTGTTCGACGAATTCTTCACCCACGTTGCGGCCCAGATGCGTCTGGTGTTTTCCAACGCTCCCAGCGAGGAAACCTTTCAGAAACCCTGGCTCGAACGCGACCGGCATATCCACGACCTACTGGGTGATGGCCGCAAGAAAGAAGCCGAGGAAGCCATGAGCAGCTACCTCAACGACTCCGAATTGGTGCTGCTGGACATTCTGAGCAACATCCCCAAACACTGAAAAGAGGATCCCCCCATGTACAAGGACTATCCAGCGGCCTATCAAGTCAGCAAAGGCGCCGCATTGCAGGTCGACAAAGCCTTCTATGACCGCGTGCGCGAGTCCAGGGATGGCCGCACCCTGATCGAGCAATTCGAAGTACCGATCCGCACCGGCCGCGCCTGGAAAGTGCCAGCGGGCCACGTGTTTCGCGTGACCACACCGGTCGGCCCACAGGTTGGAGACTTCAACGTGTGGAGCGCTAACGACCCGCGCGAACGCATGTGGGCGGCCCGTACTCGCCAGCTGCAAGGCGCCCACGTCACCACTTACGACCGCCTGTGGTCGAACCTTCCCTTCCTGAGGCCGATGGTCACCATCACCGACGACAGCCTGGCCGACTACGGCATCGACGAACACGGCGGTCGTCTGCACGACTTGCTGGGCACCCGTTGCGACCCTTACGTGAACAAGATGCTCACCGGCGAGGACTTCCACCACCACTGCCATTCAAACCTGACTCGTGCCGTGTTGCCCCATGGCCTGACCGAGTTCGACGTGCACGACGTACTGAACATCTTCCAGTGCACCGGCCTCAATCACGACGACATGTACTTCATGAAAGCCTGCCCGGCGAAACAGGGCGACTACCTGGAGTTCTTCGCCGAAATCGATCTGCTGTGTGCTCTCTCCACCTGCCCGGGCGGTGACCTGTCGCTGCCGATGTGGGGCCCCGACGCCGAGGATCCGCTGAAGGTCTGCCGCCCACTGGGCGTGGAAATCTACCGCCTCGACGAGTCGCTGTTGGACGGTTGGAAACAACCCGAGCGCGCGTCATACAACGGCAACCACGGCCTGCTGATTCCTAAAGCCGAGTGGGAAAAATAACGACAGGCTAAATCGACACCTGGGGCACCCACTCGCCCCGGGTGTCTCGCAGACTGGCCGCACAGCCAAGGCAGGAGTCAACGACCATGAACACACCACTACTAAACTGCGATATCGGCGAAAGATTCGGCGCCTGGACCACAGGCTGCGACGCCGACATCATGCCCTTTATCGATTGCGCCAACATCGCCTGCGGCTTCCACGCCTCCGACCCCAGCACCATGCGCAAGACCGTAACCCTGGCCCTGGCCCACGACGTGCGCATAGGTGCCCATCCCGCCTACCCGGACCTGGTCGGCTTTGGCCGCCGCTCCATGAGCTGTTCGCCGCAAGAAGTCGAAGATTTGATGCTCTACCAGATTGGTGCGCTGGAAGGTATTTGCCGCGCACTGGGCGGACGAGTGCAATACGTCAAACCTCACGGCGCGCTGTACAACGACATGATGCGCGATGCCAGAACACTGCGTGCGGTTTTCAAGGCCGCGGCCGCCTACGAGGGCGAGTTGCGGCTGATGCTGATGGCCCAACGCGATAACACCACGGCCTTGGCCCTGAGCGCCGAGTTCGGCGTACCGGTCTGGTTCGAAGCCTTCGCCGATCGTGCTTACGACCCGGCCGGGCACCTGGTATCACGCAGCCTGCCCGGCGCGGTTCACCACGACGCAAAAACCGTGATCGACCAGGCCCTGACCCTGGCCCGTGGCGAAGAGCTGATGGCCAATGACGGCAGCGCTCTGCATCTGCAGGCCGATACAATCTGCGTGCACGGTGACAACGACAGCTCGATCGCTGCCGTACAGCGCATTCGCCTGGCCCTCGGGGAGCTGCAAGAAGCATGAAGATCCGCATCGAAATCGTCGCTGTAGACTGCCTGATGGTGCGGTTGTTCGACACCATCGACGAAGCCCACATGCCCTGGCTGCTGGCGGCGTCCCGGCGTTTGCACGAATGCTTCGGCCAGGGCCTGATCGACCTGGTGCCCTCCTACACCACGCTGATGGTGCACTACGATCTGCGCCAGTTGCAGGTGAGCAAGGCCCGAGGGCTGATCGCCCAGGCCCTCGACAACCTGCAGCCCGATGCTGGCGGCAGTGGCCGCAGCCACAGCCTGCCAACCTGGTACGACCCCTGTGTGGGTCCCGAGCTGAAGTTGCTGGCACACCGCAGCGGGCTGTCCATCAATGAAGTCATCGAGCGCCACAGCGGCCACGAGTACCAGGTGTTTGCCCTCGGATTCGTACCCGGCTTCGCCTTTATGGGCCTGGTCGAGGAAATCCTCGCCAGCCCGCGCCTGAATACCCCGCGCAAACGTGTGGCGGCCGGCAGCGTCGGCATTGCCGAACGCCAGACCGCCGCTTACCCACAAGCCTCGCCCGGCGGCTGGAACCTGATAGGACGCACGCCGGTACGGCTGTTCGACCACGCGCTGGATGGTTACAGTCTGCTGCAACCGGGTGACCGGGTGCGCTTCGAAGCGGTCAGCCATGACGAGTTCATCCGTCTCGGCGGCGACGACACACCACTGGAGGCGCACCCATGAGTGGCTTGCTGGTAGAACGCAGCACCCCGTTAATCCTACTGCAAGACAGCGGCCGTTTTGGCATTCGCCAACTCGGCGTGACCCAGGGAGGCTCCACTGACTGGATCTCCATGTTCTGGGCCAACTGGCTGCTGGGCAACCCACTGGAGGCGGCGGTGATCGAAATCACCCTCGGCGGTCTCAGTCTGATTGCCCAGCAGGATGCCTGCCTGGCCCTGGCCGGTGCCGACCTCGGCGCCAGCCTCGACGGTCAGCCGCTGCAACCCTGGCGCAGTTTTCTCGTGCGCCGTGGCCAACGCCTCGTGTTCAGCCAGCCGGTCCAGGGCGCGCGCGCCTACCTGGCGGCCCCCGGTGGTTTCGATGCGACGCCTGTCATGGGCAGCAAGGCCACCGTCTGCCGTGAAGGCCTGGGCGGCCTCGATGGCTCGGGACGGGCGCTGACGGCGGGCGATCGGCTCGGCTGGTCCGCCCCACCCCCGGCACCACGGGAACTGGAGGCGACCCAGATCCCTGACCTAAGCTCGGCCAAGCCCCTGGAGACCGTGCTTGGCGCGCAGATCGCCGATTTCGCCGGGCAGAGCCTGTTCGATGCCTTCAATAGCCCCTGGCAAGTCGACTCGAGGGCCGATCGCATGGGTGTGCGCCTACTCGGCCCAGCCCTGCACTACCAAGGCACAGCGCTGATCTCAGAGGGCATTCCCCTGGGGGCTATCCAGGTGCCGCCGGACGGCCAGCCGATCATCCTGCTCAACGACCGCCAGACCATCGGCGGCTACCCACGCCTGGGCGCCTTAACCCCGCGCTCGCTGGCTCGCTTAGCGCAGTGCCTGCCGGGCGCCGAACTGCGTTTATCGCCTGTCGTCCAGGAGGTCGCGCACGGGCAACATCTACGCATGCTTGCTCAATGGCATTAACGCAAACGAAAACCGCCACGCCCGGTTTCAGGGCGTGGTCTCGGCGCAATGCGCCCTTCATCCGTAACGCGTCTGACCCGCCCGTTTACCCCCTGCCGTTATGCCCCCCTCCGCCATTTGGTGGTCAGTGGAAATGCAAATGCTTGGTCAACGGGAATGCTTCTGGCGGTCAAATGGCGTGCAATTTTGCACCCACGCACAACCTTTCCTCCGTTTGGCCCTATAAGACCGCTCATTCTCACTGGCGACTTGCGGGGCTCTGATTCCTGGAAGAATAGAAGTCACGTCGCGACATACAGCTATCTCAGTCAATATATAAACCTTAAAAGTCGATACCAAACCGTTAAGGATGTTCATGTCAATGGGTCTTTGCTCAACCATTCAAGTTGAACTGGAGAACTCATCACTTGGCACATAAACATCCAACCCAAGCCCAAATCGGGCGCATGATCGCGAAACACCGGACCTAGCGTAATCTGACCCAAGAAGAGGGGGCTGAGCGCATGGGGATCGGCAGTGAAGCCATATCGCTCCTGGAGCGGGGTGTGGTGGAGCTTTCCGTGGTCAAGCTGATGCAGTTAGCGGATATTTTCGACTGCAGGATGGATGAACTGCTGACGGAGTTGAGCAATCGTCTCAATGACCAGGGCCAGATGATCGCGGGTCTGCTGAGCGGTCTGAAAGAAAGCGCCCCTGCCTTTATCCTGGCTACTCATCTCGCCAACAAGTGAGCTTATGCACTCGCATTCGATATAGGGGCTGCCGAAGGGGGACGCCTTCTGCCTTGACGTCGTCCCACCCTCTCTGCTGTAGTGCCGCAGGATCATCGCCAACGGCGACCCAAGACCGACTCGCTCCGGGCAGCTCGGTCGAACTCTTAGAGTTCGGAGCCTTCTCTTTTGCGGGATGTCGTTCCCGTTTTGTGCTCGACCTGATCGTAGAGGCAGATGACCACTGTTGCCCTAGGGCAACAGTGGTCATCTGCTTCGGCGATCGTATTCAGTCCCGGAGCTCGCCGGGGAAACACTGGGCACCTTTTGTGCGCGGATGCGTGCCAGCATGTTCTGACCCAGGCCACGACAAGGGTCGGTTGGCGAATCATGGCGCAGTTAGACCAAGTTTTACGAGGAGCTTGTGACTGCATAAGACCGCCAAAGGTGGCTTTTCTGTTCCTCGCCTGGCACCCCGCCAGGCCCACTCTTCACTTTCTTCAGTCCAGTGACTACCACTGTATTCCGGCCATAAAAAATCGGGTTGCAGCGTCTTGACGCTCCCCTGTGACAGGCTTATACAAAGGGCGTGGTTCGCTGTCGTTGACGGCCCAGCCCAGGTAGCTTGAACCTTCAAGGCTACGCCACATTCGTGGTGGTTTACCCAAGTGCGATCAGCGTTCGGAGGCTCGCACGGTTACCGCTTCAGCGGTGATGAATGCCCACTACCGCAAGTTCGCGGATCACTACCGCGGATTTTCTTCTGCTTCACCGCTATTCCCCAGACACATCGTTCTGATCGTCATCGGCTTGCCGGTGACGAGTCGCTCATCGCTTGCCTTCACCTTACCCACCCTGACGGGGGCTCACTTCCCCGTCAGGGACTGTGCGTCACCGTTTTCCCTTGAAACAGGAGAACCACCATGGTCCACGCCAACCACTCCCAAGAAGCAACTACATACTTCAATCTGCACACTGTCGGTATCGGTTACCTCAACCGTGTTCGTGAAGTACAAGTCCGCCGCGGCCAGCCGTTCATGGCCTGCGATATCGCCGCCCTGCACGGTGCCACCGATGCGGTCGAGTACACCCGCTTTGACTGCAAAGTCGCTGGGGGTGAAGCTGAACGTTTGATTCGTCTCTATATGGACGCCGTCAACACCGAGAAAAAGGTCTTGCTGTCGTTCCGTATCGGCGATCTGTGGATCGATCCATTTCTCTACGAGAAAGGCGATAAACAAGGCCAACCGGGCGCCAGCCTGAAAGGTCGTTTGCTGTTCATCGACTGGATCAAGGTCAACGGCACGTTCGAGTACAAAGCGCCCGCCAGGCAGGAAGCAACAGCACCTGCTGAGCAAGCGCCGATCAATGAACCCTCTCCAACGTCGGTTGATGCCGAAGCTGAGGAGACCGAATACCCAACAGAGGCTCGGGTTGAACCTGAATCTCTACCCGCTCCACGCACGGCCCACCGTGATGCCACCCCTACCGTTCAGTCCGCCTGAACAAGCCACGATGTTCCTCATCAAGGCGCTCTCTCGAGCGCCTTTTCTGTAATCAGCACAGGAGAACCTACATGGAATCCTTCTGGCTTTGCGACGACTGCCTGTTCGCGGCTGCTTACGAGGACTACAGCACGTTATCGCTCTACTACACGACGGATGAAATCGGGAAGCGTATCGCCGGTATCCATCGTGGACTGGTTCGGTTATTGCCCTTCAGTGCCGACTTCGATCCCGAAACCGGCTGGGGAATCAAAGCCTTTTCCCCATTGCCCTGCGACGGTTGTGACTCACCCCTGCACGGTCAACGCCACCGATTCACTCGGCTGTAAACAGCGCGCAATCGGTTAATGCCCGCCACTCTCTATCCACCTCGGGGACACCACTCCCTTCGGGTGTGTACCCCTGATTGTTCCCTTCGGAGGTACCACCATGAGCACCCAACTCACACTGATTGAAACCTCGGATTTCGAGGCTGATCGTATCGTCCAAGAAAACCAGGTGATCGACGAAGCGCTGCATATTCTAGATCGCCGGCTGTTCACCCGTGGCCCTGACCTGACGTCGCCTGACGCTGTGGCCTCATACCTAAAACTGCACCTTGCGCAACAAGAGCATGAAGTCTTCGGTGTGATTTTTCTCGATGCCAAGCACCGGGTGCTGGCGTTCGAAGTGCTCTTTCACGGCAGCATTGATGGTGCCAGCGTTTACCCCCGCCAAGTCGTTAAGCGCTCCCTAGCGCATAACGCTGCGGCCGCCATTTTAGTTCACAACCACCCCTCAGGTTGTACAGAACCCAGCCAGGCGGATCGCGTCTTAACCGCACGGTTGAAAGAGACCTTGGCCTTGATCGAAGTGCGCGTACTGGATCACTTCATCGTAGGTGAAGGTCACCCTCTCTCCCTTGCCGAACATGGCTGGCTTTAACCCTTACAGGCGCCTTCGGGCGCCTTGTTCATTTTCGTGGTCCAGAGAGTCACTATGAACTGCCCTCTCTTGAGATCAGAGCTGATCTCAACCGAGATCTGTAACGTTTGGCGTCCCTTTAATGGAGTCATTTGCGTTCGCTAGAAACGTTGAAATTGACTGCGCCAATGCATCGTAAAAAGCCTCCACTGGCTCGACACCCTGCGCACGCAGACTGCCGTGCAGCAAGCCTTTGCCCAGGTAGAGGCTGACTGGAACATGGTCAGCCTCAAGTGCATCCCGGTAGGCGTAGCCTTCGTCACGCAGAATGTCGAACTCGGCGACACCAATGAAAGCCGGTGCGAGCCCTCTAAAATTGTTGGCCATCAACGGCATTGCCAATGCTTCGCTACGCATTTGAGCAACGGGGAGGTAGCGTTCGAAAGAACCTTCTAGCCCCGTAGTCGACAGCAACGGCGCGTCGGCATAGAGGGTGGCAGAAGGCTGGAAGGTTTCGGTGGTCAATACGGGATAAACCAAGGCCTGCCCCAAGGGCTGCGACTCCCCCTTGGCACGTAACGTCATGCACAGTCCCGCTGCCAATGTACCTCCGGCACTGTCGCCACAGACCACCAGTTGTTGGCGACTCAAATCATCCCCTAACTCACCGGCCCGCAAGGCATTCCAGACCGTCAGGCAGTCGTCCAGCGCCGCAGGATAGGGATGCTCGGGCGCCAAACGATAAGCCACTGCGACAATAACCAGGTTCAACCGTTTGGCCAGCGCATAAACGAACCAGTCGTGGGTATCCAGGTGGCCTAGATCCCAACCGCCGCCATGCAAATAAAGCAGTACCGGCCAGGCTTGTTTTGGGGCACCGCCCGAAGGCTTGTAAAGGCGAATAGGTAGATTGCCAAGCGTCGTGTCGGTGACCTGCAGGCCCTGAGGTTTGACCGGGGTGAAATGCCGACAGCCTCGTAGAAACGCCTCACGTCTGGCGTTGAGGCTGGCGTCGGCGGCCGCGAAGCCTTGGTTGACGCGCACAAACTCCTGCATCTCGAGTGACAAAGGATAACGCTCGCGTTGAGACACGCTCATAGGACGGATGGCCTGTGTAATGAGTGAGGGGGGGTGAGTCGTATTCGAGTGTTCTTTTAACCACGCCAGTCAGTGCACCTGGCCACCAAACCGGTCAGCTCTGGTCGAACACGAAAAAGACGCCCCGACGCAGGGGCGTTGCTCAGGGTTTCCATGGTCAGGTCGTGACGAGAACTGGTGATGTACAACATGTCTTTTTCCGGCCCAGCAAACGCCAGATCCGTGGGGCTTGGCACCGGCAAACCGATCGTCCGGTCGAGCCCGCCGTCTTCGCTGAAGCGCACCAGGCTCCAGCCATCGCGCAAGGTCGTCCACACGCCCCCCTGATCATCCAGCGCCAAGCCGCTCAAGCGTCCTGAGCCTTTGGGTAGAGACGCGAACCGTCGCACCGAGCTTGCCCCCGTCTGCATGATGAACAAGGTGCCGGAGTCAGGTCCCACGGCAAACAACGACTCACCGTTCGCATCCCAACAGAACGCGCTGATGCGCTCCTGAAATTGCCATGACGAACGCAACTCGCCTTGGGTATCCAGCTCACCAAGTGAGCAGCCACCTGCATTGCTCCGACAAGCCCAAAGCGCGCCAGAGGGATGACTGGCCAGGCCAAGCAGTTGCTTGCCGGGCCAGTTGACCAAAGGATGCTCTTGCCCTTGCTTATCGAGTAGTGACCAACCGTTGGCATGGGCGATCAGCAAGCCATCGCGATGCAGTTCCATGGCACAAATCGGGGCGTCAAGTCGGGCAAAAATTCGTTCACTCTGCGCATCGAGCACCCAGATTGCCGGGGCCAGGGTGTCCGCCCAATACAGTCTTTGGCTCGCTTCACACCAACGGGGAAAAGCGCCATTGAATGACCAGGCACCCTCCACCAGCTCGACTTCACTGTCGGCGATACGAACACTGGATTCACTCAGCTGCGCCCCTACCCGCCGCGCCGCATCGGCCAGTTCCGGGCCCAGCAATTCGAGGCGATCGAGGGTCAACCGGTAAGCCGGTCCGGCGACACTCAGTGCGCCGCGAACCCTGCCCGCGTTGTCACGAATGGCGGCAGCGACACAGCGCACCCCCAGCACTATTTCCTCATCGTCGATGGCATAACCGCGTGCCCGGGTGATCTTCAGTTCGGTGTGCAAGCGACGCCGGTCAATGATGGTCAGTGGGGTAAGCGCGGTGAGGGTCAGCCCCTTGAGAATTTCTTCGCGGCTGACTTCGTCCAGTGCCGCCAATATTGCCTTGCCCTGCCCCGTGCAATAGACCGGCTTGCTCTGACCCAATGCTGCGGCCGAACGCTGGGTGTGTGCCCCATCGCAACGCTCCAGCGACATGACCTGATTGCCATCGAGTACCGCAAGATAGGACGTTTCGCCGGTCAGGTCGCGTAACGAGCGCAACTCGAAACTGGCGGCGGCCACCAGATCCGGCATCAGGTAGGCGTTGCGCACCAGTTCCAAATAGCGGAACCCCAACCGATAAACCTTGCGTAGCGGATCGCGGCGAATCATGCCGCGCTCGATCAAGCTGGCAATGATCCGGTACAGCGTGGTGCGTGGCAGACCCAGTTGGGCGCCGAGATCGGCCTGGGACAAGCCATCAGGTTTTGAGCCAATGGCTTCAAGCACATCCATGGCTTTTTCGAGGGCGCCAGTGCCGTCAGAGGACGTAGTCATCAGAAATTCCCACTCGTTGGAACAAACCGGTCTGCGCAGAATAAACGTCGTTTTCCGCGAGTCAATTAAGTCTTAGCATCGAATTCAACCCGAGACAAAACACCGAAGATAAGTCCCAAATTGTGGGAATAAACATCCAGATGCGCGCTGCATTTGAGCGGCATGACTCAGCCAGGAGAACAAGAATGACGCAGATTCACCAATACGCTGACGCGTATGACAATTCCGCGAACCGCAAGGTAACGGTCAGCGATGAAGTGCTGACCATGCTCGCCGGCTGCAGCAGCGGCTCGCTGACCACCCAATTGTTCAAACTCGGTTTCCGCCAGCCGGCGCTGGTCGGCCTGCGCGCCCTGAGCAAAAACATCAAACCCTTCGCCGGGCGCGCCTATACCATGCGGTTCATCCCTGCACGGGAAGACATCGACACTTACGGCACCATGACCACCAAGCCTAATGGCGACAACCTGCAATGGCAGGGTGTAGAGCAGATTCAGCCCGGGGATGTGCTGGTCATCGACAGCCAAAATGATCCCCGCGCTGCCTCGGCCGGCAACATTCTGGTAACCCGCCTGCTGGCTCGCGGCGCCAAAGCGATCATCACCGACGGAGCCCTGCGCGACGGCAGCGAAATCGCCGCCCTGCCGCTACCCGCCTATGCCCGGGAAATCACCGCCACCACCCGTATCTCGTACCACCATGTGGCGGACTTGCAGGTGCCTATTGGCTGCGCAGGCGTCGCGGTGTACCCGGGCGATGTCATCGTCGGCGACGCGGACGGTATCACCGTGGTTCCCGCCCACCTCGCGGAGGAGCTGGCCGAGTACTGCTCGATCCAGGACGATCTGGAAAACTACCTCGCCATGCGCATCGCTTCTGGCGAGGCCTTATGGGGTGTTTATCCGCCAGGTCCGGAGGCCATTGCCGCTTACCATGCCTGGATCGCTGACGGTCGCAAACCGATTCCGAGCATCATCGCTCAGCAGGAGGGCAACTGATGTCAGCCCCCGCCGAACACCCATACGCCGCCCTGATCCGCCGCTACTTCGCTGCGTGCAATGCCGCCGATCACGACGAACTGGTGGCCTGCTTCACTCCGGACGCCGTGCATTACTTCCCCGCCGGCTTGCCGGAAATCCCTTGGCGCAGCGCCGAAACCATCGCCGCCAAGTGGGTCTGGTGTGTGGAGAATCTGGGCTCGCAGTGGACCATCGAAAAAATTCTGGTCAGCCACGACAGCCACGAAGCGGTGATCGAGTGGACCCACTGGAAAGGCAAGCTCGGCACGGCCTTGCGTGGGGATGAGTGGTACATCTTTGACCCGCACAGCGGACTGATCAAAGAGATCCGGGCGTACTACGCCTCGCCTGCAGACAAGGAAGTCGCCATCAATGAACTGGTGGACTTCGACTATCAAGCGCGGGGCTACCACCTCAACCCTCTCAATGGAGGCTTGAAATGAGCACATCAGAACTGATTCAGATCGACCAAGTGGTCGCGCAAGCCGCCGACACAGCGACATTCTGGGCACAATCCAGCCCTCAGGTTCGCGCGGCACTGCTCGAAGGCCTGGCCGCAGCACTGGAAGGCCATCAAACGCGATTGATTGCGCTGGCCGATGAGGAAACTCACTTGGGCACGGCACGCTTGACCGGTGAAGTGACCCGCACGGCTTTCCAGCTCCGCGGGTTCGCCACTGAAGTGTTGAATGGAGTGCCTTATGCCCGTGTTGATGATCAAGCGGTAGCAGGCACGCCTCCAGTCGGTCGGCCACGGCTGACCCGCGTATCCGAACCGCTGGGGCCGGTGGCGATGTTTTCCGCGAGCAATTTCCCCTTTGCCTTCTCGGTGCTCGGAGGTGATACCGCATCTGCATTAGCCGCAGGCTGCCCTGTGGTAATCAAAGCCCATTCCGGCCATCCACAACTGTCGCGTGCCGTGTATGAGATCGCGCTTGGCGTCCTCGCCGAACAAGGATTACCACAAGGCCTTCTAGGGCTGGTCGAAGGCGCTTCGCGGGCCGCCGGAGTTCGCTTGGTGGAACATCCGCAGATTGCTGCAGTGGCCTTTACCGGTTCCTTCCAGGGCGGCAGCGCACTGTGGAAAGCGACCAACGAGCGACCTCGGCCGATTCCATTCTTTGGTGAGCTGGGCTCGATCAACCCGCTGGTGGCCCTTCCGCAGATTCTCGAACGTGACGGTGAGCATCTGGCCAAAACGCTGGCTGGCTCAATCACCATGGGCTGCGGTCAGTTCTGCACCAGCCCGGGTGTGATCGTGTTGCTGGAGCACCCTGCCAGCGAGCGTTTCATCAAGCAACTGACAGACGCTTTGCAGCCTTTGCCAACGCATCCCATGCTGACGCCGAGCATGCGTCGCGGTTTCGATCACGGCATTGCCAGTCTGGAACAGGCCAGTGCCGCGCACTCACTGTTTACGCCTCACGCCAACGGCGAAGGCCCGGCACCACGACTGTTCGAAATAGCGGCGCAGGCATTTATCGAGAACGCCACACTACGCGAAGAAGTCTTCGGTCCCGCAGCCGTAGTGGTCAAAGTCGCCTCCATTGAGCAAGCAATCGAGGTGATCGAGGCGATTGGCGGAACATTGACAGTCACCCTGTGGGGTTTCGACAACCCCGACGAGCCGACCCGAAGCTTGTACCGCGCCGCCCGACGCATTGCCGGTCGGGTGTTGTTCAGCGGCGTGCCGACCGGTGTTGCTGTGACTCACGCACAACACCATGGCGGCCCATGGCCGGCGTCGACCCAACCGCAAACCACATCGGTCGGTTATGCCGCTCTGCAACGCTTTTTGCGGCCGCTGGCACTGCAAGACGCGCCGGCCTGGGCACTCGAAGAATAAGGAGCAAACAGCATGATGAAACACATTGTGATGTTCCGTCGTTTGCCCGACGTGAGCACCAACCTTGAACTCGAAGCCCGCCTGGTCCAGTGGATGCACGGCCTGGAAAAGGACATCGATTTCGTTCGCGACTGGAAAGTCTCGGCCAACGAACTGGACCGGCCAATTTGCTGGGACTACCTGCTCGAAGCCACGTTCGATGATGCCGAAGCGGTCCAGCGCTACCTGCCTCACCCTGCCCACATGGCGTTGGTGGCAGAGCTGAAAAAATACTTTGAATGGGCTGCCATCGATTACAGCGACTGACCTGTCAGCAGTCGCCAGAGCCCTCATCGGACTTCACCGAATGGAGGCTGATTCAAACGGGCGTTCTCAAAAAGAACGTCCGTCTAGCTGATCGAACGAACACTAAAAAAACAATAATCGGCATGCTCCAGATGCCGGCCGGAGATTCAACATGCACAAGAAAAAGAACTACCGCTGGACGATCCTGACGATGCTGTTCATCGCCATGATCATCAACTACGTGGACCGTGCTGCCCTGTCCATCGCCATGCCCTTCATCACCCAGGAATACCACCTCACGCCTTCCGAAAAAGGCATGATCTTCAGCAGCTTCTTCATCGGTTATGCGCTGTTCTGCTTCGTTGGCGGTTATCTGGCCGACCGCTACGGCCCAAAGCGCGTACTCACCTACGCCATGAGCGGCTGGTCGATCCTCTGCGGTTTGACCGCACTGGCCTTCAACTTCTGGTCGCTGCTGATTGTTCGCGCGCTGTTCGGTGTGGGTGAAGGCCCGGTATCCACCACGGCCAACAAAACCGTGAACAACTGGTTCCCGATCAAGGAACGGGCGCGCGCCATCGGTATCAACCAGGCGGGCGGCCCTCTGGGCGGTGCATTGGCTGGGCCGATTGTCGGTTTCCTAGCTCTTTGGCTGGGCTGGCGCGTGGCCTTTATCGTGATGGCCGTGATGGGCCTGATCTGGGCTGTCTGCTGGTTCCGTATGGCAACCTCAACGCCCCAGGAACACCCGAAAGTCAGCGCCGAAGAAATCGCCCTGATCAACGCCGCACGCGATGTCCCGGTCATGACCGCTGCAGAAGCGCCACGTACGCCGGTGCTGGAAATCATTTTGCAGCGCTCGGTACTGGTTACCGGCGTGTCGCTGTTTTGCTACAACTACATCCTGTACTTCTTTATGACCTGGTTCCCCAGCTATCTGATCGACGCCAAAGGCATCGATCTGAAGTCCATGAGTATCGTCACTGCGCTGCCCTGGCTGGTGGGCACCGTCGGCTTCCTGTGTGGTGGTGTGCTGATCGACTACATCTACAAGCGCACCGGCAAGCAGTTGTTCTCGCGCAAAGTCGTACTGGTGACCTGCCTGCTGATAGCAGCGTGCTGCATCGCACTGACCGGCCAGGTCGAAGACGTGACACAAAGCGTGGTGGTCATGACCGTCGCCATCGGCTTCCTGATGCTGACCGCCCCCGCCTATTGGTCGCTGATTCAGGACGCCGTGCCGGATCATCAAGTCGGTACCGCCGGCGGCTTCATGCATGGTCTGGCCAACCTGTCGGGGATCGTCGCACCAACCGCCACCGGGATCATCATCCAAACGTCCGGTACTTATGCCAGCGGCTTCGCCCTGGCTGGTGGACTGGGCATTCTCGGAGCGCTGATTGTGGCGATCTTCGTCGGCCAGCCAAAATCCTTGACCCCATCCCTTTCGCCGGCCTGAACCCTCGCTGAGCAATGCGCAAACACATTTGAGGAGCGAAACATGCAAACCATCCTGATTACCGGTGCCGCAGGCATTGTCGGCAAGGCACTGCGCCCCTTGTTGCGTGAGCACTACGCCCTGCGCCTGTTCGATCGCCTGCCGATCACCGACTTGGCGGAAAACGAAAGCGCCTTTTGCGGTGACCTGACCCGCACCGCAGACATCCTCGAAGCGGTAGAGGGTGTCGACGGCGTACTGCACCTGGCTTGCGCTCACGGCACCGACATCCATTTCGAGAGCACCCTCAAGCCCAACTACAACGCGACTATGCAATTGCTTGAGGCCGCGCAAAAGTCCGGTGTGAAACGGTTTATCTTCGCCAGTAGTCATCATGTGCTGGGGCAATATCGCACTGATGCCGCCGAGTCGTTCGACGATTTGCCCGTGGCACCGGACAGCTACTACGCGCTGAGCAAAGTGTTTGGCGAGGCGTCCTGCGCAACCTATGCCCAACGCTACGACATGGCGATCTGCGCGATTCGCATCGGTAACGCCGACCCTCTGGTCAGCGATGCCCGCCGGTTGCGCCTCTGGGTCAGTTCCCGTGACCTGGCGCAGTTGGTGTGCATCGGCATGGAGCACCCGCAGATTCGTTTCGAGGTGCTTTACGGGGTCTCCGAAAGCCCACAGCCACTTTTCAAAAACACCCGAGCCAGGGAACTGGGCTATCGCCCGCTGGACAATGCCAAGGACTTCATCGCTCCCGGCTACCTCGACTACGACGCCATGTGCGCGCAAAGCTCCGGCCGAGACCTCCTCGGTGGTGCCTATGCGGTCAGCCCACTGGCCAGCTGCCTGGAGTCCGCATGATTATTCGCAAGGTTGATACCTTCATTGTCGAAATCCCTTTTCACGACGGCGGCAAAGGCCAAGGCATCACGCCCACCACCTGGCGCACGCTGGAAAATGTGCTGGTGCGCATCGAGGATGATCAGGGGCATGTAGGCTGGGGTGAAGCATTTGGTTACTTCACTGCAGATGCCACCAAGGCCACCATTGATCGATTAATCGCACCAGTGCTGGAGGGCAGCACGGTCGAGGACATTGGCGCCTGGAACCTGAAGACTCAGCGTCAGCTGCATCTGTTCGGTCGTTACGGCGTGACGATGTTCGCCATTTCCGGGGTGGACATCGCGCTTTGGGATCTGGCGGCCCAGCGCCGTGGCGTGCCGCTGCATCGCCTGTTTACCGACAAGCTGCGCAACCATGTGCCAGCCTACGCGAGCCTGGTGCGCTACGCCGATGGCGAGGTCGCGCCGGACATCTGCCGCAAGGCACTGAACATGGGTTTCAAGGACATCAAGCTGCATGAAGTGACCCTGGGGGAAATCGCCCAATGTCGGGACGCCATCGGCTACGACGTGCCGCTGTCCACTGATGTGAATTGCAGTTGGTCAATTGCCGATACCCGCGCCTGGCTACCGAAGCTTGCAGATCTTCAGCTGGCCTGGCTGGAAGAGCCGATCTTCCCGCCGGAGGATTTCGTGACCTTGAACAGCTTGCGCGGCCAGGGGGTTTCGCTGTCTGCCGGTGAAAACTGGTGCAGCGCCTTCCAGTTCGAGCAGGCGCTCAAGGCTGGAGCGGTCGACTCGGTGCAGCCGAGCGTGACCAAAGTCGGCGGCATCAGTGAATGCTTGCGCATTGCCGAACTCGCACGGCAGTACAACACCCCGGTCTTGCCACACTGCCCTTACTTTGGCCCCGGCTTCCTCGCCACCTTGCACCTGGCGGTCGCTCAAGAACAGGTCGCACAGATCGAGTACCTGTTCGTCGAACCGGACGCCTGGTTGTACGACATCGAAGGCATGCGCAAAGGCCATTTGTTCGAGATTCCGCAAGGCGTTGGTCTGGGCCAGCAGATGGATCAAAACGTCTTCGATCGCTTCCGTCGCGCTTGAATCAGGAGCAGACAATGTCGACCCGCTTTCAGCAACTGACCCTGCAAAACGCCGAACTGAGCCTGCAATTGCTCCCCGAGCACGGCGGCCGAATCGGTCGCCTGCAAGTGCGCAAGCATGCCCTGGAAATTTTGCAGCCGATCGATGCCTCTCAGTCGCTGGACCCACTGATCTGGCCCAAGGGCGGCGCCTATCCGCTCATCCCCTACTCCAATCGAATTGCTAACGCGCAGTTGCGCTTCGAGGGTCGGGACTATGCGCTGCCCGCTCATCCGCAGGCTTTGCCGCACACCTTACATGGCATCAGCCATACCCAAGCCTGGCAAGTCGATAGCCAGTCGACGACCCAGGCTAGCCTGAGCCTGGACTACAGCGGCCCACACTGGCCATGGCCGATTCGGGCCGAGCAGCATTTCGAGCTGAACGGCGGCAGTTTGCGGATCCGGCTTGCACTGTTCAATAAAGGGGAAACACCGATGCCGGCCGGTTTAGGTCTGCACCCGTATTTCCTCGCTCACCCGCAACTGCAAGCCAGTTTGAGTTGCACTCGCCAATGGCAGATCACAGCGGATTACCTGAGCACCGGACAGCACCTGACAGGTGACGTGGCGATGCAATTCGACAGTCAGTCCTGGCAAACCGAGACCTGTGCCTATTACCTGTCGCAATGGGCGGGCAAGGTCGATCTCGACTATCCGCAGGGCCGCCTGCGCCTGACAGCCAGCCCTGAACTATCGCATCTGGTGGTGTTCGCTCCAGTAGGCTCGCCTTATCTGTGCATCGAGCCGGTTTCACACCTGGCGGATGGTTTCAACCTGCAACCGCTGCTTGGAGAACTGAGCGGCACCCAAGTCGTGGCGCCTGGAGAATGCTTCTCGGCCGACCTGTGTTTCGAATGGATCGAGCCCCCACAACGGCCCGGATAACCTCTCAGCCTGACCTTCAACCGTTAACTGACGCCTACCTGCCCGCCCGAGAATCTCGGGTGGTGAGTTCACTCATCTCTAAAAAGAACAAAAAAATGAAAATCAAACCCTCATCGCCTCACGCCATGACCCTCTGCATGACACTCTGCGCCATGCCATTGGCGGCCCATGCCGATTTCGTCAGCGACAGCAAAGCCACCGTGCTGATGCGCAATTTTTACTACAACCATGACCTTCGGGATTCAAAAGCTCCGGCTCAATCGAAGATCGAGGAGTGGGCGCAAGGCTTCATTCTCAAGGCTGAATCGGGTTACACCGAAGGCACGGTCGGATTGGGTCTGGACATGTATGCCGGTCTCGGGATCAAGCTCGACTCCTCGCCCGACCGCAGCGGCTCGGCCTTGCTCCCCGGTGCCTACAACCGCGCGGGCGGCCCGCGCAATGCCGATCCACGTTCCGTTGATGAGTATTCCGAGGCGACCGGTGCGCTAAAAATGAAAGTATCGAAAAGCGAACTGAAGGTCGGTGGCCTGTTCCCAAAAATCCCGCTGGTGTCTGCCGGTGACGCGCGCCTGCTACCACAGTTTTTCGAAGGCGCCATGCTCAGCGTTCGCGAGTTCGACCATGTCGATATCGATCTCGGCCAGATGCGCGCGGTCAACTATCGTGAATTCAGCGGCAGCCGCAAGATGCAAACCGGTAACTACCTGTCGGTAGAAAGCGACCGTTTCAACTACCTTGGGGGGACCTGGCGGATTGCGCCGAATGCCTCGGTTGGCGTGTGGGAAGGCGAACTGAAAGACGTTTATCGTCAGACGCTCTACACCACCACCCTCAACCAACCGGTAGGCGCCTGGAAGCTCGGCGCCGTGGTCAATTACCTTGCCTCCAGCGAAGCCGGCGAAGAACTCGCAGGCAAGCTCGACAGTCGCATGGCGTCGACCCTGCTGTCTGCCAATCTGGGCCCACAAACATTCCGTTTTGGTTTGCAGTACAACGCGGGCGATAGCGCCTTGCCATTTCTTCACGACACCGACCTCCCCGGTGTGGCCAACGCAGTCCAGGTGCTGCGTTTCGATCGCGCGCAAGAGCGCTCATGGCAAGCACGTTACGACTTTGACTTTGCAGGCGTCGGCTTGCCAGGCCTGGTGGCAATGGCACGTTATGTTCATGGCGATAACTTCAAGATTAACGGACAAGACGGTCAAGAATGGGAACGTAACATCGACCTCAGTTACACCATCCAGAGCGGCACCTTCAAAGACCTGTCGTTCAGATTGCGTAACGTCGAACTGGTCGGTGATGCGACAGGACGTCGCGATGAGAATCGCTTTATCGTTTCCTATGCACTGGCGCTGTTTTGATCCTTGATATGCCCCCAAGTCGATCATGAGATCAAATCATGGAGGATGAATCGAACGCTCTCTTCTAAAGCGATTAGCTATGACTCGGTTTTATCACTGAATCACTCCATCACCTCATGTCAAGTTCTGCACTGAATCTGACATGAGGTTTTTTCCATGGAGCGTTTTTTCACGCCTGCCTGCCTGCTGGGCTTGTTGAGCGCCTGCACCGCGCCAATCCCCACCTCATTGCCGATCAATCCAGAAATCGACAGCGGCTCCAATCGACCCTATCTCTGGAAGGGCAAAGCCGAAAGAAGCTCTCCGGGAGTGCTCCGCTATGGCCGCTATACGCTGGTCAGCACCGAGCCCACCACGGAACAACGCGATGTTCTCGCCCAAATCATCGACGTGAGTATCCCGTCCAACCTGAATCCTTCGGTACTGGAGGCAATGCACTTTGTGCTGCAGCGCTCGGGTTATTCACTCTGCCCTGCCGCCGATCCAGTCAAGGTACTTTTTACCCGGTCTCTGCCCGCAGCCCATTACCGGCTTGGCCCAATCTCTTTGCGCCGCGCGTTGCAAGTGCTGGCTGGCCCCGCCTGGCAACTCACGACCGACGAAGTCAGCCGTTCGGTCTGCTTCGAACAGCAGAAAATGGTTGCCGGGGTCGTGCAGGTCACACCCGTCTTGCCTCATCAGTCGGAGGCACGCCCGTGAAAGCCTCGACGTTTCAAACCGTCATTGTCGGACTTCTTTGCCTGGTAATTGCCGGCCTGAGTGGTGGTTTGTATAACCAGTATCAGCGCGTGGCCGAGCTACAGAGCACGAACACGCAATACCAACAAGCCCTGGACACCCTGCAACGTGATGCGAACGCACTCAAGGATGCACAGGAAAAACTGCAGTACGCGCTGAAAGACCTGAAGCAGGTGGTCGATTCCGGTGAGCAACAGACCAATACCCTCGATCCGATGCTGGATCAATGGGCACAAGAAATACAGGAACTGCACGACGGTCTGGCAGACCGCGCCACCGTGGCAGACCTGACAGCGCTACGCGCACGTTTTGAGTACGTCGAGCAGCAGTTCCTGGACCTCAAGACCCAGCCATCACCCCCACCACCAACGTCTTCCGCGACCAAGCCGAAACAGAAGGCTCGCCCCAAACCCGTCCCGCTCTCGCCACCGTTCTCAGTGTTGAGTGTCGAGTCCCGCGGGGATGAGCGTTTTCTGGCGGTTGCACCTCATGACAGTCGCTCGCTCACGGATGTCCGGCTGCTGCATAGCGGTGAGCAACTCGGCGCTTGGCGTCTGAAAGTGCTGGAGCTGAACTCAGCCATCTTCGCGGTGGCCGCTCAGCCAGACCAGACCGTGCAAGTCCCTTGAGCAGCAATCATGAACAGAGCGCCACTCCTCCTCGTCGTTTGTCTGGTTTCGCTGCTGACCACGGGTGTTGCGATGGGTAACCCCATCACCACACAGTCACGGATCCAGGACACACAGTCCGCTCCGCTGGAGAGCTCTCACTCTGAGCAGGCTGCGAGCTGGGGTCTGACGGAGCAGGAGTGGACGCGCTTTGAACAGATCCAAGCTGGCCCGCGCGGTTTCTGGAGCCCGAACCTCGATCCGTTGACCGCACTCGGAGTCGAAGCCCAGACCGACCAAGAGCGCCAGCGCTATGCCGAACTACAGGTAGCACTGGAAGCCAAGCGCGCCGAGCGCGAGTTGGCCTACCAAAACGCTTACACCGCGGCCTGGGCCAAGCTGTTTCCTGGGCTGCTGCCGATCCAGGGCATGGCATCCCCGTCCCCCGCCAGCTCAGCGGTCGCGCCGCGCCAAGCCCTGTTTGTGGAGGACCACTGCCCCGCGTGCACCGCCGAAGTGCAGCGTCTGCAAAGCAGTGACACGGCGTTCGATATCTACCTGGTGGGCAGCCAAGGCGAGGATGAACGCATCCGTAGCTGGGCTCGGCAAGCAGACATCGATCCGGCCAAGGTCCAACGCCGTCAGATCACCCTGAACCATGACCGGGGTCGCTGGTTCAGCCTGGGGGCTCCGGGGCCATTGCCTGCCACATTTCAACAGGTGAATGGACAATGGCAACGCCTCGACTGAGTGGTATTGCGCTCCTGCTGACGGTGCTTGCCGTCCAGGCTGACGAACTTCCGCCTCCTGCCTACCAACTGGCGGCGCATGACGCCGACATCCCTTCTACGGTGCTGTTCGCCATTGCCTTGCAGGAGAGTGGTATCCGCGTCCGTGGTCGATTGCTGCCCTGGCCTTGGACCTTGAACATCGCCGGAACCCCCTACCGCTTCGCCACTCACCAGGCCGCCTGTCACGCCTTGCTCCAGGCGCTCAATCAGTATGACGCCAAGCGGGTCGATGCTGGACTTGGGCAAACCAACCTGGGCTACCACGGAAAACGTTTTTCCAGCCCTTGCGAAGCCCTCGACCCCTACCGAAATCTTGCCGTGACCGCCGCGCTGTTGCAGGAGCATCACGATGCCACCGGTGATTGGGTCTTGGCTGCCGGGCGCTATCACCGTCCGGCAGGGGGCGCGCCGGCAGCACGCTACCGTGCTGGCTTTTCCCAGAGACTCGAACAGCTGCTGATTTCCTTTGAACTGGGCACACCACCATGAAACGAATCGCCATTGCCTGTTATTGCATCCTGCTCTTGGCACCTTTCGCCCAGCCGGAACTGACCGTTGCCGAGGATCAGCCTAGCAACTTCACCCGACCCCATTTTCAAGTTTCCAGGCCGCCCATAAACAACAAGATCCAACCTGATCGGGCCATGCATGCGGACCTGTCCACGTTTGCCGATGAAGCCTGGATACTGCCCATCCGCAGTTCTCACTTGAGCCCCGGCCAGATCACGTCTCGCTCCCTGAACATGCCGGGCTTGCGGCCATTTTTTCTGGTCGGTGAGGATCCCCAATCGCTGACTTGGCTGCGTCAACGCGCGGCTGAACTGCAGGAAATGGGTGCAGATGGCCTCGCCGTCGAGGTGACTGATAATGAAGCCCTGGCCCGGATTCGAGCAGCCGCTCCGGGCATCACCATTTTGCCGGTCAACGGCAACGACATCGCCACCCGCCTGCAGATCGAGCACTACCCCATCTTGATCACTGCCACCTCACTAGAACAGTAAGCCCAGGTCATGGCCGAGCATGCAATGGAGTCCAAGCTCCGGCCAGCGGTGGAGCTGTATACCGTAGCGATCTGCATCGCCGCCGCGGTGTTGTGTGTGTACTCGCCCTGGGCTGTGGCCCTGTCACCCGAGATCGGTCTGGTTGCCGCGCTGGCCTATGCCCTGTTCGGCCTGATCCGACTGCAACAAGCTTGGGAGGTACTGCGCTATCGGCGCAATATCCGCCGGCTGCCCCGCTACGAGCTGACCAGCCGACAGATTCCGGTCAGCCGCAAGCTTCTGTTCATGGGCCGAGGCTTTCGCTGGACCCGCCTGCACACCCAGCGCTTGGTCGAGGCCCAGGATCCGGCAGTCGCCCACTATGTCGACCAACCGACCCGTTACCGCCTGGCACGTGGACTCGAACGGCGCCTGGAACATGCACCGTTTCCACTCTCGTCACTGGCGCGTGTCACTGCCTGGGACAATGCTTGCAATCCGTTGCGCCCTTTGCCCCCGGTCGGTGGCTCGCCGCTGTTGCACGGGGTCGAGCCCGACGAAACGGAAGTCAGCCTGCCGCTGGGCGAACGGGTCGGGCATACCCTGGTGCTGGGCACCACCCGCGTCGGCAAGACACGACTCGCCGAGGTGTACATTACTCAGGACATCCACCGCATCGAACACGAGGTAGTGATCGTTTTCGATCCGAAGGGCGACGCTGACCTGCTCAAGCGGATGTACGTCGAAGCCAAACGGGCCGGTCGGGAAAAGGAATTTTATGTGTTCCATCTGGGCTGGCCAGAGATCTCCGCGCGTTACAACGCCGTGGGACGTTTCGGGCGCATCTCGGAAGTGGCGTCGCGCATTGCTGGACAGCTCAGTGGTGAAGGTAACTCTGCGGCCTTTCGTGAGTTCGCCTGGCGTTTCGTCAACATCATCGCCCGCGCCCTGATCGAGCTGGGCCGACGCCCGGATTACCTGCAGATCCAACGGCATGTGGTCAACATCGACGCCCTGTTCATCGAGTACGCCCAGCAGTTTTTCGCCAAGACTGACTCAAAAGCGTGGGAAGTGATCGTCCAGCTTGAAGGCAAGCTCACCGAGAAGAACATTCCCCGGCATATGATCGGGCGCGAAAAGCGGGTGGTGGCCATAGAACAGTACCTGGCGGTAAAGCGGGTATTTGATCCGGTAATGGACGGACTGCGTTCAGCGGTGCGGTATGACCGCACCTACTTCGACAAAATCGTCGCCTCGCTACTACCGCTGCTGGAGAAACTCACCACCGGCAAGACCGCCCAGTTACTGGCTCCCAACTACACCGATCTAGATGACCCACGGCCGATCTTCGACTGGATGCAGATCATCCGAAAACGCGGCATCGTCTACGTCGGTCTGGATGCGCTGACCGATGCCGAGGTCGCTGCCGCCGTGGGCAACTCCATGTTCGCCGATCTGGTCTCGGTCGCGGGCCATATCTACAAACATGGTATCGACCATGGTCTGCCTACATCGAGCAGGAGCACCGACAAGCTGCCGATCAACCTGCACGCTGACGAGTTCAATGAGCTGATGGGCGATGAATTCATCCCGCTGATCAACAAAGGCGGTGGCGCTGGCATCCAGGTGACAGCCTACACCCAGACCCTCAGTGATATCGAAGCGCGCATCGGCAACCGCGCCAAGGCCGGTCAGGTCATCGGCAACTTCAACACCCTGCAGATGCTCCGTGTACGCGAGACCGCCACCGCGGAGCTGCTTACTCAACAATTGCCCAAGGTAAACGTGTTGACCAAGACCCTGGTGTCGGGTGCCACCGACACCTCCGATCCCGAGGCCAACACGGACTTCACCTCATCCTCACAGGACCGCGTCAGTAGCACCAGCGTGCCGTTGATCGAGCCTGCACACATCGTCAGTTTGCCAAAAGGGCAAATGTTCTCCTTCCAGGTCGGTGGCCAGCTCTGGAAAGTCCGTATGCCTTTGCCTAAACCCTCCAACGACGATGCCATGCCCAAGGATTTGCAGGAACTCACTCAACGGATGCGGGCGACCTACAACGAGCAGGCAGGGCAATGGTGGAGCGCGAGTGGTGGCGGCCCAACAATTAACTTCGATTTAGATCAGGTGCGGTAGCCCTACTCTGACTAGGTTCCGATTAAGCAAACACACATTCTGAAGGCGTCAGGACGGCATCAACTCTGCGGCGCGCAATGGAGTGAATGATGGCGACTTCCACACAAAACACGCCGCCACAACCGATCCAACATCCAGGGCTAATTGTCTCAACGATTAGCCTGATGCTGCGCATCATTGGTTTGCTGGTCGCCTCATTGCTGTTTTCGATCCTCATCGAATTCGTCGGTCTGTTGCTCTTCTGGGGAGATCAAGGCTGGCTGCATAGTCAGGCCATGCTGACCAGCGAACTGGGCTGGCTCAGCGAGCACTTCAAATCGTCACTCATCCTCCAACAACCCGGGCAAACGATTGTCCAGTGGCTGGATTTCCTAAATCAGTGGCTGCTGGTCAAGACCGGCTTTGCGGATTTTGCCCTGCAGGCGCGGGTGTCGAGCCAGGGCAACGGCGTCTGGAGCTGGATCAACCAGCTCTACGTGAGCATTGAGAATTTCGTGCTGGCCGCGGTGTATGTGACCTTCACTTTCGTCGTGCGCCTGACCATACTGGTCCTGGCCACCCCCCTGTTTCTGCTGGCAATGTTTACTGGTTTTGTCGATGGACTGATGCGCCGAGACCTACGAAAATTTGGCGCTGGGCGAGAAAGCAGCTTTGTCTACCATCGTGCTAAACGAGCCGTGATACCACTACTGATCGTGCCCTGGGTCATTTACCTGTCTCTGCCCTTTTCGCTCGATCCCACGGCCGTATTTTTGCCTTGTGCGGTGACGCTCGGCATCACCACGGCCATCACGGCAACTACATTCAAGAAGTATCTCTGATTCGGAAAAAACCAAAGTTTCATTTACATATCCCGATGCTTGGATAGTTATCCCGCGACCGAAAACTGATACACCACACGAATGCAAATTAAGCTGCTAAAGGTCGTTCTCAAATCCCACTATGAGTTAGAGCATCAAGTGAAATGCAGACGTCCAAAATTTTGAGGAGTATTAAGGATCTAACCACCAATTAAACTGGCGCAGGACTGGGTCAAGACTTGCATTCAGGACTTATCATTCTCATCGAGAAAAAAGGGCCTTTACAGGCCCCTTGTCATCAACTCGATTTTACTGAGTACGCCACGAGTCAACAACGTCTGCGCCAAACTCGGCTTTCCATTCCTTCAGTCGACGATGATTTCCTCCCTTGGTTTCGATCACCTCTCCAGAGTTCGGATTTTTGTAGATCTTCACTTCGCGAGCCTTACGGACTGCCTTTACGGGGGCGGCTACAGGTGTCGAGGTCCGACGGCCAGCTTCTGGATCCAGGATGCCAATGATGTTCTTCAAGCTGAAGCCGTACTCGCCAAGCAGCGCACGTAGCTTGCTCTCAAATTCCATTTCTTTTTTCAGACCGGAATCACTTTTCATCGACTCGAGCTCTGCTAGCTGTTCGGCCAGTTGTTGCTCAAGCTTGCGAAATTCAGCCAAACGAGACATGTGAAACTTCCTTCAGGTTAGGGGAACGAGGAAACGAACATTCCCATACTAAGCGATGATCAGCTCTTCGTCACCCATGCAGCTTTCAAGCAGGAGTTAATCTACTCATACTGCATGAACGACGCATTATTAACGGGGAAGGATTGCTAAACTGGGCTCTCTTTTTCGCCCAATCGATAGCTGGCGTATGTGTGAGCAAACTTCTTCCGCACGGCTGCAAAAAAGCGATACATCCCATGTCACGTTTAATACTGAATAATTCAACCTCTAACTTGATGCTGGCTCCATATCCATGTGGAGCAGCATCATGTCGACTACCATTTTTCGCTGTTCTTTACTCCTTTCACTGGCCTGCGTTCATGGCAGTAGCTATGCGGCACCAGCTGATGAGCAGATACAGCTCAGCCTAATTCAGCAGCAACTCAATACTATCGAACGCCTTGCAACACGAGCGGAGACAGCCAGCACGTCAGAACTAGACGAGCGCTATCGTTTCGACTACCCACGCCTGTCTCAGGACATTCAGCGCATCCGCCAAGGTGTGCAGAACTATCTCTCTCCATCCCGTGCTCAACCCCGCGATCCCACTGAACTGGTCGGCGATTACCGCCTCGACACTCCGTCCACGGAGCCTTCGCCATGAGCATGACTGACGCCCAGACCTCAGCGTTCCAAAACGCCTCCGGTTTCTCGGTGCAGAGCAGCTCGACGCTATGGCTTTCCTTGGTTCTCGTCCTGGCTTTGCTTTGGTGTGCCTGGGTGATGTGGACGGCCTACCGGGGTTGGGCGACAGGCAGTGTGCGCTTTGGAGCCTTCGGCGGCAGTGCCACGCGCGTCTTGCTCGCCCTACTCGTCCTGATGTTCTTCACCCTGTCCTAATCCAGGAGATCACCGTCATGCTCAAGTGCCTTGCCCCTCTGAAAAACAACCTGCGTGATGGTGCGAGCCAGCGCTTGATTAGTCTGCTGTTGGTGCTCGGCCCAAGCCTGGCTTTTGCCGAACTCCCCACCATGGAAGCGCCTTCGCGCGGCGAAGGATCCGGGTTGATCGAGACGATCAAAAACTACGCCTACGACGGCGGCATTTTGCTCGGTCTGCTAATCGCCCTACTCGCTTTTCTCGGCGTAGCCTGGCATTCGCTGACGGTGTATGCCGATGTGCAGAACCAACGCAAGACCTGGAAGGACTTGGGTGCTGTAGTCGGCATCGGGGCCCTGTTGGTGGTGATCATCATCTGGTTCCTGACCAAGGCTGCCGCGATTCTGTGAGGTCAAGATGAACGACACTATCGAACGCCTTGCCGACGGCACCTTGGTTTTTCTACCAGAGCGACTCAATCGTGATCCTGCCGTATTGCGTGGTTTAACCAATGATGAAATGTGGGTGGCGCTCGGTGCCGGCGCAGTCATTGGCCTGATGCTGGGTGTTCCTCTGGCGATTGCCACCGCCTCCATTGCCGCGGCACCGACAAGCATAATCGCAAGCATGACGGTGGTGTTATTGGCCGGAGGCACGCTACTGCGGCGGGCCAAACGGGCTCGCCCCGAGACGTGGTTGTACCGCAAGCTCGAATGGATACTCGCCAGCCGTTGGCGCCTGGATCGCGGAAGTTTGATTCTCCACTCCGGCGCCTGGACGGTCCGTCGTTCGCGTCGACTGCGCCCTGCCCTGTCTCGGTGGCAGCGATGAGCCGGTTTCGGAACAAGGTGGATGCCCAGAACGCCCATATCTTCAGCCTGCGCCTGGCAGTGCTGATTCTGGCTCTGATCTGTGCCGGACTCTGGTATGGCTGGCGCTCGGCACCGACCGATCTGACCGTGCACGTGCCACCGGATCTGCGCTCGGGCAGCACTCGCAAGTGGTGGGATATCCCCTCAGAGAATGTCTATGCCTTTGCCCTGTACATCTTTGGCCAACTCAACCGCTGGCCCTCGGATGGCGAGCTGGATTATCGACGCGCCATCTATGGCTTGCAGTCCTACCTGACACCCGCCTGCAAAGCCTTTCTCGACGGCGATTATGAGTACCGCAAGGCTGCTGGCGAGCTGCGCCAGCGGGTGCGTGGCGTCTACGAAATTCTGGGCCGTGGCTACAGCGAGGATCCAGAACTCAGGGTCAAGCAACTCGACCGCGACAGCTGGTTGGTCAAGCTCGACCTCAACGCCGATGAGTATTACGCCGCCGAACCGGTGAAACGGGTGGTGGTGCGTTATCCATTACGCGTAGTGCGTTTCGACCTGGATCCTGAGCGCAACAAGTGGGGACTGGCACTGGATTGTTATCAAGGCACGCCGCAAAAAATCTCCCTGCCTGGAGTTGAGCCATGAAGTGGATGTCTACCCTGGGACTCACCGTCGCACTGATGCTATGGGGAGCTGCAGCGCAGGCCGTCGAGCTGATGCGCTGGGAACGCCTACCCCTCGCGGTCCCGTTGGTGATCAATCAAGAACGAGTGGTCTTTATCAATGAGGATGTTCGAGTCGGCGTACCCTCAACCCTCACGGGCAAGCTGCGCGTGCAATCAACTGGCGGCACGCTGTACCTGCGCGCGTCGCAAGCCATTGCCCCGACCCGACTGCAACTGCAATCGGTCGCGACGGGCGAGATCATCCTGCTGGATATCGCGACCACACCTGGTGATCAACCACTGGAGCCAGTGCGTATTCTCAAGAATGCTCAGGTGCAGGCTACCGAGACGGAATCTAGCACCGTCCCTGTTCCAGATCGTACGCCGATCCCAGTCGCTTTGACGCGCTACGCCGCACAGAGCCTGTACGCGCCGCTGCGCACCGTAGAATCCCTGCCCGGCGTACGCCACGTACCGCTCAAACTGCGCAGCGAACTGCCAACCCTGCTGCCGACCGAACATGTGTCCAGCACACCTATAGCAGCCTGGCGACTCGGTGATTACTGGGTGACGGCGGTGAAGTTGCACAATCATGGTTCAGCGACGGTGCAACTCGATCCGCGTCGGCTTCAGGCCACCCTGTTCGCCGCCACCTTCCAGCATGCTTTCCTCGGACCAGTCGGCAGCGCTGAAGACACCACGATTGCCTACCTCGTCACCCGCGGTGCTGGCCTCGAACGAGCCGTGCTGCTTCCGCACCTTGCGCGAGGTGCTGACGATGAAGGCTAACGTCTTGCTCAAATGGCTGGTACCGGCTGCGCTACTGGCCGTGGTGGTGATCATCCTGAAAACCTGGGTCGTGGGGAGTAGCACGCCCTCCCCAGAGCACCCAGTTGATCAGGGCAACCTTCAGTTATCCGCCGAGCAAGCCAAGTCGCTCGGCATTGCTGGCGATACCCCACGCGATACGGTCGCCACCCTGGTCGGTCAGGTGAAGGCCATGCGCAGCGACATGCTCGGGTTGAAGAAACACAACGATTCACTGCAGACGGAGAACAACCGCCTGCGCGAGCGGGAAAACAGCGTCGATTCGCGTATCCAGACCGCGCTTGGCAGCGTGACCCAGCAGGTCGACGAAGGCCGCCGACAAGCCAACGAGGCCCGACTCAAAGCGGAACAAGACAGCCGCCAGGCCCGTGGTCTGCTGACGCAATTGCAGGAACAGTTGTCGGGGCTGACCGGCAAAAGCAAGGACATGCCGATCGGATTGGGGCTTGAGCCTGGCGATGGGGCTCAGTTCGACGGGCAACATTCTGCCAATGATGCGCTGCAGTGGATTGAACCCTCGGATGCTCCGCCCACCGACGCCCGAGGCAAAACCAAGACCTCCTCCGCACTGAGTCTGCCTACCGCCTTCAACTCACTGGAGGGCTTGAAAGATAACGCTATTGATCGCAGCCAGAAACAGCTACGTGCGGTCACCCAGGGTGAACGTGACCTGACACGATCCGCTGATCGTACCGAAGGTGCGAAGCCGGTCTACACCATTCCTGAAAACGCGACATTGATGGGCTCGGTCGCCATGACCGCGCTGATCGGCCGAGTCCCGGTAGACGGCACAGTGAATGATCCCTATCCCTTCAAGGTGCTGGTCGGCCCCGAGAACCTGACCGCCAACGGCATCGACCTGCCGGACGTCGCAGGTGCCGTAATGAGCGGCACGGCGTCCGGTGACTGGACTCTGTCCTGCGTGCGCGGGCAAGTCGAGTCGATCACCTTTGTGTTTACCGATGGCACTATCCGCACGGTGCCTCAGCCAAAGGTGGTAGCCAGCCGTAATGCCTCCAACACCCAGAGTTCGAGCACCGACAAGATCCGTGGCGGACTCGGCTACCTGTCCGATCCGTATGGCATTCCTTGCATCACCGGCGAGCGCCGCTCGAACGCCCAGCAGTACCTCGGCAGCCAGAGCCTGATCACTGCGGCTGGTGCCGGTGTCGCCGCCTTGCTCGGGGATGAGCAGAACAACAGCAGTGTGATCAGTTCGGGTGGCAGTACGCTCGGGGTTACCAGCAGCAGTGGCAATAGCGCACTGAATTCAATCCTCAGTGGTGGGGTCAGCGACATCCGCGAGTGGGTCAACAAGCTTTATGGCGAGGCCTTTGCTGCGGTGTACGTGCCCCCGGCAGCACAGGTCGCACTCCACCTCGACCATGAAATCACCATCGACTACGAGCCCAAGGGCCGGAGTGTTCGCCATGAAAAAGACCATGCCTCTCTGCCTGACATGGATTAGCGTGTTCTGCTGGGTCCTGACGGGGTGTTCCACCGACAAGGGCACGCTTTTGCCCCATGGCGAGCAAACCATGCTGGACATCTGGAACAGTGCCGGTTCGCAAGGCACTCAGCAGCAACTGCTGGATGCTCGGCAACCGTTACGACGCCCGCTGGCTCAGGTAGATTTTTCCTCCTCTCTCCAGGAACCGTACACTCGCACAGCGGCGAACGAGATCCGCAACCTGTTCCCTCGCCTGCCCAATCCCGATTTGGTGTTGTACGTGTATCCGCATTTGAGTGGTACCGAGCAGGTACCGGTCCCGGGTTACTCGACCGTCTTTCCGTTCTACCAACGGGTGCAGTACGCATTGCCTGGTGAACGTCAGGATGACTTGTAGTGCGTACCGGCGATTCGGGTAACCGCACTCCCGCGGGGAAAGCCTGCCGCAACCCATTGCGCCCTCGCGCCACGTTGGCCGATGAAGCTGCACTGTATGCGCACAACCCCAGCTTCACCGATCACCTGCCTTGGGTCGAATACCTCGACACCGAACAGTGTTTTCTACTCGATGACAATCGCTCGGTGGGTGCGGTGTTCGAGTTACTGCCCATCGGCACCGAAGGGCGCGAACCTGATTGGCTGATGGCGGCCCGCGATGCCCTCGAGGATGCCCTGCAGGATAGCTTTGACGAGCTGGATCAAGCGCCTTGGGTGGCGCAGTTTTTCTGCCAGGACGACAACGACTTTAGCCCCTACATTACCCGGCTCACCAATTATATTCAGGACAGCGCGCGAGGCACGATCTTCACCGAGGCCTATTTGGAGCTTAGCCGCTGTCATCTGAAGGCCATCGCCAAGCCCGGAGGGCTGTTTGAGGATAAGGTGGTGACACGCCTGCCCTGGCGTGGCAATAACCGCCGGGTACGCCTGGTGGTCTATCGCTGGCTTGAGTCTGACGGTGAGGAAACGGGGCTCACCCCAGTGCAATTCCTGCAACAGACTTGCGAACGAATTGTGTCTTCGCTACAGACGTGTGGGGTGCAATCGACGCGAGTCGATGGCCGAGGTCTTTATGCCTGGCTGCTGCCCTGGTTCAATCCTGCGCCCAGGCTCACCAATGACGCACCCGAGGAGTTCTACCGCCGCGTGGCCTACCCGGAGTCGGGCGACGGTAAGTCGCTGGATCTGCCCTTCGATCACGATTTCGCCGAGCGCCTATTTTTCAATGAGCCGCATTCGGATGTGCAGCGCGGACTCTGGTGCTTCGATGGTCAACCCCATCGGGTGATGGTGGTGGACAAACTGCGACGGGCACCGTCGATTGGTCAACTCACCGGAGAAACTCGCAAGGGCGACGCGGTGAATGCGCTATTCGACCAGTTACCTGAAGGCACGGTGATGAGCCTGACCCTGGTGGTCAAGCCTCAGGACGTGCTTGAGGATCAGTTGAATCGCCTGGCGCGCAAAGCCATCGGTGAAAACCTGGCCTCGACTCAGACCCGCCAAGATGTTGAAGAGGCTCGTGCGATCATCGGCCGCCAGCACAAGCTGTACCGCGGCACCCTGGCGTTCTACCTGCGCGGTCACGATGAACAACATTTGCACCTGCGCTCGGTCAGCCTTGCCAACGCACTGTTGGGTGCGGGTCTGCAACCGGTACGCGAAGGCGATGAAGTCGCCGCCTGCAACAGCTACCTGCGTTGGTTACCAATGGCTTACAACCCGGCCCGCGACACGCGCAATTGGTACACCCGCCTGATGTTCGCCCAGCACCTGGCGAACCTGGTTCCAGTCTGGGGCCGCAGCACAGGCACCGGCCACCCGGGCATCACCCTGTTCAACCGCGGCGGTTCGCCGCTGAGCTTCGATCCGTTGTCACGCCTAGACCGGGCCATGAACGGCCACCTGCTGTTGTTCGGCCCGACCGGCGCCGGCAAGTCGGCCACATTGGTCACCCTGCTGATGCAGGTCATGGCCGTGTACCGCCCTCGCCTGTTTATCGTCGAAGCCGGCAACTCATTCGGCTTGCAGGGCGACTACTTCGCGACACAGGGCCTGTCAGTCAACAAGGTCCAATTGAAACCTGGTGCCTCGGTCAGCCTCGCCCCCTTTGTCGATGCTTGGCGTCTGGTCGAGCAGCCAGATCAGGTGGCAAGTCTGTCGGTTGATGAGTGGGACGATGAGGCGGTAGCCAGTCGCGAAGACCAGCGCGATATTCTCGGCGAATTGGAGATCACCGCCCGCCTGATGATCACCGGCGGCGAGGCCAAGGAAGAGGCGCGTCTGAGCCGAGCCGATCGCAGCTTGATCCGTGAGTGCATTCTCGATGCGGCGCAGACCTGTACCGCAGCAGGCCGTCAAGTACTTACCCGCGACGTGCGCGACGCCTTGCTGCGCGTCGCTGCTAACACACACTTGCCGGAGAAACGTCGCGAGCGCGCCCAGGAAATGGGCGAGTCCTTCGACTTGTTTTGCCAGGGTTTCGAGGGCGAACTGTTCGATCGCGAGGGCACGCCTTGGCCCGAGAGCGATGTGACCATTGTCGACCTAGCCACTTACGCTCGCGAAGGCTACGAGGCACAGATGTCCATCAGCTACATCAGCCTGATGAACACCGTGAACAATCTCGCCGAGCGCGATCAGTATCTGGGCCGGCCTATCATCATGGTCACCGACGAGGGTCATATCATCACCAAGAACCCGTTGTTGGCGCCGTTCGTGGTCAAGGGCACGAAGATGTGGCGCAAGCTTGGCGCGTGGTTCTGGCTGGCGACGCAAAACCTTGCCGACTTCCCCACTGCCGCGCAGACCATGCTCAACATGATCGAGTGGTGGGTTTGTTTGAACATGCCGCCCGCGGAGATTGAAGAAATCGCTCGCTTCAAGAAGCTCACCCCGGCACAAAAAGCCCTGTTGCTTTCCGCTAGCAAGGAACCGGGCAAATACACCGAGGGGGTGGTGCTGTCGAAAAAGCTCGAAACGCTGTTTCGGGCTGTGCCGCCCAGTCTTTACCTCGCCCTGGCCATGACCGAGCCTGAGGAAAAGGCCGAGCGCTGGACACTGATGCAGAACAACGGTTGCTCGGAATTGGAGGCGGTTTACCAGGTAGCTGAACGGATCGATAGAACGCGAGGAATAGAGCCAATATAAGGGGAAGTGACTCCCGGCTTTGGCCACCCCGGCTGCTAGCCGTTGGACACCTTTTCAACGTAGGCATCCATGAACCAGTCAGGGACCTCGTCAACCTTGAATTCAAGGTCAGTCCCATCCGTAACTTCGGCAAGCAGTACCAGGTCAGCTCCGGAGTTATCGAAGATGTAGGCCCGGTTCGAAGCGGCAATGGCCGCAGGCAGTAAGCTCAGGCAACGGCCGTAGCGCTGGACAATTTTCTCTGTGGGAACTGGGTGCCCACCTGCCGCTACACGGTTCCTGACCCTGTTGATATTGATGTCAGGGTCTTCAGTTGCCACGAAGTAGAGGTACGTGCGATATCCAGACGCTCTTGCCTTGAGCATAAAAGCGATTTTATCGTCGCTGGACATCACCGTTTCAAAGGTGAAAGACAGCTGCTCTTCCAGAAGCTTGTTCCGGATGAAGTCAGAGAGCACCGATGCAAAATAGGAGTTCATCGCGACCGTCTGGAAATTCAGGCCGTTGCTACTAAAGCCTATTTTGGCTACCTCCTCATCGAGCTGGGAGGACTTGACCAGTCGATGTTCCCTAAGAAAAGCGAGGACTTCATCGCCCTCAGCTTCCAATTGAAAATCACTAAACTCCAGACGACCGCTCTCTTTGGCAGCCTTCTCGATTTCATCCGGGTTAATGTAGATACCAATCAGATGGGAAGGGATGGCACTTTTCATCGTGCTCTTGCCGGAGCCATTGGGTCCAGCAAAAACCCTCAACCGGGGAACCGTCATGAGCAGCGGCGCACCTTAATTACGCCACCCAGAGTTACTTTGTGCTTGGGTTTTGCCACCCGAATGACTTTGTGCTTACCATCGGCAGTCGTTTCAACAAGCATGCCGTTCATGACTTCCATCACACTGCGGCCGGCAGCCAGCGCGTTGATATAGGCAGTATTGATGGCGCCTTCAGCCATGACCGGGATCTTATCCTCCAGTCGACTCACCAGATCGTCACTCAACACTCTTTTGGCTTTCATATCGCGCTCCACGTTCTCAGAGCGTGCAGAATCTGCACTTAATCAGAATCTTAGCTACGTAAACCTGTTTGTAACAGGGCGAAAGCTACTTCTGTCAGCCCCCATTCTAGAGGAATGGCGTCTGGAACCATACCTTTCAAGAGATTTTCCCGTTCGATGCATAACCGGCGGCATTTGAGGTAAGTACCGCCCTCAACCAAGGGAGGAAAGTGTGATTCCCTGACAAGTCTTTCAGCCGTTGGACAAAACGTGCAGCTAGAAGCGACGATCATTCTTAAACTGCAATCAGCTGGCCTGTACCGATATCGCCAGGTTGAAGGCGAACGGACGATCAATACGATGCAATCGCCTATGAGCAACAGGGTTACTGTGGCACGCTCCGAAGCCGCTGCTGAATCCTCAACAGGAATGCGGCTTCAAACGCATCTTGGCAATCACCGATAGGAAAGGTCTTGCGTGTTTGTGCCAGCTCCCACCACAGTGGAATCTCACCGGGCGCATCAAGCCAAGCCTGGGCGCATTGCACACCACGTTCGATCATTGGGGCGAATTCGTTGCCCCAAGGTGTCAGAAGACTTGGGCAACCATCCGCCGCAGGAATTGCAATATAGTTTTCGTCCATACACACCCTAGATTTCTGACTTTATTATTAGACGCTGGACCCAGCCTCGAAATCATAACGAAACCAAATGAATGCTTGATAACAGACTTCAGCTTCAAATGGCCTAGATCACACCAATGTAGACTATATCCCGTGGATTGAGAGTCCCTCAAGGCGCAATTTGCGCGCATGACTCAAGACTACGAACAGCTTCGTCTTCATCTGGCGGAAAACATCCGCTTGATGCGGCGCGTGAAAAACCTGACCCAGGAGCAACTGGCGCTCATGGCCGAGGTGGATCGCACCTACGTCAGTCAAATCGAACGATGCACGGGCAATCCGTCGCTGCTGGTCCTGTGCAAGCTCGCCAATATTTTCGAAATTACCGCCGATCAGTTACTTGTGGATTCCGATATCCTGCGCAGCGCCCTTCACGTCAAATAATAGTCTCGCGTCTCACAAATCCGATAGATCCACCTTCATAATTTCCACTGACAGTCTTCACTCCCTAACCGAACCTGCCCAGGCCATACACCGAGAGCCTGGATCATGCCTGTTGCCTGCTCGTCAATCCCGCCCACAAAGCTACGGCCCTTGGCGCTGAGCGTCCTGCTGGCATGCGGCCCAAGCATGGCGCTGGATACCGGTAGCATCACGTCCTCCGTGCTTTCTCCAAACTGTCTCGAATACAGGGTCGTCGGCATTTGTTTCTGGCTCCTCTGCACGCCTGTCGGCTGCAAGGTCAAAACCTCGACCAAGGTTCGTCATTTCATTCCGGAACTCGTGGTCTCGAGCTACGCCACAACCGGCGGCAACCCCTGGATAGAGATGGCCGCCCTCTCCTCTCCTATCAGTGGCGCGGAGGGTGGCGGCAATCTGATCACGCCGAACACCCGCCGCAACAACCTGCCCCGCTTCAAGAACGTCGATGGTATCGGCCACCCGGGTGGCTGGGCCGCCACGCAACTGGCCTCGCAATCCGGCTACGCCTGCGCCAGCGGTGCTACTGCGTTCATGCCCTACTACCTGAGCATCCTAGATTCGCTGGCCTGGCGCCATGGCATTCCGGAAGTTTTCTACCCCGAGTCGCTCATGCCGGGGATCCGTGAAATTGGTAGTCAGACCTCGGGAAACATGTGGGGCAACGTCTATCCCCGCCAAGGCTTTCTGGTACAGCCCGACGATTTCAAGGCGGCCGCAGTCATGGCGCAACGGGCCGGCGATGTGATTACCCGTAACGGGCAGCCGCATGTGTATGTACCGCTCACGCCCGCCAAGCACGACGGCTACTGGCCGCCTGGCCCGATCGTTGAAAACGAAGCTTCGACCCACAAATGGCAATTGCTCTACCCTCAGGTTCAGCCCACGTGCGCCATCTTCCCCAGCGATCCGGTACAGAGCGTGGATGGCGGCTACGCCTGGTCGCTGTGGCGTCCTTACAGCTGCTGCAAACGTGAGGGGCAGACCTTTCTGTTCAGCATCGACTTCGAAGGCCGTGCTTCATGAGTCGGCTTCTCACACGACCATGGTTGGGCGTGACGAGTCTGGTGCTCTGCGGACTGTTGACCATGGCCACGCATGTCCCCGCCGCCGAAGGCGATTACCGCCTGGGCACTCAAAGCGAAGTGCTCGACGACCGGGTGATGTACACCATCGGTGGTGGTTCGGCAGCGGGCTCACCGAGCTCGCTCTACCGACCCAGCGGTCTCGGCGTCGGCAGCTCCTGGCGAGCAAACATGATGTGCGGCAACATGAGCCTCACCAACACCCTGCAAAACCAACTGAATGGCGTCACCGAAGGCTTCCAGCAGATCATGGGCAGCATCGTGCAGAACGCGACCCAAGCCGTGATGTCGCTGCCAGCGTTGATCATCCAGCGCGCCAATCCCGGCCTCTATGAGTTGTTGAGCAACGGCGTCATGCAGGGACGTATCGACTTCGACCGCTCCAAGCTGACCTGTCAAGCCATGGCCGAAAAGATGGCGGACAAGGTCGGTCAAGCCGGCTGGGGCGCGCTAGCCAAGAACCAGGAGATGCAGAGTAATCTGGAGCAAACCGGCGGTGATGCAGTGGCCACGGTGAAAAATACCGAGTCCCATAACGGCAATAATGGGGTGTCCTGGGTTGGCGGTTCGAAGGCTGGTGGGAATGGGCAGACACCCATTCGGGTGACCTCCGACGTAGTGCGCGCGGGCTACAACTTGCTGCATAACCGGACGGTAGATGACAGTACGTCGATTAGTAGCAGTGACTGTTTGGGTGGAGCCATTTGCCAGACATGGGCTTCGCCCCAGGAGGAATCCGAATGGGCCGTTCGCGTGTTGGGCGAGAACGAAGTCGCGACCTGCGACACCTGCGAAACCCTGCGTGCTACCGCTGGCAGCGGATTGACGCCACTGATTCAGGAGGCCTACAGCGAGCGGCTGAAAGCCATACAAGGAATGCTGTCAGGTTCACTGCCGCCTACTCCTGACAACCTGGCTAAGGCCTCCAGCCCGATGCTGCCAGTGACCCGCGGTGTGATTGAAGCGCTACGCGACGATCCCGATCAGGATCTGTTAACGCGACGCCTGGCCAGTGAGACTGCTCTGTCCAGCGTGCTCGACAAGGCACTGCTGCTACTGCGCACGCTGCTGGCGGGTAGTCACGAACCGAACATCGCCTCCGCCGAGCCGGCACAAGCCGCCTTGACGAAAAACATCGACGTCTTGGAGCGCGAAATCCGCCTGTTGCAGGCCGAACTGCAGGTCCGGCAGATACTGGCCACCAACACCGCCAGCCTAGTGCTCGATCGGCATGCCGGTGGTGCCGATGCTTCGCGTACCGTCGAGCAAGGCGACCCCGAGCCCGGTCGACTCAATGATGCTGACGCCAGGCGCAAGTAAGCCATGAAACACTCACTGCTATTCACTTTGCTTTCGAGTCTGGGGATTGCCGCGGTGATGATTTTAACCGCTGCGCTGGTCGCATGGATCGGCCGCACTGCGCTGGGTAGTTTCGAGGTCTGGCAGCAGGCATTCGAATCCGTACGGCCCTATCTGCGGTGGTGGCGTGCCCTGCTCTACGGCGCCCTCTTTGTACTCTGGTGGGATCTGCTTCGGCGCTACCGACATCGACCACAGGATCGACTGCGCGTGAAGCGCATCGGAGCAATAGGGCTCGTGCTCTTTACCTGCGTCGAACTCACCCGATTGTGAGGCCACCACGATGCTCATGAGCACCAACAGCTACCTGGAGTTTTACCTCTCCCTGCTGGCCTGGATCATCAACAACGGCCTTTGGAGCATCCTGTCCGATACCGGGCTATTTGCCGCGCCCTTTGGTGCAATCATTTTGCAAGAATGGTTGTCGGCCCGTCAGCAAGGCGCGGATGAAGGCAACAAGGGTCTGCTATCGGTGCCGCGGATCGAGAACCGGCTGTGGCTGGCCTATATCGTCGTATTGTTCGGCTGCGCGCCCGTCTTTCCGTTGAGCCTCACCTCAATAGCGTTCGATGACGTGGCGAGCCAGCGCTGCGGTGTCAGTGTGGCCAAGCCAGCGGAAACTGCTTGGGGGGCGACCTTCAATACCATCGGCGAACGCTCCGCTAACGTGCCGATCTGGTGGTTTCTGGTGCATACCTTGAGCAAAGGCGTGACTGCGGCAGCTACTGCCTCTATCCCCTGCGCACCGGATATCCGGCAGATGCGCATGGAGATCGACAGTTCGCGCATCGACAGCCAGGTACTGCTGCAGGAAGTCGCCGACTTCACTCGCGACTGCTATGGCTATTCACGTTCTCGGCTATTCACCAACCGTCCGCAGTTGAACAAGGCACAAAGTCACGACGCATCTTGGATCGGCTCAAGCTATTTTCTCGACACGCCCGGCTACTACGATACGGATCATTCACGCACACCGCGAGTCAGCTGGCCGTATGACGAAAGCCGCGATGTTTCCTTACCTCGGCTGGAGAATGGCGCGGGCTACCCCACCTGCAAGCAGTGGTGGAGTGATAGCGGTGTTGGGTTGCGCGAGCGCTTGATCCAGCAGGTCGATCCTTCGTTGCTGACTCAGCTGAAAGGTTGGTTGACTGGTCGTTCGAGCAACGAGATCGAGGATGCCACCCTGCGTGAGCTGGTCAGCCCGCGCCAGCAATCGATGTCCATGCCGCCCGGACAGGTGTACCAGGACTATGGCTCCAGCGCTCGTGGCGGCTCGATCAATCAGGGGCTCAATAACCTGGCCACCAATACTGGGCTAGCCCTTGGCTCCTTCAGCAACTTCCCGGCGATGAATGCGTTACGCGCCGCGCTACCGATGGTGCAGGCTTTCCTTATCATGGGCGTCATCATCAGCTTGCCGCTGATTCTGCTGGTCAGTACCTACCAGTTGAAGACCGTCATGACGGTGACGTTCGCACTGTTCACGCTGCACATGTTGAGCTTCTGGTGGGAGCTGGCCCGCTGGGTCGACTCCAGCATGCTCGATACCCTGTACAACCAGGTGTCGGTTTCCAATCAAGTGCTGTTGTCGCTGCCCACATCCGGCTTCATGGATGGGACGGTCACGGCGCAGGTAATTGAGTATGTGATGGGGGCGATGTTCATCGTGCTGCCGATGCTGTTTCTAGGGGCCATGAGTTGGGCAGGATATTCAGTTGGCAACGGAATTCAAGGCATGTTGGCGAACGGTAGCAAAGCCGCAAGTGATTCAGCGAGCAAAGGTACGGATCAAATATTGGATGCTGCTAAGCGCTCAATTAGATGACTTGCTGTCACCTATATAATGCCCATTGTCGTCAAAGTCACCGATGTAGAGATCAGCACCTAGATAGTCTGGCCCTGGATTTTCCTCTTGATTATCGGAACCAATAAAGCCCCTGAACCATAGCAAAGTGATGACAGCCAGCGTCATCACAATAAAAGTAACCAGCCAAACACTAACAAAGAGCAGCCCCCCAACCAACGCCAACTTGGCAGTCAGGAAGCTCCCGCGAACAAGTAATTTACCTGCGGGCATACCTGCCGTCACCGCACGCTCAGCCACGCGGGACTCAAACGCTATCAACTTGAGATACCCGCGTTTTATCAACATGCCACAGGCATACGCCCAGCGGTGGGCACGTGAATTCTGATCCGATTGCTGAGTCGGCATGGTCTCGCCCTCTTCTGAGCGTTTTCATGGTTGAGACAGGAGTAATAGCCTACTACTGAAAGCAGCCCATGCCTGACCGCTTATCAGTTTGCCCAGCCGAAAAACCCTCACTGGACAACGTAAGACAAACCTCGCAACACAGCTTCTCTGCGGAGGTTACCCCACATAAAACGCTCCACTAAATACAAATACGGATCGCTATTATCGACAACACCCTGCCGTGGGCGACGTCACTGCGTAAGCTGGCTGCCGCTAATACTGCAAACTGTAACACCCCCGTCACCACCCCAATTGCTTGTTAAAACCAAGGGCGTCGTAGTAGTCATGCTGCGTGAGAATCTTGCCGTTCTTGAGATGTATGAAACTAACGCCCTTAAAGCTGAGACGGCGCTGAGTGGCCGGGGTCTCGGTACTCCAGGGGCCGGTATTGGTACCGTTGAATTCCCATTCGAAGGCAATGCTCTCGCCGTTGACAATCGGCTCGCCGAACATTTTCCATTGCAGATCTGGCACTGCCTGCATGAACACTTCAATGACCTGAGTCTTGGCGTTTTCGCGACCAACCTGAGGTGTGCCCACCGAGGCGTCGAGGAACTCAACGTTGTCAGAAAAGTACTCGGACGCGGCATCCGCATTATGGGCATTCCAAGCCTTCATGTAGTCATGGACCACATCAAGGGTCGTGTTTTGTCCAGCCGCAAAACTTGCATGACTGGCCAAAACCAGAAGCAGTCCGAACAGCAGTGAGTGGATTCGAAACATCATAGCCTTCAACCTTGTTGTCAGAAGATGGGGTTGCCTGCCGCGCTCAGCGGCAGGTATTGATGTCAATTAGCGGTTTTTCCAAGCATCCGAAGCTGGGGCCCTGCCCTTTTCATAGGGACGAAACAGGCTCATGTATAGGACTCCGACGAGGATGACGATGGCACCGACAAGTGCGATGCCGTAGTTCACGTACCAGGGCGCATCCGGGGTACGCGGCCAGGACATATTGACGATGGCGAACATGCCGTAGCAGAGGGCAGCGATGTTAACTACCCAACCCCAACGTCCCATGGTGAACTGGCCCTTGGGTCTCCACCCACGGATACGGGCGTACAGCGCACCGCCAACAATCATCTGGAACGCCAGGTAGATACCGATGGCGGCAAAGCTCACCACCAGCGCAATAGCGTTCTGAAGGTAGAAGCCCACACACACAATGATCGCCGGCAGCACCCCACACACCACCAGGGCTGCGGTCGGGACGTGCGTCGTAGGCGAGAGCTTTTTCAGCACATTACTGCCCATGAGCATTTCGTCTCGAGCATAGGCATAGAGCAAACGACTGGCAGATGCCTGCAAACTCAGCACGCAGGAAACGAACGAAACTGTAATCACCGCCATAACGACCCGAGAGCCAACAGGACCGAACGCCGCGCCGAATATCGTGGACATCGGGTCCTTGTCTTGTCCGGAAATAACTGCGGCCATGTCCGGCACTGCCAGGATCAATGCCAAGGCCGCAAAGATCGAGGCGGCGCCGCCGATCCAAATAGTCATCCGCATGGCCTTTGGAACCTGGCGGCTAGGATTTGGGGTTTCCTCGGCTACATCGCCACAGGCTTCAAAGCCGTAGTAGAGGAACATCCCCGCCAACGAGGCTGTAAGGAAGGCTGGCCAATAGGCCCCGTCGATGGAAATGTCAAAAGTGTCGAACAATACGCTCAAGGACTGGTGGCGTTCGAAGATCAGTAGGTATCCACCGATCAACAAAGCCCCGACCAATTCGCAAAGAAAACCAAACATCGCCACCCGAGCTAACAGCTTGGTACCACTGAGATTCAAGACCGTCGCCGTGGCCGTCAGAAATAGCGCGACCAATGTATTAGTCACCGGCGACGACTCGAAACCTAGAAGGTTAGCGATGTAGGGACCAGCACCCAGCGCGACGGCAGCAATGGTGACGCATAGAGAGATGGCATAGATCCACCCGACCATCCACGCCCACTTCTTGCCGACCAGACGACGGGCCCAAGGATAGACGCCACCGGAAATCGGGTATTGAGATACCACTTCGCAAAAAATCAGACACACCAGCATCTGGCCGAACCCCACCAGCAGGTAGGACCAAAACATTGGTGGCCCGCCGGCGGCCAAGCACAGGCCGAACAAGGTGTAGACCCCTACCACCGGGGACAGATAGGTAAACCCAAGGGCAAAGTTTTGCCACAGACTCATACTACGTTCGAAATTCGAGGTGTACCCAAGAGCACGGAGTTGCTCCGCATCCTGGTCCACAGCCACATTAGGACTTATTGAGCTGTTCATTCCAACATCCTTCAAAAAGGAATTTGTTTTAGTAGGCGTTGATCGGACGGCGCAATTCCGCCCGTAGCGCAGTTAACGAGCGTTGCCTCAGAGTTGTATCCAGGTGGCCTTGATCTCGGTGTACTTATCAAAGGCATGCAGGGATTTATCACGGCCATTACCGGACTGTTTAAAGCCGCCGAACGGCGCCATCATGTCACCGCCGTCATAGAGGTTGACCCAAACACTCCCGGCACGAAGTGCGCGGGCCATGTTGTGGGCTCGAGACAGGTCAGCCGTCCAGACGGCTGCTGCCAGTCCATAAGGAGTGTCATTGGCAATGCGTATCGCATCCTCGGCTTCGTCAAATTCGATCACTGACAGTACAGGACCAAAGATCTCTTCCCGGGCGATTTTCATCGAGTTGCTGACATTGTCGAACAGGGTCGGCTCGACATAACTGCCGCCGGTTTCTGCCAGTGCCGCATGTCCACCCAGCAATAGCCGCGCACCTTGTACCTGACCCTCTTGGATGTACTGCAACACCCCTTCCAGATGACGGCCGTCCACCAGTGCACCGACATTAGTATCAGGGTCGAGCGGATGTCCCGGCTTCCAGCCCTTCATGGCCTCGACAACCATTGGTACAAAACGCTCCTTGATTGACGCCTGCACGAGCAAACGTGAACCGGCGGTGCAAACCTCGCCCTGGTTGAAGGCGATGGCTGCCGCTGCAGCTTCGGCCGCCACCTGCAGATCAGGGGCATCGGCAAATACAATGTTGGGACTCTTGCCGCCGGCCTCGAGCCAGACCCGTTTCATGTTTGACTCACCCGCATAAACCAGTAATTGCTTGGCCACTTGGGTAGACCCGGTAAACGCCAAGGTATCAACGTCACCGTGCAAGGCCAACGCCTTGCCCACGGTGTTGCCATAGCCCGGCAGAACATTGAGGACACCCGCTGGCAGACCCGCCTCCAGAGCAAGCTGTGCGATGCGGATAGCGGTCAGCGGAGAACGCTCCGAGGGTTTGAGGATCACCGAGTTACCGGCAGCCAGCGCCGGCCCCAACTTCCAGGACGCCATCATCAGTGGGAAATTCCACGGCACGATAGTAGCGACCACCCCGACCGGCTCCCGGGTAACCAGCCCGAGCTGATCGACCGAGGTTGCTGCCACCTCATCGTAGATCTTGTCGATTGCCTCACCGCACCAGCGGATACTGTCAATGGTCCCCGGGAGGTCGACAGACAGCGAATCGGAAATCGGCTTGCCCATGTCCAATGTTTCCAGCAGAGCTAGCTCTTCGGCATGGGCCTGCAACAATTCGGAAAATCGCACCATCACGGCCTTGCGCATTGCAGGTGCTTGGCGTGACCAAACGCCGGACTCGAACGCCGACCGGGCGCTGGCTACCGCCAAATCGGCATCCGCCGCATCGCAACTCGCGACCAGGGCAAGCACACACCCATCGATAGGACTTATGCACTCGAAGGTTGCACCTGAACTGGCCGACACATATTCGCCATTGATAAAGGCTCGCCCTTCGATGCTCAGCGCCTTGGCTCTGGCTTCCCACTCTGATCGGGTCAACTGACTCATGGTTAAAAGTGCTCCTGGGTTCGGATGGATGCGATCTCAAATCGCCTTAAACCTATGGAACCATATCTTTTAATCCATGAGAACCCCAAAAAAGCGGATTGAAGGTGATTTTTTTGACTTTTTATGCGTTAAAACTCTAGAATCACCACACGAACATGTACAAAAACAACATTAAATATGAAATAGAATTTTAAAAGAAACACACATCCGGACGCGCTTGACGCTACATCGGACTATTGCCACAGGCGTAAAACGGCGCCGCCCATGAATGAATCAACCATGAGCCCTACTTCAAGCCTCATACGCCTTAACCAGGAAGGTAAAACGGAGTCTGTCACCCGTCGCCTGATAGAAATGATCGATCTGGGTTTGTTCACAGAAGGCGAACAGCTCCCCAATGAAAGTGTCCTGGCCACACAACTCGGCGTTGCCACGGTCACACTGCGGGACGCGTTGGCGGTCTTGCGCGAGCGCGGGGTTATCGAAACCCGTCGCGGACGCAGCGGCGGGAGCTTCATCTGCGCCGCGCCGCAAACCTCAGATCAGTCTCTGTTCGATCAACTTCGTGAAATCAGTACGCTTGAACTGCGCGACCTCGCCGATGAACACGCTGCCATTTCAGGCGCGGCCGCCCGACTAGCGGCTCAGCGCGCCGGGCCTGAGCAACATGCAAGACTGAGCAGCTTTGTCGACGCTCTGGCCAACGCTCAAGAGCGGCGAGACCGCCGACGAGCCGACGCCAGATTCCATATCGAAATAGCCGTGGCAGCGCAGTCTGTGCGCCTGACTCACAGCGAAGCGCGCTTGCAGGCGGAACTTGGGGAACTGTTATGGCTGCCGTTTGCCGGTCAACCGGATCCACAGACTATCGAACGGGAACATAGAGCTATCCTGGAAGCTATCGTAGCGAACGACGCCAATCTGGCGGGCGCCCTGGCAGAAGCACATGTAACAAGAGGCGTTCGCCGCCTAAGCACCCTACGACTACAACAAATGGCAGAAGGCGACTTATGAATGGAACGAAACTTGCTGAATTACTCGCTCGCTATGCAGCACGGCGTCGCATACCTCGCCGACTGCAGGCACCGCATTGTCTTCTCTGAGTCATGAGGTAGAGCCATGGCTAACGAAATGTCAGCAAACGAGTTGTCCCAATGTGCCACGTTGATCAACGCTTCCATTAGTAACGTATTCAAGGGGCTCAACGATATGAGCGCCCAAGTATTGAGCATTTGGGAACATCTGTGTTGCAACACAAAGCGCCCCAGCCAAGGCGACCTCAAGCCATTGCTGCCTATTATCCGGAAAATCCTGAACTCGGAGAGCCTCAAGTTTCATGGCGCCGGAGTTGTCTTCGCTCCTGGTGAGCTGGAAGATCGCGAGATGCATCTGGAGTGGTGGTGCCGAACCCAAAAAGAAGAGATCCAGCCTCTGACACTGAATTTTAATAGCCGTAGCGACCGTTTTTACGATTACCTGCACATGCCTTGGTACACCCGCCCCCAGCAAACCCGGCAGCCCTCCATAGACGGCCCATTTGTGGATTTGTACGGCACGGAGCAGTACATCGTTGCCTTCTCGGTTCCTATTTTTTTCGCAGATCGCTTCATTGGTGTAGCGGCTGCCGATATTTCTCTGCACTCCCTGGAACCCTTGCTCGTGCGCAGCCTTATGCGGGTCAGTAACGAGGCGTTGTTACTCAATGCCGAAGGTCGAGTGCTGGCGGCTAACACACCGAGTTGGCTGGCCGGTGATTTGATCCGAGGTACCCTGAGCCTGGACAACGAACAGGGTCGCGTCCTGAGCCTTATTGACACATCGTCATATTGGAGCGTCGTGGAGCGGCCTGTGCCAAGGTGCTGATTAAGACTCCATCTTGGTTTGAAGAACCAAATCTCAACCCATGCGTTTCAGGAAGAATCCCGTCGAATGAAAGCTCCTGCCATGGATGGCTGGTGGTCGCCATGCACTCCGCTACCGAAAGCGCCCCCCATCCAGCCGCCTATCCCGTCAAGCTATTGCACCAGAACCAACTCAACCAACTTGGCAAGGCTGTGCTCGCTCGCCGCGGCACTGGAAGAACACCACCTCTAGAAGGACTGTCATTCGCGTAGCCGCAGGTGGTCGCGCAGCCACTGAGGTTCTTCACGAAGCCCGGGAACGACAGAAACAAGAACTTTGATGCGTCATGCCACACGTTTCCTGCCTGTCGGACCTGTCTAAAACCCGCACCGCGGTCAGATCATTTTTCGAAGAATGGAGCCAGAGGACTGAGCTCAAATCGAGGCCGCTGCGGTGAACATGAATACAGCTTTTGACCTGGAGGTTAGCCAGCATTGCCTGAAAGCACGGTAGGCCTACAACCTTTTCTACGGGGTCATCAAATATGGCCGAGCAGTGATCAATCAGGTGCGAGTCGACGAGACCAATCGACTGCATCACAACAAACCTGCCCTATTAGGTTATCAAGCAAACCCGCTGTTTACTGCTGCACAATCCAGAGAACCTGAAGAAGACGGAACAACAGGTTCATCTAGAGGCATTGTGAGCCGGGTTCATTGGTCAATGCACACCGGTCAATTAAAAGGAATAAATCATGGTCATCAAACGGATGGTGTACGGCTACCGGGACAGCGAACTCTTTTTCATGAAGATCAAGAGCGTCTTTCCCGGTAATCCGTGAAGAATCATTTTTTTACTCACGAAACGAAGGTCGTGGCGCGACCAGCACCCTGCGCCGCGCCGATGACCGATACGACTTTATGACACCAAGTGACGCTATCAGGAGTTGTGCGTGTAGCCCTCCCACTGATGCCACATGCTTTGGTTGACACCCAGGCCAAACCAGCGGTCTGTGTCGTCGAGTGCACGGCTGAAAATATCAACCACGAGCTGTATTTCTTCTTTCGTGGAAATCAACGGCGGGCAGAATGCGATCGAGTCTCCCATCGCCCTTGTGATCATGCCGTACTCCTGCGCACGTCCCGCCAGGTAGCGCCCCAGCTTCCCAACCGTATCCATCGGCTCCTTTGTCCGACGATCCGCAACGAGCTCCACAGCAGCGATCAATCCACAGCCCCTAACCTCCCCTACCAACGGATGATCAGCAAATTGAGCCAGTCCGGCTTGAAGTTGTTCGCCCAACTCGCAGGCATGCTCGACAAGCCGCTCTTCTTGGATGATCTTTATGTTTTCCAGCGCAACTGCAGTCGCAACCGGGTGGCCGCTGCCGGTGAACCCATGGCCCAGAGTACCGAAGGTGTGGCTCTGATCGGCAATCCCCTCGAAGACCTTATCGTTGATCAGGACTGCCGCGATCGGTTGATACGAAGAAGATAATTGCTTGGAAACTACCATGACGTCTGGCTTGATGCCGAAGGTTTCGCAGCCAAACATCTTGCCGGTACGACCGAAGCCGCAAATGACTTCATCCGCGACAACCAACACATCATATTTGCGGCACACCGCCTGAACCTTGTCCCAATATGTGCGCGGAGGCACGATCACGCCGCCCGCCCCCATAAGCGGTTCGCCGTAAAAAGCGGCTACGGTATCAGGGCCCTCTCGGAGGATGACATTTTCCAGTTCAGTTGCCAGGCGATCAGCAAATTGTTCATCGGTCTCGCCAGGCTTGGCATTGCGATAGTGGTGCGGACAAGCGACGTGAAAGAAGCCGGGCAGCGGCACATCAAAGCCACGTTGGTTCGCCTGCAACCCGGTCAGACTGGCGCTGACAGCAGTAATGCCGTGATACGCATTGTGACGGCTGATGAACTTCTTTTTGCCAGGCTTACCAATGGCATTATTGCGATACCAGATCATCTTGACGACGGTGTCGTTGGCTTCAGAGCCTGAGTTAGTAAAGAAGACCTTGCTCATCGGCACCGGGGCGAGTTCGATCAGCTTCTCGGCCAATTCGATACTGGGTGTGTGAGCCTTGTGGCTGAAGAGGTGATAAAAGGGAAGTTTGCGTAGCTGCTGCTCTGCCGCCTTGATCAAGCGCTCATTACTGAACCCCAGCGCCACACTCCAAAGACCTGACATCGCTTCGAGATAACGCTTGCCCTGGTTGTCATAGACGTAAATGCCCTCGCCACGCTCGATGATCAGCGGGCCTACTTCCTGGTGCAGACGCGCATCCGTGTAGGGGTGGAGTTGATGCTGAACATCCTTTTCGGCGAGAGAAAGATACGAGTGATTCATGTTAAGGAACTCCGGGGAATGACGGCCATATGGCGTTGTTGCAGGCTTTGGTGGGTGTTCATTTCCACCCCTCTTGACGCTTGATGAATGTCCGCCGTGATCACACGCCGATACAGAGGTATTTGATTTCCAAATAGTCCTCAATGCCGTACTTGGAGCCTTCACGCCCCAGACCTGAGGCCTTGATGCCACCGAACGGCGCCACTTCGTTGGAGATGGTCCCGGTGTTGACGCCGACAATGCCGTATTCCAGGGCTTCGCCCACACGGAACACCCGGCTCAGGTCGCGGGCATAGAAGTAGGACGCCAAGCCGAATTCGGTGTCGTTGGCCATGGCGATCACATCGGCTTCATCCTTGAAGCGGAACAGCGGTGCCAGCGGACCGAAAGTTTCTTCCTTGGCAACGGCGGCGTTGCGCGGTACATCAACCAGTACGGTCGGTTCGAAGAAGGTCCCGCCCAGGGTATGTGGCTTGCCGCCGGCAACCACGCGAGCGCCTTTGCTGACAGCGTCTTCAATGTGCTCCTGAACCTTGGCCATGGCTTTGGCATCAATCAGGGGGCCGGTGGTGATGCCGTGTTCCAGGCCATTACCAATGTTCAACTTGGCCACGGCCGCGGTGAGTTTTTTGACGAAGGCATCGTAGACACCATCCTGGATATACAGACGATTGGCACAGACGCATGTCTGGCCATTGTTACGGTACTTGGAGACCAGCGCGCCCTCGACGGCGGCGTCCAGGTCGGCGTCATCGAACACGATGAAGGGGGCATTGCCACCCAGTTCCAACGAGACCTTCTTGATATCCTTGGCGCACTCGACCATCAACTGACGGCCGATTTCGGTGGAGCCGGTGAAGGTCAGCTTGCGCACGAGCGGGTTACCGGTCAGCTCGCTGCCGACTTCGCCGGCACTGCCGGTGACCACGCTGAACACACCTTTCGGAATACCGGCGCGCTCGGCCAGCTCCGCCAAGGCCAGGGCCGAGTAAGGCGTTTGCGAGGCCGGCTTGAGGACCATGGTGCATCCGGCGGCCATGGCCGGACCGGCCTTGCGGGTGATCATCGCCGAAGGGAAGTTCCACGGAGTGATGGCGGCGGTAACACCGATCGGCTGCTTGAGCACCATCAGTCGCTTGTCGACCTGGTGACCGGGGATCATGTCGCCATACACGCGCTTGGCCTCTTCGCCGAACCATTCCAGAAAGGAAGCAGCGTAAGCGATTTCGCCACGTGACTCGGTCAGCGGCTTGCCTTGTTCGAGGGTCATCAGGCGGGCCAGGTCTTCCTGGTTGACCATCATCAGATCGAACCACTTACGCAGTTTGTTGGCTCGTTCCTTGGCGGTCAGGGTACGCCAGGCCGGCAGCGCCCTGTCGGCGGCTTCGATGGCTCGACGGGTCTCGGTAGCGCCCATCTTCGGCACGCTGCCGATGATTTCACCGGTGGCCGGGTTGTTGACCTTAAGCGTCTGGCCATTGTCGGCATCTACCCAGGCACCTTCGATATAGGCTTGCTGGCGGAACAGTTTCGGATCGTTGAGTTGCACGCGAAATTCCTCATTAGCGGGTTGCGACGGAGGCCGCCATCGGGGCGGTCCGAGTGGAGTTGGCGGATTTGACAAAACTGACGCCTGTGCTGGCGAGCTGCTCTCGGACCTTATCGACGATGTATGCGCCGATCGGGATCGCGGAGGTCGCTGCGGGCGACGGGGCGTTGCAGACGCTGACGCTACGGGCGGTGTTGACGAACAGGAAGTCGTCGATCAACTTGCCGTCCAGCGAGACCGCCTGGGCGCGCACACCGGCCGGGTAAGTGGTGAGGTCGCTCTTGTTGATGCTCGGGCAGTACTTCTGTACTTCCTTCAGGTAGCCGCCCTTGAACAGTGAGTTTTTCATCTCGATCAGGCCGGGACGCAGGTTCTTCATCAGCACCTTGAGAATGCCCGGGGTGGTCAGGGTTTCGAACATGTCCGACAGCGAGAAATCGGTCTTGAGATAGCCTTCGCGCTTCATTGCCAGCACCGCGTTGGGGCCGACGGTGACGGTGCCGTCGATCATGCGGGTCAGGTGCACACCGAGAAATGGCATGGCCGGATCCGGGATCGGGTAAATCAGATGGTTGACGATCTGATTATGCTGTTTGGGCAGCAGATAATACTCGCCGCGAAACGGGCAGATGATGAAGTTGGGCTTGATCCCGAGCATGCGCACCACGCGGTCAGCCATCAGGCCCGAGCAGGTGATCAGGAAACGCCCGTGGTGCTCCAGAGTGTCAGTGCGCACCACTACTTCATCCGGACGCTCATCGATGGCAACCACTTCGCTGTTGTAGCGGATCTCGCCACCAGCGGCTTCGAATTCCCGCCCCATGGCCGCGGTGACCTCGGCGTAGTTCACGATGCCGCTCGAAGGCACGTAGATACCGCCCAGGCCGACGATATTCGGCTCGCGCTCGCGCAGCTCGGCGGCCGACAGCCATCCACGCCTCAGTCCATTGGCTTCGGTGCGGTCCCACAACGCGCTCATGCGCTGCATTTCCAGCTCGTTGGTGGCCACCAGTAGCTTGCCGCACTCGTCGTAACGGATGCTGTGCTTGTCGCAGAAGGCCTTAGTGGCCTCGTTCCCTTCCAGGCAGAAACGTGCCTTCAGACTGCCGGGGGTGTAGTAAACACCGGCATGGATCACTCCACTGTTGTGGCCGGTCTGGTGCTTGGCCGGGCCGGACTCTTTCTCCAGCAGGAGGATTTTTGCGTCCGGGTAAACCTGGGTCAGTTGCATGGCCGTGGACATGCCCACAATGCCGCCACCGATGATGATGAAGTCGTACGCAGCCATTAGTGCACCCACTTGAGTTACATTTTTGTTGGTAGCACGACGAGGGCCGTACGTCGTGGCCCTGGTCGTTTCAGCGTTTGGCAAACCTTATTGGCCGCGTTGGTACATGGTTTTCTGGTAGCTGATGTAGCCGCGCTGGCGCATCAGTTCACGACGCAGGCCCGGGTGGGCGGTGAAGCGATCACGGCCGTGCAACCAGAACATGTTATTGACCAGCACGAAGCTGCCGACCGGCACCGGTATCGAAACCTTCTTCTGGCTGCCTTCCAAGGATTCGCTCATGGCAGTCAGCCAGATGCCTTCCTCGAAGTCCTTAGGCTGCACAAACTGATCGATGTAGCGCATGGTCGGGCGGCCTTCGGCGTCGTTATCGAACACCGCGTGGAATACGTCTTCACGCACGTTCTTACTCGGTGGCGCAGTGAAGCGCATTTCACGGCGGGCCAGTGGGTGCGTGTAGTAGTGGTTGAGGTCTTCCCAGTCGTCCAGGTGCAGCAGCAGGGTGTTGCCGCCTTCCATGTTCTGCTCGTCGATCTTCATCATCAGCACGTAGTCGGTACGTTCCTGAACGAAGGTGCCGTCGTTGTGCAGTTCCATGACCCGGTGTGGCTGGCGCAGGTAACTGTCGGAATTGTCGGTGTTGACCACTGCGAAGCGCGCGTAGAACTGTCCGCTCATGGCATCGAAGTTGGACCGACCGATCAGGTGTGCGACGGCGGAGGAGAACTTGACCATGTCATCGGCTTGGGTCACGTCATTCAAACCTTCAGGCGTGATCAGCATGCCGCCGGTGGTGCGGTCCAGAATGGTGTTGACCAACACCGGGCGCAAGGTGCCTTCGCACAGCTCGTCAAGGATCTGACCGACCCGGAAACGCAGGAACGACTTGTACTCCAGAGCCTGGACCGGCCATTCAGCCACCGCCTTGACGAATGCGTCGACGGTTTCCTTGGCGAATTTCAGCTCAAGCAGGCGCGGCGACTGGCTGGAAGGGGTAAGGATGAAGCCCTTAGTTTCCGATGGGAGTGGCATCACAAGGTCCTGAATCTGAGTAAAGGCGTTCATGGCAGTTCCTAGGCAGAAGGTAGGGATTAGCCCCTCCAGCATTGATCTGGATCAGGCGCAGAGAAAAATATCGCCATAAATTAATAATGTCTACATTTTTATTGTTGATCGACAAAATCACATTCCGTCTTGCATTTCTCGTATGACAGCTGTTTAGGTATGATTGGACCTTGTCGATATCAGGAGCAGTACCTTTGGATAGCCTCGCCCCCAAGCAGAACTCTGCATTTAGCGGGTATGAGCGGCTCAAACAGGACATCATTCGTGGTGTCTTCAAGCCCGGTGAGAAGCTCCTCATGAGCGGGCTCAAGGAGCGTTATGACCTGGGTGTCGGCCCGCTGCGAGAGGCGCTTTCGCAATTGGTGGCCGAGCATCTGGTAGTGGTGATCAGCCAGAAGGGCTACCGGGTCGCGCCCATGTCGTTGCAGGAAATGCAGGACATCTACGACGCCCGCGCCAACCTCGAGGCGATGATCGTAGGCTTGGCTATCGAGCGCGGTGACGACGCTTGGGAGGCGCAGATCCTGGCCCAGTCCCACACCCTGTCCAAAGTCATGGACGTGAAAACCCGAGAGCAGGTCTTGGATGTCTGGGACGAACGGCACAAGGCCTTCCACACGGCCATCGCCGCCGGTTGTGGCTCAAAACACCTGTTACAGGCGCGCGGTTATTTGTTTGACCAGGCCGAACGTTACCGCCACCTTTGGCTGACCCGGACAGTCTTCTCCGAAGAAGCACTAGCGTTGAAGCGCAAGGAACATGCCGCGTTGGTTGAAGCTATTCTGGCGCGCGATGCGCAACGGGCCAGCACTATGATGCGCACTCACCTGATGACGCCGGTGCCGATCATCGCCGAGATCATGCTGGTGCAAGGAATGGGCAGCGCCGCATAAATTTGAGATTAAACGGGTCGGCCAAAGCGAGCATACCCGCCCTCTCTAGCTGAAGCATTGGCGACGCCTGCAACCCCCTTACTTCGCGCAGCCCTCCACGCAGGCTCCCCTGCGGGACAGCACTGCGTGGCTATCAATGCCGTAGCACAACGCCGCACTGCAACCGCATGGCCAGAGCGCATTGCCTGGATCGTAAGAGATGGTGTTGGCTTTGGTGACGTGCGAACGCAGTTTTTTGAAGGCTCGCCATGTGCTGCACAAAGCATTGCCAGTTGGGCAGCGGTATTCCTCAGCCTCTTCATTCCAGTGGAAGTTATTGCTCGAGAGACTGCCGTTGTTGCGCTCCGTTTTGTCCCACACCAGTACATGCTGCTCGACGCTTTTTTCCATCGACGCCGTACCATAGGTGGTGTCGCCGACGAGCTGCTCTGGCTTAATATCGAATGGCTCTTCGACACGCTCAACCATGGTATTGGTACTTTCGACTCAGCCGTTCGATGAGCCGGTGTGGGTTCCACATCCACGATGACACTGTGCTCGGTATCGATCAGGTAGTTCGTAGAGTAGGCGAAAATACTGGGCCGTCCGGAGTGGCGGTCCCGCGGGCTTGAGGATCTGTCCGCGATAGGCGCTTCGGTAGCATTTCGGTCAGGGCCTCCTCATCCAGTGCCTCAAGGTACTCATGCACAGCCCGGGAGCTCAGGGCCGGATCGCTCCAGTTGATCTGTTCATCTCCCGGTACACCGCGCTGCCGACTCGCATCCGCTTTGATGATGCTGGCATCCACGGCAGATCCTTCGCTTTTGGCCTGCGCCCATCTAGCGACGCAGCACTTCATTGGATAACAGCGAAACAGATTGCTGCCCCGAAAACAGCCGTGTCGATTTTTGGAAAAAAGTAGAGTGATTGGGTACTTCATTTCAAGGTTCAACCAGCAAAACCAGCGATACGTCAGATTCAAATGGTCCCCCGTAGTGACCTACTCCTGTTCAGGTCAAAAGCAATTTCACACTTGACCGTCTATCAGTTCACTCGCCTGGAAAATCCACTCTGGAAACGAGTAGACAACTTTCGTGAGATAGCTCCTCTGAAGTGGTTGATCCGCATAACCCCCTAAGCTAAATATGAGTACGGATCGCTGTTATCGACAGCACCTGCCCAGGTAGCCAGAGCCTTCAAGGCTACGTCACTTCCGTGGTGGTTCTCCCCAAGTGCGATTAGCGTTCGGTGGCTCGCACGGTGACCGTTTCTACGGTGATGAACGCCTACTGCTCTCCAGAGCGCCTTTCGAGCGCTGCTCGCCAAGCAAACCTTCTTGTTTTTCTTCAACCCACTGCCGGGAAATTCTTTCCCGCACGGGACAGGTTTCTTCGCGTTTTCAACGGAGGTACACCATGTCCGACTCACTTACACCGGATGCACTGAACACTCTTCGGCTGCCCATTGTGTTCACGCCTGGAGCTTGGCAACACGCAGTACTGTTCGAGCGCTCCGTTCATCCTGAGAAGCTGCAGGTCGATCGGCTGAGCAACATATTGCGCGCAGCCTTCGAGGCTCACCTGGCCTATCCACACGAGCCCTATGTGGTGTTCGAGGTAGCCCACATCGCATCAACGGGGCATCCCGACCATGATCTGTTGCTGCAGCTGAGCCTCCGCCTGCTCCTCGAGCCAGAGCAGCCTGACGCCTTGCTAATCGCTCTCGTGGGAGAGCATCAGCGCTAAACGCCTACGGCCGTACTCGGCCCCCAGATCCACACTTAGATGGCATGCAAGTCCTGCATCAATCCACCCATCACCCAACCGGGGAACCCTCCCCGACGGGCAAGGCGTTCCTCCGTCTTCTCTCGAGGAAAATGCCATGCGCGATATCTACCAAGACGTGACTGATAAGATCGTTACTGCGTTAGACCAAGGCGTTGCCCCCTGGATCAAACCCTGCTCCTCAAGTGGCTCAGCTGACGTCGGTCATCATCACCCCTACCCCATCAACGCCATCACGCGGCGTCCCTACTCGGGTATCAATTTACCGTTGCTCTGGGCCGAGGCCAGATTGCAGGGATTCACTCAAGATCGTTGGCTGACCTTCAATCAAGCCAAAAAGGCCGGTGGGCACATCCGTAAGGGTGAGCACAGTACTCTGGCTGTGCTCTACAAGCCGATGGAGCGCGAGGAACAGACCGAGTCAGGCCAACCCGTACTCGATGAAAACGGTCAGCCCAAGGTCGCTCACTTCGGTATTCTCAGGACGCATTTCCTGTTCAACATCGAGCAAACAGAGGGACTCGAAATGCTCAATGAAACCCTGCTCGAGACGGAACAGAGTGATCCCTTCCAGCCCAACAGCGCCGCGGAAAATCTGCTGTTAAGTTCAGGTGCACACATCGTTCATCGATCTGCAGACGAAGCCTTTTACCACCCGATCAGGGATCTCATCCAACTGCCGACAAAAGCGCAATTCCACGATGAAGGTGGGTACTACGCCACCGCACTTCACGAGCTGATCCACTGGACCGGGCATCACTCTCGGTTGCAGCGCGAAGGCGTGACGTCATCCTGTCCGTTCGGCTCGCCAGGCTACGCATTTGAGGAGTTGATCGCCGAAATGGGCGCTGCGTTTTTATGTGCCTACACCGGTATACAGGGAGAACTTAGGCACGAGGGCTACATTGACTCCTGGCTCGGCCTGCTCAAGGCTGACAAACGCGCGATCTTCCGCACCAGTGGCCAGGCCCGAAGCGCCTCGGAGTATGTACTCAACCTGGAGCAGCAACTAAAGCAAGCGGTCGTGGATGACTCACTATGCATGAACGATGGAGCTTGATCGTTACCTCACCGCTGCAAACGCTTCACAGGGCCCAACGCGAGTTGAGCCCTTTTTTCTGCGCGCAGAAAATTCCCATGCCGCAGGACCCTGACGTAAAAAATAAGAGAGGCGGCGCACACACGCAGCATGCCGTTACGTATCCAGGTTCTGCGCCAGAAAATCCACCAGCTCGAGCGGGCTTCGGCTGTCGATCACTTTGTAGATCAGATCGCGTTTACTGCGCGGCAACTGCTCTTCGCCGAGGCCCTGACGGCTTCGTCGGTCCCATGGATACGTGCTGCGAGCAGCAACACGAGCGTGGCGTCAGTGAGGTTCATAGCAAGACCCAAAAAATATGCACCGCAGTGTACCGACTCCTTTCTTTGCAGTACCAGCCCCCCAACAAAACGATGTCGAGCAGTATCCATATTCCGATTGCGGTACAAAGGGACACGAGCCAAAAGGGTGAGTAAGGGTTGGAAGGGAATGGGGACTCAAGGGTAAGAGCTCTATCCGAAAAGGCTAATAGGCCACTGACCCAACCACCTCCCGGAGGTCACGATGCTCAGCCTGTTTCGCCCCAAAAGGCAGAAGCCCCCTCCGCCGCCGACCGTGAACGTCGCCGACGGTTACCTGCCCATCGAGTCAGCCCACAGCTTGTTAGCAACGGAGCACCGCCGCCAGTTACTCGATCGCATCTGGCAGTACACCGCCCTCTCCCACGCCCAATTCACCCAGCTCTATTTAAATCCGATCCATCGCTATGCCGAACTGGTCCAGCAACTCCCGGCCAGCGAGACACACCACCATGCGTATCTCGGCGGCATGCTCGACCATGGCCTGGAGCTGATCGCTTGCAGTTTGAAACTGCGTCAGTCGTATCTGCTTCCCACTGGCGCCGCGCCCGAAGACCAGGCTGCCCAGACCGACGCTTGGTCCGCAGGCATCGCCTATGGTGCGCTGCTGCATGACATCGGCAAGATCGCCGTGGACCTGCTGGTTGAACGCCAGGACGGTAGTCCTTGGCATCCCTGGCAGGGGCCACTGGATCAGCCCTACCGTTTTCGCTACCTCAAAGGTCGTGACTACCACCTGCACGGCGCCGCCGCAGGTTTGCTCTACACCCAAATTCTCGACCGACCTATCTTGGACTGGCTGAGTGGATTTCCGCCACTATGGGCCAGTCTGCTGTATGTCCTGGCCGGTCAGTACGAACGTGCTGGAGTGCTCGGTGAGTTGGTGATGCAGGCCGACCGTGTCTCCACCGCGCAAAACATCGGTGGCAACCCAAGCAAGGCGCTGCAGGCCCCGATTCATTCGCTGCAACATCACTTGATCAGCGGACTGCGTCATCTGGTTCAGCACGAGCTGAAACTCAACCAGCCAGGTGCCGCAGGATGGCTGACACAGGACGCACTCTGGCTCGTCAGCAAGACGGTCACGGACAAGCTGCGAGCCTATCTGCTGTCGCAAGCGATTGAAGGCATTCCCTCATCCAACACCGCTGTGTTTGACGAGCTGCAATCGCATGGGCTGGTCGAGCCCACACCAGAAGGCAAAGCTATCTGGACTGCGCAAGTGACACAGGGAGAATGGCAGCAGAGATTTACCTTTCTGCGCCTTCAACCGGCGTTGATTTGGGGGAGCGAAATTCGGCCTGATGCCTTCAGCGGAACGGTGGGCGTTATAGCTGATGACCACTCGAATGACGCTTCGGCATCACCACCGGCGCCGAAGATTGTCAGTACAGGATCGCGTCAGAGCTCTTCGCCGAGAGATCCCATGGCGATGGAAGATACCGACTACCTCGGAACTCTGCTCGATATGTTCGAGTTGGAGGGGCCAGAGGCCAGTGACTCGCCGTCAGAAAGCCCACCCGAAACCTCCCCCCTCCCATCGGATGACCCTGGCCAGGCATTCCTAAATTGGGTCAGAGAAGGCATCCAGAATCACAAGCTGATCATCAATGACAGCAAAGCTAAAATCCACACAGTGTGTGGCAGCGTATTTCTGGTCACACCTGGCCTCTTCCAACGCTACGCGCAGGAGTTTCCTGGTATCTCACAGGGGGCCGATCAAGAAGTTGAAGAATGGCGCTGGGTGCAGAAGCAGTTTGAGAAGCTGAAGATCCACAGGAAGCGAGACAACGGTCTGAATATCTGGGCGTGCCAAGTGCAAGGCCCTAGGAAGAAAACCATCCTGAAGGGGTATCTAATTAAGGAGCCGAAACTATTTTTTGAATTGATACCACCCGATAACCCTTTTCTTAAAATCGAAACAGATTAATTCCCGTGGTGCTCAATGGCTGTCATTAATCCCTTTGTTTTCTCGACCTGCATAATTTCAATACCTGTTTGACCCTACGGGTAAAAACCAGTACGTCCCTCGTCCCCTGCATCTCCAACAAACTCAATAGGTTTAAGCAATTCACGCGCGATCTGCTTCAGATCCTGATTTTCAAGAATGATGATCTGGCCCGGGCCGGACCAATTTGCAAGCCAGCTATAGAAGCGGTCAGTTACCGTGAGGACTGCAACATCTCGCTGCTCCTTACTTTTGGGGTCCGCATAAGACTTTAAAGGCGAGTCAATGACGACGAATCCGAGATGCGGGTACCCCTTTTCTATAGCATGAGCCATTACGGCAACGGTTAGCGCTGCCAAGAAAATGGATCGTTTACCTGCACCAAAATCAAGGCGTGCACGACCGTTAATGGTGAGGTCGCATACATTCGCATCTAGCAATACAGAATCGATCAGTTCAAAACCCCAAGCATGCAAATACTCCTTTGCAAGCGAAGCTACATCTGTGGCGGCATCGCCGACATTACGCTCGAGACGCGTTTGCTTGCCGCCTTTGAATTTTGACAGGCGTTCAATTTCGGCGATTAGGTGGCTTTCCTCTTCGAATTTGGCTAGATATTCAGAAAGCTCACTGCGACGCAAGGCTAGAGACTTAGGATCTCCGCTGAACTCCTGATGCGTTGATGCTGAACGTTTACGCTCTTCTTGTTCCAACTGTTTAAGGCTTTCGCTCCACTCTCGGCTTTGGGCATCAATCTCCGAAACGCGTTGGAGCTCGCGTTTCAGGGCATCAGCCAATCCGTGACGTAAAACAGAGATTTTTTCCAGCTCCACCTTCAGGGCTCGTCTGTAGAGATCTTGATTACCTTGAATAAGCTGTCGCTGATCGGTTTGCACTCCAGGCGGAGCGCAGCACAAGGGGCATGGCACCTCAGTTAGCGCTTGAAACATAGACACACCCTCCCAGGTTGCGCCTAGCCGCTCACTATCACTACGATACTTTTCATCAAGCAACTCAAAACGGTCGGCCATAGCTCGACTGTGCTCACGTTTGGATCGAGCATCGATCAGTTGTCTTTCGACACTATAAATCTGCTCACGAACATCACGCAGATGCGACGCCCGCTCATCATAACGTTGTGTCATGGCTCCTAGAACGCTATCCACCCTTTCAAGAGCATCGACTATCTCGTCACGGCTCTGATCGGATGGCAGTTCCGATCGCACTCGTTTTAAGCTTTCTTCGGCTCCTAATACTTTCCCAACAATCTGTTGTTTTTCCGCGTTTGACTTGGTCAGCTCAATCGCAGCGTCATCGCTGCCAGTGATGAACATGTGGAATGCGGCAATACGCTGAGTCGCCGATACCACCTGGCCACTAGTCGGGTCTTCACTGATCATGTTCGGCTGCGATAGAAGAAACCAGTGACGTAAATCCCCGCCCGTTACAGATCCCTTTTTTGCACGAGATCGAAGTAAAAGCTTGCCAGCAGCACCCGACATTTTTACAAGAAAATCACCTATATCTTCTTCAAGCTCCTCACGAGCATGCGCACCGTCCGCGGCTAATGTAAGTGAGCTCAGCCTTGTTTCCGCTCCAGCCAATGCCCGGCGAATTTCATACAACTGCCCATCACCATCCAGCTGCAAGGTAAGGGTGTCGTATCCGGTTGCCTGAGGGATTTTCTTGGGGTTTTTCTCGCCACCAAGGAGTACCCATAAACAGTCGCGAATGTAGGATTTACCCGTGTCACTTGGCCCACGGACGAGTGTTGCTGGAAACTTAAAATCAATGAGCGCGTCTGGCTTTCCCGGTCCGGATGCCTTCAGCTGAATAAGCGCGACAGCCATGTCTACAATAGCCTCCTTACGGTCTCAAGTTCGGCACCCCACAGGTGCCCTTTTTCAGCGAACTCACTCTGCAACGCGCTTGACTCTTTTGCTCCGAATCGAGTTGCAACCCACCTGCATCTAGTCTCGAGCTCTCGCCAGTACTTTGAGGATAGGGAGCCAACCATCGTGAAGCTGCTTGGCCCAGCCACATAGGTCATACCTCGATCATCCAGTACAACATCGACCAAGCCACGCGTGCTCATCAGGTACAAACCCTGCTCGATTCGCTCACGTCTGCTGAACAACTCGGCGTTACGAAAGGGTACTGGAGTATGAAGACTATCGGGCCCTCCAACGTCGCTCGAGTACACAATTGCATAATCCAATAACACCAATTTTTGAAGATCAGCGCCTTCAGGTCGAAGCGCTGACAGCAGGTAAACCATCCTTAGCCCCAGCTCGAAAGGGGTATTGAACAGTTCGGGTTGCTTCCTTGATTTTATCGAACCCATTTTAAGTGCTTGTCATTAACTAAGTGATGGCATGTGCCCGGCAAATCTCCGCCCCGAAGTCGAGGATGCAGAGCACTATCTGTGAGAGCGACGCTACTAACTGCACCTATGGCTGCATCATGGCGCTCCATCCCCGTTTTTAAACTTGGGCTGTACACCTTTAGCTTGATCCCTTTTCTAACCATATCGAGAAGTTTTGCGAACTCGTCCTCTAGGTAAATATCGCGGCTAAACCGTTTTAGCCCTTCCGCAGAGTAAAAAGTCTCGCGAGCAGCAGCAAAATGGTCGTTGTAAATTTCTGAGTCGAGAACATCCTTCAATGATATTGGCGTACCATCGAGCTCACCATACAAATTAAGGAGCTCAGTCACATACACCATCTCGTATGCTTGAGCTTCATTCGGCACTTCGGGATCGTCACCGCGCTCAGGCTCGATGCCGAATAGCTTGTAGTGTGCGGAGGAATCTTGCTCGTGCCATGCGAGGAGGTCATGAACCAAGCACTCTTCGAAACGGCTGAAATCGAACGCGATCACAAACGCCTCCATCTCTGGAGTCAGCTTCGCCTTCTCAGGCCCTAGGCCCTGGGAACCCGACCTCCATGCAGTAAGAAACGTTTCGCGAAGCTTTTGAGGGTCAGCCAGCAAATCATGAAGATCAGGCCCTGCATTAAGAGGGGCACAAAAATAATACTTACGAGGAACCGGGTAACTTTTCGACAGTAAATGGCCAAGAAATTTAGCTATTTCCGGAAAGGCTTCACTGGGCGTCAATCGGTCTTTATAGTGTTTTGCTTGAAAAAGGTCCCAACCATCAGCCACAAGCGCACCCTGGAAGCGCGCTTCTACATCCCGTCCTTTGTCATTGGCATTACCCAGCCGCTTAACCTGAATATACCTTCCGCCATGCCGGCACGCATCCTCGATAAAAAGCTCCCATTCTTTATCCGATATATGCATCAGATACACTGAGGGAGGGACTGCTCCGCGCTTGACGACGAGTTGATTTGGGGCCGGTTTCTTGGGCATGAGGAGCTTCGGCAATATTCTTTTTCGGCGTTGCGCCCACGTTGCGAGCATGCAACAGACTTGTGCTACCACTATGCCATATTGCCATTCAATGGAACACATCGGGCTTGCTTGAGTGGAGCCGACTGCCAAAGCCCTCCTTAGGCTCACGCCGCTTAGAATTAGAAAGCCCCGAAAACCGCCACGTGAATGCATTATTCCATAACTGTCGGTACTCGGTGCCGCGGACCAGCTTGTGAATCACCAGCATGTTCGGATGCAGCGAGGACTAAAGGCTACATTTGGTAGTTAGCATCCTGTCGCGACCGGTAGCTCGGCCACAAGCGGGCTCCAACCTGTAGCACTGACAGGCGTAGATCAGCAGAGACAAGGCAGTGCCCCATTACACTCCCTCAGACGTCGAAGCTAACTAGATCCAGAATATCCGTGGGAGTAAATGTGGGAGTATTTTTTCAGACATGAAAAAGCCCAATCTTTTCAGATTGGGCTAAGTCATTGAAAAATATGGTCGGGACGGAGTGATTCGAACACTCGACCCCTAGCACCCCATGCTAGTGCGCTACCGGACTGCGCTACGCCCCGACTAGGCGTGTAACTTGTCCTTCTTCTCGAAGAACGCTCAAGAATATATCGCAAGCGTTTGAAAACTGGAAGTATTCAAACGCAGGAAATTATTTCTTGAGTACAACCAGCACATCTTCCAATTCAGCAATCATCTGCCGAATCATTTGCTTGTACTGGGTGGTGTCGTCTTTGGCTTCATCGCCGGACAAACGCAAGCGAGCGCCGCCGATGGTGAAACCTTGATCGTATAGGAGCGCGCGGATCTGCCGGATCATCAGCACGTCTTGTCGCTGATAATACCGGCGGTTTCCGCGGCGTTTGACGGGGTTGAGTTGAGGAAACTCCTGCTCCCAATAGCGCAGCACGTGCGGTTTTACCGCACACAGCTCGCTGACTTCACCGATGGTGAAGTAGCGTTTGCCTGGGATGACGGGTAGCTCGTCGTTATGACTTGGTTCCAGCATAAGCCTCAACTCGGGCCTTCAACTTCTGCCCTGGACGAAAGGTGACCACACGGCGAGCCGTGATCGGGATTTCTTCACCCGTTTTCGGATTGCGGCCAGGCCGCTGGCGTTTGTCCCGAAGGTCGAAATTGCCGAAACCGGACAATTTGACTTGTTCGTTGTCTTCAAGAGCGTGCCTGATTTCTTCAAAAAACAGTTCGACCAATTCCTTGGCCTCCCGTTTATTCAGGCCCAACTCCTCATACAGACGTTCCGCCATCTCAGCTTTCGTCAGAGCCCCCATACGTCACTTCCTTAACGTGGCGTTCAACCTTTGTTCGAGCGAGGTGAGGATGTTTTGCGTCGCGGTATTCACCTCATCGTCATTAAGAGTGCGCGATGGATGCTGCCAGGTCAAGCCGACTGCAAGGCTTTTTCTATCAGGATCAATGCCTTTACCCTGATACACGTCAAATAGCCTGAGGTCCGTGAGCCATTCGCCTGCATTTTCACGGATTACATCCAGTACAGCACTGGCTGCGACGTCCGTGGCCGCAATGAGTGCCAAGTCGCGACGCACTTCAGGAAAGCGCGACAACTCGCTGAATTTCGGCATTTTCCCCAACGCCACTTCGGCCAGGACCAGCTCGAAAACGAAGACCGGACGGTCGAGACCGAGGGTTTTCGACAATTCAGGGTGGATAGCGCCGACGAAACCGACCAGACGACCTTCACGTTCGATGCGCGCGGTTTGACCCGGGTGCAGCGCCGGGTGTTTGCCCGGCACGAATGTGAACGAATCCAAAGCACCGGCAAAGCCCAGCACCGCTTCCACGTCAGCCTTGATGTCGAAGAAGTCCACGACATCGCGACCCTGCGCCCAACCTTCCGGCAGACGACTACCGCACACAACACCGGCCAGCATTGGCTCTTGCTTCAGGCCTTCCAGCTGACCCACGAAGCGCAGGCCACTCTCGAACAAGCGGACGCGATCCTGTTGACGGTTCAGGTTGTGCTGAAGTGCCTTGACCAGACCAGGCCACAATGACGAACGCATGGCAGCCATGTCGTTGGAAATCGGGTTGGCCAGCAGAAGCGGCTCTACACCTGGATTAAACAGCTCGAATTGTTTCGGATCGATGAAGCTGTAGGTGATCGCTTCCTGATAACCGCGAGCAACCAGCAGACGACGCAGCTCAGGCAGGTCGCTACGCGCTTCAGCCTTGGCTTGCGGCGCCAGACGGGCTTGCGGGTAACGAACCGGCAAACGGTTGTAACCGTACAGGCGAGCCAGCTCTTCGATCAGGTCGACTTCCAGACTGATGTCGAAGCGATGGCTTGGCACTTCAACGCGCCACTGCCCTGCCCCATCGGCAGAAATCTTCAGACCCAGACCACTGAGCAGACGCTCGACTTCAGCCGACTCCATCTCCATGCCCAGCATCTGAGTGATGCGCTGCGCACGCAGGGTGACTGGAGCAATTTTCGGCAAATGCTGTTCGCTGACGGTCTCGACGATCGGCCCGGCTTCACCGCCAGTGATTTCCAGCAGCAGGCCAGTGGCGCGCTCCATGGCTTCACGGGCCAGTTGCCAGTCCACACCACGCTCGTAGCGGTGCGAAGCGTCGGTGTGCAGGCCGTAGGAACGGGCCTTGCCAGCGACAGCAATCTGATCGAAGAACGCGCTTTCCAGGAAAATATCGCGAGTGGTCGCGGTATTGACGCCGCTATGCTCGCCGCCCATAACGCCGGCAATCGCCAGGGCGCGAGTGTGGTCGGCAATGACCAGCGTATCGCTACGCAGGCTGACTTCCTGACCGTCGAGCAGTACCAGCTTCTCGCCTTCTTCGGCCATGCGCACGCGAATGCCACCGTTGATTTCGGCGAGATCGAAGGCGTGCAGCGGCTGACCCAGCTCCAGCATCACATAGTTGGTGATGTCGACAGCCGCGTCGATGCTACGCACATCGCCACGACGCAGACGCTCGACCATCCACAGCGGAGTAGGCCTGGACAGGTCGACGTTACGGATCACGCGACCCAGGTAACGTGGGCAAGCGGCTGGCGCCAGCACCTCGATAGAACGCACTTCGTCATGCACGGCCGGCACGACAGCCACCACCGGACGGGTGACTTCAGCGGCGTACAGCGCGCCGACTTCACGGGCCAGACCGGCCAGGGACAGGCAGTCACCGCGGTTCGGAGTCAGGTCGACCTCGATGCTGGCGTCGTCCAGGCCCAGGTATTCACGAATGTCCTGACCGACCGGCGCATCGGCCGGCAATTCCATCAGGCCATCGTTGCCTTCGCCGACTTGCAGCTCGGCTTGCGAGCACAGCATGCCGTTGGACTCAACGCCACGCAGCTTGGCTTTCTTGATCTTGAAGTCGCCTGGCAGTTCGGCGCCAATCATGGCGAACGGAATCTTCAGGCCCGGGCGCACGTTGGGCGCACCGCAAACAACCTGGAACGTCTCCGCACCATTGCTGACCTGGCAAACACGCAACTTGTCGGCGTCCGGGTGCTGCTCGGTGCTCAGCACCTCGCCCACCACCACACCGGTGAATTCGCCGGCGGCCGGCGTAACGCTATCGACCTCAAGACCGGCCATCGACAGACGAGCAACCAGCTCGTCTCGACTTACCTGCGGGCTTACCCAGCCACGCAGCCATTGTTCACTGAATTTCATCCTGCTCTCCTAAGAATTCGTTACGACTAGCGAAATTGCGCGAGGAACCGCAAGTCGTTGTCGAAGAACAGACGCAAGTCGTTCACGCCGTAACGCAGCATGGCCAGACGCTCAACGCCCATGCCGAAGGCAAAGCCCGAAAACTCTTCCGGGTCGATCCCGGACATGCGCAACACGTTCGGGTGAACCATGCCGCAACCCATCACTTCCAGCCAGCCAGTCTGCTTGCAGACACGGCAGCCTTTGCCGCTGCACATCACGCATTCCATGTCGACTTCAGCGGATGGCTCGGTGAACGGGAAGTACGATGGGCGGAAACGCACCGCCAGTTCTTTTTCGAAGAACACGCGCAGGAATTCTTCGATGGTCCCTTTCAGGTCGGCGAAGTTGATATCGCGGTCGACCAGCAGGCCTTCGACCTGGTGGAACATCGGGGAGTGGGTGATATCGGAGTCGCTACGATACACACGGCCTGGGCAGACGATGCGGATCGGTGGCTGTTTCGATTCCATGGTGCGGACCTGTACCGGCGAGGTATGGGTGCGCAGCAACATGTTGGCATTGAAATAGAAGGTGTCATGCATCGACCGGGCCGGGTGATGGCCTGGGATGTTGAGCGCTTCAAAGTTGTGGTAATCGTCTTCCACCTCTGGGCCTTCGGCGATGCCGTAGCCGATATGGGTGAAGAATTGCTCGATTCGTTCCAGAGTGCGAGTAACCGGGTGCAGACCACCGGAGGTCTGACCGCGGCCAGGCAGGGTCACGTCAATGGACTCGGCAGCCAGTTTGGCGGCCAGATCAGCCTCTTCAAACAGCGCCTTGCGGGCATTGAGAACCTCTGTGACACGCTCCTTGGCAACGTTGATCAGCGCACCGACTTGTGGGCGCTCTTCTGCCGGCAAATTCCCCAGGGTCTTCATCACCTGAGTCAATTCACCCTTTTTGCCAAGGTAGTGAACCCGGATTTGCTCCAGGGCATTGATATCTTCAGCGCTTTGCACAGCCTCTAGTGCTTGAGAGACGAGCGCATCCAGGTTTTCCATGTACAGACTCCAGATACAAAATAGGGGAAGAGCTTGAAGGCTCTTCCCCTATTTATGACGTTTAACACCTGGCCCCACAGAGGTGAGGCCGGGTGACTGTCGGGGGTACTTAAGCCAAGGTGGCTTTAGCTTTCTCGACAATCGCAGCAAACGCCGCTTTTTCGTTCACTGCCAGATCAGCCAGAACCTTACGGTCGATCTCGATGGACGCTTTTTTCAGGCCGGCGATGAAACGGCTGTAGGACAGACCGTTGATACGTGCACCAGCGTTGATACGAGCGATCCACAGAGCGCGGAACTGACGTTTTTTCTGACGACGGTCACGGTAGGCGTATTGGCCTGCCTTGATTACCGCTTGCTTGGCAACACGGAATACGCGCGAGCGAGCGCCGTAGTAGCCTTTAGCAAGTTTCAGAATTTTTTTGTGACGTTTACGGGCAATGACGCCACGCTTTACACGAGCCATGAGTTACTTCCTCTATTCTTGACTAAAATTAACGAAGGCGCAGCATGCGCTCGACTTTTGCCACGTCAGACGGATGCAGCAAGCTGCTACCGCGCAGCTGACGCTTACGCTTGGTCGACATTTTAGTCAGGATGTGGCTCTTGAAAGCGTGCTTGTGCTTGATACCGTTAGCAGTTTTCAGAAACCGCTTAGCAGCACCACTTTTAGTTTTCATCTTTGGCATGTTCGGATACTCCGCATTCAGTTGATAAACATAATCGCAAGGCCTGCCGTGCCCTGTTGATTACTTCTTCTTTTTCGGGGCGATGACCATGATCAGCTGGCGTCCTTCCATCTTAGGATGCTGTTCGACCGAACCGTACTCGAGCAAGTCACCTTCAACTCGCTTGAGGAGTTCCATCCCCAGCTCCTGGTGGGCCATCTCACGGCCGCGGAATCGCAAGGATACCTTGGCCCTGTCCCCATCACTCAGGAAACGTACCAGGTTGCGCAGTTTTACCTGGTAATCCCCTTCCTCCGTCCCTGGACGAAACTTGATTTCTTTAACCTGAATCTGCTTCTGGTTTTTCTTGGCCGCGGCAATCTGCTTCTTCTTCTCGAAGATCGATTTGCCGTAGTCCATCAGTTTGCAAACAGGGGGTACTGCATCGGCGGAAATTTCCACCAAATCCAGTTTGGCCTCTTCAGCCTTAAGAAGCGCGTCTTCAATTGACACAATCCCAAGCTGTTCACCTTCAGCCCCAATTAACCGAACCTCGCGTGCCGAGATATTCTCGTTGATCGGGGCTTTCGGTGCAGCTCGTTTATCTTGTCTCATTTCACGCTTAATAGTAATTACTCCGAATCTGGGCGACCACGCCGGGAAACCGCTTGCGCGAGAAACTCAGCGAACTGGGCGACGGGCATCGAGCCCAGGTCAGCACCTTCACGAGTACGCACAGCGACAGTCTGCATCTCGACTTCCCGATCTCCGATAACCAAGAGATAGGGGACCTTGAGCAAAGTATGCTCGCGGATTTTAAAGCCGATCTTTTCATTTCTCAAGTCAGACTTGGCACGAAATCCGCTTTCGTTGAGAGTTTTTTCAACTTCGGCGGCAAAATCGGCCTGTTTATCAGTGATGTTCATGATCACTGCCTGGGTCGGAGCCAGCCACGCAGGGAATGCACCCTCGTAGTGCTCGATCAGGATTCCGACGAAACGTTCGAAGGATCCGAGGATCGCCCGGTGCAACATAACCGGGTGCTTGCGACTGTTGTCTTCAGAGACGTATTCGGCTCCCAGACGGACAGGCAGGTTAAAATCGAGCTGAAGGGTACCACACTGCCAGACACGGCCCAGGCAATCTTTCAGCGAGAACTCGATCTTCGGACCGTAGAACGCACCCTCGCCCGGCTGCAAATCGTACGGCAGGCCCGCGCTGTCAAGGGCTGCAGCCAGTGCAGCTTCGGCGCGATCCCACAGTTCGTCGGAACCGACGCGTTTTTCCGGACGAGTGGACAGCTTCATTTCGACTTCTTTAAAGCCGAAGTCGGCATAAACGTCCATGGTCAGCTTGATAAACGCGGCGGACTCGGCCTGCATCTGCTCTTCGGTGCAGAAGATGTGGGCGTCATCCTGAGTGAATGCACGCACGCGCATGATGCCGTGCAACGCACCCGATGGCTCGTTACGGTGGCAAGCACCGAATTCGGCCAGACGCATCGGCAACTCGCGGTAGCTTTTCAGGCCCTGATTGAACACTTGCACGTGACACGGGCAGTTCATCGGCTTGATGGCGTAGTCGCGGTTTTCCGACTGAGTGGTAAACATGTTGTCGGCGTAGTTGGCCCAGTGCCCGGATTTCTCCCACAGACTGCGGTCAACGACCTGCGGAGTCTTGATCTCCAGGTAGCCGTTATCGCGCTGAACCTTGCGCATGTACTGCTCGAGCACCTGATACAGGGTCCAGCCGTTCGGGTGCCAGAACACCATGCCCGGCGACTCTTCCTGGGTGTGGAACAGGCCCAGGCGCTTGCCGATCTTGCGGTGATCGCGCTTCTCGGCTTCTTCAATGCGCTGGATATAAGCCGCCAACTGCTTCTTGTCAGCCCACGCGGTGCCGTAAACGCGCTGCAATTGCTCGTTCTTGGCATCGCCGCGCCAGTAGGCGCCGGACAACTTGGTCAGCTTGAAGGATTTCAGGAAGCGCGTATTCGGCACGTGCGGACCACGGCACATGTCGACGTATTCTTCGTGATAGTACAGGCCCATCGCCTGCTCGTTCGGCATGTCCTCGACCAGGCGCAACTTGTAGTCTTCGCCACGGGCCTTGAACACTTCGATCACTTCGGCGCGCGGAGTGACTTTCTTGATCACGTCGTAATCTTTCTCGATCAGCTGCTGCATGCGCTGTTCGATGGCCGCCAGGTCGTCCGGAGTGAAGGGACGCTCGAAGGCGATGTCGTAATAGAAGCCTTCGTCGATGACCGGCCCGATGACCATTTTAGCGGTCGGGTACAACTGCTTGACCGCGTGGCCGACCAGGTGAGCGCAAGAGTGGCGAATGATCTCCAGCCCCTCTTCATCCTTTGGCGTAATGATTTGCAGCGTGGAATCGCTGTCGATGATGTCGCTGGCGTCGACCAGCTTGCCATTGACCTTGCCGGCCACGGTGGCCTTGGCCAGGCCTGCACCAATGGATGCGGCGACCTCGGCTACGGAAACCGGGTGATCGAATGAACGTTGACTGCCGTCGGGAAGAGTAATAGTTGGCATGGCGCCTCCTCTCCTAGTGGTGACCCCTACCAAAGGTCACGTGGGTTGGGATGAGCCAGTACAAGATCCGATCCAGGCCATTCAATGACGAACGCCTGCCTTACAGCGGCAGGAGCCTTGCGGCCAACCGGAAAACCGAACCAGAGTGACTGGGATTCAAATCAGGGTTATTCGCGCAATTGCCGCCACCGGGACTCAAAGTCATCCGGAGCCTGCAAACGCCCGAGCGAGGCATGCTAGCACAGATGAACGGTCGTCGATGCAACGAGGCTCGCGACCGAGGTCAATCCGCTATTTTTATGCCAGAGTGCTGAACTTGAACCCTGCTTTACCCATCAGATAAACCAGACATTGACCCACAAGGAGCATCCCAGCATGCGTCTGAATCGTTTGTTCGCCGTAGTCGCCCCCCTCGTTCTGCTGCTACCACTAACCGCCCATGCCGAATGGCCAAAAGACCTGCGCGCAAAGTACATGGAGCAATGTACGCCGGCAGCGGCAAAGCAGATCGGTGATGCGGCCGCCAAGGCCCACTGCGCTTGTGGTGCCGATGCCATCAAATCGTATCCAGCCAAGGACCTCCAGGCCCTGATGGACAACACGGCCAGCGATGCCCTGAAGCAAAGCGCGCTGACAAAAATTTCCGCGTGCAAAGCCGATTCCAAAGAAAAAAAATAAGCCTGATGACGGGATTTTTACCCCGCCGGCGACAGTAAAAAGCTTCTGAAAACCGCTTTTTTTTACAATTTATGCAGGTTTTACAGGTTTTTTTATTGTCTTTACTTTTGGCTGAAAGCCTTCTAAAACGGGGCTTACAGCGAAATAAAGCAGCAAATAGAACGCAGCTGCAGGGCAAACAGCACGTCCGGGGGGCTCCCAAATCGAACATTTCGACTATGATAGTCCCGTGTGCCCAGTTGGCCTGAGCAGCACAGCACTACTGAAAATATAAGTTTCTTGGAGATACACCATGTCTAATCGCCAAACCGGCACCGTTAAATGGTTCAACGATGAAAAAGGCTTCGGCTTCATCACTCCTCAAGGTGGCGGTGACGACCTGTTCGTACACTTCAAAGCTATCGAAAGCGACGGTTTCAAAAGCCTGAAAGAAGGCCAAACCGTTTCCTTCGTGGCTGAGAAAGGCCAAAAGGGTATGCAAGCTGCACAAGTTCGCCCAGAGTAAGTTTCTGGCGCACTAAGAAAACCCCGTCCATGTGACGGGGTTTTTTATGGGCGATACAAAAGCCTGAGCCGATCAGCCGCAGTTGATGCGTGTCACCACCCGGTTGGCATCGGTATTGAGATTCAGGCGATCAGAGCGGTATTCCAGAGTCACCATATCGTTCGGCCCCAGGAACCGTGCATTCTGTGCACCAGCGCGCGTACGCGCCTGTTCCAGCAGCGCCGGGGACGCCGCTTTGCCGATGGCGAATTCTGCCGCCTTGGCCTCACAACGGCTGTGGCCAGTGTCAGTCGTCGTAACGGGGTCTGTCGCAGACTGCGAAGTCGAACTGCTGCAACCCGCCAGCAGCGTGACAGCGAACAAAGTACCCAATGACGCGAGCTTCCAAGGCATGAAGCCTCCTTTTTTCCAATAGTTAAGCTGAGATCTTGCGACCGCCAATCCGGCGTTTGGTTTCAAGGTGAGCGTGCTCGCCCTGCCCTTGACCCGCACAAGCGTTGAGTTTGCCTGAGCAGCGCTCTGTCATTCATCACTCAATCGTGACTGAATATGAACGCCGCTCAATAGACGTCAATGTAATCGAAGGGTGGGTTCGGCCAGTTTTCCTTCAGCGCGTTGAAGATCTGCATGACCCAGACCTCGTCGCTGGCCGCGACCAATCCCACGTACCCGGAGCCCTTGGCCCAGGTCTCCAGTCGAAACAGCAGCCCGTTGATATCGGTGCCACCCACAACGCCGGAAGAAATGTAGGCCATCCCGTCCTTGGTCACACGCAACTGCGTATGTTCGTCATCACTGGCAGCGGCCAGCAGCTGGCGTACCGTCTCAAGGGTCAAGCCGTCAGGGGTGTTCAAATCGATCTGCACAGCGCGGTCCTTGAAAATCGGTCAAAGACCAAGTGTCGCATAGCCCTACCCTCATGCCTAAGTCGGAGTGCCAAATCTCGTGCAAAATGGTTAACTCGACATTCAGACTTTCCGACTTTTCGAGCGCAATCATGACCACCGTAAGTATCGACGCCAACATCACCGTCAAGTGGCCACAGGGCCACAGCTCTTACAGTCCAGGCAGTCCGGAAGAGCTGGCAATCATTGGTATCGATCTATTGGTCAAGGCACTCGGAGCCGAATCAGCCCAGTCATTCATCAAGCAGGTTTTCGAGAAATACCCTGCTGACCTGAATGACACTGTGGAAACCGAGAGAAAATAAAACCCCGCAGGCTGGCACCTGCGGGTCATCGCTTACTTCAGACGAGCCAGTCGCTGGGTCAGCAGATCGAAGAAGCCCTGGGCATCGCCACTTTCAACCCAAAAAGCATTCTTTGGCGCTTTGAGGCCGTCATACCAGTCGACGATGGTTTGACCAAAGGTTGGTCCTTCGCGGCTATCTACAACCACATTGACCGAACGCCCGGTGAACAACTCAGGCTTGAGCAGGTAGGCGATGACGGTCGCGTCATGTACCGGGCCACCCGGAATACCATAGTGCTCCATGTCGCCTTTGACATATTCGTTGAGAATATCGCCGACCAGCTTGCTGGCGTTGTTATTGAGCGCTGCGATTTGCTTCAAGCGCGCCTCACTGGTGAGGATCTTGTGGGTCACGTCCAGAGGCAGATACGTCAGCTTCACGCCGCTTTTGAGCACGACCTCTGCCGCCTCCGGGTCGGCGAACAGGTTGAACTCGGCCACAGGGGTAATGTTGCCTCCATTGAAGTGCGCACCACCCATGATCACCACTTCCTTGATGCCCTGAACGATTTCAGGTTCCTGGATCAACGCCAGGGCCAAGTTGGTCTGTGGGCCCAGCATGGCGATGGTGATGCTGTGAGGCTTGGCGGCTTTCAAGGTATCGATCAGGTAATTGACCGCATTGCCTTCGGCCAGGCCTTTCTTCGGCTCGTGCACGGTGACGCCCGACAAGCCTTCCTTGCCGTGGATGTTCTCGGCGTAAATCGGTGTACGCATCAATGGTTTCGGCGCACCGGCATAGACCGGCACCTCTTCGCGCCCCGCCCACTCGCGAGCCAGTCGTGCATTTCGTGAGGTCTTGTCCAGACGCACGTTGCCGGCGACGGTGGTCAACGCAAGAATGTTCAACTCTTGCGGCGATGCCAGCGCAAACAGCAACGCGACTACGTCGTCCGCGCCGGGATCGGTGTCGATGATCAAGTCGATCTTTTCCGCCGCCTGGGCGCTCGTTGCAGTAATCAGGGACAAAAGCAGCAGACTCCGGAGCATGTGGTGCAGTTTCTGAGCATAGCGGTGCATATCGCACTCCTTGTGCGTGGGGAAACGAATGTCGGTAAGCCGCGTTAGAAAGTCACTCCCGAGACCAGCACGATGTTGCAGTACGGCGCACATTCGCCGGTCCGGACAATCGCCCGCGCCTGGCGGCTGAGGACTTTGAATTGCTCATGGCTGAGCAGCTCCCGCTGGCCCAGCGCGCCTTCGGCGTTCAGCTCATCCAGCGCGCTCAAGGCTGGCGGTTGCTTGTCGAGAATTTCCTGGGCCAATACATGCCGTTCAACCTGCATTTCACTGAGCACGACCTTCAAAGTGCTGACGAAATCGGGAATCCCTTGAGTCAGAGCCAAGTCGATCAGCTCAACGCCCGGTGGTACAGGCAGGCCGGCATCGCCAATCACGACCATGTCACCGTGGCCAAGGGAGGCGATCAACCGGGACAGCGCAATGTTGAGTAATGGTGTTTTTTTCATGGTGCTTTGAACGCCTGTACTTCTGACAGAGTGGGAATCGAGGGTTGTGCACCGGCCCGGGTGACGGACAGCGCAGCAGCAACCTGGCCAAAACGGATTGCCTCGGCCTCGCTTTTGCCGGACGCCAGAGCGGCGGCGAAACCTCCGACGAACGTATCACCGGCAGCGGTGGTATCGACCGCCTTCACCTGCGAGGCCGGGAAATGTTCAAAGCCTGTGCCGTTGGCGAACAGCGACCCTTGAGCGCCGAGGGTGATGATGACTTTGCCGGCACCCAGGGCGATCAGAGCGCTCGCTGCCGTTTCAGCGGACTGCAGAGAGTCCACCGGCACACCGCTCAGGGCGGAGGCTTCGCTTTCGTTGGGAATCAGGTAATCAATGGACGCATACCAGTCCGCTGGCAGTGGTCGACTGGCCGGCGCCGGGTTGAGAATCACGGTTTTGCCGAGCTCACGGCCGCGCTTGAGGGCGTAGCCCACGGTGGCATCCGGCACTTCCAGCTGACAAATGATCACATCCGCCGCCTGCAACACCGCATCGAACTGGTCGATCACCTGAGGCGTCAGCGCCCCGTTCGCGCCGGCAACGATCACAATCGCGTTCTGACTGTTGTCATCGACCACGATCAAGGCTACGCCGCTGGCGCCTTCGACAGTACTGACCGCCTGGCAATCGATCTGCTCGGCCAACAACGCGCCGCGCAGCTCTTGGCCATAGGCATCGCTGCCGATACAACCGACCATCGAGACCTGCGCCCCAAGTCGCGCCGCAGCGACGGCCTGGTTTGCGCCCTTGCCGCCGGACACTGTGGCAAATGACTCGCCGATCAGCGTTTCACCGCCACGGGGCAACCGTGGAGCGCGGGTTACCAAGTCCATGTTCAGGCTGCCTATTACCACTACTTTTGCTGGCATACATCACTCGTCAAATTCGGTTTCAGCGGTATTCGTCGAACACACCGGCGAGCGGTGCAGTCGATTCTCGCAGGACAATACTGGGCGTCACGATCCGTTGATCGGTGGCCATATCAGGTGATGCGATCCGTCGCAACAGCACCTCGGCCGCCATCTCACCGAGCTGCAGGATCGACTGCCCCACGGTGGTCAACGCCGGGTAGACATAACGACTCATCTGGATATCGTCGAAGCCGATGACCGACAGTTCGGTCGGCACACGCACATTGCGCTCGGCAGCCGCTCGCAGCACACCGATGCCGATCATGTCGTTACCGGCGAAGATCGCGCTCGGCGGATTTTTTTCCAGCAAAATCGCAGCGGCGTTGTAGCCACCCGTGCTGGTGAAGTCGCTTTCCAGCATGCGCTCGCGATGCACTTCCACGCCCGCCTCTTGCAAGGCACGGCAATAACCGGCCAGACGCATCTGTGCGACGCTGGTGCCCGCCGGGCCGCCGATAGTGGCGATATCCCGATGGCCCAGTTCCAGCAGATGACGGGTGGCCAGATAGGCGCCGTATTCGTGGTCGATGCGCACCAGATCGGCATTCACGCCTTCCAGCCCACGGTCGACGATGACCATCGGCGTGCGCACACCGGCGAGGCCTTCAGCCAGTCCAGCATCGCCGCCGGCGGATGCCACGATCAAACCGTCGATGCGCTTCTCCAGCAACACGCGCAAGTAGCTGCGTTGTTTGTCCGGATTGTCGTCCGAGTTGCAGAGGATCACGCAGTAGCCATTTCGCTCACAGTAATCCTCGATGCCACGCGCCAGCTCGGCGAAGTACGGGTTGAGGCTATTGGGCACCAGCAAACCGATGGTCGCGGTGGTCTTGGCTTTTAACGAACGAGCCACGGCGCTTGGCACGTAGTCCAGGGTCTTGATCGCCTCCTCGACTTTGATCCGCACTTCTTCGCTGACCGGCCGGGTCTTGTTCACCACATGGGAAACCGTCGTGTAGGAAATCCCCGCGAGTGCCGCCACATCTTTTATCGTTGCCATGACTCAGCTCCGCCGGCTTGCGCGCTGGCTGCGATACGTATCCAGCACCACCGCCACCACGATCACCGCGCCAGTGATAATGCGCTTGGTAGGCTCGGTTGCGCCGATCTGCGCCAGCCCCGCCGCCAACACGGAAATAATCAGGACCCCGAAGAATGTGCTGATGACCGAACCACGGCCGCCCATCAAACTGGTGCCACCGATCACTACAGCGGCGATCACCTGGAGTTCCAGCCCTGAACCGGCATTCGGATCCGCCGCTTCCAGTCGGGAAATCTGGAACAGTGCAGCAATCCCGGCCAACAGCCCCATCAGGCTGAACACCAGGATCTTGTAGGGCTTTGGATTGATCCCGGCCAGACGCACGGCTTCTTCGTTGGTGCCGATGCCGATCAGGTAGCGACCGAACACCGTACGGGTCAACACTGCCTGGGCAATGATGATAATCAGCAAGGCAATGATGAACGAGGGCGAGATGCCGAATGCGATGGGGTTGGACAACCACGCGAAAGCATCACCGATATAAGCGGTGCGCGAACCGGTCATCTGGTACGCCACGCCTCGGGCCATTTCCAGCACGCCGAGGGACACGATGAACGACGGAATCCGCCATGCCACGGTGATCGAACCGGTGATGGTCCCGGCCAGGGCCGCAACCGCCATTCCGAGTACCGCCGCGGGCAGGACACTCCAGCCCCAGCCGAGAATCGCCACGCTGACCGTCGACGCCGCGAGCGCCAGGACCGAGCCGACTGACAGGTCGATGCCACCGATGATCAACACGAAAGTCATGCCGACCGCCAGCACCATCAAATCGGGAATCTGGTTGGCGAGGGTGCTGAATGTGTCGTAAGACAGAAAATGGCTGCTCAATACCGAGAACAGCGCAACCATCGCCAGCAAGGCACCGGCCAGGCCCAGATAGGTGCCCAGGCCGTAGAAATTGCCACTACGTTTGCCGGCAGAAGATGCAGTTTTCATGGAAGATCCCTAGGCGCTGCTTCATTGAGCAACGCATCACGTTTTTGGTAGCCGGCGAACGCGGCGGCAAGCAAATCATCCTGGGTCCAGCTGTCGCGCTCGAAGGTGTCGATCAGACGTCCCGCCGACAACACGCCAATCCGGTCGCAAATCAACATCAGTTCACGCAGGTCGCTGGACACCACCACCAGCGCTTTGCCCTGCCGCGTCAGCTCACCGAGCAGCGCATAAATGTCGAACTTGGCGCCGACATCGATGCCACGGGTCGGCTCATCGAACAACATCACTGAACAGTCGCGCTCCAGCCAGCGGCCGATCACGACCTTCTGCTGGTTGCCGCCCGACAACTCGGACACCAACTGCGTCGGGCTTGAACTGCGGATGCGCATGGCGTCGATCTGACGCTGGGCCAGGGACATTTCGGCGGCGCTGTTGACCAAACCGCCGCTGGAAATCTCCGGCATATTACCCAACGCAATGTTGGCGCTGATCGATTGGGTCAGCAGCAGGCCTTCGCCCTTACGGTCTTCGGTAATCAGGGCAATGCCGTGACCGACCGCATCGGCCGGCGAACGGATGCTCACCACTTGAGGCGGCGACCCCAAGGCGACGGTGCCACTGTCCGCCGTGTCCGCACCGAAGATCAGGCGCAGCAACTCGGTGCGCCCTGCCCCGATCAATCCGGAAATCCCGTAGATCTCGCCGGCACGCACTTCAAAGGACACATCGCGAACCTTGTCGGAGCGGGTCAGGCCTTTGACGGTCAACGCTGGAACGCCAATCTTGCGCGGCCCCAGGTCAATGTGTTCGCCGAGTTCACGGCCCACCATCAACGTCACCAGTTGCTCACTGTTGTAATTGGCCATCGGCTCGACGCACACCAGGTTGCCATCGCGCAAAACCGCAATGCGCTGGGCGACCCGTGCCAGTTCTTCGAGGCGGTGGGAGATATAGATGATCGAGACGCCACGGGCCTGCAGACGCGTGATTTGCTCGAACAGCATTTCGACTTCGCGAGCGGTGAGCATCGCGGTCGGTTCGTCGAGGATCAATACGTGGCAATCGCCGATCAGGTTGCGGGCGATCTCAACCATTTGCTGGTGGCCGATGCCGAGTTCGCCGACCAGTGTGTCCGGGTCGATCGCGTCGAGCCCGACCTGAGCCATGGCCTCGATCGCCGCCTTGCGCAGTTGCTTGCGACTGATCCAGCCGCCGCTACTGGGCAAGTTATCGAGAAACAGGTTTTCCGCCACCGACAGGGTCGGCAACAGATTGAGTTCTTGCATGACCATGCGGATGCCGAGGTCTTCGGCCTGGGTGCGGCTGCCGGGGCGGTAATCCTGCCCCTGGAATTGCATGTGGCCGGTGGTCGGCGTGACCAGTCCGCCAATGATTTTCGACAGCGTGCTTTTACCGGCACCGTTCTCACCGGTCAACGCCAGCACTTCACCGCGCATCAGCGTCAGGTCGATGCCGGTCAGCACGGGTTGGGCGTAGGTCTTGCCGATGCCGCTCACCGAGAGGACAGCGTTCGGGGCGCAAACTGACATAAAAATCTCCATGTGCTCGCCCCGACGGGCGAGCACCCTCGTGTTGCTGGAAGGATTATTTGGTGACCAGTTCCACCGGCGTTTCGATCACGCCATTGGTGCCGCTGTCGACCTTCTCGCCCTTGATGATTTTCAGCGCAGTCTCGATACCGAACACGGCTTGCTTGGCGGCAAACTGGTCAGCGGTGGCCAGGACGCGACCATCCTTGAGCATCGGCTTGATGGCGTTGATGTTGTCGTAACCGACCACTTGCACCTTGCCAGCCTTGCCCGCTGCACGCACCGCGGAAACGGCGCCGACGGCCATGCTGTCGTTGCCGGCCAGCAACGCTTTGACCTCGGGGTATTCGCTGAGGATCGAGGCGGCAACCTTGTTACCCTTGTCGATTTCCCAGTCGCCGGATTGCACAGAGACAATCTTGATCTGCGCCGCTTCCATCGCATCCTTGAAACCCGCCGTACGGGCCTGGGCATTGGTGGTCGTGGACACACCCTCGATGATGCCGACTTCGTCCCCGGCCTTCAGCTGCTTGGCCAGGTATTCGCCGACCAGACGCGCACCTTTGCGGTTATCCGGCCCTACGAACGGTACATTGATGTTTTTGCTTTTGACCACGGCCGGGTCCAGCTGGTTATCGATGTTGATCACGGTGATACCGGCATCGATGGCTTTCTTGATCACCGGCACCATGGCCTTGGAATCGGCCGGAGCGATGACCAGCGCGTTAACCTTGGCCAGGATCATTTGCTCGACGATGCGCGTCTGGCCGGAGGTGTCGGTTTCGTCCTTGATGCCGTTGGAAATAAGCTCGAAATCGCCGGAGTGGTCTTTCTGATAAGCCTTCGCGCCATCTTCCATGGTCAGGAAGAATTCGTTGGCCAGGGATTTCATGACCAGGGCGACTTTGGGTTTTTCAGGCGTCTCGGCGAAGGCCGATGAGACAGGCAGCGCGGCGGATGCGGCAGCCAGCATAGCGACAGCAAGAAGACGTCCAGCGAATGGCAGCTTCATGGGTTCACTCCGATCTTATGATTATTGTGAGCAACGCTTGCGCTGGCGAAGATTGCCGTGCGTCCACCGATGGATCAATCCATCGAGAACGGCGCGCAAACGTTTGCGTAGACCGAACTATGCGAACCCTGCCTGGATTTGTCAACGACCTGTATGGGTATGACCGCCGCGCACCTTACGCTGTCGTGCTGACCAGGGCGCCAGCGCTGGAGTCTTTGGCCAACTCTTTCACCAGGCTGCCCGCCACCTGCGCCAAAGCACCGTTCGTATCGGCTATTTGCCCCTGAATCGCCATGACCGCCGTGGCCTTGGCTTCCGGGGTCGGGTAAGACGCTGCCTGAGCCGCCGCCAGTTGTTGCTGCTCTTCACGCAACTGCTTCTGCAGTTCTTGCATGCGTTTGAGCAGCACCTGCACGGCAATACTTTGGGTGCTTTTGCTTTCTGATGGGCTCTTCTCCGGTGCGGCACCACCGGTTCTCACCTGGTTCTTATCCTTATCGGCCAGCGGAGTCGTGGCGTCGGCTGCTGTGTCGTTCAGGGCATTGATCGTCGCCGAGGACTTGCCTCCGATGGTGACTGCGCTTGGATTTGGAAAACCGACAGATAAAGACATGTTCACTCCCGAAAAGAAAAAATCCCTTGAAGGGGCATCGGCTTGTGCGCCGGTTTCTTTAGCACGGATTTTTCATCTGGCAAGGCGACTTGCGCACCAGAGGTCGTAGGCCTTTTCGGAGAGCCGAACGAGAATCCTCAACTTATTCGGAATCCCGGACAACACAGCGTTTAACGCCTGTAGTCCACAAGATTAATATTCATATAAATCATCGAGTTAAAAGTTTTTCTCATTCAACGTAGGGCTGGTACAGATCCTGCTCTTCTCCTGCACCCCCGGCGTTCAGATCTGCCTGGGGCGCATCTAGATGAACCTGCATCAGCACCGTCACTACTAGAGAGAAAATAATGAAATCTGCCTTCAACACTTTTATTCCGGGCGCCTTGGCCCTCTTGCTACTGCTGCCTACCGCGCTTCAGGCAAAAGAAGTCGAAACTCAACAGAAACTGGCCAACGTGGTGATCCTCGCCACTGGTGGCACCATCGCCGGAGCCGGCGCGAGCGCCGCCAACAGCGCGACCTACCAGGCAGCGAAAGTAGGTATCGATCAACTGATCGCCGGGGTTCCCGAACTCAGCCAACTGGCCAATGTGCGTGGCGAACAGGTCATGCAGATCGCCTCTGAAAGCATCACCAACGACAACCTGCTGCAACTGGGTCGTCGCGTGGCTGAACTGGCTGACAGCAAAGACGTCGATGGCATCGTGATCACTCACGGCACCGACACGCTGGAAGAAACCGCCTACTTCCTGAACCTGGTGGAAAAAACCGACAAGCCGATCATCGTGGTTGGTTCGATGCGTCCTGGCACCGCGATGTCGGCGGACGGGATGCTGAACCTGTACAACGCGGTCGCCGTCGCCAGCAGCAAAGAAGCACGCGGCAAAGGCGTGCTGGTGACCATGAATGATGAGATCCAGTCGGGTCGCGATGTCAGCAAAATGATCAACATCAAGACCGAGGCGTTCAAAAGTGCCTGGGGTCCACTCGGCATGGTGGTTGAAGGTAAATCCTACTGGTTCCGCCTGCCGGCCAAGCGTCACACCATGGATTCGGAATTCGACATCAAAACCATCAAGAGCCTGCCTGACGTAGAAATCGCCTATTCCTACGGCAACGTCAGCGATACGGCCTACAAAGCGCTCGCCCAGTCAGGCGCCAAAGCGATCATCCACGCCGGCACTGGCAATGGCTCGGTGTCCTCGCGCGTGGTTCCAGCCCTGCAAGCCCTGCGCAAGGACGGCGTTCAAATCATTCGCTCGTCCCACGTCAACGCTGGCGGTTTCGTACTGCGCAACGCCGAACAGCCTGACGACAAATACGACTGGGTCGTGGCGCATGACCTGAACCCGCAAAAAGCCCGCATCCTGGCGATGGTCGCGCTGACCAAGACCAACGACAGCAAAGAGCTGCAACGGATGTTCTGGGAATACTGATTCGCCCTCGCCCGACCGGTTCCGGTCGGGCACTTTCTTCACCCCTTGCCAGCATTGGCGAGGGGTTCATACCGCACCTTCCCTCCTCCTGAAAAACTCCCTTTGTCCTACACCAAACGGTAAAAACTGCTGTCAGAGGAATTTCTTGAATTTTAAGCAGTTGCGAAAATGCCTACAGTTAAATACTGTATGCACGTACAGCTTAATAAGGATAATTCCGTGGCCACTACCTCTGCCTCTCCTGACACCTACGCACGCATGGGCCTGCGCGTTCAGAAAATCATCAATTCTCCCACCGCTCAGAAAGCCAAAGCCGCGCTGATCTTCCGGTTGCCGGACGAACCCGTGGATGAGTGGGAACAATTGCTCGAGGAAATCGACGAGAACGATAACGTCACCCTCGCCTATCGCGACGACGGCGGTGTGCAGATTTTCTGGGTTGTGCCGAAGGAAGATTGAGTCGATGAGTGTCCGCTGTTTTGCTTTGCTGTTTCTGTTCATCACCCTCAGCGCCCAGGCTGGCGCGCCACGCACCTTCAACGAAGCCAAGAAAGTCGCCTGGAAGCTGTACGCGCCGCAATCCACCGAGTTTTATTGCGGCTGCAAATACACTGGCAACAAAGTCAATCTGGCGGCCTGCGGGTACGTGCCGCGCAAGAATGCCAAGCGCGCGGCGCGCATTGAGTGGGAGCACATCGTTCCCGCCTGGCAGATCGGCCATCAGCGTCAGTGCTGGCAAGCGGGCGGACGCAAGAACTGCACACGCTACGATCCAACCTATCAAAAGGCCGAAGCCGACCTGCACAACCTGGTGCCAAGCATCGGTGAGGTAAACGGCGATCGCAGCAATTTCAGTTTCGGCTGGCTGCCTGTGCAATCGGGTCAATACGGTTCTTGCCTGACCCAGGTCGACTTCAAGGCCAAGAAGGTCATGCCTCGCCCTTCCATTCGCGGAATGATCGCCCGGACCTATTTCTACATGAGCAAACAGTACGGTTTGCGCCTTTCGAAACAGGATCGCCAACTGTACGACGCCTGGAACAAGACCTACCCGGTCGAAGCCTGGGAACGCCAGCGCAACCAGAGCGTGGCGTGCGTGATGGGTCGGGGCAACGAGTTTGTCGGGCCCGTGAACCTGAAAGCCTGCGGCTAATCGATCGCAGAAACGAAAAGGCCTCGGATTAATACCGAGGCCTTTTCGTTTCTGTACACCCTGGACCAGTCAAGTCACGCGCATCAAATGAGCATGAGATTTTCTTGCGCCCGTTCAAGGTGTCCCGATGAAATGCTCCGTGAGAAACACTATTATTGGGCTGCAGGGCGTTCAAGGACCAACAGTTCAACGTTCTGTTTCTTTGCCCGGGTAAGCGCTGCTGCCACTTCTGCCTGCTTGGCCTCAGCCTCGGCTTTGGAACTGAATGGCCCGACCAGGATGCGCGCCTTGCCGTTTTCCACGACGACATTGGAAACAAAACTGTGCTCGATCAACCAGCCGCTCAGGTCGCTGACAGCCTGAGTCGTTTCGCCCCGCACTTCGAGATCCCATTGCGGCCCGATTGCCGCCGCAGGAGCGGAAACGAGTGCCGGTTTCGGCTTTTGAGCGTCAACACCCTTACCCTCGCCGCATCCAGCCAACGCCAATACTGCGATTACCAAGACCATTTTGCGCACAACGGTTCCCTCTGAATGCCGAAAGCAGCGATTTTAACATTCATGAATACTTCCCGAGTGCCGCAAAATGGGCTCAAAACAACGAGAATGATGGTGACGGCCTCTGTATAGTTACGCCTTGGGAATTAATGCAGCATCTGCGCGTCAGAAAGAGGCACCCAAACCGTGAGACTTAGCACTAATCTATACATAACACCGACCTCTGCACTGTTCGAATCAGGTGCCCTACAAAGCAATCAAGGAGAAGACCATGCTGATACTCACCCGCAAAGTCGGTGAAAGCATAAACATCGGTGACGACATCACCATCACCATTCTGGGCGTGAGCGGCCAGCAAGTCCGTATCGGCATCAACGCGCCGAAAGACGTCGCAGTGCATCGCGAAGAAATCTACCAACGCATTCAGGCTGGCCTGACCGCTCCAGACAAGCCACAAACTCCCTGAATCCTGTTGCAGTCAGTAGCCAGCCGTTCACCCCCGAACCACGGCTGGCTAAAGATTCAAGCGTCGCCTCGCTATCCGCCCCTCGTTTGCTCCGCTTCGGTGGAGAACCTGCAGCCGATACTACCGGCAGGACAGTGCCCTGACTGTCAGACGTTTCGGATTAAACCCGAGGAAGAACGTGATCGGACGTGGTCAACCCAGCGTCACGCCGCGTGCCATGCCCGTAGCAGCCACCACCATCAGCAACACCAGCAGCGCTTCAACATGACTGATCCGGGCGAATAATTTCGCACGGCCGGTATCGATCGTCGCGCCCCCACTCAGGGCAATTCTCCATTTGATAAGCGCGATCATCGGCGCGATTTCCAGCAGCAAGATAACGACGAAAAATGTCATCTTGAGATGGAACAGAGGCTGATGGAGATAGTAATCAGTGCCTTTTTCGTACCCGCCGAAGGCGCGCATCCCACCACTGATCAGTAGAACGACGGCAGAGAGGCCCCACAGGTTGTCGGCCATCAAAACACTGCGCGCCTCCCCTACCCCAGCTGCCAGGCGGGTGAATGCAGTCCCCCGCGTGAGCACCGCCCAGAACCCGATGGCAAAAGCCAGCAAGTGAATTGCCGCAAGCGACCAATGAACCAGCATCGAGACCTCCATCAGACAGCATGAGTTTGGCCTGTCAGTAGTAGCCCAGAAACCCGCGGCTCGCCTGATTCTCATGACTGATGATTCGAAGGAGTGAGTTCGATGACAGCGTTTGCCAAATTTCAGGCAAAAAAAAGCCCAAGCAGCTGATGGAAGCTTGGGACTCAAAAATGCATAAACCGTGGTGGTGAACGCAGGGCGATAATACCCGAGCATTTCACTTGTAACAATATATTTTGATCACTATTCAGTTAAAAAAAATCGTAACCTATTAAATATCCACACAATTTTTATGGTTCTAGGGTAATCCCTATTGGTGAGAGCAGCGCGTCTGTCGTTCGCATCCTAAGATGCGCAGAGCCCAGCGCATTGGCTGGGCCCTTATCATCTTCGGTGTTCCATCATCTTGTCGGCGAGCGCTTTTGCCCTTTCAATCAACAGGTTTTGCCTGTCGTCATGAGTTACCGCCCCGACAACCGGTGCCGTCAGATTGCTTTCCGCAATCAACGCAGCGCAGAAGTATTGATCCCAAACCATTCGGTTTTCAGAGGCCTGCTTGTTCATCTGATTGGCGATCATATGCGGCTCCTTTTGATGAGGTAGCACCGCTATCTTACGCCTTCTTCTACCAGGCTGAAGCAGCTGTCCGCGCATGCAGACGTCTTTACGTATTTACCTTGTGGTTCATTTGTATTCGAACCCAGCCTAAATCGTTACCATGCAAAGGTAATTTCCCAAAAGGGAAATAAAGGTTTTAATTGGGAGATGGAAATCAGAGACATACGCAGAGCACGAGTGCGCCAGATCATCGATCGCGATTTCGGCGGGAAAGATGCTGATTTTGCCGCCAAGGTGGGCAAGCAGCCGTCCTATATCTCAAGGCTGTTCACCGATAAGGCAGAGCACCTCAGAAATATCGGGGAGAAGATGGCGCGCGACTTCGAAATCAAGTGCGGGCTTGAGCCTGGATCGCTGGATCGGCCATTGAGTGAAGACGACCTCAAGTCGGCCGCAATTTCAAGCGCAGCGACGCCGCGCATTCCGCCCAGAGTCGCTATGTCAGACATCGAGATATGGGACGACGAAACCCCGCTCGATAATGACGAAGTTTACGTACCCTTCCTTCAGGAAGTGGAACTGGCAGCAGGCTCCGGCCGATTCGCGATCGAAGAAAGCAACACTTCACGCCTTCGCTTCTTCAAGAAAGACCTTCGCCACAACAACGTGCAGTTCAGTAATGCGAAATGCGTGGTTGTCAGGGGAAACAGCATGCTTCCCGTGTTGCGTGAAGGCGCGACCGTGGGTATCGACGTCGGCAAGAACTCGCTCGGCGCCATCATTGACGGCGACATGTATGCGATCAGCCATAATGGCCAGCTTCGCGTGAAGCAGGTCTACCGCCTGCCCATTGGCATCCGTCTGCGCAGCTTCAACCGCGACGAACATCCGGACGAGGATTATTCCTTTGCCCAGATCCAGGAGCAGCAAATTGCGATTCTTGGGCACGTGTTCTGGTGGGCGATGTACTCGCGCTAACCGTTGAAAGCCAGAATAATGCCCTGCAGAGGGTTACTGAATGCCGAAGACAAAGCAGGAAAGCAAAGCAGTGACTGCTGCTGAAATTGAGCGCTCCATCCAGGCCCTGAACAAAATGGCGGAACGCCTTTGGGGAGATGGCCGGGAAGCTGAGGCGAAAGCCCTTCTCGATGCGCTGGATGCGCTTAACCGGGCGCTGGATCGAATCAGGATCGGGGAGAGTCGAAGGGTTGTGACTCTTCATTGAAGACTGCCACGGACCCAGTAAAGACCTAATGCTCGCGGACGGACAATAAATGACAGACCTGATACAAGGGCTCGACGGCCCCAGGACAGCTCAGCAAGAGCTGTTTTACGATCTTGAAGATGCTACCGCCGTCATCGGCTGGGCAGTGGTTGAGCTGACCAACATGGCCAACAGCAACAAATCGCGCGATGAATCCATGGCACTAATGAGAATCTGCGCGCTTTTGGAAGCTCAGAAAGAAAAGATTCGTCTGCACGCGGATGATGTTAAGGCCGGGAGGACTGTGCGGGTAGAACGAGCGCACAAGTGAAGCGCCCTGCCACGTTTACAGATGAAAAGCCCACTCCCCCGTCGACCCCGCATAGCCATTAATGCCTGACCAACGAAGCCCGCCAACCGCGGGCTTTTTTTCGTCTTGAGAAAAACCAATGGCATCAGTTATTTACCAACAACCGTATTTTATTTACCTTTTTATTTACCATTATGCATTGACGCAACATCTTAAAATGGTAAGTTTACCTCAAGCCGACGCAACTCTGGCCCACGCCAGAAGCAGCTCACTGGAAAGCATCACTTCTGCCCATTCGATGAGTGAGCAGTGGGATGTAGGCCTGCATCAAACGAGAGGCTCAACTGAGCAAGGCAATATCAACGGAATGAGGCATAAAACCATGACTGTAGACATCACCAACTTCACCATTGCAACCCCGCTTCCGATCTCCGATACCAACCCGATAGCGCTTGAGATCATTGGCTGGCGTGCACTGATCGAATGCCCGGACGTCGTCTCGATGCAGCCCGATGGCTCGCTGCAGATGACCGCGCCGACGCTCGGCGCATCCAGCAAGAGCACGAAGCGCACCCGTTGCGAATGGAAGGAACCCGGTTACTGGCTGTTCTCCAGCGCTACGGACCACTGGAACCGTCAGGAGATGCGAGTGACCAAGGTCAACTCGCTGCAGAAGGTTGTGATCGCCCAGATTCACGTGAAGGATTCAGAACGACCGCCCGTAAAGGTGTTTTGGAACAAAGGCAAAATCGTCATGGGGTTCCGCTCGAGCTACCTGCAAGACGATCCGGTCAACTCGACAGTGTTGGAGAACGTGCCACTCGGCGCACTTTTCAATATCAGCATTCACGCCAATTCGAGCGGCGCCGTTTCAGTCTCGGCGAACTGTAACGGCGTCCAATCAACTTCCGCAATCATGCGATTGGACAGTACCTGGGACACGAAAACGCTCGCCTTCCACGGCGGCGTATACAACCAGATTGATTACTCCGAAAGCACCGACCCGGAAGACGGCTCGATCTGCGTCATTAGTGACCTGTCCATCACTCATGCCTGACGTCGCCATTGTGCGCGATTGTAATTAACCAACACCACGCGCCTGACATGGAATCAGAGCCGCAGCAAACCCAGGCCGTCGCCACTGGCGGACCTGGGAATTTCACCGATTTAACTTTTGTAGCGAGGCGCAGCGGGAAGCTGACCGAAGGGAACCCCGGAGGAGAAATCAGCGCTGACTAGTCGTCTCTATCATCACGATCGCGACGGTGGTTGCGATCATATCCCTGATCATTATCGCGACGCTCATATCTGCGCTCACGTCCTCGATCATCGTCCTCGTCTCGGTCATACCCACGGTCGTATCCACGACCATGATCATAGCCCCGATCACGACCGTACCTTTCGCCATCATCCCAGTGAGGACCGCAGCCGCTTAATAGAAGAGAGCCAGAGACGGCCAGGAACAATATTACTGCACGCTTCATTTGAACGTCCTAAATGCAAAGGTCGGCGATAGGACCGTGAGTCTGGTCAATGATTCAGTGGTGGGGGACGCGAAACAAAAAGCAGTCCGACGCAGAGTCGCACGTGCGCGCAAATCAGGAGGTGAGCGCCGAATTGGCGTTCCGAGGTGGGGTTTTGCAAAAGCTTTGCAAATCGCAGACAACAAAAAAGGGCCCACCTTTCGGTGAGCCCTTCTAGACCGCCCAGCAGAGCGGATTTTGTTTGGTAGGCGCGATTGGACTCGAACCAACGACCCCCACCATGTCAAGGTGGTGCTCTAACCAACTGAGCTACGTGCCTGCTGTGAGGCGGCATTCTACGGAATTCCGGAGGGGTGTCAACACCTTTTTTCGAGCTAACCCTATGAATATGCAAAATATTTAATTTCGCGGCGGTAAAGAAGATTTTCCGGTGGCTGGCGGTCGATTTTTAACTCGGGTAGGATCGATGCACTCGTAAAATATATTAAACAGAGGCACCAGGATGGCGAACACCCCCTACCCAGAGTCCTATTACGCCGCATCGGCCAATGCGGCTCCGCCGCGTCCGGCCTTGCAGGGCGATGTAGAGACTGATGTCTGTGTGATCGGTGCCGGTTACACCGGCCTGTCCTCTGCCCTGTTTCTGCTGGAGAACGGTTTTAAAGTGACCGTGCTGGAAGCCGCCAAGGTGGGTTTTGGCGCTTCGGGTCGCAACGGTGGGCAGATCGTTAACAGCTACAGCCGTGACATTGATGTGATCGAACGCAGTGTCGGGCCCAAGCAGGCTCAGTTGCTGGGTCAGATGGCGTTCGAAGGCGGGCGGATCATTCGTGAGCGGGTCGCCAAATATAATATCCAGTGCGACCTGAAAGACGGCGGTGTGTTCGCCGCCATCACCGCCAAGCAGATGGGCCATCTGGAGTCGCAGAAACGTCTGTGGGAACGTTTTGGTCATACGCAGCTTGAGTTGCTGGATCAAAAGCGTATTCGTGAAGTCGTGGCCTGCGATCAATACGTCGGCGGCATGCTCGACATGAGCGGCGGGCACATTCATCCGCTTAACCTGGCCCTGGGCGAAGCGGCGGCGGTCGAGTCGCTGGGTGGCACTATTTATGAGCAGTCGCCAGCGATTCGCATCGAGCGTGGCGCGAACCCGGTGGTGCATACGCCGGAGGGCAAGGTCAGGGCCAAGTTCATCATCGTGGCCGGTAACGCTTACCTCGGCAATCTGGTGCCCGAACTCGCGGCCAAGTCGATGCCGTGCGGAACGCAGGTGATCACCACCGAGCCGCTGGGTGACGCATTGGCCAAAAGCCTGCTGCCTCAGGATTACTGCGTCGAAGACTGCAACTATCTGCTCGATTACTACCGCCTGACCGGCGACAAACGTCTGGTCTTCGGCGGCGGTGTCGTCTATGGCGCACGGGATCCGGCGAACATCGAAGCAATTATTCGGCCGAAGATGCTCAAGGCGTTTCCGCAGCTCAAGGATGTGAAGATTGATTACGCCTGGACCGGAAACTTCCTGCTGACCCTGTCGCGTCTTCCTCAGGTCGGACGCCTGGGTGACAACATCTACTATTCCCAGGGCTGCAGCGGCCACGGCGTGACGTACACGCACCTGGCGGGCAAGGTGCTGGCCGAGGCATTGCGCGGTCAGGCTGAGCGTTTTGATGCGTTTGCGGATCTGCCGCACTATCCGTTCCCGGGCGGGCAATTGCTGCGCACACCATTTGCCGCATTGGGCGCGTGGTATTACGGCCTGCGGGACAAATTCGGCTACTGACAGACACCAAAACCCTGTGGGAGCGGGCTTGCTCGCGAAGGCGGTATGTCAGTCAAATTTGATGTCGACTGACACGCCGCCTTCGCGAGCAAGCCCGCTCCCACAGGGGGATGGCGTTAGAGTCGATCCCGCGCGATGCCGCTGCGGATTCGCAGGATATCGGCGAGTACGGCCAAGGCAATTTCGGCCGGAGTCTTGCTGCCAAGGTTCAAGCCGATAGGCGCATGAATCCGAGACAACTCCGCCTCCCCCAAACCACCAATCCTGCGCAGCCGCTCGAAACGCTTTTGCGAGGTTTGCATCGAGCCCATCACGCCGATGTAAAACGCCTCGGTACGCACGGCTTCCATCATCGCCAAATCGTCGATGCGTGGATCGTGCGTCAACGCCACCACCGCGGTGTCGCTGTGGCAGCCGCCGTCCGCAATGAACACAGACGGCAACTGACGGCGAATCTCGACGTTTTCCAGCACCACGCCTTCCAGCACTTCATCGCGCGGATCACAGAGAATCACCTCGAAGCCCAGGCCCACCGCAAACTGCGCACACGCCTGAGCGACGCTGGAATACCCCGCCAACAGCAACCGTTGCGCCGCGCCAATCCGCACACGAACCCGATCGATCTCGCGCTCGATGCGCACGCCCTGCTCGCGGTCATCCAACAGACTGCGCGCCCCACTGGCCAGATCGACTTCACGGATCAGCCGACGCTGGCCCAACAATGCCGACTCCAGTTGCCGCAGATGGGCCTGCACCTCGCAATCAGGCTCAAGCATCTCCACCAGCACATCGAGGACGCCGCCGCAGGGCAGACTCACGCGAGAGCGCGGGTCGTCACCTTCGCCGTAACGGACCACGCTGACGGCGTCAACAAACGCCCCCTCGGCGACGCGCTCGAGGAAGTCTTCCTCGACGCAGCCGCCGGACAGCGAGCCGATCCACTGTCCATCCGTGTTCACCGCCAGCATCGAGCCCGGCGCGCGCGGCGCCGAACCGTAAGTGGCGAGCACCGTGCACAGCCAGGTGCGCTGGCCGGCCATCGACCATTCCAGCGCCCGTCGTACCACCTGCAGATCGAGATGCTGCATGTCAGTGCGCCTTGTGCTCGAGCGGCGGTGCATCGGCCCGCAGCTTCTGCACGTCATTCACCGCCAGATCAGCCGACTGGCCACCCAACCCCTGACGCAGGTAGTTCAGCAGGTCAGTGAGTTGCTCGTGGCTGAGTTTGTTGGCAAACCCCGGCATCGGTTGCATGCGCTCGAACCCGGCAAACTTCTGCTCACCGATCCCGTCGTCGATGACCCGCACCAGGTTGCGCGGATCTTCCAGGCGCAACGTGGTGTTGCCGCGCATGGCCACCGCGATGTGCGGCTTGCCCTCGCCGTCCGGTGCATGACAACCGGCGCAGACATTCAAGTACTCCTGACGACCGCGCTGGGCGCTGGCGCTCAGCTTATCCAGCGGGACATCAGTCAGCGCTTTCGCCGCCGGCGGCTGATCGCCCAACAGAAACGTCGCCATCGCCGCCAGGTCCGGGTCGTTGAGGCCTTGGGTGCTGTTGTGGAACACCGGGAACATCTCGTTGAACATCGTGCCTTGGGCGCTCATGCCGTGCTTGAGGAACGAACTCAGGTCCTGATGATTCCAGCCGCGAGCGGCCAGGTCGTTGGCCAGCAGACTCGGCGCCAGGTAACCGTTGAGCAGGCCGCCGGTCATGCGTTTGTCCTGCTGCATCGCGCCCGGCAAGCCGCGCGGCGTGTGGCATTCGCCGCAGTGACCGAGCACGTCGACCAGGTATTGGCCACGTTTGAAGGCTTCGCTATTGCCTTCGGTGGACGCCAGTTTCACGTCCTTGCCGTAGAGCATGTTCCAGCCTGTCAGGCCCAGACGTACGTTGAACGGAAAGCTCAGGCTTGTGACCGGCGCTGCGCGTTCAATCGGTTCGACAGTTTTCAGGTAGGCGTGAATCGCATCAGAGTCTTCGCGCGGCATCAGGTGATACGAGGTGTAGGGCATTGCCGGATACAGGTTCGCGCCGTCACGACGCTTGCCTTCGGTGAGTGCGGCGAAGAATTCGTCATCGCTGTAGAGGCCGATGCCGTGCTCTTTGCTCGGGGTGATGTTGGTACCGTAGATCGTCCCGAACGGCGAAACGATCGGCAGACCGCCCGCATACGGCGCGCCACCCGGCGCGGTGTGGCAAGCCATGCAGTCGGCGGCGCGGGCGAGGTATTCGCCGCGTTTCACTTGTTCATCCGCGTGCGCCAGCAACACCGGGGCCACCAGGCCCACCGCCAACGCCAGACAGGAAAGTAGAGGCTTCATGCTTAACCCTCCTTGACCAGGCCGAGATCGGTGAGCACGTTGCGCGTCGCGCTGTAGTAACGCACGTAGCCGGTGCAACGGCAGATGTGGTGACCGAGGCTGTCCTCGATGACTTGCTCCAGCTGGCTTTTGACGATCGGTTGACGCTGCAGTTTTTCCACCAGCACGGTCGCGGCGTTGACGAAACCCGGCGCGCAGTAACTGCACTGGAAGGCAAACTCATCGACGAATCGCTGCTGGATCGGATTCAGCTCAGTGACCTTGCCCTGCTCGTCGCGCTTTGCATGGCCTTCGATGGTCCGCACTTTTTTGCCTTCGAAATAATGCGCACCGGTAATGCAGGTGCGCACTTCTTCGCTGGTGCCGTCCGGGTTGTCGACGATCACCACACAGGCGTGGCAGATGCCCTGGCCGCAGCCCAGACGGGAGCCGGTGAGGTTTTTGTATTCGTGCAGGTAATCGATCATCGGCAGGTCATCAGGGATGTCCACCGGGCCGACGGATTGACCGTTGAGGGTCAGTTGAAGCGGACGGTTAGCCATTGAGGGCCTCCTTGATGCGTGCGGAAGTGATAGGCAGGTCGCGGACCCGTTTGCCGATGGCGTGGGCCACGGCGTTACCGATGGCACCGACCACCGGAATCATCACCACTTCGGCAATGCCCTTGGACGGATCGCTTGGCGACAGTGGCGGCAGTATCTCGGCCGTCTGCTTCCAGACTGCGACGTGGCGCGCCATCGGCAGGCGGTAACGGTTGAAATTCCAGTCACCCTCCCCCGGCCCGCCTTCGTACAGCGGCATTTCTTCGAGCAACGCATGGCCGATACCCATGGCGATGCCGCCTTCGATCTGACCTTTCACCAACTCTTCCACCAGCACCCGACCGCACTCGACCCACGAGTGATGGTTGAGCACCTGGACTTCGGCCGAGCCCTTGTTCACTTTCAATTCCACCAGCGTCGCCACCGGGCTGTAGTAAGTCACGGCCGCGTTGTTCAGCTGGGTGTCCGGGTAATGGACGTTCTGCCGATCCAGCAGATGGAAACCGGCGCTGCTCATCTGCGCCTTTTTCACGCTTGGCGCGCCGTCGCCGTACTTGACTGCCAGGCCATCCAGCGGCAGGCGCTCACGCACGCCGTCGATGCTGAACTCGGCCTCGGCCCAGCTCCAGCGGTTGAAACCGTGCACCGTCGCGCCGGTGACCAGGCCTTTCTCATGAGCGAACTTGGCCAACTGCTCAAAGCTCAGCGGCTGCATGCCGTTGGCGGTGAGTTTGCCGTCGACCCAATGCGCGTCTTCGCGACGTACCACATACGGGTTGGCCTGACCGCCATAAGGACCTTGGCCCCAGATCTGCAGCGCTGCCGGCCACAAACCGTGGTTGAACAGCACACGCGCCGCTTCACGGGTGGCGTGGCTGAAGTAGTACGCGGAGTTGGTCGCCGACGAAGCGGAAGCCAACTTGCCGACCCAGCGCGGATTACGCAGGAATCCGTCCTGCTCGGCCTGGCTCATGATGTACGGGTTGCCGCTGGTGATCAGCTGCAACTCTTTCCACTCGGTCTCACCGGTCTTCACTTCATGCGCCGGGCTGCCAAGGAAATCCGCCACCACCATTGCTTGCGACGTGGACATGCCGGTGCCGATTTCAATGCCGATGTGACGCAGGTGGATGCGGCCTTCAGCGCTGAATTCGATGCTCGCCATCGGTGCTTCGGAACCGGTGCCGAAGTCTTTCTGGCAAATGGCAAAACCGATGCCGTACCAGTTGTCCGGGTCCTGGGCTTCTCGCTGTTTCTTGATCGCGTCGCGGTTTTTCCAGACTTCGTGAACGGCGGCCTTGTCGAGAATCTCGTGCAGGCGCAAGGCACCCGCCGGCACCGCGCCCTGGGTGTTTTTCATGCCCGAAACCATGGCGTTTTTCTTGCGCAGATCGATGGCGTCGATGCCAAGGCGATCGGCAATTTCATCGACCATCATCTCGGTGGACGCCATGCTTTGCAGGGTGCCATAACCGCGCATCGAGCCGGCTTCAACGGCGCGAGAGTGATAAGCCGTGACCTGCAGGTCGTTCTGCGGCATGTAGTAAATCGACTGCGCTGCCGTGGCGCCAACCGCCGCCACCGATGGGCTGTAATTGATGCGTCCACCGCCGTCGACGCTCATCTCGGCGCGGAAAATCTTGAAGCTGTGATCGGTCTTGTCGACGGCCAATTGGTAGCGGATGTCGAACGGGTGACGCTTGATGCCGCTCTGGAATTGTTCGTAGCGATCATTGGCCAGCCGCACGGGAACACCGGCGCCGTACAACGCCGCCAATGCCGCGTAATAAACGAAAATGTTGTGGTCTTTGGAACCGTAACCCACGGTGTAGCCGGGGTGCATGTTCAGGTTGGCCAGGCCGAAGCGGGACGGCGCGATCATCTTCGCGGTTTCCGTCGCGGCTTCCAGTGGGCACTGAGTTGCCACCACGAAATGCAGGGTCTTGGTCGCCGGATCGTACCAGCCGTTGCCGTTGTCCGGCTCCATCGCAGCGGGTTCGATCGAAGGGGTTTTGTAGCGCTCGTCGAACACCAGCCAATTGTCTGGCGGGGTGTCGATCTGCTGCTTCATGCGGTCGGCGTAGAACAAACCGCGCTCGGTCAGGTTGCCGTGCAGGTTCGGCTGGGAATTCCACACCCGGCGACGGTTTTTCAGCATCGGGAACAGGATCGAATCCTTGAGGCTGGCGAATTCGTCTTCGTCCGCCGAGGTCGCACCGCCAACCCGCACGTAGCGGAAGCTGCCGTAGGTATCGCCTTCGTAGAACGGCACCTGAGCACCGTAACGAATCGCTTTGTCATTGAATTTGAGTTTGGCCTTGGCCTGGCGGAAGCGCTCGAAATCGTTCCAGATCAGGATCGCCACGGGATGTCCGATGAACATCGGCACCTTGCCTTCCGGCAGCAGCGGATCAGGCGCGTGCTCTTCGGGGAAGACGATGCCGTCCTTGTCCAGGTCCGCGGCGGTAACGATGCGGTCGGGCTGCAATTCGGCACCGAGCCACGCCAGGTCGTACCCGGCATAAATGCGGTCGGCCTTGGTGGTTTTCAGCAGCATGGCGTGGCCTTGCTGCTCGGGCCAGCCCGGCATGTCCTTGGCGCGAATATCGCGGGCAAAAACTTTGCTGCCGCAGACCTTGGACAAGGCATCGTTACGCGAGCGCGCCTTGCCGTTGTTGCCGAGCCATTGCTCGGAAGGCACGGTCACGCTGTTTTCCATCAAGGCCGCCAGCGCCTGACTGCTGAGCGGCGTGAGCGTGACGCTCACGCCCGCCACCAGCCCGCCCTGCAGGAACGAGCGCCGGGATATATCACGGTTGGACATGGATCATCCTCTGGGCGGTTATGGGTCCGCCCTTCTGGTTATGTACGGGGAATCTCGAGTCTTGGCGAAGCCCTTCCTGACGATGCAAAGGGCCGAATAGACAGTGCAAACCTGACCGAAAGGTTAAGTTTATAGGCTTATGCGCTCGCGGCAAATATCCAGACACGAAAAACTGACCAAAGAATCAAAATATTGCGGCGTTGCGCTGCAATACATCGAAGCCGCGGTCGGAAAAATGGCCGATGGTGAACGACGGCTCATTCGCTACTCAGCGATTAAGTCCCGGCCGACGTTAGTTGGCGGAGGTTAATCAGGTAACTCATCGGCATTTTTTCCCCGAACGCAGCAATGGGCAGATCGAGCAGTATTCAGCGGGCTCGGTGGCCAGATAGTAGAAACAGCAGGTTCGGCGAAAGCGGATGCTTCGCTGCCCCTCGTCCACCAGCGTCGGCGGTCGACGAAAATGGCTCAGCGGGTTGTAATCGAGGCCGAACAGCGCCGGTTCGGCTTGGGTCATCAGCCAGTTGAAATCCGCTTCACAGCGTTCGCGCACCGCTGGGTCGTCGATTGTCACCATGTGTTTTTCATACAGTGAATAGACGCGAACGGCCGTGTTTTCCCAAAGGATGCGTCGGGAAACGCCGGTGACCCGATTGAAGGTTTGCCACAGCGGTTTCAGCAGATCGGCAAACAGCGCTTGAACGATGGATTCGCGCCAGGCTTCGCGCTTGCCCGCTTCATACGTCAGTAGACGGGAATGGCTAATCGGCATCGAAGACGTCCATAACCCGTCATCGTGACCGTATTCGACCACCGTGTTGTCCAGGGACATCAGCAAGCCTTTGTCATACATCGACATCGCATACAAACAGGCACCGGTCGCCAGAAACGACAAGCGCTTGCCCAGCAATGAGGCGGTAATCGCCCGAGTCGGCGAGCCGATCACCGGGCCCAACGCGTCCAGCAGTTGCACGCACACCTCTTCCTGCAACAAGTCCCGGGCCAGCAGCGAACGCAGCGAGTCGCGGTCGGCGCTGTCCTTGAGCCGCAACTCACCGGACAATGCCGCCCACTCTGAAGCCGTGAAGTGACCGGCCAGACTCATTGCGGCAGTTCCCGGCCAAACGGAATGCACAGCGGCGTACCGAAGAACGGATCGGGAATGATCCGGCAATTGAGGTCGAACACGGTTTTGACCAACGCCTCGGTCAGTACCTCGTCGGGCCGGCCTTGGGCGAACGCGGTCTGGTTGTGCACCGCCACCATGTGGTCGGCGTAACGGCAGGCCAGGTTGAGGTCGTGGAGCACCATGATGATGGTTTTGTTTTCGAGCCGGTTGAGGTCGCGCAACAGATCCAACACTTCAATCTGATGCGCTAGGTCGAGGAATGTGGTCGGTTCGTCGAGCAACACGATGCCGGTGTCCTGGGCCAGGGTCATGGCGATCCACGCCCGCTGGCGTTGCCCGCCGGACAACGCGTCCACCGGTCGATCCGCCAGGGCCAACAGACTGGTTTGCGCCAGCGCGCGGTTGACCATGGCTTCATCTTCCGCCGACCACTGCTGCATCCAGCTCTGATACGGATAGCGTCCCAGCGCCACCAGTTGCCGCACGGTAATGCCCTCCGGCGCGCTCGGCGTTTGCGGCAAGATCGCCAACTCCCGAGCCACGGCGGCAGTGGATTTCTGCTGAATGTCCACGCCGTTGAGAATCACTGAGCCCTGCTGCGGTTTCAGCAGCCGCGCGAAGGATTTGAGCAAGGTGCTTTTGCCGCAGCCATTGCTGCCGATCAATACCGAAATCTTGCCTTGGGGCAGTTGCATGTCCAGCGCGTCAATAATCACCTGGCGCTGATAACTCAGGGTCAGGCCGCGACTTGCAATCGACGTCATACGTTGAATTCCTTAATGACGTTGTTTAATCAACAGATAGAGAAAAAAGGGTGTGCCGAGCACGGCGACAAAAATCCCGGCGGGCAGGTCCAGCGGTAAAAACAGCGTGCGCCCGGCAACGTCGGCCAGCACCACCAGGTTCGCGCCGACCAGCGCGGCCATCACCGCCTGGCCGCCAAACCCCGGCGCCACCAGACGCTTGGCAATGTGCGGCGCGATCAGCCCGACAAATGCGATCGCCCCGCCCCAGGCAATCGCCGAACCGGCCAACGCCACGCTGACCAGCAACAAACCGGCGCGTAGCCATTGCACGCGCACGCCAATACCCAGTGCGAGGCTGTCATCCAGTTGCTGCACCATCACCTGCCGCGCCAGGAAAACCAGCAGCGGACAAATGCCCAGCAGCCAGGCACCCAACGCCAGCGGCTCGGGCCAACTGGCGCCGTAGACGCTGCCGGTCAGCCAGACATAAGCCGACAGGGTCGTGGTCAACGGACTGAACACCAGAATGAATGTGGTAGCGGCGGTCAACATCGCCGAGATGCCGACGCCGATCAACACCAGCCGCAGCGGTGAGGCGCCCTGTTTCCAGGCCAGCAGATAAATCGCCAGTGCCGCCAGCCCCGCGCCGAGCATTGCCGCCAGCGGCAGATACTGTTGACCCAGCGCCACCGAGAAAAACGATAAATACAACACCGCCGCCGCACTGGCGCCGCTGGTGATGCCGAGCAAGTCAGGCGAGGCCAGTGGATTGCGGATGATGCTTTGCAGAATCAGCCCGGACACCGACAACGCCGCGCCCACCAGCGCCGCCAGCAGGATCCGTGGAAAGCGCAATTGCTCGACGATAAACGTCAGGCTGGCGTCCTGATTCGACAGCAGGATGCGCAGCACTTCCAGCGGCGAGAGCATGACTTTGCCCAGGGACAACGAGCCCAGCATGATCAGCGCCGTCACCATCGACGCCGCCAGCAATCGCCACAACGTCGCAATATTAATCCGCCGGGAAAACCCGCTACGACGCCAGGTCAGGACCTTATCCATAACGACCTCCACGGCGCGCCAACAGAATGAAAAACGGCGCTCCGAACAGCGCGGTCATCACCCCCACCGGCACCTCTTGCGGCAAGATCAGCACCCGCGACAAGGTATCCGCCAGCAGCAAAACAATCGCGCCCAACAGCGCGCACCCTGGCAGCAACCAGCGGTGATCAATCGACAAGCCTTTGCGCACCATGTGCGGCACCAGCAAACCGATAAACCCGATGCTGCCGGCCAACGCCACCGCACTGCCCGCCAGGCACACCACCAGCACGCTCATCAGCAGCCGGATCAATCCGGTTCGCTGGCCGAGGCCAGTGGCGATTTCTTCCCCGGCATTCAGCACGTTAACCTGCCCCGCCAACAGCATCGCGCCGAACACCCCGAGCACACCACACAGCAGCAACGGCGCGGCGACCGACAGGCTGCGTTCGGTCAATGAACCCGCGAGCCAGAACAGCACCGTGTCCAGTCCATCCTGATTGACCACCAGCAACGCCTGGCTGAATGCGGAGAACAACGCCGCCATCGCCGCACCCGCCAGCACAATGCGCAACGGGCTCAGGCTGCCCTGCCCCATGTTGCCGATCAGCCACACCAGACTGCCCGCCACCGCCGCACCGATAAACGCGCACCACAGCCACGCGTCCGGGGACGACAGGGAGAACAACGACGAAAACAGGATGATGAAAAAAGTCGCCCCGGCATTGATCCCGAACAGTCCGGGAGATGCCAGCGGATTGCGCGTCAGCGCTTGCATCAGGGCGCCGGCCACTGCGAGGCTCGCGCCCACCGCCATGGCCATCAAGGTCCGCGACAGGCGCGTGGTGGTGACCAGCACATGGCTGACGCTCAGGGGATCGGGATGCACAAACGCCGCAAAAACCTGCGACAACGGAATCCAGGTGGCCCCGACCGCCAGGCTCAGCACGGCGCTCAGCAACAACACAACGCCCGCACTCCACATCTTCAACGCGTTACTCATGAGGCCGCGTCCGCCGTGACCAGGCGGGCAACGTCATCGAGCATCAGGTTCGCCCCGAGCATGCCGCCGGACAGGCTCCACGCGACGCCGTCGACCCGCCACACCTGGCCCTGTTGCGGTGCGCGCATTTGCTGCCACAGCGGGTGCTGCACCAGGCTTTCATAATTTCGCTGCACTGCCGCTTTCTCCGCGCGCAAGAAGATGAAGAAAATATCGGCATTCACCACCGCCAGGCTTTCCTTGCTGGTGAGTTTGATCGACACCCCGCTCGCCGCCCGACTGGCTTCACTCCAGTCAAAGCCCAATTCAGTGATGACGGAACCCGCAAAGCTCGCCGGCAGATAGCTGCGAATGTGGTCCTCACGCACATCCAGAATCGACACCGTGGGCGGCCAGCGTCCGGCAAACTTGTGCTGCAATTGCAGGCGCAGTTGCGCCACACGCTGCTGCCAGTGGGTCAACACCTCATCGGCCCGCTGTTGCCGGTACAAGGCAACGCCCATCAGCGCCAGGGTCTTTTTGAACTCGAACACTTCCTCCAGCATCACCACCGGAGCGATCTGCTTGAGCAACGGAGCGATGCGTTCATGGCGAAAGCGCGAGGCGATGATCACGTCCGGTTTCAGTAGCGCGATGTCCTCCAGGCTGGGTTGGGTTTCCAGCCCAACATGGGGTACCGGCTCCAGCGCCGAACGCAAATAGCGATAGGTGGGTTTTTCGCTCCAGGAATCAACGATGCCGCACGGTGTAACGCCCAACGCCACGGCGCTGTCGGTGGCGCCCTGAAACAGGGTGATCACCCGCAGCGGCGCGGCGTCGGTTTGGGCCCACACAGGCATGGAAAACCTGACTGCAAGCACGCCAAAAGACAGGCGCAACAGCGTGCGCCTGGAGGGATGAGGTTGAAGGTCAGTCTTCACAATGCAACCAGTGGAAAGGGTTCACCACCTGGCCTTTGCCGAACGGCATGCTGCCGGGGCCGCCCGCCCGTTCGATCATCGGCGTAAGCAGCAACTTCTGTGGCCAGTGCGGTGAAGTTCATCCAATTATTTTCCTTCTACTCAAGCTGATTGAAAAAACCAGTGCATGGTCGACCGCACGCTCACCATGAACGCAAGGGGTAACCGGGGATAGCAGCCCCGGATAACGCGCAGCAATACTTCCTGTATGTGCCCCGTTTTCAGAAGTCGACGGTGGCGGACAGGAGATAGGTTCGTGGGGTCGAGAGCGTCAATCCGGGCTCACTGTCATCCGAGGCTCCGGCGGAACTCCAATAGCGCTTGTCCGCCACGTTCTCGACATTGGCCCGCAGGGTGATGTTCTTCTCGTCGAGCTTGAACGCGTAGCGAGCGCCGACGTCCATGCGCGTCCAGGCGTCGATTTCCTTGACGTTGGACTGGTCCAGGTACTGCGAGCTGGAATAGATGGCGCGGCTGGTCAGGGTCAGGCCTTCCACGGACCGCACGTCATATTCAGCCCCCACATTGACGTTGTATTTCGGTGTGGCCGGTGCGCGGTTGCCGTCGAAGGTGCCGTTGGTGGTGTTGGTCAGCTCGCTGTCGATGTACATGACACCGCCCAGCAGGCGGACACCGTTGAGCGGTTCACCGAACATGCTCACTTCCACACCGGTGTTTTCGCGCTTGCCGTTCGGGCCGAAGACCCGCGTGATGGCGTTGGTTTCATAGGCAGGCTGCTTGATTCGGAATACCGCTGCCGTTACAGCGAACGGACCCGCGTCATATTTGGCGCCGACCTCAACCTGGCGGCTGATAAACGGCGGGAAGATCTCGTCTTCGTTCACCGAGGTCGATGGCGCAATCTTGCCCTGGCTCAGGCCTTCCATGTAGTTGGCATACAGCGACAGCTTGTCGGTGGCCTTGAACAGGATGCCGCCCGATGGCGAAACTTTTTCCTCGTCGTAGGCGGTGTTGCCCTTGATATTGTCCGACCAGTCATCGACCTTCACGCGCTGCCAGCGGGCACCGAGCGTCAGCAGTACGCGGTCATCGAAGAAGCCCAGGGTGTCGGACAACGCCACGCCGCTAAAACGGTTCTCGGTGTAGACCTTGGGATCCTGTCGCGTGGGCCGGACTGGTGTCGGTGTTTCCACGGGGTCGTAGAGGTTACTGGGGGATGCGGCATAACGGGCGCCGCCATTTTCAAAGTCCATGTAGAAGTAGCTGGCCGCCAGGTTGACTTCATGGCTGACAGGACCGGTGTGGAACCAGTTGCGCACACCCACATTCGCCGTGCGGACATTTTCGTCACGGGTGAAGTCGCGGGGCAGAACGCTGAAATCACCGGCGTCGTTGGTAATCGAAACGGCATGCCGGAGGAAGTCATGATTGCTTTTACGCGCTCCGACACCGCCGTACAGCATGACGGAATCACTGACGTCGAATTCGCCGTTCACCATACCGAAGGTGTCCTTGGTCCGCGCCTTGCTCCACGACTGCGCATAGTTGCGGCGAACATCGCTGGCATGAGGAACCTGCGCGTTGGCGCCGACGGTCACACGCTCCTGCGGGGCATCAGTATCGCGCTCGGTGTGCCCGACATCCGTCGAGAGTCGCAGCCGATCACCGCGAAAATCCAGGCCCAGTACCGCCATGTCGCGGTCGACACTCTGGTGGTCCCATTCGGTATCACCGGACTGCTTCACACCGTTGAAACGAATCCCGAATTTGTCATCTTCACCAAAGCGCCGGCCGATATCCACGGCACCGCCGATCTGGTTGTTGGAGGCATAGTTGGCAGTGAGCGAGGTGATCGGCGTGTCGGTGGCGCGCTTGGGCACCACGTTGATCCCGCCACCGACACTGCCCCGCGGCGAGATGCCGTTGATCAGCTCGCTCGGGCCTTTGAGGATGTCGACGTGATCGGCCATCTCCATGTCGATCGTATAGGTCGGCAGGACGCCGTAGAGGCCGTTATAGGAAACATCGCTGTTGAACAGGCTGAGCCCGCGAATGGTGAACTGCTCATAACGTCCGCCCGCCGGATTGGTGACCCGAACCGACGGATCATTGGCAACTAGGTCGCCCAATGTACGCGCCTGCTGGTTCTTGACCACCTCGCTGGTGTAGGTAGTCATGCTGAATGGCGTTTCCATGAAATCTTTCGAGCCCAGTAAGCCTTGCGAGCCTTTGCGCGCGACCTGTCCACCGGCATATACCTCGCCGTCCGTCCCGCCCGTGGCACCGAGAACCGAAGTCGGCGCCAGTTGCAGGCTGCCGACTTCTGGCGCCGGGGTCAGGATGTACGCCTGCTCGCCCACCGGGCGCAATTGCAGACCGGAACCCTGCAACAGTCGAGCAAAGCCCTCCTCGACCGCGAACTCACCGGAAAGACCAGGGCTGTTGCGACTGCTGACGAGCGACGGATCCATTGATAGATTGACCCCGGCCAGTCCGGCGAAACGGGTCAGCGCGGCGCCGAGGCTGCCGGCCGGCACCTGATAACTGCGTCGCGAAGCATCGTCAGCCCAACCAGCAGTGATGAACAACGGACAGGCACTCAGGCTCAACAACAGGCTCAAGTGCAACAACGGGCGCAGCCTGAATGGAGCCAGACGCGTACTGCAAGACATCACTGCGGGCATTGAGAATCTCTCTGATTTCGTTTTACATGCCTTGAATGACAAGCAACACGAAAAAAGGGGACACGCCTCAAACACTATTTTTGCGCGGCAGCAGCGTTACCCAATAACGCGTGCGCGAATGCACTTCCAGCGGCAGGCTGGCCGCCAGCAACGCAAGGATGCGATCAGTGTCTTGCAGACGAAAACTACCGGTGACGCGCAGGGATTCCAGTTCGGGCTCCCAGCGCAATACGCCTGGACGATAGGTACTGAGTTCACGCAGGAAATCCCCCAAGGGTTGGTTTTGCGCCATCAGCACACCGTCGCGCCAGCCTGGGGCGAACACATCGAAGGGTTCCACAGCGCCGGCGCCCGCCGCTTGAAGGCTGACTTGCTGGCCGCCGCGCAATGAAAAGACTGGCCCGCGCAGAGGCTGCAACTGCACCGTGCCTTTAAGCACCGATACCTTGCACCCCGACGGCCCCTGACGAACGCACACGTCGCTCTGACTGACGATGACTTGCCCAAAGTGCGTCTGGATCGTCAGCGGTGCGGTGCCGGGCTCATTCAGCGCTATTTCGCCTTCTACGAGTTTCAGAAGCCGATTATTCATATCGAGATCGACGGCGCTCGCGGTGTTCAATTGCAGCGTACTGCCATCGATCAACCGGACTTTCTTGCCCTCCCCGGTCGCGGTGCGCAGGTCGGCTCCCCAGACATCCAGCGGCAATTGTCGACTGATCAGCCAGGCTGTCGGCACCAGCGCCACCGCGCCGACAGCGCGTTTGAGGACGGCGCGCCGACTCGCTTGCGGGCGGTCCAGACTGGCCATCGCCAGCGCGGGCGGAAGGTCGGCAAAGCGTTGGCGCAAGAGTTGCGCCCTTTGCCAGGCCTGTTCGTGACTGGAATGACTGTCGCGCCAACTCTGCAACTCGGCATGATCGCGCTCATTGGCGGAACCGGACTCCATGAGCGCCAGCCACTGCGCGGCGGCCCGTACGACTTGTCGGGCTTCAGCCGAAGGTGCTGAACCGATCACAGTTCCACCAGCAGACAATGTTCATAGGCTTGCGCCATATAGCGCTTGATAGTGCGCTCCGAGACTTGCAGGCGCTCGGCGATCTCTTGATAACCCAGGCCTTCGAGCTGGCTCCAGAGAAATGCCCGTCGCACGGGCCTCGGCAAGCCATCAAGCAATTCGTCGAGCGCTTGCAGGGCTTCCAGCAGAATCCAGCGCTGCTCGGGGGATGGCGCACAGTCTTCAGGCAACAGCGCCAATGCATTGAGGTAGGCCTGCTCCAGACTGCGACGCTTGTAGAAGTTGGTGAGCAGGCGCTTACCGACGGTCGCCAAGTAGGCGCGGGGTTCTTCCAGGTCAGCGATGCGTTGGGAGCTGGCGAGTAAACGCACGAACGTGTCCTGGCTGAGGTCCGCCGCATCGCTGCCATTGCTCATGCGTCGTCTCAACCAGCTTTCCAGCCAGCCCCGGTGGTCGCGGTACAGGTCGTGGAACGTTTGCCCCGTCGGCGTCGCCGCATCACTCATCTATAGAAACCCTGCGCGAAGAAATATTTTAAATGCGACTCATTCTAATTAGTGTTGAGGCGTCAGATAAAGCGCTTTGTTCGCTTTGCACCCAGTGAACACTTGAATGAATGAGTAACGGATGGGAGATTTCGGCGTGCAGGCACCGGCTAATCATGGCTGCGGGTGATTGAGGGGAATTATCAAGAAAGGGCAAAATTCATTGCAGATCTGCACCGGCGTGACCGATGCGAATCCCTGATGACCAGGGGAAAGGAGGGAAAAGCCAAATCGCAGACACAAAAAACCCCGGTCTTTCGACCAGGGTCTTTGCTATCGACTCAAAGATAGCCAGCGGCTTTCTTTGTAGCTTCAAGGCGTTCAGTGGGCCTTGAAGCAGATATGGCGCAGCGGACGGGACTCGAACCCGCGACCCCCGGCGTGACAGGCCGGTATTCTAACCGACTGAACTACCGCTGCGTATCGCTTTGGACTTACGTCCAAGTAACTCGTCTGACTGGAAGCTTCGAGGCTTTCAATCTCGAACCAGGCGAACCTGACTCGGAAAATATGGCGCAGCGGACGGGACTCGAACCCGCGACCCCCGGCGTGACAGGCCGGTATTCTAACCGACTGAACTACCGCTGCGCGTCGGTGGAGGCTTTTAAAAGCTTCCATCTTGCTTTCGCAAGACTCTCAAGAAGTGGTGGGTGATGACGGGATCGAACCGCCGACCCTCTGCTTGTAAGGCAGATGCTCTCCCAGCTGAGCTAATCACCCTTTGCTTCGTTGAGGCCGCGAAATTTACGCAGGTAGCGAACCTAAGTCAATAGCAGGATTGAAGTTTTTTTCAAAACAGCTTCAAGTCTCAAGCTTCAAGCGGCCAGTAAAAGCCGGATTGCGGATTGAGGGCCTGCACGGGCTCGCCTTTAATTGCCGCTTGTAGCTTGAGACCTGCAGCTTCTACGCGTAGACCATCTTCTTGGTCATGCCGCCATCGACCACAAACTCCTGGCCCGTGACGAAACCGGCGTTCTTCGACAGCAGCCAGGCCACCATCGCCGCGACGTCTTCGACCGTCCCTACCCTGCCCGCCGGATGCTGGGCATGATCGGCATCGGTCAGCGGCTCGGCACGTCGTACCGCCGGATCCCGGGTATCGATCCAGCCCGGGCTCACCGCGTTGACCCGAATCTCCGGCCCGAGACTGATGGCCAATGCGTGAGTCAGGGCCAACAGACCGCCCTTGCTCGCCGCATAGGCCTCTGTGTCCGGCTCCGACTGTGCGGCGCGGGTCGAGGCCAGGTTGACGATCGCACCGCTGTGAGCGCGCAGATAAGGCGCACAGTGCTTCGCCAACAGCATCGGCCCACTGAGATTGACCGCCAACACACGGTTCCAGTACGCCAGATCAAGACTTTCCAGGGTGATGTTGTGCGGATCGGCCACCGCCGCGTTACACACCAGCGCATCCAGACGCCCGAATTGCCCCAACACTTCGGCGACACCCAACGCCACTTGACCCTCGTTCGAAACGTCCATGGCGATGAACCAGGCGTTTTCGCCCAGCACCTTCGCCACCTTCGAACCCCGCGCTCGATCCAGATCGGTCAGCACCACCTGCCAGCCTTCGCAGATCAGCCATGCCGCGATCCCCAGACCAATGCCGCGCGCGGCCCCCGTGACCAGTGCAACGCGGCCATGGGTGCCAGTGCCCGGTGTGGACATCTCGATCACAAGGCAGCCAACCCGCGCGCCAGATCGGCTTGCAGGTCAGCCACGTCTTCCAGACCGACCGCGATGCGGATCAGGCTGTCACGGATACCCGCCGCTTCACGCTCTTGCGGCGCCAGACGGCCGTGGGAGGTGGTGCTCGGGTGCGTGATGGTGGTTTTAGTGTCACCAAGGTTGGCGGTGATCGAAATCAGGCGCGTCGCGTCGATAAAGCGCCAGGCGCCATCTTTGCCGCCCTTGACCTCGAAACTCACCACGGCGCCGAAACCTTTTTGCTGACGCAAGGCGAGTTCGTGCTGCGGATGGCTCTTGAGGCCGGCGTAATGGACTTTCTCGATGCCATCCTGCTGCTCCAGCCACTCGGCCAGTTGCTGCGCGTTGGCGCAATGCGCCTTCATGCGCAGGCCAAGGGTTTCGAGGCCCTTGAGGAAGATCCAGGCGTTGAACGGGCTCAGCGTCGGCCCGGCGGTACGCAGGAAGCCGACAACTTCTTTCATTTGTTCGCTGCGACCGGCCACAACACCGCCCATGCAACGGCCCTGGCCATCGATGAACTTGGTCGCCGAATGCACGACGATGTCCGCGCCCATCTTCAGCGGCTGTTGCAGCGCAGGAGTGCAGAAGCAGTTGTCGACCACCAGCATCGCGCCTTTGGCGTGAGCGATTTTCGACAACTCGGCGATGTCCACCAGCTCGGCCAATGGGTTGGACGGCGATTCGACGAACAGCAATTTGGTGTTGGCCTTGATCGCCGCATCCCAGCCGGACAAGTCCGCCAGGGGCACGTAATCGACTTCAATGCCGAAGCGCTTGAAATACTTCTCGAACAGGCTGATGGTCGAGCCGAATACGCTGCGCGACACCAGCACATGGTCGCCGGCGCTGCACAGGCTCATGACCACGGCCATGATCGCGGCCATGCCGGTGGCGGTGGCCACGGCTTGCTCGGCGCTTTCCAGAGCAGCAATGCGCTCTTCGAACGCACGCACGGTCGGGTTGGTGTAGCGCGAGTAAACGTTGCCCGGCACTTCCCCGGCAAAGCGAGCCGCCGCGTCAGCAGCGGTGCGGAACACATAGCTGGAAGTGAAGAACATCGGATCACCGTGTTCGGCTTCCGGCGTACGGTGCTGACCGGCGCGTACGGCCAGGGTATCGAACGCTACGCCTTCGAGGTCGCTGTCCAGCCGACCGGCATCCCAATCCTGACTCATGCTGTCACTCCTTGCCTTGCTCATCTAGTAGATACAAAACCGGCCCCTCAGGGCCGGTTGTCACTCAGTTGTTATACAGATCAATGATCGCGCTGACTGCCTGCGTCTTGACCTTGGAGGCATCGTTACGAGCCTGCTCGATCTTGTTCAGGTAAGCCTCGTCGACGTCGCCGGTGACGTACTGGCCGTCGAACACCGCGCAATCGAACTTTTCGATCTTGATCTTGCCGCCACCGACCGCTTCGATCAAGTCAGGCAGGTCCTGATAGATCAGCCAGTCGGCACCGATCAGGTCAGCCACGTCCTGGGTCGAACGGTTGTGGGCGATCAGCTCATGAGCGCTCGGCATGTCGATGCCATAGACGTTCGGGTAGCGAACGGCCGGGGCAGCGGAGCAGAAGTAGACGTTTTTCGCGCCGGCTTCACGGGCCATCTGGATGATCTGCTTGCACGTGGTGCCGCGAACGATCGAGTCGTCCACCAGCATCACGTTCTTGCCGCGGAATTCCAGCTCAATGGCGTTGAGCTTCTGGCGTACGGATTTTTTCCGCGCTGCCTGGCCCGGCATGATGAAGGTCCGGCCGATGTAGCGGTTCTTCACGAAGCCTTCGCGGAACTTGACGCCCAAGTGGTTCGCCAGTTCCAGGGCCGCGGTGCGGCTGGTGTCCGGAATCGGGATGACCACGTCGATGTCGTGCTCCGGACGCTCGCGCAGGATCTTCTCGGCGAGCTTCTCACCCATGCGCAGACGGGCCTTGTAGACCGACACGCCGTCGATGATCGAATCCGGACGCGCCAGGTAGACGTGTTCGAAGATGCACGGGGTCAGGGACGGGTTGGTCGCGCACTGACGGGTGTGCAGCTTGCCGTCTTCAGTGATGTAGACCGCTTCGCCCGGTGCCAGGTCGCGAATCAGGGTGAAACCGAGCACGTCCAGGGACACGCTTTCGGAGGCGATCATGTATTCGACGCCTTCGTCGGTGTGACGCTGACCGAACACGATCGGGCGGATGCCGTGCGGGTCGCGGAAACCGACGATGCCGTAACCGGTCACCATCGCCACGACTGCATAACCGCCGACGCAACGGTTGTGCACGTCGGTGACCGCCGCAAACACGTCTTCTTCGGTTGGCTGCAACTTGCCACGCTGGGCCAGTTCGTGCGCAAACACGTTCAGCAGCACTTCCGAATCGGAATTGGTGTTGACGTGGCGCAGGTCAGATTCGTAAATCTCCTTGGCCAGCTGTTCAACGTTGGTCAGGTTACCGTTGTGCGCCAACGTGATGCCGTAAGGCGAGTTGACGTAAAACGGTTGAGCTTCGGCCGAGGTCGAGCTGCCTGCGGTCGGGTAACGCACATGGCCAATGCCCATGTGGCCGACGAGGCGCTGCATGTGACGCTGATGGAACACGTCACGCACCAGGCCATTGTCCTTGCGCAGGAATAACCGGCCATCATGGCTGGTCACGATACCGGCAGCGTCCTGGCCGCGGTGCTGGAGGACGGTTAGCGCGTCATACAGCGCCTGATTGACGTTCGACTTACCGACGATACCGACGATGCCACACATGCGACGCAACCCCTACTTAATGGATCTGAACTGAACACAACTCACAGAGGCGTTTTGGCCATCGGCAAGAGGTGCTCCTTGAACGGTATCTCAGCGGGTACGCTGATACCGCTGGCAAGCCACTGACTGCTCCACCCGAGGATCAGGTTTTTGGACCAGTCTGCGACCAATAGAAATTTTGGCACGAGCTGGGACTGCTGCCACCACCCGTCCTGCTGTACCGGCCCCAGGCTCAACAGCCCGACCGCCACGACCACCAGCAACACGCCACGCGCAGCGCCGAAGGCCATGCCGAGGAATCGATCGGTCCCGGACAACCCGGTGACGCGAACCAACTCGCCGATAAGATAATTGATCATTGCGCCTACGATTAACGTGGCGACAAACATGATGGCACAGCCCGTGATCACACGAGCCGATGGAGTTTGGATGTATCCGGCGAGGTACTCGGACAATGAACCACCGAACATCCAGGCGACGACTCCTGCGATGATCCAGGTCACCAGCGATAGTGCTTCTTTTACGAAGCCGCGGCTCAGACTGATCAATGCGGAGATGGCGACGATTGCAACGATCGCCCAGTCAACCCAGGTAAATGGCACAGTGCAGCCTACAGACGGATAAGGCGGCGCATTTTAGCAGAGCGCATGACTATCGGTAAGCTGCGATTTTCAGTGCATTTCAAATCGGGTCGATAGTTTTAATTGCGTTCAGGCTGGAAACGCACCACGAACCCCTTGAGATTCTTCTGGCGGCCCAGCAAGTCACGCAGACGATCGGCCTCGGCACGCTCGATCAGCGGTCCGACAAATACCCGGTTCTTGCCGTCGGCTGTACGGATGTAGGCGTTGTAGCCCTGACTGCGCAGGTCTTTTTGCAGACTTTCCGCGCTTTCACGGCTCGACAGGCTGGCCAGTTGCACCGACCAGCTGACCGACAGACCATTGGCGTCGACGCGGCTCTGAGTGGTGTCAGGCTTGCCCGGGGCTGCCGAAATCGGCTGAGACGGCGCGGCCGAAGGCTTGGCAGCCAAAGCAGGCACCGGAGCTGGCGCTGGTGCAACCGGCTTGGCGGCAGGCGCGACGGGTGCGGCAGGCGCGATCGGCTTCGCTGGCACGACCGGCTGAGCGACCTCGTCATCACTCGGCACAGGTTCCTCAGGCAACGCCTGTGGTTCTGGCACCACCACAGGATCGACCTGCACTTGTGGCACTGATGGTGCTTGCGGCGCAGACGGCGCTTCGACGGTTACCTGACGCTGTTCGTCCTGACGGGAAAACAGCATCGGCAGGAAAATCACCGCCAGCGCCACCAGAACCAGGGCGCCAACCATGCGTTGTTTGTATGCCTTATCCAGCAATGCCATTTGCCGCTTCCTCCGTGGAGCGCCGGGCCAGCCATTCAAGGGCCTCGGCGACACAATAAAATGATCCGAACAACAGAATCTCGTCGTCGCTTGTCGCCAGCGCGCACTGCCCTTCCAGGGCCGCAGCCACGCTGTCGTAGGACGTTACCGCGGCGCCAAGGTTCTGCAACGCGGCCTGCAAATCGGCAACCGGACGCGCCCGCGGTGAATTCAGCGGCGCAACCGCCCATTGCTGGACACTAGCATTCAATTCGCCGATGACACCATCCAGATCCTTGTCCGCCAACAATCCGAACACCGCCAGACGCTTGCCGACCGGCGGACGGCTGGCCAGACGGCGAGCCAGATACTCGGCGGCATGCGGGTTATGCCCCACATCCAGCAACAGGTTCAGGCGCTTGCCCTGCCAGTCGAACTGACGGCGATCAAGGCGACCGACCACCCGCGTCGCTTTCAGCGCCTCGACAATCTGCGCATCCACCCACGGCAACCCGAGCAACAGGTACGCCTGCAATGCCAGTGCGGCGTTTTCCATCGGCAGGTCGAGCAACGGCAGGTCGTGCAATTCGACCACACGCCCTTGAGCGTCCAGACCGCGCCATTGCCAATTGTGATCGGTCACACCGAGATCAAAGTCGCGGCCACGCAGGAAAAACGGGCAAGCCAGCTCGCGCGCCTTGTCCAGCAGAGGTTGCGGAGGATTCAGATCGCCACAGAGCGCAGGCGCACCCTGACGGAAGATGCCAGCCTTCTCAAAGGCCACGGACTCACGGGTATTGCCCAGATAGTCTGCATGATCGACGCCGATGCTGGTGACCAGCGCCATATCGGCGTCGACCACGTTGACCGTGTCCAGACGCCCGCCCAGACCGACTTCCAGCACCACGGCATCGAGCCCAGCCTGTTGAAACAGCCAGAACGCCGCCAGGGTGCCCATTTCGAAATACGTCAGGGACGTATCGCCACGGCCCGCCTCCACCGCAGCAAAGGCTTCGCACAGCTCGGCATCAGTGGCTTCGACGCCATTGACCTGCACCCGCTCGTTGTAACGCAGCAGGTGCGGAGAATTGTAGACACCCACCTTCAGGCCCTGCGCTCGCAGCAATGAAGCCACGAATGCGCAGGTTGAACCCTTGCCGTTGGTGCCGGTGACCGTGATCACCCGAGGCGCCGGCTTGCCCAGCCCCATGCGGGACGCTACCTGTTGCGAACGCTCCAGGCCCATGTCGATGGCCGAAGGGTGCAACTGCTCAAGGTAGGCGAGCCATTCGCCAAGGGTACGTTCGGTCATATGTTCGCAGGTACCGGCGGAACCACGATCGGCTCGATTGGCGCGGCGACGAATTTCGGCGTCGGCAAGCCCATCATTTGTGCCAGCAGGTTGCCCAGGCGCGGACGCAGTTCCTGACGGTGAATGATCATGTCGATCGCGCCGTGTTCCAGCAGGAACTCACTGCGCTGGAAACCTTCCGGCAGTTTTTCACGCACGGTTTGCTCGATTACGCGCGGACCGGCGAAACCGATCAGGGCCTTGGGCTCACCGACGATCACGTCGCCAAGCATTGCCAGGCTGGCGGAAACGCCGCCGTAGACCGGATCGGTCAGCACGGAGATGAACGGAATGCCTTCTTCACGCAGACGCGCCAGCACCGCAGAGGTCTTGGCCATTTGCATCAGGGAGATCAGGGCTTCCTGCATCCGCGCACCACCAGAGGCGGCGAAGCAGATCATCGGGCAACGGTTTTCCAGGGCGTAGTTGGCGGCGCGGACAAATCGCTCGCCGACGATGGCACCCATCGAACCACCCATGAAGGAGAATTCGAAGGCCGAGACCACTACCGGCATGCCCAACAGGGTACCGCTCATGGAAATCAGTGCGTCTTTTTCGCCGGTCTGCTTCTGGGCAGCGGTCAGGCGATCCTTGTACTTCTTGCCGTCGCGGAATTTCAGACGGTCAACCGGCTCCAGGTCCGCGCCCAGTTCGGCACGGCCTTCAGCGTCGAGGAAGATGTCGATGCGCGCGCGCGCGCCGATACGCATGTGATGGTTGCACTTGGGGCAAACGTCCAGGGTCTTTTCCAGCTCTGGACGATACAACACAGCCTCGCAAGACGGGCATTTGTGCCACAGACCTTCAGGCACCGAGCTCTTCTTGACCTCGGAACGCATGATCGAAGGGATCAGTTTGTCTACTAACCAGTTGCTCATGCTTTCTTTCTCCAGTACCGGCGGCCCGAACGCTCTGGTTCGCAGCCCCGCGTATGCCCTTGAGCTAAATTCATATGTGTGGCGATGATCAGTGGATGGCCGGGTCAGTGAAGCGTGACCTGCGTACAACCCAAAAATCCTCAGCCATGCGTGTGGACGGCGGCAGTGTGCCAGCCGTCACATCGACGTACCGCGTACCGTTTTGATGAATGCCTGAATCTTTGCGTGATCCTTGATGCCCTTGCTCGCTTCTACCCCACCGCTGACGTCCACCGCGTAAGGCCGCACCCGGGTGATGGCTTCGGCCACGTTTTCCGGGGTCAGGCCACCCGCGAGGATGATCGGTTTGCTCAAGCCTTGTGGTATCAATGACCAGTCGAACGCCTCACCGGTTCCGCCCGGCACTCCTTCCACGTAAGCGTCCAGCAAGATCCCGCTGGCACTTGGAAACGCATCGCATGCGGCGGCGATGTCGTCGCCGGCCTTGACCCGCAACGCCTTGATGTACGGACGGTGCCAGCCTTCACACTCTGCAGCTGTTTCGTCGCCATGGAATTGCAGCAAGTCCAGCGGCACGGCGTCGAGCAATTCGCCCAACTCGCAGCGGCTGGCGTTGACGAACAATCCCACGGTGGTCACGAACGGCGGCAATGCGCTGATGATCGAGCGAGCCTGCTGGAACGTGACTGCCCGGGGGCTTTTGGCGTAGAACACGAACCCGATGGCATCCGCCCCGGCCTCGACCGCCGCCAACGCATCTTCTATGCGGGTAATCCCACAAATCTTGCTGCGAACGGCTGACATGTCGATAGAACCTCAGGGCAAATCCGAGAAAGTCCCGGATGGTAACAAATGCATTCGAGGGCGTCAGCCGTCAAGTTCCGTGAAACCGGTCAGGAAGTGTGGGCCGATGTAACGCTCGGGCAGTTCGAACTCGTCGCGATACTCGACTTGCACCAGATACAGACCGTACGGATGCGCCGTCACCCCGCCAGAACGGCGAATCCGGCTCTCCAGCACTTCCTTCATCCACTCAACCGGGCGCTCGCCGGCACCGATGGTCATCAGCACGCCAGCAATGTTGCGCACCATGTGGTGCAAAAAGGCGCTGGCGCGGATATCCAGGACGATCATCTTGCCGTGACGCGTGACGCGCAGGTGATGCAATTCCTTGATCGGCGACTTTGCCTGGCACTGGCCGGCGCGGAAGGCGCTGAAATCATGAGTGCCGACCAGATACTGCGCCGCTTCGGCCATGCGCTCGACGTCCAGCGGACGGTGATTCCAGGTGATTTCTTCATTCAGGTGCGCAGGGCGGATCTGATCGTTGTAGATCACATAGCGATAGCGCCGGGCGATGGCCTTGAAGCGCGCATGAAAATGCGCCGGCATGACCTTGGCCCAACTGACGCTGACATCGTGGGGCAAGTTGATATTGGCACCCATGACCCAGGCTTTCATTGAACGCTCGACCTGGGTGTCGAAATGCACCACTTGGCCACAGGCATGCACGCCGGCATCTGTACGCCCGGCGCAGAGCAGCGACACCGGCGAATCGGCGACTTTGGACAAGGCTTTTTCGAGGGTTTCCTGCACCGTGAGCACGCCGGAGGCCTGACGTTGCCAGCCGCGGTAACGCGAGCCTTTGTATTCGACGCCCAATGCGATCCGGAAAAAGCCCTCGGCTGCCATTTCGGCGGCCGGGTTATCTAAATTTGCCAAGGAGTAACAGCCTGCTGATATGCGCAAAGGCGGGCATTATAAGGCCGTCGCACCGGGACGCCAGAGGCGTGTGGATTTTGTGTCATTGCATCGCCCGGGCCGACTTCGCTATATAGATGACTACACAACGAAAAACAGACACCACCGAGACCTGATGATGACCGCCACCCTCAAAGAAGCCGTCGGACTGGCCTACAGCCTGGACGGCATGCTCCATGCGAAACGCAAAACCTGGGAAGCCATCGACGAAATGGCCCGCCGCGTAAACCCGGCATGCGCGAATCCGAAGCCCTGGCGATGAGCCTCGAGGTCCTGAACGAACTGGGGATGGACCGTATCTGGCACCCCTCCAAGATCCGCTTCGGCGAGAACACCCTGAAAACCTTCAAGCAACCCTCCGATGGCGATCCGGTACTGGCTGACAACGATATTTTCTTCATCGACCTCGGCGTGGTCTGGGATCGTCATGAGGGCGACTCGGGCGCGACGTTTGTCGTCGGCGATGATCCTGAAATGACGGCCTGCGCGGCGGCAGCAAAGACGCTGTTTGATCAGGTCCACGATTACTGGCGAACCCATCAGGTCGCCGGCCCTGAGCTGTACCGCTATGCCGACGAACAGGCGACGGCAATGGGCTGGAGGTTGAACCTGGAGATCAAGGGGCACCGGGTCAGCGACTTCCCCCATGCGATTTATCGGGCCGGTGACCTGGGGAGTTTCGAGGCATGCCCGAATGTCGGGTTATGGATTCTGGAAATCCAGATCGCCCACCCTACCCGGCCGTTTGGTGCGTTTTATGAGGATCTGCTGGCCTAATCCGAAGAGCATCGCACAAACAAAAACGGCAGCCTCAATGGGCTGCCGTTTTGTTTATTGCCGACCGATCATTCAAGCCAGACGCGAAAGCATTTCCTTGGCTTCGCTCTTCTGACCGGCATCACCTTCGGTCACCACTTCATTGAGGATGTCCCGGGCGCCGTCGTTGTCGCCCATATCGATATAGGCCTGGGCCAGATCGAGCTTGGTGGCCACTTCATCGGTGCCGGAGAGGAAGTCGAAGTCCGGCTCATCAGCCATCGACGCCGCCGCGTCTTCGGCGGTGAAAGTCGGCTCGCTGATGCTCTGGGACAAACGATCCAGCTCAGCGTTGACGTCATTCAGTTCGGCAGCGAAGGCATCTGGCTCAGCCGGGGTGGCATCCATTTCATCGGACAACGACAGATCGAAATCGGCCGGCAACTCCAGATCGTCCTGTGGAACCTCAGATTTAGCAGGAGCAACAGGCTCGACCGGCAGGTCCTTCACGCCCTCGTCCAGATCCAGCAGGAAGTCGTCTTCGGCGAGGATCGCCGGCGAAGGATCGCCGCCCAAATCCATGTCGAGGTCGAAGTCCGACAGGTCGTCGAGGTTTTCCTTGATTTCAGTCTGCTGCTGCAACACCGATTCAAAGCTCAGGTCGTCGTCCAGCGGGAATTCGTCCAGTTCGGCCGCAGGTTCCGGCTCTGGCGCAACCACCGCCGGAGAAGCGGCTTCCAGATCATCCAGGCTCAAGTCGAAAGCGCTGTCGAAGTCATCATCCGCCGCTGCCGGTGCTTGCGGCTCGTCCAGCAGCAGGTCCTTGACGTATTGCGCGTCGAGTTCGGCGGCGAGGGCCGCAGCAGCCAGCCCACCGGCAACCGCGATGGCCATTGCCGGGAAGCGGGTTTTAAGCTTTTCGACCTGGGCGAAGTTGTCGCCGTTGGCCACCAATTGGCGCTCCTGGGCAACGAACGCATCACGATCGCCCTGCTGACCGTAGACTTCCATCAGCTTGAGGCGCAGGTCGCTGCGCTGTGGCTCCTGCTTGATGCCGTCTTCAAGCATGGCGGCAGCCTGATTCAGACGACCGGCATTGATATGCGACTGAGCCTTGCTCAGCACGTCGTCATCACGCTCGGCCGCCGGCGAAATCAGTGGCGCAGCAATGGGCTGCGTGACTACAACCGGCTCAATGACTGGCGCCGGAGCCGGAGCCGGAGCGGGAGTTGGCACAGGTGCAGGCGCAAATGCAGGTGCGAATGCCGGCGCGGTCGCGAGTTTCACGTTCGGCGGTGGCACTTCCAGACCTTCGAAGCTGCTTTCGGGCAACTCCTGCTCGGTGGAGAACTCCTTCTCGTCCTCCAGGGCACGGGCCATGCGCAGGTGCTTCTCGGCCTCTTGCTGTGCTTTACGTCGACGCGCCAGCAACAACAGCAAGAGCAGCAGAACCACTGCACCGCCACCGACCAGACCCAGCAGAATCGGATTGGTCAGCAGTTCGTTGAATTTTTGATCGTCAGAGGTCGCGGGCGTCGACTCGATAGGCTTCTCGACGGGTGCCGGAGCGACTTCAGCGACGGGTGTTTCAGGCTTGGGCGCTGCAGGCACCACGCCCGCTGGTGTTGCCGCAGGGCTTGGCGCCAGCTCGGCGGTAATCGCCGGCGTGTTAGCGGGAGCCGCAGCAGCAGCAGCGGGTGCACCGGCTGCGCCTTCGGCCTGCAGTTTGGCCAATTGATTGTTTTTCAGCTCGATCAGCCGTTGCAGCTTATCCAACTGGCTTTGCAGATCGGTCATGCGGCTCTTCAGTTCGGCGTTGTCACGACGAGTCGTGTCGAGGCTTTCCTGGGTGACCGCCAATTTATTGCTCAGCGCCTTGGCATCGCCTCCTTTGCCACGACCTTTAGCGGTCTCGGCCGACACCAGGCTCAGTTTGTCCTTGGCCGCTTGTGAAGAGCCTGCATCAGCCTGCCCGCGTTTGGTCGCATCGAGCTGCTGTTGCCCGGTCCCGGGCTTGGCCACATAACGCCGCCCCTGACGCCATGCAGTGTTCTGCGCAGCGACTTCGGCGATGGCTTTAGGCTGTGGCAGGTTTGTGCTTTGGGTCTGATCCGGCATGCGCAGCACCTGGCCGGTTTTCAACCGGTTGATGTTGCCGTCGATAAAGGCATCCGGGTTCAACGCCTGGATGGCCAGCATGGTTTGCTGGACCGATCCGCCATTACGCGCCTTCGCGGCAATCTCCCACAGGGTATCGCGCGGCGTGGTGGTGTATTGGGCAGGCTTGCCAGCACCGGTGACAGGTGACGTCACTGCTGGAGTCGGTGCAGGCTGCGCAGCCGCTTCAGCGGTCTGCGGCGAGAATTTGGATGGATCGAGCAGCACGCTGTAATCACGCATCAGTCGACCGCTTGGCCACATGACCTGAACCAGGAATTTCACCATCGGTTCGGACAGCGGTTTGCTGGAGGTCACGCGCAGAACACTTTTACCGCTGGGGTTGAGCACCGGGGTAAAGGTCAGATCGTTGAGGAATGCCCGGCGGTCGACGCCAGCCTTGGCGAAATCTTCGGGCGAGGCCAAGCTCGGCACCACTTCGGCAGCGGTGAGGTCCTTGACGTCGAGCAGCTCGATTTCCGCCACCAAAGGTTGGTTCAGCGTCGACTTCAGGGTCAATTCCCCGAGCCCGAGTGCCTGCGCCATACCGGAGGACAGCGCCGAGGCGGCCGCTATTGCTAACACCAGTTTGCGAACTTGAACCATAGCCTCATCCTTTGTTTGAACATTCCTCGGCCAGCGAGAAGGTATTGATAGTCGCTGCCGTAAGGCATTGCGCGCAGCGCCGAAGTGTCGTCGCGCGCGATCATTTCTTTACATGCCCGGAAAGTCCCGGAGGGTGACTCGCCATCAGCAATCCACCCAAGCATAACGCTCGACCGGACTCATTCGAAAAATTGTTGCCAAGTATCTTTTACAGCAGGTCTTTTATCAACAATTCAGCCACCTGCACAGCATTGAGCGCGGCGCCTTTGCGTACGTTATCTGACGTCAGCCACAGATTTAGTTCCGACAGGTCGTCGACACCATGGCGAACCCGACCGACGTACACCACGTCCTGCCCTACCGCGTCGCCGACTGGCGTCGGGTAATCGCCGGCTTCCACCAGCTCGATACCGGGTGCATCTTCCAGCGCCGCGTTGACTTTCGCCAGGTCCACAGCGCTCGCAGACTGCAAGGTCACGCTAAAGCTATCGCCAAAAAACACCGGGGCTTGAATGCAAGTGACGGAAATCTTTAATAAAGGCAGCGCCATGACCTGACGCAGCTCACGAACAAGGCGTTTTTCCAGCAGGGTGTGTCCTTGATCGTCAGGTTTGCCGACCTGAGCCAACAGGTTGAACGCCATCTGCCGATCGAAGAACGTCGGCTCCAGCGGACGCACGTTCAGCAGCTCGGCGGTCTGCCGGGCCAGCTCGGTCACGGCTTCGCGGCCTTGCGCGGAGACTGCCAGGCACGCGGTTACGTGGATGCGTTGCAGGTCGAGCAGACCGAGCAGCGGCGCGAGCACCACCGCCAGGGTGGTGGCCGACGGGCTTGGGCTGCTGACCTGGAACGGTTTTTTCAGGCTGGCCAGGATGTCGGCGTTGGCTTCCGGCACCACTTGCGGCGCCTGATCGGCCGGCAAGGCGCCGGACAGGTCGATCACCGAGCAACCGGCGGCGACAGCGCGGGAAGCGAAACTCAGGGTCACCGCCGGACCTGCAGCGAAAAACACCAACTGGACTTTGCTGAAATCAAATTCGTCGACTTCGCGCACCCGCACGTTCTTGCCGCGAAACGGCACCGAATGGCCGGCGGACTCGCTGCTGGCCAGCAAGTGCAGGTTGTCCACCGGAAAATCGCGCTCTTCGAGAATCTGCACGAGCGTTTCGCCGACAGTTCCGGTGGCGCCGATCACGGCAATATCAAAGGACTGGCTCATGGTTCTACCTCTGGCGAAACGGGGGGAGCGGCACTTTACCGGGTGGTTGGCGTACAGGCAATTCACCCCCCACCCCGATCGTTCCCACGCTCTGCGTGGGAACGCCGCCAAGGACGCTCCGCGTTCTGCTTGCGCAAGTGACGCGAAGCGTCACGGGATGCATTCCCACGCGGAGCGTGGGAAAGATCGACAGGGATAAAAAAACCCGCGCCTTCTTCAAGGCGCGGGTTCTTTCATTGCTTCAATCAATCAACGCTCAAGCAGGATCCGCAGCATGCGACGCAGCGGTTCGGCCGCGCCCCACAGCAGCTGGTCGCCGACGGTGAACGCGCCGACGAACTGCGAACCCATGTTCAGTTTGCGCAGGCGGCCAACCGGGACGTTCAGGGTGCCGGTGACTTTCGTCGGGCTCAGTTCCTGAATGCTGGCTTCACGGTTGTTCGGCACCAGCTTGACCCAAGGGTTGTGCTGGCTGATCAGCCCTTCGATGTCGGCGATCGGCACGTCTTTGTTCAGCTTGATGGTCAGCGCCTGGCTGTGGCAACGCATGGCGCCGATGCGCACGCAGATACCGTCGACCGGGATCGGGCTCTTGAAGCGGCCGAGAATCTTGTTGGTCTCGGCCTGGGCCTTCCACTCTTCGCGGCTCTGACCGTTCGGCAGTTCCTTGTCGATCCACGGGATCAGGCTGCCGGCCAGCGGAACGCCGAAGTTTTCGGTCGGGTACGCGTCGCTGCGCATGGCTTCGGCCACACGACGGTCGATGTCGAGGATCGCGCTGGCCGGGTCGGCCAGTTGATCGGCAACAGCGGCGTGGGTCGCGCCCATTTGCTTGATCAGTTCACGCATGTTCTGCGCGCCGGCACCGGAGGCCGCCTGATAGGTCATGGCGCTCATCCACTCGACCAGACCGGCTTCGAACAGACCGCCCAGGCCCATCAGCATCAGGCTGACGGTGCAGTTGCCGCCGATGTAGTTCTTGGTGCCCGCGTCGAGCTGCTGGTCGATGACCTTGCGGTTCACCGGGTCCAGCACGATTACCGCGTCATCCTGCATGCGCAGGCTGGAAGCGGCGTCGATCCAGTAACCCTGCCAGCCGGCTTCGCGCAGCTTGGGGAAGACTTCGCTGGTGTAGTCGCCACCCTGGCAGGTCAAAATCACGTCGAGGGTTTTCAGCTCTTCAATGCTGTAAGCGTCCTTGAGCGGAGCAATGTCCTTGCCCACGGACGGGCCTTGGCCACCGACATTCGAAGTGGTGAAAAACACCGGCTCGATGAGATCGAAATCCTGCTCTTCCAGCATCCGCTGCATGAGCACGGAACCGACCATACCGCGCCAACCGATCAGACCTACACGTTTCATCGCAACTACACCTTCTTTAAAAAGTGGGCCGCTGCTTTCGAAGTTGAAAGTGGCAGCGGGCCCGAGAGATTACAGATTCCGCAGCGCGGCGACTACTGCGTCACCCATTTCCTGCGTACCGACTTTAGTGCAACCGGCCGACCAGATGTCACCTGTGCGCAGGCCCTGGTCTAATACCAGACTAACGGCCTTCTCGATCGCATCTGCCGCATCCTGCAGATTGAAGCTGTAACGCAACATCATGGAGACCGACAAAATGGTCGCCAACGGGTTGGCAATGCCTTTGCCTGCGATGTCCGGCGCCGAACCGTGGCACGGCTCGTACATGCCTTTGTTGTTGGTATCCAGGGATGCCGACGGCAGCATGCCGATGGAACCGGTGAGCATCGACGCCTGGTCGGACAGGATGTCGCCGAACATGTTGTCGGTGACGATCACGTCGAACTGCTTGGGTACGCGCACCAGTTGCATGGCGGCGTTGTCGACGTACATGTGGCTCAGTTCGACCTCAGGGTAATCCTTGGCCACTTCTTCAACGATTTCACGCCACAGCTGGCTGGACGCCAATACGTTGGCCTTGTCCACCGAGCAGAGCTTCTTGCCACGCACCATCGCCATGTCGAAACCGACGCGGGCAATACGGCGGATTTCGCTTTCGCTGTATGGCAGCGTGTCGTAGGACTGGCGCTCGCCGTTTTCCAGGGTGCGGGTGCCGCGTGGCGTGCCAAAGTAGATGCCGCCGGTCAGCTCACGGACGATCAGGATGTCCAGGCCGGCAACGATTTCCGGCTTCAGGCTCGATGCTTCAGCCAGTTGCGGGTAGAGGATCGCCGGACGCAGGTTGCCGAACAGGCCCAATTGCGCACGAATTTTCAGCAGGCCGCGCTCAGGGCGGATGTCACGTTCGATGGCGTCCCATTTCGGACCGCCAACAGCGCCCAGCAGAACCGCATCGGCCGCGCGGGCACGGTCCAGGGTTTCGTCGGCCAGTGGCACGCCGTGCTTGTCGATGGCCGCGCCGCCGATCACGTCATGGCTGAGTTCGAAGCCCAGGCTGTACTTGTCGTTGGCAAGTGTAAGTACCTTGACCGCTTCGGCCATGATTTCCGGACCAATACCGTCACCCGGGAGAATCAGAATCTGCTTGCTCATGCTTTCCTCATGTCATCAGTCGGCGCGCCCGCGGGCACGCCGTGGAAAAAGTCTATTGTCAGGCGCTTATCGTTCAGCCATCAGCACCAATACATCGGTACTGAATGAACCATCGGCCTCAATCTCAAAATATTCGCGCACTTCACTGCCCATCGACTGCTGCAATTCGCGGATTGCCGCGCGCATCACCTCTGGCGTGCGCATGCGCTCGACCCACGACGTGTATTCCAGACGCAGCCGCTGGCGCGTGGTGCTGCGGGTATGCAACCCCGCTTCGCTCACCTGGCGCAACCACTCACCGGCGGAATAATCGCGCACATGGCTGGTGTCGCGCAGCACTTCGACGCTTTGCAGGTAAGTGTCGAACAACGGGCTGCCCGGAGACAACACATCGATGAACACCGCCACGCCACCCGGTTTCAGCACCCGACGGACTTCCCGCAGGGCCAGGCCGAGATCGCTCCAATGGTGCGCCGAATAACGGCTGAACACGAAATCGAACTCGCCATCGGCGAACGGCAGGCGCTCGGCGGCACCGTTGACGGTGATTACGTTGCTCAAACCACGATCCTGAGCGGCGGCACTCACCACGTCGAGCATTTGCCGGGACAGGTCGTAAGCCACGACTTCCTTGACCAGCGATGCCACGTGAAAACTCACGTGACCGGCGCCGCACCCCAAGTCCAGCACCCGCGCATCGCCCTGCCCGGCCAGCTCGGCCTGTAGCAGCGCGAATTCAGTGCCTTGAGCGTGAACGGCGCTGCTCAAATAGGCCGAAGCCTGTTCACCGAATTGCTTTTGGACTACCTGGCTGTGCTGGGCGGTGCTGGTCATGGGGACTTCCTTTTGGGGTTTATTAGCCTTGTGTTGCCGGGACTGCCGCCTTCGCGAGCAAGCCCGCTCCCACAGGGGAATGCATTTCAAATGTGGGAGCGGGCTTGCTCGCGAAGAGGCCGGCCCTGTCTACATAAATTTCAGCTCAATCAAGCGTCGCGAAACAACCACGGCTGGCTCGCACGATGCTTGGCTTCAAACGTCGCAATCGCCTCGTGATCCTGCAAAGTCAGGCCGATATCGTCCAGACCATTCAACAGGCAGTGCTTGCGGAACGCATCAATCTCAAAGCGCAGCACCTTGCCATCCGGGCGGGTCACGGTCTGGGCTTGCAGATCAACCTGCAACTGATAACCCGGGGTCGCTTCCACCTGCTGGAACAGCTCATCGACTTCAGCGTCGCTCAGGATGATCGGCAGCAAGCCGTTCTTGAAGCTGTTGTTGAAGAAGATGTCGGCGTAGCTCGGCGCGATGATGCTGCGAAAACCGTATTCTTCGAGGGCCCAAGGCGCGTGCTCGCGGCTGGAACCGCAACCGAAGTTCTCACGGGCCAGCAACACGCTGGCACCTTGATAACGTTCGGCGTTGAGGACGAAGTCCTTGTTCAATGGGCGCTTGGAGTTGTCCTGATACGGTTGCCCGACATCCAGGTAGCGCCACTCATCGAACAGGTTCGGGCCGAAACCCGTGCGCTTGATCGACTTCAAGAACTGCTTCGGAATGATCTGGTCGGTGTCGACGTTGGCACGATCCAAAGGCGCGACAAGACCAGTGTGCTGGGTAAAAGCTTTCATGCTGCGCTCCTTTAGATCAATTCACGGACGTCGACGAAACGACCGTTTACCGCGGCGGCGGCGGCCATGGCCGGGCTCACGAGGTGGGTACGGCCACCGGCGCCCTGACGGCCTTCGAAGTTGCGGTTGGAGGTCGATGCGCAATGCTCGCCCGACTCCAAACGGTCCGGGTTCATCGCCAGGCACATCGAGCAGCCCGGCTCACGCCATTCGAAACCGGCTTCGAGGAAAATCTTGTCCAGGCCTTCCGATTCGGCCTGAGCTTTCACCAGGCCCGAGCCCGGTACCACGATGGCTTGCTTGATGGTCGACGCCACTTTACGGCCCTTGGCAATCACCGCCGCAGCACGCAAATCTTCGATCCGCGAGTTGGTGCAGGAACCGATGAACACGCGGTCCAACTGAATGTCGGTGATCGCCTGATTGGCGGTCAAACCCATGTATTTCAAAGCGCGTTCGATGGAGCCGCGTTTGACCAAGTCCATTTCCTTGGCCGGGTCCGGCACGTTCTGGTCCACAGCCAAGACCATTTCAGGCGAGGTGCCCCAGCTGACTTGCGGCTTGATCTGGGTCGCGTCGAGCTCGACAACGGTGTCAAACACCGCATCTGCGTCAGACACCAGGTCTTTCCAGGCTTCGACGGCCAAATCCCATTCCGCGCCTTTCGGAGCGAATGGACGGCCCTTGACGTAGGCCACGGTTTTTTCGTCAGCGGCCACCAGACCTACGCGAGCGCCGGCCTCGATGGACATGTTGCAGATGGTCATGCGGCCTTCGACCGACAGATCGCGGATCGCACTACCGGCGAATTCGATGGCATGGCCGTTACCGCCGGCGGTGCCGATCTTGCCGATGACGGCAAGAACGATGTCTTTGGCGGTCACGCCGAACGGCAGTTTTCCTTCGACCGACACCAACATATTCTTCATTTTTTTGGCGACCAGGCACTGAGTGGCGAGCACGTGCTCGACCTCGGACGTGCCGATACCGTGAGCCAAGGCACCGAACGCACCATGAGTCGAGGTGTGGGAGTCGCCGCAGACCACGGTCATGCCCGGCAAGGTGGCGCCCTGCTCCGGACCGATGACGTGGACGATGCCTTGACGCACATCATTCATCTTGAATTCGACGATGCCGTATTCATCGCAGTTGTCGTCGAGGGTCTGAACCTGCAAACGCGAGACCTCGTCGGCAATGGCTTCGATACCGCCCTTGCGCTCCGGGGTGGTCGGTACGTTGTGGTCCGGGGTCGCGATGTTGGCATCGATGCGCCAAGGCTTGCGCCCGGCCAGACGCAGACCTTCAAAGGCTTGCGGCGACGTCACTTCGTGGATGATGTGACGATCGATGTAGATCAGCGCAGAGCCATCGTCGCGCTGCTTGACCAAATGCGAATCCCAGAGCTTGTCGTAGAGCGTTTTGCCGGCCATCAGACGGTTTCCTCATCAGCTTGTTTCTATGCCCCGGGTCTTGAACATTTCAATAACCCCTTGGCTTGTGAGGTCGATCCTAGGGGGTTACATTAAATAACTCAAATTCATATTTTTCATGCTTTGGATAACCAACTGGAATACAGCAATGGACCTCGCCAACCTCAATGCCTTTATCGCGATTGCCGAGACCGGGAGCTTCTCAGGCGCCGGCGAACGCCTGCACCTGACGCAACCGGCGATCAGCAAACGGATTGCCGGGCTGGAGCAGCAATTGAAGGTACGGCTGTTCGACCGGCTGGGCCGTGAAGTCAGCCTGACCGAGGCCGGACGCGCCCTGCTGCCGCGGGCTTACCAGATTCTCAATGTGCTTGATGACACTCGCCGCGCGCTGACGAACCTGACGGGCGAAGTCACCGGCCGCCTGACACTGGCCACCAGTCACCACATCGGCCTGCACCGTTTGCCGCCCTTATTAAGGGAGTTCACCCGCCGCTACCCGCAGGTGGCGCTGGATATTCAGTTCCTCGATTCGGAAGTGGCCTACGAAGAAATCCTCCATGGGCGCGCGGAACTGGCGGTCATCACCCTGGCGCCCGAGCCTCATTCCCTGGTCAAAGCCACGCCGGTTTGGGACGACCCGCTGGATTTCGTGGCAGCCCCGGAGCATTCGCTGATCAGCAATGGCGCCGTCAGCCTGGCGGATATCGCCCGGCACCCGGCGGTTTTTCCCGGTGGAAACACCTTTACTCATCACATCGTCCAGCGCCTGTTCGAGGCCCAGGGATTGACACCGAACATCGCCATGAGCACGAATTACCTCGAAACCATCAAAATGATGGTCTCGATCGGCTTGGCGTGGAGCGTTTTGCCGCGCACCATGCTCGACGATCAGGTTGCGCGAATACCTTTACCGGGCATACAACTGACTCGCCAGCTAGGCTATATCCTGCACACCGAACGGACGCTATCGAATGCGGCACGGGCTTTCATGGCCCTGCTGGATGCACAAATCGATCTGCCAGGGACTCAAGGCTAACGTGTGTAACTGCCATACAGCCGCGAATTCCTGTGCCTAACGCCCAATTCAGCCCAAGGCTTGTTGCCAATGCCCAAATCTGTTGACCGTATTCCGCCGATGCCGCGTATCCAGGCGCTTGACCCAAAACGATCCGAGCAGAGCTGGGAAAGTGCGCCGCAACTGCTGGCCGCCCTTAATGGCGCACGCCTGGGTGCCTGGTATTGGGACATCGAGCGCGGGCAGATCAGCTGGTCACGAGGCACTCAGGCGTTGTTCGGCTTCGATCCGCGCCAACCGTTGCCGGCCGATCTGGAATACCTCGATTTGCTGCCGCCGGAGGATCGGGCGAAAACCATCCGCGCCTTCCATGCGGTGATCGCCGGCGCCCCGCTGGAGCAGGCGATGCATCACCGCATCCGCTGGCCCGATGGCAGCCTGCACTGGCTGGAAATCAATGGCAGTTTGCTGCCGGATAAACACGGACGGCCGCGAATGATCGGCGTGATCCGCGAAATCACCCACCAACGCCAACGCGAACAGGCACTGAGCAGCTCGGAAAAACGCTTCGCCACGCTGTTCCACCTGTGCCCGAACATGGTGCTGCTGACCCGCCAGGAAGACGGCCTGATTACCGAGGCCAACCAGTATTTCGAAAGCCTGTTCGGCTGGCCGGTGCAAGATGCCATTGGCCGCACCACCGTCGAGCTGGGCCTGTGGGTACACCCGGAGCAAAGGGCCGCGCTGGTCACGGCGACCAAGGCCAAGGGCGAACTGACCAGCATGGAGGTGCAGTTTCGCGCCAGCAATGGCCAGATCCACGACGGCATCCTCAGCGCACAAAAGGTCGAACTCGAAGGCCAGCCGTATCTGCTGAGCACCTTTCTCGATACCACCGAACGCAAAGCCGCCGAGCACGCCCTCAAGGACAGCCAGGAACGCCTCGACCTGGCCCTGGACTCGGCGCAACTCGGCACCTGGGACTGGCACATTCCCAGCGGCATGCTCTACGGCTCGGCTCGAGCCGCCCAGCTGCACGGGCTGGACCCCATACCTTTTCATGAATCCTTCGAGGCGTTTTTCGAAGGCGTGCCCGGCGAAGAACGCGACAGCATGCGTGACGCCTACCGCAGCCTGCGTGAAGGGCCGGCGGGCAATTATCAACTGACCTACCGCGTGCAACTGGATGATGGCAGCTCGCGCTATCTGGAAAGCCGCGCCCGGCTTTACCGTGATGAAAACGGCGCTCCGCTGCGCATGGCCGGCACCTTGCTGGACATCACCGATCAAGTGGAGCGCGAGCAACGGCTGGTGGCCTCCGAAGAGAAATTCGCCACGCTGTTCCAGGTCAGCCCGGACCCGATTTGCGTGACACGCCAGGACACCGGCCAGTTCATCGAGATCAACTCCAGCTTTACCCAGACCTTCGGCTGGAGCGCCGCGGAAGTGATCGGTCGCAGCGCCGACGAATTCGGCTTGTGGGACGCATCGGCAAAAAGCCTGCAACGGATCGAACAGGTCATCCGCGAACAGAGCCTGAACAACGTAGCCATCGTCGCTCAGCACAAGGACGGGCAATCCCTGACCTGCGTGATTTCCAGCCGGCAGATCAGCGTCGGCGACCAGCCATGCATCGTTACGACACTGCGCGACATCACCCAGCAGCAACGCTCCGAAGCGGCATTGAAGGCCAGCGAGGAGAAGTTTGCCAAGGCGTTCCATTCAAGCCCCGACGCCATCACCATCACCGAACGTGACACCGGGCGCTATCTGGAGGTCAACGACGGCTTCTGTCGCTTGACCGGGTATCGCGCCGATGAGGTGCTGGGCCGCACGGTGTATCAGGTCGGCATCTGGGCACAAGAGAAGCAACGCTCGGCGCTGCTGGCCGAGTTGCAGATCAAGGGCCGCGTGCACCACCAGGAAATGATCGGCCGCAACAAGCGCGGAGAACTGCTGACCGTCGAAGTCTCCGTGGAGCCCATCACCCTCAACGAAACCGCGTGCCTGTTGCTGACCGCCCGGGACGTCAGCCTGCTGAAAAATGCCGAAGCGCAAATCCGTCACCTGGCGTACCACGACCCGCTGACTAACCTGCCGAACCGCGCGCTGTTGATGGACCGCTTGAGCCAGCAAATCGCCCTGCTCAAACGGCATAACCTGCGTGGCGCGCTGCTCTTCCTTGATCTCGATCACTTCAAGCACATCAACGACTCACTCGGCCACCCGGTGGGCGATACGGTGCTGAAGATCATCACCGCGCGCCTGGAAGCCAGCGTACGCATGGAAGACACCGTGGCTCGCCTGGGCGGCGATGAGTTCGTGGTGCTGCTCAGCGGCCTGGAAGGCTCGCGCAACGAGGTCAGCGCACAGGTCCGGGACTTGGCGGATACCCTGCGCGAATTGCTGTCGGAGCCGATGTTCCTCGACGGCCAACGCCTGCAGGTGACACCGAGCATTGGCATCGCGCTGATTCCCGACCATGGCTCGACACCGACCGACCTGCTTAAACGCGCCGACATCGCGCTTTACCGCGCCAAGGACTCGGGCCGCAATACCACACAGATGTATCACAACACCATGCAGAAGGCCGCCAGCGAACGCCTGCGCATGGAAACCGACCTGCGCCAGGCCCTTTCCCGCGGCGAGTTTGACGTGCATTACCAACCCCAGGTCGACGCCCGGGGCAACCGCATTGTCGGTGCCGAAGCACTGGTGCGCTGGAACCACCCGGAACTCGGGCCGCAATCGCCCGCCGAGTTCATCAAGGTGCTGGAAGACAGCGGACTGATTCTGGAAGTCGGCACCTGGATCCTTGAAGAGGCCTGTGCCGCGTTCAAGCACCTGGTTGCCAAAGGCCTGGTCAACCCGCTCAGCTTCAGCCTGTGCGTCAACATCAGCCCGAGGCAGTTCCGCCAGAACGATTTTGTCGAGCGCATCGAGCACAGCCTCGGCAGCCACGGCCTGCCCTGCTCGCTGCTGAAACTGGAAATCACCGAAGGCATCGTCATCCAGAACCTGGAAGACACCATCAACAAAATGCGCCGCCTGAAAAAACTCGGCGTGAGCTTTGCGATGGACGACTTCGGCACCGGTTACTCCTCGTTGACCTACCTCAAGCGGCTGCCGGTCGACACACTGAAAATCGATCAGTCGTTCATCCGTGACGCCACCACCGACCCCAACGACGCCGAAATCATCCGCGCCATTGTCGCGATGGCGCGCAGCCTGGAATTGAAGGTGATCGCCGAAGGCGTGGAAACAGCGGAGCAGCTGGAGTTTCTACAAGGGTTGGGCTGCCATTTTTACCAAGGGTATTTGCACAGCCGGCCGTTGCCGGTGGAGGAGTTTCAGAAGTTGTTGAAATGAAGACACAAAAAAGGGCGCCAATGGCGCCCTTTTCGTAGCTCCGACTCAGTGCTGCAGAGCCGGTTTTTCTGCCCCGTTGATCGGGATTCGTTTGGCTTTCGCCTCTTCCGGAATCACCCGCAACAGGTCGATGCTCAACAAACCGTTGCTCAGGCCGGCAGCCTTGATTTCGATATGGTCCGCCAGACGGAAGGACAGTTTGAAGGCGCGCTGTGCGATGCCCTGGTACAGATAGGTGACGTCTTCGTTTGCGTCACGTTTGCCACCACTGATGGTCAGCACACCTTTTTCCACTTGCAGGTCCAGGTCTTCTTCCTGAAACCCCGCGGCTGCTACGACGATACGGTATTGGTCTTCGCCGTGTTTTTCCACGTTGTAGGGTGGGTAGGTGCTACCTGGCTCGTTGCGCAGGGCGGTTTCGAACAAGTCATTAAAACGGTCGAAGCCCACCGAGGAACGGAACAGAGGTGCCATCGAAAATGCAGTACTCATGATTCAAATCTCCTGAAAACAGATCAGCAAGTTTTTTTGTCTCCGCGACCCGAATTCGGCATCGCGTAATCCTTAAATAAGGATCGCCGATTGCTTTTCAAGAGATTTTTTTCTGTTTTTTTAAAAAAAATTTACGCCGCTTCGGACACCTGTAGCCCCAGTAAACGCGAGACCTGGTCCAGTTCGGTTTCACGACGCAGGACGGTAAACAGCTCGACCGCTTCAGGGTAATTGCGGGTCAGCATCGCCAGCCATTGCTTCAAGCGACCCGGCGATTGGCGTGGTGTCATCTGTGCCTTGGCTTGCAGCCAGAAGTCCTGGATCAGCGGCAGCAACTCGTTCCAGGTCATCTCAATGACCTCCTCGCCAGCCCGCGCTGCGGCTATTTGCCGGGCCAGGTCAGGGCGTGAGACCAGGCCGCGACCGAGCATGATGTCTTCGACGCCGCTGATTTCGCGGCAACGGCGCCAGTCTTCGACGCTCCAGATGTCGCCGTTGGCGAAAACCGGCACCTTGACCACGTCCTGCACCCGGGGAATCCATTCCCAATGCGCGGGCGGCTTGTAGCCATCGGTTTTGGTTCGCGCATGAACCACGATGTGCGCCGCCCCGCCTTCGGCCAGGGCCGTGGCGCAGACCAGCGAGCCGTCCGGGCTGTCGAAGCCCAGGCGCATCTTGGCGGTGACCGGAATGTGCGCCGGCACCGCGCGACGCACGTGTTCGACGATCTGGTTGAGCAGTTCAGGCTCTTTGAGCAACACGGCGCCGCCACGCGACTTGTTGACGGTCTTGGCCGGGCAGCCGAAGTTCAGATCGATGACCTCGGATCCCAACTCACACGCCAGCGCAGCGTTTTCCGCCAGACACACCGGGTCGGAGCCGAGCAATTGCACCCGCAACGGGACACCGGACGCGGTGCGCGCACCGGTCAGCAGTTCCGGGCCGAACTTGTGGTAATAGGCAGGCGTAAGCAGTTGATCGTTGATCCGGATGAACTCGGTCACGCACCAATCGATACCCCCCACACGGGTCAGCACGTCCCGCAGGATGTTGTCGACCAACCCCTCCATGGGCGCCAAAGCAATTTGCATGAAAAACACACTCGACGAAAAACGTGCGGCAGTTTACTGGATTGCGCGGGAAATCTGCAGAACATCGCAGATTCCCTGTGGGAGCGGGCTTGCTCGCGATAGCTATTTAACATTCAACGAAGATGTTGGCTGTCCGCCCGCCTTCGCGAGCAAGCCCGCTCCCACATTAGATTTTCACTGAGTCCAAGACCTGCAACGCCGGGCCGTAGCCTTCTATGAACTCGGCCGGCATGCGCTTGGGCTTGCCGGTGGACAATTCGATGCAGACAAAAGTGGTTTGCGCCCGCAGCAGCGTGGTGTTGTCGCTGGGCCGCTTCAACTGGAAGTGGCGGGTCATTTTCAGGCGCTGGTCCCAGTCGACGATCCAGGTCGCCAATTGCAACTCGTCACCTTCATAGGCCGCAGCCAGGTAATCGATCTCATGCCGCACCACCGCCATCGCCCGGTCCAGCCGACGATATTCGACCAGGTCCAGGCCCAGCCGCTGCGAGTGGCGCCAGGCGCAGCGTTCGAGCCAGGTCACGTACACCGCGTTATTGGCGTGCCCCAGCCCGTCGATGTCTTCGGCGCCGACTTCCAGATCAATGATAAATGGCGTTGCCCGATCCCAGCCCATGCCCCACTCCCGGTCAGATAATGTTGACCGGGGCAGTGTAACGGATGCTTACGCCGATTGGCGCGATTGCAGCCGGCGACCGGCCAGCAGTGACAGCACGCCGTCAATCACGCGGGGATCCGCCAGCACGCGCTGATGGCCACCCTCCTCCAGGCGTAACAGTCGGCTGTCGAACCATGCCTCACTGATCAACTGGGCTTCCTTGACCGGGACAAAGTTGTCATCTTCGGCATGGACGATAAGACCCGGCATGTCGAGCTGATAATGGGCGACATCCAGCGCTGCAGCGCGCATACCGACATCTATCTCGACCTGACGAATGAACGCAGAGCGCGCCTTGGGTGGCAGTCGCACATGGCGGGCGAAACCGCGCAGGACCCCGAGAATTCGCGCTGGCGCGGCAATCGTCACCAGGGTTTCGGTACGCAAGCCCAACTGAACGGCGAGCATGGCACTCGCCCCGCCCATGGAATGACCAATGACCGCTTGCAGGGGCGGCAGTTCGGCAGCCGCTTCAAGCATGGCCCTGGCAAACAGCACTACATTGGCCTCGCGACCGGGGGAACGACCGTGCGCCGGGCCGTCCAGCGCAACCACGGAGTAACCGGCATCGACCAGCGCGGTAATAAGGCTCGCAAACTGCGTCGGCCGGCCTTCCCAGCCATGCATCAGCAATACCGCCGGCCCTTGCCCCCAACGCAACGCCGAGAGGCCGAAGCGCAGAGTGATTCGTTCGGATCTTGCCAGCAGCGGCAGCTCCCAATCACGTGGTGGCAGTTCTCGCGGCGTCATGAACGCCAGTCGCATCTTGCTCGCGACCAATTTTGGAGCAAACCAGCCCAAGGTGCCATTAACGCCACGAACCCACTTCAACGTGTTCATCGCTCTCACTCCCAAGGCCTTGCCTTCAGGTCATAGCACCGCTGATTTGGCGGCGCGCAGCAATCGATCGGACAACTCTCCTGGCCCCAGCGCCCGTGCCAGAGCCAGACCACCGACCATCAAGGCCATGTCGGCCAAGGCTTTGTCGGTGTCTTCCGGGCTGGCCGCCAACTGCGCGACCATCATTTCAACGTGTTCATTCAACGCCACACGAAACTCGTCCGGCAGACGCCCCAACTCGCCAACAGATGCCGGGATCGGGCAGGCTGACTCAGAGGAATCACGGTGCTTACGCGACAGATAGAACGCAGCCACCAACGCGCGGCGCTCTTCGCCGGTCAGTTGCGAGTCCATCTCTGCGATCAAGCTACGGCGATGACCGAGCAGTTGCTTGAACGCTTCCAGCATCATCGCGTCCTTGCTTTCGAAGTGCGCATAGAAGCCGCCAACCGTCAGGCCGGCTGCGCCCATCACTTCGCCCACGCTCGGTTCGGCCGGGCCGCGCTGAATCAGCGCTGCACTGGCGGCCTTGAGGATGCGTTCGCGGGTTTGAGCTTTTTTATCGTTCATCGTTGCCTCCGAATATTACGACTAGAATATTATTCTCATAATAATTTTCCGCAAGTCGTGGATGTGACCGCTGGTCTGAAGCACAGTTTGAGAGAAACGGGGGGATTTGGCCAAACGCCAGACAAACAAAAGGGCCATTCAATAATTGAATGACCCTTATAAAATCCCGCAGAGCGGGTAATCGTGGCGTCCCCTAGGGGACTCGAACCCCTGTTACCGCCGTGAAAGGGCGGTGTCCTAGGCCACTAGACGAAGGGGACGCAAAACCTTCTATACAACTGATCAGTGCTGAGTGCTGATCGATTCAAGGCCAGTGTGGCCAGACCTTGAACTGTAAAATTGGTGGAGCTAAGCGGGATCGAACCGCTGACCTCCTGCATGCCATGCAGGCGCTCTCCCAGCTGAGCTATAGCCCCGGATTTTTCGCCTCGCGGCGGAGCGACATCTTGCAACATCGCTTCTGTAAAACTGGCGTCCCCTAGGGGACTCGAACCCCTGTTACCGCCGTGAAAGGGCGGTGTCCTAGGCCACTAGACGAAGGGGACGCAAACCCTTCTATACAACAGATCAACGCTGAGTGTTGATCGCTTCAAGGCCGGTGTGGCCAGACCTTGAAGTGTAAATTGGTGGAGCTAGACGGGATCGAACCGTCGACCTCTTGCATGCCATGCAAGCGCTCTCCCAGCTGAGCTATAGCCCCTCATCGCTGAGGACGGGGCGAATCTTAATGGCGCATCGGAAACGTGTCAAATTTATTTTTAACAATTTCCAAAGTTTTTTGCCGACATAACAATCACTTACCGCCCTCCCCCCGAAAAACCGGGGGTGTCGCCGAAGGCAGGATCAAAAGATCACGGCCTCCGGCAGCTCCTGCACGGGATCAAATGCTCTCAGGCGATGTTGCCCAAGAGTTTTTCCCACTCCTTGTTTTCCTTTTTCGACACGCCGCCCAGCAGGTCGATCGCCTGGCGCAGACGGAAACGGGTCAGGTCCGGACCGAGGATTTCCATCGCATCGAGCACCGACACCGAGCTGGCCTGGCCGGTGATCGCGGCGAACATCAGCGGCATGGCGTCACGCAGCTTGAGCTCCAGGGATTCGACCACCGCCTGAATCGTCGCGGTGATGCTGTCCTTCTCCCACTGACGCAGGCTTTCCAGCTTCCACAGGATCAACTGCATCAACTGACGCACTTGATCGCCCGACAGCTTCTTGGACTCGAACAGCTTGGCATCCGGGTTCACGCCACCGGCGAAGAAGAAACCGGCCAGCGGTGCAACCTGACTGAAGGTTTCGACCCGGCCCTGCACGTGCGGTGCGATTTTCATCATGTATTCGGGGTTCAGCGCCCAGGTCTTCAGGCGTGAAGCGAACTCTTCCACCGGCAAGTCACGCAGCCACTGGCCGTTGAGCCACGACAGTTTCTCGATGTCGAAAATCGGCCCGCCGAGGGACACGCGGCTCAGGTCGAAGTGGTCGACCATTTCCTGCAGCGAGAACTTCTCGCGCTCGTCCGGCATCGACCAGCCCATGCGACCCAGGTAATTGAGCATCGCTTCGGGCATGAAGCCCATGCGCTCGTAGAACGTCACCGACGTCGGATTCTTGCGCTTGGACAGCTTGCTCTTGTCCGGGTTACGCAGCAGCGGCATGTAGCACAGCTGCGGTTGCTCCCAGCCGAAGTATTCGTAAAGCAGGATCAGTTTCGGCGCAGACGGCAACCATTCTTCGCCGCGCAGGACGTGAGTGATGCCCATCAGGTGGTCGTCGACCACGTTGGCCAGGAAGTACGTCGGCAGGCCGTCGGTCTTCATCAACACTTGCATGTCCATGCGATCCCACGGGATCTCGACGTCTCCACGCAACATGTCCGGGACCACGCAAACGCCTTCGCTTGGGACCTTCATGCGGATCACGTGCGGCTCGCCAGCGGCCAGGCGGCGCGCGACTTCTTCCTTGGACAGCAACAGCGCACGGCCGTCGTAGCGCGGGGTTTCGCCGCGCGCCATTTGCTCGGCACGCATCTGGTCCAGCTCTTCGGCGGTGCAGAAGCACGGGAAGGCATGGCCCATGTCGACCAATTGCTGGCAATACTTCTGATAGATGTCGCCGCGCTCGCTCTGACGATACGGACCGTGCGGACCGCCGACATCCGGGCCTTCGCTCCAGTCGATGCCCAACCAGCGCAGGGCGTCGAAAATCTGTTGTTCGGACTCGCGGGTCGAACGCAATTGGTCGGTGTCTTCGATCCGCAGGATGAACTCACCGCCATGCTGCTTGGCAAAGCAGTAGTTGAACAAAGCGATGTAAGCGGTACCTACGTGGGGGTCCCCGGTAGGCGATGGCGCGATGCGAGTGCGGACGGTGGTCATGGCAAGTCTCGAAATGAAGATAAAACAAAGGGCGAATGGTAACAGGCGATACCCGCCCGGCTCCAGTCAGCAGGGCATTTAAGCCAACGTTGCGTCTACAACGGGCCTGAGCCGCGATGAATGATCGATTATCAGCCGATGGCATTTACCCACTATCGCCTGTATGCCAAATTCGCCTGCTGATAACTTCCCTTACAATTTCTCGACTACAGTCTGCCCCATGCCTGCCCAACTCAAGCGTCGCCTGTTTATTTTCCTGTTGATCGTCCTGCTGATTGCCGGGGGCTTTTTCGCCCAGTGGTTCTTCAAGGGACGGTTTTACGAAAGCACCGACAACGCCTATGTCCAGGGCGAGATCACCCGCGTCTCGAGCCAACTGGGCGCGCGCATCGAGCAGGTGTTGGTGCAGGACAACCAGCATGTCGAGAAAGGCCAACTGCTGATCAAGCTCGAAGGCGATGACTTCCACCTCGCCGTCGACCGCGCCAACGCGACCCTCGCCACCCGTCAGGCAGAACGCCTGCAAGCCCAGAGCAAACTGACCCAGCAAGCCAGCCTGATCGCCGCCAGCGAAGCGCAAGTGGCGTCCAGCCAGGCGAGCCTGGGCCGTTCGCAGATCGACTTGTCCCGGGCGCAAACCTTGCGCAAACCCGGCTACGTGTCGGAAGAACGGGTCACCACCCTCTCCGCCGACAATCACATCGCCCGCTCGCAAGTGACCAAGGCCCAGGCGGATGCACAAAGTCAGCGCCAACAAGTCAACTCCTTGAACGCCGAGATCAAGCGCCTCGACGCCATGATCGCCAACGCCAGGACCGACCTCGCCCAGGCCGAACTGAACCTGACCCGCAGCGAAATCCACGCGCCCATCAGCGGCCTGATCGGCCAGCGCGCGGCTCGCGAAGGCCAGTACGTGCAGGCTGGCGCGTATCTGATGTCGATCGTCCCGGATCAGGACATCTGGATTCAGGCCAATTTCAAGGAAACCCAGATTGGCCACATGCAGCCCGGGCAGAAAGCCAGGCTGACCTTCGACGCCTACAGCGACACGCCGATCGAGGCGCGAGTCGACAGCCTGTTCGCCGCCTCGGGCGCGCAGTTCAGCCTGTTGCCGCCCGACAATGCCACGGGCAACTTCACCAAAGTCGTACAACGGATTCCGGTCAAACTGACGTTCGCCGCGGACAATCCGCTGCGCGGCAAGATTCGCCCGGGCATGTCGGTCACCGCCAAAGTGAACATCAAAGACGCCCCTGACGATGGCCGGTGATCAACTGATCCGTCCGGTCGGCGAACCGACCCGGCGGGACTGGATCGCGGTGATGAGCGTGATGCTCGGCGCCTTCATGGCCGTTCTCGACATCCAGATCACCAACTCGTCGCTCAAGGACATTCAAGGGGCGTTGTCGGCGACGCTGGAAGAAGGCTCGTGGATTTCCACTTCGTACCTCGTCGCGGAAATCATCATGATCCCGCTGACCGCGTGGCTGGTGCAGTTGCTCTCGGCACGACGCCTGGCGGTCTGGGTCTCGCTCGGATTTCTTGCCGCGTCCCTGCTCTGCTCCATGGCCTGGAGCCTGGAGAGCATGATCATTTTCCGCGCCTTGCAGGGGTTCACCGGTGGCGCACTGATTCCGCTGGCGTTCACCCTCACACTGATCAAACTCCCGGAACACCACCGCGCCAAAGGCATGGCGATGTTCGCCATGACCGCGACGTTCGCGCCCTCCATCGGCCCGACACTGGGTGGCTGGCTGACCGAGAACTGGGGCTGGGAATACATCTTCTACATCAACATTCCGCCGGGCCTGATCATGATTGCGGGCCTGATGTATGGCCTGGAGAAGAAAGAAGCGCATTGGGAACTGCTCAAAAGCACCGACTACATGGGCATCCTTACGCTCGGCGTCGGCCTCGGCTGTTTGCAAGTGTTTCTGGAGGAAGGCCATCGCAAGGACTGGCTGGAGTCGAACCTGATCGTGACCCTTGGCAGCATTGCGCTGGTCAGCTTGATCACGTTTGTGATCGTACAATTTTCCAAACCCAATCCGCTGATCAACCTCGGCATCCTGGGCAATCGCAACTTTGGTTTGTCGAGTATTTCCAGTGTCGGCATGGGCGTCGGGTTGTACGGTTCGATCTATTTGTTGCCGCTGTACCTGGCGCAGATCCAGAACTACAACGCCCTGCAAATCGGCGAAGTGATCATGTGGATGGGCGTGCCGCAGCTGTTTCTGATTCCGCTGGTGCCGAAGCTGATGAAGGTCATATCGCCGAAATGGCTGTGCACCCTGGGCTTCGGACTATTCGGGCTGGCGAGTTTTTCATCGGGGGTGTTGAACCCGGACTTTGCCGGGCCGCAGTTCAATCAGATCCAGCTCGTTCGCGCGCTGGGTCAGCCGCTGATCATGGTGACCATCTCGCTGATCGCCACGGCGTACATCCTGCCGCAGGACGCGGGGTCGGCCTCGAGCCTGTTCAACATCCTGCGCAACCTGGGCGGCGCCATCGGCATCGCCCTCCTTGCGACCTTGCTGGACGCGCGGACCAAGACCTATTTTGATTATCTGCGTGAATCGATCGTCCCGAGCAACCCGCAAGTGGCCGAGCGGATGGCATCGATGACGGACCGGTTTGGCAGTGAGACGGCAGCGTTGGGCAAATTGAGTGAGATCGCCCATCAGCAGGCGTCGATCATGGCGTACAACGATGCGTTTCATTTTGTCGGGATTGCGCTGGGGATCAGCATGATTGCGGTGTTGTTGACCAAGAAGTTGCCGGCGGGATTGAAGGCTGGCGAGGCGCATTAACGGTTTTTTCGGTGACTGATCTACCGCCATCGCGAGCAAGCTCGCTCCCACAGTTGACCGGGTTGTCCAAGTGGACGCGGTCCAATGTGGGAGCGAGCTTGCTCGCGATGGCGGCCTGAAAGGCACTACACATCTCAAACCTCGATCAATCGCTCCCGCAACTTGCCAATCTCATCACGCATCTGCGCCGCGGCTTCGAATTCCAGATCCCGCGCCAAGGCGTACATCTTCTCTTCCAAACCTTTAATGCGCTTGGCGATTTCCCCCGGTGAACGCAATTCGGCTTCGTACTTGGCGCTCTCCTCCGCGGCCTTGGCCATGCCTTTGCGCTTCTTGCTACGCGAACCCGGCACGGTGGCGCCTTCCATGATGTCGGCAACGTCCTTGAACACGCCTTTGGGGGTGATGCCGTTGGCCAGGTTAAAGGCGATCTGTTTGTCGCGACGACGCTCGGTTTCGCCAATCGCCCGCTCCATGGAACCGGTAATGCGATCCGCATAGAGAATCGCCCGTCCATTAAGGTTGCGCGCCGCACGGCCAATGGTCTGGATCAACGAACGCTCGGAACGCAGGAAGCCTTCCTTGTCCGCATCGAGAATGGCCACCAGCGACACTTCCGGCATGTCCAGGCCTTCACGCAACAGGTTGATCCCCACCAGTACGTCGAAGGTACCCAGGCGCAGATCGCGGATGATTTCGACCCGCTCCACGGTGTCGATGTCCGAGTGCAGGTAACGCACGCGCACGCCGTGGTCGGCCAGGTAATCGGTCAAGTCTTCGGACATGCGCTTGGTCAGCGTGGTGACCAGCACCCGCTCTTCCAGCGCCACCCGCTTGCCAATCTCGGAAAGTAGATCGTCGACCTGGGTCAGTGCCGGGCGGATTTCGATTTGCGGGTCCACCAGACCGGTCGGACGGACCAGTTGCTCGACCACGCGACCGGCATGTTCCGCCTCGTAGTTGCCCGGCGTTGCCGATACAAAAATGGTCTGCGGGCTGATGCTTTCGAACTCGTCGAAACGCATTGGCCGGTTATCCAGCGCGGATGGCAGGCGGAAACCGTATTCCACCAGGGTTTCCTTACGCGAGCGGTCGCCTTTATACATGGCGCCGACCTGCGGCACGCTGACGTGGGATTCGTCGATCACCAGCAAGGCGTCGGCCGGCAGGTAGTCGAACAAGGTCGGTGGCGCCTGACCGGATTCACGGCCCGACAGGTAGCGCGAATAGTTTTCGATGCCATTGCAATAACCCAGCTCGAGGATCATTTCCAGGTCAAAACGGGTGCGCTGTTCCAGACGTTGGGCTTCCACCAGTTTGTTGTTGGAACGCAGATAGTCCAGACGCTCCTGCAGCTCGACCTTGATCCCTTCGACAGCGCCGAGCAGGGTTTCTCGCGGCGTCACGTAGTGGCTTTTCGGGTAGAACGTGAATCGTGGCAGCTTGCGGATGACCTCGCCGGTCAGCGGATCGAAAGCAGACAAGCTCTCGACTTCGTCATCGAACAGCTCGATGCGGATCGCTTCAAAATCGGATTCGGCCGGATGAATGTCGATTACATCGCCGCGCACCCGGAAGGTCGCCCGGGCAAATTCCATGTCGTTGCGGGTGTATTGCAGGTCCGCCAGGCGTCGCAGCAAGGCGCGCTGATCGAGCTTGTCGCCGCGATCCACGTGCAAAACCATTTTCAAATAGGTTTCCGGGCTGCCCAAGCCGTAGATGCACGACACCGTGGTGACGATGATCGCGTCTTTGCGCTCCAGCAAGGCTTTGGTCGCCGACAACCGCATCTGCTCGATGTGGTCGTTGATCGACGCATCTTTCTCGATAAAGGTGTCCGACGACGGCACGTACGCTTCAGGCTGGTAGTAGTCGTAATAGGAAACGAAATACTCGACGGCGTTGTTCGGGAAGAACGCCTTGAACTCGCCGTACAACTGCGCGGCCAGGGTCTTGTTCGGCGCCAGCACCAGGGTCGGACGCTGAACTTGCGCGATCACATTGGCGATGCTGAACGTCTTGCCTGAGCCGGTCACACCGAGCAAGGTCTGGTGCGCCAGCCCGGCTTCAATGCCCTCGACCATCAGGCGAATGGCTTCCGGCTGGTCGCCGGCGGGCTCGAAGCGGGTGACTAGCTGGAATTCAGACATGAAATACCTCTGATATCGCGCTAGCGCGGTTAAACCGGCAGCAACGAGAAAGGCCGCAAACGACTGACGTCGCCCGAGGAAAAAACTGGATTGTGCTCAATGTGGAGTCGAATGCCTTCGCTTTCAAGGCAAACGTCCTACATCGCGTAAAGACTTAGACGATGCCAATCGACTAACGGTCGAAAAATAATCGGAAAAACTTAACTTAAAAGCCCAATCGTCTGTCGCCTTCAATCGTGGATGGCCTCTATACTAGCTCCCCGTTTGTGCACCGCTCTAGTGCATTCGGCTGGAGCGCGACACGTCCCTCCACTCTCCATTCAGAGCCGCCGCAAAAATGAGCCTGTTCTCCGCTGTCGAAATGGCACCACGCGATCCAATCCTGGGCCTCAACGAAGCATTCAACGCCGATACACGCACCACCAAGGTCAACCTGGGGGTCGGTGTTTACTGCAACGAGGAGGGGCGAATTCCACTCCTGCGCGCCGTTGTCGAAGCCGAGACGATTCGCGTCGCTCAGCACGCTTCCCGTGGCTACTTGCCAATCGACGGCATTGCCGCCTATGACCAGGCGGTTCAAAAACTGCTGTTTGGCAATGACTCGCCGCTGATCGCTGCTGGTCGCGTCATCACCACCCAGGCCGTTGGCGGTACCGGCGCCCTGAAAATCGGTGCCGATTTCCTCAAGCAACTGCTGCCGAACGCTGTCGTGGCCATCAGCGACCCAAGCTGGGAAAACCACCGCGCCCTGTTCGAAACCGCCGGTTTCCCGGTGCAGAACTATCGCTACTACGACGCCGCGACCCATGACGTTAACCGCACCGGCCTGCTCGAAGACCTGAACGCCCTGCCGTCCGGTTCGATCGTTGTGCTGCACGCGTGCTGCCACAACCCGACTGGCGTGGACTTGAGCCCGGCGGACTGGAACAACGTTCTGGAAGTGGTGAAAGCCAAAGGTCACGTGCCATTCCTCGACATGGCCTACCAGGGCTTTGGCGATGGCATCGACGAAGACGCGGCGGCTGTGCGCCTGTTCGCTGAATCGGGCCTGACCTTCTTCGTCTCCAGCTCGTTCTCCAAATCCTTCTCGCTGTACGGCGAGCGCGTTGGTGCCCTGTCGATCGTCAGCGAATCGAAAGAAGAAAGCGCGCGCGTGCTGTCGCAAGTCAAACGCGTGATCCGCACTAACTACTCCAACCCGCCGACCCACGGTGCAAGCATCGTCGCCGCCGTGCTCAACAGCCCGGTACTGCGCGCACAGTGGGAAGAAGAACTGGCCGAAATGCGCCTGCGGATTCGCGGCATGCGCACCCAGATGGTCGACCTGCTGGCGAAAAACGCACCACAGCGTGATTTCAGCTTCGTCGGTCGTCAGCGCGGCATGTTCTCCTACTCGGGCCTGACCGTTGAGCAAGTCACCCGCTTGCGCAGCGAGTTCGGTATCTACGCCCTGGACACCGGCCGTATTTGCGTGGCTGCGTTGAACCAGAGCAACATTGATGCGGTGACCAAGGCCATCGTTGCAGTGATCTGAGTGGTTGCGTGATATGAAAAACGGGAAGCCAAGTGGCTTCCCGTTTTTATTGCTGGCAGATAATTTTCAATCCGGCGACTGAGCGCTCTAGACTGCACGCAGATCAAATGTGGGAGCTGGCTTGCCTGCGATAGCGGTCGGCCAGCCAACATCAATGTTGAATGTTATGGCCTCATCGCGGGCAAGCCCGCTCCCACAGGTTCTATGTACACCCGAGAAATCTTCAGAGAACCCACATGAAAAACGATGACCTTCGCGCCGACCGTGACGAGCTGGACGATTTCGTCCCTCGCACCCCGGCCAAACGCGGTAACAACCTGGTGCTGCAAGTGGCTGCTGGCGTATTTCTCGGCGGCCTGGCGCTGTGGCTGGTGCAGCTGGGCGCCACGATGCTGTACGCCAAACTGATGCTCGCCACAGTGACGTTCGGCGGTTAAGCCAGTTCGCTGGCTCGCTGACTGGCGGCGTCGTCGTAGGCGACGTAGAGCGATTCGGCAACCTGACTCTTGATCGCCTTGGCGCTTTCCAGACCAAGGACAAAACCTTCAGCCTTGCCGCCCGCACGATTCAGATCGTCTGCGGTGCTGGCCTGGGTGATTGCATCGAACAGTTTCTCGGCATGCGGGCCGACACCTTTAGGCAGGCTGATCTGAGCGATGCTCATGCGAACACCCCGTTGATTTGAGGAGTGAGGATTGGGTGATTCATGGCGCGTACCTTTTCGGCGAATGGCCGGCAGCGCGTGTAACCACTTCCGGGCGGCCATGGTAGACCTCTGAGGCGATTCTGGTAACCGCCCACGGTCGATAAACCACCGTCCGTCCCCATGAACCTGTCATGTTCTACACAAGCGCTTGACTTCTCTTTTTGAATCAGTAACATACACGCCATTCCGCGATAGCTCAGTTGGTAGAGCAAGTGACTGTTAATCACTGGGTCCCTGGTTCGAGTCCAGGTCGTGGAGCCAGACAGCAATATCGAAAAGCCCCTGAATCGAAAGATTCAGGGGCTTTTTTGTGCGTAATGAAAAAGCAGGGGCGTTTGAATGTGTCCTGCCGAGAGTAGGACCAGAAGGCACTGTTGGTAGGCACCATCGACAAACCGGACTCAAGAAAATAAAAACCAAGGCAATAAAAAAGGCGCCCTTGAAGGACGCCTTTTGAATATTTCGAGGAGTAGTCGCAGCGATTCTTTAGCTCCTGGCCACGAATGACCTTGGGTTCAGAATCCGACCGGCATGCCAGTCGTCACTACTTCAGAGGGAGCCAGCTTCTCTGCTGCCAACAAGATGGGGGGCCGATACTGGAGGCCGAGCCCAAGGATGCGCAATTGCAGACCTCGAATCAGATTTTCAGCCATGAGCGGAGCGAGTGTCAACCTGTCACTCGAACCGCCCTTGATTGCTGTCAGACATGCTCACTGCTTTTGGCATGAGCCGCTCGATGCTCACCCGACTCATGCCCCACCTCCACCACCGGAATCTCATTCCCGTCGCAGTCACGCAGTTTGCCTTCGCTGAAATAATCCCCTTCACGCAACGCCGCCAGATCCTGGTAACGCAGGACGCGTTCAGTGCCGGCCGCAAACACCGACTGCTGGTCCGAGTTACCGGCGGTGAGGTGGTTGAAGGTCAGGTTCAGTACGATGGCCATGATCGCCGAAGAGCTGATGCCCGAATGGAAGATGGTCGCGAACCAGCTTGGGAAGTGGTCGTAGAAGTTTGGTGCGGCGATCGGAATCATGCCGAAACCGATGGAGGTGGCAACGATGATCAGGTTGACGTTGTTGCGGTAATCGACCTTGGACAGCGTACGAATACCGCTGGCCGCCACCGTGCCGAAGAGCACGATGCCAGCGCCGCCGAGGACAGACGTCGGTACGGCGGCGATGACGCGGCCCATGAAGGGCAATAGACCGAGGATCACCAGGAACAAGCCACCGGTGGCGACCACGAATCGGCTCTTGATACCGGTGACGGCTACCAGCCCGACGTTCTGGGCGAAGGCGCTTTGGGTGAAGGAGCCGAAGATCGGCGCGATCATGCTCGACAGCATGTCGGCGCGCAGACCATTGCCCAGCCGCTTGGAGTCAACCTTGGTGCCGATGATTTCACCGACGGCGAGGATGTCCGCGGAGGTTTCCACCAGGGTCACCATGACCACGATGCACATCGACAGGATTGCGGCGAAGTGGAACGTCGGTATGCCGAAGTGGAACGGCGTCGGGAAGCCGAACATCGGGCCTTGCGTGACCGACGAGAAGTCCGCCATGCCGAGGAACACCGCGATGACGGTGCCGATCACCATTGCCAGCAGGATCGACAAACGGGAGATGGTCGAGCTGCCGATCTTGCTCAGCAACAGCACCAGCACCAGCGTCACCGCCGCCAGGCCGATGTTGGCCATGCTGCCGAAGTCCGGGGCATGGCTGTTGCCGCCCATGGCCCAGCGAGCGGCTACTGGCATCAGCGTCAGGCCGATGGTGGTGATCACAATGCCCGTGACCAGCGGCGGGAAGAACTTGGTGATTCGCGAGAACACCGGCGTGATCAGCAATCCGATCAGCGACGCGGCAATCACCGCCCCGAGAATCGATTGAAACCCACCCTCCCCGCCACTGCTGACGATTGCCACCATCGTCGCGACGCCCGAGAAAGACACGCCTTGCACCAGCGGCAACTGACAACCGAAAAACGGTAAACCGAGGGTTTGCAGCAATGTCGCCAAGCCCCCCGCGAACAATGAAGCAGCAATCAACAAACCGATGTCCGCCGGCGAAAGCCCGGCTGCCTGACCAATGATCAATGGGACTGCGACGATGCCGCCATACATGGTCAGAACGTGTTGCAGGCCGTAAGCCATATTCGCGCCGACCCCGAGGTTTTCGTCCTCGGGCCGTTGGTGTGAAACATGGGGCGTTTTCATGGTTGGGGGGTTCCCTGGTTTTTTGTTATGCGCACACTGTATGCAAGACTCAGGACAAATGTCCATAGAGTTGTATACAACTCACCAGTCAGATTATGGACATGTGTCCACACAACCCTCTGTCTGCGCGGCCTCCCTCCACGTAAAAATTTTTGAAATACATCCTTCCTCTGTCCACTCCCTTGACCGCTAGTCTTCAAAATTCAAAGCGACCGCCGGCACGGAAGATTCTCTCGTTGTGTGCAATCTAACGTCTATGCCGAGGCAATCAATCGTTCAAGCACCTGTTTCAAGCCCGCATGCTCCGGCAGCAGAATGCCGAACTCACGCTCCAGCACCTCACTCAACTCCTCAACATCCGTCACCTGCCGCCGCTCGCTCTCGGCACCCACCCGATGAATCGCAAAACTGCCGTTGTTCAACGTGCGCCTCCAACCCTCCCCTGTGCGCGCGACCATCAGTTGTTTGGCAAACGATGAGTCGGGATGGGTCGAGACGTACCAGTTGCCGAGGGAGTAATCGATGTTCTCCTGGCGTTGCAGGTCGAAAATGTACATCGCTCGCCATTCGCCGCCGACGTTGGCCCGCAAGGTGTAGCCATCTTCATGGCGCTCGATGCGATACGGTTCGTGTGGCGTGCGTTGTTCGGCATTGGTGTCGAGCACCAGCGGTGCGGTCGGCACCATGCCGCCGAAACCCACGTCTGTGATGTAGCGCACGCCGTCCAGCGTGACCAGGCTCAAGCGATGTGTGCGGGCGGTCCAGGCGCCTTCGGGCTGCCCCATGACCACGCGGCCGGTGATGCCGCGTGCCTCGAAACCCAGCTCCTGGAGCAAGGCCAGGAACGCATTGTTGAGTTCGTAGCAATAACCACCGCGTCCCGTGTGCAGAATTTTCTGCTCGATGGATGGCAGATCGATGAGCACCGGCTCGCCTGACAGCGTGGTGAGGTTTTCGAACGGGAAGGCGCCAGTGTGGCGCAACTGAAGCAGGCGCAGGGTCTCCAGGGTCGGCGCCGGGGGCGCGTCGAAACCCAGGCGTTGCAGGTATAACGCACGGTTCGTCAGGCGTGGCTCGCTCATTGCTCTGTCCTTATGCATGGGGCCGCGGATCTCTCCGCCGATGGGCGCCATGTATAAGGGATAAAGCGGCCCGACTGACAATTGATTTAGCCAATCGCCTGGCTCATTGAAATCAACGCCGCTTGCGCGAACCCAGTCGAATCCACGTCGGTGCGTGATCGCTGGCGTGCGGTTCGTTGCGCACCCACGCATCGACTCCGGCCTCTTGCAGATAAGGACTCAACGCCGGGTTAAGCAGCAGGTGATCGATGCGCAGCCCGGAGTTTTTTTGCCAGTGCTGCCTGAAATAATCCCAGAAGGTGTAAAGCCGATCCTCTGGATACAGATGACGCAGGGAATCGGTCCAGCCCTGGTCCAGCAAGCGCTGGTAACACTCTCGACTTTCCGGTTGCAGCAAGGCGTCCTTGAGCCATGAGCGCGGGTTGTAGATGTCCAGGTCGGTGGGCACGACGTTGTAATCCCCGGCCAGCACCACCGGGTGGTCGCTGCTTTGGAGGTCCTTGGCATAAGCGATCAGCCGCTCAAACCACGCCAGCTTGTAATCGAACTTTGGCCCCGGTTGTGGATTGCCGTTGGGCAAGTACAGGCAACCCACCAAAATTCCGTGCACCGCAGCCTCCAGGTAGCGGCTATGGGTATCGGTGTCATCCCCCGGCAGACCGCGCCGGCTCTCCAGAGGCTGGGCATCACGCGCCAGAATCGCCACCCCGTTCCACGATGACTGGCCTTGCCAGATGGCGCCGTAACCCGCTGCTTCAAGTTCGGCGGCGGGGAATGCGCTGTCGACCGACTTGAGTTCCTGCAAACAGGCAATGTCCGGTTTTTCTCGCTCAAGCCAGGCCAGCAAATTCGGCAAGCGGGCACGCATGCCGTTGACGTTGAAGGTGGCGATTTTCAGGTTCTTCATGGTCCCGGGCTCGTAACGGATTGACGGTATCCAGTTGTGACCGGGGCGCGTCGTGTCAGTTGCCACGACACACCAGGCAGGCGACTAAAGGTGCGGGCCCTGCGTCGGATAATCGTCTTGCGAAGCCCTGAGCAACGGCAGCAACGCCTGTTTTTCCATCGGCCGACTGAGGTAGAAACCCTGCACCTCGTGGCACTCGTCAGAGATCAGGAAGTCCAGTTGCTCCAGCGTCTCGACGCCCTCTGCGGTCACGGTCAGGCCCATCGCCTTGCCCAGGTTGATGATCGCCTGCACCACCGCGCGGTCATTACCGGCACCGCCCATGGAGGAGATGAAACGCTTGTCGATCTTGATCCCGTCGAACGGGTATGTGCGCAAGTAACCCAGCGACGAATACCCGGTGCCAAAGTCGTCCATGTTCAGCCGCACACCCAGTTCTTTCAGTGCGTTCATGGTCGCCAGGGCGCCATCGACATCGTTGAGCATCACGTTTTCGGTGATCTCCAGTTCCAGTCGACTGGCCGGCAACCGGCTAAGGATCAACGCCTCCCTGACATCCTCCACCACGTCACTGCGAATAAACTGCACGGGAGACAGGTTGACCGACACCATCAGCTCCCCCGGCCAGCTCAGTGCCGTCTCGCAAGCTTCGCGCAGCACCCAGCGACCCAACGGCACGATCAGGTCGGTTTGCTCCGCCAATGGAATAAACGTATCGGGCGCCAGCAAGCCCTGCACCGGATGCTGCCAGCGCAACAACGCTTCGACCGAGACGATCTGCTTGCCATCAACGTGATAACGCGGCTGATAGTGCATCACGAACTCGTTGTTCTTGATCGCCTGGCGCAAGTCGTTTTCCAGTTTGCGTCGATGCTGGATCTGATCGTTCATGTGCGGCGCAAAGTAGCACCAGGTTTTCTTGCCGTCGGATTTGGCCTGATACAGCGCGATGTCGGCACACCGGATCAGCTCTTCCGGCATGTGCCCCTGGCGCCGGCTCAAGGCGATCCCGATGCTTGCGCCGATGTGCAGCGTGTGATGGTCATAGTGAATCGGCTGTTGCAGGCTCTCGAGGACACGCTCGCAGATCCGGTCGATTTCCGTGTGGCTGTCCATGCCATTGAGCACCAGCACAAACTCGTCGCCGCCCAGTCGGGCGACCAGATCGATGTCCCGCGTGCACTCACGCAAGCGCGCGGCTACCTCCAGCAATACTGCATCGCCGGCCGGGTGGCCGAGGGAATCATTGATCGGCTTGAAGTTGTCCAGATCGATCATCAGCAACGTCAGCGCCGCCGAATGCTCCCTGAGCACCAAGGCTTCTTCGAGGTAGCGCGCCAGTTTGTTGCGATTGGGCAGGCCGGTCAGGGCATCGTGCAACGACAGGTGCTGGATTTGCGCGTGAGCCGCTACTTCATCGGTGATGTCACTGGCCGTTCCGCGGTAACCCACCACGATGCCTTTGTTATGGATCGGGCGGGCCGACACCCGGCAGATGCGCTGCTGCCCGGATTGATCACGATAGGAGCAACGCAGGTGACTGACGCTGTGTTCTTCATTGAGCCTGTTCAGCCACAGTAACAAGGACGTGGTATCACAAAACAGCAATTGCTCGATGTCCTGCCCCAACCACTGTTGCTCGGAATACCCGGTGACGGCGCCGAAGCGTCCGGACAGGTACGTGATGTGATGCCTGTCGTCAATCTCCCAGATCCAGTCGGAAGCCGCCTCGGCCACCGCGCGAAAACGTTCCTCACTGGCCTCCAGCGCCTGGTTCGAAAGGTCGAGGTTGATGTAACTGGCATCCACATGGCCGGACGCGCGCAACACATAGCGGAAGAAATAAATCGTCAACAACGCAAGGATCAGCAAGGCGCCGCCCAACGGAGGCAGCAGCGACCAGAGCAGTTGATGGCCTGGCTGTTCGAGCCGCGACACCAGGCTGAAACCGGTGCCCGTGAGTACCACAGCAGGCTGGCCGGGAACGAGGGTGTTGTCAGCTGCAAGGCTCAAGTCATGCAAACCGTAATCGGTGCTCAAGTCATTGAGTTTTTGCGGGCTCAATTGATCGACGAACACCAGCACGGAGGTGCTGTGGGGATCGACCGCTGGCCGCTCGTCATTGGGGATGATCGCGGCAGCCGTCAACAACGCCGGCTGGCCTTCGAACAACGTGAACTGGCTGACCGGAACGAGCAGGCTCTCCTGCGCCTGCACAACCTTGATCAGCTGCGCCATCGATGTCGACACTAAGGCAGCAGCGTCATCGTGCGATTGAACGCCGCGCACCACGGCGTATTTGGTCCGCTGAGGATCGACCACCAGGACCGCGTCGTAATGGTCCGTGGTGAACAAGGTTTTACCCATGTTCTGCTCGGTATACGCCCACTGCACATCAACCTCACCGTTCAGGTGATCGTAGGCGGTTGTCCAGGTGGCATAACTGGCGACGTAGTTTTTCGAGGCGGAGATGCGGTTTTCCAGCGCACGCTGGGTGTAGAAAGTGGTCTTGGCCAGGTCCTGGGCATCGAGCCGGCCGGCAATGTTGAACAGTGCAACCAGGGCAATCAGCACCCCAAGGACAAATAACAGCCCGACGGCCCAGACCAGGTTGCGTGTGATCGGCGTATGGCGCGCAGGGGCGGCAGTGGTAACGGCAGTCATTTCCATGCACAAGTCCTGTCAATCGATTGCCTGATCCGGTGCATGACAGGCAAGCGTCCATTGACCATAGCAGTCCTGCCTGGTCATCGCTCCACGACTATTGCCAATTGATAAGCGCTACCTTGTAATGGCGCGTGTCACCTGCCTCCTTTTATGCTGAGAACGCCTCGCCCATGGACACCCTGGAAGGTCAACGCATCATCCTGCGCGCCCTGCACATCAGCGATGCCGATGCACTGGTCAATGCCGCTCGGGATGGCGAACTGTGGAACCTGACAGTCACCGTCGTCCCCTCCCCGACCACCATCGACAGCTACCTTAAAAAAGCCCTCGACGGTCGCGAGGCGGGAACGGTCCTGCCTTTCGTTATCGTGCTCAAGGACACTGGAGAGGTCATCGGGTCGACACGCTTCTGGAAAATCGACCGCCTCAACCGCAAGCTCGAAATCGGCAGCAGCTGGATTTCCGCGCGCTGGCAGAAAACCTTCGTCAACACTGAAGCCAAATACCTGATGTTGCGCTACGCCTTCGAGGTGTTGGATTGTGTGCGGGTGCAATTCACGACCGACGAAAACAATCAGAAATCACGCGCTGCCATCCTGAGGCTCGGGGCGCAACAGGAAGGCATCGTGCGCCACGAACGGATCATGCCGGATGGACGCAAGCGTAACTCCGTGCGCTTCAGCATCATTGATGAGGAATGGCCGCTGGTGCGACAGAATCTTGAGAAGAAGCTGACTGAAAACAGCCGTCGCTGATGCCTCACAGTGCTTGTTCGCGAAGCAGCCACTCGGCATAGCAGGCAAACCAAACGCTTTCCCCCTTGAATAGTCGCCAACAACATGAACGAAAAGGATATCGTCACCGTGTCTATTTACTTCCGCCCCGGCCGCTTAGCTGACGCACTCTGCATCAGTGGCCTCGCAACTCAGGTATTCCTCGACACATATGCCAATGAAGGCATGCGCGCCGATATCGCCGAAGAAGCATTGACGGTGTATGCGCCTGCGCAATTCGAAGCGAGGCTGAGCCATCCAGGCACTCAATTTGTAGTCGCCGAATGCAATGGTCATCTGCTGGGCTTCGCAGAGATTGCCCGTCATGCCGATACCTCCAATCTATTATCGGAAAGCATGGAGCTGGTACGTTTGTATGTGCAGCGACATGCTCAAGGGCAAGGGATCGGGCGTGTTCTGCTCAACCATGCCGAAACGCTGACACGCGAATCCGGACTTCCTTTTTTATGGTTGACAGCCTGGGTTGAAAACCACCGCGCCCTGAGGTTTTACACCGCGCAGGGATACGAAGCGGTGGGCGTTACTCATTATGCATTCGGGGGAAATGCCTATGAGAACCGGATTTTCAGGAAGATCTCGCTTATGCAGGCCGTCGAAAGCACATCCTAGTAGTGTGTTTGTTACACATCGGGCTTGAAAAAGCCCTTAAGCCAACCACTCGTCATCCAGCCAACATCCATCGCCCTCCCCGGCACACCATCATCAGGTAACGACTGATCCTGGGAGGCGTGCCCCGATGAACATCAAAATCACCTCAGTGCTGCTGGTCGGTTTGCTGTGCGCGGCATCCGGGGCCGCTTATGCCGTGTCCGGCGACGGCAATGGCGCTGACGCGACCGGAATCCAGTCCGGCGCAACTCGTGGTTCATCCCTGCCGCCCGACAACACCCCTGGCTCACCGGCATCCGGCAGCAACGCAGGCAATGGCACCGGCACGTCTGGCGGTGCCAGCGGTTCAGGGTCCGGCGCGGGCGGTGGCACGGGGGCCGCTGGTGGCGGGACCGGGGGCGCCGGAGGTGGCACTGGCAGCTGGACGCATAAAAGCAGCCCGTGATTAACATCGTGGGCTGCTTTTTTATGCGCGGTATTTACAGGCGCTTGATAGGAGGTGGGTCCCATTTGCCATTGAGCGCTTCAGGCTTGGGCCCATATAGACGCATGGTCAGGTTGAACGGGCCTTTGGGCGCGGGAAGCCAATTGGCTTCAAGTTCCTTTCCCGGGCTTTCATTCTGGAAGTAGATATCCAGCGATCCATCCGCGTTGGCCTTGAACGGCATCCAGCTACTGACCGCAAAACGGTTGAGCTCATTGCCGACCTGGAAACCTTCAGGGTCGTACAAGGTGATCGACCAGAACGCATTGACCGGCGGCGCTTTACCTTTATCGAAATGCAGCACGTACCGATTAGCCCCCTCGAGCGGTTTGCCGGTGTCGTCGCCTATGTTCAACGGATAAATCGCATCCTCAGGCAAGTTCGCACCCAGCCCCATTTGCGCAACGATCGCGCGCTTGAGGTAGTAGTTGCCATAGACCCCCATCGTGTCGGTGTTCATCGACCAGCCGTTGACCACCCGTGCAAGGGTTGCGACCTTCCACTTCATCAACGCCTGGGCCTCCTCGGGCACTGTTTGAAGCGCTGCCTTAACGTTGGCATCGAGCGCCTCGATGTCGAACGGTTTGCCGGCTTCGATACCGATGCGCTGCATTTGCGCCAGGATCGGTTGGTCGGTGATGTGAGGCGGATGGACCTTGAGCAACGCGGCGGCGTAGGTGAAGTAGTTGGCTGCCGACATCGTATCGACCTGAATCTTCGGCGGCGTTTTCATGTCCACCGTCGGGTCGATGACCACGTTGACCGGTTCAGCTTTTTTGCCCATTTGCGACAACGGGGTCACGGTGTAGCCCGCCTGGATTTTATGCACCGCGTCGTAGTCCGCCGCCCCGTCGGTCTTGGTGCGACCAATGACCCAGACGAAGGGCGTGGGCGCCGGCAATTGATTCAATCCGGGCGGCACCGTTCCGCTCCATCCCGGTGGTGTCACCAGAAACTGACTGGCCTCGGTGCCCGTCGTGCGCCAACCCGGCGAGGCGAACACATCGCTCCACATGTCGAGCATCGGCAACAGGTAAAACCGCCCGGCGGTGTCCGGTGCGCTGATCACCAGCGGCTCCTTGGTCAAGTCGAGCCACGCGATGGAATACAGCGTGTCGAAGTTCGGCCGCACCACGCCCTTGAAATTGGCGGGTGGGTACTGGGGCACACTCACAAACATGTTCATCGGGCCTTTACCGAACTCCTTGCCAGGTTCGATGTTGGTGAACTGCTTGCGGGTGATGTCCATAGTCAACAGCGGATAAAAGTACAGGTAGGCATCAACACCGATGGTGTGAGCTTCTGCGGGTGTGATTTTCGATTGAGCCTGGCTGGCCAATGGGAAGACGGCGCAGGCGGCAAGGCTTAGAGCAACAGCTGTCAATGCTTGAGTGATCAACATGTTGGCAATCGTCCGTGCTGTGGGGAGATCCGCCGGGTTCGGCAGAGCTACCGCAACTCTAGACGATCAAAACAGACGGATATGACAGGGAGACAAACGGCCAAAATCTGTTGCAGGACTGAAACAACCGCCCGAAATTTATCAACGATCCGAACGCATCAGCGCTTCCATCCCGCCTTCCATCGACAACACGGCCACCCGGTTTCGCCCCGAATGCTTGGCCTGATACAACGCCGCATCGGCGCGCTCGATGAACACTTCGATGGCGTCGAGCGCGGTCGGCACAAACGCGTAGCAGCCCAGACTGACCGTCAGGTAGCCCGTCGGTGAACCACTGTGGGTGATGTTCTTGCCCATGACGCTGTGGCGGATCTGTTCGGCAATGACCAGCGCGCCATGAATGTTGGTGTCGGGCAGCAAGACGGCAAACTCCTCACCGCCATAACGCACCGCCAGATCGGCTTTTCGATGACAGCAACTCTTGACCGCCCGCGCCACCTCAGCCAGGCAATGGTCCCCTGCCACGTGACCGTAAGCATCGTTGTAACGCTTGAAATAATCGATATCGAGCATGATCAGGCTCAACGAACTCGACTGCCGGGCACCCCGGCCGAACTCGATGTCCAACGCCTGTTCGAACAGCCGGCGATTGGCCAGCCCCGTCAGGCTATCGTGAGTGGCGATCAGCTTCAGCGCGTCCTTGGCCTTGCGCAAATCCGCCTCGACCCGTTCGCCGAGGCGCACCTGACGCACGAACACCCAACCGAACAGGCCAATGCCCATCAAAACCAGGGCCACGATCACGCTGGATTGAAACGCCGTGCCATACCAATCCTTGAGAATCGAATCCCTGGACGATGCCGCCGACACCACCAGCGGATAAGCATCGAGTTGACGGTAGCCATACAAGCGCACAGTGCCATCCACCACCGAGTTGATCATCGCGTCGCCGGCGGGCGCGTTGGGCAAGTGTTTCTGGAAGATGTCCCCCTTGGCCAGCGAAGTGCCGATCTGCGACTCCACAAACGGCCGGCGCGCCAGTAACGTGCCGTCGGTCAACGCCAAAAACATCGAGCCGTTGTCATCGATGCTGAAGCTTTTGAAGAACTGGTCGAAGTAGGCCATTTTGATCCCGGCCAACAACACGCCCTGGAAGTTGCCGTTCTTGTCGTTCACCCGCTTGGAGACCGGAATGATCCACTCGCCATTCTGCCGACTGCGAATCGCCGGCCCAATATGGGCAATCGTGGAGGCGTTCTGCTGGTGGAATTTGAAGTATTCCCGATCGGCGACGCCCGGGCCTCGGGGCATGTCCTCGAACGAGGTAACAATCCACTGTCCCTGCTTGTCGAACAGGAAAATCCCGTGCAACTGCCCAAGCGCCTGTACCCGCCGGGCCAGGATTTTCTGTAAGCGAGGCCGTTGCGCGGTGCCGTAGCCATCGATCTGGATCCAGTCCACCAGGCTGGTCAACACCAGATCGGCTTTCATGAAAGCGTCTTCGGCCTGCTGCGCCATTGCCCGAGTCAGGTTCGACGACGCCACTCGCGCCAGCTCCAGATCGTGGCGGCGCGATTGCTCCAGCTGCAGATACAGAAGCGCACAGAGACAGAGGCACACCGTCACGATAAACAGCACCGCCGCCTTGAGCAGCGGCAACCGTTTCAACGCACCGCCCGGGGCTTGATGAGGGTCTTGAATGGGGATAGGCAAAAGCTCTTCCTGTAAGGGCAAGGCATGGGCAACGGCCCAAAGCCCTTATTTTTTGTGAGCTTAGTCTACGCAAGTTTTAGGGGCAATTGTCCTTTGGACAGCCGGCGCATCGCGCTGTGCAAATGCGCCCGCGCGCTCTGTTGGAGTTTTTGCGCACAGAGCTAACGGTGTCGCGGAACTGAGCATTTGCCACGACATGATTTGTCACGCTTGTATGGCTGACATGACGCAGGACAAAACCAGGGTGACGTTGAAGCGACTACGATTACTCATAGACCACCACAAGGAATTGAAATGAGTAAGGCAGACGAACTCGCGGCGAAGCTGAGACAAACCCGGCAGCCCCATGCTGAGCAGGTGATCGACAGTTGGCCGGGCCAGGTCTACGAGTTGTATCACCAGATCGAGGCGTGGCTGGTGCCCGTAACCGAAGTGGGCCTGGTCCTGCGGCGCAATCCCACCCATGTCTTTGAGCGCGATTTGGATGGTGAGACGTTCGACTATGCGATCGATCAATTGCTGATCGAGGGCAATGATCACCGCATCACTTTCGATCCTGTTGCGCGCTTCACCGAAGATGGTGCAGGCCGCGTCGAGATTCACGCCAAAAACAGGGAGCTTGCACTACTGCGCACCGTAGGCGAACACGGCGAAACGCATTGGTGGTTGCAGGCGATTGAGCAGTCCGGGCAACAACCGGATGCGGTGGCGTTGACCGAGCATAACCTGCTGGCGGTGGTGCAAGAGGGGCTGGAGCTCTGAGACCTGCGGGCGACCTCAAGGTCGCCCGCTACTACTGCCGCGCCGACGCCACTGAACCCACTGCCGAGTGCAAATCCAGCACGGGCATCGGCGAAGGCCGGTTCAGTGCCCGCAATACCGGTTCGTCGTACCCATACACATCAGGTTTGAACGCCACTCGCCCGTCACTGCCCAGATCAACCGTCCAGTAGGCCAGCAACACCGGCACTTTGACCGGAAGCCGGATGTTCTCGGTCTTGCCGTTGGCCAACTGCTTTTGAATGCCTTCGCGGTTCCATTTAACCGGGTCGTTGAACAACAGCTCCACCAGTTGCAGCGGATTTTCTACCCGAATGCAGCCAGAGCTGGTGGCGCGCACGGTTTTGGCAAACAGTTCGCGGTGCGGTGTGTCGTGAAGGTAAATCGAATATTCGTTGGGAAAGCGGATCACCACCTGACCCAGCGAGCTGTCCGGTCCTGCGTCCTGGCGCAGGGTCAGCCCGCGCGGGTTGCTCCAGTCGACAGTCGAGGGATCAAGCACATTGCCTTCCCGGTCCAGCACGCGAATGCGGTTGGCGGCCAGGTAGCCGGGATTGCTCTGGATCTTGGGCAGCACGTCCTCCTTGAGGATCGTCGGCGGCACGGTCCAGGTCGGGTTGAACGTGATGTAGGTGATCTGCGCCTGGAAGATCGGCGTGTTGCGAGCCGTTTTACCGACCTGCACCCGGGAGCGCCAGATCGGTTGACCATCGCGGTACATCGCCACCTTATAGCCGGCGATATCGACAATGACGAAGGTGCCCTGAAGTTTGTAGAGCAGCCAGCGCGCCCGCTCCATGTTCACCCGCACCTGATCGATTCGCGCCTGCACGGGCACGTTCAGCGCGGCCAGAGTTGTCCCCCCTGCAACGCCGTCCGCCCCCAGGTATTGCTCGTTTTGATACTTTTTCACCGCCGCGGTGACGGCACCGTCGTATTGGGTGCCGTGGATCAATCGTGGGTCGAGAAAACCGGCCGCGACCATCCTCGCACGCAACTGCGCAACAGCCGGTTCGTCCATGCCTGGTTTGAGCGAATGATCCACCGCCACCTTCGGCCAACCGCCCCGGTCCCGAATACCCCGCAATTGCGCCAGGGCCTGACGCAAACCGACGTACACCGCTTCTTGCGGCGGCGCTAGAGCAAACGCCTTCGCCACGTCGTGATGGTCGAGCGCGGCGAAGAAGGTGTTGACGTCGTCACGAGGGTCGACGCCATTGGAATCGAAATTCCAGTGGATATCGAGCCGCGAAGGATCGACCTTGCCCCGGCGCAGCTGCAACAGCGCGGTGATAAACGTATGCGTGGTCGCCACATCGAACGCCGCACGCTGCTCAGGCGTTACCGGGGTCGTCTGCATCGCGGTGTGGGAGCGGACCAATTCATCGACATGAAAATCCGCGGGGATCAAGCCATCGGCGTCGGTCGCGTTCAGGCTGGCGATCAATTGCGCGACATCGCGGTCATCGGTCCACGCGGCGCGATAAGCACGGTGCGTATAAAAATCCATGACCAGGCGACTGACGTCCACCCGCCGATAGCGTGGCGCCGTGAGCAGCGGTGGAAACGCACTTTTCAAAGGCTCGAGCGACGCCTGAATCGATTGAGCGACGTTATCGTCCGCTGCCGCCTCGATAACGGAGATAGGCGCATCTACAGGCTCAATCGGCGAAGTTTCCGCAAAGGCCGCGCCGCTGATCAGAAAGCCCATAAAAAATATGCGGCTTATGAAGAATAACCTTGTTAAAAGCACCATGAATAATCCTTAATCTCCCGCATTCAAGGTCCAGCTTTCAATGTCCCTGCTAGACTCGAACTTAACATGATGAGACATCTATATGGCGCCACTACGTTTTGGCTATCTACTCGCGGGCCTGCTATTTATTGCAATGTCCGTACCGTCAGCCTACGCCGATTCGCTCTCCGCCGCCCTCATCAAAGCGGCTCCGAATGCTAACGCCAACGTCATCAACCTCGCCGTTCGCGCTTCACAATGCAGCATCGCTCAAGGCGCTGGCCCAGTGCAAAGACTGGCGATCATCGATTATTCGCTGCCTTCGACCGAACAACGCCTGTGGGTGTTCGATTTAAAGAAGCGCAAGTTGCTGTTTCATGAACTCGTCGCCCATGGACGCAACAGCGGCGAAAACATGGCCGTCAACTTCTCCAATCAAAACGAGAGCTTTGCCACCAGTCTCGGCCTATATCGTACGCAACAGAGCTATGTCGGACAAAACGGCTACTCGTTGCGCATGGAAGGCCTGGAGCCCGGCTTCAATGACAACGCGCTTGACCGCGCAATCGTCATCCATGGCGCACCTTACGTCAGTCCGGTACTTGCCCGCATCAACGGGCGGATCGGCAGGAGCCTCGGTTGCCCCGCTGTCCGACCGGCGGTAGCTCGTCGACTGATCGATTCGATGAAAGATGGGCAGCTTCTGTTTTCCTATTATCCGGATCAGCGCTGGCTGAAGTCCTCTTCGTACATTAATTGTGGCAGCGGCACGATGGCCTCGGCCGGCAAAAACACTGTGCGCAAGTAAACCCGGCGTGAACCTGTCAAAACTGTAATCCCCGCCTCAGACTTCTGAAAGGCAGCGCTCGTTAGCCTCCCCGTCAACTTCCCACGTTGACGGACCGGGTAAACGGCATGCACTCCAGCACCACAAGACGCACCTTTGTTAAAGGCCTGGCCGCGAGCGGTTTGCTCGCGGGCCTCGGTTTATGGCGCACGCCTGTCTGGGCGGTCACCAGCCCTGGCGAACCTCAAGTGCTGGCGGGCACCGAGTTCGATCTGTCGATCGGCGAAACCGCGGTCAACATTACCGGCCATCCAAGCACCGCCATGACCATCAACGGCGGCCTTCCCGGTCCTCTGCTGCGCTGGCGTGAAGGCGACACCGTCACATTGCGCGTGAAGAACGCACTCAAGGTCGACACCTCCATTCACTGGCACGGCATCCTGCTGCCGGCCAACATGGACGGCGTGCCTGGCCTGAGCTTTCACGGCATCGAACCGGGCGGCGTGTACGTCTACCAATTCAAGGTCAGGCAAAACGGCACTTACTGGTATCACAGCCATTCGGGCTTTCAGGAACAGTCCGGCGTATACGGCCCGCTGGTCATCGATGCCAAGGAGCCGGAACCGTTTCAGTACGACCGCGATTACGTAGTGATGCTGACCGACTGGACCGACGAAGACGCCGTCGGCCTGATGAAGACCCTGAAAAAGCAGTCCGATTACTACAACGAGCACAAGCGCACCGTGGGCGATTTCATCCACGACGTCAGCGAGAAAGGTTGGGGGGCCACGGTCGCCGATCGAACGATGTGGGCCGAGATGAAAATGAACCCCACCGACCTGGCAGACGTCAGCGGCGCAACTTACACCTACTTGATGAACGGCCAGGCACCGGCCATGAACTGGACCGGGGTATTCCGGCCCGGCGAGAAACTGCGCCTGCGGTTTATCAACGGCTCCGCCATGACCTATTTCGACGTGCGCATTCCCGGCCTGAAAATGACCGTGGTCGCAGCGGATGGCCAGCACGTCAAACCGGTGAGCGTCGACGAGTTTCGCATCGCGGTGGCCGAGACGTTTGATGTGATCGTCGAGCCGACCGAAGCGGCTTACACGCTCTTCGCACAATCAATGGATCGCAGCGGTTTTGCACGAGGCACTCTGGCGATTAAAGCCGGTGCGACCGCGCCGGTTCCGGCACTCGCCCCTCGACCGCTGGTGACTATGGACGACATGGGCATGGGCGGCATGGACATGGCCGGCATGGACCACGCCAGCATGGGCGATATGGCGGGCATGGACCACAGCGCCATGGCCGGCATGCAGTCTCACCCGGACACCGAAAAAGACAACCCGCTGGTGGACATGCAAGCCATGAGCCCCACCCCCAAGCTCGACGACCCGGGCCTGGGCCTGCGCAACAATGGCCGCCGCGTCCTGACCTATTCAGACCTGCGCAGCACCTTCGAAGACCCGGATGGTCGCGAGCCCGGTCGCACGATCGAACTGCACCTCACCGGCCACATGGAGAAATTCGCCTGGTCGTTCAATGGCGTGAAATTCTCCGACGCCGCGCCGCTGCGCCTCAAGTACGGCGAACGGGTGCGGGTGGTGCTGGTCAACGACACGATGATGACCCACCCCATCCATCTGCACGGCATGTGGAGCGACCTCGAAGACGAAAACGGCCGGTTCATGGTGCGCAAACACACCATCGACATGCCGCCCGGCACCCGACGCAGCTACCGGGTCACCGCCGATGCGCTTGGCCGCTGGGCCTATCACTGCCACCTCCTGTACCACATGGAAATGGGCATGTTCCGTGAAGTTCGCGTGGAAGAATGAGGTGTACACCATGAACAGACTGACGCTGATTTTTTGCGCACTCGTGACCGCGAGCCTGACGCCTTCGCCGGCGATAGCCGCCACCAACGACATGCAGGGCATGGACCATAGCCAGATGAGCGGCATGGACGACAGCCAATTGCAAAGCATGGACGACGGTCAGATGCAGCCCGCCGCGCCGACTGAAAGCCGCACGCCGATACCGGCACTGACCGAAGCCGACCGCGCTGCCGTATTCACCAGCCCGACCGGCCATGGCGTGCATGACACCGCCCTGAACTATTACTTCCTCGCTGACAAACTCGAATGGCAGGACGCGGACAACGGCAGCGCCTTGGCGTGGGATGTCTCCGGATGGATCGGCGGCGACATCGACCGACTGTGGCTACGCTCCGAAGGCGAACGCCTCAACGGCAAGACCGAGGACGCCGAAATACAAGCCCTTTGGGGGCATGCGATTTCCCCGTGGTGGGACGTGGTGAGTGGCGTGCGCCAGGACTTCAAACCCGGCGCCCCGCAAACCTGGGCCGCCTTCGGCTTGCAAGGCATGGCGCTCTATAACTTTGAAACCGAAGCCACGGCGTTCATCGGTGAAGGTGGCCAAACCGCCGTGCGACTGGAAGGCGACTACGACATCCTGCTCACCAACCGGCTGATTCTGCAGCCGACGGCCGAGCTGAACGTCTATGGCCAAAACGACCCGCAACGGGGTATCGGTTCCGGACTATCCAACACCGAAGCCGGCCTGCGGCTGCGCTATGAAATCCGTCGGGAGTTCGCGCCCTACCTCGGCGTGACCTGGAATCGCACCTACGGCAAAACCGCCGACTACGCCAACGCCGAAGGTGAGGATCGCAGCGAAGCGCGCCTGGTCCTCGGCGTTCGGCTGTGGTTTTAAACGCATTAATCCAACTCCAAAACACAACCGCTCCGAGCGGTAAGAGGCCTTGCATGCGCATGATGAAAACGACAGTTGTTGCCCTTGGGCTGCTGATGAGCGCACTCGCTCAAGCACACCCCAAACTGCTCTCCTCCAACCCGGCCGACGCGGCGGAAGGCGCGGCGCCGAGCACCATCGAACTGCACTTCTCCGAGAACCTGATGACGCAATTTTCCGGGGCGAAACTGGTGATGACTGAAATGCCCGGCATGGCGCATTCCCCGATGCCGATGAAGGCCAAGGTCTCGGGCGGCAGTGACCCGAAAACCATGGTCATCACTCCGCTCACACCACTGTCTGCCGGGAGCTACAAAGTCGACTGGCGCGCAGTGTCTTCCGATACTCATCCGATCACCGGCAACGTCACGTTCAAAGTGAAGTGATTGATGAACGAAGCGCTCGGTATTGCACTGCGGTTGGGTCTGTATGTGGATTTGATGCTGTTGTTCGGGTTGGCGCTGTTTGCGCTGTACAGCCTTGAAGGTCAGGAGCGGCGCTCGGGGACCGTGTTGCCGTTGCGCCCGATGTTGGCGGGCACGGCAGCCTTGGGCGCCCTGCTGTCGGTCGCCAGCCTGGTGGTGATGGCGAGCGCCATGAGCGGTGAGTCGGACATTGCTGAACTGCGTCCGCACATCGAGATGATGATGTTGCAAACGGACGTCGGATTTGCCTGGATCGTGCGTCTCGTCGCCTTGGTCGTCGCCGGCCTGGCGATGTTGTACCACCCTCGTGCGCCAGGTGTCAGCGTGCTGGTGGCGTCGATGGCAGGCGCGATCGCCCTCGCCTCGCTGGCCTGGAGCGGTCATGGGGCGATGGACGAAGGGGGCCGCCGTGCCTGGCATTTCACCATCGATATTCTGCACATGCTGGCGGCAGGCGTGTGGCTGGGGGCTTTGGTGGCGTTTGCGTTGATGGCGAAAATCAATGCCCTGCAAAGCGAAGCACGCATTCGGTTGCTGGCTCGCACGGTGACACGGTTCGAAACGGTCGGTGCATTGATTGTGCTCTTTATCACGGTCACAGGCGTCGTGAACTACCTGTTCATTGTGGGGCCGACGCTCGATGAGGTGTTTCTGAGCACCTACGGGGTGTTGCTGTTCATCAAAGTCGCACTGTTCGCCGGAATGCTGGTGCTCGCCGCGTTGAACCGCTTCCACCTCGGGCCGCTTTTGCAGCAGTCGTTGCGGGACGGGCAGCACCGGGTGGCGGCGAATGCGTTACGGCGCAGCGTGATCGTGGAACTGGTGGCGGCGGTGCTGATTGTAGGGTTGGTCGCCTGGTTGGGAACTTTGAGCCCGGAAAGGGTCGATCCGTAGGAGCGCCTCTTTCCAAGGCAATGCGTGACCTGATGCCTGCGACTATCTAAACTCCCCCGGTGGCCAAAAATACTTTTGGCCCGACCAGGGAAATTCACATGGACCTTCAACATCGCAACAACATAAAAGTGATGGGCGACGGTCCGGCGACGCTGGTCTTCTCCCATGGCTTTGGCTGCGATCAAACCATGTGGCGCTACCTCGTCGATCATTTCACGGGGCGTTGCAGGGTCGTATTGTATGACCTGGTCGGCGCGGGGCAGTCGGACCTCGGGGCGTACGACAAAGAAAAATACAACTCTCTGGCCGGGTATGCCCAGGACCTTGGCGAACTCATCGATCAGTTCGCCACCAGCCCGGTGATTCTGGTGGGACATTCTGTCAGCGCCATGATCGGTGCCCTGGTGGATCGTCAGCGCCCCGGCACCATCGCTGCCCACGTCATGATTGGTCCCTCGCCCTGCTATATCGATGTCGACGACTACGTGGGCGGCTTCAAGCTCGAAGACATCCACTCACTGCTCGACACCCTCGACAGCAACTACCTCGGCTGGTCCAGCACGATGGCTCCGGTGATCATGGGCGCACCCGGGCAGCCAGCGCTGGGCGAAGAGCTCACCAACAGTTTTTGCCGTACGGAACCCGAGATCGCCAAGCAATTTGCCCGCGTCACGTTCATGTCCGACAACCGCGAAGACGTTGCGGGCCTGACCACGCCAACCCTGATCCTGCAATCCAGCGACGACATCATCGCCCCCGTTGCCGTCGGCGAATACCTGCATGGCGTGCTTCCCAACAGCACGCTCTGCCTGGTGGCCAACGTCGGCCATTGTCCCCACATGAGCGCGCCCTGCGCCTGCTCCGAGGCCATGGACAGCTTCCTGTCGCCCTGGATAGACCCGCATGTCGACTGACGAACCGCCACTGCCCGACCCGCATACGCTGTTCGAAGGCGCACCTTGCGGCCTCGTGGTGACGAAAGAAGACGGCACGATGCTGCGTGCCAATCAGACCTTCTGCCACTGGATCGGCTTCGATTCCCAAGCCTTGGTTGGCCGGCGCTTTCAGGACCTGCTGACCATGGGCGGACGCATTTTCCATCAGACGCACTGGGCGCCACTGATGCAGATGCAAGGCTCCGTGGCCGAAGTAAAACTCGACCTGGTTCACCACGACAAACACACGGTCACCATGTTGCTCAACGGGGTCAGACGCGAGCACGCCAACGGTGCGTTTAATGAACTGGCGCTGTTCGGCACCATTGACCGCGACAAGTACGAACGTGAACTGCTCAGTGCGCGCAAACTCGCGGAGGGCCTGTTGTCCGAGAAAATGGCGGCCGATGCCGCCCTTCTCGACGCTCAGACCCAACTGAACCGGGCCTACGAAAAGGCCAAGCGACGCGCCTCGTTCGCCGAACAAATGGTCGCCATCGTCAGCCACGACCTGAAAAACCCGCTGACCGCCATCAAAATGGCCTCGGACATCCTCGCCCAAGGCGAGCGCACTGCCAGGGAAACCAAACTGCTCGGCCACATCAGCCAATCGGCGGAACGCGCGCAGCGCATGATCGCCGACCTCCTGGACTTCGCGCTGGCCAGAGTCGGGCGCGGCATCGGGGTTTCTCCGACTTCGCAGGACTTGCACACGCTCGTCAGACAGAGCGTCGACGAGCTGCGCATGGCATTTCCCGAGGCGACGTTGCTGCATCAGTCCATCGGCACCGGTAACGCAAATCTGGACGCGGATCGGGTGCAGCAGATCATTGGCAATCTGGTTGCCAATAGCGTGGCCTATGGTGACCTGGCGCAGCCGATTACCATTACCTCGCGACTGGAAGAGAATCAGGCCGTGGTGTCGGTGCAAAACCACGGGCCGGTTATTCCAGCATCGTTGATTGCAGTTCTGTTTGAACCGATGACTCGTGGCACAGACACAGACACCGACAGTGATGTACGCAGTGTCGGGCTCGGGTTGTTTATCGTCCGGGAAATCGCCATGGCCCACGGCGGGGATGTTTCGGTGAGTTCGAACCCGGAGGATGGGACAGTATTCAGCGTGTATTTTCCGTCAGGTGCCGTAGCGCAGTAAGCGCCAAGCCGAGAACCTGATCAAATCCATCACGGAAGCCGGATATCAATGAAAACCATAAAAAGCACACTCATCCTCGGCGGCCTGCTCGCGCTATCTCTTGCTGCTCAGGCGGAGCCATCGCATCTGGACAGCGTCATCCAGCAAGGCCAACTGCGGGTTTGCACCACGGGCGATTACAAACCCTATACCTACAAAGCCGAAGACGGCGAATATTCAGGCATCGACATCGCCATGGCCCACACGCTGGCTGACAGCCTGGGCGTCAAGGTCGAGTGGGTGCAGACCACCTGGAAAACCCTGATGCCCGATATGCTGGCGGGCAAGTGCGACATCGGTGTCGGCGGCATCTCGGTCACGCTGGAACGCCAGAAAAAAGCCTTCTTCAGCACCACGCTGGATGTCGACGGCAAGATCCCGCTGGTGCGTTGCGAAGATCAGGCGCTGTACCAGACGGTCGAGCAGATCAACCAGCCTGCGGTTCGCCTGGTTGAACCGGCCGGAGGCACCAACGAAGCGTTTGTCCACGCCTTTCTTCCCAAGGCGCAGTTGAGCCTTCACGACAACGTGACGATCTTTCAGGAGCTGCTGGACAAGAAGGCCGACGTGATGATTACCGATGCGTCGGAAGCGCTGTACCAGCAGAAACTCAAACCCGGTTTGTGCGCGGTGAACCCGAGCCAATTCATGCAGTACGGCGAGAAAGCCTACTTGCTACCCCGTGATGACATCACCTGGAAGTTGTACGTCGATCAGTGGCTGCACTTGGCCAAGGTCACCGGCAACTACCAGAAAATTCTGGGTCAATGGATAGCGACGCCCGCCTCCAAATAGCCGCAAACGCACGATCCCCGCAGCCTGCGTCCGGCTGCGCGGCGGTCGTCGGGGACATCAGGCAATGACGTGAGCCGGCACAGGTCTCCCCCGCCGTCGCGTCACACCTCAGTCATCGTGCAACAACCCCGAACTGTACTCACTGAAACTGTTGCCGATCGCACTTCCACCGAACTTCAACTGGTTGGCACCATGGCCGTCGAAAGATTGGCAACCTTGTGAGAAACACGTGCTGGTACTCACGCCCGAGCAAGCGCTCAACAGCAAAGCACCGGCGATCATCACGACTTTGAGGAGGTTCGGGATCATTTCTCAGTTTCCTGTGGGTTCGACGCGTGGCCATACGAATGTGCGCCCCTCATCCTAGGCCGCAAATGCGTCAGACAAGATGAAATCTGACGGGCCGACAGGATCTGTTCAGCTATTGCGCAAAAGCGCCCGGTAGCCGGGCGCTCATACCGCTTTCGACTTAAGGCAGCGGATCGAACTTCAATTTATCGAGACTTTGTACTTTGTCTTCCCGAACCATTTTGTAGGCAGTGTTCGGGCCGATCCAACGGTCCCAGATCGTGTCAATCTCCCCAGCCTTCTCCATAGACGCCAGCGATTCGTTGACCTTGGCCAGAAACGCCGGCTCATCCCGACGCATGCCCGCACCAATCGGTTCCAGCGCCATCGGCTCCTTGGCCAGTGCCAGTTCGACACCGCTTTCCTTGGCCTGCCCGACCAGTTTCAACGCGGTCATGGTGTTGGTCACCAAACCCACGACTTTATTCTGCTGCAAGGCCATGTAGGCCGAACCGGTGTCCTGGAACGTCACCGGCGTGGCCCCGGCCAGTCGGATCGACTGCTCGGAGGTCGAGCCTTTGGTCGAGCTGATGCGTTTGTCCTTGAAGAAGCTTTTCGGTTGATCGGCGTCGACTGCACGCACTACCAGGGTTTCCTTGGCGATGTAGTACGGATCGCTGAACTGGATCTGTTCGGCCCGGGTCTTGGTGTAGGCCAGGTTAGCGAAGATCACGTCGACGCGGCCCATTTTCACTTCCGGAATCCGTGCTTCGACGGACATTGGCTTGAGCTCCAGTTCGACGCCCATGGTTTTGGCCAATGCTTTGCACAAATCCACATCCATACCCACCAACTCGCGGGTTTTCGGATCCGGCGCCGAGAACGGCGGCACGTCGGCGTACACGCCGCAGCTCAATGATTTCCTGGCCATGATGTCGCTCAATTGATCGGCCTGAGCGACCGCAGCAGCCAAAGGACCTAACGCCAGCGTGACAAACAGATGCTTCATACGCATGGAAAAACTCCGGGGATGAGAAAGTCGGATGGCAGAGTGAGCAAAACCGCAGCGGCTCAATGAGCACGCAGGTCGGCGATAAAGCGTTGCGCGCGCGGGTGCGCCGGCTGGTTGAAAAAGCTTTCGGGCGTGCTCTTTTCCAGAATCTGACCCGCGTCCATAAACCAGATGGTGTCAGCGACTTCACGGGCAAAATTCATCTCGTGGGTCACGCACATCATGGTCATGCCATCCTTGGCCAAGCCTTTCATCACACTCAGCACTTCACCGACCATTTCCGGGTCCAGCGCGCTGGTGGGCTCATCGAACAACATCACCGGCGGCTCCATCGCCAGCGCCCGGGCAATCGCCACCCGTTGCTGCTGGCCGCCGGACAACTGCGCCGGATAAGCGCCGGCCTTGTGCGCCAGCCCGACCCGATCGAGCAATTGCATGGCCTGTTGTTTCGCGACCGAGCCTTTCAGGTTGCGGATTTTGCTCGGCGCCAGGGTGATGTTTTCCAACACCGACAAGTGGGGGAAAAGATTGAAGCTCTGGAACACAAAACCCACCCGGCTGCGCAGTCGATTGATGTGCGCGTCCGTACCGTGCACATCCTGACCGTCGAACAGGATCTGGCCTTTCTGGATGTCTTCCAGACGATTGACCGTGCGGATCAACGTCGACTTGCCGGAACCGGACGGCCCGCACAACACCACCACTTCACCGGGTTTCACCTCGGCGGTGATGTCGGTCAGTGCGTGGTACTCGCCGTACCATTTGTTGATATTCGAAAACATGATCATTGGATGCATGGTCGCAACCCTCTTCAATTATCAGTGGCCAGCAAAGGGTCGGCAGTCACGGCCGGACCGCCGTTGCCCAGACGCTTGCGAGCGATACGGCGCTCCACCCAGCCGGCCAGATGGGTCAGGCCAAAACAGAGCAGGTAGTAGATGATCGCCAGGATGAAAAACACCTGAAACGGCTTGGTCAGCAGTTGGTTGTTGACCTGGTTGGCGGCGAAGGTGACTTCCTGGACGTTGATCACATAGCCCAGCGAGGTTTCCTTGATGATCGAGATGAACTGGCTGATCAGGCTGGGCAATGCGTTGTACAACGCTTGCGGCAAGATCACCCAGACCGTCGTGCGCAGGTAACCGAGGCCCAGTGCGCGGGACGCTTCGTACTGACCCGGCGGTAACGCCTGGATGCCGCCACGGATGATTTCGCACAGGTAGGCGCTCTGGTAGATCACCAGGGTGCAGAGCATGGTGACGAACCCGGTGATGTTGTGGCCGATCAGCAATGGCACCAGGAAGTAGGTCCAGAAAATCACCATCAGCAGCGGAACACCCCGCAGCACATAAACCCATACCGTCGCGGCCCAGCGCAGCCCGGTCCACGGCGAAACACGCGCCAGCGCCAGCAGCAAGCCGAAGGGGAACGCCAGCAACAGCGCCAGCGCCGCCAGAATCAAGGTGCTGGCCAAGCCACCCAACGGGCCATGCGGGTACTGACCAATCAGAAACAGAGTCCAGTTGTTTTGCACAATCGAGAAGAGATCGAACATGCTCGCCTACCTCGCCAGCGCTTTGTTGAAGCGTCGCGCCAACAGCGCGCCGAGCCCCATCAGCAGCAGTGAAAACACCAGGTAGAACACCGTGGCAACCAGGTACGACTCGAAAGTACGGAAGGTATAGTTCTCGACTTCGCGAGTGGCGTAAGTCAGCTCGACCACACCGATGGCCATGGCCAGGCTGGTGTTCTTGAACAACAGCACGGTGTGGTTGATCAGCGATGGCAAACAATTGCGCACGCCTTGGGGCAGGATCACGTAGCGCATCGAGCGCACATAACCCAACCCGAGCGCTCGGGACGCTTCAGTCTGACCGGCCGGGATGGCGCGCAGGCCACTGCGGATGTCTTCACAAAAATACGCGGCCTGGCACAGCCCCAGGGCAATCACCGAGAACAGGTATTCGGTGCTGTAGTTCGCTAGCCATAGCTGGGTGGATTGGCTCAGCAACGTCGGCACGCCGAAGTACCACAGCATTAATTGCACCAGTGTTGGCACGTTACGGTGATAAGACACATAACCCGCCACCAGACGATCAGCGAGCTTGTTGCCGGTCAGGCGCACGGTCACCAGCAACAGCGCCAGGGCCATCGCCAGCAGCCAGGCGAACAGCGCCAGTTGTAGAGTCGTTTCGATGCCCTTGACGATCAGCTCGGCATATTCGCCTTGCAGAACCGCGGCCAAATCGAAGTCATGCTTCATGGTCAATCCCTACGGGCATTGGGCTAGGGCAGAAATAGAAAGCGTCTGGCGAGCCATGACGTGGGTACCGCATGACGGATTGATCCGTTCTTCTGGTGCGTGCTTCGCAGGACGATCTCAGCCCTGGTAATCCTGCGGGCGAGCCGTGGAAAGACCACCGGGCACTTGCAGGGTCGGGGTGATTTCCATGTGCCCGACGTTGACCGCAATCGGCGCGGCAATGGCAAACGCGATGGCGTCGGCGATGTCCTTGGCCTGGGGCAGCTCGAAACCTTCAACGAAGCGCTTGTAGGTCTCTTCGGAGTCGCCGTGAACGTGAGCGAAAATGTCAGTGGCCACCCGCCCCGGACAGATCTCGGTGACCCGGACCCGCTTGCCGAAGGCGTCGATGCGCAATTGTCGCGAGAGCATGCTCACTGCCGCTTTGGTAGCGTGGTACGTCGAGTTGCCGCCAAAGTTGTACGCGGCGGCAATCGAGCTGATGTTGATGATGTGCCCGCAATCACGCTCGACCATCCCCGGCAACGCCAGACGCGCTAGGTGCAGGACCGCCCGCAGGTTGACGTCGATCAGCAAGTCGATGCCTTCGGCATCCGCCTTGAGAATCGAACCCGGTTTATCGACCCCGGCGTTGTTCACCAGAATGTCGAACTGCTGGGTTTCAAACAGACGGGTCAACCCGGCCAAGTCGGTCACGTCGATGGCATGTGCGATGCAGCCGGTTTTCGCAGCGAGTTCTTCGAGCTTGTCAGCGCTGCGAGCCAAGGCATGCACCTGCACGCCTTCCTGGCAGAGGCGCTCGACGACGGCGGCGCCAATCCCGGATGAAGCACCGGTCACCAGCGCGGTTTTGTAATCTGAAAATGGCATGCACGTGTCCTCGTATTACGTGTGCGGATCACTCGGTGATCGCGATGACTTTGACTCTATCCAGCCCTGAAGCCGTGGACCAAGACGGAATGACTGTGTGGTAATAAGCCCTGCTTATGACCGTGCAACCGTTACGCCAACAACTGCGAAATCGGTGTGATGCAACCGCCCGCCTGCTCGATTTCTCGACGGATGGTGCGGGCCAGTTCCACCGCGCCAGGCGTGTCGCCGTGCAACAGGATCGAATGGGCCGGCACTGCGATGTGCTTGCCATTCAGGCTGGTGACGATGCCCTCCTCCAGCAACTGCCGAACCCGCTGCAGCACAGCCGCCGGTTCCTTGATCACCGAGCCCGGCACCTTGCGCGGCACCAGCAGGCAGTCATCGTCGTAAGCGCGGTCGGCCAGGAACGTCGTGGCGACCCGCAAGCCACATTTATCAGCGGCATTTTCGATGGCCCGACTGCTCGATGAGCTGATAATCAGCGTCGGATCGAAGGCCGCCACTGCGCATACCAAGGGCTCTGCCAGCGCTGCGTCGGCGGCGACCATGTTGCCCAGCGCCCCGTGAAAACTCATGTGGGTCATGCGATGGCCGTTGACCGCGGCCATCCCGGCCAGCGCACCGAGCTGATACACCACGTAGGTCGCCAGCTCCTTGAGCTCGATGTTCATTTGTCGCCGGCCGAAACCCATCAAATCAGGGAAGCCGACATGGGCCCCCAGATCGATGCCACCGGCCTTGGCCAGGCGCACGGTGTTGTCCATGATCAGCGGGTCGCCAGCGTGGAAACCGCAGGCAACGTTTGCCGATGAGATCAGGCTCATCAACGCCTCGTCCTCGCCCATGCGCCAAGGCCCGAAGCCCTCGCCCAGATCAGCGTTCAAATCAATTTTCATTGCTTCTTTCCTCGTCGGCTCATGCCGCGTCCAGGCGCATGAACACCTCGCCAAAGCCCACCGTCGTGCCACACACCGTCAACACCGCCGCCAGCCGTCCGGCCTTGTGGCTGCGGACCGGCAACAGAAGATCGCCAACTTGCAACAGCGCGACCAATTGCCCTTGTTCCACTCGACTGCCGACCGAGACCAATACCTCACTCTGGTGCGGGTGCGTCAGCAGCAACCGACCCAGGCCAGGGGTCTTCAACAGCTGCTCATCGGGCACCTTCAAAGGCTCTGGTGTTGTGATCTGTACGGGTGCCGCGACTGCATCGACGTTACGTTTGAGTACCAAGTGCAGCCCCGGACGACGGATTTCCGCGCCAGCCAGGTGAGTCTCCTTGAGCCACACCGCCAACTGGCGGATTTCCTGATTTGTCATGTCTGAATGTCCTTAGCGCGAGGCCAGCCCGTGAAGATCAACCAAGCGGCCGACCTCAGCGAGATAGCGCGAATTGTCTTCCAGGGCAGCGACAGCTTCGGCGTAACTGCACTCGATAAAGCGCACCTTGCTGCCGATCGGCGCCTGGCCCAGACGCCACAGGTCGGCCTCGATCACCGTGCCGAATTTCGGATAACCGCCACTCGGTTGCGCATCGCGCATCTGAATGATCGGCTGGCCACCGTGGGGCACCTGGATCACACCGGGGACGATGCCGTGGGAGCGGATTTCCATCGGCGCCTTGGGCAAGATCGGCGCGCCTTCGAGCCGGTAGCCGTAGCGGTTGCTCTGGGTCGTCACCTTCCACTCGCCAGCCCAAAACGCCGCACGGGATTCGTCGAGAAAACACTCGTATTCCGCCGCAGGCAGTACGCGCATCGCTGGCAATCCATCGAGCTGCAACGCCAGCGTCTGACTCGGGGACACGACGCCGAAATCCGTTGGCAGCGCACTGACGCCTGGACGCAGCGCCGAGATCCGGTCGCCCTGCTGCAACGCCCGCCCTTGCAAACCGCCGAACTCACCGCGTAATTGCGTGCTGCGCGAGCCAAGCACCTGCGGTACATCCACGCCACCAGCCAGACACAGATACGCACGACTGCCAGAGGTGGGATAGCCGAGGTTCAGCACTTGGCCTTCCCGAGCCTGCGCTACCCAGAATGGCAACAATGGCTGACCGTCCAGGGTCGCTTCGCAAGCCGCGCCGGTGAACGCAAACGCGCAGTCCTGCGTAAACCGGACCTCGAACGGAAACAGCGGGATTTCGATGGCCGCCGCGTCTTCGGGATTACCCAGCAGCAGATTGCCCAACGCCAGCGCCAGATGGTCCATCGCGCCAGAGGTTCCAACGCCGTAGCCGAGGCTGCCAAAGCGGCCGAAATCCTGCACCGTGGCCAGGGCGGTTGCCGATAAAATCTCGATCATCGAATGATCCTCTCGATGCGCAAGCGCAACATGTCGCCCGGCCTGAGCATCGCCGGAGGGGTTTGGGTCGGGTCAAAAAACGACATTTCGGTGCGGCCGATGGTGTTCCAGCCGCTGGGACCGGCGGAGGCAGAGACGCCGGTCTGCACCCCGCCAATCGACACCGAGCCGGCGGCAATGCTGATCACCGGCACTTGACGTCGCGGCGTGGCCAGCCGCGAATCCATGCCGCCGAGGTAGCAATAGCCGGGATGGCTGCCCAAGGCATACACCGGGTACAGCGGCTCGCAATGCAGGTTGGCTATGGTCTCGATGTCCAGCCCGGTGTGCGCCACCACATCATTGATGTGTGGACCAAATTCACCGCCATACACCACCGGCAACTCGACGATGCGCCCTTCGAGGGGCAGCGGCGGGCTCTGCTCCCAGGCCTCAAGCAATCGCTCGCACAACCCATTGAGGTCACGCGGCGGCCTGATAAATGTCAGCATCAGGTTATTCATGCCCGGGACCGCTTCGTGAATCTCGGTCCACTCCCCGACCGTCAAGGCCAGGCTCCAAATGCGTTGTTGCGGTGCCAGATCCAGCTCGCCCGGGGCTTCGAACAACAAGGCCGTGGACCCCAGCAAGCTGATGTGCGGACGTGGCGATTCAGGTGCAGTACTCATGTCGGACTCCGTTGTTGCAGCCAGCGCTCCAGGTGATGAATGTCCACGCCCCCGGCACAGAACGCCGGGTCTTCGAGAATGTCGCGGTGCAGGGGGATATTGGTCGAGATGCCTTCCACGACCAGCTCGCTCAGGGCCAGGCGCATCCGCGCCATGGCCTCATCGCGTGTCGCGCCGTGGGTGATGACCTTCGCCACCATCGAGTCGTAGTAAGGCGGCACCCGATACCCGGTGGTGACGTGGGAATCGACCCGTACACCGAAGCCACCAGGGACTTCCCAACGCTGGATCAGCCCCGGCGTCGGCATGAAGGTGATCGGGTCTTCAGCGTTGATCCGGCATTCCAGCGAGTGGCCATTGAGCTGGACGTCCTGCTGACGCAGCTCCAGCATTTCGCCACGGGCCATGCGCAATTGCTGCTGGACGATATCGATGCCGGTGGTCATCTCCGTCACCGGGTGTTCAACTTGCAGCCGGGTGTTCATCTCGATGAAGAAGAACTCGCCGTCCTCGTATAGGAATTCGAAGGTGCCGACGCCCCGATAGCCGATCTGCCGGCACGCGGCAGCACAGCGTTCACCGACCTTGGCGATCAGCTCGGGATCAATGCCCGGCGCCGGCGCTTCTTCCAGGACTTTCTGGTGCCTACGCTGCAACGAACAATCGCGGCAACCCAGCCAGATCGCGTGGCCATGGGCATCGCACAGCACCTGGATTTCGACATGCCGTGGATGGCCGAGAAACTTCTCGATGTAGAGTTCCGGATTGCCGAAGGCCAGCCGCGCTTCTTCACGGGTCAGTGCGATGGCGTCGAGCAATTCGCTCTCTTCCTTCACCACGCGCATGCCACGCCCCCCGCCGCCGCCAGCGGCTTTGACGATCACCGGGTAACCGATTTCACGGGCAATCGCCTGAATACTGGCATCGTCGGTGGGCATCACCGTATCCGGCCCCGGCACGCAGGGCACGCCGGCTTCACGCATCGCCCGTTTAGCCGCGACCTTGTCGCCCATGGTGCGAATGCACGCGGCGCTCGGCCCGATAAAGGTCAGGCCGGCAGCTTCGATGCGCTCGGCAAACCCGGCGTTCTCCGACAGAAAACCGTAACCCGGATGGATCGCCTGTGCACCGCTGACCTTGGCCGCGAACAGCAGCGCCGCCTGGTTCAAGTAACTCTGGCTGGGTGACGCCGGACCGATGCACAGGGCTTGATCGGCGTTTTGCACATACTGTGCGTGACGATCGGCCTCGGAGTGCACGACCACGGTTTGTATCCCCAGGCCGCGGCAGGCACGCTGAATGCGCAGGGCGATTTCGCCACGGTTGGCGATCAGCACTTTGTCGAACATTGAATTCACCTGAAAGAGGATGGGCTTTGGATCAGCCGAGGCGGAACAGCGACTGTCCGGCTTCGACTTCGGTGCCACTGCGGGCAAGGATCGCGGTGACCTGACCGGCGATTTTGGCCTTGACCGGGTGGAACATTTTCATCGCTTCGAGGACCGCCAGGGTTTGCCCTGCTTCGACCTGATCGCCGACAACAACGAAGGGTGCCTCCCCGACGGCAGGCGTCAGATGCAGCACGCCATAAAGGCTCGCCTTGATCTCCGCGGCCGTCACCGACGGGATCGCCACAGTCGGTGATTGCTCGGATGGTAATGGCGATGGATCGGCCTGCGCCTCGGCTGCCACGACTTTTCCAGCCTGCTTGAAAAGGCGAATCGTACTGTCGCCTTCGGTCAGACTCAGTTCGAGCAAATCGGATTCGGCGAGCAAATCGATCAACCCCTTGATGCGTTCTGAATCCATGCGTGGGCCCCTGCCTGTCGAGCGTGTCTGAGTGGATGGGGTCAATGTAGCGAGCCCGTCCAGCGGCGACCAAGACGCTTTGGCTTTGGGGTGATAAGCCGTCCTTATGACCGCTCAGATCAAGCTGCCACGCATCTCCGCGACCAGTTCCAGCAGGATCGCCTTGACTGCCTGGGCGGGCACCGACAACGGCAAGTGACCGGACAGACACAGGGCCAGCGGCGCTTCGACTTCGGGATCGACAATCCGGCACATGTGCATCGACGTACCAGCAACCATTACCCGCGCCGAGGATTCGGGCAGTATCGTCGAGCCGAAGTGCTCGGCAACGGCGGCGGTCAGGGTGATCGACGATTCGATTTCTGCCACCACCCGCGCGCTCATGCCGATGCGCTGGAAGGCTTCGTCTACCAACCGCCGCATGACGTTGTAGGGACGCGGCAGGAGCATGTCCATGTCCGCCAGTTCGGCCAGGGGAATCTCGTCGAGTGTGCTGACAGCAGGATCGGCGCTCACCAGGTAAAGGTTCTCGCGCAGCAGCGAGACGAAGCTCAAGCCATGCACTTCACGCCCGCCATACAGCACGGCCATATCCATCCGACCGTTCATGATCAGTTCGCTCAGGGTGGTACCGAAGTTTTCATTGAGGTACAGCAAAATGCCCGGATGGCGCTCGCGCACCCGGCGCAACAGGGGCAACGACAGTGTCGAGGCGGCAGTGCCCGGCGCCAGGCCGACCGACACCTGGCCGGACAAGGCATGCCCGGTGGCATTGATGTCGCTTTGGGCCTGCTCACACTGACGCAAAATGATTTGCGCATGACCGTAGAGCACCTTCCCGGCTTCAGTCGGGGTGACACCGCGCTTGGTCCGAATCAGCAACTGCTGCTGCAACTCGGCTTCCAGCGTGGCCAATTGTTGACTGAGTGCCGGTTGCGCGACATGCAGCACATCGGCAGCCTGGGTCATGCTTCCGATATCGACGAGTTTCACGAAATACTTCAAGCGGCGCAGGTTCACGTTGGCGGTGCTCTTGCTCGTAAAAGGGGTACAGCCTTCAGGCGTTAGCAAGAGCCAGGCCAGCCCGGACACCGCGCGCGCGGGGTGAATGCCAAGGCCCAGCCATAAGCCTTCGCTATGGCTGGATCGTGGCGACCTCGATCAACCCCCGTCACGCTCATACAGGCTTGATCGCACCAACCTGGTGCAAGCTCTGTTCAGTTCCAGCCATAAGCGATTCCTATCCGACCAGAACGATCTCGTCTTATGGCCGCCCTGTTGGCGGCTCGTACTGTAGGACCTCGTCAACGCCATCAACGAGGAACGACACGTGACCGCTTCCCGCATCGCCACCCGTGTGCAACGCATCAAGCCGTCCCCAAGCAGCGCCGCTTCCGACCGTGCGAACGAACTTCGCCGGCAGGGCAAATCCATCATCAATCTGGTGGTCGGCGAACCGGACTTCGATACCCCGGTGCACATTCGGCAAGCGGCCAGTTCCGCCATCGAACGTGGCGAAACCCGCTACACACAAAATGCCGGTACGCCGCAATTGCGTCAGGCAATCGTCGACAAGCTGGCCCGGGAAAACGGCCTGACTTATGTGGCGAATCAGATTCTGGTCACCAGCGGCGCGAAGAGTGCGATTTTCAATGCCTTTGCAGCCACCCTCGGCGCGGGCGATGAGGTGCTGATTCCGGCGCCGTACTGGGTGTCGTACCCGGACATGGTGCTGGCTTGCGAAGGCGAACCGGTCACCCTCGCCTGCCCGGAAGAACACGCCTTCAAGCTGACCCCGGCGCAACTGCGTGGCGCGATCACCGAACGCACTCGCTGGCTGCTGCTCAATTCACCGAGCAACCCGACCGGCGCCAGCTACAGCGCCGCCGAACTGCGCGCCTTGGCCGATGTGCTGCTCGATCATCCGCAGGTGTTGCTGATGACCGACGACATCTACGAACACATCCGCTATGAAGGTCTGGCCAACCCGCACATCCTCGCCATCGAACCTGCGCTGACCGAGCGCACCCTGGTGGTCAACGGTGTGTCCAAGACCTACGCCATGACCGGTTGGCGAATCGGCTACGCCGCCGGCCCGGCTGATTTGATCGGCGCCATGGCGACCCTGCAATCACAATCCACCAGCAACGCTTGCTCTGTCAGCCAGGCCGCGGCGGTCGAAGCGCTCAACGGCGACCAGACGTTCGTCAAGGAAAGCGTGGCGGTGTATCAGCAGCGCAGGGATCGTTGCCTGGACCTGCTTAACGCAATTGATGGCTTGAGTTGCCGCAAGCCCGATGGCGCGTTTTATCTGTATGTGAACTGCTCGGGGCTGCTGGGCAAATCGACCCCTCAAGGCAAACACCTCGACACTGACTACGACGTGGTCATGTACCTGCTGGAGAGCCAGGGTGTGGCTGTGGTCGCCGGGACCGCGTATGGGCTGGCGCCGTTCTTCCGGATGTCGATCGCCACCGACATAAAGACCCTCGACGAAGGTTGTTCGCGGATTGCCGCTGCCGTCACGGCGTTGAGCTGAGGAACGACCATGACCGTGGCGACCCACCCGCCCCTGAGCTTTCGGCAAGCGTTGCTGGCAATGCTCGGCATCTCACTGGTGCTGATGCTTTCAGCGCTCGACCAGACCGTGATCGGCAATGCCTTGCCGAGCATCGTCGCCGAGCTCAAGGGTTTCGAGCTCTACGCCTGGGTGGCCACGGGGTACATGCTGGCGTCGATTGTCACCATCCCGATCTTCGGTCGACTGGGCGATTATTACGGGCGCAAACCCTTCGTGATCGCCGCCACTGTGATCTTCACCCTGGCGTCGCTCGCCTGCGCCGTGGCCAACGACATGCTGTGGCTGGTGATTGGCCGTGCCTTGCAGGGCGTCGGCGGCGGCATGCTGATCGGCACCGCGTTCGCCTGCATCCCGGAACTGTTTCCCGACACCCGCCAACGCCTGCGCTGGCAAATGTTGCTCAGTGCCTTGTTCAGTGTGGTCAACGCCATCGGGCCTGGACTGGGCGGCTATCTGACCGGGGCCTACGGTTGGCGTTCGGTGTTCTATATCAATCTGCCGCTGGGCTGCCTGGCGCTGTTTTTTGCCTGGCGCTACCTGCCTTATTACCGCCCGCAGCAACGAGCGAAGATCAGCCTCGACTGGCCCGGCGCATTACTGATTGCCTTGGCGCTGGGCAGCCTGCAGTTGTTCGTCGAATGGTTGGGCCACTCCAGTCTGATCCTGAGCGCGGCGCTGGGACTGAGCTGCATCGCGGCCACCCTCGCCTTATGGCACTGGGAACGACGCTGCCAACACGCGCTACTGCCGACAGCGTTACTCGGATTGCCGAGCATGCGCCTGTTGTTTCTGCTGTCGATGGCGGCCGGGGCGATCATGTTTTCGCTGTTGTTCTATCTGCCGCTGTTACTGCAAGGCAGCTATGGCTACACGCCCCAGGATGCCGGCCTGCTGATTACGCCACTGGCGCTGAGCATCACCTTGGGTGCCATCGTCAACAGCCGGATCGTTACCCGTTTGCGCAATCCAAACCTGTTGCCGCTGGGTGGTTTTGTCGCGCTGCTACTGGCTTGCCTCGGGCTGGCCATCGCCGGACGCAGCGCTTCGTTTAATGCACTACTGAGCTTGATCCTGCTGGCGGGCGTTGGCTTGGGCTTCATCCTGCTGAACCTGACCGTCTTCACCCAAACCCTGGCCGAGCGTCAGTTCCTCGGCATCGCTACGGCGCTGACCCAATCGCTGCGCCTGGTCGGTGGTTTGCTGGGAACGGCGGGAATGGGCGTATTGGTCAACCTGCTGTACAGCGCCAACCTGCAACGAATTTTCATGGCCCAAGGGCACCTCGACGGACTGGCCTTGTACGCAGACCCGCAGGTCCTTTTGCGCCCCGAGGCTGACCTGCTCTCACACCCTCAATGGCTGAACCTGGCCCGTGATGCACTGGCCCAGTCAGTGGGCGTCGGCCTGCTGCTGTGCGCCGGGCTCGGCGTGTTGGCGCTGTTCATCCTGTACCGCTTGCCGCCCGTGAGACTGAACGTTTTGCCGGCCACCGCTGCTCCTGAAAAACAATAAAAACCTGACTGCCGCTTTTGACTGCCTCTCACAACATTCAACAACTCATGGGGATGACTCCGATGGAGCTTTTCAATCGCGCACCTAAAGTAGTGGCCGGCATTTGCGGCTTGATTATCGCTCAACAGGGTTACGCCGCCGGCCTGGTAGAAGACAGCAAGCTCAGCGTGCTGGCCCGTAACTTTTTCACTAATGCCGACAACCGCAGCGGTACCGCCGCCCCCAATTACACACAGGAATGGGGCCAGGGTTTCATCGCCAATTTTCAGTCCGGCTTTACTCAGGGCACCGTCGGTTTCGGCATGGATGCGATCGGCATGTTCGGGGTGCGGCTGGACTCAGGCAAAGGCAGGCACTACAACCCCGAAAGCAAGGCCTTCAACGGCAACATCTTCCCGACCGACAGCGACGGCCGTGCGGTGGATGAGTTCGGCAGCCTGGGCCTCACGGCCAAGGCGAAGTTTGCCAACACCGAATTGAAATACGGCACGCTGGTGCCGATGTTGCCGGTGGTGATGTCCACCGATCGCTTGCTGCAACAAACCTTCAATGGTGGACAGATTCAGTCCAGAGATCTGGAGAATTTCACGTTCACTCTCGGCCAGTTGGAGCACGTAAAAGGTCGTGGATCAAGCAACCAGATGGGCATGTCCATTCCGGGGGCGAACAACCCGCAAACCGGCGAGTTCGTGAATAAGTTCTACTACGGCGGCGTGGATTACAAAGCGACCAAAGACCTGACGTTGCAGTACTACTACGGCAATCTGCAGGACTTCTACAAACAGAACTTCCTCGGGCTCAAATACGATATGCCGGTTGGCCCGGGCACCCTGCGTACGGATTTGCGTCATTTCGACAACCGTTCCGATGGCGCCAACGGCCATGACCCTGATTTCTACACCTTCGGCTACTACGGCAATGGCGTTACCAAAGGCAAGGTCGACAGTCGCCTGGACAGCGCACAATTCACTTACCTCTTGAACGGCCACACCTTCGCAGCCGGTTTGCAACAAGTCAGTGGCGACAGCGATGCGGTCTGGTTGAACCAGGGGGACGGTTCCACCGCCTACTTCATGACGGAGTCGATGATCGGCAAGTTCCAGCGCGCCGGGGAAACCACTTGGCAGGTTCGTTATGGCTACGATTTTGCGCGGATCGGGGTTCCGGGCTTGAGCTTCATGGGCATGTACGAAAGCGGCTCGAACATCCGCACCCCGGATGGCGACAAGAAAGAGTGGGAACGTAACCTGACCATGAGCTATGTGGTCCAGCAAGGTCCGCTCAAAGACCTGAGCATTGCCCTGCGCCACGCCTCGCTGCGCACTGGAGTGTCCACGCAACGGGATAGCGACGAACACCGGGTGATCATCAGCTATCCGCTGAACATCCTGTAAAACCTGGAGCACACTGGATGATGCGCATCGTCATCCAGTGTGATTCCATCTTTGAGCCCCAAGCGGTCGATGCCGTTTATTGCTCGCCATTACACAGCGTCTGTTGTGCGATATTTGAGTTCTTGGCAACAGCGGCATTGTCATCGCAATAAGGGCACATCCGATCGCGAGACAAACAGCGCGAGCACCGCTGCCAGTAAAAGAAATACTCCACTTGCGATGAACGTTGCCTGGTAGCCAACTCCGTCATAAAGCAACCCGCCCACGGTCGCGCCGAGTGTGATCGCCAGCTGAATCACCGCCACCATCAGACCACCTCCGGTTTCGGCATCCTCTGGAAGCGTGCGCGATAACCATGTGAACCAGCCGACAGGTGCGCACGTAGCGATCAGGCCCCATACACCCAGCAGAACGGCTGTCGCCCACATTGAGCCGCCAAATACGAGCAGAGCCGCAGCAAGCCCCGACATCAACAATGGGATGATCATCAGCACTCGATGAAGGCTTCTGTGCAACACCGGGCCGATCACCATAGTGCCCACCAATCCTGCCACTCCTATGATCAGCAACAGCAGGGAGAGTCCAGATACATCAACGCAGGTCACCAACTCCAGAAACGGACGCAGATAGGTGAACAACGCGAATTGCCCCATAAACAAAAATGCCACGGCTGCCATGCCCAGCGAGACTTTCGCATTAGCCAATAGCCGAAACACATCCGTTACAGAGCCAGACTCATTTTGGCCAGGCATTTTCGGCAACGTGAATGCTTGCCAACACAGCGCCAACGCGGCGAGCGGAACCACGCAGAAAAACGCACCTCGCCAGCCGATCAACCCACCCATGTAACTGCCAATCGGCGCCGCGACTGCAGTGGCGAGTGCGGTGCCGCCCTGGATCAAAGCGATGGCCTTAGGCACGAAATGCTCAGGTGCAATCCGCATCATGACGGCGGTCGACATTGACCAACTACCACCGATAGCAATTCCCAAAATGGCGCGACCCACCATCAGTGTCGAATAGTTCGGGGCAAAGGCGACGAGCGTGCCCGAGGCAATCATCAAGCCGGTCAGGAAAAGCAAAACGGGCCTTCGGTCGAGTCGACGGATGACTGAAGAAATGAAGAGACTGGTGACGACCGCGAAGAGGCCTGAAATGGAAATCGCTTGTCCGGCCTGCCCCTCCGTCAGCGCGAGATCCGTCGCAATCGGTGTGAGCAAACTCACCGGCAGAAACTCCGAAGTCACCAGGGCAAACGCGCACAGCGACATCGCGAGGACGGCTCCCCATACCTGTCGATTCGCGGCCTGGATAGGAAAGGTGGTGCTGCTCATCTGATGTTCTCCAACACGAAAAGCTCCAACGCCAGCAACGTGCGCGTGGCGTCGGAATCGTTTTTTGGGCACGTAGAGTGATGAAAGATCCGCGGCTCAGCGCGTCACTTGAGGTGGGTCTGGAAGAACGAGGTCAGCTTGGCAAACGGAATAAGGTCGACCCGGTCATAGAGATCCACATGGCCCGCACCTGGAATGATGACAAGCTCTTTCGGTTGACCGGCCAGTCGATAGGCCTCCTCACTGAATTCACGCGAGTGAGCATTTTCCCCGGCAATGAACAGCATTGGGCGCGGCGAGATCGTCTCGATATCGTTGAACGGATAGAAGTTCATGAACTTGGTATTGCTGGTGAGCGTCGGGTGAGTGGTCAGTAACGGTGACTGACCTTTGGGCGTGAACTCTCCGCGTGGTGTGCGGTAGAAATCGTAGAACTCGCGCTCGATGGGGTTGGATGTGTCAGTCATCTCATGGACGCTTCCGCTGGTGTACTGGGTTTCGCCACCTGTGAACTCAACGTATCGCTGCTCGGCAGCGGCGGCGATAGCTTGCTTTCTCTGCTCGACAGTGACGGAATGCTTCAAGCCGTTTCGGTTGGCTGCGCCCATGTCGTACATGCTGACCGTGGCAACGGCCTTCATCCGAGGGTCGATCTTGGCCGCGCTAATGACGAAGCTGCCGCTGCCACAAATGCCCAGGACGCCTATCCGGCTCCGATCAACAAATGTCTGGGTACCGAGGTAATCCACAGCGGCACTGAAGTCTTCAGCATAGATTTCTGGCGCAACCGCGTTTCGCGGTTGCCCCTCACTTTCGCCCCAGAACGACAGATCGATCGCAAGTGTCACGAAGCCCTGCTCCGCCAGTTTCTGGGCATACAGGTTCGAACTCTGCTCTTTGACCGCCCCCATGGGATGGCCAACGATAATCGCTGCGCTTTTGCTGCCGGGCTTCAGAGCTTTAGGGACATACAGATTGCCTACCGTATTCATCCGGTACTGATTTTTGAAGGTCACCTTTTGCATCGTGACCTTCTCGCTTTTGTAAAAATTATCGGCTCCGTTGGACATGTCTGCTCCCAGTGCGGAGAGCGACGCCATCAGAAGGCCGAGCAACAAAACCAGTTTTCTCATGAGGTGCTCCCATCGGTGAATAGCTGCTGACCGACCTGCTTTCCAGGGTCCAAATCAGCGAGTGGTGTGAGCGATACCTGCGACGACAGGCGAGGCTTGCCCTATTCTCTGGGAATACGTCATGCTTGATAATCTAATGAAAGCTTGTTGAAGTTATAAGCACAGCTAATCAATCTGGATAGGCGGGCTTCGATGTCACGGCATAACCTGAACGACCTTCTGGCATTCGTGACAGTCGCCCGAGAAGGCAGCTTTACCCGAGCGGCCGCCCACCTGGGTGTCACGCAGTCCGCCTTGAGCCAGACCATTTCCGGACTGGAAAAACGGCTGAAAATACGCCTGCTTACGCGCACCACTCGTAGCGTTTCGCCGACCAGCGCCGGCGAACGCCTGATGCAAGCCATCGGTCATCGTTTCGACGAAATCGAATCAGAACTGGATGCTTTGACTGAGCTTCGTGACAAGCCTGCAGGTACGGTGCGCATCACCTGCGGAGATTTTGTCCTGAAGACTATCCTCCTTCCGCGACTCACTCCACTGCTCCTCGAATACCCTGACATCAAGGTTGAGTTCGATATCAACTATGGCTTCCGGGACATCGTTGCTGACCGCTTCGATGCGGGCATCCGATTTGGTGACACCGTCGATAAGGATATGATCGCCGCTCCCATCGGACCTCAGGTACGGATGGCTGCCGTGGCATCGCCTGCGTATTTCGCACGCAACGGTATGCCCAGGAAACCGCAGGATCTGGTGAATCACCAATGCATCGACATACGCTTTCCAACCCTTGGCGGAGTCGACGCCTGGGAATTCGAAAAGCGTGGTCGAAAGATCAACGTGCGTGTCACGGGCCAGGTCATTGTGAACACCAGCGCACATGTCCCGGCGGCGGCAATCAGCGGCTTGGGTATCGCCTACTTGCCGGAAGAAGAATTTGCACCGCATATCGAGGATGGCCGCCTGGTACGCGTCCTGGAGGACTGGTGCCCTTTGTTCTCGGGTTATCACCTGTACTACCCGAGCCGTCGCTTGCCAACACCCGCCTTTTCACTGGTGCTGAAGGCTCTACGCGGTGAGTCTTTGGAAGACATGCCAAGGCATGTCTCCTGATATGAGTTGAGTCGACGTTGGGTGCCTGGAGCGATAGTTAACGGGCGCTGTCGATGATTTGGCCGCCGTCAGGCGTGAGGCTGTATCCGGTCAAGAACTGCCCATCCTTGCTGGCGAGGAACAGTACCACCGGCGCGATATCTTCTTCCGGTGATCCATAACGGCCAAGTACGTTAGTGGGCGCAGGCACATCGACCGCTGTCCCCCAAGTATCAGCGACCGGCATGACATTGTTGACCGTGATCTTGTCAGCGCCCCACTCCCTGGCAGCCGAGCGAGTCAAGGCCCGTACCGCCTCCTTGGCCATGTTGTAAGGCGCGTAGCCCTGCATGCCGATAACACCGGCCAGGGAAGCGAAGTTGATCACCCTGCCCTCGCCGCTAGCTTTTAGATGGGGATAGCACGCCTGCATCGTTCGCAGATAAGCGATCGGACCCATTTCAAAATTACGCTGCAACTGCTCGGCGGACAGCTCGAGCACCGATGAAAAAACCACCGAAGGATCGAAAGCATTGTTCACCAGAATGTCGATCCGTCCATAAGCATCCATCACCTTCTCGACAGCGGCGTTAATCTGATCAGGATCAACGATATCGCAAACGATTCCGAGCGCGACGCCGCCTGCCGACTGAATATCAGAAACGACCTGATCGACATTTTCAGCCGTACGCGAAACGACCGCGACTTTCGCGCCCTGCACCGCGAAAAGCTTTGCGATGGCTCGGCCAATACCACGACCGGCGCCGGTGACAATGGCAACTTTTCCACTGAGTCGAGTCATAGCATTCACCATTATTCAAGAGTCGTTTGGATGATCGCCGCCGGTGCGTAAGGCGACGGAAATTCGCGAACGGCGTTTTGTGTCATGAAGGACGCAGTCAGGAGAATGAGCCCCACGGCTGCCGGGATAGCACCTTTGGGCTTGTGAACACCCAGGTGCGCTGAAGCTGAAAGCAGCAGGTGATAAAACATGCCGGCATAAGCGAGATCACTGAGTGCCACATTGAAGCGCCACAAAATAGCGACGGGCCCTAGTAACTTCACCACGATCATCAAAGGCACCAGGTGGGAGGCTGAATAGCCCAACTCCGCCTGTGCGTTTCGAACATAGTCTCCTTTGGCGATGTAAATCGCGGCAGAGGCGAAATAGAGCAGCGAAAGCAACGCCGTGCTGACCCAATAAATATAATTTTCGATCATGAGGTTTTCCTAAGCAGGTATTGTTACGTCAACCGGGTGCAACGATGTCGCCTAACATGAAAACCCACAAGTAGGATGAAAAACTGGCACTTAGTATGGAAAACCAGACTAATGATGATGATCAGATCAACATGCACGAGGAAATGCGCCGCGCGTTTTCGCTGCTTTCAGGCAAGTGGAAGCTGGAAATCATGTGGCTGCTGAATCAGCGCATCTATCGTTTTGGGGAACTGCGCAAGGCGATCACCGGCATCACGCAACACATGCTGACAGCGCAACTTCGGGAGCTTGAAAGTGATGGTCTAATCTCGCGAACGGTCTTCGCCGAGGTGCCCCCGCGCGTTGAATATGAAATGACCGCAAAAGCACGCGCACTCGGGCCGACGATGGAAGCGCTCTCGACATGGTGGAGCGAGTACGGGAAAAGTGTGCCAGTGAAGCCTGCCTCACGTGGCCGTAAAGCAAAAAGCACCTGAGCGAATGACGTACTTTCAGCCGTACGTTCCCGTGCCGGGGCGGCCTGTTTCCGGGCGAATGTCCGGCACTCTTGGTAAACTGGTGACCCTTTGTTTTCAAGGCTGACTAAACACGCCTGAAAACGACCCAGAATGCGCAGAGAAAAATGCTAGCTCAAACAGTGACAAACCCACAAAACACAAGCCCTGCGCTGTCTCGGCGGTTTAGTGTTGCGCCGATGATGGACTGGACCGACCGCCACTGCCGGTTCTTCCTGCGCCTGCTCTCAAAACACGCGCTCCTCTACACCGAAATGGTCACCACTGGCGCCTTACTCAACGGCGATCACGAGCGTTTCCTGCGTCACAACGAAGCCGAGCACCCGCTGGCGCTGCAACTCGGTGGTAGCGTTCCGCTGGACCTGGCCGCGTGCGCGCGCATGGCTCAGGAACATGGTTACGACGAGGTCAATCTGAATGTCGGCTGCCCGAGTGATCGGGTGCAGAACAACATGATTGGTGCGTGCCTGATGGGGCATCCGCAGTTGGTGGCCGATTGTGTGAAGGCGATGCGCGATGCGGTGTCGATTCCGGTGACGGTGAAACATCGGATCGGGATTAACGGGCGCGACAGTTACGAGCAGTTGTGTGATTTCGTCGGCACGGTACGGGATGCCGGGTGCACGAGTTTTACCGTGCATGCGCGGATTGCGATTCTGGAGGGGCTGTCGCCGAAGGAAAACCGTGACATTCCGCCGTTGCGTTATGACGTGGCGGCGCGGCTGAAGGCTGACTTTCCGGAGTTGGAGATCATTCTCAACGGCGGCATCAAGACACTGGAGGCGTGTCATGCGCATTTGCAGACGTTTGACGGCGTGATGCTGGGTCGCGAGGCTTATCACAATCCTTATGTGATGGCTGAAGTGGACCAGCAACTGTTCGGCAGTACGGCCCCGGTGATCAGTCGGGCCGAAGCGCTGGCCCAGTTGCGCCCTTATATCGCCGCGCACATTGATGCCGGTGGTTCGATGCACCACATCACCCGACATGTACTGGGATTGGGCACCGGATTTCCGGGAGCGCGCAAGTTCCGGCAGTTGTTGTCGGTGGATATTCACAAGGCGAAAGAGCCTTTGGCGTTGCTGGATCAGGCAGCGGCGCTGCTTGAAGGGCGTTAACGACTATCCGCGTTACCACCAGGCTGTTGATCGACAGCCTGGCGGTTAGTGTCAGAGCGCTGCAGCTTCAGTCCAGTTAACCCAACCGAACAGCCATGTCGCCAGGATCAATAACCCAAAGACGATCCGGTACCAGGCGAATGCGGCATAACTGTGACTGGCGATGAACTTGAGCAAGCCGCGCACGGCGATCATGGCGAAAAAGAACGCGGTGACGAAACCCAGGGCAAAGACCGGCAGGTCGGCGGCCTGGAACAAATCCCGGTACTTGTAGCCTGAGTAGACCGCCGCACCGACCATGGTTGGCATGGCCAGGAAGAATGAGAACTCGGTGGCGGCCTTGCGTGACAGGCCGAACAGTAGCCCGCCGATGATGGTCGAACCGGAACGAGAGGTGCCCGGTATCATCGCCAGGCATTGGGCGAAACCGACTTTAAGCGCGTCGGTCCAGCGCATATCGTCAACATGGTCGACATACACCACGTGCTCCCGCCGTTCTGCCCACAACATGACGATTCCGCCTACAACCAAAGCCACCGCCACGGTAATTGGGTTAAACAGATACTCGTGAATCGTGTCGGCGAACAATACACCCAAGACAACAGCCGGCATAAAGCCGATCAATACGTTCAAGGTAAAACGTTGGGCGTTACGTTGTGTTGGCAAGCCTTTAATGATCTCGAAGATCTTGCGACGAAACTCCCAGACGACCGCCAGAATGGCACCCAGCTGAATAATGATATTGAACGCCATCGCACGTTCACCGCCGAAGTCGAGCAAGTCCGCGACAATAATCTGGTGCCCTGTACTTGATATTGGCAAAAACTCCGTCAGCCCTTCGACTACGCCTAAAATCAATACCGCAACCGTCGTCCAAAAATCCATTAGTTCCTCTCACTGACAAAAGCACATCAATTGACCTGCTTTAGATGTATCGCCAACGAGAAATTAAAACGCATCCGGCCGCGCATTAAAACTTAATGTTATTAAATGTCCAGCCCCCCTCCATCAAGAGAGATGTTATATAACAACAAATATTAGTTATAGGGAAGTCGACGGAACGCCAAAATCTCTCCGCCAACTAGACCTGTCGCGGCCATTATTAACGCTTCGGAAAATCGGCATGTAACTGAATGTGTGAATCGCGTGTAACGATCTTGATCTGGAAAAGCGAGAGATCACGGAAAAAGATGGCACAATGATACTCTTTTGCCAGCTGTGTGCTGCATGCCGGAACCGCGAAGAATCACGTCGTAGCCACCTGCAATGTTAAAAAAATTGTGATGGTCGCTGGAAAATTCCGTGAAATGTTACCAATTGTCAGTCACAAATGAGAATTGGTGCTTTAACATCCAAATGTCAGCACCCAGCCGAGTCAAAGCATGATGCTTACAGGGAAAATAACGACGACCCGCCACAACCACGTGAAGGAGGTGCCAGGCATTCTCACCATGGGGCGGACCCATTCAATAGCAGAGGATTTCAGAACTTTAGTTGCTAGCCACATTGCGCATGATATACCCGTTGACACAATGTGCTACAACAATTCATTTAGAAAAAACAGGGACACTCAATCGTACCGCGCAATCTTCATTGTGATTGACAGTCCCCAGGTGTTTGTTGAAAGCCTTGCGCTGGTAGAAAGTATTCGCGCACAGAATCAGGCAAGCATTATAGTTGTCGCGATCACAGGAAAAGGCACTTACAACAAGATGAAATATTATCTTGCCGGCGCCGACCACTGCATTAAATTCGCGACATCACCGAATGAAAACTGCGACGTACTTGTTGATTTTTTCGACAGTGCAGAGTGGCAGAAGAAGCACAGTTTGCTCCTCGATCCGACGCGTATGTGCCTGATTGGAGATTATAAAAAGCTCGACGTTTCGTTTCCCGAAATGAAGATTCTTGAAGCGTTTTCTGAAACCAGAAACCAAATATTGAGCCACGACGAAATCGCCAGAATCATGGGCCTAAATATAAATTTTTATGACCCAAGAGCCTTGGAAAAATCAATAAGCCGCCTTCGCGGCAAAATAAAAGGCACGTATGGCACCAACGCCATCCAAAGTATTCGTGGCCATGGATATCGTCTAATCAGGGGTCTGATCGCGACCGCTTGATGAGTTAACAGGCAAGGGAGTTATTGCATTATGAACGCAACGGGGAGCGCGTCTTACGTCTATCCTGCGAGTCATTATTTGTCTCGACAATTGATCCTCACTCGCGATGACTGCCCTTTTGGCAGCGAGATCAGAATACAGTTTGACGACCATCAGGCTCAGCCCGCGCCTGCATGGGTGAACCCGATGAGTAGCCTTTACAGTGAGGTACTCACGCAAACCCGGCAGATTGCCTTCTCGCTTAAAGACCGCAATACCTCAAGCGAAAGCAAGTACCTGAGCCGTCGATTCGTATGCGTCAGGCAGTCGGATCTGGCCAGTTCCGCCCTCACCGAAGAGCTGATCCAGTGCGCCGATGCGCTGGAAAATCTTGGCCAGACGCTGGTGATCGCACTCAATGAGCTGCCCCTCTCGGCGGTCAGTTTCGTCGAAAAAAAGAAAATCCTAAACAACATCTACCTGTTGAAAGATCACGGTATTGAAATCGCCTTCGACGATTACAACATCGACGATGAAAGTATCGAGATGTTTACAACTCTGAATTTATTCGACTATATAAAGATCCCGCTTTCAACCCTAGACTTGAGTCTTAAACTCACTGGCAATCCAGAACTTTTCAATCGACTTCACGAACGCATGACGATGCTGACGCACACCACAAAGGTTGCATTTATTGCGGACAGAGTAGAGCAAGCTGCTAGCCATATACTGGCTCGTGCACTGCCGTTTGAATACTTTCAAGGGAGCCATTACTCCCCTGCCGACATCCTATTAAATTAAAACCGAGCACCCCCTTCAGGAGAGAGACATGGAAAGCAGCACACCCCTCCCCAGAAAATACTTTGTCGTCGTCACCCACAGCCCGGCACTACAACTTGAGCTCGAGGCATTACTCTCGAGCGAGCGATATAACTCATTCGGCACATCACAGGCAAAAATGTTTGTCGAAGGTGTTGCCCTTCCCTCCTCAACGCCAAAAATCATGGAGTTCATCTCCCCTCACCTGGACATTAATGTCCCACCTGTTATCAAACATGATACTCAGCGCATACTTGCGACCTTTGAGTCCGAGTGGTTAGCCGCGCAATCCGACACATCGTTTAATAACACCACTTCGCTGACAGGCGACACGCGGCACGAGTCCGTCTCAATGAACGTAAAAGCCCACTCTCCGTGCTCAGACGCCTGGCAACTGAGCAATGGCAGCGGTGCGCTGATCAAAGATGATGTCGAGATTGTCCTGACCGGCCTTGAGGCGGCGCTGGTCAATAAAATGTTGCACCATGATGACCGAGTGGTCAGCAAAGATGATCTGATCCGCAGCATTGGCAGAGAACCGGAGCACTATCGCGGTCTCGAAATGTGTCTTAGTCGACTACAAGAAAAGTTTAAAAATGCCAGCAATGGCGAGCGACTCTTCCGCGCGGTTCGAAACCGTGGCTATTGCCTGATACAGAAAATCACACGGGGGAAAAATAACACCTGAGCCATACTAATGACCCTCCTGGTAGTGCATTACAAAAACAAGAAAGCACTTCACGACTCTACTTCCCTTTATACCCTTGATTTATTTCCTCCCGCGCTGCGCTGCGCCACCTCCTTTATTGTCGACCATTTCTAACACTGCCCATTCAATCTAACGAAACAGCAACCAGCGACCCGTTAAAAGTCGTCAGACTGCTTTCAGATCGATCAATTAATCTATTCACTGACGAGCGCGCCGCACAGTGGCGTTTCGATCGTCAATGCGACGCCATCTTATAAAAACAATAACGCTTACTCATCAACTTTGGCTGTTGTCTGTCGACGCGCAAATGGACGTATTTTGGGGATATCGCATGGTTAACAATCTTCGTATCAATCGAAATACCCACCTCAAAGGACTGACCTTCTGGGGACAGTGGGCATTGGGTCAGGGCTATGTAACGGCCCTGTTGTTTTTATTGGTTTATAACCAGACCGGAACACTGGAGTTCTATTATCGAGTCTGCGCCATTCTGACGGTATTGGCCTCGGTGCCCGCTTATACATGGTGTGGCGTCTATGCCAAGAAGGACAACTACCTGGCGGGTTTGGGACGTTTGCTGATGGGCTGGTCAATGACACTGGCGGCATTGGCCTGCGTGGCGTTTATCTGCAAGGCTGATGAGCTGTTTTCGCGCCAGATCATCCTGGTGTGGGCGGCCGTCGGCTACCTTGGGCAAGCTCTGTTGTACGTGCCGCTGCATGGATTCGCGCAATACTATCAACGGTCACTTCAGAGCGAGCATAAAACCCTGATCGTCGGCACAGGCGAGTTGGCATTGGGGCTCGCCAGAAAGCTGCGCAGCCTTGAGCACTTTCCGCTGGTGGGTTTGGTCAGCACGGACACCACGGTTCCGCTGGGCTTGGGGGCGCCGCGTATCGTCGGTCCTCAGGAGCAACTGCTGGAGTTGATCAAAGCCCACGATATCCGCCGTTTGTACATCACGCTGCCCCTGAGCGAAGCGGCAAAGATCGAAGCCATGTACATCGATCTGCTGGGGGCCAACGTCGATGTGGTCTGGGTGCCGGACTTGAACAGCCTGACGTTGCTCAATCACTCGGTGCGGGTCGTGGACGGTTTGCCGGCGATCTACTTGAACGAAAGCCCGTTGACCAGCCAGCCCACCGCCGCACTGAGTAAAAGCCTGCTGGAAAAGAGCGTGGCGCTGTTGGCCATTGTCCTGCTCAGCCCCCTGCTGTTGCTGATTGCCCTGGCTGTGAAACTCAACTCTCCAGGGCCGGTGTTCTTCAAACAGGATCGTCACGGCTGGAATGGCAAGGTGATCCAGGTCTGGAAGTTTCGCTCGATGCGCGTGCACGACGACCATGAAGTCAAACAGGCCAGTCGAAACGATTCGCGGATCACCGCGGTTGGGCGGTTTATCCGCCGCACGTCGCTGGATGAGTTGCCGCAACTGTTCAACGTGCTGCAAGGGCATATGGCGCTGGTGGGCCCACGTCCGCACGCGGTTGCGCACAACGATTACTACTCCGGAAAAATTCTCGCCTACATGGCCCGTCACCGAATCAAACCGGGGATTACCGGCCTGGCCCAAATCAACGGATGCCGTGGCGAGACCGACACCCTCGACAAGATGCAGAAACGCGTGGAAATCGACCTCAAGTACATCAACAACTGGTCGCTGTGGCTGGACCTGAAGATCCTGGTGAAGACACCGTTCACCCTGCTCTCCAAAGACATCTATTGATGGCTTAGTGGCCGGGCACTTCAGAATGACAAGGGGACGCAAGTCCCCTTTTTCGTGGGCGTCTATCAGGCTTTGCCGACCTATCAAGGCCATTGACCGAGCGTGAAAGGACCATCGCGGGGGGATCTGGCTTACGGGTTTCAGTGGGTCGGATAACGCAGCGAACGCTGCACAGAAGAGGCTTCAGCGTACGACCGTCAGGGCATGGCCCTTACGGTCGATCGCATCGCGAGCTACAGCGCTGATCGCCCTGTAGCCAGCTCGCTGTCACTCGGTGATCTTGTCGAAGTTGCGGTAGAACATGTCGCTGTCACGGCTATCGGTCATGGAGTGTAGCCAGTAGCTGCGATTGAGCCGCGCGCCACCGTCCCGGGTCAGTGGCGACCAGACGATATTGGCGCGGCGCATGGTCGACATGCTCATGAGTTCGTCGAAAGGAATAGAGAGGTAGATGCCTTTATCGAAACTGCCTTCGCCGTATTCTGCGGTGGTGGCAGTGGTCAACGTGGCCCAGGCACCGAATCGTACGCCGTTGGAAAACTCCCGCGACAGGTCGATCGTGGTGCCCCAATCCCGCGCCAGGTAACGTCCAACGCTGACGGCTGCCTGGGTATCGAAAGGCAAATCGGTGTAGCCGGTGATGTGACCTGTCACGGTCGAGTAATCACGCAGGCCAAAGCCCTGGTTGAACTCGCGCTGACGCACGTAGTTCAGGTCCGCGCCCACCGACCAGCGCTGGCCCGTCGGACGGAACAGCACCTCACCGCCAACGCCGGCGAACATCGATTCCAGATAACCGCCGTAGACCATGCCAAACAGGTCTTTATCAAGCTGTTCGGCGTGGCTGAGCTGAAACGTCGGCATGGTGACGTCCGACGTCGTCAGGTACTTGCGCAGGTCGGTGCGCACCCGTGGCAAGCCGCTCGGGGCGTCGTAGGTGAAGTGGTCGTAGTTGTTCGCCAGATTGGCACTGAGCATGCCACTCCACCACGTGTTGCGCGTGAAGCGATACTCGGCGTCCGCATCGGCACTCAACTGATAGAGCAAGCCATCAGGGCCACCGACGTTCTGTTTGTAGCCCAGCCCGACACCGTAGTTGAACGGATCACGCGCTGCGGTATAGAGCGTGGTCTCGGTGTGTGGCATCGCCGCATTGACCTCGGTGCTGCGGTGCAGGGTTTGCAGCGGCTCCTCGTTGTTGACTACTTCGCGAAAGGTCTCGCGCGGCACGCTGGTTTCTTCCAGCGGCATGTCGTAGCGCTTGTTCACCAGGGTGAACCAGTCGATGTCGTCGTTGACGCTGTTGTCCAGAACCCGGCTGGCGCGGCCGACCGCTTTTGCCGTATAGAAATAATTTGACTGCTCGCCATACACAAACAACTCTGAGCCGCGCTGGCTAATGCGCTCGACTTTGTAGCCGGCGTTTTTCTGCAATCGTTGCGACACGTTGGCCCAATTGACCTGGTCCGGCGCAATGTTGGGTGCGTGTGCCGGCAGACGCTCCGCCGGCGGATCGTAAGTCTTGGCCGGCGCCTTGCGGCTGACGAAGTTGGTGTGCAGGGTAATGCCGAACATCGCAGTATTGCCGCGTTCCCAGCCAGCGCTCAGATCAACCGAATCGGTCAGCTTGAACACCGCGCCCAGGTTGATGGGCGAGTCTTGCTTGATCACGTTGTCCTTCGGTTCGTTTTTATAGTCGTTGCCTTCGTACTCGAGTTTCAGGCTGAGCGGCTCCCAGGGAGTCTGGTAGGTCACGCCACCAAACAACGAGGGACGTCCACGGAAATAAGCGCTGGTATTGACGTCACCGGTGCCCTCGCCCTGCGGCCGGGTCTTGAAGCGATCGTCCGCCCAACCCAGCGGGTTTTCGAAATCGCCTCGATTGCCAATGTAGCCCCAGGCAATGCCCGCGCTGAAATCGAAGTCGTCATAGCGTTTGTTGGCGACCAGGAACTCGCTGGAGAACAGACCGGTGCCGCCTACGTCGCGAAAACCCAGGGCCACATCCGGTGCCCAGTGGGTTTCTTGCCACAGGCGTACCTTGAGATCCACGGCCTTGTCTTTGTAACTCTGGTCGCCACTCAACGATTCGGGACCGTACCTGCGGTTGGTGATAGCGGTGTAGCGAAACGAGCCTTCCAGCCATTCAAACGGCTGCAATGAAACGCTGTAGCGACTGTAGGGGCTGGTCCGACTGGCGTTCACACTCAACTCGCCGGCCGGCGCCATTCGGGCGGTCGGCGTTTGCATCAAGCCCACGCCGCCGAAATCACTCTGAGTCAATCGCGGCTCTGCATGAGCCAGACCACACGGTAATAACAACACTGCTGCAAAACGTAAATTCAAGGAACCACCTCAGCCAGTTGCGTGGCAAGAAATTCGGCCAACTGCTGATTCAGTTCAGGTATAGGCGGATTGAGATCATCGTTTTTGACGGGGACCAGGATCTTGCTGCCCGCGGCAGGCACCTGACCGCTTTCGCGATTCCACGGCGCGATGCCGACTCGTCGGGTGACGCCATCGGGCTGAATGATCCACAGGTAATCAGCTTCGGCGTCGTCGCTCAGCGGCGAACACGCTTGCAGGTAATCACGAGCCTCTTGCATCGGCCGATAGGCGAGCCGGCACGGTTCAGCGACCGCGCCTAACACGTCAACCACATCCGAGCGCATCGGGTAGATCAGGCTGTCGCCATCATCGAGGCGAAAGTTGCGCGCGAACCCGACTTCGACCGCGACCGGATCCAGCACGGCCACCTGACGCCCGGTCACCGGCAAGCGACTGACGTGCTCGTACATCTGCAGCGCCAGTGCCGCACGGCTGGGGCGATCGAAGAGCAATGCCGTGCGCTGCAGCACTTTCAAATCGAACAGGACGCCGGCTTTGAGCCGGGTCTGCTCCTCGAGCAGCGACCGTCGCAACCAGGCCGCCGCGAGCCAGTAGCTTTCGGGGTTGGGCCGCGCCATGCGCATCACGTCCAGCGCGCGGCCACCGGGTTGCAGCTCGACCGGCCCCGGATGGCCGACGTCGCCATCGACGCTGACCGCCGCCTGACTCGCGCCTCCCGCGACCCACAACAGACAAGTGCATAACACCTTTGAAAGCTTCAACGGACCGCCCCGCGTTCAGCGGTCAACTGCACGATCTTCACCCGCAGTTGCGTCGTCAGTTGCTGCTCACTTTGCAGGATGAAACCACTATCGGGATCGACCCAAAAATGATTGGTCGCGCGCAGGCCAATCGCCGGCGCATCAATCTGCTCATCGACACGCAACACAGCGTATTCCTTGTCCAGAATCCTGATGGTTTCCATGGTTTGCCGGGTGAAGCGACTGTTCACCGCGACCCCCACTTCGTAGCCGTGATAGAGATCGATCCAGCGCTGGCTGGTGTACCCGTCGGGCAGCCGATGAAGGCCTTGCCTGAACGGCGAGACCGCTTCAAAACGGGTCCCGTCGAGATCACCACCGAAGCCCAGACCGACAGTGCGAACCGCCAGTCCATCGCGCAGCATCAGCACTTGCTTGCCGGACGCGACCCAGTACTGCAAGTCACCTCGGGCACGCACCATCGCCAACACCCCGACGCCGGAAGGTGTGGTCAGTTTGAGTTGGGGGTATCGAACCGCGGCCACCTGGGCCGGGGTCAGCTCCAGGTCGTCGGGTCCGCTGGCCACGGCTTTGAAGTTCGCCAGCGTGGCCTTCATCAGGGGATTACATCCACACAACAGCAAGGCCGCCATCAAGCAGACGCTAACGTTCAACGTTCTCACAGTGGGACCAGGCCTTATCTGCTGTTGGCTTCACTTAAATTGTTTTGTGCCGCTGCGCCCATACCGAGAATCGAGGCAGATGGCACCAACTGACTGATGAAGCGGTTCCAGCGGGTGACGTTGGCAGGGCCCACGTAGACAATGTCTTGCGGGCGAACATCGAAGTGAGTGGCGAGCGCCATGGCGGACGGCGACTCGGCTTGCAGCTGATAGATTTTTGCGGGTTCTGTATCGAGGTTTTCCACGCCCCGGATGACGTACACGGCATTGCCGTTCGACGTGGTCTGGTTCAGGCCGCCGACCGAGCCGATGACGTCAGACAGATTCATGGTGCGGGTCTTGAACGTCAGCGCGCGCGGCTGATTGACCTCGCCCATCACGTAGATCTTTTTGCTGTCGTTGTATGGCAGGTACAACTGATCACCGCCCTTGAGGTAGACCTTTTGCAGCTCGGCATTCTGTTGGCTGAGCGCATCCAGATTGAGCGGGTACACCCGCCCGTTGCGCGTCAATAGCAGCCCCGACAAGTCGGCATTCACCGGATCGATGCCGGCCGAGCCCAAGGCTTCGACCACATTGAGCGCATTGGTGGAAATCGCTTGCGGGCCGGCTTTCAATACGGCGCCCGAGACCACCACTTTCTGACTGGCAAAGCGCAACACCGCGACATCCACTTGCGGGTCCGAGATGAAGGTCGACAACTTCTCGGCGATATCGGATCGCAGTTGCTGGACGGTCTTGCCGGCGGCCTGGACTTCCTTGATGTAGGGGTAATAGAGCGTGCCGTCAGAACGAACCAGACGGCCGTTGGCATCGATTTGCTGTTGCGCCCCCGAGGGTGCGGTCAGTTCAGGGTGGTCCCACACCGTGATGTACAAGACATCGTTGTTACCGATGCGGTATTCGTCGGGCGGGGTCAACAACTCAGCGGGCAAGGACTCGTGTTTCTGCGTGGCCCTGTCCATGGCAATGAGCTTGGGGGTAATCGGAATAAGTTCGACCCGACTGCTTTCGCTGGCACCTTCGCGCGTAATCTCGCTGGTGCTCAGATGTTGTCCCGGCGAAAACATACAACCTTGCAAAGCAATACTTGCCAGCATTAAAAATGGAACACTACGAATCATAATGGCACTACGCTATTCAAGGGCAAACCCAAAACAAGATCGCCCAGTGTTAGCCGGGCAATCTTGAATGACACCTGCGATATTTATCAGTTACTTGTGCCGGTCGTCCCGGTAGTGCCCGTTGTCCCGGTGCTGCCAGTTCCGCCATTGGAACTTCCGCCGCTGTTGGACGCGGCTACTGCACCGGCCACCAATGCGGTGCTGGCCACCGCCGCTTGACCAGCCGTCACCTCACCCACAACTTTGGTGTCCAGTGTGAGTGCCTCTTCCGCGGCGAGTGCCCAGCCGCTCATCATGGACAACAAGGCACATAACATCATCTTTTTCATATCAAACTCCTTCCGGCGTGTTCTTTATATCTACGGACTTGCGGGCACTGTTTCCAGTCAATTTTCCCGACCTTAATTAACATCGCCGCCAGATATAACAATCGAGTGAAAAACACCCCGTTAAACCCACGCCCATCAGCCTTGATCGAGGTATCCCCGGGGATGCTTCGATTGCCAGCGCCAGGTGTCCGTCATCATTTCCTGCAAACTGCGCGTGGCCTTCCAACCCAGTTCCTTCTGCGCCTTTGAGGAATCAGCCCAACACTCGGCGATATCGCCCGAGCGGCGCGGCATCACGCGATAAGGGACTGGCCGCCCCGACGCCTGCTCGAATGCCCGAACCACCTGCAGCACGCTGTAACCGTCGCCGGTGCCGAGGTTCCAGACATTGATTCCGCTACGCGTCGAGATCGATTGCAGTGCCTTGAGATGCCCGTCCGCCAAGTCCACCACATGAATATAGTCGCGCACCCCGGTGCCATCGACCGTGGGGTAATCGTCGCCGAATATCGACAGCTCCTGCAGACTGCCGACGGCGACCTGACTGATGTAAGGCACCAGGTTATTGGGAATTCCGCTGGGATCTTCACCCATATGCCCACTGGGGTGAGCGCCGATCGGATTGAAGTAACGCAACAGCGCGATGCTCCATTTCGGCTCTGCTGCGCACAGGTCACGCAACACGTTTTCGATGATCAGCTTGGATTGCCCGTAAGGATTGGTGGGCGTGCCCGTGGGGAAATCCTCGCGAATCGGCATCTGTTCCGGCGCGCCATACACCGTGGCCGATGAGCTGAACACCAGCCGGAATACGCCGGCCGCGGCCATCGCCTGGCACAGCGTGATGCTTCCGCAGACGTTGGATTCGTAATACTCAAGCGGCTTGCGCACGCTCTCGCCGACGGCCTTTAGGCCGGCGAAATGCAGGACGGCATCAATGGAATGTTGCTGAAAAATCCGGTCCAGCAAGGGCCTGTCGCACACGTCCCCGTGAATCATTAACGCGGATTTTCCGCAGATGGCTTCTACCGCATGTAGCGCGGCGTCAGAGCTGTTGCACAGGCTGTCCAGCACGACCACTTCGAAGCCCGCTTCAAGCAGCGCAAGTGTGGTGTGAGAACCGATATAACCGGTTCCACCCGTTACCAGAATCTTCATAGAGCGGTCCATAGTGGGGTATTTAAGTGTTCAACTGTCCGCTGCCAGGCCTATAACTCCCGGCACATATCACACAGTGACGCCCACTACTTATTAGCATCTCACCCTAACTAACACTATTATCATACACCGACTAAAACTAACTAAACCAGCACAGACCCGACAACTAATAACATTTACAAAGTTACAAGTGTGCCACTAATTGCCATGAAACCACTGCTGGGGTATTAAAGTGCAAACGCTGTAATACATCGATATTCACAGTCCCGTCTTTCGCGTTCTGTGAACAATGACTTTCCAGGATATATCTATGATTCGTAAATGCTTGTTCCCCGCCGCCGGCTATGGCACGCGCTTCTTGCCTGCTACCAAAGCAATGCCAAAGGAAATGCTGCCGATCGTCAACAAGCCTTTAATTCAATACGCGGTTGAAGAAGCACGAGATGCCGGTTTGCAACACATGGCCATTGTGACTGGCCGGGGCAAACGGGCACTGGAAGACCATTTCGATATCAGCTATGAACTGGAACACCAGATTCGCGGTACCGAAAAAGAAAAGTTTCTGGCCGGCACCCGTGAGTTGATTGAAACCTGCACCTTCGCCTATACCCGCCAGGTCGAAATGAAAGGCCTGGGGCATGCGATTCTCAGCGGTCGCCCCTTGATCGGCGACGAACCCTTTGCCGTGGTGCTGGCAGACGACTTGTGCCTGAACCTGCAAGGCGACGGCGTCCTGGCGCAGATGATCCAGCTCTACAAAAAATTCCGCTGCTCGATCGTGGCCATTCAAGAAGTCCCCCATGACCAGACGCACAAGTACGGCGTCATTGCCGGCGAACTGATTTCCGAAGGGATCTACCGGGTCAACAGCATGGTCGAGAAGCCGGCCCCTGAGGACGCCCCCTCCAACCTGGCAATCATCGGCCGCTACATTCTGACCCCGGACATCTTCGACCTGATCGCCGACACGCAACCTGGCAAGGGCGGCGAAATCCAGATCACCGACGCACTGATGAAGCAGGCGCAAAATGGCTGCGTGCTGGCCTACAAATTCAAGGGCCTGCGCTTTGATTGCGGTGGTGCGGAAGGCTATATCGACGCGACCAATTTTTGCTATGAGCAGTTGTATCTCAACGGCCTTTAAGCACTGTTGACCCTGCGCATCCGTCATCAAATCCATTCACCCAGGCAGGCCACTATGACCACCGCAAAACGCTCGGCAGACATCAAACCGAAGGCGAGCAACTTCGCAGTGATGGCCTGGCTGGGCACCAGCCTGCTGGTGGAGCGCATCGGGGTGTTTCCCTCGTCGGGCGATCTCCTTCGCCCGGTCAAGGAGCTGCTTCCCCTGCTCGCTCACCTCAAGAGCCTGTACGTTCACCAGGCGCTGGATATCGAGGAGCACAACGGACTTAAAATGATATTCAACGACTGGCGATTCCGGGTTCGTCCCCACGACAGCGACCCGGTTGTCGTGATCACGATTGAAACGCGCTGCGATGCGGATCTGATGCCGCTGAAAACCGCAGAGCTGCTCAGTCATCTGGAGCATTTTGAGCGGTGACGATTATTTCAAACCGCCAGCGCAGCCCTGCTCCTCGAGCCCACCGACGATCAGTCGATAAAGATGATCGGCGATCAGCCGGCCGCCCGAACCGGGGATGGGATGTATCTTGTCCGGACCGATCATCGGGGTCGGCCCGTCGCTGGCATAGCGTTTGAAGTCAGGACCGAATGCACACTGCAAACTCAAATACGTGATGGTTTGCGAACGCGCCCAGGGTTCCAGCACCCGGGCATAATCCGCCATCGGATAGGCACTGGAGCGCGTGGTGTCCTGACGCAGAATCACGTTGATGCTCGCCGCCGGATGGATCTCGCGAATCATCCGCACCAGCCCTTTGATGTTCTCCAGATAGTCCTGGGGCTTTACGCCGAACCCCTGATCGTTACCCCCCAACATAATCAGGTAAACGTCCGCTGGTATCTTTGAAACGACTGCCTTCCACTGGGTTTGCCACTGGCGGTCATCTTTATAAAAGTCAGCGGAAGTGGCGCCGGAAGCAGCGAGTTTGGAGACCCTGACGCCACCGCGATTATTGGCCAGCCACAAACCGAACAACGTCGGCGCACCCTTCACCACTTCGAGCCTTAACGCCCAATCAGCACTGGCGGGGACGCTCAATTGCACTTCCTGAACCCCGGAGCCCGCCATCGTCAACGCCTGCCAGGGGTCTGAAGGTGCCCACCGATAGCGCAACTCATTGGTTTTGCCGTCGCCCAGATAGAGCAATCTGGCTTGGGCAATAGAGGTATCGATGACGGCCGTTCGACTGGAATCCACCTCAAGCCACGCCCCCACCTGGCCGGTCACAGTGCGGCTGTCCGGGCTCGCCTGGCCAAGCCTGGAAACGTCCCAATCACCACTGAAGTACTTCTCGCTGCTGCGGGTGTATTTGACGTTGGTACCGCCGAGCGCAGCGCCATGGTTGAACCCGACATAACCGGGTCCGGCGAAACCGAAATCCTTGGCCAGACGTTGAGTCAGGGTGTTCAGATAAAAGTCCTGGCCGGCGCTGTAGCTGTCGCCAATCACCGAAATGTCCAGCACCTCCCCCGCATTACCCTTGCCCAGCCCGGCAAGCCGTTCACTGGAACTGCGCACCTCGACAACCGGAGCCGGCACGGGACGCACATCATCGACATAGGCCATTGGCTCATTCCTCTATCAAATCACCCGCTGAATGCTGCTCAGGATTGAGACACTTTCAGCTCGGGTGTTGGCGTCTTTTTGCCGCTCGCGCGCTCACCCAGAAACAGCACGGACGTCAGGGCGAAACGACTGAACACGTTCGACAACAGCACCGGCCCCAACAGTCCGCAGAGCACACCTCCGATAACCAGGACGCTGTCGTCGGTAATGCCCAGACGACCGAACGCGAACCGTGAACTGGCCGCAAACAACACGTGAAACAGGAAGATCGCGTAAGAGTATCCGCCCAGCCAGATCAGCGCTTTTGAACGCATGTCACTCGACAGCAGCGCCACGCAGGACGCACAGCCGACAAGCAATCCGACAAGGCTTCTGCGATCGACGATCAGTTCGCGGTCCACCGCAGCAATGTAGAGCAATGCGATGGAGATCAACACAAACACCACCGGCCCGATCACTTTGAGCGATTGCTTTATGACCGCGACCTTCTCGTGGCAGATCATTCCCGTGACGAAAAACGGCAGCAAATAGAACGCGCCATTGATGCCAAACGCATCGATCGCGAAAGGCGGCAACAAGAACGCCACCGCTGAAAAGAAAAACAACAGGTACAGCCGCGTCATCGTTTGCAACAGACCACGCCACTGCAGAAAACCGACAAACATGAAAATGATGAACACCGCCTGCAAGAACCAAAAATGGTTGACCGGCAGATAAAACGACAACAACGCCTGGATTAAACCGACGTCCTTGTTCACACCCGGCGCGACAGCCTGCAACACCGAAAATGGAACACCGACAAAAAACAACGGCACGATCAACCGCCTCACCTTGCCTGTGCAGTAAGCGGAAAAGTCATTGCCCCTGATTTTGTAGATGGAATAGATGTAGCCCGATATGAAGGTAAACAGCGGCATCCGGACGTACACCATCGAATCAGCCAGCACTCGAAACGGCGACCCCAGGTCTATTTTCAATCCACCGCCCAACGGCCCGATCACGTGATAGAGCACCAGCAGCAAACACGCCAGGCCTCTGAGGGTTTCTATTTCCAGCGACTTCTTCTTGCTTTGCATACAGCCCAAACCTCAGTTCAAGACCCGTGATTCAACCGGCCCGGGGTTTCTTGCGCGTAACTGCAGCCCCAGCCCCAGAAAGAGCACCGGCACCACCATGGAGAAATGTCGTGCGAACGAACCGAAGTCAGGCTCGAACAAGCCCTGCACCAATAAGAACGACAGTGGGATCGCAATCAGCTCTTTGACTTTCGGTTCGATGATCGAGCCCTTGAAGTGACTCGCCGTCATCATTTTGAAGATCAACAACGAGGTCATCATCATCAGCACGACAAAGATGATCTGGCCCAGGCCAGACAACAGGATCAACTCCACCGGGAACGACAGCCTGAAAAAAATGCTCATCGAGTCCACGGCCTGGGAAACGAAGTCACCGCCGCTGAGCCACGACACAATCAATGACTTCGAGCCCTCCTCCCCGAGAGTGCGCTGTTCGTTGTTACTGGCGCGAATCGACGACACCGAATAACCGACCAGCAGTTGAATCGAGGTGGCAATCACCAGGTAGAACATGAACAACATCACGAAAAAGCTGAAGCGCGATACACGCTTCTTCATCACGCACACACCGACCCAGACCAGCGAAAACAATATCCAGTAGGGCCGAATCAGCACGCCATAGAACAGCGCAGAAAGAAAAAAGCCCGCCCGGTATCGCTTCGAAAAGGAAAAAAACAGGATGGCGATGACCGCCACCGACACAATGATTTCCTTGGTCAGGTTATCCAGAAAAAACGACCTGACCACGCCCCACAGGCACAGGGTCAGAAAGATCGTCAGCGGTATTCTTCTGAAGATGAAGATCGGAATAGACGTCAGGAACAAGTTGCACAACATGCCGTAGGCCCACGCGTTGTCCAGGTTGATCCCGGTGGGTCGCAACAGGTACGCGGAACATTCGTAGGAAGAACGGTCTGGCGAAAACGGATTCCAGAAGTTGCAGTTGTCCGAGCGAGCGTAGGACGTCCACAAAGTCATCGCATCAGGACCCGGATCGCGGTGCATCAACAGCGGCATCGCAATGGACAGGAAAAGACCGCAAAACAGAATCAGGAAGGAAATGGACGAATCCAGTTTTCTGCCGCGAAACTCGATGGAAGGCAGGGATAACGCCATTACACAGTCCCCTTCGTCCGGGCAAACCGAGTCAGCAACGCAATAACGACCAGTTGCACCGTAATCGAAAAGACATTGCCCCACGCCGCGCCATAGATTGAATAGTGCTTGATCAGCACGTAGCTGACGGGCAGCGAAATCACCAGGCAGATCGCCGCACTGGCCAATGACACTCGACTGTTCTTCGAAGCGATAAGGCCTCCCCAAACGATGTCGCCAATGGCACGAAGCGCAAACGAAAAAATCAGGACCGCTAAAATCCGGTTGTCCGGGCGCGGAACAGCTACATCCACATAATCCAGCAGGATGTTGAAAAAGGCGTAGATCGCCACCGCCACAGCGGCGGAAACCACCAACGAACGCAGCACCCATTGATTCAGGAACAACTGCCGAACCGTCAGCGCCTGTGGATTATTCTTGTAGCGCTTGGCGAGCACGGGAATGCCGACGACAGCAACAACCGCGTAGGACAGCGCTTGCAGGGTGTTGGCGGCGGACCAGGAATACACGTACTTGCCGAGGCTGGCGTAGGGCTCGATGTCCAGAATAAGAAAGCGCTCGGCGTATTGGCTCAACGCGATCAAACCGCCGCCCAGATAAAAAGGCAGCCCGGCTTTCCAGACGGACACCGTGGTGACGGTACTGACCTCCCGCTCCCGGTGAACGTTAACCACAATGAAGTAGCCGGCCAGGATCACCAGCACGTTGGTGACTACCCACAACCACAGCACGCTGGCGATGGAAGACACGACGCCCGTCATGAGTCCGCCTACGGCAATGAGCGCCCAGAGCCCGGTTTTTATGAAGAACAGCAACGCGCCCCAGTTGGCTTTTTGTGCGGAAAAGACAAACGAATTGATTTCGAACGACAGATGCTCGGTGAGCAACAACAGCGTCACGCAAGCGATCAACGCGGCACTCGCCTCGACATTGCTGATCAGCGAGTAAAGCGTGACCGTTACCACCGACAACAACAGACCCACCGCCAGGTACAAGATCAGCACCTTGTCGAGGACACCTCGCGAACTGCCGCCGACACTGATCAGCCGGTTGATCTCGGAACTGAACCCGACGCTGTAAAACTTCGAGGCTATCAGTGAGGCCGCCACCACGACGCCGTAAAAACCCAATGCGTCGTAGCCCAGATAATGAGTAATGGCCAACACCAGCAAAAACTTGGCACCGAGTGCGCCGCCCCGCAGCAACAGCCGGAATATCATCGAACAATCCCTTTGATGATAGTGTCCATCTGCAGCGTTTTGGCTTCGATTTCCTTACAGGTGTCCGTGAGTCTTTTGCCGAATCGGCTCAGCGCATTCGGCGCATAGACAGTGTCGATGATGGTGTCGACGTTGATGTCTGCGCCGTTGATCACCCAGTCTTCCACGCCCATGTCTTCATAGGCGCCAAAGCCTTTGCGCTCATAGCTGATATGAAATGCCGGTACGCCGGCCAGCAGCGACTCGATGGCGCCGTGCAGCCTGACGGAAATGACCAGGTCGGGCTGATACTTGGCCAGCGTCGCCTTCAACGGCAGCAGATCCTCGGTGATACCGAGTTCACGATAAAACGCCCCGTCATCGTTGCCGCGCACGGCGCTTTGTACGGCGCACACCACTTTGCTCTTGGCCCGCAATCGCTGCAGAAGAAGTTTCAGATTGGCCACGTAGCCGACTTTCTTGTCTTTGCTCCATTGTGGCGGTTTGCGTAACACCACGCAAACCACGGCCGGCGACGCTGCACAGCGGGTGAACTTGGGTTGCAGCAGGATCTTCTTGGCCAACGCCTGGACCGCCAGATCCGGCGCGCGATACACGTTTTCATGGGCCGCGAAAATGGCTGAAGAACGGTTGTCGCGGACAAACACTGCATCGGCGCTGGCGTAGTGCTCTACGATCTTGCTGCTCTGGCCATGGAACGGACCGATACTCTGCGGCAGGTAAACCGACGGCACCTTGCTCAAGATCGCCGTCTCGAGTTGCTTGGCATGCCCCAGTTTCAGCTTGATATGTTCAAAGACGCTTTTGGAGCGCATGTACCCACCGCCGACCCCGACAATCAAATCACAGGTGCTCAACAGATCAGCCAGCGCGGTGTAAGACTGGTTGAGAAACACGGCTTCCTTGACCCGGCCAAATCCTTTAGCCGCCATGACAGGCGCGTCATACCGCTTATAGGGAAGATAACTGAATGATTTGGGGTCCGACGCAACTACGTTGATTAAAGTGTCAGGCCCGAAATTTCGCAGCACCAAGGCGATTGCCAAATCCACGAGAAGGCCATCGCCCGAGTTGGACGCACTGTAGCCATGCAAAATAGTTACGTTCATCATCTTGATTTCTACTTAATAGGTTTGAGCGGAATACACGTCGTAGGTTTGCTGAATCATCAAGGTCGCACTGAACCGCTCGCGCACTTTCTTGCGGCTTTCGGTCCCGAGCTCGAACAATTTTTGCTTTTTGATGTTCAGTAGAATGTTGGCCAGCGCCTGGTAATCGCCCGTCGAAAACAAGTAGCCGGTGATGTTGTCCGTCACCAGCTCAGGCAGCGAAGTGCAGTCACTGGCAATCACCGGCACGCCCATGGCCATGCCCTCAAGCGGCACCATGGCAAAGCCTTCCCAACGACTGGGCACAATCAGGGCATCGGCGGTTTTATACAGCTCGTTGACTTCAGCAGGCGTTACCCAAGGCAGGTATTCCACGGCATCGATAGCCGGGCATTCGACGGACTCTTCATTGACAGCACTGCCCACGACCGTAAGCCGCAAGTCCGTTCGCTCGACTTCAGCAAACGCCTTCAGCAGGACATCGAAGCCTTTCTGATAGTCGAGTCGCCCCACGAACAGCAGCTGAATGTCCGTGCTCTCGCCAGACTTGTTCTCATCGCTTCTGTAATGAATACCGTTGTAGATCAGCTTCATCCGGTGCCGGTCGATACCGAACGAAGCTGCCTTATCCATTTCGTACTGGCTGACACAGATAATGACGTCGGTGACTTTTTGCAAAAGCCGCTCGATCAGCGAATACACTTTCTGTTTGACCGGAGAGCTCTCCATCAAGAAAGAAAATGCATGTGGGCAGTAGATGATTTTGGGTGCACGCCATGGGCGCATGACCAGACAGACACACCGGCCAATGACCCCGGAGAATGTGCTGTGCAGGTGCACGACATCCGGTTTTTCCTTGAAGATCACACGGATCAGTTGCCAGGCAAACCGCAGGAGGGAGATCACATCCCGCTTGTTCCTGGAGAAGGTCCTGATGTCTTTTTCATCAATACCGTGCAGTTCTTTTTTCTGATCGAACGGGATCAGATACACCAACTCGTATTGACGAGCGTCGCCCTCGGGCGGCGTCGATATCGTACGAATGACTGTTGCCACTCCGCCCTTAATCGTTTCGGCCACGTGCAGTATTTTTTTCACAATCTACCCATCTCCATGATCGTAGTCGCAGGCGATAAAGCGCTGAGCGTGGGTATGTTTCACCCCACGCTCGGTCAATTACCTGGCAGATAGAAGTCGCGTCACGCCTTGTCAGAGGCGTATTCATAGTTGTAATAGCCATAGCTGCTATTACCGTAATAACTGGACGCCCGTTTCTCGACGCCATTGAAAATGGCGCCCTTCAACTCGATGCCGTTTTGAGCAAACCGGCGAATGGTCAGCTCGATCTCTTTGGCCGGATTAACGCCAAAACGCGTCACGATCAGATTGATGGCGGCTTCACGTCCGACAATGGCTGCATCGGTGACAGCCAAAAGCGGCGGAGTGTCGATGATGACCACGTCGTAGCGTTCGCTGAGTTCCGCCATCAGCTCTCGGAAGTTGGCATGCATCAGCAGTTCCGAAGGATTCGGCGGTACTTGGCCACGACTGATGAAGTGCAGGTTTTCGACCTCCAGCTTATTGATCGCCTGGTCCAGACTGCAGCGTTTAACCAACAGGTCCGACAAGCCGTTGTTGATCGGGGTCGCCAGCGTCTTGTGCAAATGACCTTTACGCATATCCGCATCGATCAGGATGACCCGCTGCCCGCTTTGAGCCATGACGGCGGCGAGGTTAGAGGAGACAAATGTCTTGCCGACCTGAGGGCTCGGGCCGGAAATCATGATGCGATTGTTGGTCGCGTCCAGCCCCGCAAAATGCAAACAGGTTCGCAGGCTGCGTATCGATTCGATGGACAAATCGGTGGGGTTACGCAGCGCCAATAGAAAGCCTTGATTAGCACTACCGTCGGCCAGCCGGAGTTTCTTGGTGTCCTCTTCCTGCTGTAACGCGCTGTACGGAATAGAGGCGTAAACAGGCAGCCCAAGTTGCTCGATGGCTTCGGGCCCTTCAAGTCCTCGGCTCAGCGATTTGCGTACCAACACCAGGGCGACGCCGACAAACGCTCCCAGAAAAGTCGCTATAAGCACGATCAGGACTTTACGTGGCTTGACCGGGGTGGTGATGTCGACATCCGCCGTATCAATGAGCCGCGCATTGCCGACTGCACCGGCCCTCACGATGTCCAGCTCCTGGGATTTGTTCAGAAGTTGGGTGTAGATCTGCGTCGCCACTTCGACATCACGGGTGAGGTTCAACAACTCTTGTTGCGTCGCCGGCAGATCCTGAACCTTCTTCTCCAGTCCACGGCGCTGGCTGTTCAAATCGCCCATCTGAGCCATCAAGGCGCGGTAAGCCGGGTGCTCGCGGGTGAATTTACGATCCAGGTCGGCTTGCTGCAGCTTTAAATCCGAGAGGCGCGTATCCAGCACCACAATCTGTTCCAGGACAGACTTGGTTTCCAGGGAGATATTCACGGTGTTGCCGCGAGTCTGATAGCTGTTGAGCGCGTTGCTGGCTTTGACCAGATCGTCTTTGACTTGAGGAAGCTGTGCCTGCAGGAAGTCCAGGCTCTGCGCCGCCTCGGCAGACGTGCGTTGCACGTTCTGCTGCACGTACAGGGTCGATATCTTGTTGAGTATCTTCACCGCCAGGGCGTAGTCGGTGCTGGCCAGGGCGAGGCTGATGATGCCCGACTCCTTGCCTTGCTCGGAGACATCCAGCGCGTCCTGGTAACTTTGAATGGTGACGATACGTGAATTGCGCACCACCTCGAATTTCGTCCCCGGGTTGGCGGCCATACCCGTTACGAGCACCTCGACGCCGTTCTCTGCAGCGGCAACGCCTGCGGTACCGCTGACTAACAAACCGCCGTTGTCATCAAACAGCTGGAATCGGTTTTGCTCACCGGCAATCAGCATCAGCTTCTTGCCCAGCAACTCATCGGGCAGTTTGAGCCGTTCGATTTCAAGGCGCTCACCGCCCCAGGCAAAACTGCTCAACCCAAAGCGTGCAGGTGACACCGGTTGATCGGGAGCACTTTTATAACGACGCGCCAGAAAGCCGCCAATCACGGGAAAAGTGTTGGGCGTGACCACAATATCCAGGCGCAGATCATCGACCGTTTTACCAATGACCGCGCGGGACTTGATGATGCCAATCTCGGTAGCCGCCGGCGATTGCCCGCCAAGCATGCTGCTGATATCCGAGAAGCCCAGCATGTCGTTCTTTTTCGGCTCGACCTGTACCAGGGCGTTCGCCAGATACACGGGCGGCGATAAAACCGAATACGCGGCACCGGTCACCATGAACGCACCGGTGATAGCACCTATTAACCATTTATGGTCAATCAATGTGCCGAGTAAACCGAGAAGATCAATCTCGTCTCTATCTTTATCCCGGGTGCTGATTACTGACGGTAACTGCATAAGGTCTATTCTTTTACCAATATTGCTAATCTGAAAATCATCCATTAACGTCCGAGGCGCTGCGCCCATGAGCAAACAGCCTCTTCAATCAATGCATGGGCATGGACAAAAGCAGCTTTTCCCTGACGATACGGATCCTTTATTTCGCGCTCACGCTGCCACTTCCCCAGCAGAAACACTTTGCCTCTGGCATGTGATGCAATATCGAGCACGCGTTTTACATGCTCTTTTTCCATGACCAGAATAAGGTCTGATTCATTAACGATGGCCGCTGTTATCTGCCGTGCTTTGAAGTTCGGCGCAGCGCGTCCATGTTCTTCCAGTACCGAAAGTGCATCGGGCTCCATAGACTCGCCCACCCGCGCGCCAAGGCCCGCAGAGGTCACTGAAATTGAAGGTTCCAGCGCATTGCGCAGCAACATTTCGGCTGTGGGGCTTCGGCAAATATTGCCTACGCAAACGACAAGAATTTTTTTAAACAAGGCTACTCTTCCCGTTGTAGTGTCGAATCGGCCAATGTGCAGCGGGAGTTGAGTGAACCCATAAGATCGTCCCGCAGTCAGCGCTGGATCCATCATGAAATTACAAGTGTATTAAATACCACGCCCCATAAAAAACGCCCAACCAGAATAACTGGACCAAAAATAACAACAGCATGTCCGCCATTATTTATCCGACAAAAAATAACAACGGTATGTTTTAAGTAAGCGATTAGGGGTATGGCTGTATTGATTGTTCGATGTTACTTTCATTCGACTAACACCGGGACGATACACTTGATTACCAGGAAAACTGCCAATGACCTTGACGCGCTTTCGACTGATGACGACTTCCATGCTCTTTCTATGCGCCGCCAGTCCTGCTTACGCCGCGCAGCCTTTTGCAACGCTGGCGAAAGACGACAAGACAATAGGCGTTCAGGTAAAAATCCAAAGCTTCACCGCTAAAGATGCCCAACAGATCAAAGCCTCGGGGTTTGGATTCGTGCGCCTTGGCGTATGGACCAACAGCTTGGGCACCCCGTCGTATCAACAGCAGATCAGCGAAGCCTTCGCCGCCGCCAAAACCGCTGATCTGCCGGTATTGATGACCGTGCGCTCAACCAAACCCTTGACCAGTACGACAAACAGCAGTGACAGCGATCTCGCCGCGGCAGGTGAGGCATTCGCCCGCTCGGTCATCAGCCTGGACAACGCATACAGCACGCAACTTGTCGCCATCGAAATATGGAATGAACCGGACTTGCCGAAATATTGGCCGACTCAAGACTTCGAAGTAACGTTTGCGCCCTTCATGAACGCTGTGTGCAGCGGGCTGCAAAAACGCGACACTTCAACCCCGCTGATCGGCTTTGGATTTGCAAAGGCACCTGCCCAGGGCTCCAAGGCTACCGTCGCACTGAACAAAATCATCAATGAACACCCCAAGTGCCTGAGCGCGGTGTCCTATCACCCCTACGGCATGTCGAGCGCGCAAATCAGCAATGCTCAAGCTTTCATACTCGACAACTTTCATCTGCCGGGCGTCATCAGCGAATGGGGCGTGCCATCGCTCAGCTCCATTGGCGGCGCCACCGGGCAAGCCTCTCGAATCACCCAATTCATCAGCGACACCCGAAAACTGAACATACCGCTGACGTCTATTTATGAATGGAAAAACAGCGATTCCGGAGGCAATGATCGCGAGAGAAGTTTCGGAATCTTGTCTTCGGACGGGACTTCAAAACCCGCGGCCACCGCCGTCAAGTCGCTATTAAAATCACACTAGTCAATCAGTGCCCCTTCTATTGGAGAGGGGCCTCTTTGTCCAACTGCGAATAACGCTCGATATCCATCGCCAGCGATGCCTCCACCAGCGCATCAAACAGAACGATTTGCGCTTGGAAACGCTGGTCTTGCTTGAATGTCTGCGCGTCGTTCATTTGCTCGATCAACACATGGGAGACCTGGATGGGCGCGCTGGATTCCACGCGCTTCAGCCAGAAGGGAATGAGGGCTGCGCCTTTGACACTCCCCATCTGCAGCAAACCCTGCATGTTGTCCGGATGGTGTTGCCGGGAAACTTCCATCAACGCTTCAAAAACGTCGGTCAGTTTTTTCAAGACATAACCCAGAATAAGGTTATCGACGACCTCCACACTGACGCACGCTTGTTGCTCCTGTGAAGCCATGTTCCGATCCACTGCGTCCATTTATCAGCAGCACATTACACGGCATCCGCACGCCTCTATTTGACATCTTATAACGTCTGCACCCGACCCTTTTTAACAGCGCAAAAGGCTCAAATTCAGGCATCAAAGTGGACGCACCGGCGCTGACCGAGCGATGCCAACGGTCAATCGCTTTGAACCTGTGTCGTGTTTTGGCATCGTATTATCACTACCGTGCCCCGCCTTTCAAACATCCGTTTTGCGGATGTTGCCGCCGGGACCCATCGATACGTACATGCGCCCTTGAGTGGCTGTCAGCGCTCGGGTAATGTCATTAGACCCATAGGACAGAGCACGCCCATGACTTCCAAGCTGGAACAACTCAAACAAATGACTACCGTAGTTGCCGACACCGGCGACTTCGAAGCTATCGCTCGCGTTAAACCCGTGGACGCTACCACCAACCCTTCCCTGCTGCTCAAAGCCGCAGCCATTTCCGGTTATGCCGAGTTGTTGAACGCCTGCGTTCACGACTGCAAAGGTGATGTAGGCCTGGCCAGCGACCGTTTTGGCGTCGCCGTCGGCCAGGAAATCCTGAAGGTCATACCGGGTCGCATTTCCACCGAAGTGGATGCACGCTTGTCGTTCGACACTGACGCCGTATTGAAGCGCGCGCACCGTCTGATCGAGTTGTATGACAAAGCAGGCATTGGCCGCGACCGCGTGCTGATCAAGATCGCTTCCACCTGGGAAGGCATCCGCGCTGCCGAGATCCTGGAAAAAGAAGGCATCCAGACCAACCTGACGCTGTTGTTCTCGTTTGCCCAGGCCGCCGCGTGTGCCGATGCGGGCGTGTTTCTGATTTCGCCCTTTGTCGGTCGTATCTACGACTGGTACAAGAAAGCCAACGGCAACGACTACACCGGCGCGGATGATCCGGGCGTGCAGTCGGTGACGCGCATCTACAACTATTACAAGGCCAACGACTACAAGACCGTGGTCATGGGCGCAAGCTTCCGCAACCTCAATCAGATCGAGCAGTTGGCCGGGTGTGATCGCCTGACCATCAGCCCGGATCTGCTGGAGAAACTGGCGGCCGACACCGGCAAGCTGGAGCGCAAACTGGCGCCGGGTCATGCCGGCGAAGCGCGTTTGAGCTTGAATGAAGCGCAGTTCCGCTGGTTGTCCAACGAAGATGCGATGGCGACCGAGAAGCTGGCAGAAGGTATTCGTCAGTTCGCTCGCGACCAGGAAAAACTCGAAGCATTGCTGCAAGCCAAGCTCTGATCGAGTAAGGCAAACGCAAAAAGGGCGAACCTTGACGGGTTCGCCCTTTTTTATGCGTTGGTTTTGAGGCTGTCATGCAGCCTAGGGAGAGCTTGCTCCCTCGCCAGACGTCAGTGGCGCTCGAGAGCGTTCACCAGGTCATGAAACGCTTCACGATTGGAGTCGTTCAGGCCCATGAGGATCTTGTGCGCCTCCAGCACTTTGATTCGCACCACTTCTTCGGACTGGTCCTGATCCGGCAAGTCGGTCAGGCACTCAGGGCACGGAATCGGGCGGTCAACAATGTTGAACACTTGCTCGAAGCCCATGGACTCCAGCAGACGCGTGATGTCTTCGTGGGTGGTGACGACGGTCGGCAGCAGGCCAACCTTTTGCCGCGACAGGATCGACAATTTAGCCAGCAGGCCAAGGGTGGTGCTGTCGATGCTGCGGGTTTCGGTCAGGTCGATCACGATCGCGTTGAAGTTCAACGCCGTGAAGATCCGATCAATAGTCGCATCCAACGCCGAACACAGGGTCAGGCGAACTTCACCGACGAACTTCAGGACGAAGGTGCCGTCCTGCTCGGCGAACTGGATTCTACCGGTACTCATTAAAGATTCCTGCTCAACACCAACAGGGCGATATCATCCGGCATCTCCCCTAGCGTGGCCAATCCAAAAACCTGCCGCAGACCATCCAGGCTGCCGCCCGCTGCCTTGACCCGTTGGGGCAAAGCCGCCTCTTTTTCTTTGAGTGTCGGTTCTGGCAAAAGGTCCAAAATGCCATCGGACATCAGCGTCAGGCTGAACGTCGGCGGCAGCTCCAGTACGTGGTCTTCGTAGGTGGCTTCATTGAAGAGGCCCACCGGCAGGCCACGTCCTTCCAGATAACGAACACTGTCTGGCGTGTACAACACTGGCAACGGCAAATGACCACCGATGCTATAGGTCAACAAACCTGTCTCCTCGTCGATGACTCCACCGACCATTGTGACGTGTTTACCCAGCTTACAACTGATCAGGCCCCGGTTGATATGACCAAGAACCTCTGAAGGCTTGAATTCCGGCAATGTACCGCTGCGCTTGGACTCGAACAGCAAGCGCGTGGTCATGAACTTCAGCAGCACAGTGACGAAGGCTGAAGAGGCGCCATGACCGGAAACGTCCGCCAGATAGAACGCTACCCGACGCTCGTCGACCCGAAAGTAGTCAACGAAATCACCCGACAGGTACAGCGACGGGATGATCTGGTGAGCAAACTGGAACTCATCGATGGTCCAGGGACTGACCGGCAGCATGTTCATCTGCACCTGGCGACCGGCGTTCTGGTCTTCCTGGAGCAGGTTCAGGCTGGCGGCGAGCTCGCGGTTGGCTTTTTCCAGCTTCTCGCGGTAGCGCTGGTTTTCCACCAGCAAGCGTGCGCGATCCAGGGCCCGGCGCACAGAGTGCTCGAGCACAGCCAGATCTTCGAGAGGCTTGATCAGGTAGTCCGCCGCGCCCAGGCGCAAGGCCTCGACCGCGTCGTTCATCACCCCGGCACCCGACACCACGATCACCGGCGTTTGCGGTGACCGCTCAGTGACCTGACGAATGAGTTCGAGACCGCCCATCTGCGGCATGCGCAGATCGCAGATGACCAGGTCGGGCTTGTCTTGCTCGAATACCTGAAGACCCTGCTGACCGTTACTGGCCTGCAGGACACTGAAACCACTGTCTTCCAAATAGGCCGCGAGGCTCGCGCGCACTACTTCGTCATCATCGATTATCAGCAGCGTGGCACTGGTTTTTGGCATGTGGGCAAACGGCGCCAGAATTAGGTTGGCGTAGCAGGCGGGGCTGTGGCCCGGCTCACACTACTGGATTCGCTTTCTAGCCTCTCTGTCGCACCATTTTCGAGCATCCGCCCTACTCACAGGTTCACCAGAGGTGCCCTTCTAAGGCGCAGACGGTACTCCCATCCGCGGGGCGTTTCAAGCTCACGCCGATGGTCGCTTGACGACTTTACTTGTCAAATCACCGGGAGTTATAAGAACAGACAAAACCGTAACCCAATGGAAGGATGGAGCCCATGCGTCAAACCGATCGGGACTACAGCGAAAAGCGCGATTTCATCCGCATGCGGGTCGATGCCGATGTGTCGCTGATTCATGAAGGCGATGAGGTGCCAGCTGTCTGCATCGACCTTTCCAGCAGCGGCATGCAGGTCGAAGCGCCGCGTTCGTTCAGGGTTGGAGACCGGCTCAGCGTGCGTATCGATTCCGATCACGCGGCACTCAAAGGGCTTGAGGCTGACACAGAGGTGGTGTGGGTGAAGGAACAGGACGGAGGCAGTCAGAAACTCGGGCTTACAATCTTGAAGATGAAATAACCCCCCAAACGCAAAGAAGGCGGCCAACTGGCCGCCTTCTTCGTTTTACAAGTCGAGATCAAAAATCGTCGACGACCTTGCCGTCTTTGACTTTGAATTCGCGGTTCTGCAAATACGCATTGCGAATGAAGGTGTATTTGTCACCGGTGATCAACTTCTCGCTCGACAGCAGACTGGCGCGGGTGTCGACAATGTTCAGACCGAAGACCGAGTTACGCACAGGCACATCGTTGATGTACGGGTATGGGCCGGTGTAGTTGTCGACGACCTTGGATGGCGCATCACGCAACGTGCTTGGGCCCAACAGCGGCAGCATCACGTACGGACCGCTGCCAACGCCCCAATACCCGAGGGTCTGGCCGAAATCTTCGTCGCTGCGATTCAGGCCCATTTTGGTGCCCACATCGAAGAAGCCCAGCAGGCCGAAAGTGGTGTTGAAGATCAGGCGAGCCGTATCGACGCCAGCGGCGGCTGGTTTGGCCTGCAAAATGTTGTTGGCAAGGTTGGTGACATCACCCACGTTGCGAAACATGTTGTGGATGCCGTCTTCCAGAAACTGCGGCGTCACGAACTCATAGCCTTGAGCGATAGGCTTGAGTGCATAGGTATCGACGAAGTCGTTGAACTGGTAGATCGGACGGTTGACGCTTTCCCAAGGGTCTTCTTCCGTAGCAGCCTGGGCTACGAACGGAACCAGCGTTACGCTGGCACACACACAAAACTGAGCTAGATAATTGCTCCAGCGCATAGAAAACTCCTTGGATTATACTGGCACGGGCACATGAGCCCAGGCGTTAAGCTGGGCAGTATAAGACGGAAACGCCGATTTAGGCAGCCTCACCGCAACAGGCTACAGATGATTCTTCTGAATCGGGAGCGGTTCACCTGCCTGTCACGCAACTGTCATGGACGGCACCTAGCCTTGTGGCTATTTCAGGGACGTTGATATGCCGCACGCCAACACCTTGCCCCTCGCTGCCCCCAACCTGACCGCCGTGTTGTTCGGCCTCAGTGGTTGCCTGGTGGATTTCGGTGCCCGGACGCGTCACGGCAGTCTCGCCCCCGAGCATGCCGAAGCCACGCCCGGCGCGCTGGACAGCCTCAGCAGCTTGCAGCGTCAGCAGATTCCGTGTGCCTGGCTCGACGAATTGCCCCTCACCCACTCGCTGGCCGCTGCCCTGCCTTCGTGGATCAAATCTTCGCAACACCTCGCAACGAACGCTCCCTGGCCAGCGCCGAACGCTTGCTGGCAGGCGCTGATGGCGTTGAACGTCGGGCAACTGGATGGTTGCGTGCTGGTCAGTGGCGAACCTCGCTTGTTGCAGTCAGGCCTGAATGCCGGGCTGTGGACCATCGGCCTGGCCTCCTGTGGCTCGCTCTGCGGACTGGCACCCAATGAGTGGCTCGCCTTGAGCCCGAAAGAGCGCGAACACTTGCGTGGCCAGGCGACGGTGCAGCTGTTCAGCCTCGGCGTGCACTCGGTGATCGATCACCTGGGCGAACTCGACACCTGCCTGGCGGATATCAGCCTGCGTCGGCTAAAGGGCGAAAAGCCCTGACTGAGATCATGCAGGTTGCGCGCGAGTGGATTAATCTAAAGGTCAGCCATAGACCTTTGGCGCGCTGCCGCGGTCTATGCCAGTGCCTATCGATAAAAGGAAGAACGTCATGCCTGCCCGCGAACTGCAAGAACAGCTCAACACTCTGCGCGAGCAATTGGAACAGAATCCGCCGCTGACGGAAGCCGAGCGCGCCGACCTGCACGCACTGATGCAACAGATCGAACTGGAGATAGAGCTCGAAACCAAAACCCAGGACTCCAGCCTCGCCGACAATGTGAACCTGGCCGTCGAGCGCTTCGAAATAGAGCACCCTACCCTTGCCGGCACCTTGCGCAACATTGTGCAAGCCTTGGCCAGCATGGGGATTTGAACCCACCAGATGCAAAAAAGCCCCGCTATCGCTAGCGGGGCTTTTTCATATCCGTGATTTGCAATGCAATCCCCTGTGAGAGTGAGCCTGCTCGCTCCCACATCGGCTGCTTATTGACGGACCAGGCGCTGGTTCGGCAGTTGCACGTCTTCGGTACTGCGATACGGGTTGATGTCCAACCCACCACGGCGCACATACCGCGCGTACACGGTCAGTTTCTCGGGTTTCAGCAAGCGCTGCAGGTCGAGGAAAATCCGCTCCACACACTGCTCATGGAAGTCCGAGTGCTGGCGGAAGCTGACGATATATTCCAGCAGACTCGCGTGATCCAGCGCCGCGCCACGGTACTCCACCGCCACGCTGCCCCAGTCCGGCTGGCTGGTCACCGGGCAGTTGGATTTGAGCAAGTGACTGTGCACGCTCTCTTCCACAATGCGCGATTGATCGCAGCGCAGCAGCTCAGGGCGTGGGTGCTCGTAATTGCTGACGCTGATCTCCAGATCGTCGATGCACACGCCCGGCAACGCCACGACACCTTCGGCTTCAACCTCCTTGAGGCTGCGAATACGCACGCCCACCGGTTTGCCGGCAGCTGCCGACAGGTCTTTCACCAGGGTTGCTTCAAGGGTGGCGGTATCGGCGAACGGCGTCTGGTTCAAGGAGTTCAGGTACAGCTTGAACGACTTCGATTCGATGATGTTCGGCGAATCCGCCGGAATGCTGAATTCACCAATCGCCACCACGGGTTTGCCGGACGGCAGCAGCCACGACAACTCGAAGCAGTTCCAGAAATCCACACCCTTATACGGCAGGGTTTCAGCGGTCAGGCCCAGCTCCGCCCATTTCGCGGTGCGCGGGATCGGGAACAGCAAAGACGGCGTGTAAGTGGCGATGTATTCGCTGGATTTGCCCAGCGGCGAGTGTTCGGCTGCGGGATGCATGGCGGAAACCTGACTGAAGAATCAGCGGATTCTACCAGCCTTTGCTCCCGCCTTTGAGTGCTTACTGACTGACAGTCAACTTACCGACCATGCCAGCCTGATAGTGACCTGGAATATTGCAGGCAAATTCCAGGTTGGTGGCCTTGGTAAAAGTCCAGGTCAGCTCGGCTGTCTTGCCCGGCTCAACGAGGACGCTGTTGGGATCGTCGTGTTTCATCATTCCATGGTCCATGCCCGCCATCGAGCCGTGGTCCATTTCCTTCATGCCGGTCGGCGTGAGCATGCCGCTCTGCTGCATCTTCAGCATTTCCTGCTGGTGCCTGGCATGCATCGCCGCATCGCCGAGGTTGAATTCGTGCAACAGCTGGCCTTTATTCACCAGGACAAAACGCACGGTCTCACCGGCCTTGATATCGATGGCCTTGGGGGTGAAAGACATATCACCCATCACCACCTCGACACTGCGGGTCGCCTTGGACGCCGGGGCCGGTTGACCGAAATCGTAGGTCGACGCAGGCGAGGCCCATACCGGCGAGCTCAGCGCCAGCAAACAGGCGGCCAGCAACAGCGGTTTGCGCAAAAACATAGTCGTACTCCAACAAGATAAGGTTCAGCCTGTGGAAAACTCTAAACTGCTACCACTGCCCGCAAGCTGACAGCCAGATTACAACTTTGTCAGGTTGACCTGTACTAACGCTGCCCACGGTATAAAGCGTTCGTTCCACTTGCCTTGAGTTGCCCATGAAACTGCTGATTGTCGAAGACCAACCGAAAACCGGCCACTACCTGCGCCAGGGCCTGACCGAGGCCGGCTTCAATACGGAACTGGTGGCCGACGGCAACACCGGACAGCAATTGGCGTTGAGTGGCGATTACGCGCTGTTGATCCTCGACGTGATGCTGCCCGGGCGCGATGGCTGGCAGATTCTGCAAGCCGTGCGCGGTGCCGGTCTCGATACGCCGGTACTTTTTCTGACCGCGCGAGATGCGGTGGAGGACAGAGTCCATGGCCTCGAACTGGGGGCCGACGACTATCTGGTCAAGCCTTTCGCCTTCTCCGAGTTGCTGGCCCGGGTCCGCAGCCTGTTGCGCCGTGGCAGCGCTTCGCCCCAGGAAACCAGCCTGCAACTGGCCGATTTGCGCCTGGACCTGATCCGGCGCCGGGTCGAGCGAAGCGGTCAGCGCATCGACTTGACCGCCAAGGAGTTCGCCCTGCTGGAAATGCTCCTGCGGCGCCAGGGTGAAGTGCTGCCCAAGTCGCTGATCGCCTCTCAGGTCTGGGACATGAATTTCGACAGCGACACCAATGTCATCGAAGTCGCGATCCGTCGTTTGCGCCTGAAGATCGACGATGAATTCCCCAACAAGCTGATTCACACCGTGCGCGGCATGGGTTATGTCCTTGAAGAGCGTCCCGCCTGATGCGCCGGCTGTCTTTGAGCAGTCGCCTCGCGCTGTTGTTTGCCGCGTGCACCGCCGTGGTTTCACTGTTCGCCGGGGTGCTGTTCAGTCGCGCCAGCGAGGCGCACTTCGTTGAACTGGACCAGCAGTTGCTGGACGGCAAACTGATTGGCCTGCGCCGGGCACTTCACGACATTCAATCGAGCGAAAGCGAAATCAGGCTGGCCGATGAATTGAGCCGACAAGCTGATTTGTCGCTGCGGATCACAGGCAGCGACGGCAAGCGCTGGTATGACAGCTCGACAGGTTTGCCCGAGGACTTGCCACATCAGCCGGGCCTGTCGACGGTCAGCGACGAAGGCACGGACTATCGCGTATTGAATGCTCCGCTGTATCCCGACAAGCCCGACTCGCCACAACTGACCCTGCTGCTGGACATCACCCATCACCAGCATTTTTTACAACGCATGCAGCACCTGATCTGGCTGACCGTGGGCTTGTCAGCGCTGGCCACGGCACTGCTTGGCGCATGGGCGGCGCGCAGCGGGTTGCGGCCGTTGCGCAGGATGAGTGCGATTGCCAGCGGCGTTTCGGCGCAATCGCTGAATGCCCGGCTGCCCGAAGAGAACATGCCGTCAGAACTCACGGAATTGGCCCACAGTTTTAACGCCATGCTCGGACGCCTGGACGATTCCTTCCAACGGCTCTCGGCGTTTTCCGCCGACATTGCCCATGAACTGCGCACCCCGCTGTCGAACTTGCTGACCCACACCCAGGTCACCCTCACCCGCCCGCGCGCCCTGGAGGATTACCGCGAAGCGCTGCACAGCAACCTCGAAGAGCTGCAATGGATGGCGCAACTGGTCAACGACATGCTGTACCTGGCCAAGGCTGACCATGGGTTGCTGACGCCCAATCGAGAGCCATTGGAGCTGGCAGAGGAAGTGGATGTGTTGCTGGAATACTTTGCGCCGCTGGCCGAAGACGCCCGTGTGATGCTGAGCCGTGAAGGAAGCGCGCACATGGAGGGCGACCGAAGCATGCTGCGTCGAGCGCTTTCCAACCTGCTGGATAACGCGTTGCGCTGTACCCCCGCCGATGGCGAGATTCGGGTGCGGATTGCCGATCAGCTCAATGGTTTGAGCCTGACGATCGAGAACAGCGGAGATGGTATTGACCAGGCGTTGCTGCCGCGCTTGTTCGATCGCTTCTACCGCGCTGATCCGGCGCGCCAGGAAGGCAGTAGCGAACATGCGGGATTGGGGCTGGCGATCACCCAGTCAATCATCCGTGCCCATGGCGGGCAGATTCATTGTGAGTCGGATAAGGGATGGACGCGGTTTGTGATTGAGTTGCCGAAGGGGGATTGAGGCCAGCGGCCTCAGGCCTCTTCGCGGGCAAGCCCGCTCCCACAAGGTCCGGAGTCGTTCACAAATTTGTGGCTCAACCCGGTCACTGTGGGAGCAGGCTTGCCCGCGATGAGGTCTGACAGATTACGAATACCGCAACGCAGTTGCCGGTTCGACTTTCGCCGCCCGCCACGCCGGATAAACCGTCGCCAAAAAGCTCATGATGAAACCGGCGGAGCAGATCAACAAGACATCCCCGCCCTGCAGTTCCGAAGGCAGATTGCTGACGAAATACACATCAGAACTGAAGATGTGCTGCCCGCTCACCCGCTCCATCCAGCCCACCAGTGCACTGACGTTCAGCGCGGCAATCACGCCAAGCACACCGCCAATCAAGGTGCCGACAATCCCGATCACCGTGCCCTGCACCATGAAGATCGCCATGATCTCCCGGGGTGTCGCGCCGATGGTGCGCAGGATCGCGATGTCCGCGCCCTTGTCGTTCACCACCATGATCAGGGTTGCAATGATGTTGAACGCGGCCACGGCAACGATCATCAGCAACAGCAGGCCGATCATGGTTTTTTCCATCTTCATCGCACTGAACAGGCTGCCCTGGGTGTGGGTCCAGTCGTCAGCCTTGTAAGCCGTGCCCAGTGCGCCGGCAATATCGCTGGAGACCTTCGGCGCGGCGTACAAATCCTTCACCGCCAGGCGCACGCTCTGCACCTGATTCGGCTGCCAATGCTGCATCTGCGCGGCATCGGCCATGTGGATCAACGCCATCGAACCGTCCAGTTCGGCGCCCACCTTGAACACGCCAACCACGTTCAGCCGCTGCATGCGCGGGGTGATGCCACCCGGCGCGGTGCTGACTTCCGGCACGATCAAGGTGATCTTGTCGCCGACATTCAAGCGGAAACGTCGCGCGGTGATCTCGCCGATCACCACGCCGAATTCACCTGGCTTCAAAGCCTCGAGACTGCCCTGCACGATGTGCTTGGCAACAATCGACACCTTGCCTTCCAGTGCAGGATCGACGCCGCTGACCTGGATCGGCTGCATCGTGCCCTTATAGGAGAGCATGCCTTCCATTTCAGTGAACGGCACGGCGGCGGTGACTTCCGGGTTTTTCATCGCGGCGGCGGCCACCGGCTGCCAATCGTCAATCGGATTGACGCCGACGATGGTCGCGTGCGGCACCATGCCGAGGATGCGTGAGCTCATTTCGCGCTGGAAGCCGTTCATCACCGATAGCACCACGATCATCGCCAGCACGCCAAGGGCGAGGCCGATCATCGAGGTCATCGAGATGAAGGAAACGAAGCGATTGCGGCGCTTGGCGCGGGTATAGCGCATGCCGATAAAGATCGATAACGGTCTGAACATTCGCTGGGGCACCGTATAAAAATAAAAGACCCGACGCACTGTTCAGTGACGTCGGGTTTCGGCCAGTCAGATAGGGGTCAGGCAACCTTCCTGCAAATGCAGGACGCGATCCATCTGACGGGCCAGGTTCATGTCGTGAGTCACCACCAGGAACGCCGTGCGCATCGAGGTGCTGAGCTCCAGCATCAAATCCTGAATGCCCTGGGCGGTGTGGGAGTCGAGGTTGCCGGTCGGCTCGTCGAGCATCACCAAGCCCGGCTTGTTCACCAGGGCGCGGGCGATGGCCACGCGCTGACGTTCGCCGCCGGACAACTCGGACGGTTTGTGTTCCAGGCGATGGCCCAGCCCTACCCGCTCCAGCAATGCCGTCGCACGCTGACGCGCTTCCGGGATCGCCGTCTTGCAGATCAGCAACGGCATGCAGACGTTTTCCAGTGCGGTGAATTCCGGCAGCAAGTGGTGGAACTGGTAAACGAAACCCAGCGACCGGTTGCGCAACAGACCGCGATTCTTCTCGCTCAGGGCCGACAGCTCTTCGCCGTCGAGCCAGACGCTGCCCTTGGTTGGTGTGTCGAGACCGCCCAACAGGTTAAGCAACGTGCTTTTGCCCGAACCGGAGGTGCCGACAATCGCCACGCGCTCACCCGGGTGCAGCTCCAGTTGCAGCCCTGCCAGAACTTCTACCGACTCCGGGCCTTCCTCGTAGGATTTGCCCAGGTTGCGGCAGCTCAAGATTGCTTTATCACTCATGCCCGACTCACTCATAACGTAGCGCCTCCGCAGGCTGGGTGCGCGCAGCACGCCAGGCTGGATACAGGGTGGCGAGGAAACTCAGGACCAACGCGGCGGCGCAGACCATCAATACATCCTGGCTCTGCACTTGCGACGGCAGGTAATCGATGAAGTAAACGTCGGCGTTGAGGAATTTATGCCCGATCAAGCCTTCGAGGACCGAGATCGCGGCGCTGACGTTCAGTGCGGCGACGATCCCGACCACGGCGCCGATCAGCGTACCGATCACACCGATGACCGTGCCCTGCACCATGAAGATCGCCATGATCTGCCCCGGCGTGGAGCCGAGGGTGCGCAGGATCGCGATGTCGCCCTTCTTGTCGTTGACCACCATCACCAGCGTGGAAATGATGTTGAAGGCCGCGACGGCGACGATCAGCAGCAACAGCAGGCCGATCATGGCTTTCTCCATGCGGATCGCCTGATACAGGTTGCCGTGGGTGCGCGTCCAGTCGCGGGCATAGAAGCGGTCTTCACCGAGCTGCTGGGCGATTGTCCACGCCACGCGCGGCGCCTGGAACAGGTCGTCGAACTTCAGGCGGATGCCCTGGACCTGATCCGGCTTCCAGCGATGCAGCCTGGCCAGATCCTGCAGGTTGGTGACGCCCAGGTAACCGTCGATCTCGCCGGCGCCGACATGGAAGATGCCGACGACGGTAAAGCGCTTCATGCGCGGAAACATGCCGGCTGGGGTCACCGTGACTTCAGGCGCGACAAACGTCAGCTTGTCGCCGATGGCCGCACCGAGCTTGGCCGCGGCTTTGTCGCCAATGACGATGCCGAAGCTGCCAGGCGCCAGATCGTCAAGTTTGCCCTGGAGCATGAACTTGTCGATGATCGAGACCTGCCGTTCCAGCGCAGGGTCGACGGCATTGAGCAGCACTTTGGACACCTTGCCGTTGTTGGTCAGCAGGCCCTGCATCTGGGTGAATGGCGCAACGGCCGTCACCTGCGGGTTCTGCTTGACCTTGGCGGCCAGGCTTTGCCAGTCGCTGATCGGCTCACTGGACTCGATGGTCGCGTGGGGCACCATGCCCAGCACACGGGTGCGCATCTCATGATCGAAGCCGTTCATGACCGACAACACGACAATCATCACGACCACGCCGAGGGCCAGTCCGATCATTGAAGTCAGGGAAATGAACGACACAAAATGATTGCGACGCTTTGCACGGGTATAACGCGTGCCAATAAATACGAAGAGAGGTCTGAACATGTCGGGGCTTGTTCGGAGGGAAAAGGAACGTCCTTGTGGCGGGGGTCGGTAACCAGCTTTACACTCAGACCACCGCCGCTACCATGGGTTCGCCATGTCGACATTAGATGAAGAAGATCGCCGCGAATACTACCGTATCGAGGACATGATCGCACTGGAAATTCGGCCCCTGTCCGCTCCCGAAGCCGCAGGCCAGGAAGTGTTGCAGGATGCTTCTCCACTATTCAACTTGCTCAGCGAGCTGCACCTGAGCGAATTCGAGTCGCAGCACCTGCTGCGCCAGATCAGTGAGCGTGACCGCAATCTCGCGGCGTTCCTGAAATCCCAGAACAAACGCATCGATTTACTGAGCCAGGTGATCGCCATCACCGTGCTCGGGCAGATTGGCGAACCGCAGCCGGTGATCATTTCCGAAGGCGGTATCGAATTTCAGCACCCGACTCCCATCGCCGTGGACGCGCACCTGTCGGTCAAACTGGTGTTGATGCCGCAAGCCCTCGGCCTGTTGCTGCGCGCGCGCGTCACCCATTGCGATAGAAAGGGCGAAAGCTATGAAGTCGGCACCGAGTTCGAGTATCCGACCGATGCCCAGCGCCAGTTGCTGGCCCGTTACATTTTGCAGAAGCAGGCCCAGGAACGACGTCTGGCCCGCGAAAACGAATCAGGCATTTAATTAAGGAAGAACCGTGACCCTCATCTACGGCCATCGCGGCGCCAAGGGCGAAGCACCGGAAAACACCCTGACCAGTTTTCAGGAATGTCTCAAGCACGGCGTACGCCGTTGCGAACTGGACTTGCACCTGTCCAAGGACAACGAGTTGATGGTCATCCACGACCCGACGCTTAAACGCACCACGGAGCGGCGCGGCAAGGTCGTCGAGCACACGGCGGCCGAGCTGGTGACCTATGACGCGCGCAAGGGCGGCCCGGGCTGGATCAAGCCCTGCCCGATTCCGACACTGGAAGAACTGTTCGAGAAATGCGATTTCGAGCATTGGCAGCTGGAAGTCAAAAGCGCTTCACGCACCCGCGCCGCGACGACCGTTCTGGCGATTCGCGAGATGGCTCAGCGTTTCGGCTTGCTGGACAAAGTGACCATCACCTCAAGTTCGCGCGAAGTGTTGAAAGCCGCGCTGGACCTGGTGCCGGACGTGTCCCGCGGATTGGTGGCCGAGTACGCCTGGCTCGACCCGTTGAAGGTCGCACAAAGCTATGGCTGTGAGATTCTGGCGCTGAACTGGACCCTGTGTACGCCGGAACGCCTGCAAAAGGCGCAACGTCAGGGGTTGCATGTGTCGGTATGGACAGTCAACGAGCCCGCGCTGATGCGCAGACTCGCCGACTTCGGCGTTGACAGCCTGATTACAGACTTTCCCGGTTTGGCCAGCGCCACGCTCGAGAATTGCTGAAATCGGTCTCCCCGGCCGGCTCAGGCCACCGGCCGGAGCCGCTCAAAAAAGCCGGTTGAGGCCATCGTACGCCGCTACCCGATAGGCTTCGGCCATGGTCGGGTAGTTGAACGTCGTGTTGACGAAGTACTTCAGCGTGTTCAGTTCGCCCGGCTGGCTCATGATCGCCTGGCCGATGTGAACGATCTCCGACGCCTGATAGCCGAAGCAGTGAACGCCCAGCACTTCCAGGGTCTCGCGGTGGAACAGGATCTTCAGCATGCCCTGAGGCTCGCCGGCGATCTGTGCACGCGCCATGCTCTTGAAGAACGCCTTGCCCACTTCGTATGGCACTTTGGCTTGGGTCAGCTCCTGCTCGTTCTTGCCGATCGAGCTGATCTCCGGAATGGTGTAGATGCCGGTCGGCACGTCATTCACAAAGCGCCAGCTGTTGTTATCGACGATGCTGCCAGCGGCCGAACGGCCCTGGTCGTGCGCGGCACTGGCCAGGCTCGGCCAGCCAATCACGTCACCGGCACCGTAAATGTTCGGCACGCAGGTGCGGTAGGCTTCGTCGACTTCGATCTGGCCACGGCTGTTGACCTTCACGCCGATGTTTTCCAGACCTAACTGATCGGTGTTGCCGGTACGACCGTTGCACCAGAGCAAGGCGTCGGCCTTGATCTTCTTGCCGGACTTGAGGTGCAGGATCACACCGTTGTCCACGCCTTCGACGCGGTCGTAGTCTTCGTTGTGGCGAACCGTGATGTTGTTGTTGCTGAAGTGGTAGCTCAGGGCCTGGGAAATTTCCGAGTCGAGGAAGCTCAGCAACTGACCACGGTTGTCCACCAGTTCAACCAACACACCCAGACCGCTGAAGATCGAGGCGTATTCGCAGCCGATCACGCCGGCGCCGTAAACGATGAGTTTGCGCGGGGTGTGACCGAGGCTGAGGATGGTGTCGCTATCGTAGATACGCGGGTGATGGAAATCGATGTCCGCCGGGCGATACGGGCGCGAACCGGTGGCGATGATGATGTGCTTGGCGACCAGCTTTTCGACCACGCCATTGGCGCAGACCACTTCGATGGTTTGCTCGTCGGCGAAGCTGCCGGTGCCGAAGAACACGTCGACACGGTTACGGGCGTAGTAGCCGGTGCGTGAAGCGACTTGCTTGGAAATGACTTTCTCAGCGCTTTTCAGCACGTCCGGGAACGAGAACCAGCGCGGCTCACCAATGGCCCGGAACATCGGGTTGGTATTGAACTGCATGATCTGCCGGACCGAGTGACGCAGGGCCTTTGACGGAATGGTGCCCAAGTGGGTGCAGTTACCGCCGACCTGGCGACGGCTATCGACCATCGCCACCTTGCGCCCTGCTTTAGCGGCGTTCATTGCCGCGCCTTCTCCCGCCGGGCCGGAACCCAGCACCACCACGTCGTAGTTGTAGACAGCCATGCGTACTCCTCAGAACAGGCCGCGGCGCCCTCGGCACCTGCGGCTAAATCACGCCATCTGCGGCGTGAAGGAACAATTTGGGGCCAATGCAGAACCCGGACACAGTCTATAGAAGCGTCAACGCCGGGCACATTAACCCTTGGTCGCGTCGTAGGCTAGTTTTGCCTGCACTACAACGCCAGTCTTTCAATGCGCGAATCGCCGTGATCATTCGGTTTTGCCGGCACTGAGCCGCTCAAAAGCCTGATTGGCTCGTGTGACAAAACCTGTATCGGCACGAATCACAAAAAATGCGCCGATATCGTGTTTTTCTGCGTAGTCCCAACCCTGTTCGGGGCCGAGAATCAGCAACAGCGTCGATAAGCCATCGGCCATCAACGCGGAAGGATTAATTACCGTGACGGATGCCAGGGTGTGCGAGACCGGTGCACCGGTACGAGCATCGAAGGTGTGGGAATAGCGCCGGCCATCCTGCTGAAAATAATTGCGGTAGTCGCCGGAGGTAGACAGACCGTAGCCGTCGACCGCGATGATTTTTTGCGCGACCTGCTGATCGTCACGGGGCTCTTCCAGCGCGATCTTCCAGGGTGAGCCATCGAGCTTCTTGCCCGACGCCTTGAGCTCCCCAGTGGCTTCGGCGAGGTAATCGTGGATGCCCATCGCTTCCAGTCTTGCGGCAATCGTGTCGACGGCATAACCGGCAGCGATGCTGTTGAAGTCGACTTCGACGGCGGCGTCCTTGCACAGTTGATCACGGTCGATGCGCAGGTGCTGATAACCGACTCGCTGCCTGACATCAGCCAGCGCCTGGGCGCTGGGGACTTTTTCTTCACGAGCCTGCGGGCCGAACCCCCAGAGATTGAGCAGCGGCTCCACGGTCAGGTCGTAGGCGCCTTCGCTTTGCTCCGAAAGTTGCTCACCGAAGCGGATCAGCTTGAGGACCGGCGCAGGCATTTTCTGACAGCGATTGGCGGGCAAATCGTTGAAGCGTTCGATGTCGGAGTCGCTGCGGTAGGTCGACAGTTGTTGATCGACCTCGGCGAGGATTTTTTCAACTTGGGCCTGGACGGCGTTCGCAGCAGGAAGACCGGCGTGACGTACGTACTTGATCGAATAGGTGCTGCCCATGGTCGGGCCGCCGAAGCTTTCCAGACTGTCGCCGTTATCACAACCGGACAAAACGCCGGCCAGCATCACAATTGCGCCCCACCGTCCAGTTAACAAAACTTCATCTCCCCTCAAAACCGCGCCCGCCATTATGGGCTTCGGAGCGAATGAGAGCGAGACCTGCCTCTGCTGCCCGCAAGCAAAACCTGTGCTCGCGCCCCCTAGCCACACAGGCCCACGCAGGTGCAGCGCTTTCAAATAAGATTTACCAGAGTGAGTATCTATAAATGGCTTCCAATACGGGCAAAGGCAAAGCGATTTTTCGCGTTGTCAGCGGCAACTTTCTCGAAATGTTCGACTTTATGGTCTACGGCTTCTACGCCACGGCCATCGCCAAAACCTTCTTCCCCGCCGACAGCGCCTTCGCGTCCCTGATGTTGTCACTGGCGACCTTTGGTGCCGGCTTCCTGATGCGTCCGTTGGGGGCCATATTCCTCGGCGCCTACATTGACCGTCATGGCCGTCGCAAAGGACTGATCATCACCCTGGCATTGATGGCTGCCGGTACGGTGCTGATTGCCTGCGTACCGGGTTATGCAACGCTGGGTGTCGCGGCGCCGTTGATCGTACTGTTTGGCCGATTGCTGCAAGGCTTCTCGGCCGGCGTGGAGTTGGGCGGCGTGTCGGTGTACCTCGCCGAAATCTCCACCCCGGGCCGTAAAGGCTTTTTCGTCAGTTGGCAGTCGGCCAGTCAGCAAGCTGCGGTGGTGTTCGCCGGCCTGCTGGGTGTGGGTCTGAACCACTGGCTCAGCCCGGAACAAATGGGTGATTGGGGCTGGCGCGTGCCGTTCCTGATCGGCTGCATGATCGTGCCGGTGATCTTCGTGATTCGCCGCTCGCTGGAAGAAACTCCGGAGTTCCAGGCGCGCAAACATCGCCCTACCCTGCGGGACATCCTCCGTTCGATCAGCCAGAACTTCGGCATCGTTATCGCTGGCATGGCGCTGGTGGTGATGACCACCGTGTCGTTCTACCTGATCACCGCCTATACCCCGACCTTCGGCAAAGCCGAGCTGCATTTGTCGGATATGGATGCGCTGCTGGTGACGGTGTGCATCGGGCTGTCGAACTTCTTCTGGCTGCCGGTGATGGGCGCGCTGTCCGACAAGATTGGCCGTAAACCCCTACTGTTGGCGGCGACGATTCTGGCAATTCTCACGGCTTACCCTGCCCTGTCGTGGCTGGTGGCGAACCCGAGTTTCAGCCATTTGCTGATCGTCGAGTTGTGGTTGTCGTTCCTGTATGGCTCGTACAACGGCGCCATGGTGGTGGCCCTGACCGAAATCATGCCGGTGGAAGTTCGTACGACCGGTTTCTCCCTGGCCTACAGCCTGGCGACTGCGACCTTCGGTGGTTTCACACCGGCGGCCTGTACTTATCTGATCCATGTGCTGGACAACAAGGCAGCGCCGGGGATCTGGCTCAGCGGCGCAGCGGTGTTGGGCTTGATTGCCACGCTGGTGTTGTTCCGCGGCAATCGGCATGAGTTGCGGACTGCGCAGGCGTCAGTGGTCCGCGGCGCCTGACAGACCGCAATCGCCAACAGGCGAGCTCCCACACTGGATCTGTGGCGTTCACAAGTCCTCTGTGGGAGCTAGCCTGCTAGCGATGAGGCCAGTACAGGCAACAAAGACCCAACAGACACACAAACAAAAACGCCCCGACCTAGGTCGGGGCGTTTTCATGTGCAGCTATTGAAGCTTAGCGCGGGAAAGCTGGCGGGTTTACACCGGCCATGTCTTCCATCACGCGAACCACCTGGCAGCTGTAACCGAATTCGTTGTCGTACCAAACGTACAGCACAACGCGGTTGTCTTGGGTGATGGTCGCTTCAGCGTCCACAACGCCTGCGTGGCGCGAGCCAACGAAGTCGGTGGAAACCACTTCCTGCGAGTTGACGTAGTCGATTTGCTTATGCAGATCGGAGTGCAACGCCATGTAGCGCAGGTATTCGTTCATCTCTTCACGGGTGGCGGCTTTCTCAAGGTTCAGGTTGAGAATCGCCATCGACACGTTTGGCGTCGGAACGCGGATCGCGTTACCGGTCAGCTTGCCGGCCAGCTCAGGCAATGCCTTGGCAGCAGCGGTGGCAGCACCGGTCTCAGTGATCACCATGTTCAGCGCGGCGCTACGACCACGGCGATCGCCTTTGTGGAAGTTGTCGATCAGGTTCTGGTCGTTGGTGTACGAGTGAACGGTTTCGACGTGGCCATTGATGATGCCGAACTTGTCGTTGACAGCCTTCAGTACCGGCACGATGGCGTTGGTGGTGCAGGAAGCGGCCGAAACGATCTTGTCATCAGCGGTGATTTCACCGTGGTTGATGCCATGAACGATGTTCTTCAGCTTGCCTTTGCCAGGCGCAGTCAGCACGACGCGGTCGATACCCGGGCAGGACAGATGCTGGCCCAGGCCCTCGGCGTCACGCCATACGCCGGTGTTGTCCACCAGCAGTGCGTCTTTGATGCCGTACTGGGTGTAATCCACCTCAGTCGGGTTTTTCGCGTAGATCACCTGGATCAGGTTGCCGTTGGCGGTGATGGTGTTGTTGGCTTCATCAATAGTGATGGTGCCATCGAACGGACCATGAACCGAATCACGACGCAGCAGGCTTGCACGCTTGACCAGATCGTTCTCGGCGCCCTTGCGGACAACGATGGCGCGCAGACGCAGGCCGTCGCCACCACCGGTTTTCTCGATCAGGATACGCGCCAGCAGACGGCCGATACGACCGAAGCCGTAGAGAACCACGTCAGTGCCTTTGCGCGCGGCAACGTTCTGCTGGCCAACCACGTCAGCCAGTTCTTCACGGACGAACTGCTCGGCAGTACGGCCATTGCCTTCGGCCTTGAACTTGACCGCAAGCTTGCCCAGGTCGACCGAAGCGGCGCCGAGTTTGAGCTCGCTCATCGCCTTGAGCAGCGGGAATGTTTCGTGGACGGAGAGTTCGCTGTCATCGGACTGGCGGTGACGAGCAAAGCGGTGAGCTTTGAGAATCGCAATGACTGAACGGTTGATCAGGCTGCGGCCATAGATCGAGCTCACCACGTTGTTATTGCGGTAGAGCTGACCGATAAGCGGAATCATCGCTTCTGCGAGTGCTTCACGGTCGATCCATTCACCAAGACACTGGTCGGGCTTCTGAGTCACGGGAACCTTCCACATGTAGGGGCAGAAAAAAGGGGCTACATTATGCCGCCGAGTGCCTCCCGTAGCAATGCGCGCCTGTCGTGCGATCCGTAACAAATTTCTGTTCAAAAAAATCACGCATCGCTAAAGCCCAGTAAATACGCGGCTTTCAGCGCAGTCAATTTTTTGGAGATACCGCTGTCTTATCCGTAACCCTCCGTAACACTCGGTCGTTTTGCCACTACATAATCATCAATTTTCAGTAAAAAACGGCCAGATTTTGTCTTTACCACTACATTTCGCCAAACCTGCGTAATAGACACACTAGCAACTGACAGGCGGCACCCGGGGCCGCTACAATTACCGACTTTGTCGCAACGCTTGGAGCTCAACCTTCCGTGCCCGTTCTGCGTCTACCGCTTCTCCCTGCCGCGGCAGGTAAACAGCACTGGGGCAACTTGCCCGGTGCCGCCCTGAGCCTGGCCATCGCCGAGGCTGCCAGCGCTGCCAAGCGCTTTACCCTGCTCCTGACCGCCGACAGCCAAAGTGCCGAACGGCTGGAACAGGAGCTGAGTTTCTTCGCCCCGGATTTGCCGGTGCTGCATTTCCCGGACTGGGAAACCCTGCCCTACGATCTGTTTTCGCCACACCAGGACATCATTTCCCAGCGTATCGCCGCTCTTTATCGATTGCCGGAACTGAGCCACGGCGTGCTGGTGGTACCGATCACCACGGCTCTGCATCGCCTGGCGCCGACCAAATTCCTGCTCGGCAGCAGCCTTGTTCTGGATGTCGGTCAGAAGCTCGATGTCGAGCAAATGCGTACCCGACTGGAAGCCAGCGGCTATCGCTATGTCGATACGGTTTACGAACACGGTGAATTCACCGTGCGCGGTTCGCTGATCGATCTGTTCCCGATGGGCAGCAAACTGCCCTTCCGGATTGATCTGTTCGACGATGAAATCGAGACGCTTCGTACATTCGATCCGGAAAACCAGCGCTCCATCGACAAAGTGGACACCGTTCGCCTGTTGCCCGCGCGGGAGTTCCCGCTGCAGAAAGACGCGGTCACACGCTTCAAGGCACGCTTTCGTGAACGCTTCGATGTCGACTTCCGCCGCTGCCCGATCTTTCAGGACTTAAGCAGCGGGATCACTCCGGCCGGTATCGAGTATTACCTGCCGCTGTTTTTCGATGACACCTCGACGCTGTTCGATTACCTGCCTCAGGACACGCAAGTGTTCTCCTTGCCGGGCATCGAGCAGGCGGCGGAAAACTTCTGGAACGATGTGCGCAATCGCTATGAAGAGCGCCGCGTCGATCCCTCCCGTCCTTTATTACCACCGGCCGAACTGTTCCTGCCGGTGGAAGATTGCTTTGCCCGCCTGAAAAACTGGCCACGGGTGGTGGCCAGTCAACAGGACGTGGAAACCGGTGTCGGCCGCGAGCGCTTTCCGGCACGCGAATTGCCGAACCTGGCCATCGAAGCCAAGGCCACCCAGCCGCTGGCGGCGTTGGCCGGTTTCCTCGACGAGTTCCCCGGACGCGTGCTGTTCACCGCCGAGTCCGCGGGCCGTCGCGAAGTGCTGCTGGAATTGCTCGAACGCCTGAAGCTGCGACCGAAGACCGTCGACAGCTGGCCGGACTTTGTGGCGAGCAAGGAGCGCCTGGCAATCACCATTGCGCCGCTCGATGAAGGCCTGTTGCTGGACGATCCGGCCCTGGCGCTGGTCGCCGAAAGCCCGTTGTTCGGGCAGCGCGTGATGCAACGCCGTCGCCGCGAAAAACGCGCCGACGCCAACAATGATGCGGTCATCAAGAACCTCACCGAGCTGCGCGAAGGCGCACCGGTGGTTCATATCGATCACGGCGTCGGTCGTTACCTGGGACTTGCGACCCTCGAAATCGACAATCAGGCCGCCGAGTTCCTGACTCTGCAATATGCCGAGGGCGCCAAGCTTTACGTGCCGGTGGCCAACCTGCACCTGATCGCGCGTTACACCGGCAGCGACGACGCCCTGGCCCCGTTGCATCGACTTGGTTCCGAAACCTGGCAGAAAGCCAAGCGCAAAGCCGCCGAACAGGTGCGCGATGTGGCCGCCGAGTTGCTCGACATCTATGCCCGCCGCGCCGCTCGCGAAGGTTATGCCTTCGAAGATCCGAAAGCCGATTACGCGACATTCAGCGCTGGCTTCCCGTTCGAAGAAACGCCAGATCAGCAAACCACCATCGATGCCGTACGCGCCGACATGCTCGCGCCGAAGCCGATGGATCGACTGGTCTGCGGTGACGTCGGCTTCGGCAAGACCGAAGTGGCAATGCGCGCCGCGTTCATCGCCGTGCATGGTGGTCGCCAGGTGGCGATCCTGGTGCCGACCACCCTGCTCGCCCAGCAGCATTACAACAGTTTCCGCGACCGCTTCGCCGACTGGCCGGTGACCGTGGAAGTCATGAGCCGCTTCAAGTCGGCCAAGGAAGTGAACGCGGCGGTCGCAGACCTTGCCGAAGGCAAGATCGACATCGTCATCGGCACGCACAAGCTGCTGCAGGATGACGTGAAAATCAAAAACCTGGGGCTGGTGATCATCGACGAAGAACACCGCTTTGGTGTCCGCCAAAAAGAACAGCTCAAGGCCCTGCGCAGCGAAGTCGATATCCTGACCCTGACTGCCACGCCGATTCCGCGCACGCTGAACATGGCGGTGTCGGGCATGCGTGACCTGTCGATCATCGCCACGCCGCCGGCACGTCGCCTCTCGGTGCGCACCTTCGTCATGGAACAGAACAAGAGCACGGTCAAAGAAGCCCTGCTGCGTGAGCTGTTGCGTGGCGGCCAGGTCTATTACCTGCACAACGACGTGAAGACCATCGAGAAATGCGCGGCCGACCTCGCCGAACTGGTGCCGGAAGCACGGATCGGCATCGGCCACGGACAGATGCGCGAGCGTGATCTCGAACAGGTGATGAGCGACTTCTATCACAAGCGCTTCAACGTGCTGATCGCCTCGACCATCATCGAGACCGGCATCGACGTGCCGAGCGCCAACACCATCATCATCGAGCGTGCCGACAAGTTCGGCCTGGCGCAGTTGCACCAGTTGCGCGGCCGGGTCGGTCGCAGCCACCACCAGGCTTACGCGTATCTACTGACACCGCCGCGCCAGCAAATCACCCCGGATGCGGAAAAACGTCTGGAAGCGATCGCCAATACCCAGGACCTCGGCGCGGGCTTCGTCCTCGCGACCAACGACCTGGAAATCCGCGGCGCGGGCGAACTGCTGGGCGACGGTCAAAGCGGTCAGATCCAGGCCGTCGGTTTCACGTTGTACATGGAGATGCTTGAGCGCGCGGTGAAGTCGATCCGCAAGGGCGAGCAACCGAATCTCGATCAGCCGCTCGGCGGAGGTCCGGAAGTCAACCTGCGAGTCCCGGCGTTGATTCCCGAAGCCTACTTGCCCGACGTGCATGCCCGACTGATTCTCTACAAACGCATCGCCTCGGCCACTGACGAGGAAGGCCTCAAGGACCTGCAGGTGGAGATGATCGATCGTTTCGGCCTGTTGCCGGAGCCCACCAAGAACCTGATGCGCATCACGGCGTTGAAGTTGCAGGCCGAACTGCTGGGCATCAAGAAAGTCGACGGCGGCCCGCAAGGCGGTCGAATCGAGTTCGCGGCGCAAACACCGGTCGACCCGCTGACGCTGATCAAACTGATTCAGGGCCAGCCAAAACGCTACAAATTCGAAGGCGCCACGATGTTTAAATTCATGGTCCCGATGGAAAGCCCGCAAGAGCGCTTTAATACTGTAGAGGCGCTGCTTGAATGCCTCATCCCGAAAACTGCTTGAAGGACGCCGCATGCGCCTGTTTCGTTTACTGACCTTGCTGACAACGTTGCTGATAACGTCGTTCGCCCCAACGGCGTTTGCCGATGACCTGTATCAGATTGAAATGATTCTGATCCGGCAGAACGCCGTGCCTGCCATTGTCAGCAAAGCCGCACCGGAAGACTGGGCTGTCGGCGCCCAACGCATCAGCCCCGACAGTCTGCGCACGCCGAGCCTCAACGGTGAAGTGGCAAAACTTACTGCCAGCACGGATTACACGGTGTTGCTGCACAAGGCCTGGCAACAGACCCTGGGCGAAGAAGCCACCAAAGTTGCGATCAACGACGGCAAGGAACAGTTCGGCCAGTTCCCGATCGAAGGCACCCTGGCCCTGAAACTGGGGCGTTTCACCGACGTCGATGCCGACTTCTGGGTCAACCAGATTGACGCCAACGGCCTGGTCACCGCCAGCGAACGCCTGAAGCAGAACAGTCACACCAAGAACGGCCAACTGAATTTCCTCGACAACGGCCATCTGGCCCTGCTCATCAAGATCACCTCGCTGACCGTCCCTGCGCCTCGGCCAGTCCCCGATGAAATTCCGGACTGATTGAAGTCTCTATGGCCCCGACCCTGAGCAAACCCCTGGCACCTTCCTGGGTCAGCCGATTCAAGGAACAAAGCCTGGAGCGCGGCCGCCGCTACGCGCTGGAAAACCGCGTCAGGATCGTCGAGGCCGGCGACGCAACGATCCTCGCTGCGTGCGAAGGCTCGGGCGGCAACGTCTACCGTCAGACCATTCGCCTGCGCGAGTCAGCCAAATCCACGCTGCTGATGATCGATGCGACATGTACATGCCCAGTGCACAGCAACTGCAAACATTGCGCGGCGGTGTTGCTGAAAGTTCAGGAAACCCTGGACTACCCCGCTGCCGCGCAAGATGCCGAGCTGCTGGAAAAACTTCAGGCGGTGCTGGAAAACCGTAGCCCCAAGGCGCCGCCACAAGTGCTGGTGGACAACGTGCAACCGGTGCCGCGCCTGTGGCTGGCGAGCATCGAGTTCAGCGCCTTCGAACCGCGCAACGGCAAGATGCAGCGCTACATCCAGCATCGCGCGGCGTTGTCGTTCAGCTATCTGGATGAATACGTCAGCGGGCAGAAGAATGCCGACATCCTGATCCGCCAGGAAACCCAGACACTGCGGATAAAGCGCCACCCGGAAGTCGAACAGGCCTACAGGGAACAGCTGCGAATCCTCGGTTTCAAAGTTGCGACCCGGCAAAGCAAAGCCTTGCCGGAAAGCGCCGGCGAACTCTATGAGATGGTCAACGACAGCGCCTGGCTGACCTTCACCCTCAATGAGCTGCCGAAACTGCGCACCCAGGGCTGGGAGCTGCAGATCGACGAGGATTTCGGTTTCGACCTGACGGCCGTGGATGATTGGTACGCCACCGTCGAACAGGCGCCGGAGCGCGACTGGTTTGATCTGGAGCTGGGGATCATTGTCAACGGCGAGCGGCTGAGCCTGCTGCCGATCCTGCTGAACCTGATGCGCTCCCACACCGAAATCCTCAACCCGGAACGCCTCGCCCGCCGTCGTGATGACGAACTGATTTTGGTGAACATCCCCAATCGCCCGAATTCCGAGTACGGCCCCTTGCAGGTCGCCCTGCCCTTCGGTCGATTGAAACCGGTGCTGGCGACCCTCGGCGAGTTTTATCTGCAGGAACCCGGCGAAACCACATTGCGCCTGAGCAAGGCCGATGCCATACGCCTGAATCCACTGGAAGGCATGCCGCTGCTGTGGGAAGGCGGCGAGCAGATCCGCACCTTTGCCCAGCGCCTGCGCGACATCAAAGACTACACCGCCACCGCGCCGGAAGGCTTGAATGCGACCTTGCGTCCGTATCAGCTTGAGGGCCTGAGCTGGATGCAGTCGTTGCGGCAACTGGAAGTCGGCGGAATTCTCGCAGACGACATGGGCCTGGGCAAAACCCTGCAAACCCTGGCGCACATTCTCAGCGAGAAAATCGCCGGACGCCTCGACCGGCCGTGCATGGTGGTAATGCCCACCAGCCTGATCCCGAACTGGCTGGATGAAGCGGCGCACTTTACGCCGCAGCTCAACGTACTGGCGCTGTACGGTGCCAGTCGCAAAAAGCATTTCGACACTCTGGCCGATTACGACCTGATCCTGACCACTTATGCATTGCTGCCCAAAGACATCGAACGCCTGGCGGCGCAGCCGTTACACGTGCTGGTGCTGGACGAAGCGCAATACATCAAAAATCCCAACAGCAAGGCCGCTCAAGCTGCCCGCGAGTTGAACGCGCGCCAACGCCTGTGCCTGAGTGGCACGCCGCTGGAAAACCACTTGGGCGAACTGTGGTCGCTGTTTCACTTTTTGCTGCCCGGCTGGCTCGGTGACGTCAAAAGCTTCAACCGCGATTACCGCGTACCGATCGAAAAGCGTGCCAGCGAAATCAGGCTTCAGCATCTGAACGGTCGGATAAAACCGTTCCTGTTGCGCAGGACCAAGGAACAAGTCGCAACGGAATTGCCGCCCAAGACCGAAATCATCCATTGGGTCGAACTCAATGAAGCGCAGCGCGATGTGTACGAAACCATGCGCCTGGCGATGGACAAGAAAGTCCGCGACGAAATCACCCGCAAAGGCGTGGCGCGCAGCCAGATCATCATTCTTGAGGCGCTGCTGAAGCTGCGTCAGGTGTGCTGCGATTTGCGCCTGGTCAACGACGCTGCATTGCCCACTCGCGGCAGCACGTCAGGCAAGCTCGACAGCTTGATGGAAATGCTTGAGGAGTTGTTCGAAGAAGGTCGGCGGATTCTGCTGTTTTCGCAGTTCACCTCGATGCTGGCGCTCATCGAAGTGGAGCTGACGAAACGCGGCGTTAAATATGCACTGCTGACCGGACAGACCCGAGACCGGCGCGCGCCGGTGAAAGACTTCCAGAGCGGCAAGCGTCAGATCTTTCTGATAAGCCTGAAGGCCGGTGGTGTTGGCTTGAACCTGACCGAAGCGGATACGGTGATTCACTACGACCCGTGGTGGAACCCGGCGACGGAAAACCAGGCGACTGACCGGGCGTATCGCATCGGTCAGGAGAAGCCGGTGTTCGTCTACAAGATGATTGCCCGCGGGACGGTGGAGGAGAAGATTCAGCATCTGCAAAAGGAAAAATCCGACCTGGCGGCCGGCGTGCTGGATGGACGTCAGACCGGGGACTGGAAGTTGCAGAGCGATGATATCGAAGCGTTGTTTGCGCCGTTGCCGGACAAGCTGGAGAAGCGCTGAAACGCCGGTGCCTGATAGATTGCATTCGCGAGCAGGCTCGCGAAGCGGCCTTCACTCATAAACTATTGATCAAGATTTGAGACCCGGCAGCGGCGCAAATAACGCCTCGATATCACTCTGCTCAAGCTTCAATCCACCCGTCGTCCCACCCTCAAGCACCGCCCCCGCCAACGCGGCCTTCTCCTGCTGTAATGCCTGTATTTTTTCTTCCACGGTGCCACGGGCAATCAGCTTGTAGACGAACACCGGTTTGTTTTGCCCGATTCTGTAGGCACGGTCCGTCGCCTGATTTTCTACCGCCGGGTTCCACCAAGGATCGAAATGGATCACCGTGTCCGCAGCCGTCAAATTCAGACCTGTACCTCCGGCCTTCAGGCTAATCAGAAACAGCGGCACTTTACCGCTCTGGAAATCCCTGACCGGTGTACGCCGATCCGTCGTTTCGCCCGTCAGCAATGAATAACCGTAGCCACGCTGCTGCAACTCCTCCTCGATCAACGCCAGCATCGAGGTGAACTGCGAAAACAACAAAATCTTACGGCCTTCGCTGAGCAACTCTTCCAGCATCTCCATCAAGCTGACCAGTTTCCCACTGCCTGATCGAAGCGCCTTTGCCGTGATCGGCATGTTGATCAAGCGCAGATCGCAGCAGACCTGACGCAACTTGAGCAACGCATCGAGGATGATGATTTGACTGCGGCCGACGCCACTGCGGGCGATTTCGTCCCGGACCTTCTTGTCCATCGCCACGCGCACGGTTTCGTACACATCCCGTTGCCCATCGCTGAGATCAACCCAGTGGATGATTTCGGTTTTCGGCGGCAATTCGGTGGCGACCTGATCTTTCTTGCGACGCAGCAAAAAGGGTTTTATCCGAGCGGTCAAATGTCGCATCCGCTCACTGTTGCCGTGTTTTTCAATCGGTGTGCGGTAGTCGCGATTGAAGGTTTTGCTGTCGCCAAGCCAACCGGGCAGCAAAAAGTGAAATTGGGACCAGAGCTCGCCGAGGTGGTTTTCCAGCGGTGTGCCACTCAGGCAAAGCCGTTGACGCGCCTGTAGATCACGGGCGGCCTGAGCGGCTTTGCTGACCGGGTTCTTGATGTTCTGCGCCTCATCGAGAATCAGCACGCTCCAGACCTGAGGCTGTAAAATCGGCAGATCCCGCGACAGCAATGCGTAGGTGGTCAACACCAGATCGTATTCGGCCAGGTTGGCAAAGTCTTTTTGCCGTGCCGCGCCATGCAGCGCCAACACCTTCAATTGCGGAGTAAAGCGCTGTGACTCGTCGAGCCAGTTGGGGATCAGGCTGGTGGGCATCACGGCAAGTGCCGGACGATCAAGTCGCCCGGCCTGCTTTTCCGTCAGCAGGTGAGCCAGGGTTTGCAGGGTTTTGCCCAGCCCCATGTCATCGCCGAGAATGCCACCGACTTCCAGCTCGCGGAGGGTTTGCATCCAGTTCAGACCTTCCAGCTGATAAGGTCGCAGTGTCGCTTTCAAGCCCTCGGGCGCCGAGATATGAACATGGTTCGACTCTCGCAGACGCTTCGCAAAATTGCGCAGTCGTTCACCGCCCTGCCAAACCAGCGGGACGCCTTCCAGTGCACTGAGGCGCGCGGCATCCGGCAAACTCAAACGCAATGAATCACCTTGATGCCCTCCCAGGTACAACTCGCCCAGGGTGGCCATAAGCGGTTTTATCCGACCATAGGGCAGCGCGACTTTGCCATCGGGTTTGGCACCGAAACGCCCATCACCCAGTCCAATCAGCAACAATTCGTCATCGTTGCGTTGGGCCAGAGTTGCAGGATCCATCAACTGTGGCTGGCTACGCAGCAAATGCAGCAATATCGGCAGCAGGCTGTGACGCTCGCCGTTGACCACGATGCCCAGTTGCAGGTCAAACCACTGATGCCCCGACTCTTCCTCGACTTGCGCATACCAGTCTTCTACAGGCTGCACGTTGAAGTGAAAGCCATGGCCTATATCGATGTGCCAGTTTTTCTCGCGCAGCGCCGGAAGCCCGTTTTGAACAAAGGCCAGCCAGGTCGCATCATCCGGCAGATCGAACATCTCGCCGGGGCGGTCCACGCTGCTTTTGCGCGTGGCCTTTTTGAAACCATATTTTTGCAGGATCTGACGCAAGGCTTTTTCGGCGGCGGGCTGGCGCTGAATTCGCCGGGTTTCAGTACCGGAAAAGATCAACACTTCCGGGTTTCTGTCCGACGTCGGATGCCCGTCGTAGGTGAACGCCAATGCGGCGCGATGCTCAGGCTCATACTTCCAGTTTTTGTAGCGCATGCCGCTATTGAGCGTCAGGTGCGCTTGGGGATTAATGTCATCGATCACCCGCTCCGTCAGCCTGTGCGGTGGAGCAACTTTCGTCGAGGCACTCATCCGATGGCTGAATTGCATTGCCTGATGTGCCGGGATTTCCGGAGCCAAAGTCAGGTGACAAGCCAGTTTGTCATCCAGTTCGTTGAACAGCGTTCCGACTTGTAGCTGCTCGCGATCCAGGTAGTACAGGGGCGCCACGGCCAGCACTGTTTCACACGCGGCTTCGTCGCTGCTCCACTGAGGGTAGAAACTGCCGTTGGATCTTTCGACCCAGGCAAACTTACCCGCCCTCTTCGCTCCTGGAGCCAAGGGCGGTTGCTCGAAATCAAGGAACAGCCGAGCGCTACGCAACAACATCTCCAGGAGTTCGGCGCCACTGCTGCCCTCCAAGGGGTAACCGCCGTAATACGCGTGATGGGAGTGAACGGCCACCAGAAGCCTGGCGACTCGAAGGTCCAGTTCAGACACATAGGCGGGTTGTCGCACCAGCATTTCCGACAATGAGTACATGGCCCGAATGTCTTGAAAGGCGCCGTTCTTGAGCTGGCGAGCCTTGAAAACCTCCAGCGTCCATTTCCCGGCGACAGGCGTTGCCTTGAGCCTGTAGAGCAGGCAGGCATTCGTCCCCAGCGCCGGCTCACCGGGCGTCTTGTCTGTTAAAGGAATTGCGTCGAGCCAGCGCTCCAATTCGCGATTCAGGTGGACCTGAACGGCGCTTTCAGGCTGTTGACCGTGATGATCTTGCAGGTGATAGATAACTGCAGCGCAGTGCTTGCAATTGAACATGACAGGACAGGAACAAACGCATCGAAGCTCTTCTTGCCCCTGCAGAGATTCAGAGAGCTCAATGACTTGCTCATACACCTGCGATTTGGAGCCGACGCACGATGCGACAATCATCGAATCGTCGATCTGATGGATCGTTATCCGATCCTTATCCGCATAACTGCGGGCCTTCTCCAGAGCGCGATGACTGAACACCTCTGCCCAACGAAGTGCATGAAGTTGTTTGGTTATTGCCGTCATAAATCAACGCCGCTTGAAATCAGTAAGGCAGCCGGACATTTCATCAGGCCGAAATTCAACCCGCCAATACCCGCGCCAACGTCGATTTCACCTTGCCCATCCCGTCATGCAACGCCTGCTCGATCTGGGCCATGGTGATCACCGCCGAGGACTTCCCCGCTGCCGGGTTTACCACCAGCGCCAGACAGGCGTAATCCAGTTCAAGTTCACGCGCCAACGCTGCTTCCGGCATGCCGGTCATGCCAACGATGTCGCAGCCGTCACGCTCCAGTTTCGCGATTTCAGCAACGGTTTCCAGGCGAGGACCTTGAGTGCAGGCGTACACGCCTTGATCGCTGTAGCCCACGCCTTCAGCCGCCAGCGCCGCAATCAATTGCTGACGCAGTGATTCGCTGTAGGGGTAGCTGAAATCGATGTGAGTGACGTGTTCCAGGTTATCGGCAAAATAGGTGTGTTCGCGGCCGCTGGTGTAGTCGATCAGTTGGTGCGGCACGCAGAAATGCCCGGTGCCCATCGCCGGGTGAATACCGCCCACGGCATTGACCGCCAGGATCGCTTCGGCACCGGCCTGCTTCAGTGCCCAGAGGTTTGCGCGGTAGTTCACCTGATGCGGCGGGAACCGGTGCGGGTGACCGTGACGCGCGAGGAACAGCACTTCCTTGCCCGCGTACTCACCGATCTGCACCTCAGCCGAAGGGGCGCCGTAAGGGGTATCCACCGCTAGCGACTGACGAATGTTCAGGCCTTCTAACTGAGTCAGGCCGGTGCCACCGATAATCGCGTAAACCGTCATAACGAAAAGTCCTTAATCAATCAGTTGAGCTTCTTTGAGCGCGCCGACTGCGGCGAGCCAGCGCGGGTCTTGACGGTATTCGGTGCCGGCGAACGACTGCCCGCGCATCCGCGCGATACGCGGCGACGGCTTGACCTTCATGCGTTGGGCGGCGCTCAGCGCCAACTCCGCGGCAGCACGGTCATTGCACACCAGGCCCATGTCGCAACCGGCGGTCAGCGCGGCTTCGATTCGACTGGCGGCATCACCGACCACGTGGGCGCCAGCCATGGAAAGATCATCACTGAAGATAACCCCATCGAACTGCAACTCGCCACGCAGGATGTCCTGCAACCAGCGCCGGGAGAAACCGGCAGGCTGGGAATCGACCTGTGGATAAATCACATGCGCCGGCATGACGGCGGCCAGTTGCTTGCTCAATCGGGCAAACGGTACCAGGTCTTTGGCGCGGATCTCGTCGAGGCTGCGCTCGTCGGTGGGAATGGCCACGTGGGAGTCCGCCTCGGCCCAGCCGTGACCCGGGAAATGCTTGCCCGTGGCGGCCATGCCGGCACTGTTCATCCCGCGGATGAAGGCACCGGCCAGAAGCGCGGCGCGCTCCGGGTCACCTTCAAAGGAACGGGTGCCGACAACGGCGCTACGCTGGTAATCCAGGTCGAGCACCGGGGCGAAGCTCAGGTCCAGGCCAACGGCCAATACTTCGGTCGCCATGATCCAGCCACACTGCTCGGCCAGGTATTCGGCGTTCAGGTTGTCGGCGATGGCACGCATGGCCGGCAGCCGGACGAAGCCCTGACGCAGACGCTGAACCCGCCCGCCTTCCTGGTCTACCGCCAACAGCAGATCGGGGCGAACGGCGCGGATTGCAGCGCTCAACTCGCGCACCTGGCGTGGGTGCTCTATGTTGCGGGCAAAAATGATCAGGCCGCCCACTTCGGGCTGGCGCAACAATTGGCGATCTTCGGCCGTCAGCCAGGTACCGGCGACGTCCACCATCAACGAGCCTTGCAGGCCAGCAGTCATAAAGATTCCTTGAGAACGATGAATCCGTCTCGCACATAATCGCCGCCGTAGGCGGTGCCCGGCAGGACGGCGATATCGATAGGGAGCGGGTTCAGAACGAGAGTCGGCATGGGCGGCTAGCTTAGCGGATGTCAGCTGCCCCGCCCACCCGTGTGCGGTTAAACCTTGGCGGCAACCGGGGCTGATTTGCTGCGCGGGCGCAACTGCGCAGTGGCCATCGCCGAATCGGTAACGCCGGTTTCAGCGCGCATGCCAGCGGCCAGGAACGGCACCATCAGGCGCATCACCTGCTCAATGGAGGTGTTGACGCCGAAATCGGTTTCGGCAATCGCACGCAGCGCCTTGATCCCCGACATGCTGAATGCCGCGGCACCGAGCATGAAGTGCACGCGCCAGAACAACTCGATCGGTGGGATACGCGGTGCGGCTTCGTTGACCAGCATCATGTAGCGGCGAAATACCTTGCCGTACATGTCTTCCAGATAACGTCGCAAGTGGCCCTGGCTCTGACTGAAAGCCAGGCCCAGCAACCGCATGAAAATAGACAGATCGTTGCCACTGCGTGGCTGCACGACGAGCGCCTGCTCGACAAGAATTTCGAGCAACTCTTCAAGCGTCGGCTTGTTTTCAGGCTTGGCCTGACGGCGTTCGAGCTCTTTATCGAGACTCAGGCAGAACGGGCCGAGAAAACGCGAGAAGACGGCCTGAATCAGCGCCTTTTTCGATCCGAAGTGATAGTTCACCGCCGCCAGATTGACACCGGCCTTGCTGGTGATCAGACGCAAAGAGGTTTCCGCGAAACCTTTTTCGGCGAACAACTGCTCGGCAGCGTTCAACGGTTTCCGACTGGGCCATGGCTACTCCGCCTGACAAACACTTGTTTGAAACATACGTTTCAGCCTGTGCGTTGTCAAGCCTGCCGGTTCGTTTTGGGAATGGTCGGTCAGCTATTTAACCATACATCGTCGACGCTTTAATCAGCAGCCTGATTGACCGTCCAGCGGCCAGTAAAAAAAGGGGCATTGCCAAGACCGATCCACTGTATATAATCCCAGTCACTGTATAAAAAGACAGAGCGATCAATATGCTAAAGCTGACGCCACGCCAAGCAGAGATTCTGGCCTTCATCAAACGCTGCCTCGAAGACAACGGTTACCCGCCAACACGTGCGGAAATCGCTCAGGAACTGGGTTTCAAATCGCCCAACGCGGCGGAAGAACACCTGAAGGCACTGGCCCGAAAAGGTGCGATCGAAATGACCCCGGGCGCCTCCCGCGGCATTCGCATCCCTGGCTTCGAAGCCAAGGCCGACGAGTCCACACTGCCGATCATTGGCCGAGTGGCCGCCGGTGCGCCGATCCTGGCCCAGCAGCACATCGAAGAGTCCTGCAACATCAACCCTGCCTTCTTCCATCCGCGCGCCGACTACCTGCTGCGCGTTCATGGCATGAGCATGAAAGACGTCGGTATTTTCGACGGCGACTTGCTGGCGGTCCACACCACCCGTGAAGCCCGCAACGGCCAGATCGTCGTGGCACGGATCGGTGACGAAGTGACCGTCAAGCGTTTCAAGCGCGATGGCAGCAAAGTCTGGTTGCTTGCCGAAAACCCTGAATTCGCCCCTATCGAAGTGAACCTGAAAGATCAGGAACTGGTGATCGAAGGCTTGAGTGTTGGCGTCATTCGCCGCTAAAGGAGGCTCTATGCAGTTCCCACACACACCACAACAAGCCCAACTGCCATTGTTCGAGGCATTTCTGGCACAGCCATTGGCACCGATCCTGAAAGACGTGGTCGAGTCGCCTTGGGGCGCAGAACCCGAAGTCTTCAGCGAGCTGTCATTGCGTGGTGCGGCGGGGAACTGCCTGAATCTTCTGGCGCCCATTCTTCGGGAGCTGAGTCAGGATCAGGACGCACGCTGGCTGACACTGATTGCTCCGCCCGCCAGCCTGACTCAAGTGTGGTTGCGCGAAGCTGGCCTCAACCGCGAACGCATCCTGCTGCTGCAACCACGCGGTACTCAGAGTGCCCAGCAGCTGACTTGCGAAGCCTTGCGCCTGGGCCGCAGCCACACGGTTGTCAGCTGGCTCAACCCGCTGAACGCAAATTCACGGCAACAACTGATCAGCGCAGCCCGTATCGGGGATGCCCAAAGCCTGAATATTCGACTGGGTTAACGTGCAACAAGACGCCATGAATAGCGCAGGGCTTCTCAACGGACAGAGAAGCCGGACTGGAGCGGTTTCAGCAGAAAGCGACGAACGGGATCAATGAAGGACCCGCGAGCTCTCATCCGTATTGAATTCACCTTCAACCAGGCGCCCTGCCATCTGCACGCCGACGCTCAACATCGCCTTGGCGACTTCCACGTGCTGACCTTGCAGGAACACTTTGGCATCCTCGGAGAAATCCAAAGTAACCAGAGAACCTTCGTCCTCGGCCCTGCGCAGCTCGATTCGGCCGTCTGGTAACTCGACAATTTCTAGAAAGGACGTTGGCATAAAGGTCTGTTCTCCACGAAAGGCGGGGATTATATAGGCATCGGCCAGGCTTCGCTCAGTAACTTGACCAGATGTCATCACGAAGCAACATCTACCAGCGCTCATCCCTGAGCAGACGACCCATCGGGTCATCCTTCCCTTAACACTCGTTCAAACCTTCGCGAAACCGAATCGCCAACCCTTTCAGGTTCTGACGCCAGCTCTCCAGCTCTTCCCGACTCAGCTCCTCTGGCGCCTCTTCATCATCCAGGTTAACCGCCAGGATGAGTGGTTGCGTCACATCGCCTTTAGGCTTGTGCGGAGCGCGAGGTGGTTGAAACAACGCTGCATGCGCCGCCAACAGTTTGGCCAGCCAGGTTTCAGGGTTTTGCGCCAACTCGACCATCTCGGCCATTTCGGGAATGGCGATGGCGTCCAGCACCTCGCGAGTCAGCAGTAACTCGGCCCGAGGCGCGCTGGCCTGAGGCAGGCGATAGAAGCCGGCGATTTCATGACACAGGCCCAGCAGCGCACCGTACAGGTGGAACAGCGCCGATTCACGTCCTGCCTGAATCAACGCCAGGGAGTTCATTGCCCGCCCTTCTTCGGCTTTGGCCAGCGCTTCCAGCGACAGGCCGGCGAAATAAATCTTCTGGTTGGTGCGGGTATAGAGTTCGTGGGCCATGACGGCAGTCTCCACAACGAAATAATTGCTTCACGCAGGTCAGACAGTGTCGTGGATCACCTCCGCCTCCCGCAAGCACAAAACAAAAAGGCCGCATGAAAACCCGAGGGTTTGCATGCGGCCTTCTGTGTATCGCGCCTGATTAAGCCTTGGCTGCCGGACGCTTGTCTTCAACAGTCCACTTACCGCCGTCGTAATACGCTTTCCAGCCAGTCGGCTTACCGTCGACTTCAGTCTGTACGTACTGCTCTTTGGTCTTGCGGCTGTAACGGATCACGGCAGGCAGGCCGTCCGGATCCTTTTTCGGTGCTTCGCAGAGGAAATGGTACTTCGGATCGATCTCATCCTTGTGCGGCACGATTTCCATGACCAGCGGAGCACGAGTCTCGCGGTTTTTCGGGAATTGGCTGGCCGCCAGGAACAGACCGGAAGCACCGTCACGCAAGATGTAGGTGTCGTTGACCTTCTCGCATTTAAGCTCAGGCATCTTCACCGGGTCCATCTTCGGCGGCGCCGCGTCCCCGCTTTTCAGCAGTTTGCGGGTGTTCTTGCACGTTGGATTGGTGCAACCGAAGAACTTGCCGAAACGGCCAGTCTTGAGCTGCATCTCACTGCCGCACTTGTCGCATTCCAGACTCGGACCTTCATAGCCCTTGATGCGGTAGTTGCCCTCTTCGACTTCGTAGCCGTCGCAATCCGGGTTGTTACCGCAGATGTGCAGCTTGCGCTTTTCATCCAGAAGGTAAGCATCCATCGCCGTGCTGCAAATCGGGCAACGGTGTTTGCCGCGCAGGACCAGCGATTCCGACTCACCCTCGTCGTCCGCAGCGATTTCATCGCCCGGCACCAGGTTGACCGTGGCCTTGCAGCGTTCTTTCGGCGGCAGGCTGTAGCCCGAGCAACCCAGGAACACACCAGTGGACGCTGTACGAATCTGCATTGGACGACCGCACACCACACACGGAATGTCAGTCATTACCGGTTGGTTGGCGCGCATGCCGCCTTCGGCGCTTTCGGCTACTTCGAGCTTCTTCTTGAAGTCGCCGTAGAACTCGTCGAGCACGTTTTTCCAGTCGCGTTCGCCTTGGGCTACGTCATCGAGATTCTCTTCCATGCCGGCGGTGAAGCCGTAGTCCATGAGATTTGAGAAGCTCTCGGCCAGACGCTCAGTGACGATGTCACCCATCTTTTCCGAGTAGAAACGACGGTTGTGCAGCGCGACGTAACCACGGTCCTGAATGGTCGAAATGATCGCTGCATAAGTCGAAGGACGACCGATGCCGCGTTTTTCCATCTCTTTAACCAGGCTCGCTTCCGAGTAACGCGCCGGCGGCTTGGTGAAGTGCTGGGTCGGATCAAGCTTGATCAGCTTCATCGCGTCACCCTGGGCCATGTCCGGCAGCACATCGTCATCGCCTGGCTTGGCGATTTGCGGCATGACGCGGGTGTAACCGTCGAACTTCAGGATACGGCCCTTGGCGCGCAACTCGAAATCACCGGCGCCGACAGTAACAGTGGTCGACAGGTATTGAGCCGGCAGCATCTGGCAAGCGAGGAACTGGCGCCAGATCAGCTCATAGAGCCGCTCTGCGTCACGTTCCATGCCCGACAGCTTGCTTGGCTCGGTATTGGCGTCGGACGGACGAATCGCTTCGTGAGCCTCTTGTGCGCCTTCCTTGCTGCTGTAGACGTTCGGGGTTTCCGGCAGGTACTTCTTGCCGAACTCGCCTTCGATATAAGTGCGCGCCATCGTCACGGCATCGGCCGAGAGGTTGGTGGAGTCGGTACGCATATAAGTGATGTAGCCCGCTTCATACAAGCGCTGGGCCATCATCATGGTTTTCTTCACGCCGAAGCCCAGGCGATTACTCGCCGCCTGTTGCAGGGTGGACGTGATGAACGGTGCCGACGGCTTGCTGCTGGTCGGCTTGTCTTCGCGTTTTACGATGCTGTAGCTGGAAGCCTTGAGCTTCTCCAGCGCAGCCATGGCCTGGGCTTCGTTGAGCGGCTTAAAGGCCTCGCCTTTCTCGCGAGCCACGTCAAAGCGCACGGTCGCGCCCTTGGCGGTGCCCAGGTCAGCGTGAACCTCCCAGTACTCTTCCGGGTTGAACGCGCGAATTTCACGCTCACGCTCAACGACCAGCTTCACCGCCACCGACTGCACACGACCGGCAGACAGACCACGGGCAACTTTGGCCCACAGCAGCGGAGAAACCATGTAACCCACGACACGGTCGAGGAAACGACGTGCTTGCTGTGCGTTTACACGATCAATGTCCAGCTCGCCCGGTTTGGAGAAGGCTTCCTGGATCGCTTTCTTGGTGATTTCGTTGAACACCACGCGCTTGTAGCGGCTGTCGTCACCACCGATGGCTTCGCGCAGGTGCCAGGCAATGGCTTCCCCCTCGCGATCCAAGTCGGTTGCGAGATAGATGGTGTCAGCATCCTTGGCGAGCCGGCGCAGCTCTTCGATGACCTTTTCCTTGCCCGGGAGGATCTCGTACTTGGCTTTCCAGCCATGATCGGGATCGACACCCATGCGCGAGACCAGCTGCTTGCGCGCTTTCTCTTTCGGCGTGAGCACCGGACCTTCACCCGCGGCGGCCTTGCCGCGCTTGGCGGCTGGCTCTTTGCTGGCGCTAGCCGAACCGCTGGTGGGCAGGTCTCGGATATGGCCGATACTCGACTTCACCACGTATTGGTTACCCAGATACTTGTTGATGGTCTTGGCCTTAGCCGGGGATTCCACAATGACCAGCGATTTGCCCATGGATCAGAAAATTCCTGAATTCTAGAAGTGAAAGGCGGTTGGCGCCTGACGCGGCACCGCTATATATAGTGGCTACAAGGTGAGGTCAAGCGCAGGGTTTTGCGCGCACTCAGCTTATGGCTTCGAAAAAAGGCTCGGTTCGGCTTGCACCAAAGCAAAGCGTGGCACCTGTTCGCCGTCAACTTCGACCGACTCCAGGAACATGCTCAAGGGACGCACCCAAAAGCCGTAATCGCCATACAGGGCTTGATAGAAGACCACTTCTTCTTCGGTTTCCGAGTGCCGCGCAATGCTGAATACGCGGTACTGAGGACCTTTGTAATGCTGGTAGAGCCCAGGTTGTATCGGCATGGCTTGGCCCTCACTCAAATCTTTTAAAAATAAAAACAAAAAATAAATTCAGAAAAACAAAAACCGGGGCACTTGGCCCCGGCTTCCGTCAACGGAACGCTTAAACGCGTTCGAAGACGGTGGAGATGCCTTGGCCGAGACCAATGCACATGGTGGCTACCCCGAAGGTGCCGCCATTTTGCTTCATCACGTTCAGCAGAGTGCCGGAGATACGGGCACCGGAGCAACCGAACGGGTGACCCAAGGCGATTGCGCCGCCGTGCAGGTTAACCTTCTCGTTCATCTTGTCGAGCACTTTCAAATCTTTCAGCACTGGCAAGGCCTGTGCGGCGAAAGCTTCGTTGAGCTCAAAGAAGTCGATATCGTTAATACCGAGGCCCGCACGCTTCAAGGCTTTTTGGGTGGCCGGTACTGGACCATAGCCCATGATCGCCGGGTCCACACCTGCCACTGCCATCGAGCGGATCACCGCCATAGGCTGGATACCCAGGTCTTGTGCACGCTGCGCCGACATCACGATCATGCACGAAGCACCGTCGGTGATCTGCGACGAAGTACCTGCTGTCACGGTGCCGCCCTTCGGGTTGAAAGCAGGCTTGAGAGCCGCCAGGCTTTCCAGGGTGGTTTCCGGACGAATGGTTTCGTCGTAGTCGAACAGTTTCAGGAAACCGTTCTCGTCGTAGCCTTGCATCGGGATGATTTCGTCTTTGAACTTGCCTTCCACAGTCGCCTTGTGAGCGAGCTGGTGGGAACGCACGCCGAAAGCATCCTGCTGTTCGCGAGTGATGCCGTGCATTTTACCCAGCATTTCAGCGGTCAGGCCCATCATGCCCGAAGCTTTTGCCGCGTACAGCGACATGTGCGGGTTCGGATCGACACCGTGCATCATGCTCACGTGGCCCATGTGCTCGACGCCGCCGACCACGAACACGTCACCGTTGCCGGTCATGATCGCTTGTGCGGCAGTGTGCAGAGCGCTCATCGACGAACCACACAGACGGCTGACGGTCTGGCCGGCGGCAGTGTGCGGGATCTGAGTCATCAGGGACGCCATGCGGGCGATGTTCCAGCCCTGCTCCAGGGTCTGGTTTACGCAGCCCCAGATGACGTCTTCGACTTCATTCGGGTCGACCTTGACGTTGCGTTCCAGCAATTTGCTGATCAAGTGCGCCGACATGTCCTCGGCGCGGGTGTTGCGGTGCATGCCGCCCTTGGAGCGGCCCATCGGAGTACGACCGAAGTCGACAATCACGACGTCTCTTGGATTCAAGCTCATAAAATTTCACTCTCGCTCAAAAGTTGGGACGCTTAACCGAAGAACCGTTGGCCGGTTTTGGCCATTTCACGCAGTTTTGCGGTCGGGTGGTACAGCGCGCCCAAATCAGCGTACTGGTCAGCCAGGGCAACGAACTCGGCAACACCGATCGAATCGATGTAGCGCAGCGCACCGCCACGGAATGGAGGGAAACCAATACCGTAGACCAGACCCATGTCGGCTTCGGCAGCGGTTTCGACGATACCGTCTTCCAGGCAGCGTACCGTTTCCAGGCACAGCGGGATCATCATCCAGTTGATGATGTCTTCGTCAGTGACTTCGCGCTGCTCGTAAACGATCGGCTTGAGCACTTCCAGCACCGACGGATCGGCCACTTTCTTCTGCTTGCCTTTCTTGTCGGTCTCGTAGGCGTAGAAGCCTTTGCCATTTTTCTGGCCCAGGCGCTTGGCTTCGTAGAGCACGTCGACAGCCGAGCGGCGGTCGTCTTTCATGCGGTCCGGGAAGCCTTCAGCCATCACGTCACGACCGTGGTGACCGGTGTCGATACCGACCACGTCCATCAGATAGGCCGGGCCCATTGGCCAGCCGAATTTTTCCATGACCTTGTCGATACGGACGAAGTCCACACCTGCGCTGACCAGCTTGGCGAAACCGCCGAAGTACGGGAACAGCACGCGGTTGACCAGGAAGCCCGGGCAGTCGTTGACGACGATCGGGTTCTTGCCCATTTTCTTGGCGTAGGCAACGGTGGTGGCAACTGCCAGCTCACTGGACTTCTCGCCACGAATCACTTCAACCAGCGGCATCATGTGCACCGGGTTGAAGAAGTGCATGCCGACGAAGTTTTCCGGACGCTTGAGGGCTTTGGCCAGCAAGGTGATGGAAATAGTCGAGGTGTTGGACGCGAGGATGGTGTCCTCTTTGACCTTGTCTTCGACTTCAGCCAGCACGGCTTGCTTGACCTTTGGGTTCTCGACGACAGCTTCAACCACCAGATCCACGTGACCGAAATCACCGTAGGACAGGGTCGGACGAATGCCGTTGAGCACTTCAGCCATTTTCGCCGGGGTCATACGACCTTTATCAACGCGGCCCACCAGCAGCTTGGCGGCTTCAGCCAGACCTTGCTCGATGCCGTGCTCGTTGATGTCCTTCATCAGGATCGGAGTGCCTTTGGACGCCGACTGATAAGCGATACCGCCGCCCATGATGCCAGCGCCCAATACGGCAGCCTGCTTCACGTCCTTGGCGATTTCATCGTAGGCCTTGGCCTTTTTCTTCAGTTCCTGATCATTCAGGAACAGACCGATCAAGCTCTGCGCGGCAGAGGTCTTGGCCAGTTTGACGAAACCGGCCGCCTCGACTTCCAGCGCCTTGTCACGACCGAAGTTCGCGGCTTTCTGGATGGTCTTGATCGCTTCAACCGGCGCCGGGTAGTTAGGGCCCGCTTGCCCGGCAACGAAACCTTTGGCGGTTTCGAAAGCCATCATTTGTTCGATGGCGTTCAGCTTGAGCTTTTCCAGCTTCGGCTGACGCTTGGCCTTGTAGTCGAACTCGCCGGAGATGGCGCGCTTGATCAGCTCAAGGGCTGCTTCCTGCAGCTTCTCAGGTGCAACCACTGCATCGACGGCGCTGACTTTCAGTGCGTCTTCAGGACGGTTTTCCTTGCCGGAGGCAATCCACTCGATGGCGTTGTCGGCACCGATCAGGCGCGGCAGGCGCACGGTGCCGCCGAAGCCAGGGTAGATGCCCAGCTTCACTTCCGGCAGACCGATCTTGGCCTTGGTCGACATGACGCGGTAGTCCGCCGCCAGGCACATTTCCAGACCGCCACCCAGGGCGATACCGTTGATCGCGGCGACAGTCGGGACGTTGAGGTCTTCGAAATCGCTGAAAATCTTGTTGGCTTCCAGATTGCCAGCAACAAGCTCGGCATCAGGCAGCTTGAAGTTCTCGACAAATTCGGTGATGTCGGCGCCGACGATGAAGACGTCCTTGCCACTGCTGACGATCACACCCTTGATCGAAGCATCTGCCTTGATGGTGTCTACGGCCTGACGCAGTTCGTTCAGGGTTAGACGGTTGAACTTGTTGACGGACTCACCCTTGAGGTCGAATTTCAATTCGACGATGCCACTTTCAAGAGCCTTAACCGTGATGGCTTTACCTTCGTAAATCATCAACTGATCTCCACGATATGGAAGCTGAACAGTACACGTCGGACGCAGGCAAATGGCTTGGCAGGACGTTTAACGTCGATGCTACGCCCATCTACCCGGCACACCCGCCAACGCGATAGTCGGGATTCTGTAGGAGCATTCTGAAAACAAACGCTCAATTCATACGCCCGTTTGATTTGGGTACGCCACCTTCACGGAATTTCCGACAATTGTCAATCGCCCAAAATACGGGTTGAAACGCGACTTTGCGGTCACTTCCGTACTGCGAAGATCTTCAACACGCGGATGCATGTGTAGCCATTCATAGAATCAATAGTTAGAAAAGTCGCCCTAATTCGCTGCAGCCTTTGTTTAACAAGCTACGCTGGCAGGAACCTGAGGAAAAAATATCAACGCTGTTGGCGAATGCCCGGCGAAGATTCAGTGACGCAAAGAATTACCGGCCTGCCTGGCCAATCCCGCCCGATGATGATGTCGGGCTTTTTATTGCCTGTCTGTCGGAGGTTTCGCGCCATTGCAGCGCGAAATGTCCACGGGTCATGCCAGCGCTTTCAGCACCGCATCAATGTCCTGCAATACTGTCGCTTCTCCTTTTTCGCCCCAATACAGCGTAATCATTTGCTTGTCCGCCTCAACCTTGTAGACATTGGCTGGCAATTTTTCGAAATGATTGAGCAGTGTCTGATCTTCACAGACTTCCTGCCACTGATTCACCCACACACCCGGCGACTTTTGCCAGTAGCTCCAGCACGCGGGCTGGTTGCCACGACGCGGCCGATGGTACTGGGCACAAGGGCTTGGCGGCTCCTGACTCAGCCAGTGCGGCCACTCTTGCGGTGCCAGTTGCATGGACAGCCCGATGCGTCGCGCCTCCATGCGCAACGCCATTCGACCACTCTGCCCGCGAGACGGGCGCAACCATGCCAGCGGGCTCAGTACCACCAGCAGGATTGACACCACTATCCAGACCGTCATATCTGTACTCCCGATTCTTGATGGGCGCTTTGAGTCACTTTGGAACCAATGCGCTTGAAACCAGCCATACTTACCAATATTGCAATCCTCAGGAGGAGCACCTCATGCCCTACACCCACATTCTGGTCGCTGTAGACCTAACCGAAGAGTGCGACCCTGTCATCCACCGTGCTCGCGAGCTGTCAGTGAGCAGCGGTGCGAAATTATCCCTGGTGCACATCGTCGAACCCATGGCCATGGCCTTTGGCGGCGACGTCCCCATGGACCTGTCACAACTGCAACAACAACAGTTTGATCAGGCCAAGGAGCGTCTGGACCGGCTGATCGTGAAATACCCGGAACTCTCCAAGGAATACAGCCACCTGACCTACGGCCAGCCACGCCAGGAGATCCACCACCTGGCCAAGGAGCAAACCTGCGACCTGATCGTGGTGGGTAGCCATGGTCGACACGGCCTCGCACTGCTGCTGGGCTCGACCGCCAATGACGTGCTGCACGGTGCGCCTTGCGATGTACTCGCGGTTCGCCTGATCAAGAGCTAACCGCGCCACAGGGCACCTACAACAGCCTGTAGATCGCAATCCATACAAAAAGCCCGGCGCTCATCACTGAGCGCCGGGCTTTTTTATCGCAGGGTCAATCAGGCATCCAGCTCGGCCCAGCGCTCGACCATCACGTCCAGTTCAGCCTGCAACTGTTCCAGCTGGGCGATCACCGCTGCTGTCTCCGTCGCCGGACGCTGATAGAAAGCCGTATCTGCCATCTGAGCTTCAACGGTAGCGATCTGCTTTTCCATGACTTCAATCTGGCCCGGCAACATTTCCAGCTCACGCTGCAATTTGTAGCTGAGCTTTTTCTTCGCCACCGGTGCTTCGACCGCTGCTGCCACCGGCGCTGCTTCGGCAGTCACGACCGCGGAGGCCAAGTCGGCCTTGCCGGATTTGCTTTCGGTCACGCCCAACAGACGCGGCGAACCGCCCTGACGCAACCAGTCCTGATAACCACCGACGTATTCACGAACCTTGCCTTCACCTTCGAAAACCAGGGTACTGGTCACCACGTTGTCGAGGAATGCCCGGTCGTGGCTGACCATCAGCACGGTGCCATTGAAGGTCAGCAAGACCTCTTCCAGCAGTTCGAGGGTTTCCACGTCGAGGTCGTTGGTCGGTTCGTCGAGGACCAACAGGTTGGCTGGCTTGCTGAACAGTTTCGCCAGCAGCAGGCGCGCACGCTCACCACCCGACAGCGCCTTGACCGGCGTGCGGGCACGCTGCGGGCTGAACAGGAAGTCGCCGAGGTAGCTCAGGACGTGACGGCTCTGACCGTCGATATCGATGAAGTCGCGACCTTCGGCAACGTTGTCGATCACGGTCTTTTCCAGATCCAGCTGATGGCGCAACTGGTCGAAATAGGCCACGTCGATGCGCGTCCCCTCCTCCACCGTGCCGCTGGTCGGTTGCAGACCACTGAGCATCAACTTGAGCAATGTGGTCTTGCCGGTACCGTTGGCGCCGAGCAGACCGATACGGTCGCCGCGCGTCAGGACCATCGAGAAGTCCTTGATCAGGAACGGGCCACCCGGGTGAGCGAAGCTCACGTTCTCGAGAACCATTACCTGCTTGCCGGACTTGTCAGCGGTGTCCAACTGAATGTTGGCCTTGCCGGTGCGTTCACGACGCTCGCTACGCTCGACGCGCAGGGCTTTCAAGGCGCGTACGCGGCCTTCGTTACGGGTGCGACGCGCCTTGATGCCTTGGCGGATCCAGACTTCTTCCTGGGCCAGCTTCTTGTCGAACAGCGCGTTGGCGGTCTCTTCAGCCGCCAGCGAGGCCTCTTTGTGAACGAGGAAACTGGCGTAGTCGCCGTTCCAGTCGATCAGGCCACCGCGATCCAGTTCCAGAATGCGGGTGGCGAGGTTCTGCAGGAACGAACGGTCGTGCGTGATGAACAGCACGGCGCCCTGGAAATCCTTCAGCGCTTCTTCGAGCCAGGCAATCGCACCGATGTCCAGGTGGTTGGTGGGTTCGTCGAGCAGCAGCAGGTCCGGTTCGGAAACCAGGGCCTGAGCCAGCAGGACGCGACGACGCCAGCCGCCGGACAATTGGGCGAGGGTTTTGTCGGCCGGCAATTGCAGACGGCTCAAGGTGCTGTCGACCAGTTGCTGCAGGCGCCAGCCATCACGGGCTTCGAGGTCGTGCTGGACATGCATCAGTTTGTCCAGGTCGGCATCGGTGACGATGTTCTGGCTCAGGTGGTGATACTGCGCGAGCAGCTCGCCGACACCGTCCAGGCCTTCGGCAACCACGTCGAACACGGTCCGCTCGTCGGCTACCGGCAATTCTTGCGGCAATTCGCCAATCTTGAGGCCTGGCGCACGCCAAACGGAGCCCTCATCGGGCTTCTGGTCGCCCTTGACGAGCTTCATCATGCTGGACTTGCCAGTGCCGTTGCGGCCGATGATGCACACCCGCTCTCCACGGGCGATCTGCCAGGACACCTTGTCCAACAACGGCATAGCGCCGAAAGCAAGGGACACATCGCTGAATTTGAGCAGGGTCATGAGCTTCTCCAAAAACCGGGCGCGTATTCTACCTGACTTGAGGCTTCAGAAGGCCGGCAATTTCACCTTCGTCTCACTCTGCATGACAATTGTTGCGAACTTGTGCCGCAAGGCCGGCAAAGCTTTCGCCCGTTGCTGGCAAAAGGCTAAGCTACAGATTATCCAGTGCGACTTACGTCAGCACTTGTCATGATTTTCTCTGCCCGGACGTCTCATGCGCAGTCGCCTTTTTAGTTTTTTATCTTGTTTGATTCTCTCTGCCGCTGCCGTTCAAACCGCCCAGGCGGTGGACCTGTCTACCCAACGTCAATATTACGATGAGGCCAAGCGCGCCCTGGCCAAGGGCGATACCGGCCCTTATTTCCGCTACAGCCAGGCCCTCAGCGATTATCCGCTGGAACCCTACCTGGCTTACGATGAGCTGACCGCGCGACTGAAAACCGCCAGTAATGCCGAGATCGAAAAATTTCTGGCCGAACACGGCGACCTGCCGCAGGCCAACTGGATGAAACTGCGCTGGTTGCGCTGGCTGGCCGAGCGCGGTGACTGGGCGACTTTCGTCAAGTACTACGACCCCAAGCTCAACTTCACGGAGCTGGACTGCCTGAACGCGCAATATCAGATCGGTCACAACCAGAAAACCGAAGGCTACGCCAACGCGAATAAACTCTGGCTGACCGGCAAGTCCCAGCCCGCTGCGTGCGATGCACTGTTTGGGCAATGGGCCGCCGAAGGTCAGCTGACCGAACAGAAACGCTGGGAGCGCACCAAGCTCGCCGCCCAGGCGCGCAACTATCCGTTAGCCAACAGTCTGGTCAGCGGCCTGACGACCCTGGCCCCTCGAGGCCGCTTGCTGATCGATGTGGCGCAAAAACCCGAGCTGCTCAACCAGCCTTCGCGCTTCACCCCGGCCGATGAGCCAATGTCCGACGTGGTCAGCCTCGGCCTGCGCCGCCTGGCCCGCCAGGATCCCGACAAGGCCATGGAGTTGCTCGATGGCTATGCCAGCAGCATGCATTTCTCCCGTGATGAGAAAGTGGCCATCGCCCGTGAAATCGGTTTGACCCTCGCCCGCCGCTTCGACCCTCGCGCGCTGGACGTCATGACCAAATATGACCCCGAGCTGCGCGACAACACCGTGTCGGAATGGCGCCTGCGCCTATTGCTGCGCCTGGCCCGCTGGGACGATGCCTATCAGCTGACTCGCCGCCTGCCGCAGGATCTGGCGACCACCAATCGCTGGCGCTACTGGCAGGCTCGCAGCCTGGAACTGGCGCAGCCGCAGAACCCGGAAGCGCAAACGCTCTACAAGAACCTCGCTCGTGAGCGCGACTTCTACGGTTTCCTCGCCGCCGATCGTTCGCAGTCTCCGTATTCACTGGCGAACAAGCCGCTGGTGCTGAGCCAGGCATTGATGAACAAGGTGCGCAACACGCCGGGCATTCGTCGCGCCCTGGAGTTTCACGCTCGCGGGCAGATCGTCGATGGCCGTCGTGAGTGGTACCACGTCAGCCGGCACTTCAATCGGGATGAAATGGTCGCCCAGGCAAAACTGGCCTACGACCTGAAATGGTATTTCCCGGCGATCCGCACCATCAGCCAGGCGCAATACTGGGACGATCTGGACATCCGCTTCCCGATGGCCCACCGCGAAACCATGGTGCGTGAAGCCAAGGTCCGTGGCCTGCACTCGAGCTGGGTGTTTGCCATCACTCGTCAGGAAAGCGCCTTCATGGACGACGCCCGCTCCGGCGTCGGCGCCAGCGGCCTGATGCAACTGATGCCGGGCACCGCCAAGGAAACCGCGCGTAAATTCAGCATCCCGTTGGCCTCGCCGCAACAAGTGCTCGACCCGGACAAAAACATCCAGCTCGGCGCCGCCTACCTGAGCCAGGTTCACAGTCAGTTCAACGGCAACCGCGTCCTCGCCTCCGCCGCCTACAACGCCGGCCCTGGCCGCGTTCGTCAATGGTTGCGCGGCGCCGATCACCTGAGCTTCGACGTTTGGGTGGAGAGCATCCCGTTCGACGAAACCCGCCAGTACGTGCAAAACGTGCTGTCGTACTCGGTGATCTACGGCCAGAAACTCAACTCGCCACAGCCACTGGTGGACTGGCATGAGCGGTATTTTGACGATCAGTAAGGATGGTTTGACCTGCTGAACAAAAATGCCCGCATCGATTGATGTGGGCATTTTTTTTACCTTAAGAACGTCTACGCCGATTAGAGCCGTGCGGCAGTCTGTTTACCCTGCGAGGTCAGACGATACTTTTGAGCCGGGCTGCTTGGCGATTCGGGATGGGTCATTTCAATCAAATCAGCAGCCAATGCAGGCTTGAGGTAGTTAGCCCGAAAGATGGCCTTGTGCACCAAACCGACCTCAGCCATCAAGTCGCTGATTTTAAGCGGACCATTAACATGAAGCGCAGCCAATAACTTCCCTACTGGGTCGGTTACTAGGTCGGTTACTGGGTCGGTTACTGATTCAGTGTCGGCCGCTTCCTTCAACGCAACGCTCAATGCTTGCAGCATGAACTCGACGAAAGGTGTCGATTCAGCCAACTGGTCTGCCGCCGACAATGCTGCGTAATAGGCATCCTGCTGCTCTCGAATAACCGCTTCGACTGGCAGATAAGCCAACACCGATCTCCATTGACTGAGTATCAAGGTTTGCCAGAGTCGCCCAATTCGACCATTTCCATCAGCGAAGGGATGAATGAACTCGAATTCGTAGTGGAACACGCAGCTGACAATCAAAGGATGCCAATCCGAATCCCCGAGCCACGCCAGTAAATCGTCCATCAAGTGCGCAACACGACTCGGCGGCGGGGCCATGTGGACCAACTTTTCGCCACGGTAAATACCTACACCGGCTCGGCGAAACTGCCCACAGTCGTCAATCAATCCACCCATCAGCAACTCATGCGCCCGTAACAGGTCAGCGCGGCTGCTCGACCGCCACTCAGGCATGGCCTCATAAGTCGCAAACGCGTTACGCACTTCCTGGATTTCTCGCGGCAGGCCAAGTACGTCGCGTTCGCAACAGAGGTCGACATAATGCCCGAACCCGGCAGTATTCAGCAGCTCTCATTCATGCCGCTACGTGCCCATCACTGAACTGCAACGCCGCCAGCCGCGCATACAGCGCATTGCTCGCAATCAGCTCCTGATGCGTCCCCACCGCCACCAGTTTTCCCTGGTCCATCACCGCGATCCGGTCGGCGTTTTTCACCGTAGCCAAACGATGGGCGATGACCAGTGTGGTGCGGTTTTTCATCAGGCTTGGCAGGGCTTGCTGGATCAGGTGTTCGCTCTGTGCGTCGAGGGCGCTGGTGGCTTCGTCCAGCAGCAGGATCGGTGCGTCCACCAGCAGCGCCCGGGCGATGGCCAGGCGTTGACGCTGGCCGCCGGACAATCCGAGACCGCCGTCACCCAGGTGAGTCTGATAGCCATTGGGCATTTGCTCGATGAACTCATGGGCGTAGGCGATTTTTGCGGCTTCCTGGACCTGAGCCAGGGTTGCCGTCGGATTGCCGTAACGGATGTTCTCTTCGATGCTGCCGAAGAACAGCGCCGGGGTTTGCGAGACCAGGGCGAAACAGCGGCGCAGGTCGAGGGGATCGAGCTGGGTCAGCGGCACGCCATCCAAAAGAATCTGCCCTGAGGCCGGATCGTAGAAACGCAGCAGCAGGTCATACACCGTTGACTTGCCAGCACCGGACGGACCGACCAGGGCGAGGGTTTCCCCGGCATTGATGGTCAGGCTCAAGCCATCGACGGCATAACTCTCCGGGCGTGAAGGATAGGAAAAGCGCACGTCTTGCAGCGCCAGACTGCCCTTCACCCGATCAGGCAGGGTCACCAAACCCGTGGTTGGGGGCTGGATAATGTTTTCCGAACGCAGCAACTCGGCAATACGTTCCGCCGCCCCTGCCGCGCGCTGCAGCTCGCCGATCACTTCGCTCAACGTGCCGAAGGCGCTGCCGACAATCAGGCTGTAGAAGACAAATGCCGCCAGTTCCCCCGCCGAGATGCGCCCGGCGATCACGTCCATGCCGCCGACCCAGAGCATCACGCCGACGGCGCCCAGCACCAGCACGATCACCAGCGTAATCAGCCAGGCCCGCTGGAAGATGCGTTTGCGAGCGGTGTTGAACGCCTCTTCAACGGTGACGGCAAATCGTTGCTCGTCCTGGACCTGGTGGTTGTAGGCTTGCACGGTTTTGATCTGGCCAAGGGTTTCGGAAACATAGCTGCCGATGTCGGCAATCCGGTCCTGACTCTGGCGCGACAAGCTGCGCACCCGGCGACCGAAGATCAGGATCGGCGCGATCACCAGGGGCAGCGCCACCACCACGATACTGGTGAGCTTGGGGTTGGTGATGAACAGCAAGACGATCCCGCCGATCACCATCAGTAAATTGCGCAAAAACAGCGACAACGAAGAGCCGATCACCGATTGCAGCAACGTCGTGTCGGCGGTCAGGCGTGACTGAATCTCGGAACTGCGATTGTCTTCGTAGAAACCCGGATGCAGATAAACCAGGTGATTGAACACTTGCCGGCGGATGTCCGCGACAACGCGCTCGCCAATCCAGGACACCAGATAAAAGCGTGCAAAGGTGCCGATCGCCAGCCCCACCACCAACACCATGAACAGGCCGATGGATTGGTTAAGCAGGTGCGGCGACTGAGTCATGAAACCCTGATCCACCAACAACCGAATTCCCTGCCCCATGGACAAGGTGATGCCGGCGGTGACGATCAACGCAAGCAAAGCGCCGAAGGCTTGCCAACGATAGGGGACCAGAAATCGCAGGGTAAGGCGGAGCGCGCGGCGGTGACGGGCAGAGAGCATCGAGGTTTTCCAGGTACGCATTGGATGGCTCAGCCTACACCGCTCAACGTGGGCTGAAACGCTGTAAATCACAATGAGTCACTTTAATTATGTCCGCAGAGACTAGGCGCTAGACGCTATTGGTCTAAAGTGCGGGTGGCAACGTTCGGGAATTTCTGGTGGAGTGGAGTTGCCGATCTGGAAAGACCGTAGGGAGTTGTCACAGCCCGGTCACCTGGCGGTTTTAAAGTAGGCGCACAACCTGAAGAGGAGACAGGCCATGTCCTTGCAACACAGCAGCGATGACAAGATTCAAGTGATCCGCACACAGCCCGACCAGTCTCTGGGTTGCTCGATTATTGATGAGAATGGGCGCGAAGTACCGATCACTGAAGACATGATCCAGAACGCTTGCCGCGAACTGGAAAAGCGATTGGTCAAGCCTGCCGAACAAGAGTGATATAGCCACCGTCTTCTTGACCCGGCACTGATGGCCGGGTTTTTTATGGGTGCTTTCTGGAAATTTTGGCGCGACCATCGCGAGCAGGCTCGCTCCCACAGGTTTCGGGGCGTTAGCCAATTAGATGAACGACGCAAAACCAGTGGGAGCGTGGCTTGCCCGCGATAGGGCCGACTCGGTTCCTAGACCGCCGTCGCACCCAAAGCCGACACTATCTTCAGCAACTCAGGCGAATCCCCCTCGATCCGCACCTTGAGCCCATCGATCTCGCGCCGCTGCGGGTAATGCTTGCGCAACGCATCAAACGCCGCACGCTGCTCGCTCACATTGCCGACAAGGCTACGACGGAAATCCGCATCGTCGCGGCGCGGGTCGTACACGCCGCGGCACAGCATCGCCAGTGCCCAGGCCGGATCGCTTTCGGCACTCAGGGTGACCTGCGACAACCACGGCGCCGGCAGCAAATCGCTCAAGCTGACCTGCGGCGCTTGCCCGATAAATTCGCAATACGCCTGATAGATCTGCGCCGTCCCGCGCTGCTTGCCATCAAGGCTGTAACCGGCAATGTGCGGCGTCGCCAACACGCAGAGCTCAGCCAGCGCCACATCGACTTCGGGCTCACCTTCCCAAACGTCGAGCACCGCTTGCAGGTCTTCACGCTGCATCAACACTTGGCGCAGGGCGGCGTTATCCACCACCGGGCCGCGACTGGCATTGATCAGCCAGGCGCCGTGCTTGAGCTGGTTCAGGCGGTTTCTGTCGAACAGATGCCAGGTCGACTGGGCGCCGTGTTTCTTTAAAGGGGTGTGCAGGCTGATGACGTCGCACTGTTCGATGACCTGTTCAAGACTGACGTAATCGCCGCCTTCAGCGGCTTGCCTTGGTGGATCGCACACCAGCACGTTCCAGCCCAGGCCACGCAGAACCTTGACCAGGCGACCACCGACTTCACCGGCACCGATCACGCCGTAAGTACGCTGGTTCAGGTCGACGCCCTCGATCTCGGCCAGGGTCAACAGACTGCCGAGCACATAGTCGACTACGCCCCGGGCATTGCAGCCGGGCGCGCTGGACCAGGTGATGCCGGCCTGTTGAAAGTAGTCCAGGTCCAGGTGGTCGGTGCCGATGGTGCAGGTGCCGACAAAACGCACCTTGCTGCCTTCAAGCAGCGCGCGGTTGACGTTGGTCACCGAACGCACGAGCAATACATCGGCCTGCTCTACAGTGGCGCGGTCGATGGAGCGTCCCGGCACTCGGCGGATTTCGCCGAAACGTTCGAAGAAGGCATCGAGCAGCGGGATATTTTCGTCGGCAACAATCAGCATGGCAGGCTCCTTTGGGGGATCGGCAGTTTAGGCGTAGATGAAGGTGATGGGCCACCCGGGATGCATAAAGATCCGCAAACCGCTTACAAATCCCTAACACTGGACTTTTCCTGACCGCTGCGTCAACGCGTAGAATGCGCCGCCTCGCGCCTCAAAATCTTTGGACGTTTCGCCCTTGAATTCCGTAACTGACCGCCCCGCCGCTACTTCCCTCACCCGCCCGGCCCGGGTTCGCCTGGAGCTCAGAACCCTGCTCGCGCTCGCGCTGCCGATCATGATCGCGCAGTTGGCAACCACCGCCATGGGCTTCGTCGATGCGGTGATGGCCGGTCGGGTCGGACCGCGCGATCTGGCGGCAGTGGCACTCGGCAACTCGATCTGGGTGCCGGTGTTCCTGTTGATGACCGGCACCCTGCTGGCCACCACCCCGAAAGTCGCCCAGCGTTTCGGTGCCGGCACCCACAGCGAGATCGGTCCGATCGTGCGTCAGGCGCTGTGGCTGGCATTGGTCGTGGGCTTGATCGCGACGGCCATGCTGTTCAGCGCCGAACCGATCCTGCACAAGATGAAGGTCGATCCAGAGCTGATCGGCCCGTGCATGCAGTACCTGCACGGCATCGCCAGCGGCCTGCCCGCGGTTGCCATCTACCATGTGTTGCGCTGCTTCAGCGACGGCCTGGGCCGTACACGCCCGGCGATGGTCCTTGGTCTGTGCGGCCTGGCGCTGAACATTCCGCTGAACTACATCTTCATCTACGGCCACTTCGGTGTGCCCGCCATGGGCGGTGTCGGCTGTGGCTGGGCCACGGCGATCGTGATGTGGGTGATGGCGCTGGGGATGGCCGGCTGGGAGCGCTGGGCACCGGCCTATCAGTCGAGTCAGTTGTTCAGCCGTTTTGACTGGCCACAATGGTCAGTGATCAAACGCCTGCTGGGCATCGGCCTGCCCATCGGCATTGCGGTGTTCGCCGAGTCGAGCATTTTCGCGGTGATCGCCCTGCTGATTGGCAGCCTCGGCGCCACAGTGGTTGCCGGACATCAGATCGCGCTGAACTTCAGCTCGCTGGTGTTCATGATCCCCTACTCCCTGGGCATGGCCGTGACGGTTCGGGTCGGCCAGGCGCTCGGGCGACAGGAACCACGCGAGGCGCGCTTCGCTGCCGGGGTCGGCATGGGTACGGCGCTGGCTTACGCGTGTATTTCGGCGAGCATGATGCTGTTGCTGCGCGAACACATCGCAACGATCTATACGGCTGATCCGACGGTGATTCGCGTGGCGTCGATGCTGATTGTGTATTCGGCGCTGTTCCAGTTTTCCGACGCGATCCAGGTGACCGCGGCCGGCGCGTTGCGCGGTTATCAGGACACGCGGGTGACGATGATCCTGACCCTGTTCGCCTATTGGGGGATCGGTTTGCCGGTGGGTTACGCCTTGGGCTTGACCGACTGGTTCGGCACACCAAGCGGCCCGAGCGGGCTGTGGCAGGGTTTGATCGTGGGCTTGAGCTGCGCGGCGCTGATGCTGTCAATCCGCCTCACGCGCAGCGCACGCAAGCGGATCCGCATCAGCTCTTCGGCGGGTTAAACGAGTTTCTTGCGGATCCAGTACAGGTAGGTGCCCGCCTCTTCGTGCTGCGCGACCAGTTCGTGGTCGAGAAACACGCAGAATTTGGGAATGTCGCGACGGGTCGAGGGATCGGTCGCGATGACCTTGAGCAGGCCGCCAGGCACCAGGTCACGGATGTGCTGGTGCAGCATCATCACCGGTTCCGGGCAGTTGAGGCCGGTGGCGTCGAGGGTGCCGTCTACCGGCGTATCGATCATTTCACTCATGATTAACTCCTGAAACTGGCCGGCATTGTCGCGCATTGCCGGGTGTTCGGTCATCTATTGCGTTACACCGCCCCCAGCAGGAGCTGTGTAGGAGCTGTGTAGGAGCTGTCGAGTGAAACGAGGCTGCGATCTTTTGATCTTCAGCGATTTCAAATGCGCCGAAAATCAAGATCAAAAGATCGCAGCCTCGTTTCACTCGACAGCTCCTACAGTCCTTGGGTTCTACAGAGGCCAGTCAATCAGCGGGACTTGGGTTTCTTTACGTCAAGCCGGCGCAAATGGCAGGTCACTTCCTCGCGGTCGTGATAGAGCTGCTTGCAGCCGATCTCGACCCGAATGCCACGCGCCTTGAAGCCATCGGCAATCCGCTCCAGCAAACGCTTCACTTCGGCGTAACGCTGCTTCATTGGCAACTTGAGATTGACCACCGCTTCGCGGCAATGCCCCTCGCCAATCCACTCTTCGAGCATCGCGGCGTTACGCGCCGGTTTCTCGACGATGTCGCAGACCATCCAGTCCACTGGCTGCTTGGGCTTGAAAGTGAAACCGTCGGCCATCAAGTGCTGCACCAGGCCGGTGTCCATCAGGCTTTCGGCCATTGGCCCGTTGTCGATGGCGGTCACCAGCATGCCACGATTGACCAGCTGCCAGGTCCAGCCACCGGGCGCGGCGCCGAGGTCGACGCCGGTCATGTCGCTGTGCAAGCGCTCATCCCACTGATCGCGGGGGATGAAGTGGTGCCAGGCCTCTTCCAGCTTCAGCGTCGAACGGCTTGGCGCTTCACGCGGGAACTTCAGGCGTGGAATGCCCATCGGCCACATCGCCGAGTTGTTCGACTCGGCCAGGCCCATGAATACTTCGCGACCACTTTTGAACGTCAGCAGCAGACGCGGCTTGTGGGCGTCTTCGACCAACTTGCCCGCCGCCATCAGCGCCTTGCGCAGGTGAACTTCGAATTTCTTGCAGAAGTTTGAAAGCTCTTTGCCATCATTGGTGTCGACCATTTCCAGCCACAGGCTCCCGCACAGCGGAAAGTCGGCCATGTGCGCGAGGATCACGCTGATGCGGTCGGTTTCCGGCAGGTCGATGAAGATCCCGCGGGCCCATTGGCGTGGAAAGATCAACTCGGCGAACCGCTGGCCGCGCATCAGGCGCTCGGCGCCGTCTTCTTCGGTGCAGATGAACTCGGCAAAGGCGCTGGCGGTCTTGGCCTTGGCATAACCGGCCACGTTCAGCCGTGCGGCGTGTTCGGAAATCTCGGAACAGACTTCGCCTTCGAAGCCTGGCCGGCAATGCATAAAGAGGGTGTTCATTGTTACTCCTGAGCAGATGGCGAGGAATTCAGCCACTGCGCGATGCCCAGACTTGCGTTGAAGCAAAGCCTGTCACGAAAACCGGCGCATGATAGCCGAGATCGGAACCTTGGACTTATCCATAGAGTCCAGTTATTAGCTTTAACGCTCAAACAGGGCTAGGTTGAATGCTCTGTCCGTCCCCTCAGTCCGCAGCCGTGCGGACTCAAAGGAGTGATCGCAATGCCGTCCCTCGATAGCCTTAAATCCCTTAAAACCCTGCAAGTCGACGACAAGACCTATCATTATTTCAGTCTGCCCGACGCTGCCAAGAGCCTCGGTGACCTCGACAAATTACCGATGTCGTTGAAAGTGCTGTTGGAAAACCTACTGCGCTGGGAGGACGAAAAAACCGTCACCGGCGCCGACCTGCGAGCGATTGCCGCCTGGCTCAAGGAGCGACGCTCCGATCGCGAAATCCAGTACCGCCCCGCGCGGGTACTGATGCAAGACTTTACCGGCGTGCCCGCCGTAGTCGACCTGGCGGCCATGCGCGCCGCCATGGCCAAGGCCGGCGGCGATCCGCAGCGGATCAACCCGTTGTCGCCGGTGGACCTGGTGATCGACCACTCGGTAATGGTCGACAAGTTCGCCAGCGCCAGTGCCTTCGAGCAGAACGTCGATATCGAAATGCAGCGCAACGGTGAACGTTACGCCTTCCTGCGCTGGGGCCAGAACGCCTTCCACAACTTCAGCGTGGTGCCACCGGGCACCGGCATTTGCCACCAGGTGAACCTTGAATACCTGGGTCGCACCGTCTGGACCAAGGATGAGGACGGCCGCACCTATGCCTTCCCCGACACCCTGGTCGGCACCGATTCCCACACCACCATGATCAACGGCCTCGGCGTGCTCGGCTGGGGCGTCGGCGGGATTGAAGCGGAGGCGGCGATGCTCGGGCAACCAGTGTCGATGCTGATTCCGGAAGTGATCGGCTTCAAACTCACCGGCAAGCTCAAGGAAGGCATAACCGCCACCGACCTGGTGCTGACCGTCACGCAGATGCTGCGCAAAAAAGGCGTGGTCGGCAAATTCGTCGAATTCTACGGCGACGGCCTCGCCGACCTGCCGCTCGCCGACCGCGCGACCATCGCCAACATGGCCCCGGAATACGGCGCCACCTGCGGTTTCTTTCCGGTGGACGACATCACCCTCGAATACTTGCGCCTGTCGGGTCGCCCACTGGAAACCGTGAAACTGGTCGAGGCCTACAGCAAAGCCCAGGGCCTCTGGCGGTTGCCGGGCCAGGAGCCGGTGTTCACCGACACCCTGGCGCTGGACATGGCCAGTGTCGAAGCCAGTCTCGCCGGGCCAAAACGCCCGCAAGACCGCGTCTCGCTACCGAATGTCGCGCAAGCGTTCAGCGATTTCATCGAGCTGCAATTCAAACCCACCAGCAAGGAAGTCGGTCGCCTCGAAAGTGAAGGCGGCGGTGGCGTTGCGGTGGGCAATGCCGATCTGGCGGGTGAAGCCGACTACGAATACGACGGCCAGGTCTACCGGTTGAAAAACGGCGCGGTGGTGATCGCCGCGATCACCTCGTGCACCAACACGTCCAACCCGAGCGTGATGATGGCCGCAGGCCTCGTGGCCAAGAAAGCCGTGGAGAAAGGCCTCAAGCGCAAACCGTGGGTCAAGAGTTCGCTGGCCCCTGGCTCCAAAGTGGTCACCGACTACTACAAGGCTGCAGGCCTCACTCAATACTTGGATGAGCTGGGTTTTGCCCTGGTCGGTTACGGCTGCACCACCTGCATCGGCAACTCCGGGCCTTTGCCGGAGCCGATTGAAAAAGCCATTCAGGCAGCCGACCTGACCGTTGCCTCGGTGCTGTCGGGCAATCGCAACTTCGAGGGGCGCGTGCACCCGCTGGTGAAAACCAACTGGCTGGCGTCCCCGCCGCTGGTCGTTGCCTACGCGCTGGCCGGCACGGTACGCATCGACATCAGCAGCGAGCCTTTGGGCACTGACAAGGACGGCAACCTGGTTTACCTGCGGGACATTTGGCCGAGCACCAAGGAAATCGCGGATGCGGTAAACCAAGTCAACACCGCCATGTTCCACAAGGAATACGCCGAAGTGTTTGCCGGTGACGAGCAGTGGCAAGCCATTGAAGTGCCGCAAGCGGCGACTTATGTCTGGCAAGACGATTCGACCTACATCCAGCACCCACCGTTCTTCGATGACATCGGCGGGCCACCGCCGGTGGTCAAGGATGTCGCTGCGGCGAGGATTCTCGCGCTGCTCGGCGATTCGGTGACCACCGACCACATCTCCCCCGCGGGCAACATCAAGGCTGACAGTCCCGCCGGCCATTACCTGCGCGAAAAAGGCGTGGAGCCGCGAGACTTCAACTCCTACGGCTCGCGTCGCGGCAACCACGAAGTGATGATGCGCGGCACCTTCGCCAACATCCGTATACGCAACGAAATGCTCGGCGGTGAAGAAGGCGGCAACACGATCTACATCCCCAGCGGGGAAAGGATGCCGATTTACGATGCCGCCATGCGCTATCAAGCGTCGGGCACGCCGCTGGTGGTGATTGCCGGTCAGGAATACGGCACGGGTTCAAGCCGCGACTGGGCGGCCAAGGGCACCAATCTGCTGGGGGTGAAAGCGGTCATAGCCGAAAGCTTCGAGCGCATCCACCGTTCCAACCTTGTGGGCATGGGCGTTTTGCCGCTGCAGTTCAAGCTGGATCAGAACCGCAAGAGCCTGAACCTCACTGGCAAGGAAACCCTGGATATCCTCGGTTTGACTGGCGTCGAGCTGACGCCGCGAATGAACCTGACCCTGGTAATCACCCGCGAAGATGGCCAGCGCGAGAAAGTCGAGGTGCTGTGCCGGATCGACACGCTCAACGAAGTGGAATACTTCAAGTCAGGGGGGATTTTGCATTACGTGTTGCGGCAGTTGATTGCGTCGTGATCCACCGCTGACAAAAACACCGCCTTCGGGCGGTGTTTTTGTTGGTGGGGCATTTCGCCTCTATAATCGCCGCGCTTTTGTATGCCGAACACCACCGTCACTGTCGGAGCGAGCTTGCTCGCGATAGCGGTGTATCAGGAAATATTGATGTTGAATGCGATGACGTTATCGCGAGCAGGCTCGCTCCCACAGGGGTTATGTGTCGAGCGCCAATCCCCTGAACAACACCTTCCACAGGGAACCGCGGTGCCGGCCAGTTTCTGGACACAAGGACTTCCAATGATTGCCCTGCCATGGACGTATCTGGCCCTCCTCTCCCTCGGCTACACCCTCGCACTGACCTACGGTCACCTTGGTGGGCTCGCCGGCATTTCCTTTGCGTTGCTGCTGATTGCCGGTTTTGCCGTTCGCCAACAACTGGTTCCCGTCGCTCGCTACCTGGGTCACGGGGTGTTCATTATCCTGGCCCTGGCGCTGGCGACGCACTGGCTGCCGGGTTTCTACAACGGTCGCGCCATCGACCCGCAACGCTTCACCGATGATGCCGTGCAGTTCGCCATGTACCTGAATCTGGACAAATCCCTGATCGGTTTCTGGTTACTGCTGGTTTGCCCGTGGATCATCGGCCGGCACTCGCTGCGCCGTTCTTTGCTCGCCACCGCACTCGCCCTGCCCCTGAGCGCCGTGCTCGCCTTGGGCGGCGCGCTCTTGCTGGGCGTAATCCATTGGGCACCGAAATGGCCGGATCAAGCCGGATTGTGGGTGCTGAACAACCTGTTGCTGGTGACGCTGGTGGAGGAAGCCTTGTTTCGCGGTTATATCCAGGGCGGCCTGAGCCGGTGTTTGAAACACCGACCCTACGGCGAACATCTGGCGTTACTGCTTGCTTCACTGTTATTTGGCCTGGTGCATGCGGGTGCCGGCGCGCAATGGGTGCTTCTGGCGAGCCTGGCGGGTGTCGGCTATGGTCTGGCCTACCGTTTTGGCGGCTTGGGCGCGGCCATCGCCACCCATTTTGGCCTGAACGCGCTGCATTTCGCGCTGTTCACGTATCCGATGCTCGCCGGCTGATGCAATGGCTGTTTTGCAACGCGCTGCTGATTATCGAAAAATAATTTCAATAAATTCCTGACACCGCCGACAACCTCTCAAAGCCTTGCGGATTGAAAAAGCCATGCGTAATAACCAGCCCATCACACAGCGCGAACGGACCTTCCCGGCTCAGCAACGGTTGATTTCCACCACCGATGCCAAGGGCGTGATCACCTACTGCAACGACGCCTTTGTCGAAATCAGCGGGTTTTCTCGTGAAGAGCTGATCCGTGCGCCGCACAACCTGGTCCGTCACCCAGACGTGCCGGCGGCGGTGTTCGCGCACATGTGGGCCACACTGAAACAAGGCTTGCCATGGATGGGCATTGTCAAGAATCGCTGCAAGAGCGGGGATCATTACTGGGTTAACGCCTACGTGACGCCCGTGTTCGAAGGCAATCAGGTGATCGGGTACGAGTCGGTGCGGATCAAACCCACCGCCGAACAGATCCGCCGTGCCGAAGCGCTCTACCAACGCATCAATCAGGGCAAGTCGCCGATTCCTTCAAGGGACAAATGGCTGCCGGTGCTTCAGGACTGGCTGCCGTTCATTCTGGTCAGCCAGCTGAGCTTCATGATCGGCGCCACGCTGACGTCCCAATGGGGCTTTGCCTTGGCCGCCGGTCTTTCCGTACCGTTGGGGCTGATGGGCTTGAGCTGGCAACAGCGCGGCCTCAAGCGCCTGCTGGTCCTGGCCGGGCAAACCACTTCCGACCCGTTGATCGCACAGATGTATACCGACAGCCGCGGTGCGCAAGCGCGCCTGGAGATGTCGATCCTCAGCCAGGAAGCACGCCTGAAAACCTGCCTGACCCGTCTGCAGGACACCGCCGAACACCTCACCGAGCAAGCGAAGCAGTCCGACGCGTTGGCGCACAGCAGCTCCACAGGCCTGGAACGGCAACGCGTTGAAACCGAGCAAGTGGCCACTGCCGTCAACCAGATGGCCGCCACTACTCAGGAAGTCGCCAGCCACGTGCAACGCACCGCCGATGCGACTCAGGAAGCCAATCGCCTGACCGGTCGCGGTCGCGACATCGCAGGCGAAACCCGCGATGCCATTCAGCGCTTGTCGGTGGTAGTCGGTGAAACCGGCATGACTGTGACCCAACTGGCCAAGGACAGCGACGAAATCGGTGGCGTGGTCGATGTGATCAAAGGCATCGCCGACCAGACCAACCTGCTGGCCTTGAACGCCGCCATCGAAGCCGCTCGTGCCGGCGAGATGGGCCGTGGTTTTGCGGTGGTGGCCGACGAAGTGCGCCAACTGGCGCAACGCACCAGCGAATCCACCGGGCAGATCCACGCCCTGATCGCCAAGCTACAACAGACCGCCAGCACCGCCGTGCAAACCATGGAAGCCGGGCATCGCCAGGCAGAAGAAGGCGTGGCGCGGGTACTGGAAGCGGATCAGGCACTGGTGGGAATCAGCGAAGCGGTGGCCAACATCACCGACATGACCACACAGATTGCCGCAGCGACCGAAGAGCAAAGTGCGGTGGCCGAAGAAATCAGCCGCAACATCAGCAACATCTCGCACCTGGCGGATCAGACCTCGGAACAGGCGCAGAACTCGGCGTTGTTGAGTGAAGAGCTGACCAAAACCGCGAATACCCAGTATTCGTTGGTGGAGCGGTTTAACCGCTAAAAGCAAAAGATCGCAGCCTGCTGCAGCTCCTACAGGGAAATGCATTCCAATGTAGGAGCTGCCGCAGGCTGCGATCTTTTGATCTTGCTCTTCATTCAAAAAAAGCCCGGAAAGCGAAAGCTCCCGGGCTTTTTATTGACCTGCTGAAACGTCAATCGCCAGTGCCACCGATTACTTCGGCAAACGAAGCCTGTCCAGCAATCGATTGACCAGCAGCTCGTTCAACATGATCAGCTGTTGCAGCGCCAGCAGCGGTTTGCGCTCCGGACCTCTCACCGAGTTGGCGATATTGCCGGCCATGGCATTGGCCGACGACAGCGATTCACTGGCTTCGACGAGCAGCGTTTCGTCATCCAGCGTGGGGTCGACCTGATAGATGGGGCGGGTCTTGGGTGGAAAGTACTGCGGAATTTCGGGGCAGAGGTAATAGTCGAGTGCGCGGTCGGCGGCTTCTTTTGTCTTTTGAGATTCGAGCTCGGGATCGTGGGAGGTTGGATCGGTTTCTGGTGGGTTGGGTGTGGCTTTGAACATAGGTGTAACTCCGGTTTCGAATTTTAGGAGCCATCACCCTCGCTACCAAACGAAGGGTGGTGGCCATACGCGGGTTGGTAGACCGGTCGAAACGGGAAACCCGGCGCTCACAAAGGAGCCCCACGCATGCCCACCATAAAAATCTGAGCCCCACATAAAGGACTGCATACGGTGACGCCATACGACGGTTTCGAAGCGGGCTACCAAACCCGATCACTGTTTTTCAGTGACAGGGAAACGATATAGCCCACCCCATAGCCGCGTAAGCCGGCGGATTCTGGCGTACGCGTAGGCAACGACGCAAGGTGTTGTAGCCCTTATGGCGTAACGGTTCGTGTACTTTAAACGTGCTCTCGGGATTACGTTTATGCACAGACAGCGGCCGGATATTTTCCTGATCCCTTGATGTGATCTGGTCAGACCGCTTTCGGCAGATCGCCGCCCGGAGCAAGCTCGCTTGCACATTTAGATGGGGACACCAGTAAAAAATTGGTCGGCTGTCAGGCCGCCATCGCTGGCAGGCCAGCTCCCACAGTTGGGTTGAGTGCATTCAATTAGAAATTGGTTGGCTGGCAAGCCGCCATCGCTGGCAAGCCAGCTCCCACAGGTTTGATTTGAGTGCATTCAGTTAGAGATTGGTTGGCTGGCAAGCCGCCATCGCTGGCAGGCCAGCTCCCACAGTTTTGATTTGAGTGCATTCAATTAGAGATTGGTTGGCTGGCAAGCCGCCATCGCTGGCAGGCCAGCTCCCACAGTTTTGATTTGAGTGCATTCAATTAGAGATTGGTTGGCTGGCAAGCCGCCATCGCTGGCAAGCCAGCTCCCACAGTTTTGATTTGAGTGCATTCAGTTAGAGATTGGTTGTCTGGCAAGCCGCCATCGCTGGCAGGCCAGCTCCCAAAGTTTTGATTGGAATACATTCAGCTAGAGATTGGTTGGCTGTCAGTCCGCCATCGCTGGCAGGCCAGCTCCCACAGTTTTCATTGGAATGCATTCAGTTAGAGAATGGTCGGCTGTCAGGCCGCCTTCGCGAGCAAGCTCGCTCCCACAGAAGAGCAATAGCAGAACGCGTACCGCTTCTGCTTCTGCTCCTCACCACTCAACAGGATGAGCGTTAGCTCGGCTGCAGCTCTTGATCTTGATCCACGGGCGACATCGGAAGGCTGAGTGGAGGGATTCATCCGGGGGTGGGAGCGCAGCGACCGTTCGACGAAGTCGAACACATCGAGAGGAGGCGCAGCGAAGCAAACCGGAGGCGATGCCCCCGGATGGATCCCGGAGCGAAGGAACCCCGAGCCTCAGCGAGCGGGCCGAACGTAGGAGCAAGCGTTTTTTTGCTTACTTTTTTTAGGCGTTTGTAAAAAAAGTGAGTCGCCGTCAGGGCGAAACCCTAAGTGGCCGTTACCGCAGCAACGGATATGCCCCCCCTCAAATCTCACTGAAGAAATGCAGCAACCTTGCCCGCCGCAGCCGCCAGATGCTGCTCATGGGTAAACCCCGAGGCCTTCAAAGGCTTCAAGTCATGATCCCCAGCGGCCAACCAAAACACCTCAATCCCCGTCGATAACGAATACCCCTCAACCGCCTCACGATTACCCAGAGCATCCCGCTCCCCCTGCACAATCAACGTCCGAGTCCGCAAAGAAGCCAAATGCTCGACCCGAGGCTTCTCCGGCTTCCCCACCGCATAAAACGGATAACCGAGGCACACCAAGGCATCCGCACCCAGTTCATCAGCCAACAGACTGGCCATCCGCCCGCCCATGGACTTGCCGCCAATGGCCAGACGCCCCGTGACATGGCGTCGCACCACGGCATACACCTCACGCCAGCATTCCAGCAGTTTTGGCGCCGGATTCGGAGGACGCTTGCCGCCATCGACACGCCTTTGCGCCATGTATGGAAACTCAAAGCGCAATACATTAACGCCTTGAGCTGCAAGGCGCGCAGCCACATCGTCCATCCAGGCACTGTCCATCGGCGCACCGGCACCATGGGCAAGAATCAGCGTCGCCGATGCTGACACTGACGCGGCATTCCACAACCATCCATGCTCCCGCACACATTGCGCCCATTGATCCCCGTCAATACTGGCCTTGTGCTCTTTGTCCATGCTTGCCTCGCTTTTAGTCTGCCTATAACTCCAGGCGAAGCGGCGCTGCTGGCGCTCACTTCGGCTGAACCGTGGATGGGGAACCATGAACACTTCTATCAGTACCGCCTACAACTACAAGGTGGTCCGCCAATTCGCCATTATGACGGTGGTGTGGGGCATCGTCGGCATGGGTCTCGGGGTTTTTCTCGCGGCTCAATTGGTCTGGCCCGAACTCAACTTCAATCTACCGTGGACCAGTTTCGGGCGGTTGCGCCCATTGCACACCAACGCGGTGATCTTCGCTTTCGGCGGTTGCGCCCTGTTTGCCAGTTCGTTCTATTCGGTGCAACGCACCTGCCAGACTCAATTGTTCGCGCCGAAAATCGCCGCGTTCTGCTTCTGGGGCTGGCAACTGGTGATCCTGCTGGCGGCCATCAGCCTGCCACTGGGTTACACCAGTTCCAAGGAATACGCCGAGCTGGAATGGCCGATCGACATCCTGATCACCATCGTCTGGGTCGCCTACGCCATCGTGTTCTTCGGCACGCTGGCCAAGCGCAAGACCAAGCACATCTACGTCGGCAACTGGTTCTTCGGTGCGTTCATCATCACCGTGGCGATCCTGCACATCGTCAACAACCTTGAAGTGCCGGTGAGTTTCACCAAGTCCTACTCGGTGTACGCCGGTGCGACCGATGCGATGGTCCAGTGGTGGTACGGACACAACGCCGTGGGCTTTTTCCTCACCGCCGGTTTCCTGGGGATGATGTATTACTTCGTGCCCAAACAGGCCGAGCGCCCGGTGTATTCCTATCGCTTGTCCATCGTGCACTTCTGGGCGCTGATCACCCTTTACATCTGGGCCGGTCCGCACCACTTGCACTACACCGCGCTGCCGGACTGGGCGCAGTCGCTGGGCATGGTGATGTCGCTGATCCTGCTGGCGCCAAGCTGGGGCGGGATGATCAACGGCATGATGACGCTCTCGGGCGCCTGGCATAAGTTGCGCAGCGATCCGATCCTGCGCTTCCTCGTGGTGTCCCTGGCGTTCTACGGCATGTCGACCTTCGAAGGGCCGATGATGGCGATCAAGACGGTCAACGCCCTCTCCCACTACACCGACTGGACCATCGGCCACGTTCACGCTGGCGCGCTCGGCTGGGTGGCGATGATTTCCATCGGTGCGCTGTATCACATGATCCCGAAAATCTTCGGTCGCGCGCAGATGCACAGCATCGGCCTGATCAACGCGCACTTCTGGCTCGCGACCATCGGCACCGTGCTGTACATCGCCTCGATGTGGGTCAACGGCATCGCCCAGGGCCTGATGTGGCGCGCCGTCAACGAGGACGGCACGCTGACCTACTCCTTCGTCGAAACCCTGGTGGCCAGCCACCCAGGCTTCGTCGTGCGACTGGTGGGCGGTGCGATCTTCCTCAGTGGCATGTTCCTGATGGCTTACAACACCTGGCGCACCGTGCGGGCCTCGCAGCCTGCCGAAGTCGCCGCTGCCGCGCAGATGGCCTGAGGAGTCCGCCATGAAACACGAAACAATCGAGAAAAACGTCGGCCTGCTGATGCTGCTGATGGTCCTGGCCGTGAGCATCGGCGGTCTGACCCAGATCGTCCCGCTGTTCTTCCAGGACGTGACCAACAAGCCGGTGGAAGGCATGAAGCCCTACACCGCGCTGCAACTGGAAGGACGTGACATTTACATCCGTGAAGGCTGCGTCGGTTGCCACTCGCAGATGATCCGCCCGTTTCGCGCCGAGACCGAACGCTACGGCCACTATTCGGTCGCCGGTGAGAGCGTCTGGGATCACCCGTTCCTGTGGGGTTCCAAACGCACCGGGCCGGACCTGGCACGGGTCGGCGGCCGTTACTCCGAAGACTGGCACCGCGCGCACTTGTACAACCCGCGCAACGTCGTGCCGGAATCGAAGATGCCGGCCTATCCGTGGCTGGTGGCCAATCCGCTCGACAGCAGCCACACCGAAACCAAGATCAAGACCATGCGCACCCTGGGCGTCCCCTACACCGACGACGACATCGCCGGTGCAACGGCCTCGCTCAAGGGCAAGACCGAAATGGACGCACTGGTCGCCTACCTGCAAGTGCTCGGCACTGCCATCAAGAGCAAGAGGTGAGCCATGGTCGTTGAGTTAAGCAGTGGAATGATCCGAGGCCTGGGCACGGTCGTGGTGTTCGTGGCCTTCGTCGGCCTGTCGTTGTGGGTGTTCAACAGCAAGCGCAACCCGGCATTCGCCGAAGCGAGCCTGCTGCCGTTCGCCGACGAACCACAACTCGATAGCCCTCAAGAACCCGCAACAACAAGGAGTACCCGGCCATGACCACCTTCTGGAGTACGTGGATCTGCGTACTGACCATCGGCAGCCTGATCGGCCTGACCTGGCTGCTGATCGGCACCCGCAAGGGCGAAACCAAGGGCAGCGTCGACCAGACCATGGGCCATAGCTTCGACGGCATCGAGGAGTATGACAATCCGCTGCCGCAGTGGTGGTTCATGCTGTTCGCCGGCACGCTGGTGTTTGCCGTGGGCTATCTGATCCTTTATCCCGGCCTGGGCAACTGGAAAGGCGTCCTGCCGGGTTACGAGGACGGCTGGACCGGCGTCCACGAATGGGAAAAGGAAATGAACAAGGCTGACGCGAAGTTCGGGCCGATCTTCGCCAAATTCGCCGCCATGCCGCTGGAAGAAGTGGCCAAGGACCCGCAAGCGCTGAAAATGGGCGGTCGTCTGTTCGCCTCCAACTGCTCGGTCTGCCACGGCTCGGATGCCAAGGGCGCCTTTGGCTTCCCGAACCTGACCGACGCCGACTGGCGCTGGGGCGGTGCTGCCGACACCATCAAGACCACCATCATGGGCGGTCGCATGGCGGCAATGCCGGCCTGGGGTGAAATCCTCGGCGAAACCGGTGTGAAAAACGTTGCCGCGTATGTACGTCACGAACTGGCGGGCCTGCCATTGCCAGCCGACAGCGGTGCCGATGTGCAAGCCGGACAGCAACTGTTCAGCACCACCTGCGTGGCCTGTCATGGAGCAAACGGCCAGGGCACTGAAGCCATGGGAGCGCCGAATCTGACGCACCCGGCCGGATTTATCTATGGAACAGGCCTGACGCAGCTTGAGCAAACGATACGTCATGGCCGCCAGGGCCATATGCCGGCGCAGAACGAATTGCTCGGCAACGACAAAGTACAACTGCTGGCTGCGTATGTTTACAGCCTGTCTCACGGCCTGAGCACCGAGCGCTTGCAAGCCGAAGGCAAACGCGAATAAATCTCGACCGCTCTACTGCCGCATTCTCCCGGATGCGGCAGTTCCCTGCTTTTTTGCGACCAAGTGTCGCACCCCTCCTTGGGTCGCTCCTTTCGGTTCACCAGATTCGGGTCTAAGCTTCTGCGATGCGGACTGGCATGAGCCGGTTCCAGGTCGACCCAACCCGATGCGTTCGACGAATTCGCTCGATGACAGGCCGCAAAGGCTGGTAGATACCGGCTGTCGTGCCAATCGCCGTCTGTCACTCGATCGTTGCGTTTGAACACACCCCGTTACAACTGACCTGACCCCCTCACACTTTTCGTTCGCTGCGACATTTTGTCCGGGGGCAATTTTGTCCTTACGCGGCGCATGGAAAGGCCGCAGAATCAGCTTTTGAAAGCATTGATCCAGGTCATGGCGCGTTGCAATGACCCCCTGCTTTCTCCATACTTGCGACCGATTTTTACTCCTAATAAAACACCCAAACCGTGGAACCTTAGAATGAGCACAGCAATCAGTCCGACTGCTTATAACTATAAGGTAGTCCGCCAGTTCGCCATCATGACGGTGGTCTGGGGGATCCTTGGCATGGGGCTTGGTGTCTTCATCGCCTCACAGCTCGTATGGCCGGAATTGAACTTCGGTCTGCCGTGGACGACTTTTGGACGCTTACGCCCGTTGCACACCAACCTGGTGATTTTCGCCTTCGGTGGTTGTGCACTGTTTGCCACTTCTTATTACGTCGTGCAGCGAACCTGCCAAACGCGACTGATTTCCGACAGTCTCGCCGCCTTCCACTTCTGGGGATGGCAAGCGGTGATCATCGGCGCCATCGTTACCTTGCCGCTGGGTTACACCACCACCAAGGAATACGCTGAGCTGGAATGGCCCCTGGCTATTTTGCTGGCCATCGTCTGGGTTGTTTACGGTCTGGTGTTCTTCGGCACCATCGTCAAGCGCAAGACCAAGCACATCTACGTCGGCAACTGGTTCTACGGTGCCTTCATCGTCGTGACGGCGATGCTGCACATCGTCAACCACATGTCGCTGCCGGTCAGCCTGTTCAAGTCCTACTCCGCCTATGCGGGTGCGACGGACGCGATGATCCAGTGGTGGTACGGCCATAACGCGGTCGGTTTCTTCCTGACCACCGGCTTCCTGGGGATGATGTACTACTTCGTTCCGAAGCAGGCCGAGCGTCCGATCTACTCCTATCGCCTGTCGATCGTGCACTTCTGGGCGCTGATCACCCTGTACATCTGGGCCGGTCCGCACCACTTGCACTACACCGCACTGCCGGACTGGGCTCAGTCCCTGGGCATGGCGATGTCGATCATCCTGCTGGCTCCGAGCTGGGGCGGCATGATCAACGGCATGATGACCCTGTCGGGCGCCTGGCATAAGCTGCGCACCGACCCGATCCTGCGCTTCCTGGTGGTATCGCTGGCGTTCTACGGCATGTCGACCTTCGAAGGCCCGATGATGGCCATCAAGACCGTGAACTCGCTGTCGCACTACACCGACTGGACCATCGGCCACGTACACGCCGGCGCTCTTGGCTGGGTAGCGATGATCTCGATCGGCGCCATCTACCACATGATCCCGAAACTGTTCGGTCGTGCGCAGATGCACAGCATCGGCCTGATCAACACACACTTCTGGCTCGCAACCATCGGTACCGTTCTGTACATCGCCTCGATGTGGGTCAACGGCATCACCCAGGGCCTGATGTGGCGTGCAATCAACGACGACGGCACCCTCACCTACTCGTTCGTCGAAGCCCTGCAAGCCAGCCACCCTGGCTACATCGTTCGCGCCCTGGGCGGTGCGTTCTTCGCCAGCGGCATGCTGTTCATGGCTTACAACGTATGGCGTACCGTACGTGCCTCGAACCCGGCAGAAGCCAAAGCCGCTGAACAGATTGCTGTAGTTGGAGCTCACTGATGAAGCATGAAGCAGTCGAGAAGAACATTGGCCTGCTGGCCTTCTTCATGGTTATCGCCGTCAGCATCGGCGGCCTGACCCAGATCGTTCCGCTGTTTTTCCAGGACGTCACCAACAAGCCGGTCGAAGGCATGAAGCCTCGCCCTGCGCTTGAAGTCGAAGGACGCGATGTGTTCATCGCCAACGGTTGTGTCGGCTGCCACTCGCAGATGATCCGCCCGTTCCGTGCTGAAACCGAACGTTACGGCCACTACTCGGTCGCCGGTGAAAGCGTCTGGGACCACCCGTTCCTGTGGGGTTCCAAGCGTACCGGTCCGGACCTGGCCCGCGTCGGCGGTCGTTACTCCGATGACTGGCAGCGTGCGCACTTGTACAACCCGCGCAACGTAGTGCCTGAGTCGAAAATGCCGGCCTACCCGTTCCTCGTGGAAAACAAGCTCGACGGCAAAGACACCGCCAAGAAACTGGAAGTCTTGCGCACGCTCGGCGTCCCTTACACCGACGAAGACATCGCCGGCGCCAAGGATGCTGTGAAGGGCAAAACCGAAATGGACGCGCTGGTGGCCTATCTGCAAGGCCTGGGCACCATCATCAAAAGCAAACGGTGATTTAGATGGATATCGGGATGATTCGTGGCCTGGGCACCGTTGTTGTGATGGTGGCCTTCATCGGTCTGGCGTTGTGGGTATTCAGCCCCAAGCGCAAGTCGGAGTTTGAAGACGCGACCTTGCTGCCTTTCGCGGATGATCCCGAAGCCATCAAGCACGTCGAGCAAGCTTCTAGGAGTAACAAAGAATGACTACGTTCTGGAGTCTGTACGTCACAGTCCTCAGTCTCGGCACCATCTTCGCCCTGACCTGGCTGCTGCTGTCCACCCGCAAGGGCCAGCGCAGCGAAGCCACCGAAGAAACGGTTGGCCACTCCTTCGACGGGATCGAGGAGTACGACAACCCACTGCCAAAATGGTGGTTCATGCTGTTCGTGGGCACCATCATCTTCGCCCTGGGCTACCTGGTGCTGTACCCGGGCCTGGGCAACTGGAAAGGCCTGCTGCCAGGTTACAACTACCTCGATAACGAGAAGCAGACCGCGTTCGCCAACGGCCAGTCCGGCTGGACCGGCGTTCACGAGTGGGAAAAGGAAATGGCCAAGTCGGACGCCAGGTTCGGTCCGATCTTCGCCAAGTTCGCTTCCATGCCAATCGAAGAAGTGGCCAAGGACCCGCAAGCCCTGAAGATGGGTGGCCGTCTGTTCGCCTCCAACTGCTCGGTCTGCCACGGTTCCGACGCCAAGGGCGCCTATGGCTTCCCGAACCTGACCGACGCCGACTGGCGCTGGGGCGGCGAGCCGCAAACCATCAAGACCACCATCATGGGCGGCCGTCATGCGGTCATGCCAGCGTGGGCTGACGTGATCGGCGAGCAAGGCGTTGCGGACGTTGCTTCGTTCGTACTGACCAACCTCGATGGCCGCAAGCTGCCGGAAGGCACCAAGGCTGACCCGGTTGCCGGCCAGAAGCTGTTCGCCGCCAACTGCGTGGCTTGCCACGGTCCGGAAGGCAAAGGTACGCCAGCGATGGGCGCACCTAACCTGACCCACCCGGCAGCGTTCATCTACGGTTCGAGCTTCGCTCAACTGCAGCAGACCATCCGTTACGGCCGTCAGGGCCAGATGCCTGCGCAAGAACTGCTGCAAGGCAACGACAAGGTTCACCTGCTGGCCGCTTACGTCTACAGCCTTTCTCACGGTGAGAAGGCTCCGGCGGCAGATGCTCAGTAAGGCAAATGCTTGATGCAACAAAAAGGGCCCCGCCAGTGATCTGACGGGGCCTTTTTTATGGGCGACTGGCCCAGATCGATTTCACCGGCACCGTATCCAGCAGCTTTCGGGTCTGCCACTGGTTGTTCGTCACAAGGTTGATGTGCAATTGCTTGCGATCATCCGAGAAGCTGGCAATCAGGTAGGTTTGCTGGGAACTGGCGCCGCTGAGGTACATTGGCACGCCATTCACTTCATAGGCATCGCCACCATTTTGATGGTAATGACCGGCAAAAATGGCAGTGACCTCATACTTCCTGATCATTTGGTGGAAACGCCTCACTTGCTCACTGCTCCCCATCATTTCCTCCGGCTTGTGCATGTTGATAATGATGGCGTAGCCCTGAATCCGAGCGTGTCTCAAATCGATTTCAAGCCAATCCAGGGTACTGTTGATATCGAAGGTCGTCGGGTTTAACGCGTGAGAAATCCTGGTCGCATAGGTCGGTTCATTATTGAGTTGCACCATATGGACGTCACCGATGTTCTTGGAATAGGCGAGGCTGCCCGAATACTGCCGGCTAATGAAACTGCCCGTAATGTTCAGATCAAAGTTATCAACCTTGCCTTCATGGTGTTCTTTGAACTCCACGATACTGCCGGCCGCGCAACTATTGCTGAAGCAATCATCCACATTATTCTCATAATCGTGATTACCCAACCCATACAGATAATCGTCCTTGAAGTATTTTTTCAATACCGAGTTCATGTAAGAGCGCTGCCAGCCGTGACCGAAAGCGGTGATATCACCATTGATCATCAGCGGGACATGGGATTGCGCATTGTTTTTCCGAAAGTCGGCAATACTCGCAAACTGGGTCTCTACCAGCCATTTTGAACGGCTATTGAAATCCGCTTCTGACTCCGGCTCTCTGCGGTCGAGCTTATCGGTCCACGGGTATTGCGTATCCGAAGCGAAGATCATGTGATGTGGAGCACCCTCCACTGAATAGGCCACAGGCATCGTAGACAACAGGCACACGCCCAGCACAAACTGCTTAACTTTCTTGGCAATCATGAAATTCCGTTTCCATTAGTATTAAATAAAGTGCGATTAAAGCCGCACCCCACCAACTTAATGAAAACGAACAAAAACCTCAAACAACCAACCAGAGCCAATTAAATAAATATATTTCCGCTACCCGCAATTAATACAGAAGAACAACTTCGCCCAACTTTCTTTTTGCAGTTTATATTCAGCGTGTGGTGAGCCCCACCAGGAAGCCGCTGCGGCAATCCCTTCGGTGATCGGCATGCCGGGCGGCCACGAATCGCATCACCTCCCAATCTGAATCCCGAAAAACCGTCCATAATTCATAAGTCAATTGATTCAAGTCATTACACCGTCAGTTGATTTCTACCAACGTGACCAAAGGTCGCACCCTTGAGGTAGAGCTACAGGCGTATCATTGCGCCACTGCTACACCCCTTTTCGACCGCGGTCGGCATGCACTGACCGAGGCATTTTTCCACTGCCGTGGGATGCAATGATGAGCAATCAGATTCCGGTACACGACGTCACACCGCCTGCCAAAAACGCGAACAACAGCGTCGACCTCTACGCCTCCCGAGAAAAGATCTACACCCGAGCCTTCACCGGCCTGTTCCGCAATTTACGAATGATGGGTGGGGCCTTTCTGTTCCTGTTGTATTTCGGCACGGTCTGGCTGAACTGGGGCGGTCATCAAGCCGTGTGGTGGAACCTGCCGGAACGTAAATTCTTCATTTTTGGCGCCACCTTCTGGCCCCAGGATTTCATCCTGCTTTCCGGCATCTTGATTGTCAGCGCCTTTGGCCTGTTCTTCATTACCGTGTACGCCGGCCGGGTCTGGTGCGGCTATACCTGTCCGCAAAGCGTCTGGACGTGGATTTTCATGTGGTGCGAAAAGGTCACCGAAGGCGACCGTAACCAGCGCATCAAACTCGACAAGGCGCCGATGAGCGCCAACAAATTCCTGCGCAAACTCAGCAAACACTCGATGTGGCTGTTGATCGGCTTCGTGACCGGCATGACCTTCGTCGGTTACTTCTCGCCCATTCGCGAACTGACCATCGATTTCTTCACCGGCGAAGCGGATGGCTGGTCGTATTTCTGGGTCGCGTTCTTCACCCTCGCCACCTACGGCAACGCCGGCTGGCTGCGTGAGCAAGTGTGCATTTACATGTGCCCGTATGCGCGCTTCCAGAGTGTGATGTTCGACAAGGACACGCTGATCGTTTCCTACGATCCACGTCGCGGTGAAAGCCGTGGTCCACGCAAGAAAGGCATCGACTACAAGGCCCAGGGCCTGGGCGATTGCATCGATTGCACCATGTGCGTGCAGGTTTGCCCGACCGGGATCGACATCCGCGATGGCCTGCAGATCGAGTGCATCGGCTGCGCCGCCTGCATCGATGCCTGCGACAGCATCATGGACAAAATGGAGTACCCACGCGGTTTGATCAGCTACACCACCGAACATAACCTGTCCGGGCAAAAAACCCATAAACTGCGCCCGCGCCTGATCGGCTACGCCTTGGTGCTGCTGACCATGATGGGCTTGCTGGCCGGCGCGTTCTTCATGCGTTCGCTGGTCGGTTTCGACGTCAGCAAGGACCGCGTGCTGTACCGCGAGAACGCCGAAGGCCGGATCGAAAACGTCTACAGCCTGAAGATCATGAACAAAGACCAGCGTGACCACACCTACGTGCTGGAAGCCTCTGGTTTGCCGGACCTGAAGCTGCAAGGCAAGCGTGAAATCAAAGTCGCCGCCGGGGAGATTTTCAGCCAGCCCGTGGAATTGTCCATGGCGCCGGAGAAACTGCCGTCGAGCACCAACGAGGTCAAATTCACCCTCAAGGATGCCGACGACAACAGTGTCCACGTTGAAGCCAAGAGCCGATTCATCGGCCCACAAATTCGTTGAGAGAAGTGATCATGCCCGCAGCAAATGCCGCAAGCCCTTGGTACAAGCATCTTTGGCCATGGATCATCATTGCCATCCTGGCGTGCTCCGTGACCCTGACCTTGTCCATGGTGACGATCGCGGTGAACAATCCCGACAACCTGGTCAATGACAACTACTACGAGGCCGGCAAAGGCATCAACCGCTCCCTGGACCGCGAGCTGCTGGCCCAGACCCTGTTGCTGCGTGCCAGCGTGCATCTGGACGACGTGACGGGCGAAGTCGACTTGCGCCTGAGCGGCAACAGCCAACCCAAGACCCTTCAACTGAACCTGATCTCACCGACCCAACCCGAGAAGGATCGCAAGATCACCCTCGCCCGCAGCGAAACCGAACAAGGCCGCTACATCGGCCAGCTGAGTGACAAGATTGAAGGTCGTCGCTTTGTCGAATTGCTGGGTGTGCAGGACGACAAGACGTGGCGTCTGTTCGAGGAAGAACAGGTCATCCATGACAAGGACCTGATGCTGGGCGATGAGCCGCTGCAAGGCGCCGAAGACCTGAAGAAGTAAGCCTCACCTTGATCGTTCCCACGCTCTGCGTTGGAACGCAGCCAGGGACGCTCTGCGTCCCAGCCGAAGCGGACGCAGAGCGTCCGGGGAGGCATTCCCACGCAGAGCGTGGGAACGATCATCGGACAACACGCTGTGAAAACCCCATGACCAGTCCACTCCCCTGCTACCACTGCGCCCTGCCCGTCCCGACCGGCAGCCGCTTCACCGCCGTGGTCCTCGGTGAAACCCGCGAGTTCTGCTGCCCGGGCTGCCAGGCCGTGGCTGAAGCCATCGTCGCCGGCGGTCTGGAAAGCTATTACCAGCATCGCAGCGAATCCTCGGCCAACCCCGAAGCCTTGCCCGTGCAGTTGGTGGATGAGCTGGCGCTGTACGACCGCGCCGACGTGCAACAACCGTTCGTGCGCCACAACGGCGAACTCGCCGAAACCACCTTGCTGATGGAAGGCATCAGTTGCGCCGCCTGCGGCTGGCTGATCGAGAAACACCTGCGCGGCTTGCCGGCGGTAGCCGAGGCGCGGTTGAACCTGTCCAATCATCGCCTGCATGTACGCTGGGCTGATGCGCAATTGCCATTGAGCCAAGTGCTCAGCGAGTTGCGCCACATCGGCTACGCCGCCCATCCCTATCAAGCCGACCGCGCCAGCGAGCAACTGGCCGCCGAAAATCGCCTGGCCCTGCGCCAACTCGGCGTGGCCGGCCTGCTGTGGTTCCAGGCGATGATGGCGACCATGGCCACCTGGCCCGAATTCAACATCGACTTGAGCCCCGAGCTGCACACCATCCTGCGCTGGGTTGCACTATTCCTCACGACGCCGATTGTGTTCTACAGCTGCGCGCCCTTTTTCAAAGGCGCCCTGCGCGACCTGCGCACCCGTCACCTGACCATGGATGTTTCGGTGTCATTGGCAATCGGCAGCGCCTACATCGCCGGGATCTGGACCTCGATCAGCGGTGTCGGCGAGTTGTATTTCGATGCGGTGGGCATGTTCGCGCTGTTCCTGCTGGCCGGACGTTACCTGGAGCGTCGCGCCCGGGAGCGCACCGCCGCCGCTACCGCGCAACTGGTCAACCTGCTGCCCGCCTCGTGCCTGCGCTTGAGCACTGATGGCCAGAGCGAGCGAATCCTGCTCAGCGAACTGCGCGTCGGCGATCAGGTGCTGGTACACCCTGGCGCGATTCTGCCGGCGGACGGCAAGATCCTCGATGGCCAGTCAAGCATCGACGAATCGCTGCTGACCGGCGAATACCTGCCGCAACCTCGAACGCTGGGCGATGCCGTCACCGCCGGTACGCTCAATGTCGAAGGCGCGCTGACCGTGCAAGTCCTCGCCCTCGGCCAAGACACGCGGCTGTCGGCCATCGTCCGCCTGCTGGACCGCGCCCAGGCCGAGAAGCCGCGCCTGGCGGAAATCGCCGACCGCGCTGCGCAATGGTTTTTGTTGCTGACCCTGATTGCCGTCGTGGCCATCGGCTTGCTCTGGTGGGAACTGGATTCGTCCCGCGCCTTCTGGATTGTCCTGGCGATGCTGGTTGCGACCTGCCCGTGCGCCTTGTCGCTGGCCACACCGACCGCCCTCACGGCCGCCACCGGCACCCTGCATAAACTGGGTTTACTGCTGACTCGCGGTCATGTGCTTGAAGGCCTGAACCAGATCGACACAGTGATTTTCGACAAGACCGGCACACTGACCGAAGGACGCCTGGCGTTGCGCTCGATCCGTCCGCTCGGCGAACTCGGCAGCGATCAATGCCTAAGCCTGGCCGCCGCGCTGGAAAACCGCTCCGAACACCCGATCGCCCGCGCCTTTGGCCGCGCGCCGCTGGCCGCCGAAGAAGTCCACAGCACACCGGGGCTGGGGCTTGAAGGGTTGGTCGGCGCGCAACGCTTGCGCATCGGTCAACCAGGTTTCGTCTGTGAGCTCAGTGGCGCTTCCGTGCCGTCGATGCCGCAGGAAGCGGGCCAATGGCTGCTGCTCGGCGACAGCCAGGGCCCCCTGGCCTGGTTTGTGCTCGACGACCGCCTGCGCGCCGACGCCCAAACGCTGGTTGACGCCTGCAAGGCCCGTGGCTGGCGCACGCTGCTGCTGTCGGGCGACACCTCGCCGATGGTCGTCAGTGTCGCCGCCGAACTGGGCATCGATGAAGCCCGGGGTGGTTTGCGCCCGGATGACAAATTGCAGGTCCTGCAACAGCTGCACAAGGAAGGCCGCAAGGTGTTGATGCTCGGTGACGGGGTCAACGACGTGCCGGTGCTGGCCGCCGCCGATATCAGCGTGGCGATGGGCTCGGCCACCGACCTGGCGAAAACCAGTGCCGATGCGGTCCTGCTCTCGAACCGCCTCGAGGCGCTGGTACAAGCCTTCAGCCTGGCGCGGCGCACCCGCCGGGTAATCATCGAGAACCTGTTGTGGGCCGGGCTGTACAATGGCCTCATGTTGCCGTTCGCCGCCCTCGGCTGGATCACGCCGATATGGGCCGCGGTCGGCATGTCCATCAGTTCGTTGACCGTGGTGCTCAATGCCCTGCGCCTGACTCGCCTGCCGAGCGCGCCTGCCAGCCGTACCACGCCAGAAACCCGTCCGCTGCCGGCCTGAGCCGCGCGGGCATGGAGTCCAGATGCCAGCTCTCTACGTGATGATCCCGGCCGCGCTGCTGATCGTGGCCATCGCCGTTTACATCTTCTTCTGGGCGGTCGACAGCGGTCAGTACGACGACCTCGACGGCCCGGCCCACAGCATTCTGTTCGACGACCAGGACCCGAACCACAAGGCCGCGGTCGACGAAGCCAGCGGTCATCCGGTCAAACCGGACGACAAGGCTCCTCCGCATGCTTGAGTTGGCGCCGCTGTTAGTGTCTGCGGTGATTCTCGGGCTGCTTGGTGGCGGGCACTGCCTGGGAATGTGCGGCGGCTTGATGGGTGCGCTGACCCTGGCGATTCCCAAGGAGCAACGCAGCCGCCGCTTTCGGCTGCTGTTGGCCTATAACCTGGGACGAATTCTCAGCTATGCCACCGCCGGACTCTTGATCGGCCTGGCAGGCTGGGCCGTGGCCAACAGCCCGGCGGCCATGTTCATGCGGGTGATCGCCGGTTTGCTGCTGATCGCCATGGGCTTGTACCTCGCCGGATGGTGGAGCGGCCTGACCCGCATCGAAAGCCTCGGTCGCGGCCTGTGGCGGCATATCCAGCCGGTCGCCAACAAACTGTTGCCCGTGTCGAGCCTGCCCCGCGCTTTGCTGCTGGGCGCGCTGTGGGGCTGGCTGCCGTGCGGACTGGTTTACAGCACCTTGCTGTGGGCCGCCAGCCAAGGCAATGCTTTGGACAGTGCACTGTTGATGCTGGCCTTCGGCCTGGGCACCTGGCCGGTGCTGCTTGCCACAGGCCTGGCGGCTGAGCGGGTCACGGCGTTGTTGCGCAAACGCAGTGTGCGGATGACCGGCGGGTTGCTGGTGATTCTGTTCGGCCTGTGGACCTTGCCGGGGCCGCATCAGCATTGGTTGATGGGGCATTAAATCGGCGGTGCCCCCATCGCGAGCAAGCTCGCTCCCACAGGGATTTACAGTGTTCACAAAACCTGTGGGAGCGAGCTTGCTCGCGATGAGGCCCTCACTGACAACAAAGATCTTGAAGCCCGTTGATGCAAATCAAGATGCCCCACCGCCCCGCGCCCTAGACTCGCTGACACTGCCAGCCTATCCGGGGGAACGCCCGCATGATGCTCGACGCCATTCGTTGGGACACTGATCTGATCCGCCGTTACGACCTGGCGGGACCGCGCTACACCTCTTACCCGACCGCCATGCAATTCGACGGACAGGTCGGCACCTTTGACCTGTTTCACGCCCTGCGCGACAGCCGCAAGGCGCTACGCCCGTTGTCGCTGTATGTGCACGTGCCGTTCTGCGCGAACATTTGCTACTACTGCGCCTGCAACAAAGTCATCACCAAAGACCGCGGCCGCGCCCTGCCGTACTTGCAGCGACTGGAGCAGGAAATCCAGCTGATCGCCTGCCACCTCGACCCCACGCAAAAAGTCGAGCAACTGCACTTTGGCGGCGGCACCCCGACCTTTCTCAGCCACGACGAACTGCGCCAGCTGATGGCCCAGTTGCGCAAACACTTCAACTTGCTGGACGACGATTCCGGCGATTACGGCATCGAGATCGACCCACGCGAAGCGGATTGGTCGACCATGGGCCTGCTCCGCGAGCTGGGCTTCAACCGGGTCAGCATTGGCCTGCAAGACCTCGATCCGGCGGTGCAACGGGCAGTCAATCGCCTGCAAAGCCTGGAAGAAACCCGCGCGGTGATCGATGCCGCCCGAACCCTGCAATTTCGCTCGATCAACATTGACCTGATCTACGGCCTGCCGAAACAGACCCCGGAGAACTTCGCGCGCACCGTCGACGAAGTCATCGCGCTGCAACCGGACCGGCTCTCGGTATTCAACTATGCGCACCTGCCGGAACGCTTCTTGCCGCAACGGCGGATCAACAGCAACGAGCTGCCGACACCGGCGCAGAAACTGGAAATGCTCCAGCGCACCATTGAACAGCTGACCGCCGCCGGTTACCGCTACATCGGCATGGACCACTTTGCGTTACCCGACGATGAGTTGGCGATTGCCCAGGAAGAATCGACCCTGCAGCGCAATTTCCAGGGCTACACCACCCACGGTCATTGCGATCTGATCGGGTTGGGCGTGTCGGCCATCAGTCAGATCGGCGACCTTTACTGCCAGAACAACAGCGACCTGAGCCAGTACCAGAGCGCTCTGGCCAGCGCTCAACTGGCGACCAGCCGTGGCCTGGTGTGCAACGCCGATGATCGCGTGCGGCGGGCGGTGATTCAGCAATTGATCTGCACGTTCAACCTCGAGTTTTCGGCGATAGAGCAGACGTTCAACATCGATTTTCGTGGCTACTTCGGGGAACTGTGGCCGCAGCTCCAGACCCTGGCCGATGACGGCTTGATCACGCTCGACAACGATCGGATCACCGTACTGCCCGCCGGACGTCTGCTGGTGCGGTCGGTGTGCATGGTGTTCGATGCCTATCTGCAACAGCACAATAACCAGCGTTTTTCCCGGGTGATCTAGTGCCTCATCGAGTCGGCAGTCATCAGGCAGACGTTGAGCGTCGAGAGAGCGCCCCGTCATCGACAAGCGACAAAACGGCGCAGGCTGGCTTGAATGTCCTCCCGTGAGTTACCCTTACGGCTTATGTGTGTTTTCCCACAAGGATTGAAGAAATGTCCGAGCCAGTAAAACTGCGTGCTCACAGCCAGGCCCATTGCAAGGACTGCAGTCTGGCCCCGCTTTGTCTGCCGCTGTCTTTGAATCTGGAAGACATGGACTCGCTGGACGAAATCGTCAAACGTGGCCGACCGCTAAAGAAAGGCGAATTTCTGTTCCGCCAGGGCGACACCTTCGACTCCGTTTATGCCGTTCGCTCCGGCGCCCTCAAGACTTTCAGTCTGAGCGATGGCGGTGAAGAACAGCTCACCGGCTTCCACCTGCCGAGCGAATTGGTCGGCCTGTCGGGCATGGACACCGAAAAGCACCCGGTGTCGGCGCAAGCCCTGGAAACCACCTCGGTGTGCGAAATTCCTTTCGAACGTCTCGATGAACTGGCCTTGCAACTGCCGCAACTGCGCCGGCAGCTGATGCGCGTGATGAGCCGCGAGATTCGTGACGATCAACAGATGATGTTGCTGCTGTCGAAGAAAACCGCCGACGAGCGCATCGCCACCTTCCTGGTCAACCTCTCGGCACGTTTCCGCGCCCGAGGCTTCTCGGCCAACCAGTTCCGCTTGAGCATGTCGCGCAACGAAATCGGCAATTACCTGGGCCTGGCCGTGGAGACCGTGTCCCGCGTATTCACGCGCTTCCAGCAGAACGAACTGATCGCCGCCGAAGGCAAGGAAATCCACATCCTCGACCCGATCCAGCTCTGTGCACTGGCCGGTGGCTCGCTCGAAGGCTGACGGTAACGAATGCGGCTGAGCGAAACGGTTCAGCCGCCGTTATACTGCGACGTTTGCAGCCTGCCAGGATTCTTCGACTATGGCCTTCGATGCCTTCGACATCAAATCCCTCATCCGCCCGGTAATCGACTTTCCGAAGCCGGGGGTGATCTTTCGCGACATCACACCTTTGTTCCAGTCCCCAACCGCCCTGCGCGTGGTAATGGACAGCTTCGCCCACCGTTATGTCGAGGCGGACTTCACCCATATCGGCGCGATGGATGCTCGCGGTTTCTTGATCGGTTCGGTGCTGGCCTATCAACTGAACAAGCCGCTCGTGCTGTTTCGCAAGCAGGGCAAACTGCCGGCCGACGTGCTGGCTGAAGGTTATGCCACCGAATACGGCGAAGCGTTCCTCGAAGTGCATGCCGACAGTTTGTGCGAAGGCGATTCGGTGGTGATGTTCGATGACCTGATCGCCACCGGCGGCACGCTGCTCGCCGCGACGAACCTGATTCGACGCATGGGCGCGCGGGTTCATGAAGCGGCGGCGATTATCGATTTGCCGGAGCTGGGTGGATCGAAGCGACTGCAAGAGATGGGGATCCCGACGTTCTGCCTGACGCAGTTTGCGTTGAGCGAGAAGTAAGCGGCGTTCTCAAGGGCCTCTTCGCGAGCAAGCCCGCTCCCACAGTGATCTACGCCGTACACAAGATGTGTATCTGACGATAATCCTGTGGGAGCGGGCTTGCCCGCGATAGCGTCAGCCGCCACACCAAGGATTAGAGCCCCATCTGCTTGCTGATGATTTCGTTCATCACTTCCCGCGTCCCGCCGCCAATCGACAGAATCCGGTTATCCCGGTACAGCCGCTCCACCAGGCTCTCGCGCATATAACCCAGGCCCCCAAGGATCTGCACCGCATCCGTGGTGATCCGGTCGGCCGTGTCGGTGGCAAAGTTCTTGGCCATCGAAATCTCCTTGATCACGCTCTGCCCCGCCGCCATTTTCGCCGCCTGACGATAAGTGAACTCCCGCGACACCTCCAATGCCGTGGCCATTTCCGCAAGACGGTGTTTAAGCACCTGGAACTTGCCGATCGGCTTGCCAAACGCTTCGCGCTGACGCGCCCATTTCAGGCTTTCTTCCAGGGCCAGTTGCGCGGTCATGTTGGCCATGAGCGCCAGGGCCAGGCGTTCACTCTGGAAATTGCCCATGATGCAGGCGAATCCCATGTTCTCGGCACCGATCAAATTACCCGCCGGCACCCGGCAATCATCGAAGAACAGTTCGGCGGTGTCCGATGCCCACCACCCCATCTTCTTCAACTGGCGACCGACCGTGAATCCAGGCGTGCCTTTTTCGATCAGCAGCAGGCTGATGCCACCGAAACCTGGGTCACCCGTGCGCACCGCAACCGTGTAGAAATCGGCGCGGACACCGCTGGTGATAAAGGTTTTGCTGCCGCTGACCCGGTAGAAATCGCCTTCACGCACGGCGCGGGTTTGCAGGTTGGCGACGTCGGAGCCGCCGCTGGGTTCGGTGACTGCCAGGGCACTGATTTTCTCGCCGGACAGCACGTGCGGCACCACACGCTCGCGGACCTCGGGCTTGGCCCACTTGAGGATGGGTGGCAAGCCGATGTCCAGCGAGCCGAGACCCGCCACCAGACCGCCAGAGCCACAACGCATCAATTCTTCGCTGGCCGCGATCTTGGCGAACAGGTCGCCTTCGTGACTGCCGCCCAGGGATTCGGGGTAACCGATCCCCAAAATACCCGCCGCACCGGCCTTGAGGTAGAGCTCGCGGGGAAAGCTTTCAGCCTCTTCCCACTGGTCGATGTCCGGAAGAATCTCGCGCTCGACGAAACGTCTGACGCTGTCGCGGACCAATTGGTGGCTGGGGTCGAAGTATTCCTCAAAGGCAGGCATCGGCGAGCTCCACTGAAGGTTCAGCGAAGTTAACCGAGCGCTTGCTTGGTTTTCAAGAGGATTGTTTTGAAGCAGATGGATCGAGGCGTGCCATTCGCGAGCAAGCCCGCTCCCACACTGGATTTTCGGCGCATGCGCCCCCCCTGTGGGAGCGGGCTTGCTCGCGAAGGCGTCAGCCCAAACAACACAAATTACAAGGCAATCGGCTTACGCCCGGCAAACGAATGCGCCAACGTCCCGCCATCCACCAACTCCAGCTCACCGCCCAACGGCACGCCATGGGCAATGCGCGAGGCAATCAAACCTTTGTTGCTGAGCAACTGCGCGATGTAATGCGCCGTTGCCTCACCTTCCACGGTCGGGTTGGTGGCGAGGATGACTTCTGTGAACGTGCCCGCTTCTTCGATGCGCGTCAGCAGTTGCGGAATACCGATGGCCTCAGGTCCCAGGCCATCAAGTGGCGACAGATGCCCTTTGAGCACAAAGTAGCGACCACGGAAACCGGTCTGCTCCACCGCGTAGACATCCATCGGTCCTTCCACCACGCAGAGCAAGGTGTCGTCGCGGCGGGTGTCTGCACATTGCGGACAGAGGTCGTCTTCGGTCAGCGTGCGGCACAACCGGCAATGGCCCACCCCTTCCATGGCCTGGCTCAAGGCCTGGGCCAATCGCGAACCACCGCTGCGATCACGCTCAAGCAGTTGCAGCGCCATGCGCTGGGCGGTTTTCTGACCCACGCCCGGCAAAATTCGCAGGGCGTCGATCAGTTGGCGAATCAAAGGGCTGAAGCTCATGGGGAAACGTCCGACATAACAACGAGACGCGGTTTATACCCGCGCCTCTCTTTAGCGTCAAATACTCAGTCTTGCGCGACCCGCACCACCAGTTTGCCGAAGTTGCGTCCTTCCAGCAGTCCGATGAACGCTTGCGGTGCCTGCTCCAGGCCATCGACCACGTCTTCGCGGAATTTCACCTTGCCATCACGCACCCACGGCGCCATCGCGCTGACGAATTCCGGCTGACGATCGCCGTAGTCGTCAAACACGATGAAGCCCTGGATACGCACGCGCTTGGTCAAAAGCGTCCGTTGCAATTGCGGCAGGCGGTCCGGCCCGGTCGGTGCTTCGTGGGCGTTGTAGGAAGCGATAAGGCCACAAAGCGGAATCCGTGCCTTGGCATTGAGCAGCGGCACCACCGCATCGAATACGTTGCCGCCCACGTTTTCGTAATAAATATCGATGCCTTCGGGGCACGCTTGGGCCAGTTCTTCGGCGAAGTTCGGGCTCTTGTGGTCGACGCAGGCGTCAAAGCCCAATTCCTCGACCACATAACGGCACTTCTCCGAGCCACCCGCCACGCCAACCACACGCAGGCCTTTGATCTTGGCCACCTGGCCGACCACCGAGCCTACTGCGCCCGACGCTGCCGCCACCACCAGGGTTTCACCGGCTTTCGGCTGACCGATATCCATCAGGCCCATATACGCCGTCATGCCCGGCATGCCTAACACTCCCAGGGCCATCGACGGGCTCGGCAGCCCGGACGGCACGGGAATGATGTTGCCACCGTCGCTGATGCTGTGGCTCTGCCAGCCAGTGGAGCCGACCACCAGGTCACCTTCCTGAAATTTCGGATTCAGCGAGCGTTCGACGCGGCTGACAGCCCCACCGGTCATCACTTCGCCGATTTGCACCGGAGCGGCGTAGGACGGTGCGTCACTCATGCGACCGCGCATGTAGGGGTCCAGCGACAAGTACAGAGTCTTGAGCAAGACCTGACCGTCGGCCAGGTCCGGCAGCGCTTCGCGCTCCAGGCGAAAATTCTCCGGCGTCGGCGCGCCTACAGGCCGGGACGCCAGGACGATGCGTTGGTTCAGGGTCAGTGGGTCAGACATGGCAGCGTCTCCTTGAATGTTGAATTCGATGGTATAGGGAGCAGACCGTTGTGAGGGTGTGGCGTTCGATGTTTCTGTCTGGCACTGATCGTTCCCACGTCGAGGCGTCGAACCGTCCGCGTGGGAATGCAGCCCGGGACGCTCCGCGTCCCTTGCGAAGCGGACGCAGAGCGTCCATTGAGGCATTCCCACGCAGAGCGTGGGAACGATCAGTGTGTGCCAGAAACAAAAATGCCAGGCGCGATGCCTGGCATTTTTTGTAGCTCATCGGACGCGCCTTGGCGAATCAGAACGGCAGTTTCATACCCGGTGGCAGTTGCATGCCAGCGGTCATGCTGCCCATTTTGTCCTGGCTGTTGGCTTCGATCTTGCGCACGGCGTCGTTGACGGCGGCGGCGAACACGGCCTCCAGCATCTCCTTGTCGTCTTCGCTCAGGCCTTCGACCAGGCTTGGGTCGATGGTCACGCGCTTGACGTCGTGACGACCGGTCATCACCACGGTGACCATGTCGCCGCCGGCTTTACCGGTGACTTCAGCGTTGGCCAGTTCTTCCTGCATCTTGGCCATTTTTTCCTGCATCTGCTGCGCCTGCTTCATCAGGCCGGCCATGCCACCTTTCATCATGGGAATCACCTCAAAAGTACTTGGATTAAAACAGCGCCCGGCCCTTGAGGCCGAACGCCTTCAGTTATTAGCCCTGACTGACCAGGGCTTCGACAGGTTCAATAGTATCGTTGCGGACCACCGCACCGAACTGCTGCATCATTTGCTGGATGAACGGATCACCGTGGATCGATTCCTCCGCCTCGCGCTGACGGTTCGCACGGCGACGGGACGCGGCCTGGGCCGGCGTTTCCTGCTCGGGCTTGATCAGCTCCATGGTCAGGGTCAGGGTGCGCCCGTGAAACTGGTTCAACGCGTCGTTGAGTCGACGTTGCTGGGTCGCGTTGAACAAGGCGCTGTGGGCCGGATCCAGGTGCATCAGCCAGTGATCGCCCTCGACTGAAATCAACGTGCAGTTGGCGGCGATGCTGCCCGTCATGCCGGAGATCGGCAATTTCGGGAACATCTCCAGCCATTGCAGGGCCAGACCGGTGGCCGGCATGGCCGCGGGTTCGGGCTCAGGTTCTGGCGCCGGCTCGGCGGAGTGTTCGCTGGCCAGTTCATCAAGGTAACTGTAGGCCGAATCCAGGTCTGGCTCGATGTAATCCTCGTCCAGCGGCGGCTCGTCGTCCAGGTCCATGCCCGGCGTGGCGGCATCGACTTCGGCGACCGACGGCTCCGGTATCGGTGCAGCGGCCCATTCCGGCGCGTCCGGCACCACGCTGTCAGGTGTCGGCAATGGCATCGGCGGCAAATCAGGTTGCTCGCCGGCGGTTTCCAGAACCGGCTCGACGGCCGGTTGCTGGACGACTTCAGGCACTACCGGATCGTTCCACGGCAGATCGACCACCGCTTCGACCGCTACGGACTCAACGACGGGTTCAGGCACGACCACCGGCGCAACAGGCTCAGGCTCGGGGACCGGGACTGGAGCAACAACCGCAGCGACGGGCGCAGGCGAGACCGGTGCAACTGCCGCAGGGACTACCGGCGCAACAACAGGCGCGGCAGCCACTGAATTTGCGGAATCAACTGTGGCCTGGCTGATCCCCACTGGCTTTAGCGGTTGCCTCGGCGCATCCGCGGTGTCTGCCGGCCTGAACGCGAGCATGCGCAGCAGGACCATTTCGAAACCACCACGCGGATCTGGCGCCAGCGGCAGGTCGCGACGGCCGATCAGGCCCATTTGGTAGTAGAACTGCACGTCTTCGGCCGGCAGTGCCTGAGCGAGTGCCAGCACCCGATCGCGGTCGCCGTGACCGTTGTCGACACCTTCAGGCAGGGCCTGGGCGATGGCAACGCGGTGCAGCACGTTGAGAATTTCCGACAGCACACCGTTCCAGTCCGGGCCTTGTTCGGCCAGGTGACGGACGGCTTCGAGCAGCGCCTTGGCGTCGCCTTCGATCAACGAATGCAAAACATCGTAGACCTGACCGTGATCAAGGGTGCCCAGCATCGCCCGCACGTCAGCGGCCATGACCTTGCCTTCACCGAAGGCGATGGCCTGGTCGGTCAGGCTCATGGCGTCGCGCATCGAACCGTCGGCGGCACGGCCCAGCAGCCACAGCGCGTCATCTTCGAACGGCACGTTCTCGGCACTCAACACATGGGTCAAATGCTCGACCACCCGTTCCGGGGTCATGTTTTTCAGGGAGAACTGCAAACACCGCGAAAGAATGGTTGCAGGAAGTTTCTGCGGATCCGTCGTCGCCAGGATGAACTTGACGTAGGGCGGCGGCTCTTCAAGTGTTTTCAACAGCGCATTGAAGGAATGGCTGGAGAGCATGTGCACTTCGTCGATCAGGTAGACCTTGAAGCGCCCACGGCTCGGCGCGTACTGCACGTTGTCGAGCAGCTCGCGGGTGTCCTCGACCTTGGTCCGGCTCGCGGCGTCGATTTCGATCAGGTCGACGAAGCGGCCTTCATCGATTTCGCGGCATACAGAGCACTCGCCGCAGGGTGTCGAAGTGATACCTGTTTCACAGTTCAGGCATTTGGCAATGATGCGCGCGATGGTGGTCTTGCCGACCCCGCGCGTACCGGTAAACAGGTAGGCGTGATGCAGCCGCTGGCTGTCCAAGGCATTGATCAGAGCCTTGAGCACATGGGTCTGGCCGACCATTTCGCGGAACGAGCGCGGACGCCATTTACGTGCAAGAACCTGATAACTCATCGAAAACCGTCGCCACGAAGGAACACAAGCGGCTAATGCTAGCGGAGCAAGGCCAAAATTGCATCCGGCGCGCTCGTCTAATCTGGCTAAGATGCACTTTGGGGGCTTTTATCCACTCAGGTTTTCGTCATACCGGAGCGTTTATGCGTTTTGCCTTGGGGGCACTGCTGTGGATAAGTCTGAACGTCGCCGCCGCCGAGCCGCCGTTGCGTTTTGTAATACCCGACAGCTGGGCGATGCCGATGGTGCAACTGGACCACGGTCGCCCGACCCAGGGCATTCTGTATGACGTGATGCTCAGTCTTGCGACCCAGGTCGGCGTCCCGGCCGAATTTCATGTCCTGCCCCGGACACGTGTGCAAAACGCCATGGAACACGGCGAAGTCGATGTCCGCTGCTATGCCGCGCAGTCCTGGCAGCCCAATCAGTCCGGCGATTATATCTGGAGCATTCCGCTCTGGACTCAGCCCGACGTGCTGATCACCCGGCAGACCCCACCGAGCGCCGTAATCGCGGCGGACTTGCCGCGGCAATCCATCGGCACGGTGCTCGGCTACAGCTACCCGACTCTGCAACCGCTGTTCGACGCCGACCGATTGCAGCGCGAGGACGCGCGCAGTCAGGAACAAGTGCTGGAAAAACTCCACGCCGGACGCTATCGCTACGCCGTGAGCAATCAATGGACGCTGGACTGGTTCAATCAGCGGTTGTTGCCCGAACGGCAACTCAAAAGCGTGGCGGTGCTGCAGGAGCAGCGTGTCGGCTGCTATGTGCGCAACGACCCCAAGGTGCCAGTGCAACGGATCCTGCGCACATTGCTGCGGATGAAAATGTCGGGAGAGATCGATGACATCATCCGGCTTTATATAGGCGGCGAACCCGGTACGCTCTAGACGAATCTTCCGATCAACGCGGCGCGTTGTGGGAGCGAGCTTGCTCGCTCCCACAAGAGATCAGTGTTGGCCAGCAAACTTCAGCCAACCTGATCCAGCGCCTGCCATCGCGCGGGCGCGACGAACTTCGCAACCCAATCCGGCACATCGGCGGGCGGCATTGGCCGGGCGATGAAATAGCCTTGGGCAACTTCACACCCCAGCCGCAGCAGCAGTTCACCGTGCTCGATACTTTCCAGCCCTTCAGCGATCACCTGCCGGCCAAACGCCCGTGCCAGACCGATCACAGCCGTGGTCAGGGCCAGGTCGTCGCGATCCTCAAGAATGTCGCGCACAAACGATTTATCGATCTTGATGGTTTGGGTGCGCAAGCGCTTGAGGTAGCTCAGCGATGAATATCCAGTGCCAAAATCTCCCAGGGAAAACTGCACGCCGAGCGCTTGGCAGGCCTGCAAACATTCGCTGACATGCTGGATGTTTTCGATCGCGACCGACTCGACGATTTCCAGATCCAGCATTTGCGGAGCGACATCCGCATGCCGGGCAAGTACATAACTGAGCCGGTCGACAAAGTCCGCACGCTGAAAATGTCGTGCCGCGATATTGATGCTGATCGGCCAGCACTGCCCCGCCTGCTGCCAGCGGCGGAGCTGCGACAGCACCTGATCCATCACCCATTCGCCGATGTCGATGATCAGGTCCGTCTCTTCCACCACAGGCAAAAAATCCCGGGCCGGCACCATGCCGTTCTCAGGGTGCTGCCAGCGCAACAGCGCCTCGAAACCCACCACTACGCCCAGGCGCATATTGACCTTCGGTTGAAAATGCAGGCACAGCTCATCGGCGGCCAGCGCCTGGCGCACCCGCTCGACCGTCTGGTGGGTGACTTTGACTTCCTGATCCCTGGACACATCGAACAGATGAAAACGGTTGCGACCGCGCTGCTTGGCCACGTACATGGCCTGATCGGCGTGACGCAGCAAGGTTTCGGCATCCTCGTTATCGAGGGGAAACAGAGTGACGCCGATGCTGGCGAACACATTGATGTCCTTGCCATGCAGCGTGTATGGCGCCGAGATCGCTCCCAGCACCCGGTTCAGTGCCGCGCGCAACTCCGTCAGATCACGCACATAACGCAACACCAGCACGAACTCGTCACCGGCCAACCGCGCCACCACATCTTCGGCACGCACGATCTGGCGCAGACGCTTGGCCACTTCAACCAGCAACTGATCGCCACTGGCGTGACCGTAGCCGTCGTTGACTGCCTTGAACCCGTCGAGGTCGAGCATGCACACGGCCAACGGGATGTTTTCCTGACGGGAAAACTCCAGCGCCTGATCCAGCAAGTCTGAAAGAAACGCACGATTGGGCAGCCCGGTCAGCACGTCGTGCCCGACCCGCCATTGCAGGGTGTGCAGCAACTGGCGTTTTTCGCTGACATCGAAACGAATCGACAGGTATCGGTCAACGCGCCCGGTGGCATCGTCGAGTACCGGCACCATGGTACTGTCGACCCAATACAGGCTGCCGTCCTTTGCCCGATTGCAGATCTCGCCCTTCCAGACGTTGCCCAGCGCGATGGTGCGCCACATCGTCGCGAAGAAGTCGGTGCCGTGCAGGCCGGAGTTGAGAAGACGGTGATTCTGACCGATCAATTCCGCACGGCTATAGCCGGACACGGCGCAAAACTGATCGTTGACGTAGGTGATCCGGCCGCTCAGGTCCGTCTCGGAAAATATGGCGGCGGCATCCACGGCCCTGCGGTATTTCTCATCCATGAATCAGGCTCGCTGTCACTAGCGGTGGGACTGCGCAGACACGTTACAACTCCATGATCAGCATTTGATGGCCTGCAGAACCTTGATCAGCCAGGCTCAAAGACCTCAAGAAACGCTGACAAAGAAGCGCAGTGCCGGCCGTTTCGCATTGCCGATTTTCTGGAAACAGGTCACCAAATACCGCTTAATGGCGGCAATTCTACGAAATGCATCACATTTTGCAAAGCAAGGTGATGGATCATGCAGTTGCCTAATGCAAAAATCTATCGTTAAGTTCTTGATTCTAAATGGGAATTGAGCGATGCACATTTCAAGTTTGGGTCCGGCCATCCGACGTTACCGCAAGGGCGCGGGGCTTACTCAGGCTGAACTCGGCGAAAAAACCGGTTTTGACCCCAAAACCATCAGCCGCTTTGAAACCGGAACCTACACGCCCAGCGTTGAAGCCTTGTTCCGGCTTGCTGATGCACTGGACGTAAAGCTCAAAGTCTTTTTTGCAGATTCAGGCGATGAAGATGAACAGCGGGCGTATTTGTTCAGTGTCATACACAAAGCAACCCCCAAGGATCTGGGAAAGCTGATCGCAGCGGTTGACCAGGCCTTGTCCAAGCCTTAGCGGCGAAAAACTGCCGCTCATGAAAAAGGAGGCTCCGTGTCTGATATAACAGGCCGGCCTCCTTTGGGTGCTCATGTGGAAAATCGGAAACGACGAAAAACCGCACCGGACAACGCCCGTGGCAGTAAAAAGTATTTTTTTAAAAGATAACGCGAGAGAAGGCTCGCGGTGCGTTATGGAGGCAACCCCACCAGCCACACCCCGGCACACAATGTTCCCGCTGTGGCTGCTTCCTTCCGGATCTGACCAGGTTCACGGGTAATCGTTGCGGGGGGACCGATGGGGTCACCATAACGACGCTCACCTGACGGCGAGCCGCGCCATTGTACCTGTCTGAGAAGAACTTACAACCGTTCGTGCGGATTAAAAAATCTGTGCTGCTTCAAGGACATGCAATACCTGCGCAACATCGAAGATTGAAGCCGCGTGCAGCTAGAGATCCTGCAGCACCTCATCCACCCTGCCGCCCTCTTCCTGGATCACCAGGTGAATGAAGTGCAGTTTGGCAATCACCGCTGGCGGCAGGACAAATGGATAGAAATCCGGCTGCCCCATGCTGCGCGACAGCTCGTTGAGCATGCCAGCCAGTTCGATCCACGCATTGACGAACGACAGGAACGCCGCACCGCCGGGATGTTGTGGATCGTAGAGGACGCTGGACGGAAACGGCTGGTAATCGAAATCCATTTCCCTCGCGCTCATGCCAAACCCCAGCGCCGTATCCACCGCATCCATCATGTGCAGATAGTGCGCCCAGGTTTCGGCCCAGTCTTCCCACGGATGCATGGTGGCGTATGCGCTGACGGCTTGTTGCTGCCAGTCGAGCGGCGCACCTTGCTGGTAATGCCGTTCGAGGGCCTCGGCGTAGCTCGCCCGCTCGTCGCCGAACAAACCGCGGAACGGTTCCAGCCAGTGACTGTTGGCGATCAGCCGGTCCCAATAATAATGCCCGACCTCATGCCGAAAATGCCCCAGCAGCGTGCGATAGGGCTCGTGCATTTGCACCCGGACCTGCTCACGATGAGCGTCGTCGGCTTCCTTGATATCGAGGGTGATCAGGCCGTTGGCGTGACCGGTGGTTGGCGCGTTGCCTTCAAGGTCGACACCAATGAAATCGAACGCCAGGCCGGTGTCTTCGTCAAGGGTTTTGGGGATGACCTGCAAACCAAGACTGATCAACTGCGCGACCAGACGACGCTTGGCGGTTTCCACCTTGCGCCAGCGTTCATGGTTTTCGGCAATCGACAGATCAGGGATGGTTCGATTCAAACTACAGGCGATGCACAACGCATCGTTATCGTTGGCCGGCAGCAGCCAGTTGCACGCCGCCGGCGAATCGAGGTTGGCGCAGCGACGGAACACTCCCGCCTCGGGATCGGCATCGAGCAACCATGTATCGGCTTGCACACCTGGTTGCAGCGAAGACAAACGACTCTGCTCCGGCTGATAACCCAACGCCGCCGAACAGGCCAGGCACTGACTGTTGCGAAAGAACAGCGACTGGCCGCAGCGGCAGTGCCAGATTTTGCTGTTACGCGAACTTTCGCCGATGAAAGGCGCGGCAATGCGTGTACTGAGCTGTTCGAAGAAGCGGTACATGACGATCTCTCCCTGGGGCTTGCCAAGACTAGATCATGAATGGCCGTCGATCGTTCCCGGTTTTTTGCGCAATACAACTATCGCCTTCGCGGGCAAGCCCGCTCCCACATTTGATCGCATTCTTACAGGGAGAACTCAGTTAAATGTGGGAGCGGGCTTGCTCGCGAATGGCATCACACCGAAATATCGTGCTGGCGCAAAAACTCGACAAACGCCTCTTCATCCAGAACCTTCAACCCCAGCTCATTGGCCTTGGCCAGCTTGGAGCCAGCCCCCGGCCCAGCCACCACGCAATGAGTCTTGGCCGATACCGAACCGGCCACTTTGGCACCCAGGCTCTCGAGCTTGTCCTTGGCGACATCGCGGCTCATCAATTCCAGCGAACCGGTCAGCACCCAGGTCTGCCCGGCCAGCGGCAATCCTTCGACGACTTTTTTCTCGCTCTGCCAATGCATGCCGAAATCGCGCAGCTGCTTTTCAGCGGCTTCAGCGAGCTGACGATTTTCAGCGACTGCAAAAAACTCGCGAACCGAATTGGCCTGCTTCTCGGGCAACGCCTGGCGCATGTCCAGCCAGTCGGCGCTCATGACCGCTTCCAGCGAACCAAACTTGTCCGCCAACTTCTGCGCACCACCCGGTCCGACCGAAGGAATGTTCAACTTGTCGAGGAAGCCGCCCAGCGTAGTGCTCGCAGCAAACTCTGCGCCCAGCTCGCCCTGATCCTGAATCTGCAGGCCATGCTTGAGTAGATCCTTGATCACCTGCTGGTTATGCGCATCTTCAAAGAAGCTGTGAATCTCGTGTGCCACTTCCAGGCCGACATCCGGCAAATACGTGAGCACTTGCGGCAATGCCTGCTGAACCCGTTCCAGCGAGCCGAGAGAGCGCGCCAGCACCTTGGCCGTCTCTTCGCCGACATCAGGAATCCCGAGGGCGTAGATAAACCGTGCAAGGCTCGGGCGCTTGCTGTCTTCAATGGCGCTGAGCAGGTTCTTGCTCGACAGCTCGGCAAAACCTTCCAGGTCGACAACCTGCTCAAACGTCAGGGCGTACAGATCGGCCGGCGAACTCACCAGGCCTTCATCGACCAACTGCTCGACGCTCTTCTCGCCCAGGCCTTCGATGTCCATGGCACGGCGCGACACGAAGTGAATGATCGCCTGCTTGAGTTGCGCACCGCAGGCCAGTCGACCGACACAACGATAGACCGCGCCTTCGCTGACGGTCTCGCGCCCCTTGCTGCGCTTGACCAGCTGCGTGCGCTCGACGTGCGAGCCGCAGACCGGACATTGTTGCGGAATCTGTACCGGCCGCGCGGTTTCCGGGCGACGCTCCATGACCACTTGCACCACTTGCGGAATCACGTCGCCTGCGCGACGGATGATCACGGTGTCGCCGATCATCAGGCCCAGGCGTGCCACTTCATCCATGTTGTGCAACGTTGCATTGGCCACGGTAACGCCGGCGACCTTGACCGGTTTCAAGCGCGCCACCGGCGTCACGGCACCGGTGCGGCCCACCTGGAATTCCACGTCGAGCAATTCGGTAAGCTCTTCCATCGCTGGAAACTTGTGCGCGATGGCCCAGCGCGGTTCGCGAGCGCGGAAACCCAGTTCACGCTGGGAGGCGATGCTGTTGACCTTGAACACCACCCCGTCGATTTCGTAGGCCAGCCCGTTACGGCGCTCACCGATGTCGCGGTAGTAATCCAGGCATTCATCGATGCCGTGCGCCAGTTTCAACTCGCGACTGATCGGCAGGCCCCATGCCTGAAGCTGTTTGAGATTACCGATGTGCGTATCGGCGATATCTTCCGACACCTGGCCGATGCCGTAGCAGCAGAACTCCAGAGGACGATTGGCGGTGATCTTCGAATCCAGCTGCCGCAAGCTGCCTGCCGCCGCGTTGCGCGGGTTGGCGAAGGTCTTGCCGCCCACTTCAAGTTGCGTGGCGTTCAGGCGTTCGAAACCGGCCTTGGACATGAACACTTCACCGCGCACTTCGAGAGTCGCGGGCCAGCCGGTGCCTTGCAGCTTGAGTGGAATATTGCGCACGGTGCGCACATTGACGCTGATGTCTTCGCCGGTGGTGCCATCGCCGCGCGTGGCGCCGCGCACCAGCACACCGTCCTGATACAACAGGCTGACCGCCAGGCCATCGAGCTTCGGCTCGCAGCTGTATTCCACCGCCGCGCCGCCGCCAAACAAGTCGCCGGCCGGCAGATCCAGGCCTTCCGTCACGCGGCGATCGAATTCGCGCATGTCGGTTTCTTCAAAGGCGTTGCCGAGGCTGAGCATCGGCACTTCATGACGCACTTGCGTGAACGCCGACAACGCCGCGCTGCCCACACGCTGGGTCGGCGAGTCGCTGGTGATCAGTTCGGGATGCGCCGCTTCAAGGGCCTTGAGTTCGTGGAACAACCGATCGTATTCGGCGTCCGGAATGCTCGGTTCATCCAGCACGTGATAGCGATAGTTGTGCTGATCAAGCTCGGCACGCAGCTCTAGAATGCGGGTTTTGGCGGCGGTCATGGGTGTTCTCTCATAAAGCAAAAGAGCAGCCGTGGCTGCTCAATCTCATTTCATCCAGATCAAGAGATCGCAGCCTCGTTTCACTCGACAGCTCCTACATTGGAATGCGTCCATCCTGTAGGAGCTGTCGAGTGCAACGAGGCTGCGATCTTTTGCCTTTATCGTTTCTGGGTCAGGGCGCGGCGTTCGAATTCAACGATGCGCTGACGGTAGTGCTCGATGGTCTGGGCGGTCAGCACGCTGCGCTGATCGTCCTTGAGTTCACCGTTCAGCTCCTGGGACAGCTTGCGTGCCGCGGCAACCATCACGTCGAAAGCCTGTTTCGGATGACGCGGACCTGGCAGACCGAGGAAAAAGCTTACGGCTGGCGTGCTGAAATGGTCGATGTCGTCCAGATCGAACACGCCCGGCTTGACCGCATTGGCCATGGAGAACAGGACTTCGCCATTGCCGGCCATGCTTTCGTGACGGTGGAAGATATCCATCTCGCCGAAACGCAGACCGCTTTCCAGAATGTTCTGCAACAACGCCGGGCCCTTGAAGCCTGCCGCATCACGGCAGATAACACTGATCACCAGCACTTCTTCGGCTTGCGGTTGTTCCTTGTCGCTGACCGAAGGCGACGATTTGCTGTCATCCGGGAAGTCATCGTCACGGCTGCTGAAGCTCGGGCCGCCATCGAGGTCCAGGCTGAGGTTCATGTCGCCCTGGGACGGCTCGCCATGGCCACGCTTGCCGCGCTTGGAACCCGATTCGCGGGGTTCCCGGGCCGGCATGCTCACGGACGGCAGATCATGCTCATCCAACTGCGGTTCTTTATGCGTATCCAGCACACGAGGCGGGCCCAACAGCTCGGCGCTGGTGTCCTCGTCCGGCAGGTTGGATAAACTTCGGTCAAGACGGAATTTCAGTTTTCCCTTGCCGCCGCGCATGCGACGCCAGCCATCGAAAAGAATACCGGCAATGACAATAATGCCGATGACGATCAGCCACTCGCGCAGACCGATTTCCATTTAATCCCGTGCCTCTATAAAAAATGCTGAAAAATAAGGGGTTTACAACTCGTAAACCGCTTTAAAACGTGGCGCCAACTCTATGTTCTGACAGGCGTTTTGCCCACGTATACGAAAAATTGACATTAAACTAGCACGACCAAAGGTAACTTTACACCGTCTGTCAAAATCGCTGCGCAAATTGTGTCGATTTGCCATCTTCATTCAACAACCCGTACAGACGCATGGCATGCGCAGCTCAAGCTAAAAGTCTCAAGCTTAAAGCCTCAAGTCACTGCTCTTGAAGCTTGAGGCTTATGGCTTCTAACTGCGCCGCTAGGCGTCCACCATCGCCATTGCCTCTTCGACATCCACCGCCACCAGACGCGAGCAACCAGGTTCGTGCATCGTCACCCCCATCAGTTGATCGGCCATTTCCATGGCGATCTTGTTGTGGGTGATGTAGATGAATTGCACCGTTTCCGACATCTCTTTAACCAAGCGTGCGTAGCGTCCCACGTTAGCGTCGTCCAGTGGTGCGTCAACTTCATCAAGCATGCAGAACGGCGCCGGATTCAATTTGAAGATGGCAAACACCAGGGCCAATGCCGTCAGGGCTTTTTCGCCACCGGAGAGCAAATGGATGGTGCTGTTCTTCTTTCCTGGCGGCTGCGCCATGATCGTTACCCCTGTATCGAGTAGATCTTCGCCCGTCAGTTCCAAATACGCGCGTCCTCCACCGAAAACTTTCGGGAAAAGAGCCTGTAAACCGCCATTGATCTGATCAAAGGTATCTTTGAAGCGGTTGCGGGTTTCCTTGTCGATCTTGCGAATCACGTTCTCGAGGGTGTCGAGTGCTTCCACCAGATCGTCGTTCTGCGCGTCCAGATAACGTTTGCGCTCGGATTGTTGCGTGTATTCGTCGATGGCCGCCAGGTTGATCGCACCGAGACGCTGAATGCGTGCGGCAATGCGTTCAAGTTCTTCCTCGGCGTCCTTCTCGTTGGCCTCGGTCGTCAGCGTGGCGAGCACGCCGTGAAGGTCGTAGCCGTCTTCCAGCAATTGATCTTCGAGGGTCTTGCGGCGCACGGTCAGGGCTTGCCATTCCATGCGCTGGGTTTCCATCTGACCCCGAATCAACTGCGACTGCTGTTCGGCCTGGTGACGGCGTTTCTCGGCGTCGCGCAGTTCGCGGTCGGCGTCTTCCAATGCGATTTGCGCGGTCTTGAGTTCTTCGTCAACGGTCATGCGCTTGTCGAGCAACTCTTCGAGTTTCAAGCGCAACTCTTCCAGTGGTGCCTCGCCCTCCTCCAGATTGAGACTCAGTTGTTCGCGTTTTTCGGTCAGGCGCTCGGACTGCATTTCCAGTCGTTCAAGTGCCTGACGTGTGGAGTCATGTTGCGCCTTGAGCGAGCCCAGACGCACCGCCAGCTGATGGGCGTGATCCTTGTGCTGCCGGGCTTCCTGACGCACGCGATCAAGTCGCTCGCGCAGGCTGTCGCGCTGGGCCAGCAGCAACTCGCGCTGCTCGGTGTCCAGCGCCATGGCGTCGAGGGCTTCCTGCAACTGCAGACGCGCCTCGCCGATGTTTTCGTGTTCCAGCGCGCGCTGCTCGGCCAGTTCGGTGAGCTCTTCATCCAAGCGTGTACGGCGCAAGGTCAGTTGCTCGGCCTTGGCTTTGCCGGCGGATAACTGCGCCTTCAACTCGCCTTGCTGACGCGCTTCGTCTTGCAGCAAACGACGCAAGTGCTCGCGACCGTTCTCCTGCTGACGCTGTTGCGCCCGCAGGTTTTGCAATTTCGTTTCGAGGGTTTCGACCGTGGCTTCGCGCTCTTCGCGCTCCTGGGTCAGACGCTGGATTTCCTGGCCACGGGCGAGCACGCCGCTTTCCGCTTCGCTGGCCCGGCGCACACGTAAAAAATGCCGGCCGACCCAGTAGCCATCGCGACTGATCAGGCTCTCACCGGCGGCCAGTGTGCCGCGCAAAGCCAAGGCCTGCTCAAGGGTGTCGACCGGTTTGACCTGACCCAACCAGGGCGACAGATCAACAGGGGCTTCAACTTTATCGAGCAGGCTGCCCGGCACCCGCACGCCATCACTGGCCGGGCTGAGCAAGCGCAAATCGCCTTGGGCAAAACCGGCCAGATCGAAGTCGCCGAAATCGTCCACCAGCACCGCTTGCAGGTCGGCGCCCAGCACGGTTTCCACCGCCAGCTCCCAACCCGCTTCGACTTTCAGGCCCTCAGCCAGGCGCGGACGGTCGGCCAGATGCTGATCGCGCAGCCATTCAGCGGTGCCGGTGCCTGGATCGAGTGCCGCTTGCTGCAACGCTTCAAGCGATGCAAGACGACCGTTGAGGCGCTGCAAGTCGCCTTGGGCCTGTTGCTGGTTTTGCAGGGCAAGCTGCAATTCCTGGCGCAGTTGCTCAAGGCGTTCGACCTGGGCTTCTTCGCTGGCTTGTAAATCTTCAAGCGTGGCCTCGGACGCGGCCAACTGCTCGCTGAGTTCCATGATCGCCGCGTCTTCCGGGTCCGCCGAGAGCAACGCACGTTCTTCGCCCAGGCGCTTCTGGCGGTCGGCCAAACGCTCCATGCTGGTTTCCAGCTGCTGGATGCGCGATTGCTGCACTTCAGACTGGCGACGCGGTTCAGCGGCGGTGAGGTTGAACGTGTCCCACTGCTCCTGCCACGCGTGCATGGTGGTTTCAGATTCTTCCAGCGCAGCGGCGGCTTCTTCGGCGGCTGCGCTAGTCACTTCCTGCTCGGGGGTGAGCATGTCCAGCTCTTCGCCGAGGGTCAGCAGCAAAGTGCGGTCGTGGCCCAAGTGAGATTCGGTTTCCAGACGCGCGCGCTCGGCTTCTTTGAGATCGTCCTGCAACTGCCGCAAACGCTGCTGGCCGTGCTGGATGCTCTGTTCGACCCGAGCGATATCGCCACCGACCGAATAGAAACGCCCCTGCACCAGATTGAAGCGTTCGGACAGGTCATGGTGCCCGTCACGCAAGCGCTCGATGGCCGCGTCGGCGTTGCGCTGCTCGGCGACCAACGCTTCGAACGTGACTTCCTGATTACCGATGATCGCTTCGCGCTGACCGACCTGTTCGTTCAATGCCTGCCAGCGCAGGGCCGACAGTTGGGCCTTGAGCTGACGCTCCTCGCCTTTGTATTCCTGATACTTCCTGGCGGCCTCGGCCTGGCGGTGCAAGCGTTCGAGCTGGCGTTCGAGTTCTTCGCGCAGATCGGTCAGGCGGGCCAGGTTTTCGTGGGTGCGGCGGATACGGTTTTCAGTCTCGCGCCGGCGCTCCTTGTATTTGGAAATGCCCGCCGCTTCTTCAATAAAGTTGCGCAGGTCTTCGGGCTTCGACTCGATCAGCTTGGAGATCATCCCCTGTTCGATAATCGAATAGCTGCGCGGGCCCAGGCCGGTGCCGAGGAAGATGTCGGTGATATCGCGGCGCCGGCACTTGGTGCCGTTGAGGTAGTAAGTAGTCTGGCTGTCGCGGGTCACTTTGCGGCGAATGGAAATTTCCGCATAGGCGGCGTATTCACCGAGCAACGTGCCGTCGGAGTTATCGAACACCAACTCGATGCTGGCCTGGCTCACCGGCTTGCGGCTGGTCGAACCGTTGAAGATGACGTCGGTCATCGACTCGCCACGCAGGTTCTTCGCCGAGCTTTCGCCCATCACCCAACGTACGGCGTCGATGATGTTCGACTTTCCGCAGCCATTGGGCCCGACGACGGCCGCCATGTTGCTGGGGAAGTTCACCGTGGTCGGGTCGACGAAGGATTTGAACCCCGCCAGCTTGATGCACTTTAGCCGCACGCTTAAGCGTCCGTCAGGGCGGAAACCACCAGATCGCAGCTGCGCTGGCCGTAAGCCGTCAGCACTTCGCGAATCTGCGCAAAGTCCCGGGCCAGCACCGCCGCCAGCAGGCGTTCGAACAGCTCAAGAAATTCGCTCATCGACGCTTTGCGCTGGTCCAGGGCGAGAAAATACGCGCGGCTCATGGCCGGCTGCAGATTTTCGACGGTTTCCTGCAAATAAGGGTTGTTGGCAAACGGGTACGCAGCACGCATCACGTTGAAGCTGTCGTCAACGAAGGTGCGGATGTCCTGTCGCTCATAGCTGGCGGCCAGGCGCTGCTGGATCTGCACGAACGGCGCCATGTCGGCCTGGACTTTCCAGCCGCTGGCTACGGCGTTGCCGAGCAGAATGTAAAGTTCGCTCATCAGCGCGCACAGGCTCTGGACCTTGTGGGTCGTGAGCTCGGTGACATGCGCGCCCCGTCGCGGCAGGATCGCAATCAGGTGGCGGCGTTCGAGGATCAGCAATGCCTCACGGACCGATCCGCGGCTGACATTGAGGGCCAGCGTGACCTTCTGTTCCTGGATGCGCTCTCCCGGCTTCATTTCGCCACGAATGATGCGTTCGGCGAGGTGATGGGCGATTTGCTCGGCGAGGCTGTCCGGCGCCTTGAACGTCATGGGTGTCCTTCAAATTCTTCGATCTGTACAAGCGGCGCAGTGTAGCGCACATGAAGGGTCATGGCGGAGTGCCCACTCAGCGGTTTTTGGCACGAATCACGCAAAAGGCAAGCTATCCCGCGAGGGTCAATAATGAAGAAACGAGTCGTTGATCGACAAAATGCCATTTCCTGACCTTTAAGTCAGAAAATCATTGACCGCAAAGTCAGACCTGATAAATTCGGGTCAAGTCGGTTAACAACAATAATGAGTCTGCGAGGCCTTCCGTGATCCAGTTTTTACTTAACCAGGAACTCCGTAGCGAGCACGCCCTGGACCCAAACCTGACCGTGCTCAATTATCTGCGCGACCATGTGGGCAAGCCCGGCACCAAAGAAGGCTGCGCCAGCGGTGACTGTGGCGCCTGCACCGTGGTGGTCGGCGAGCTGCAAACGGATGACGATGGCCGCGAACACATTCGCTATCGCAGCCTCAACTCGTGCCTGACGTTCGTCTCGTCATTGCATGGCAAACAATTGATCAGCGTCGAAGACCTCAAGCACCAGGGCGAGCTGCACAGCGTGCAGAAAGCCATGGTCGAGTGTCACGGCTCGCAATGCGGCTTCTGCACCCCGGGCTTCGTGATGTCGTTGTTTGCGCTGCAAAAGAACAGCGATCAACCCGACTCGCACAAGGCTCACGAAGCACTGGCCGGCAACCTCTGCCGCTGCACCGGCTATCGGCCGATCCTGCAAGCCGCCGAGCAATCCTGCTGCGCCAAGCAGCCGGACCAGTTCGACGCCCGTGAAGCCGAGACCATCGCACGCCTGAAGGCCATCGCCCCCACCGACATCGGCGAACTCAACAGTGGCGACAAGCGTTGCCTGGTGCCGCTGACCGTGGCCGATCTGGCCGACCTCTACGACGCTTATCCACAGGCGCGCCTGCTGGCTGGCGGGACGGACCTGGCGCTGGAAGTCACCCAGTTCCACCGCACGCTGCCGGTGATGATTTATGTGGGCAATGTCGTCGAAATGAAGCGCATCGAGCGCTTCGACGATCGCCTGGAAATCGGCGCCGCGACCACCCTCTCCGATTGCTACGACGCCTTGAAAGCCGAATACCCGGATTTCGGCGAACTGCTGCAACGCTTCGCGTCCTTGCAGATCCGCAACCAGGGCACCCTCGGCGGCAACATCGGCAACGCCTCGCCCATCGGTGATTCGCCACCGCTGCTGATTGCCCTGGGCGCGCAGATCGTTTTGTGCAAAGGCGAAACCCGCCGCACGATGGCGCTGGAAGATTACTTCATCGATTACCGCGTCACCGCGCGCCAGGAAAGCGAGTTCATCGAAAAGATCATCGTGCCCCGTGCCAGCGCGGAACAATTGTTCCGCGCCTACAAGGTGTCCAAGCGTCTGGACGATGACATTTCCGCCGTCTGCGCCGCGTTCAACCTGCGCATCGACAACGGCATGGTCGCTGATGCCCGTGTCGCCTTCGGTGGCATGGCGGCGATTCCGAAACGCGCCAGCCACTGCGAAGCCGTGTTGCTCGGTTCACCGTTCAACAACGCCACCGTCGAACGCGCCTGTGCCGCACTGGCCGAAGATTTCACGCCGCTCTCGGACTTCCGCGCCAGCAAGGAATATCGCCTGCTCAGCGCGCAGAACCTGCTGCGTAAATACTTCATCGAACTGCAAACACCGCACATCGAGACTCGGGTGACCGCTTATGTCTAATCATCACGCTGTAGAGAAGACCCAAGCCGAACTGGCTGAACTGTTCGCCAAGGACCTGACCACCGGCGTCGGCCGCAGCGTCAAGCACGACAGCGCCGCCAAGCACGTGTCCGGTGAAGCGCAGTACATCGACGACCGCCTGGAGTTTCCGAACCAGCTGCATGTTTACGCACGCCTGTCGGACCGCGCGCACGCGAAAATCATCAGCATCGACACCAAGCCCTGCTACGCCTTTGAAGGTGTACGCATTGCCATCACCCACGAAGACGTGCCGGGCCTGAAAGACATCGGCCCGTTGCTGCCGGGCGATCCATTGCTGGCCATCGATACGGTGCAATTCGTCGGGCAGCCCGTGGTGGCCGTCGCGGCGAAAGACCTGGAAACCGCACGCAAAGCCGCGATGGCCGCGATCATCGAATACGAAGATCTCGAGCCGGTGCTGGACGTGGTCGAAGCCCTGCGCAAACGCCATTTCGTGCTCGACAGCCACACCCATCAGCGCGGCGATTCGGCTGGCGCCTTGGCAACCGCCGAACATCGCATCCAGGGCACGCTGCACATCGGCGGCCAGGAACACTTCTACCTCGAAACCCAGATCTCTTCGGTGATGCCGACCGAAGACGGCGGCATGATCGTTTACTGCTCGACCCAGAACCCGACTGAAGTGCAGAAGCTTGTCGCCGAGGTGCTTGACGTATCGATGAACAAAATCGTCGTCGACATGCGCCGCATGGGCGGTGGCTTCGGCGGCAAGGAAACCCAGGCGGCGAGCCCGGCATGCCTGTGCGCGGTGATTGCGCACCTGACGGGGCAGCCGACCAAAATGCGTCTGCCGCGGGTCGAAGACATGCTGATGACCGGCAAGCGTCACCCTTTCTACGTCGAGTACGACGTCGGCTTTGACAGCACCGGCCGCCTGCACGGCATCGCCCTGGAACTGGCCGGCAACTGCGGTTGCTCGCCGGACCTGTCGGCGTCGATTGTCGACCGTGCGATGTTCCACGCCGACAACTCGTACTACCTGGGCGATGCGACCATCAACGGTCACCGCTGCAAGACCAACACCGCGTCGAACACGGCGTATCGTGGTTTCGGTGGCCCGCAAGGCATGGTCGCGATTGAAGAAGTGATGGACGCCATCGCCCGTCATCTTGGCCTCGACCCGCTGGCCGTGCGCAAGGCCAACTACTATGGCAAGACCGAGCGCAACGTCACCCATTACTACCAGACCGTCGAGCACAACATGCTCGAGGAAATGACCGCCGAACTGGAAGAAAGCAGCCAGTACTTTGAGCGCCGCGAAGCGATCCGTCGCTACAACGCCAACAGCCCGATCCTGAAAAAAGGCCTGGCGCTGACCCCGGTCAAATTCGGTATTTCCTTCACCGCCAGCTTCCTCAACCAGGCCGGCGCGCTGATCCACGTCTACACCGACGGCAGCATCCACCTGAACCATGGCGGCACCGAAATGGGCCAGGGTTTGAACACCAAAGTCGCGCAGGTTGTGGCCGAGGTGTTCCAGGTTGAAATGGACCGCGTGCAGATCACCGCAACCAACACCGACAAGGTGCCGAACACCTCACCGACCGCGGCTTCCAGCGGCGCAGACCTGAACGGTAAAGCCGCGCAGAACGCCGCTGAAATCATCAAGAAACGCCTGATCGAATTCGCCGCGCGGCAGTACAAGGTCAGCGAAGAAGACGTGGAATTTCACAACGGCCACGTGCGGATTCGCGATCACATCCTGACCTTCGAGGCGCTGATCCAGCAGGCGTATTTCGCTCAGGTGTCGTTGTCCAGCACCGGGTTCTACAAGACTCCGAAAATCTTCTACGACCGCAGCCAGGCGCGGGGTCGGCCGTTCTACTACTACGCCTTTGGCGCGGCCTGTTGCGAGGTGATCGTCGACACCCTGACTGGCGAGTACAAGATGCTGCGTACCGACATCCTCCACGACGTCGGCGCCTCGCTGAACCCGGCCATCGACATCGGTCAGGTCGAGGGCGGTTTCATCCAGGGCATGGGCTGGCTGACCATGGAAGAGCTGGTCTGGAATGCCAAGGGCAAATTGATGACCAACGGCCCGGCCAGCTACAAGATCCCGGCGGTGGCCGACATGCCGCTGGACCTGCGGGTGAAGCTGGTGGAAAACCGCAAGAACCCGGAAGACACGGTGTTCCATTCCAAGGCTGTGGGTGAGCCGCCGTTCATGCTTGGTATCGCCTCGTGGTGTGCGATCAAGGACGCGGTGGCGAGCCTGGGCGATTACAAGCATCAACCGAAGATCGACGCACCGGCGACGCCGGAGCGGGTGTTGTGGGGTTGTGAGCAGATGCGCCAGTTGAAGGCTTTGAAGCCTGCGGAGGCTGAAGCCGAGTTGGCTTCGCTGTAAGACCGAGGCGCGGCCAATCGCCAGCAGGCTAGCTCCCACAGGAGAATGCGATCAACTGTGGGAGCTGGCCTGCTAGCGATGAGGCCCGAACAGACTACAGAGATGTTGAGGTGAATATGTACAACTGGATCGACGCCCTCGCCGACCTGCAATCCCGGGGTGAACCCTGTGTGTTGGTGACCATCATCGAAGAGCTCGGCTCGACGCCGCGCAATGCCGGCTCGAAGATGGTCATCAGCGCCACCCAGACCTTCGACACCATCGGTGGCGGGCACCTGGAATACAAAGCCATGCAAATCGCCCGCGAGATGCTCGCGAGCGGCAAGCAGGACACCCATCTGGAGCGCTTCAGCCTCGGCGCCAGCCTTGGCCAGTGCTGCGGCGGCGTGACCGTTTTGCTGTTCGAACCGATGGGCCAGGTCCAGGCGCAGATCGCCGTGTTCGGCGCCGGTCATGTGGGTCGCGCATTGGTGCCATTGCTCGCCGGCCTGCCCTGCCGCGTGCGCTGGATCGATTCCCGGGAAGACGAATTCCCTGAACACATCCCTCATGGCGTACGCAAGATTGTCAGCGAAGAACCGGTGGACGAAGTCGACGACCTGCCCGCCGGCAGCTACTGCATCGTCATGACGCACAACCACCAGCTCGACCTCGAACTCACCGCCGCCATCCTCAAGCGCAATGACTTCGCCTACTTCGGCCTGATCGGTTCGAAGACCAAACGGGTGAAGTTCGAGCATCGCCTGCGCGAGCGCGGTTTTGACAGCAGCGTGCTGCAACGCATGCGCTGCCCGATGGGCATCGGCGAAGTCAAAGGCAAGTTGCCTGTGGAAATCGCCATCTCCATCGCCGGCGAGATCATCGCCACCTATAACGCGGATTTCGGCCAGCACACTGCCAGCGCCGGATCATCAATTGCCAAACTGCTGCCTGCTTCACGCCGCAGCCAAGCCACACGTTGAGAAACCACATGCCTTTCACTCGTAAAGCCTACCGCGCCGCCATCCTGCACAGCATCGCCGACCCCGCCGAAGTGGGCATCGAAGCCTCCTATGAGTATTTCGAAGATGGCTTGCTGGTGGTCGAAAACGGCCAGATCAGCGCCCTCGGTCACGCCAGCGAATTGCTGCCGAACTTATCGGCCGATATTGAAATCACCCATTATCAGGACGCGTTGATCACCCCCGGCTTCATCGACACCCACATTCACCTGCCCCAAACCGGCATGGTCGGGGCCTATGGCGAGCAGTTGCTCGACTGGCTCAACACTTACACCTTCCCGTGCGAAAGCCAGTTCGCCGACAAGGCCCACGCCGATGAAGTCGCGGACATTTTCATCAAGGAACTGCTGCGAAACGGCACCACCACCGCGCTGGTGTTTGGCAGCGTGCACCCGCAATCGGTGAATTCGTTCTTCGAAGCCGCCGAACAGCTGGACCTGCGGATGATCGCCGGCAAGGTGATGATGGACCGCAACGCGCCGGACTACCTGACCGACACCGCTGAATCCAGCTACGTCGAAAGCAAGGCGCTGATCGAGCGCTGGCACGGCAAGGGCCGCCTGCATTACGCGGTCACCCCACGCTTCGCGCCGACCAGCACCCCGGAACAACTGACCCTCGCCGGTCAGTTGCTCAGCGAATACCCAGACCTGTACATGCAGACCCACATCAGCGAAAACCTCAAGGAAGTTGAATGGGTCAAGGAGCTGTTCCCGGAGCGCAAGGGTTACCTCGACGTCTACGACCACTACAAACTGCTCGGCGAGCGCTCGGTGTTTGCCCACGGCGTGCACCTGTGCGACGACGAATGCGCACGACTGGCGCAAACCGGCTCGGCCATCGCCTTCTGCCCGACCTCGAACTTCTTCCTCGGCAGCGGCCTGTTCAACCTGCCGATGGCCGAGAAGCACAAACTGAATGTCGGTGTGGGCACGGACGTGGGTGGTGGCACCAGCTTCTCGATCCTGCAAACGTTGAACGAAGCCTACAAAGTCATGCAGCTGCAAGGCGCGCGGCTGAGCCCGTTCAAATCGCTGTACCTGGCGACGCTGGGCGGCGCGCGCGCGTTGCGCCTGGAAGACAAGATCGGCACCCTGCAACCGGGCACCGACGCCGACTTCCTGGTGCTGGACTACAACGCCACGCCGCTGCTGAGCTATCGCTTGAAGCAGGCCAATAACATCGCCGAAACGTTGTTTGTGTTGATGACGCTGGGGGATGACCGGACGGTGCTGCAGACGTACGCGGCGGGGAATCAGGTGCATCAGCGCTAGTTTTCTTCGGGCCATAAAAAATCCCCCAGTGCTTTTCAGCCTGGGGGATTTTTTGTGTCGTTGAGGCCGCCTTCGCGAGCAAGCCCGCTCCCACATTGAATCTATGCCTTACACAAATAGTGTGGTCGCTGGAGATCAAGTGGGAGCGGGCTTGCTCGCGAAGGGCGCGCCTCGGTGTGTCAGAGCTTCGCAGCAGGACGCCCTGGCTTCTTGGTCTGCAACAAATGCGAGAACACCGCATGCAAGTCATCCGACGCACTTTCTTCGTCGAGGTTGAGTTTGCTGTCGATGTGATCCATGTGATGCATCATCAGATTCACTGCCAACTCACCGTTGCGCGCTTCGATCGCGTCGATCAGCTGGGTGTGCTCGTCGTAGGAACAGTGCGAGCGATTGCCGCTTTCATACTGGGCAATGATCAACGATGTCTGGGACACCAGGCTGCGCTGGAAGCTGATCAGTGGCGCGTTTTTCGCCGCTTCGGCCAGTTTCAGGTGGAACTCGCCCGACAAACGGATACCGGCACCACGATCGCCACGGGAGAAGCTGTCGCGTTCGTCGTTGACCATCTGGCGCAACTCGGCAATCTGTTCGGCGGTGGCGTGTTGTACGGCCAGCTCAGTGATCGCCCGCTCCACCAGACGCCGCGCGAGGAACACCTGACGGGCCTCTTCGACACTCGGGCTGGCAACGACCGCGCCACGGTTTGGACGCAGCAGCACGACGCCTTCATGGGCCAGGCGCGACAGCGCGCGGCGAATGATGGTGCGACTGACCCCGAAAATTTCCCCCAGCGCTTCTTCGCTCAACTTGGTGCCGGGCGCCAGACGCTGTTCGAGGATGGCCTCGAAGATATGCGCGTAGACAATATCGTCCTGGGTACCGCTGCGGCCGGCTTTGCCTGCTCGCGGTTGTTTCTTTAGGGGTTGCAACTGTTCGTTCATGGGCACTCGAGTCGGGAGAACTGCGGCGAATTGACCGTGACTGTAATACGGCACAGTGGGTCGCTGGCAAGTATCGCGTAAAAAACACTGCGATTGTACACAATGGATGGTGGCAACACGACTGTACGGCTGTTTGTCACTTCCGCTGTATTGCAACGACTGGTTACTTTTGAGTTTAGGCTTGAACACAGAATCCGCTGCCTGATCGCAATCCCCTGTGGGAGCGGGCTTGCCCGCGAAGGCGGTGTGTCAGTCAAAGCAGATGGCGACTGACAAGACGCTTTCGCGGGCAAGCCCGCTCCCACAGGGTTCAACGTTGCAACGGACATCTTTATCAGAACAAGGAAACACCGCTGTCATGAACGACGCCACGCACACGCAGCTCCGCCCCCTGGCCGACACCTCACCGTCGGCGATCGTCGCCGGCTTCATCGCCATGATGACCGGTTACACCAGCTCCCTGGTCCTGATGTTCCAGGCCGGGCAAGCGGCGGGTTTGACCAGCGGGCAGATTTCATCGTGGATCTGGGCGATCTCGATCGGCATGGCGGTCTGCTCCATCGGCCTGTCCTTGCGTTACCGCACGCCGATCACCATCGCCTGGTCGACGCCCGGCGCAGCGTTGCTGATCACCAGCCTGGGCGGCGTCAGTTACGGCGAAGCCATCGGCGCCTACATTACCTGCGCGGTGCTGGTGACGATTTGTGGTTTGACCGGCAGCTTCGAACGCCTAGTGAAAAGAATTCCGGCTTCATTGGCTGCGGCATTGCTGGCGGGGATCCTGTTCAAGATCGGCAGCGAAATCTTCGTCGCCGCCCAGCATCGCACCGGGCTGGTATTGGGAATGTTCTTCACTTACCTGGTGATCAAGCGCCTGTCGCCACGCTATGCGGTGCTCGCGGCACTGCTGATCGGCACGGCGCTGTCGGGGTTCATGGGGCTGCTGGATTTCAGCGGCTTTCATCTGGAAGTGGCAACACCGGTCTGGACCACGCCGCATTTCTCTCTGGCCGCGACCATCAGCATCGGCATCCCGCTGTTCGTGGTGGCAATGACGTCGCAGAACATGCCCGGCATTGCCGTGCTGCGCGCCGACGGCTACACCGTGCCGGCCTCCCCGCTGATCACCACCACCGGGATCGCTTCGTTGCTGCTGGCGCCGTTCGGCTCTCACGGGATCAACCTGGCGGCCATCAGCGCAGCGATCTGCACCGGGCCGCACGCCCATGAAGATCGTAACAAGCGCTACACGGCGGCGGTGTGGTGCGGGATTTTTTACGGGATCGCCGGCGTGTTTGGCGCGACACTGGCGGCGTTGTTTGCCGCGTTGCCTAAAGAGTTGGTGCTGTCGATTGCCGCGCTGGCGCTGTTTGGTTCGATCATCAATGGCTTGAGCATCGCCATGACCGTAGTGAAGGAGCGTGAAGCGGCGCTCATCACCTTTATGGTCACGGCGTCGGGGCTGACGCTGTTTTCCATCGGGTCGGCGTTCTGGGGGATTGTGGCGGGGGTGTTGACGCTGTTGATCCTGAACTGGCGTAAAAACTGAAAGATCCTTTCTGCAGGCATAAAAAAACGGCGACCCTTGGGTCGCCGTTTTTTATGACATCAAGCTACCGGATTGATCGGCTTTTCCGGGTACCAGACGTCGATCAGCGGGCTGACGGTTGCTTCGGTCAGTTCGCTGCGGCCTTTGAGCCAGGCTTCAACAGCGGCACGCTGCTCTTCGGATACCGAGCCACGCTTCTGCAGGCAAACCAGACCGAAGTCGTCGCCGCCAACATAGCCCAGACCGTTGGCTTCCATGGCTTCTTTCAGGAACGCGTCGAGGAAAGCATCAATGGCTTCATCAGCCAAATCTTCTTTGAAATCCAGGTTCAGTTCGAAACCCAGCTCTTGAAATTCATCGACGCACAGTTTTTTGCGCAGACGCTGGGAACGGTTAGTCGCCATTGGAACAATCCTCATAAGTAATAACGGGCGGCACTTTAGCAGTTTCAGCCGCTGATTGCCCGACTCTCGGCGGCGTGACGCCTACCGCCGGTAAAAAAATAGCAAATCAGAGAGGCCTGGCACGGCACAAGCGGTTGCACCTTGGGGCATAATGCCGACACTTTCATGACCACTGAGGGATTTTTGTCTCCATGCCCTCGTCTTTTTTCCCCTCGGCTGTAGGGTTTTATTTCACATGATCAAGTCTTTGCGTCCATTGCTGCTGGCCGGTTTCCTTCTTCCCCTGGCCTTCTCCGTTTCCGCCGCTTCCATCAATACCGGCCTGTCGCCCAACGTCGAAAAAGCCCTCAAGGCCAGCAAACTGCCGGACACCGCCCTGTCGCTGGTGATGATTCCGCTGACCGGTCCCGGCACCCCAACCATTTTCAACGCTGACGTTTCGGTCAACCCGGCGTCGACCATGAAGCTGGTCACCACCTACGCCGCGCTGGAAATGCTCGGCCCGAACCATCAGTGGAAAACCGAGTTTTACACCGACGGCACGCTGAGCGGCGGCATCCTCAACGGCAACCTCTACCTCAAGGGTGGCGGCGATCCGAAACTGAACATGGAAAAACTCTGGCTGCTGATGCGTGACCTGCGCGCCAACGGCGTGACGCAAATCACCGGCGACCTGGTGCTGGACCGCAGCTTCTTCGTCCAACCGCAATTGCCCGAGTTCAACGATGACGGCAATGACGAGAACAAGCCGTTCCTGGTCAAGCCAGACTCGCTGATGGTCAACCTCAAGGCCCTGCGCTTCGTGGCACGCAACGACAATGGCCGGGTGCTGATTTCGGTGGAACCGCCGATCGCCACCATCAACATTGAAAACCAGGTCAAAGCCATCAATTCCAAGCAATGCACCGGTGGCGTGCGCTACAACCCGGTGACCCAGGCCGATGGCAGCGTGACCGTGACGGTTGGCGGTCAGTTGGGCGATGGCTGCAGCTCGCAGACTTACCTGTCGCTGCTCGACCACGCCACGTATACCGCTGGCGCGGTGCGTGCGATCTGGAAAGAACTGGGCGGCAGCATCCAGGGCAAGGATCGCCTGGCCCCGACGCCAGGCAACGCCAAGGTGCTGGCCCGGGCTTACTCGCCGGACCTGGCGGAAATCATTCGCGACATCAATAAATACAGCAACAACACCATGGCCCAGCAGTTGTTCCTGAGCCTGGGCCAGAAATTCCGCACCGACGCTGACGGCGACGACGCCAAGGCTGCCCAGCGTGTGGTGCGCCAGTGGCTGGCGAAGAAAGGCATCACCGCGCCGCACCTGGTGATGGAGAACGGTTCCGGCCTGTCCCGTGCCGAACGGGTAAGCGCGCGTGAAATGGCGGCGATGCTGCAAGCCGCATGGCACAGCCCGTACGCTGCCGAGTTCATCAGTTCGATGCCGATTGCGGGTACCGATGGCACCATGCGCAAACGCCTGAAAACCACCGCGATGCGCGGCGAAGCCCACGTCAAGACCGGCACCCTGAACACCGTACGCGCGATCTCCGGCTTCAGCCGCGACGTCAACGGCAATACCTGGGCGGTGGTGGCTATTCTCAACGACAAGGCGCCGTTTGGTGCTTCGTCGGTGCTGGATCAGGTGCTGCTGGACCTGTATCGCCAGCCGAAAATGCCGGAAACGGCTTCGGTGCTCTGACCTGTTTTACCAAACACTGGAGATCCATGTGGGAGCGGGCTTGCCCGCGATGAGGGAGTGTCAGTCGAAATCATGTTGACTGATACACCGCTATCGCGGGCAAGCCCGCTCCCACAGGGTCAGCATAAAGCCTTACTTCGTCTCTTCCTGTACCCGATCCCGTCCCGCCTGCTTCGCCGCGTAAACCCCCGAATCCGCCCGCAACAACAGCGCATCCGCGCCCTCCCCGACGCGCCAACTGGCAATCCCGAAACTCGCGGTCACGATGCCAACGCCTTCAATCGGCGAACTGCGCAACCCTTGCCAAAGCTGCAAGGCCAAGACATGCGCATGCTCGCCGTCAATGTCCGGGCAGAGCACCATGAACTCCTCGCCGCCCAGGCGACAGAACACGTCCGTGCGGCGCAGGCGATGACTGATTCGTTCGCACACGACCTGCAACACCCGATCGCCCACAGCGTGGCCATGCAGGTCATTGATGCGTTTGAAGTGGTCGATGTCGAGCATGATCACCGACAATTCGCCGCCACCGCGTTCGACCCGGGACATTTCCGTGGTCAGGCGCTCCTGGAAGTAGCGGCGGTTGTGAATTCCGGTCAGGGAGTCAGTGATCGACAACGCCCGCAGTTCTTCCTCCACCCGCTTCATGTCGGAAATATCCGAAACATAGCCATGCCAGAGCACGCCACCGCCGGGCAGTTCTTCCGGAGTCGCCTCGCCACGCACCCAACGCAGACCACGCTTGGGCAGTAGCACCCGGTATTCCTCGCGCCACGGGCTGAGGGTGTCCGCCGACGCCCGGATCGAGGCGCGCACGCGCGTCATGTCCTGCGGATGAATCCGCGTGAAGATCGCTTCGGCGTCGAACAACAGCACGTCCGGTTCGAGTTCGTAGATGTCGCGAATACCGTCGCTGGCGTAAATCAAGCTGAAGCGCCCGTCGAATTCCATCTTGAATTGATAAATGCCACCGGGCACATGGGCGCTGAGTTTTTTCAGCAGCAGGTCCCGCGCGGCCAATGCCTCGTGCACGCGTTTGCGTTCGGTGATGTCGATGCAAATGGCCAGATGCCCGACCCACAGGCCTTGTTCGTCGAGCACCGGAGTCGCGAGCATGTTGACCGTCAAATGGCTGCCATCCTGGCGGACCAACGTCCACTCCCGCGCTTCGTGGCCTCCTTTTTCGCCCCCTTCGACCAGCATCGCCTGACAGGTCGGAATCGGCTTGCCATAGGACGCACTCAATTCGGCCGCGCGGGTGACCAGCTCGCGGGGGAAGTGCAGGTTTTCCAGGGTCATGCGCCCCACCACTTCGGCACTGGAGTAACCGAGCATCTGCTCGGCCCCGGCGTTGAACGTGCTGATGACACCGCGCAAGTCGGTGGCGATGATAGCCACCTGAGTCGCCGCATTCAGCACGCCACGCAACTGGCCATGGGTGCCGCGCAACTCCTGCTCACGGGCGTGCAACTCCTGAGTGCGCTGCTCGACCATGCTCAGCGCACGCTGGCGCTGACTGACCAATACATAGAGCAATGCACTGAGCAACAAACTGAGCAAACCGCCGAGCACCACCAGGCTGCTCACCGAGGAATGGTTGGCTTGCAGAAAGGCTTCGCTGGGCAGGATGTCGACTTGGTAGTCATGGTCAGCCATGCGCAACAGGCGTGTCGCTGACAACTCGCTGGTGGCTGGCGTGTTGGAGGATTCATAAAGCACTTCGTGCTGATCATCGGTGGACAAATCGAGGATTCGCACCGAGAGGTAGTCATGACTGGCCTCGGGCAGCCCATCCGCCAGCAGCTGACGCATGCTGATCACCGCCATGACATAACCGGAGGGTTTCCCGGCCGGATCACTGGCCTGCTTCACCGGCGCCACCAACAACACCCCGCGCGCGTAAGCCGGCTCGATGCTGACCAGGTGCATTGGCTTCGACACCGCCATGCCCCCCCGTTGGTTGGCCCGCTCCAGCGTATCGCGACGCAAGGGCTGGGCCCACAAGTCGTACCCCAGCGGCGAGCCGAGCCGGCTTTGCGTCTGACTGTAAAGCACAGCCACGTACTCATCCCGTTCGGCCGCCAATTGCAGTTGGCCTTCGCCATTGAGTTCGCGGATGGTGAAGTCGCTCAACCCCTCGTCGCGCACCCGGCGTTCGAAGGCAGGACGTTCGGCGCGAGTGACCCGAGTGGCGAACGAGTACGCCTGTGTGCGGTGCAAGAGTGGTTGGGTGTAGCCGTCGAACTCCTCGCGGGAGACCGACTCGGAATTGGCGAAGAACCGGCGCAACCCGTCAAGGCGTTGCTCCTGATCTTCGAAACGTTCTTCGATGCGGCTGTAACGTTCGCTGGCCAGCAGTTGGAAACGTTGCCGCAATTGATGCTGAAACAGATTGAGCGTCGACCAGGCCAGCAAACCGGTGAGAATCCCGCCAACGAGCAATACCAGCAGCGCGACCAGCCAGGCCGAGACATCTTCACTGATAAAACCCAGGATCTTGGGGCGCACGGCGTGCAACGACATAGACGCAACTCAAAACGCCATGTGCGGGAAAGCCCATTGGCCATGCGTTGAGTTATAGCTATTAGCCACTAATTTGGCCAGCACTGAAAGAACCAAAGAGCCTTTAAAAATCAAGGCTCTGTGGATCCAATCGGCTTAACCGTCAACGGGCCGTGATTTTCCAGGCACGGTGGATCTTGCCATTCCGGGCGAAATCCGGATCGATGGTCTGGGCGGTGATTTCTTCGACGACATAACGCTCGGTGAGGTTTTCCTCAAGCGTGAATTTGCGGAAGTTGTTGGAGAAGTACAACACGCCGCCCGGCGCCAGGCGCGCCATGGCCAGGTCGATCAATTGCACCTGGTCACGCTGCACGTCGAAGATGCCTTCCATGCGCTTGGAGTTGGAGAACGTCGGCGGATCGATGAAGATCAGGTCGTACTCGTCGCGGCAAGCTTCAAGCCACGCCATCACGTCACCCTGCTCCAGACGGTTCTTGTCGGAGAAACCGTTCAGCGACAGATTGCGACGCGCCCAGTCGAGGTAGGTTTTCGACAGGTCGACGCTGGTGGTGCTGCGGGCGCCACCCTTGGCCGCGTGAACACTGGCGGTCGCGGTGTAGCAATACAGGTTGAGGAAGCGCTTGCCGGCCGCCTCTTTCTGAATCCGCATGCGCATTGGACGGTGGTCGAGGAACAGACCGGTGTCGAGGTAGTCGGTCAGGTTGACCAGCAACTTCACACCGCCTTCATTGACCTCGACGAACTTGCCCTGCGCCGCCTGGCGTTCGTACTGCTTGGTGCCGCTCTGGCGCTCGCGGCGCTTGACCACTACCCGGCTCTTGTCGATGTTCAAGGCCTGCGGAATGGCGGCCAGGGCATCGAACATGCGCGCCGAGGCTTTTTCCGGGTCGATGGATTTCGGCGCGGCGTATTCCTGGACGTGGACCCAATCCTGATAGAGATCGATGGCCATGGAATATTCCGGCATGTCGGCATCGTAGACGCGATAGCAATCGATGCCTTCGCGCTTGACCCATTTGCCCAGTGCCTTGAGATTCTTTTGCAGGCGGTTGGCAAACATCTGCCCGCCTTCGCTCAAGCGCGGCTGCTCGATCACCACCGGGGCCGGTTTGATCGGGTTGCCGTTCTTGTTGTACTTCTCGTACTTGCCCGGTGCCACGTCGTTGTCGGCAACTTCGACTTCAGCTTGCTCGCGCTCAACCTGACGCTGTTCCGGGGTGCGACGCTCGCCGGTGACGAACTGGTCCGGGGTGACCTTGATCAGCAGCAGCTTGCACGGCAAGGCGCCGTTCCAGAACGAATACTGTTTGAAGCTGCGGATGCCCATGCGCTTGCCCAGCTCCGGGGCGCCGGTGAAGACGGCCGCTTCCCAGTTCAGGCAAGCCTGACGCAGGCGCTCGCCGAGGTTCTGATAGAGATAAAGCAGACTTGCTTCGTCGCCCAGGCGCTCGCCGTATGGAGGGTTGCAGATCACCAGGCCTTTCTGGTTCTGGTCCGGACGTGGCTCGAACGTGGCGACTTCGCCCTGGTAGATCTTGATCCACTCGCTCAGGCCCGCACGTTCAACGTTGTTGCGGCCCGGCTGAATCAGCCGCGGGTCGGCTTCGTAACCGCGAATCCACAGCGGTGGCTTGGCCAGGCCGGCAGCGGCGCGTTCGGTGGCTTCTTCGTGGAGCTTTTTCCACAGTGCCGGTACGTGACCGAGCCAAGCGGTAAAACCCCACTGCTCGCGACGCAGGTTCGGCGCCATGTCGGCAGCGATCATGGCCGCTTCGACCAGGAACGTACCCACACCGCACATCGGGTCAGCCAGTGCGCCGCCTTCGGCCGCAATGCGTGGCCAGCCGGAGCGGATCAGGATTGCGGCCGCAAGGTTTTCCTTGAGCGGCGCCGCGCCTTGCTGCAAGCGATAACCGCGCTGGTGCAGGCTGTGGCCGGACAGGTCGAGCGAGAGAATGGCTTCGCCACGGTCCAGGCGCAGGTGAATGCGCAGGTCCGGGTTGAGCTTGTCGATGGACGGACGGTCGCCTTGCGGGGTGCGCAGCTTGTCGACGATGGCGTCTTTGACTTTCAAGGCGCCGAAGTGGGTGTTGTCGATGCCCGAGCCATGGCCGCTGAACTCGACGGCCAGAGTGCCGTCGTTGAGCATGTGGTCTTGCCACTCGATGTCGAGCACGCCGTGATACAGGTCTTCAGCGTCCTTCATCGGGAAACGCTTGAGCACCAGCAGCACCCGGTTCGCCAGACGCGACCACAGGCACAGGCGATAAGCGGTTTCCATGGTGGCCATGCCGCGCACAGCCGAGGTGTGCTCACGCGCGTCCTCAAGGCCAAGCCCGACGGCTTCCTCGATGAGCAGGCCTTCAAGGCCTTTGGGGCAAGTGAGGAAGATTTCGAATTGATCGGACATTGGAATTTCAAAGCCTTTGGCTAGTGAACCGGCAACGCATTGCCGGCCCGGTTTTCAATCAGGCGCTTTTCTAAAAGAGCGCCCGCGTGGCACGGAGGTGTGCCGTCCCACCCCTGCAAGCCCGGGTTAAAAGAGCTTAGATGCAAAGGCAGATAAAAAAGTTGATGCAACAAAATGTCATAAACCGACCCTTCGTCGAATAATGCCTCCGGGCAACGCGAGGCATTCTCAGCAAGGGATTGGCGCAATCATCCAGCGCGGGGCTGATCATACCGGGGTTTGGTCAATAAACACGGGCAAACATCGTGTTACTTATGGCCATACCACCTTAATGGTTACGTCCTTATGACAAAACGATCATTCCATCGGTGTGACGCATTGGTTAGAACTCAACTCAGGTTGACGCCGCAACGACGTCAACACCTTGGCTCGCGACGCCGGCAGCGAGCCCCAACGGCAGGATTTTTTCTGCCAGACCTCAATTGAGGTCGACGCGATAAATACAGTCAACAAGTGAGGGCAACACCCTATGAGAAGACTTAAGCGTGATCCGTTGGAAAGAGCATTTTTGCGCGGATATCAATATGGCGTTGGTGGCAAATCCCGTGAGCTTTGCCCATTTACTCTACCGTCGGTACGCCAAGCCTGGATTAATGGCTGGCGAGAAGGACGCGGCGACAACTGGGACGGTATGACCGGCACTGCGGGAATCCACAGACTCAACGAACTTCACGCCGTCGGCTAATTTACAGGGCCAAACACTCCGACACGACAATCTGATTACTGAACGACTTAACCACGCACGCCCCATCCGGGCGGCGGGCTCCGGCCCAGGGGCACCTTCGAGGTGCCCTTTTTTATGCCCGTTCACCTATCCCTGTAGGAGCTGTGTAGGAGCTGTCGAGTGAAACGAGGCTGCGATCTTTTGATCTTGTTTTTTTAAAAATAAAAGTCAAAAGATCGCAGCCTCGTTTCACTCGACAGCTCCTACACAGCTCCTACACAGCTCCTACATTGACGGTGTGTGAGATCAGCGCAGGGCGGCGATGGCGTCGACGGACTCGCGAATCAGCGCCGGACCTTTGTAGATGAAACCGGAATAGAGCTGCACCAGGCTCGCGCCCGCGGCGATTTTCTCAGCCGCGTGCTTGCCTTCGGTGATGCCGCCCACGGCGATGATCGGCAAGCGACCGGCCAGCTCCGACGCCAGCACCTTAACGGTGTGGGTACTTTTTTCGCGAACCGGCGCGCCGGACAAACCGCCCGCCTCCTCGCCATGCTCAAGGCCTTCGACACCCACGCGGCTCAGGGTGGTATTGGTGGCGATCACCGCGTCCATCCCGGTTTCGATCAATGCTTGCGCGACCTGCGCGGTTTCTTCATCGGTCATGTCCGGGGCGATCTTGATCGCCAGCGGCACGTGTTTGCCATGGCGCAACGCCAGTTCCGCGCGACGGGTCGCCAGGTCCGCCAGCAACTGCTTGAGCGAATCGCCGAACTGCAAGCTGCGCAGGCCCGGGGTGTTCGGCGAACTTACGTTGACTGTCACGTAGCTGGCGTGGGCGTAGACCTTGTCCAGGCAGATCAGGTAGTCGTCGACCGCACGTTCAACCGGCGTATCGAAGTTCTTGCCGATGTTGATGCCCAGCACGCCCTTGTACTTGGCGGCTGCCACACGGGCCAGCAGGTGATCGACGCCGAGGTTGTTGAAACCCATGCGATTGATGATCGCCTCGGCTTCCGGCAGACGGAAAATCCGTGGTTTCGGGTTGCCCGGCTGCGGGCGCGGGGTGATGGTGCCGATTTCAACGAATCCAAAACCCAACTGCGCGAAGCCGTCGATGGCCGCGCCATTCTTGTCCAGGCCGGCCGCCAGACCGACCGGGTTAGGGAAGTCCAGGCCCATGACCTTCACCGGCATTTTCGCCGGGGCCTTGCACAGCAAACCGTTGAGGCCCAAACGCCCGCCCGCGCCGATCAGGTCCAGGGACAGATCGTGGGAGGTTTCCGGGGAAAGTTTGAACAACAGCTGACGGGCCAGGGTGTACATGGGCGGCTTTGACTCGAATGGCGGCGAAATGAGGCGGCGATTATAGCCGGGCATCGGGGTCGCAAGCGAGGCACGCGGCAAAATCAAGGGCCGATGGCATATGCCTTGCACCGACATAGGCATCAGCACTCATGCCAACGGCGGGATGAGTGGAAGGACAATGGCGTCGTCACAAGGCTTTGCTCACGCAAGGGTCTGGGGCGACGTTTTTTTTTGGAAGGTGTTGAGTCATGAATGAAACCACAGCGGGCCCACTCGCCTGGGTCAACGGCAGCGATGCCCCGGAAAAGACCGAAATCAACCTCGGCTTCATGGCCCTGACAGACTGCGCCTCCGTGGTGGTCGCGGCCACCCAGGGTTTCGCCCAGCCTTATGGCCTGACCCTGAACCTCAAGCGCCAATCGTCCTGGGCGAACCTGCGGGACAAACTGGTCAGCGGCGAACTCGACGCCGCGCACAGCCTTTACGGCCTGATCTACGCCGTACACCTGGGCATCGGCGGTGTAGCCGCCACCGATATGGCGGTGTTGATGGGGCTGAATCAGAACGGTCAGAGCATCAACCTCTCCCATGGCTTGCAAGCCTTGGGCGTGACCAGTCCTGAAGCACTGGATCGGCACGTGCACCAAAGTCGCCCAAAACTGACCTTCGCCCAGACTTTTCCGACCGGCACCCACGCCATGTGGCTGTATTACTGGCTCGCGAGCCAGGGCATTCATCCGTTGCAGGACGTCGACAGCGTGGTGGTGCCGCCACCCCAAATGGTCGCGCACCTGCAGGCGGGTCGCATCGATGGTTTCTGCGTCGGCGAGCCTTGGTCTGCCAGTGCGGTGAAGCAGAACCTGGGGTTTACCCTGGCGACGACCCAGACGATCTGGCCCGATCATCCGGAAAAAGTCCTCGGCTGCACCCGTGCCTTTGTCGAGCAATACCCGAACACGGCGCGGGCGCTGGTGATGGCGATTCTGGAGGCCAGCCGCTTCATCGAGGAAAGCACCGAGAACCGTCGCAGCACCGCCAAGCTGTTGAGCGCGCCGGAATACCTCGATGCGCCGCTCGACTGCATCGAGCCACGGTTGCTGGGTGATTACGCCGACGGACTCGGCAATCGCTGGCAAGATCCGCACGCCCTGCGTTTCCATGGGAATGGCGAGGTCAACCTGCCCTACTTGTCCGACGGCATGTGGTTCATGACCCAGTTTCGCCGCTGGGGCTTGTTGCGTGACGACCCGGACTACCTTGGCGTGGCCCGTCAGGTCCAGCAACTAGACTTGTACCGTGAGGCGGCCGCGGCGGTCGGTGTTGCCGCCGAGGGCCAGGCCATGCGCGCCAGCCAACTGATCGACGGCAAAATCTGGGACGGCAGCGACCCGGCCGCTTACGCCCGCAGTTTCAAGTTGCACGCCATGAGCGACAGCTCGCACCGATTCGCCACCCGCTGACAGGAGACTGCGAACATGTTGCGTATCCTGCTGATCAACGACACGGCGAAGAAAGTCGGTCGCCTGAAAGCCGCCCTCACCGAAGCCGGGTTTGAGGTCATCGATGAATCCGGCCTGACCATTGACCTGCCCGCACGCGTCGAAACGGTGCGTCCGGACGTGATCCTGATCGATACCGAGTCACCGAGCCGCGATGTGATGGAGCAAGTGGTGCTGGTGTCGCGTGATCAACCGCGGCCGATCGTGATGTTTACCGACGAACACGACCCCGACGTAATGCGTCAGGCGATCAAGTCCGGCGTCAGTGCCTACATCGTCGAAGGCATTCACGCACAACGCTTGCAGCCGATTCTCGACGTTGCGATGGCGCGCTTTGAAAGCGACCAGGCCTTGCGCGCCCAGCTCAACGCCCGCGATCAGCAACTGGCCGAGCGCAAGCGCATCGAGCTGGCTAAAGGGCTGTTGATGAAAATGAAAGACTGCAACGAGGAAGAGGCCTACACCCTCATGCGCCGCCAGGCCATGAGCCGGCAGCAGAAGCTGATTCAGGTGGCGGAGCAGATCATTGCCATGAGCGAACTGCTCGGCTAACCCCCCGCCCAATGATCGTTCCCACGCTCCGCGTGGGAATGCCGCCATGGACGCTCTGCGTCCGCTTCGAGCTGTGACGCAGAGCGTCACGAGATGCATTCCCACGCGGAGCGTGGGAACGATCAGATGCTGCGCGTGGAAACGATCATCCTGAACATGGCACAAATCTCGCTAAGTAATCACTACAGGTAACCAACGGCGGTTGCCCCACCTACGACAAAGACGTCGCTCACCTTATTTGCCCATGGCGAATCGGGTGGCGGCGTTTTTTAGTTTTTGGCCCCAGAGACCGGGGCCGGTGGTGCGGCCGATGCGGCGCCCCACCTGCAAGCTCATGACTCTTTCTCGAGACTCCCTACAGCTGAGGTGCGCGATGAATTCAAGCTTCTGGAAATCCGGCCATACCCCGACATTGTTCGCGGCCTTCCTCTATTTCGACCTGAGCTTCATGGTCTGGTACCTGCTCGGCCCGCTGGCGGTGCAGATCGCCGCCGACCTGCACCTGACCACCCAACAGCGAGGGATGGTGGTGGCCACGCCGATTCTGGCCGGTGCCGTGCTGCGCTTCATCATGGGCATGCTGGCTGATCGCCTGTCGCCAAAAACCGCCGGGCTGATCGGCCAGGTGATTGTCATCTCTGCCCTGTTCGGTGCCTGGAAACTCGGCATTCACAGCTACGAGCAAGCGCTGGTGCTGGGCCTGTTCCTCGGCATGGCCGGTGCGTCCTTCGCCGTCGCCCTGCCGTTGGCGTCGCAATGGTATCCACCGCAGCACCAAGGCAAAGCCATGGGCATCGCCGGTGCCGGTAACTCGGGCACTGTGCTGGCAGCATTGATCGCCCCGGTGTTGGCGGCGGCCTTCGGCTGGAGCAATGTGTTCGGTTTCGCCCTGATCCCGTTGATCCTGACCATTATCGTCTTCGCCTGGCTGGCGAAAAACGCGCCTGAACGGCCGAAAGCCAAGTCCGTGTCCGACTACTTCAAAGCCCTGGGCGACCGCGACAGCTGGTGGTTCATGTTTTTCTACAGCGTGACCTTCGGTGGATTCATTGGCCTGGCCAGCGCCCTGCCCGGCTATTTCAATGACCAATATGGCCTGAGCCCTGTGACCGCCGGCTACTACACCGCGGCCTGCGTATTCGGTGGCAGCCTGATGCGTCCATTGGGCGGCGCGCTGGCCGACCGTTTTGGTGGCATCCGCACATTGCTGGGCATGTACACGGTCGCCGCGGTCTGCATCGCAGCGGTGGGTTTCAACCTGCCAAGTTCCTACGCGGCACTGGCACTTTTCGTCTGCACCATGCTTGGCCTGGGCGCGGGTAACGGCGCGGTTTTCCAACTGGTGCCGCAGCGTTTTCGTCGTGAGATCGGCGTAATGACCGGTTTGATCGGCATGGCCGGCGGCATTGGCGGCTTTGCCCTGGCTGCGGGCATGGGCGCGATCAAGCAAAGCACCGGCAGTTATCAATTGGCCTTGTGGTTGTTCGCCAGCCTCGGTGTTCTTGCCTGGTTTGGTCTGCACGGCGTGAAGCGTCGCTGGAGAACCACTTGGGGTTCGGCGGCAGTGACCGCTGCCCGGGTCTGAGACGTTAATGAGCCTGCAACTGAGCTTTGCCGAAGCGAGCGCCATCGGTCCACGCGCGGAAAACCAGGACGCCCTGCGCCTGGTCACGCCGGCCCCGGCGCTGGCGGCGAGCAAGGGTTTCTTGTTCGCCATCGCCGACGGGGTCAGCCAGTGCGCCGATGGCGGTCTCGCCGCCCGTTCGACCTTGCAGGCCCTGGCGCTGGACTATTACGCCACCCCGGAAACCTGGGGTGTTGCGCAGGCGCTGGATCGCCTGCTGTTGGCGCAAAATCGCTGGTTGCAGGCCAATGGCGGCGGGCAACCATTGCTCACCACGGTCAGTGCCCTGGTCATGCGTGGCCGGCGCTTTACCCTGGCCCACGTCGGCGATTGCCGGGTTTATCGCTGGCACGCCGACACCTTGCAACGGGTCAGCGAGGACCACGTCTGGGATCAGCCGGGCATGCAACACGTGCTCAAGCGTGCGCTGGGCCTCGATCAGCATCTGGTGCTGGATTTTCTCGACGGTGAATTGCGCCTCGATGAGAGCTTTGTGCTGCTCAGCGATGGCGTTTGGGCGGTCCTCGGTGACACCGCCATCGCCGCGATTCTGCGCGATCAACCGGACCTTAACAGTGCGGCGCAGACCTTGGTCAGCGCCGCGCACCTGGCCGGCAGCCAGGACAATGCCAGCGCCCTGTTGGTGCGTGTCGATGCCCTCGGTGAGACAAGCATTGGCGATGCGCTGATTCATTTGCAGCAATGGCCGCTGCCTCCGGCACTGAAACCGGGCCAGATGTTCGAGGGTTGGCAGGTCGACGGGATTCTCGGCCAGAGCCAGCAATCGCTGCTCTATCGGGTTCGCGACAGTCAGCAACAACCCTGGCTGCTGAAAACCTTGCCCGTTGCCTTGCGCGATGATCATCTGGCCGGGCAAGCCTTGCTGTCGGAAGAATGGTTTCTCAAACGCGTCGCCGGACGGCATTTTCCTGAAGTGCATGCCGCCAGTCAGCGTCAGCATTTGTACTACGTGATGCGCGAATATTCCGGATCTACCCTCGCCGCCCTTCATGAGCGCGTTGAGCAGCTACCGTTGGCCCAGTGGCAAGACTTGGCTGAACGCCTGCTGCGGGCCGTCGGCATGCTTCATCGACGGCAAATCCTGCACCGCGACATCAAACCGGAAAACCTGTTGCTGGGGGACGACGGCGAGTTACGCCTGCTGGATTTCGGCCTCGCCTACTGCCCCGGCCTGTCTGAAGATCAACCGTCTGCCCTGCCCGGAACACCCAGCTATATCGCGCCGGAAGCCTTTCGCGGCGACCCGCCATCCCTGCAACAGGATCTGTATGCGGTCGGTGTGACCTTGTATTTCCTGCTGACCGGGCATTATCCCTACGGCGAGATCGAAGCCTTCCAGCGCCCACGGTTTGGTGTCCCGATCAGCGCCAGTCGCTACCGCCCCGACCTGCCGGAATGGATCGCGCAAAGCCTGGATCGTGCAGTTGCGGTACAGCCGGCCCAGCGCTTTGAAACCGCAGAGGAATGGCTGCAGGTACTGGAACAGGGTGAACGTCGCAGCTTGAGCGTGCGCCCCAGACCGCTGCTGGAGCGTGAGCCGCTGAAAGTCTGGCGGACGTTGGCGCTGGTGTCGTTGCTGGTGAATCTGGTGCTGCTGGTTTTCGTGTTTCATGGTTGATACCCAGTCGCGCCCTTCGCGAGCAAGCCCGCTCCCACAGGGTAAGCGCATTTCCAATGTGTGCGGGCTTGCTCGCGAAGGCGCTATTACGGACACGAAAATCTAAATAAAGGCCGCTCCATTAATGGGCGACGCGCTTTGATTCGGTGCAATAAGTCGGACGCTTTGACTCAAAACTGTTATTTCCCTCTTTAAATACGGGTTCTGGCAACTTGGCACAACCGCTGCATTACCTTTCTCAACTTACATAAAGCCCAGCCTTCAACGACGAAGGATGCGCTTCCCGAGAGAACGGGACCAGGACAAAGGCGTCCTCGCTAGTTAGCTAGCGGGACGCCTTTTTTTGTTTGCGCAAAATTTGTCGAGCACGACCTGAACGCCCTGATAAGGCGGGTCCGAGCTCCCGGAGAACCTGAATGAAAAAACTAAAACTGGTGATGATCGGCAACGGCATGGCCGGGGTTCGCACCCTGGAGGAATTGCTCAAGCTGAGCAATGAGCTGTACGACATCACCGTCTTCGGCGCCGAACCCCACACCAATTACAACCGTATCCTGCTCTCGCCCGTCCTGGCCGGCGAACAAACCTTCGAAGAGATCGTGCTCAACGATCTGGACTGGTACCTGGAAAACAACATCAAGCTGCTGCTCAACCGCAAGGTGGTGGAGATCGACCGAGTCAAGCGCCGGGTCATCGCCGAAGACGGCACCGAGGCCGAATACGATCGCTTGCTGATCGCGACCGGATCGACGCCGTTCATCCTGCCGATCCCCGGCAACACCCTGCAGGGCGTGATCGGCTACCGCGACATCGCCGACACCCAAGCGATGATCGACACCGCCAAGACCCACAAACACGCCGTGGTCATCGGCGGCGGCCTGCTTGGCCTTGAAGCCGCCAACGGCCTGATGCTGCGCGGCATGCACGTCACCGTGGTGCACATCGGCGAATGGCTGCTGGAGCGGCAACTGGACAAAACCAGCGGCCAGCTCCTGCAAACCGCGCTTGAAGGCCGCGGCCTGCACTTTCGCCTGTGCGAACAGACCCAGGCGCTGCACGATGCCGGCAATGGCCGGGTCGGCTCGGTGCAGTTCAAGAACGGCGACATCATCCCCGCCGACCTGGTGGTCATGGCCGCCGGCATTCGCCCAAACACTGAACTCGCGGAAAAATCCGGCATCCCCTGCAACCGCGGGATTCTGGTCAACGACACCCTGCAAACCTACGACCCTCGGGTCTACGCCATCGGTGAGTGTGCCAGTCACCGGGGCATCGCCTACGGTCTGGTCGCGCCGTTGTTCGAGCAAGCCAAGGTCTGCGCCAATCACCTCGCCCAACTGGGCTTCGCCACCTACAAGGGCTCGGTGACCTCGACCAAATTGAAAGTCACCGGCATCGACCTGTTTTCCGCCGGCGATTTCATGGGCGGCGAAGGCACCGAGACCATCACCCTCTCCGACCCGATCGGCGGGGTCTACAAAAAACTGGTGATCAAGGATGACGTGCTGGTCGGCGCCTGTCTGTACGGCGATACGGCAGATGGCGGTTGGTATTTTCAGCAAATCCGAGGGACTCATAACGTCAGCGAGATCCGCGATCACCTGATGTTCGGCGGCTCTAGTTTTATGGAGCATGCCCTCGGCGATGTAGGACACCAAGGCCAGGACAAAGCCATGAGCATGGCCGACACCGCCGAAGTCTGCGGTTGCAACGGCGTGTGCAAAGGCACCATCGTCAAGGCAATTCAGGAACACGGTCTGTTCAGCGTCGACGACGTGAAAAAACACACCAAGGCCGCCAGCTCCTGCGGCTCCTGTGCGGGGCTGGTCGAACAGATCCTGATCAACACCGTGGGCGGTGCCGCCGACGTCAAACCGAAAAGCGAAAAAGCCATCTGCGGGTGCAGCGACCTCAATCATGGGCAAATCCGCCAGGCCATCCGCGAACAGCATCTGCTGACCATCGCCGGCACCCTGAGCTACCTGAACTGGCGCACCCCGAACGGCTGTGCCACCTGCCGCCCCGCGCTCAATTACTACTTGATTTCGACCTGGCCGGGCGAAGCCAAGGACGATCCACAATCGCGCCTGATCAACGAACGGGCCCACGCCAATATTCAGAAAGACGGCACCTACTCTGTGGTCCCGCGGATGTGGGGCGGTGTGACCAATCCTTCAGAGCTGCGACGCATCGCCGATGTGGCGGACAAGTACAACGTGCCGATGGTCAAGGTCACTGGCGGGCAGCGCATCGACTTGCTAGGCATCAAGAAACAGGACCTGCCGGGTGTCTGGAAAGACTTGGACATGCCCTCCGGCCATGCCTATGGCAAATCCATCCGCACGGTAAAAACCTGCGTCGGCAGCGAGTTCTGCCGCTTCGGCACGCAGAACTCCACGCAACTGGGGATCGAGCTGGAACATGACCTGTTCAACATGTGGTCACCGCACAAAGTGAAACTCGCCGTCTCCGGCTGCCCACGTAACTGTTCAGAAGCGGGCATCAAGGATGTGGGAATTATCGGCGTGGATTCGGGCTGGGAGATGTACATCGGCGGCAACGGCGGGATCAAAACCGAAGTCGCGGAGTTTTTCGTCAAGCTCAAAACAGCCGAAGAAGTGCGCGAATACAACGGCGCATTCCTGCAGCTGTACCGCGAAGAAGCCTTCTACCTCGAACGCACCGTGCACTACTTGCAACGGGTCGGCATGGAACACATCAAGAAAGCCGTGCTGGAAGACCCACAGCGCCGCAAAGCGTTGAATGAGCGCCTGCAATTTTCCCTGTCGTTCGAACAGGACCCGTGGAAAGAACGCCTGGAGCAACCCCTGCTGAAGAAAGAATTCGAGGTCATCCCCGTGAAGAACCTGGAGGTGCAGGCATGAACTGGCTGGATATCTGCGCACTGGAAGAGATCAATGCCCTCGGCTCCCGGATCATCGCCGGCCCGAAAGGCGACATCGCGATTTTTCGTACAAGCGACGACGAAGTGTTCGCCCTCGACGACCGCTGCCCGCACAAGGGCGGACCGCTGTCCCAAGGCCTTATCTATGGCAAACGCGTTGCCTGCCCGCTGCACAACTGGCAGATCGACCTGGAAACCGGCGAGGCCCAGGCCCCGGATATCGGCTGCGCCCATCATCATTCGGCACGGGTCGAGAACGGCCGTGTGTTGCTGGCCCTGCGGGAAGCACGCTGATGAACAGCCAGATCACCGCCTCCACTTGCTGCTACTGCGGGGTTGGCTGCGGCGTGCTGATCGAGCATGACGGCGAGCGCATCTTCGGCGTCAGCGGCGATCCGACCCACCCGGCCAACTTCGGCAAATTGTGCAGCAAGGGTTCGACCTTGCACCTGACCGGCGACCTGACCGCGCGCGCCTTGTACCCCGAGTTGCGCCTTGGCAAAAGCCTGGCCCGCAGCCGCACCGACTGGGACACCGCCCTCGATCATGCCGCCAATGTCTTCGCGCAAACCATTGCCGAGCACGGCCCGGACAGCGTGGCCTTCTACATTTCCGGGCAGTTGCTGACCGAGGATTACTACGCCTTCAACAAACTGGCGCGAGCGCTGGTCGGCACCAACAACATCGACAGCAATTCACGCCTGTGCATGTCGTCGGCGGTGGTTGGCTACAAGCGCAGTCTTGGTGCCGATGCACCGCCCTGCAGCTACGAAGACCTGGAGTTGAGCGACTGCGTGATGATCGTCGGCAGCAACATGGCCTACGCCCACCCGGTGCTGTTTCGTCGCCTGGAAGAAGCCAGATCCCGCCGTCCACAGATGAAAGTCATGGTCATCGACCCTCGTCGCACCGACACCTGCGATCTGGCTGACCTGCACCTGGCGATTCTTCCCGGGACCGATGTCGCTTTGTTCCATGGGATTTTGCACCTGCTGCTGTGGGAAGACTGGATCGACCGCGACTTCATCAAGGCGCACACCGAGGGCCTGGGTGAGCTGAAAAGCCTGGTGCGCGATTACACGCCGCAGATGGTGTCGCAGCTGTGCGGGATCAGCGTCGAGCAACTGCAGCAATGCGCTGAGTGGGTGGGCACCTCGAAGAGCTTTCTATCGTTGTGGTGTATGGGGCTGAACCAGTCCACCGCTGGCAGCGCGAAAAATAGCGCGCTGATCAACCTGCACCTGGCCACCGGGCAAATCGGCCGTCCGGGTGCAGGACCGTTCTCCCTGACCGGTCAGCCCAATGCCATGGGCGGACGGGAAACCGGCAGCCTGTCGAACCTGCTGCCGGGGCATCGCGAAGCGGCCAATGCCGACCATCGCGCGCAAGTGGCGTCCTACTGGGGGGTTGATCAGCTGCCGGCAAACACCGGGCTGACCGCGATTGAATTGTTTGAGCAGGTCCGTAGCGGAAAAATCAAAGCCCTGTGGATCGCTTGCACCAACCCTGCGCAATCGCTGCCGGACCAGACCGCCGTGCGCGCCGCACTGGAGGCCTGCCCGTTTGTGGTATTGCAGGAGGCTTTTCGCACCACCGAAACCGCCGCCTTCGCCGACCTGCTGTTGCCTGCCGCCAGCTGGGGTGAAAAGGACGGTACGGTGACCAACTCTGAACGGCGCATTTCCCACGTTCGTCGGGCCATCGTCGCACCGGGTGAATCCCGCCCCGACTGGTCGATTACGGTAGATTTCGCACAACGCCTGGAAAAATACCTGCGCCCTGGGCAGAACAGCCTGTTTGCCTTTGAGTCGCCTGCGCAGGTGTTCGACGAATACAAACAACTGACTCGCGGGCGCGACCTGGACCTGTCCGGCATCAGTCATGCGCTGATCGACCGTCTCGGCCCGCAACAGTGGCCTTTCCCTACGGGCGCCAGCGAAGGCACCGCTCGTCTGTACCTCGACGGCGTTTTTCCGACTGCCAGCGGGCGCGCGCAATTTGTGGCCGATCCGTATCGCGCCGCCAAGGAACAACGCGACGCACGCTTCCCGCTGACCCTGATCACCGGCCGTCTGCGTGACCAGTGGCATGGCATGAGCCGCACCGGCACTGCCGCGCAGCTTTTCGGTCATGTCAGCGAGGCCGTGCTGAGCCTGCACCCGGATGAACTGCGCCGGCATCGCCTGCAACCGGGCGACCTGATCAACGTCAAAAGCCGTCGCGGCTCGGTGATTGTGCCGGTCAGCAGCGATGACAGCGTGCGGCCTGGCCAAGCGTTTCTGCCAATGCATTTTGGTGACCGATTTCTCAAAGGTGGCGTGAACACCCTTACCCTTCCCGCCTTCGATCCGCTGTCGAAACAACCGGAACTCAAACACAGCGGCGTGCGACTTGAGCCGGTGCAGTTGCCGTGGCAGCTATTCGCCCTGATCGAGGGCAATGTTCAACAGCATATTGAGACGCTACGACCGCTCTGTGAGGCGTTTTCCTACGCTAGCCTCAGCCTTATCGGCCGTGAGCGCCCGGCGTTGCTGATACGCGCTGCCAGCGCCGCAGCGCCCGACCCACAACTGCTGCGTGAAATCGATCAGTGCCTGGCGCTCAACGATGGCCCGGTTCTGGCCTATGACGATCCGCGACGCGCCATCGGCAAACGGGTGCGTATCGAGAACGGCCGAATTACCGCCCTGCGCCTGGCCGGCGAAACACTTGCCCAACACTGGCTGCAAAACCTCTGGCTTGAAGGCCGCGCCGACGAACAACTGCGGCGCTGGCTGCTGGCACCGCTGAGCGCGCCACCGGGCAACGCCGGCGCCGCGTCACTCGGCACAAAAACCCTGTGCAACTGCAAAAACGTCAGCCAAAGCGCCATCTGCGCCGGTATCAGTCGTGGCCTGGACTTGCAGGGCCTGAAACAAACATTGGGCTGCGGCACGCAATGCGGCTCCTGCGTACCTGAAATCAAGCGCCTGTTGGCTGCCACTGCGCAGCCGATCGCCGTCATCTCGTGAGGAAAACACTATGAGCGCAAAAGTCTGGCTGGTGGGCGCGGGCCCCGGCGACCCTGAATTACTGACCCTAAAGGCTGTTCGGGCGTTGAGAGAAGCGGATGTGGTGCTGATCGACGATCTGGTCAATGACGCGGTGCTGGAACATTGCCCCGGCGCGCGGATTATTCCTGTGGGTAAACGCGGCGGATGTCGATCCACCCCCCAAGCGTTCATTCATCGCCTGATGCTGCGTTATGCCCGGCAGGGCAAGTGCGTGGTGCGGCTCAAGGGCGGCGATCCGTGCATCTTTGGTCGCGGCGGAGAGGAAGCGCAGTGGTTGCGCGAGCACGGTGTCGACGTTGAGCTGGTCAACGGCATCACCGCCGGACTGGCCGGAGCGACGCAATGCGATATTTCATTGACCCTGCGCGGCGTGGCGCGTGGTGTGACGCTCGTCACCGCCCACACCCAAGATGGCAGCAGCCTGAACTGGCAAGCCCTGGCCCAAGGCGGCACGACGCTGGTGATCTACATGGGGGTGGCGAAGTTGAGCGAGATCCGCGAGCAATTGCTGGCGGGAGGCATGGCGACAGATACGCCGGTGGCAATGATTGAAAACGCGTCCCTGCCACACCAACGGGAATGTCGCAGCGATCTAACCGCCATGGAACAGGCGGCCAGCGATTTTCAGCTCAAGAGCCCCGCCATTCTGGTGATCGGAGCAGTGGCAGCCCGCGCAACGTCGACCCTGTGGGAGCACGGCTTGCCGGCAATAACCGCCGATCAATCCGCCTGATTCACCCCGTCCTTCACCAAATCGCAGACAAAGAAAAGCCCGGCCTAAGCCGGGCTTTTCTCAGAGCTGCGAGCTAATTACTTAGCTTGAGCTTCAACCTTCGCTTCTACGCGACGGTTTACAGCGCGACCAGCTTCAGTGGCGTTGTCAGCAACTGGGCGGGATTCGCCGTAGCCAACAGACTGAACGCGGGACGGCGAAACACCGTACTGGTTGGTCAGAACTTGTTTAACGGCGTTTGCACGACGCTCGGACAGTTTCTGGTTGTAAGCGTCAGGACCGACGGAGTCAGTGTGACCTTCAACAACAGTAGTGGTCGATGGGTACTGCTTCATGAAGTCAGCCAGGTTTTTGATGTCGCCGTAGCTGTTAGGCTTGACTACCGACTTGTTGAAGTCGAATTTCACGTCCAGCTCAACACGAACAACTTCAGCAACTGCCGGGCAGCCATCAGCGTCAACAGTTACGTTGGCTGGGGTGTTCGGGCACTTGTCAACGTTGTCGCACACGCCGTCGTTGTCGCTGTCGGTGCAGACTTCAGCTGGAGCGGCAACTGGTGCAGCAGCAGGCTTGTTGCCGCCACCGAAGTTCACGCCCACACCGATGGATGGGATGTAGTCCCAACGGCCGTTGTCCAGTTTGTAGTCAGCTTCTACGCCAGCACGGGCGAAGACGTTTTCGAGGAAGTAGTACTTAACGCCAGCGCCAGCAGTCAGGAAAGTCGACTGGTCACGACCGGTGTGGCCATCAGCGGCTACGTTGGTCATGCTGCCGTGCTTAACACCACCTTGAACGTAAGGACGCAGAGCGTCGCCAGCGTTGTTGAAGTGGTACTGGGCGTTCAGACCGAACTGGTCGCCTTCGATTTTTTGATGGCCAGTGCCGTTGTTCGAACGGGTGTAGTCATCGTTGTTGTAGGTAGCGTTCAACGACACGTCGTCGGTCAAGAAGTAACCGATGGAAGCGCCAGGGGTGTAGCCGTCTTCAACATTGTTAATGCTGTCGTTGTACTTTTTCCCGTAGTTGAGCTCGCCTTCAACTGCGCCTTGGCCTTGTGCCAGAGCGCCGAACGAAGTAGCGGCAATAAGAGTACCAATGGCCAAGCCCAAGGTGTTTTTCAGTTTCATCCGTTAAATCCCCATCTGGTGATTGTGAAGCAGTCCCGCAAACCGGGGGACAACTCGGCGGCAAGTCTATCAGAACTTGCCTACACGTAAGAGATATTTGCGCTGAACTAAGTTTCAGCAATGCCTGCAAATTTCTCACGCAATTTATCTAGAGCACGTTTGTAACGCATTTTTGTCGCACTCAAACCCATATGCATGATATCCGCGATCTCTTGAAATTCCAGCTCTGCGACAAAACGTAGCACCAGAATTTCACGATCAATCGGGTTCACATACACCAGCCAGCGATCAAGTCCGCCCTTGTCCTCAGGTTTCGGCGCCTTCTCTTCAGACGCTTCCTCGAGGGGGTCCAGACTCAAAGCGTCCATCAAGCGACGCTTTCGCCTTTCCTTCCGATACTGTGTGATGCATTCGTTGTACGTGATGCTGTAGAGCCAGGTCTTGAACTTCGATTTCCCCTCAAAGTTCTTCAGGCCATACAGCACCTTCAACATCACTTCCTGACAGACATCGTCTGCATCGCGATCGTTCCCTAGATATCGTGCACAGACGTTAAATAATGTTCGTTGGTAACGCCGCATCAGTTCTTCATAGGCGCGGGTTACGTGAAACAGCTCGGTATGCGAGCGCGCGACCAACTCCTCATCAGAGAGCTCGCGGGGGTCGTAGCGCGTAGAGAGCGATTGAGCTTTATTCAAAACAAGTCGGGCCGACAGTCAGGTCAATGTCCGCCGCAGCCCTTACCGGGCACTTTGCGGCGGCATACATTAGCAGGGTTTGCCGGATTAGCGGCTACTCACGTGCTGTTCCAGCAGTATCCGATTGGAGAGAGAGACCAGCTCGCCCTCATCGGTCAGCAACGTGGTTTTAACCGTGCCGATCTCCTCGATCTGACCTTCGACCTCGCCAACACGCACTTGTTGCCCAACCTGATACAACTCACGCACATAGATTCCCGCAAGAATCTGACCGGCAATTTCACGGCTTCCCAACCCCATGGCCAGCGCAACGGCCAGACCAACGGTAATCAATACGATCACAATCACATGGTTGAGCAGGTCAGTCTTGACCTCCAACTGGCTGATTGCAACTGAAATGCTGATGATGATCACAAGGCCCTGGGCAATTCGTCCCAGGCCCGAAGCGTAATCCAGCCCTACGCCTTCCGCTGCGCCGCGAACCAGCCCATTGGCCAGTTGCGCCAGCAAGACCCCTACCAGCAGCACGAGCGCGGCGCCGAATACTTTCGGCAAATACAGCGCAAGCATATCCAGCGTAGCTGAAACTCGCTCAAGTCCAAGGGATTCTGCAGCAGAAACCAGGAAAATAAGCAAAACGAACCAATAAACGATTTTGCCAATCAGGGTCGAGATCGGCACTTGCAGGCCGGCCCGGGACAGCAGCTTGGTCAGACCGGTACCGCCCATCAGGCGATCAAGGCCCAGCTTGGCAAGCAGCTTGGACAGCAACGTGTCCAACAGCTTCGCCACGACGAAACCCAGCAGCAGCACTACCAGCGCGCCGAACAGGTTCGGAATGAAGTTGGCAACCTTGGTCCATAACGCAGTCATTGCAGTGACGAGGCTCTGAGTCCAGAGATCAAGTTCCATATTCAATCAGCCTTATCAGCAGTGCGAGCGGTAGGTTTACGGTGACGGGAAACCGGCGAGATGTGCGCCGAGCCGTTGTTGAGGGCAATCATCAGCGCGGGCAACCAGCGGCCCAGCAGGCTGAACAGATCACCAGCGCCGACCTGCCGGTTGGCGGTTTTCAGGACACGCCCCAGACACGCATCGTCGTCACGGGTGGACGGCGAAGCGTTCAGCATGTCACGCAAAGACTGTTCAAACGGATCGTGCATACGCACCTCTCGTGATGTCTGTGAAAGACGCGGCCAATTTTGCCCGGGTCACATGACTCATCCTCAGACCCAGCGCAAACGTCGGAATAACCACCACTGCCCGAGCGCCACCGAGACCATCATCAGGCAGGCGATCAGGAACCCATAAGGGCTGGACGAGAACGGAATTCCACCGACGTTTATGCCCAGCAGACCGGTCAGGAAACTCATCGGCAAAAAGATCCCGGTGATGATCCCGAAGCGATACATCGTGCGATTCATGCGCACGCTCAAACGCCGGTCTTCTGCCTCGAGGACCAGCCCCACCCGCTCCCGGGTCAATTCCAGCTCCTCAAGGTAACGGGTCAGGCTGTTGTTCAATTCGTTCCAGTAATCGCCATCATCGTCGACGAACCAGGGCAGTTTGATCCGTGTCAGTTGCCCGAAAATATCGCGCTGCGGCGCCAGGAAACGTTTCAGTCCGGCGGCCCTGCGACGGATCTGCAAAACGGCTCCGTGCTCGGGTGTATACCGTTCGTCGGCATCCAGTTTTTCTTCTTCCTCATCGACCACTTCCGAGAGGCAACTGACCAGATCCTGAACCTTGTTGGTCAAGTACTGAGCCATATAAAGGATGAGTTCAGAGGCGGTTTTCGGCCCTTTGCCGTCAGCGAGCTGCACCAGCAATTCATCGGTCGCGCGCAATGGACGCAGGCGCAGGGAAATCACCCGCTGGGCGGATGCGAAAATACGCACAGACACCATGTCTTCCGGTTCCGCGCCAGGGTTCAGGTTGACCCCTCGCAGAAACAGCAACAGCTCGGAGTCAGGCAGAGGCAAAAGTCGGGGCCGGGTGTTTTCTTCAAGCAGTAGGTCACAGCTGAATTCACTCAAACCGCTGGATTTGCGCAACCATGTCTGGGTTTGCGGGTGACTTCGATCCCAGTGCAACCACAGGCTTTCATGGGCCTGCAGTTGCAAATCGTCGAGTTCAGTCCGGGCTATCGCACGCGCACCGCCTTTACCGTCCAGCACCAGGGCATGCACCAGCCCCCACTGCGCGTTTTCTTCCTCGAACATCCTCACCCCTGGGTTGGAAAGCTTTATTCAGGCATTTTCAGCGGACTGGGCGAGATGATCACGCCATTGTTGTCCGCATAAATGTAGTGGCCGGGATGAAATGTCACGCCAGCGAAGGTTACGGCCACGTTGAGATCGCCGATGCCGCGCTTGTCGGTTTTCATCGGATGGCTGGCCAGGGCCTGAACCCCCAGGTCGGTTTGCGCGATGACGTCGACGTCGCGGATGCAGCCGTAGATCACCAGCCCTTCCCAACCGTTCTGCGCTGCTTTCTCGGCGATCATGTCACCCAACAGCGCACGGCGCAGCGAACCGCCACCATCCACCACCAGCACCTTGCCATTGCCCTTGAGCTCGGCTTGTGCCTTGACCAGCGAGTTATCTTCGAAGCACTTGATGGTCACGATTTCGCCGCCGAACGAATCGCGGCCGCCAAAATTGCTGAACATCGGTTCCAGCACCTGCACCAGCTCTGGATAGGCATCGCACAGGTCAGGCGTGAGGTAATGGTTCATCGAGAAACTCCTGTAAAAAGGAAGACAATCGAGAGTGTCGCAAAGTGACCGGAACAGCTGAATGCGTCATATCTTAGCCGCAAGCCGATCAGAGCGAAATGCCCTTGTTAGAGCATCAGGCTCAGCTTGCTGTCGCCAGATCCGGCTTTTCACCCAACAACGGCGTCTGTTGATCGGTCAGCCAACGAGCCACCAATGGCCATACTTCGACCTGAGCGGCTTTGCTGACGAGCATTTCGACATGGCCGAAGTTATCGCCAAAGCCCTGCTCGCGCCCCAGGTTGATGAATTGCTTGTGCTCGGAACCGATCTGGTCGAACAGCTTGCGGCAAGCCCACATCGGGTCCTGATGGTCTCCGGTGGCACTTACAGCCAGTACGGGCAACCGAACCTCGGCCAATCCCGCCCACCAGTTCTTGTCGGCATCGCCAAAGCGCCCGAACAGGCCATACCAGCGCATGCTTTCCAGGGCCAGGCCAATGGGCTCGTCCTCCGGGCCGCGCTTGAGCCGTGAACCTGACAGTTGTGCAAAACGCTTGAGAATAAAGCGCCCGCTCCACTCCACCGGTGGAATTTTCAGTGGCCAGTAGGTGCGGCTGACCTGCGTCCCGAAAAACGCCGCCGAGGCGACCAAAGGCTCGCCGATGTACTCACCACCCAATGCTGCCGCCAGGGTAATGCCACCCAACGAGTGACCGATCCAGTGTGGCACCTGGCCGCTTTGCTCGCGCACGAAGGCGCCAATGGCCGGCAAATCGTAACGGGCGTAGTCGCTGACACGGTTATTGCGGTAGTTCTGGTTGCGTTGGGACAAGCCGTGGCCGCGCATTTCGGGAATCCACACATCGAATCCCAGGCGTGTCAGATAGGCGCCCAGCCCAAGCCCCTTTGGCGAGAACCAGAACCGGCGATTGGAAAAGCTGCCGTGCAACAGGATGACCGGCACGCCACGCACCGCCGGCTCATCGGCCATGCCCAGACGCGTCACCGCCAGCTCGACGGTGCCGTCAGGGCTGTTGCCCGGCTTCAAACGATAGACGTCTTCGCTCAGATCGCCGCGCCGCTCGGCGCTGATCAGGGCGACAGGAAATAGGTTGCTGCTGCTTTGCATAATGCTCTTGCACAAAAAAGGGCGGCGTCCAGAGGAGCCCGCCCTACTTAAAACTCTAAAAGGGCCGCCCCAAAGAGAGCAGCCCTTTCACTTACGCCATCAAGCCGACGCTTGACCTTCAGCCAGGAAGAACCAGGTTTCCAGTACGGAATCGGGGTTCAGCGAAACACTTTCGATGCCTTGTTCCATCAACCATTTAGCCAGGTCCGGGTGGTCCGAAGGACCCTGACCGCAAATGCCGATGTACTTGCCAGCCTTGTTGCAGGCCTGAATCGCGTTGGCCAGCAGCTTCTTGACCGCCGGGTTACGCTCGTCGAACAGGTGAGCAATGATCCCTGAGTCACGGTCCAGGCCCAGCGTCAGCTGAGTCAGGTCGTTGGAACCAATGGAGAAGCCGTCGAAGAACTCGAGGAATTCTTCCGCCAGGATCGCGTTGGACGGCAATTCGCACATCATGATGATGCGCAGGCCGTTTTCGCCACGCTTCAGACCATTCTCTGCCAACAGGTCGATGACCTGGCTGGCTTCGCCCAGGGTACGGACGAATGGCACCATGATCTCAACGTTGGTCAGGCCCATCTCGTTGCGCACGCGCTTGAGGGCGCGGCATTCGAGTTCGAAGCAGTCACGGAACGATTCGCTGATGTAACGCGAGGCGCCACGGAAGCCCAGCATCGGGTTTTCTTCTTCCGGCTCGTAGAGCTTGCCGCCGATCAGGTTCGCGTATTCATTGGACTTGAAGTCCGACAGACGCACGATGACCTTTTTCGGGGTGAACGCTGCGGCCAGGGTGCTGATGCCTTCGACCAGCTTCTCGACATAGAAGCCGACCGGATCGTCGTAGCCGGCAATGCGCTTGTCGACGCTGTCCTTGATGTCCTGCGGCAAACCGTCGTAGTTCAACAGCGCCTTAGGGTGAACACCGATCATGCGGTTGATGATGAACTCCAGACGGGCCAGGCCCACACCGGCGTTCGGCAGCTGCGCGAAGTCGAAGGCGCGGTCCGGGTTACCGACGTTCATCATGATCTTGAACGGCAGGTCCGGCATGGCATCAACGGAGTTTTTCTTGATGTCGAAGCCCAGTTCGCCTTCGAAGATGTAGCCGGTGTCGCCTTCTGCACAGGAAACGGTCACGCCCTGGCCATCTTGCAACAGCTGGGTGGCGTTGCCGCAACCGACCACGGCCGGGATGCCCAGTTCGCGAGCGATGATCGCCGCGTGGCAGGTACGACCGCCACGGTTGGTGACGATGGCGCTGGCGCGCTTCATGACCGGTTCCCAGTCCGGGTCGGTCATGTCGGAAACCAGTACGTCGCCTGGCTGGACCTTGTCCATCTCGGACACGTCCTTGATGATGCGGACCTTGCCGGCGCCGATGCGCTGGCCGATGGCGCGACCTTCCACCAGCACGGTGCCGGTTTCTTTCAACAGGTAGCGTTCCATGACGTTGGCCTGGGTGCGGCTCTTCACGGTTTCAGGACGGGCCTGAACGATGTAGAGCTTGCCGTCGTCGCCGTCTTTGGCCCATTCGATGTCCATCGGGCACTTGTAGTGCTTCTCGATGATCATCGCTTGCTTGGCCAGCTCGCTGACTTCGGCGTCAGTCAGGCAGAAACGTGCGCGATCAGCCTTGTCCACGTCGATGGTCTTGACCGATTTACCGGCCGTGGCGACTTCGCCGTAGATCATCTTGATGGCTTTGCTGCCCAGGTTGCGACGCAGGATGGCCGGACGACCGGCTGCCAGCGTGCCTTTGTGGACGTAGAACTCATCCGGGTTCACCGCGCCTTGTACGACGGTCTCACCCAGGCCGTAGGCGCCGGTGATGAACACCACGTCACGGAAGCCCGATTCGGTATCGAGGGTGAACATTACGCCGGCGGTGCCGGTTTCGGAGCGGACCATGCGCTGCACGCCGGCCGACAGGGCAACCAGCTTGTGGTCGAAGCCCTGATGCACGCGGTAGGAAATGGCGCGATCGTTAAACAGGGAGGCGAACACCTCTTTGGCGGCGCGAATGACGTTTTCGACGCCACGGATGTTCAGGAAGGTTTCCTGCTGACCGGCGAAGGAAGCGTCCGGCAGGTCTTCGGCGGTAGCGGAAGAGCGCACGGCCACGGCCATGTCAGGGTTGCCGGCCGACAGCGTGGCGAACGCGGTGCGGATCTCGGCGTTGAGCTTCTCGGGGAATTCGGCTTCCATGATCCATTGACGGATCTGGGCGCCGGTCTTGGCCAGGGCATTGACATCGTCGACGTCCAGGGCGTCGAGGGCGGCGTGGATCTGATCGTTCAGGCCGCTCAGTTCCAGAAAATCACGATAAGCCTGAGCTGTCGTGGCAAAGCCACCGGGCACCGATACACCGGCGCCTGCAAGGTTACTGATCATCTCGCCAAGGGATGCGTTCTTGCCCCCTACGTGCTCTACATCATGGACGCCGAGCTTATCGAGGGAAACTACGTACTCTACCAAGGTGATCTCTCCACTAACTGTGTTGGAAAAGCTCAGAAGCCGGCTGCTCGGGGGAGCGTTTGCCAGCTATATGGCCTGGACCTGGAAAATAAGTGAGAATGCGGGCCACTGGCGGCCGGCAAATCGCGCCTATCATATCCAAGATTCGTTATTAGCTTAAGGCCCAAGGTGCAAATGAAACGATCTGCTTTCTTTATTTCCGACGGCACTGGCATTACAGCCGAAACCCTCGGCCAAAGCCTCCTGGCGCAGTTCGAAAACATTACCTTCAGCAAATTCACGCGTCCGTACATCGACAACGTCGATAAAGCACGGGCCATGGTACAACAAATCAACAAAGCCGCCGAAACCGACGGCTTCCGGCCGATCATCTTCGACACCATCGTCAATCAGGACATCCGTGAGATCCTCGCAACGTCCAATGGTTTCATGATCGACATTTTCTCGACCTTCCTGGCGCCTCTGGAACAGGAACTGACCGAGCATTCTTCCTACACCGTCGGCAAATCCCACTCCATTGGCACCAACTCCAATTACATGGAGCGTATCGAGGCGGTGAACTTCGCCCTCGACAACGATGACGGCGCCCGCACCCACTATTACGACAAGGCTGACTTGATACTAGTGGGCGTGTCGCGATGTGGTAAGACGCCGACGTGCCTGTACATGGCCATGCAATTCGGCATCCGCGCGGCCAACTACCCGCTGACCGAAGACGACATGGAACGCCTGCAACTGCCGACCGCCCTGCGCGCCCACCAGCACAAGCTGTTCGGCCTGACCATCGACCCGGACCGCCTCACCGCGATCCGCAACGAGCGCAAGCCCAACAGCCGCTATTCGAGCTACGCCCAGTGCGAATTCGAAGTGCGCGAGGTGGAAAACCTGTTCCGCCGTGAAAACATACCGAACATCAATTCCACGCATTTCTCGGTGGAAGAAATTTCCGCGAAGATCCTTGTGGAAAAAGGTGTCGAGCGGCGCTTTAAGTAGTCCTCTATAGCCAGTTCTGGCCTCATCGCCAGCAGGCTGGCTCCCACATTTGATCAGCGCTGAACACGAATCAACTGTGGGAGCTAGCCTGCTAGCGATTGAACGATAATGCGGTCTCCTAGATCACAAACAAATCCACAAACCGATTAACCGGCGTTGCCTCCAGCGCCGCCTGGTCCTTGCACAACTGAAAAATCTCGGCACTACGCTGGCCGGTGAACCGCGTCGCCAGGTTCGCCCTGAACTTGTCTTCCAGCAATGGAATACCTTCGGCGCGACGACGGCGATGACCGATCGGGTACTCGACCACCACATTCTCGGTGCTTGTACCGTCCTTGAAGAAAACCTGAATCGCGTTAGCGATGGAGCGCTTGTCGGCTTCCAGATATTCGCGGGTGAAGCGCGGGTCTTCGACGATGACCATTTTCTCGCGCAGCACATCGATGATCGGGTGCGCGGCGTGGAAGTCATCTTCGTACTGTTCGGCCACCAGATTACCGAAAGCCAACGGCACGGCGGTCATGTATTGCAGGCAGTGGTCGCGGTCCGCGGCATTTGCCAATGGACCGACCTTGGAAATGATGCGGATCGCCGACTCGTGGGTGGTGATGACGATTTTATCGATTTCATGCAGACGATTTCTAACCTGTGGATGCAAGGTCACTGCCGCTTCACACGCGGTTTGCGCATGGAATTCAGCCGGAAAACTGATCTTGAACAGCACGTTTTCCATCACGTAGCTGCCGTACGGGCGGGAGAAGCTGAACGCGCGTTTGTCCTCGGGCTTGAGTGCCAGATTGTTATTGGTATGGCTGAACAGCACGTCGTAGAAGCCCCACTGCCTGGCGGTCAGCACGCCGGGAATGCCCATTTCACCGCGCATCGCGATGTCCGCCAGACGCACGCCCCGGCTGGAAGCATCGCCTGCGGCCCAGGATTTGCGCGACCCGGCATTCGGCGCATGGCGATAAGTGCGCAGCGCCTGACCATCGGCAAAGGCATGGGACAGCGCCGACAGCAATTGCTCGCGATGGGCGCCCATGAGTTTGGCGGTGACCGCCGTCGAGGCGACTTTCACCAGCAACACGTGATCAAGGCCTACACGATTGAAGGAATTTTCCAGGGCAATCACGCCTTGAATCTCGTGGGCCATGATCATCGCTTCGAGCACTGCACGCATCGTCAGCGGCGCATCACCATTGGCCAGGCGTTTTTGCGACAGGTGATCCGCCACCGCGAGAATGCCACCAAGATTATCGGACGGATGGCCCCACTCGGCGGCGAGCCAGGTGTCGTTGTAGTCGAGCCAACGGACGATGCAGCCGATGTCCCACGCGGCCTTGACGGGATCGAGACGGTAATTCGTACCAGGAACCCGGGCGCCGAACGGAACGACGGTGCCTTCGACGATAGGGCCCAGGTGCTTGGTGCATTCGGGGAAGCGCAGGGCCAGCAGGCCACAGCCGAGGGTGTCCATCAGGCAGTTGCGGGCTGTGTCCAGGGCTTCGCTGGATTCGATGTTGTAGCTGAGGACGTAGTCCGCGATGTCCTGCAGAACAGTGTCGTAGTCGGGGCGATTGTTCAGGTCGACGTTGGCGCTCATGTTCGATTCACTCGGTTAGTGCTTCGTTGATGGGACCTCGGTTCAGGGCGATCTCTGTCAGCTACTACTTTCTTATTTGGAATACGATCCACTGTGGGAGCGAGCCTGCTCGCGATGGCGGTATAACTGGCAACAAGGATGTTAAATGTTATGGCCTCATCGCGAGCAGGCTCGCTCCCACAGGTTTTTTTGTTTATCTCAGGTTCCGGATCAGAAAGAATCACCCGGCACACGGACAAACCCTTCCATCAACACCCGCGCACTGCGGCTCATGATGGCTTTGTTCACGGTCCATTCGCCGTTCACCTGGCTGGCCTCGGCACCGACGCGCAACGTGCCGGACGGATGCCCGAAGCGTACCGCGTTGCGTTCGATGCCGCCCGCCGCGAGGTTCACCAGGGTGCCGGAAATCGCTGCCGCCGTGCCGATGGCCACCGCAGCGGTGCCCATCATTGCGTGGTGTAATTTGCCCATCGACAGCGCGCGCACCAGCAGGTCGACATCTCCCGCCGCAATTGCCTTGCCACTCGACGCGACGTAATCAGCTGGCTTGGCGACAAAGGCAACCTTGGGTGTGTGCTGACGCTTGGTCGCCTCGTCCAGGTCCTTGATCAGCCCCATGCGCAACGCGCCATAAGCGCGAATGGTCTCGAACATCGCCAAGGCTTTCGGATCGCTGTTGATCGCACCCTGCAATTCAGTGCCCTTGTAACCGATGTCTTCGGCATTGACGAAAATCGTCGGAATGCCGGCGTTGATCATGGTCGCCTTGAAGGTCCCGACGCCGGGCACTTCCAGGTCATCCACCAGGTTGCCGGTGGGGAACATCGAACCACCGCCGCCCTCTTCTTCCGCCGCAGGGTCCATGAATTCGACTTGCACTTCGGCGGCCGGAAAGGTCACGCCGTCAAGCTCGAAATCGCCGGTTTCCTGCACCTCACCGTTGGTGATCGGCACATGGGCGATGATGGTCTTGCCGATGTTGGCCTGCCACACACGCACCACGGCAATGCCGTTGTGTGGAATGCGGCTGGCGTCCACTAGACCGTTGCTGATGGCGAACGAACCGACGGCCGCCGACAGGTTGCCGCAGTTGCCGCTCCAGTCGACGAAAGGTTTATCGATGGAGACCTGACCGAACAGGTAGTCAACGTCGTGATCGGCCTTGATGCTTTTCGACAGGATCACGGTTTTGCTGGTGCTGGAGGTCGCGCCGCCCATGCCGTCGATTTGCTTGTCGTACGGGTCGGGGCTGCCGATCACGCGCAACAGCAGCGCATCGCGGACCGGGCCGGGAATCTGTGCTGCTTCGGGCAGGTCTTTGAGGCTGAAAAACACGCCTTTGCTGGTGCCGCCACGCATGTAAGTAGCGGGGATTTTGATCTGGGGTGCGTGAGCCATTTGTGCTCCTTCAAAGCGGGCAAGAGACGTATAATCCCCTGCCCGCACAGCCTGTTTTAGACGGCGACCGCCGATTCTTCGAGGAAGTCCTGGGCAAAGCGTTGCAACACGCCGCCCGCCTCATAGATCGACACTTCTTCGGCGGTATCGAGGCGGCAAGTCACCGGCACTTCGACGCGTTCGCCGTTGAGACGGTTGATCACCAGCGTCAGCTGCGCACGCGGGGTACGGTCGCCGATCACGTCGTAGGTTTCGCTACCGTCGATACCCAATGTGTGACGATTAGTGCCCGGCAGGAACTCCAGCGGCAACACGCCCATGCCCACCAGGTTAGTGCGGTGGATGCGTTCGAAACCTTCAGCGGCAATCGCTTCCACACCGGCCAGGCGCACGCCCTTGGCCGCCCAGTCGCGGGACGAACCCTGACCGTAGTCGGCGCCGGCGATGATGATCAGCGGCTGCTTGCGTTCCATGTAGGTTTCGATGGCTTCCCACATGCGCATCACTTGGCCTTCCGGTTCGACGCGGGCCAGTGAACCCTGTTTGACCTTGCCGTTTTCCTTGACCATTTCGTTGAACAGTTTCGGGTTGGCGAAGGTGGCGCGCTGCGCGGTCAAATGGTCACCGCGGTGGGTCGCGTAAGAGTTGAAGTCCTCTTCCGGCAGGCCCATTTTCGCCAGGTATTCACCAGCGGCGCTGTCGAGCATGATCGCGTTCGACGGCGACAGGTGATCGGTGGTGATGTTGTCCGGCAGCACCGCCAGCGGGCGCATGCCCTTGAGCGGACGCGCGCCGGCCAGCGCACCTTCCCAATATGGCGGACGGCGGATGTAGGTGCTCATCTCGCGCCACTCATACAACGGCGTCACTTTCGGGCCGGTGTCTTCGTGGATGGCGAACATCGGAATGTAGACCTGGCGGAACTGCTCCGGCTTGACCGAGGCTTTCACCACTGCGTCGATTTCTTCGTCGCTTGGCCAGATGTCTTTCAGACGGATTTCCTTGCCGTCGGCGTCCAGGCCCAGCACATCTTTTTCGATGTCAAAGCGGATGGTCCCGGCGATGGCGTAAGCGACCACCAGCGGCGGCGACGCCAGGAATGCATTCTTGGCGTACGGGTGAATCCGTCCGTCGAAGTTACGGTTACCGGACAGCACAGCCGTGGCATACAGGTCACGGTCGATAATTTCTTGCTGGATCACCGGGTCCAGCGCACCGGACATGCCGTTGCAAGTGGTGCAGGCGAAAGCCACGACGCCGAAGCCCAGTTGCTCCAGTTCAGTAGTCAGGCCGGCTTCGTCGAGGTACAGCGCGACGGTTTTCGAGCCCGGTGCCAGGGACGATTTGACCCACGGCTTGCGGGTCAGCCCGAGCTTGTTGGCATTGCGCGCCAGCAGGCCGGCGGCGATCACGTTGCGCGGGTTGCTAGTGTTGGTGCAACTGGTGATGGCAGCGATGATCACCGCGCCGTCCGGCATCTGGCCAGGCACGTCTTCCCACTGGCCGGAAATGCCTTTGGCGGCCAGATCCGAAACCGCAACACGAGCGTGCGGGTTGCTCGGGCCGGCCATATTGCGCACTACCGAAGACAGGTCGAAGGTCAGGCCGCGCTCGTATTGCGCGCCTTTCAGGCTGTCGGCCCACAGGCCGGTGGTCTTGGCGTAATTCTCGACCAACTGCACCTGCTCATCTTCACGGCCGGTGAGTTTGAGGTAGTCGATGGTCTGCTGGTCGATGTAGAACATTGCCGCGGTGGCGCCGTATTCCGGGGCCATGTTGGAAATGGTCGCGCGGTCGCCGAGGGTCAGCGCAGACGCGCCTTCGCCGAAGAACTCCAGCCATGCACCGACGACTTTCTGCTGCCGCAGGAATTCGGTCAGCGCCAGCACCATGTCGGTGGCGGTGATGCCCGGTTGCAGCTTGCCGGTCAGTTCGACGCCGACGCTTTCCGGCAGACGCATCCACGAAGCGCGGCCGAGCATCACGCTTTCCGCTTCCAGACCACCAACGCCGATGGCGATCACGCCCAGCGCATCGACGTGCGGGGTGTGGCTGTCAGTGCCGACGCAGGTGTCGGGGAATGCGACGCCATCACGCACCTGGATCACCGGGGACATTTTCTCCAGGTTGATCTGGTGCATGATCCCGTTGCCTGGCGGAATCACGTCAACGTTCTTGAACGCCTTCTTGGTCCAGTTGATGAAGTGGAAACGGTCTTCGTTGCGACGGTCTTCGATGGCGCGGTTCTTTTCGAACGCCTCCGGATCGAAGCCACCGCGCTCGACGGCCAGGGAGTGGTCGACGATCAGTTGCGTCGGCACCACCGGGTTCACTTGCGCCGGATCGCCACCTTGCAGGGCAATGGCGTCACGCAGACCGGCGAGGTCGACCAGTGCGGTCTGGCCGAGAATGTCGTGGCAAACCACGCGCGCCGGGAACCACGGGAAGTCGAGGTCGCGTTTGCGCTCGATGAATTGCTTCAGGGATTCGGTGAGCGTGGCCGGGTCGCAGCGACGCACCAGGTTTTCCGCCAGCACGCGGGAGGTGTACGGCAGAGTGTCGTAGGCGCCGGGCTGGATGGCTTCGACAGCCGCACGGACGTCGAAGTAATCCAGATGGCTGCCCGGCAGCGGTTTACGGAATTCAGTGTTCATCGTCAGGACTCGGTCACGGTGATTACAGAAGGTGGGCGTCTGGCACTAGCCCTGAAGTGAACTCGGTCAAATGTGGGAGCGGGCTTGCTCGCGAAAGCGGTGTATCAGTCGACATCCCTGTTGAATGTCAGTCCGTCTTCGCGAGCAAGCCCGCTCCCACAATGGTCCCTGTTCATTCAGCAACCAGTGTGGGAGCCCCCACCATTCAGCGTTGTTCGATTGGCACGAACTTGCGCTGTTCGACGCCGACGTACTCGGCGCTCGGGCGGATGATGCGGTTGTTGGCACGTTGTTCGAACACATGCGCCGCCCAGCCGGTCAGGCGCGAGCAGACGAAAATCGGCGTGAACAACTTGGTCGGAATGCCCATGAAGTGGTACGTCGACGCATGGTAGAAGTCAGCGTTCGGGAACAGTTTCTTCTGCTCCCACATGGTCTTGTCGATGGCTTCGGAGACGGGGAACAACACGGTGTCGCCCACTTCTTCTGCGAGTTTTTTCGACCAGCCCTTGATCACCTCGTTGCGCGGATCGTTGTCCTTATAGATCGCGTGGCCGAAGCCCATGATCTTGTCTTTGCGCTCGAGCATGCCGAGGGTGCCTTTGATCGCCTCTTCCGGCGACTTGAAGCGCTCGATCATTTCCATCGCCGCTTCGTTGGCGCCGCCGTGCAGCGGACCGCGCAGCGAGCCAATGGCCGCCGTGATGCAGGAGAACATGTCTGACAGGGTCGAAGCACACACCCGCGCGGTGAAGGTCGAGGCGTTGAATTCGTGTTCCGCGTAGAGGATCAGCGAAACGTTCATCACCTTCACGTGCAACTCGCTCGGCTTCTTGTCGTGCAGCAAGTGCAGGAAGTGGCCGCCGATGGACGGTTCGTCGCTCACGCAGCTGATGCGTTTGCCGTCGTGGCTGAAGCGATACCAGTAGCACATGATCGCCGGGAACGCGGCCAGCAGGCGGTCGGTCACATCGTGCTGCTCGGAGAAGTCTTTCTCCGGCTCGATGTTGCCCAGGAACGAGCAACCGGTGCGCATCACGTCCATCGGGTGGGCGTCGGCAGGGATGCGTTCCAGCACTTCCTTGAGCGCTTGCGGCAGGTCGCGCAGCTTGCCCAGTTTGTTGATATAGGCGCTGAGTTGCGCTTTGGTCGGCAGTTCGCCGTACAGCAGCAGGTAGGCCACTTCTTCGAATTGCGCGTCAGCCGCCAGTTCGCGAACGTCGTAACCGCGATAGGTCAGGCCTGCGCCCGACTGGCCCACGGTGGACAGGGCGGTTTGCCCGGCAACCTGGCCACGGAGCCCGGCGCCACTGAGTACTTTTGCTTCGGCCATTGCTGTCTCCAGTTTTTGAATTTGTTAGGGAATCGGCAAGTTGTGATTCATCAGGTCTTTTGGGTGTTGCCGAACAGATCGCAGCCTCGTTTCACTCGACAGCTCCTACATCGACCTCGTTCGGCAACAACCCTGCAGGAGCTGTCGAGCGGAGCGAGGCTGCGATCTCTTGATCTTTACTTCTTCGCCGCAAACAACGCATCGAGCTTCTGCTCGAAGGTGTGATAGTCGATGCGATCGTAAAGCTCCATGCGAGTCTGCATGGTGTCGATGACGTTCTGTTGCGTGCCGTCGCGGCGGATCGCGGTGTAGACGTTTTCCGCGGCTTTGTTCATCGCACGGAAGGCCGACAGCGGGTACAGCACCAGCGACACGTCGGCAGCGGCGAGTTGCTCGGTGGTGTACAGCGGCGTCGCGCCGAATTCGGTGATGTTGGCCAGGATCGGCGCTTTCACGCGGCTGGCAAACAGCTTGTACATGTCCAGTTCGGTGATGGCTTCCGGGAAGATCATGTCGGCGCCGGCCTCGATGCACGCGGCGGCGCGATCCAGGGCGGACTCCAGGCCTTCGACCGCCAGGGCGTCGGTGCGCGCCATGATCACGAAGCTGTCATCGGTACGCGCATCGACGGCCGCCTTGATGCGGTCGACCATTTCCTGCAGGGACACGATTTCTTTATTGGGACGGTGACCGCAGCGCTTGGCGCCGACCTGGTCTTCGATGTGAATCGCCGCCGCCCCGAACTTGATCATCGACTTGACGGTGCGCGCAACGTTGAACGCCGAGGAACCGAAGCCGGTGTCCACATCCACCAGCAGCGGCAGGTCGCAGACGTCGGTGATGCGACGCACGTCGGTCAGCACGTCATCCAGGCCGGTAATGCCCAGGTCCGGCACGCCGAGGGAGCCGGCAGCCACCCCGCCACCCGACAGGTAAATCGCCTTGAAACCGGCGCGCTTGGCCAGCAGTGCGTGGTTGGCGTTGATCGCGCCGACCACTTGCAGCGGATGTTCGCTGGCGACCGCATCGCGGAAACGCTGGCCTGGAGTGCTCTTGTTGGAACTCATGACTCACCTCGTTCTGTGGCTGTCTGGTGCGCGCCGTCCTGGTAATGACGGGCGATATTGCGTTTGGAGGCGCCGATGTGACGGCGCATCAACAACTCGGCCAGCTCACCGTCACGGTCGGCGATGGCGTCGAGAATTCGATGGTGTTCGGCAAAGGCTTGATGCGGGCGATTGGGCGTGGTGGAAAACTGGATGCGGTACATGCGCACCAGTTGATAAAGCTCGCCGCAGAGCATTTGCGTCAGGGTGCGGTTGCCGCTGCCCTGAATGATCCGGTAATGGAAGTCGAAGTCGCCCTCCTGCTGGTAATAGCCTCGCCCCGCCTGAAACGCCTCATCGCGCTCGTGGGTTTCGAGAACCCGACGCAGCTCGTCGATTTCTTCGAGGGTCATGCGCTCGGCCGCAAGGCGACAGGCCATGCCTTCGAGGGATTCGCGAATTTCGTACAGCTCCAGCAGCTCGGCATGGCTCAGCGAAACCACCCGCGCCCCGACATGCGGCACCCGCACCAGCAGGCGCTGGCCTTCGAGACGGTGAATCGCCTCGCGCAACGGCCCACGGCTGATGCCGTAAGTGCGCGCCAGTTCCGGTTCGGAGATCTTGCTGCCCGGGGCAATCTCGCCTTTGACGATGGCCGCCTGGATGCGGCGAAAGACGTTTTCGGAAAGCGTCTCCGTATCGTCTTGGGCAATGACCGGGGGATCGAGTTGATCCAGCATATTGTCGACACCTTGAAAGCTAGTGCCGCAAAAACTAGCGAAAACAGGCGTCACAGTCAAAGGATAAATAAATATTGTCGACAATCGTCTAATAACCGACTGCACCATAACGAAGCAGCACCACTGTTTATAGCCGTCCGCCAGCGCTGGCGCCATAAAACGACCGTGCTAGAATGCCGGCCGCATTTGTCGGTGACATCTGCACTGCTTGTCATAAATAGCTGATAGGCATACGAGGGAGCTTGCGCAGCAATGCCAGGGCCTTGATCGATACACGGACCGCTGCGCACCAGGATTTATGAGACTCAAGCCCTTCCCGACATTCCTTTATCTTCTTTGCCTGCCCGGTTTCGCCGCGGCGGGGGAAAAGACCGTGTACGGTCTCAATGAGTACGCATCTCTCGATGGCATCGACCTGGAAGTCGCCGCCAAACTCGACACCGGGGCGAAAACCGCGTCCCTGAGTGCCCGCGATATCAAACGTTTCAAGCGTAACGGCGAGTCCTGGGTGCGTTTCTACCTGGCCATCGACGCCGCCCATTCGCACCCGATCGAACGGCCATTGGCCCGGGTCAGCAAAATCAAGCGCCGCGCCGGCGACTACGACCCGGAAGAAGGCAAGAAGTACACGGCCCGTCCGGTGATCGAGCTGGATATCTGCATGGGTTCGGCTTTGCGCAGCATCGAAGTGAACTTGACCGACAGAAGCGCCTTCCAATACCCGCTCCTGATCGGCTCCGAAGCACTCAAGCGCTTCGATGCGCTGGTCGACCCCAGTCTTAAATACGCTGCTGGCAAACCCGCCTGCGCCACCGACGCACATACCGCAGAGTAATTCCAATGCGCTCTCTTACCCTCCATCTGAAATTGCTGATCGCCATCCTGGTGGTCCTGGGCATTTCAGTTACGGCCTATCAGATCTTCGTGCTCGGCATTCCCGTGACCGAAGACGCCACGGACGACTTGTGGAACATCGACGCCAAAGTCGAGTTCGTCGCCAGTGCCAAGGACCCGGTCAAGATCCAGATGTTCGTGCCACCGCTGAGCCGCGATTACGTCAGCCTCAATGAGAGCTTCATTTCCAATAACTACGGCGTGGCCGTAAACCGTGTCGATGGCAACCGCAAGGTCACCTGGTCGGCGCGTCGGGCCAAGGGCAACCAGACCCTGTATTACCGGCTGGTGTTGACCAAGCGCTACACCGGCGAAAAAGCCAAAGTCAAAGGCCCGACCTTCCGCGACAGCATTGCCGTCGAAGGCGCGGAAAAAGTCGCCGCCGAAGCCCTGCTCGCACCGATCCGCCAACATTCGGCTGACGTCGAAACCTTCGTTGGCGAAGCGATCAAGCGTGTCAACAATCTCAGCGACGACAACGTCAAGCTGCTGCTGGGCGGCGATACGTCCACCCCCAACAAAGCCAAAATCGTCGAGCTGGTACTGTCCATCGCCCACGTGCCGGTGGAAAAGGTCCACACCATCCGCCTGGTGGCCGATCAGCCGCAAGTGCCTGAACTCTGGCTGCGCAGCTTCAACGGCACCGACTGGCTGTACTTCAACCCGGAAACCGGCGAACAAGGCCTGCCGACCGACCGCCTGCTGTGGTGGACCGGCGACGAAAACCTGATCACCGTCGATGGCGGCAAAAAAGCCAACGTGACGTTCAGCCTGAACAACAGCGAAATGAACGCGATTCGCCTGGCCAAGCTGACCGACGAAAACACCGACGCCAACTTCCTCGAATACTCGCTGTACGGTCTGCCGCTGCAAACCCAGCAGACCTTCATGATCATGGTGATGATCCCGATTGGCGTGCTGGTGATCCTGATCCTGCGCAACCTGATCGGCCTGCAGACCCTCGGCACGTTCACCCCGGTGCTGATCGCCCTCGCCTTCCGCGAAACCCAGCTTGGCTTCGGTATCGTGCTGTTTACGATCATCACGGCGCTGGGCCTGTCGCTGCGCTCTTACCTTGAACACCTGAAGCTGCAAATGCTGCCCCGGCTCTCGGTGGTGCTGACGTTCGTGGTCGTACTGATCGCGGCGATCAGCCTGTTCAGCCACAAACTCGGGCTGGAACGCGGGCTGTCGGTGGCGTTGTTCCCAATGGTGATTCTGACCATGACCATCGAACGCCTGTCGATCACCTGGGAAGAGCGCGGTTCCGGGCACGCCATGAAAGTGGCCATCGGCACGCTGTTCGCCGCGTCCCTGGCTCACTTGATCATGAGCGTGCCGGAGCTGATCTACTTTGTGTTCACCTTCCCGGCCGTGCTGCTGATCCTGGTGGGCTTCATGCTGGCAATGGGTCGCTATCGCGGCTACCGCCTGACCGAACTGGTGCGTTTCAAGGCTTTCCTGAAGAAGGCTGACGCCTGATGTTCGGCTTTTGGAAGACCTGGAAGGCCCTGGAAGCCCAGGGCATCATGGGCATCAATCGGCGCAACGCGGACTACGTGCTCAAGTACAACAAGCGCAGTCTGTACCCGATCGTCGATGACAAGATCATCACCAAGGAACGCGCAATCGCCGCCGGCATTCATGTGCCCGAGCTGTACGGCATCATCTCCACCGAAAAGGAGATCGATAACCTCGACGAGATCATCGGCGGGCGCAACGACTTCGTGATCAAGCCGGCCCAGGGCGCTGGCGGTGACGGCATCATTGTGATTGCCGACCGCTTCGAGGGCCGTTATCGCACGGTGTCCGGCAAGATCCTCAGCCATGAGGAGCTCGAACACCATGTCTCCAGCATCCTCACTGGTTTGTATTCCCTGGGCGGTCACCGCGACCGTGCGCTGATCGAATACCGGGTGATCCCCGACCAGATCTTCAAAAGCATCAGCTACGAAGGCGTGCCGGACATCCGCATCATCGTGCTGATGGGCTACCCGGTGATGGCGATGCTGCGCTTGCCGACGCGCCAGTCCGGCGGCAAGGCCAACCTGCACCAGGGTGCAATCGGCGTTGGCGTCGACCTCGCGACCGGACAGACCCTGCGCGGCACCTGGCTGAACAACATCATCACCAAACACCCGGACACCACCAACGCGGTGGATGGCGTGCAACTGCCCTATTGGGACGGTTTCATGAAACTCGCCGCCGGCTGCTATGAACTGTGCGGACTGGGTTACATCGGCGTCGACATGGTGCTCGATCAGGAAAAAGGCCCGCTGATCCTGGAGCTCAATGCCCGGCCTGGCCTGAACATTCAGATTGCCAATGATTGCGGCCTGACATTGCGCACCCATGCGGTGGAAGCGCGGCTCGAAGAATTGAAGGCCCGCGGGATGACCGAGACAGTGCGCGAGCGAGTAGAGTTTGTGCAGGAGATGTTCGGGCATATTCCGGCGGTTGAGGGTTGATCCAACACCGCGTCGCGCGCATCGCGAGCAGGCTCGCTCCCACAGGGGATCTGTGTCGTACTGAAGATCCAGTGTGGGAGTGAGCCTGCTCGCGATAGCTGACTTCCAGTCACTAAAGCACTCAACCTGCCAATCCCCGACATCCCCTCTAGGAGCAATTCCTGCAGAGGACTACAATCGCCACCCCGCCTCGATGGCTGATCTGCCCCGCCCATGTTGACCTGTTCCGTACATCCGCTGCCTTATCGCGCCAACCCCGCCGAGTACTTCGCGGCGATTCGTCATGCCCCCGGCGCCGTGCTGCTCGACAGCGGCCGGCCCACTGCTGATCGTGGGCGTTATGACCTGCTCAGCGCCTGGCCGCTGGAGCAGTTGGCGGTGCTGCCCTCTGAGCAAGGCAGCGCGTTCCTGCAACGTCTTCGCGACAAGCTGACACAACTGGGCGAAGCGGACGTCCCGTTTGACCTGCCCTTCGCGGGCGGCCTGATCGGCTACTTGAGCTACGATTTCGGTCGGCATCTGGAGCATTTGCCGAGTCAGGCGCAGGACGACCTGCAATTGCCCGACGCGCGGCTCGGCCTGTACGACTGGGCACTGATCAGCGATCACCAGTTGAGCACCAGTCAGTTGGTGTTCCACCCCTCGCTGATCGACAGCGAACGTCAGCGCCTGATCACGCTGTTCAGCCAGCCTGCGGTTACGGCGGTCGAGCCTTTCAAGTTGAAAGCCCCGATGCAGCCCGACCTGAGTGCGGACGAGTATCGCAGCGCGCTGGAGCGCATTCAGCATTACATCCAGGCCGGCGACTGCTATCAGGTCAACTTCGCGCAGCGTTTTCGGGCTCAGTGCCACGGTGATCCATGGGCCGCGTATGTCGCGCTGCGGGCGGCGTGCCCGACACCGTTTTCCGGCTTCCAGAGCCTGCCCGATGGCGGCGCGGTGTTGAGCCTGTCGCCGGAGCGCTTCGTTAAAGTCAGCGAACGCCACGTCGAAACCCGCCCGATCAAAGGCACACGTCCCCGCGGACTGACTGCAGCCGAAGACGCGGCGAACGCCGCCGAACTGCTGGCCAGCCCCAAGGATCGCGCGGAAAACCTGATGATCGTCGACCTGCTGCGCAACGACCTGGGCCGTACCTGCCGCATCGGCTCGGTGCGGGTACCAGAGTTGTTCAGCCTGGAAAGCTATCCAAACGTGCATCACCTGGTGAGCAGCGTGACCGGCGAACTGGCGGAGGACCGCGACGCGCTGGACCTGATTGCCGGCAGTTTCCCGGGCGGCTCGATTACCGGCGCGCCGAAGATTCGCGCCATGCAGATTATTGATGAGCTGGAGCCGACCCGGCGCGGGTTGTACTGCGGTTCGTTGTTGTATCTGGACGTGCGCGGCGAGATGGACAGCTCCATCGCGATTCGCAGTTTGTTGGTCAAGGATGGGCAGGTGTGCTGCTGGGGCGGTGGCGGGATCGTCGCGGATTCGCAGTGGCAGGCCGAGTATCAGGAATCGATTACCAAGGTGAAAGTCCTGCTCGACACCCTGCAAAACCTTTGATTCCGGGCTTGATCGTTCCCACGCTCTGCGTGGGAATGCAGCCCGGGACGCTCCGCGTCCCAGAGCGGACGCAGAGCGTCCATTGAAGCATTCCCACGCAGACGGTTCGACGCCTCGACGTGGGAACGATCAGCGGCGTCTTCTAAGACGACTACAAGGTCAGGGCGCGGTTGGAAGCCTTGATGAACTCCTGCTTCAAATCCGCAAAGGTGTGCACCGCCGGGAACTGCGGGAACTCGCGAATCACGTTGTCCGGCGCATGAAACAGAATCCCCGCATCCGCCTCACCGAGCATCGTGGTGTCGTTGTACGAATCCCCCGCTGCAATCACGCGGTAGTAGAGGCTCTTGAACGACAGGACTGACTGGCGCTTGGGATCTTTCTGACGCAGTTGATAGCTTGTCACCCGTCCCGAATCATCGGTAATCAGGCGATGGCACAGTAACGTCGGGAACCCCAGTTGACGCATCAGCGGCTGGGAGAACTCGTAGAACGTGTCCGACAGAATCACCACCTGAAACCGCTCACGCAGCCAGTTGACGAACTCGATGGCGCCGTCCAGCGGCTTGAGCGTGGCGATCACTTCCTGAATGTCGGTGAGTTTCAAGCCGTGCTCATCGAGAATCCGCAGGCGCTGCTTCATCAACACGTCATAGTCGGGAATGTCCCGGGTGGTGGCCCTGAGGGATTCGATTCCGGTTTTTTCGGCAAAGGCGATCCAGATTTCCGGGACCAGCACACCTTCAAGATCCAGACAGGCAATTTCCACAAGACACTCCCATTTGTATTGATTATTGAGTCGAGCGAGCAAAAGGACTGCCGAACTCTAGCGACTCAGACAAACCTGTGCAACGCAGAGGGCGCGCCAGCGGTTGCAGGATTTTGTTACCATCGCATCCATATAGAGCGCCCAGCGCCACCGACCTGTAGGAAGCCGCCCTGATGAGCCCATCGTTCGATGTTGTGGAACTCGCCACGACCTATGCCAACAAATCCGCCCAGGACATCCTGAAACTCGCGTTTGCCGAGTTTGGCGATGACCTGTGGATATCTTTCAGCGGTGCCGAGGACGTGGTGCTGGTGGACATGGCCTGGAAGCTGAACAAGAACGTCAAAGTGTTCAGCCTCGACACTGGCCGCTTGCACCCTGAGACCTACCGCTTCATCGATCAAGTGCGCGAGCACTACAAGATCGACATCGAACTGGTGTCCCCGGACTACACGAAACTGGAACCGTTCGTGAAGGAAAAGGGCCTGTTCAGCTTCTACAAGGACGGCCATGGCGAATGCTGCGGCATCCGCAAAATCGAACCGCTGCGCCGCAAGCTGTCAGGCGTGACCGCCTGGGCCACCGGCCAGCGCCGTGACCAGAGCCCGGGCACCCGCAGCGCGGTCGCCGTGCTGGAAATCGACACCGCTTTCTCCACCCCGGAACGTACCCTGTACAAATTCAACCCGCTGGCGCAAATGACCAGCGAAGAGATCTGGGGCTACATCCGCATGCTTGAACTGCCGTACAACAGCCTGCATGAACGCGGCTTCATCAGCATCGGCTGCGAGCCCTGCACCCGCCCGGTCCTGCCGAACCAGCACGAACGTGAAGGCCGCTGGTGGTGGGAAGAAGCGACGCAGAAAGAATGCGGGTTGCATGCCGGGAACATCATCAGCAAATCCAAGGCATAACCCCTGCGGTGCGAAGTTCCAAATGTGGGAGCGGGCTTGCTCGCGAATAGGGCGTTTCAGTCGACATCAACGTTTGCTGACCCACCGCTTTCGCGAGCAAGCCCGCTCCCACAGGTTCAGTGACCTGACTCAAAAATGTGTACACACGAATGTCACCATAGGTGCCATTTGTGTGTGCACTTTTTGTTTATGCGCCCCAAAAAGTTACAGCGACCTTTCCTGACTTCCCCAGTTGCGTTTTCCTGCCCACTTCGCTGAAAAATAAATAGCTGTTCAATCGGTCAATTTATATCGCCTTTTTTTCAACCACTTATCCACCATCAATAACAATTCGAAATGAGCGCTGCAATTGATAGATTCAGAGCTGGCATGGATCTGGCTTAAGTGCATACATGTTTTGTATACAATCGTACAAAAACATACACACACTTTAGATCCGCAAGCCTGAAGCGCCCTATCCCGTACAGGCTGCAGATGCCCCGTAACCAATGATGCTTGCCGTCAGCGACGAAGATTTGTCGAGCTCATGCTCATGCACAGTCATCGCGACGCCAAGCTCGGAGCCTGCCGGAATGCGTACTAGCCTCTCCAATAACAACATCGCGCTGGATCTGCCCTCCTTCCCAACCACTGCTCAGGATCAAACCTTTCAAGAACCCGTGTTACTCAGCCCTCGCCTGCACAACAAAGACCTGGCGCCGACCAAAGCGGAAGGTCGACGCTGGGGTCGCTACAGCATCTTTGCCCTGTGGACCAACGATGTGCACAACATCGCCAACTACTCCTTTGCCATCGGCCTGTATGCGCTGGGCCTGGGTGGTTGGCAGATTCTGCTGTCGCTAGGGATTGGCGCGGCGCTGGTGTATTGCTTCATGAACCTCTCGGGCTACATGGGCCAAAAGACCGGCGTGCCGTTTCCGGTGATCAGCCGGATCAGTTTCGGCATTCATGGCGCGCAAATTCCTGCATTGATCCGCGCCGTTATCGCCATCGCCTGGTTCGGCATTCAGACGTACCTGGCGTCGGTGGTCTTTCGGGTGTTGCTGACGGCGGTGCATCCCGGCTTCGCCGAGTACGACCACGACTCAATCCTCGGTCTGTCGACCCTCGGCTGGGTATGTTTCGTGGCCATCTGGCTGGTGCAACTGGGCATCCTTGCCTATGGCATGGAAATGGTCCGGCGCTACGAGGCATTCGCCGGACCGGTGATTCTGCTGACCGTGGCCGCTCTCGCCGGGTGGATGTACACCCAGGCCAACGCCACCATCGCCTGGTCGATCCGCGAACCGCTGACCGGCGGTGAGATGTGGCGCAACATCTTTGCCGGTGGCGCGTTGTGGCTGGCGATCTACGGCACGCTGATCCTCAATTTCTGCGACTTCGCCCGTTCTTCGCCGTGCCGCAAAACCATCAAGGTCGGAAATTTCTGGGGCCTGCCGGTGAATATCCTGGTGTTCGCGGCCATCACCGTCCTGCTCTGCGGTGCGCAATTTCAGATCAATGGCCGGATCATCGAAAGCCCGACCGAGATTATCGCCTCGATCCCCAACACCTTCTTCCTGGTGCTCGGTTGCCTGGCGTTCCTGATCGTCACCGTGGCGGTGAACATCATGGCCAACTTCGTCGCCCCGGCGTTTGTGCTGAGCAACCTGGCACCGAAATACCTGACCTTCCGCCGCGCCGGGTTGATCAGCGCGACCATCGCCGTGCTGATCCTGCCGTGGAACCTCTACAACAGCCCGCTGGTGATCGTGTATTTCCTGTCCGGCCTCGGCGCCCTGCTCGGGCCGTTGTACGGCGTGATCATGGTCGATTACTGGCTTGTACGAAAAGGCCAGGTCAACGTGCCGCAGTTGTACAGCGAAGATCCCAATGGCGCCTATTACTACAGCCGCGGGGTCAATTTACGCGCGGTGGCGGCGTTTATTCCTGCAGCGTTGATCGCCATCGTCCTGGCACTGGTGCCTGGTTTCCACTACGTGTCGCCATTTTCCTGGCTGATTGGCGCCGCGATTGCAGGGATGCTCTACCTGATCATTGCCAAACGGCAGCCTCACTACGCCGACGTCAGCGGTGAAAGCATCGCGGTCGATAACGTCAGTCATTAATCCCATGACAGCCCGGCGATGTCGGGCTGCAGAACCTATGCGCTATAAGGATTTTCCATGCGAATTCTCGTGGTCAACGTCAACACCACCGAATCCATCACCCAGGCCATCGCCCGGTCAGCTCAAGCAGTGGCGGCACCGGGGACGGAAATCATCGGGCTGACGCCCTACTTCGGTGCCGACTCCATCGAAGGCAATTTCGAAAGCTACCTGGCCGCCATTGCGGTGATGGACCGGGTGATGGCCTACGACCAGCCATTCGACGCGGTGATTCAGGCCGGGTACGGCGAACACGGTCGCGAAGGTTTGCAGGAACTGCTCAACGTGCCGGTGGTGGACATCACCGACGCCGCCGCCAGCACCGCGATGTTCCTGGGCCATGCCTATTCGGTGGTCACCACCCTGGACCGCACCGTGCCGCTGATCGAGGACCGGCTGAAATTGTCCGGACTTTGGGACCGTTGCGCGTCGGTACGGGCCAGTGGTTTGGCGGTGCTGGAGTTGGAGTCCGATCCGCAGCGGGCGCTGGAAGCGATTGTTCGTCAGGCGGAACTGGCCGTGCTTGAGGACAAGGCCGAGGTGATTTGCCTGGGTTGTGGCGGGATGGCCGGGCTGGACGAGCAGATCCGCCAGCGCACCGGGGTTCCAGTGGTGGATGGCGTGACGGCGGCGGTGACGATTGCCGAGTCGTTGGTACGCCTTGGATTGTCGACATCGAAAGTGCGGACGTATGCGACACCGCGACCGAAAAATATCATTGGCTGGCCGGGGCGGTTTGGCAGGTAGACCACGATGAACGATGACGCGGTCTCAAGCCAGGCTCAAACCGCACTGAACCGCTGCACCAACCCCTGTTGCGCAAACTGCTCAATGATGAAATCCACAAACGCCCGGGTCTTGCCGGGCAGCAGTTTGTGTTCCGCGTAATAGATGGAAATGTTGCCATCGTCGACATACCAGTCCGGCAACACCCGCTGCAATGTCCCGGCCTCCAGATAAACGGACGCAAACGGCATGCTCACCAATGCAATGCCCAACCCCTGGGCCGCCGTCGCACAAGCGGCCTCCGAATCGCTCATGGTCATTCGCGCCTTGAGCGTCAGCGGGCTGTTTTGCCGGGTACGACTGGTCAACTGCCAGGAACGCACGCGCCCTGTCTGCGGCGACCGAATCAGGATGCCATCGTGATCCGTGAGATCTTCAGGCTCAAGGATCGCCTGCCGCCCCTCCAGATAATCAGTCGACGCCACCAACACCCGATGCGCCGGCGTCAGCTTGCGCGCAACCACGCCTTGCGGCAGTTCAAAACCGCCGCCAATCGCCGCGTCGAACCCCTGCGCAATCAAATCCACCTGGCGGTTATCGAAATGCCAGTCCGGGCTGATTGCCGGAAACCGTCGTAGAAATTCGCCCAGCAACGGCACTACATACAAACGCCCGAATACCGTGCCCATGCTGACCTTCAGCGTTCCTGCCGGGCGCCCTTCAGCGCTTGCCAGGTTGGCCACGGCATTTTGAATCGTGAGCAGGCTGGAACTGACTTCGCCGAGAAACAGTTGCCCGGCCTCGGTCAGCGTCAGGCTGCGCGTGCTGCGCTGGAACAGGCGCACGCCAAGGCGAGCCTCAAGCTTTGCAACACTTTTGCCCACCGCCGCCGGGGTCAGGCTCAGGCGCCGCGCGGCTTCGGCAAAGCTGCCGACTTCGGCGCTACGCACGAAGCATTCGATACTGCTGAAGGTTTCCATAAGCATCACTATAAACTTTTGGTTTACACAGACTATCGCAATAACCGTCTACTCAGCGGGTAATCCTGAATCGATACTAGGCTCCATCAACCGAGACAATCTCGCCTCGGGACTCTGGAGATCGATATGACTACTCATAACCTCAGCGGCAAAGTGGCTTTGATTCAAGGCGGGTCCCGCGGAATCGGCGCCGCCATCGTCAAACGTCTGGCCGCTGAAGGCGCGACCGTTGCCTTCACTTACGTCAGCTCCACCGCCAAAGCCGAAGAACTGCAAAACAGCCTTATTGCCAATGGCGGCAAAGCCCTGGCCATCAAGGCCGACAGCGCCGACGCCGAGGCCATTCGCAATGCCGTCAACGCCACCGTGAAAGCCTTCGGTCGCCTCGATATCCTGGTCAACAACGCTGGCGTGCTGGCCGTTGCGCCGCTGGAAGATTTCAAACTCGAAGACTTTGACCAGACCCTGGCCATCAACGTGCGCAGCGTGTTCGTCGCCACCCAGGCCGCCGCAAAACACATGACCGAAGGTGGTCGCATCATCAACATTGGCAGCACCAACGCCGACCGCATGCCCTTCGCCGGTGGCGGCCCGTACGCCATGAGCAAATCGGCACTGGTCGGTCTGACCAAAGGCCTGGCGCGCGACCTGGGCCCGCGCGGGATCACCATCAACAACGTACAACCGGGCCCGGTCGACACCGACATGAACCCGGCCAGCGGTGACTTCGCCGAGAGCCTGATCCCGTTGATGGCAGTGGGTCGCTATGGCAAAGCTGAAGAAATCGCCAGTTTTGTCGCCTACCTGGTGGGTCCGGAAGCCGGCTACATCACCGGCGCCAGCCTGACCATCGACGGTGGTTTTGGCGCCTGATGCTTTAAACCGCGCAAAAAAAACGCCGGCAAATCTGCCGGCGTTTTTGTGTCTGCTGCTTTATGCCCACTCGAGCGCCGGCAAACCGCAAGCGCTCGGTATGAACGCTTTCAGCGTACGAAGAATGCCATCGGCGTGTGCGTACTTTTCGTCAGCCATCGCTGCGTCCGGAATCGCAATCGCGGTCATCCCCGCCGCTTTCGCCGCTGTGACACCGAAGGGTGAATCTTCAAACACCAGGCAATCTGCAGGCGCAACGCCCAGGCGCCGTGCTGCCGTCAGGAAAATGTCCGGCGCCGGTTTGGCCGCGCCCACTTCCGGGTCGTCAGCCGTCACGACGAAATCGAACAGCGCGAACCAATCGCGGTGCAACGTGGTTTTCTGACCAAACGACTGACTCGAAGAACTGGTGCCAACCGCTATGGGAATGTTATGGGCCTTCAAGTGCCGGACCAGTTCCTCGGCGCCGGGCATCGCCAACGCGGTCGGAAAAAGTTCGCGCATCAGTGGCTCGCGGATCACCAGAAACTCTTCGGCAGTAATCGGCAGGTCCAGGGCTTCGACCACATAACTCGCCAAATCACCCGCGCCACGACCGATGATGTTCTGCTTGATGCTCCAGTCGAAGACCCGGCCATACCGCGCGGCAATTTGCGCGGTCACCTGGGTATAAATGCCCTCGGTGTCCAGCAACAAGCCATCCATGTCGAAAATCACGGCCTTGATCGGGCCGAACTCATTGAGCGTTGCATTCATCGCGTCGGATCCGTTTTTTACTGACATCCCAGAGGCGGCGCAGGTACGGCCGGGTCCGTGATCGATTAAAGGATTCAGCAGCATAACGAGCGTCGCTGGCATTGGGCAACGGGCAATGCCTCACGGAAACAAAAAGCGCTCGTCGTCATTTAGCGATTTCCCCTACATAAAACGCCTCCTTTCCCGACTTCTTTAGCCGCTGATCCCAAGCAAAGTCTCGCGCTCAAATTTGATCTGCGCGAGGGACTGCGAATGTTCGTACCGGACAAGGTACTGGCCTTGAATAACGCCATCGGCCTTCTGGTGGTCGCCGCAATGGACCCCGAGAAGCCTGATGTCGACGCGCTGCTCGCTGATTTTCGGCTCTGCCTCAATGACTACGATGCCTGGGCGCAAAGCTTCTGGACCGGCAAGGCACTGGATATCGAGCAGGTGTTCAAGGTCGGTAACGAAGTCCGCCTGGTCGCACCAAAAACCGCCACCACTCCCGTCAGCGCCACCGTCGCCGCATGCCCGGCCGCCGGTCCCCTGACCTTGGTGCACATGTTCGACGCGGCGCGTTTTGTGCCGATCGGCGATACGCCGGTGATGCTTGAGCCGTTGGCCCCTGACGGTACATTTGGCGAGCCGGTCTATCACCAGATCGGCCCCAGCGGCGTCCTCGAAATCCCCGAGTGCGACCGCAACCTGCGTTATCGAATCACCTTCTTTCCGAATGTTTCCGCTGCGCATGTCAAAGCGCTCTATGCCTCCTATCAAGGCGTCATCGACGATCTGGAAGGCTGGTTGCGTAACGAGTGGACCAGCGAATTCGAATCCTCGTGGGCCGAATTCGCCGAGGCCGGATTCATCAAACGCTACGGTCAGCTGCAACAGGCCGATTGGCGCGGTTTCGAGAATTCGCTGAACGGCTTGTGGGATGACGTGAAGCAGATCTACGCGCTGATCACGGACCTGCAAGCCAACAGCCAAAAGCTCCTTGAGTACCTGACCGAGACCGAACTTGAAACACTGCTGAACGCTTCGGCTGAATCGATTGCAAACCTGTTGCTGGTGTTGAGTGACGAGCCGCTGATGTTCATTCATCTCGCCGCCATCACCAGTTGGTTGCGGATGTTACCGCCGCAGTTCGTCGCCGAAGTCGTGGCAGAAATTCGTACCGGAATACTGATTGGATTGCTGCTGGCGCGCTTCAGCGGTAGCGCAGGGCTGACGCTTGGCATCAGCGCCAAGGTGCTCGACAAGGTCAAAAATGACCGTGCGCGAAACTGGCTGGCCGCCGCGAGCTTGAGGCTGGCGGCGCTCGGCACCCGATCCGATCTGACGGCCCACGCCGGCATCCTCAAACCCCTAGCGGTCCACGCCCGAAAAGCATCGGTGAACCCAGCGCCCGCGGTGCCGTTGCAGATCAGCACGGCCGCCGCGCCGGTGTTGCTTGTGAATAACCCGGTCGCCATTGCTCGCGACAAGTCCGCGGCGATGACTCGATTGGCCCGGCAGGAACGCCGGGATGACGCCCCCGAGCAGGCGAAAAACCCCAATGGCGACAGCGCCGATTGCGGACCGCTGACCTGCACCAACGGCTGCCCGGTGTCGATGGTCACCGGCGAAGAGTTGCTGACCCTTGATGACGGTTCGCTCAACGGTTTGCTGCCGTTTGCGTTTACCCGCCTCTACCGCACCAGCGCCGTGGAAGTTGATTGCGGGCTGGGCTGGGGCTGGAGTCATTCGCTGGCGCATCGGCTGGAGCTGGACGCAGAACACGTCGTCTGGATCGACCATGAAAATCGTCGCACGAGGTTTCCGCTGCCAAGCGCCGAGCGCCCGGCCATTCACAACAGCCTGTCGCGCGCGGCGATTTATCTGGGGGATCAGCCTGAAGAATGGGTGCTCGCGCTGGCTGGCGAAGCCGTGCGGTTTTACCACTTTCAAAGCGGTTGCCTGACCGCGATCAGTGACGCCTACAACAACCGACTGCGCATCACCCGCGACGGTCAGGGGCGCATTCAACGCCTCGACAACGGGACCGGTCGGTCACTGCTGTTGCGTTACGAACGCCGGCACATTGTCGCGGTCGAGTATCAGTCATTCAGTTCCGACGCACCTGAAAACGCCTGGCGTACCGAGCAAACGCTGGCTACTTACCGCTACGACGCTCGTCAGCGGCTGATCGAAGCCACCAACGCCGCAGGCGAAAGCGAGCGCTACGACTACGACGACCAGCACGTGATTCTGCAGCGGCAACTGGCCGGTGGGGCGAGTTTCTTCTGGGAGTGGGAAAGGTCCGGTAAGGCAGCGCGATGCGTGCGGCATTGGGCTTCGTTTGCGCAGATGGATACGCGTTACGCCTGGGACGACCACGGCGCGGTGTTGGTTAAAAACATCGATGGCAGCGAAGAGGTTTACGTCCATGACGATAAGGCGCGTCTGGTGCGTCGGGTCGACCTGGACGGCGGCGAACAGCTCAAGGCCTACGACGACCAGGGGCGGTTGATTGCCGAGCAGGGTCCGCTCGGCGCGGTGACCGAGTACCGCTACGACGAAGTCGGACGGCTGGTGGCGCTGATTCCACCGGAAGACGAGCCAACGTCCTACGAGTACCGCAACGGTTTCCTGCACGCGCGGTTTCGCGGTGAAGCGGTATGGACCTGGCGGCGCAATGCCCAAGGTGACGTTACCGAAGCCATCGATCCTGACGCGCAGGTCACCCATTACCACTACGACGATAAAGGTCAGTTGCTGTCGATCCGCTACCCGGATACCAGCCGGCATGTGTTTGTCTGGAACGCCTTAGGGCAACTGCTCGAAGAGATCTTGCCGGACGGTGGCGTACGGCGCTTTTCCTACGATGCACTGGGTCGGCAGCTTACCCGTCAGGACGAGCATGGCGCTGTTACGAAATACCAATGGGACGCCGTCGGCCGACTGATTCAGACGACTCTGCCGACCGGTGCCAGCCGCGCCTTCAGCTACAACGCCTACGGCAAGATCACCGCCGAACGCGACGAACTTGGCCGCGTCACGCGTTACGAATACCTCGACGATCTGCACCTGGTCAGCCGCCGCCTCAACGCGGACGGCACCGAGCTGAAGTATCGCTACGACAACGCGCAGCTGTTGCTCACGGAAATCGAGAACGAATCGGGCGAAAAGTATCGGCTGGACTACACCCCCGGCGGCTTGATCCGACAGGAAACCGGATTTGACGGTCGGCGCACGGCGTATGCCTACGACCTCAACGGCCATCTGCTGGAGAAAACCGAGTTTGGCGATGACGGCTCGCAGCTTTTTACAAGTTATCAACGGGATGCCGCTGGACGCCTGTTGGTCAAAAAACTGCCCGATGGCGTCAAGGTCCAATACCGCTACGACAGCCTCGGCCGATTGGTCAGCGTCGACGATGGCCACGACCATCCGCTGGAATTCGCGTACGACCAACAGGATCGCCTGATCACCGAGCATCAGGGCTGGGGCACGTTGCGTTATGCCTACGACGCCTGTGGCCAGCTCAACCATCTGCGTCTGCCGGACGGCAGCAAACTCGACTACCACCACGCCAAGGGCGGCGCACTGACCGCCATCGACCTCAACGGCGCGCGGCTCACGACCCACCAATTCGTCTTCGGTCGCGAACGGCAACGCCAGCAAGGCCAGTTGCTCAGCGACTATGCCTACGACGATCAGGGACGTCTGAAGGCCCACGCTGTCAGTCAGCAACACCAAACGCTGTATCGCCGCGACTATGCCTACAGCGCCAACGGCAATCTCGACAGCATCGCCGACACCCGTCACGGCCAGCGCAACTATCAATACGACCCGCTCAACCGCCTGATCCGCGTCCGTCACCTGCGCGACCAGCCGCCCGAAAGCTTCGCCCACGACCCGGCGGGCAACCTGCTGATGCAGGACCGTCCCGGCGCCGCGAAGGTGCAGGGCAACCGCCTGCTGATGCAAGGCGACCGCCATTACGACTACGACGCCTTCGGCAACCTGATCCGCGAACGCCGCGGCACCGCGCAAAAACTCGTCACCGAATACCGCTACGACTGCCAGCACCGGCTCATCGGCGTCACCACCCCGGACGGTCGTTGCTCCAGCTATCGCTACGACGCCTTCGGCCGCCGCATCGCCAAGACCGTCGACGGCAAAACCACCGAGTTCTTCTGGCAAGGCGACCACCTCGTCGCCGAAAGCGGCCACGAACACTACCGTAGCTACGTCTACGAACCCGGCAGCTTCCGCCCACTGGCCATGCTAGACGGCAAAGGCCCGCGCAAGGCCTGCCCGTTCTACTACCAACTCGACCACCTCGGCACGCCCCAAGAACTGACCGACTACAGCGGCGACATCATCTGGGCCGCGCAATACACCGCGTATGGCCGCCTGACCCGACTCAACCGCGATACCCATCAGGTGCTGGATCAGCCGTTGCGGTTTCAGGGGCAATATTTCGATGCCGAGACTGGGCTGCATTACAACCGACATCGGTATTACAACCCGGATGTGGGGCGGTATCTGACGCCGGATCCGAGTGGATTGGCGGGTGGGTTAAACGGGTATCAGTACACAAGGAACCCGACGGGGTGGGTTGATCCGTTGGGGTTGAATGAGTGTCCTGGGGGGGATGGGTGTCGCAAGCCTTCGTTTGGGGATGAGGATCCGGTTGGGAAGGTGAAGGTTGATGAGGGGGAGACAATTACTCCTTCCCCATCCTCCAAACCAAAAAATCGTTACTTATATCGTGGTGATTCACGAGAGTCGTGGGAGATATTTGAAGCGGGATTTGAACCCTTGGGAGACAGCATGGATCTCTACTTACACGCATTAGACAACCGAAGCCCTCCCAGTTTCTTTGTCAGCGCTTCGACTTCTGAAAAGGAAGCTATAAAGTTTGCAACAGGCTACGGATATGAAGACGGCTTCCTCTATGTACTAAAAAATATTCGCGGAATAGATGTGAATAAAAAACTTGGCATGATGTCGCCTCATAGGCGAGAGACTGAAATAGCGTTACCTGGAGGCGTAGACAGTCGGGACATTCTTGGTGTTACCCCAGTCAATGCCGACGGCAGCTATAAGGGCTACTCAACTCCAAACCCAGGCAGGAAGTGATCATGAAAAAAACAATTGAAGTATCCATAAACACCTGCGGAGTTACCCAAAAGGCCTTAATTGAATGCGACCGAAAAAATTTGACGTTAGCATTAAGAACGAAAAACGGATTGAGTAAAACATACACAGCTCAAGATCTTTTCCAATGCTTTGGGTTGTTGCGAGCCGACTTTCAAGAAATAAATTTTCTATGCAAAGGAGCTAAAGTCAATGTCTATCCGTCGCGCATGGCATCGCAAATGGCTGGCGGCATAGTGGCGTATGAACTTCAATTAGGACGGCCTGCAGAGACGGAAGACATCGTAAATATCTTCGACTTTGATGACACAGACATCACAAATGACATTCAACAGCAAAGGGATTTCTATAAACGTTGGATAGAATCGTTAATGCACTAGTCTTGGGCTATCAGACAACAATCACCACATGCAAAAAATTACAACTATACCGGGACCATCAGATTGGCTCGGATCATGGTGCAGCACCCTTAAAAATCTTTAAAAGTGCCGCACAATCAACAAGCAGCCTTCAACTCGGCTCACCCGAAGCGTCATTACCAGCGATATCCGGGTCTTCCGGGGTGGCTTCTACATCGCCACGTTTTACATCATTCGTGCGCAATTGCTCCTCTGCGGCGTCGTCATCCGGCGGACGTTGATCGCGACTCAAGGAATCGGTGGGCGAAGGCAGCGGATATTCAGGGGTTTCGTCGATGTCGGCGTCTTTCGGATCAGCGTTCATTCAGCACCTCTCAAAGGGCCTGAAAAGCAGGCCCTGAAATTTCGAGGGCGAGTCTCCGCGAGTGTTCGATCAAAGAGACGATCGGTCGGTCCGCTCGAATGCAGGTCAATCTTCTTCGTTTTCTTCGTCTTCATCCTCTTCTTCATACTCGGTGTTACCCACATCACCGGCATCATCGGAATCGTTGAGCGGCACCGTTGCGTCATCCATTAAAGAACCAGGATCTTCGTTTCCGGGATCATTGATGAATGGCAACCCACTTGGGCCTTTTTCTTCCTTGCCTTCGGTTTCAGGTGTCATGACGTGCCTCGTAGGATTCAGGGATCTATGAAGTTCGAGGCGGCTCGCGGCCAAACGTTCCGATGCCCAACAGACAGACACGAAAAACCCGGCACCAGGCCGGGTTTTTTCTGTCACTCACTGACGAATCAGTGATTTTTGTTTCTGTGTTTGTTCTTATGCTTGTGGCCGTGTCCAGAATGAGAACCGCCGCCGCCACTGTCTGTACCCAGGTTGTTGCCTAGGGCGCCGCCTGCTGCACCGCCAAGGCCTGCGCCAATGGTCGAACCGGTGGATCCACCGAGGCGATTACCGACCAGCGAACCACCGGCAGAGCCCAGACCACCGCCAATGGCTGCTTCTGTGCGGCTTCCCTTGGGAGCGCCGACGGCACTGCCTGCCGCGCCACCCACACCAGCGCCAATCGCCGCGCCTGTGCTGCCGCCCATGCTCTGGCCGACCACGTTGCCCAAAACACCGCCTAAACCACCGCCAACTGCCGCAGTGCCGTCACCGGCAGCCATTGCACCTTGAGCGACCAAAAGTCCCAGAAACAACGTGGACAAAGTCAAACGCATGATATGAACCTCAAATTCCGCATCGGGGGTAAGAGTACGCTCTGCGGATGGCCGTGAGTCTAACACCTGCACTCACTGAATCCGGTCAGCGATGAAGGTTGGACAGCTTTTAATTCGAAGTAAGCGAAAAAGAAACATTCAGATACGAAAAGCCCGGCATAAAGCCGGGCTATTCAGCAAATCAATCCAAAATCAGTGGCGCTTGTGACCCAGGTTGCTACCTACACCGCCACCCAACGCACCACCCAAGCCGGCGCCGATGGTAGAACCGTTCTTGCCGCCCAGGCTGTTACCGATCAACGAACCGCCCGCGGCGCCGACACCGCCACCAATGGCTGCTTTGGTGCGGCTGCCTTTACGTGCTGCAACAGCGCTGCCTGCTGCGCCCGCAACGCCAGCACCAATCGCAGCGCCAGTGCTGCCGCCCATGCTTTGGCCGACCACGTTGCCCAACGCACCACCCAGACCACCACCGATCGCAGCAGTGCCATCACCGGCAGCCATTGCACCTTGAGTCACCAGAAGTCCCAGAACCAGAGCAGGCAGTGTTAAACGCATGACGAAAAACCTCAAAAATAGGGGAAACCGAAAAGCCGGGGATTGAATGCTTTTGAGGAGGTAACGTCCACACAAAAACCACCGTACCTCGCAATTAGCGACGGTTGGACAGTTTTTATGGAAAAGGTTTTATGACAGGCAAAAAAAAGCCCGCTGGGGAACGGGCAGGTACTGCTTTCTAACGGATGAGCTGAGACTACGTAGCGAGGTGTGAAAAGTTTGTGAAATTAATCAACAGGAAAATGATCATTTTTCTGTAGGCCATTTCGCGGAAAATCAGTCCTGAAAAAATGAAAAAACCCCGCTCTGATAGGCGGGGTCTGAACGGTTGATTGTTACTTCCTGGGAGGCGCCGCCACCCGAGGCAAGAATTTCGTCCTGGCCCCTCGGGGCGCCTTGGATTTCAGCTTTTGGGTCTGGACCGGGTCTTCGCCAAACCCCGCCACATACTCTGTCTGGCCACATTGCACGCAATTGTTGATTGGTAACTCTGCCCCGTCGTCTTCGATATACGGATCAGCCATAGCTCTTCCCCTCTCAAAGCGGGATCGATACCGGCAAGCCCTATTTGCCTGAAAAATACCGACCACCAAGGCTTTTGAGACTAGCCGGTCATTAGCGGACTTGTAATTCAGATTTTGCCATGACCGACGAATGGACCGCGCCACGTCCTACAAAATCCATCAGACGAATAAACAAGATCGCCGCCCACTCACCTCAGCTTGACGGCCGTCCCGGTCACAAACACCACCACCATCCCGCCGTTTCCGGACGGCATGCTGATCTCAAAATCGAGTCCCACCACCGCATCCGCCTGAAGAGCCCGCGCCCGTTCCTTGATCTCGTCGGTCGCCTGAATTCGCGCTTCCTTCAACGCCCGCTCCAATGTCTGTGACCGGCCACCGAAAAAATCCCGCAAGCCAGCGAACATGTCGCGGATGACGTTGACACCCTGTACCGACTCCGCGCTGACGATGTCCAGGTAGGCGGTGATTTGGCGGCCTTCGATGGCGTGGGTTGTGGTGGTGATCATGGGAATTCCTTCTTCACGGGGGCAGGCATTATTCGCCGACAGCCAACGGATGAAAACAGAAAAGCCCAGCATCGGCTGGGCTTTTGAATTCATATTTCGCTCAAGTATCAGGAAATGTATCGGGCGTTGGGCAACTGCATCAACAAGGTCATAGAAGCTTGATCAACACCGTCGTAATGGTTGCCACCGTTCCAATCAATCCCGTCGCAACAGCCACCGGATACCAAAAAGTTTCACGGGTCATCTTGCCAGCTTCGGCATTCAGTTTGCGTTGTTCAGAGAGCAACTTGACGATCTCTACGTGAACCTTTTCCAGCTCGGCCTGTTTCATGGTCATTTCCTGCATTCTTGCGTATGTCCGTCTCGGATAAGGGAGAGCGCCACTTGCGCTGCTCTTTGATTCATTTTGTACCTTTGAAGAGCAAAACAAAAACCCCTACCCAAAGCAGCTCATCAGAGGTGCAAGCCCCATGGAAGCACCGAAACAACTGGCTTTCCAGCATTACTTCCGACACCCCAATGACTGTTCCTACATTACTTCAGGACGTTTCTCCACCGATTGAGCTGCTTCCAAATCGGAGCCGTGACTATTTTTCAGTCTCCCAGAAACCACAAAACCCCTGATTTCTCTCGAAATCAGGGGTTCTGGTTACATCGAATTTGGCGGTGAAGGAGAGATTCGAACTCTCGATACAATTTCTTGTATACACACTTTCCAGGCGTGCTCCTTAAGCCACTCGGACACTTCACCGTATCTCGTCAAACATGTTCTGTCTGTCGAGGCGCGCTAATGTAGTCGAAAGCTTTTGCGATGGCAAACTTTTTTTGCAGAATTTTCATGCGCTTAGCGTTTCAGTCGTTCCAGCAGATTCCGGGCCATGGCAAACCTGCCAATCTCCGGGTTCGCGCCCTCTTCTATAGAGAGGGGAATGCGTTGTGGGGGCGGCGAGCTACGCTTGCCGGGCGGGGAAAGGGTGACTGGCGGGTCAGTCACGGCGCTTTACCTGGGCTGTCGCGGTGGGTAACGTCTGCTCCAACTTTCATATAAGGAATAGCGTCATGAGTGAGTTGATTTCCTACCATCTCGAAGACGGTATCGCGACCCTGACCTTGAGCAATGGCAAGGTCAATGCCATCTCGCCAGACGTGATTGCGGCGTTCAATGCTGCGCTGGATCAGGCGGTGACTGATCGTGCGGTGGTGATTATTACCGGTACGCCCGGGATTCTGTCCGGCGGTTATGACTTGAAGGTGATGACGTCCGGCCCTAAAGAAGCAGTGGCGTTGGTCACCGCCGGCTCGACGCTGGCCCGCCGCCTGTTGTCGCACCCGTTCCCGGTCATCGTGGCGTGCCCTGGGCATGCGGTGGCCAAAGGCGCCTTCCTGCTGTTGTCGGCGGACTACCGCATCGGTGTCGACGGCCCGTTCAGCATTGGCCTGAACGAAGTGCAGATCGGCATGACCATGCACCACGCCGGTATCGAGATCGCGCGTGATCGTCTGCGCAAGTCGGCGTTCCACCGTTCCGTCATCAACGGTGAGATGTTTAATCCGCAAAGCGCCGTTGATGCCGGTTTCCTCGACGTGGTGGTGTCGGCCGAGGAGCTGCAAGGCGCGGCGCTGGCGGCAGCCCGTCAGTTGAAGAAGATCAACATGACCGCGCACAAGAACACCAAGTTGAAAGTGCGCAAGGCACTCCTGGAGACGCTGGACAACGCAATCATCCTGGATCAGGAACACATGGGTTAAGTCCAACCGCGCTACACCGAAAGCCCGACCGTCGTGTCGGGCTTTTTCTTACACCTATTGTTGAAAACTCAACAACCGCTCTAGAACGCGTCTGACCCACAAGTCGGAAACATGCGCACAAACATCGCCTATCTCCTTCCTCTATAGGGGCAATTGCCGAAAACAGTGCACATCCGTACACTGCGCCACCTTTTGTCCCGGTGGGCCTGCAAATGCTGTTTGTGTTGCGTATGTTATTGATGGGCCTGCACTTTGTTCTGGCGGGCGTGCTGGGAGTGATACTCGGGCTGTGCCGACCGTTCAACCCCGACAACAGCCGTCTGTGCGCGCGCCTGTACGCATGGCCGGCGATGTGTATTTTACGTTTGCGCGTGAAGGCAGATGTCGGGCCGTTGATGAACAAACCCGAGAGCTGCGTGATCATCGCCAACCACCAATCCAACTACGATCTGTTTGTGTTCGGCAACGTGGTGCCCCGCCGCACCGTGTGCATCGGCAAGAAAAGTCTGAAGTGGGTGCCGCTGTTCGGTCAGTTGTTCTGGCTGGCCGGCAATGTGTTGATCGACCGCGGCAATGCGCACAAGGCGCGCCAGTCGATGCTGACCACCACGCAGACCTTGCAGCATGAGGACACCTCGATCTGGGTCTTTCCGGAAGGCACGCGCAACCTCGGTGAAGAACTGCTGCCCTTCAAGAAAGGGGCGTTCCAGATGGCGATTGCCGCCGGGGTGCCCATCGTGCCGGTGTGCGTCAGTACCTACGTCAAACACATGCGATTGAACCGCTGGCGCAGTGGGAAAATTCTGATTCGCTCGCTGCCGGCGATTCCAACCGCGGGATTAAGCCTGGACGATATGCCTCTGCTGATTGCCCAGTGTCGTGAACAAATGCGCGAGTGCATCGAGTCGATGGACCGGCAACTGCAAGCCGCGTAAAAGGAAAACCCGCCTGGTGCGGGTTTTCTTTTGCCTGCGAGCTTTGGCCCACGAACTCTGCGGTGTTTGCTGACTCTCAAGCAGCAGACACGGCTAAGCTTAATAGTGCTTGCCACTGAGTTTTCGCTGATAAAAAACGCTGAATAAGAAGTGAATCAACATCATGGGTAGAGTTGTTGCTGCAGCGGTGTATAGCGCCGGTAAGAAAGTCACCAATATCACCCTCGACGAAGGCGCTGCCTGGGCTGCGAAGCCTGGCCACTTTGTCTGGATCGGCCTTGAAGAGCCGAATGCGCACGAGCTGGCCAACCTGCAACGCCAGTTCAATCTGCACGAACTGGCCATTGAAGACGCCCTGGAAAAACACAGCCGACCGAAGCTCGAAACCTTCGGCGATGCGTTGTTTATCGTCACATATTCGCCGATCCGCAATGAAGGCAAACTGGAGTTTATCGAGACCCATATCTTTGCCGGCAACGGTTACATCATTACCGCACGCAATGGTCATTCGGCGTCCTACTCCCTCGTCCGACAACGTTGTGAGGCGCGTCCGATTCTGTTGGAGCACGGGGAAGATTTCGTCCTCTATGCGATCCTCGATTTCGTCATTGAAAACTACCAGCCGATGGGCGAAGCGATCCATGCCGAGATCGATGAACTTGAGCGCAACGTGCTGTGTAGCGAGTTGAAGGAACGTGACATCCAGAAACTTCACAGCCTGCGCCGGGATGTATTGCGCCTGCGTCGTTACGCGGGGCCGATGGTGGAAATCGGTGAGGAACTGCAAAAGCTGAGCTTCCCCTTCATCGACAAGAACATGCGCCCCTACTTTCGCGATGTGCAGATTCATGTAACGCGGCAACTGGAGGATCTGACGACCCTGGCGGACATTGCCAGCCAGACGATTGAAGTTGGAGTTTTGCTGGAGGCTGCACGCCAAAGCGTGGTGCAACGCAAGTTTGCGGCGTGGGCGGCCATTTTGGCATTCCCGACGGCAGTGGCCGGGATTTATGGGATGAACTTCCAGAACATGCCTGAGCTGGCGTGGCATTACGGGTATTTTGCGGTGTTGGGGTTTATTACGTTGGGATGCGTGGGTTTGTGGGCGAGTTTCAAGAAGTCGGGGTGGTTGTAGCCAACACCGGGTCGCCTGGAATAATCGCGAGCAGGCTCACTCCCACATTGGATCTGCGCAACACCGCAGATCCAATGTGGGCGCTTTTAGCGTCAAACAGCTTCGGGCTTGTGCGCGACAAACCGCATCATCCATTCCGCCACGGTTGTGCCGTGATGCTCATGCTCAAGACTCGCCATGCCCTGGGAATAAACCTTCTCGCCCAGCGCTTCCTGACGGATATCCAGTAACGCTCGCGAGTAATCGTGAATGAATTCCGGATGGCCCTGGAAACACAGCACCTGGTCGTTGATGTGGTACGCGGCGAACGGACAGAAATCGCTCGAGGCGATGACCGTGGCGTTTTCCGGCAGCGACGTCACCTGATCCTGGTGGCTGATCAACAAGGTCAGCTCTTCGCGCAGCGGGCTCATCCACGGCGCTTTCGCAGCCATTTTGTATTTGTGCGTGCCGACGCCCCAGCCCTGGGTTGCGCGCTCACTCTTGCCGCCCAACAGCAGCGCCAGCAACTGGTGGCCGAAGCACACGCCCAGCAATTTGTCGCCGCGCTCGTAACGTTTGAGCAAGTAGGCTCGCAGGGTTTCAATCCACGGGTCGGTGCCGAAGGAGTCAGCCTTGCTGCCCGTGATGAGGTAGGCGTCGAACGTCAGATCATCGCTTGGGTACTCGCCCTGCATCACGTTGTAGACGCTGAACTCGGCCTCGATGGGTTGCTGCGAAAACAGACGCTGGAACATCTGCCCGTAACCCTGGTATTGATCGACCAGTTCTGGACGCAGGATGTCGGTTTCCAGAATGCAGATGCGTAACGACATAAAAAATACCTGACACGTGATGGGAATAATGCACACCCCAGAGCCTGCCTTGAAACACGGTGGCAAGGCAAGCCCCGGAGTGCGTCATACGTCCCTTAGAAGGCCTCCCCTTTGGCGGCTTTCTCCAGCAGCAGCGCAGGTGGCGCGAAACGCTCGCCATATTGCCGGGCCAGGTACTGGGCACGGGCGACGAAATCTTTTACGCCGTACTGGTTGATGAACTGCAGCGCGCCGCCGGTCCAGGCCGCGAAGCCGATGCCGAAGATCGAGCCGACGTTGGCGTCCGCCGTCGAGGTCAACACGCCCTCCTCCACGCAACGCACGGTTTCGATGGCCTGCACGAACAGCAAGCGATCACGCACGTCCTTGGGCGAAATCTGTCCGTCGGCTTTCTCGAAGCGGGTTTTCAGTCCGGGCCACAGATGTTTCTGGCCACCGGCCGGATAGTCATAGAAACCGCCTCCGGCCGCTTTACCGGGCCGTTTGTATTCCTTGAGCAGCAGGTCAATCACCGCGAACGCCGGGTGTTCAACCAGCGGTTTCCCTTCCGCTTGCAGGTCTTTAGCGGTTTGCTGGCGGATATGGTTCATCAGGCTGAGGGACACTTCGTCGGAGATCGCCAGAGGCCCGACCGGCATGCCGGCCTTGCGCGCTTCGGTCTCGATCATCGGCGCGCTAACGCCTTCGCCGAGCATGGCGATCCCCTCGTTGGTGAAGGTGCCGAACACCCGCGAAGTAAAGAAACCGCGACTGTCGTTGACCACAATCGGAGTTTTCTTGATTTGCAGGACTAAATCGAATCCACGCGCCAGGGTTTCGTCGCTGGTGTGGGTGCCCTTGATGATCTCCACCAATGGCATTTTTTCCACAGGGCTGAAGAAATGCAGGCCGATGAACTTGCTTGGGTCCGGTACGGCGGTGGCCAGGCCGCTGATCGGCAAGGTCGAGGTATTGGAGGCGATCACTGCGTCAGCGCCAACGACCTTCTGCGCGGCCGACGAGACTTTGCCTTTCAATTCACGGTCTTCGAACACCGCTTCGATGATCAGATCGCAACCGGCAAGATCCGCATCGCTCTGCGTGGTGTGAATCCGCGCCAGAATCGCTTCGCGCTGCTCGGCAAGCATCTGGCCACGGGCAACTTTCTTGTCCAGCAGCGCTGCCGAGTGCGCCTTGCCCTTCTCCGCTGCCATGAGCGTGACGTCCTTGAGCACCACCTCAATACCGGCCGATGCGCTGACGAACGCAATACCGGCACCCATCATCCCGGCACCGAGCACGCCGACTTTCTGCGTCACGTAAGGGGCAAAACCTTGAGGTCGCGAGCCGCCAGCGTTGATCTCATTGAGTTGAAACCAGAACGTACCGATCAGGTTTTTTGAGATTTGGCCGGTGGTCAATTCGGTGAAATAGCGGGTTTCGATCAGGTGCGCCGTGTCGAAATCCACTTGGGCCCCTTCCACCGCCGCACACAGGATCTTCTCCGGCGCTGGCAGGCAGCCTTGGGTTTTACTGCGCAGGATCGACGGCGCGATGGCAAGCATTTGCGCGACTTTCGGGTTCGATGGCGTGCCACCCGGAATCTGATAACCCTTCACGTCCCAACGCTGCACAGCCGACGGATTGGCCACAATCCAGGCCCGCGCCTTGCTCAGCAACTCATCGTGATCCTTCGCCAACTCGTCAATCAACCCCGCCTGCAACGCTTGTTGTGGCCGGACTTTTTTACCCTCGAGCAAGTAAGGCAAAGCCTTTTCAATCCCTAGCATGCGCACCATGCGCACCACCCCGCCGCCGCCCGGCAACAAGCCGAGGGTCACTTCCGGCAAGCCAAGTTGCACCGATGGATTGTCCAGCGCCACACGGTGATGACACGCCAGGCAGATTTCCCACCCGCCGCCCAACGCGGCACCGTTGATCGCGGCGACTACCGGTTTCCCGAGTGTTTCCAGCGTACGCAATTGAGCCTTGAGGGTCAGCACCATATCGTAGAAGGCTTTGGCTTCGGGTTTGCCGACCTTGATCAATTCATTGAGGTCGCCACCGGCAAAAAAGGTTTTCTTGGCCGAGGTGATGATCACGCCGGCAAGGCTGTCCTTTTCGGCCACCAGTCGGGCAACGCAGGTGGCCATGGCCTCGCGATAGACCGCGTTCATGGTATTGGCGCTCTGGCCCGGCATGTCGATGGTCAGGACGACGATCTGGTCCTGACCTTTTTCGTAACGAATGGCTTCTGTCATGTCATTTGTTCCTTAAGGTCGGGGCTCAGAGGCGTTCGATGATGGTGGCAATGCCCATGCCGCCGCCGACACACAGGGTCGCGAGGCCGTAGCGCAGGCGCCGGGTTTCCAGCTCATCGAGCAAGGTGCCGAGAATCGCGCAGCCAGTGGCGCCCAGCGGGTGCCCCATGGCTATGGAGCCGCCGTTGACGTTGACCTTTTCCGGGTCGATGGCCATGTCCTTGATGAATTTGAGCACCACCGAGGCGAAGGCCTCGTTGACCTCGAACAGGTCGATGTCTTCGACGCGCAGCCCGGCCTTGGCCAAGGCCTTGCGCGTAGCGGGTGCGGGGCCGGTGAGCATGATGGTCGGATCGGTGCTGGTCACCGCAGTGGCAACGATCCGCGCCCGCGGCTGTAACCCGAGTGCCCGGCCCTTGGCCTCGGAGCCGATCAGCATCAACGCCGCGCCGTCGACGATCCCGGAGCTGTTGCCCGGCGTATGCACGTGGTTGATCCGCTCGACATGGCTGTACACGCGCAATGCGGTAGCGTCGAAGCCCATTTGCCCCATCATCTCGAAGCTCGGCTTGAGTTTGGCCAGGCCTTCGAGGGTCGATTCGGCGCGAATGAACTCATCGTGATCGAGCAGGATGATGCCGTTCTGGTCCTGCACCGGCACCAGTGACTTGTTGAACGAACCATCGGCCCGCGCCCGCGCCGCTTTCTGCTGGGAGTGCAGCGCGTAGGCATCGACGTCCTGACGGCTGAAACCTTCGATTGTAGCGATCAGGTCGGCGCCCACGCCTTGCGGGGTGAAATGGCTGTGCAGATTGGTTTCCGGGTCCAGCGCCCAAGGGCCACCGTCGCTGCCCATGGGCACGCGAGACATGGACTCAACGCCGCCGACCACCACCAGGTCTTCGAAACCGGAACGGACTTTCATCGCGCCCAGGTTCACGGCCTCCAGTCCCGAGGCGCAAAAGCGGTTGATCTGCACGCCTGACACGCTGACGTCCCAATCGGCCACTTGTGCTGCGGTCTTGGCGATATCGGAGCCTTGATCGCCGATTGGCGTGACACAGCCGAGCACCACGTCATCCACTTGGCTGGTGTCCAACGACATGCGCTGTTGCAATGCCGTGAGCAACCCGGCCACCAGATTCACCGGCTTGACACTGTGCAGGGAGCCCTCAGGCTTCCCTTTGCCACGGGGCGTGCGTAACGCGTCGAAAATCAAAGCTTGGGTCATGACGTCCTCGAACCTGGCGGTGAGTAAACACTGAGCCTCCACCTTATTCCGAGCCCGCACCGATTCAATGACCGCAATGCTCACTGGCGTTGACGGACACGCTCAGACGGACGGTCGCCAACCCGCTGATTAACCGATTCACGTCACCAAGCTGTCTAGCAAAAGGGCGCCCAAGAAGCTGGCAATAGGCCTCATGCCTTTTTAATAGCCTGCAGCAAGCGAACCATATGAAATGGATCTAAACCAAGCGTGACGCGGGCTCTAAGGTGAACATGTACGAAGTTGTCGTCGGGTTTTGCCGAGGCACTCGTCTTACAGGAAGTGCAGCGCTCGCCGTCATGGAGATATGCAGGCAAGCATCAGGAAATAACAAAAAAGGCGGTCAAGCCATGTTCAAACATTCGAAAGTACGTCAAGCCGGGCTCATTTTATTCGCCACTACGCTGTTGTTGATTTTGCCGAACCTGACGAAGGTGATCGGCTAGTCGATCATTTAACGGTGCCAGGTTTTTATATCGCCATCCAAAATATGTGACTGGCTCGCTACCCGGGCCAGCGTGGGTGTGCCAACCTTTAAGGCACTCTCACGACATGGACGGCGATCATCTTGAAAACGCTTATTTTATTCGGGGCCTTGCTGCTTGCCTCGCCCCTGTATGCCGCACAGCTGAATCTGGAGCTGGGCGCGAACAGTCGCACCTGGCAGACCGAGGAGTTGCTCAAGCATCCTCAAGCCCAGACCATCACCATCAGTAACGACGTTTCCTACAAACGGGACATGAGCTATCGCGCCGTTCCGTTGAGCGCGTTGTTGACCGGAATCAAGCCTGACGATCATCTGCAAGCCGTGGCCCTGGACGGGTTTGCCGCGGAGTTGTCGGCGGCGCCATTGCTCAATGCCAAGGGCGCCCGCGCCTGGTTGGCGATTGAGGACCCGGCCAAGCCGTGGCCACCATTGTCCGAAGGCAAGCACAGCGCCGGGCCGTTTTATCTGGTGTGGACCAATCCACAAGCCGGCAATATCAGCCCCGAGCAATGGCCATACGAGGTGGCAAGCCTCAAGCGCATGGCGCCCGTGGCCGAGCGCTTCCCTGCCCTGCTACCTGATCCTGCGTTGAAGGCGGATGATCCGGTGAATAAAGGCTTTGCGCTGTTTCAGAAAAATTGCCTGGCCTGTCATCGACTCAATGGTGCGGGGGACGCGCAGTTTGGGCCGGACCTGAATATTCCGTTCAGCCCGACCGAATACTTCGGCGCGGAATTTCTCAAGCGCTACATTCGTGATCCGCAGAGTTTGCGCCAGTGGCCGCAGGCGAAGATGCCGGCATTTGCGCCGTCGGTGTTGCCGGATGGCGATCTGGAGATGTTGGTGGGGTATTTGAAACACATGGCGGGGCGCAAAGCCAAGCCGTAATCGATCGTTCCCACGCTCTGCGTGGGAATGCAGCCCGTGACGCTCTGCGTCGCATCAAAAGCCGAACGCAGAGCGTCCGTTGAGGCATTCCCACGCGGACGGTTCGACGCCTCGACGTGGGAACGATCAGTGTGCAGGTTTACTGTTGCTGAACGGAGATAACCGGCGCAGGCATCGGCGTTGGCGATACAAACACCTTCGCGTGCATCTGCTCACACCCACCTCCGCGCCGCATACCGCGCACCGGGCAGGCATCCAGATAATCCAGGCCCACGGCCAGTTTCAAATGGCGTTCCGGGCGAGCCAGTTCGTTGGTCACATCGAAGCTGTACCAGGCGTCATCCAGCCAGGCTTCCGCCCAGGCGTGACTGGCCAAGTGCTCGCTGTTCTCGCTGTACAAATAACCCGACACATAACGCGACGGAATGCCCAGGCTGCGCGCACAGGCGAGGAACGCATGGGTGTGGTCCTGACAGACGCCTGCACGCCCGGCGAAAGCCTGGGCGGCGCTGGTGTCGACTTCGGTGGAGCCCGGCGTGTAGGTCATGTGCGAGTTCAGGCCATGCATCAAATCAATCAGCGCCGTACGATCCCGACGTTTTTTGCATTCTTTATCCGCAAACGCGCGCAGGGCTTCGTCCGCTTCAGTCAGCCGGGTGAAACGCAGGAACGGCAGCGCCGATTGGCTTTCATGTTCGGCTTCGCGCAGCTCGTCAATGTCGACCTGGCCACGGGCGCCGATGATGATCGCTTCATGCGGCTCGTCCATGGTCAGCACGTGCAGGATATTGCCGAACGGGTCCAGTTGCGCGCGCACCGGGCGCGGCAGGTCGAGTTGCCAGCTCAGAACATGCTGGCGCTCACTGTCGTGGGGTGTCAGTCGCAAATACTGGATGCTCGCCCGCACCTGATCTTCGTAGTGATAGGTGGTCTCGTGGCTAATGGAAAGTCTCATGCAGCCTCCAGGTAGGAACTGTGAATGGCGTTGCCCAACTGGCGCACCAGCGGGATGAACTCGGTCAGCCAGGCGTGCAGGCCTTCGTCGAGAATTTCGGTGATGCCGGTGTAGCGCAAGCGCGCGTCCATCTCCGCCGCCAGACGTTGCGCGGGACGACCGTTGGCCCCCGGCAACTGGGCGAGGATCTGGTCGATTTCTTCGGTGCAGGCTCGCAAGGAACGAGGAACGTCAGCTCGCAGCAACAGTAGTTCGGCGACATGGCGGGCGCCGGGAGCATCGCGATAGATCTCGGTGTATGCCTCGAACGAGGACAATGCCCGCAGCAATGCGCTCCACTGGTAATAGGCGTGAGCGGTGCCGTCGCTGACCGCCTCGGCCTGATCGCCGGCCATTTCATAGCGGGCGTCGAGCAGGCGCAACGTGTTGTCGGCCCGTTCGATAAACGTCCCCAAGCGAATGAAGCGGAATGCATCGTTACGCATGATCGTGCCGTAGGACGCGCCGCGGAACAGGTGGGAACGCTCCTTGATCCACTCGCAGAAACGGCTCATGCCGTAACGGCTCAAACCCTGATCGGCGATCCCGCGAATTTCCAGCCAAGTGGCGTTGATGTTCTCCCACATGTCAGCGGTGATTCGCCCACGCACCGCATGGGCACTGGCCCGTGCAGCGCCCAGACAGCTGTAGATGCTGGCCGGGTTGGCGGCGTCCAGGGCGAAGAAATGCAGCAGCCGTTCGGCGTGCAAATCGCCGTGGCGCTCAAGGTAATCGTCCAGTGTCCCGGTGATCAGCAATGGCATGGCCAATTCGTGCAGACCGTCACCGCGACCATCTTGTGGCATCAGCGACAGCGAATAACTGATGTCGAGCATCCGTGCGAGGTTTTCCGCCCGCTCCAGGTAACGCGACATCCAATACAAATCCGAGGCAGTTCTACTTAACATGGCAAGCTTCCTTCAATCCTCGACTACCCAGGTGTCCTTGGTTCCGCCGCCCTGGGAGGAATTCACCACCAGGGAGCCTTCGCGCAGGGCGACACGGGTCAAACCGCCGGGCACAACCCGTGTTTCACGGCCAGACAATACGAACGGACGCAGGTCGATGTGCCGTGGTGCGATGCCGTTTTCGACAAAGGTCGGACACGTCGACAATGACAACGTCGGTTGCGCGATGTACGCATGGGGCTTGGCTTTGATCCGCGCACGGAACGACTCGATCTCCGCCGCCGTCGCCGCCGGCCCCACCAGCATTCCGTAACCGCCGGAGCCCTGGGTTTCCTTGACCACCAGGTCTGGCAGATTGGCCAGCACGTGGGACAATTCAGAGGGATTACGGCACTGGAACGTCGGCACGTTCTTCAGGATCGGTTCCTCATCGAGGTAGAAACGGATCATGTCCGTGACAAACGGATACACCGACTTGTCGTCCGCAACCCCGGTGCCGATCGCATTGGCCAGCACCACGTTGCCGGAGCGGTAGGACGACAACAGTCCCGGCACGCCGAGCATCGAATCCGGGTTGAACGCCAGCGGATCGAGAAACGCATCGTCGAGGCGTCGGTAAATCACGTCGACGGCTTTCGGCCCGTCCGTTGTGCGCATGAATACCTTGTCGTCGCGCACGAACAGGTCAGCGCCCTCCACCAGTTCAACGCCCATCTCCCGCGCCAGGAAGGCATGCTCGAAAAATGCGCTGTTGAAGCGGCCCGGCGTCAGCACCACCACGCTCGGGTTATCGATCGGGCTGGAGCTTTTCAGAGTGTCGAGCAACAGATTCGGGTAGTGGTCGATGGGTGCGATGCGCTGAGCCGCGAACAACTCGGGGAACAGGCGCATCATCATCTTGCGGTCTTCGAGCATGTAGCTCACGCCGCTCGGTGTGCGCAGATTGTCTTCGAGCACGTAATACGTGCCGTCGCCATCACGCACAAGGTCTACGCCGGAGATGTGCGAATAGATATCGCGGTGCAGGTCCAGCCCTTGCATCGCCAACTGGTATTGCTCGTTGGCCAGCACTTGTTCGGCCGGAATGATGCCGGCCTTGATGATGCGCTGCTCGTGATACAGGTCGGCGAGGAACATGTTCAACGCCTTGACCCGCTGGATACAGCCGCGTTCGACGATCCGCCATTCGCTGGCGGGGATGCTGCGGGGGATGGTGTCGAAGGGAATCAGGCGCTCTGTCCCCTGCTCATCACCGTAAAGCGTGAACGTAATCCCGGCGCGATGAAATAACAGATCGGCCTCGCGTCGCCGTTGTGCCAATAGCTCGTCAGGCGTCTCGGCCAGCCAACGGGCAAACTCCCGATAATGCGGGCGGACCTGGCCGCCGGCATCGTACATCTCATCAAAATAGGTGCGGATCATGCCGTACTCCTTGTCACCCGGACATCTAGGCTTCGCAAGGCCCGTGCCATCGGCAGAAACGCTTTGATATCAATCAGTTGGATAATGACTCCGTTAGCACCGCACCAATCCTGTGCAGCAAACGCCCCAAGCTGATCGCCCCCGCTTCATTGCAAGGCGAAGTTCTCGCCTATCACCAGCATAGTCAGAGTTGATTTCACTGCCCGGGAGTCGATACGGATAATCCGTGCATCCGTTGCAAAACCTGACTGAAACTTCCCTTTGGCCGCCTGCTCAGGCGGTTTTTTTTGCGTCGGATTCTTGTATCAGGGTTTTGCCGAGTGCAGCCGAGGGCTGCCAGCCACACATACGAAAACGGCCAACCCGAAGGTCAGCCGTTGCTGAGCGTTGTCACTGTTCATAGCGTTATGCGAGTAGCCCTCGTACCTCCTGCTTGACGCCCCACCCTTCGATGATGCCGCCCAGAGGCTCGACCACCGCCTCGAAATCCTGCTCAAAGTCGCCAATCCCGTCATAGGTGGCGTACATCACTTTGCTCAGTTCCAGCGCCCATGCGCCGTCATCGCGCACGCTGATTTGTGCATTCAAGGATTCACCACAGTAATGCCCTGCCGCCCTGCGTGCCCGCTCCTCATCAGGGAAAATGGCGTAGAACTCGATGGGATGGAATCTTGAAAAGTCAAAACCGCCTTCTTTCATGCGGCGCAGCACGCTGCTGCTGATGTCTTCTTGATAGGCTGTGCTCATGAAACGTCCCCCTCAAATTGATGGATAGACTTTCCGTATTCCCGGCACTCGCAACCGATGGGTGCGAGCGATGCGGCAACGATGTTGCCGGTGGGAAGCAAGCATGTAGCTGACAAGACCAGACCTTAGCGATCCGTTCGCTGATCTCGATTGCAGAGTAGCGCCAAGATAGAGCCGTTGCCAAGGCCTGGTGTTTCAAGAATGTGCCAGAGGGTGTATCAGACGGGAGTAATACCGAGGATTTCAATGCTGTTTTGGGCTTTAAGACTTTTGACACTCGCGTCAGCCGTTCGCCCTTCCAGATCATTCAGATCCAGTTCGGCAACGACAGGAAGGAGCCGGGCCTTGATGAGTTTGGCGGCTTCCTCGTTATCGGGGCACTCGTCGCACTCAAAGACTTCGTCGACTGTTTCACCGTGATCATCCACGAAAGTGATTTTCCACTTTTGCATCAGTGCCTCCTCGAACAAACCCGCAAATGGGCTTACCTCTATCTGGACTTTTGGCCTGACTGATCGTTCAACGGATTACGACGTAAACGCATGAAATATATAACCTGTGGGGCAAGCTCCCACAGGGGGTTATGCGTACATCTTCAGTTTAGTCGTTGCTTGGCTTGTTCACGGCTTGCAATACGTATTGCGGCAAGGCGAAGGCGCCGATGTGGATTTCCGGGTTGTAGTAGCGGGTGACGATGCCGCTGCCGGCGAAACGCTGTTGCAGGGTTTCACGGGACAACTTGCGATAGGCAGTATTGGTCGCGCCCCAGGCAAAGGTCATCGAGCCACCGATGTAGGTCGGCACCGCGGCCTGATAGAAGTGCCAGTCCGGGAACAGGCTGCGCAAGCGGCCGGCGGTGGTTTTGACTTCTTCGATCTGCATGAACGGCGTGCCGTTCTGCGTGACCAGAATGCCGCCTTCGTTGAGGCAGCGACGGCACGCCTGGTAGAAATTTTCCGAGAACAGCACTTCACCCGGACCGATCGGGTCGGTGGAGTCGGAAATGATCACGTCGAATTTTTCAGTGGTGGTGGCAACGAAACGCATGCCGTCGTCGATCACCAGGTTCAGGCGTGGATCATCGAATGCACCTTTGGAGTGGTTCGGCAAAAATTCCTTGCACATGTCGACCACAGTGCCGTCGATCTCGACCATGGTAATGTGCTCGACGCCGCCGTGTTTAGCCACTTCACGCAACATGCCGCCGTCGCCGCCACCGATGATCAGTACGCGCTTGGCACTGCCGTGCGCCAGGATCGGCACATGGGTGAGCATTTCGTGGTAGATGAATTCATCGGCTTCGGTGGTCTGGATTACCCCGTCCAGCGCCATCACCCGACCCATGCGCGGATTTTCAAAGATCACCAGATGCTGGTGTTCGGTGCGCACTTCGTGCAGCAGCTTTTCCATGCGAAAACGCTGGCCGTAGCCTTCGTAGAGGGTTTCCAGGTATTCGCTGGTCGGGGTCGTGCTCATGGGAATTGCTCCGAGGAGTGCGGGTGGCAACGGACGGTTACCCGCCCATGATGGCCAATCGATCGGCACGATTGACCGGGAAAGGCGCGCATTCTACGTCGCGGAATATGACAGGTCGAACCTCGCTGATGAGCCAACACAATCCTTTGTGGGAGTGGGCTTGCCCGCGATGAAATCGCTGCGGTCTGTCAGGCACACCGCGGTGATCCCATCGCGGGCAAGCCCGCTCCCACAGGTAAGGTGTCGACCTTCAGAGAGAGATCAGATCCGAACATTGCCCCGTGGCCCGGCGATGGCCCAGATGATCAGGCCCAGGACCGGCAGCAGCAGGATCAGCAGCACCCAGATGATTTTCATCCCTGTTTCAGCGCCACTTTTGAGCACGTTGATGATTGCCCAGATATCGAGGGCAAGAATGATCAGGCCAACCAGACCGTTGAACGTGGAACCCATGGTGTCGCTCCTAAGAGTGGTATGCACTCTTAGGATAGCCGGGCCTTGCGAGGGTTCCGTTATTTAAACGTGAATCGCGACTTTGAGGGCTTCGAGCGAAGGCGCGGCAGCGATGCCGACTTCGGCGCACAGCTCCAGCACGCGAGGCACGTCGTTGCCAAAGACCAGCACCACTTGCAACTCGTCGTCGAGCAACTGACTGAAGTTCATCAGCGTGTAACCGCCGTTTTCCTTGTTCATGCTGCCCATCTGCACCTGAATGCGGTTGAGTGCGGTCAGGGCTTCGGTCTTGGCCAGTTGCTTGGGCTTGATGTTGAAATCCACGCCCGGGCCGAACGAGGCGACGATCTGCGCGAGCAAATCCATGTAGGTATCGGCCTGGAAGAGCACAGTCTCCGGCAGACTGCCGACAACCACCCACTCGCCCAGCGGAATCGGGAAGGTGTCGTCGTAGTTGATATCCGGATTGGCCGCCAGAAAAGCTTCGGGATCGGCGTAGGCCTGGGCCGCTTCCTCAGCGACTTTCAGGATTTCGTCATCGCTCATGCACCCGGAGCTGATTTTGCTGATGAGTTCGACGAGTGCGGCTTTCATGGGACGGATCCTGTAGCGAGTGAATTTTGAGGGCGCGAAGGATAGCGCATTACGCCCCCCAATCCGTAGCCGATCAGCCGAGCAATTTCTGCAATTGCGCAGTGGTATCGACGGCACCCAGGGTTTTCGCGGCGTCCAGTGCCGACACGCCATTGGCGTCCTTGGCTTTCGGGTCGGCACCTTTGCTGATCAGGTAGTCGACGATTTCGACGCGGTTGAACATCGCCGCCATCATCAGCGCGGTACGACCGTCAAACGACGAACCTTCAACTTGTGCGCCACCTTCCACCAACGCCTTGACCACTGCCAGGTCGCCTTTGAACGCAGCGCCGGCAATCGGGCTCTGGCCGTTGTCGTTGCGGATTTCCGGGTCGGCCTTGTGTTCCAGCAGCACTTTTACCGTGTCCACATGACCGTGGTAAGCGGCGAGCATCAACAAGGTGTCGCCCTTATGGTTGCGCAGGTTCGGCGGCAGGCCTTTGCTCAGCAGCGCGGCCATCATCGCCGCATCGCCCTCGCGCGCTTTGTTGAAGACCTGCTCGGCAAATTCGGCGGCTTCTTCGGGGGTCATCTGGCGGCTTTGGTCTGACATCGGGCACTCCACGTTCGGTTATTCGCAAAGCCGACAGTTTCCCGAGCAGCTCCGAAGCTGTCACTTCTTTTTTCTCAAGGGCCGCCATAGCCACCTTCAATAGCGCTGCTTTCAATAACGAAAAGCGCCGCCGTGAATATCCGCCAACACCTGATCGGTGACTTGCACGTAAGTCTGGGTGCCGGGCAGCCAGGCATAGATCGGGTCGTCGCCGGTTTTAGCGAGGTCGAAGGCTTCGTCCTTGAGCCGGGTCTTCTGGTATTTGAAGGTGCCGGTGGTCTCCATTTTCACTTTCACCCGCAGGAAAAGTGGCACCGCATATGCGGGCATTTGCTCGCGGGCAAACGCCAACAGTTCACTGAAATCCAGGGTCGCCAAGGACTCCGCCGGCGTGATCGCGGCCATGCCGGCACGTCCGTTGGTGTTGCGGATTTCGACGCCGTAGGCCACGGCTTCGCAAATATTCGGGTGTTTCAGGAGGATGTTCTCGACCTCGGTGGTCGAAACGTTTTCACCCTTCCAGCGGTAGGTGTCGCCCAGCCGGTCGACAAATTGCGCGTGACCGAAACCGATGTTGCGCAACAGATCGCCGGTGTTGAAGTAACGGTCGCCTTTCACGAACACGTCGTGAAGGACGACTTTCTCGGTCTTTTGCGGATCGGTATAGCCGTCCAGTGGCGCCTTGTCGTCGATCCGCGCCAGCAACAGGCCCTGCTCGCCTTTGCCGACTTTGCGCATGAAGCCCTTGGCGTTACGCGTCGGCTGGCCGCTGTCATGGTCGTAGGCCACCAGTTCCCAGGCCATCAGGGAGAAACCGACGGTGTTGTCAAAGTTGAGAATGTTGCTGAACCCGATGTTGCCGTCGCTGGCGGCATACAGCTCACAGATGTGCCCGACGCCAAAGCGTGTCTTGAACTCGCGCCAGGCGCCGGGACGCAGGCCATTGCCGATCATCTTGGTCACTGGATGCTGGTTGTCGTCGGGGCTGGGTGGTTGATCCACCAGGTAGCGGCACAATTCACCGACATACCCCAGGGTGGTCGCCCGATACTTGCGCACGTCATGCCAGAATTGGCTGGCGCTGAATTTGCGGCGGATGGCAAATCCTGATGCGCCGTTGATCGCCGAGCCCCAACACACGCAAAGCCCGGTGGCGTGATACAGCGGCAAGGTGCAATAGACCACATCCTGGGGCTGCATATTCAGGGCGATCAGGCCGAAGCTGACCGAGCTGCGCATCCAGCGACCGTGCTTGAAGACGCCTGCCTTGGGTAATCCGGTGGTGCCCGAGGTGTAGATATAGAAACAAGGATCGTCGAAAAAGACCTGCCGGCTGCTGACGGGGTTCTCGCTGGACGCACTGGCCGCGTCAGTCATCAGATTGATGAAACCGGCCGGCGCGACACCGGGACGAGTGTAGGTGTCTTGATCGGCAACGAACCAGGTGCGCGTCGTCTCGATCGATACCCGTTCGCGGACTGCGTTGAAGGCCGGGACCAGTTCTTCGCCGACGATGATCGCCACGGGCCTCACCAGGTCCAGGCTGTGGGCCAGTGTGTCACGGGTTTGCGAGGTGTTGAGCAAGGCACTGATCGCACCGACCTTGGCCACGGCCAATATCGTCACCAGCAGTTCCGGGCGGTTCTCGAGGAAAACCGCCACCACATCCCCCTTGCCGATGCCTTGGACAATCAGGTGATGGGCGATGCGATTGGCCCACTGGTTGACCTGTGCATAACTCAGCGCCACATCGCCCTGCAGCAACGCGGGACCATCAGGGTTGCGCAAGGTGGCTTGCTCGAACGTCCAGCCGAGGCCACACGGTTGGGTCGGGTCCTTGACGTTGGCGACTTTCATGCCTTTCACCACACGGGGAATGGTTTTGGCAATGGAAGGCAGCTTGCGGAGCATCATGCCCCAGGTAATCGTGTCGCTCATGCGTGCTCCCGTTAGATCTTTTTATTGTCGGGCGGCGTTCTATGAGACCGAAAATACGTCAGCGGTTCTTGAGCTGTACACGCGGTTTTTGAAATGTTTTGTATCTGCACCAGCAGGTTGAAAACCGTGAACCTCAACGCGGCTAAATGGTTCCATTGAATCGTGCCCGACCACGCAAAATGCAGGATGCACGATGGCCTTTCATGCAGTTTGCACGAATCCAAAAAATCACCTAAAAATTAACTTGTTGATTTATAACGATTTTTAAAAAATCAGGTGCTGGCACAATCGCTGCAACTACCTCTCCATGCTTGCTAATCAAGTGCTAACGGAGCTGATAGACATGAGCCTGATCCAAGAAAAATTTACCTCCCTGTTCTCCAACTTCGAAGTGACCACCCAGCCGCGTCCTGACGGTGGCATTCTGCTGACCTTGCGCAGCAACGAAGGCAAAGTGTTCAAGCGTTCGATTTCCTACCAGCAATTGCATGCTGGTGATCAGTTGTCCTGGGTGATCAGTGCGATCCGTCGTGACCTGGCCGAACAAGCCAGCGAACTGCCGCAGATCTCCATGCTGCAAAGCCAGCAACGGTTTGCCCTGCCGACGTACCACTCGGCGTAAAACCTGCGGTTGTATAAGTCAGTACGCAGCAAACAAACAGGCCGTGAGAGCTTTCGCTCCACGGCCTGTTTTGATTTCAGGCGTAGCACGATTCCTTGTGGGAGCGGGCTTGCTCGCGAAAGCGGTGTGTCAGGTTATACATCTGTCGACTGACACACCGCTTTCGCGAGCAAGCCCGCTCCCACAGGTTATGTGTTTCGAGGCTTAGAGAGTGGAAGGGTCGATCCGCGCGAAACTGTCGACGGTCGTATGCCCCGCCAGTTCCCCGCCCTCTCGGGCCAGCCCGCAAGTCGCCATGCCGGCCGTGCGTGCCGCGTCGAGTTCTTCGACGATGTCGGACAAGAACAGAATCTGCGACGGCTCGACGCCGATGGCTTGGGTGATGCGCATATAAGAAGACGCTTCACGCTTGGGCCCCGACGTGGTGTCGAAATAGCCGCTGAACAGTGGCGACAGATCCCCCGCCTCCGAGCAGCCGAATATCAGCTTTTGCGCCTGAATCGAGCCCGAGGAATACACAAACAGTTTGAAACCTTCCTGATGCCAGCGCTTGAGCGCTTCAACGGCGTCCGGATAAACGTCGCCTTTCAACTGCCCGGCCTGATAACCCTGGGCCCAGACCATTCCCTGCAATGCCTTGAGCGGAGTGGCCTTGCGGTCTTCGGCAATCCAGCCCAACAGAATGTCGATGACTCGCTCGACGTCCGCCTCAGGCTCATTGCTGTCCCGGCGCACGGCCGTCAGTTGCTCGGCCACATCGGCGCGTTCGGCGTGTTGGCGAACGAAGTCCGGCAAGTGTTTGGCCGCGTAGGGAAACAGCACGTCGAACACAAAACTCACCGCGCTGGTGGTGCCTTCAATGTCGGTGAGAATCGCCTTGATCGGCATTGGCTCAGTCCTCAAGACGCGGGAAGCGGTTGGCGATGTCTTCGCCAGTGAAGTTGGCCACCCAGCCTTCAGGGTTGTTGAACAGGCGAATCGCCACGAAATGCGGATGCTCGCCCATGTCGAACCAGTGAGGTGTGCCGGCGGGCACCGAGATCAGGTCGTTCTTCTCGCAGAGCACCGCATAGACGTAATCGTCGATGTGCAGGGTAAACAGCCCACGGCCAGCGACGAAAAATCGTACTTCGTCTTCACCATGGCGGTGTTCGTCGAGGAACTTGGCGCGCAATTCGGCCTTTTGCGGGTGATCGCTGTTCAGGCTGATCACATCGACCGTGACGTAACCGCGCTCGGTCATCAGTTTGTCGATCTGTTCCTGATACGCGGCAATCACTTCTTCCTGGCTGGCGCCGGGCTGGATTTTCGCCGTGGCTTGCCAGCGGTCGAAACGCACGCCCTGCTCGGCCAGGGTCGAGGCGATGTCTTCGAAATGGGTCAACACCTTGTTCGGAATGTCAGGGCTTGAGACGTGGTAAACGGACAGGCTGCTCATCAGGGGCAACTCCTTAACGGTTCATGCATTACGGTTAAAGAGCGAACGCGTCTTCAACTCGCACTCGAACAAAAATTCAAAGGCCTCGATCTGTCGCAGCGCATCGCTCATGCGTGCGCCCCAGGTGTAGAGGCCATGGCCGCGAATCAGGTAGCCGACGCAATCCGGATGGGCTTCAAGCCAAGGCTGCACCTTGGTGGCGAGGCGCGCAATGTCCTGATCGTTGTCGAAAATCGGCACGCACACCCGGGATTCATGGGTCGAGATACCACTGAAAGCTTTTTGCAATTCGTAGTCTTCGAAGTCGATGAATTCGCCCGGCGTCAGGCGTGACAGCACCGTGGCGTTCACCGAATGGGTATGCAGCACCGCGCCGATCTCCGGGCGCCAGTTGTAGAGCTGGGTGTGCAGCAGGGTTTCGGCGGACGGTTTTTTACCCGGTTCCAGACTGTTGCCCGACAGGTCGGTGGCCAACACATCATCCACACCGAGCTGGCCTTTGTGCTTGCCGGACACTGTCAACAGCGCTTCGGTCGCCGACAGGCGGGTCGAATAGTTGCTGCTGGTGGCCGGCGACCAGCCGCGACCATACAGAAAACGCCCGGCGTCGATGATTTCCTGGGCGAGGTGTTCACGGGTAAGGCTCATGGCCTGTCCTCTTGCAGTCGTGTGGCAATGATAACGGCAGCCGCCAGCGCTGCGAGGCTTGCAATACTAAAGGTCAATGTGGCGCCAAGGGCGTTCCAGCTGTAGCCGGCATATAACGCGCCCAGTGCGCCACCGGTGCCGGCCAGCGCCGCGTACAACGCCTGGCCCTGCCCTTGCTGGCGCGCGCCGAAGCTACGTTGCACGAACTGGATGGCAGCGGCGTGAAAGCTGCCAAATGTTGCCGCGTGCAACACTTGGGCAAACAGCAGCACCCACAGAAGCTCGGCGAACGAACCCAGCAGCAACCAGCGCAACGCCGCCAGCAGAAAACTCGCCAGCAGCACCCGACGCACCGAGAAACGCGCGAGGATCTTGCTCATGGCCAGAAACATCAGGACTTCGGCAACCACACCGACCGCCCAGAGCATCCCGATCACGCCACGGCTGTAACCGAGTCGTTCAAGGTGCAACGTCAGAAAGGTGTAATACGGACCGTGACTCATCTGCATCAGCGCCACACACCCGTAAAACGCCAGAACCCCGGGGCTGCGCAGTTGCTTGAGAAAGCCGTCCGCCGCTGGCCGCTCACCGTGAACGGGTTGGGCGTTGGGCACCCACAAGCTGCTCACCACGATCCCGGCCATGATCAGCACCAGCGCCACCGGATAAATGTCCAGGCTCAGCCATTCGAACAACCGGCCGAGCGCGACCACGGTGATGATGAAACCGATGGAACCCCAGAGGCGGATCTGACTGTAGCGCGAGGTCTGGCCTTTCAAGTGCGCCAGGGTGATGACTTCGAACTGCGGCAACACCGCGTGCCAGAAAAACGCGTGCAAGGCCATGACCATCGCCAGCCAGGCGTAGGTCTTGCTGACGAAAATCAGCGAGAACGTCAGCAGCGTGCACACGGCGCCGAAGCGCACGATGGCCAGGCGTCGGCCGGTGTAGTCGCCGAGCCAGCCCCAGATGTTCGGCGCCACGCAGCGCATCAGCATCGGGATCGCCACCAGTTCGCCGATGCGCGCGCTGGAAAAACCCAGGTGATCGAAGTACAGCGCCAGAAACGGCGCCGTCGACCCGAGCAAGGCGAAATAGAACAGATAGAAACTGGAAAGCCGCCAGTACGGGAGCGCCGCCACGTCGTCAGACCGCAGCGGCATTAAGGTCAGCCATTAAAGCTGACCCAGCACCGGCGTGCTCACACGCACGTCGGCATTCTGCCCGCGATGACGCAACAGGTGATCCATCAGCACGATGGCCATCATCGCTTCGGCGATCGGCGTTGCGCGGATACCGACGCAAGGGTCGTGGCGACCTTTGGTAATGACTTCCACCGGGTTGCCGTGGATGTCGATGGAACGCCCAGGCGTGGTGATGCTCGAAGTTGGCTTGAGTGCCAGGTGTGCAACGATCGGCTGGCCCGACGAGATCCCGCCCAAAATGCCCCCCGCGTTGTTGCTGAGGAAACCTTGCGGGGTCATTTCATCGCGATGTTCGGTGCCACGCTGGGCCACGCTGGCGAAACCAGCGCCGATTTCCACGCCTTTGACTGCGTTGATGCTCATCAGCGCATGGGCCAGTTCGGCATCGAGACGGTCGAAGATCGGCTCGCCGAGGCCCGGCATCACGCCTTCGGCGACCACGGTGATCTTCGCGCCGACCGAATCCTGGTCGCGGCGCAACTGGTCCATGTAGGTTTCCAGCTCCGGCACCTTGTCCGGGTCAGGGCAGAAGAACGCGTTTTCTTCTACCGAATCCCAGGTCTTGAACGGGATTTCGATCGGACCGAGCTGGCTCATGTAGCCGCGAATGACGATACCTTGGGTGGCCAGGTATTTCTTGGCGATGGCACCCGCCGCCACGCGCATCGCGGTTTCACGCGCCGAGCTGCGACCGCCGCCGCGGTAATCGCGCTCGCCGTATTTGTGGTGGTAGGTGTAATCGGCGTGGGCCGGGCGGAACAGATCCTTGATCGCCGAGTAGTCCTTGGACTTCTGGTCGGTGTTGCGGATCAGCAGGCCGATGGAGCAACCGGTGGTACGCCCCTCGAATACGCCCGAGAGGATTTCGACCTCGTCGGCTTCCTGGCGCTGAGTGGTGTGGCGGCTGGTGCCGGGCTTGCGGCGATCCAGATCGCGCTGCAAATCCTCAAGGGATATCTCCAGCCCCGGCGGGCAGCCGTCGACAATGGCGACCAACGCCGGACCATGGCTTTCGCCCGCGGTGGTGACAGTGAACAGCTTGCCGTAGGTATTGCCGGACATGCAGGACGCTCCGTGAAATGAACCTGAATACGTAATGCGCGCCAGTATACGCAGGCTACCCAAGTAGTTCATCCTCGAACCTTATGGGTGCCTGCGAGTCCAACCGGCACCTTTGTGAATGATGGCGTGATGATGCTGCGAGTTCTAGTCTTGACTCTTACCCTGTTTACCGGCTTTGCCCAGGCCACTGTCCTGCAACGCCCGATCACCCTTGATACCGGTAGCGGAGAGCTTTTCGGCTCGCTGTTGCTGCCAAAGTCCGACACTCCGGTGCCGGTTGTGCTGATCATTTCCGGCTCCGGTCCTACGGATCGTGACGGAAACAACATAGAAGGCGGACGCAACGACAGCCTCAAACGGCTGGCCTGGGTGTTGGCCAAACACAACATCGCCAGTGTGCGTTTCGACAAACGCGGAGTAGCGGCGAGTCTTGCGGCGACGCCAGACGAGCGCAATCTCTCGGTGGAAGCCTATGTGTCCGACGCCGAGGCCTGGGCCCGCAAGCTCAAAACCGATCCACGTTTCGGCCAACTGATCTTGCTGGGCCACAGCGAAGGGGCGTTGATTGCCACCCTCGCCGCTCCGAGCGTCGACGCCGCTGCGGTGATTTCCTTGTCCGGGAGCGCCCGACCAATCGACCAGGTTATACGCCAGCAATTGAGCAACCGCCTGCCGCCACCGTTGATGCAGCGCAGCAATGAGTTGCTCGACAGCCTCAAGGCGGGCCACGCTGACGATAACGTGCCGCCACAACTGGAGGCGATTTTCCGCCCGAGTGTGCAGCCGTACATGATTTCACTGTTCCGCCAGGATCCGGCCGCAGCGTTCGCGAAGCTGAAGATGCCGGCATTGATCATTCAGGGCAGCAACGATATCCAGGTTGGCGTGGGTGACGCCAAAATGCTCAAGGCGGCCAAACCGGACGCCGAACTGGTGGTGATCGAAGGCATGAACCACGTCATGCGCATCGTGCCCAACGACGTAAAGCGGCAACTGGCGTCCTACAAGGATCCACAATTGCCACTGGCCGCCGAACTCGGGACGCGGATCATCGAGTTTATTGACGGACTTCACTCTCGTTAAGCGACCTACCCTCCAGTCCTGAAAAAAACGGCCGATAAGCCTTTGTCGCCAGCGCTATGGCGGGCGACAAGCAGAGCTTGGACAGGACTCGCCGCGATGACAGATACCCAGACTTCACCCGACACCACCGCTGAAAAAGACGTACCGCCAGCGGTCGAGCTGCCGTGGGCGGACGTCCACGTCGAGCACCACAAGATGCTCCGCCTGGCGCCGCTGCAAACCGACCGCAACACCGGTGGGCGGCCATTGCGCTTTGTCGAGTTCGGTTACGCCGAGCGCACCAGCAAGGAATACAGCCTGATGCGCATGAGCATCACGCTGCCCGGCCAGCGCGTGCGCAAAGAGCAGAATCATCTGGATGTGTGGGTCAACCACACGACCAAATGTGTGCACTTCGGGCCAGACAGCGGCCTGCAGGTCGAGCCGGTCAACCGTGGTATCGGCCGCTTCATGGCCGCTCAAGGCATCACTTGGGCGAAGAAGCGCTGGCCCGGCTACTCCGTTGATGGCACTGACCTGAACAATAAAGATGCGCTGAACGAAGACACACGCCTGCGGCGAGATAGCTTTCTCAAAGCGCACGGCTTTGAGGTGGTGTACGCCGACGCCCAGCATCTGAAAGGCAGCGTCAAAGAGGTTCAGGTCGGCGACCTGAAGGGTGACTGGAACAGCGAAAAGCTGCAGGTGGTGGAAATCATCGAGGCGGCGCAGATGCTTCAGCAGGCCGAGCAGAATCTCGCCGAGCAGGAAGTGAAGCTCAAGAAACACGAAGAAAAAGTCAGCAAGTACAAGCGTGAAGACGCCGGGCTGCGCTTTACCATTACGTGCCTGGTGGCGTTTGCGGTGTTTCAGGCGGGGTTGTTGATCTGGATTGCGACGCACCGCTGATCGCTGATCGTTCCCACGCTCTGCGTGGGAATGCAGCCCGGGACGCTCTGCGTCCCAAGTGGACGCAGAGCGTCCATTGAGGCATTCCCACGCAGAGCGTGGGAACGATCAGGCTGGTTCAGTCAGACGCGGGAAGCGAACAGCGCTTGATGATCGCGGCACTGCTCTGCGGTCAACATGAACACGCCATGCCCGCCTCGCTCGAAATCGAGCCAGGCGAAGTCTACTTCCGGGTACAGCGCCTCGACGTGCACCTGGCTGTTGCCCACTTCAACAATCAGCAAACCCTTCTCGGTCAAATGATCCGCTGCTTCGGCGAGCATCCGTCGCACCAGGTTCAAACCATCGTCGCCACAGGCCAGGCCCAATTCCGGTTCATGCTGGTATTCATCCGGCATGTCGGCGAAATCTTCCGCATCGACGTAGGGCGGGTTCGACACGATCAGGTCGAAACGCTGACCCGGCAAACCGTCAAAACCATCGCCCTGAACGGTGTACACCCGCTCATCCACGCCGTGACGCTCGATGTTCTGGTTGGCCACCTCCAGCGCTTCGAACGACAAGTCGGCCAGCACCACTTCGGCCTTCTGGAATTCATAGGCACAGGCAATGCCGATGCAACCGGAACCGGTGCACAGGTCAAGAATCCGCGCAGGTTCGGCGCCCAACCAAGGCTCGAAACGTTTTTCGATCAGTTCGCCAATCGGTGAACGCGGGATCAGGACGCGCTCGTCGACAATGAACGACATGCCACAGAACCAGGCCTCGCCCAGCAAGTAAGCGGTGGGAATGCGTTGTTCGATGCGACGCTTGAGCAACCGTTGCAGATTGACCACCTCGTCCTCTTCCAGATTGCAGTCCAGATAGCTGTCGGCGATTTCCCACGGCAAGTGTAAGGCACCGAGCACCAGTTGACGGGCTTCGTCCCAGGCGTTGTCGGTCCCATGGCCGAAAAACAGATCCTCCCCATGGAAGCGGCTGACGGCCCAACGGATATGGTCACGCAGGGTACGAAGGCGGGAAGTGATCACGAGGTAGACTCCAGAAAAAACGACTGGCGATTCTAACAGCCAAAACGCGCCACGACGACGCAGGAAAAACACCGGATCAGATGTAGGACATATCCATTTTTACCGGTGGCTATTGAACAAAATGTGCATCTTGACAAGGCTGCACGCCAGCAACGACGGCGTTTGCGATAGTAGCGATTCACAGAACCGCTCAGCCAGAGGACAATGTCGCAAAAGCCCCACTCCAAGGAGCCCCAGAATGTCCGTTCCAAAAACGATGTTTCAACTCAGCGGCCGCGGTTACGCAGCAGCCAATCTGGGTCATGCGACCCTAGTCATCATCGATGCCCAGAAAGAATACCTCAGTGGTCCGTTGGCCCTGAGCGGCATGGATGCTGCCGTCGCGAACATCAAGCAACTGGTCGCCGCTGCCCGCGCGGCAGGTCGGCCGATTGTGCATGTGCGTCACTTGGGTACCGTGGGCGGCCTGTTCGATCCACAAGGCGAACGCGGTGAGTTCATCCCGGGGCTTGAGCCACAGGGCGATGAAACCATCATCGGCAAACTGTTGCCAAGCGCGTTTCACGGCACCCAATTGTACGATCGACTGCAAGAACTGGGCTCCCTGGACCTGATCGTTTGCGGCTTCATGAGTCATTCCAGCGTTAGCACCACCGTGCGCGCGGCGAAAAACCTGGGCTTTCGCTGCACCTTGGTGGAAGACGCCTGCGCGACCCGCGATTTGCCCTACAAGGGTGGCGTACTCACGGCCGAGCATGTGCAGCACACGGAAATGGCGATCATGGCGGATAACTTCGCCACCCTCGCGCTGACTCACGATCTGATCTGATCGGCCTCGGTGAGCGGTCGATACCGCCGCTCATCCACAAAAGCCTCTCATTTGGTGCAATTGACTTAGCCTCAGGAACAACCCGGACAACTCCCGGTCGAAGGGCCGATACCCATTGAGGAAGGTCGGAATGAAGTTATCCGATGGTTTTGATGCACGCCGCCTGCGGCCCAAAGGGCAACGCAATTGGCGTTTTCGATTCGGCGCCGCGTTTGCGGCCTTGCTGGCAACCTGCGGTGTGTTGCTGGCCATGGCGGGCGCCGCCAGCCTGCTGGGTCGTCCACCGGCCCTGGGCGAGTTGAATGCCAGCCGGCTGGGCTCGGCGATCATTCTGGCCGTTGGCCTGTTGGTGCTCTATATCGGCGTGTGGTTGTGGCGCCGCTGCCGTCGCCGCTCGCGCCAGTCGCGAGAGCTGAACATATCCCCGCACCTGATGAAAAAACACGACTGAATCCAGGCCCGCCCTTTGGCGGGCCTCAATTGTTATGGATAGCGCCCCGACTTGGGTAAACTGGCCGCCCTTCGCGGAGGCTGACATGCAAGACGACGATTTTTCCCTGTTCAAAAGTGCGATCCAAGGCGTCAAGCCGATCAAGCACGATCGCGCCGACACCGGCAAACCCAAGGCCGACCGGGCGCAAATCGCCAAGTTGCGCCAGGCCGCGACCGTTCGCACCGACGCCACCACGGTTGATGGCTTGTCCGATCAGTTCGTCATCGACGTCGGCCCGGAAGACGAGTTGATGTGGGCGCGTGACGGCGTTCAGGAAAGCCAGATGCGCAAGCTCAAGATCGGACAGATTCCGTTCGAAGGCAGCCTGGACCTGCATGGCATGACCGTTGAAAAGGCCCGGGAAACCCTCTGGGCGTTTCTGGCCGAAGCGACCAAATTCGAAATCCGCTGCGTGCGTGTCACCCACGGCAAAGCCGTGCGCCTGGACGGCAAGCGGCCGATGATCAAAAGTCACGTCAACACCTGGCTGCGCCAGCATTCGCAGGTGCTCGGCTTCACCTCGTGCCAACCCAGGCACGGTGGCGCCGGCGCCGTTTATGTGATGCTCAAACGAACCATGATGGAAGGCCGCGACGAGTAAAGCTGTCGCTTCACGCTTGCAGCGCCGTGTCCGCCACCGTACCCTTGCCCTTTGCGAAAATCCCCACAGGTAGTTTCATGTCCCTGGAACAGAATTACACCGCGATTCTCGGCCAATTGGGCGAGGACGTCTCCCGCGAGGGCCTGCTCGACACGCCAAAGCGTGCCGCCAAAGCCATGCAGTACCTCTGCCGCGGCTATGAACAGACACTGGAAGAAGTCACCAACGGTGCCTTGTTCAGCTCCGATAACAGCGAAATGGTGCTGGTCAAGGACATCGAGCTCTACTCGTTGTGCGAACACCACCTGCTGCCGTTCATCGGCAAGGCTCACGTCGCCTACATTCCGAGCGGCAAAGTGCTGGGCCTGTCGAAAGTCGCGCGGATCGTCGATATGTACGCCCGCCGCCTGCAGATCCAGGAAAACCTCAGCCGCCAGATCGCCGATGCGGTCCAGCAAGTCACCGGCGCCCTGGGCGTTGCGGTGGTGATCGAGGCCAAGCACATGTGCATGATGATGCGCGGTGTGGAGAAACAGAACTCGTCGATGATCACCTCGGTGATGCTGGGTGAGTTCCGCGAAAACGCGGCGACCCGCAGCGAGTTTCTCAGCCTGATCAAGTAACCCGCAGCACGAAGAAAACCGGCATTCATCGCCGGTTTTTTTTCGCCTGTGAAAATCAGGTAAGCTGCGCGCCTTCTGCTTGCCCCTGTGAGGCTTATACCGTGTTCGTAAAAGCGCTTCGTGTCGGCCTTGGCCAACTGATCATCTTCATCGACTTCATCACCCGTCCCGGCAAGAAACAACGTCCTGCTGAGGTTCAGGCCCAGGTCAACACGGCGGCCAAGAGCCTGACGTTGTATCAGTTTCACGCCTGCCCGTTCTGCGTGAAAACCCGCCGCACCTTGCGCCGTCTGAACGTGCCAGTGGCGTTGCGCGATGCGAAAAACAATGAACAGGATCGCCAGACCCTGCTGCAGCAAGGCGGCAAGATCAAAGTGCCGTGCCTGCGCATTGAAGAGAATGGGCAGACCACCTGGATGTATGAGTCCAAGGTGATTATTGATTATCTGGATAAGCGATTTGCTGCGGCGTGATCGTTTTGTGTTAGCCGGTCTGGCTTCATAAACCTCAGACAAAAATAAACCGGCCGATGAGCCGGTTTATTGGTTTCTACCCTCCCCTCAAGCCGCTTTCACCGCGTAGGCCTGGCGTATCACTGCCGCCAATCGACTGAGCCCTTCGTCCAGCCGCGCCGGGTCGATGTGGCTGAAGTTGAGCCGCAGGTGCCCGGGATTGTTGTCCGGATCGGGAAAGAACGGTTCGCCCGGCATGAACGCAACATCCGCCGCCAGCGCAGGCTTGAGCAATGTCCGGGTGTCCATCGGTTGTTTGAGCGTCAGCCAGAAAAACAGCCCGCCCTGCGGCACATTCCAGTCCGCCAGATCGGAGAAATGCGTTTGCAGCGAACACTGGAAAGCATCCCGGCGCCCCCGATAGAAATCTCGCAACTCGCGCAAATGATGGTCGAATTTCTCAGTGCCAATCCATTGCAACGCTTGCCACTGCCCCACGCGATTGGTGTGCAGGTCTGCCGACTGCTTGAGTTTCAACAAGTGCGGAAACAGGTCCGCACTGGCAATCAGGTAACCGACCCGCAAGCCTGGCAATAAGGTTTTCGATACCGTGCCGGTGTAGATCCAGCTGCTCTTTTTCAGGCGACTGACAATCGGCATCGCACTGCCGCCATCGAAGGTCAACTCACGGTACGGTTCGTCTTCGATCAAGGTCACGCCGAATTCATCCAGCAACGCCGCCACCGCATCACGCTTGGCTTCGCTGTAGCGCACCGCCGACGGATTCTGGAACGTCGGGATCAGGTAGATGAACGCCGGACGATGTTTTTCCAGACGGGCACGCAATTGCTCCAGGTCAGGGCCATCCGCCTCCAGCGGCACGGTGATGCAGTCCGCGCCGAACAACTGGAAAATCTGCAACGCCGCCAGATAGGTCGGCGCTTCCAGCAAGATCTCGGTGCCTTTGTCGATGTACAACTTGGCCGCCAGATCGAGGGTTTGCTGGGAGCCGCTGACCACCAGGACCTGACTCGCTTCGCACGGTACGCCCAGCGCCCGCGCCTCGGCCGCCAAGGCTTCACGCAGCGCCGGCTCGCCCTCACTCATGCCGTATTGCCCCATCGACAGCGGCATGTCGGCCCACTCGACTTTCGGCAGCATGGCTTCGGCCGGCAAGCCGCCAGCGAACGACATCACTTCCGGGCGCTGGGCGGCCGCGAGGATTTCTCGGATCAAAGAACTTTTAAGGCGCGAGACACGTTCGGAAAAAGCCATGGGGGTCACCGGTAGCGAGGCCTGAGGAAAATGAGTCAAACTGATTGACCGAAATTACGACAACTCCAACGGAAACGTCAACATGCTTGACCTTAAAAACCCTGGCACCCAGCAACAAGCCATGGAAGCGTTCTTCTTCGGCTACCAGGCGTTCACCGCAAAGGCTGACGAAATGCTTGAGCGCCGCGGCTTGAGTCGGGTGCACCAACGCATTGTGTTTTTTATCGCTCGCTACCCGAACCTGAGCGTCAAGGAGCTGCTGGCCTTGCTCGGCGTGACCAAGCAGGCGCTGAACATGCCGCTGCGTCAGTTGGTGGAAATGCATCTGGTGAACAGCGTCTCGTCCGAGACCGACAAGCGTAAGCGGCTGCTCGAATTGACCGAGGATGGCGCGCGGTTCGAACAGTCGCTGCGACGCGAGCAGGTGAAATTGCTCGAGCGGGTGTTTGCCGAGGCTGGGGAGTCGGCGGTGAATGGGTGGTTGGCGGTGAATCTGGCGCTGGGGAAAAGTCAGTTGGCTGCAGATTGAGTTTTTCCCTGGTGGATTTGTAGTGGCCAATCTGGCCTCTTCGCGAGCAAGCCCGCTCCCACACTCGACCGCATTCCTCTGAAGGAACCCGATCACCTGTGGGAGCGGGCTTGCTCGCGAAGGGGCCAGAACAGGCGATATATCCCTATCGCCAAACTTTTCGTCTACAAGATCAAAAACATTATTTGCTTTATTTGTATACAAAAGCATAATCCACTTCGTGCGAGTTCCTGACCAACCGGTCAACAAATTCGCAAGTGCCTCAAAGGGCCGCCGCCACCCTCATGGGTCCGGCCCTGGAAATAACAATAAAACTCTTGAGGAGTACTCGCTGTGGAAAGCCGCAAATCCGAAGCCCCGACGCTGGAACTCTCGCCGCCGTTACGCAATGGCTGGCTGGAGCGCATCTTCAAACTCACCTTGCATGGCACCACGGTGAAGACCGAGCTGATTGCCGGTCTGACAACCTTCATCACCATGGCCTACATCATTTTCGTCAACCCCAACATCATGGCTGACGCGGGGATCGATCACGGTGCCGCGTTCGTCGCGACCTGCATCGCCGCGGCATTGGGCTGTCTGCTGATGGGCCTGTACGCCAACTGGCCAGTCGGCCTGGCGCCGGGTATGGGCTTGAACGCTTTCTTCACCTACACCGTGGTCGGCACCATGGGCTACAACTGGGAAACCGCCCTCGGCGCGGTGTTCGTTTCCGGTGTGTTGTTCATGATCCTGACCTTTTCGCGGATTCGCGAATGGCTGCTCAACAGCATCCCGGTGAGCTTGCGCTTCGCCATGGGCGCCGGCGTGGGTCTGTTTCTCGGGCTGATCGGCCTGAAAACCGCTGGCATCGTCGTCGATAGCCCGGCGACCTTGATCAAGCTCGGCTCCCTGCGCGAACCCGGCCCGCTGCTCGCCGCCATCTGCTTCCTGATGATTGCCGTGCTCAGCTACCACAAGGTGTTCGGTGCGATCCTCATCAGCATCATCACCGTGACCCTCGCGGGCTGGGGTCTGGGCCTTGTCCACTACGAGGGCATCATGTCGGCACCGCCGAGCCTGGCGCCCACCTGGATGGCCATGAACATTGCCGGCGTGTTCAACGTCAGCATGATCAGCGTGGTGCTCGCATTCCTCTTCGTGCACATGTTCGACACCGCCGGCACCTTGATGGGCGTCGCCCAGCGCGCCAACCTGGTGAACGCTGACGGCCGGATCGAAAACCTTTCCCGCGCCATGAAAGCCGACAGCGCGTCCAGCGTTTTCGGGGCAATGGTCGGTGTGCCGCCAGTCACCAGCTACGTGGAAAGTGCTGCCGGTGTCGCTGCGGGTGGTCGGACTGGTCTTACCGCAGTGACCGTAGGTGTGCTATTTATTGCCGCCATGTTTTTCGCACCGCTGGCTGGCATGATCCCCGCTTACGCAACCGCAGGTGCGCTGATTTATGTGGCAATGCTGATGATGGGCGGCATGAAGCACATCGAATGGGACGAAGCGACCGACAGCATTCCGGCGATCGTCACCGCGATCATGATGCCGCTGACCTTCTCGGTGGCTGACGGTATCGCACTGGGCTTTATCACTTATGTGGTGCTCAAGGCGTTCACCGGTAAGCACAAGGAAATTTCCGTCAGTCTGTGGGTGCTGTGCGCGATCTTCATCGCCAAGTTCGTTTTCTTGTAAGCCGCATACGCTTCAAAAACAGGATTCAAAACAGCCTCACCCCGTCGGGTGGGGCTTTTGCACAAATGGAGGAAAGAGATGAGTCTGGAAACCTGGCTGCTGTTCAGTGGCGCTGCGCTGGTGGTGATCCTGATCCCGGGGCCGCTGTCCCTGCTGATGATCAGCAACAGCCTGAATTACGGCTTGCGTCGTTCATATCCAGCGTTTCTGGGGGGAGTGATTGCCTCGATCTGTTTGCTCAGCGCTTCGGCGTTGGGGCTGGGCGCGCTGTTGTTGGCGTCGGAACAGTTGTTCAGCGCCCTGAAAATCGTCGGCGCGTTGTACCTGTTCTACCTCGCCTGGCAGAGCTGGCAGCAATCGCGCCAGCCATCGGTGGGCGCTCAAGTGCCCCAGGCTGCGCCAGTGCCACGCTTTCGCGCACTGTTCGGGCGCGCGTTCGTGCTGGGTGCGAGCAACCCGAAAGACATCCTGTTCTTCGCCGCTTTCCTGCCACAGTTTTTGAATGCAGGGCAGCCGTTCCTGCCGCAACTGCTGGTGATGATTGCGACCTGGACCGTGCTCGATCTGCTGTGCAAATTGGCTTACGGACTGGGCGCGCATGGTGCGGCGCGGTATCTGCGCAGCGGCAAGGGCCAGAGCTGGTTCAACCGGGTCAGTGCCGGGTTGTTCAGTGGTGCCGGCGCTGCGTCGCTGTTGAGTCGATAAGGGCAAAAGATCGCAGCCTCGTTTCACTCGACAGCTCCTACATGCAGACGCATTCCCTTGTAGGAGCTGTCGAGTGCAACGAGGCTGCGATCCTTTGACTTTCCAGCAGGCAAAAAAAAGCCCGCAGTGTGAGCGGGCGAAAGACCAAAGAAGCTATATGCGCAGTCGCTTCCAGGTTGAGGCAGCTGCTTGGGGGATCAGCTGCCGCGGTACGTGGAATAGCTGTATGGCGAAATCAGCAGCGGTACATGGTAGTGATCCTGTTCGGCAGAGATGCCAAAACGCAGCACCACCACATCCAGGAACGCCGGCTCCGGGAGCTGAACGCCACGGGCGCGGTAGTAATCGCCCGCATGAAACTGAACCTGATAGACCCCGGAACGGTAGTCATCGCCTTGCAGCAGCGGCGCATCGACACGGCCGTCGCTGTTGGTGATCGCGCTGGCGACCAATTCCAGCTGCGAGCCTTCAACGCGGTACAACTCGACCTTGATCGAGCTGCCCGGGCAACCGTGTGCAGCGTCCAAAACGTGTGTAGTCAAACGTCCCATTGATTCTGCGCGCCCGCCTGCAAAGAGCAGTCAGGCCTCGCGCCTCCCGAAGTCAGTTGAAAAGGAGACCGCACCGATTCGGAGCACGAAACGCTGCGGCGAGCGACTGATTAAGACACTTTTCAAAAAAATTGTACACAATAAAAACGACATTTTTGCAGCCAGTCCCGCCATTGTCGATTTCAAAGTGAATCTGAAGCAAAACCATGCGCTCAGCGGACCTCCCATCCATTACCTGACCAACTGGGCAAGTTTCTTGCAGTAGCATGAGAAGATGACAGTTCATCAAAAATGCAAAAAATCAGGCTTACAAAGTGAATATAAAGTTGTATACAATCAGCCCATCGCTGTGACGCCAGCCTGTCATCTCATCGCCAGGCCGCCACACAACCTGTCAACGAATAAGAAGGAAGACTGCAGTGAGCGCTGACTACCCACGCGACCTGATCGGTTACGGCAGTAACCCTCCTCACCCCCACTGGCCGGGCAATGCCCGCATCGCCTTGTCGTTCGTACTCAATTACGAAGAAGGCGGCGAGCGCAACATCCTGCACGGTGATAAAGAGTCTGAAGCCTTCCTCTCGGAAATGGTTTCGGCCCAGCCGCTGCAGGGCGCGCGCAACATGAGCATGGAATCCTTGTACGAGTATGGCAGCCGTGCCGGCGTCTGGCGGATTCTGAAACTGTTCAAGGAATTCGACATTCCGCTGACCATCTTCGCCGTGGCCATGGCCGCCCAGCGCCACCCGGATGTGATCCGCGCAATGGTCGAGGCCGGCCACGAGATCTGCAGCCACGGCTACCGCTGGATCGATTACCAGTACATGGACGAGGCGCAGGAACGCGAGCACATGCTCGAAGCGATCCGCATCCTCACCGAACTCACCGGCGAACGCCCGCTGGGCTGGTACACCGGCCGCACCGGTCCGAACACTCGTCGACTGGTGATGGAAGAAGGCGGTTTCCTCTATGACTGCGACACTTACGACGACGACCTGCCCTACTGGGAACCCAACAACCCGACCGGCAAGCCGCACTTGGTGATCCCGTACACCCTGGACACCAACGACATGCGCTTCACCCAGGTTCAGGGTTTCAATAAGGGCGACGATTTCTTCGAATACCTCAAAGACGCCTTCGACGTGCTGTACGCCGAAGGCGCCGAAGCACCGAAGATGTTGTCGATCGGCCTGCACTGCCGCCTGATCGGCCGTCCAGCGCGCCTGGCCTCGCTCAAGCGCTTTATCGAATACGCTAAAAGTCATGAGCAGGTGTGGTTCAGCCGCCGTGTCGACATCGCACGCCACTGGCACGAAACCCACCCGTACCAAGGGGCTGCCAAATGAGCACCTTTCAAACACTGAAACCCTCGACCCTGAGCCGCGACGCGTTCGTCAAAGCCTTCGCCGACATCTACGAACATTCGCCATGGGTAGCCGAAAAGGCTTTCGACCTGGGCCAGGACGCCTCGATCGACGAGATCGAAACCTTGCACCAGCGCATGAGCGACATCCTGTTGAGCGCTGATCACGAAAGCCAACTGGCCCTGATCAACGCTCACCCGGACCTGGCCGGCAAAGCCGCCGTCCAGGGCCAACTGACCGAAGCCAGTACCAATGAACAAGCTGGCGCCGGTATTCACCAATGCACGGCCGAAGAGTTTTCTCGCTTCACCGAGCTGAACGACGCCTACAAGGCCAAGTTCAAGTTTCCCTTCATCATGGCGGTAAAAGGCAGCAACCGGCATCAGATCCTCGCGGCGTTCGAAACGCGCATTCACAACTCGGCAGATACCGAATTCAAGTGCGCGCTGGCGCAGATCAACAAGATCGCCCTGTTCCGATTACTGACCCTATAAGCAAGCCTCGCCCGAGTGTTCTTAAACGCGAAGAAACACCCAGGGCCTGGCAAGCATCCCAAGCCAACTTATTAAAGGCAGACAAGAAGAATGAAAGCTTACGCCGTACCTTTCGAGAAGTTCGTCAATCTGGCCGATGCCCGCCTGGGCACCAAGATCATTTCGGTCACCGATGACTGGTTCGCTGATGCCAACCGCCTGTTCCAGCCGACTCCGGCTGTGTGGAAAGAAGGCGTGTTCGATGACAACGGCAAGTGGATGGACGGCTGGGAATCGCGCCGCAAGCGCTTTGAAGGCTACGACAGCGCCGTGATCCGCCTGGGCGTACCGGGCTCGATCAAAGGCGTGGACATCGACACTTCATTCTTCACCGGCAACTTCCCGCCGTCGGCCTCCCTGGAAGCGTGCTTCCTGGCCTCGGGCGAACCGGACGACAACACCCAGTGGACTGAAGTGCTGTCCGCTGTCGAGCTGCAAGGCAACAGCCACCACTACCACGAAATCAGCAATGACCAGGCCTTCAGCCACCTGCGCTTCAACATCTACCCGGATGGTGGCGTGGCCCGTCTGCGTGTCTACGGTATTCCGTTCCGCGACTGGTCCGCTGTCGGTGACAACGAGCAAGTCGACCTGGCCGCCGCCCTCAACGGTGGCCGCGCCCTCGCCTGCTCCGACGAACACTTCGGTCGCATGAGCAACATCCTCAACCCGGGCCGTGGCATCAACATGGGCGACGGCTGGGAAACTGCACGTCGTCGTACCCCGGGCAATGACTGGGTGATCGTCGCGCTGGGTCATGCCGGCGAGATCGAAAAAGTCATCGTCGACACCCTGCACTTCAAGGGCAACTACCCGGACACCTGCTCGATCCTGGGCGCCTTCGTGAAGGGCGGCACCGACAGCCAGATCGAAACCCAATCGCTGTTCTGGCGCGAATTGCTGCCGGCGCAGAAACTGGAAATGCACGCCGAACACACCTTCGCCGAGCAGATCAAAGCCCTGGGCCCGATCACCCACATCCGCCTGAACGTGTTCCCGGACGGTGGTGTGAGTCGCCTGCGCGTTTTGGGCAAGGTCGCTAAGTAAGCGCTGAACCCAATCGCCAGCAGGCTGGCTCCCACAGGGAAATGCATTCCAAATGTGGGAGCTGGCCTGCCAGCGATGACAATAGAACCAACAACACAGAATTCGGAAAAGAACAGCATGCGCACACTGACGATTGAACCGCTGACCAAAGAAGCCTTCGCCCCTTTCGGTGACGTGATCGAAACCGACGGCAGCGATCACTTCATGATCAACAACGGTTCGACCATGCGCTTTCACAAACTGGCGACGGTGGAAACCGCCACGCCAGACGACAAGGCGATCATCAGCATCTTCCGCGCCGACGCGCAGGACATGCCGCTGACCGTCAGCATGCTGGAGCGTCACCCGCTGGGCAGCCAGGCCTTCATTCCGCTGCTCGGCAACCCCTTTCTGATCGTGGTCGCGCCACTTGGCGATGAACCTGTATCAGGCTTGGTCCGCGCCTTCGTCACCAACGGCAGGCAGGGCATTAATTACCATCGCGGCGTTTGGCACCATCCGGTGCTGACGATCGAAAAGCGGGATGACTTCCTGGTGGTTGATCGCAGTGGCACAGGCAACAACTGCGATGAGCATTTTTTCAAAGAGGATGAGCGTTTGATCCTCGCCCCCCACCAATAAGAGAAGGTCTGATCACTCGACAACAGAGTGACAGGCGAGAGGTAAAGACTGTGGAAGCACATCTGTTGGAATGGCTGAACCTGAGCGTGCGCTGGGTTCACATGATTACTGGCGTGGCCTGGATCGGCGCGTCGTTCTATTTCGTCTGGCTGGAAAACAACCTCAATCGGGTCAACCCGAAAAGCGGTCTGGCCGGCGATTTGTGGGCGATCCACGGCGGCGGTATCTACCACCTGGAAAAATACAAACTGGCCCCACCGACCATGCCGGACAACCTGCACTGGTTCAAATGGGAAGCCTACTTCACCTGGATGTCAGGCATTGCGCTGCTGTGCGTGGTGTTCTACTCCAACCCGACGCTGTATCTGCTGGCACCCGGCAGCACCCTGAGCGGTCCTGAAGGCGTGGCCATCGGTATCGGCTCGCTGTTCATCGGCTGGTTCATCTACTCCTTCCTCTGCGACTCGGCCCTGGGCAAACGCCCTGCCCTGCTCGGTGCAATCCTGTTCGTGCTGATCATTGCCGCTGCCTACGGCTTCAGCAAAGTGTTCAGCGGTCGTGGTGCTTACCTGCACGTCGGCACGATCATCGGCACCATCATGGTCGGTAACGTATTCCGCATCATCATGCCGGCGCAGCGCGCACTGGTGGCAGCGATTGCCGAAAACCGCACGCCCGATCCGGCGCTGCCGGCCAAAGGCCTGTTGCGTTCGCGGCACAACAACTACTTCACCTTGCCCGTGCTGTTCATCATGATCAGCAACCACTTCCCGAGCACTTACGGCAGCCAATACAACTGGCTGATCCTGGCCGGGATCGCGGTGCTGGCGGTGTTGGTGCGTCACTACTTCAACACCCGTCATGACAGCCACAAGTTTGCCTGGACGTTGCCGGTGGCAGCGGTCGGCATGATCTGCCTGGCTTACGTGACAGGCCCTGCGCCGATGTCCAGCGCACCTGAAGTGGCCAAGGCGCCTGGCGCCATCGAGTACCAGCCGCTGCCGGAAACCGCCCTCGGTGGTGGCGCCAAACCTGAAGCCGCGAAACCTGCAGCTCCGGCTGCCACACCGGCCCAGGCGTCGAACCAGGGTCCGGCGTTCGACAAGGTGCACAGCGTGATTCAGGAACGTTGCGCAGTGTGTCACTCGGCCAAACCGACCAGCCCGCTGTTCAGTGCCGCACCGGCCGGCGTGATGTTCGACACCCCCGAGCAGATCCGCCAGAACGCACCACGCATCCAGGCGCAAGCCGTTACCAGCCAGATCATGCCTCTGGGCAACATCACCCAGATGACCCAGCAGGAACGTGACCTGATCGGTGCCTGGATTGTTCAGGGAGCTCAAACCAACTAACCGTTGAAAAGCATCGCAGGCAAGCCAGCTCCCACAGGATTCAGGTTGTCCCTGTGGGAGCGGGCTTGCCCGCGATTGGCCGCGCCGCGGTCAACCTGACGCAAAAAATCACAAGAATAAAAAGATCCGAGGTGTTGCATGTCCGAGCTATCCGAAGCGCGCATCCCCGACGCACCCGCTATTCAGCGATTGCCCCTTTTGCAACTGATTCTGGTTGGCCTGCAACACGTTCTGCTGATGTACGGCGGTGCCATCGCAGTGCCTCTGATCATCGGACAGGCCGCCGGCCTGAACCGCGAAGAAATCGCCTTTCTGATCAATGCCGACCTGCTGGTAGCCGGGATCGCCACCATCGTGCAGTCGCTGGGCATCGGCCCGATGGGCATTCGCATGCCGGTGATGATGGGCGCCAGTTTCGCCGCGGTGGGCAGCATGGTCGCCATGGCCGGAATGCCGGGTATCGGTCTGCAAGGGATCTTCGGGGCGACCATCGCCGCCGGTTTCTTCGGCATGATCATCGCGCCCTTCATGTCAAAAGTCGTACGCTTCTTTCCGCCCCTGGTGACAGGCACCGTGATCACCTCGATCGGTTTGTCGCTGTTCCCCGTGGCCGTCAACTGGGCCGGTGGTGGCGCTGGCGCCGCTCAATTCGGTTCACCGGTTTACCTGGCCATCGCCGCGTTGGTGCTGGCCACCATTCTGTTGGTACACCGCTTCATGCGCGGTTTCTGGGTCAACATTTCCGTGCTGATCGGCATGTGCCTGGGCTACGTGGTCTGCGGGCTGATCGGCATGGTCGACCTGAGCGGCATGGCCCAGGCGCCATGGCTGCAGATCGTCACCCCGTTGCACTTCGGCATGCCAAAATTTGAACTCGCACCGATCCTGTCCATGTGCCTGGTGGTGGTGATCATCTTCGTCGAGTCCACCGGGATGTTCCTTGCGCTGGGCAAAATCACCGGTCAGGAAGTCTGCCCACGGATGCTGCGTCGCGGCTTGCTGTGCGATGCCGGCGCCTCGTTTGTCGCCGGTTTCTTCAACACCTTCACCCACTCATCTTTCGCCCAGAACATTGGCCTGGTGCAGATGACCGGCGTGCGCTGCCGTTCGGTGACCATCGTTGCCGGTGGCTTGCTCGTGGTGTTGAGCCTGCTGCCCAAAGCGGCGTTTCTGGTGGCGTCGATTCCGCCAGCGGTGCTGGGCGGCGCAGCGATTGCGATGTTCGGCATGGTTGCGGCCACCGGCATCAAGATCCTTCAGGAAGCCGACATCGGTGACCGTCGCAACCAGTTGCTGGTGGCGGTGAGCATCGGCATGGGGCTGATTCCGGTGGTGCGACCGGAATTCTTCGCCCACTTGCCGTTATGGATGAGTCCGATCACGCACAGCGGCATCGCCATGGCGACATTGAGTGCGCTGTCCCTGAACCTGCTGTTCAACATCCTCGGCGGCAAAGAACGCGCGGCCATCAACGACTGCCCCGCTCACCCGCACTAACCCACCAGCGCCACAGAAACCTGTGGGAGCGGGCTTGCCCGCGAAGGGGCCATCAGCCTCAACATCTTTGTTGACTGACACACCGCTTTCGCGAGCAAGCCCGCTCCCACAGGTCAGGGCTGCCTGTGCCTCAAACAATAAAAACAAGAGGGAGCAACAGATGATTCGGACACAGACAAACATGCTGTTAGGCGGTGGTCTATTGGCCGCCAGTCAGGCCATGGCCGGCGATTTGCTGCTGTGGCAGACCAACAGCCTGAGCTATCTGTATGGCAAGGACTTCGCGGTCAACCCGTCGATCCAACAGACGATCACCTTTGAACACGCCGACCGCTGGAAGTACGGCGACAACTTCCTGTTCCTCGACAGCACTTACTACAACGGCGAGAAAGACCGGAACAAAGGCGTTCACGCCTATTACGGCGAGTTCAGTCCGCGCCTGTCTTTCGGCAAAATCCTCGACCGCCATTTAGGATTCGGCCCGATCAAGGACGTGTTGCTGGCCATGACCTACGAGAATGGCGAAGACGATACCGAAGCCTATCTGATCGGCCCCGGTTTCGACCTCGCGGTTCCTGGCTTCAATTTTTTCACCTTGAACTTCTACTATCGCCAGACCGAAGGCTCGCGCCCCGGCGACGATGTCTGGCAGATCACGCCGGCCTGGTCCTACACCCTGCCATTGGGCAACTCGAACCTGTTGATCGACGGTTACATCGACTGGGTCGTGGATAACGACCAGAACTCACAGGGCACCTACCACGCCAACCTGCACTTCAATCCGCAGATCAAGTACGACCTGGGCAAAGCCCTGGGCTGGCGGGAGAAACAGGTGTACGTCGGCGTCGAGTACAGCTACTGGAAAGACAAATACGGCATCGAAAACAGCGCTCGCCTCGACACGAATGAGAACACCACCAGCCTGCTGGTGAAGGTGCACTTTTAAGATGGCCCGCAACCGTGCTCCAAACCTGTCGTCGGTGCGCTGTTGCGGGGCACTTGAGACCTGGCCAAGGAGTCAGTATTCTCCGCGGCCGCCTGAATCCGCGTTAAAAAAAAGCCCGGATTTAATTTCTGACCAGAAAGCCAACTTATCCCGGCTCTGGACGGTACCAAGGCCCTCCAAAACCCCTCTCAATCGACTGTTCTTGAGCAGCCGAGCGGGAGTTTTTTTGCTTATCGAAAGCCTTGGCGCAGCTCTTGCTAACAGCACTAAAGCTGACCGGATGGATAATTTTTTACAGCTAAAGAAAAAGGCGCCACACCAGAGCGCCGACCTTAGAAAAATAACGTGGAACCACCTTCTTTTTGGGAGCAACCGAATGAAACGTACGTGCACCAGCCTGATGCTCGCGGGTTCGTTACTGGCCGGGGGCCAGGCAATGGCCGGCGACTTGCTGCAATGGCAGAACAACAGCCTGACCTACTTGTATGGCAAGGACTTCCAGGTCAACCCGCGCATTCAGCAGACCGTGACGTTCGAACACGCCGACGGCTGGAAATACGGCGATAACTTCTTCTTCATCGACAAGATCTTCTATAACGGCAAGCAAGACGCCTTCGCGGGTGAAAACACGTACTACGGCGAATTCAGCCCGCGCCTGTCGTTCGGCAAAATCTTCGATCAGAAACTGGAGTTTGGCCCGATCAAAGACGTATTGCTGGCCATGACCTATGAGTTTGGTGAAAACGACACCGAGTCTTACCTGATCGGTCCAGGCTTTGACCTGGCCATCCCGGGCTTCGACTACTTCCAGTTGAACTTCTACAACCGTCACACCGAAGGCGACCGTCCGGGTGACAACATCTGGCAGGTCACGCCGGTCTGGTCCTACACCATTCCTGTCGGCGATTCGAACATCCTGATCGATGGTTTCATGGACTGGGTCGTCGACAACGATGTGAACAAAAAAGGCGAATACCACGCCAACCTGCACTTCAATCCGCAGATCAAATACGACCTGGGCAAAGCGCTGAACCTGGGCGAAAAGCAGTTATATGTGGGCGTCGAGTACGACTACTGGAAAAACAAGTACGGTATCGAAGACAGCCAGGGCTTCAAGACCGATCAGAGCGTGACCAGTTTCCTGGTCAAGGTGCACTTCTGATCCGGCGGCGTCTGTAAGGACGCCATCGCGAGCAGGCTCGCTCCCCAAGGTGATCTGAGTGACACTGAAGATCCACTGTGGGAGCTAGCCTGCGAGCGATAGCAACACCCCCAATCTCAAGCCGAAACCACAGGCTCCGCCAACCCGAGAAACCGGCACAGCTCCTCGCGCTTGGCCAACGCGTCCCGGCGCCCCAGGTCGATCAATTCGCTGCAATACCCCGCCTCGAACAGCAAATAGCTCAACACCCCCGCCCCGCTGGTCTTGGTCGCCCCTGGCCCGCGCAGAAACAGGCGCAACGCCGCCGGCAACTCCTGCCGATGCCGCGCCGCAATCTCGTCGATCGGCTGACTCGGCGAAATCACCAATACGTCTACCGGCGCCACACCCAGCGCACGGGTCGGCGTGCCATCGGGAAGCAGGTGACTGAACTGATTCAGACGCTGCAGCAACTCGATGTCACTTTCCAGGCTGTCAATGAACGTACTGTTGAGCATGTGCGCACCGATCTGCGCCAACGATGGCTGCTGCCCCGTGTAAGCCCGTTGCAGCGGCTGCTCCGGGTCGACACCGCGCGGGTTGCCGCTGACGCCCACCACCAGCACTCGGCTCGCGCCCAAGTGCAGCGCCGGACTGATCGGTGCGGATTGGCGTACCGCGCCATCGCCGAAATACTCCTCGCCGATTTTCACGGGGGCGAACAACAGCGGAATCGCTGAGCTGGCCAGCAAGTGTTCGACGCTGAGTTGAGTGGGAATGCCGATGCGTCGATGACGCAACCAGGCGTCGATGGTCCCGCCGCCCTGATAGAACGTGACGGCCTGTCCGGACTCGTAACCGAACGCCGTGACGGCAACCGCGTGCAACTGCTTTTGCGCGATGGCCTCGGCGATGCCGCTCATGTGCAGTTTGTCGTTGAGCAAACCACGCAGCGGCGAACTGTTGAGCAACGCCACCGGCACCGGCGCCCCAAGCCCCAGCAAACTGTGGCTGACAAACCGGGTGGCCTGGCTGATCACGCCAGGCCAGTCACTGCGCAACACCAGATGACTGCGAAAGCCCTGCCAGAAAGCGGTCAGGCGCTCGATTGCCCCGCGAAAATCCATCGCCCCGCTGGCCAGGCTGACCGCATTGATCGCCCCCGCCGAGGTGCCGACGATCACCGGAAACGGATTCGCCGCGCCCATCGGCAGTATCTCGGCAATCGCCGCCAGCACGCCCACCTGATAAGCCGCCCGAGCCCCGCCGCCGGAAAGAATCAACCCTGTAACCGGTTCAGCAGGACTCATCGCAACACTCCATGGCGCTTAAGGGAATCGGTGACTCAACCGCGCTTTTTATACAGCTTCGGCTCGCCCGGCGGACGGCTCTTGAAGCGCCGATGGGCCCAGAGATATTGCTCCGGACATTCGCGCAACGCACCTTCGACCCACTGGTTGATACGAATGCAATCGGCCTCTTCAGTCTCGCCGGGAAACCCTTCGAGCGGTGCATGGATCACCAGTCGATAACCGCTGCCATCGGCCAGGCGGCGCTGGGTGAACGGCACGACAAGTGCCTTGCCCAATCGCGCAAATTTGCTGGTGGCGGTAACGGTCGCCGCCTGGATCCCGAAAAACGGCACGAAAATGCTTTGCTTGGCGCCATAGTCCTGATCCGGCGCGTACCAGATCGCCCGACCGGATCGCAGCAGCTTGAGCATGCCACGCACGTCGTCGCGTTCCACCGCCAGCGAATCAAGGTTGTGGCGCTCGCGGCCACGGCGCTGGATGTAGTCGAACAGCGGATTCTTGTGTTCGCGGTACATGCCGTCGATGGTGTGCTGCTGCCCCAGCAGCGCCGCGCCGATTTCCAGCGTGGTGAAATGCACCGCCATCAGGATCACGCCCTTGCCTTCACTGTGCGCCTTTGTCAGATGCTCCAGCCCTTCGACATGGGCCAGCTTCGCCAGACGCTGGCGCGACCACCACCAGCTCATGGCCATCTCAAAGAAGGCGATGCCGGTGGAGGCAAAGTTTTCCTTGAGCAGGCGCTTGCGCTCGGCAGCGGATTTTTCAGGAAAACACAGTTCCAGATTACGTTTGGCAATGCGCCGTCGGTCGCCCGCCACCCGGTACATCAATGCGCCCAGCAGGCGACCGATAAACAGCAACGCCGGATACGGCAACTGAACAATCAGCCACAACAGCCCCAAGCCACACCACAGCGGCCAGAAACGCGGCATAAGAAATGTTTTTCGAAAACGCGGGCGATCCATTAAATGTTCCGGAAAGACAATGGCCGCGCATTCTACATCGTTCGACCCGGCTTGCGGCTTGCGGGCGTTCTCGTTATAAGTCTCGGCACTTTTAGTGACAAGCCGTTGTATGCCGACCATGAGCCAAACCGAACCGCTAGACCAAGATCCCGTGTTCCAGCTGAAGGGCAGCATGCTCGCCATTACGGTGCTGGAACTGGCCCGCAACGACCTCGAGAACCTTGATCGGCAGCTGGCCGCAAAGGTTGCGCAGGCGCCGAATTTCTTCAGCAACGCGCCGTTGGTGCTGGCCCTGGACAAACTCCCGGCCAGCGAAGGCGCGGTCGATCTGCCGGGGCTGATGCGCGTTTGCCGCCAGCATGGCCTGCGCACCCTGGCGATCCGCGCCAGCCGCATCGAAGACATCGCGGCCGCCATAGCCGTCGATTTGCCGGTGCTGCCGCCGTCCGGTGCCCGTGAGCGTCCACTGGACCCGCTGGAAGGCCAGGTGAAGAAAAAACCGGAAAAGCCGCCCGAGCCGACGATCAAACCGACAAAAGTCATCACGTCGCCAGTACGTGGTGGCCAGCAGATATATGCCCAGGGTTGCGATCTGGTGGTGATTTCGTCGGTCAGCCCGGGTGCGGAACTTCTCGCCGATGGCAACATCCATGTATACGGCCCGATGCGCGGTCGCGTGTTGGCCGGAGTCAAAGGCGACACCAAGGCCAGGATTTTCTGTCAGCAAATGAGCGCTGAACTGGTCTCCATCGCCGGCCATTACAAGGTGTCCGAAGATTTGCGCCGCGACCCTTTATGGGGTTCGGGTGTGCAAGTCAGCCTGTCAGGCGACGTGTTGAACATCATTCGGCTTTAACGGATACTGCCGCATTTTCCAAGCATCTCTAAAACGTAGCGAAAACGGCTCAAACGAAGTAGGAAAAAGGCCAAAAGCAGTGTTTATCGCTGTTCCGGACCGGATTCCAGCCAAGGCTGTCCGACTGCAGTAGTTTTTCAAGAGATGTTTTTCAGGGGCTAAATGTCCTTTTTCCTTAGGGGTGAAACACCTTGGCCAAGATTCTAGTGGTTACATCCGGCAAGGGTGGTGTGGGTAAGACCACCACCAGCGCCGCTATCGGTACCGGCCTCGCTCTGCGCGGTCACAAAACAGTTATCGTCGACTTCGACGTTGGTCTGCGTAACCTCGACCTGATCATGGGTTGCGAGCGTCGCGTGGTGTATGACTTCGTCAACGTGGTCAACGGCGAAGCCAACCTGCAGCAAGCGCTGATCAAAGACAAACGCCTCGAAAACCTCTACGTGCTGGCCGCCAGCCAGACCCGCGACAAAGACGCGCTGACCGTCGAAGGCGTGGAAAAAGTCCTGATGGCGCTCAAGGAAGACTTCGAATACGTGGTCTGCGACTCCCCGGCCGGTATCGAGAAAGGTGCCCACCTAGCCATGTACTTCGCTGATGAAGCGATTATCGTGACCAACCCGGAAGTGTCCTCGGTACGTGACTCGGACCGCATGCTGGGCCTGCTGGCCAGCAAATCCCGTCGCGCCGAAAACGGCGAAGAGCCGATCAAGGAACACTTGCTGCTGACTCGCTACAACCCGCAACGCGTCAGCGATGGCGAAATGCTGGGCGTGGAAGACGTCAAGGAAATCCTGGCGGTTGCCCTGCTGGGTGTCATTCCGGAGTCCCAGGCGGTACTCAAGGCTTCCAACTCGGGCGTGCCCGTGATTCTCGACGACCAGAGCGACGCCGGTCAGGCGTACAGCGATGCGGTCGATCGTCTGCTGGGCAAAACTGTGGAGCATCGTTTCCTCGATGTGACGAAGAAGGGCTTCTTCGAGCGCCTGTTTGGAGGTAGATAATGAATCTTTTTGACTTCTTTCGTGCCAGCAAAAAGGTCAGCACCGCGTCGGTAGCGAAAGAGCGTCTACAGATCATCGTGGCGCATGAACGCGGCCAACGCAGTACGCCGGACTATCTTCCAGCCTTGCAGAAGGAACTGGTGGAAGTGATCCGCAAGTACGTCAATATCGGGTCCGATGACGTGCACGTCGCTCTGGAAAACCAGGGCAGCTGCTCGATCCTGGAACTCAATATCACCCTGCCTGATCGCTAGTCGATCCAGCGGGAGCCACGGCGGCTCAGGGCCCTTCTGTGACAGGAAGGGGCCTGAGTCGCCGTTGGCGTTTGTTACGAGGCTGTTTTAATGCCGTTGTCCAACATCCGCATCATCCATCAGGACGCCGCCGTGCTGGTGGTGGATAAACCGACCCTGTTGCTCTCCGTCCCTGGCCGGGCCGATGACAACAAGGATTGCCTGATTACCCGCCTGCAAGAAAACGGCTACCCGGAAGCACGAATCGTCCATCGTCTGGACTGGGAAACGTCGGGCATCATTCTGCTAGCCCGTGACCCGGACACTCATCGCGAGCTGTCTCGGCAGTTTCACGACCGCGAAACCGAAAAGGCCTACACCGCCCTGTGCTGGGGCCAGCCGGAACTGGACAGCGGCAGCATCGACCTGCCCTTGCGCTACGATCCGCCGACCAAGCCGCGCCACGTGGTCGATCACGAATTTGGCAAACACGCCCTGACGTTCTGGCGTGTGCTGGAGCGTTGTGGTGACTGGTGCCGGGTCGAGTTAACGCCGATCACCGGCCGGTCGCACCAGTTGCGCGTGCACATGCTCTCCATCGGTCACCCGCTGCTGGGCGACGGCCTCTATGCCCATGAGCAAGCCCTGGCTGCCTGGCCACGATTGTGCCTGCACGCCAGCATGCTCAGCTTCACCCATCCCCAGACCGGCGAACGCTTGCGCTTCGAGTGCCCGGCACCGTTTTAAGCGCTAGCAAAAAGCCTGTGGGAGCGGGCTCGCCCACTCCCACAAGTTCTGCGCCGCCGCACTTTGCGCTTTCAATACGGTAAACTTGCGCCATTGCTGTCTGGAGCTTCTTATGCGCGAAGAGTTGAACCAAGGCCTGATCGACTTCCTCAAGGCCTCCCCTACCCCGTTCCACGCCACCGCCAGCCTTGCCCAGCGCCTGGAAGCGGCGGGTTTTGTGCGTCTGGACGAGCGTGAGCCGTGGACCACCGAAGCCAACGGCCGTTACTACGTCACCCGCAATGATTCCTCGATCGTCGCGTTCAAGATGGGACGCCATTCGCCGCTGCATGGCGGGATTCGCCTGGTCGGCGCCCACACCGACAGTCCGTGCCTGCGGGTCAAACCCCAGCCGGAGCTGCAGCGCCAGGGTTTCTGGCAGCTGGGTGTCGAAGTCTACGGCGGTGCGCTGCTGGCGCCGTGGTTTGACCGCGACCTGTCTCTGGCCGGCCGCGTGACGTTCCGCCGCGACGGCAAGGTCGAAAGCCAGCTGATCGATTTCAAGGCGCCGATCGCCACGATCCCGAACCTGGCGATCCACCTCAACCGTGAAGCCAACATGGGCTGGGCGATCAACGCACAGAACGAACTGCCGCCGATCCTCGCGCAATTTGCCGGCGACGAGCGCGTGGACTTCCGCGCTGTGCTGACTAATCAGCTGGCGCTGGAGCACGGTTTGAATGCCGACGTGGTGCTCGACTACGAGCTGAGCTTCTACGACACCCAAAGCGCGGCCGTCATCGGCCTGCATGGCGACTTTATCGCCGGCGCGCGCCTGGACAACCTGCTGTCGTGCTATGCCGGCCTGCAAGCCTTGCTGACCGCCGAAACCGATGAAACCTGCGTGCTGGTGTGCAACGATCACGAAGAAGTCGGCTCCTGCTCGGCGTGCGGTGCCGATGGCCCGATGCTTGAGCAAACCCTGCGTCGCCTGCTGCCCGAAGGTGACGAATTCGTACGCACCATTCAGAAATCCCTGCTGGTCTCGGCCGACAACGCCCACGGCGTACACCCCAACTACGCCGACAAACACGACGCCAACCACGGCCCGAAACTCAACGCCGGCCCGGTGATCAAGGTCAACAGCAACCAGCGCTATGCCACCAACAGCGAAACCGCCGGGTTCTTCCGCCATCTGTGCATGGCCGAAGAAGTGCCGGTGCAGAGCTTCGTGGTGCGCAGCGACATGGGCTGCGGCTCGACCATCGGCCCGATCACCGCCAGCCACCTGGGCGTGCGCACCGTGGACATCGGCCTGCCGACGTTCGCCATGCACTCGATCCGCGAACTGTGCGGCAGCCACGACCTGGCACACCTGGTCAAAGTGCTGAGCGCGTTCTACGCCTGCCAAGAGCTGCCGTAATCACTGGCGCCATCGCGGGCAAGCCCGCTCCCACATTGGAATGCATTTCAAATGTGGGAGCGGGCTTGCCCGCGATGGCGCCGGCTCAGACCCCGCTGATTTAAAGATCCAGCACACCTCACCAACGGCCGCCCAAAAGCCACCTAGACTTTAAATATTCGTCCGACAAGGCAGTCACCCATGATCACGTTGTCCTCGTTCCACGCCATGCTGATCCCCATCCTTGCCGGGATGATCCTGTTGGCAATCGGCTTCAACTTTCGCGATAAAAACGCCGGTGTATTTGCCATGTGGATCGGCATGCTGACGATCCTCGCGACGGTGGTGTTCAAGATCCTCGCCAAACTCAACGAATAAATCCTCCCCCTGACTCGCATTGATTTTGACGGGCTCGTACACTCGGTCGATCCGTTCATCCGAGGTTGACTGCCTAGTGCTCGCTCGTCTTTTCGCCCTGCCATATCTTTTCCTTGTCTGCCTGATGACGCTGCTGCCGATGGCGCCTGCGCAGGCGGTTGGTTTGCCGAGCCTGCTCAGCGGCTCAACCAAGGCCCAGCCAGAGGCACAGGCCCCGCTGGGACAATCGCTGGACGAAGTCATCAAGTCGCTGGAGAACGATCAGCAACGGGCAAAGTTGCTGGCCGACCTGAAGAAACTGCGCGATGTCACCAAGAAAGCCCAGCCGGCTGCCGAGGAAGGCGTTCTCGGCCTGATCGGCGGCACGCTGGCCTCTTTCGAAAAGCAGTTTTCCGGCGCCGACAGCCCGCTCACGCGCTGGTCCGAGGAGTTTTCCCTGGCCGAGGACGAGCTGATGGCCTTGATGCTGCCGGCCAATGAATGGCTGCCGATCATCTTTGCGTTCGCCATGATCCTGATGGTCTGGAGTCTGCTGGCTGCTGCGCTGATCTGGGTCGGTCACCGGGTGCGCATGCGCTTTGGCTTGACCGAAGAACTGCCGCAACACCCCAAGGCCCTGGACATGTTGCGCTTTGCCCTGCGCAAACTCGGGCCGTGGCTGATCGCCTTGGTCATCACGGTCTACATGAGCTATGCCCTGCCCTCGTCACTGGGCAAAAGCCTGGCCATGGTGCTGGCGTACGCGCTGGTGGTCGGCACCTGTTTCTCGGCCATCTGTGTCATCGCCTTTTCCGTGCTCGATGGCCCCCATCGCCATCGCGCCTTGTACATCCTGCGGCATCAAGCGTTTCGGCCGTTGTGGCTGATCGGCAGTTTTGCGGCCTTCGGTGAAGCGCTGAGCGATCCGCGCCTGGTCACCAGCCTCGGCACTCATTTAGCGCATACCGCAGCCACCGTGGCCAACGTCCTGGCGGCACTGTCCACGGGGCTGTTCATCCTGCGTTTCCGCCGACCCATCGCGCACCTGATCCGCAACCAACCTTTGTCCCGCCGCCTGACCCGCCGCGCGCTCAGCGACACCATCGATATTCTGGGGACCTTCTGGTACGTGCCGGCCCTGGTGTTGGTGGCCATCTCGCTGTTCGCCACATTCGTGTCGGCCGGCGACACCAGCACCGCATTGCGTCAGTCGCTGATCTGCACCGTGCTGCTGGTGTTGTGCATGGTCATCAACGGCCTGGTGCGGCGCCATTCGCTGAAACCGCAACGCGGGGTGAAACGTCATGCGCTGTATTCGGAGCGCCTGAAAAGCTTCTTCTACAACCTCGCCCATCTCTTGGTGTGGCTGGCGTTCATCGAGTTGGGCCTGCGTGTCTGGGGCATGTCGCTGATCGGCTTCACCGAGGGTGAAGGCCATGAAATCAGCGTCAAACTGTTCAGCCTCGCGGGCACGCTGATTTTTGCCTACCTGGTCTGGATCCTCAGCGACACCGCCGTGCACCACGCCCTGACCCGCTCACGCAAAGGCCTGGCAAACGCGCGCGCGCAGACGATGATGCCGCTGATCCGCAACGTGCTGTTCGTGGCGATTTTCATCATCGCGCTGATCGTTGCGCTGGCGAACATGGGCATGAACGTCACGCCGCTGCTGGCCGGTGCCGGTGTGATCGGCCTGGCCATCGGTTTCGGTGCGCAGTCGCTGGTCGCGGACTTGATCACTGGCCTGTTCATCATCATCGAAGACTCCCTGGCCATCGACGACTACGTGGACGTCGGCGGCCACCTGGGCACCGTCGAAGGCCTGACCATCCGTACCGTGCGGCTGCGGGACATCGACGGCATCGTCCATACCATTCCGTTCAGCGAAATCAAAAGCATCCAGAACTATTCGCGGGAATTCGGCTACGCGATCTTCCGGGTAGCGGTGCCTTCCAGCATGGACATCGACGAGGCGATCAAGCTGATGCGCGAAGTCGGTCAGAAAATGCGCACCGACCCGCTGCAACGCCGCAACATCTGGTCGCCACTGGAGATCCAGGGTGTCGAGAGCTTCGAGTCCGGCAACGCGATTCTTCGCGCCCGGTTCAAGACCGCGCCGATCAAGCAGTGGGAAGTTTCACGGGCGTTCAATTTGTCGCTGAAGCGGCATCTGGATGAAGCGGGGATGGATCTGGCGACACCGCGGATGAGTGTGCAGGTGATTACGGCAGGCGGTGGGCCGCAGAAGGATGTGTCCGCTACTTGATTGATAGGGTGGCTGTCAGGGCCCCTTCGCGAGCAAGCCCGCTCCCACATTGGAATGCATTTCAAATGTGGGAGCGGGCTTGCTCGCGAAGGGGTCGACACGACCCACAGTCAAACCACGCCAGTCAAACCACATCCACACCGACATGAATCGCATCATGCCGCCAAAACTCCAGGTCACAGTCGATCAACCGCTCATGCTGGTCATAATTGACCCGGGCAATCCGCAAGCCCGGACTTCCCACCGACACCCGTAAGGCCGCCGCCGCATCCACCGACAACGCCGTCGGCACGATCTCGAAACGTACTCGCCCGTAGTGCAAGTCGTAGTGCCTGGCGTACAGCTCGGTAATCGACTGATTCAAATCAAACTCCAGAATCCCCGGAAAATACTGCGGATTGAGGTAGTGCTCCACGTACAACACCAGCCGCTCATCGATACGCCGCGCCCGGCAGATCTGGATCACGCTCGACAACGCCGGCAACTGCAACCACGCACACACCGCCGCCGACGCCGGCTGCAAGCGCGCCGAAATCACCTCGGTGGACGGCACACGCCCCTGGGCGCTGACCATCGCGTGGAAGTGACTGCGCTGCATCAGGTTGTAAGCCAGGCGCGGCGGCGACACAAACCAGCCGCGGCGCTCCTCGCGATAAATCTGACCTTGGGCCTCCAGTTGCAACAATGCTTCACGCACGGTGATTCGCGTGGTACCGAACAACTCACTGAGTTTGCGCTCGGACGGCAGCTTGCTACCGGACGCCAACAGGCCGTGGTCGAGCTGTTCCTGCAAAACCTGACCGATGGCTGTCACCGCTTTGGTGGTCTCGATGCGCATCAACGTTACCTATCTGGACTAGACCAGCACTGTTTCGGGGCGGAACCGTCGCTCAAACCGGCTCCATCAACTCCCTGCAAGCCTAGGCACTGCTTGTGACTGGCAGATGACAAAGCCGCCGAACGGTTGAGTCAGACACCTGCAAAATTACAGCCAAGTCCTTTTGTATCAGCCCTTTAGCCATGGTCTACGCTTAGTCCGAAGCCTGAGTCCTACTGTTTGAAAAAAAGAGGCAGACCGATCGTCGACATCAAAATGTCATCAGCGGCGCCTAAATTGGCTCAGGTATTGCTGACCTAGACCAACACAACCGCAATCGCAGCGTTGAAAACGCCCAAAGGAGCTTCGGATGAAAAAGCTTTTCCTGGCATCACTGTTAGGCTCGACCATTGCCATGTGCACCGCCGCAATGGCCGCTGATGATTTGAAAACCCTGGAAGCCGCTGCGAAAGCGGAAGGCGCGGTCAATAGCGTCGGCATGCCCGATGACTGGGCCAACTGGAAAGGCACCTGGGAAGACCTGGCCAAGAATTACGGCCTGAAACACATCGACACCGACATGAGCTCGGCGCAGGAAATTGCCAAGTTCGCCGCTGAAAAGGACAACGCCAGTGCCGACATCGGCGACGTTGGCGCGGCTTTCGGCCCGATCGCGGTCAAACAGGGCGTGGTGCAACCTTACAAGCCAAGCACCTGGGATCAAGTTCCGGAGTGGGCCAAAGACAAGGACGGCAACTGGGCACTGGCCTACACCGGCTCCATCGCCTTCATCATCAACAAAAAGCTGCTGCACGAATCCGATGCGCCTACCAAATGGGCTGATCTGAAAACCGGTAAATACAAGGTCTCCATTGGTGACGTGAGCACCTCCGCGCAGGCGGCCAACGGTGTACTGGCAGCAGCACTGGCCAACGGTGGCGACGAGAAGAACCTGCAGCCGGCGCTGCTGTTCTTTGCAGACATTGCCAAGCAGGGCCGCCTGTCGATGACCGACCCAGTGATTGCAACCATGGAAAAGGGTGAAATCGAAGTCGGCGTGGTCTGGGACTTCAACGGCCTGAGCTACAAGGCCAAGATGGTCAACCCGGATGACTACGTGGTGGTGATCCCTTCCGATGGCTCGGTGATTTCCGGCTACACCACCATCATCAACAAATACGCGAAGAACCCGAACGCCGCCAAGCTGGCCCGCGAATTCATCTTCAGCGATGCCGGTCAGATCAACCTGGCGAAAGGCAACGCCCGTCCGATCCGCGCCGAGCACATCACACTGCCGGAAGACGTCAAGGCCAAGCTGCTGCCTAACGAGCAGTATAAAAATGTTACGCCGATCAAGGACGCGGATGCATGGGAGAAGACCTCCAAGGCTCTGCCGCAGAAGTGGAACGAAGAAGTCATCGTCAATATGCAGTAATGCGGTAGAGCAAACGCTGAAAATCTAATGTGGGAGCGGGCTTGCTCGCGAAAGCGGAGTGTCAGTCAACTTAAATGTTGTATGTGAAACCGCTTTCGCGAGCAAGCCCGCTCCCACACTGGACCGTGTGAAGTCTGAGTTTTTTGAATTCCTGTTTCGCGGAGTTTTGCCCTATGAAGCACAACGTCATCCTTGTCGTGCTCGACGGCCTCAACTACGAGGTCGCGCGCCACGCCATGGGGCACCTGCAGGCTTATGTCGGCGCAGGACGCGCGGCGCTCTACAAACTGGAGTGCGAACTGCCGGCCCTGTCCCGCCCCCTTTACGAATGCATCCTCACCGGCGTTGCGCCCATCGAGAGCGGCATCGTTCACAACAACGTCTCGCGGCTGTCCAACCAGCGCAGCATTTATCACTACGCCAGCGATGCCGGCCTGAAGACAGCCGCCGCGGCCTATCACTGGGTCAGCGAGCTGTATAACCGTTCGCCGTTCGTGGCGGCACGGGATCGCCACACCGACGACCCCGACCTGCCGATCCAGCACGGTCACTTCTACTGGACCGATCACTACCCCGATTCACACCTGTTCGCCGACGCCGAAAACCTGCGCCTGCGTCATGACCCGGCGTTTTTATTGATTCACCCCATGAACATCGACGACGCCGGGCACAAGCACGGCCTCGACACCCCGCAATACCGCAACAGCGCCCGCTCGGCCGACATCATCCTCGCCGACTACCTGCAAGGCTGGCTCGACAGCGGCTATCAGGTGCTGGTGACCGCCGACCACGGCATGAACAACGACCGCTCCCACAACGGCCTGTTGCCGGAAGAGCGCGAAGTGCCGCTGTTCGTCCTCGGCGACGCCTTCAGCTTCAACGCCGGCGCCACACCGAAACAGACTGAAATCTGCGGCACCGTCTGCGAACTGCTGGGTGCGCCCCATGACAAACCTGTGTGCAGGGAGCTGCTCAAGTGAATGCCATGACTCGCGGCAAATGGCTGGCAGCGTTATGCCTGGTGCCCTTCGTATTGTTCTTTATCGTGTTCGAGATCGCGCCCCTGGTCTGGGTGATGATCAACAGCCTGCAATCGGAAGAGTTCGGCTGGGGAATCGCCAACTTCACCAAGATCTTCAATTCGAAGTTCTATATGCAGGCGATCCAGTACAGCCTCGAGATCAGTTTCTGGTCCAGCGTATTCGGCATCATCATCTCGGTGCTGGGCGCTTATTCCCTGCGCCGGGTCGACTCCAAACTGCGCAATTTCGTGAATGCGTTCGCCAACATGACCAGCAACTTCGCCGGCGTGCCTTTGGCCTTTGCGTTCATCATTCTGCTGGGCTTCAACGGCAGCTTCACCATCATGCTCAAACAGGCCGGGATCATTCAGGATTTCAACCTGTACTCGAAAACCGGGGTGATCATTCTCTACACCTACTTCCAGATTCCATTGGGCGTATTGCTGCTCTACCCGGCCTTCGACGCCTTGCGCGAAGACTGGCGTGAGTCCGCCGAACTGCTCGGGGCCAACAGCTGGCAGTTCTGGCGGCATATCGGCTTGCCCGTGCTGACTCCGGCATTGCTTGGCACTTTCGTCATCCTGCTGGCCAACGCCCTCGGCGCCTACGCCACGGTCTACGCGCTGACCACAGGCAACTTCAACGTGATGCCAATCCGCATCGCGGCGATGGTCTCCGGCGACATTTCTCTGGACCCGAACCTGGCCAGTGCCCTGGCTGTGGTGCTGGTGGCGTTGATGACCCTGGTAACCATCGTGCATCAGCTGCTGTTGAAGAGGAGCTACCATGTCTCGCGTTGAACTGGGCCCTGCCGGTGTCTATCACCGCGTCGTGGTGTATCTGCTGTTTGCGATTCTGTTGCTGCCGCTGCTCGGGACGCTGATCTACTCGATCGCCAGCAGTTGGTCGGCGACGATTCTGCCCAGCGGCTTTACCTTCAAGTGGTACATCCAGCTGTGGAGCGATCCACGTTTTCTGCATGCGTTCGGGCAGTCATTGCTGGTGTGCGTCGGCGCGCTGATCCTGTCGGTGGTGCTGATTCTGCCGCTGCTGTTCGTGGTGCATTACCACTTTCCAAAACTCGATGCGCTGATGAACATCCTGATCCTGCTTCCCTTCGCGGTGCCGCCGGTGGTGTCGTCGGTGGGGCTGTTGCAACTCTATGGCTCCGGGCCGTTTGCGATGGTGGGTACGCCGTGGATTCTGATTGGTTGCTACTTCACCATCGCGCTGCCGTTCATGTACCGGGCGATCACCAACAACCTGCAAGCGATCAACCTGCGCGACCTGATGGACGCCGCCCAACTGCTCGGCGCCAGCACCTGGCAAGCCGCGTTCCTGGTGGTGCTGCCCAATCTGCGCAAGGGTTTGATGGTGGCGTTGCTGCTGTCGTTCTCGTTCCTGTTCGGTGAATTCGTGTTCGCCAACATCCTCGTCGGCACCCGCTACGAAACCCTGCAGGTCTACCTCAACAACATGCGTAACAGCAGCGGCCACTTCACCAGTGCGCTGGTGATTTCCTACTTCTTCTTCGTGCTGGTTCTGACCTGGGCGGCCAATATCTTGAACAAGGACAAAAGCGAATGAGCTATGTCAGCGTCCAACACCTACAGAAAAGCTACGCGGGCACCACGGTGTTCAGCGACATCAACTGCGAAATCCAGAAAGGTGAATTCGTCACCCTGCTCGGCCCGTCCGGTTGCGGCAAATCCACACTGCTGCGTTGCATCGCCGGCCTGACCTCGGTGGATGGCGGCAAGATTCTGCTGGAGGGGGTCGATCTGGTGCCGATGAGTCCGCAAAAACGCGGAATCGGCATGGTGTTCCAGAGTTATGCGCTGTTCCCCAACATGACCGTGGAACAGAACGTCGCCTTCGGTTTGCGCATGCAAAAGGTCAACGCCGACGACAGCCAGAAACGCGTGACCGAAGTGCTGAGCCTCGTGGAGCTCAACGACTTCGCCGCCCGCTATCCGCACCAACTGTCAGGCGGCCAGTGCCAACGTGTGGCCCTCGCCCGCTCGTTGGTCACGCGGCCTCGGTTGTTGTTGCTGGATGAACCGTTGTCAGCCCTGGATGCACGGATTCGCAAACACTTGAGAGAACAGATCCGTCAGATTCAGCGCGAACTGGGCCTGACCACGATCTTCGTTACACACGATCAGGAAGAAGCGCTGACCATGTCTGACCGGATTTTCCTGATGAATCAGGGAAAAATCGTACAGAGCGGCGACGCCGAAACCCTATACACCGCCCCGGTGGATGTTTTTGCCGCCGGCTTCATCGGCAACTACAACCTGCTGGACCCTGCCAGCGCTTCGAAACTGCTGCAGCGGCCGATCAACCATCGCATTGCGATCCGCCCGGAAGCCATCGAACTGAGCCTCAATGGCGAGCTTGATGCGCAAGTGCGCAGCCACAGCCTGCTGGGCAACGTGATTCGCTACCGGATTGAAGCCCGGGGCGTGGAATTGGTGGTGGACGTACTGAACCGCTCGGCGGCCGATTTGCATCCCGATGGTCAGCGCCTGGCACTTTCCATCGATCCGACGGCCCTGTGTGAAGTAGCTTGAAAGCAGCGGCAAGCTGCAAGCTGCTGGCTACAAGTTGTAAACTGCTGACCACCTTAATCACTTCTTGCGGCTTGAAACTTGCCGCTTGAAGCTGTTCTCGGAGAGAACCGCACTAATGGCCTTGGCAATTTTTGATCTGGACGAAACCCTGATCCACGGCGACTGCGCCACCCTCTGGAGCGAGCAAATGGGCCGCCTGGGCTGGGTCGACCCGGAGTCGTTCATGCGGCAGAACAACGAACTGATGGACGCCTACAGCCACGGCAAGCTGCGGATGGAGGACTACATGACCTTCAGCCTGGAGCCGATGATCGGGCGTACACCGGAAGAAGTGGACCATTTGGTCGGGCCTTGGGTGGAAGATTTCATCGAGCCGATCATCTTCAGCGACGCCACCAAGGCCATCGCCGCCCACCGTAAGGCTGGCGACCGGATTCTGGTGATTTCTGCGTCGGGTACGCACCTGGTCCGGCCAATTGCCGACCGCTTGGGCATCGACGAGATTCTCGGCATCGAGCTGGAAGTCGCGCACGGGGTTTATAGCGGCCACACCGTCGGCACCCTGACCTACCGCGAAGGCAAGATCACTCGGTTGCTGGAGTGGCTGGATGCCGAAGAGGAAAACCTCGAAGGCGCGAGCTTCTATTCCGACTCGCGCAATGATTTGCCGCTGCTGCTAAAGGTCGATTTCCCACACGTGGTGAATCCGGATCCGGTGTTGCTTGAGCACGCCGAAAAGGCCGGTTGGCCGATCCATCTCTGGAAATAACCCAAAAACCCTGTGGGAGCGAGCCTGCTCGCGATTCAAGCGACGCGGTTTAGCTGGAAAACCGCGTCATCGTTCATCGCGAGCAGGCTAGCTCCCACAGGTTTTGTATAGTCAGGTCAGGCTTGCGTCGATTATCAGCACCAACTTCCCCGCCACCTTGTTGCTCGCCAACTCCGCAAACGCCGCCTCGGCATCCTTGATCGCAAACGTCTTCGCCAACTGCGCACTCAACCGCCCTTCGGCAAACAGCGGCCAGACATGCTGACGGAGGTCACTGAACAAATCCGCCTTGAACTGATCGTCGCGACTGCGCAACGTCGAACCCAGCAGTTGCACCCGCTTGGCCAGCACCTGCGCCAGATCCAGCTTCGCCTCACGGCCGCCCATCAGGCCGATCAGCACCCAACGGCCATCCAGGGCCAGCATTTTCAGATTAAGCGCTGCGTAGTCACCGCCGACCGGGTCGAGGATCACATTGAACGGTCCCAGATCCCTCAAGCTGTCCAGATCCGTTGTCCGCACCGCCCCGCCCTGGGCACCCAATGCTTCGCAATAGGCCAAGCGTTCGGCGGAACCGACGCTGACCCAGCACGGGTTGCCAAAGGCCTTGCACAGCTGAATGGCGGCTGAACCGATTCCACTTGCTCCGGCATGCAGGAGAACTTTCTCACCCGGTTTGAGCGCAGCCAGTTGAAACAAATTCAGCCAAACGGTCGCGTACACTTCTGGCAACGCAGCGGCCTCGGCCAAGGTCATTCCGTCGGGAACCGGCAGCACATGCCGTCCGTCGACAACTACCTCTTCAGCCATCCCGCCCCCGGCCAGCAAGGCGCAGACCCGATCACCGACCTGCCAGGACGAGCCCGCACCGACCTCGCTGATCACCCCCGAACACTCAAGACCCAGCGCCTGACTGGCTCCCGGCGGTGGCGGATAAAGGCCGGCTTTCTGTAACAAATCGGCTCGATTGAGTCCCGCAGCCGCCACTCGAATCCGAACTTGTCCTACATCACATGTAGGACTGGGCTCTTCAACCCACACCACTTGATCTTCCACGCCTTGCAATGCTTTCACAGTGCCTCCATAGTGAGTCTGGACTGAGCCCGTAGCTGTAGCGCCGGGCTTTCTTGCATTATGCGACCGGCTCTCGTAGAACCGGCGACTTCAAAGACGGCCTAATATGCGTGATCAATTGTCCCCGCGTCGAATCAGCATGAAGCACTTTTTCCCAAGCACCGCCCTAGCCCTGTTCATTGGTATCGGTCTGTTGCCGATGTCGAGCAATTCGTTTGCCGCCAATAGCTGGGACAAGCTTCAGCCTGATCGTGACGAAGTAATCGCCAGTCTGAATGTCGTCGAGTTGCTCAAGCGTCACCATTACAGCAAGCCGCCGCTCGATGACGCGCGCTCCGCGATTATCTATGACAGCTACCTCAAGCTGCTGGATCCGTCGCGCAGCTACTTCATGGCCAGCGACATTGCCGAATTCGACAAGTGGAAAACCCAGTTCGACGACTTCCTCAAAAGCGGCGACCTGAACGCCGGGTTCACCATCTACAAGCGCTATCTGGACCGCGTCAAGGCACGTCTGGACTTTGCCCTTGCCGAGCTGGACAAAGGCGTCGACAAGATGGACTTCACCACCAAGGAGACCTTGCTGATCGATCGCAAGGACGCCCCTTGGCTCAAGTCCACCGCAGAACTTGACGACCTGTGGCGCAAACGCGTCAAGGACGAAGTCTTGCGGCAGAAGATCGCGGGCAAGGACTCCAAGCAGATCCAGGAGACCCTGACCAAGCGCTACAAGAATCAGTTGACGCGCCTGGACCAGACCCGCGCGGAAGACATCTTCCAGGCGTACATCAACACCTTCGCCATGTCCTACGACCCGCACACCAACTATCTGTCGCCGGATAACGCGGAAAACTTCGACATCAACATGAGCCTGTCCCTCGAGGGCATCGGTGCCGTGTTGCAGAGCGATAACGATCAAGTGAAGGTCGTGCGTCTGGTGCCTGCAGGCCCGGCGGACAAGACCAAGCAAGTCGCACCGGCTGACAAGATCATCGGCGTTGCCCAAGGCAACAAAGAGATGGTCGATGTGGTCGGCTGGCGTCTGGACGAAGTGGTCAAGCTGATCCGTGGTCCGAAAGGCACCGTGGTGCGCCTGGAAGTCATTCCGGCCAGCAATGCGCCAAACGACCAGACCAGCAAGATCGTGCCGATCACCCGCGAAGCGGTGAAGCTTGAAGACCAGGCTGTGAAGAAATCGGTCCTCAACCTGAAACAGGATGGCAAGGACTACAAGCTCGGCATCATCGAGATTCCGGCCTTCTACCTCGACTTCAAGGCGTTCCGTGCCGGCGATCCGGATTACAAGAGCACCACCCGCGACGTCAAGAAACTGCTGACCGAGTTGCAAAAAGACAAAGTCGACGGCGTGGTCATCGACCTGCGCAACAACGGCGGCGGTTCCTTGCAGGAAGCCACCGAGCTGACCAGCCTGTTCATCGACAAAGGTCCGACCGTACTGGTGCGTAACGCCGATGGCCGGGTCGATGTGCTGGAAGATGAAAACCCGGGCGCCTTCTACAAAGGCCCGATGGCGTTGCTGGTCAACCGTTTGTCCGCCTCGGCTTCGGAGATTTTTGCCGGCGCCATGCAGGACTACCACCGCGCACTGATCATCGGCGGCCAGACCTTCGGCAAAGGCACCGTGCAGACCATTCAGCCGCTGAACCATGGCGAACTGAAACTGACACTGGCCAAGTTCTACCGGGTTTCCGGCCAGAGCACCCAGCATCAGGGCGTCCTGCCGGACATCGATTACCCGTCGATCATCGACACCAAGGAAATCGGTGAAAGTGCCCTGCCGGAAGCCATGCCGTGGGACACCATCAAAGCCGCTATCAAGCCGGCGGTCGACCCGTTCAAACCGTACATCACGCAGCTCAAGTCCGAGCATGACGTGCGCACGGCCAAGGACGCGGAGTTCGTGTTCATCCGCGACAAGCTGGCCCTGGCCCAGAAGCTGATGGCCGAAAAAACCGTCAGCCTCAATGAAGCCGATCGCCGTGCTCAACACGCCGATATCGAAGCCAAGCAACTGGCGATGGAAAACATCCGTCGCAAGGCCAAGGGCGAAGAACCGCTCAAAGAGCTGAAGAAAGAAGACGAAGACGCGATCGCGGCCGAGCCGGACAAGACCAAGCCAGAAGACGATGCCTACCTGAGCGAGACCGGGCGGATTCTGCTGGATTACTTGAAACTCAACACGGCGGTCGCCAAGCACTAAAGGGCTGATGGCAATTTAATGCTGACGCTCCCCGGAGCGTCATCAAATAGTCATCATTCTGTCGTGAAATAAAGGATTGGGAGCCCTCTTTATCCAAGAGAGTGCTTCCAGTCCTTTTTTTTATCGCCAGAGAATGCCATGACCACTACCGAACAGCTGAGTGCGTTGAGTTCAATATTGGCTCAAAGCGGTTTGCACAGCCTGTTCCAGCCGATCATTTCCCTCTCTGAGCGACGCATTGTCGGCTATGAAGCCCTCACTCGTGGCCCGTCAAACAGTCCGCTGCACTCCCCCATCGCATTGTTCGCCGTAGCGCGCCAGGCCGGTCGCTTGAGCGAGCTGGAAATCGCTTGCCGGGAAAGTGCCTGTCGGCGGTTCAACGAACAACAACTGCCGGGCAAACTGTTCCTCAACGTGTCGCCCGAATCGCTGCTCGAAGTCGCTCACCAGCCCGGTCGCACCCTGCAATTGCTGCAGGATTTCGGTATACCCCCAGATCAGGTGGTGATCGAACTCACCGAACAAACCCCGACCGATGATTTTCAGTTGCTGCAAAACGCCCTGCATCACTATCGGGCCATGGGATTTTCCATCGCGCTGGATGACCTCGGCGCGGGTTACTCGAGTTTGCGCCTGTGGTCCGAGTTGCGTCCGGACTACGTGAAGATCGACCGGCACTTCATCGACGGCATCCACCATGACGCGCTCAAGCGCGAATTCGTCGGTTCGATCCTACAAATCGCCAAGGCGTCGCGGGCCAAGGTGATCGCCGAAGGCATCGAACTGCCCGAAGAACTGGCGGTGTTGACCGAGATGGGCGTGGACCTGGTCCAGGGCTATTTGTTGTGTCGCCCGCAGGAACAGCCACCTCGCGATGCACGCGCCTTGATGCCCAAGCGCGACAGCGCTGCCGTGGCGCTGAATGACGAAGGCAGCGACCTCAGCGCCTTGCTCAACGAGCAACCGGCCGTGACCCGCGATACACCGACGGCCACGGTGCTGGAAGCCTTTCGCCGCCAGGCCAACCTGAACTCGCTGGCGGTGCTCGACGAGCAAGGCCACCCCTGTGGCATCGTCCACCGGCATTCGCTGTCGGACGCGCTGCTCAAGCCCTTTGCCACCGACCTGTTCGCCCGAAAGCCGATCAGCCGCTTGATGAACGATGATTTTCTCGCCGTGGAAATGAGCCAGTCGCTGCAACAGGTCAGCCGCCTGATCACCAGTCGCGCCCGACAGCGTATCGAAGAGGATTTCATCATCACCCTCGACGGCGGTTATTTGGGATTGGGCCGGGTGATCGATGTGCTCAAGCTGATTACCGAACTGAAAATCCAGCAAGCCCGCTATGCCAACCCGCTTACCTTGCTGCCGGGTAACGTGCCCATTCAGCAGTGCCTGACCCGGCTGCTGCAACAGCAGCGCGAATCGGTGATCTGCTACGTCGACATCGACAGTTTCAAACCTTTCAATGATATCTACGGCTACGGTCGTGGCGACGAAGTCCTGCTGTGCCTGGCGCAATGCCTGAACGACCGCGTCGACCCGTCCCGCGACTTCGTCGGCCATATCGGTGGCGATGACTTCCTGCTGGTGCTTGGCCCGCAAGACTGGCGTAAACGCCTGAATCAATTGCTCGAAGACTTCCAGAGCCAGTGCCGGCGTTTCTACCGCAGCGAACACCTGGAAGCCGGCTGCTTTATCGCGCCGAACCGTCAGGGCGTGCGTCAGGAGTTTCCACTGCTGTCACTGTCAATCGGCGTGGTGCATTTGCATCCCCAGGCCTGTGGAAAACTCGATGCGAGCCAGTTGGCTGAGATGGCCTCGCAGGCCAAGCACCACGCGAAGAATGTGCCGGGGTATAGCGTGCATGTGATTGATAGTCTGGCGGTGCCAGCGCAGCACGAGGAATTGTTCATGGGGCAGCGGTGATTGGGCTGACGCTATCGCGAGCAGGCTCGCTCCCACAGTTTTCTGTGGTTGTATGAGATTATTGCGAACGACACAAATCCCTGTGGGAGCGGGCTTGCCCGCGAAGAGGCCAGACCAGACAACCAAAATCTCAGGATCTAATCAGCCAAAAGCCTTCCTACAGGCTTGGGTGGCAGCTATACGCGGGGTAGGAATACCGAGCATCGGAGACTCGACCACGCCGAAGCGTGCCCGCGCACAGCCGCCGCAATAGATGTTACGGACGCACATGGACGGCCGCAAATCAGGTTTCGACGCTTACGCGATACCGATGCTGAAAGGGTTCCTACACCCCACCACTGAGTTCTCAGTGACCATCAAAGGCTATCGGGTGAACTGACTTCGCACCAGTTCATGAAAGCCGCTACAACTCGAAGGAAATCTCCGACAGGCTTACACAGCAATAAACACGCAGGACTTTGCGGGGGATCAATCCGGAAAAAAGTCAGGAACGGACGATGTTGGCGTAGGGCAATTCTCTAATACGTCACGAACGGTCAGAAACGCAAACGATCGGGTTACTTCGCAGCATCCCGAGCCGCCAGCTCTTTCAATTTAAGCTCAGCCAACGGATGCCCCGCCTTCGCCGCTATGTTCCAAAATCTCGCCGCTTCCACCGGGTCCGGCGCCTTGCTCGGCGTTCCCGCCAAACTGATCACGCCCACTTGATACGCCGCCTTGCCATCCCCCGCCAACGCAGCCAGGCGCAGCAATCGCACGCCTTCCTCACGAGCGCCAAGGCCGACGCCGCGAAAGGTCAGGATGTGGCCATAGAAGCTTTGCGCGCCGACGTCACCCAGGTTGGCCATGCGCGCAAACTGGCCTTCGAGCCAGCTCCAGCCCCGTGGCTGTCGCACGAACCATGACCAGTGAAACAGCCGGCGGGCCAGCCAGTAAGAGGCCCGTGCCTTGAGCTTTAAAAACACTCAGGCCTCCGCTGATTCGGGGTATTCGTATTCGAAGACTCGCACCACTTCCGAGGCGTGCCACGAGGCGGCAGCAACGCCGTCTGACGGCCCGGAGAATCGCCCCAGACGCTCGACGCACTCGAAGAAACCGGTACGAGGCAGGCGACTGGCGCCTTGGCTGATCACCAGCGAGCTGCGCAGCGGCTGCTCGGCCTTGGCGTCCAGCGCTGCCAGATGCTCGAGCGCTGCGGTCAGGGTTTGCATGGCCGGCGTGGGCAATTGCAAACGTTCCAGCAAGGCTCGGTAAGTCAAAAGATGTCGCTGGCGACGCGCCTGATCCAGCTCACCCAGCAACCCGTCCCAATGTTGACGACTGATGCGTACGCTCACGATTCGTCCCTCCACCCTGGCACCGTCAATTCCCAGGCCAGGCTGCGGCGAATCGCTGCGTCGGGTTGACGCTCGCCACTTTCGATCAAGGCCAGATAAGACGGGCTGATGCCTACCGTGCGGGCCAGCGCCTCGATGGCGATGCCCTTCCCTTCGCGCAAACTGCGTAGTTGATCCAGACCAGGCAAAATCTGGTCTGGCGGTGCCGCCTGACGTGCCGGTGCGTCGGGCACCGGCTGCTCGTTAATGCCTGCTGCTTTCAGTAGAGCCTGATACTGAGCCCACGGCAAAACCGCATATTCGGGCTCGCCTTCGCGTGTGATTATCTGGATATCCATGACTTCCCCGTAGGACAACGACACTTAGCGAGTCGGCACTTTTCCCTAGAAGTGTAATCCTAACAGCGGCCAAGGTCGCGCGGGGGCATGAAATAGGGACGATGTCCCATCAAATCATGCTTTTTTCGGTCCTTGTAGCCGAAGTTGTTCGGGAGTGTCAGGGAGACGTTCGACCACCGCAAGCTTCTCCGGCTGCTGACGATTGCGCCAGGCGCGAAAGCCATTGAGTTCATCGTCGAGAACTTTCATCAGCCAGGCCAGCACGGCGATGTCATCGAGCATGCCAAATACCGGGATGAAATCCGGGATCGCATCCACCGGGCTGAGGAAGTACATCAGGCCGGCTACTACAGAGATCATCGCCTTCGGGCTGATGGCGCGGTACTCGCCGCGCCAGTACGCCAGGCAGAGCGCCTGCAACAAGCGCAGATCGTCTTTGAGCTTGCCCAGTCGGTTGCCCTGACTTGCACCTTTGCTGGCGACAGCGAACAACAGGGTCGGCAAACGGCCCCGGGCAAGCAGGCGTCCGGCGAGGGGCAGGAAACGCTCGAAATTCCAGGGTGCTTTCATCATTCCTCCGACTGAAATGTTATCCACACAAATTGTGGATAACCTTGTGAACAGAGCTATTTTTCACGGCTGAAAGCCCCGTTTCATAAGGCCTCAACTCAGATCGGGCGTTTTTTACTCACATAAAAAAACCCAAGATTTCATTGACTTGGCGCTCCAGCGCGGCTAGCGATGGCGTCTCAATGGCTATGACTGCACTGTGTGGCATCCGTTCGCTTTGTTTACCCTTGCTGAACGCCAGATGCAACAACGCCCCGCATATAGCGAGGCGTTGTTTTTGGAGCAGACGCGTATTACTTGGCAGCGTCTTCTTTTGCTGGATCTTTGATCCCCAGCAGTTCCAGGTCGAATACCAGCACCGAGTTGGCTGGAATCGCCGGGCTCGGGCTTTGGGCGCCGTAAGCCAGTTCGCTAGGGATGTACAGCTTGTACTTCTCGCCAACGTGCATCAGTTGCAGGCCTTCAACCCAACCCGGAATCACGCCGCTGACCGGCAGATCGATCGGGCTGCCACGCTCGACGGAGCTGTCGAATACGGTGCCGTTGGTCAGCTTGCCGGTGTAGTGAACGGTCACTACGTCAGTCGGCTTAGGCTGTGCGCCGTCGGCTTTCTTGACCACTTCGTATTGCAGGCCCGAAGCTGTGGTGGTGACACCGGCTTTCTTGGCGTTGTCTTCGAGGAATTTCTTGCCGGCAGCAGCCGACTCTTCGCTCATTTTGGCCATGCGCTCTTCAGCACGCTTTTGCAGCGCTGCGAAGGCTTCAACCAGTTCGTCGTCCTTCAGTTTCTGTTCTTTCTTGCCGACGGCATCTTCGATGCCTTGGGCTACAGCCTTGGAGTCGAGGTCATCCATGCCTTCCTGAGCCAGGCTCTTGCCCATGTTCAGGCCAATCCCGTAGGAAGCTTTTTGCGCCGGGGTTTTCAGCTCTACGCTGGTCTGCGAATCACAACCCGCAAGTACCAGGCTAACCAGGGCCACCGCCGCCGCCAACCGATGCTGTTTCATGCTATTTCCTTGTTCATGCGCCTAAAGGGCAATCGAGTAAAGCCGCGAGCTTATCAGGCGGCCACGACCAATGGCTACCGGCATGAGAGCAGGAAACGTCCGATAAGTTCAGGTGTTTTAACGCATTTCCCCAATGCAATGATGAAGCTTCTGTCATCTCACGCTCACCGGATGCTGCTGGATCCCCCAGCATCTGGCGTAATGGCCACTTGCCGCCACCTTGGACGCTGAGGCATAAGAGAGCCAGTAAATCGACAAGGATGTTCATCTTGCGCCTCTTATTCCGTTTGCTGGCTCTGCTTGGAGTGTTGCTGGGCCTGGGCCTGGCCGTGGTGCTGTACTTCGTCGCCAATCCGAAATTGCCGACAGAATCACCCGCCCGGCAGGTGCATTACCTGGACCAATGGAGCGACGCTGACCGTCAGGTTTTCTACTTCACACCCCAGGGTACCGAGGTCAAAGGGTTGCGTTATGACTGGTTCAGGGCCCTTGAACTGCCCTTCTCGTCACAACGATTCGCCGCTCCCGAATACCTCGCACGTTTTGGTTTTCTGATTGACCCTGAGCAGAAGGCCACGCCAGACAACCCAGGCAACTTGCCGGTGGGGTTTGCCCGGCATAAAAAACCTGGCAGCCAGGAAGAGTATCTGGACATCACCTGCGCCGCCTGCCACACCGGGGAATTGCGCTTCAACGGGCAGGCCGTGCGCATCGACGGCGGCGCGGCGCAGCATGTCTTGCCTTCCAGCGTTCCGACATTGCGCGGTGGCAGTTTCGGGCAAGCGTTGGTGGCAAGTTTGGCCTCGACGTATTACACCCCCTGGAAATTCGAACGTTTCGCACGCAACGTGCTGGGCGACGACTACGACACCCGGCGCCAACAACTGCGCAAGGACTTCAAAGCCTCGCTCGATACCTTCGTGAAGGTCGCCTGGAACGACACCCATCGTGGACTTTATCCAACCGAGGAAGGCCCTGGCCGCACCGACGCTTTTGGGCGTATTGCCAACGCCAGCTTCGGTGACGCGATTTCGCCCCGCAATTACCGTGTAGCCAACGCCCCTGTGGACTATCCGCAACTGTGGGACATGTGGACGTTTGACTGGGTGCAATGGAACGGTTCGGCGCAGCAACCGATGGCCCGCAATATCGGCGAGGCACTGGGGGTCGGGGCCACGCTGAACCTCTTCGACGCCGATGGCCAACCGCTCAAAGGAGACGATCGCTACCCCTCCAGTGTGCGGTTGCACGATTTGCACCTGATCGAACAAACCCTGCAACGGCTCAAGCCACCCGTCTGGCCGGAAGCGCTGTTGGGTGCGGTCGATAAGCCTCTGGCAGCTCAAGGGCGCGAATTGTTCAGTGAAAACTGCGCCGGCTGCCACGTACCGCGATCGGCCCAAAGTGACGGGCGCTGGGTACAGCATCTGAAAATGCTGCCGGTGGACTACATCGGCACAGATCCGGGCGCGGCCAACAACATTGCCGACCATCGCTTCGACCTCAGTGCACTGCAATGGGACCCGGCGGAACTGGCGAAACTGGATGTCCAGTTGCAGCCAACGCCCACCGAACCACTGGACTTGAGCAAGCTCTCGTCAGCCAGAGGATTTGCCTACATCACCGCTTTCGTCGGCAAGCGGGCCTACCTCGACGCGAACATCCCTCTCGCCCAGCAACCCGCCATGAACGGCTTCGGCCTGCCGATCGGCGTGCGTGAAATGCGCGCCTACAAGGCTCGGCCATTGGCCGGTATCTGGGCAACGGCGCCATTTCTGCACAACGGTTCGGTGCCAAGCCTTTATCAGTTGCTCTCGCCCCAGGATGAGCGCGCGACGACCTTCTATAAAGGCACGTTCGAGTACGACCCCAAGCACTTGGGGTATCGCACCGAGGCTTTCAGCAATGGTTTCGTGTTCGACACGCGCATCACCGGCAATCACAACAGTGGCCACGAATTCCGTGCCGGCAAGCGCGGCAATGGCGTGATTGGGCGTCTGCTGCAACCCCAGGAGCGCTGGGCGCTGCTGGAGTATTTGAAAGTGTTGGGCGGCCCGTTGGAGGCACAATTGCCATGAGCAGACTCTGGATGCGCCTTGGCGCCTTTTTCGGCAAATCCCTGTTGTGTTTGCTGGGCCTTGGATTGCTCGGCTGGGCACTGGCTACGGCGTGGTTCGCCTGGCAGCACAGAGGACCGGTCTCGGCTGAAGAGTTGATTCCAGACGGCGAAGCGGCGATGACTCAGGACATCATTCAGACCGCCGTGCGTATTGTCGATCAGCACCGTGAAAGCACTCGCTACCTGCGCGATGCGCATGCAAAGGCCCATGGCTGCGTGAAAGCCGACGTTCAGGTGCTACCGGATCTGGCGAGTGAACTGCGTCAGGGTGTGTTCAGCGAACCCGGGAAAACCTGGCAAGCGACGGTGCGGCTGTCCAACGGCAATGCCTACCCGCAATTCGACAGCATCCGCGATGCACGCGGCATGGCGATCAAGCTGATGGATGTGCCGGGCAAACAACTGCTGGACGATCAGCAGAGTCGGCATGAGCAGGACTTCGTGATGTTCAGCCATCCGAATTTCTTCGTCAGCGATGTCGCCGAATACCGGCAGAATGTGGCCGCCCAGGCAGACGGCAAGACGTTGATGGCGTTCTTCCCTGGCTGGGATCCGCGCACCTGGCAGGTTCGCCATCTGTTTATTGCCTTGGCGACACTCTCCCCCGCCCCGCAAAGCCCGACGCAGACCACATACTTTTCGGTTTCGCCCTACAAGTTCGGTGAAGCCAATGCCAAGTTCCGCGTAGCGCCAGATCCTGACAGCTGCCCGACTTACGCCCTGCCCGCTCAAAACCAGAAGCTGCCGAATTTTCTGCGCGCGGCGTTGAATCAGCAGTTGTCGACGGATCGGGTGCCGGCGTGCTTCATCTTGCAGATCCAGCGACAGGATCCACGCCGGTACATGCCGATTGAAGATACGAGTATCGAGTGGCAGGAAAACGATGCGCCATTCCAGACCGTGGCGCGGATCACGCTACCTGCACAGGATTTCGACACGCCGTCGCTGAACCTGCAATGTGACAACCAGTCGTTCAATCCGTGGTTCGGGCTGGAGGCGCATCGACCGATTGGCGGTATCAACCGCCTGCGCAAAGCGGTGTATGAAGCCGTGAGTGATTACCGCCACAGCCGTAACGCCGAACAATAAAACCCAAATCCCAGACAGCAAAAAGCCCGCATAAAGCGGGCTTTTTCCGTGGTGACCTGGCGTTCAGCGTTCCAGATTACCGAATATGGCGCAGCGGACGGGACTCGAACCCGCGACCCCCGGCGTGACAGGCCGGTATTCTAACCGACTGAACTACCGCTGCGCGTAACATTGAAAGTAGTGGTGGGTGATGACGGGATCGAACCGCCGACCCTCTGCTTGTAAGGCAGATGCTCTCCCAGCTGAGCTAATCACCCTTTACCTTCGTTGCGGGGCGCATTGTGCCACAGATTTTCATAAAGTGTTGATTTAATTAATAAATTTATTAAAAAAATCTGAAAATCAATGAAACGACACACCCTGCAGGAACAACAGGCAGAAAAAAACCCGCGTTAAGCGGGCTTTTCCGTGGTGACCTGGCGTTCAGCGTTCCAGGTTACCGAATATGGCGCAGCGGACGGGACTCGAACCCGCGACCCCCGGCGTGACAGGCCGGTATTCTAACCGACTGAACTACCGCTGCGCGTAACACTAAAGCGAATGGTGGGTGATGACGGGATCGAACCGCCGACATTCTGCTTGTAAGGCAGACGCTCTCCCAGCTGAGCTAATCACCCTTCACTTTCGGTGTGGCGCGCATTCTACGGAGCGACCACATCTGTGGCAAGCACTTTTTTAAATAATTTTCTCAGGCCTTCCAAAGGCTTAGCGAAGGGTTGGCCTATGGCTTCGCTAAGAGAATAATGCCCCCCTTTGTATATAAGGAGAGACTCACCCCATGTGGTTCAAAAACCTGCTTATCTATCGCCTGACCCAAGATCTGCCTTTTGATGCCGAGGCGTTGGAAACTGCACTGGCCACCAAACAGGCGCGTCCATGTGCAAGCCAGGAGTTGACCACCTACGGTTTCGTCGCGCCATTCGGCAAAGGCGAAGATGCTCCGCTGGTGCACGTCAGCGGCGATTTCCTGCTGATCTCCGCCCGTAAGGAAGAGCGCATCTTGCCGGGCAGCGTCGTGCGTGACGCGGTGAAGGAAAAGGTCGAAGAGATCGAGGCCGAGCAAATGCGCAAGGTCTATAAAAAGGAACGCGACCAGATCAAGGATGAAATCATCCAGGCGTTCCTGCCGCGCGCCTTTATCCGTCGCTCGTCGACCTTCGCCGCCATTGCGCCGAAACAGGGCCTGATCCTGGTCAACTCGGCCAGCCCGAAACGTGCCGAAGACCTGCTCTCCACCCTGCGCGAAGTGATCGGCACACTGCCGGTACGTCCGTTGACCGTGAAAATGTCGCCGACCGCCACCATGACGGAATGGGTCACCACCCAGAAAGCCGCGGACGACTTCTTTGTGCTGGACGAGTGCGAGCTGCGCGACACCCACGAAGACGGCGGCATCGTGCGTTGCAAGCGTCAGGACCTGACCAGCGAAGAAATCCAGCTGCACCTGAGCACCGGCAAAGTGGTCACTCAGCTGTCGCTGGCCTGGCAAGACAAGCTGTCTTTCGTCCTCGACGACAAGATGGTGGTCAAGCGCCTGAAGTTCGAGGACTTGCTGCAAGACCAGGCGGAACAGGACGGCGGCGAAGAAGCCCTCGGCCAACTGGACGCCAGCTTCACCCTGATGATGCTGACGTTCGGCGACTTCCTGCCGGCGCTGGTTGAAGCATTGGGCGGTGAAGAGACCCCGCAGGGGATCTAAACCGACGCGGTCTAAATGTGGGAGCGGGCTTGCTCGCGAAGGCGGTCTTACAGGCGACATAAATGTTGAATGTACCGGCCTCTTCGCGAGCAAGCTCACTCCCACAGTTGTTTTGTGATGTCACTCAATAATAAGGATCAGACCATGCGCGCACTGGCTGCATTGAGTCGTTTTGTCGGCAACACCTTCGCTTACTGGGTGCTGATTTTCGCGGTTGTGGCCTTTCTGCAACCGACCTGGTTCATCGGCCTGAAAGGCGCAATCGTGCCACTGCTGGGCCTGGTGATGTTCGGCATGGGCCTGACCCTCAAACTCGAAGACTTCGCCGAAGTCGCTCGCCACCCGTGGCGCGTGGCTTTGGGCGTGGTTGCGCATTTCGTGATCATGCCCGGCGTGGCGTGGTTGCTCTGCCAGGCATTTCACCTGCCGCCGGAAATTGCGGTCGGGGTAATTCTGGTCGGTTGCTGCCCAAGCGGCACTTCCTCGAACGTCATGACCTGGCTGGCTCGCGGCGACCTGGCGTTGTCGGTGGCCATCGCAGCGGTCACCACCCTCCTCGCTCCGCTGCTGACGCCGGCACTGATCTGGCTGCTGGCCTCGGCCTGGTTGCCGGTGTCCTTCATGGAGCTGTTCTGGTCGATCCTGCAAGTGGTGCTGTTGCCGATCGTGCTCGGTGTGGTTGCCCAGCGCTTGCTCGGCAGCCGGGTTCGTCATGCGGTGGAAGTGTTGCCGCTGATTTCGGTGGTGAGCATCGTGATTATCGTCACCGCCGTGGTCGCCGCCAGCCAGGCGAAAATCGCCGAATCAGGCCTGTTGATCATGGCCGTGGTGATGCTGCACAACAGCTTCGGTTACCTGCTGGGCTACTTCACCGGACGCTTGTTCAAACTGCCGTTGGCGCAGCGCAAGTCACTGGCACTGGAAGTCGGCATGCAGAACTCCGGCTTGGGTGCCGCGCTGGCCAGTGCGCACTTCTCGCCACTGGCGGCGGTGCCTAGCGCTTTGTTCAGCGTTTGGCACAACATTTCGGGCGCGCTGCTCTCGACGTATTTCCGCCGCATGAGCGAAAAAGAAGACCGTAGAATCGCTGCTGAGCAGGCGGCGGACTGACCCGAAAACTTGATCCCCGGATCAATGATGGGCACTCTATCGCCCAACGCGAGGACGACCTCGCGGCTCGATCGAGTCATTAATCTGGGGACGACCCCGTCAATCGATGGAGGTCTCTCATGTCCTGGATCATTCTGTTTTTCGCCGGTCTGTTCGAAGTGGGCTGGGCTGTCGGCCTGAAATACACCGACGGTTTCAGCCGCCCTCTCCCGACTGCACTCACTGTCGCCGCCATGGCCATCAGCCTCGGCTTGCTGGGCCTTGCCATGAAGGAATTGCCGCTGGGCACCGCCTATGCGATCTGGACCGGAGTGGGCGCCGTGGGCACGGTGATCGCCGGGATCATTCTGTTTGGCGAGTCCATGGCGTTGTTCAGGCTGGCCAGCGTGGCGTTGATTGTTGCCGGGCTGGTTGGCCTGAAGGTCAGCGCGTAGGCAACTACCGCTATCGCGGGCAAGCCCGCTCCCACATTGGATCTGTGTTGTGTCGCAAATAGTCGACACACCATCAATCCCTGTGGGAGCCGGGCTTGCCCGCGATGAGGCCCTGACAGTCACCGACTATCGAACTGTGCCGCGCAACTCGCCGACCATCGCCTGCAACTTCGCCGGCTCCGCCGCCTCGACCGCCACCGCCGGCCCCGCGACCAACGTCACCCGCGACCACAACCGACGAAACAATCCCTTGCCCGGATCGCGGCTGAAGAAACTCCCCCACAACCCTTGCAACGCCAGCGGAATCACCGGCACCGGCGTCTCTTCGAGTATCCGCGTCAGCCCGCCCTTGAACTCGTCGATCTCGCCGTTGGCGGTCAACTTGCCTTCGGGGAAGATGCACACCAGCTCGCCATCCTTCAGATATTCAGCGATCCGCTTGAAGGCTTTTTCGTAGATTTGAATGTCTTCCTGACGTCCCGCGATCGGAATCGTCCCGGCGGTGCGAAAGATAAAGTTCAGCACCGGCAAGTTGTAGATCTTGTAATACATCACAAAGCGAATCGGCCGACGCACCGCGCCACCAATCAGCAACGCATCGACAAAGGACACATGGTTACAGACCAGCAATGCTGCGCCTTCATCGGGAATCAGTTCCAGGTTGCGATGCTCCACGCGGTACATGGAATGGCTGAGCAGCCAGATCATGAAACGCATGCTGAACTCGGGAACGATGCTGAAGATGTAGGCGTTGACACCGATGTTCAGCAGCGACACCACCAGAAACAGCTGCGGGATCGACAGCTTGACCATGCTCAGCAGGACAATCGAGACAATCGCCGAGACCACCATGAACAGTGCGTTGAGAATGTTGTTGGCGGCAATCACCCGCGCACGCTCGTTCTCGGGAGTGCGTGACTGGATCAGCGCATACAGCGGCACGATGTAGAACCCGCCGAAAATCCCCAGCCCAAGGATGTCGATCAGTACCAGCCACGCGTGGCCAAAACCGAGGACTTCGATCCAGCCATGGCCGTTGACGCTGTCCGGAATACCGCCGGAATGCCACCACAGCAGCAGGCCGAACACCGTCAGTCCGAACGAACCAAACGGCACCAGACCAATCTCGACTTTACGCCCCGAAAGCTTCTCGCAGAGCATCGAGCCCAATGCGATGCCTACTGAGAACACCGTCAGGATCAGCGTCACCACGGTTTCGTCGCCGTGCATCCATTCCTTGGCATACGCCGGGATCTGCGTCAGATAAATCGCTCCGACAAACCAGAACCACGAGTTGCCGACGATGGACCGCGACACGGCGGGCGTTTGCCCCAGGCCCAGTTTCAACGTGGCCCAGGACTGGCTGAAGATGTTCCAGTTCAGGCGCAATTGCGGCGACGAGGCCGCCGCCCGCGGAATACTGCGACTGGCCAGGTAACCCAGCACCGCGACCCCGACGATCGCCGTGGAAACGACAGGCGCGTAATGACTGGACGACATCATGATCCCGGCGCCGATGGTCCCGGCGAGGATCGCCAGGAAGGTGCCCATTTCCACCAGCCCGTTGCCCCCCACCAGCTCTTCGTCATGCAGGGCTTGAGGCAGGATTGAATACTTCACCGGCCCGAACAGTGCCGAGTGCGTGCCCATGGCGAACAGCGCCACCAGCATCAGCGACAGGTGATCAAACAGGAAGCCGACGGCGCCGACCGCCATGATGGCGATTTCCCCAAGCTTGATCAGGCGAATCAGTGCGTCCTTGGCGAACTTTTCCCCGAACTGGCCGGCCAGCGCCGAGAACAGAAAGAACGGCAAGATGAACAGCAGCGCACAGAGGTTGACCCAGATCGAGCGGTCACCCTCGATCGTCAGCTTGTACAGGATGGCGAGGATCAACGACTGCTTGAAGATGTTGTCGTTGAATGCCCCGAGGGACTGTGTCACGAAGAACGGCAGGAAGCGCCGGGTGCGAAGCAAAGTGAACTGTGAGGGGTGGCTCATCTTCCATGTGTCCCTGATGTTGGGTGAAGCGTGGCGTGGAATTTGTTATTGGAATGTCGTACGTCGATCCAGGCCACACATTACCTAATCTTTGCAGGTTATTTGTTTAATCCTGCAATGCACGGCGAGACAAACAACTCGCCCCGCCACGCGCCCTGCACGGTCCGTTTCGAGACGATCAGCCACATCACCGCCAGCATCGCCACCAGCACGCAGCCAAAGACATTGAAAAACGTCAGGTTCAAGGTGCTGCCCAGTTTCAACGTCGTCAGAGAATAGACGCCCAGCGGAAAGGTAAAGCCCCACCAGCCGAGGTTGAACGGAATGCCGGCGCGCAAGTAACGCGCAGTGATCAGCATCGCCATCAGCATCCACCAAAAGCCGAAGCCCCATAGCGTGATGCCGGCCACCAGTCCCAACCCAGCAGCGATTTCACCCATGCCCGGCAGGCCATTGGCGGCAAAGATGGCCGGTGAATCGGCGCCCAGCAGCAACATGCCCAATGCCCCGGTGCCAATCGGTCCGAGCGCCAGCCAGCTCGAGGCGGCCATGTTTTCGTGAGGCAATTTGTGCAACGCCATGCGCAGCAACAGGATGGTCAGAATGCTGAACGCCACCGGCAGGGAAAACGCCCAAAGCACGTAGCTGGTCACCAGCATCACCAGTTGCGAATGGGCATCGGCCAGGTGCGGCGCCAGCAGACCACCGCTGGCGGCGGCCACTTCCGCCGCCACTACCGGCAACAGCCAGACGGCGGTCATCTGGTCGATGCTGTGTTCCTGGCGGGTGAACATCATGTAAGGAATCAACACGCCGCAGGCCAACGACAAGGCCACATCAAGCCACCACAGCACTTCAGCGACATGGATCACGCCGTCACCCCAGCGTGGCAACCCGAAAACCAGAAAGCCGTTGATGATCGTCGCCAACCCCATGGGAATGGTGCCGAAAAACATCGATACCGTGGAGTGACCGAAAATCCGCCGAGCCTCATCAAAGAACAGTACCCAGCGTGCCGAATAGGCTGCGGTGAACAGCGCAAACAGCAGGATGTTGAATAGCCACAAACCCTCGGCTACCGCGCGCAGGCCGGGCATGGCAACGGGCAGTTGCGCCAGCGCCAATGCGAGCACGCCCGTGCCCATGGTTGCGGCGAACCAGTTCGGGGTGAATTGGCGGATGGCCTCAAGCGGGTGCTGCAAATGGCTGAGCGGTTTAAAACCGAGGGTGTTGCTATTGGGGCAGGTCATGGCGAATTCCTCTCCTCTTGTGAGGTGGAATTCATGGTAGATCCGAATCGAATATCTATATAACGGGTAATATCTCTAACTGTTATCTGTTTTGTAGATAAGCGCGACACCAAGACTAATCCATATCGGCGAACAGCTGCGCCAGCCAGTCGATAAATACCCGCACCCGATTACTCTGATGCCGGTTTGGCGGGTACAGGACGTGGAATGGATACCGCGGTGGCCGCCAGTCCTGGAGTATCGGCACCAGTTCTCCACGCTGCAGGTGCGCCCGCACGGTATAGGTAAATGTATGAATGACCCCCAGCCCCGCCACCCCGGCCGCCAGGTGGGCATTGCTCTCGTTGACCGTGAAAATTCCCGGCCCGCGGACCTCCAGCTTTTCTCCGTTACGCTCGAAACGCGCCGGCATCACCCGCCCGGTACTGGCTGAGTGGTAACTGACAATGTGATGATTTTTCTCGAGGTCTCGCGGATCGGTCGGGAGGCCAAAACGCTGCAGATACTGCGGCGATGCACAGGTGGTCCATGACGACATCCCCAACGGTCGCGCAGCCAGGGACAACTCGGTCAACGGCCCACCACGAATAACGCAGTCGACGTTTTCGCTGATCAGGTCTACCGGCCGGTCGCTGACGCCCATGTCGATCTGAATATCCGGGTAGCGCGCGTAGAAATCCGGCAACGCGGGAATGATCAGAAGGGTCGCCACCGAGCCTCCGACGTCTACGCGGATCTTGCCGCGCGGATGACCTTGGGCGCTGGCGAAACTGTTGTCCAGATCATCCAGTTCCACCATCAATTGCATGGCACGTTCGTAGTAAGACATCCCGTCCGCCGTCACGGTGAGCCGGCGGGTGGTGCGCTGCAGCAGCCGCGTACCGAGGTGTTCTTCAAGTTCGGCCACCAGTTTGCTGACCGAGGTTTTCGGCAGGTTCAACGAGTCGGCGGCTTTGGTAAACGAGCCGGCCTGCACGACTCGGGCGAAAACACGCATGGCCAATAATTGATTCATCACAAAACCTCAAGGCGACATGCCCTGAGTATTGTCCACAATCATGTACAAACAAACCCGATTCAGATGATTTTTCGACCGAATCTTTGGGCATAGAGTTTGTTCAACGGCGCACAACCCGGCCGGCAAATTCCTACACGACTCACCGGAGATTCACACCATGAGCAGCACACTGAAAGGCAAAATTGCATTGATCACAGGCGGCACCACCGGCATCGGCCTGGCGTCGGCTCAAGCCTTCGTCGACCAGGGCGCCACCGTCTTCATCACCGGTCGCCGTCAAGCCGAACTGGATGCAGCGGTCGAGAGCATCGGCCACCACATCACCGGGATTCAGGGCGACGTGGCGAACCTTTCCGACCTGGACCGGATTTTCGAAGTAATCAAGGCACAGGCCGGACATCTGGACATCGTGTTTGCCAACGCTGGCGGCGGAGACATGCTGCCGCTCGGCGCTATCACCGAGGAGCATTTCGACCGGATTTTCGGAGTCAACGTCAAAGGCCTGCTGTTCACCGTGCAGAAATCCCTGCCACTGCTCAAGGACGGCGGTTCGGTGATCCTCACCGCATCGACCACCGCCACCAAAGGCACGGAAAATTTCAGCGTTTACAGCGCCAGTAAAGCCGCGGTACGCAACTTTGCCCGCTCATGGCTGCTGGATCTGAAAGCCCGCAGGATTCGCGTGAACGTCATCAGCCCCGGCCCGATTCACACCCCGGGCCTGACTGAACTGGCACCGCCGGATCAGCAGCAGGGCTTGCTCGATTTCCTGGCCAGCCAGGTGCCGATCGGCCGCCTCGGAACACCATCGGAAGTGGGAAAAGCGGCGGTGTTCCTGGCCTCGGATGACAGCAGTTTTATCAACGGGATCGAGCTGTTTGTGGATGGCGGGTTCGCGCAGATCTGATCGCAGCCAACAAAAAACGCGGCGCTTTGAGGGCGCCGCGTTTTTTTTATGGCTGGCCGGTGACGCTACAGGGCTGAGCGGCGCGTTGTCGTATCAATGCCGATAAGGCGACGACCGCCAGGACGATCAGCGTGGCGCCGTAGGCATCGGTCGCTGCCACCAGACCAAAGGCCCGCGTCAGACTCCCCGCCAGCAACGACGGCAGGCAGAACGCCAGGTAACTGAGCGCGTAATACGCCGACATCAACCCGGCGCGCTCGTGGGGCAAGGCCAATGGCACCACACTGCGCAACGACCCGAGAAAACTGGCGCCGAACCCGCAACCGGCCACCAGCGTGCCGATAAAAAACAGCGGCAGGCTGGCGCTGTGGACCGCCAGTAAAATCAATGCCACACCCACCGGCAGGATACTCGTACCGATCCACAAGACCTTGTCGGCGGCACGACTGCGTAAGGTGTAGATCATCAACGCGCCAGTGACGGTCAGGACGGCCACCGTCGCACCGCCAATCAGGTTCGAGGTCGATCCGGTGGCCGTGCGAACCAGGGACGGCGCGAGGGAGGCGTAAAAACCACCGAGCGCCCATGCGGCAGTGTTGATTGGCAGCACCCGCCACAGCGCACTCCGAGCCTGGACCGGCACATGCAAGGTCGGACGCAGCGAAGCCAGTGCTCCGGATTGCGCACTCACGCTTTCCGGCAGACGCCAGACGTACAACGCCTGCAACCCGAACAACGCGAGCAGCACGCAAAAGGTCAATTGCAACGGCAACGGCGCAAACTCGGCCAGCAAGCCACACCCCATCGCGCCCACCGCCATGCCCAACAGCGGCGCAACGCTGTTGACCAGCGGCCCCTGCTGACGATCCGTGTCCAGCAACGCCGCGCCTAACGCTGCCGTGGCCATGCCGGTCGCAAAGCCCTGAAGCACCCGCGCGCTGATCAACCAGGCGACGCTATCGGCATTGATAAACAGCAACATCGCCAGCATGTTCAACAGAACGGCGGTGAATATCACCGGTTTGCGTCCCAGGTAATCCGAAAGCGATCCCACGGTGAGCAATGCCGCCAGCAGGCTGAGGGCATACACGCCGAAAATCAGGGTCAGGGTCGCCGCCGAGAATTGCAGGTGGTCCTGATACAGGTGATACAACGGAGTCGGTGCCGTGGAGGCGGCCAGAAAACTGAGTAAAGTGATCGCCAGAAACCACAGGCTAGAACGTTTGGATACTGAACTGGACATGCGCACACTCCGCAAAAGCTAATTTTTTGCTTTTGCGGAGTGTGCTACTGGACAGCGCTTAAAGCAAATTCTTTGTGTTAAGGTCCGATGCATGGCTATTAAAGAAGGTTTACGCCCCGGCGGCCGTAGCGCCCGGGTGCAAGAGTCGGTTCATTCCGCCGTTCGCCAGCTCCTCGAAGAGCAGGACCGCACCACCGTGACCGTCCCGCAGATCGCGGCGCGCGCGGGCGTTACGCCGTCCACCATTTACCGGCGCTGGGGCGACTTATCGGTATTGCTGGCCGACGTCGCCCTCGCCCGCATGCGCCCCGAAAGCGAACCGGCCAACACCGGCAGCCTGCGCAGCGATGTGCGCGCCTGGGCGGAGCAATACCTCGACGAAATGAGTTCCGAGCCCGGCCGGAACATGCTGCGCGATGTGCAATGCAGCACCACACCGGTCTATTGCACGACGATCATTGGCGGGCAGTTGCAGACGATTCTCGACCGTTACCCTGATGAACCGAAACCGAGTGTCGATCGATTGATCAACCTGGTGGCGGCACCGACGGTGTTTCGCATCCTGTTTTCGGCAGCGGCACTTGAGGTCGAGGAGTTGCATCGGTTGATCGATATTGCGTTGCGGCCTTGATGCCGCCAATCGCGAGCAGGCTCGCTCCCACATTATTTGTTCTGTGTTTACCCGATACATTGTGGGAGCGGGCTTGCCTGCGAAGAGGCCCTCTTGAACGCCGAAGATCCAACCAGCAAACACCCTGCGACAGCCCGCCACGCCACGACCTTGGTCGACACTGACTAACCCCTGCCATCGTGCGAGACTGTCTCACCGGGCTGCAATCCGGGGTGTCTTTTGTCTGGAGTTACCATGTCGCTGTCCAGCGGGCTGATCGCCGCCGTCGCCCTGGCCTATATGGCCATCATGTTTGCCATCGCCTTTTACGGCGACCGTCGCAGCACACCGTTGCCGCCGCGAGTGCGTGCGTGGGTGTACAGCCTGTCGCTGGCGGTCTATTGCACCAGCTGGACGTTCTTTGGCGCCGTGGGCCAGGCCGCCGAACAACTCTGGTCGTTCCTGCCGATCTACCTCGGGCCGATCCTGTTGCTGGTCTGCGCGCCGTGGGTCCTGCAAAAAATGGTGATGATCAGCAAGCAGGAGAACATCACCTCCATCGCCGACTTCATCGCCGCCCGCTACGGTAAATCGCAGTCGTTGGCGATCGTGGTGGCGTTGATCTGTCTGGTGGGCGTATTGCCTTACATCGCCTTGCAGCTCAAGGGCATCGTACTCGGGGTGAATCTGCTGATCGGCGCCGGCGCTGACGCAATGGGCACCCGAGCTCAGGACACGGCACTGATCGTGTCGCTGGTGCTGGCACTCTTCACCATCGTCTTCGGGACCCGCAACCTGGATGCCACGGAACACCACCGTGGGATGGTGCTGGCGATTGCCTTCGAGTCGCTGGTCAAGCTGTTCGCATTTCTCGCCGTCGGCGCGTTCGTGACTTACGGCTTGTACGACGGCTTTGACGACCTGTTCGACCAGGCCATGCTCGCGCCACGCCTTGAGCAATATTGGAAAGAAACCATCAACTGGCCATCGATGGTGGTGCAAACCGGCGTCGCAATGATGGCAATCATCTGCCTGCCCCGGCAGTTCCACGTCACCGTGGTGGAAAACATCGAACCCCAGGATTTGCGCCTGGCCAAATGGGTCTTCCCGGCTTATCTGGCATTGGCGGCGTTGTTTGTAGTGCCGATCGCTCTCGCCGGTCAGATGCTGCTGCCCAGCTCCGTGCTGCCGGACTCGTTCGTCATCAGCCTACCGCTGGCCCAATCTCACCCGGCCCTGGCGATGCTGGCCTTTATCGGCGGCGCCTCGGCAGCGACCGGCATGGTGATCGTCGCCAGCGTTGCGCTGTCGACCATGGTCTCCAACGACATGTTGCTGCCGTGGCTGCTGCGCCGAAACAACGCCGAGCGACCGTTCGAAGTGTTCCGCCAGTGGATGCTCTCGGTGCGCCGCGTCAGCATCGTGGTGATTCTGCTGTTGGCCTATGTCAGCTATCGACTGCTGGGCTCAACCGCCAGCCTGGCGACCATCGGCCAGATCGCATTCGCCGCCGTGACCCAACTCGCCCCGGCGATGCTCGGCGCACTGTACTGGAAACAGGCCAACCGCCGGGGTGTATTCGCCGGTCTCGCCACCGGGACGTTCCTGTGGTTCTACACCTTGATCTTGCCCATTGCCGCCAACAGTCTCGGCTGGTCCTTGAGCAGTTTCCCCGGTCTGGCCTGGCTGCACGGTAACCCGCTGCACCTGCCGATCACCCCGCTGACCCAAGGCGTGGTGCTGTCGCTGGCCGGCAACTTCACGTTGTTCGCCTGGGTCTCGGTGCTCTCGCGCACCAGGGTCTCGGAACACTGGCAGGCCGGACGGTTTATCGGCCAGGAAATCAGCGCTCGCCCCAGCGCGCGCTCGATGCTGGCGGTGCAGATCGAGGATTTGCTGCAATTGGCCGCCCGGTTCGTCGGTGAGGAACGCGCCCGACAGAGCTTCATCCGTTTTGCCTACCGCCAAGGCAAAGGCTTCAACCCGAACCAGAACGCCGACGGTGAATGGATCGCCCACACCGAACGCTTGCTGGCCGGTGTACTCGGCGCTTCGTCGACGCGCGCCGTGGTGAAAGCCGCCATTGAAGGTCGAGAAATGCAGCTGGAGGACGTCGTGCGGATCGCCGATGAAGCCTCGGAAGTGCTGCAATTCAACCGCGCCTTGCTGCAAGGCGCGATTGAAAACATCACGCAAGGCATCAGCGTGGTCGACCAATCGTTGAAACTGGTGGCCTGGAACCGGCGTTATCTGGAACTGTTCAACTATCCCGACGGCTTGATCAGCGTCGGCCGGCCGATTGCCGACATCATTCGCTACAACGCCGAGCGTGGCCTGTGCGGTCCCGGCGAAGCCGAAGTGCACGTCGCCCGCCGCCTGCACTGGATGCGTCAGGGCCGCGCCCATACCTCTGAACGACTGTTCCCCAACGGACGGGTGATCGAGCTGATCGGCAATCCGATGCCCGGCGGCGGTTTCGTCATGAGTTTCACTGACATCACCGCGTTCCGCGAAGCCGAGCAAGCGCTGACCGAAGCCAATGAACGCCTTGAACAGCGGGTCATCGCGCGGACCCATGAACTGTCACAACTCAACGTTGCCCTGACCGAAGCCAAGGGCGTCGCGGAAGCGGCGAACCAGTCGAAGACCCGGTTTCTGGCGGCGGTCAGCCATGACTTGATGCAGCCCCTGAATGCCGCGCGGCTGTTCTCCGCCGCCCTCTCCCACCAGGATGGCCTGTCCAGTGAGGCGCAGAAACTGGTGCATCATCTCGACAGCTCACTGCGCTCGGCCGAGGACTTGATCAGCGACCTGCTGGATATTTCTCGCCTGGAAAACGGCAAGATCAACCCGGACCCAAAGCCTTTCGTACTCAACGAGCTGTACGATGCCCTCGGCGCCGAATTCAAGGCGCTGGCCCAGGAACAAGGGCTGAAATTCCGCGTCCGGGGCAGCAAATTGCGGGTCGACAGCGATATCAAGCTGCTGCGACGGATCCTGCAGAACTTCCTGACGAACGCTTTCCGCTACGCCAAAGGGCCGGTGTTGCTTGGCGTTCGCCGGCACAAGGGCGAGCTGCGCCTGGAGGTCTGGGACCGCGGGCCGGGGATTGCCGAAGACAAACAGCGGGTGATATTCGAAGAGTTCAAACGCCTCGACAGCCACCAGACCCGGGCCGAGAAAGGCCTGGGCCTGGGCCTGGCGATTGCCGATGGCTTGTGTCGCGTGCTCGGTCATACCTTGCAGGTACGTTCCTGGCCGGGGCACGGCAGTGTGTTCAGTGTCAGCGTGCCGCTGGCCAGGACGCAAACGGTAGCACCGGCCAAGGTTAACGAGCTCAATGGCCATGCGTTGAACGGTGCGCAGGTGCTGTGTATCGATAACGAAGACAGCATCCTGATCGGCATGAACAGCCTGCTGACGCGCTGGGGTTGCCAGGTCTGGACCGCGCGTAACCGTGACGAATGCGCGGCCCTGCTCAACGACGGCATGCGTCCACACCTGGCGCTAGTGGATTACCACCTGGACGATGGCGAGACCGGGACGCAATTGATGGCGTGGTTGCGCACGCAACTGGGGGAACCGGTGCCGGGCGTGGTCATCAGCGCCGATGGCCGGCCGGAGACGGTGGCCCAAGTGCATGCGGCTGGCCTGGATTACTTGGCCAAACCGGTTAAACCTGCGGCGTTGCGGGCTTTGTTGAGTCGGCATTTGCCGTTGTGAGGCGTCAGGCTTCAGGCTTCAGCCCTGCGGTGTCTGAAATGACGCCATCGCGAGCAAGCTCGCTCCCACAGTGGATCGGTGTTGTTGCTTACATCGAGTGAACGATACAAAACCCTGTGGGAGCGAGCTTGCTCGCGATGCTTTTTAGCTATTCAGGCAACTCAGCCAACCCATCGACATCGGTCATCGCCCGTTCCAGCAAGTCCGCGGGCAAGCTCTTGCTCGCCCGCGCGCCCAGCAACTTCAACTGCTCGCTGCGACTGACCAGATTACCGCGCCCTTCTGTCAGCTTGTTGCGCGCAGAGCTGTAAGCCTTGTCCAGTTGCTGCAAGCGATTGCCGACTTCGTCCAGATCCTGAATGAACAACACGAACTTGTCGTACAGCCATCCAGCGCGTTCGGCGATTTCCCGGGCGTTCTGGCTCTGGCGTTCTTGCTTCCACAGGCTGTCGATGACTCGCAGCGTCGCCAGCAAAGTGGTCGGGCTGACGATGACGATGTTGCGGTCGAACGCTTCCTGGAACAGCGTTGGCTCCGCCTGCAACGCCGCCGAAAACGCCGCTTCAATCGGCACGAAGAGCAAAACGAAATCCAGGCTGTGCAAGCCGTCGAGTCGCTTGTAGTCCTTGCCGGCCAGGCCTTTGACGTGAGTGCGCAAGGACAGCACGTGCTGCTTGATGGCGAGTTGGCCGATGGCATCGTCTTCGGCCGCGACGTATTGCTGATAGGCCGTGAGGCTGACTTTGGAATCGACCACCACCTGCTTGTCGCCCGGCAGATAAATGATCACGTCCGGCTGGAATCGCTCTCCGTCCGGCCCCTTGAGATTGACCTGGGTCTGGTACTCGCGCCCCTTCTCCAACCCGGCATGTTCGAGCACGCGCTCGAGAATCAGCTCGCCCCAATTGCCCTGGGTTTTCTGCCCTTTCAAGGCGCGAGTGAGGTTGGTGGCTTCGTCGCTCAAACGCAGGTTCAACTGCTGCAGGCGCTCCAGCTCTTTGGCCAGGGAAAAGCGCTCTCGAGCTTCGGCCTGATAGCTTTCCTCGACACGTTTTTCAAACGACTGGATACGTTCTTTCAATGGGTCGAGCAACTGGCCCAGGCGTTGCTGGCTGGTTTCGGCGAAGCGCTGCTCACGCTCGTCAAAAATCTTCCCCGCCAGCTCGGCGAATTGTGCTCGCAGCTCGTCTCGCGAGCCTTGCAGGTCATTGAGGCGTTGCTGATGGCTTTCCTGCTGCTCACGCAGCTCGGCGTTGAGCGAGGCCGCCTGGGCGTCGAGGCGCCGCAGCTCAGCCTCTTTGCCGGCGCGCTCGATGTTCCAGGCGTGAGCCGCATCGCGGGCGTCGTCGCGCTCGATCTGTAGCAGTTCAATTTCACGGCGCATGGCCGCCAGGTCTGCCTGCTTGGCAGCGTTGGCCTGGCCCAGATCACCGATTTCATCGCGACAGGCTTCAAGCTGAGCGTTCAAGCCGTCCTGCGCCAATTGCGACATGGCCAGGCGTTCTTCCAGCAAGGCCAGCTCGGCTTGTCCCTCGCTCGCCCGCCGCTGGATGCGCCAGGCCAGCACCAGCAATGGCAGTGCAGCGCCCGCCAGACCGAGCAAAATGCTGGTCAAGTCCATAGCCATAGCGACTCCTGCCGATGAGATAAAGCTTGAAGGTTAACCAAGGCGTCAGAGCTTGGACAGCTCAGTCTTCGATCAGCCCCAGTTCCTGTTGAGCACGCCGATCACCTGCGCGCGCAGCCTTGTGCAGCAAGTCCTGGCCAATGCGACGATCGCGGGCGTTCCCGCATTCGCGGCACATCAGCTGGCCAAGGCGACTTTGTGCGGCCACGACACCTTCACGCGCTGGCTGTTTGAGCAACCGGCCGGCGAGGTGTTTGATGTTGGCGTTTTCACCCAGGCGCGGGCTGTCCAGCAACCACTCGGCCACGCGCATTGAAAAACGCTTGGGCGGGGTAACACGGGGAGGTGTGGAAGTGGCAGAAACTGATACTGAGCGAAACTTCATAAAACACTGTGGGACAGATCGGAGGGCGCGCCACTCTACTCTTTTTTTCTTACAGGTAAAGCCTAAAAAAACCCTGCACGCCCGTGCTAGAGCAAGCGCTCGGGACAATCCACAGAAGCTGTGGATAACTCAGTGGACAACCGCCCTTGAACTCGCGCAAAGCCCTATGGAATGGGGCTCTCAGTCAAACTGACGATTTTTTCACCAATAAAAAAAAGCGATGTTTTTCATTGACTTAAATTTTCAATACAGGCACCCACTGTGGTCGGGGCGCGGATTACACTCCGGTTACAGTCTGCGCAACTAATGTGCACAACTGCCTTCGGGTCGGTTATATCGATGTGCTTTTTGGGAGCGTTTTGTCGGACGTTTCTGGGGATAACCTTGGTAAACCCTTGCCCCAGGCGCGTGCCGAAGCGCCGACCAACCGTCGGAAATTGCTCAATGGCGTGATCTATTTGCCAGACTCAGGAATTAATTTGCAGCCATGCTTCACTTCTCCAACTCAATCCGTTACTATCCGCGGCGTTAGTACCAAGCTGAAAGTCAATTCTGGTCGAACAAATCCTCCCGGTTTGCCTTCCCAACGGAAGCCTCTACCGAATAAGCGGGATCGACCACCTCGATGGTTTCCAGGTAAACCTTGCGTCAACACCGCCTTTGAACAGAAAGCAAAGGGTGTTGCGAAGCTCACTTACTCTGACCGAACCAGCCTGCAAATTGATCAGGATCTTCACCCCGGGCCCAGAACCTTTGCCCTTGATGTGTTGCCTGCCCTCCTAAGTACCTACCTGCCAGCCCAAGCGCGCCAATTATCAGCGCTTCAAACTGGCTGCTTTGTTCCAGTCGGGTTCTTCGTTCGACCAACGGTGGTCGTCGTCACTGGAACGTTTTAATTTTGCACGGCTCTTATCCGTGTCGCTTGTAGGAACACCCAGAACATGACTACTCAAATCCATACCCAGGATGCTATCCGTACCCTGACCAACGCTTTTGCACCAATGAATTGCCTGATCATGGCCGCTCGCAAAGGCTGCTTCAGCTTCACTCTGGTCAACGAACACGGCATCGCTCGTCACAGCGAACGCCTGTACCCCGATCAGTACTCCAGCGCCGAGCCGCTGCAGGCAGTGATCGAGCGTACCCGTCAGGCACTGGTTGCCTGATACGCCAGAAAGGCTGAAACCTCAAAAGCCCTGCTTGAACAGCAGGGCTTTTTATTGCCCGAAATTCCTCATCGGACGGCCCGGGGCTAAGCACAAACCGATATAACGGTTATAACTCGAAGCCGGAAATATTTTAAAAACAGTCCTTTACAGCGCGAATATGACACTACACTTCAACTCAAGCGGTGTAAGCCGCTTCCGGCGAGCCTGATTCGATTCATACGCTGCCAACGCTTACTTCAGGTATCGCCGACCACTTCATGTTTCGAGGGCTTTATGGGTATCGCTGCCTGCGAACTGTGCCGTTATGTGATCCGTCCGACCTTGATCTACCTCGGACGCCATAGCGCGACTGCCGAATCCCTGCTGCTGGGCATTGCTGCCAGCCAGTCAGCCCTTGGTTCCGCCCTGCATGACCGCCGTGGACACGGCCTGTATCGAATCGCCGAACCCCGCCACCAGGCACTCTGGGATCACTACCTGGCACTGGACCCGGAACGCGCAAGCCTGGTTCGCGGCCTGGCCAGCCAGCATGCCTTTCTCAGCGGGCCGCACCTTGAGTTGACCGTCAACCTGCGTTACGCCACAGCCATCGCCTGGCTGCTGGTAGAAGAACAGAATACCCCCCTCCCCGCCGCCGATGACTTGATGGGAATGGCCCGAATCTGGCGCCAGACTTTTCAACCCCAAGGCCGCCTGCGTGACTTCACCTACGCCTGGCAAACCTGTGTTTCACCACTGAATCAGGTCGCTTGCTGACCCGCAATTTCACAAGATCCTGCAACGGGTCGCGATTTCGGTCAGATTGTCCTACAAAACCGCTCTAACTCAAGCGATACAGGCTATGGCGCTGGGACGAAAATGTTGGTAATTTTCGCCCCGGTGATCACCAGGAGTTCTAATAATGAAAAAAGTAATGCTCAAAACCACCCTTAGCCTCGCTGTTACCTTGGCATCCACCCAGATCTTCGCAAGTGGCTTTGCCATCAACGAACAAAGCATCAGCGGGATGGGTACAGGTTTTGCCGGGCGATCTTCCTCTGCCGATGATGCAAGCACAATTTTTGGCAACCCTGCCGGCATGTCCCGCCTCAAGCGTGAACAAGTCACTGGCGGCGCTGCATTTCTAGACGCACACACTGACATCAGCCATGCCTCTTCCAGCCCGAACCGCGGCAGCAACGACGGTGACATGGTTCCGTTCATCGCCGTGCCTATGGGCTACTACGTCAAGCCAATCGACGACCATTGGGCATTCGGTATCGGCATGTACGCGCCGTTCGGCCTGGTGACCGACTACGAGAGCGGCTTTGCAGGTCGTTACTTCGGCAGCAAAAGCGAAGTTAAAATCATCACCCTGCAACCAACTGTCAGCTATGCCTTCAACGACAAGGTGTCGATCGGTTTCGGCCCGACCATCAACCGCATCGACGGCACCCTGGAATCGAACCTGTCGATCACCCAGGCTGCACCGGACGGCAACGTCAAGATCAAAGGCGACGACACGGCGGTGGGCTACAACATCGGCATCCTGGCTCAGGTCACCGACAGCACTCGTGTCGGCCTGACCTACCACTCGAAAGTGAAGTACAAGCTCGATGGCAACACCAAGGTCAACTACAACGTCCTGGGCCTGATCGGTCAGAACCCAAACCAGAAGTATGACGCTTCGCTGGACCTGACCACCCCTGAATCGGTGGACTTCTCGCTGACTCACCAGCTTGACGACAAGTGGACCATTTACGCCGGTAGTACCTGGACTCGCTGGAGCCGCCTGAAAGAAATCACCGTTGAAAACAAAGGTGTTCCGGCGGTCCTCAACGGCCAATTCGGCACCATCACCGAAGAACAGAACTGGCACGATACCTGGGCTCACGCCATCGGCGCGTCCTACCAGCTGAACAAGGAATGGGTACTGCGCACCGGTCTGTCCTTTGACCAGGCGCCGACCAACAACGTCGACCGTTCCCCCCGCATCCCGACTGGCGATCGCAAGATCTTCAGCCTGGGCGCCGGCTGGAGCCCAACCGACGACCTGACCATCGACGTGGCGTACTCGTACCTGCGCGAAGAGTCGGTCACGATCAACAACAGCAACGACCGTGGCCAGACTTACAACGCCAAGTATCAAAACTGGGCGAACGGTTTTGGTGTTGGCGCGACCTACCGCTTCTGATGATTCACGGCGAGCCTGAAACGCTCGCCACCTGAATCAAAAAAGCCCCGCTCTCTTGTACAGAGGCGGGGCTTTTTAATGGGTGTGGATCAGGGTTGCGAAGCCAAGGCCTTTTCCACGGCGGCGATGAATTCAGGATCATCAGGCGTGGTCAGGCTGGAGAAATTGGCAATGACCTTGCCCTTGCGATCAACCACGTATTTGTAGAAATTCCACTTCGGTGCGCTGGACTGTTTGGCGAGTACCTTGAACAGATGAGTGGCCTCGTCGCCGCGTACTTTCTGCGGCTCGGTCATGGTGAACGTCACGCCATAGTTCACGTAACAGACCTTGGCCGTCTCAGCGCCATCCTTGGACTCCTGCTTGAAGTCATTGGACGGCACACCAATCACCTCCAGCCCTTGATCCTTGTAACGCTGATTCAGCGCCTCAAGGCTTTTGAATTGCGGGGCAAAGCCGCAGAAACTCGCCGTGTTGACCACCACCAGCGGCTTACCCTCATACCGCTGGCACAAGTCGATGGATTCCTTGGCGCGCAGCTTGGGTAACGAGCCCTGCAACAGCTCAGGGCACTCTGCCGCTTGGGCCAATCCGGTAAACGCCATCAGCAACGCGGGGACTGCAATCCAGCGCATCAGCATGTCAGTGCATCCTTGTTCAGTTGTCCAAAACGAAGTTACTCGCCCTCGCCCGCTCCTAGCAAGCACCCATGCCCAACTGCATCAGCGCCAGCCCGCCCTGATGCCAGCCCCACCACGCGAGCGCCAGCAGCAAGGCGCCGCCAGCGGCAATAGCAATCCGCGGCCAGAAACTGTTCATATCGCGCTCAGCTGGGTCTGCAGACGCGCGACCGGTCGCTCACGCACCGGCCAGTTCAGGGCGGCCGCCATCAGACTCAAGAGAATCGCCACTTGCCAGATCAAGTCATAGCTCCCGGTTCGGTCATACACCACCCCGCCCAACCAGCCGCCGAGGAACGAGCCGAGCTGGTGGAACAGGAAAACGATCCCGCCGAGCATGGACAGGTTTCGCACGCCGAACAAGGTGGCCACGGTGCCATTGGTCAACGGCACCGTCGACAGCCACAGGAAGCCCATCGCCATGCCGAACAGGTACGCGGTGGTCGTGGTGACCGGCGCCCACAGAAACAGCGCAATCACCACCGCTCGCAGCAGGTACAGTCCGGTCAGCAAGCGCGGCTTGGACATGCGCCCGCCGAGCCAGCCCGCGGTGTACGTGCCAAAGATATTGAACAAGCCGATCAGCGCCAGCACCGTTGTGCCCACCGTGGCCGGAAGGTGCTGATCCACCAGATAGGCCGGCAAATGCACGCCGATGAACACCACCTGGAAGCCGCAGACAAAAAAGCCGAACGCCAACAACCAGAAACCCGAATGCGAACAGGCTTCGCGCAATGCTTCGGACAGGGTTTGATCATGGCCAAGCACCGGCAACGGTTTGTCCTTGAGCATGCTCACCAGCGGAATGATCAACGCCACGAGCAGGCCCAGCACCAGCAAGGCCGCGGACCAGCCGAGCCAGCCAATCAGACCCAGAGTACCGGGCAACATGGCGAACTGGCCGAAAGAACCGGCGGCGCTGGCAATGCCCATGCCCATGCTGCGTTTCTCCGGTGGCACTGCACGACCGACCACGCCGAGGATCACCGAGAACGAAGTGCCCGACAGACCGATGCCGATCAACAGGCCGGCGCTCAGGGACAAGGTCACCGCCGAATCGGACAGGCCCATGAACGCCAGGCCCATGGCGTACAGCACGCCGCCGATCAACACCACTTTCGCCGCGCCAAAGCGGTCGGCCAATGCCCCCGTGAAGGGCTGCGCCAGCCCCCAGATCAGGTTCTGCAAGGCGATGGCAAACGCAAACGTCTCACGCCCCCAGCCGAATTCGGCACTCATTGGCGCCAGAAACAACCCGAAGCCGTGCCGGACGCCCAAAGACAATGCCAGAATCAGCGCACTCCCCACCAACACCCAACCACACGTACGCCACATCGATGTCATTTCTTATTCTCCGGTCGCGGGTATATACCCGCTTAAGATCGGAAAAACCGGCATCAGGCCAGTTCGTCCAGCAATCGCAGCAAGGTTTCGCGTTTCTCGGCGCCCAAACGGTCGATCAACCGTTGTTGCGCCGCCTCCCAGGCCGGCAAGGCTGCAGCCAGGCGTTGTGCGCCTGTCTCGGTCAGCCGGACGATGCGATTACGCATGTCCTCGCCTTCGACCAATGCCACCAGGCCTTCACCTTCCAGCACCCGAAGATTGCGCCCCAGGGTGCTGCGGTCCAGCCCCATGGCTTCGGCCAGGGTGGAAATACTCGGTTCATTCAGTCGCTGCAAATTGCACAGCAAAGAATACTGGGCGACGTTGATCCCGAAGCCGTCGAGAGCGCCGTCGTAATGCCTGCTGACGCCACGGGCGGCGCGACGCAGGTTGATGCATAAACATTGAGAGTCGAGCATGGTGCGTGTATATACCCGCGAGTGTGTTAAATCAAGTTACAGATGGGTTTACCCAGCAGAATGGGAGTGTCAGGCAGACCGCCTTCGCGAGCAAGCTCGCTCCCACAAATGACCGCATTCCCCTGTGGGAACGAGCCTGCTCGCGAAGTGGCCAGCACCTCCAGCACAGAAACATCAGACCAACACCAGCCCCACCAGAACCGCCATCTCCAGCAATTCCAGCAATGCGCCTGCGGTGTCCCCGGTTGTCCCACCCAAGCGCCGCAGCATCACCTGCCGCAACCAGACGAACATCCCGCCCGCCAGCACAAGCGCCCAGACGCCACTGAAACCGGCGATCAGCACACACGCCAGCGCACTGACCGCCAACACCCGTTTACCCGCCGAGCGCGGCAGATGATCGGCCAGCGCCTGGCCCAACCCGCCGGCACGCACGTACGGCGTGGTCAGGAACAAGCCCAGCATCGCGCTGCGGCCGATCAATGGAATGATGATCAGCCAAACGCTGTGCTGCTGCTCGATCAACGCCAACAACGCCGTGAACTTGAGCAGCAACACCAGTGCCAGCGTCACCACCGCGATCGGTCCGCTGCGTGGGTCTTTCATGATCGTCAGGGTGCGTTCACGGTCGCCGAAACCACCGAGCCACGCATCGGCGCTGTCGGCCAGGCCGTCCAGGTGCAACGCGCCGCTGAGCAAGACCCAAACCGTCAGCAGCAACGCCGCGTGAAGCATCAACGGCGCGCCCAGCAACAGCCCGTTCAACGCCCATAAAATGACGCCGAACAGCAGCCCGACCAGCGGATAAAACAGCAACGAACGCCCGAGTTCCTGAGGCGCAGGCATGCCCGGAAGACGAATCGGCAAACTGCTGAGAAATTGCAGGGCGATCCAGAACGGCAACATGGTCAGAGGGTTTCCTTGAGTGTCACGCCCGCCTCGACGCTCAGAGAGAACAGCGCACCGTGGCCGACTTCAACGTTGAGCAATTGCTCACGCGGCAAACCCCGCGCTTGAGCCAGCAGCAAGCGCATGACACCACCATGGCTGATCAGCAAGATCCGCTCGCCCGCATAAGCAGCGTGCAACCGCTCGACAGCGGCCAATACGCGCTCGGAAAAATCCGTTACCGGCTCACCCTCAGGCGGCGTGAACCCATAAGGATCAGCCCAGAACAGGCCCAACGCTTCGGCATCGGTGTCCATCAATGCCGCTGCGCTTTGCCCTTCCCAGGCGCCGAAGTGCAGTTCTTGCAGATCCTTATCGAGCACCACCGGCAAACCCGATTTCGCCCCCAGCTCTTCGGCGAAGCGCGCGCAGCGCTGCAACGGCGAACTGATCAGTCGATCCCACGGCCCCTGCCCGACCACTGCCGCGCGCATCTGCTCCCAGCCCTTGCTGGTCAGCGCATCATCGAGACTGCCGCGCAAACCACCGCCCAGTTCGGTTTCACCGTGGCGCAGCAAGTCCAGGCGCAGCGTCATGCCGGACGATCCGCCACGGCCGCTTCGGCAAACGTTGCCATCTGTCCGTGAAGATCGCAGGCCAGGCGCAACAGCGGCACGGCCAACGCTGCACCACTGCCCTCGCCCAGGCGCAGGCCAAGGTCCAGCAGCGGTTCGGCCTTCAGGGTTTCCAGCACATGACGGTGGCCCGGTTCGGCACCACGATGACCGAACAACAGCCATTCACGGCAGGCGGGATTCAAGCGCACCGCCACCAACGCCGCGACGCTGCAGATAAAGCCGTCCACCAATACTGCGATGCCTTCCTGGGCACACGCCAGGTACGCGCCAACCAGCGCCGCAATTTCAAAACCACCGAGGTTGAACAGCGTCTGCAAGGCATCACCGCGCTGAGCGCCGTGCAAGGCCAAGGCGCGCTCGATGACCTGAGCTTTATGGCTGACGCCCGCTGCGTCCAAGCCAGTGCCAGGACCGGCCAGATGCACCACTGGGCAATCGAGCAAGGCACACGCCAGCGCGCTGGCCGCCGTGGTGTTGCCGATGCCCATTTCGCCGCCGATAAACAACTGCGCACCCGCCGCGAGCGCACGCTGCACGCTGTCGCGGCCAGCCTGCAAGGCGAGCTCGCCCTGGGCCGGCGTCATGGCCGCGCCCGCGACGAAATTGGCAGTGCCCGGACCAATGTTGAGGTGACGCACGCCCGGCAAATTCAACGACGGCGTGACCGTGCCAAGGTCGACCACTTCAAGGGAAGCCCCGAGCTGGCGCGCCAGCACGCTGATGGCGGCGCCGCCACTGACGAAGTTGTGCAGCATCTGCCCGGTGACTTCCTGGGGAAACGCCGACACGCCTTCTGCGACCACGCCATGATCGCCGGCAAAAATAGCAATCCACAGGTGATCGAGGCTCGGCTTGACCTGACCTTGCAGCCCGGCCAATTGCACCGCCACCGATTCGAGCCGGCCGAGAGAACCGGCGGGCTTGGTCAGTTGCTGTTGGCGCGCCTGCGCCTGTTCAACTGCTTGCGCATCGATCGGCTTGCACGGGTTCAGCCACCAGGATTGAGTCATAACGCAGTTCCTTTCAAAGTCAGGGGCAGGCCGGCGACGGTCAGGACGACACGTTGGCAGCGCTCGGCCAGGGCTTGATGCAGCCAACCGGCTTCATCGACGTAGCGGCGAGTCAATTCGCCCAGCGGCACGACACCCATTCCGGTCTCGTTGCTGACAAAAATGATTTCACCCGGCAATGACGCCAGGCAGTCCAGCAAAGCATCACGTTCGGCAATCAGACGCTGATTGTCTTCGAGCATCAGCAGATTGGTCATCCACAGGGTCAGGCAATCGACCAACAGGCAACGGTCGGCCCGGGCGCTGTCGCGCAACACGCGGGCGAGTTCGATCGGTTCTTCGATCAATGCCCATTCGGCCGGGCGACGGGCGCGGTGATGAGCGACCCGTTCGTTCATTTCACCGTCCAATGGCTGGCTGGTGGCGATGTAGGTGACGGCCAGCGCGCTGTCGCCGGCGAGTTGTTCGGCCAGACGACTTTTGCCGGAGCGGGCGCCGCCGAGGATCAGTTGCAGCATGGTTTCATCCTTTCAATTGGCGGTGTGGCAACTTCAGTCATCGCGAGCAGGCTCGCTCCCACATTTGATCTATGTCGTCCCTGCTCGCGATGAGGCATTCAAACTCACCTCAAATCCCGCAGAGTTTCCGCAGCAGCGCGGTATCCAGATGCTTCTCCACCAAATCCGCCAACCGTTCGATATCGCGCTCACGCAACCCGTGATAATCCACGTCCTGCACTTCCTGCAAACCCGCCCAGCGCAGCAAAGCGCTACACGCCGCCGGGGATTCAAATAGACCATGCAGGTACGTGCCCATAATCTGCCCGTCAGCACTTTGCGCACCGTCGCAGCGACCGTCGTCCAGCTGCACGACGGCGTTTTCCAGCGCCAGTCCGGTGGTCACGCCGGCATGAATTTCATAGCCGCTGACCTCGGCATCTTCCAGCACCAGACGACCGCGCACATTGCGCAATTGCTTCTCTTCTTCGAGCTGCGTTTCGAACGCCAGCAACCCCAGGCCAGCACTGGAACCCGGCGCGCCTTCGAGGCCCAGCGGATCATGTACGTGCTCGCCAAGCATTTGCAGGCCGCCGCAAATCCCCAGCACTTTCCCGCCGTACCGCAAATGACGACTGATCGCTGTATCCCAGCCATTGGCCCGCAGGTACGCGAGGTCGCTGCGCACGCTTTTTGAACCGGGGAGGATGATCAGGTCAGCCGAAGGAATCGCCTGGCCGGGGCCGATAAATTGCAGGTTCACTTGCGGGTGCAGGCGCAGCGGATCGAAATCAGTGTGGTTGCTGATGCGCGGCAGCACCGGCACCACCACGTTCAACACCTGGTCTGCCTTGTCGGTCTGGCGCTGATCGATGCCGTCCTCGGCTTCCAGGTGCAAATCCATCACATACGGCAGCACGCCGATCACTGGTTTGCCGGTGCGCGCTTCCAGCCAGTCGAGACCCGGTTGCAGCAACGCGAGGTCGCCGCGAAAACGGTTGATGATGAAGCCTTTGACTCGCGCCTGCTCGGTCGGCGACAGCAGTTCCAGCGTGCCCACCAGATGGGCGAAAACCCCGCCACGATTGATGTCGGCGATCAACACCACCGGGCAATCCACCGCTTCGGCAAAGCCCATGTTGGCAATATCGCCGGCACGTAGATTGATCTCGGCGGGCGAACCCGCGCCCTCGACCATCACCACCGGATAGGCAGCGCTCAATCGTTGATGGGAGGCCAGCACCGCTTGCATGGCGATGGCTTTGTAGTCGTGATAGGCGACGGCGTTCATCGTCGTGACCGCGCGGCCATGGATGATCACCTGCGCACCCGTGTCGCTGTTGGGTTTGAGCAGCACCGGGTTCATGTCGGTGTGCGGCTCCAGATTAGCCGCCTGAGCCTGCACTGCCTGGGCGCGACCGATCTCGCCGCCGTCGGCGGTCACGGCACTGTTGAGCGCCATGTTCTGCGGTTTGAACGGCACCACACGCACGCCCTGACGCGTGACCCATCGACACAGCGCCGTCACCAGCGTGCTTTTGCCGGCGTCGGACGTGGTGCCCTGCACCATCAACGTCGTCATTGGGTTTCCTTGTCGTAGGCCACAAATGCTTGCTCGAGACGCTGCCAATCCGCTTCATCGCCAGGCAAGCCGAAACGCAGGCTGCTGTTGTGGGCGAACAAGCGCAGCAAGATGCCGCGCCGCGCCATGAAGTCGTGAAGGACTTCGGCGCGCTCGGTGATCAGCCATTGAAACAAGGCGCAGCCGCCCTGAGGTTGAAGGCCATGCTGTTCGAGCAACCGCGCCAGGCGCTCGCTCGCCGCTTCGCTGCGCAGGCGCTGCCGGACGTGGCCTTCGGTGTCCAGCAGACACGCTTGGCCCACCACGCGGGTCGGCCCGCTGACTGCCCAGGGCCCGACCTGCTCGGCGAGCAATTTGAGTAATTTGCGCTCCGCCAGTACAAAGCCCAGCCGCACACCGGCCAGACCAAAAAACTTGCCAAAAGAGCGCAGCACGATCAGGCCGACAAGGTGAGTAAAAGGCGCCAGACTCAACATCGGTGTGTTGTCCATGAACGCCTCGTCCACCACCAGCCAGCCACCGCGTGACGCCAGTCGGGCATGCCAGTCGAGCAGACGACTCGGGGTCAGGCTCAGGCCCGTCGGGTTGTTGGGATTGACCACCACCAGCACGTCCAGGCTGTCGAGATAGAAATCGACCTCCTGCTCCAGCACTTCACGCACGATATAGCCGTTGCGCCGCCACGCTTCGGCATGTTCGGCGTAACTGGGCGACAGCACGCCGACCTTGCCGGCGCGGCGCAAACGCGGCAACAACTGGATGGCCATCTGCGAACCGGCGACCGGCAGCACCTGGGTTGTGCCGTAATAGTCGCAAGCGGCCTGCTCCAGACCGTCATCGGTTTCGGGCAATCGCGCCCAGGCCCGCAACGGGATCTCAGGGATCGGGAACGGCCAGGGCGCGAGGCCACTGGACAGGTCCAGCCAGTCGGCTTCTGCAATAGCGTATTCGAGCGCTGCCTTGCGCAAGCGACCACCGTGCTCAAGCATAGAATTCAGCCCCCACGCAGAGGATCAGCAACCATAACCATACCCCGCGCTGGACCAATTGCCAGCCACGGTCGATGGAGTCGGCATCCGCCGGCACGCCCTCGCCCAGTTGCGGTCGTTGATGCAGTTCACCGTGATAGATAGCCGCCCCGCCAAGTTCGACGCCGAGCGCGCCGGCACCGGCCGCCATCACGGGGCCAGCGTTCGGGCTGTCCCAGGTCGGGCCCTGGCTGCGCCAGCATTTCAACGCCAGTCGGGTTTTGCCCAGCAGCGCGTAGGTCAACGCCACCAGCCGTGCAGGAATGTAGTTGAGCACGTCGTCGATCTTCGCCGCCGCCCAGCCAAAGCGTTCGAAGCGTTCGTTGCGATAACCCCACATCGCGTCCAGGGTGTTGCTCAAACGGTAGAGCACCACACCGGGCGCACCGGCCACGGCAAACCAGAACAACGCGGCGAACACCGCATCGCTGCCGTTCTCCAGGACGGATTCAGTGGCGGCGCGGGCGACTTCGGTTTTATCCAGTTCGCTGGTTTGACGGCTGACCAGATAGCCGACCCGTGTGCGCGCTTCAACCAGATCATCACTGCGCAGGGCCTTGGCCACCGGCTCGACGTGTTCACCGAGGCTGCGCATGCCGAGCGCGCAATAAAGCGCGAGGATCTCGACGATCCAGCCGACGTAAGGCGCCCAGGACAATGCCGTGGCCAGCAAGGTCAGCGGCACGACAGCGATCACCCAGGCAGTGACGCCGTGGCTGCGCCAGCCGCGCCCTTCATTGTTGAAACGTTGTTCGATGCGATCGGCAAAACGGCCGAAAGCCACCAGCGGATGCCAGCGTTTGGGCTCACCCAGCAGCGCGTCCAGCGCCACTGCGGCGACACTCAATAACGCCACACTCATTGACTCACTCCCCAATAATTTTCATACAGCAACTCACTGAGCGGACGCGCCTGCGCCCACCCTTCGAGCACCAGCATCGGCGCTGGATAGAATTCCTTGACCGGCCCAAGACAAAGCACCGCCAACGGCTTGGCCCCGGCCGGCAACCCCAGCAGATCCGCCAGCGCTTGCGGCTCGAACAGTGACACCCAGCCCATCCCCAGCCCTTCGGCGCGAGAGGCCAGCCAGAGGTTCTGAATCGCGCAGGACAACGAGGCCATGTCCATTTCCGGCAAGGTGCGACGCCCGAAGATATGCCGTTCGCGATCATCCATGAGCGCAGCGACCAGCACCTCGGCGCAATCGTTGATGCCTTCGACTTTGAGCTTCATGAATTCGTCGGTGCGCTCACCGAGGGCTTCGGCGGTGCGGATGCGCTCCTCTTCAACCAGCGACTGGATTTTGCCGCGCAGGGCCCGGTCGCTGATGCGAATGAAACGCCAGGGCTGCATCAGGCCGACGCTTGGCGCTTGATGCGCGGCTTCGAGCAGGCGCCGCAGCAGCTCGGGCTCTACCGTGCCGCCGCTGAAGTGGCGCATGTCGCGGCGTTCGGCGATGGCTCGGTAGACTGCATCGCGTTCTGACTGGCTGAATGCGTTGTCAGTCATGGCCTCTTCGCGAGCAAGCCCGCTCCCACATTAGATGGAGTACAACCTGACGAAACCTGGTCAACTTTGGGAGCGGGTTTGCTCGCGATGGCGGCCTCAAGTTTTGGCGCAAACAATGCGGCTATCGCTGAAGGATTCGACGGAAAATAAAAATGCACATAAGAGGCCGTCATCCGCCCCTCACGATAAACCGCCTCCGCCCCGCGCCCGCCATTCGGGCTCAGGCCCCGGGCAATCGGCTCAAGCTCGGTGCTGGTCAGCGAATGGTGATAGGTGTGGCCACGCAGCGAACCTTCCGGCAGTTCCACCGCTTGCAACGCCAATGCCGCCAGACGCTTTTGCATCACCGCATCGCCTTTGAGCAAGCCGACCAGTTCGGCACGCGTGCCTTCGACGTCGGTCAGCGAGTCCAGCAGATACAGCATTCCGCCACACTCGGCCAGCAACGGTTTTCCGGCAGCATGATGCGCGCGGATCGCGTCGAGCATCGATGTGTTCCGCGACAGCGCCACATGGTGCAATTCCGGATAACCGCCTGGCAGATAAAGGCTGTCAGCCTCCGGCAATTGGCTGTCGCGGATTGGCGAGAAGAACGACAATTCGGCGCCCATGGCCCGCAGCAAATCCAGGCTCGCGCCGTAGGTGAACGCGAACGCCTCGTCACGGGCCACGGCGATGCGCACGCCGGCCAGCAAAGGCTCGGCAACGATTATTTCAGGTGCCGCGAACTCCACGGGCGGTGGCAGCGCCACGTCGCAACTGCTGGCCAGTGATTCGGCGGCCGCATCGAGGCGCAGATCGAGGTCATTCAACTCACTGGCCTGAACCAGACCGAGATGGCGACTCGGCAATTCGATCCCGGTTTCCCGCGACAAGGCGCCGTACCAACGCAAGCCTTCGGTCAGGCTACCTTCGAGCAATTGCGCGTGACGCAATGTGCCGACGCGGTTGGCCAGCACCCCGGCAAACGGCAAGTCCGGTTGATATTTGGCCAATCCCAACGCCAGCGCACCGAAGGTCTGCGCCATGGCGGTGCCATCAATCACCCCAAGCACCGGCACACCAAAGTGCCGTGCCAGGTCGGCGCTCGACGGCGTGCCGTCGAACAACCCCATGACACCTTCGATGAGGATCAGGTCGGCTTCACCGGCCGCTTCCCACAACAGCCGACGACTTTCCTGCTCGCCGACCATCCACATGTCCAGCTGATACACCGGCGCACCGCTGGCCCGTTCAAGAATCATCGGGTCGAGAAAATCCGGGCCGCATTTGAACACGCGAACCTTGCGCCCCTGATTGCGATGCAAACGGGCCAACGCGGCGGTGACGGTGGTCTTGCCCTGACCGGAAGCCGGCGCGGCGATCAGTACTGCCGGGCAATGACGTATGCTTTTCATAAAATAGTATTCACAGCTCGACGCCTTTTTGCGCCTTGATCCCGGCCTGGAACGCGTGCTTGATCACGCCCATTTCGGTGACGGTGTCGGCCAGTTCAATCATTTCCGGCTTGGCGCCGCGACCGGTGACGACCACGTGCTGCATCGGCGGACGTGCCTGCAAGTCAGTGAGCACCTGATCAAGGTCGAGGTAACCGTGCTTGAGGGCGATGTTCAGCTCATCCAGCACTACCAGGCCGATGGACGGATCGCGCAACAATTCACGGGACACCGCCCAAGCCGCTTCAGCGGCGGCGATGTCGCGCTGACGGTCCTGGGTTTCCCAGGTGAAGCCCTCGCCCATCACATGAAAACGCACCTGCTCCGGAAAGCGGCGGAAGAACAGCTCTTCGCCCGTGCTGTTGCGGCCCTTGATGAACTGCACCACACCGCACTGCATGCCGTGGCCCATGGAGCGGGCGAGCATGCCGAAGGCCGAGCTGCTTTTGCCTTTGCCGTTGCCGGTCAGCACCAGCAACAGGCCGCACTCGTTCGGGGAATTGGCGATGCGTTCGTCGATCACGGCTTTTTTGCGCTGCATGCGCGCCAGATGGCGTTCGTCACGATCGGGGGAATCAGTCATGGGGGAGCTCTCCGTTGAGGCTGGATAACGGCGGGCAGGCACAAGAATAGACGGCAAGAAGCCTGGCATCGCCCACCGTGATGCCGCTGGATGAATCAGGCCGGTCTCCGGGCTCATGAGCGGCTTTCGCCTGACTGCGCGCCTTCCCATGTCAGTCGACACAGTGGCTCAAAGCGCAGCTTTTCACTCATTTACCGTTGCGGGGGCAGCGCCGGGATCGTGCTGTTCATGAGTTGAACCAACGCACTCACCGGCTTCCCTGTTTCACTCTGTCGACCAAGGCCACAGAGCACCTGAAACAAGCCGCGAAGGTTAGAGGGTTGGGGGTGGAGCGTCAATTAAAGCCGGGGTGCCGCCCGGCGAATATCGGCCGCCGATCAAAAATATGACGCCAATCTTGTGCCATGCACGCCGCAATGATATCAAAGAGCCACAATCCCACATCACAATAACAAGGGTAAGCCACATGCAAGGCATGATCATCAGCAATCCGAAGCTGGAATTCCTGCGCCCGGTACTGGAGCGCTGGTTTGACTGTATCGACCGCTACAACGCGGTGCGCGGTGATAACGACACACCTTATTGGTACGACGAAAAAGCCAACCTTGGCCTGCTCGCGGCCGCGGCGTGGATGGCAGAAATGGTCACGCTGCAACAGACCCCGACGCGCAAGCAAACCGAAGAAGGCGACCGCAATGGTCGCGCCGATCTGTTTATCGCCTCCCCCGAGGAGCGCGCCTACCTCCAGGCCACTCAACGTTGGCCACGGGTCAACAACCTGAACCTGACGCAGGCATTGCAGGACATTACCTGCGATGCCAAACGGATCAGCTACGCCAGCGACCTGAAACTCGGCTGTCTGTTCGTGGCGCCGCAAAAGGCCCAGCAGAGCGCGACACCGGAGGAACTTCAGGACATGGTCGACGACCTGCAAAAGGAACACTGCTGCGCCGTGGCCTGGTATTTCCCGTACGCCTACCGCAAGTTGCGCAGCGAAGCCGGCAATTATCATCCCGGCATCGCCGTGCTGCTCAAGGAAGCCCGCGGCTGATGGGTTGAACCATCGCACCACTGATCTTCTCTATGATTAAGTCACTGCATTCATAGGGAAGATCAGTATGCGCAAGCCCCAGCTCGTTCTCGTTATCGCGCTCGCAGGAGGGCTCGCCGCGTGTGGTGATACCTCCAGCCTGCAAGTCACCGACGGCACCGGCCCGTCACCCAAGCTGCCCGAACCGAACAAAACCCTGATTCCGACGGTGAACATCGCCCCGGCGATCGGCTGGCCAGCCGGTGCAAAACCCACTGCCGCGGCAGGCACTCAAGTGGCCGCGTTCGCCGAAGGACTCGATCACCCGCGCTGGCTTTATGTGCTGCCCAACGGCGACGTGCTGGTGGCTGAAACCAACGCGCCACCCAAACCCGATGACAGCAAAGGCGTTAAAGGCTGGGTCATGAAAAAAGTCATGAGCCGTGCCGGCGCTGGCGTCCCCAGCGCCAATCGCATCACCTTGCTGCGAGACAAGGACCATGACGGCATCGCCGAAACCCGCACGGTGTTCCTGGAGAACCTCAACTCGCCCTTCGGCATGACCTTGGTCGGCAATGACCTGTACGTCGCCGACACCGACCGCTTGCTGCGCTTTCACTATGAAAATGGCGACACGGCAATCAAGTCGCCGCCCATCAAAGTGGTCGATCTGCCGGGTGGCACGCTGAATCACCACTGGACCAAAAACGTCATCGCCAGCAAGGATGGCAGCAAGCTGTATGTCACCGTGGGTTCCAACAGCAACGTCGGTGAAAATGGCCTGGACAAGGAAGAAGGTCGCGCGGCGATCTGGGAAGTCGATCGGGCCACCGGCAATCACCGAATTTTCGCCTCGGGGATTCGCAATCCCAACGGCCTGGCCTGGGAGCCGCACACCGGCGCCCTGTGGACGGCAGTCAACGAGCGCGACGAAATCGGCAGCGATCTGGTGCCGGACTACATCACCTCAGTGAAGGATGGCGCGTTTTACGGCTGGCCTTTCAGCTATTACGGCCAGCACGTCGATGTGCGCGTCGAACCGCAAAACCCGGACCTGGTGGCCAAGGCGATCGCACCGGATTACGCGGTTGGCCCGCACACCGCGTCGCTGGGATTGTCGTTCGCCGAGGGCAACACACTGCCGGCGCAATTCAAGGAAGGCGCCTTCATCGGCCAGCACGGCTCATGGAACCGCGAGCCGCACAGTGGTTATAAAGTGATTTTTGTGCCGTTCGCAGGAGGCAAACCAAACGGGAAGCCGGTGGATGTGCTGACCGGGTTCCTTAACAAGGACGAGAAAGCCATGGGCCGGCCAGTGGGCGTGGTGATCGATCAGCAAGGGGATTTGCTGGTGGCCGATGATGTCGGGAACAAGGTGTGGCGCGTTTCGATCGCGAAGTAACTGCAATGTACGCATACCTGTGGGAGCGGGCTTGCCCGCGATGAGGTCGGCACATTCAACATTCATGCTACCTGACCCACCGCAATCGCGGGCAAGCCCGCTCCCACAGGGATCAGCGTTTGCGGCAGAGCGTCAGTCCATCACCCAATGGCAACAACGACAGATCCACACGCAAGTCATCCTTCAAGGCACGATTGAGCGCCTGGATGGCTCGCGTGTCCGCACTCTCGGGATTGTTCTCCAGCACTCGCCCGCTCCACAGCGTGTTGTCGAACACCGCCAGACCTCCGACGCGCAACAGACGCAATGCATGCTCGAGATAATTGGGGTAGTTGGACTTGTCGGCATCAATGAAAATCAGATCGAACTGCCCCGGCTCATCCAGCCTGGTGAGCGTTTCCAGCGCCGGCGCCAGACGTAGATCGATCCGCTGGCCCAAGCCCGCCTCCTGCCAGTAGCGCAGCGCGATGGCGTTGTAGTCGCCCGGAATATCACAGCAAATCAACGAACCGTCATCGGGTAACGCTGCGGCCATGCACAGGGCGCTGTAACCGGTGAACGTACCGACTTCCAGCACGCGCCTGGCCCCCATGAGCTTGATCAACAAAGCGAGGAACTGCCCCTGCTCTGGCGCCACCTGCCAGCGAGCCATCGGCAGCGCCTGGGTTTCATCACGCAGGCGCTTGAGCAGCGGCGTTTCCCTCAGGGAAACGTCGAGCAGGTATTGATACAGGGAATCATCGAGATTGAGTGTGCGAGCGGTCATGACACCCTCCTCGGAGAGAACGTTATGGGTTGCGCGCCAAGTGCTCAGGCTGCAGAACGCGCTTGGCGCTCAGATAAGCTTTCTGCCAATAAGCCTTGGACAAGCTGTCAAGCTTCACGGTGCCGCCGGTGGCCGGCGCATGGACGAAACGACCTTCGCCGACGTAAATCCCGGCATGGCTGACCTGGGAACCGCCGTTGGTGGCGAAGAAAATCAGATCGCCGGTTTGCAAGCCTTCCTTGCCAACGTTGGCCGCCTGCATGGTGATCAACTCGCGAGTGGTGCGCGGCAGGGAAATGCCGGTGACATCACGGTAGACGTAGCCGATCAGGCCGCTGCAATCAAAACCCGAATCCGGCGTGTTGCCACCCCAACGATATGGCGTACCCACCAGGCCGAGCGCGCGGAACAGCACGTCTTCCGCCTCGGGCGAAAAGGGTTGCGGATTGCCGAAGACAATCGGCGCCCGGACCACCACCGGAGCAGGCGGCGGTGCATGGCTGGCGCAGGCGCTGAGCAGCGCTGCGAAGAACATGAGTGCGAGGCGGGCCGACATAGTCATAAACAGAACATCCTGATCTGGCGGCGACTTTTTTCTGCCGAAAGGGCTGAAAAGAAAACCGCCTGCGCAGGACGCAGGCGGTTTGCCATCAATAATAGATCAGGATTCTAGCGCCTATGGGCCAAACTTCAAGTAAGACTTTAAGTTCGCCTTACAAGTTGTCCGTCTACTCCCTTGCGGAGAGACGTTTTGTCGCCACCGAGGTGGCGACAGACTGAATATTTACTTGCGCGCGGTGACCATGGTCGGGGCCATCGCGAGGGCGCGCTTGGCTTCGATGAAGGTCTTGCTCCAGTAGCTGTCGCCCAGGCTATCGACCCGGACACCACCGCTTTTGCGGCTGCTGGAGTGGATGAACTGATTGTCACCCAGGTAGATCCCGGCGTGACTGACACGACCGCGACGACCATTGGTGGCGAAGAACAGCAGGTCACCCGGCTTCAGCGCACCGCGAGCCACCAGCGGCGCGTCGACGTTGATCATTTCGCGAGTGGAACGCGGCAGGTTCATGCCGGCCTGTTCACGAAACAGATAGCCGATGAAACCGCTGCAATCGAAGCCAGCCTCGGAGGTGCCACCGAAACGGTAACGGGTACCGATCAGGGACATGCCACGTTCGAGGATGCTGTCGGCCAGAACCGGAAGCTGGTATGACTTGCCATCGGCGAAGTTTGCCAGTTCTTTATCGGTGGCCACGCCGTCTTGGTAAAGCTCTTCCTGGAAAAGAACGGAAGAAGACTGGGCGGTCATTGAATTTTTGAACTGTTGTTGTTGCTCTTGCTGGGACACTGGAGAGTGGGCAGCGCAACCGAACAACAGGGTGACGAGTGCGAGAGGCACGAGGGGTGCGAAGCGCTTTAGCATGGGCACGACCGTGGCTGATTAGTTGTGAAGAAGCCGCGACTATGCCCGCTATCATCCTCATTTGCAAATTCAATCGAACTTTATGTGACTTCCCGGTTTCGCGTAAACATCTAAGCGCTTAAGCCCCTTTTAGACGCCTGCGCAGCCTACAGCCTGTAGGAAAGCGCATTTTCTGGCGCCTGAAATATGCCAAAACCCCAGCCAGGCTTGGGTTTTACCAGCCTAAAGTTTCTTTCAGGAACGGAATGGTCAGCTTGCGCTGAGCTTGAAGAGAGGCCTGATCGAGGCGCTCAAGCAGCTCGAAAAGTGCACTCATGCTGCGGGTGCCGCGAGTCAAAATAAAATGCCCGACCTCATCGGTCAGGTGCAGGCCGCGACGGGAAGCACGTAGCTGCAGGGCACGCAATTTGTCTTCGTCCGAGAGCGGACGCATCTGGAAAATAAGAGCCAGTGTCAGGCGCGATTTCAGGTCCGCCAGCTTGACCGGCAATTCCCGTGGCGAAGTCGAGGCCGCAATCAGCAGACGTCGACCGCTGTCGCGCAGACGATTGAACAGATGGAACAGCGCCTCTTCCCAATCCGCACGGCCGGCGACCGCCTGCAAATCATCCAGGCAGACCAATTCGTATTGTTCAAGGTTATCGAGGATCGAGATGCCGCGATCCAGCAGCTCGGCCAACGGCAGATACACCGCAGGCTCCCCCAGTTGCTCGAAGCGCAGGCAAGCCGCCTGCAACAGATGCGTACGCCCTACCCCGTCCTTGCCCCAGAGATAAATCAGGCTTTCGGTCCAGCCGGCATCGGCTTCGCATAGCCGCTCGACATAGCCGAGTGCAGCGGCATTGGCGCCTGGGTAGTAATTGATAAAGGTAGCGTCGTCACGCAGACGCACACCTAGGGGCAGCTGAATCGGTTTCATGCTGACTGAACAGTTCCAAAGGAACCGTTAGTGGCCTCTGTGTAAAGTTTGCGAAGTTTATACCCGTGAGGCGGGTCGCACAATGCGACAGACCATAAGCAAAATCAAAGGTTTGCGTTAGCGCCCGGGTTTTATGACAGTTTCTTTGGCGGGGGATGTGACAGCGGCGCAAGGGAAGCAGGTCAGCCCGGCATGAAACCGGGCCGCCCGCGACGGGTCATCAACGCACCTTACAGCTCCGGTTCGTCGACCCCACTGTACATATCGGAATCCTTATACAAATCATGCACATGGCGCACCAGAACCATGATGACCGCGGCCACCGGCAATGCCAGCAGCACACCGGTAAAACCGAACAGCTCGCCACCCGCCAGAATGGCGAAGATTACCGCTACCGGATGCAAACCGATCCGGTCACCCACCAACAGCGGCGTCAGCACCATCCCTTCCAGCGCCTGCCCGACCATGAATACCGCGACGATACCCAGCATGGGGTAGAGATCGCCACCGAACTGGAACAGGCCGGCAATCAATGCCGCGCCGATCCCGATGACAAAGCCCATGTACGGCACGATCGCCGCCAGGCCTGCGATCATTCCGATCAACAACCCCAGCTCCAGCCCCAGCAGCATCAGCCCGGTAGCGTAAATCACGCCCAACGCCAGCATCACCAGCAATTGCCCGCGAACAAACGCCCCAAGCACCTCGTGGCACTCGCCCGCGAGAATGACGACACGCTCTTCACGATCCCGAGGCAGCAAGCCGCGGATCTTGCCCACCATTACGTCCCAATCGCGCAGCAAGTAGAAACTCACCACCGGGATCAACACCAGATTGGCCAGCCAGCCGATCAACGCCAGGCCCGAAGCCGTCGCCTGACTCAGCACCACCCCGACAATGTCGGTGGTCTGGCCCATGTGTTCGCTGATCGCCGCCTTGAGCTTGTCGAACTTCCAGAAGTTATCCGACAGCCCGAATTTCGACTGCGCCCATGGCAGTGCGGTGTGCTGCAACCAGTCGAGCATTTGCGGCGCCAGTTCATACAAGCGAAACAACTGCTTGGCGAGCATCGGCACCAACACCAGCAGCAGCGTCGTGAAGATCAGGCTGAACAGCGTGAATACCGCCACCACGCCCCAGGTGCGTGACAGGCCGGCCTTCTCCAGCCGGTCAACAAGCGGATCGAACAGATAGGCCAGCAGCAACGCAACCAGAAATGGTGTGAGGATCGGATGCAACAACCAGACAAACGCGCAGAGCAGAACCACTCCACCCAACCAGAACCAACGCCGCGTATCGGCCATGTACCACTCCATATGCATCTATATAAAGAAAGAAAACCTTACCAACGGAATCGCAGCTGCGGCACCGGTGCCGGGGTTGGCGCGACCGCTGGCGCCGAACCCTCGGCCAGCGGCTGTACAGGCGTCGCCGGTGCAGGTGCCTGACCAGCCGGAACCTCTTGCAACTTCGCCAGGGACAGCTGCGAACGCAACTGTTCAACGCTGCCACTGACCCGATAGAGAATGCGCTCACCGTCAACGCTTTGCAGATGCGCACCAAACGGCTCCAGCAAGCGTCCGAGCGCGGCGTATCGCTCCAGGTTCATGCCCTGGACTTCCAGCAATTGTTCGCCCGAAGCACCCGGCTTGACGACAAACCGCGGCGCCAGTCGCTCACTGACGGCCAGCATCACCGCATCGGCCACAGCGGCCTGATCCGCGCCCTGCACGCTGCCCGCCTCTTTCTTGTCGCCCAGCCAAAAATTCCACTTGGCCTGCCACTGACCACCCTCTTCACGAGCATGCACCGCGAGCAAGGCGTCAGCGTTGTAACGGTCCGATGCAGCGCGCAGTGGCGTCGCATCCGTGCCTTCAAGATTGGGTGCCGTGGCGACCAGTTGTTCGCTCAAGTCCGCCAACGGCAATCGCAGCGGCAGACCACGGTGTTGAGCCGCGCGACGCAGCGGCGCGGCGCTGGCCTGACCATCGCCCACCAGGCTGGAACCCTCGACGGAGTCGGTCAGCCACCAACTCAGAATCGACGGCCGATTCGCGCCCCACAACGACAGCCCGGCCCGGCGCAGCGCCTGCTCGGTGGTTGCCGGGTCAAAATCGACTTTCAGCACCTGCGGCGGGCCGGCGTCAAAACCGTACTGACTGATGATCTGCTGCGGGTCCTTGCGCAACGGGGCGAGCCCCGGGCTTTGCACCGCCTTCGGATCGCCTGTCAGGCGCAACACCAGTGTGTCGAGCGCGCGCTGTGTCGCCTGATCACGCTCCTCGGTCGATTGACTACTGACCGGCTCACGCACCTGATAAAGGCCTTTGACGGTTTCGGCATGACTCGCCAGGCTGACCAGTGACAAACAGCCTGCAAACACATATCTGGAAATAAAACGCATGGAAGATTCCTGACGACAAGAGCGGCTGGAACAGACCGCATGAAGACGATCGAGCAAGGCTGTGACCACCGCCCTGCGCAAAACATTCACCACGATCTGACGAAGTTTTCGCACTGTCATAACGATAGACGGTTAATCGCGATACCTTATACAGCCATCAAGGAGGCGACCAACACGGGCAATAACGGTTTTTTTCAACCGATATGCCCCTGCCGTCGGCCTGAGGATGGCCGCTGCCCCTCAAGCCTGATAAAATCGCGCGCCTTCGCAGACCGGCAACAGCCGGGCACCCTGAAATTCGCGGACGGCACTCGCCTTCGTTAGTTTCAGCGGTCCCACTGGACTCGGTCGTTACCCCTGAATCCCCCCTAAAGGCCTGGATCATGAGCAAGCAACCCTCCCTGAGCTACAAGGACGCCGGTGTAGACATCGACGCCGGTGAAGCATTGGTCGAACGCATCAAGAGCGTCGCCAAGCGCACTGCGCGCCCGGAAGTCATGGGCGGCCTGGGCGGTTTCGGCGCCCTCTGCGAAATCCCGGCCGGCTACAAGCAGCCCGTGCTGGTTTCCGGCACCGACGGCGTGGGCACCAAGCTGCGCCTGGCACTGAACCTGAACAAGCACGACAGCATCGGCATCGATCTGGTGGCCATGTGCGTTAACGACCTGGTGGTCTGCGGCGCCGAACCGTTGTTCTTCCTCGACTACTACGCCACCGGCAAACTCAACGTCGAAACCGCGACCCAGGTCGTGACCGGCATCGGTGCAGGCTGCGAATTGTCCGGCTGCTCCCTGGTCGGCGGCGAAACCGCTGAAATGCCAGGCATGTACGAAGGCGAAGACTACGACCTGGCCGGTTTCTGCGTCGGCGTCGTGGAAAAATCCGAAATCATCGACGGTTCCAAAGTCGCTGCTGGCGATGCCCTGCTGGCCCTGCCATCTTCCGGCCCGCACTCCAACGGTTACTCGCTGATCCGCAAGATCATCGAAGTGTCCGGTGCAGACATCGAAAACATCCAGCTCGACGGCAAACCGCTGACCGACCTGCTGATGGCCCCGACCCGCATCTACGTGAAGCCGCTGCTCAAGCTGATCAAGGACACCGGCGCGGTCAAGGCGATGGCCCACATCACCGGTGGTGGCCTGCTGGACAACATCCCGCGCGTACTGCCAAAAGGCGCGCAAGCGGTGGTTGACGTTGCGAGCTGGACCCGTCCTGCCGTATTCGACTGGCTGCAAGAGAAAGGCAACGTCGACGAAAACGAAATGCACCGCGTGCTGAACTGCGGCGTGGGCATGGTCATCTGCGTCGCTCAAGAGCACGTTGAAACCGCGCTGAACGTACTGCGTGAAGCCGGCGAGCAGCCTTGGGTCATCGGTCAGATCGCCACCGCTGCCGAAGGCGCAGCTCAGGTTGAACTGAAGAACCTCAAGGCTCATTGATGTCCCAGACCTGTGATGTGGTGGTGCTGTTGTCCGGCACCGGCAGTAACTTGCAGGCCTTGATCGACAGCACGCGGACCGGCGACAGCCCGGTCCGCATCGCTGCGGTGATTTCCAACCGCGCCGACGCCTACGGCCTGCAACGCGCCAGGGATGCGGGTATCGAAACCCGCTTCCTGGATCACAAGGCTTACGAAGGCCGCGAGGCCTTCGATGCCGCGCTGATCGAACTGATCGACGCTTTCAATCCCAAACTCGTGGTACTGGCCGGTTTCATGCGCATTCTCAGCGCTGACTTCGTGCGCCACTACGCGGGTCGCCTGCTCAATATCCATCCCTCGCTGCTGCCCAAATACAAAGGGTTACACACTCATCAGCGTGCGTTGGAGGCCGGCGACACCGAGCACGGCTGCTCCGTGCACTTCGTCACCGAGGAACTCGATGGCGGACCACTGGTCGTACAGGCAGTAATACCGGTAGAGTTGCATGACTCGCCGCAGAGTCTGGCGCAGCGGGTCCATGTTCAAGAACACCTGATCTACCCAATGGCCGTACGCTGGTTCGCCGAAGGGCGTTTAGCGCTCGGCGAGCAAGGTGCTTTACTGGATGGAAAGTTACTCGCGGCCAGCGGCCACTTGATTCGAACCTAGGAGATTTTATGCGTCGCGCCCTGCTCTTCGCTTGCGCTCTGCTCGCCCTGCCGTTTGCGCAGGCTGCAGAACTTCAACCCTTCTCCGCCAGTTACACTGCCGACTGGAAACAGCTGCCCATGAGCGGCACCGCTGAACGCAGCCTGACAAAGCAAGCGAACGGGGCCTGGAAGCTCAGCTTCAAGGCGTCGATGATGATCGCCAGCCTGACCGAAGAAAGCACCCTGACTCTGGACAAGGACACCTTGCTGCCACAGTCCTACCACTTCGAACGCGGTGGCCTGGGCAAAGCCAAGAAAGCCGACCTGGACTTCGACTGGACCAACAAGATGGTCACTGGCACCGATCGCGGTGACCCGGTCAAGGTCCCGCTTAACCGCGGCATGGTCGACAAATCCACTTATCAGCTGGCCCTGCAACACGACGTGGCCGCTGGCAAGAAAAGCATGAGCTATCAGGTTGTCGATGGCGGCGAAGTCGATACCTATGACTTCCGCGTGCTGGGTTCGGAAAAAGTCGACACCAAGGCTGGTCAGATCGACGCGGTCAAGGTCGAGCGCGTGCGTGACCCGACGCAAAGCAAGCGCATCACCGTGCTGTGGTTCGCCAAGGACTGGGATTACCTGCTGGTCCGCCTGCAACAGGTTGAAACCGACGGCAAGGAGTACAACATCATGCTCCTGGACGGTACGGTCAACGGCAAGACTGTCAAAGGCAGCTGATCCGGTTCGACACAAGAATCCGGAATCCACCAAGGATTCCGGATTTTTTTATGCCTGCTGTTTTTCAGATCTTCGCCAACGCCTGGGCCAGATCGGCGCGCAGGTCTTCGACATCCTCGACCCCCACGGACAAGCGCACCAGCGCATCACCAATGCCAAGCTGCGCGCGGGTCGCAACGGGAATGGTGGCGTGAGTCATGATCGCCGGGTGCTCGATCAGGCTTTCCACCCCGCCCAGGCTCTCGGCCAAAGCGAATATCTGCACGTTTTCAAGGAAGCGCCTGGCCCCAGCCAGGTCGCTGTTCAGATCGAGGGAAATCATCCCGCCGAATCCGCGCATCTGCTGCCGGGCCAGTTCGTGCTGCGGGTGCGACGGCAACCCCGGATAGTAGACGCGCGCCACCTGCGGCTGACGCTCCAGCCATTGCGCCAGCTCCAACGCGTTGCTGCAATGGCGCTCCATGCGCAGCGCCAGGGTTTTCACCCCACGCAGAGTCAGGAACGCATCAAAAGGCCCGGCGATTGCGCCGACCGAGTTCTGCAGGAAACCCAGGCGCTCGGCCAGTTCCGGGTTCTGCCCAACCACCGCGATGCCGCCGATCACGTCGGAGTGACCATTGAGGTACTTGGTGGTCGAGTGCAACACGATGTCGAAGCCCAGCTCCAGCGGACGCTGTATCCAGGGGCTGGCAAACGTGTTGTCAGCGACACAGATGATGCCCCGCTGGCGGCAGATACGCGCGACAGCGGCGAGGTCGGTCAGGCTCAGCAACGGATTACTGGGCGTCTCGACCCAGACCATTTTCGTCTCGGGCTGCAGTGCCGCTTCGAATCCCGCCAGGTCCGTCAGATCGACAAAGCTGAACCGATGCCCGGCACTGCGTTTGCGTACCTTGTCGAACAGTCGAAAAGTGCCGCCATACAAATCATTGCCGGAAACGATGTGCGAGCCCGCGTCGAGCAACTCCAGCACCGTGGAAATCGCCGCCAGCCCCGAGGCGAACGCGAACGCCTGGGTGCCGCTTTCAAGGTCCGCCACGCAGCGTTCCAGCGCGAAGCGGGTCGGGTTATGTGAACGCCCGTAATCGAAGCCCTTGTGCACGCCGGGACTCTGCTGCAAATAAGTGGAGTTGGCGTAAATCGGCGGCATTAACGCGCCGGTGGTAGGGTCCGGCGTCTGTCCGGCATGGATCACACGGGTGCCGAAGGCACGGGGCGCAGCGGTTTCATCGTGTTGACTCATTTAAGGGATCTCCGTAAGTGATTGAGCATGTCGACTCGGGTAATCAAACCGTGGAACCCCGAAGCATCGGCGATGATCGCCACCAGCCCGCGATCAAGCTCCGCTTGCAGTTCGGCCAGACTGGCGGCGGCAGGCAGGGTTTGCAACGTCTCGGTCATGGCGCTGGACACAGGCAACCGCAAGTGCGAAGCGTCTTCGTGTACCCCCAGCAGAATATCGGACTCATCGATCACCCCGACCAGGCGCTTTCCGTCCGCCAACACTGGCAGTTGTGACACATCCGCCAGACGCATGCGCTGGAAAGCCGTCAGCAGCGTGTCGTCAGGGCCGACGCTGATCACCCGGCCGTCCTCGAAGCGCCGCGCAATCAGGTCGCGCAAGTCGCCATAGCGCTTGTACTGCAACAGACCTTGATCGTTCATCCACTGATCGTTGTAGACCTTCGACAGATAGCGGGTGCCGGTGTCGCAGACGAAGCTGACAACGCGCTTGGGCTCGGTTTGCTCGCGGCAGTAACGCAGCGCTGCCGCCAGTAATGTGCCGGTCGACGAGCCACCGAGAATGCCTTCGGCGCGCAGCAATTGACGGGCGTGATCGAAGCTTTCCTCGTCACTGATCGAATAGGCGTGGCGCACGCTGGACAGGTCGGCAATCGACGGAATGAAGTCTTCACCGATGCCCTCCACCGCCCACGAACCGGCCTTGCCGAGGATGCCGCTGCGACTGTATTCGGCCATCACCGAACCGACCGGATCGGCCAGCACCATCTCAAGGTTCGGTTGCACGCGCTGAAAGAAACGGGTCAAGCCGGTCAGTGTGCCGGCCGAACCGACACCGACGACAATGGCGTCGAGGTCATGCTGGGTCTGCGCCCAGATTTCCGGCGCGGTGCTGCACTCGTGGGCCAGCGGGTTGGCCGGGTTGTTGAACTGATCTGCGAAGAAGGCATCGGGAATTTCCTGCGCCAGTCGCGCCGCCACGTCCTGGTAATAATCGGGATGGCCCTTGCCGACATCCGAGCGGGTAATGTGCACCTCGGCGCCCATCGCCTTGAGGTGCAAGACCTTCTCGGTGGACATCTTGTCCGGCACCACCAGCACCACCCGATAACCCTTGGCGCGACCGACCAGGGCCAGGCCCAGGCCAGTGTTGCCGGCAGTGGCCTCGACGATGGTTCCGCCAGGACGCAAACGGCCATCGCGCTCGGCGGCGTCGATCATCGCCAGGCCGATACGGTCCTTGATCGAGCCGCCGGGGTTCTGTGATTCGAGTTTGAGGAACAGGGTGCAGGGACCGGTATCGAAGCGGCTGACGCGCACCAGCGGCGTATTGCCAATCAGTTCGAGCACGGCAGGGCGGGAGTCGTTTGGCATGTCGTAACCTCACTGCGAAAATCCGCATTGGATGGACAGCGACGGGCGATGAAATTCGTGCCAGTCGCCGGTAATGCCTCGCATGGAACATAGGCACGGATTGCCTCCTCCGCAACCTTCTGCGGCTGGCCGGTCACATCGCCGGCTCATGGCAGCGTGCAAGAAAGTGGAACGCGCCAGGGCTGCAATGCTCTATACCTTCAAGGTCTTTTTTGATCGAATGTCCTTTCCTGATGCCTGCGAGGTTTCCCATGACCGTTACCGTCAATACCGTTTCCGCCGATGGTTTGCGCCACAGTGTCCAGATCGATGACCACGAACTGTTTGCCGATGCGCCGATCTCGGCGGGCGGCGAAGGCTCGGCACCTGAGCCACACGATTATTTCGATGCGGCACTGGGTGCCTGCAAGGCCCTGACGCTGAAGATGTATGCGAAGAAGAAAGACATTCCCCTGACCGGCGTGACGGTCGAGGTCAAGCGTGACAACAGCGAAGAGCAGAAAGGCAAATATGCCTTGCACGTCAAACTGACCCTCAAGGGTGTGCTCACCGATGCTCAGCGTGAAGAGCTGCACCGCGTGGCGGATCGTTGCCCGGTGCATAAACTGATGACCAGCACTGAAGTCAGCATCGAAACTCATCTGTCCGAAGGTGCCTTCAGCCAATAGCGGCAACGGCTGCGCAAGCGGGTTATGCTCCCTGCGTCACCCGCTCAGCCTGGAATGCACCATGAACACGCCACTCGTGATCCGCCCCCGCGCCGAAGATGTCGAAGGCCAGCCGATTCTGCGCCCTTTGCCGTCAGCCAATTGCCGCAGCGTCGGGCCTTTCGTGTTTTTTGATCACATGCTCGAAACCCGTTATGCGCCGGGTAAAGGCATGAACATCCGCCAGCATCCGCATATCGGCCTGTCTACCCTCACCTATTTGTTCGAAGGAAAAATCCAGCACAAGGACAGTCTCGGTTCCGACCAGGTGGTGGACGCCGGTGATGTCAGCTGGATGACGGCGGGCAGCGCGATAGCTCATGTCGAACGTACGCCTGAAGCCTTGAAGGCCAGCGGCTTCACGATGCACGGTTTGCAGATCTGGCTCGCCTCCCCCAAGGAACATGAACAGGGGCCGGGACACTACAGCCATCACCCGGCCGCAACGCTGCCGGTCAGCGATAACCTTGGGGTGAAGATCCGGATGATTGCCGGGTCAGGCTTCTGCCTGGAGTCGCCGGTCCCGGTGCTTTCTCCTACGCTGTATGCGGAATTGAACCTGCAAACGGCGACCACCTTGCTGATTCCCACCGAGCATGAAGAGCGGGCGCTGTATGTGTTGAGTGGCGAGGTGCAGCTGGAGGGCGAACTGCTGGAACCACACTCGCTGGTGGTCTTGCCGGCCGGGGAAGAGATGACATTGTTTGCCGAGAGCGACAGTCATGCCGTGCTGTTTGGTGGGGCGCCGCTGGATGGACCACGGCGGATCAACTGGAATTTTGTCGCCAGCGATCCGGCCGCAATCGATGAAGCGCGCCGACGCTGGGCAGCCGGGGATTGGCCGACAGTGCCGGGGGAAACCGAGCGGATCGAACTGCCGAAACACCGAAGCGAGCCGACTCCCCTGTAACCGATCGTTCCCACGCTCCGCGTGGGAATGCAGCCCGTGACGCTCCGCGTCACTGGACGCGGAGCGTCCCTAGAGGCATTCCCACGCGGACGGTTCGACGCCTCGACGTGGGAACGATCACCAGGCTTTAAACACTTCATCCAGCAAGTTGTGCATCGAGGTAAACGCCCGAGCGGCTGTCTTCGCGTCATACATCATCTTGCCCGGCACATTCGCATGCGGATCGGTAAACGAATGCACCGCGCCTCCGTAGCTCAGCAATTGCCAGTCCACGCCCGCCGCATTCATTTCCTCTTCGAACGCCGGCAGTTGTTCTCTCGGCACCAATGGATCGGACGCGCCATGCAACACCAGCACCGAGCCCTTGATGTTTTTCGCATCGTTGACGTTCGGCGTATCCAGGGTGCCATGGAACGAAACGGCGGCTTTTACCGGCGCGCCCGTGCGGGCCAGCTCCAGTGCACAGCAACCGCCGAAGCAGAAACCGAACGTCGCCAGTTTAGAGGTGTCGACGGCTGCCTCGCCCTGCCCTTGCAACTGCTCGAACGCCGCCTGCATGCGCTTGCGCAGCAATGCGCGGTCATTCTTCAGCGGCATCATCGCCGCGCCCGCCTCGTCGCCGTTCTGCGGACGCACCGCTTGACCGTACAGGTCCGCGATCAACACCACATAACCCTTGGACGCTACGGACTTGGCAATGGCCTCGGCACCGGCGCTGACGCCCATCCAGTTCGGCGCCATCAACAGACCCGGGCGCGGGCCCTTATGGTCAGCGTCAAAAGCCAGACGGCTTTCATACGACTGGCCATCGATCTGATAGGCGACGGAACGAACAGTGATTTGGCTCATGACAAACTCCCAGTTAGAGACCCCAGAATGAAAAAAACCCGCCGAAGCGGGTTTTTGTACAACGTCGTTAAACCGACAGTTCAACCAGCAGCTTGTTGAGGCGGCGCACATACGCGGCCGGGTCTTTCAAGCTGTCGCCGGCTGCCAACGCGGCCTGATCGAAGAGGATGTGCGACAGGTCGCCAAAGCGCTCGTCGCTCTGCTCATTGTCGAGCTTCTCGATCAGCGGGTGAGCCGGGTTGAATTCGAAGATCGGCTTCGAATCCGGAACCTTCTGGCCGCTGGCTTCGAGGATCTGACGCATCTGCATGCCCAGGTCTTGTTCGCCGATGGCCAGAATCGCCGGGGAGTCGGTCAGACGATGGGAAACCCGTACTTCAGCGACGGAATCGCCCAGTGCGGTTTTCAGACGTTCAACCAGACCTTCTTTGGACTTGGCGACTTCTTCCGCAGCTTTCTTGTCCTCTTCCGAGTCCAGGTTGCCCAGGTCCAGGTCACCGCGCGCCACGTCGACGAAGCTCTTGCCGTCGAAATCGCTGAGGTAGCTCATCAGCCACTCGTCGATACGGTCGGTCAGCAGCAGCACTTCGATGCCTTTCTTGCGGAAGACTTCCAGGTGCGGGCTGTTTTTGACTTGCGCGTAGGTTTCGCCGGTCAGGTAGTAGATCTTGTCCTGACCTTCCTTGGCGCGAGCCAGGTATTCGGCCAGACCTACAACCTGATCGCCGTCATCACCGCTGGTCGATGCGAAACGCAACAGGCCGGCGATTTTCTCTTTGTTGGCGAAGTCTTCTGCCGGGCCTTCTTTCATGACCTGGCCAAAGTTCTTCCAGAAGCCTTTGTATTGCTCAGGCTCGTTCTTCGCCAGTTTTTCCAGCATGTCCAGAACGCGCTTTGTCAGCGCCGACTTCATGGAGTCGATGATCGGATCTTTCTGCAGGATTTCCCGCGACACGTTCAGCGACAAGTCGTTGGAATCGACCACGCCTTTGATGAAGCGCAGGTACAGCGGCAGGAACGACTCCGCCTGATCCATGACGAACACGCGCTGCACGTACAGCTTCAGGCCTTTAGGCGCTTCACGCTGGTACAGATCGAACGGAGCACGGGTCGGCACGTACAGCAGCGAGCTGTATTCGAGCTTGCCTTCGACCTTGTTGTGGCTCCAGCTCAGCGGGTTCTCGAAATCGTGAGCGATGTGTTTGTAGAACTCCTGGTATTCCTCGTCCTTGATTTCGGTGCGAGGACGGGTCCACAGAGCGCTGGCACGGTTGACGGTTTCCCATTCAACGGCTGGCTTCTCTTCGCCTTCGACGGCAGCCACTTCTTTGGGCAACTCGATCGGCAAAGCGATGTGGTCGGAGTATTTCTTGATGATGTTGCGCAGACGCCAGCCGTCGGCAAATTCGTCTTCACCGGATTTCAAATGCAGGACGATGCGAGTACCGCGGTCGGCTTTATCAATAGTGGCGACTTCAAAATTGCCTTCGCCCTTGGACGACCAGTGCACGCCTTCGCTGGCGTCGAGGCCGGCACGACGGCTGAACACGTCGACTTTATCGGCGACGATGAAGGCCGAGTAGAAACCCACACCAAACTGACCGATCAGGTGCGAATCTTTCTTCTGATCGCCCGACAGGTGTTTCATGAAGTCGGCTGTGCCGGATTTGGCGATGGTGCCCAGATGGGTGATCGCATCTTCGCGGCTCATGCCGATGCCGTTGTCTTCGAGGGTGACGGTTTTCGCGTCCTTGTCGAAGCTCACACGGATTTTCAGTTCGGCGCCGCCTTCCAGCAGTTCAGGCTTGGACAGGGCTTCGAAACGTAATTTGTCGACAGCGTCAGAGGCGTTCGAGATCAATTCGCGAAGGAAAATTTCCTTGTTGGAATACAGCGAATGGATCATGAGGTGCAGCAGTTGCTTCACCTCGGTCTGGAAGCCCAGGGTTTCCTTTTGAGTTTCCACACTCATGGTCATCAAACTCCAATCAGATGGCAGTGGCCACGACCATCAGGGTCGGCGGCGGGTTGTCATCAGAGTTTGGGGCTGAGTTCAGGATTTCAAGGGCTCTTCGATTTTGAAATGGGCTCGGGCCGTGGCAATCGGCTCGGCCTGGGTGGTTTGCCAGGCGGTAATCGCTACGTTGGCGACACGCCGGCCCTGGCGGCACACCTGGCAGCGGGCCCACGTATCGCGAAACTGCCCGGCGCGCAGATAGTCGAGGGAAAAGTCGATGATCTTCGGCACACCGGGCGAACCGGTGAAAATCAACAGGTGCAGGGCGGCACTAAGCTCCATGAACCCGGCAATCACCCCGCCATGTATTGCCGGCAGTAAAGGGTTACCAATGTTGTCCTTGTTGGCCGGCAGGCGAAACAGCAATTCATCGCCGACACGCGAACACTCGACACCGATCAGCTTGGCGTAGGGAAGCAAGTGCAGCAGCGAGGCGTAGTCCCCTCGCTCATGGGCCTGCTGAAGTTGTTCCTTGAAGGTGTCAGTCATTTCGCCTCTCCGGCAATCACGCCGCCAAAACCCTTGGTACCTTTGACGGCCTTGCCCATGCGCATGAACGTGCCGACGACATGCGCGATGGGCTGCTCGGGATCGTCCTGATAAGCGAAGCCTCGAGCGAAGATCACGTCGGTGGTGACCCGGTAGCATTGGGCGAAACCGTAGACATCCTTGTGCGGCTCGGCGGCATGCATGTAGTCGATGCGCAAATCGAGGGTCGGACAGACTTCAAATTCGGGCAGCACGCAGAGGGTCGACATGCCGCACGCGGTGTCCATCAACGTTGTCAGCGCCCCGCCATGGATGACGCCGGTTTGTGGGTTACCGACGATTTGCGGACTGTAGGGCAGGACGACGGTGAGCCCCTCGCTGCTGGCGCTGTGAACGCGCAGCCCGAGTACCTGACAATGCCGCAACGCCGACAGGAATCGAGTCGCACGCTCAAAAACGGGGTTTTCGGTCATTCGATAAAAACTCTTGTGAATCTGCGGACTTCGCACTTGGCGCGTTCGGTAAAAGTTCCCGTGGGAATTATCTTATATATCTGAACGAATTGAGGAACTTAACGCTGAGGGCCGTGCTCGAAAGACCAGTAGATATTTTCATAAGGAGAAACACCCATGCGTAAGACTTTAGCTATTGCCTTGATGTTGACCGCTTCCCTCGGTCTCGCTGCCTGCGATAAAAAATCTGAGGACAAAGCTCAAGATGCTGCCAAACATTCTGAGCAAGCTCAGCAAGACATGAACAAAGCGCAGGATAAAGTGAACGACGCTGCGAAAGAAAACGCCGAAGCTGCCAAAGCTCAGGCTGAATCGAACGCAGCAGCTGCAAAAGAAGCACCTAAAAACTAAATCGGTTTTTAGCGTGATAAAGAAAACCCGCCAAGTGCGGGTTTTCTTTTGCCTGCCTTTTATCCAGTTAGAGCAAAATAGTTCTAAACGTCGGACTAATCATCAACAGCAACGAACACACTAGTCCCACGATCCACACCAGACTCCGCTGCCAGGCCATATCAGCCCAATAACACAGTAAATAAATAATCCGGCTAATAACAAAGATAATTGCCAGCGAATCGATCAGCCATCCCGCCGTCTGCGTGGTATGCGCCATCAGCACCCCGACCGCAAACAGGATGAACGCCTCGAAGCAGTTCTGGTGCGCCGCCACCGCACGGGCGCCGAAGCCTGTGAGTTGCGCCTGTTGCTGGCGCGGCAGGTGATTGTTGTAACCGCCCTGCTCTTTCATGGCCTTGGCCACCGGCATACGCGCCACGTGAATCAGCAAGGCGCTGATAAACACACACCAGAACGGAATACTCATCAAGCAGCCTCTTTGTTCAATTCGGGCACTGGCGCCTCTGTAGGGGTATAGACCATCACGTCGAGAACGTCGGAATGAAACTCCCGGCGATACAACACCAGCACCACCCCGGCACTCATCAACATGAACAGCCACGGGCTGACGAACCAGGCCAGCATGGTCATGCCGAAATAATAGGAACGCAGGCCGAAGTTGAACTGGTTCGCGGCCATGGAAATGACCCGGGCTGCTCGGGAAGCGAAGGCTTTACGCTCCTGCTCGGAGACATGCCGCTCACCGATCATCGGTGCCGAACCCACCAGGATTGCCGCGAAGTTGTACTGGCGCATGCACCAACTGAACGTGAAGAACGCATAGACAAACACCAGCGCCAGGCAGAGCAACTTGATCTCTGACATGCCTTGCGACGCCTGCTGCACCATCGGGATATCCGCCAGCAACGATACAGCCCTTTCCGAGGCTCCCAGCACGGTGAGAATGCCAGCCAGGATAATCAGCGTGCTGGAGGCGAAGAAGGAAGCGTTGCGTTCCAGATTGCCAATCACGCTGGCGTCGGCGATGCGGTTATCGCGCAGCAGCATGCGGCGCATCCAGTCTTCGCGATACAGGTGCAGCACGCTGGCCAGGCACGCGGTGTCGCGGCCCTTCCACGAGGCATAACGGGTGTAGCCACCCCAGCAGATGACGAACCAGAGCGCGGCGAGAAGGTGGATGATGTTGGCGTGGATGAACGACATGCAGGTCCTTGTGGTGTGTTGAAGGCGTACCGAAATCCTGTGGGAGCGAGCTTGCTCGCGATTGCTGACTATCAGTCAAAATCGATCTGAATGTCAGGCCCTCATCGCGAGCAAGCTCGCTCCCACAAAGGAATTTGCAGTGCTTCGACGTTAGCTCAGAAAAAAAGACACCGCATCGCACACATAAAAAATGCCCCGTATCGTTTGATACGGGGCATTTCTGTTTCTGCTTGCCAGGCCCGCTTATGGCGGGCCCTGAAGCGGCTTATGCCAGCGCTTCTTCGCGCTTGCCCAACAGACGATCGCAAACCACGGCGACCACCAAAGTCATCACCGACGGCACCAGCCATGCCAGGCCCTGCGCGCTCAGCGGCAGATGGGACAGCTGAGTCGGCATCCAGTCCGCCAGACCTGCGCCCTTGAGCGCATCGATCATGCCGAAAATGAACGAGACCAACATTACCGGCCCCACGATGCGTCCCTGCTCATGCCAGAAGTCCTTGCAGAAGCTCAGCGCTACCAGGGCGATGCACGGCGGGTAAATCGCGGTCAGTACCGGGATCGAGAACGCAATCAGCTTGGTGAGGCCCAGGTTGGACACCAGCAGGGAGAACGCGGCCAGGATGATCACCAGAGTCTTATAGGACAGCGGCAGCACGCGGCTGAAGTACTCGGCGCAGGCACAAGTCAGACCGACTGCCGTGACCAGGCAGGCCAGGGAGATCAGCACGGCAAGGAATCCGCTGCCCAACGAACCGAAGGTGTGTTGAACATAAGCGTGCAAGACCGCCGCGCCGTTGGTGGCGCCCGCCGCTACTTCGTGACTGCCCGAACCGAGGCGGAACAGACTGACGTAAACCAGCGCCAGGCCGACGCCGGCAATCAGTCCGGCAATGATTGCGTAACGGGTGATCAGCGCGGGCGATTCAACGCCGCGCGAGCGGATCGCGTTGACGATGACGATGCCGAACACCAGCGCACCCAGGGTATCCATGGTCAGGTAACCATTGATAAAGCCTTGGGAGAATGGCGCCGCAACATATTCCGGCGTTGCCACACCGATATCACCGGCAGGCAATGCGAACGCGGCGATGCCGAGGGCCGCCAGGGCGATGATCTTCAGCGGGGCGAGGAAACGTCCGACGGTGTCCAGCAAACGGCCCGGGTAGAGCGAGATGAAGAACACCAGCAGGAAATACACCGAACTGTAGAGGAACAACGCCAACGGGCTCTCGCCGGTCAGCGGCGCCAGGCCGACTTCGAACGATACGGTCGCGGTGCGTGGCGTGGCGAACAGCGGCCCCACGGCCAGGTAGCACGCGGCCGCCAGCAAGCCACCGGCGACTTTGCCGATCGGGCTGCTCAGGGCATCCATCGCACCACCGACCTTGGCCAGCGCAACGACCGTGATCACCGGCAAACCGACGGCAGTGATCAAAAAGCCCAGCGCTGCCATCCAGACGTGAGGCCCGGACTGCAAACCGACGATAGGCGGGAAGATGATATTGCCAGCCCCGACAAACAGGGCAAACGTCATAAAACCAAGTGCCAGGATGTCCTGGCCTTTCAACACTTTCATTAAGGAAATACCACACTACTGAATCGGAATTTAGAGAGGGATTTCCCTATGGGTGAGGGAAATGCTGTCGGTCCGTATAGGACTGACCCGTTTAGCGCGACGCTTCCTTGTGGGATGCAAACGCAAAATGGCGGCTAGCCTAACGAATTTGCCCGGCAAACGCACTGTTAGGGTGCGATCATTCCGATACGCGACATTTCCGTGTCGCGTTTACATATCTAAATTTCCTGCCTCGGCACAGATCGTTCCCACGCTCTGCGTGGGAATGCCGCCGGGGACGCTCCGCGTTCCTCCTTTGGATGTGACGCGGAGCGTCACGGGATGCATTCCCACGCAGAGCGTGGGAACGATCACCAGAAACGACAAAGGCCACCCGAAGGTGGCCTTTGTTTGGTGAAGCGTCAGTTAAGCGCGAGGCTTACTTGATCGCCCAACCGGTCAGCTCGGACAAAGCCTTGCCGATGTCTGCCAGCGAACGCACGGTTTTCACGCCTGCGTCTTCCAGGGCAGCAAACTTCTCGTCTGCAGTGCCTTTGCCGCCGGAGATGATTGCGCCAGCATGGCCCATGCGCTTGCCTGCAGGGGCAGTCACACCAGCGATGTAGGAAACAACCGGCTTGGTCACGTTTGCCTTGATGTAGGCAGCCGCTTCTTCTTCAGCCGAACCGCCGATCTCACCGATCATCACGATCGCTTCGGTCTTCGGGTCTTCCTGGAACAGCTTCAGGATGTCGATGAAGTTCGAACCAGGAATCGGGTCACCGCCGATGCCGACGCAAGTCGACTGACCGAAACCGGCGTCAGTGGTTTGCTTCACAGCTTCGTAGGTCAGGGTGCCGGAACGGGAAACGATACCGACCTTGCCTGGCAAGTGAATGTGACCTGGCATGATGCCGATCTTGCATTCGCCTGGAGTGATCACGCCTGGGCAGTTAGGACCGATCAGGACTACACCCAGCTCGTCGCACTTGACCTTGGCATCCAGCATGTCCAGGGTAGGAATGCCTTCAGTGATGCAAACGATCAGCTTGATGCCGCCGAAAGCTGCTTCCAGGATGGAGTCCTTGCAGAAAGGAGCTGGAACGTAGATTACGCTGGCGGTGGCGCCAGTGGCAGCTACAGCATCTTTCACGGTGTTGAACACTGGCAGACCCAGGTGCTCGGTGCCGCCTTTGCCCGGAGTTACGCCACCCACCATCTTGGTGCCGTATTCGATGGCTTGCTGGGTGTGGAAACTACCTTGCGAACCGGTAATACCCTGGCAGATAACTTTGGTGTCTTTATTGATCAGGACGCTCATTATTTGCCCTCCGCAGCTTTAACGACTTGTTGAGCAGCGTCGGTCAGGCTGGTAGCAGCGATGATGTTCAAACCGCTTTCTGCCAGTACTTTAGCGCCCAGCTCAGCGTTGTTGCCTTCAAGGCGAACAACAACCGGGATTTTCACGCCGACTTCTTTCACTGCACCGATGATGCCTTCGGCAATCATGTCGCAACGAACGATGCCGCCGAAGATGTTGACCAGTACTGCAGCGACGTTAGTGTCGGACAGGATGATCTTGAACGCTTCGGTAACGCGTTCTTTGGTAGCACCGCCGCCCACGTCGAGGAAGTTGGCTGGTTTGCCGCCATGCAGGTTGACGATGTCCATGGTACCCATGGCCAGGCCAGCACCGTTGACCATGCAACCGATGTTGCCTTCCAGCGCTACGTAGTTCAGTTCGAACTTGGCAGCGTGCGCTTCGCGCGGATCGTCTTGCGACGGATCGTGGAAAGTCTTCAGCTTAGGCTGACGGTACATGGCGTTGGCGTCGATGTTGATCTTGGCGTCGAGGCAATGCAGATCGCCGTCAGCCTTGATCACCAGCGGGTTCACTTCCAGCAGGGCCAGGTCGTGATCCTTGAACAGTTTGGCCAGACCTACGAAGATCTTGGCGAACTGAGCAACTTGCTTGCCTTCCAGACCCAGCTGGAATGCCAGCTCGCGACCCTGGAATGGCTGTGCGCCAACCAGTGGATCGATAGTGGCTTTCAGAATTTTTTCTGGAGTGTCGTGAGCGATTTTCTCGATGTCCACGCCACCTTCGGTGGAAGCCATGAACACGATGCGACGGCTCGAACGGTCAACGACAGCGCCCAGGTACAGCTCTTTAGCGATATCAGTGCACGATTCAACCAGGATCTTGGTGACTGGCTGACCATTGGCATCAGTCTGGTAAGTCACCAGACGCTTGCCCAACCACTGTTGAGCGAATGCCTTGGCGTCTTCTTTGCTGCGAACCAGCTTAACGCCGCCCGCTTTACCGCGACCACCAGCGTGGACCTGGGCTTTGACAACCCACTCGGTGCCGCCGATTTTGTCGCAAGCTTCTGCTGCTGCTTCCGGGGTGTCTACTGCGTAGCCGGTGGAAACTGGCAGGCCGTATTCAGCGAACAGCTGCTTACCCTGATACTCGTGAAGATTCATGCTTATTACCGTCTTCGTTAGGTACTGCGCATTCGGTGCTGCACTTGTTCAAGTGCCGCACCACCTGTGACTGCTGCTTGCGTAGCGGGGCTACGCAAGACTGCGTCCAGCGGACATTCCGCGGTGAGTCTTGCATGCAAGGCTCACGACGGGCCGTACCGCCGTGGTTTCTTATTGTCTTAACGCTTCTTGCGGTTGGCGATGTGGATGGCGCCGCCATTCACAGCCAGGGCTGCTTCGTGCAGTGCTTCGGACAGGGTCGGATGGGAGAAAACCATCATGCCCAGGTCTTCAGCGCTGGTGCCGAATTCCATACCGATCGCGCCCTGCTGAACCAGTTCTGCAGCGCTCGGGCCAATCACGTGGACGCCCAATACGCGGTCAGTCTTGGCATCGGCAATGACTTTCACGAAACCGCCGGTATCGTTGGCTGCCATGGCACGGCCACTGGCTGCGAACGGGAAGGTGCCGACGTTAACTTCAACGCCTTCAGCTTTCAAGACCTGCTCGGTTTTGCCGACCCACGCGATTTCCGGGTGAGTATAAATAACAGACGGGATCAGGTCATAGTTGATTTGGGCTTTGTGGCCCTTGATGCGCTCAACCACCATGATGCCTTCTTCGGACGCCTTGTGCGCCAGCATCATGCCGCGAACCACGTCGCCGATCGCGTAAACGCCCGGTACGCTGGTCGCGCACTGGTCGTCAACGAATACGAAACCACGCTCGTCGATGTTCACACCGCTGTCAGCTGCCAGCAGTTCGGTGGTCACTGGACGGCGACCAACGGCAACGATCAGCTTGTCGAAAGTGATGGTCTGTTCGCCATTGGCATCGGTGTAGTTCACGACAACTTCATTGCCGTTCACTTTGGAACCGGTGACGCGAGCGCCCAGCTTGATGTCCAGACCTTGTTTGGTCAGGGTTTTGAACGCTTCTTTGGAAACGGCTTCGTCAGCAGCAGGCAGGAACTTCTCCAGTGCTTCCAGAACAACCACTTCAGCACCCAGACGCGACCATACCGAACCCAGTTCCAGACCGATAACGCCAGCGCCGATAACGCCCAGACGCTTAGGTACGGATTGGAATTCCAGCGCGCCAGTCGAATCGACGATCACGTTCTGGTCAACCGGAGCCGGTGGAATGTCGATCGGACGCGAGCCCGAAGCCAGAATCACGTTCTCGGCTTCGATGATTTCGACGGTGCCGTCCGGCTTGGTCAGTTCAACTTTCTTGCCGGCCAGCAGTTTGCCGTGGCCTTGCAGGGAAGTGACGCCGTTAGCCTTGAACAGGGTCGCAACGCCGGAGGTCAGGCCTTTGACGATGTTGGCTTTACGGCCAACCATCGCTGCCACGTCCATGGTCACGCCAGCGTGATTGATACCGTGGATCGCGAAGCCTTCTTTGGCTTCCTTGTATTTCCAGGAGCTGTCCAGCAGCGCCTTGGATGGAATGCAGCCGACGTTCAGGCAAGTACCGCCGAGGGCAAGTTTGCCTTCCTTGTCGGTGTATTTCTCGATGCAGGCAGTGGAGAGGCCCAGTTGCGCTGCTTTGATGGCAGCCACGTAGCCGCCAGGGCCCGCGCCAATCACTACCACGTCGAATTTCTGAGTCATAAAAAGGTTCCCTTTTAGCAGCAAGCTTCAAGCCGCGAGCTGCAAGCTGAAGCCCATTAGCGCGCTTTGCGCTTGAGGCTTGCAGCTTGCAGCTTGCAGCTGCTTTTTAGATATCCAGCAGCAAACGAGCCGGGTCTTCCAGCAGGTTCTTGATGGTAACCAGGAAGGTCACAGCTTCTTTGCCATCGATCAGACGGTGATCGTAGGACAACGCCAGGTACATCATCGGACGGATAACGACCTGACCGTTGATCGCCATAGGACGCTGCAGAATGTTGTGCATGCCCAGGATAGCCGCTTGCGGCGGGTTGACGATTGGAGTCGACATCATCGAACCGAAGGTACCACCGTTGGTGATGGTGAACGTACCGCCGGTCATTTCGTCCATCGACAGCTTGCCGTCACGCGCCTTCTTGCCGAAGGTGGCGATGCCGCCTTCGATTTCAGCCAGGCTCATCAGTTCGGCGTTACGCAGAACCGGTACAACCAGGCCACGGTCGCTGGAAACGGCAACACCGACGTCGGCGTAGCCGTGGTAAACGATGTCCGCACCGTCGATCGACGCGTTGACTGCCGGGAAGCGTTTCAGCGCTTCGGTGGCGGCCTTGACGAAGAACGACATGAAGCCCAGACGTACGCCGTTGTGGGACTTCTCGAACAGGTCCTTGTACTTCGAACGCAGCGCCATGACTTCGGTCATGTCGACTTCGTTGAACGTGGTCAGCATGGCCATGTTCGACTGAGCTTCAACCAGACGCTCGGCAACCTTGGCGCGCAGACGGGTCATTGGAACGCGTTTTTCAACGCGCTCGCCGGCCGCGAACACTGGAGCCGAAGCAGCAGGAGCAGGAGCCTTGGCAGGCGCTGCAGCCGGAGCGGCTTTCTTGGCAGCAACAGCAGCTACCACGTCTTCCTTGGTCACACGACCGCCTTTGCCAGTGCCGGCAACGGAAGCGATGTTGATGCCGTTTTCTTCAGCCAGCTTGCGAGCAGCCGGTGCAGCAACAGGATCGTCTTCGCCTTCAGCAGCAGGAGCAGCAGCTTGTGCAGCAGCCGGAGCAGCAGCAGGAGCTGGAGCAGCAGCAGCGCCGCCGGCTTCGATAGAGCCCAGGACTTCGTCGGACAGAACGGTGTCGCCTTCGTTCTTGACGATAGCGCCCAGTACGCCGTCGGCGGTGGCCAACACTTCCAGAACAACCTTGTCGGTTTCGATGTCGACGATCAGGTCATCACGCTTGACGGCGTCGCCCGGCTTTTTGTGCCAGGTGGCAACGGTGCCATCGGCAACCGATTCCGGGAAGGTGGGGGCTTTGATTTCGATAGCCATTATCTGTGGGTCCTTAAATTCGGTTTCAGGTGCGCGAAGGCGTTAAACAGTAAAGGCGTCTTGCAGCAGTTTTTCCTGCTGCTCAGCGTGCATCGATGCATAACCACAAGCAGGTGCAGCAGAAGCATCACGGCCCGCGTACTCAAGTACGAGAGATTTGTTGTGATTGCCAACGATGCGGCGCATGTGGTGCTGGCTGCAGTACCAGGCACCCTGGTTCATCGGCTCTTCCTGACACCAAACGATATGTTTGAGGTTGGTGTACGGAGCCAGGACTTCGTTCAAGTCGTCCTCAGGGAACGGGTACAGCTGCTCGATACGCACGATGGCGATGTCATCACGACCTTCGGCACGGCGTTTTTCCAGCAGGTCGTAGTAGACCTTGCCGCTACACAGAACAACGCGCTCGACCTTTTTCGGGTCCAGTGCATCGATTTCCGGGATAACGGTCTGGAACGAACCTTCTGCCAGATCTTCCAGGGTCGATACGGCCAGTTTGTGACGCAGCAGCGACTTCGGAGTCAGAACGATCAACGGCTTGCGCAGCGGACGAATGACCTGACGACGCAGCAAGTGGTAGATCTGGGCCGGTGTAGTCGGTACGGCAACCTGAATGTTGTGCTCGGCGCACAGTTGCAGGTAACGCTCCAGACGAGCCGACGAGTGCTCCGGACCCTGACCTTCATAACCGTGCGGCAGCAGCATGGTCAGACCGCAGAGACGGCCCCACTTGTGCTCGCCACTGGTGATGAACTGGTCGATAACCACCTGGGCACCGTTGGCGAAGTCGCCGAACTGGGCTTCCCAGATCACCAGCGCCTCAGGCGTGGTGGTCGAGTAACCGTATTCGAACGCCAGAACCGCTTCTTCGGACAGGAACGAATCGTACAGGTCGAAACGTGGCTGGCCTTTGTACAGGTTCTGCAACGGAATGTAGGTACCCGCGTCCTTCTGGTTGTGCAAGACAGCGTGACGGTGCGAGAACGTACCGCGACCGATGTCCTGACCCGTCATGCGAATCGGGTGACCTTCGAACGCCAGGGTTGCGTACGCCATGGTTTCGGCATAACCCCAGTTGATCGGCAGGCCGCCGACTTGCATCTTCTGACGGTCTTCGTAGATTTTCGAGACCTGGCGCTGAACCACGAAGCCTTCTGGGATTTCCAGCAGCTTGGCGGACAGTTCCTGCAAGGTTTTCAGATCGAAACGCGTGTCGTGACGCGCAGTCCAGGCGTGGCCCAGATACGGACGCCAGTCCACGAACAACTCTTTGTTCGGCTCTTTGACCAGGCTTTTTACAACATGCAGACCATTGTCCAGCGCATTGCGGTATTCATCGACTTTCGCCTGAACACGCTCTACATCCAGAACACCGGACTGGGTCAGACGATCGGCATACAGCTCACGGGTGGTGCGCTGTTTGGTGATCTGCTGATACATCAGAGGCTGGGTGCCGCTAGGCTCGTCGGCTTCGTTGTGGCCGCGACGGCGGTAGCAGACCAGGTCGATTACCACGTCACGCTTGAACTGCATGCGGTAGTCGATGGCCATCTGAGTGACGAACAATACTGCTTCCGGATCATCACCATTCACATGGAGGATCGGCGCCTGGATCATTTTCGCCACGTCGGTCGCGTACTCGGTGGAGCGCGAGTCCAGCGGGTTGCTGATGGTGAAACCGACCTGGTTGTTGATCACGATGTGCACGGTGCCGCCGGTCTTGAAACCGCGGGTCTGCGACATCTGGAAGGTTTCCATTACCACGCCTTGACCGGCGAAAGCCGCGTCACCGTGGATGGAGATCGGCAGAACCTTCTCACCGGTCGGGTCGTTACGACGATCCTGACGGGCGCGAACCGAACCCTCGACCACTGGAGATACGATTTCCAGGTGGGACGGGTTGAACGCCATGGCCAGGTGAACTTCACCGCCGGTGGTCATCACGTTGGACGAGAAGCCCTGGTGATATTTAACGTCACCGGAACCCAGCTCGACCTTCTTCTTGCCTTCGAACTCGTCGAACAGCTCGCGCGGGTTCTTGCCGAAGGTGTTGACCAGCACGTTCAGACGGCCACGGTGGGCCATGCCGATGACGATTTCCTTGGTGCCGTAGGAACCGGAACGCTGGATCAGCTCGTCGAGCATCGGAATCAGGCTTTCGCCGCCTTCCAGACCGAAACGCTTGGTGCCCGGGTATTTGGTACCCAGGTATTTTTCCAGGCCTTCACCGGCAGTGACACGTTCGAGCAGGTGGCTCTTGATGTCTGCGGAGTACGTCGGACGGCCGCGCACGCTTTCCAGACGCTGCTGGAACCACTGGCGCTGCTCCGAATCGGTGATGTGCGTAAATTCAGCGCCGATGGTGCGGCAATATGTCTGCTGCAACGCTTCGTGAATTTCGCGTAGGCTCGCCTCCTCTTTGCCGATGAACAGGTCGCCGGCACGGAAGGTCGTATCAAGATCGGCATTGGTCAAGCCGTAATGATTGATCGACAGGTCTGCAGGTGCAGGACGCTGCCACAGCCCCAGCGGGTCAAGCTGGGCTGCCTGGTGGCCACGCATACGGTAGGCCTGGATCAGTCGCAGCACTTCAACTTGCTTCTTCTCGTGCTCACTGCTCACGCTGCCGGCGGAAACCGGTTGGGCGCGGCGCTGGTTCTTTGCCAGCAAGACGAAATGATCGCGAATTGTGGAGTGCGAAACATCGGTGGCAGGGTTGCCGTCAGCAGGCAACTTCTGGAAGTAGGTGCGCCACTCTTCTGGCACAGCGTTAGGGTCGTGCAGGTAGAGCTCGTAGAGCTCTTCCACATAGGCAGCGTTACTACCGGATAGGTAGGCGCTGTTCCACATGCGCTGCATCACGCTTTCTTGCATGCTTGGTCACCCTCGGTTAGGGGAACACCACCGGCGTCGACACCGAGCAAACTTGCAGAAGTCCAAATGCAGCGACCAAAACAAGCCACTTAGGATCACGCTGATAGTCCGGGTACCAGCCCGGATGCCCCTGCTTGTCTCATTTCTTCAAAATAAGAGCCGCAGCTTTATGGGCTGCTGCTCAGGTTAAAACTACGGCGCCGGTTGAAGCCTGCGCCGTAGCATCTACGGGTACAGCGGTCCTGCGTTTACAGCTGAATCACACGCCGCTTTGCAGCAGCATGTTACGTACGTGTCCGATGGCCTTAGTCGGGTTCAGGCCTTTCGGGCAGACGTTGACGCAGTTCATGATCCCGCGGCAGCGGAATACGCTGAACGGGTCATCCAGCGAAGCCAGACGCTCGGCAGTCTTGGTGTCACGGCTGTCTGCCAGGAAGCGGTACGCTTGCAGCAGGGCAGCTGGACCCAGGAACTTGTCGGGGTTCCACCAGAAGGACGGGCAAGAGGTCGAGCAGCAAGCGCACAGGATGCACTCGTACAGACCGTCGAGCTTTTCACGCTCTTCCGGAGTCTGCAGACGCTCGATGGCCGGAGCCGGCGTGTCGTTCTGCAGGTAAGGCTTCACCTTCTCGTATTGCTTGTAGAAGATGCTCATATCGACGACCAGGTCACGAATTACCGGCAAACCTGGCAGCGGACGAACGATCAGCTTGTTACCTTTTACGACAGAAGACAGCGGCGTAACGCACGCCAGACCGTTTTTGCCGTTGATGTTCATGCCGTCTGAACCGCAAACGCCTTCACGGCAAGAGCGACGATAGGAGAAACCCTCGTCCTGCTCTTTGATCAGGGCCAGCACGTCCAGCACCATCAGGTCTTTACCACCGGTATCGACCTGGAATTCCTGCATGAACGGCGCAGCGTCCTGATCAGGGTTGTAGCGATAAACACTGACTTGCAACATGGCGGCCACCCTTAATAAGTCCGAATCTTAGGTTCAAAAGTCGGAACAGTCTTCGGCGAGAAGTTCACGGCCCGCTTCGTTACGCGCTTGTCACCCGGGAAGTACAGGGTGTGGCACAGCCAGTTTTCATCGTCGCGATCTTCGTAGTCTTCACGGGCGTGAGCGCCGCGGGACTCTTTGCGGATTTCAGCAGCGATGGCAGTGGCTTCGGCCACTTCCAGCAGGTTCTGCAGTTCCAGGGCTTCGATTCGAGCGGTGTTGAACGCCTGGCTCTTGTCGTTGATCTTGACGTTGGCGATACGGCCACGCAGGTCAGCGAGCTGGGCAATACCCTTCTGCATGTATTCGCCGGTACGGAATACACCGAAGTAGTTCTGCATGCAGCTTTGCAGCTCTTTACGCAGGGTAGCGACGTCTTCACCTTCGGTACGCGAGTTCAGGCCATCGAGACGTGCCAGGGCAGCGTCGATGTCGGACTGGCGAGGGCGAGCGTAGTCGACGCCTTCTTTCAGGGTCTGTTCCAGGAACAGGCCGGCGGCACGACCGAAAACCACCAGGTCGAGCAGCGAGTTACCGCCCAGGCGGTTTGCACCGTGAACCGATACGCACGCCACTTCACCTACAGCGAACAGGCCAGGAATGATCTGGTCTTTGCCGTCGGCGTCTTGAGTGATTGCCTGGCCATGAATGTTGGTGGCAACGCCGCCCATCATATAGTGGCAGGTTGGAACGACCGGAATCGGCGCCACGGCTGGATCGACGTGGGCGAAGGTCTTGGACAGTTCCATGATGCCTGGCAGACGGCTGTGCAGAACTTCTTCACCGAGGTGATCGAGTTTCAGCATTACGTGGTCGCCATCCGGACCGCAACCGTTGCCGGCGATGATTTCTTTAACCATCGAGCGAGCAACCACGTCACGACCAGCCAGGTCTTTGGCGTTCGGAGCATAACGCTCCATGAAACGCTCGCCGTGCTTGTTGATCAGGTAGCCGCCTTCACCGCGGCAGCCTTCAGTTACCAGTACACCGGCGCCGGCGATGCCGGTCGGGTGGAACTGCCACATTTCAATGTCTTGTACCGGCACGCCAGCACGCAGAGCCATGCCGACGCCGTCACCGGTGTTGATCAGGGCGTTGGTGGTGGACGAGTAGATACGACCTGCACCGCCGGTCGCCAATACGGTGGCGTTAGCGCGAACGTAGGAAGTTTCGCCGGTTTCGATGCAGATGACGATCATGCCGACAAAGGCACCATCTTCGTTCTTCACCAGGTCGACGCCATAGTATTCGTTGAGGAATACGGTGCCGGCCTTCAGGTTGGCCTGGTACAGGGTGTGCAGCAGCGCGTGACCGGTACGGTCGGCAGCAGCGCACGTACGGGCAGCCTGGCCACCTTTACCGAAGTCTTTCGACTGACCGCCGAACGGACGCTGATAGATGCGGCCCTGTTCAGTACGGGAGAACGGCAAGCCCATGTGCTCGAGCTCGAAAACTGCTTCCGGCCCTACGGAACACATGTATTCGATAGCGTCCTGGTCACCGATATAGTCGGAACCCTTGACGGTATCGTACATGTGCCAGCGCCAGTCATCGTTCGGATCTGCCGAAGCGATGGCGCAGGTGATGCCACCCTGGGCCGATACAGTGTGCGAACGAGTCGGGAAAACCTTGGTAACTACGGCAGTCTTGTGACCACCTTGTGCCAATTGCAGCGCAGCGCGCATGCCAGCACCGCCGCCGCCAATGATGATGGCGTCGAACGAAAGCGTATTAACTGTAGTAGACATGAATCAGATACCCCAAAGAATCTGCACACCCCAGACGAAGTAGGCGAACATCGCGACGCCGCATACTGCCTGGAAGAGGAAACGTATCGCAGTCGCGGACTTGCCCAGCGCCATTGGCGTCAGGTAGTCGGTCGCGATGGTCCACATGCCGACCCAGGCGTGAGCGCCGAGGGCAACGAGGGCCAGGAGACTGAAAATACGCATCCAGTTGCTTGCGAACAGTTCATGCCATTGGGCGTAGCCGATGCCTGGATGGGCAACGACGTATCCGATCAGGAAAATGAAATAAGCCGCGAGAACGACCGCAGACACACGTTGTGCCATCCAGTCATAGAGGCCCGAACGCGACAGGTTCGTGACGTTAGTTACCATATCCAAACTCCTGCCAGAACGATTACCACCACGGAAACGGCGATAACGATTTTCGAGCCCAGTTTGCCGCCTTCAAGCGACTCGCCGATGCCCATGTCCATGATCAAGTGGCGCACACCGGCAACCAGGTGATACAGCAAGGCGGACAGGATGCCCCAAATCACTAGCTTGGCTAGCGGACTGGTCAGACACGCTTTCACCTGACCGAAGCCTTCTTCTGAGCTCAGCGATTTGTCCAATGCATAAAGCATGATGGCCAGGCTGACAAAGAGGATGACACCGGAGATTCGGTGAAGAATGGACGTGTAAGCAGTGACTGGGAGTTTGATGGTCCTTAGGTCTAGGTTTACAGGTCGTTGGCTATTCACGGCTTTTTTTCACACTGAAGAGCCCCTAACAATCAGGGCAAAGTTGTTGGGGAGTGCACTGGTCAGGTACCCACCACCCAGGGAGTGCGACCCCCAATAAAGCAGGCCCAAAAGCCCCTGGCGGTCGGAGGCCGAGTATAGACAGTTAGGCTACTAATGACAACGCGTTCACCTTCCCCTAATAGCGCATTGCACAAGTTGCATAAAAGGCGTAAATGGCAGTCAATTTCGAGGAAAAAGTCCAGTTAAAGCCTTCTGGAGCAAGACTTTAGGCAAATTGACATTCGAATTTATCTCACTATAGTGGTGCGGGCCCTGCGTGGGGGGTCTGTCTGATGATTTCAAGCATAAATAGGAGGCCACATGGCTGACAAAAAAGCGCAGTTGATCATCGAGGGCGCAGCCCCCGTCGAGCTGCCCATTTTAACCGGCACCGTTGGTCCCGATGTTATCGATGTTCGGGGCCTGACGGCCACGGGCCGTTTCACCTTTGACCCTGGTTTCATGTCGACAGCTTCCTGCGAGTCGAAGATCACCTATATCGACGGCGACAACGGCATTCTGCTGCACCGCGGCTATCCGATCGAACAGCTGGCTGAAAAGTCGGACTACCTGGAAACCTGCTATCTGCTGCTCAACGGCGAATTGCCGACCGCAGAACAGAAGGCCCAGTTCGTCAGCACCGTGAAGAACCACACCATGGTTCACGAGCAGTTGAAGACTTTCTTCAACGGCTTCCGTCGCGACGCCCACCCAATGGCCGTCATGTGCGGTGTAGTCGGCGCCCTTTCGGCCTTCTACCACGACTCCCTCGACATCAATAACCCGCAGCATCGCGAAATCTCCGCGATCCGCTTGGTTGCCAAGATGCCGACCCTGGCAGCGATGGTTTACAAGTACTCCATGGGTCAACCCATGATGTACCCGCGCAACGACCTGACGTACGCGGAAAACTTCCTGCACATGATGTTCAACACTCCGTGCGAGATCAAACCGATCAGCCCGGTACTCGCCAAGGCCATGGACCGGATCTTCATCCTCCATGCCGACCACGAGCAAAACGCATCGACTTCTACCGTACGTCTGGCCGGCTCGTCGGGTGCCAACCCGTTCGCCTGTATCGCCGCCGGTATCGCTGCACTGTGGGGCCCTGCCCACGGCGGCGCGAACGAAGCTGTTCTGACCATGCTTGACGAAATTGGCGATGTGTCGAACATCGACAAGTACATCGCCAAGGCCAAGGACAAGAACGATCCGTTCAAACTGATGGGCTTCGGTCACCGGGTTTACAAAAACCGCGACCCACGCGCCACGGTTATGAAGCAGACTTGCGACGAAGTGTTGAAGGAACTGGGGATCAACAACGATCCGCAACTCGAACTGGCCATGCGCCTGGAAGAGATCGCCCTGACCGACCCGTACTTCATCGAGCGCTCGCTGTACCCGAACGTCGACTTCTACTCGGGGATCATCCTCAAGGCGATCGGCATTCCAACCAGCATGTTCACCGTGATCTTCGCTCTGGCGCGGACTGTTGGCTGGATCTCCCACTGGAAAGAAATGCTCTCCAGCCCGTACAAGATTGGCCGTCCTCGCCAGCTGTACACTGGCTACGAGTCGCGTGACATTACCAAGCTGGAAGACCGCAAATAAGACCTGTCTTGCGATAACGTCTTGAGTTGTACGCTGTACCGGGAACGGCCTCTATTTATATAGAGGCCGTTTTTGTTTGGGCGGTGGTTTTTTGGTGGGGATTGGGATTGGGATGGGGGGCATATCCGTTGCTGCGGTAACGGCTGCTTATGGTTTCGCTTTTACAGCGACTCACTTTTCCAGACGCCGAAAAGTAAGCAAAAGGCTTCGCCCCGGCGTACGGCGCCTCGCTGAGGCTCCGCGTACCCTCGCTACTGTGTCCATCAGGGGGCATCGCCTCCGGTCTGCTTCGCGACGACCTCCTCTCGATGTGTGCGGCTGCGCCGCACGGCGCTACGCGCCTAACCCCCCGATGAACACCTACGCTCGGCCTGCCGAAGGGGCGAAAGATCAAAAGCAGATCAAAAGCCAAAGCCAAAGCCAAAGCCAAAGCCGCCAAGCCAAAGCCAAAGCCAAAGCCAAAGCCAAAAGGATCGCAGTCGTCGAGAAGCTTGCGTACATCCGAAAAGAACACATCGACTACAAAGCCCCCTTCGCAGGCAAGCCAGCTCCCACAGGGTCGGTGTACATCTGCAAGAGACTGGTCGACTGTCAGGCCGCCATCGCCAGCAGGCCAGCTCCCACAGGGTTTGGTGTACATCTGCAAGAGATTGGTCGGCTGGCGGGCCGCCATCGCCGGCAGGCCAGCTCCCACAGGGTTTGGTGTACATCTGCAAGAGATTGGTCGACTGGCGGGCCGCCATCGCCGGCAGGCCAGCTCCTACAATAAATCATGGTGTACCACCCGCTTCTCACCACTCAACAGGCCGAGCGGTAGCTCGCCTGCAACTCTTGATCTTGATCTTGATCTGGCTTTTGATCTACCCGCCCCTTCGGGAGGCTGAGTGGAGGCGTTCATCTGGGGGGCAGGCGCGTAGCGCCGTGCGGCGAAGCCGCACACATCGAGAGGAGGTCGAAGCGAAGCCGACCGGAGGCGATGCCCCCAGATGAATGCCGGAGCGAAGGAACACCGAGCCTAAGCGAGGGGCCGGACGTCGGGGCGAGCCTTTTTTTTGCTTACTTTTTTTGAGGCGTTTGTCAAAAAAAGTGAGTCGCCGTCAGGGCGAAACCCTAAGTGGCCGTTACCGCAGCAACGGATATACACCCAATCAACCCAAAACATGGTCGGCCCAAAGGCCGCCACGATAAACATCCCCACCCACAAACAATCCGATAACCGCCCACAAAAAAAAATGCCCCGATCTCACGACCAGGGCATTTGTATTTAACGCAATGACACAGATAAACCCGAAACCTTAGTGCGAAACCGCCCCACTCGCCCCCAACCCAGTCTGCGAACGAACAAACTGCGGGAAGAACAGCGCGCGCTCATTCACACCAGCCGTTGACTTGTCAGTGATCGAGAAGAACCAGATCCCCACAAACGCAATTGCCATCGAGAACAGCGCAGGGTACTCATACGGGAAGATAGCCTTCTCGTGATGCAGAATCTGCACCCAAATGGTTGGCCCCAGCACCATCAAACCAACAGCACTCACCAGACCCAACCAGCCACCGATCATCGCACCGCGAGTCGTCAGCTTCTTCCAGTACATGGAAAGCAACAGCACCGGGAAGTTACAGCTCGCCGCGATGGAGAACGCCAGGCCCACCATGAACGCAATGTTCTGGCTTTCGAACAGAATGCCCAGACCAATCGCCAACACACCCAGACAGATCGTGGTGATTTTCGAAACGCGGATCTCGTCCTTGTCGTTGGCCTTGCCCTTCTTGATCACGCTGGCATAAAGGTCGTGAGACACCGCCGTAGCACCGGCCAGGGTCAAACCGGCCACAACAGCCAGAATGGTCGCGAACGCCACCGCCGAGATGAAGCCGAGGAAAATACTGCCACCCACCGCGTTGGCCAGGTGCACCGCCGCCATGTTGTTGCCGCCCAACAGCGCGCCAGCCGCATCTTTAAAGGCAGGGTTAGTGCTGACCAGCAAGATCGCGCCGAAGCCGATGATGAACGTCAGGATGTAGAAGTAGCCGATGAAGCCAGTGGCATACAGCACGCTCTTGCGAGCTTCCTTCGCGTCACTCACGGTGAAGAAGCGCATCAGGATGTGCGGCAGGCCCGCGGTACCGAACATCAGTGCCAGGCCAAGAGAGAACGCCGAAACCGGATCTTTCACCAGACCGCCCGGGCTCATGATCGCTTCACCTTTAGGGTGAACCTTGATCGCCTCGGAGAACAGCAAGCTGAAGTCGAAGTTGACGTGCTTCATGACCATCAGTGCCATGAACGAGGCGCCGGACAGCAGCAACACTGCCTTGATGATCTGCACCCAAGTGGTCGCCAGCATGCCGCCAAACAACACGTACATGCACATCAGAATACCGACCAGGATCACCGCAACGTAGTAGTCCAGACCGAACAGCAGCTGGATCAGCTTGCCGGCACCGACCATTTGCGCGATCAGGTAGAACGCCACCACCACCAGCGAACCGCAAGCAGACAGCGTGCGAATCTGGGTTTGCCCGAGGCGATAGGACGCCACGTCGGCAAAAGTGTATTTACCCAGGTTACGCAGACGCTCGGCGATCAGGAACAGAATGATCGGCCAGCCCACCAGAAAGCCGATCGAATAGATCAGGCCATCGTAGCCAGAGGTGAACACCAGGGCGGAAATACCCAGGAAAGACGCTGCCGACATATAGTCACCGGCAATGGCCAGACCGTTCTGGAAGCCAGTGATCTTGCCGCCTGCCGCATAGTAGTCAGCCGCCGAGTTGTTACGCTTGGAAGCCCAGTAGGTAATGCACAGAGTCAAGCCGACAAACGCCACGAACATCAAAATCGCGGAAACGTTGAGCGGTTGTTTATGCACTTCGCCAGTCAGGGCTTCAGCCGCCCAAGCGCCAGGTGCAAAGGCTGCGATGCTCAATAGAGCCATTAAACGCCGGATCATTGCTGAGCCTCCTTGAGAATCGCATTGTTCAGGTCGTCGAATTCACCATTGGCGCGTCGTACATAGATGGCGGTCAGGACAAACGCCGAGACGATCAATCCCACACCAATTGGTATTCCCCAGGTAATAGAGGACTCGGGACTGATTTTCGCCCCTAGAATATGCGGCCCGTAAGCAATCAGAAGAATGAATCCGGAGTAAAGCCCAAGCATGATCGCTGAAAGTATCCAGGCGAATCTTTCTCGTTTGCTAACCAGCTCCTTGAAGCGCGGGCTATTTTGAATCGAGAGGTAAATGCTGTCGTTCATTGTTTTTATCCTCGCAGCACAGATTAAAGTTGGAACGTTATCCACTCTATGCGGCTGCGGAAGAGGTTCCAGACGACCTTAGTATTAGAACGACATGACGGTCTGGCCATTTTCCAGCAAATATTAATCAGCCTGCTTTGCCCCCCTGATCCGAAAAAATGAAAAAGGCCCCTTGGCATTACTGCCAAGGGGCCCTGGAAGCGGCTGACCAGAAGCGTCAGCTCAAATCATTTGGTCCAGTCTGCAACGCGCTCAGGGTGTTTGGCCACCCAATCCTTCGCAGCGGCTTCAGGCTTGGCGCCATCTTGAATCGCCAGCATGACTTCGCCGATTTCGTCTTTCGACGCCCACTGGAAGTTCTTCATGAACTTGGCGACTTCCGGAGCTTTGGTTGCCAGTTCTTTGCTGCCGATGTTGTTCACGGTTTCAGCCGCGCCGTAAACGCCTTTCGGGTCGTCCAGGAAGCGCAGTTTCCACTTGGCGAACATCCAGTGCGGCACCCAACCGGTAACAGCAATGGATTCGTTTTTCTTCTCGGCACGGGTCAGCTCGGCAATCATGCCGGCGCCGGAACTGGCCTTGAGTTGATACCCGGTCAGGTCGTAATCCTTGATTGCCTGTTCGGTCTTGATCATCACGCCCGAGCCGGCGTCGATGCCAACGATGCGTTTTTTGAAGCTGTCGTCGGTTTTAAGGTCATCAATGGATTTGGCTTTGACGTACTCCGGCACGATCAGGCCGATTCTCGCGTCCTTGAAGTTCGGACCGTAATCGACAACCTGGTCCTTGTTCTTGGTCCAGTATTCACCATGGGTCACAGGCAGCCACGCAGACATCATGGCGTCGAGTTTGCCAGTAGCCACGCCCTGCCACATGATCCCGGTGGCAACTGCTTGCAGTTTCACGTCATAACCGAGTTTCTGCCTGATCACCTCAGCGGCCACGTTGGTCGTGGCAACACTGTCCGACCAGCCGTCGACATAACCGATAGTCACTTCTTTGGCTTCGGCGCTGGCTATAGTAGAACTGATCGCCAGCACCAAAGCGGCACCTGCGCCCAAGAGTCGTCGCATCTTCATCGTTACTTCCCCGAAAGTGCTGCGCTCGACGGATGCCGAGTCGCGTCAACGTATTGTTATGGTGCACAGCGCCCCCATCACGCCCACCGCAAACTCGCTCGAACATCAGTGGAGTACTGACGCCTCGATAATCAACCTGACGACAACGACGACCTGCTCTGTCAGCGACCTCAAGCCATCGAGAAACGACATCAGATCGCCATTAATCTAGAGCACAGAAATCGTTCCAGCCAATCCGCCCGAACTTTGCATGTCAAAATCATGCAGGCCACCAAGCACAGGGCAAATACAGGTAACATGCGCGGCTTTGTTCCCAGACGGCCTGACCATGTCCGCGACATCCCGCTTCCCTTTCCTTGCCTATTTATTTGCTTGCCTGCTGGGGCTGTTTGCCCTCGCCGGCTTCTGGTACGGCCTCGGCAAACCGGTCATCTTGCCGGACGTAGCCAGCGCAACGCACAAGCTGCAATGCGCCTCCTACACCCCGTTCGACAAGGACCAGTCGCCCTTCGATCAGCCGTTCAAATTGCGCCCCGAGCGCATGGACGCCGACCTCGCGCTGCTGGCCAAAAGCTTTGAATGCATCCGCACCTATTCCATGACCGGCCTTGAGGCCCTGCCCGACCTGGCGCGCAAGCATGGACTGAAGTTGATGATCGGAGCCTGGGTCAACAGCAACCCGGTGGATACCGAGAAAGAAGTCGACCTGCTGATCGCCTCGGCCAATGCCAACGCGGACGTGGTGACCTCGGTCATCGTCGGCAACGAAACCTTGCTGCGCAAGGAAGTCACCGGGGCGCAACTGGCCAAGCTGATCAACAAGGTCAAGAGCCAGGTCAAGCAGCCGGTCACTTATGCGGACGTCTGGGAATTCTGGCTCAAGCACCCGGAAGTCGCGCCGGCGGTGGATTTCCTGACTATCCATTTGCTGCCCTACTGGGAAGATGATCCTTCGAACATCGATGCTGCGCTGCAGCATGTGGCTGAAGTGCGCCAGGTGTTTGGTAACAAATTCGCGCCCAAGGACGTGATGATTGGCGAAACCGGCTGGCCGAGCGAAGGCCGTCAGCGCGAGACCGCCCTGCCGAGCCGGGTCAATGAAGCCAAGTTCATTCGCAACTTCGTGATCATGGCCGAGCAACAAGGCTGGCATTACAACCTCATCGAAGCTTTTGACCAGCCATGGAAACGCGCAAGCGAAGGCGCGGTCGGCGGCTATTGGGGTCTGTTCGATGCCGATCGTCAGGACAAGGGCGTGCTGGCCGGTCCGGTGTCGAACGTGCCGTACTGGTCGCAGTGGCTGGCAGTCGGCGGCTTGATCTTTCTCGCCACGCTGATGCTGGGCGGGCGTGTACGCAGCACTCGCGCCGCGCTGGTGTTGCCGCTGTTCGGTGCCCTGGCTGCCTGTTCGATTGGAGCCTGGGGTGATCTGGCCCGTGTCACCACGCGCTTTGCCAGTGAATGGCTATGGGTGGCGTTGCTGACCGGCTTGAACCTGCTGGTGCTGGCCCATGCCGCACTGACCCTGAGTGCCCGCACCGGCTGGCGTGAACGGGCGTTCAATGCGCTGGAGCGTCGCGCTGGATGGCTGGTCGCTGCCGCAGGGTTTGCGGCGGCGGTGATGATGCTGGAGTTGGTGTTCGATCCGCGTTATCGCAGCTTCCCCAGCGTCGCCTTCATCCTTCCGGCCCTGGTTTACCTGTGCCGACCGGTGAGCGTACCGCGTCGTGAAATCGCGCTGCTGACCTTCATCGTCGGTGCGGGCATCGCGCCGCAACTGTTCCGTGAAGGCTTGCAGAACCAGCAGGCTTGGGGTTGGGCGCTGGTGAGCGTGCTGATGGTGGCAGCGTTGTGGCGCTGCTTGCGGGTTCGCAAGAGCTGACATTCAGCGGCCTTGGTGACCTGATTGCGAGCAGGCTCCCACAATTGACCGAACGCGGTTAAGGGTGAGAGCGAGCCTGCTCGCGATGACGGAGCATCAAGCGCTGCGAGAAGCCCGGACCAGACGCAAACCGCCAATCACCACTGCAAACACCGCCAACGTCGTGTTGTACAACGCCAACGCCGGAAACCCGAACACCAGCGCCAGTACCGCCAACCACCACCCTGCCCGGCCCGGCACCGCAAAACCGATGATCGCTGCGGCCAATGCGGCAAAGCCCAATACCTTGAAGTGAATCATCAACCCCAGGCTGGAACGAACCTGGCATTCCCAGCGGCTTGCCTCGTCCACGCACAAGCCGACCCACTGCGCATCCTCCATGAAGCCATATCGCGCGCCATAACTGGCGGCCAGCCATAAAGGCAGTAAAACGAGCAGCAGAATCACAGGCAGACGGCGGGACATGAAGCACTCCAATAAACGAAAACGGCGGCCAGCTTAATCTCCCCACAGCGGTAAGCAACCGCGCAAAGCAGATAATTGGTCACGCATTCGCTGCAAAGTGTATCGTCTAGCTACTATTACCCCCAAATTAGGCCTGATTGGTGCCGAGGCATGGCACTTTGGCGCAATCGCGGTGGTCATAGCCTGCGAACTTCATTCGGCACCTTTCCCTAAGGGATTCAGTCATGCTCCGTTCCTTGCGCTTCGCCGCCCTATTTGGCGGCCTGATATTAAGTGCGTCCGCATTGGCGGTCGACATCGACGCTGCCAGTTATGGCTATCCCCTGACCAACCCGTTCGAGGCGACTATCGCCACGACGCCACCGGACCTGCGTCCGGAGTTACCGCTGGACGACGACATCGATCAGCAGACACGCAGCGTGACATTGCGCCCGGAGCGGGCATTTCAACTGCCGGACAACTTTTGGCCGGTCAAAAAACTGACCTATCGCATCGCCACCCAGGAAAAAGCCGCACCGCTGATCTTCCTGATCGCCGGTACCGGCGCGCGCTATGACAGCAGCATCAACGAATACCTGAAAAAGCTCTACTACAAGGCCGGCTACCACGTGGTGCAACTGTCGTCGCCCACCAGCTTCGACTTCATGAGCGCAGCCTCACGCTTTGCCACACCCGGTATCACCAAGGAAGACGCCGAAGACATGTACCGGGTGATGCAGGCCGTGCGGGCGCAAAACCCGAACGTTCCCGTCACCGATTACTACCTGAGTGGCTACAGCCTGGGCGCACTGGATGCGGCATTCGTCGCGCACCTGGACGAAACCCGCCGCAGCTTCAACTTCAAGAAAGTCCTGCTGCTCAACCCTCCGGTCAACCTCTACACCTCGATCACCAACCTGGACAAGCTGGTCCAGACCGAGGTCAAGGGCATCAACAACAGCACCACCTTCTATGAACTGGTGCTGAACAAATTGACCCGCTACTTCCAGCAGAAGGGCTATATCGACCTCAACGATGCCCTGCTCTACGACTTTCAGCAGTCCAAGCAGCACCTGACCAACGAACAAATGGCCATGCTGATCGGCACTTCGTTCCGCTTCTCGGCGGCCGACATTGCCTTCACCTCGGACCTGATCAACCGTCGCGGCCTGATCACCCCGCCTAAATACCCGATTACCGAAGGCACCAGCCTCACGCCGTTCCTCAAGCGTGCGCTGCAATGCGACTTCGATTGCTATATCACCGAGCAAGTCATCCCGATGTGGCGTGCCCGCACCGACGGCGGCAGCCTGCTGCAACTGATCGACCAGGTCAGCCTGTACGCCCTCAAGGATTACCTGCACGACAGCCCGAAGATCGCCGTCATGCACAACGCAGACGATGTGATTCTCGGCCCTGGCGATCTTGGCTTCCTGCGCAAGACCTTCGGTGATCGCTTGACCGTTTATCCATTGGGCGGCCATTGCGGCAACCTTAACTACCGCGTCAACAGCGACGCCATGCTGGAGTTTTTCCGTGGCTAAATATCTCCTGCTTATCGCAGCGTTACTCTGTGCAGGCGTCGCTAATGCCGACAACAGCAAAGCCAACGCTCCTGTCGTGGTCGGCACTGACGGCTTCAAAGAGCCGTTGAGCAAACTCAAATTCAACCCGGGGCTGGATCAGCGCGAGTTCGAACGCTCGACACTCAACGCGCTGGCGGTCTATGACCCGCTGGAAGAGTGGAACCGTCGGGTTTATCACTTCAACTACCGTTTCGACCAATGGGTGTTCCTGCCGGTGGTCGACGGTTATCGCTACATCACACCAAGCTTCCTGCGCACCGGCGTCAGCAACTTCTTCAATAACCTGGGCGATGTGCCGAACCTGGTGAACAGCTTGCTGCAGTTCAAGGGCAAGCGCTCGCTGGATACCACCGCGCGCCTGCTGCTCAACACCACCGTCGGCATCGCCGGCCTCTGGGACCCGGCTACCGCCATGGGCCTGCCGCGCCAGAGCGAAGACTTCGGCCAGACCCTGGGCTTCTACGGTGTACCGGGTGGCGCGTACTTCGTGCTGCCGATCCTCGGCCCTTCGAACATCCGCGATACGGGTGGCCTGGCCGTGGACTTCACTACCGAGTCGGCGATCAACTTCCTGAACGTCGCGCAAGTCAGCGAAAACCACCCGGAAATCTGGGTCCTGCGCAGTATCGACAAGCGCTATCAGACCGGCTTCCGTTACGGCCAACTGAACTCGCCGTTCGAGTACGAGAAAGTGCGTTACGTCTACACCGAGTCGCGCAAGTTGCAGATCGCCGAGTAAATCCGGCGGCAACAAAAAAGGCCATTCGATGCGAGTCGAATGGCCTTTTTCATGAGGATGTTTCAAACACCACCAAACCAATGTGGGAGCGGGCTTGCTCGCGAAAGCGATCTGTCAGTTACATCAATGCTGAACTTGCAGCCGCCTTCGCGAGCAAGCCCGCTCCCACAATTTGGGCAGTGTCCGGCTTCAGCCTTTCAGCGCCTTGTAGAGTTTGCTGACCACCATCACCCCCGCCAACACCACCGCACCTGCCACAATCCCCGCCACCGCATTCAGCAACGTCGGCACGATAAACCCGGCACCGCCCGCCCCTGCACTCACGCTTTCAATCCAGTGATGAACCACCGGCACGCCATGGGTCAGAATCCCGCCGCCGACCAGGAACATCGCCGCCGTGCCGATCACCGACAGGCTTTTCATCATGTAAGGCGCTGCACGCAGAATCGCGCCGCCGATGCTTTTGGCCATCTGTGCGGGTTTCTGAGTCAGCCACAGGCCCAGGTCGTCGAGCTTGACGATGCCCGCGACCAACCCGTAAACACCGATGGTCATGACGATGGCAATGCCCGACAGCACGATGACCTGCTGGGTCAACGACGCATCCGCCACCGTGCCCAGGGTGATCGCGATGATTTCCGCCGACAGAATGAAATCCGTACGGACGGCGCCTTTGATCTTGTCCTGCTCGAACGCCACCAGATCGACCGCCGGATCGGCCACCGCCTCGACCAGCTCGGCATGTTCAGCCTGGTCTTCGTCTTGGCTATGCAGAAACTTGTGGGCGAGTTTCTCGAAACCTTCGAAACACAGGTACGCGCCACCGACCATCAACAGCGGCGTGACCAACCAGGGAATGAACGCGCTGATGGCCAATGCCGACGGCACCAGGATCAATTTATTGCGAAACGAGCCTTTGGCGACCGCCCAAACCACCGGAATTTCCCGTTCGGCGCGTACACCGCTGACCTGCTGGGCATTGAGCGCCAGATCATCGCCGAGTACACCAGCGGTTTTCTTGGCGGCCATTTTGGTCATCAACGCTACATCGTCGAGTACTGCAGCGATGTCGTCGATCAACACCAGCAAACTGCTTCCTGCCATGAATCAGGTTTCCTTCTTGAATGAATGCCGCGCAGCATAGCGCGGCCAAGCGCCACACGGGGCATTCTTGAGCGCCGCGCGAGCCCGGTGCTACCATGCGCAACCGCCAGAACAGGCAAGGAACCCCCTGGTTTATGAGCACTATCCGCGAGCGCAACAAAGAACTGATCCTGCGTGCCGCCAGTGAAGAATTTGCCGACAAGGGCTTTGCTGCGACCAAAACCAGCGACATCGCAGCCAAGGCGGGTTTGCCCAAGCCCAATGTCTATTACTACTTCAAATCCAAGGAAAACCTCTACCGCGAGGTCCTGGAAAGCATCATCGAGCCGATTCTGCAGGCCTCGACGCCGTTCAACGCCGATGGGGTGCCGAGTGAAGTGCTGAGTGGTTACATCCGCTCGAAGATCCGCATCTCCCGCGACCTGCCCTTCGCCTCGAAGGTGTTCGCCAGCGAAATCATGCACGGCGCCCCGCACCTGAGCGCCGACCTGGTCGAGCAACTAAACGGCCAGGCCAAGCACAACATTGCCTGCATCCAGACCTGGATCGACCGCGGCCAAATCGCCCCGATCGACCCCAACCACCTGATGTTCAGCATCTGGGCCGCGACCCAGACCTATGCCGACTTCGACTGGCAGATTTCTGCGGTGACCGGCAAGGACAAACTGGATGAGGCCGATTATGAAGCGGCGGCACAGACGATTATTCGGTTGGTGTTGAAGGGGTGTGAGCCAGACTGATACACGGTGGTGCAGCCATCGCTGGCAAGCCAGCTCCCACAGGGATCAAGGGTGTTCACAAATTTTGTGTCCACCACAAACACTGTGGGAGCGGGCTTGCTCGCGAAGGCGGCAACACGGTTTCAGATCAAATCCAGATCGCATCCCACAACGGATAGTCGCCAAGTTTCTCTACCAACCCAGCCCGCAACGGGTTCGCAACAACATACCGAGCAAGCTTCACCAAATCATCTTCTCGCCTCAACGCTCGATCATGAAAACCCTGCTGCCAAAGACTGCCCGTCCTGCCAGTTGCGGCATTGATTGTTCGAGTACTTAACGATTTGGTCTGGCACATCAATTGGCCCAGCGATCCTCTTTGTAGCTGAATCAACCAGTGAAAATGGTCTGGCATGACCACGAAGGCCAATGACTCGCCAAACCCCTGATCCTGAGCTTGTTTGAATTGGTGTACTACCAATCTTCCCAAGGTGTAATCCCCAAAAAAAGGCTCCCGCTTGAGAGTATTGGCAGTCAGAAGGTAGATGCGATTCTGTTCAGCAAAGCGGCCGATGCGCAGGCGATGTGAAGCAGGTAAATCAGGCATTCCTTTGCCTCTCTCATGGATGGGTTCATGAGAAGGCTAGATCAGTGAATTGGCAACCGAGGGGCAGACGTTTAGCTGGATGTGTCTGTGAGATTGCTTTCGCGAGCAAGCCCGCTCCCACAGTGGATCGGCGTTGTTCAGACTTTTTGTGTCCCGAACCAATCCATTGTGGGAGCGAGCTTGCTCGCGATGGCGATAGATCAATCGACAACAATACTAGGCAGTAACCCCAGCATCCGCCCTCAACCCCATCGCCTCAATCGCACTGATCGCGCACTGCTCATCAACATCCGACAGATCCCCGCTGATCCCCACCGCTCCCAGCACATTCCCATCCTGATCCCGAATCAACACGCCACCCGGTGCCGGCACGACGCTGCCTTGCCCCAGGCTATTCAACGCGGCGAAGAAGGCCGGGCGTTGTTGGGCGTCCAGTGCCAGCAGGCGCGAGCCTTTGCCGAGGGCGATGGCGCCCCAGGCTTTGCCGATGGCGACCTGCGGGCGTAGCAGGCTGGCGCCGTCTTCGCGTTGCAGAGTGATCAGGTGCCCGCCGGCGTCCAGCACCGCGACGGTTAACGGGGCTGCCGAGATTGCACGCGCAGCGGAGATGGCCTGAGTGGTCAGGCTGACTGCGACTTTCAAGGTTAAAGCGCTCATGGTGCCGTCCTCATTTTGTTTTTCGGAAAGCCGTTGGGCTGCGCCGTTGTGCCGCAGTCCGATGCAACAAATAGAACACAATGAATTATTTTTTTGTATACAATAATTCTCGAAAAGCGCTACATGCGACGAAAAGCCACAGTAGAACGGCCTTCCGACGAATGAAACAGTCGCTTGAGAAAATGGATTGACCTGCGCCGTCCGCCGTGAATACACTCTGCGCAAAGCCACTTGTATACAATTACAAAACGTAAGAGGCACAAAACCATGAGCAAAATGAGAGCAATCGAAGCCGCCGTTCTGGTGATGCGCCGCGAAGGGGTTGATACCGCTTTTGGCATCCCGGGCGCCGCAATCAACCCGCTGTACTCCGCCTTGCAGAAGGTCGGTGGCATCGATCACGTCCTCGCTCGCCACGTTGAAGGCGCCTCGCACATGGCCGAGGGCTACACCCGAACCAAGGCCGGCAACATCGGCGTATGCATCGGGACTTCGGGACCTGCCGGCACCGACATGGTCACCGGGCTCTACAGCGCCTCGGCCGACTCGATCCCGATCTTGTGCATCACCGGTCAGGCACCACGGGCGCGCATGCATAAGGAAGACTTCCAGGCGGTCGATATCACCACCATCGTCAAGCCAGTGACCAAGTGGGCAACCACCGTCATGGAACCGGGCCAAGTACCCTACGCGTTCCAGAAAGCCTTCTACGAAATGCGCTCCGGCCGTCCAGGCCCGGTGCTGATCGACCTGCCGTTCGACGTGCAGATGGCTGAAATCGAATTCGATATCGACGCCTACGAACCACTGCCGCTGGCCAAGCCAACCGCCAACCGCGTGCAAATCGAGAAGGCCTTGGCCATGCTCGATCAGGCCGAGCGTCCATTGCTGGTCGCCGGTGGCGGCATCATCAATGCAGACGCCAGCGAGTTGCTGGTGGAGTTCGCCGAGCTGACCGGCATCCCGGTGATCCCGACCCTGATGGGCTGGGGCACGATCCCGGACGATCACCCGTTGATGGTCGGCATGGTCGGCCTGCAGACATCGCACCGCTACGGCAACGCCACCCTGCTCAAGTCCGACGTGGTGTTGGGCGTCGGTAACCGTTGGGCCAACCGTCACACCGGCTCGATCGACGTGTACACCGAAGGCCGCAAGTTCATCCACGTTGACATCGAACCGACGCAAATCGGCCGCGTGTTCAACCCGGACCTGGGCATCGTCTCCGACGCTGCTGCCGCGCTGACCGTGTTCATCGAAGTCGCTCGCGAGTGGCAAGCCGCCGGCAAGCTGAAAAACCGCAGCGCCTGGCTGCAAGATTGCCAACAGCGCAAAGCCAGCCTGCAACGCAAGACTCACTTCGACAACGTGCCGGTCAAGCCGCAACGGGTGTACGAAGAGATGAACCAGGTGTTCGGCAAAGACACTTGCTACGTCAGCACCATCGGTCTGTCGCAGATTGCCGGCGCGCAGTTCCTGCACGTCTACAAGCCGCGTCACTGGATCAACTGCGGTCAGGCCGGTCCATTGGGCTGGACCATTCCGGCCGCATTGGGCGTGGTCAAGGCTGACCCGAGCCGCAAGGTCGTGGCACTGTCGGGCGACTATGATTTCCAGTTCATGATCGAAGAATTGGCGGTGGGCGCGCAGTTCAAGCTGCCGTACATCCACGTTGTGGTAAACAACTCGTACCTGGGGCTGATTCGTCAGGCCCAGCGCGGTTTCGACATGGACTATTGCGTACAGCTGTCCTTCGATAACCTGAACGCTCCGGAACTCAATGGTTACGGTGTCGACCACGTCGCGGTCGCCGAAGGCCTCGGTTGCAAGGCACTGCGCGTGTTCGAACCGGGTCAGATCCAGCCTGCCCTGCGCAAGGCTCAGGCACTGATCGAAGAGTTCAAGGTACCGGTGATCGTCGAGATTATTCTGGAGCGCGTGACCAACATTTCGATGGGCACCGAGATCAACGCCGTCAACGAATTCGAAGACCTGGCGCTGGTCGGCAACGATGCGCCAACCGCGATTTCGTTGCTCGATTAACAGCTGATCGTTCCCACTGTGGGAGCGGGCTTGCTCGCGAAGGCTGCGGCACATTCAACATTGATGCCGCCTGACACACCGCTTTCGCGAGCAAGCCCGCTCCCACAAGGGACCCCACACATACACGGGAGACCACCATGCCGCGTTTCGCAGCCAACCTGTCCATGCTCTTCACCGAACAGGATTTCCTCGCCCGTTTCGAAGCGGCCGCCAAGGCCGGCTTCAGTGGTGTCGAATACCTGTTCCCTTACGACTTCAGCTCAGCCGAAATCAAGGCCAAGCTCGATGCCAACGGTCTGACCCAGGTGCTGTTCAACCTGCCGGCCGGTGACTGGGCCAAGGGTGAGCGCGGTATCGCGTGCCTGCCGGACCGTGTTGAAGAGTTCCGCGCCGGTGTCGACCTGGCCATCGCCTACGCACAAGTGCTGGGCAACACCCAGGTCAACTGCCTGGCCGGCATTCGTCCACAAGGCGTCGACGATGCCACCGTGGAAAAAACCTTCGTCGCCAACCTCAAGTACGCCGCCGACAAGCTGCAAGCGGCCGGCATCAAACTGGTGATGGAAGCGATCAACACCCGCGACATCCCGGGTTTCTACCTGAACAACACGGCGCAAGCCCTGTCGATTCGCGAACAGGTCGGCAGCGTCAATCTGTTCCTGCAATACGACATCTATCACATGCAAATCATGGAGGGCGACCTGGCCCGCACCATGGCCGCGCACTTGGGCGAGATCAACCACATCCAGTTGGCCGACAACCCAGGACGCAACGAACCGGGCACCGGTGAAATCAACTACCGCTTCCTGTTCGAACACCTGGACCGCATCGGTTATCAGGGGTGGATCGGCTGTGAATACAAGCCGCTGACCACCACTGAAGCAGGTCTGGGCTGGCTGAAAACTCATAACGCGATCTGACACAGATCCCTGTGGGAACGGGCTTGCTCGCGAAGAGGCCCTGACATTCAACATCTCTGTTGACTGATCCACCGCTTTCGCGAGCAAGCCCGCTCCCACCCAAAGCAGTCCCCCTATTTGCTTGAGCAACACAAAAACAAGAGGAATTTCTCATGGCTAAAATCGGATTTATCGGCACCGGCATCATGGGCCACCCAATGGCGTTGAACCTGCAGAAAGCCGGTCACAGCCTGTTCCTGTCGGCGCACCACGACGCCGCGCCTGCCGACCTGGTTGCCGCTGGCGCCGTCGCCCTGGCGAACCCGAAAGAAGTGGCCCAGGAAGCTGAAATCATCATCATCATGGTGCCGGATACCCCACAGGTAGACGACGTACTGTTCCGCGAAGATGGCGTTGCCGCCGGTGTCGGCAAAGGCAAAATCGTCATCGACATGAGCTCGATCTCGCCGACCGCCACCAAGGCATTCGCGGCAAAGATCAACGAAAAAGGCGCGCAATACCTCGATGCGCCAGTGTCTGGCGGTGAAGTCGGCGCCAAGGCTGCGACCCTGAGCATCATGGTCGGCGGCGATGCCGATGCCTTCGAACGCGCCCTGCCGCTGTTCCAGGCGATGGGCAAGAACATCACCCTGGTCGGCGGCAACGGTGACGGTCAAACCGCGAAAGTGGCGAACCAGATCATCGTCGCGCTGAACATCCAGGCCGTGGCCGAAGCGCTGCTGTTCGCCTCGAAAAACGGTGCTGATCCGGCCAAGGTGCGGGAAGCGCTGATGGGCGGCTTCGCATCGTCGAAGATCCTCGAAGTGCACGGCGAGCGCATGATCAAAGGCACCTTCGACCCGGGCTTCCGCATCAGCCTGCACCAGAAGGACCTGAACCTGGCCCTGCAAGGCGCCAAGGAGCTGAACATCAACCTGCCGAACACCGCCAACACCCAGCAAGTGTTCAGCACCTGCGCGGCCATCGGTGGCAGCAACTGGGACCACTCGGCACTGATCAAGGGCCTGGAACACATGGCGAATTTCTCGATTCGCGATAAGTAACGCCAATCAGAGGCTGGCCCGTTCCTTGTGGGAGCGGGCTTGCCCGCGATGGCATCAGCTCGGTCTACCTGAAAAACCGCGTCGCCTGAATCGCAGGCAAGCCAGCTCCCACAGGGACCGGGCTTGGCCATAGATGATTGTTCTATCCCAATAACAAGAATTCCGGGAGCCCGCCATGTCGGTCGATCCGCAACAACTGCTGCGCGAGCTGTTTGCCACAGCCATCGACGCGGCCCATCCGCAACACGTCCTCGAAGCCCATTTACCCAAGGATCGCAGCGGTCGGGTGATCGTCATCGGCGCAGGCAAAGCCGCCGCCGCGATGGCCCAGGTGGTCGAGCGCTGCTGGCAGGGTGAAGTCTCAGGTCTGGTGGTGACGCGTTACGGTCACGGCGCCCCGTGCGAAAAAATCGAAGTCGTCGAAGCCGCTCACCCGGTGCCTGACGCTGCTGGCCAAGCCGTCGCCAAGCGCGTGTTGGAACTGGTCAGCAACCTGACCGAAGAAGACCGCGTGATCTTCCTGCTCTCGGGCGGCGGATCGGCGTTGCTCGCCCTTCCGGCCAAAGGCATCACCCTGGCCGACAAGCAGTCGATCAACAAAGCCCTGCTCAAATCCGGCGCCACCATCGGCGAGATGAATTGCGTGCGCAAGCACCTCTCGGCGATCAAGGGCGGCCGTCTCGGCAAAGCCTGCTGGCCTGCCACTGTTTATACCTACGCGATTTCCGATGTGCCGGGCGACCTCGCTACCGTCATCGCCTCCGGCCCCACCGTGGCCGACCCAAGCACGTCGGCCGAAGCCCTGGCGATCCTCAAACGCTACGGCATCGATGTCCCGGCCTCGGTGCGCACCTGGCTGCAAAGCCCGGAATCGGAAACCGTCAAACCGGGCGATCCGAGCCTGGCGCGCAGTCATTTCCAATTGATCGCCCGTCCGCAGCAATCCCTGGAAGCGGCAGCGGTGAAATGCCGTCAGGCCGGTTTCAGCCCGCTGATCCTCGGTGACCTGGAAGGCGAATCCCGGGAAGTGGCGAAGGTTCACGCCGGCATCGCCCGGCAAATCGTCCTGCATGGCCAGCCGCTGGCGGCGCCTTGCGTGATTCTGTCCGGGGGCGAAACCACCGTCACCGTGCGCGGCAATGGCCGTGGCGGACGCAACGCCGAGTTCCTCCTGAGCCTGACCGACAGCCTCAAAGGCCTGCCCGGCGTCTACGCGTTGGCCGGCGACACCGATGGCATCGACGGCTCCGAAGACAACGCCGGCGCAATCATGACCCCGGACAGCTACGCCCGCGCCGCCGCCCTCGGTTTGAGCGCCAGCGATGAGTTGGACAACAACAATGGCTACGGTTATTTCGAGGCGCTGGACGCACTGATCGTCACCGAGCCGACCCGCACCAACGTCAATGACTTCCGCGCCATCCTGATCCTCGAGAGCCCTAAACATGACGCCTGATAAAAAGGTCAAAATCCTCGCCACCCTCGGCCCGGCCACCGACGGGATCGACGATATCCGTGAATTGGTGCAGGCCGGGGTCAACATTTTTCGCCTGAACTTCAGCCACGGCGATCACGCCGACCACGCCCAGCGCTATCAGTGGATTCGTGAAGTTGAGCGCCAGTTGAATTACCCGCTGGGCATTCTGATGGACCTGCAAGGCCCGAAACTGCGGGTCGGCAAGTTCGCCGAGGGCAAAGTGCAGTTGCATCGCGGCCAAGCCCTGCGCCTGGACCTCGACCCGACACCCGGCGATCAGCGCCGCGTTAACTTGCCTCACCCGGAAATCATCGCCGCGCTGGAACAGGGCATGGACCTGCTGCTCGACGACGGCAAATTGCGCCTTCGCGTCGTCACCAAGTACGCCGACGCCATCGACACCACCGTGCTCAACGGCGGCGAATTGTCCGACCGCAAAGGGGTGAACGTGCCGCAAGCGGTGCTGGACCTGAGCCCGCTGACCGCCAAGGACCGTCGCGACTTGAGCTTCGGCCTGGAGCTGGGCGTGGACTGGGTCGCGCTGTCGTTTGTGCAACGCCCGGAAGACATCCGCGAAGCCCGCGAACTGATCGGCGACAAGGCGTTCTTGATGGCCAAGATCGAGAAACCATCGGCCGTGACACAGCTGCGCGAGATCGCCGAATTGAGCGATGCGATCATGGTCGCTCGCGGTGACCTGGGCGTGGAAGTGCCGGCCGAAAGCGTGCCGCAGATTCAGAAAAACATCATCGCCCTCTGCCGTCAGCTCGGTAAACCGGTGGTGGTGGCGACGCAAATGCTGGAGTCGATGCGCTTCTCCCCTGCCCCGACCCGCGCCGAGGTCACTGACGTGGCCAACGCCGTGGCCGAAGGTGCCGACGCGGTGATGCTGTCGGCGGAAACCGCGTCCGGCGAATACCCGCTGGAAGCCGTGCAGATGATGAGCAAAATCATCCGTCAGGTGGAAAACGGCCCGGACTACCAGGCGCAACTGGATGTCAGCCGGCCTAAGGCTGAGGCGACGGTTTCCGATGCGATCAGCTGCGCGATTCGGCGTATCAGCAACGTGCTGCCGGTGGCGGTGCTGGTCAATTACAGCGAGTCGGGCACCTCGAGTTTGCGTGCGGCGCGGGAACGGCCGACGGTGCCGATCCTCAACCTGACCCCGAACCTGCAGACGGCGCGCCGTTTGACGGTGGCGTGGGGGGTGCACTCGGTGGTCAATGATCGGCTGCGGCAGGTCGACGAAGTGTGCTCGACGGCGCTGGAGATTGCGCAGGCCCAAGGCATGGCGCAGCGCGGAGACACTTTATTGATCACCGCGGGTGTGCCGTTTGGGCAGCCGGGGTCGACTAACTCACTGCGTATCGAGACATTGATCTAGAGCGCCTATACCGGCCTCATCGCCAGCGGGCTGGCTCCCACATTGGTTTTGTGTCGATCACGGAATCAAGACTGAACGGAGATTCACTGTGGGAGCCGGCCTGCTGGCGATGCAGCCGTCTCGGTTTCACTGACTTTCAGAACTGCCATGCCTGCCAACCACTTCAACACCCACTGCCCCGATTGGGCGACTGCCCTGCTCAACGGTTTCAGCCAGATCTTCCTCCAGCGCCATCCGCTGTGCGGTCTGCTGTGCCTGTTGGCGATTCTTTTTACCGCGCCGGCCTTGCTTGGCGGTGCGCTGCTCGGTGGCGTCGCCGGGCTGCTCACCGCGCAGCGCCGCGGCTACGCCAAGGCCGACCGTCAGGCCGGACTCTTCAGCTACAACGGCGTTTTGCTCGGCCTGCTGCTGAGTCTGTATTTCCCTTGGTCCGCGATGTTGCCTCTGGTGATCATTGCCTGCGGCGGTCTGAGCGCAATGATCACCCAGCAGTGGCTCAAACGCGTGCGGATCAGCCAATACCTGCCTGCCTACACCGCACCTTTCGTGGGGATCAGCTGGCTGCTGTTGTGTTTCGCCACCCCTTCGACGACGGCGCATTTGATCGAAATCAACACGCTAAACATGCTCGCCGCCCCATTCAAAGGCCTGTGCCAGGTGATGTTCCTGGGGCATCCGCTGGCCGGTGCGTTGATTGCTGCCGGTTTGCTGATCGCTGATCGCCGCGCATTCTGCTGGGCGTTGTTGGCATCTGTCGCGGGCATGGGCTGGAGTCTGTTGAACCACGACTTCTACACCGCTCTGCTGGGCCTCGGCAGCTATAACGCCGTTCTCGCCGCCCTCGCCTTCAGCTCGCAGCGCCAGCCGTCGTGGCTGCCGGTGGCCGGCATAGCCTTGGCGCTGCTATTGACGCCGATGTTTGCGGCTGTCGGTATGCCCACGCTGACCGCGCCATTCATCCTCGCCTGCTGGCTGCTGCGTATCGCCACTCAAAAGCTCGGCAAAGCCTCGGTCGCCCATGAGCCTTGCGCTACTGGGGAGAATCAACCTAGGCTTCGCTGATCATTGGTTCAGGCGGTATCCATGGACAGCAGCAAAGACTGGCGTAAAGACCTTTACGTCATGGTTTTCCAAAGCGACACCACGGCAGGACGGCGCTTCGACGGCATCCTGCTGTTGATCATCCTCGCCAGCATCATCATCGTGATGCTCGACAGCATCGACGCGATCCACCAGAACTACGCCAATGTGCTGGCGTACATCGAGTGGGGCTTCACGATCATCTTCGCCATCGAATACGGTCTGCGGCTTTATTGTTCACCCAAGCCGTTGCGCTATGCGTTCAGCTTTTACGGGCTGGTGGATTTGCTGGCGATCGTGCCCGGCATCCTTGCGCTGTATTACGCCGATGCGCAGTACCTGCTGATTATCCGGATCATCCGGATGCTGCGGATCTTCCGTGTGCTCAAGCTCAGCCCGTACCTCAAGCAAGCCAACTATTTGATGTCGGCGCTGCGCGGCAGCAAGCAGAAGATCGTGGTGTTCCTCGTCAGCGTCTGCACCCTGGTGACGGTGTTCGGCACATTGATGTACGTGATCGAAGGCCCGGAACACGGCTTCACCAGCATTCCCAAAGGCATCTATTGGGCGATCGTCACGCTGACCACTGTTGGCTTCGGCGACATCGTGCCCAAGACGCCGTTGGGCCAGGTGATTTCATCGCTGGTGATGATCACGGGTTACTCGATCATCGCGGTGCCGACCGGGATCTTCACTGCGGAACTGGCCAACGCCATGCGCGGCGAACAGCTGCAACATGATTGCCCGGTGTGCAAGAAAAGCAGCCATGAACATGGCGCCGCATTCTGCTCGCGCTGTGGCAATGCACTGTTCAGAAAACTGGAATAAGCAAAGTGCTTTTTAATCTTTAAAGGACTATGCGAGCGCAGTTATAGTCGCTGGCAAATTGCCTCATATTTAAATTAGAACAAGGAATGCGCAGTGAAAAAACTCTTTGGCGCCTCACTTCTGGCCGCTGGCCTGGCACTGACCAGCGTGGCTCAGGCCGCACCGACCCTGCTCAACGTTTCCTACGACGTGATGCGCGATTTCTACAAGGACTACAACACTGCGTTCCAGAAACACTGGCAAGCCGAGCACAACGAAAACATCACTCTGCAGATGTCCTTCGGTGGTTCCAGCAAACAGGCGCGCTCGGTGATCGACGGCCTGCCGGCTGACGTCATCACCATGAACATGGCCACTGACATCAATGCTTTGGCGGACAACGGCAAACTGGTTCCGGACAACTGGGTCACCCGCCTGCCGAACAACAGCGCACCGTTTACCTCGGCCACCGTGTTCATCGTCCGCAAAGGCAACCCGAAAGCCCTGAAAGACTGGCCCGACCTGCTCAAGGACGGCGTGCAAGTGATCGTGCCGAACCCGAAGACTTCGGGTAACGGCCGCTACACCTACCTCTCGGCCTGGGGTTACGTGCTGAAGAATGGCGGCGACGAAAACAAGGCCAAAGACTTCGTCGGCAAACTGTTCAAGCAAGCACCGGTGCTGGATACCGGTGGCCGCGCAGCGACCACAACCTTCATGACCAACCAGATCGGCGACGTGCTGGTGACCTTCGAAAACGAAGCGGAAATGATTGCCCGTGAGTTTGGCCGTGACCAGTTTGAAGTGATCTACCCAAGTGTCTCCGCCGAAGCCGAGCCGCCGGTGTCCGTGGTCGACAAAACCGTCGACAAAAAAGGCACCCGCGCCGCGGCCGAGGAATACCTGAAGTACCTGTGGTCCCCGGAAGGCCAGGAGATTGCAGCGGCAAACTACCTGCGTCCGCGTGATCCGGCCGTGCTGGCCAAGTACACCGACCGCTTCCCGAAAGTGGATTTCCTCTCGGTAGAGAAGACCTTCGGTGACTGGCGCAACGTGCAGAAGACCCACTTCAATGATGGCGGGATCTTTGATCAGATTTACAACGGCCAGTAATTCCTGAGCCCAACACTGACTGATCGTTCCCACGCTCTGCGTGGGAATGCAGCCCGGGACGCTCCGCGTCCCAACAGCGGACGCAGAGCGTCCAATGAGGCATTCCCACGCAGAGCATGGGAACGATCAGTGGTGAGTTCATTCCTCGATGTACCGTTACATCGGTGGCGTAACACCCTCCTTGCCCGCCGAGATCGATTGCGCGGTCAGCGTCCCGTCTGCACTTTGGGTGACGAACGTGACGATCTTCACCCCGACCTTCAACAAGCTGCGATCGCCTGGCACCAGGTTCACGATCGGCACGTCCTCCGGCACCAGAATTTTCTGCTGCCCGCCCTTGTAGTTGACGGTCAGGATCCGGCCGTTGCTGACCACCAGATCCCCCACGCTGCCATTGGTCATGCTGCTGCCCTTGACCAGATCGAACGGCCGATGCCCATCGCCGCTGCCCGCCAGTTCCGGTGGGAAGACATGGACTTCCAGCGCCTTTAAAGTGCCGTCGTCCTGCGGTATCGCCGCCGTACCAATGTAGCTGCCGGGCTTGATGTCTTCGATATTGGCCAGGGTGACGGCGCGGACCTTGGTGTCCGGGGTCAGGTTGATGACCACGTTTTCACCACTGTTGACGTGAACTTTCAAGGCATCCGGGCTCACCCCGGTGATCTCGCCCCGCACGCCGATGCGCATGCCCGGTGCGTCTGCAGCCTGGGCCACGCCCGCCGTGAACAAGCCGATCAAGGTGAGAGCTGAAACGCCGCGAACAAAGTGACGAAACATCGCATTCATGGAAGTGCCTTCCGGTTATGAAACGTGAGGGAGAACATAAGCACGCTATCGAACAGGATGTAAGTGAATGTATCATCAGACCTCAATGTTTTGACGCAAGGCTCATCGACGGACACTACAGGCGTCCGTCACTCATTCCGCAAAGGAATGATTGCTATCACTTCAAACCCTCTTCTGCCCAATTCGATACCTGTTTAGCCTGCGCGCATCCTCTTCTGTTCAGCGAGACTCGTTATGAACCCAGCGACCCAGGTGCCCCACGGCACCGCGACAATGACCAAAGGCATGGTGATGCTGTTCGCCTTTTGCTGCGGCGCCATTGTGGCCAACATCTACTACGCCCAGCCGATCATTGGCCTGATCGCGCCGGACATCGGCCTGACCAGCACAATGGCCAGCCTGATTGTTTCGCTGACCCAGATCGGTTACGCGCTGGGTCTGTTCTTCCTCGTGCCGCTGGGCGATCTGCTGGAAAACCGCCGCCTGATGATCATCACCACCGTGGTGGCGATTGCCAGCCTGTTGGGGGCTGCGTTCACCGATCAGCCAAACGTGTTTTTGCTGATCTCGCTGTTGGTGGGGTTCAGTTCGGTGTCGGTGCAGATACTGATTCCGCTGGCCGCGCACCTGGCGCCCGAAGAGTCGCGCGGCCGTGTGGTCGGCGGGATCATGGGCGGTTTGCTGCTGGGCATTTTGTTGGCGCGGCCGGTGTCCAGTGTCGTGGCTGACCATTTCGGCTGGCGTGCGATGTTCGTGATTGCGGCGGTGTTGATGGCCGCGATCAGCGTTGTGCTGGCGCTGACCATTCCCAAGCGCCAGCCTGATCACAGCGCGTCCTATGGTCAGTTGCTCGGCTCTCTGTGGACGTTGTTGCGCCAACAACCGGTGTTGCGTCAACGCGCGTTCTACCAGGGCTGCATGTTCGCCACGTTCAGCCTGTTCTGGACCGCCGTGCCGCTGGAGCTGGCGCGCAATCATGGCCTGTCGCAAACCCAGATCGCGATCTTCGCCCTGGTCGGTGCCATTGGCGCCATCGCCGCGCCCATTGCCGGTCGACTGGCCGACGCTGGCCACACGCGCATCGCGTCATTGCTGGCCCTGCTGTTCGCCAGCCTGAGTTTTCTGCCAGCCTTCATCCATCCGGCCTACAGCGTTATCGGCCTCGCGGTCACCGGCGTGGTGCTCGACTTCTGCGTACAAATGAACATGGTCCTCGGCCAACGCGCGGTCTACGCCCTCGACGCCAAAAGCCGCAGCCGCTTGAATGCGCTGTACATGACCAGCATCTTCATCGGCGGCGCGTTTGGTTCATCGGTGGCCAGCGCGGTATATGAGCAAGGCGGTTGGTTATGGATCGTGATCGTGGGCAGCGCGTTCCCGTTGTTGGCGTTGTTGCGGTTCTTGAGTGTTTCGCACAAAGCATCGCTGGTGACGGCTTAAGGCGACAAAAGCTTCGCGGGCGATCCAACCAGCCCGCGATTGCAACGCATCCGACAGACACTCAGTGCCGAACCAATTTCTCCATCGCCGCATCTGCCAGAAAGGAGGAACGGCTTTTGACATTGTGCTCACGTACATACCGGTCAATGCGCTGGATCACATAACCGGGAAGCGTGACGTTTACCTTCTCGGTTTTGCCCATGTACGGCGCGATGTCCAGTTCCAGCATGCCCCAACCCATGTTGGCAAAATCAGGGTTCCCACGGTGAACAGCCGCTGAGGTCGGCATAGGTATCGACTCTCCGTCCGCCGCAATCTCCTGAAGCATGATGTGAGCAATTTCGATTGCCGCGTTATAGGCGTCTTCAAACGTATCCCCGGCCGTTACGGCGCCTGGAATATCGGGGATCTGAATACCGATGGCGGTGTTCTCGTCGCCCCACTCGATACAGATTGGATATTGCATTATGGATCTCCTGCATAACTGGCTCCCAGGCAGTACAGTCCGGCTCGCCTCCTTGTTCAGGCTCAAAAAAGTAACCCTAGAGTTATTTTTCCTCAAGCATAAAAGCCGGATTGGGACGCGCGGTTGTTTTACAGGGTGTTTATGTGGGACACGGCATTCCCCTGAATGAATCCTTTTGCGCGGTGTGATTCGTTACGCCGAGGTCAACCCGGATTACACTCAACGCCCAAAGCCTGAAGCGATGCTGGATGCGACTCGCAGCTGATCCTTCAAACGCGGCCTGATCCGGCGGCATGTTCTTTCAAGGAGCGTGAAATGACTCGACGTACCTTTCTCATTACCGGTGCCAGCAAAGGCATTGGTCGGGCAGTGGCCGAGCATCTGGACCGCGCCGGGCATCGGGTGGTCGGCATTGCCCGAACGCCCGACCTGAGCTTTCCCGGGATTCTGTTTCCGCTGGACCTGGGCGACAGAACGCTGACCCAGGAGGTATTGACGGACCTGGCCAGGACTTACGAGTTCGACGGACTGGTGAACAACGTCGGACTGGTCCGCCCGCAAGTGCTGGGTGAAATCGATCTCGACACCTTCGATGACGTGATGCGGGTCAACCTGCATTCGGCGTTGCAGGCCACTCAGGCGCTGCTGCCGAACATGCGCGCCAAGGGTTGGGGTCGGGTGGTCAACATCTCCAGTTTGACGGTGCTTGGTATCACTCAGCGCACCGCGTATGCAGCGGCCAAAGCGGCGTTGATCAGCTTCACCCGGTCCTGGGCGCTGGAACTGGCACAAACCGGCGTGACGGTAAACGCGGTAGCGCCGGGGCCAACGGAAACGGAACTGTTTCGGGCGAACAATCCACCGGGCAGTGAAGGTGAAGCACGGTATCTGGCGGGTGTACCGATGGGGCGTTTGGGGCAGCCTCAGGAGATCGCTGCGGCGATTGCGTTCTTGTTGTCGGAGCAGAGCGGGTTTATCACCGGACAAACGTTGTTTGTCGACGGCGGATCTTCGATAGGCAAAGCCGCGTTCTGACTGACTGCACCCGTCCGGGGGGCGTTGTTAAAAACGAGCTGACGTTTCGATTATTTCGTTTATTGCGATTTTCGATTAATTCGAATAGCCTGCGTGCTTCGATTATTCAGAATATTGGAAACCGCCATGCCACCTGTCATCCACCCGCCGATCACCTTGCCAATGGAACGCGAAGTCCAGGCAGCCGTCGAGGGGCAGCGTGCCTTGGCGGCCTATCTCGCCACTCAATTCGACACTCAGCGCATCCAGATTTTCGACGAGCAGAACGAAGCTCACAGTGTCGAGCTCCCGACCTCGGCACTGCGGCTGCTTGTCGACATTTTGGCTGAGCTCGCCGCGGGCAACGCGGTAAAAGTGGTCCCGATTCACGCAGAACTGACTACCCAGGAGGCGGCTGACTTGCTCAACGTCTCACGTCCGCACCTGATCAAACTGCTCGAATCCGGCGACTTGTCCTACCACAAAACCGGCAAGCACCGACGTGTGCGCTTTGCCGATTTGATGGACTATAAAAACCGGCGCGACACTGCCAGCGAGCAAGCAATGATGCTTCTTGCCGAGCAGGCACAAGCGTTAAGGACAGGATACGAGTGAGGCGGCGCAGCGCCAGCGACAGCAGTTGAAGATGCCGCCGATGGATGTCAGAACCTATCTTGATCTTCTGCTACGCCAAGGCCTGATCAAGTCGGTCAATGCGTTGAATCCTTATCAGTCCATTCTCTGAAACTCTCAGACCCCAAACAGCAAAACGGCGATCCTGAGATCGCCGTTTTCATTTACTGCCCGAATTGCCTGCCCAATCCACCTGGTACGCCATGGATGTCTGTTTCTTCCCATGGCCCGTGAGGGCTGACCGAGCGGCTCCAGCCGTTGTTCCAGCGGTAGTAGGTGCGCTGGCGGTAGAAGGTGTTGGGTTGATCGTCGAGCACGTACACGCCCATCTTGGGATCCCAGTGGCTGTTGCCGCCCGGAGGCGGCGCGAAGCTGGCGGAGGTGCGTGGCAGTGGTTTGGCCGGTTTGCTCGGGGTGGTCGATTTGCCTGGTACCGTCGATGGCGCCGGTTTGGTGCTGGGCTGCGAAGGCGGGATCGGCGGCAGCCGCGTCGGCTCGGGCCGTTGGACCGCACAGGCGCTCAGCCCCAGGACCAGACTGAGCAGGGTGATACGAGCGATGGCGGTCATGGCGGTGCTTCCTGTTAATTGTCCCGGACGGCTATTTGTCCGGGCTGTCGATGGTCAGTTTTTGCGGCGCGTTGGTGCTACTGGCCAGGGGCTGGCTACGACCGATCCATTCGCCGGCAGTCGGTTGGCCGGCGCGGGAAATGCGCGCAACCAGTTGGACTTCAGGGAAGTTCGACAGTTTCAACTGCGGCATCATTGCGTCGGCATCGCCCAGTTCGACGGTTGCCGGCAAGTCGGCCACGGTCAGGCGTTTGGCGGCCAGTGGCGCCGGTGGCCCTGAAGTGGCACGGGCGAAAATGAACACGCTGTCGCCGGGCTGAACCTTGGCCTTCAGTGCTGGCGCTAGATCGACCGTGACTTTCAGCAGCGCAGCCGCCTTGGCCGCTGGCGCCTGGGCGACTTTGCCGCCGCCGGCTTCGAGCTTCTCGGTGGCCCTGGCAATCCCGCCTTGCAGCGCCGCACGGGAATTGTCCTCCGGCGGCAGTTGCGCCAGCAGGCGATTCCAGTAGTCGATGGCATCCTGATAACGCTGGCTTTCAAACGCAGCGATACCGAGCAGGCCAAGGCTGGTGACTTCTTTCGGATCGGCCTTGAGCGCTTCGTCGGTCAATGCCTGAATCTTGTCCGACCATTTTTTGCCATCGGCGAAATACTGGGCTTGCGCCCATTGGCCGAGCAGTTCCGGCTGACGACCGGCCAGGTTCACCGTGCGCTCGAAGATCCTGGCAGCATCGCCCGGACGGTCCTGAGCCATGTAGGTGCGACCGAGGTAGTACAAGCCTTCGGCCGATTCCGGTTGAGCCGCGACCGCGCGTTCCAGACGCCGGGTCATTTCTTCCATCGACTGCGGCGCCTGGGAGAATTCGCGGGTCAGTTCGACTTTGTCGCTGGCACCAAAATGCAGGTACAGGCCAAGGCCCAGGACCGGCACCAGAATCGCCGCCAGCAAAGGCAATGGCTTGCCCAGGCGCGACACCCTCGGTGCCTCGACGCCTTCAGTGTCGGCGAGCAACTCACGGGCGGCTTCAGCGCGCCCGGTGTCCATCTGCGCAGTGTCCAGAACGCCCTCTTCCTGCTGAGTCTGCAACTCAGCCACGCGCTCTTGATACAGCGCAACGTTTAGGGCAGTACGATCCTCTTCAAGCTGCGCGCGACGGCCACGCAGAACGGGGATCAACAGAAAACTCAGGGCAACCAGAAGTAGCAGACCTGCAGCGAGCCAGAAATCAATCATTCTTGGTTTTTATCCAACAGGTGGTCGAGGCGCTCACGCTCCTCGGCAGAGAGCTCATCCTTGGTGTCAGCGCGTTGCACGCGACGACGGCGGACGATCACGGCGATGATCACGAAACCGCCCAGCAGCAGGCCGGCCGGGCCGAACCAGAGCAAGGCTGTCTTGGCGTTCAGAGCGGGTTTGTAACGGACGAAATCACCGTAGCGATCGACCATGAAATCGATGATCTGCTGATTGTCCTTACCCTCGCCCAACATGCGGAAAATCTCTTTGCGCAGGTCGGCGGCGATCGGTGCGTTGGAATCGGCGATGTCCTGATTCTGGCACTTGGGGCAACGCAGTTCTTTGGTCAGCTCGCGAAAACGCTCGCGATCCGCTTCTTTGGCAAACTCATAGGTGTCGATGGCCGCGTGGGCGACGCCAGCCATGCTCAAGCCCAGTACGGCCGCAGTGATCCAGCGCTTCATGGCTTGGCCTCGTCGACCAGTGCCTGGTACTTGGTCGCCAGTTTTTCGCGCCAGACCTGCTCGTCGATCACCCCGACAAACTTGTCGCGGATGATGCCTTTGGCGTCGATGAAGAAGGTTTCGGGAGCACCGTAAACGCCAAGGTTCAGCCCGAGGGAGCCGGCGTCGTCACGAATGTCCAGCTGATACGGGTTGTGGAATTCGGTCAGCCACTTCAAGGCGTCGGCGTTGACGTCCTTGTAGTTGATCCCGTAAATCACCACGCCCTTCTCGGCCAGTTTGTTCAGCACCGGGTGCTCGACCCGGCAGGAAATGCACCAAGTGCCCCAGACGTTGACCAAGGCCGGTTTGCCAAGAATATCGGCCTTGGTCAGGGTCTTCTCGCCCTGCACCGCTGGCAGGGAGAACTCAGGGAACGGCTTGCCAATCATTGCCGAGGGTAACTCGGCCGGGTCCAGATAGAGCCCGCGATAAAGGAAAACAGCCACCACCAGAAAAATCGCCAGTGGCAACAGCATCAACCAACGTCTCATGCAGTGGCTCCAGTCATGCCAAGCGCTTCACGCACGCGGCTTTTCACCTTGACCCGATAACGCCGGTCCAGCGCTGCCAGCAACCCGCCGAAACCTGTGAGCAGGCCACCGAACCAGATCCAGCGCACGAACGGTTTGACGTGAACGCGCACCGCCCAAGCGCCATCGCCCAGCGGTTCGCCCAGTGCAACGTAGAGGTCACGGGTGAAACCGGCGTCGATCCCGGCTTCGGTCATCATCGAGTTCTGCACGGTGTAGAGGCGTTTTTCCGGGTGCAGCACGCTGACTTCCTTGCCGCCCTTGATTACCCGAATGGTGCCTTTGTCAGAGGTGAAGTTGGGGCCTTCGAAGTGCTTGGCGCCTTCGAACACGAAGTGATAACCGGCCAGGTCCATGGACTCGCCCGGGGCCAGGCGCAAGTCGCGTTCGGCACTGTTCTGGCTCGACAGCACGACGCCGAGGGCGCAGACAGCGATGCCCAAGTGCGCGATTTGCATGCCCCAATAACTGCGGGTCAGGGTCGGCAGGCCTTTGATCAGGCCTTTGTGGCGAGTCTTGTCGAGGATGTCGCGCACACCGGCCAGCAATACCCAGGCCGCGAGCATGAACGTCGCAATCACCGCCCAGTTGAAATCGCCATAAGCGACACCGGCCACCACCGCCAACGCGGCGCTGCCGAGTAATACCGGGGTCAGCATGCTCATCAGCCATTTGACCGGGGTGTCTTTCCAGCGCACCAGCATGCCGACAGCCATCACCACCATCAGCAACGCCATCAACGGCACGAACAGCGCGTTGAAGTACGGCGGACCGACCGACAGCTTGGCGCCGGTCATTGCATCGAGAATCAGCGGATACAAGGTGCCGAGCAGGATCATCGACGCCGCCACCACCAACACCAGGTTGTTACCCAGCAACAGGGTTTCCCGGGACCAGAGATTGAAGCCGACATGGCTCTTCACCACCGGAGCGCGCAGGGCGAACAGGGTCAACGAACCACCGACCACAAACAGCAGGAAGATCAGGATGAACACGCCGCGCTCAGGGTCGGAGGCAAACGCGTGAACCGAGGTCAGCACGCCGGAACGCACCAGGAACGTACCGAGCAGGCTCAGCGAAAAGGCGGCAATGGCCAGCAACACCGTCCAGCTCTTGAACACGCCACGCTTTTCCGTGACCGCCAGGGAGTGAATCAGCGCGGTGCCCACCAGCCAAGGCATGAAGGAGGCGTTTTCCACCGGGTCCCAGAACCACCAGCCGCCCCAGCCGAGTTCGTAGTAGGCCCACCATGAACCGAGCGTGATGCCGATACCGAGGAACGCCCAGGCGACGATGGTCCAAGGACGGGACCAGCGTGCCCACGCCGCATCCAGACGACCGCCGAGCAACGCGGCGATGGCGAACGCGAAGGCTACGGAGAAACCGACGTAGCCCATGTAGAGCATCGGCGGGTGAACGATCAGGCCGATGTCTTGCAGCAAGGGATTGAGGTCGCGACCGTCCGCCGGAATCTGCGGCAGGATCCGTGCGAACGGGTTGGACGTGAGGATCAGGAACAGCAGGAAACCGGTGCTGATCATGCCCATCACCGCCAGCACCCGGGCCAGCATCACTTGCGGCAATTGCCGGGAGAACACCGACACCGCGAAGGTCCAGCCCCCGAGGATTAGGGCCCAGAGCAACAACGAACCTTCGTGAGCGCCCCATACGGCGCTGAACTTGTAATACCAGGGCAAGGCGCTGTTGGAGTTGCTGGCCACATACGCAACGGAGAAATCGTCGGTCATGAAGGCGTAGGTCAGGCAACCGAAGGCAAAGACCAGAAAGGTGAATTGCCCCCACGCAGCAGGCTGCGCCAGGCTCATCCACAAACGGTCACCGCGCCAGGCGCCGAGCAACGGCACGACGGCTTGAACCAGCGCGAAACACAGCGCCAGGATCATGGCCAACTGGCCCAGTTCAGGGATAAAGATCGCGGAAGTCATCAATTAACCCTCTTTCGCAGGTGTCGGCGCCGACTGACCGCTGTCTTTCAACGCTTTGGTCACTTCGGGCGGCATGTACTTCTCGTCGTGCTTGGCCAGCACCTCATCAGCGACCACAACGCCGTCAGCGTTGAGCTTGCCGAGGGCCACGATGCCCTGCCCTTCGCGGAACAGGTCCGGCAGGATGCCACGATAGGTGATGGTCACGGATTTGTTGAAGTCGGTAACGATGAATTTGACGTCCAGCGAGTCGCCGGAACGTTGCAGCGAGCCCTTCTCGACCATGCCGCCAGCGCGGATGCGCGTGTCTTGCGGGGCTTCGCCGTTGGCGATCTGGGTCGGGGTGTAAAACAGATTGATGTTCTGCTGCAGGGCGCTCAAGGCCAGGCCGACCGCAGCGCCGACACCAACCAGGATCGCGAGAATGATGATAAGACGCTTTTTGCGCAGCGGATTCACTTGCCGTTCTCCCGGCGCAAACGACGCGCCTCTTGTTGCAGATACCGCTTGCGGGCCAGGATCGGCGCCGCAACGTTGAGGACCAGCACCGCCAGGCAGATGCCATAGGCTGACCAGACATACAGGGCATGATGCCCCATGGCGAGGAAGTCGCCGAATGAAGCAAAACTCATCGAACGGCCTCCAGACTGTTCTGCACTTCAGCCTTTACCCAGCTCGCCCGGGCTTCGCGCTTGAGCACTTCAAGGCGCATGCGCAGCAGCAATACCGCGCCGAAGAAACAGTAGAAACCCAGCACCGTCAGCAGCAACGGCAGCCACATCTCGGCGGGCATGGCCGGTTTTTCGGTGAGGGTGAAGGTCGCGCCCTGGTGCAGGGTATTCCACCATTCCACCGAGTACTTGATGATCGGGATGTTGATCACGCCGACAATCGCCAATACCGCACACGCCTTGGCGGCGCTGTCACGATTGCTGATGGCGTTGCCCAGCGCAATAAGACCGAAGTACAGAAACAGCAGAATAAGCATGGACGTTAGTCGCGCATCCCAGACCCACCACGAGCCCCAGGTCGGCTTGCCCCAGATCGCGCCGGTGACCAGCGCCACGGCGGTCATCCAGGCACCGATGGGCGCCGCGCATTGCAGGGCGACGTCGGCCAGTTTCATCTTCCACACCAGCCCGACCACGCCGCACACGGCCAGCATGACATAGCAGGACTGAGCCAGCATGGCAGCCGGAACATGGATATAGATGATGCGAAAGCTGTTGCCTTGCTGGTAATCCGGCGGCGCGAAGGCCAGGCCCCAGACGACGCCGACGCCAATCAGCAGCAACGCGGCGATGCTCAGCCACGGCAGCAGTTTGCCACTGATGCCGTAAAACCATTTGGGCGAGCCGAGCTTATGAAACCAGGTCCAGTTCATTACTGTTTCCATCACGGTGGCTGCTCGTTATTACAAGCAGCCCAGGGTCTTTACTGGTCAAATTTTGACCAGACCTCATTATTCGCCGACGCTGATCTTCAGGCCAGCAGCTATTGCAAAAGGTGTCAGGGTTATCGCCAGGGCGGTCAGGCTACCAAGCCACAAGAGATAACCGGTCGCCGGCATGCCCTGCAAGGCTGCCTGCAAGGCGCCACTGCCGAGAATCAACACCGGGATGTACAGCGGCAGAATCAGCAGGGCCAGCAATAGACCGCCGCGCTTCAATCCTACCGTCAGGGCTGCGCCCACCGCACCGAGCAGGCTCAGCACCGGTGTACCGAGCAATAAGGAAAGCAGCAACACCGGCAGACAAGCGGTTGGCAAACCGAGCATCAACGCCAGCAGTGGAGCGAGCAAAACCAGTGCCAGGCCAGAGAAGGCCCAGTGTGCCAGTACCTTGGCCAAAACCAGAAGAGGCAGGGGGTGCGACGAAAGGACCCACTGTTCCAGGGAACCGTCCTCGAAATCACTGCGGAAAAGCCCGTCCAGCGAGAGCAACACCGATAAAAGGGCCGCCACCCAGACCAGCCCCGGAGACAAGGTTTGCAACAATTGAGACTCAGGCCCGACTGCCAGCGGGAACAGCGATACCACGATTGCAAAGAATACCAGCGGATTGGCCAGCTCCGCCGGACGGCGGAACAGCAGACGGGCCTCACGGGCGACCAACAGGCCGAAAACACTCATACGGCCCATTTCCCCAAATCAATGTCGCGATAGGTGGCCGGCATCCGGCTCAGCGTATGGTGAGTGGTCAGCACCACCATGCCGCCGCGCTCACAGTGGGCGGCCAGGTGTTCTTCGAGTTGCGCCACGCCTTGTTTGTCGAGCGCGGTAAACGGTTCATCAAGGATCCACAGCGGCGGGCTGTCCAGGTAAAGACGCGCCAGCGCCACGCGGCGTTGCTGCCCGGCGGACAGCGTGTGACAGGGAACATCCTCGAAGCCGCGCAGGCCGACAGCACCCAGCGCCTGCCAGATTGCGTCGTGAGACGCGGGTTGATGCAAGGCGCAGAGCCAGCTCAGGTTCTCTTCCGGCGTCAGCAGATCCTTGATCCCGGCGGCATGGCCGATCCACAGCAGGTTGCGCGCCAGCTCAAGACGCTGATCGTTCAGCGGTTGGCCATTGAGCAGCACTTGACCGGCGGTCGGCTGCATCAAGCCGGACAGCAAGCGCAACAGGCTGGTTTTGCCACTGCCGTTGGGACCGCTGATTTGTACCATTTCGCCACTGCCCAGTCTCAAATCGAGATTTTCGAAGAGCAGCCGAAGGTCTCGCTCACAAGCGAGGGCAACGGTTTGCAGGACTGGACTGGTCAAGAGATCACGGGCCTTTTGCGGTTCAAGTCGGCGGCACAGCGGCCGCTAAAGAGATGCAGCATAGATGCATTGGCGGCCTGTTCTAGAGAGCTGCGTCAAACAATTGCAATGTTTTCGCCACTCCCCGAAAGACGGGCGGCATTATACATGCCATGCCCTACTCTAAAGAGTGCATTTTCCTCAGGTTGTGACCGCGTATGACAGGCGAAATGAACATCCTCCCGCTACCGCAAACCACGCCCGCGACGTCGCGGCCATTGGTGGTGAGTGGCGACCTGCTCAAGCTAGTGACGCCGATGGCGGGCCTGATCAGCGCCGGCCAGACCGCCCAGGCCGAAGTGCTGTCGCTCAAGCAGGCGGATCAGAGCTTTCAACTGTTGCTCAAAGTCACCCTCGACAGCGGCCGCCAGACCACGGTTCAAGCCACCAGCACCCAACCGCTGCCCCAAGGCACCAGCCTGGCGATTACCCAACCGTCGGCGAGTAACCTGGCGATCACCGTACAACAGGCCATCGCGTCCAGCGTCGCCACCCTCACCCGCATCGACACGGCGCAACTGCCGGTCGGCACCTTGCTGCAAGGCAAAGTGTTGACCTCGCAAGTGCTGCCGCAGGTGCCGGGCCAGCCCACGGTGTTTCGCTCGATGGTGAGCCTGCTCAACACCGCGTTGAGTGGCAGTACGCTGAGCATCGACAGCCCGACGCCCTTGCGCATCGGCACACTGTTGAGCGCCTTGGTGCAGGACACGCAAACACTGAAATTCGTGCCATTGAGCAACCGTCAAGAGCAACTGGCGATCACCCAGCAACTGGTCAGCCAGCAGAGCCGCCAAGGGTCATTGGATGGTTTGATCAACGCGCTGCAAAACCTGACACCATCGGACCAGACGTCCAGCGACCTGCGCAGCGCCGTGGAAAAACTGCTGGCGGGTTTGCCGGACGTTCAACAACTCAGTACGCCCAAAGGCCTCGCTCAAGCGCTGGCCAATAGCGGCCTGTTCCTTGAAGCGAAATTGCTGACCGGACAGAACCCGACGCTGGCACCGGACATGAAAGGCGACCTGCTCAAGCTGATCGCACAACTGACGCCAGGGCTGCCGGCCAATACCACTCTCAACGCGATCATCGCCGCCAATACGCTGGTCCAGACCATGCCAAGCTTCGTGCGTAGCGCCTTGGGCATGCTCGGCCAGGTCAGCGCCAAACCGCAACCGACCAGTTTCCCGCTCCCCGAACGCCTGCTGCAAAGCCAGGACGGTGAAAACGATCTGGAGCATTTGTTGCGCCTGGCAGCGGCGGCGGTTTCGCGCCTGCAAAGCCATCAACTGTCGAGCCTGGAACAGACTGGCGTGACGGACGATGGTCGATTGCTTAGCACTTGGCAGCTGGAAATCCCCATGCGCAACCTGCAGGACATCGTGCCGTTGCAGGTCAAGTTCCGGCGCGAAGAAGCCCCCGAAAAAGAACCACCGCACGAACGCCGCGACGAACGCGAGCCGAAACAGCAACTGTGGCGTGTAGATCTGGCGTTTGACATGGAGCCCCTGGGCCCATTGCAGATTCAGGCGCAGCTAATCAAGGGCAGCCTGTCCAGCCAGCTCTGGGCCGAACGGCCGTATACCGCGAGTCTGATCGAAAGCAATCTGGCCGCGCTGCGCCAGCGCCTGCTGGATTGCGGGCTGAACGTCGGCGATCTCGACTGCCACCTCGGCGCACCGCCACAAGGCACCCAAACCCGCCTCGAACAACGCTGGGTCGACGAAACCGCATGAGAAATACAGACACCCCACGCCAGGCCATCGCCCTCAAATACGACGGCACCCACGCCCCGACGCTCACGGCCAAAGGCGATGAAGAACTGGCCGAAGCCATTCTGCAGATTGCTCGCGATTACGAAGTGCCGATCTATGAAAACGCCGAGCTGGTGAAACTGCTGGCGCGGATGGAGTTGGGGGACAGCATCCCGGAGGAGCTGTACCGCACGATTGCCGAGATCATCGCGTTTGCCTGGAACCTGAAGGGCAAGTTTCCAGAGGGGCATGATCCGAATGCGCCGAGGGTGGAGAAAGACGTCACCGAGCGCGGGGATGACTATTGATTCCGTGTTGAATGCAAAAAGATCGCAGCCTCGTTCCACTCGACAGCTCCTACAGGGGTACGCGATCCCAATGTAGGAGCTGTCGAGTGAAACGAGGCTGCGATCTTTTGATCTTTCTCAGTTCTTATGCAGCTTACGCATCAACTCCGCCTCAGCCTGGGTCAACCCGCAAGACTGAGTCAGTTCATCAACGGTAGCGCCCATCCCCACCAGCCGCGCCGCTTGGGCAAACGACAGGCTCGAGGGGTCACGCTGCTCCAGCTGGGCCAGTTTGTCCGGCAGAGGGCTGACCACGGCGCGCAGTTCGTGCAGGGCTTCACCCATGCGCACGCTGCCGCTTTGATAGTCGTCGACGCGCTTGCCCAGGTCCTTGATGCGCTGATCGCGCAGTGCATCACCCTGGGCCTGTTGCGCGGCTAGCAGCCGTTGAGCGCGAATGTACGCCAGAAACATTGCCAGCGTGCCTGCCCAGAAAAGGAACAGGACAATGACCGCTACCTCAAGAATCAATCAGATGTTCTCCAGATCCGACCATTCTTCTTCGCTCATCATCTTGTCCAGCTCGACCAGGATCAGCAGTTCGTTGTTCTTGTTGCACACGCCTTGAATGAACTTGGCGGACTCTTCGTTACCGACGTTTGGCGCGGTTTCGATTTCCGACTGACGCAGGTAAACCACTTCGGCCACGCTGTCGACCATGATCCCGACCACTTGCTTGTCGGCTTCGATGATGACGATACGGGTGTTGTCGCTGATTTCGGCATTCATCAGGCCGAAGCGCTGACGGGTGTCGATCACGGTGACCACGTTACCGCGCAGGTTGATGATCCCCAGCACGTAGCTCGGAGCACCCGGGACCGGGGCGATTTCGGTGTAACGCAGGACTTCCTGAACGCGCATCACGTTGATGCCGTAGGTTTCGTTGTCCAGTTTGAAGGTTACCCATTGCAGGATCGGATCTTCAGAACCTTTTGCATTCGTCGCTTGATTACTCATACCCTGACCCCTCGAAAAACCGCTTCTGGCGGCGTGTGTTCTGTGTGGCGGCATTCAACAATGCCGTCGCATACTTGTTATGTCGGCTGTTATGTCGGTTTATGTAGCGGCTTGCTGCCACCCATGTGCTTTGCCCCGCCGCTGGCGATCAATTCGGCCAGCTCGGAAACGTCCAGCAGCGCACACATGTGCTCAATCACCGTGCCGGCGAGCCAAGGCCGCTGACCTCGATGACTTCTCCATTTGATTTCGTTCGGGTCCAGGCGCAACGAGCGGCTGACCTGATGCACCGCCAGCCCCCATTCGTAACCCTGAACCGAAATGACGTATTGCAGGCCCTGGCGGAAATCGTCGCGGTAGCGGTCGGGCATGACCCAGCGCGCGGTGTCCAGGACTTTCAGGTTGCCGGCCTGGCTTGGCAGGATCCCGAGAAACCATTCCGGTTGGCCGAACAGCGGCGTCAGCTCGTGGCCTGCCAGGGAATAAATGGACCCCAGGCACACCAGCGGCACCGCCAGGGTCAACCCGGCGACATCGAACAGCAAACATTCGAACGGTTCGGCGGCCCATGACGGACGACCGTCGGTTTCCACCGGTGGCGGCGTGTTGCTCGGCGGCAGGTGGACTTCGACCACCGGCGGCACCAGGGTTTGCAGCAGCGGCGCGAGCGTCGAGACCGGTGAAAGAATCGGCGCCGGCGCTTCGATCACCGCGACCGGCGCTGGCTCAACGACAGGCGCAACCGAGGCCGCGACGACAGCAGGTTGGTGCGCATCGCGAGCCTGCTCTTCGAGCACCGCCGCCTGGAACTCGTCCAGCGCCGCTTCAACTTCGACCGTTTCAACGACTTCGATGACTTGAGCAACCGCTTCGACTTCCAGCGGCAATTCTTCGGTCGCCTCCATCAACAAGCTGTCCAGGTAAGACTGGAGCGCGAGTTGCGGACGCGACGTGATTTTCACCGGCCGATTCATCTCACGCCACCTGCGGGACAAGTTGAGCGGCGAGCAAATGCTTGAGCAATGCGCGATACGCGAGAACGCCACGGCTCTTGCCATCGAATTGCGAAGGCGTCAGCCCCGCCCGGCTTGCGTCACGCAGGCGGGTATCGACCGGGATGTAGCCTTGCCAGATTTCTTCCGGGTATTTGTCGCGCAGCACGCGAAGCGTCCCGAGGGAAGCCTGGGTGCGGCGGTCGAACAGGGTCGGAATGATGGTGAACGGCAACGCCACTTTGCGTGAACGGTTGATCATCGCCAGGGTGTTGACCATGCGTTCCAGGCCTTTGACGGCCAAGTGCTCGGTCTGTACCGGAATCACCAATTGCTGGCTCGCCGCCAAGGCATTGACCATCAGCACACCGAGCAATGGCGGGCTGTCGATCACGGCGTAATCGAAGTCTTGCCACAACTGCGCAAGGCTCTTGGCGATCACCAGGCCCAAACCGCTCTGGCCCGGCGACTGACGTTCAAGCGTGGCCAGCGCGGTGCTCGATGGCAACAGCGAAATATGTTCATGACTGGTCGGCAGCAGCAATTGACCGGGCAAACCTTGCGGCACGCTGCCCTTGTGCAGGAACAGGTCGTAGCTGCTGTGTTCCAGAGTGTCGGGGTCGTAGCCGAAGTAGCTGGTCATCGAGCCGTGCGGATCGAGATCGACCACGACCACACGCTTGCCCGCCTCCGCCAATAAACCGGCTAAAGCGATAGAGGAAGTGGTTTTACCAACACCACCCTTTTGATTGGCAACGGCCCAGACTCTCATTCGGATTGTTCCTCCCGGTCGACAAGGTCGACCGAGAAATAGCTCAACGTGTTAATGCAGGTGACGGAGAATTGACGGCGCTCTCTCGTCCCGGCGACTTGACCGGGGTCGGTGCAGTTTGTGTGCCAGCACGCTTCAACGCGGCGTCCGGTTTTGCATTAGCGGTTCCGGTGCCGGTGAGGCTGCGGCGTACATCGAGATTGCGCGACACCACCAGCACAACGCGACGGTTGCGTGCCCGGCCCTCGGCGGTGGCGTTATTGGCCACTGGCTGGAATTCGCCGTAGCCCACCGACGCCAGGCGACCCGGGTTGACGCCCTGCATCGCGAGCATGCGCACGATGCTCGCCGAACGGGCCGAAGACAGCTCCCAGTTGGTCGGGTATTGCGCGGTACGGATCGGCTGATCGTCGGTAAAGCCTTCGACGTGAATCGGGTTGTCGAACGGCTTCAGAATATGCGCGACCTTGTCGATGATGTTGAACGCCATGTCGCTGGGCATGGCGTCGCCGCTGCCGAACAACAGGCTGGAGTTGAGTTCGATCTCGACCCACAACTCGTTGCCGCGCACGGTCATCTGGTTGGACTTGATCAAGTCGCCGAACGCCGCGCTGATGTCATCGGCGATGCTTTTCAGCGGATCGCTGGCTCCGGCAATACCTGCGTCAACCTGCTCGGCGTCTTTGACCAGCGGTTTGGCCGGGGTCACCGTCTGCGGTCGCTCTTCACCGATCGGAATCGGCTTGAGGGCGCGGTCGGTATCGGTAAAGACCCCGATCAGCGCTTGGGAAATGACTTTGTACTTGCCTTCGTTGATCGACGAAATCGAATACATCACCACGAAGAATGCGAACAGCAACGTGATGAAGTCGGCGTAGGAAACCAGCCAGCGCTCATGGTTTACATGTTCTTCAGGTTGCCTGCGACGAGCCATGATCCATATCCCCCATCAATCCATGAAGCCCTGAAGCTTCAACTCAATAGAGCGAGGGTTTTCACCTTCGGCGATCGACAGGATCCCTTCCAGCAACATTTCGCGATAACGCGACTGGCGCAACGCGACAGACTTGAGCTTGGCGGCAATCGGCAGCAACACCAGGTTGGCACTGGCAACGCCGTAGATGGTCGCGACGAAGGCCACGGCAATGCCGCTGCCCAGTTGCGAAGGATCGCCCAGGTTGCCCATCACATGAATCAGGCCCATCACCGCACCGATGATACCGATGGTCGGCGCGTAGCCGCCCATGCTTTCAAAGACTTTGGCGGCCTCGATGTCGCGGCTTTCCTGGGTGTAGAAATCCACTTCCAGAATGCTGCGAATCGCTTCCGGTTCGGCGCCGTCCACCAGCAGTTGCAGGCCTTTGCGCGAGTAGCTGTCGGGTTCGGCATCGGCCACCCCTTCCAGACCGAGCAAACCTTCCTTGCGAGCCGTCAGGCTCCAGTTCACCACGCGATCAACGCCACCGGCCAGATCGACGCGAGGCGGAAACAGAATCCAGCCAAGGATTTGCATGGCGCGCTTGAAGGCGCTCATCGGCGATTGCAGCAAGGCAGCGCCAATGGTCCCACCGATGACGATCAGCGCAGCCGGGCCGTTGGCCAGGGCACCGAGGTGACCACCTTCCAGGTAGTTGCCACCAACGATGGCGACGAACGCCATGATGATCCCGATAAGGCTTAAAACATCCATCAGATGCACGCCTCGGCCAGGTGCTTGCCAATATCGTCCAGGCTGTAGATCGCGTCAGCGAGATCAGCTTTGACGATGGCCATCGGCATGCCATAGATCACGCAGCTCGCTTCATCCTGAGCCCAGATCGCACTGCCACCCTGCTTGAGCAGACGCGCCCCTTCACGACCATCGGCGCCCATGCCGGTCAGTACGACCGCCAGAACTTTGTCGCCGTAGGACTTGGCTGCCGAACCGAAGGTGATGTCCACGCACGGCTTGTAATTGAGACGCTCGTCGCCCGGCAGGATTTTCACCGCGCCACGGCCATCGATCATCATTTGCTTGCCACCCGGAGCCAGCAGCGCCAGTCCCGGACGCAGGATGTCGCCATCCTCGGCTTCCTTGACGCTGATGCGGCACAGCTTGTCCAGACGCTCGGCGAACGCCTTGGTGAAGGCGGCTGGCATGTGCTGGATCAGCACGATCGGAGCCGGGAAATTGGCTGGAAGCTGGGTCAACACCCGCTGCAGGGCAACCGGACCGCCCGTGGACGTGCCGATGGCCACCAGTTTGTAGGCTTTGCGTTTCGGCGCTGGCGAGGACGGGCCCGTCGATGTCGGGGCCGATGTCGGGGCGTAGCTACGCGCCGGAATCGGTGTCGCTGCCGGACGCGCAGGCACGCTGCTGCCGTAAGTGCTGGCACTGGAAGGCGCAGGAGCTGGCGCGCTGTAGGTGTTGGCACGACGATTACTGCGCGAAATGCTGAGAATCTTCTCGCACAGCAGTTGCTTGACCTTCTCCGGGTTACGGGAGATGTCTTCGAAATTCTTCGGCAGGAAATCCACTGCACCGGCGTCCAGCGCATCGAGGGTAACGCGAGCGCCTTCGTGGGTCAGCGAGGAGAACATCAACACCGGGGTCGGGCAGCGCTGCATGATGTGCCGCACCGCTGTGATGCCGTCCATCATCGGCATCTCGTAGTCCATGGTGATCACGTCTGGCTTGAGGGCCAGCGCTTGATCGATCGCCTCTTTTCCGTTGGTCGCCGTACCGACGACCTGGATATTCGGATCCGCTGAAAGAATTTCCGAGACGCGGCGGCGGAAAAACCCCGAATCGTCCACCACCAGGACTTTGACTGCCATAAACACTCCGTTAGATGGAGCGAGGCTTGGTCGCCCCGCTCCACCAGAATCAAATACGCCGCGTGGCGTAACGCTTGAGCATGCTCGGGACATCGAGAATCAGCGCGATGCGACCGTCACCCGTGATGGTGGCGCCCGACATGCCCGGGGTTCCCTGGAGCATTTTGCCCAATGGCTTGATGACCACTTCTTCCTGGCCCACCAGTTGATCGACGACGAAGCCGATCCGCTGAGTGCCCACCGAAAGGATCACCACATGGCCTTCGCGCTGCTCTTCGTGAGCGGCGGAGCTGACCAGCCAGCGTTTGAGGTAGAACAACGGCAGCGCCTTGTCCCGCACGATCACCACTTCCTGGCCGTCCACCACGTTGGTGGTCGAGAGGTCGAGGTGGAAGATCTCGTTGACGTTCACCAGCGGGAACGCGAACGCCTGGTTGCCGAGCATGACCATCAGCGTCGGCATGATCGCCAGGGTCAACGGGACCTTGATGACGATCTTCGAGCCCTGGCCCTTGGTCGAGTAGATGTTGATCGAACCGTTGAGCTGGGAAATCTTGGTTTTCACCACGTCCATGCCCACGCCACGACCCGACACGTCGGAGATCTCGGTCTTGGTCGAGAACCCCGGTGCGAAAATCAGGTTGTAGCACTCGGTGTCGCTCAAGCGATCGGCCGCGTCCTTGTCCATCACACCGCGTTTTACCGCGATGGAACGCAGGACGTTGGGGTCCATGCCTTTGCCGTCATCGGAGATCGACAGCAGGATGTGGTCGCCTTCCTGTTCGGCCGCAAGGATCACTTTGCCGCCGCGGGACTTGCCCGAGGCTTCGCGTTCTTCAGGCGACTCGATGCCGTGGTCGACCGCGTTGCGCACCAAGTGGACCAGCGGGTCGGCCAGGGCCTCGACGAGGTTCTTGTCGAGGTCGGTTTCTTCGCCGACCAGCTCCAGGATGATCTCTTTCTTGAGCTGGCGAGCCAGGTCGCGAACCAGACGCGGGAAGCGTCCGAAGACCTTCTTGATCGGTTGCATCCGGGTCTTCATCACCGCGGTCTGCAGGTCGGCCGTGACCACGTCGAGGTTCGACACGGCCTTGGACATGGCTTCGTCGCCGCTGTTGAGGCCCAGACGGACCAAGCGGTTACGCACCAATACCAGTTCGCCGACCATGTTCATGATTTCGTCGAGACGCGCGGTATCGACCCGCACGGTGGTCTCGGCTTCACTGGCCGGTTTTTCCGGTGGCGGCGCGGACGGCGCGGCGCGAGCCGGTGCCGGTGCAGCAGCGGCAGCCGGTTTCGGCGCTTCAACTTTAGGTTCTGGTTTCGCCGCAGCAGCAGGCGCCTTGGCGGCAGGAGCCGTCACCACGGTGCCGGTGCCCACTTCGGTGAACTTGCCTTTGCCATGCAATTCGTCGAGCAGCGATTCGAATTCGTGATCGGAGATCAGATCACCGCCAGCCGCTTTAGCGGTCGGCGCAGCCGGGGCTGGTACAGCGGCTATGGCCGATTCCAGCGCGTCAACGGCGAAGTTGCCCTTGCCGTGCAACTGATCGAGCAATGCCTCGAATTCGTCGTCGGTGATGTCGGAGCTGTCGCCTGCCGCTTTCGGGGCAGCCGGTGCCGCAGGTGCAGGCGCTGCCACCGCATCGACGGCGAACTGGCCTTTGCCGTGCAGTTGATCGAGCAACGACTCGAACTCGGCGTCGGTGATTTCGTCGCTGGCCGCCGCTTGTGCCGATTGCACGGGCGCAGCCGCCGGTGCCTCAGCCTGAGCCTTGACGGCGTTCAGCGAGTCCAGCAGTAGTTCGAATTCGTTATCGGTGATGTCTCCCGACTCTTCAGCGACCGGCGCCTGGAACACTTCGGCCACCGGAGCAGCTTCGTCGGCCATCTGCGGCTCGGCCAGACGGGCCAGTGCCGCAAGCAATTGCGGCGTCGCAGCCGTGATCGGGCTGCGTTCGCGGACTTCGGTGAACATGCTGTTCACTGCATCCAGCGCTTCGAGAACAACGTCCATGAGTTCAGAGTCGACGCGACGCTCACCCTTGCGCAGGATGTCGAACACGTTCTCGGCGATGTGACAGCACTCCACCAGCTCGTTGAGCTGGAGGAAGCCGGCGCCCCCTTTTACAGTGTGAAAACCGCGAAAAATTGCATTGAGCAGGTCCGCATCATCAGGTCGGCTTTCAAGCTCGACCAGCTGTTCGGACAGTTGCTCTAGAATCTCGCCGGCCTCAACCAGGAAATCCTGAAGGATCTCTTCATCGGCGCCGAAGCTCATTAAGGGGGGTGCTCCTAAAGGTCTAAAAACCTAAAAAACCTAGAATGTTGAAACTCTAAAATCCTAGGCTGGATAACAAATCGTCCACATCGTCCTGACCGGACACAACGTCTTCTCTTTTATCGGCATGAATCTGCGGACCTTCACCCTGAGAGAGATGTTTTTGTGGATCTTTTTCAGCCAGCATCGCTTCACGGTCATGTTCGATACCCGCAAAACGGTCTACCTGGCTGGCCATGAGCACGAGCTTGAGCAGATTGCTTTCAACTTCGGTGACCAATTGGGTCACGCGCTTGATCACCTGACCGGTGAGGTCCTGGTAATCCTGAGCCAGCAGGATGTCGTTGAGGTTGCTCGACACCGTGCGATTGTCTTCGCTGCTGCGTGTCAGGAAACCGTCGACCCGGCGCGCCAGTTCACGGAACTCTTCAGCCCCGACTTCGCGGCGCATGAACCGCCCCCAATCCGTGCTCAATGCCTGGGCTTCCTGGCTCAGGCCGTTGACCAGCGGTGTGGCGTTCTCCACCAGATCCATGGTGCGGTTGGCGGCGGCCTCGGTCAGTTTGACCACGTACCCCAGACGCTCGGTGGCATCGGTGATCTGGGAAACTTCCTCGGCTTGCGGCATGTTCGGGTCAATCTGGAAATTGACGATCGCGCTATGCAGCTCGCGAGTGAGCTTGCCCACCTCCTGATACAGGCCGCGGTCACGGGTCTGATTGAGCTCATGGATCAGTTGCACAGCGTCGCCGAACTTGCCCTTTTCAAGGCTGTTGACCAATTCGACCGCGTGTTTTTTCAGGGTCGATTCAAAATCGCCCTGTGAAGATTCGTTAGTGTCCATAGCTCCCCCGGTGACGCAGTGTCTCAACCGATGCGTTCGAAAATCTTTTCGATTTTTTCTTTCAACGCCTGGGCCGTGAAGGGTTTGACCACATAGCCGTTAACACCGGCCTGGGCCGCTTCGATGATCTGCTCGCGCTTGGCTTCAGCGGTGACCATCAGCACTGGCAGGTGCTTGAGCTTTTCATCGGCGCGCACGTGGCGCAGCAGATCGATGCCGGTCATGCCAGGCATGTTCCAGTCCGTTACCAGAAAGTCGATGCTGCCGCTGTTGAGAACCGGAATGGCAGTAGTGCCATCGTCAGCCTCGACCGTGTTGGTGAACCCAAGATCACGCAACAGGTTTTTTATGATCCGCCGCATCGTTGAGAAGTCATCAACGATGAGGATTTTCATGTTCTTGTCCAATTCGACCTCCAAGCAGTCTTAAACGCGCCCAGCACCTGGACACGCCATTTCAATCAATCCGGCAATGCACTCGATGACTGTCTGGAGCACAACAAATCGCGACCGGTGCAGCTAATCCCGCACCGGTCCCGCTCGCAGTGTCCCCACACTGCCTTCAGCGCGCTCGCCACTCCCCCAAACGCCCCCGCAAGCGGGCCGCGCACTGGCTGTGTAACTGGCTGACCCGGGATTCGCTGACCCCAAGGACCTCACCGATTTCCTTGAGGTTCAGCTCTTCGTCGTAGTACAGCGCCAACACCAGTCGCTCACGCTCCGGCAAATTGGCAATCGCGTCCGCCAGCGCCGCCTGGAAGCGTTCATCTTCCAGATCGCGTGACGGTTCCAGATGTGCACTCGCGCCATCCTCGTGCAGCCCTTCGTGTTCGCCGTCCTGCAACAGATCGTCGAAACTGAATAACCGGCTGCCCAGGGTGTCGTTCAAAATCCCGTAATAATCGTCGAGACTCAATTGGAGTTCGGCCGCAACTTCGTGATCTTTAGCGTCACGACCGGTTTTAGCTTCAATCGAGCGAATTGCGTCGCTGACCATGCGGGTATTGCGGTGGACCGAACGTGGTGCCCAGTCCCCCTTGCGAACTTCATCGAGCATCGCGCCGCGGATTCGAATGCCCGCGTACGTCTCGAAACTCGCGCCCTTGCTGGCGTCATATTTGGTCGACACTTCAAGCAGGCCGATCATGCCGGCCTGGATCAGATCTTCAACCTGAACACTGGCTGGCAGACGTGCCAGCAGGTGGTAAGCAATGCGTTTGACCAGTGGCGCGTAACGCTCGATCAGCTCGTACTGCGCGTCACGTGCCGACTTCTTGTAGAGGTTGTAGCCACTGGCTGTCATAGGACGGGTCCTGCGGTCTGTTGCACGAGACGCTCAACGAAAAACTCCAGGTGCCCACGCGGGTTGGCAGGCAACGGCCAGGTATCGACCTTCTGCGCAATCGCCTTGAACGCCAGGGCGCACTTGGAGCGCGGGAAGGCTTCGTAGACGGCGCGCTGCTTCTGCACAGCCTTGCGTACGCTTTCGTCGTAAGGCACGGCGCCGACGTATTGTAGGGCGACGTCAAGGAAGCGATCCGTGACCTTGGTCAACTTGGCAAACAGGTTGCGACCTTCCTGCGGGCTCTGCGCCATGTTGGCCAGCACGCGGAAGCGGTTCATGCCGTAATCGCGGTTCAGTAATTTGATCAGTGCGTAGGCGTCTGTGATCGAAGTCGGCTCGTCGCACACCACCAGCAAGACTTCTTGCGCGGCGCGAACAAAACTGACTACCGAGTCACCAATACCTGCAGCTGTATCGATCACCAGGACATCGAGGTTGTCGCCGATGTCGCTGAAGGCCTGGATCAGGCCGGCGTGTTGAGCCGGGCTCAAATGAACCATGCTCTGGGTGCCGGACGCGGCCGGGACGATGCGGATGCCGCCGGGGCCCTGCAACAGAACGTCGCGCAGCTCACAGCGGCCTTCGATCACGTCGGCCAGGGTACGTTTGGGTGTCAGTCCCAGCAGGACGTCGACGTTCGCCAACCCCAGGTCGGCGTCCAACAGCATGACGCGACGGCCGAGCTCAGCCAGGGCCAGTGACAAATTCACTGACACGTTAGTCTTGCCGACGCCACCCTTGCCGCCGGTCACCGCGATCACCTGTACGGGATGCATGCTGCCCATGTTATTTCTTTACCTTGTCTTGCATAGACGGAGGCCACATTACTGGCTGCGCGTTCACAAACGGAACAATGCATGGCAGACCATCGATGTAGGTACGAAAACTGTTCATTACTACCTCAGCCAACCTGCTTGGTCGGACTGTGGTAAATATCAGCGAACATGTCAGCCATGGCTTCTTCGCTGGGTTCTTCCTGCATTTGCACGCTAACGGCGCGACTGACCAACTGATGACGACGCGGCAGATGCAAATCATCCGGAATCCGCGGGCCATCCGTCAGGTAGGCCACCGGCAATTCATGACTGATTGCCAGGCTTAACACCTCTCCCAGACTTGCCGTTTCATCCAGTTTAGTCAGGATGCAGCCAGCGAGCCCGCAGCGTTTGTAACTGTGATAAGCGGCCGTTAGAACCTGTTTCTGGCTGGTGGTTGCCAGCACCAGGTAATTTTTTGATTTGATGCCACGGCCGGCCAGGCTTTCGAGCTGCATGCGCAGTGCCGGATCGCTGGCCTGCAGGCCCGCGGTATCGATCAGCACCACGCGTTTGCGCAGCAATGGTTCCAGTGCCTGGACCAGCGACTGGCCCGGATCAATGTGAGTCACCGACACATTGAGGATCCGGCCCAGCGTCTTGAGTTGTTCCTGAGCACCGATACGGTAGCTGTCCATGCTCACCAGCGCGATGTTTTGCGCGCCGTACTTGAGCACGTAACGCGCCGCGAGCTTGGCCAGGGTGGTGGTCTTGCCCATGCCGGCAGGGCCGACCATGGCAATCACGCCGCCCTCTTCCAGTGGCTCGACTTCCGGTGTGGCGATCATCCGCGCCAGGTGCGCCAGCAGCATGCGCCAGGCCTGACGAGGCTCTTCAATATCGGTAATCATCGCCAGCAGATCGCGCGACAACGGGCCGGACAAACCGATGCGTTGCAGGCGACGCCAGAGGTTGGCCTGGGCCGGACGGCTGCCTTGCAGCTGATTCCAGGCCAGGGAACCAAGTTGTACTTCCATCAGTTCGCGCAGGCTGTTGAGCTCGAAACGCATCGAGTCGAACGCCCGTGGATCGACGCCGCCTGCCGCTGGCGCCGGGGCCGGTGCAGCACGACGGGGCTGGGTGTAAGTTGGCTCTATCAGCGGTTCGGCGGCGGTCAATGGCAGGCCGGCGAACAACTGCCGATTGGTGGTTTTGTCGCCGTCGGTCTCGCCTTCGCCACGCAGGCTCAATTCAGCCTGGGCGGTAACGATCCGCGACTGGGTCTTGCGCAGCTCATCCTCGAGTTCCATGTTCGGAACGCGCGGGGCCAGCGCCGACAATTTGTAATCGAGGGCAGCCGTCAGTTCGACACCGCCAGCGATCCGGCGATTGCCGATAATCGCGGCATCAGCGCCCAGCTCATCACGAACCAGTTTCATGGCCTGACGCATATCGGCGGCGAAAAAACGCTTAACTTGCATAAACCACTACCTCAGCCGTTGGGCCCTACTGTCGCAACGATGGTCACTTGCTTGTTGTCAGGAATTTCCTGGTAAGCCAACACATGCAAACCCGGGACTGCCAGTCGGCCGAATCGCGAGAGCATCGCGCGAACCGGACCGGCCACCAGCAGAATCACCGGCTGACCTTGCATTTCTTGACGCTGCGCCGCTTCGATCAACGAGCGTTGCAGCTTCTCAGCCATGCTTGGCTCCAACAGAACGCCCTCTTCCGAGCCTTGTCCTGCCTTCTGAAGACTATTGAGCAATATCTGTTCCAACCTTGGCTCCAGAGTGATAACTGGCAGCTCGGAGTCAGTCCCCACAATGCTTTGGACGATTGCACGGGATACGCCGACGCGCACCGCGGCGACCAGCGCGGCGGTATCTTGACTCTTGGCGGCATTGTTGGCGATGGCCTCGGCGATGCTGCGAATGTCGCGCACCGGCACCTGTTCAGCCAACAACGCCTGCAACACCTTGAGCAGTTGCGACAGCGAGACCACACCCGGCACCAGCTCTTCGGCCAGCTTGGGCGAGCTTTTGGCCAGCAATTGCATGAGTTGCTGGACTTCTTCGTGACCGATCAGTTCGCTGGAGTGCTTGTACAGAATCTGGTTCAAGTGGGTCGCCACGACCGTGCTGGCATCGACCACGGTGTAACCGAGCGATTGAGCCTGGGCTCGCTGGCTGATTTCGATCCAGACCGCTTCCAGACCAAAAGCCGGATCTTTGGCGGTTATGCCATTGAGCGAGCCATAGACCTGCCCCGGGTTGATTGCCAGTTCGCGATCCGGGTAAATCTCCGCTTCCGCCAGGATCACCCCCATCAACGTGAGGCGATAGGCACTCGGCGCGAGGTCGAGGTTGTCACGGATGTGCACAGTCGGCATCAGGAAGCCCAGGTCCTGGGAGAGCTTCTTGCGCACGCCCTTGATCCGCGCCAGCAACTGACCACCCTGATTGCGATCCACCAGAGGGATCAGGCGATAGCCGACTTCCAGCCCGATCATGTCGATCGGCGTTACGTCATCCCAGCCAAGTTCCTTGGTTTCCATGGCGCGGGCAGGCGATGGCAGCAGTTCCTGCTGGCGCTTGACCTCTTGCAAGGCCTGAACCTTGACCACGTTCTGTTTCTTCCAGAACAGGTACGCACCGCCGGCCGCCAGGGCCGCCATGCTGAGAAAGGAGAAGTGCGGCATGCCGGGCACCAGCCCCATCACCGCCATCAAACCCGCCGCGACGGCCAACGCTTTTGGCGAGGCGAACATCTGGCGACCGATCTGCTTGCCCATGTCTTCCGAACCGGAAGCACGGGTCACCATGATCGCAGCCGCTGTGGATAACAACAGTGATGGCAATTGCGCCACCAAACCGTCACCAATGGTCAACAGCGCGTAAACCTTGCCGGCGTCGCCGAAGCTCATGCCGTGCTGGAAGATCCCGACCGCCATGCCGCCGATCAGGTTGATGAACAGAATCAGCAGGCCGGCGATGGCGTCACCGCGTACAAATTTGCTGGCACCGTCCATGGAACCGTAGAACTCGGCTTCCTGGGCAACTTCCATGCGGCGCAGCTTGGCCTGGTTCTGATCGATCAGGCCGGCGTTGAGGTCGGCGTCGATGGCCATCTGTTTACCGGGCATCGCATCGAGGGTGAAACGTGCGCTCACCTCGGAAATACGCCCGGCGCCCTTGGTTACCACGACGAAGTTGATGATCATCAAGATCGCGAAGACCACAATACCGACCACGTAGTTACCGCCGATCACCACCTCACCGAAGGCCTGAATCACCTTACCCGCGGCGGCATGCCCTTCCTGACCGTGGAGCATCACCACCCGCGTGGAGGCCACGTTCAGCGCCAGGCGCATCAGTGTCGCCACCAGCAAGATGGTCGGGAAAACGGCGAAATCCAGCGGCCGCAAGGCGTACACGCAGACCAGCAGCACCACGATCGACAGCGCAATGTTGAACGTGAAGAACACGTCCAGCAGGAACGGCGGCACTGGCAACATCATCATCGCCAGCATGACCAGCAGCAACAACGGCACACCCAGGTTGCCCCGACTTAAATCGGCAACGCTTGTGCGGGCTGTGTTGAATAACTGAGAGCGATCCACCGGTTTTCCCCGTTCCTTTAAAGCAAACTTTTGACGCCCAAAGCAGGCGCAGGGCGGCTATTGCAAGAAGCCTTCCAACTTTTGCAGGTACTTGAAATAGAGGGATTACCAAGGGGAGTTGCGGTGACTGGACTGACCTCATCGCGGGCAAGCCCGCTCCCACAGGTAACCGAGTTCTTCCTGAGGAAATGCGATCAAATGTGGGAGCGGGCTTGCCCGCGATGGGGCCGGCACTGCCAGCGAATTTTCAGGAGTCGCGACGCAGATCCGGCGGAATCGGCAAGTCGTCCTTGAGCGGGTCCGGGCGCTTGCCCTTGCCCGCGCGGTGCTGGCGAATCTGGTAGACATAGGCCAGCACCTGGGCAACTGCCAGATACAGGCCGCCGGGAATTTCCTGCTCCAGTTCGGTGGAGTAATAGATCGAACGCGCCAGGGCCGGCGACTCGAGCAGCAGCACATTGTTGGCCACGGCGATTTCACGAATCTTCAACGCCAGGAAGTCGCTACCCTTGGCCAGCAGCATCGGCGCCCCGCCCTTCTCCGGGTCGTACTTGAGGGCGACGGCGTAGTGGGTCGGGTTGGTGATGACCACGTCGGCCTCCGGGATCGCCGCCATCATCCGGCGCTGGGACATCTCGCGCTGCAGTTGACGAATCCGCTGCTTGACCTCCGGACGCCCTTCCTGATCCTTGTGTTCGTCGCGCACTTCCTGCTTGGTCATCAGCAGTTTCTTGTGGCTTTCCCACAGCTGCACCGGCACATCGACGGCGGCGATGATGATCAGCCCGCAGGACATCCACAAGGTGCTCCAGCCGACCACTTGCAGGCTGTGAATGATCGCCATTTCCAACGGTTCATGGGCGATGCGCTGCAAGTCGGCGATGTCCGACGACAACACTGCGAGCGCCACGAACAGGACGATGATGAATTTGGCAAACGCCTTGATCAGCTCCACCAGCGCCTTGGTAGAAAACATCCGCTTGAGGCCACTGAGCGGGTTCATCCGACTGAACTTCGGCGCCATGGAGCCGAACGCAAACAGCCAGCCCCCCAGGGAGATCGGGCCGATGATCGCCGCCAACACCAACGAGATCATGATCGGCTGAATCGCCCACAAGCCGATTTGCCCCGAATGCAGCAAGTAATTGGCCATGGATTTCTGGTCCATGATCACTTCCCGGGGCAGCGAGAAGTTGATGCGCATCAGCTCCATCATGTCTTGCGCCAGGGCACCGCCGAATATCAGCAGCGCACTGGCGCCGACGAGCATGATCGCCAGGGTGTTGAGTTCCTTGGATCGCGCCACCTCGCCTTTGTCGCGGGAGTCTTTCTTGCGCTTGTCCGTGGGGTCTTCTGTTTTGTCTTGACCGCTTTCGCTCTCAGCCATGACTCAGCGCGCCTTCGCCAGTTCGCGCAACAACTGCAAGGCCTCGACGGCCATGGGTTGGTACTGGTTGAGAATGTCCCCCAGGCTGACCCAGAGAATGAACATCCCGAGCACCAGGGTCAGCGGAAAACCGATGGAGAAAATGTTCAGCTGCGGTGCCGCCCGGGTCATCACGCCAAACGCGATGTTGACCACCAGCAACGCGGTGATAGCCGGCAGCACCAGCACCAACGCGGCACCCAGCACCCAACCGAGCTTTCCGGCCATTTCCCAGTAATGATTGACCATGAACCCGCTACCGACCGGCAGCGTGGTAAAGCTTTCGGTGAGCACTTCGAAGACCACCAGGTGACCATTCATCCCCAGGAACATCAGCGTCACCAGCATGGTGAAAAACTGCCCGATTACCGCCACCGACACGCCGTTGGTAGGGTCGACCATGGACGCGAAGCCCATGCCCATCTGAATCGCGACAATCTGCCCGGCCACCACAAAGGCCTGGAAGAACAACTGAAGGGAGAAACCCAGCACCGCACCGATAAGGATCTGCTCGCCAATCAGCAGCAAACCGCTGAGGTCCAGCGGATTGACCGGCGGCATCGGTGGCAGCGCCGGGGTGATCACGAATGTAATCGCCAGGGCCAGATAGGCTCGTACGCGCCGAGGGACCAGGGTCGTGCCGAAAATCGGCATGACCATCAGCATCGTGCCGACGCGAAACAGCGGCAACATGAACGTCGCCACCCAGGTGCTGATCTGGGTATCGGTCAGTTGCAGCAGCGACGACATGGATTAGCCAATGACCATGGGAATACTGCCGTACAACCGCAGGATGTAATCCATGAAGGTCTGCACCAGCCACGGGCCGGCGACGATCAGCGTCACCAGCATCACCAGCAGACGTGGCAAGAAGCTCAGGGTCTGTTCGTTGATCTGGGTCGCCGCCTGGAACATCGCCACCAACAAGCCGACCAGCAGACTCGGAATCACCAGCACCGCGACCATCATGGTGGTCAGCCAAAGGGCGTCGCGAAAGATGTCTACGGCGACTTCTGGCGTCATGGCGAAACACCTCCGAAACTGCTGGCCAACGTACCGATAATCAACGCCCAACCATCCACCAGCACAAACAGCATGATCTTGAACGGCAGGGAAATGATCAGCGGCGAAAGCATCATCATACCCATCGCCATCAGCACACTGGCCACGACCAGGTCGATGATCAGGAACGGGATGAAGATCATGAAGCCAATCTGGAACGCGGTTTTAAGCTCGGACGTGACGAACGCCGGGACCAGAATGGTCAGCGGCGCCTGATCCGGCGTAGCGATGTCAGTGCGCTTGGACAGGCGCATGAACAGCTCGAGATCGCTGCTGCGCGTCTGGGCCAGCATGAAGTCCTTGATCGGAACCTGGGCCTTTGCTACGGCATCCTGGGCGGTGAGTTTTTCCGCCAGGTACGGCTGCAAGGCGTCCTGATTCACTCGGTCGAATACCGGCGCCATGATGAACAGCGTCAGAAACAGCGCCATGCCGGTGAGGATCTGGTTCGACGGCGTCTGCTGCAAGCCCAGGGCCTGACGCAGGATCGAAAAGACGATGATGATCCGGGTGAAACTGGTCATCAGCATGACGAACGCCGGGATAAAACTCAGCGCGGTCATGATCAACAGGATTTGCAGACTGACCGAGTATTCCTGGGCGCCATTGGCATTGGTGCCCAAGGTGATCGCCGGGATCGACAACGGATCGGCGGCGAACGCCAGCGGCGCGGCCAGCATCAGGGCTAGCGTCAAGACGATGCGTAACGCACCCATTACTTCTTATCCTTCTGATCCTTGCCGAGCATCCTTAACAGATGCTGGGCAAACTCCGGAGTCGCTTTCTCGGTACCGCCAGGCACTTGCACCGGCTCCTTGAGCACGTGCAGCGCGGTGATGGTGCCAGGGCTCAAGCCCAGCAGGATCTGCTCGTTGCCGACCTGCACCAGCATCAAACGGTCACGCGGACCCAGCGCGCGCGAGCCAATCAGCTCGATCACCTGCCCTTTGCCCGCCGGCCCGGCCTGCTGCACCCGGCGCAACAACCAGGCGAGGAAGAAAATCAGCCCCAGCACCAGCAGCAAACCGAACACCAGCTGCGTCAATTGCCCGGCCACACCACTGTTGACCACCGGGGCAGCAGCGGCCGTCGCAGCACTCGCCACCGGCTCGGCAGCCAGAACACTGAACGGCAACGCCAGCAGCAATCCCGGCAAGGCACCCAGAACCTTTTTCACTTAACGCAGCTTCTTGATGCGTTCGCTTGGGCTGATCACGTCCGTCAGGCGAATGCCGAACTTCTCGTTGACCACAACCACTTCGCCGTGAGCGATAAGCGTGCCGTTGACCAGAACATCCAGCGGCTCACCGGCCAGGCGATCCAGCTCGATCACCGAGCCCTGGTTGAGTTGCAGCAGGTTACGGATGTTGATGTCGGTGCTGCCCACTTCCATGGAAATCGACACCGGGATGTCGAGGATCACATCCAGGTTCGGACCGTCCAGGGTGACCGGCTCGTGGTTCTTCGGCACGCTGCCGAACTCTTCCATCGGCAGACGGTTGGAGCCCGACGAACCGCTATCGGCCGCCAGCAGCGCATCGATATCGGCCTGCCCGGCGTCTCCGGTCTCTTCCAGGGCCGCGGCCCATTCATCAGCCAGTGCCTGGTCGTCCTGGGCGTTCATATCGTTGTTCATCATGTGTCCTCGGCGGGCAACTGCTCAATCAAGAGCAGCGAATTAAAGGGGGATTGGAGCGCCGGTCAGCGGCGCTCGATCGGCTCGATCACCTGCAACGCGAGGTTGCCTTTGTGCGAGCCCATCTTGACCTTGAAGGCCGGCACGCCGTTGGCGCGCATGATCATTTCTTCCGGCATCTCGACCGGGATCACGTCCCCCGGCTGCATGTGCAGAATGTCGCGCAAACGCAACTGGCGACGGGCAACCGTGGCACCGATCGGCACGTCGACATCCAGCACGTCCTGGCGCAAGGCGTTGATCCAGCGCTCGTCCTGATCGTCCAGGTCCGACTGGAAGCCGGCATCGAGCATCTCGCGCACCGGCTCGATCATCGAGTACGGCATGGTCACGTGCAGGTCGCCACCACCGCCATCGAGTTCGATGTGGAACGTCGACACCACGACGGCCTCGCTCGGGCCGACGATGTTGGCCATGGCCGGGTTCACTTCCGAGTTGATGTACTCGAAGTTCACTTCCATGATCGCCTGCCAGGCTTCCTTCAAATCGACGAAGGCCTGCTCCAGCACCATGCGCACGACGCGCAGTTCAGTGGGGGTGAATTCACGTCCTTCGATCTTGGCGTGACGACCGTCGCCACCAAAAAAGTTGTCCACCAGCTTGAACACCAGCTTGGCATCGAGGATGAACAGGGCGGTGCCGCGCAACGGTTTGATCTTGACCAGATTGAGACTGGTCGGGACGTACAGCGAGTGCACGTATTCGCCAAACTTCATCACCTGCACGCCACCGACGGCAACGTCTGCCGAGCGGCGCAGCATGTTGAACATGCTGATGCGGGTGTAGCGGGCGAAACGCTCGTTGATCATTTCCAGGGTCGGCATGCGTCCGCGGACGATGCGATCCTGACTGGTCAAGTCGTAGCTTTTGACGCTGCCGGGTTCAGCAACGTTATCGGTCTGTACCAGACCATCGTCGACGCCATGCAACAGCGCGTCGATCTCATCCTGGGACAGCAGGTCTTGCACGGCCATGTCGTGTTCCTACTGCAGTACGAAATTAGTGAAAAGCAGCTGTTCGATCACCACTTTGCCGAGTTCTTTCTGCGCCACTTCCTGGACGCTGGCCGTGGCCTTCTGACGCAACATCTCCTGGCCGACCGGGGTCGCCAGCGTGGCGAAATCCTGGCCGGAGAACAGCATGACCAGGTTGTTGCGGATCACCGGCATGTGCACTTTGAGCGCTTCAAGGTCGGCCTGATTGCGACCTTGCAGGGTGATGCTCACCTGCATGTAGCGCTGGCGACCGTTCACGTTGTAGTTGGCCACGAAGGCCGGGGCCATCGGTTCGAAGATCGCTGGCTGCTTGCCGACCACGGCCGGTTGCGCCTCAGCAGGTTTGCTCTGGGCGCTGTGCATGAAAAACCAGGTCGCCCCCACAGACACGCCAATCGCCAGCAGCAGAGCCACCACGATCACAATGATCAGCTTGATCTTGCCTTTGGTTGCGGGGTCTTTTACTGCTGCTTCGCTCTTCGCCATGCCAATAATCCGTCACTATTCGGGTTTTCACAGTCGCACGGCAAGGCAAGAGCAAGTGTTATGCCAGAAGTGTCAGGCAGGGGCTGGGCGCGGGATTATGGACACCCCAAAACAAATGTGGGAGCGAGCCTGCTCGCGATAGCGGTGTGACATTCAACATGCTCGTTGACTGCTACACCGCTATCGCGAGCAAGCTCGCTCCCACAAGAGCGGGTATTGCGTTTGATCAGGCGTAGTAGTCGACGGCGCTGGAGCCGATGACACTGGTGGTGGTGGCGGCGGTGGCGGCCACTTCGGCGACGGTCGGGTTGATTTCGTCATCCATCGCGTCGAGGCGACCACCACTGGCATTGATACGGCCACCTTGCCCCTGCTGCGCCTGTTCCTGGCCCTGCCCCTGACCTTGCCAGCCACGCGACTGGTCGGAGACGTTGACGTCAACCTGCCCCATGCCCTGTTGCGCGAACATGTCACGCAGGCGGTGCATTTGCCCGTCCAGCGCCTCGCGCACGCTTGGATGGGCGCTCATGAAGGTGATCTGGGTCTGCTGATCGGGAATAATGTTCACCCGAATGTCGAGACGCCCCAGTTCAGCCGGTTGCAATTGAATGTCCGCTGCCTTCAGATTGGCGCTGGAGAGGTACATGACCCGGTTGACCACTTCTTCGGTCCAACCGCTCTGATGCATGGCGATTGGCTGGTTCACCGGCAAGGCATTGGCGGTCTTGGGGGTGGCCGCCTGGGTCAATGCCGCCAGACGGTTGGCAAAGTCATCGACACGGGTATCGCTGGTGGCGCTCTTCAAGTCCTTGAGGCCGTCATCGATCAGACCGCTGAAGGCCTTCTCGCCACCCTGGCTGGTGCTGTCCTTGTCGGCCTGCACGTTGAGCATGCTGGCCATGCCAGCGGCAAAATTCTGCGCCGAGGTCAGTTCGCCGTCAGCCTGGGTCTGCGCAGGCGTCGCTTTAGGCTGAGCCTGGCTGCTGGCGGAGACGTGGCCACTCTGCTCCATGGCCATGCGTACGGCTGGCAGTGCATCGAGCGGGTCAGCTGCAGGATCGAAATCGCTATCGGCAGCGGCGGCCGCCGGCGCTGGTGCCTGCGTAGGCGTAGGCGCGGCTATGACAGAGGCCACTGACGCTTCAACCTGCGGCTGAGCACTCTGGGCAACCGGCGGGGCCGCTGGCGCGACCGGAACGGTCATCAGCGGCGGCAGCACCCCCGGCATCAAGGCAGGGTCCACAGGCGTCGTATCGGCCACGGGTGTTGCCGTGACGTCAGTCTTGTCATCACTGGTGGTTGTGTCGTTCGCCTGCGCCGGTTTATCGGCAGGCAAGGAATTGCCGCTATCGGCAACCGCCGGTTCCGGGGCGGCAGGCTTATCGTTGCTCACATCCTTTTTGCCCGAGCCCTTTGGGCCACTGTCGGCAACAGGTTTGGCAGGTTTATCCGCCACCACAGAAGGCTTGTTCTGGGCTTGATGGGCATAAACATCAGCGAAGCTGGACGCCTTGCCCGCTGGCTCAGCGGCCGGTGCCGGGGTATTGGCGCTGGCGGCTTGAGTCTTGGCCGTGGCAACAGCCTGAAGAAGCGAATGTGGGGTAACGGGCATTAAACAGTCTCCGCTGCACTGAGATCGTAGGTACAGTTGAGAGAGTTGACTGCAAAGGTCGAGCCAGGTCTGCCCGACCGATGACAAAAGTGCCGAATGGTAGCCTTAGCCAGCGGGAGAGCGCTGGCGCTCCGCCTCGTACAGCGGTCGGATAAAGGCGAACTCGCGATCAATTTCCCCGACCAGTTTTTCAATGCCAGCGAGGTTTTTTTGCTTGGCGCGCTGCTCAAGCTCACTGCAAAGCTCAGTGAGGCGAGTGGCCCCCATGTTGCTGCTGCTCCCCTTGAAACTATGGGCGGCGTCCATCAACGTGACGGGATCTTCAGCCTTTCGCAGAAGAAGCAATCGCTCTTCGGAGTCTGCCAGGAAGGTATCCAACAACACTGGATACTCATCTTCCATCACTTCCCGCAACGTGCTCAGCACATCGCGATTCAGGTGTGTGTCAGCCACTTGCTCACTCCTTGATCAAGAATGGGTGAATTATGCCAGAGCGTCCCAGAAAAACTCCACGCGCGCACTACGACCATTGTCGGACCAGCTCGCGTTGCGGCTCAACTGGCGGATCAGACTGACACCGCGCCCCGACAGACGACCACCATCGATGGGACGCTCCATCACCCGGGCCACGTCAAAACCTTCGCCGCTGTCTTCTACCCGGATAATCAGTTGACCACCCTCGCCGTGCGGCGCGATCTGCAGATGCACCCGCACGTAACCGTCTCGCAACTCATCCAGCCGCTCATTACGCTGCTGGTAATAGCGGGCGAAACCCGCCGCATCGCGCTTGAGACTGGAATCCAGACCGAGCACGCCATGCTCCAGGGCATTGGAATAAAGCTCCGCCAGTACACTGTAGAGCGCACCACTCTGAGCCCGCAGGCCATGCACCTCAAGCAGTAATTGCAACAGGTACGGCAACGGGTTGTATCGTTTGAGGGTATCGGCACGGAACTCGAAACTCACCGACCAATCCAGCGGGCATGACTGGCCACTGTCGGAATACACCAGCGCTGGCGGGCTCAGTTGCGCCGCTTCCAGCAGACTGATCTCGACCATGCTCACGTCATCGCGCGCTTCGCCACGGAAATCCCGCAACGCCTGCTCGATCTCCTCGAACAGCGCATCGGGCTCTCGATTGGCCGCAAACACCCGCTGCAAGCGCTCCACGCCAAACAACCGTTCGTTGGCATCGCAGGTGTCGATGACCCCGTCCGACAACAGGAATACACGATCGCCAACGGCCATCGGAAACACTTCGGTGCTGTCATTGAAGGTTTGCGGGCTAAGCACCCCCAGTGGTAAATGTCGCGCCAACAGCGGCGTGCGCTCACCGCTGGCGATGCGGTGCAGGTAACCGTCCGGCATCCCGCCGTTCCAGACTTCCACCGAACGTCGCTGAAAGCTCAGGCACAGCAGCGTGGCGCAACAGAACATATCCACCGGCAGGATGCGTTTGAGCTTGGCGTTCATCTCGCGCAGGGTTTCGGCCAGGCCGTAGCCCTTGGCCGTCATTCCATAGAAGACTTCAGCCAGAGGCATGGCGCCGACGGCAGCGGGCAGACCATGACCGGTGAAATCGCCCAGCAGCACGTGCATGTCGCCGGCCGGGGTGAACGCCGCGAGCAGTAGATCGCCGTTGAACAGCGCATAAGGCGATTGCAGGTAGCGGATGTTCGGTGCATTCAGACAGCCCGAATGCGCGACCTTGTCGAACACGGCTTTGGCCACTCGCTGCTCATTGAGCAAGTAATCGTTATGTTTGGAGATCAGGTCCCGCTGCTGCAGCACCGTGGCCTGCAACCGTCGCAAGCGGTCCATTGCCTTGATTTTGGCGGCAAGGATCACCTGGTTATAGGGTTTTGCCAGAAAATCGTCGCCGCCGGCCTCCAGACAACGGGCCAGCGCTTCGCTTTCAGTCAGCGAGGTCAGGAAGATGATCGGCACCAGGGTTTCCCCGGCCAGATCCTTGATTTGCCGCGCCGCTTCGAATCCGTCCATGACCGGCATCATGGCGTCCATCAGCACCAGGTGCGGGCGTTGCAGGCGAAAAGCCTCGACGGCCTCGGCACCGTTGGCGGCCGTGAGCACGGCATGCCCCTGGCGACGGACGATGCTCGACAGCAGCATGCGATCGGCCGCGCTGTCTTCAGCGATGAGGATTGTCAGCGGTTCGAGTGACTGCACGGCCTTCAACTGATGTCGAACAGCTTATCGAAATTGGAGATGGCGAGGATCTTGCGCACATCTGAACTGCTGTTGATCAAGCGGACATCGGAGTTGTCGCCACCCGCATGATCACGAAGCAGGAGCAACATGCCCAGCGCCGAGCTATCGAGGTAAGTGGCCTCTTTTAGATCGATGACGACAGAGTCGGGTTTCGTGTTGAGTTTTTCGTAGGACTCACGAAATTCCTGATGTCTGCCGAAGTCGAAGCGTCCCTTGATCGAAATCGTCAGCGTTTTCCCTTCCTGGGAGGTTTCTGCAGTAACTGACATGTAACGGCTTCCTTGTCATGGATGGACGTGCGTGTACAAGGTTTAGCACTTGGCGGGGATGGGAGCAAGGCTGGAAAGTCGCGAAGTCATCAAGTACGCCTTCGTGGGCCCGCCAGACCTAGTACGGATCATGCCGTGGCAACCGCTGGGACAATTCATCCAGCAGCTTCTGCTCGCGTTTGTCTTCGAGCTTGCGCGCTTCGGCTATGTAACGTTGTACAAGTTTTCGCAGCCCTTCAACCCGTGCAAACGCCTGCTGCCAGGACTCGCGCGCCTTGTTGAGGTTGTTCTGGTGCCAGTTCAAGCTCTGGCGCTGCTGATCGATGGCCGTGCCCAGTTGTGCAAGAAAGCCTTGATAGCCGAGCAACCATTGGCCGGAAACGCCACTGCTGCCGCGTACGATCCATTGTTCCTGATAATCGAGGCGGAAGCTTTCGAGGTCGGCGAGCTTGCTTTCCGCCAGACGCACCTGGCCCTGAAAGTGCCCAAGGCGCATGACCGCGGTTTTTTCGGCCTTTTCAGCCATTTCCACCACGGGTGCCAGGCGTGCCGCACGGCTTTGGGCCATGACCGGTTAGCCGCCCGCTGCCGGGGCGAAGATGGTAGCGAGATGGTTTTCGCTGGCCGCCATGCCGATGTTGTCGTTCAAGCCCTGACGCAGATAGGTGGTCATGGCCGGTTGCAGCGAAATCGCGATGTCGGTTTCTCGATCGCCGCCCGGCACGTAGGCACCTACGCTGATCAGGTCGCGACTTTGCTGATAACGCGACCAGTACTGTTTGAACATCTGCGCGCGCGTCATGTGCTCGGGACTGACAACTGACGGCATGACCCGGCTGATGGAAGCCTCGATATCGATGGCCGGGTAGTGACCTTCTTCAGCCAGACGCCGGGACAGCACAATGTGTCCGTCGAGCACGCCTCGCGCCGAGTCGGCAATCGGGTCTTGCTGGTCATCGCCTTCGGACAATACGGTGTAGAACGCAGTGATCGAACCACCGCCCTTCTCGGCATTGCCGGCCCGCTCCACCAGTTTCGGCAACTTGGCGAAAACCGACGGCGGATAGCCTTTGGTCGCCGGTGGCTCGCCGATGGCCAGGGCGATTTCCCGCTGAGCCTGGGCGAAACGGGTCAGGGAATCCATGAGCAACAGGACATTCTTGCCCTTGTCGCGAAAATACTCGGCGATGCGCGTGCAGTACATCGCGGCGCGCAGTCGCATCAGCGGTGCATCGTCCGCCGGCGACGCGACGACCACCGAACGCTTGAGCCCTTCTTCACCGAGGATGTGCTCGATGAACTCTTTAACTTCACGACCCCGCTCACCGATCAGTCCGACGACAATAATGTCGGCCTCGGTGAAGCGCGTCATCATGCCCAGCAACACGGATTTACCGACACCGGTACCGGCGAACAGGCCGAGACGCTGACCACGACCGACCGTCAACAATCCGTTGATGGTGCGGATACCCACGTCCAGCGGCTCGCTGATCGGTTCGCGCTTGAGCGGGTTGATGGTCGGGCCATCCATCGGCACCCAGTCTTCGGCTTTCATCCCACCCTTGCCGTCCAGCGCACGACCGGCACCATCGAGCACCCGCCCGAGCATGCTCATGCCCATCGGCAAGCGACCGGTGTCGGCCAACGGCACGACGCGGGCACCCGGCGCAATACCGGCGACGCTGCCGACCGGCATCAGGAAAACCTTGCTGCCGGAGAAGCCCATGACTTCGGCTTCGACCTGCACCGGCTGATAACTGTCGTCGTTGATGACCATGCAGCGAGTGCCCATGGCGGCGCGCAAGCCCTCGGCTTCGAGGGTCAGGCCGACCATGCGCAGCAAGCGCCCTTCAAGGATCGGCGCCCCGGCAAGCTCGGTGACCTCGGCGTAGCTGCCCAGGCGCTTGGCGAAGCTGGTGCGGTCAAGGCGCATCGGGATCATCCGTCTGCCCTTCTACCGGCGCCTCTGCCGGCTTGTCATCGATGGGCAATTCCAGGCTCAGATCCGGCTCCGCCGGGTGCAAGGCCTGGTCATGCAACTGATCGAACAGCTTGACCATGACTTGCGCCACGCGGGTTTCGACGGTGGCGTCGATGCGACTGTGTTCGGTTTCGACCCGGCAACCGCCGGGCAACAGGTGCGCGTCCTCGACGATGCGCCAGGTTTCTTCATGGCGCTCGCGCAGGGCTTTGACCTGTTCGAAGTCTTGCGGGTTGATGTACAAGCGCACATTGGTCGCGCCCAACGGCAAAAGCTTGAGGGCCTCGCGCATGACGTGTTCGATCTGCGTCGAGTCGATGGCCAGTTCGCGCTGAATCACCTGCTTGGTGATGTGCTGCACGAGGTCGATCAGCGACTTTTCGATCTGGGTGTCCTGCTCGGCGATGGGCTCGAACAGGTTGACCATCATCTGTTCCAGGCCTGCGACTTTCGGCGCCAGGATCGCTTCGGCTTCCTGACGGACCTTGAGCGTGGCGCTGTGGAAACCTTCTCTCTCGCCCACCGCGAAGCCTTCGTTGTAGGCCTCCTGGCGAATGCTTTCGAGCTCTTCGAGGGTCAGTGGCTGGACTTCGTCCAGCGGCACTTCTTCCATTTCCGGCGGCTCGGGCTCGGGTTCCGGCTCGGGCTCTGGCACAAACGGGTCGAAACTGGGCAACGCCCAGACGTCAAAACCGGCGACGGCCTTGCCACGGATCAGGTCGGTCTGGGACTCATCATGTTTGGACGACATAGTGACCTTAGATCATCTCTTCGCCGCCCTTCCCGCCGAGAACGATTTCTCCGGCTTCGGCCATACGGCGGGCAATGGTGAGGATTTCTTTCTGCGCGGTTTCCACGTCGCTGACGCGCACCGGGCCCTTGGCCTCGAGGTCGTCGCGCAACAGTTCGGCCGCACGCTTGGACATGTTCTTGAAGATCTTCTCCTTGACGCCTTCGTCCGAACCCTTGAGGGCCAGCACCAGCACGTCGGAGGACACTTCGCGCAGCAATGCCTGAATCCCGCGGTCGTCGACATCGGACAGGTTGTTGAACACGAACATGAGGTCTTCGATCTGACCGGACAGGTCTTCGTCGACTTCGCGAATCGAGTCCATCAACTGGCCTTCGATCGAGCTGTCGAGGAAGTTCATGATATCGGCCGCGCGCTTGATGCCACCCAGGGTGGTGCGCGAGGCATTCGAGTTGCCGGAGAACTGCTTCTCGAGAATCTGGTTGAGTTCTTTCAGGGCCGCCGGCTGCACCGTGTTCAACGAGGACACTCGCAGAATGATGTCCAGGCGCACCTTGTGGTCGAAGTTGCCCAGCACTTCACCGGCCTGGTCCGGGTCGAGGTACGCCACGACGATCGCCTGGATCTGTGGGTGCTCGTAACGGATCACGTCGGCGACGGCGCGCGGCTCCATCCACTTCAGGCTGTCGAGGCCACTGGTGTTGCCGCCCAGCAGGATGCGGTCGATCAGGCCGTTGGCCTTGTCTTCGCCCAGTGCCTGGGTGAGCATTTTGCGCACGTAGTCATCGGAACCGACGCCCAGGCTGGTCTGGTCGCCGACGATGTCGACGAACTCGCTCATGACCTGCTCCACCTGTTCGCGGTGGACGTTGCCCATCTGGGCCATCGCCACGCCCACACGCTGGACCTCCTTGGGCCCCATGTGGCGCAGCACTTGTGCAGCATCGGTGGAACCGAGGGACAGCAGCAGAATCGCGGCTTTGTCGACCTTGGTCAGTTTGGCGGCAACGGCTCGGTTATCACTCATCTGCGTTAATCCACTCTTTCACGACCTGGGCCACACGGCCCGGATCTTCTGCCACCAAACTCTTGATTGCGTTCAACTGTGCATCATAGCCTTCGCTCGGGCTCGGCAGCAGGATGCTGGTCGGGCCACCGAGGCTGACGCGGTCGTTGGCCAGTTCGCCGTCCAGGCCGCCCATGCCACCGAGTTCCACGTCGCTGCCCAGTCCTGCAAGTTGCTTGCCTTTGCCGCCACCGGTGATGTTGTTGAGCACCGGGCGCAGCACGCCAAACACCAGCACCAGGATGAACAAGACACCCAGCACTTGCTTGACGATGTCCCAGAACCACGGCTGGGAGTAGAACGGAATATCGGCAATCACTTCACCGCGCTCGGCAGAGAACGGCATGTTGATCACGCTCACGCTGTCGCCACGGCTGGCGTCGAAACCGACGGCGTCCTGGACCAGGCGAGTGAAGCGCGCCAATTCGTCGGCGCTCCACGGTGCACGGGTGGTTTCGCCGTTGGCTGCGTTGATCTTGACCTGATCGTCCACCACCACCGACACCGACAGGCGATTCAAACGCCCCTGCTGCTGCTTGGTGTGGCTGATGGAACGGTCGAGCTCGAAATTCTTGGTGGACTGTTGACGCTTGTCCGCCGGGTACGGCGCCAGCATCGGCTGACCGGTGGCCGGGTCCATGATTTGCTGACCGTTGGCATCGATCAATGGCTGGCCTGGCTGAACCATGCCGGCCGCTGCGGTGCTGCCACCCGTGGTTTGCGGCGCAGAGGCCGGCGATGGCGGCTGGTTGCTCAAGGCACCCGGCACACCTTGCGGACCATTGCTGGCAGTGCGTTGTTCGTTGACCGACTGCTCGCTGCGCAACGCCGGTTGATCCGGGTTGAACTGCTCGGAGGTCGACTCGACAGCGCTGAAGTCCACATCCGCGGAGACTTCGGCTTTATAGCGATCGTTGCCCAGCACCGGTTGCAAAATGTTGTGCACGCGCTGGGTCAGCATGCTCTCCATACGACGGCTGTAATCGAATTGCTTGCCGGCCATGGTCAGTTCAGAATTTTCCGCCTGATCCGACAGCAGGTTGCCCTTTTGGTCGACCACGGTGATCTGCGATTTGCTCAGCTCAGGAACACTGGTAGCCACCAGGTTGATGATCGCCAGTACCTGACCCGGCTCCAGCGAGCGGCCGGAATACAGTTCAACCAGAATCGACGCGCTTGGCTTGCGCTCGTCACGCACGAACACCGAACTTTTCGGAATCGCCAGGTGCACGCGGGCACCCTTGACGTTGTTCAGGCTGGAAATGGTGCGTGCCAATTCGCCTTCCAGGCCGCGACGATAACGGGTCGCTTCCATGAACTGGCTGGTCCCGAGGCCCTGGTCCTTGTCGAGGATTTCAAAGCCGATGTTGCCGTCACTGGGAGTGACACCAGCAGCCGCGAGCTTGAGCCGCGCACGGGACAGGTCATCGGCCTTGACCAGCAAGGCACCGGAGTTGGGTTCAACGGTGTAGGGAATGTCGGCAGCGGCCAGGGTTTCCATGACCTGCTTGGCATCCAAGCCGGCAAGACTGCCGTACAGAGGCCGGTAATCAGGCTGCTGGGACCACAACACCACGGCAAAGCCAATCGCCACGCTCGCAGCCAGGCCGACCAACAGGCCCACCTGACGCAACATGGTCATCTCGGAGAGGTTTTCCAGGAAGGACAACCCGAACAGCGGCGGTTTGCCGTCTACCGGAGTGGCCTTGGCCGGAACGTTATCGGCGATTGCTTCTGCCATGACTCAATACGTCCTTAAACCGGCATCTGCATGATGTCTTGATAGGCCTGAACCAACTTGTTGCGCACTTGGGTCAACGCCTGGAAAGACACGCTGGCCTTCTGCGAGGAAATCATCACGTCCGTCAGGTCGACGCCGCTCTTGCCGATCTCGAAGGCGCTGGCCAACTGATTGGATGCTTGCTGCGTGTCGTTCACTTTATTGACAGCCTGGCCGAGCATGTCGGAAAAGCTGCTGCCACCCAGTTCCGGAACGGCGGCAGTCGATTTCGGCGCAGACATCGCATCCATTTGCATGGAACGCATGTCCAGCATCAACCGATTGAATTCAATACCTTGGCTCATGGCTTCTCTCTTTGACGAGCTTACGTCGTTGACGACCCGCAATTTTTTGACACTCACTCGGCGGGTAGTGAGGTGTTAGCAACAAGGGTGCCAGCTCTGTGGCCGTTCTGAACAAAAGCCCTTCCCGGGCGTTGCCCCTGACGAATCAGGTGGCGAACAAGTAGGCTTCGACGTCCATTCCGGCGTCGCGCATCTGTGCCAGCTTGTAGCGCAAGGTGCGCGGGCTGATACCCAGTCGCTCGGCCGCTTCCTTGCGACGACCACGTTCGGCACGCAAGGTGTCGATGATCATCTGAAACTCACGACGTCGCAGGTCATCGCCCAGTGCTCCGGCCGACTCGGTTTCAACCTCGACAGCGCGCACGGGTGCCGCCGCCAACACTGGCAACGGCGCGCAGGCCACCGGCCCGGACAGGCAAAAATCCTGCGGCTGGATCAAACCGCCCTGCTGCAGAATCAGTGCGCGCTGGATAGCGTTATCCAGCTCACGCACGTTGCCCGGCCACCGATAAGCAATCAGGCACGCTTGCGCCTCGGGCGAGAGTGTTGCCGCCGCATGCTTCATTTTATTGACGTGTTTGACCAGCAGGCGCTCGGCCAGCGGCAGGATGTCGGCGGTACGCTCGCGCAACGGACGCCAGGCCAGCGGGAACACCGACAGCCGATAATAAAGGTCTTCACGAAACCGCCCCGCCGCCACTTCACCAGCGAGGTCGCGGTTGGTGGTGGCGACGACCCGAATATCCAGGCTGATCGGTTTGCGCGCGCCGACGCGCTCGACTTCGCGTTCTTGCAAGACGCGCAGCAACTTGGCCTGCAGCCCGAGGGGCATTTCAGAAATTTCGTCGAGCAGGATGGTCCCGCCATCGGCCTGCTCGAATTTGCCGGCCTGCGCCGCTATCGCGCCGGTAAACGAACCTTTTTCATGACCGAACAATGTGGCTTCGAGCATATTGTCCGGGATCGCGGCGCAATTGATCGCAATGAATGGCTGCGTGGCGCGATGGGAATGCTGGTGGATATAGCGCGCCAGCACCTCTTTGCCGGTACCGGACTCGCCAGAGATCAACACGGTGGAATCACTGCGCGCGACCCGCGCCGCCAACTCCAGCAGTTGCGCACTGGCCGGCTCGAACGCAATCGGCCCTTCGCTTTCGCTCGCGCCGAGATTACCCAACGCGTGTCGCGCCACCAGATCGAGCAAGGCCTTGGGCTCGAACGGCTTGACCAGATAATCCGCCGCACCTTGACGCATCGCGTCGACCGCACGCTCGACAGCGCCGTGAGCGGTCATCAACAACACCGGCAACTGTGGCTGCCGCGCTCGCAGCAGACCGAGCAATTGGTGCCCGTCCATGCCCGGCATATTGACGTCGCTGATGACCAGGTTGAACGCCTCGACACCCACCGTCGCCAGCGCCTCCTCGGCCGAACCGACCGCCGTGTAATCGTGCCCCGCGAGCAGCAACGTATCGGCCAGTGCTTCGCGTAGCGCGCGGTCGTCCTCGACCAGTAAAACCTTGATTGCCATGTCCTTCACTCGGCTCCCTGAACGCTGTTTTGTTCACCCGAAAAAAGCGGCAGGATGACCTGCGCACACGTGCCGCGACCCGGCCGCGAACGCAACTGCAATTCTCCTTGATGAGCACGGGCCACCGCCTTGACCACGGTCAGCCCCAGGCCAGTGCCGGTGGTCTTGGTGGTAAAAAACGGCTCGCCCAGACGCGCCAGGACGCTTGCCTCGATACCACTGCCGCTGTCACTGACGCACACGCGCAGGGTGTTTTCACGGGTATAGAGATGAACCTTCAGACGCACATTGCCGGCACTGGCCTGAATCGCGTTCTCGATCAGGTTGAGGATCGCCCCGATCAAGGTGTCGCGATTGCACAGCAATTCGCCGGCATGACTGTCGCACTGCCAACGGATCGGTAATTCCTGAACATGGGTCTGCGCCGCCGATTGCAGCGACTGCATCAACACCTTGGGCGTGACGCGATCCGTCAGCGGCAACTCGCCGCGGGCGAACACCAGCATATCGCGCACCTGGTGTTCGAGCTCATGCAAACGCTCTTTCAGGCGTCCGGCAAATCGCTGCTGCGTGGCCACCGGCAGTTCCTGTTCGGTCAAGTGACTGGCATAGAGCAAAGCGGCCGACAACGGTGTACGAATCTGATGAGCCAAGGACGCGACCATCCGGCCGAGAGACGACAGCCGCTCATGACGAGCCAGTTGACCTTGAAGTTGACGGGTTTCAGTCAGGTCGTTGAGCAACACCAACTGACCTGGCTCGGCATCCAGCGAGCGAGTGGCAATCGACAGACGCCGACCGTCCTTGAGAGAGATTTCGTGACCGTCGTCTTCGCGAGGTGCGAAGCAGCGGGCAATGACATGGCGCCAGAGTTCGCCTTCGAGGGGCAGCCCCAGCAGTTCGCATGCCGCCGGATTGGCTTCGCGCACGATGCCCTGGGCGTCGATGACGATAACGCCGCCGGGCAACAGATCGAGGAGGTTTTGCAGGCGGTTGGCCAGGCGTTCTTTTTCCGCCAGCTCCTGCATGCGCTGGGCACTGACCACCGCCAGTTCACCCTTGAGCTCGGTGACCCGGGCTTCGAGCATGCTGTAGGAATCGGTCAACTGGCTCGACATCTGGTTGAACAGCGCGAACGCCTGCTCAAGGCCAAGCCGGCTTGCCTGCTCTACGGACGACGGTAGCCCCGAAGTGTCAGGGACAGGAGACATCTGGGCGGCTTGGGGCATCGTGCTCTCTCGCTTGGCTGACCGTCAGTTAAACGGAACGTTGCGAGGGATGTAGCAATACCCGTGCCTAAAAAAAATCGCCCATAAATGAACGACTTGAAAAACAGGCGTCAATCATCCGCCTGTTCATCTCCATCGCGACGGCTCATGCCGTACTTGCGCATCTTCTCCACCAGCGTGGTGCGGCGAATGCGCAGACGCTCAGCGGCACGGGCGACGATACCATTAGCATCATCCAGCGCCTGCTGAATCAGACCCTGCTCCAGACCACCGAGGTAGTCTTTCAGGTCCAGGCCTTCAGGCGGCAGCATGGCATTGGCGGTGAAGTCCGGGGTATGCCCGTTGATGGCCACCCGCTCTTCCAGATCGCTGCGCAGGCTGTCGACCATCTGCTCGTCTTCGTCATCGACGTAACGGAACTTCTTCGGCAACTCGACCACGCCGATCACCCCGTACGGATGCATGATCGCCATGCGTTCCACCAGGTTGGCCAGTTCGCGAACGTTGCCCGGCCAGCCGTGGCGACACAGCGACATGATCGCCGCCGAGTTGAAACGGATAGAACCGCGTTTCTCGTGCTCCATGCGCGAGATCAATTCGTTCATCAGCAGCGGAATGTCTTCGACACGCTCGCGCAATGGCGCCATCTCGATCGGGAACACGTTCAGGCGATAGTACAAGTCTTCGCGGAAGGTACCGATCTCGATCATGCTTTCGAGATTCTTGTGGGTCGCTGCAATGATGCGCACGTCGACGCTCTGAGTCTTGTTGCTGCCCACGCGCTCGAAGGTGCGCTCCTGCAACACGCGCAGCAACTTGACCTGCATCGGCAACGGCATGTCGCCGATTTCGTCGAGGAACAGGGTGCCACCATTGGCCAGTTCGAAGCGCCCGGCGCGGCTGGTGATTGCGCCGGTGAAGGCACCCTTCTCGTGACCGAACAGTTCGCTTTCCAGCAACTCGGCCGGGATCGCCCCGCAGTTGACCGGCACGAACGGCGCATCACGACGCTTGGAGTGATAGTGCAGGTTACGCGCGACCACTTCCTTGCCGGTCCCGGACTCGCCGAGGATCAGCACGCTGGCGTCGGTGTCGGCCACTTGCTGCATCATCTGACGGACGTGTTGAATCGCCCGGCTGGTGCCGACAAGACTACGGAAAAGATTGGGTTCGCGATGACGACCGCGCTCGCGGGCCTGGTCATACATCTCGCGATAGACCTGCGCACGGTGCAGCGAGTCGAGCAATTTGCTGTAGCTGGGTGGCATTTCGAGCGTCGAAAGCACTCGGCGACGCTGGTCTTCCGGCAATTCAACGGAAGAATTATCGCCCATCAGCAAAACCGGAAGGAACTCATCCCAGGTTGCGAGTGTCTTTAACAGGCCCGGAAGTGCGCCAGGAGCATTGACCGTCCCGATCAGGACACAGATCACTTCACGACTTGACGACAAAGAGCCGACCGCCTGCTGCCAGTCATGGCTCCCGCAGGGTAAATTTTCTTCACCGAGAAAATTTAAAATCACCGCCAGGTCGCGGCGACGGACGCTATCGTCATCAATCAGCAGAATTTTGGTTTCACGCCACATGCAATAGCAACTTCCCTAGTCAACTCAATGCCCGAAATGAGGGGGCAAGCTAGACGCTTGCAGACACGTTATGCCTGTAGACGCCTGAAATCTGGAACCAGCCACTAGTTAAGTCAAAAAACCGTGCACAGTCAAATTTATGGCGCACTATGTTTGGATTAACTGCGGATTAACCAAACAGATGGTAAACCTTTGCCGCGTTCTGTGCTTGGTGGATCTGAGACATCTCGTCGACAATCGCCTGCCTCTCCCCCACCGCCACCTCGAGAAGTTCCTTGTAGACCCCCAGCAACTCCTCCAGGTTGGCACGCAACGCCACCTCGTCCAGAGAATCTTCATTCAAGACGTCTTCCATGCAGGAACGGCAATCAAGGTCCAATTGACCGATAGCTTCCCAGTTACGCTCGGCCAATGCGCCGACCAACGCTTCACGGGTGTGTTCGATTCGCTGCAATACAAGACTCATGATGATCTCCTTAAAACTGCGGACCTGGCGCGGCGATGGCGTCCCAGCCTTCTTTGACCGTGCGCAGCAAACCTGCGACTTCATCGAGAATACGCGGGTCACTCTTGATGTTCGCCTCGGCCAGGCGCTTCATCATGTAAGCGTAGAGACGGTCGAGCTCGCCGACAGTTTCTGCAGCCTTTTCAAGATCCAGGCCTTCACGCAAGCCACCAATGATCCCGATGGCCTTGCTGATAGACACACCCTTGCCGGGGATGTCGTTGCGCTCCATCGCGCCCTTGGCCTGAGCGATGCGATCCAGACCACCTTCCATCAGCATTTGCACCAAGCGATGCGGACTGGCTTCTGACGTCTGGGCCTGCGCCCCGACCTTCTGATATTGCCGAAGGGCTAACCGCGGATTCATGTTCTACCTCACTGCCACTCAATGACTCGTATGATCAGTGTATCGTCTTCGAGACTGAAAACTTTAGACCAGAAGACAAAAACCCGGCACACGCCGAAAAGCGTAGCCGGGTTTTTGTCGTCAGCCCATATCTACCTGCTGGACTGCTGAGCGTTCAACGTCTGGAAGAAGCCGGTGATATTGCTGGCAGTGGCCTTCATCTGGCCGACCAACAGATCCATCGCGTTGTATTTGGCAGTCAGGGATGCGGTGAGGTTGGTCACTCGTATATCCAGCGCCGTCTGCTGGCTGCTCAGATCCTTCTGGACCTTGCCGAGGTTGCTGCTTCGCTGATCCAGAATCCCGCCAGTCTGGGAGTAAGGCGTAATCGCTGCCGACATACGCGCCAACAAGCCATTTTTTGCATCAGTACCCGTGAACAGGTTCTGTACCGAACTGCTCATGCCGGGGGTTGCCATAGCCTTGGCGTACTTGGTTGGGTCGATGGTCAGCGTACCGGTCTTCTGATCGGTCTGAATACCCAACTGCGACAGTACCGACAATTGACCGCCCGCTCCAGGCGCTACCAACTCATTGCGCACGGCAGTGATCAAGTTACGCGGCAACGAGTCACCGGTCATTGCCGCGCCGATGGTCGGCTTGCCAGCGTCATCCAGGCTTGGCTTGGTCAGAGCAGTCAGGGTGTTGATGACGTTGTTATAGGCATCGACGAACGACTGCAGCGAGGTCTTCAGGCCATCGGTGTTAGTGCCGACAGTGACTGTGACCGGCGTCGTACTTTTCGCCAGCAAGGTCATGTTGATGCCACCAACAGCCTGGCTGATCGTGTTGCTTTTACTGGTGACGGTAAGGCCATCGATCGTGACCGACGCATCCGAAGCCAAACCACCAATGTTGCCAGAAGCGCCGGCAGCCGGAGTGGTACCCAGACTATTGGTTCCATCGATTTCCAGACCAGCAATGCCGCTGACCGTAAGGTCGGAGCCTGCGCCTGTCACCGTCGAACCAATGACCAATCGCGAACCATTGCCGTCGGTCACGATGTTGGCGCTGATGCCTTTGCCTTGAAGCGTGGTGTTGATCGCGTCACGGGTCGACTGCAACGTCGCGCCGCTCGCGATGGTCACCGGGTAATCAATACCATTTTGACTGATTTTCAATGTACCAGTCGGAATGGCACTGCTGGCACCGCCGGCAAACGCCGCGCTTGCCACTTTGGAGCCGGTCGCCAGGTTGTTCACTACAACGCTATAGCTACCATTTACCGCCGTGTTATCAGACGTGACGGTCAATGTGGTCGGCGTACCCGACGTCGCGGTAAAACCGGAAAACGCAGGCGCGTCTTTCTTACCGAGGTTGGTCATGGCCGTCTGGAACGCTGCGAGAGCCGATTTCAACGAACCGGTAGCAGAAATCTTGGCCGTGTTGATAGACGTCTGTTTGGTGATCAGCGTCTGCTTGGCCGATTTGTCGGAGTTGACCAGCGCGGTCACGATCGCACCGATGTCGAGACCGGACCCTAGACCCGAACCCGGTAGAATTGGACTTGCCATGTGCATCTCCTTATCTATGCGTTGCCGGTCTATTGACCACTAGCCGCGGTCAATGATCGTACAAACACGTTTCATGCCAGTGTCAGGCTTTGGCATCGAACAATACGTTTCTGGCGTTGTGCAGGCTTTCAGCCAGTTTCATGGCTTCGGCAGATGGAATCTGTCGGATGACTTCACCGGATTCGCTGGCAATCACTTTGACGATGACCTTGCCCGTCGACTCATCGATGGAAAACTCAAGGTTACGCTTGACCGACTGAACGAACTTTTCGATCTCCTGAACGGCCATTTTCAACTTATCCGAGTTGTCCGAATCTGAGCTTTTACCCGTTGCAGCAACAGGCTGGGTGCTTTCAGCGCTAGGCTTTTCGGCCGGCTTATCAGTAGTGCTGACCGCCGACTTCACGGCTGGGTAAGACAAGTTCAGCTTAACGCTCATGTCCATGACCATCACCTCTTAAACGGAAAAAGCGAGAGAGCACGCAAGCGCACTCCCCCGCTAAAACTCAATCCGATATTACTGAAGCAGTTTCAGTACAGCGGATGGCAGCTGGTTAGCCTGGGCCAGAACAGCGGTGGAAGCTTGTTGCAGAGTTTGCTGTTTGGTCAGGTTAGCGGTTTCTGCGGCGAAGTCGGTATCTTGTACGCGACCTTGTGCAGCAGTAACGTTTTCAGTGATGTTTTGCAGGTTGGAGATGGTGCTGGTCAGACGGTTTTGCGAAGCACCCAGGTTTGCACGGGTTGCACCGATGGCAGCGATTGCAGCGTCGATCGCGGTGATCGCGTTGTCGATGTTCGAAGCGGCAGCAGCGCTGGTAGCACCGGTCAGAACAACAGTACCGCTACCTACGGACAGGCTGACGGCGTCGAACTTGGAGCTCAGAACCAGGTCGATGTGGTTGGCAGAACCGGTGTTGGAACCCACTTGCAGGGTCATGGTGCCAGCCGAACCGTCCAGCAGTTGCTTGCCGTTCAGGTTGGTCGAAGCCGCGATACGAGTCAATTCGTCAGACATCTGACCGAATTCGGCGTTGGTTGCGGTTTGGTCAGCAGTACCGTTGGTGCCGTTGCGAGCTTGTACAGCCAGTTCACGCATACGTTGCAGAATGTTGGTCGATTCTTGCAGAGCGCCTTCAGCGGTCTGAGCCATCGAGATACCGTCGTTGGCGTTTTTAACCGCAACGTTCTGGCCGCGAATCTGGCTGGACATACGGTTGGAGATCTGCAGGCCTGCAGCATCGTCTTTAGCGCTGTTGATTTTCAGGCCGGAAGAAAGACGAGACATCGAAGTCGACAGAGCGTCGGCGGCACGGTTCAGGTTTTTCTGAACGTTCAACGACGTGGTGTTGGTGTTTACTGTTAAAGCCATGACGAATTCCTCGTTGGTTGGGTACTGCGGCTTCCGGCCCTGGCAACCGCCGGGTGTGGCCTAGAGAACCTTCGTAATAGTTATCGTCGGGATTGCAGGTTGCTTGAGGGCTTTTTAAAAAAATATTGCCATCACACTGCCATCCCCTAGAAAACAAGGGCTTAGCCGCCCCTCACCATCCGAAAAATGACGCCATAAAACCGTCCGACACCCAAACCTGCCAACCAGAGCTGTCCGTCCGGCTTTTTAAACCTGAACGCTGTCCAGCAAATCCACCAATTCGTACTCCATGAAATCAGCAAGCCCGAGCCAATCCTGACGCTCCTGACAGGCCAGCATTTGCGTGAGCACCTGCGTCCACTTCAGTTGCACGTCCTGGGGCGCCGCATGTAAAAGCCTTTGCGCCTCGTCAAACAGATCAACCATGGTCAACGCCGCTTCGACATCCCGCCCCAGGCGAAATAACCCTGCGCATTGACGGCATTCGTTGATGCATTGCGAAAGCGCGCTCACTGCACGAACTCCCGATTGAACTGCGTGCCGGCAATCATCGCGCCGGCCCGACTGCTGTTAAGGAAACGCACCTTGGGGTGCCCGGCGATGTATCGCTCCAGCTCGCACAGGTAGCTGCGGAAATTCAGCTGCGTGCGGACCCTTTCGCCATACCCGTCGCGCACCCAGTGCCGGGCCAGGTTTACCCCGGGCCCCAAATCCCCGTCGCGCCAGCCGGCATGCGTCTTGTTCATCGGAAAGGCAAAGTCGGCGCCAAACAACGTAATGCACCCGGCGCCCATTTTGACCGCCAGGTCCACGGCCGGATGAATCACGCTGCCGCCCACGTACAGTTCCGCCCTCGGGTGCTGGCAACGCAAGGTGGCGTAGATCGGGCTGGCGGAATAACCGCCATAGCGCTTGCCCTTCCACGCTTTCAACACTTCAGGATCGCTCATCGGCAGGTACACCAGCGGAATGCCGTCGGAGTCCTCGAAGGGCAAGTGCCGAAAGCTGATGCGCTGGTCAATGCTCACCACCAGATCAGGCTTGATCCCGTGCTCTCGCAACGGTCGGTAGGCGGTATCGACGCAAATGAACAGAGGCCGTTGCGCCTGCTCACGTATCGCCGCCAGTTGCTCGAAATGGCTTTCAAGGCTTGGCCCGGTGGCGATCACATAGACTTCCTGGCCGGCGCATGTATTGAACAACTGCGCAACATCGTCGTCGGCGAGCAGCACGTCGAGGCTGTCCTGCAAGCGCTGGAGAATAATCGGGGATTGCGGATCGAATTCGCGATTGTTGAAACTCAGGTGGACTTCGCTGACCAGGCGATCGCGAATTTTCGCGTTGAAGTCATCCGCCAGCACCATCTCGGAAGGCAGTGCAAAAAAGGGCGTGTAAATATCCGCTTGATCACCGGCATACAACAGCTCTACCCGAGGATCGTCGAGCCATTGGCGCTGATCAAGCAACTGCAGCACCAAGGCAAAAAGGGCACCGTTGAGGATATGCACGTACAGCCGCTCAAGCTCGTCGCGCTCCAGCAGGACCGTCGGCAAATCGCCCAGCCCCGTACCGTAGACATGCAACTGTGGCTTGCCGGGCGGCAGGCTGGCCGCCTGCACCCGGGCTTCGTGGACGCGATCATGACGACTGGTGAGTTGAATGCCATCGATGCTCAGCGTCGACCCCAACCCTTCGGACAATTCAGCCTGGATCGCCGTACTGTCTTCCAGCATCAGTCTGGCGTAAAGCATCGGCCAGCGCCGTTCTATCACCCGAGCATTGTCGTCAAAGCTTTCGCTCATGCTGCCTCACTGTTTTCGCAGGCAAAAAAATAGCGTTCAAAATGTACACCTTGAACGCTATTTTTTGTATTGGGTGGAGGGTGGATCAAGGACGATAGATGATCGCCGAGCCCCACGACAGCCCCACACCAAAACCACTCAGTGCAACGCGCTTCCAGTCTGAATCCAGCACGTGCTTCTCAAGTAGCAAAGGAATGCTCGACGACACCGTGTTGCCAGTCTCGACCATGTCCTTGATGAACTTCTCAGGATCGCCTTCAAAGCGTCGCGCCACCGCATCGACAATTGCCGCACTGCCCTGATGGATGCAGAAGGCATCGATATCGGCAGGCGTCAGTTGCGAGTCGGCCAGCAACTCATGCAAGTGCGCCGGGACTTTGAGCAACGCAAAGTTGAACACCTGGCGACCGTTCATGAAGAACACGCCATCGGTCACTTTCAGGTGCGGCGCGCCGGAACCGTCGGTGCCGAACTTGGCTTTGCCCAACTGCCATGGAGCGTTTTCACCCATCCAGGTCGCGGTGGCGGCGTCACCAAACAGCATGGTGGTGTTGCGGTCTTCCGGGTCGACGATCTTGGAATACGGATCGGCGGTGATCAGCAGGCCATTCTTCAAGCCGGCGGCTTCCATGAAGCCCTTGATCGCGTAGATGCCGTAGACGTAGCCGGAACAGCCCAGGGAAATATCGAACGCGGCAACAGTGGTCGGCAGACCGAGTTTGTCCTGAACGATGGCAGCGGTATGCGGCAGGCCTTCTTCGTCGCCGTTCTGGGTGACGACGATCAGCACGTCGATGGCGTCGCGTTTCAGATCAGGATTGTTGGCAAACAGCGCATTGGCTGCTTCGACACACAGGTCGGAGGTTTCTTGCCCGGCGTCTTTGCGCGGCAGGAAGGCCGAACCGATTTTGCCCAGGATGAATTCTTCATCCTTTTCGAATTTTGCACCTTGTGCGTAATTGTCCACGCCGGCTACAGGAACGTAGCTCGCAATGCTTTTTATGCCAATCATTACGGCTTCCCAATAATAAACAGCCCAATACCACCGCTCGTAATGATTCGAGGGGCGCCGACAAACAGAGATAAACGTCGCCCTGCAGAGGCGACAGCGGGAAGAATAAAAGGCTATCACCGGGCTGAAAACAGGCCGGGCGCCACCTTCCCGATTTATACAATACAGTGAAGATGCGCGTTATGACTCACAGGTCACTCTATTTTGCCGAATCAGGCCGATAAGGCGTTATTCGACCAACGACCAGTCCAGCGGCGTTCCACGCTTGATGGCGTGGCGGGCACGGCGCCCCAGAAGGGTTTCAGCGTGTTTGGGAGGCAGGCCCAGACCTGGGCGGATGGCACGCAGGTTCGCAGCCGTGAAGGGCTCTCCGGCGGCCATGTCCTGGGTGACATACAGCGAGCGCCGGTACACCAGGGACTTAAGCTCCGCTTCGGTCACGCCGTAATGCACCTGGCCCATGGCCTGCCAGGCCCGCTCGGTCTCGATCACCAGGCTTTCGAGTTCGGCCGGCTCCAGCGAGAAACTGGCGTCCACGCCCCCGGCAGCGCGATCAAGGGTGAAATGCTTCTCTACCACCGTCGCCCCCAGCGCCACCGCCGCCACGGACACGCCCACCCCCATGGAGTGATCGGACAGCCCGACCTCGCAACCAAACAATTCACGCAGGTGTGGAATGGTGCGCACATTGCTGTTGGCGGGCGTCGCCGGGTATGTGCTGGTGCACTTGAGCAGCACCAGGTCCTTGCACCCCGCCTCACGGGCGGCGCGCACGGTTTCATCCAGTTCGGCGATGCTGGCCATGCCGGTGGAGATGATCAACGGCTTGCCGGTGGCGGCGACCCGTCGAATCAATGGCAAATCGGTATTTTCGAAACTGGCTATCTTGTAGGCCGGTACGTCGAGGCTTTCGAGGAAGTCCACCGCGCTGTCATCGAACGGCGTGGAGAACGCCAGCATGCCCAGTTCCCTGGCGCGGGCGAAAATCGGTGCGTGCCACTCCCACGGCGTGTGGGCCTTCTCGTACAACGCATACAACGAAGAGCCGGCCCAGAGACTGTTGGGGTCCTTGATGAAGAACTCGCCCTCGGACAGGTCCAGGGTCATGGTCTCGGCGGTGTAGGTTTGCAGCTTCAAGGCGTGGGCACCGGCCTTGGCGGCGGCTTCGACGATTTGCAGCGCCACCTCCAGCGACTGGTTATGGTTGCCACTCATCTCGGCAATGATGAACGGCGGCGCATCGGCACCGATCACGCGCTCGCCAATCTTGAAGCTAGTCATTGCCTTGATCCTTTAAAACGCGGGTGAACGCGCAAGCTTGCTGAGAGAAACCGGCGTCGCGAAATACCTGCAACGACGGCTGGTTGGCCGGCAACACGTGCGCAGTGATGGCGGTCAGTTGGGGCCAATGGGCGGTCACGAAGGCCTCGCCCCGAGCCAGCAGCGCCCTACCCCAACCCAGGCCGATGCGATCTTCGAACAGGTAGATCGAGACTTCGGCTTCAAACCCGCGCCGGTCATAACGCAACACACCCACCGGTCCGTCGTCGGCCTCGGCGATCAACAGCAAGCGCTGCGGATTGCTCAAACTGGCGGTCAGCCAGTTCTGATGCGCCGACCATTCAATCACGCCCGTCTCCAGCGACCAGCGGCGTACCGCCTCGGCATTGCGCCCGTCAAACAACAACTGTGCATCGTTGGCGGTCGCCGGGCGGACCTGCAACACCGCGCCGGCCAACGCTGCCGCCACGCGCTGCGCACCACGGCCATCGACCAACTGCCGGGACCGTTCAGCCATGCTCTGACGCAAACCCTGATTGCCCACGACAAAACCGACAGCCTGGCGCAGTTGCTCGACGCTGACCTGTTCACGCGCACCAAGGAACACATGAGCGCCAGAACTCGCCATGACCTCACCGTTGGCCTGCTGATTATTCGACACCGCAATGCAAATGGTCGGCAACCCCAAGGCCGCCCGCTCCCAACTGGTGCCGCCACCGGCGCCGACAAACAAGTCGGCCTCGGTCATCAGCCGATAGAAGTCGCTGACAAAACTGTGCAAGCGCCAGTTGGGACGATCCGCCGCCAGTGCCTGCATCTCGTCCCAGGCCGGGTTGTCGGCACCGGCGACGAAGTCGACGTCCAAGTCATTGAAATCCGCCAGCGCCAGCATCGCGTGATGGGTTTGTCGCGCCACATCAAAGCCGCCGAAATTAACCAGCACACGCTTGGCCCGGGGTTTGATGGCGATCGCCGGGCAGCAGAACTCATCACGCAGCATCGCGAAGCGTGGACCGAGCAAGGTCCGGCAATCGGCGGCAAGCAGTCCGGCATAAGCCTCAGGCGTACCCGACAGATTCTGGTTCAGCAGCAAATCGACGCTGTAGGTACGCGTCGCCAGATCATCCACCGCCGCGATCCGTAACGCCCAGCGCCGGGCAGCGGTCTGCCAGAGATGGTCGAGGCCGTAGTGGTCGACGATGATCCAGTCGAAGCCTGGAGCGTGTTCCAGCGCTTGCGCCAGTGCAGCGATGTCCGCCTGCCACGGCAACATGGCCTCGATTGGCTGTTGCGGGTCTTCGTCGGGATAGCGATCCGGCAACGCGAAAGTTTCAAAACCTTCGGCGGCGAGGCTGGTGAGCCGATGGCCCGGCAACTGGCGACAGGCAAACGCCACATGTGCGCCCTGCCGGCGCAGCACCCTGGCCAGCGTCAGGCAGCGGGCAATGTGACCGCTGCCGATGGTCGGCGAGGCGTCGGCGCGGATCAGAACTCTCATTGCAACTCCCCTCCTGCCTTCAGCGCCGCGTAAAGGTATTCGGCGCGCTTCCAGTCTTCGGGGGTATCGATGTCCTGCACCAGATAACGCGGCAGGATCACCGGCAGGCTTTGCGGTGAATACAACACCTCGCCCTGGCGCCAGGCACTGCTGCGGCCCCAGTAAAACTGCCCGGCGTCCTGATAGGCCGGCGGCAGGTCCTGAGAGCGGGTTTGACTGAATTGCGGGTACAACGCGGTCAACGCGCCCTGACTGTCAACGGTCAGCGCGCGCTGCACCGGAAAGCCGAAATCGCAGACCGAGAAGGCGAAGGATTTATCCGGATGCTGCTCCAGCAGGTGTAAGCCCTGCTGTAAAAATCGGGTTTGCAGCAACGGCGCCGTGGCATAGATACAACAGGCCAAATCAAAATCCTGGCCCTGTCGATGCAGCTCCTCCAGGGCATGCGCAATCACTGGCGCCGTGCCGGTGAAATCATCCGCCAATGCCGCAGGCCGCATAAACGGCACTTGCGCACCACTGGCTCGAGCCAGCTCGGCGATTTCTTCATCGTCGGTACTGACCACCACCAGGGCGAACAACCCGGAATCAAGAGCGGTTTGAATCGAACGGGCAATCATCGGCACGCCGTCGAACGGCTTGAGGTTCTTGCGCGGTATGCGTTTGCTGCCACCGCGAGCCGGGATGATTGCAACGTTGTTCAAGGGCGTTTTTCCAACAGGAACCAAGTGATGTCGTCCACCGGGAATTGCGGGTCGCGGTGGTAACCGAAACCGTAGTCCAGCAGTTGCAGATCATCGTAACGATCAAGCATCTCACCGGCAAAATCACGCTTGAACAACTTGCCGCTGTTACCGCGATAGGACACTTCGACCGGTGCCGGGTTGTAGTACTCGGCGATCAGGATGTAACGCTGGCTCAGTTCATACAACTGCGCATAGGCCGCTGGCAACAACTCCGGCGCCAGATGGATCAGCACGCCTTTGCTCAGGGTCAGGTCAAAGCTGCGCTCGCGAGGGAAATCAAACAGCGAGCCGTGCCAGATTTGCGCGATACCCAGCGCTTGGGCCTGGGCACAGGCGCTGGCATTGATCTCCACGCCAAACAGTTCACACCGGGGCAACAGGTGATGCAGCGCCTGCAAATTGTTGCCGGCGTTGGTGCCCAGTTCCACCAGGCTTTCAATCTGCCCGGCCCGGGTCAGCGCCTTGGCGAACAATGCCAGGTTCGCCGCCACCAATGGCTGGCCGACGTTGCGATCAACGTATTGGTTACCGAAGTCGCCCTGCCAGAATTTTTCCTGCTCGCTCAGTTCACGCATCGTTCTCTCTCATTTGAAGCACAGCGCCTGGGGGACCGCACCTGACCTGCTGGCCGTATTTATTCAGTCAGCCGCCGCAGTTGTTCGACCACGTAGTCCTGCTGCTCATCACTGAGCAACGGAAACAGCGGCAGGCTGATGGCTTCTTCGTAGTAACGCTCAGCTTGCGGAAAGTCACCTTCAGCGAATCCCAAATCACGGTAGTAAGGCTGCAAATGCACCGGAATGTAATGCAGGTTCACACCGACCCCGGCAGCCCGCAACCCTTCGAACACCTGTCGATGACCGAGGCTGATGCGATCAAGCTGCAAGCGCACCACATACAGATGCCACGCCGACTCGGCTTCAGGCTGAGGGCTGGGCAAGGTCAGCGGCAAGTACGTGAGCAAACGGTCATACCGTGCTGCCAGCTCGCGGCGGCGTTCGATGAAGTCATCCAGTTTGTTCAACTGTGACAACCCGAGGGCAGCTTGCAGATCGGTGATCCGATAATTGAAGCCCAGCTCAATCTGCTGGTAATACCAGGGACCATGGCTGGATTCGGTCATTTGTGCCGGATCGCGAGTCATCCCGTGGCTGCGCAAGCGTTGCAGGCGCTCGGCCAGGTCCCGGCGATTGGTCAGGACCATGCCACCTTCGCCGCTGGTGATGATTTTCACCGGATGAAAGCTGAACACCGTCATCGCCGCAAAATCGCCACAACCCACCGGGCGCCCGGCATAGGAGGCACCGACCGCGTGGGAGGCATCTTCAATCACCGTGAATCCATAACGCTCGGCCAGTCCGGCGATCATCCGCATGTCGCAGCTCTGCCCGGAGAACGCCACCGCCACCAGCACTTTAGGCAGCGTGCCGGTGTTCTCCGCCTCTTCCAGCTTGGCTTTGAGGGCGTAGGCGTCGAGGTTCCAGGTCAGCGGATCGATGTCGACGAAATCCACCTCGGCGCCGCAGTAACGACCGCAATTGGCCGAGGCCAGAAAGGTGTTGGGCGTTGTCCATAAACGATCACCCGGCCCGAGCCCGGCCGCCAGGCAAGCAATGTGCAATGCCGCCGTGGCGTTACACACCGCCACCGCGAAATCGGCTTGGCAACGTTGAGCCAGGGCCTGTTCGAAGCGCTCGATCGTTGGTCCCTGGGTCAGCCAGTCGGACTGCAAAACGGCGACGACCGCGTCGATGTCGGCCTGATCGAGACTCTGCCGACCGTAGGGAATCATGCTGACAAGTCCGCGTGCAGGTCGGCGATCTGCCCGACTGACAAGAACTGCGGGTTGGTGTCGGAGCGGTACTCGAAGTCTTCACTCACCGGCTTGCCCTGCTCGCCCAGCTTGTCCACGGCAAAGTCCACGTCGACGCTGGTGAAGCGGATCGACGGCTGGATCGTGTAGTGATCGGCGAATTCCAGGGTCATCCGTGCGTCGTCCAGCGGCACCATCAACTCGTGGAGCTTTTCCCCCGGGCGAATTCCCACGTGCTTGTGCGGCAAGTGCTCGGCCATGCCCAGCGCCAGATCGACAATGCGGATCGACGGAATCTTCGGCACGAACACTTCACCACCGTGCATCCGCGCAAAGCTGTCGAGCACAAATTGCACCCCGTGATCGAGGGTGATCCAGAAGCGCGTCATGCGCTCGTCAGTGATCGGCAGTTCGGTGGCGCCTTCGTTGATCAGCTTGCTGAAAAACGGCACCACCGAGCCACGCGAACCGGCGACGTTGCCGTAGCGCACCACGGCAAAGCGGGTTTGCTGTTCGCCGGCAATGTTGTTGGCGGCCACGAACAGTTTGTCCGACAGCAGCTTGGTCGCGCCGTACAGGTTGATCGGGCTGGCCGCCTTGTCGGTGGACAGCGCGACGACTTGTTTGACGCCATTGTCGATGGCCGCAGCGATGATGTTTTCCGCGCCGTTGACGTTGGTCCGAATGCATTCGGTCGGGTTGTACTCGGCCGCCGGCACTTGCTTCAAGGCCGCCGCATGCACCACGTAATCGATGCCGCGCATGGCTTGGCGCAAGCGCTCGGCATCGCGCACATCACCGAGGAAATAACGCATGCACGGCGCGTTGAACGTCTGCTGCATCTCGTATTGCTTGAGCTCATCACGAGAGAACACCACCACGCGCTTGGGCTGGTATTGCTCCAGCAAGCGACGGATGAAATTGCGCCCGAACGAGCCGGTGCCGCCGGAGATGAAAATCGATTTGCCGTTGAACATGCCTTGAGTCCTTGTGCCTGTCAGCCAGGTTTATGCGAGCAACTGCGCCCAGTTGATCGGAGCGCTGTCACCCAGGGCAAAACCCTTGCCGGTCAACGCCAGATTGGCGTTGTAGGCCTGGTCCTGTGCGAAGGCGGCGGCCCATTTTTCCCGCAGGGCGTCGAGCACCTGAGGAGCCTGCGACACCTCGCCCGGATGAATCACCTGAACAAGCGGCGTCCACGCGGTGAGATAACCCGCCTGTCCGGCCTTGAGGCACAGATCGACGTCGCTCAAGCCTTCGGCGAATGTCTGGTCATCCAGGCCACCCAAGGCCTCGAACAACTCTTTGCGCACCATCAGGCAAGCCTGCGACACCGCCGAATAGTTCTGCTCCAGTGCCAAGCGCTGCAGGTAGCTGTTGCTGGCGTCATAACGGTCGCCGATAAACGCCGAACCAACTCCGCCACGCATCCCCAGAATCAGACCGGCTTGCGTGACCTTGCCTTCACGATCGACAAGCGTGGCACCGACAATCCCCACTTCAGGACGCTGGGCATGGTTGAGCAGCGACTCGATCCAGTTCGGATTGACCACTTCACCGTCTGCAGCCAGCAGCACCAGGTATTCGCCCTGCGCTTGCTGACTCGCGGCGTTGTACAACGCCACGTTGCTCAGCGTCTGGTCTGCATACAGGACGCGCACCTTGGCGTTCTGTAGCGTGCCCAGCCAATCGTTGACCTCGGCCGACTGGGTCGGATTCGCCGCAATCAGCACTTCGTAGCGGGTGTAGCGGGTACGCAGCAACACGCCTTGCACGCACTGTTGCAGCAGGGCCAGGTCATCCCCGGCCGGAACGATGATCGAGACCAGTGGACGCTCGGTGTGACGGTAGTCGACCTGATAGGTGCCAGGCGTTGCCGAGGTGATTTTGGCCTTGTAGCCGCGGTTGCCCAGATGACGCAGCAACGCGAGGCGTTCGTCGGCGTTCTCTTCCAGTACCGGCGCCTGCGCGATCAGCAATGGCTCGTCGAGGTGCGCCAGACCGCTCAGGCCGCCCGCCTCGATGATGCGCAGCAGCAAATCGAATTCCAGGGCCTTTCTGAAATCGGGCTGGTAACCACCCGCCTCGATCAACACGTCGCGGCGGATCAGCCAGTGCCGCGCCATCAACGCGGGCAGGCTTTGCAGCAGGTCCAGGTTGAAGCCCGGCCGGAACACATCCACCAGTGCGCCGTTGTCGGTACGCTGGATTTCATCGGTCGCTACCGCACGGATGTCACTGGCGGACAACAGCTCCAGGCTGGCACGCAACAGGCCAGCCGGGGTGAACTCATCGCCGGCCTCGGCCAGCAGCAGCCAGTCACATGGCGACTGACGGGCGCTCTGATTCAGTTTTTCGACAAAGTTGCCTGGCGTCACACGGACAAAGTGCAGGGTGTTCTGTGCCGTGGTGGCCGCAGGCGCTTCGCCGGTGGTGAAGACCACGACTTTGAAGGCCTTGCAGTGGCCTTCAAGCAAGCTGTCGAGGGTGACCTGCAATTTCTCGACATCGTTATCCAGGTCCAGCAAAAGGATGCCGAAGTGTGGCCCCCCGCCATTCATTGCCAAGTGTCGGGCAATCGCCTCGGCCTGTTCGGCATCGGGCGACCGGGCCTCCAGCCACTTGAGCAGGCGACCCGAACGCATGTTTTCAAACGTCAAGTGATGATCCACGACCGACAACGCATCAAGGCGTGCGAACCAGTCGCGCATCGATTCAGCTTCTTCGTCCTCGCCCAGCAGTTCCAGTTGCGCCACCAGGCGCTTGACCACCGTACGGTTGAACGCATTGGCGTCGTAGGCCTGCCACAAACGGTCGACCACGCTTTCCGACGTATCGTTGTTGCGCGGGCTCAGCAAGTGTTCCTGGCGAGTCCACACGCCTTCAAGCTGTTCGAGCTGAAGACGACCGGCCGGCATCGCATGAAGCATGAATTCGAACTGGGTCAACTTGTCGAAGAACGCCTGATTGTAGAACGGCATTTCGACGTACTGTTTTGGCCCGAAAAGACGATCGGGTGCCTTGAGGGTGTTGTTCCAGATGGACTGGAAAACCAACTCCGCGGTCAGGGCACGTCCGGTTTGCAGGCTGTCGATCATGGCGTCGAAACTTTCCATGACGAAGGCTTTGGCCTGTGCCGGATCGAGCCCCTTGATCCCGGTTGGCAACGAGGCCAGGAATTCGGCAAAGGCGTCACGCTCGGCCACCGATTTGGCGTCGGTATACGTCAGCGAGTGATACACCTCGGTGTTGTGCTCGGAGTTGCCGTAGTTGATCTCACGCACCACATAAGGGGTTGGCAGGATCCGCGCCTTGGCGCACGCCAGCATGTAGTAGACGTGACCGATCTCCTGCCATTGGAAACTGGTGCCCGGCGGCAGCAGCGAATACCAGGATTTCATCAGCGAAGTACGGGTCACCGCGTAAAACGGCGGCAAGTATTGATGCATGTACTCGACGACCCGATCCTGAGGTCGTTCGGAGGAATAGTCCTCGCACACCTTCTTGTCGCGCCGGTAGTAGCTCACGCTGTTGGCGAAGGTCAGGTACATCAGGCAATAGCCGTGGCACATGCCGTAGTCGCGGTTCGCTTGCAGGAAGTCCACCGACTCGGCCAGCGCATCATGAACGATGAAATCATCGTCGGCCGCCAACACCATGTACGGGGTGGTCACTTGCTCCACGCCATAGCCAATTTTGGCCTGGAAGCCGCTGTAGGCGAATTGCGGCACATGCCGGTATTCGACGTCAGGCAGCTCGCCCTTGAAAGGCTCAGTGGCGGAATCGAGCACCAGTACTTTGCAAGGCAAGTCACCGTAATACTTCATTGCCCGGCGCAAAAAAGCCGGACGGTTGTGGGAAATCAACACCACCGTCAGCAGCTCATTCAACGGCAACATGTGCTCAGAAACGGACTTGCCTTGCATAACTTCTCCCACTGCCGGCGAAACGCCTGACTAACACTTTAATGATGTGCCGAAATTAACGAACGCGACGCAGGTAGCCGTCCGGTGCAACGGTGAGCAGCAGCTTGTTTTGCATCTGCTGGTCGATCTCGAAATCCTTGTTCTCTTCAAGGTATTTCCACACCGCGGTTTTCGGGTTGTCGCCCGGGCCCCATGGACGGTCCGGGAAGAAATCGGCCGGCATGTCTTCGACCACGGTGTCCATGACCACGCAGTAGCTGTCCACCGACACCAGTGGCGCGTAAAGGCGCAGCTCTTCCAGCACGTGGTCGTGGGTGTGGTTGGAGTCGAGCACCAGAATGACTTTCTTGCCTTCGGCCGCAGCACGAACCTGGGCAGCGATCGCCGGGTCGATGCTCGAACCTTCGATCATTTTGATGCGCTTGCTCATCGGGTGGCTTTCGATGGCTTCGCGGTTGTGCGGGCGAATATCGAGGTCAATGCCCAGCACTTCGCCGTGGCCTTGCAGCTCCAGCAAGGAGGCGTAGTAGATGATCGAGCCGCCATGGGCGATGCCGCATTCGATCACCAGGTCTGGCTTGACCTGCCAGATGATCTCTTGCATCGCCATCATGTCTTGCGGCAGCTGGATGATCGGACGGCCCATCCACGAGAAGTGGTAGCTGTACTTGTGTTTGGCCGATTCGTTGAAGAAATCCCGGGCCAGACCGGTCAGTTTCTGGTCGTCGCCCTGACGCGCGATTTCTGCCTGGCACTCGGCTTCGAAGGCTTTATTGATGGTGTTGTCGGTCATTTTTCTAATCTCAATAGTCACTGGAACGAAGCGCTGTCGACGGCGTGATAGACGTAACGTCCACCGGTCATCCGCTTGATTTCTTCGAGGTAGTTGGAGTTCATCACAAACAGGTTGGCGCCTTCGGGCAACGCATCCATGGCCTCTTGCGGCGAGGACACCCGCACGCCGCTCAAGGGCAGATACCGCCCCTGTTTGGCCGGGTTGATGTCCACCACGCGATCCACCGCCACCCCGGCCCGTTGCAGGAACAGCGAATAGATCACGCCTTTGGACGAGGCACCCCAGATCGCCGAACCCTGTTCGGGGGCGTCCTGGATAATCTGCACCGCGCGCTCAAGACTGCTGGTGAAACCTTGTGGCAACTCAAGGCGCGGCACCGGTTGTTCCGGGGTCAGGCGCAAGGTCGACAGGTCCGCCACGATGTACAGGTATTGGCCACCGAACAGGTGACCGGCCTCGTGCACCGTGCCGAACATCCGGCGCAGGTCATCGAGGCGGAAATAATTGACGTGCTCGTAGAACAGGTCGAACCAGGCGCGGTGCTCCAGGATCCAGTCGAAGCACGGCACTTCGATGTAGATCTGTCCGCCCTGATTGGCCTCAGCCATCTCGGCGAGAAAACTCACCGGGTCCTGGATATGTTCCAGCACATGACGCAACACGATGGCATCCGCCGCCAGACCGAGGCCACGCGTAAACGACGCCTTGATCACGTCGGCGTTGCTGCCTTCGTAGGCCGGGTCAATGCCGGTGATGGCGTAGCCCAGGCCCCTCAACAGTTCGAGAAAGTAGCCTTTGCCGCAACCGACTTCGATCAGTTCCTGCCCCTTGAAATGGCGGGCAATAATGCCTTCGACATCGCTCAGGTGCTTCTGGAATTGCCCCGAATGCGCTTGCTCATTCTGGTAGTCGGCGTCGTAGCTGAGCTTGTCGGCATCGAAGGCCTGATTGAAGATCAACCCGCTCAGTTCGTCCTGCACCAGGACCATATCGGCGCTGGCAGAGGCCCGGGCCGAATCCGGGTCGGCGAAGGTGCGATTCTGCAGCACCGGCAGGTCAGCGACCCGATACAACTCATGCTTCATGATTGCCTCCCAGCAGCTGTTGCAAACGGTCCGCCACGCCCCAGAACGCCATCGGTTCGTGGGTCGGGTAAGGGTAATGACCGAGGTTCAAACGGATCGATGCGCCGCGTGCGCGCAATCGCTGCTCGACCAGCGCCCGCACCGACACCGGCTGGCCGCTGGAGCAATTGATCAGCCCATTGAATTCCCGTTGTTGCAGAATCGCCGCCAGGTAATCGGCGGCGATGTCGATGGCGAGGTAATCGCGCAACTGCTCGCCGGCCGACATGTTGAACGTGTCGTCGCCGGCATCGATTGCCCGGTCCAGTGCTGCCAGCAAACTGTTGGGGTTCTGGCCTTCGCCGTGCAGGTAGAACAGACGCGCCCATTGCAGGGTGAACGGCTGGACCCGTTGCAAATTTTCCAGAAACAGCCGCAGGGTGTTTTTGGCTAACCCATAAGGATTGCTCGGCTGCGGTGTGGCCTGCTCGCTGAGCGGCCCGCTTTGCATGCCGTATTCGAAACAGGTTCCGGTCACCAGTACTTGCGACACGCCCGCCTCGACCGCGCCCTTGATGAACCGGTAATCGGCCATCAGGTTGTGCTCGAAATGGAACAGCGCCTGATAGTTCGGCAACCCCGGCCACGCCAGATGCGCCAGGGCATCGATGTTCGCGGTTAGCGCAGCGATGTCCAGATCGTCGGCGTGAATGTCCGCCGCCATGAACTCCACGGCGTTGATCCACGGCATCGTCGCGGCGGTCTCGGCGTTGCGCGCCACCGCCCGGACTTCGCAGCCGCGGGCGAGCAAGGCGGCGACCAAATGGCGGCCGACGAAGCCGGTGGCCCCGGTCACAAGCACTTTCACAGGACGGTCAACTCAGGCACGGCAATCACGAAGCGAGCGTCCCACTGACGTACCTGCGCCAGTTGCTGACTGACTTCGTGCAGCAAGTTCCAGGGCAGGACCAGCACGTAGTCCGGTTTCTCGATATCGATCTGTGCCGGCGACACGATTGGAATGCGACTGCCTGGCAAGTACTTGCCCTGCTTGTGCGGATTGGCGTCGGCCACCCACGCCAACAGATCGGACTTGACCCCGGCGTAGTTGAGCAAGGTGTTGCCCTTGGCCGCGGCGCCGTAACCGACCACCCGCTTGCCATCGGCCTTGGCCTGCAACAGGAAACGCAGCAGTTCGTGCTTGATGCGTTCGGCGGCTGGCGCGAGGGTCGCGTAATACTCGGGGGTTTTCACGCCGGCTTCGAGCTCAGCTTGCAGTTGTTGAGCAACCGCCGGCTGCACGTCGCGGCGAACACCGTCGATGCGCTGGACGAACACACGCAGCGAGCCGCCGTGTGTCGACAGCTGACTGACGTCGAATACTTCCAGGCCGTTGCGCTCGCACAAGGTCTGCACGGCGGTCAGCGACAGGTAGGAATAGTGCTCGTGATACAGCGTGTCGAACTGCTGCCCGGCCATCAGCGTCAGCAGCTGCGGAAATTCGAACGTGGCCACGCCGGTCGGCTTGAGCAAGGTCGCAAAACCGCCGAGGAAATCATTGATGTCCGGCACGTGGGCCAACACGTTGTTGGCGGCCATCAGGTCGGCCGACCAGCCTTCACTGACCAACTGCGCAGCAGTGTCACGGCCAAAGAACAGTTCACGAATCTGTAGGCCTTTTTCCCGCGCCGCTTGCGCGGTGCTGCGGGTCGGCTCGACGCCCAGGCAAGGGATGCCGCGCCCGGCGACGTACTGCAACAGGTAACCGTCATTGGCGGCGATTTCCACCACACGGCTGTCGGCGGTCAGGTCGAAGCGCTCGGTCATCTCGGCGACGTAGCGCTCGGCATGGGCCAGCCAGGTGCTGGAGAACGAACTGAAATACGCATACTCGGCATCGAACAGACTGTCGGCGCTGGTGTAATCCTCGGTCTGCACCAGCCAGCACTGCTGACAGACCGCAACCTTCAGCGGCACCCATTGTTCGGCTTGCTCCAGCTGATCGGCACGCACATAAGCGTTGGACGGCGGCGACGTGCCGAGGTCAATCAGCGGCAAAGCCAGAGGAGTACCGCAACCACGGCAATTCATACACGCACTCCAGCGAAGTGGTCATCGAGCAAGGGATGGCTGGAATCCCGCGCTGACAGATTATTGACAGGCAGCGGCCAGGCAATCGCCAGCCGCGGATCGTTCACGCTCAAACCACCCTCGTGCACCGGCGTGTAGTCCGCGCTGTGCAGGTAGAGCAATTCGGCGTCGTCGGTCAGTGTCTGGAAACCGTGGGCGAACCCGGCCGGGATCAGCAGGCTGCGACCGTCGCCGGCGCGCAGGTGTTCGGCGTGCCAGTGCAGGAAGGTCTCGGAGCCGGGGCGCAAATCCACTGCCACGTCCCAGACTTCACCGCGCAGGCAGGTGATCAACTTGGCTTCCGGCGCGCTGGCATTCTGGTAATGCAGGCCGCGCACACTGCCGCGTTCGCGGGTGCAGGAGTGGTTGATCTGGCGGATATGAAACGGCTCGCCGAACGCACTCAGGCTGCCTTCGCAGAACAGCCGCGCGAAGTGCCCACGCTCATCTTCAAAGCGTTTGTGCTGCACGCTGAACAGTCCGGCCAGGGGCAGCGGCTGCAATAGAAACTCACTCACAGCGCGCCTCGGTACAGGTTCAACTGGCCCAACGTAATGGCGCGCATGTCGTCGCCGTTCTGCCATGCCAAGTGCCAGTCGAGCGTGTGGGTCAGGCACTCTTGCAACGACCAGCGCGGCTGCCACGCCAACAGTTGACGGGCGCGGCTGCTGTCCAGGCGCAGCAGGCCGGCTTCATGCAAATCGCTCGGTTCGATGCGCAAACCTCGGGCTTGCGGCCAGCGGCTGGCGAGCAATTCGACGACTTCGCCGACGCTGCACATGTCCGCTTCGCTCGGGCCGAAGTTCCACGCGCCGGCAAATGCCGGACCTTGTTCATAGAGGCCGGCGGCCAGTTGCAGATAACCGGCCAGCGGTTCCAGCGCGTGTTGCCAAGGGCGCACCGCTTGCGGGTAACGCAGGGTCACCGGTTCGTCGGCGGTCCAGGCCTTGAGCACGTCGGGAATCAGCCGTTCCGGTGCAAAATCACCACCGCCCAGCACGTTACCGGCGCGCGCCGTGGCCAGGGCCAGACCGTGCTCGGCATGCTTCTCGGCCGGGAAGAACGAAGCGGCGTAAGACTGCGCCAACAATTCGCAGCAGGCTTTGCTGCTGCTGTAAGGATCGTGTCCACCGAGGGCTTCGTCTTCGCGGTACGGCCACAGCCATTCCTGATTGGCGTAGACCTTGTCGGTGGTCACCAGCACGCAGGCACGCACGCAGCCGACCTGACGGATGGCTTCAAGCAGATTCAGGGTGCCCATGACGTTGCTGGAATAAGTGCCCAGCGGGTCGCGATAGCCTTCGCGCACCAACGGCTGAGCTGCAAGGTGCAAGACAATCTCTGGCTCGGTTTCAGCGATGATTTCAAGCAGCGCACCCAAGTCACGCAGGTCGCCGCGCTGATCGTTGATGCCTTCGTGCACCCGTGCCAGTTCGAACAGGCTCGGCTCGGTGGACGGATCAAGGGAAAACCCGATGACCTTGGCGCCCAGGCTTTGCAGCCACAGCGTCAACCAGCTGCCCTTGAAACCGGTGTGCCCGGTGACCAGAACCCGCTTGCCGCGCCAGAATTGCGGACTCAGTCCCATTGCTTCCATGGGGCCTCCCCGCTCAGCCACAACGCTTCGAGGTGATTTTTGTCCCGCAGGGTGTCCATCGGATGCCAGAAACCGTCGTGCTGGAACGCCTGCAACTGGCTTTCACTGGCCAGTGCCGCCAGGGGCTCTGCTTCCCAGGAAGTCTGGTCGTCGCCGATGTACGGCAACACCTTGGGCGACAGGACGAAGAAGCCGCCATTGATCCAGCCGCCGTCGCCCCGTGGTTTCTCGATGAAGCCTTTGACACTGTCACCGTCGCGCTCCAGGGCGCCGTAACGTCCTGGCGGTTGCACGGCGGTGACGGTCGCGAGTTTGCCGTGGGCCAGGTGGAAGTCCACCAATGCGCCGATGTTGAGGTCCGAGACACCGTCTCCGTAGGTAAAGCAGAAGGCTTTTTCGCCCTCCAGATAACGCGCGGCGCGGCGCAGACGGCCACCGGTCATGGTGTCTTCGCCGGTGTCGATCAACGTGACGCGCCACGGTTCGCTGTAGTTCTGGTGAACGTCCATGCGGTTGTTGCACATGTCGAAGGTGACGTCGGAGGTGTGCAGGAAGTAGTTGGCGAAGAAGTCCTTGATCGCGTAGCCCTTGTAGCCAAGGCAAATCACGAAATCGTGGATTCCGTGCGCGGAGTACTGCTTCATGATGTGCCAGAGAATTGGCTTGCCGCCGATCTCGATCATCGGCTTGGGCTTGAGGTGCGACTCTTCGCTGATTCGCGTGCCCAGGCCACCCGCCAAAATAACTGCCTTCATCCTCTACCCTCTCTTGTTCGTCACAGGGCTCAGCCAAGCTGTATCAAGCTTTTGCAGGCCTTCTGGATAAAACGCTCAACGCCGCCGTGTGGACTGCCCGCTACGCCGCAAGTGCTCGTTTTATGGCGATATAAAGGGGGACTTGCAGGAAACGCGCCAGCTCCTGGCGTCCAGTGGGTGGTGGTGGTGGTGCTAGGCAAATGCAGGGGGTACATATCCGTTGCTGCGGTAACGGCGGCTTAGGGTTCCGCCCTGACGGCGGGTCACTTTGGAAAAGCCCCAAAGTAACCAAAGGGCTCTTGCCCCTGACGTTCGGTGCCTCGCCAAGGCTCGGCATGCCCTCGCTCCGGTCCTGCTCCGTGGGCCCGCCGCCATCGGCCATCCATGGCCGGGGGCGGCTACCGCGGCATCCTTGCCGCGGTGCCCACTGCGCAGAACCTGCGCTCGGCCTCTCGAGGGGGCGTGTACCGCCAAAGCAAAACGAGGCGGCCTGCGGGCCGGCCTGATTCTTCAACGCTTACGCGTCCCGATCATTCCCACGCTCCGCGTGGGAATGCCGCCGGGGACGCTCTGCGTTCCGCTGTCGACACCAGGCTTGAGTCTTGCGCGATGGTGACGCGGAGCGTCACGGGATGCATTCCCACGCGGAGCGTGGGAACGATCAACAGCCAAGATCAACAGCATCGCGAGCAGGCTCACTCCCACATAAAGCAGAGCAGGCCGGCGCAGTGCTTTTGCTTCTCACCACTCATCAGGTCGAGCGTTAGCTCGCCTTCAGCTTTTGATCTTGATCTGCCCCGTCGGAAGGCCGAACGCAGGTTCTGCGTAGTGGGCAACCCGGCATGGATGGCCGATGGCGGCGGGCCCACGGAGCAGGACCGGAGTGAGGGAATGCCGAGCCTAGGCGAGGCACCGTACGTCAGGGGCGCAAGCGCTTGGTTACTTGGCGCTTCTCCAAGTGACCCGCCGTAAAGGCGGAACCAATAGCCGCCATGACCGCAGAAACGGATATGCACCCAACTGGCAGGGACCGGCCGATGATCAATCCGCCAACCAGCCATTTTCCCAGTAGCGCAGATTGTCGCCGCGCAGCACGTAATCACGCAGAACCACCTCGCGCAACTCATCGCCCATGCGGTAGCTGGCGTCCGGGTCGGCCAGGTGCATGCGGATCGCTTGCAGCCATTCATCGGTGGAGTTGGTTTTGATTCGGGTACATGGCAAGTATCCGCGATAAGCCTCGGTGTCGGTGCAGATCACCGGGTAGCCGCACGCCCCGTACTCCAGCAGACGCAGGTTGCTCTTGCAGTCGTTGAAGATGTGGAATTCCAGCGGTGCCAGCGCCAGGTCCAGGTTCAGGCTGGCCAGCTTCGCCGGGTAGACGTCCAGCCCGATCACACCATGGAACTCATGCATATACGGACGCAAATCATCCGGGCACATGCCGAAGAACACCCAGTCGACTTCGTTGGCCAGTTCGCGAACCACGTCGGCAATCACCGCCAGGTCGCCGTGGTGACTGGTGCCGCCGCCCCAGCCGACCCGAGGTTTTTTTGAAGTACGACGCTGGCTGCGCATGTCGCTCCACAAGTGCTTGGCCAGCATGTTTGGCACGACACGAATGTCGTCATGCATGTCCGACAATGCGTTGCCCAGCGCGTCGGTGGAGACCACCACGCGGTCGCACATGCCGATCGCGCGCCGTACCAATTTCTCCATCTCGTCCTTGCCCGGCATGTTGCGGATATGCGCATTGCGATGGGGAACGTTGATGACATAGTCATCCAGCTCGTAAATCCGTCGGGCGCTGGAGTAGGTTATCAGGCCCGGAATCTCGTTGATCGGTCCTTCGGAGTAACGACCTTGCAGGATGATCACGTCAGGTGACTGACGCTCGACCTCAATGATCGACGGCAAGTTGTAGTGAATACGTCCATGAGCCCTGCCCGCCGCTTCCAGTTCGATCAAGGGCTGCGTCACGCGGTAGTGACCGATGGCCGAGGCATTGACTGGCAGTGCAAGAATTGTCGGCAACTGAGATGTCGAGAACGGACTCCAGCCGGCACGCAGGCCCGGCTCAAGGCTGAAGCTCGAACCGCCCAGCCCGTGCAACGACAAATTGACGTTGTAGGCCGGATCGCGAGCCACAATGGGCAGCCAGCGCTTGTAAAACACTTGCTGTTCCTGAGTGCGCGAGGCCTGCTCGGCCTCCGACAACGTTACCGCTGGCTGAGCGCCCAAGGCCAGTTTGGCAAAGGGTGTCCAGACCACCAGATAACCGTCCTTACCCACACGCAGGCACAGGTCCACTTCGTTGAGGCTCTGGCCCAGGTTCTGCTCGTCCAGGCCACCGACGGCGTCAAATACGGCTTTGCGGATCATCAGGCAATCAGCGCCGACGGCACTCAAGTCATGGACCACCTGCAGGCGATACATATAACCCGCAGCGTTCAGCGATTCGCCGTAAAACGGCACGCCTGCCGGCCCTTGCAAACCAAGGATCAGGCCCGCGTGCAGAACTCGTCCATCCGGGTTGAACACCTTCGCCCCCACAACGCCGACTTCCGGTCGTTGTGCGTGATTGAGCAACTCATCCAGCCAGTCACTCTGAGTGATCACGGTGTATGGGTTAAGCATCAGCACGTAGTCGCCAATAGCCTGCTTCACGGCGAAGTTGCGCACCGCCGCGCCATTGCCTTGCTGTGGATACGTCAACACACGAATCCGCTCGCTGCCCAACTGCGCCATACCCGTCAGCCACGCGTGGGCCTCGGCGCTTTCGCTACCGTTGTCGACAAGCAGCAACTCATATTCGCTGTAGGCGGTTTTTTCCAGCAGGCTCTCGACACAGCGCTGCATGGCGATGGTCTGATCCTTGCCAACGATGACGATCGACACTAACGGACGATCCTCATGGTGATAGTCAACCCGGTTAAGCAACGTCGAACCCGCGTCGCGAATAACATGTGCGATGCCCATGCGGTCCAGGTGCGCCTGCAGCAACAGCGGATTGTTATTGACCACTTCAGGCTGGGACAGCCACTTGGCAAGATCGAACGGCGACTCCAGCAGGATTTCGGCAACGTGTCCGATCACTTGCGGGCCGTCATTCTCGACCAGACGCCAGAGCACATCGTGAGGGGCCAGTTCGCCAAAGACGGAATCAAAACCGCCCAACGCCAGGAACGCTTCACGGTCAAACGCCAGCGCTCGCCCGACATAGGGGTAGCTGCGCATCAAGTCCAGGTTAAAGTCTGGCTTGAACGCCGGCTCGGCCGACTCGCCTTGCCGCAGGCCACCTTCATCGCTGTACAGGCACTTCAACGTGCGCGAGAGGGCAATCCGCTCAGCCATTACCAGCAAGGCCGGCGCCACCAGGCGATCGCCGGCACGCAGCAGGTAGAACCAGTCGGCCCCGTCCAGTTGCGGCAACAAGTCATTGATTTGCTGCTGCCAGTCATCTTGCAGCGGCAAACGGAAAATCCGCTCATCCAGCTCGGCTTCCATGCACGCCGAGGACAACACCAGTGTCAGTTCAGGTGGATAGTCTTGCGCGGCAAGGGATTGCAACGTGTGGTCCAGCGCTGAGCGGCTGCCCTGCTCATCAATAATGATCGGGACGATTTTTGGCGTGCGCGGCCAGCCCACCAATGTTTCGGGCAACAATGTGCGCTGCCCCTCAGTGAGGCAGCGGCACGCCAGCCACTGGGCGTACAGCTCGGAGAAACTGACACTGGCAATGCCGACATGCCAGTCCTGGGTGGTCTGCTTGGTGCCCAGGGTTCGGCTCAGCGGTAACTCTTCCCAAACCCGGGGTAACTCGTCGGCCTTGGTCAGCGGCAAGTAGCGAACCCAACCCGGCGCTGGCGCAGATTCGCCGCTGCGGGCCTTGAGCATTTGCAACAGCCATTGCCGCTCGGCCTCGACCGAATCCTTCATCGATTGTTGACCGCTCAAACGCTCCGGGTACAGGCGCTCGACACTCAACACATGATTGGACACCACCAGATTGCCGCGCCGCAGCAGGCACATGTACAAGGCAAAATCCAGGGTCGCGACAAAACAATGACCGGGTTGAGTCAAGGCCGGCAACAGCTCCAGTACATCGGCACGACGGAACATGGCATTGCTGAAACCGCCGAGGATATTGACCGGGAAATTCTCGAAGATCGCCAGCAGGTCTTCACCCTTGAACAGCCCGCACACCGGGGAAAGCGGTGTGTTTTCAAGCCGCGAAGGCAAAGGCAGATCATCGGCATCCCAGAACAACCGCTGGGCCAGTACCAGATTCACATCTTCACGATCGATGAGCACTTGTGCCTGACGCTCAATGCACGTAGCGAACAATTGGTCATCATCGCAAAGAAACTTGATGAACTCGCCTTGCGCTTCTTCCAGGCAGACTTGCAGGTTTCCCACCAGTCCGAGCGTGCGGGGATTGCGCACATAGCGCACAACGACATCCGTCTGCCCGCTCAACGAATTGACCATCTCTTCGATTTCAGTGCCACGGCTATCGTCGCAAACAATGACCTCGAGATTGCCATAGTCCTGGCTCACGGCACTGTGCAACGCCCGACCAAAAAAGCGCGGATTGAAGGCAGGAATGACAAGGCTGACAAGAGGGAGTGAATTCACGGCGGACTCGCAGGCGGCGAGAGCTCGCCCAGAAAAGCGAGCCCTTGGAACCGCGGAAAAAGACAGTAGATATGGGAGGGTCAGCGGTCACCGGACGCTTGCGCGCCCGGCTGCCGTCAGATCTTGTTGAACAGCCCCAGCGAAGTGATCTTGCTGAACGCCAGTTGCGCGGCTTGCAGCATGGTCTGCTGCAGGGTCAGGCGCGTCATGACTTCGGCAGGGTCGGAGTCGCGAATCGACGACTGGGTCGCCGTATTCGCCAGGCTCAGGCTCTGGTTAGTCGTGGTCTGATCGTCCAGTGACTGACCGCGCGCACCGATCGACGTAATGGCCGAGCCCAACTGGTTACTGGCGCTATCCAGATTCGCGAGGCCCGATTCCATGGCCGCCTGGAATTGCTGCTTGGCGTTCGTGTTGCCATCAACTGGCAAGCTCATCGCGCTGATCATCTTGCCCAATGTGTCGAGCACGTTCTGGGTCTGGTGATTGTTGGACTGGACCGCGAACTGATCGTTGGCGGCGGGTGCACCACCGCCCAGGGTGAATGTCACGCCCGCAGCAGTGGCGGTGGACGGAGGACCGGCCACCACGGCGCCCGAAGACACGGGGCGACTGTCGACGGTCACCGGCGCAGCGTAGAGGTCGAAGGCTGTCGGACTGGTGAACTTGAGGACCGCCCCACCCGTCGGGAATGCAGCATTGTAGGCCGCCGGGTTAGTGATGGCGGAACCGGTGATGACGGCTGTGGACGCGTTGCCGGCGCTGCGCGTGGCGTTGAACGAGTCCTGCGAGGCCGACAGCTGGAAGGTGTGACCGGCAATCACTGTGTCCGGTACATCGCCCGGCTTGAGGTTGATGTTCAGGTTCAGGTCGACGCCACGAAAGTTGACCACCTGGTTGGCGCCGTTGCTGTTGCTGAACGCGCCGTTCTGGCTGGCCTCGGTCGTCACGTCGTTGCCCAGCCCATCAGTGATCTTCAGCTGGGTGCTGCTCAAGAAGGTGACCGTGTATGGCTGACCGCTGGCGAACTTGGCGTCGTAGGTTGCGCTGTTGCTGACCTGACCATTGGACAGGACCACGCGACCATCATCCACCGCCGGAGCGGTCATGGTGGCCTGGGTGCGGCTGGTATTGATGGTCTGCTGGAACGCGTCCCAACCAGTGGTGTTGGATGCCACCGTCAACCCATCGCCGATGCCCAGGTTGATGCTGGTCTGGTCACCGTTGTAGGTGTAGGTGCCGTCGGAATTCTGTGAGTAAGGCGGGGTGTCTGTTTTCGAACCGGAGAACAGGAAGTTGCCGGAGGCATCCTTGGAGTTCATCAGGCCCAGCACTTGTTGCTGGATCTGGCCCAATTCCGAGGCATACGCTTTACGGTCGTCGTCGGTAGCGATGCCGTTGTTGGCACTGAGGGCGATTTCCTTGGCGCGCTGCAAGGCGGTGCCAATGGAATCCAGGGTGGTTTCCTGCAGGCTCAATGAACTCTTGGTCGAACTGATGTTGCCGTTGTACTGGTCCAGCATTGCGCTCTGCTGACCGAGCTGCAGCAAACGACCGGCACCGACCGGATCATCTGCGGCGGTGTTGACGCGCGTCAGGCTGCTGGCTTCATTGCTGGTCGCGATCGCCTTGTTGAAGTTGCGCTGATAGTTGGCAGCGGTTGTCTCGTAATACTGGGCGGTAGAAATGCGCATGAATTACGACTCCTTAAAGGCTGTTGATCAGCGTGCTGAAAATTTCCTGCGCAGCCTTGATGATCTGCGAAGACGCGGTGTAGTACTGCTGGTATTTGACGAGATTGCCGGTTTCCTCATCCAGGTCGACCCCGGACAGGGAATCACGGGCGCCCTTGGCCTGGGTCAGGATCGCCGAGGTGGCAGCACTGTCCGACTTGCCTTGAGCGGCTTTGGTCCCGACGTTGGTCACCAGCGTGTTGTAGGCGTCGGTCAGGCTGATGCCCTTGCTCGCCGAACCGGTGTCCACGGTCTGTTTGGTTTGCAAACCGACCAGCGCTTGAGCGTTGCGGTTGTCCGAGGATGCCGCACCGGTCAGGGAGATCGAGAAGCTCTCGCCGTTGGCTGGCGAACCACCCACCGTGGTTTGTACGGTGAAGGTTTTCTGCACCGGCGGAGCGCCGCCCATGATCGGGTTGCCGCTGGCATCGATCATGGGCACTGTCAGGTTCAAGGTGTTGTTCTGACCCGGAACAATGGTGCCGCTACCCAACGGGTTGCCTTGGGCGTCACTCAGGTTGTAAGTCTGGCTGCCACCGCTTGGGGAACCGAAGGTCACCTTGACCGGCGTCGAATACTTGAGCCCTGTCTGCATGTCGGCCTGGGCCGCCGGGCTGTAGATGTCCAGCGTGCTGGTCAGCGTCGGCTGGGTGTAAGTGCCCGTGGCTTTGGAGCTGGCCACACCGCTCAATGGCGCTGCCGCCGCGATTTTTTTCGGGTCGTTCAGGACCGTCTGGATGCTGGTTGCGGCGCCGCGAGTCGGGGTCACCTTGAAGGTATCGCCAGCGCTCAGGGCACCGCCGTTCAGGGACAGGCTGAAACCATCGATCACTGGAGGTGGCGTGGTCAAGGTGCTGAAGGCGCCCATGGCGGTGCCGTCAGAACGCTTGACGGTGTAGTCGGTGGGAGTGCTGAACGTCACCTGATAGTCGCTGGTGGTCAGCTTGCCGGTGTCCTTGATGGTGACATCGAGGTTGCCCGAGCCGGCGCTGTTGCCCGCCTGGCCAATGCTGCGCTGGCTGATCAGCGCGGCGCTGTTGATGTTGTTGAAAATCGCTGCGCCGAATTCACCGTTCTTGTCGATGCCTTGCGCCTGCTGGCTGTTGATCTGGTCAGCCATCACCAGGGCCACACGCCCCAACTCGTTGAGCGACGGGTCGAGCACGTCCTTGCGATAGGAGAGCAAGCCGCCGATTTCGCCACCACTGACCACCGACGTGATGTCGATGGTGCTGGAGCCACGATCCATTTGCAGCGCCATGCGCGACGGATCGTCTTTGCTCGGCACGGTGCCCAGGGAGTTGGTGGTGTTGCCGATCACCAATGGCTGGCCGCTGCCGACGTAGATATCGTAGCTGGTGCCGCGCTCGACCACTTGGGTGCCGACCAGCTCGGACAGCTGGCGTACCGCTTCGTTACGGTTGTCGAGCAAGTCGTTCGGCTGACCACCGCTGGTGGAGACCTCACCGATTTTCTGGTTCAACGATGCAATCGACGTGGCCAGCTTGTTCACCTTGGTCGCCATGTCGGACAGGCTGCCATTGAGGGTGGTGTTCTGGTCATTCAATTGTTTGGCGACGGTATTGAAGCGATTGCTCAGCGCCTGGGCACCGGTCAGCACCGACTGGCGCGACGTATCGTCGGTCGCCGATGACGAAACACCCTGCAGGGAGGTGAAGAACTTCTGCAGGACGCCGGTCAACCCGGTGTTGGTATCGGACAGCGTGGCGTCCAGTGGCGTGGCCTGAGCCTGGTACGCCGAGGCTTCACTGTTGAGCGAGGTGGCGGTGCGCAGCTGAGCATCGAGGTAGGAGTTGTATACCCGGCGAACGTCCGCCAGGGTCGTCCCGGTGCCGATGAACACATTACCGAACTGCTGCGAAGCCTTGGTGCTCTGCACGGTTTGCTGACGCGAATAACCGGCGGTGTCGACGTTGGCAATGTTGTTGCCTGTCACAGACAAAGAGGATTGGCTAGCCGCCAGACCCGACATCCCGATATTGAGCAAACTCATGGTTCAGACCTTATGCCTTGTGCCTATAAAGGCGTGGTGGTAGCGCCCGCCGCAGCGTAGTTTTGGTAACTCGTCATCTGCTTGGCTATCTGCGAAATCTTGCTGGCGTAGGCCGGGTCGGTTGCATACCCGGCTTTCTGCAACTCGCGTACAAACTGTTCTGGGTTATCGGCAGACTTCACCACATCTTGATAGCGATTATTGGTCTGCAGCAAAGTCACCAGGTCATGGAAGCTGTCTTTGTACGAGTCGTAGGAACGGAACTCGGCCGTCTCCTTGACCATCTCGCCATTGCGGAATTCGCTGGTGATCGCTCGCGCCGAATCACCCTTCCAGCTGCTGCCGGCCTTGATGCCGAACAGGTTGTGGCTGCTGCTGCCATCCTGGGCGCGCATGACTGATTTGCCCCAGCCGGTTTCCAGTGCGGCCTGAGCCACCAGATAACGTGGATCGACGCCAATACGGTCGGCGGCTTCCTTGGCCAGCGGCAACATGGTGTTGACGAATTCGTCGGCGGAGCTGAAGGCTTTTTTCGCGGGCGCCAAAGGAATCTGCGCCATGGCCCGACCATAAATCTGCATCTGCCCCTTTGACGATGTGTCCGTCTGCGATGCCAGCCAATCGCCGTTGAACAGCGGGCCGGCGCCGGTCTTGGCGTTCTGCGGCAACTGGATCCGGGTCTGTGCGGTCGCGGCAGTGGCCGCAGTGTTCGTGACCGACGGCACCAGCCCGGCGAGCAAACGGTCTGCCAGTTTCGGCGGCAGCGCCAGGCGGCGCTGATTGAGCATCGCCACATCATTCGTGTGATCGGCGGTGTGCGTCGGCACCCTGCCCGAGCGCGACGCCCACAACGGACGCTGGCCATTGAGGCGCGACAACGGACCATTGGTGCCCGTCGTGCCTGCGTCTATCGGGGTTTGTACGGCCGCTTTCGCCGCCGCCTGTTTCGCCGCAGATGCAGCCTCAGCCTCACCTGGCGCCAGCGGTTTGTTCTTCGACATCTGGCGCATCAGCACATCCGCCAGACCAATACCACCGCCTTCGCGGGACATGGAAATCGCCAATTGCTGGTCGTACATTTCCTGGTATTGCTTGGCAGCCGGCGTGTTGAGCGGATTGTCCTTGCCCAGCGCTTCGGTGGCCGAACGCATGGACTTGAGCATTTCACCGAGAAACAGCGATTCGAATTCCTGAGCGACCTTGCGCATGTTGCCGTCGCTGTTCTTGTCGCCGACCTTGAGCTGGTTCAGGCGATTGAGGTCCGAATAGGACCCCGAATCGCTGGTGCTGAGTGTGCCGGCCTTGCGCATGTCCATGGTCGCTGTCCTCAGATCACGATCAGGTCGGCTTGCAGCGCGCCGGCCTGTTTCAGTGCTTCGAGGATGGCCATCAAGTCACCCGGCGCCGCGCCGACCTGGTTCACCGCACGCACGATTTCGTCGAGGGTGGTGCCCGGGCCGAACTTGAACATCGGCTTGGCTTCTTGCTGGGCGTTGACCCGCGAGCGCGGCACGACGGCTGTCTGTCCGTTGGACAAAGGGCCGGGCTGGCTGACGATCGGGTCTTCGGTAATGGTCACGGTCAGGCTGCCGTGGGTCACGGCGGCCGGGGACACTTTCACGTTCTGGCCAATGACAATGGTGCCGGTACGGGAGTTGATGATGACTTTCGCCACCGCCTGGCCCGGATCGACTTCGAGGTTTTCAAGGATCGACAGATAGTCGACACGCTGGCTTGGGTCCAAAGGTGCCGTGACGCGAATCGAGCCGCCGTCGATGGCCTGGGCAACGCCAGGGCCGAGCATATCGTTGATCTTGTCGACCACGCGCTTGGCGGTGGTGAAGTCCGAACGATTGAGGTTCAGGGTCAGGCTGTTGCCCTGGTTGAAACCGCTCGGTACCGAACGCTCGACCGACGCACCACCCGGGATACGACCCGCCGACGGAACGTTGACGGTGATCTTCGAACCGTCACGACCTTCAGCATCGAAACCACCGACCACCAGGTTGCCCTGGGCGATGGCGTAGACGTTGCCATCGATACCCTTGAGCGGCGTCAGCAGCAAGGTGCCGCCGCGCAGGCTTTTGGAGTTACCGATGGAAGAAACGGTGATGTCGACCTGCTGACCCGGTTTGGCAAACGCTGGCAATTCGGCACTGATCGACACTGCTGCGACGTTCTTCAGCTGCACGTTGCCGGACCCTGGCGGCACCTTGATGCCGAACTGCGAGAGCATGTTGTTGAAGGTCTGCAGGGTGAACGGGGTCTGGGTCGTCTGGTCGCCGGTGCCGTTAAGCCCGACCACCAGGCCGTAACCGATCAATTGGTTGGTCCGCACGCCGGAAATGCTGGCGATATCCTTCAGACGCTCAGCTTGAGCGTTGAAGGCTGCGGACAGCAACAGGGCGGCCACCATGAGACTTTTGAAGTTCAACGTAGCCACCTAGAAAGGGAACAGCGGGCTGAGGAAGAAACGGTCGAACCAGCCTGGCTGACTCGCATCGGCAAACGAACCGGTGCCCGAGTAGGTGATGCGTGCATCGGCAATGCGCGTCGACGAAACCGTGTTATCGGTGGCGATGTCATCGGCACGAACCAGGCCGGCAATCCGTACCAGTTCATCACCGGTATTGAGGGTCATCCACTTCTCGCCACGCACCGCAATGATCCCGTTGGGCAACACGTCGGCGACGGTTACGGTGATCGAACCGGTGAGGCTGTTGCCCTGCCCGGCCTTGCTATCGCCCTTGGTTGCGCGGTCGCCGCTGTAGCTGGCATCCAGAGTCAGATCGCCGCTGCCGACCGGGTTATTCACGTTGGGCGTACTGCCAAACAGTGAGGACAGGCCAATGCTGGTCTTGCTGGTCTTGCCGACCTGGGAGTTGGCGTTCTTGCTTGCCTGGGTCTTCTCGTTCAGGGTGATGGTGATGATGTCACCGACCCGGAACGCCTTGCGGTCGCTGTACAGGTTCTGTTCGAAACCGGCCTGATAGATCGAGCCGTTGTTCGCGGCAGCCGGCAACGGCGTTCGCGGCAACACCGGGGCGTAATAAGGGTCATTGGGCTTGGGCGTCGGTGCGACGCAGCCTGCAAGCGAGACCACCCCACTCAGTGCCAGAACAGATACAAAGCGATTCATGACCCTACCTCACGGTGCTGCAGGCGGCTTCATGCCGCCTCATAGACTTGATTACAGATTCTGCGTTACGAACGAGAGCATCTGGTCGGCGGTGGAGATCACCTTGGAGTTCATCTCGTAAGCGCGCTGAGTGGTGATCATGTTGACCATCTCTTCAACGGTGCTGACGTTGGACCCTTCCAGGGTGTTCTGCAGCGTGGTACCGAAACCGTTCAGGCCCGGGGTGCCGACTTGTGGTGCGCCGCTGGCCGCGGTTTCCTGGAACAGGTTGTTACCGACCGCTTGCAGACCGGCCGGGTTGATGAAGTCGGCGGTTTGCAGGTTGCCGATCACCTGAGAGGCCGCGCTGCCGGGAACGGTGATGGACACTGTGCCGTCCGTACCCACGGTAAAACTCTGGGCGTTGTTCGGAACGACGATCGCCGGTTCCAGAGCGAAACCGCTGGCATTCACGACCTGACCGTTGGAATCGAGGTGGAACGTGCCGTCACGGGTGTAGGACGTGGTGCCATCCGGCTGCAGGATCTGGAAGAAACCGCGACCATTGACCGCCAGGTCGAGTGGCTGCTCGGTGGTCTGCAGGCTGCCGGCGGTGAAGTTTTTCTGGGTGCCGACAATGCGCACACCGGTACCCACTTGCAGACCGGTCGGCAGTGCGCTGTCCTGGGTCGACTGGGCGCCAGGCTGGCGTTTGATCTGGTACAGCAAGTCCTGGAACTCGGCGCGGTCACGTTTGAAACCCGTGGTCGATACGTTCGCCAGGTTGTTGGAAATGGTGGTCAGGTTGGTGTCCTGGGCGGACAGACCTGTTTTGGCAACCCATAGAGCCGGAAGCATTTCGATTCTCCTCGTGCGCCTGTTTTACGGCGCGACGTTCTGGTAATTAGCTGATCTGCAAGACCCGAGCCATGGCCTGGTCATCGTCTTTGGCGGTGTTCATCATCTTGATGTGCAGCTCGAATTGCTTCGACAAGGCCAACACCGAGGTCATTTCTTCCACGGCATTGACGTTGCTCGACTGAAGGAACCCGGACACCAGCTTGACGCTCGCATCGGCTTGCGCCGGCTTGCCGTCCTTGGTGTGGATTGAACCATCCAGGCCTTTGGTCATGTTCTTCGGGTCAGGGTTGACCAGTTTGATACGGTCGACTTGCGCGATCACCCGCGGGCCTTCGCCCATCGAACGAATACTGATGGTGCCGTCCTCGCCCACTTCGATTTTCTGCTCGGGCGGCACCGCGATCGGTCCGCCATTGCCCATCACCGGCATACCGTTGCCGGCCCGCAGCACGCCCAAGGCGTCAACGTCCAGGCTCCCGGTGCGCACGTAACTTTCGCTGCCGTCAGGGCTTTGCACGGCAATCCAGCCATCGCCGGTCACTGCCACATCCAGATCACGGCCGGTTTCTACCATCGAACCTGACGAGAAGTCGGTGGCCGGACGCTCGGTCATGGCAAAGGCACGCGCCGGAAAGCTGTCACCAAACACCGGCATCGAACGAGCCTGTTCCAGGTCTTTCTGAAAACCGTTGGTGGAGATGTTTGCCAGGTTGTTGGCATGAGCCTTCTGCGCCAGTGCATTCTGGCTGGCGCCGGTCATTGCCACATAAAGGTACTTGTCCACAGTCGTTCCTCTGCATGCCGGACGTTTGCCGCCCACTGCTGTACTGCTGAGCGATAAGCAATTTGCAGACCAACTTTTTTCTGACGGTGCCGGGCCCGGCAAACAAAGGACTTGAGGGGTTTTCAAGGGATTGGGGAAATGTATCGAAGACGAAAAACCGGCGGTGTTATGCCGCTTCGCGGCAATCTTAAATGCCGTTGTCCATATGATCGTTCCCACGCTCTGCGTGGGAATGCAGCCCGGGACGCTCCGCGTCCCATCAAGAGCCGAACGCGGAGCGTCCGTTGAGGCATTCCCACGCAGAGCGTGGGAACGATCAGTCAGGTGCCGGGCTCTTTGCCGACTTCGTACTCACGCAATTTATTGGCAATGGTGGTGTGCGAGACCCCCAGCCGCTTACCCAGCTGCCGACTGCTCGGATGCTCGGAATACAGGCGCTCCAGCACGGCTTTCTCAAAGCGCCCGACAATCTCATCCAGCCCGCCCTCAAGCGAAAAATCGCCGAGCGGCTGACGCACACCGTAATCCGGCAGACGAATATGTTCGGCCTTGACCGTCCCACCCTCACACAACGAAACCGCCTGGAACAACACGTTTTCCAATTGCCGGACATTGCCCGGCCAGTGGTAATGGCTAAGCCGCTCCATCGCCGCTGGCGCCAGCTTCGGCAGCGGACAACCAATCTGCCGGCTGGCCTGATCGAGGAAGTGTTCCACCAGCGGCGTCAGTCCATCGAGGCATTCACGCAGCGGCGGGATGTGCAAAGAGAGCACGTTCAAACGGTGATACAAATCCTGGCGAAACTCGCCGCGCGCGCACAACTCGGACAAGTCGACCTGCGTCGCGCAGATCACCCGAACATCCAGATAAACCTCTTCATCGCTGCCCACACGACGGAAGCAACCGTCCTGCAGGAAGCGCAGCAGTTTCACCTGCAAGCGCGGGCTCATTTCCCCGACACCATCCAGAAACAGCGTGCCGCCCGCCGTCAGCTCCAGCAGCCCAAGCTTGCCTTCGGCCCGTGCGCCTTCGAAAGCGCCGGGGCCGTAACCGAACAACTCAGTCTCGGCCATCGATTCCGGCAGACCGGCGCAATTGAGCGCCATCAAGGGGGATTGGCCTCGTGGACTGGCCAGGTGACAGGCCCGCGCCAACAACTCTTTGCCAGTGCCGGTTTCGCCTTCGATCAAGAGCGGCGCATCCAGTGGCGCCATGCGTCGCGCCTCGCGCACCACCGCTGCCATCACCCTGGAGCTTTGGAAGATGCTGTCGAACCCGCGCAACTCCTGCTTGCGCACGTTATAAATGCGCTCGCCGACGCGGTCGGCGCGGTGCAACGTCAGCACCGCACCCGCCATTGCCTCGCTGTCGTCATGCTCTGATTGCAGTGGCGCGATATCGGCCAGAAACACATCGCCCTTGACCTTCACCCGCAAGCCGTTGATCCGCGATTTGTTGGCGCGCACCAGTTCCGGCAGGTCGAAATCCTCGGCGTAACGCGACAGCGGAATCCCCGGCACCTCATCCACCCGCACCCCGAGTAGCTGCGCCGCCGCACGGTTGGCGGCGACAATCGAGCCGCCCATGTCGATCGACAGCACCGGAAACTCCAAGGCACCAAGCAAGGCATTGAGCTCCATATGCCGACGCTCGCTGGGCATCAGCCCTACGCGTTTGACGCCAAATACGCCGGCAATCGATTCAAATTTCGGACGCAGGGCCTGGAACTGAATGTTGATCAGGTTCGGGCAATGCAGGTAGATCGCGTTGCCATGCTCACCGCCGACCTCGCCGCGAGCGACGTTGATTCCGTACTCGACCAGCAAGTTGAGAATGTCGCGCAGAATGCCGATGCGGTTCTGGCAGTGGACTTTGATGCGCATATAAAAGGCCCGAAACAGGAGTGATCGAGGGCCCGAGCCAGGAATTTTCTGCGCAGGCGCCAACTTTGTCGTCAAGATTATGTGACAGGTGTAGGCCGATTCAACCCCACAAATCGCAATACCTGCGCCATAGCGCGCAAACCGTAACGAATTCTTTACGGAAAATGCGGATTTTTCCTACTCTCGACACTTGGCACCTGCTGCAACGCCGCACACCTTGGGGTATTTCTAGATCCATAGCAGGACATAACAAGAACGAAATCCCCTAGCAGGAGAGCAGCATGAAGCAGACGCAATACGTGGCTCGCGAGCCCGATGCGCAAGGTTTTATCGACTACCCCGCCGAAGAACACGCGGTGTGGAACACGCTGATCACTCGCCAACTGAAAGTGATCGAGGGTCGTGCGTGCCAGGAATACCTGGACGGTATCGAAAAACTCGGTCTGCCCCACGACCGCATTCCGCAACTTGGCGAAATCAACAAAGTCCTCGGCGAAACCACCGGGTGGCAAGTTGCCCGGGTGCCGGCACTGATCCCCTTCCAGACCTTCTTCGAATTACTGGCCAACAAGCAGTTTCCGGTGGCGACGTTTATCCGCACCCGTGAAGAGCTGGACTACCTGCAAGAACCGGATATTTTCCACGAGATCTTTGGCCACTGTCCGCTGCTGACCAACCCCTGGTTCGCCGAATTTACCCACACCTACGGCAAACTTGGCCTACAGGCTTCCAAGGAAGAACGCGTGTATCTGGCGCGCCTGTACTGGATGACCATCGAGTTCGGCCTGGTTGATACCGAGCAAGGCCTGCGTATCTACGGCGGCGGCATTCTCTCTTCGCCCAAAGAAACCGTTTACTGCCTGTCGGACGAGCCTGAACATCAAGCCTTCGATCCGCTGGAATGCATGCGCACGCCGTATCGCATCGACATCCTGCAACCGCTGTATTTTGTCTTGCCGAACCTCAAGCGCCTGTTCGATCTGGCCCATGAAGACATCATGGGGATGGTCAAGCAAGGCATGCAGTTGGGCTTGCACACTCCAAAATTTCCGCCCAAAGCTGCTTGATCCGCAGCTTTTAGAATCAAGTGAGCCTGTCAGGACCCGACGCTTTGGTTTAGCGTGGGGGTACTGACGGTCGAATTCCAATAATCAGATTTCAGGAATCTCATCATGTCCACATTGAACCAAGCCCACTGCGAAGCCTGCCGCGCCGATGCCCCTCAGGTCAGCGACGAAGAATTGCCGGTACTGATCAAGCAGATCCCCGACTGGAACATCGAAGTTCGCGACGGCGTCATGCAGCTGGAAAAAGTCTTCCTGTTCAAGAACTTCAAATATGCGCTGGCGTTCACTAACGCGGTCGGCGAAATCTCCGAGGCCGAAGGTCACCACCCGGGCCTGCTGACCGAGTGGGGCAAAGTCACCGTGACCTGGTGGAGCCACTCCATCAAGGGTCTGCACCGCAACGATTTCATCATGGCCGCGCGCACTGACGAAGTGGCCAAGGACGCCGAGGGCCGCAAATAATGCATTTTGACGCCATAGGTCGAGTGCCCGGCGACCCGATTCTCGGCCTGATGGAGGCCTATGCGCAGGACCCCAATCCGCGCAAATTCGACCTTGGCGTGGGTGTCTATAAAGACGCCCAGGGCCTGACCCCGATTCCCCAGTCCGTGAAGCTCGCCGAGCAACGCCTGGTGGATCGCCAGACCACCAAGACCTACATCGGCGGCCATGGTGAGCCAGCGTTCGGCAAGGCGATCATTGAATTGGTGCTCGGCGCCGATTCGCCGCTGATCGCTGAACAACGCGCTGGCGCCACCCAGACACCGGGTGGCACCGGCGCGCTGCGTCTGAGTGCGGACTTCATTGCCCAATGCCTGCCCGGTCGCGGCGTGTGGTTAAGCAACCCGACCTGGCCGATCCACGAATCCATTTTCGCGGCGGCCGGGGTCAAGGTCAGTCATTACCCGTACGTCGGCAGCGATAACCGCCTCGATGTCGACGCCATGCTGGCCGTTCTCAACGAAGTGCCGAAGGGCGATGTGGTGCTGCTGCACGCCTGCTGCCACAACCCGACCGGTTTCGACCTGTCCCATGACGACTGGCGCCGCGTGCTGGACGTGGTGCGCAGCCGCGACCTGGTGCCGCTGATCGATTTCGCTTACCAGGGTTTCGGCGATGGCCTGGAACAGGATGCCTGGTCGACCCGTCTGTTCGCCGACGCGTTGCCGGAAGTGCTGATCACCAGTTCCTGCTCGAAGAACTTCGGCTTGTACCGCGACCGTACCGGCGCGCTGATTGTCTGTGCGAAAACCGCTGAGAAGCTGGTGGATATCCGCAGCCAGTTGGCCAACATCGCCCGTAACCTGTGGTCGACACCACCGGATCACGGTGCCGCCGTGGTCGCGACCATCCTTGGCGATCCGGAGCTGAAAAGCCTCTGGGCCGACGAAGTGGAAACCATGCGCTTGCGCATCGCCCAACTGCGTAGCGGTCTGCTGGAGGCGCTTGAACCGCACGGCTTGCGTGAGCGCTTTGCGCACATGGGCGTGCAGCGCGGGATGTTTTCCTACACTGGCTTGTCGCCGGCGCAGGTCAAACAGCTGCGTGATCACCACAGCGTTTATATGGTTGGCACCGGCCGGGCCAACGTCGCCGGAATCGATGCAACCCGCTTGGACCTGCTGGCTGAGGCGATTGCCGAAGTCTGCAAGTAACCTTCAGGCAAAACACATCCCCCTGTGGGAGTGAGCCTGCTCGCGATAGCGGTGAGTCAGTCGACAGATGTATCGACTGACTCACCGCTATCGCGAGCAGGCTCACTCCCACATTTGTTTTGTGTTGGCGCTTCCAACAAGCCAATCGCTGAAATCGCTCCCGACTACGTAAGACCTTTCTCAAAAAATCCAAATCCAATAAACACGATCAGCCACGGCTGTTTATCGACACGCCGTGATACGTCCCAAGGGCTACAAAACCTTGCGCCGTTGCCTACGGCTACGCCAGAATCCGCTGGCTTGTGCGCCTGGTGCTTGCTGGGTAATTTGATTGCGTCACTGATTCCAGTGATCGAGCTTAGCGGCTCGGCTAGTCGTCTACGGTTGCACATGTCGAATCCAGTCAGGCACTCGCCTGCACTTGATGGTGGCTGTGCGCATGGCACCTTCGGGTGCACCGGGTTTTAGGTGACTACCGGTCCGCTAACTTGCGCACAGCTGCCACCCCTTCGCTTAGCGGCGAGAAGGTTGCAGCCTCACCAAAGGTTAGTCACCCATGCTCAAGGTAACGCCAAACCCGCCAGTCACCGAACCGGCCTCCATCACTGATCCAACCTCCCCCTACGAATGCCCTGACTCAAAAAAATTCAACGAAGCCGCCGAGCGCGCCCTCGACTATTATCTGGGTCCACCAACCGCCCGGATCATGGCGGCGCCCTATTGCCCCAATCGCCTCTACATGACCAATCCGAAGTCCAGCAACGAATCCCTGCTGGTCGACGCCAGCGAGACCCTCGGCTCAGCCAACGTCATGCTCAACGACTTCGCTGCCCTGCTCGAAGGCACCCATCGCAAAACGCTGTTAGGTATCGCCCAGATCGTCATGTTGGGAGAGTTGGCGGTTAATCAGGTGCTGGATAACCTGGTACCGACTGAGTAATTCCGGCTGGATCAAGCTATTTCCCTAGTCTGCAAATAACGAAATGGGAGAGAGAGCCCGCTCGCGAATGCGCAGTGTCAGTCGACATCAACACTGACTGATCCACCGCTATCGCGAGCAGGCTCGCTCCCACATTTTTTTGGGTCACCCCTATTGACCTGTCTAGACAATCCCATCCGTCGAAACAAATGGATATAAAAGTCTATTTGTCATTTCTCCTGCTGTATCCTGCCCAAGCTTTGTAAAAGCGCGGATCTACCAGATCTATCAACAGACTTTGCGAGGAGCGCGAAACATGCACGAGATCCCTAATCTCCCCTTCCCAAGCCTGCACGAAACTGAGCAGACAACCACGCAACAAGCCGGCGCCCAACAGCCCGAGCCGAAGGAAGCCACTGAACGCCGCCAGGCTGACAGCGAAGACTGAAACACCCGCAATGCCAGACCGTGTGGAAAGCGCTAACATGCGCTTTCCACACCGCCTGAACCGCGAGTTCGACACCATGAGCGATGATTTCACTGAAACCCAAGCCAGCGTCCTGATCGGCACCGCCGAGAAGATGATCGAGATCTGGAATCGCCTTTCCCCCGAAAAACAAGCCACGCTGCTCGCCCGTTTCGGTAGCGAAGAAAACGCCCTGGCCGCCCTGGTCACGACGCAACTGGTCGCCCCCACCAAAACCTGACTTACGCCACCCGGCAAATAGTTTTACTTTTTCCACGCCCCTCGGCCGCCCGCGCCGGTATCATAAGCAGCCTATCTATCCTGCTTTCCCGTGGACCTTTACCCATGTCTGAAAACCAGCGCCCCCTGGCGGTCACGCTGCAAGTCGTTTCCATCGTCCTGTTCACCTTCATTGGCTACCTCAATATCGGCATTCCCCTGGCCGTATTGCCCGGCTATGTCCACAGCGACTTGGGCTTTGGCGCTGTGATCGCAGGGCTGGTGATCAGCGTGCAATACCTGGCCACTCTGCTCAGCCGCCCTTATGCCGGGAAAATCATCGACAACAAAGGCAGCAAGCTGGCGGTGATGTACGGCCTCGCCGGCTGCGGCTTGAGCGGTGTGTTCATGCTGATCTCGGCCTGGACCCAAAGCCTGCCGATGCTGAGCCTGATCAGCTTGTTGATCGGCCGACTGGTGCTTGGTAGCGCGGAAAGCCTGGTGGGTTCCGGTTCGATTGGCTGGGGGATTGGCCGGGTCGGCGCGGCGAACACCGCCAAGGTGATTTCCTGGAACGGTATCGCCAGCTACGGCGCGCTGGCGGTCGGCGCACCGCTGGGGGTGCTGCTGGTCAGTCAGTTGGGCTTGTGGAGCATGGGGGTGAGCATTGTGCTGCTGGCCTTCCTCGGTCTGGCGCTGGCCTGGCCGAAAACCGCCGCGCCGATTGTGGTCGGCGAACGGCTGCCGTTCATGCACGTGCTCGGTCGGGTGCTGCCGCACGGTTGCGGTCTGGCACTGGGCTCGATTGGTTTCGGCACCATTGCCACTTTCATCACCTTGTATTACGCCACGCAACACTGGAACAACGCGGTGCTGTGCCTGAGCCTGTTCGGCGCCAGTTTCATTGGTGCGCGGCTGCTGTTCGGCAACCTGATCAACCGCCTCGGCGGCTTTCGCGTGGCAATTGCCTGCCTGTCGGTGGAAACCCTGGGCTTGTTGCTGTTGTGGCTCGCACCGGATGCGCATTGGGCTCTGGCCGGCGCGGCATTGAGCGGTTTCGGCTTCTCGCTGGTGTTTCCGGCGTTGGGCGTTGAAGCGGTCAACCTGGTGCCCGCCTCCAGCCGTGGCGCAGCGGTCGGGGCCTATTCATTGTTCATCGATTTGTCGCTGGGGATCACCGGACCGCTGGCCGGTGCGATTGCCGCAGGCTTTGGTTTCGCCTCGATCTTCCTGTTCGCCGCGTTCGCTGCGTTGAGCGGATTGGCACTCAGCGTGTACTTGTACCGGCAAGCGCCAAGGTATCGGGAAGAACGCGACGCCCGCTAGAAATCCACTTTGCCGCGTCCGGCCTTGATGCTGCCGCGCTTGGTCTTGGATTCGAGCCGACGCTTCTTCGAACCGAGGGTCGGCTTGGTCGGACGACGTTTCTTTTCGACCTTGGTGGCGCTGAGAATCAACTCGACCAGCCGCTCCAGCGCATCCGCGCGATTGGCTTCCTGCGTGCGGTATTGCTGGGCCTTGATGATCAACACGCCGTCACTGGTGATGCGACTGTCACGCAGCGCCAGCAGCCGTTCCTTGTAGAACTCGGGCAAGGACGACGCCGCAATGTCGAAGCGCAGGTGCATGGCGCTGGAGACTTTGTTGACGTTCTGCCCACCGGCGCCCTGGGCGCGAATGGCCGTCAACTCGATCTCGGCATCCGGCAGATGCACATTGTTGGAAATCACCAGCATGGAAAAGCGTCCGTATTCAGAACGTGCAGGATACCGCGAATCAGATCCCCGGTACGCCGAAGATCCCTTGTGGGAGCGGGCTTGCTCGCGAAGGCGGTGAATCAGGCGATGTTGATGTCGACTGACACACCGCCTTCGCGAGCAAGCCCGCTCCCACAGGGGATTTGTGTAAACCCATAAAGCAACAAACCCGGCACATGGCCGGGTTTGTTGTTTCTGCGTGCTGCGCTTACTTCACGTTTGCCGCGTGCAGGGCATGTTGCGCACTGCGTTTGTTCTTGATGCCGTAGCAAACCCACATGAACGCCACCCACACCGGGATCGCGTACACCGAGATCTGAATCCCCGGGATCAGCAGCATCACGCCGAGAATGAACACCACGAACGCCAGGCAGATGTAGTTCCCGTACGGGTACCACAGGGCCTTGAACAGCGGCGTCTGTTTGGTCTTGTTCATGTGCTGGCGGAACTTGAAGTGCGAGAAGCTGATCATTGCCCAGTTGATCACCAGGGTCGCAACCACCAGCGACATCAACAGTTCCAACGCGTTTTGCGGGATCAGGTAGTTGAGCAAAACTGCGATCAGCGTCACCGCCGCCGACGCAAGGATCGAACGTACCGGCACGCCGCGCTTGTCGATTTTCGACAACACCTTGGGCGCATCGCCCTGCTCGGCCATGCCCAGCAGCATGCGGCTGTTGCAGTAGGTGCCGCTGTTGTAGACCGACAACGCCGCGGTCAGCACCACGAAGTTGAGGATGTGCGCGGCGGTGTTGCTGCCGAGCATCGAGAACACCTGAACGAACGGGCTACCGCTGTAGGAGTCGCCAGACGCGTTCAAGGTAGCCAGCAGGCTGTCCCAAGGGGTCAGCGACAACAGAATGACCAGCGCACCGATGTAGAAAATCAGGATCCGGTAGATCACCTGATTGATGGCTTTGGGGATCACGGTTTTCGGTTTGTCAGCTTCGGCGGCGGTGAAACCGAGCATTTCCAGGCCACCGAAGGAGAACATGATGATCGCCATCGCCATCACCAGACCGCTGACGCCGTTCGGGAAGAAGCCGCCGTGAGACCACAGGTTACTCACCGAGGCTTGCGGGCCGCCGTGGCCGCTGACCAGCAAGTAGCTGCCCAACGCGATCATGCCGACGATCGCCACGACCTTGATGATCGCGAACCAGAACTCGGCCTCGCCAAAGACTTTGACGTTGGCCAGGTTGATCAGGTTGATCAAGACGAAGAAGCCGGCTGCGGAGACCCAGGTCGGAATGTCCGGCGCCCAATAGTGGATGTATTTGCCGACGGCAGTCAGCTCCGACATGCCCACCAGAATGTACAGGATCCAGCAGTTCCAGCCCGACAGGAAGCCGGCGAAACCACCCCAGTATTTGTGCGCGAAGTGGCTGAAGGATCCGGCCACGGGCTCTTCGACGATCATTTCGCCGAGCTGGCGCATGATCATGAACGCAATGAAGCCGCAGATGGCATAGCCGAGGATCATCGACGGACCGGCGGATTTGAGCACGCCGGCCGAGCCGAGGAACAACCCCGTACCGATCGCGCCACCGAGGGCGATCAATTGAATATGGCGATTTTTCAGGCCGCGTTTCAGCTCGCCTGAATGCGAGTTTTGTCCACTCATGAAAAGGGTCTCACGCAAGGTTTGATGATGTTCAGTAGACGTTGCTGCTCAATTGCACTTTCAAGCAGCGCCGATCAAACCCCAGCGCAAGCACCAGGAGTTCAGCGTATTTACTACGGTCATGCGTCACCTGTTTGTTTTTATCTGTGACGAAATCGAACCCGACACGCTCGTGACGCGACGGAGTGAACAAGGCGGATAGCCTCGAAATTTGCGCATTTGCGCAGGAGGTCACAGGTAAAACGCGGCGCATTGTACACCTGTAACCCCCTGCTGCCAGACACCACTGGATCAGCGTGTCATTTGCCGGGATTGCCTGTGTCCGCCCCGAGCGTCTCGGGCGGCTGCATAAATAGGGTCAGACCTTTGCAGGTCATCGACGGGAGCAACGATTAAATCGCCCCACGGGGAGAGATGAAGATGAGTCACGGCGTTCATTGCGCCTCCTTCTTGTTATGCACCTGCACGGCAGGCATGGGGCGCATCTCACCCTTCCGGAGCGCCTGAAACAAGCCGCCCAGAGCCCTGCAAGCGAGTTAAACGGTGTCAGGACGGCAGGTTTTCCTTACAGGCTTGCCGTGTCCGTCAATCCAAGGGGTTTGAAGGGCATTTTCGTCAGCATTTCTTTACAAGCCGTAACGTAAATATTCCACATCAGATCCCTTCGCCGGACGACTGCAAATTGACGGTGGGACGCTTCTGACGGAAAAGGTCGAGTTAGTTTTTTGTTTTCTATTAATAAATTCGCCGCCTAAAAACAGAATAAAAAGTTCAAATAAATCTTATTTAATTATTTTTTTGCAATTTAAAAAGCCCTGAACTAGGTTTTCAGCGACGTGCCGAAACGCATCAACCGGCAAGTTGGCGCGTTATTCAATGACTGAAAAATGCGTCGCTGCACTTACCGAAAAAGTCATCTAGGAGATTCACAATGCAAGCACTTGAAAAAGACTTGGACACTGAACTGCAACTGGACGATTGGTTTGAAGCACCGACCCATGAAGCCGCCGTTGAAATGATGCAAGCCGACGCGGTTGTTCCGTTCGGCACGGCGATGTGGCCTTTGTAAGCCATCCTGGCGGGCATAATCCGGCCGGTTGTGCCCGCCACTTTTCTCGGTTTGTCAGGGAGGACTACATGGATAAGCAACGCGCCATTTCGCATTTCCTTTACTACCTCGAACATCACCCTGCCCTTGCCGGCCTTCATCCGGCGAAGGTCTTGCTGGGCCATACGGCTGATTACGAGGCGCTGACCGGTGCCATCGTCGAACAGGCCACTGGCAGACAGCCATTTTGTTTCAGCACCCTGCGCCTGGACCTCGAACCGACAGAAACGCTGGCCCAGGCGATTATCGACAGCGACCTGTACATTTTCTTCTATGACTCTTCCACCCTTGCCAATCCACGGCCCGAAGGCCCGGAGTTTGTCCGCGCGCTGCAAGGCGTAATGGCCGAGAACTGGAAGAAGTCGCTGCTGTTCAAGGATTACGGCGATTACTTCTACGACACTTTCAGTGTCACGCCGCAACGTATTGCCGGGTTGAACAGCCACTTGATCCAGCGCATGTCGCAGGCGACAACCCTGAGTTTCAAAGATGATCTTGGCTCGTGGTTTGAAACACCGCTGAGCAGCATCAAGAAGTGGACCGACATCAACGGTGTCGGCAACTTTGACCTGGCCCCCGGTGAAATCGCGACGCACAGCGAAGCCATTAATGGCCGGGTAAAGTTTATGGGGACGTTCCTCAGCACCATCCCGTTTGCCCGCAAATACGGCGTATTGGAATCACCGCTGGAGTTGTGGATCGAGAACTCGACCATCAGCAAGATCGCCACGGACGTGCCGGGGCTGGAACATGACTTCAACAAATACCTGGATGCCAACCCATCCAATCGGCGGATCGAGGAGCTGGGGATTGGCACCAACGAAGGCGTGAAGGCGCTCTACGCGCGCAACGCCGGCTTTGAGGAGCGTCATTGCGGCTTGCATCTGGGGCTGGGTGGCGGGGCCAAGGGCAGCCATCACCTGGACCTGATTTTTTCCAGCGGCGTGTTGGCGCTGGATGATGAGCCGGTGTTTGATGGGCGATTTGTCTTCTAGACCGTGAGGTAGCGGTGTTGCTAATGGCCTCTTCGCGAGCAAGCCCGCTCCCACATTTGATTGCATTCCCCTGGAAAAAACCGGTCAACTGTGGGAGCGGGCTTGCTCGCGAAGGCGTCCATACAAACAACACATCACTTAAGCCAGCAAAAAAAAACGCCAACCCGAAGGTTGGCGTTTTTTTATGGGCGCTTACCGATTACTCAGGCTTGCGGCGACCAAAGCCCGGGCGCTGGCCCGAACCGGCTGGTGCACCGCGACGCTTGCCCGATGGCGCGTCCTTGTCGACCAGAACGATGCCTGGGCGTTTCTTCGGCGCTGGCTTGGCCGGGCGCTTGGTGTCCGAAGGACGGTCTGCCACAGGCGTACCGCGACCTGCTGGAGCACCGCGATCACTGCGACCACCGCTTGGCGCACCGCGGCCTTCGCCACGTTCAGTGCGACCATTGGCCGGACGCGGCGTGCGTGGACCGCGCTCGCCATCGGCACGCGGTGCCACTGGCTTGCGGGCCGGACGCTCGCCTTCGATCTTCGGCTCACGTGGAGCACGTGGACCGGCAGCCGGGGCGCCAGCAGCTGGGCGCAACGTACGCACGCGCTCGGTCTTGCCGACCGGACGGGACGATTTGCGCTGCATACGCTCAAGCTTGTCTTTGCTCTTGGCGTTCATCTGCGGCATGGCCACCGGGGTCAGGCCCACTTCAGCACTCAGAATGTCGACTTCGTACTGGCTCATTTCGCGCCAGCGACCCATCGGCAGGTCGGAGTTGAGGAACACCGGACCGAAACGCACGCGCTTCAGACGGCTGACCACCAGGCCCTGGGATTCCCACAGGCGACGGACTTCGCGGTTGCGACCTTCCATCACTACGCAGTGATACCAGTGGTTGAAACCTTCGCCGCCCGGAGCCTGCTTGATGTCGGTGAACTTGGCCGGGCCGTCTTCGAGGACGACGCCTGCTTTCAGACGCTCGATCATCTCATCATCGACTTCACCACGTACACGTACCGCGTATTCACGGTCCATTTCGTAGGACGGGTGCATCAGGCGGTTAGCCAGCTCACCGTCGGTGGTGAACATCAGCAGACCGGTGGTGTTGATGTCCAGACGACCGATGTTGATCCAGCGGCCTTCTTTCGGCTTCGGCATTTTGTCGAACACGGTCGGACGGCCTTCCGGGTCGTCACGGGTGCAGATTTCACCGTCGGGCTTGTTGTACATGATCACGCGGCGTACCGACTCGGCGGCTTCTTCGCGCTTGATCACCTTGCCATCAATGGTGATGGCGTCATGCAGGTCGACGCGCAGGCCAAGTGTGGCGTCTTTGCCGTTGACCTTGATGCGGCCATGACTGATCCAGGCTTCTACGTCACGGCGCGAGCCGACGCCGATACGGGCGAGGACTTTCTGCAGCTTTTCGCCTGCTGGGCCGATTTCCTGGTCGTCTTTCTGGTCGTTGATACTCATCTGGGCACCTCCCGGTGTGGTCTGTTCAGGCGGCCCATGATTGAGCGTCCTGAAGCGATGTAAAACTGTTACTTTTTTGAAGAGCTTGGGCGTAGGGATCGCCGAAGGGTCGCGAATCATACGCTCATGGGAGCGTTTGCGCATCAGAGACTAGCTGATGATTGCCTGCTTATTTGCTTTTACGCCGAACGGCGCCGCCGAGTTTGTTCAACCTGAGCGCCGACTCCGCGAGCACTGTGCGCTTGTCCGCCTTGTCGAGCTTCTTCCAGGCCTTGATCTCGCGCTTGCTGCGGCCACAGCCGAGGCAGATGTCGTCGTTGAATTTGCAGACGCTGATGCATGGGTCTTTGGTAGAACTCATCAAATACTCCAGACAACACAAACCCCTTGTGGGAGCGGGCTTGCTCGCGAATGCGGTGGGTCAGTCGACATCTTTGTTGCCTGACCCACCGCATTCGCGAGCAAGCCCGCTCCCACAGGGATTTCTATTGTTCTCAGGGTTGAGGTCAGTCGTCGAATTCGCGGCGTTCGGCTTCGATTGCTTCGGCCAAGGCTCGGGCTTCGGCTTCTTCGTCGCTCAATTCGGGCTCGGGTTTCGATTGTTCGAGAGCGGCGACAGCAGCCAGGAGTTTTTCGCGCGCTTCGGCGACGCCAAGCACGTCATCCTCAAGCTCTTCTTCCGGCTCCTCTTCGACTGTGGCTTCAGGCTCAGGATGAAGTTCAACTTCGATTTCCGGCTCCGGCTGCTCCAGGACTTCTTCAGTCTCAGTCAACGCACCATCGCGCAAAATGTCGTCGAAGTCGGTCTTGAGCCCCTCCTCCATGGTGTCCAGTTCCAGCAACAGCGTATGGAAACTGGTTTCTTCCTTGGGCTCTTCCGGCTCGGCACTGGCGTCGGCCAGTTCCTGCAAGCTGGCCGGGACTGGCGCGTCGTCGAAGTCGAGCACCGGATCAGGCTCCAGCTCACGCAAGTCAGCCAGTGGCGGCAAGTCGTCGAGGTTTTTCAGGTTGAAGTGATCGAGAAAAGCCTTGGTGGTGGCGAACATCGCCGGTTTGCCGGGCACGTCACGGTAACCGACGATGCGGATCCACTCGCGCTCCAGCAGGGTCTTGACGATGTGACTGTTGACCGCCACGCCCCGCACGTCTTCGATCTCGCCCCGGGTGATCGGCTGGCGATAGGCGATCAGGGCGATGGTTTCGAGCATGGCGCGCGAATACCGCTGCGGGCGTTCTTCCCACAGTCGTCCGACCCAAGGCGAAAACTTTTCGCGAATCTGCAGGCGATAGCCGGAGGCCACTTCCTTCAGCTCGAAGGCGCGACCGTCGCAGGACTTGGCCAGAATCGTCAGGGCTTTCTTGAAGACCGGCGGCTCGGGTCGCTCGCCTTCCTCGAAGAGTTCGAAGAGGCGTTCCAGCGATTGCGGTTTTCCCGAGGCCAACAGAAAGGCTTCAAGCAGTGGCGCCAGCTCGCGGGGTTCAGTCAGGTTCATGATTCAACTCGTTATTCGGCTCGGGCTCGCACGTGGATCGCCGCGAACGGCTCATTCTGCACCAGCTCGACCAAAGATTCCTTGACCAGTTCGAGGATCGCCATAAAGGTCACCACGACCCCCAGGCGTCCTTCTTCAGCGGTGAACAGCTCGACAAAGGGCACGAAACCGCCGCCCTTGAGCCGGTCCAGCACGTCGCTCATGCGCTCGCGGGTGGACAGCGCCTCGCGGCTGACCTGGTGACTTTCGAACATGTCGCCACGGCGCAGGACTTCGGCCATGGACAACAACAGCTCTGACAGGCGCACGTCCGGCAACAGTTTGCGCGCCCGGGCTTCGGGGGCATCGAGCTTGGGCACGACCACGTCGCGCCCGACCCGGCTCAGGCCATCGATGCCTTCGGCGGCAGCCTTGAAGCGTTCGTACTCCTGCAAGCGCCGGATCAGTTCGGCACGCGGGTCCTCTTCTTCGTCTTCGATGGTTTCGGCACGCGGCAGCAACATCCGCGACTTGATCTCGGCCAGCATCGCGGCCATCACCAGGTACTCGGCGGCCAGCTCCAGGCGCACCGACTGCATCAACTCGACATACCCCATGTACTGACGCGTGATTTCCGCCACCGGGATGTCGAGGATGTTGATGTTCTGTTTGCGGATCAGGTACAGCAGCAGGTCGAGGGGACCTTCGAAGGCTTCGAGAAAAACCTCGAGTGCGTCCGGCGGGATGTACAGGTCCAGCGGCATTTCCATGACCGCCTGGCCATAGACCATGGCGAAGGGCAGCTCCTGCTGGGCGCCGGCCTGACTGTCAACGGGTTCTACTGCGGACATCTACGCCTCGGCCATGAACGGCGCAGGGTCGCCGCAACCCACACGGATCACTTCCGGCTCGCCGTCGGCGAGGTTGATCACGGTGGACGCCTTGATCCCGCCGAAACCGCCATCGATGATCAGGTCGACCTGATGCTCGAGCACCTGGCGCATTTCGTAAGGATCGGTCATCGGTTCGGTTTCGCCGGGCAGGATCAGGCTCACGCTCATCAGCGGCTCGCCGAGCTCTTCAAGCAGCGCCAGGGCTATCGGATGGCTTGGCACCCGCAGGCCGATGGTGCGTTTTTTTGGATGCAGCAACAGGCGCGGGACTTCGCGCGTGGCGTTCAGAATGAAGGTGTACGGCCCCGGCAGGTGCGCCTTGAGCAAGCGGAACAGGCCGGTGTCGATCTTGGCGAACAGCCCCAGCTGCGACAGGTCGCTGCAAATCAGCGCGAAGTTGTGCTTGTCGTCCAGCCCGCGCAACCGGCGCACGCGCTCCACGGCGTTCTTGTCGCCGATCTGGCAACCGATTGCGTAGGACGAGTCTGTGGGATAAATCACCACCCCGCCTTTGCGGATGATCTCGACAGCCTGCTTGATCAGGCGCGCTTGCGGGTTTTCCGGATGAATCTGGAAAAATTGACTCACATTCTCTACCTGTTCAGACGACGGCAATAATTGGGTCATGTTTGAATCGACACCACAGTGGTGGCAGATCCTCCGGGAGCGGGCGATATTCACCGATCTCGGACCAGCCTCCAGGGCCATGAAAATCACTGCCGGCGCTGACCAGCAGACCGAACTCACGGGCGAGAATCGCCAGGCTGCCCACTTGTTCGGCGGGCTGATGGCCATTGACCACTTCGATAGCGTGGCCCCCTGCTTGAATATAGTCAGAAATCAGGCGGCGACGCTTGCTGCGAGTGAAATCGTAGTGCCACGGATGCGCCAGGCTGACCCAGGCTTGCGCGGCCCTGAGGGTTTCAACCGTGTCTTCAAGGGTCGGCCAGTGTTGCTTGACGTCGCCCAGCTTGCCGGCGCCCAGCCATTTGCGGAACGCTTCGGCGCGATCCTTGACGAAACCTTCACGCACCATCCAGTCGGCGAAATGCGGTCGGGCCGGGGCATTGCCGCTGTCACCCAGCTCCTGCTGCATGGCCCGGGCACCGTCTAGCGCTCCCGGCATACCTTTCAGCGCCAGTTTGCGACTTATTTCTTCGGACCGTAGCCAGCGGCCATCGTGCAATTTGGCAATGGCCTCGACCAACGGTGCGGCATTGACATCAAACCCGTACCCCAGCACATGAATGGTCGCCCCACCCCAGGTGCAGGACAATTCGACGCCATTGACCAGTTGCATTCCCAGTTCGGACGCAGCGGTGCGGGCCTCATCGAGGCCTTCCAGGGTGTCGTGATCGGTCAAGGCCAGGACTCGCACGCCTTTCTCGTACGCACGCGCAACCAGAACTGCCGGCGCGAGTGCGCCATCGGAAGCGGTGCTATGGCAGTGCAAATCGACATTCACGGGGATGTGTTACCTCAAATCAGCTGACGCTATCGCGCGCCCATATGTTTGTTATTATGCCGCCACATCCTGCTTCTGGCTGCCACTGTGAAACAATTCATCGATTTCATCCCGCTTCTGCTGTTTTTCATCGTCTTCAAGATCGATCCACGGGTCGTCGACGTCGCCGGCCATGAAGTGACTGTAGGCGGTATTTACAGCGCCACCGCGATGCTGATCATCAGTTCCCTGGTGGTTTACGGCACGCTGTTCATCAAGCAGCGCAAGCTGGAGAAGAGCCAGTGGCTGACCCTCATCGCCTGCCTGGTGTTCGGTAGCCTGACCTTGGCGTTCCACAGCGAGACCTTCCTTAAATGGAAAGCGCCGGTGGTCAACTGGCTGTTCGCCCTGGCCTTCATTGGCAGCCACTTCATCGGCGACCAACTGCTGATCAAGCGCATCATGGGCCACGCACTGACGCTGCCGGACCCGATCTGGACGCGCCTGAACATCGCCTGGATCGGGTTTTTCCTGTTTTGCGGTGCCGCCAACCTGTTCGTCGCGTTCACGTTCCAGAGCTACTGGGTCGACTTCAAGGTCTTCGGCAGCCTGGGCATGACGTTGCTGTTCCTGGTCGGCCAGGGCATTTACCTGTCCCGCCACCTGCATGACACCGATACCACAACGCCAAAAACCGAGGACTGACATGCTTTACGCAATCATTGCCACAGACGTTGCCGACTCCCTCCAAGCCCGCCTGGCCGCACGGCCTGCACACCTTGAGCGCTTGCAAGTGCTCAAGGGCGAAGGGCGTATCGTGTTGGCCGGTCCGCACCCGGCGGTCGACAGCAATGATCCGGGCGCCGCGGGTTTCACCGGCAGCCTGATCGTCGCCGAGTTCGACTCCCTGAGCGCGGCACAAGCCTGGGCCGATGCGGATCCTTACGTCGCCGCAGGCGTCTACGCCAACGTTTCGGTCAAGCCGTTCAAGCAAGTCCTGCCATAAAGTCCTGCCTCGCGGTGAACCTTGACGGTTCATCGCGCTCTCAACGCTCATTATTCTCGTTTGACGGCCGACAACCTGCCCAATACTCGTATTGGAATCAGGAGTGGCGATGCGCAAAGGTCCGTTGTGTCTGATGTTGATGACGTTGTCGATTGTGGCCCCTGTCCACGGTGAGGAACGCGCCGAGGGCGCCGGTTCGACGCCGTTGTCATTGAGCGCCGGCAGTCAGATCACCGAGTTGCAACAACGCTTGAAAGCTAGCGAACAGCAACGAGAAGAACTGAGCAAACAACTGCAAAATACCGATAACGAACGTGAAAGCGCTCAACTGACCCGGTTGCGCCAAGAGAACCAGCGCCTCAAGCTGCAACTCAAGGAAACCCAGGCCAGCAACCCGCTGCCACGCCTGCTGACCGATCAACAGCAGTGGTTCGTCATTGGCGCCGCAGTTGCGCTTTTGGCGCTGCTCTGCGGTATCTTCGCCAGCGGTGCCACGAGAAAACGTAGGCAATGGCTAAATTGAGTGAGTCATGAGCGAGCTGTTATTAATTGATGATGACCAGGAGCTGTGTGAGCTCCTGAGCAGTTGGCTGAGCCAGGAAGGCTTTCAGGTCCGCGCCTGTCACGACGGCCAGAGTGCCCGCCGGGCGCTGGCCGAGACGTCTCCGGCAGCCGTGGTGCTGGACGTGATGCTGCCCGATGGCAGCGGCCTGGAGCTGCTCAAGCAACTGCGCAATGACCATCCCGACTTGCCGGTGCTGATGCTCTCGGCCCGAGGCGAACCACTGGATCGCATTCTCGGCCTGGAACTGGGCGCCGACGATTACCTGGCCAAGCCGTGCGACCCGCGGGAACTGACAGCCCGTCTGCGCGCCGTATTGCGCCGCAGCCATCCGGCGGCCGCGTCGAGCCAGCTCGAACTGGGCGACCTGTGTTTCAGCCCGGTGCGCGGCGTGGTCAGCATCGACGAACAGGAATTCACCCTCACCGTTTCCGAAAGCCGCCTGCTCGAAGCTTTGCTCAAGCAACCTGGCGAGCCGCTGGACAAGCAGGAACTGGCGCAAATCGCCCTCGGTCGCAAACTGACCCTGTACGACCGCAGCCTGGACATGCACGTCAGCAACCTGCGCAAAAAGATCGGTCCGCACCCCGATGGCCGTCCACGCATCGTTGCCCTGCGTAGTCGCGGTTATTACTACAGTCTGTAAGATTTGTCAGGTCAGTACAAAATCATCTTTACCCAAGCTTTACGCTGCGCTGACCGCCGCTTACCTTGATCCTCGTAATCTGTACTCATCCGGAACGTACCGGGAACGAGACAAGGAGATACACCATGCGCAAGACTCTTATCGCTCTGATGTTCGCTGCCGCCCTGCCGACCATTGCCATGGCTGCGCCTGAAGGTGCCGGCCCGATGGGTGGCCCGATGGACGGTTCGCACCACGGCGGTCAGATGCACGGCATGCACGGCAAAGGCCCGTATAGCCAGCTCGACCTGAGCCGCGAACAGCGCGACCAGATCCGCAAGATCATGGGCGAGCAGATGCACGAGCGTAAGCAACTGGTCGAAAAATACCTGGAAAAACTCTCGCCAGCCGACCAGAAAGCCATGAAAGACGAAATGGCCGCCAACCACAAGAAAGCCGAAGCCGACGTGCGTGCCCTGCTGAAACCGGATCAACAGAAGAAATTCGACGAAATCCAGAAAAAACAGGCTGAGCGTCGCGCCGAATGGGCTGAGTTCAAGGCCTGGAAAGCACAGCAACAGCAGCAACAGCCAAAAGCGCAATAATGCGCTAACCCCGGACCCGACGGCTAAACCCGTCGGGTCTTTTGCCACTCAATTTAATGTGGGAGCGAGCCTGCTCGCGATGGCGGTGTGTCAGGCAAATATTTGTTGACTGATACACAGCCATCGCGAGCAGGCTCACTCCCACACTGGTTTGTGATTGTTCGAGGATTTTCTGTGCGCTCATTGTTCTGGCGTATTCTGGCCAGCTTCTGGCTGGCCATCGCCCTGGTTGCGGGGCTGTCCATTCTACTCGGGCACATGCTTAACCAGGACGCGTGGATACTCAGTCGCCACCCGGGCCTGAACAACCTGGCCGAACAGTGGACGCAAACCTACGAATCCCAGGGCGAGGAAGCGGCCCAGGACATTCTGGAACAGCGCAAACGCCAATATCACATCGACGTTCAAGTGCTCAACGAGAGCGGCGATCCCGTGGTGCGCGGCACGTTCCCCCGTCGTGCCGCAGCCTTCGAAGCACGGCAGAACAATGACGATCGGCGCCTGCCATGGCGGCGTCTGACCGCGGAATACACCAGCGACAAAACCGGCGACACCTACCTGCTGATCTACCGTATCCCACACCCGGAACTGGACGCCTGGCACCGCGAAAGCCTGCTCTGGCCGTTGAGCGCATTGGGTATTGCCCTGGTGGTGCTGACCCTTTTCAGCCTGTTCGTCACCCTGTCCATCACGCGTCCGCTGAGTCGCTTGCGCGGCGCGGTGCATGATCTGGGGCAAACCACCTATCAGCAGAACAGCCTGGTGAAACTGGCCAACCGCCGCGATGAATTCGGCGTGCTGGCCAACGACTTCAACCGCATGGGTGCGCGTCTGCAAAGTCTGATCAGCAGCCAGCGGCAATTACTGCGCGACGTGTCCCACGAATTGCGCTCCCCCCTCGCCCGACTGCGCATTGCGCTGGCATTGGCCGAACGGGCAACACCCGAGGAACGGGAAAAACTTGCGCCGCGCCTGACGCGCGAGTGTGATCGGCTGGAAGCGTTGATCAGTGAAATCCTGGTGTTGGCGCGAGTCGATGCCGACAACGCCAGCGCCGAAGACGTAGATCTCAATGCGTTGCTCAACACCCTGCAAAAGGATGCGCAATTGGGTTCGCCGGAGCAGAACGTACACCTTGTTGCCGAACCGCAGCTGAACCTCAAGGGTTGGCCGACGATGATTGAACGCGCCGTGGATAACCTGCTGCGCAACGCCCAGCGATTCAACCCGGTGGGTCAGGCGATTGAAATGCAGGCGGTGCGTCAGGGCGAGCGGATCGTGGTCAGCGTGCGTGACCATGGGCCGGGTGTCGATGCCGGGCACTTGAGTCAGTTGGGCGAACCGTTCTACCGGGCTCCCGGGCAAACAGCACCCGGACATGGCCTCGGGTTGGCGATTGCGCGCCGGGCGGCAGAACGACATGGCGGGGCCCTGGTGCTGGCCAACCACCCGGATGGCGGGTTTATCGCCAGCCTGGAATTACCGTTGGTGCCCGGAGTCACCTCTTAACTGACCGAGATGAGAACGCGCTGATGATCGTTCCCACGCTCCGCGTGGGAATGCAGCCCGGGACGCTCTGCGTCCCATTGGAACGCGGAGCGTCCCTTGAGGCATTCCCACGCAGAGCGTGAGGAACGATCTTACGTGGCTGGCCAGGCGCTGACGAATTCGGCCAGATCAACCTTCTCCGCCACGCGCGGTTCTTTCTGCGGCGTGCCGAGATAGAGAAACGCGATGACCTGCTCACCCTCCGCCAATCCCAACCCTTTGGCCACATGCGCCGAATAGGCCAGATCACCTGTGCGCCACACCGCGCCAATGCCTTGCGCATACGCGGCCAGCAAAATCCCGTGAGCCGCGCATCCCGCTGCCAGCAATTGCTCGGACTTCGGATACTTGATGTGATCCTGCAACCGCGCGATCACCACGACCACCAGCGGCGCACGCAGTGGACCGTTACGCGCCTTGTCCAGCGCCGCTTCCGACACTTCGCTGTCCTGCAGCTTCGCCGCCTCAGCCAGCAACTCGCCCATCTGCTCACGCGCCGCGCCTTCGACTGTCAGGAAGCGCCAAGGCTGCAAGTGGCCGTGGTCGGGTGCGCGCATCGCGGCGGCGAACAGCACTTCGCGTTGTTCTGCGGTGGGTGCCGGGTCGATCAGTCGTGGAACGGAAACACGGTTGAGCAAAGCGTCGAGAGCCTGCATCGGCCACCTCCTGTAAAAAATGTTTGGCTATTCTAGCGGTAACCACCTCAGGAGTGCCGGTTTACATAGCAGGCCCCACGGGTAGAATGGCGCCTTTCCCATTATCAGCCAGAGCGGACTTCATGGCGTTGCCGACCTTACGGACTATTGGTTTCATCATCGGCATCTTCCTGATCACGCTGGCCATCGCCATGGTCGTGCCCATGGCCACTCTGGTGATTTTCGAACGCACCAGTGACCTGCCATCGTTCCTCTGGGCGAGCATGATCACCTTTGTCGCCGGCCTCGCGCTGGTCATCCCCGGTCGCCCCGAACACGTACACCTGCGTCCGCGAGACATGTACTTGCTGACCGTCAGCAGTTGGGTGGTGGTGTGCATCTTCGCTGCGCTGCCATTTCTGCTGACTCAGCGCATCAGCTACACCGACTCGTTCTTCGAAAGCATGTCCGGCATCACCGCTACGGGCTCCACGGTATTGACCGGCCTGGACACCATGTCCCCCGGCATCCTGATGTGGCGCTCGCTGCTGCACTGGATCGGCGGCATCGGCTTCATCGGCATGGCGGTCGCGATTCTGCCGTTGCTGCGCATCGGTGGCATGCGGCTGTTTCAGACAGAGTCGTCGGACCGTTCCGAAAAAATCATGCCCCGCTCGCACATGGTGGCGCGTCTGATCGTGGCGGCCTACGTCGGCATTACCATCCTCGGCAGCCTGGCGTTCTGGTGGGCCGGGATGAGCCTGTTCGATGCGATCAACCACGCGATGTCAGCCATTTCCACCGGCGGATTCTCCACGTCCGACCAGTCGCTGGCGAAGTGGACACAACCGGCGGTGCACTGGGTGGCGATCGTCATCATGATCCTCGGCAGCCTGCCGTTCACCCTGTACGTGGCCACCTTGCGCGGTAACCGTCGGGCACTGATCAAGGACCAGCAAGTTCAAGGTTTGCTCGGCATGTTGCTGGTGACCTGGCTGGTACTCGGCACCTGGTATTGGTGGACCACCAAACTGCACTGGCTCGATGCCCTGCGCCATGTGGCCCTGAACGTGACGTCGGTGGTGACGACCACCGGTTTTGCACTGGGGGACTACAGCCTCTGGGGCAATTTCTCGCTGATGCTGTTTTTCTACCTGGGTTTTGTCGGCGGTTGCTCGGGCTCGACGGCGGGCGGGATCAAGATTTTCCGCTTCCAGGTCGCCTATATCCTGCTCAAGGCCAACCTTAATCAGCTGATTCACCCGCGCGCGGTGATCAAGCAGAAGTACAACGGTCACCGTCTCGACGAAGAGATCGTGCGTTCGATCCTGACGTTTTCGTTCTTCTTCGCCATCACCATTTGCGTGATCGCATTGCTGCTGTCGCTGCTCGGCGTGGACTGGATGACCGCCCTCACCGGCGCGGCCAGTACCGTCTCCGGCGTCGGTCCGGGCCTAGGCGAAACCATCGGCCCGGCGGGCAACTTCGCCACCCTGCCGGACGCCGCCAAGTGGATTCTCTCGTTCGGCATGCTGCTGGGACGACTGGAGATCATTACGGTGTTTGTTCTGTGCATTCCTGCGTTCTGGCGTCACTGACAGGCGCCGGCGCTTCCATCAGCCGTGCCCGGTACTCGCCGGGCGTGGCGTCGAACCAGCGGCGGAAGGCGCGGAAGAAATTGCTCGGGTCGGCAAACCCCAACAGGTAGGCAATTTCCAGCAGGGTCATGGTGGGCTGCGCCAGGTATTGCTCGGCCAGTTCCCGTCGCGTGTCATCCAGCAACGTCTGAAAACTCGTGCCTTCTTCCTGCAAGCGTCGCTGCAGGGTCCGTTGCGACAAGTGCAGCGTCTGCGCCACGGTATCGCGCTTGGGCTCGCCCTGGGGCAACAGACGGCACAGCACCTGCCGCGCCTTGTGGGTCACCCGGCTCTCGGAAAACCGCGCCAGATACTCACCGGCAAACCGGTCGTGCAGCAGCGCCATCGCCTCGTTGGCGGTCGGCAGCGGCGCCTCCATGTCGGCGCGCTCGAAGATCAACGCGTCATAAGGCGCGTTGAACACCAACGGCGCATGGAACGCTTGTTTGTAGGGTTCGAGATTGCTCGGCTGATCGCCCTGCACCAGCACTTTGCGCGGTTGCAGCGTGCGCCCGGTCAACCAGCCGCACAGCGCCAGCGCACAGGCCAGCGAGGCTTCGGCGCTTTGTCGGGTCGGCGGCAGGTGGTCGCCATGGACCGTCAGAATCAGCGCATACCCTTCATCCAGTAACCGGAAGCTCAGGTCAGCACTTTCAGCAATGATCCGCTGATAGCGCACCAGTCGTTGAAAGCCTTCGGCCAGGGTCCGGCTGGACATCAGCGCGTAACCGGCGACATGAAAGGACGCCGGGCGCACCACTTTGCCCATGTTCAGGCCGATCGCGGGGTTACCGGACAGCTCGACCGCGCGCTGCCACAGTCGTGTCATGGAGTCTTGCGGGAAGCGCGCATCGGGGTCATCCAGTGCCGCGTAGTCGAGCCCCAGCTGCTTGAACAGAACCCGGCAATCCAGGCCGTCCATCTCCAGTGCTTTGACAATCCCCATCGCCCAGCTTGCAGAAGTCGTACGTTCGCTCATGGCGTTTACTTACTGATTGGTGAGCCGTCTAACGCGGCAAGTTTTCGAAGGATACTAAAGTGGCGCCTATTGTCACTGGCTGACGCCATTGATCACTCTAGACTCAAATAAGCTACCCGCAGAACAACTTGCAATCAGAACAACTACCACAGAGATCGCAGTCGTGGAAAACATCAGACGTTTCAACAGTTTCGCTGAGTTTTACCCGTACTACCTCAGCGAACACAGCAACAGCACCTGTCGACGATTGCATTTTGTCGGTACCAGCCTGGTCATTTTCATTCTGGCGTTGGCCGTTGGCAGAGGCGCGTGGCTGTTGTTGCTCGCCTTGCCGCTGGCGGGTTACAGCTTTGCCTGGGTCGGCCATTTCTTCTTCGAGAAGAACCGCCCGGCGACCTTTCAGCACCCTCTTTACAGCCTGCTCGGTGACTTCGTCATGTACCGCGACATGGTGCTGGGTCGGGTGCCGCTCTAGGCTCCCCTAGTCATAAAAGCGTCCTGCGTGGCCAGTGCAGAATTGGATCCAAGTCCTACACTCAAAATGTCCCATTCGCTTAGAACAAGAGGATAGCTGATGAATGCCAGCGCTCGTTTCACCCACATGCAGGATGGCACGCAGGAAGACTGGGCGATCATCGCCGCGGACTTCAGTGCCTATGCGAGGCAGCTGCCGACACGGATCGTGGCGCACCTGAAATTACTGGAGGGTGATTTTGGCGGCTTCCCGGTGGATCGCCTGACCCATTCCCTGCAAACCGCCAGCCGTGCCTGGCGCGACGGCCGCGATGAAGAATATGTGGTCTGTGCGCTGCTGCACGACATCGGCGACACGCTGGGCTCCTACAACCATCCGGACATTGCCGCGGCGATCCTCAAGCCGTTCGTCAGCGCCGAGAACCTGTGGATGGTGGAGAAGCATGGGATCTTCCAGGGCTATTATTTCTTCCATCACCTGGGGATGGACCGGCATCTGCGCGAGCAATTCAGCGAACATCCGCAGTATCAGGCAACCATTGAGTTCTGCGCCAAGTACGATGCGGCGGCGTTTGATCCAGCGTATGAGACGTTACCGCTGAGTTTCTTCGAGCCGATGATGGAGCGCTTGTTTGCGCAGCCTAAACATTCGATCTACAAGGCGGCGATGGAAGAACACGCGCCGGCCTCATAAATCCATCGGGACCGCTGCGCGGTCCAATCGCGAGCAAGCCCGCTCCCACAGGTGACCGAATCGTTAGCCCGAAAGCGGTCTAATGTGGGAGCGGGCTTGCCCGCGATGAGGACCGTGCAGGCAACTTGATTTTCATGCCGGCTCTGCGACTTTAATGGCCTTCAATTCAGCCTCCCGCGCCTGCGCATCCGCCAACCGATACAACTCGATCGACCCGTCCCAATGCTCGATCAACGCCGTACACGACTCCACCCAATCCCCGCAATTGAGGTAGTCCACCCCGCCCACCTTGCGGATCTCGGCATGGTGAATGTGCCCGCACACCACGCCGTGCAATTCGCGCTTCACGCATTCGTGGGCAATGGCCTCTTCAAAATCACTGATGAAACTGACCGCCGTTTTCACCTTGTGCTTGAGGTACGCCGACAGTGACCAGTAGCCATAGCCATAACGGGCGCGCCAGTGATTCAGCCAACGGTTGAGGGTCAGGGTGAATTCGTAGGCCGAGTCGCCAAGAAAGGCCAGCCAGCGATGATAGCGGGTGATGACGTCAAACTGATCGCCGTGGATCACCAGCAGATGGCGGCCATCGGCGGTCACGTGCACCGCCTCGTCCACCAACTGGATGTTGCCCAGCATCAGCTTCGAATAACGGCGCAGGAATTCGTCGTGGTTACCGGTGACGTAGATCACCTCGGTGCCGCGCTTGCTCATGGTCAGCAGCCGGCGGATCACATTGGTGTGCGCCTGTGGCCAGTACATGCCGCTGCGCAGTTTCCAGCCGTCGATGATGTCGCCGACCAGGTAGATCTTGTCCGCGTGATAGCCCTTTAGAAACTGCGACAGGTGTTCGGCCTGGCAATCCCGGGTGCCCAGATGCACATCGGAAATCCACAAGGTCCGCACACGTTGCTTACGGCTGGGTTTGGCGAGCTCGGCGCTGGTCATGGGTAAACCCTCAGGACAGATTTTGGCAAGCTTGCGCCGGTCGGGTTAATGGCCCATGACAGTGCCGAGTCAGTCCTGTGACAGCACCCTGGCGGTGTAGACTGACCGCATCTTGCCCGGGAGACCTGCGATGAGACCGATCCTCACGCTACGCCAGTACACCGAAGACCTGATCGTCCACAGCCACGACCACGCACAACTGGTGTTCGGGCTCTCGGGCGCGCTGGACTTTGAAGTCGGCGGGCGTGGCAGCCAAGTGGTGCAACAGAGTTTCGTGGTGGTGCCGTCCGGCTTCCATCACGCCTGCGGCAGCAGCAATGGCAGTCGCTGCCTGGTGCTGGATGTGCCGAGCGACCAATGGATTTCGCAGTCCTTGGGCGATCACGCCGAGGCCAGTCGACGCCTGCTCGACAACGCCGGTCGCCTGCCGCTGGACGCCGGTCAAAGTCAGTTGGTGAGCTGGCTTGCGGCCAGTCAGGTCAGTGATCCGTTGATTGCCCAGCAAGGCGCGGTGCTGTTATTGGCCAGCCTCAACAACGCCAAGCCAGACGTCGTGGGCGGTCGACGCTTGCCGTATGCCGCCCTGAATGCGCACATCGATCAGTATGCGGCTTATCCGCTGCAGGTCGCCGATCTGGCGCGCATCGCCGGCTTGTCGAGCGCTCGGTTGCACGCGCGGTTTGTCGCGGAATGCGGGCAGACGCCGATGGACTACATTCGCAGTCGACGGCTGCATATAGCGGTGGGATTGCTGCGTGACTCGCCGCTGCCTGTCGGCGAGATCGCCAGTCGGGTCGGTTACAGTTCCCAGAGCGCATTCGCTGCGGCGGTGTTGCGCGAGTTCGGTGCGACGCCGGGCGAACTGCGCCGCGAGTCTGGCAACAAAAGTCGATAGTTTGCCGACAGACATAACCGCCGTCATACCGTTCAATGTAGGAGCTGTCGAGTGAAACGAGGCTGCGATCTTTGGTCTCGCTTTTAAAAGATCAAGATCAAAAGATCGCAGCCTCGTTTCACTCGACAGCTCCTACAGTGCCCCCGGTGTCTGTTGGCCCGGTTCAATATCAAGGATTGCAATGACTCCGCGTACCGCCCTTGGCGCCCTGCATATCGGCGCACTGATGTTTGGCCTGACTGGTGTGTTCGGCAAACTCGCTGCCGCCTCCCCCTCGGTCATCGTTTTTGGTCGGGCCGCGTTTGCCGTGCTGGCATTGGCATTCTTCGCACGGTTCGCCAGCAACACACGCTGGCAGAAACTCGAAGCGCAGGACTGGCGCCGCCTGCTGCTCAGCGGCTTACTCCTGGCGGGGCATTGGGTGAGTTTTTTCATTGCGGTGAAAGTCGCGGGCGTGGCGATTGCGACTCTGGGGTTCGCCAGCTTCCCGGCGTTTACCGTGATTCTCGAAGGGCTGATTTTCCGTGAGCGGATTCGCGCCAACGAAATCCTCCTGGTCGTGCTGGTGAGTGTCGGGCTGGTGCTGGTCACGCCTGATTTCGATCTGGCGAGTGGTGCCACCGTGGGCCTGCTCTGGGCCGTCGGTTCAGGCTTGCTGTTCGCCCTGCTGTCACTGACCAACCGCGCCAGCTCCGGACGAATCCCGGCGGTGCAGGCCGCGCTGTGTCAAAACGTGGTGGTTGCCCTGTGCCTGCTGCCAGTGGCAGCACCGCTATTGAGCGACGTGCGCACTATCGACTGGCTGTGGATCGGTCTGCTCGGCGTATTCTGCACCGGGGTTGCCCACAGTTTGTTCGTCGCCAGCCTGGCGGTCATCAAAGCGCGCACCGCCGCCGTGGTGTTCGCCCTGGAGCCGGTCTACGGGATCACCGTGGCGTGGCTGTTGTTCGATGAAAACCCGACGCTGCGCATGCTGATCGGCGGAGCATTGATCATCGTCGCAATTGTGGTTTCCAGCAGATTGTCAGGCGGCTCCAGTAAAAAAACCGTGGCGGCCGAGGCCGCCTCTCACTGAGTCCGGTCGTTGTGGCCCAGGTCGCGGTCAGGGTCGATCTGATCGCGGACCCGCTGCTTGAGCACCTTGGCTTCCGGGAAACCACCATCAGCCTTGCGCTCCCAGAGCTGCACCTCGTCACAGAAAATGTGGAAGACACCGCCAGTGCCGGGCACCAGCGAAACCTTGCCCAAGTCATCGCCAAAGGTGCTGAGCAGTTCTTGCGCCAGCCAGGCCGCGCGCAACAGCCATTGGCATTGCGTGCAGTAGGTGATGACGATTTCCGGTTTTTGCGTGGTCATGATGGGCCGAATTCCTGAACCTGAGTGCGCCGCCAGTTTAGTTGCTCAGCGGATTCCGGCCAACAGACTCCGGGCGGTCTGCTTGAGCGGCTCATCACCGTCTTTAAGCAACTCGTTGAGCAGTTCGATGGCGCTGTCCAGATCACCGTCGTCGATGCAGTTCTGGGCTTGCTCCAGCTTGCCGGCGCTGGTTGGCCTGGCCGGTTCAAGGTTGAGGGGTTCAAGGTTGAGCGGTTCCAGCTCCAGCGATTGTCCGCTGTCGCTGAACGTGTCGAGAAAGTCGTCATCCAGTGACTGCGAGTCAGGTTCGGGCACCCATTCGAGTTCGGGTTCGTCCAGGGTGATCTCGTCGGGCATCTCGAACACATCGGGCAATACGTGCAGATTTGAAGCGAACGCGGGCTCAGCGGCCTTGGGCGGTGCATTGGCAGGTTTGGTTGTTTCGAAGGGGCTGACCAGATCCCAATTCGCATCCATCGACAGGTCATCCAGGTTCAACCGGAATTCGTCGGCGTGCGCACTTTCGGGTTTCACCGCAACGATGCTTGCCGCCACCGCAGGCACGAGCACCGGCACCGGCACCGGCATCGCACTCAGTTTCGGATGACGGGCGCGCATGTCCTGAAGTTCCTGAGGGTCGAACCCGGCGTCACGCAAGCTGTTTTCCTGCACCTCATAGGCGCGAACATCACCTTGCTTGCCGAGGACCTCCAACAGTTGCACCGCCAGGTCCGTGCGCTGTGGTTGCTTGGCCAAGGCGTCTCGCAACAAACCGGCGGCTTCGGAATATCGGCCATAGGCCAGGTAGATGCCAACGCCTTCCAGCACATCACCCGCCGCCGTTTCTTCATGAGGTTCGGGAGATGTTGCGGGCGGTGGAGCGTTTTCCACCGCAGCAGCCGCTCGATCGAGCACCGGCTCCTGGCGTGGCGGTAAAGCGGCTGGATCCGGCGCCAATACCTGACCGCGCTGTTGTCGGCGGCGAACGAACAGCCCCAGCAACACCAACGCTATCAACCCCAGCAAGCCGATGATCAGCGGCCACTGGCTGTCGGTCTCTTCAACAACGACCGGGGCAGCAGGCGCTATCGCGACTGGTGCTACAGGCGGAGCCTGCTTGATCTCAGCCAGTTGGGTTTGCAGTTCGGACACCTGTTTTTTCTGGCCAGCGGCCTGCTCATCCTGAGCCTTGAGCTTCGCGCTCAACTCATCGACGGTCTTTTGCAGTTGCTGGTTTTGCAAAATGCTGGCGGCCAGTTGTTCGGCAACGGGATCGCTCACAGGGGGCGCGACAAGTGGATCGACCTTGGGCGCCGTCGCGGATTTTTTCGCCGCCGGCGCTGACACAATGGCCGGTTTGACGCTCGGGAAGGGAGAGTTTGGTTGATTGGCGACGGGTACATCGTCGTCCGGCACGATCCCGGGGGAACCCGGTGGATCGATCAGTACCGTGTACTCGCGCAGCAAACGCCCGTTGGGCTGATTAAGCTGCACTACGAAATTCAGGAAGGGTTCGTTGACCGGTTTGCTGGAGGTCACCCGGATCAGGCTGCGGTTGCCCCGCAACACCGGTGTGAACTTCAAATCGTTGAGGAAGAACACCCGGTCGACGCCGGCGCGGCTGAACTCATCCGCCGTCGCTAGGCTGACGGAGAGCTCGCCCTCCTCCAGACTGCCGACATCCACCAAGGCAATGTCGGCACGCAACGGCTGATTCAACGCGGAATGAAGGGTGATCTCACCCAATCCCAGCGCAGGGGCCAATGCCGAGTAAGTGACAGCACCACCGACCAGAAGCAGCCTGGCGCAACACCGCAAAACAACGTGCCAACTCTCGAGCATGTGCATCCCTTAGATAACCAGAACCAACCTGTACGTGTTCGCACATCCGGTACGAACACGATATTGCCTAGTAGTTCTTTATAGTCCGCTCAACGGGGTATCTCAAAAAGCTGACACGCGGTTATGCCTCAAGACTTTTCCAGGTTCGCCAGAATGTGCCCGTGAACGCGCATGCAGATCTTCAACTCCGCCTCATCCACGCCTTCGAACAGTTCGCGGCGCAGTTGATTGGCAATGGTTTCAATTTGTTCGATCAGGGGACGGGCCGGGGCACACAGGACGATCTTCTTCGCCCGACGGTCTTCCAGCACCGATTGGCGCTGGACCAGTCCCTGGCTTTCCAGGCTATCAAGCAATCGGGCCAGGGTCGGCCCTTCGACGCCGACGCTTTGCGCCAGTTCACGCTGGGTTGGCGCTTCGTCGAAACGCGCCAGGTGCAGCAGCACCAGCCAGCGAGCCTGGGACAATCCGAGGCCTGCCAGACGGCGGTCCAGTTCGGCACGCCAGCCACGCGACATCTGGGCCAGTTGCATGCCAAAACGGTGTTGATCGGTTAACGGCATAAAACACTCATGATCAGACTGAAATAGAGAAAAACTAATTATTAGTCAGCTAAGCATGACCATTGGCTCGAGGCAAGGACTGGTCTGTAGTGAATCGTTACACCACCCTGACCGGTCACTTAAACCTCAAATTCAGATTGCAGCGCCGCCCGTACGCAGTACAACACCCCTTCCGGCACTCTCCCCGCAAACAACGCGGCGATCTCCGAGACCGGCGGCAATTCGCCCTCGCCGTCGAGGAATGCGTCCTGGACTTCGCCCATCAATTCTTCCGGCAGGTCCAGCGCCTGTTCCAGCGATAACTGCTGTTTGCCGATGGCCTCGGCGAGCATGGTGTAGACATTCTTTTCCGAGCATTGCAGCTGACCGGCAATTTGCAGCGGCGTCATGCCGGCCCGGGCCAGGGTGATCAGCTCGTGGCGTACGTCGGCCACCACTTTCGGCGCCTCGACCTGTCCACCCAACACTTCGAGGAAGGCTTCGCCGTAACGCTCCAGCTTGCGCGCGCCGACGCCACTGACGGTGGCCATTTCCGCCAGCGAGGTCGGCTGGCTGCGGAGCATTTCCAGCAAGGTCGAGTCGGGGAAGATGACGTAAGGCGGCACACCATGCTCCTCGGCGAGCTTGCGACGCAGGGCGCGCAAGGCTTCCCACTGTTCGCGCTCTTCGCCGCGCACCAGCTGGCTTGCCTGGCTCTTGCTGCTTTTGGCAGTGGTTTGCGGTTTGAGGTCGCGGCGCAACTCCAGGGTCACTTCGCCCTTGAGCAATGGCCGGCAGGTGTCGCTCAGACGCAGGCCGCCGTAGCCTTCGAGGTCGATGTCGGCCAGGCCACGGGCCACCAGTTGGCGGAACAGGGAGCGCCATTCGCTCTCGCCCAGCGCTTTGCCGACACCATAGACCGACAGATGCTGATGGCCGAAGCTGCGGATCTTTTCGTTGTCCTTGCCCAGCAATACATCCACCAAATGCCCGACGCCGTAACGCTGACCTGTGCGGTAGATCGCCGAAAGCGCCTGGCGGGCCGGCTCGGTGGCGTCCCAGGTCTGCACGCCGTCGACGCAGTTGTCGCAATGGCCGCACGGCTCGGGCATGTCTTCATCGAAGTACGCCAGCAGGGTCTGGCGACGGCAGCGGGTTTCTTCGCATAGCGAGAGCATGGCGTCGAGCTTGTGCTGTTCCAGACGCTTGTGGCGCTCATCGCCTTCGGAGTTTTGCAGCATCTGCTTGAGCATCACCACGTCTTGCAGGCCGTAGGCCATCCAGGCATCCGCCGGCAGGCCATCACGGCCGCCGCGACCGGTTTCCTGGTAATACGCCTCAAGGGATTTCGGCAAGTCGAGGTGAGCGACAAAGCGCACGTTAGGCTTGTCGATGCCCATGCCGAACGCCACGGTGGCGACCATGATCAGGCCCTCTTCGTTGAGGAAGCGCTTCTGGTGATGGGCGCGGGTGTCGTTGGGCAAACCGGCGTGATACGGCAGCGCCGGGAAACCTTGCTCACTGAGAAACACCGCCACCTCGTCGACTTTCTTACGCGACAGGCAATAGACGATGCCGGCATCGCTGCGGCGCTCGGCGAGGAACGCCAGCAACTGCTTGCGCGGCTGCTCCTTGGGCACGATGCGGTAGAAAATGTTGGGGCGGTCAAAACTCGACAGAAAGCGCTCGGCATTGTGCAAATGCAGCCGGTCGACGATTTCTTCACGGGTACGTTTGTCAGCAGTGGCCGTCAAAGCAATGCGCGGGACATTGGGGAACAACTCCGCCAACTGGCCCAGTTGCAGGTATTCGCGACGGAAATCGTGACCCCATTGGGACACGCAGTGCGCTTCGTCGATGGCGAACAGGGAGATTTCAAGACTTTGCAGGAAGGCCAGCATCCGCGGCTGGACCAGCCGCTCGGGCGCCAGATACAGCATCTTCACTTCGCCGCGCTTGATCCGCGCGGCGAGGTCGCGCTGCTGCTCGGCGCTGAGCGTTGAGTTCAGCGCGGCGGCGGCGACACCCAGTTCTTCGAGCGTGGCGACCTGATCGTCCATCAGTGCGATCAGCGGTGACACCACCACGGCCAGGCCTTCGCGTAGCAGTGCGGGCACCTGGAAACACAGGGATTTGCCGCCACCGGTAGGCATCAGCACCAAGGCGTCGCCGCCACTGGCCACGCGCTCAATGATTGCACCCTGACGGCCACGGAAACTGTCGTAGCCGAAGATGTCCTTGAGGACGCGTTGAGCCTGCTCGAGCATAAAAACTCCAAAAATCACCGAAACATCCCTGCAAGGCTGGTTCAGAACCACGAAAGCTGCACCGACAAATCGTAAGTGCGCGTTGCATGACGCTTCATACTTTCAGCCGCGACGCCAGCAGGGCATCACAAAACGCGCGAGTATACCCGAGGCCTCCTCCTCAAAGGGTGCCGCTGAGAAGACACGTGACGCTAACGCAATGCAAAACCTGTGGGAGCGGGCTTGCTCGCGAAGGCGGAGTATCAGTCGACATCAATGCTGCCTGACACGACGCCTTCGCGAGCAAGCCCGCTCCCACAGGGATTGTGGTGTTCCGGGGTGCAAATATGCCGCGCGGCTGGCCTGTGTGCTCAAGAAGGCCTAGAATTCCCGCATCTGTTAATTCCCAAGGTAGCCCTTTAATGTCCTTCGCTGAGCAACTAACCCGTTTGCAAGTCTTCCTCGACGCCGACGAACTGCATGACGAGGCGCTGGACTATGTGGCCGCCCACGGCTACCTCACCGCGCTGTCGATCTGCTCCGAAGTGGTTCCGGATCGTGAATGGATCGACGCCCTTTTCGCCGAAGAGCCGCATTACGCCGACGACACCGAGCGTGAAGCCATCGAATCCACCCTGCTCGCGCTCAAGGCGCACATCGCTCGCCAACTGGCCTCCGATGAAGAATTCGAGCTGCCGTGCGAGCTGGACCTGGGCGAGGAGCCGGACGATTCCGACCTGCGCGGCTGGTGCATCGGCTTCATGGAAGGCGTGTTCCTGCGCGAAGCGGCCTGGTTCGAAACCGCCGAAGACGAAGTCAGCGAAATGCTGCTGCCGATCATGGTCGGTTCGGGCCTGTTCGACGAACAGCCTGAGTTCGAAGACATCGCCAAAGACCCCAACCTGATGGACGACATGATCGTACAGATCCCGGAAGCGCTGACCGCGCTGTACCTGCTGTGCCAGGCGCCAGACGAAAAACCGGCGATCCTCAAGCCACGTCACCACTAAGGTTTTGCCTATGGACAACCCCATAGGCAACCGCTCCCTGATGTTGCGTTACGTGCTGCTGGCCATCGGCTGGCTGAGCGTAGCGTTGGGGGTGATCGGGATTTTCCTGCCGGTGTTGCCCACCACCCCGTTCCTGCTGCTGGCGGCCGCCTGCTTCGCCCGCAGTTCGCCACGTTTTTACCAGTGGCTGGTCGAGCACCCGCAGCTTGGCCCGTGGATTCGCGACTACCTCGACGGCAACGGCATTCCGCTCAAGGGCAAGGTCTACGCCATCGGGCTGATGTGGGTGAGCATCCTGTTTTCCTGCTATCTGGTGCCACTGCCGTGGGCCCGTGGATTCATGCTGACCAGCGCGGTGCTGGTCACGATCTATATCCTCAGACAGAAAACCCTGCGCAAATCCTGAGCCCTGATCCGCGGACTGACCCGACGATCACCCCACCTTTTTAAAGAACTGCGCCTAGACTTCAGTCATCTGCACCCGAGCAGCAGCCAGACATGTCCCGTCGCCGGCGTAGTCCAGGATGGCCAGCGCTCCGATTTCGGCTCGGCGGATGGCTGCTGCTGGCCGGTTTTCTACTGACGGGACTGGGCAGTGTCTGGGCCAACTGGGAGTTTTCACAGATTCTGCAGACCGCCGAAAAGCGCTACGGCCCGCTCGGCGCTGCCCAAGGAAGAATCGAGGCCTGGAGTCAAATGCTCAAAAGCGAAGCCAACCAGCCCGAGCGCGAGCAACTGGACGCGGTCAATCGCTTTTTCAATCAACAACTGAGTTTCCAGGACGACACCCGCATCTGGCGTCAGACCGATTACTGGGCCACGCCAGAAGAATCACTGATCAAGGGTGCAGGCGACTGCGAAGACTACGCCCTGGCGAAATATTTCAGTTTGCGCCAACTCGGGATTCCCAGCGAAAAGCTGCGCATCACCTACGTCAAGGCCCTGACCCAGAACCAGGCGCACATGGTCCTGACCTTCTACAGCAACCCTGCGGCCGAGCCGCTGGTGCTGGACAACCTGATCGGCGACATCCGCCCCGCTTCCCAACGCAAAGACCTGTTGCCGGTGTACGCCTTCAACGCAGAAGGCCTGTATTTACCCGGGGCCAATGGCGGCACGCGCAGCAGCGACTCGAAAAAGCTGTCGCGCTGGCAAGACGTGTTGAAAAAGATGCAGGCTGAAGGGTTCGCCGTGGGCGAAGGTTAGCGGCCATCGCAAGGAGCGTTGTATGTCACTGCGCAAACAGTTGTTCATCGCCATTTGCCTGTTTTTGCTGGTGGCGTTCAGCGGCAGTTTTTTTGTCAGCCTCGAAAGCTCGCGCGAACAAATGCTCGGCCAGTTGCGCTCCCACGCCCAGGACGCGGCCACCGCACTGGGCTTGTCGCTGACGGAGCAGATCGACGATCCGGCAATGACTGAATTGATGGTCAGCTCGATCTTCGACAGTGGCTATTTCCGCAGCATCCGCGTCGTCAACATCGTCGATGGAGAGGTGCTGGTCGAGCGCAACGCAGCGACGCACATCGAGGGCGTCCCCGGTTGGTTCGTGAGCCTGGTCAACCTGCGCCCGGAAGGGGGCGATGCACTGGTCATGCGTGGCTGGGAACAGGTGGCGCGAGTCGAAGTGCTGAGCAATCCGCAGTTTGCCTTGGCCAAACTCTGGGACAGCACACTCGGTAGCCTGATCTGGTTGCTGATCTGCGGATTGCTCAGCGCCGTGTTCGGTGGCTGGCTGCTACGTCGGCAATTACGCCCGCTGGACAAAATGGTCAAACAAGCCCAAGCCATCAGCAAACGCGAGTTCCTGAGCCTGCCAAAACTGCCACGCACACCCGAATTGAAACGCGTGGTGCTGGCAATGAACCAAATGGTCGAAAAGCTCAAGGCGCTGTTCGCCGAAGAGGCCGCGCGCAGTGAAAAACTACGCGCCGAGTCCTATCAGGACGGCCTCACGGGACTGGCCAACCGGCGCTTGCTGGATGAGCAACTGGCCGATCATTTACTGGTCGGCGAGCAGAGCAGCGACGGCCATCTGCTGATGTTGCGGATCAACGATCTGATCGGACTCAACCAACGCCTCGGTGGTCAGCGCACCGATGCGCTGATCAGGACCGTCGGCGAATTGCTCAAGCGTCTGACTCAGGTTCCAGCACGGCGCACCTGGCTGGCAGCGCGCAATCGCGGCGGCGAATTCTGCGTGCTGGCAGCCGGTCTGGACAGCACGGACGCGGCTCGCCTGGCCTCGGAAATCAGCGCCACCCTGGAAAACCTGCGCCTGACCGGCGCCAGCGACTGCATGCCCGTGGCGCACCTGGGCGTGGTCGCCTATCACCCCGGCGAACCGGCCAGCGACGTGTTCCTGCGCCTCGATCAGGCACTGACCCAGGCCCAGCAACATCCAGAACGCCCATGGATACACCTGGCTCACACAGATACCACGCCAAACCACGCTCAACACGACTGGCGCACCTGGATCGACGACGCGCTGACCGAAGGCAAGATGCAATTGTATTTCCAACCCGTGGTGCAATGCGCCGACACCAGCCAGGTGCTGCACCACAAAGTCCTTGCGCGCCTGCTCGACCCACAGGGCAAGGCGATACCCGCCGGGCATTTTCTGCCGTGGATCGAGCGTCTTGGCTGGTCAGCACGCTTCGATCTGGCGATGCTCGAAGCCACCCTCGAATACCTCGTCGTCGATCGATGGCCGCTGGCGTTAAGCCTGTCGGGCAACACGCTGCGCGACCCAGTGCAACTGCGACAGATCATCGACATGCTCGAATCGCTGCCCGAACTGGCCCCCCTGCTGATCCTGGAAATTGACGAACGCCAACTGCCGCCGCCGGAAGAATTGCAGCGCCTGAGCCATAGCCTGCTCAACACCGGGTATCGCATCGGATTGCAGCATTTCGGTGGCAGCTTCAGCCAGATCGGCAATCTGACGCAATTGGGCCTGGCGTACTTGAAAATCGATGGGGCGTATATCCGTCACATTGACGAGCAGCCTGACAAGCGGCTTTTCATCGACGCGATCTACCGGGCAACCAACAGCATCGATTTGCCATTGATTGCGGAGATGGTCGAGACCAAAGGGGAACTGGAGGTGATTCGAGAGCTGGGATTGTTTGGAGTGATGGGGAGGTTGATCGGGCCGCCGGAGCCGATGTGAGGGGAGTGACCGCTTGTCTTAAAGCAGCGGCTACCTGTCAGATCTGACAGTAGGCAAACATGAGCGGCGACGCTCTAATCCTTCCATATCGGTGCCGCCCAACCGGGAACCGGGCGCCTCTCTGGAAGGTACGCATTCATGAACAGCCCCATGACAAACGCTGACCCCGCCGCCAATGGACAAGTCGTCGTCTTCCCGCCCGAACGCGGCATCGGCGTGCTAGCGGTCGCACCGCCCTACCCGCCTGGCTATAAACTGCAGAGCGACGGTGCGTTGGGAATCAACATCAACATGGTGCACAGTGATCGTGACGGATTGCTGGTCTATATCCTGGCCTATGAGAGCATGGCCATCGGCGACTACATCAGGGTGTACATCGAAACAAAAAACGCTCCCGTCGCTGAGTTCTCGGTGACCGAAGCGCATTTCGATGCAAACGGCAACGCGAAAAACATTCCCTTCTACATTGCCTCTAATGTCATGGAAAGCAGGTTTCTGCCCTTCCAGGCCAACAACCTGCCCCTGTGGTTCGATGTTACGCGCGTGAGCGGGAACGGCACCGAGGGATCGCCACCCGTTCCGCTGTTTTACAAGTACCCGGCGCCGGGCGAAGCGGACACGGACGGGGGCAAGCCGTTCAATCAGGGCCTGAAATTGCCCGTCGCCTCGGAAAGCATCATCGATCAGACCGTGATCGACGAAGGCATGTTCGTGACCGTGCTGGCGTACTTCAACCAGTCCATCGGTGACGTGGTAGTACTTGCCTTTGGAACACTGCTTCTGGAACACACCGTCACCGTGTTGGGTGACATTGTTTTTGAACTGACACCGCAAATGCTCGCCAGCCTGATGCCCACCAACAGTCTGGTGGTGCGTTGGGAAGTGATCGACAGGGTGCAAAACACCAGCGGCTGGTCGGATGCGCTCATGCTCACAGCCAAACCCGGCACGGTGTTGCTGATCGCGCCGATTTTTGAACAGGCTGATCCGGACAATGTGGTGAATCATGATCTGCTTCTGGGTGGCACCCTGGGTCTTCTGGTCACCGGACTCTTTGCAGCGAATGATCTGATCAAGCTAGTGCTGACAGGGCTCACCAAAGGCGGCGACACCACTATCCAGACCTTCAGTCAGACGCTCCCGGCCAGCAGGAGCGTGAAATTTGAGGTTCCAAATGAGTGGGTGCGCAACCTGATTGGAGGTTCGGCGCGAGCGTCCTACGATCTGATCAGCGCAGGAAACACCCGGGGCTCGAAACCCGCCGACGCCACGTTCAGCGGCTCATCCCTGCCCTTGGGCTTGCCGATTGTCGATCCGCTGGTGGACAACAAGCTACCGGTCGACACCGCCACCGCCACCGTGCAGGTCGCTAAATACTGGCCGTTGAAAATAGGTGCAATTGTCAATCTCAACTGGCAAACCACGGATCAGGACGGGATTAAAGCCCTGTTCATTTTTAAATTGATCGTCACCGACCCGACCCAGCCCGTCATCTTTCATGTGCCCGCCAAATACATAGCCCCCTACGCCAACACCCCGTTGACCGTGCAATGCACAGTGACTAACCCGGGAGAAGTGGAGGTGTTTTCCAATTTGCTGCAATTGATGTTTGGCGAGGAAGTGATCGGAACGCCCCTGCCACCTCGCGTGGATGAGGCCGAAGCCGACGGCAAGAATCTTGTTCCGTTCAAGGCCCGAAATACACTGACCATTGTGGTGCCGACCAACCCCGCCTTCAAACCGGATGCCCGGCTGACCGTGTCCTGGATCGCAGCGGCCGGAACTCCGTCCGGTGGTTCCTATACCTCGGCGGCCACCTTGGTCAGTGCCGGTCTGATTATCCGCATTCCAAACTCGGTAGTGGCGTTCTGCTTGGGCACCGTGGTGAGAGTGTTCTACACAATTGTTCAAGATGGCAAAACGTACGTCTCGGGCGATTTGAATCTGTCGGTGCAACTCATCCCTCAGGAAAGCAGCGACCTGCCAACACCCACAATCGCCGGCGTAATGACTAAGGAACTGGATGCTTCCAAACTGGCGGGCAATGAAAAATTCAGCGTGGCGCAGTGGTTCTTGCAAGCGTATGGACAGGGTGTCTGGCTGCGCTATGACGGCTTCCTGCCAAACGGCAATGCCACCGAGTACGTGCTATGGACCGGCCAAGCGCATAAATATCCGCCTTCAGCGTTAATCACGCAGGCACCCATCGCGTGGTTGAAGACCCTGGCGGATCAAAGCGTCATGACGGTTAGATTTGGGGTGAACTTCAACGGCGTGGCAGACAAGACAAGGATGGTCGGCTTTCCCCGCCGGGAATACACCATCCGGGCCGCGTTGACGCTGCTGGCCCCTACCGTGAAGGAAGCGTCGAACGGCAAAACACTGGAGCCATTTGCGGCTCAGTACACACTGACCTGCCAAGTGCCGGCCAATACATTTGTCGATGGCGATCAGATCACCGTAAGCTGGATCGCGCCAACCGGCACCTCACCTGAAGGCTCCTATACGTCGCCGGCCACTCTGGTCAGTGCCGGCCTGGCCATCAGCATTCCGATTTCGGTAGTCGCCCACTGTCTGGGCCTGACAGTGACCGTCATCTACAACGTGATCAGAAGGGGCGTTTCATCACCTTCCAAGCCACTGTCACTGATGGTGTTGGCCATTGCCGACTTTGACAGCCGTCTGCCGGCCCCGACCATTCTCCAGGCCGAGAATAGCGGAGTAGGACCTGAACTGGATGTCACCAATCTGACGGGCCCGGCTACGATCCGTTGCCTGGTGTGGCCGCTGATTGCCCTGTTTCAACCTGTATGGCTAATTCTGAGTGGCAAGAACGCCAGCGGGGAGGACATCGCTACAACACTGCTGAGTTTTCCGAAGAATGCCGTTCACCAGGTCTGGATTAACCAAGGGCGCTTCGATTTAACTATTCCCGAGAGTTTTTACAGACAACTTGCCGACGGCAGTATCCTGGAAGCCAAGTTCCTGGTGGCATTTGATAAAAGCGCCGACATCAACAAAGCCATTACCTTTACCTTGCGCCGATATACCATTCGCGCATTGAAACCCATCTTGTCGGAAGACTTTGATCATCGCCCTACGCAACTCATCGCACCCGGTGGGCAAATCGTGCTGGACAGCATGACCATTACTTTCCGCGCAGGGAACGGCTATATGGGGATCACTCCATTAGCCAATGTCATCACAGGTCCTTATCCTCAAATACCGGATCAGTGCTACCGGCAGGTGCTGGAGATGCATTGGCAGGCAAGTGGCACTACGCAACACATGCACATCCAATTCAACTGGAGTTACTCCTTTGTCAGTTTCTACTGCCGATTCGCGCAGTTCAACAACCTTTCGGTTATCTACCGGGATGAACAAGGTAATCTCCTCCACCACATGAATCTTCCCAACAACTTTAATCCTCAGCTGATTACATATTCGACTGCCGGGCATAACTACATCTGGAGCATCGAAATCATCACCCCAGTAATGGATCTCATTGTGTTCGACTACTTCAAAATGAGACGCGTATAAGTTCGATCGTTCTTACGTTCCGCGTGGGAATGCCTCCCCCGGACGCAGAGCGTCCGCTTTTGGGACGCAGAGCGTCCCTTGCTGCATTCCCACGCAGAGCGTGGGAACGATCGAACGTACAACAAAAACCCGCCATTCCCTGAACAGGAATGGCGGGTTTTGTCGTTTCAGGTCACACGGTATTCACCGTCAGAACTGAGCTAAGGGGACTTATCAATTTATCACCGGAGTGAGAATTAAACGGTGATGTTTAAAAGACATCTCCAGACACTCTCTTAGGCTACACATTCTTGCGTCGTTGCCTACGACTGCGCCAGAATCCGCCGGCTTGTGCGCCTTGTGCCGGGTCTCTATTGTTTCCCGGTCGCTGACTGATCAGCGATCGGGTTTAGCAGCTCGGAGATTATCAAGGCACGTCAGTGCCGCCCCTGATCAACCGACATTGTTTTCGTCAGTTGGTCTGCATTATGGCGGCTTGCGTGGGGCACTTCGGTGCGCCGGGTTCCTTGATGCCTGGTCTGCTAACCCGCGTACAGCCGCCACCCATTTCGTTTAGCAGCGGTGGATGACGGCGCCACTCATCAAGGAGTTTCACCATGCCAAAGATCACCCCGAACCCACCCGAAATCGACGACGTTTCCCCCTACGAATCCACCGACCCCAAAAAGCTCAACGAAGCCGCCGACCGCGCCCTCGATTACTACCTCAAACCGGTCATCTCCCAAGACCTCCCCCGAAAACCCAGCACACTCTACCTCGTCGCCCCCGACGCAAACGACGAAACCCTGCTGGTCAACGCGTGCGAAACCTTGGCATCCGCCAGTGTGATGCTGAGTAATTTCGCAGGGCTGATGGAGGGCACGCATCGCAACACCTTGCTGGGGATTCAGCAGGTGGTGATGCTTGGGGAGTTGGCCGTGAATCGGATGCTGGACAGGATTGATCCGCAGTAATTGCGGCCATTGAAGAGTTGATTGATCGTTCCCACGTCGAGGCGTCGAACCGTCTGCGTGGGAATGCAGCCAAGGACGCTCTGCGTCCCAAAAGCGGACGCGGAGCGTCCGGGGAGGCATTCCCACGCAGAGCGTGGGAACGATCGAAGACAACAAAAAACCCGCCATTCCTTCAACAGGAATGGCGGGTTTTGTCGTTCCGACTTCAGGTCACACGGTATCCACCTTCAGCGAATGGTCGTTCAACATGCCGTTGATGATGGTCGCGGTGTCATGTCCTCCTGCAATCACGCCGCCCGCCCCCGGCGTGACGCCGTAGTGGCTGGCCAGGTTGACGCCGGCCAGGTCGATGGTCTGGTTCGGAGCCGCGCCGGCCATGGCGCTGACGTCGATGCTGGTGACGACCGAAGCGCCGCTGCCGACAACTTTGAAGTGCAGGTAGTCATCCAGCGATGCCGCCGTGCCGTTTTCACCTTGCAGCAGTTGTGACAAGTCGAGTTTGTCGGTGCCCGGGGTGAAGTCGGTGACGACGTCGTGGCCGCTGTTGCCTTTGAGCCACTGGAAGGTATCGGCCCCTGGCCCGCCGGTGAGGGTGTTGTTGCCGAGACCGCCAATCAGGATGTCGTCGCCACCGCCACCGTTGAGGATGTCGTCACCCAAACCGCCGTTGATGACGTTGTTATGGCTATCGCCCGTGAGGGTGTCGTTGAAGTTTGAGCCGACGAGGTTTTCGATTCCGGTCAGGGTATCGGTGCCAGCGCCTCCGGTGTTTTGCGCGGTCGCCAGACTCAGGTCGACGGTCACGCCCGCCGTAGCATGTGCGTAGCTCACGGTGTCGATGCCGGGGCCGCCGTCGAGCAGGTCGTTACCAGGGCCGCTGAACAGCAAGTCATTGCCGGCGCCGCCGTGCAGCTCGTTGTTGCCGGAACCGGCGGTCAGCACATCGTTGCCGTCGCCGGCATTGATCACGTTGTTGCCAGCGCCTGCCACCAACACGTCGTCGCCCGCGGTGCCAGTGAGGGTGTGGCCGTCCTGATAGCTGATGCTCACGCCTGCACTGTCACTGCCACCGTGGTTGTCGTTGGCGGTGTAGGTGCCGTGGGCGTCCGGGGTGATGTCGTGGGCGCCGGCGTAGTTGACGGTCATGGTCAGCTGGTAGTTTTCCGACCCCGACCCACTGTTGCCCGGGCCATTGGGGATGTTGGTGATGTGGATCTGGTAGGTGCCGTCCGCCGCAGCCGTGATGGTCTGGCCGTCGGCGAGGGGGATCCATGCGCCGCCGTTGAGCGAGTACTCCATCGTGACGTGCCCCGCCGCCAGGTTGTGGTCCAGGTTGAGCGTTTCGCCCTGTTTAAGACTGACGGTGATGCGGTCCTCATCGTTGGTGCTGTTGTTGCTGACCGAGCCGAGCGCCCCGCTGACCACCAACACGGCCGTCATGGCTGCGGTGTTGGCGACGAAGGCGCTGCGGGCGAGGGTCACCGCCTGGGCGTTGCTGCCGGTGAAGTTGAAGTTCTGATTGGTGCCGATGAAGTCTGCGCCCTTCGCCACCCAACCGGTGTTGAAGGTGGTCGGCGATGCGGTCATCGGATCCTTGTCCACATCGGTGTCGTTGGCCAGCAGCAATTCGCCGGGCACCACGATGTTGCCCGACAGTACGTTGGTGATGATGTGGTCATCGACCGCCACCGGCGCCGTATTCGGAATGACTTTGACCGTCAGCGTCGAGCTGGCCAGGTCGCCATCGTTGTCGCTGAGCGTGAAGCCGATGTTTTCGGTGATCACCACCGATGTGGTTTTTTGCGAGGTGTAGTTGTACTCGCCGGTGTCGAGGTTCACCACCAGGGTGCCGCCATTGTTGGTGGCGATGCTGAGGGTGTTGTTCACGGTGTTGAACGTGCCGTGATTGGCGCCGCCACTGAAGTTCAGCGCGCCCTGGTTGCTGTTGCCTTTAGGGTCGTAGGTGTACGTCGTGCCGTCGACCACGAGGGTTTTGATGAAGCCGCCATCGGCGCCGAATGTTCCGCCCTCCAGCAAGGTGCCCGTCACAGGTGCGCCCATCACCGTGCCCGAGAGCACCGAGTTGAGTTGGTTGAGATCGGTCACCACCACCGCGTTGGTGTTGGTGTGGGAGCTGCCGTCATAGGCCAGCGGATCGAGGTAGGCGTTGCTCACGCCACTGCCCAGGCCGATCGCATAGTTCTTGATGCCGTTGGCGTCGAGGAAGGCTTTGAGTGCGGCCTCATCCGCGCTGCCGATGTCGCCTTCGTTGGGTTTGCCGTCGGAGAAGAAGTAGCCGACGTTCTGCGCCCCGGTCAGTTTGCCCGAGGTGTCGAATGCGGTTTGCATCGTCGCGACCGCCGCATCGTAGTTGGTGCCACCGCCGGCAGTCAGACCGGAAATAATCGACTTGGCCGTCGCCACATCGACCCAGATCGAAGTTTTGTCGGTGGCATTGCTGCTGAACGTGACGATCTGCACCTTCACATCGCCCAGATCGTCGTATTTATCGAGCAAGGCACTGATCGCCTGCTTGGCCAGTTCGAGGCGGGACAAGCCCGGCACCCCGGAGGGGTCGACCATGCTGCCGGAGACGTCGATTACCAGCAGCAGGTTGGAATCGATCTCCACCGCCGCGACCGAACGCTCGGCGCCAACCGCTTTTGGCACGTCATCGACGATGTTGACCACGATGGTGCTAGTGGTGCTGTTGCCCAGCGCATCGGTGGCCTTGTAGGTGAAGCTTTCGCTCAGTGTGTTCGGACCGTCGTTGGCGTCCGGCGAGGTTTTCGGTGCCGAGGTCAGGGTGTAGGTGTAAGTGCCGTTGGGGTTGAGCAGGATTTGTCCGTACGTCCCGGTGGCGCTGCTGACCAAGGTGTAGGTTATAGCGCCAGTCGCACCGGTGACGGAGCCGACCAACGTGCCCGAGGCGGTTTCGCCGGTATGGCCGGGATCGCTGCCGGTGACGGTGCCGGCCGCCAGGTCCTGCCCGTCCTTGCTCAGGTCCAGGGCTTTTTCGTAGACGGTCACGTCATTGTCGCTGACCGCTTTGATGCAGCTGTTGTAGACGTCGATAGTGATGGTGGTGGTGCTTTCATCGCCATCGGCATCACGCACGGTGTAGGTGAAAGTGTCGGTGGCACCCGCCCCGCTCACGGCGTCCGGATTGCTGTGATAGACCGCGTTGCCGTGGGCATCCAGGGTCAGGTAGCCGTAGGTGCCGTTGATGTTCGAACCGAGGCCGCCGATGGCCGAGGTCGAGGTGTCGCCGCCCGCGCGCACGCCGACCACCGCACCACTGAGCGCCGGACCGTCGGCGCCGCCGATGTCGTTGTCCAGCACATTGCCGCTGACTGTGCCGCCTTCGACCACGCTTGCCGTATCCGCTTTGGCGGTCGGCAAATCATCGATGATGTTGACGTTGATCTGCCCCGACGCGGTACTGCCATCGGTGTCCGTGGCGACCACGTTGATATTCTCGGTGAGGCTGTTGGCACCGTTGCCGGTTGGATGGGTTTCGTTATCCACCAGGGTGTAGCTGTAGCTGAGCACGCCGGTGGCAGGATTGAAGCCGGTGATGGTCAGCGTGCTGCCCAACGGAGTGACGATCGATTGCGGGAAGCCTGCCGCGACGCCACCAACCACCACGTGAATGCCGCCGACATCGAGGGTTTGAAGACCATCGAGCGCGGTCACGGTGAAGGTGCCGCTCTGGGTCAGGGCCGGCGCATTGGGGCTGGTGCCATCGCTGAGGTTTTTCTCGTAGACGGTCAGCTCGCCACCGGAAACGTCGAGGCCGTTGAGGGTCACCGGATCATCGTTGTTGTGGACGTTCAGCACCAGGTTGGCAGTGCTGGTGTCGCCGTCGGCATCGGTGAGGGTGTAGGTAAAGGTTTCGGTGCCATTGCCGCCGCCGTGCAGGTTTTTGAAATCTGCATCGTTGGTGTTCAGCGTGTAGGTGTAGGTGCCGTTGGCATTGAGCACCAGGGTGCCGTAAGTGCCAGTGAAGGTGCCCGGGGTGACAGGCCCGGCGTTCGGCCCGGTGGCGACGTGGTCCGCACCTTGGATATCGTTGGTCAGCACGTTGCCATTGAGGGTCAGAACGTTTTCCGCTGCGGTGCCGGCGTTGCTGTCGTTGAAGGCTTTGGGCACGTCATCGACGATGTTGACCACGATGGTGCTGGTGGTGGTGTTGCCCAGCGAATCGGTGGCCTGGTAGGTGAAGCTTTCGGTCAACGTATTGCTGCCATCGTCGGCATGCGGCGTGGTGGTCGCCGGCGATGTCAGGGTGTACGTGTAGGTGCCGTTGGGGTTGAGCAGGATTTGTCCGTAGGTCCCGGTAGCGCTGCCAACCAGGGTGTAAGTGATTGCACCGGTCGCGCCGGTGACGGAGCCGACCAGGGTGCCCGTGGCGGTTTCGCCAGTGCTGGTCGGATCGCTGCCGGTGACCGTGCCGGCGGCGAGGTCCTGGCCATCCTTGCTCAGGTCCAGGGCTTTTTCGTAAACGGTTACGTCGGTGTCGCTGACCGCTTTGATGCCGCTGTTCGACACGTCGATGGTGATGGTGGTGGTGCTTTCATCGCCATCTGCATCGCGCACGGTGTAGGTGAAAGTGTCGGTCGCGCCCGGGCCGTTCACCGCGTTGGGGTTGCTGTGGTAAGTCGCGTTGCCGTTGGCATCCAGGGTCAGATAACCGTAGGTGCCGTTGATGTTCGAACCCAGGCCGCCGATGGCGGATGTCGAGGTGTCGCCACCTGCGCGCACGCCGACCACCGCACCACTGAGCGCCGGACCATCGGCGCCGCCGATGTCGTTGTCCAGCACGTTGCCCGAAACCGTTGCGCCCTCGGCCACCGAGGTGTGGTCCGGGTTGGCGGTGGGCAGGTCGTCGACGATGTTGACGTTGATCTGGCCCGACGCGGTGCTGCCGTCGGTATCCGTCGCCACCACGTTGAAGTTTTCGGTGATGCTGTTGGCGCCGTTGGCGGTCGGATGCGCTTCGTTTTCCACCAAGGTGTAGGTGTAGCTGACCACGCCTGTGGCAGCGTTGTAGCCGGTGACGGTCAGCGTACTGCCGAGCGGCGTAACGACCGATTGCGGGAAGCCCGCCGCCACGCCACCGACCACCACATGAATGCCGCCGACATCGAGGGTTTGCAGACCATCGAGGGCAGCCACCGTGAAGGTGCCGCTCTGAGTCAGGGCCGGTGCGTTGGGGCTGGTGCCGTCGCTGAGGTTTTTCTCGTAGACAGTGAGTTCGCCACCTTCGGCGTTAAGGCCGCCGAGGGTCACCGGGTCGTCGTTGTTGTGGATTTGCAGCACCAGGTTGGCGGTGCTGGTGTCGCCGTCGGCATCGGTGAGGGTGTAGGTGAACGTTTCCGTGCCGCCGCCGCCGCCGTGCAGGGCTTTGAAATCGGCATCGCTGGTGTTCAGCGTGTAGGTGTACGTGCCGTTGGCGTTCAACACCAGCGTGCCGTAAACCCCGGTGAAGGTGCCGGGGGTGATCGGCCCGGCATTTTCGCCGACGGTCACGCGGTCAGCGCCTTGCACGTCGTTGATCAGCACATTGCCGTTGAGGGTCAGCAGGGTTTCCGAGGCGGTGCCGGCGTGGCTGTCATCGAGCGCTTTGGGCACATCGTCGACAATGTTGACGTTGATCTGCCCCGACGCGGTGCTGCCGTCGGAGTCCGTCGCCACCACATTGAAGTTTTCGGTGAGGCTGTTGGCTCCGTTGGCGGTTGGATGTGCTTCGTTATCGACCAAGGTGTAGGTGTAGCTGACGACGCCCGTGGCAGCGTTGTAGCCGGTGACGGTCAGCGTACTGCCGAGCGGCGTAACGACCGATTGCGGGAAGCCTGCCGCAACGCCACCGACCACCACATGAATGCCGCCGACATCGAGGGTTTGCAGACCATCGAGGGCAGCCACGGTGAAGGTGCCGCTCTGGGTCAGGGCCGGTGCATTGGGGCTGGTGCCGTCACTGAGGTTTTTCTCGTAGACGGTGAGTTCGCCGCCTTCGACGTTGAGGCCGCCGAGGGTCACCGGGTCGTCGTTGTTGTGGATTTGCAGCACCAGGTTGGCGGTGCTGGTGTCGCCGTCGGCATCGGTGAGGGTGTAGGTGAAGGTTTCGGTGCCGTTGCCACCGCCGTGCAGCGCTTTGAAGTCTGCATCGTTGGTGTTGAGGGTGTAGGTGTACGTGCCGTTGGGATTGAGCACCAACGTGCCGTAGGTCCCGGTGAAGGTGCCGCCAATGATCGGCCCGCTGTGGGGTCCGACGGGAATGCGGTCGGCGCCTTGTACATCGTTGGTCAGGACGTTACCGGTGAGGGTCAGCAGGGTTTCCGAGGCGTTACTGGCGTTGCTGTCATTGACCGCTTTGGGCACGTCATCGGTGATGTTGACGTCCAGCGTGCCGGTGGCGGTATCGCCGTTGGAATCACCGGCCACCACGGTGAACTGTTCGCTGAGGTTATTGGCGCCGTCACCAGCGGAATGGGTTTCGTTGCCAACCAGAGTGTAGCTGTAACTCAACACGCCCGTGGCCGGGTTGTAACCGGTGACGGTCAGGGTGTTGCCCAGTTGCGTGGTGATCGACTGCGGAAAGCCGATAGCCACTCCGCCCGTGATCACGTTGATCCCGCCGATGCTCAGGCTGGTCAGGCCGTCAGGCGCGGATACGGTGAAAGTGCCGTTCTGGATCAGCGCGCCCGGGTTGCTGGCAGAACCGTCGGCGAGGTTGGCTTCGTTGAGGGTCAGTTCACCGCCCGCCACTGAAAGGCCCGTGAGGGTGACCGGGTTGTTCGGGACATCTGGAACGGGGGGCACAACGCCTGTGCCGCCAGCGCCGCCTGCACCGTTGTCGCCATTGTTCGGATCAGCGGCCAGACGCTCCAGCGGAAACTCGGGAATGCCGTTGAAGCCTGCGGTTGGAAAACCAATGGTTGGATCGACCCGGCCGCCCACTTCTTCGAGCATGACAAAACTGTGGCCGCCACCCGCGGCACCGCCGGGTGCGCCAGTCGGTGCCGGACCGGCCGCCGTAGCCTCAGCGTTCTGGGTCGGGTCATCACCGGCTGCGATAGCTTTTTGCAGCTGCTCGACATCGGTCAGTTGCGCTTGTGTCGGCGTCACTGCTTCGGCGGTGTCCACATGGGGAGCCTGATGCGCGAGCAACTGCGGCGTCATGTCCAGGCTGCTGCCACGCCCAAGGGTCAGTTCTTGGCCATTTTGCAGATGCACCGCCACCGCGCCTTCGGCACCGGTGACCAGTTGATCCCCAGCGAACAATCGGTCGCCCTCGATCAACGCGCGCCGGGTGCCGTCGCCCGCGACCGCGAACACTTCACCAATGACCTTACTGACGATACCGATGAGCGTTGCCATGTGCATTTCCTCCGCTGCCAACCGCTGTCGGCATCCTGTTGTTTGCGAAGAATGTGCTCATGGTTCAAGCAGGTGGCCTGGCGGATCGCCTGCCGGGCGCGTTTACCTGAGTAAGCCGCCGCCCTGGCGATCGTCTCGCCAAGCGTGTCGCTCACGGGCGAGGTGTCCGGATTTTTTGTAAACCTCAATGCAATCAATGACATTGAAGGTCTGTTCCGGGTCAACCTGCTCCGTGAGCGATGCGTAACGATTTTGAAGCAACAGAGTGACAAAAAACCGTCACCCCAAAACCGTTCGCCCCCCTCCCCTTCAGCACTTCTCCGCCCTATGTCGATGAGTGGATGGAACTTTTTCAAAGTCTCAAGAAGCTCCCTAGAGCCTCGAAATCAAGGGCTTTCAGAGTCAACAATGTGCTGGATTTGGCAGAGCGCATAAGTTTTTTTCGGCATAAGTCTTATGAAAAAAATTTCTTAGCTATTCTCTAGAATGTTCTTAGCTCTGTTGTTACAAGAGTGAAACGGTTTCACCTATAAAAGTCGTCAAATAATTGGCGATTGATAAAGCACCATCAGGACTCAGGGAGATGTACCCATGCGCGTTTTAACCCCCCTATGCAGCGCAATTCTGCTGGCCCTGGCCTGTACATCCCAGGCTCAAGCCATGTCATTGACCGAGGCGATCCAGAGCACCATTGCGACCCACCCGGAGCTGGCGTCACGCGTTGACAGCCGTCTCTCGGCCGATGAGCAAGTGAAAGTTGCCAAAGGGGGCTTTTATCCAACAGTTGATCTGAATGCCGCCTACGGGCGCGGGTACAGCGATAACACCAATACCCGGGCGTTGGGCAATCACCACACAGAAACCCTCACCTACACCCAGTCAGAGCTGCGTCTGCGGCAAATGCTCTTCGACGGTTTCAACACCGCCAACGAGGTTGAGCGCACCAAGGGCGTGGTCAATTCCCGGGCCTATTACGCCCAAGGCACCGCCCAGGATCTGGCATTGCGCACCATCGAGGTCTACCTCGAAGTGCTCAAGCGTCGTGAACTGGTGACCCTGGCCACGAACAACCTGCAGGCGCACTTGCGGGTCAACGACCAGATAGGCCTGCGCACCCAGCGTGGCGTCGGCAGCAACGCCGACTCCGACCAATCGGTAGCCCGTAAGGCTCTGGCGCAAAACAACCTCGAAACCGCCGAAGTCGATCTGGCGGACGCCGAGTCGAATTTCTACTCTGTCGTGGGGCGCATGCCCGATGAACTCGAAACACCGTCGTCGATCCGCGGCGAGGTGCCCGACAATCTGCGGGAAGCCCAGCAGAGCATGGTGGAAAACAACCCGTACCTGAAATCCGCACAGGCCGACGTGCAATCGGCCGAGAGCCAGTACGAAGTCGCCAAGTCGCCGTTCTACCCGCGTTTCGACGCCGAAGCGGCAGTGGGTGCCAACAACAACGTGCAAGGCGATATTGGTCACGACAACGAGTGGCGCGCGGGTGTGGTGATGAACTACAACCTGTTTCGCGGTGGCAGCGACAAGGCGCGCCTGGCCTCCGACGCGCACCAGATCAACCAGGCAATGGACATTCGTAACAATGCCCTGCGCCAACTCAACGAAAACATCCACCTGGCCTGGAACGCCATGGTCAACGCCAAGAAACAAACCCCGACCGCGCGCGAATACGCTGAGACCAGCCGGCGCGTTCGCGTGGCGTATCAGGATCAGTTCGGCCTCGGCCAACGCACCCTGCTCGATTTGCTCGACAGTGAAAACGAGCTCTACAACGCCAATCGCCGCTACACCGAAGTGCGCTACATCGAGGAATTCTCGATGTACCGCGTGCTGGCGAACATGGGCCAGTTGCTGAGCAAACAACGCGTGGTGCTGCCCGCAGATGCGATCGCCTCTTCTGAAGTGAAAAACGAAGCGCGCTTGCCTGAACTGAAATAGCTCAACCGGAGCGATCAATGTGACCAGCATGGAACCCGGCAACATCGGTGTTGATCCGCGCCTGAGCTTCGATGACCCGCTTCTGGACGGTCTGTTGATCCTCTGCAAACTCCACGGCGCGACGGTCAGTCGCGCCAGCCTGAGCGCCGGGCTGCCCTTGAACAAACAGCGTCTGAGCCTGGACCTGTTGCCACGCGCAGCGGCTCGGGCCAGCTTGCAGGCGCGTTTGCTGCGCCGTGAACTGGCGGATATTTCCGCACTCAACCTGCCGGTGATGCTGATTTTCAATAACGGGCGCACCGCCATCCTGCGACGTTTTGGCGATGACGGCCGGCTGTTGATCCTGCCCAGCGAAGCCGACGGCGGTGAACAATGGGTCAGTCGTGAGGAACTGGCCGAAAATTACAGCGGCCAGGCCCTGTTCGCCCGGCCACGCCACGAACTCGAAGACTTGCGCTCGCCACTGGTGCCGCGTGTGGAAGCGTGGTTTCGCGACACGTTGAAGCTGTCGAAATGGCTGTACAGCGATGCGATTCTCGCGAGTTTCCTGATCAACCTGTTGGGGTTGATGGTGCCGCTGTTCGTGATGCAGACCTACGATCGGGTGGTGCCGAACCAGGCCACGTCGACCTTGTGGGTTCTATCGATCGGTCTGTTGATCGGCACCGGTTTCGAGCTGGTGTTGCGGGTGGTTCGCGCGCACTTGCTGGACACTGCCGGGAAGAAAACCGATGTAATTCTGTCGGCGACATTGTTCGAACGCATCACCGGCATGGCGATGAAAGCGCGGCCGGCGACCATCGGTGGTTTCGCCCAGAGCATTCATGACTTCCAGGGCCTGCGTGAGTTTCTCACCGCGGTCACGCTGACCAGCCTGATCGACCTGCCCTTCGCCGTGCTGATGCTGGTGGTGATCGGCTTGCTCGGCGGCTGGCTGGTGGTGATTCCGCTGCTGGCATTTCCGATCACGATCATTTTCGCCATGGTGATTCAGGTGCGCCTGCGCGACACCGTGCAGAAAAGCTTGAGCCTGGGCGCGGAACGCCAAGCGTTGCTGATCGAAACCCTCGGCGGCCTCGAAACCCTCAAGGCCTGCAGCGCCGAAAGCGAACGCCAGCACAAATGGGAAAGCACCCACGGCGCCCTCACCCGCCTCGACAGCCATGCGCGCAACCTCTCGGCGCTGGCCACCAACGGCACGCTGTTCATCCAGCAATTCTCCGGCATGGCGACCATCGTCGCCGGGGTCTACAGCATCATCGCCGGTAACCTCAGTGTCGGTGCGCTGGTGGCGACCTACATGCTCGGCAGCCGCGTTCTCGCGCCACTGGGGCAGATCGCCGGTCTGATCACTCGCTACCAGCAAGCGCAACTGACGATGAAAAGCACCGATGCGCTGATGTCCTTGCCGCAAGAGCGCGACGCCAAACAAAGACCGCTGGAGCGCACGCAACTGCAAGGCGCACTGGACGTCAGCGGCGTGACCTTCCACTACAACGGCCAGAATGCGCCGGCACTGGCCAACGTCAGCTTCAGCGTCAAACCGGGTGAGCGGATCGGCATCATCGGTCGCAGCGGCTCGGGCAAGAGCACTCTGGCGCGGCTGGTGATGGGGTTCTACGCCCCGGAAGAAGGCCAGCTGCTGCTCGATGGCCTGGACCTGCGCCAACTCGATGTCGCCGACCTGCGCCAGCAAGTCGGCTACGTCGCCCATGACCTGCCGCTGCTCGCCGGCAGCCTGCGCGACAACCTGACCCTCGGCGCGCGTTACATCAGCGACTCGCGGATGCTCGAGGTGGCTGAATTGACCGGCGTCACCGAGCTGGCTCGCCAGCATCCACAAGGCTTCGACCGGCCGGTGGGCGAACGCGGCCAATTGCTCTCGGGCGGCCAGCGTCAAGCCGTGTTGCTGGCCCGGGCATTGTTGCTCGATCCGCCGATCATGCTGCTAGACGAACCGACCAGCGCGATGGACAACAGCAGCGAAGACGTCTTGCGGCAGAAGCTTCACGGCTGGGTCCAGGGCAAAACCTTGTTGCTGGTGACCCACCGCACCTCGATGCTCAGCCTGGTGGATCGGCTGGTGGTACTGGACAACGGGCGGATCGTCGCCGACGGTCCGAAAGAAGCGGTCATCGATGCACTGCGCAAGGGCCGTGTCGGCTCTGCGGCTGTCTAGGAGCTCACCATGGCCCGTTCATCTTCCGACGCGTCGCTCCCTGAATCGAAGTCGCGCGGCTATTTCGGCAGCTTCGGCAAAACCGCCGAGAGCGAGTTCATGCCGGAAACCGCTGGCGCTTCGTTGCAGGACTCACCCCGTGGTTCGCGGATCACCGTCTGGCTGGCCGCCGGGCTGATTATTGCTGCGCTGGTCTGGGCCAAGTTTGCGGTGCTGGAAGAAGTCACCATGGGCGAAGGCAAGGCGATTCCCTCCAGCAAGGTTCAGGTGATCCAGAACCTGGAGGGCGGCATCGTCACCGAGATTTTTGTCCGCGAAGGGCAAATGGTGAACAAGGGCGACACCTTGCTGCGCCTGGATGACACGCGGTTTCTGTCGAACAAGGGCGAGAGTGAAGCGGATCGCTACGCGCTGACGGCGCAAGTCGAACGTCTTTCGGCGGAAGCGGAAGGCCGGCCATTCAAGCTCTCGCCCGAAGTGATCGCCAAGGCGCCGCAAGTGGCCGAAGACGAGCGCTCGCTGTATGAGCAACGCCAGCGCCGACTCGCCAGTGAACAGCGCACGTTGAGTGAACAACTGCGGCAGAAAACCCAGGAACTGGCGGAATTTCGCTCAAAACAAGGGCAGTTCAGTTCAAGCCTGGCGCTGCTGCAACAAGAGATGAACATGTCTGCGCCACTCGTGGGCACGGGGGCGGTTTCCCCGGTGGAAATCCTGCGCCTCAAACGCAGCGCGGTGGAAATTCGCGGCTCGTTGAATGCAACGACGCTGGCGATTCCCCGGGCCGAATCGGCGATCAACGAGATCAAGAGCAAGATCGACGAATCGGAACAATCCTTCCGCTCGGACGCGGCGAAAGAGCTGAATGAAAAACGCACCGATCTGTCGAAAATCACCGCGTCGAGCATCGCCATCGACGACCGCGTGAGTCGCACCACGGTGGTGTCGCCGGTGCACGGGATTATCAAGGTGCTGAAGGTCAACACCATCGGCGGGGTGGTCCAGCCCGGCAGCGACATGGTGGAAATCGTGCCACTGGAAGACAACCTGCTGATCGAAGCCAAGGTGCGGCCGCAGGACGTGGCGTTCCTGCATCCGGGGCAGAAAGCGATGGTCAAGTTCAGTGCCTACGATTACACGATTTATGGCGGGCTGAGTGCCAAGCTTGAGTTGATCGGGGCGGACACGATTACCGATGACAAGGGCAACAGCTTTTATTTGATTCAGGTGCGCACGGACAAGAATCACTTGGGCGGGGATGTGAAGCCGTTGCTGATCATTCCGGGGATGGTGGCGACGGTCGATATCATTACCGGCGAGAAGAGCGTGCTGGATTACCTGCTTAAACCGGTGCTTAAAGCCCGGACCGAAGCGATGCGCGAAAGGTAGTTTCTGCTGGGATTCCATGTGATTTTGCTACCGCTATCGCGGGCAAGCCCGCTCCCACAGGTGACCGAGTTCTTCCTGAAGAAATGCGATCAAATGTGGGAGCGGGCTTGCCCGCGATGAGGCCATCAGCGACACCGCCTATTTCGGCCCATGGTTACGCTGGAAGGTCTCCTCCCCCATCGCTGCAATCTGCCCCTCGATCAACGCCTCGAACGGTTTTAACAGGGGCTCGAACGTCGTCGGTGCCTCCAGCGTCTGCAACGCCTGAACTATCGCCTCCACCGTCGACAACGCCCCGGGCCCCGGCGCCTTGCGCAGTCGATAGCGCGACACGCCGCCCTCCGCCAGCGTCACCCTCGGCAACGCCGCCAGCAAAGGGTTGAGGTGCAGCAGCTTGCGCGCCTTGCGCCAGGTGCCGTCCGGGACCACCAGCAACAACGGCTCTTCGTTCGCGGTGTACGCCTGCAACGGCTGCGCATCGTCAGCAGGAAACAACAACCGCGCCTGATACCCCGGCTGGTTCAACAACGCCGGCAGACCCTCGAACACCTCGCCCACCACCAACTCGGCATTCTTCAAGCCCAACGCCGCCAATCGTGCGGTGTTCAGCGCATGGTTCACCTCGCTCGGATGCTGCAACAACAGCACCCGCGTGCGGCTGTCGAGGCTGGGGATCAGTGGGCACAGGCAATGGGTTTGTGGGCGCAGACAGCGCGGACATTGGGCTCTGGACATGTTCTCAAGCCTGATTCAGTTGTGCTTTAAGCAGGTCGCGGAAGGTCTGGATCAACGGTTCGCGGCTGCGGCCACGGCGCACGATCATCGAGAACGGCGCCTGATAACCAAAGGTCGCCGGCAGCAACACGCGCAAATCGCCCTTGTCGGCCCACGCCTGGGCGTAATGCTCCGGCAGGTAACCGATGTAGGCACCGGACAGCACCAGGATCAACTGCGCTTCCATACTTTCCACGGTCGCGGCGCTGTGCTTGAAACCGTGGCGGGCCAGTTCAGCCTGGCTCCAATAGCCCCGGCCGACCATGCGTTGCTGGGTGATGACTTGTTCCGGGATGCGCCGCTCGGTGAACAGCGGATGCCGGCTGCTGCAATACAACCAGTGCTGCTCGCGGTAAAGCGGCATGTAGACCAGGCCACTCATGCGCGTGGAAAACGCTCCGATGGCCAGGTCGAGGCGGTTGTCCTGCACGCCGAGCTGCAATTCGTAGGGGCTCATGACCGACAGGTGCAAGTGCACGGCCGGGTGTTCCTGGCTGTAGGCGCCGATGGCTTCGGCGAAAGGCAAGGCCTTGTCGCTGACGGTGGAGTCGATCACGCCGAGGTTCAAGGTGCCGCGCAGCTCGCCCTTGAGCGCCGCCGCGTATTGCTCGAAACCTTCGAGCTCGCCGAGCAGGCGCAGGGTTTCCTGATGGAACAACTCGCCCTTGCTGGTCAGGCTGAACCCGCCGCGACCGCGATGGCAGAGTACCAGGCCAAGGGCAGCTTCGAGCTGGCTCATGTAGGTGCTGATGGCCGAGGTCGAGAGGTTGAGCTCTTGCTGGGCGTTGGCAAACCCCTGATGGCGAACCACGCTGACGAAGATGCGCAATAGTTTCAGATCGGGTAAAGCGTTGGCCATGGGGTTCTCCACCGGTCGATCGTTCCCACGCTCTGCGTGGGAATGTAGCCCGTGACGCTCTGCGTCACATGCACAAAAAAGCGGGACGCGGAGCGTCCGTGGATGCATTCCCACGCAGAGCATGGGAACGATCAGCGGCAAGTCTATCGTCGTCGCGGCCTTTAGTTTAGAAAAATCTGAACTAAGTATTTGCCCGTAGCGATTCTTCCCGTGCACTACATTTCGCAGAATCGCCCCACAACGGTGCCTGTGTCTGTCCAGACCTGCGCAACCGACATAAATAAAACAACGACGATGAGGCCTTTCCTGTGGACAAGATTCTTCACCAACCACTGGGCGGCAATGAAATGCCGCGCTTCGGCGGCATCGCCACCATGATGCGCCTTCCCCATTTGCCAACCGCTGCCGGTCTGGATGCTGCCTTCGTTGGTGTCCCGCTGGACATCGGCACCTCCCTGCGTCCAGGCACCCGTTTCGGACCTCGCGAAATCCGCGCTGAATCGGTCATGATCCGCCCGTACAACATGGCGACCGGTGCTGCCCCCTTCGACTCGCTGTCGGTGGCCGACATCGGCGACGTGGCAATCAACACGTTCAACCTGCTGGACGCCGTACGGATCATCGAAGAATCCTACGACGCCATCCTCGAACATAACGTGATCCCCCTGACCCTGGGCGGCGACCACACCATCACCCTGCCGATCCTGCGTGCCATTCACAAGAAGCACGGCAAGGTCGGCCTGGTGCACATCGACGCTCACGCCGATGTGAACGACCACATGTTCGGCGAGAAAATCGCCCACGGCACCACGTTCCGTCGCGCGGCCGAAGAAGGCCTGATCGATTGCGATCGCGTGGTGCAAATCGGTCTGCGCGCTCAGGGCTACACCTCTGAAGACTTCAACTGGAGCCGTAAACAAGGCTTCCGTGTGGTTCAGGCCGAAGAGTGCTGGCACAAATCCCTGGCTCCGCTGATGGCTGAAGTTCGCGAGAAAGTCGGCGGCGGTCCGGTGTACCTGAGTTTCGACATCGACGGCATCGATCCAGCGTGGGCGCCCGGCACCGGCACCCCGGAAATCGGTGGCCTGACGACCATTCAGGCGATTGAAATCGTTCGTGGCTGCCAAGGCCTCGACCTGATCGGCTGCGATCTGGTAGAAGTCTCGCCCGCTTACGACACCACCGGCAACACCTCGCTGTTGGCCGCCAACTTGCTGTACGAAATGCTCTGCGTACTGCCTGGCGTGACCCACCGCTGAGGGATGGTTGATGAACGAACGTGATCAGGTTCTGAAAGCCGCCGCCGACCTGGTGTCGGCGTTTGCCCGCAACGATCGCGAAGCCTACTTCGGCGCCTTCAGCGCCGATGCCAGCTTCGTCTTTTACACCCTCGAACAGCCTCTGCTGTCACGCGATGCCTATCAGGCTTTGTGGGACACCTGGCGCTCGGAAGATGGCTTCGAGGTGCTCTCGTGCACCTCGAGCAATGCCTTCGTCAGCCTGCAGGGTGATGTAGCGATTTTTATCCATGACGTGGCCACCGAGCTGCGCATGCAGGGGGAGCAACACTTCAGCCAGGAGCGCGAGACGATTGTTTTCAAGAAACAAACGTCTGGCCAAGAACAACAAGGCCTATGGCTGGCCTGCCACGAACATTTGTCCGCAATGCCGGAAGGGCTGCCAACCACTTAGCCAAACAGGTGACGCTCACACACGATGAGCGCGCCTTTATGATCGGAGCTGATCATGAATAACAACAACAAAGACCAAAGCCTTACGCAAATTGAAACCTATGGGGTGGAACAGATCCCGGACAACGAACGCACCGCAGGCCCGACGGACTTGTTCCGGATGATCTTCGGTGGTTCGAATACCTTTGCCACCGCCGTGCTCGGCAGTTTCCCGGTGCTGTTCGGCCTGTCATTTCAGGCCGGTGTCTGGGCGATTGTGCTGGGTGTGTTGCTGGGTTCGCTGATCCTCGCGCCGATGGGCCTGTTCGGCCCGATCAATGGCACCAACAACGCCGTGTCTTCCGGTGCGCACTTCGGCGTGCACGGGCGGATCGTCGGTTCGTTTCTGTCGCTGTTGACCGCCATCGCCTTCTTCTCGCTCTCGGTGTGGAGTTCGGGTGATGCGCTGATCGGTGGTGCGAAACGCTTGATCGGCCTGCCGGAAACCGACCTGACCCTGGGCCTGGCCTATGGCCTGTTCGCGATCCTGGTGCTGACCGTCTGCATCTATGGCTTCCGCTTCCTGCTGTGGGTCAACAAGATCGCCGTGTGGAGCGCCAGCTTGCTGTTCCTGCTGGGCATCTTCGCCTTCGCCGGGCCTTTCGATGTGAACTACGCCGGCACCGTGAGCATGGGCCAACCGGGCTTCTGGGCGGCGTTTATCGGCGCTGCGCTGGTGGCGATGAGCAACCCGATTTCTTTCGGTGCGTTCCTCGGTGACTGGTCGCGCTACATCCCTCGTGAGACGCCCAAAGGCCGGATCATGGCGGCGGTAGTAATCTCGCAGATTGCGACCTTCATCCCGTTCCTGTTCGGCCTGGCGACCGCCACCATCGTGGCGATCAAGGCGCCGGACTACATCGCGGCCAACAACTATGTCGGCGGTCTGCTGGCAGTTTCGCCGAGCTGGTTCTTCCTGCCGGTGTGCCTGATTGCGGTGATCGGCGGCATGTCCACCGGCACTACGTCGCTGTATGGCACCGGGCTGGACATGTCCAGCGTGTTCCCTCGCGTACTGTCGCGGGTCAAGGCGACGTTGCTGATCGGTGTGATGTCGATCGCGTTCATCTTCATCGGTCGCTTCGCGGCGAACCTGGTGCAGAGCGTGTCGACCTTCGCCGTGCTGATCATCACCTGCACCACTCCATGGATGGTGATCATGATCATCGGCCTGGTCGTGCGTCGTGGCTTCTATTGCCCGGATGACCTGCAGGTGTTCACTCGCGGCGAGAAAGGTGGTCGCTACTGGTTCACGCACGGCTGGAACTGGCGTGGCCTGGGTGCCTGGATCCCGAGCGCACTGGTGGGCCTGTGCTTCGTGAACCTGCCAGGGCAGTTCGTCGGCGTGCTGGGCGATCTGGCGGGCGGCATCGACATCAGCCTGCCGGTCACCCTCGGCCTGGCGTCGCTGGTGTACCTGACGTTGCTCAGCCTGTTCCCGGAGTCACGGGAAGTGTTCGGCCCGCAGGATGCACGCAGCAAGGGTTCCAATTCGCTCGGTAAATCGGCGGCTCGACAGGCCGCCTGATCAAACGCATTACCTTCGGCCAACGCATGACCTGTGGGAGCGGGATTACCCGCGATGAACGATGACGCGGTCTGTCTGACAGATCGCTGTACTCCCATCGCGTGCAAGCCACGCTCCCACAGGGATTGATGTTCCCGCAGGAATTGATTTTCGCTTCACCATAAAAAAGACAATCGGAGACACGCCAACATGGCACTGGATTTATTCGTCGTACTCATCTACGCAGCCGCAATGCTGATACTCGGCTACTACGGGATGCGTAAGGCCAAGACCAACGAAGACTTTTTGGTCGCCGGCCGTAACCTCGGCCCGAGCCTGTACATGGGTACCATGGCCGCCACCGTGCTGGGCGGCGCGTCCACCGTCGGCACCGTACGCCTGGGCTACGTCCACGGCATTTCCGGTTTCTGGCTTTGCGCCGCACTGGGTTGCGGGATCGTGGCGCTGAACCTGTTCCTCGCCAAACCGCTATTGAAACTGAAGATCTACACCGTTACCCAAGTGCTGGAAAAACGCTACAACCCGATGGCCCGCTCCGCGAGCGCGGCGATCATGCTGGCCTATGCGCTGATGATCGGCGTGACGTCGATCCTGGCGATCGGCACGGTTCTGCAAGTGCTGTTCGGCCTGCCGTTCTGGGTCTCGGTATTGCTCGGTGGCGGCGTCGTGGTGATCTACTCGGCGATCGGTGGCATGTGGTCCCTGACCCTGACCGACATCGTCCAGTTCGTGATCAAGACCGTAGGCCTGATGTTCATCCTGTTGCCGATCTGCCTGTATCGCGTCGGCGGCTGGGATGAGTTGGTGCTGAAACTGCCGGCAACCGCCTTCAGCTTCACCACCATCGGTTGGGACACCATCATCACCTACTTCATGATCTACTTCTTCGGCATCCTGATCGGTCAGGACATCTGGCAACGGGTGTTCACCGTCAAGTCGGCCAAAGTCGCTCAGTACGCCGGTACCTTCGCCGGTTTCTACTGCATCCTTTACGGACTGGCCTGCGCCCTGATCGGCATGGCCGCTCACGTGCTGATCCCGGACCTGGACAACGTCAACAACGCCTTCGCCGCCATCGTCAAACTGTCCCTGCCGGACGGAATCCGTGGCCTGGTGATCGCGGCTGCACTGGCGGCCATGATGTCCACCGCCAGCGCCGGCCTGCTCGCCGCTGCCACCACCCTGACCGAAGACCTGCTGCCGAAACTGCGTGGCGGTAAACAGTCGAGCCTGGGCATCAACCGCCTGTTCACCCTGCTGACCGGTATCGTTGTGCTCGGCATCGCGCTGGTGGTCAACGACGTGATCAGCGCGCTGACCCTGGCTTACAACCTGTTGGTCGGTGGCATGTTGATCCCGCTGATGGGTGCGATTTTCTGGAAGCGCGCCACCACCGCCGGCGCTATCGCCAGCATGGGCATGGGCTTCGCTACCGCGCTGGTGTTCATGTTCAAAGACGGTCTGGACGCCAACACTCCGATCTACTACAGCCTCGGCGTCGGCCTGGTGAGCTTCGTGCTGGTCAGCTTGCTGTCCCCGCGCCCGGCAGCCGTGGCCAGCCCAGCCTAAGCTGAATATAACGACTTGATGCTTTCTTCGACGGGTGTGGCGTCGGTTGCCACACCCGTTTTTTTTCGCCTGAAGGAAACTGCTTATGAAGATCGTCAGCCGCGACCAGTGGTTCGAAGTCAAACAGCTCAGTGACGGCATTCGGCTGATTCACGAGCCTTACATCCGGCCCTTCTACCGCTGCAACCTCTGGCACGTTCAGGGCCGCGACAAGGACCTGCTGCTGGACAGCGGATCGGGGCTGGTGAGCCTGCGCGAGCAACTGCCGTGGATCACCGAGCGGCCGTTGGTGGCGGTGGCCAGTCACTGCCATTTCGACCACATTGCCGGGCATCACGAATTCCCCGAACGGCTGGTGCATCCGGCCGAAGCCCAGATTCTTGCCGCCCCCGATGGCGAGAACACCCTGAGCACAGCGTTTGTCGGTGACGACATGTTCGAGGCGCACCCGGACTGTCCGTTGTGCTACGCCGAATACCGGGTCAAAGCCGCACCGGCCACCGGCATGATTGAAGAAGGCGACGTGCTGGATCTCGGTAATCGCGTGCTGCAAGTGCTGCACACACCGGGGCATTCACCGGGCGGCATCAGCCTGTATGAAGCGGCGACCGAAACGTTGTTCAGCGGCGACATCATCTACGACGGCCCGCTGATCGAAGACGCCTACCACTCCAATCTCGACGACTACGCCCGCAGCCTGCAGCGCTTGCGCGAGTTGCCGATCCGCACGGTTCACGGCGGGCATTTCGGCAGTTTTTCCGGGGAGCATTTGCGCACGATGATTGACGAGTGGCAGCGCTCACATGCCTGAAGCCTGCTGTACTCAACGTCAGGGAAAACAAGAATAACGCCCTCGAAGAACAGCCATGAAAAGAGCCGCCGTTCGCGCCGCCGTGCATCGCTTTATCAGCCGCCTGCTGGAAAGTCAGGATGACTTCGACGACAACGCCAGTCTGGCGCAGTTGGGATTGGATAAGCAGGAAATCGAAGAGTTGATCTTCCATTTGGAAGATGAGCTGGGCTTGACGGCATTTACGGCGGAAGAAGACCAGATGCTCAAGACCGCCCGGACGGCGAATGACTTGAGCCGGTTTTTGATCGAGATCGGGCGGCATTGAAAATCCGCCCCACTCTATTGCATTTGCGTCTGAGCCGCCGAACGCGGCCTCGCGGGCTCGGCAGCGGCTACAAACACTACTTGCGCCGCGTTACCGGCGGCGCTGCTGGCGTCGGCGTTGTTCGTCGTCAGTACGAATAGGCACAGGTTGCAGAGGCGGTTCAATCAAACCGAGTGCAACACCCAGATCGTGCAGCCAGTTTTGGATTTTCTCTTTCATGGTGCCCCCTTCAGGGTAGTGCCGAGCGACCGGAATTCTGTAGCCGCTTCGCACTGATAATAGTCCGAAGTCCTACGTATTGCTCGTCCAAATCCGCAATGATCTGTTACTGAATTGAACAAAATACTTGACCATTAGTTCAAGCAATCGCCTGATCCTCAAACGCTGTCGATGGATAGACCGCTTGCTGCTGTTCGATCCAGGCATTCAGATTGGCCCCGACCATGCCCTTGCGCCACATCAGCCAGGTGGTTGCGCTGGCAAATGGTTCGGCCAACGGGTGCACCGCCACGCGTTCGCGACCCGGCAGGCTGGCGAGCATCGACTCCGACATCAGCGCCACCCCTGAACCCGCGATCACACAGGCGAGCATCCCCGGGTAGGACTCGATCTCCATCGCCCGGCCCATGGCGGCGTGGTCATGAGCAAACCAGGCCTCCAGACGCATCCGATACGAGCAGCCCTGCCGAAAGGTGAACACTGACCGGCCTTCCACATCCCTCGCGCTACGCACCGGCGGGTGGTCGGCCTCGCTGATCAGCACCAGCCGTTCGTCGCACAATGGCAAGCCATCCAGGCCCGCCAGTTCCAGCGGGCCATCCACCAACGCGGCATCGAGACGACCAGTGAGCAAACCTTCGAGCAATTCGCCGCTGGGCCCGGACTGCACCTGCAGGTTCACCGCCGGGTACGTGCGGTGATAACGCGCCAACAACTCCGGCAGATGAATCGCCGCCGTGCTGTACATGGTGCCCAGCACAAAATCCCCGGCCGGTTGCCCGCCCTGCACGGCCGCACTGGCTTCATCATGCAGGGCGAACAGCTTGGCGGTGTAGTCCAGAAGGACTTTTCCCGCAGGCGATAACTGCAAACGCTGACGCTCGCGGACGAAAAGTTCTACACCCAGTTGCTCTTCAAGCTGTTTGAGCCGGGTCGACAGGTTTGACGGCACCCGATGCAAACGCTCCGCTGCGCGGGTGATCGAGCCTTCCTGCGCGACAGCCTGAAAGATCCGTAATTGGCTGAACTCCACGATCTTCTCCAATTCAGAACAAGTTCCTCACTATTATTCATTTTTAAAGAAAGTCAATCAGTCCTAGCCTGACGGTCATTGATCCTTTGCTGGAACTCAGACCATGTCCCCTCTGATTCGCTTGTCCGCCAGTTTTATCGCCCTGATGATGGCCATGGGCATCGGGCGTTTCGCCCTCACCCCGCAGATGCCGCACTTGCTCAGCGAAGGCCAGATCGACCTGACCGCCGCCGGTCTGATTGCCGCGGCCAACTACCTCGGCTACTTCGTCGGCGCCGTGGATGCGATGTTCTCCCGTCGCCCCGAGCAGGTCCGGCGACGTCTGCTGGGAGGCTTGTGGCTGTGCGTGCTACTGACCCTGGCGTCGTTTTGGGCCAACGGTTTCTGGTCGCACCTGGTGTTGCGCTTTGGCACCGGCGTCGCCAGTGCGTGGGTGTTGGTGATGATTACGGCGTTGAGCCAGCCACTGGCCGCAGCCGCCGGACGTCCACGGCTGGGCGCTCTGGTATTTGCCGGACCGGGTTTGGGGATTTTTCTGACAGGGTTGTTGGCTTTGGGCTCGAACCTGCTGGGGCAGACCTCTGCCACCCTGTGGCTGGTATACGCCGGCGTAGGGCTGGCGATGCTGCTTGGGATTCTGCTTTTTCTGCCGCAACCTGGCGCGAGTGCGCCCACCGTGCAACACGCCGCCACTTCGGGCAATCAAGGCATCGGCCGTTTGGGCTTGATCTACGGTTTGTACGGTCTGGGCTACATCATCCCGGCCACATTCCTCTCACAAATGGCCAGCGCACAGTTTCATGGCCAATGGCAGGCCGACCTGTTCTGGCCGTGCTTCGGCCTGGCGTCGGCCATCGGCGTGGTGCTGGTCAGCCTGCGTCGGCAAACCGCGAATGGCACGCGTCACTGGTTGATAACGACATTGTGGCTTCAGGCGGCCGGGGTTTTCGCCTGCCTGTTGGGCAGCGGTCCGGGGCTGGCATTGGGGGTGATCCTGTGCGGCACGCCGTTCCTGGCCTGCATGCAACTGGTGATGCAACGCTCCCGGGAGCTGGCGCCCCACGCCACCCAGCGCAACGCCGGGCTGCTGACCGCGTGCTTTGCCGTGGGCCAGCTCTGCGGGCCGTTGCTGGCAGCCTTGAGCAGCCACTTCAGCGGCGGATTGGCGCCAGCGCTGGTATTCGCCGGCAGCGGCTTGCTCATCGCCGGCGGGCTGTTACTGCGCCCGGTCAGTGCTGCCCAAGGGCTTTGCGCAAACGACGGCGCACCCACTGCTCAGCGCTGACAAAGGTGATGCCGAGCAACACCAGCACGGCGCCGATGACGAAGTTGAGGCTCAATTCCTCACCCAGCAGCACAACGCCGAACGTGACGCCGAACAGCGGCGTCATGAACGAAAACACTGCCAGGTTCGCCGCCAGGTAACGGCGCAACAGCCAGAACCATGTCAGGTAGCTGAAGAACGACACCACCAATCCCTGAAACAGCACGCTCGCCACCGCAAACGTGGTCAGGCTGACATGGGTGACCTGGCCACTGAGCACCGCGATCAGCAGCAGGCCGACGAATCCGACGATCAGTTGATAAAACAGGGTCAGGGTGACGGGCGCTTCCGACAGTCGCGAGGCGCGCACCACCACTGTGGTCGCGCCCCACGAGGCACCCGCCAGAACGCCCAACGCATCGCCCATCAACATGCGGTGATCGAGGTTGTCCCAGGACACGCCGCCGGCAAAGGCAACAGCGATCCCGACGAACGCGAGGAATATCCCCAGCCACTGCACGGGCCTCAAACGCTCACTGGGCAGCAGCCAGTGCACGCCCAACGCGGTGAAGATGGGCGCGGTGTAAAGGAACACCGACATGTGTGCGGCCGTGGTCAGTTGCAAACCTTCGGAGATGAAGAAGAACTCCAGTCCGAACAATGCCCCCGCCAGCAACCCGCCACGCCAAGTGCTACCGACCTGATCCCAGCCGCCCTTCCAGCAGATCAACAGTCCTACAAGCAACGCGGAAATACCCGACCGCCCCGCCGCTTGCATCACCGGTGCAATATCGGGCGCCGCCCACTTGATCATGACCTGTTGCACGCCCCAGATCAGGCACAACCCGATCATCACTTGCAGGGCAAATCCATCGGCGCTACGCCGGGTGGCGCTCACCGGAACACCTCGACAACACAATCCATGGCAGTGACTCGACAGTAAAAAGCAAAGCCCCGGCGTGCTTGTTCAAAAAGCATCGCCGGGGCGAAAAATTATGCTGTCGATTATTAACCAGTTGGCCAGAAAATTCCGCCTGAACGGGACCTTTAAATTCCCGATTGCGTCATCCGGCGGTGGCCACGGCAGTGATTTGCTGGGCTTGCTGGCGCCAAGCCAGAACGAAATACAGCGCGCCTCCGAGGAAACAGCCAGTGAACCAGGCGAAGTTCGCCATCGGTTGCAGCACAGGGGTAAAGGTAATGGCCACACCCGTGAGGGTTGCAGGAATCAGCGCTTTGACCGCCGTCCAATTGACCCCGCCGCTGTAGTAATACTTACCGCTGGGGCCATCATCGAACAGCGCATCGACGTCAATCTGCTGTTTTTTGATCAGGTAGTAATCCACCAGCAGAATCCCGAACAACGGGCCGATGAATGCGGCCAACACGTCGAGGGTGTAGTGAATCACTTCGGGGTTGTTGAACAGGTTCCACGGGGTGATGAAGATCGAGGCCACGGCCGCAATCATCCCGCCGGCACGCCAGCTGATTTTGCTCGGGGCGACGTTGGCGAAATCGAATGCAGGGGACACAAAGTTGGCGACGATGTTGATGCCGATGGTCGCGGTGACAAAAGCGAAGGCGCCGAGCAGTACGGCCACGCTGTTGTCGATGCGCGCTACAGTGGCGATCGGGTCGTGCAGCATTTCACCGAACACCGGCAACGTGCCGGAAACGATGACCACCGTAACCAGGGAGAAGGCGAGAAAATTCACCGGCAAGCCCCAGAAATTTCCACGCCGCACGTCTTTCATGCTGCGGCAGTAGCGACTGAAGTCACCGAAATTCAGGGTCGGGCCGGAAAAGTACGACACCACCAGCGCCGTGGCGACAATCACTTGTCCGAACGCTTCCCAGCCGGACAGGGATTTTTCCGCGAGGGTGAAACTGATGTTGCTCCAGCCGGCCTGCCAGACGATCCAGCCCGCGAGCATGAACATCACGCCATACACCACCGGCCCTGCCCAATCGATGAAACGCCGGATCGACTCCATGCCGGCCCAGAACACCAATGCCTGGACACACCACAAGCTAAGGAAACCGAACCAGCCGAGGTAGGACAAACCGGCGAAATGCGGTTCGGCGTAGGCTGCCATTGAAGGAAAGAATCGCAACACAACGATGATCAAGGCGCTGGACGCGAGGTACGTCTGAATTCCGTACCAGGCCACGGCGATCAGCCCACGGATAACCGCAGGAATATTCGCCCCGAACACGCCGAAGGCCAGTCGGCAGATCACCGGGTATGGCACCGCCGCTTGTTGGCTCGGTTTGGCCACCAGGTTGGCGATCAGTTGCACGATACAGATCCCGCCAAGTAACGCGATCAATACCTGCCAACTGGCGAGGCCCAGGGCGAACAGACTGGCAGCGAACACATAACCGCCGACGCTGTGCACATCGCTCATCCAGAAAGCGAAGATGTTGTACCAATTCCATTTCTGCGGCAGCGGCCCCAGATCCTCGTTATACAGGCGGGGGCTGTAGCCGTTGGGCAATTGCTCGGTCATCGCGGGGCTCCTCGAAACAGCCCCCGGAATTGATGCAGCAACCACACTGCACACGGGAGCTGGCATGGTTTGTATACGAGTTGCTACGCAGAATGCGTGCCATGCGACAAGAACCTGTGACAAACCGGCCTTTCAGCGCCAGATAGCGTCGAGCAATTAGGGGTTGAAGCTCACGACAATGCCCATGAACAGGGCAACCCCGCCAGCAAACGGTGCAGGATTTTATGTATACAACCGAAAAAGTGGCTGCTGCGCAACTAATCGCGAGCAGGCTCACTCCCACATTTGATTGTTGTCGTACCGAATATTTGTAATCACTGAAGATCAAATGTGGGAGCGAGCCTGCTCGCGATGGCGTCACTGCAAACCGCCGAGATACTAGGCCTTGCGCGCAGCCAGGAATCCAATAGAACAGGCCACACACGTCGCAAAAGTACCCCAGGCCATATCCATCAACGCCAACTGCGCCGACCACCCATGCAGCGTCGCCCAATTACTCAAGTCATACGTGCCGTAAGCCACCAGCCCCAGCAACGCGCCCAACGCCGAGGCACGTCGCCAGGTTTTCGCCGGCAACACAACGAACACCACACAACCGAATACATAGAGCAGATAGAACACCGCTGCCGGGGCCAGCAGCGGTGAATCGAGCATCAGCGAACCGAGCAGCGCCCGATAAGTGGGCGCCATCAACACGCCAAGCCAGAGGCCGTCGAGCACGAGAAACGCCAGCAAGGTGCCGGCGTAAGCCCACAATGATTTCTTCATAGCCGCTCAACCCCATGCCATCGACCTGCATGGGGCCGATGCGAGGTCAGCTTAGTTCAATGCGATCGGCATGAATGACGATCTGGCCATTCTTGTACAGCGCACCGATGGCCTTCTTGAAGTTGCCTTTGCTGACGCCGAACAGATTGGTGATCACTGTCGGGTCGCTCTTGTCGCTGACCGGCAGGGTGCCGTTGTTTTCACGCAACTTGGCAAGGATCTTCGAATTGAGGCTGGTGGCCGCTTCTTCGCCGACCGGTTGCAGGCTCAGGCTGATCTTGCCGTCGGCACGGACTTCTTTGATAAAGCCCTTCTCTTCTTTGCCGGCGCGCATGAACTTGAAGATTTCGTTCTTGTGAATCAGGCCCCAGTGCTTGTTGTTGATGATCGCCTTGAAGCCCATGTCGGTCGCTTCAGCCACCAGCAAATCAACTTCCTGACCGGGGGTGTAATTGGCCGGGGTCTTGTCCAGATAGCGATCCAGACGCGCCGTCGCGGTGATGCGGCGGGTATGTTTGTCGAGGTAGACGTGCACCACGACATATTCGCCAGCGGTCATCTGGCGCTTTTCTTCGGAGTACGGCAGCAGCAGATCCTTCGGCAGACCCCAATCCAGGAAAACACCGATGCTGTTGACTTCAACGACTTTCAAACTGGCGAATTCACCGACCTGAACTTTCGGCTTTTCGGTAGTTGCGATGAGTTTGTCATCGCTGTCCAGATAAATAAAAACGTTGAGCCAATCTTCATCTTCGCTGGGAATATCTTTGGGAATATAACGATTAGGCAGAAGGATCTCGCCTTCCGCGCCACCGTCCAGATATAAACCGAAGTTAGTGTGTTTAACCACTTGCAAACTGTTGTAACGCCCGACTAAAGCCATTTCCAATACCCTCATTGCGTGGGCGACATTCTACCCGGTTTTGCGGGCGGCGTTTCCGTGGCCAGCCCGGTGACAGCGGATTTTCTTCCGAACGCCTTGATTTCCGCGGGTTCTGCCGCCTGTGTCTGGCCGCTCGTCAGACTGCACGGTCGATTTATACCCTCCTCGACCGATCAAACGGCTGAATTTCACTCCCCTTGTTCTTAGTTAAAACAGCGGCTTAGGGGCTTATTTCGAATAATAATCGGCGAATAAATACGCCCTACGATGTGTATTTTGAGGGGATATTTACCAAGCAATTGTCAAGTATTTCATGTACGATGCCTGGCCAAGTTAATTTTCTACAGGTTAATGGCCGCCATGCGTGTAAAAGCATCCAACAGCAAAGCAAAGCCAGCTCCAGCCGTTGAAACCAGCGAATCAATCAACAACCAGATCGCTGCGTTCCTCAAGTCCGGCGGCGAGATCCAGCAAATTGCCAAAGGCGTCAGCGGCCAGACGTTCGGCCCGTCCAAGCAGATTACGCTGGGCAAGAAGTAACACCCCGCGTTAACTGGTCCATAAGCGCTTTGAGCTTCGAAGCGCTTGGACTGGAACCCTCCCCGCAACACCCCGAAAAACCCATCTAATTTTCAAAAATCGACGAACGGCCTTCGATGCCGAGCATTCGCCGGTATGCTTGCACACGTCTAGATCAAGCGTTTCAGTAGGTTTTAGTTCCTGCTCCGCGGTCATGGAGTGACGCATGCTCAACCCCTCCTGTTTATTACTCGGCACCCTGTTGTCGTGTTCGTTCGCCAACGCGCAAGTGTTCCAGCGCGAATTGGGCGATTTCGATCTCAAATTAGGCACCACCGCCAGCCGCAGCATGGCGCAGGGACTGGTCAAGCCTTCCACCACTGGCTCGTTCCACGGTGGACTCGACCTCAGCCACAACAGCGGTTTCTATGTGGGCCAATGGGCACCCAGTATGGGCTTGACGCCTGGGGCCAACCTTGAAGTCGACTCCTACATGGGCTTCAAACAGTCTTTCGATCATACCCTTGGCTATGAAGTCGGCATGATCCATTACAGCTATCCAAAAGTGGACACCCTCGACAGCCAGGAGCTGTTCGGTGGCCTGACCTTCCTGGGCAGCCGTTTCGGCGCAGCGTTCAGCAACGACCCCGACAAACAGAACAGCACCGTCTTCGCCGACCTGGGCGGCAATCAGCCATTCGGCATCGGGATCAGCATGAAATACACCACCCACCAGCTCAACAGCCCGGTGTCCGTCGACGGCGGATATGTCGGCAGTTTCACCGATTGGTCGGTGCAACTTTCCCGGCCCTTCATGGGCGTCGACCTGGACTTGATCTACAGTGGATCCAGCCTCAACGGCGGCGATTGCTCGGCCTATTCCGGGCACAACAGCCAATGCGACGGACTGGTCACCCTCAAGGCCGAACGCGCATTCTATTAATGGGCTGAACTGCCGCGCTCATGCAGCGCTCTTATAAGAATCCACTCAAGAAGCCAGAACTTCGCAAGGATTCGCCCATGCCGCGCTGGTTAAAGTGTCTCGCCGTCATCATCACCCTCAGCCTCGCACTCGGTGCGTGCAGCCGCGTGGGCCTGGCCTACCGCAATCTCGATGTGATCATTCCATGGACGCTCAGCGATTACCTGGATATGAACGGCGAGCAGAAAGGCTGGTTCAACGAGCGCCTCAAAGAGCACTTGAGCTGGCACTGCAGCACGCAACTGCCGGGATACCTCGACTGGCTTGATCGCTTGCAGACCATGGTCGAGACCAATCAGGTCACCGACGCCGCGCTGCAAACCCGCACGGAGGAAGCCAAAGCCGCCATCGCCCAGACCGCCCGGGAAATCACCCCGTCGGCAATCGAATTGTTACAAGGGCTGGACGACAAACAAGTTGCAGAGATGAACGACGCCTTCGCCAAGGACCAGCGCAAGCGCCAGGAGGAATACCTGAAACCGACGCTCGATCAGCAGATCAAGGAACGTAGCGAGCGCATGCAAAAACGCCTGAATGACTGGCTCGGCCCACTCAGCCCGACCCAGCAACAACGCGTGGTGACCTGGTCGAAAGCCTTGGGCGACCAGAACACCCAATGGATCGCCAACCGCGCCCACTGGCAGAAACAGTTCAGTGCCGCGGTCGAGCAACGGCACAGTCCAGAATTCCCACAGCGAATCGAGACACTTCTGGTAAATCGTGAGAGCTTATGGACACCGGCTTACCGTCAGGCCTACGCCAATACTGAGGCTCAGGCACGGGGATTGATTGTGGATCTGATGGCCGAAAGCACACCCGCGCAACGCCAGCGGCTGTTGAAAAAGATCGAAGGGGTGAGGAAGGACTTCAATGATCTGAAGTGCCTGAAAGCCGCTAAACAAAACTAAGCACAACACGCAATCAACTGTGGGAGCGAGCTTGCTCGCGAAGGCGGTGTATCAGTCGACATCATCGTTAACTGACACACCGCCTTCGCGAGCAAGCTCGCTCCCACATTGGTTTCAGGTGGGCATTCAGGCAATCTGCGCCTTCGACGCCACCTCATCAAACGTCCCCTCATCCAGCGCATCTTTCTGCTCATCCAATACCTGGCGCGGATGGTCATTACCCGGAATGCTGCTGTCGATCAGGCTCAACAAACTCGAGCCCCGGAGCGTCAAAATGTAATTGGAGCCCGTACCGCCCTGCTCTTCAGGCCGAGACTCGATATAACCACGCGCCAACAGTAGTTTTTCGTACTCGCCAGCCACCGCTTTCAGGTGATCCAGGTTTTCCGGCTCCTCACCCTCCGTAGCTTTCTTGGCTGCGTAATCTTCGGCATAAGCCCGTGGGGTGTAACTGGCAGCACCGTTCTGCACTTCGTGCAGCAAGCGTTCAATCAAATCCCAGTTGTAAGTTGTCATCCTGATTCAACCTCCGAAGCCTGTGAGTGAAATGGCCTTCTTAAGTTGTGACCCACTGGGTGTGCAGCCGTTCAGCTGAGGTTTCGAACAGCACCGCCCGGCGGCGTGTCGAATTTGGCGTAGGTCAAACGACTAGGCTTTGTCAGTCACCTCCCAGCACATCGCAGGAGAAAGCCAATGAACATTCAGAATCATCCCGTCGTGTCCCGCGAAGAATGGCTCGTCGCCCGCAAACAACACCTGGCCCACGAAAAAGCCTTCACCAAGGAACGAGACAAACTCAGCGCCGAACGCCGCGCCCTGCCTTGGGTGAAAATCGACAAGGACTACCGCTTCCAAGGCCCCCACGGCGAACTGAAACTCGCCGACCTGTTCGGCGGCCGCAGCCAACTGGTCATCTACCACTTCATGTTCGCCGCAGGATGGGACGAAGGCTGCCCCGGCTGCTCGTTCCTATCTGATCACATTGACGGCGCCAACCAACACCTGGCCCACCATGACGTCGCCGTGGTGGCGGTTTCCCACGCACCGTTCGCCGAATTCCAGGCATTCAAACGGCGTATGGGCTGGAAATTTGATTGGGTGTCGTCAGAAGGCAGCGATTTCAACTACGACTTCGGCGTCTCCGCCCGTGCCGAGGACGTTGTCGCCGGTAAAGCTACGTACAACTACGAAAAGTCTGACGGCGCCGAGGAAGAACTGCCTGGTCTCAGTGTGTTTTATCGCAGTGAAGCGGGTGAAATTTTTCACACGTATTCCACTTATGCGCGGGGGCTTGACCTGTTGGTTGGCGCCTATAACTACCTGGATTTGACGCCCAAGGGCCGTAATGAAGAGGAAATCATGGAGTGGGTGAGGCATCACGACAAATACGAAGAAAAGGGATCGCAGAGTTGCTGCCATGGGGGATAGGCAGTAGGCAGCGAGTCGCGGTCATTGCAGGAACCTTCTGATCTTTATGGAGGACGGGACAGGCAAAACAAATAGATCTTTCCCCTTTTCGGGTTGGTTTCGATCAGGTATTTGTGCGGCTGGTATTTACCGGCGTTGCTTGGCAGGCCTTGGACGCGGTTGATCGTAAAGGTCCTACACCAACCTCGGAATCAGGCACCTTGCACCGCTGGAACGATGAAGCTTATAGTCCGCCCGTCGTCCATATGGCGATTCAGGTTTGGCGACCTGATCATAGAGAATGCGAAGGCTATCGGCTTAATTGCAGGTTCCGACGCACCCGCAAAGCCGCTATTTATGGCGGCTGTGCGCGGGAGATCTTCGGATCTGCCGGTTTTCTCTATGCCGGTTCGCCAACCTGCGCACAGCTGCCACCTAATCGTTTGGCGACGACTGAGTGACGGCATTGGCTCATCAAAATAGAGATTTTCAAATGAATCGATACATGCCCCTCACCGGAATCGACCTGATCCCGGCATCACTACTCATCGACACCCAAGCGCCATTGGATGTCCTGCAAGCAATGGCGGATTACCGTATTCGCACGGTTACCCAGGTATTGGAGAACATCGCCTTTCGCGCAGAAATCGGCTGCGACACCGTCGTGCTATCTGACTTCTCAAAATTGCTCGCCATACCGTTGCGCGATGGCTGTGATTTGATGGATGTGATTGGTCGGCGGTTGCGGGCGCAGGCTGCGGAGTGAATGAAAACGGGCGACCTGTAGGTCGCCCGTTTCATATGGCTGATACAAAAAATAATAGTCTCGACTCATCGATTTTTCATACAAAAATCGGTATTTTCTCAGGGAGAGATTTATCTCTGGACAATAAATAAATTCGTCACCACTCAGTACATCAAGCTGTTATCAAAAATCCTAAAAAGTCCTCGAAAGCTGTATTTTCCACCTATCCAGGAATCCGAAAATTAGACCACTACAAAATCCCTATTTAATTTTCCGCACGATCACTTTAAAAAATTTTCTTTCACAAAATCCATCTCTAATTTCATACGCTCCAAATCCTCTCCACCCATCCCAACTTTTATTAATTCTTGCACAGCACACTTCCCATATATATCAGCTAAAAGCTCCAATATCTCCTGCGCGTACAGGCTATCCTTTGACAACACCAACCCACGATGGGCCCCTTCAATATATATAGCAGTTTGAAGAACCGCATTTATTCCTGGCGAACCATCCTGAAGCAAACTTTCCGTCTCATCTTGGACATATGCAAACGCCTGTTCAGGCCGAAACTTTCGCCCTTCAATAGCATCACTATAAAGTCTTTTTACCAAACAAACCGCATCATGAAAATCAAGATCAACCTTCACGTTAATTCTCCACTGTAAACACGTTCAACTGAATTTTCGGGTATCGATCGCGAAACTGTCTAATCACATCAGTACAGCTAGGGCAAACCGACTTCTCCGATATTAGATTTATTTGCCCAACAGCACTCGGATTGTCTCCTAACCGCTGAGCGACAGTTTCAAGAATTTTGAACTCTGTATCCATATCCCGCAAATATGCCTCGGGTGTTCCAATGTATTTGGATGTAGCAGACTGTGGTTGCAGCACCCAAGATTGCAGATCACCAGGTGGCTTAGGTAGAAACTCACCAATGCGCTCATCGTATTGAAAAAAAGGGGACAGATCTATTTTTTCTGGTTTGTCCAGTCCTGAATAAGGTTTACACATTCTAATCTTTATGGGACATGACAAACAAATAGATCTGCCCCTTTTCTTCTTAGTTTGAGGAGCCCAACAACTCACTTATTTTCCCTGTATCTCCGGGGTGACGTTTTAAATACTTAGCACAAGCGAGCCTTAGAAACTCACGAAACTTCTCGTAGCTTACAACTACCGATACATCCTCCTCCAGAAGATACCCACTGGAAAATCTGACACCTTCGAAATGGTCTTCCTCAAAATAACTGTTCATATCGGGAAAACTGCAATATGCGCCATCCGTACTAAAACCACACTGCTTAACAATATGTTCCAAAGCCTCAACAAATCTTCCATCGTCGTACATCCGGTCGAAATAGGCTTCAATAACCCAATGCAAATCCCGTCGATCGTAGGGCTTACCAAACAATTCGTTCACAGCTTTACCCCCTCAACTTATCTCGTGTGGAAGTTACGGACCGTACCGGTAGTCGGGTCCAGATAAATCCTGAACTTGATATATAAACGGGTATAAACGGGTACAGACCACGTTTTCCATCTAAAAAATCTAGTGCTTTTTCGGTCTGCCCGGGCATCCCCGCCGAGTTCGTCGCCCAATCATAGCTTCAATTTCGGCTGCAAATCGAGAACCACCAAGTACATAGTTGCCATTGGTGGCAGCCCGAATCTGGTCAACCAATCCTATCTCCAACTTGCTTCTAAAAAGCTCGCGATAGACTTCAGCAGTCGACACATCTGTGTCCCCAAGCGATAGGTACTGAGCATGCGGGGTAATGAGATGCGAAAACTCTGATTGTGCGTTAGCACGATAACTCGACCAACGATATTCCGCAGGATGCGTCACCATTTTGGCTCTGACAGGATTCATCTCAATGTAGCGATAACAGGCCAATACATAACTATCACTTTGAACAAGGCACGAACGGAAGCGTCCTTCCCATAAAGTCCCACTACGTCCATATGTACGATTTATGTATTGCACATATCGTTGCCCTATTCCTTTCATAAGCAAACTGGTACTGCTGTGCTCATGAGGGCTAATCAACAAATGGACATGGTTAGTCATAAGACACCATGCGTGAATTTCACACGAATTTTTGTTGGCCTGTTCAGCAAGCAGCTCTAAATAAAAAAGGTAATCATCCTCTGAAAAAAAACAAACTGATCTATTATTTCCTCGTTGAATCAGATGCAAGGGGACACCTGGCATCAAGAGACGTGCTCTGCGTGGCATATGGTGAATCCGTTCACAATTAATGATGCCAATAGCTTAGTCAATTCTATGAAAAACAATCTCCCTATCTATTTCACACTATTTCAGATCACTAAAGTGCGACACAGAAAAACGTAGTCTGCCCCCATTCTCTGCCATTCTCAGGATAAACGTGGTCTGTCCCCGTTTTTCTTTGAATTTTGCGCCACCTCCGTGAGGTGGGGAGGCCGGCCAGATGATTCTCAGATCTATTTTTTGTCCAGTAAGTTGCCCACGAAGCTTGGCGGCATTCGCTAAGCTTGCTGCGTCGCCTGCGCCTTTGCACCAACTAATCAGTGATAGCCGCTTCTACCTCTCCGCCCCGAATTATGACTCGCCCCCAATCGCCAGACAGAATATAAGCACCATCATCGCTAACAAAACTGTCTATATTTCCATAGTCCAAATCACCTGTACTATCTACAAACCCTATGAGTCTCCTATCAAGCCATTCGATAGAGTCGCGCTACGCAACAAAACCTTGCGATAGCAATACTGCTCTCCGTTTTGTGGTTCCTCATATTGTGGGTGATTCTTAGTAAGAACAGCCTCCAGTTCAAAAGTCAGTGATCCTGCCACCTCATCAATTGACAAAACGTAGCTATCTTCGAGATAAAAATTTGAGAGCGATAAAATTTCATAATAGTTCATGTCGCTTCTCAAAGGTCGAAGTCAATTGAGGTGTGATTGTCTGGGCTTTTCCTAGTTACCGGATTACCAAAGGCATCGGTTCTTTGGCCTGTGGCATCCTTGAACTCAACATGTGGATCAGAACTTCCTGGCGCGCGCGAGCTACCTTGTTTGATTGTCACACGAGGAATGCCATTCTCGTCAACGTATTTGAGGGGGCCACCATCGGTCTGAGAGGGCTTCCAGCCTTGAGCCTTCGCGTACTCTTTTAACTCACTTGCTTTTGGCGTGCGACCGGCTTCAAAAATCTTATCAATGCCTTTTGCACCCTCTCCAAATCCATCAGCATCCTTGGAGATTCCATCCCCTTTTTTTACACCATTGCCAAGCGAATTGCCATTGGCGGCCTTACCCCACCCCTCGGTCAACATCGTATTGCCGAGGTTGAGCAACATCCCGGCCTTCTCAGAAACACTCAATACCCGCCCAGCGGCGTTGTCCATCCAAGACGTTTCTTTAGTCCAAGTGTCTAGATGAGCTTGCTCCGCAGTGGTCAACCATCCTTCTTGGATGTACTTGGCAAAGGCTAGTTGATCATCGGTAACAAAAGTGCCTCCCCACGCATCCATGCCTTGTGAAGGAATGGCAACCTTGCTCGGATCACCCACCATCAATCCATACATGTCATATGCGATGGAGGTTTTGAACAGGTTCAACAGGTCCTTTGCAACCGGATCGTCCATGGCGATGGTATTGGCTTGGATAGATTCGACACATGCACGCGTCGTACAAGCGTCGATCAAGGCAGATCGCGCAGACGAAATTTTCTCGTATTGCGCTATCACCTCGCGAATTTTGGCCTCGCTGCAATTGCCACTCGCTTTGCAGTCTTTGATCTCATTCAAAAGCTTTTCAGCCGTTGGATGATCGAGGCTATTGAACTTTGTCGCCTGGGCGGCGACCCAACCGGATATCGCCTGATCCTTGTCCGAGCCGCCAGCAGCGGCAGTCACAGACAAACCGATCAGCTGTGAAGTCAGCGCCAGAAGCTGATCGTGTGCGTCGCCTTTAAAAATGGAATCGCCAATTGTGGCAACAAATGCCTCATTAGCCCCGGCGGCCAGAGCGCCCATTTTGAAATCACCGCCAGCCAACTCTGCGATCAGCCCACCCACCAATGCATGTGCTGCAACTTTTGCAGGGAGTCCTGAAAACTCCAGCTGGGTCCCAAGCTTGTTATAGAGAGAGGCCGACAATGCGTCGGCAACACTGCCTATGGCAGCTTGAGCCAGTGCGTCTTTGAGGCTGCCGCCATTGAGCGCTGCGTTTGCCGAAGCGGCGAAGCCATTTTCAGCCAAGGTGTATCCGGCATACTTGGTGAAACCGTCCAGCTCACCCAATGCGAAACCATGAGTGGCCTTGCCCGCGCCTTCGGCAGTCACGCCAAATGCTTTGTCTAGGACACCCGCCGCAAAGCCCGCTACCAGCCCGCTAACCACATACCCTTTTAGGCTCTCCGAAGAGGTCACATCCTTGAGCGTGGCACCCAAGTTGCCCTTGTTGTTGATCCCGCTGATGGCTGCCTGCGATAAAACGGCCGAGAAACTCGCCGTTGCAGCAGCCGCTGCTGCGGCGCCAATAGTTGCTGCCGTGGCTGCTGACATACCAGCGGCCAACGCGGCAGTTTGTGCTGCGGCGGAAGCGGAACTTGCAAGAGCTGCGGCAGTGCCCGAGCCAGCAGTCAAGACAGTGACAATGATAATGATCGCCAGCATCGCCCCTTGACCGAGCCCGGAGTTGCTGTACTCGTAAGAGTCGTGCACCTCCTGAATTAGCTGCCAATCCACGTCCCCACGCTGCTCAGCATCTTTCAGCCAGACCATTTGCGGGTCGGCTGCCACCATCGCATCAATGGCCTGGCTCACCGTCTGCTGATTGACTTGCTTGAGGTCAATATGCAGCCCATTTACCGCATTTATTGCGACATTGCCCTGCGCGGCTAGCACGCTTTGGCGCAACGTTTCATCGGTGCTGCCCTTGCCTGACATCGACATCCACGCGAGGTTGGTATCACTCTTTTCGTGACCTTCCTGATGCGTATCTTTCACTGCCTCAAACGTAATGCTGCCGCCGCTGTCCAGCGTCAGGTCTCCGCCGCTGTTGAGCTTGGCGCCCTGGTAACGCTGATCGCCACCGCTGACTAGGGTCAGGTCGCCGCCTGTGGTGATTTGGCTCCCGATGTTTTTCACATCAGTCACCTCATCACGCTGGGTCTTTTTACTGCCCCAACCACCGCTTTTTTTCATGTCATACAGCGAGTAATCACGGTCCTGTGCGGCCAGCAGTTGCAGGTCGCCGTCGGCGTGCAGATAAGCTTCTTTGCCGGCGCTGATGTCGCTGGCAACCAGCGTCATGTCCTTGCCGGACTTGAGGGTGAGTTTGCCGCCCGCATCCAGTGAGGTGCCGATCTGGCTGACGTGGTCTTCCTGGCGAGTTTCCTTTTTGTCCTTGAAGTAGCTGTGTTGTTCGTCGGCGGCGGTGGCGAACAGCAGGTCGCCCTTGGCGTCCATCGTCACGTCGCCTTTGGCGTCGAGCTTGCTCGCCACCACGGTTACGTCGCGGCCGGAATTGACGGTCAGGTCCCCGCCCGCACTGACGCTGGCGCCGTGCTGGGTCAGGGTAGAGTCGAGGAAGTCGGTACGGCTGTCGGAGTGGCGCTCTTCCACAGCAGTGATGCTGACGTCGCGCTTGGCATCGATGGTCATGTCGCCACCGCTTTTCAACACACCCCCGGTGTTAAGAACGTCGCGCCCGGCGTTGATCACCAGTTTGTTGGCGGCTTCGATGCGGGCGGCGCTGTCCACGAAGTCGCGCGCGTGGCTGTAGTCGCCGACGCTGCTGTCGTGGGAGGTCACCGTGCGCTCGTTGACCACGTCGCCGTTCGTGGCGCTGAGGGTTACGTCCCGCCCGGCAATGATGCCCCCCGCCTTGTTGGTCAGGTTATTGGTGGCGAGCAAGTCCAACCGTTCCCCCGCCTCCACCAGCCCGCTGCTGACCAGGTCTTTTTTGGCCGTCGCCTCCAGGTTCTGGCTGGCGCGTAGGGTGCCGGCGTTGTTCAGGTCTTTGCCCGCGATCAGGGTCACGTCGCTGCCCTGGATCAATGCGCCGTTGGCGGCGAGGCGGTTGTTGGCGTTGGCCAGGTACAGCACCGGCACCAGGACTTTTTCGCCATTCACTTCGTGTTCTTCGAGCCAGACGATATCGTGGGTCAGGGCCGCGACTTGCTGTGCGGTGAGGGTGACGCCGAGGCTGAGGTTCAACGCGTCCTTGCTGGCGATGGCGTTGTTCATCAGGTACTTGAAAACCGCCTCGTCCGAGGTCTGGCCGTCGATGAAGCGCTGGCCGGTGCGGGCGACCACGGCTTGCTGAATCAGTTTCTGTTCGAAGAGGCCATCGCCCAGGCGCTTGGCGCTCTGGTCGGGGTTGTAGCCCAAGCCTTGGAGCAGGTAGTCCGAGCTCATGAATTGCTTGAGGTCGGTGAGTACCGGGTTGGTTTCGATCAGGTATTTGTGCGGCTGGGATTTGCCGGCGTTGCTTGGCAGGCCTTGGACGCGGTTGATCGTAAAGGTCCTACACCAACCTCGGAATCAGGCACCTTGCACCGCTGGAACGATGAAGCTTATAGTCCGCCCGTCGTCCACATGGCGACCGGGTTTGGCGACCTGACGAACGAGTGCGAGAGCTGTCTGCTTATTTGCAGGCGCCTTCGCATCCGCAAAACTGTTTTTATGGCAGTTGTGCGCGGGAGACCTTCGGGTCTGCCGGTTACTCGTTTCCGGTTCGCCAACCTGCGTACAGCTGCCACCCCATTTCGTTTGGCGACGATCTGCTGGCAGTCTCAGCAAACTAAACGAGGCTTCAACTATGGATAGATACATGCCCCTCACCGGAATCGACCTGATCCCGGCATCACTCCTCATCGACACCCAAGCGCCATTGGATGTCCTGCAAGCAATGGCGGATTACCGTATTCGCACGGTCACTCAGGTGCTGGAAAACATCGCCTTTCGCGCAGAAATCGGCTGCGACACCGTCGTGCTATCTGACTTCTCAAAATTGCTCGCCATACCGTTGCGCGATGGCTGTGATTTGATGGATGTGATTGGTCGGCGGTTGCGGGCACAGGCTGCGGAGTGAATGAAAACGGGCGACCTGTAGGTCGCCCGTTTTATATGGCTGATACAAAAAAACCTGACAGTCTCGGTTCTTTGATTTGTCGTACGAAAAATCGGAGATTTCTCAGGGAGAGATTTATTTTCTGGGCACAGGCAATAAATAAATTCGTCCCCTTTTCTCTGATCACCCTGTGTTCTCCTGCTCGGAAAGTGAGCAGAAGCAGTTGAACCACCTAGGTCAGTTTTCAGTCGGCAGAACAGCCTTTACGCGGTCAGTTTTCGGTCAGCGGCAACAGCTCTGCACGTCAGTCTGGATGATTTGGTGTTCGCTGAAGGAGAACGCGGACCGTCCGACGATTTACGCCTGCGCTTTGAGGCCGCCAGCCATATGCCCGAAGCCGAGAAGTCGGTTATCAAGGCACTGCTCGATGGGATGATTCTAAAGTGCCAGGCATCGCGGATTATGGGAACCAGCAGTAACAACCAAGCGAGCAGCTAAGAAGAAAGGTTAATGCAGATAAAACAACACCGGCGCAAGGCCGGTGTCGAGATTGTCAGATCAAGTTGAAACTTTTCTACAGCTCAAAGCAGCCAGCTCATCTTTCAACCATTGCTCATGTTCATGAACAACGTGATCATAGTTCGATGCCGAGTGGTATTGATGCTCCGGCAAAGTCATCGCGCCGGGAGTCATCGACAGTGGAGCATCAGCAGGCCACTCCCAATTTGACCAAAACTCCGACAGCTGTATCAACCCATAGAGCGGGTCCGAGTCTAGGTTTGTTAGCAGTTCTTCCAGTGCGACAGCTCGCCATATTTTCCTGGCTCGTTGCATGTCCGCATTTTGAAACTCGCTCATTTTTTGCAACTGCGAGCATAGCTCAGATACAGGCAGGTCACTATCGTTAGCCAAGCTAACAATCACATCGAGCAAGGGATTATTCCCAGCCATTTTTTCAAGTTCAGCGTTTGCAAAATTTTCCACACAAAACGCTGGCAAGCGCCCCAAAAGGCTCGGAATACCGCAGACGCCCTGAAGCACCACGGCCCAGTCAGTCAAGCCATGTTTGGAAATTCGTTCAAAGACTGCTTGAATCATGGTTTCACCGGTATACCGTTAACAGTTCCATTTGGCACAAACATTCTGTGTGTTACACCGCCCAACTTCGGATCTACAATCCATTCAAACCTACCCGCCACACCGTTGTAGCTACCTGAAGGGAAAACGGGGAAAACTGGGGGAAAACGGGGACAGACCACGATTAAATTGAAGGAGCATTATCCACCCCCTCGATAAATGTGGTCTGTCCCCGCTTTCGTTAAATTCGCCGACCTTAACTCCGTCAATACATTTAAAAATCTAGAGTACGCCAAAAAAGGCACATGCAACGCCATTACAAACCTCTGACTAAAAATCTCCAAAGGAACAAAAAATTCTACATCTCGCTTATTAGATACCTCAGAGCAGAGCTCTGCCGAAAGGTGGCTTCTTATTTCAGAAATATCCAAAAACAAAATATCAACACCCCCCCTACCACCTTTCAAATGAACACCAGTTTCCGAAATGTAAAACACACCTTCCGGAAGCTTGACTGAGTACAAATAACTGCCAACAGACTCCACTGCATCATAATCCTCCCCAAAACCGGAAGACACCAAGCTTACAATTCGTTTTTTTACTGAAGAACTAATGCTCATTTCCTTAAGCCTCTAAGAAACTCTTTAAGCCCGTCATTCGTAGCTGGAAAACTGAGAGAGAACTTCTCGCCGACCTTGCCACCACCTAGGGACGCTCCCTCTTCGGTAGCATAATAACCTTTAAACGTTACTGTTTTTGCTCCTTGCGCCTGTGAGTACTCTACCAGTTTTTTCAAAGGTCCCACCAATTCGGCGGCCCCATCTGCACCGACACCAATAAAACCTTTCGACGTCCCAACGGAAAAATCATTAAATATTATCTCTGTTGAATTTAGCGTCACCTTAGGAGAATAAAGCGTCCCTACATCATTCGCTGCATTAAAAGAAACTCGACCGAGGTCCTTAATTACAGCTTGTACAACATCAGCCCCTACGCCCCGTGGCTCAGTACCAGTATACCTCTGCCAATCCGGATCATATGGATCAGCCTTCATCTCATCCGTAACGTGAGTAATCGGACCTTTTTTGGCATCCGAGGCAGTTTTTGCCAAGTCTGTTAGTAATGCATCCGCTTCCTGGGCTTTTCCCTCCATCAAGAGTGTTTTGACTTCTTGAAGCCCCTCGCCAAGTTTAGAGGCTATTTTTCCAAACGGAACCACATCCACAGACGCAAAAAGGTAGTCCCAAATGTCTTCTGCCTCTGCAAAGCTTTTGCCGGCGCCGATAACAGGGAGGAAATCAGTCACGATGGACATCAGATTTTTACTGATGCTGGTGGACAGTTCTCTCGTCACCGCATCATCAAGCACCCGAATGCTGCGCAGCTCCGTATCAATGGTGTATCTCAGCAACTCTGGATCTTCCAGGGCCAATCGAACCTGCTCGCGAGCTTCCGGGGTGTTTTGATGTACCAGAAGGTCAAACTCTGCTTTTTTGGCTGCAATACGTGCGTTTGTACAGGCCGAACTTCCAGGGTCGTTTTTACAAGCAGAAAATAGAGCCTTATCTCTCTCAACATCCAGCTTATTCAATTGCTCTACACGGCCACAGGCCTGAACATCCCCCGCCTCACAATCCCGTTGTGCCTCAAATCGTTCATTGTTTTCGCGGTGGCTCAGGAAGTTGTACTGAGTCGCATTGTTGGCAACCCACGCCCCAGTTTGCAAAGTCTCCGCATCAACATTCCCTTGTGTCGACGCCGCAAGAACACCAACAATCTGAGACGCCATCGAGAGCAGATCAGGATTACCACCGACCAATTTATTCAGGTCGACGATGAGCGCTTCATTCGCACCCGCCGCCAAGGCTCCGGTTGCAAAATCACCACCTGTTACCTCTGAGAGCAGCCCACCCACCATGGCATGAATGACGACTTTAGTTGCAGAACCATCGTCAAACACGCCTTTGGTGTAATCGCCCACGGCGTTGAAGCTGGCTGCCGCCAATGTGTTGAACAAGGCAGTTTTCAACACATCACTAACGTTGACGTCTTCCCCCAGCGCCTTGCCCAGCAACGCGGACGTCCCGCCTTGCAACACCTGATTAACGCCAAACCGCCCAATCCCTTCCAGGCTGCTGAGGTCTACCTTGCCTGTAATCGTTGTTTTCAGAATGTCTTTAAAGAACCCAGCTGTTACACCAGCCGTCACCCCCGAAATCACATATTCCTTGAGCGCTTCCGAGGACGTCACGTCCTGGAACACCACTAAAAAAGGGGACGGATTTATTTTCTAGCCACCGCACGAGCCAAACAAATAAATCACTCCCCTTTTCTCTTTATATGAATTTTTTGTCACTACGGCCTTCGCTTCATCAAATTGAATCTGCGACGCCAGCCCCTTCCAATTATTCTTGTCAAAACTAAGAGCCTGCTGAAACTAAACAAATAAATCAGTCCCCTTTTCTTCACTTTTCTTCAGGGCAAGTTGGCTTTTAGCCTTGACTCGAGACCGGCTAATGGGTGTCCCCTTTTCGTCTGGGTTATTATCGACGCTTTCGATATGTGAGGCGAATTGTTCGCAAGTAGTTATTTCCAGATCTTTGTATTCGCCCTTCTGAATCACATGCTTTTAAAATGCATGGCCACTAGATATCTCTTATCCAGTAAGGTGCCCACGAAGCTTTGCGGCATTCGCTAATGCTTGCTGCGTCGCCTGCGCCTTTTGCACCAACTAATCAGTGATAACCGCTTCTACCTCTCCGCCCCGAATTATGACTCGCCCCCAATCGCCAGACAGAATATAAGCGCCATCATCGCTAACAAAACTGTCTATATTTCCATAGTCCAAATCACCTGTACTATCTACAAACCCTATGAGTCTCCTATCAAGCCATTCGATAGAGTCCACGCTAAAAAAACGCAACAAAACCTTGCGATAGCAATACTGCTCTCCGTTTTGTGGTTCTTCATATTGTGGGTGATTCTTAGTAAGAACAGCCTCCAGTTCAAAAGTCAGTGATCCTGCCGCCTCATCAATTGACAAAACGTAGCTATCTTCGAGATAAAAATTTGAGAGCGATAAAATTTCATAATAGTTCATGTCGCTTCTCTAAAAAAGGGGACGGATTTATTTTCTAGCCACCGCACGAGCCAAACAAATAAATCACTCCCCTTTTCTCTTTATATGAATTTTTTGTCACTACGGCCTTCGCTTCATCAAATTGAATCTGCGACGCCAGCCCCTCCCAATTACTCTTGTCAAAACTAAGAGCCTGCTGAAACCAGACAAATAAATCAGTCCCCTTTTCTTCCATACATTATATGGCTGATACAAAAAACCTGACAGTCTCGGTTCTTTGATTTGTCGTACGAAAAATCGGATATTTCTCAGGGGGAGATTTATTTTCTGGGCACAGGGAATAAATAAATTCGTCCCCTTTACGTCTTCTTCAAGTTGCTTTTGCACCATCAGTTTTTTATGCGCCCTAAGAACTCCACCATTGCTAGTGGATCACGCTCCACGAGTTTTTCAATCAAATCTTCGGCTGCCCAGTGCAGAATCATGTCACCCCCATCCCCATCCTTGCAGAGGATGAGATCACTTGACAACGAAGAGTCAACAACATTGACCTCTCTATCACTGAGTGCCATCAGGCCACCGTAACCATCATAAGGAATGACCCAGTAAAAGCGCTCGTTCTCTATCCAGTAAATCCCAAACACCTGCACAGGCTCTTCTCGCCCAATTTCTCGAACAATCATATCCACATCACTCAATAGTTCTTCCGGGCTGCTGCCAACAAATAAATCTGTCCCCTTTTCTCTGGACATAATTGACCAGCATGTTTTGCGCGAACTGAAATAAGGGGACAGATCTATTTTTTGGGGGATGCACCAATACCAAATAAATCCGCCCACTTTCCTGTCGTGATATTCATTGATAATGGTCATGACAAACAAATAAACAAATAAACAAATAGATCTGTCCCCTTTTCGTTTTGTAGGTCGCCCGTTTTATATGGTTCATACAAAAAACCTGACAGTCTCGATTCTTTGATTTGTCGTACGAAAAATCGGAGATTTCTCAGGGAGAGATTTATTTTATGGGCAAACGCAGTAAATAAATTCGTCCCTTTTCTCCGGCTCCGCATGCTCTAAACATGCAAAACTCTGTTTCCTTGAACTGATCCTTGTCCATAATCTAGACCTGCTGGAGTTGTCCAAGTCCGGGTAGTCTTGTCAAATGTTAGCTCTATTGCACTACCTGTTGTTTTTGCACCTACTTATAGAGTTGGAATTGATCAGAAGATAATGCCAACTGCGCAACTGTTCGCCCCTGCTCGTCACAAAACTCTATTTCATATCCCTCAACTGGCTGACTATATATCTCAATAATCGCTCCCTTCATACCTGTTCGCAATCCCTCCTCCGGGATATCCTCGACTAACACAACCACATCAAAAAGCGAATAACCCACCTTATACTCCTTACTTGACATAGAGGGTCGTCATCCTAGGTGTGGCAGAGCCCGGATCATATATCCAGCCTGTACGGACAGTTGCCGTATTACCATTTGGCCCAGTTATTGGCATATCTATAGTTATACGCTGACCAAATTTATCAGAAACGCCTAACTTCGCAGGATACAACGCTGCACCCTCCTGTACTTTTGTTATCAAACTGGCAGCATTCGTTTGATTGTAGCCCAAAGCCGACTCAAACACCTTTGCTTTGTTACCGCCAACAGGGTGCGCTGTGTTCAATGCATAAGATGTCACTTTGCTCGGATCAATAACCGCTTGTTCTGCATTTACCAACCGACCAGATGTTTGGGTCTGAATGACAGCCTCTGCGTGAGTGTAATTTTTCCAGTTACCTGTCGGACCTGCTAGAGGAGTCCGCGGCACGGTAGCAGCTACCTCTCCGGTTGCTTTTGCACCTACCGTAGTCCTATCAAATACGTCTGCCGCCTCTTTTACAAGCGTACTACCTGGATTCGGATTCGTCACAGGAAGCTCGCCTATGCCCGAAGCATTCGGCAAACGCGTATTCGGAACCCTAACACTAGCGACTCCCAGAGCCCCCACCACTATGTTCCCAGCAGCGTTCCAGAGATCACCATTAAACGCCTGATCCACACCATAACCCGCCTGGAGCACACCGTTGGCCGCTGCCGCGATTCGTATACCAGTCCCCAATGGGCCAGTGAGACCGTACAACGCCGGATTACCGAGGTTCGAAAGCCCCTGTTGCTCGTTGTTAATCTGCAAATAGCCTTGGGCGTCTTTATAAACCAGCTCGTTTTCACTTTTTGGCCTGTTCCACGCCAACTGATCGACCCAGCCTCCCAGTTGTGTACGCAACGCGTCGGCGAAGGCGTTTTTTGCCTCGGTGGTCCCGGCATAGGGATAAATGCCAACGGAATCAGGACCGTTCTGGATCAAAGCATTCGTAAGGGTACGCGCTACATCTTCACCGTATTTGAGCGCCATATCGTATGTGTAAACCTGCACATACGCATTTAGCTCCGCGAGTTCCGCAGCCGAGAGCGAGCCGTTGCCCAGTCGATATTTCGCAAGAAGGTTATCGCTTCGTTGATCAGCGCCTTCCAGCTCCACCAGTTGTCTGGCGGCACCAATACCATTTGTTTCCTTGAACTCTTCACGCGCTTGATCACGTTTGGCTTCAGCGTGATCGCCCAAGAAGTTGTACTGCGTAGCATTCGCCGCCACCGCAGCACCAACCCCGACATCCCCACCCGAAGCCGCTGCGCCTAGCACCCCCACAATTTGCGAAAGCGCGAGAATGTTGGCCTGGGCCTGGTTGTAGTCCGTGGAACCAGGAACGAGGTTCGAAGGTAAAAGTTTGTCGCCCAGCAATCCGACCAGTATTTCGTTGGCGCCACCTGCCAGCGCTCCGGTTCGGAAATCTCCGCCCATCGCTTCAGCTAGCAAGCCACCCAAACCCGCATGCAGCAGAATTTTTTCCAAACCGCCCTCTGGCAGGGGCAGATCGCCAATTTTCCCGGCCCCGACTGCGCCGCCAATACTTGCGGCTACGCTGGCAGCCGAACTGGCCAGATTGTCTTTGAAGCTTCCTCCGTAGACAGCCGTCTTGACCACTGCGTCGGCGGTTACCTTGATCGCCACAATCTTCACGCTATTGGCATCTAGCCCCAGTGCGCCCGGATCGTAATTGAGTCCTTGCATAACGCCCGCTGTTGCGGCGGCCGTCACATAACCTTTGATACTGTCCTTTGAGGTAACGTCCTTGATGACCTTGCCAAGATTGCCCCGGTTGTCGATGGTGCTGACAGTGGCCTTGGTCGCGGCACTCACCGCGACTGCCTGCAACATCGTGTTCATGCCGGCCATCATCGGCCCCATGACGGCAGCCAACGCAATCGCAATGATCAACTGCGATGCCGGCCCGAGTCCCGAGTTGCTGTACTTGAACGACTCATGAATCTCCTTGACCTGCCTCCAGTCCACATCGCCCCGAGCTTCGGCTTGCTTCAGCCAGGCCAGTTGCGGATCAGCCTGGACCATCGCATCAATGGTCTGACTGACGCTTTGCTGATCGACCTGTTTTATGTCTATTTTCAGGCCATCCACAGCCTTGATCACGATGTTGCCTTTGGCAATCATCTGGGTCTGGCGCAGTGTCTCGTCGGTATTGCCCTTGCCTTTCGATGAGGTCCAAAAGGCGTCGCCATCACTCTTGGTATGGCTCTCGTCATGCAGGTCCTTCACCCCTTCAAAAATGATCGCCCCACCACTGTCCAGCGTGATGTCCTTGCCACTCTCCAGCCTCGCCACCTGATACCGCTGATCCCCACCACTGGACAGCGTCAGGTCGCCGCCGGACTTGATCTGCGTACCGATGTGGGTGACCTGCGTCACCTCATCGCGCTGGGTCTTTTCGCTGCCCCAACCACCGCTTTTTTTCATGTCATACAGCGAGTAATCACTGTCCTGTGCGGCCAGCAGTTGCAGATCACCGTCGGCATGCAGATAAGCTTCTTTGCCGGCGCTGATATCGCTGGCAACCAGCGTCATGTCCTTGCCGGACTTGAGGGTGAGTTTGCCTCCCGCGTCCAGTGAGGTGCCGATCTGGCTGACGTGGTCTTCCTGGCGGGTTTCCTTTTTGTCCTTGAAGTAGCTGTGTTGTTCGTCGGCGGCGGTGGCGAACAGCAGGTCGCCCTTGGCGTCTATCGTCACGTCGCCTTTGGCGTCGAGCTTGCTCGCCACCACGGTTACGTCGCGGCCGGAATTGACGGTCAGGTCCCCGCCCGCACTGACGCTGGCGCCGTGCTGGGTCAGGGTAGAGTCGAGGAAGTCGGTACGGCTGTCGGAGTGGCGCTCTTCCACGGCGGTGATGCTGACGTCGCGCTTGGCATCGATGGTCATGTCGCCACCGCTTTTCAACACACCCCCGGTATTGAGGACGTCGCGCCCGGCGTTGATCACCAGTTTGTTGGCGGCTTCGATGCGGGCGGCGCTGTCCACGAAGTCGCGCGCGTGGCTGTAGTCGCCGACGCTGCTGTCGTGGGAGGTCACCGTGCGCTCGTTGACGACGTCGCCGTTCGTGGCGCTGAGCGTTACGTCCCGCCCGGCAATGATGCCCCCCGCCTTGTTGGTGAGGTTATTGGTGGCGAGCAAGTCCAACCGTTCCCCGGCCTCCACCAGCCCGCTGCTGACCAGGTCTTTTTTGGCCGTCGCCTCCAGGTTCTGGCTGGCGCGCAGGGTGCCGGCGTTGTTCAGGTCTTTACCCGCGATCAGGGTCACGTCGCTGCCCTGGATCAACGCGCCGTTGGCGGCGAGGCGGTTGTTGGCGTTGGCCAGGTACAGCACCGGCACCAGGACTTTTTCGCCATTCACTTCGTGCTCTTCGAGCCAGACGATGTCGTGGGTCAGGGCCGCGACTTGTTGTGCGGTAAGGGTGACGCCGAGGCTGAGGTTCAACGCGTCCTTGCTGGCGATGGCGTTGTTCATCAGGTACTTGAAAACCGCCTCGTCCGAGGTCTGGCCGTCGATGAAGCGCTGGCCGGTGCGGGCGACCACGGCTTGCTGGATCAGTTTCTGTTCGAAGAGCCCGTCGCCCAGGCGCTTGGCGCTTTGATCAGGGTTGTAACCCAAGCCTTGGAGCAGGTAGTCCGAGCTCATGAATTGCTTGAGGTCGGTGAGTACCGGGTTGGTTTCGATCAGGTATTTGTGCGGCTGGGATTTGCCGGCGTTGCTGGGCAGGCCCTGGACGCGGTTGATGGTGACCGGCGTAGACGATGCACCGGCGGTGACTTTGCCGCCGCTAAGCGTCCAGCTCTGCGGGCCGGTCGAGGTCGGGGCGCTGATGCCTTCCTGGCTCAGACGGAACATCCCGTTCTGGCCGGTGGGCAGGCTGAAGCCGGGCAGATCCACCGGGTTGACGTGCTGCTGGGCAAGATCCGGCGGCAGTTGCGCGTTGATAGTCACCGGCGTGGAGAAGCCGTTGCCGGCCCCCGTCTCAGTGTTGGTCTTTCCGCCAGCGACGTAGCTGTAATAAGGACGCACCACGCTGTTGTCGATGGTCTGCGTCGCGTTGAGGGAAATGTTGCCGCCGGCCTGGATCACCGCATCATAGGAACTGCCGGAACCCGCTACCGTGGTGGTGCTTTCGGTCAGCATGCCGCCGCCCAGCAAACTGATGAAGTAGCTCAGGTCGGATTCGACCGTGGCCGAGGGGGCTGGGCTGTTTTTCTGATTGAACTCAGCCGCTGCAGGCACCGTGGCGAAGATTTGGTCGACGTAGTTCCAGAATGTGCGCTTGGTGATGATGTCCTGCTCTTGCAGCCCGGTGTTGTTGATCGTGTCGGCAGTGACAGTGATGTTGCCTGTGGACGCGATGGTGCTGCTGGTGTTGTTCAGCACCTGAGCGTTGATCGTCATGTCGCCGCCGCTGGTCAGACTCGCAGCCTCGCTGCTGTCAGAAACCTTCAGGCGGTCGGTCTCGGCAATCTCCCAATGGCCGTTACGACGCGAACCGCTGCGGAAGTCGCACCCCGCAATCGGGATCAGGTTGCAGTCCAGCTCAGTGATCACCACCGAACTTTTCTCATGCGCGGTGTATTCCAGAATGTCCCGTACGTTGTTCACCGTCAGGGCATTGATGGTCAGGTCCTGCGCGCTGTAGATGTCGCCGGAACGGTTGTCCAGCAAGTCGGCCTTGCCGCTGTCGCGGTCCCGGCCAATGTGCACGTTGCTCAGGCCATAGACCTGGCCATAGGCGTTGGTGAAGCTGGACAGCAGCAGCCGCATATCGCCGCCGCTGGAAATCAGACCGCGGCTGTTGAGCAGTGCGCCGGTGGTGAGGGTCAGGTCTTTACCGGAACCGATCGTGCCGTAGTTGTTAAGGTTGGCGGCGCTGATGATCAGGTCGCCGCTGGAGGTCAAACGGCCTTGGTTGTTCAACTCGCCATTGATGTTAACCGTGGTGTTGCCACCACCGGCGATGCTGGTCGCCGCGTTGAGGGTCAGTTGATTGGCTTTGAGCGTCAGATCACCGAGGCTGCTGAGGCGACCATTGCCGCTGTAGTTGCCCCTCAGTGTCAGATCGAGTTTGCCATCGCTGGCGATCAAGCCATCGTTGTTCCAATTGCCGCCATTGCCGGTCAACTGGCTGCCGGCCAACAACTGGCCGCCGGATGTCTGATTGAGGCTGTTGACGTTGACGGTCAGGCGATCGGCCTGGATCACACTGCTGTTGGTCCAGCCGTCGGCGTTGAGCGTCAGGCTGCCACGGGTGACGAAGGTGCCGCCCGCGCTGCCGACTTGACCTGTCGCGATATCGAAAATACCGGTACCGACGTGCAGTACGTTGCCGCCGACGTTGAGCAGTCCTCCAGCGCCAAGGCTCAGGTCAGTGTTGGCGCTTTCGACAGTGCCGTTGCTGTTGTCGAACACCCCACCAATGCTGAACGCTGTTTTGCCGGCAGTGCCCAGTGCGCGCAACTGGCCGGTCTGGTTATCCACGCTACCGGCGCTGATGCTCAGGGTGCTGGTGCTTTCAATGATCCCTTTGCGGTTGTTCAAGGCGCCGCGCAGGCTGAGGTCGATCTGTTTTGCGCCGACCTGGCTGTCGGCGTCGCCGTTGTTGTAAAAGTCCTTGCCCGAGACACTGATGCGCCCCAGGGCAAACAGGCCGCCATTGCGGTTGTCGAAGTTGCCGTTGGTGCCGGTGTCGACGATGGCATCACCGGTTTGCGCGGTGATTCGCCCGCCATAGTTGTCGAGGCCGGCCAGTGCCTTGAGGTCCAGGCTCTGGGCCTGAATGACCCCGCCCTGACGGTTATTGTTCAGGTCATAGCCGTTACGCAGTACGCCGGTGATATGGCTACTGAACGCACCTTGCAGGCTGGAGAGCACACCGCCACGGCTGTCGAGGCTGGCGGCGGTGATGTCGAGGTTGCCGGCCTTGGCGACGATGCGCCCGCTTTGGTTATCGATGGCGCCGGTGGTTTTCACCGTCAGATCGCCCTGGCTTTGCACAATGCCCTTGGCGTTATCGAGGCTGGCGGCGTCGAGCGTCAGTCCTGCGTCACTGCTGAAGATCTGACCGCCCGCGCTGTTCTGTACGGTGCCGCTGGCGGTAATGGTCAACGAATCATTGGCCGCGACAGTGCCGCCATTGCGGTTATCGAGGCCTCCGGTCAACAGGCTCAGCAACCCCTGGCTGGCAAGCTGGCCGCCCTGGTTGTCGATCTGCTGCGCGTGCTTGATCACCAGTGGGCCGTTGCTCACCAGTTTGCCATTGGTATTGCTCAGGGTGCCGAGCAGATCGAGGGTGATCGCGCCCTTGCCGGCCAAGGTACCGACGCTGTTGTTCAGATGGGTGCCGGTGAAACTGATGTCGTTTTGGGCATTGATGGTTGCATTGGCGTTGTTCAGGGTTTGAGCCTGAATATCCAGAGCGGCGCCGCTGTCGATCAAACCGCCTTGGGCGTTATTCAGTGTTCCGGCAATGACAAACGTTTGCGCGCCGGCACTGGAAAGAATGCCGTTGTCACTGTTGTCGAGGCTGGCCGCCGTGACCTTCAACGTGCCGTTACTGGCCAGAGCGCCAGCGTTGCTGTTGAGCACAGCGCCGGTAAGGTCCACCAGCACGTCACCGTCGCGGCTCGACAAGGTGCCATGATTGCGGTTGTCGAGGCTGCCGCCCAAAAGGCTCAGGCTTTGCCAGCCGGAAATCAGACCATTGAGGTTAGTGGTGGCATCGGCAGTGAGGTCCAGTTGCTGGCGACTGATGAGTTTGCCGTCGCTGTTGTCCAGGTTGCGGCCCTTCAGCGTGTAGCTTTGGCTGCTGGAGAGTTCACCGCCACGGTTGTTCAAGTCCCGCAGGTTGCGGATGCTCAGTTGCCCGGCAGTGGTGATCAGGCCGTTGGCGTTGTTCAGGTCGCCCATGGTGCCGCTGAAGTCGATGGCAATGGCGCTGCCGAGCAACGAGCCGCCGTTCTGATTGTTCAAACTCGCCGCGTTGATGCTCAGGTTTTGGGTAGCGTTGATCAGCCCCTTGTCCTGGTTATCGAGCTGGCCGGTAACCCGAAGATCGAGGTTGGTGCGACTGGTAAGAGTGCCGCTGTTGTTGTTCAGGCTACCGGCCTGTACATCGACGCTTTGCGCCGCGATCACGCCTGTGACGTTGGTCAGGGACTGCTGCACGCGCAGGGTCACGGTCTGGTTGCCGAGCAGTTTGCCGTTGCTGTTGTCGAGGCTGTCAGCCGCCAGCGTGAACGCTTGGGCACTGGAAATTTCGCCGTTGCGGTTGTCCACCTGCGCGAGGTTTTTTAGCACCAGCAACGGGGCGTTAATCAAACCGTTCTGGTTGTTCAGCTCGCCGTGATTCAGATCCAGCGCCAACGACGTAGCGCTGGTGAGCTGCCCACCATCATGCTGATCGAGACTGACGACACTGGCGGTCAGCGCTTTGTTGCTGGCAATCCGGCCCCCGCTGCTGTTATCGACCCTGCCGGCGTTGAGGCTCAGGACGTCGAGGCTGGTGAGTTTGCCGCCCTGATTGTTCACCGTCGCCGTGGCGGTGATGCTCAAGGCCTGACCGGCGTTCACCAGCCCTGCCACGTTATCCAGAGTCGCCACGCGCAACGTCGCGGCGGCCAGGCTCGAGAGTTCGCCAGCGCGATTGTTCAGGTAACCAAGGGTGGCGTTGAGATTTCCGGTACTGGTAATCAGACCATTGCCATTGAGTACCTGATTGGCCGCGAGATTGAGACTGCCGTTACTCAACACCCGACCTTTGTTCTGGTTATCCAGAGTCCCGGCGGTGATGTTGGCGGTTTGCCCGGCGCTCAGCGTACCGCCCTGGTTAGTCAGGGTCTGCGCGGTATTCACGGTGATATTGCGACTGGCAACCACGCTTTTGCCGCTGTTGTTGAGATTCTGCGCGCTCAGGCTCACATCACCCGTGGCGTTACGGCTGGTGTCAGCATTGACCCCGGCTTCGATGATGCTGTTGTTGGTCAGCACACCACCGGCACTCAGAACGATGCTGTCCCGCGCCGCAAGGGTTTGCTGGTTGGTCAGGTTGCCTTGGGTTTGTACGTTGACGGAGGTGCCGGCATAAACCGGGCCCAGGGCATCAAGGCTGGCAGCTTTGACATTCACCGCACCGGCAGCAGAAGTCTGCGCCAGGCTCAGATGGCCATTGGCATCGATCTGAATATCGCCACCACTGGCCGCGAGGTTGCCATCGAGTTTCACCCCGACCCCGGCCTCGGTGCCGACCAGTTTGATCGCCCCGGCGTACATCCCGCCCAAGGCCGATGAGTCGATGGCCAGTTGCGGCTTGGGGCTGCCGTCATCGGCGCGGGCGGTGGCGTTGAGGTTGTCGGCATTGACGTCGTTGCGACCGGCCACGATGGTCAGGTTCTTCGCCTGAATCTCGGCATTGATCTTCGCGCTGCGGGTGATGATTTCGAAGCTGTCGACGTTGTTGGCATTGAGCCCGGCGCCATCAATCGTGACGCTGCCCTGATCGACCTGGAAGCGATCCAGTCGACCGTTGTCGAGCACCGGTTTGCCGGTGGTCAACGTCACGCGTGGCGTGTTGATGAAACCGCAACCGTTGCAGCTGATGCCGTAGGGGTTGGCGACGATGACCCGCGCCGATTGCCCCGCCACTTCGGTGTAGCCGCGCAATTGACTTGGGCTGCCGCCGACCACTTCGTTGAGGATGGTTTGCGCCGCGCCCCGGTTGGTCAGGTTGGGGTTGCCGACAATGATGCCGCCCAGTTGCGTCGCGCCGGTCTGCGCGGCGACGTTGTTGAGGATGACGCCTTGGGTACCGACGTTGTAATCCTGAAACTGGTTATGCGACAGGCCGGTGCCGTTGGGGGTGGCGATCTGGATGATCGGCACGCCATTGCCCGCCTGACCGAGGCTGGTGCCCGGCGTAGCCACGACGATGCCATCGGCCTGAGCCCACATCGGTTGCCAAAACATCACGTTGGCCAACAGGAACGCCAGTCCGCGCTTGGGCATGCCCAGGAAGTGCTCGCGGGTTTTCACGGCAGCAGAAGGTTGGCGAGCGAGAAAAACGTAGTGGCGAACGTCCATGTGAAAGGTCCCGATGCAGCGAAATTAGAGGAAGAGATCCAGGCGGAAATAGATCGGCGCTTCGCGCTCGGCCAGGGTGTCCGGACGTTCCAGGGAATGGGCAAAGGTCACGCTGGCGGCCAGGTGTTGACCTCGCGCGAACAACTCGACCGAGTTGCTGGACATGCGCCCGTGTTGATCGCCGTTGTAGCGATCATGGGTGATCACGCCTTGGTCGTAGCCGAGGCTGGTGCCGTATTCGGCGAACACTGGGCGTAGCCATTCCAGGGTGACCGGACGGCTCCAGCGCAGGTCGTTGCGCCAGTAGCCGCCGCTGTCGCCGGACAAGGACTGGTCCTTGTAACCGCGGATCGAAGACAGCCCGCCGAGGCTGGTGCGTTGCGGGCTGAACAGCACGTCTTCACTGTGTTGGCCGGTCATCAGGCTGCTGAAACTGAACGACTCGCCCCACACCTTGAACGGTTGCAGGTAGCTCAAGGTGCCGGTGTATTTGCGATAGCGCGCGTCGGGTTCGCCTGGCCCTGGATGACCGTTGCCCTGCGCGTCCAGAATGCCGATGCCTTCCTGCATCCCCAGATCCAGGTTGACGAAGGCACTGCCGATCCGCCGACCGTGGTTGATGCCGAACTGCGCTTCGCTGATGCGGTTACTGCTCAGCTTGAGCTTGCTGTCTTCAATGAAGTTGTTGGTGCGCAGGTAAGACAGACCGGTGCTGAGGGACGTCTTGCTCACGGCATCGCGATGGATCACCCGCTCGGCGTGTAGCTGATGGTTTTCGCTGTCGCCGGTCTGTTTGAAGTTGAAGCCGTTGGCTTGGGCCAATGAGCGATAGTCACTCTGGCTGTAGGTGTAATTGAAGTTCCACCAACCCCACGGCAGGTTGTAATTGAGCATCGCGTTGCTGGAGGTGTGCTGGTGATCGCTCACCGCATCGTGGCCGCCGCGCAGATTCAACTGGTCCGCCAGACCCAGCGGGCTGTCCCAATCGAACGTCGTGCCCCACTGCTGCTCGCCGGTGCTGCGCTGGCCGTCGTTGCTGCGCGACAAACCGGCACGCCACGGCTTCTGTGGAGTGTTCTTGACCAGCACTTCGCTGCCGCCGACGTTCTTGCCCGGCGCCAGTTCCATCTGTGCCTGGTTCGATGGCAAGCGATTGAGTTGATCGACCAGTTGCTCGATTTCGCGCAGGTTGACCAGCTCGCCGGTCTTGCCCGGAAAAGCCATGGCCAGTTCGCGGTCTGACAGCTGGCTGTCTTGCGCGCCCTTCAACCCTTCGAGCTTGCCTTCGACCACCAGCACCTTCAAATGCCCGCCGGACAAATCCTGTTGTGGCAAGTAGGCGCGGCTGGTGACCAGGCCTTTTTCGATGTAGTGATCGGTGATGACTTTCAGCAATTCGTTGAGCTGCGTAACGCCCAGGCATTGGCCGATGTACGGCTTGAGCAGACGTGTTTTTTCGCGATCGGAAAGGCTGTCGGCGCCTTTGAGTTCGATGTCCTGGATCGGGAAGCAACGCGTGTCGGCAGGTGCCGTGGGTGCGGCGGGCTTGGCTTCCTTGCCGGGTAGTTCCTTGAGCTCTTCGAGACGCCGACGCTGGTCTTCGAGCAAGCGATCCTGGCGTTCGCGGATCAGATCGGTTTCACCGGGGGTGGGGGCGGAATAAGCAGGATTCAGCGGAGAAAGGCACAGCAAAGCCAGGCACAACCTCGCCACGAGGGCGGGTGGGCACATGTTCGATCCCTCGAAATGAAGAGTGATAGCAAAATAGTGGCGCGATATTAGAGAGCCACTATTCTGGCGTCAAATAATGGATCCATTCGAGTAGGTTAGGCGACGAACGGTCTTGGTTAAATCAGCTGCTTCCGGCAGGGCTGCAGGACGTTTCCTGATGGAGCCGAGAAAAGAGGCCGTATTTGACGAGATATTTCCGAAGAGCGATGCGTCCTACAGCCAGATGAACTTTCAGCTACCCGCAACCTCAACCGTTTAACCGCCAAATACGGAATTCGAGGCTTGCCATGAAAACCCTGATAACGCTCACCCTCGCCGCCACGTTTGCCTGTGCCCTCCCCGCTTGGGCCTGCACGCCGGAGGAAGCCACCGCCAAGCGCGAACAGCTGGCCAAGGAAGTGTCCAGGCTCACCGAGCAGAATCCGACCAAGGCCAAAGAAATCAACGCCGAGTTGCAGAAGATGGATCTGGGGACCGCCAGCAAGGATTTGCCGGACAAGTGCCAGTTGATTGATCAGCGTCTGAAGGAGTTGCAAACGGCAGACAAAAAAGTCGAAGGCTGATCAGTCGTTAAATCCTGGGTATAAAAAAACCGGACATCAGTCCGGTTTTTTTATGGGTCGCTACAACGGCTTATTCAGCTGCTGGCGCTTCCGGCTTGCGGCGCTTGAGTGGCGCCATGCCGTCCTTGCTGACCAGCGACAGTGCGTCGGTCTTCGGGCGGTTAGCGATCTTGCGCTTGGTCGGTGCCTTGGCGCCGGTTTTCTTCTTGTCGCCCTTGGCGTCGACCTTTTTCTTCTTCACGCCAACGGCTTTGCCCGAGGCCTTGACCTTTTTCGGTCCGCCGTAGGTGCCTTTGACTTCCTTGATGGTGCGGCGCTCGAAGCTCTGCTTGAGGTAGCGCTCGACGCTCGACATCAGGTTCCAGTCGCCGTGGCAGATCAGCGAGATGGCCAGGCCATCGTTGCCGGCGCGACCGGTACGACCGATGCGGTGAACGTATTCGTCGCCGCTGCGGGGCATGTCGAAGTTGATCACCAGATCCAGGCCTTCCACGTCGAGGCCGCGAGCGGCGACGTCGGTGGCGACGAGGATCTTCACGCCGCCTTGCTTCAGGCGGTCGATGGCCAGCTTGCGGTCCTTCTGGTCCTTGTCACCGTGCAGGACGAACGCTTTGTAGTCCTGCGCCACCAGGCGGCCGTAGATACGGTCGGCCATGGCCCGGGTGTTGGTGAACACGATGGCCTTCTGATAGGTCTCGTTGGCTAGCAGCCAGTTCACGATCTGTTCTTTGTGCTGGTTGTGGTCAGCGGTAATGATCTGCTGACGGGTGGTCGCGTTCAGATCGCTGACGTTGTTCAGCTGCAAGTGTTCTGGATTGTTCAGGACCTTGGCGACCATCTCGCGCAGGCCCGAACCGCCGGTGGTGGCGGAGAACAGCATGGTCTGCTGGCGGTTGGTGCACTCTTCCACCAGGCGCTGGACGTCTTCGGCAAAGCCCATGTCGAGCATGCGGTCGGCTTCGTCGAGGACCAGCACTTCGACTTCCTTGAGGTCAAGGTTGCCGGCGTTCAGTTGCTCGATCATCCGGCCCGGCGTACCGATCAGGATGTCCGGCACCTTGCGCAGCATAGCGGCCTGGACCTTGAAGTCTTCACCGCCGGTGATCAGGCCGGATTTGATGAAAGTGAACTGCGCAAAGCGCTCGACTTCCTTGATGGTCTGCTGCGCCAGTTCGCGGGTCGGCAGCAGGATCAGGGTCTTGATGCTGACGCGGACTTTCGCCGGGCCGATCAGACGGTTGAGGATTGGCAAAACGAATGCAGCGGTCTTGCCGCTACCTGTTTGCGCTGTCACCCGCAGGTCACGCCCTTGGAGCGCCAGCGGAATAGCCGCTGCTTGCACTGGCGTTGGCTCGACAAATTTAAGCTCGGCCACGGCTTTGAGCAGGCGTTCGTGCAGGGCGAATTGGGAAAACACGGGTGCTACCTCGAAGAAATACAAAAAAACAGCTGCATAGGGTAACGGTTTCGAGCGCGAAGGCCGAGTGTCTTTATACAAACGACGGTAAACAGTGGCTTTTTTGTTGCCTGATTTGTCTCCAAACGTCATGCATTGCGTCTTAAATGCTCTAATCGCCCCGTCGCGTCCCATAGAAGAACCGTTTTCGCCCATGGATATCAAACAGCTCTGGCTCAACGCCCAAGACCTTTGGGGTGCCCTCGATCAGCACCCGCTCCTGCATTCCAGCCTGGCGCTGATCCTGCTGCTGATGATTGCGCTGGTCCTCGGACGAGTGGCGCGCTACCTCATTCTGCATGCGACCAAAATCCTCGGTCGCCAGCCAGCGCTGCACTGGATCAACGACTTTCGCCACAACAAAGTGTTTCATCGGCTGGCGCAGATGACGCCCTCGCTGGTGATCCAGTTCGGCCTGCATCTGGTGCCGGAATTGAGCAAGACCAGCCTGATTTTCCTCGGCAATGTCGCGCTGTCGTTCACCATTCTGTTCCTGTTGCTGGCGGTCAGTGCCCTGCTCAGCGCCCTTCTGGACATCTACGCGCGCACCGAGCATGCCCGCACCCGCTCGATCAAAGGCTACGTGCAGCTGACGAAAATGGTGCTGTATGTGTTTGGCGCGATCATCATCGTCGCCACGTTGATCGACCGCTCGCCGCTGTTGCTGCTGTCTGGCCTGGGTGCCATGTCGGCGGTGATTCTGTTGGTCTACAAGGACACCCTGCTGTCGTTCGTTGCCAGCGTGCAACTGACCAGCAACGACATGCTGCGGGTCGGCGACTGGATCGAGATGCCGCAAGTCGGTGCCGACGGTGACGTGGTGGACATCACGCTGCACACGGTGAAAGTGCAGAATTTTGATAAGACCATCGTCTCCATCCCGACCTGGCGCCTGATGTCCGAGTCGTTCAAGAACTGGCGCGGCATGCAACAGTCCGGCGGGCGACGGATCAAGCGCAGCCTGTTCATCGACGCCAGTGGCGTGCGCTTCATCCGCGATGACGAGGAGTTGAAGTTGTCCCAGGTTCACCTGCTGACCGACTACATCAGCCGCAAACAGGCCGAACTCAAGGCCTGGAACGAGGCTCAGGGCAATGTGGCGGCGATGTCCGCCAACCGTCGGCGGATGACCAACATCGGCACCTTCCGCGCCTATGCACTGGCCTACTTGAAGAGTCACCCGGAGGTCCAGCCGAACATGACGTGCATGGTCCGCCAGATGCAGACCACCGCCCAAGGCATCCCGCTGGAAATCTACTGCTTCACCCGCACCACGGCGTGGGCCGATTACGAGCGGATTCAGGGGGATATTTTCGATTACCTGCTGGCGGTGCTGCCGGAGTTTGGCTTGAGCCTGTATCAGCAACCGAGTGGTGGGGATTTGCGGGCTGGGTTGCTGCCGGCAATGCTCGGTGCCAGCCACATTCCCGAGCCTGAAAAACACATCATGTAACCCCCGCAGAACCCAAAGTGGGAGCGGGCTTGCTCGCGAAAGCGGTGTGTCAGTCAAAGCAGATGTCGACTGACACTTCGCCTTCGCGAGCAAGCCCGCTCCCACAGGGGATTGCATCGTTTTCGGGATGGACGGGTTACTTGATCTGACGCTGCGGTGCCTTGTGCACCATGGTGTAAGCGTAATCCACGCCCATGCCATACGCGCCGCTGTGTTCCAGCACCAATTCCATTACCGCTTCATAAGTGTCCTTGTGTGCCCAATCACGCTGATACTCAAGCAGGACCTGTTGCCAGGTTACCGGTACCGCACCGGCCTGAATCATCCGCTGCACCGACATGTCGTGTGCTTCCTTGCTGGTGCCGCCGGATGCATCGGTGACGATGTATACCTCGTAGCCTTCAGCCAATGCTTCGAGTGCCGGGAAGGTCAGGCAGACCTCGGTCCACAGCGCGGCAATGATCAGCTTCTTGCGGCCGGTGGCTTTCACTGCGTCAACCAGTGCCTTGTCTTCCCACGAGTTCATCGAGGTGCGCTCGATCGGCTTTTGCTCCGGGTGAACCGCCAGCAACTCGGGCCAGATGTAACCGCTGAAGCTTTCAGTTTCAACAGAGGTGTAGATGGTCGGCACGTTGAAAATCTTGGCGGCCTTGGCCAGGCCTACCGTGTTGTTCTTCAGCGTTTGACGGTCGATTGACTGCACGCCAAAAGCCATTTGTGGCTGGTGGTCGATCAGGATCAGGGCGGAGTTGGTTGGGTTGAGCAGTTCACGAATAGACATGGCGCGTTCCTTTTGATGTCGATTTTTCAAAGTCAGTAATGGGTGAGTCGACGTTGCCGTCAGCGGCTTTGTCGTCGGCTTGGATGTCACTTTAGAAGCTGGCACAAAAAGGGACAATCCCATAAAATCGAGAATCATTGATTCTAAAATAGGGACAATCATGGATCGCATCGAATGCATGCGCGCCTTTGTCGTCACGGTCGGCGAGAATGGTTTTGCCGCGGCTGCACGGGCAATGGATGTGCCGCGATCAAAAGTCAGTAAACAGATTCAGGCGCTGGAGGAAGCCATCGGTGTGCAATTGCTGCAGCGCACCACCCGCAGCCTGCACTTGACCGAGGCTGGCGCCGAATACTTCGACGCCGCCCGCGAAGTGCTGGCCGCACTGGACGATGCCGAACAGCGCGCGCGTAACGGCATCGGCGAATTGCGCGGAGTGTTGCGGGTCAATGCGCCGATGTCCTTCGGCCTGCGTCGACTGGGGCCGCTGATCCCGCTGTTCCATGAGCAGCACCCGAACATCGAGTTGCAACTGGTGCTCAGTGACCAGCAGGTTGACCCGGTGCGTGGTGGTTTCGACGTGACCATCCGCATCGCCAGCCTGCCGGACTCGACGATGATCGCCCGGCAGCTGGCGCCGGCTCCGCGCATCATGGTGGCGTCCCCGGCGTATCTGGCGCGCGCAGGCATACCGCAGACCCCGCAAGACTTGCGCGCCCATCAGTGCCTCAACTACGGGTACCTGCAAAGTGGCGTCAGCTTGCAGCTGTGTAACGGCACGGAAACTCAACGGGTCAACGTGACCGGCCCTTTACACGCCAACAATGGCGACTTGCTCGCCCAGGCCGCCGAAGCCGGCATGGGCATCGCCCTGTTGCCAAACTTCATTGTCGAGGATGCACTGGCGGCTGGCCGCCTGGTGCCGGTGATGTGTGAATGGCAGGCCCCCGCGATCACGATCAACGCGGTGTACCCTTCGGCACGTAAGGTCCCGCAGAAAACCCGGACGTTCATTGAGTTTTTGGTGGAGCAGTTATCGGAGAAATAACGCAGGGTTTAGTGTGCGATTGCAGGTTTGCGGATGCCCAACCGACTGATCCACACCGCCGCCAGAATCACCGCCCCACCAAAGAACAATCGCCCCAACTCCTCATGCTGATTCCAGATCAGCAGATTGATCAGCAACCCCAGAGGGACATGCAGATTATTCATCACCGCCAAGGTCCCGCCGTTCACCAGGCACGCGCCCTTGTTCCACCAGTACATTCCCAACGCGGTCGAGACCAGGCCGAGGAATACCAGCACGCCCCATTGCAGCGGTGCTTCAGGCAGGAAGTTCTGTTTGCCGAACAGCAGGAACGCCGGCAATACCACCGCCAAGGCACCCAGATAGAAATAGCCAAACCGTCGATAATGCGGCAGATCGCTCGGATGTCGCGCCACCAGATGCTTGTAAAGCACCTGCCCGGCGGCGTAGGTGAAGTTGGCCAGTTGCAACAGCAGGAAGCCCATGAAGAAGTCCGGGTTGATCCGGTCGTAGCGAATCACTGCCGCGCCCATCACCGCCACCAATGCCGCGACCAGAGCCCACGGATTGAAGCGCCGGTTCAGCGCGTCTTCGATGAGGGTCACGTGCAGCGGCGTGAGGATGGTGAACAGCAACACTTCCGGAACGGTCAGCACCCGGAAGCTCAGGTACAGGCAAACGTACGTCACGCCGAACTGCAACGCACCGATCAGCAGCATACCGCGCATGAACGCCGGTTCTACCGAACGCCAGCGTGTCAGCGGAATGAACACCAGCCCCGCCAGCAACACCCGCACCAGCACCGCGAAGTAACTGTCGACGTGACCGGCCAGGTATTCGCCGATCAGACTGAAGGAAAACGCCTGGATCAGCGTGACAAAAAGTAGATAGCCCATGCTCGCCTCGTTTCGAATGGCGGCGACGATAGCGGTTTTTTTTCGTTATCGCGAACAGTCCGCCAACACACATCCCCTGTGGGAGCGGGCTTGCCCGCGAATGCGGTGTGTCATTCGACTTCAATGCAGCCTGATACACCGCTATCGCGGGCAAGCCCGCTCCCACAGGGTTATGGGTATGCCCGTCAAATCGCAGGCAAAAAAAAGCCCGATCTCGCTAAAGCGTTCAATCGGGCTACAGCACTCAGGAGCAACAAGTGCAAAGGGAGGTTCGATACGCGTAAAGCCTTGAAGGGGTTGCGCCAGGTCACTTGAACATCAAGGGATTATCTGGCGATTAAAGCCTCAAGCCACTTGGGAAAGTTTGGCATTGGCCTGGTTCAGGCCTTTCTCCTGGAAGTCACCGCCCAGGTTCATGCCTTCGGCGTGAATAAAGGTCACGTCGTGGATCCCGATGAAAGCCATTACCTGACGCAGGTACGGTTCCTGGTGATCAGAGGTGCTGCCGGCATAGATCCCGCCGCGAGCGGTCAGCACGTAGGCGCGCTTGCCGCTGAGCAGGCCTTGCGGGCCGGTCTCGGTGTACTTGAAGGTCACACCGGCACGCAGCACATGGTCGAGCCAGGCTTTCAAGGTGCTAGGGATGGCAAAGTTATACATCGGTGCGGCCATGACCAGCACGTCGGCAGCCAGCAGTTCGTCGGTCAACGCATTGGAGCGATCCAGGGCAACCTGTTCGATGTCGTTGCGTTGTTCGGCAGGTTTCATCCAGCCGCCGAGCAGGTTGATGTCCAGGTGCGGCACCGGGTTCACCGCAAGGTCACGCACGGTGATCTGGTCGGCGGGGTGGGCGGCTTGCCACTGGCTGATGAAGGTCTGGGTCAGTTGACGAGAAACCGAGTCTTGCTGACGGGCGCTGCTTTCGATGATCAGAACGCGTGACATGGGATGTAGGCTCCATCTGAGAATGCTGTAAGGCGATGGAGTGAAGGTTAAACAGAGTCATATCGATGAAAAAGCGCAAATAACTGCTATAACCCATCAATAATTTCGTTTATAAGCGGAGCATGCCGTGTGGGTGTGCTCCGCCGGGTGTCATTTAGGCAAGCACGTCAGGTCGATGCGCATCTTGATGATGGTGCGGGTGAACTTGGCAGTTGCGTTTTTGTGTTTGCCGGCGGGCACTTCGATCTTGCGGGTGCGCGGCGCTTCCGGGCCATTGTTGAACACCACCGTACAATTCGCATCGGTGGTGCCGTAGTTGTTCACCTGGATGGAGGCGATGTCGCTATCCGTGTCATACGCGTTGTAGTCGATGCTCATGCCGTTCAGCTTTTTTTGAACATCGACCGGATAAGCAAACGCCGTCAGCGGCAGCATCGCCAGCAGCATGCAACCCGATACCACACAACAAAGCTTTTTCATTCAGCAGTCTCCATAAAGGGCTGCCAGCTTAGGACAAGAGGAGCTATCCATGAAAGCGCCCCGCGTGACCCTTGATCAATGGCGAACGTTACAGGCCGTGGTCGACCACGGTGGTTTCGCCCAGGCCGCCGAAGCGCTGCACCGCTCGCAATCGTCGGTGAGCTACACCGTGGCGCGCATGCAGGACCAGCTTGGCGTACCGCTGCTGCGCATCGACGGCCGCAAGGCGGTGCTGACCGAGGCCGGCGGCGTGTTGTTGCGTCGCTCGCGACAACTGGTGAAACAGGCCAGTCAGCTGGAAGACCTGGCTCACCACATGGAGCAAGGCTGGGAAGCGGAAGTACGGCTGGTGGTCGACGCCGCGTACCCGAGTGCGCGCCTCGTGCGAGCCCTGACGGCGTTCATGCCGCAAAGCCGCGGTTGCCGGGTGCGCCTGCGTGAGGAAGTATTGTCTGGCGTCGAGGAAGTGTTGCTCGAAGGCGTGGCTGACCTGGCCATCAGCAGTTTCAGCATTCCGGGTTACCTGGGGGCGGAGTTGAGCGACGTCGAATTCGTCGCGGTCGCTCACCCCGAACATGCCCTGCATCGCCTCAACCGCGAATTGAATTTCCAGGACCTTGAAAGCCAACTGCAAGTGGTGATCCGCGACTCCGGTCGCCAGCAACCCCGGGACGTCGGCTGGCTCGGCGCAGAACAGCGCTGGACCGTTGGCAGCCTGGCCACCGCAGCGACCTTTGTCAGCAGCGGCCTGGGTTTCGCCTGGCTGCCCCGACACATGATCGAACGCGAACTCAAGGAAGGCACGCTCAAGCTGCTACCGTTGGACCAGGGTGGCAGCCGCAATCCGAGCTTCTACCTGTATTCGAACAAGGAAAAACCCCTGGGCCCGGCCACGCAGATTCTCATCGAACTGCTGCGTACCTTTGATACCGCGCCGCTGGATGCAGCGTTTGCCGCCCCTGAACAAGCCTGACACGGAGTGAACCCATGGCTTATTTCGAACACGAAGGTTGCAACCTGCACTATGAGGAATACGGCCACGGCACGCCGCTGCTGCTGGTCCACGGCCTGGGTTCCAGCACCCTGGACTGGGAAGAACAGATCCCGGCGCTGTCGGCCCGTTACCGGGTCATCGTCCCGGATGTGCGCGGCCACGGCCGCTCGGACAAGCCCCGCGAGCGCTACAGCATCGCCGGGTTCAGCGCCGATCTGGTCGCCCTGATCGAGCATCTGAACCTGGGGCCGACACACTATGTCGGACTTTCGATGGGCGGCATGATCGGCTTTCAACTGGCCGTGGATCAGCCGCAATTGCTCAAAAGCCTGACCATCGTCAACAGCGCGCCCGAGGTCAAATTGCGCAGCCGTGACGACTATTGGCAATGGTTCAAGCGCTGGAGCCTGATGCGCGCCCTCAGTCTGGGCACCATTGGCAAAGCCTTGGGCGCCAAACTGTTCCCTAAACCGGAACAGGCCCATTTGCGTCAAAAGATGGCTGAGCGCTGGGCAAAAAACGACAAACATGCTTATCTCGCCAGCTTCGATGCGATCGTTGGCTGGGGGGTTCAGGAACGACTTTCAAAGGTGTCCTGTCCAACCCTCATCATCAGTGCCGACCGTGACTACACACCGGTCTCGCTGAAAGAGGCGTACGTAAAATTGCTGCCCGATGCGCGGCTGGTGGTGATCGCCGATTCGCGCCACGCCACCCCGCTGGATCAACCGGAACGCTTCAACCAAACGCTGCTCGAGTTCCTCACCGCAGTTGACACCACCCCACTCAGGATCACTGACCCATGCTGAAAAAAATTGCCCTCGTCGCTGGCTCCGTACTGTTTGCCGCCAACCTGATGGCTGCCACGCCAGCCAAGGCGCCGCACGTTGAATTGATCACCACCAACGGCACAATTGAGATCGAACTGGACCCGGTCAAGGCGCCGATCAGTACCAAGAACTTCCTTGATTACGTGAACAGCGGCTTCTACAACAACACGATTTTCCACCGTGTGATCCCGGGCTTCATGGTCCAGGGCGGCGGTTTTACCCAACAAATGCAGCAAAAAGAAACCAAGGCAGCGATCAAGAACGAGTCCAAGAACGGTCTGCATAACGTACGTGGCACATTGTCCATGGCTCGCACTTCCGATCCGGATTCGGCCACCAGCCAGTTCTTCATCAACGTCAAGGACAACGATTTCCTCGACAATGGTGACGGTTACGCCGTGTTCGGCAAAGTGGTCAAGGGCATGGACGTGGTTGACGTCATCGTCAACTCCCCGACCACCACCAAGAGCGGCATGAAAGATGTTCCGGCTGACCCGGTATTCATCAAGTCCGCCAAAGTCATCAACTAAACTGCACAGGAGTGCTTGAGCGGCTGCCGTATCCGGCGCCGCTCATTTCGTTCAAAGGAAAGCCCGCGCGCGGGCGGAGAACTGATGCTTTATCGCCGTTTTGAAAAACTGATCGACATTTTCCGTGATGCACCGACGGCGGCTCCGCCGGATCGGGTTCTCCCCTTCTATACCTATTACCTGAAGCAGGTCTGGCCGAGTTTCGCCGCCCTGCTGATCGTCGGCCTGTTTGGTGCACTGATCGAAGTGGCGCTGTTCAGCTATCTGAGCCGCATCATTGACCTTGCCCAAGGCGCGCCCGACGTCAACTTCTTCAAGGAACACGGCATCGAGCTGGCGTGGATGGCCGTCGTGGCGCTGATCCTGCGCCCGGTGTTCGTGGGTCTGCACGACCTGCTGGTGCATCAGACGCTGAGCCCCAGCATGACCAGCATGATCCGCTGGCAAAACCACAGTTATGTGCTCAAACAGAGCCTCAATTTCTTCCAGAACGACTTCGCCGGGCGTATCGCCCAGCGCATCATGCAGACCGGCAACTCGTTGCGCGATTCCGCCGTACAAGCGGTGGACGCGCTATGGCACGTGCTGATCTATGCGATCAGTTCGCTGGTGCTGTTTGCCGAAGCCGACTGGCGCCTGATGATTCCATTGCTGAGCTGGATCGCCGCCTACGTCGGTGCGCTGTACTACTTCGTGCCACGCGTGAAGGAGCGCTCGGTGGTGTCCTCGGATGCGCGCTCAAAACTGATGGGGCGCATCGTCGATGGCTACACCAACATCACCACGTTGAAGCTGTTTGCCCACACCAATTTCGAACAGCAATACGCCAAGGAAGCCATCGAGGAACAGACGGTCAAAGCCCAACTGGCCGGCCGCGTGGTCACCAGCATGGACGTGGTCATTACCACCATGAACGGCTTGCTGATTGTCACGACCACAGGCCTGGCCCTGTGGCTGTGGACACAGTCGCTGATCACGGTCGGCGCCATTGCATTGGCCACCGGCCTGGTGATCCGCATCGTCAACATGTCCGGTTGGATCATGTGGGTGGTCACTGGCATTTTCGAAAACATCGGCATGGTCCAGGACGGTTTGCAGAGCATCTCGCAGCCGGTCAGTGTCACCGATCGCGATCAAGCCAAACCGCTGGCTGTCGCCCGTGGCGAAGTGCGCTTCGAGCATGTGAATTTCCACTACGGCAAGAAGAGCGGGATCATTGGCGACCTCAATCTGGACATCAAGCCGGGTGAGAAGATTGGCCTGATCGGTCCGTCCGGCGCCGGTAAATCGACGTTGGTCAACTTGCTGCTGCGCCTGTATGACGTCGAGGGCGGACAGATTCTGATCGACGGGCAGAACATCGCCGACGTCGGCCAGGAAAGCCTGCGCGAACGGATCGGCATGATCACTCAGGACACTTCGCTGCTGCACCGCTCGATCCGCGACAACTTACTGTATGGCAAACCCGACGCCACCGACGCGCAACTCTGGGAAGCGGTGCACAAGGCCCGGGCCGATGAATTCATTCCCTTGCTGACGGACTCCGAAGGCCGCACCGGTTTCGATGCGCATGTGGGTGAACGCGGGGTGAAACTCTCCGGCGGCCAGCGTCAGCGGATTGCGATTGCTCGCGTGCTGCTCAAGGACGCGCCGATCCTGATCATGGACGAAGCCACCTCGGCGCTGGACTCGGAAGTCGAAGCGGCGATCCAGGAAAGCCTGGAAACCTTGATGAAGGGTAAAACCGTGATCGCCATCGCCCACCGGCTCTCGACCATCGCCCGGATGGACCGGCTGGTAGTGCTGGAAAACGGCAAGATCGCCGAAACCGGCAGCCACGCTGAGCTGCTGGCCCATGGCGGATTGTATGCACGGCTGTGGCAGCACCAGACGGGCGGCTTTGTCGGGATCGACTGACTCGAATTCACCACCTACCCCCTGTGGGAGCGAGCTTGCTCGCGATGACGGCGTAACAGCCGACATGTGTGCCGACTGGCACGCCGCCATCGCGAGCAGGCTCGCTCCCACAGGGGTCTGCGACAACTTGAAAACCGCCACAACCCGTCAACCACGGGCTCTGGCTGTTTTTTATCGCCACTGGAAATCCGCAAAAATCCTGCTGTACTCAGCCAAGGTTCTGGATCCGAGCCTGTCGTAACTGCAGGAAGCATCACTCAATGATAGGTCCGCCTATCAAGGACGCTCTCATGTCTCTGTTCAAACGTTCAGTCACTGAGTTGTTGGGTACGTTCTGGCTGGTGTTGGGAGGTTGCGGCAGTGCAGTCCTCGCCGCATCTTCTCCGCTTGGGATTGGAGTGCTGGGCGTGGCCATCGCGTTTGGCCTCACCGTGTTGACCATGGCGTTCGCCATTGGCCATATCTCAGGTTGTCACCTTAATCCCGCCGTCTCGGTCGGATTGTGCGTCGGGGGTCGCTTCCCGGCCAACGAGCTGCCCGCCTACATCATCGCCCAGGTCATTGGCGCGATTATCGCTGCCGCTTTGATCTACTACATCGCCAGCGGCAAGGAAGGCTTCGACCTTTCGGCCGGACTGGCCTCCAACGGCTACGGCGAACATTCTCCGGGCAAATACTCGATGGCCACGGGCTTTGTCTGTGAACTGGTGATGACCGCAATGTTCGTGCTGATCATCCTCGGCGCCACCGACAACCGCGCCCCCGCCGGGCTGGCTCCGATCGCCATCGGCCTGGCCCTGACGCTGATCCACTTGATCTCGATTCCCGTCACCAACACCTCGGTCAACCCGGCACGCAGCACAGGCCCGGCGCTGATCGTCGGCGGCTGGGCCATCGCGCAATTATGGATGTTCTGGGTGGCGCCGCTGCTGGGCGCGGTGATTGGCGGCGCGACCTATCGCTGGCTGGGCAAGGCAAGCACTTGATGCCTCCCGGCGAGGATCAGTCTTGGCGATACGGCAAGGCGGTCCTCGCTTCCTCGGCATAGGCCAGCACGCCGAGACGCTCCTGCTGCAGGAAGTCTTTTACCGCCGCTTTCAGGCCGGGGTGGCGCAAGTAATGCCAGGAATGGGTGATGACCGGTTCAAAGCCGCGAATCAGTTTGTGCTCGCCCTGGGCGCCAGCATCGAAACGCTGCAAGCCATGGGCGATCGCGTAGTCCATGCCCTGATAAAAACAGGTCTCGAAGTGCAGGCGGTCGAATTCCGCCAGGCACCCCCAATAACGCCCGTAAAAGCTGTCGCCACCCACCAGACTGAAAGCCATCGCTACCGGCCGTGAGCCTTGCTTGGCCAGGACCACGCGAATGGATTCGGGCATGCGTTCGGCCAGCAGACTGAAAAACTCGCGCGTCAGGTACGGCGCTTGCCGACGCACCGCGTAGGTATTGGCGTAACAGGCGTAGACGAAATCCCACTGCGCCTGATCCAGCTGTCCACCTTCAAGCCATTCAAACTCGATGCCCTGCCCCGCCACCTGCTCGCGTTCCTTACGCATCTGCTTGCGCTTGCGAGAACTGAGCGCATCGAGAAAGTCCTGAAAATCCCGATAACCGCGATTCTGCCAATGGTACTGGCAGCCAATCCGTTGCAGCCAGCCTGGCTGTTCGGCCAATGCGGCGTCGGTGAACGGGTCGGTGAAATTGATGTGAGCGCTGGAAAGTTCTTCGATCTCAAGGTAGCCCGGCAGGCTCTTCAGCAATTCGAAACCGTCTTCGACACTGGCCGCCAGCAAGCGCGGCCCGCTGACCGGACTGAACGGCACGGCGGTCAACAGCTTGGGGTAATAGTCGATACCGGCGCGCTCGCAGGCATCGGCCCAGGCGTGATCGAACACATACTCGCCGTAGGAATGCCATTTGCGGTAACTGGGCAACGCCGCGATCAGCCGCCCGCCTTCGGTGTGCAGTAAATGCTCGGGCTGCCAGCCGGAATGCGGGCCGAGGCTGGCGCTGTCTTCCAGCGCACTGAGGAACGCGTGGCGCAGGAACGGCTGAGCCTGCGGCACCAAGGCATCCCAGGCGCGCGGTGAGACATCGGACAGACTTTCCAGGCGTTGCAACGGCATCAACTTCCTCTCCACTTCTTGGCGCGACAGCCCCGCGAGTATCGCTTATCGCGGCGCAATCCACACTCGCGATTCGCTGACAAAGCCCGGAATAGAAAGTTCACTCGCGCTTTGTATCGTCATCGACCCGCCATCACTTTGCCACTGGTTTGTCATAAACCATCGCGATACTGGCGCCAGTTTTTATAGCGCCGGGTTCTAAACCTTTCCCTGTTTCCGTCCATCAATGGTCGGTTGTGTCCTGGATGGCTTTGTCATCCCCTTACATCTTCGGAGATTGATATGCGTCTTGCTTCCACGAAAACTGCGGCGGCCCTGTGTGGCGGTCTGCTGCTGGCCATGAGCGTTCCGGCCAGCGCCGCAGTCGACGCCAAACTGCTCGACATGCTCAAGGCGAACGGTTCCATCACGCCTTCTCAGTACACCGAACTGCAAGCCGAGCTGGCCAGGGATCAGAAAGACCAGCAAATCGCCCGTCAGGCTCAACAAGAGACCAACGAGCAAATCGCAGCGACTGCGAAGAAAACAACGGAACTGAGCACCTTCGACCAGAAACTCGCCTGGGCCGCCAAGACCCAATTCAAGGGTGACGTGCGGTTCCGTCAGGAAACCGTGAAAAACGATGGCGTTCCAAACAACAAAGACCAGGATCGCCAGCGCATTCGTGCCCGCCTGGGTGCCTACAGCGAAATCAACCCGCAAGTCGACACCGGCATTCGCATTGCAACCGGCAGCAACGATGATGCCCGCTCCACCAACCAGGACCTGAACAACTACTTCGACAAGAAGTCGATCTGGCTGGACCAGGGTTACGTCGATTACCACCCGGACGCGATCAAGAACCTGCACCTCGTCGGCGGCAAGATGCCGCAACAATGGGTGAGCATGGGCGACATCATCTGGGATAGCGACATCAACCCGGAAGGCCTGGCAGCGACTTACAAATACCCGCTGGGCGGCAGCACCGAGCTGTTCGGTAGCGCCGGTCACTACACCCTCAAGGACAACGTCGACGGCGAAGGCGTGCAGTTCAAACACGACCTGCGTCTGTACGCTGGCCAGTTGGGTGCGCGCTTCGCCATCACCGACAGCATGAAAATGACCTTGGGCGGCAGTGTCTATTCGTACGACAACGACGCGAACAGCGCCTGCCCGACCACCGGCACTGTCACCGCGCCATGCGCCCTGGCCGTCAACGGCAACAGCCCGAACGAACGCTTCAAACTGTATGAAGGCTTTGGTCAACTCGACTTCAGCAACCTGCCAGTACCGCTCTCGTTGTACGGTCAGTACGTCAACAACAAAGACGCGAGCAACGATCAGGACACTGGTTGGTTGGCCGGCGTCAAGTCCAAGATCTACGGCTTCGCAGTGGACTACAACTACCGCGATGTACAGCGTAACTCGGTTGTCGGCGCCTTCACCGACTCCGACTTCGCCAACGGCTTCACCGGTTCGCGCGGCAGCAAGTTGAAAGTGAGCTACGAGTTGGACAAGAACTTCAACCTGGGCGCGACGTACTTCCTGGCGACGTCTGACCAAACCAACGCCAACATCAACAAGAAAGATTCGGACATCAACACCCTGCAACTGGATGCCGAAGCCAAGTTCTAAGCACCACCGCCATACGCCTCAGGTCATGGACGCTTGAGGCGCTTTTACAGTCTGGCCTGGATGGATCGATCCCCATCATCCGTTCGGTGCATCCACGCCGGCCTGCTTCTCCTCCCCCGCGACAACTTCATCGATCTACGGAATGTCCTTGCGACGCTCCGCGGCGAGACGCTCGGCGAGCGCATCGATATCCGGCACAACCTTCTGCGGCAAAATACGCAACGTTGCCTGCATCAACCGCATCTGCCGAATGAACCGCCGACAATTGGGGCAGAACATCAGATGATGGCGCACCATCAGTCGCTCACGAAAACTCAGTTGGCCATCGAGGTAGTCGCTGGAGCGTGCCACTTGTTCCTTGCAGGTCAGCATTCGCCGGTTTCCTCAAAATGTTCTACGGTCGCAAAGACCTTCAACCGTGCCCGATGCAGCAGCACGCGAACATTGGAGAGAGAGATTTCCAGAAGATTACAGATCTCTTCCAGCTCCAGTCCCTGACGCTCGCGAAGTAACAGAACACTGCTTTGCAGTTCCGACAAGCTTAGCAAGGTGTGCTCAAGGCACTCGCGCAACTCGTTTTCGGTCAACAGCGCCTCAGGAGTGTCTTGATGCCAGGCGAACGGGGCGATCAGCCAGTGGCCATCTCCGGGTGAAAAACGATCGTCATCGAGGGTGCCGTGAGGCGATGGAAGGTCATCGAGCAAGACTTCCCGACGATTTTGCTTGTAGCGACCCTTGGCCGAGTTTGCGGTGATGGTCAGCAACCAGGTCTTGAGGCTGGAACGCCCCTCGAACCCTTTCAGGCTGCGTACCACCGACAGCCAGGCATCCTGCACCACTTCGTCGGCATGCCGGTTACCCACAATGGCGTACGCCACTGCGCGCATGGCGCTCTGGTAAGTGCTGACCAACTCTTTGAAAGCCAGTTGCTCACCTGCCAGTAACCGCTCCAGCAGTTGCGCGTCGTCAGCCGCCATTTGCAAATCCCCTTGTCCCGACCTCGAATATGAGCCAGCAGGATCTTGCCGTAAGCAAAGTCCTGCTGTCATGTCCGAAAATTACAACGTCCTGACGACTTCGAATGTAGGAAAAGTCTTCGAGAGCCAAAGGAAAGTGCGACAACCGCTCACTTAACGCTTGCGCAGAATCACGCTGCCAATCGAGTAGCCGGCACCGAACGAGCTGAGCACGGCCAGCGAACCCGCGGCCAGATCGTCCTGATTCTTGTGAAACGCAATCACCGAACCGGCCGAGCTGGTGTTGGCGTAGGTGTCCAGAATCACCGGCGCTTCTTCTTCGGTGGCTTCGCGACCCAGCAGTTTCTTGACGATCAGGTGGTTCATGCTCAGGTTGGCCTGGTGCAACCAGAAGCGTTTCACGTCACCGATGTTGAGTTTGTTTTCTTCCAGGTGGGTAGCGATCAGCTCGGCCACCATCGGGCAGACGTCGCGAAACACTTTGCGGCCTTCCTGGACGAACAGCTTGTCTTTGGTGCCGATACCCTCTTCCGCCGCGCGGTTGAGGAAGCCGAAGTTATTGCGGATGTTGTTGGAGAACTTGGTCAGCAGTTTGGTGCTGACCACATCGAACTGATACTTGGACGTCGCCAGATCAGCACGCTCGATGATCACTGCCGTGGCGGCGTCGCCGAAGATGAAGTGGCTGTCGCGGTCGCGGAAGTTCAGGTGACCGGTGCAGACTTCCGGGTTGACCATCAGGATCGCCCGGGCCTGGCCCAGTTGCACGCTGTTGGCGGCCGCCTGGATACCGAAAGTCGCCGAGGAGCACGCCACGTTCATGTCGAAACCGAAACCCTGGATGCCCAGCGCTTCCTGAACTTCGATGGCAATGGCCGGGTAAGCCCGTTGCAGGTTGGAACACGCGACGATTACGCCGTCGATGTCCGCGGCGGTCTTGCCGGCGCGCTGCAAGGCTTGCTCGGCGGCACCGATGGCCATCTGGCAAAGCACCGACCATTCGTCGTTGGAACGCTCAGGCAGCCGTGGCGCCATGCGTTTCGGGTCGAGGATGCCGTCCTTATCCATGACAAAGCGGCTTTTGATGCCAGACGCTTTTTCGATGAACGCAGCGCTGGACTCGGTCAACGCTTCGACTTCACCACGGGCGATGGCCTCGGCGTTGTCGGCGTTGAACTGCGCGACGTAAGCGTTGAAAGACTGCACCAGCTCTTCGTTGGAAATGCTGTTGGCCGGGGTGTACAGGCCGGTGCCGCTGATGACGACGTTATGCATGGTCGTTTCTCTAATCTGTTCAGGCAGAAAGTATTGGCACCGACGTACCAACACACAAAGGGTCTGCTTCCGTCACGGGAAGCACACCTGGCATCGCTTTATTCCGTACCGCCCGAACCTGAAGGGGCTCAAAACCGCGGGACCGGCGTTTATAGGCGCGAAGTTTGCCATAAACCTCGTGGTTTGGCCCTATTTGCTGGATCAAACACATACCAAATGTGGGAGCGAGCTTGCTCGCGATAGCGGAGTGTCAGTCAACATTGATGTTGAAGCTGACGGCCTCATCGCGAGCAAGCTCGCTCCCACAGGGTATTGCGCAAGCCTTGGATTCAGGGTTCGACCTGGGTCCACTGCTTGTTCAGGCGCTTATCGGAGATCGGCACCTTGGTCCCCAATTGCTGGGCGAACAGCGAAACCCGGTATTCCTCCAGCCACCAGCGATAAAGCTCCAACTGCGGATCGCGCTTGCCTTCCTGGGCGTGTTTGTTGGCACGGGTCTGGTATTGCGTCCAGAGACCGGACAATTCGCCGCTCCAGACCCGGTCCCTTTGTACCTGAGCGCCGATTTTCTCGAAGCGCTGCTCGACCGCTTTCAGATAGCGCGGCAGTTCCTTGAGCCATTGCATCGGGGTTTCCCGCACGAACCCCGGATACACCAGATGACTGAGCTGCTGCTTGATGTCGTTCAGGGCCACGGCTTGCGCCAGGTCGATCTTGCCCTTGAAGCGTTTTTGCAGGCCATGCCAGAGCTTCAAAATCTCCAGCGTCAGCTTCGCCAGGCGTTCGGCGTGCTCGGTCCAGCCGCCGCGCTTGCGCTCGGCCAGCGACGCCAACCCGGCGCCATCGCGAGGCAACGGGTCTTCGCCATCGAGAATGCAGTTGTCGAGGCTAGCCAGCAGGATGTCTTCCACCAGCGCATCGATGCGCCCCAGCTCGCGGTACATCAACCCCAGCTCGGTCAGCCCCGGCAACTTGCCGCGCAAGAACTTCGCCGGCTCGGCCAGTTGTTGCATGAGCAAACGCTGCAACGCACGACGATGCTGGAACTCGGCTTCGGCCGGGGTCGAAAAACGCCCTTCCTTGACCGTGCCGCTCTCCTCCACCAGCGCCGGATACACCGTCATCGACAGCCCGGCGATCTTCTGCTGGGTTTTCTCGGCAACCGCGGCAAAGACTTTCGGCTCGACCGGCCGTTGATTCTTCGCGGTTTGCGGCACGGCCAACGCAGCCTGACTGGCTTCGGCAAAGCGTGCAGTCAGTTCCGCCAGATCCCGTCCTTCGCCGAGAAACTTGCCTTGGCCATCGACGATTTCCAGGTTCATGCGCAAATGGCTGTCGACCTGTTGCGCGGCTTCCGCCCAGGCTTCGTCGCTGACCCGCGCACCGGTCATGCGCAGCAGTTCACGGCCCAAGGCCTGAGGCAACGAACCTTCGGCGAAGGTCATGCGCTGCAAGGCGGCTTTGACGAAGTCCGGCACCGGCACGAAATTCTTGCGCAGGGCTTTAGGCAGGTTACGGACCAAGGCAATGCACTTGGCCTCGATGACGCCCGGCACCAGCCATTCCAGGCGTTCCGGCGGCAGCATCGGCAGCAACGGCGCCGGCACGCGCAGGGTCACGCCGTCGCGCGGGTGGTTAGGCTCAAAGTGGTAACTGAGCGCCAACTCCAGATCGCCGATGTGCAACGTGTCCGGGTAATGCAACGCAGTGACTTCACTGGCCTCGCGGGCCAGCACGTCTTCTTCGCGCATGATCAGCAGTTGCGGGTCTTTCTGGCTGTTGACCCGGTACCAGCTGTCGAAGGTGGCGGTCTGGTGAATCTCCGCCGGCAGTCGCGCATCGTAGAAGGCGAACAGGGTTTCTTCGTCGGCCAGAATGTCGCGACGGCGGGCCTTGGCTTCCAGTTCGTCGAGCTGTTCGAGCAACTGCGCATTGGCAGTCAGGCACTTGGCCTTGGATTGAATCTCGCCGCGCACCAGGCCTTCGCGAATGAAAAACTCACGAGAAACGACCGGATCGATCGGCCCGTAATGCACCGGGCGACGACCGACGATGATCAGCCCGAACAAAGTGATCTGCTCAAACGCCACCACTTGGCCGCGCTTCTTTTCCCAATGCGGTTCGAAATGGTTTTTCTTGATCAAGTGCCCGGCCAGCGGCTCGATCCAGTCAGCGTCGATCTTGGCGACCATCCGTGCGTAAAGCTTGGTGGTTTCCACCAGTTCGGCGGTCATCAGCCATTGCGGGCGTTTTTTGCCCAGCCCCGAGGACGGGTGAATCCAGAACCGCCGCTGACGGGCGCCAAGGTAATCGCCTTCATCGGTTTTCTGGCCGATCTGGCTGAGCAGGCCCGACAGCACGGCTTTGTGCAGCTTCGGGTAATCCGCCGGCTCTTTGTTGATGCTCAGTTGCATGTCGCGGCAGATCAGGCTCAGTTGGCGGTGAGAATCGCGCCATTCGCGCAGACGCAGGTAATTCAGGAAATTCTTGCGACACCAGTTACGCAACGGGCTGGCCGTCAGTTCCAGGCGCTGCTCTTCAAAACCGCGCCACAGATTGACCAGCCCGGCGAAATCCGAGTCCACGTCTTTCCACTGCGCGTGGGCCTGATCCGCCGCTTGCTGGCGTTCCGGCGGACGTTCGCGCGGGTCTTGAATCGACATGGCGCTGGCGACGATCAGCACTTCCTGCAAGCTGCCCAGTTTCGCCGCTTCCAGCAGCATGCGACCCATGCGCGGGTCCACTGGCAGGCGCGCCAATTGGCGACCGAGCGGTGTCAGCTGACTGTTGCGGTCGACTGCAGAGAGTTCTTGCAGCAGGTTGAATCCGTCGCTGATGGCTTTGCCATCCGGCGGCTCGATAAACGGGAAATCGGTGATCTCGCCGAGGCGCAGATGCAGCATCTGCAAGATCACCGCCGCGAGGTTGGTACGGAGGATTTCCGGGTCGGTAAATTCCGGGCGGCCGAGGAAGTCTTCTTCGGCGTACAGGCGGATGCAGATACCAGGCTCGACCCGTCCGCAACGGCCTTTGCGCTGGTTGGCGCTGGCCTGGGAAATCGCTTCGATGGGCAGGCGCTGGACTTTGGCGCGGTAGCTGTAACGACTGATGCGCGCGGTGCCGCTGTCGATCACGTAGCGGATGCCCGGCACGGTCAGCGAGGTTTCAGCGACGTTGGTCGCCAACACCACGCGACGACCCGGGTGCGACTGGAATATCCGCTGCTGCTCGGCCGGCGACAAGCGCGCGTACAACGGCAGAATCTCGGTGTGCTTGAGCTGGGCCTTGCGCAGCATGTCCGCCGCGTCGCGAATCTCGCGCTCGCCGGGCAGGAACACCAGCACGTCGCCGGGGCTCTTGCGCTCGCTGCGTTCGAACGCGGCGATTTCGTCGAGGGTGGCAAGGATCGCCTGATCGACGGTCAAGTCATCCTCGACCCGATTGCCCTCTTCGTCCTGCTCCAACGTCAGCGGGCGATACCAGGTTTCCACCGGAAAGGTACGGCCCGAGACTTCGACGATGGGCGCATCATCGAAATGCTTGGAAAAGCGCTCAAGATCGATGGTTGCCGAGGTGATGATGACTTTCAGGTCCGGACGACGGGGCAGCAGGGTTTTCAAGTAACCGAGCAAAAAGTCGATGTTCAGGCTGCGTTCGTGGGCTTCGTCGACGATGATCGTGTCGTAGCGTTCGAGGTAGCGGTCGTTCTGGGTTTCCGCCAGCAGGATGCCGTCGGTCATCAGTTTGATCAGGGTGTTGGAATCGCTCTGGTCCTCGAACCGCACCTGATAACCGACCAGCGCGCCCAACGGCGTCGCCAATTCCTCGGCAACGCGGCTGGCCACGCTGCGCGCCGCGATTCGGCGCGGCTGGGTATGGCCGATCAGGCCATGCTGGCCACGACCGATTTCCAGGCAGATCTTCGGCAACTGGGTGGTTTTGCCCGAGCCGGTTTCGCCGGCGATGATCAGCACCTGGTGCTTGAGCAACGCTTCCTTGATTTCATCGCGCTTGGCGGCGATCGGCAAACTGTCGTCGTAACGAATCACCGGCAGGCTGGCACGCCGGGCCAACACCTGATCACAGGACGCCTGCATGCGCGTCACCCACTGGGCCAGTTTGGCCTCGTCGGGTTTCTTGCGCAGCTCAAGCAACTGCCGCCGCAGCCGGTGGCGGTCGGCAAGCATGGCGTGATCGAGGTTTTTCAGCAGTTTGTCGATGGAGGGCGATTCGTCAGTCATAGAAGCAGCGGCAAGCTGTAAGCCAAAAGCGGCAAGGGTAACAGAGAAGCGGCTGCAAGCTGCAAGTGGCAAGCTTCAAGCAGATCGGCTTTTAACTTGCAGCTTGCAGCTTGCGGCTTATAGCTGATCTCCTCCTTTACGCCGATACGGGAACACATCAATGATCTTCCCCGCCCGAATCGCCTCTTGCAGGCTCTTCCAGTAATCGGCGTTGTACAACTCGCCATGCAACTGATCGAACAACTTGCGCTGCCCGGCATCGGCAAATAAAAACGGCGGAAACTCTTCGGGGAATACGTCCAGCGGTCCGATCGAGTACCACGGCTCGGACGCCATCTCGTCTTCCGGCGTGCGCGGTTGCGGGATGTGGCGGAAATTGGCTTCGGTCAGGAAGCAGATCTCGTCATAGTCATAAAACACAACGCGGCCGTGACGGGTCACGCCAAAGTTCTTCAGCAGCATGTCGCCCGGAAAAATGTTCGCCGCCGCCAGTTGCTTGATCGCCAGGCCGTAATCTTCCAAAGCCTCGCGAACCTGCGCGTCGTTGGCGTTTTCCAGATACAGGTTCAACGGTGTCATCCGCCGTTCGGTCCAGCAGTGACGGATCAGCACCGTATCGCCTTCCACCGACACGGTGGACGCCGCTACCTCAAGCAGTTCTTCCAGGCAAGCCGGATCGAATTTGCTCAGCGGGAAACGGAAGTCAGCGAATTCCTGGGTGTCGGCCATGCGCCCGACCCGGTCGACGCTTTTCACCAGTCGGTATTTTTCGATCACCGTCGCGCGGTCAACGTTTTTCGACGGTGAGAAACGGTCCTTGATGATTTTGAAAACGGTGTTGAAACCCGGCAGGGTAAACACGCTCATCACCATCCCGCGCACACCCGGCGCCATGATGAACTGGTCGTCGGTGTTGGCCAGGTGATTGATCAGCGCGCGGTAGAACTCGGACTTGCCGTGTTTGTAGAAACCGATCGAGGTGTACAGCTCGGCGATGTGCTTGCCCGGCAGGATGCGCTTGAGAAAACCGATGAATTCCGCGGGCACCGGCACATCCACCATGAAATACGAGCGGGTGAACGAGAAGATGATCGACACGTCCGCTTCATCGGTAATCAGCGCATCGATCTGAATTCCGCGGCCCTCGCGGTGCAGCAGCGGAATCACCAGTGGCCACTGTTCATCCTGGGTATAGATGCGACCCACCAGGTACGCGCCTTTATTGCGGTACAACACCGAGGAAAACAACTCGACACTCAGTTCCGGGTCCTTGCAGACCCAGTCCGGCAGGTTTTCGCGCAGTTGTGCTTCGAGGCGGCGCAGGTCGCCGGCAAGGTCGGCGTAGTCTTCGCTGAACCGGTAGTCGGCAAAAATGCTCGCAAGCATGCCGGACAGCTGGCCCTGTGGCTTGTAGGTACGGGTTTGCGCGGCGCGGGCACGGCGCAGGCTCGGCCGGGTGGTGTGGATGAACATGCAGCCGTCGCTGATCAGGTCATGACTGAACAGCCCGCAGAAAATCGAGTTGTACCAGGTTTCGGACAGTTCATCGTCGAAACGCAGGTCGATCAGGGTGATGTAGGCGTTTTTGACCAACGGCCAGCAGCTGACGTCCAGGGTGTCGGCGTCAAAAGCGATGTGCAGGCGTTCTACCGTTTCGCCGACCTTCTCTTCGTACAGATTGATCCGTGCAGCCGAGGCGACCTGCGCCTCTTGCCACTTGGCCTGCTCGAAGCGGGCCCGGGCGCCGTCGGTGATCTGCCGGAAATGCTCGCGGTAATCGTCAAAGCCATCGAGGATCATTCGGGCGATGTCGGCGGCTGGCCATTGCTGCGGCATGGTGAGACCTCTGCGGGAATTCGGAAGCCCTGAGCTTAGCCAGTGAACCGGGTGCAGGAGAAGCGTAATTTTCGAGCAGAATTATTTGCTCGTTTTCCGGTTGCCATCGATCAGGCGCTCGGCAACACTCTCGTCCCCATCCAGCAAGGAGCACACCGTGAACCCCGTCGATATTTTCCGTTTACTGTCACTGGCGGCGATTTGGGGTGCGAGCTTTCTGTTCATGCGCATCATCGCCCCGGTGATTGGCTCGATCCCCACGGCTTTTTTCCGTGTGTCGATTGCCGCCGTCGGCTTGCTGGTGATTCTGGGGTTGATGCGCATCAGCTGGGACTTCAAAGGCAAACTCAAGACAGTAATGCTCCTGGGGGTGATCAACTCCGGCATTCCGGCGACGCTCTATTCGGTGGCCGCCCAGGTATTGCCAGCCGGTTACTCGGCCATTTTCAACGCCACCACGCCGCTGATGGGCGTGCTGATCGGCGGTCTGTTCTTTCATGAAAAACTCACGGCCGCCAAGCTGGGCGGGGTGCTGCTCGGCCTGATGGGGGTCGGCATCCTGACCCGTGCCGGCCCGGTGGCGTTCGACCTGCAATTGCTGATGGGCGCCCTCGCCTGCCTGCTTGCCACCACGTGTTACGGCTTCGCCGGCTTCCTGGCGCGCCGTTGGCTCGATCACGCTGGCGGTCTGGACAGTCGCCTGTCGGCGGTGGGCAGCATGATGGGGGCCACGTTGTTTTTGCTGCCGCTGTTCGGTTACAGCGTGATTACCCAGCCACCGGCAAGCTGGGGTGGCTGGAATGTCTGGCTGTCGCTGCTGGGGCTGGGCCTGGTGTGCACGGCCTTGGCGTACATTGTTTACTTCCGCCTGCTCAGCTCGGTCGGGCCGGTGAAGTCGATGACCACGACCTTCCTGATCCCGCCGTTCGGCGTGCTGTGGGGGGCGTTGCTGCTGGATGAACCGCTGTCGATGGCGCATCTGTATGGCGGGGTGTTGATAGCGGCAGCGTTGTGGCTGGTGTTGAAGCCTGCGGTGGTGAAGCCGAAAGAGGCAGTTGCCCGCTAATTCTGCGGCGCCGCTACTTAAGCCTTCGCGGGCAAGCCCGCTCCCACAGGGGGATCTGAAGTGGACACACAGTTTGTATTCACACAGGTCAAATGTGGGAGCGGGCTTGCTCGCGAAGGCGTCGACTCAGACGCTACAAAGCTGACTGACTCACCTCCCCATCCACCAATCGCCGAATCCCCAGGGGATTGGCGTTCTGCAACGCCTCGGGCAGCAGTGCATCCGGATAGTTCTGGAAGCACACCGGCCGCAGGAAACGATCGATGGCCAGCGTTCCCACCGACGTCCCGCGTGAATCCGACGTTGCCGGATACGGCCCGCCGTGCACCATCGCCTCACACACCTCGACCCCGGTCGGATAACCATTGAGCAGAATCCGCCCGACCTTTTCCTGAAGCAACTCGGTCAGCCAACGGTACTCCAGCAATTCATCCGGTTCACCGATCAATGTCGCCGTCAGCTGCCCGCGCAACCCCTGCAATGCCGCTGCCAGCTGCGCCCGGCCCTCGACTTCGACAACGATGGTGGTCGGCCCGAAAACCTCTTCCTGCAGCAATTCATCGCCCTTGAGCAACAGGCTGACGTCGGCCTTGAACACCTGCGGTTGAGCCTGATTGCCCTGTTGCGGTTTGCCCGCCAGGTGCGTCAGCCCCGGGTGTTCGTGCAGCTCGGCCAGGCCTTGGCGGTAGCTGACCAACGCGCCGGCATTGAGCATGGTTTGCGCCGGTTGCTGGTCCATGTTGGCGCAAAACGTTTCCAGGAACCGGCTGAACTGCGGTGAACGCAGGCCGATCACCAAGCCCGGATTGGTGCAGAACTGACCGCAGCCCAACGTCACCGAACCGGCCAGTTGTGCAGCGATCTGCTCGCCTCGCAGGGCGAGCGCTTCGGGCAGCAGGAACACCGGGTTGATGCTCGACATCTCGGCAAACACCGGGATTGGTTGCGCCCGGGTGGCGGCCATGTGGGCCAGGGCATTGCCGCCCTTGAGTGAGCCGGTGAAGCCCACAGCCTGAATCGCCGGGTGCTTGACCAGCCATTCGCCGACGCCCCCGCCAAAGGTCATGTTGAACACACCGGCGGGCATTTCGGTTTTTTGGGCCGCGCGAATGATCGCATCCGCGACCCACTCGGCCGTCGCCATGTGCCCGCTGTGTGCCTTGAATACCACCGGGCAACCCGCGGCCAGTGCCGAGGCGGTATCGCCGCCGGCGGTGGAAAACGCCAAGGGAAAGTTGCTGGCGCCGAACACCGCGACAGGCCCTAACGCGATGCGGTATTGACGCAGGTCCGGACGCGGCAATGGTTGGCGATCCGGCAGTGCCCGATCAATGCGCGCCCCATAGAAATCACCGCGACGCAGGACCTTGGCGAACAAGCGCATCTGGCCGCTGGTTCGACCGCGCTCGCCTTGAATGCGCCCTGCGGGCAAAGCGGTTTCGCGGCACACGGTGGCGACGAAATCATCGCCCAGTGCATCGATTTCATCGGCAATGGCATCGAGGAATTGCGCACGTTTCTCCGCGCTCAGGTTGCGATAGATCGGGTACGCAGCCGCCGCAGCGTTCGCGGCCGCGTCGACTTCGGCTTCGGATGCCTGGAAGAAGCTGCCGGGCAGTGCCTCGCCGGTGGTCGCGTCGAGGCTTTGCAGCTGAACGGTGCCTTCGGCGCTGCGGCGACCGCCGATGTAGTTATGTCCAAGTAGCGTGGTCATGAGGGTTTCCTTGACCGGCGGGTTGCGCCGGTGATTAGAGACTTAAAGCACGCGGACCTGGCCGATGGCCAACGGCTGGGTGCCTTCGCCAATCCCGTTTTCCAGGGGCGCGCCGAACTCATCGAGGCAGATCTGGAAGCGGTCACCCGGCTGGGTTTTCACACCGTCAGCAAACGACAGTGTGGCGGTGCCGAAGTAATGCACGTGAACATCACCAGGGCGCAAAAACTGAGCGTATTTGAAGTGGTGAAATTCGAGGTTGGCGAGGCTGTGGCACATGTTGTCCTCGCCGCTGAGAAACTCTTTTTCCCAGAGCGTTTCACCATTGCGAATGATGCGGCTGGTGCCAGCCAGATGCTTGGGCAACTCACCCACACGCAGCTCCGGACCGTAGGCGCAGAAGCGCAGCTTCGAATGGGCGAGGTACAGGTAATTGCGCCGTTCCATCACATGGTCGGAGAACTCGTTGCCCAAGGCGTAACCGACGCGGTACGGCTGGCCGTCGTCGCCGATCACATAGAGGCCGGTCAGCTCCGGCTCTTCACCGGCATCTTCGGCAAACGGCGGCACCGGGAAGTCTGCGCCGGGACGCACAACGATGCTGCCGTCGCCCTTGTAGAACCATTCCGGTTGAGCACCGACCTGGCCGGCCGCCGGTTTTCCGCCCTCCAGCCCCCATTTGAAAATGCGCATGGTGTCGGTCATGCCGGCTTCGACCGCGCCATCGTGCTGGTGCATTTTGTCCCGGGCCGAGGCGCTGCCCAAATGGGTCAGGCCGGTGCCGCTGATCAGGCAATGGGCCGGGTCTTCGTGGTCCAGTGGCGGCAGGACGCGACCCTGCTGCAACAGTTGCGCGTAATCCGGGCCTGGCGCAGTGCCGCACCGGGCGACTTCTTCTTGCAGGCTACGTTGCGCGCGGATGGCCGCGAGTGCCAGTTCACGGGTGCTACGGATGCCGTTGAGCACCTGGAGCTGTGCGCCCTCGACGAGGCCCACCTGGCGTTCACCGGCAGTGTATTCAAATTGAATCAGGCGCATGACGGCCTCCAGAAAGTCGTGAATGGCGCCGCCTTGTTTGCGGCGCCTCAAGATCACTCGATGATGTTGAAATCGCTCAGGTACTCATCAGAGATTTCCAGGCCCAGGCCAGGCTTGTTATCGTCGAGCTGGATGTAGCCGTTGACCGGTTGCGGCTCGCCCTTGAACACGTAGTAGAAGAGTTCGTTGCCAACCTCGACGTCGAACACCGGGAAGAACTCGGCCATTGGCGAGGCGGTGGTGGACATGGTCAGGTGATAGTTGTGCATCTGCCCGGCGTGCGGGATCACCGGCACTGACCAGGCTTCAGCCATGGCGTTGATCTTGCGCGCCGCGGTGATGCCGCCGACACGGTTGGTGTCGTACTGGATCACGTCGACGGCACGGCGCTCCAGCAGGTCTTTGAAGCCGTAGGAAGTGAACTCGTGCTCGCCGCCGGAGATCGGCATGATCCCCATTTTTTTCAGCTCGATATAGCCTTCGATGTCGTCGGCAATCACCGGTTCTTCGAGCCAGCGCGGTTCGAACTCGGCCAGTTTGGGCAACATGCGGCGGGCATATTCCAGGGTCCAGCCCATGTAGCATTCGAGCATGATGTCGATGTCGGGACCGGCCAGGTTACGCAGCGCCCGCACTTGCTCGATGTTCTTGCGCATGCCCGCCGGGCCGTCTTTCGGGCCGTAGCCGAAACGCATTTTCAGCGCGGTGAAACCCTGGTTCAGGTAGCCCTGGGCTTCTTCGAGGAACAGGTCGAGGTTGTCGTTGGCGTAGAGCTTGGAGGCGTAAGTCCAGATCTTTTCCTTGGTGCGCCCGCCTAGCAGTTTGAACACCGGCTTGTTCACCGCTTTGCCCATGATGTCCCAGATGGCGATGTCGATCGCCGAGATCGCCGCCATGCCGATGCCTTTGCGGCCCCAGGCATGGCTCTGACGGTACATTTTCTGCCAGATGTATTCGTTGTCGAACGGGTCTTCGCCAATCGCAATCGGCGCCAGATAAGTGTCGATGATTTCCTTGGCCACACGCGGTGCCAGGGCGCAGTTACCGATGCCGACAAGACCGGTGTCGGTCTCGACTTCCACCACCAGCCAGCCGTGGAAACGGAACGAGCCCATGGCATCGCCGCGCTCGAACAGGATGTCGCTGGCGTTGGTGCAGAAGTGCGCTTGCGGGGGAACGACTTTACCTTTCCACTCGAAAACGCGGGTACGGATGGCTTTGATTTTCATGAATACAGTTCCTTGCGCTACCGGCTTTTTGTAGTTGTTGGGTCGCTGCGCAGAGCCGTTCGTGCGGCCGGCTCCGGGCATTCGATGGAGCGACTTTAGCCAGCGCCCGGGTCGTGCGGATAATCACTTATGCGTATCCGGCGATAACCTGGGGTGATCGCAAAAACACGATATCCGTCAGATCGGGTTATCAGCCCCAACACAAAAAAATGTGGGAGCGAGCTTGCTCGCGATGGCGGTCTGACAGTCACTTCAAGGTGTCTGTACTGTCGCCATCGCGAGCAGGCTCGCTCCCACAGTGGTTGTTGGTGTTACTTGGATTTTGTGTTCAATACAAAACCCTGTGGGAGTGAGCCTGCTCGCGATAGCGGTTTGTCAGTCACTGAAAGGGTGACTGAACCGCCGTCATCGCGAGCAGGCTCGCTCCCACAGCGGTTGTTGGTGTTACTTGGATTTTGTGTTCAATACAAAACCCTGTGGGAGTGAGCCTGCTCGCGATAGCGGTTTGTCAGTCACTGAAAGGGTGACTGAACCGCCGTCATCGCGAGCAAGCCCGCTCCCACAGTGGTTGTTGGTGTTACTTGGATTTTGTGTTCAATACAAAACCCTGTGGGAGTGAGCCTGCTCGCGATAGCGGTTTGTCAGTCACTGAAAGGGTGACTGAACCGCCGTCATCGCGAGCAAGCTGAACTGGTCAAGTAAATCCGGACACCGGTTACGGTGTTTATGCCGCTTTTTGCTCCATGGCTATTGGCGACAAGTATTTGTTGTAGCTGTGGAGCCTGGTGCGGTTGTAGTACATGAAAAAACGGACCATGTCGGTTTGTGCTTCTTCGCTCGTGCCATAGCCGCCACGCGGCACCCATTCTGACTTCAGAGTGCCGAAAAAGCGTTCTGTTGGAGCGTTGTCCCAGCACTGCCCGCGATGACTCATGCTTTGCAAGATGCCATGACGCGTCAGCTCCTCTTGAAACTTGCGGCTGGTGTACTGACAGCCTTGATCCGAATGGAACATCAGTCCAGGTATGCACACTCGAAGCTCTGTCGCCATCCGTAGCGCTTTGCTAACCAAGTTGGCGTCATTAACCAGGGAAAATGCCCAACCAATGACACGGCGCGCAAACAAGTCGATCACGATGGCCAGGTGAACCCAGCGCTTACCCACCATCAAACTGGTAACGTCGCCACACCAGACTTGGTTGACCGCGGCTGGCTTGAAATTGGCGCTTAAGCAGATTGGGCGCGACAAATGCTTCAACTCCTTTGGATCTGAATGGGTGAGGCTGGCGCTGTTTACTGACAATGTTGGCCTCCCTCATCAGTGCTTTAGCCAGGCTTCTGCCTACAGCTATGTTTTGGGCCTGAAGATGCCTTGCTGATCGCTCTGGACCCCATGGCTTCCCGGCTTTCGCTGTGTAACTCGACGACTTTGCCTCTTAGTTCTTCGCGTCTGATCCTTGGCTTGGTGCACCGCTGAACCCATTCATAAAAACTACTGCGCTTAACGTCGAAAACGCGACACAAGATGGCGGTCGGGTATGACTCTCTTAGCTCCGCGATCATCGAAAACGATCGGGGTCCGACATCAAGAGAGCGGTAGCCTTTTTTAAGATCTCGGCCTCCATTTCCATGCGTTTGATTTTGGCTTTCAAATCCTGAATCTGGCGCTGATCTTCGGTAATGGCCTTGGTGCCTTGAACCGGTTGCCCCTTGTGTTCCTTGCGAACCTGATCCACCCAACGTCGTAAGGCTGTGGCACTAATGTCCAGCGACGCGCAGACTTCCTGTACCGAACAATTGTCATCAATCACCATGTTGGCCGCACGGTGTTTGAACTCGCGGGAAAAGACTCTTCTTTCTTTCATGGAACCTCCAAATTGGCGAAATCATATCGCCCTTAAGAAGTGTCCGGAATTATTAGGCCAGTTCAAGCCCGCTCCCACAGTGGTTGTTGGTGTTACTTGGATTTTGTGTTCAATACAAAACCCTGTGGGAGTGAGCCTGCTCGCGATAGCGGTTTGTCAGTCACTGAAAGGGGGACTGAACCGCCGTCATCGCGAGCAAGCCCGCTCCCACAGTGGTTGTTGGTGTTACTTGGATTTTGTGTTCAATACAAAACCCTGTGGGAGTGAGCCTGCTCGCGATAGCGGTTTGTCAGTCACTGAAAGGGGGACTGAACCGCCGTCATCGCGAGCAAGCTGAACTGGCCTAATAATTCCGGACACTTCTTAAGGGCGATATGATTTCGCCAATTTGGAGGTTCCATGAAAGAAAGAAGAGTCTTTTCCCGCGAGTTCAAACACCGTGCGGCCAACATGGTGATTGATGACAATTGTTCGGTACAGGAAGTCTGCGCGTCGCTGGACATTAGTGCCACAGCCTTACGACGTTGGGTGGATCAGGTTCGCAAGGAACACAAGGGGCAACCGGTTCAAGGCACCAAGGCCATTACCGAAGATCAGCGCCAGATTCAGGATTTGAAAGCCAAAATCAAACGCATGGAAATGGAGGCCGAGATCTTAAAAAAGGCTACCGCTCTCTTGATGTCGGACCCCGATCGTTTTCGATGATCGCGGAGCTAAGAGAGTCATACCCGACCGCCATCTTGTGTCGCGTTTTCGACGTTAAGCGCAGTAGTTTTTATGAATGGGTTCAGCGGTGCACCAAGCCAAGGATCAGACGCGAAGAACTAAGAGGCAAAGTCGTCGAGTTACACAGCGAAAGCCGGGAAGCCATGGGGTCCAGAGCGATCAGCAAGCATCTTCAGGCCCAAACATAGCTGTAGGCAGAAGCCTGGCTAAAGCACTGATGAGGGAGGCCAACATTGTCAGTAAACAGCGCCAGCCTCACCCATTCAGATCCAAAGGAGTTGAAGCATTTGTCGCGCCCAATCTGCTTAAGCGCAATTTCAAGCCAGCCGCGGTCAACCAAGTCTGGTGTGGCGACGTTACCAGTTTGATGGTGGGTAAGCGCTGGGTTCACCTGGCCATCGTGATCGACTTGTTTGCGCGCCGTGTCATTGGTTGGGCATTTTCCCTGGTTAATGACGCCAACTTGGTTAGCAAAGCGCTACGGATGGCGACAGAGCTTCGAGTGTGCATACCTGGACTGATGTTCCATTCGGATCAAGGCTGTCAGTACACCAGCCGCAAGTTTCAAGAGGAGCTGACGCGTCATGGCATCTTGCAAAGCATGAGTCATCGCGGGCAGTGCTGGGACAACGCTCCAACAGAACGCTTTTTCGGCACTCTGAAGTCAGAATGGGTGCCGCGTGGCGGCTATGGCACGAGCGAAGAAGCACAAACCGACATGGTCCGTTTTTTCATGTACTACAACCGCACCAGGCTCCACAGCTACAACAAATACTTGTCGCCAATAGCCATGGAGCAAAAAGCGGCATAAACACCGTAACCGGTGTCCGGATTTACTTGACCAGTTCAAGCCCGCTCCCACAGTGGTTGTTGGTGTTACTTGGATTTTGTGTTCAATACAAAACCCTGTGGGAGTGAGCCTGCTCGCGATAGCGGTTTGTCAGTCACTGAAAGGGTGACTGAACCGCCGTCATCGCGAGCAAGCCCGCTCCCACAGGGAAGTTGTGTTGTTTTCAGTAGTTGTTGGTGCCCATCCGGCAGGCGATTTCGAATGCCTGGCGGATCGCGCCGACGTTGGCCTTGCCCTGCCCCGCGATATCGAACGCGGTGCCGTGTGCCGGCGTGGTGATAGGGATCGGCAACCCGCCCTGCACAGTCACCCCACGGGAGAAGCCCATCAACTTGATCGCGATCTGTCCCTGGTCGTGATACATGGTCACCACCGCGTCGAACGCACTGGCATCGCCTTGCACTTTGAGGAAGATCGTGTCGGCGGGGTATGGCCCTTCAGCCGCAATCCCCAGTGCCTGGGCCGAACGCACGGCCGGGCCAATGATGTCCAGTTCTTCGCGGCCGAACGAGCCGTTATCGCCGTTGTGCGGATTCAGCCCGCACACGCCAATGCGCGGTTTTTCCAGGCCGTTGCGTTTGAGCGCGGTGTCGATAAGCTGGATCGCTTCCACCACTCGCGTCTGGCTGAGCATGCCCGGTACTTCGGCCAGCGCCACGTGGGACGTCACGCGTGAGGTCCAGAGGTTGTCTAGCACGTTGAATTCGCAGAACGGCCCATGGAAATCCAGCAGCTCGGCGAACCAGTGCAGCTCGTCGCTGTGGGCCATGCCGGCCATGTGCAACGAGGTCTTGTTCAACGGGCCGAACAGCACCGCGTCGGTGGTCCCGGCCTCGGTCAGGCGCAGGGCTTGCTCCAGGGTGTCGAGGCTGTAGCGACCGCCGATGACACTGGCTTCACTGCGCGGGAACTCACCCACCGTGTCGCCGCGAAAGTCATAGAACAACGGCGTGTCATCGACAAATGACAACTGCTCCAGCGACTCCACGCGACGGTATGGAAATTCCGTCCCGGCGATGCGCATGCCCCGGCGCATTTCGGCCTCGTCAGCAATCAGGATCACGTTGGCCTGACTGCGCACCGAAGGCTCTGCGAGCAGACGCGCGATCAGTTCCGGACCGATGCCCGCCGGGTCACCCAGCACCATGGCGATAGTGGTTTTGTTCATGCTTCACTCCTCAAGGATTCAGGCCGCACCCGGTCAATGGCGCAAGGCTCGCAGCGATAGACTTGCTTCGCGTTGCTGTAGAAAAGTCGTTGCTGATCGGCACTCGGAAAATCGGCAACGATGGATTTGAAACCGCTGTAGATCTCGTCGAACGAGCCACACAGGCTGTCCACGGGAAAGTTGCTGGCGAACATCGCCCGATCGCTGCCGAACATGGCGATGACTTCGCGCACGATCCAGGCGTTGTCCTTGGCCCGCCAGCGTTGACCGCCCTGCCCGAGGCCGGAAATTTTCACCCGCACGTTCGGCCACTGCGCCAGCCGCGCCATCGCCAGACGCCAACCCGCCAGGCCTTCGGCGCTGCGGTCGTTGGGCAAGCCAGCGTGGTTGAGAATCAGCGTGGTGCCGGGGAAATCCCGGGCCAGGCGCTCGGCTTCGTGCAGATTCCACCAAGGTGTTTGCAGGTCGAAATGCAGGCCCAGGCCTTCGAGCGCGGCGTAACTGCGGCGCCAGTGTTCGTCGCTCATCAAGCTACGCAGGTGCCCAACCTGCTCCGGCGCGATCGGTCCGCCGGGTTTGTGGCGCACGCTGCGCACGCACTTGAAACTTGCTTGCTCGGTCAGCACTGCTATGGCGTCCGGGTGGTCGAGCCAGGCTTGCGCGACGATGGCGTTCGGCACGCCGTAGCGAGCGGCCAAGGCCTCGATGAAACGGGTTTCGCCAATCGGGTCTTTCGGGTTCCATTCGGTCTCGACGTACACCGTTTGCACGACGTTATGGGCACCGGCATCGGCGAAGTAGTCATCGGGAAAATAGCGACGCTTGATCGCGCTGTAGTCACCGTAGCGAAACGGTATGTTGGCCTCGGGCGCGAGCCACGGATGGTCATTGATCGCGGGGTCCCAGAAATGGTGATGGGCATCTACGATCGGGCCGTTCCACAACTTAGTCATGACGCACCTCATCCAGGCTGATAAACAACGTCGCCAGCACAAACACTGCCGAGCACGCCGCAAAGAATCCCAGCACCGGCGCAAACCCACCGGCCATTTGCACAATCACCCCCACCAGAATCGGCACCGCGATGCCACCGGTGCTGCCGGCCATGTTCATCACGCCGCCGATCAACCCGACCCGCGCCGGTGCCGCCAGCAACGCCGGGAAGCTCCAGTAGAGGCTGCCCCACATCAGAAAAAACGCGGTCATGGCCAACAACGCCACGGCTGCAAAAGGATTGCTCAGGGTCGGCAGCAACAGGAAGGCACCGAGGGCCACCAATCCGGAAAACGCCAGCAGGCTCTTGACCGCCACCCCACGGCTGACGCCTTTGCGAATCAGGCCGTCGCAGAGGAAACCGCCGGTCAACGAACCCAACGCACCACACACAAAAATCACGAACGTGGCCGCGCCAATGCCCTTGATATCAAAACCGCGAGCCTGCGCCAGATAACTTGGGCCCCAGGTCAGCAAGCCAAAATAGACCATCGCCCAACTGGCACGACCGATCAGCAAACCGCTCAGCGAGCGGGCCGCGATGCCCAGGCCCTTGACCGGCAAACGGGCGGCTTCAGCCGCTGGCGTTGCGCGCCCGGCGTTGATCTTTTCGAGTTCTTCGGCGTTCACCTGCGGGTGAGTGGCCGGGTCGTCACGCAGGTAACGCCGCGCCAGCCAGGCCAGCACCAGGGTCGCGATACCGGCGATCACAAACGCCAGGCGCCATGAATCCAGCGAGGCAATCAGGTACGCAATGATCAAGCCGCCCAGCGCCACGCCCAACGGGCTGCCGCTGTCCATCAGCACCGCACCGCGACTGCGCTCGCTCGGCGCCAGCCACAACGAAATCAGTTTGCCGCCCGATGGAAACAACGGAGCCTCTGCGGCGCCAAGCGCGACCCTGGCGAACAGCAATGACAACCCGCCCGTGGCAAATGCCGCGATCACCTGGAAAGTCCCCCACAACCCGGTGGACCAACTGATCACCCGGTGCGGTCCGAAGCGGTCGATCAACCAGCCGCCGGGAATCTGCAGCAGCGCGTATGCCCAGAAGAAGCTGCTGAGGATCAGCCCCTGCATGCTCGGAGAGAGGGAAAATTCATGGGCGATGGTCGGCATCGCAATCGACAACGACACCCGATCGATCAGGTTGACCATGGTCAAGGCGAAGATGATCGCGAAGATCCGCCAGCGCACGCTGCTGGCCTTGGTGGTGCCGGTCAGCGGTGCGGCCGCGGCGATCGGTTGGGCAACTGCGCCGGGCAGATGCAGGGAAGCACTGGGACGAGCCATGGTGCGTACCTCATTTATTATTTTTGTGGATGCAAAACGCAGCTTCTGGGCGGCGCTGGTGAGCACTATCGAAGGCTCAGTGATAACCGTCTAATCAAAACTTGAAATAAGGCGATAGCCTCGGGTTATGGCATGCCCGGCTTTCATTGAGCTTTCAGCCGATGCCCCTGCTATCGGATTTCAATGAAAAAGGCTCTGGGGCAGAGTCTTGAGCCATCACCGTCACATTGTCCGGCGCGACGTATAACTCCAGGCTATCGGTGTATGTATTGTTTTGACTAGACGCGGGGACCGAGGCTTCACACACTCACTCCAGGCTTGCGGCTTTACCGCTCTGACAAGCCACTCATAACAACTACAAAAACGAGGCCCTTCCATGCGAAATGCATTCGTCCGTCGCACATCCCGTCTGTTTCTTGGTTGCACTCTGGTCGCCGCCGGCGTCCTTCCCGCATTGGCCAGCGCCGCCTGGCAACCGGACAAAAACGTCGAAATCGTTGTCGCTGGCGGGCCCGGTGGCGGCACCGATCAACTCGGCCGGCTGATCCAGTCAATCATCACCACCCACAAGTTTCTCGACGTTAATACCATCGTCCTCAACAAGGGCGGCGGCAATGGCGCCGAAGCCTTTCTCGACTTGAAGATGAACAAGGGCGATCCGGAAAAACTGGTGATCGGCACCAACAATATCTACCTGTTGCCGCTGGTGTCCAAGCTCGGCTACCAATGGCAGGAACTGACCCCTGTAGCGGCCGTGGCCGAAGATGACTTCATCCTCTGGAGCTACAAAGACGCCCCCTGGAAGGACGCCAAAGGCTTCTACGAAGCGGTCAAGGCCGACCCGTCGAACCTGCGCATGGGCGGCAGTCAGTCCAAGGATGTCGACCAGACCCTGACCCTGCTGCTGAACCAGACCAACAACAGCAAACTGGTGTACATCCCGTTCAAGAGCGGCAGCGAAGCCGCGACCCAGCTGGCCGGCAAGCACATCGCCGCCAACGTCAACAACCCCAGCGAAAGCATCAGCCAATGGCGCGGCGACCAGGTCGAGCCGCTGTGTGTGTTCAGTAAAGAGCGCATGAGCTACACCGAGAAAGTGGCCGGTGACAAATCCTGGGCCGATGTGCCGACCTGCCACGAACAAGGCCTGGGCATCGATCAGTATCGCTTCCCGCGCACCGTATTCATGCCGGGCGAAGTCACCGCCGAACAGCGCGCGTTCTATGTCGAACTGATGCGCAAAGTCACCGAGACCCCGGAGTTCAAGGCCTACGTCAAGCAGAACGCTTTGGTGCCGACCTTCCTCGAAGGCGAGCCACTGACCGCCTACATTGAGAAAGACACCGCCCGCGTCACCCCGGTGTTCAAAGAAGCCGGCTGGCTGAAAAACTGAGTTGTTCTCGGCCGTCCGCTTGCGCACGGCCGTCACCTCTGGAGGTGTTTTGATGTCCCATTCTTCGGATTCACCGGCGCTGGTCGGCACCCGCTGGGTCGAACTCGGCCTGGCACTCTTCACCATGCTGATCGGCGTGGTGGTGATGTTCGGCAGCGTCGAACAAGGTATTGGCTGGGGCGATTCCGGGCCCGAGCCGGGTTACTTCCCCTTCTATATCGGCCTGCTGTTGAGCGCCGCCAGCGTCGGCAACGGTGTGTTGACCGTGGTGCGCTGGCAGGCCCTGAGCCTTTCATTTGTCAGCCGCAGTGCGTTCAAGCAAGTGATGTCGGTATTCATCCCGATTGCGCTGTTCGTCGGCGCCATGCCATTCACCGGCATTTACGTGGCTTCGGCCTGTTTCATCGCCTGGTTCATGTGGCGTGACAAGGTCCGCGTCAAACCCTATGGCAAGTGGATGATCGGCACCGTATCCCTCGGCGCGGTACTCGCCAGCTACCTGATTTTCGCGCTGTGGTTCAAGGTCCCGCTGGATGCCGGCCCAATGGGCGACTGGATTAGCCTGGCCGGGAGAAGCTTCAAATGAGTGAGTTCGATTCCCTGCTGCAAGGCATGAACCTGATCCTGACCCCGGGCCATATCGGCCTGATGGTGATCGGCGTGCTGCTGGGCATTCTGGTCGGCGTATTGCCCGGCCTCGGCGCCCCCAATGGCGTGGCGTTGCTGCTGCCGCTGACGTTCACCATGTCGCCGGTGTCGGCGATCATTCTGCTGTCGTGCATGTATTGGGGCGCGCTGTTCGGCGGCTCGATCACCTCGATTCTGTTTAATATCCCCGGCGAGCCCTCATCGGTGGCGACCACGTTCGACGGCTACCCGATGGCCCGCGAAGGTCGCGCCGCCGAAGCCCTGACCGCCGCGTTCAGCTCGGCACTGATCGGCGCGTTGGCCGGGGTGTTGCTGCTGACGTTCCTGTCGACCCGGATTGCCGCGTTCGCCATGTCGTTCAGCTCGCCGGAGTTCTTCGCGGTGTACCTGTTGGCGTTCTGCACCTTCGTCGGCATGAGCAAGAATCCGCCGCTGAAAACCGTGGTGGCAATGATGATTGGCTTCGCCATGGCTGCGGTGGGGATGGACACCGTCTCCGGTAACCTGCGTCTGACCTTCGACCAGCCAATCTTGATGACCGGCATCAGCTTCGAAGTAGCGGTGATCGGCCTGTTCGGCATCGGCGAAATCCTCTGCACCGTCGAGGAAGGCCTGGTGTTTCGCGGCGAGCATGCGCGCATCACGCCGATGGTCATCCTGCGCACCTGGGCCAAATTGCCGCGTTACTGGTGGACGATTGTGCGCAGCACGTTGGTCGGTTGCTGGATGGGCATCACGCCGGGCGGTCCGACGGCCGCCTCGTTCATGAGCTACAGCCTGGCGCGGCGCTTCTCGAAGAACCGCGAGAACTTCGGCAAGGGTGAACTCGAAGGCGTGATCGCCCCGGAAACCGCCGACCACGCGGCCGGCACCAGTGCGCTGTTGCCGATGCTGACGCTCGGTATTCCCGGTTCAGCCACCGCAGCAGTGATGCTTGGCGGCTTGATGATCTGGGGTTTGCACCCCGGCCCGACGCTGTTCGTGGAGCAACATGATTTTGTCTGGGGCCTGATCGCCAGCATGTACCTGGGTAACGTGGTGAGCCTGATCGTGGTCCTGGCCACCGTGCCGCTGTTCGCTTCGATCCTGCGCATTCCGTTCTCGATCATCGCGCCGATTATCATCATGGTCTGCGCCATCGGCGCTTACTCGGTGCACAACTCGTTCTTCGACGTGGTGCTGATGCTGGGCTTTGGCGCGCTGGGTTATCTGTTCAAGAAACTCGGTTACCCGATCGCGCCACTGGTGCTGGCGGCGGTGCTGGGGGACAAGGCCGAAGATGCGTTCCGTCAGTCGATGCTGTTCTCCGACGGGCACCTGGGTATTTTCTGGTCAAACCCCTTGGTTGGCAGCCTGACCACGGCAGCGCTGTTGATGCTGTTCTGGCCGTTGATTTCCAAGGCACTGGGCACCTTGACGGGCCTGCGCAAACCCCACATCGCCAAGACCAAATCGGTGCTGTGACACAGCAATGCTGGCAACGCCTGACATTTGTTGTCAGGCTTGCCGCAGTCCTTTTTGCGAGCACGGCCCATGACCCGAATTCCTGCTGCCAATGTGATCCACAGTCGACTGCGCCTGCGCCAATTGCGGCTGATGCTGGCGTTGCAGGAATTCGGTTCGTTGCGCCGCGCCGCCGATCACATCGGCATGACCCAACCGGCTGCGACCAAGATGCTGCACGAAGCCGAGGACTTGCTCGGCGTCGAGCTCTTCGAGCGTCTGCCTCGGGGAATGCGCTCCACCCCGTTCGGGGAAACCGTCATCTATTACGCGCGCATGGTGTTTGCCGAACTCAGCGGCATGCGCGAAGAACTGGTTGCACTGGAATCCGGCAACCTCGGCCGGGTCGCGGTCGGCGCGATTCCGGCGCTGGCCTCGGGGCTGTTGACCCGCACCATCGCGACCTTGAAACAAAGCCACCCGCGGCTGTCCATGAGCATTCAGGTCGACACCAGCGACGTGCTGGTGCAGGCGCTGTTGCAGGATCAACTGGACATTGTATTGGGGCGGATTCCGGCCGGTGCACGGGCCGAAGAATTGCTCTTCGACAGCCTCGGTGAAGAAGCCTTGTGCGTGATTGCCGGCGCGCAACATCCGCTGGCGAAGGAAAAACAGCTGAGCTGGGCTGAATTGCAGAACATGACCTGGGTGTTGCAACAGCACCCGAGCCCGATGCGCGCGATCATCAATCAGGTGTTCCACAACGCGCGGGTCGACATTCCCAGCAGCATCGTTGAAACCACCTCGATCATGACCTTGCTCTCGTTGATCCAGCAGACCGACATGCTCGGCGTGACGCCCGTCTCGGTGGTCGAGGACTATCCGGGGCGTGATTTGCTGGCGGTGTTGCCGATCAAGTTCGAGGCACGGTTGCCGCCGTACGGACTGATCACCCGACGCCATCGCATTCAATCATCGGCGATGCAGGCGTTCATGAATTCGGTGCGGGCCGAGCATGCGCTGGCCAAATGAAAAAGGCCCGGAGTGCATGCCCCGGGCCTTGTTTTGCTTCAAGCGGTTTTACGGAACACGAACACCAGACCGATGATGATCAGCAGCATGCCGAGCTTGCTCAATGCCGCCAGCCGATTACCGAAAATCAGATAGTCCATGACCGCCGTCACCGCCGGCACCAGGTAAAACAGACTGGTGACATTCACCAGATTGCCCCGGGCGATCAAGCGGTACAGCAACAATGTCGCCAATACCGACACCACCAATCCCATCCACAGCACGGGCACAAAGAACCCGGTGCTGTGTTCAAAATGAAACGGCTGGAACGGCACGAAAATCCCGCAGAGCAACAACCCCGCCAGGTACTGCACCGGCAGCGTGCCGAGGGGATTGTCAGTGATGCGTTTCTGCATGATCGAGCCGAACGTCATGCTCGCCAGCGCCAGCAGACCGAAGAGCATTCCGGCCAACGACATGCCGGCCAGACCGATGCCCTGGTAAACCACCATGATCAGCCCGGCCAAGCCCAGCATCAGACCGAACATTCTGCTGGCTGAGCGCTGACGTTCCATGATCGCCACCGTGAGAATCGGTTGCACGCCCATGATCGTGGCCATCACCCCGGGCGTCACCTTCAGGTCCAGGGCCAACAGATAGAAAATCTGATAAGCCCCCAGCAGCAGCACGCCCGTGGCCATCGCATACAACATCGGTTTGCCGCCCTTGGGCAGCTTCAGCTTGAGCAACGGCACCAGCAGCATCAATCCGCACAAGGCGATGACGAAGCGAATCAGCAGAAACGCAAAGGGTGATGCGTGGGCCAGGCCCCATTTGGAGAAGATCGCCCCGCTGCTCCACAGCAGAACGAACAGGCTCGTGGACGCCGCCGCGAGCGCGGATTGTTTCGAAAGGACAAACATGAATACCACCTGTCATCAGGCAAAAAGCCAACTCAGCCGAAGCTGAAGTTCAGTAGTTTTTCTGGCGGGCAAAGGGCAACAGCAAAAAGAAGCTGATCAGCCCGAAATGCCAACGCCCGGCGGTGATACGACTGCGCACACCGGCGTGCTACGAACAGGCGGGGGGTAGTGACTGATCTGCGCAGGCTGCTGATTCCCGCACGGCACCACGACAGCGTTGAGCGCTGAATCGAGGACCGCATTGATGAGGGAAGCTGGCATGGGCTGATCTTTTTTGATGGGGTGAATGGTGGAGTGGAAATCACCGAGCGCCGACTATAACCAGCGACTGACATGGATTGCAATGACTTGGACAAAGGGCCAGCAGCGACAGCGCGTACCGCACAATCTACCTTGGAGGTGAACAAACGCCCAATTGTGGGGACATGGAATGCAAGAGATCACATGCCAAGGGAACGGACTCAACTTCGGTATCAGTTGTACAGGTCAAAGGCTCGAAAACTGGCCACTGTCACTATCACTCGGCTTCACCATGAACTGGAACAGAAAGGGTTAGCCTATGTGGACTTATCCAGAGTTCGTTTCGAAGCGATCACGCCCCAGGCAATGAACGCTTTCCGACACTGGAATGACCCGCACTTTTCATGGAACGAGGTCGCAGGATGGAAAACAAGAGAGCCAATGTGTTTCGATTTAGCGATCTGGTTTGATTTGGAGCTATGCGGGCTGTGTTTCGCAAATCCGAACCAGAGTCGGCAACGCGTAAAAATAGTCCGTCTTGAAGGAAGTTCAGCCAAGTGTCATCCCCTGAAGAGTCTCATCGCATCGCTGTCACTGACCGCCGTGACTCACTATGCGCAAATCATTGGCAGCAAGCAGATCGAAATTCAGGAACCCGTGGAAGGGGCTATCCCAACCTATCAGCAACTTGGTTTCAAATTCGACATACAGGGTCGCCTTGTGATGCTTGTTGAGTGCGATTAGTATCGAATCACTGTTCATTTAATGATCACTGCTGGAGACGCAATGAAAGCGCTCGCTGAAAAAAATGCTTCTGATGGGCAGCCCATCAAGATAAATCGGAAACGTCCATCTACAGAGTTGCCTGAAAGTGTCTTGCGTCGTATCCGAGATACGCTGACAAACCCCGTAGCCGATGAACCTGCCGGTGTTCTCGCGGGCAAGTCATTTAAATTTTCCTCATAAAAAAACCACTCCTCAGGAGTGGTTTTTCATTTCGTGTCCGGTTTCACCCAAACAACCAATACCCCAACAACGTCAACACCACCACCGCCAACACCGGCCGCAATACGCGGTAGGCCTTGGGATTACGGCGTTTCCAGCGTTTGACTACGCCACTGAATTTATCGCTGGAGTTCTTGCTCCAGGCGTAAGCCCGGTTAATCCCGCCGACACGTTCATCATCAAGGTTCTGCGGGGCGGTGGCGCGACCGAGCAGGCCGCTGATCCAGCGGTTGATGCGGGTCATGACGCGATTGCTCAGCGGCCGTTCGACGTCGCAGAACAGAATGACGCGGGTTTTCTCGGTTTCGTTCTTGACCCAGTGTACGTAGGTTTCATCGAACATCACGTCTTCGCCATCGCGCCAGGCGTAAACCTGGCCGTCGACGAAGATGCGGCAATCATCGGAATTCGGCGTCGACAGCCCCAGGTGATAACGCAGGGAACCTGCGAACGGATCGCGGTGCGGGTTGAGGTGACTGCCGCCCGGCAGCAACGCGAACATGGCACCTTTGACATTGGGAATGCTGCTGACCAACGCCACGGTTTTCGGGCACAAGGCTTCAGCCGAAGGCAGCGGTTTGTCATACCACTTGAGGTAGAAACGCTTCCAGCCCTTCTTGAAGAACGAACCGAAACCGGCGTCGTTGTTCTTTTCGGCGGCGCGGATATACCCCTCGTCGAACAGGTGCATGGCTTCGTCGCGGATGACTTCCCAGTTGTCCTTGAGCACGTCCAGCTCCGGGAACTTGCTGCGGTCCAGATACGGCTTGGACGGCACACCCGAGAACAGGTACATCAAGGCGTTATAAGGCGCAAACAACGCTGAGTGGTTGACGAACTGACGCAAGACCGGCAACCGCGCCTTGCCACGCAAATGCACATAGAGAGTGCTGCCGAGGAACAGCAACAACACTGACGCTTTCGCGGCTAAGGAAAAGGTCATTAATGACTCCTTGAGAATAGGCTCTATGCGCAACGCCTCTTACCCGACGTGGCAGCCGGCCATGATAAACATTACCGGCCTCGAGAAAAACCCGCAAAACCAAACATTCAGTATTAAGCATCGTGCAACAAAGCACTTATTAACATAGGGCTCCTGAACAGGGGCTGATCTGGATCAGCTCCTGTTCAGCCGCCGACTATCCGCGCGTACGTAGCGCCTTGTTACTGTTCATTCTCCTGATCGGTAAACAGATCGCTGAACAACATGCTCGTCAGGTAGCGCTCGCCGGAGTCCGGCAGGATGACCACAATCGTCTTGCCCTGCATTTCCGGTGTTTCGGCCAGACGAACCGCAACCGCCATTGCTGCACCGCAGGAAATCCCGCACAAAATCCCTTCTTCCTGCATCAGGCGCAGTGCCATGGCCTTGGATTCCTCATCGGTCACCAGCTCAACGCGGTCGACCATCGACAAGTCCAGGTTTTTCGGGACAAAACCGGCACCAATGCCCTGGATTTTATGAGGGCTTGGCTTGATCTCTTCACCGGCAATCGCCTGGCTGATCACCGGCGATACCACCGGCTCTACCGCCACCGAGATAATCGGTTTGCCCTGCGTATTCTTGATATACCGCGAGACTCCGGTAATGGTTCCACCCGTTCCTACCCCGGCCACCAGCACGTCTACCGCGCCGTCGGTGTCGTTCCAGATTTCCGGGCCGGTGGTTTTCTCGTGAATCGCCGGGTTGGCCGGGTTTTCAAACTGCGCCGGCATGAAGTATTTGGCCGGGTCGCTGGCAAGGATCTCGCTCGCCTTCTCGATGGCGCCTTTCATGCCCTTGGCCGGTTCGGTCAGCACCAGTTCTGCGCCCAGGGCTTTCAGCACCTTGCGACGCTCGATACTCATGGAGGCCGGCATGGTCAGCATCAATTTGTAACCACGAGCCGCCGCAACGAACGCCAGGCCAATGCCGGTGTTGCCCGACGTCGGTTCGATGATGGTCATGCCAGGTTTGAGTTTGCCGGAGCTTTCGCCGTCCCAGATCATGTTCGCGCCGATCCGGCACTTGACCGAATAACCGGGGTTGCGCCCTTCGATCTTGGCCAGGATGGTCACGCCGCGCGGGGCAATGCGGTTGATCTGCACCAGCGGTGTATTGCCGATGGAATGGGCGTTGTCAGCGTAAATACGGCTCATGGCTGGGTCCTTGTACAGCGTTGAATTAGCTCCCAAAGGTATGCCTGTTGCCGCTGGTCGTCCAGTCAGGTCGAACGTCCGCTGTCCGGCGCAGTCAATCCTTTACATAGCCAGAGGTATGCCACCATGAAACGTCGATACAGTTGGCCTCTGTGGACACTCGCCGGCCTTGCTCTGGTACTGATTGCCCTGCATATCACTCTGCCGTACCTGGTGCGTGATTACCTTAATGACAAACTGGCGAACATGGGCGATTACCGAGGTCAGGTGACCGACGTGGACCTGGCCTGGTGGCGCGGCGCCTACAAAATCAACGGACTGAAAATCGTCAAGATTGAAGGCAAGGTGCCAGTACCGTTCGTCAACGCGCCACTGATCGACCTCGCTGTCAGCTGGCATTCGCTGATCTATGACCATGCCGTGGTGGCCGAAGTGAAGTTCTTCAACCCCGAGGTGAACTTCGTCGACGGCGGCGCCAACAAACAGAACTCCCAAACCGGTAAAGGCACCGACTGGCGCGCGCAGTTGAGCAAACTGGCGCCGATCACCCTGAACGAGGTGCGCATATACGACGGCAAGATCAGTTTCCACAATTTCAGCTCCACTCCCCCAGTCAACATGAACGCCACTCAAGTCAACGCCAGCATTTTCAATCTGACCAACGTGGTCGATACCGAAGGCAAACGCGATGCCCGCTTCGAGGGTAAGGCGCTGTTGCTGGGGCACGCGCCTCTGGAAACCAGTGCCACCTTCGACCCGTTGAGTAATTTCGAAGACTTCGATTTCCGCCTGCGGGCCAAGAACATCGAACTCAGACGCATGAACGACTTTGCCTCGGCCTACGGCAAGTTCGACTTCAATGCCGGTCACGGCGACGTAGTGATTGAAGCGCAAGCCAAAAAGGCAAAATTGACCGGCTACATCAAACCGCTGTTGAAGGACGTCGACGTGTTCAATTGGCACCAGGACGTGGAAAACAAGGACAAAGGGCTATTCCGTTCAATCTGGGAGGCCATTGTCGGTGGCTCCGAAACCGTGTTGAAAAATCAGGGCAAGAACCAATTCGCAACCCGGGTTGAACTAAGCGGCAACGTGCATCAGCAAGATATCAGCGCGTTCGGTGCGTTTTTGCAGATTTTACGCAATGGTTTCATTCAGGCATTCAATGCCCGGTATGAACGGCCGAAGCCGGAAGCTGGTTAAGGCTTGCGGGTCACGGTGTAGCGACCGGTGTCTTCGGCAGCCCGCGCCGGGCTTGATTGCTGCTGGAGGAAGTCCCACCCCAGACAGGCGAGTGCCAACGAACGTGGCACCGCTTCACGGCCACTGCTGTAGCGCGTGATGCTGCGGGCGCTGATGTATCGCTGCGCTGGCTAGCAGCCGAGACTGAGTCAAGATGTGACGCTCCATTCAGAGACTGAATAAGTCGTCTGCGTTCACAGTCGACCGGCCTGCGCGTTATAGTCGGGCACTACAATTATTGCGCCCCGCCCTGCCCCGTTCAGGTCGGCGTTACCGTTCGAGGATTAGCAGATGAAGTTCGAAGGCACCCAGGCCTACGTCGCCACCGATGACTTGAAGCTGGCGGTCAACGCCGCCATTACCCTGGAGCGTCCACTGCTGGTCAAGGGCGAACCGGGCACCGGCAAGACCATGCTCGCCGAGCAACTGGCCGAGTCCTTCAACGCCAAGCTGATCACCTGGCACATCAAGTCCACGACCAAGGCGCATCAGGGTCTGTACGAGTACGATGCGGTCAGCCGTCTACGCGACTCGCAGTTGGGCACCGAGAAGGTCCACGACGTTCGCAACTATCTGAAAAAGGGCAAGCTCTGGGAGGCTTTCGAGTCTGAAGAGCGGGTGATCCTGCTGATCGACGAAATCGACAAGGCCGACATCGAGTTCCCCAACGACCTGCTGCAAGAACTCGACAAGATGGAGTTCTACGTTTACGAGATCGACGAGACGATCAAGGCCAAGAAGCGCCCGATCATCATCATTACTTCCAACAACGAGAAAGAGCTGCCGGACGCCTTCCTGCGTCGCTGCTTCTTCCACTACATCGCGTTCCCCGATCGCGTGACGCTGCAGAAGATCGTCGACGTGCACTACCCGGACATCAAGAAAGACCTGGTCAGCGAAGCGCTGGACGTGTTCTTCGATGTGCGCAAGGTCCCGGGCCTGAAGAAAAAACCATCGACCTCCGAACTGGTGGACTGGCTCAAACTGCTGATGGCCGACAACATCGGCGAAGCCGTACTGCGCGAACGCGATCCGACCAAGGCCATCCCGCCACTGGCCGGCGCGCTGGTGAAGAACGAACAGGACGTGCAATTGCTCGAGCGCCTGGCGTTCATGAGCCGTCGTGGCACTCGCTAAGCTCCATTAGATAGAGGCCAACGCCATGCTGCTCAACCTGTTCAATGAAATGCGCGCCGCCAAAGTGCCGGTCTCTGTGCGTGAGCTGCTGGACCTGATCAACGCGCTGAAACAGCGCGTGACTTTCGCCGACATGGACGAGTTCTATTACCTGTCCCGGGCGATCCTGGTGAAGGACGAAAAGCATTTCGACAAGTTCGACCGGGCGTTCGGGGCTTACTTCAACGGCCTCGAAAAACTCGACGATCACCTTCAGGCGTTGATTCCCGAAGACTGGTTGCGCAAGGAATTCGAGCGGTCACTGACCGACGAGGAGCGAGCGGCGATCCAGTCCCTCGGGGGCCTGGACAAGCTGATCGAAGAGTTCAAGAAGCGCCTCGAAGAACAGAAAGAACGTCACGCCGGCGGCAACAAGTGGATCGGCACCGGCGGCACCAGCCCGTTCGGCTCTGGCGGCTTTAACCCGGAAGGCATCCGGGTCGGCGATGCCGGCAAACGCCAGGGCAAAGCCGTCAAGGTGTGGGATCAGCGCGAGTACAAGAACCTCGACGACTCGGTGGAACTGGGCACCCGCAACATCAAGGTTGCCCTGCGCCGGTTGCGCAAGTTTGCGCGTCAGGGCGCGGCGGAAGAGCTGGACATCGATGGCACCATCGACCACACCGCCAAAGATGCCGGGTTGCTGAATATCCAGATGCGCCCGGAGCGGCGCAACACCGTCAAGCTGTTGCTGCTGTTCGATATCGGCGGATCGATGGACGCGCACGTGAAGATTTGCGAGGAACTGTTCTCGGCCTGCAAGACCGAGTTCAAGCACCTGGAGTACTTCTACTTCCACAACTTCATTTATGAATCAGTGTGGAAGAACAACATGCGCCGCACCTCCGAGCGCACCGCGACCCAGGACCTGCTGCACAAGTACGGCGCCGACTACAAAGTGATCTTCATCGGTGACGCCGCGATGGCGCCCTATGAAATCACCCAGGCCGGCGGCAGCGTCGAGCACTGGAACGAAGAAGCCGGTTACGTGTGGATGCAGCGGTTCAAGGAGAAGTACAAGAAGCTCATCTGGATCAACCCGTATCCGAAAGATACGTGGAGCTATACGTCGTCGACCAATATCGTTCGGGACTTGATTGACGACCAGATGTACCCGCTGACGTTGCGGGGGTTGGAGGAAGGGATGCGGTTTCTGTCCAAATAGAGATTTTTGTTGTCTGTTAGGCCGCCTTCGCGAGCAAGCCCGCTCCCACATTTGATCCAAGTCGCCCACGCATACTGTGTTCACCGGAGATCTAATGTGGGAGCGGGCTTGCTCGCGAAGCTTTTAGCGGCTCAAGAAGCGGCGTAGATAGTGGACCTGCTCCCGATGCGCCACGTCCTGCACCACCGGTTTCAATCGCACCTTCGCTCCCGGCAGGCACTGCGCCAGACGCGCCAACGCCAATGGCGTCAACGCGCCCAAGCGCGGATAACCGCCGATGGTCTGCCGATCGTTGAGCAACACGATCGGTTGTCCATCTGGCGGCACCTGGACCGCGCCGAGTGGGATACCTTCGGAAATCATCGGTTTGCCCTGATAGTGCAACGCCGTTCCCAGCAAGCGGATGCCCATGCGGTCGGCGCGGCTGTCGAGCGTCCAGAAACTGTTGAAGGCATCGAACAGGCTTTGTCCGCTGAACTCACCGATCTGTGCACCGAGCACCACATCCAGCGGTAAATCGACCTTGAAATCCGGGCGATGCTCTTCCGGCAACTCTCGTAGCAACAACAGCGAACTGCCGCGATAACTCAGCTGCGCACCTTTGGCCAGTGCCCGGCCCATGCCATCCAGACCACCGAGTTCTTCGCGGACCACCGTGGCGCTGCTGCCCAACACTTTGGGGGCTTCAAACCCACCCGGCGCGGCGAGATAGGCCCGCGCCCCGAGCAACGGTTGAGTGAATTGCAAGCGCTGCCCTTTGTTCAGCCGGAAACTGCGCCACGGCGCCAAGGCCTCGCCATCCACTTGCGCGCCCAGGTCCGCGCCGGCCAGCGCCAGCACGCAATCCTCCTCGGCCACCACGGTGAACCCACCCAGGGTGATTTCAACCACCGTTGCATCCAACTCATTGCTCAGCAACCAGTTGGCCCACGACATGGAACGCCAATCCAGCGCGCCGCCCTGAGTCACGCCCAGGTGCCGCACGCCGAAACGGCCAGCGTCCTGTATCAGACACAGCGGCGTACTCGCTTCAATCGATAGATGGCTCATGCCTGCGCCTCCAGCGGTGTGTCATCGCCGCCCAAGTTGATGAACTCGGCATGGCTGACCGCTTCAAAGCGCACCGTATCGCCCGGTTGCATCAGGCTGTAACCGTCGCGTTCGCGGTCGAACAATTTGGCCGGCGTGCGACCGATGAGGTTCCAGCCGCCGGGTGACACCACCGGATAAGCAGCAGTTTGCCGTTCGGCGATGCCCACGCTGCCAGCCGCAACCTTTTTACGCGGCGTATTCAGACGCGGTGCAGCGAGCACTTCTTCCACCAGTCCCATAAAGGCGAACCCCGGCGCAAAGCCCAGGGCGAACACCTGATATTCACGTTCGCTGTGCCGGCGGATCACCTCTTCCACCGCCAACCCGCTGCGCCGGGACAACAGGCTCAACTCCGGGCCGACGCTCAGGTCATACCAGACCGGCAGCACATGGCATTTGCCGCCGGTGCGGGCATTCGGTGAGAGGTCGATCAAGGCTTCGGCGATCAATTCCCTAGCCTGGGACGGACTCAACGCGCTCAGGTCGTAATGCACCATCAACGTCGTGTACGACGGCACCAGATCGATCAGATGCCCGGCGAAGGCCGCACGCAGGCTCTCGCTGGCAGCCAGCATCCACGGCATGTTTGCCTCGGCGATCTGGTCAAACAGACGCACCATCAGGCAATCCAGCGCCACCACTTCTACCCGCGGTTTCATGGTGCGCTCTGCTGATCGAGGGCTGCGCGGATCCGGCGCACGGCCGCCACCGAACTCGCGTTATCGCCGTGCACGCATAGGGTATTGGCTTGCAGGAACAAGGCGCTGCCGTCGCTGGCTGTCAGGTTGTCGCCACGGGCAATGGTCAGGGCTTGCTCGATGATTGTCTCGGGATCGTGATGCACCGCGCCCGGCAGTTGCCGCGAGACCAGCATGCCCGCACTGTCATAAGCGCGATCGGCGAAGGCTTCGAACCACAGCGTCACGCCGTATTCATCGCCCAACTGCTGGGCGGCGCTGTTGTCGCGGGTCGCCATCAGCATCAGCGGCAAGGTCCGGTCATACGCCGCCACGGCCTGAAGCACGGCGCGCAACTGCGCTGGATTGGCCATCATGTCGTTGTACATCGCGCCGTGCGGCTTGACGTAACTCACCTGCCCGCCCTGAGCCCGGCAGATGCCGTCAAGGGCACCAATCTGGTAATGCAGAATGTCTTGAAGTTCCTGGGCGGTGTACGACATGGAACGGCGGCCAAAACCGACCAGATCTTGATAGGCCGGATGTGCGCCAATCTTTACGCCGTTGCTCAGGGCCAGGCTGACGGTCTTGCGCATGATGCTCGGGTCGCCGGCATGGAAGCCGCAGGCGATGTTGGCGCAGTCGATGAAGGGCATGACCTCGGCGTCCAGACCCATGGTCCAGTTGCCAAAGCTTTCGCCAATGTCACAGTTCAATAGCAGGCGGCTCACGGTGAACACTCCTGTAGGCATATTCTTTTTTTACTGCCGGGCAGATACCCCGCAGATTATCAGTTGCTGCCGTTTTTGTTATTGGGCATCCAGTTGTTTGCCACGGGTTTCCGGCAAGCTCAGCGCCGCGAGAATCACCACGCCGTAGGACACCGCCGCAAACGCCCCGATGCCTACGCTCAACGGCACCTTTTGGCTGAGCAAGCCGATCAGCAGCGGGAACAGCGCCGCCAGTGCCCGACCGATGTTGTAGCAAAAACCCTGGCCCGAGCCGCGAATTCGCGTCGGAAACAACTCAGTCAGAAAGGCGCCCATGCCACTGAAAATTCCCGAGGCAAAAAAGCCCAGCGGGAAGCCCAGCCACAGCATCACAGCGTTACTGACCGGCAATTGGGTGTAGAGCAAAACAATGGTGAACGAGCCAACCGCGAACAGAACGAAATTCTTCTTGCGGCCAAGGATGTCAGTCAGATACGCGCTGATGACGTAGCCGATGTAGGAACCGACGATCACCATCGCCAGGTAACCACTGGTGTTGAGTACGCTCAATCCCCGCTCGTTTTTGAGGAAAGTCGGCAACCAGGAAGTGATCGCGTAGTAACCGCCCAGCGCGCCCGTGGTCAGCACCGACGCACGAATCGTGGTGAACAGGATGCCGGGGGCAAAAATCTCGTAGAACTTCGCCGGATTGCCTGGCTCCTGTTTGGCCTTGGCTTTGCGGTAGATTTCCGGGTCCTTGACTAGCCGACGAACGAATATCACGAAAATCGCCGGCACGATGCCCAGGATAAACAGCGCACGCCAGGCGTCTTCCGGCGGCAACACCGAAAACAGCAGCGCGTACAAAATTGCCGTCAGTCCCCAGCCCAGCGCCCAGCCCGATTGCACCATGCCCACCGCCTTGCCACGGTCCTTGGCGCGAATCACTTCGCCCATCAGCACGGCACCAGCCGTCCACTCGCCGCCGAAGCCGAACCCCATCAAGGTGCGGCTGATCAGCAATTGTTCGTAGTTTTGCGCGAAGCCGCAGAGGAAAGTGAAGCCGGCGAACCACAGCACCGTCAGTTGCAAGGTGCGTACGCGACCGATGCGGTCGGACAGAATCCCCGCCACCCAACCACCGATGGCCGAAGCGATCAGCGTGCTGGTGTGAATCAGCCCGGCCTCGCCGGTAGTGATGCCCCACATTGCAATCAGGGTCGGGACCACGAAGCTGAGCATCTGCGTGTCCATGCCGTCCAGGCCATAGCCGATCTTGCAGCTCCAGAAGGTCCGGCGTTCCTGCTGATTGATGTTGCGGTACCAGTCGAAAGGTCCCGGGCGAGCCGTGGCCTTGGGGATGTCGAGCGTGTCGGGCGCACTCATGGCAACTCTCCGTACAAATTTTATTGGTATTGTTCTGAGCCCCGACGACGCCTATCGTGGGAACCGGATGGCCTGATTTTTGGGCTGCCGGCCCTGCTGCGTCCAACTAATAAAAACCCGCCCTAGACATAAGAAAAACTTTATCCCATGAACCTGAAGTTTCTTGAGACCTTTGTCTGGGTCGCCCGCCTCAAGAGTTTTCGCCTGACGGCCGACAAGCTGTTCACCACCCAGGCGTCGATTTCCAGCCGCATCGCGGTGCTCGAAGGCGAGCTCGGCGTGAAGCTGTTCCTGCGCGATTCTCGCGGTGTGAGCCTGACGCCCGAAGGCCTGAAAGTGCTCGAATACGCCGAGCAGATGATGGACACCATGCAGGCGCTGAAGCAGTCGATCGAGACGCGCTCGAGCAAAGTCGGGCGTGTGCGGATTGGCGTGATGGACACGGTGATTCACACCTGGCTGAGCCCGTTGGTGGCGCAGATGATGGATCACTACCCATTGGTGGAAATCGAACTGGTAGCCGATACCGCGCTGAACCTCTGCGATCAGCTGCAAAAAGGCTTCCTTGATCTGATCCTGCAGACTGATCTGGTGCGCCAGGAAAGCGTGCGCAGCCTGGAGCTGGCGAGCCACCCGATGGGCTGGATCGTGGCAAGCAGCTCGATCTACAACCGCGAGTATTCAGGCATTGCCGACCTGGCGCGCGAACGGATCATTACTTACTCGAAAAACTCCCATCCGCATCAGGACATCCTGAGCCTGATGCAGGCGAACGGGATACTGACGCCCCGGCTCAATTGCGTGAATTCGGTGTCGGCGATTACCCGGTTGCTGCGCGACGGATTTGGCATTGGCGCATTGCCGCCGGTATTGGTGGCCGAGGAGCTGGCACGGGGGGAATTGACCCTGCTGGCCATCGATCAACGGCCACCGAATTTGCAGGTGGTGGTGTCGTGGCGGGTTGGGGTGGAATGGGTCGAGGAGATTGTGACCCTGTGTCAGCACGTGCTGGAGGGGTATGCGCAGAAGGTGGGCGAGGAGTACATCACGTTGAGTCGTTGAAGATGATCGTTCCCACGCTCTGCGTGGTAACGCCTCAACGGACGCTCCGCGTTCGGCTTTGGATGGGACGCGGAGCGTCCCGGGCTGCATTCCCACGCAAAGCGTGGGAACGATCATCGGCCTAGAGGCCGCGCACATCCCGGTCTACGATCGGCCGGCTCTGGCGCAGGCGTTTGCCGCCCAGCACCACCCAGTCGATCAGACGGAACAGGCATTCAATCCCGAACGACAGCAGCAACGCGCCGCTCATGCCCCAGATCATCGCTTCCGGCGTCAGCAGGATCTGGTAGCTGTAGCCGTACCAGGTTTCCTTGCGAATATCCGGGTCAGCGGCCAGCGCCACTTGCAGGAAGCGGATGTACCACGGGCCCTGCATGGCCTGGAACTGCTTGTCGAGTGCCAGCTGGCGGGTGAGCATGGTGCTCAGGCTGTCGGCGTCGCTGCGAAAGATCGGGTCTTCGCTTTCACGATAATGAGCGACCAGCGCCTGCATATCGCCCTTGAAGAACTCATTGGCCGTGCCCTGGAAACCATTCAAGCCGGTCTGGGCCTCGATCAGATGCGCTTCGACCCGTTTCGCGTAATCGCTGATAAACCCCGGCACCTGAACGCCAATCAACAGGCCCGCCGCAAACAACACCAGCCGTAGATAACTGAGCAACATGAGGGGTGAGTCCTTATTCGGTCTTGCCTTGGCTGACGCATTCGCCGCGTCGCCAGAGGCTCCATTGGCCCGGTTCGTAGCGGGTCCAGGTTTCGTTTTCGGTGAGAGGTTCGGTGGCGATCACGGTGACCACGTCGTTGGGCGTGGTTTCGGCCTGGAAATCGACGATCACATCGACATCTTTCAGACGCGCCGGGCCGAAAGGCGCACGACGGGTGATCTGTGCCAATTTGGTCGAGCAATAGCAGAACAACCAGTCACCGTCGCTGAGCAGGCAGTTGAATACGCCTTTGCTGCGGTACTCGGCGCAGGCGGCCACGAGGTCCGGCAACAAATCTTCGACTTCAACCGGCTCCGGGAACGCTGCACGAACACGGTTGAGCAGATCGCAGAATGCCGCTTCGCTGTCGGTATCGCCGACCGGACGATAGAAGCTGGCGGTCGGATTGAAATCGGCCAACTGACCGTTGTGGGCGAAACACCAGTTGCGCCCCCACAGTTCCCGCACGAACGGATGGGTGTTGGACAGGCAAACCTTGCCGACATTGGCCTGGCGAATGTGGCCGATCACCACTTCACTCTTGATCGGATAGCGTTGCACCAGGTTGGCGACTTCCGACTCGCAGCTTGCGGCCGGGTCCTGGAATAGCCGCAGGCCACGTCCCTCGTAGAAGGCGATGCCCCAACCATCACGGTGCGGGCCGGTGCGGCCGCCGCGCTGCATCAGCCCGGTGAAGCTGAACACGATATCGGTCGGCACATTGGCGCTCATGCCCAATAACTCACACATGCTCGGATTCTCGCTTCAAGGCCGGATTACAAACGCGGTTCGACCCGCAAACGCTGAGGGTTGCTCGGAACGGGTGGACGACCGTACCGATCATCGCCAGCCCCGCCGAAGGGCTGATCGTCTTCCGGTTCGTCGGCCCGGGCCGCGGCCTTGGCGGCAGCCGCCTGTTCCTTGCGAGCCCTGGACGCGCGTTCGATCGGAAAACGGATCGCCACGACCACCAGGTAAAGGCCGAAAGCGATCATGGCGTACATCAACAGGTCGGAAATCGCTCGCCAGGCGTTGTTGCCGACTTTGAAAGCCAGGTCCAGCGTGGTGATGGCAATGGCCGGGGCCACTTTTTCCTTCACCGGGTCGATGATGGTCGGGCTGAACAGCAGCACGGCGACCAGCAGTTGCAGCGGCTCACGCAACCAGCGCCACATCCAGCGGGTCATGCGCATCCACACCAGCAGGCAGCCTAAAGCGGCAAAGGCGTAGAGGCCCCAAGCGATCAGATAGTCGTTCTCGGTCATGGTGTCCATGGCAAGGCAGGCAAAGAGGCGCTTATAGTAACGACTTTTCGCACATCAGGCTTGTCCCAATGCCAGTCGGTCAAGACACAAGGCCGACCGAGACATCAAGATTTGCATTGCGCCTGCAAAACCCTATTTCGTACAACGCCCGAGAGCCCTTCATGCCCCTATCCGTCAACGTTTCCGTCGCGCCCATTGCCCGCAAGGCCAACGGGGATGATCCGTATGCCTGGCTGCAGGAGCGCGACACCGACGCGGTGCTCGATTACCTCCAGGCTGAAAACAGCTATCAAGAGGCGCAAACCGCCGATCAGGCCGGGCTGCGCGAAACCCTGTTCGAAGAGATCAAGGGCCGGATTCTCGAAACCGACCTGTCGCTGCCCTCCCCTTGGGGCCCGTACCTGTATTACACGCGCACCACGGCCGGTGACGAATACGCCCGTCATTACCGCTGCCCTCGCCCGGCCGATGACAGCCTGCAGCTCGACGAAGCCCGGGAGCAACTGCTGCTGGACCCGAACGAACTGGCCAAGGGCGGCTTCTTTTCCCTCGGCGCGTTCAGCATCAGCCCGGACCACCAACGCCTGGCCTACAGCATCGATTCCACCGGCGATGAGATTTACACGCTGTTCGTGAAGGAATTATCCAGCGGTCGTGTCAGCGAACTGGAGTTCCAGAACTGCGAAGGCAGCATGACCTGGGCCAACGACAGCCTGACACTGTTTTTCGGCGAACTGGACGACACCCACCGTCCGCACAAACTGTTGCGCTATCGACTGGACGGCACCGCAGCCGAAGAAGTCTTCAACGAGCCCGACGGCCGGTTCTTCCTGCATTGCTACCGTTCCAGTTCCGAGCAACAGTTGCTGTTGTCGCTGGGCAGCAAGACCACCAGCGAAGTCTGGGTCCTCGACGCCTCGCAGCCGCATCAGGCGTTCACCTGCATTGCGCCACGGGTGGAAGACCATGAGTACGACGTCGACCACGGCACGCTGAACGGTGAATGGACCTGGTTCATTCGCACCAACCGCGACGGTATCAATTTTGCCCTGTACACCGCCGTCGATACTGGCATGGCGCCGACCGAGGCCGACTGGCAGAACCTGATCCCCCACAGCGACACCACGATGATCGAGGGCATGAGCCTGAACCTCGGCGTGATGACCCTGAGCCTGCGTGAAGGTGGCTTGCCAATCATCGAGGTTCACCCACAGGAGCTGCCGCATTACCGCGTGCAACTGCCGGATGCGGCTTACAGCCTGCATGTGCAGAACAGCCTGGAGTTTGTCAGCGACAAAATCCGCCTGCGGTACGAGGCGCTGAACCGTCCGGCGCAAATCCGCCAGCTGGACCTGGCCAGCGGCGAACAGACCGTCCTCAAGCAAACCCCGGTACTGGGTCCGTTCGACGCCGATGACTACGTGAGCCAACGCTTGTGGGCCACTGCGCCCGATGGCACACAAGTACCGATCAGCCTTGTGGTCAAACGCGAAGCACTCGGAAAACCTGTACCGCTATATCTGTACGGCTACGGCGCCTACGGCGAAAGCCTTGACCCGTGGTTCTCCCACGCCCGTTTGAGCCTGCTGGATCGTGGCGTCGCGTTTGCCATAGCTCACGTGCGGGGCGGCGGCGAGCTCGGCGAAGCCTGGTACCGCGCCGGCAAGCAGGAACACAAGCACAACACCTTCAGCGATTTCATCGCCTGTGCCGAACACTTGATCGCCAACGGTTTCACCACGCCCCCTCAATTGGCGATCAGCGGCGGCAGCGCCGGTGGCTTGCTGATCGGTGCGGTGCTCAATCAGCGTCCTGACCTGTTCGGCGCGGCGATTGCCGAGGTGCCGTTCGTCGATGTGCTCAACACCATGCTCGACCCGGACCTGCCGTTGACCGTTACCGAATACGACGAGTGGGGCAATCCCGAAGAGCCGGACGTCTATGATCGGATCAAGGCCTACGCCCCGTACGAAAACGTCACCGCGCAAGCCTATCCGGCGATGCTGGTGATTGCCGGCTACAACGACAGTCGCGTGCAGTACTGGGAAGCGGCGAAGTGGGTGGCGAAATTACGCGCGACCAAGACCGACAATAATCCGCTGCTGCTCAAGACCGAATTGGGTGCTGGCCACGGCGGGATGAGCGGCCGTTATCAGGGATTGCGTGACGTAGCACTCGAATACGCATTTGTTTTCAAGGTTTGGGGAATTGCCTGAGGAACTTGGCCCGGCGTTTTGGTCTTAAGACCAGACGCCGGGACCCGATACACGCATATCCTTGTGGGAGCGGGCTTGCCCGCGATGAGGCAATCAGACTCAACATCAACGTTGGCTGTGACACCGTCATCGCGGGCAAGCTCGCTCCCACAATGGGTTTGTGGTGAGTCCAGATCCTGAACAGAACCAGACAGACACAAGAAAAAAAGACCGTGCCGACATGTCAGAACCGACCTTACTGAACAACGAAATCCGCGACTGGCTGATGGATTGCGGCCTTTTCGATCAATTGCTGCCGGCAGACTTCGCGGCCGCTTCAGGCTACTTCAGCATCAGCACCATCGCCCAGGGCGAAGAGATTTTCCACGAAGGCGATGCTGGCAGTTTCATGTGCATCATCCATACCGGCCAGGTGTCGGTGCAGAAGACTAACGGCGACGGGCAACTGGTGACCATGGCCACCTTGCGCAGCGGTCGCTCGTTCGGCGAAATGGCCGTGCTCGATGGTGAACGGCGCTCGGCCAGTTGCGTGGCCGCCAGTCACTGCCAGCTGCTGAACCTGGGCAAGGACTCTCTAGAAAAGATGATCAACGAGGCGCCGAAAATCGCCGCCAAGATTATCCGCGCCCTCGCCGTCGCCCTCTCCAAACGCTTGCGCATGGCCGACGGGCAACTGATCTCGCAGCAGATCTAACCGCCGGGCGACTTGTCCTTTGTGTTGTTTGGCTCAATGCCCGGTACCGGCTGATCCTTGGTCGGCGGACTGGGCATCTCGATCGGCACCAACGGTGGACCACCGCTGCCCTGCCCGGCCCTGGGCAGGGGCGTCGGAGTGATTTGCGGGTAAGGCGTAGGTGTTGCGGTGCCGGGCGACCCCGGCAGCGGCGCGGGGCTGGTTGGAAGGGTTTGCAATTGCTGGGCCTGCACTGCAGTTATCGAGAGCGCGGCCAAGGCAATGACCGTTAGAATGGTGCGCTTCATCAATGGCTCCGTTGGCCTTGTTGTCATTGGCAGGCTACTCCCAACTGCCTCTGTTTGCCTTCCCCCAATTTGAGATTTCCATGAAACGTTTTGTTCTGCTCGACACCGCCCCTATCCCCGAGAACGGCGGCGCCCTTTGCCTGTTCGAGTATGGCGAGGATTTCGTCATCAAGATCCAGGGTGGCGATGGCGGGCAGTTGATGAACACCCGCATGCACGGTTCCGAGGATGCCCTGGCCGAAATCCCGTGCCGCAAGGTGGCGGGTCGGCCCGATTCGCGCGTGCTGATTGGCGGCCTGGGCATGGGCTTCACCCTCGCCTCGGCCCTCAAGCATTTGGGCAAGACCGCGCAAGTGGTGGTCGCCGAACTGGTGCCCGGCGTTGTGGAATGGAACCGTGGTCCACTGGGCGAGAAATCCGGGAATCCGCTGCTCGACCCGAGGACGGTGATCCGCATGGAGGATGTGGCCAAGGTCCTGCAAGCCGAGCCACAAGGTTTCGACGCGATCATGCTCGACGTCGACAACGGTCCCGAAGGCTTGACCCAGAAGGCCAACAGCTGGCTCTACTCCGCCGGTGGTTTGAACGCTTGCGCCAAGGCGCTGCGGCCCAAAGGCGTGCTGGCCGTGTGGTCGGCAAGTGCGGACCGGCAGTTTTCCGACAAGCTGAAAAAGGCCGGTTTCAAGGCCGAAGAAGTCCAGGTCTTCGCCCACGGCAACAAAGGCACACGTCATACCATCTGGATTGCCGAGAAGCTCAAGGGCTGAGCTAAACTGCTCCTATACCGTCATTAGTCTTTTACAAAGGTGAACCCATGAGTTCGTCAACGCCTCCGTCCAACACGTCGAAGCTGGACCGCATCCTTGCCGACAACCAGCGCGACAAGGAAATGGGTTACCGCGACAAGGCCCTGAAAATGTACCCGCACGTGTGTGGCCGTTGCGCCCGCGAGTTCTCTGGCAAACGCCTGAGTGAACTGACCGTGCACCACCGCGACCACAACCACGACAACAACCCGCAGGACGGCTCGAACTGGGAATTGTTGTGCCTGTATTGCCATGACAACGAACACTCGCGGTACACCGACCAACAGTATTTCGACGAAGGCTCGCTCAGCAGCCCGAAAATCGCCAAGGCGACGCACAACCCGTTTGCGGCGTTGGCGGGGTTGATGAAGAAAGACGACTGAAATTTTAGTTGCCTGATGCTGATCGTTCCCACGCTCTGCGTGGGAATGCAGCCCGGGACGCTCCGCGTCCCTTCACAGCCGGACGCGGAGCGTCCGTTGAGGCATTCCCACGCAGAGCGTGGGAACGATCACTGCCCGCCCTCCCCCAATCCCCGTATAATCGCCGTTTTTTCCCCGAAGGCACCCCGCTCGTGGCAGACAAACGGTACAGCTGCATTGGTTTGTATAACCCCAAATCACCGGAAAACGTCGGCTCGGTGATGCGCGCCGCCGGCTGCTATGGCGTGGCGTCCGTGTTCTACACCGGCAAGCGCTATGAGCGCGCCGCTGATTTCGTCACTGACACCAAGCGCGTCCACTACGACATTCCGCTGATCGGCATCGACGACCTGAAGAAAATCCTGCCCCTGGGCTGCGTGCCCGTCGCGGTGGAGCTGGTCGAAGGCGCTCGCTCGCTGCCGGAATACACGCACCCGGATCGCGCGCTGTACATCTTCGGCCCGGAAGACGGCTCGCTGGATAAAGAGATTCGCGACTGGTGCGAAGACGTGGTCTATATCCCGACCACCGGTTGCATGAACCTCGCCGCCACCGTCAACGTCGTGCTGTACGACCGCATGTCCAAGGGACTCAACACCCGTTCCGGATCGAAATTCCGCTGAATCACCCGACATCCGATGGAACAAGCCGACCGCCCTGGCAGTCAGCTTAACTATCTATTCTTGAAGCAGCGATTCCGCCAGGAGACAGATCATGAACGAACTCAAACGCGTAGAACGCATCGAATCCACCCCGTTCCAGACTCATTCCGATCAGAACGTACAGGGTTGGGAGCGCATCGGCTCCCTGGCCGGTGGCGTGGTGATGATGGGCAAAGGGCTGCGTCGCGGCGGTGTGTTCGGCTTGATTCAAGTGGCGATCGGCGGCGTGGCACTGGCCCGTGGCATTACCGGGCACAGCTCGGTCAAGAGCCTGCTGGAAAAGAGCCGTCAGGACATGAACAACGTGCGGGCAAAGATTCAGCGGGCCGGTGAAGAGTTGAACCAGTTGAAGGCCAACGCCGAGGCGGCGACCAAAACCGCTACCGTGACCGGGAACGATTCGTTGAAATCGCCTGAAACCGGGGTTTGACTTCTTAGGATAAAAGATCGCAGCCTCGTTTCACTCGACAGCTCCTACAGGGATACACATTCCAATGTAGGAGCTGTCGAGTGAAACGAGGCTGCGATCTTTTGATTTTCTATTGCAGCAACTCGGTATCGAGGACTTTGGAAGACTCGCCGATCACACTTTCCGCGAGCTGGACGAATTCCTTGGTGTCCACACTCTCCAGGTGCATCGCCCCGCGCAATACATCATCCAACGAGCGCTTGTTGCGGGTTTTCAAGCGAATCTCGCGATCCAGCTCCTGCAGCAACAGCACCGCTTTCGACACCTGCGCCGGGTTGATCTGCTCGCCCCGTAACGTCGTGACTTTCTGGCCGTCCCTGGCCAGTTTCTTCTGCAAACCCTCATACCGCTCATCACTCATGCCGCCGGCGCGACGCACCAGCTCAATGGCGTAATACTCGGCAAACCCTTCGCTGATCCAGTCGCTGCGCTGCTGATCGTTGATCCTCCCGAACACCTGCGCCAACTCACGCACCACCGCACTGGTGCCGCTTTCGCTCACCAACGGCAGGCGTGAGTTCAGGTAGATCGATTCGTGGGCGCCCAGACTGCCGCGCCACATCGGGTCGTTGGCGCCGACGATCAGCAGCTTGGTCGGATGGCGCGGATACACCGCCTGTACTTGCGGCCAGACAAACGTCAGCAAGGTCAGCACGTCCATGCGGTGCATGCCCTGACCCCGAGGCGACGCCACGGTGACTTCGGTTTCGCCAAGCCGGGTGCGACGGCTGCCCAGGTGACCGGCGAGCATCCAGCCCGTGGGCCGGTCGAACAGTCGAGAGACGTTATCCACGCGGAATTTGTTCTTGCCGACTCGCGGCCACGCGGTCTCGACGCTTTTCCAGCCGTTGGGCAATTCGAATTCAAGGCGTGAAACCAGTTCGATGCCGTCCTGCTGATCGAGTTTGGCGGGCGGCACCAGGTCGTCGCCTCGCATCAACGCCCAGGTCGGGGTCATGCGGGTGTCGAAGCTGCCGTTCTTGCGCCCGTGGCTGATGCGCACGCGGTAACTCAGGCTGGCCTTGTCCGCAGCCGGATGCCAGACACCGCGCGCCTGTTTGCCCGGGGTGAGTTTCCATTGGCCGTCGGCCTTGAAGTCGCTGTAAAGGCTGCCATCGCCCAGGTCAAAATCCAGGCTGCGCACCGCGGAGCCCTGAGCCAGGGTGAGTCGCACCTCCGCCTGGTCACTTTGCGGCAACAGGCGCACGTGGTAGTCCAGATCGATCTTCTTCGCCGCCCACACGGACGAACTCAGGAGCAACAGCCCAACGGCCAACGCCCGGCGCAATCCCACAGCCATACACACTCCTTCGTGACACGTTAAAACCGACAGCGCTTAACCCGCCCGGAAGATCAGATGATCTTCCCAGTCATCTTCGGCCACACTGCCTTCGGCAAGCATGCGCCCGGACTGGGAAATACGTTCGTGATGCACCGCATCGCGATCACCGCACACCAGGTGATGCCAAAGCGGCAGGTCCTTGCCTTCGCTGACCAGGCGATAGCCGCAGGTCGGCGGCAGCCATTTGAACTCGTCAGCCTTGCCCGGCGTGAGCTGGATGCAATCGGGCACAAAGTCGCGCCGGTTCGGGTAATCGGTGCACTGACAGGTTTTCAGGTCCAGCAGTTTGCAGGCGATACGTGTGTAATAGACGGAATTATCGTCTTCATCTTCGAGCTTTTGCAGGCAGCACAAGCCACAGCCATCGCACAGCGATTCCCATTCCTCTTGATCGAGTTGATCGAGGGTTTTGCGTATCCAGAACGGTTCGACTTTGGCGGCCATGGCTCAAGCATCAATATCAGGTGGTGAAAAGGCCGCCAGTCTAGTGCCAAGGCCCTTGCGGGCCAAGCATTGGCGACTGCCGGTAGAACGGGCTTGTCAGTTTTTGCGCCGCCACGTAGCTTTGCCAGTCGCAAGGAGCCATGCCCGGATGCCATTAACGCTCGACCGCGTTGCATTCAGGTGAACTGCCAGGCTCTCGACAAACCTTAGCGCCCAGCTCAACTGCGCCTGCAGGTGTCAGACGACCCTCACTTTCAAACGTTGCAAGGAATCTCTTGATGAGTGCAAATCAACGCGTTGCCGACTATGCGATCCATCCTCAGTTCACCGATCGCTGGTCTCCCCGCGCCTTCACCGGCGAAACCATTCCGGAAGAAACCCTGCTGAGCTTTTTCGAAGCGGCACGCTGGGCGCCTTCGGCATACAACTCGCAACCTTGGCGATTCCTGTACGCGCGCCGCGACACGCCAAACTGGGAGCGTTATCTAGGTCTGCTGAACGAATTCAACCGTTCCTGGGCACAACATGCCTCGGCGCTGGTGATCGTGATCTCGAAAACCACTTTCACGGCCCCGGGTGCCACCGAGGAAACCCCGGCCCTGTGGCACACCTTCGACACTGGGTCGGCATGGGGCCATCTGGCGCTGCAAGCAAGCATCAGCGGCTGGCACACCCACGGCATGGCCGGTTTCGATCAGGAACTGACCCGCAAGGAGCTGAACATCCCTGAAGGTTATGCGCTGCACGCAGCGGTAGCGGTGGGCAAACTGGGTGACAAGGCGACGCTCGCCGATTACCTGCAAGCCCGTGAAGAACCAAGCCCGCGCCGCCCGCTGAGCGAGCTGGCGGCAGAAGGCGATTTCACCCTCTAAGCCACACTGCAAAACCAATGTGGGAGCGAGCCTGCTCGCGATGGCGGTGTATCAGTGACAGAGGAACTGACTGATATGCCGCTATCGCGAGCAGGCTCGCTCCCACATTTTTGATGGGTGGTGATTTCAATACCCGCGATTGAAATCCACTTCCCCGCGCAGCGCTTCACCCGCCTGATACGCCCGCAAGTTTTCGACGAACAGGTTGACCATCATCGGTGGTGAGGTCGGCGCGGAACTGTGCCCTGTGAGCAACAAGCCCCAGGCAGTCCAGAATGGATGGCGCTGTGGCAGCGGCTCCTGACGGCAGACGTCGATCACCGCACCCGCCAGGTGCCCTTCCTTCAAAGCCTCAACCAGGTCTGCATCGACCACCGCCACACCGCGCCCGACGTTGATGAACACCCCGGTCGGCTTGAACTGCTTGAACAGTGCCGCATCGTACAAGTCATGGGTATTGGGGGTGTTCGGCAGCAGGTTGATCACGTAGTCCACTTCACCGACCAGACGCGGCAAGTCCGCCAGCGCGCCGACTTCGACAAACGGCGCCTGCTCGCGGGCTTCGCTGGCGATGCCGTATAACTCGACGCCAAACGGCAGCAAAAATTGCGCGACGGTGCGGCCGATGTCGCCCGTGCCGACGATCAACACTTTGCGTCCCGCCAGGCTTTGACCCTGACGGCTGTCCCACTTGCGCTCGACCTGGCTGACCAGACGCGGCAGCACTTCGCGCTCGTGGCCAAGCATGTAGGTCAGCACGTATTCAGCCATGACCTGGCCAAAAATCCCCACGGCACGCGTCAGGCGGTAGTGGCGCGGCAAGCCGTCGGCCAACAATGGCGTGATGCCCGCCCAGGTCGATTGCAGCCATTGCGGCTGATGGCCCTGACGCAGCAGGGTGGCCAGCAGATCTGGCTGGCCGAGCCAGATCGGGCAGTCGGCGGCCTGGCGGGCCAGTTCGGCGGAGTCACCGCTGGTCAGCACGTCCAGCTCAGGCGCGGCCTGACGCAGCAATTGGGCATAAACAGGGTGATCGTGTTCAGCAATCAGAACGCGCATGGTTCAAACCTTTCAAAAACAGTGCACACGGCCACCGACGGAGAATTCCCCCATCGTCCTGGCCATTGCCAAAAATTATTCCAGTTTTTCACACAGACGCTGAACAGCGCCTGTCTGCGGCTCACATCGGGTCGTTGCGTCGCAGCAACTCTTCCGGCAAGTGTTCGATGTATTCGTCTTCCGCCGGCGGCATTTGCAGGTGGTAACCCTGCTTCTCAAGGTTTTCCAGGACCACGGTGATGTCCTCGCGCGACAGTTTGCGCTCGGGGGTCAGGACCAGGTCGAAAGCGTGATGGGGTTTGCCGAAAGCGGCCATCAGGCTTTCCGGGACGCGCTCCAGTGCATCGCTTTTGAGCACATAGAGGTACATCTCGTTTTTCTTCAGGCTTCGGTAGATGGAACAAATACGTTTCAAGGCTGTTCTCCGGCGGTGGCCAGGCTGTCGAGCAGCGCCTGGCCCATCAATTCGCGGCGCCAGCCACGCAGCGAATCAGGCAATTGGTATGGACCGTTGGGATAGCCGCTCTTGAGCAGCGCTTCCAGGGTTTTCTTGCGCAGCATCAGCTCCGGCGCAATGTTCAGGCGCTCTGCTTCAGCCTGGCCGATCGCTCGCAGCTGTTTGACCAGCGCCGCAGCGTCCACCGGCAAAGGCTCCGGCACCGCAGGCGGCCACTGATCAGGCGACACACTGCCAGAGCGCTTGATCAGATCAAGCAGAAATTCGCCGTCCTGACGCACGGTACGCGGGTGCATGTCTTCGATTTTCGCCAACGCTGCGAGGTTGTCCGGCTGAGTCCGCGCCAACGGCCACAGCGAATGCTCACGCACGATGCGATTGCGTGGCAAATCACGGGCGCGAGCCTCACGCTCACGCCAGGCGCAGAGTTCACGCAATACGGCCAGTTGGGCGCGGGACAGCTTCCAGGCCAGTTTGGCTTCGCGATAGACCTCGTACGGATCGACCTCGCGGCGCAGGTTGGCGACCAGCTCAGCGCCGTCTTCCAGGACCCAGGCGTATTTGTCGTCAGAAAGCTTCGGACGAAGCTGTACGAAAACTTCCGCCAGGTGCAAGGCATCTTCGGCGGCGTAGCTGATTTGGGTGTCGGAAAGCGGACGTTGCAGCCAGTCGGAACGGGTCTCGCCCTTGGGCAGGTCGATGCCGAGCACCTCCTGTACCAACCGCGAATACCCCATGGAGAAACCGAGGTTCAAGTAAGCGGCGGCCAGTTGGGTATCGAACAGCGGCGTCGGCAGACTGCCGGTCAGGCGCAACAAGACTTCGAGGTCTTCACTGCACGCATGGACGACTTTGACCACCGCCGGGTTTTCCAGCAATGCGGCCAAAGGCTGCCAGTTATCGATGGTCAGCGGGTCGATCAGGTAAGCGCGTACGCCATCGCCAATCTGCAGCAGGCCTGCGATCGGGTAAAAGGTGTCGACCCGCATGAATTCGGTGTCGAGGGCAACGAACGGCAGTTGCTGCCACTCGGCGCAAAACTGACCGAGGCTTTCGTTGTCGCGAATCCAGTGAATATCGATGGCCACACGGCTCTCCCTTGAAGAATGGCGCGCAGTATATATCGCCCCCGGCGATTTCCGCGCATCCACTGAACAAGAGCTTTAGCGAAAAGGCCTGCCAGACGGCAAGAAATGTCTGACAAGTGGAGGCTAGCCTGCCTTACGCAAAACATAGACGCGCGTCCGCGCGCAGCCCGGCAGGAAATCCTGATGGCTGAGCAAGCAGAATCCCGCACGCTTGAATTCAGCTTCGACCTCGGCCTTGCTGGCCAGATACTGGGGCTGAGCACCCACCGCGCCCGAGCGCTGGAGCTTGAAATACGCATCGACCCGTACCGCCACAATCACCGTGTCGCGGCTGACTCGATGGAATTCCTTGAGCATGGCCAACCGATGTTCGGCGCTATCGATGTCTTGAAACAGATGCATGCAAAAAATGCAATCGACCGCATTCTCCGGCAAGCCAATGTCGAAGGCCGAGCTCTGAAAGGTCTTGATCCGCTTGAGCAGACTCTGCGGATGGTGAGTCTGGGCGTGATTGAGCATGTCCTGCGACGGATCGGAGGCGAGGATCACGCGGTTCGCGTGCTCGGCCAACACCGGCCAGAAACGCCCGGCACCGCAAGCCACATCCAGAATCAAGCCTGGCTCGCCGGCGACCTTGAGCGCGCTGCGCACCAACTGCTCATCGCGCCAGAACGCCCAGCGACCCGCCAAGCCACGCGGTCGCGGCTGAAGACAGACGCGAGTGTGTTCCTGGTCGTAGCGCCGTGCGAACTCAAGTTCAATGGCTGATGGAGGTTGCGCAGACATGTGCAATGACTCTTGTTGAAGGAACTACAGGCCGCTGGTTAGCGGCCGGTGCGTGAAAAAGGTCGATACACTCACTTTTTAGCCAACACGCCGTCAGCCACCCCACGGCAACCCGCGAACATATCCAGCCCCTTGTCGTAGACCTTGCTGTTGACCGCCAGTAAGCCCAGCATCGAATGGAACAGGTTGTCCTGGCTCAATGGCTTGTCACGATTCTGTTGCAGGCACTGGGTGTCGACCGAGAACGACTTTTGATAGTTGTCGGAGAACCACGTCAGCATGGCTACGTGTTTCTGTTGTTCCGGCGCCAGCATGTACGGCGTGCCATGCAGGTACAGGTTGTATTCGCCCAGCGACTCACCATGATCCGACAGGTAAAGCATGGCGGTGTCCACTTTGCCCTGGTTTTTGCGCAGTAGATCAATCAGGGTCGACAGTACGTGGTCGGTGTAGACCAGCGTGTTGTCATAGCCGTTGACGATACTGTCGCGACTGCAATTGTTCAGGGCATTGCTTTCACAGACCGGAGTGAAGCGTTCGAACTCCTTCGGATAGCGTTTGAAGTATTCCGGACCGTGGCTGCCCATCTGGTGCAAGACCAGGACCGTGTCTTTATTCAGGTTATCGATGAAGTGCTGCATACCTTGCAGGAGTATTTCGTCGCGGCATTCGCTGTCGGCGCACAACACCGGGTCCTTCAGATTGCTGACGTCATCGAGGGTGACCCTGTCGCACGTGCCTTTGCAGCCTGACTGATTATCACGCCAGATCACGTCCAGACCGGCACGTTTGAGCACGTCCAGCAGGCCCTCTTCATTTTTCGCCTTGCTGGCGTCGTAGTCCTTGCGGGTCATGTCCGAGAACATGCACGGCACCGAGACGGCTGTTTCCGTGCCGCAGGAGTGCACATCGGTATAGGCAATCAGGCCGGCTTCTTTATTCAGTTTGGGTGTGGTGTCGCGGGCATAACCGAGGATGCCGAAGTTCTCGGCCCGGGCACTTTCGCCAACCACCAATACCGTCAGGGATTTACGGTCATGGGCCTGCCATGAAGCATCGCGTTGGGCATCTTCACCGATTTTCATGAAGGGCTGCCGCGCGGAGACGACTTGCTCACGCAAATAGCCGAACGAGGCGCCGATGTAGTTGCTGGGCACCACCATCAGTCGCAGTTCATGGTGATTGCGAAACAGCGAGGACAAGCCTTGATAGTTGACCAGCGCGACACCGCCGATCACAGCAACCGAGGCGACAGTCACCAGCGCTTTGCTCAACAGGTCACGGTGCCAGCGCCGATAATTGACCGGGGTTTTCCACAATAACCATGAAGGCAAAACACCGAGCAACACAATATAGGCCAGTAACTTCAACGACAGTAAGTCACGCACTTCGGTCGCGTTGGTTTGCGCAAAATTACGCAACATGCCGGTGTCAATCAGCACGCCATACTGGCTCATGAAATACGCCACCCCGGCGCTGATCATGAACATCAATATCAACACAGGCTTCATCACGCGCCGGAACGCCATGAAGGTCAGCACAATGTTGAAGGCAGCCAGAACCATCGCGCCGAATGCGACGCGCATGACAAGGCCCTTGCCATCGGATGCGGTGATTTCAAACAGGTGCTGCCAAAGCACTAAATTGAAGCCGGCTAGTAAGAAGGCACTGACAATCAGTGTCACCCACTCGGGGCGCACGGGTTTGATTTTCAACATAATGATCGGCGGGTCCTAAAGAGAAGCGTCTTCGGCCAATGTGAAAAATTCATTGACCGAGGCGTCACTAACTGTAACCAGTCAACCATCAATTTTTTGTGAAAATCAAGCCAACGAATAGTTTGCTCAAAAATTCAACCCATAACTTTGTATTTATTTGAGGAAGGTTCAGCCTTCGTTCAGGCCTGGTGCAGATACCATCGCCAGTCCTGCTCCCCTACCTCGCCCATGAACTGTCGGTATTCGGCGCGCTTCACCGCCAGGTAAACGCCAAGGAATTCGTCGCCGAACGCCTCACGCGCCCAGGTCGACCCTTCCAGCGCGCGCAATGTGGTCAGCCAATCGGTCGGCAACAATTTCGTGGCCTGGGCGTATCCATTGCCCTGCACCGGTGCACCGGGGTCGAGTTGCTCGCGAATACCGCGATGAATGCCGGCCAGGATCGCCGCGGCCGCCAGATACGGGTTGGCGTCGGCGCCACAGATACGGTGTTCGATGTGCCGGGAGAATGCTGGCCCACCAGGCACGCGCAGACTCACGGTGCGGTTGTCCACGCCCCACGTGGCCGCCAGAGGCGCGTAGCTGTTGGTCTGGAATCGACGGTAGGAATTGGCGTTCGGGCAGAACAGCAACAATGAATCGAGCAATGTGCCAAGCATGCCGCCCACCGCGTGTCTGAGCAGCGGCGTGCCGTCCGGGGCGTCGCTGGCGAACAGGTTGTTGCCTTCCTTGTCCGCAAGACTGACGTGCAGGTGCATGCCGGTGCCCGCCAGGTCATCGAACGGTTTGGCCATGAAGCAGGCTGTCATGCCGTGTTTATGCGCCACGCCCTTGACCAGCCGTTTGTAGCGCACCGCTTCGTCCATCGCCTGCAGGGCGTCGGTGCGGTGTTCGAGGGTGATTTCCACCTGTCCCGGCGCGTATTCGGAAATCGCCGTGCGCGCCGGAATGCCCTGCAGTTTGCAGGCACTGTAGAGGTCCGCCAGGAACGGCTCTATCTGCTCGAGCTCACGCAAACCATAGACTTGAGTGCCACGCGGCCGGCCTCCGTCGACATCCCGTGCCGGCTGCGGCCGACCGTTGCTGTCGCGTTGCTGGTCCAGCAAATAAAACTCCAGCTCCGCCGCCATGACCGGGTAATAGCCGTCGGCCTGCAAGCCTTCGATCACTTTCGCCAGCAAATGGCGGGGGTCGGCAATCGTCGCCGGCAGGCCTTCCTTCGGGTGCATGCTGACTTGCACCGCCGCCGTAGGCATCAGCCGCCAGGGCATGCGTGTCAGGCTGGCGCTGATCGGGTACGCCCGGCAATCGATATCGCCGACGTCCCAGACCAGGCCGGAGTTCTCGACGTCATCGCCATTGATGGTCAAGCCCAGGATGGTGCTCGGCAACGGCCGCCCGCTCTCGTAGACCGCCAGCAGTTCATCTCGGTGCAACAACTTGCCCCGGGGCACACCGTTGTTGTCGAGGATGAATAACTCGAACATCTCGATATCCGGGTTCTGTTCGAGAAAGGTCAGGGCTTCTTGCAGGGGAGCGAAGGAATTCGTGGCACGACTCATGGGGATTCTCTTTTTCCGCGTCAGGCGAACGCGCAGGCGTCGCCGATTCGATCCTGGCGCACAGCGCAGGACCCGTAGGAACAATTAACGGGAAAGGCAGGAATCCGGTGGACGCGCGTGACGGCAGTGCCACAGCGCCCAGAAGGCTAATTCGGAGGGAAGTGCGACGGGACAACCGTCCATAGCGAAAACCGAAGAAAACAGATGAATTGCAGCGTCACACGGCAGGTCAGGTCGTTAAATCGGGATTTGAAGAACTTTGGGTGCACGAAGACTAAACAATCGTCTACAAGTCACTTAAAACCCTGTGGGAGCGGGCTTGCCCGCGATGACGGATTAACATTCAGCAGATTTGTTGACTGAACAACCGCTATCGCGGGCAAGCCCGCTCCCACAGGGGGAATCTGTCGTACGGCGCAGGTATTTAATTTTTAAATACCTGTGCGGATTATCTGATTTGCCGCCTTCAAGCCTCGCGCGCTTAATCGGCCCCTTGATTATCCAAGGTCCGCTTGATGGAAAACGTTCGCGCCACTACCCGCCCCGCCCTCTGGCTGATGGTCTGCATCATTCTCGTCGCCCTGAACCTGCGCCCCTCCATGGCCGCTGTCGGGCCGTTGCTGTCGGCCATCCGCGCAGACATTCCGTTGAGTTTCAGCCTCGCCTCGCTGCTGACGATGCTGCCGGTCATGGCGATGGGGTTGGCGATGTTCTTCGGCCTGAGGGTCAGACAACGGTTCGGGGAACAGCGCACCGTGGTGATTTCGCTGGTGATCATTAGCCTGGCCACGGTGTCGCGGCTGTTCGTCGACTCAGCCGTCGAACTGATCCTCAGCGCCATGCTCGCCGGCATTGGCATTGCGCTGATCCAGGCACTGATGCCGGCGCTGATCAAATCCCGTTTCAGCGACAACGTCGCCGTGGGCATGGGGCTCTACGTGACGGCGATCATGGGCGGCGCGGCGATGGCGGCATCGTTTGCCCCGCTGGCGATGACCCGCACCGGCAGTTGGCGCGTGGGGCTGGCAATCTGGGCGGCATTGGCGGTGGTCGCGCTGCTGTTCTGGACGGCCGGGCGCCCGGGAACGCCGACACTCAATGCGCCAGCATCCCGCACGGAATCCTTCTTCGCCAATTCCCGCGCCTGGCTACTCGCGATCTTCTTCGGCTTGGGCACCGCGTCCTACACCTGTGTGTTGGCCTGGCTGGCACCGTACTACGTGGAAAAAGGCTGGAGCGAACAAGACGCCGGTTTGTTGCTGGGCTTTTTGACGGCCATGGAAGTGTTGTCCGGGCTGATCACACCCGCCATCGCCAACCGCAGCCGCGACCGGCGCAGGGTGCTGGTGGTGTTGCTGGCGCTGATCATGGCCGGTTTCTGTGGGCTGATTCTCGACCCGCTGTATTTGAGCTTGCTGTGGCCGTGTCTGTTGGGCCTGGGCATTGGCGGACTGTTCCCGATGAGCCTGATTGTGTCGCTCGATCACCTGGACAACCCGCAACGCGCTGGCGGACTCACAGCTTTCGTGCAGGGCATCGGCTACCTGATCGCCGGCCTCTCGCCTCTGATGGCCGGCATGGTCCGCGATCGACTGGGCAGCTTCGAATGGGCCTGGTGGTGCCTGACCGGCGTCATGGCGCTGATGATACTGATGGTGTTGCGCTTCAATCCGCGGCATTACGCTCGACACATTCACTGACGCACAATCCACCATAAGGTCTTCGGGAACATGGCGTCAGTCGTGTTCGGAACATTTTCTGTCCCACAACTGACTGTGAAACTTCCTACGGGGCATTCTCCTGGCACCATCGTTCCGTTAGGATCTTTCGCACAAGTTTGCGCACTGTCAGCGCAAGGAGCACAGCGAGACAGAACGGATGCTGAACAGTAACTTGCTAAGAAAGCTAGACATGCAGGACCTCATGGTGTTTGTCGCCGTGTATGAGCAAAGCAGTGTCACCGGTGTGTCAGAGGCGCTTTGCGTCAGTCAGTCCACCGTCAGTTACTGCCTGAAAAAACTGCGGACCAGTTTTGAAGACGAGTTGTTCATCAACACCCGCACGGGCATGCGTCCCACCTACAAAGCCGGCACCATGTACACGCATGTGCTGAAAATCCTCGAAAGCATCAACTTGTGCCATGCCGGCGCCCAGACCTTTGACCCGACCTTGCAACCGGTGACGTTCAACATCTGCGCGCCGGAATACTTCGAACAGTTGATCCTGCCGCGACTGTTGAAAAGCTTCGATTTCGCCGATCTGCCGGTGATGGTCAACATGCACAAGTTCGAAACCGACATCCCGGCGGAAGAATTGCGCGAGGGCAGCCTCGACCTGGTGATTTGTTTCGGCCCCCACTTTCATCGAAGCCACAGCGATTTCAAATCCCGACAACTGCTAGAAGATGATCTGGTCTGCGTCTTCGACAAACGCGCCACGCCATTGCAGGCGCGTTTAAGCTTGCAAGCGTTCGTCGAGCGCCGGCATGTGTTTCCCACCCCGTGGACCTCCACCACCAACATGGTCGACGGTTGGCTGGCGCAGCAGGCGCACAAACGGCAGATTGTCGCCCGCGCCAACAGCTACAGCGCGGCATTGAAATTGATCACCGGCACCGACTTCATCCTGACCCTGCCCCGCCGTGTCCAGCAATTGCTGGCCAACGAGTCGATCTTCAATCACTGCGAAGCGCCCAACGGCTTGCCGGGATTCACCCTCGACATGCTGTGGAGCCAAGGCGCCGATCAGGACAGCGCCAACACCTGGCTGCGCGAACAAGTGATCAAGGCCTGTGCCGGGCAGGAAATGGCCTGAAACTCAGTGGCCGATGGCCGTCTTGGTGTAGGACTCTCGATCGATGTCGAGGATCTCCACACACACCTGGACTTCAACACCGGTCGGCCACTCACACAGGTCCTGCGCCACGGCCAGCAGACTCTCGGACAACTGCTTTTTGATCTGCGGCGAGCGACCGCTCAACAACGCCAGCTTCACATGCACGAATGCCCGCTCGGCCAACGCGGTGCCGACCTTGAACGTCTGGACCTTCACGGCGCGACTCTTGATGTCGAACTCCGCAGCAAACTGACCGGAAGCCACCAACGTATTGTTGAGCCGGAGCAATGCCAGGTCGGCATTCAGTCCGGGCAGGTTGGCGGTGTATTCCATGTGCAGGTGGGGCATGGTTTGGCTCCTGAAATGTTCTGGAAAGGTCCTACATATAACACAGCGTTGTCTGGCTCACGGAGACTGCGGCAACACGTTGCGCTCACTCATGAACGCCTCCAGCCTCGAACGCAACCAGCGTTCGGCCGGGTCGGTATCGACGTGGCTGAGCCAGACCATCGACAGGTCCAGCGTCGGGGTCTTGAACGGAAAGGGCTCTGAGAACAACTGACCGGATGCGGCCATCGCCTCGGCGGCGTAATCCGGAAGGCTGGCGATCAGGTCGGTGCCGGCAAGCAAGGCCGGCAGTGAGCTGTATTGCGGCACCGATAGCACGACCTGACGCGTGCGGCCAATCTCCGCCAGCCATTCATCGGCGTAGCCACTGACGTTGGCCGTGTGTGACACCAATACGTGTGGCCGTGCGCAATATTCATCAAGGGTCAGCGGCGTGTCGGACGCATCGGCGCGCAAAATGCTCGGCTGGATGTGCCGCAACAACTTGCGCTTGGCATTGGCCGGCAAACCACGGGTCTGGCTGATACCGACGGTGATGTCGCCGGACGCCAGCAAGTCGGGAATACGCCAGTAATCGACATGCTGAACCACGAATACCACCTTGGGCGCTTCCTGGCGCAAGGCCCGTAGCAGCGGTGGCAGCAGACCAAACTCAACGTCGTCCGACAAACCGATGCGAAAGGTCATGGTGCTGCTGGCCGGGTCGAAGTCGTGGGTCAGGCTCAACGCCACCGACAATGAATCCAGCGCCGGCGACAAGTGCAGGATGATTTCCTCGGCCCGCGCCGTCGGTTCCATGCGATGACCGACCCGAATGAACAGGGGATCGTTGAACATCGTGCGCAATCGGTTGAGTGCCGCACTGATGGTCGGCTGGCCAAGAAACAGCTTTTCTGCCACCCGCGTCACGTTGCGTTCGAGCATCAGCGTTTCGAACACCACCATCAGGTTGATGTCAGCCTTGCGCAGTTCATTGCGATTCATTCGTTGTCCCCGGTCCCCGATACTTGCGGCAGTGTAGAAAGGCCCGAGGAAGGCGTCTACGTGCAGCCCTCCTCAATTGACCGTCAACGCCTTCAATCCGAGCGCTAGTTGCCGAACGTCAGCACCAAGCCCGAACTGTTTTGGGCTGACGGCATCGGCGAACTGCATTTGCAGCCTCAAGACGCCCTGACTCGACACCCGCTCTTGCATCCCGGCAGTGAGGGGAACCTCGATGACGTTGCCATCGGCCTGCTCAAGCTGGGCGGACATGGCCGGCATGCCATTGATGCTGATGACGACACGCTGACGCGCGTGGCCAGGGGGCAGAAACGCCGTGGCTTCCAGGCGCAGCGAATGCACGGGCGCCTGCACCCGGAACATCACTTCAGCGTCCGGACTTTTCGACCAGGTGCCCCAGGGCTCGGTCTCGGACCAGCCCTTGGCCAACAGCGCGCCACCCAGGCTGCCATCGTTGAACAGCGTTTTTTGTCCGGGCTCGATAGCGGGAACCAGCTCCAGCGGATTGATTTGCGAGGATGCCTGCAAGCAAGTCCCGCACTGTTTCCACCCTGGGGCCAGCACCGTGAAGCCATCAATCCTGGCGAATAGGTCCGTTTGCGTATCGATGTTTCTCACCGACTGGATCAGCGCACGCTCGTCGAGCAGGTACAACGAGTCGGCGTCATATTTGCCCGACGCCATGGCCCGAGCCGTTTCCTGCTCGGATTCAATCCATTTGGCAGTGTCCATCCGCCCAAGGTAAACCGCGTTTGTCGCCAGGCCATGGGCACCGGCAAAATCGGCCACCGCCATCCACTTCGGGGACAGGTTCTGCGGAACGATCCAGCGAATCTTGCGGTAACGAGCCGCGGCGCTTTCCCAGAACGGATCGACCATGGGCGACGCCCATTCCGACGCCGGCGCCACCATCAATTGCTTGCGAACGCCGACCCAGCCCGCATGTGTGTCCAGCACCTGGATGAACAGCGCCAGTGACAACAGACTCAAGGCTGTGCGCGGAGTGTTGGCGCAAATGACCAGGAAAATGATGGCGATGATGATCGCGTAGTACACCGGCCAGAACATTCGTCCTGAAGCCCTGAAAATGTTGGCGACCGAAATCACCCACGCCGGCAGTGGATAGGTCCATTCGAGTGAGCCTAGCGCCAAGTTATTCGAGATCGAGAACAGGCTCAGCCCCACCAGCGCCGCCAGTAAAATGGGTCTGCGCCCCAGTCGCCGAGCAAATCCGGTGTTGCCTTGAAGCAGCCCCACCAGCGCACAAATCCCCAGGGTGATCAGTCCGAGCCCCAGAAAGAGAAACCCTTCACCGTCACCGTACCCTTGAACACCGGGTATATCTTTCAGGATGTAGGACCACTGCCCAGACCAATTGCCCGGATCGAACAGTGACAGCAGGTTCATGGCGTACATGCCAAAACCATCCGATACCGCGCCGCCGCCCACCGAAAAATAACCCGCCTGCCAGCAACACAAACTGACCAGTGAAAACAGCCCGATCAATTCGATGGCCGCAGACTGTAACGTCAGTTTTTTCCTGAAGTAGCCGGCAGCGAGGTCTGCGATCCAGATCGCGGCAACCATTGCCAGAAAGTACGCATGGACCAACGCAGCCACCGCCAGCAACGAGCCCCAAGCCAATCGCCGACGGTGCAATTGCGGGTGCAGGCCCAGGTACAACGAGGCCAGCACCAGAAAATGCCCGCCCAGGGACAAATGGAACGGCAGGCGCATGAGCATCGGCGGAACAAAAAGAAACAACGCAGTACTCACCGCGCGCACAGCCACATGTGAGGTCATCAGCCCCACCACTTTCCAGGCGAACCAAGCCTGCAAAACGAAGCACGCCAGGAACCACAGGCCGAAATACTGGAAAGGCGTCGGTAAAAGCGAGGCGAACGGTTTAAACAGGAAGGCCAACAGCGGATTGGAATCAGAAAAGATGATGCCGTTGCTCAATTCCAATCCGTAGGAAGGGTTGAGCCCTATCGGAAAGGTCCACGGCGACTGCCGGAAAAATACCCATCCCAGATAATGCGTTGCCGGGTCTCCGTTGCCCAGCCACGCAATGTTCTGCGGATTGAGCGCCCGAGGACCGATGACAATGAAAAAGGCCATGACACCGATCAACAATGGCAACAGGTTGATCGCCAGGCGTTTGACTGAGTCGGTCATCGGTACGTCCAGAAGTTATGCAATACAAAGGTGAACGCCGGAATGGTCAGCGCCACCGCGCAAATACCCAGTAAGTAATGCAGCCCGGCCATTTGCGCGGCCCAGGCCACCAGCATCGCCAGGAGAAAACCTGCCCCCGATACCATCATGAAGCGCAGCAACGTTCGGCCGTGCAGCCGCGCGGAAAAGCTCCAGGTGGTATTGATCAGGTAGGACACCACGGTCGCCACGGCAAACGCGACGCCATTGGCAACGGGCGGTAATGGCGCTACATAGTTGATGAACAACACGGCCACCAGCGCATGCAAAGCCGTGACGAACAACCCGGTCACGGCAAAACGCAAGCCGCGCTGGATCAAGGCGGATTTTTCGCCTGGCGTCACGGCTTTTGCGCCAGGACAAACACCGTCAACCCGGCGAGGCGATTCGCGCCCATGAAGGGCAGCTCGATATTGCACAGCGTCTTCAAAATCGTATTCACCAGTGGATGGTGCTGCTTGAGTTGCGAGCGCGGGGGCGACGGTTGTGCACCTTTGGGCAACAAGCGCAGGGTCGCCGCGATCGGGAACACCAGGCCGAAGTAATAAGCGCCCTGCTTCACGGTCAAACCGCAATTGCGCACTACCGCTTCCAGTTGCGCAAGGGTGTAGCGACGCTTGTGTTCAAGAAAGTCATCGTGCCCGCTCCAGAGAAACTGAAACGCCGGCACTGTTATCAGGAAGCGGCTGCCGGACGGGACCTTCTCGACGTAGGCCTTGAGTAATCCGACGTCGTCATCGACATGCTCCAGCACGTCCATCAGCAACACCAGATCGGCGTCCACCGCCTCGATACTGCGACGGTAATGCACCGGTTTACCGTCGGTTGTGGCGTCCGAATCGGCGTCATAACTGATGTCCACGCACCACGCCTCACTCGCCGATGAATGAGTCAGCAAATGGTGGGAAAAGAACCCCGAACCGGCACCCACGTCGAGAATTCGCCTGTACGGCGTAGTGCCCAGCAACCGCATGGTCGCTGCGGCCTTGGAGGCGTAATACCAATGCCGATCGATGCTTGAACCGAGGATGTCGGTTTCCTTGAGATCCATGGTTCAGTCCTTGGGATCATAGACACGCCGCACCACATATACCGGGCGACGTTTTGACTCGATGTAGGTTCGCCCCAGGTATTCACCCAGCACCCCGATGCCGATCAATTGCAGGCCACCGAGAAAGGTGACGGCAACCATCAGCGAGGCATAACCCGGCAGATCGACCCCGGAGATCAGGGTGCGCAGCACAATAAAGATGGCGAACGAAAAAGAGATCAGTGAAACGAACAGCCCCAGATACGTCCAGATGCGCAGCGGCTCCGTGCTGAAACTGGTGATGCCCTCGAGGGCGAAATTCCACAAGCGCCAACCGTTGAACTTGGTCGTCCCGGCCACACGTTCCGGGCGCTCATAATCCACATAAGTGGTGCGAAACCCGACCCAGGCGAACAGACCTTTCATGAATCGCCGCGATTCCGGCAACGTTTGCAAGGCATCGACCACGCAACGGTCCATCAGCCGGAAATCACCGACGTTTTCCGGCAGGTGTTGTTCGGCAATTCTGTTGTGCAGGCGGTAAAACCAGTTGGCAGAGGTTTGCTTGGCCCAGGAGTCGGTCTTGCGACTGACGCGGTGGCCCAGCACCACTTCATAGCCTTCGCGCCAACGGGCGATCATTTCAAGGATGACTTCGGGCGGGTCCTGCAAATCGGCATCGATCGGCACCACGGCCTGGCCGGTCGCCGTCTGCAAACCGGCGGTCAACGCCGCTTCCTTGCCGAAATTGCGACTCAGGTCGACGATACGAATACGCGAGTCGCTCTTCTGTCGCTCCAGCAGCACCTCGAGCGTTGCGTCAGTGCTGCCGTCATTGACGAACACGATCTCCAGCGCGATCAGCGCCTGATCCCTGAAGACGTCAGTGATCCGCGCGATGAACACATCGAGGGTCGCGGCTTCATTGAAGACCGGGATGACGAGCGAAAGCGCCAAAGGCCCGGTCAGGTGCGGTCCGTGCTGATGAGTCAATTGATTGCTCTTTTTTTATAGTGATTTTTCTACAATCCGGGGTCGACGGCAGATGTTCGACACCGAGAGCCGAATCGTATTAAGCAGGACCAGGAGTGGTGATGCAAGGGCGAAACTGCGGGGATTCTGGCCATTTAGTCGCGGCAGGTTGCAGCGTAGGAAAAGCCTTCAAACTATTGGAAACACATGCTTGATGGCCAAAAAATCCTGCTCCGCTAGGCTTGCTTCGATGCGCCACACAGGTTGTCGCAATTACCCAACGCATGGAGCGAGCAGTATGTATTTCGAGATTTACAGACAATCCAAAGGCACCCCGAGCACCGGTAAAGGACAATGGCGCTGGCGCCTGAGGGCCGGGAATCACGAAACGATCGCCAGTGGAGAGTCGTATGTGAACAAGGCGGATTGCCTGCACGTCATCGGGTTGATCAAGGGGGTTGAGTGTGAGACGCCGGTGAAAGAAATCTAAGGTTGAATTCACTGGCCCCATCGCGGGCAAGCCCGCTCCCACAGGGATCTACTGGGGCCACACAATCGTGTGTTCATCCAAGATTCCTGTGGGAGCGGGCTTGCCCGCGATAGGGCCCGAAAAAACACCATCAAACTATGGCCAAAAGCCTTCTTCAACGGGGCAACGGATACAACGCCTCATCAAACTGCGCCAACCGCGGAAACTGCATCGGCTGGTCATCACTCAAGTGCTCAAGACGCTCCTGATAACCCACCAGGAAATCCTTGCGCGCTTCGTCGCTGATGTACGGCACATGCCACGCTACAAACGGCTCCAGCACATCAAAACCGACATACGCCAGCGTACCGCGCAGAATCGGGCGCAGCATGTCCTCCAGCGGACCATGAATCGCGCCATCACCGAACATATGCTCGCGGCCACCCAGGGTCACGGACACCAGCGCCTTCTTGCCGCTCAACCCGCCCTGATCATAAAAGCGTTTGCCGCCATAGCAGACACCGGATACCAGCACCCGATCAATCCAGCCCTTGAGGATGGCCGGGGTCGAGAACCAAAAAATCGGAAAGTTGAGGATCAACAGGTCCGCCCACAACAGTTTGTCGAGTTCCTGCTGGATGTCCGGCGCCAGCGACTGGCTTTTCACCCCCAGACGCTGTTCCAGCGCATACACCAGGTACTCCGGGTTTTCCCGCGACGAAAAATCATCGGCGCTGGCCACCGGGTTCCAGTTCATCGCATACAGGTCGCTGACCTGAACCTCGTGTCCTTGGGCTTCCAGGGTCGTGACAGCCTGGTCACGCAAGGCGGCGGTAAAGGATTTCGGCTCCGGGTGAGCGTGGACAATCAGTACTTTCATGACAATTCCTTAAACGTTTACAAGCGTGGAGTTTGAAGAAGGTAACGTTCGCGAGGCCAGTAACCGGTCAAGCCAGTCCGGGTCCATTTGCGGTTCGGATGAAAACAGCAGCGCTGTGTAATCCTGATGCGGCGGCGTGAAAATGGCGCTGCGCGAGCCGTGGTCGACCACCCTGCCCCGCTGCATCACCAGCACTTCATCGGCAATCGCCCGCACCGTGGCGACATCGTGGGTGATGAACAGATACGCGACGCCCAGTTGCTGCTGAATACGGTTGAGCAGTTTCAGCACGCCTTCGGCCACCAGTTGATCCAGCGCCGAGGTCACTTCATCGCAAATGATCAGTTGCGGATCGGCCGCCAAAGCGCGGGCGATGCACACGCGCTGCTTCTGCCCGCCAGACAGTTCTCGGGGCTGGCGCTCCATGAACGTCGCCGGGTCGAGCTCGATCATTTCCAGCAGTTCAGCCACCCGTGCACGCATCGCCTTGCCCTTCAGGCCAAGGTAAAACGTCAGCGGCCGGCCAATGATGTCGACGATACGCTGGCGCGGGTTCAGCGCCGTGTCGGGGATCTGGTAAATCATCTGGATACGCCGCAGTTGCTCTTTGCTGCGTTGACGAAAGTCCGCCGGCAGCGCTTCGCCGTCATACAGTACCTGACCCGACGTCGGTGCCAGCAGGCCGGTGATCAAGCGCGCGGTCGAACTCTTGCCACTGCCGGACTCGCCGATCACCGCCAGGGTTTGGCCGCGATGCAGGCGCAACGAGACGTCGTGCAACACCGGTTGATGGCCGTAGCTGGCGCAGCTGTTGCGCAACTCCAGCAAGGGTTTTTCCTGCGCTGGGCACGGTTTGGGCTCGGTGCGGAAGCTGCGCACCGCCCAGAGTGACTTGGTGTAGTCCTCTTGCGGGTCGCCGAGCATTTTGCGGGTTTCGGCTTCTTCCACAAGTTTGCCGTGGCGCAGCACCATGATCCGATCAGCCATTTGCGCGACCACCGCCAAGTCGTGGCTGATGTAGATCGCCGCGCTACCGTAAGTCGCCACCGCGTCGCGAATGGCCGCCAGCACCTCAATTTGCGTGGTGACGTCGAGGGCGGTAGTCGGTTCGTCAAAGATGATCAAATCTGGATGACAGGCCATGGCCATCGCGGTCATCACCCGTTGCAATTGCCCACCGGACACCTGATGCGGATAGCGTTGACCGATCTGTTCGGGATTGGGCAAGCGCAACACCCGGTACAACTCCACCGCTTCTGCCATCGCCTGGGCACGGCTCATGCCACCGTTTTTCACCGCCGTTTCCACGTGCTGGTCAATCAGCCGATGCGCGGGATTGAACGAAGCGGCAGCGCTTTGCGCAACGTAGGCGATGCGCAGGCCACGCAATTTGCGCATGGCTTCGGGGTTGGCGCGCAGCAGGTCGATGCCGTCGAACTGCACCGAGCCGCCAGTGATCCGGCAACCGTCGCGGGTATACCCCATCGCCGCCAGGCCGAGGGTCGATTTGCCGGCCCCCGACTCGCCGATCAGCCCCAGCACTTCGCCGCGTTGCAGGGTCAGGTCGATGCCCTTGATCAGTGGATGCCAGGCGTCTTCGTAATGACCTTCGATGTGCAGGTCACGGATTTCCAGCAATGGTTTTTCATGGTTGAGCACGCTCATGTTCAGCATTCCTTGAGGCCGCTGGATTTGTGCAGCATCCAGTCGACGACGAAGTTGACGCTGACCGTGATCAACGCCACGGCCAGGGCGGGCAGCAACGGGCTGATGTCGCCGAAGGTGATCAGCACCGCGTTGTCGCGGACCATACTGCCCCAATCGGCGGTGGGCGGTTGAATGCCCAGGCCGAGGAACGACAGCGCACTGATGAACAAAAACACGAAGCAAAAACGCAGGCCGAACTCGGCAATCAGCGGCGCGGCAGCGTTGGGCAGCACTTCGCGGGTCACCAGCCACCACAGGCCCTCGCCGCGCAGGCGTGCCGCTTCGACGAAATCCTGGACCACCACGTTCATCGCCACTGCCCGCGACAGCCTAAATACCCGGGTCGCGTCCAGCAAAGCGATCACCAGCACCAGCGACGTCGCGGTGGTGCCGACCACGCTGAGGATCAGCAAGGCGAAAATCAGCTGCGGGATCGCCATCAGGATATCGACGAGCCGCGACAACCCCTGATCGACCCAACCGCCCTTGATCGCAGCGATCAAACCGCTCAAGCCACCGAGCAGAAACGCCAGCACGGTGGTCAGGAAGGCAATGCCCAAGGTGTTGCGCGCGCCGAAGACCAGGCGGCTGAACATGTCGCGACCGAGGTTATCAGTGCCCAGCAGAAACTCGCCGCTCCACGGCGCGAAGCCTTCGCCCACCACCTGGGTTTCGCCATACGGCGCCAGCAGCGGGGCAAACAGCGCCACGAGGATGTACAGCACAATGACCAGCATGCCGAACTTCGCACTCAGCGGCGCCCGGACCAACAGTTTGAGCAGGCTCATCGTCTACCCCTTCGGATGCATCAAGCGTGGGTTACTGGCGATGGACAGCACATCCGCCGTGGTATTGAGCAGGATGTAGGTCGCCGCGAAAATCAGGCTGCAGGCCTGGACCACCGGGATGTCGCGCTTGGCCACCGAGTCCACCAGCAACTGGCCCAGCCCCGGGTAGACGAACACCACCTCGACCACCACCACGCCGACCACCAGGTAGGCGAGATTCAGCGCCACCACGTTGACGATCGGCGCCAGCGCGTTGGGCAAGGCGTGGTGGAAAATGATGCGCGACTGGCTGATGCCCTTGAGCCGGGCCATTTCGATGTAGGGGCTGGCCAGCAGGTTGATCAGTGAGGCGCGGGTCATGCGCATCATCTGCGCGATGACCACCAGGCTCAGGGTGGCGACCGGCAATACCGAACGCTCCAGCACCGTGCCGAAGGAAGCATCCGGCGCGAGGTTGGAAATGCTCGGGAACCAGTCGAGTTTCACCGCGAACACCAGGATCAGAATGTAGGCGACAAAAAACTCCGGGAACGAAACGGCACTGAGTGCTGTGGTGTTGAGCAAGCGGTCGAACCAGCTGTTGCGATACAGCGCCGACAGCATGCCCAGCAACAAGGCGAGCGGCACCGAAACCAGTGCCGCCAACGCCGCCAGACTGAAGGTATTGCCCAGGCGTGAGGCGACCAGTTCGGCGATGGGCCGCTGGTTGGCCAGCGAAACGCCGAGATCACCTTGCAGCAAGTGCGTGATCCAGTGCCCGAAGCGGGTCAGCGGTGGCAGGTCCAGGCCGAGCTGAGTGCGAAATGCCGCGACAGTTTCCGGGGTGGCGGACTGGCCAAGCATGGCCTGGGCGATGTCGCCCGGAAGCATGCCGACGGCCAGGAAAATAATCACCGATACCGCGAAGAGCGAGAGCAGGCCTAGGGCCAGGCGCTGCAGGAGCAACTTGAAAATACTGTTCATCATGCGGTTCCTTGAATCGGTCACGCTGGCGAAGACTGCAAATTTCTACTGTGGGAGCGGGCTTGCTCGCGAAGGCGGTGTGTCATTCAACGGATGTGTTGAATGTGGAACCGCTTTCGCGAGCAAGCCCGCTCCCACAGTTGATCTTCACTGGTTTGGAGATTCCTTACGCCTGCCACCAGCGCTCGATGACGCGCAGCCCGTCGAGTTCGCCATACGGCGCGGTTTGCCCGCCGTGTGCGACGCGGTTCGAGCGTGCCGCCACCGAGCTGGCAAACAACGGCACAATCGCACCGCCATCGTCCCGGCACAGCGCCTGCATTTCGTTGTACATCTCGCGGCGCAGCGGGTCGTTCATCTCGCCACGGGCAGCGTTGAGCAGCTGATTGAAACGCGGGTTGTCCCAATGGGTTTCGTTCCACGCCGCGCCCTTGGCGTAACCGATGCTGAACATCCGGTCGGCGGTCAGGCTGCTGTACCAGAACGAGGTGGTGAACGGCTGCTTCATCCAGACATTGGAGAAGAACCCGTCAGCCGGCTCGCGCACCACATCGATGTCGATCCCGGCCTGACGCGCCTGCTCCTTGAACAGCACAGACGCATCCACCGCCCCGGCATATGCCGCGTCGGACGCTTGCAGCTTGACCTTGAGCGAGTCGACACCGGCCTGGCGCAAGTAAAAACGCGCCTTGTCCGGGTCATAAGCGCGTTGTTCCAGCGCGGTGTTGATGAAGCGGCTGCCCGGCTGGATCGGGTGATCGTTACCCACCAGGCCATAACCGTGCAGCACCGAGGCCAACAGTGTTTCGCGATTGATCGCGTGCTTCATCGCCAGGCGAATATTGCTGTTCTGGAACTGCTGGCTGTCGCACAACATCGGGAAGGTGTAGTGCTGGGCGCCTTTGGTTTCTTCAATCACCAGGTTCGGATTGCGCTTGAGCAAGGCCACGGTTTTCAGGTCGACCTTGTTGATCACATCGACCTGCCCGGTGACCAGCGCATTGATCCGCGCCGCACCGTCGGAGATCGCGATCAGCTCGGCGCTGGCGAAATGCGCGCGGCCCGGTTTCCAGTAATCGGGGCTGCGTTCCAGGCCCATGCGCACGCCCGGTTCGAAGTCCTTGAGGCGATAGCCGCCGGTGCCGACGCCGGCCTGCCAGTCCGCCACACCGTCCTTGGCTGGCATGATGACCAAATGGTAATCGGCGACCACATAGGAGAAATCCGCGTTGCCCGAATGCAGCTCGAAGACCACGCTGTCAGGGCCCTGGGCGCTGACCTTGGCGACGTCGCCCAACACGGTCTTGGCCGCTGACGTGGACTTTTCGCCGAGGTGATGCTGGATCGATGCCACCACGTCGTCGGCGGTCAGGGTTTTGCCATTGTGGAAGGTCACGCCCTGACGCAGTTTGAAGGTCCAGATGCGCGCGTCCGGGGTCGATGTCCAGCTCTCGGCCAATTCCGGAATCGCGGTGCCGTCCACGGCGATTTCGGTGAGGGTGTTATAGACCGCCGAGAAGCCGACAAAAGTGAAGGTGTCGCTCCAGGAGCCGGGGTCTTTCGAATCGGTGGTGCTGCCACCCGCCAGGCCCAGGCGCAGCACGCCACCCGTTTTTGGCGTTGCGTCCTGGGCGAATGCGCCCAACGGCAACCCCATGGAAAACGCCCCGGCTACAGCGGCGGCGGCCGCGCTGTACTTCAGGAAGTCCCGACGGTGGAAACTGAATTCATGGTTCGCTTGAGTAATGTTGTTTTTGTTATCGCTCATTGCATGGCCCCTGATCAACAGCAGAGTGAGTAATGAATTACCGGTTTGAAACCACGTAAAACACCGGGCCAAGGCCCGGTGCGCAGATCGTTTGAATCGTTTACGGTCACACCTGGATCGCCTTCACTTCAACAAACTCGTTGAGCCCTTCTTCGCCCCATTCACGGCCATTGCCCGATTGCTTGTAACCACCGAACGGCGCCTGATAATTGAACGCCGCACCATTGAGGAAGCACTGTCCGGCGCGCAACTGCCGCCCCAACTGCAAGGCACGCTCAGGGCTGCCGGCCCACACGCCGCTGGACAATCCGAACGGTGAGTCGTTGGCGATCTGGATCGCCTGCGCTTCATCGGCGTAAGGAATCAGGCACAGCACCGGGCCGAAGATTTCTTCCTGAGCGATGCGCATACGGTTGTCGACGTCGGCAAACAGCGTCGGGCTGACGTAGTAGCCGCGTTCGAATGCATCGACCGTGTCGCCGCCACACACCAGGCGCGCACCTTCCTGCTGGCCGACCTGAATGTAGTCACGCACGGTGCGCCGTTGCGCTGCCGAACACATCGGCCCGAGGAAGCTTTGCGGGTCAAGTGGATCGCCCATGCGCAGGCTTCGGGTTTCGGCGATGGCCAGCTCCACGGCCTCAGCGTAACGACTGGCGGGCAGCAGCATGCGGGTCAGCGCGGTGCAGGTTTGCCCTGAGTTGATCATCACGTCCTGCACGCCGTAGCGCACGGCGGCGGCCAGGTCGGCGTCCTCTGCAATCAGCAACGGCGACTTGCCGCCCAGCTCCAGACACACGCGCTTGACCGAAGGCGCCGCCGCTTGCGCCACGCGAACCCCGGCGCCGGTGGAACCGGTAAACGACACCATGTCAACGTCCGGGTGTTTGGCCAGCGCTTCGCCGACCTTCGAGCCAGGCCCACTGACCAGATTGAAAACGCCGGCCGGCAAGCCGATGGCCTCGATCATCTGCGCCAGCAAAAAGGCATGCAGCGGGGTTTCCTGGCTCGGCTTGACCACCACGGTGCAGCCGGCGGCCAGCGCCGGGGCGAGCTTGCCGATCAGTTGATGCAGCGGGTAGTTCCACGGATTGATGAACGCGCAAACGCCGACTGCTTCACGAATGATCAGCGAGTTGCCGACCTCGCGCACTTCGGCCATCAAGCCTGCGAGCTCAACGTATTGCTCAAGCCCGAGGATCGGCCCGTCGACCTGCACCGACCGGCACCATTGCACCGGCATTCCCAGTTCAGCGGTGATTACTGCGGCCATCTCGTCGGCCCGCACGCGCAACTGCTCGGCAAGCGCGCGGATGTAGCCGGCGCGCACACTTGATGGCGTCCGTGACCAAGGACCGAAAGCACGGCGGGCGGCATCCACCGCGTTGTCGACATCGCGCTCATCGCCGAGCGGCACCGAGCCAGCGATCTCTTCAGTGGCAGGGTTGATCACCTCGGCGATGCCCTGCCCTGACGGGGTTTGCCAGCGGCCATCGATAAACAGCGTCTTGTGGTTATGCATAGACCGGGGCCTCCAGCAATTCAGTGGCGCAACGGGTGATGCGCTGGCAAGCGTCACGTAACGGTTCCTCACCCAACACCAGGCCCAGACGGATGTGCCCGGCGGCGCTCGGACCGAACGCTTCACCGGCCAGCACGGACACGCCGTGACGGTCGAGCAGGCGGTCGGCAAACGCTTGGGCGCTGAGACCGGTGTCGCGGATATCGACCATCACGAACATTCCGCCATCGGGTTTCAAGGCGCGCACACCGGGGCAATCGGCCAGGCATTCACAGACCAGATCACGGCGCTGGCGATAGGCTTCGCGCATCGCTTCAAGCTCCGGCAGATTGCTTTCGAGCGCGACCACAGCGGCGTCCTGAACAAAGTCCGGCAAACCGTAAAGCATGCACAGCGCGAGGTTTTCCAGGTGCGCGGCCAAGGATGGCGGCGCAATCGACCAGCCGATTCGCCAACCGGTCATGGCGTGGGATTTCGACAGGCTGTTGAGCGTCGCGGTGCGCTCGGCCATGCCCGGCAAACTCGCCGGGCTGACGTGTTCGCCGTCAAACAGCAACTCGCTGTAGACCTCATCGGAAATCAGCCACAAGTCGTGGGCGATGCACAACTGCGACAGCGCGAGCCAGGTCTCGCGCGACAAACTGGCGCCCGAAGGATTGTGTGGACTGTTCAGCGCCAGCGCCCGAGTACGCGGCGTGATGCGCGCGGCGACGTCTTCGGGCAGCACCCGAAAACCGTTCTCGGAGCGCACCGGCACCGGAACGACCACCGCGCCGCATGCACCGAACACCGCTTCATAGGTCACGTACATCGGCTCGGCGACGAGCACTTCATCGCCCGGATTGAGCACGCACTGGGCGACGCAGAACAACGCACATTGCGCGCCGGCCAGAACGGTGACTTGATCCGCCGAGACCTGCTGGCCGCTGCGTTGGCCGTAATGCCGGGCGATGCTTTCACGCAGCGCGCGCTTGCCACGCACGTCGGCGTAATGGGTGTTGCCCGCCAACAAGCTATCGATGGCAGCCTGCACAATCGGCACCGGCGTGTCGAAATCCGGGTCGCCGACTGACAACAGCAAAATGTCTTCGCCCTGTTCCTGCAATGCCAGGGCGCGGTAATGGATGTCCCACGCCGCAGCACCATCACCGGCGATACGTTGAGTCAGATCGGAAAAGCGCATGGCGATACCTCAGCCAGAAATTGAAAGTCAGTGCGCGCACGCATGCTTGAGTTCGATCAGGGTCACGCCATTGCGCTTGAAGCCGTGGCGCAAGTCGGTTTGCAACTCGGCCAGGCTTTGCGGCTGGCTCACGGTGCAACCGAAGGCGCGGCCGAGGGCAGCGAAATCCGGGTTGCGCGGCAGCACGCCAATCGGCTCGATGTCGAGCCCGAGCATGTCGTCGCGGATCTGCCCGAGCGCGTCGTTGTTCCACAGCAACACCACCAGCGGGCTGTCCAGCTCCTCGACGGCGGTGGCCAGTTCCTGCGCGGTGTAGAGGAAACCGCCATCGCCCACCAGCACCAGCCCCGGCCGTTGCGGCGCGCCGAACTTGGCGCCGATCCCGGCCGGCAAGCCATAGCCCAACGTGCCGTAGCCGGTCGGGTGTAACCAGCTGCGCGGCGCCAGGCTGTTGAAGGCGTAATTGCCGGTGTAGGCCAGTTGGGTCATGTCGGTGCTGATGAACGCGTTGTCCGGCAGCTCGGCGGCAATTCGTTCGAGAATCGCCTGGTGGATCGACTGCAACGGGCCGTGACTGTTTCTTACGGCTTGACGCAGTGTCGCGACGGCGGCGATGGCAGCGCTGGCATCTCGATGAGCGGGCGGCAGGCGCTCCAGCAATGCGGCGAGGGTTTGCTGTGCATCGCCGTGCAACGCCACAGCGCAGGGATAGAAGTCGTTGAACTTGCGCGGATCGATGTCGACGCGCAGCAGCTGCGCATTCAGTGGCAGGCGCTCGCGCCAGAAATCGGTGTCGGCCATTTCGGTGCCCACTGCCAGCACCACATCGGCCTCGGCGATCATTTGCCAGCCGGGTTCCACGCACAGGGTCGAACCGGCGTTCAGCGGTGCGTCCGGCGCCAACAGGCCTTTGCCGGCGACGCTGGTGAACAGCGGCGCGGCGAGTCGGGTGCTGATTTCTTGCAAGGCATGTTGCGCATTCAGTGCACCACCACCGGCAAGGATCATCGGCCGTTTGGCGTTTTGCAGTTTGCTCGCGGCTTCATCCAGCGCGACGCTTGAAGCGGCGCCACGGCTTGGGCGACGCACCACGTCATTGCTCCAGTCGCGACTGACTTTCGCCGACAGCACGTCGAGCGGCACCGAGATGTGCACCGGACGCGGACGCTCGCTGTCGAACACCGCGTAGGCGCGGGCGATCAGTTCAGGCAAGTCGTCTGTGCTCAACGCAACCGCCGAAAACGCGGTGATCGGCGCGGTCATGGCGCGCTGATCCTGGGTTTCGTGCAGGCAACCCCAACCCTTGCCGAGGCTGGCCGTGTGGTTGACGCTGGAAATCACCAGCATCGGAATCGAGTCGGCATACGCCTGGCCGATACCGGTCGCGGCGTTGGTCACACCGGGGCCGGTAATGATGAAGCACACGCCCGGTTTGCCACTGACGCGGGCATAGCCGTCCGCCATGAAACTCGCGCCTTGCTCGTGACGGGTCAGCACATGGCGGATGCCGCTGCCGGGCAGGCCGCGATACAGTTCCAGCGTGTGCACGCCGGGAATACCGAACACGGTGTCGACGCCGTAGTTGGCCAACAGACGCACCAGGGCTTGGCCGCCGGTCAATGTCGTGTTTTGCATGTTCACTTCCTCACTCGTGGCCGAGGCGAATCAACGCATCGACCGCAGTCGTGCCATGGGCACCGACCAACAATGGGTTCACATCGAGCTCCAGTAATTGCGCGGCGTTCTCGCAGGCGTAATCGGCCACCGCGCGGATCGCCGCGACCAGCGCATCCAGATCCGCCCTTTCGCGACCGCGAAAACCTTGCAGCAACGCCGCACTGCGCAAGCTCAACACGGCATTACGAATGGCACCGTCGGTGGTCGGCAACAGCAGGCTGCGACTGTCCTTGAGCAACTCCACCAGAATCCCGCCCGCTCCGATCACCAGCGCCAGGCCGAAGTCGTTTTCGCGTTTGATGCCGACAATCAATTCAGCCAAGGGCGGTGTCGCCATCGGCTCCAGCAGGACCTGATCGAACGGCACCTTTGGCGCGTACGCGGCAATGCTGGCGCGCATTGTTGTCAGCGCCGCGCTCAGGGCCGCTTCATCTTTGAGATTCAACGCCACGGCGCCGGCTTCGGTTTTGTGCGGCAGTTGCGCACTCACCGCTTTGAGCACCAATGGATACCCCAACGCGTTAGCGTCGGCCAATGCCTTGTCCGGCGTGCTCAATACGCCGTTGGGCGTCGGCAGGCCAAAGGCGCGCAACGCTGTTTTCGAATCCCACTCGTTGAGCAAATGACCCTCACCGACCAACGCTTGTGGACAATGCGGCACCAGCGCCGATTCACCGAGCGCCAGCAACGCCTGGCGATTGCGCTGATAGCCGGCAATCCGGCCCCACGCGGCCAAGCCGTCTTCGACACCTTGCAGCGCCGCCACGCCTTGGGCATGCAAGCGTTCGCGAGCGTGGGCCGGCAGCAGTTCCGGGAACGCCGAGGTGACAAAACCGGTCTTGCCGTGACGGACCAGGGCGGCGCAGTAAAGCTCCAGCAGCAGGTCGCATTCCTTGCGTTCGCCGGTGTATTCCGATGGGTAATCGAGCACCAGCATCGCCGCATCCGCTTCGGTGCGCAGGGCGCTGTCGAGCATGCGGTTCAAGGCCTCGCCGTCGCCCCAGATCGCGGTGGTGAAATCCAGCGGATTGACCAGGTTGGCGTAGCTTGGCAGCACCTGCGCGAGTTCTTCACGCTGACCTTCGTCGAGTTTGGGCAAGCTCAGTTCGTTGCGTTCGGCATAGTCGGCAATCAGCCCGGCGTCACCGCCGGAACAGGCCAGCGCGATCAAGCTGTTGCCCGACGGTAGCTTGCCGCACGCTGCCGCTTTCAGGGTTTCGACAAAGCTCACCGGGCCGCTGACGCGGATCACGCCGAGACGCGCAAACAGACTGTCGTACAGCGTGTCCGAACCTGAAAGCGAACTGGTGTGACTGAGCGCCAGCTCGGCACCGATCTGCGACACGCCGGTTTTCAGGGCGATGATCGGGATGCCCTTTTCCAGCGCCTTGTGTGCGGCGCGGGCGAAACCTGGAACATTCTTCAAACCTTCAAGGTGCAAGCCGATGGCGGTGACGCGTGGCTCATCGAGCAGCACGTCCATCAATTCGGCGATGCCCAGTTGCGCCTGGTTGCCGACCGACGCCATGTAGGCCACCGGCAAGGAGCGGTCGCTCATCGACAGGTTGTAGGCGAAGTTGCCGCTCTGGGTCAGCACCGCGACGCCCTTCTCCACCGCTTTGCCGCCATGGGCCACCGGCCACAACGCGGCGCTGTGCAGGTAGTCGAGCAGGCCGTAGCAGTTGGGACCGAGCAGCGCCATGTGACCGGCGGCGTTGAGCAACTGCTGCTGCAAGGCCTGGCCTTCGGCGCCGGTTTCAGCGAATCCTGAGGCGTAGCAAATCGCTCCGCCCGCGCCTTTCGCGGCCAGTTCGGCGACGCAGGTCAGGGTCAGCTCGCGGTTGGTCGCGATGAATACCGCGTCCGGGCCGCACGGCAGTTCGGCGATGCTACGCACGCACGGCACGCCTTCAAGGTTGTCGTGCTGCGGATTGACCAGCCACATCTGCCCGAGGTAGCCGCCTTCGGCGCAGCGTTTGAGCGCACGGGCCATGCTGCGGCCACCGACAAACGCCAGGTGGCGCGGCGCGAGCAGGCGCTTGAGGTTGTCACGAATCATCTGCGACATGGGTAATCTCCAGACCGGTCAGCGCAACAGCGGCCGCAGCAATTCACGGGAAATGATGTGGCGCTGGATCTCCGACGTGCCTTCCCAGACCCGCTCGATCCTCGCGTTACGCCAGATGCGTTCCACCGGGCATTCATCCATCAGGCCCATGCCGCCAAAGATCTGCACCGCCTCATCGGCGACCTTGCCGAGCACTTCACTGGCGAACAGCTTGGCCATGCCGGCCTCGCCATCGGTCATGCTGCCCTGGTCCATTTTCCAGGCGGTGTGCAGGGTCAGCAGTTCAGCGGCGCGAATCTGCGTGACCATGTCGGCGAGCTTGAACGAGATGCCCTGATAGGTGCCGATCGGCTGACCGAATTGCTTGCGATCCGCCGCCCATTGCAGCGACACGTCGAGTGCACGTTGCGCCTGGCCGACACAGTTGGCGGCGACCATTACGCGCCCGGCGGTGAGCCAGGCGTTGGCCACGTCCCAGCCCTTGCCGACTTCGCCCAACACTTTGTTGGCCGGCACGCGGCAGTCATCGAAGAACATTTCAAAGGTGTGGTAACCACGGTTGCTCACGCACTTGGGCCCCCGGCGAATGGTCAAGCCCGGCGTGTCGCGATCGACCAGGAACGAGGTCACGGCGTTGCGCTGTTTGCCGTTGTGTTCGTAGGTGTCGGTGACGGCGAACACGATGGCGAAATCGGCGTGCCCGGCGTGGCTGATGAAGTGTTTGCTGCCATTGAGCACGAAATCATCACCGTCGCGCACGGCGCGGGTCTTGATCGCGTTGGCATCGGAACCGGCGCCCGGCTCGGTCAGCGCGAAGCAATCGATTTTCTCGCCCTGGATGCACGGCAACAGGTAGTCCTTGATCTGATCGCCGGTGCAGGCCATGAGGATTTTCGACGGCCGCGCAACGAAAACATGCAGCGCCCATGACACCTTCGACAGCTCACGTTCGATCAGCGCCTGGGACACATAATCCAGACCACCACCGCCCACTTCTTCCGGCATGTTGAACGCATAGAAACCGGCGGCGATGGCCTTGCCGCGAATCTGCGCAGCCAGCTCCGGGGAGACTTCGTCGGCGCGGTCGACCGCTTCCTCATGCGGCAGCAGTTCCTTGGCGACAAAGCTGCGTACCGCGTCCACCAACATTTCTTGTTCTTCGGTCAGTTGGAAATTCATGGGGCTACCTGTTGTTCGTTCACGGGTTGGGGAGCGGCGGGCTTATTTGCCGGCAAACTTCGCCGGGCGTTTTTCGATGGAGGCGCGCAAGGCTTCGGCGCCGTCCTCGCTGCGACCGCAGAGCAGACCGGCGGCGAGCTCGGCTTGCAGTTGCTCCGGCAGGCTGCGTTGGGCGCCTTCGCGCATGAGTTTTTTGGTCTGGGCGAAGGCGAACGTCGGGCCGCTGGCCAGGCGCGTGGCCAGTTCAGTCGTCACTTCGAGCAGTTGTTCATCGGCGCAGACTTCGCCGACGAGGCCGGCCGCCAAGGCGCGGTCGGCGCCCCACAACTCGTCGAGAAACAGCAGGCGTTTGGCTTGTTCGGTGCCGATCAGGCGTGGCAGGTGCCAACTGGCTCCGGCGTCCGGCGAGTAGGCCATGCTGGTGTAGCCGGCCTTGAATCGCGCCGATTGCGCGGCGATGCGCAGGTCGCAGCAGAGTGTCAGGTCCATGCCGGCGCCGACGGCGGTGCCGTTGATGGCGGCGATGGTGGGTTTTTCCAGGCTGTACAAACGGCTCATCAGCGCGTGGGCGGTTTCGGTCCAGCCGTAGGTTTCGAGGGCGCCACGGGCTTCGGCTTCGGCCCATTCGGCGAGGTCGGCGCCGGCGCAGAAGCTGCGACCGCTGCCGGTGAGTACGACGACTCGAACGGCGGGATCGGTGTTGAACTGGTCGAGCAAGGCGTGCAGGTTTTTCAGGGTCGGGATGTCCAGCGCGTTGCGCTGGGCGGTGCGATTGAGGGTGATCCAGGCCACGCCGGCTTCGACTTGGCTGAGCAGAGAGGAGTGAGTAGTCATGCGAATCCTCGAATTATTGTGTTTGGCATGAGGTGATGCGACTTGAAGCCATACTAAACGAGTGTTCAGCAAGGCGGCAATCTGTGGTTGATTTGGCTGTAACAGCTTTAAATTCAATTTAAGTTATTGTTTTTAAAGAGTTTATTTTTTACGAGGAGTGTTATGGGGATGGGGCTGTTACAACTTTGAACAACTGGGGACAAGGGATTGGGATTGGGATTGGATTGGGGGCATATCCGTTTCTGCGGTAACGGCGGCTGGCGGTTTCGCTTTTACAGCGAGTCACTTTTGACAAACGCGGTACGTCTCAAAAGTAACCAAAAAGTCTTGCCCCTCCATTCGGTGCCTCGCCTAGGCTCGGCATGCCCTCTCTCCGGCATTGCTCCGGGGGCGGCTACCGCGGCATCCATGCCGCGGGGCCCCCTACGCAATGCCTGCGTTCGGCCTCTGGGAAAGGGGCAGACAGATCAAGATCAAAAGCCGAAGCAACTGCAAGGGCAAGGGCAAGGGCAAGGGCAACAATGAGATCGTTCCCACGCTCTGCGTGGGAATGCCGCCAGGGACGCTCTGCGTTCCACTGTGGATGCAAAACTTGTGTTTTGCGCAGAGGTTCTCAGGACATGCCTTTCAGAGATTGCGCGACAGTGCCCGGCGCACGCTGTCGCTGTTCAGCGCAGGGCTTTCGGGTTCGGCAGCGCTTTGCGCGGGTGCAGGGCTGTCGAGTTCGAAGGAGAGTTCGACCTCGACCGGGCTTTCAGCTTGAACAGGGCTTGGCGCCCGGCCGCGACTGGCGACCAGGGTGTCCAGCTTCTCGAGGTAGGCGTTCAGGTCGCTGATCAGCAGTTTCTTGCGCTGGGAACCTTGATACAACGCGTAGCAAAGGTAACCGCCCGCCGCCAGAAGACCGAGCCCGGCGGTGGCAACACCGGCAACACACAAGCCGGAGACGATCAGCACGGTCTTCCAGTTGAAGGGCGTCAATTCCAGCTCGGTATTCAACGCACTCGCGTCGCGCAGTACCCAGCGCTTGGACGCCGAGTGGTTCAGCAGGATCGAGTGCAGAGGAGAACCGTCTTTTTTCACGGCGCTGATCAACGAGATATCCTGACCGGTGCGCAATGGAACATCCACGCCACGCAACTTCACATCGTGCTCGACGCCGTCCGCGGTTTTGACCCAGAACTCATGATTGATGATCGACACCGAACTGACGCGAACCGGCGTCAGATCCCCGTCCTTACCGTTTACAGGAACGCCACCCGTGGTCGTCACACGCGTCTCACTGAGCTTCTCGCTGCCCACCACTTCACCGCTCAAGACAGTGAAAACAACGCGCTTATCGCCATGAGTGAAGTTGTGCATTTCGATTCCTTGATAGGCCCACGTCAATCGACGCGCAGTAGAAAATCCGTATGCCGCGGATGCTACTAACTAGCCACTATCCTGTCCAGAATTCGCCACCGCGTGTGATGCGGAAGGTCACCAAATGCATTCCCACGCGGAGCGTGGGAATGATCAAACGGATGCACACACAATCAATCAATCAATCAAACAGCACTCGGCGCCAAAACCACCCCACGCTTGCGATGAATCAGGAAATACGCCCCATAACACAGCGCAATAAACCCAAACCCCCAATACAACGAAGGCCGCTGCGTCTCATCCAGCGCCAAAAACACAAACAACGAACAGCACAACGCAATGCACGTCAGGGGCAACAGCGGAAACCACGGCGCGCGGTATTTCAGATCGCTGAGCTTGCCGCCATCACGCAGATAAGCCTTGCGGAATTTGTACTGCGCCAGCGCAATCACAATCCAGGTCACCGTGCCCGACATCCCGCTCACCGCCATCAGCACCATGAACAGCGTGTCTGCCGCCACAAAACTGGTCATCAACGACACCAACGCAAAACACAACGTGATGCTCAGCGCCCGCAGCGGCACCCCACGCTTGCTCAGCGGAGACAGACTTTTCGGCGCCATACCCGTCTTCGACATCGCCCACAAAATCCGCGTAGAGGCATACAGGCCCGAGTTACCGACGGAAAGAATCGCCGTGAGAATCACAAAATTCATCAGGTCGGCGGCATAGGGAATGCCGACCATGTCGAACACCTGCACGAACGGACTTTCCATCAACCCGGCCTGCTGCCACGGCACAATCGCCGACAGGACAACGATCGCCAGCACATAGAAAATTAATACGCGAAACACCACGTTGCGCACCGCGCGCGGGATGCTTTTTTCCGGCTGATCGGTTTCGCCGGCGGCCACGCCCATGATCTCGCAACCCTGAAACGCGTAGACCACGGTCATCATCACCGCGAACACCGCCGACAGGCCGTTGGGGAACAGTGAGTCGCCGATCAGGTTGGTCATCATTGGCGCCGGTGCGCCACTGGTCAGCGGGATCGCGCCAAAAATCACCAGCACACCGACCACGATGAAACCCAGAATCGCCGCGACCTTGATCCCGGAGAACCAGTATTCCGCCTCACCGAAAGCGCGCGTCGCCAACGCATTCAGGCCGAACAGCACCACCACGAACAACGCCGACCAGTACCAGATCGGCACTGCCGGAAACCAGCGCACCATCAGCATGCCCGCCGCCGTGAACTCCAGCCCTACGGTGGTCGCCCAACTCATCCAGTACACCCAGCCGATCATGAAACCGGTGGCCGGCCCGATGAATTTGGTGGCGTGGGTTTGAAATGATCCGCAGACCGGCATCTGTACGGACAATTCGCCCAGGCACACCATCACCAGGTACATCAGGAAGCCGGCGACCAGGTAGGCCAGAATCGCCCCCACCGGTCCGCCCTGGTTGATCGTTACGCCGGAGCCCATGAACAGCCCGGTGCCGATCACGCCGCCCAGCGACAACATGAAAATGTGCCGGCTCTTGAGGGCGCGGGTCAGTTGGATGCCTTTACGTTCGGTAGATTCGCTCATGTCCGCCCCCCATCAGCAAGGTGCGCGGGGCGTGAGAAAGGATCAGCTTTACGGCAGTTCATTATTATTATCTCCAATAAGCTTCGAAGACCGCGCGGTGGCGGTGGCGTCGATTATTGGAAGACCATGTAAGGTGCGGTTGACCGTAAAGATCGAAGTTGTAAAAAGTCGTAACGAACTTGTACGTCAGGTGTGCAGTAGCTCGGCCAGCGTCTGTTGCGAACGCTGCAAATGCGCCTGAACCTGCGTCGCCAATGCCCGCACTGCCGACTCATCGTTGATCCGCGCAGCCTCTTCCAGGGCACGCAGCACATTGGCCAATGCTCGGAAACCCAATGAGTCGCTGCTGCCGGCCAGACGATGGGCAAGGTGGGCGACTTCGGTGCAATCGTCGGCCTCGATCGCTTCCTTGAGTGCCTCGCGATGCTGCGTGATCGCATCGCGCAACACTGCCAGCAAACCCCGAAGTTTCTGTTCGCCGAGCAAGGTGCGATGCGTGTCCAGCAACGGCCAGTCCATCACCTCATCCACCCTTTGCGGCGCCGACAAAAGCGCTTGTCCGTCCAAGGCCTGGCGCAAATTGTCGAGCTTCAGGGGTTTGGCGAGGATGCCATCCATCCCGGCATCCAGATATCCGCGTACCAATGCCGGCTGCACGCTGGCGGTCAGGGCGAAAATGCGGCAGTGACGATTCGGCCCCTCGGTGTTGCGAATCCGTTTGCACAACTCGACACCGCTGATGCCCGGCAGATGCACATCGAGCAAAATCAAATCGAAGGTCTGCGCAGCGCAGTGCATCAGCGCCTGTTCGCCCTCCCCTGCAAGCCAGACCCGATGCCCGTCCCCTTGCAACAAACCGCTGACCACTTCACGGTTCAGAGCCACGTCTTCAACAACCAGAACATTCAGCGCGTGATCGGGCTTACTGTGGATCGCCACGTCGGCCAAATCGGCGATGCCCGGTTGCAGCGTCACCTCGAACCAAAAACAACTGCCCTGCCCGACCTCACTTTCAACACCGATCTGCCCGCCCAGCTGCTCCACCAGATGCTTGCTGATGGCCAACCCGAGACCGGTTCCGCCAAAGCGTTGCGCGACCTCTTCACTGGCCTGGGTGAAGCGCTCGAAAATCTTTTCCTGCACCGCCTCAGCAATGCCGATGCCGTTGTCCGTCACGCTCAATCGCAGCCGCTGCCCGGTCTGCCCGGGGAGAGACGTCAGCAACGCCACATCGACGCGAACCTCGCCGCCTTCGGTGAACTTGATCGCGTTAGCCAGCAAATTGCTCAGCACCTGACGCAGGAATTGCTCGGCACCGTGATGCCTGTCAGCGACACGCGGCTCAACTCGGCAGTGCAGCGTCGTATCGTTGCTCAGCGCGCGCGGCTCGAGCAGCGTCAGCACCTCGTCGAGCAAATGCCTGAGCGAGAAATTCACCGGTTCCGGGTGACTGACGCCCTCCTCCAGTCGAGCGAAATACAACACCTCATTGAGTATCGACAACAACCCTTCGCCGGCCTTGTACAGCGCATCCAGACGTTTGCCGTCACGCTCATCCAGATTCGCGCCGCGCAGCAATTGGGCCATGCCAAGAATGCCGTTGAGCGGTGTGCGCAATTCGTGGCTCATGGTCGCCAGGAACCGCGACTTGGCGAGGTTGGCGGCCTCGGCTTCGTCCTTGGCGCGCATCAGGCTGGCGGTGCGCCGTTCGACCATTCGCAGCAACTCATCGCGGTTGTTCTGCAAGGCCAGTCGATCGGTTTCCCGTCGCTCAATGTCACTGAGGATCGCCCGACGCATGTCGTCCAGGGCATGGGCCACGGTGTCGATTTCGTCTTCGTTCGCGCTGCGGCGCTTGTCCAGATGCAAGGGCTCGAGCCAGTCACCGGCAGCGATGCGCCGGGCGAATTCGGCCATGACTTGCAGGTGCCGGGTGACCAAGCGGTAAAACAACCCCGACAGCGCCACCGCCAAACCGCACAGAAACACGCTCATCCACAGCAGGCTGGTCAAACCAGTGGCGTACAAACGCTGATGCACGGCGCCCAGATCGGTGCTGACCTCCAATTGCCCCAGATGCCGCAAAGGCCCGGACGGCGGTTGATAGTCCAGCTCGAAACGCTCGATGCGCAGCGGCCCGACCGGGTCGGCGTTGCCTTGCAGCAGATCGAAATCGGGGCTGCTCAGGTGCACCCGCGCCACGTCGGAAAAGTCCACCAGACCGCGCAATTGCACATTCAATTGTTCCTGGTTCAAGTCCCAGAGACTGCGCTCCAGGCTGGCCAGATAACCGGCGCGGATCAGCTCCATGCGCGAGTCGATGTCACGCATCTCGCGGCGGTATTCGAAGTACAACTGCACGGTGCTCGCCAGCACGGTGAAGCACAGGCTGAACAACAGAATGAACAGCAGCAGACGCCGCAACAGTCCACCGGGCCGGGCGCGGATCATTTGGAATTGACCGGCAGGTTGATCATGTCGCGGTAGGTGACTTCGCTTTCGTTGAGCAAGCGCTCGACCTCCCCGCTGCTGACCATGCGTTGCAATTGCGCGTCGATCTCCGGCATGCGACTGGCGAGCGGGGATTTGCGCGAAACCGCAACCCGCAGGTGATCGACGCTCAAGGCGTTGGGCAACGCGACAATGTCTTGCGCGCCCGGCAGGTTTTCGACGTACAACTGACCGGTGCGCCGTTCCGAAGTGATGAAATCGATGCGCCCACGAATCAGTTTGCCGAAGTTCTGGCGGCTGTCCGAAACCCATTCGATGTTCTGCTGCTGGGCGACGAGGCGGTCGAATTCGACGCCGTAACTTTCTCCGAACAACAACCCGCCCCGGTAATTGGCCAGGTCTTGCAGACGATCAAATTTCACCGGGTGCTGACGGTTGATGAACAGCGCGACTTCTTCGCGCAGCACAGGCACCGTCGAAAAAATCATGCTCTGTTCCCGTTGCGCGGTGCTGTAGGCCAGGGCCACATCGACCCGGCCTTCGGCGACGTCGAGCAGGCAACGTTTCCAGTTGCCCAGCACGACTATTTCGACGTCATAGCCCAAACGCCCGAAGAGGTTTTTCACCACGCTTGGAGCCAGGCCGCGCACTTGTTTGCCGTCGCTCCAGGAAATCGGTGGGTACACCGGATAGTCGCAGTAGCGAATGTTCTCGGCGGCCATCGTGCTGTTGGCGACCAGCGCCAGCAACAGCGCAAACACCCGCCCCATGAGACTCAGGCCGCCACGCTGGCGGTGAACAGATACCCGGCGCCGTGGATGGTGATGATCAGTTGCGGCTCGGCCGGGTCATCGTGCAACTTGCGCCGCAAGCGACCGACCAGCACGTCGATGGAGCGATCGTTGGGCACCCATTCGCGATTGCGGATCTGGTCCATCAGTTGATCGCGGCTCAAGGTGTGCCCGCTGTTGCGCAGGAACACGCTGAGCAACTGATACTCGCCGTGGGTCAGCAGGGTTTCGCTGCCCGTGGCGTCGATGAGACGGCGGCGGTCCGTGTCCAGCGCCCAGTCGGCGAATTGTTTGACGGGCTTGGCAATGGCTGCAACCGCTTGCGGTGTCTGCGCGTGGCGAACCCGGCGGATCAGGTTTTTTGCCCGGGACACCAGTTCGCGAGGATTGAGCGGTTTGATCACGTAGTCGTCGGCGCCGCACTCCAGGCCGACGATGCGATCAATTTCGTCGTTGCGCCCGGTGATCAGAATGATCCCGACCTCGGAACGCACCCGCAGCTCCCGGGTCAGGGTCAGGCCGTCCTTGCCCGGCAGGCGGATATCGAGCATCACCAGATCGACGGTCTGGCTCGCCAGGAAGGTGTCGGCCAGCTCGGCCGTGGCGGCGCAATGCACTTCGTAACCTTCCTGGGACAGGTAGGCGTGCAGCAGTTCGCGAATCAGCGGATCGTCATCGACGATCAGTACCCGAGGAGTCATCGCTAGGTGTCCCGCAAATGCCCGAAGGCGTGTTTCTTATTAGAGTGTTTTGTTGCCATGGCGCCAGAGAGTAGCGACAGCTGAACGAGTGATCAACAGCCCGTCGTCTGGACGCAAAACCGTTGGCGACCGCCGGCCTGCAATCCGTCGACCCAGGCTTCGCAAATCTGAATGCCTTGCTCCGGGGTAAAGGTGCCCGGGTTGAGGCCCGACTCCAGCCACAAGCCGTCGAGCAATGCACTGAGGCTGATGGCGGCCAGGTCGGCGTCAAAGTTTTCCCAGCCCTCTTCCTGTGCCAACTCGGTCAGCACCTTGCGCAAAATCCCACGGTACTCGCCGTAGGAATGTTCGTGCGCGAGGTTGATCGACTCGGCCGTGCGCACCGCGCCCCAGAATGCCAACCAGGCATCGATCAGTTGCGGGTCGAGCAACTCGGCGGAAAACGAACCGCGAAAAAACGCTGACAATCGTTCGCGGGCGGTCGGCGCTGCCTTCTCCATCGCATCGCGCAACAGGCTCATGACCCGCCCCGTAATCGCTCGGTAGGCCTCGGCGACCAGTTCATCCTTGCCGGAATAGTGGTGACTGATCAGCCCGACCGAAACCCCGGCCTCGGCGGAAATCTTGCGGATAGAAGCGCCCTGAAAACCATGACGCTTGAGGCATACCAGCGTCGCTTCGATCAGGTTGGCCTTACGCAACTCCGGCTCCATGCGGGAAAAACGGGCTTCCTGACTCATGCGCGATACTCTCTGTGGATCAATCGTTAGGGACGCGGCGGTAAAGCGCGCGGGCTGAACGACTGTACAGCAAGAGTGTGGCAAGTCTCCAGCAGTTGCATACCTCATGGGACCGAGTTGCCGCCATCGCGAGCAGGCTCGCTCCCACAATTAATCCGGGGGCACTTGGTATTCGCGCCAGCCGCAAAACCCTGTGGGAGCGAGCCTGCTCGCGATGGCGCCAGCCCCACAAATGCAGGGCCACGGGTCAATCCCGATAACCCGGCGCGACCCGATCCAGCAAACGCAACAGCGCCGCCCATGCCAGTTGCATGGCGCCCGGGTCGCTCAACTCGCCTTCATCCAGCGGACGGCCGGGGTCGTTGAACTGACGCTCGGTGTGTTCGCACACCTCGGCGGGCGGCAATACCAACTCACCGGCGGCTTGCGCGGCGAGCTGGATTTCGCAGGCTTTCTCCAGGTAATACATGCGCAAAAACGCCTGGCTCACGGTCTCTCCGACAGTCAGCAAACCGTGGTTGCGCAGCATCAGCACCGGTTTGTCGCTAAGGTCTTGTACCAGACGTTGCTGCTCGCTCATGTCCAGCGCCACGCCTTCATAGTCGTGGTAAGCAACCCGCCCGTAGAACTCCATGGAAATCTGGTTCACGGGCAACAATCCGCATTTCAATGCAGCGACGGCACAACCGGACTTGGTGTGGGTGTGCAGCACGCACTGAGCATCTTCACGCGCACCGTGAATGGCGCTGTGAATCACAAAACCCGCAGGATTCACCCGGTATGGCGACGACTCCACGGCCCGACCATCCAGACCGATCTTCACCAGATCGGACGCGGTGATTTCATCGAACATCAGCCCGTACGGATTGATCAGGAAGTGATGCTCGGGCCCCGGCAGGCGCACCGAGATGTGAGTGAAGATCAGATCAGTCATGCGAAAGTGCGCGATCAATCGGTAACAGGCGGCCAGCTCTTCTCGCAGCTTTTGTTCCGTGGCGCTGCGCAGAGGGGTAGCGATCTCGTTCATTGTTTTGGTTCTCCAGGCTAATCGACTGCGCAAGACAGTAAGGCTGGACGCTTTCAAACGTCCAGCCGTTTGCGCCTACTTGCTGGCCCAGGCGTTGAAGCGCTCTTCAAGTTCTTCGCCGTGATCGACCCAGAACGCCACGTCCATCGACAGCGCACCCTTGAGGTTTTGCGGCGCAGTGGGCACCCATTGCGCGAGCTTGGCGTCCAGTCTGGCGGCGGCTTCGGTATTGGTCGGGCCATAAGGGATCTGCTCGACATACTTGACCTGGGCCTCCGGCTGATTGGCGAAGGCAATAAAGCGCTTGGCCTGATCGACGTGTTTGGAGCCCTTGATGATTGCCCAATAATCCATGCCATAAAGGCTGCCCGGCCAGACCAGCCCGAGGTGGCTGCCATTTTGCGCAGCAGCCGCCACCCGCCCGCTGTAAGTGGAGGTCATCACCACATCCCCGGCCGTCAGCCATTGCGCAGGTTGCGCGCCGGCTTCCCACCACTGGATGTAGGGCTTGAGTTCGGTGAGTTTGGCGAAGGCGCGGTCGACACCTTGCGGCGTGTTCAACACCGAATACACGTCCTCGACCTTCACGCCGTCGGCCAGCAAGGCAAATTCCAGGTTGTACACCGCGCGTTTGCGCAGCCCGCGTTTGCCAGGAATTTTCTGCACATCCCAGAAGTCGGCCCACGAGGTCGGGGCCTGCGCCAGTTTCTGCGTGTCGTAGGCAATCGCCACGCTCCACACCAGCGCCGCCGAACCGCACGCCTGCGCCGCGTCGGGAATCAATTGCTCGGCGCGCCCAAGGGTTTTCCAGTCGAGTTTTTCGTACATGCCTTCGTCGCAACCGCGCATCAGGTCCGGCCCTTCGATCTGCACCACGTCCCAATCGGCGTTGCCGGTGTCGACCATCACTTTGATACGGGCCATCTCACCGTTGTATTCGCTCTGGATCAGCTTGCTGTGATCCGCCGCGCTGAACGGCTGGAAAAACGCCACATCCTGGGCTTTCTGACCGGCGCCGCCGTAACCCACCACTACCATGTCCGGTGCTGCCTGAACGCTGCCCATGGCCAGGGACAGCAACAAGAAACCGTGCTTGAGCGTGTTCGATTTCATCAGTGGTTCCTCTTGCAGGTGCCACTCGACTGAACGTCGACGTGACCCTTTTTATTGTTGTGAGGTTCGGCCCAGGTGCGGGCGCCAGATGAATCTACTGCGGGCCATAGTAAAAAAACAAGTTGATTTTTTACTACAGGTAAATTTCTATAGGTAAATAATAACAACGCCGAAAACCCGGCCTTTCGGCTTCAGCCCGCCTGGAGTACCCGCACCATGCCGACCTCGTCCCCTGCTTTTGCGCACCTGTTCGAACCCTTGCAGCTGCGTGGCAAACGGCTGAAAAACCGCATCATGTCCAGCGGTCACGACACCTCGATGCCCACTGACAACCTGGTCAATGAGCAACTGATCGCCTACCACACTGCACGAGCCGAAGGCGGCGTCGGGCTGATCGTGCTGCAAGTGGCCGGTGTGCATGACAGCGCGCGGTACACCTCGCATGTGCTGATGGCCACTGACGATGCCTGCATCGAGGGCTATCGCAAAATCGCCGAAAGTTGCCACGCGCACGGCACGGTGGTGCTGTCGCAAATCTTCCATCCGGGTCGGGAAATCATGGAGTCCAGCGATGGCCTGCTGGCCGTCGCTTACTCGCCTTCGGCGGTGCCCAACGAACGCTTTCGAGTGATGCCACGTGCGCTCGATCAAGCGATGATCGATGAGATCGTCGCCGGTTACGGTGCGGCGGCCCGACGCTTGTATCAAGCCGGGATCGACGGCGTGGAAGTGGTCGCCAGTCACGGTTACCTGCCGGCGCAATTCATCAACCCACGGGTCAACCGTCGCACCGATGGCTACAACGGCGAGCTGGACCAGCGCCTGCGTTTCCTGCGTGAAGTGATCGCGGCGGTGCGCGCCAATACTGATGACCAGTTCATCATCGGCCTGCGTATTTCCGCCGATGAACGCGACCCTGAAGGCCTGACCGAAGACGAATCGCTGGCTGCCGTGCAATCGCTGCAAACGATGCTTGATTACGTGCACATCGTCGCCGGGACCTCGGCTTCGTTGGGTGGCGCCGTACACATCGTGCCGCCGATGGCGATCGAAGCGGCGTATCTGGCCAAGGAAGCCGGCACTTTCAAGGCCAGTCTGTCGATACCGCTGTTCGTTACCGGGCGCATCAACCAACCGCAGGAAGCCGAACTGATTCTGGCGCGCGGTCAGGCCGATGTATGCGGCATGACCCGCGCCCTGATCTGCGACCCGCAAATGCCCAACAAAACCGACACCGGCCACGTCGAAGATGTGCGCGCTTGTATTGCCTGCAATCAGGCGTGCATCGGCCACTTTCACAAAGGCCTGCCGATCTCCTGCATTCAGCATCCGGAAACCGGGCGCGAACTGATCTTTGGTCAACGGCAACTGACGAAGCAACGCAAACGCATCATGGTCGCTGGCGGTGGCCCGGCGGGGATGAAAGCGGCCGCCGTCGCTGCTCAGCGCGGACATGACGTGACGCTATACGAAGCGAACTCACAGCTCGGTGGCCAGGTATTACTCGCGCAATTGTTACCCCGACGTGCTGAATTCGGTGGTGCCAGCACCAACCTGCAACGGGAAATGGAACTGGCCGGCGTGCGCATCGTGCGCAACACCCGCGTGGAGCGGGCGCTGGTCGAACGCGAACGACCAGACGTGGTGATCGTCGCCACCGGTGCCGAACCGTATTGGCCAGCGTTCGAGCGCGGCGGAGAGTTGCAGGTGGTGGACGCCTGGCAGGTACTGCGCGATGAAGTGCAGATCGGCCGGTCCGTGATGGTGGTCGACTGGCGTTGCGACTGGATCGGCCCTGGCATCGCTGAACGTCTGGTCCGCGCCGGGCACCAGGTACATCTGGCCGTCAACGGTACCCATTGCGGGGAAAACCTGCCTCTTTATGTGCGCGATCACCTGGCTGGCGAACTGCACAAACTTGGCATTCCGATCACGCCTTACGCGCGCCTGTATGGCTGCGACGACAACACCGTCTACCTGCAGCACACCGCCAGCGGCGAGCCGATGCTCGTCGAAAACATCGACACACTCGTGCTCTGCCAAGGCCATCAACCGGTCGATACGCTGGGCGCCGAGCTGCAAGGCCTGGTGGAGTTTCGGCGCATCGGCGACTGCCTCGCCCCACGCACCGTCGAAGAAGCCATCTACGAAGGTTTGAAAGTCGCCTGGGAGCTTTGAGGCTGTTTTATACTCCGGGGCTTTTACACAATCCCCGGTTTGGAGCACGCCATGAGCAACAGCAGCAAGATGCCGCCTGCCAGCAGCGCGCCCACACAGGACAGCGCGGCGGCAGAACCGCATTTTCTCGGCACACGGATTCGTGGGTTGCGTAAACGTCGGGGCATGACCCTGGCGGAACTGGCGCAGATGAGTGAGCTGACGGCGGGCTATATCAGTCAGCTGGAACGAAACCTGGCTTATCCCTCTATTCCGGCGCTGTTCAACATCGCTCGTAGTTTGGGCGTGACCATTCAGTGGTTCTTCGCCAGTGAAGGCAATACCGCGCCTGAGGACAACGGGGTGGTGGTGCGCAAGAACACGCGAATGAGCGTGCATTACGAAGACGGGATTGTGGATCAGCTGCTGACACCACAACCAAATCGGCAGCTGGAGATGCTGCACTCGAGATTTCCACCGGGGACTTACAGTCAGCAGAGCTATAGCCATGAAGGTGAAGAGGCTGGGTATTTGCTTTCCGGGAGTTTTGAGTTGTGGGTAGGAGAGCGGCATTTTCAGCTGAGTGAAGGCGACAGTTTCAGCTTTTCCAGCCAGGAGCCGCATCGGTATGGGAATCCCGGGGAGGTGGACGCAGTGGTCATTTGGGTGATCACCCCGCCTTCGTTCTAAGGGTCAGTCGACCTATAAAGCTAAAAGATTCAGCTGCCTGCAAACTGCGCAAAAAAACCGGCGTTTCGCCGGTTTTCTTTTCACGTTCGTTTACAACCACCCGAACCCCTTTCCCATCATGGCTGCCAAGCCCAGCGCCGTGGTGATCAACGCGCTGAACAGTAAACGGAAATCCGTACGGGCCTCTCTGCGGTGCTCACGAAAATCCGTACGAGCTTCTTTGCGGTGCTCACAAAAATCCGTTCGGGATTCTTTACGGTGCTCACGAAACTCCACGCGAAGGTCGCCGAGGTCCCGCCGCACGTATTCGATATGTGTCTCAAGTTGGGATACACGCGGTTCCATCGGGTTTTCTCCTGGAGGACCTGGTGGTCTTCTTCCATTATCGTCACTGCCGTTCTTTTTGCTGCCTGGGAAACGGTCAGGGTAATGCTCATCAAGATTTACCAGCACAAAAGGCTCACTCATCGCTGACCTCCAGCACACTGGTTTTGCACTCGTCCTGAACGATGATATTTGCCAGCGCATTGAGCGAGTGCAGACGTACAAACCCACAATGCTTGCAGTTAAGCATCACCGCTGGCGTGCCGAAACGTAAATACTCCTGACCTCGCGCCCAAGGCAATCCGACACCTGTTGCACCGGCCTGGAGTGGCAATTCCCACTCATCGTGCTCACAGAATGGGCACCCGGTATTTTTTATTCGCGCCTTGAAAATATTGGCTAACCGCCCCGTATCCAGATGAATATCCCTAGGCATTGGCTAACCTCGCGACATCCCCGGGCTGATCGCCATTCTGAAACTCCTGTTCACCGCCGCTGTACATCGCCACCTCTTCCTTGAGGGAATAAATCTTCGATTAAACGAACAACCATCAGATGGTGTGCCACGTTCGGTTTTTTTGCGTGACCGCGATGTCAATATCCGGGCCTTCGCTACAAATCGAATATACCCTCGATCAATCTCGGACGTATCTGCGTACGAAGTAAGAAGATTCGCACCGTTGCGTAAGCCCGGAATTCTCTCTGTAGGATCCGTCCACAACGCTTTTTTCTGAGGCTGAAAATCGTCGGCTTCACAGATTTTTCTGATGAGCCGGGTCGTCAGATTGCAGAGCCAGAGGGCCTTGCGGCGAAAGCCCTTCATCGCTCTCAGGTGTTGCTGGAGTTGGAGGAGTGCTGGGGAGGAAAAAGCCTACAAGCCCCAAGAACCCGATTTCAATCAGTGAAAGAATTCCAAAGGTGATGAAGCCAAAGATCAGCCCGGCAACCACAATGCTCAAAGGATGAATTTGCGCTGCGTCGGGGCTATCCAGCATGTAGAGAAAAGCCTGAATAGCAACGGCGACACAGGCCGCAACGGCTGCCATCAGCTTGATAATCAACCAAAGCCGTCGCCATCTGTTCATGGTCTGCCCCGCCATCCGGTGAATTAGCTCTTTATGCATGATAGCTAATGAGGGGGATCCGCCTTGTACTCTCAGATCAGGAGTAGTTTTTGATTCTCGTCCCGCTGCAGCTCGAATAGGGCTTCTGCAGCTCACGCCCAAGCTTGGCGCATGTCTCCAGGTAATCAGTGACGGCTTCTTCAAATGCATTTCGAAGCTCCCGTTCTGAAACGCCATGAAAACTAACCACATCTTTGATACCCGCGATTTGGCCGACAAACAAACCGTCTTCGTCACTGTATTCAATTCGGCCCGCATAGCCTTGGTAATTAATTATGTTCACGGGGTGATTCCTGCTTGTTCAAGCAAAGCCGAGGCATCACGAATCTGGTAGGGCTTTGCTTCTTTGTAAGACTGGGGCAGAGCCAGATTATCTGGGTGACTCTCGGTGAAGTTGTAGGCAAAATCCGAGAGTTGCGTAAGGAGGTACGCTTGCAGTGCTTTTGGGCAGGTGACCGCCTTGTTGGCCATATCTTCGACGGGATACTCTCCAGACGTCGCTGCACATTCAGCGACCGGGCTTGGTAACCTGGTGGAATATGGCGTAACAGCGCCTCCAACTCGATTGCAGAGTTTTTGCCCCATCTGCAATTCTGTTTATGGTGGCTGTGCGTGGGACGTTTTCGGACGTGCCGGTTTCCTTGATTCCCCGGTTTACCAACCTGCGTACAGCTGCCACCCATTCGCTTGGTATCGAATGCGGCAGCTCCTCAAATCAAGGGAACTGAACAATGCGCACCATAAATCCGCTCGAAGTCTCGCTTCACTCTCTCGCTTCCGATTTACGTAACACGCCTTTGCTTTGTCTCTCCATCACTGGAGGTGGTCAATGACCGAATCAGTAGAAGCAAAAACGCTCGGCTTCACACCCATCTACTGTTCAGACAATGCTCTATTCCATGTCAGCGCGGGTGTACCCGTCAGCATTGCATTGGCACAAGCCTCTGACTTCCTGTTCCTGGCCAAAGCGCTAACAGAGGACGCGGCTTACGCAAAAGACACCGACCGGCATGCCTGGGCTGCGCACTATTTGACGGCAATGGGTAAAGCGCTGATTGATGATGTGGTGAAGGCGGTTTCGCCGAAGCCATCCTGCAAGGGCAAACCGGCTGAAAAATAGCTGCTGGCCATCATGAACAATCGCACCGACGTCTTGGCGCGTTCACCGTTTCAAATGCCTTAACCGAAATGCCAGAAACAAAAAAGCCCCGTGACTTTTCAGCCATGGGGCTTTTTCTATGTATGACGGAGAGACAGGGATTTGGATACCGTCCAGACAGAAGCCTGAAAACTTGACCACATCTCAATCGCGAGGCTTAGTGCCATATTTTCCAGTGTACGGATTTACATTCCCTCTCGTACTGTAGTTATTGTTCCTGGTGGTATCTGGGTTTGTTGCGTGGGAAGGCCGGACATACGCTCCATTACTCCGCGTATATCCGCTGATAGCATGATCAGAACGACTCACGGACGAATAACTGGATTTGGACGACGAATGTCCGCCAAAGCTGCTACCACGAGCATAGGCATTCCCTGAAAGCGCTAAGGCTGCGATCACCGCTGCCAAAAATAATCCCTTTTTCATGCGGCCTTCCACTTCAGATCAATGATGGCTCAAGGGTATCACCCTCAAAGGCTCAGGAGACAGATAACGAACGGTAACGGGGCAGTCGGCTAGTGCCAACCTTATTTTTCGGGTGATTGAGTCGTAGAAATGAGCAGTAGAATCGGAAAACACTCTGAAATGAAAAAGCCCCGTAACTTTTCAGTTACGGGGCTTTTTCTATGTAATGGCGGAGAGATAGGGATTCGAACCCTAGGTACCGGTGAAGGTACAACGGATTTCGAATCCGTCCCATTCGGCCACTCTGGCATCTCTCCAACGGCGCGCATCATAACAACACTTTTGCCGGAAGCGAACCCCCTAAGCGAAATTTTTCCGTGCTATCAGATGCTTGCGTCGATTAAAGCGGTACGCCCAGACGATTGGCGACTTCTTCGTAGGCTTCGATGACGTCACCGAGGCCCTGACGGAAGCGGTCCTTGTCCATTTTCTTGCCGGTGGCCTTGTCCCACAGACGGCAGCCGTCCGGGCTGAATTCGTCGCCCAGGACGATGGAGCCGTCGGAGAACACGCCGAATTCCAGTTTGAAGTCGACCAGCAGCAGGCCGGCGTCGTCGAACAGTTTGCTCAGGACTTCGTTGACCTTGAGCGACAGTTCTTTCATGCGAACCAGCTGCTCGGCGGTGCCCCAACCGAAGGCCACGACGTGAGATTCGTTGATGAACGGGTCGCCCTTGGCGTCGTCCTTCAGGAACAGTTCGAAGGTGTAAGGGTTGAGCTTCATGCCTTCTTCGACGCCCAGGCGCTTGACCAGGCTGCCAGCGGCATAGTTACGCACGACGCACTCGACCGGGATCATGTCGAGTTTTTTCACCAGGCATTCGTTGTCGCCCAGCAGTTTATCGAACTGGGTCGGTACGCCGGCCGCTTCGAGTTTCTGCATGATGAAGGCGTTGAACTTGTTGTTCACCATGCCTTTGCGGTCGAGCTGCTCGATGCGCTTGCCGTCGAACGCCGAGGTGTCGTTGCGAAACAGCAGGATCAAGCGGTCAGCGTCGTCGGTCTTGAAAACCGATTTGGCTTTGCCGCGGTAGAGTTCTTCACGTTTTTCCATGATGGGCTCCGCTTGCTAAGTAGGTGGGCTAGGCGATGTGTCGCCAGTCGAGCCCTGAATCTTGATCGGCCAATTGCAGCCAGTCCGGGTCGCACCCGAGGGTGTCGACAAAACATTGCCGGGCCAGCTGCGGCAGGTTGTTCTTGCTGCTCAGATGGGCCAGGACCAGGTGTTGCAGGCCTTGCCAGCCCAACTCGGCCACCAGGAATGCCGCCTGATGGTTGTTCAAATGTCCCAGTTCACCGCCCACCCGCTGCTTCAAAAAGTACGGGTAGTGACCACGAGCGAGCATGTCACGGCAATGGTTGGACTCGATCATCAACGCATCGAGGTCCCGATAGCCGTCCAGCACCTTGTCGCAATACGAGCCCAGGTCAGTCAGCAGGCCGAAGCGCCGCTCACCGTCACTGAAGACGTACTGCGTCGGCTCCTGAGCATCGTGGGCCACGGCAATGACCCCGATGCTCAGTGCTCCGATCTGCAGTTGCTCGCCGCCAGCCAAAAGGCCAGCCGGTTCGATCGGTTTGCGCATCCCGCGCAGGGTACCGCGACTGAGGTAGACAGGCAGATTGTAGCGCCGAGACAGCAAACCCACGCCATGCACGTGGTCGGCATGTTCGTGGGTCACGAGTATCGCGCTCAGCTGAGCCGGGTTCACACCCAGTCGCAGCAGGCGTTTTTCGGTTTCCCGCAGGGAGAAACCACAATCGACCAGTACATACGTGTCAGCGCTGGCTATCAGCGTGCCGTTCCCTTGGCTACCGCTGCCGAGAACGGCAAAACGCATGTGATCAGCCCAGGTTGTCCTGAATCACGCTCAACACTTTGCGCGCCACTTCTGCCGGCGCCACAGTGTTGATGTTTTTCTCGACGGTGACCTGTACGTTCTCGCCCACTTTGCTCAGGCGAACCTGATAACGCTCGGCACGGGCTTCAACTTCTTCCTTGGTCGGCGCACTGCCGAACAGGCCGCTCAAGAAGCCAGGCTTCTCGTCTTTCTTCTCGGCTTTTTCGGAAAGGTTGATGTAGTACAGGCCCAGGCTGCGGTTGATGTCTTCAACGCGCCATTCGCCTTGTTCCAATGCACGACCGACGCTTGACCAGGCACGGTCCAGGTCGGTGCCGACGTTCAGAACAGGGTTGCCACTGCCGTCTTCGCTCAGGCTGACCCGGCTTGGCGTATCGAAATCACGCGAAGCCAGCATCGAAACCGAACCGCCCTTCTCAGAAGTGCGGCTCATGCTCGCGAGCATGTCGTCGACCAATGCTGCGTCCAGGCCAGTGTTGACCGAACGGTTGGTGAAGGCCACATCGGCGGTGCTGCCGGCAGGACGCTCGGCGCTGACCACATAGACTTCACTGGTGTTGCGTTGCACGCCCGGCTCGATACGCACCCGAATGCGGGTTTCGCTGTCGGGTGCGACGCCGGCTGCGCTCAGGCGCTTGGCCATCGCTGCGGACAGTTCGTCGGAATGTTGCCAGGTGGTGGTGAATTCACCGGTTTGCGGGCGCTGTTCGTCCAGACGGAAACCGTTGTCCTGGAAGAATTGCACGGCCACTGGCCAGACTTCAGCGGGTGGATTCTGGGCAACGATCCAGCGCGAATCACCGGTCTTTTGCAGGGAATACCCGGTAGCGTCGGCCCCTGCCGACAACGGCTGCGGACGCGGCACGACGTATTCGCCCTTGACGGTGTCATCAGCGACGTTACGCGGAATAGGCAGCAGCGGGTCCAGACGTTTGGCGGTGCTGACGTCCGGCGGCAATTGCATGGGTGCAGTCTGTTGCGCTTCCAGGTAATCGCTACCACGGTCACGGAAATAACCTTCCGGGCCCCAGACCCATCCACAGCCACTGGTGCTGGAGATAATCAAGGCAAGTGCGGAAAGTCCGGCCAATCGCTTCATGCGTAGTGCTTCCTCAATTAAACCAGTACGCCGGACTGGCGCATGGCCTGCCGCAGCGGTTCGTGACAGGCAGCGCTGAGCCAGGTGAGCGGCAGACGGATACCGTCCGGCATCAAGCCCATTTCATGCAGAGCCCATTTCACGGGGATAGGGTTGGATTCGATAAACAGGGTTTTATTGAGCGGCATCAGCTTTTCGTGAATCGCACGGGCCGTAACGGCGTCGCCTTTCAGGGCGGCGTTGCACAGGTCGGCCATGTCGCGCGGGGCAACGTTGGCGGTGACCGAGATGTTGCCTTTGCCGCCGAGCAGGATCAGTTCGACTGCGGTGGCGTCGTCACCAGACAAAACCAGGAAGTCCTTGCTGACGCCATCGATGATGGCTTTGGCACGGCTCAGGTCGCCGGTGGCTTCCTTGATGCCGATGATGTTTTTCACGGTCGACAGGCGGATCACGGTTTCAGCCAGCATGTCGCACGCCGTACGACCCGGCACGTTGTACAGTATCTGCGGAATGTCGACGGCTTCGGCGATGGCCTTGAAGTGCTGGTACAAGCCTTCCTGGGTCGGCTTGTTGTAATACGGAGTGACCAGCAGGCAAGCGTCGGCGCCGGCGGTCTTCGCATTAGTGGTCAGCTCGATGGCTTCGCGAGTCGAGTTGGCGCCGGTACCGGCGATCACCGGAATGCGCCCTGCAACCTGCTTCACCACGTAACGAATCACTTCGATGTGTTCGTTCACGTCAAGGGTGGCCGATTCACCTGTGGTGCCGACCGCCACGATGGCGTGGGTGCCGTTTTGCAGGTGAAAGTCCACCAGTTTGCTCAGGCTGTCCCAGTCGAGACGACCTTGTGCATCCATGGGTGTGACCAGTGCCACCATACTGCCCGCAATCATGCAACCGCTCCTGCCGGAAAAAGAGAGCCGTAATGGTACTGGCGCCAAGATGCTTGTACAAGCGAAGTACTGCGCTGCTGCCATTCCCCTTGGCGCTGCTTTTCGCTACCCTTCAGACTTTGATCGGTACTGATAAGCTCGTACGCCGGGTTCCAGCCTTCATTTTCGGCATCACAAGCCCCGATCCAGCGTTGCCACCCCTCGTTCCTGCCACTCTGGAGCAGGTTGCAACCTTCCGGCTCGGGTTTTCTGAATTCGCATCCGCAGGCTCGTCCCCGGTAAAAACGCCCATTAAGGTATCGACCGCTCATCGCTTTAGGAATGCTGCATGTCCACCCCCACAGTTCGCGAACAATTCCTTGTCATCAGTGCCCTCGGCGCCAACCCCATGGAGCTGACTAACGTCCTGTGCCGCGCCAGCCATGAAAATCGCTGCGCCGTGGTCACCTCTCGCCTGACCCGTCATGGCGAGTGCAGCGCGTTGGTCCTTGAGATCTCCGGCAGCTGGGACGCCCTGGCGCGCCTGGAAGGCAGTCTGTCGAGCCTTGCCAAGAAGCACGCCTTCACCGTTAACGTGGTGCGCAGCGCGGCTCTGGAGAACCGTCCACAGGCCTTGCCGTACGTCGCATATGTCAGCTCGGCCTATCGCTCGGACATCATCAACGAGCTGTGCCAGTTCTTCATGGACCACAACGTTGAACTGGAAAACCTGACGTGCGACACGTATCAGGCGCCGCAAACCGGCGGCACCATGCTCAATGCCACGTTTACCGTGACCTTGCCTGCCGGCGTGCAAATCAGCTGGCTGCGCGATCAGTTCCTGGATTTCGCCGACGCGCTGAACCTCGACGCCCTGATCGAACCGTGGCGCCCACAAAACCCAATGTAAGGAAGCTTTCATGGCCGTTGCCATCGACCAACCGGTTGCCGACTTCGAAGCACCCGCCACCAGCGGGCAGACCATCAGCCTCGCGAGCCTCAAGGGCAAGCAAGTGGTGATCTACTTTTATCCGAAGGACAGCACGCCGGGCTGCACGACTCAGGGTCAAGGCTTTCGCGATCAACTTGAAGCCTTTAAAGCGGCCAACACCGAAGTATTCGGTGTGTCCCGTGACAGCCTCAAATCCCACGAAAACTTCAAAGCCAAGCAGGCGTTCACCTTCGAGCTGATCAGCGACAAGGAAGAAGCGCTGTGCCAGCTGTTCGATGTGATCAAGCTGAAGAAGCTGTATGGCAAGGAATACATGGGGGTGGATCGCAGCACTTTCCTGATCGACAAGAATGGCGTGCTGCGCCAGGAATGGCGTGGCGTGAAGGTCCCAGGGCATGTGGACGCGGTTTTGGCTGCAGCTCAGGCACTGAACAAGGCCTGATTCATCTGTTGCCTGTTATTACGCCTTCGCGGGCAAGCCCGCAAAGAGACGCTCAGCCTCACTGAAGAATCAGGGCTGAGCGTTAGAGCAGGGGCGCCACTATCGGCTCCTTGCGTGGCCACGCGTCGAGCACAGCCTTGAACAGCGTCGCCAGGGGAATCGCAAAGAATACCCCCCAGAAACCCCACAACCCGCCAAACAACAACACTGCGCAGATGATCGCCACCGGGTGCAGGTTGACCGCCTCCGAGAACAGCAGCGGCACCAGCACGTTGCCGTCCAGGGTCTGAATGATTCCGTAGACCGCCATCAAATAGATGAACTGGTCACTCCAGCCCCACTGGAACAACGCAATCAGCATCACCGGAACCGTCACCACTACCGCCCCGACATACGGCACCACCACCGACACGCCCACCAGCAACGCCAACAGCGCCGCGTAGTTGAGCCCCATAACGACGAAACCGATGTAAGTCACGCCACCGCAAATGACAATCTCGATGACCTTGCCGCGAATGTAGTTGGCGATTTGCCGGTTCATCTCATGGGCAACCCGTGTGATCAGCGTACGCTCACGCGGCAGGTAACCAAGCACCCACTGGCCGATCATCTCCCGGTCCTTGAGGAAGAAGAACACCAGGATCGGCACCAGGACCAGGTAGATCATGATGTTCACCAGCAGCGGCAGACTCGACAGCGAGAAGGTCAGCGCCCACTGGCCAAACTTGCCGATCTCGCCCCGCGCCAATTCGATGGCCTGCAACACCTGCTCATCGGACACCAGATGCGGATAACGCTCAGGTAGCAGCAACAGTAGCGATTGCCACTTGGCAAGCATGCCCGGCAGTTCATTGAACAGCGTGATCAGTTGATGCCAAAGCAACGGCACCACGACAACGATGAAGACCAGCAAAACGCCCATGAACAATGCAAAGACCAGCCCTACCGCGACAGCGCCCGGAATGCGCAGGCGCTCGAGCGTGAGGACCAGGCCTTGCATCAGATACGCCAGTACCATCCCGGCCAGCACCGGCGCGAGCATGCCACCCAGCGTAAGTACGGCGGTAAATGCCAGAAACAGCAGAACCGCCAACACCACGGCTTCTTCGTCGGAAAAGTAGCGCTGAATCCAGTCGCGTAACACCTTGAACATCAATAATCCTTAGAAATGAACGCAGCAGGTTCAGGCTTTTTTCAACCAATAGCGGTAAACACCCGCCTCATCTTCTTCGCGAAGCAGCGTATGACCGGCCAATCGGGCAAAGGTGCGAAAGTCGCGTTGGGAGCCGGCATCTGTCGCGGTGACCTTCAGCACAGCGCCACTGGCCAGCTGATTGAGTTCCAGCTTGGCCTTGAGCAAGGGCAAAGGGCAATTGAGGCCACTGGCGTCCAGTTCGGCGTCATGGGCTACAGCATCGGTCATTGCGTCACTCCGGGTCAGGTGGTGGTGTTGCCTAGAATATCTGGTCCCAAGCCAAGTGTCCGGCTACAGTAAGCTCTTTGTCGACTAAGGCTTTGTGCATGACTTTTTTGCGCCCTACCCTGCTGACGCTCGCTTGCCTGCTCGCCTCACCGGGCTTCGCTGACGACTTGCCGTCACTCGGCGACGCCAGTTCTGCCATCGTCTCGCCGCAACAGGAATACCAACTGGGCCGCGCATGGCTGGCGCTGCTGCGCAGCCAGGTTAAACAGCTCAACGATCCGCAGCTCAAGGATTACGTCGAATCCAGCGTTTACCGCCTGGTGGAGACCAGCCAGGTCAATGACCGGCGCCTGGAGTTCATCCTGATCAACAGCCCGCAACTCAACGCCTTTGCGGCGCCGGGCGGGATCGTCGGGGTCAACGGCGGACTATTCCTCAACGCGCAGACCGAGGGCGAATATGCGTCGGTACTGGCCCACGAACTGGCTCACTTGTCGCAACGCCATTTTGCCCGTGGCGTTGAAGCGCAACAGCGCATGCAAGTACCGATGATGGCAGCCCTGCTGGCCGGTATCGTGATTGCGGCGGCCGGCGCTGGTGACGCGGGGATCGCGGCGATTGCCGGTACTCAGGCAGCAGCCATTCAGGAACAGCGACGTTTCTCGCGCCAGAACGAACAGGAAGCCGACCGTATCGGTATCCTCAATCTGGAAAAGGCCGGTTACGACCCACGGTCGATGCCGACGATGTTCGAGCGGTTGATGCGCCAATACCGCTTCGATGCCAAACCACCTGAATTTCTGCTGACTCACCCGGTAACCGAATCGCGTATCGCCGACACCCGCAACCGGGCCGAACAAGCTAAACCGGGCGGTATCGAAGATACGATGCGCTATCAGCTGATTCGTGCGCGCGTCCAACTGATCTATGAAGAAACCCCGGGACTGGGCGCCAAACGTTTCCGCGCGCAACTCGATGAGAACCCGAGCAGCGACGTCGCCCGATATGGTTTGGCGATTGCCCAGATCAAAGGCGGCCAGCTCAATGAAGCTCGGGAAAACCTCAAGCTGCTACTGGCCAAGTCGCCGAACGAGATCATCTACAACCTGGCACAGGTCGATCTGGACATCACCAACAACCGCCTGCCCGATGCGCAGACGCGTGTCGACCGGATGCTCACCCAGTATCCCGGCAACTATCCGTTGAACCAGGTGCGTGTAGATCTGTTGCTGAAACAGAACCGCACCGCCGACGCTGAAAAGGCCCTAGAAGGCCTGCTCAAGTCGCGTCCCGACGATCCAGATGTCTGGTATCAGGTGGCCGAAACTCGCGGCCTGTCGGGCAACATCATTGGCCTGCATCAGGCGCGTGCAGAGTACTTTGCTCTGGTTGGGGATTACCGTCAGGCCATCCAGCAACTGGACTTCGCCAAACGCAAGGCGGGTACCAACTTCCCGTTGTCTTCGCGCATCGATGCGCGCCAACGCGAACTGATGGAGCAGGAGCGCATGATCAAGGACATGATGGGCTGACAGTCACAAGAAACCTGAATTCCGCGCACAAAAAAACCGCCTCTTTCGAGGCGGTTTCTTATTCAGCCATCTACTGGTTTATTCAGCCAGTTTGAAGGTGATGAAGCTGGCACGACCTTGACGCAGAACCCGCATTGAAACCGAGCGGTTCTTCGGCAGCGCCTTGGCAATTTCAGTGAACTGCTTGCTGTCACTGATGGCCTGGTTGTTCAGGTGAGTAATGATATCGCCAGGTTGCAAGCCGATCAGTTCAGCTGGACCCTCTTGCACCTCCTTGATAACCACCCCGCCCTTGAGGTCATAGGTCTTCTTCTGCTCAGCGGTCAAATCGCCGACGGCAACACCCAGACGATTGCTGCTGGCTTCAGCACCGGATTTAAGCGGTGAATTCAGCTCCGAACCCTCATCAGGAATCGCCCCCACAGTCAGCTCGACATTTTTGCGTTTGCCTTCACGGATCACTTCGAGATTGGCCTTGGCGCCTTCTTTCAGTGCACCGACCAGATGCGGCAGATCGGCAGACATGATGATCGGCTGACCGTTCATGCTCAAGATCACGTCGCCCACCTGCAGACCACCTTTGGCTGCCGGGCCGTCGTCCTGGATCTGAGCCACCAGCGCACCGGCCGGTTTTTCAAGACCGAAAGACTCGGCCAGATCCTTGCTCACTTCCTGAATCACCACACCCAGCCAGCCGCGGCTGACTTTGCCACCGGCTTTCAGCTGGTTGGAAACGTCCATCGCGACGTCGATGGGAATCGCGAACGACACGCCCATGAACCCACCGGAGCGGGTGTAGATCTGTGAGTTGATCCCGACCACTTCACCGGCCAGGTTGAACAGCGGGCCACCGGAGTTACCCGGATTGATCGGCACGTCGGTCTGGATGAACGGTACATAGTTCTCGTTCGGCAGGCTGCGACCGATGGCACTGACGATGCCTTGGGTCACCGTGTGATCGAAGCCGAACGGCGAGCCGATGGCAACAACCCACTGGCCGGCTTTCAGGTCTTGGGATTTGCCGAGTTTCAGTACCGGCAGGTTTTTGCCTTCGATCTTCAGTAATGCCACGTCGGAACGTGGATCTGTGCCGATGAGCTTGGCTTTCAACTCACTGCGATCGGCAAGACGAACCAGGATTTCGTCAGCATCTGCGATCACATGGTTGTTGGTCAGGATGTAACCATCAGGCGAGATGATGAAACCCGAACCCAGGGACTGCGCTTCACGGCGATCACCACGAGGCGAGCGCGGCTGCGGCATGCCCCGTTCGAAGAACTCACGCAGCGCGGGCGGCAAGCCTTCAAGATCAGGCATCTGGCCAGAAACTTTACGATCTGGCAGTTTTTGCGTGGTACTGATGTTTACCACCGCAGGCGAGGCCTGCTCGACCAGTTGCGTGAAGTCAGGCAATTCGACTGCTTGAGCAGTGACCGCCTGACCGAGCACCAGCACGGTGGCAAAAATGGAGAGATAAGACTTCAAGCGTGGTATCGACATACGGCTCCCGTTACGACGAGCATGGTTAAGCGATATGGAGCAAGGAACACCGGGAAAGATACGCCGGTATTTTTGTTCCGGGAACAACAAAACAAGGCCAGAGCCGTGAGGCTCTGACCTATAGAAAAATTCAGGTTTTTTTGCAAATTGAAATGCTCACCAAACATTTCGGCATCAGCTCACTACTTGGTTGCAGTGGCATCGGTGCGCATGGACAGCGCAATCCGTTCAGCAGTACCTATTGGAATCTCGCCGACCACAGTCACCATTATTTCGCCTTGAGGAGTCGTCAAGCGTCGAGAAACAGCAACGGTTGGTCCTAGCTGTGTGCGAGTGTCGGTGACGGTCGCACCGTTCAACGGCTCAAGAAACACCGAAAAACGCGCCAGACCATCGTCATACATCAGACTGTTGACCTGGGTTTTGGTCTCAGGATCCTTGCGGGCATTGCTGCTGGTCAACTCGAAACCTGGCGGTAGCCAGTCCGAATGCCAGACTTGCGCAACCTTGGCGGCAGACGCCTTGTCACTATCGAGGGCGATAGCTTTACAGTCGGGGCCCGGCTGCAATTCACTTTCCTGCGGTACATCGGTATCCAGTTGCGTGAACTGGAACCGCTCCAGCAGTTGCCCTTTCTCATTAAGCAGCAATGACTTGAGGGGCAGGCCGGTTTCTTTATCCAGATGCAGTTCAAAACCGTATCGGTGCTGATCACGGGGTACCAGTGAAACGATCACTGCCGCCCGCCCAGCCACGCGCGACTTGCCGATCACGGCAAGGTCGTACCAATTCTTCAGCTTTTGTGGATCGAGTGAACGAGCAGCGGAGCTGGGGGAATCCCCAAGCCCTGCGATCAGGGTGCCGCTGACACATTGAGTATGACCATCAATGCGCACGACTTCCTGCGCTGAGCCGTCGAGCTGGAGTAAACGCTCTCGGACCTTGCCATCCTGGACGCGGTGCCAGATGTTATGGGTAGAAAAACTACCGTTACGCTCGTAAACAAAAGTGCCGTGAAAGCTTTGCTGTTGCTCGGCTTGGCCCAGGCGTGTCAACCAGTCCTGGGCTTCATCAGCATAGGCTGGAACAACAAACCAGCCACCGAGCAGAAGCGAAAGTAGAGGTATGGCGCGCATGATCCTCCTTAACGGTTTTCCAGGCTCGCTGCACGAGCGTAAGGCAGAGCGCTTTCAGTACCTTTCAGTGCAGCCTGTTGAGCATGTTGGCGCAAGTAGCCTGGCAGACGCTGATCGTGCCAGCCTGGCTGACCTTGCAATACGCCGTTGGCCATAGGGCCAGTGGCATCCGAACTCTCATTGTAGCCTGCTAATACGGCTGGGCCTTTAACTTGAGGAGCGACCAGGCTTTGTTGGCTGGAACGCTGTGCCAGCTCAACACCAGCGATCTCGTCCTGGTTATACAGACGAACACCTGCCAGTACGGCAACGGTTACCGAAGCGGCAACGGCCAGTCGACCCAGGCTGCGCCATGGACTGCGAGATGCTTTTGCCGGTACGGCTTCGTCAGCCAACGCAGCAGAAACTGCCGCAGCGATGTCCAAGCGTGGAAGCAGCAAATCCTTGTGCATTACTGCCCGAGCGATTTGATAACGAGCCCAGGTTTCACGGGTTTCGACATCGTCAAAGGCATTCAACACCCGACGCAATTCCAGTTCGTCCGCTTCGTTATCCATCACTGCGGACAGCGATTCCTGCAGGGCTTCACGACTCATGGCGTTCCTCTCTTGGCTATCGCCGCTGTCTCAGTTTTCCTGCAACAACGGCTGCAGGGCTTTATCGATGGCCTCCCGAGCGCGGAAAATCCGGGAGCGCACGGTACCCACCGGACATTGCATGACGGCTGCAATGTCCTCGTAACTCAGACCATCGAATTCACGTAAAGTTAACGCCGTACGTAAATCTTCTGGCAGTTGCTGGATGGTTCGATGGACGGTGCCTTCGATCTCATCCCGCAGCAATGCACGCTCTGGCGACTCGAGATCCTTGAGGCCATGATCGCCATCGTAGAACTCTGCATCTTCGGAACTGACATCGCTATCCGGCGGCCGACGGCCGCGTGAAACCAGATAGTTCTTCGCCGTGTTGATGGCGATGCGGTAAAGCCACGTATAAAACGCGCTGTCTCCGCGAAAATTTCCAAGTGCGCGGTACGCCTTGATAAAGGCTTCCTGTGCCACATCTTGGGCTTCATGGGTGTCGTGCACGAAACGCACGATCAACCCGAGAATTTTGTGCTGATATTTCAGCACTAGCAGATCGAAAGCTCGCTTGTCGCCGCGTTGAACGCGCTCGACGAGCTGCTGATCCTCTTCCTGGGTTAGCATGAACACTCCTCGATAAGCTCGGAGGAGGCTTGCATAACTAAACGACCAGGCTTGCAAACATAGACTCGGGCTTTTCGCAAAAGTTCTCCCCCTCCAAGCAAGTTTCCTGCGGGCTCTGATTTGGCACGCACGAAAAGCGCAGCTCGGCATGACCCGGCTGCGCGAATAATCTTGTCATCGGATCCGCCAGGAAGGACCAACCGCACGTCCCATCCTGAAGCCGACACTGTCCTTCTTTTCAGGCACCGTCTATTGATCTTGAGCCTTCCGCAAAAGTTCCAAATATTTATAGCCGGGCGAATGCGACATTGTGCAACCGTGAATAGAAAAAGAATGTTAAATCGCTGATACAGTCGTGTTGTCGCCGAACCCGCGAAAAAACCATCCGACGAAGCGTCAGATATTTTCCGTCACAGTAGTTTCACAATGCCATATGCGCTCGGGTATTGTGCCGCTCCCCCCCTCTATATACTAGTGGGCTGTGTGGCTGCCTCGACTCGCCGTTCCAGGAGTCTTGCGCCAACCCCGACCCGGGTCGCTTTGAGCGGAATCCTGAAATGAGCCAACAGTTTCAACATGATGTTCTGGTCATTGGCAGCGGCGCTGCCGGTTTGAGCCTTGCGCTGACTTTACCCGGTCATTTGCGTATCGCCGTACTGAGCAAGGGCGACCTTGCCAACGGTTCCACGTTTTGGGCCCAGGGCGGTGTCGCCGCCGTTCTGGATGACACCGATACTGTCGAATCCCACGTCGACGACACCCTCAATGCCGGCGGTGGCCTCTGCCACGAAGATGCCGTGCGCTTTACCGTCGAGCACAGTAAAGAGGCAATTCAATGGCTGATCGACCAAGGCGTGCCCTTTACCCGCGATGAACAATCCGGCACCGAAGACGGTGGATTCGAATTTCACCTGACCCGCGAAGGCGGTCACAGTCATCGGCGCATCATTCATGCCGCCGATGCCACGGGCGCGGCGATATTCAGAACCTTGCTCGCCCAGGCCAGACAGAGGCCGAATATCGAGTTGCTGGAACAGCGGGTCGCCATTGACCTGATCACCGAAAAACGCCTGGGCCTTGAAGGCGATCGTTGCCTGGGCGCTTATGTGCTGAATCGCGGTACCGGTGAAGTCGACACCTATGGTGCCCGTTTCGTGATCCTCGCATCCGGTGGCGCGGCCAAGGTCTACCTCTATACCAGCAATCCTGACGGCGCCTGCGGTGATGGCATCGCGATGGCCTGGCGTTCGGGGTGCCGGGTGGCGAATCTGGAGTTCAACCAGTTCCATCCGACCTGCCTTTATCACCCGCAAGCCAAGAGTTTCCTGATCACCGAAGCCCTGCGCGGTGAAGGTGCTCACCTGAAGCTGCCTAATGGCGAACGGTTCATGCAGCGCTTCGACCCGCGTGCAGAACTGGCGCCACGGGACATCGTCGCCCGCGCCATCGACCATGAAATGAAGCGCTTGGGGGTCGACTGCGTCTACCTGGACATCAGCCACAAGCCCGAAGCATTCATCAAGTCGCACTTCCCGACGGTGTACGAACGCTGCCTTGAGTTTTCCATCGACATCACCAAGCAACCGATCCCGGTGGTTCCGGCGGCGCACTATACCTGCGGCGGCGTGATGGTCGATCAGAACGGTCGCACCGACGTGCCCGGCCTATATGCCATTGGCGAAACCAGTTTCACCGGTCTTCACGGCGCCAACCGCATGGCCAGCAATTCGCTGCTGGAGTGCTTCGTCTACGCCCGCTCGGCGGCGGCGGACATTCTTGAACAACTGCCGCAGGTTTCGGCCCCTGTCACCCTCCCCGTCTGGGATGCGAGCCAGGTGACCGACTCCGACGAAGACGTGATCATTGCGCACAACTGGGACGAATTGCGGCGGTTCATGTGGGACTACGTCGGCATCGTGCGCACCAATAAGCGCTTGCAACGCGCGCAACACCGGGTGCGATTGTTGCTGGACGAGATTGACGAGTTCTACAGCAACTATAAGGTCAGTCGCGATTTGATCGAGTTGCGCAACCTGGCCCAGGTCGCCGAGCTCATGATCCAGTCAGCGATGGAGCGCAAGGAAAGCCGCGGCCTGCATTACACCCTCGACTACCCGAACATGCTGCCCGTCGCCCTGGACACTATTCTGGTGCCGCCCACCTACGTCGACTGAACTTGAGTCGAACCCGCAGGCGGCGATGGACATCCGCCGCCTGCGAATCGTGGGGGACGCAGAGTGATCTGACGTGACGCTCGCCTCGCAGACGAAATCGCAGGACCACCATCAACGGCAATGCCAGGCTGTCCGGTCGCATCTGCACGGACTGCCAACCCGCCGCTTGATTCCACAATTGCCAGCCATCGGCATCGCGACGCAAACCGCGAAACGCGTGTGGATGTGTCAGCAGGATCTGTCGCGGCAGCAGCCAAACGCCATGCGCCAGGCACAGCGCAAAGGCAGGCAAACTGGCCCAGACGGGTATCGAAAGAAGAAACAGCGAACCCAGCGCGAACAGCTGGGCCAAGACATAAGCCGCCAGCAATTGCCGTGAGGCATGCCAGCGGCATTCGAACGCGTTACTTGGGCTGGACACGATCCAGGATCATGCGAACCATGCGCTGAAGCTCCGGATCTTCGGACTCGGCGCGCTCCATGAACCAGCCGAACATGTCCTGATCTTCGCATTCGAGCAGCTTGCGGTAGCAATCGCGGTCGACATCATTGAGGTGCGGGTAGACCTCTTTCACGAACGGCACCAGCAACACGTCAAGCTCGAGCATGCCGCGGCGGCTATGCCAGTAGAGGCGATTCAGTTCAACATCTTCGACCATGGAGCGCTCCTCAAATAGGCGGCAAGTATACAGCCCCGGGCACGCTCGAACAGCCGGCTTTGGTCGGGCATGTTCAAGCCTTTGTGAACTACCCATTTCAAGAGCGCACCCTTATGATGTCCCCCAGACTCTTTACCCTGCGATGACCCATGGCCGATTCTGCTTTTTTCTGCACCCTGTCTCATGAAGGCGTTCTTGCCGTCCGCGGCGCGGATGCGAGCAAATTCCTGCAAGGCCAATTGACCTGCAACCTCAATTACCTCAGCGATACCCAAACCAGTCTTGGCGCTCGCTGCACGCAAAAAGGGCGCATGCAGTCCAGTTTCCGCATCCTGCTCGAAGGCGATGGCGTGCTGATGGCCATGGCCACCGAACTGCTGGAGCCGCAGCTCGCGGACCTGAAAAAGTACGCCGTGTTCTCCAAGTCCAAGTTGACGGATGAAAGCGCTGCCTGGGTCCGTTTCGGCCTTGAGCATGCAGACGCCGCGTTGACCGGCCTGAGACTTGAGCTGCCGGCCGACACTGACAGCGTCGTGCGCAACGACGGCCTGATCGCCATTCGTGTCTCGTCGGAGCGCGCAGAGTTGTGGGTTGCCGCCGATAAAGCCGATGCGATCAAGGGCAAGTTGTCCGCACAGCTGGCCGAAGGCAATCTGAATCAATGGCTGCTGGGCCAGATCCGCGCAGGGATCGGCCAGGTCATGCCGAGTACCCGTGAGCTGTTCATCCCGCAGATGCTCAACCTGCAAGCCGTCGGTGGCGTCAGCTTCAAGAAAGGCTGCTACACCGGTCAGGAAATCGTTGCGCGCATGCAGTACCTGGGCAAACTCAAGCGTCGCTTGTATCGCCTGACACTGGATGCCAGCGAATTGCCCGAGCCTGGCACGCCACTATTTTCACCGACCCACGGTAGTTCCATCGGCGAAGTGGTGTTGGCCGCCACCGCCGAGCAAAACATTGAACTTCTGGCGGTGCTGCAAGCCGAAGCAGCTGAAGGTGGCGATATTCATCTGAGCGCGCTCGAAGGGCCTGCCCTGCACCTGCTTGACCTGCCTTATCAACTGGATCGCGATCGCGAAATCCAGCGCTAACTGCAGCACTTGTTGCAACACCCTAGAGAAAATAGATGAGCGAGCTGGCGGATAAGGTCCAACAGGATTTGGTTGAGGCCATCGATAATGATGACCTGGTTCTGCCAACTTTACCGGAAGTGGCCCTGCAGATTCGCAAGGCCGCCGAAGACCCGGAAGTCAGTGTCAGTACCCTGAGCAAAGTGATCGGTCGTGATACGGCGCTGTCTGCGCGCCTGATCAAAGTGGTCAATAGCCCACTGCTGCGCGCGACTCAAGAAGTGACTGACCTGCACACGGCAATCACGCGTCTGGGCGTTAACTACAGCAGCAATCTGGCGATCGGCCTGGTGATGGAGCAGATTTTCCATGCCCGATCCGAAGTCGTAGAGCAGAAAATGCGCGATGTCTGGCGCAAAAGCCTGGAAATCGCTGGTGTCAGCTATGCGCTGTGCCGCCGATACACGCAACTCAAACCTGATCAGGCGGCCCTCGGCGGGCTGGTGCATCAGATCGGCGTACTGCCGATCCTGACCTACGCCGAAGACCATTATGAACTGCTGTCGGACTCGGTCAGCCTCAACCATGTGATTGACCAGATTCATCCGCTGATCGGCGACAAACTACTCAGGGTCTGGGAATTTCCGGAAATGCTGTTGCAGTTGCCGGGTCTGTATCTGGACTTCAAACGCGAGTCCGAACGGATCGACTATGTCGATCTGGTTCAGGTCGCCAGCCTGTATTGCCATAAAGATACCGACCATCCCATCGCTCGCATCGATGCGTTCAGCGTGCCAGCTTTCAAGAAATTGGGGATCGATCCGCAGAACGAGGCTGTGTGCCGAAGTCTGGAAGAGTCGCGGTCGATGTTTTACTAGACGGGACTGCGGCGCTTCAATCGCGAGCAAGCTCGCTCCCACATAATCAATCCAGTGTGGGAGCCTGCTCGCGATGGGGCCCTAACAGGCGCCATCACTCCCCCGCAATAAAACTCACCCGAACCTTCAAACCCGTCGATTCGCCATCGTGCAGACTGATCTGCGCCAGGTGGGCGCGACAAATCTCACCGACAATCGCCAACCCCAGCCCCGAGCCGGCGACCTGCTGATTTCGCCGGTAAAAGCGCTCGAACACCCGATCCCGCTCATCAATGGGAATGCCTGGCCCGTCATCCTCGACCTCCAGCACCGCGGGAGCCGTCACCCGCAGAATCACATTGCCACCCGGCGGTGTATGCGCCAGCGCATTGTCCACCAGATTGCTCAGCAGTTCATTCAACAGCGTCGGCTCCCCGCGTAACCACACCGGCTCGTCCGCCTCCAGCGCCAGGGCCACGCCGCGCGCATGAGCCAAAGGTGCCATCGCCATGCCCAGCTCTCGAGCCAACTGACTCAGGTCCAGCAATTGCGCCCCGCCCTCGGCGATCGCCCGAGCACCGTTTTCCACCCGTGCCAGCGAGAGCAATTGATTGGCCAGATGCGTCAGACGGTCAGTGCCTTGGGCCGCAGTTTCCAGGGTGTTGCGCCAGGTATCGGGTTCGTTGGAACGCAAACCCAGCTCAAGTCGTGCTTTCAGAGCGGCCAATGGCGTGCGCAATTCATGGGCGGCATCGGCGATAAACTGTGCCTGTCGCTCGAATTGCCCACGCAGGCGCTCGGTAAAATGATTGAGGGCCCGCACCAGCGGCCATAACTCGTGTTGCACTTCCACCAGTGGCAGCGGGCGCAGATCGTCCGGCTGGCGCTCTTCCACTGCCGTGCGCAAGCGTTCCAGTGGACGCAACGCCGCACTGACCGCAAACCACACCATCAATAAAGCACCGATGGCCAACATCCCCAGGCGCAGCAACGTGTCAGCGGCCAGGCTGCGGGCCATCGCCACCCTCGCTTCATCGGTTTCTGCCACACGGATTTCGGCCATGCCATTCATGTTCGGCTCGCTCACCGGCTTGAGCAAACTCACCACGCGCACGTTCTGCCCTTGGTACTTGGCGTTGTAGAAACGCGCCAGCGCGGGGTAGTCATCGGTGCGCGGGGTTCCCGGCGGCGGTGGCGGCAGGTTTTCGTAGCCGGAAATCAGCTTCTGATTGATGTCGTTGACCAGGTAAAAAATCCGCCCGGCGCTATCGTAAGCGAAGGTATCGAGGGCCACGTAAGGCACGTCGGCGCTGAGGCTGCCGTCGCGCTGGGACACGCCGGCGGCAATGGTCCGCGCCGAGGCCAGCAACGTGCGGTCATAGGCGGTGTCCGCGGCTTCGCGACCATTCCAGTACGCGCTCAAACCACTGGCCAGCATTAACACCACCAACAACAGCGCCAGGTTCCACAACAACCGCCAGCGCAGGCTGCTGGGCTTATGCATCGCGGCTTTCCAGCAAATAGCCGAGGCCGCGGAACGTCACGATGGCAACCGGCTGGCCGTCGAGTTTCTTTCGCAGGCGGTGGACGTAGATTTCGATCGCATCGGGACTGGCTTCTTCATCCAGACCAAACACCTGAGAGGCCAATTGCTCTTTGCTCATCACACGACCGGGCCGGGCGATCAATGCTTCGAGCACGGCCTGCTCGCGTGAGGTCAGGGTCAGCAATTCTTCGCCGAGGGTGAAGCGTCGCGTGTCCAGGTCATACGCCAGCACGCCACAGCGTTGCTGGCGTTCACCACCGAGCACACTGCGTCGCAACAAGGCTTTGACCCGCGCTTCGAGTTCCGTCAGCTCAAACGGTTTGGCCAGGTAATCGTCGGCGCCCAGGTTCAAGCCGTGTACCCGATCCTTGACGTCGCTGCGAGCGGTCAGCATCAACACCGGCAGGTTCTTGCCCCTGGCCCGCAGGCGCGCCAGCACCTCGAAACCATCCATGCGCGGCAGGCCGACATCAAGGATCGCCATGGCGTATTCCTCGCTGCCCAAGGCCAGGTCGGCCGCCACGCCGTCGTGCAGCACATCCACGGTCAAACCGGTGCTCTTGAGCGCCTGGGCGACACTTTCGGCGAGCTGCAGATGGTCTTCGACGAGCAGAACACGCATGGATCTTTACCTCATTCAGGGATGGTCGACGCCATTCTTTGGCGCGGAGTTTACAGCCGCATCCGCTGCTGTGAAGCCGCAAAACGGTGAAAGTCCACTGAAAGGTTAGCGAAAGGTTGGGCCGTTAGAGTCGATCCACGGAGGGTTTCGACTGCAGACCTTCCAATCGTAGTTTGAAAACGTGCCTGAAACGTAGCTCCCGAAAAACGCCTTGAAGCGTTTTCGCCAATAAGAACAATAAACCGAGGTACTGCACCATGCCGCGCATCGCGCTTGAGACCTACCCGCCCCACCCTTCCTCTCGATTCCCATCGTTGACGCTTGCCAGCGCCGTTGCCGGCTGCACGACGCGAAACCGCCGCATCTGAAACATCCCCAAAAACAAAAACTCCCGTGGAGACAACAATGAATCGATCACTGCGCCGTTTCGCCCTCGCCGCCAGCTGCATGCTGTTCGCCGGTCAACTGATGGCCGAACCAAAACGCCCGGAATGTATCGCCCCTGCCTCGCCAGGTGGCGGTTTCGACCTGACCTGCAAACTGGCGCAAAGCGCGCTGGTAAACGAAAAGCTGCTGACCAAACCGATGCGCGTGACCTACATGCCCGGCGGTGTCGGCGCGGTGGCGTACAACGCGGTGGTTGCACAGCGCCCGGCAGACGCCGGCACGCTGGTGGCGTGGTCCAGCGGTTCGCTGCTGAACCTGGCCCAAGGCAAGTTCGGTCGTTTCGATGAAACCAACGTGCGCTGGCTGGCCGCCGTCGGCACCAGCTATGGCGCCATTGCGGTGAAAAGCGATTCGCCCTACAAGAACCTGGACGATCTTGTTCAGGCGCTGAAGAAAGATCCGAGCAAAGTGGTGATCGGTTCCGGCGGCACCGTCGGCAGCCAGGACTGGATGCAAACCGCACTGATCGCCAAGGCCGCCGGGATCAACCCGCGTGACCTGCGTTACGTCGCCCTCGAAGGCGGCGGCGAAATCGCTACCGCCCTGCTCGGTGGCCACATCCAGGTCGGCAGCACCGACATCTCCGACTCCATGCCGCACATCCAGAGCGGCGACATGCGCTTGCTGGCCGTGTTCGCAGAAAAACGCCTGGACGAGCCGGAAATGAAAGACATTCCGACCGCCAAGGAACAAGGCTATGACATCGTCTGGCCAGTGGTTCGCGGCTTCTACCTCGGGCCAAAGGTCAGCGATGAAGACTACGCCTGGTGGAAAAACGCTTTCGACAAGCTGCTGGCGTCCGAAGACTTTGCCAAGCTGCGCGATCAGCGCGAGCTCTTCCCGTTCGCCATGACCGGCCCGGAGCTGGACACCTACGTGAAGAAGCAGGTCGCGGACTACAAAGTGCTGGCCAAAGAGTTCGGCCTGATTCAGTGATCGCCTCTGTCTAGCGGCTGCGGCCCCCTTCCTGCGGGGTCGTGGCACAGGAGTTCCCCATGCTCTTACAACGCATTTTTGCTTCGGTGCTGTTATTGGCCTGTGTTGGCCTGGCGCTGATGGCATGGCCGTACCAGGCCGCTTTTTCCTACGAACCGGTGGGCCCTCGCGCGTTTCCGCTGTTGATGCTGGGCCTGATGGGGCTCGGCTTGCTGTACATGGTGTTTCGGCCAACGCCGATCATCCACAGCGACGACGACCCGAAGCTTGATCGTGAAACGCTGATCAAGATCGGCATCTGCGTGGTGCTGTTGCTGGTATTCGCCGGCACCTTCGAACCCCTTGGTTTCATCGTCGCCAGCATCCTGATCGGCGTTCCCATGGCTCGCCTGTACGGTGGCCGCTGGCTGCCGAGCGCAGTGATCATCAGCCTGATGGCCATCGGTCTTTACCTGCTGTTCGACAAGTTGATGGACGTGCCTCTGCCCTTGGGCGTACTCGACGTTCTGGAGAACTGATATGGATACTCTTGGCTATTTGGGTCAGGGCTTCGGCGTCGCGCTGACCCCGTACAACCTGGTGACCGCGCTCTGCGGCACCCTGATCGGCACCGTTGTCGGCCTGTTGCCGGGCCTGGGCCCGATCAATGGCGTGGCGTTGTTGATCCCGATTGCGTTCGCCCTGGGCTTGCCACCGGAGTCGGCTTTGATCCTGTTGGCGGCGGTATACCTGGGCTGCGAATACGGCGGTCGTATCAGCTCGATCCTGCTGAACATCCCCGGCGAAGCTTCCACCGTCATGACCACCCTGGACGGTTACCCAATGGCCCGCAAAGGCCTGGCCGGCGTGGCTTTGTCGCTGTCCGCGTGGAGCTCGTTCATCGGTGCGTTCATTGCCACGTGCGGCATGGTGCTGTTCGCGCCGTTGCTGGCGAAGTGGGCGATTGCCTTCGGCCCGGCGGAATATTTCGTGCTGATGGTATTTGCGATTGTCTGTCTCGGCGGCATGGCCGGGGACCGACCGTTGAAAACCTTTATCGCAGCGCTGATCGGTCTGTTCCTGTCGAGCGTGGGGATCGATGCCAACAGTGGCGTCTACCGTTTCACTGGCGACAACATCCATTTGACTGACGGCATTCAGTTCGTGGTGCTGGTTCTGGGCCTGTTCTCCATCAGCGAAATTCTCCTGCTGCTGGAAAAGACCCATCGCGGCCAGGAAGCGGTGAAAGCCACCGGGCGCATGATGTTCAACTTCAAGGAAGCTTCGGCGGTCTTCGTGGTGAACATCCGTTGCGGCTTGCTGGGCTTCATCATGGGCGTGTTGCCGGGTGCGGGCGCAACCCTCGCCAGCGCCGTGGCCTACATGACCGAGAAGCGTATCGCCGGCGCCAAGGGCACTTTCGGCCAAGGTGACATGCGCGGCCTCGCCGCCCCGGAAACCGCCATCGGCGGTGCAGCCTGCGGTGCACTGGTACCGATGCTGACCCTCGGCGTTCCAGGTTCGGGCACCACGGCGGTGATGATCGGCGCGCTGTCGCTGTACAACATCACCCCCGGCCCGCTGCTGTTCCAGCAACAACCCGACATCGTCTGGGGCCTGATCGCCTCGTTGTTCGTCGCCAACGTCATGCTGGTGATCCTCAACATCCCGATGATCCGCATTTTCACCCGCATCCTCGCCGTGCCGAACTGGGCGCTGGTGCCGGTGATCGCGATCATTACCGGGATCGGCGTCTACGCGGTGCACGCCACCACCTTCGACCTGTTCCTGATGATCGGTATCGGTATCTTCGGTTACATCCTGCGCAAGCTGGACTTCCCGTTGTCGCCGGTCCTGCTGGGTTTCATCCTCGGCGGCTTGATGGAACAGAACCTGCGTCGCGCCCTGTCGATCTCCAACGGTGCGCTGGAGATCCTCTGGTCGAGCCCGATCACGTTCGGTGTCTGGGTGCTGACGGCGATCATGCTGTTGATGCCGATTCTGCGGATCTGGCGCAAACGTTCGGTTGCGCGTCGCGCTATCGCCGATGTCTGATCGAACACCTTTCAACGCCTGGTGGGGTACGCCGCTGGTCGGCGCGCTGGGCGGTTACCTGGCCAGCCTCGTCGGCTGGCCGTTGCCATGGATGGTCGGCTCATTGCTGGCGATCATCCTGGTGCGTTGTCTGACACCCTGGCAATTGGCGGAAATCCCTGGCGGCCGCAAGTGCGGCCAGTGGATCGTCGGTATCGGCATCGGCCTGCATTTCACCCCGATCGTAATGGAGCAGGTGCTGAGTCACTTCGGCCTGATTTTCTGCGGTGCGTTGATAACTAGCCTGTCCGCCGTGGTCGGGGTCTGGTTGATGCGGCGCACCGGTGAAGATCGCGCTACCGCTTTCTTTTCCAGCATGCCGGGCGGCTCCGGGGAGATGGTCAACCTCGGCGCGCGTAATGGCGCGGTGCTTAGCCGGGTTGCGGCAGGACAAAGTCTGCGGGTGTTGGTCGTGGTGCTGTGTGTGCCGGCGGCGTTCAAGTATTTGTTGGGCTACGGTGCACCGGTCTTGCATCCCACCGAGGTCAACTGGTGGCTGCTGGCCCTGCTGTTCCCGGCCGGCGCGTTGGCGGCCTGGATCTGGGAACGTCTGCGCCAACCCAATCCCTGGCTGTTCGGGCCGTTGCTGGTGAGTGCGGCTGTGAGCATTGGTTGGGATTTGCACATCGGCTTGCCCAATGGTGGCAGCCAGATCGGCCAATGGCTGATCGGCAGCGGGTTGGGTTGCCACTTCAATCGGAAGTTTTTCCGGCGCGCACCTTCGTTCATGGGGCGGACATTGATTGGCACGGTGCTGACGATGTTGATCGCCACAGCGGCGGCACTGGGTTTGAGTGCGCTGACCCATCTGGATCTGCGTTCGCTGACCCTGGGCATGATGCCCGGCGGGATTGCGGAGATGAGCCTGACGGCAGAAACCCTGCAATTGTCCGTCCCGCTGGTAACGGCGATGCAGGTAATGCGGCTATTGTTTGTGTTGTTTTTGGCGGAGCCATTGTTCAGGTATTGGAACCGCGAGCCCGATTCAGACTGATAGACCACGTCGCCGCCATCGCGAGCAGGCTCGCTCCCACAGGGTTCGTATGCTCCTTGTGGGAGCGAGCCTGCTCGCGATGCTTTTCAGACTGGCGGCAACCGCCACTCGATCGGCGTCTCGCCATTTTGCTCGAGATACTTGTTGGTCCGACTGAAATGCCCACAACCGAGGAAGCCGCGATAGGCGGACAGCGGTGACGGATGCACCGACGTCAGCACCAGATGCTTGGTGGCATCGATGAGTTTCTGCTTGCTCTGGGCATGCGCGCCCCACAGCAAAAACACCAGATGCGGTTGATGCTCGCTGACCACTTCGATAATCCGGTCGGTGAAGTGTTGCCAGCCCTTTCCGGCATGGGCGTTGGCGTTGGCGCGCTCCACGGTCATGGTGGTGTTGATCATCAGCACGCCCTGGTCGGCCCAGCTTTGCAGGCAACCGTGGTTGGGGATGTCGATGTTCAGGTCGCGTTTCAACTCTTTATAGATGTTCACCAGCGACGGCGGCGCCGGCACGCCCGGTTGCACCGAAAAGCACAGCCCATGGGCCTGGCCCGGGCCGTGGTACGGGTCCTGGCCGAGAATGACGACTTTGACCTTATCCAGCGGCGTCGAGTTGAGCGCGTTGAAAATCATCGGTCCAGGTGGGTAAATTTCTTTGCCCGCCGCGCGCTCCTGCTGCAGAAAATTACGCAACTCTGCCATGTAAGGCTGGTCGAATTCGGCACGCAGCGCTTCCTTCCAGCTCGGTTCGAGTTTGATACGGTCGTCAGCAGTCATGGTTACATCCGGCAAAAACAATGGGGCGAACCCTAGGAAAGCTGACCATGCTTGTCAATTGATCTGACGCAGATCCGCCACTTTCCTGTACAGCGATCATACTGAACGCTTAATTTCCCTATCGAGGTCACGATGAATCTGCACTTCGAAGAACTCACCGGCACCGACGGCGCTCGCATTGGCATCGCCAGCCTGGATGCCGAAAAGTCCCTCAACGCGCTTTCCTTGCCGATGATCAACGCCCTGCGCGATCAAATGGACGCGTGGGCCAAAGATCCGCAAGTTGTCTGTGTCCTGTTACGCGGCAACGGCGCCAAGGCTTTCTGCGCCGGGGGCGAAGTGCGCAGCCTGGTGGAAGCCTGTCGCGCGCATCCGGGGGAAGTCCCGCCGTTGGCTGCGCACTTTTTTGCCGCGGAATATCGCCTGGACTTCAATCTGCACACCTATCCCAAACCGCTGATCTGCTGGGGGCATGGCTATGTGCTGGGCGGCGGCATGGGGTTGCTGCAAGGCGCGAGCATCCGCATTGTCACGCCGAGCAGTCGCCTGGCGATGCCTGAGATCAGTATCGGACTTTATCCGGATGTCGGCGCCAGTTGGTTTCTGTCACGGCTGCCCGGCAAGCTTGGGTTGTTTCTGGGTTTGACCGGCGCTCACATGAACGGTCGTGATGCGATCGATCTGGACCTGGCCGATCGTTTCCTGCTCGATGAACAGCAACCAGAGTTGATCGAAGGCTTGCTGCAATTGAACTGGCAGGAACAGATACCGATGCAGCTCAACAGTCTGCTCAAGGCTCTGCAACAGGAAGCCGTCGCGCAATTGCCCGAAGCGCAATGGTTGCCGCGACGCCAGCAAATCGACGAACTGCTGGACGTTGCCGATGTGCGTTGCGCCTGGAAAGCCATCAGCCATCTGCGCGACAGCACGGACCTGCTGTTCAGCCGCGCCGCGAAAACCATGAGCGAAGGCGCGCCCCTGACCGCCCATCTGGTGTGGGAACAGATCGCCCGCGCCCGTCATATGTCACTGGCGCAGGTTTTCCAGATGGAATACACGATCAGCCTCAATTGCTGCCGACATCCGGAGTTCAGTGAAGGGGTTAGAGCGCGATTGATCGACAAGGACCAGAAACCGCATTGGCACTGGCAGGACATCAATGTGCCTGAAGCGGTTGTGGAAGCGCATTTTCACAAGGTCTGGGAAGGTCGGCATCCGCTGGCGGACCTTTCCGAGTACTGAAATTCAGGCACAAAAAAAGCGGCGCACGATGCGCCGCTTTTCTAAAGGTTTGCGTCAGAGTTACCAGCGACCACCCCGGTCACCTCGGTCACCATGATCGCCGCGACCCTCATGGTCGCCTCGTCCGCCGTGATTGCGTCCACCCTCGCCACGGTAGTCGTTGTTCCAGCCGCCACGGTTACCGCCGCCCCAATCGTGATTCTGATGGCCCCGGTAGTCGCCTCGTTGCGACTGGTAATAGCGGGGAGCCGGTTGATAAACCCGCGGCTGGTAGTAATACCGTGGGGTTGGCTGGTAATACCGGGCCGGTGGCGCGTAGTAACGACGCGGCTGGGTGTAGTAGCCGTCGCCACCGGAGTAATAGACCGGCGCCGGTGAGGTGTAGACCTCGGAACTGTAGTAGCTGCCTCCTCCATCGGAATAGGGTACGCACGCACCAAGAGATAATCCCAATACAGCCATCAGAAGAATTAGTTTGACCCGTTTTCGACAGAGCATGGCGGCCTCCTGGACCGCGAGTGAGCCATACCAGCGACGCTGGCAGGCAACAGTCAATTATTCGGTGACTGTCGATAGATCAGACATCGATTTCGAAATCTGGTGCGTTTCTGAAACACATTGAAACAAGTAGCCGATGAAAGGTTTTTCACCTATTCATGCGCTGATTAGTGGTGCCCACCGTGGTATCCACCGCCGTAATGACGTGGCCCGTACCCGCGCCAGTAGTAATAGCGATAGCCGCCGTAAAAGCGTGGCCCGTAGTAATAACGGGGGCCGTAATAGTAGTAATAGGGCGAATAGCCAGGGTAGTAATAGGCCCCATAGCCGGGGTAGTAATAAGGCGCGGAATACACATCGTAGCCGCCAGCGTAGTAATAGCAGCCGGCCAACCCCAGACCGAGAACCATACCCAACAACAGTCGGCGAAACATCACGGCCTCCTGAAAGACCCGCAACCGGAACTCGCCGGCTGATACCACTTTTGACTGGCGATCCCGGGCCGAGTGCCGAGCTGCGCAGACCTTCGGATCAGCGGCCTGCCCGGTCCATTGCGGTGCGTCCACGCACCATCACAAAGCACCCTCCCCGCCCTCTTGACCGCGCCAATCGCGTAACCCCGCACGCTAGAGCGCTTTAGCCGACTTGGCACGGCTCTCGCTTTAGTAAACCCGTGCAGGAGTCATCACAGGTTCGCGGCACCACAATTTGCAATGGCTGACTAGGGTTCCGGCTCGCTTAAGCGAGTGGCTGGTCCGAGAGTTGGCGACCTCCAGTTGAGGTTACACGGCGGGACAAAAGCCCGGGAGACAAGCCACCGTTCGCGGTGCCGCGTTGACTCCTGCCCGCCCTTGATCAACTGGAGAACCACCCATGCTCAAGCTTCGTTTACCCGCCCTGCTCGCCGCTGCTTTCGCAGCCCTCGTGAGCGTCTCGTCCCAAGCCGCACAGAAAGACCACTTCAGCGTCTGCTGGACCATCTACGCCGGCTGGATGCCCTGGGAATACGCGGGCAGCCAAGGCATAGTCGACAAATGGGCGAAAAAGTACGGCATCAAGATCGATGTGGTGCAGCTCAACGATTACGTCGAATCGATCAACCAGTACACCGCCGGCCAGTTCGACGGCTGCACCATGACCAACATGGATGCACTGACCATTCCCGCCGCCGGTGGCGTCGACAGCACAGCGCTGATCGTCAGCGATTTCTCCAACGGTAATGACGGCATCGTGCTCAAGGGCGATGGCAAGAAAGTCACCGACCTCAAGGGCATGAACGTCAATCTGGTCGAACTGTCGGTTTCCCACTATTTGCTGGCGCGCGCGCTGGATTCGGTCGATCTCACCGAGAAAGACCTGAAAGTGGTCAACACCTCCGACGCCGACATCTCGGCCGCCTTCAACACCGATCAGGTGAAAGCCGTCACCACCTGGAACCCGATGCTCTCGGACATCAAGGCCAAGCCTGCGGTGACCGAAGTGTTCAACTCCAGCCAGATTCCCGGCGAGATCATGGACATGATGGTGGTCAACAGTGCCACCCTCAAAGACAACCCGGCCCTGGGCAAAGCGCTGACCGGCGCCTGGTTTGAAGTGGTCGCGTTGATGAACGAGAAAAACGCCGCCAGCAAAACGGCCCTCGAACACATGGCCAAAGCGTCCGGCACCGACCTGGCCGGTTTCCAGGCGCAACTCGATACCACCAAATTGTTCGCGACGCCCAAGGAAGCCCTCGACTTCTCCACCAGCAAGCAACTGCCGGAAACCATGCGCAAGGTCGCCGAGTTCTCTTTCCAACACGGTTTGCTCGGTGAAGGCGCCAAAGACACCAGCGCGGTGGGCATGGCCTTCGCCAATGGCGTGACCAGCGGCGACAAGAGCAACCTCAAGCTGCGCTTCGACCCGACCTACGTGCAGATGGCAGCCGACGCCAAGCTGTAAACAGGAGGACTGGCCATGCGCCTGATCAATCGCCACCCGGATCGCCCGAGTCGCTTGCTGTTGGTGATCCTGCCGTTCGCCCTGGTGCTGTTCGCCTACTTCATGGGCTCGGCCGAGCGACTGACGGACAACCCCAACGACAAACTGCTGCCGAGCGCCGTGCAAATGACCGACGCGGTCCAACGCCTGGCGTTCACCGCCGACAGCCGCACCGGTGAATACGTACTGTGGCAAGACACCGCATCCAGCCTGCGACGTCTGGCCATCGGCCTCGGCATCAGTGCGTTGGCCGGGCTGTGCCTGGGCATTGCCGCCGGTACCTTGCCGCTGTTTGGCGCACCGTTGTCGCCACTGCTGACCGTGCTGTCGATGGTGCCGCCACTGGCAATCCTGCCGATTCTGTTCATCGTGTTCGGGCTGGGGGAATTGTCGAAAGTGATGCTGATCGTGATCGGTATCACCCCGGCACTGGCCCGTGATCTGGAACAGCGCGCCCGGGAAATTCCGCTCGAGTTGCTGATCAAGGCCCAGACGTTGGGCGCTTCGACCTGGACCTTGATGCTGCGCGTGGTGCTGCCACAGCTGTTACCTCGCCTGTTGATCTCGCTGCGGTTGATGCTCGGCTCGGCGTGGTTGTTCCTGATCGCCGCCGAAGCCATCGCCTCCACTGACGGTCTCGGCTACCGGATTTTCCTGGTGCGTCGCTATCTGGCGATGGACGTGATCCTGCCGTACGTGGTCTGGATCACGCTGCTCGCCTGGCTGATGGATTGGGGTCTGAAACGCCTGACCCAGCGCGCCTTTCCCTGGTATGAGGGGGCTCGCGCATGAGTTTCATCACAGTCAAAAACGTTTGGCAGCAGTACGCCGATCAGGTGGTGCTCGAAGGGCTGAACCTGAGCGTCAACGAGGGTGAATTCTGCACCTTGGTCGGCGCCTCGGGTTGCGGCAAATCGACCTTCCTGCGGCTGTTGCTCGGCCAGGAACGCGCCAGTCGCGGTGAGATTCTGCTCGACGGCCACGCCCTGGCCGGCGAGCCGGATTCCAGCCGTGGCGTGGTATTTCAGCGCTACTCGGTGTTCCCGCACCTGACAGTGCTGGACAACGTCGCTCTGGGCCTCGAACTGCCACGCTCACCGCTGCTCGGACGCTTGTTCGGCAGCGCCAAACGCGAGGCCCGGGAACAGGCCTCGGTGCTGCTGCACAAAGTCGGCCTCGGCCATTCGCTGGATAAATACCCGGCGCAGCTCTCCGGCGGTATGCAGCAACGACTGGCGATCGCCCAGGCGCTGATCATGAAACCCCGGGTGTTGCTGCTCGACGAACCGTTCGGCGCTCTCGATCCGGGCATCCGCAAAGACATGCACGCCTTGCTGCTGGAGCTGTGGCGCGAGACGCAACTGACCGTGTTCATGGTCACCCATGACCTGTCCGAAGGTTTCAGCCTCGGCACGCGCCTGCTGGTGTTCGACAAGGTCCGCGTCGACCCGCACGCCCCCGGCGCCTATGGCGCGCGCATCACCTACGACATCCCTTTGAACAGCGACCGCCGCGTCAATCGCGCCGCCGTCGACGCCCTGCCGCAAGCCCTGGCAGGCACGCTTCGTATCGCTTAGAGGAATTTTGAAATGACGGATTCGACTCAACTGTTCCCACCCTTCGCCGAAGAAATGCTCCCCGGCGGCGGTCATCGCTCGTTCGTGTTGAAGCGCGGCCAATTGCTGCGCCTGACCGACCTGCGCGGCGGCGCCAACGTCAGCCTGACGCTGCTCAACGCCAACGAAAAAACCGAACGCCTGAACCTGCCCGACAGCCTCAAATGCCAACACACCGCCAAACTCACTGGCGGCCATTGCCTGTACTCGGACATGGGCCGCGTCCTGGCCGCCATCACCGCCGACACCTGCGGCTGGAGCGACAGCCTCGGCGGCGTGCTCTGCGCCGAAGAAGTCGCTGAAAAGTACGGCGCCGGCCGCTATCAGGAACTGCGCAACGGCTTCTTCCGCAACGGCACCGACAACCTGTTGGTGGAACTGGGCAAGTGGGGCCTGGGCCTGTCGGATTTGCTGATGACCCTCAACTTGTTCAGCCGCGTCAACGTCGATGAAGCCGGGCGTTTCCATTTTGTCGAAGGCAATTCCAAGGCCGGCGACTACATCGAGTTGTACGCGCCAATGGACACGCTGGTGGTGCTCACCGCGCTGCAACACCCGATGGACCCGTCGCCGCAATACGCACCGAAACCATTGAAGCTGAGCTGGATGAACGCCGACGCCAGCGTCGCCGAACATTGCCGCACCTCGCGCCCGGAAAACGAGCGCGGCTTCATCAACACCGACCGTCTGTTCGCCTGAGGATCGCTGCCATGTCACTCGCCATCGCTACCACGCACAAGCATCCAGAAACGGCGGTCTATCGCGCCACCATCCCCGCTGGCGAACCCTGGCTGATGGAGGTCAAGGCCGGCCAGACCCTGCGCATCCTCGATCTGGAAGGCAACCAGGCCGTCGACACCTTGTTCTACAGCGTCGCCAACCCGAAGGAACGCTACGACGTGCAGCGGACTTTGCGCCGGCAGAACAGCGTCTATTTGAGCACCGGCAGCGTGCTGTATTCCAACCTCGGCAAACCGATGCTGACCATCGTCGCCGATACCTGCGGCCGTCACGACACCCTCGGCGGCGCCTGCGCGCAGGAGAGCAACACCGTGCGTTACGCACTGGAAAAACGCTACATGCACAGCTGCCGCGACAACTACCTGCGCGCCTGTGTCCACGACGGACGGCTGGGCAAGGGCGACATCGGGCCGAACATCAATTTCTTCATGAACGTGCCGGTCACGGCGGACGGCGGGCTGACGTTTGAAGACGGCATTTCGGCGCCGGGCAAATACGTCGACCTGCGGGCCGAGATGGACGTGATCGTGTTGATTTCCAACTGCCCGCAGTTGAACAACCCGTGCAATGCCTACAACCCGACCCCTGCGGAGTTGCTGGTATGGAACTGAAAATGGCGCAGTTGCGGCGGTGGTTGTTTGCGTTGTGCCAGGCGCGTTCGGGCCAGTGCCTCAAAACTCATGTACACCACTAATCCCACTGTGGGAGCGGGCTTGCTCGCGAAGAGGTCATCACATTCAAAATTGATGTCGACTGATACGCCGCTTTCGCGAGCAAGCCCGCTCCCACAGGGGTCGGTGGTGGTCTGAAGAGAAGTGATTTTTCCGTCGGGGACGACCCCGGCGCTCATCGAAAAACTGCGGGACGGCCCGCATCCCCTTCAGGGGTTATGCCATGTTCGAAAAAGTCCTGATTGCCAACCGTGGCGCTATCGCCTGCCGCATCCTGCGCACGCTGCGCGAATTGCAGGTCAAGGGCGTCGCCGTTTACTCCGAAGCCGATGCCGCCAGCTTGCACATCCTGCAAGCCGACGAAGCCCACAGCCTCGGTGAAGGCGCCGCCGCCGGCACCTACCTGGCGGTCGATAAAATCCTTGCCATCGCCACTTCTACCGGTGCCACGGCGATCCACCCCGGCTACGGCTTCCTCTCAGAAAACGCCGCGTTCGCCGAAGCCTGCGAAGCGGCTGGCATCGCCTTCATCGGCCCGACCCCGGAGCAGCTGCGGGTGTTCGGCCTCAAGCACACCGCACGTGCCCTGGCCAAACAACACGGCGTGCCGATGCTCGAAGGCACCGAGCTGCTCGACAGCCTCGACGCGGCCTTGATCGCCGGCGAACAGGTCGGCTACCCGGTGATGCTCAAGAGCACCGCCGGCGGTGGCGGCATCGGCATGCGCGTGTGCCGCAGCGCAGCCGAGTTGAGCGAATCCTTTGAAGCGGTGAAGCGCCTCGGCCAGAACAATTTCAGCGACGCCGGTGTGTTCATCGAGAAATACATCCAGCGCGCCCGGCACCTTGAAGTCCAGGTGTTCGGCGACGGTCGCGGCGAAGTGATTGCCCTCGGCGTGCGCGATTGTTCGGTGCAACGGCGCAACCAGAAAGTCCTCGAAGAGACCCCGGCGCCGAACCTGCCAGAGGGGATGGCCGATGAGTTGTGTGCGGCGGCGATCAAGCTGGCAAAAGCAGTCAACTACCGCAGCGCCGGCACCGTGGAATTTGTCTTCGACAGCGAAGACCAGCGTTTCTATTTCCTGGAAGTGAACACCCGCCTGCAAGTGGAACACGGTGTCACCGAGCAAGTGTGGGGCGTGGACCTGGTGCGCTGGATGGTGGAACTGGCGGCCGGTGACTTGCCGCCATTGAGCGAGTTGAGCCGGGGCTTGAAGGCCGACGGTCATGCGATTCAGGCACGGCTCTACGCCGAAGACCCGGGCCGCGATTTTCAGCCGAGCCCGGGTTTGCTGACCGCTGTGAACTTCCCGACCGCCGATGGCAAACAGCTGCGCATCGACACGTGGGTCGAGGCCGGTTGCGAGATTCCACCGTACTTCGATCCGATGATCGCCAAGGTCATCAGCTGGGCCCCGACCCGCGAAGAAGCCCGCGCCGATTTGCATCAGGCGTTGGGTGACAGCCTGCTCTATGGCGTGGAAACCAATCGCGATTACCTGCGGCAGATTCTGCAGGATGTGCCGTTCGCCAGCGGTCAGCCGTGGACCCGTTGCCTCGAAGGTCTGGTGTATCAGGCCAACACCTTTGAGGTGCTCAGCGCCGGCACCCAGACCAGCGTCCAGGACTATCCCGGCCGTCTCGGCTACTGGGCGGTGGGCGTGCCGCCGTCGGGACCGATGGACAGTCGCGCTCTACGCCTGGGCAACCTTTTGCTGGGCAACGACGAAGGCGCCGCCGCGCTTGAAATCACCATGAGCGGGCCCTTGCTGCGTTTCAACTGCGACGCGGTGGTGGCGGTGACCGGCGCGCAGATTCCACTGACGTTGAACGGTGAAACCGTTGCAATGAACACGGCACTGCTGATTCCGGCCGGTGCCACGTTAAGCCTCGGCACGATTGCCGGTGCCGGCGCACGCAGCTACTTGTGCCTGCGCGGTGGCCTGCAAGTGCCGGATTATCTGGGGAGCAAAAGCACGTTCACGCTGGGACAGTTTGGCGGGCACGGCGGTCGCGCGCTGCGCGCGGGTGACGTGTTGCACGTGCCTGCGTTGATTGACCGTGGTGTCGGTCAGCAACTGCAACACATCACCGAGTTACCTGCCGTGCGGCAGATCCGGGTGATCTACGGTCCCCATGGTGCGCCGGAATACTTCACCGAAAACTACATCGGCACGTTTTTCGCGACCCAGTGGGAAGTGCATTTCAATTCCAGCCGCACCGGTGTGCGCTTGATCGGGCCCAAGCCTGAATGGGTGCGTGCCGACGGTGGCGAAGCCGGGCTGCATCCGTCGAACATCCATGACAATCCGTATGCCATTGGCGCGGTGGATTTCACCGGGGACATGCCGGTAATCCTGGGGCCGGATGGCCCAAGCCTGGGCGGTTTCGTGTGCCCGGTGACGGTGATCGAGGCGGACCTTTGGCAGCTGGGGCAACTGAAGGCGGGGGACAAAGTCCAGTTCTCACCGATCGACATCAAAACCGCCCGCAACCTCGCCTTGAAATGGAATACCCCTTGTGGGAGCGGGCTTGCTCGCGAAGAGGCCGGGCCAGTCAACACTGATGTATCTGACATACCGCTTTCGCGAGCAAGCCCGCTCCCACAAGGAATTGTGTCGCCCGTGGTGTTGGATTTGGGTCAGGGGGATACGCGGCTGGTTGCCAGGTTGTCGGGTGACACTCACCTGCTGTTGGAAATCGGCGCACCTGAACTGGACCTGGTCCTGCGCTTCCGCGCCCACGCCCTGATGCAAGCGCTGGAAAGCAAACACCTGCACGGCGTCATCGACCTCACGCCCGGCATTCGCTCGCTGCAAGTGCACTACCAACCCGAGCAACTGCCGCTGGCCGATCTGCTCGGCATCGTTGCCGGAGAATGGGACGCCGTGTGCGCCGCCAAAGACCTGCAAGTGCCGTCGCGCATCGTGCATTTGCCTCTGTCCTGGGATGATCCGGCTTGCCAGTTGGCAATCGAAAAATACATGACCACCGTGCGCAAGGACGCACCGTGGTGCCCGAGCAATCTGGAGTTCATACGCCGCATCAACGACCTGCCGAACCTCGACGAAGTGCAGCGCACGGTGTTCGACGCCAGCTATCTGGTGATGGGCCTGGGCGACGTTTACCTCGGTGCGCCGGTCGCCACCCCGCTCGATCCGCGCCATCGGCTGGTCACCACCAAGTACAACCCGGCTCGCACCTGGACCGCCGAAAACTCGGTGGGCATCGGCGGCGCCTACATGTGCGTCTACGGTATGGAAGGCCCCGGCGGTTATCAGTTCGTCGGCCGTACGTTGCAGATGTGGAACCGCTACCGCGAAGTCGCGGCGTTCGATGGCAAACCGTGGCTGCTACGCTTTTTTGACCAGATCCGTTTCTACCCGGTCAGTGCCGATGAACTGCTGCGCATCCGTCGCGATTTCCCCCTCGGGCGCTTCGAGCTGAACATCGAGCACAGCCAGTTGAACCTGGCGGACTACCAGGCTTTCCTGGCGAAAGAAGCCGAGACCATCGCCGCCTTCCGCGATCAGCAACAAGGCGCGTTCAACGCTGAACGCGAACGCTGGATCGCCAGCGGCCAGGCGCACTTCGACAGTGAAGAGCTGATCGCGCAAGTGACAGAGGACGCGCCGCTGACCAGCGGTGAAATGAGCGTCGACAGCCACATCGCCGGCAATCTCTGGCAGGTGCAGGTAGAGACCGGCAGCCGGGTTGAGGCCGGCGATGTGCTGGTGATTCTGGAGTCGATGAAGATGGAAATTCCGCTGCTCGCGCCCCTCGCCGGCGTGGTGCGCGAGATTCGTGTGCAACCGGGTTCGGCGGTGCGCGCCGGACAGCGCGTCGTGGTGCTGGAACTCGACTGAAGCCATTTTGAAAAGGATCAAGCCATGAACATCAATCTGCAACTCGACGCCCTGCGCAGCGCTTACCGCGACGGCAGCACCACGCCTCGGCAACTGCTGCTGAGCCTGCGCGACAAAGCCGCGGCGCTGAACCCGGACTATCACCTGTTCATCCATTTGCTCAGTGTTGAAGAACTGGAACCGTATCTGGCGGCCCTCGACGGCCGCGAACTCGACAGCCTGCCGCTGTACGGCGTGCCATTCGCGATCAAGGACAACATCGACCTGGCGGGCATTCCGACGACCGCAGCGTGTCCTGATTTTGCTTATGTGCCGGAACGTTCGGCGACCATCGTCGAACAACTGCTGGCCTTGGGCGCGATCCCTTTGGGCAAGACCAATCTTGACCAGTTCGCCACCGGGCTGAACGGCAGCCGCTCGCCATATGGCGCGTGCCCCAACAGTGTGTTGCCAGAATATCCGTCGGGCGGTTCGAGTGCCGGCTCGTCGCTGGCGGTCGCGCTGGGCGTGGCGAGTTTTTCGCTGGGCACGGACACGGCGGGCTCCGGGCGAGTCCCGGCGGCGCTGAACAATCTGGTCGGCCTTAAAGCGACCAAAGGGCTGATCTCAACGGCGGGCGTGGTGCCGGCCTGCCGCACCCTCGATTGCGTGACGACGTTTACCGCGACGGCTCGGGAAGCCAGCCAGTTGCTCGCGCTCACCGCGCACCTCGACCCGCGTGATGAATACAGCCGCAGCAATCCGCTGTGGAATGACGGCTCGGCGTTCGGCGCACCGCGCCCCTTCCGTTTCGGCGTGCCTCGTGCGCAGGACTTGGAGTTCTTCGGCTGCCCTGAAGGACCACTGCTGTTCGGTGATGCCATCGATCAGCTCAAGGCGTTGGGCGGCGAAGCGGTGGAGTTCGATCTGTCGCCGTTCCTTGAGGCTGCGCGCCTGCTCTATGAAGGTCCGTGGGTGGCCGAGCGTTACAGCGTGGCCGGCGAGTTGATGGAGCAAAATCCGCAAGCCGTGTTGCCCGTGATCCGCGCCGTGCTGGCCAAGGCTCCGGCGGTGACGGGCGTGCAGACCTTCCGCGCCCAGTATCGGCTGCAAGCCTTGAAGGCGCTGTGCGACAAGGCGCTGGAAGGGCTCGACTGCGTCGTCACGCCGACCATCGGCCGCCCGGTTACGCTGGCGGAACTGGCCGCCGAACCGGTCCTGCGCAATTCGGAACTGGGTTACTACACCAACTTCATGAACCTGCTCGATTACGCCGCCGTTGCGGTGCCAAGCGGCTTCATGGGCAATGGTCTGCCGTGGGGCGTGACGCTGTTTGGCCGGGCGTTTACCGATCAATATCTGTTGAGCGTGGCAGATGCGTTCCAGCGGGGTTCGGCCGAGCCTGCACCGACGACGGTCGCCCGCAATGACCGTGCACGCCTGGTGGTGTGCGGCGCGCATCTGGACGGGCTGGCATTGAACTGGCAACTGAAGCGGCGCGGGGCTCGGTTGGTCGAGACCACGATCAGCTCACCGGACTATCAACTGTATGCATTGGCCGGTGGGCCGCCGTTTCGTCCGGGGATGGTTCGGGTGAAGGATGGCGGCGTGGCCATTGCAGTGGAGGTTTGGGAGTTGCCGAGCAGTGAACTGGGCTCGTTCCTGACCGGGATTCCAGCGCCGCTGGGGTTGGGTAAGGTGCAACTGGCGGATGGGCGCTGGGAGAGCGGGTTTATCTGTGAGGCGTATGGGTTGGAGGGGGCCGTCAATATCAGTCATCTAGGCGGATGGCGTGCGTATCTGCAATCCCTGAGCTAAATACCGCCCCCCTGTAGGAGTGAGCCTGCTCGCGATGGCGTCAGCACATCCAACACAGATGTCGACTCATGCGACGCTATCGCGAGCAGGCTCACTCCTACAAGGACCGCGCTCGGCGCACATGGAGCAGTTATTTTCCGGCAGTGCCATTAGAATGCCTGCCATCGGGTTACTGCCAACGGAAACGTCATGCCGCTTCGCTCGTCGCTGTATTCACAACGCTCGTTGGTCCTCACGCTCATCGCGTTGCTGGGCGCAGGTTTCCTGGCCACGTCCTTCCTCAGCTACTACGCCTCGCGAGCGTCGATCCGCGACAACATCGTCAACACCGAACTGCCGCTGACGTCCGACACGGTCTACTCGGAAATCCAGAAAGACCTGGTCAGACCGATCCTGATTTCCTCGATGATGTCCCGCGACACCTTCATGCGTGACTGGGTGGTAAACGGTGAGCAAGACCCCGATAAAATGACCCGTTACCTCAACGAGGTCATGACGCACTACGGCGCCTACACCGCATTTTTCGTTTCCAACACCAGCCTCACGTACTACCACGCCAAGGGCGTACTCAAGCAGGTCAAATCCACTGAGCCGCGCGACGCCTGGTATTTCCGCGTGCGCGACATGGCCGATCCCTACGAGATCAATGTCGACCCGGACCTCGCCAACAAGGACAACCTGACCTTCTTCATCAACTACAAGGTCTACGACTACAACAACCGCTTCATTGGCGCGGCGGGCGTCGGCCTGACGGTCGATGCGGTCATCAAGCTGATCGACAAATACCAGCAGCGTTACCAGCGCAGTGTGTACTTCGTCGACAACTTCGGACGCCTGGTGCTCACCGGCGCCGAGGGCGGCCCACAAGGCGCGCATATCGGCCAGAAACTCGACGAACTGGACAGCATGAAGGGGCTGGTCAGCCAGCTGCCCAAACCCCACAGCGGCAGTTACGAATATTCCGCCCACGGCCAGGGACATTTCCTCAACGTGCGGTTCATTCCGGAATTGAACTGGTACCTGTTTGTCGATAAACGCGAAGACGGCGCGCTTAATGAAATCCGTCAGTCGCTGTACCTCAACCTGCTGATCTGCCTGCTGGTCACGCTGATCGTGCTGGCCCTGCTCAACCGGGTGATCAAGCGCTATCAGGGCAAGATCCAGGCGCAAGCGACACTCGACAGCCTGACCGAATTGCCGAACCGTCGCGGCTTCGACCTGCTGGCCGCGCAAGCCATGCACGAAGCCCAACGCGAGCCCAAGCCGCTGACGGCGTTGTTGCTGGACCTGGATCACTTCAAGGCCTTGAACGACACCTACGGTCACTTGGCCGGCGATCAGGTGCTGATCGGCTTCGCCCGGGACCTGGAGAGTTGCCTGCGCCACTCCGACATTGTCTGCCGCTGGGGCGGCGAAGAGTTCATCGTGCTGCTCAAGGACACCGACGGTGAGACCGGTCTGATGATCGCCGAGAAAATTCGCCAGCACGTCGAACAGCAGCGTTATGCCTACAACGGAAAGGAACTGCAGCTGACAGTCAGCATCGGCCTGACCACCTTGCAAGTCGATGAAACCTTGCACACCCTGCTCTCTCGGGCCGATCATGCGATGTACCGGGCCAAGCAAGCCGGCCGCAACCGAACGTGCGTGGAAATGCCTCACTCCAGTTATGAATACAGTCCTACATGAATAATCCTGACCTGTGCCCGGCCTGCGGCGCCTCCAACGCCTGCACCCTGGCGGACCCGCGAACCGTCGATCAAACGTGCTGGTGCTTTGGCGTCAGCATCGACCCTGCGGTGCTCGAAGCGTTGCCCGCGGAACTGCGCAATAAATCCTGCCTGTGCCCACGCTGTGCCGAGGTCGAGGCGCAGTTGTAAGCAACCTCTCGGTCGATCACGTAAGATACGCGCCCTTTTACCACTGATCCTTCGTCATGCGCGTTGACCGTTTCCTCAGCAATCTGCCGCGTTTCAACCGTCAACAGGTCCGCCTGTTGCTGGTGGAAAAACGCGTGCGGATCGACGGAAAAGTCGTCAGCGACCCGCATGCCCAAGTGCTGGAGTTCAGCCGCGTCGAGGTCGATGGGGATGTGCTGCAAGTCGGCAAGCCCGCACGCTATTTCATGCTGCACAAACCGCCCGGCTGCGTCAGCGCCACCCGCGACCCGCAACACCCGACTGTCCTCGACCTGATCCAGGAGCCGGACAAGGAAGACCTGCACATCGCCGGCCGCCTGGATTTCAACACCACCGGCCTGATGCTGATCACCAATGACGGCAGCTGGTCGCGACGCCTGACCCAGCCGCAGACCAAGCTGCCCAAGATTTACTACGTCGAGACCGAGCAAGCGATCGGCCCGCAATATGCGTTGAAATTCGCTGAGGGGCTGTACTTTGCCTTCGAGGATCTGACCACGCAGCCGGCCGGGCTGGACGTGCTCGGCCCCACGTCCGCTCGACTGAGCATCGTCGAAGGTCGTTACCATCAGGTGAAGCGAATGTTCGGCCACTTCGACAACAAAGTGCTGCGCCTGCACCGTGAGAGCATGGGCCCGCTGGTGCTCGATAACGCGCTAAAACCGGGCGAGTACCGCCCGTTGCGCACCGAAGAGATTCAATTGATCTAAGCAGCCTACCGCTCAGCAGAAGTTGTCGAACAATTTACGAAAGGCACTTGCGTGATGCCGTCTCCCCTGCTTGAATCAGGTCGTCAGCCGAAATGTGACTGACGAGTCACAACATACTTCTAAGAAACTTTTTGCCGGTTAGAGAACCCTCAGGTTCCGCCTCAGACCGGCAGACTGCCCGCCAATAATAATACCCGTCGACCTGCAGTACGGATCGACATGGGCCTCCAAATTCCAGGCGTATGCCTACCTGTCACAAAGCTCGTGCAATCTCATTTGCGCGCATACCCGCTTGCCAGGAGTCTTATGACATGAGGCCAGAAATCGCTGTGCTGGATATACAGGGTCAGTATCGGGTTTACACGGAGTTCTATCGCGCAGACGCCGCAGAGAAGACCATTATCTTGGTCAACGGCTCGATGGCCACGACTGCGTCGTTTGCACAAACCGTGAAAAACCTTCACCCGCAGTTCAATGTGGTCTGCTACGACCAGCCCTACGCGGGCAAGTCAAAAGCCCACAACCTGCATGAAAAATTGCTGACCAAGGAAGTCGAAGGGCAGATCCTCCTGGAGCTGATCGACCACTTCGCCGCCGAACACGTGCTGTCGTTTTCCTGGGGAGGCGCCGCGACCCTGGTCGCTCTTGCTCACCAGCCACGACGCATCGAAAAAGCCGTGATCAGCTCGTTCTCTCCGGAGATCAATGCGCACATGCTCGACTACCTCGAGCGCGGCATCGACTACCTCGGCAGCCGGGACGGCGACCGGGTCGGCAACCTTGTGAACAGCACCATCGGCAAACACCTGCCGACGCTGTTCAAGCGCTTCAACTATCGCCACGTCAGCAGCCTGGCCGAACATGAATACGGTCAGATGCACTTCCACATCAGCGACCTGCTGCACAGCGATCGTCAGTGCTTCCTCAAAGCAGCTGAGAAAATCAACGTGCCCGTGCTGTTCATGAACGGCGAATGGGACGAATACACCGCCGCCGATGGCGCCCGGTTGTTCGCCAACCACGTGCAACACGCCACCTTCAGCACCTTGCAGGCCACCGGGCACTTTCTCGACATGGAACACAAAGCCGCTTGCCGAGACAGCCGCGAGGCACTGCTGGGCTTCCTGAAACCGGCGCAGCACGCCAGCCGACCGCGTTACCACTACGTCCAGGACCAACATGCATTGGCCATCTGAAACAGCGTCATCACGAGCAAGCTTCGCCCCACAGTGTTGAATGCATTCCTGTAGGCACGAGGCTTGCCCGTGATAGACCGTTTCACCTGCACCCAACGCATCGCGCGCAAAGAAAAACTTCATTTCCACGCGCACATCTGGTACAAAGTCAGCCGCTCTGAGCGGGTGTCGTATAATGGCATTACTCCAGCTTCCCAAGCTGATAACGAGGGTTCGATTCCCTTCACCCGCTCCAATTGAATTCAGGTCTCACGTTGTTTTTTGACGGGGGATGCAGGTAAAGAAAAAACCGGCCTTGATGGCCGGTTTTTTTATGTCTGGGGTTTGTGTTTCAAGGCGGAAATTAACGTTTTCGCGCAAAACAGGTGTTTTGTTAGCGTTTTTCTTGCCCTAGTAACGGTTTTCTCTGCACCCTTTGCCCTGTACGAGCAGATCAACGCGGAGATCGTGGAATGAACCTTAAGCTAATTCTCAACCAAGAAGACTTGAACACTGCGTTTGCTCGAGTGGAGCAGTTGTGGGGGGCAGGCATTGGTTCGCCTGAAGGTGATGATCTGGAAACTCTGGCGCTGCTCATCGAAAAGTACGAAGACGAGCATTATCCGATGCCGCCGTCCGATCCGATTGAGGCTCTTAAATTCCGTATGGATCAGCAAGGCCTGACTCATTGAGAACAGGATTCAGTGAACCGCTGATTTTTCATCCTGGATGATCAATCAACGCCTGCCATTACCTGTCGAGAACCCACTCGCTAGTGGCACGAAAGTGGCCAATTATCGAAAAGGCAAGGTCCTACACTACGGTGGGAATTGTCCGTAGACTTGCGCATTGCTGTGTTTTCACCATGAAGTCTATAGTCGACCCGCGCCAAAAATGGCGTATCGGGTTTGGCGACTCGATGCCATGGTACGGAAGCCTCCGAGGATTTCTCGGAGCGCTTTTGAACGCACTCGGCTGCCTCTTTTTTTGGTGGCTGTGCGTGGGAGACCTCAGGGTCTGCCGGTTTTACCATGGTCCGGTTCGCCAACCCGCGTACAGCTACCACCCCATTGTTTGGCGACGATTGAGTGGTAGGTCCTCCTCTAACATGGTGATCACTTATGAACGAATACATGGCTTTAACCAGCAACGCCGACGACCTTCCCTCGCTCTACGTAAACACCACCCAACCGCTGCATTCCCTGCTCAGCACCGCCAGCTACAGAATCCGGGCTGTCACGCAGCTTCTTGAAAACCTTGCGATGCGAGGCGACATCACGTCTGACTCGGTGATCCTCAGCGACTTTGCGTTGCTCTGCTGCGTGCCCTTGCGCGACGGTTGCGATGTGCTGGATGTCATTGCTCGACGCATGGATGCGGAATAGTTGTGACGTGAATCTGGGGCGCCTTTCGGGGCGTCCTTTGCGTTTATAGCGCCAGCACCGTGTGCTGGATTGGGCTGCTGTGAACCCGGGCCACCTCCCCCCGCCCCCATGCCTGCACACTATGCAGTGCTATACTTTTTTAGGCCTGAAACAAGCGTGAAACGTTGCCCGCGGGTACTGATACCGACTGCAAATCTCGGCGAACAGCTTCAAGACAGAGGGGGGTCTTGGGCAAGCACGGGATAGGAGGTGTGGCATGAACCGTCACTATTACATCAGCAACAACCTCGACGATCTTGAAGCCGTTGAAAACGAACTGGAAGCCAGCGGCATCAACTCCGAACAAATCCACGTGCTCAGCGAACACATCGCCGAAGTCGAACAACATCACCTTCACGAGATCAACTCGTTAATGGAGCAGGATGTCGTCCACTCCGGGGAAATTGGTGCGCTGGTTGGAATACCGCTCGCGGCACTGGTTCTTGGCGCGGCCTATTGGTTGGGCTGGACCGAATCCGCTGCCGGCTGGATGCCTTTTGTATTTCTTGCCCTTGTTGTACTTGGCTTCTGCATCTGGGAAGGCGGCTTCTTTGGCATACAAGTGCCGAACGCTCACTTCCGCAGTTTTAAACAGGTCGTGGCCGAGGGAAAACATATCTTCTTCGTGGATGTCGAGCCGAATCAGGAGCCGGTTTTGGACGGCGTTATTGAACATCATCCACTGCTGGAGATCGCCGGTACGGGAGCGGCAGCCCCTCACTGGACAGTCGCCTGGCTGCATCGGTGGCATCAGTTCAAGCGAACCATATAGCGGCATTCGTTATCAGTCAGTCCCTGGAAGCTAAAGGCGTCCGGGCGTTTTTTAATGTCCGAAGAAAATCACCCGGCTGAGAAAAACATAATCGGCCTCGGTGGCCATCAGTCCGACAAGCACCAGCAAACACAACGGTGGCACCAGGATCGCGTAGACCATGGCCAATCGTTCCCAGGCCATGTGCATGAAGATGGAGACAATCAAACCGGCCTTTAACAACATGAACGTGATGATCAGGAACCACCTGACGTAGCCGTGGAAATGGAAGTAGTCGACAAGATACGACAGGGTGCTGAGGACAAATAACAGACCCCAGATTTTAAGGTACAAGCTGATTGGATGTTGTTGACCTTGAGCATGCGCCATCACCAGTGCTCCTCTACCATAAATAGAAGAAAGCAAAAATAAACACCCAGACCAAGTCCACGAAGTGCCAGTAAAGTCCGGCTATCTCGACGTTCTGATAGTTGCCGGATTGCTCGTAATCGCCGCGCAATACTTTCCTCGCCACAATGCTGAGGTAGAGGGCGCCGATTGACACATGCAGCCCGTGAAACCCGGTAATCATGAAAAAGCAGGCACCAAATTGCGCAGCGCCCATGGGGTTCCCCCAGGGACGGACTCCTTCTCCGATAAGCTTGGTCCATTCAAATGCCTGCATGCTGACGAAGGTCACGCCCAGAGCAGCGGTCGCCAGCATCAGCGCTGTGGTTTTCGCACGATCACGGCGATAGGCATAGTTGACGGCCATGGCCATGGTGCCGCTGCTGCTGATCAGCACGAACGTCATGATGGCGATCAGAATCAGCGGGATTTCCCGGCCGCCAATGGTCAACGCGAACACTTCACTGGGGTTTGGCCAAGGCGTGGTGATGGTCATGCGTACCGACATGTAGCCGGTTAAAAAACAGGTGAAGATAAACGTGTCGCTGAGCAGGAATATCCACATCATCGCCTTGCCCCAGGGCACTTGCTTGAAGGCCTCCTTATCCGAGGCCCAGTCGCCGGCGATGCCTTGCCATCCGGGTGCCAGTGACGATCCGAGGGGATTGGCTGAACTTGACTCGATGGGAACTGGTGGGTGCGATGCCATGGCTGATCACCTCAAGCCGCAGAGTCTGGCGAGGGCTTCATAGGTTTGTGGCGTGCTGGTCAGCAGGGCGAATAGCACGAACCAAAGCGCCAATAGGTAATGCCAATAAATGGCACAGAGTTCCACGCTGGTGCTGAGTTGCGACAACGGCACGCGAGACAGGAATTTACCGACGGTTCTGCCCCAGGCAATCAACCCGCCCAGCAAGTGCAGCCAGTGCACGCCGGTCAACAGGTAGAAGAAGCTGTTGGCCGGGTTGCCGGCGACAAAATAACCCCAGGCGACAAACTGTTGCCAGACCCTGAACTGCCCCGTCAGAAAGACAATTGCAAACACGCCTCCCAACAAAAAAGCCATGACCGTTGAGTTCAAGCGGCCTCGACGAGCAGCCATGCGCGCCCACTGCAATGCGATGCAACTCAACGCCAGAAATGCCGAGTTCACCCACAGCTGCCATGGGTTGGCCAGCGGCGCCACGGGATCTGTCAGGGGTAACCAGTCGGTCATCTGTGAACGGGCGATAAAGGCGAGCAAGAACAGAAAAAACAACGAGCTGACCACCGCCAGAAACAAGCGCAGACCTGTTTTGGCGATCTGTTCTCGATCGGCACCCTCACCCGCCTCAGCACCCTGCGGATCGCTATTCCAACTGCCGCCGGGGTCAGCGTCATCGGCGTTTTTTAATAGCAGCCTGCTCATGTTTTAACGTCCGCTATTCGGGTTCCAGCATCCCGTTGCCGCATCTGCTCCAGCTCCTCGGCGGAGACTGTTTGCGGAACGAAATCCTGCTCGATCCCCGGCACGCTGTAGTCATAGGCCCAGCGATGCACCACTGGCAGCTTCGCGCCCCAGTTGCCGTGTACGGGCGGGGTGTTCGGCGTTTGCCATTCCAGGCTGGCCGCGCCCCAGGGATTACTGCCTGCGGGTTTGCCTTTAAAGACACTCCAGGCCAGGTTGAACACAAACAGCAACTGGGAAACGCCAACGGTCAACGCGACCACCGTTATAAAGGCATTCAACTCGTGCGCCGATTGTGGAATGAACGCGTAGTTGTCATACGCGTAGTAACGGCGTGGCATGCCCTGGAAACCCAGGTAGTGCATGGGAAAGAAGATGGCGTAAGTGCCCAGGAAGGTAATCCAGAAATGCAATTTGCCCAGGGTGTCATTCAACATGCGCCCGGTGACTTTCGGGAACCAGTGATAAATCCCGCCGAATACCACCAGGACCGGTGCGACACCCATCACCATATGAAAATGGGCCACCACGAAATACGTGTCCGAGAGCGGAATATCCACGATCACATTACCGAGAAATAACCCGGTCAGGCCTCCGACCAGAAAGGTCACGATAAAGGCCAGGGCAAACAGCATCGGCACGGTCAGATGAATGTCGCCGTGCCATAGGGTCAGCACCCAGTTATAAACTTTCAGTGCCGTTGGCACCGCAATAATCAACGTGGTGACGGCGAAGAAAAAGCCGAAGTAAGGGTTCATTCCGCTGACATACATATGGTGCGCCCACACCACAAAACTCAGGACGCCAATCGCAATAATGGCCCACACCATCATTCGATAACCGAAGATATTCTTGCGCGCATGGGTGCTGATCAAATCGGAGACCAGGCCAAACGCCGGAAGCGCAACGATGTACACCTCTGGATGGCCAAAGAACCAGAACAGATGCTGGAACAAGATGGGGCTGCCGCCTTGGTGATTGAGCTGTTGCCCCAGAGAGACGATCGCCGGCATAAAAAAGCTGGTGCCCAACAGTTTGTCGAACAGCATCATGACCGCACTGACGAACAACGCCGGAAACGCCAGCAAGGCCATGATCGAGGCCATGAAGATGCCCCAGACAGAGAGTGGCATGCGAAACAATGTCATGCCGTGCGTGCGCGCCTGCAGCACGGTGGTGACGTAGTTCAACCCGCCCATGGTGGCCGCGACGATAAAAATCGCCAGTGAGACGAGCATCAGGACGATGCCCCACTCCACGCCCGGTGTGCCCTGGGTGATGGACTGCGGTGGGTAAAGCGTCCAGCCCGAACCCGTGGGGCCGCCCGGCACAAAGAAACCGGCGAGCAGCACCACTACCGCCACCAGGTAGAACCAGTAACTCAGCATGTTGACGTAGGGAAAGACCATGTCGCGGGCGCCCACCATCAACGGGATCAGATAGTTACCGAAGCCCCCCAGGAACAACGCCGTCAGCAAATAAATGACCATGATCATGCCGTGCATGGTCATCGCCTGATAATAAGTACTGGCATCCATGAACGCCAAACTGCCGGGGAAACCTATCTGTATGCGCATCAAGCCGGACAACACCAGCGCGACAAGCCCCACGAACAGCGCCGTCAGCGAATATTGAATGGCAATGACCTTGTGGTCCTGACTCCAGATATATTTGGTCAGGAAACTTTTAGGCTCGTGCAGTGCTTCTGTTTCGGCTTGCTCCGCATAGGCCATCACATCATCCTCCTGCCGAAGTTTCAGTGAGTGTCTGGCTGCTTTACGGCGACTTCCCTGGCTCAGCCTTGCTCGCATCAGCGTCAGCGTTCGCTTTGGATTTGATGAAAGCGATCAGGGCGCTCAGCTCCTTGTCGCTTGGCGTAAAGGGCGGCATGACGGCGGCATAGCCCTTGACGATTTTGGCACTTGGATTGAGAACCGATTCTTTCAAGTAGTTCTCGTCGACCTTGATGCTCGAACCGTCGGAAAGGGTTTCCGTCCTGCCATACAAACCCTGCCAACTGGGGCCAATGCCCTTGCTGCCATCGACACTGTGGCAGGCCAGACAACCGAGCGACTGCGCCAGCCGTTGGCCCTGTGTCGCGAGGTCGTCACCCGGGCCCGATGCTTCGCCGGAAGAGGGTTCTTCGGCTGGCTGCCCGGCACCCAGCGATTTGATCAGGGCAATGACAGCACCCAGTTCATCGTCATTGAGAGTATAGGCCACCATCACTGGCGGGTAGCCCTGCACCAGGCGGGCCTTTGGATCGAGGATTGACTCTTTCAGGTAGGCGTCATCGACCTGCACACTGGTGCCATCGGCCAGTTGTTCAGTGCGACCGTACAGGCCCTTCCATCCCGGGCCGAGGCTGGCACTGCCATCCTGGCTATGGCAGGCACGGCAGCCATAGTGCTCGACCAGCTGGCGACCTTTTTCCAGCAGACTGTCTCGACTGGGCTTGGCCGCAGTCACCATTGTCTGGGCAAAAGTCGGCTGGCTGCTCAGCCACTGGGCGAAAGCGGCCTGGTCCTCGACGATCACATCGCCGCGCATATTGTAATGGCCGATACCACAGTACTCGGCGCACAGGATTTCATACTTGCCGATGACCGTCGGCGTAAACCAGAAGTACGACACCATCCCCGGCACCATGTCCATCTTGCTGCGCATTTGCGGTATATAAAAATCGTGCAGAACATCTTTCGAACGTAATAAGACTTTCACCGGCTGATTGAGCGGAAGACGAACTTCACTACTTCTGACTATTACATCGTCCTGGCCAACAGGATCCTTGGGATCGAGACCGAGGGGATTGGCCGAATCCACAAACTTGACGTCCGACTTCCCCAACTTTCCGTCCTTGCCCGGGAAACGAAAAAACCATTGCCACTGCTGGGCGACAACCTCAAGTTCAAACGCATTTTTCGGCACCCGGATAAAATCGTTATAAACAACCAGACCTGGCGCCAACATTCCCGCAATGCCGATCGACGTCACGACAATCAGCCAGAATTCCAACCGTTTGCTTTCGGGCTGGTAAGCAGCCCTGGAACCTTTTTTATGACGGAAACGTAGGATAGCTATCGCCATGAAGACGACGATAGCAATGAAAAATATCCCGCTAATGACCAGGGTGATGAACAGCGTGGTGTCTATCGATGCCCAGTTGGATGCCGGCGGCGCCGCGTGCCAAGGCGCTAACAGGTGGAATAGCACGGAGGCAATAACGATTAGTACAAGAACAATTGCTATTGCCATTTTGCCTTTGTCCTATTCCTGTTACTCATTGCCATGCCTGAGCATCGCCACAGGATCTGACGCCAAAACAGGCCAGAAACGACCACTTCTCTTAGTGGCAAAGTCCGCAGGAAGTATAGTTCACGGGCAGAACCGGCGCTTTCACGACCCCCTACCAAAGGTTTGAATATTCCAACTTCCTCATCAACTTGCGCACTTAAAATCCAATCGCTATATCTGACTGTAACTCCTGAGTAACACATCTAACTCGGACTAACTGGTTATCCGGCCAGCTCACTAACGACCGAATATGCACACAGTCCGCTTGGGCAAACGATGCCCGGCGGCCAGCTATAATTACAGTCTGATAACGGAGGGCAAAGATCAGCTAAAGCGCCCGCAAAGATCCTTGCCTATGCAGTGCGGTCAGACAAGTGACGGCGGAGCGTTATAGAGCCCAGCCGTCCACAACGGAGATTTCGTCATGAGTGCCTTGACGATCGAAGGCCGGTGCAAACTCAACGGTGCGGAAAAGTCGGAACCAATAGGTGAAATTCATTTTTACGTCGATGGCCCCCTCCGTCTGAGACTGGAGGAAGCTGAAGAACGTCTGCAGAAGACCCATGAACCTGAGGCCATGGTCGACGTCGACATGGACACATTGGATTTGATCTTGCCCGAGGGATACGGCCCGTTGTCCGACTGCCAGATGCGCGTCTATATACACTTCGAGCGCGGTCAGTTTCATTTGGTGGGGCATCGAGCAAGCGACGGTAGCTTGATCTACAGCAATGCGGTTTTGATTGATCAACAGATTGATTAGCTACGACGGGAAACTCGGCTACTCGTGCGCAAAAAAGGGACAGGCGACACACAGCCTGTCCCGTAAACGCATCAACGCGTGGCAACGATAAACAAACGAGGGAACGGTAGCAGCACTGAACCATCGGCCAATAGCGGATAAGCCCGCTCGATCGCCGTTTGGTACTGCTTGAGGTACTGGGCCTTTTCCGCCTCATCCAGTGGATCGAGAAACGGCCGCAATCCGCTGCCCTTGAACCACTCGACCACCCCCGACGCGCCACCTGCGAGCGGGTGATGGTAGGTGGTGCGCCACACGTCGACTCGCGCACAGTGCGATCGCAGCATCGAGTAGTAATCGCTGGCGCTCGCCATTTCCGTGCGTTGCCCGGCGGCGTCCGCCAACTTGCTGACCCAAGGGCCATCGGCAGCGACTTCGCGCATCAAACGGTGCGACGGCTCGTTGAGGTTGTCGGGCATCTGAATCGCCAGGCTACCGCCCTGTGTCAGCCGGGAAGCCAGCGCAGGCAGTAGCGTTGCGTGATCAGGCACCCACTGCAGCACCGCGTTGGCGAAAATCACATCGAACGGACCCGGTTCGTTCCAGGTATCGATGTCAGCAGTGTCGAAGCGTACTTGAGGCAAGCGCTTGCGGGCGGCCTCGACCATATCGGCCGAACTGTCCAGGCCCCGCACCGTGGCATTGGCAAAGCGCTCGACCAGCAGTTGAGTCGAATTGCCGGGGCCACAACCGATGTCGATGGCCAAGCGCGCGTCCACGGGCGGGATCGCCGCGAGCAAGTCACGGGCCGGGCGTGTGCGTTCATCTTCAAAAGTGACGTATTGTTTGGCGGACCAACTCATTGCGTTCTCCTGTCGGTGTGTAGATGTGGCCGGAGGCGCACAACCGGATTGCTACGATACTCCGGTTCGGGCGCTCCGCCCTATCCAACCTATGGCGCAAGAAATCAGTTTACCCAACCTCCGCGTTGCCAATACCAGCCATCATTACGCCGCTCCCAGTGCGGATGCACATAACGATAGCCCGGTCGTTCCGCAACCCAGTGACCATGAACCGCGGCGTAGCGCCCACCGTCCCAACGCCAGTAACCCCGGGACCAAACGTACCCCGGACGCGCCATCGGCTCGACCTCGATCACGCGCTCAGGCGGTGCCTGCGGCGCAATGACTTCGACGTACTCACGCGGCACTGGACGCCGCTCATGAACCACCCGCTCCTGCACACAACCGGAAGCTGTGAACATCACCGCCATTAACGCCATGTAACGTAACCACATGCTGCCTCCTCAGGCTTGACCGCCACATCGAGTGAACCAGCAAAAAATTGCCCCCTTTTTCCTGCCCTGCTCCTGCCTGGCTCACTGCTTTTTTAACAGGTCATATCTGTCTATTGCCTGAACTGGCCTCACTTGGCGCAGACGGCACAAGGGAGTTTGAATGAGCGCTTCCTTATCGCCAAATCATCGCAAGCCATCACTTTTTTGACCGTTCGTCGATCGACAAGGCCAGCAATTTTGACAGCCTGTATTTCGCACCTATAGTCCTAATCGCGGCCCGTCGGAAGGAACCCGACCCGTTAGTTTTCACGCAAGGAGCCAGGCCAGCTCATGCCCGTGACAGGTGGGTTCCGCCCGTAGTGTTTGCGCAACGGCCGCAAGGCAAGCAAACGTTGTTTTGCCTGGAAAGAAGCCAGGCATTCACTATGAACAAGGAGCTTTACTATGTCTCGAGTCACGGATGTACTGGTTTCCATCGACACCGAAACCATTCTGAAAAACTACCCGAACATCAGCAAAAACCCTGCTTCGCCCACACTCATCGACGTCAATCATGTGTACATGGTGACCAATCGGGACAACGTCATCAATGGCCAGGCCGGTGGCGAACTCAACTTGAAGGCCCAGGTGGGCGACCTGATTCGCTGGCGTGAAACCAGCCTGTCGCAGAGCTTCGAGACGGCGGTCATTTTCTACAAATTCATCGGCAACGTCGGCAACGAATTGATCTCCACCCCCACGCCGCGCAAGGCTACCGCCTGTGTCGCCGTTCCCAACACCAGCAATCCGTCGGTGCCGAGCTGCCAGAAAGTCGATAACCATTACTGGTCCTCGGAAACCCTTTCGTGCGGCAGCGTGACCTACCACTTCCACTTCCTGATCGTGGATCGCGATTGCAAGATCGTCGGCTGCTGTTCGTGGGACCCGTTCATTACCATCCGTAATTGACCTGAAGCTGGCCCCTTGGTGACAAGGGGCTCGCCCAATACGTTGCCGCTTCGACAGGAACAGGATGTCTGCATGAACCGAAGCGGTTGCCGTTTTAAGCCAACATCATGAAAGGAATCCATGATGACTTCCGAACCGATCAAATCCGCTGAATCCAGCATCGCGCCAGCCAACAATGTGCTGCTGATCGTCGATGCCGAATCATTGCTGTCACGCTATCCGCAACCCAGTCTTGAACCGCAAAACCCGACCGTGATCGAGAAAGGTTTCATCTTCGCCATCAGCGGCACGCACACCAATAAAAATGCAATAAATGACAGCAAATTGAATCTGTCCGCCATAAACGGAAAAAACTTCCATCTACGCGGCAGAACCGTCAGCTTGCTCGCCGAGCACAGCGTGGTGTTTTACGAGATGTCGGTAGGTGATGCCGGCGTACTGTCGGCCCCTGAACTGGTGGTCCACAGCAAGCTGACCGTGCCCGCACCCGATCCGGCAAACCCGACTAAACCGGGCAGCCACACAGCGGATGATCATTATTGGCATTTCACGCAACTGGCCGCCGGGGTCGAGGCGTGCGTACTGAATTTCATGCTGATCGATAAAAACTGCGAGGCGTTGGGGTATTTCAGTTGGGCGGTTGAGGTGAAGCTGACCCATTGAGCGATGGGTGCCAGCGCTCGGTAAGACCTGGGTAGGAGCTGGGTAGGAGCTGTCGAGTGAAACGAGGCTGCGATCTTTTGATCTTGATCTTTTTAAATGCAAGATCAAAAGATCGCAGCCTCGTTTCACTCGGCAGCTCCTACAAACATCGGGGCGTCGCAGAATTAGGGGTTTTAATTAGAATTTTCAATACGCCGTCGCTGTCTGAAAATCAGGCGCATCCCTTTAAGGAACACGGTAATGAAATTCGCAAAAATCTCGCAAAGGCTCGCTTTGTGGGCCGGTAGCCCCAAGACCTTTATGGGCGCGTTGATCCTGATCGCTCTGTGGGGGTTGAGTGGCCCGATTTTTCACTTCAATGACACCTGGCAGCTGATCATCAACACCTCGACCACGATCATCACGTTCCTGATGGTGTTCCTGATCCAGAACACGCAGAACCGCGATACCGACATCCTGCACTTGAAAATCGATGAACTGCTGCGGGTGAACCAAGAGGCGCAGAACGCGATGCTGGGGCTGGAATTACTGGACCTCAAACAACTGGAGGCGCTACGTAGGCACTATCGCGCCATGGGCGAAAAGGATGTGCATGGCCTGGCGGGCCTGGCGACATCGAGCAAGCACAAGCCCGATCTGAATAAATGCTGAGTACAAACAAAAACGGCGCGTGATGTGAATCACGCGCCGTTTTCTTTAACCCCTGATAAATAAACGCTGGTCAGCGACCGGCTTGCAGCGCCCTGGCCATTTGCAGATGATTTTGCAGTTTGGGCAGGGTTTCTTCAGCGAAGGCTTTGATCGCCGGGACATCGGTGGTCTGCGCTTCCTGCTGAAGCTGGTCAATGGCTTCCTGAGTGGTTTTCACCTGACTGGCGGCATAGGCCTGGTCGAAACTCTCGCCGTCCGGCACTTGCGGCATCAGGGCCTTGGCTTTGTCGACCACTTCCTCACGAGGGGCCACCGGCAGGTCCAGTTGCTTGGCAATTTTCGCCAGATGCTGGTTGGCGGTGGTGCGGTCGTTAATGACGACGATGGTGTAATCCTTGATCTCTTTGGATTCGGTTTTCTGGTGCGCCAGGCGACTGGCTTCGATGTCGGCAATGCCTTTGGCCGATGCATCATTGATGAATTCTGCGGGCGACTGGGCGAAGGCACAGTGGGTGAACAGCCCCAGCAACGTGGCAAAACCGGCAGTGCATAATCGGGTGGCCATCCGGTTCATGGTCGCGCCCTCCTTATAAAAAAATTCAAGCGGGAGCTTTCGCCCCCGCCTCTCAATCAAAACTACCTTTCACTGACTACTTCGATTTCTGATCACTTTTGCGGCCCATTTCTGGTTTCGCAGAGTCTTTGTCGACCGTCGTGGTGGTAGTTTTCCCACCTTTGCGACCGGCTTCCGACGCCTTGGTTCGATCGTTGGCGAAGTTTCCCGAGTTCGAGTTTCTTGAATTAGGCATGATTCTCTACCTCTTGGTAATGATCGCGGCGAGCAGGAGCCCGCATAGAATCTGAATTGCGATCACCGCAAAGGTTTAGAGAAATTGAAATTCGCGCGACGAATGGCGGCAGATTTTTCAGACGCCGAGACCCTGGTGATGTTGGCGCTTGGCCGTGTACATCGCCTCGTCAGCATGCCGGAACAGCTGCTTTTCCTCGGTGCCATGTTCAGGGTAATGCGCAACGCCAATGCTCGGCTGGATGTTGACGTTGTGCCCATCGAGGCGCAGTGGCTGAGCCAACACCTGACGGATTTTTCCTGCCACGTTATCGGCATCTTCCGAGGCATGGATGCTGTGCAACAACACCACAAACTCATCCCCACCGATGCGCGCCACCGTGTCGGTTTCACGCACGCAGCCCTTGAGCCGGTTGGCGACCGCTTGCAACAGCATGTCGCCGACCGCATGGCCGTGGGTGTCGTTGACTTCCTTGAAACGGTCCAGGTCGACATACAGCAACGCCATCCGCCCGCAATCGGCCCGCGCCAGCATCAGCGAGGCTTTGAGTCGCTCGCGCAGCAACTCCCGGTTGGGCAGTTGAGTCAGCGGGTCGTATTGCGCCATGCGCTGCAGTCGGGCGTGCAATTGCTTGCGCTCGATCGCGGTCGCGACCTGGGCGCAAACGTATTGCAGCAGTTCTTTGTCTTGCTCGGTGTAACGCTCGCCGCCCGGTATGCTTTTGACGATCAGCGCGCCGATGGTGCCGTTCTGCGAGTTCAACGGCACACCCAGCCAGCACGGCGAATCCTTGCCTGCGACCAGCCATTCAAATCCTTCAAGCGGACTGTCCTGGTCCGGGGTCAGCAGAATCGGCTGGCCACTGCGAACCACTTCCGCGCACAGACGCCCGGTCATGGTCCCCGGCTGCTCGGGTTGTAGTTCATGGTCGTCGACGTGATAGGGGAAATTGAGCTGCGCGCAGTGTTCGTCAAACAGCGCGACGGAAAAATTCAACGCCGGCAGCCATTCGCCGATGATCAAGTGGACGCGTTTGAACAGCGCCAGCAAATCTTCCGCTGCGTGGGCCGCTTCTGAGATCGCGTACAACGCCGCTTGCCGGGACTCGGCCTGCTTGCGCTCGGTGATGTCCCGAGCCACTGCGATGCGCAATTGATCGACTTCAGACCAGCGCGCCGACCACAGGATATGCACCACACCACCGTCTTTGCGCAGGTAGCGGTTTTCGAAATTGAGCTTGGGCTCGCCGCCCATGATCTCGTGCGCAGCGTCGAGCGTGCGCTGCCGATCGGCGGGATGCACCATCTCAATCATCTGCTGGCCGATCAGCTCGTCCGGGGTATAGCCAAAAATACGCTCGCAGGCCGCGCTGACAAATACGAAGCGACCTTGTTTATCCACCGCACAGACGGCATCCAGCAAGAGATCGATGTAGCTCGCCAACGGCGCGGAATTTCTGGTTGCCATGGTGCGATGTGCGAGTCCTGACAATGCAGCAAAAAAGAAACATCCCTGACTGATCAAAAAACCGGCGCATCCGGGCGGCCGACCTCAAGCCTTGTTCGGCATCAACCCCGGCAGCGCATGAGCGAGGGCATTGATGGCAAAACCGATAAACATCACCCCGCACAACCGGGTGATCGCCAGTTCATGGCGTTGATACAAGGTGCGAACCTGCCGCGCACCGACGATGCCAATGAGGATAGCGTAGGCCATCAGGCCACCGACGAAGCTCAGAACGATCAACCAGGGCAACATTGACCAATGCAACAACTCTGCACGGCTGGACAACAGCGCGGTAAATGTCGCCACCGCCACGGGATAAGCCTTGGGATTGGTCAGCCCGAACAGGATGCCGTGCCAAAAAGGCTGGCGAGCCGGGCCTTGAGGGGCCTCGCTATGGCTGCGCTTGGCCCGTACGGCGCGCAACCCGAGCCAGAACAGGTACAGCCCACTGAGCAGCCCCAGCACATCGAATGCGGTGCTGCCGATTTCTCGCGCCCCCACAATCGCGATCAATGCTGTGCTGCACCAGACCACGTCCCCCAACAAATGCCCGCACAAAAAACCCGCCCCCGCCCGCCGTCCATGCGCGGCACCGATGCCAAACACCGCCAACACACCCGGCCCCGGCGTTATGCCGTAGATAAAGCCCGAGGCGAGAACAGCCATGAGCAGCGATGGGGTCATCGGAAATCCTTTTGAACTATTTGGTGAATGGGCGCAAGTCTATATCAGGTCACTGAAATATCGGCTGACTGATCGTCGAAGAACTTCATTTCCGCGTAAGGCCGCTCACGGCAGGCGGCCAGCCGCGACGCCAAGTCGCCGACATGGGCTTCAAGCTTATGGTCGGGCGAGGGTCAGGTGGTTGAGGCCGGTGAGCCTGAGTCAAAAACCTCTGAGTGCTTCGGGGACGACATACTGTTTACCGTCGTACCGCAAAGTAGATAGCACAGGTTTTGCTGTCGTTGATCTGGATTGATAGCGAAGGGTTTGGTGATGTCAGGTTGAACGATAACCGATAGATAGAAGTTGACTGTCAGGCCGCCATCGCGAGCAGGCTCGCTTCCACAGTTTGATCGGCGGCGTGGCACAGATCGAGTGTGGGAGCGAGCCTGCTCGCGATGACGGCCTGAACAGCGCCGCAGATTTTAGAACTTGTCGAGTGTGCGCAGCTTCTGCGGCAACCCCCACAACAGCAACGCAACCGCAATCAACGCGCAGACACCAATGACGTACAGCGCCGGCGTGGTGCTGCCCGTCAGGTCCTTGATCCGCCCGACCATGACTGGGCTGACGATGCCGCCGAACTGCCCGAGGGTGTTGATCACCGCAATCCCGCCCGCAGCCCCCGCACCCGCGCCGGCCAGCAGTTTGGGTGGCAGGGTCCAGAAGCTTGGGATGGACGCGATGATCCCGGCACCGAGCAGGCCCAGCGCGACAATCAGGAAAGTCGTGTGGTTGGCGAAGATCCCCGCACAGAAGAACCCGACCGCCCCCACCGCAACCAGGCCGGCGACAAACTTGCGTCGTTCACCGGTCGAGTCCGACAACCGCCCGATCACCACCATGCTGATCGCGCCGCAAATGTAGGGGATGGCCGTCAGCAAGCCGATCATCACCGGGCTCTCGGTGCCAGCGCTGCGGATCAGTTGCGGTGCCCAGAAATTCAAGCCATAGGACGCCACCTGAATCAGGAAGTAGATCAGCCCCAACGTCAGGAACCCCGGAATCCGCAGCGCGGCGAGCAACGAACCGCCGCTTTTATGCGGTTCATGGTGCGCGATGCGGCTGGCCAGCAAGGTCTTTTCCGACGGCGTCAGCCAATGGGCGTCTTCGATGCGATCCTTGAGCAAGGTCAGCACCAACAAGCCGAGGCCGATGCACGGCACGCCGCCGAGCAGAAACAGCCAATGCCAGCCGCGCATGTCAAGGAAGCCGTCGAGGTGTTGCAGCACCAGCCCGGAGAACGGTGCGCCGACCAGCCCGGCAAACGCCGACGACAGAAACAGCATCGAGGTGATGCGCCCACGATAGTGCTGCGGGAACCACAGCGTCAGGTAATACAGCACGCCTGGGGCGAAACCGGCTTCCATCGCGCCGATCACGAAGCGCAGGGCATAGAACTGCCATTCGCTGTTGACGAAGACCATGGCCGCCGTTGCGAGGCCCCAGGACATCATGATCCGGGCGATCCAGCGTCGGGCGCCGACCTTGTACAGCATCATGTTGCTCGGCACTTCGAAGATCACGTAACCGACCACGAACAGCCCGGCGCCGAGACCGTAGGCGGTGTCGCTCAGGCTCAGGTCGGTTTGCAGCTGGAACTTGGCGAAGCTGATGTTGATGCGGTCGAAAAAGGCGAACAGGTAGCAGACCATGATCAGCGGCATCAGGCGCCAGGCGACTTTGCTGACCAGGGCTTTTTCTTCGTCGTGGCTAACGGACGGGCTCGCGCCCGCCTCCAGTACATTGAGGCTCATGGTGCTTTCTCCAGGCGGACTTCCCGTGGGTGTCCGATTGTTTTTGTTGTCTGGTTGAATGGAACGATATGGATGCTTTTACTGTGGGAGTGAGCCTGCTCGCGATATCGGTGGGTCAGTCGACATCATTTTCGGATGTAACACAGTCATCGCGAGCAGGCTCACTCCCACAAGGGATGCGGTGTGGTCAGGATGGCGTTGGATGCAAATCACAATTGCGTCCGGCCTTGGCCAACTGACCGGGCACTTCATGGCCCAGCAGCGCCGGTAATCCTCGGGACAGTTTCAGCAACAGCGGCAGGTCGATGCCGGTGTGAATACCGATTTCATCGCACAGGTTGACCAGATCTTCAGTGCAGATATTGCCCGAAGCGCCCGGCGCGAACGGGCAACCGCCGAGTCCGCCGAGGGCCGCGTCGAAGCGCCGCGCGCCAGCCTCGTAGGCCGCCAGCACGTTGCACAACCCAAGCCCGCGAGTGTTGTGGAAATGCAGGGTCAGATCTGCCGGTGAAACCCGCTGCAACACCCGCTGCACCAGACGATCTACCTGGCGCGGATTCGCCATGCCGGTGGTGTCGGCCAGGGTGATGCCCTGAATCCCGAGTTCCTGATAGGCCTCGACGATTTGCAGGACGCGATCCTCATCGATCTTGCCTTCGAACGGGCAACCGAAAGTGGTGGCGATGCTGCCGTTGAGCCGCACTTGCGTGCCGCCCACGTAGTGCACGATTTCGCCGAACGCCACCAGCGAGTCTTCGCAACGCATGCGCATGTTGGCCAGGTTGTGCGTCTGGCTGGCGGACATCACCAGGTTCAGCTCATCGGCGCTAGATGCCAAAGCCCGTTGCGCGCCCTTGAGGTTGGGGATCAACGCGACGTAGATCACGCCCGTTTGCCGGGCAATGCCCTTGAACACCTCCTCGCCATCGCGCAACGCCGGAATGGCCTTGGGCGACACGAATGAACCAGCTTCGATGCGGCTGAAACCGGCCAGCGACAGCTGATCGATCAAAGCAATCTTGTCGACGGTTTCGACCCAGGTCGGCTCGATCTGCAAGCCGTCGCGGGGGGAGACTTCCTGAACGATCAGGGTTTCGGAAAAATCAGTGATCATTGCACCACCCCTGCAGTTTTCAGGCGTTCGATGTCGGATGCCGTAAGGCCCAGTTCCGCGAGAATGCCGTCGGTGTGCTGGCCCAGACTCGGCCCGGACCAGTTCACGCCGCCGGGGGTTTCGGACATTTTCGGCACGATGCCGGGCATTTTCACCGTGGCGCCGCCAGGCAAGTCGGCGCTGAGCAGCATGTCCCGCGCCTGATAGTGCGGATCGGCGACGATATCGGCCACTGAGTAGATGCGCCCGGCCGGCACTTCGGCGGCTTCCAGCGCCGCCAACACCTCATCAATCGGCAGGCTGCTGGTCCAGTGCGTAATCGCCGCATCGAGCACGTTGCTTTTCAATGCACGACCATCGTTATGGGCAAATTCTGCTGCTTCGGCCAGATCACGGCGACCGACCACCTCCATCAGGCGCTTGTAAATCGGGTCGCTGTTGCCGGCGATCACCACGTAGGCACCATCGGCCGTCAGGTAAGTATTGGACGGCGCGATGCCTGGCAAGGCGCCGCCGCTGCGCTCACGAACATGGCCGAGCATGTCGTATTCCGGCACCAGGCTTTCCATCACGTTGAACACGCTTTCGGCCAGGGACACATCCACCACTTGCCCGCCGCCCTGCCCGGTCTTGACCCGCAGCAGCGACATCAACGCACCGATCACCGCGTGCAACGACGCCAGGGAATCGCCGAGGCTGACGCCGACCCGCGCCGGTGGAGAGCCGGGGGTGCCGGTGGTGTAGCGAATCCCGCCCATGGCCTCGCCGATGGCGCCGAACCCCGGACGGTCGCGGTACGGACCGGTCTGGCCATAACCGGAGATGCGCACCAGCGTCAGGTTGGGATTAAGGGCGTGCAGCACGTCCCAGCCCAGACCAAGTTTCTCCAGGGCGCCGGGGCGCAGGTTTTCGATCAACACGTCGGCGCTGGTCGCCAGTTGCTTGACCAGTTCAATGCCTTCGGGGGATTTCAGGTTCAGCGCCAGGGACTTCTTGTTTCGCGATTGCAGGTACCACCACAGCGACGTGCCTTCGTGCAGCTTGCGCCATTTGCGCAGCGGGTCGCCCTGGCCCATGGCTTCGATCTTGATCACTTCGGCGCCGAACTCGGCGAGCATGCGCGCGGCGAACGGCGCGGCGATCAGCGTGCCGATCTCGATCACTTTGATTGCACTTAACGGGGCAGTCATCGCGGGGACCTCATGTTGTTCTTGGAATATGAGCCAAGGCTAGAGGACCCGCGGGCGATGAATCCAACCCTCAATCGGCAACCTTCGTTCGCGAAACGCGAACGCCCTGACATTTGCGCGACCTCAGGTCAGTCATCGCGAGCAGGCTCGCTCCCACAAGGGACTTATGAACGTCACACATCCACTGTGGGAGCGAGCCTGCTGGACCAGTCAGCAGAGAACCGTCAGACCGGCCCGCGCAAATGCTCAAACAACATCCGGCTCACCGGCGACAACGCCGCTTCATCACGCACGACCAGGATGAGTGCTCGATCCGACCAGTCATCCGTCAGCGGCACCGCATGCAAACCCAGCGCCCGGCCAAACAGTTCATAGGCTTTTTGCGGCAGGATGCCGATGCCCATGTTGGCCTGAACCATGCGACACATCGCATCAAACCCCGGCACATGAATCCGCAGGCGCAGCACCTTGCCCGCCTTGCGTGCCGCGGCGTGGGTACGCATGTTGATTGAACTGGCGGCATGCAGGCCGACGTAATCGCTGTCCAACGTGTCGGTGAAGGCCAGGCTGGAACGACTGGCCAACGGATGATCGGGCGGCATCAGCACCACCAGTTTGTCCTGGCGATACAGGACGCTGTGCAGGCCCTTGACGTCGCTGTCACTGGAGCAGATCCCGAGGTCGGCCACGCCATCGAGTACCCCCTGAATCACCCCGCTGCTGGGGCGTTCTTCGAGGTCGGTCTTGACCTGGGAATGACGCGCGGAAAAATCGCGCAGGTCTTCGGGCAGAAACTGAATGATCGCCGACAAGTTGGCGAGCATCCGCACATAACCACGAATACCGTGGCTATGCTCACCCAGCTCCAGGCCCATTTTCTCGACGTTGAACAACATCTGCCGGGCATGATGCAGCAGGGTTTCACCGGCCGCCGTCAGGGTCATGCCTTTGGCCTGGCGCACAAACAGACTGATCCCGAACGCCTCCTCCAACTCCATCAGCCGCTTGCTGGCCGCCGACACCGCAATCGCTTCACGCGTCGCGGCACGGGTCAACGTGCCTTCCTCGTGGACGGCGACGAACAGCTGGAGAGTGATCAGGTCGAGGCGGCGGATCAGGCTTTTTTGCAGCATCAGGGACTCGGCAATGTCGGCTCGGGCGTGGCCGCAGCATAGCGTCCTTTACGCCCGAACCGTGCTGCCATTAAAACGCGCTGCGGAAAATCTCCTCGATCTGGCGCTGATCCGCCGCTCGAGGATTGGTCAGGCCACAGGCGTCTTTCAGTGCATTGGTGGCGAGCATCGGAATGTCGTTGAGCTTGGCGCCGAGTTCACGCAACCCGGCGGGAATGTCCACGTCCTGGGCCAGGCTGCGGATGGCCGCGATGGCCGCTTGAGCGCCCTCTTCCGGGCTGAGGCCACGGACATCGGCACCCATCGCATGAGCGACGTCGGTGAGGCGCGGCGCGCAGACCAGCGCGTTGAAACTTTGTACATGAGGCAACAGCACCGCGTTGCACACGCCATGTGGCAAGTCGTAGAACCCGCCCAGCTGGTGAGCCATCGCGTGGACATAACCCAGGGAGGCGTTGTTGAACGCCATGCCGGCGAGGAACTGCGCGTAGGCCATGTTTTCCCGCGCATTCATATCGCTGCCATCGCGGACGGCCAGGCGCAGGTTGTCGCTAATCAGGGTGATGGCTTTCAGTGCGCAGGCATCGGTGATCGGGTTTGCAGCGGTGGAGACGTACGCTTCGACAGCGTGGGTCAAGGCGTCCATGCCGGTGGCGGCCGTCAGGCCTTTGGGCATGGCGACCATCAGCGCCGGATCGTTGACCGACAGCAGCGGTGTGACGTTACGGTCGACGATGGCCATTTTCACGTGACGCGACTCGTCGGTGATGATGCAAAAACGGGTCATTTCACTGGCGGTGCCGGCGGTGGTATTGATGGCAATCAACGGTAGTTGCGGCTTTTTAGATTGATCGACGCCTTCATAATCACGGATCTGCCCGCCGTTGGTCGCGCACAAAGCGATGCCTTTGGCGCAGTCATGCGGCGAACCGCCACCGAGCGAGACCACGAAATCGCAGCGACTTTCCTTGAGCAGGCCCAGGCCTCGTTCGACGTTGGCAATACTCGGGTTCGGTTTGGCACCGTCGAAGATCACCGAATCGATATCCAGTATTGCCAGTTTTTCGGCAATCATCTTCGCCACGCCGGCCTTGGCCAGCCCGGCGTCAGTGACGATCAGGGCTTTGCGAAAACCGTATTTGCCGATGGCGACCATGGCTTCGTCCAGGCAACCAGTGCCCATGATGTTCACGGCGGGGGTGAAAAATGTGCTGCTCATGAGCGACTCTCCAGGCTGGGCCGAATCGGTGGCGCCGATCCAGCGGATGCCCACAGGATCGTCCCATCGCTCACGCAGTAACTTGATCTGGCTCAAGGGTTGGTCGTGATAAAGTCGCCGCCCATCTGACCTTTTGCCTTGAGACTTTGACCGCAATGACCGATTTCCAGGATGTTGATGCCCAACTTGAAGACTGGAACGCCTTGCGCAGCACCGCCTCGATCAGCGGCTTGCTGGTTGGCAACGGCGCCAGCCGTGCGGTGTGGGACGACTTCGGCTACGACTCGCTGTTCGAAAATGCCCGCACCGTCGAAGAAAAACCCCTGAGCCAATCCGAACTGAGTGTGTTCGACGCCCTGCAGACGCGCAGTTTCGAACAAGTGCTGAGCGCACTGAAAACCACCAGCAGGGTCAATAAAGCGCTGGCCGTCAGCTCCGCCGCGCCGCGCAATCGCTATTACGCGATCAAGGAAGCGCTGATCAACACCGTCCACGCGGTGCACATCCCGTGGCGGCTGGTGGTGCCTTCGACGCTGGCGACGATCAGTCAGGAACTGGGCACCTATCGGACGGTGTTCACCACCAACTACGACCTGCTCAATTACTGGGCGATCCAGCATCAGCCGGGGGCGATCACTGATTTGTTCCAGGGCGCCGAACCGGGTTTTGATTTGAGCGCCAAAGCCACCGACCAGACCCGTTTGCTGTACCTCCACGGAGGCCTGCACCTGGTGCGCAATCAGGATGGCACGGCGCGCAAACTGATGTCGACCGAAGGCACGTTGCTCGGCAGTTTTGCGATCAACAACACGATCAAGACCCTGGATGACGTGCCGTTGTTCGTGAATGAAGGGCCGGCGCAGGACAAGCTCAAGACCATTCGCAGCTCGGACTATTTGTCGTTCTGCTATGACCAGTTACTGGGTCATGGTGAGGGGTTGTGCCTGTTTGGTCAGGCGTTGGGTGAGCAGGACAGCCACATCATCCATGCGCTGCGCCAAGCGAAACCCAAGGTCGTGGCGATCTCGATTTACCCGCGCAGCAAGGCGTTCATCCAGCATCAGAAGCGGCATTACGCGAAGGTGTTTGAGGGAACCGGGAGTGAGTTGCGGTTTTTTGATTCGAAGACGCATGCGCTGGGCAGTCCGAAGCTTACGGTTCCCGTCGAGGTCTGAAGATCGTTCCCACGCTCTGCGTGGGAATGCAGCCCGTGACGCTCCGCGTCACTGGACGCGGAGCGTCCCCAGAGGCATTCCCACGCAGAGCGTGGGAACGATCTCGAACCGGGGATTCAGAGCACCGGCAAGGTCTTGTCCTTGATCACGGTGGTCGGCCCGTTGGCTTTGACGCTGGCAATGCCTTTATCGAGCGCGGCCGCGGAAGAGTAAGCCTCGCTGTTGCCGATGATCTCGTGGTTGGCGGCCCGCAGATTGAAGTAAGGATGGCCATCCTTGGTGGTTTTCTTTTCGTAGCGCGCATCCAGTGGGCTGTTGGCCTGAACCGAGGCAATCCCTTTGTCGGCGGCGCTGCGGGTGGTGTACAGCTCGCTGGTCAGAATGGTTTCGGCGTTGGCCGCTTTCAGCACAAATTTGAACTGACCATTGCTGCTTTTGCTCACTTCGTACCATCCGGACATGCTCGTTCTCCTTGGCGATTGAGAGGCTTTGCGCTTCAGAGTAAAGACCACGCCGGGATTTCTGTCGCCTGTTGCACCGCCATCGCGAGCAGGCTCGCTCCCACAGTGGAATGCGTTCACCTGTGGGAGCGAGCTTGCTCGCGATGAGGTCAGTAAGGACAGCGTAAATCGCCCTACTTCACGCCCGCGCGCACCACCGACAACTCCGGCGTCTGCACCCGCCGCTGACTCAGATACCGAGTGCAGCTCACCCGCAAAAACGAGGCAAAATTCACCACCTCGCCGCGGTAGTCCATCACCTCTTCATACAGCTTGGCGATCAACTGGTTGGTGGTCATGCCGTCGACCTCGGCGATTTCGCTGAGGATGTCCCAGAACTGGTTTTCCAGGCGCAGGGTGGTGACCACCCCGCAGATGCGCAGCGAGCGGGAGCGCGATTCGTAGAGAATCGGATCGGCTTTGACGTAGAGCTCGCACATGCAAATGTCCCTCGTTACAGCGTGATTTTGGTACCCAGTAACCCGAGGAAACCAGCGAGCCAGCTCGGGTGCGCCGGCCAGGCCGGAGCAGTGGCCAGATTGCCTTGAACGTGACCTTCCGTCACCGGGATATCGATGAACGTGCCGCCGGCCAGTCGGACTTCCGGGGCACAGGCCGGGTAGGCGCTGCATTCACGACCTTCGAGAACACCGGCTGCGGCCAGCAGTTGCGCGCCGTGGCACACGGCCGCGATTGGTTTGCCGGCCTTGTCGAACGCGCGAACCAGTTCCAGGACTTTTTCGTTCAGGCGCAGGTATTCCGGCGCACGACCGCCGGGGATCAGCAGCGCGTCGTAATCGCCTTCAGCGACCTTGGCGAAATCGAAGTTCAGGGCGAACAGGTGGCCGGGTTTTTCGCTGTAGGTCTGGTCGCCTTCGAAGTCATGGATGGCTGTGCGCACGGTCTGGCCGGCGGATTTGTCCGGGCAAACAGCGTGCACCGTGTGGCCGACCATCAGCAGCGCCTGGAAAGGCACCATCACTTCGTAGTCTTCGACGTAATCGCCGACCAGCATCAGAATTTTCTTGGCAGCCATGGGGAGAACTCCTCTGGGGAAATGCTTAGGAGTATTCAAGGTAGTCCTTATCCGGGAGGTCGGGTAATAACCAGCTACTACCGAGTTATCGTTCATCGCGAGCCAGGCTCACTCCTACAGGGGAACGCATTTCAATGTGGGAGCGGGCTTGCCCGCGATGGCGTCCGAAAACTGTACGGATAACTCTGCGCCTAGCTGTAACAGCGCTACGCCCCCGGTTTATGGCTATATGGAGGCTCGTCCCGTCACCCTATTCTGGTCCTCATCATGTCCTCGCGCGAAAACACCGGCATGGCCCTCGGCCTGCTCGGGGTTGTGATCTTCAGCCTCACCCTGCCCTTCACACGGATCGTCGTGCAGGAACTCCATCCGCTGCTCAATGGCCTGGGCCGGGCGCTGTTCGCGGCGGTGCCGGCGGCGATGTTGCTGCTGTGGCGCCGGGAAAAATGGCCGACCTGGAAACAGGTCAAAGGCCTGACGCTGGTGATCGCCGGTGTAATCCTCGGTTTCCCGGTGTTGTCAGCCTGGGCGATGCAAACCTTGCCGGCCTCCCACGGCGCGCTGGTCAACGGTTTGCAGCCGTTATGCGTCGCGCTGTACGCCGCGTGGCTGTCCCACGAACGACCGTCGAAAGCCTTCTGGGCCTGCGCCGCGCTGGGCAGTGCGTTGGTGCTCGGTTATGCGTTGATCAGCGGGGCCGGCAGTATTCAGGCCGGTGATTTGCTGATGCTCGGGGCGATTGCCGTGGGCGGCCTGGGTTACGCCGAGGGCGGCCGGTTGGCCAAGGAAATGGGCGGCTGGCAGGTGATCTGCTGGGCGCTGGTGCTGTCGACGCCGTTGTTGATCGGGCCGGTGGTGTATTTGGCGCTGCAACATCAGGGCGCGATTTCGGCCAAGACCTGGTGGGCGTTCGGCTACGTCTCGCTGTTTTCGCAGTTCATCGGGTTCTTTGCCTGGTATGCCGGGCTGGCGATGGGCGGCATCGCCAGGGTCAGTCAGATCCAGTTACTGCAGATCTTCTTCACCATCGCCTTTTCGGCGTTGTTCTTCGGTGAACACATCGAGCCGATCACTTGGCTGTTTGCGGCCGGGGTGATCGTCACGGTGATGCTGGGGCGCAAGACCGCCATCAAACCCCATGTGGGAGCGGGCTTGCTCGCGAAGGCGGACTAACAGCCAACGCAGATGTTGAATGTTAGGGCCCCTTCGCGAGCAAGCCCGCTCCCACAGGGGTCAGAGGTAGCCGTCGGCTCGCAGCAGGGTTTCGAGGCAATGTTCGCTGATGTGGTAGAAATCCTTCAGTTCCTGAATCTTCACCAGCAGCTGGGCCGGGTCCACCGGCTCGGCGCGTTTGACCGCCAGGATCATTTTGTTCTTGTTGGTGTGGTCCAGTGAAATGAACTCGAACACCTTGGTCTCGTAACCACAGGCTTCCAGGAACAGCGCGCGCAAACTGTCGGTGACCATTTCCGCCTGCTGGCCCAAATGCAGACCGTATTGCAGCATCGGCTTGAGCAGCGCCGGGCTCTGAATTTGCAGGCGGATCTGTTTGTGGCAGCACGGCGAACACATGATAATTGAAGCGCCGGAACGGATGCCGGTGTGAATCGCATAGTCGGTGGCGATGTCGCAGGCGTGCAGCGCGATCATCACGTCCAGCTCGCTCGGCGCCACGCTGCGCACATCGCCGCATTTGAACACCAGCCCCGGGTGCTCAAGTTTTGCCGCGGCGGCATTGCACAGGTTGACCATTTCCTCGCGCAACTCGACACCGGTCACCACGGCTTCGGCGTTCAAGGTGTTGCGCAGGTAGTCGTGAATCGCGAACGTCAGGTAACCCTTGCCCGAACCGAAGTCCGCCACCTGCACCGGTTTGTCCAGCGCCAGCGGTGAAGTGGTCAGCGCATGGCTGAAGACTTCGATGAACTTGTTGATCTGCTTCCACTTGCGCGACATCGCCGGGATCAGCTCGTGTTTGCTGTTCGTCACGCCCAGGTCGGCGAGGAACGGACGGCTCAGATCCAGAAAGCGGTTTTTCTCGCGGTTGTGTTCGGCGGACGGCACTTCACGCAATTGCTGAGGTTTGCTCTTGAACAGTGAAGATTTGCCCTTTTTGCTGTATTCGAGCTGGGCTTCATCCGTTAGCGAGAGTAAATGCGCATTTTTGAACGAGGCCGGCAGCAACGCGGCGACGGTCGCCACGCCCTCGGCAATCGGCAGGTTCTTGGTGATGTCGCGCGTCTTGTAGCGGTAGACAAAGGACAGGCAAGGCTGATCCTTGACGGTGAGCTGCTTGATGATCAGCCGCTGCAAGTCGGCTTCGGTGCCGACGTACTTGGCCAGGACCAGTTTGATGAAGGCGTTCTGGTCGAGGCTGGTTTGCAACAAGTCGATGAACTGGGCGTGGTGATCCGGCGCGAGGCTGGCGGGAATGGCGGTGACAGACATGGAAAAACGGCCTCGGACGGTGCGAATCGGGGAATGGCGGGTATTTTAGGGGGGATGGGGATCGAGGGCACGGCTAATTTCCCGAACGGTGCGATCTGTAGATCTAGCGCGGCCCTGTGGGAGCGAGCCTGCTCGCGATAGCGGTGTATCAGCCAACATTGATGGCGACTGAAACACCGCTATCGCGGGCAAGCCCGCTGCAACATGGGATCAGCGTTAGCCTAAAACCACCAACCGGTTCGGCAATTCATTGCGCACCTGGGTCACCGGCACATGCACTTTCAGCAATTCGCCGCAGGCTTCCACACACGTCACAAAACCCTGCAAGGTCTGTCCCTGCTTAACCTGCTCGGTGAACGCCGCGACAATCGCGTCCCAGTTCTTGTTGTCCAGCCGCTTGGAAATCCCTTCATCCACCAGGATCTCCACGTAACGTTCGGCCTCGCAAACGAAGATCAGTATCCCGGTGCTGCCGACTGTGTGGTGCAGGTTTTGCTCCAGGAATTGCCGGCGCGCCAGGTTGGACGCGCGCCAATGCCGCACCGAACGCGGGACCAGATGCGTGGTGACGCGGGGAAGACGAAACACCAGGCACAGCACGATAAAGGCGATCCACTGCACCAGCAGCAAACTGTGCAGGGTCAACCAGCCGGTAAGGTAATGCACGATGCCCGGCACCATCAGCGCCAGCAGGCTGGCCCACAGCAGCGGGATGTACGCATAGTCGTCGGCGCGGGCCGCGAGCACGGTCACCAGTTCCGCGTCGGTGTCGCGCTCGACCCGGGCAATCGCCTCGGCGACTTTGCGTTGTTCGTGTTCAGTCAGTAATGCCATGTTTTTGAATGCCTGCTCGCTATTGTTTTTATCACCAGCCGCCCGACGAACCGCCGCCCCCGAAACTGCCACCGCCGCCGCTGAAGCCCCCGCCTCCACCGCCGCCGCCAAATCCTCCGCCGCCGAAACCGCCTCCCGAGCTGCCGCGACCGCCGCCACCACTGGGCAGGATGCCAAGCATCTGGCAGACGAAAATCGTCAGGATGAACAGCATCACCAGAAACACGAATACGCCCGGGTGACGCGACACGAAGTCGCTGCTCTCGTCGCCTCGCGGTTCATACACCGTCGACGGTTCGTCCAGTGGATTGCCGCGCAGCACCACCAGCATCGCCGCGACCCCGTCGCTGATGCCTTTGCTGAAGTTGCCGGTCTTGAACGCAGGCGTGATCACCTGATTGATGATCACCGAACTCTGCGCATCGGTCAGCCGGTCTTCCAGGCCATAACCGACTTCGATCCGCAACTTGCGTTCATCGCGCGCAACGATCAGCAATGCGCCGTTGTTCTTGTCCTTCTGGCCGATACCCCAGGCTCGACCGAGTTGATAACCAAAGTCCGCAATGTCGGTGCCCTGCAGGTTCGGCAATGTCACCACCACCAACTGCTCGCCGGTGGCTTTTTCGTGGGCCTGAAGCTGTTGCGTCAGCTGCTCGCGCACCGCCGGCTCGATCATCTGTGCGTTATCGACCACCCGCCCGGTCAACTCCGGAAATTTCAATTCGGCCTGGGCCGTCAGGGCAAACACCCAGAGCAACAGCACCAGGCCCACTTTCAACACGCGCATTGGCAACCTCATCCGTGGTGACGCTTGGACCCTGTCCCGGTACTTACTGGAACTTCACTTCAGGCGCTTTTTCGGCACCGGGGCTGGTGGCTTCGAAGGTTTCGCGAATCGGCAAATCGCTGTACAGCACGGTGTGCCAGAGACGCCCCGGAAAGGTGCGGATTTCGGTGTTGTACTTCTGCACCGCGAGGATGAAGTCGCGACGCGCCACGGCGATGCGGTTCTCGGTGCCTTCAAGCTGCGACTGCAACGCCAGGAAGTTCTGGTTGGCCTTGAGGTCCGGGTAACGTTCGGACACCACCATCAAACGGCTCAGGGCACCAGTCAGTTGATCCTGCGCCTGCTGGAACTGCTTGAGTTTCTCTGGATTGTCCAGCGTGTTGGCGTCCACCTGGATCGAGGTGGCCTTGGCCCGGGCTTCGATCACCGCGGTCAGGGTCTCTTCCTCGTGCTTGGCGTAGCCCTTGACGGTCTCCACCAGATTGGGAATCAGGTCGGCGCGGCGCTGATACTGGTTCTGTACCTGGCCCCAGGCCGCCTTCGCCTGTTCATCCAGGGTCGGAATATTGTTGATGCCGCAACCGGCCAACAGCGTGGTCAGCAACATCAAGGCTGCCATCTGCAGGCTCGACCGATAGTGGTGTCGTACATTCATCTGGTTGACGCTCCCTTGCACATTCCGTTGATAAGCAACCTGCAACCCTCTGACCGGAATCTTGGGGCATAATCTGCCGCCGCCACTGGATTGCATCGAGCCAATGGGCTAAAAGATGCCCCAGCGCTAAAACACGACAGAAGTGTGCTGCATTTACCTGAACAACAATAGTCGCTCCCTAAATTTTGGCTGACCGGCGCGTATTCACTGCCGTTTAGGCCTTTGAGAAAACTATTCATGAAGAAGCTGTGTTTGCTGGGCCTGTTCGTCAGTCTGGCCAGTCATACCGTATTGGCCGCCACGACGCCCGCACCTCTGGAGAACAAGGACGCCTTCATCAGCAACCTGATGAAGCAGATGACCCTCGATGAAAAGATCGGCCAGCTGCGCCTGATCAGCATCGGTCCGGAAATGCCACGGGAATTGATCCGCAAGGAAATCGCCGCCGGCAATATCGGCGGCACGTTCAACTCGATCACCCGCCCGGAAAACCGTCCGATGCAGGACGCGGCCATGCGCAGCCGGTTGAAGATCCCGATGTTCTTCGCCTATGACGTGATCCACGGTCACCGCACCATTTTCCCGATCCCGCTGGCCCTGGCCTCGAGCTGGGACATGGACGCCATCGGCCTGTCCGGGCGCATCGCCGCCAAGGAAGCAGCGGCTGACAGCCTCGACATTACCTTTGCGCCGATGGTCGACATCTCCCGCGATCCGCGCTGGGGCCGCACCTCAGAAGGCTTTGGCGAAGACACTTACCTGGTCTCGCGCATTGCCGGCGTCATGGTCCGGGCCTTCCAGGGCACGGGCGCGAACGCAGCCGACAGCATCATGGCCAGCGTCAAGCACTTTGCCTTGTACGGCGCAGTCGAGGGCGGTCGCGACTACAACGTCGTCGACATGAGCCCGGTCAAGATGTACCAGGATTACCTGCCACCGTACCGCGCCGCCATCGACGCCGGTGCGGGTGGGGTGATGGTTGCACTGAACTCGATCAATGGCGTGCCGGCCACGGCCAACACTTGGTTGATGAACGACCTGTTGCGCAAGGAATGGGGCTTCAAAGGCCTGGCGGTCAGTGACCACGGGGCGATTTTCGAGCTGATCAAGCACGGCGTGGCCCGTGACGGTCGCGAAGCCGCGAAACTGGCGATCAAGGCCGGCATCGACATGAGCATGAACGACACCCTGTACGGCAAAGAGCTGCCGGGGCTGTTGAAGGCTGGCGAGATCGAACAGAAAGACATCGATAACGCCGTGCGTGAAGTGCTCGCGGCCAAGTACGACATGGGCCTGTTCAAGGACCCGTACCTGCGCATCGGCAAGGCTGAGGATGATCCGGCCGACACTTACGCCGAAAGCCGCCTGCACCGCGCCGAGGCACGTGACGTCGCGCGCCGCAGCATGGTGTTGCTGAAGAACCAGGGCGAAACCCTGCCGCTGAAGAAAACCGCGAAAATCGCGCTGGTCGGTCCGTTGGCCAAGGCGCCAATCGACATGATGGGCAGCTGGGCCGCTGCCGGTAAACCCGCGCAATCGGTGACGCTGTTTGATGGCATGAACGCCGCTGTGGCCGACAAGGCGACGCTGATCTATGCCCGTGGCGCCAACATCACCAGCGACAAGAAGGTGCTCGATTACCTCAATTTCCTCAACTTCGATGCCCCGGAAGTGGTGGACGATCCGCGCCCGGCACAAGTGCTGATCGACGAAGCGGTGAAAGCCGCGAAGGATGCCGATGTGGTGGTGGCAGCGGTCGGTGAGTCCCGTGGCATGTCCCACGAATCGTCGAGCCGCACCGATATCAACATTCCGGCCAACCAGCGCGAGCTGATCAAGGCCTTGAAAGCCACCGGCAAACCGCTGGTGCTGGTGTTGATGAACGGCCGTCCACTGACGATTCTCGAAGAGAAAGACCAGGCCGACGCGATTCTGGAAACCTGGTTCAGCGGCACCGAAGGCGGCAACGCCATCGCTGATGTGTTGTTCGGCGACTACAACCCGTCGGGCAAACTGCCGATCACCTTCCCGCGTTCGGTAGGTCAGATTCCGACCTACTACAACCACCTGAGCATTGGCCGGCCGTTCACGCCGGGCAAACCGGGCAACTACACCTCGCAGTATTTCGATGACACCACTGGCCCGCTGTTCCCGTTCGGTTTCGGCTTGAGCTACACCGATTTCAGCCTGAGCGACATGGCCCTGTCGTCGACCACGCTGAACAAGACCGGCAAGCTGGACGCCAGCGTCATGGTGAAAAATACCGGCAAGCGTGACGGCGAAACCGTGGTGCAGTTGTACATCCAGGACGTGACCGGCTCGATGATCCGGCCGCTGAAGGAATTGAAGAACTTCCAGAAAGTGATGTTGAAAGCCGGCGAGCAGAAAGTCGTGCACTTCACCATCACTGAAGACGACCTGAAGTTCTTCAACACCCAGCTCAAGTACGCCGCTGAACCTGGCAAGTTCAACGTGCAGATCGGCCTGGATTCCGAGAACGTGACGCAGCAGAGCTTCGAATTGCTGTAATCCTGACACACCGCAATAAACCTGTGGGAGCGAGCCTGCTCGCGATGAGGCCATAACATTCAGCATCTATGTTGACTGTCAGGCCGCCATCGCGAGCAGGCTCGCTCCCACAGTTGTTTTTTGGTCTGACGACTATCCCCGTCGATCCAGCAGATTCACCACCAACCGATCCACCCATCCCCAAATCCTTTGCTTCACCCGCCGCCACAGTGGCCGGCGTTGCCATGCCTCCAGGCTGACTTCCTGGCTCTGCATGAAATCCTTCTCGAAACTCGCCACCACCGCTTGCGTCAATGCGGGGTCCAGCGCCTCAAGGTTGGCTTCCAGGTTGAAGCGCAGATTCCAGTGATCGAAATTGCACGAGCCAATGCTCACCCAATCATCGATCAACACCATTTTCAGGTGCAGGAAACACGGCTGGTATTCGAAAATCTGCACCCCGGACTTGAGCAGCCGCGGGTAGTAGCGGTGCCCGGCGTAGCGCACCGACGGATGATCGGTGCGCGGCCCGGTCAGCAGCAGGCGCACATCGACGCCTCGCCCCGCCGCCCGGCGCAACGAGCGACGGACTTTCCAGGTGGGCAGGAAATACGGCGTGGCCAGCCAGATCCGCTGCTGCCCGCTGTTCAGCGCACGGACCAGTGATTGCAGAATGTCGCGGTGTTGACGGGCGTCGGCATATGCCACCCGGCCCATGCCCTCGCCCGTTGACGGTACACGCGGCAGTCGCGGCAAGCCGAAGTGCGAGGCCGGCTTCCAGGCGCGGCGATGACGGTTGGCAATCCACTGGCGGTCGAACAGCAACTGCCAGTCGATCACCAGCGGACCGGTGATTTCCACCATCACTTCGTGCCATTCGCTGGTGTCTTCGCCCGGCGTCCAGAACTCATCGGTGACCCCGGTGCCGCCGACCACCGCCAGGCTTTGATCGACCAACAGCAGTTTGCGGTGATCGCGATAGAAATTGCCGACCCAGCGGCGCCAGCTCAGGCGATTGTAGAAACGCAGTTCCACGCCCGCCGCCGTCAGGCGCTGCCGCAAGGTCAGAGTGAAGGCGAGGCTGCCGTAATCATCGAACAGGCAACGCACCCGCACGCCGCGTTCGGCGGCCAGGACCAACGCCTGAACCATCGCCTCGGCACAGGCACCCGCCTCCACCAGGTACAGCTCCAGTTCAACCTGCTCCTGGGCACGGGCAATCGCGACCAGCATACGTGGGAAAAACTGCGGCCCATCGATCAGCAGCTCAAAGTGGTTGCCTTCACGCCACGGGAAAATTGCGCCGGCCATGTCAGCGCGCCGTGAAAATCAGTACCGCACCCACCGGCACTGACAGACTGATGGCCGACAGGCCGGCGAGCTTGCGCAAATTTTCCAGCCCGGGGGCCAGGTCGAAGTCTTCAGCGTTGATCACCAACGGCTCCAGGGTCACCACCTGAAAGCGCCGGTCATCAAGACGGGTCGCCAGCAGTTCGGCGTTGTAGGGATGTTGTTTGCCATGCAGATTGACGGTCACCGGTAACCGCAACTCCAGTTGTGCGCCGGGAGCGAGGTCGTTGATCGGGCGCAGATCGATCTGCGCGGTGATCAGCGCCTCGGGGAAGGTCTTGATCTCGAACAGCTCCTTGCGCATCCGCTCATCACGCAACGGGATGCCGCTGTTCACCGAGTCCATCTCGATTTCCACCTCGGCCACGCCTTTGGAATCGACCTTGCCGTGCAGTACCAGAAAGCGCTGCACTTCGGAGATGTTGGCGTTTTTGGTGCTGATGAACGACAGCCGCGAAGACTCTCCGTCCAGATACCAATCAGCCTGGGCCGACAGCGAAGCGCCGGCCAGCAGCGCGAAGGCGAGGGTTTTGCAGAAGGAGCGGTTGAACATAGAGACTCGTGTGCCGATAAACCTGCACGAACCTTAACCGCCCGTGGGCCAATTGCAAGGCTTCGTGTTGCCGTGCACCGCGCCGGCGCTGAGTAATTCGTCGCGCTCGGCATCAGATAACTGCGCTTGGCGTGAGGACAATCGAATGGGCTTCGACTGTGTGAAACCTGTTCAGGGATTCAGGCGACAGCCCTGGTGTTCGCCAACCCAAACGGCGCTATTGCTGCGGCCCATGCCGCTGACCGTCACGCGTTTGCCGGCGGGGTCATCGGTAAAGCCGCTGGTCGGCAACCATTGCTTCACGTAGCCATGGCAATACTCGGCGGCGTTATTCATCACGTACCGGCACGAGCAATATTCCTTCGCGGTGTAGGCGCTGATGATGTCGGGAAACGCCGACAACGCCACTCGCTCGTGCCAGCCCCAGCCGAACACGGCGATTAGCAGCACCAGCAACAACGTGCTGAACGGTCGGCGGCGAACAACACGGTTCATGGCTGCACCTTCCCGGCAAAGGCCTTGATCGCGAGCTTGAGCAATTCGTTGTGTTGGTAACTGTCGTCGCGATCATCGCCGTAGCGCACGATCACCAGGTGTTCGCTGGGAATCACGTACATCGCCTGGCCCCAATGGCCCAGTGCGGCGAAGGTATCGTCGGGGGCATCGGGCCAGGGCCTGGGCGCGCCATCCGCTGCGCGATTGAGCCACCACTGCCCACCGGGCACCGTGTCATCCTGATGGGCACGATAGTGCGCGAAAGGTTCGCGGTTGAAGGCGACCCAGTCTTTGGGCAGCAGTTGTCGGTCCCGCCAGCGACCGTCGCGCGCCATCAACCAACCGATCCGCGCCAGGTCGCGGGCGGTGAGGTAGGCGTAGGACGAGGCGACAAAAGTGCCCGTGGCGTCCGTTTCCCAGACGGCCTTGCGGATCCCCAGCGGCTCAAACAGTGCGGTCCACGGATAGTCCGCATAACGTGCCGGGCCGACAATGTTTTTCAGTGCGGCGGCCAACAGGTTGCTGTCACCGCTGGAGTAACGAAATGCCTGCCCCGGCTGGGCGTACTCCTCGTGGCCAGCGGTAAACGCAGCCATGTCCTGATGACCCCGGGTGTAGAGCATGGCCACCACCGAGGACTTCAACGGGGCGTATTCATAGGCTTCCTGCCAGTCCAGCCCTGAAGCCCAATGCAGCAGGTCAGCCATGGTGATTGCCGGGTGTTTTTGCAGTGGCGGATAAAATTTCAGCGCCGGGTCATCGAGCTTGAACAGGCCCTCGCCATAAGCAACACCGAGGACCGTGGCCATCAGGCTTTTGCTGATCGACCAGGTCAGGTGCGGCGTTTGGGCCGTGGTCGGCCCGGCGTAGCGTTCGTAAATCAATTGGCCGTCGCGGATCACCAGCAAGGCATCGGTGCGGATGCCCTTTCGAGTGGCGTCATCGCGAGGTGGGAAGGTGTAGGTTTCCAGGGATTGAAGCGCCGGTCCGGAAATTGCCGGAGCGGTCGACCATTGCTCGGCGGGCCAGTTTTCGGCTTGGGCGGTGAGGCTGAGCAGGAGCAGGAAAAACAGGGACAAGCCTTTGGACATGGCAGGGGCTCGGCGGGGTTATCCTGCTGAGCCTAGTTGAGGTTGATGACAGTTCGAGAATTTGTGTCGCTCTTGCGGCCGCCATCGCGGGCAAGCCCGCTCCCACAGGGGAATGCATTTCAAATGTGGGAGCGAGCTTGCTCGCGATGACGTCCGTCAATTCGCCGCGAGCGCCTTGGCCAACCGCTTGCCCCGCGCACCTGCCGCCAGATCCATCACGGCCTGGTCCCGCTGCCACATCGCCGCCCAATGCTGCGGCCCCTCGGCCAGCGCCTGATTGATCTCAGCCTTGAGCCCGTCGAACTGCGCAAACAATCCCCCCAGCAATATATGCCCCACCGGATTGTTCGGCGCCTGCCGACTGACTTCAGCGCACCCGGCCAGCAGCGCCAGCAAACGCAATTGCAAGGCCTGCGGCCAGGCGCTGTCGTGACCGACGCCATACAGCCACGCCGTCATCGCGCTCAGCACATAAATGTCTTCCAGCGTGCGGAACGGTTTGACGTAGGCATCCCAGCCATCCCCCGCCAGCAATTCGCACAGTGCGTTGTCCAGAAACAAGCGACCGTGACTGATGTCCGGCATCAGCGGGATCGCCGGCAGTTTTTCCACACGCACGCCCGGTTCACCGGGATAGACCACCGCCAGACTCAGGCGCGCAGTTTCACCGGATTCTTCGCTGCGGGCAGCAACCAGCAGCCAGTCCGCCGCATCACCGGCGGTGACGAAATCCTTGCGTCCACTGACGCGCAAACCGCTCAGGCGCGTTTGCATGTCAGCGACTCGCAGGCTGCGCTGTTCGGTCGCGCACAACGCACCCAGGCTCGGCGGTGCGCTTGGCCAAAGCATGCGCAGCGCCGCCTGATAACCCACCAGAAACGCCAGCCCCGGCGTCGCCATCAACCGTCCGCCCACCGTCGCCAGTTCGAACGGCGTGACCGTGCCCAATTGATGCAACAACGTTGCGAAACCCTCCGCCAGGTCCGGATTCGCGGGTATTCGGTCGCGGCGGTCGAGCAGGTTTTGCCAGGGCATAAGAGGCTCCTTGGGGACTGTCATACAAGCATCACCAAAGCTTCATGGCGATGACACCGGGGCTACATAGCCTGACTTTGCACAACACGGCCGCATAAAGAAAGTCGATTGGCTCTAACCCAAGACGGGTGACCAGCCCGCACGGAGATTCGCAATGACTCAGATCGCCCGCATCAGCGACACCGGCAATGAACGCCGTCTGCAAGCCGAACGCCTGGTGGGCGCCGAGGCCTTGCAGGAAGCCCAGGCTTTGCGCTTCAACGTGTTCAGCGGCGAATTCAACGCCAAGCTTAAAGGCGCCGAACTGGGGCTGGACATGGATGATTATGATGTTCACTGCGCCCACATCGGCGTGCGTGACTTGAACACCGGCCGACTGGTGGCGACTACCCGCTTGCTCGATCACACGGCGGCCAGCAGCCTGGGCAAGTTCTACAGCGAAGAAGAATTCAGCCTGCATGGCCTGGTTCATCTGAAGGGTCCGATCCTGGAAATCGGCCGCACCTGCGTCGACCCGGCGTACCGCAACGGCGGCACCATCGCCGTGCTCTGGGGTGAACTGGCCGAAGTCCTCAATCAGGGCGGCTACAGCTATCTGATGGGTTGCGCGAGCATCCCGATGCAGGACGGCGGCATCCAGGCCCACGCGATAATGCAGCGCCTGCGCGAACGTTATCTGTGCACCGAACACCTGCGGGCCGAGCCGAAAAAACCGCTGCCCACTTTGGATATCCCGTCCAACGTCATCGCCGAAATGCCGCCGCTGCTCAAGGCCTACATGCGTCTGGGCGCAAAGATCTGCGGCGAGCCGTGCTGGGACGAAGATTTCCAGGTCGCCGACGTGTTCATCCTGCTCAAGCGCGACGAACTCTGCCCGCGTTACGCCAAGCACTTCAAGGCGGCCATGTGATGAGCCGCTTACGGGTGTACGCGCGAATTGCGCGAGTGCTGGTGGTGGTGGCGCTGGGGTTGAGCATGGCCGGTGTGTTCGGCTTGTTCGAGCGGCTGGGGATTGCTCATTCGATGGTGCGTCGCCAGCGCTGGTCGCGATTTTTCATGGCACGCCTGAGCAATGCCCTGCCCTTTCGCGTAACCGTCCACGGTGAACTGCCGAAGGCGCCGATGCTCTGGGTCAGCAACCACGTGTCCTGGACCGACATTCCGCTGCTTGGCATGCTCACGCCGCTGTCGTTTCTGTCCAAGGCCGAAGTGCGCACCTGGCCGGTCGCCGGCTGGTTGGCGGCCAAGGCGGGAAGTTTGTTCATACGTCGCGGTTCGGGTGACAGCCAGTTGATTCGCAAGCAGATGACCCGTCATCTGGAGCAACAACACCCGCTGCTAATGTTCCCGGAAGGCACCACCACTGATGGCCGCTCGTTGCGCACCTTCCACGGTCGCTTGCTGTCAGCGGCAATCGACTCCGAAGTGGCTCTGCAGCCCGTGGCCATTCGTTATCTGCGCAATGGTGAGCTCGATTCGCTGGCGCCGTTCATTGGCGATGATGATTTGCTCTCGCACCTGATGCGCCTGTTCGCCAATGATCGGGGTGAGGTGGAAATTCATCTGCTCAAGCCGATCGCCTGCGAAGGCCGCGAGCGTGCGGCGCTGGCGTTCGAGGCGCAGCAGGCGGTGCAAAAGGCGTTGTTTGGCGCGATACCGCAGGCGCAACCGGAACCACTGCGCCCCGCAATTGCCGCTTAAACACCTTTCCCTGTGGGAGCGAGCCTGCTCGCGATAGCGGTGTATCAGTCGACATCAGTGTTGGATGAAGGACCGCTATCGCGAGCAGGCTCACTCCCACAAGGGGTTTAGAGTGTTGGATAGTTCTGCGCGAAATCCTGAAGCTGTGGATAGAACAACCGAAAGTCCTCGCTCAACGGCTCATACAGCACTCGCAATTCCTGCATCGCCGCCGCCAGTTCCTCCGGCTTGGTCAGCCGCCGCGAAATCCCGCGCAATACCTGCTCCAGCACCTCGAACTCCCGGTAAGAACCCAACCAGTCATTGGCCATCATGTGCGGCGCGATCCGCGCCAGCCGTTCCGGCAACTGCGGCTCGGCCGACAGCACCCGATACACATCCGAAGTGAATAACTCCAGCGACTGATCGGCGTAAAGCGTCCAGTCCCGCGCCAGGCAATGGTCGAAAAACACATCGAGCACGATCCCGGCATAGCGCCGGCGCGTCATGGAAAACCGCGACAACGCAACGTCCACCAACGGATGGCGGTCGGTAAAGACATCGATGCTGCGATGCAACTGAATGGCCGCCTCGATTTCCGGATCGAACTGCCCTTGCAGCCGTCCTTTGACGAAGTCGCCATAAAGGCTGCCGAGCAGTTGACCGGGGCGCTGGCCACCGAGGTGCAAATGAGCGAGATAGTTCATGGGCGCAGCTTAGCATTGCCTCCCTGTACTTTTACACGCAGCGTATCGTTATAACTCGATATACCGAATTACGATCAGCTCAGAGCCAAATCGTATTTGTATATCGCGAAATACCGATTTAAAGTTCGCCCCATCGCGATATAGCGTTTTACTCATCACGAGCCCACACCATGACTCTCAATCTCGACGAAATAATAAAAGCCCTGGCGCACCCGGTACGGCGAGAAATCCTGCACTGGCTAAAAGACCCGGACGTCGAATTTCCCGACCAGTCCCACAGCCACGAGCACGGCGTCTGCGCCGGGCAGATCGATCAACGGTGTGGTTTGTCGCAGTCCACGGTGTCGGCCCACCTGGCGACCCTGCAACGCGCCGGTTTGATCAGCAGCCGCAAAGTCGGCCAATGGCACTTTTTCAAACGCAATGAGGAAACCATCCAGGAATTCCTCCGCACCTTCAGCAAAGAGCTCTGACCCTGCGGGGGTGTTCTCAATTGGTTTTCACGCAGCGCTGGGAAAACCAATTGAGAACGCCCCCCACGTCAGTCAGCCGACAAGGAATCGACAATGCCCCTCTCGCTACTCATCCTGGCCTTGAGTGCCTTCGCCATCGGCACCACCGAGTTCGTCATCATGGGCTTGCTGCCCGACGTGGCGACTGACCTCGGTGTGTCGATCCCCGGCGCCGGCTGGCTGGTGACCGGTTACGCCCTGGGCGTGGCCATCGGTGCGCCGTTCATGGCACTGGCCACCTCCAGACTGCCGCGCAAGGCCGCACTGGTCGCGTTGATGGGCATCTTCATCATTGGCAACTTGCTCTGTGCCCTGGCCACTGACTACAACGTGCTGATGTTTGCCCGTGTGGTCACCGCCCTTTGCCACGGTGCGTTTTTCGGTATCGGTTCGGTGGTGGCGGCAGGCCTGGTGCCCGCCAACAAACGTGCTTCGGCCGTGGCATTGATGTTCACCGGCCTGACCCTGGCCAACGTCCTTGGCGTTCCGCTGGGCACCGCGCTCGGTCAGCAAGCCGGCTGGCGCTCGACCTTCTGGGCAGTGACCGTGATTGGTGTGATCGCGTTGATCGGCCTGATCCGCTTCCTGCCGGCCAAGCGCGATGAAGAGAAACTCGACATGCGCGCCGAATTGCGCGCCCTCAAAGGCGCCGGCATCTGGTTGTCGTTGAGCATGACCGCGTTGTTTGCCGCGTCGGTGTTCACGCTGTTCACCTACGTTGCGCCGCTGCTGGGCGAAGTCACCGGTGTCTCGCCACGCGGCGTGACCTGGACCCTGATGCTCATCGGCCTGGGCCTGACGGTCGGCAACATCATCGGCGGCAAACTGGCCGATAAAGGCATGGCCGCGACGCTGATCGGCGTCTTCATCTCGATGGCCGTGATCTCCACCGTACTGACCTGGACCAGCATCGCGCTGATCCCGACCGAAATCACCCTGTTCCTCTGGGCCACCGCCTGTTTCGCCGCCGTGCCCGCACTGCAAGTGAACGTGGTGACCTACGGCAAGGCCGCGCCGAACCTGGTGTCGACCCTGAACATCGGCGCTTTCAACATCGGCAACGCACTCGGTGCCTGGGTCGGCGGCAGCGTCATCGCCCACGGCTATGGCTTGACCAGCGTTCCTCTCGCTGCAGCGGCGCTGGCGGTGCTCGCCCTGCTGGTGACCCTGATTACTTTCCGCCAGAGCGGCGATCCCGAACTGGCTCCTGCTACCCACTAAATAACCATTACCTCACGAGGGTTGTACTTCATGACGACTATTTTCGATCCAATCAAACTCGGTGATATCGAGCTGGCCAACCGCATCATCATGGCGCCGCTGACCCGCTGCCGCGCCGACGAAGGCCGTGTGCCGAACGCGCTGATGGCCGAATACTACGTACAACGTGCCTCGGCCGGCCTGATCCTCAGCGAAGCCACATCGGTCACGCCGATGGGCGTCGGCTACCCGGACACCCCGGGCATCTGGTCCAATGACCAGGTGCGTGGCTGGTCCAACGTGACCAAGGCGATCCACGGCGCGGGCGGCAAGATTTTCCTGCAACTGTGGCACGTTGGCCGGGTGTCCCACGAGTCGTACCTGAACGGTGAAGCACCTGTCGCACCGAGCGCCATCCAGCCCAAAGGGCATGTCAGCCTGGTGCGTCCATTGGCCGATTACCCAACTCCGCGTGCTCTGGAAACCGCTGAAATCGCCGACATCGTCGACGCTTATCGCACCGGTGCCGAGAACGCCAAGGCCGCCGGTTTCGATGGCGTGGAAATCCACGGCGCCAACGGTTACCTGCTCGACCAGTTCCTGCAAAGCAGCACCAACAAGCGCACCGACAACTACGGCGGCTCCCTGGAAAACCGCGCTCGCCTGTTGCTGGAAGTGACCGACGCCGCCATCGAAGTCTGGGGCGCCGGCCGCGTCGGTGTGCACCTGTCACCCCGCGCCGACTCCCACGACATGGGCGACGATAACCTGGCCGAGACGTTCACCTACGTCGCTCGCGAACTGGGTAAACGCGGCATCGCGTTCATTTGCTCACGTGAGAAAGAAGGCGCCGACAGCCTGGGTCCACAGCTCAAAGAAGCCTTTGGCGGTCCTTACATCGTCAACGAACGCTTCACCAAGGACAGCGCCAACGCCTGGCTGGCGAGCGGCAAGGCTGATGCGGTCGCCTTCGGCGTGCCATTCATTGCCAACCCGGACTTGCCGGCGCGCTTGAAGGCCGATGCGCCGCTGAATGAAGCGCGTCCTGAGTTGTTCTATGCCAAGGGGCCAGTCGGTTATATCGACTATCCAACGTTGTAAGTTCCACTCGCTGAAATCAAAAAGCCCCGACTCTCGCGAGCCGGGGCTTTTTAGTTTTACTGACTTACAGCAACTTCTTTATAAACTCAACCAACAACAACCCCTTCAATAAAACACATCAAGACACTATCCCTCGCTTTCGATATTCACCACTAACCTAGATACTCGCCATTCGACAAGCAACAACAAACTCCTGTTCTACAACACAATTATCGAAAGGAATCGACATGACCAATATTGAAAACATCAACAACGAAACTCCCGACGCTTACAGCGATATATTCTCCTTCTTCAGCGCTACGTCGATCGGCATTCTTTATCAGCTTTCACCGTTCCTGCTCAGCAAGGAAAATCAGGCGTTGCTGGATGATCTGGTGGGTAAGGCCAAGGTCGAACTGATTGGCTTTCTGGACCGGACGGAATCGAGGCTCGCCCTGGAACAACAGATCGAGCAGTGGCGAAACCAGAAGGCAGATCCGAAACAAACCCGGGTCATTATCAAGATCATCAACAATACTTCTCACACGTTCAATATGGCACAAACCAGTTTGCCGTTGCGCCAATCGGAGCGTGAGTCGTTCCAACTTAAACCACAAGAAGAAACAGCCTTCAAGTCGGAGTTTGCCTACACTTACGCGTACCCTTGGCCGAAAAACAAAATCATGTTCAACCAGTTTGTAGACTTCGGCGATAAGACGATCGGGGTGCGTTTTGATCTGGGCATGATTATGAACACTTCCTTCGGTGTGCTGACGCCAACACATAAACCGAGCGTAAAAAACACCGTCACTTCGATTGGCACCTCCCGGGTCAACTGTTCAACCAAAATCACCCACATGAGTGACGAGGCACCGTTTAACTTCGAGGTGGAAATCACCTTGGGCTGATGATTGCGAATACACCGTCCGGTTAACTGATTCAGCCAGGAGGTGCAGCGAGTGCTGACCTCCTGCGACTGAGGCGGTAAAACGGTTCAGCCGATTCATAACCGCGTCACAAAATCAGTACAAATTACGTAGCTCGCTACCTTTCAACCTGGCGAGTGTGCGTATATAAAAGCACCCCATTGCAAAGGCGCTGGCGCTGATGGGGGCCAAGCCTGTCTTATTTGGTTGACAGGAACGGATCCAATTACGCATTTTGTTTCATTTGCGCAGGCTGCTGCTCAAGCGCAGCATGTCCAACCCTGCATCGACCCAACGTTCGGCGTCGGTGTGCAATAGAAAACTGTCCGGCGCCAACAGCCACTGATAAAGCATGCCGTCGATATAGGCGTGCAGGCTGACCGCCGCGCGTGCCGTATCGAGGTCCTCGGGCATTTGCCCGCGATTCACCGCATTACTCAAGGCCAGGGCGATTCGCACGTTGCAATCGAGGCTGACCGTTCGGCGCTGCTGACGCAGGTCGCACATTTCATCGGTGAATTCGCACTTATGATACAAAATCTCATTAATGCGTCGGGTTTTCGGGTCCAGTGCAACTTGATGAAACAAATGAATCAGAAGCTTGCGCATGCACCCAAGAGGATCGAGCTCATCTTCGCTTTCGCTGGCCCGGGCCATCTCATCCAGCGGCTCTTGCAAGGTGTCCAGCATCGCTTGCACCAGATCGGCCTTGTTACTGAAATGCCAATAGATGGCACCGCGCGTCACGCCGGCCAGGGTCGCGATGTCCGCCAGCGTCGTGCGCGCCACGCCCCGTTCAAAAAAGGCTTTTTCTGCCGCTTCGAGTATCTGGCTGCGAGTTTCTTGAGCTTCCTCTTTGGTACGACGGACCATGGCAGTAAAACCTCAATCAGGATGCTTCAGTGATGCCTGAATATCCGCTGAATAAAAGTGGGGCGAGCGCTCTTGGGCATCGTCCCCTACATACAATTCCAACCTTTGAACGGCTTTTGTAACGGAGTGGGTACGCAGCCAAGGTATTTACAAACAACCATGAACGTAAGTATATTCCTTAGCAAGCTACTTATCCACCCGGTACCGATTTTTTACCCTTTCACATTTCTAGTGCGTTTCTAGCGCGCCTGACCCGAGGATCTTCATGCAATTCAAGCCAGCTGTTACCGCTCTGGTCACTGCCCTCGCCCTGGCATCGCTGCTCAGCGGCTGCAAAAAGGAAGAGACGGCACAAGCCGCCCCACCCCCTCAGGTCGGCGTAGTCACCCTGCAACCTCAAGCGTTCACCCTGACGTCCGAGCTTCCAGGCCGCACCAGCGCGTTCCGCATCGCCGAAGTCCGCCCTCAGGTCAACGGCATCATTCTCAAGCGTCTGTTCAAGGAAGGCGGCGACGTCAAGGCCGGCCAGCAGCTGTATCAGATCGATCCGGCCGTTTATGAAGCCACCCTGAAAAGCGCCGAAGCCAACCTGCAACAGACCAAGTCGATCTCTGATCGCTACAAGCAGCTGGTCAACGAGCAAGCTGTCAGCCGTCAGGAATACGACACAGCCGTTGCCAACCGCTTGCAGTCGGAAGCCGCGTTGCAAAACGCGCAGATCAATGTGCGCTACACCAAGGTCTACGCCCCGATCTCCGGCCGCATCGGCCGCTCGAATGTGACCGAAGGCGCGCTGGTCACCAGCGGCCAGGCCGATCCGATGGCCGTGATCCAGCAACTGGACCCGATCTACGTCGACGTCACCCAGTCGTCCGTCGAGCTGCTTGAGCTGCGCCGTGAGCTGGAAAGCGGTCGTCTGCAAAAGGCCGGCGACACCGCCGCCGCCGTCAAGCTGACCCTCGAAGATGGCAGCCTGTACAAGCTGGAAGGCAAGCTTGAGTTCTCCGAAGTCTCGGTTGACCAGACCACTGGTTCGGTAACGCTGCGCGCCGTGTTCCCCAACCCTGATCACACCTTGCTGCCGGGCATGTTCGTTCACGCCCAGTTGCAGTCTGGTGTGAACAGCGCCGCGATCCTGGCCCCGCAACAAGGCGTGACGCGTGACCTCAAAGGCATGCCGACGGCACTGGTCGTCGGTGCGGACAACAAGGTCGAATTGCGTCAGCTCAAGGCCAGCCGCACCGTCGGCAACCAATGGCTGATCGAGGACGGCCTGAAAGCCGGCGATCGCCTGATCACCGAAGGGTTGCAATACGTCAAACCTGGCGTCGAAGTCAAAGCCAGTGAAGCGACTAACGTTGGCGCAAAGAACCCGGCCCCCGCACAGGCAGCTGATAAGGCTTCCAGCGGCAAAGGGGAGTAAATCATGTCGAAATTTTTTATCGACCGTCCGATTTTCGCCTGGGTAATCGCCCTGGTGATCATGCTGGTCGGGGCACTATCGATCCTCAAACTGCCGATCAACCAATACCCGAGCATTGCGCCTCCGGCGATTGCGATCTCCGTGGCCTACCCGGGCGCTTCCGCACAAACCGTGCAGGACACCGTGGTTCAGGTCATCGAACAGCAGCTCAACGGTATCGACAACCTGCGTTATGTCTCCTCGGAAAGTAACTCCGACGGCACCATGACGATCACCGCGACCTTCGAGCAAGGCACCAACTCCGACACCGCGCAGGTTCAGGTCCAGAACAAACTGAACCTGGCCACCCCGCTGCTGCCGCAAGAAGTGCAGCAGCAAGGTATCCGTGTCACCAAGGCCGTGAAGAACTTCCTGCTGGTGATCGGCGTGGTTTCGCGTGACGGCAGCATGACCAAGGACGACCTGTCCAACTACATCGTGTCCAACATGCAGGACCCGATTTCGCGGACAGCCGGCGTGGGCGACTTCCAGGTGTTCGGCTCGCAATACGCCATGCGTATCTGGCTCGACCCGGCCAAGCTGAACAACTTCAGCCTGACCCCGATTGACGTCAAGACTGCCATTGCCGCGCAAAACGTGCAGATCTCGTCCGGCCAGCTCGGCGGCCTGCCGGCCATGCCCGATACACAGCTGAACGCGACGATCATCGGCAAGACCCGTCTGCAGACCGCTGAGCAATTCAACAAAATCCTGCTCAAGGTCAACAAGGACGGTTCCCAGGTTCGTTTGAAAGATGTCGCCGACGTCGGCCTGGGTGGCGAAAACTACAGCATCAACGCCCAGTTCAACGGCGCCCCGGCTTCCGGTCTCGCGGTGAAACTGGCCAACGGCGCCAACGCCCTCGACACCGCAAAAGCCTTGCGCAAGACCATCGACAGCCTCAAGCCGTTCTTCCCGCAAGGGATGGAGGTGGTGTTCCCGTACGACACCACGCCCGTGGTGACCGAGTCGATCAAGGGTGTGGTTGAAACCCTGGTCGAAGCGATCGTGCTGGTGTTCCTGGTGATGTTCCTATTCCTGCAAAACTTCCGCGCCACGGTCATCACTACGATGACAGTGCCAGTGGTATTGCTTGGTACATTCGGGATCCTCGCGGCGTTCGGTTTCAGCATCAACACCCTGACCATGTTCGGCATGGTGTTGGCCATCGGCTTGCTGGTGGACGATGCCATCGTCGTGGTGGAAAACGTCGAACGGGTCATGAGCGAAGAAGGACTGTCACCCAAGGAGGCCACCAAGAAATCCATGGGGCAGATCCAGGGTGCACTGGTCGGTATCGCCCTGGTGCTGTCGGCGGTATTGCTGCCGATGGCGTTCTTCAGCGGTTCCACTGGCGTGATCTACAAGCAGTTCTCGATCACCATAGTTTCGGCCATGGCGCTGTCTGTGATGGTCGCGTTGATCTTCACCCCGGCACTTTGCGCCACCATGCTCAAGGCCATTCCGAAAGGTGAACACGGCGTACCGAAACGCGGCTTTTTCGGCTGGTTCAACCGCAACTTCGACCGAAGCGTACGCAGCTACGAACGTGGCGTGGGCAACATGCTTGCGAACAAGATTCCGTTCCTGCTCGCGTACCTTCTGATCCTGGTCGGCATGATCTGGCTGTTCACCCGTATTCCAACGGCGTTCCTGCCGGAAGAAGACCAGGGCGTACTGTTCGCTCAAGTGCAGACCCCGGCCGGTTCGACTTCCCAGCGCACCCAGGTGGTCGTGGACCAGATGCGTGAATTCCTGCTGCGTCCAAGCAAGGATGGCGGTGAAGGCGATGCAGTGAACTCGGTGTTTACCGTGACCGGCTTCAACTTCGCCGGCCGTGGCCAGAGCTCGGGCATGGCGTTCATCATGATGCGGCCGTGGGACGAGCGTAACGCCGACAACAACGTGTTCAAGGTTGCGGCCCGCGCCCAGCAGCACTTCTTCACCTTCCGTGACGCCATGGTGTTCGCATTCGCGCCACCGGCGGTTCTGGAACTGGGTAACGCCACCGGTTTCGACGTGTTCCTGCAAGACCGTGCCGGTATCGGTCACGAAAAACTGATGGCGGCCCGCAACCAGTTCCTCGGCATGGCAGCGCAAAGCAAAGTGCTGTCGCAAGTGCGCCCGAACGGTCTGAACGACGAGCCGCAATACCAGTTGGAAATCGACGACGAGAAGGCCAGTGCACTGGGCATTACCATCGCCGACATCAACAACACCCTGTCGATTGCCCTGGGCAGTAGCTATGTGAACGACTTCATCGACCGTGGTCGGGTGAAGAAGGTTTACGTACAAGGCCAGCCCGGCGCACGCATGAGCCCTGAAGACCTGAAAAAGTGGTACGTGCGCAATCGCGACGGCGCGATGGTGCCGTTCACCGCCTTCGCCAAGGGTGAATGGATCTACGGTTCGCCGAAACTGGCCCGTTACAACGGTGTAGAGGCGATGGAAATTCTCGGTGCTCCGGCGCCTGGCTACTCCACCGGTGAAGCGATGGCCGAAGTCGAAGCCATCGCCCAGAAACTGCCGGCAGGTGTCGGTATTTCCTGGACCGGTCTGTCGTACGAGGAACGCCTGTCCGGCTCGCAAGCGCCAGCGTTGTATGCGCTATCGCTGCTGATGGTATTCCTGTGTCTGGCGGCGCTGTATGAAAGCTGGTCGATTCCGATCGCGGTGATGTTGGTCGTGCCGCTGGGGATCATCGGTGCGCTGATGGCCACCAGCCTGCGAGGTCTGTCCAACGACGTGTACTTCCAGGTGGGCCTGTTGACGACTATCGGTCTGGCGGCGAAAAACGCCATTCTGATTGTCGAATTTGCCAAGGAGCTGCATGAACAGGGGCGCAGCCTGCGCGATGCGGCGATCGAAGCCTGCCGCATGCGTTTGCGACCGATCATCATGACCTCGCTCGCGTTCGTTCTTGGTGTGGTGCCCCTGGCAATCTCCACAGGCGCAGGCTCGGGTAGCCAGCATGCGATCGGTACCGGGGTAATTGGCGGTATGCTCACCGCCACGATTCTGGCGATCTTCTGGGTCCCGCTGTTCTTCGTCACCGTGTCGTCCATGGGCCAGCGCAAAATCGCCGACCAGGATGACGCTATTGAACCTACTAAAGAGGCTGGCCAATGAGCAAGTCGCTACTCTCCCTAGCCGTCGCCGCCTTCGTGCTCGGTGGCTGCTCGCTGATTCCTGACTATCAGCAGCCCGCAGCACCGGTGGCCGCGCAATACCCGCAAGGTCCGGCGTATTCGCCGGCCCAGGCGCCTGCCCAGGCTGCCGCCGAACAAGGCTGGAAGCAGTTTTTCCATGACCCGGCGCTGCAACAGCTGATCCAGGTTGCGCTGGAAAACAACCGTGACCTGCGCGTCGCGGCCCTGAACATCGATGCGTTCGCGGCTCAATACCGCATCCAGCGCGCCGATCTGTACCCGGCCGTTTCGGCCAATGGCACCGGCAGCCGTCAGCGCGTCCCGGCACGGGCCTCGCAGACTGGCGAAGCGGGCATCAGCAGTTCCTACTCGGCCACCGTGGGTATCAGCGCGTATGAACTCGACATGTTCGGTCGGGTTCGCAGCCTCAGCGAAGAAGCGCTGCAGAAGTACTTCGCGACCGAAGAAGGTCGTCGCAGTACGCAGATCAGTCTGGTGGCGAGCGTGGCCAACGCTTACCTGGCCTGGCAAGCCGACAAGGAACTGCTGAAAGTGACCCAGGACACCCTCGCTGCGTTCGAGGAGAGCTACAAGCTCACCGCGCGCAGCAACGAGGTCGGCGTGGCTTCGGCGCTGGACCTGGCCCAGTCGCGCACCTCGGTGGAAACCGCCCGGGTTCAACTGGCGAAGTACACCCGCCAGGTTGCCCAGGATGAAAACAGCCTGGTGCTGCTGCTCGGCACCGGCCTTCCGGCCAACCTGCAAGCCGCCAAACCGCTGTCTGAAGATTTGCTGAGTGACGTGCCCGCCGGTCTGCCATCGGACTTGCTGCAACGTCGTCCGGACATCCTCCAGGCCGAATACAACCTGAAAGCTGCCAACGCCAACATCGGTGCGGCACGGGCTGCGTTCTTCCCGAGCATCAGCCTGACGGCCAACGCCGGCACCCTGAGCCCGGACTTGTCCGGTCTGTTCAAGGGCGGTTCGGGCACCTGGCTGTTTTCGCCGCAGATCAACCTGCCGATCTTCAACGCCGGCAGCCTGAGCGCCAGCCTGGATTACTCGAAAATCCAGAAAGACATCGGCGTGGCGAACTACGAGAAATCCATTCAAACGGCTTTCCAGGAAGTCGCCGACGGCCTGGCTGCCCGCCTGACCTACACCGACCAGTTGCAGGCGCAGCGTGACAACGTCACCGCCAACCAGGAGTACTACCGCCTGGCCGAGCGTCGTTACCGCATTGGTGTCGACAGCAACCTGACCTTCCTCGACGCCCAGCGTCAGCTGTTCAACGCGCAACAAGTGCTGATCACTGATCGCCTGGCGCAGTTGGTCAGTGCGGTCAATCTGTACAAGGCCTTGGGCGGTGGCTGGAATGAGCAGACGGCGAAAGTCGAACCGCTGAAAGAAGACGCGCCGAAGATGAAGTTGTTCTGATCGCGCTGTAAACAAGAAGCCCACCTTTTGGTGGGCTTTTTGTTGTCTGCGGGAAATATTGTGTTGTCAGCGCTGGCCTCTTCGCGGGCAAGCCCGCTCCCACAGTGGATTTCTGTATGTATGTGATTTGCGGCAAACATGGAAACCTGTGGGAGCGGGCTTGCCCGCGAAGAGGCCCGCGCAAACGACACAAAATCCAAAACAATCTTGCGTTCGATTATCGCCCAAAACCCGCTTTTGCCAATTGAACCAGCTGGTTCATTCCCCTCACCATCTGCCCCCACAAGACCAATAACATCAGGTTCGACACCATGCCCCCGCGCCCTGCCCTGTCCGGCTGATCCGTTCCGATTCTCACAACTTCGAATCCTTTGTCTGCAACCCCGCCGTTGCGGCAGCGCCCTGTTTCATCCCTAACAATTAGAGAGACCGCCCCATGACGCCTTCCACCGCGCAGTATTATTTTCCCGGCCTGATCGCCATCGCCCTGGCCAGCGCTGCCCTGCCTGTCATGGCCGAGGAATCGGGGTTTGTCGACGGCGCCAAGGTCAACCTGAACCTGCGCAACTTCTACATCAACCGCAATTTCACCAACCCGACCAAGGCTCAAGGCAAGGCGGAAGAGTGGACACAAAGTTTCATTCTCGACGCCAAGTCAGGGTTCACCCAAGGCACCGTCGGGTTCGGCATGGATGTGCTGGGCCTGTACTCGGTGAAACTCGACGGCGGTAAAGGCACAGGGGGAACGCAGTTGCTGCCGCTGGACCACGATGGTCGCCCCGCCGACAACTTCGGCCGCACCAACGTGGCGTTCAAGGCCAAGCTGTCGCAGACCGAAGTGAAAGTCGGTGAATGGATGCCGGTACTACCGATCCTGCGCTCGGACGACGGCCGTTCGCTGCCGCAAACCTTCCGTGGCGGCCAGATCACCTCGAAGGAAATCACCGGCCTGACGCTCTACGGCGGCCAATTCCGCGCCAACAGTCCGCGCGATGACAGCAGCATGAACGACATGTCGATGACCGGAAAACCCGCCTTCACCTCCGACCGCTTCAACTTCCAGGGCGGCGAATACGTGTTCAATGACAAGCGCACGCAGATAGGTCTGTGGAATGCCGAACTCAAGGACATCTACAGCCAGCAGTTCGTGAACCTGATTCACAGCCAGCCACTGGGCGACTGGACTCTGGGCGCCAACCTCGGTTTCTTCTACGGCAAGGACGACGGCAGCGCCCGGGCCGGCGACCTCGACAACAAAACCTTTTATGGCCTGTTCTCGGCCAAGTACGGCGGCAACACCTTTTACGTCGGTCTGCAAAAACTCACCGGCGACAGCGCCTGGATGCGCGTCAACGGCACCAGCGGCGGCACCCTGGCCAACGACAGCTACAACTCCAGTTATGACAACGCCCGGGAAAAATCCTGGCAGGTGCGTCATGACTACAACTTCGTCGCCCTCGGTGTTCCCGGCCTGACCCTGATGAACCGCTACATCAGCGGCGACAACGTGCACACCGGCAACATCACCGATGGCAAGGAATGGGGCCGTGAAAGCGAATTGGGCTACACCGTACAAAGCGGCGCGCTCAAGGACCTGAACGTCAAATGGCGCAACTCGACCATGCGCCGCGACTACAGCAATAACGAGTTCGACGAGAATCGGTTGATCATCAGCTATCCGATCAGCCTCTTGTAACGAGACTCAGGCAGCGACCGCAGACGAAAAACGGTCGCCTGCCTCTCACCGTTTGTCGGTAGGCGCTGGTGATTTGCACGCTGACAGATACAGTCAACTTGCGTGTTTAATTCTCCAGCCCTGATGTAGGAGCCCCTGTTTCCTTCCGTTATCTCCGGATGCTGTACGCGAAGCTGCCATGACCTCGGAGGTCAGGTATGAGCAAGCGAATAGTTATCGTCGGTGGCGGCGTCGGTGGAACCATGTTGGCCAATCAATTGGCCAGCAAGCTGTATCCAGAAATCCTGCGCGGCGAAGTCTCGATTGCACTACTGTCCAATTCCCCCGATCACTTCTATAAACCTGCCTTCATGTACGTGGCGTTCAACCTGTTTTTTCAGGAAGAACTCAAGCGCACGGAACGTTCGCTGCTGCGTCCGGAAATCGATTTTCACGTTGAGGAGGTCACTCGTTTCGATTTCAACCGCCAACATCTGTACACCCGCAGCGGCAAGCAGTATGGCTATGATTTTTTAGTCATTGCCACCGGCTGCATACCGGCGCCGGAGCGAATCGAAGGACTGAAGAAAGCGGGTGACCATTTCTATCAGTACGAGCCTGCCCGGCAACTGGCGCAACGCCTGAGCACGATCGAGAAAGGCCGCATCTTTATCACGGTGTCGTTCCCGCAAACGCCGAATGTGCCGCATCAATGCGGGATCGCCCCTGTTGAAACTACTTTGATGCTGGATGATTTCCTGCGCCGACGCGGCGTACGCGATCATGTAGAAATCATCTACACCTACCCGACAACTGCGCAATTAATGCGCAACTGTCTGTTCCTTCAGCGGCCGACCGGGGAAATTCTGCCCGGTATCTTCGAGCAGAAAAACATCCGCTTCCAGCGCGGCTTCACCCTGAAGCGAGTCGATCCTGACAAGAAAATTGCTTACTCCGAAGAAGGTGAGGAACAACCGTTCGACATTCTCATGGCGACCCCACCGATCCGGGCCGTGGACGCCGTGCTGGAGTGTGGCGCATCACACGCCCCCAACAACGAGGGTTGGTTGCCGACCAACCATGAAACGTTGAAGGTCTATGGCCTGGAAAACGTCTATGTCATCGGTGACACCGTCGACCTGCCTGTGAGCAAAGCTGGCGGCGCCTGCCATAACCAGGCACCTGTGATTGCCAACAATATCGCTGGCGAAATTCGGCTGGGCAGCACCATCGCCGTGTATGACGGACGCGTCCAGGCCGTGGCGCAAATGGGCCTGAATGCAGGAATGCCGCTTTGGTATGACTACTGCCACGATGTTCTGCCGACACCGCCCACCAAACTCGGCGGTTTGCTCAGAAACGGCTTCAATCGCGGTCTGTACTGGGCGGTCGCCCGTGGAATGCTTTGACCCTGCACAGGGAGGAGTGAATGCGATGGACGTAGCCAATGAGTCCGCACTGATGGCGAAACTCAAACCACTGATTGACGGTGGTCGGATAGACAACCTGATAGACCTGCTGTCACTGGTCAGCGACATCGTCGATTTGCTGGACGCCCCGATGGTGGAAAAGCTGGCTCAGCTTTTCGAGAACGCCACAGCAGCCACCTGGACGGTCAGCAACGCCGTGCGTGTGGCAAAAGCCGACAGTGCAGAAAACGAGCAGCCCCCCGGCTTTTATCAACTGCTGAAACTGTTGCGCGAGCCGGATACGCGAAGAGGTGTGGGGTTTTTACTTAAAACCCTCAACGTCATTGGAAGACAACTTTGAATCGCCAGAGAGGACAACCTCATGAGCACCGACCTGAAGGCAAAAAGCAATGCCAAACCCGACTGGGACGCCAAGGCCTATCAACAATTCTCAAGGCTTCGACAACGACCGGTGAACGAGCTGCTCGACCGCGTCGATGTAGAAAACCCCAGACGCATCTACGACCTGGGTTGCGGCACTGGCATCGCCACCCAAGTCCTGGCCAAGCGTTGGCCCCGAGCGCAACTGATGGGTATCGACAGTTCGAAGCAAATGCTCGTGGAGGCAGGCTGCCTGCCGATCAAGGCGCAATGGAAGCAGTGCGATCTACAAACCTGGCAACCGGAGCAACCCGCCGATCTGCTCTTTGCCGCCGCTGTACTGCATTTCATCGACGATCACGAACACTTGCTGCCGCGGCTGCTGGGTTATCTCAATCCGGGTGGCTGTCTGGCGGCGCACATGCCCGACTGGCGGGATGCGGTGTGGTATCAGCTGATGCTCGATACCCTTGATGATGGCGGCCCCGACGGCAAACCGCTGGGCACCCCTCAACTGCGCGAAGACCTGGCTGCGCGCCCATTGCTCTCGCTGGAAAATTACTATCGGTTGCTCTCGCCCATCACCCGCACGCTGGATATCTGGGAGACCGAACAACTGCAAGTCGTCGATGGCAAGTCGCCGATCTACGACTGGATCAAGGTGTCGGCTTTGCGCTCGGTGATGCAATCGTTGGAGGGGAACGAACAGGCGCGCTTCATCTATCACTTCATGATGCGGGTGCATGCGCATTACCCGCATGAGCCCGATGGGCGAACGCTGTTTCCGTTCAAGCGGATTTTCATTGTCGCCACGGTTTGAAATTCAGGACTGATGCAAGCAGACCCACCGCCATCGCGGGCAAGCCCGCGATGGCGGTGGGTCAATCAACATAAATCCCAAGGATCAATCCCGCGATTCGACTCCCAACTCATCCCACACCGACTCCGCCAGATGGAACGTCGCGTTGGCCGCCGGAATCCCGCAGTAGATCGCGCTCTGCATGATCACTTCCTTGATCTCGCCGCGAGTCACGCCGTTGTTGGCGGCGGCGCGCAGGTGCAGCTTGAGTTCTTCGTTGCGGTTCATGCCGATCAACATGGCGATGGTGATCAGGCTGCGGGTGTGGCGCGGCAGGCCCGGACGGGTCCAGATGTCGCCCCAGGCATGGCGGGTGATCATCTCCTGGAACTCCGAGTTGAACTCGGTCAGGGCGTTCAGGCTGCGGTCGACGTGGGCATCGCCCAACACCGCGCGGCGAACTTTCAGGCCTTCGTCGTAACGTTGTTTCTCGTCCAAAAGAAAATCCTCAGTGGCCTGCCAGAAATGCCAACACCCGCGCGCTGAAAGCGTCGCCGGCCTGGACGTTGGACAAGTGAGCAGCGTAGAACTCGGCGTACTCGGCGCCCTGCACATGCTCCTGAATGAAGTGCCCACCGGACGGCGGCGTAACCGCATCTTCGGTGCCGGCGATGACCAGCAGCGGCACCTTGATCGAAGACAGCTGCTCGCGGAAATCAGCATCACGCACGGCGGCGCAATTGGCCGCGTAGCCCTCAGGTGAGGTGGCCGCGAGCATGTCGGTGATCTGCTTCGCCACCGCTGGATTGGCTTGGGCAAAATCGGCAGTGAACCAGCGCGCAATCGAAGCATCGCGCAAAGCGACCATCGCGGCCGGACCGTCACGCAACACGGTTTCGATCCGTGGGTTCCACACCGACGGATCGCCGATTTTCGCAGCGGTGTTGCACACCACCAGTTTATGCAGACGTTCGCCGGCGTTGATCCCCAGCCACTGGCCGATCAAACCGCCCATCGACAACCCGCAGAAATGTGCGCGTTCAATGTGCAGCGCATCCAGCAGCGCCAGCACGTCGTGCCCCAGTTGCTCGATGCTGTAAGGCCCCGGCGTCACCAGCGATTTGCCGTGCCCTCGGGTGTCGAAACGCAGCACGCGAAAATGCTCGGCGAACGCCGCGATCTGCGCGTCCCACATGTGCAGGTCGGTGCCCAGGGAGTTGGACAGCACCAGTACGGGCGCGTCGACCGGCCCTTGAATTTGGTAGTGCAGTTCGCCATCGGCGAGTTTCACGAAAGCCACAGCAGTCTCCTTCAGGCAGTCAATGCAGAATGTTCAGCCACCGCTCGCTCGACCCAGGTATGGGCCTGGCCGAGGTAGTTGGCGGGGTCCATCAGACGATCCAGTTCAGCGGCTGAAAGCTGCGCGGTCACTTGCTGTTCCTCGCCCAGTACCGCACGCAGATGACGTTGTTGCGCCACGGCGCGTTTGCAGCACTGTTCCAGCAAATGATGTGCAGTATCGCGGCCGACCCGCTGGGCCAGGACGATGCTCACCGCTTCGGCGAGCACCAGGCCCTGGGTCAGGTCGAGGTTGCGGGCCATGCGCTCGGCGTCCACTTCCAGAGCATCGGCCACCAGCAACGCCTGTTTCAGGCTGCCCGACACCAGGCAGCAAATCTCCGGCAGGGTTTCCCACTCGGCATGCCACAAGCCCAGGCTGCGCTCGTGTTCCTGAGGCATCGCACTGAACAGGGTCGAGAGCAAACCGGGTACGCGAGTGGCCGCGCCGATCAGCACCGCCGCGCCCACCGGGTTGCGTTTGTGCGGCATGGTCGAGGAACCGCCCTTGCCCGGTGCCGAAGGTTCGAACACCTCCCCCGCTTCGGTCTGCATCAACAGGCTGATGTCACGGCCGAGCTTGCCGAGGCTGCCGGCGATCAAACCCAACACCGAGCCGAACTCCACCAGCCGATCACGCTGGGTGTGCCAAGGTTGCTCCGGCAACGTCAGTTGCAGTTCACCGGCCAAGGCTTCGGCAATCGGCATTGCCTGGTCGCCGAGGGCCGCGAGGGTCCCGGAAGCGCCGCCGAATTGCAGCACCAACAGGCGCGGTTTGAGTTCTTGCAGCCGTTGTCGGCTGCGGCTTACAGCGCCCAGCCATCCGGCGATTTTCATGCCCAGGGTGACGGGCGTCGCATGTTGCAACCACGTGCGGCCAGCCAGCGGTGTGGCGACGTAGCGCAACGCTTGGGTCGCCAACGTTTCGCCCAGCTGCGCCAGATCTCGTTCGATCAACACCAGTGCCTGGCGCAGTTGCAGCACCAGACCGGTGTCCATCACGTCCTGACTGGTGGCGCCCAAATGCACGTAACGCTCGGCCTCGGCATCGCTGGCGGCAATGTGCTTGCCCAATGCCTTGACCAGCGGAATCGCCGAATTACCGGCCGTGGCAATCGCCTCGCCCAGTGCGGCAAAATCATAAAACCCGGCCTGACAGGCCGCTTCAATAGGCGCGACGGCGGTGTGCGGAATCAAGCCGACGCGTGCTTGCGCTCGCGCCAATGCCGCTTCGACATCGAGCATGGCCTGAACCCGGCCCTGATCGCAGAACACTTCACGCATGTCGCGGGCAGTGAAATAGGCATCGAACAATTGATTGCCCGGTCGCTGGTTCATAAACAATCCCTGAAGGCGTGGGCCGATGTGGCCCACGCGGATAGATCAAAGGTCGTGGTGCAGGTATTTCGCCTGTTTCGGCAAGCGCAGGCTGAACAGGAACGCCACCGCCATCATCACCGTGACGTACCAGTAGAAGGAGTTCTCCATACCGCCGGCCTTGAGGCTCAGGGCCACGTATTCCGCCGAACCGCCGAAGATCGCATTGGCCACCGCGTACGCCAGGCCGACACCCAGTGCACGCACTTCGGGCGGGAACATCTCGGCTTTTACCAGGCCACTGATGGAGGTGTAGAAACTGACGATCGCCAGCGCCACGGTAATCAGTACAAAGGCCAGGAACGGGCTGCTGACACTTTTCAGGCTGAGCAGGATCGGCACGGTGAACAGCGTCCCGAGGGCGCCGAACCAGAGCATGGAATTACGACGGCCGATCTTGTCCGCGAGCATGCCGAACAGCGGTTGCATGCACATATAAAGGAAGAGCGCGCCGGTCATGATGTAACTGGCGGTCTTGGCCTGCATGCCGGCGGTGTTCACCAGGTACTTCTGCATGTAAGTCGTGAACGTGTAGAAAATCAGCGAACCACCCGCGGTGTAACCGAGCACGGTGATGAAGGCTGCCTTGTGATCGCGAAACAAAGCGGCGATGCTGCCGGCGTCCTTGTTTTCACGCATTTCCTTACTGGTGGTTTCCTTGAGCGAACGACGCAGGAACAGCGAAATCAGCGCCGCCGCCGCACCGACCACAAACGGGATCCGCCAGCCGTAGGCACGCAAGTCATCTTCCGTGAGGAACTGTTGCAGGATCACCACCAGCGACACCGCCAACAGTTGGCCGCCAATCAGCGTCACGTACTGGAACGAGGCGAAGAACCCACGCTGGCCCTTGAGGGCGATTTCACTCATGTAGGTCGCGGTGGTGCCGTACTCGCCGCCCACCGACAGGCCCTGGATCAGACGCGCGAACAACAGCATGACCGGTGCCCAGACACCGATGTCCTTGTAGGTCGGCAGGCAGGCGATGAGCAACGAACCGAAGCACATCATCAGAATCGAGATCAGCATCGAGTTCTTGCGCCCGTGCTTATCCGCCACCCGGCCGAAAATCCAGCCGCCGATGGGTCGCATCAGGAACCCGGCGGCGAACACGCCCGCCGTGTTGACCAGTTGCACCGTCGGGTTATCGGACGGAAAAAAGGCCGGGGCGAAATAGATCGCGCAAAAGGCATAGACGTAGAAGTCGAACCATTCCACGAGGTTGCCGGACGAAGCACCGACAATGGCGAAGATCCGCTTGCTGCGCTCTTCGCCGGTGTAATGAACGGGAGTAGCCGTAGGTGTTGTCATTGTTTTTTTACTCAATGGGGACAGTGAGAGTCTAGACACACTTCGCAACAGTCCCGTTCCGCAGATAGATCAGCAACACATTCCGATCGTTCCCACGCTCTGCGTGGGAATGCCGCCATGGACGCTCCGCGTCCACTGTGACGCAGAGCGTCACGGGATGCATTCCCACGCAGAGCGTGGGAACGATCAGGTGGAGTCAATAATCGAAGAACACCGTCTCGGCGTCGGTGCCCTGCAGGATCACGTTCCACTGGTAAACACCGCTCGCATCCTGCTTCGCCAGCAACGTACCGCGGCGTTCAGCCGGCACACATTCGAGCAACGGATCGGCCACATTGGCCGGCTCGCCGTCAAAATAAATCCGCGTCAGCAGGTGCTTGACCAACCCGCGAGCAAACACCAGCACCACCAGATGCGGCGCCTGCGTCGAGCCCTTCAGGCCCTCCACGGTTCCAGGCTTGATCGTGGTGAAACGGAAGCGCCCTTCGGCATCCACCGGCACCCGGCCAAAGCCTTCGAAGTTCGGGTCCAGGGGTTTGTCCTGATCGTCTTCCGGGTGGTCGTACTTGCCGGCAGCATTGGCCTGCCAGATTTCCAGCATCGCGTCGTTGACGATATCGCCATTGCCATCGATGACTTGCCCGGTGATCGCCACGCGCTCGCCCAGGGTGTTTTCGACGGTCAGGTTTTCACGGTTCAGCCAGGTCAGGCCGATATGGTAGTAAGGTCCGACGGTGTGGGACGTGGTCGCAGTCAGCGTCATCTTATTTCTCCATCGGCGTGGCATCGCGGCCGCGCAAGACGATGTCCCAGCGATAACCGAGGGCATAGGAAGGGATGGTTTTTTCCAGGTCGAAACTGGCGATCAAGCGTTCTTTGGCGCTGGTATCGGGCACGCAGTTATAGATCGGGTCGTAAGCCAGCAGCGGATCGCCCGGGAAATACATTTGCGTGACCAGACGCGTCAGGATGCTCGGTCCGAACAGCGAGAAATGGATGTGCGCCGGACGCCATGCATTGTGGTGGTTACCCCACGGATAGGCGCCGGGCTTGATGGTCTGGAATTGATACCAGCCATCGGCGTCGGTCACGGTGCGGCCGGTCCCGGTGAAGTTCGGGTCCAGCGGCGCATCGTGCAGGTCGCGGTCATGGTTGTAGCGGCCGGCGGCATTGGCCTGCCAGATCTCCACCAGAATCCCCGGCACGGGAAGACCGTTTTCATCCAGCACACGGCCATGAATGATGATGCGCTCGCCCAAAGGCTCGCCCTTGTGCTGGGCGGTCAGATCGTTGTCCTGCTCGTTGACGCGCTCTGCACCGATTGTCGGGCCGGTGATTTCCGACAACGAATGGGGCAAAAACACCAACGGCTTGGACGGCGAGCGACGGTTGGTGGATTGATAGGCCGGGTGCAGGTAGTCCGGCTGGGTGCCTTCCTGCGGACGGCGGTAACCAGGCTTGTCAGTCATTTCACTTTCCTCAGTTCTTATTGTCACTGCTGCGCGTCAGACGCGTTCGATCGCCAAGGCCAGACCCTGGCCGACGCCGACGCACATGGTCGCCAGACCTTTCTTTCCACCGGTTTTTTCCAGCTGATGCAACGCGGTCAACACCAGGCGCGCACCGCTCATGCCCAGCGGATGGCCCAGGGCAATGGCGCCACCGTTCGGGTTGACCTGAGCCGCATCATCCGCCAGCCCCAGTTCGCGCAGCACCGCCAGGCCCTGGCTGGCGAACGCTTCGTTGAGTTCGATCACGTCGAAATCGCTGACGGCCAGACCGAGGCGCTCGGTCAACTTGCGCACCGCCGGGACCGGGCCGATGCCCATGACCCGAGGCGCTACACCGGCGCTTGCCATGCCCAGCACTTTGGCGCGAGCAGTCAGGCCGTGTTTTTTCACCGCTTCGGCCGAAGCCAGGATCAGCGCCGCGGCACCATCGTTCACACCCGATGCATTGCCGGCAGTGACCGTTTTATCGGGACCGTTGACCGGCTTCAGCTTCGCCAGGGTTTCCAGGGTGGTGTCGGCGCGCGGATGCTCATCCTGACTGACGACGGTTTCCCCTTTCTTGTGGGCAATGCGCACTTCAACGATTTCTTCAGCGAAAAATCCTGCAGCTTGCGCGGCGGCTGTCCGTTGCTGGCTGCGCAGTGCGAAAGCGTCCTGATCTTCGCGGGACACTTGGTAATCGTCGGCCACGTTGTCGGCGGTCTGCGGCATCGCATCGACACCGTATTGGGCTTTCATCAACGGATTGATGAAGCGCCAGCCAATGGTGGTGTCTTCCAGCTTCATGTTGCGCGAGAACGCCGCATCAGCCTTGCCCATCACGAACGGCGCGCGGGACATCGATTCGACGCCGCCGGCAATCGCCAACTCCATTTCACCGCTGGCGATGGCGCGGAACGCGGTGCCGATGGCATCCATCCCCGAAGCACAGAGACGGTTGAGGGTCACGCCCGGAATGGTTTCCGGCAGCCCCGCCAACAGCAGCGCCATACGCGCCACGTTGCGGTTGTCTTCACCGGCCTGGTTGGCGCAGCCGAGGAACACCTCATCGACTGCGTTCCAGTCCACCGAGGGGTTGCGCTCCATCAGCGCCTTGATCGGCACGGCGGCCAGATCGTCGGCGCGTACCGCCGACAGGCCACCGCCGAAACGGCCGATGGGTGTGCGAATCGCGTCGCAGATATAAACGTCACGCATCACGCTTCTCCGGGTGCTTGGCCGTGGGCGGCGGCAGTACAGGCTTCCAGATCCCTGAGTGCCTTCAATTCGACCTCGGTCGGCTCGGCGGTGTTTTCCACGGTTTCGGCAAAGCGAATCGCCCAGCCGGTGGCGGCGGTCACTTGCTCGCGGGTCACGCCCGGGTGCAATGCGGTAACCACGAATTCATGGGTGCCAGCTTCCGGTTCCATGATGCACAGGTCGGTAATGATGCCGACTGGGCCAGCGCCCGGCAGGCCGAGACGCTTGCGCGAATCGCCGCCCTCGCCGTGGCCGACCGACGTAATGAAGTCGAGTTTGTCGACGAAGGACCGCGCCGATTGCTTGAGGATGATCAGCACGCTTTTAGCCGAACCGGCGATCTCCGGCGCACCGCCAGCCCCTGGCAGACGGACTTTCGGCGCGTGGTAATCGCCGACCACTGTGGTGTTGATGTTGCCGAAGCGGTCGACCTGTGCGGCGCCGAGGAAACCGACGTCAATGCGCCCGCCCTGCAGCCAATAGCGAAAAATCTCACCGGTCGGGACGACTGTGTCGGCGGTTTCCGCCAGTTCGCCGTCACCGATCGACAGCGGCAATACGCTGGGCTTGGCACCGATCGGACCCGATTCGTAGATCAGGACGACATCCGGCGACGACGTCAGGCGCGCAAGGTTGGCCGCTTTCGATGGAAGGCCGATGCCGACGAAGCATACTGAACCGTTTTTCAGGCGGCGGGCGGCGGCGACGGTCATCATTTCATTGGTGGTGTAAGTCATTACTTGGCCTCCGAAGCAGCGGCCAGCTTGGCCTGGAACTCGCTGAAGTCAGCGCAGCCGTGGATGTATTCGTTGATCCACGCGGTGAAGGTTTCACGGTCGCGGGCAATCGGGTCCCAAGCCTGGTAGAAACGGTTGTCGCGTTCGTTGTACCCGTGGGCGTAGGACGGATGCGCACCGCCAGGGACGTGGCAGACCGCGCTCAAGGCCCAGGTCGGCAGCACGCAGGAGTTCATCGGTGCATTAAGGTCGTCGACGATTTCTTCAACGGTGACGATGCAACGCTTGGCGGCCAGCGCAGCTTCTTTCTGCACACCGAGAATGCCCCACAACAGCACGTTGCCTTTGCGGTCGGCTTTCTGCGCGTGGATCACGGTGATGTCCGGGCGCACCGAAGGCACGGCGGCCAACACTTCACCGGTGAATGGGCAGGTCACGGTTTTGATCAGCGGGTTGACCTTCGGAAGGTCGGAACCAGCGTAGGCACGCAGCACCGCGAACGGCAGGCCGGAGGCGCCCGCGACGTAGGCATTGGCCAGGTCGGCGTGGCTGTGCTCTTCGATTTCCAGCGCATGCGGCCACTGTTTCTCGACCGCATCGCGCAGACGGTGCAGCGAGCCGACGCCAGGGTTGCCGCCCCAGGAGAAAATCAGCTTGCGAGCACACCCGGCGCCGATCAACTGGTCGTAGATCAGGTCAGGCGTCATTCGCACCAGCGTCAGATCTTTCTTACCCTGGCGAATGATTTCGTGACCCGCCGCCGTAGGGATCAGGTGAGTGAAGCCTTCGAGCGCGACGGTATCGCCGTCGTTAACGAACTGCTTCACCGCGTCGTGCAGCGAAAGGATTTCAGCCATGGGGCAGGCTCCCGTTTTTATTAACCGACAGTGGAAGAAAAAGGCGCGATGCGCTGCGCCGGAATGACTGAAGATTAAGCCTGCACAAAACGTCAAACAATCCGATAATCGACTGAGTGTTCGTTTATCGAACAGATTGTTGTTTGGCTACCGATCGTCGACTTGATCGTCTGATCGCTCCCACGTCGAGGCGTCGAACCGTCCGCATGGGAATGCCTCAATGGACGCTCTGCGTCCGCTTCTGGGACGCGGAGCGTCCCGGGCTGCATTCCCACGCGGAGCGTGGGAACGATCATGTTCCGTCAGGTCGCGTCCGCATGACTGACCATGCCCTTGATCACCACGGCGGTGGTCGCCACAGCCGCCGGAATCACCAGCGCCGTCAGCACCTGCTCGAAATTCCAGCCCAGCCCCAGCAGCGTCGCACCCATCCAGGCCCCGAGGATCGCGCCGAAACGACCAATCCCCAGCATCCACGAGACGCCGGTCGCCCGCCCTTGAGTCGGGTAAAACCGCGCTGCCAGCGAAGGCATCGCCGACTGCGCGCCGTTGACGCACATCCCGGCCACCAGTACCAGCGTCGCCAAAAGCGTGATGTTGCCCAGGCTCTGCCCTACCGCGTAGGCAAAGACCCCGGCCAGCAGGTAGAAAATGCCAATGACCTTGTGCGGATTGAACCGGTCCATCGCCCATCCCACACCCACGGCGCTCAACACGCCGCCAAACTGGAACAGTGCGCCAATGAACGCTGCTTGCTCCATGCTCGCGCCGCTGTCACGCATCAGCGTCGGCAGCCAGCTGGTCAACAGGTAAACGATCACCAGGCCCATGAAGTAGGTCAGCCACAGCAACAAAGTGCCGGTGCTGTAGGTGCCGGAGAAAATCACCGCAAACACGTTGCGCGCCTTCACGGTTTTTTGTTCCGGCACACTGAAGCTCGAGGCTTGAGCGACGATGGTCGGGTCGATGGGGGCCAGGGTTTTGCGCACTTTGTCGGTACCGCGATTACGCACGACCAGGTAGCGCGCCGATTCCGGCAACCAGAACAGCAAGACAACGGCAAGGATCAGCGGCAGAATCCCGCCGATCAACAGCAAGCTGTGCCAGCCGAATGCAGGAATCAGTTTGGCCGAGATAAACCCGCCGCCAGCCATGCCGAGGTTGAAGCCGCAGAACATGCTGGTCACCAGCAAGGATTTTTTGCGCTCCGGGGTGTATTCCGACAGCAACGTCGTGGCGTTCGGCATGCCGGCGCCCAGACCCAGGCCGGTCAGGAATCGCAGCACCAGCAATTGATCAACGTTAGTGCTGTAGGCCGACGCCAGGCTGAAGACGCCGAACAGCAATACCGCGCCGACCAGTACGACTTTTCGCCCGAAGCGGTCCGCCAACGGGCCGGAGCCCAGTGCGCCAAAGACCATGCCGATCAACGCGGCACTCATCACCGGGCCGAGACTGGCGCGGTCGATACCCCAATCCTGGGACAGGGCCGGTGCGATGAAGCCCATCGCCGCCGTGTCGAGGCCATCGAGAAAGACAATCAGAAAACACAGGATCACCACTCGCCACTGGTAGCGCGAAATGGGTTGAGCATTGATGAAGGACTGCACGTCGAGGCAGTTTCCTACAGCAGACTGAGGCTGGTTCATTATTTTTATTCCACGCAAGAACGCAGTCGGACAGGTGCCAGCCAAGGCTGGCGCTGCCGCGACAGTAATGATCCCGGGGAAAGAGCGTCAATTCGATAACCGCGACTCTGTGCGTTTATCGAACAGCTTAGAAGATTCAGGCAAACAGTTGCGCGCTGAGGTCGCGGCTGGCACTCAGCAAACCTGGCAGGAAACGCTGCTCCAGTTCATTGCGGCTGACCCGTCCGGCGTGGGTGCTGACGTTCAGCGCGGCCACGACCTGACCGGAAGCGTCGTACACCGGAACGGCAATGGAACGCAGGCCTTGCTCCAGCTCCTGATCGACAATGCACCAGCCTTGCTGCCGAACTTCTTGCAGGCACTCAAGCAGCGCCTCGGGGGTGTGCAGGGTTCGGCTGGTCTTGGCCTGGAAATCCGCATGGTCGAGGTACTCGCGCAGCGAAGTGTCGTCCAGCGCAGCGAGAAGAATCCTGCCCATGGACGTGCAATAGGCGGGCAGTCGTCCACCCACCGACAGGTCCACGGAAATCAGGCGCTGGGTAGTGGCCGAGCGCGCGATGTACAAAATGTCGTCGCCTTCCAGCGTCGCCATGTTGCACGCCTCGTGAAGCTGTTCACTCATGCGGTCCAGATACGGCTGGGCGGACACCGCCAGTGGCGTGGAAGATAAATAGGCATGCCCCAGGGTCAACACCTTGGGCAGCAGCGAATAGGTGCGACCGTCCGTGGTGGCATAGCCGAGTTTGATCAGGGTATGCAGGCAACGTCGCACCGCAGCGCGGGGAATTTCCGTGCGGTGACTGATCTGGGCAATCGTCAGGTGGCGCTTGCGCTCCTGGAACGCTTGCACCACCGCGAGGCCCCGCGCCAGGGACGTCATGAAATCCGGGTCGCCGGTCAGGGCCTGGATGCGCTTGGCGGGCGAGGCCACGATTGGCGGTGCCACTGAAGCGAAGGAGTTGCGCATTTGATCGTTCATATCAGGTCCTTTCCTACACGGATCAGCGGCTATTACAAGCGGCTACCGGTTCTGCACACAAGCCACCGGCCGCCAAGATTGGGCGATTATCGAACCATCGACCGATAATCGCAATTGGCGCCAGGCAATGCCTGACCCTGATGTTAACGTCGACACTAAATGTCTTTATTCCTGTGGAGCGCGGACATTAAGGTGCGATGTGTAATTGGCGTAACTTGTTCGGCTTTATGGCGCCAGAAAGACATCGGTGCCCAGCGACTTCATCGGCGCGTAGTTACAGCAAAAGTTGCTATTAACAAAACAATCACACACGGTGAACTACTTTTAACTCTACGGAGATAGTGTTATTCGGTTCGACCGCTATAATGCATCTCAGTGGTGGCCGGTTTTTACGTGCCGACGCCGCCACTCGACAGCCCGGTACTCTACCGTCGCTGCCCGCAGCAAACGCTTGACGCTCATTTCATATGCTCGACCAACGCGCGTGCTGAAACAGGTAACTGATGCTACGTCAGCTGTTTTTCTCTGGTGCCGTGGCCGCCTGCAATATGGAAGTATTGTTCACCTGCCGTAAAACGATGCCTTGTCCGGCATGCCCTTTCGGCAAACGTGGTCGATAGATCCATGCAGTGCGTTTCACCAGAATTTATCTCAACTCATACAGGTAGCACTGTGACGAAAGACGAACTGCGCGCGGAACTTGAGCGCCAGGAACAACGTTACAAGGAAGTTTACGGCGGGGAAGTCACCACCTACGCCGCTCAGCCCGAACCCGAGCGCAAGCCTTGGCGTAAACGCGCCACCGTTCAGGATCAGGCGTTCAGCCAGGAATTGCAAAAGATGGAAAAGGAACTCAAAGCCGAAGAGCCATGATTGCCTCGGCCTGAATCCCTCCAAGGGTCTGCATATGCACCTGTTAAAAGCGGGTTGCAGGGATGGTGCCTTTCGCGCCCGCTACAAGCGGGCAGCGGCCGCCTCATCATCGGTTGAGGCAAATGGCGCATACCTGACCCTCTTTTCAGATATTTCACACAAGCGTTCAAGCCTCTCGGCTTCCCGAGCGAAACCCTTGTGGCTGTGGCCTTTCCTCAACAATTCAATGACTTGCAAAACCCCGAAAAAAGCTGGGTCATAAGCTATCAGCGCAAACTAATTCATTGAAGAATGTTACCGATGAGCAGCAAGTGCATCGATTAGCAGTCTTTTCTGGCATAATCGCGCCCCCTTATGACCGGGTCAGAAAACCTTCATGATCGATTTATTCAGCGGACTAGATGCTTGGGTGCTTGTGAGCCTCTTGCTCGCCCTGGCCTTTGTCCTCGCCTTCGAGTTCATCAACGGCTTTCATGACACCGCTAACGCGGTGGCCACTGTTATCTACACCAAAGCCATGCCGCCTCATCTGGCGGTGTTCTTTTCCGGTGTGTTCAACTTCCTCGGCGTGCTGCTGGGCGGTGTTGGCGTGGCATATGCCATCGTCCACCTGCTGCCGGTAGAACTGCTGATCAATGTGAACACCGGTCACGGATTGGCCATGGTGTTCTCGTTGCTCGCCGCCGCCATCACCTGGAACCTGGGCACCTGGTACTTCGGTATCCCCGCCTCCAGCTCCCACACCCTGATCGGTTCGATCCTCGGTGTCGGTCTGGCGAACGCCTTGATCAACGATATTCCGTTGGCCGATGGCGTGAACTGGCAGAAGGCGATCGATATCGGGGCATCCCTGGTGTTCTCGCCGCTGGCGGGTTTCATCGTCGCCGCGCTGGTGCTGGTCGGCCTTAAATGGTGGCGTCCCCTGTCCAAGATGCACAAGACACCGGACCAGCGCCGCAAGCTCGACGACAAAAAGCACCCACCGTTCTGGAACCGCCTGGTACTGGTGATCTCGGCCATGGCCGTGAGCTTCGTGCACGGTTCCAACGATGGTCAGAAAGGTATCGGCCTGATCATGCTGGTACTGATCGGTATCGTGCCGGCGCAGTTCGTACTCGACCTGAGCAGCACGACTTACCAGATCGAGCGCACCCGCGATGCGACCTTGCACCTGAGCCAGTTCTACAAACGCAACTCTGACACCTTGGGCGAGTTCCTGGCGTTGGGCAAAAGCGTGGAAGGCGATCTGCCGGAGAAATTCCGTTGCAACCCGCAACAGACCGAACCGACCATCACTGCCCTGCTCGGCACCCTTAAAGGTGTAGCGGACTACCATTCGCTGCCATCGGAAAGCCGCATCGAAGTGCGTCGCTACCTGCTTTGCCTGGACGACACTGCAAAGAAAGTCAGCAAATTGCCTACCCTGGCAGCCCGTGAAAAAGCTGACCTGGACAAACTGCGCAAAGACCTGACCACCACCACCGAATACGCCCCGTTCTGGGTAATTCTGGCCGTCGCCCTGGCCCTCGGCCTCGGGACCATGGTGGGCTGGAAACGCGTGGTACTGACCATCGGCGAGAAGATCGGCAAGCAAGGCATGACCTATGCCCAAGGCATGTCGGCACAAATCACCACCGCGTGCATGATCGGCCTGGCAAACATCTTCAGCCTGCCGGTCTCCACCACCCACGTCCTGTCCTCCGGCGTCGCCGGCACCATGGTCGCCAACAAAAGCGGCCTGCAAGGCGGCACCGTCAAAACCATCCTGCTGGCCTGGGTCCTGACCCTGCCCGCAACAGTGGCCCTGTCGGCCGGCCTGTTCTGGCTGGCCTCGAAGGCACTGGGCAGCTGATATATAGCTGCAACGAAAAGGCGCGTCCCGTGAGGTTCGCGCCTTTTTAATGCCTGAAATTCGGTCTCAGTGATCTACTGAAAACGATGGGCTGGACGCGAGGCCCATCGTCGGAACACCGCCCAGAGCAAGCCCGCTCCCACAGGGTTCGATGTACATCAGCAGGAGATTAGTCGGTTGGCGGGACGTCATCGCTGGCAGGCCAGCTCCCACAGTGGAACGGGCACACCTGAAAGAGACTAGTCGGCTGTCAGACCGCCATCGCGGGCAAGCCCGCTCCCACAGGGTTCGATGCACACTGCAAGAATCTGGTCGGCTGTCAGGCCGCCATCGCCAGCAGGCTAGCTCCCACAATAAAAACCGAGGTACACCGCCCGCCCTTCACCACTCAACAGGCCGAGCGGTAGCTCGCCTGCAGCTCTTGATCTTGATCCGCCCGTCCCTTTGGAACGCGGAGCGTCCCTGGCTGCATTCCCACGCGGAGCGTAGGGAACGATCAGTGAGGTATCAGGAAGAGACTGGTCGGCTGGCAAGCCAGCTCCCACAATAAATCGAGGTACACCACCCGCTCTTCACCACTCAATAGGCCGAGCGGTAGCTCGCCTGCAGCTCTTGATCTTGATCTGGCTTTTGATCTACCCGCCCCTTCGGCAGGCTGAGTGGAGGCGTTCATCTGGGGGGCAGGCGCGTAGCGCCGTGCGGCGAAGCCGCATACATCGAGAGGAGGTCGTCGCGAAGCAGACCGGAGGCGATGCCCCCAGATGAATGCCGGAAAGAAGGAACACCGAGCCTAAGCGAGGGGCCGGACGCCGGGGCGAGCCTTTTTTTTGCTTACTTTTTTTGAGGCGTTTGTCAAAAAAAGTGAGTCGCCGTCAGGGCGAAACCCTAAGTGGCCGTTACCGCAGCAACGGATATGTACACCTGAAAGAGACTGGTCGGCTGTCAGGCCGCCATCGCGAGCAAGCTCGCTCCCACAACTAGCCCAGGTACAACCAAGAGAACATGGTCGGCCCAAAGGCCGCCACTACAACCAAAAAAAAAGGGCAACCGAAGTCGCCCAAAATGCCTTGCGTGCTCATTACACCCAGAAAGACCTACGGCTTACGCTTATGCGAATCCTTCCAGATAAAAAATCCAAACCCTGCAAAAAACAGAACCATGAGGCCAACCGTCAGCACTCCGGCGATCACCACGTTATCGAAAAACATGACGTCCCTCCTGCACCTGCCCTGTTGCGATAGGGCTAAGTTAACCAATCAGACAGAAGAGAAAATTGACCGGGATCAATGTCGCCCAAGACAGGGCGTAAAGGAGGGCAAATAACTGACCTGCATCAACAGATGCAGGGTACTTCAACGCTTTTTCGGTTTGTTCTTCGGCTTTTTCTTGGCTTTGACCAACGGCATCGCCTGCTCAAACGCCTGCCGCACTTCATTCAGACGCTTTTCATTAAGGTCATGAACCCGCTTGGCGCGTTCAGAATTAAGATCGATCAACTTGTCATCTTGGCTCATGGTGCTCAATACATCGTTCGGCAGGTTTATCGCAATAATGCGGCCTGGCGCCAGCGCTGACCAGCCGCAACCTCAAATCTGAATATCGACCCACAACCCCTGGCGCGGCTGATCTTCCATCAATGGCGCCACCGGCACAGTATTGTCGGCATTAAGCTCATCACCGGGAACCGCGAGGTGCTCCTGCGGATCCTCATCAGCCTCACGACGGCGCCGGTCACGCTCAAGCTTGCGGCGCTGCTCCTCGCGCAGCTGAAAAGCCGCCTCTTCGGGATCGCGTTGTTGCAGGTCGATCGTGCTTTCGTTGGAGCTTTCCTGCACCGGCACGACTGGCGGAATATCCGGGCGCTGGCGGATCGGGTCCTGCTGTGAGGTGATCGGCACGGCACTCAAGGGGAGCATCGGTGGCAGCATAATTAGTAGTCTCCTGTCAGCAGGCTGTCGGCTGAGGGGATGGCGACTTGAGCCATCGGTCGCAAACTGTGACCGGTTTGGCACAGATTGGTGCCCGAACTGACACACACCGCATCATTGGGCTAACGTAAGTCTGCGAGTATTTATGAGAGTCCTTTGGCCCTGAAGCCCTCATTCCGTTAAGATAGCCCGCTTTTTCAAGGTGGGAGTCAGGCAGCATGGCGCAGCAGTATCAACCGGGGCAACGCTGGATCAGTGACAGCGAAGCCGAGCTGGGTTTAGGCACCGTTCTGGCACAGGACGGCCGCTTGTTGACCGTGCTCTATCCGGCCACTGGCGAGACTCGCCAGTACGCGCTACGGAATGCGCCCCTGACCCGCGTGCGGTTTTCGCCGGGCGATTCGATCACTCACTTCGAAGGCTGGAAACTGACCGTCCAGGAAGTCGACGACGTCGATGGCCTGCTGGTCTACCACGGCCTCAACGCGCAAAACGAAGTGGTCACCCTGCCGGAAACCCAACTGTCGAACTTCATTCAGTTCCGTCTGGCCAGCGACCGTCTGTTTGCCGGGCAAATCGACCCGCTGGCCTGGTTCTCACTGCGCTACAACACCCTGGAACACACCAGTCGCCAATTGCAATCCTCGCTGTGGGGACTGGGTGGCGTGCGTGCGCAACCGATCGCGCACCAGCTGCACATCGCCCGTGAAGTGGCCGACCGCATTGCTCCACGGGTATTGCTGGCCGACGAAGTAGGCCTGGGTAAAACCATCGAAGCTGGTCTGGTGATCCATCGCCAACTGCTTTCGGGCCGCGCCAACCGCGTGCTGATCCTGGTTCCGGAGAACCTGCAGCACCAGTGGCTGGTCGAGATGCGCCGCCGTTTCAACCTGCAAGTCGCGCTGTTCGACGAAGAACGCTTCATCGAAAGCGATGCCGCCAACCCGTTCGAAGACACGCAGCTCGCGCTGGTGGCTCTGGAGTGGCTGGTGGAAGACGAGAAAGCCCAGGACGCACTGTTCGCCGCCGGTTGGGACCTGATGGTCGTCGACGAAGCGCACCACCTGGTGTGGCATGAAGAAAAGGCCAGCCCTGAATATTCGCTGGTCGAGCAACTGGCCGAAGTCATTCCGGGCGTGCTGCTGCTGACCGCGACCCCGGAACAACTGGGCCAGGACAGCCACTTCGCCCGCCTGCGCCTGCTCGACCCGAACCGTTTCCATGACCTGCACGCCTTCCGCGCCGAGAGCGAAAACTATCGCCCGGTGGCCGAGGCCGTTCAGGAGTTGCTGGACAAGGGGCGCCTGTCGCCCGAAGCGCACAAGACCATTCACGGTTTCCTCGGCAACGAAGGCGAAGCCTTGCTGACCGCGGTGAACGATGGCGACACCGAAGCCAGCGCCCGCCTGGTTCGCGAATTGCTGGACCGTCACGGCACCGGCCGCGTGCTGTTTCGCAACACCCGCGCCGCCGTACAGGGTTTCCCGGAGCGCAAGCTGCATCCGTACCCACTGCCGTGCCCGGACGAATACCTCGAACTGCCGTTGGGCGATCACGCCGAGCTGTACCCGGAAGTCAGCTTCCAGGCCCAGCCGGACGCCAACGAAGAAGAACGCTGGTGGAAATTCGACCCGCGTGTCGAGTGGCTGATCGACACGCTGAAGATGCTCAAGCGCACCAAAGTGCTGGTGATCTGCGCCCACGCCGAAACCGCCATGGACCTGGAAGACGCCCTGCGCGTGCGCTCCGGCATCCCGGCCACGGTGTTCCACGAAGGCATGAACATCCTCGAACGTGACCGCGCCGCCGCCTACTTCGCCGATGAAGAATTTGGCGCGCAAGTGCTGATCTGCTCGGAAATCGGTAGTGAAGGTCGCAACTTCCAGTTCTCGCACCACCTGGTGCTGTTCGATCTGCCGTCCCACCCGGACCTGCTGGAGCAGCGTATCGGGCGTCTGGACCGGATCGGCCAGAAGCACATCATCGAACTGCACGTGCCGTACCTGGAAACCAGCCCGCAAGAGCGCCTGTTCCAGTGGTACCACGAAGCGCTGAACGCTTTCCTCAACACTTGCCCGACCGGCAACGCCTTGCAGCATCAGTTCGGCCCGCGCCTGCTGCCGCTGCTGGAAAACGCCGACGACGGCGAGTGGCAAGCGCTGATCGACGAAGCCCGCAGCGAGCGTGAGCGTCTGGAGGCTGAACTGCACACTGGCCGTGACCGCCTGCTGGAACTCAACTCCGGCGGCGCTGGCGAAGGTGATGCGCTGGTCGAGGACATCCTCGAGCAAGACGACCAGTTCACCCTGCCGATCTACATGGAAACCCTGTTCGACGCCTTCGGTATCGACAGCGAAGACCATTCGGAAAACGCGCTGATCCTCAAGCCGAGCGAAAAAATGCTCGACGCCAGCTTCCCGCTGGGCGACGACGAAGGCGTGACCATCACCTACGACCGCAACCAGGCGCTGTCTCGCGAAGACATGCAATTCATCACCTGGGAACACCCGATGGTGCAGGGCGGCATGGACCTGGTGTTGTCCGGTTCCATGGGCAACACGGCCGTGGCGCTGATCAAGAACAAGGCGCTGAAACCCGGCACCGTGTTGCTGGAACTGCTCTACGTCAGTGAAGTGGTCGCCCCGCGCTCGCTGCAACTGGGCCGTTACCTGCCGCCGGCCGCCCTGCGCTGCCTGCTGGATGCCAATGGCAACGACCTGTCGGCCCGGGTGTCGTTCGAGACCTTGAACGATCAACTGGAAAGCGTGCCGCGTGCCAGCGCCAACAAGTTCATTCAGGCCCAGCGCGATCAGCTGACGCCGCGGATCAACGCCGGCGAAGAGAAAATCTTCCCGCGTCACGCCGAGCGGGTTGCTGAAGCGAAACGTCGACTGGCAGCCGATACCGACGAAGAACTGGCGCGCCTGACCGCGTTGCAAGCGGTCAACCCGACCGTACGCGACAGTGAACTGGTTGCCCTGCGCAAACAGCGCGAGCAAGGGCTGGCCATGCTCGACAAGGCGGCGCTGCGACTGGAAGCGATCCGGGTGTTGGTGGCGGGTTAAGCCCCCTGCTCCACCCTTAAATAAAAAGGCCCGCAGCGATGCGGGCCTTTTTTTGTCTGCTGATCGTTCCCACGCTCTGCGTGGGAATGCCTCAACGGACGCTCCGCGTTCGGCTTTTGGGACGCAGAGCGTCCCGGGCTGCATTCCCACGCGGAGCGTGGGAACGATCAATCCCTGTGCCCGCGATGGCGATTAAGCAGTCACCGCAGAACCCACAGGCTCGACCACCGCCACCAACCCGTCCTTCATCCGCTTGGCATCCCTGACAAAACACCGCGAAGCCAAGAACAGAAACACCATGGTGAAAAACAGCGCAACCGGGATCAAGTACATCGCGTCGTGCAAGCCCACGGCCTTGAACGCCTCGGTCATCTGTTCGGCACCGGCGGCGAACATTGCAGTATGTGCAAAATGGTCGGACAAGCCACCCACCACCACAGGGCCTAAACCACCGCCCAGCAAGTACAAGCCAGCAAAGAACAACGCCATCGCCGTGGCTCGCAAACGGGGTTCGACTACGTCTTGAATCGCCGTGTAGACGCAGGTATAGAAGTTATAGGCAAACAGCCAGCCAAGGCTGAACACCGCCACAAACACTCCGATCTCGATCCGCCCGGCATGCAGCGCCCAAGCGGTGCACACGGTCGAAACGATCAGGCTGAATGCCGCAAACAGCAGTCGCCCATTGGCGACCCGCTGGTGAATCTTGTCGGCCACCCAGCCACCGAGCGTCAGGCCGAACAACCCGGTCACGCCGACAATTACGCCGGTCGCCACCGCCGCTTCCTGCAACGGCATCAGGAAATAGCGCTGCAACATCGGCACCAGGAACGAGTTACAGGCATAGGTCGCAAAGTTGAAGCACAGCCCGGCCAACACCAGCCACAGGAAAGTCGGGACCGCCAGCACTCGACGAATCGGCCGGTCGACACGTTCCTGGGACACCTGCACGCTTTCCGCGGCACCGCGTTTAGGCTCTTTAATGAAGAACATGAAGATCGCCAGGATCAGCCCCGGCACTGCGGCGATGAAGAACGGCGCACGCCAGCTGTCGAATGCCTTGACCATCGCGCCAATGGTAAAAAACGCCAGCAGCAGGCCCAGTGGCAGGCCGAGCATGAAAATGCCCATCGCCCGTGCCCGGCGGTGCGCCGGAAACAGATCGCCGATCAGCGAGTTGGCCGCCGGTGCGTAACTGGCTTCGCCGATGCCGATGCCCATACGCACGATCAGGAAGGCCCAGAAATTGCCCACCAGCCCGTTGACCGCCGTCAGGCCGCTCCAGACTGCCAGGCCCCAACCCATCAATTTACTGCGCGAACCGGTATCGGCCATCCGCCCCAGCGGCAGCCCGGCAATCGCATAAACGAGGGTGAATGCCGTTCCGATAATCCCCAGCTGAAAGTCGCTGAGGTGCCACTCCATGCGGATCGGTTCGATGATGATGGCGGGAATGGTGCGATCGAAGAAGTTGAACAGGTTCGCCAGGAACAGCAGGAACAGAATGCGCCAGGCATTCGCCGCTTGGGTCGAGTTCTGCATGGGGTCCGTCTCTTTTTATTGTTGTTGGGGCTTTCACTGTCCCCGGAGCTGCCAATCTAGTCAGGCCTGCCAGAGCTGTCTGTCATTATTCGCAAGACTGATATCAGCCCATGGCAGCCGCCCCTGTGCAAACACCAAAAGGCACTATGGGAGCCGCGTTTTTCATTACCCGACCGGCTGCTGAAAAATACCTCTGCGCCCCCCTTCCCAAGCCCAAGGCGAAGCCTAGAATAGCGACCTTGCTGCCCCACCGTTCCCCCCATCCCTCTTTGACTATCGCCCATGTCCGAAGCCAGTCCGTGTCTGAATTGCGGTGCCTGCTGTTCCCATTTTCGCGTGTCCTTTTTCTGGGGTGAATGCGCCTCGTCCGGGGGAACGGTGCCTGACGACCTTGTCGCGCCGATCAGCCCCAGCCGTGTGGCGATGCTCGGCACGGACTGCAAACCCACGCGCTGCATCGCCCTGTCAGGGGAAGTCGGCGGCACCGTGCAATGCTCGATTTACGATCAGCGTTCCAGCACCTGTCGCGAATTCGATGCCTCCTGGGCCAATGGCGAAGCGAACGCAGACTGTGACGCGGCGCGGGCCGCGTTCGGACTGCCGGCCCTGCAGCCTGAATTCCAAGTGCCTTACGAGCAGATCGCCTGAGGCTTAGTACTGACAGCAATAAAGCTCATTCCAAAATCATCGGCATCAATGTGCCACTACCGCTTGCACTCCCTGTATGGCCTCTATACTCCAACGCATTAACCAATGTTCATGGTGTTGGCAGGCTGGACAATACGGGGCGAACGGATGCAGTGGCCTGATGTGTATTTCACTACCCAGCTGCCAGAAAGCGGTCAGGTCATTCTCAATTGCACACATAACCCGTTCCTGGTGCTGCTGGCCTACGTGGTGGCGTGCGCGGCCGGGTTCGCCACCCTGGGCATCACCGAACGGATCGGTCATACCGAAAAATCCACCTCCCAACGTATCTGGCGCTGGGTCGGTGCCGGATGCCTGGCGGGCGGCATCTGGGCCATGCATTTCATCAGCATGCTGGCGTTCCAGGCGCCGATCGAAATCCACTATCAACTCCCCGTCACCCTGATTTCGTTGTTTTTCGCACTGACCGCCTCGTGGCTGGCGATGCAGACCCTCAGCCATGCTCATCTGAGCGTCTGGCAACACCTGCGGGCGTCGGTGTGGATCGGCCTTGGCATCGCAACCATGCAATACGTGGGCATGGCCGCGATGCGCTCAACGGCGACGGCCTATTACGACCCGACGCTGTTCGCCCTCTCCATCGCGATCGCCATCGGCGCCAGCCTGGCTGCGCTGTTGATGTCCAGGCACCTGCGCGAGGGCAGCGGCGTGGTTCATCAACTGCTCAAATACACCGCCAGCCTGGTGCTCGGCGCCGGTATCGTCAGCATGCATTTCACCAGCATGGCGGCGCTCAAACTGGCGCTTCCCGAAGGCAGCCTCCAGCCGCTGCCTGACGACAACAATCATCTGCAATTGGGCGTGACGGTGGCGGTCATGATGTTGCTGATCATCGGCAGCAGCATCAGCGCCGCAATGGCCGACAAAAAACTTCAACACAAGGAAAGCGACCTGCAACGGGTCAATGCCCTGCTCAGTCAGCTCGACCAGGCACGCCTGTCGCTGCAACAGGTGGCGCACTACGACGCACTGACCAACCTGATCAATCGCCGTGGTTTCAACCAGCTCTTCGCCGAAAAGCTGAGCGAGAAAACCAACGAAGGCGGGATGCTGGCGGTGATGTTTCTCGACATCGATCACTTCAAGCGGATCAACGACAGCCTTGGCCATGACGCCGGCGACCTGATGCTCAAGGTCCTGGCCAGCCACATCAAGAGTTCGGTTCGCAGCCACGAAGATGTGGTCGCGCGTTTTGGCGGTGACGAATTTTGCATCCTCATCGGCCTGCATGACCCCGAAGAAGCGCGGCACATGGCCCAGCGCATCATGTTGAAAATGAAAGAGCCTATCGAGCTGGCCGGTCGCAGCATGGTCATGACCACCAGCATCGGCATCAGCCTGTTCCCGCAAGACGGCAAGACGTGCGAAGAACTGCTGAAAAACGCCGACCTGGCGCTTTATCAGTCCAAAGGCAATGGGCGCAACGGGCTGCATTTTTTCAGCCCGCACATGAAGGCTCGCGCCACGCTGGAACTGCAAGTCGAAGAAGAACTGCGGCACGCCTTGCGCAACGACGATGGGCTGCTGCTGTTTTACCAACCCATCTATGACCTGAAAACCGGCCAGGTCACCAAGCTCGAAGCGCTGATTCGCTGGCAACACCCGGTTCATGGGCTGCTGGCGCCGGATCGATTCATCGCCATTGCCGAGGCCAACGGCCTGATCGCCGAACTGGACAACTGGGTACTGCGCCAGGCTTGCGAGGACCTTGGCGAACTGTCCCGTCAGGGCTGCGAAGAACTGAAGATTGCCGTGAACTGCTCACCGCTGAACCTGGCGCGCGAAGACCTGGCCAATGAAATCGAACAAGCCCTGCGCATCTGCGGGGTCGCGCCGCAACGGCTGGAACTGGAGGTCACCGAGAACGCGTTGATGGGCAACCTCTCCGACACCCTGGCGCTGCTGCGCCAGATCCGTGCTCTCGGGGTCTCCCTGTCGATCGACGATTTCGGCACCGGCTATTCATCGCTGGCCTACCTCAAGCGCCTGCCGCTGAACACACTCAAGATCGACCGCTCGTTCATCCAGGACATTCCCAGGGCGACCCAGGACATGGAAATCGTCCAGGCCATTATTGCCATGGCCCATACCCTGCATTTACAGGTGGTCACCGAGGGCGTCGAAACGTTCGAGCAATATGACTTTCTCGAACGCCAGGGCTGCGACTTCGTTCAGGGCTACCTGCTCAGCCGCCCGGTGCCGCTGGCTGAATTGCATCCGGTGCTGAACGAAATCAATCAGCGCAAACACGCCTGCCCCGTCAGTCCTCTGACCCTGGCGCGCGGTACATTTGCACTAGCGTCGACGGATCTTTTTCCAAAAAACCCTGCGCCCCATGCAGGCGCATCAGTTGTGCAGCCAATCCGCTGATCGGCGTGGATGAGCCCTGTTCGCGGGAAAACTTCACAGCGGTGTCGAGGTCCTTGAGCAGCGTGCGGACATGCCACTTCACGGGCTCGAAACGGCTCTCGGCCATTTGCGGGGCCAGGATCTGCAAGGGTCTGGAATCGGCGAAACCACCGGCCAGGGCTTCGGCGATCAGACCTGCGTCGACCCCGGAACGCTCGGCCAATGCCACCACTTCGGCGATTACCAGCGCGTTGCAGGCGACGATCATCTGGTTGCAGGCCTTGGTCACCTGCCCGGCGCCGACGCCGCCCATGTGCGTCACCCGTTGACCGAGGTTCAACAGGATCGGCTTGACCCGCTCAAGGTCCGCTGCCGCGCCGCCGACCATAATCGCCAGGCTGCCAGCCTCGGCACCGACCACGCCGCCGGACACCGGCGCATCCAGCCAATTCATGCCGCACTGGTCGCCAAGCGCCGAGGCCATTTCCCGCGTCGCGGTGGGCTCCAGACTGGAAAAATCCACCAGCAGTTGACCACTTTTCGCCCCACTGGCGATGCCGTCGGGGCCAAAGACCACCTCGCGCACCACCGACGTGTCCGCCAGGCACAGCATCACCACATCAGCGTGTTGGCACAGCTCGGCCGCTGTCGCCACTTGCCGGGCGCCGGCCTCGACCAAGGGCGCGCACTTGGCCGGATTGCGATTCCACACCGTCAGCGGATACCCCGCAGCCAACAGACGTCGGCACATGGGCAATCCCATCAGGCCGATTCCGGCGAACCCCAACGAAGGTTGCGTTGACATCATTTAGCCTCCTTTTGATTAAAGATCGTTGAATACTGGCCGATTCATCATGACTAAGGAAAGGATTCCCCCCGAGCGATGCTCAGGCTTCGGTCATGACGCTTGGGCGAAATACGCGCTGAAAAAGTCGCGAGTAACTATTCCGTGAAGGTTCGGCGACAGCGTGTCGCCGGGCCCATCAGCCCAGGTACATGGCGCCCAATGACTTCTAAAAATAATCCGGCCACTGCGGTTTCCGATCTGACACTGAGCCCCGCGGCAAACAGCCCCTCATCGTCGAAGCCATTGGTTGCATCACGCCCGCTGGCCAGTCAGCAATACCTGTATTTCACCGAAACCAACACTGACCGCATTCTCGACAACCTCGACGGGCTGCGCGACATGGTGTTCCCGCGCCCTCCACATCTGGATGGCGACAGCGAACAGCATAGCGATCAGGAATTCCCTTCGGTGTGCCTGATCGGCCTGGGCCGTTGCGGCTCCAACATTGCGCTGGATGTCGCGGAGCTGGTGTACAACGCCCGCAAGTTCTACCTCAACGAATTCAACAACGAAGACCGTCCCTCGGCGGATAAACGCTACGCGGAAAAGGGTTACAGCCCGGCGCAGTGGATCCGCAACAACCTGCGCCTGGGGCCGAACAAAGCCACCAAGCCGGTGTTCCTGGTCGAGCCTCTGGTAATGCTCGGCGACCTGGACAAAGACATCGCCGGTCGCATCCGTTTCTCGCGCAAGGGCGAAAAAAGCGGCTTCCTGCGCGACTACAGCAAAATGAAAATCATGGACTTGTCGGAAGTCCACGCCGGTGGCGCCGGTAACGCGCCGATCCTCGGTCAGTACCTGGCCAAGATCATCCTGAACAAGGACACCCAGCGTTTCTCCAGCCCCGACTGGAAAATGATTCACTCGTACCTGATCGACAGCTGCGGCATCAAGGCCAACCAGTCGCGCCTGTATTTCTCGATTTTCAGTGCCGGCGGCGGTACCGGTTCGGGCATGGCCTCAGAGTTCGGCCTGGCCCAGCAGCACTCGTACATGAACAAGACGTTCGACACCAAGCCGATGGACGAGCACGACGGCAAGAGCGGTCATTCGTTCGTCTTCGAGCCGATCTTCACCAGCGGCATCTGCGTGCTGCCGAACATTTCCGATCACCGCAGCGAAATGTCCGAGGCGCTGCACATCAACGCCGGTCGCCTGCTGTGCAAGTACCTGTCGGAAGAGTGGGATTTCTCCTACAACTTCGCCAATGAAGACAGCAGCGAAGCCAGCGTCATGGGCCGTATCCGCCCATGGAACGCGATGATGCTGATCTCCAACGACATCATGCGCTACGCCGAAGAAAGCGATGACGGCAACATTCAGAACATCGACGTCAACGCGATGGAAAAGCACGCCAACCAGTACATCTCGCAGCAGATCTTCAACATTCTGACGGCGCAGGCGGTCACGACTGACTACGACCAGAACTATTTCCGTCGTGCCGGTATCGACATCGGCGAAACCATTCGCCTCGACGCCAACGACCTGTTCATGAGTCTGGCCGGGCCGGTGGCGATTGCCTATGCCGAATCCGTGGTACCGGAAAGCCCGCCGCCGAGCAGCGACAAATTCAAGGTGTTCGAGAAAGAGCCGCAGCGCCTGAACATCGATGATCTGTTCTTCCGCTCCATCGACCTGCCCCACTTCAACAAAGTGACGCAAGCAATCGAAGGCATCAGCCTGCTGCCGATCGAGTCCAAGCGTTATCGTGCGTCCCTGGAGCAGTACAAGAATTCCGGTTACGACGCGGCCGCGTTGCACGACCTGCACTTCTTCAAGAACTGCTCGTCGGTGGTCTCGATCGTTTCGCTACCGAAAGACTACAAGCTGTCCTACATGGACCTGAACCGGTTGAAGACCCACCTCAACAGCCTGTTCCCGAACACCACGCTCAAGCGCTACGCGCTGGTGATCGGCGCCTCGGCCAACTTGTCGCTGACTACGTTGATCGCCAAGAGCCCATGCCTGTCGGACGACTTCCTGACGCTGATCGTGGCGTTCATCAAGCGTTGCTTCGCGAAAACCCCGTACCGCTTCGACGAAACGCTGGATAACTCGATCCTCGACTTCATCATCAATGAAGAATTCGATGAGGACCGGATTGACGAGTTGCTCAATGAATTCGAAAACCCGGCGAAAATCCTCGACACCAACTGGTACGCGATCAAACCGATGTACGAGAAGAAGTACCGCGAGCTGATCAATGACAAGGACAAGTTTGTCTCGATCAACGACATTCGCCTGTCGCGCGATTGCGTGAAGAAGGCGATCAAGTACCTGCGCGAGATCTACCGTCACCGGATTGGCAAGACCAAGGTTATTTCGCTGAATAACCATACGGGCAAGACGTTTTCGGTCTGATTGATCGATCGTTCCCACGCTCTGCGTGGGAATGCCTCTATGGACGCTCTGCGTCCAGTTTGGGACGCAGAGCGTCCCGGGCTGCATTCCCACGCAGAGCGTGGGAACGATCACATCCAGAAACAATTAAGCAGCCCGACGGCTGCTCAATAAACTGTTCCCGTTACGTTTACGTCACCGTGATGCTGGCCACGCCTGTGGCCTTTCTCCACGGCAACATGCCATCACGCTACTCGCCTACACACTTTTGCGCGATCAACCTACGCACCAACAAAGTGCACGACTTCAGTTCGTCGCCCTTTCCTGGATCATAATCCACGGCGAAACGACCACGGCCCACAGCTCGGGGTCACGTTCGAAAAGATCCAGCGCCCGCGTTTCAGACAGCTTGGCGACTTTGTCGGCGGCCAGCCAGGCAGCCACTTTCTCGCCTTCGTCCGTCGCCACCGCTTCAGCCGCGGCGATCAAATCCAGACCCGGGTCGACCCACAATAGGGCACCCTTGGCAAAGAACGGCTCCAACTCTTTCCAGGTAATAGATGCGGTTTCACCAAGCAGCTTGGCATAGAGGGTGCTAGGTTCTTGAGTCATGGGTCCTGTCCGGAAAAGAAATCGACGCGAATGATAACGTCGGTGGTCCGCCAGAAAAACCCGGATGCAATTGAGTCACCGATTGAAAAGAACAGGAGCGCCAGGGAATGCCGCTGAATCAAGCAATTAGCCAGCTAACATCCCGCCGCAATTCTGTCTTTTTCTTTCAATAAAGCGACACCCTCAGGTTTTGCCCCCTGGCGCCAGCTTCCCAGGCTAACAATTGGCGCTCTACACTGTACCGGTACAGTTGCCGGGGGCATTTTCCGGAGGATATCGAAGATATCTGACCCGGTTCTGCTGCTACGGCGCCAGGACTATAAAAACTACAACAGTAAGAGTGGAGCACTATGACTAAGGCTACTAAGCAGATTTCCAAACTGTTTGCCGCTATGGTTCTGGCCGGGGTTGCCAGCCATTCGTTCGCAGCTGACACCATCAAGATCGGCATCGCCGGCCCTAAAACCGGTCCTGTAGCCCAATACGGCGACATGCAGTTCAGTGGCGCCAAAATGGCCATCGAACAGATCAACGCCAAAGGCGGCGTAGACGGCAAGAAACTCGAAGCCGTTGAATACGATGACGCCTGTGATCCAAAACAAGCGGTAGCGGTCGCGAACAAAGTCGTCAACGACGGCGTTAAGTTCGTGGTCGGTCACCTGTGCTCCAGCTCCACCCAACCGGCTTCGGACATCTACGAAGACGAAGGCGTGATCATGATCACTCCGGCTGCCACCAGCCCGGACATCACCAACCGTGGTTACAAAATGGTGTTCCGCACCATCGGTCTGGACAGCGCCCAGGGCCCTGCCGCCGGTAACTACATTGCCGATCACGTAAAACCGAAAATCGTTGCTGTGCTGCACGACAAACAGCAATACGGTGAAGGCATCGCCACCGCCGTGAAGAAGACCCTGGAAGGCAAAGGCGTCAAGGTTGCCGTGTTCGAAGGCATCAACGCCGGCGACAAAGACTTCTCCTCGATGATCTCCAAGCTCAAGCAAGCCAACGTTGACTTCGTCTACTACGGCGGCTACCACCCAGAGCTGGGCCTGATCCTGCGTCAAGCACAGGAAAAAGGCCTGAAAGCCAAGTTCATGGGTCCGGAAGGCGTGGGTAACGACTCCATTTCGCAGATCGCCAAAGACGCTTCCGAAGGCCTTTTGGTAACCCTGCCGAAGTCTTTCGACCAGGATCCGGCCAACGTTGCACTGGCTGACGCGTTCAAAGCGAAGAAAGAAGACCCAAGCGGTCCGTTCGTGTTCCCGGCCTACTCGGCTGTTGAAGTCATCGCCGGTGGTATCACTGCCGCCAAGAGCGAAGACCCTGCGAAAGTGGCGGCTGCCATCCACGCAGGCACCTTCAAGACCCCGACTGGCGACCTGAGCTTCGACGCCAAGGGCGACCTGAAAGACTTCAAATTTGTGGTTTACGAGTGGCACTTCGGTAAACCAAAAACTGAAGCTTCGCCTCAGTAAGGCCTTGCCGAACTGACTGCCAACAAAGCCCACGGCGTGCCGTGGGCTTTGTTTTACGAACGTATTGGGCCGCGCTGGCGTGATCCGCCAGTCTCCCCACCTGAAAATCTCAAAACCGTCATCAGCGGTTCGCTGGCAAACCTCGCGTTCGAAGTGGATGCAGATCCACGGGGCTCGAGCGGGAAAATGACTCCACCAGTGAAATGCGTATCAGGTTTTTAGGAGCGCTGTAATGCCTGACATCTATCACTTCTTCCAACAGCTGGTTAATGGCCTGACCATTGGCAGCACGTATGCCCTGATCGCCATCGGCTATACGATGGTTTACGGCATCATTGGAATGATCAACTTCGCCCACGGCGAGGTGTACATGATCGGTTCCTACGTGGCGTTCATCGCCATCGCGGGCCTGTCCATGATGGGACTCGACAGTGTTCCGCTGTTGATGACCGCCGCGTTCCTCGCGACCATCGTCGTGACCAGTGCCTACGGCTACAGCATCGAACGAATTGCCTACCGCCCCCTGCGCGGCAGCAACCGTCTGATCCCGCTGATTTCCGCCATCGGCATGTCGATCTTCCTTCAGAACACGGTTCTGCTGGCGCAAGACTCCAAGGACAAATCCATCCCCAACCTGATCCCCGGCAACTTCGCCATCGGGCCAGGTGGCGCACATGAAGTGCTGATTTCCTACATGCAAATCGTGGTGTTCGTGGTGACCCTGGTCGCCATGCTCGGCCTCACGCTGTTCATCTCCCGCTCTCGTCTGGGTCGCGCCTGCCGCGCCTGTGCCGAAGACATCAAGATGGCCAACCTGCTGGGTATCAACACCAACAACATCATCGCCCTGACCTTCGTCATCGGTGCCGCATTGGCGGCTATCGCGGCCGTGCTCCTGAGCATGCAATACGGCGTGATCAACCCGAACGCCGGTTTCCTCGTCGGCCTCAAGGCCTTCACCGCCGCAGTATTGGGCGGCATCGGTAGCATCCCCGGCGCCATGCTCGGCGGGATCGTGCTGGGTGTGGCGGAAGCCTTTGGTGCCGATATCTTCGGCGACCAGTACAAGGACGTCGTGGCGTTCGGCCTATTGGTTCTGGTGTTGTTGTTCCGGCCAACCGGCCTGCTGGGCCGTCCGGAGGTTGAGAAAGTATGACTAGGAATCTTAAACAGGCGTTGTTCAGCGCCTTGCTGGTGTGGGCCGTGGCCTACCCGGTACTCGGTCTGAAACTGACCATCGTCGGTATCAACCTCGAAGTCCATGGCACCAGCACGGGTACGTTGATCACCATCGCCGTGTGCTCGGTGCTGATGTTCCTGCGGGTGCTGTTCGACCAGCAGATCAGCTCGGCCTGGAAGTCCTCGCCCAACCTGCCGGTGATGCCGGCCAAGGCCAGTAACTTCCTGACCCTGCCGACCACTCAGCGCTGGATCATCATTGCGTTGATCATCGGTGCACTGGTCTGGCCGTTCTTCGGCTCGCGCGGCGCGGTGGACATCGCAACGCTGGTGTTGATCTACGTGATGCTCGGCCTGGGCTTGAACATCGTGGTCGGTCTGGCCGGCCTGCTCGACCTTGGTTATGTCGGCTTCTACGCCGTCGGCGCCTACAGCTACGCGCTGCTGTCGCACTACTACGGTCTGAGCTTCTGGATCTGCTTGCCGATTGCCGGCCTGATGGCGGCTACCTTCGGCTTCCTGCTCGGTTTCCCGGTACTGCGTCTGCGCGGTGACTATCTGGCGATCGTTACGTTGGGCTTCGGTGAAATCATCCGTCTGTTCCTGCGTAACCTGACCGACCTCACGGGCGGCCCGAACGGCATCAGCAACATTCCCAAGCCAACACTCTTCGGACTGACCTTCGATAAAACCGCCGCGGAAGGCCTGCAGACTTTCCACGAGTACTTCGGCCTGACCTACAACCCGGTGAACAAGGTGATTTTCCTTTACCTGATCGCGGTGTTGTTGTCGCTGTTCGCCCTGTTCGTCATCAACCGCTTGCTGCGCATGCCGTTGGGCCGTGCCTGGGAAGCGCTGCGTGAAGACGAGATCGCCTGCCGCGCGCTGGGTCTCAACCCAACGGTCATCAAGCTGTCGGCCTTCACCCTCGGTGCGTGCTTCGCCGGTTTCGCCGGCAGCTTCTTCGCCGCGCGTCAGGGCCTGGTGACACCGGAGTCCTTCACCTTCATCGAATCGGCGACCATCCTCGCCATCGTGGTACTTGGTGGCATGGGCTCGCAACTGGGCGTCGTGCTCGCCGCCACGGTGATGATCCTGTTGCCGGAAATGATGCGTGAGTTCAGTGAATACCGCATGTTGATGTTCGGCGCCTTGATGGTGCTGATGATGATCTGGCGTCCTCAAGGTCTGCTGCCCATGCAACGTCCTCACATGGAGCTGCGCAAATGAGCCGCGAGATCCTGAAAGTAGAAAATCTGAGCATGCGCTTCGGCGGCCTGCTCGCGGTCAACGGCGTAGCCCTGAGCGTGAAGGAAAAACAGGTCGTGGCATTGATCGGCCCCAACGGCGCCGGCAAGACCACCGTGTTCAACTGCCTGACCGGTTTCTACAAACCGAGCGGCGGCAGCATCCTGCTGGACGGTGAGCCGATCGAAGGCCTGCCCGGCCACAAGATCGCCCTCAAAGGCGTGGTGCGCACCTTCCAGAACGTGCGGTTGTTCAAGGACATGACAGCGGTCGAGAACCTCTTGATCGCCCAGCACCGTCACCTGAACACCAACTTCCTGGCGGGCCTGTTCAAGACCCCGGGCTTTCGCAAGAGTGAACGCGAAGCCATGGAGTTCGCCGAGTACTGGCTGGAAAAGGTCAACCTCAAGGGGTTCGCCAACCGTCCCGCCGGCACCCTGGCCTACGGTCAGCAGCGCCGCCTGGAAATCGCTCGCTGCATGATGACGCGCCCGCGCATCCTCATGCTCGACGAACCGGCCGCCGGCCTGAACCCGAAGGAAACCGAAGACCTCAAGGCGCTGATCAGCGTGCTGCGTGAAGAGCACAACGTCACCGTGCTGTTGATCGAACACGACATGAAACTGGTCATGAGCATTTCCGACCACATCGTCGTGATCAACCAGGGCACGCCTCTGGCCGACGGCACGCCGGAACAGATCCGCGACAATCCTGAAGTGATCAAAGCCTACCTGGGGGAAGCGTAAATGCTGCAATTCGAAAACGTTTCCACCTTCTACGGCAAGATCCAGGCGCTGCACAGCGTCAACGTCGAAGTCCGCCAGGGCGAGATTGTGACCCTGATCGGCGCCAACGGTGCCGGCAAGTCGACCCTGCTGATGACCCTCTGCGGTTCGCCGCAAGCCCACAGCGGCAGCATCCGTTACATGGGTGAGGAACTCGTCGGCCAGGACTCGTCGCAGATCATGCGCAAGAGCATCGCGGTCGTGCCGGAAGGTCGTCGGGTATTTGCCCGTCTGACCGTGGAAGAGAACCTCGCCATGGGCGGATTCTTCACCGACAAGGGCGACTATGAGGAACAGATGGACAAGGTTCTCGGACTTTTTCCACGCCTGAAAGAGCGCTTCGCCCAACGCGGCGGCACCATGTCCGGCGGCGAACAGCAAATGCTCGCCATCGGCCGTGCGCTGATGAGCAAACCCAAACTGCTGCTGCTCGACGAGCCATCGTTGGGCCTGGCACCGATCATCATCCAGCAGATCTTCGACATCATCGAACAACTGCGCAAGGATGGTGTGACCGTGTTCCTGGTGGAGCAGAACGCCAACCAGGCACTGAAAATCGCTGACCGCGCCTACGTTCTGGAGAACGGCCGGGTAGTGATGACCGGCACCGGGGAAGCGCTGCTGACAGATCCGAAAGTACGTGAAGCGTACTTGGGTGGTTGAGCCTTTGCGGTAAACAGAAAACGGCCTTCGGGCCGTTTTTTTGTGCCTGATACAAACCCTCTAACGATGAAGCTCGCTCCCACAGGGACATGGGTGCTTTGAGTTTTTTTTAAAAAGTTTGCATTGCGCTGTAACGCATCGCGATGACGTTCCTCTAGTGAGGCAAGCAAGCACAAACGCTTGCCAACTCAAGCTCACTTTCGGAGAAACATCATGACTGCTACCACCCGCACCCTGTCCGCTACCGCCCTCGTTCTGGCCCTCGGTTCCGCGCTGAGCATGGCCGCCGTCTCCACCGTCCAGGCCGCCGACAGCAACATGGAAAAGTGCTTCGGCGTGGCCATGAAAGGTCATAACGATTGCGCCGCCGGTGCCGGCACCACGTGCGCCGGTACGTCGAAAACCGACTACCAGAGCAACGCCTGGAAACTCGTCCCTAAAGGCACCTGCACCACCACCGAGAGCAAGACTTCGTCGACCGGTTTCGGTCAGATCGAAGCGTTCAAAACCAAAGCCTGATCCGTTCCCAGCCTGAGTGTCGACCATGAACAATTCACCGTTCGGGCTCCCGCCTCGCGCCGGGCTGGGGCTCAAGACCGAGCACTTTCGTGAAGTGCTCGGTTCACAACCGGACATCGGTTTCTTCGAGGTACACGCCGAAAACTACATGGTAGCCGGCGGTCCTTTTCATCATTACCTGGGGTTGATCCGCGAGCAGTATCCGCTGTCGTTGCATGGCGTTGGCTTGTCCATCGGCGCCGAAGGTCCGCTGGACATCCAGCACCTGCAACGCCTGGCCAGGCTGATCGAACGTTATCAACCCCACGCCTTTTCCGAACACCTGGCCTGGTCCAGCCACGGCCCGGTGTTTCTCAATGACCTGTTGCCATTGGCCTATGACACGCCGACGCTGAACCGCGTCTGCGAGCACATCGATCAGGTGCAGACCACGCTTAAACGCCCGATGTTGCTGGAGAATCCGGCGACGTATCTGGCGTTCGAGCGCTCGACGATCGATGAAGCCGACTTCATCCGCGAAGTCATCAACCGCACAGGCTGCGGGTTGCTGCTGGACGTGAACAACGTCTACGTTTCGAGCATCAATCATCAACGCGATCCTTTGGCCTATATCGACGCCCTGCCCCTTCACGCCGTGGGCGAGCTTCATCTGGCAGGGTTTGCCGAAGACACCGACGACCTCGGTGACCGTCTACTGATCGATGATCACGGTGCGCCCATCGACAACGCCGTGTGGGCGCTATACAGACAGGTGCTCGAGCGAGTGGGCCCGGTGGCGACGCTGATCGAGCGCGACAACCAACTGCCAGTCTTCAACGTGTTGCACGCCGAAGTGCGTCAGGCTGACAGGCTGTTGCAGTGCGTCGGAGTCTGGTCATGAGCAGCCAAGCCGATTTCGCTGCCGCCCTGCTCGATCCGCAACGGCCCTGCCCTGACGGATTGATCAGCGCCAATGGCGCCGATCCAGCCAGCCGCTTCGCGGTGTATCGCAACAATGTGCAAAGTTCGTTGATCAACGCGCTGGCCGACAGTTACCCCATGGTCCAGCAGTTGGTGGGCGACGAGTTCTTCAGGGCCATGGCCGGAATTCATGTGCAAGAGAGCCCGCCGACGAGCCCGATGATGAACAGCTATGGCCACGATCTGGCGACGTTCATCGAAGGCTTTGCGCCTGCCGCCAGCGTGCCGTATCTGGCTGACATCGCCCGATTGGAGCGCCTGCGCGTCATGGCTTATCACGCCGCCGATGCGCCCCCCCTGGACCCTGAACGGATCGCTGCCGCACTCGCCGACCCGCAAGGCCTGAGCGACCTCACCGTCACACTTCATCCCTCACTGCACCTGTTGAGTTCAGCCTTTGCCGTGGTCGCGATCTGGGCTGCGCATCATGCGCATCAACAGCAAGCAACGCTGGCAGGGATTGATCTGAACCTCGGGCAACACGCCTTGGTGTTGCGCAACGGCCTGGAAGTCGAAGTCTTCGCCATTGACCACGGGGCGAGCGTGTTCATTCAACACCTGCAAAACGGCCAGTCACTCATGCAGGCACTGGAAGCCGCCCCGGCCTTCGACCTTGGCCAGACCCTGGCGCTGCTGATCAGCCGCAACGCCATCACCCACTTACACAAAAACAAGGTATTGCCATGAACATTCGGACTGAATCACTGAACCCCATCGACCGCGCCATCGTATTGCTGGAGAAGATCCCTCGCAGCCTGATCGCCTTTATCGCGCGTTTCTCTATCGCCGCGGTGTTCTGGAAATCCGGGCAAACCAAGGTCGAAGGCTTGGCCATCGACCTGTTCGACGGTTCCTTTCAACTGGGTGTTCCGCGTCTGGCGGACTCGACCATCCCGCTATTCCAGAGCGAATACCACGTGCCGTTGCTGTCACCGGAACTGGCGGCGCATCTGGCAGCCTTTGCCGAGCACTTCTTCCCGATCCTGATCCTGATCGGCTTCGCCACCCGTTTTTCGGCCCTGGCGTTGCTGGGCATGACCCTGACCATTCAACTGTTCGTGTACCCCGATGCTTACCCGACTCATGGCACTTGGGCGGCGGTGTTGCTGTACCTGATGACGACCGGGCCGGGCAAACTGTCGATCGATCACCTGATCGCCAAGCGTTATCGCTGAAGCCGATCCAGTGCCTCGCCGCTGCGCTTGAACCAGTCGATCAGGTAATCCGCCAGCACTTGCGTACGTTTCGGCAGACCGCCCTGATAGGCGTGCACCAGGTACATCGGCATGCTTCGAGTCTGATAATCGCGCAGGAGCCAGCGCAGTCGACCGTCCGCCAATTCCGCCTGCAACAGGTAAGACGGCAACCGCGCAATGCCGGCGCCCGCCAGCGCGGCTTTTTTCAACAGGCTGTAGTGATTGCTGGCGAACGGGCCGCTAACCCGCACTCGCATCAACTCGTGCTGTTGGTGGTAAAGCCATTCTTCGCGACCACTGTAATGGCTGTTGAGCAGGCAGCGATGGTCAGCCAACGCCTGTGGCGTCTGCGGTTCGCCGAATTGTGCGAGGTAGGCCGGACTGGCACAGGTCATCTCGTGCCAGGCCAATAACGGACGCGCCACCAAGCGGTCGTCGTTGTTCACATCAGAGCGGATCGCCAGGTCAAAACCGTCGCGGGACAAATCCCGGTAGTTGTTGCTCAGGTCCAGCTCAATCTGCACCTCGGGGTATTGGCCGGAAAACTCCAGCAGCAGCCCATCGAAGAAGGTTTCGCCCAGTGAAACCGGAACCGTCATGCGCACCGGCCCCGCCATGTCGTCCTTCAACCGCGCCAATGCCTGGCGGGCCTTTTCGACCTGAACCACCAATGCCTGAGCCTGCGGCAACAACGCCGCACCCGCCGCGGTCAGGCTCAAGCGACGCGTGGTGCGTTGCAGCAAAACCACGGAAAAGCGCGATTCCAGCAAGCTGATGCGCTTGGACAGCTGCCCTTTGCTGCAACCCAATTGTTGCGCCGCCAAGGTAAAACTCCCCGCTTCGATCAACACCGCAAATGCCGCCAGGTCATCCATCTCGCTCATGGATTGTTTCCATTTGAAAACCAAAGGTTGCCTATTAGCGCGCTTATCAATGGAAAAAACCACTCTAGACTTCAACCTCGTTCAACCACTTCGAGGAACAGCACGATGAAAATTCTTTTGATAGGCGCAGGCGGCACCATCGGTTCGGCCGTCGACAAGGAATTGTCCCAGCGTCACGAAGTCATCCGCATCGGCCGTAAAAGCGGCGACTTGCAGGTTGATATCAGCGACAGCGCATCGATCCGCAAGCTGTTCGAAAAGACCGGAAAGTTCGATGCCCTGGTCTGCGCCGCCGGCAATGTCACCTTCGCGCCACTGGATGAAATGACCGAAGAAAGCTTCGCGCTGGGCTTGAAAGACAAGCTGATGGGCCAGGTCAACCTGCTGCTGATCGGCCGCGAATTCGCCAATGACGGCGCGTCGTTTACGTTCACCACCGGCGTGCTCAGCCACGACCCGATTCGCAGCGGCGCCTCGGCGGCACTGGTCAATGGCGCGCTGGACAGCTTTGTGCGAGCGGCGGCGATCGAACTGCCTCGGGGCCTGCGGGTGAACTCGATCAGCCCGACCGTGCTGGTCGAAGCGATGGGCAGTTACGCGCCGTACTTCCGGGGCTACAAGCCGGTTCCTGCGGTGGATGTGGCTTTGGCCTACGCCAAAAGTGTGGAAGGCCTGCAAACAGGTCAGACCTTTCACGTGGGCTAAACCCTTGTGATGAACGGTCAGGCTGCGTAACGTGGCGGCACTTGTCTGGAGAACCGAAGATGCGTGTTGCCCGTTCCTTAGTCCTTATCGCCCTGCTGCCGTTGTTTGCCGCCTGCCAATTGTTTGATGGCTCGCGTGAAAGTGCCTCTCACGTGGGCCAGACCCGCCTGCAAGGGCAGTTGACGGCGGCGGACGGCAAGCTGCTGTTCCAGCCGTGCAATGAACAGCGCAGCCTGGTGGTCAACGACACTGGCGGCACCAGCATCCTGCAAGAGGCCGCAAGCCTGGCCGATGCTCATGGCCAGCTGTTTGCCGACGTGCGCGGCCGGATTGACGGTAGTCGCTTCGATCTCGAACAGTTGTACCGCGTCGAGCGCTCGGGCACCGCGTGCGACGACCCCAATTTCAAACTGCTGATCCTGCGCGCCGCCGGCCACACGCCCGAGTGGAACGTCAAGGTCAGCGGCAAGGGCATGGTCATCGACCGCGCAGGCCAACCTCCACTCGCCGTGCCTTATGTTGAAGAACAACTGGGCGATGGCCGTTTCAACCTCAGCACCGAAGCCAATAACCAGCACATCGAACTGTGGGTCGCGCCGCAACGTTGCGTCGACAGCACCACCGGCGCCATCAACCACATGAGCGCCGAACTGCGCATCAATGGCCAGGTGCAGCGCGGCTGCGGGTATTTCGGCGGATCGCGTAACGACTGATCGTTTTAGCCTCACTGGAATCATCCTTTGAGGCTTATAATCGCGGGCTTCAAACGCCTTGGCGCAGTTGTGCGCCCCGCGAACCGGATCCTGTCATGTTACGAATCACCGAACTCAAGCTGCCGATCGACCATCCCGATGAAGACCTGCGCCCTGCCATCGTGCAGCGCCTGGGCATCGCCAATGATGACCTGCTCGATTTCACCTTGTTCAAGCGCAGCTACGATGCGCGCAAAAAATCCTCCGAACTGTGCTTCATCTACACCATCGACCTCACCGCCAAGGATGAGGCCGCGCTGCTGCACAAGTTCGCCGATGACCGTAACGTCAACGTAGCGCCGGATGTCAGCTACAAAGTCGTCGGCCAGGCACCAGCCGATCTGCAACAACGCCCGGTCGTCGTCGGCTTCGGGCCGTGCGGGATTTTCGCCGGACTGATCCTGGCGCAAATGGGCTTCAAGCCGATCATCCTCGAGCGCGGCACCGAAGTGCGCCAGCGCACCAAGGACACCTGGGGCCTGTGGCGCAAAAGCGTGCTCAACCCGGAATCCAACGTCCAATTTGGTGAAGGCGGCGCGGGGACATTCTCTGACGGCAAGCTCTACAGCCAGATCAAGGACCCGAAATTCATCGGTCGCAAGGTCCTGCACGAGTTCGTCAAGGCCGGTGCGCCGGAAGAAATCCTTTACGTCAGCAAGCCGCACATCGGTACATTCCGCCTGACCGGCGTTGTGGAAAACATGCGTGAGCAGATTCGCGCCCTGGGTGGCGAAGTGCGCTTCCAGCAGCGCGTCACCGACGTGTTGATCGAGGACGGCCAACTGGTCGGCGTCGAGCTGGATGGCGGCGAGCAGATTCACTCCAGGCATGTGATTCTGGCCCTCGGTCACAGCGCCCGGGACACGTTCCGCATGCTGCATGGCCGTGGCGTGTACATGGAAGCCAAGCCATTCTCGGTGGGTTTCCGCATCGAACACCCGCAATCGCTGATCGACCGCGCTCGTCTGGGCAAGTACGCCGGTCACCCGAAACTCGGCGCGGCCGACTACAAACTGGTGCACCACGCCAAAAATGGTCGTTCGGTCTACAGCTTCTGCATGTGCCCGGGCGGTACCGTGGTCGCAGCGACCTCGGAGCCGGGCCGCGTGGTCACCAACGGCATGAGCCAGTATTCGCGCAACGAGCGCAACGCCAACTCCGGGATCGTCGTCGGGATCACCCCGGAAGTCGATTATCCGGGCGGTCCGCTGGCCGGTATCGAGTTGCAGGAGCGCCTGGAATCCCACGCCTATGTGCTGGGCGGCAGCAATTACCAAGCGCCGGCGCAACTGGTCGGCGACTTTATTGCGGGCAAGCCTTCCACCGAGTTGGGCAGTGTCGAACCTTCCTACAAACCCGGCGTTGCCTTGGGTGATCTGGCGCTGGCCTTGCCGGCGTTTGCCATCGAAGCCATTCGCGAAGCGTTGCCGGCCTTCGAAAAGCAGATTCGCGGTTATTCGCTGCATGATGCGGTGTTGACCGGGATCGAGACGCGTACCTCGTCTCCGCTGCGCATCACCCGCAACGAATCGATGCAGAGCCTGAACGTGAAGGGCTTGTTCCCGGCGGGTGAAGGCGCGGGTTATGCAGGCGGGATTCTGTCGGCGGGTGTCGACGGGATTCGGATTGCTGAAGCGGTGGCCCGAGATATCCTCGGCCTCGAAGCCTGATCCCGAGATGATCGTTCCCACGCTCCGCGTGGGAATGCAGCCAGGGACGCTCCGCGTCCCAAAAGAGGACGCAGAGCGTCCGGTGAGGCATTCCCACGCAGAGCGTGGGAACGATCATCGGGTCAGATATTGGCGCGTAGTACGGTGTCTGGCAGCGGCTCGCCGCGCTCGACCGTTGCTGCCACCGCAGCCATCAACCCACTCAACTCATACCCCTGAGCCTTGAGCCAGTCCTGGTCGTAATAACTGGTCTCATAACGCTCGCCGCCGTCACACAGAATCGCCACGATCGACCCCGACTCCCCCGCCGCCACCATCTGTTGCGCCGCCATCAAGGCGCCGATCAGGTTGGTGCCGCTCGACCCGCCGACCCGACGACCCAAGCGCTGAGCCAGGTAATGCATGGCGGCCAGTGACAACGCATCCGGCACCTTGACCATCGCATCGATCACCTTGGGCAGGAACGACGCTTCGACCCTAGGCCGGCCAATGCCTTCGATCCGCGAACCATGATCCAGCCGCAGCGTAGCATCGCCGGTCTGGTAGTAATCGAAGAACACAGAACGTTCGGCGTCGGCGCACAGTACGCGGGTGCAATGCTGGCGATAACGCACGTAGCGCCCCAGCGTGGCGGTGGTACCGCCAGTGCCGGGGCTGGAAATCAACCAGCTCGGCTCGGGGTGCTGCTCGAAGCGCATTTGCTGGAAGATCGACTCGGCGATGTTGTTGTTCGCGCGCCAGTCGGTGGCGCGCTCGGCGTAGGTGAACTGATCGACGAAATGCCCGTCATGCTCACGCGCCAGGCGCTCGGACTCGGCGTAGATCTGTGTCGGATCATCAACCAGGTGACTCTTGCCGCCATAGAAAGCGATCTGCGCGATTTTCTCCCGGGAGGTGGTTGCCGGCATAACGGCAATGAACGGCAAGCCCAGCAATCGGGCGAAGTACGCCTCTGAAATCGCCGTCGAACCACTGGACGCTTCGATCACCGGGGCGCCAGGTTTTAGCCAGCCGTTACACAACGCATAAAGAAACAACGAGCGGGCCAGGCGGTGTTTGAGGCTGCCGGTGGGATGGCTGGACTCATCCTTGAAATACAACTCGATGCCCGGCAAACCCGGCAGCGGCAGAGGGATCAGGTGCGTGTCGGCGCTGCGCTGGAAATCGGCTTCAATGATCCGGATGGCTTCGCGGGCCCACTGGCGGTTGTCGTTCATGATGGTTTTTCTCGTCAGGTCGGCCTTGTTGCAAGGCTCAGCTAACAAGCTTAGGAAAAATCCCACAGCACGCACAGATACAGCTGAGACCCAATACGTCCGGCAACTGCTAGGCTCTGGTCCGTGACTCCTTTGACGTTGTAACGACATATAACAAAAAAGAATATAACTTTTGTTTTAACAACTAACGGTACGGGTTAGGGTGTGCCACCTTTTGAATTTATCGATGGAGAGCGACCTTGCCTCTGCGTAGCACTTTCACGCGTTTCTTTCAGTTGGAAGCTGCCAGCGGTCTGTTACTGATCGCCGCCGCAGCCCTGGCTTTGATCATCAACAATTCCCCGCTGTCGTGGCTTTACAGCAGCTTTCTGGACACGCCGGTCGTGGCTCAGATCGGCGCGCTGCAAATCGCCAAACCGGCGCTGCTGTGGATCAACGACGGCCTGATGGCCTTGTTCTTCCTGCTGATCGGCCTCGAAGTGAAGCGCGAAGTCCTCGACGGCCAGCTGTCGAAACCTTCGCAAATCGTCCTGCCCGGCGCGGCAGCGATTGGTGGCATGGTGGTGCCGGCGTTGCTGTACTGGTTTCTCAACCGTGACAATCCTGCCGCCCTGAGTGGCTGGGCCATCCCGATGGCCACCGACATCGCCTTTGCCCTAGGCGTCCTCGCCCTGCTGGGCAAGCGCGTGCCGGTATCGCTGAAACTGTTCCTGATGACGCTGGCGATCATCGACGACCTGGGCGCCATCATCGTCATTGCGATCTTCTATTCCGGCGCGCTGTCGACCCTTTCACTGTCGTTGGCCGCGGCGTGCATCGTGGCATTGATCGCGATGAACCGGCTCGGCGTGGTCAAGCTCGGGCCCTACATGATCATCGGATTGATCCTCTGGGTCTGCGTACTCAAGAGCGGTGTCCACGCGACACTGGCCGGCGTGACTCTGGCGTTCTGCATTCCATTGCGCACGAAAAACGCCGAGCCGTCGCCGCTGCTGACCCTCGAGCACGCCCTGCATCCGTGGGTGGCCTATGGCATCCTGCCGCTGTTCGCCTTCGCCAACGCCGGCCTGTCCCTGAGCGGCGTGACCGCTGAGAGCTTCACTCACCATGTGCCGATGGGCATCGCGGTTGGCCTGCTGTTGGGCAAGACGCTGGGTGTGTTCGGCCTGACCTGGCTGGCGGTGAAAATCGGCATCGCCGCCCTGCCCCAAGGTGCCAATTGGGGCCAGGTGCTAGGCGTGGCGATCCTTTGCGGGATCGGTTTCACCATGAGCCTGTTTGTCGGCTCCCTGGCGTTTGAGCCGGGCGTCAGCGAGTACGCCGGGATGGACCGGATGGGGATTTTGACCGGTTCGATTCTGGCCGCCTTGATCGGTTATGCGGTAACGGCGGCGGCGAGCCGCAAGCGCACTGCGCTGCAATCCTGAACGTTAGAGAACACTCTTAACGACATTCAGGATTCGTCCTACAGCCACGATTAGCCTCGTTCGTTAACGTCGCACAGCCCATTTTCAAAGGGCTGTCGACGTACGAACGCAAGGAAGATCAGTGGCTGGCAACAAGGAAGTCCCCAGGGTTCAGAACCCACCGTCCGGCGACGGACATCACGTCACTCACCGCTTCATGACGGCCACCGAACTGGCCGGACGAGAGGCCCGACAGAACGCTTATGACGCCATGCTCGCCAGGCAAGACGCCTTCGAGCGCAGTCGCGGGGTCTCCGCGAAAAAGCCTGAGCCCGTTCGCGCGGGCTGTGTCTTCGCCAAGTCCTGCAATCTGCCGGATGCCATCATTGACTACTCGAATCCTTCGGGCATGGTGCCCACCGACAGCCTCAAGGACTACGGCGAAATCGCCTGGCTCGGCGCCCGCGAAAAAGACAATGCCGGGCTGCTGAACCTCGAAACCATCAGCGGCAGCACCCTCTCGCTCGGCATTGGCCGACTTGCACTGAGCGCCCCCGTGCTCTCTGCTCCAGTCGCCGCAATTGGCGCTGCTGGAACCGCCGCATTGGCCACCGTGGTCGCACTGTTCTGGACGCCTGGCCTGGGCGACAGCGCGCTCTATAACGAAGATCAACTACGCGCCCTGAAACAGGCCAGAACCCGCGTTCGTCTACAGGTCGAGCAACACGCTGACGGCAGTCTCAAGGGTTACGGCTTCTATACCGGCAAGAACCGCGATTGGGAAATGGTTGATGTTGTGCAGTTCACATTGCGCGGCAGTCAGCAGGTGGCGGATCTGGGAGATGGCGTTGAACTGATCTGGACACCGGCAGTGGATGGTTCGGACATCCTCGGTATTCCAGCACTGGAAGCTGCACCGCAAGCGCCGCATGTTTGGGTTTATCCGCCGACGAAACAGGCTGACAGCATGATCGTCGATCCGGTTTATCCGCCTGATTACAAAGATTTCATTCTTGTGTTTCCGGTGGGGTCGGGGATTTTGCCGGTTTATATTGTGGTCAGTGTTCCTAACCACAAATATTATCCGGCGCCAAAGGGACTGACCGCTTTTCCCGATGCTACGAGAGCAACTCGTAAGACCCCAATTAAAGGTGGTGGCGGCCTTAGAAAACGCTGGAAAACTCCAAATGGGAAAATTTTTGAATGGGACGCACAGCATGGGGCTGTCGAGATGTACGACAAACGTGGCCGTCATCTCGGTGAATATGATCCGACTACTGGCGAGCAGACCAAACCAGCGGATAACACTAGGAAAGTAGAACCATGATTTACGTTATAGAGGCATTTGATAAAAAAACCGAACTCCTCGCATTCGAAGAAGAGTTACCGAACGGCTACGAAAAAGAATTAAAAGCAATTATGGGATGGAAAGCGGATCAACAAGGCTGGGAGGGATACAACCTCACGAACGAGCAGCTTAATTCCTTGGAAGAAATACTCGGAAAGAAAATTTATAACCCATCATTTCTATTTCAACTCACCTGCAACGTCTAGAAATAGCGCCGTTTGATCCTCACTTCAAAAAACAAAACCCCGACCAGTCACCTGATCGGGGTTTTCTTTTACCGCTCGTTCCCGCTTAGTGCGAAACGCGGCTAGTCCCATTAACAGTGGCAATCCGCACCCGTTCGCCCACACGGAACACTTCGTTTGGCTGAACTTCCTGAACGTAGGCGCGCATGCTGCCATCGTCTTCGCGAACGGTGATTTCGACGCCTTGAGTACGGGTCAGGCCTTCTTCGGCAGCCGAGCCTGCAAGGCCGCCGGCAACGGCGCCGATAACGGCTGCGACGATGCTGCCGCGACCGCCGCCGATGGCGCTACCGCCAACGCCACCGACCGCCGCACCGGCAACGCTGCCGATTGGGGTCTTGGTGCCTTCGATTTTGACCGGACGCAGCGATTCGATGGTGCCCATGCGAACGGTCTGTACACGACGCGCTTCGTCACGGGAGTAGGAGTCACCGGTCAGGCTCGATTGGCAGCCAGTGAGCAACATCGCCATCGTGGAAAAGGAAGCAACCAGCAGAACAGACTTACGCATAGCATCAACTCCAAAGGACAGGTATTCATTAAACTCCGCAGCTTGACGCCTGTCACGGCATCGCCCGGATAAAATTGGTTTCATTCAGGCCCGGTACAGGCGCCCCGGAACTCACCACACAGTAGCGGCAAATTCAAAAAACTGCGCCGCAGCCCCTAGGATTTTCATGGATTATTTCATCATTGTCGTCACCACTGCCGCCGGTTTGTACTTCCACTGGTGGCTATACGTGCGGATCAAACGCTGGATGGACCGCGACCTGGCGTTGGCCCTGGCGGGCAAAGACGAGAAGAAACGGGCCTTCATGCTCCAGCAACTGGCAGACGCGCATGCACAGAAAATCAGGCGCCGGGACCTGCCCCAGTGGCTTGAGGCCGCTGCGGCAGGCTATCCCGATCGATAGACTGTTTAAGGTGCCAGACGTTCAAGTGTCCAGTGGGAGTCTTGCAAGCGATAGTTGAGGCGATCGTGCAGTCGGCTCGGACGACCCTGCCAGAACTCGATGCGCTCGGGTAGCAAGCGATAACCGCCCCAGTGTTCCGGGCAGTGTGGCTGAGTGTCACTGAAACGTTGCTCGGTGGTCTTGAGCAGCGCTTCCAGCTCGGCACGGTCGGCGATCACCTGGCTCTGAGGCGATGCCCAGGCACCAAGGCGACTGCCCAGCGGCCGGACCTGGAAATAGGCGTCGGACTCTTCAAGTGTGACCTTCACGACCCGCCCTTCGATGCGCACCTGACGCTCCAGGGTTGGCCAGAAAAAAGTCATGGCGGCGAACGGGTTCGCCGCCAGATGCTGGCCCTTGGCGCTGTCGTAGTTGGTGAAGAAGGTAAAGCCCTCCTCATCCAGCCCCTTGAGCAGCAGAATGCGGCAATGCGGTCGACCGTCCTGATCGACCGTGGCCAGCGTCATGGCGTTGGCCTCCACCGGCGGTTGCTCGGTTTTCACCGCATCGCCAAACCACTGATGGAACAGCCCGAACGGCTCGGCCGGGGCTTGCGCCTCGGTCAGGCCATCACGGGTGTAGTCACGACGCATATCAGCCAGGCCCTGTGTCATGGCGCATTCCTTTTAGTTAACGAATCACTTCTTGTCAGCATCGGCTGCAACGACTTTCTTGTCAGCTGCCGCGGCTTTGGCGGGAGCCGTTTTTTTCGCCGGTGTTGCAGTTTTAGCCGGTGTTTTCTTCGCGGTGGCTTTTTTGGCCGGCGCTTTTTTCGCCGCAGGCACAGCAGCCTTCTTCGCCGCTGGCGCAGGAGTGACCGGCGCAACTACTGGCTTGATGTCCTTGGACGCAACCATCGTCACAGGCGCTGGCGCTGGCATGTTGTACTTGCTCAGCAGCGCAACCATGGTGTTTTGCGGCGTTACCAGCATTTCCACACGACGGTTCAGTGCACGCCCCTCATTGCTGTCGTTGGCGGCACGCGGCGCTTCACCGCCCATACCGCGCAACATCAGACGATCACGCTGCAGGCCGCTGAGACGGAAGATCGCAGCCACGGCTTGCGCACGCTCCTGGCTCAGTTTGACGTTGGCTGGCGCGGCACCCGAGGTATCGCTGTGACCAAGTACCAACACGGCAGTTTTCGGATCGGCTTCAAGGATTTTTGCGACGCGAGTGAAAGGACCGAGGGTCACCGGCAGCAGCATGGCCGGGCGATCCGGGTTGAACGAGCCTTCTACCGGCGCGGTGACGACCAACACGTTTTCACGGCGTTCGAGTTGCAGGTTGCTGTCCTTGATGGCCTCGCGCAGGCGCGGCTCGTAATCGTCGAGCCAGGCCTGGGTTATTTTAGGGTCTGGCATCGGCACGACTTTGGCAGTCGGTTGTTCTTTGCCACCGAACGGCCACCACCATTTGCCACCCGCATCGGCTTGAGCCTTGGCGACGTCGACAGGCTTGGCTTCAGGTTTCACTTCTGGCTTGGCTGGCGTCTTGACAGCAGTGTCATCAGAGCCGAACGGCCAGTACCAAGGGCTGGCGCTTTCCGTTTTGGCGACCGGTGCAGTAGCGCCAGGCTTCAAGGGAACCGGCGCTGGAGCCGGGGCCGGGGCCGGGGCAGCCGGGTCTTTTGCGGCGACTTTGTCGGAAGACCCGAACGGCCACCAGCTACTGCCATCCGAATCATTTTTTGGAGTCTGTGCACAACCGGTGATAGCGAAGCACAGGGCCAAGGCGAGGGTTTTATTGGATGACATTGGATATCCGCAAAATGAAGTAATGAAAAAATCTGACCGGATCGGCCCGCATAAACTGATGATTTGAAACTGAAAAGGCTTTCAGGTTCCGACACTGGAACCCTTGAGCGGGATTTACAGACAAGTGGCCAGTACTCGCACAAGTTTCTGCGCTCGCGGATCCATCAAGACGTACGGCCCTAAGGTATTGGTCACAAAGCCGAAGGCAACATCGTGTTCCGGGTCAGCGAAACCGATGGAGCCACCAGCACCCGGATGGCCGAATGCCCGTGGGCCGAGGCCATAGGTTGCATTCGGGACATCCGGTTGATCGAGCATGCAACCCAGACCGAAACGGGTCCGGGTCAACAAAGTCTTGTCTTCACCGAGGCTGTGTTCGCGAGTCAGCTCATCGAGCATTTCGCTTTCCAGCAGGCTGCCGTCCAGCAGACCGGCGTAGAACCCCGCCAGGCTGCGGGCGTTGCCGTGGCCATTGGCGGCGGGTTGTTGCATGCGGCGCCACTCGGGTTTGTTGGTGCTGGTCATGATCGACGGCGGATTGGTGAAGGCACGGGTCGTCATGGCCGTCGGTTCGCGCATGGTCACTTGCAGCAGGCGCTGGGCCGCGGCATCGCCGACGTTGCCTTTGCCACGGGCGATGTGTGCCACGCGATGGAATTCTTCGTCGGCCAGGCCGACATGAAAATCCAGCCCCAGCGGCTTCGCGACCCGGGCCACGATCGACTCGCCCGGCCCACGACCGTCAACACGGCGCAACAACTCGCCCACCAGCCAGCCGTAAGTGATGGCCGCATAGCCGTGGCCTTCGCCCGGCGTCCACCACGGTTCTTCGGCGGCCAACGCATTGACCATGGTCTGCCAGTCGTAAAGCGCTTCAGGTGGCAGCAACTCGCGCAACGCTGGCAGACCAGCCTGATGGCAGAGCAACTGTCGCAGGGTCACCGAAGCTTTGCCGGCGGCGGCGAACTCAGGCCAGTAACGCGCAACCGGGGCGTCCAGCTGCAGCTTGCCTTCGGCCACCAACTGCAGCGCGGTGACGGCGGTGAAGGTCTTGGTGCAGGAGAACAGGTTGGCGATGGTGTCGCTATGCCACGCCTCCAGGCCATCCTTATCGGCAGTCCCGGACCAGAGATCAAGGACGGTTTCACCACCTACCTTGATGCACAACGCCGCACCACGTTCCTGAGGATCGTCGAACAGCGCCGCGAAAGCTTCGCGCACCGCTTCGAACTGGAGTTCGTAATGACCCTGAATCTGCACCCGCAACGCTCCTGGATTTACGCTCTACAAAGTGGTCCGCATTGTTCCAGCCCTTGAGGGTTTTGGGAACAGGGTCGGGCTCGGCGGTCGGTTGCCCATGGAGTGGGCAACCATTGATGTGGCTGTCAGGCTGCAAAGAACGGTAACGCGACCTGACGGAACTCAGTGACCGTTCGCCGAATGCCCGCCCGCATGGCCAGCGCCCTGCCCCGCCCCTTTGCCGGCATCACCTTTTCTGCCGCCTTCGGAATCGTGACTGGCTTTATCCGCCTCGGCCTTGGCCTTTTCGGCTTCTTTGCCCAACTGATCGACGATCGCCAGGTTGCTCTTGCGCACGCTGTCGACGAAGCCCTGGAACGGCAGATCGGTTATGCCGACCAGGCCAAAGTGACCGTTCTCGCCATCGAGCAGACGACCGGTCACCGGTTGATCGAGGTACTGGAACCAGTGCACCCCGACAATCGACGGCTCGCTCATCGCCTGTTTGAGGAAGTTGGCGTACGCCGGGCCACGGTCTTCTTCCTTCGCCAGTTGCGTCACGCCGCCCCAGAATGGACCGCGATCCGCCGAGCCGAAGTTGAATTCGGTGATCAATACCGGTTTGTCGAGGCTGCGCAACCGGGCAAAGTCGTAACCGTCCTGCGGTTGCAGGGTGTACATGTTGAAACTCAACACATCGCAATACTGCGCGCAGGATTCGACGGCTTCTGGGGTGCTGATGGCGAAACGACCGCCCAGCAACAGCTGGTTCGGTGCATGCCACTTGAGCGAATCGGAGATGGTCTTGAAGTAAGTGTCGGCGAAGACCTTCTGGAAGTATTTGAAGTCGGCCTCGATTTCCGGGTGATCGGCACTTGGCAGCGGCGCCACGAAACCCGGGTCTTCCATCAATTCCCAAGCCGGCAAGTCAATGCCCCAGGCTTTGGACAGGCCCGCCTGGTTGCGGTATTTGTCGCGCAATTGCTTGAGGAACGCGCGTTTGGCTGGCACGTCAGTGGTCATTTTCAAGGTGCCGTAAGCCAACGCGTAGCGAGCCTTGGGATCGTCGCCGGGACCGGCCCAGGCCAGTTCGTTGTCGGCGAAATAACCGATCAGCCATGGATCGTCGCGATGGTCCCGGGCTGCGATGGCCACGGCACGTTCGGTCGCCATGGCGAAACGCGGATCGAACGGATCGGGCATGCCGCCCCACCAGTCGGTGCCGGTGCTGATGCTGGCGTAATCGCCGACGATCGACAACGGCAAGGTGTATGGCACGCGATCAGCGTTGGCCAGAACCGGGTCGCTCCAGTTACCGATGGTGTTGAAGCCCCAGGCTTGCAGACGGTCCAGCGTGTGGCCGGCCCAGCGTTGCTCATCAACCACGGCTTTGCAGGGTTCGGCAGGTTTCTGTTCAGCCGTGTTCGCGGCGCTCGCTTCAACCGCGCTGCTCTTGGCAGCTTCGGCGACACCGGATTCGGTGGTCGAGGGAACGACCGCTGGCTCAGCAGCTTTCTCGGCCGTCGCCTCAACCGCTTCAGCCTTGGCGGCTTCTGCGACACCCGCCTTGGTGTCATGGCCCGGCTTGCACGGTTCGCCATACAGGCGCTGCAAGTTGGCGCCATAGAAGTCGTACCAGCGACCGGCGTTGTAGCCTCGGCCCTGATCAACACCATTGCCGCCACGGTTGTCGCCTTCGCCAAAGTGGCTGGCCAGCGTTTCGCCGGGTTTTGGCAGGGATTCGAACATCCACTCGCGACCCTCGACGTAGGTCTGGTTGATGTCCGGGGTAATCGTATTGACCCCCAGCGAATAGAAAGGATGACCTTCAGGGGTCACCAGGTACCAGCGACCGTCACGCTTTTCCGTGCGGAAAAAACCGCTGGCCTTGAACGTCGGGCCTTTGTTCAAGCCGCCGAACTTGTCCAGCGACGACTTCTCGCGCTCGGCGAGCCAGGTTTTGGTTTGTTGCTGTTCTTTGGCGGTGGCACTTTTGAGTTGCTCGTCACTGCTGACCTTCTCCGGCCATTTGGCCCGGGTCGATTGACCGTAAGCGTCCACCAGACCGCCGTAAGCGGCCTTGGTCACGGCGTCACCGTCCTGCACGCCGAAGCGCTCAAGCAGGATGCTTTGGGCCACGTTGGGCTGATCCATCGAGAGGGTCACAGAGACCACCTGACTGCGATCCAGCTCACCGCTGCTGCTGGCCAGCAACACGCGTTGACCGTCGAAGGTCATCGGCATCGGCGGACCGGCTTTCATCCCCAGGTTCAATGGCGAGAACGGCTGCAGCGGCACCAACAGGGTTTGCGCGGGCCCAGCCGGCAAGTCGACACGGCTGATCAGTGTCTTGCCATCGTTGCTCTGGATCTTCACGTACAGGGTCAAGGCCCAGCTCATTGCGCTCTGGACCCGCAAGCTCATGAAACCCGACTGCGACCAGTCCCAGGCACCCGTTTGCGGGGTCAGACGTACATTTGGTTGTGCGACCGGGTTGAATGTCACCCGACGCAACACTTCTCCGTCGGCTGTTTGCTCAGCATTGGACTGCGGCAGGCTGGCATCCTGAGTCGTCACCTGAACCACATCGGCAGGGCGCACAAAGTTGAACAACGTCTGTTGGCCGGCCGGAGCCGCCAGCAAAGGGGTTGCGAACATCAGGGCAAAAACAGCGGGCAACGAACGGCGGATCATAAGAACGAGGTTCTCCCTAACGGCCAACGATGGCCAGTGGAAAAGCGATAGTAGAGAGATAGACAACAGGTTGGGCAAAATTGCCCAGCCCTGTATCAGGAAATTTCACGACGGAATGGTGGCAACGCATTGAGGATCGCTTTGCCGTAACGCTGGGTGACCAGGCGTCTGTCGAGCAAGGTGATGGTGCCGCGGTCTTCTTCGGTACGCAGCAGGCGGCCGCAGGCCTGGACCAGTTTCAGCGAAGCATCCGGCACGGAGATTTCCATGAACGGATTACCGCCACGGGCTTCAATCCATTCGGCCAGGGCCGCTTCAACCGGATCGTCCGGCACCGAAAACGGAATCTTGGCGATCACCACGTGCTCGCAATAAGCACCGGGCAAGTCGACCCCTTCGGCAAAACTCGCCAGGCCGAACAGCACGCTGGAATCCCCGCCATCGACGCGCGCCTTGTGCTTGTTCAGGGTTTCCTGTTTGGACAAGTTGCCTTGAATGAACACTTGCTTGCGCCAGTCGCGGTCCAGCCCGTCGAACACGTCCTGCATCTGTTTGCGCGAGGAGAACAGCACCAGGGTGCCGCGCGAACCTTCGACCAGTTGCGGCAGATCACGAATGATCGCTGCCGTGTGGGCCGGCGCGTCACGCGGATCGGCCTTGAGGTCCGGCACCCGCAACACGCCCGCATCGGCGTGATGGAACGGGCTTGGGACCACGGCGGTCACGGCTTTTTTCGGCAGACCGGCACGCATGCGGTAGCGGTCGAAGGTGCCCAGCGCAGTCAGGGTCGCGGACGTCACCAAGGCGCCGTAGGCCACGTTCCACAGGTTGCGGCGGAGCATTTCCGCCGCAAGGATCGGGCTGGCGTTGACCTCGATGTCGAACAACGAACCGCTTTCGGCCAGAGTCAGCCAACGCGCCATGGGCGGGTTGTCTTCCGGGTCTTCGGCGGTGAACGCGACCCACAACTCCCAGTTGCCCGAAGAACGCGACAACAGGCTGCCAAACAGCGGATACCACTCTTCGGCCTGGTTGCTGGCGATGCCGATATTGACCTCGCCGTCCATGCCTTCCTTGAGCAGCTCGGTGAGCCGGGTGAACAGGTCGGTCAGACGGGCAAAGCCCTTCTTCAACTCGACGCCCATCTCGCGCATGTGCTCGGGAATTACCCCGCCGACGAATCGGTGACGCGGCCGCTCGCGGCCCTCGACATCTTCGCCCGGTTTGAAATCGGCGACCTGTTCGCAGGCAGTGAACATGAATTGCTGCTGGGTCTTGATCTCACGGGCCAGTTCCGGCACCTGCTCGATCAACTTGCCCAGGTCGCCGGGCAGCGGGTGCTGGGCGAGCAGTTTGGTGAGGTTCTTGGCCGTGGTTTCCAGCCAGTCGGCAGTGGAACGAAGGCGCGTGTAGTGGGCGAAGTGGCCGATGGCCTTGTCCGGCAGGTGATGGCCTTCGTCGAAGACATAGATGGTGTCGCGCGGATCGGGCAATACCGCGCCGCCGCCGAGAGCCAGGTCGGCCAGGACCATATCGTGGTTGGTGACGATGACGTCGACCTTGCCCATGCCTTCGCGGGCCTTGTAGAAGGCACACTGGCCGAAGTTCGGGCAATGACGGTTGGTGCACTGGCTGTGATCGGTGGTCAGGCGCGCCCAGTCGGCGTCCTCGAGGGCCGTCGACCAACTGTCGCGGTCACCGTCCCATTTATTGCCGGCGAGCTTTTCGATCATGCTGGTGAAGAGCTTTTGACTGGCTTCGTCGACTTCGATCTTGAAGCCTTCTTCTTCGAACAACTGCGCCGTGGCGGTTTGTGCGTGGCCTTCCTGGAGCAACATATCGAGCTTGGACAGGCACATGTAGCGCCCGCGCCCCTTGGCCAGGGCGAAGGTGAAGTTCAGCCCGCTGTTGCGCATCAGGTCGGGCAGATCCTTGTAGACGATCTGCTCTTGCAGGGCCACGGTGGCCGTGGCGATCACCAGGCGTTTGCCGGCAGCCTTGGCGGTGGGGATCGCCGCCAGGCTGTAGGCCACGGTTTTGCCGGTACCGGTGCCGGCTTCCACCGCGACAATCGCGGGGTCGCCACTGCGCCGGCCTTCATCGTCGGTGTCGATGTCACCGAGGACCTTGGCAATTTCGGCGATCATCAGGCGTTGGCCGTAGCGCGGCTTGAGGCTCTTGGCTTCAAGAAAACGCGAATAGGCGCCCTGGATCGTAGTTTTGAGTTCGGTGCTGATCATGGATTGTCGGGCGCAAAAAACGCTGGATAAATTTTCAGTGGTTCGGTTCGGCGGCTATCATACCGCGCTAATTAATCCCGCGCAGAACGGAGTACCCCAATGACACCTTTTGGCATCGTTTACACCCTGCATGTCCTGTCCGCCCTGGTGTGGGTCGGCGGCATGTTTTTCGCCTGGATGGTCCTGCGGCCCGCGGCAATGAAGGCGCTCGAGGGCCCTGCCCGGTTGAAGCTGTGGGTAGAAGTGTTTCAAGGTTTTTTTCGCTGGGTCTGGGTTGCGGTGGTGCTTTTGCCCATCAGCGGAGTGGGCATGATTCATCTGCAGTTCGCCGGGTTTGAGACAGCACCACGGTATGTGCAGGTGATGATGGGGTTGTACGTGGTGATGACGGCGCTGTTCATCCGTATTCAGGCGTTGCTGCTGCCGCAGTTGCGCACGGCGGTCGTGGCGCAGGACTGGCCGGCCGGGACAGCGACGCTGGGGCAGATTCGCAAGCTGGTGGGGATCAATCTGATCGTCGGGCTGGCGTTGGTGGCGATCGCGGCCGCGCGGCCCTGATCGTTCCCATGCTCCGCGTGGGAATGCCTCAACGGACGCTCCGCGTCCAGTGACGCGGAGCGTCACGGACTGATTTCCCACGCAGAGCGTGGGAACTATCGGCCAGCGCTTACAACCGCTGAACCGTCACCGAACCCGCCGCGCCAGCAGGCCCTGGTTGTCCATCGACGCCAGGATGCCCGTTCTTGCCGCCATCGGTCTTGTATACGAAGCAGCCCTTGGCCTTGCCGCCCGCGCCCGGCTTGCCGCCGGGACCGGCGAGGCCACCGGCACCGCCAGCCACCTGAACCTTGATCTGTTGCGCCGGGTAATCGCGTGGCACTTCCAGCCTGACCAACGCACCCGGCGCTCCTGGCTGGCCATCACTGCCGTCGCTGCCATCGGCACCGCGACCTGCCTGGCCCCAGGTGCATCCCGGTGCCTCGCCGTTGGCGCCGTCAAGGCCGACAAACCCTGGCGCGCCCGCACCACCGCGAGCATCCACCGACAGGAGCGGCGCATTCAGTGCCTTGATCTGCAAATTCAGGTTACGTCCCGCGCGGGCGGCCTTGAGATAAGTCCCCGGCGCGCCACGCGCGGTGATCTGGCTGCCCTCAGACAGCTCGGCACGACTGACTTTCAATTCCAGCGCCTGCTCACTGGGCACGATCGCGATTCGCGCTTCACGCCCCAGATGCAAATCGCCAACCGTCAACTCGGTCACGTTTGAAGGAATCAGCAAAGTGCCGTAATCGGCGACTTCCAGCCGCTCCAGCTGCAAGGTACTGGCGGTGTTGGGCAAGCGCATCAGCGAGTTGGTCTGGACACTGACCACCTGAGCGCAGGCCAATGGACTGATGAGAGCGGCGAGCAGACAGAGTTTACGCATGGGAAGCCTTCGATGCGGTCGGAGCCGGGAGGGTTTGCAGGTGGAATACGCCGAAAAACAGGATCTGCAGGCGATCGCCCCAAGGATGAGCGCGTCCCCTGAGGCTGCGGAAACAGAACACCGCCTCAAGAAGATGAAGTCCCGCCAACAGACTGCCGGCCATATTGACCAACAGGTGCAGCGGATTGACAAACGGCGTCAGCAGATTGACCAGCACCACCAGCCAGAACAGCAGGGTCAATAACTTCCCCAGGCCCCAAAACACCTTCATACGCTCCCCCGTTGAGAATTATTCTTTGCGCGCACAGTAACGGCTTCCGCGAGGAATACGCCAGTGGGCAACGGATAATTCTTCATGAAGGCCGCCGAATGGCCGTCGGATTTACTGTCATTGCCACCCGACGGCTCTACTTCGCGGCTTAGCGATTAATGTGCAACTCCACGCGACGGTTTTTCGCGCGTCCTTCATCGGTATCGTTGTCGGCCACCGGCTGGCTTTCGCCCTTGCCTTCGCTGGTGAGCTTGCTCGGCGCAATGCCCTGGCTCAACAGATAAGCCGCCACACTGCTGGCGCGACGCTCCGAAAGTGCCTGATTGTATTCAGCTGAACCGACGCTGTCGGTGTGACCGACTACCTTGATGCTCACCACATCGGCAAGTTGCAGTTTAAACATCACTGAATCCAGCTGACTCTTCGCAGAGGGACTCAGGTCAGACTTGTTGAAGGCAAACAGCACATCGCTGGGCAGGGTGATGACTTCGGGTTGCACAACTTCGACAGGTTTCACGCTGGCCGGGTACTGCGGCAGCGGACAACCATGGTGTTCAACAGGTGTGTTGGCGGGCGTATCGGGGCAACGATCACGTCGATCGAAGACACCATCACCGTCCTCATCGCCATCCTGGGCGTAACAGATCAAGCCACCGGTCAATATCCCGAGCGCCGCACCACCGCCTGCCCAGCCGCCACTTTCAAGCGCGCCCAATCCTCCGCCGACCAGTCCGCCAATGACGCTGCAGATCGGCCAGGTACGTTGATTGAGGGGGGCGGTGCCATCGCTGTGAGTTGCGCAACCGGTCAAAAGGCTACCCAGTAGCAGAACCGGCAAGACGGTCCTTGTGAGAACGCTCATATTGAAAGCTCCTGTGTCACCGGTCCATACCGGTTACACAGGAGTAAAGACCCGCATCCGCGACTGCACAAGCCGCGGAGCGGAAGGGGCCTAGCGGTCGATTTTGATTTCAGTGCGACGGTTCATGGCACGGCCGTCAGCCGTTTTGTTATCAGCCACCGGCTGGCTTTCACCGGCACCGGTTACCGATACGAAGCTGCTGCGTGGCACGCCTTGCTGGATGAGGTATTCAACCACCGAGTGAGCACGCTTATCCGACAGTTTCTGGTTGTAGGCATCGCTGCCCACGCTGTCGGTATGGCCGGTCACGGTCAATCTGGCGGTAGGTGCCTCCTGTTTCAGGCGGGTGGCGATTTTATCGAGGACTTGTTTATCGGAAGGCGTGAGCGTGGCCTTGTCGAACTGGAAGTGAACATCGCGGATGACAATGACTTCTTCCTTGACCACCGCTGCCTCTTCGACCACAGGTGCAGGTGCCGGTGGAGGGCAGCCGTTGGCATCGACCTTAACGCCACGAGGAGTACCCGGGCACTTGTCGCGGCTATCCGGCACACCATCGCCGTCTTCGTCGCCATCACCGTGAACCCAGCAATAGGCTGCTGCCGTGCCACCGACCAGCAGTGCACCATACCCAGCCCATGCCGAGCTCTCGGTCGCGCCGAGACCAGCACCCACGACACCGCCGACAGCCGCACAGGTCGGCCAGTCGGTTTTCTGCAAACCTGCGCAACCAGTTAACACACTGGTTAGCAGAACCAAGGGTAATGCTGTCCGAACTATGCTCATCTAGTTTTCTCCTGAAGGATCGGCTTAGAACCGATTCAGGGAGTAAAGACCGGAGTTTTAATCTCCGCCAGCAATAGGCCATTGCTCTTTCCGCCCCGTGTTCACGTCAGATGACAGCTTTTACGGCAAACCCGCTCTAGGCCCGGACGTTTGGGCAGGCTAGTCTTGGCGACTCTGAATGAGGATCTTCGATGATTGCAGGTATTTCTTCGCGCACGCCCCAGCAGGCGTTGGCCGCTTTGCTTGATCGTTACGCCCCTGCGCGTCTGCTGTTGATTGGCGCCAGCGAGTTCCCCGCCCTGGAAGCCTTCAAGCTGGCGCACCCTGAAAGTTGCGTCGCGCACGCCACGCCCGGCCCGTTGCCGACCGAGTTGGCGGCGCAACGGTTTGATCTTGCGCTGGTGGTCGATTGCCTCGAACACCTGCCCAAGCGCGACGGTCTGAACTTGCTGGGAGGGATCCGCAACCTCAACGCCAGCCGTATTGCAGTGCTGGCGGATTTGCCGGCCAGTGGCTGGCAGGAGACGGACTTTTTTTCCCTGGCCCTGCAAGCCAGCGAACGCTTCCAGCGCGACGAACAAGTGTTGACGCTGTTTACTTACGATCTGCTTGACTACAAACAGGTGCCCGACTGGCTCAATTCAAGGTTCTGGGCCAATCCGGAAAACTTCGGGAAATACTGGTGGTAACCGCAATGAGTACATCCATTTGCCCTTGCGGCAGCGGCACCCTGCTCGACGCCTGCTGCGGCCATTACCACGCCGGGCATCCGGCGCCGTGTGCCGAAGCCTTGATGCGCTCGCGCTACAGCGCTTATGTGCTGGGGCTGATCGACTATCTGGTGGCGACCACCCTGCCCGCGCAGCAGGCAGGCCTGGATCGCAAATCCATCAGTGACTGGAGCGCGCAAAGCACCTGGCTGGGTCTTGAGGTGGAAAGCTCCGAGGTATTCGGCGGCCAGCCGGAACATGCGTTCGTGACCTTTACCGCGCGCTGGCACGACGGCACTGGCGAACACAGCCATCGCGAGCGCTCCTCGTTCGTGCAGAACGCCGGCCACTGGTACTTCATCGACCCCACCGTGCCACTCAAGGCCGGGCGCAATGATGCCTGTCCGTGCGCCAGCGGGCAGAAATTCAAGAAGTGTTGCGCAGGGTATTTCGGCGCGTGAGGTGAGCTAAAAGGATCGCTGCGCATCGCCAGTACTGCGCCGCCCCATTCAGCAGCGGTGAAGGCGGTGATCTTTTCCGTCTAGACTGGGGCTCAAGGGAGAAATACCGCCATGATGACCCAGCGACTCGCACGCTATCTGTTCACCTTGTTCCTGCTGTCAGGACTCAGCGGCTGCGCGTCGTGGTTCAGCAACGATGAGCCGGACCCGCAAGTGCATCTTGTCCAGGTCGAAGTCGTGCGGGCCAAGCTGCTGGAGCAGAAATTCATCCTGCACTTTCGCGTCGACAACCCCAACGACAGCGACCTGACAGTGCGCAGCCTTGAGTACCGCATTCACTTGGGCGACATGCTGCTGACCGAAGGCGAGCATGAACACTGGTTCACAGTCGGGCCCAAACACAGCGCCTATTTCAAGGTGCCGATCCGCACCAACCTGTGGCCCAAGGTCCGGGATCTGGTGAAAATGTTGAAAAAACCCGACCAACCCATCCCCTATCGTCTGGAAGGTGAACTGGAAACCGGCTTATTCATCGCGCACTACGTGCACCTGGCGCGCAATGGCGTGATAATCCCCGCCGATTTAATTCCGGAGAAAACCCGATGACCCAGCAACCCCATGTCCATGGTCCTGACTGCAACCACGATCATGACCATCACGACCACCATGATCACGACCATGGCCATGTCCACGGCCCGAACTGCGGCCACGCTCACCAGGAACCGGTGCGCAACGCCCTGAAAGACGTTGGCCGCAACGACCCTTGCCCTTGCGGCAACGGCAAGAAATTCAAGAAGTGCCACGGCGCGTAATGCTTGGGGCGAAATTCTTTTTCGCCTGTTGAATCGCTATCGCGGGCAAGCCCGCTCCCACACTGGTTCTGTGAACGACGAAGATCCCTGTGGGAGCGAGCCTGCTCGCGATGACGTCGGCACACTCACTATCAATCTCGCTCCCACAGGTTTTCAGCCAGCCATCAAAATCTGCGTGCTGCTGACGACCGTCGCATACTCCCCGTGCAAATTCCCCAGCGACATCGCATGCACGTCCTCGGCTGAACGCAGCTGACCAAAATAATCCGCCTTGTCGAACGTGAAGCACGCATCCTCCGCCACCCAGGCGTCAAACCCCAGGTTACCGGCCGCTCGCGCCGTGGATTCGACCGAGTTGTTGGTTGCAACACCAACAATCACCAACTGATCGATCCCCGCCTCGCGCAAACTCGCCGCAAGCCCTGTGGCACTAAACGCATCCGGCACCTGCTTCTGAATCAGTTGCTCACCACTCTGTGGGGTGAACCGCTCCTGAAACTCCACACCCGATTGCTCAGGCCAGAATACTGAATCCGGTGAACGGGACAGGTGCTGCACATGAATCACCGGGCGCCCGGTGCGCCGCCAATACGCGAGCAAATCGAGAATTCGTTCCTCAGCCTGAAGATTATTTCGACGACCCAATCTGGGCTGCAGGATGCCTTTTTGCTGGTCGATGATGATCAGTGCCGCGTTGGTCTTGAGCTCCATGCCGACTTTTCTCACACAAGGTCATTGAATTTCACGCACTTGAGCATCACCTCCTCTTACAGGCAAGCCCTCGAACGCAAACAGGACGACCTGATGCCCGCGGTCGCTGTCCGACCCTAATGACGTCTCTTGATTTGGAGTACTGCATGATCGACCTGTATTACTGGACTACCCCCAACGGCCACAAAATCTCGATTTTCCTGGAAGAAGCCGGCCTACCGTACAACGTGCACCCGATCAACATCAGCAAAAATGAGCAGTTCCAGCCGCATTTTCTTAAAATCTCCCCGAACAACCGGATCCCGGCCATCGTCGACCATGAGCCAGTCGATGGCGGCGAACCGTTGTCGGTGTTCGAATCGGGAGCAATTTTGCTGTACCTGGCAGAGAAAACCGGCCAGTTCCTGCCCAAAGACTTGCGTGGTCGCCAGCTAGCGCTGCAGTGGTTGTTCTGGCAAATGGGCGGTCTGGGGCCGATGGCCGGGCAAAATCATCACTTCAGCCAGTTCGCGCCGGAGAAAATCCCCTACGCGATCAAACGCTACGTAGACGAAACCGCTCGCCTGTATGGGGTTCTGGACAAGCAACTGGCGAACAACGCGTTTGTTGCCGGCAGCGAATACAGCATTGCCGACATGGCGATTTACCCCTGGATCGTTTCCCACAAATGGCAGAGCCAGAACCTGGAAGACTTCCCGAATGTGTTGCGCTGGTTCAACCACATCCAGGATCGTCCGGCGACGGTGAAGGCCTACGCGCTGGCTGCCAAGGTGAATCCACCAAAACCCTGACCCAGGATCGTTCCCACGCTCTGCGTGGGAATGCCGCAACGGACGCTCCGCGTCCGCTTTTGGGACGCAGAGCGTCCCGAGCTGAATTCCCACGCAGAGCGTGGGAACGATCATCGTGAAGAAATAACCCTGCCGCCGCTTGCGCGGTCCCCTCCTGCTCACTAACGTAGCGGCTTTATTGCGCCTCTACCCCCGCAGGAGCTTTGCCATGGCCTCGCCAGCCCTTACACATTTCATTCCCCGGTTCGGCGTTGCCGCAGCAGTAGCCAGTGTTTTGAGCCTGACCGGTTGTCAGACCTGGAACACTCAAGACACCCTCCCGCCGACCACCGGCGTGCAACCGCTCAAGGGCCTCGCGCAGAACGTCTCGGTGCGCCGCAATGCCATGGGCATGCCGCTGATCGAAAGCAACAGCTTCCACGACGCGCTGTTCAGCCTCGGTTACGTCCACGCCAGCGACCGCATCACGCAGATGGTCACCCTGCGCCTGCTGGCCGAAGGCCGTCTGGCGGAAATGTCCGGTGCCGACCTGCTCGATGCCGACCGCTACATGCGCGCCGTCAATCTGAAGAAAAGCGCCGGTGAGTTGTACAAGGCTTCTTCGCCGCGCCTGAAACGCTTCTTTGAAGTCTATGCCCGCGGTGTCAACGCTTACCTGTTCCGCTACCGCGACAAGCTGCCCGCCGACCTCGCTGCCACGGGCTACAAGCCTGAGTACTGGAAACCGGAAGACTCGGCGCTGATTTTTTGCCTGCTGAACTTCAGCCAGTCCGCCAACCTGCCAGAAGAAATCGCCTCGCTGGTGCTGGCCCAGACGGTCACCACCGACAAGCTCCCGTGGCTGACGCCATCCGCGCCCGATGAAAAATTGCCGGTCGCCGAGGCCGAAAAACTTCAAGGCATCAAACTCAACGGCGCCATTCCAGGGCTGACCGAGATCAGCAAAGCCACTGGCCAACTGTCCGACCTGAACCTGCTGGGCGCCGCCTCGTCGAACAACTGGGCCATCGGTCCGCAACGCAGCCGCAGTGGCAAAAGCCTGCTGGCCAGCGACATTCATGGCCCGTTGGGCGTGCCGTCATTATTCAGTTACGTGCAGATTCGCGCCCCTAAATACCAGGCCTCTGGCGTGACCGTTGCCGGTTTGCCGATGGTTCTCGGCGGTTTCAACGGCAAAGTGGCATGGAGCATGACGGCGGTCATGGGTGACAACCAGGACCTGTTCCTGGAAAAAATCAAACGTCAGGGCAATGGCCTCACCTATGAGGTCAACGGCAAATGGCAGCCGGTGGTCGTGCGCAACGAAACCTACTTCGTCAAAGGCCGGCAGCCGATTCGCGAAGCGGTGTATGAAACCCGCCACGGGCCGTTGCTCAACAGCGCCCAAGGCACAACGCTGGCCAATGGTCTGGGCCTGGCCCTGCAGACGCCAAACTTCACTGACGACAAGACCCTGGACGCGCTTTTCGATCTGTCGCGCGCCCAAACCGTCGAGAAAGCCTCGGACGCCAGTCGGGAAATCCGCGCCATCGCACTGAACCTGGTGTTCGCCGACGCCAGCAACATTGGCTGGCAAGTCACCGGTCGCTACCCGAACCGTCGCGAAGGCGAAGGCCTGCTGCCGTCGCCGGGCTGGGAAGGTCGTTACGATTGGGACGGTTACGCCGACCCGATGCTGCACCCGTACGATCAGGACCCGGCCCAAGGCTGGCTCGGCACCGCCAACCAGCGGGTCATTCCCCATGGCTATGGCATGCAGCTGTCCAATTCATGGTCGGCGCCGGAGCGTGGCGAACGCATGGCCGAACTGGCCGGCGTGGGCAAACACGACACGCGCAGCATGATCGCGATGCAATACGACCAGACCACCACCTTCGCCACCAAACTGAAAAAGATGTTTGAAGCCCCGGGCATGGCCCAGCCGCTCAAACAGGCCATCGAAGCGTTGCCCGTTGCCGATCGCGCCAAGGCGCACGAGGCTTATACGCGCCTGATGGCGTTCGACGGCAAACTCAGCCAGACCTCCGCCGACGCGGCGATTTACGAGCTGTTCCTGCAGGAAAGCGCCAAGCAGATCTTCCTCGACGAACTGGGCCCGGAAACCAGCCCGGCGTGGAAAGCTTTTATCGCCAACGGCAAGTTGTCCTACGCGGCACAGGCCGATCACCTGTTGGGGCGTGAAGACAGCCCGTTCTGGGATGACGTGCGCACGCCACAAAAAGAAGACAAGCCGACCATCCTCGCCCGCAGTCTGGCAGCGGCGATCAGCGCCGGTGACAGTCAACTGGGTGGCGATCACAAGGCCTGGCAATGGGGCAAATTGCACCGCTATGAATGGAAGAATGCCAGCGGCCAGACCGTACGCGGTCCTCTCGCAGCGGGTGGCGATCACACCACGCTGAACACGTCGGCGTTCGCTTGGGGCCAGGATTTCAATACGACGCTGGCGCCCGCCATGCGCTTTATCGTCGATTTCGCCCAGGCCGAACCGTTGATGGGGCAGAACGGCACGGGGCAATCCGGCAACCCGGCGAGCCCGAATTACCTGAACAGCGTTGATCCTTGGCTCAAAGGGCAATACATGAGCCTGCCGATGCAGCCGCAGAACTTCGACAAGGTTTACGGCAATACCCGGTTGACCCTGACACCCGGCAAGTAAGGCAAAAGGCAAGATTGATCGTTCCCACGCTCTGCGTGGGAATGCAGCCCGTGACGCTCCGCGTCACTGGACGCAGAGCGTCCCTTGAGGCATTCCCACGCAGAGCGTGGGAACGATCATTTCATCGCCCATGAAATTTCGATAGAACTTCTGGCTTCGCGCAAACCTCATAGCTAACAAGTCCCTCCATTTTGGTAACAACATGGATCTTGTTATCGCGCGTCCTGAAGGTTTGTACTGCCCCGCCGGCGATTTCTATATCGACCCGTGGCGGCCGGTCGAGCGTGCCGTCATCACCCACGCCCACGGCGACCACGCCCGCGGTGGTAATCAGCATTACCTGGCTGCCGCACCCGGCGAAGGGATATTGCGTGCGCGACTGGGACAGGACATCAACCTGCAAACCCTGCCCTACGGCCAGCGGTTATTGCATCACGGCGTCACCTTGAGCTTTCACCCGGCGGGCCATGTGCTCGGTTCGGCACAGGTGCGCCTGGAATACGGCGGTGAAGTCTGGGTCGCGTCCGGGGATTACAAGATCGAACCGGATGGCACCTGTGCACCGTTCGAACCGGTGCGTTGCCACACATTCATCACCGAATCGACGTTCGGCCTGCCGATTTATCGCTGGCAGCCTCAGGCGCAGGTTTTTTCCGAGATCAATCAGTGGTGGCAGGCCAATGCGGCGGCCGACAGAACCAGCGTGCTGTTGTGCTATTCCTTCGGCAAGGCCCAGCGAATCTTGCACGGCATCGACGCCAGCCTCGGCCCCATTCTGGTGCACGGCGCGGTCGAGCCGCTGAACCGGGTTTATCGTGAAAGCGGCGTTTATATACCGCCCACGATCTATGCCGGCGACGTCCAAAAAAGCGACCCGATCATGCGCAAGGCGCTGGTTATCGCCCCGCCATCGGCAGGTGCCAGCACCTGGATGCGGCGTTTTGGCGACTACAGCGACGGCTTCGCCAGTGGCTGGATGCGTTTGCGCGGCACGCGCCGGCGACGCGGTGTTGACCGTGGCTTCGTACTCTCCGACCACGCCGACTGGCCCGGCCTGCTCTGGGCCATCGAACAGACCGGAGCGGAACGGGTGATGGTCACCCACGGTTCGGTCGGCGTGCTGGTGCGTCATCTGCGCGAACAGGGCCTGGATGCTCAAAGCTTCAGCACCGAGTACGGCGATGATGAGGAAGACGCTGCGTTAACCGAACCCGACACCGCCGAGGTGCAGCCATGAAAGACTTCGCCGAGCTGTATGCCGAACTCGACGCGACCACTTCAAGCAACGCCAAACTGGCCGCGATGCAATCCTACTTCGCTCAGGCTGCGCCACAGGATGCAGCATGGGCGGTGTATTTCCTGTCCGGCGGACGGCCTCGGCAATTGGTGCCAGTGCGGGTGCTGCGAGAGTTGGCGGTGGAGTTTTCAGGTCTCCAGCCCTGGTTGTTCGAAGAAAGTTACCAGGCGGTTGGCGACATGGCAGAAACCATTTCGCTGGTCCTGCCGGAAGCCTTGCACAGCTCCACTGACGGGCTGGCGGTATGGATCGAAGACAAACTGCTGCCCCTGCGCGGCGAATCGCCGGAAGTTCTCGCTCAACGCTTGCCTGCGCTATGGGCGCAGCTGGACCGTCATAGCCTGATGCTCTGCATCAAGCTCATCACCGGCAGTTTTCGCGTCGGTGTGTCCAAGCTGCTGGTCACTCGCGCCCTGGCATCCATGGCCGGGCTCGACAGCAAACGCGTGGCCCAGCGGCTGGTCGGTTACACCGATCTGTCCAACCGTCCGAGTGCTGCCAGTTACCTGAAGCTGATCGCGGCCGAATCCAGCGACGAACATGCCCAACGGGGCGGTCAGCCGTATCCGTTTTTCCTGGCGCATGCCTTGTCGCAACCGGTCGAGCAATTCGAAGGCCTGTTGGGTCCGGCCAGCAACTGGCAGGTGGAATGGAAGTGGGACGGGATTCGCGCCCAAGTGGTCAAGCGCGAGGGGCGCCTGTGGATCTGGTCCCGGGGCGAAGAGCTGGTCACCGAGCGGTTTCCCGAACTCGACAGCCTGGTGCATGGCCTGCCGGACGGCACGGTCATCGACGGTGAAATCGTTGTCTGGAAACCCGCGCAATCCGGCACACAGGATGCCTTCGATCCACAATCACCCGCCTCGCCTGCGGTGCAACCTTTCGCCCTGCTACAACAGCGGATTGGCCGCAAAACCCTCGACAGGAAAATCCTGGAAGAAGTGCCGGTGGCCATCCTCGCCTACGACCTGCTGGAATGGGCTGGCGATGATTGGCGCAATCAACCTCAGTACAAGCGCCGCACTCAGCTGGAGCAAGTCATCGCCACCTGCAACAACCGGGTATTGCTGGCCTCGCCGGTGCTCACCGGTGAAAACTGGTTCGACCTCGCCCGACAACGCGAGTCTTCGCGCAGCCGCGGCGTCGAAGGCATGATGCTCAAGGCCCGGGATGCGCTGTATGGCGTCGGCCGGACCAAGGACATGGGCACTTGGTGGAAATGGAAAGTCGACCCTTTCAGTGTCGATGCGGTGTTGATTTACGCGCAGCGCGGCCATGGCCGCCGGGCCAGTCTCTACAGCGATTACACCTTCGCGGTCTGGGACGGCCCGCCCGATGCCCGCGAACGAACGCTGGTGCCGTTCGCCAAAGCCTATTCAGGTCTGACCGACGAGGAAATGCGCCAGGTCGACAGCATCGTGCGCAAGACCACGGTAGAGAAATTCGGGCCGGTCAGCAGCGTCAGGCCGAGCCTGGTGTTTGAACTGGGGTTCGAGGGCATTGCCCTGTCCAAACGCCACAAGAGCGGGATCGCCGTGCGGTTTCCAAGAATGCTGCGCTGGCGCCAGGACAAGTCCGTCGAAGAGGCCGACAACCTCGCAACTTTGCAAGACCTGTTGGGCTAACCCCTATCCCCTGTGGGAGTGAGCCTGCTCGCGATTGCGGTGTGTCAGTTGACATAAATGTCACTGAAACAACGTTATCGTCAGCAGGCTCACTCCATAGTTTTTTGTGCCAATCCGAACTAACTTGGTGCAGCTATTTCCCCGCGCCCGATTTCGTGCATAAATCTCCTGTTGCCATTTCTTGAATCACCTTTTAAAACGCTTGTTCGGGACTCTGGTTCGGAAATTGCTACTTTCACTTGGTCTTACGCTTTCCAGTAACAATAATTCTGCGCCACAAGCGCTCATATTGGTTCTTAGGGATTGAATAATGAAAAAAGCATTGCTGACCCTTTCTGCACTGGCGTTGTGCATGGCTGCTGGCTCCGCCATGGCAAAGGAATACAAAGAACTGCGTTTTGGCGTTGACCCTTCTTATGCTCCGTTCGAGTCCAAAGCGGCTGACGGAAGCCTGGTGGGCTTTGACATCGATCTGGGGAACGCGATCTGCGCCGAGCTGAAGGTCAAGTGCAAATGGGTCGAAAGCGATTTCGACGGCATGATTCCGGGCCTCAAGGCCAATAAATTCGACGGTGTGATCTCTTCGATGACCGTCACCGAAGCCCGCGAAAAAGTCATCGACTTCTCCAGCGAGCTGTTCTCCGGCCCAACCGCCTACGTGTTCAAGAAAGGTTCTGGCGTCACCGCAGACGTCGCTTCGCTCAAGGGCAAGACCGTCGGCTACGAACAAGGCACCATCCAGGAAGCCTATGCCAAAGCCGTTCTGGACAAGGCCGGCGTTAAAACCCAGGCCTACGCCAACCAGGATCAGGTCTATGCCGACTTGACTTCCGGTCGTCTCGACGCAGGGATTCAGGACATGCTGCAAGCTGAACTGGGCTTTCTGAAGTCGCCGCAGGGCGCCGATTACGATGTCACCAAGCCAGTCGACAACGCTTTGCTGCCGGCCAAAACGGCTGTCGGTATTAAGAAAGGTAACACCGAGCTGAAAGCGCTTTTGGATAAAGGTATCAAAGCGTTACACGATGATGGCAAATACGCCGAGATTCAAAAGAAACACTTTGGCGATCTGAATCTGTACAGCGGCAAATAATGCCCGGCGCCCATCTCGCGATGGGCGCTTTTTTTATCCGATCAGGTTGCTGATTTATGTTCGAAAACCTATTACAAAATCTGGGGCTCTCAGCCTTCAGCCTCAAGGGCTTCGGTCCGTTGCTGATGGAAGGCACCTGGATGACCATCAAATTATCGGCGTTGTCGCTCTTGGTGGCCGTCTTGCTCGGCTTGCTGGGCGCCAGCGCCAAGCTGTCCAAAGTCAAACTGGTGCGCGTGCCGGCGCAGGTCTACACCACGCTGATTCGCGGCGTGCCGGACCTGGTGCTGATGCTGTTGATTTTCTACAGCCTGCAAACCTGGTTGACGTCGTTTACCGACTTCATGGAATGGGAATACATCGAGATCAACCCATTCAGCGCCGGGGTCATCACCCTGGGCTTCATCTATGGTGCGTACTTCACCGAGACCTTCCGTGGCGCGATACTCGCAGTCCCGCGTGGTCAGGTCGAAGCCGCCACCGCGTATGGCCTCAAGCGTGGCCAGCGTTTCTGGATCGTGGTGTTCCCGCAAATGATGCGTTTTGCCCTGCCGGGGATTGGCAATAACTGGATGGTGATGCTCAAGGCCACTGCGCTGGTGTCGATCATCGGCCTCGCCGACCTGGTCAAAGCCGCTCAGGACGCCGGCAAAAGCACCTATCAACTGTTCTATTTCCTGGTGCTGGCCGCGGTGATTTACCTGCTGATTACCAGCGCTTCCAACTTCGTCCTGCGCTGGCTCGAACGCCGTTACGCCGCTGGTTCCCGGGAGGCCGTACGATGATCGAACTCTTGCAGGAATACTGGAAACCCTTCCTTTATACCGACGGCCAGAACATCACCGGCCTGGCCATGACCCTTTGGCTGCTCAGCGCCTCGATTTTCATCGGTTTCCTGGTGTCGATCCCGCTGTCCATCGCCCGGGTCTCGCCGCACTTCTACATCCGCTGGCCGGTGCAGTTCTACACCTACCTGTTCCGTGGCACGCCGCTGTATATCCAGCTACTGATCTGCTACACCGGGATCTACAGCCTGGCCGCCGTGCGCGCGCAACCGGTACTCGATGCATTCTTTCGCGATGCAATGAACTGCACCATCCTGGCATTCGCCCTGAACACCTGCGCCTACACCACGGAGATTTTCGCCGGGGCGATCCGCAGCATGAATCACGGTGAAGTCGAAGCCGCCAAGGCTTATGGCCTGACAGGCTGGAAGCTGTATGCCTACGTGATCATGCCCTCAGCCCTGCGTCGTTCGCTGCCTTATTACAGCAACGAAGTGATTCTGATGCTGCACTCGACCACCGTAGCGTTCACGGCGACCATCCCGGACATCCTGAAAGTCGCGCGGGACGCCAACTCGGCGACCTTCCTGACTTTCCAGTCGTTCGGCATCGCCGCGCTGATCTACCTGACCGTGACCTTCGCGCTCGTCGGCCTGTTCCGCCTCGCCGAACGCCGCTGGCTGGCCTTCCTCGGGCCTACCCACTAGGACCCGCTTTAGGGATAAAGAGACAAACATGCGCCACCAGATTCATGACCTGCTGGCCCCGCTGCCGGGGACCGCGCGACAGATTCACAGCTTCCACTTCGGCCCCTCGTCGGCCAAAGGCAAGATTTACATCCAGTCGTCCCTGCACGCCGATGAATTGCCCGGCATGTTGGTGGCCTGGCACCTCAAGCAACGCCTGGCGGAACTGGAAGCCTCCGGTCACCTGCGCAGTGAGATCGTGCTGGTGCCGGTAGCCAACCCGGCTGGCCTGGAACAAGTGTTGATGGACGTGCCGCTGGGCCGCTACGAGCTCGAAAGCGGGCAGAACTTCAACCGCTGGTTCGTCGATTTGAGCGAGGCCGTCGGCAACGAGATCGAAGGCAAGCTTGGCGATGATCCGCAGCACAACCTCGAACTGATCCGCAGCAGCCTGCGCAATGCGCTGGCGACACAGACTGCCGGCACGCAACTGCAATCCCAGCGCCTGACCCTGCAACGGCTGGCCTGCGATGCGGACATGGTGCTGGACCTGCATTGCGATTTCGAAGCCGTGGCGCACCTCTACACCACGCCCGAAGCCTGGCCGCAGGTCGAGCCGCTGGCCCGTTATATCGGTGCCGAAGCGAGCCTGCTGGCCACCGATTCCGGCGGTCAGTCGTTCGATGAATGCTTCACCCTGCTCTGGTGGCAGTTGAAAGAACGCTTCGGCGAGCAATTCGACATTCCGCTGGGCAGCTTTTCGGTCACCGTCGAATTGCGCGGCCAGGGTGACGTCAATCACCCGCTGGCCAGTCTCGATTGCCAGGCGCTGATCGATTACCTGATTCACTTCGGGGCCATTGCCGGCGAACCGGCGCCGCTGCCTGAACTGCCCTACCCCGCCACGCCGCTGGCCGGCGTTGAACCTGTGGCGACGCCGGTCGGTGGGCTGCTGGTGTTCACCGCGCTACCGGGGGAATACCTCGAAGCCGGGCAGCAGATCGCCGAAATCATTGATCCGATCAGCGATCTCGTCACTCCCGTTCATTGCACCGCCGCCGGGCTGATGTACGCCCGTTCGCTGCGACGCATGGCCACTGCCGGCATGGTGATCGCGCACGTCGCGGGCGCCGAAGCCTATCGCAGCGGCTACCTACTTTCGCCTTGAGGATGCATGCCCCATGTACAAACTGACCATTGAAGGCCTGCATAAAAGCTACGGCGATCATCATGTGCTCAAAGGCGTTTCACTCAAGGCCAACACGGGCGATGTCATCAGCCTGATCGGCGCCAGCGGCTCGGGCAAAAGTACCTTCCTGCGTTGCATCAACTTTCTGGAGCAACCCAACGACGGCGCGATGACCCTGGACGGCCAGAATATCCGCATGATCAAGGATCGCCACGGCATGCACGTGGCCGATGCCAATGAGCTGCAAAAGATCCGCACACGCCTGGCCATGGTGTTCCAGCATTTCAACCTGTGGAGCCACATGACCGTGCTGGAAAACATCACCATGGCGCCGCGCCGGGTGTTGGGTTGCAGCAAAGAGGAAGCCGAAGACCGCGCTCGACGCTACCTCGACAAGGTCGGCCTGGCCTCCCGTGTGGCGGATCAGTACCCGGCATTCCTGTCCGGCGGTCAGCAGCAGCGGGTCGCCATTGCCCGCGCGCTGGCGATGGAACCGGAAGTCATGCTGTTCGACGAACCGACGTCGGCGCTCGACCCGGAACTGGTCGGCGAAGTGCTCCGAGTGATCCAGGGCCTGGCCGAGGAAGGCCGGACCATGATCATGGTGACCCACGAAATGAGCTTCGCCCGCAAGGTCTCGAGCCAGGTGTTGTTCTTGCACCAGGGCCTGGTGGAAGAGGAAGGCGCGCCGGAAGACGTACTTGGCAATCCGAAGAGTGAACGGTTGAAGCAATTCCTGAGCGGCAACCTCAAATAACCCACGGCAGGACACATAACCCCGTAGGAGCTGTCGAGAGAAACGAGGCTGCGATCTTTTGATTTGCTTTTAAAAAACAAGATCAAAAGATCGCAGCCTCGTTTCACTCGACAGCTCCTACAGTAGGGTCCGGCTCGCTCGGATTGCTCAGTGTCATTAAACCTTTGCTATGGCGGCGCGGTCACTGAAAGAACACTTTCAGAGCGCACACCGCCGGCATGGGAACCTCCCCCGACTTCGCAAAACAATGGTTCACCGCCCGCGGCTGGAAGCCATTCGCCTTTCAGAAACAGGTGTGGACGGCAGTTAAACGCGGTGAGTCCGGATTACTGCACGCCAGCACTGGCGCGGGTAAAACCTACGCGCTCTGGTTTGCCGCGCTCAATCGCTTCGCCGCGTCTGTCGCGCCTGTTGAAACACCACGCAAACGAAAACCGCTCGCCCAACCACTGACCGTGTTGTGGATCACGCCCATGCGCGCTCTGGCCGCCGACACGGCCCGAGCCCTGGAAGCGCCGCTGCTTGATTTGCACATACCCTGGAGCGTCGGCCTGCGTACCGGCGACACCAGTAGCAGCGAGCGCGCCCGCCAGAGTCGACGTCTGCCCACCACCCTGATCACCACCCCCGAAAGCCTGACCCTGATGCTCGCCCGTTCCGATGCGCACACGGCGCTGGCGACCCTGCGCATGGTGGTGGTCGACGAATGGCATGAATTGCTCGGCAACAAACGCGGCGTGCAACTGCAACTGGCCCTGGCGCGTCTGCGGCGGTGGACCCCGGAACTGATCGTGTGGGGCGTTTCCGCGACGCTGGGTAATCAGGCCCACGCTGAACAGGTATTGATCCCACAAGGTGGCGGCATCAGCGTGCAGGGCCAGACCGCCAAGGCATTGCTCGTCGACACCTTGTTACCCCCCACCATCGAACGGTTTCCCTGGGCCGGGCATATTGGTTTGAAGATGTTGCCGCAAGTCGTCGCCGAACTGGACTCCAGCCCCAGCAGCCTGGTCTTCACCAATACCCGCGCGCAATCGGAGATCTGGTATCAAGCCTTGCTGGAGGCACGCCCTGATTGGGCCGGTTTAATTGCGTTGCATCACAGTTCACTGTCGAGAGAAACCCGCGACTGGGTCGAGCGGGCATTGAAAGACGGTCAGCTCAAAGCGGTGGTTTGCACATCCAGCCTGGATTTGGGCGTGGACTTCCTGCCGGTCGAACGGGTGCTGCAAATCGGCTCGGCCAAGGGCGTGGCGCGGCTGATGCAGCGCGCAGGTCGCTCAGGTCACGCGCCGGGACGGGTTTCCCGGGTGACTCTGGTGCCCACTCACAGCCTGGAACTGATCGAAGCGGCCGCTGCGCAAGACGCCGTGGCGGCGCAACGCATCGAACCTCGTGAGTCACCGCATAAACCGCTGGATGTGTTGGTCCAGCATCTGGTCAGCATGGCGCTGGGCGGTGGTTTTTTGCCCGATGAGTTGTACGAAGAAGTCCGCGGCGCCTGGGCATATCGCGATCTCACCGAGGCGGACTGGACCTGGGCGCTGGCTTTCGTACGCCATGGCGGACTTTCTCTGACGGCTTACCCGGATTACCGCAGGGTCGAACCGGATGAACACAGGGTGTGGCGCGTGCCGGATGCGCGACTGGCGCGGCGTCATCGCATGAGCATCGGCACGATCGTCAGCGACGCGAGCATCCAGCTGAAGTTCTGGAGCAAGGGTGGCGGTGGTAAACAATTGGGCAGTGTCGAGGAAGGGTTTATCGCGCGACTCAAACCGGGGGATGGTTTTCTGTTTGCGGGGCGCCTCTTGGAACTGGTCCGGGTGGAAAACATGACCGCTTATGTCAAACGCAGCACCGTGAAAAAAGCGGCAGTGCCGCGCTGGAATGGCGGCCGGATGCCTCTCTCCAACGAGCTGGCACAGGCGGTGGTCGAGCGTTTCAGCGCGGCCGCGAATGGCGAGCTCGTCGGTCCGGAAATGCAGGCGTTGCAGCCTTTGCTCAAGGTGCAACAACGCTGGTCCGGCCTGCCAACCTCGACGAAGTTGCTGGCCGAAGCCCTGAAATCCCGCGAAGGCTGGCACCTGTTTCTTTACCCCTTTGCCGGGCGCCAAGTGCATCTGGGCCTCGCGAGCCTGCTGGCCTGGCGCGTCAGCCAACTTCAGCCAGTGACGTTTTCCATTGCGGTAAACGACTATGGGCTGGAGTTGCTCAGCGCCACTCACCTGGATTGGTCGCAGGCTCTGAACGCCGAATTACTGAGTCCCGGCAATCTGTTGCGAGACGTGCTCGCCAGTTTGAATGCCGGCGAGCTGGCGCGTCGTCGGTTTCGGGAAATCGCACGGATCGCCGGGCTGGTCTTCGCCGGCTACCCCGGCGCGCCGAAAAGCACGCGCCAGGTTCAAGCGTCGAGCGGGTTGTTCTTCGAAGTGTTCAAGCAGTACGACGCCGGCAATTTGCTGCTGGCGCAGGCAGGGGAAGAAGTCCTGCGCGAAGAACTGGATATTCATCGCCTGGAGCAAACACTGGAGCGCATCAACCGCCTGACAGTGGACCTGCATCAGATCAAACGTCCTACCCCGCTGGGGTTTCCGCTGCTGGTCGAGCGTATGCGGGAAAGCATGAGTTCGGAAAAACTCGCTGATCGCATCCGCCGCATGGTCAGCGATCTTGAGAAAACCGCCGAAACCGGGAAACGCTGATGAACACGCCCTATCCCGTGCGACTGGCTGGAGAAGAACTGTGGCTGCTGCCCGAAAAAGCCATCTACTGGCCCGCCCAACAAGCGCTGCTGATCGCCGATGTGCATTTCGGCAAGGCAGCGGCCTATCGCAGCCTTGGCCAACCAGTGCCTCACGGCACCACCGCGAGCAATATCGCGGTGCTGGACGGGTTGCTGACAGCCCTGCCCTGCCGTCAGCTGATTTTCCTCGGAGATTTTCTACACGGGCCCGGCTCTCACGCAACAGCCACCTTAAGCGCCCTGGCCGAATGGCGAATGCGTCACCCGGATTTGCCGATGACGCTGATTCGCGGCAACCACGACAAACGTGCGGGGGACCCGCCGGCCTCGTTAAACATTCGAGTCGTGCCGGAGCCGTTGCTGATGGGGCCATTCGCCTTGCAGCACGAACCTGAGCCACATCCTGATCGGCACGTGCTCGCCGGACACGTCCATCCGGTGTATCGACTCAATGGCAGAGGTCGACAGACCTTGCGGCTGGCCTGCTTCAAGCTGGGCGTGGATACAAGCCTGTTACCGGCGTTTGGCGCGTTTACCGGCGGGTATCAGGTCGAGCAGGACGAGCGCTGCAGGATTTTTGTCATTGGCGACAACGAAATATGGCCAGTCAGCTGACGTCTTCAAGTACATCAGCTGACTGGCCATTCATTTTTCAGCAGCAGGTCAGACGACAGGCGCGGGAGGCGGCTCATCCGGCAAAGTGGGCTCACCGGGTTCCGTCGGTTGTTCATTGGGGGTATCGGGATCAGGCTGACCGGGGATGCCCCCTGCCATGCTGATGGGTGGATGTGCCAACAACGACCAGGCCAAAACGCCAACCTGATTGGGCTCAAGCCTTGCCAGTTCGGCACTTATTCGCGGATCGATCTTCATAAAGCACTCCTGAGCGAAGGCCCCATTCGCTGTGCGCGAACCGGGCAGTACACCCAATAGAGTGTCTACCCGCTCAAGAATTCCCGCTACCTCTCAGATGAATCAATCAAGTGCGCGGGAGGGTGACGCCGAGCTGGCCCTGATACTTGCCGCCACGGTCCTTGTAGGAGACTTCGCATTCTTCGTCGGATTCGAAGAACAGCATCTGCGCCACGCCTTCATTGGCGTAGATTTTCGCCGGCAAGGTGGTGGTGTTGGAGAACTCCAGGGTCACATGGCCTTCCCACTCGGGTTCAAGCGGCGTCACGTTGACGATAATGCCGCAACGCGCGTAGGTGCTTTTACCCAGGCAGATGGTCAGTACATTGCGCGGTATGCGGAAAAATTCCACGGTGCGTGCCAGGGCGAACGAGTTCGGCGGAATGATGCAGACATCGCTTTTAACGTCAACGAAGCTCTTCTCGTCGAAGTTCTTCGGATCGACGGTCGCCGAGTTGATGTTGGTGAACACCTTGAATTCGTCGGCGCAGCGAACGTCGTAGCCATAGCTCGAAACACCGTAGGAAATGACGCGCTCGGCGCCTTCGCCGCGCATCTGGCGCTCAACGAAGGGCTCGATCATGCCGTGCTCTTGCGCCATGCGGCGAATCCACTTGTCCGATTTGATGCTCATGGCGGGTGTCCTGAATAGCGAGGTGGAAAAATTCTGTCCGGCATCTTACCGGGCGCGCGCTCCGGGTTCAAAGTCCAGGGCGCAATTCTCGCCGATCCCCCGTGAATATTGAGCTTTGGCCGTAATAAGCTGCACCGTCAGTCACGAAAACATAGAAACCTTCGCAAGAAGCATTGGCACGTCCCTGAAAAAGGGTTAAGGTGGCGCCACTGTGCTGCTTGTGTCACTGAGAATCTCTACACGATATGTTGAATTTCGATCCAACCATCTACAAGAATTTTTCCTGCTCTTTGCACTCAGTCTCGGCCAGGGTTCTTCCTGAGTCGCAGTTATCTTTGTTCAAGGAGTTACACCATGTCTAATCGCCAAACCGGTACCGTTAAGTGGTTCAACGATGAAAAAGGCTTCGGCTTCATCACTCCACAATCCGGTGACGACCTGTTCGTTCACTTCAAAGCTATCCAATCCGACGGCTTCAAAAGCCTGAAAGAAGGCCAACAGGTTTCTTTCATCGCTACCCGCGGTCAGAAAGGCATGCAAGCTGAAGAAGTTCAAGTTATCTAACTTGTACTTGCTTTAGTAAAAAGCCCCGCCCTCAAAAGCGGGGCTTTTTTGTGCCTGACTGTTTTGCAGGCAAAAAAAATCGCAGCCACCGGCTGCGATTTTTTTATGTCTTACCAGGCCACGCCAAACCCTGCGGTGTAGCGCGTCTTGTCCAGGTCAGCCTCGCTGGTGCCGCTGATGATGTCTCGCTCAGCCTTGAGGTTGAGCGATGCCCATTCGGTGACTTTGTAGCGCAAGCCCATTTCGGCATCGAGCGCGTAATCGGCGACGCCCGACAACGGCTTACTCACTTCGCCATTGGTGAAGAATTCCACCTTCTTGCCGATCAGGTAGCGGTTGTAGTCCCACTTCATCGCCAAGGAATAGAAGTTCTCCTTGCTGCCGTCGGAGAATTCATAGTCCGTGCGGTTAAGCAGCGAACCCAGGGAGAACGCGCCCAACTCGTCATCCCAGAACTGGTAACCCGGACCGGTACCGACCGTGCGCTGACGAGAGAGGTCTTCGACATGGTCACGCTTATAGACCGCTCGACCTTCCCAGTACCATTTCTCGGTCAGGAAGCGGTCGAGTGAGTACTCGGCGCGCCAGTTATCGGTGGTGACCACGTCATCCTGGAATTCGCGGTTGTACTCGCCTTCCGCGATGTGACGCCATCTGCCATGGCGCGCGGTAGTCTTGAAGTCGATGTCATAGTCATCGGTGTCTTTTTCCGCCCGCTGGTAATCCAGAGCCGCGTCGATATTGCCCTTCCACACCAGGTCTTCGACCACCGGCTTGGGCTTGAGGATCTGCTGGATGCTCGCCAGTTCGACCGTCTTGGGCGCCTCGCCATTTTCAAGAGTCACCTTGCCATCGTCCGCCGGATGCAACGACTTGGCTTTTTCGCCAGTGTAGGCATCTTGCTTGACCAGCAACTCCTGATCACTTTCCAGGGTTTTGACCTGCTTCCAGTCAATCGGCACCGCGCCAGCGTACTCGGTCTGGATCAGCAATTTGCCGCCGTCGAACAGCGTGATCTTGCCGCTCAGCTTGTCACCGTTCTTCAACCAGACGGTATCGGCGAGCAAGGGTGAGGAAGCACTCAAGACAGCAAGGCACAACAGAGTTCTGGACACCATAAGCAGAGATAGGCTCAAGATTGCGAAAAAAGTCGGCATTATCCGTTGGAATAAGACCCCAACAACGACTGACCCAACTATTTCTCATGAGTTCATTTCTCAACAGGCGATCCAGGATTTACTCTACAGCCGGTAATACGAACTTTTTCAAGGAACCACGGACGTGACCGACTCAACCACTGAAACCGAAAGCGCGGCGCAAATCCGACGCACGGCGCTCTACCTGACTCTTGCACAGGTACCGGAGGGCAAAGTGGTGAGCTATGGTCAATTGGCCGAGCTGGCTGGATTGGGTCGAGCCGCCCGATGGGTTGGACGCACACTGAGCAAATTGCCCGGCGACACGAAGTTGCCCTGGCACCGGGTGCTCGGTGCCGGCGGTCGGATCAGCTTGCCCGTGGGCAGTCCTTCAGGGGACGAACAGCGGGCGCGATTGCGCTCTGAAGGCATCAGTGTCCTGAATAATCGTGTTGATATTCTGCGCCATGGCTGGCGTCCGGTAGAGCACAGCGGTTAGAGTGCGCGCTTTGTTTCCGTAACTCTTGAGGCAGACTCCAACCCATGCCCCGTAAAACCTGGCGCGCCGCGCTCGCCGCCTATGCCAGCCCCTCGACGCTTGTGTTGTTGTTGCTTGGTTTCGCCGCCGGCATGCCCTACATGCTGGTGTTTTCGACGCTTTCCGTCTGGCTGCGTGAGGCCGGTGTAGCCCGCGAAACCATTGGCTATGCAAGCCTGATCGGCTTGGCCTATGCCTTCAAATGGGTGTGGTCTCCGCTGCTGGACCAATGGCGCCTGCCATTTCTCGGCAAACTCGGTCGACGACGCTCGTGGCTGGTACTGTCCCAGACGCTGGTCATCCTCGGCCTGATCGGGATGGGTTTCTGCGACCCGCAAAAACACCTGTCCTGGCTGATCGCTATCGCCGTGGTCGTCGCCTTCGCCTCGGCGACACAAGACATCGCGGTTGACGCCTATCGCCTGGAAATCGCCGACGACACTCGCCAGGCCGCGCTCGCTGCCAGCTATATGTCTGGCTACCGGATTGCCGCCTTGTTGGCCACGGCCGGCGCACTGTTCTTCGCTGAAGGCTTCGGCTCCACCGGCTTCAACTACAAGCACTCGGCCTGGACCGGCACTTACGTGCTGTTTGGTGCCCTGATGGTTCCGGCCTTGCTGACCAGCCTGTTCATGCGCGAGCCACCCGTACCTCTGCGCACCCAACTCCAGGCCGGGCGCTACAGTTTTGTGCATCAACTGGTGTCAGTGTTCGTGCTGATCGTGTTGCTGGTCTCGGTACCGGCCATGTTCACCCAGCTCTACAACACCGACTTTGCCAGCGTGCTGTTCAAAGGCGTCAGCCTGCTCGACCTGTTGCTTGAAGACCGTGCATTCCTGCGGGCAATCCTCTACACCACCCTGACAATGATGTGCCTGTCAGCCATGGGCCGGCGCGGTCTGGCGCCGGTGCTGACCCCGGTCAACGACTTCATTTTGCGTTACCGCTGGCAAGCGTTCCTGTTGCTCGGACTGATCGCCACCTATCGGATGTCCGATACGGTCATGGGCGTGATGGCCAACGTGTTCTACATCGACCAGGGTTTCACCAAGGACCAGATAGCCAGCGTCAGTAAGGTCTTTGGCCTGATCATGACGCTACTCGGCGCCGGAATGGGCGGCCTGCTGATCGTGCGCTTCGGTATCTTGCCGATCCTGCTCATCGGCGGTATTACGTCGGCCGGGACCAACCTGCTGTTCCTGATGCTCGCCGACATGGGCGCGAATCTGAACATGCTGATCTTCACCATTTCCCTGGATAACTTCAGCTCGGGCCTGGCGACCTCAGCCTTCGTCGCTTACCTGTCGAGCCTGACCAACCTCAAATTCTCCGCCACTCAGTACGCCCTGCTCAGCTCAATCATGTTGCTGCTGCCTCGCCTGATCGGCGGTTACTCAGGCGTCATGGTGGAGAAATTCGGCTATCACAATTTCTTCATGATCACGGCCCTGCTGGGCGTGCCGACGGTGCTGTTGATCGCCCTGCACTGGTTCCAGGAGAGCCGCCGCGCAGGTCCGACACCGACACCCGAACCGGTGCCGACTCAGGTCGCCGAAGAATCGTAAGACATTTCGCAGAGGGCGCGGCGAAACCCGCCCTCCTGCCACACCGCCGACCGCACGCCTGTACGCCAGCGGATCTCGCCCGTACAATGCTCCGTCATTTCTCGTCATCAGCAACCGACAACGGCCAACCATGCGCACCAGTCAATTTTTGCTCGCCACACAGAAAGAAACGCCTTCCGACGCGGTTGTAGTCAGCCATCAGCTGATGCTGCGCGCCGGCATGATCCGCAAACTCGCCTCGGGCCTCTACACCTGGCTGCCGATGGGCTTGCGAGTGATGCGCAAGGTCGAAGCCATCGTTCGTGAAGAAATGAACGCCGCTGGCTCTCTCGAAGTGTTGATGCCGAGCACCCAACCGGCTGAGCTGTGGCAGGAATCCGGTCGCTGGGAAGAGTACGGCCCTGAATTGCTGCGATTCAAGGATCGCCACGGTCGCGATTTCTGCGCCGGCCCGACCCACGAAGAAGTGATCACCGATCTGATGCGCAATGAATTGAGCAGCTACAAACAGCTGCCAATCAACCTGTATCAGATCCAGACCAAGTTCCGCGACGAAATCCGCCCACGTTTCGGCTTGATGCGCGGCCGCGAATTCATCATGAAGGATGCGTACTCGTTCCACGCCGACCAGGCATCGCTGCAGGTCACTTACGACCGCATGCACCAGGCTTACTGCAACGTCTTCACCCGCCTGGGCCTGAAGTTCCGTCCGGTTGAAGCCGACAACGGCTCGATCGGTGGCGCTGGCTCCCACGAGTTCCACGTACTGGCCGAATCCGGTGAAGACGATATCGTCTTCAGCAACGGTTCCGACTACGCCGCGAACATCGAGAAGGCAGAAGCCGTACCGCGTGAAACGTCTCGCCCTGCGCCAGCCGAAGAGCTGCGCCTGGTCGACACCCCGAACGCCAAGACCATCGCGCAACTGGTCGAAGGCTTCAACCTGCCGATCGAGAAGACCATCAAGACCCTGGTTGTTCACGCTGAAGAGAAAGGCAAGCTGATTGCCCTGATCATCCGTGGCGACCACGAACTGAACGAAATCAAGGCCGCCAACCAGCCTGGCGTTGCCAGCCCGCTGGTCATGGCCTCCGAAAGCGAACTGCGCGACGCCATTGGCGCCGGTGCCGGCTCCCTCGGTCCGTTGAACCTGCCACTGCCAATCATCATCGACCGCTCCGTCGAACTGATGAGCGACTTCGGCATCGGCGCCAACATCGACGACAAGCACTACTTCGGCGTGAACTGGGAACGTGATCTGCCTGTTCCGACCGTTGCCGACCTGCGCAACGTTGTCGCTGGCGATCCAAGCCCGGATGGCAAGGGCACCCTGGAAATCAAGCGCGGCATCGAAGTCGGGCACATCTTCCAGCTGGGCAACAAGTACAGCAAGGCGATGAAGTGCGAAGTGCTGGGCGAGAACGGCAAGCCGGTCACCCTGGAAATGGGTTGCTACGGCATTGGCGTTTCCCGCGTGGTGGCTGCGGCCATCGAGCAGAACAACGACGCCAACGGGATCATCTGGAGCGACACCCTGGCCCCGTTCCAGGTTGCTCTGGTGCCACTGCGCTACGAAACCGAACAGGTTCGCGAAGCCACCGACAAGCTGTATGCGCAGCTGACCGGCGCAGGCTTCGAAGTGCTGCTCGACGACCGCGACAAGAAAACCAGCCCGGGCATCAAGTTCGCGGACATGGAGCTGATCGGCATTCCTCACCGGATCGTGGTCAGTGACCGCGGCCTCGCCGAAGGCAATCTGGAATACAAGAGCCGCACCGAACCTGAAGCGCAAGCGCTGCCGGTCGCTGAAGTGCTGTCGTTCCTCCAGGCCCGCATCCGCCGCTGACACCAGATAGAGAAGTCATGTTCAAGCGAAACACCTTAGGCCTCGGTGGTGCCGCCCTGTGCGGCACCCTGCTGGTCAGTGGCTGTGCCAATCACATGTCACAACGCAGCGAGCACGAGGAACGTGTCGAGCGCAAGTTGCTCGATCACAGCCTGCAGATCGATGTCGGCGAGCCCAAGGTGCTCGAATTGCCGCAACGTCGGGTGAAAATCCACGAGCAGAAGACGTTCGAAGTCACGGAATTCGAAGTCACCCGTCACTACGATCGCTATACGCCTTATCAACCCTGGCGGGAGGTTTACGAGATTCCGCTGGGCGCGGTGGCCGTGGTCGCAGGCGTCGGCGCGAACGTGGTCAACGTGTTCGCCCTCGGCAATCTACCGGACAGCGTGACGAAAGACTGGCTGAGCTACGGTATCGCCGGGCTCAACCCGTTCATGAACATGCCATCCCATGGTCGAGCACAGCAGAACCTGGCGGGTATCGACGAGGTTCAGCGCGACAAGCGCACCGAATACTCAAGCCTGCCCTGGAGCGAGCGCCCGGTGCAGGTCAAGGCCGGCAAGGAAACGTTCGAGCTGACCACCGATAAAAACGGTGTTTTGCGCCTGAACCTGCTGGACACTCCTTTCGCCGAACATGACATCAATCATCTGACTCGACTGCTGATCAGTGTCGAAGACGGTCAGGACGATGTGCACACCGACTCGTCACTGGCGGTCAGCAGCGGCTTGCGCGGCAAGTTGCTCGAAGCCCACGGGTTGATTTACGACGACCTGGAAGACGACGAAGTGAGTCAGTGGGTGCACCGGGTCAAACGCCTGTCGGACCTGGGTCTGGAAGAAGAAGCCAGCGAGCTGGAACAAAGCCTGATCGAACTGACTCGCAACGATCCCGAGTTGCAGACCGAATTCCTCAAGTCTTTGACCAAGGATGGCGGGCGTCTGGTGGCGGATCCGGGACCGAATTAAAAGCAAAAAGCTTCGCGAGCAAGCCCGCTCCCACAGTTGACCGAGTTGTTCAGATGAATGCGGTCTAATGTGGGAGCGGGCTTGCTCGCGAAAGCGGCCCGACATTCACAACAGCACCAAAACCTTGCCACTACCGCTCAAACAACTCCATCTGCTCAAACCCGCCCCGCAAATCCTCCAGCCTCACCCCAACGCCCAGCAATCGAACCGGTTTGCCGCCACGATTGAACGCCTGCGTCAGCAGCAACTGATAACTCCCCAAGGTCCGCCCTGCCCCGGCCTGCTCCAGCGTCGTCTGGGTAAAATCATGGAATTTCACTTTGACGAACGGCTTGCCGGGCCGATAGCTGCTATCGATTCGCGCCATACGACCCGCCAGGGTTTCCAGCAGCTCGGGCAGCTTGTCCAGGCAACTCACCAGATCCGGCAAGTCCACGTCATAGGTGTTTTCAACACTGATCGACTGTCGACGACTGTCGTTGTGCACCAGCCGGTCATCGATCCCACGGGCCAGGCTCCAGAGTCGTTCGCCGAAGCTTCCGAATTCACGCACCAGCGCCAACTTGTCCCATTCCCGAAGGTGCGAACAATCGACAATGCCGAGTCGACCCAGCTTGTCGGCAGTCACTTTGCCGACGCCGTGCAGCTTGCTGACTGGCAAACCGCTGACAAAGTCCTCGACCTGATCCGGCGTAATGACGAACAAACCATTGGGCTTCTTCCAGTCACTGGCGATTTTGGCGAGAAACTTGTTCGGCGCCACGCCCGCCGAAACGGTGATATGCAGTTGATTAGAGACGCGACGGCGAATGTCCTGAGCAATACGTGTGGCACTGCCGCCGAAATGCGCACTGTCCGACACGTCAAGGTAGGCTTCATCGAGGGAAAGCGGCTCGATCAGGTCGGTGTAATCGCGAAAAATCGTGTGAATTTCCTTCGATGCTTCTCTATAAGCCTCCATGCGCGGCTTGACGATGGTCAGGTCCGGGCACAGCTTCAAGGCATGCCCGGAGGACATCGCCGAACGCACGCCGTAGGCCCGCGCTTCGTAGTTGCAGGTGGCGATAACCCCACGTCTATCCGCCGAGCCACCCACTGCCAGCGGTTTACCCGCCAGGCGCGGGTCGTCACGCATCTCGATGGCGGCGTAGAAGCAATCACAATCGACGTGGATGATTTTTCGCTGCGTCATATAAAAGCGGTGTTCATGTGAAGAAATGGAGTGTTGCCGAGTCAGACCGGCAGTATCTCACTGGCACCTGTATATAGCACCAGTAGTCTGAATGTTCTTTTCCACACGTAGGAAAAGTGCCGATGAATTTATTTTCTCAATCGAAAAGCATCACCCAATAGAGCTGAAAGCCTTGTGATACCTGCCTTGCGGGCTGATCCAACTGGCCGTTTCAACCGCTAAGCGATTGAACATGCACAGGTTTTTTCCAGATTGAGGTTGACACCCCGGCGTTCCTCTGTAGAATGCCGACACACAGACGCGGGATGGAGCAGTCTGGTAGCTCGTCGGGCTCATAACCCGAAGGTCGTCGGTTCAAATCCGGCTCCCGCAACCAAACATCAAGAAAGGCTACTCGAAAGAGTGGCCTTTTTTGTGCGCGTCTATTTTGTGAATTGAGCGCTTAAATGAACAGAACCTCCTTTCGCGGGTGAAACCAGGAAATCGTTCTGATTCCGAAACTTAAGGCTTGCCAGCGACCGTTCGCCGCTCATTTACGCTTATTTGACCCTTCTGGGGATTAACGGTTGACACCCACGCGTTCGCCTGTAGAATGCCGCCACACAGACGCGGGATGGAGCAGTCTGGTAGCTCGTCGGGCTCATAACCCGAAGGTCGTCGGTTCAAATCCGGCTCCCGCAACCAAACATCAAAAAAGGCTGCTCGAAAGAGTGGCCTTTTTTGTATCTATTGAAAAAGTCCTTTCGCAACAATGACCTGTCACTGTGTAGTGAAGCGTTCCGGATCAACGAAGCTCTGAGACCAGACTATGCTGAATCGCACACAGAACCCTCTACCACTGATGACATGCCATCACCGCTACCCGGTGAGAGGCGTTAATATTTGTGATTATTTTTTTCTACAGGGATTGGTAACTTGGCTCGATACCTCCATCCTGTCGCGCACAATCCAAGAGGTGATTGATGCGCGCCAACTCGTCTGATCCACAAGACACCGTCACAGCGACACAACCGATCAAGGCCGAGCGTTTGCGCTTGCTGGATCTGGTCAGCAAATATCGTCAGCCCATTGGTCTGGCGGTCACTCTGCTGTTGTTCGCTATCGCGCTGATTGCCTGTCGTCATCTGCTGAGCGAGCTCGACCTGTACGCTTTGCACGACTCGATCCTTGAAGTTCCCAAGCCTGCACTGCTTGGGGCACTGGGTGCGACCGTGGCGGGCTTCATTATTCTGCTGGGATATGAATGGTCGGCCAGTCGCTACGCCGGTGTGAAATTGGCGCCGCGCATCCTCGCGCTCGGCGGCTTTACCGCGTTCGCCATCGGCAATGCCATCGGCCTGTCCATGCTCTCGGGTGGCTCGGTGCGCTACCGTTTATATGCGCGTCATGGTCTGGGGGCATCTGACGTCGCTCACATGACCTTGTTCGCCAGCCTCTCGCTGGGTTGCGCCCTGCCACCGCTGGCCGCCCTGGCGACTCTGAGCAACCTTCCTGCCGCTTCTACCGCCCTGGGTCTGTCCGAACTGTTACTGGGGACAATTGCCGCTGCGGTGCTGCTGCTCTTTTCGGTGTTGGCCATCGGCATATACCGCCGTCGACTGCCGGAACAACCCTATCCGGACAACTTGTTGGTCAAGGTCGGCCGGCGCACCTTGCGCCTTCCCGGCCGTCGCCTGACGTTCCTGCAACTGGTCATTACCGCCCTGGACGTGGCTGCCGCCGCCACCGTGCTGTATCTGTTGCTGCCGGAAGCCCCACCGTTCGGCGCCTTCATGCTGGTGTACCTGCTGGCCCTGGCCGCCGGTGTGCTCAGTCATGTACCCGGTGGGGTCGGCGTGTTCGAAGCGATTCTGCTGGCAGCCTTCGCCGACAAACTCGGCGCGGCGCCACTGGCGGCCGCACTGCTGCTGTATCGCTTGATCTACGTGATTCTGCCGCTGCTGGTGGCTTGCCTGATGCTGCTGATCAATGAAGGTCAGCGCCTGTTCCAGACGCGTCAATCATTGCGGGCAGCCTCCGGCCTGGCCGCGCCGATCCTGTCAGTGCTGGTGTTCCTGTCGGGCGTTGTGCTGCTGTTCTCCGGCGTGACTCCGGAAATCGACACCCGCCTGGAACATATCGGCTTTCTGATTCCGCACCGATTGGTCGACGCCTCGCACTTCGGCGCCAGCCTGGTCGGTGTTCTCTGCCTGTTGCTGGCGCAAGGCCTGCGCCGCCGACTGTCGGCTGCATGGATGCTGACCACCATACTTTTGCTGGTGGGCGCCCTGCTCTCCCTGCTTAAAGGCTTCGACTGGGAAGAAGCTTGCCTAATGACCCTCATCGCGAGCCTGCTCGGGGTCTTTCGCCGCTCGTTCTATCGCCCAAGCCGTCTGACCGAACTGCCGTTCTCGCCGCTGTACCTGGTGTCCAGCCTGTGCGTGCTGGGTGCATCGATCTGGCTGCTGCTGTTTGCCTATCAGGACGTTCCGTACAGCCATCAACTCTGGTGGCAGTTCACCCTCGACGCCGACGCCCCGCGCGGCCTGCGCTCGTTGCTCGGCGCGGCGGTGCTGCTGGTGGTGGTGTCCCTGACCTGGCTGCTGCGCACCGCGCGTCCGGTGATCCATCTGCCGACACCGGATGAACTGGACCGCGCGGTAAAAATCCTCATGGCTTCCTCACAACCGGACGGCGGCCTGGCCCTGACCGGTGACAAGGCGCTGCTGTTCCACCCTAACGACCAGGCGTTCCTGATGTACGCCCGCCGTGGGCGCAGCCTGGTGGCCTTGTACGACCCGATCGGCCCGACCCAGCAACGGGCGGAGATGATCTGGCAGTTCCGCGACCTGTGCGACCTCCACCATGCGCGCCCAGTGTTCTATCAAGTGCGCGCCGAGAACCTGCCGTACTACATGGACATCGGCCTGACCGCGATCAAACTGGGCGAAGAAGCCCGGGTCGATCTCAAGCGCTTTGATCTCGAAGCCAAGGGCAAAGAGATGAAAGACCTGCGCTACACCTGGAACCGGGGCACCCGTGATGGCCTGTCGCTGGAGATCTTCGAGCCGGGGCAAGCGCCGATGGACGAGCTCAAAGTGATTTCCGACGCCTGGCTGACCGGCAAGAACGTGCGCGAGAAAGGTTTCTCGCTTGGCCGCTTCAGCGATGACTATCTGAAGCATTTCCGGGTGGCCGTGATTCGTTTCGAAGGGCGCCCGGTGGCGTTCGCCAACCTGCTCGAGACATTCGGCCATGAACTGGCCAGCCTCGACCTGATGCGCGCGCACCCGGACGCCCCCAAGCTGACCATGGAATTCATGATGATCGGCTTGATCCAACATTATAAAAATCATGGATACGCGCGTTTCAGCCTGGGCATGGTGCCGCTTTCGGGGTTGCAACCCCGACGTGGCGCACCTCTGACCCAGCGCCTGGGCTCGATGGTATTCCGCCGTGGTGAGCAGCTCTACAACTTCCAAGGCTTGCGCCGCTTCAAAGACAAATTCCAGCCTGACTGGGAACCCCGTTATATGGCCGTGCCCGCCGGACTCGATCCGCTGGTTGCCTTGGCCGATACTGCTGCCCTGATTGCGGGCGGCTTGACTGGATTGGTGAAACGCTGATGATTCGACGCTCCTTGCGGTACGTACTGGCCACACTGGTAGTGCTGGCCCTGATTCTGGGTGGCGGTTACTGGTACCTCAAACGTCCGGCGCCGGAACCGACCCTCGAACGGCTGGCGCCCGCCGATGGCGCCGCGATCACGCGCGTCATTCCCGGGAAAACGCCACGCGCCCAGGTGTTGGTAGCGGTCAACGACGAACAAAAGCTCAGCGACCAGCAATTGCTGACCTTGAGCCGCACCGCGTCGGCACAGATTGTTCAGGTCATTTTGCCCAAGGACTGCTTGCTGCAAAGTCGCGCATTGCAATCGGGCCTTAGAGAACTCAAAGGCCCGGCGACCCTGGTCAGTGGTATCGGTCCTGGTGCCGTGCTGGCCTGGCGCTGGTTGTCCGAACAGAAGAATGACAAGGCCCAGGCCGTTTCGGTGGACCTGGCCCTGGAAAAACCGGGCTGCACGCACCTGCTCCCTAAAAGTGCTGCTCATGGCCACTGGCTGGTAGCGTGGAACGACAACCCGGATGACACCAGTGCGGGCTTCGTGCGCGACCAACCCAATGCCGAAACCAGCATCAGCGACTACGACATCAACCTGCCACAAGTGCTGAACAACGAACTGCGCAAGATTCTCGTCGGTGGCGACAAAGCCGCTGGCGGCTTGCAGATTCCAGTGGTTGAAGTGCCGGCAGGGCAGGCCAAGGACACCGTCACCCTGTTCCTCTCCGGTGACGGCGGCTGGCGCGACCTGGACCGCGACGTCGCGGGCGAAATGGCCAAGATCGGCTATCCGGTCGTCGGCATCGACACCCTGCGCTACTACTGGCAGCACAAGAGCCCGGAGCAAAGCGCGCTGGACCTCGCCGAACTGATGCAGCACTACCGGCAGAAATGGGGCACCAAGCGCTTCATCCTGACCGGTTATTCGTTTGGCGCCGACGTCCTGCCGGCGATCTACAACCGCTTGGCCGAATCGGAACAGCAGCGCGTCGACGCAATCATCCTGCTCGCCTTCGCCCGCACCGGCAGCTTCGAGATCGAAGTCGAAGGCTGGCTCGGCAACGCCGGCAAAGAAGCCGCAACCGGCCCGGAAATGGCCAAGCTGCCTCCAGAGAAAGTGGTGTGCATCTACGGTGCAGAAGAAGTCGACGAAAGCGGCTGCACCGACAAGACCGCCGTGGGCGAAGCGATGAAACTGCCTGGAGGCCATCACTTCGACGAGAACTACCCGGCGCTGGCACAGCGGTTGGTGGACATCATCGTCAAGCGTCAGGCCAAGGACGGAGCAACGGCTCAGGAGTGATCTGAACCGTCCACAAAAAGCCCCCGCTACCTCAAAGTAACGGGGGCTTTTTCATTCCAGCCAACTCAGCATAATCCTTGTGGGAGCGAGCCTGCTCTTAGTCTTTACTGGCGTACAGTGTCCGCAGGTCGTCGTGACTAACTAACCTGCCCTGATCAAAATCGGTCAAACGCTCCGCTGCCGCCGCTTCAACGCGAAGATCCCCAAGTTCGTTGAGCATTTCCTGATAGGCATCGACATTGATAATGACCGCTGCTGGCTGATTATTTTTGAAAATGACCAAACGCTCAGTGGCACGACTGGAGATCTCCTTGAGTCGAGCTCTGAAGCCCCTGACCATTGCAGCCGACGATATTGCCTGGTCTGCACACGCTAGTGATGTCTTCATATTCATCCCTCTTCCCTCTTCACAATCGTGCAAATTTGAGCACACAGCTCAACGTATCGTTTACTTCTGGTCTCGCAATATCGGATGACGCCCGCAGACCTTGTAGGCAAACTCCGAATCTCGTGTTTGGGCACTTTGCCGCCTTGTTGCGCGTTTCTTCGACGGGATAGTCTCCGGACGTCGCTGACCATTCAGCGATCGGGCTTGGAAACCCGGCGAGCGATTAGCAACAACGTGCCCAACATGACTGCAGACCTTTACGGCTGCGATCTTGTGTCATGGTGGCTGTGCGCGGGACGTCTTCGGACGTGCCGGTTTCCTAGGCTCCCGGTTTCCAACCTGCGCACAGCTGCCACCCTTCGCTTGGAAACGAATGTGGCAGTTCCTCAAGCTTAGGGAATAGACATGACTAAAATTGATGCTTCCGCGATTTCAGAACTGAAAACCATCGGCTTCACCCCACTCATCTACTGCCAGGATGAGGCGTTGTTCAACGTCCGCGCCGGCGTCCCCATCGTCGATGCCTTATCACAAGCCTCCGACCTGCTGTTCCTCGCCAAATCATTTACCGAGGACGCCGCCTATGCAAAAGACACCGACCGCCACGCCTGGGCTGCGCATTACTTGACGGCGATGGGCAAGGCCGTGATTGATGACGTGGTGAAGGTACTGACGCCGCGACCGGCGCGGACGAAGACTGAATCAGAAGAAGAAATGCCCGATAGCAAATAACACCGAAAATCCCCTGTGGGAGCGGGCTTGCTCGCGAAAGCGGTTTCACATTCAACATCGATGCCGCCTGAAAGGTTGCATTCGCGAGCAAGCCCGCTCCCACATTGGTTCTCCCTGCTATCAAGGTTTGCACTCGAGCACAAAAAAGCCCCCGCAACCTTCACGGCAACGGGGGCTTTTTGATGTCGCTTACATCTCGACCTGTGTACCCAGCTCAATCACCCGGTTCAGCGGCAGATTGAAGAAACGCAGGTTGCCGTTGGCGTTCTTGAGCATGAACGCGAACAACGCCTCGCGCCAGCGGGCCATGCCTTCGAGCTTGGAGGCGATGACCGTTTCGCGGCTGAGGAAGTAGGTGGTGCGCATCGGGCTGAAATCCAGGTCTTCGAGGTGACACAGTTTCAGCGCTTGCGGCACGTCCGGTTCGTCGACGAAACCGAAGTGCAGGATCACCCGGAAGAAGCCTTCGCCGTAGGAGTCGACCTCGAAACGCCGCGATGCCGGCACCCGCGGGATGTCTTCGTACACCACCGTCAGCAGCACCACTTGCTCGTGCAGCACCTGGTTATGCAGCAGGTTGTGCAACAACGCGTGGGGTACGGCGTCCGGGCGCGCGGTCAGGAACACGGCGGTGCCCTGGACGCGGTGCGGCGGTTGCACGGCGATACTGCTGATGAAGATTGGCAGCGGCAATCCGCCCTCGTCGAGACGCTCGACCAGCAGTTGCTTGCCGCGCTTCCAGGTGGTCATCAGCACGAACAGCGCAATACCGGCGATCACCGGAAAGGCACCACCCTGAACGATTTTCGGCACGTTGGCGGCGAAGTACAGGCCGTCGACCAACAGGAAACCGATCGACAGCGGCACCGCGAGGATCGGCGGCCACTTCCACAGCAGCAACATCACCGCCGACACCAGCACGGTGGTCATCAGCATCGTACCGGTCACCGCCACGCCGTAGGCCGAGGCCAGGGCGCCGGAAGATTCGAAACCAAGCACCAGCAGGATCACCCCGATCATCAGCGCCCAGTTCACCGCGCCAATGTAGATCTGACCTTGTTCGGCACTGGAGGTGTGCTGGATGTGCATGCGCGGAATGTAACCGAGCTGGATCGCCTGACGGGTCAGGGAGAACGCACCGGAAATCACCGCCTGGGAGGCAATCACCGTGGCCAGGGTCGACAAACCGACCAGCGGAATCAACGCCCAGCTCGGTGCCAACAGGTAGAACGGGTTGCGAGCGGCTTCCGGATCACCCAGCAGCAACGCGCCTTGGCCGAAGTAGTTCAGCACCAGCGCCGGCAATACCAGGATGAACCAGGCACGGGCAATCGGCTTGCGGCCGAAGTGGCCCATGTCGGCGTACAGGGCCTCGGCGCCGGTCAGCGCCAGTACTACTGCGCCAAGAATTGCCACGCCCATGCCCGGGTGATCGAAGAAGAAGCGCACTCCCCAGACCGGGTTTATCGCTTGCAACACTTCCGGGTGCTGGAAGATGCCGTGGACACCCAGGGCACCCAGGACCACAAACCACGTCACCATGATCGGCCCGAACAGAATGCCGATGCGCGCGGTGCCGTGACTCTGGATCAAAAACAGCGCTACGAGCACAATCAACGACAGCGGCACCACCCAATGGTCGATGCCATCGAACGCCAGGCCCAGGCCTTCAATGGCCGAGAGCACGGAAATCGCCGGGGTGATCATGCTGTCGCCATAAAACAGCGCCGCGCCGATCAGTCCGCAGACCACCAGCAAGGTGCGCAGTCTCGGATACCCCGACGCCGCCCGCCGCGCCAGCGCGGTCAAGGCCATGATCCCGCCTTCGCCCTGGTTGTCGGCGCGCAGCACGAACATCATGTACTTGAACGACACAACCCAGATCAGTGACCAGAAAATCAGCGCCAGGATGCCCAGCACGCCGTCATGGTTGACGGGTACGCCATAGCCGCCGGAGAACACTTCCTTGAGGGTGTACAGCGGGCTTGTGCCGATATCGCCGTAAACCACACCCACCGCCGCGACCAGCATGCCGATCGGCTTTGCCGCCGAATGCTCAGCGCTTGCAGCCTGACTACTTGCCTGCCCCATCCAAAACTCCTACTACTCAGACCCGGACTTCTTATAAGAAGCACTATGCTTTGCCGTGCAGCATGCGCTGTTTTACTTAAGGTTACAGACGATTTATTGACTGTAAAAATTCGGTAAAGCGTAACGGCGCGAAGCATAGCGCAGCACTCGTCGTATTTCCCTGCATAAAGCTGGTCAAGTGCGCCTCTCATCGCTAGAATTGCGCACTTTTTGACCAGAGGCGCAACATAGCGCCCGTCTGTCGCCTTGCCGTCTTCGGCTGGAGGCGTCCCAAATACCGAGGTTAGACATGTCCACCACTCCCGCGCCGGCCAATCCAAAAGTTGGCTTCGTATCCCTGGGTTGCCCCAAAGCACTGGTCGACTCCGAGCGCATCCTTACCCAGCTGCGCATGGAAGGCTATGACGTCGTGTCCACCTACGAGGACGCCGATGTCGTGGTGGTCAACACTTGCGGTTTCATCGACTCGGCCAAGGCTGAGTCCCTGGAAGTGATCGGCGAAGCCATCAAGGAAAACGGCAAGGTCATCGTGACCGGCTGCATGGGCGTCGAAGAAGGCAATATTCGCAAGGTACACCCAAGCGTGCTGGCCGTAACCGGTCCGCAGCAGTACGAGCAAGTGGTCAACGCGGTGCATGACGCCGTGCCGCCGCGCCAGGATCACAACCCGCTGATCGACCTGGTGCCGCCGCAAGGGATCAAACTGACCCCGCGCCACTACGCCTACCTGAAGATTTCCGAAGGCTGCAACCACAGCTGCAGCTTCTGCATCATTCCTTCGATGCGCGGCAAACTGGTCAGCCGTCCGGTCGGTGACGTGCTCGACGAAGCCCAGCGCTTGGTCAAGGCTGGCGTCAAAGAGCTGTTGGTGATCTCGCAAGACACCAGCGCCTACGGTGTCGATGTGAAATACCGCACCGGTTTCTGGAACGGCGCGCCGGTGAAAACCCGCATGACCGAACTCTGCGAAGCCCTGAGCACACTCGGCGTCTGGGTTCGCCTGCACTACGTTTACCCGTACCCGCACGTCGACGAGCTGATCCCGCTGATGGCCGCCGGTAAAATCCTGCCGTACCTGGACATCCCGTTCCAGCATGCCAGCCCGAAAGTCCTGAAGGCGATGAAACGCCCGGCCTTCGAAGACAAGACCCTGGCGCGCATCAAGAACTGGCGCGAGATCTGCCCGGACCTGATCATCCGTTCGACCTTCATCGTCGGCTTCCCCGGCGAAACCGAAGAAGACTTCCAGTACCTGCTGGACTGGCTGACCGAAGCGCAGCTGGACCGCGTCGGCTGCTTCCAGTACTCGCCAGTCGAAGGCGCCCCGGCCAACCTGCTGGACGCGGCCATCGTGCCGGACGACGTCAAGCAAGACCGTTGGGACCGCTTCATGGCGCACCAGCAAGCCATCAGCTCGGCGCGCCTGCAACTGCGCATCGGCCGCGAGATCGAAGTGCTGGTCGATGAAGTCGACGAGCAAGGCGCGGTCGGCCGCTGCTTCTTCGATGCCCCGGAAATCGACGGCAACGTGTTCATCGACAACGGCAGCAACCTCAAGCCGGGTGACAAGGTCTGGTGCAAAGTGACCGACGCCGACGAATACGACCTGTGGGCTGAACAGATCTAAACGTAAAAAATACACAGAGCCCCGCTCTTTTCACGAGATGCGGGGCTTTTTTACGTCTATCGTTTTGTGGGAGAAAGGACTCGCACAATCAACGGTAAAAGGGGCAGCCGGCCATGCGCCAACACTCGGTCATCCACACGCCGAAACAGAGCGACTACGAAGAACTCACGCGCGTCTGGGAAGCCTCGGTGCGCGCCACCCATGACTTCCTGCCGAACAGCTACATCGAACTGCTGAGGAACCTGGTGCTGACCCGCTACCTCGACGCAGTGATGCTGATCTGCACCAGGGACACGCGCCAGCGCATCACCGGGTTTGCCGGGGTCGCAGCGGGCAAGATCGAAATGCTCTTCATTGACCCGGCCCATCGCGGCCAGGGTTTGGGCAAGCAGTTGCTGCGCTATGCCATGGAACATTTGAACGCCGATGAGCTGGACGTCAACGAACAGAACCCGCAGGCGCTGGGGTTTTACTTCAAGCAAGGCTTTGAGGTGATCGGTCGTTCGGAACTCGATGGCATGGGCCAGCCCTATCCGTTGTTGCATATGCGCTTGCGCCAGGCGCACCCATTGACGCGCAATGGCTGACACAACATTAAAAGCACATGCGGCAAATGGAGCCGGGATTAACCGGCGCCACGCAGGTACAATGCCCACCCCTTTTTTGTTACGGCCCTGTCATGACTGACCCGATTCGTCTCTCCAAACGCCTCATCGAACTCGTCGGCTGTTCCCGTCGGGAGGCTGAGCTGTTCATCGAGGGCGGCTGGGTCACCGTGGACGGCGAAGTCATCGACGAGCCGCAGTTCAAGGTCGACACCCAGAAAGTCGAGCTCGACCCGGAAGCCAAGGCCACCGCGCCAGAGCCGGTGACTATCCTGTTCAACGTGCCGGCCGGGATGGACGCGGAAACGGCGATGGCCAGCATCAGCGCCGAGACCCTGAGCGAAGAACACCGCTTCAGCAAACGTCCGCTCAAGGGCCACTTCCTGCGGCTGACCGCCAGCACCGACCTGCAAGCCAACGCCAGCGGTCTGCTGGTGTTCACTCAGGACTGGAAGATCTTGCGCAAACTCACTGCCGATTCCGCCAAGATCGAGCAAGAGTATGTGGTCGAGGTTGAAGGCGACATGGTGGCTCACGGCCTCAACCGCCTGAACCACGGTCTGACTTACAAGGGCAAGGAACTGCCGCCGGTCAAGGCCAGCTGGCAGAACGAAAATCGCCTGCGCTTTGCGATGAAGAACCCACAACCGGGCGTGATCGCCCTGTTTTGCCAGGCCGTCGGCCTGAAGGTCGTCGCCATCCGCCGCATCCGCATTGGCGGAGTGTCCATCGGCAAAGTGCCGCTGGGGCAATGGCGCTACCTGTCCGGCAAAGAGAAGTTCTAAGACTTTTCACGCCGCCATACATTTCGGCGCCGCTGTTTATGCGGCGCCCACTGCTGAATATCAGGACTGCACACCATGATCCATAACGACGTACTGCGCAGCGTGCGCTACATGCTCGACATCAGCGACAAGAAAGTCATCGAGATCATCAAGCTCGGCGGCATGGACGTCACCTTGGCAGACCTGCTGACGTACCTGGACAAGAAAGAGGAAGACGAGGAAGGCTTCGTACGCTGCCCGGACGAAGTCATGGCGCATTTCCTCGACGGCCTGGTGATCTTCAAGCGCGGCAAGGACGAAAGCCGTCCGCCGCAACCGATTGAAGTGCCGGTGACCAACAACATCATCCTGAAAAAGCTGCGCGTGGCCTTCGAACTCAAAGAAGACGATATGCACGCCATCCTCAAGGCTTCGGAGTTTCCGGTGTCCAAGCCCGAGCTGAGCGCGCTGTTCCGCAAGGTCGGCCACAGCAATTACCGGGCATGCGGCGACCAGTTGCTGCGCAACTTCCTCAAGGGGCTCACTCTTCGAGTGAGAGCGTAAAGGCAGCCGCAAGCTATAAGCTGCAAGCGGATCGTGTCTGCTTGCAGCTTGCAGCTTGAAACGTGCAGCTGGGCCGAATGGCCCCCCATTCCTCGCAAAAATAGTGGCTCCGCTTCCGGCGGCTGACGACTAGGGTGTAATGACCCTCAGCTCTCAGGACTCGCCATGCACCCGTACTTTTCCCTGCAAGGCCGCACCGCTCTGGTGACCGGCGGCACCCGCGGTATCGGCAAAATGATCGCCAAGGCCTATGTCGAGGCCGGCGCCAGCGTTTATGTGTGCGCCCGTGATGCCGAGGCCTGCCGGCAAACCGCCGATGAGCTGAGCGCCTTCGGGGTGTGTCATGCGATAGCTGCCAATCTGGCTCATGAGGAAGGCGTCCAGCAATTGGCCGCGCACCTGAGTGAGCAGATCGGTCAGCTGGACATTCTGGTGAACAACGCCGGCACCACATGGGGCGCGCCGCTTGAGAGTTACCCGGTCAAGGGCTGGGAGAAAGTCATGCAGCTCAACGTGACGTCGGTGTTCAACTGCATCCAGCAGTTTTTGCCGCTGCTGCGAAAGGCCGGTTCGCCAGCGAATCCGGCACGGATCATCAATATCGGCTCGGTCGCCGGGATCTCGTCCTTTGGTGAAGAGGCGTATGCCTACGGCCCGAGTAAAGCGGCCCTGCATCAACTGTCTCGAATCCTGGCCCGGGAACTGGTGAGCCAGCACATCAACGTCAACGTCATTGCCCCGGGGCGTTTCCCGAGCAAGATGACCCAGCACATTGGCAATGACGAGCAGGCGCTGGCGGACGATACGGCACTGATACCGATGAAGCGCTGGGGCCGGGAGGAAGAAATGGCGGCGCTGGCGATCAGCCTGGCGAGCACGGCAGGGGCGTATATGACCGGGAATATCATTCCGCTGGATGGTGGGTTTAGTCTCTAAATCGGCGGCGCGGCCATCGCGGGCAAGCCACGCTCCCACAGGATTTATGCCGTACACAACATATGTGTTCGCCCCGAACCCTGTGGGAGCGTGGCTTGCCCGCGATGGCGGACTGACAGGCACCACCGATCCTTTGGCCGCTCGGGTTATCATGCCTGCCTCTTACCCGCTTCGACCCCAGACCATGACCTACAGCGTTTCCCCCATCGGCTTCGTGCGCTCCTGTTTCAAGGAGAAATTCGCCATACCGCGCCAGCCGCAACTGGCCCCGGCCGCTCGCGGCGTGCTGGAGCTGGTGGCGCCGTTCGATCAAGGTGACGCGGTGCAAGGTCTTGAGCAGGTCAGCCATGTCTGGCTGTTGTTCCTGTTTCATCAAGCCCTTGAAGAAAAACCACGCCTGAAAGTCCGCCCGCCTCGCCTGGGCGGTAACAAATCCATGGGCGTGTTTGCCACCCGCGCGACACACCGGCCCAATGGCATCGGTCAATCCGTGGTGAAGCTGGACAAGGTGGAAGCCAATCGGCTGTGGATATCGGGAATCGACCTGCTCGACGGCACGCCGATTCTCGACATCAAACCGTATGTGCCTTACGCGGACATTATCGACACGGCCTCCAATAGCATCGCCAGCGCTGCGCCATCGTTGATTCCCGTGCAGTGGACGGACTCAGCGCTGCAACAGGCTCATAGCCATGCTCAGCGCCTTGAAGAGCCTTTGGTGGCACTGATCGAGCAATGCCTGGCGCAAGACCCACGGCCGGCGTACCAGATTCCTGCGCCGGAGCGCGAATATGGGGCGCAATTCTGGGATCTGGATGTGCGCTGGCATTATCCCGAAGCCGGCGTGATCCGCGTCCTGGAAGTCATTCCCGCAAAAACCTGAATGCCAGAAACCACTGTGGGAGCGAGCCTGCTCGCGATAGCGGTGTGTCAGTCGACAGTAATGCTGACTGAGACACCGCTATCGCGAGCAGGCTCGCTCCCACAGGGAAAGCAAAGCCGTCAGGCGTTGTGCTTACTTCTCGACGAACGCACGCTCGATCAGGTAGTCACCCGGCTCGCGCATCCGTGGCGAAACCTTCAAACCGAAGCTGTTCAGCACTTCGCTGGTCTCGTCGAGCATGCTCGGGCTGCCGCACAGCATGGCGCGGTCGTCCTGCGGGTTGATCGGTGGCAGACCGATGTCGCTGAACAGCTTGCCGCTGCGCATCAGGTCGGTCAGGCGACCTTCGTTCTCGAACGGCTCGCGGGTCACGGTCGGGTAGTAGATCAACTTGTCACGCAGCGCTTCGCCGAAGAACTCGTTCTGCGGCAGGTGCTCGGTGATGAACTCGCGGTAAGCGACTTCATTGACGTACCGTACGCCGTGGCACAGGATCACTTTTTCGAAACGCTCGTAGGTTTCCGGGTCCTGGATGACGCTCATGAACGGCGCCAGACCGGTACCGGTGCTGAGCAGGTACAAATGTTTGCCAGGCTTCAAGTCATCCAGCACCAGGGTGCCGGTAGGCTTCTTGCTGATGATGATCTCGTCGCCTTCCTTCAGATGCTGCAACTGGGAAGTCAGCGGGCCATCAGGCACCTTGATGCTGAAGAACTCGAGATGCTCTTCCCAGTTCGGGCTGGCAATCGAGTACGCGCGCATGAGTGGCCGGCCGTTGGGCTGCTGCAGGCCGATCATCACGAACTGACCGTTCTCGAAGCGCAGGCCCGGATCGCGGGTGCACTTGAAGCTGAACAGAGTGTCGTTCCAGTGGTGAACACTGAGGACACGCTCGTGGTTCATGTTGCTCATGTACGTGGGACTCCTGGAGATTTGCCTGCGCCGATGATGTGCGCAATTGCATCGCATTCTAATGGCAGCGACAATATCTGTTAAATGGATTATTAAGATAAGGGTTATCGGTTATATAGATATGCGATTTACTCTCCGTCAACTTCAAGTATTCGTCGCTGTCGCCCAGCAGGAAAGCGTATCCCGTGCCGCGGGCTTGCTCAACCTCTCGCAATCGGCGGCGAGCACCTCGATCACCGAGCTAGAGCGCCAGTCCAGCTGCCAGCTGTTCGACCGCGCCGGCAAACGGCTGAGCCTTAACGCCTTGGGCAAGCAGCTATTGCCACAAGCCGTGGCGCTGCTCGACCAGGCCAAGGAAATCGAAGACTTGCTCAACGGCAAGTCCGGTTTCGGCTCCCTGGCGGTCGGCGCGACCCTGACCATTGGCAATTACCTGGCGACCTTGCTGATCGGCAGCTTCATGCAACGCCATCCCGAAAGCCAGGTGAAGCTACATGTACAAAACACAGCCAATATCGTGCAACAAGTCGCTCACTACGAAATTGATCTGGGTCTAATCGAAGGCGACTGCAGCCACCCGGACATCGAAGTGCAAAGTTGGGTCGAAGATGAGCTGGTGGTGTTTTGTGCGCCTCAGCATCCACTGGCCAAGCGCGGCAAGGCGAGCATGGAGGAGCTGACCCACGAAGCGTGGATCCTGCGCGAGCAAGGCTCTGGCACACGGCTGACCTTCGACCAGGCGATGCGTCACCATCGCAGCACACTCAATATCCGACTCGAGCTGGAACACACCGAAGCGATCAAACGCGCGGTAGAGTCGGGATTGGGGATTGGCTGTATTTCCAGACTGGCACTGCGCGATGCCTTCCGCCGCGGCAGCCTGGTGCCGGTGGAAACGCCAGATCTGGACCTGGCGCGGCAGTTCTACTTCATCTGGCACAAACAGAAATATCAGACCTCGGCGATGCGCGAGTTTCTCGACCTGTGCCGCGCGTTCACCGCCGGGGTGCAACGCAGCGACGAGATCGTCCTGCCTACCATCGCTTAAAGCAGAATCACCGCCCACACCAGCGCGATCATGCTCAACGCCACGAGCTGAGCGGCGCTGCCCATGTCCTTGGCGTTCTTGGACAGCGGGTGCAACTCAAGGGAAATGCGGTCGATGGCCGCTTCCACCGCCGAATTGAGCAATTCGACAATCAACGCCAACAGGCAGACCGCGATCAGCAACGCCTGTTCGACACGGCTGACGTTCAGAAAGAACGAAAGCGGGATCAGGATGGCATTCAGCAGCACCAGTTGCCGAAAAGCCGCTTCGCCGGTGAAGGCTGCGCGCAAACCGTCCAGCGAGTAACCGGAGGCGTTAAGGATACGTTTTAGGCCGGTTTGGCCTTTGAAAGGTGACATAGGGTGGGCAACTGACCAAAAAAAGAGTGGGGAAACTAGATCAACCAAAGTCAAAAAAGCGTGAATAAGCCAATACTCAGTGGCTCGAAATTGACTCAAGTTGTTGCAGAAGCAGCGCGGCCTGGGTGCGGGTACGCACATTCAGCTTACGAAAAATCGCCGTGACATGCGCCTTGATCGTCGCTTCGGAAACGCTCAGCTCGTAAGCAATCTGCTTGTTCAGCAAGCCCTCACAGACCATGGTCAACACCCGGAACTGCTGGGGCGTCAGGCTGGCGAGGCCTTCACTGGCGGCCTTGGCTTCTGCGGAAACACTCACCGCTTCGAACGCTTGAGGCGGCCAGAACACATCGCCGTCGAGCACCGCGCGAACGGCTTTCTGGATGACGCTCAGGTCACTGGACTTGGGAATGAAGCCACTGGCGCCAAATTCGCGGGATTTCACCATGATCGAGGCTTCTTCCTGGGCCGAGACCATGACCACCGGAATCTGCGGGTACTGGCCGCGCAACAACACCAGCCCGGAAAAACCGTAAGCCCCCGGCATGTTGAGGTCCAGCAACACCAGATCCCAATCGGCCTTTTCATCCAGACGGGTTTCCAGCTCGGCAATGCTCGCCACTTCCACCAGACGGACATCCGGGCCTAGGCCAAGGGTCAACGCTTGATGCAGCGCGCTACGAAAAAGAGGATGGTCATCGGCAATCAGGATTTCGTATGTGGCCATTTTTCAAATGATCCTGTTTTTCAAACAACTCCAGGTGCAGCCACGCAGATGCACCAACAGGGCACGTTCAACGCCAATCACATGGCTATTCACGTAAAAATACGGCGTATCAAACGATGGCCGCGCCCCAATCGGCGCCAAGCATGCCCAGCGAAACCGGGGTGGTCAAGATGCATAACCGGTACAGTTCTTTGCAGTATGGGCGACAATCAGGACATGACGGGGACGTCGTTATGAATAAACGGCATCAGCTCGGCGTGGGCCGGTGTGGCAAGGTTCATGTCCAGCTGGTTTTTCGCATCCAGATAATGCTGGCTGAACACGTCGAAATAAGCGTCCAGCGCTGACGCGGCCTCGGTATCACCGGCCAGATCGAGACACAGTGCAGCCACTTCAGCGGTGCACAAATGTTCGCTGCGGGTGGAACGGCGCAGTCGATAGCGTGACAGCTTCTCGGGCAGCAGGCTCAAGATCGGCAAGCGATCAAAATACGGGCTCTTGCGAAAAATCTTGCGGGCTTCGGTCCAGGTGGCGTCCAGCAGAATGAACAGCGGACGCTTGGTGCTATCGGTCTCGACGCTGTTGGTGACGCGTTCGGGTTCAACGTATTCCCCCGGAAAGACCAGATACGGCTGCCATTGCGGATCGGACAACAGCGCCAACAGTTGCTGATCGACTTCCGTACGCGACCAGATGAACGCATGGTTATCGCGCACCACATCGGCAATCAGCCAACCGGTGTTGCTTGGCTTGAACACTTCTTTGTTGGTCATGATCAGGCACACGCCCGAGCGGGCTTCGACCAACGGGCGCCAGGCACACAGGCAATGACTTTCAATCACGCGGCAATCACGGCATCGCGGCGCCCTCCAGCCACGGGCCTGAATCGGCTTGATGCCCTCCTCCTCTCGCTGATCGCGCAAGCGGGCGACGGCGTTTGCGGCAAAGCGCAGGGTGACAGGGTTCATCGCAGGCAACACCGCAGGGGATGGAAAATCGACACGAAAAACACTCGCAAGGGCAAAAAGTCGCGGCAGTTTATCAGAGCAGCCGGTGCAAGCCTGTACCGCCCAGGCCTCCTCCCCTATAATTCTGCGCCACTGAACGCACAGTCATGTGACGGGTCGAATCACCAGTCACTGAACCAGGAGAGTTTCATGCTGCGCCTTATCGTTCCCACCGCTGCCATTTTGCTGGCGTCGTCCTTTAGCGCTCAGGCTGCATCCTTGAGTGAGCAGAATCTCAACAGAGAGCTGCAAAATGTCGCCGTACAAAGCAGTGTTGGCACTCCACGGGCGATCAACGAAGACATTCTTGATCAGGGCTACACCGTTGAAGGCAAGACGCTGATCAATCACTTGAGCGTGCAAAGCAGCCACGCCGAAAAGATGCGTGCAGACCCAAAAGCGGTGTATTTCCAGCTTGGCGCCTCTGTGTGCAACAACCCCTCGTACCGCAAGCTGATGGCCAAGGGCGCAGTCATGCGTTACGACTTCACCGAGGTGAAGACCAACCGCGCCATCGGCTCTGCCAGTTATCAGGAATCGGATTGCCCGAAAGCGACCCCGGCCAAGAAGAAGTAATCATCGGGAATTGGCGCGCCGTTGTTCATCCTCGGCGCGCAGTTCTGCCAACAGCGCTTGCAGATAACGTGAGCGCCGGTCGGCCCCCTCCAGACGCCGACAGCACTCTTCCTCGAGACTCAAATGATTGGTCTCGGCGGATGCCTTCAACAATCGATACAGTTGCGTATCGATCTCCAGAATGACTCTGGCCATCGCTTCCAGCCTCCCTGCACCTCGCCCCTTCGAGCGAAAAATTCCTTGAACTGCATCAACCGATGCGTCGCGCCTTTGACGCAAAGCTGTCGTGTCACGCCTGTAATTTAGTAAATCAGAGCGCCAGACGCTTGGCTTGCGTTCAGACGAACGGTGAAATCACTTTGCAAATCGTCAATAAGCGGTTGCCAGGAAAGACTTTGCGGCGCAATCATCAAGCCAGCGAGAATCTCTGCAAGGGTCTAGATTCAGAGTATTAACGATCATCTTTTGTGGCAGAAAAGGGGCTGCCCGACCTGCGTCTAAATTGTGCGAATGTTTCTTTCTCCAAGGGAACAACAAAGCCTGTATGGAAGGAGAAGTTGAATGCCTTACCAACCGAATGACCTCCTGAGCCGTCATTTTGAAGAAAGCGGCCACGACCTCATCAGCAAGGTCGAAGAACAACTCAACCTGGTTTCACCCAACAGCCCCAACACCCCGATTTACCGCGACATGATCCTGACCGTGCTGCGCATGGCCCAGGAAGATCACAACCGCTGGAATGCCAAGATCACCCTGCAAACCCTGCGCGAACTGGAACATGCTTTTCGGGTGCTCGAGCAGTTTCGGGGACGGCGCAAGGTCACCGTTTTTGGCTCGGCCCGTACACCGATCGAACATCCACTGTATGCCTTGGCCCGAGAACTCGGCGCGGCACTCGCTCGCTCGGACCTGATGGTCATTACCGGTGCAGGAGGCGGCATCATGGCCGCCGCCCACGAAGGTGCGGGCCTTGAACACAGTCTGGGATTCAATATCACCCTGCCCTTCGAGCAGCACGCCAATCCCACTGTCCAGGGCACTGCCAACCTGCTGCCGTTCCACTTTTTCTTTACCCGCAAGTTGTTCTTCGTCAAAGAGGCCGATGCGCTGGTTCTATGCCCCGGTGGTTTTGGCACCCTGGATGAAGCGCTCGAAGTGTTGACGCTGATTCAGACCGGTAAAAGCCCGCTGGTGCCTGTGGTACTGCTGGACTCGCCGGGCGGCACCTTCTGGCAAGGCGCGCTGGACTTCATTCACCATCAACTGGAGGAAAATCGCTACATCCTGCCAACCGATATGAAGCTGGTGAGCCTGGTCTACAGCGCCGAAGAAGCGGTGGAGCAGATCAACCAGTTCTACAGCAACTTCCACTCCAGCCGCTGGCTCAAGCATCAGTTCGTGATTCGCATGAACCATAAGCTCAGCGACCGGGCGCTCGAACACATGCAAGAAGCCTTTGCCGACCTGTGCCTGAGCGATCATTTCCATCAGCACGCTTATAGCGGCGAGGAGCATGACGAACCGCAGTTCAGTCATCTGGCGCGACTGGCCTTCAACTTCAACGCTCGGGATCATGGCCGCCTAAGGGCACTGGTGGATTACATCAACCTGCCGGAAAACTGGGCCCATTCAAAACCCCAGCCGCAACAGCGCACGCGCGAACCATCCAAGGTGACGTGAGGCAAAAAAAACGGCCCGCTATCGAAATAGCGGGCCGTTTTTATTAATCATCCATTCCTCGACCACTGAATAAGCGGCTGATCATTTCCATGGAGTATCCCCGATAACTGAGGAAACGCCCTTGCTTGGCACGTTCCCGGGCGTCTATCGGCAGATGCCCGGCAAATTTGCGCCGCCAGGTATCTTCCAGTTGCTCCTGCCAGCTGATACCGCTTTCGCGCAAAGCGAGTTCAATATCTGCACGCTGCAGGCCGCGTTGGCTGAGTTCTTCACGAATACGCAAAGGGCCATAGCCGGAGCGGGCGCGGTAGGAAACGAAACTTTCGAGGTAACGGGATTCGGAGAGTAGACCCTCTTCCGTCAAACGATCGAGTGCGGTGTCGATCATTTCAGGGAGAGCGCCGCGCTGACGCAACTTACGCGTCAGCTCGACTCGACCGTGCTCGCGTCGCGCGAGCAGGTCCATTGCGGTTCGCCGCACCGCGACGAGTGTATCGAGTACGGCGGTCATCGGATCAATCAGATATCAGCGTCAGCCAGGTCATCAGCAGTCTCTTTGACTGGCGATGCTTTGACGTCCGGCGCAGGGGTCAGCAACTTGTCACGCAGTTGCTTCTCGAGCTTGGCGGCGATTTCCGGATTGTCTGCCAGGAACTTGGCCGAGTTGGCCTTGCCCTGACCGATCTTGGTGCCTTCATAGGCATACCAGGCGCCGGACTTCTCAACGAAACCGTGCAGCACGCCCAGGTCGATCATCTCGCCATTGAGGTAGATGCCCTTGCCGTAGAGAATCTGGAACTCGGCCTGACGGAACGGCGAAGCTACCTTGTTCTTCACGACTTTGACGCGGGTTTCGCTACCGACGACTTCATCACCTTCTTTCACCGCGCCAGTACGACGGATGTCCAGACGTACCGAGGCGTAGAACTTCAGCGCGTTACCACCGGTGGTGGTTTCCGGGCTGCCGAACATCACGCCGATCTTCATACGGATCTGGTTGATGAAGATCACCAGGCAGTTGGCGTTCTTGATGTTACCGGTGATTTTACGCAGCGCCTGGGACATCAGACGGGCTTGCAGGCCCACGTGCATGTCGCCCATTTCGCCTTCGATTTCAGCCTTCGGAACCAGTGCGGCCACGGAGTCGACGATGATCACGTCAACCGCGTTGGAACGCACCAGCATGTCGGTGATTTCCAGGGCCTGCTCGCCGGTGTCCGGTTGGGAGACCAGCAGGTCGTCGACGTTGACGCCCAGTTTGCCGGCGTATTCAGGATCGAGTGCGTGTTCGGCGTCGACGAATGCGCAGGTCGCGCCGGCTTTTTGAGCCTGGGCGATCACCGACAGCGTCAGCGTGGTTTTACCGGAGGATTCAGGACCGTAGATTTCAACGATACGACCTTTTGGCAGACCGCCAATGCCGAGCGCGATGTCCAGCCCCAGAGAGCCAGTGGAGATAGCCGGGATCGCCTGACGGTCCTGATCGCCCATACGCATTACGGCACCCTTGCCGAATTGACGTTCGATCTGACCCAGGGCCGCAGCCAAGGCTTTCTTCTTGTTGTCGTCCATTAAAGTCCTCACGTAATCAATAAGGCCTGACGGCCAACACCTGTATAAGTAGCCAGTATTATTCCACAGCGTTTCAGGATCGCCTACCCCTGATTTGAGATTTCTCCCGCGGCATGGCGCAGCAGCCCCTCTAGCGCGGCCTTAACCGTTTGTCGGCGGACCTCATCGCGGTTACCGGCGAAGTGCTGCTCCTCGCTGAAGACCCGCTCACCAACGCCCCAGGCCAGCCACACGGTGCCCACCGGTTTACTTGGAGAACCGCCATCCGGCCCTGCCACGCCGCTGACCGCCACGGCAAAATGCGCCTGGCTTTTGTCCTGTGCACCGCGGACCATCGCCTCAACCACCTCGCGACTGACCGCACCGACCGTATTGAACAACTCGGTCGGCACATTCAACTGCTGGGTTTTCTGGCGATTGGAGTACGTCACATAGCCGGCCTCGAACCACGCCGAGCTCCCCGGGATACGGGTGATCGCCTCGGCGATGCCGCCGCCGGTGCAGGACTCGGCGGTGGTGACGTGGGCATTGAGAACCTGCATGCGCCTGCCAAGCTCAGCGGCCAGCTGGGTGATTTCTTTCACGGGCTTCTCCTGATCGAGCGGAATGGGAACTACCGTACACGAGCAGATCGCGCTTGCAAGGCGCAGGGTTGATCAAAATGTTAGCGAGTGACGGCTCTGATATAAGCCTGACACGCTTGCAGGGCAATCAATCCGCTGTCACCGGCGTCGGTGATGGCGATAATTCGTTGAGCATGCGCCGGGTCAAGTCGGGCTCGCGCACCTCCATGATCCATGCCGCCGGCGCGGGAGGTGGCTGGCATTGAACAGCCTGAGGCGGCGTCATCGGCATCGAGGAGGACTGACAAGCGCACATCAGCAGTGGCAAGACGATCGCGCAAGCGACCTTGATCACGTTGGGCATCGCTAAGCGCTCGAAAATGGGTTTGTTCACTGTTTGAAAGACGCTGTTCAAGCGCCAGACGCTTGTCCTGCTCGGCCTGTTGCTGCGTTGCCGCAGCCTGCGCCAGCCGATTCAACGCCTCGGCGTGCACGCGAGCCTGTACCGCCAGTTGCCGGCCATACCGCCAATCCTGGAAGTGCCAGGCCAGCGCCGCCGAGCTTGCGGCCAACACAGCCAGAAACACAACAAGCCCAATTGCCCGGCAGGAAACCGGCGTCAGACCGAAGACTGGCATAGCACCGCCCTCGCCCGCGCCCACAACAACAGACGATCCTGCAGGCCGTTAAGCCCACCGTTGATGCGACGAGTGATGCTGTTGAACTGATCGCGGTCGGCCAGTTCGTTGAGGCCATTTTTTTGCCAGAACCACGCGGCGGATTCGGCGGCCCATTGGGGTTTTTCCAGGAGTTCTGGCAGAAACAGCAAACGGTCGTCGCCAAACAGTCCGAGGCTGCATTCACGGTAATTGTCGCGGCCGGTAATCTGGATCAGGCCCCTGCCGCGGTACTTTTGACCGTCACCGTCGGGTGCAGGCGTATTGCCCAAACGGGCGGCCAACGCGCCGGTATCGTATTTGCTCAGATATTGCTCGCTGCCAAGCTCGCGCACGTACTGTAACTGCCCGGATTCATGGCCGACTTGCGCGAGGAAAGCGGCAATGCGTTTCGGGGTGTTGATGTTGAAGCGAGCCATTGCGTTGTTGAGTGCGCAAATGAAAACGCCCGCTTGGGGGCGGCCGTTGGGCATGATGGTTTCCAGCAGTTGTTGCGTAACAGTCATGGTGACCTCCATGGAAAGGATGAAAAGTTGCTCGGCCGCCACCGGCAAAAATCACTTAATGTCCTTAGGACCGAGCGTCCAGGCAGGTCGCCTCGATTGAACAGCGATAGCTGTTCTGACGACTGCCACTGGCCGTAACTTTGTCGATCGACCAACGACCGCGCATGAAATCGGGCCACGTACTGTCCAGCAGCACCAGACCTTCGGCGGACAAACCTGGATTGCCGGGACAGTCGATCTTCACCTTCAATGCTTCACGCATCATCCGGCGCACCTCGCCCTCAGCGGCGGCCCGGGCGTCGTTTGCACTTTGATAGCGTTGACGAAGGGTCTTGAACGGCGCGATGCCGCTTTCCTCGACACGCACTTTCCCGGCGGCTGCATCCCACCAACTGGTCTTGCAGCCCTGGTATTTCGCCCGAGCGGTTTCTTCGAGGGTTGCCGCGATAAAAGCCTCCTCGCCCGGACGATTGTCAGTCGTCACGGAGAGCTTTATGTCCGGCATGACATTGCCCGACAGCGACTTCGCCTGCCCACGTCGCGCCAGCACATACAAATCATTGATCGGCTTGGCGACACCGTCATGGAGAGTGGCCAGGCGGGTCAGAAACCCCATGTCCGTCTCGTTGGACTGGTCGATGTGTTCAATCTGGATCTGCGCCAGTTCAGGGGCGACGCGCGGTGAAAATCCGTGCCTGGACGTCAACTGGCGAAACAGCGTCCCCACGGTGGTCGGACCATGGCTGACGGATCGCCGTTGCTTGAAGCCGGTTTCATCCGCAGCACTGAACGGTGCCGCCGTGGCCACCAGCGTCATACGCAAGGGAAACAGCGTCGGCGTGCGCCGGGTGATCACGAATTCGCCTTTATCAACCAGACCCGATTCCACATAGCCCACTCGCAAGCCGATTTTTCCGCCCAGGCTCGGCAATCCTTCGAGTCCATCCAGATTAATGGTCAGCGTCAGTTGATCGGACTCTATCCCCGCCGCATCGATGTGCTGCCATGAAATCAATCGCTCGTTGAGCAGCGCAGCATTCGCGCCGTAAATCTCCACCGAGGGTGTGAAACCAAGTGACATGCCGCCTCCTTAATCCCAGGCCGAAGCCGGCTTGGGTGCAATGGGTTTTGAGTCCAGCTCGGGCAGGAGCACCCGCACACCCGCCGGCAATACCGGACCATATTCGGCAAGCCCCGGATTGAGGCGCCAAAGCGACTCCTCTGCGGCATCGTCACAGCGCTGAAGCGCCCGGTAGAGCAACAGATTCACCGAATCACCGGCGATACTTCGAACATTACGCATTGGCGAACTCCAACAAATCGATGAACCAATCGACCACCATCGCGGTGCCGTCATCAATCACGTTCGACTGGGTTTCGGACACCGTGATGATCTGCCATAGCCCCCAATTGCGACCGATGCCGTCAACCAACGGCACAGGGACACGCAGCGCCTGCAATGCACGCAACTCATCAAGCCGATCCATGGCCGTCGTGTACATCGATTTGCCCGTTATCTTCAGGGTTTGCAGGCCTTGGCCGGTCTGACTGGAGATGGGTTTGCCGGTGGCAGCGTCGACGCTCTGCCAGCCACCGTCCGCTCCGCGCATCAAGTTGTGGTAAGCGAAGTTTCTGGACAGGCCGAAAATGAAAGTGCCCAACACCATTTGCTGACGCATCAGCTACCTCCATCGGTCAGGGCCGCGTCACTTCGCATGGCGAGTGAGTTGGGCAGGGTCATAAGTCCGAATTGGCCCGTGATCTGTTGCACAACCAGATTCGCCAACTGACTGGCGCTGGCCTGATCCTGGCCATTGATGTAAATGTTCGCCGTCATCGAGTTCTGCTGACTGCTCGTTTGGGCACTAGTCAGGTCTTTGCTGACCTGGTCCGGTGCGGCGAGTTGGTCGGCAGGTGCGGCAAGTTTTTCGCCCAGCCATTCCCCTCCCCAACTGCCTGCCATGCCGCCCAACAAACCACCAATCACTCCACCGACTGCCGTGCCCAGAATGGGCACGACGCTGCCGATCATTGCACCGGCAGCGGCACCGGCATACGTCCCCGCTAGCCCGCCACCTGCGGAGCCCAGCGCCCCGCTGACAGCTTTGGTGTTTCCCTCCTCCAGGCCTTTGACGACATCGTAGCCAGCGCTGAGCAGCCTCAGTGGTGCGATCCGTTTAGTGACCGCCGAACCCATTTTAGCGGCGCTCAGCAAGCGACTTCTTGTCGACATGCGTGGCAGTTTTGGCGCAGGTTTGCTCGAGCTTTTACCCGGAGTTGCGCCTTTTTCTTGACTGGCTCCCAGATTCTTCCTTTTGCCCTTGCGAGCTCGCTCCTTCACGTCAACCGTTGCGTCAGACACCTCGGGAATCGGTCGCGCACCGGCCAGAACCAAAAGCCTGGTCGCCGCGGCGGTGATGGCGGAGGCCATTGCGACCTTGATTTCTGCGCCGCGCGCCACTGCGAGTACTCCGGCTAGCACAAGCAATCCTGCTGTGGTTTTAGGCTGTGCTTCAGCAACGCTACTCAAGCCATCGGCCAAGGCGCCTAGCGATACCATCAAGCCGTCGGTCAACGGTGCGAGAGCATTGCCTCCCGCCGCCAACATCCGGTTGTTACTCGCATCGAGTGCGTTCCACCGCCCTTGAGAGGTTTCTCCCAGCGCTTCGGCGGTTTTCGCGACGGAGCCTGTGAACGTTGGCAGTGCCCCGTCTTTGGTTCTCTCGGACACCAGCAAAAGAGCATTCCGGGCATCTTCCGGCTTCTTCAACAGCTCAAGAATCCCCGTGTTATCGTCGAACAGTGTTTTAGTCAGCGACTGCTGTTCTTTTGGGGATTTGCTGCTCAGAGCTTCAAGTACCTGATTGATCGTTCCGAGGGCGTCAGTGCGCAGGCCGTCCGCTATCATTGCGGGACTGAATTTTGGGTTAAGTTCCGCCCAGGCCTTACGTTGCTCCGGTGAAGCCGTGTCCCCTTTGGCCAACCCGGTGGTGAAGCTCTTCAAAGCCACACCGGCGCCGGCCTTGTCCACACCGCTATTCAAGAACGCTGCAGCGAGGGCCGCTACTTGTTCAGGCAACAAGCCCGAAGCAATGCCAGCTTCACCACTCTGTTGCACGACTGAGCCGATATCGGCTGCATTGACATTCAAACCACTGTTGCCAAGGTGGTTGGTCGCATCTGCCAGATTCTGGCTTTGGACCCGATCCAGCTTCATCGAAGAGCGCCAACCCAGCAGCATCTCGCTGGCGGCCTTGATATCGAGGTTGAATGCCGACGCCATCACCGCGCTATCGCGAGTGAAATTCAGTAATGCCTCCTGTTTTTGGGATGGCTCAAGCCCACGCCCGACCCCCGACTTCGCCGCCGCCAATTCGACCTGAGCCAGTTGAACCACCGTTGCCCCACTCGGGGCGACCTGCTTGTCAGTGGCCATATCTTGAGTGGCTTTCGACAAATTCTGTAACTGGGCATCGTCCAGTTTCAGTACCTGATTAAGCTCGACCATCGCGAACTCTGTCGCCATCGCAGACTTGAGCATGGCTGGCGGGGCTCGCTGGTCGACCTCGGCCTTGAGCTTCGACTTCGCCTCGCTGGGTGACGCAGGGGCCGATGCGTTCGTTTTGAGCAGCGACTGCTGCGACGAAAGGGTGCTGTTCAACGATGCCAAGGTTTCGCGCAGCTTTTCCTGCGCGTCTACCAACAGATGGATGTCGAGGCTCGCTGTGGTGAGTGCCAGGTTCAGGCCTGACAAAGGATCTGCGCTACCAGCAAGCCCCGACATTTTTGATGCACTGCCGAGTTGCGGCAGCTCAATTCGATTTATTTCCGCACCGGGCGGCGAATATTTGCTCTCGGCCATCCCGTTCTACTCCTTTTTCACGCCAAGGCGAGTGATCGCTATGTCGTATCGGCGCAATGCCTTGCCGGCGTCCCATTCCAGAATTTCCGCCTCACTTATCGAGTAAATGAGCGGCACGACATCGAGGATTACTTCGATGTCGCGCTCCGAAAGAAGTCCGCCGGTTTGTTTAAAAAATCGTCGATGCGTACCTGAAGCTGTGTCCAGTCGGGCACGGTCAACAGGTCCAGGTCGGGAAGCATCAAGCCGGTGCAATGGGCGGTGATGAACTCGGCGCGTTCCTTGGCCGTTTTCAGTTTTTTCATCGCCTTGGTGGCGCGCAGGACCGGCATTTCCAGGGTGAGCGAAGTCAGGCTGCGTCCCGCTGCATTGAGCGGTTGCAGCAGTTGCACTTGATCGGGATCGTCCACGGCTACGGCTTCGATATCCGGCTGTAAAAAATATGACGCCGGACGGGTCGACATCTCATGCACGTACTGCGCGATGCTCACGTAGTCCGGGCGTTTGAGCTGGTCGAGTTCCTTGACCGAAAGACCGGTGGCTAATTTGGCCAGTTCGAAAAACTGGTCGTCCTCATCGTCGCCGGCACGGGCCAGGGCCTCTTTCTGTGCGGCGTAGTACAACGGTTTGAGTTGAATCTGTTCGATGGCCGACTGATCGTCGCCGGTGATCGGCGACAACAGGGCATGAACGGGAGGTGTCCAGGACATGAAATGAATTCCTTGGGTGTGCAACCTGTGGGAGCCGGCTCGCTCTCCACAGGGACTGCGTTTAGCTGAGTTGTATTGAGGTAGTGCGAGGGGTTATGTGATCAGCACTGCGCGACGGGCATCACCGATAATATCCACGCCGTTGAGCATGAACTTCTGGGTACGCACGTCGATGTCGATCACCGGAATGCCGTTTTCGAGACGGTTGTAGGTGCGGCAGGAAAGTTCGAGGGTGCTCTTGGGTTTATCGCCCATTTTGAGGACGGCTTCCTCAAGGGATTTCAACTTGCCGCCAACGGTGTGATAGGTGAACCAGGTGTTACCGTCCTGATCCTGGCCAGCTTCACGCACGTTCAGCAGAATGTCGTCGCCCAGCTTCACGCCCAGGGCGAGCATGATCTCTGGTCCGGCACCTTGCAGGATCAACTTGGAGGTCAGCACTTTGCCGCTCTTGGCCATTTCCTCGGCGATGAAGCGTCCGCCGGTCATCGGTTCCATATCGAACTCGATCTTCGGCGGGGTGAACTCTTCCACGGTCGCCGACAACGGCAGGCCTTGCAGGGTGGCCGCGATGGCCTGTCTTACACGGTTGGTAAACATTAGAGAACATCCTCCAGGAACTGCTCGATGATTTCATCGCGGGCGTTGAGTTGATAAACCATGTGTTCGTTTGGCGCGTAACGGCCGAAGTCGATGACGATGAACCATGTGCCGTTTTTGTACTTCTCGACGCTGTTCAATTCCGGGTGCAGGTACACGCTGCCGCCAGGGATGGTTTCGTCGGCGACCAGGGTTTGCAGCCAGTCATTGATGCGCTTGACCTCCTGATCCATGAACGACTTGGTCAGGTTCTTGGCCATGGCTTTCTGGCCGGCCTTCACCAGCTTGCGGCTAATCGCATCTTCAAGGCCGACGTAGCTGATGAACTTGCCGGTGATGGAGCGGTTACCCAGCAGCGAGAAGCCACCGAGGACAGTGCGGGCGTAGTAGCTGATGCCGTAGCGGTTGAGCAGATCGCCTTCGGTGGAGGTGTCGAGAATGTTGTATTCCACGACTCGCGACACGTCTTCGGCGTAGGTCACCTGGTTGCCCGGGCTCTCCCACTGCTTGACCTTGGCAAGCGCGGCAATGGCCAGGCTCGATGGCGACAGGAAGACGTTTTTCTTCGCCGCCTTGGAGTAAACGGCCGGCATGTTGTGCACGACCAGGCAGCGGTCGAAACCGAGGTCTGCACCGCCCAGTTCCTGGCTGTAAGTCACTTGATCAGCGACCGAGGCGTCCTTGCCGTCGAGCACCACCCGCGCCTTGATGCGCTTGCCGAACGAGGCGAACTCGCTGGCCACGGCTTTGGTGCCGGTGAAGCCTGGTGCGCCGATGATGGTCAGGTCTTCCGGCACACCGCTCAGTGCGGCCAGGCCGAGTTTGCGACCGGTCACTGGCTCGATGCCGCCAATCACGTTGTTGATGGTGTCAGCCGGGGCCGCGCCCTCTTCGACGATGACCACGTAGACCGGCACCTTGACCACTTTCAGAATCTGGAACACCGCGTGGAACAAGGTGCCCGATTCAGTGCCGGTCGGATCGAGCAGCGCCTGGGTGGTGAAGCTGTTAATGCGGAACGGGGAGTTACGCGGAATCAGCGGATCGGCCTTCGGCGCGGTGCCGATCAAGCCAATGACGTTGTCACCGAGACCACCCATGGCCTCGGGGGATTCGGAAGCATTGACGGTAATGCCGTTGTGCTCGAAGTTCAAAACCTCAGCCATGGTTATTCAGCCTTCTTGGCAGCGGCCGGTTCGGCCTGGGTGGATGTGGATTTCAGCTCCAGGCGACCGGCACTTAGCAGCGCATTGGCTTCGACGTCGAGCAGGTCGAGCTCCTGGCCAGCGGTCGACCAGTGACCACGCCCGACAGGGAATGGGACGAGGACGGTGTAGGTTTGGCGTTCTGCCATTTTGGGTTTCTCCATAAACGAAAAAGCCCCTTGGTTTTAAGAAGGGGCTGTTGGGTGTAAATAGCGGATAAGAAAACGCCCCGACGGTGCGGGGCGTTTATTCGGTTGCTTCAGCGGCGGACGCCACCCACGGGAATTCTTGCTGGATTTCATTAAACCGCCGCACTCCATTAGCACGGATTACTTCCCAGCCAGGCTCTCCCATCGTCTCCATTCGCTGCGCCTGGGCGAAGAATCGATCCGAACCGGTGATCGGGTTGCCATAAGCCCGAAGGCGCAGAGCTTCGACTTCCTCGCTGGTGTACTCAGGGTGCTGCAACGCGGGAAATGGATCCTTCGAAATTACACCGTCATAACCCTGCTTCCACACACCATCTAACTCTTGGGTAATCCGCATCCAAAGGCTTTCATCAACCTCCACAGCATCCTCAGGAATATCATTCACTCCAAGAATCAGACGGGATTTGAGAACACCCGCCGTATCAAATGTTACGAACTTCATGCCGTATCCCTCAGTACCCAATTGAAAACCAGTAAAAATTGGTAGCTGTTTGCGCAGGCGACCCCGTTACCCCGGAACTAACACCAACAGCCGTGAATCCGGTCTTAGTCGGGAGCGCTGTATACTCGATAACATCAGCTGCGCCACTAACGTTGAACGGCGTAGCTTGAATACCAAAGCAAGCATTCGGGTAGCTCAATGGAAACGGAACAACCGTTGCCCCCAATGGGATCGTGGAATAACCCCATTGAATAATGAAACCTCCCAACCATGTCGGGAAAACCACGTAACCATTTGCGGCCTTGAGAATCTGGAATCCCCAACAAAGTTTTTTCGGCGTCACGATTGTGTTGTCATCGGCACCGGCATCGGTAAACGCTTGAGTTGCGATCTTGGCCGTACCACGATTGATTTCAGTAGCTTGCACAGCCAGCGCCTGCAACGCTGCGACATCGATGTTTCCCTGATTGATCGGCGCGTTCCAGGCCTTGATGCACCACAAGACGGCCAGGTTACGGGGACGCGTTTCTACGGAGGTGCGCGCCACTTTAGAAGCATCAAAATTCACGCCGTGGTAGGCGCCTTTCTGGTTGAGCGGATTTGTGGACGCGCTAAAGTTGCTTAACGTGAACGCGCCACCTGCCGTGGTGATATCGAGAAAGCCGTCAAACGTACCGGTGATGTTCTGTAAGGTATCAACCTGATAACTACCGATTGTTCGACCGCCATCAATACCGCGGCCATGATCCCAGCCGCGCAGAAACTCGCCACGTGACTCAGGCAAACGGAAGTTGCTGGCGCCCTCGCCGCCCGTATTGAAGGTAGGGCCCAGATACGCGTACAAATCCGGGTAAGTCGCGATGCTCTGTACGCTGCCATCAATTTCAAGGAAGCCCGGTGGCACGGTGGTCTTTGGAAAGGCGACCACAGCGCCCACTGGAAGAGCCGAAGCCTGCGCAATCATCGCCTCAATTTCAGCCTTGGTGTACGTGTCCTTGATGCCAAACCCCGCCAAAGTTTCCGGATTCGTCCCCGCCGTGGCACGCCCATACTTATCGACCGTCAGACTCTTGTAAGTACCAGCCTGAATTCCCGTCCTGCCGGCGAGCATTTCAAAGCTCAGCGAAGTAGTGCCCAGCGTTATCGGGCCATTCGTGACCAAGTGCCAAAGAGAATCCGCGTTAGCAGTGCCCTCTTCGACCATTACCGTCAGGCCCGGCGTTACCTTGGCGCTGGTGTTGGCGTCGACCGAACGTACCCACGCGCCGTTAGCCGCGACATAAATACCGTTATCTTTCGCCGCCGTTTGCGCCACCGCCAGCACACGCTGTCCAGACAGCACCGCGACGCCGTCGATTTGCTGCGCACCACTCAATACAATGTTTTCCGTGGTTGCCACACGAACCGATTGCTTGCCGTCGAGCTTGGCCAACTCATCGGCGAGATAACCCATCACCCACGCACGCGTCGCCCTAACAACCGTATCGTCAATCAACAACGTCACCAACGACGCATTACTGGTCTCGAAAATCGAGCGAATGTAAAACTCTTTCCCCGAACCCGACGTCGCCAAAACCGGTTTGAACGATTCCGGGTATTTGACGATGGCGTACAGAATCCCAGTATCTGTCCAGATCCCGGCCTCGCGCACATACCAGCCGCCAACATCCGGTGGGATGGTCACTTCAGCCAGCAACCAGCTCGGATTTTTCTCATCCTGGAACAGTGCATTGAGCGGCCCGCGCCAGACTTCGCGCTTGAGCGCGGTGTCGGTTGCCGCCGGGTTGTAAACTGCACCACCGCCGTCACCGACGGAAATCTGCGACAGCTTGATCGGTGTGCCCGCCGCCTTGCAGGCAGTTTCGTAGGCAATCCCCGCATTGGTAAGCAGGGTGTAATAGTCGGCCATTTAGGACCCCTGAGGATAAATAGTGGAGGTTTCGACGGCGTAGAGCCCGGCCGCCATAAAGACCTGACCTGAGGCTTCGAGCCCTTCGATGACAATCGGATAAATCGTGGCCAGCTCGCCGCACACAGTGGCGGCACCGATGACGTGATGACCGAAGGCGCTCAGGCCTACGGAGATTTTCAAGGTGTCGCGTTCGCTTTTGGCGTCCGCCAGGCGTCGATCAAGACGCGCATCGATTTCTTCGCTGTAAGGCTGTTCGGTAAAAGCCCTGACGGAAAAGCTGTAAGGCTGACCGGGTGGCGATTGCTCGTACCAGGCACGCACGTCGGGTTGCAGCTGCAAACCTTTGGCGGCGTTTTCCAGTGCTTTGCGAGTACCTGCCTGCCGCGCGGTTGCCCAGGCGAGCTCTACCGTTAAACGCTTTTCCGCTTCGGGTGCTTCGGAGCTCCACTCGCTGACACCGCGATCCGCGCCGAGGTACGGCAAGAACGCCAATGGTGTTTCGCCGGGGTTCATCAACGCTGGAAACGGCGGCGTTATGCGCTCAAGTAGTTTGCCGAACGCGAGATCCAGCGCCCTCTCCAGCGGTGAACTGTTGGCCGGGAGCAGACTCGGCCCAGGTGTGTCGTCACTCATAACGTATCCACCTCGACCTCGACCCCCGTGCAAAAGGGCGCCTGGAAAGCTGTCGTCACAATTGGCGCCAGCGGTTCAAGGATTTGCAACTGAACCGCACCGGCGTTGTGCAGCGTGTAGTCGATCCAGCTCGGATCGACTCGCCCTTCGAGGCGATGACAGGAATCGGCATAGGCCTGCAACTGTTGCTGCACGGCGACCTTGGTCAGCCCGGAATCGGGACCGGCGTTGATTTTCGCCACCACACGAATTTTGTAGGTCTTGATTTGCGCGCCCTGGACGGTCACCAGGTCTGTTTCGGGCCGCACATCAGGCCGGGCGAAATGCTGGCGAACGCCGTTGAGCAGATCGCCGGACGGCGTGCCATCGCCCTCACGCGCCAACACAGTGACCATCACTTCGCCAGGCGCGGTGCGACGCCCGTTGCCATCCTTGACCTGCGCGGCATAGCCGTCCGGGTTGAAGGTGTACGTGACCGTCACCACGCCCGCCGCCGCCGTTTCGACCTTCACCGCAGGCCGTTCACCCAGGGTGAAAACTTCCCGGCGATACTGCATCCGTGAACCGGCCGCCGGGGCATGGGGTGCCAGGTAATAACGCAACCGGGCGTCGTCATCGCTTTCAAAAACCGCGGGAACGGGCGGGAACGCCGCCGGATCGCCCGGGTCCAGCAATTGACGCTCAAGCCCCATGTCCGCCAAGCGTGCATCGAGGTTGCTGCCGGTGGCCCACCACGCCAGCATTTGCTTGATCCGGGCGTTGTATTTGCGCTCGTGGGTCTGCAGCCGCACACAAAAGGCCTCGAGGGCCAGTGTCAGCAATTCGCTTTCATTTTCCAGACTGTCCTTGAGCTTCGCCGCGCTCTCGGGAGAACGGGCGCCGACGTATTCAACGACGAAGGTCTTGAACTCTGCGAGCAGGTCCTCAAACGCCTCGACGGTGACGATGGCCGGCTCGGCCAACTGATTCTGGCCGGGGATCAACATACTCATGTCACCACCTCGAAGGTTTGTTGACGGTTTTTCCAGGTGCCGGCGAAGCGCAGCAACAATCCCGCCCCCTGCCGGCTGGCCACAATGACTTGCGGTTGAAAATCGCCGATGCCGTTCTGCTTGTTGTAAAACGCTTGCGCCGCATGGCTCTGGGCAAGCATCAGCACGTCGTCGCCGAGGTTTTGGCCCAAGAGATTCGGGATCAACGAGCCGTACAAAGGACGCTTCTGCCGAGTGCCCAAAGGCGTGGTCAGCGCTCGGGTCGCGCGCTGCACAAATTGCGGCCAGTCATCGACTGATGCGCCGGTGTTTCTATCGATTCCTATCATGGAAAACTCTTTAGGCAGTGCTAATGACTCGACCCTGGTGATCCACCAAGGGGCCGCTCAGGTGCACACCGGATGCGTCGAGCAGTAAACCGCTCGCGCCCAGTTGCAGTTGGATCGCCTCAGGCGTCATGACCAACCGGGCCGGGCCGATGCTCAGTTCGAGCGATTCGCGAGAACCGGTGAAGGTTGTCGGGCCGTTTTGCCAGTGCAGAGCATGACTGGCGTCGTCGTAGCCACTTTCGGTGCCGTCCTGATAGCGGCGTCGCGTCAGCGAAGCCTGCGTTGAGGCCGGCGGAAACTGACCACCATTGAGACCGAACAGTGCAACGGACTGACCGCTGCTATCGCCGCCGCCATGGTTCAGCAGCACGCACTGTTCACCGATGGAGGGAATGCGTGACTCGCTTTGTGCGCCGGCGCTCGGGTTAAAGAATCTGATAGCGGGGCTCAGTAGCTCACCGTGGCGAACCCTGCACGTGTTGCTGGCCGCATCGACTTCCTCGCACACGCCAATCCGGCAGAGACTGTCGGTACGCCGATTCAGGTCTTCAATCTCGGTTTGCATCTGCGCCAGACGTTCGATGATCGGGCCCAAGTGCTGACTGATAAGGACATCGAACATGGATTACCCCTCCAGTGCCTGGTATTGGTCTGGATCGTCGATGTTCGACACCTCCCAGGTACGGGCAAATTTAGGCGTGCCCACGGGGTCGTCCTGCAGCAATGGCCCGAGGTACAAAGTCTGGGTAAATGAAACGGTCCAGGTGTTGTATTCCCGGGCGCCGCTGATGAACGTCGAGGCAATGCCATCAATGTTCAACGGCAGATCGCACTGATCGCCGGGCAGTTTCCAGCGGTTATCAGTGACCAGGTTTTTCAATTCGCTGCCCAGATCGCAGGCTGCCAGGCCGGAAACGGGCGACACGACTTGCAGCGAAACCGTCAGCGCATGAGCAATGCGCCCGTCATTGGCCCGACTGCCCGGCGCATCGTGCTGGAGTACAATCAAAACCCAAGCGAGATTATCTGTGCTGTCGAAATCTTGAGGACTCCCGACATTCAAGCCGGGAAGGGCTATGCGCAACGCCTCGGCAATGGCCGAAAATAGCTGTGAAGGTTTTTCGATGACGACCGGCATTAATGGCCTCCTGTCAGAGTTGAATGTGAGGGTTCGAGATGTCGCCTCACTGTTGATCAGGGCGAGATTCGCGCGGCGGTACTTCGCAAACACCAATCCGCTTGGCCGCCCAGCGCTCATAAAGGCCAATCGCAACGTCCGCCCCGGCCATCGCCGTCAGGCAACCAAACGCGCAGGCAGCCCAGATCGACACGCCGGCGGCGTACAGCAGCATGATTGCCGAGACCCCGCAGATGACGCAGGCCCCGGAACGCAGGGCCAGGCGCCGCAGCAGCGCCCAGCCTCGGGCGCCGTCCTTGTCGGCGCGCCACATTTCGCCGGACACCCCGCCCACCAGGGCGAGGACGATGACAAGCCAGATCGGCATGTCCAGCAACGCTTGTTGCTCGTTTGTCATGTCACGCCTCCTGGGGTGATTGATGAGTGATGTGTTTGTGTTTGAACCGGTGCCGATTGAGAAATCGGCGACAGGTAGGCATTCCAAAAAGCCCGGTATTACTCCGGGCTTTTCAGTAATGCGGTCCTGCTGACCTTTCGGCGCTACTGGCGCGGTACGAGTCCATTCGAATTGTTTTTCCGACCGCGGTCCCTGCCCGCCGGATAACTGCTTCTGGTGCTTTACGCTGCACACCCGGGTCAGTTGCCAACCCTCTGAACCGTTGAGGCCGGTTCATCGCTGCCTTTTTGGTGGAACTAAAGAGCTTCGTTTCGAGCTGCTTTGTTGAGCGGCTTGAGGCAAAGAATATGCATGGATGCATATACAGTCAATGCACAAATGCATTTATTTATGCATTTGAATTGCGCTGATGCATGATAAGCCTGCAAACAAAGGCGCTGATGGCTTTCGGAAGGCGAAAAAAAACCCGCTCGATGGCGGGTTTTATCTGACAGTGATGAGGTTAACGGGCGTACATGCCCCACCAGAAGACGTGACCGAGGATGACGATTTGCTCTTCCTGGATTTCCTGGAAGGTGTAGTCCTCGTCCGGGTGTTCATCGCGATTGAAGCTGCGCAGGCGAATGCCGGTCGGCAGGCGATACAGCTGCTTAACCCGCAACTGGCCGTTGTGGTTGATGGCATAAAGATCGCCGTCGACGATGTCGCCAATCGCGCACTTGCCGGCATTCACCCCGACAGTGGCACCATCGCGCAACACCGGCAGCATACTGTTGCCACGCACCGTCACGCATTTGGCCTGGTCGAACTGCACACCGTTGTGACGCAGACTGCGCTTGCCGAAGCGCAGGCTAGAGCGCTCGCTCTCTTCGATGACGAATCTTCCTGATCCAGCAGCCAATTCAACCTCGCGAAGAAAGGGGACGGACACTTCGTCGTCATCGACGGGCGTATCGTCGTCCCACAGACTTATGTCCTTGAGTTCGGAATGCAATTGATCGCGCCCGGCATTGGCGGTGGTCGCGACATCCGCGCGCCCGCGCAACTGATCGGTGCTCACGGCGAAGTACTCGGCGATTTTCGAGATGTGTTTATCCGAAGGATCGACGATCTTCCCGCTGAGGATCCGCGAGAGCGTGGATTGAGGCACGCCGGTGCGACGGTGAAGCTCCGTGGGGGAGATCCCGTGCTGATCGAGCAGCGCTCTTAAGACGGTAGAAACATTGCGTTTTTGCATAACGCGCATAGTGCTTGATCTTTTTTACGAAGACAAATGCTGTTTTGCATAAATCATGCATAGACAACCGAAAAGACCGGCGAGGCGTTCATGCCTGCGTCGAGCGGACTGCCCATGTTAATCTTGCGCCCATTGCGCAAAAGCCGGCCGATGCCTCTTCCTTTGCCCTACACCTTTGAACGAGTTTTCCTGAATTCCCGATGAATAAAGCCCTCTCCGACCTGTCCTCCCACACGCCAATGATGCAGCAATACTGGCGCCTGAAGAACCAGCACCCCGATCAGCTGATGTTCTATCGCATGGGCGACTTCTACGAGATCTTCTACGAAGACGCGAAGAAGGCCGCCAAGTTGCTGGACATCACCCTGACGGCCCGTGGGCAATCGGCGGGGCAGGCGATTCCGATGTGTGGGATTCCTTACCACGCGGCTGAAGGTTACCTGGCGAAACTGGTCAAGCTGGGCGAATCGGTGGTGATCTGTGAGCAGGTCGGCGACCCGGCCACCAGCAAAGGGCCGGTGGATCGTCAGGTGGTGCGGATCATCACGCCGGGTACGGTCAGTGATGAAGCGCTGCTCGATGAGCGCCGGGACAACCTGATCGCGGCGGTACTGGGTGACGAGCGTCTGTTCGGCCTGGCTGTGCTCGATATCACCAGCGGCAACTTCACCGTGCTGGAGATCAAAGGCTGGGAAAACCTGCTGGCAGAGTTGGAGCGGGTCAATCCGGTGGAGCTGATGATCCCGGATGACTGGCCGAAAGATTTGCCGGCGGAAAAACGTCGTGGGGTTCGTCGCCGTGCGCCGTGGGATTTCGAGCGCGACTCGGCGTTGAAAAGTCTTTGCCAACAGTTCTCCACCCAGGACCTGAAAGGTTTCGGCTGCGAGAACCTGACCCTGGCCATCGGCGCGGCCGGTTGCTTGCTCAGTTACGCCAAGGAAACCCAGCGCACCGCCCTGCCCCACCTTCGTAGCCTGCGCCATGAACGCCTGGATGACACCGTGGTGTTGGACGGCGCGAGCCGCCGCAATCTGGAGCTGGACACCAACCTGGCCGGTGGTCGAGACAATACGCTGCAATCGGTGGTCGATCGCTGCCAGACGGCCATGGGCAGTCGTTTGCTGACTCGCTGGCTGAACCGTCCTCTGCGCGATCTCACTGTATTGCTGGCGCGCCAGACGTCGATCACTTGCCTGCTCGACGGTTACCGTTTCGAAAAACTGCAACCGCAGCTCAAGGAAATCGGCGACATCGAGCGGATTCTGGCGCGGATCGGTTTGCGTAACGCCCGTCCTCGGGACTTGGCGCGTCTGCGCGATGCACTCGGCGCACTGCCAGAGCTGCAAGCGGCGATGACCGAGCTCGAAGCGCCGCACATCATTCAACTGGCGAAGACCACCAGCACCTACCCGGAACTCGCGGCGCTGCTGGAAAAAGCCATCATCGACAATCCACCTGCGGTCATCCGTGACGGCGGTGTGTTGAAAACCGGTTACGACAGCGAACTCGACGATCTGCAATCGCTCAGCGAGAACGCCGGGCAGTTCCTGATTGATCTGGAGGCACGCGAGAAAGCTCGCACCGGTCTGTCGCACTTGAAGGTCGGGTACAACCGCATTCACGGCTACTTCATCGAACTGCCGAGCAAGCAGGCCGAGTCGGCACCGGCCGATTACATTCGCCGCCAGACGCTCAAAGGTGCCGAGCGCTTCATTACGCCGGAACTCAAAGCGTTCGAAGACAAGGCATTGTCGGCAAAAAGCCGTGCGCTGGCCCGCGAGAAGATGCTGTACGAAGCGCTGCTCGAAGACCTTATCGCCCAACTGCCACCGTTGCAGGACACTGCCGCGGCACTGGCCGAACTGGACGTGCTGAGCAACCTGGCTGAGCGCGCGCTGAACCTGGACCTGAACTGCCCGCGCTTCGTTGATGAGCCGTGCATGCGTATCACCCAGGGTCGTCACCCGGTGGTCGAGCAAGTGCTGACCACGCCGTTCGTGGCCAACGACCTGAGCCTCGACGACAACACGCGCATGCTGGTGATTACCGGTCCGAACATGGGCGGTAAATCCACTTACATGCGCCAGACCGCGTTGATCGTGTTGCTGGCGCATATCGGCAGTTTCGTGCCGGCAGCCAGTTGCGAATTGTCCCTGGTGGACCGGATCTTTACCCGGATCGGCTCCAGCGATGACCTGGCCGGTGGACGGTCGACTTTCATGGTCGAAATGAGCGAAACCGCGAACATTCTGCACAACGCCACCGAACGCAGCCTGGTGCTGATGGACGAAGTCGGTCGCGGCACCAGCACCTTCGACGGCCTTTCGCTGGCCTGGGCGGCGGCGGAACGTCTGGCGCATCTGCGCGCTTACACACTGTTCGCCACCCACTACTTCGAGCTGACGGTGCTACCAGAGGCGCAACCACTGGTGGCCAACGTTCACCTCAATGCCACCGAGCACAACGAGCGCATCGTGTTCCTGCACCACGTTCTGCCCGGCCCTGCCAGCCAGAGCTACGGCCTGGCGGTTGCGCAGCTGGCAGGCGTGCCAAGTGAAGTGATTGTGCGCGCTCGTGAGCATTTGGGCCGCCTGGAAGCCACCGCACTGCCCCACGAAGTGCCCAAGCCCGCCAAAGGCAAACCGGCCGCGCCGCAGCAAAGCGATATGTTCGCCAGTCTGCCGCATCCGGTGCTCGATGAACTGGCTAAACTTGATCTGGACGACATGACGCCGCGTCGCGCACTAGAAATGCTCTATACACTAAAGACACGGGTCTAACGCACTTGCCTGCAAGCTGTTAGAATCTCGCGCGGTTTGGGATGCTGCTGGCTAATAGCCTGGCCTGCAGATTATCGCTCCCAAACCTGGCGACCCCAACGTGAAGGGGCTCCGCTGCCGCCGCCTGAGGAGAAAATTAGAATGACCTTCGTCGTCACCGACAACTGCATCAAGTGCAAGTACACCGACTGCGTAGAAGTCTGTCCGGTGGACTGCTTTTACGAAGGCCCGAACTTCCTGGTGATTCACCCGGATGAGTGCATCGACTGCGCACTGTGCGAACCAGAGTGCCCTGCCGTGGCCATCTTCTCTGAAGATGAAGTCCCGGAAGATATGCAGCAATTCATTCAGCTGAACGTTGAGTTGGCCGAAATCTGGCCCAACATCACCGAGAAGAAAGATCCGCTGCCAGACGCTGAAGAGTGGGATGGCAAGAAAGACAAGATTAAAGAACTCGAACGCTGATTTTCCTGCGCGTTCTGGAAAAGGCCCCTCGTGGGCCTTTTTGCTTTTCTGCACGCAAAAAAAGGGGCGGTTTGACCCGCCCACATTTTTTCCCTATTCCCTGTATTCCTTTTCATCGTCCTGATGAATCGCTTCCTGCGATGTCCATTCCCCCCTTCCTTGAAGGGCGTGTCGATCCGTCGACACAATTCAGATACTAGAGAAATCCCTGCCAAGCGCAATTGACCCAGATCGCTAAAATCGACTGTCACATGCTGTTAACACAATAAAATATATATACAAATCAATCAGATAACTTTACTCACGTAGGAATAGAGGCGACTTCCAACCTGTAAAAATAGTGAACACTTACGAAAGAGTAAGCAAAAACTTACAGCGCGATACTACAAAGCAGAGGCGATCACCCTCATCTTCCAGGCAATAAAAAACCCCGAGCCAGTCGGGGCCTTTTATGACCATATAAGCCAATTGCTTATTGAAACAGCGACTCGCTCGACAAGCCGTTCTTCTCAAGAATCTCACGAAGACGCTTGAGGCCTTCCACCTGAATCTGTCTGACCCGTTCCCGGGTCAGGCCAATCTCCAGGCCTACATCTTCAAGTGTGCTGCTCTCGTGGCCACGCAAGCCGAAGCGACGTACCACCACTTCGCGTTGCTTGTCGGTAAGCTCCGAAAGCCATTGATCGATGCTCTGAGACAGGTCGTCGTCCTGCAGCAGTTCACATGGATCGGTTGGACGATCATCGGTAAGGGTGTCCAGCAGGGTTTTATCCGAATCCGGACCCAGCGAGACGTCGACCGAAGAAACCCGCTCGTTCAAGCCGAGCATGCGCTTGACCTCTGCCACTGGTTTTTCCAGCAGGTTGGCGATTTCTTCGGGTGAGGGTTCATGGTCGAGTTTTTGAGTCAGCTCCCGTGCGGCCCGCAGGTACACGTTAAGCTCTTTGACCACATGGATCGGCAACCGGATGGTCCGGGTCTGATTCATGATCGCGCGCTCGATGGTCTGACGAATCCACCAGGTTGCGTAGGTCGAAAAGCGGAAGCCTCGTTCGGGATCGAACTTCTCCACTGCGCGGATCAGACCGAGGTTGCCCTCTTCGATCAGGTCCAGCAGTGAAAGCCCACGATTGACGTAGCGCCGGGCGATTTTCACCACCAGCCGCAGGTTGCTTTCAATCATGCGCTTGCGCCCGGCCGGATCGCCACTTTGCGACAAGCGCGCAAAATGAACTTCTTCTTCCGGAGAGAGCAATGGGGAAAAGCCGATTTCGTTGAGGTACAGCTGCGTGGCATCGAGTGCCCGAGTGTAATCGATGTACTTGTGTTGCTTTAACGAAGCGGAGTGTTTGGATTTGGCACGAACGGAAGGTGGAGCAGCCCCTTCATCATTCGACATCGAATCCGTACCGATGCCGGTCTCCATAAGGAGAACCTCATCGTCGATGTCAAACTCCGGCACTTCTTTACTGAGAGCCATTGTTATAGTCCTTTGGTGAGTTCGACCCCAAGCTCAAGCGGCGCCTTTATCCTTGGCAACGCTGGAGCCTGTCCCCTCTACGTGACGGAACAGGCTGGCAACAAATCAACGGCGTGGCAGGAACTGCAGCGGATCTACAGGTTTACCTTGTCGGCGAATCTCAAAATGCAGCTTCACCCGGTCTGTACCCGTTGACCCCATTTCGGCAATTGTCTGTCCGACTTTGACCTGCTGCCCCTCCCGAACCAACAGCCTGCGGTTATGTCCGTAGGCACTGACGTAGGTGTCGCTGTGTTTGATGATGACTAATTCGCCGTAGCCCCTTAAGCCACTCCCGGCGTATACCACCGTCCCATCAGACGCAGCTAAAACAGGCTGTCCCAAATCTCCGGCGATATCAATTCCTTTATTCAAACTACCGTTTGAGGAGAACTTTCCAATCAGAATGCCATTAGATGGCCATCCCCAGCCGGTCGGGGCCGGGCCGGCTGGAGGCAACGGAGCGGGGGCCGGCTTGGTGGCGACGGACGGTGCAACCACCGCAGAACTGGTCGTCGTGCCGTTAGCCTGACGTCGGATAACCGTGGTTTTCAACGACGACGAAGGCGTTGAATCGGTTGCACTCTCCACCGGGGTCGGGGTTGAACCGGTACGACCATCAAAGCGAATTGTCTGACCCGGATGGATCGTATACGGCGTAGGAATATTGTTCCGTGCGGCGAGGGCTTTGTAGTCCCAGCCGTAGCGAAAAGCGATCGAGAACAGCGTGTCTTTCGGTCGAACGACGTACTGCCCCGTGGTCACTGCCGGACGCTGAGGAACGGCGTTGTTGCGATCGACCACGCGAACATCACTCGTTTTGGAACTGGAGCAACCGACCAGCAAGGTGCTCAAGACGAGGCCAGTCACCAGGCGCTGAAAGCTCTTTGTACCCATACGCTGCGCAATGACTGTGAGACTCACCCGCCGCTCCCTTTGTGGTGGCTGAAAATGTGGATTGCCGTGTTCCGGCACGAAATATCGCAAGTATAACGGGCCCGACAGGCTTTACCTTTAATGAAGCGAAATGGCTTCGCGCACACGTTTGCTGCCTGCCGTTGAATTCCGTTTAACATTTCGATGCCGCTGTAAGACCCGGGCAATCGAAGAGAATTCAGCGCTCCTGAATAAATGCTCAGGCCAGTGGCCCATTGAGCAATGGTACGAAGCGCACCGACCCTAAAACGCGTCGGGAAAAGCCGTTTTCTTCACGAATGATCAGCATCAATTGCTGCACCTCGCCCGAACCGACCGGTATGACCAGTCTTCCGCCCGGCGCCAATTGATCGAGCAATGCCTGTGGCACATCAGTGGCTACCGCCGTGACGATAATGCCGTTATACGGCGCCAGCGCCGGCCAGCCTTCCCAACCGTCACCCCAGCGAAAAACCACGTTGCGCAGGTTCAGCTCGACCAGGCGTTCCTTGGCCCGGTCCTGCAAAACCTTGATGCGCTCCACGGAGAACACCCGCTCGACCAACTGCGACAGTACCGCTGTCTGGTAGCCGGAGCCGGTGCCGATTTCCATCACCTTGTCGAGCGGCCCCGCCTCAAGCAGCAGCTCGCTCATGCGCGCCACCATATAAGGCTGGGAGATGGTCTGGTTGTGTCCGATCGGCAGTGCAGTGTCTTCATAAGCGCGGTGAGCCAGCGCCTCGTCGACGAACAGATGACGCGGTGTACGGCGGATGACTTCGAGCACCTTGGCGTTGGAAACGCCCTCTTCATACAGGCGCTGAATAAGGCGTTCGCGAGTGCGTTGAGAGGTCATCCCGATGCCGCGACGCAAAATATCGTCTTGTTCACGAGCCATTAGCGCAACCCCTCCAGCCAGCCATCGATACTTCTAAAGGCATCATTGAAGGTGCGATCCAGTTGCAACGGCGTGATGGATACATAGCCTTGCATCACCGCATGGAAATCAGTCCCCGGGCCGCCGTCTTCAGCGTCGCCCGCTGCGGCGATCCAGTAACCGGATTTGCCACGCGGATCGACCACCTTCATCGGCGCCGCAGCGCGAGCGCGGTGTCCAAGGCGGGTCAGCTGAATGCCGCGAATGTGATCCAGCGGCAGATTGGGAATGTTCACGTTCAATACCGTGCGCGGCGGCAGATCGAGGTCAGCATGGGCTTCGACCAGTTTGCGCGCAAAGTAAGCGGCTGTGGGAAGGTTCTCCACTTGCCGTGAGACCAACGAAAAGGCGAACGAGGGGCGCTCAAGGAATCGTCCCTCGAGGGCTGCCGCGACGGTGCCGGAATACAACACGTCGTCCCCCAGGTTGGCGCCCAGGTTGATACCGGAAACCACCATGTCCGGCTCGGACTCCAGCAAGCCGTTAAGGCCCAGGTGCACGCAATCGGTAGGTGTGCCGTTCAGGCTGATAAAGCCGTTGGCCAGGGTTTGCGGGTGCAACGGACGGTCGAGCGTCAGCGAGCTGCTGGCGCCGCTTTTGTCCTGGTCCGGGGCGATAACCACGCATTCGGTGTAATTCGCCAACGCAGCATAAAGCGCGGCGAGACCGGGTGCGGCTACCCCATCGTCGTTAGAAATCAGAATACGCATGGGCTGTCCGTCTGCCCCACCGGCACCAGATCAACAAGCTCGCGCACCAATACGGTGGCAAAGCATCCGGCCGGGAGGACGAATTCCAGTTGCAGAATGTCAGGCTCGGGATAATGCCACGTCAACCCACCAATGGGCAGCCGCAGGATGCGACGTTCGTGGCTCATTCCGGCGTTAATCAACCAATCGCGCAGATCCGCTTCGCGCTCGGCGATTGCCTGCTCCAGTACATGGACAGCGCCGGTCGCCGGCGAGTCACCTTCGCCCCATTGAGGACCGGTCGGGTGCAGGTCGAGAATCGCAAGGCGCGGATCGCTGCATTCAGCTTCACCTGCCGGGAAAAAGCTGCGGCTGTCAGTGAAGGCCAACAGATCGCCGACCTGGGCACGCTGCCAACTGCCATCGGCCACGCGCGCCGCCAACACTTGGTTGAACAGAAAACTGCGCGCGGTGGACAACAGGCGCGAGCGCACATTGCGCTGCTCCGGCAAGGCCTTACGAGCAGCCCAGGCGCGGGCATCGACGACGTTACCGCCATCAAAGCCAAAACGCTGGGTGCCGAAATAATTGGGAACGCCTTGTTTGGCGATCAGTTGCAGCCGCGCGTCGATCGCGTCTTTATCACCCGCGAATTGCGTCAGGCGCAAGGTGAAGCCGTTGGCCGAGTGAGCACCGCGTTGCAACTTGCGCTTGTGTCGACCGATCTTGAGGATTTTCAGTGTGTCGTTTTCCGCCGCCGACAGATCAGGATCGGCCTTGCCCGGCAGCTGCACGCTGAACCACTGGCGAGTCAGCGCCTGACGATCCTTCAAGCCCGCGTAGCTGACGGTGCGCAATGGCACACCCGCGGCCTTGGCAATCCGTCGTGCCGCTTCTTCGGTATTCAGGCCACGTTTTTCCACCCAGATCCACAGGTGTTCGCCATCGCCGCTGAGGGGGATGTTGAGCACCTCATCGACCTGGAAATCTTCTGCCGTGGCTTTCAATACCGCGGTGCCGAGGGCATCACCGTAAGCCCGTGGGCCGAGCAATTGCACCTCGTTCATGCGCGCAGCAACAAGGCAACGGAATGCACGGCGATGCCTTCTTCGCGACCGACAAAGCCGAGCTTTTCGGTGGTGGTAGCTTTCACGTTCACTTGATCCAACTCAACTTGAAGATCGGCGGCAATCAGCGCGCGCATCGATTCGATATGCGGGGCCATTTTCGGCGCCTGGGCAACAATGGTGTTATCGACATTGCCGACCTTCCAGCCCTTGGCATGGATCAGTGCGACGACGTGACGCAACAGCACCCGGCTGTCGGCGCCCTTGTACGTCGGGTCGGTGTCCGGGAAGTGCTTGCCGATATCACCCAGCGCAGCCGCGCCAAGCAAGGCATCGCTCAAGGCGTGCAGCAAGACGTCACCGTCGGAGTGAGCGAGCAGCCCGAAGCCGTGTGCAATACGCACACCGCCCAGAGTAATGAAATCGCCTTCAGCGAAACGATGCACATCATAGCCGTGGCCAATACGCATAAAAAAACGCCCCGATTTTTGTCAGGGCGTGATTCTACCTGCTTTGTCAGACATTAGGCGCTTAGCGCACGCCCATGATGCTGCAAGTGGTCGTCAATGAAGCTGGCAATGAAGAAATAGCTGTGGTCGTAGCCCGGTTGCAGGCGCAACGTCAGCGGATGACCGGCCAGCTTGGCCGCCTGCTGCAACGCCTCAGGCTTGAGCTGGGTAGCGAGAAAATCATCACGATCACCTTGGTCGACCAGCAGCGGCAACTTCTCATCGGCCTCGGCGATCAATGCGCAGGCATCCCATTCGCGCCATTTCGAACGGTCTTCGCCCAGATACCGGGAAAAGGCCTTCTGGCCCCACGGGCAATCCATCGGATTGTTGATCGGCGAGAACGCCGATACCGACTGATAGCGCCCCGGGTTGCGCAAGGCGCAGACCAGCGCCCCATGGCCACCCATTGAGTGGCCGCTGATGCCGCGTTTGTCCGAAGCAGGGAAATGAGCTTCGACCAATGCCGGCAATTCCTGCACGACATAGTCATGCATCCGATAGTGCCGCGACCACGGTTCCTGCGTGGCATTCAGGTAAAACCCGGCACCGAGGCCGAAGTCCCAGGCACCCTCCGGATCACCCGGCACATCAGGACCGCGAGGGCTGGTGTCCGGTGCGACAATGATCAGCCCCAGCTCGGCGGCCATGCGCATGGCGCCGGCCTTTTGCATGAAGTTTTCATCGGTGCAGGTCAGGCCGGACAACCAATACAGCACTGGCAGCTTGCCGCCCTGCTCCGCTTGCGGCGGCAGGTACACGGCGAACACCATGTCGCAGCCGAGCACATCGGAGCGGTGCTTATAGCGTTTGTGCCAGCCGCCGAAGCTTTTCTGACAGGAGATATTTTCCAGGCTCATGAGCGACCTCAGAAATGAATGACGCTGCGGATGCTTTTGCCTTCATGCATCAAGTCGAAAGCCTTGTTGATATCTTCCAGGCCCATGGTGTGGGTGATGAAGGTATCCAGCGGGATCTCGCCGGTTTCGGCCATTTCGACGTAGCTTGGCAACTCGGTGCGGCCACGTACGCCACCGAACGCCGAACCGCGCCAGACGCGACCGGTGACCAACTGGAACGGACGGGTCGAAATTTCCTGGCCGGCACCGGCGACGCCGATGATGACCGACTCGCCCCAGCCCTTGTGGCAGCACTCAAGCGCGGCACGCATCAACTGGACGTTGCCGATGCACTCGAAGGAAAAGTCGACACCGCCGTCAGTCATGTCGACGATGACTTCCTGGATTGGACGATCAAAATCTTTCGGGTTCACGCAGTCGGTTGCACCCAGCTGCTTGGCGATTTCGAATTTGGCCGGGTTGATGTCGATGGCGATGATGCGACCGGCCTTGGCCTTGGCCGCACCGATGATGGCTGACAAACCAATGCCGCCGAGGCCGAAAATGGCCACGGTATCACCTGGTTTTACCTTGGCGGTATTGAGGACTGCACCGATGCCGGTGGTGACACCGCAGCCCAGCAGGCAGACTTTTTCCAGTGGCGCTTCTTTAGGAATTTTCGCAACGGAGATTTCCGGCAACACGGTGTACTCGGAAAAGGTCGAGGTGCCCATGTAGTGGAAAATCGGCTGGCCCTTGTAGGAAAAACGCGTGGTGCCATCCGGCATCAGGCCTTTGCCTTGCGTCGCGCGAATCGCCTGGCACAGGTTGGTTTTACCCGACAGGCAGAATTTGCACTGGCGGCATTCCGGGGTGTACAGCGGAATCACATGGTCGCCGACGGCGACAGAGGTCACGCCTTCGCCGATCGCTTCGACCACAGCACCGCCTTCGTGACCGAGGATCGACGGGAAGATGCCTTCCGGGTCAGCGCCCGACAGTGTGTAGGCATCCGTATGACAGACACCGGAGGCCACCACTCGCAACAACACTTCACCGGCCTTGGGCATGGCGACATCGACTTCAACGATCTCAAGGGGTTTCTTGGCCTCGAAGGCTACGGCAGCGCGCGACTTGATCATGTGGATTCTCCAGTGAATAAAAACGAGACAGGGAGTGTAATACACCGCTTGACGGTGAATAATCCGGACAAAAGCAAAACATTATTGCTGTACAGGGATAATCATCGATGTCCGAGAACCGCTGGGAAGGGATAGACGAGTTCGTCGCCGTCGCCGAATGCAGCCAATTCACCGCCGCCGCAGAACGACTCGGGGTCTCGTCCTCACATATCAGTAGACAAATCGTACGCCTCGAAGAGCGACTTCAGACGCGGCTGCTGTACCGCAGCACCCGCCGGGTCACGCTGACCGAAGCCGGGCAAACCTTTCTGCAACATTGCCAGCGTTTGCAGGATGGCCGCGAAGAAGCCTTGCGTGCGGTGGGCGACCTGACCAGCGAACCCAAAGGCATGTTGCGCATGACCTGCGCCGTGGCCTATGGCGAACGCTTCATTGTGCCGCTGGTTACGCGGTACATGGGGCTCTATCCGCAACTCAGTATAGACATTGAACTGAGTAACCGCCCGCTGGACCTGGTGCATGAAGGCCTGGATCTGGCGATCCGTCTCGGTCGCTTGCAGGATTCAAGGTTGGTCGCCACACGCCTGGCACCACGGCGCATGTATCTGTGTGCATCTCCGTCCTACATCGAACGGTATGGTCGCCCACACAGTTTGTCGGAGCTGAGTCGCCACAACTGCCTCATCGGCAGTTCGGACATGTGGCAACTGGAACAGAACGGGCGGGAATTTTCCCAGCGGGTCCAGGGAAACTGGCGCTGCAACAGTGGGCAAGCGGTGCTGGACGCGGCGCTGCAAGGTGTCGGTTTATGCCAGCTGCCCGACTACTACGTGCTGGAGCACTTGAAAAACGGTGAGCTGATTTCGTTGCTGGAAGCCCATCAACCGCCGAACACGGCCGTTTGGGCGCTTTATCCACAGCAGCGGCATCTGTCGCCCAAGGTGCGCAAGCTGGTGGACTATTTGAAAGAGGGGTTGGCGTTGAGGCCGGAGTACCTTGGTTGAAGATCAAAAGATCGCAGCCTCGTTTCACTCGACAGCTCCTACATCGGCAGTAGTTTGTAGGAGCTGTCGAGTGAAACGAGGCTGCGATCTTTTAGCGGCGGTTAACCCAACGCTGACGAAGCCATTCCAGATCTTCAGGGCGCGTGACTTTAAGGTTATCGGACCGGCCTTCAATCAGGCGTGGCGCAAGACCTGCCCACTCCATCGCCGATGCTTCGTCAGTGATGACGGCGTCAGCCACCAGACTGTCAGCCAGTGCCCGATGCAGCGCGCCAAGGCGAAACATCTGCGGTGTATAGGCCTGCCAGATCACGCTGCGATCCACTGTTTCGACGACACGACCGTGCATGTCGACCCGCTTGAGCGTATCGCGGGCAGGCACTGCCAGCAGTCCGCCAACAGGATCGTCTGCTAACTCATGCAGCAATTTATCCAGATCATCACGCGAAAGATTCGGCCGCGCCGCATCGTGCACCAGCACCCAATCGTCATCGTCAGCGCCCAAGGCGTTCAAATGCAGCAACGCATTGAGTACCGACCCGGAACGCTCGTCGCCACCGTCGACACGCTGAATGCGCGAATCGGAGGCACACGCCAGGTTCGGCCAGTAAGGATCATCGACAGCAAGACTGACCACCAGGCCCTTGAGGCAAGGATGATCAAGGAAACAGCCAAGGCTGTGTTCGAGAATAGTGCGCCCGCCCAGTTGCAAGTATTGCTTGGGACGGTCCGCGGCCATACGGGCACCAACGCCCGCGGCAGGAATCACGGCCCAGAAGGCCGGTAACGAGTTGTTCATTGGGCCAACTGGTAAAGGGTTTCGCCGTCCTTGACCATGCCCAACTCATGGCGAGCCCGCTCTTCAACGGTCTCCATGCCTTTTTTCAACTCACTGACTTCGGCGTCCATGACCCGATTGCGCTCCAGCAAGCCTTCGTTCTCAGCGTGTTGATCCGCGATCTGCTGAGTCAGCTCGGCCACTTGCGCCAGACTGCCATTACCCACCCACAGGCGGTATTGCAGGCCAGCCAGCAGCAGGAGCAAGACGAGGAACAACCAATTGGGACTGCGCATCGAATATCGGGTATCCAGTGAAAAAAGACAGCCATGCCAAAACTTTGAAGCATCTGATAGCACGAAGCCTGGAAGAACCAGGCTTGTGCTCTTAAGGCATCAGATTAGTGGCAAATCCATCGCTGTCGCGATATTTCCGACACAATCCTTTGTCTTTTTACCATGTAGCAATTAACCGCGGAACTCGCTGCGGCCGTTGTACTTGGCTTTACCCTGCAACTGCTCTTCGATACGCAGCAGTTGGTTGTACTTGGAAACGCGGTCGGAACGGCACAGGGAGCCGGTCTTGATCTGGCCAGCCGAGGTGCCCACGGCGAGGTCGGCAATGGTCGAATCTTCGGTTTCGCCGGAGCGGTGCGAGATGACGGCAGTGTAACCAGCAGCCTTGGCCATCTGGATGGCTTCCAGGGTTTCGGTCAGGGTGCCGATCTGGTTGAACTTGATCAGGATCGAGTTGGCGATCTTTTTATCGATGCCTTCTTTCAGGATCTTGGTGTTGGTCACGAACAGGTCGTCGCCCACCAGCTGGGTTTTCTCGCCGATCTTGTCGGTGAGGATTTTCCAGCCAGCCCAATCGGACTCGTCCAGGCCATCTTCGATGGAGATGATCGGGTAACGCTCGGTCAGGCCTTTGAGGTAGTCGGCGAAACCTTCAGCGGTGAACACCTGACCTTCGCCGGACAGATTGTATTTACCGTCTTCGTAGAACTCGCTCGCCGCGCAGTCCAGCGCCAGGGTCACGTCGGTGCCCAGCTTGTAACCAGCGTTTGCCACCGCCTCCGAAATCACTTTCAAAGCGTCTTCGTTGGAAGCCAGGTTCGGTGCGAAACCGCCTTCGTCGCCAACTGCAGTGCTCAGGCCACGGGCCTTCAGCACAGCCTTGAGGTGATGGAAAATCTCGGTGCCCATGCGCAGACCTTCCGAGAAAGACTTGGCGCCAACCGGCTGAACCATGAATTCCTGGATGTCGACGTTGTTATCGGCGTGCTCGCCACCGTTGATGATGTTCATCATCGGAACCGGCATCGAGTAGACACCCGGGGTGCCGTTCAGGTTGGCGATGTGCGCGTACAGCGGCAGGTCCTGGTCCTGTGCTGCTGCCTTGGCCGCGGCCAGGGAAACGGCGAGGATCGCGTTGGCGCCCAGGGAGCCTTTGTTTTCAGTACCGTCGAGCTTGATCATCGCGTGATCCAGCGCTTTCTGGTCGCTTGGGTCTGTACCTTTCAACAGGTCGCGGATCGGACCGTTGATGTTGGCGACGGCTTTGAGCACGCCTTTGCCCAGGTAACGGCTCTTGTCGCCATCACGCAGCTCGAGCGCTTCACGCGAGCCAGTGGAAGCACCGGACGGCGCGCAAGCGCTACCGATGATGCCGTTATCGAGAAGCACGTCCGCTTCCACGGTGGGATTGCCACGGGAGTCGAGAACTTCACGACCTTTGATGTCGACGATTTTTGCCATTGTTGTAAACACTCCAAAGTTGACGAAAACGACGCAGCTAGAGGAAATCTTTTACCGTCGGCAAGTGATGTGCAGCGGGCAGACTTGCGGACGATAAGGCTCAGGCCCGAGGGCCTGAGCAACAAATCGTGCGGTACTTTACCGGAGAAATGAGGTTTACGCGGTCTCTACCGTCGGAAAACTCTTCACCAGTTCGTCCAGAGCTTTGAGCTGGGCCAGGAATGGCTCCAGTTTGTCCAGGCGCAAGGCACAAGGGCCATCGCATTTGGCGTTATCCGGATCCGGGTGCGCTTCGAGGAACAGACCGGCCAGGGACTGGCTCATGCCAGCCTTGGCCAGATCGAGGACCTGGGCGCGACGACCGCCAGCGGAATCGGAGCGACCGCCGGGCATTTGCAGCGCGTGGGTCACGTCGAAGAATACCGGGTATTCGAACTGCTTCATGATGCCGAAGCCAAGCATGTCGACGACCAGGTTGTTGTAGCCGAAGCTCGAACCGCGTTCGCAGAGGATCAACTGATCGTTACCCGCTTCCACGCACTTGTTCAGGATGTGTTTCATTTCCTGAGGCGCGAGGAACTGGGCTTTCTTGATGTTGATCACCGCGCCAGTCTTGGCCATCGCGACCACGAGGTCGGTCTGGCGCGACAGGAAGGCCGGCAGCTGGATGATGTCGCAGACTTCAGCGACGACCGCTGCCTGGTAAGGCTCGTGGACGTCGGTGATGATCGGCACGCCGAAGGCTTGCTTGATGTCCTGGAAGATCCGCATGCCCTCTTCCAGGCCGGGGCCACGGTAAGAGGTCACGGAGGAACGGTTGGCCTTGTCGAAGCTGGCCTTGAACACATAAGGGATACCGAGTTTCTCGGTAACCTTTACGTACTCTTCGCAGACCTGCATCGCCATGTCGCGGCTTTCCAGCACGTTCATGCCACCGAACAGCACCATTGGCTTGTCGTTGGCAATCTCGATATCGCCTACACGGATGATCTTCTGCGCCATCGTATTTACGCCTTCTTCTGGTGTTGAACCAAAGCTGCTTTAACGAAACCGCTGAACAACGGGTGACCGTCACGAGGTGTCGAAGTGAACTCAGGGTGGAACTGGCAAGCGACGAACCATGGATGATCCGGTGCTTCAACCACTTCAACCAACGCACCATCGCCGGAACGACCGGAGATTTTCAGACCGGCAGCCATGATCTGCGGCAGCAGGTTGTTGTTCACTTCGTAGCGGTGACGGTGACGCTCGACGATCACGTCCTTGGCGTAGCAATCGTGCACCAGAGAGCCCTTCTCAAGCAGGCAATCCTGTGCGCCAAGGCGCATGGTGCCGCCCAGGTCGGACGATTCGGTACGGGTCTCGACGGCGCCGGTGGCATCTTCCCACTCGGTGATCAGACCCACGACCGGGTGACCGCTGGCACGATCGAACTCGGTGGAGTTCGCGTCTTTCCAGCCCAGCACGTTACGAGCGAACTCGATCACGGCCACTTGCATGCCCAGGCAGATGCCCAGGTACGGAACCTTGTTTTCGCGAGCGTATTGAACGGCAGTGATCTTGCCTTCAACGCCACGCAGACCGAAGCCGCCCGGTACGAGGATCGCGTCAACACCTTCCAGCAGCGCGGTGCCCTGGTTTTCGATGTCTTCGGAATCGATGTAGCGCAGGTTGACCTTGGTACGGTTGCTGATGCCGGCGTGACTCATCGCTTCGATCAGCGACTTGTAGGCGTCCAGCAGCTCCATGTACTTGCCGACCATCGCGATGGTGACTTCGTGTTCCGGGTTCAGCTTGGCGTCAACCACAGCTTCCCACTCGGACAGATCGGCGCTGCCGCATTGCAGGCCGAAACGCTCGACGACGAAATCATCCAGGCCCTGGGAATGCAGGATGCCCGGGATCTTGTAGATGGTGTCGGCGTCTTCCAGCGCGATCACCGCACGTTCTTCAACGTTGGTGAATTGCGCGATCTTGCGACGCGACGAGATGTCGATCGGGTGATCGGAACGGCACACCAGCACGTCTGGCTGCAGGCCGATGGAACGCAGTTCCTTGACCGAATGCTGGGTCGGCTTGGTCTTGGTTTCGCCGGCAGTGGCGATGTACGGCACCAGCGTCAGGTGCATCAGCATCGCGCGCTTGGCACCAACTTCGAAACGCAATTGGCGGATGGCTTCGAGGAACGGTTGAGACTCGATGTCACCTACGGTGCCACCGATTTCGACCATGGCCACGTCGGCATCGCCGGCGCCCTTGATGATCCGGCGCTTGATTTCATCGGTAATGTGCGGGATCACCTGAATGGTGGCGCCCAGATAATCACCACGGCGCTCTTTGCGCAGGACGTGTTCGTAGACACGGCCAGTGGTGAAGTTGTTGTTCTGGGTCATGGTCGTGCGGATGAACCGCTCGTAGTGGCCCAGGTCCAGGTCGGTCTCGGCGCCGTCGTGGGTGACGAACACTTCACCGTGCTGGAACGGGCTCATGGTGCCCGGGTCAACGTTGATGTACGGGTCCAGCTTCAGCATGGTGACCTTAAGTCCCCGCGCCTCCAGGATGGCCGCCAATGAAGCCGAGGCAATGCCTTTCCCCAATGAAGAAACAACACCGCCCGTGACGAATATGTAGCGCGTCATGAAAAACCCTAGAAGTCTGCGTTAAAGCGGTCCGAGCCGCCGGGGAAAGCGAAGGAAGGCCGAAGCCCCCGATCACCTGCATTAATCACAGTGCACCTTTCAAAAAAACCGCCGCGTTGGGACAGACCGGCAGATGAAACACCGGTACGTTGCTCGCTACACATTTTTTGGAATCGCCCAGCAAAGACTGCTTGGTAATCGGCAACTCCTGCAATTCAGGCGAATCCACAGAAGTTGTATCAAGAAGGGAGCGTAGTCTACCGGAAAGCCCCTTTCAGCTCAAACCTTGATCTTCGTGCGGTGGCTGCCAATGCAAATCCCAGCCGTCTTGCACGCTGCCATTCAAGCCCGGCACGCCGGCCACCGCCAGCAATTGCCCGGCGCGAAAGACCAGCGGCAATCTGCCACGGACGAAGGCCGGAACACCTCGTTCGTTGAGCAAACGCTTGAGATCCCGGTGCCCACGTTCGGGCAGGTGCATGACCTCACCTCCTTTACGATAGCGGATTTGCAGCGGGCCATCGGGGCTCAGACCGGTGAACATCACCGTGCCGTTATTCGGCAAATCCAGTGCGGCTGAAGGATCAGTCCACTCGACCGCAGAGGACGGATGGCCAAGCCAGCAGCCCGACAGCCACCAGATCCGCCCGCCGGACCGATGCAGCTCACCCTGCCCCAGCCGCCAGATCGGACACGCATCGCCGGTCGCATCGCGCAAATTTTCCCAACCCGACCAATGGTCGCTATCCGGCATCGGCGTGAGCGCGGCGAGCCAGTGACTCAGGGCATTGCGTTGGCGCGCCGCGGAAAGTGCAGCAAGCGGCGCCAGCTCCAGAGACGGTAAACCCAGCCAATCGAAATCGCTGACAGTGCTGGCGCTGGCCAGGTCGATATTTGCCAGCTCATCGAGCAAGCCCTGTGCTTCGCTCAAGTGCGCAGCGCTGCGCGCCATCGTCGTCACCGCTTGCGGCCAGCGCTCGGTCAGCACCGGAAACACCTGATGCCGCAGGTAATTGCGCGAGAAATGCCGATCCTGATTCGAAGGGTCCTCGATCCAGCTCAGTCGATGCTCGGTCGCGTAAGCCTCAAGCTCGGCGCGCGCCACATCCAGCAATGGACGAACAAGGTGCCCGCGGCCCAGCACGCGCTCGCGAGGCATCCCCGACAAACCTCTCACCCCTGCCCCGCGTAACAACCGGAACAACAGGGTTTCCGCCTGATCGTCACGATGCTGAGCGGTCAGCATCACCTCATTGGCTTGAGTACCCCCCAGGAACGCGCCATATCGCGCATCCCGCGCGACACGCTCGAGACTGGCGCCGTGTTGCACCTGAACATGAACCACCTGTAACGGCACCCCCAGGGCATCACAGACGGATTGGCAATGTTGCGGCCACGCATCAGCCGCAGCCTGAAGGCCGTGATGAACATGGAGGGCGCTCAGCGCCGGCAGGGATTGAGATTTTGCGAGATGGGCGAGCAGGTGCAGCAGGACGGTGGAGTCGAGGCCGCCGGAGAAGGCGATGTGCCAGGCCAGGGCGTTGCGCCAAGGGGCTAGATTCAGCAGCAGCCGGGAAGGCAAATCATTTGAGGGCTGATCCATATCTATCCCTTTGCACAAATCAAATGTGGGAGCGAGCCTGCTCGCGATTGCGGTTTAACGGCCAACTGATTCGTTGAATGTTAAACCCTCATCGCGAGCAGGCTCGCTCCCACATGGGTATTGCGCGCGCGGCTTAGAGACCGTAGCTCATCAGACGCTCGTAACGACGGGCCAGCAGCGCCTCGTTGTCGAACTTCTTCAGCATCGCCAGTTGCGAGCTCAGCTCGGCACGGATCGATGCAGCGGCGGCGGCCGGGTCGCGGTGCGCGCCACCCAGAGGTTCACCGATCACTTTGTCCACGATACCCAGGCCTTTCAGGCGCTCGGCGGTGATGCCCATCGCTTCCGCTGCATCCGGCGCCTTCTCCGCGGTTTTCCACAGAATGGAGGCGCAACCTTCCGGCGAGATCACCGCGTAGGTCGAATACTGCAGCATGTTCAACTGATCGCAAACGCCGATCGCCAGAGCGCCACCGGAACCACCCTCACCGATCACGGTGGCGATGATTGGGGTTTTCAGGCGAGCCATGACGCGCAGGTTCCAGGCAATCGCTTCGCTCTGGTTGCGTTCTTCAGCGTCAATACCTGGATAGGCACCCGGGGTGTCGATGAAGGTCAGGATCGGCATTTTGAAGCGTTCAGCCATTTCCATCAGGCGGCACGCCTTGCGGTAGCCTTCCGGACGCGGCATGCCGAAGTTGCGGCGAACCTTCTCGCGCACTTCACGGCCTTTCTGGTGACCGATGATCATCACCGGCTGATCGTCCAGACGGGCAATGCCGCCCACGATTGCAGCGTCGTCGGAGAAGTGACGGTCGCCGTGCAATTCGTCGAACTCGGTGAAGATGTGTTCGATGTAGTCCAGGGTATATGGACGTTTCGGGTGACGCGCCAGACGTGCGATCTGCCAGCTGGTCAGCTTGCCGAAAATGTCTTCGGTCAGCGTGCTGCTTTTGTCCTGCAGGCGGGAGATCTCATCGCCGATATTCAGCGAATTGTCGTTACCGACCAAGCGCAACTCTTCGATCTTGGCTTGCAGGTCGGCGATCGGCTGTTCGAAATCTAGAAAATTCGGGTTCATAGGCGTCCGTCTTGGGTCGACGTCCAAGTGAGCTTGGGCCGGCCGGTTGTCTATTCGCGCCCTACCTTAAGGGACAGGCGCGTTCAGGTCGAGATTAAAAATTGGGTCGAGATCAGAGCGGCTCCTTTTCGGGAGAGCGGCACCTGACCGTCAACGGTATTGGAGGAAGACGTTGTCTCGCCCGAACTGGTCACGCAGGGCTTGAATCAACGCATCCGCCGGATCGATTCGCCAGGTCTCGCCGAACTGCAGCAAGGCCTTCGCTTCGGGGCTCGTGTACTCCATGGTGATCGGGCACGCACCGCGGTGACGCTTGAACAGCTCACCCAGCCAGCGTAGCTGATCGCCCTTCAAATCCTTGGTCTGCAGCTTCAGGCGCAGGCTTTCAGCAAGATTGGTGCGCGCATCTTCCATGCTCATCACCCGCTTGACCCGCAGGCGCAAGCCGCCGGAAAAGTCGTCGTTGCTGACCTCGCCCTCGACCACCACCATCGCATCGGTCTGCAACAGCGATTGCGCCGAATGGAACGCGTCGGCGAACAGCGAAGCTTCGATTCGTCCGGAGCGATCATCAAGGGTGATGAAGCCCATCTTGTCGCCCTTTTTGTTCTTCATCACCCGCAGGGCGATGATCATCCCCGCGACAGTCTGCGTATCGCGAGCCGGCTTCAGGTCAATGATGCGCTGACGGGCGAAACGGCGGATTTCACCTTCGTATTCGTCGATCGGGTGACCGGTCAGGTACAGGCCCAGGGTGTCTTTCTCCCCTTTCAGGCGTTCCTTGAGCGTCAACTCCTTGGCCTTGCGGTGACTGGCGTAGACGTCGGCGTCTGCCTCGACAAACAGCCCGCCAAACAAGTCGGCATGGCCGCTGTCGTGGGTGCGAGCGGTTTGTTCGGCAGCCTTGATCGCCCCTTCCATCGCGTTCAGCAGGATCGCGCGGTTCTGGTCAATGCTGGCTTGATAGGCTTTGGGTTCGTCGTGGAAGCATGGGCCCAGACGATCCAGTGCACCGCTGCGGATCAAACCGTCCAGGGTGCGCTTGTTGATCCGCTTGAGGTCGACACGGGCGCAGAAATCGAACAGGTCCTTGAACGGCCCGTCCTGACGCGCCTCGGTGATCGCCTCGACCGGCCCTTCACCCACACCCTTGATCGCGCCGAGGCCGTAAATGATGCGGCCTTCGTCGTTCACCGTGAACTTGAACTCCGAGGTATTCACATCCGGCGCGTCGAGACGCAGCTTCATGGTGCGAATTTCTTCGATCAAGGTCACGACCTTGTCGGTGTTGTGCATATCCGCAGAAAGCACCGCGGCCATGAATGGCGCCGGATAGTGCGTTTTCAGCCATGCCGTCTGGTACGACACCAGGCCGTAAGCGGCGGAGTGGGATTTGTTGAAGCCGTAACCGGCGAATTTCTCTACCAGGTCGAAAATGTTACCGGCAAGGTCGGCGTCGATATTGTTGGTCTTGCAACCTTCAATGAAACCGCCGCGCTGCTTGGCCATTTCTTCCGGTTTTTTCTTACCCATGGCTCGACGCAGCATGTCCGCGCCGCCGAGGGTGTAGCCGGCCATGACCTGGGCAATCTGCATCACCTGTTCCTGATACAGGATGATGCCGTAAGTCGGTGCCAGAACCGGCTTGAGGCCTTCGTACTGGTAGTCCGAGTGCGGGTACGCAAGTTCGGCGCGACCGTGCTTACGGTTGATGAAGTCGTCCACCATGCCCGATTGCAACGGGCCCGGACGGAACAGGGCCACCAGTGCGATCAAGTCTTCCAGGCAGTCGGGCTTGAGCTTTTTGATCAGCTCTTTCATGCCGCGCGACTCGAGCTGGAACACCGCAGTGGTTTCAGCTTTTTGCAGCAGTTGATAAGTCGGTTTGTCATCCAGCGGGATGAACGCGATGTCCAGTGGCGGCTCATCCACCTTGGCGCGATCGCGGTTGATGGTTTTGAGTGCCCAGTCGATAACCGTCAGGGTCCGCAGACCCAGGAAGTCGAACTTCACCAGACCGGCAGCCTCAACGTCGTCCTTGTCGAACTGGGTCACCAGGCCGTCACCGGCCTCATCGCAATAAATCGGCGAGAAGTCCGTCAGCTTGGTCGGCGCGATAACCACGCCACCGGCGTGTTTACCGACGTTACGCACCACGCCTTCCAGCTTGCGCGCCATTTCCCAGATTTCGGCGGCTTCTTCATCGACCTTGATGAAGTCACGCAGGATCTCTTCCTGCTCGTAGGCTTTTTCCAGGGTCATGCCGACTTCGAACGGAATCATCTTCGACAGACGATCCGCCAGCCCGTAGGACTTGCCCTGTACCCGCGCCACGTCACGGACCACAGCCTTGGCGGCCATGGAACCGAAGGTGATGATCTGGCTTACCGCGTTGCGACCGTATTTTTCGGCCACGTAATCGATCACCCGGTCACGCCCGTCCATGCAGAAGTCGACGTCGAAGTCGGGCATGGATACCCGTTCCGGGTTAAGGAAACGTTCGAAGAGCAGGTCATATTCAAGCGGGTCGAGGTCGGTAATCTTCTGCACATAGGCCACCAGCGAGCCGGCACCCGACCCCCGGCCAGGACCCACCGGCACGCCATTGCTCTTGGCCCACTGGATGAAGTCCATCACGATCAGGAAGTAACCGGGGAAGCCCATCTGGATGATGATATCCAGTTCGAAATTCAGCCGGTCAACGTAGACCTGACGCTTGGCTTCGTAGTCTTCGGTGGTGTCTTTGGGCAGCAGAACACTGAGGCGTTCTTCCAGACCATCGAACGAAACCTTGCGGAAATACTCGTCGATGGTCATGCCATCAGGGATCGGGAAGTTGGGCAGGAAGTGAGTGCCCAGCTTCACTTCAATGTTGCAGCGCTTGGCGATCTCAACGGTGTTTTCCAGCGCCTCGGGAATGTCGCTGAACAACTCCGCCATTTCTTCGGCGCTTTTGAGGTATTGCTGATCGCTGTAGTTCTTCGAACGCCGCGGATCGTCGAGGGCACGGCCCTCACCGATGCATACGCGGGTTTCGTGAGCGGCAAAGTCTTCCTGCTTGATGAAGCGCACATCGTTGGTCGCCACCAGCGGCGCACCAATCTTCGCGGCCAGGGCTACGGCGCCGTGCAACTGCTCTTCATCGTTGGGGCGATTGGTGCGCTGGATCTCCAGGTAGAAACGATCCGGGAACACCTCCATCCATTCACGCGCCAGTTTTTCTGCTTCAGCGGGGTTGCCACTGAGCATGGCCAGACCGATCTCGCCTTCTTTTGCCGCCGACAGCATGATCAAGCCTTCACTGGCTTCAGCCACCCACTCGCGCTCAATGATGACCGAGCCATTGCGCTGGCCATCGATGAAACCACGGGAGATCAGTTCGGTGAGATTGCGGTAGCCGACGGCGTTCATCGCCAACAGGCTGATCCGGCTCAGGGCATTGTCCGGATCCTTGTTCGACAGCCACAGGTCGGCGCCGCAAATCGGCTTGATGCCGGCGCCCATGGCTGCTTTGTAGAATTTGACCAGGGAACACATGTTGTTCTGGTCGGTAACTGCCACGGCAGGCATGTTCATGCCGACCAGGGTCTTGACCAGCGGTTTGATCCGCACCAGACCGTCGACCAGGGAGTATTCAGTGTGCAGGCGTAGGTGAACGAATGAAGCCGGCATAGTGATCCTGTCCAGTAACGTGAAAACAACAAGGCCCGGATTGTACCGGGCCTTGGCAAAAACATCAGCCTTGCGACTAACTCTCGATCAGGTTTTCACGGGCTTCGTAAGCCAGGCGTACCGGGGCGAACGAGCGACGGTGAATCGGCGTCGGCCCCAATCGGGCCAGCGCTTCCAGATGAACGGGCGTCGGGTAGCCTTTGTGGCCGCCGATCCCGTAACCCGGGTAAATCAGTTCGAACGCCGCCATTTCACGGTCGCGGCTGACCTTGGCCAGAATCGATGCCGCCGCGATGGCCGGCACCTTGCCGTCGCCCTGCACCACCGCTTCGGCGCGCATGGACAGTTTCGGGCAACGGTTGCCATCAATCATCGCCAGCTTCGGCTGAATGTGCAGGCCTTCGATGGCGCGCTGCATGGCCAGCATCGTGGCGTGGAGGATATTCAACTGGTCAATTTCTTCGACTTCGGCCCGGGCGATGCACCAGCTCAGGGCTTTTTCGCAGATCTCGTCGTAGAGCTTTTCGCGACGGGCTTCGGTGAGCTTCTTCGAATCGTTCAAGCCGAGAATCGGCCGATTCGGATCAAGAATCACCGCAGCCGTGACCACGGCACCGCAGAGCGGACCGCGACCGACTTCGTCGACACCGGCAACCAAATCTTCCACTTCAGCGACCAAGTTGAAATCCAGCCCCATCTGCATGCTTGTCTTACTCATTGTACTTGGCCAATCAGTTTCAGCACTGCATCCGCAGCCTGGTTGGAGGCATCCAGACGCAAGGTCCGGTGAATTTCGTCGAAGCCACGCGTCTGCTCTTCGCCGCCGTCGATCAATGGCGAAAGGGTCTTGGCCAACGCTTCGACCGTCGCATCGTCCTGCAACAACTCGGGCACCAACAGACGCTGGGCCAGCAAGTTCGGCAGGGAAACGTAAGGGCTTTTCACCATGCGCTTGAGAATCCAGAACGTCAGCGGCGCCAGTCGATAGGCAACCACCATCGGACGCTTGTACAACAACGCTTCAAGGGTCGCGGTTCCGGAAGCGATCAACACCGCATCGCACGCAGCCAGGGCCAGATGGGATTTGCCGTCAAGCAAGGTCAACGGCAGATCGCGGCCAACCAGCAACGCTTCCAGCTGCGCGCGGCGCTCAGGACTGGCGCACGGCATGACGAACCGAACGCCGGGACGCATCGCACGCAGGCGCTGGGCGGTATCGAGGAACAACGCACCGAGACGGCCGACCTCACCGCCACGGCTGCCCGGCATCAACGCGACCAGCGGCCCGTCCGGCAGACCGAGTTCTGCCCGTGCGGCGGCGCGATCGGCTTGCAGCGGGATGGCGTCGGCGAGCGAATGCCCGACAAATCGCACCGGTACGCCCTTCTCTTCGTAGAATTTGGCTTCGAACGGGAACAGCGTCAGCATCAGGTCGCAACCTTCGCGAATCTTCAGCACCCGCTTCTGCCGCCAGGCCCAGACCGACGGGCTGACGTAATGCACGGTCTTGATCCCGGCCTGACGCAGCTTGAGTTCGATATTGAGGTTGAAATCCGGGGCATCGATACCGATGAACACGTCCGGTTTCTCGGCGATCAGGTCGGCGATCAGCTGCTTGCGACGCTTGAGCAATTCGCGAAGCCGGCCGAGCACTTCCACCAACCCCATGACCGAAAGCCGTTCCATCGGGAAATACGAGACCAGGCCTTCGGCCTGCATCAGCGGACCACCGACACCGATGAATTCCACGGCCGGATGCTGAGCTTTGAGTGCGCGCATGAGACCGGCGCCCAGAATGTCACCGGAAGCCTCACCCGCCACCAGTGCAATACGCAGATTGGCCATGATTAACGAGTGATGCCGCGGGTCGAAGACTGGATGGAATCACGGAACACCGCGACTTCCGGGAACTGATCCGAAGGCTCGGCCAGCTCGGCGAGCGCCTGCTCGACCGTCAGGCCCTGGCGGTAAACCACCTTATAGGCACGACGCAGGGCATGGATCGCGTCTTCGCTGAAACCACGACGGCGCATGCCTTCAAAGTTCATGCTGCGGGCTTCGGCGGGGTTGCCAAACACCGTGACATAGGCGGGAACGTCCTTGCCGATGGCGGTGCCCATGCCGGAAAAGCTGTGGGCGCCAATGTGGCAATACTGGTGAACCAGGGTAAAACCGGACAGGATCGCCCAGTCTTCGACGTGCACATGACCTGCCAACGCGGTGTTGTTGACCAGGATGCAGTGATTGCCAATAACGCTGTCATGACCGATGTGGGCATAGGCCATGATCAGGTTGTGATCACCCAGTGTCGTTTCCGAGCGGTCTTGAATGGTCCCGCGGTGAATCGTCACGCCTTCACGGATGACGTTGTGGTCACCGATGACCAGGCGGGTTTCTTCACCTTTGTATTTCAAATCGGGCGTGTCCTCACCTACCGAAGAAAACTGGTAGATGCGGTTATGCTTACCGATTCGGGTCGGGCCCTTGAGAATTACATGCGGCCCGATCACCGTACCCTCGCCGATTTCCACACCTGCGCCGACGATCGACCAAGGGCCGACCTCAACGTCGTCGGCCAGAATGGCCGTCGGATCGATGATTGCGCGAGGGTCAATCAAACTCATAGTTTGCGTTCCGCGCAGATGATTTCAGCGGAGCAGACTGGCTTGCCATCGACCGAAGCCTGGCACTCGAACTTCCAGATCTGACGCTTGCAGCTGATGAAGCGGGCTTCGAGGATCAACTGATCGCCTGGGGTGACGGGCTGGCGAAAACGCAGCTTGTCGGAACCGACGAAGTAGTAAAGCGTACCGTCGGCGGGCTTCACGTCGAGCATTTTGAAGCCAAGGATACCGGCAGCCTGAGCCATCGCTTCGATGATCAACACGCCTGGCATGATTGGATGCGCAGGAAAGTGACCATTGAAGAACGGTTCGTTGATGCTGACATTCTTGTAGGCGCGAATGCGCTTGCCTTCCACATCCAGTTCCACGACTCGGTCCACCAGCAGGAACGGGTAACGGTGGGGCAGGTATTCGCGAATCTCGTTGATGTCCATCATTTCGGGGGGAAGCCTATGTAAAGATTGGAAGCGCGCGACTGACGCGCGCCCCTCTAGCAAATCAAGGAGGCAGTCTAGCGGCTGTGCACACTTGATATGGAAATGGTATCAGCCATCTGATGAAGCATTACCGTCAGGGGTCACTTCCCCCACACGCTTTTCCAGCTGTCGCAAACGTCGCGCGATGTCGTCGAGCTGACGGATACGGGCCGCGCTTTTGCGCCATTCGGCCGCTGGTTGCATCGCCGTACCGGAAGAGTAGGATCCCTTTTCGGTAATCGAGTGGGTCACCATGGTCATCCCGGTGATAAAAACGTTGTCGCAAATTTCGATATGCCCCACCAGCCCGACACCACCGGCGAGCATGCAGTGCTTGCCGATTTTGGTGCTGCCGGAAATCCCGACGCACGCTGCCATTGCAGTGTGATCACCGACCTGCACGTTGTGGGCGATCTGAATCTGGTTGTCGAGCTTCACGCCATTACCCAGAACGGTATCGGCCAGTGCGCCGCGGTCGATAGCGGTATTCACGCCAATCTCCACGTCATCACCGACCAGAACGCCGCCAATCTGAGCGATTTTCTGCCAGACACCTTTTTCGTTGGCAAAGCCGAAGCCTTCGCCACCGAGCACGGCACCGGACTGAATCACGACCCGTTTGCCGATACGAACGTCGTGGTACAGCGTGACCCGCGGAGCCAGCCAGCCGCCTTCGCCAATTTCGCAACGGGCACCAATGAAGCAATGCGCTCCGATGGTCACACCCGCAGCGATACGCGCCTGGCTTTCGATTACGGCAAAAGCACCGATGCTCGCCGCCGGATCAACCACTGCGTCCGTGGCCACGACGGCTGTCGGGTGAATACCGGCAGGCGCCTTGGGCTTGGGATCGAACAGATGGGAAATTCGCGCGTAGGCCAGATACGGATCAGGCACCACCAGGGCATCACCGACAAAACCTTCTGCGTCAGCGGCCTTCAGCAACAGGGCTGCGGCCCGGCAGTCCACCAGGTATTTACGGTATTGGGGATTTGCGAGAAAGCTCAACTGAGCTGGGCCAGCCTCTTGCAAAGTGGCTAGCCCAGTAATTTCTTTCTCCGGGTCGCCACGTAGCGTGGCGCCAAGGAACTCGGCCAACTGGCCGAGCTTTATAGTCGCTGTCATGGATTACTTCAGCTGATTCATGCGCTCGATAACCTGGCGAGTGATGTCGTACTGAGGTTTGACATCAATCACTGCGCCACGCTCGAAGACCAGGTCAAAAGCACCTTTCTTGATGACTTCTTCCACAGCGCTGTCCAGTTTCGGCTTGAGCTGCTTCAGCATTTCACGGTCGGCAACGGCTTTGGCTTCGTTCAGTTCCTTGGACTGGAACTGGAAGTCACGGGCCTTTTGCTTGAACTCGAGTTCAAGGCGTTCACGCTCGCCTTGCTGCATCTTGTCGCCACCGGCCATCAGACGGTCCTGAATGCCTTTGGCACTGCTTTCCAGCGTCTTGAGCTTGGTCAGTTGCGGGCCAAACTTCTTCTCGGCATCCACAGCGTATTTCTTGGCCGCATCGGATTCCAGCAGCGCCATCTGATAGTTCAGAACGGCGATTTTCATGTCGGCAAAAGCCGGACCTGCTACCAATAAGGTTGCCAGGAGAACCAATTGAGTCAACTTACGCACGATGCACTCCTACAAAATCCATTGTCGTTATCTTGGGTCAGACGCTTAGAACGTCTGGCCGAGGGAGAATTGGAACACTTGAGTCTCGGCATTGCTGTCCGGCTTCTTGACTGGCATCGCCAAGGCGAAGCTCAACGGACCAAGGGCGGTAACCCATGTCACACCGACACCCACCGAACTGGCCATATTGCTCAAGCTGACGTCATTACACTGAGTGTTGGACTTCGAGCCATCGGCGTTAGTGCTCTGCTTGCAAGTCGAATCGAACACGTTACCTACGTCCCAGAATACCGAAGTGCGCAAGGAACGCTGATCTTTCACGAACGGCATCGGGAACAGAACTTCTACCCCACCTTGAATCAGAACGTTACCACCAAACGGCAGTGGCTTCTGGTCCGGGTCGACTGCGGTGCCCGGGTTCACGCCCCGGCTCGGCGTACTACGAGGCCCAAGGGTACTGTCCTTGAAACCACGAACCGAGTTGAAACCACCAGCATAGTAGTTTTCATAGAACGGCAAGCCATCGGTATCACCATAACCATCGCCATAACCCAGCTCGGTATGGAGGCGCATGGTGTAGTTTTCAGACAGCGGCTGGAACAACTGACCACGGTAATCGAGTTTGAAGAACGACAAATCGCTGCCCGGCGTCGTGGCTTCCGCGGTCAAGCTCTGGGAGTGACCACGGGTTGCCAGTACACCTTTGTTCAAGGTGGATTCAGACCAACCGGCCGATGCCTTGAAGTTGAGGTACTGATCACCTTGCTGGTTAACGAAGTCGAAGATTTCGTCGACGGTGTAGAGACCGGTCTTGATCTTGTCTTGTTGCGCAGACAAACCAAACGTCAGACGCGACGTCTCGCTGATCGGATAACCAACGCTGACACCTGCACCCAGGCTGTCTACGGCGTAGCTCGCTACGTTGACATCAAGGTCTTTGTAGTCGGTGGTGCGATAGAACGCGTTGTAACCCAGGCTGACGCCATCGGCAGTCCAGTACGGGTCGACATAACCGAAGTTATAACGGCTTTGGTATTGGCTGCGGGTCAAGCCGATACTGACCTTGTTACCCGTACCCAGGAAGTTGTTCTGGGTGATCGAACCGCCGAGGATCAGACCGGCGCTCTGGGCAAAGCCGACGCTGGCAGTGATCGAACCGGAAGCTTGTTCTTCAACGCTGTAGTTCACGTCAACCTGGTCATCGACGCCCGGTACAGCCGGGGTTTCGACGTTGACTTCCTTGAAGAAGCCCAGGCGTTCAAGACGGGTCTTGGATTGGTCGATCAGGTAGGTCGAAGCCCAGCCGCCTTCCATCTGACGCATTTCGCGGCGCAGCACTTCGTCTTCGGACTTGGTGTTGCCACGGAAGTTGATACGGTTGACGTAAGCACGCTTGCCCGGATCGACAGCGAAAGTGATGTCAACTGTGTGGTCTTCATCGTGAGGCTGAGGCACGCCGCTGACGTTGGCGAAGGTGTAGCCCTCGTTACCCAGACGACGGGTGATCAGTTCGGACGTGGTGGTCATCAGCTTGCGCGAGAACACCTGGCCTTTCTGAACCAGCAACAGCGACTTGACCTGGTCTTCAGGGACTTTCAGGTCGCCGCTCAGCTTGACGTCACGAACGGTGTATTTCTCGCCTTCGTTGACGTTGACAGTGATGTAGACGTGTTTCTTGTCCGGGGTGATGGACACCTGGGTCGAAGCGATATCCATGTTGATATAGCCACGGTCCAGATAGTAGGAGCGCAGACGCTCCAGGTCACCGGAGAGCTTTTCACGAGCGTACTTGTCGTCGTTCTTGAAGAACGACAACCAGTTGGTGGTCTTGAGTTCGAACAGGTCGATCAGGTCCTCATCAGGGAAGACCGTGTTACCCACCACGTTGATGTGCTGGATAGCAGCAACGGTGCCTTCGTTGATATTGACCTTCAGGGCAACGCGGTTACGCGGCTGCGGCACCACTTCGGTGTCGACGGTAGCCGAGTAGCGACCCTGGGCGACATATTGGCGCTGCAGCTCGTTACGAACACCTTCGAGGGTGGCTCGCTGGAAGATCTCGCCTTCGGCCAGGCCGGATTGTTTGAGGCCCTTCATCAGGTCTTCAGTGGAGATCGCCTTGTTACCCTCGATCTCGATACTGGCGACCGATGGACGCTCGACTACAGTGATGACCAGGACGTTGCCTTCACGGCCCAGCTGGATATCTTGAAAGAACCCGGTTTTGAACAGCGCACGAGTGGATTCCACCAGGCGACGATCATCCGCCTGTTCACCGACGTTTAACGGCAAAGCACCAAAGACGCTACCCGCGGAGACCCGCTGGAGGCCATTGACGCGAATATCAGAGATAGTGAAGGACTCGGCGTGAACTTCGGCGATCATCAATACGGTGAGAACCGCAGTTAGCAGCAGACGTTTCATGAAGTCCTTTCTTATTCCAACTGGCAATAAACAAACTGCCGCAAAATGCGGCAGATTCGCAATTCAGCGAAGTGTTACAGACGGCCCAAATCATTGACCAGAGCAAGCAACATCACCCCGACCACTAAACTGATACCGATCTGTATCCCCCAACCCTGCACCCGATCCGACAAGGGACGACCACGCGTCCACTCGATCAGATAAAACAACAAATGCCCCCCATCCAGTACAGGAATAGGCAACAAATTCAGAACCCCCAGGCTAATACTCAGATAAGCAAGGAAATTCAGGAAATCAGCGACGCCCGACTGGGCAGAAGCGCCCGCCACTTTAGCAATGGTTATCGGTCCACTCAAGTTTTTTACCGAGAGCTCACCGAACAACATTTTCTTGAGTGAATCGAGGGTCAGTACGCTCATGGTCCAGGTACGCCGAGCGCCCTCCCCAATCGCGGCCACAGGACCGAAACTGACTTCGCGGATCATCTCTGGTGGCCAATCGACTGCTTTGACCCCGGCGCCCATATAACCGGTGGGTGCCTTGCTCTCGCCGCGAGCGGCCAGAGTCACTGGGACGTCGATTTGAGCACCATCACGGTCGACGCGCAGCATGATTTTGGTATCAGGATGCATACGCACCGTATCCACCACTTGCTGCCAGTCATCGAGGGCCTTGCCATCAAGGCTCAGCAGCCGATCACCGGTTTTCAGGCCCGCTGCCTGCGCCGGTCCTTTCGGATCCAGCTCGGCCAACACCGGCGGCAACGCCGGACGCCAAGGACGAATACCCAACGAGCGGATGGGATCCGGCTCGTCTGCACCCTTGAGCCATTTGTTCAGCATCAGCTCACGAGGCGAATCCGCCGTGGAGCCCTGCTCGTGCACCAACAATTGAAGAGAGCCGCTTTCGCCCAGGCGCCGAACCAGTTGCAGATTCACCGCAGCCCAGCCGGAAGTCGGCTCGCCGTCGATGGCAATGATTTCCTGACCCGCGCTCAAACCGGCCTGCGCGGCAATGCTACCCGACTCGACCGCGCCAATGACCGGACGCACCTGCTGGCTGCCGAGCATGGCCAGCACCCAGAAAAACACCATTGCCAACAGAAAGTTGGCAATCGGGCCAGCCGCCACGATGGCAATGCGCTGCCGGACGGATTTGCGATTGAAAGCTTGATCGAGCTGATCAGCCGGCACTTCGCCTTCGCGCTCGTCGAGCATCTTGACGTAGCCGCCCAGAGGAATGGCAGCCACCACGAACTCGGTGCCTTTCTTGTCGTGCCAGCGCAGCAGTGGAAGGCCAAAACCCACGGAGAAACGCAGCACTTTGACCCCACAGCGACGCGCGACCCAGAAATGGCCGAACTCGTGGAAGGTGACCAGCACGCCCAAGGCTACCAGGGTGCCGACAATCATATAGAGCGCGCTCATCTACTTTCTCCGCAATCCTATCCAGTGCTGCATGGGGCAACGTATTTCAGCACTTATCGCCCGTGACGACTCAACCATTGCCCGGCGAGCTCTCGCGCTTTCGCGTCCGCCGTGAACACTGCCTCGAGATCATTCACCGCCACAACAGGTTCGAGGTTTAACACTTCTTCGATGATACTCGCGATTTCCGGATAGCGAACCCGTCCGTCGAGAAACGCCGCCACAGCCACTTCATTGGCTGCATTAAGCATCGCCGGAGCGCTGTTGCCAGCCTCGGCCGCCTGACGCGCAAGGCGCAGGCAAGGGAAACGCACTTCATCGGGGGCCTGGAAGTCCAGGCGAGCGATGGCGAACAGATCCAGCGGCGCTACACCCGAATCGATCCGCTCAGGCCAGGCCAGGGCATTGGCAATCGGTGTGCGCATGTCGGGGTTGCCCAACTGCGCCAGCACCGAACCATCGATATAGTCGACCAGCGAATGAATCACGCTTTGAGGGTGAATGACGACCTCGACCTGGGATGGCCTGGCATCAAACAACCAGCAGGCTTCGATCAGTTCGAGCCCTTTGTTCATCATGCTGGCCGAATCGACCGAAATCTTGCGCCCCATGGACCAGTTCGGGTGGGCGCACGCTTGCTCAGGGGAAACATGCGCCAGTTCGGCCAACGGCGTCTGTCGGAACGGACCGCCAGAGGCTGTCAGCAGAATCCGACGCACACCGACTGCGCCAAGCCCACGGGCGAAATCCTGCGGCATGCACTGGAAAATCGCGTTGTGTTCACTGTCGATCGGCAGCAGCACCGAACCGCTTTTGCGCACGGCCTGCATGAACAGAGCACCGGACATCACCAGCGCTTCTTTGTTGGCCAGCAGGATCTTCTTGCCAGCCTCGACCGCCGCCAGGGTCGGACGCAAGCCCGCCGCACCGACGATGGCCGCCATGACCGCATCGACCTCGGGATCGGCAGCGACCTGACACAGGCCTTCCTCCCCCACCAGCACGCGGGTCGAAAGACCGGCAGCGCGCAAGTCGTCCTGCAGGGTTCGGGCAGCGTCCGCTTGCGGCACGACGGCAAATCGCGGCGTATGACGCACGCACAAGGCCAGCAACTCACTCAGGCGGGAGAACCCGCTCAAGGCGAAAACCTGATAGCGCTCCGGATGGCGAGCGATCACATCAAGCGTGCTCAGACCAATCGAGCCCGTGGCCCCCAGAACGGTAATCTGCTGTGGGCGGCTCACGGTGCGGCCATCCACAACAGCACGGCGAATACCGGGATCGCGGCCGTCAGGCTGTCGATTCGATCCAGCACGCCGCCGTGCCCTGGCAGCAGATTACTGCTGTCCTTGATCCCCGACTGACGCTTGAACATGCTCTCGGTGAGGTCGCCCACCACCGAGATGAACACAATTACCGCCGCACCCAAAAGACCCAGCAGTATCTGTACGAAACTCCAATCCCGCGCTATGCCAACGATCGCTGCCAACACCAGACTCAGCAGCAAGCCACCGTACACACCTTCCCAGCTCTTGCCGGGACTGACCTGCGGCGCCAGCTTGCGCTTGCCGAAGGCCCGACCGGAGAAATACGCGCCGATATCGGCCCCCCAGACGAGCACCATCACCGCCATGATCAACCAGTTACCCAAAGGCTCCTGCTTGATCTGGACCAGACCTTGCCAGGCCGGCAACAGGATCAACAAACCGATCACCAGTTTGCAGGCGGCACTGGCCCAATGCTCGCTGGAATGCGGGTAAGTCAGCACCAGATACGTCGCAACACCCCACCAAAGCACCGAAGCGCCCAGGACCCAGGGCGCGAGCCCCGGCAGGATGTGCATGATGAACAGGATGAAAGCGACCACGACCGCGTAGGCGATGCGCATCGGCTGGGCGGTGAAGCCTGCCAGGCGAGCCCACTCCCACGCGCCGAGGGTCACGACCAGCCCGATGAACAGCGCAAAGCCTGTGCCTTCGAGCAGGAAAAACCCGCACAAAGCGATCGGCAGCAGGATCAGCGCGGTGATGATTCGTTGTTTAAGCATTAAACGCGGGCCCCAGCCTCGATCTGCTCGCTCGTTTTACCGAAGCGGCGCTGACGAGAAGCGTAATCGGCCAGTGCGTTACGCATGGCTTCGTGTTTGAAGTCCGGCCAGAACAGGTCGGAGAAATACAACTCGGCGTAGGCCAGTTGCCACAGCAGGAAGTTACTGATGCGGTGCTCGCCCCCGGTACGGATGCACAAGTCCGGCAACGGCAAGTCGCCGGTGGCCAGACAGGTCTGCAACAACTCGGGAGTGATGTCCTCCGGACGCAGATGTCCGGCCTGAACCTCGCGCGCCAGACGCTGCGCAGCTTGCGCAATATCCCACTGACCGCCGTAGTTGGCGGCGATCTGCAAGACAAAGCGGTTGGTTCCGGCGGTCATCGCTTCAGCTTCACGCATGGCAGCCTGAAGCTCTGGATGGAAACGCGAGCGATCACCGATGATGCGCAGACTGATGTTGTTGTCGTTGAGGCGCTTGGCCTCGCGACGCAACGCCTTGAAGAACAGATCCATCAAGGCACTGACTTCATCGGCGGGGCGCTGCCAGTTCTCGCTGGAGAACGCGAACAGCGTCAACACCTCGACCTTGGCCTCGGCGCACACCTCAATCACCGCACGAACGGCATCCACGCCCGCTTTATGACCGGCAACACCAGGCATAAAGCGTTTTTTCGCCCAGCGATTGTTCCCATCCATGATGATCGCGACATGGCGCGGCACCGCGGACGGTGCAGTCTGCTTAGTCTTTTCCATGAAAACGAGACCCTTATACGGCCATCAGGTCTTTTTCTTTCTGCGCCAGATTCGCATCGATTTCAGCCACATACTTCTTGGTCAAATCGTCGATCTCGCCAGCTGCACGACGCTCTTCGTCTTCGCTGATTTCCTTTTCCTTGACCAGATCCTTCAACGAGCTGTTTGCATCGCGACGGATGTTGCGCACAGCAACACGGGCATCTTCTGCAACATCACGCGCCTGCTTGGTGAAGCCCTTGCGGGTTTCTTCAGTCAGGGCCGGCATGGAGATCAGCAACAACTCGCCCAGGTTGGTCGGGTTGAGGTTCAGACCAGCGCTACCGATGGCCTTGTCGACGGCGCCCAGCATGTTGCGCTCAAAGGCAACGACTTGCAGGGTACGGGCGTCCTTGACGGTGATGTTCGCCACTTGCTTGATCGGGGTGTCGGAACCGTAATATGGCACCATCACGCCTTCAAGAATGCTTGGGTGCGCCTGGCCGGTACGAATGCGGCCGAAGTTGTGCAGCAGCGACTCGACGGATTTCTTCATACGCTCTTGAGCGTCTTTCTTGATTTCATTGATCATTGTTGGCCTTCCTCGATCAGGGTCCCTTCAGCGCCGCCATGCACGATGTTCAGCAGGGCGCCGGGCTTGTTCATGTTAAAGACGCGCAACGGCATCTTGTGGTCGCGGCACAGGCAAATGGCCGTCAGATCCATCACGCCCAGCTTGCGATCCAGCACTTCATCGTAAGTCAGATGATCGAACTTCTCGGCATGCGGGTCTTTGAATGGATCTGCAGTGTAAACGCCATCGACCTTGGTCGCCTTGAGCACAACGTCGGCGTCGATTTCGATTGCACGCAGGCAGGCTGCCGAATCCGTAGTGAAGAACGGGTTGCCGGTACCGGCCGCGAAAATAACAACTTCCTTGGCGTTCAGGTGACGCATCGCTTTGCGGCGATCATAGTGATCGGTCACACCCACCATGGAAATGGCCGACATCACGATAGCCGAGATATTGGCACGTTCCAGCGCGTCGCGCATGGCCAAGGCGTTCATCACAGTGGCCAGCATGCCCATGTGGTCGCCAGTCACCCGATCCATGCCGGCCGCGCTCAGCGCTGCACCGCGAAACAGGTTGCCGCCGCCAATCACCAGGCCGACCTGAACACCGATACCGACCAGTTGGCCGACTTCAAGTGCCATGCGATCCAGCACCTTGGGATCGATCCCGAACTCTTCGGACCCCATCAGGGCCTCGCCGCTAAGCTTGAGTAGAATGCGTTTATAGCGAGCCTGATAACCACTGCCCTGCTGAGCCATTGCGAATCTCTCCTGCGGCGTATTTTAAAAATTCTTTGCGAGCTGTTTACAGCTGGCGTTCACTCTAGCTTGGCGCTGCTTCAGCGCCATCGGAACATGGCTTTGTAAGCCAGTTCCAAACGGAAACCAATTAAAAATTGGTGCCCCATCTGAAAAGAGGCTGCGCGCGTAAGCGGGCAGCCTCTTCAGGGCGACAGTTGAAAACTGTCTTATTGCTTGGCGGCAGCCAGCTGGGCAGCAACTTCTTCAGCGAAGTTGTCGACCGGCTTCTCGATGCCTTCGCCTACTTTGAAGTAGGTGAAAGAAACGATTTCTGCACCGGCTTTCTTGGCCAGTTCGCCAACCTTGATTTCAGGGTTCTTGACGAACGCCTGCTCAACCAGGCTTGCTTCGGCCAGGAACTTGCTGATACGGCCTTTGACCATGTTCTCAACAATGTTTTCTGGCTTGCCTTTGATTTTTTCTTCGTTCAGCTGCAGGAACACAGCTTTTTCACGCTCGATCGCTTCAGCCGAAACTTCCGAAGGCAGCAGGAACTCAGGGTTGCTGGCCGCTACATGCATGGCGATGTCTTTGGCCAGCTCTACGTTGCCGCCTTTCAGAACAACCGCTACACCGATTTTGTTGCCGTGCAGGTAACCACCAACAACATCACCTTCAACGCGAACCAGGCGACGGATGTTGACGTTTTCGCCAACCTTGCCGACCAGTACCAAGCGAGCAGCTTCTTGAGCTTCGATCAGAGGCTCAACGGTAGTCAGCTTGTCAGCGAATGCTTTTTCAACGCTGGCAGCAACGAATGCCTTGAAGTCATCCTGCAGAGCCAGGAAGTCGGTCTGCGAGTTCACTTCCAGCAGAACAGCGGACTTACCGTCTTCTTTCAGAGCGATAGCGCCTTCAGCAGCAACGTTGCCTGCTTTCTTGGCGGCCTTGATGGCGCCCGAAGCACGCATGTCATCAATGGCTTTCTCGATGTCGCCGCCAGCCTTGGTCAAGGCCTTTTTGCAGTCCATCATGCCTTCGCCAGTACGCTCGCGCAGTTCTTTGACCAACGCTGCAGTAATCTCTGCCATTTCAAAATTCCTCTTGGATAGGTTTTCAACCATTCCACCCGATCGAACGGGCGATCAATTCTTCCCGAAACACCTTTGTAAGTCGCTGCACGTTACAGAAGCTGTAGCTGCGCTACCGACAAACGGTTTTCGAGGTGGCAAAAAGGGGGCCAAGCCCCCTTTTTGCTTACTGAGTCAACGCCTAGGCGCTAATTACTCAGCTGCAGCTGCCGGAGCTTCTTCAGCGAACTGCTCGGTGCCGCCAGCAACGTGGTTGCGACCGCGGATAACAGCGTCAGCCATCGAACCCATGTACAGCTGGATAGCGCGGATTGCGTCATCGTTGCCTGGGATGATGTAGTCAACGCCTTCCGGGCTGCTGTTGGTATCGACTACGCCGATAACCGGGATACCCAGCTTGTTGGCTTCGGTGATCGCGATGCGCTCGTGATCAACGTCGATAACGAACAGTGCGTCTGGCAGACCGCCCATATCCTTGATACCACCCAGGGAACGATCGAGCTTCTCAAGATCGCGAGTGCGCATCAGCGCTTCTTTCTTGGTCAGCTTGGCGAAAGTACCGTCTTCGGCTTGCACTTCAAGGTCACGCAGACGCTTGATGGAAGCACGGATGGTTTTGAAGTTGGTCAGCATGCCGCCCAACCAGCGGTGATCGACGTACGGCGAACCGCAACGTGCTGCTTCTTCAGCAACGATCTTGCCAGCGGAACGCTTGGTGCCGACGAACAGAATCTTGTTTTTGCCCTGGGCCAGGCGTTCTACGAAAGTCAGAGCTTCGTTGAACATTGGCAGGGTTTTTTCAAGGTTGATGATGTGAATCTTGTTACGAGCGCCGAAAATGTACTTACCCATTTTCGGGTTCCAGTAACGGGTCTGGTGACCGAAGTGCACACCGGCCTTCAGCATATCGCGCATGTTGACTTGGGACATGATAGTTCCTTAATAAGTCGGGTTTGGCCTCCACGTATCCCAATGACCAACCAGCAGCATCAGCTGAAGGCACCCAGGTCATCGTGTCGACACGTGTGTGGATTTAAGCCTTTCGGGGTATCCCCGGAAAGCGGCGCATTTTATATCACAGGGCAGCAAAAAACGGAACCCGGATTCTCAATTCGTGACGCGCAGCTTCATGCGCGCCCTTGGAATCGCTCAAGATTGCACCAAACTATAGAGAGAAGCGACGTACAGAGGCTCAGATTTGCACTGATCGTCTGTTAGAATTGCGTTTTTAAGGGTCGCGAAGATCGATCGCGCATTGCCCATTTCGTTTTAACGAGCGCCATCGAGCGCAGAGAGAGCCTGTATGACCGTCACCCTCAAAACTCCCGAGGACATCGCAAAGATGCGTGTCGCCGGCAAACTGGCCGCCGATGTGCTGGAAATGATTGCCGAATACGTCAAGCCGGGCATCACCACTGATGAACTGGACCGCATCTGCCACGACTACATCGTCAACGAGCAGAAAGCCATCCCTGCCCCGCTCAATTACAAAGGCTTCCCCAAGTCGATCTGCACCTCGATCAACCACGTGGTCTGCCACGGCATCCCCAACGACAAGCCGCTCAAGGATGGCGACACGCTGAACATCGATGTCACCGTTATCAAAGACGGCTACCACGGTGACACCAGCCGCATGTTCCACGTCGGCAACGTGCCGGTCTGGGCCGAGCGCCTGTCGCAGGTCACCCAGGAATGCATGTACAAGGCGATCGAACTGGTCAAGCCTGGCTGCCGCCTGGGCGACATCGGCGAAGTCATCCAGAAACACGCTGAAAAGAACGGTTTCTCGGTGGTTCGCGAGTTCTGCGGCCACGGCATCGGCAAAGTTTTCCACGAAGAGCCGCAGATCCTGCACTACGGCCGCGCCGGTACCGGCATGGAGCTCAAGGCGGGCATGACCTTCACCATCGAGCCGATGATCAACCAGGGCAAGGCGGACACCAAGGTACTGGGCGACGGCTGGACCGCGATCACCAAGGACCGCAAGCTCTCCGCGCAGTGGGAACACACCCTGCTGGTAACCGAAACCGGTTACGAGATCTTCACCCTGCGCGCCGACGACACCATCCCGCGCGTTTCGGCCTGATCCGAACCGCGCAGCTTTCAGCTTTATAGACAGGAATGCCAATCGATGCCGCAGGTGGATCCCGAACTCTTCGACCGCGGCCAGTTCCAGGCTGAACTGGCCCTGAAGGCAAGCCCGATCGCGGCCTTCAAGAAGGCGATCCGTCAGGCCCGCGAGGTGCTCGACGGGCGCTTTCGCAGCGGCCGCGACATTCGCCGGTTGATCGAGGATCGCGCCTGGTTCATCGACAACATCCTGCAAAAGGCTTGGGAACAGTTCAACTGGAGCGAAGACGCCGACATCGCGCTGGTCGCGGTCGGCGGCTACGGTCGCGGCGAGTTGCACCCTTATTCCGACATCGACCTGCTGATCCTGCTCGACAGCGCCGATCACGAAATCTTCCGTGATTCCATCGAGCGTTTCCTGACGCTGTTGTGGGACATCGGCCTGGAAGTCGGTCAGAGCGTTCGCTCCGTGGACGAATGCGCCGTTGAGGCCCGCGCCGACCTGACCGTCGTCACCAACCTGATGGAAAGCCGCACCATCTGCGGTCCCGAGCGTTTGCGCCAGCGCATGCTCGACGTCACCAGCACGGCGCACATGTGGCCGAGCAAGGACTTCTTCCTGGCAAAACGCGCCGAGCAAAAGGCTCGTCACCACAAATACAACGACACCGAATACAACCTGGAACCCAACGTCAAAGGCTCGCCCGGCGGCCTGCGCGATATCCAGACGATTCTGTGGGTGGCCCGTCGCGAGTACGGCACTCTGAACCTGCGAGCCCTGGCGGGCGAAGGCTTCCTGGTGGAGAGCGAAAACGCCCTGCTGGCCTCGTCCCAGGAGTTCTTGTGGAAGGTTCGCTACGCGCTGCACATGCTCGCAGGCCGCTCGGAAGACCGCTTGCTGTTCGACCACCAGCGCTCGATCGCCGGGCTGTTGGGGTTCGAGGGCGATGACGCCAAGCACGCCATCGAAAACTTCATGCAACAGTATTACCGGGTGGTCATGAGCATTGCCCAGCTCAGCGACCTGATCATCCAGCACTTCGAAGAAGTCATTCTTGCCCCGGAAGATCAAACGCCACCGCAGCCGATCAACTCGCGATTCCAGCTGCACGACGGTTACATCGAGGCACGCAACGAAAACGTATTCCGCCGCACGCCGTTCGCCATGCTCGAGATTTTCGTGCTGATGGCCCAGCAGCCGGAAATCAAAGGAGTGCGCGCTGACACCATTCGTCTGCTGCGCGAGCATCGTTACCTGATCGACGACGATTTCCGCAACGACATACGCAATACCAGCCTGTTCATCGAGCTGTTCAAGTGCAAGATCGGCATCCACCGCAACCTGCGCCGGATGAACCGTTACGGCATTCTCGGCCGTTATCTGCCGGAGTTCGGCTTCATTGTCGGGCAGATGCAACACGACCTGTTCCACATCTATACGGTCGACGCTCACACCCTGAATCTGATCAAGCACCTGCGTAAATTGCAGTACACGCAGGTGTCGGAAAAATTCCCGCTGGCCAGCAAGCTCATGGGCAAACTGCCCAAGCCCGAGCTGATTTACCTCGCTGGTCTTTACCACGACATCGGCAAAGGCCGGCATGGCGATCACTCGGAAATCGGCGCGGTTGATGCCGAAGCCTTTTGCCAACGCCACCAGCTGCCAGTGTGGGACAGCCGCCTGATCGTCTGGCTGGTGCAGAACCACCTGGTGATGTCGACCACCGCTCAGCGCAAGGATTTGTCCGACCCGCAGGTCATCCATGACTTCGCCCAGATTGTTGGCGACGAAACCCGTCTTGATTACCTGTATGTGCTGACCGTCGCCGACATCAATGCTACCAACCCGACCTTGTGGAATTCCTGGCGTGCCAGCCTGTTGCGCCAGCTCTACACCGAAACCAAGCGTGCCTTGCGCCGTGGCCTGGAAAACCCGGTGGATCGGGAAATGCAGATCCGCCAGACCCAGAGCGCGGCCCTGGACATCCTGGTACGTGGCGGGACCGACCCGGACGATGTCGAACAGCTGTGGTCGCAACTGGGCGACGACTACTTCCTGCGTCATACCGCCGGCGACGTGGCCTGGCACACCGATGCGATCCTCCAGCAACCCGCCGGTGGTGGGCCGTTGGTGCTGATCAAGGAAACCACCCAGCGCGAATTCGAGGGCGGTACGCAGATCTTCATTTATGCCCCCGATCAACACGACTTCTTCGCCGTGACCGTGGCCGCGATGGACCAGCTCAACCTGAACATTCACGACGCCCGGGTCATCACGTCCAGCAGCCAGTTCACCCTCGACACCTACATCGTGCTCGATACCGACGGCGACTCGATCGGCGACAACCCGGCGCGGGTCAAACAGATCCGTGAAGGCCTGACTGAAGCCCTGCGCAACCCCGACGATTACCCGACGATCATCCAGCGCCGCGTACCGCGCCAGCTCAAGCATTTCGCGTTCGCGCCACAGGTGACCATCCACAATGACGCCCAGCGTCCGGTGACCGTGCTGGAACTTAGTGCGCCGGACCGCCCGGGCTTGCTGGCGCGCATTGGCACGATCTTCCTGGAGTTCGATCTGTCGCTGCAAAACGCCAAGATTGCGACCCTTGGCGAGCGCGTGGAAGACGTGTTCTTTATTACCGATGCAAACAACCAGCCGTTGTCCGACCCGCTGCTGTGCACCCGTTTGCAGGATGCAATCGTCGAACAGCTGACCGTCAGTAACGAACCCGAGATCAAGCTGTCACGACTCAGTATCTGAATTAACAAATTTCCCCCTGTGGGAACGCGCCCCTGTGGGAGCTGGCTTGCCTGCGATAGCATCACCTCGGTGCATCTGACACACCGAGGCGCCTGAATCGCGGGCAAGCCCGACTCCCACATAAAGCTCGCTCCCACATTGAACGAGGCCCCGCATGAACAACGCTTTGAACCAGTTGCAGCCCTACCCGTTCGAAAAGCTCCGCGCCCTGCTCGGCAGCGTCACGCCAAACCCGGACAAGCGCGCCATCGCGCTGTCCATTGGCGAGCCGAAGCACCGTTCGCCGAGCTTTGTCGCCGAAGCCCTGGCCAGCAATCTGGATCAGATGGCCGTGTACCCGACCACCCTTGGTATTCCTGCCCTGCGTGAAGCCATTGCTGCCTGGTGCGAACGCCGTTTCAGCGTTCCGAGCGGCTGGCTCGACCCGGCGCGCAACGTGCTGCCGGTCAATGGCACCCGTGAAGCGCTGTTCGCCTTCACCCAGACCGTGGTCAACCGTGGCGACGACGCCCTTGTGGTCAGCCCGAATCCGTTCTATCAGATTTATGAAGGCGCGGCGTTCCTCGCCGGGGCCAAGCCGCACTACCTGCCGTGCCTGGACGAAAACGGTTTCAACCCGGATTTCGATGCCGTATCGCCAGACATCTGGAAACGCTGCCAGATCCTGTTCCTGTGTTCCCCGGGCAACCCGACCGGCGCACTGATTCCGGTCGACACCTTGAAGAAGCTGATCGCCCTGGCCGACGAATACGATTTCGTCATCGCGGCGGACGAGTGCTACAGCGAACTGTACTTCGACGAGCAAACGCCGCCAGCCGGCTTGCTCAGCGCCTGTGTCGAGCTGGGCCGCAAGGATTTCAAGCGTTGCGTGGTGTTTCATAGCCTCTCCAAGCGCTCCAACCTGCCGGGCCTGCGTTCGGGCTTCGTGGCCGGTGATGCCGAGATCCTCAAGGGCTTCCTGCTCTATCGCACCTATCATGGCTGCGCCATGCCGGTTCAGACCCAGTTGGCCAGCGTTGCCGCGTGGAACGACGAAGTGCATGTACGCGCCAATCGTGCGCTGTATCGCGAGAAATACGATGCGGTACTGGAAATCCTCGGTCCGGTGATGGATGTGCAGCGCCCGGATGGCGGCTTCTACCTGTGGCCGAACGTTGAAGGCGACGATGAAGCGTTTTGCCGTGATCTGTTTGTAGAGGAACACGTGACCGTGGTGCCGGGTTCTTACCTGTCTCGCGAAGTTGATGGCCTCAATCCGGGCGCCGGGCGCGTACGCATGGCATTGGTTGCGCCGCTTGCGGAATGTGTGGAAGCGGCCGAGCGGATTCGCGCTTTCATCCAGCGTCACAAGTGATTTAACCCTGCGCCAGCGCTGTTATTTCACCTGGCCCAGGTTCGCTTCGCTTAGATCCAGCTCCCCCAGCACTTCGCGCAATACATCATCACCAATCTGGTGATGACGGCTCAAGCTGTACAGTTCAAGGCGCTGCGCCCGCAGCGCCTTCAAGCGCAATCGTCGCTCCAGCAAGTCCATCTGAAACGCCAGCGCCTGGGCTTCCGCCGAATCGTTGAACACTTCCAGCTGATGCCGATACTCGGACATGATCCGCGCTTTCAGTTCCGCCGCCAGCGCCGCTTCTGCCGCATCCACAGGCTTGGCTTCCTCGATTTCCAGCGCATGGATCGCCGCTTCGGCAGTCTTGCGCCAGGCGTCACGCACTTCGTTACGGCGCTTGTCGTCGGGACTTTTCTCGATGCCGCGCAGCAACAGAGGCAAGGCGATGCACGCGGAGATCAACGACAGCAGAATCACGCTGGCGGCGATGAAGATCAGCAGATCGCGCTCGGGAAACGCATTGCCTTCCAGCAGCAACGGTACCGACAGTATGCCCGCCAGCGTCACGGCTCCGCGTACCCCACCGACCGTCAGCAACCAGCAGGAACGCGCGGTCGGCACTTGTGTCATCTCGCCCCTTCCGCGCCAGCGTCGCAGCAGAACGGACAGGCGCCAGATGCTCTGCACCCAGACGAAGCGCAACACCAGCAGCACCAGAAATATGGCGACCACGTCCAGGCAACGGTAAAGCAGCGTCGGCCACAATGACGTTTCATGGCTGGCCACGGCCTTGATGATGTCCGGCAGTTGCAAGCCCAGCAGCAGGAAGATCAAACCGTTGAAGGCAAACTCCAGCAGCGACCAGACACTGCGATTGAGCAATCGGGTGCTGGTCTGGCGCGGCAGCAGATCGAGCCAGCTCTGCATCATCCCCGCCGCCACGGCGGACAAAATGCCGGATGCGCCGAGACGTTCCGCCACCACATAAGCGGTGAACGGCAGCAGCAACATGAACACCACATGAGTCGCTGGATCATCCCAGCCGCGAGCGATCATCCATGTACGCAATCGTCCCACCAGCCAGCTCAATGCGACGCCAACGGCCAGGCCGCCAACCGCCACCAACACGAAGGTCACGCCGGCGTTGGTCAGCGAGAACACGCCTGTCACCGCTGCCGCCAACGCAAATTTGAACGTCACCAGGCCCGAGGCATCGTTCATCAACGCCTCGCCCTGCAGCATGTGCATCAACGGCGTGGGCAGACGATCCCGGGAGATGGCCGAGACGGCCACGGCATCCGTGGGCGACAGCACCGCCGCCAAGGCAAACGCCACCGGCAATGGAATGCTGGGTAACAACCAGTGAATGAAATAGCCTGCACCGACCACGGTGAACAACACCAACCCCACCGCCAGTGTCAGGATCGGCCCGCGCAGGCGCCAAAGTTCACGCTTGGGCATCCGCCAGCCATCGGAAAACAACAGCGGCGGCAGAAACAGGAAGAGGAACAACTCGGGATCCAGGGCCACATGCAAACCCAGCGTCGGCCAGGCCAGCAACGCACCCGCGCCAATCTGTACCAGTGGCAATGGCAGCGGGATTACCCGTCCGATCAGGCGTGAAACGCTAACCAGCATCAACAGGATCAGGACGGTGTAGGCGGTTTGCATAAAGCGTGGGTTCCCAGGCAATCGACAGCATCGAAGTGCCATATTAGCCGCTTAGACTGCGGGCTGACCGTTGCACTAATGTCGCACGTTCTCATGATCGACATGACATCCCTGTGGGAGCAGGCTCGTGCCCACAGGGTTTTGGGTTTTAACTCAAGGGTCATGGCATAATCCGTCACCTTCAATTTCCAGCACCTGCAAGGGGGGCAATTCCTTGACCGTTTCAAGCAAAACGTTGCACCTTTTCGGCATCAAAGCCTGCGACACCATGAAAAAGGCGCGCACCTGGCTCGATGAACACGCTGTCAGCTATGACTTTCATGATTACAAGACGGTCGGAATCGACCGTGAACACCTGACCCAATGGTGCGACGAGCACGGTTGGCAAGTGGTGTTGAACCGTGCAGGCACGACCTTTCGCAAGCTCGACGACGAACGCAAAGCCGATCTCGACCAGCGCAAGGCCATCGAACTGATGCTCGCACAACCCTCGATGATCAAGCGCCCGGTGCTTGATCTCGGTGACCGAACCCTGATTGGCTTCAAGCCAGATATCTACGCGGCCGCGCTCAAGTAAGCAGCCCGTTCCATTTTGTTAGAGGTATCAACATGTCCACTACTCCGTTCAGCCTGGCCTTTGGTGTCGGCACTCAAAACCGTCAAGGCGCATGGCTGGAAGTGTTTTACGCGCAGCCGCTGCTCAATCCATCGACTGAACTGGTTGCTGCCATCGCGCCGGTCCTGGGTTACACCGAAGGCAATCAGGCCATCGCATTCAGCACAGCCCAGGCTTCGCAACTGGCTGAAGCGCTGAAGAGCGTCGACGCTGCACAAGCCGCGCTGCTGACCCGCCTGGCCGAAAGCCACAAGCCGCTGGTCGCCACGATCCTGGCCGAAGACGCGCAACTGACCTCCACGCCTGAGGCTTACCTCAAGCTGCACCTGCTGTCCCATCGTCTGGTCAAGCCGCATGGCCTGAACCTGGCCGGTGTGTTCCCGCTGCTGCCGAACGTGGCCTGGACCAGCCAGGGCGCGATCGATTTGGCCGAACTGGCCGAGCATCAACTGGAAGCCCGCCTGCGCGGCGAGCTGCTGGAAGTGTTCTCGGTAGACAAGTTCCCGAAAATGACCGACTACGTGGTACCGGCCGGCGTGCGTATCGCTGACGCGGCGCGTATTCGTCTGGGCGCTTACGTGGGTGAAGGCACCACCGTGATGCACGAAGGTTTCGTCAACTTCAACGCCGGCACCGAAGGCCCAGGCATGATCGAAGGCCGTGTGTCGGCTGGCGTGTTCGTTGGCAAGGGTTCGGACTTGGGCGGCGGTTGCTCGACCATGGGCACCCTGTCGGGCGGCGGAAACATCGTGATCAAGGTCGGCGAAGGCTGCCTGATCGGCGCCAACGCCGGTATCGGTATCCCGTTGGGCGACCGCAATACCGTTGAGTCGGGCCTGTACGTGACCGCTGGCACCAAAGTGGCGCTGCTGGACGAAAAAAATCAGCTGGTCAAGGTCGTGAAGGCCCGTGAACTGGCCGGTCAACCTGACCTGCTGTTCCGCCGTAATTCGGAAACCGGCGCTGTGGAATGCAAAACCCACAAATCGGCGATCGAACTGAACGAAGCGCTGCACGCTCACAACTAAGCGTCGAATGACCCACTGTGGGAGCGAGACGACTCGCTCCCACAGGGTTTGGCGTACATCCGCCCATGTTTAACAGGGCCCGATAGCATGTTGATTCGCTCCCCCTGGCGCGCCGATTTCCCGGCCATCGCCGCTCTGCAACGGCAAGACCAGACGTATCTGGACAACGCCGCCACCACGCAAAAACCTCAAGCCCTGCTGGATGCCCTGGCGCATTACTACGCCAATGGCGCGGCCAACGTGCATCGGGCGCAACATTTGCCCGGCGCCCACGCCACCCAGGCGTTCGAGGCCAGCCGCAGCAAGGTCGCCCACTGGTTGAATGCCGGCGACTGCGGGCAAATCATCTTCACCCACGGCGCGACTTCCGCGCTGAACCTCCTGGCTTATGGCCTCGAGCACTTATTCAATCCAGGCGATGAAATTGTCATCAGCGCCCTGGAGCATCACGCCAACCTGCTGCCGTGGCAGCAACTGGCGCACCGTCGCGATTTGAAACTGGTGATTCTGCCTCTGGACGGCGACGGTTTGATTGACCTCGATGCCGCCACGCACTTGATCAATCCACGTACCCGCTTGCTCGCAGTCAGTCAGCTGTCGAACGTGCTCGGCGCCTGGCAACCGTTGCCGGCGTTGCTGGCGATGGCCAAGGCGCATGACGCCTTGACCGTGGTCGACGGTGCTCAAGGCGTGGTTCATGGCCGCCATGACGTGCAGGCGCTGGGTTGCGACTTCTATGTGTTTTCCAGCCACAAGCTGTATGGCCCTGACGGTTTGGGCGTGTTGTTCGGGCGCAATGAAGCGCTGAAACAACTGCGTCACTGGCAGTTCGGCGGCGAAATGGTGATGGATGCGGATTACCAAAGCGCACGCTTTCGCCCTGCCCCGCTGGGTTTCGAGGCCGGTACGCCGCCGATTGCCAGTGTGATTGGCCTGGGGGCGACGCTGGATTATCTGGCGGGGCTCGATCAGGACGCGGTGAGCGCCCATGAAGCGGCGCTGCATGACTATTTATTGAAAGGTCTTGAAGCCCGCAAAGGCATTCGGCTGCTCGGCAAACCGCAGCTGGCACTGGCCAGTTTTGTCGTCGAGGGTGTGCATAACTCTGATCTGGCGCATATGCTCACCGAACAGGGGATCGCCGTTCGTGCCGGTCATCACTGTGCCATGCCGCTGCTGAAAAGCTTTGAACTGGCCGGAGCGATCCGGGTGTCGTTGGCGCTGTACAACGATTCCGAAGACCTGGAACGCTTCTTCGAGGCGCTGGATCAGGCCCTGGAGTTGCTGCGATGAGCCTACCCGCCGAGGCCGTTACAGCGCTGGAAACCTTTCAGAGTGCCGCCAGCTGGGAGCAACGCGCACGATTGCTGATGCAATGGGGCGAGCGCCTGCCGGCGTTGAGCGCTGTGGATAAAGTCGACACCAACCGTGTGCACGGCTGTGAAAGCCAGGTGTGGCTGGTGGGCTCGCTGGAGGACGGTCACTGGCAGTTCGCGGCGAGCAGCGATGCGCGGCTGATTCGCGGGTTGGTGGCGTTGCTGCTGGCGCGGGTCAACGGGTTGTCGGCGGCTGAGCTGCGAGAAGTGGATTTGCCGGAGTGGTTCAATCAGCTGGGGCTTTCGCGGCAACTGTCGCCTTCGCGCAGTAATGGCCTCAATGCGGTGCTACAGCGAATGCGAGAACTCGCCGCCTGACCGATGATCGTTCCCACGTCGAGGCGTCGAACCGTCCGCGTGGGAATGCCTCAACGGACGCTCCGCGTTCGGCTGTTAAAGGGACGCGGAGCGTCCCGGGCTGCATTCCCACGCGGAGCGTGGGAACGATCGATCAAGCCGGTTTCACGCGATCCGAAGGGCGCCGCACACCCGCCACAATCTTATCCACAGCCTTGGTCGCCGCGACCATGCCAAACGTCGCCGTGACCATCATCACCGCGCCAAACCCGCCCGCGCAGTCGAGCTTCACGCCGTCTCCGACAAAACTCTTCTGCAAACAGATGCTGCCGTCAGGTTTCGGGTAGCGCAGTTGTTCGGTGGAAAACACGCACGGCACGCTGTAATGGCGCGTCACGGTGCGGGAGAAGTTGTAGTCGCGGCGCAACGTCGAGCGCACTTTCGAGGCCAGCGGATCGTTGAACGTGCGGTTCAGGTCGCAGACCTGGATCAGCGTCGGGTCGATCTGACCGCCCGCGCCACCGGTGGTGATGATTTGAATCTTGCGGCGCTTGCACCAGGCAATCAGCGCGGCCTTGGCATTCACACTGTCGATGCAGTCGATCACGCAATCGATGTTCGGCGTGATGTACTCGGCCATGGTCTCGCGGGTGACGAAATCGGCCACCGCGTGCACCGTGCAGTCCGGGTTGATCCCGCGCAGACGCTCGGCCATCACCTCGACCTTGGGCTTGCCGACGGTGCTGTCCAGCGCGTGCAACTGACGGTTGGCGTTGCTGACGCAGACGTCGTCCAAGTCAAACAGCGAAATTTCGCCAACGCCGCACCGCGCAACCGCTTCCGCCGCCCAGGAACCGACGCCACCGACGCCGACAATCGCCACATGGGCGGCGCGCAGGCGCTCAAGGCCCTCGATGCCATACAAGCGGGCGATGCCGGCAAACCGCGGATCTTCTGTACTCATGACCATTACCCCAAAAACCGGCGCGCATTATAGGGCTACGCAGCCACAAGTTCTAAGCAACAAGCGACAAGTGTAAGAACTTATGTGAAAGCTGATTGCCCAACGTCAGGCTTTTCCTTGCTTGCTGTACGGTAAGTGAAAGCACGGTGTAGGATGCGCGCCCCTTGGCCAACAGCCGACCGTTCCTTCGTTCCACTGCCTTTGGAACCTGAAATAGCTATGTCATCGCGTAAATTTGGACTCAACCTGGTCGTGGTGCTCGCCATCGCAGCCTTGTTTACTGGCTTCTGGGCGCTGATCAACCGCCCGGTCACCGCCCCCAACTGGCCCGAACAGATCTCCGGTTTTTCGTACTCGCCGTTCCAACAAGGCCAGTACCCACAGAAAGACCAATACCCGACCGACGATGAAATGCGTCGTGACCTGGAGATCATGAGCAAGCTGACGGACAACATCCGTACGTACTCGGTCGACGGCACCCTGCAAGACATTCCCAAACTGGCCGAAGAGTTCGGCTTGCGCGTAACGCTGGGGATCTGGATCAGTCCGGACCAGGAGCGCAACGAACGCGAGATCACCCGCGCGATCGAAATTGCCAACTCGTCTCGCAGCGTGGTTCGCGTGGTAGTCGGTAACGAGGCGATCTTCCGTAAGGAAATCACCGCCAAGGACCTGAGCGTGATCCTCGATCGCGTCCGCGCAGCCGTGAAGGTGCCGGTAACCACGTCCGAGCAGTGGCACGTCTGGGAAGAACACCCGGAACTGGCCAAGCACGTCGACCTGATCGCCGCCCACGTACTGCCCTACTGGGAATTTATCCCGGTGGACAAGGCCGGCCAATTCGTCCTCGACCGCGCCCGCGACCTGAAAAAGATGTTCCCGAAAAAACCGCTGCTGCTCTCGGAGGTTGGCTGGCCGAGCAACGGCCGCATGCGTGGCGGCACCGATGCAAGCCCGGCGGATCAGGCGATCTACCTGCGCACATTGGTTAACAAACTCAATCGCCAGGGCTTCAACTACTTCGTGATCGAAGCGTTTGACCAGCCGTGGAAAGCCAGCGACGAAGGTTCTGTGGGCGCTTATTGGGGCGTGTTCAACGCGGCCCGCCAGCAGAAATTCAACTTCGAAGGCCCGGTGGTCGCGATCCCGCAATGGCGCGTGCTGGCCATCGGTTCGGCGGTGTTGGCCTTGCTGTCCCTGACGCTGCTGATGATCGACGGCTCGGCCCTGCGTCAACGCGGTCGCACCTTCCTGACCTTTATCGCGTTCCTTTGCGGTTCGGTATTGGTGTGGATCGGTTACGACTACAGCCAGCAATACAGCACCTGGTTCAGCCTGACGGTGGGTTTCCTGCTCGCCCTGGGCGCACTCGGGGTCTTTATCGTCCTGCTGACCGAGGCGCATGAACTGGCCGAAGCGGTCTGGACTCACAAGCGTCGGCGCGAATTCCTGCCGGTGGTCGGCGAGTCGAACTACCGACCGAAAGTCTCGATTCACGTGCCGTGCTACAACGAGCCGCCGGAGATGGTCAAACAGACCCTCAACGCCCTGGCCAATCTCGACTATCCGGACTTCGAAGTCCTGATCATCGACAACAACACCAAGGACCCGGCGGTCTGGGAACCTGTTCGCGATTACTGCGAAACCCTCGGCCCGCGCTTCAAGTTCTTCCACGTTGCACCGCTGGCCGGTTTCAAGGGCGGCGCGCTCAACTACCTGATTCCGCACACCGCCAAGGATGCCGAAGTCATCGCGGTGATCGACTCGGACTACTGCGTCGACCCGAACTGGCTCAAGCACATGGTGCCGCACTTCGCCGACCCGAAAATCGCCGTGGTGCAGTCGCCACAGGATTATCGCGACCAGAACGAAAGCACCTTCAAGAAGCTCTGCTACGCGGAATACAAAGGCTTCTTCCACATTGGCATGGTCACCCGCAACGACCGTGACGCGATCATCCAGCACGGCACCATGACCATGACCCGGCGCTCGGTGCTCGAAGAACTCGGCTGGGCCGACTGGTGCATCTGTGAAGATGCCGAGTTGGGTCTGCGCGTGTTCGAGAAAGGTCTGTCGGCGGCGTATTACCACACCAGCTACGGCAAAGGCCTGATGCCCGATACCTTTATCGACTTCAAGAAACAGCGTTTCCGCTGGGCCTATGGTGCGATTCAGATCATCAAGCGTCACACCGCCAGCTTGCTGCGCGGCAAGGGCACCGAGCTGACCCGTGGCCAGCGTTACCACTTCCTCGCGGGCTGGTTGCCGTGGGTCGCGGACGGCATGAACATCTTCTTCACTGTCGGCGCATTGTTGTGGTCGGCGGCGATGATCATCGTGCCGCAGCGGGTCGATCCGCCGTTGCTGATTTTCGCGATCCCGCCATTGGCGCTGTTCGTGTTCAAGGTTGGCAAGATCATCTTCCTCTACCGTCGCGCGGTCGGGGTCAACCTCAAGGATGCATTCTGCGCGGCACTGGCCGGGCTGGCGTTGTCGCACACCATCGCCAAAGCGGTGCTGTACGGCTTCTTCACCAGCAGCATTCCGTTCTTCCGCACACCGAAAAACGCCGATAACCACGGTTTCTGGGTGGCGATTTCGGAAGCGCGTGAAGAGGTGTTCATCATGCTGCTGTTGTGGGGCGCGGCGCTGGGGATCTTCCTGGTGAACGGGTTGCCGAGCAACGACATGCGTTTCTGGGTGACCATGTTGCTGGTGCAATCGCTGCCGTACCTGGCGGCGCTGATCATGGCGTTCCTGTCTTCGCTGCCCAAACCGGCGGTCGAAACAGAGACGGCGCCAGCGGTCTAAATCTTTGCAGATGCACTAAACGGCGGCCAATGGCCGCCGTTTTGCTTTAAGATAACCGCCATTTTGCGGGGCTTGGCGTGATCTCCATCCCTGTGGGAGCCAGCCTGCTGGCGATGGCAATGTAACAATCACAGTTTATGTTGACTGCCACACCGCCATCGCCAGCAGGCTGGCTCCCACATTTAGTCCGCGCCCACATTCATGATCTCCGGAGTTTTCCATGACGGCCCACGCCGACCTTTCGCCGACCCTTCAACTCGCCATCGACCTGATCCGCCGTCCGTCCGTGACCCCGGTCGACGCCGATTGCCAGAAGCAGATGATGCAGCGCCTGGGCGATGCCGGTTTCAAGCTGGAACCGATGCGCATCGAAGATGTGGATAACTTCTGGGCGACCCACGGCAAACACGACGGCCCGGTGCTGTGCTTCGCCGGTCACACCGACGTGGTGCCGACCGGTCCGGTGACCGCCTGGCAGATCGATCCGTTCAATGCGCTGATCGATGAACATGGCATGCTCTGCGGACGTGGCGCCGCGGACATGAAAGGCAGCCTGGCCTCGATGACCGTGGCCGCCGAGCGCTTTGTCGCCGACTACCCGGATCACAAGGGCAAGGTCGCGTTCCTGATCACCAGCGACGAAGAAGGCCCGGCGCACCACGGCACCAAGGCTGTGGTCGAGCGCCTCGCGGCGCGCAAGGAACGTCTGGACTGGTGCATCGTCGGCGAACCGTCGAGCACCACGCTGGTGGGCGATGTGGTCAAGAACGGCCGTCGTGGCTCCCTCGGCGCCAAGCTGACCGTACGCGGTGTGCAAGGTCACGTGGCGTACCCACACCTCGCCAAGAACCCGATCCACCTGGCAGCTCCGGCGCTGGCCGAACTGGCTGCCGAGCACTGGGATCATGGCAACGATTTCTTCCCGCCGACCAGCTTCCAGATCTCCAATGTCAATTCCGGCACCGGCGCGACCAACGTCATCCCGGGCGATCTGGTGGCAGTGTTCAACTTCCGCTTCTCCACCGAATCCACCGTTGAAGGCCTGCAAAAGCGCGTGGCCGACATCCTCGACAAGCATGGCCTGGACTGGCACATCGACTGGGCGCTGTCCGGCCTGCCGTTCCTGACCGAGCCGGGCGCGCTGCTCGATGCCGTGGCCTCGAGCATCAAGGACGTCACCGGTCGCGAAACCAAGGCGTCCACCAGCGGTGGCACCTCCGACGGTCGCTTCATCGCGACCATGGGCACACAAGTGGTTGAACTGGGCCCGGTCAACGCGACCATCCACCAGGTCAACGAACGTGTACTGGCCGCCGACCTCGACGTGCTGACCGAAATCTATTACCAGACCCTGATCAAGTTGCTCGCCTGATGCTCGCCTGCCCGATCTGCAGCGAACCGCTGAACGCGGTGGACAACGGCGTGGCCTGCCCCGCCGGGCACCGTTTCGACCGTGCGCGCCAGGGTTACCTGAACCTGTTGCCGGTGCAGCACAAAAACAGCCGCGATCCTGGGGATAACCTGGCGATGGTCGAAGCGCGCCGCGACTTCTTGAATGCCGGCCATTACGCGCCGGTGGCCAAGCGTCTGGCGGAACTGGCGGCGCAGTACGCGCCGCAGCGCTGGCTCGACATCGGATGTGGCGAGGGTTACTACACCGCGCAAATTGCCGAGGCCTTGCCCAACGCTGACGGTTACGCGCTGGACATCTCCCGGGAAGCAGTCAAACGCGCCTGCAAGCGCAATCCGCAGCTGACCTGGTTGATCGCCAGCATGGCGCGGGTGCCATTGGCGTCCGGCAGTTGCCAGTTCCTGGCCAGCGTCTTCAGCCCGTTGGACTGGGAAGAAGCCAAGCGCTTGCTAAGCCCGGGGGGCGGCTTGATGAAAGTCGGGCCTACCAGCGGTCATCTGATGGAGTTGCGCGAGCGGCTTTACGACGAAGTCCGCGAGTACACCGACGACAAGCACCTGGCCTTGGTGCCCGAAGGCATGACGCTGCAACACAGCGAAACCCTGGCGTTCAAACTGACGCTGGAAAAGGGTCAGGACCGGGCGAACCTTTTGGCTATGACGCCTCACGGCTGGCGCGCCAGTGCCGAACGCCGGGCGGCGGTGATCGAACAGGCCGAGCCGTTCGAGGTCACTGTTTCGATGCGCTACGATTATTTCGTACTTCAATAATTTTTGGTGTCGAGCAAACGCTCGAGGCCGGCTAAATCCGCGAATGGATTTTTCAAGACCGCAGTGAGGACATCCATGCGCCAACCCGATATCGAGATTTACCTTAAAGACGCCGACGTCGACTACAAGGCCATTGCCGCCTGGCTCGGCCAAGCGTTGGGCCCGTGCACCGACTGGGTCCAGAAAGGTCAGACTTACAAGTGCAAGGCCGGCAACGTGCCGGTGACCTGGCTGCCGAAAGCCGTGGGCAAATGGAACAGCCTGTTCCTGGACAGCGATCAAACGCCGTGGGACGACGACATCGCCTGTGCCCGCGCCGCCTTTGCCGCATTGAACGTTGAAGTGCGCTGCGCGCCGGGGACGTGGATCGAGGAAGAAGGTGAAGAAACGGCGGACCGCTGGATGCGCATCAGCGCCGACGGCGAAGAAGAAATCACCTGGAAAACCACTTAAAACCAGCACCGATCTACCAATGTGGGAGCGGGCTTGCTCGCGAATGCGGTGTATCAGTCGACATTTGCGTTGACTGATACACCGCATTCGCGAGCAAGCCCGCTCCCACAGTGGTTTTGGGTGATCTGAGGAATGGGTTTACAACCCCACCACATCCTCAGCCTGCAAGCCCTTCTCGCCGGTCACCACGCCGTATTCAACCTGCTGACCTTCAGCCAGCGAACGATGCCCCTCACCGCGGATCGCGCGGTAATGCACGAACACGTCCACACCGTCCTCGCGTTGAATAAAGCCGTAGCCCTTGGCGTCGTTGAACCACTTCACATTGCCGGTTTCGCGCGTTGCCATGTCAGTACCCCCTTGTTTTTATTTTGATCGGGCGAGTATATGACAGCCGCCGAAACTCTCAACTCAAGTTTACTTAGGCGCTTTTTTGCCGATTTTAAGCGAATACGGCACACTATCGGCCGCCCGAGCAATTGCTCGGTTTTACTCACTCAAGCAGAAGCCGTATGACCCGCTCCCCGTTCCGCCGTCTTGTGTTTGGCACCCTGCGCCGACTGCTGTACCTCTGGGTTCGCTCGGAAACGATCAATCAGTCGTCGTTCACCCTCAACCTCGACCGCAGCCGTCCGGTGTTTTACGTCCTGCAAAACCCTTCGCTGACCGACCTGGCCGTGGTCGACACCGAATGCACCAAGGCAGGCTTGCCTCGCCCGGTACTGCCGGTCTCGGTGGGCAACCTGCTGGAACCCGCCGCGTTCTTTTACCTGACACCGGAGCCCGATTGGCTCGGCCGTCAGGACAAACGCGGCGCGCCTCCGACCTTGACCCGACTGGTCAGCGCCCTGAGCCAGAACGCTGCCGAGGACGCACAGATCATTCCGGTCAGCGTCTTCTGGGGCCAATCGCCGGACAGCGAATCGAGCCCGTGGAAACTGCTGTTCGCCGACAGTTGGGCGGTGACCGGGCGCCTGCGCCGTTTGCTGAGCATCATTGTCCTGGGGCGCAAGACCCGCGTGCAGTTCTCCGCGCCGATTAATCTGCGTGAGCTGATCGATCACAACAAAGGCCACGAGCGCACCGTGCGCATGGCCCAGCGGATCCTGCGGGTCCACTTCCGCAATCTCAAAGCCGCAGTGATCGGGCCGGACATTTCCCACCGTCGCAACCTGGTCAAAGGCCTGCTCAACCAACCGTTGGTCAAACAGGCGATCCTCGAAGAAGCCGAGCGCGAAAACATCTCCCTGGACAAAGCCAAGGCCCAAGCCTTGCGCTATGGCAACGAGATCGCCTCGGACTACACCTACACCGCAATCCGCTTCCTCGAAGTGGTGCTGAGCTGGTTCTGGAACAAGATCTACGACGGCATCAAGGTCAACCACATCGAAGGCGTGCAGAACGTCGCCCAAGGTCACGAAGTGATCTACGTGCCGTGTCACCGCAGCCACATTGACTACTTGCTGCTCTCATACCTGCTGTTCCGCAACGGCCTGACCCCACCGCACGTCGCCGCCGGGATCAACCTCAACATGCCGGTGATCGGCAGCCTGCTGCGTCGCGGCGGTGCGTTCTTCATGCGCCGCACATTCAAGGGCAATCCGCTGTACACCTCGGTGTTCAACGAATACCTGCACACCTTGTTCACCAAGGGTTTCCCGGTCGAATATTTCGTCGAGGGCGGCCGTTCGCGAACCGGGCGCATGCTGCAACCGAAAACCGGGATGCTGGCGATCACCCTGCGCAGCTTCCTGCGTTCGTCGCGCATGCCGATCGTGTTCATTCCGGTGTACATCGGCTACGAACGAGTACTCGAAGGCCGGACTTACCTCGGCGAACTGCGCGGGGCGACCAAGAAGAAAGAATCGATCTTCGACATCTTCAAAGTCATCGGCGCCCTCAAGCAGCGCTTCGGCCAAGTGGCGGTGAACTTCGGTGAGCCGATCAAACTGGCGGAATTCCTCGACAGCGAACAGCCAGACTGGCGCCAACAGGAACTGGGTCCGCAGTTCAAACCGGCGTGGCTCAACGAAACCACCAACCGCCTCGGCGAGAAAGTCGCGCAGCATCTGAACGAAGCGGCGGCGATCAACCCGGTCAACCTCGTGGCGCTGGCCTTGCTGTCCACCAGCCGCCTGGCGCTGGATGATCGCGCCATGGCGCGAGTGCTCGACCTTTATCTGGCGCTGTTGCGCAAAGTCCCTTATTCGCCGCACACCACGTTGCCGGAAGGTGACGGGCGCGCGCTGATCGAGCATGTGAAGGACATGGACCTGCTGTCGGAACAGAGTGATGCCCTGGGCAAAATCCTGTACCTGGGCGAGCAGAACGCCGTCCTCATGACCTACTACCGCAACAACGTGCTACACATCTTCGCCCTGCCGTCGCTATTGGCGAGTTTCTTCCAGAGCGCGTCGCGCATGAGCCGCGAGCAAATCCTGCGCTACGCCCGCGCGCTGTATCCGTATCTGCAATCGGAACTGTTCATTCGTTGGTCGCTGGACGAACTGGATGGCGTGATCGATCAATGGCTGGAAGCGTTCGTCGAACAGGGCCTGCTGCGTTTCGAGAAAGACGTCTACCTGCGTCCGGCGCCAAGCTCGCGACATTTCGTGTTGCTGACCTTACTGTCGAAAAGCATCGCCCAGACCCTGCAGCGCTTCTACATGACGGTTTCGTTGTTGCTCAACAGCGGTCAGAACAGTATCAGCGCCGAAGAACTGGAAGACTTGTGCACCGTCATGGCCCAGCGCCTGTCGATCCTGCATGGCTTGAACGCCCCGGAGTTCTTCGACAAGAGCCTGTTCAGACACTTCATTCAAACGATGCTGGACCTCGATGTGCTCAAGCGTGACGAAGCCGGCAAGTTGAGCTATCACGAACTGCTGGGTGAACTGGCAGAAGGCGCGGCCAAACGGGTGCTGCCAGCGGAGATCCAGCTGTCGATCCGTCAAGTGGCGTTGCACCGCAGTGAAGATGCGGCGGATCAGGCTTAGTTAATCTGCCTGTCACTTCCAGACAACAACTAAAAGAACAACCTTGTTCTTTTAGTTGTGCAGATATGAACTAATACAGCCCCACTTAAACAATCACGATAAGGACATCGCGATGAACACTGCCCAAAATACCGATCAATATGTCACGCTGACGTTTAGTTTACCCGATGACTATTTCCCCCCTGAAGGTGGCGAAGGCGAAACCCGGATAAGCGTCTATACCGCAAACACCAAGCTCCCCATCCGTGTGGCAAAATCAAGCATTCCCGCCTTGCGCAGTGGACGCTGGAATTTCTCTTTTGCACATAAGTATTCCGATATCAGCGTTAAATACCTCATTACAGTAAACATGACTCACAACGGTATTCCACTGCTGATTGACCTGGACTACTTCGTGATCGTCCATGCTGCGCCGCACCGACAAACCGTGCATCTGAGTCCTGTCGGGCGCCTCTACATTCAGGCGCAAACGCCACAGGAAGTTAAGCCTGAACAAGCGGTGACCATTGTGGCGCATGAGCACGACGACACGAATGCGCAACTGACCCGAATACACATCAGCGAACAGATGGCTGAGGCGTTTTATCTGGAATACGATCCGGACACTGTCATCCCCGGAAAACGCTATACCCTGACCGGCATTGAAAACCACTATCTCAATACGATCGAAGTCTATCCTCGTGCCGTAGTATTAAAACCCTTCATGCCGTACTGCTTGACGACAGCGACCCGTGACCACTGATAATTCGCATCGACGCCGTCCGCTAATTTCCTCTTTCGTACAAGGAAGCTGCCATGCTCCGCCCTACCCTTCGCTTTGCCGGCCTCTGCGCAGGCTTGATGATCTCCGCCAGCGCCCTGGCGCTGTCGCTCACTGACCTGTCGCAAAAAGACGCCACCGGTGGCCTCAAGGATGCCCTGACCCAAGGCGCGCAATTGGCCGTCAAACAACTCGGTAAGCCGGGCGGATTCAGCAACAATCCGGACGTGAAAATCGAACTGCCGGGCAAGCTGGGCAAAGTCGCCAGCAAAATGAAGCAATTCGGCATGGGCGATCAGGTCACTGAGCTTGAAACCAGCATGAACAAAGCGGCTGAAACCGCTGTGACCCAGGCGCAGCCGATCCTGGTGGACGCGGTCAAGAAAATGAGCGTCGAGGATGCCAAAGGCATTCTCAGTGGTGGCAACGACTCTGCAACTCAGTACCTGAGCAAGACCAGCCGCGAACAGATCCGCCTGAAATTCCTGCCGATCGTGAAACAAGCCACCGACCAGGTCGGCCTGGCCAAGCAATACAACACGTTTGCCGGCCAGGCAGCGACCATGGGCGTGCTGGATACCAAGAACGCCAATATCGAGGGCTACGTTACCGAGCAGGCGCTGAATGGTTTGTTCAAGATGATCGGCAAACAGGAACAAACCATCCGAGAGAACCCGGCTGCTGCGGCGACGAGTTTGGCGAAGAAGGTGTTTGGTACGCTGTAATCTTCAAACCTGATTTCTGTGGGAACGAGCCTGTTCCCACAGAAGTCAGGTCGTCGACGCAGCCCGTAGAAAGAATACCCATTCACGCCCCATCTTCCTTTTCTCAAACACGTTCAACTCAACCAGTCCGTTTAACGTGGCTGACGCGGCGCCATACGAGCAGTCCAGATTTTCCTTCACGTTGAAGGCCGTAAACTCCTTCGCCATCCCGCTCTTGGCTACGTGGTAAATAGCGCGCTGCTTTTCGGTCAATCGATCGAAAAATCCGGATTCGGTCAGCCAGCGATCAAAAAGCTCCGTATACGCCAGACTTTTCCGATAGGCCTCAGTAAAACCACTGACCGCGCGCAGAATCACTGAACACTGAAAGTCGATGAAATACGTCAGGTCTAAATCATCAGCCTCGGTATTAAGATAAGACCGGCCATACTTCACCGGCGCATTCCTGAGCAAAATGCTGATCGCTATGTAGCGAAACGCCGAAAAATCATTCTTGAACATGAACCAGTAGAACAGCGCTCGCGCGACTCGGCCGTTGCCATCACGAAAAGGATGCTCATAACCCAGAGCGAAATGCAGTGCGATGCCTTTGATCAAAGGATGGACGTAACCCTCGCGTTCGGGATCGTCGTGCGACTGGTTGAGCCAGTTCGCCAGCACTTGTAATCGCGCCTCCAGCCCAGCCGCAGGTGGCGGCGTATGAACGGTGTTGCCTTCACCGTCCTGCACGACCACATCGTCATTGTTTCTGAACGCCCCCGGCGAGTACTGCGCATCGTCGATACCCTCGACACCGACCCGGTGCATTGCCGTCATCAGTTCAGCACTTAACGGCTCGTAGCGCTTTTCCCAAGCGAAGTTCATCATTTTGTAGTTGCCCACGACCATTCGCTCATCCGGAGTGCGCGGCAGGCGTTTGCGCTTGAGCATGTCCTTGGCCACCCGGGTGGTGGTTGCCGCGCCTTCCAGCTGACTGCTGCTGATGGCTTCGTCTTCGATCAGGTCGTTGAGCAGATAACTGAAATGCGCGTGCTCACCAATCTGGCTGGTCATGTACTCCAGCGAAGCCGTGGTGGCTTGTCGGTCGACGGCCGAAATGGTTTTTTGCGCCAAGGGCGTCAGCACAAAGTTGCACCACTGTACTGGCTCGCCAAGTGGAAGAAGACTTGAATACTGTGCGGTCCGGGCCTTCTTCACCAGCGCCCAGCACAGACCCGAATCCATTCCTGGCGCCCAGCGATAGCGTAACTCGTCGAATGGAAGATACCGTCCCTGATCATCCAGCGGTTTGAGCAAGGCGAGGTAGTCAGAGAGGCGCTCTCTATGGGGTGTTTGTGCCAACAGGTCGAATACCCGGTCCGACCTCCCAGTCAGCACCGGTGGCTTTTTCATCATTGATGTCTCAAACACTCATAAAACCGAGTCTTGAGTACAGCACTCAGACCTCGCTGACTCAATATCAGAGAGGTCCGAGATTATCGTAGGAAATCAGACCGGCTCTTTCTTGACCCTGAACCAGGCCGCATACAACGCCGGCAAAAACAGCAGCGTCAGCGCCGTCGCCACGATCAACCCGCCCATGATCGCCACCGCCATCGGCCCGAAGAACACACTGCGCGACAGCGGGATCATTGCCAGCACCGCCGCGAGTGCCGTCAGCACAATGGGCCGGAAGCGCCGCACGGTGGCTTCGATGATTGCCTGCCACGGCTTGAGCCCGGCCGCGATGTCCTGCTCGATCTGGTCGACCAGAATCACCGAGTTGCGCATGATCATGCCGGACAACGCGATGGTCCCAAGCATCGCCACGAAACCGAACGGCTGACGAAACACCATCAGGAACAGCGTCACGCCGATCAAGCCCAGCGGCGCGGTCAGAAACACCATCACCGTGCGTGAGAAACTACGCAGTTGCAGCATCAGCAAGGTCAGCACTACCACGATGAACAACGGCACGCCGGCCTTCACCGAGTTCTGCCCGCGGGCCGAATCTTCCACGGTGCCGCCGACTTCCAGCAAGTAGCCATCAGGCAATTCAGCACGCACCGGATCGAGGGTCGGCAGGATTTGTTGCACCAGGGTCGCCGGTTGTTCCTTGCCATAGATGTCGGCGCGAACGGTCACGTTCGGCAGGCGATTTCGGTGCCAGATGATGCCTTCCTCGAAACCGTACTCAAGGGTCGCAATCTGCGACAGCGCCACGCTGCGGCCGTTGTCGGTCGGCACCGCCAGGCTTGGCAGCAAGGACAGCTCGGTGCGTTCATGCACGGTGCCCCGCAACAGAATCTCGATCAATTCGTTGTCTTCGCGATACTGACTGACGCTGGAACCGGTAAGGGAGCTTTGCAGGAACTTCGACAGGTTCGCCGTGCTCACGCCCAGCGCCCGGGCGCGGTCCTGATCGACGTTCAGATAAACGACTTTGCTCGGCTCTTCCCAGTCCAGATGGACGTTGGCCACGTGCGGATTCTCACGGACCTTGGCCGCGACTTTACGAGCCAATGCCCGGACTTCCTCGATGTGTTCACCGGTCACCCGGAACTGCACCGGATAGCCAACCGGCGGGCCGTTTTCAAGACGCGTGACCCGTGAACGCAGGGCCGGAAATTGTTCGTTGAGGGTTTCGATCAGCCAGGTGCGCAGGGTTTCGCGTTCCTCAATGGTCTTGGCCAGGACCACAAACTGGGCAAAGCTCGCCGCTGGCAGTTGCTGATCCAGCGGCAGGTAAAAGCGTGGCGATCCGGTGCCGACGTAGGCCACGTAGTTATCGATGCCGGCGTGATCCTTCAACAAACCTTCAAGGCGTTTAACCTCGTCGGCGGTGTTGCTCAGTGACGCGCCTTCCGCCAGTTTCAGGTCGACCATCAATTCCAGTCGGCCCGATGCAGGGAAAAACTGTTGCGGCACAAAACGGAACAGCACCACCGACGCGATAAACATCACCACGGTCAGGACGATCACTGTTTTGCGCCGCCGTACGCACCACTCCACCAGGCGCCTGACACGCTGATAGAACGGCGTGCCGTACGGATCGGGTTGATCGGTGCCATGTTTGGCGGCATGAATCTTCGCCAGGTCCGGCAGGAGTTTTTCCCCCAGGTACGGTACAAAAACCACCGCGGCAATCCACGAGGCCAACAGCGCAATGGTCACCACCTGAAAGATCGATCGGGTGTATTCGCCGGTGCCCGATTGCGCGGTGGCAATCGGCAAGAACCCGGCGGCGGTGATCAGCGTGCCGGTGAGCATCGGGAACGCGGTGCTGGTCCAGGCATAACTGGCCGCCTTGATGCGGTCGAAGCCCTGCTCCATTTTGATCGCCATCATTTCCACAGCGATGATCGCATCGTCTACCAGCAAGCCCAACGCCAGCACCAACGCGCCGAGGGATATCTTGTGCAGGCCGATCCCCAGGTAATACATGCAGGCGAAGGTCATCGCCAACACCAGCGGAATCGCCAGCGCCACTACCATACCGGTGCGCACGCCGAGAGAGAAAAAGCTCACCAGCAACACGATCGCCAAGGCTTCCACCAGCACCTGAACGAACTCGCCAACCCCGGTTTTCACCGCGGCAGGCTGATCGGACACCTTGCGTAGCTGCATGCCGGCCGGGAGGTTTTTCTGGATACGGTCGAACTCGGTTTCCAGCGCCTTGCCCAGCACCAGAATATCGCCGCCGTCCTTCATCGCCACGGCCAGACCGATGGCGTTTTCCGCCATGAAACGCATGCGCGGTGCCGGCGGATCGTTGAACCCGCGACGCACGTCAGCGACATCGGAAATGCGGAAGGTGCGATCTCCTACGCGGATAGGGAAGTTCTTGATCTCGTCGACTGTCTGAAAATTCCCCGAAACCCGTAGCTGCAATCGCTCGCTGGTGGTTTCAAAGAACCCGGCCGTGGACACCGCATTCTGCTCTTCGAGCGCTTGCTGTACCGCAGCCAATGGCAATCCGAGGGTCGCGAGCTTGACGTTGGAAAGCTCGATCCAGATCTTCTCATCCTGCAAACCGAGCAGGTCGACCTTGCCGACATCCTTGACCCGTTGCAGCTGGATCTGGATGCGGTCGGCGTAATCCTTGAGCACCGCGTAATCAAAGCCGTCGCCGGTCAGCGCGTAGATATTGCCGAAGGTGGTGCCGAACTCATCGTTGAAAAACGGCCCTTGAATACCGGGCGGCAGGGTCTGGCGAATATCGCTGATCTTCTTGCGAACCTGATACCAGAGGTCCGGTATTTCCACCGAGTGCATGGAGTCACGAGCAACGAAAGTGACCTGGGATTCACCCGGACGGGAGAACGAGACGATGCGTTCGTACTCACCGGTTTCCATCAGCTTCTTTTCAATGCGCTCGGTGACCTGGCGCGAGACTTCCTGCGCGGTGGCGCCTGGCCAGTTGGTCCGAATGACCATGGCTTTGAAGGTGAACGGCGGGTCTTCGCTTTGGCCGAGCTTGGTGTAGGAAAGTGCGCCAACGACCGCCAGCAGGATCATCAGGAACAGTACGATCTGGCGATTACGCAGCGCCCATTCGGAAAGATTGAAACCCATCGGGGATTACTCCTTGTCCGCCAGTTTGACCACGCGGTTGGAGCGATCCACCGGGCGCACCTGCTGCCCGTCATGAAGCACATGGACACCGGCGGCCACCACCCAATCGCTGGCGTTCAGGCCTTCGAGGACCGGCACGGTTTTCTCACCGAATGCGCCAACCCGGACCAGGGCTTTTTTCAGGGTATTGTTGGCGCCGAGCACCCAGACGTAGGTCGCACCGTTTTCTGCGGTGACGGCTGACAGCGGGACCGACAGCGACACCGCCTCGGCGGCCTGGATATACACCCGGGCACTCTGGCCAAGTTCGGCCGGAACCTTGCCGGCGGTAAAGGCAATGCGCGCGGCGAAAGTGCGCGATTTCGGGTCGGCCGCTGGCGACAATTCACGGATGCGCCCGGCGAAACGCTGATCAGGCTGGGTCCAGAGCTCAACCGATACCGGTTGACCGACCTTGAAGCGTCCAAAGCTCTGCTCCGGCAGGCTGATCAACACGTCCCGCTCGCCATCGGTAGCGAGGGTAAACACGGTTTGCCCGGCGGCCACCACTTGCCCGACTTCCACCGCGCGCTTGGCCACCACGCCATCCTGAGGCGCACGCAACACCGCGTAACTGGCCTGATTGGTCGACACGTTGAATTCGGCTTTGATTTGTTTGAGACGCGCTTCACCGGATCGGTAAAGGTTTTCGGCATTGTCGTACTGCGAGCGACTGACCATCTGGCGGTCCATCAGCGTTTTGTAGCGATCACGCTCGGCACGCACCATATTCAGATTGGCCTCGGCGGCGGCGACCTGGGCACGGGTGGCTTCCAGCTGCAGGCGTACGTCCTGTGGATCGAGTTCCGCCAACGGCTGGTCGGCCTTGACCCGCTGCCCCTCTTCGACCAGTCGTCGGCTGACTTTGCCGCCAATGCGAAACGCCAGGTCCGGCTCGTAACGAGCCCGCACTTCCCCCGGATAACTTTCCATTGCCTGGGCCGAAGGCTCCGGCTGCACCACCATTGCCGGGCGAGTGGTGACTTGAGGCGCCTCTTCATGGCCACACGCAGACAATAAAAACGCCAGAGCGACTGGCAACGCGAGGGGCAAGGCATAGCGGAACATGGTGAAGGACCTTTCGCTAATGGTGCTTGGAATAATTATACTTGCCAGTATGTTATTAATAGCAAACTCACCAGTCCAGTATTAAAGCGAAGAATGTCGAACAATCTTTCAGCACCCAATGGTCCGGGCCGCCCCAAGGATCTGGCCAAACGCCAGGCCATCCTCGACGCGGCGAAAACTCTGTTTCTGAGCAAGGGCTACGCCAATACCAGCATGGACGCCGTGGCGGCTGAGGCCGGCGTGTCCAAACTGACGGTCTACAGCCATTTCAACGATAAGGAGACGTTGTTCTCCGCCGCCGTGATGGCCAAGTGCGAAGAGCAGCTGCCGACGCTGTTTTTCGAATTGCCGGATGGCATCGCCGTGGAAACGGTGCTGTTGAATATCGCGCGCGGTTTTCATCAACTGATCAACAGCGATGAATCGGTGAACCTGCATCGGCTGATGATGGCCCTGGGCAGCCAGGACCCGAAACTCTCGCTGATCTTTTTCGAAGCCGGGCCGCAACGCATGCTGCATGGCATGGAGCGGTTGCTGAGCAAGGTTGATCAGAGCGGCGCATTACGCATCGATAAACCGCGCAATGCGGCAGAGCACTTTTTCTGCCTGCTCAAGGGCGCGGCGAATTTTCGCTTGTTGTATGGCTGCGGCGAGCGGTTGACCGGAGATGCGGCCGAGGAACATGTGCGGGAAGTGGTGGGTTTGTTTATGCGGGCTTATCGACCCTAGCGATGATCGTTCCCACGCTCTGCGTGGGAATGCAGCCCGGGACGCTCCGCGTCCCTTCAACAGCAGAACGCGGAGCGTCCGTTGAGGCATTCCCACGCAGAGCGTGGGAACGATCAGTGTTGAATCAGGGCTTGAGCGCTTTCTTCGGGTAAATGTCATACCGGCTCGATTTGCCATCCAGCGCATGGCTCGGTTTCGGCCCTTCAATGCACGGCGCCTTGCGCGGACGCTTGACCACCACCCGATGGCTGGCCAGTGCCAATGCGGCTTCCAGCAGTGCCGGCGCATCCGGGTCATCACCCACCAACGGTCGGAACAGGCGCATTTCCTTCTTCACCAACGCCGTTTTCTCACGGTGCGGAAACATCGGGTCGAGGTAGATCACCTGGGGCGGCTCCCCTTCCCAATTGCGCATCACCTCGATCGAATTGCCCTTGAGCAACTTCATCCGCGCCACGATCGGTGCCACGTCGAAATCTTCCGCGCCACGGGCCAGACCGTCTTCGAGCAACGCACCAATCAGCGGTTGGCGCTCGATCAGGCTCATCTCGCAGCCCAGGCTCGCCAGCACAAACGCATCCTTGCCCAGCCCCGCCGTGGCATCCAGCACCCGTGGACGCACGCCCTGCGCGATGCCAACCGCCTTGGCGATCATCTGCCCGGTGCCTCCGCCGAATAACCGCCGATGCGCGGCGCCACCTTCGACGAAGTCCACCCGCACCGGCCCCGGCGCGTCCGGCCCGAGCTGTTGCAGCTGCAATCCCTGCTCGCCCACCTGCAAGGCAAACTCGCCGTCATCCACTTGCAAAGGCAAGCCCAGGCGTTCGGCCCATTGCTCGGCTTGTGGCTGAAATGCCGGGGCCGAGGCCTCGACATGGATGCGGCAGGCCGCAGGTTGCTCAATCATGGGAAAACACGCTCAAAAAATTAATGATCGGCAAAAACGGCCGATAACAAAACTAACGAGCATTTTGCCAGAGCTGAGCGTCGACCGAGAAAAATGTCAGGCATTCAATCCACATCCGTAGGCTACATCTCGCGTCATGGCGATTATGGTCTGCGAAACTCTCAAGCACTGAGCGGCGTCAGTCACCTGTGGCAGGATTTTTTTGCCCAGGCCCTGGCCGATCAGTCGAGTGATGTGGTGCCGGTTGATCTCGAAAGCCCGGTCGAGCCGACCGTCGGCAGCGAACTGCTGGCGCACATCGTCAGCCAGCGCGAATGCGATGTGAAAGAAACCGAGGTCAAGCCGCCCGAGCCGCTGTTCCTGCCGATTGCCGAGTTCGAAATGGACCTGGCCGAGCCTTTCCCACCGTTTCCACCGGAAGAAATCGTCGCCCAGCAAAAACAGCAAGACTTCGAAAGCGGCTGGGTTCGTCCGATCGTGCTCACCGCCGGCCAGCAAGCCCCGGAAGCCGGCCCGGCGCCACAACCGCGTCCGCTGCACTTGCCAATCGCCGAATTCGAGATGGACCTGCTGGACAAGCCATTCCCGCCGTTCTCGCCCGAAGAACTGGTCGAGCAACAAAAAAACTTCGATTTCGATATCGGCTGGGCTCGCCCGATCGTGCTGCAGAACCTGCGCATCGCCGCCTGACTTTCAATGGCAAGCCGTTAGGCGATGGGCGGCGTTGCAGTCCAGGCTCAACACCACGCTGAGCAGGTCACCACCGAAACAGCACCGTCAGCCTTTGAACAATTGATTGGCCTTCGCATACGGCATGGACCTCGACGTGAACCCGAACGTACCCGACGTCTTGATCTCTTCAGCTGCGCGGAAAAACTCGCCATAGGCAGCCAACGCCAGCGCCGAGCCGACGCTGATGCGTTTTACGCCCATCTCGCGCAACTGCTCGACTGTCAGCTTGAGCCCGCCGGACATCAACACGTTGACCGGTTTCGGTGCCACGGCGCGAACCACCGCCAACACATCCTCAGCACTGCGCAAACCCGGCGCGTACAACACGTCGGCACCGGCCTCGGCGAAGGCCTGCAAGCGGCGAATGGTGTCGGCGAGGTCAGGATTGCCGTGCAGGAAGTTCTCCGCACGAGCGGTCAGCATGAACGGGAAAGACAAGCTGCGCGCCGCGGCCACAGCCGCTTCGATACGCGCCACGGCATGTTCGAAGCAGTAGATCGGCGCCTCTTCGCGACCCGTAGCGTCTTCGATCGAGCCACCGACGGCACCGGCCTCGGCTGCCCGCAAAATGCTCTGTGCGCATTCGGCCGGGTCGTCCGCGAAGCCGTTTTCCAGGTCCACCGCTACTGGCAGATCCGTCGCCGCGACAATCGCCCGAACGTTCGCCAGGGTGTCCTCCAGCGATAATCCGCCATCGGGGCGTGCATTGGAAAAGGCATAACCGGCACTGGTGGTCGCCAGCGCCTCGAAACCCAGGCTGGCGAGCATTTTCGCCGAGCCGGCGTCCCACGGGTTGGGAATGACAAAAGCGCCCTCGCGTTCGTGCAGTGCTTTGAACGCCTGGGCTCGAAGGGTTTGCGCATCCATTGGCAGGCTCCTGAAAAGGGGAACGAATCCGCCTCAGAGCAGGCCAAGTTGCTCGGCGGCGGGTTCTCTGTATAGCTCAGGCAGCGGCGCCAAGCCAGGCAAACGCAGCATCAGTTGTGCGTGGAAACGTTGCGCCAGCCTGGCCGCCAGCAGGTTATCTGCGGTGTGCAGGAAGATGTAGGGCGTACGGCCCTCTTCGATCCACAGGGCGATTTTCTCGACCCACGGCACCAGAAACGGATCGTTGGCTTCAAGCTGCGGATGGCCGATGAAGCGCACCTGCGGGAATTGGGTGAACGCTGCCGGGCGCGGCGGCACGTTGGGCTTTTTCGATTGCGCGTGCAGCACCGAGGGATCGGTTGAGGTGCAACTGAACAACGCGCGCGGATCAAGGCAAATTCGCTCGACGCCACGGTCGCGCAACAGGCGGTTGAGCATTCGCTCGCTGTCCCCTTTGGCGAAAAACTCGCTGTGGCGCACTTCCACGGCCAACGGTCGCTCCACGGCATCGATGAAGGCGGCGAGTTCGGGCAATCGTTGTGGCGTGAAGCTTTTCGATAATTGCAGCCACAACGGCGAAACCCGCTCGCCCAGCGGGCTGAGCAATTGCAGGAAGGTTTCGCTGGCGGTCAGTTGTTCGCGCAGGTCACCGCCGTGGCTGATGTCGCCGGGGAACTTGGCGGTGAAGCGAAAGTGTTCGGGCAGAATCTCGGCCCAACGCTGCACGGTGGTGGCAGCCGGGCTCGCGTAGAAGGTCGTGTTGCCCTCTACGGCGTTAAATACTTGGGAATAAAGATTCAGAAACTCGGCGGGTTTGGCGTCGGGCGGATAAAGAGAGTCGCGCCAGGCGTTTTCACTCCAGGACGGGCAGCCGAGGTAGTAAGGCAGCAGCATCAGATGTAAAGGTCGAGGCCCAGCACACCTGAATCCCAATCGACGAACCCGGCAGTGCTCAGGTAGCTGGCGAGTGCCGTGGCGACGCTTTTGCTCATGGCGCGATGGTAGATCATGTCTTGTTGACGAGCCGGCAGATTGCTCAGGCGTTGCGCGGAAGCTTTGGCAGCACGGGCGGCCAGTTGCTCTTCGGACGGAATCTCCAGCTCGCCGTCGATATCGACGTTGTCGTCATCCGCCACTGGCCCTTTGCGGGGTTTGCGCTTGATGGGGTACGACTGGGAGGAAAGGCCGTCTATACGCATGAGTACATGTCCGGTATCAGTGATGGCAGTTTAGTGGCGCATGACCCACTTCGCAAACCGCCGAGTGATAACTAGAACACATAAAGACAAAAAGGTTTAAAGGCCGAACGATAAATCGACGATTGGCTGAATTGAAACGCTGATTGTAGGCAGAACACTGACCTGTGGGAGCGGGCTTGCTCGCGAAGGCGGTGGGTCAGCCAACATTGATATTGGCTGACCCACCGCCTTCGCGAGCAAGCCCGCTCCCACACGGACCGCGTGGATCAACGCGCCTTGGGCGTCGCCACTTTATCGCGCAGATAAACCGGCTGCGCCTCATCTGCCACAATCGCTTCACCGCGTTCCCAGGCAAACCGCGCCAGCGTCAGCAGGTCTTCGGCGTGAGGCAGCATGCCCGCGTCCTGCCCGGTGAGGTTGACGGCGATGCGCTCGGCATAACCCCAACCAGTGCCCGCGCCAAACCAATCGCCGCTGGCGTCGGCAGGCAAGGCCGCCGCTTCCGGCGCCAGTACCGCTTCCTTGCCGACCAGGCGCATCTCCCCGGCCGTTTCGCGGTAGCAACCCCAATACACCTCATCCATCCGCGCATCGATGGCGGCCGCGACCTGGCTCACGCCGTGTTCGCGGTACGCCCGCTGTGCCAGCACCGCCAGGTTGGACACCGGCAGCACCGGGCGATCCAGCGCAAACGCCAGGCCTTGCACCACGCCAATGGCGATCCGCACGCCGGTGAACGCGCCTGGCCCGCGACCGAATGCAATGGCATCGACCGCTTGCAGCGTGGTCCCGGCATCGGCCAGCAGTTGCTGGATCATCGGCAGCAGCTTCTGCGCATGCAGGCGCGGGATCACCTCGTAATGGCTCGTGACTTTGCCTTCATGCAGCAAGGCAACGGAGCAAGCTTCAGTCGCGGTGTCCAGGGCCAGCAAGGTGCTCATCGATGTATCCGTAAGAGAGGTCAGAAAAAGTGCGCCAGTATAAACAACTACGGCCCGCAAGCGGGCCGTAGAAGATGAAGCGATTCAGACTTTTCAGCTCAGCGCTTCAAGCACCTTGCCGGTGATCGCTTCTACCGAGCCAACGCCTTCGACGTGGCTGTACTTCGGTTTGCCTTGAGCGGCGGACAGCTCCTGGTAAAACTTCACCAGAGGCTCGGTCTGGGCGTGGTAGACCGACAGACGATGACGCACGGTTTCTTCGGTGTCGTCTTTGCGCTGCACCAGCTCGTCACCGGTGATGTCGTCTTTACCGGCAATTTTCGGCGGGTTGTAGACGATGTGGTACACGCGACCGCTGGCCTCGTGAACACGACGGCCAGCGATACGCTGAACGATGTCTTCGTCTTTAACGTCGATTTCCAACACGTGGTCCAGCTCGACGCCGGCTTTCACCAGGGCTTCAGCCTGGGGAATGGTGCGCGGGAAACCGTCGAACAGGAAACCGTTGGCGCAATCGGCCTGGCTAATCCGTTCCTTGACCAGATTGATGATCAGGTCATCGGAAACCAGACCACCGCTGTCCATGACGCTCTTGGCGATCAGGCCCAGCTCGGTGCCGGCCTTGACCGCTGCACGCAGCATGTCGCCAGTGGAGATTTGCGGAATGCCGAATTTCTCGGTGATGAACTTAGCCTGAGTACCTTTACCGGCCCCGGGAGCTCCCAGCAGAATGACGCGCATCGATGTGCTCCTCAATTTTTATATGGATAACGTCAGATTCGCCTCGTGGGGCCAATCTCAAAAATAGGGTCGTGGCCGCCCAAACGGCCAAAGGCTGATCAAGATACACAGCAGGCCCGGACCACACAAGCCGCCGAAAGTCGGAGAAACCCCCGCCCAACGAGACCCTGGGACGGGGTGCCCCAAGTCGCAACCCCATCACTAACTGTCGCCTGGCCGCACGTTTTTGCCCCTCGCCCACAGGCCCTCGACGCTCGCGCCGAGGACCTCGCCCCACGACGAAAACCTTAGCCGGTATTTCGCAAACCGGCGGCAATCCCTGCCACAGACACCAGCAGCGCCTGTTCTACCGGGCTGCCCTGGGCCACGTCCTGTTGCCGCGAGCGCGCCAACAGTTCGGCCTGCAATAGATGAAGCGGGTCGAGGTAGGTGTTGCGCAAGCGGATGAATTCCAGGGTGTCTGGGCTATGTGCCAGTAGCTGAGACTGACCGGTCAACCCAAGGACAACAGCGCATGCCTGCGACAATAGGTCGCGTAAATGCGCACCCAACGGGAGCAAATCCGGCTCGACCAGACGCTCATCGTAGGATCGGGCGATGTCGGCATCGGCTTTGGCCAGGACCATTTCCAACATATCGATGCGCGTGCGAAAGAACGGCCATTGTTCGCGCATCTGCCCCAGCAATTCGCCCTCGCCGCGCTCCAGCGCCTTGCTCAGCGCCGCTTCCCAGCCCAGCCAGGCCGGCAACATCAGGCGCGTCTGCGTCCAGCCGAAGATCCACGGAATGGCGCGCAGGCTTTCGATACCGCCCGCGCGGCGCTTGGCCGGGCGGCTGCCCAGCGGCAAACGGCCCAACTCCTGCTCCGGGGTGGACTGGCGGAAGTACTCGACGAACTGGGGATTTTCCCGCACCACGGCGCGGTAGGCCTTGACCCCGTCCGCAGCCAGTTCGTCCATCAGATGGCGCCAGGCCGGTTCCGGGGGTGGCGGCGGCAACAACGTCGCTTCCAGCACCGCCGCCAGGTACAGATTGAGGTTTTGCTCGGCGATGTCCGGCAGGCCGAATTTGAAACGAATCATTTCCCCCTGCTCGGTGGTGCGGAAACGCCCCGCCACCGAACCCGGTGGTTGCGACAGGATCGCCGCGTGTGCCGGGCCGCCGCCGCGACCCACGGTGCCACCGCGACCGTGGAACAGCAGCAGTTCCACTTGCTGCTCGCGGCAGATATCGACCAGGCGTTCCTGCGCCCGATATTGCGCCCAGGCCGCGGCGGTGGTGCCGGCGTCCTTGGCCGAGTCGGAATAACCGATCATCACTTCCTGCGGCCCTTGCAGGCGCGAGCGATAGCCCGGCAGCAGCAACAGCTTTTCGATCACCGGCCCGGCGTTGTCCAGGTCGGCGAGGGTTTCGAACAGCGGCACCACACGCATCGGCCGCAGCACGCCGGACTCTTTGAGCAGTAGTTGCACTGCCAGTACATCGGAAGCGGCGCCGGCCATGGAGATCACATAAGAGCCGAGGGAAGCGGCCGGTGCGGCAGCGATTTCCCGACAGGTCGCGAGTACTTCTGCGGTGTCGGCCGACGGTTTGAAGTACGCCGGCAGCAGCGGCCGACGGTTATTCAACTCATTCATCAGGAAGGTGATGCGCTCTTCCTCGCTCCAGTCTTCGTAACGACCAAGCCCCAGGTAATCGGTGATTTCCGTCATGGCGGCGGTGTGCCGCGACGAGTCCTGACGCACATCCAGGCGCACCAGGAACAACCCGAACGTCACCGCCCGGCGCAAGCAATCGAGCAAGGGACCGTCAGCAATCACACCCATGCCGCACTCATGCAGCGAGTGGTAGCAAAGCTCCAGCGGATCGAGCAGGTCGCGGTTGTTTTGCAATACATCGGCGGGAGCAGGCGTCGTCGCGGTCAAGGAGGCGTGAGCCCAGTTGCGCGTCGCGCGCAGACGTTCGCGCAATTGTTTGAGTACCGCACGGTAAGGTTCGGCACTGTCGCCGGCCTTGGCTTTCAACGCATCGCTGGCCTGCTGCATCGACAATTCCGCAGCAAGATGATCGACATCGCGCACGTACAAATCGGCCGCCATCCAGCGTGCCAGCAGCAAGACTTCACGGGTCACGGCGGCCGTCACATTCGGGTTGCCGTCGCGGTCGCCGCCCATCCAGGAGGCGAAGCGAATCGGTGCGCCTTCCAGCGGCAGATGCAGGCCGGTGGCGTCATGCAGGGCTTTATCGGCCTTGCGCAAATAGTTGGGAATCGCCTGCCACAGCGAATGCTCGATCACCGCGAAACCCCATTTGGCCTCGTCCACGGGCGTCGGCCGGGTGCGGCGGATTTCTTCGGTGTGCCAGGCCTCGGCGATCAGGCGCTGCAATTTCGACTTGATCTGCTCGCGCTCGGCGGAGGTCAGGTCGCGGTGGTCCTGGGCAGCCAGTTGCGCGGCAATGGCGTCGTATTTCTGGATCAGCGTGCGCCGCGCCACTTCGGTCGGGTGCGCGGTGAGGACCAGTTCGATTTCCAGCCGTCCCAACTGACGGGCCAGGGATTCGGCGCTGTGGCCTTCGGCGCGCAGACGAGCGAGCAATTCCGGCAACACGCGCGCTTCGAACGGTGCGGGTTGCGACTCTTCGCGGCGATGAATCAGCTGATATTGCTCGGCGATATTGGCGAGGTTGAGAAACTGGTTGAACGCTCGGGCTACAGGCAGCAACTCTGCTTCGCTCAATTGGTTGAGACTGGCGCTCAGTTCAGCGTCCATCGAGCCGCGACGGTCAGCTTTGGCGCCTTTGCGAATCTGCTCGATCTTGTCGAGAAAGCCGTCCCCGTACTGGTCACGAATGGTGTTGCCCAACAGCTCACCCAGCAGGTGAACGTCCTCGCGCAAGCGTGCATCAATATCGGTCATCAGCAGTTCTCCAGCAAAAATTCCGGGCGGCCTAGAGCCTAAAGAGTGCCGCTCTAAAGCGGTTCTTACAAGCAATCGACGAAGGGACTTTAAACCTTGGGCGCAGAAGCTAGTCTCAAGTGTAAGCCGCACAACGGCTTCGGCCGGCCTTTGCCGGACACTGACACCGCCTGCCACGAGCAGGAGCGCAATGAGGTTTTTATGAAAATCCGTGAATTGGCTCAGCATTGGGAAGAAAACGCCAAGGGTCGACTGACCGATACCGGTTACAGAATTCATCTGGATGTGGAGGCTGCCGCACGGCTGGCGGCCATTATCGAGATGTACCCCAAACGCCAACCCGAAGAACTGCTTGGCGAGCTGATCGGCGCCGCGCTGGAAGAGCTGGAAAAGAGCTTTCCCTACGTGAAAGGCTCGACCGTGGTAGCCACTGACGAAGAGGGTGATCCGCTGTACGAAGACATTGGTCCGACCCCGCGTTTCCTCGCGCTGTCACGTCGGCACCTGCACGATTTATCGGCCGGTAGCGAGAAGCAGAAACATTGAGTTTTGCGCCGAACATGTGGGAGCACATTTGCTCCCACATGAGTTGTAATCCCCTTCATAAATTGAGTATTCCCAGCCTTGCAAAGGGTCGGGGATACCTCTGCATCTCGCCAAAGTTCCCGACCTAGAGCCTTGTCCGATCGGTCAAAGTTTTTTTCGGCTATTGGCCATCTTTTCTGAACTTTAAAAAAACCACTCGGGTCACACCCATTAACCACGCCTGGGACGGCCGTTTCAAAACACCCCGGAAATTGACGGTTACGGCTCCTTGCCCAGCATGGATTTTTCAGTTTTTCAGGAGTTTTACCAATGGAGTTGAAGACCATGAAGATCAGCACTGCCAAGTCCTCGTTCAATCATTTGCGCAGTCTGAAACTGGCTGCCCTGGCAATCGGCACCAGCTTCGTTCTGGCTGGCTGCGCCGGCAATCCACCGACCGAGCAATTCGCCGTGACGCAATCCGCTGTGAATAGCGCGGTCAGCGCCGGCGGCACCGAGTTCGCGGCTGTGGAAATGAAATCCGCGCAAGACAAGCTCAAACAATCCGAAATCGCCATGCACGACAAAAAGTATGACGAAGCCAGAATTCTGGCTGAACAGGCTGAGTGGGACGCTCGCGTAGCCGAACGCAAAGCCCAGGCGATCAAAGCCGATCAAGCTGTGAAGGACTCTCAGAAAGGCGTTCAGGAACTGCGTCAGGAAAGTCAGCGCACTGTGCAATAAGCGCGCATCCGGACCAAAGACTGAAGCTCTTATCGATAGAAAAGGACGAATGATTATGCGTAAGCAACTGATGATCCCCGCACTCCTGGCCGCAAGTGTTGCACTGGCTGCCTGCTCCACCCCGCCTAACCCGAACCTGGAACAGGCCCGCACCAACTACAGCGGCCTGCAGGCCAATCCGCAGGCGAGCAAAGTGGCGGCACTGGAAACCAAAGACGCCAGCGATTACCTGGACAAGGCCGACAAGGCTTATCAGGACAAGCAAGACCAGGCCAAGGTTGACCAACTGGCTTACCTGACCAATCAGCGTGTTGAAGTGGCCAAGCAGACCATCGCCCTGCGCACCGCTGAAGCCAACCTGAAAAACGCATCGGCCCAACGTGCCCAGGCTCGCCTGGATGCCCGCGATGCGCAGATCAAGCAGTTGCAGGACAGCCTGAACGCCAAGCAAACCGATCGCGGCACCGTGGTGACCTTCGGTGACGTGCTGTTTGCCACCGACCGTGCTGACCTGAAATCCAGCGGTCTGGTGAACATCAACAAACTGGCGCAGTTCCTCTCGGAAAACCCTGATCGCAAAGTGATCGTCGAGGGTTACACCGACAGCACCGGCACCGCTGACCACAACCAGTCGCTGTCCGAACGTCGTGCCGGTTCCGTGCGCATGGCCCTGGTGAAAATGGGCGTTGATCCAGCGCGCATCGTTGCCCAGGGTTATGGCAAGGAATACCCGGTTGCTGAAAATACCAGCACCTCGGGTCGTGCGATGAACCGTCGGGTGGAAGTGACCATTTCCAACGACAACCAGCCAGTGATCCCGCGTTCGGCAGTCAGCTCGAACTAAGCGTCACCCGCTGAAACACAAAAGCCCCGCCTGAGTCGATCAGGCGGGGCTTTTTATGTCTGGCGATCACCAAATCCTGTGGGAGCGGCTTGCTCGCGAAAGCGGTGTGTCAGTCAATGATGATGTCGACTGACCCACCGCTTTCGCGAGCAAGCCCGCTCCCACATTGATCTCTGTTGCAGTCAGACTGGTTACTGCTCAAGTTGCTGAGGCTTTTCCTGGCCCATGCAGCGCACGGCTTTTTTCTGATTGTTGACCAGTACGCCGGTCAGGCCTTTCTGTTCGGTATCAAACATCACCAGCACGCCATCGATGCACTGGGCCACTTGCGCCGCCGGTTCCAGGGAGACCTTGTAGTCTTCGCCGGGCACGGTCTTGAGCATGGTGAAATCGCTGAGCAGCAACGCGTCTTCGGGTTTGGCGAAGTGCAAATAACCGTAGAACCACAAGGCCCCGACGGTGCCGAGGATGCTGCAGATGCCGGTGATGATCAGCGGGATGGCGTTACGTTCTTCACTCATTGCGGACTCTCTGGTGGTTCATCTTCTGAATTCGGGGTGGCCGGGTAATTGGGAACTTCACCCAGGCGGCGCAGGCCGTTGAAATGCTGCGGGTCGTCAAGATAGCGCAGCATGACTTTGCGCCAGACCGGATCGGCGAACGTCTGCACATGACCGCCACGGGTCAGCTGCAGCACTCGCGGCGGCGGCGCAGCTTGATACAGACGGATGCCGTTTGAAAGGGGCACGATCGGATCGTCGATGCTGTGGTAGATCAGTTTTGGCACGCCGTTGAGCTGCGCCGCCGAGTTGATCGCGCTGTCGCCGTCCGGCACCAGCCAGGACAACGGCACCTGGAAAGCCCAGGTCAGCCAGGAGTGGCTCAGGGCGAACTGGCCGATATCGCGATAACTGGCGGGAACGCCGTCCAGGACCAGCGCCTTGAGTTGTTTCTGGCGTTCGGGGTGCTGGACCAGATAGTGCACCGCCATCGAGCCTCCGAGGCTCTGGCCAAGCAGGATCACCGGCTTGCCTTTGACCTCCGGCGCCTGATCGAGCCATTTGAACGCGGCATCGATGTCCTGATAGATCGCCGGCAAGCTCGGCTTCCCTTCGGACAAACCGTAGCCGCGATAGTCCACCAGCAGCACTTGATAGCCTTGTTTGGGCAACCACCAACTCCCACCGAGGTGCATCGGCAGATTGCCGCCGTTGCCGTGCAGATGCAGCACGGTGCCCTTGACCTCGACACCTTTTTTCGCCGGCAGCCACCAAGCGTTCAGCTTGAGGCCATCAGCCGTGGTCAGGGTCACTTCGCGGTAGTCGAGCTTGGCTTTTTCCGGTGTGAACAGCTGGCCGGGTTCGGGGTAGAACAGCAAGGAGCTGCAACCGCTCAAGGTCAGGAGAAGGCAAAGGATGCCGAGGATTCTCATCCGATGAAACCTCGCGAAAATGGAGTGGGAATACATCCCTCTTGTGGGAGCGAGCCTGCTCGCGATAGCGGTGCATCAGGCAACATCAATGTTGAATGATTAGGCGCCATCGCGAGCAGGCTCGCTCCCACAGGGGATCTCGTCATCGTTACAAAATGTTCGAGTAATCCGCTTCGATCCGGTCCAGGCTCAGGTGGTTGAGGAAGTTGGAGAAGCACATCCACGCCGACAGCGCGTTCATATCGCGGAACTGCTCCGGCAAATACTTGGGCGGCACTACCAGCCCTTCATCCACCAACTGACGCAAGGTGCGCATGTCTTCCAGCGTAGTCTTGCCGCAAAACAGCAACGGTATCTGCTCAAGCTTGCCTTTACGCACGGCCAACTGAATGTAGTTGTAAACCATGATAAAGCCCTTGAGGTAGGACAAGTCTTTGGTAAATGGCAGCCCATTGGGCACCGAACCACGGAAAACCCGGCTGGCGTTGCCGTAGCTTTCGGGCATTTCGAAGCCTTGCTCGCGGAAGAATTCGAAGACCTGCAGGAAGTCTGCGCCCTCCTCCACCATGTGAATGGCGCGGGTGCGGTTGGTCAGTTTGCGCAGGCGGCTCGGGTAGGAAGCGAAGGTGATGATTTCCATCAGGATCGCCAGCCCTTCCTGGGTCACCGTCGACGAGGGCGGGCCCTTGGACAGGAACGTGCAGATCGGCTGGTTCAGTCCGTTGAGCGTCGTGCCGACATGCACCAGCCCCTCGTGAACCTCCAGGGCGCGCACGTCTCGTTCGTTGAACATCGCGTCGGTGCGGATCTTGATGTAGTCGGCGCCGGCCGCCGCGTCGGCAACAATGCCATCGGACTCGAACACCCGAATGGTTTCCTCGGCCTCGCCAAACACCTTGCTCAACCGGGTTTGCAGTAATTGCACGGCGTCCTTGGCGGTGAGGATTTTCGGCTCGTCCTTCAGGTCACCCCGGCCATCAATGTTGTTCAGGTAGTCGGAGAGCATCAGGCCAAGGTCGGACAGCGTCGGGTCACCGGCGTGGAACGCGTCGGACGCAGCGCCGTACAACTCTTGTGAAATCAGGCCGAAATCCTCAGTGCCGCGCGCTTCGAGCATGCGCACCACCATCCGGTATTCCTTGCACATGCGACGCATGATCTGGCCGACCGGGTTGAACTGGCCAAGCTGGCGGGTGATGTCGCGTTCGATGTTCTGGAATTCCAGTTTCACTTTGCTGGAATCGAACGACAGCGGCCGGTTGAGGTAATAGTCGCGATCCACGGCCGGCATTTCCTTGCCCTTGGCCTTGAGGAAACCCTTGCGGATGCTGTCATCCCACTTCACCGCATCGAGGACACGAATCGGTGTCTGCGCCAGCACAATGCGATCGGACAAAATGCGTATCGTCTGCTGGTAATCGTCCACCCGAAACTCCTGTAGAAAAACCGTTACGTGCTGGTTTTATTTAACTTTAGCTTTGGCCAGGCGCTGATAGCGCACGGCCTCGACGAACACATCGGAATTGGCCGGATCATCGAGGTAAGCAAAGACCTGGTCCATGCTGTTGTCGATCAATACGCCGTCGCCGTCGTCGGTCTGGAAGCCTTCGCCACTCAGGACTTTTTGTCCGAGGGCCTGGTTGATCTGCTCGAGGTCGAGGTTATAGACCACCAGTTCGTGCTTATCGTTGAGCTCGAAACCCGCAATCGTGAAATGACCGCCGAACTGCGCCGGGACCTTCGCCGACAGGTACCAGCGGCTGCCATGGCGAGTCACGGTGAAGGGATAGGCTTCGCGCTCACTGGGTTTGGCCTTGAAATAGCTGACAGCCTGATAGCGATTGTCGCCCAGGCGCGTCAGCTCCAGATTCATCGGCTCGCCCCAGGCGTTGGTGCTTGTCCATTTGCCGAGCAGACCTTTGGGCGCGGGGTCGCTCGTGGACAGAGGCTCCTTGAAGGTCACCAGACAGCCACTGAGCAGCAGGAACGACAAGGCGATCACTACGACGCGCCAGGCTTTCATTCAACACTCCCTATGAACACACATCGCCCTCAAGTGACCACCAACCTTGTGGGAGCGAGCCTGCTCGCGATGGCGGAGTGTCAGGCAACAGAGATGTTGAATGTCAGACCGTAATCGCGAGCAGGCTCGCTCCCACAGGGATTCGCCTCCACTCAGGAATTACACCGACGCCAACACCAGATGCATGTAGCGGGTCAGGATACCGAGCATTTCGGCTTCGGCCACAGGCTCGGCGTCGTTGAGCAGGCCCTGATATTCCATCCGTCCGATAATGGCCGTCAACACTTTGGCATCCTGTTGTGGCTCACGGGACCCCAATACCTCGAAAAGCTGACACGTTCCCTGCAGCAGAATTTGCTGATGCGAGCGCACCAACAGCGCCAGGCGCGGGTTCAACAGCGCTTCCTGGCGGAAAGCCTGTTCGGCCATCAAGTGTTCGCGTCGGTTGATCAGTTGCCGGTGAACATAGTCCGCCATCAACCGGGCGATGTCGTCCGCCAATTGCGAGCGAGACTCGGGGCTGCCGTCGCCGCTGACCACCATCTCACGCAGCAGGCCTTCATTGTTCACCCACAGCTTGGCCATGAACGCGGCGCTGCGTTCCACGTATTGCGCGAAGGTATCGGTGAGCAAGTCATCGATATCCTTGAAGTAGTAAGTGGTGGCCGACAACGGCACATTGGCCTCGGCCGCCACCGCGCGGTGACGCACAGCCCGCACGCCATCGCGCACGACAATGCGCATTGCCGCATCGAGAATCTCCTGTCGACGCTGCTCGCTGCCCTGTCGGCTGGCCTTGCGGCCTTGGTACTGAACACTTTCGGCGACTGCAGTGGCGACATCCGCTGCACCCTCTTGAGCCATTGCACGGTTCACGACAGGTCTTCCTCACTTATTTCAAAAGTAACCATTTGATACGTTTGTACCAGACAGGCAATAAAAAGCCGCCTGTTTTAGGCGGCTTTTTAAATGAAACGTTTACGCTTGCGGCCGCATGTGCGGGAACAGGATCACGTCGCGGATCGACGGTGAGTTGGTCAACAACATCACCAGGCGGTCGATGCCGATCCCTTCACCGGCCGTTGGCGGCATGCCGTACTCCAGCGCGCGAACGAAGTCGGCGTCGTAGTGCATGGCTTCGTCGTCGCCAGCGTCCTTGTCCGCCACCTGCGCCATGAAGCGCTCGGCCTGGTCTTCCGCGTCGTTCAACTCGGAATAGGCGTTGGCGATTTCACGGCCACCGATGAACAGTTCGAAACGGTCAGTGACGCTTGGGTTTTCGTCGTTACGACGGGCCAGCGGCGAGACTTCGAACGGATACTGGGTAATGAAGTGCGGCTGTTCCAGCTTGTGCTCGACCAGCTCTTCGAAAATCATCACCTGCAACTTGCCCAGGCCTTCGAAGCCCAGCACCTTGGCGCCGGCCTTCTTGGCGATGGCACGAGCCTTCTCGATGTCGGTCAGGTCGTCAGCGGTCAGCTCGGGGTTGTACTTGAGGATCGAGTCGAACACCGACAGACGCACGAACGGTTCGCCGAAATGGAACACCTTGTCGCCGTAAGGCACGTCGGTGCTGCCCAGAACCAGCTGCGCCAACTCGCGGAACAGTTCTTCGGTCAGGTCCATGTTGTCTTCGTAGTCGGCGTAAGCCTGGTAGAACTCCAACATGGTGAATTCAGGGTTGTGACGCGTCGAGACGCCTTCGTTACGGAAGTTGCGGTTGATCTCGAACACTTTCTCGAAGCCGCCGACAACCAGACGCTTGAGGTACAGCTCAGGCGCGATCCGCAGGAACATTTCCATGTCCAGCGCGTTGTGGTGAGTTTCGAATGGCTTGGCCGCAGCGCCGCCAGGAATGGTTTGCAGCATCGGCGTTTCGACTTCGAGGAAGTCGCGCTTCATCAGGAAGCTGCGAATGTGCGCAATCACTTGCGAACGCACGCGGAACGTCTGGCGCACGTCTTCGTTGACGATCAGGTCAACGTAGCGCTGACGGTAGCGTTGTTCGGTGTCGGTCAGGCCGTGGTGCTTGTCCGGCAGCGGGCGCAGCGACTTGGTCAGCAGGCGCACTTCGGTCATTTCAACGTACAGGTCGCCCTTGCCGGAACGGGCCAGGGTGCCAACGGCTGCAATGATGTCGCCCATGTCCCAGGTTTTTACCGCGGCCAGGGTTTCTTCGGACAGGGTTTTACGGTTGACGTAGACCTGGATGCGACCGGTCATGTCCTGGATCACCATGAACGAGCCACGGTTGAGCATGATGCGACCGGCAACCTTGACCGGGATCGCAGCCTCTGCCAGCTCTTCCTTGGTCTTGTCCGCGTACTGTTTCTGCAAGTCTTGGCAGTAGTTGTCGCGGCGGAAGTCGTTGGGGAAGGCATTGCCCTTGGCGCGCTCGGCAGCAAGCTTTTCCTTGCGCAGGGCGATCAGGGAGTTTTCTTCCTGTTGCAGGGCTTGCGGGTCGAGTTCTAGGTCGCTCATGTCTTTAAAAATTCCATCACAGGTTCGTTGCCCCCACCGATGGCGGGGGACTTAGGGTCTTGACTGACGGTTTACAGCCCTTGTTTGAGGCTCGCCACCAGGTATTCGTCGATATCGCCGTCGAGCACCTTGTCGCAGTCACTGCGTTCGATGTTAGTGCGCAAATCCTTGATTCGCGACGCATCGAGCACGTAAGAGCGAATCTGGTGACCCCAGCCGATGTCCGACTTGGTGTCTTCCAGGGCCTGGGAGGCGGCATTGCGTTTCTGCACTTCCTGCTCGTACAAGCGCGCCCGCAACATTTTCATCGCGGTGTCTTTGTTGGCGTGCTGGGAGCGTTCGTTCTGGCAGCTGACCACGGTGTTGGTCGGTACGTGGGTAATCCGTACGGCCGAGTCGGTGGTGTTTACGTGCTGACCACCGGCACCGGAGGAGCGGTAGGTGTCGATGCGCAGGTCCGACGGGTTGATGTCGATTTCGATGTTGTCATCGATTTCCGGCGACACGAACACGGCCGAGAACGAGGTGTGGCGGCGGTTGCCGGAGTCGAACGGGCTCTTGCGCACCAGACGGTGCACGCCGATCTCGGTGCGCAACCAGCCAAAGGCGTATTCGCCCTTGATATGCACCGTGGCGCCCTTGATCCCGGCGACTTCACCGGCCGACAGTTCCATGATGGTGGCGTCGAAACCGCGTTTGTCGGCCCAGCGCAGGTACATGCGCAGCAGGATGTTGGCCCAGTCCTGGGCCTCGGTGCCGCCGGAGCCGGCCTGGATGTCCAGGTAGGCGTTGTTGGCGTCCATTTCACCGCTGAACATGCGACGGAATTCGAGCTTTTCCAGCGACTCGCGCAGGCGCTCGACTTCGGCAGCGACGTCATCGACGGCGGCCTGGTCTTCTTCTTCGGCGGACATCAGCAGCAGGTCTTTGGCGTCGGCCAGGCCTGAATGCATTTCGTCGAGGGTTTCGACGATCTGGGCCAGCAGCGATCGCTCGCGGCCCAGTTCCTGAGCGTACGACGGGTTGTTCCAGACAGACGGATCTTCAAGCTCGCGATTGACTTCAGTCAGACGCTCATGCTTTTGATCGTAGTCAAAGATACCCCCGAATAGTTTCGGAGCGCTCGGACAGGTCCTTGATACTGTTAAGGATCGGGTTGATTTCCATGGCGGGCAGCACTCGTTGGCGAACTTTTTAAAGCCGGCGAGTATAACGTAATCAGGTTGTAACAGCAGCCCGCCTGGCGGCTTTAGGGGCGAATGGTTTGTACCGCACAACCCTGTGGGAGCGAGCCTGCTCGCGAAGGCGGTGTGTCAGGCAACAAAAATGTTGAATGTTGATCCGCCATTGCGAGCAGGCTCGCTCCCACAATTCGAACCAAGTCGATCCTTATTCGATCCCCACCTGATTACGCCCATTGTTCTTGGCCCGATACAGCCCCTTGTCCGCCGCCGAAATCAGTTGCCGGCAATCGCTGCCCGGCTGCGGGATCATGGTCGACAAGCCGATGCTGATCGTCAGGCTTGAGCCTTCGGTGGGGGCAATGTGTGGAATCTTCAGCCCGGCCACGGTCAGGCGCAGTTTTTCCGCCACCAGTCGTGCACCGCCCGGCGTGGTATTGGGCAGCACCAGGGCGAACTCTTCACCCCCATAACGCGCCGGCAGGTCCGAAGGTCGCGCACTGGCATCGCGGATCGCCGTGGCGACTTTGCGCAAGGCTTCGTCGCCTTCCAGGTGGCCAAAGCTATCGTTGTAGGATTTGAAATAGTCAACGTCGATCATCAGTAACGACAGTTGCGTCTGGTCGCGCAACGAACGGCGCCATTCCAGTTCCAGGTATTCATCGAAGTGCCGGCGGTTCGACAGTCCGGTCAAGCCGTCGGAGTTCATCAACCGCTGCAACACCAGATTGGTGTCGAGCAACTGCTGCTGGCTGACCCGCAGCGCGCGGTAAGCCGCGTCGCGCTGCAACAACATCATGTAGGAGCGCGAGTGATAGCGGATACGCGCCACCAGCTCGATGTTGTCCGGCAGCTTGACCAGGTAATCATTAGCCCCGGCGGCAAACGCCGCGCTTTTGATCAGCGGGTCTTCCTTGGTCGACAGGACAATGATCGGAATGTCCTTGGTCGCCGGGTGATTGCGGTACTCGCGCACCAGGCTCAGGCCGTCGAGGCCCGGCATCACCAGGTCCTGCAGAATCACCGTCGGCTTGATGCGGACCGCCTGCGAGATGGCTTGATGCGGGTCGGCGCAGAAGTGGAAGTCGATATTGTCCTCGCTCGACAACCCTCGGCGCACCGCCTCACCGATCATCGCCTGGTCGTCTACCAACAGCACCATGGCGGCGTTTTCGTCGGTTTTGAAGTCGTCGAGCTGTAAGTCAGTCATGTGCAGTCACCTGATTACTACTTGGGCCAGGATCGCTGTGAAAAGCCGTCATTTCGAGAAAACCTCCAGCAATCGGGGCGCTATCTTTTCCAGTGGGCGAATTTCCATCGCCGCCTCGATGGCCGCTGCCGCCTTCGGCATCCCGTACACCGCACTGCTGTTCTGGTCCTGAGCAATTGTCAGGTAACCCTGTTGGCGCATGAGTTTAAGCCCTTGTGCGCCGTCGCGCCCCATTCCGGTGAGCAAAACGCCTACGGCGTCACCGTTCCAGTAATTGGCCACACTCTCGAAAAACACATCGATCGAGGGGCGATAGATCTCGTTGACCGGCTCGGCGGTGTAGGCCAGCGTGCCGTTTTTCAACAAGCGGATATGGTGGTTGGTGCCGGCCAGCAGTACGGTGCCGGCCTGCGGCGGCTCACCTTCCTGGGCCAGGCGGACGTTCAGGCCGCTGGAACGGGCGAGCCACTCGGCCATGCCGGCGGCAAACACCTGGTCGACGTGCTGGACCAGGACAATCGCCGCCGGAAAATCGCGCGGCAAGCCCTTAAGCAACACTTCCAACGCCGCCGGCCCACCAGCGGATGAGCCGATAGCAATCAAGCGCTGACGGGTGGCGGAACCGCGCAGCGGGCCAGGAGCCGATCGCTCCCGATTGCCCTTGTCACCGATAAGCCAGCCAATATTCATGATCTTGCGCAACAACGGGGCCGCCGCCTCTTGCGCATTGCCGGCGCCGAGGGCCGGGGTGTCGACCACGTCCAGCGCGCCATGGCCCATGGCCTCGAACACCCGGTGCACGTTCTGCTGGCGGTCGACCGTGACGATGACGATGGCGCACGGGGTCTGCGCCATGATTTGCCGTGTGGCCTCGACGCCGTCCATGACCGGCATGATCAGGTCCATCAGAATCAGGTCGGGGGTATTCTCGGCGCAACGCTGCACCGCTTCCGCCCCGTTGCTGGCGACCCACACCACCTCGTGCGCCGGTTCAAACGCCAAGGCCCGGCGCAAGGCCTCTACGGCCATGGGCATGTCGTTGACGATGGCTATCTTCATGCCCGCGCTCCTCCGATGAGCTCAACCACCGCATCAAGCAGGGCGTCATCATGAAAACTGGCTTTGGCTAGATAATAGTCAGCTCCGGCGTCCAGACCACGACGCCGGTCTTCTTCTCGGTCCTTATAGGACACCACCATCACCGGCAGAGATTGCAGACGGTTATCCCGGCGCAACAAAGACACCAGTTCGATGCCGTCCATGCGTGGCATGTCAATGTCGGTGATCAGCAGATCGAAATCCTCCGAACGCAAGGCGTTCCAGCCATCCATACCGTCGACCGCAACGGCCACGTCGTATCCACGATTGAGCAACAGCTTGCGCTGCAATTCGCGAACGGTCAGCGAATCGTCAACCACCAGGATCCGTTTGCGCGCCGCCTCGACAGCTTGACTGCCGTGACGGGCAATACGCTCCAGACGCCCGGTGTTGAGCAGTTTGTCCACCGAACGCAACATGTCCTCGACATCGACGATCAGCACCACCGACCCGTCATCCAGCAAGGCGCCGGCGGAAATGTCCTGCACCTTGCCCAGACGCTCATCCAGCGGCAGTACAACCAACGTCCGCTCGCCAATGAACCTTTCGACCGCCACCCCGTAAATCGCATCGCGCTCGCGGATCACCACCACTTTGAGAGTCTGCTGACTGTTTTGGTTCGCCGGTCGCTGCAGCAGTTGACTGGCCGCGACCAGCCCGACGTGCCGACCGTCATGCCAAAAATGCTGGCGCCCCTCGATCTGAACAATGTCCGAAGGCTCCAGGTCGCACATGCGCTCGATGTGCGCCAGCGGAAATGCGTAGGCCTCGTCGCCGACCTCCACCACCAGACTGCGCACCACCGACAACGTCAACGGCACTTCAAGGTGAAAACGGCTGCCCTCGCCCGCCGTCTGCTCCAGCACCACTGCTCCGCGCAACTGACGGACCATGTGCTGAACCGCGTCCAGGCCAACGCCGCGCCCGGACACTTCGGTGACCGTGTCGCGCAGGCTGAAACCCGGCAGGAAGAGGAACGTCAGCAGCTCTTCCTCGCTCAACTGCGCGGCGGTTTCAGCGGGAGATAGCTGACGCTCGATGATGCTGCGCCGGACCTTCTCCAGATCGACGCCGTGACCGTCGTCGCTCAATTCCAGCACCAACAAGCCGGCTTGATGGGAGGCGCGCAGACGAATCAAACCTTCTGGCGGCTTACCGGCCAGCAAGCGTTGCTCGGGAGATTCGATGCCGTGGTCGACGGCGTTGCGCAGCAGATGCGTCAGCGGCGCTTCAAGTTTTTCCAGCACGTCACGGTCGACCTGGGTTTTCTCGCCCTCGATCTCCAGTCGTACCTGCTTGCCAAGACTGCGACCGAGGTCGCGGACCATGCGCGCTTGTCCGCCCAATACGTCAGCGAATGGCCGCATGCGACAGGCCAGCGCGGTGTCGTACAGCACCTGCGCACGCTGACTGGCCTGCCAGGCGAATTCATCCAGCTCGGCGTTTTTTTCCACCAGCAGTTGCTGGGACTCGGCCAGCAGTCGACGGGCATCATCCAAGGCTTCCTGGGCCTGGAGGCTCAAGGAATGCTCCTTGAGGTGGACATTCAGGCTTTCCAGGGCGCGCAGGCCGTTGTTCTGCAGGCGTTTGAGGCGCTGCATCGTGGCCAGGTGCGGCTTGAGACGCTGGGTTTCGACCAGGGATTTGCTCGACAGGTCGAGCAGGCTGTTCAACCGTTCCGCGGTGACCCGCAGCACGCGCTCGCCATTGTCAGTGGTACGTCTGTTCTTGCGCGGCGGATCGACGGGGGCAACAGATGCAGGCTCGACGACCGGAACGAACACCTCGACGGCGGCCGCTTGCGGTTCAGGCGCGGTCATGAACGGTGCGATCGGCGTGCTCATGGGCGCGGCCAGCGCCAGCGGATCCAGCAATGCCGCCATCAGCGCCACGTACACGTCGATTTCCGCCGGGGTGGGCGCCTGGGCCGGCGTCGCAATCCGCATCAGTAAATCGGTGCCTTGCAGCAAGGCGTCAATGTGCTCGGGACGCAGGTACAGGCGCCCTTCCTGCGCACTGACCAGACAATCCTCCATCACATGGGCGACGCTGACCCCGGCATCGACGCCGACAATCCGTGCCGCGCCTTTGAGCGAGTGGGCGGCGCGCATGCACGATTCCAGGTGAGCGGCCTGGGTCGGATCGCGTTCAAGCGCCAGCAGGCCCGCGCTCAACACCTGGGTCTGGGCCTCAGCTTCGAGGCTGAACAATTCCAGCAAAGAGGAATCACGCATTTGCTCGGGGGTCATGCGAGGCTCCGGGTCACGGCGGACAACAGCTGTTCTTCATCCAGCCATCGCAGGCTGCGCCCCTTGAATGGCAACACGCCTCGCGTGTATTTGCCGCTGGCCTGGGTGCCGGACTCCGACGCGGCATCAAGGATGCGCTCGTCGATGGCGTGAATCCCGTCCACTTCATCCACCGGCACCACAACGGGCCCGCCGTGAGCGGCAATGATCAGCATCCTCGGCATCACCCGCGTGCCAGCCGCCACATTGACGATGCCGGTGCCGTCGAGCCCCAGCAATTCCACCAGCGACAAGCACGCGACCAACGCGCCGCGCACGTTCGCCACGCCGAGCAAGGCTCGGGAGCGCTGGTGCGGCAAGGAGTGAATCGCTTGCAGCGGCGCGACTTCCACCAGCGTGCGCGTGGTCAGGCCCAGCCATTCTTCGCCGAGACGAAACATCAACAGCGAGCGGGTTTTCACGTCAGTTTCGACCACTGCCCTGACCTGCTCGAGGTCGTTCTGCTGCAAGGCGTAGCGATCCAGCAAGCGGGTGGCCGCAGCGGAATACACTGCGCAATTGCGGCAGTGAATGTGTTCGATCAGTAGCGGGCAGGACTTGTCACCGTGGATACCGATGCGGTTCCAGCAGTCGTCGATGGCCTGGGCATCTTCGTGGGTGAGGCTCAAGGTGTCGGAGGCGCTCATCGATTACGCTCACTGTCGGCGCGTCCGTTTCTGGCGGCGCGGTCCTGCAATCGTCGGGCACCCGCCGTGTCGCCCAATGACTGCAGCAAGGCAGCCAGGTGCATCAACGCGTCGGGATGTTGCGGTTCGAGGTACAACGCTTTGCGATAAAACCCTTGGGCCTGCAGGACATGACCGGCGACATCGCTGAGCAGCCCCAGCCAGTAAAACACCTGGGCCACGGGTTCATGTTGATCCAGATAGTGTTCACAGGCATCACGTGCTTCGGCACTTTTACCTTCGTTGGCCAGGGCGGCGATGTTCGCCAGCAACGCGGCAGCGTCCGAGGCTTTCGGGGTGACGGTCGGCGGTGTGAGGGTGGTGAACGGACGATTGCGCACCGGCGCGGGTGTCACGCTGCGCACGGGTTGGCGCACCGGCAACGGCGTCGGAACGAAAACAGGCAGCGTCTCCGGCGCCGGCGTGTTTTGGCGACTGAAGGCAAACGACTGCGCAATGCCAATCGAGCGCATGCCAAAACGCCCCAGCAAACTGCCTTCGGCCGGTCCGATAAACAGCACGCCATCGACATGGGTCAGGCGCTTGAGGACTTCAAAGACTTGCTGCTGGGTCGGCTGGTCGAAATAGATCAGCAGGTTTCGGCAAAACACAAAATCATAAGGCGGCTCGCTGGTCAGCAACGCCGGATCGAGCAGGTTGCCGACTTGCAGACGCACCTGTTCCAGCACTCGCTCGCTGAGGCGATAACCGTCGCTTTCCACGGTGAAATGCCGCTCGCGAAACGCGAGGTCATGACCACGAAATGAATTTTTACCGTACAGCGCGCGCTTGGCTTTTTCCACCGACAGCGGACTGACGTCCATGCCTTCGACTTTGAACTGATGCGGCTTTAGCCCGGCATCGAGCAAGGCCATGGCGATCGAATACGGTTCTTCGCCGGTGGAACACGGCAGGCTGAGAATCCGCAGCGCGCGCATGTGATTGATCTCGGCCAACCGCTTGATCGCGAGTTTCGCCAAGGTGGCGAAGGATTCCGGGTAACGGAAAAACCAGGTCTCGGGGACGATCACGGCCTCGATCAACGCCTGCTGCTCGTCTTGCGAACCTTGCAGCGTGTGCCAGTAATCGTCGGCCGTCAGCGCCTGGGACGCGGTGCAGCGCTGGCGCACCGCGCGCTCGATGATCGCCGGGCCCACCGACGTCACGTCCAGGCCAATTCGTTCTTTGAGGAAGTCGAAAAAGCGCTTGTCGCTACTCATGGCCGCTCCTCAAGCAACGCCAGGTCCAGCGGTGGCGAGGGAAATAGCAGCGCACGCACCTGTTCATCAAGCAAATCGGCCACCCGCACCCACTGCATCAAACCCTGCGCGTCTTCACGCACCGGCCCCAGATAAGGTGCCTGGCGATTGTCCAGGCCGTAGGGCTTAAAGTCCGCCGGGTTGCAGCGCAAGGTATCGGTGGCCTGCTCCAGGATCAGCCCGAGCAAGGTCGAAGGCGTCACATCGTCCGGCCGATAGTGCACCAGCACCAAACGCGTGCTGGTGCGGGGCTGCGCCGGTTGGCCGAACGTCAGCGCACTGAGGTCGATCACTGGCACCACTGCGCCGCGATAGGCAAAGACCCCGGCGACCCAGGCGGGCGCTTTGGCAATCGGTTTCAATGGCAGGCGCGGCAACACTTCAGCCACCTCGATCGCCTGCAAGGCAAAACGCTCGCTGGCGATGCGAAACACCAGGAACAACACCTGCTTCGCGGGCATCACCGCGCCACGCTTGAGCGCCAGTTCGCTCATCAGACTTTGAATCGCGAAACGCCGCCACGCAGCCCAATGGCGACCTGGCTCAATTCATCGATCGCGAAACTGGCCTGGCGCAAGGACTCGACGGTCTGGCTGCTGGCATCGCCCAACTGCACCAGCGCGTGGTTGATCTGTTCGGCACCGGTGGCCTGCGCCTGCATGCCTTCGTTGACCATCAACACCCGCGGCGCCAGCGCCTGGACCTGATGGATGATCTGCGACAGCTGCTCGCCGACCTGCTGCACTTCGGACATGCCGCGCCGCACCTCCTCGGAGAACTTGTCCATGCCCATGACCCCGGCCGACACCGCCGACTGAATCTCACGCACCATCTGTTCAATGTCGTACGTGGCGACGGCGGTCTGGTCCGCCAGTCGCCGTACTTCAGTGGCGACCACGGCAAACCCTCGACCGTATTCACCGGCCTTCTCGGCTTCGATGGCGGCGTTCAGGGACAACAGATTGGTCTGGTCAGCGACCTTGACGATGGTCACGACCACCTGATTGATGTTGCCGGCCTTCTCATTGAGGATCGCCAGTTTGGCGTTGACCAGATCCGCCGCCCCCATCACCGCGTGCATGGTCTCTTCCATGCGCGCCAACCCTTGCTGCCCGGAACCGGCCGCCACCGAGGCCTGATCGGCGGCGGTGGAGACTTCGGTCATGGTGCGCACCAGGTCACGGGACGTGGCCGCGATTTCACGGGACGTCGCACCGATTTCAGTGGTGGTGGCGGCGGTTTCCGTGGCGGTGGCTTGCTGTTGTTTCGAGGTGGCGGCGATTTCCGTCACCGAGGTGGTGACTTGTACAGACGAGCGCTGGGCCTGGGACACGAGCGAGGTGAGCTCGGTCATCATGTCGTTGAAGCCGGTTTCCACCGCACCGAATTCGTCTTTGCGTTCCAGGTTGAGGCGGCCACTGAGGTCGCCGGTGCGCATGATTTCAAGGATCTGCACGATCCGGTTCATCGGCGCCATGATCGCGCGCATCAACAGCAATCCGCAGAAGCCCGCCGCCAGAACCGCGACCAACAGGGAAATGCCCATGATGACTTTCGCGGTGACGACGGCGGCATCGATGTTGGCGATGTCCTGGTCGGCCACCACTTTGTTTTCCCGAATGATGTCATTGAGTTTCATGCGACCTGCGGTCCAGGCCGGGGTCAATTGCTCGTTGAACATCTTAATGGCGTCAGCGTCCTGATTACGCTTGCGCAAGTCGAGCACCGCGGCCAGGACCTTGTTGTAATTGTCATAGAGCTTTTCAAATTCGGCGTACTCGACCTTGTCTTCATCCGTGGTGATGGTGCCGCGATAGTTACTCATCTGCTCGTGCAGACGCGCCTCAAAGGTTTTGAAGTCTGCGGCATCTTGAGTGCTGATGCCCTGCCCTTCCCTGAAACCAAGCATTTCCTGGGTCTGGATGAAACTGTCGACCCAGGCACCACGAATCATGGCGCTGTAATACACCCCGGGCAGCGCGTCCTCACGAACACTGGCTTCGCTGGTCTCGATCTTCAGCAACCGGGAATACGAGACGACGACCATCAACAGCATGATGGCGATGATTACCGCAAAGCTCGCCAAGATGCGTTGGCGCAACGTCCAGTTCTTCACAGTCAGTCCTCGGAACAATTCAAATGCTGCGCAGTATAGCCGAGGGCTGTGTTTCATTGATAAGACGGGTGTACACCACGTCTCAACCCGGTGCAAATCGCTGAAAAACCTGTGTGGCCGGGGTCCTTTTCCGCTTACACCCAATTGATTGAATGCACGTTAGAAGAGAGGTTCGACTCGTAGTCAAGCACGTGATGATGGTAATAGCTGCGACTATGCCAATTGGCGAGTTGAGTCCAGGTTGTATGGTTTGCCGGAATGTGGAATACGTAACCACCGCCAACATGAGTGGTCAGAAATAGTGCTCGTAAATATGGGCGAGCATCACATGTCCCGAAGAACGTCACCCAAGTACCTGCCGTCACGTTGCCACCTGAAGGTGCGTAGTTTCCGTTCCATAGGACGTAGGAAATGGTGGGAGCCTTCAACTCAGATAGCACCGTAAAATTAAATGCAGCTGACTCTGGCTGAGGACCAAAAAGAGTCTTGGCAACAAGACGATGTCCTGTCAAACCGAGTCCCACAAGAGTATGAGTCGATATGCCTTTATCGTCAGCAAACTTTGTGCTTACAGCTGAGTTTCCATTCAGAATCTGCACTTCCAGTCCCGGGCTTGAAGTGACAATCACCGTAACGCGAGTATCGGTGGTGTAGCCTCGTTCTTTTATCTCACCTTTGCTGTCCCTCACCGAAGTAATAGCAGGCACCAACAGCGGCAGGGTCGTGACCCTATAACTTTGCAGCGGGAAAGTCACAATCGTCTGTTCGTTTTCGTTGGGATGCAGGTCTACTTTTGCCCGGACCGTCAGTTCGCTGCTGTTTCTGAGCGTCAATAGGTCTTGACGCAGGAGGGGTTTTTTCAATCCTTTTTCAACTTCCGCCTGTGTCAATTCTTTTCCGCTGGCAATCAGGATCGTGACGGAGTTGCCATTGGCGTCAGTTCCACTCGCGTCCAACGTATACGGCTGGCCCTCATCGATAAACGGCCAGCGTGGAACAGCGAGACGGGCATCCCCGATGAACGAACGAGTATCCAGGTCTCGCCCGTTCGCCTCTAGAACTTCAGGTGCCGGAAAGTTCGGGTCCTGCTCGCTGTAGCTTTCTACTGCGATAAGCAATGACTCGGAGAGGGTCTCTTTGCCGTCGCGCAACAGGATCCATGAAAATTCAACTTTAAGTCCAATATTAGCCCTGATGAATCTCGTGTCGAGTTTGAAATTAGCCCGCGAGTTGGTATTGAACGATTTGAATCCGAAGGTCGGTGAACCTGCCCCTGATGCGCCCTTCACTACTAGCTTGGCCAAATCCCCGGGAAGAAAACCGATGAGTTCAACTCGCGCGTTTGCGCCTTCGAGATTTTTCCCGGGACGCAGAACGCCGCCTTCAACCACTTGCACGGTGGGTGCAGGTAAAACGCCCTCTCCACTTTTAAGTACCCGGGCAACAGCTCTATATGAACTGGCAATGACCATGCCTTTTCTGATCAGGTCGCAAGTCATCTTCACTTGGCCGCCCGGGACGACCTTGTTTGCCGATATTTTCAACACATAGGTCGATGGAATTCGATTAACGGGGACCTCGGAGGTATCTGTCACAGGCTGACCGCTGATGGGTGTGCAGATGTAATTTCCACGAATGAAATCGCCTGATTCAAAGAGGCCCTTGAAGGCGTGCACCCGCGCGTGGAGATACCCGGTTTTATTCACTTTGACCGGATCAATGGTCTCGGCATCATCATCCTCATCGTTAGGGTCTTCGATCAGGTCGGGGGCAGCGAACTGCTTTTCTGTTGTATCTACATCAATCTCGTGCGCAATCGACCAGAGCGATCGTTCGGTGTAATTTTCCAACTGATCCTTGACCGTATACAAAATCAAAGACTTTGGATTGTTACCGGCCTCTTCTATCACTTCCTTAGTGACGAATATCTTGATTGGACTGCCGACGACATCAGGCTCATTCGGGTCATCGCTCACCCCGACAACACGCGTGACATCCACTCCATTCCACTTGAGCGTGATGACATCGTGGAGCTTCATAAAGAAGTAAAACACGGTGACCCACACACCAGCTTTCGCTTCTATCGGACCCACTCCGTTGTCGATGATCTCTTTCTGCAGTTCGATACTCAGACCGTCGTGGTAGTTATCGCGCGGGTCGACATCTTTGCCGCCGGGACGATGCAAGCTGTATTCCCCAAAGAGCACAGCCGATTCGCTGACGTTTCCGCTGAGACGTTGCACCTTGTAAGTGAAACGCTGAAGCCCCTCGCGTAACAGGGTTCTGGGCACTAAGTAACTGCGGCGTAACTGGTCATCAATGATAGCCGCGACATCGACCTTCACCCCATCTATGAAGAGTGTTACGTCTGTCACAGGGTTGCCTGGCTGATCAACCGGTGGGTCAACGACAACACGTAGCCTGCCGCTTTCGGTGAGCCTGAGGGGTATGCCGACAAGAGGCTGTCCGGCACCGGGATTTTCGCTTTTAACATCGGATATTGAACCGGGAATCTGCGGAGGAAAATCTTGTAATACGCCGTTATCAATAGTCATCACACGCTCCCTTTTGATAGAAGCCGCTATAGAGCGGCGTTGACAGGGAATATCAGGCCTTAAGGCTGCATGAATGACTACTGTCAGAAATAACAGGTAGGCAGGCGTTTTAGACGAACGGTCGCCGTCGAATGCGCGCCAGGATTGCCCCAGAAATAACAAAACCCGCCACCTTCACGAAAGGCTGGCGGGTTTTGCTATTTCAATAGCGCGAGTCAGGCTGAAGCCTGACGCACCTGCTTCTCCAGTTCAACCTTCAACCCCGGCTCCAGCTTCAGCTGCCGCGCCAGCTCATCGAGATAGGACTTCTCCATGAAGCTCTCTTCATCCACCAGCATCACACTGGCGATGTACATCTCGGCGGCCATTTCCGGCGTGCTGGCAGCGCGGGCGACTTCGGCCGGGTCGAGTGGCTTGCTGAGTTCGGCATGCAGCCACTGCTGTAATTGCTGATCGTTGTCGAGTTTGGTGAATTCGCCTTCGATCAACGCACGTTCGCGGTCATCGACATGGCCGTCGGCTTTGGCGGCGGCCACCAACGCTTTGAGAATTGCCTGACTGTGCAGTTCGACTTGTGCCGCCGGCAAACGATCAAGCGTTTGCGGTTCGGTTTGAGGGGCTGTGCCCTGCTGGGCCTGCCAGTTGCCATACGCCTTGTAGGCAATCACGCCCAATGCCGCGAGGCCGCCGTAAATGGCAACTTTGCCGCCGACTTTGCGGACCTTGTTGTTACCCAGCAAAAGCCCCATGGCGCCTGCCGCCAATGCCCCGCCGCCTGCGCCCGAAAGCAAGCTGCCGAGGCCGCCCGAACCACCGTTGCCACCGAGCAATCCGCCCAGGCCGCCGTTGGACGCCTTGTTCTGTGCGCCGCCAGCCTTGTTCTGCAACAGGTCCTGACCGGACTTTAGGAGTTGATCGAGCAATCCACGCGTATTCATTTTGCCGCCTCCACGAAACGGGTTAACCGGACACTTGAGGCCATCAGCCTAGATCGAAAGTGCCCCGCCTCTCCCGGCGAGAGTGCTTCTGGATGTTGCCTTGTCAAAACTGGCTATCGATTAAAAAGATATACACTCGATTAAATCTATAAAAACCGCCCACCGGGTATTGCCCATGATGACCCTGCGTCAAATCCGCCATTTCATCGCTGTGGCCGAGACCGGCTCGATCTCTGCCGCTGCGCAAACCGCATTCATTTCCCAGTCGACATTGACGTTGGCGATCCAGCAACTGGAAGAGGAGATCGGCGTCAGCCTGTTTAACCGACACGCCAAAGGCATGAGCCTGACCCACCAAGGGCATCAGTTCCTGCGCCAGGCACACCTGATTCTGGCCACCGTGGACAACGCCAAACGCAGCCTGCAACAGAGCACCGATCAGGTCGCGGGCCAATTGATCATCGGCGTGACCAGCCTGGTGGCCGGTTATTACCTCGCGGATTTGCTCACCCGCTTCCAGCGCGCCTACCCCAACGTCGAAATCCGCGTGATGGAAGACGAGCGGCCATACATCGAGCATTTGCTGGTCAGCGGTGAGATCGATGTTGGTGTGTTGATCCTCTCCAACCTCGAAGACCGTCATGCCTTGCAGACTGAAGTGCTCACCCACTCACCTCATCGGCTATGGCTGCCGGCCCAGCATCCATTGCTGGAACACGACAGCATCAACCTCGCCGATGTGGCCCGCGAGCCGCTGATTCAGCTGAACGTCGATGAAATGGACCGCAATGCCCAACGCATGTGGTCCGCCGCCTCGCTGCAGCCACGCATCACCCTGAGAACCGCCTCGACGGAGGCCGTGCGAAGTCTGGTGGCAGCCGGCCTGGGTGTGTCGATCCAGCCCGACATGACCTACCGCCCCTGGTCGCTGGAGGGCGACATCATCGAAGCGCGGCCGATTGCCGACCTGAGCCAGACCCTTGACGTCGGTCTGGCGTGGCGTCGCGGCACCGCGCGGCCGGCGTTGGTAGACCCGTTCCTGACGGTCGCCCGCGAGCAGCCCCACGGCGGACGCAAGCCATCTATTTAATCGAACGCCACCTTCAGTATTTAGAATTTGTCGACCTCGGGCCCGCGCACTAGTCTTGATACATCTATAAGACGGCCGCGCCCCAGTCACAGGGAGCAGCATGGCCACACAAGAAAAGAGAACCCGAAAAATGGCTGGCGCGCAGACCCCGTTGTTCACCGCGTTGTTGATCGATGGCGAATTGGTCGCAGGCCAGGGTTTTGTCGAGCCGATCCTCAACCCGGCCACCGGTGAAGTGCTGACGCACATTGCCGAAGCCAGCACCGAGCAAGTCGAAGCCGCGATCCTTGCCGCCCATCGTGCATTTGCCGGTTGGTCGCGGACTACACCGCAGCAGCGTTCGAACCTGTTGCTGGACATTGCCAACGCCATCGAAAAACAAGCCGACCTCCTCGCCCGCCTCGAATCCCTGAACTGTGGCAAGCCGTTGCACCTGGCCCGTCAGGATGATTTGAGCGCGACGGTCGACGTGTTCCGCTTCTTCGCCGGTGCCGTGCGCTGCCAGACCGGCCAGCTCAGCGGCGAGTATCTGCCGGGCTACACCAGCATGGTCCGTCGCGATCCGATTGGTGTGGTCGCATCGATTGCGCCATGGAACTACCCGATCATGATGGCCGCGTGGAAAATCGCCCCGGCCCTCGCCGCTGGCAACACGCTGGTGTTCAAACCTTCGGAACACACGCCGCTGTCGATTCTGGCCCTGGCGCCCGCGCTGGCCGAAATCCTGCCGCGCGGGGTGATCAACATTGTCTGCGGCGGCGGTGAAGGTGTTGGCAGCCATTTGGTCAGTCATCCCAAAGTACGCATGGTCTCCTTGACCGGCGATATCGTCACCGGGCAGAAAATCCTCCAGGCCGCTGCAAAAACCCTTAAACGCACCCACCTTGAACTCGGCGGCAAAGCGCCGGTGATCGTCTGCAACGATGCGGACATTCAGGCAGTGGTCGAAGGCGTGCGCACTTACGGCTATTACAACGCCGGCCAGGATTGCACTGCCGCGTGCCGGATTTATGCACAAGCCGGGATTCACGACCGCCTGGTGGCCGAACTCGGCGCGGCGGTCAGCAGCCTGCGCTTTGCCGGCAAACGCGATGCCGACAACGAGATCGGTCCGCTGATCAGCACCCGCCAGCGCGACCGCGTGGCCAGTTTTGTCGAACGCGCCCTCGGCCAACCGCACATTGAACGGGTGACCGGCGCGGCGGTGCATTCCGGTGCCGGCTTCTATTACCAGCCCACCCTGCTCGCCGGTTGCAAACAGAGCGATGAAATCGTCCAGCGCGAGGTGTTCGGGCCGGTGGTCACCGTGACCCGTTTCGACGAACTCGAACAAGCGGTGGACTGGGCCAACGACTCCGAATACGGCCTCGCCTCCTCCATCTGGACCCAGAACCTGGACAAGGCGATGCAGGTCGCGGCGCGCTTGCAGTACGGCTGCACCTGGATCAACAGCCATTTCATGCTGGTCAGCGAAATGCCCCACGGCGGCCTGAAGCGTTCGGGCTACGGCAAAGACTTATCCAGCGATTCGCTCCAGGACTACAGCGTGGTGCGGCACATCATGGCGCGCCACGGACAGCATCTCTGACTACGCTAATAACAAGCCGCTAACGGCACGCTTCACCACGTTCACAACTGCCCCGACCATAATTAAAGAAGAGGGAAATCCCATGTTCGTGCACAAGACCGCACTGTTCAGTGCAATCACCACCGCGCTGCTGGCCAGCGCCAGTCTGCAGGCCGCCGAACCGCTGAAGGCGGTCGGTGCCGGCGAAGGTCAGCTGGATATCGTGGCATGGCCCGGCTACATCGAACGTGGCGAAAGCGACAAGGCTTACGACTGGGTGACCGGTTTCGAGAAAGAAACCGGCTGCAAGGTCAATGTGAAAACCGCGGCGACTTCCGATGAGATGGTCAGCCTGATGGCCAAGGGTGGCTACGACCTGGTGACCGCCTCGGGCGACGCCTCGTTGCGGTTGATCGTCGGCAAGCGTGTGCAGCCGATCAATACGGCGTTGATTCCGAACTGGAAGAACATCGATCCGCGTCTGAAAGATGCGCCTTGGTACGTGGTTAATAAGCAGACCTATGGCACCCCTTACCAGTGGGGCCCGAACGTGTTGATGTACAACACCAATGTGTTCAAGACCGCGCCGGACAGCTGGAGCGTGGTGTTCGAAGAGCAAACCCTGCCTGACGGCAAGTCCAACAAGGGACGCGTGCAAGCCTACGACGGCCCGATCTACATCGCCGATGCGGCGCTCTATCTCAAATCGAAACGTCCGGAACTGGGCATCAAAAACCCGTACGAGTTGAACGAAGAACAGTACAAGGCCGCGCTGGATCTGCTTCGCAAACAACAACCCTTGATCCACCGCTACTGGCACGACGCAACCGTCCAGATGAGTGACGTAAAAAACGAAGGCGTGGTGGCGTCCAGTACCTGGGGCTACATGGTCAATGGCCTGGTTGCAGACAAGCAACCGGTTGCCTCTGTCATTCCCAAGGAAGGTGCGACGGGCTGGGTGGACACCACCATGATGCACGTCGAAGCCAAGCATCCGAATTGCGCTTACAAGTGGATGGACTGGTCGCTGCAACCAAAAGTGCAAGGCGATGTATCGGCGTGGTTCGGCGCGCTGCCAGCCGTGCCTGAAGGCTGCAAAGCCAGTGAACTGCTGGGCGCAGAGGGCTGTGCATCCAACGGTTACGCTCAGTTCAACAACCTGGCCTTCTGGAAAACCCCGCAGGCCGAAGGCGGCAAGTTCGTACCGTACAGCCGCTGGACCCAGGACTACATCGCGATCATGGGCGGCCGCTAAGCCCTCATCGCGAGCAGGCTCACTCCCACATGTAAACGCATTCCAATGTGGGAGCGAGCCTGCTCGCGATGCTTTTAAAGATTCAGATTTTCGGAGTTCCGCAACATGACACTTGCAGTCCAGTTCACCAACGTTTCCCGTCTATTCGGCGAAGTGAAAGCCGTAGACCGGGTTTCCATCGACATCCAGGACGGCGAGTTTTTTTCCATGCTGGGCCCTTCCGGCTCCGGCAAAACCACCTGCTTGCGCCTGATCGCCGGGTTTGAACAACCGAGCGCAGGTTCCATCCGAATCCACGGCGAAGAGGCCGCTGGATTGCCGCCGTATGAGCGTGACGTCAACACGGTGTTTCAGGATTACGCCCTGTTCCCGCACATGAACGTGCTCGACAACGTCGCCTACGGTTTGAAAGTCAAAGGCGTTGGCAAAGCCGAACGCCAGAAACGCGCCGAGGAAGCCCTCGACATGGTTGCCCTCGGCGGCTACGGCGAGCGTAAACCGGTGCAACTGTCCGGCGGTCAGCGCCAGCGTGTGGCACTGGCCCGCGCCCTGGTCAATCGCCCCCGCGTGCTGCTGCTCGATGAGCCATTGGGCGCGCTCGATTTGAAGTTGCGCGAACAAATGCAGAGCGAACTGAAAAAGCTGCAACGCCAACTGGGCATCACCTTCATCTTCGTCACCCACGACCAGACCGAAGCGCTGTCGATGTCAGACCGCGTGGCCGTGTTCAACAAGGGCCGCATTGAACAGGTCGACACACCGCGCAACCTGTACATGAAGCCGGCGACCACCTTCGTCGCGGAATTCGTCGGCACCTCGAACGTGATTCGCGGTGATCTGGCGAAGCAATTGAGCGGCAATCCACAGCCGTTTTCGATTCGCCCGGAACACGTGCGTTTCGCCGAAGGGCCGCTGGCCAGTCACGAGATCGAAGTCAGCGGCGTGCTGCATGACATTCAGTACCAAGGCAGCGCCACGCGCTATGAACTGAAGCTGGAAAACGGCCAGACCCTCAATATCAGTCAGGCCAACGTGCAGTGGCTGGACGTCAGCGCCCAGCACCAGACCGGGCAGCGCATCAATGCTCGCTGGGCGCGCGAAGCGATGATCCCACTGCACGACACCGTTGTCGGCGGGGTGTGAGATGACCAGCGTGGCTATCCCTCAAACCCCGGCCAGCGGCTCGCCGTTGCGCAGGTTTTCCAACCTGCTGTATCGCCGGCCGAACTTTTACCTGTCGCTGCTGCTGGTGCCGCCGCTGCTATGGTTCGGCGCGATCTACCTCGGTTCGCTTTTGGTGCTGCTGTGGCAGGGTTTCTATACCTTCGATGACTTCACCATGACGGTCTCGCCAGAACTGACCCTGGCGAATTTCACCGCACTGTTCCAGCCGTCAAACTTCGACATCATTCTGCGCACCTTGAGCATGGCGATTGTCGTGTCCATCGCCAGCGCCATCGTCGCGTTCCCGATCGCCTATTACATGGCGCGTTACACCACGGGCAAGACCAAAGCGTTTTTCTACATCGCGGTCATGATGCCGATGTGGGCCAGTTACATCGTCAAGGCGTATGCCTGGACGTTGCTGCTGGCCAAGGGTGGCGTGGCGCAGTGGTTCGTTCAACACCTCGGACTGGAGCCGGTATTGCAGTTCGTGCTGGGCATACCGGGCGTGGGCGGTAGCACCTTGTCGACCTCGCACCTGGGTCGTTTCATGGTGTTCGTCTACATCTGGCTACCGTTCATGATCCTGCCAATCCAGGCGTCGCTGGAACGCTTGCCGCCGTCGCTGCTGCAAGCGTCTGCCGACCTCGGCGCGAAACCGCGCCAGACCTTCATGCAGGTGATTCTGCCGTTGTCGATTCCGGGCATTGCCGCCGGTTCGATCTTTACCTTTTCCTTGACCCTGGGCGACTTCATCGTGCCGCAACTGGTGGGCCCGCCGGGTTACTTCGTCGGCAGCATGGTGTATGCCCAGCAAGGCGCGATCGGCAACATGCCGATGGCCGCGGCCTTCACGTTGGTGCCGATCGTGTTGATCGCCATCTACCTGACCATCGTCAAACGACTGGGGGCCTTCGATGCGCTCTGATGTGAAAAAACAAAAACCTGAAAAGCAGGGGGAGCAAGCTTCGCTGGGCCTGCGGATCGCAGCATGGGGCGGGTTGGTGTTTCTGCACTTTCCGATCCTGATCATCTTCATGTACGCCTTCAACACCGAAGACGCGGCCTTCAGTTTTCCGCCCAAGGGTTTCACCCTGAAGTGGATCGGCGTGGCGTTCGCGCGGCCGGACGTACTGGAAGCAATCAAGTTGTCGCTGCAGATCGCCTCTGTCGCAACCTTGATTGCCCTGGTGCTCGGCACCCTCGCCTCGGCTGCGTTGTACCGGCGTGATTTCTTCGGCAAGCAAGGCATCTCGCTGATGCTGATCCTGCCGATTGCGTTGCCCGGGATCATTACCGGGATCGCGTTGCTGGCGACCTTCAAGACATTGGGCATCGAGCCCGGGATGTTCACCATCATCGTCGGTCACGCGACCTTCTGCGTGGTGATCGTCTACAACAACGTCATCGCCCGCCTGCGCCGCACGTCCCACAGTCTGATCGAAGCATCGATGGACCTCGGCGCCGATGGCTGGCAGACCTTTCGCTACATCGTCCTGCCGAACCTCGGCTCGGCGCTGCTGGCCGGGGGCATGCTCGCGTTTGCGCTGTCGTTCGACGAAATCATCGTCACCACCTTCACTGCCGGCCATGAACGCACCCTGCCGCTGTGGCTGCTCAACCAGCTCAGCCGCCCAAGGGATGTGCCGGTAACCAACGTCGTCGCGATGCTGGTGATGATGGTGACCATGCTGCCGATTCTCGGCGCCTATTACCTGACCCGTGGCGGTGAAAGCGTGGCGGGCAGTGGCGGTAAGTAAACAACTCACAGACAACAATTATCCCTGTGGGAGCGGGCTTGCCCGCGATGACTGACTGACATTCGACACATGTGTCGACTGTAAAACCGCTATCGCGGGCAAGCCCGCTCCCACAGGGCCTGGTTTCCACAGAAGAACAACAACAGTTTTGAAGAGGACAATGCCATGCAAACCAAACTCTTGATCAACGGCCAACTGATCGACGGCGAAGGCCCCGCCCAACCCGTCTTCAACCCGGCGCTGGGCCGTGTGCTGGTGGAAATCAACGAAGCCAGCGAAGCCCAGGTCGATGCCGCCGTGCGCGCCGCCGACAGCGCCTTCGAAAGTTGGTCGCAAACCACCCCGAAAGAGCGCTCGCTGCTGCTGCTCAAACTCGCCGACGCCATCGAAGCCCACGGTGAAGAGCTGGCCAAGCTGGAGTCGGACAACTGCGGCAAGCCTTACAGCGCAGCGCTCAATGACGAGATCCCGGCGATTGCCGACGTGTTCCGTTTCTTCGCCGGGGCCAGTCGCTGCATGAGCGGTTCGGCAGGCGGCGAATACCTGCCGGGCCACACCTCGATGATCCGCCGCGACCCGGTCGGGGTGATCGCCTCGATTGCGCCGTGGAACTACCCGCTGATGATGGTCGCGTGGAAAATCGCCCCAGCCTTGGCCGCCGGTAATACCGTGGTGCTCAAGCCGTCGGAACAAACCCCGCTGACCGCGTTGCGCCTGGCCGAACTGGCGTCGGAAATTTTCCCGGCCGGCGTGCTTAACCTGGTGCTTGGTCGTGGTCCTACCGTCGGTAGCCCACTGGTCACCCATCCGAAGGTGCGCATGGTCTCGCTCACCGGCTCGATTGCCACGGGTTCGAACATCATTTCCAGCACCGCCGACAGCGTCAAACGCATGCACATGGAACTGGGCGGCAAGGCTCCGGTGATCATCTTCGACGACGCCGACATCGACGCCGCCGTGGAAGGCATACGCACCTTCGGCTTCTACAACGCCGGCCAGGACTGCACCGCCGCCTGCCGCATCTACGCGCAGAAAGGCATCTACGACAAGTTCGTCGAGAAGCTTGGCGCGGCGGTCAGCAGCATCAAGTACGGTTTGCAGGATGATCCGTCGACCGAGTTGGGTCCGCTGATCACTGCGCAACATCGCGACCGCGTGGCCGGCTTCGTCGAGCGCGCCGTGGCTCAGCCGCATATTCGTTTGATCACTGGCGGCAAGGCTGTCGACGGCAACGGTTTTTTCTTCGAGCCGACAGTGCTGGCCGACGCGCAGCAGGACGACGAGATCGTACGCCGCGAAGTATTCGGGCCCGTGGTTTCGGTGACCAAATTTACCGATGAAGCGCAGGTATTGGGTTGGGCCAACGATTCGGACTACGGCTTGGCGTCGTCGGTCTGGACCTCGGATGTCGGCCGCGCACATCGCCTCTCGGCACGCCTGCAATACGGCTGCACCTGGGTGAATACGCACTTCATGCTGGTCAGTGAAATGCCCCATGGCGGTCAGAAACTGTCCGGTTACGGGAAGGACATGTCGATGTACGGGCTGGAGGACTACACCGTCGTTCGGCATGTGATGTTCAAGCACTAAACGCATCGCGGGCAGGGTCACTACCGTACCTGTGGGAGCGAGCCTGCTCGCGATGGCAACACCGCAATATCAAGGAAGAAACCGGCACAAGCAGCACCAGGTTCCACGCCAAAGAAGCCAAAACAATAACCACCGATCCGGGCAGCGCCTTACGGCCCCGCCACGGTTTCGGACATCCGAAATCTGCCGATTTTCCGGAGCTTACACACCATGAGTGCACTACCCGAACTCTCCGCAGCCGTCGCCGACAGCGATGCCGAGCAGCTACGCAAACTGGGTTACACCTCCAACTTCAATCGCAGCATGAGCCTGTGGGAAAACTTCGCACTGGGCTTCACTTACCTCTCCCCGGTCGTCGGGGTGTATACCCTCTTCGGCCTGTGCCTGGCCGCCGGTGGGCCACCGATGTTCTGGGCCTATTTGCTGGTCGGTTGCGGCCAATTGCTGGTGTGCCTGATCTTCGGTGAAGTGGTTTCGCAATTCCCGATTTCCGGTGGCGTCTACCCATGGGCTCGCCGTTTAGTGGGCAAACGCTGGGCGTGGATGGTCGGCTGGATCTACTCCATCGCCCTGTGCGTGACCATTGCCGCCGTTGCCGTCGGTGCCGGTCCTTACCTGGCCGCGATGATGGGCTTTGAGCCAAGCAACAACACCAACATCGTCATCGCGCTGTTCCTGACGTTGTTCGCCACCCTGGTCAACCTCAGCGGCACCAAAGTACTCGCGCGAATCGCCATGTTCGGCTTCATCTGCGAGCTGGTTGGCGCAGTGATCGTTGGCGTTTACCTGCTGATCTTTGAGCGTCACCAGTCGATCAGCGTGCTGTTCAACACTTTCGATATCAGCGTTGATGGCTCGTATCTGCCAGCCTTCCTCACCGCCTCGCTGGCGGGGATGTTCCTGTACTACGGCTTCGAGGCCTGCGGCGATGTCGCCGAAGAAACCCCGAATCCGAGCAAGCAGATTCCAGTGGCCATGCGCATGACCATCTACATCGGCGGCATCGCGGCGATGTTCGCCTGCCTGGCGCTGATCCTCGCCGTACCGGACATGCAAGCTGTGATCAACGGCACCGACAAGGACCCGGTCACCACCATCCTCAACAATGCGTTCGGCCCGGTCGGTTCGAAAGTGGTGATGGGCGTGGTGATGATTTCGTTTATCTCCTGCGTTATTAGCCTGCAAGCGGCGGCGAGTCGTCTGCTCTACTCCTACGCTCGCGACGAAATGGTCATCGGCAGTTCACTGCTCAAGAAGATTTCTCCTACGACCCAGGTTCCGGTGGCGGCACTGTTCGTCTCCGGCGTCCTGCCGGCGCTGATCATTATCCTGGGCTTCTTCCTGCAAGATGCCGTGGCAACCATCGTCAGCTTCGCAGCCATCGGCATCTACCTGGCATTCCAGATGATCGTTCTCGCGGCGCTGTATGCGCGCCTGAAAGGCTGGAAACCCAGCGGCAAATTCACCCTCGGCGCCTGGGGCTGGGTGGTCAACATCGGCGCGCTGGTCTATGGCGTCGGCGCGATCATCAACATGGCCTGGCCGCGCACGCCGGATGCTGCGTGGTACATCAACTACGCGATGGTGTTGAGTACCGCGATCGTTATCGGGTTGGGGTTGATCTACATGTGGATTGCCAAACCGTATGACCACGGGAAGGCGCCTGCGGGGGATGCATGGAAGGTTAGTCGGTAATTGAGTTTCGCCCTGGTGTTGGTTGCAGCACCGGGGCGAGCTGTGGGGACGTTAAATCGACTGAGGTACTGAAAGGGCTTCGAACTCATTCATTAGCAGATGAATTTCAGTACTGGGATTGGGCTCGCCGCTCTTAGCAGCATCGCTGAGCACTCGAGGGGCAAGTGTTCTTGCTGTATTGAAAGGCGCTCCCTTTAACAGATCAAAATGACTGACATTTTCACCCTTCTCATACCCTTCCATCAGAAGCTGAGACCTAAGACTCTTGGCCACGAGTTCACCCGGTGATTTTCCACCCACAGCAGCGAACGGTTTCCTGTTATAGCCAAAGTGCAGCAGTAACCAAAATTCGAAACAGGGAAAAGACGCTATCACTTTTATCTTGGGATGTGGCTTCGCCAAGTCGATCGCCCGATTGAAGCAAAAGTGAGTATCGCGGTCCAAGGCGCAAAAAACCTTGTCGAAAGCCTTTTGCCGTGCAATGGCTCTTTCAACAATTCCGCTTGGATGAGTCACGCCACAATGGGCAACTTCAACCTGAGCATTGGCTCGAAAGTGAAATGCCGCATCCTCCAGGTATCGCTTTCCTGACTTGCTGTCCTCACAAAGAACGAGCACCTTGGGTTGCTGCTTAAATCGCGATTTTTTTCGATCAAATAACCGTACCGAGCGCCCCATGATCACCTCCTCTTGATCAGCGGCAAACCACGATAACGGCCTTCGAAGTAGCGCCTTTCAACATCCTCGCCCTCGCGCCCTTCAAAGTCGTGAACGGAGAAAAGGCACGTTGCGCCGTTGGTATCACGTTCAGTGATCCAGAACTGATCGCGCCGTAGTGTTCGAGCGTTCATTAGATGCGTATCGTGAGTCGTAAAGATCAGCTGAGTGTTCAGCCCGCTGTCCAAATGTTTTTCAATCAAATCGGCGACTATGGTTGGGTGAAGGCTACTGTCCAGTTCATCGACAGACAGTATTCCGCTACCGTCGGTGTGATTGATCATGAACCAGGGCAGCCAAAATCCGATCAGGTTTTTCGTACCCCCGGACTCCTCTGAAAAATCAAACTCCGCTCGCCCCAAATGACTCGTGTGAGTCAGGGTTATCTTGTCTTTTTGCGCTGCGGCAAAGAACTCTTTAAGCGTCAGTTTTTTACTGACCGGTAAAACGTCCGCATCCGTATTGAGCTGAATTTGCGAGACTGGAATATCAACGGCCTTCAGAAAGTCTCTCAAGTCGCTCGTGTAGTCGGATGCCATTTGAAGAAACCTGATCGATGCCGCCGACAACCCCATCAAATTGTTCTGCTCAATAACGAGAAGACCGGACTGAAACCAGGCAAATGGCTGTCGCAGTTGCGTCAGCTCTTCGCTGCTGTTCGCGATGGCTTGCGCAATGAACAACATCTTGGGGCTGGTTAAACGCCTCCAGGCATTGTGAACCTCTTTGCCTCCCTCAAGGTTTGAGCCAAATACATACTCCTCGCCTTCCTTACTCAAAAAACGCCGATATAACAGTGTTTCCTTCCCTTTCGGGTATGAAACGAGGTGCTCCTCAAGTATTCGTTGTGCCGTCATGCGCAACACAAACCGATATCGAAGTGAGCCTTGAATAAAGTTGTATTCGAAACAGCTCGGCTCGTCATGAAGTTGCGGATCAAACCGAAACGGTGAGACAGGTAGCGGTTCATCATTTGACGTTGGCGGTGAAGCCAGCAGCGTCCCCATGACGCCCATCGCCCTGATCAGCGAAGATTTACCCGATGCATTCGGCCCATATATCGCAGCCACCTTCAGCAAATCCGGCAGCTTCTCTCCATTTGCCACCGACTTGAAAATGTTGCGCTTTTTGCTCAAGCGCGGTGTAGCAGCCATTGACAGGGTTTGCCTGTCACGGAAGGAGCGATAATTGGAAACTGAAAACTCAATCAACATGTAGCAAACCTGCAGTTCGTTCCTGAATACGGAAAAAACTATAGGAAAAACCAAGGCTGCAACGCTGCTTCACTGCACTTCAAGCAAAAACAGGAAATTCCTACAGATCGAGCCTTCCTATAAAGGCTCCAATTCCTACAACACGCGGCGCCAGAGTAGACTTGGCGCCGCGAGCGCCTGAACGATAGGCTTTACCTCGTCGTTGCCAAATCAGCGACCCGGGGTCGAAGCCGGAAAAAATCAAAACGGTGCTTACTCGCGCCCCCATAGAACTGAAGCTGTTTACGCATTCAGTTCTGCTTTATGGCGGGCCGTGTGGCGCGGGCCTTTCGGCTTCCGTTTTGATTGGAAGTGTCCCGACTTCGAACGCCACTCGGTCCGCCACCCAACCTGTCGAAGGGTTGGTGGCGACTTTCTCAATCAAAACGGAAGTCAGCCTCATGCATAAGTACGTTCAAAACACCTTCTCATTAAGCCGTCTCCTCGGAGGCAGGCCATGACCCATCCTCATTTCACCCCTACCGTCTTCACCCGCCACAACCGCTTCCTACACGCTTTCATGCAAGACAACCAAGCCTGGTTCTGTGTCCAGGATCTCGGTCGCCTCATAGGCCGTCCGCTGGACCAACGCCTCACCCTGAAACTCGATCCCGATCAACGACGATACGTCTGGTTGCTGAAGGACGGCAAAACCGGCGAATCGCTGATGGTCAGCGAATCGGGAATGTATGCCCTGTTGGTCCACCATTTCGTCCCGGAAAACCGAAATCTGCGTCAGTGGCTGAGCAATGAAGTCATACCCACGCTGCGCGAGGCGAAAGCGACGCCTGTGGATAACATTCCAAGCCTGAGTTCATTGCAGTGGGCCGGCATATCGGTGCCGCTGCTGCATTGGCAGCATCAGGCCTGGATCAAGTGGCGGGACATGCCTGATCTGATGCAGGCACAGCGACCGTTCACGATCGTGGGCACCTGTATGTGAACGCATTGAAAAAATGAAAAAGGGGCGGACTTCACAGTCCGCCCCTTTGGCTTGGCGCTCAAAACCGCGAAACAGTCCGCATCGCATCCACCAGATACCGCATCGCAATTCGGTCGCTCTCCGACAGCTCCCGATACCTTTCCAACAATTTCATTTCGTCCGTGCTGAGCCGGCGCCTTCGCCGCTCGGTCGTCAGGCAAGGAAAAATTCCCAGCAATTGGGTGATGCCTTGTACTTTCGTCATGGACGATGTCCTTCTATAAGCCCGAGAAAACTTCAAAAACCGCATCGCCCTCTCCTTTTTGTTTGTCGCCGGCCTGAAGGGCAGAAACCGGTCATGAACACAGAATAGGAACATTCGCGGCGCTGAAAAGCGGTTTTTAGAGTAATTAGTCAAAAAAAGCAGAAATGCCCTATGAATCAGAAAGTACTGTGGGAAAACTTCACCGACATCTCTTGTTTCATTGCCGTGTGTCCAAAGTGCTACCAATCATTTTTTCTCGGTAACCGAACCGTTTAAGCTATTTGTTATCTGTGTAGAGTCCGTTGCGTTTGGCCGAAGGCATGTCCGAACCGATATTTTTGATCCAGCACGTGCCAGGAACGGCGCGGGATTGTTCACGACAGGTTGTACTTATGCATCGCAGGAATTTGCTCAAAGCGTCCATGGCCATTGCGGCTTACACCGGTTTATCGGCCTCTGGCCTGATGGCCGCGCGTGCCTGGGCAAGCAATGGCACCGCTGATGGCGACGCCCAGGCGTTCGATTTCGAGGCGCTGAAGATCCAGGCCAAGCAACTCGCCGGCAACCGCTATCAGGACACCAAGCAAGTTCTGCCGCCGACACTGGCGACCATGACGCCACAGAATTTCAATGCGATCCGCTACGACGGCAACCACTCGTTGTGGAAAGACTTGAACGGTCAGCTGGACGTGCAGTTTTTCCACGTCGGCATGGGTTTCAAGCAACCGGTGCGCATGTACAGCGTCGATCCCAAGACGCGGCAGGCCCGTGAAGTGCATTTCCGCCCTTCCCTGTTCAACTACGAAAAAACCACGGTCGACACCAAGCAGCTCACGGGCGATCTGGGGTTTTCCGGGTTCAAGTTGTTCAAGGCACCGGAACTGGACCGCCACGATGTGCTGTCCTTCCTCGGCGCCAGCTATTTCCGTGCGGTAGATGCCACGGGCCAGTACGGTCTGTCGGCCCGCGGGCTGGCGGTCGATACCTACGCCAAGAAGCGTGAGGAATTCCCGGACTTCACCAAGTTCTGGTTCGAGACGCCGGACAAGGACAGCACCCGCTTCGTGGTCTATGCCCTGCTGGATTCGCCGAGTGCCACCGGCGCGTACCGTTTTGACATTGATTGCCAGGCCAGCCAGGTGGTCATGGGCATCGACGCGCACATCAATGCGCGGACCGCCATCGAACAATTGGGCATCGCACCGATGACCAGTATGTTCAGCTGCGGCACCCACGAGCGCCGCATGTGCGACACCATTCACCCGCAGATCCACGATTCGGATCGCCTGGCGATGTGGCGTGGCAACGGCGAGTGGATCTGCCGTCCGCTGAACAACCCGGCGACCCTGCAATTCAACGCCTTCGCCGACACCGACCCGAAAGGTTTCGGCCTGGTGCAGACCGATCACGAGTTCGCCAGCTACCAAGACACCGTCGACTGGTACAGCAAGCGTCCGAGCCTGTGGGTAGAACCTACGACGGCGTGGGGCGAAGGCTCTATCGATCTGTTGGAAATTCCTACAACCGGCGAAACCCTGGACAACATCGTCGCGTTCTGGACCCCGAAAAAACCGGTCGCAGCCGGTGACTCCCTGAACTACGGCTACAAGCTCTACTGGAGCGCGTTGCCGCCGGTCGGCACACCGCTGGCGCGGGTCAATGCGACTCGTTCGGGCATGGGCGGCTTCATCGAGGGCTGGGCGCCGGGCGAGCATTACCCAGAGGTCTGGGCGCGCCGGTTTGCCGTGGACTTCACAGGCGGCGGTCTGGACCGCTTGCCGGAGGGCGCGGGGATCGAGCCGGTGGTGACGTGCTCCAACGGCGAGGTCAAGGACTTCAATGTGCTGCAGCTCGATGACATCAAGGGTTACCGGATCACTTTCGACTGGTACCCGACCAATGACAGCGTGGCGCCGGTGGAACTGCGGTTGTTCATCCGCACCAATGACCGCACGTTGAGTGAGACCTGGTTGTACCAGTACTTCCCGCCGGCACCGGATAAGCGTAAGTACAGCTGATAGTAAAAGGTTGTCTGGGCTGGCCCTTTCGCGAGCAAGCCCGCTCCCACAGGTGATCTTCGTTGGATACAAAATCTGTGTCTTATGAAAATCCAGTGTGGGAGCGAGCCTGCTCGCGATGAGGCCAGCCCTAGCGCTGAATATCCCTTTCGCAAAAAAAAAGCCCCGATCAACTCGATCGGGGCTTTTTTGCTTTTTACGGCATCACCTCAGTCACGCAAATCAGACTCATGAATCGGCTGATCGCGATGCGTCGCCCGCTGATACTGCGCCGGCCAGGTGGCCTTGCGGCCACCCAGGTCATCATCGGCATGCAGCGGCCAGTACGGGTCGCGCAGCAGCTCACGCGCGAGGAAGATGATGTCGGCCTGACAGGTGCGCAGAATGTGCTCGGCCTGCGCAGGCTCGGTAATCATTCCTACCGTGCCGGTGGCAATGCCTGACTCCTTGCGCACCCGTTCGGCGAAGCGGGTCTGATAACCAGGTCCTGTAGGAATCTCGGCATTGGCCGCTGTGCCACCGGACGACACATCGATCAAGTCCACGCCCAGATCCTTGAGACGACGCGCCAGCTCGACGGTCTCATCCGGATTCCAGCCGTCTTCCACCCAGTCGGTGGCCGACACCCGCACGAACAACGGCAGTTCTTCAGGCCACACCGCACGCACTGCTTCGGTAACTTGCAGCACCAGACGGATCCGGTTCTCGAACGAGCCGCCATACTGGTCGCGCCGCTGATTGCTCAGCGGCGAAAGAAACTGATGCAACAGGTAACCGTGGGCAGCGTGGATTTCGACAACTTTGAAACCGGCGGTCAACGCCCGCTTGGCCGAGGCGACAAAGGCCTGGATGACCTCAGCAATCTGGCTGTCATCAAGTTGTTTGGGCGGTGTGTGCTGCGGGTCGAAAGCAATCGGTGAAGGACCGACCGGGACCCAGCCACCGTCGTCGGGTTTGACGCTGCCATGCTTGCCGAGCCACGGCCGATGGGTGCTGGCCTTGCGTCCGGCGTGCGCCAATTGAATACCGGCCACCGCGCCTTGAGCGGTGATGAAGCGGGTGATGCGTTGCAACGGTTCGATTTGATCATCGTTCCATAGACCGAGGTCTTCGGCGGTGATGCGCCCGTCGGCCGTGACCGCCGTGGCTTCGGTGAATACCAGCCCGGCACCGCCGACAGCGCGGCTGCCGAGGTGGACCAGGTGCCAGTCATTGGCCAGTCCATCGACGCTGGAGTACTGGCACATTGGCGATACCGCGATGCGGTTGAGCAGGGTCAATTGACGAAGGGTATAGGGTTCAAGCAGCAGACTCATGGGGCACCTCTCGAATCAGTGGGCAGGCTCCAGGGTTCTGTTTGAAAAGTCGACGAGTGACAGGAAAAAGGTAGAGCACCCGCCCCCGCGGGCAAAAAATTCGACAAGACGTCACAAGGATTATCAAGCAGTGCTTAGAGCCTAGTCGACATCGCGGGATGAGGGAGGGTTCCGGGGATATTTGGCGTCAGGTAGATCGCTATCGCGGGTAACCCCGCTTCCACAGGGTTTGCCCGCGACGAACTCAACGAGGTTCAATATGGGCAATCATCAATTGCACCGTCTCGTTCCCACGAAACTCGTTAAGGTCGAGTTTGTACGCCAGCTCTACCCACTTGATGGTCGGATTCGGCCAGATATCACGGTCGATACCGAACGCAATGCCATCCAGTTTCACCGAGCCGCATTCGCTTTTCAGCACCACTTTGAGGTGCCGCTCGCCGACAACGCGCTGCTCGACCAACTGAAACACGCCATGAAACAACGGTTCCGGAAAGTGCTGCCCCCAAGGCCCGGCATGGCGCAAGGCGCGGGCCAGTTCGAGGTGGAATTCTTCGACCGCCAACACCCCGTCCGACAGCAGCCGTCCGGTCAGGTCTTCTTCGCGCAATTGCCTGCGCACTTCGGCGTCGAAGGCCTCGGCGAACAACGGAAAATTCGCTTCCGGCAACGTCAAGCCGGCCGCCATCGCATGGCCGCCGTATTTGCTGATCAGGTTTGGATGCTGCGCCGCCACCACGCTCAGGGCGTCGCGAATATGGAAACCCTGGACCGAACGTCCCGAGCCCTTGAGCAAGCCATCGCCTGCATCGGCAAAGGCAATCGTCGGACGGAAATAGCGTTCTTTCATACGCGAGGCGAGGATTCCGATGACACCTTGGTGCCACTCTGGATCGAACAGGCACAAGCCGAACGGCATCGACTCGACCGGCAGGTCCTTGAGCTGAGCCAGCGCTTCACGCTGCATGCCCTGCTCGATGGATTTGCGGTCCTGGTTCATGCCGTCGAGCTGCACGGCCATTTCCCGGGCCAATCCTGCGTCGTCGGTGAGCAGGCATTCGATGCCAAGGCTCATGTCATCCAGGCGCCCCGCCGCATTCAGGCGCGGGCCGACAATGAAGCCCAGATCAGTCGAGGTGATCCGCGCAGGCTCACGCTTGGCGACTTCGAGGATCGCTTTGATCCCCGGACGCGCTCGCCCGGCACGAATGCGCTCCAGGCCCTGGTGCACCAGAATCCGGTTGTTGGCATCCAGCGGCACCACGTCGGCGACGCTGCCGAGCGCCACCAGGTCCAGCAATTCTCCGATGTTCGGCTGCGGCTTGCTGTCGTACCAGCCGAGGCTGCGTAAACGCGCGCGCAGCGCCATCAACACATAGAAAATCACCCCGACGCCGGCCAGTGCCTTGCTTGGGAACCCGCAACCCGGCTGGTTCGGATTGACGATGGCATCGGCCAGCGGCAGCTCATCGCCCGGTAAGTGGTGGTCGGTGACCAAGACTTTGAGCCCGGCCTTTTTCGCCGCCGCGACGCCTTCAACACTGGAAATGCCGTTGTCCACGGTGATGAGCAACTGTGGCGTGCGCGTCAGCGCGACTTCGACGATTTCCGGGGTCAGGCCGTAGCCGTATTCGAACCGGTTCGGCACCAGGTAGTCGACATGCGCCGCGCCCAGCAGGCGCAACCCCAACACGCCCACGGTGCTGGCGGTGGCGCCATCGGCGTCAAAGTCGCCGACGATCAGAATTCGCTGACGCTGTTCCAGCGCCACGACCAGCAAATCCACCGCTGCATCGATGCCTTTAAGCTGCTGGAACGGGATCAGACGCGCCAGGCTCTTGTCCAGTTCAGCCTCCGACTGCACGCCACGCGCCGCGTACAAGCGGGTCAGCAGCGGCGGCAGATCACCGAGGAATGGCAGGGTGTCGGGCAACAGGCGAGGTTCGATGCGCATGGGGTGACAGGTGCTTCTCTTGAATACGTAGGATAAAACCGGACAAAGCGGTCCAGCGACGAATAATCAGCCGCGTTCGCCGCTCAGCCATTGCAATTGGACTTCGTGCTGACCACGGTCGTCGGTGACGAAAATAGTCCCTTCGCTGATCATCACGTCCCACTTGATAACGCGCGGCATGTCTTTAGCCAGGGTTACCAGCACGTCTTGCGGCACGGCGGCGATGTGCACGTTTTTCAGGTTCTTGATCGCCGGGATCACTTTGGTTTCCCAGACACGCAAGCTGCCGTAGGCCAGCAGGCTGGTGCGCTCGGTGCGGCGCGAGCACCAGGTCAGGCGATCGGCGTCTGGCTGACCGACTTCGATCCAGTGCAGGACACGGTCATCCAGGCTTTTTTCCCACAGGGCTGGTTCATCCACGTCTGACAGACCGCGACCGAACGACAGCTGCTCGTTGTACCAGAAGGCGTAGGCCAGCAGCCGCACGGTCATGCGCTCTTCGGTTTCCGAAGGGTGACGGGCAATGGTCTGCTTCACAGACTCGTAAATGCTGCGGTCGAGGTCGGTGAGGTTCAGTTCAAACTTGTAGGTCGTGGACGGCTGGGCCATGAACGGGCTTCTTGATACGAGGAAAGGCGGCAAGTCTAACCGATGCGGTAGGCAATCAACGAATTGAAGGCGATCAACCTTGCTTGTCTGACGTTGGGCTATGTTAAAAGGCTATATCCCTTTACCGTTTGTCCTACAGGTTCCAGCATGCCGTTCACCGCCAAACCGCTTTCAGGTCTTAAAGTCATCGAATTGGGCACCTTGATCGCCGGGCCTTTTGCCTCGCGCATCTGCGGTGAGTTTGGCGCCGAGGTGATCAAGATCGAGTCTCCCGACGGCGGTGATCCGTTGCGCAAATGGCGCAAGCTGTATGAAGGCACCTCGTTGTGGTGGTTTGTCCAGGCACGCAACAAGAAGTCGCTGACGCTGAACCTGAAACACCCGGACGGTCTGGCGATTCTGAAAAAGCTGCTGAGCGAAGCGGACATCCTCATCGAGAATTTTCGCCCTGGCGTCTTGGAAAAACTCGGCCTGGGCTGGGAAGTCTTGCACGCGCTGAACCCGAAACTGGTGATGGTGCGGCTCTCGGGCTTCGGCCAGACCGGGCCGATGAAAGACCAGCCGGGTTTTGGCGCCGTCGGCGAATCCATGGGCGGTCTGCGCTACATCACCGGTTTCGAAGACCGGCCACCGGTGCGCACCGGGATTTCCATCGGTGACTCGATTGCCGCGCTGTGGGGCGTCATTGGCGCGCTGATGGCGCTGCGTCATCGCGAGGTTAACGGTGGCGAGGGCCAAGTGGTCGACGTTGCGCTGTATGAAGCGATCTTTGCCATGATGGAAAGCATGGTCCCGGAGTTTGACGTCTTCGGTTTTATCCGTGAGCGCACCGGCAACATCATGCCGGGCATCACGCCCTCCTCGATCCACACCAGCGCCGACGGCAAACATGTGCAGATCGGCGCCAATGGCGATGCAATCTTCAAGCGTTTCATGCTGATCATCGGTCGCGAAGACCTGGCCAATGACCCGGTGCTGGCCAGCAATGACGGGCGCGACAGTCGTCGTGACGAGATTTATGGCGTGATCGATCGCTGGGTCAATTCGCTGCCGCTGGACACGGTACTTGCCCAGTTGAATCAGGCCGATGTGCCGGCGAGCCGGATCTTCAGCGCCGAAGACATGTTCAGCGATCCGCAATACCTGGCCCGGGAAATGTTCCTCCAGGCCAAGCTGCCGGATGGCAAAGACTTCAAGATGCCGGGAATCGTGCCGAAACTCTCAGAGACACCCGGCACATCGGAATGGGTCGGGCCGCAGTTGGGCGAACACAATGCGCAGGTACTGAACGATCTTGGTTATGACAAGGAACAGATCGCAAAGCTGCGTGAAGACGGGGCGATCTAAGCTGAAGCGCCTGCTTTCATCAGCCAGTCACAACACCCGCCACTGGTGCGCAGTGGCGGCTGTGGGGCTATCGGCCGGGTTGGCATCTCCGGTCTGGGCACAGCCTAAAGAGACGCTGATCTGGTTGCTGCGCGATTTGCCGCCAACGATGATCCTTGAAGGACCAAAAAAAGGTCAGGGGATTATCGATCACATGTTGCCGCTGTTGATCGCCGGCTTGCCGCAATACGAGCACACGCTGATGCGGGTCAATCGCGCCCGGGCCATGCAAATGCTCCACGAAGAATCGTTTACCTGCGACCCCTCCCTGGTCTGGACCAAGGAGCGGGAACAGTGGATTACGTTCTCGATTCCGGCCTTCCGTGCCGTGAGCAACGGGCTTGTCGTGCGCATGGAAGATCGATCGGTGCTTGAGCCGTTCTTGATCGACGGAGAAGTCGATCTGGCGGCGCTGCTGGTCAATGGGCAAAAGAAAGTCGGCGTGGTGGCCGAGCGCAGTTACGGTGAGGTGCTCGACACATTGCTCAAACAGGCACCGGACGGTGCCCTGACGCCTCACTACGGCAACGATGCCCTGAGCAGTCTGTTGCAGATGCAGCGTCTGGGACGATTGCAGGTGGTGCTGGGTTACTGGCCAGAAATCCGCTACCTGGCCCAACAAGCGAACATCGCCGATGACGAGCTGGCGTTTTATCCGATCAAGGGTACGGGCAAGTACCTGTCCGGGCACATCGGTTGCTCCAGTACACCCCAGGGCCGACAGGCTATCAGCGAAATAAATCAGCTGTTGCGCACCTTGCCTCACGAGGGACTGGACCGGTTGTATGCCGACTGGCTCGATCCGCCAAGGCGTAAGGATTACCTGGAAGAAACCAAGGCGTTTTTCGAGCATCAAGCCGGGCAGTGACAAATCGCAGGCAAAAGAAACCCCGAGAAGTGGGGAGACGACTCGGGGTTAAACGTGGCCTACATAAAGACCAGTGGCAGCAAGCTACAAGCACCGGAGCACAATGCTTGATCCTGCTGTTACATGCTCTGACTGACGTGGGCGCAGGAAGGTTCCCACAAAAACGCAATTCAATTGCGGCGGGCCAGGATCTTGTCCTGAGCCGCATTGCGCAACGCCGCAATCACACAGGGCTCCAGCCGCCCTTCGGCAATCAGCAGATCGCGGTGCAAACCATCGACCACATCGGTCAGCTGGCGTTTATCGGCCAGCTGGGCCTGGTTGAACAGCCGTTCGACCATGATCGCGCCGGTCGTACTCTTCAGCGTCACCAGGCATTCGCCATGCGCGCCCGAGGGAGTCAGCGTGACCTGATACGGGCTCAGCGCCTCACCAAGCAATAGACTGATACTTTCCATCTCGATCACCACTCAATAGTCCGAAAACAAAGTGCCTGGGGCCTGTCTACAATAAGTGACCACTGGCCCGAGAAGAAAGTTCTGAATTCCAGCTCCAGGCGCAACAGCGTCTCTGGTCGAAAGAGCATGCACGCCAAAGATGACAGAGCAAAAACAGCGCGTCACATTGATGTTGTGCGCCGACCGATATCGGTCCATCCCCCGAGCAACCCGCGCAATTGGCCGTCGGCACCATAGAACGGCACCGTCCATTGGTAAATATCCCGGACCCCGTTGTTGAACATCAATTGACGCTCACTGAAGCGCGGCTTTCGCGTCTCAAGCTGAGCCATGAACTCGGCGTGCAACAGCGCTGCGGTTGCCTTGGGCAAGACATCGAGTTCAATCAGCTGCCTTCCCTGAATCTGATCGAAACGGGTACCGAGCCCCTCCTCGTAACTCTTGTTGCACATGATCAAACGTCCTTCCAGATCACGCACGAACATCGGATCGGGCATGGCGTCCATCAAGGCATGCTGGAAAGACAGTTGATCACCGAGGCTTTTTTCCGCGTCGGCACGCTGGTTGATCAACGCCGCGAGTCGGCGATTCCAGAGCAAGGAAAGCAGGCCGAACAGGCTGATGACGAACATGCCCCAACAGAACCATTGAGATATCTGCGGCCAGCGAGAGGTCGGCTCGACGGGGGCTACCCCTCTAAGCCATTTCAGGCGAATGGCACGCAGTTCTGCCGCAGGAAAAGCCTCAAGCGCCTTGTTGAGAATACTCAACAACAGCGGCTGACCTTGGCGTACCGCAAGGTGATCAGCCTCCCACTTACCCTCCACCGCACGCCCGACCTTCAGTTGCCCCAAGGGATAGAGCTGCGCACCGATTTCATTTTCGATGGTGGCGTAGGCGTCACCGCTTTCAACCAGCGCCCTGGCTTCGGCGTAGGTTTTGACCGCGCGCAATTCGATCGTCGGGTAGTCGCGGCGAATAGTGCTTTCGAGTGCGTGACGAGTGGGTAACACCAGCACTTTTTCCGCCAACTGATCCAGGGAACGCACAACAGGCGCATCAGCCCGCCCGACAAATACCCACCCGGCGCCACCGAAGGCATGGCTGAAATCCAGAAACGTCTTGCGATCGTCATTCATTGCAAGCGTGGTACTCATGTCCGCTTCGCCACTCTCCAGACGCCCGAGCAATTGATCGGTGGAAAACGACTCTTCGTGTACAAACTGCAAGCCTGTCATGGCCGTGATGTGATTGAGCAAATCGTTGTTCAGACCACTCCATCGACCGTGCTCATCCTTGAACAGATACAACGGATACTGCACCGATGCGACAACGACTCGCGGGTGCTCGGCGAGCCATGCCAATTCATCGGCATCCAGCTCGATGGTTGCACCGACTCTCGCGCCCTTGGGCTCGGCAGTCGTCAGTTGCGCTGCCGCCGCCCCATGAGCAACGCCCAGGACAGCGATCAAAAACATCCAGCACGCGGCTGGTTTGAACCCTCTGAAAAACAGCATTGCCACTTCCTTCGCGATCAGATCGCCCGTCCTTCCTGGGGCGAAAACCCGACAAGTGTGGCATGCAGAAATGAGAAAGCCCGTCAGGAGACGGGCTTCAAAATGTGACAGCGTTTGCCGGTTACAGAGGCTTGCCGCGGTTGCCATGCTGACTGACAAAGGCCTGCACGGCTTTCAGATCGTTCGGCAACACGGTGCAACGCTCATCTCGCTCAAACAAATCAGAAAGATGTGCAGGTAGCTCAAGCGCTTTTCCTACACCGGCTTTCTCCACTGCATCCGGGAATTTGACCGGATGGGCGGTGCCCAGGATCACCATCGGAATATCCAGGCTGCGGCGGCATTCGCGCGCTGCTTTCACGCCGATGGCGGTGTGCGGATCCAGCAACTCACCGGTTTGCTCGTAGACTTCGGCGATGGTTTCGCAGGTTTGCGCGTCGTCCACGGCCAGCGAGTCGAACAACTTGCGAGCTTCAGTCCAGCGTTCCTGTTCGACGCTGAAACCGCCACCCTGTTTGAAAGTATCCATCAGGCCGGCAATGGCTGCGCCGTTGCGACCGTGCAGGTCGAACAGCAGGCGTTCGAAGTTCGACGACACCATGATGTCCATCGACGGCGACAGCGTGGCGTGCAGGGTTTCCTTGACGTACTGGTTGCCGCTCATGAAGCGGTGCAGGATGTCGTTGCGGTTGGTGGCGACGATCAACTGGTTGATCGGCAGGCCCATGTTGCGCGCCAGGTAACCGGCGAAGATGTCGCCGAAGTTGCCGGTCGGCACCGAGAACGACACCGAGCGCGCCGGGCCGCCCAACTGCAGGGCTGCGTGGAAGTAGTAAACGATCTGGGCCATGATTCGCGCCCAGTTGATCGAGTTCACCGCCACCAGACGCGTGCCTTTGAGGAAGCTCTGGTCGGCGAAGCTGTTCTTGACCATTTCCTGGCAGTCATCGAAGTTGCCTTCGATGGCGATGTTGTGGATGTTCTCGCCGAAGATGGTGGTCATCTGGCGACGCTGCACTTCGGACACGCGGTTGTGCGGGTGCAGGATGAAAATGTCGACGTTTTCGCAGTGCTTGCAGCCTTCGATGGCGGCCGAACCGGTATCGCCGGAGGTAGCGCCAACGATCACTACGCGCTCGCCGCGTTTAGCCAGCACGTAGTCGAGCAAGCGACCGAGCAGTTGCAGGGCGAAGTCCTTGAACGCGAGGGTCGGGCCGTGGAACAGCTCCAGCACCCATTCATTGCCGTTCAGCTGACGCAGCGGTGCGATGGCGTTGTGCGAGAACACGCCGTAGGTTTCTTCAAGAATCTTTTTGAAATCGGCATCGGGAATGCTGCCGGTCACGAACGGGCGCATCACCCGGAAGGCCAGCTCGTGATACGGGAGGCCGGCCCAGGAAGCGATTTCTTCCTGGGTGAAGCGTGGCAGGTTTTCCGGCACGTACAGGCCGCCGTCGGTGGCCAGACCGGCCAGCAGGACGTCTTCGAAATTCAGGGCCGGTGCCTGGCCGCGGGTACTGATATAGCGCATAAGAGCAAACCTTCGGTTTTGGCTTCAAGCCGCAAGCTAAAAACTACAAGTGAACAGCGCTTTGCTCTCACTTGCAGCTTAAAGCCTGAAGCTTGCAGCTGCTGTTAATTCAGGTGTTCGACGCGGATCCGTACAACCGGACCGACCACACCCGTCAGGGCTTCCAGAGCGGCGATCGCATCGTTCATGCGCTGTTCCAGCACACGGTGCGTCAGCAGGATCATCGGCACCAATCCGTCATGCTCTTCGACTTCTTTCTGCATGATCGATTCGATGTTGATGCCGCGCTCCGACAGGATGCTCGCCACTTGGGCCAATACGCCCGGATGGTCCTTGGCCTGGATGCGCAGGTAGTACGAGCTTTCGCAGGCTTCGATCGGCAGAATCGGGTGCGCGGACAGCGAATCCGGCTGGAAGGCCAGGTGCGGCACGCGGTTTTCCGGGTCGGAGGTCATGGCGCGAACCACGTCCACCAGGTCGGCGATCACCGACGAAGCCGTTGGCTCCATGCCAGCGCCAGCGCCGTAGAACAGCGTCGAACCGGCGGCGTCACCGTTGACCATCACCGCGTTCATCACGCCGTTGACGTTGGCGATCAGGCGATCAGCCGGGATCAGCGTCGGGTGTACGCGCAGTTCGATGCCCGCTGCCGTGCTGCGAGCGACACCGAGGTGCTTGATGCGATAGCCCAGCGCTTCGGCGTAGTTCACGTCAGCGGTGGTCAGCTTGGTGATGCCTTCGGTGTAAGCCTTGTCGAACTGCAGCGGGATGCCAAAGGCGATGGACGCCAGGATCGTCAGCTTGTGGGCTGCATCGATGCCTTCAACGTCGAAAGTCGGATCGGCTTCGGCGTAACCCAGGGCCTGCGCCTCGGCGAGTACGTCTTCGAAGGTGCGACCCTTCTCGCGCATCTCGGTGAGGATGAAGTTGCCGGTGCCGTTGATGATCCCGGCGACCCAGTTGATACGGTTGGCGGACAGGCCTTCACGGATCGCCTTGATCACCGGAATGCCGCCAGCAACAGCCGCTTCGAACGCCACGATCACGCCTTTCTCGCGAGCCTTGGCGAAAATTTCATTACCGTGAACGGCGATCAGTGCCTTGTTCGCGGTGACCACATGCTTGCCATTCTCGATGGCCTTGAGTACCAGCTCGCGGGCAACGGTGTAGCCGCCCATCAGCTCTATGACGATGTCGATCTCAGGGTTCGTGGCCACTTCGAAGACATCGTTGGTAATCGCAATACCGGTCGTTTGGAACTGAGGCTTTGGCGTGCGCATGGCAATTTGTGCCACTTCGATCCCACGCCCGGCACGACGAGCAATTTCCTCGGCGTTACGCTGAAGTACGTTGAAGGTACCGCCACCGACGGTCCCTAACCCACAGATGCCTACTTTGACCGGTTTCACTGTGAACTCCCCATAAAACGGCCGACTCAAGGCCGGCCGTGAAAACAGCCGCACGTTCGCGACTCTCTATTAATGACCCGGTAAATGTTGCTGCCGGGCCATGATCGTCAAGGGCTGGCCATGACGATGCGAATTTACTTCGCGCCCAGCGCCAGTTTGGCGACTTGTGGCGCAGGCTGGTAGCCCGGAATGACCTGACCGTCAGCCAAAACGATGGCCGGTGTGCCGTTCACGCCAATCGACTGACCGAGGGCAAACTGCTTGGAAACCGGGTTATCGCACTTGGCGGCCTTGATTTCCTTGCCATCGACCATTTTGTCCATGGCGGCTTTCTTGTCTTTCGAGCACCAGACCGCTTGCAGCTGTTCGTCACCCGGCGAGCCCAGGCCCTGGCGCGGGAACGCGACGTAACGCACTTCGATGCCGCGCTTGTTCAGCTCGGGCACTTCGGCGTGCAGTTTGTGGCAATACGGGCACGTGGTGTCGGTGAACACGGTGATATGCGATTTGGTTTCGCCGATCGCCGGGTAGACCACGGTTTCAGCGACCGGAATCTCATTGATCAGTTTCGAGACGCCCAGGCGTTCGGTCTTCTCGGTCAGGTTGACCGGCTTGCCGTCCTTGAGCTGGAACATATAGCCCTGAACCACATATTGGCCGTCGGCGCTGGCGTAAAGCACGCGGCTGCCTTTGAGTTTGACTTCATACAGACCTGGTAGCGGACTGGCGGTGATGGTTTCGACAGGCACATCGAGCTGGAGGTTTTCCAGGCTCTTACGGATGGCTTTGTCGGCCGCGTCATCGGCGACGGCAAAGGTACTGACCAACGCAATGGCTGCGGCGGCGAAAATATGGGTCAGACGCATGAGAACTCCTGAAGGCGGACAAATGGGACGATCAGAACGCCCGTGCCGAAACACCGGGTCATAATCGCCCATCGTGCAAACCGGCAAAGCCTACCACATAAGGCCCGCGTGGCCGAATGCGCCTGACGCAAGACATAGAGGGAGACTTAGACCCTTGTGGGAGCGGGCTTGCCCGCGAAGAGGCCGTAACATTCGAAGAAGATGTTGACTGTTACATCGCCTTCGCGGGCAAGCCCGCTCCCACAGGGATGACATTCAGCCGCGCGGGTGGTGCTTGGCGTGCAGGTCTTGCAGGCGTGCGCGGGCAACGTGAGTGTAGATCTGGGTGGTCGACAGATCGCTGTGGCCGAGCAGCATTTGCACCACGCGCAGGTCGGCGCCGTGGTTGAGCAAGTGCGTGGCGAAAGCGTGACGCAGGGTATGCGGCGACAGCGACTTGCCGATCCCGGCGACCTTGGCCTGGTGCTTGATGCGATGCCAGAAGGTCTGGCGGGTCATCTGCTCACCCCGCAGGCTGGGGAACAGCACATCACTTGGCCGCCCACCGAGCAACTCACCACGGGCATCGCGCATGTAACGCTCGACCCAGACAATCGCCTCCTCACCCATCGGCACCAGTCGTTCCTTGCTGCCCTTGCCCATCACGCGCAATACGCCCTGGCGCAGGTTGACCTGTTCCAGTGTCAGGCTGATCAGCTCCGTCACCCGCAAGCCGCAGGCGTAAAGCACCTCAAGCATGGCGCGATCACGCTGGCCGATGGCTTCGCTCAAGTCCGGCGCCTTCAACAGCGCTTCCACATCCGCTTCCGACAACGATTTGGGCAACGGCCTACCGAGTTGCGGCATGTCGACACGCAACGTCGGGTCAACTGCGATCAGCTTTTCCCGCAGCAGATAGCGATAGAAGCCACGCACGCCGGAGAGAAAACGCGCGGTGGATCGGGGTTTGTAGTTTTGCTCCAGACGCCAGGCCAGGTGATCGAGGATCAGTTCGCGACCGGCGTTGATCAGCTCGAGGCCTTTTTCCTGCAACCAGCCATTGAACAAAGCCAGGTCGCTGCGATAGGCATCGCGGGTATTGTCGGAAAGACCTTTTTCCAGCCAGAGGACATCAAGGAATTGGTCTATCAGAGGGTGATCGATGGCGGGCATAAAGGCTCAGGCAAGACAAGTAACGATGGGACAGTCTTTCATAGCCCGCCCAGCTGCGGAACCATTGCACGCATAAATCGCAGGCAACAAAAAAGCAGCCCGTAGGCTGCTTTTTTCTGCATCGGAAGCTGGACTTAAGCCAGTTTTTCCTTGATGCGAGCTGCTTTACCGGACAGGTCACGCAGGTAGTACAGCTTGGCTTTACGTACGTCACCGCGACGTTTAACGGCCATGCTGTCGATTTGCGGGCTGTAGGTCTGGAAAGTACGCTCTACGCCAACACCGTTGGAGATTTTACGAACGGTGAAAGCACTGTTTACGCCGCGGTTACGCTTGGCGATAACAACACCTTCGAACGCTTGCAGACGCGAACGGTCGCCTTCCTTCACTTTCACCTGAACGACAATAGTGTCGCCCGGGGCAAAGGTAGGGATCTCTTTGGTCATCTGCTCTGCTTCGAGTGCAAGGATGATTTTGTTAGTCATGCTGTGCTCCTAAGGTAAATCGTCGGATCTACCATCGATACGTTGTTAACTATCGTCCCGCTCGCGGATGTATTCCTCGAGCAGCTTCTTCTCTTCTCCAGAAAGCGAGCGGCTTTCCAGAAGATCGGCGCGTCGTTCAAAGGTCCTACCAAGGGACTGCTGTAAACGCCAACGCCGGATATGCGCGTGATTGCCACTTAGCAATACGTCGGGAACACGCTGATCCGCATACACCTCCGGTCGGGTGTAGTGCGGGCAATCCAGCAAACCATCCGTAAAGGAATCTTCCTCGGCGGAGTCCGCATGCCCTAAAGCTCCAGGCAGCAGTCGTGTAACCGCATCGATCAGGACCATCGCCGGCAGCTCGCCGCCAGACAGTACATAGTCGCCAATCGACCACTCTTCATCGACATGAGCTTCAATAAAACGCTCGTCAATGCCTTCATAACGACCGGCAATCAGGATCAATGCATCCAGATTCGCCAACTCGCGTACCGCCGACTGATTCAGTTGACGGCCTTGGGGGGACAGGTAAATCACCTTCGCCGCCTCCCCGGCTGCTGCCTTGGCCTGAACCAGAGCGTCTTCCAGGGGCTTGATCTTCATCACCATGCCCGGGCCACCGCCAAATGGGCGATCGTCCACAGTGTGATGTCGATCCGTCGTGTAGTCTCGCGGATTCCAACAGGTGAGCTGCAAGAGCCCCTGTTTCACCGCACGACTGGTGATGCCGTACTCGCTGATGGCGGAGAACATCTCGGGAAACAAACTGATCACTTCTACGCGCAAGTTAGCCACGCTTAGAAGTCCGCGTCCCAATCCACCTTCATCTCGCCTGCGGCAAGGTCGACGGCCAACACGCATTGCTCCGTATAGGGCAACAGGCGTTCGCGATCATCCAGGCTGCCAGCGCAAGGCTTGACCACCATTACATCATTGGCGCCGGTTTCCAGAAGGTGGTCGATTTTCCCGAGCAGTTGCCCGAGTTGATCAATAACCTTCAGACCTTCCAGCTGGTACCAGTAGTACTCGCCGTCGGTCAATTCAGGGAACAGGTTGCGCGGCACGCAGATCTCATAACCGGCCAGAAGACGAGCTTCTTCACGATCATCAAGACCCTTGAGCTTTGCGACCAGGAACTTGTCGTTCCCACGTCCGCTGACCAGCTCGACCTGTTTGACATTGCCTTCGCGCTTGAGCGTCCAGGTTTTGTACTGCAACAGGTTTTCAGTCGGATCAGTAAAGGAATAAACCTTCACTTCGCCGCGAACGCCATGAACAGAATAAATCTTGCCGATAACGATCAAATCATCAGCAACAGCTGGCGTCGCGTTCATATTGCTCAGGCCGCAGCCTTAGAAGCGTCCTTCAACAACTGAGCAACGCGCTCAGAAGGCTGTGCACCAACGCTCAGCCAGTAGGCTACGCGCTCTTGGTTCACGGACAGACGGACTTCTTGACCACGAGCAACAGGGTTGAAGAAACCAACCTGTTCCTTGTGCGAACCGTCGCGCGGGTTGCGGCTGTCGGTTACGGTCAAGTGGTAAAACGGGCGCTTTTTGGAGCCGCCAAGGGCAAGACGGATTGTTAGCATGTGAACATCGTTCCTGTAGTCGGTGCTGCAAATCTAAAGGCACAGCGGGCATAGGTGCCCGAAAGGCCGCATATTCTAAGGAATATCCGGACTTTTGCAAATGACTTTTTCCGGCGGCCTATCGGACGCCATCCAGATTTGCTATAGAGCCGTCGTTGAAAACGGCCAGTCAGCTCCCGCCAAGTGCGGGTTTGCTGGAGATCCCACTTCCGTGTGGGGTGCGCAAGAGCAAGCCCTTGCGCGAATTCTTTACATTTTCGGCATGCCGCCGCCGGGCAACATACCGCCCATGCCGCGCATCATTTTGGCCATCCCGCCTTTGGCGGAGAATTTCTTCATCATCTTCTGCATCTGCTTGTGTTGCTTGATCAAGCGACCGATGTCCTGCACCTGAGTGCCCGAACCCATGGCGATCCGGCGCTTGCGCGAACCGCTGATCAGCTCAGGGTCGCGGCGCTCGGCCGGGGTCATGGAGTTGATGATGGCTTCCATCTGTTTGAATTGTTTCTCTGCCGCGCCCTGGGCGTTGCCCATTTGCGCCAGGTTCACACCGCCGATGTTCGGCAGCTTGTCCATGAGGCCGCCAAGGCCGCCCATGTTCTTCATCTGTTGCAGCTGATCGCGGAAGTCTTCGAGGTCGAAGCCCTTGCCCTTCTTCAGCTTCTTGGCCAGTTTGTCGGCCTTGTCCTTGTCGAGAGTCGCTTCGGCCTGTTCGATCAGGCTGAGCACGTCGCCCATGCCGAGGATGCGCGAAGCAATACGCTCAGGGTGGAACGGCTCGAGCGCTTCGCTCTTCTCGCCCATACCGATGAACTTGATCGGCTTGCCGGTAATGGCACGAACCGACAATGCGGCACCACCACGGGCGTCGCCGTCGACCTTGGTCAGAATCACACCGGTCAGTGGCAGCGCATCGCCAAAGGCCTTGGCCGTGTTGGCGGCGTCCTGGCCGGTCATGGCGTCGACCACGAACAGCGTTTCGACCGGGTTGATCGCGGCGTGCAGCGCCTTGATTTCGCCCATCATCTCTTCGTCGATGTGCAGACGACCGGCGGTATCGACGATGACCACATCAATAAACTTAAGCTTTGCTTCTTTTATAGCCGCTTGCGCGATGTCGACCGGCTTCTGGCTCAGGTCGGACGGGAAGAAGGTAACGCCGACTTCACCCGCGAGCATTTCCAGCTGTTTGATCGCCGCCGGACGGTAAACGTCCGCCGACACGACCATGACCGACTTCTTCTTGCGCTCTTTAAGGAAGCGCGCGAGTTTGCCGGCGGTGGTGGTTTTACCCGCGCCCTGCAAACCGGCCATCAGCACGACGGCAGGCGGAACGGCGCTCAGGTTCAAATCTTCGTTGGCCGCGCCCATCAGGCTTTCGAGTTCGGCCTGGACGATCTTTACGAAGGCCTGGCCCGGCGTCAGGCTGCGCGACACCTCGGTGCCGACGGCACGTTCCTTGACCGAATTGACGAAGTCTTTGACCACCGGCAAGGCGACATCGGCCTCGAGCAACGCCATGCGCACTTCACGCAGGGTGTCTTTGATGTTGTCCTCGGTCAGCTTGGCTTTGCCGGTGACATGGCGCAGCGTCTGCGAGAGACGGTCGGTTAAGTTTTCAAACATTGCGCGATCCTTTCAGGCCCTGTGTAGACCGGGATAATGGCGGCCCAGACCGGAATAAACATGTGCTCGGCGAGCCTGCGGCGTGGGCAGGTCGCGGATTATAGCGAAGACTGCGTCTGGCGGACACCTCGCACTTTCGTGCTGCGGGGGTTCTATGCCAAACTCAGCGCCTTTCGGGCTTGCCTAACAGGATTTATGCTCCCCTTGTCACCCAGTTTGCTCACTACCCTCGCCGCCGCCTGCTTATATGCCGCTGCGACCCTCTATCAAGGCACTCGCCTGGCCACTGGCGCCAAGGCGAACAAGCGTCTGCTGGTCACGCTCGGCGTTCTGGCCGTGCTGGCTCACAGCGCCAGCCTGTTTACCCACCTGTTGACGCCAATTGGCCTGGGCCTGGACTTTTTCAGTGCCGCCAGCCTGATTGCCGCGGCGGTCATCGCCTTGACCCTGCTGGCCTGCTCGCGAATCCCGGTGGAAAACCTGCTTGTATTGCTGTTCCCGCTCGGTGCCGCCACGGCACTGCTGGCACAGTTCGCCCCTGCGGGCACGGTGCAGATCATCGACGAAGAGCCCGGCATTCTTGCGCATATCCTCTTGTCGATCCTCGCTTACGGCATGTTCACCATCGCCGTCTTCCAGGCGTTGCTGTTGCTGGTGCAAGATCACCAGCTCAAACATAAGCATCCGTCCGGCCTGATCAAGAACTTCCCGCCGCTGCAAACCATGGAAAGCCTGCTGTTCGGTTTCCTCTGGGCTGGCTGGACCCTGCTGTCGCTGTCGCTGATTTCAGGCTGGCTGTTCGTCGAGAACCTGTTCGCCCAGCATCTGGTGCACAAGACCTTGCTGGCCTGCCTGGCCTGGATCGTCTTCAGTGTTCTACTGTGGGGCCGTAACCGTCTCGGCTGGCGCGGACACAAGGCCATTCGCTGGACCCTCGCCGGTTTCTGCCTGCTAATGCTGGCGTATTTCGGTAGCAAACTGGTCCGTGAATACATTTTGCACATCTGACGGGCGGCAATAATGGACGACTTGCCCATAGGGCCGATGCTCGCGGTATTGGCCCTGCTGATTTTGTGGTCTGGGTTGTTTACCGCCATCGAAACAGCACAACAACACTTGCTGGCCCAGCGCACCGCCTCGCGCTCGAGCGACAAACCGGTGGCGAAGCTGAGCTTCCCGATCAATAGCCTGATTTTGTGCAATACGCTGTGCCGTGCGCTAGTCATGGTCATCAGTACATTGCTGGCGATCTTCACCTGGGCGCAAAACGGCCCCTGGATTGCCTGCGCGGTCGCCGGTGCCGTGCTTCTGGTGTTCGCCGACTACCTGCCGCGCACCCTGGCCGTGCGCTATCCGGACGCCATCCTCGCCTTGGGCAACACGTTGCTCGGCGCGCCGTTGAAAATCATCTACCCGGCCGCCTGGCTGCTAAATGCCCTCGCCCAGTTGCTGATGCGGCCGTTTGCCCGCAAACCCAAAGTCGTGCAGCAGAGCGAAGACGAGTCGCCGAACGAACGGCACGACAACCACGAGCAGCCCGTCTGCCGCCCACACCCGCTCGCGGGCATCCACGCGCTCGACAACATCACGGTCAACGACATCCTGGTGCCGCGCAGTGACGTCGACGGGATCAACCTCGACGACCCGATTGAAGAAATCATCGAACAGCTGCGCAATAACAAGCGCACGCGCCTTCCGGTGTTCCACAGCGACATCAACCAGGTCGAAGCGGTGCTGAACACCCGACAGATCCGGCACTTGCTACCCGATGGCAGCCTGACATTCGAGGCGCTGCTGGCCGCCAGTCACGAACCGTACTTCGTGCCTGAAAGCACGCCGCTGCAACTGCAACTGCTGAATTTCCACAAGCAGCAGCGGCGCCTGGGCATGGTGGTCGACGAATACGGCGAAGTGCTGGGCATCGTGACGCTTGAAGACATCCTTGAAGAAATCGTCGGTGAGTTCGAGAGCCAGCACAGCCTGGACAACCCGCACATCCATCCGCAGCCTGACGGGCGACTAGTGATCGAAGGCGCGGCGTCGATTCGCGAACTGAACAAGACCCTGGGCTGGCACCTGCCCAGCGACGGCCCGAAAACCCTCAACGGTTTGGTCACCGAAGCGCTGGAGACGATTCCCGACAGTGCGGTATGCCTGAAAATCGGGCGCTATCGCCTCGAGATTCTTGAGACCGAGGACAACCGCGTCACGCGCGTACTCATCTGGCATACCAGTTCGGTTCCGGCACTCCCTCAGGTCTGACGCAATCCCGTTGTTCAAGGCCCGGAACCTGTGGCAGCGCCCTTGCACCCCAAGCCCCTTGTTGAATCGTTAGCCGCCTTCCTATAATCGAGCCGCTTACCCAAGCCTCGCCCTACCCCCGTGCTACCCGCACACCGCTCCAAACCCACATCCCTGGGTGTTCGACCATAATAATTCGCTCCACTGGAGCATGACTGTCAGGGATCATCGCATGACGACCAGCACCGTTTTCAGCGACACCACGCCTGCGCAACCGACCAACTCCGCCACCCGCGTAGCGACGGCGAGTTTTATCGGCACTGCCATCGAGTTTTACGACTTCTACGTCTACGCCACAGCCGCCGCGCTGGTGATCGGTCCGGTGTTCTTTCCGCAGACTTCCGGCACCGCGCAGATGCTCTCGGCGTTCCTCACCTTTGGTATCGCTTTTCTGGCCCGACCGCTGGGTTCGGCCCTGTTCGGTCACTTCGGCGACCGTATCGGGCGCAAATCGACACTGGTTGCCTCCCTCCTGTTAATGGGCGTGTGCACCACATTAATCGGCGTATTGCCGGGTTACGACAGCATTGGCGCCTGGGCGCCGATCCTGTTGTGTGTCCTGCGTTTTGGCCAAGGCCTTGGGCTCGGTGGCGAATGGGGTGGCGCAGCGTTGCTGGCGACGGAGAACGCGCCCAAGGGCAAACGTGCCTGGTTCGGCATGTTTCCGCAGCTCGGCCCTTCCATCGGCTTTCTGGCCGCCAACGGCCTGTTCCTGACATTGGCCATGACCTTGAATGACGAGCAGTTCCGCTCGTGGGGCTGGCGGATTCCGTTCCTGCTCAGCGCCGTGCTGGTGATGGTTGGCTTGTACGTACGCCTCAAGCTCCACGAGACGCCGGTGTTCGCCAACGCCATGGCCCGTCAGGAACGAGTGAAGATCCCGCTGATCGAGCTGTTCAGCCAATACTGGGCACCGATGCTGTTGGGTGCCGGTTCGATGGTGGTGTGCTACGCGCTGTTCTACATCTCGACGGTGTTTTCGTTGAGTTATGGCGTGTCGACGCTGGGTTACACGCGCGAAACCTTCCTTGCCCTGCTGTGCTTCGCCGTCCTGTTCATGGCGGCGGCAACACCGTTATCGGCCTGGGCCAGTGATCGTTACGGGCGCAAGCCGGTACTGATCATAGGCGGCGTGCTGGCGATTCTGTCCGGATTTCTGATGGAACCGCTGCTGACTCAGGGGGCGACCTGGGGCGTTGCGCTGTTCCTGTGCATCGAGCTGTTTCTGATGGGCGTGACGTTCGCGCCAATGGGCGCGCTGCTGCCGGAGCTGTTTCCAACCCACGTTCGCTACACCGGCGCATCGGCGGCCTACAACCTGGGCGGCATCGTTGGAGCCTCGGCGGCGCCGTTCTTCGCACAGAAACTGGTGGCAATGGGCGGTTTGAGTTATGTCGGCGGGTATGTGTCGGGGGCGGCGGTGCTGAGTTTGATTGCTGTGCTGTGCCTGAAGGAAACGCGAAATAACGACCTGAATCGGGTGGCCTAAAGCAAAAGCAAAAGCAAAAGCTTCGCGAGCAAGCCCGCTCCCACATGGGACCTGGGGTGTACACACAATATGTGGACAACCAAGAACCCTGTGGGAGCGGGCTTGCCCGCGAAAGGCGCGCCTCGTTTACAGCTCGACGACGACAGCCTGAGCAGCACGGGTCGCTTTGGCACGAGCGGCCTCAATCGACTCATCCCGCGCCAACGCCACGCCCATCCGGCGCTGACCGTTCACTTCAGGCTTGCCGAACAGGCGCAACGCCGTATCCGGCTCGCTCAATGCAGCCCCCAGATTGGCAAAAGCTGTCTGGGTCGATTGCCCCTCCACCAGAATCACCGCCGAAGCCGAAGGCCCGAACTGACGGACCAATGGAATCGGCAGGCCGAGTATTGCCCGTGCGTGCAGCGCGAACTGCGACAGATCCTGAGAAATCAACGTCACCAGACCGGTGTCATGCGGACGCGGCGATACTTCGCTGAACCACACCTGATCGCCTTTTATGAACAGCTCGACACCAAACAGACCGCGACCGCCCAAGGCTTCGGTGACCGCTTTGGCAACGCGCTCGGATTCTGCCAGGGCAATCGGGCTCATGGCTTGTGGCTGCCAGGATTCCTGATAGTCGCCCTTCTCCTGACGATGGCCGACTGGCGCACAGAACGTCGTGCCGCCAATGTGACGCACGGTCAGCAGCGTAATTTCGTAATCAAAATCGATGAAGCCTTCGATGATCACGCGGCCTTTCCCGGCACGACCGCCTTCCTGCGCGTAATCCCAAGCGGTTTTCACGTCATCGGCGCTGCGCAGCAGGCTTTGGCCTTTACCCGACGAACTCATCACCGGCTTGACCACGCACGGGAAGCCCAGGTCCTCGACGGCCTTGCTGTAATCCTCGAAGGTGTCGGCGAAGTGATAAGGCGAGGTCGGCAGGTCCAGCTCTTCGGCGGCCAGGCGACGGATGCCTTCGCGGTTCATGGTCAGCTGTGCGGCACGCGCGGTCGGGATCACGGTGAAGCCTTCGGCTTCCAGTTCCACGAGGGTCGCGGTGGCGATGGCTTCGATTTCCGGCACGATGAAGTGCGGCTTCTCGGCTTCGATGACCGCACGCAGGGCGGCGCCGTCGAGCATGTTGATCACGTGGCTGCGATGCGCAACCTGCATGGCCGGCGCATTGGCGTAGCGATCCACGGCGATCACTTCAACGCCCAGGCGTTGCAGCTCGATCACCACTTCCTTGCCCAACTCACCACAGCCACACAGCAATACGCGGGTCGCAGTTGGCGACAATGGAGTTCCGATACGGGTCATCTCAGGTCCTCAAGAAGCGGATCATCGAGGGATGCAGCAACGTGCGCGCGTCCCCAAAGCGCGGCATTTTACATGAACCGCAGGGTTTGGCTTCAGCTGACGACGGCCTGTTTGCGCAGGCGCCAGGCCATGATCAGCCACACGGCGGTGACACCGGCGAACTTGGAGCCCATGGCGGTGAGGATCACGCCCGGTGTGAACGCGTCGATCATGCCGAAGAAGATGAAGGTATCGAGGGGAATGCTCAGGGCCGAACTTATCCACAGGCGATCGTGCAAGGGCCGCTTGGTGACGCTGAATACCAGCCAGTCAATGCACTCGGACACCGCGAACGCCGTGGCGCTGGCCAAGGCAATGGACGGATCGGACGTGACGTAGGACAGGACCAGGGCAGCGAGCATTGCGGCGATGGCGCCGTGGCCGAAGCGTGTTTGCACCATATCGCGCAAGACAAACACCAACCCGCCCCAGGCCGACCAGATGATGTCCAGGTGCGGGGCGGTGGAAAAGGCGTAGTTGATCAGCACAACGCTGCTGATGTAGGCGATCAGGAAGAACATGGGGACGTGGGATACCTGTCAATTTGGCGCACAGAGTAGCGTAGGAGCTGAGGAGTGCAACGAGGCTGCGATCTTTTGATCTTGTCTTTTAAGAAACCAAGTCAAAAGATCGCAGCCTCGTTGCACTCGACAGCTCCTACACAGCTGCTACACAGCGCCTACAGGTCAGGCGTTTTGCCCAGCATCCAGAGCAGGCCGCTGGATTTGGCCCGCTCATGACACAACCCCAGCACCTTGCGGCGCTCTTCATTATCCATCCGGCTCCAACGGGTGATTTCCTCCACCGTGCGCTGGCACCCGGTGCAAATATCATCCTCGTCCAGCGCACAAATATTCACGCAGGGCGACAGGACCGGTCGTTCAGTGGCGCTCATTCGTCCTGCTCGACCAGATCGCGGGCATAACGCTGCGAGTTGTGCACATAGTGCGCGGCACTGGCCTCCAGCATCTTTTTCTGCGGCTCGGTCAGTTCTCGAACCACCTTGCCCGGCGAGCCCATGACCAGCGAGCCGTCCGGAATCTCCTTGCCCTCTCCGATCAGCGAGTTGGCGCCGATGATGCAGTTCTTGCCGATCTTCGCGCCGTTGAGAATCACCGCGTTGATGCCGATCAGGCTGTAGTCGCCCACGGTGCAGCCGTGAAGCATGGCGTTGTGGCCGATGGTCACGCCGGTACCGATGGTCAGCGGGTAGCCCATGTCGGTGTGCATCACCGTGCCGTCCTGGACGTTGCTGTTCTTGCCGATCAGGATCAGCTCGTTGTCGCCACGCAGCACGGCGTTGAACCAGACGTTGGCACCCTCTTCCAGTTTGACCTTGCCCACCAGCACGGCATTGGGCGCAACCCAACTCAGCGGATGGGTTTCGACGCGGGCATCGCCCAGGCGGTATTTCATCTTGTTTTCCTCAAGGCTCAGGCAGCCGCGTTTCTCGCCATACGAACGATGGCTTCAACTATTGATAAAACTTTTGGGTGGGTGGTGCAGGCTGATGTCAGCGTCATAAAGCAGGTTGATCAACTCGACGATCATGATCGCGGTCAGGCCCCAGATCTTGTACTCGCCGTAACGATAACTCGGCACGTACCAACTGCGCCCCTGGTAATCGATGCGGTGAGTGTGTTCCCGGGGATCTTCGCGGAAGAACTCCAGAGGCACACTGAACACCGCTGCGATTTCGGCATCGTTGGCCAGGTATTCGACAAAGTCCGGAATGACGCCGACATACGGTGTGACCTTGATGCCATGCAGGGAAATCAACGGGCTTAACGGGCCAATGACTTCGACCAGCCCTGGCGGTAGACCGATTTCTTCTTCGGCTTCGCGCAGCGCGGTGAAAATCAGGTCGGGATCTTCGGGATCGCGACGACCACCGGGAAAGGCCACTTCACCGCCATGGGTCGAGAGCCCGCTGGCGCGCAGGGTCAGAACCAGTTCCGGTTCGTCACTGCGAGTGATGGGCACCAATACCGCGGCCTCGGGGAAACGCTTGTCGGTTTCCAGTGTGCGTGGGATGTGGTTGCTTACTCGATGCAGTAGCTCGTCCAGCATGAGACTTCTCGACTTGTTAGCTACCTTGCATCATGCACCAATCGAACCTGTCGCCCAACCCCATAACCGCTGCATGTCGCTAAACGACAACTTGCCGACAGACACCGACGCACGCCAAGATAGGCGCAGCATTCAGGAACCCAAGCATGAAATTTTGCAGTCAGTGCGGCAACCCGGTCACCCAGCGCATTCCCGAAGGCGATTCGCGCCTGCGTTTTGTCTGCGACAACTGTCAGACGATTCACTATCAAAACCCCAACATCGTCGCCGGATGTGTGGCGACCTGGGGCTCGAAAGTGTTGCTGTGCCGACGCGCCATCGAGCCTCGGCTCGGTTACTGGACCCTGCCCGCCGGGTTCATGGAGAACGGTGAAACCATCGAGCAGGCGGCTATTCGCGAAACGGCCGAAGAGGCCTGCGCCCGGGTGCGCAACCTGAGCATCTATACGTTGATCGATGTACCGCACATCAGTCAGGTGCATGTATTCTTTCGCGCCGAACTGGTGGACCTGGATTTTTCCGCGGGTCCCGAGAGCCTGGAGGTGCAGCTTTTCGACGAAGCCGACATCCCGTGGTCCGAGCTGGCTTTCCGCACGGTGGGCCGTACCCTAGAATGCTTCTTCGCTGACCGGCGGACCGAGGTCTACCCTGTGCGGTCCGAATCGATCCCGCCGCTTGCTCAGCCTGCCAACACCTAAAGCTCCTGGCTCCAAAATCACCTATAACTAACTAAATAGTCGCGACACCTTTCAGGGATATCGTTTCAATGCGCTGGTTGCTTGCCGTGTTTTGTTTGACTTTCGTTGCCCTGTCACAGGCTTCCGTAGCGGAGACCCTGAACGGCAGAGTCATCGAGAAAGTTCTGGTTTTGAAATCCGCCCATCAATTGCAGCTGATCAACGACGGCAAGCCGATCAAGACCTATCGCATCTCCCTGGGCAAAAGCCCCAGGGGGCCGAAGCTGATGGAAGGCGACAAGCGCACGCCTGAAGGTTTCTATTGGCTGGACTGGCGCAAGGTCAGCGACAAATTCAATCTGGCGATGCACATTTCCTACCCGAACATCAGCGACTCTGCCCGCGCCCGGCGTGAAGGCGTCGCGCCGGGGAGCATGATCATGATCCATGGCACACCAGACACCGAAGACACCCCCGAAGACCTGTTCCACACGCTGGACTGGACCGACGGCTGCATCGCCATGCGCAACATGGACATGCGCGAAGTCTGGGGCCTGGTGCCCGATGGCACGATGATCGAGATTCGCCCGTAACGACGACCTTCCGTCGCCCCTCGAAAAAAAAAAAAAAAAATTCAAAAGATCGCAGCCCGCATCAGCGCCTGACGGGGAGGATACCAATTCTCCCTCCAGGCGCTGCCGTAGGCTGCGATCTTTGCATTCAAAATCCCCACCGCTAATACCACTTAAAACCTCACCGCCTCCAGCTTGTCCGGCAGGCCATGCTTTGCGGTGCCTGCAGCAAAGTACTGGCATTGACATGGTATTCAAGTGGTATTAATTTTCGGCCATTCGCGGGAAACAACACTCCAATATCCGCATCGGACATCCCAACATGAATGACCTCCAGGCCTTACGCCCCGACGACACACAGCCAACGCCGCTGTACTTGCAACTGGCGCGCAATCTGGAAATGGCGATCCACGCTGGCCAGTGGAAAGCCGAACAGGCCATGCCGTCAGAGCGCAATCTCAGCGAAGTGCTGGGCATTTCGCGGGTCACCGCGCGCAAAGCGCTGGAAGTGCTGTTCGAGCAAGGCCTGATCCGCCGCAATCAAGGCTCCGGCACGTTCATCACGCCACGCCTCGAACAACCGCTGTCGCGCCTTTCCGGGTTCAGCGAGATGCTGCGCCTCAAGGGCTTCGTCCCCGGTTCGCAATGGCTGGAGCGCGAAATCACCCCGCCGACCCACGAAGAACTGATCCGCCTCGGTCTTTCACCGAACGACAAGGTCGCGCGGCTCAAACGCCTGCGCAAAGCCGACGACACCGTCATGGCGATCGAGATGAGCACCCTGCCCGCCTCGATCATTCCCAAACCACAAGCGGTGGGCGACTCCCTTTACGAATACCTCGACGGCATCGGCAAGCCGATCGTCCGCGCCCTGCAACATATCCAGGCGATCAACGCCTCGGACGAATTCGCCGCCCTGGTCGGCATCGCCCCCGGCACCGCCATGCTGCTGATGACCCGGGTCGGCTACCTGGAGGACAACACGCCAATTGAAGTCACCGACACCTATTGCCGCAACGACTACTACGACTTTGTCGCAGAGCTTCGCAGATAAAGAGCTTCGTAGATAAAAGGCTGCGCCACCAAAAGGCTTTGCCGCTCATCGAGCAACGAGAACCGATCATGTCCGAAGACAACATCCTCACCGCCCACGGCTGGGTTCGCGGCCGGCTGATTCACGAACAGGGCAAGGTCGTGTCCATTGAAGGCGTGCCGTGCGATCCGGCCGACAACGACTTGCCCTACCTGCTGCCCGGTTTCATCGACCTGCACGTTCACGGCGGTGGCGGAAAAGACATCATGGAAGGCGCCAGCGCCTTCGAAACCATCAGCAAAACCCACGTACGTTTCGGCACCACCGCGCTGCTGGCCACCACCATGACCGCGCCAAGCGAAGAGATTTCCAGCGTGCTCAAGGCCATCGGCGAGTTTTCCGAGCAACGGCCCAAAGGCTGCGCCCGCGTGCTTGGCGTGCACCTGGAAGGTCCCTACATCAACCCCGGAAAACTCGGCGCCCAACCGAATTTCGCCCACACCGCGCTGATGGCCGAAGTCGAAGAATATTTGGCCCTGGCACCGATCCGGGTGATCACCATTGCCCCGGAAATCGCCGGCCACGACGCCTTGATCCGCGACCTCAGTGCGCGCGGTATCCGCATGCAAATCGGCCACACCCTCGGCAGTTATGAGGAAGGCGTTGCCGCGCTGGCGGCCGGCGCCAGCAGTTTCACCCACCTCTACAACGCCATGAGTCCGTTGCACCACCGCGAGCCGGGCATCGTCGGCGCCGCACTGGCTCACGCCAAGTACGCCGAACTGATCCCGGACTTGCTGCACGTGCATCCCGGCGCCATCCGCGTCGCCCTGCGCGCCATTCCCTGCCTGTATTGCGTCACCGACTCCACCGCCGCCGCCGGCATGCCGGACGGTGAATACAAGCTCGGCAGCCACACGGTCACCAAGTGCCTGGGTGGCGTGCGCTTGCCCGATGGCACGCTGGCCGGCAGCACGCTGACCATGGATCAGGCGCTGCGCAATCTGGTGAAAGTCGGGTTATCGGTCGCCGAAGCCTCGCAACGTCTTTCGCAATTCCCCGCCGACTACCTCGGCCTCCAGGAACGTGGCCGCCTTGCGCCAGGCAGCTGGGCCGACAGCGTGCGGCTGGATCGCTCACTCACACTGACCGCCGTCATGGTCGAAGGAGAAGACATTGACTTCAAAAATGCTTGAAGAGGCGCTGTCCTCGTTCGAGGCCGTGCAAGCCCAACTGGAACAACTCGACCCGCAGATGATCGAGATCGCCGCACGCCTGCGTCGCCAGCCACCACAAGTGGTGATGACGGTCGCTCGCGGGAGCTCCGATCATGCCGCCAGTTACTTCGCCTACCTGACCATGCAGCAATTGGGATTTCCGGTGGCGTCGTTGCCGATGTCGGTGGTAACCATGCTGCAAGCGCCGTTGAAGGTCAGCGGCCAGGTGGCCTTCGCCTTTTCGCAATCCGGGCAAAGCCCCGATCTGGTGAACAGCCTGCGTTTGCTGCGCAAGCGTGGCGCCCTGAGCATCTCGATGGTCAACGCCGAGAGTTCACCGCTGGAAGCCGCCTGTGAATTCAGCTTGCCGCTGCTGGCCGGCACCGAAAGCAGCGTCGCCGCCACCAAGAGTTTTATCGCCACCCTCAGCGCCAGTGCCCGGTTGATCGCTCATTGGAAAGACGACATGGAGTTGCTGGAGGCCGGCAATGCCTTGCCCGAAGGTTTGCGCGAGGCGGCGAAACAGGACTGGAGCCTGGCCATCGACGCCCTGCGCGATTGCCAACGCTTGATGGTCATCGGTCGCGGCGCCGGTTTCGCCATCGCCCAGGAGGCAGCACTGAAGTTCAAGGAAACCTCGGCGATTCAGGCCGAAGCCTTCAGCAGCGCCGAGGTCCGTCACGGGCCGATGGCATTGATCGATGAAAACTACCCGTTGCTGATCTTCGCCCCACGCGGTGCCGAGCAGGCTGGTTTGCTGAGCCTCGCCGCCGACATGCGCCAGCGCGGCGCTCGGGTTCTGCTCGCTGCACCGGATGACATTGCCGAACGCGACCTCACCCTGACCCGCGCAGAACACCCGGCCCTTGATCCGATTCTGGCGATCCAGAGTTTCTACGTCATGGCCGCCGGTTTAGCGGTGGCCCGCGGCCTGGACCCGGACCAGCCGCGTCATTTGAGCAAAGTGACGCGCACGCACTAACTCGAAGGCCGAACGAGCAACCCTGTAGGAGCTGTCGAGTGAAACGAGGCTGCGATCTTTTGATTTTAGATTTTAAAAAACAAGATCCAAAGATCGCAGCCTCGTTTCACTCGACAGCTCCTACAGGGGCGAGTTGATCCGAACCGTAGTTTTTCTGATGAGACCGAGCCATGCACAACAATAATAAAGAGCTGACCCTCAGCGCCCCGCTCAGCGGCCCGGTGCTGACGCTCGCCAAAGTTCCGGACCCGGTGTTCGCCAGCGGCGCCATGGGCGACGGGATCGCCATCGACCCGCTCAACGACACGCTTCATGCACCGTGCGCGGGAGTGGTGGTGCATGTTGCTCGTACCGGACACGCCGTCACCTTGCGCGCCGACAACGGTGCCGAATTGCTGCTGCACCTGGGCCTGGACACGGTCGAATTGCAAGGTGAAGGGTTCTCGATGCTGGTCAAGGAAGGCGCGCGCGTCAGCAATGGTCAGCCGCTGTTGCGCTACGACCTGGACAAGGTGGCGCAGCAGTGTAAAAGCCTGGTCAGCCTGATGATCCTGACCAACAGCCAGGACTTTCAGGCGCGGCCCATTACGCTGAAGTCGGTAAAGGTCGGCGAGCCGTTGCTGCACATCATTCGTCGCCAGGGCTCGGGGGCGCAGGCCGAAGTGGAGCTTTTAGGGGAAGAACATGTCGGCCACGTTCGCGTCGCCCACCGTGGTGGCCTGCACGCTCGGCCCGCAGCACTGATTCGCCAGACCGCTCAAGGCTTCAAAAGCACATCGCAGCTGCATTTCGCTGGCAAATCGGCGACCTGTAACAGCCTGATCGGGCTAATGGGCCTGGCCATCGGCGAGCAGGACGACGTTCAGGTCAGTTGCCAGGGCCCGGATGCCGAAGCGGCGCTGCAAGCATTGCTGATCGCGTTATCCACCGCGCTGGCCGAGGACAACCACGCCGCCGCGCCAGCCCCTATGACCCGCCACCATCGAACGGCCGAAGCGGGCGTACTGCACGGTGTTTGTGCAGCACCCGGTCTGGTGGCCGGGCCGTTGTTTCGCTTGAGCGCCATCAGCCTGCCGGTGGATGCCGGGCACCACGATCCGGCGCAACAACTGCAGGCGCTCGATGCCGCGCTGAACGTGGTGCGCAGCGAAATCGACCACACCCTCTCTCAAGCCAAAAAGCACAGGAACACGGACGAAGAAGCGATCTTCGCCGCGCACCTTGCCTTGCTTGAAGACCCGGCGCTGCTGGACACGGCGCAAGCTTCCATCGAACAGGGCACAGCGGCGACCCACGCCTGGAGCCAATCGATCGACACTCAATGCGAGGTTCTCCAGCGACTCGGCAGCCCGTTACTGGCCGAACGCGCCAACGATCTGCGCGACCTCAAGCAACGCGCGTTGCGCGCCTTGCTCGGCGAAGCCTGGCACTACGATGTACCGGCCGGCGCCATCGTCGCCGCCCATGAGCTGACGCCGTCGGACTTGCTGCAACTGAGCCAGCAAGGCGTCGCCGGGTTGTGCATGGCCGAGGGTGGCGCGACGTCTCACGTGGCGATTCTTGCGCGGGGCAAAGGCCTGCCGTGTCTGGTTGCGCTGGGGTCGGCGCTGCTGGATCAGGAACAAAGCCAAGCAGTGGTGCTGGATGCCGATGGCGGGCGACTCGAACTGATGCCAACCACCGAACGCCTGACCGAAGTGCACCAAGCGCAACTCGAGCATCAGCAACGCCGCGCGCTCCAGCAGTCTCAAGCGCACACCCCGGCACTGACGCGCGATGGCGTGCACATCGAAGTCGCCGCCAATGTCGCCTCCAGCGCCGAAGCGGCCGATGCGCTGGCCAATGGCGCCGATGGCGTGGGCCTGCTGCGCACCGAATTTCTTTTTGTGGACCGCCACACCGCGCCGGATGAACAGGAGCAATGCCTCGCCTATCAAGCCGTCCTCGACGCCATGGGCGACAAGTCGGTGATCATCCGCACCATCGACGTTGGCGGCGACAAGCAACTCGATTACCTGCCATTGCCGGTCGAGGCCAACCCGGTGCTCGGCCTGCGCGGTATTCGCCTGGCTCAGCTGCGTCCGGAAATTCTCGACCAGCAACTGCGCGCACTGCTGCACACCCGCCCGCTGTCGCGTTGCCGAATCCTGCTGCCGATGGTCACTGAGGTCGATGAATTGCTGCACATCCGTCAGCGTCTCGATGCCCTGTGCATTGAACTCGGCATCAGTGATCGCCCGGAACTGGGCGTGATGATCGAAGTCCCGGCCGCCGCATTGCTCGCCGAGCAACTGGCAGAGCATGCGGACTTCCTGTCCATCGGCACCAACGATTTATCCCAGTACACCCTGGCCATGGACCGCGACCACGCCGGCCTCGCCTCCCGCGTCGATGCGATGCACCCGGCCCTGTTGCGGCTGATTGCCCAGACCTGTGCCGGTGCGGCGGTGCATGACCGTTGGGTCGGCGTCTGCGGCGCGCTGGCCTCCGATCCGCTGGCCACGCCGGTACTGATCGGCCTGGGCGTCAGCGAACTGTCGGTAAGCCCGGTGCAGATCGGCGAAATCAAAGACCGTGTACGCCACCTCGACGCCGCGCAATGCCGGCGTATCAGCCACGACCTGCTCAAGCTGAGCAGCGCCGGCGCGGTGCGTCACGCCTGTCACCAGCATTGGCCTCTGAGCTGAACAACTACAACAGCTCTAAAACAAAAAGAACGCAGGGAGAACCGCCATGTACCAATACTTCATCGAAGGCCTGCAACGCCTCGGCCGCGCACTGATGCTACCCATCGCGATCCTGCCGATTGCAGGGTTACTGCTGCGCCTGGGCGACACTGACCTGCTGAACATCGCGATCATCCACGACGCCGGCCAGGTCATCTTTGCCAACCTGGCGATGATCTTCGCCATCGGCATCGCAGTCGGCTTCGCCAAGGACAACAACGGCACCGCAGGCCTCGCGGGCGTGATTGGTTACCTGGTAATGATCTCCACCCTCAAGGTGCTGGATGCAAGCATCAACATGGGCATGCTCGCCGGGATCGTCAGCGGCTTGATGGCCGGCGCGCTGTACAACCGCTTCAAGGACATCAAGTTGCCGGAGTACCTGGCCTTCTTCGGCGGCCGGCGCTTCGTGCCGATCGTCACCGGATTCGCCGCCGTCGGCCTGGGCGTGGTGTTCGGTTTCATCTGGCCGCCGATCCAGCACGGGATCAACGACTTCGGTACGTTGATGATGGAGAGCGGCAGTTTTGGCGCCTTCGTCTTCGGCGTGTTCAACCGCCTGTTGATCGTCACCGGCCTGCACCACATCCTCAACAACATGGCGTGGTTCGTCTTCGGCAACTTCACCGACCCGACCACAGGCGCCATCGTCACCGGCGACCTCTCGCGCTACTTCGCCGGCGACCCGAAGGGCGGCCAGTTCATGACCGGGATGTTCCCGATGATGATCTTCGGCCTCCCCGCCGCTTGCCTAGCGATGTACCGCAACGCCCTGCCGGAACGGCGCAAGGTCATGGGCGGGATCTTCCTGTCGATGGCATTGACCTCCTTCTTGACCGGCGTCACCGAGCCCATCGAATTCGCCTTCATGTTCCTCGCACCGCTGCTGTATCTGGTGCATGCGCTGTTGACGGGATTGTCGATGGCAATCACCAACGCGCTGAACATCCATTTGGGCTTCACCTTTTCCGGCGGCTTCATCGACATGATTCTCGGCTGGGGCAAATCCACCAACGGCTGGTTGGTCGTGCCAGTCGGATTGGCGTATGCGGTGATCTACTACGCGGTGTTCGATTTCTGCATTCGCCGCTTCAACCTCAGGACACCGGGACGCGAAGAAGTGCCCACAGGTGACAAAGTCGTGATCGCCGAAAACGAACGCGCCGGGGCTTACATCAAGGCGCTGGGCGGCGCGCAAAACCTAATAACCGTAGGGGCATGCACGACACGGTTGCGACTGGACATGGTGGATCGCAACAAGGCAAACGATGCGGAACTGAAAGCCCTGGGGGCGATGGCGGTTGTGCGTCCAGGCAAGGGCGGAAGCCTGCAAGTAGTGGTCGGGCCGATGGCGGACAGCATCGCCGATGAAATTCGACTGGCGATGCCTGCGTTGGGACGCGCACTCGTCTCCTCCCCTCCTGCCGTTATCGACGCGCCAGAACCAGAAACAGTGACGCATTCAGAAACGCAGAAATGGCTGAAGGCATTGGGTGGCGGCGAAAACGTATTACAAATGGATTGCATCGCCATGACCCGGATCCGGCTGCAACTGGCGGATGGCAAGGCATTGTCGGAATGTGATTTGAAGGCTCTGGGGTGCCAGGGCGTCAGCCAGCTCGACGGAGGGGTTTGGCATTTATTGATTGGTGAAAAGGCACAGAGTTTGAGTGAAGCGCTGGAAGTGCTGGTCAATCGCAGTGAAGTGAGTGCCAAGGTATAGAGGTTTGGCGACTGGGGGGCAGTCATCGCGAGCAAGCTCGCTCCCACAAGGGAATGGGGTGAATCTGAGAGAGATTGGTCGGCTGGCGGGCCGCCATCGCTGGCAGGCCAGCTCCCACAATGGACCGGTGTCTACCCCGACCGCTCTACACCACTCAATTAGGCCGAGCGGTAGCTCGCCTGCTTTTGATCTTGATCCACCCGCCCCTTCGGCAGGCTGAGTGGAGGCGTTCATCTGGGGGGCAGGCGCGCAGCGCCGTTCGACGAAGTCGAACACATCGAGAGGAGGTCGTCGCGAAGCAGACCGGAGGCGATGCCCCCAGATGAATGCCGGAGCGAAGGAACACCGAGCCCTAGCGAGGGGCCGGACGCTCGGGGCGAGCGTTTTTTTGCTTACTTTTTTTAGGCGCTTGTAAAAAAAGTGAGTCGCCGTAAGGGCGAAACCCTAGGTAGCCGTTACCGCAGCAACGGATATGTACACCTGATGGATATGTACACCTGAAAGAAAATGGTCGGCTGCCAGGCCGCTTTCGCGAGCAAGCCCGCTCCCACAGTTTTGATCTCCAAACCAACATCAAATCCCAGCCAATAAAAAACCCGCTGAACGCAAATTCAGCGGGTTTCTCATTTCAGCAGCAGGCAGATCAAAAATCCTCCAACCGCCACACCTCATAAGCCGGCGTCTCATAGGGATGGCTCTGCTTCAGAGCCATTACCACAGAACGAATCAACTCATCCGCCACCACAAGCTCAACCTTCCATTCCTCAACCCGCTCGACCTGCCCCGCCTCCCCAATGAACGGCTGACTGCCATCCAACGGCCGAAACTGACCCAGACCCAACACCTGCCAAGCGCAATGATCATAAGCCCCGATCCGCCCACCACCCGCAGCGAACACAGCACTCTTGACCTGCTCCACATGACTGGCCGGAACAAAAAAACCGAGCTTGTACACAGCGCTTAGTTCACCCAGACGCGAGCATTACGGAACATACGCATCCAAGGAGCGTCCTCGTTCCAGTCTTCCGAACGCCACGAGTTCTGCACCGCGCGGAACACACGCTCCGGGTGCGGCATCATGATCGTCACGCGACCGTCGCGACTGGTCAAACCGGTGATCCCGCGCGGCGAACCGTTCGGGTTGGCCGGATACTTTTCGGTGACCTTGCCGTGGTTGTCGACAAAACGCATCGCCACACAACCCGACAGATCAGCTTCCAGCAACGCTTCTTCACTGGCGAACTCGGCATGACCTTCACCGTGAGCGATAGCGATCGGCATGCGCGAACCGGCCATGCCCTGCAGGAAGATCGAATTCGACTCCTGAACCTGAACCATCGCCACGCGCGCTTCGAACTGCTCGGAACGGTTGCGCACGAAGTGCGGCCAGAACTCGCTGCCCGGGATCAGCTCGTGCAGGTTGGACATCATCTGGCAACCGTTGCACACGCCGAGGGTGAAGCTGTCGTTACGTTCGAAGAAACCCTGGAACGCATCGCGAGCACGGCTGTTGAACAGCGCCGACTTGGCCCAGCCCTCACCGGCACCGAGTACGTCGCCGTAGGAGAAACCACCGCAAGCGACCAGACCCTTGAACTCGTTCAGGTCGACACGGCCAGCCAGAATGTCACTCATGTGCACGTCGATTGCGTTGAAACCGGCACGGTCGAACGCAGCCGCCATTTCCACCTGACCGTTGACGCCCTGCTCACGCAGCACGGCAACCTGTGGACGGATGCCTTTCTTGATGTAAGGCGCAGCGACGTCCTGGTTGACATCGAAGCTGAGTTTGACGCTCAGGCCCGGATTGTCTTCTTCCAGCAACACGTCGAACTCTTGTTCGGCGCAGTCGGCGTTGTCACGCAGACGCTGAATCTGGTAGCTGGTTTCAGCCCACTGACGTTGCAGCAGACGACGCTGACCTTCAAACACGGTTTCGCCGTTGAAGGTGATGTTGATCTGGCCATTATTGATTGGCTGACCGATCACCGACACGCACTCGCCCAAACCGGCAGCGCTGAACTGCGCGAGGATGTCCGGGGTCGCGTCCTGACGAACCTGGATCACGGCGCCCAGCTCTTCGTTGAACAGGATCGCGGCGATATCGGCGGAAGTTTCTGCCAGACCGTCGAGGTTCAGGCTCAGGCCGCAATGGCCGGCGAAGGCCATTTCCACGGTTGTGGTCAGCAGACCACCGTCGGAACGGTCGTGGTACGCCAGCAGGTGACCGTCGGCGTTGAGGCCCTGGATCACCGCGAAGAACGCCTTGAGGTCTTCGGCATCATCGACGTCCGGCGCTTGCGAGCCGAGCTTGCCGTGAACCTGAGCAAGGATCGAGGCGCCCATGCGGTTCTGGCCACGGCCCAGATCGATCAGGATCAGGTCGGTGGTGCCCTTGTCCATGCGCAGTTCCGGGGTCAGGGTCTGACGGATGTCAGCCACTGGCGCGAAACCGGTCACGATCAGGGACATCGGCGAGGTTACGGTCTTGTCGACGCCTTCGTCGTTCCAGCGCGTGGCCATGGACATCGAGTCCTTGCCCACCGGAATGGTGATGCCCAAGTCAGGGCACAGTTCCATGCCGACCGCTTTCACGGTGTCGTACAGACGCGCGTCTTCACCCGGGTGACCGGCTGCGGACATCCAGTTCGCCGACAGTTTGATGTCGGAGATCTTGTTGATGCGCGAGGCGGCAATGTTGGTCAGGGTTTCGCCGATGGCCATGCGGCCCGACGCCGGAGCGTCCAGCAGTGCCAGCGGAGTACGCTCGCCCATCGCCATGGCTTCACCGGTGTAGACGTCGAAGCTGGTGGCGGTGACGGCAACGTCGGCCACCGGAACCTGCCACGGGCCGACCATTTGGTCACGGGCCACGAGGCCGGTGATGGTGCGGTCGCCGATGGTGATCAGGAAGCTTTTGCTCGCGACGGCCGGGTGATGCAGAACGCGCTCGACGCAGTTTGCAATGTCCAGAGTCGATGGATCGAAATCGTCGCCCAGTTCGTTTTCGCGAACGGCCGAACGGTGCATGCGCGGGGCTTTGCCCAGCAGCACTTCGAGCGGCATGTCCACCGGGCTGTTGCCGAAGTGACTGTCGGTGACCGTCAGTTGCGGCTCGGCAGTGGCTTCGCCGACCACGGCAAACGGGCAACGCTCACGTTCGCAGATGGCCTGGAAGCGTTCGAAGTCGGCCGGGCCGACCGCCAGAACGTAGCGTTCCTGGGATTCGTTACTCCAGATTTCGTGCGGAGCCATGCCCGGCTCGTCGTTTGGAATGTTGCGCAGTTCGAAGCGACCGCCGCGGTTGCCATCGTTGACCAGTTCCGGGAAGGCGTTGGACAGACCGCCCGCGCCGACGTCGTGGATGAAGCTGATCGGGTTCTTGTCACCCAATTGCCAGCAACGGTCGATGACTTCCTGGCAACGGCGTTCCATCTCAGGGTTTTCACGCTGAACCGAAGCGAAGTCCAGGTCTGCCGAACTGGTGCCGGTGGCCATGGAGGAAGCCGCGCCGCCGCCCAGACCGATCAGCATCGCCGGGCCGCCGAGGACGATCAGCTTGGAGCCGACGGTGATCTCGCCTTTCTGCACGTGTTCGGCACGGATGTTACCCATGCCGCCAGCCAGCATGATCGGCTTGTGGTAACCGCGAACCTCGTCGCCACGCGGGGTGGTGATCGACTGTTCGAAGGTACGGAAGTAACCGGTCAGCGCCGGACGACCAAATTCATTGTTGAACGCGGCGCCACCCAGTGGGCCTTCGATCATGATGTCCAGCGCGGTAACGATGCGCTCAGGCTTGCCGTACGGCACTTCCCACGGCTGTTCAAAGCCCGGGATCTGCAGGTTGGACACAGTGAAACCGGTCAGGCCGGCTTTCGGCTTGGCACCGCGACCGGTCGCGCCTTCGTCACGGATCTCGCCACCGGAACCGGTGGATGCGCCCGGGAACGGGGCAATCGCGGTCGGGTGGTTGTGGGTTTCGACTTTCATCAGGATGTGCACCGGTTCCTGCACCGCGCCGTACTGGCGGGTTTCAGGGTCCGGGAAGAAACGGCCGGCGACGTTACCGACGATCACCGAAGCGTTGTCCTTGTAAGCCGACAGAACGCCTTCGCTGTGCATCACGTAGGTGTTCTTGATCATGCCGAACAGGCTTTTTTCCTGGCTCTGACCGTCGATATCCCAACTGGCGTTGAAGATCTTGTGGCGGCAGTGCTCGGAGTTCGCCTGGGCGAACATCATCAGTTCGATGTCATGCGGATTGCGCTTCAAGCCAATGAAGGCGTTGACCAGGTAATCGATCTCGTCTTCGGCCAGGGCCAGGCCCAGCTCGGTGTTGGCTTTTTCCAGCGCGGCGCGGCCGCCACCGAGCACGTCGATCGCGGTCAGCGGCTTCGGCGTGGCGTGGCTGAAGAGGCCGGCGGCCTGCTCGAGGTTGCCAAGGACGATCTGGGTCATGCGGTCATGCAGCGCATCCGAGATCAGCTGCGCCTGGGCGTCGCTGAACTGACCGGCAACGTAGAACGCGATGCCGCGCTCCAGGCGCTGGATCTTGGTCAGGCCGCAATTGCGAGCGATGTCGCTGGCCTTGCTGGACCACGGCGAAATGGTGCCGAAACGCGGCAACACCAGGAACAGACGACCGGTTGGCTCTTGTACCGGAACACTTGGGCCGTACTTCAGAAGGCGCGCGAGCACCTGCTGTTCGTCGCCGGTCAGGACGCCGGTAACTTCGGCGAAGTGAGCGAATTCAGCATACAAGCCGCTGACAGCCGGGACCTTCTGGCTCAGTTGCTCAAGGAGTTTGCTGTGGCGAAAGGCAGAAAGGGCAGGAGCGCCGCGCAGGATCAACATCTTCGGGACAGCCTCGGGAAGGGGTGTGCTTTGAGGCCGTGCATTCTAGCCTAAACCGCCCGCGACATCACCCGAAACGGTACGCACGGCTGCACCCGAACGTCGGGCCGGGTATTCAGACCTGAATTCGGAGGCTGGCAACGGATATTTTTGCTGTCACAAAAAACGCTTCAAGCCCATTCCTGTGGGCTCCAAGCAGGTTTTTCACCCCCTATCAGACAAGCCCTTCGCTGTCGAGATATGGCGCTCGTGGTCCTTTGCGTATACTGCGCAAATGTTTTCCCCAACGGCTTTGCGTCCGCGGTACGCCAAATGGCTGATCGCAACCGGACTCTTCCTGATGCTCAGTGGCTGTGTTGATAAACCCAACACGCTGGAGCGCGTAAAGGAGGATGGCGTGCTGCGGGTCATTACCCGAAACAGCCCCGCCACCTACTTTCAGGATCGCAACGGTGAAACCGGCTTCGAATACGAGCTGGTGAAGCGCTTCGCCGACGATCTGGGGGTGAAACTCAAGATCGAGACCGCCGACAATCTCGACGACCTGTTCAGCCAGGTGGGCAAGCCCAACGGCCCGGTGCTCGCTGCTGCCGGCCTGGTCAGCAGCGAAGAACGTAAAAAGCAGGTGCGGTTTTCACACCCTTATCTGGAAGTCACCCCACAGGTCATCTACCGCAACGGCCAATCGCGGCCGACCGACGCGGGCGACCTGGTCGGCAAGAAGATCATGGTGCTCAAGGGCAGCACCCACGCCGAGCAACTGGCCGAGCTGAAAAAGAAATTCCCCGGCATTGAATACGAAGAGTCCGACGCGGTTGAAGTCGTCGACCTGCTGCGCATGGTGGACGAAGGTCAGATCGACCTGACCCTGGTCGACTCCAACGAAGTGGCGATGAACCAGGTCTACTTCCCCAATGTGCGCGTGGCCTTCGACCTCGGTGACGCCAGCAATCAGAGCTGGGCCGTGGCCGTCGGCGATGACAACAGCCTGCTCAACGAAATCAACGCCTACCTCGACAAGGTGAAGGAAAACGGCACCCTGCAACGTCTCAAGGACCGTTACTACGGACATGTCGACGTTCTTGGCTACATGGGCGCCACCACCTTCGCCCAGCACTTGCAGCAGCGGTTGCCCAAATACGAGCAGCACTTCAAGGCTTATGCCAAGAAAGAGAAAGTCGACTGGCGTCTGCTGGCGGCAATCGGTTATCAGGAATCCTTATGGCAAGCGGCGGTCACGTCCAAGACCGGCGTGCGCGGGCTGATGATGCTGACCCAGAACACGGCGCAAGCCATGGGCGTGTCCAATCGCCTCGACCCCAAACAAAGCATCATGGGTGGCGCAAAATACCTGAGTTACATGAAGGATCAGCTGGATGATTCGATCCAGGAACCGGATCGCACCTGGTTCGCGCTAGCGGCCTACAACGTCGGCAGCGGTCACCTGGATGACGCCCGCAAACTGGCGGCCAAGGAAGGACTGAATCCGGACAAGTGGCTGGACGTGAAGAAGATCCTGCCGCGCCTGTCTGAGAAAAAGTGGTACAGCAAGACGCGTTACGGCTACGCCCGGGGCGGCGAACCGGTGCACTTCGTGGCGAACATCCGTCGCTACTACGACATCCTGACGTGGGTCACGCAGCCGCAGCTTGAAGGCAATCAGGTGGCCGAGGGCAACCTGCACGTGCCTGGGGTCGACAAGACCAAGCCAAATGTGGAAAACCCACCGCTTTAAAGCCTCACACCCATCAAAACTGTGGGAGCGGGCTTGCTCGCGAAGGCGGTGCATCAGTCAACATTGATGTCGATTGACACACCGCCTTCGCGAGCAAGCCCGCTCCCACATTTGGTTTTGTGTTTGGCTTTTAGGCTTTTGCGGCAGCCAGGATCAGAGCTTTCATTTCCGATACTGCCGACTTGAAGCCAACAAACAACGCATGAGCCACCAGCGCATGGCCGATGTTCAATTCGTTGATGCCCTTGATCGCGGCCACCGCTTCAACGTTGTGATAGTGCAGGCCGTGACCGGCGTTGACGATCAAACCCTGGGCCAAACCAAAGGCCACACCGTCAGCGACCCGCTTGAGCTCTTCAGCCACTTCGGTGGGCGTCTCGGCATCGGCGTAACGGCCGGTGTGCAATTCGATGGCAGGCGCGCCGACCCGACGTGACGCTTCGATCTGCCGCTCGTCCGCGTCGATGAACAGCGACACTTCACAACCGATCTTCGCCAACCGATCCACCGCCGCCTTGATCCGCGCTTCCTGCCCGGCGACGTCCAGACCACCTTCGGTGGTCAGTTCCTGACGGGTTTCCGGGACCAGGCAAATGTGCGCCGGGCGAATACGCTCGGCGAACGCCATCATTTCCTCGGTGACGCCCATTTCGAAATTCATGCGGGTTTGCAGCACGTCCTTGAGCAGCAACACATCGCGCTCCTGGATATGTCGACGATCTTCACGCAAATGCACGGTGATGCCGTCAGCGCCCGCCTCTTCCGCGTCCAGTGCGGCCTTGACCGGGTCCGGATAGCGAGTGCCCCGGGCCTGACGCAGGGTGGCAACGTGGTCGATGTTCACGCCAAGAAGAATGCGATTGCTGTTGGTCACGGAAGCGCTCCTGAAGAGGGGAAAGTTCGGTGCACAGCATACAGGGAGAATTTACGGCTTTCGAAACAACTCTCTGGAAACCAGCGGTCGACCGCCCAGATGCACGGCAAGGGCCTGACGCATCAGGCGCTTGGCAGCGGATAACGCACCCGGTGCCGACCAGTCGGCGTCGGCCATGGCCAACAGCTCGGTGCCGTTGAACAGACCGGGCTGGAGCAAGTAGACCTGCTCCAGGCCGGCGTCCACTTGCAGACGGTAGAGGCCGTCCGGGGCGATGGACTCGCCGTGGATGTCAGTGTTCAGCGCAAAGCCGTAACCGAGGTCATCCAACAGGCGCCATTCGAAGGAGCGCAGCAACGGCTCCAGCGGACGTCCTTCGGCCAGGGCCAGCAGAGTCGCGGCGTAGTGATCGAACACCGCGGGATGCGGGTCTTCGGAGGGCAACAGGCGAATCAACAGCTCATTAAGATAGAGACCGCTGAACAGCGCCTCGCCATTGAGCCAGGTGGAAACACCGGCACTTTCCATGCGCCCGACATTCTTCAACTCACCACGACCGCGGAATTCGACTTCCAGTGGCACGAACGGCCGCGCCAACGTTCCAGCCTTGCCCCGCGCGCTACGCAACACCGCCCGCAGCCGACCTTGCGGCGTGAGGAAGTCCACCAGTGCACTGGTTTCGCGGTAGGCGCGGGAGTGGAGGACGTAGGCCGGCTGGCCGAGGGGCTGGGACATAGAGTTCTCAATGACAGAGCACAGTTTTACAAACACCCTGAAACCAATGTGGGAGCGGGCTTGCTCGCGAATACGGTGTGACAGTCAACATTAATGCTGAATGTTACATCGTCTTCGCGGGCAAGCCCGCTCCCACAGGTTTTCCGGTGTATCTGGAACCGGGTGTTACAGGTCGCCATAACCCAGCGAACGCAAGGCTCGCTCGTCGTCGGACCAGCCGCCTTTCACTTTGACCCAAAGGTTGAGCATGATCTTGGAGTCGAACAGCAGCTCCATGTCCTTGCGCGCCTCGGTGCCGATGCGCTTGATGCGCTCGCCCTTGTCGCCAATGATGATTTTCTTCTGGCCGTCACGTTCGACGAGGATCAGCGCATGGATGTGCAGGGTTTTGCCCTGCTGCTTGAACTCTTCGATTTCCACGGTGATCTGGTACGGCAGCTCGGCGCCCATCTGGCGCATGATTTTCTCGCGCACCAGTTCAGCGGCGAGGAAGCGGCTGCTACGGTCGGTGATCTGATCTTCCGGGAAGAAGTGATCGTTTTCCGGCAAGTAACCGGCAATCACGCGTTCCAGGGTTTCCAGGTTATGCCCGTGCTGGGCCGAAATCGGCATGATCTGCGCGTTCGGCAGCTGTTCCTGCAACCAGGTCAGGTGCGGCATCAGCTCGGCTTTGTCTTCGATACGGTCGGTCTTGTTCAGCGCCACGATCAGCGGGCCGGTCACGTACTGGACGCGTTCGAGGACCATCTGGTCTTCATCGGTCCACTTGGTGCGATCAACCACGAAGATCACCACGTCGACGTCTTTCAACGCCGCCGAAGCGGTCTTGTTCATGTAGCGGTTCAGGGCCTTTTCGCCGCCCTTGTGCATGCCCGGGGTGTCGACGTAGATCGCCTGCACGGCGCCTTCGGTCTTGATGCCCAGCATGTTGTGGCGGGTGGTTTGCGGCTTGCGCGAGGTGATCGCCAGCTTCTGACCCAGAATGTGGTTCAGCAGCGTGGACTTGCCCACGTTCGGACGGCCGACGATGGCAACATAGCCACAGCGTGTTGCGGTTGAATCAGTCATGGCCATTCTCCACGCCCAGGGCAATCAGTGCTGCAGCGGCCGCTACCTGTTCGGCAATACGACGACTCACACCCTGACCTCGGCTTTTTTCATTCAGTAAGGTGATTTCACATTCGACGAAGAACGTCCTGCAATGCGGCTCACCCTGGATATCTACCACTTCGTAACGCGGCAGCTCACAACCACGCGATTGCAGGAATTCCTGCAGGCGGGTCTTTGGATCTTTGTTGGTGTCGACCAGCGTCAGGCCTTCGAACTCACCGGCCAGCCAGGCGAGAACGCGCTCGCGCGCCATGTCCATGCCGGCGTCCAGGTAGATCGCACCAATCAAGGCTTCCAGGGCATCAGCCAGAATTGACTCGCGACGGAAACCGCCGCTTTTCAACTCACCCGAGCCCAGGCGCAGGTAGTCGCCGAGGTCGAAACCGCGGGCCAGTACGGCCAGCGTCTCACCTTTCACCAGGCGGGCGCGCAACCGCGACAACTGGCCTTCGCGGGCCAGCGGGAAGCGATCGAACAGCGCCTCGCCGGCAACGAAGTTGAGGATGGCATCACCGAGGAATTCCAGGCGTTCGTTGTTGCGCCCGGCAAAGCTGCGGTGGGTCAGGGCCAGGACCATCAGTTCCTGATCCTTGAAGGTGTAGCCGAGCTGACGCTCTAGACGGCTTAAAGAAACGCTCACGGTTTACCCACGCTGAGTTCGTGGCTGGATTCCACTGCCTTGGCTGAAAGACGGCGCAGGCTTGGGACAATTAACGCTGTGTTCAAAAATAACGTCCTGAATATCATTGTTTTCATGCTTCTGCCGCCGATTGTGCCGACTCCAGAAATGCATTCGGCGCTGTGTTCAACAGCGCCGTTGTGATTACTTGATCAGGCCAACCCGCGAAAAATTCGGCAGGTGACTGAGTTTGGGTTCCGGCCAGCTCATCCAGACTGCGAAGGCCTTGCCGACGATATTCTTGTCGGGAACCATGCCCAGCAGATCCTTGGGAATGCTCGGATCATCCCAATAGCGACTGTCGTTTGAGTTGTCGCGGTTGTCGCCCATCATGAAGTAGTGCCCGGCAGGCACGGTCCAGGTATGGTCCGGCGTCGCGCGATAGCGGCTCATTTCCTTGCGGATCAGGTGCTCGGCGGCGCCGAGTTTTTCCTTGTAGAGCTCGGCACTGCCCAGCGTGCCCGGCTCGGAGCCGACCAGTTGCTCGGCGATCGATTCACCGTTGACGAACAGATGCTTGTCGGCGGTGTAGCGAATCTGGTCACCCGGCAGGCCGACTACACGCTTGATGTAGTTGACGTTCGGATCGCTCGGATAGCGGAACACCATCACATCGCCACGCTGCGGATTACCCACTTCGATGACTTTCGTGTCGATCACCGGCAGGCGGATACCGTACGAAAACTTGCTCACCAAAATGAAGTCGCCGACGTCCAGGGTCGGTTTCATCGAGCCGGACGGAATCTGGAACGGTTCCACCAGGAACGAACGCAGCACCAGCACGATGAACAGCACCGGAAAGAACGACTTGCCGTATTCGACCAGCAGCGGCTCTTTGTTCAGTTTCTCGACGACCACCCCATCAGGCTGGCTGACGCTGCCCTGATAGGAGGCAATGGCGGCACGCCGACGCGGCGCCAGGAAAAGCAGATCGAGCAACGCCAACAGGCCGCAGACGAACACGGCGATGACCAGCAACAGCGGGAAATTTAGTGACATAGGACCTAACTATCCAACCTGAGCACTGCAAGGAAGGCTTCTTGTGGAATTTCCACGTTGCCGACTTGCTTCATGCGTTTCTTACCGGCCTTTTGCTTTTCCAACAGCTTGCGCTTGCGGCTGACGTCGCCGCCGTAGCATTTGGCCAATACGTTCTTTCTGAGTGCCTTGACAGAGGTTCGCGCAATGATCTGCCCGCCAATGGCGGCCTGGATCGCGACGTCGAACATCTGGCGCGGAATCAGTTCTTTCATCTTCTCGGTCAACTGGCGACCTTTGTAGTGCGCATTGTCACGGTGCACGATCAGCGCCAGGGCGTCGACCTTGTCACCGTTGATCAGCACATCCAGTTTCACCAGACTAGCCGATTGGTAACGATCAAAATGGTAGTCCAGCGAAGCATAGCCGCGACTGGTGGACTTCAGACGGTCGAAGAAGTCCAGGACCACTTCGTTCATCGGAATATCGTAGGTCACCTGGACCTGGGAGCCGAGGAACAGCATGTCGTGCTGCACGCCACGCTTCTCGATGCACAGGGTAATGACGTTGCCCAAGTGCTCTTGCGGCACAAGAATATTGGCCCGCACGATCGGTTCACGCATGTCTTCGATCGAAGACACGTCCGGGAGCTTCGACGGGTTATCGACGTAAATCGTTTCACCGGTTTTCAGCAACAGCTCGAAAATTACCGTCGGCGCCGTGGTGATCAGGTCCAGGTCGTACTCGCGCTCAAGGCGCTCCTGGATGATTTCCATGTGCAGCATGCCGAGGAACCCGCAACGGAAGCCGAAGCCCAGGGCGTCGGAGCTTTCCGGGGTGTACTGCAGGGACGAGTCGTTGAGCGTGAGCTTTTGCAGGGCTTCACGGAAATCTTCGAAGTCGTCGGAACTGACCGGAAACAGACCGGCGTAAACCTGCGGCTGAATGCGTTTGAAGCCTGGCAGCACGTCTACATCAGGCGTCGAGCTCAAGGTCAGGGTGTCACCGACCGGCGCACCGTGAATGTCCTTGATGCCGGCGATGATGAAGCCCACTTCGCCGGCTTTCAGGTCAACGGTGGCAGTGTGTTTCGGGTTGAAGACACCGACGCTGTCCACCAGGTGGATCTTACCGGTGGACTTCACCAGGATCTTGTCGCCCTTCTTCACCCGACCGTGACGCACGCGAACCAGGGAAACAACGCCCAGGTAGTTGTCGAACCAGGAGTCGATGATCAACGCTTGGAGCGGATCTTCGTAGTTGCCGGTCGGCGCAGGAATGGTGTGAACCAGGCGCTCGAGCACTTCGTCGACGCCCAGGCCGGTCTTGGCACTGCACTCGACCGCGTCGGTGGCGTCGATGCCGATGATTTTTTCGATTTCTTCTTTTACGCGGTCCGGATCGGCCTGAGGCAGGTCGATCTTGTTCAGCACCGGCATGACTTCAAGGCCCTGCTCGATGGCCGTGTAGCAGTTGGCAACGGACTGAGCTTCAACACCCTGGCCGGCGTCAACTACCAGCAACGCACCTTCACACGCCGCCAGCGACCGGCTGACTTCGTAGGTAAAGTCAACGTGGCCGGGGGTGTCAATGAAGTTCAGCTGGTATTTGATGCCATCACGGGCGGTGTAATAAAGGGTGACGCTATGGGCCTTGATGGTGATCCCGCGTTCACGTTCCAGGTCCATGGAGTCCAGTACCTGGGCTTCCATTTCGCGCTCGGCAAGGCCGCCGCACATCTGGATGAAGCGATCGGCCAGCGTCGACTTGCCATGGTCAATGTGGGCGATGATGGAGAAATTGCGGATATGACTCAAATCACTCACGGATCAACACTCAAAAAGGCTGCAGGCATAGCCCGCCGAAAAATAGCCGGGAATTGTACCTGATCCTCGGCGCAAGCGTCACGTTCGCAGGTCAGACGGCGCTTACAAAAACGCCCCGGTCTTGCGACCGAGGCGTTTTTCTTGCCTGCAGGATCAGGAAAAACCCCGGATCAGCCAGCCCGACGCAACAAAAAGATACCGGCCAGGGCACAGATACCCGTAGGGACCAGCACCGCGAGCAGCGGTGAGAAACCGAACACCAGGCTTGAAGGCCCCAGCAAGTCCTGAGCGATGCGGAAGCTAAAGCCCACCAGCACGCCCGTGAAGACTCGCTGACCGAGGGTCACCGAACGCAGCGGACCAAAGATAAAGGAAATGGCCATCAGTACCAGCGCGGCGGTCACCAATGGCTGCAACACCTTGACCCAAAACGCCAGCCAGTAACGACCGTTGCTCAACCCCTGGTCAGCCAGGTAATGGATATAACCCCACAACCCGGAAATCGACAGCGCTTCGGGCACCATCACCACCGTGCTCAACAATTGCGGGCTCAGAGCAATTTCCCAGCGCTCTACCGGCACTGTGACCACTTCGGTGCTCTTGTCATGGAACAGCGTGGTGGTGACATCGGTAAGCTGCCAGTGATCCTTGTCGAACTCTGCACGCTTGGCGAAGCTTGAAGACAGCATGTGGCGTTGATCGTCGAAACGATAACGGGTCACGCCATACAGCAGGCCATTGGGCTGTACGGAGTTGACGTGAATGAACTCCTCCCCCTGGCGGTGCCACAGGCCATGCTTGGCGCTTTGCGCATCACCACTGCCCTGGGCCAACGAGCGATTGGCCTGCGCGGTCACTTCAGTAGCCGGCGCGATGTATTCGCCGATCAGCACACCCACCACCATCAAGACCAGCATCGGCTTCATGACTGCCCAGACGATCCGGCCGGTCGACACACCGGCGGCGCGCATGATGGTCAGCTCACTGTGGCTGGCCAGGCTGCCAAGGCCGATCAGACAGCCGATCAGCGCCGCCATCGGCAGCATGTCGTAAAGACGCCGAGGTGCCGTCAGCAAGACGTAGCTGAGCACGTCCATCAAGGTGTAAGTGTCGCTGACCTCACTCATCTCATCGATGAAGGCAAACAGCGTCGCCAGCCCGAGAATGATCCCCAGTACCGCGAGGATGGCTACGAATACGCTGCTACCGATGTAGCGATCGAGCTTAACCACGGGCCACCTCCAGCGCGCTGCGGCGACTTGCCATCTTCAAGCGCAGCGGCTCCCAGTAGAGCAGACCCAGGCCAATGATCAGGAAAAGCCCGTGAACCCACCACAACCCCAGCGCAGCCGGGGTCTTGCCCTTGTCGAGGGCACCGCGAGCGGCAATCAGGATACTCAGGTAAGCCATATAAAGAAGAATCGCCGGCAGCAGCTTGAGGAAACGGCCCTGACGCGGGTTGACCCGCGACAGCGGCACCGCCATCAGGCTCACGATGAATACCAGTAGCGGCAGGGACAGACGCCACTGCAGTTCGGCACGAAGGCGCAGGTCGTCGCTGCCGATCAGGGAACTGGTGGTCATGGCGTCACGGTCAGTGACTTCGTCGCTGACGTCCGGCTTGGGCAGCAAGACGCCGTACTCGTCGTACTTGATGGCCCGATAGTCAGCCTGCCCCGGGTTACCGTCGTAGCGATAGCCGTTGTCGAGAATCAGGTAGCGGTTGCCGTCAGGGCGGATTTCCTGGCGGCCTTTTTCGGCCACCAGCACGGTAATCCCGCGATCCTTCTCATCGGAACTGGCGTTCTTTTGCGAAATGAATACCCCACCCAGATTGATGCGGTCATCCGACAGCTGCTCGGTGTAGGTCACCCGGGTGCCGTCGCGCAGAGCCTGGAATCGCCCGGGCTCCAGGGTATCGAACTCGGTCAGCGCGTCCTGCTTGTTCAACAGCAACTGGAACTGATTGGCACCTTGTGGCGCCAGGCTCAGACTCAGCCAGGCCACGACCAGCGCCACCAGCGTTGCCGGAAACAGGGTCATGACCAACAGACGCTGCTGGCTCATGCCGGTGGCCGCCAACACGGTCATTTCGCTTTCGAGGTACAGGCGACCGTAGGCCAGCAGGATCCCGAGAAAAAGGCCCAGCGGCAGGATCAGCTGCAGAAAGCCAGGCAGGCGAAAACCCATGATCAGGAACAGCGAGCCCGGATCCAGGAGGCCGGAAGCCGCCTGGGCAAGGTATTTGATGAAGCGACCGCTCATGATGATGACCAACAGCACGGCGCTGACGGCGCTCAAGGTCAACAGGACTTCGCGGGACAGATAACGGAAGACAATCAAACCAGACACTCCAGGGTTGTCAGGCTAAGGCGGCCAAACAAGCAAACGTATCAGACAGCCCGCAAGGCTGGGCCGCCGAAAAAGTTGGCGCATTATCCTGTGATTGGGTGCGCCTGTCACTGCGCACGCTCAAGCAGGCGGTTAATGCGTTGAAGATCGTACGGCCGAGGGTTGTCAGGCGCAGGGAGCGAGGTTCAAACTGCGGCCTTTGTCGCGGGCCGTGACCTGCGTCTTTCTATTTATAAGCAAGCGTCTGTGCGCCGCCATTTTGCCCGCGCACGTTGACCATTAATTCAGGGACCCGGACATGGAACTGGTTGTAAAAAGCGTTAGCCCAGAAACGTTGAAGACCGCCACTCTGGTGGTCGCCGTCGGCGAAGACCGCAAGCTCGGCGCCGTTGCAAAACAACTCGACGACCTGAGCGGCGGCGCCATCAGCGCTGTACTCAAGCGTGGCGATCTGGCTGGCAAAGTTGGCCAGAGCCTGTTGCTGCACAGCTTGCCCAACCTGAAAGCCGAGCGCGTTTTGCTGGTGGGCGTGGGCAAGGACGAAGAACTGGGCGACCGCCCGTTCCGTAAAATCGTCGCAGGCCTCCTTAATACCCTCAAAGGCCTGGGCGGCAGCGATGCGGTGCTGGCCCTGGACGAAATCGTGGTCAAAGGCCGCGACAGCTACGGCAAGACCCGCCTGCTGGCCGAAACCCTGGTGGACGGCGAATACACCTTCGATCAGTTCAAGAGCCAGAAAGCCGAGCCGCGCGCCCTGAAGAAAATCACCTTGGTGACCATCAAGGCAGCACAGGCTGAAGTCGAACGCGCCGTGGCACACGCTACCGCCATCGCCAACGGCATGGCCTTCACCCGCAACCTTGGCAACCTGCCACCGAACATCTGCCACCCGACGTTCCTCGGCGAACAGGCCAAGAGCCTGGGCAAAGAGTTCAAAGGCCTGAAAGTCGAAGTCCTCGATGAGAAGAAGATCAAGGACCTGGGCATGGGCTCGTTCTACGCCGTCGGCCAGGGCAGCGCCCAGCCACCGCGCTTGATCGTCATGCAATACAACGGCGGCAAGAAATCCGAGCAGCCATACGCACTGGTCGGCAAGGGCATCACCTTTGACACTGGCGGCATCAGCCTGAAACCGGGCGCCGGCATGGATGAGATGAAGTACGACATGGGCGGCGCAGCCAGCGTGTTCGGCACCCTGCGTGCCGTGCTCGAACTGAAACTGCCGATCAACCTGGTCTGCATCCTGGCGTGCGCCGAGAACATGCCGAGCGGCAACGCTTCGCGCCCGGGCGACATCGTCACCACCATGAGCGGCCAGACCGTGGAGATCCTCAACACTGACGCCGAAGGCCGCCTGGTGCTGTGCGACGCCCTGACCTACTCCGAGCGCTTCAAGCCGCAAGCCGTGATCGACATCGCGACCCTGACCGGCGCTTGCGTCGTCGCGCTGGGCGCTCACACGTCCGGCCTGCTGGGCAACAACGACGAACTGATCGGCCAACTGCTGAGCGCCGGCAAGACTGCCGACGACCGCGCCTGGCAATTGCCGCTGTTCGATGAGTATCAAGAACAGCTGGACAGCCCGTTCGCCGACATCGCCAACATTGGCGGCCCGAAAGCCGGCACCATCACCGCAGCCTGCTTCCTGTCACGTTTCACCAAGAACCTGAACTGGGCACACCTGGACATCGCCGGCACCGCATGGACCAGCGGCGGCAAGGACAAGGGCGCCACTGGCCGTCCGGTTCCCCTGCTGACCCAATACCTGCTGGACCGCGCCAAAGCCTGAAACCGATGACCCTGGGCGGCGTCACTTTCCGGTGACGCCGCCTGAGGCTCAGGAACCGCAATGACCAAAGTCGACTTTTATATCCTGCCCAGCGCCGACCCGTCGGCGCGGCTGGATTTCGCCTGCAAGCTCACCGAAAAGGCCTGGCGCATGGGCCACCGCATCTACCTGCATTGCAGCGATGCCGCCCAGCGTGATGACCTCGATGCACGGTTGTGGGCCTTCAAGGGCGAAAGCTTTGTGCCCCACGGCCCCGCCGAAAGCGAACCGGATAGCTCTATTGTCCTGGGCCTGGGCGATGACTGCGGTCCGCATCAGGACCTGCTGGTCAACCTTGACCTGAAAGTGCCGGCCTTTGCCAACAAATTCGCCCGTGTGGCGGAAGTGGTGGTGGAAGATCCGACGATTCGAGCAGCTGCGCGGGAGAGTTTCCGTTTCTACCGTGAACAGGGCTATCCTCTGCAAGATCACCGTTTACAGCGACTCTGAGCATTCCGATGGACACTCCGAAACCGCAACAAAAGTCCACGCACCTGTTGGACGACCTTGAGTCGATCCGCCAACTGCTTGGCGACGACAACCTGCAACCACCGCTGCTGACCGACACGGTCATCGACGGCGACCAGGAACAGATTCCCATGTTGTTCGAGCCTGCCGGCCCTGCGCCGCAGCCGGTCGCACCGACACCACCGCCGGCCCCGGCCGCAGCACCGCCGACGGCTGCCAGCAAAGGCCCTGACGCATTGCTGCACCTGGACAGCGAACTGCGTGCCGCTGCGCTATTGATCATGCAAGACGTGATCGACGACTTCGCCCCGCACATCGAAACCGAGATCAAGCGTCGGCTTGATGCGCGGATGGAACGGCTGCTCGCCGCAGCTACAAGCGGCAAGCTTTAAGCCGCAAGCAAGGCAAAAGCCAAGCCAGCCACACCCTTCTTGCAGCTTGTGGCTGGTAGCTTGCCGCTGCCCCCGAGGCTATACTTCCCGGCTTTTCCTGAATAAATGCCAATAGGGTCCCGCCGCGCATGGATAAGACCTACCAGCCGCACGCCATTGAAACTTCCTGGTACAACACCTGGGAGTCTGAGAACTACTTCGCCCCGCAAGGCGCGGGCGAGTCCTACACCATCATGATCCCGCCGCCGAACGTCACCGGCAGCCTGCACATGGGTCACGGCTTCAACAACGCGATCATGGACGCACTGATCCGTTTCCGTCGCATGCAGGGTCGCAACACCCTGTGGCAGCCGGGCACCGACCACGCCGGTATCGCCACGCAGATGCTGGTGGAGCGTCAACTTGAAGCCCAGGGCCAGAATCGTCACGACCTGGGCCGCGAGAAATTCCTTGAGAAGGTCTGGGAATGGAAGGATCAGTCCGGCGGCAATATCAGCCGTCAGATCCGTCGCCTCGGCTCATCCGTGGACTGGAGCCGTGAGCGCTTCACCATGGACGACGGCCTCTCGGAAGCCGTGAAAGAAGCCTTCGTTCGTTTGCACGAAGATGGCCTGATCTACCGCGGCAAGCGCCTGGTCAACTGGGACACCAAGTTGCACACGGCGATTTCCGACCTCGAAGTGGAAAACCACGACGAGAAAGGTTTCCTGTGGAACCTGAAATACCCGCTGGCCGACGGCGCCAAGACCGCTGAAGGCAAGGATTACCTGATCGTCGCGACCACTCGCCCGGAAACCATGCTCGGCGACGCCGCCGTTGCCGTGAACCCGAACGATGAACGCTACAAAGCCCTGATCGGCAAGTTTGTCGAGCTGCCGCTGGTCGGCCGCCGCATCCCGATCATCGCCGACGATTACTGCGATCCCGAGTTCGGCACCGGCTGCGTGAAAATCACCCCGGCCCACGATTTCAACGACTACGAAGTCGGCAAGCGCCATAACCTGCCGCTGCTGAACATCTTCGACAAGAACGCCCACGTCCTGCCGGCCGCCCAGGTGTTCAACCTCGACGGTAAGCTGAACGAAAGCATCGACGGCAAGCTGCCGGCCGAATTCGCCGGCCTGGACCGCTTCGAAGCCCGCAAGCAGATCGTTGCGGCGTTCGACGCCGCCGGCCTGCTGGTCAGCGTCGACGATCACGCCCTGAAAGTCCCGAAAGGCGACCGTTCCGGCACCATCATCGAGCCTTGGCTGACCGACCAGTGGTACGTGTCGACCAAGCCATTGGCCGAGCCTGCAATTGCGGCCGTTGAGGACGGACGCATCCAGTTCGTGCCAAAGCAGTACGAAAACATGTACTTCTCGTGGATGCGCGACATCCAGGACTGGTGCATCAGCCGTCAGCTGTGGTGGGGCCACCGGATCCCGGCCTGGTACGACGAGTCGGGCAAAGTCTACGTCGGTCGCGACGAAGCCGAAGTACGCGCGAAGAACAACCTTGGCCCGGACGTCGCGCTGCAACAGGACAACGACGTTCTCGACACCTGGTTCAGTTCGGGGCTGTGGACGTTCTCCACGCTTGGCTGGCCGGAGCAGACTGAATTCCTGAAAAAATTCCACTCCACCGACGTGCTGGTCACCGGCTTCGACATCATCTTCTTCTGGGTCGCCCGGATGATCATGCTCACCATGCATTTGGTGAAAAACGAAGACGGCATGCCTCAGGTTCCGTTCAAGACCGTTTATGTTCACGGTCTGGTGCGTGATGGCCAAGGCCAGAAAATGTCCAAGTCCAAGGGCAACGTCCTGGACCCGCTGGATATCATCGACGGCATCGAGCTGGAAGAGCTGGTGCAGAAACGCACCTCCGGCATGATGCAGCCGAAACTGGCGAAGAAGATCGAGAAGCAGACCCGCGACGAGTTCGCCGACGGCATCGCCAGCTATGGCACCGACGCCCTGCGTTTCACCTTCTGCTCGCTGGCCTCCACCGGCCGCGACATCAAGTTCGACATGGGCCGCGTCGAAGGCTATCGCAACTTCTGCAACAAGATCTGGAACGCCGCGCGTTATGTTCTGGACAAGGGCGAAGACTGCGGCCAGAACGGCGAGGCGTATGAGCTGTCCCTGGCGGATCGCTGGATCATTTCGCAGCTGCAACGCACCGAAGCCGAAGTGACCCGTCAACTCGACCAGTTCCGCTTCGACCTGGCGGCGCAAGCCTTGTACGAGTTCATCTGGAACCAGTATTGCGACTGGTACCTGGAGCTCTCCAAGCCTGTGCTGTGGGACGAAAACGCCCCGGTAGAGCGTCAGCGTGGCACTCGTCGCACGCTGGTTCGGGTGCTGGAAGTCGCGTTGCGCCTTGCGCACCCGTTCATGCCATTCATCACCGAAGAAATCTGGCAGCGCCTCGCGCCGCTGGCTGGTATCGAAGGCAAGACGATCATGCTGCAACCTTGGCCTGTGGCCAATGAAGCGCGCATCGACCCGGCGGCCGAAGACGACATCGAATGGCTCAAGGGCCTGATGCTCGGCACACGTAACATTCGTGGCGAAATGAACATCGGCCCGGGCAAGCCCCTGACCCTGTTCCTGAGAAACGTCAGTGCCGAAGATCAGCGTCGCCTCACCGAGAACGATGCCCTGCTGAAGAAACTGGCCAAGCTCGAATCGATCACTGTACTGGCTGCCGGCGAAGAAGCACCGTTGTCCGCCACCGCACTGGTTGGCGAGATGGAAGTGCTGGTGCCGATGGCCGGCCTGATCGACAAAGACGCCGAACTGGCACGCCTGGACAAGGAAATCCTGCGTCTGCAAGGCGAAGTGCAACGCGTGGGCGGCAAGCTGTCCAACGCCGCGTTCGTTGACAAGGCCCCGGCCGAAGTCATCGACAAGGAACGCGCCAAACTGGCTGAAGCCGAACAGGCCTTGGGCAAGTTGGCCGAGCAACATGCGCGGATTGCCAGCCTGTAACGGCACATCGCGATAAAAAAGGGAGGCCAAGTGGCCTCCCTTTTTCATGCCCGCCACATTATCCCAAACACCATAAATCCCTTGTGGGAGCGGGCTTGCCCGCGATGGCAAACGCTCAGTCAACGTTGATGTCGACTGACACACCGCCTTCGCGAGCAAGCCCGCTCCCACACTTGATCGGCGCTGCCCGCACTTTTGTCATCAATACTGAGCCGATGTGGGACAATACCCGCCACTTTTAGCCATACCCGAATCGACCACGCCCATGAACGCCCCCCGCACACCAAAACCTGCGCGCAAGAAGCCTGTCACCGCCACACCGGCCAAAGCCGTGGAACCGCGTGAAAAGGCCAGCCTGCACCCGCGCAATCGCCACCAGGGTCGCTATGACTTCCCGGCGCTGATCAAAACCACGCCGGAACTGGCGAAGTTCGTGATCATCAACCCGTACGGCAAGGAAAGCATCGACTTCGCCAGCCCAGACGCGGTGCGTGTGTTCAACCGGGCGTTGCTCAAGTCGTTTTATGGCATCGCCCATTGGGACATCCCGGCCGATTACCTGTGCCCACCGGTTCCAGGCCGTGCCGACTATGTGCACTTCCTTGCCGACTTGCTGGCCAGTGTCAACGACGGCGAAATCCCTCGCGGCGCGCCGGTCAAGGTCCTGGACATCGGCATGGGCGCTAACTGCGTCTATCCGCTGATCGGCTACAGCGACTACCGCTGGCACTTCCTCGGCTCGGAGATCGACCCGACAGCCGTCGCCGCCGCCAAAGCCATCGTGCAATCCAACGGTTTGAACAAAGCCATCCAGTTGCGCCAGCAAAGTAATCCCAAGCACATTTTGCTGGGCCTGCTTGAACCCGGCGAACGCTTTGACCTGACCATGTGCAACCCGCCGTTCCACGCCTCGATGGACGAAGCGACCAAAGGCAGCGAGCGTAAATGGCGCGCGCTGGGCCGCGCCGACCCGAAACGCAAACTGCCGGTGCTGAATTTTGGTGGCCAATCGGCAGAACTGTGGTGTGAGGGTGGCGAAGCACGCTTTGTTACGCAGTTGATCGCCGAAAGCGCGCACTTCCAGCACAAAGTGCTGTGGTTCAGCACCCTGGTGTCGAAGGCCTCAAACCTACCAGCCATCCAGACTGCGCTGAAGAAGGCCGGCGTGCTGGAAAGCCAGGTTGTGGAAATGTCCCAGGGCCAGAAGCAAAGCCGCTTTGTCGCGTGGACGTTCCAGACCAAGTCCGAGCAGCAAGTGTGGCGTGAGCGCTGGGTTAAAAAAAGCTGAGTAACTGACCGCAGCAGATCAACCGTGGGAGCGGGCTTGCTCGCGAATGCGGTGTGTCAGTCGACATCAATGATGACTGACACACCGCATTCGCGAGCAAGCCCGCTCCCACATTGGTTTACGTGTTTCGGGCCAATCGCCGAATTTCAGACACAAAAAAACCGTGCCCGGATTGCTCCGGAGCACGGTTTTTTTTAACAAGTCTTACTTGTTAACAGCGTCGGTCAGGCCTTTGGCCACAACCAGCTTGATAACTTTTTTTGCAGCGATTTCGATGGCAGCGCCAGTCGAAGGGTTACGGCCGGTACGGGCAGGACGCTCAGTCACTTTCAGTTTGCCGATACCTGGCAAAGTGATTTCGCCGCCGTTTTCCAGCTGATCGGCAACGATTTGGCCCAGTTGGTCCAGAGCGTTACGCGCGGTGGTTTTTGGCGCGTCGATAGCTTCAGCGATGTCGGCGATCAGTTGGTCTTTAGTAAGAGCCATGTAGTGTTCCTTCCCTATCAAATTCATATGGATTGCAGAGTGCAGTGTCAGCCATCGAGCCCGATCTTCTGGATCTGGCACCCTCGGCCAATAACCACGGGATCGGGGTTATAGATACCGAAATCAGGGTTTGGTTCGACCTGACAAATGCTGAATGCACGCTTAACGCAGTGACTTCGCGTAAGACGGGGCAAAACTAGCACAGAGACGGGGAAATATCCGCCTCTAGCTACCCATTTGGTCAGCTTTATTGCTCTAAAACAGTAAAAAACTGCATAAGCGCCGCTGGACACCCGGGAATTGCCCTTCGCGCCGCGCCAAAACCAGTGGTTGCGGTACACTTGGCACTTTTTGGGGAGCACGCCCTCCTCTCTTCAATCAGCCGAGAAGCCCATGCCGATCCGTCATTGCATCGTCCACCTGATCGACAAAAAACCCGACGGCACACCTGCAGTTCTCCATGCTCGCGATTCGGAGCTGGCCGAGTCGAGCGCCATCGAGAACATGCTTGCCGACCTCAACGAAAGCTATAACGCCAAACAAGGCAAGGCCTGGGGTTTCTTCCACGCCGAATCCGGCGCGCACCCGTTCAGCGGCTGGCTGAAGGAATACTTCGAGGGCGGCAAGGATTTCACCGCCTTCAGTCGGGTGGCGGTCGAGCATCTGCAAAAGCTGATGGAAGAGTCGAACCTCTCTGTGGGCGGCCACGTGCTGTTTGCGCACTACCAACAGGGCATGACCGACTATCTGGCGATCGCCCTGCTGCACCACAGTGAAGGCGTTGCAGTGACCGATCAGCTGGACGTGACGCCGTCCCGGCACCTCGACCTGGGCCAGTTGCACCTGGCGGCACGGATCAACGTGTCCGAGTGGCAGAACAACAAGCAGTCCAAGCAGTACATTTCGTTCATCAAAGGCAAGAACGGGAAAAAGGTTTCAGAGTATTTCCGGGACTTTATCGGGTGCCAGGAAGGGGTCGACGGCCCCGGTGAAACCCGCACACTGCTCAAGGCGTTCAGCGATTTCGTCGAAAGCGAAGATTTGCCCGAAGAGTCGGCTCGCGAAAAGACCAAGACCCTGGTCGATTACGCCAGCAGCCAGGCCAAGCTCGGCGAGCCCATGGGCCTGGAAGAGCTCTCGGAATTGATCGATGAAGAACGTCCGAAGGCCTTCTACGATCACATCCGCAACAAGGATTACGGCCTGTCCCCGGAGATCCCGGCGGATAAGCGCACCCTGAACCAGTTCCGTCGCTTCACCGGGCGCGCTGAAGGCTTGTCTATCAGCTTCGAAGCGCACTTGCTGGGCTCGAAGATCGAATACGACGAAGAAGCCGGCACGCTGATCATCAAAGGCTTGCCGACGCAGTTGACCGACCAGCTCAAGCGACGCAACTGATGTTGGGCGGCGTGCTGAAGAAGTTCCTGCTGATCCTGCTGGTGGTCGTGGTCTATCAGAACTGGGGCAAGATCGAGCGGGTGTTCCATCCTTCGCAGGTGGTGTCCGAGCAGACCCAGGCCAAGGCCAACATCGTGCTCTACGCCACCGACTGGTGTGGCTACTGCAAATTGACCCGGCGTTTTCTCGATCAGAAAGGCATTCCGTACAAGGAATTCGACATCGAGAAGGACGCCGAGGCACGCAAGGCCTATGAAGCGCTCGGCGGGCGCGGGATTCCGCTGATCGATGTGAATGGCACGTTGATTCGCGGCTATGACCCGGACGAAATTCTCGCCGCACTGAAATAAACACAAAACCCTGTGGGAGCGGGCTTGCTCGCGAAAGCGGTCTATCAATCAACATCAATGTTGAATGTAATGGCCTCTTCGCGAGCAAGCCCGCTCCCACATTGATTCGTCAGTGTTTTTCGATGCGGAAGCCAAAACGCGGAAAGTGCACATGCACCACGCCGCAGCGCTCGTCTTCACGGCGCACAATCAATTCCTCGCGGCCCGCAAACAATAGCTCTCCCGCCACCGGGTCAACGCCGTAATCGGTTGCGGCGATCACTACGTGTTGCCCCACCTCAAAACCATTCGGCTCATCAAATTGCTCATCCGGCAACGCAGCTGGCGTGGCATCGCGCGCCACGGCCAATGCTTCCTCGGAAGTCATCTCGCTAAACGCGCCGTGCCCGAACCCCATCACACGTCCGAACCACGCCGACACCGCTGGATACGCATCAACCAAGGGTGCTGTCACGTGCGTGGCTTTGAGGAACCACAATGGATGAGCGAGGGCAAAGTCAGCAATCGACGGCTCGCCAAACAGGAAGTCGCCTTCCTCGCGCTGAAGTTGCTGCTCCAGACGCCCCATGAGGGTTGGCCATTGGTGTCTGGCTTGCTCAGCGGACAACCGTGTGGCGCTACCGCCGCTGAACAGTCCGGCGCGATCGGCAATGAACGCCTTGATTGCCTCCGGCGGTAAATGGCCGAAGCGCACGGCGACCGATTCCGGCTGAAACACCAGGCTGACTGCGTGCTGGAAGATCACCGAATCGGCCCAAGCAGCGAAGCTCGCGGCAATCATTTCCTGGCCTTCGGGAAAGAACGCCGGCAAGGCTTTTTGCTGCTCCAGTCGACGGGCGATCAACGAAGTGTCGCAATAAATATCCGCGCCAACCTGTAGCACCGGCGTCTTGCGGTAGCCACCGGTCAGTGCGGTCAGATCGGGTTTCGGCATCACCGGCGAGATCTTTACCGACCGCCAGGACAGGCCTTTGAAGCCCAGCAACAAGCGCGCCTTTTCAGCAAAAGGGGACGTCGGGTAATTGTGAAGAATCAGCTCGGACATGCTCGGCTCCGCCGCACGGATAGGGAATCCGCAGCTTAGCGCGCAATCGGCAGGCAGCCTACAGATCTGCCTGATGGGAACTTATCAGTCAGGTTGATAAGCCCGCTGCAGCGCTCGCGACCAGGCATTCCTTGGCGCTTTTCTTGAGCTTTTTGATCAAGCGCTCCTGACGCAGCGCTTCGCTTTTGTCGCGGCAGACCTCGGTGTAAACCAGGGCCACGGCAGGGCTGGAGAGGAAGAATCGTGCCCCTTTGCCACGTTGATGGGTCGCGAATCGACGCACGGGATCATCGCTGATCCCGCAGTAGAGCGAACCATTGGCGGCGCGAACGAGGTAGACGAACCAGGGTTTGTTCACCGGCGCATCGGCATCGACAGGGATTTCGCTGAGGGTGTTCACGTGACGATCAAGGCTTGAAGGGAATAAGGCGCAATCTTATCAGCGACTGGCCTGAAATGCCTTCAGCCCCTTCAAGGCTTGAGCGCGAACGGCGTTTCTCACCGCAGGCGTCCAGCCCAGCAGCAACCCCTTGAACCCCAGCGCTTGCCGGGACCAGGCCCACATATCGAAGCTGTCGTGGTGTTCGCAGATCTTGCCGTCGCGAAAAACGAAGCGTGCCTGAATGTCGTTGACCACGATGTTGCCGGTCTGGCTGAACAGGTACGTCGCCACCCAATGCGCGCCGCCGGTGCGTTCATCGGCGCGCACGTTATCAAAGGTCAGCGAAAAATCTTTCGCCCGGGTGGTGAGCATGCGCCACATGTCACCGGCATCACGACCGCGAAGCTCGCCGAACGCCGGATCACTGAACACCACGTCATCGGTATAGCAGGCGCTCATGGCCTCGGCATCCAGCCGCTGGAAGGCTTGGTAGAAACGGGTGATCAGTGCGCTGTGGGCATCACTCATGGGCAAGCTCCGAACGTTTGCGGGATTGCCTGCACGATAATCAACAAATGCGCAGAACACTATCGGCATTCGTGGGCCGAATACCGACAGTGCACGCAGGTCAGACTCTTTCGCTTTCGACCTGAACGTACAACGAGCGCCCGGCACCGAGGCCGGCGACGATTGCGCCGAGGCCGATGACGCCGAAGATCCAGCCCAACGCCGTCCAGCCGCCAGTCCAGTCATGCACGATACCGACCGCGAATGGGCCCATCGATGCCAAGGTGTAGCCGAAGCCCTGAGCCATGCTCGACAGGTTGGCCGCGACGTGAGAATCCCGTGAGCGCAGCACAATCAGGGTCAGCGCCAGGCTGAACGTACCGCCCTGCCCCAGACCGAGCAGAATCGCCCAGCCCCACAGGCCTTCGATCGGTGCGTAGAGACAACCGAACAGACCACCGAGCGTCAGCAGCATGACCACCACAATCGCCAGCCGTTGATCTTTTCCGCGTGTCGCCAGCCAAGGCGCCGCCAGTGAACTGGCCAGCTGGATGATGACCGAACCCGACAACACCAGGCCCGCCTGCGTCGGAGTCAGGCCGCGACCGATCAGGATCGACGGTAACCAGCCGAACACGATGTAGGCCAGTGACGATTGCAGGCCCATGTAAAGCGTCACTTGCCAGGCCAACGGATCACGCAACAGCCCGCGGACCCGATACGCAACGTTGTGTGAACCGTGTTTTTGACCCACTTGCGGCAGCCAGAAAATCGCCGCGACCAACGCGGGCACCACCCAGAATCCGAGACCCAAGGCCCAGCTCTTGTCGAAATGCTCACTCAACGGCACCGTCGCGCCTGCCGCCATTGCAGCGCCCAGGCACAGCGCCATGGTGTAGACACCGGTCATGGTCCCGGCCTGTTTCGGGAAATCGCGCTTGACGATGCCCGGCAACAAAACGCCAATGACACCGATGCTGGCGCCCGCTAAGACACTGCCGGCAAACAGGCCGATTTCACCGAACGAACTGCGCAGGATGATCCCGCCGGCCAGCATCAACAGAATCCCCAACACCACTCGTTCGGCGCCAAAACGCCGCGCGAGCACGGGTGCCAGTGGTGCAAACAAGCCAAGACACAGCACAGGCAACGTCGTCAGCAAACCGGCCTGGGCCGCCGATAGACCGAGGGTCTTAGAGACCTCGCTGAGCATCGGCGCCATGCTCGACAGCGCCGGACGCAGGTTCAGCGCCACCAGAATCAACCCCAGCAGCAACAGCCACGGACGACGCAGGATCGGGTGACTTTGCTGGACCGCTTCGTCATCGGCCTCGCAGTCGATCAGCAGCTCTTCGAGCTCCGCGGTGCGCTTGGGCGCAGGAATGTTGCTGTTGCGGCTGGACATGGGATTCTCGGTTTCAAGGTTCATTGATCAACTGCCTCGACAAGGCTTTGGCCCGTTCCGGGTCGCGTTGTTCGACCGCATCAAGCAGTTCGATATGAAGGTCGAACACCTCTTGGCGTCGAGGCGTGATGTTCAGTGTCTGGCGCAACTGCGCGCCGATGATGCTGGAGAAATAGCGATACAGCTCGCTGAGGGCCGGGTTGTGCGCGGCGTCCACCAGGAGGCGGTGAAACACCAGGTCGCAGACGATGTAGCTGTCGAGATCGCCGTGGTAGTGGCTGCCACTGACGCCCAATGCTTCACGCAACGCCACCAGGTCTTCGTCGGTTCTGCGTAGCGCTGCGAGCCCGATGGCTTCGACTTCGAGGATGTGCCGAGTTTCACGGGCCTGTTCATGGGAGCAGCGGGACAAGGCTTTCAGGGTATCGAGTGGATCGACCACTGCCCGCAGGTAGCTGCCGTCGCCTTGGCGGATTTCGATCAAACCGGAAAACGCCAACACGCGCATGGCTTCCCGCACGGTGTTGCGGCTGATGCCCAATTCGGCGGATAGCTCTGGCTCGGTGGGCAAGCGTTGGCCGACCTGCCAAATGCCTTCATTGATGCGTCGGCGCAGTAGGTCGAGCGCTTGATCGACCAGGGATCGCTTAACTAATGGTGAAATGTCTGACATGGGATTCGCCCTTTCATCCAATCATAGGATGAATTTTTTGACATGTTAGTCAGCTTCGTTTGGGACGGCAACCGACTGTGGTCAAAAAGCGGAATTGGGGTGTGATGCTGTTGGGGTTGGGGACATATCCGTTTTTGGGGTAACGGCGGCTATTGGTTCCGCCCTGACGGCGGGTTACTTGGAAGAGCGCCAAGTAACCAAGCGCTTGCGCCCCTGACGTACGGTGCCTCGCTGTGGCTCGGCATTCCCTCACTCCGGTCCTGCTCCGTGGGCCCGCCGCCATCGGCCATCCATGGCCGGGGGCGGCTAACCCGGCATCCATGCCGGGTTGCCCACTACGCAGAACCTGCGTTCGGCCTTCCGACGGAGCAGATCAAGATCAAGATCAAAAGCGGAAGGCGAGCTAACGCTCGACCTGATGAGTGGTGAGGAGCAACAGCGGTACGCCGATTTGCTTTATGTGGGAGTGAGCCTGCTCGCGATGCCGTTGATCTTGCTGTTTTGATCGTTCCCACGCTCCGCGTGGGAATGCCGCCGGGGACGCTCTGCGTTCCGCTGTCGACACCAGACTTGAGTCTTGCGCAAGGTGACGCGGAGCGTCACGGGATGCATTCCCACGCAGAGCGTGGGAACGATCAGGGTCAGGACGCGCAAGCGTTGAGCAAACAGGTCGGCCCGCAGGCCGCCTCGTTTTGCTTTGGCGGTGCACGCCCCATCGAGAGGCCGAGCGCAGGTTCTGCGCAGTGGGCACCGCGGCAGGGATGCCGCGGTAGCCGCCCCCGGCCATGGATGGCCGATGGCGGCGGGCCCACGGAGCAGGACCGGAGCAAGGGTATGCCGAGCCCTAGCGAGGCACCGAACGTCAGGGGCAAGAGCCCTTGGTTACTTGGGGCTTTTCCAAGTGACCCGCCGTCAGGGCGGAACCAATAGCCGCCGTTACCCCAAAAACGGATATGTACCCAACAACCCGTAAAAAACCCGGCGCGAAGCCGGGTTTGTTTAACCAGTCAACTGAGCATCAATGCAGAATCTGGCTCAAGAACAACTTAGTCCGCTCATTCTGCGGATTGTCGAAGAAGTCGTTCGGCGCAGCCTGTTCAACGATTTCGCCCTTGTCCATGAAGATCACGCGGTTAGCCACGGTGCGGGCAAAGCCCATTTCGTGGGTCACGCAGAGCATGGTCATGCCGTCTTCGGCCAGGCCGATCATGGTGTCGAGCACCTCTTTCACCATTTCGGGGTCGAGTGCCGAAGTCGGTTCATCGAACAGCATGATTTTCGGCTTCATGCACAGCGCACGGGCAATCGCCACACGCTGTTGCTGACCACCGGACAGTTGCCCCGGGAATTTATGCGCCTGCTCCGGAATGCGTACGCGCTCCAGGTAATGCATGGCGATTTCTTCGGCCTGACGCTTGGGCATCTTGCGCACCCACATCGGCGCCAGGGTGCAGTTTTGCAGGATGGTCAGGTGCGGAAACAGGTTGAAATGCTGGAACACCATGCCGACTTCACGGCGGATCGCTTCGATCTGCTTGAGGTCGTTGGTCAGCTCCACACCATCGACCACGATGCGGCCCTGCTGGTGTTCTTCCAGACGATTGAGGCAACGAATGGTCGTGGACTTGCCCGAACCCGAAGGGCCGCACAACACGATACGCTCGCCCTGCTTGACGTTCAGGTTGATGTCTTTCAACACGTGGAACTGGCCGTACCACTTGTTCACGCCCTGCATCTGGATAATGCCTTCAGGGCTCACAGGCTTTTTGATCGCTTCACTCATGACAAAACTCCTAACGCTTGTGGCCAGTGTCCAGCTTGCGTTCCAAATGCATGGAATAGCGGGACATACCAAAACAGAAAATCCAGAACACCAGGGCCGCGAACACATAGCCTTCAGTGGCCATGCCCAACCATTTCGGGTCGGCGGCGGCTTGTTTGACGCTGTTGAGCAGGTCGAACAGGCCGATGATGATCACCAGGCTTGTGTCCTTGAACAGCGCAATGAAGGTGTTGACGATGCCCGGGATCACCAGCTTCAGGGCTTGCGGCAGAATCACCAGGCCCATGCTGCGCCAGTAACCGAGGCCCATCGCTGCAGCCGCTTCGTACTGACCTTTGGGAATCGCTTGCAGGCCACCACGCACCACTTCGGCGACGTAGGCCGACTGGAACAGGATCACGCCGATCAGCGCCCGCAGCAGTTTGTCGAAGTTCATGCCTTCGGGCAGGAACAGCGGCAGCATCACCGAGGACATGAACAGCACCGTGATCAACGGCACGCCGCGCCAGAACTCGATGAAGGTCACGCAGACCACTCGAATCGCCGGCATGTTCGAACGACGGCCAAGGGCCAGGACGATCCCCAGTGGCAAAGCACCGGCAATACCGACGGTGGCGATCACCAGAGTCAGCATCAAGCCGCCCCATTGGCTGGTCGCGACGTTGGTCAAACCAAAGATGCCGCCATGCAACAGGAAGTAGGCAATGATCGGGTACAGCACCAGGAAGCTCAGCCCGTACACCGCTTTACGGTGAAAACGCGAGATGAACAGGGGTGCGATGCCGATGACCGCCAGCCACACGGTCAGGTCCACGCGCCAGCGCAGTTCCGGCGGGTAATAGCCGTACATGAACTGGCCGAAGCGCTGCTCGATGAACACCCAGCAGGCGCCCTCCTTCGTGCAGTCGGCGCGAGTGGTGCCGACCCAGTTGGCATCCAGGATCGCCCAATGCAGGATCGGCGGAACCACCAGGTAAATCAGATAGAACGCGAACAGGGTCAGCAGCGTGTTGAGCCAGCTGGAGAACATGTTCGCGCGCATCCACGCCACCGGCCCGAAGACTTTGCTCGGTGGCGGCATATCAGGCTTGAAAGTATGAGTACTCATGCGCTTTTCCTTACCGCTCGATCAGCGCAATGCGCTTGTTGTACCAGTTCATCAGCAGGGAAATGCTGATACTGATCGCCAGGTACACGCTCATGGTGATGGCAATGACTTCGATCGCCTGCCCGGTCTGGTTCAGCACCGTGCCGGCAAACAACGACACCATCTCCGGGTAACCGATACCGGCCGCCAGCGAAGAGTTCTTCGCCAGGTTCAGGTATTGGCTGGTCAGCGGCGGGATGATCACGCGCAGGGCTTGCGGGATGATCACCTTGCGCAGGGTCGGGCCGTTGCGCAAACCCAGTGAGTGCGCCGCTTCAGTCTGGCCGTGGCTGACCGACTTGATGCCCGAACGCACGATCTCGGCGATGAACGCCGCGGTGTACACCGTCAGGGCCAGGGTCAGCGCCAGCAGTTCCGGGATCAACACCCAGCCACCGACAAAGTTGAAGCCTTGCAGCTTGGGCATTTCCCAGTGCAGTGGCGCGCCGAAGATCAGCGCGCACAGCGTCGGGATCGCCAGAAACAGCGCCAGACCGACCCAGAATTTATGGAACGGTACGCCGGTTGCTTCGAAGCGCTTGGTGGCCCAGCGGCTCATCAGCACGATGGCGACAATGGCCACGACGACGCTGGCCACAAACGGCCAGAAACCGTCCGCCACCAACGCCGCGGGCATGTTCAGGCCACGGCTGCTGACGAAGAAGGTGTCACCGAAGTTGTGGCTGTTGCGCGGCCCCGGCATGGTCAGGAACACCGCGAAGTACCAGAACAGGATTTGCAGCAGCGGCGGAATATTGCGGAAGACTTCCACATAGACCGTCGCCAGCTTGTTTATGATCCAGTTCTTCGACAACCGTGAAACGCCAACGATGAACCCGAGGATCGTCGCCAGGATCACGCCGATAAAGGTCACCAGCAGCGTGTTGAGCAGGCCGATGACAAACACTCGGGCATAGGTGTCCGATTCGGTGTAGTCGATCAGGTGTTGAGCGATGCCGAAACCGGCACTGCGCTCCAAAAAGCTGAAACCGGAAGTAATGCCCCGGTGTTGAAGGTTGGTCTGCGTGTTGTCGAACAGATACCAGCCCATCGAGACCACCGCCACAACGGTGATGATCTGAAACAGCCACGCACGCACTTTGGGATCGCTGAGGCTGAGCCTCTGCTTTGGTGCGCCGATTGAATTTTGCATGAAGTGCCCCGGATGTAATGGAACAGAACATCACCCGGTGGTTGGCCCACCGGGTGATAGAACCATCAGCGCACTGGTGGTGCGTATTGAATGCCGCCGTTGTTCCACAGAGCGTTCAGCCCGCGGTCGATTTCCAGCGGAGTGCTCTTGCCCAGGTTTCTGTCGAACACTTCGCCGTAGTTACCGACTTGCTTGACGATTTGCACGACCCAGTCTTTCTTCACTTTCAGGTCTTTGCCGTATTCGCCGTCAGTGCCCAGCAGACGAGCAACGTCAGGGTTTTTAGTGGCTTTGGCTTCGGCTTCGACGTTCTTCGAAGTGATGCCGGCTTCTTCAGCGTTGAGCATGGCGTAGCCAGTCCAGCGCACGATGGCCAGCCACTCGTCGTCGCCATTACGCACGACCGGGCCCAGTGGTTCCTTGGAAATGGTTTCCGGCAGAACGACGTAGTCCTTCGGCGACGCCAGCTTGCTGCGCTGGGCGAACAGTTGGGATTTGTCGGAGGTCAGTACGTCGCAACGACCGGATTCCAGCGACTTGGCGCTTTCGTCGGAGGTGTCGAAGGTGATCGGGGTGTACTTCAGACCGTTACCACGGAAGTAGTCGGAAACGTTCAGCTCAGTGGTGGTACCGGCCTGGATGCAGATGGTTGCACCGTCCAGTTCCTTGGCACTTTTGACGCCCAGTTTGTTGTTTACCAGGAAGCCGATGCCGTCATAGTAAGTGATGAAGCCTGGAAACTTCAGGCCCATACCCGCATCACGGGAGCTGGTCATGGTGGTGTTGCGCGACAGGATGTCGATTTCGCCAGACTGCAGCGCGGTGAAGCGCTCCTTGGCGTTCAACTGACTGAACTTGACCTTGGTCGCGTCGCCGAAAACGGCAGCGGCCACAGCGCGGCAGAAGTCTGCGTCGATCCCCAGAATCTTGCCGGTAGCGTCTGGAACGGAGAAGCCCGGCAGACCATCACTGACACCGCACTGTACGAAGCCTTTTTTCTGCACTGCATCCAGGGTTGCACCCGCCTGAGCGAACCCACTGACACCAAGCACTGCAGCAGCAGTCACGATAGCCAGGGTGGATTTCAACATCTTCATTCAAACCTCCAGTTTTGCTCTTGTTGTGTCGGAGCTTGAGTCCAGTCGCACCCTTATGAGGCGTAATTGACCCGTGTTGGTTTTTTTTGGGGTCAACCGACGTAGGACCTGCGCTATGAGTCTAGTAGGAGAAAATCCACATAATGGACCACTCACTTCTCACCAATCGGCCGAACGGGCGGTAGCCCTTTCACGTTCGCGAAGCCCGTAGCGGCCACTGGCGAACATCCATCACCGGATTTTTTGCTATCCCACCACTAACAATGGCCTGATAGTGTTACCGACAGGCGTGGGATTTTTAGTACAGGCTTCCCATAGCAAAGCCCGTACCAGACCGCTCGCTTAAGCGATTCAGCGACAGGTCAATAGCAAAACTTGTAGCCTTGCGACATCTTCGTAACTGATCAACCCAACGCGCACTCACATCTCGCACTCAATGAGAGCGCATGCACACTATTGGAGCAGCCATGACCGAGCCCTTGATTCTTCAACCCGTCAAGCCCGCAGACGCCTGCGTAATCTGGCTGCACGGCCTGGGCGCCGACCGCTACGACTTCCTGCCGGTGGCCGAAGCGCTGCAGGAAAACTTGCTGAGCACCCGTTTTGTTCTGCCTCAGGCACCGACCCGCGCGGTCACCATTAATGGTGGCTACGAAATGCCCAGCTGGTACGACATATTGGCCATGAGCCCGGCACGCGCGATCAGTCGCGAGCAGCTGGAGGAGTCTGCGCAACGGGTCATCGATTTGATTGAAGAGCAGAAGGCCAGCGGAATAGACGCTTCGCGGATCTTTCTCGCCGGTTTTTCCCAGGGCGGTGCAGTGGCATTTCACGCAGCCTTCCTGAAATGGCAGGGACCGTTGGGCGGCGTACTGGCGCTCTCGACGTATGCGCCGACCTTCAGCGATGAACTGGAGCTTTCGGCCAGCCAGCAGCGCATTCCCGTGCTGTCCTTGCACGGCCAGTACGATGACGTGGTGCAAAACTCCATGGGTCGCACCGCCTACGAGTATTTAAAGCAGCATGGTGTCACCGTGACATGGCAGGAATACCCAATGGGTCACGAAGTGTTACCCGAAGAAATTCGCGACATAGGCGTCTGGCTTGCCGAGCGCTTGCGTTAACCCTTGACGTTAAAAACCGCCCATTGATCATCCCACTACGCCGCGCCCGATTCTTGCATTACACTGGCCGGCGTACATTCCTTAACCAATTGATGAGATGACCGTGCTCAAAGCACTCAAAAAAATGTTCGGTAAGAGCGAGGCTGAGCAGCTCGCGCCAGTCTCCAGCGCTCCGTCTCACATCCCCAGCCACCGCACCGACGGTATTCAGCCTGGCCGGACCGCAACCGTAGCGGCACCGAAAAACGAGCCGATGACCACACCGGCCACCCCATCCGCCCCGGCCATTGCCTCTGAACAGCCGGGCAGCGAAGCCCAGAAACCTGCGAAACCACGTCGCGAACCCAAGCCAAAGGCGCCGGTTATCCCGTGGAAACTCGAAGACTTCGCCGTCGAACCCCTGGAAGGTAAAACCCGCTTCCACGATTTCAAACTCGCCCCGGAACTGATGCACGCCATCCAGGACCTGGGCTTCCCGTACTGCACGCCGATCCAGGCGCAGGTGCTCGGCTTTACCCTCGCGGGCAAAGACGCCATCGGTCGCGCCCAGACCGGCACCGGCAAAACCGCTGCGTTCCTGATCTCGATCATCACTCAGTTGCTGGAAACCCCGCCACCCAAAGAACGCTACATGGGTGAGCCCCGCGCGTTGATCATCGCGCCCACCCGGGAACTGGTGGTGCAGATTGCCAAGGACGCCGCCGACCTGACCAAGTACACCGGCCTCAACGTCATGACGTTTGTTGGTGGCATGGACTTCGACAAGCAGCTCAAGCACCTCGAAGCCCGCCATTGCGACATCCTCGTGGCCACGCCGGGCCGTCTGCTCGACTTCAACCAGCGCGGCGACGTGCATCTGGACATGGTCGAAGTGATGGTGCTGGACGAAGCGGACCGGATGCTCGACATGGGTTTCATCCCGCAAGTGCGTCAGATCATTCGCCAGACGCCACCGAAGAACGAGCGTCAGACGCTGCTGTTCTCCGCGACGTTCACCGAAGACGTGATGAACCTGGCCAAGCAATGGACCACCGATCCGTCGATCGTCGAGATCGAGTCGCAGAACGTGGCCAGCGAAAACGTCGAGCAACATATCTACGCCGTGGCCGGCGCCGACAAATACAAACTCCTCTACAACCTGGTCAACGACAACGGTTGGGAGCGGGTGATGGTCTTCGCCAACCGCAAGGATGAAGTGCGGCGCATCGAAGAACGCCTGGTACGTGACGGCGTCAACGCCGCGCAACTGTCTGGCGATGTGCCGCAGCACAAGCGCATCAAGACCCTGGAAGGTTTCCGCGAAGGCAAGATCCGCGTCCTGGTCGCCACCGATGTCGCCGGTCGCGGCATCCATATCGATGGCATCAGCCACGTGATCAACTTCACGCTGCCGGAAGTCCCGGACGATTACGTGCACCGCATCGGTCGTACCGGTCGCGCAGGTGCTGATGGCGTGTCCATCAGTTTTGCCGGTGAAGATGACTCCTACCAGCTACCGTCCATCGAGGCGTTGCTGGGTCGCAAAATCAGCTGTGAAACGCCGCCGACGCATCTACTGCGGGCGGTTGAGCGTAAGCGCCCATAACACGGGCCTTTACCGAAAGAGGCGCAGCCGGAAACGGACTGCGCTTTTTTTTCGCCTCGATGTTGCTCAAGACAACTAAAAGTCCATAATGGACAAATTAGTTTACTTTAGCCCGGAGCCGACCATGTCCAGTACGCCCTACGTGATCAACCAATCCCAGGCCCGCGAGCTGTTGGCGCAGGTGGACGTGCCGAAGATCCTGCGCAAACTGTTTCGCGACCTGGCCGCCGGGCAAGCCGTGCAACCAGCTCAGCAACTGGTGGAATTTCCCCAAGGCGCCGGTGATTTCATCAACTACCTGGGCGTGTTGGCCGAAGACGGCGTTTATGGGGTCAAGACTTCGCCTTACATCGTCCGCGAGCAGGGCCCGCTGGTGACTGCATGGACGTTGTTGATGTCGATGCAGACCGGTCAACCGCTGCTACTGTGCGATGCCGGCGAGCTGACCACCGCTCGCACAGCCGCAACGACCGCCGTCGCCATCGACGCACTCGCCCCACCGCAAGCACAACGCCTGGCGATTATCGGCAGCGGCAAAGTGGCTCAGGCACACCTGCATTACGTCAAGGATCTGCGCGAATGGCAGAGCATCAGCCTCTATTCGCCAGGCTTGAGCGAACTGGATTGCGAGGCACTGGCACAGCTCAAAAACCTCGATCCACGCCTCACGCTTGTCGACAGTCGTGAAGCCGCCATTCATGACGCCGATGTGATCATGCTCTGCACCTCGTCCGCAGGTCCGGTGATCGACCCGGCAAGCCTGAGCAAACCGGCGCTGATCACGTCCATCAGCACCAATGCACCGCGCGCCCATGAAGTGCCGCCGCAGAGCCTCAATGACATGCATGTGTTCTGCGACTATCGCCTGACCACCCCAGGCTCGGCGGGTGAAATGCTGATCGCAGGCGAACAGCATGGCTGGGACAAACGCTCGATCATCGGCGACTTGCCCGATCTGCTCAGTGAAAAAGTGCAACGGCCTGACTACGATCGCCATGTGTTCTTCCGCTCCATCGGCCTGGGCCTGGAAGACATCGCGCTGGCGAATGCCATTTACCGTTTGCAGCCTTAACACCCTCCCTGTGGGAGCGGGCTTGCCCGCGATTCAGGCGCCGCGGGCTGTCAGGCACAACGGCGGTGATGCAATCGCGGGCAAGCCCGGCTCCCACAGGGTTCCTCTTTATCATTGGCATTTACGCCCCACAGGAGACGTTCATGAGCCAGGCAGACTTCATCATCATCGGCGGCGGGATTGCCGGTGCTTCCACCGGTTTCTGGTTGTCGCAGCACGCCCGCGTCATTGTGCTCGAACGCGAATCCCATCCGGCCTATCACTCCACCGGACGCTCTGCCGCGCTGTACACCGCAGCCTATGGCACGCCGCAGGTGCGGGCGCTGACCCAGGCCAGTCGCGAGTTTTTCGACGCCCCGCCGACCGGCTTCTGCGAACACCCGCTGCTGACCCCGCGCGGCGAAATGACCGTGGACTTCACCGGCGATCCGGCCGAACTGAACAATCAATATCTGAGCGCCAAAGCCACGGTGCCGGAGATGCAACTGCTCAACGCCGACGAAGCCTGCGCTCGCCTGCCGATCCTGCGCCGGGAAAAAGTCCACGGTGCCATTTACGACCCGACCGCCAGCGACATCGATACCGATGCCCTGCACCAGGGGTATCTGCGCGGCATCCGTCGCAACAAAGGCGAAGTCCACACCGACAGCGAAGTGCTGGGTCTGAGCCGTGATGCCGCAGGCCTGTGGCAGGTTCAAACCAACGGCGCGACCTTCAGCGCGCCGATTATCATCAATGCCGCAGGTGCGTGGGCCGACAAGATCGGTGAACTGGCCGGCGCCAAACCGCTGGGCCTGCAACCGAAACGGCGCGCGGCGTTCATTTTCGCCGGTCCCGAGGGCGTGGACATCCACCATTGGCCGATGCTGGTCAGCCTCGATGAATCCTTCTACATGAAGCCCGACGCCGGGATGTTCCTCGGCTCGCCGGCCAATGCCGACCCGGTCGAACCCCACGACGTGCAGCCTGAAGAGCTGGACATCGCCATGGGCATCTATCAGATCGAAGAAGCCACCACCTTGACCATCCGCCGCCCGACCCGCACCTGGGCCGGCCTGCGAAGCTTCGTCAGCGATGGCGATCTGATCAGCGGCTTCGATCCGCAAGTACCGGGGCTGTTCTGGGTCGCGGCACAAGGCGGTTATGGCATCCAGACTTCACCGGCCATGGGCCAGGCCAGCGCGGCGCTGGTACGCGGCGAAGCCTTGCCCGAGCAGCTCGCTCGTTTCGGCCTGAATGCCCAGATGCTATCCCCCGCTCGCCTGGGCTGATCTGGTCCTCAGGTGACGTGTCGACATGATTACGGCACACTTCCAGCGCCCTTTTTATAGGGCGCTGACGCTGCCTGGAGCTCCACTGTATGAATGCACCTGAAAAAGACCCGGCCCTGGACAACTACCGCGCGATCGCCGACGCCATCGCCACCCTGTTCTTTCCCCATGCCGAGGTGGTGCTGCACGACCTGCGCACGCAAAAGATCGACTACATCGCCAACAACCTGTCCAAGCGGGAAGTCGGCGATGACGCGGCGCTGGAAGACATGCTCAGCGACGATATCAGCGAACGAAACATCGGGCCGTACGAGAAGCTCAATTGGGATGGTCAGAAGATTCGCAGCCTGAGCAGCGTGCTGCGCGACAGCGAAGGTCATCCGCTGGCGGTGCTGTGCATCAATCTGAATATTTCGCTGTTCGAAAACGCGAAGGCGGCGCTGGATTTGTTCCTGTCGCCAAGCAAGCTGATCCCGCAACCGGACTCACTGTTTCGCGATGACTGGCAGGAGCGGATCAATACGTTCCTGCACGCCTGGCTGCGCGAACGTCAGCTGAGCCTGAACCTGCTGACACGCGACCACAAACGCGAACTGGTGCTGGCACTGCACGCCGAAGGGGCCTTCAAGGGGAAAAGCGCATCGAACTATGTGGCCAATGTGCTGAACATGGGGCGGGCGACTGTTTACAAGCATTTGAAGGAATTGAAGGGCTGAGATTTTTGTTCGCTGATCGGGCCCCATCGCGAGCAAGCTCGCTCCCACATTAGTCCTGCTACACCGGTCCATTGTGGGAGCGAGCTTGCTCGCGATAGCTATCGATCAGTCGCCGTAGATGTCGGACTTGAAGTACTTCTCGGAAATCTTCTGGTATTCACCACTCGCGCGGATGCCATCGATGGCAGTGTTCAGCTCACTGACCAACTCGGTATTGCCCTTGCGCACCGCAATCCCGGCGCCCTCGCCCACATACTTCGGATCCTTGAGCTCCGGGCCGACAAAGGCATAGCCCTTGCCACGCGGCATCGACAGAAAGTCGCTCAACGGAATGGTGTCGGCAAAAATGGCGTCGAGGCGACCCGCTGCCAGGTCCATGTAGATTTCTTCGTTGTTACCGTAGCGCTTGACGTTGATGCCCTTCGGTTCGAAAACCTCGGTCGCGTAACGGTCGGTGGTGGTTGCGCGCTGAACGCCTACAGTCTTGCCTTTGAGGCTGGCGTATTGGTCATCGACAACCGCGCCGTCCTTCATCACCAGGCGCGATGAAGTGAAGTAGTACTTGTGGGTGAAATCCACCGACTTCTTGCGGTCTTCGTTGATGGTCATGGACGACAGCGCCATGTCGATTTTCTTCACTTTCAGCGAGGGAATCAGGCCGTCGAACTCGCCTTCGACCCACACGCATTTGACCTTCATCTGCGCGCACAGCGCGTTACCGATGTCATAGTCGAAACCCACGATCTCGCCTTTGTCGGTTTTGGAGGCAAATGGCGGATAGGCGGCTTCGATGCCGATGCGCAGGGTTTTGTCAGCGGCGAACACAGAGCTGCACGCCAACAGACTCAGCGCCAGACCGGTGATGAGGGGGAATTTCTTCATGTTCGTTCTCTCGCGGGTTGTTGTTGGTTTGGCAAGACAGAAGAAAGAGCAGAAACGGGAAACGCCTTTTTTGTACTTATAATTCCATACTGGACTTTTATGTATATTCCGTCAATCAGCCGAACAGGATTGACCTTGGCCGATGGTCGGGTGGTGAATCCGCGAGGAATGGGGTGTCGGATGGCCTCTTCGCGGGCAAGCCCGCTCCCACAGGTTACTTCTGTGAATACAGTCATTGTGTACAACAGGGATCATTGTGGGAGCGGGCTTGCCCGCGAAGACTTACTCAAGAACACCGCGGGAATTAAGGCTTCCAGCGATCCGCTGCCGCATGATCGCTGTCACGCCCCTCAACCCAACGCGGGCCATCGCTGGTGTTTTCTTTCTTCCAGAACGGCGCGCGGGTTTTCAGGTAGTCCATGACAAAGGCGCAGGCATCGAACGCGGCCTGGCGGTGGGCGCTGGCGGCGCCGACGAAGACGATTGGCTCGCCCGGCTCCAGGGCGCCGATCCGGTGCAGCACTTCAAGCTTGAGCAACGGCCAACGCTGCTCGGCCTCAAGGGCAATCTTGGCGAGTGCCTTTTCGGTCATGCCCGGGTAGTGCTCAAGGAACATCCCGGCCACGTCGAGCCCGTCATTGAAGTCGCGCACGTAACCGACAAAACTCACCACCGCGCCGACGCCGACATTGGCGGCGTGCATCGCGTTGACTTCAACACCCGGATCGAATGCCGTGGACTGCACGCGAATTGCCATGATCAGCCCCCGGTCACGGTCGGAAAGAACGCCACTTCATCACCGTCAGCCACCGGTTCATCAAGCTGACAGAGGTCCTCGTTACGGGCGCACATCAGGTTCTGCTCGCTCAGCACCTCGGCACCGTCACGCTGGGCCAGCAATGCGCGCACATCGTCGACCGTGGCGAAATCGCCTTCAACGCTCAACGAATCCACGCCGAGCGCTTCGCGGTAACGGGCAAAAAACTTCACGGTGAGGTTCATGGCTGATCCGCCTGAAAATGGCCGCTCTTGCCGCCGAGTTTTTCCAGCAGTCGCACGCTCTCGATGGTCATGCCCCGGTCGACGGCCTTGCACATGTCGTAGATCGTCAGTGCGGCGATGCTGGCAGCGGTCAGCGCTTCCATCTCGACGCCGGTCTGCCCGGACAACTTGCAGCGCGCGACGATGCGCACAGTGTCGTCGCCTTCGGCACTGAGCTCGACTTTGACGCCGGTCAGCATCAGGGGATGGCACAAGGGAATCAGATCGCTGGTTTTCTTCGCGGCCTGGATGCCGGCGATGCGCGCCACGGCGAACACATCGCCCTTGGGATGACCGCCGCTGACGATCATTTTCAGGGTTGCGGGCAGCATGCGCACCAGCGCTTGGGCCGTCGCTTCACGGAACGTCACGGCTTTTTCAGTGACGTCGACCATGTTGGCGCGACCTTGGGAATCGAGATGAGTCAGCACTAGGCCTCCTTGAGGCAGCAGCAAGCGGCAAGCAACAAGCGGCAAGTTAAAAGCGCGTTAGCTGCGGGTATGGAATGAAGCATTTAAGCAGCCAAAAGCCGCAGGCTTCAAGCGCTAAGTGAGGTTCACTTGGTTCGCTTGAAACTTGCGGCTTACAGCTTAAAGCTTGCAGCTCAGAGGTGTGACTCTGCGTATTCGGCCAGAATCGAACGAGGCACCCCTTGCAGGGTGATGTGGACACCGTTGGGGAAGTCTTTGAAGCGTTCGGTCAGGTACGTCAGCCCGGAACTGGTCGCGGACAGGTAAGGGGTGTCGATTTGCGCCAGGTTGCCCAGGCACACCACTTTGGAACCGGCGCCAGCACGGGTGATGATGGTTTTCATCTGGTGCGGCGTCAGGTTCTGGCATTCATCGATCAATATCAGGCTTTGCTGGAAGCTGCGACCTCGAATGTAGTTGAGGGATTTGAACTGCAACGGCACTTTGCTGAGGATGTAATCGACGCTGCCATGGGTGTTTTCATCGTCCATGTGCAAGGCTTCGAGGTTATCGGTGATGGCGCCCAGCCAGGGCTCCATTTTTTCCGCTTCGGTGCCGGGCAGGAAACCGATCTCCTGGTCCAGGCCCTGCACGCTACGGGTCGCGATGATCCGGCGGTAGCGCTTGCTGACCATGGTCTGCTCGATCGCCGCCGCCAGGGCCAGGATGGTTTTACCGGAACCTGCTGCGCCGGTCAGGTTGACCAAGTGGATATCCGGATCCAGCAAGGCATACAGCGCCAGGCTTTGATAGATGTCACGCGGTTTCAGCCCCCAGGCTTCCTGGTGCAACAGGGGTTCCTGATGCAGGTCGAGAATCAGCAGGCGGTCTTCCTCGATCTCCTTGATCCAGCCGACAAACCCCTGTTCGTCGATGATGAATTCATTGACATGCACGGCCGGCAGGTTGTCGATCAGTTGCACCTGATGCCAGGTGCGACCGTGGTCCTGACGGGTTTCGACATTCTTCACACGATCCCAGAAGGAGCCGTCCATGGTGTGATAACCATTGGGCAGCAGCGATACGTCATCGACCAATTGGTCAGTGCTGTAGTCCTCGGCCGCGATCCCGCACGCGCGGGCCTTGAGGCGCATGTTGATGTCTTTGGTGACCAGCACCACGGGCAGCTTGGGCTCGCGTGCATGCAGGTCAATCAACTGGTTGATGATGATGTTGTCGTTCAGGTGTTCCGGAAGAATGATATTTGGCTCTGCACGCTTGCTCATCAGAATTGACAGCAAACCCTTGGGCCCACTTTTTCCACGCTGGATCGGCACACCCAGTTCGACGTCTTCAGGGCTGGCATCGCCCAGCGTCTTGTCGATCAGGCGAATCGCCTGACGGCATTCCGCAGCCACGCTGTGATGCCCGCTCTTGAGCTTGTCCAGCTCTTCAAGCACGGTCATCGGGATGGCAACGTGGTGTTCTTCGAAGTTAAGCAGGGCGTTTGGATCGTGAATCAATACGTTGGTATCGAGTACATAAAGGATTGGCTGGTTGGAGGAAGAACTACGTCCGTGATCATCCATACTCGGTCACCTTTGTGGGAGCCATTCGACGCAATACCTTGACAGTGCTGCGCCTCGAAGTGACTGCCGAATTCACCTGCGAGGACTCAAGTGAACTGCACACAAATGGGGGTCTTGGAAGACGCCACCTGTCTGCAGGTTTCGGCGGTCTGTCTTCGTAATACTCCAAAACCCATGACAGAAAAAAGTACTTTGACGTTTTTTTGAAGTTTATTTTTCAGAGTGACCAATAGCACTAGGCGGATGGCCATCACCCCGTTAAAGTCGGAAGTCCGCCTGCACCGAAATCCGCTGAAAAATCACCCCTCCCAACCTTCACCCTCAATGATTACGGGCTTTTTCGCGTTCAGCGAAAGGCGTCCTGACAGTCCTCCCAACCGATCCCGCTTTGCGCCGTTTGCGTGATGAGCCAGGGCATCGCCGTTTTCACCGCATCCTGCTTCACATTGAAATTAATCACGCCGTGTCGCCACAACAGCATCAGCGTCAACACGCGTTGCGCGCTCGCGCTGCCCTTGAGCTTGCCAGCGCCGTCCTGGGCATCGATGTCCCATAAGGCCACCTGCAAGCCCTGAGCCTTGAAGAAGCTTTCCGCGTCAGAGCGTCGCTGTCCGTCGGGTGGGCGGAACAGCGGCACATAGTTTTCCGGCAGCTTGCTTTTGACCAGTTCGACGCTGCGACGCACGGAATCCTGCCAGTCCTGCCAATGGCTGTGGGAGCGAAACTCCCAACCTTGCACACCGATGCACTGCGTGGAGTACGTCGCTTGCAGACTGGCCACCGAGCGCTCGGCCAGACGCGCCTGAATATCCTTGCCCAGCACGAAGAACGTACCGGTCATGTTCGCCTTGCGCAGGTATTGCGCCACCCAGTCGGTATTGTCTGGCGTGGCATTGGCGGCACTGTCGAACGTCAGCAAAAACAGGCGGTCATGCATCTCGTCGCCATTGCGCTCATAGTCGCCAAAACGATCGACTTCGCTGCTGACCTGTGGGAACAGCGCGGCCTTGCGCAACTGTTCGTCAAGGTACTGGGCATGGAACAACCGGCTCGGCTCGGACCACTTGATGTAATAGCTGTCATCGCTGACCTGAAATTTCGCCGCTTGCTGGCGCAGGGTGTCCAGGTCTTCGACCAGGAAACAGAACGAGGCATCCTGATCGCAACTGCGCTGGGCAAAGTTGTAGTTGGCGAGCAGGCGCTGCCACAGGCGTTCGCGCAGGTTATTGACCGATTCGAGGTTGATCTTGCGCAGCCCCAGGCGCTGGGCCAGCGCTGGCTCATCCAGCGATTCACTGGCCAACAGTACGCGCGCAAACATGAGGATCTCAGCCCGCGAAGCGACATCGAACAGCGTCGGGTTATTGAGCTGTTCAGGCCAGGTACTGCGATCAAGTGTCGCCACGTCGCCCGGTGCCGCCATGGCGCCGAAACTCAAGAGCCAGGCCGAGAATAGAAAAACGATACGCAATGGGATGTCTCCATAACAAAACCCGCGCGGCACTATAGCTGATCCGGCCCACATTCCCGCAGCAGCACCGAACCACTGTGGGAGCGGGCTTGCTCGCGAAAGCGGTGTGTCAGTTAACATCAATGGTGAATATTCAATCGCATTCGCGAGCAAGCCCGCTCCCACAGGTATTGTGGATACTCGCCGATCATCACCTATGGACGTGATAGCTGGAGTCAACCGGCCCAACCCCCTAGAATCGCCCCCACGATTAAAGGAGACGACTTCATGCTGATGGTGATTTCCCCCGCCAAGACCCTCGATTACGAAACACCGCCGGCCACCCAGCGTTTCACCCAACCGCAATACCTCGATCACTCCCAGGAGCTGATTTTGCAATTGCGCGACCTGACGCCCGCGCAGATCAGCGAGTTGATGCACGTCTCCGACAAGATCGGTGGGCTCAACGCAGCGCGTTTCGGCAGCTGGACCCCGGCCTTCACCCCGGACAACGCCAAACAGGCATTGCTGGCCTTCAAGGGTGACGTTTACACCGGGTTGAACGCACAAACCTTCAGCGAAGCCGATTTCGATTACGCGCAACAGCATTTGCGCATGCTGTCCGGCCTCTACGGCCTCCTGCGTCCGCTGGACCTGATGCAACCGTATCGCCTGGAAATGGGCACCAAACTGGCGAATGCCCGTGGCAAGGACTTGTATGCCTTCTGGGGCACGCGGATCAGCGAATGGCTGAACGAAGCCCTGGCCGATCAGGGCGATGACGTGCTGCTCAACCTGGCCTCCAACGAGTACTTCTCGGCGGTCAAGCGCAGCGCCCTGAGCGCGCGCATCGTCAATACCGAGTTCAAGGACTGGAAGAACGGCCAATACAAGATCATCAGCTTCTACGCGAAGAAGGCGCGCGGCATGATGAGCCGTTTCGTTATCGAAGAGCGGATCAACGATCCAGCAGACCTGAAAGAGTTTGATATTGAAGGTTATCGGTACAGCGCCGAACAGTCTAAACCGGACAATCTGGTATTCCTGCGTAACCACACTTCAGAGTAAGTTCTTGATCGGTGTGCGACTTACCAAACAGTCGCGCACCGATGCTTGATCGTCTAACAATCCCCCGCCTATTCGTCGACCTCTTGACGCCAAAAAAACAACACTTCCTTTTCTAACTTTTGTTTCACTCGACTTCCGTGATTTTTTTCAGTAGTGGCACTGAAATTTTTTTTCAGTAGTGGCACAAAACTACCAATGCAAGAAATAGCCAATATATAAAGGGCCAAACCGCCAGTGCTATCAGTGTGAAAGCAGTGCCATCTTTATCAATATTTCAAGAAATTTCAAAAATCGCGATGCTCGGACAGGAACTATGTCCAAATGCGTAGCTCATACCACCGGTACAGATTATCTCAATGTGTGTACGAGATAACTTACACAGGGAACAGACCCACGCAGCAAAAGTTGTCACATTAACTTCTGCAGGCTGATCTCTGATTTGAGCAACCTATTTAAGGACAGGAGATACGCCTATGACTATCCCCTTTCAAGGCCAAGGCTGAGCCCCTATAAACGTGCTCGCCTGAGCACTCAAACGCTTGATCTACGGGCCTCACAGCCTGGCATTGAGCGCGCAAGACCTTTGCATATTGTCTTCTGACTGGAAGACCTGCTGCATAACAGGGCACATCAAAATAATAAGGCCTAGTTGCGCACATTTTGAGTGCTCTTATTTAGACACTCGGAACTTTGTATGCCTGCACGCGGCATTGTGGCGCCTATAAGCCGCACTTGCGCGTGCACTATGACCGCTGAACACCATTAACTCCGGCCATGTAATGGCTTGATAAAACACTGAGGTAATTGCGATGCGCATCAGCATATTTGGTTTGGGTTACGTCGGCGCAGTCTGTGCCGGTTGCCTGTCTGCACGGGGCCATGACGTCATTGGCGTCGATGTTGCCAAAGACAAAATCGATATGATCAACGCTGGCAAATCGCCAATCGTTGAACCGGGTCTGGGCGAACTTCTGCAGAAGGGTATCGCGACAGGCAAACTGCGTGGCACGACCAACTTCGCCGAAGCGATTCGTGACACCGACCTGTCGATGATCTGCGTCGGTACGCCGAGCAAGAAGAACGGCGACCTGGAACTGAACTACATCGAAGCCGTGTGCCGCGAGATCGGTTTTGTCCTGCGTGACAAGACCACCCGCCACACCATCGTGGTTCGCAGCACCGTTCTGCCGGGCACTGTCGCAAACGTTGTCATCCCGATCCTCGAAGACTGCTCCGGCAAGAAAGCCGGTGTCGATTTCGGTGTCGCCGTGAACCCTGAGTTCCTGCGTGAAAGCACCGCGATCGCCGACTACGACCTGCCGCCAATGACCGTTATCGGCGAGTTCGACAAAGCGTCGGGCGACGTTCTGCAATCGCTGTACGAAGAGCTCGACGCACCGATCATCCGCAAGGACATCGCTGTCGCCGAGATGATCAAGTACACCTGCAACGTGTGGCACGCCACCAAGGTGACCTTCGCCAACGAGATCGGCAACATCGCCAAGGCGTGTGGCGTCGACGGTCGCGAAGTGATGGAAGTGGTCTGCCAGGACAAAACCCTGAACCTGTCGCAGTACTACATGCGCCCAGGCTTCGCGTTCGGGGGCTCGTGCCTGCCAAAAGACGTTCGCGCCCTGACCTACCGCGCCGGTGCCCTGGACGTGGAATCGCCGCTGCTCAACTCGCTGATGCGCAGTAACGAGTCCCAGGTGCAGAACGCCTTCGACATCGTTTCCAGCCACGACAAACGCAAAGTCGCCCTGCTCGGCTTGAGCTTCAAGGCCGGCACCGATGACCTGCGCGAAAGCCCGCTGGTCGATCTGGCGGAAATGCTGATCGGCAAGGGTTACGACCTGAGCATCTACGACAGCAACGTCGAATACGCCCGTGTCCACGGCGCGAACAAGGACTACATCGAGTCGAAGATCCCTCACGTCTCGTCCTTGCTCAACTCGGACTTCGACGACGTGATCGCCAACTCCGACGTGATCATCCTTGGTAACCGTGACGAGAAATTCCGCGCCCTGGCGCAGGAAGCTCCAGCCGGCAAGCAAGTGGTCGACCTGGTCGGTTTCATGTCCAAAGCCACCAGCGTGAGTGGCCGGACTGAAGGCATCTGCTGGTAACAAGCGGTATCGGGAGGGTTTGCGGCGCTCGACGAGACTGCAAACCCTCCCGGCTTTTTCGCCTGCCTTAACCCCATCGGGCCACCCCACAGGCTCGCCCGAGATAGAGACGGATGCAGATTATGCACAGGCTAAAGCACGGCCTACTTCAGGCCGCCGGTTGGCTGTTTTACCTAAGTTTACTGATGGGCATCGCCATGGTGTTGCCTACGTCCACGTTCGACTCCGAGTCGAAGGACTTCATCTTCCTGATCGGCTTCATCGGGATCTGGCGTTACTCGATGGGTGCCACGCACTTTTTGCGCGGGATGCTGTTTCTGTACGTGGTTTACCCGCACCTGCGGCGCAAAGTGCGCAAGCTGGGCGCAGCGGCAAACCCGTCTCATGTCTATTTGATGGTGACCAGTTTTCGCATCGACGCGCTGACCACGGCGCAGGTGTACAGCTCGGTGATCCGCGAAGCGATTGACTGCGGCCTGCCCGCCACCATGGTCTGCTCCATCGTCGAAATGTCCGATGAGCTGTTGGTGAAAAGCCTTTGGGCCCGGATGAATCCACCGGCTCGGGTCAAGCTCGATTTCGTGCGCATTCCCGGCACCGGCAAACGCGATGGCCTGGCCTACGGTTTCCGCGCCATCTCCCGCCACTTGCCGGACGACCGCGCTGTAGTGGCCGTGATCGATGGCGACACCGTGCTCGCCCCCGGCGTCGTACTCAAGACCGTGCCGTGGTTCCAGCTGTTCGGCAACGTCGGCGGCCTGACCACCAACGAGTTCTGCGAAGTGCGTGGCGGCTACGTCATGGCCGAATGGCACAAACTGCGATTCGCCCAGCGCCACATCAACATGTGCTCGATGGCCCTGTCCAAACGCGTACTGACGATGACCGGCCGGATGTCGGTATTTCGCGCGACGGTCGTTACCGACCCGGACTTCATCGCCGACGTGGAAAGCGACTCGCTGCAACACTGGCGCCTGGGCCGCTTCAAGTTCTTGACCGGTGATGACAAGTCGAGCTGGTTCAGCTTGATGCGTCTGGGCTACGACACGTTCTACGTGCCGGATGCCGCGATCCACACCGTGGAACACCCGCCGGAAAAAAGCTTCATCAAGGCCAGTCGCAAATTGATGTTCCGCTGGTACGGCAACAACCTGCGCCAGAACTCCCGCGCCTTGGGCCTGGGTATGAAACGTCTCGGCCTGTTCACCTCGGTGGTGCTGTTCGATCAGCGCGTGTCGATGTGGACCTCGCTGCTGGGCCTGACGGTGGCGATCATTGCCAGCTTCAAGTACGGCACCGCGTTCATCCTCGTTTACCTGCTGTGGATCGGCATTACGCGCCTGATCCTGACCCTGCTGCTGTCCTGCTCCGGTCACCGGATCGGCCCGGCCTACCCGGCCATTCTCTATTACAACCAGATCGTCGGCGCACTGGTGAAGATCTACGTGTTCTTCCGCCTCGACCAACAATCCTGGACCCGCCAGGACACCAAATTGACCCGTGATCTCGCCAGCTTTCAACGTTGGTTCAACACCTGGTCGTCTCGGACCATGACCTTCTCCGCCGGCAGCATTTTTGTTGCCGTGCTGCTGATGATGGTCTGACCGCCCCCTTATTGAATTAACCAGGAAATCGCCCCTATGAATACCGCCGTCAACGCCAACGTAGTGCATGAGTCAGAAGCCCAGCGCCAACACGCCCGAGTGAAAATTCCGGCCAAGCTGCGCTTCTTCGGTCCTGACCGGACCCCGATGGAAGCTCGAGTGATCGACCTCTCCGCTGGCGGCCTGGCCTTCAACGCCGGTCAGCTGCCACTGAAGATCGGCGACGTGTACAAGGCTCGCCTGCAATTCGTCATCGACAACCTCGGCCTGGCCATGGACGTGGAGCTGCAAGTGCGCTCCATCGACCGCCCGACCGGTCGTGTCGGTTGCCAGTTCCAGAACCTGGAACCGCAAGACATCTCGACCCTGCGCCACCTGATCACCTCTCACCTGGCCGGCGACATCGTCAGCATGGGTGAAGTGCTGGCGACCCTGCAGCGCGATAACTTCACCAAGGCGCGCAAGGTCAAGGATGGCGGCCACGGCATGACCGCGTTCGGTCGTCTGCGTGCAGTGACCTTCAGCCTGGCGATTTTCCTCGTCGGTCTGGCAGCGTTCGGTTTCATCTTCAAGTCGGTGTATGGCATGTACTTCATCAGCCACGCACAGGCAGGCCTTGTCAGCGTGCAGGGCATGAACATCACCATGCCGCGTGACGGCACTGTGCAAAGCCTGATCAAGGCTGACGGCGTTGCTGCCAAAGGCGCGCCACTGGCGACCTTCAGCACCAGCATGCTCGACGTACTCAAAGGCCATCTGGACGAAGACCAGCTGCAACCGGCCAAGGTTGAAGAGCTGTTCGGCAAGCAAATGACCGGCACCCTGACCTCGCCGTGCGATTGCACCGTGGCGCAACAAATGGTCGCCAACGGTCAGTACGCCAGCAAAGGCGACGTGATCTTCCAACTGGTGCCGCGTAACAGCGAAGCCAACGTAGAAGCCCGCTTCTCCTATCGCCAGTTCGGCGACGTGCTGCCAGGCAGCTCGGTGCGCTTCCAGATCGCCGGCGAAAACAAGTCCCGCACCGGCAAGATCGTCAGCAGCACCAGCCTGAAAAGCGCCGACCTGTCGTCCGACATTCGCGTCCTGATTCAGCCTGACGAGCCGCTGGACAGCAAGTTCGCCGGTCGCCCGGTTGAAGTGAACAGCGATCGTGGCCCGAACCTGAACTGGCTGATCGACAAAGCCATGGCTTCCGGTCTTTAAGCAGAGGACATGCCCGTGACTAGCCCACTCAGAATCCTGCCGGTCCCGCTGACCCTGGCCATGGCAATTGCCCTGGCCGGTTGCGCCGGCCTGCCCGACCAGCGTCTGGCCAATGAAGCCCTCAAGCGCGGCGACACCGCGCTGGCGCAGCAGAACTACAAGCAACTGGCAGACCTGGGCTATAGCGAAGCACAGGTTGGCCTCGCCGATATTCAGGTCGACAGCCATGACCCGGCGCAGATCAAGTTGGCCGAGGCGACTTATCGCGCCGCGGCCGATGTCTCGCCGCGGGCCCAGGCTCGCCTCGGCCGCCTGCTGGTGGCCAAACCCGGTTCCACCGAAGCCGAACAGCACGAAGCCGAAGGCCTGTTGAAAAAAGCTTCGGCCAATGGCGAAGGCAATACGCTGATCCCGCTGGCCATGCTGTACCTGCAATACCCGCACAGTTTCCCGAACGTCAACGCACAAAAGCAGATCAGCCAATGGCGCGCCGAAGGCAAGCCGGAAGCGGGTCTGGCCCAAGTGCTGCTCTATCGCACCCAAGGCACTTACGACCAGCACCTGGCCGAAGTCGAAAGCATCTGCAAAGCCGCGTTGAACACCACTGACATCTGCTACGTCGAACTGGCCACCGTTTACCAGAAACAGGCCAAGCCAGAGAAGCAAGCCGAGCTGATCAAGCAGATGCAAGCGGCTCATGCCCACGGCACCGTTTCCGCTCAGCGCGTCGACAGCGTCGCTCGCGTGCTCGGCGATGCAACCCTGGGCAAGACCGATGAAAAAACCGCTCAGTCGCTACTCGAAGGCATCGCTCCGGGCTACCCCGCTTCCTGGGTCAGTCTCGCGCAATTGCTTTACGACTTCCCGGAACTGGGCGACGTCGACACGATGATGAAGTACCTGAACAACGGCCGCGCGGCCGACCAGCCGCGTGCCGAATTGCTGCTCGGCAAATTGTATTACGAAGGCAAATGGGTCCCGGCCGACGCCAAAGTCGCCGAAGACCATTTCCAGAAAGCCGTCGGCAAAGAAGTGGCCGCCGATTACTACCTCGGCCAGATCTACCGTCGTGGCTACCTGGGCAAGGTCTATTCGCAAAAAGCGCTGGACCACCTGCTCAAGGCTGCGCGTAACGGCCAGAACAGCGCCGATTTCGCCATTGCCCAATTGTTCTCCCAAGGCCGAGGCACCAAGCCTAACCCGCTTAACGCCTATGTCTTCAGCCAATTGGCCAAGGCTCAGGACACCCCGCAAGCCACCGAGCTTGCAACAACACTTGAAGCCCAACTGCCGCCTGCCCAGCTCGCCGAGGCCCAACGCCTGTTGAAACAAGAACAGGCCGTTCGGGGTTCCTTGAGTCAGAACACGCTGGAAATGCATGCCCTGCAAGAAGAAGACGGCGAGGAATCCCTATGAAGTTGAATCCATTCATGAAGGCCGGCATCGGCCTCACGTTCGCGCTGATCTGGTCTTGCCCGACACTGGCCGCGATCACTGAAACCAAAAACTTCGGTCTCGAAGTGAAAGTTACCGGTCAGTCCGAAGCCGACAGCGACCTCGGCACCCAGAGCGGCGGCGACGTCAACGGCGTCGGCCTCGACCTTCGTCCATGGATCTATGGCGAGAGCGGCGCGTGGAGCGCCTATGCCATGGGCCAGGCCGTGACCGCCACCGACATCATCGAGACGGACACCTTGCAAGGGACCGCCAGCGACGGCACCACGCCGACCACTAGCGATGATCGGAAAACCAAGAAAAACTACTTGGCGATGCGTGAATTCTGGGTCGGCTACAGCGGCCTCACGCCGTATCCCGGCGAGATGCTCAAGCTCGGCCGTCAACGCCTGCACAACGCCGACGGCGAATGGCGCGACACCAACATCGAAGCCCTGAACTGGACCTTCGACACCACCCTGTTGCGCGCCAACATGGGTGTCGCCGAACGCTTCAGCGAGTACCGCACCGACCTCACGGAGCTGGCTCCAAAAGACAAGGATCGCCTGCACGTCTACGCCGATGCCGAGTATCAATGGACACCGGGCAACTGGGCGGGCGTTCGCGCTCATCACACCCACGATGACGGCAAGCTCGACTACCCGCAGCCGGGCGTTCCCACCGATTCGCTGGACAAGAAACAGAACGGTGATATCACCTGGCTGGGCCTCACCGCTGACAGTGACGCCTACAACTGGCGCAACACCAACACTGTCAATTACTGGGGCAGCATCACCGGCATGAGCGGCGACACCGACACGGTCAACCCGCTGAACGCCAACGGCACGCCTCCGACCGAAGCCAAACGCGGTCAAGACCTCAATGGCTGGGCCACGGATGTCGGCGTGCGTCTGCGCCTCGATCCGCAATGGCAAGTCGGTGCCGCCTATGCCCGCGCCAGCGCCGAGTACGAACAGAACGGCCTGGAAAGCAACCGCTCGAACTACACCGGTACCCGCTCGCGGGTTCACCGTTTCGGCGAAGCCTTCCGTGGCGAGATGCAGAACATGCAGACCGCAACCCTGTTTGGTTCGTGGATGCTCAACGACGAATACGACGCCAGCTTGATCTACCACAAATTCTGGCGCGTCGACGGCAACAAGCCGGTTGGCAGCAACGGCATCAATGCGGTCGAGAACAACACCGACGACCCGACCGGCGCGATTCTTTCCACCACGTCCCTGCCACTGAACGATGGTGAAAAAGACCTCGGTCAGGAGATGGACCTGGTCGTCACCAAGTACTTCAAGCAAGGCCTGCTGCCTGCCGCGTTGAGCCAGTCGATCGATGAGCCGTCGGCCCTCGTGCGCTTCCGTGGCGGCGTGTTCAAGCCGGGCGATGCCTATGGCAAAGAAGTCGATTCGTACATGCACCGCGCATTCATCGACGTGATCTGGCGCTTCTGATGCAAACCGCGAAGGGAGTGCCCGACATGAACAGTGCAAAGCGAGGTTCGCTGACGCTACTGGCCGGCGCAATGCTGCTGGCCAGCGCCGCAGCCTTCGCCACCGTCGAACCGGTGGTGAAACCGGCCACAACGGCCAAAGGTCTGCAACAGGCCAGGACCTACACCGTCACCAGCGCGCCGACCGCGCCGCTGGAGCTGGCCAAACCGACACTGCCGGACACTTCCGGCTACACCGCCGAAGCGATTGCCAAGAAAATCGTGCGCACCAAGGCCGGCAAGATCAGCGTGCGCCGGATGATGCAGGAAGACAGCCTCAAGGACTTCATCGGTGGCGACAACAAGATGGCCGAGTGGGTGGTGCGTCAGCACGGCATCCCGCAGGCGATCTTTATCGACGACGGCTACATGAACCTCAAGGACCTGGCGAAGAAGCTGCCTAAACAGTACTTCAACGAAACGTCGCCGGGCGTGTTCCTGGCGAAATTGCCGATCGTGGTTGGCCGTCATGGCATCCTCGAAATCGACAAACAGACCCAGGAGTTGCGCCTGTCCCAAGAGGCCGGTTCGTTCCTGGTCAACGACGGCCAGCTGTTTGTGCGCGACACCAAAATCACTGGGTGGCGCGAGAAGGACAATGGTCCGGCGACGTTCAATTCGCCCAAGGAATTCCGTCCGTTCCTGCTGTCCTGGGGCGGCACCGAGACCTACATCGCCAACAGCAAGATCGCCAGTTTCGGTTACGCCAACAGTAAGTCCTACGGCGTGAGTATTTCCCAGTACACGCCGAACATGGCCAAGGTGCTCAAGCGTCCCGAGCCGACTGGCTGGATCGTCGGTTCCGAGTTCTCGGACATGTGGTACGGCTTCTACTGCTATGAAACCCGCGACTTCGTGGTCAAGGGCAACACGTACAAGGACAACATCGTCTACGGCATTGACCCGCATGACCGTTCCCACGGTCTGATCATTGCCGACAACACGGTGTACGGCACGAAGAAGAAGCACGGGATCATCATTTCCCGTGAGGTCAACGACAGCTTCATCTTCAACAACCGCAGCTACGACAACAAGCTCTCGGGCCTGGTGATCGACCGTAACAGCGTCAACAACCTGATCGCCTACAACGAGATCTACAAGAACCACACAGACGGCATCACCCTCTACGAGAGTGCCGACAATCTGCTGTGGGGCAACAAGGTGATCAGCAACCGTCGCCACGGCATCCGGGTTCGTAACAGCGTGAACATCCGCCTCTACGAAAACCTGTCGATGGCCAACGGCCTGACCGGTGTCTACGGCCACATCAAAGACCTGAGCGACACCGACCGCGACATCAAGCTCGATCCGTTCGACGCCCAGGTGTCGCTGATCGTGGTCGGCGGCGAACTGGCCGGCAACGGCAGTGGCCCGCTGTCCATCGACTCGCCGCTGAGCGTCGAGTTGTATCGCGTGTCCATGCTCGCACCGACCAAAACCAGCGGCATCAGCTTCAGCGGGATTCTCGGCGAGCGTCAGGATGAAATTCTCGACCTGCTGGTGCGCCAGCAGAAAGCCGTGCTGATCGACCCTGTCGAACGCCAGACTGAAATGCGGGACTGAGGATAATTTTATGCACCCACACTTGATCAAATTACTCAGCCTGTCGGCCCTGACCGCCGGCATTCTCGCGGCCAGCGGCGGTGTTCGCGCCGACGACGCCCAGGCACCGAAATTCAGCGCCGAACCGTGCTGCAACCTGTGCCCTGAAGCTCACGACGCCAAGAACTACACCACGCGTTACCAGCAGAACTTCACCACGCTGGTGCAGGCGCAGGGCGATTGGTTGTTTCGTACGCAAGAAGACTTGCGCACCGAATTCGACACCTCCCCCGCTGGCTACAAACGCATGAAAGAACTGCACGATGCGTTCAAGAGCAAAGGCGTGGAGCTCGTTGTTGTTTATCAACCCACTCGTGGCTTGGTGAACCGCAACAAACTGAACCCGGAAGAAAAAGCCAAATACGATTTCGACAAGGCGCTGAAAAACTACAAGACCATGCTGGGGCGTTTCGCCGCCATGGGCTACGTGGTGCCGGACCTGTCGCCGCTGACCAACGAATCGCTGCCTGACACCCTGCCCGCCCACGACTTCTACTTCCGCGGCGACCAGCACTGGACGCCGTATGGCGCTCAGCGCACGGCAAAAATCGTCGGCGAGAAAATCAAGCAAATGCCTGAATTTGCGGGCATTCCAAAACGCGAATTCGAGAGCCACAGGTCGGGTCGCATGGGCAAGACCGGAACGTTACACAACATGGCCGGTCAACTCTGTGGCACTAGCTACGCGATCCAGTACATGGATCAATTCACCACCGAGCCAAAGGGTGAAGCAGCGGATGGCGACCTGTTCGGCGACTCCGGAAATCCGGAGATCACCCTGGTCGGCACCAGCCACAGTGGCAAGAACTACAACTTCGCCGGTTTCCTCGAAGAGGCCATCGGCGCCGACATCCTCAACGTCGCGTTCCCCGGCGGAGGCCTGGAAGGTTCGATGCTGCAGTACCTGGGCAGCGAAGAGTTCCAGACCAAGCCACCGAAGATTCTGATCTGGGAATTCTCGCCGCTCTATCGCCTCGACCAGGAAACCATCTACCGCCAGATGATGGCGCTGCTGGACAACGGTTGCGAAGGAAAGGATGCACAGATGACCGCCAGCACCACATTGAAACCAGGCAAGAACGAATTGTTGGTCAACAGCACGAACCTGAACCTGCAAAACAGTGGTCACCAGGTCGATATCCGTTTCGCCGATACATCGGTGAAAAAGCTGCAAGCCACCCTCTGGTACATGAACGGTCGCCACGAGGACATCAAGATCGAAAAACCGGAAACCTCCGACACCGACGGGCGTTTCGCCTTTGAGTTGCGCACGGACGATGACTGGGCCTCGCAGAATCTGCTGGCCATCGAAGTCCAGGGCCCTGAAGCAGGTACCGCGCCACAGAAAGTCGAAACGAAAATCTGCAAACGCAACGTGTTCCCTGGCACTGGGCAGCGTACCGCTCAGGTTGGGCAATGAGGTCCATATGCAAACCCGAACTTTGAAAAAATTACTCGCGCCGTCCCTGCTGACACTGGCGATGTTTGCCGGCGCCACTCAGGCCGCCGCGCCGCTGCGTCCGCCACAGGGTTACTTCGCGCCGATTGAAAAAGTCAAAACCGGCGACAAGAGCGAAGGTTGTGATGCCATGCCGACGCCGTACACCGGCTCGCTGCAATTTCGCAGCAAGTACGAAGGCTCCGACAAGGCTCGTTCGACCCTGAACGAGGTCTCGGAAAAAGCCTTCCGCGACAGCACCGCCGACATCACCAAACTGGAGCGCGGCACCAGCAAGCGCGTGATGCAGTTCATGCGTGACGGTCGCCCGGAACAGCTCGAATGCACCCTGAATTGGCTGACGTCCTGGGCCAAGGCCGACGCGTTGATGTCCAAGGACTTCAACCACACCGGCAAATCCATGCGCAAGTGGGCGTTGGGCAGCATGGCGTCTGCGTACATTCGCCTGAAGTTCTCCGACTCGCATCCGTTGGAGACTCATCAGCAAGAGTCGCAGTTGATCGAGGCCTGGTTCAGCAAAATGGCCGATCAAGTGGTCAGCGACTGGGACAACCTGCCGCTGGAACAAACCAACAATCACTCGTACTGGGCTGCCTGGTCGGTGATGGCAACTTCGGTCGCCACCAACCGCCGCGACCTGTTCGACTGGGCGGTGAAGGAATACAAGGTCGGCGCCAATCAAGTCGACGCCCAGGGTTTCCTGCCCAACGAACTCAAGCGCCAGCAACGCGCCCTCGCCTACCACAACTACGCCTTGCCGCCGCTGGCGATGATCGCCAGTTTCGCCCAGGTCAACGGTGTGGACTTGCGTCAGGAAAACAACGGCGCATTGAAACGACTGGGTGATCAAGTGCTGGCCGGGGTTAAAGACCCGGAGATCTTCGAGAAGAAGAACGGCAAGGAACAGGACATGACCGATCTCAAGATCGACTCGAAATTTGCCTGGCTCGAACCGTTCTGCACGCTCTACACCTGCCCGGCCGATGTGCTGGAACAGAAGCACAAAATGCAGCCGTTCAAGACCTTCCGCCTTGGGGGTGACCTGACCAAGGTCTTCGACCCGGCCAACGAAAAAGGCAACAAGGGCTCCTAGAGCCGAACGCAAATCCCCTGTGGGAGCGAGCTTGCTCGCGAATGCGGTCTGACATTCAACATTGTTGTCGACTGACACACCGCATTCGCGAGCAATCCCGCTCCCACAGGGTCAGTGCAAGACATGAATTTTGTTTGATGTGTCCCCCAGGTTTTCACTGGGGGGTTTGGGGGGGCTGCGGCCCTTGACTGTTGGTTAAACACGGAGAGACCGGGATGGTATTTTCATCCAACGTATTCCTGTTTTTGTTCTTGCCGATCTTTCTCGGCTTGTACTATTTGAGCGGAATACGCTATCGCAACCTGCTGCTGCTGATCGCCAGCTATGTGTTCTATGCCTGGTGGCGCGTGGACTTTCTTGCGCTGTTCGCCGCCGTCACGCTGTGGAACTACTGGATCGGCCTCAAAGTCGGTGCCGCGGGCGTTCGGACCAAACCGGCCCAACGCTGGCTGCTGCTCGGCGTGGCAGTCGACTTGTGCATCCTGGGCTACTTCAAGTACGCCAACTTCGGCGTCGACAGCATCAACGCGATGATGACTTCGGTCGGTCTGTCGCCTTTCATCCTGACCCACGTGCTGTTGCCGATCGGGATCTCGTTCTACATCTTCGAGTCCATCAGCTACATCATCGACGTTTACCGTGGCGACACTCCGGCCACTCGCAACCTGATCGACTTTGCCGCCTTCGTGGCGATCTTCCCGCACCTGATCGCCGGCCCGGTCTTGCGTTTCCGCGACCTCGCCGACCAGTTCAACAACCGCACGCACACCCTCGACAAGTTCTCCGAGGGTTGCACGCGGTTCATGCAGGGTTTCATCAAGAAGGTCTTCATCGCCGACACCCTCGCGGTGGTGGCTGACCATTGCTTCGCCTTGCAACACCCGACCACGGGCGATGCCTGGCTCGGCGCGCTGGCTTACACCGCGCAGCTGTATTTCGACTTCTCCGGTTACAGCGACATGGCCATCGGCCTGGGCTTGATGATGGGTTTCCGCTTCATGGAAAACTTCAAGCAGCCGTACATCAGCCAGTCGATCACCGAATTCTGGCGTCGCTGGCACATCAGCCTGTCCACCTGGCTGCGTGACTACCTGTACATCACGCTGGGCGGCAATCGCAAAGGCACGCTGATGACCTATCGCAACCTGTTCCTGACCATGCTGCTTGGTGGTCTGTGGCACGGCGCGAACATCACCTACATCGTCTGGGGTGCGTGGCACGGCATGTGGCTGGCGATCGAGAAGGCCCTGGGCCTGAACACTTCGCCGCGCAGCATCAACCCGATCCGCTGGGCGCTGACCTTCCTGCTCGTGGTGATGGGCTGGGTGATCTTCCGCTCGGAAAACCTGCACGTTGCCGGTCGCATGTACGGCGCAATGTTCAGCTTCGGCGAATGGTCGCTGTCGGAACTCAACCAGGCCAGCCTCACCGGCCTGCAAGTCGCAACCCTGGTGGTGGCGTACGTGACCCTGGCGTTCTTCGGCATCCGTGATTTCTACACCAACCGGCCGCCAGAGAAGACCAAACCTGTTGTGAACGTCGAGGCCGACGGCCCGGCCACCGCAACACCTGGAATGATCAAAGCGGCACCGGGCGAGAACCCGGCGAGCATCCACGAGCCTGGCTACACCGTCGGTGTTGAAGCGACTGTGCAACCGGCCTACTGGACCGCGGACTGGTCACGCTACGTGATGCGCACGCTGGTACTGGTGCTGTTCATCGCTTCGATTTTCAAACTCTCGGCGCAAAGCTTCTCGCCGTTCCTTTACTTCCAGTTCTGAGGGATCTGACCATGACCCGCTCATTACGCATCCTCTACATCGCCCTGTTCCTGCTGATTCTGCTGGTGCTGGGCGTGTGGTCCACGCGCAGCTTCTTCGGCTTCAATACGTCGGCCGAAACCACAGTGCTCAACGGTCGCTGGACCAAAGCCGTCGAGACTCACTACGACGCCGAATTCCCGATCAAGCGTCTTGGCACCAACCTCTGGGCCGCACTGGATTTCAAACTGTTCAACGAAGGTCGTCCGGGTGTTGTGCTCGGCCGCGATCAGTGGTTGTACAGCGATGAAGAATTCAACCCGATCGTCAACGAAGAGTTGAACCTGCAAGGCAACTACGCACTCGTAGAAGGCGTGCGCCAGGAACTGAAAGCCAAGGGCGTGAAACTGGTGATGGCGATTGTGCCAGCCAAGACTCGCCTGTACCCGGAACACCTGGGTGAAGTGAAGCCTTCGAGCATTCACGCCAACCTCTATGAAGACTTCCACGCTCGCGTGGCAGCCGACAAGATCCTGGCGCCCGACCTCTATGGCCCGATGCTCAAGGCCAAGCTGGACGGTCAGCAAGTGTTCCTGCGCACCGACACCCACTGGACCCCGCAAGGCGCGCAAATCGCCGCCGAGGCGCTGGCCAAAACGATTACCGAAAAAGCCCCGCTCAGCGGCGAGCCGCAAGACTTCGTGACGACACCTGCGGAGAACGTGACACACAAGGGCGACCTGCGCTTGTTCCTGCCACTGGACCCGTTGTTCGAAAACATGATGCCGGCGCAAGAACCGCTGCAAAAGCGCAACACCGTTGCGGTTGATGCTCAGCCTGCCGGCGACGACGCGTTGTTTGCCAACACCGACGTGCCGGTGGCCCTGATCGGCACCAGCTACAGCGCCAACCCTAACTGGAACTTCGTCGGTGCGCTGAAACAAGCGCTGCACAGCGACGTGGTCAATTACGCCGAAGACGGCCACGGCCCGATTCTGCCGATGCTCAGCTATCTGAAAAGCGACGCTTTCAAGAACAGCCCGCCTCAGGTGCTGATCTGGGAGTTTCCTGAACGTTATCTGCCTGTGAACAACGAAATTGGTGACGCCGACCCGCAGTGGGTCGCAGAGCTCAAAGAAGCTGGCGTTCGCCAACAAAACGTAGCTGCAAACACTAAATCCGAGACGCCCGACCGGGCGCAAAACTGAAAGAGAGGTACACCATGACTTTCACTACTACTCCTCGCCGTCTCGCCAAGACCTTCGCACTTGTGGCTGGCATGAGCGTGTTGTCGATGTCCGCCTTCGCTGGTGACGCCGCACTCTACGGCCCGACTGCACCGAAAGGTTCGAGCTTCGTACGTGTCTATAACGCCGGTAATGCTGAAGTCAGCGCCACCGTCGGCACCACCAACCTGAGCGATGTTGCGCCGCTGTCCAGCAGCGACTTCAGCTTCATGCCGGGCGGCGACTACAGCGCCAAGGTCGGCAGCCAGACCCTGCCGGTGAAACTGGCCGGCGATCACTATTACACCCTGGTCAACAACGCCAGCGGCGCACCACAACTGATCGAAGAACCGCCGTTCAAGAACAAGCAGAAATCCCTGGTTCGCGTGCAGAACCTGAGCGACAAGGCCCTGACCCTGAAAACTGCCGACGGCAAGACCGAAGTGGTTCCCTCCGTTGCGGCCAAGAGCCGTGGCGAGCGTGAAATCAACCCGGTGAAAGTCAGCCTGGCGCTGTATGACGGCGCGACCAAAGTCGGCGACGTGAAGCCGGTTGCCCTGGAACGCGGTGAAGCCGCCGTGCTGTACGTCACCGGCAGCGGCAGCAGCCTGTCGCCAGTCTGGGTAAAACGCCCGGTCTCGACGCGCTGATTAATTTTCTGACTTGACGCTCCCCCTGTAGGAGCCGGGCTTGCCCGCGATGCAGACACCTCGGTTCAACAGATACACCGAGGCGATGCCATCGCAGGCAAGCCAGCTCCCACAAGGACCGAGGAGTCAATTCGGACACGGAATAAGAACAAGAGTGAAACGACAGAACGCAGTAGCTCTGACCCATACGATTTTCAAGGAGTAACAACATGATTCCAGTGATCTTGTCCGGTGGTAGTGGCTCACGTCTTTGGCCGCTTTCCCGTAAACAGTTCCCCAAGCAATTTCTGGCCCTGACCGGCGAGCACACGCTGTTCCAGCAAACCCTGGAACGCCTGGTATTCGAAGGCATGGACACCCCGATCGTGGTCTGCAACAAGGACCACCGCTTCATCGTCAACGAGCAACTGGCCAACCGCAAGCTGGAAACCCAGCGCATCCTGATGGAACCGTTTGGTCGCAACACTGCGCCGGCCGTGGCCCTGACCGCGATGATGCTGATCAATGAAGGCCGTGACGAGTTGATGCTGGTGCTGCCGGCCGACCACGTGCTGGAAGACCAGAAAGCCCTGCAACGCGCCCTGGCCCTGGCCACTGTCGCTGCCGAAAACGGCGAAATGGTGCTGTTCGGCGTACCGGCCACCAAACCGGAAACCGGTTACGGCTACATCAAGTCGACCAATGATTCGCTGCTGCCGGAAGGCGTCAGCCGTGTCTCGCATTTCGTCGAAAAACCAGACGTCAAACGCGCCACTGAATTCGTCCAGTCCGGCGGCTACTTCTGGAACAGCGGCATGTTCCTGTTCCGCGCCAGCCGCTTCCTGGAAGAATTGAAAAAACACGATCCGGACATCTACGACACCTGCCTGCTGACCCTTGAGCGCAGCGAACAGGATGCCGACACCATCACCATCGACGAAGCCACCTTCGCCTGCTGCCCGGACAATTCCATCGACTACTCGGTGATGGAAAAAACCCAGCGCGCCTGCGTCGTGCCACTGACCGCTGGCTGGAGCGATGTCGGTTGCTGGGCGTCGCTGTGGGAAGTGAATGAAAAAGATGCCAACGGCAACGTCACCAAAGGCGACGTGGTCATCCAGGACAGCAAAAACTGCATGATCCACGGCAATGGCAAACTGGTGTCGGTGATCGGCCTGGACAACATCGTCGTCGTCGAAACCAAGGACGCCATGATGATCGCCCACAAGGACTCGGTCCAAGGCGTGAAACAAATGGTCAACACCCTCAACGCGCAGGGCCGTAGCGAAACCCAGAACCACTGCGAAGTCTATCGTCCGTGGGGCTCCTACGATTCGGTGGACATGGGCGGCCGCTTCCAGGTCAAGCACATTTCGGTGAAACCGGGCGCATGCCTGTCGCTGCAAATGCACCACCACCGCGCCGAACACTGGATCGTGGTCAGCGGCACGGCTGAAGTGACCTGCGACGACAACGTGTTCCTGCTTTGCGAAAACCAGTCGACCTACATCCCGATCGCTTCGGTTCACCGTCTGCGCAACCCGGGCAAGATTCCACTCGAGATCATCGAAGTGCAATCGGGCAGCTATCTGGGTGAAGACGATATCGAGCGCTTTGAAGATATCTACGGTCGTTCCACCCCGGTCGAACGCGGCGTGTCGGTGAAAACCATCGCGCAGTAAACACCAGGCAAATTAAAAGCCCCCGTCCAGTCCGCTGCGAATCCCCATCCGCAGCGGGTTGGTCGGGGGCTTTTTTTATCCCGTCCATCTAGCGCCTGATCTCGAGGCAATCGCGGCTGACCTTGGGTTAACTGCCCGAGTGGTGATTTTTACTACCTTGCTGGTCTTGTTTATCGTATTCAACGATTTGAGGGTCAGAAAGTTGCCCACGCCTCGTACACTCGAGACATCTTTGGACACGACCCCGGCGTCCGCGGCTATTTTGAGTTCGTTTGCCTTCAGCTGGGAGGCAGGGTTTGCCACCAAAAACTCCACCTTGGCCTCCGTGTCATTACTGGCAGCCCCCTTGTCCATCGTTGTGGAAATCGCCGCGATTGCGTAAATATGCCGGGCTCCCGGTGCCTTGAGCTTGTCTTCTTTCCTCAAAATCGCAAAGAACCTGTTCTCGACAACTTTTTGCGGGTTGGCACTTCCAGGGGCCGACTCGATGATCCGGGTTTTCTGAAAACCCGACTCCGCCCACGCCACCATCTCTGACGATATTGTTTCTCCTAGCTCAAAATTCATTTGGGGCTCTCCGGACTTGGCGTCCGTAAACATCCTCGATGCATGTTTGAACCCCCGTTTGTACTCCTTCAAGCTGCGTATAAGCTCATCCTTGCCAACGGAGTATTCAACGTCGACACCCACTTCCACGGCTTTAAATCCGGAGCTGGGTTTAAACGTTTCGGTTTTACTGTCAAAGACCGCGACTTTTGCCGACATCGCCTTGGCCTTCAATCCCAGTCGCTGAAACCTGCCAATGTCGATCTCGTAGTCCCCCACTACGTCATGTTGCAGGCCGGATGAATCAATGAACGTCATTGGGTTGTTAATGACCATCGCATAAAAATTCAGACCATCGACATCACCGGCAGGATCGGGATTGAGCCAGCGCTGCAACCACGGGATGTAATAACGCAGGCCGTAGTAATAAAGCCCCGTCGCATCCCGCTCCTTACCCGAATAACGAATGGTCTTATAGTCGACGGCCGAACCGGTAAACCATGCAGTTTCGCCAAAGGGATAGAACACTTCCTGGCTGATGATGCGTGCGTCGTCGGCCAATTCCACCGTGCAAGACTTCAGGTGATCGACCAGGCTGTACCGGTATTGATCGTTGACCCCGGACGGTGGGTCGCTTTCCCAGTGCAATACCCGAACCGTATTGAGTCCGGCCAGCGCGGTGATGACGTGGAGCACTTCTCCAGTGCCACTGTCAGTGCGCATTTCCAGCTCCGGCAGGTAACGCACTTCGGATTTCACGGTTCGGGCATTGGTCTGCCATGAACGAATCTTGCGCACTCGCTGGCCGCCGGTATCGTAGAAATAACATTCACAGTCATTACGTCCGGATTCACGTTCCACGGGGTTGACCGAGTGCAATTGATTGCGCAGGTCCCACGTCAACAACCGTCCCTGATCCAGCTCCAGCAAGTTGCCCTTGGCATCGAATGCCGCGGCGATTTCATTTTCGGTCGGCGGCACCCCGTTGCGGTATGGCAAGCAACGATTGCTGTACCGGGCAGCTCTTAGCTGGCGCCCCGGGCTTTGTGCGCCGACGTGTTTTACCTCCAGCAAGTTGCCGCCGTCGTCATAGCTGTAGGTCTGGCGGTAGGTACTGAGCGCCGCGGGATCGTTGCGCCCCACCGAGGCCGGCCCTTGATTGGCGGCGCCCGCCTCCCAGCCAATCGCAACGATTAATTGATACAAACTGTCATACCAGTATCGACTAACGGGTTCGATGCGTTGATTGTTGAAATAACGCACCGGCAACGCTTTGTCTTCGATACTCAACACATTGCCCATGCGGTCATAGGCGTAGAGCAGATGTTGCAACTCACCGGTACGCTCGCTGTGCGCCCGCCGGGTCATCAAGCGACCACTCTTGGCGCAGTACGTCAGCGTTGTTTGTACGCCGTTGCCTGCCACTTCTCCTGTGATCTGCCCCTCGGCGTTGTACTCGATTTCACTGACCAGTGTGTGCCCGGTCGGTTTGCCTGAGTGCTTAAGGACGCTGTGGTGCAATCGCCCATCAAGGGTGAAGCCAAAGGTCTGACGGTTCTGCCTGGCATCGACTGATTCCAGTACATTACCCAGCGGATCGAACCGCCACGTGGAAACGGCACCATCGCCGGGCTCCAACACACTGTTGCGATCAGCAATCGGCTCCGGCCAATCAGGGGCAGCGGCCGCTAAAGTGAAGTGTTGAGCCTGCCTTGTGCACTGGCCAGTGATTGCGAACGACTCAAACAGCACGGTCCCGCCCGGGCTATCCTGGCGAATCAATTCCCCGCATTGGTTATGATCCTGAGCCCCCGGTTCGGCACGCCCATACTCCATGCGTTCAGCACAACGTCGTGGTTCGGTCGCCAGGTGTTCGAACACCGCCACGGGCCGAAGCAGGTCGTCATATTCAACCTCGCGTCGTATCCCGCGACTGTCCCAGCTGAACAGCACCTGATCGGCCAGGCCAAACAGACTGACTGTGGAGCCGGCATCGACACTGTTCGTGCAAACGGGATGGCCGAGCAGCGAATGCACTGTGGTGATGTTGGCGGGGACTGCGGGGTCGTCTTCGTGCAACGCCCACAGCCGAGGGTCCCACTGCCTTATCGGGAAACCCGCGGCATCGTGGAGCGTGCGATTAAATCGCGCCTGAGCGGCGATGCCTTCAACCTCACGCCAATATTCAACCGAACAGACGGGCAATCCTCGCGGATCGAAGACAAACACTTTGGGTGTGTTGTAGTGCATTCCCATCGTCATGGCCGGCATGCCCTGAATGTCCTTTTTTGCCAATGGCCATCTAATCGTGGCGGTGACTGCCTGGCTACTGTCAGTAAATTACAGTGGCCACCAATGATGATCGCGGCTGCCCTTGAATGTCTTTTCCCGCAGTTAGTTGGGCGGGGGTCTTTTTTGTCCCGCCGAATTACTGCCTGGCGGTGACTACCTTTTTGTTCATGGTGTTTCTGACCTTGGTACGCTCGAACACATTTACAGAAGACTTTGTCGCGCCAAAAAAACCTCGCCGGGTCGGGGCATACTTTCCGATGGTCGCTGCACCTTGAAGAGTTTGATAATGAATGTCCCACGCCTTTGTTTTTCGGTCGTACCTCATAAAGGCGAACCCGGTTGTCTCTGTGATCACACTGTTATTTTCATCAACATCAAATCCATAATCGGGAAATTCCATCGATGCGCTGAGCCCCAGTCCGTGCTCAGCGGAAGGTAACGTGTTGTATTGCGCATCTTCTTTTGAACCCTCTACGTGCCTCACCCGCAATACATTGTCATTGAGCTGATCGACCGTCAGCGAACAACCACTGAAACCCGGTGTAAAAACAAATTCAGGGTCCGTGCCTTGGGGATGGACAGGTATGTCTACATACCCTCCCTGCGCAGCCCAAAAGCCGGAGACTGCGCTGGACTGTTCAGGAATTTCACCGGCAGCGATATCGACAACCTTGAGGGCATTGAACTCACCCACCGCCGCGCCGGAATACGTCATCCGCTGCATTGAAAATATAAAACTGGCGCCACCTTCTTTATTCGCCAGTTGCGAACTGACCTGCGGTGAATAAGCGACTTTCGTTGACATCAGCAAGTCTGTGTTAACCCCCACATGGCTAAATTCAGGAATCGACAATGCCTTGAGGATATCCGCTGACTGCCCCGTGAATGGCACCATGTGGATAGGTTTTCCCGCATCAACGGGCTTGGCACCCGGCACTTCGCGCTCATTACCCGCGGCGATGACCGGTGCCCGTAAGCCGTTACTCAAGGGCTTTTTCGAAATGGCTCCACTGTCATCAATCAAGCTGACCGGGTTGTTTCGGGTCATCCAATACAGATTCAGTCCATCCACATTCCCCGCGGGGTCCGGATTCAGCCAACGGAACAACCACGGCACGTAGTACCGAAAACCGTAGTAACAAAGCCCCGTCGCATCCCGCTCCTTACCCGAATAGCGGATGGTTTTATAGTCGACGCCGATGACGTCCGAACGGGCAAACCATGCCGTTTCACCGAAGGGATAGAACACTTCCTGGCTGATGATGCGTGCGTCGTCGGCCAGTTCCAGGGTGCAGGACTTCAGGTGATCGACCAGGTTGTACCGGTATTGATCATTGACCCCGGACGGTGGGTCGGTTTCCCAGTGCAATACCCGAACCGTATTGAGTCCGGCCTGCGCGGTGATGACGTGCAGCACTTCTCCAGTACCACTGTCAGTGCGCAGTTCCAGCTCCGGCAGGTAACGCACCTCGGCTTTCACGGTTCGGGCATTGGTCTGCAATGAACGAATCTTGCGCACTCGCTGGCCGCCGGTATCGTAGAAATAACATTCACAGTCATTACGCCCGGATCTACGTTCCACAGGGCTGACCGACTGCAATTGATTGCGCAGGTCCCACGTCAAGAACCGCCCCTGATCCAGCTCCAGCAAGTTGCCCTTGGCATCGAATGCCGCGGCGATTTCATTTTCGGTCGGCGGCACCCCGTTGCGGTATGGCAAGCAACGATTGCTGTACCGGGCAGCCTTAAGTTCGCGCCCAGGACTTTGGGCCCCCACATGCGTTAACTTCAGCAAATTGCCGCTTTCGTCATGGCTGAAGGTTTGGTGGTAGTTACCGAGCGCTGCAGGATCGTTACGGTCGACTGAGGCCGGCCCTTGATTGGCGGCGCCCGCCTCCCAGCCAATCGCCGCGATCAATTGATACAAACTGTCATACCAGTATCGACTAACGGGTTCGATGCGTTGATTGTTGAAATAACGCACCGGCAACGCCTTGTCTTCGATACTCAGCACATTGCCCATGCAGTCATAGTCATAGAGCAGATGTTGCAACTCATCGGTACGCTCGCTGTGCGCCCGCCGCGTCATCAAGTGACCACTCTCGGCGCAATACGTAAGTGTTGTTTGTACGTCGTTGCCCGCCACTTCTCGCGTGACTTGTCCGTCGGCGTTGTACTCGATCTCGCGGACCAGCGTTTGCCACGTGAGCTTGCCGGCCAGTTTGAGTTCGCTCTGACGCAACCGACCATCACGGGTGAAGTCAAACCTCTGGGTGTTCTGCCGGGCATCGACCCTTTCCAGCACCTCACCGTGCGGCCCGTAACGCCACGTCGAGATTGCGCCCTCACCTGGTTCCAATAACGCCTCACGCTCGGCAATCGGCTCGGGCCAATCAGGGGCAACGGCCGCTAAAGTGAAGTGTTGAGCCTGCCTTGTGCACTGGCCAGTGATTGCGAACGACTCAAACAGCACGGTCCCGCCCGGGCTATCCTGGCGAATCAATTCCCCGCATTGGTTATGATCCTGAGCCCCCGGTTCGGCACGCCCATACTCCATGCGTTCAGCACAACGTCGTGGTTCGGTCGCCAGGTGTTCGAACACCGCCACGGGCCGAATCAGGTCGTCGTATTCAACCTCGCGTCGTATCCCGCGGCTGTCCCAGCTGAACAGCACCTGATCGGCCAGGCCAAACAGACTGACTGTGGAGCCGGCATCGACACTGTTCGTGCAAACGGGATGGCCGAGCAGCGAATGCACTGTGGTGATGTTGGCGGGGACTGCGGGGTCGTCTTCGTGCAACGCCCACAGCCGAGGGTCCCACTGTTTTATCGGGAAACCCGCGGCATCGTGGAGCGTGCGATTAAATCGCGCCTGAGCGGCGATGCCTTCAACCTCACGCCAATATTCAACCGAACAGACGGGCAATCCTCGCGGATCGAAGACAAACACTTTGGGTGTGTTGTAGTGCATTCCCATCGTCGTGGCCGGCATGCCCTGAATGTCCTTTTTTGCCAATGGCCATCTAATCGTCGCGGTGATGGCCTGGCTACTGTCAGAAATTACAGTAGCGACCAGCGGTACACGCCCTTGAACCGCGAATGTCCATTCCCGCGGCCCTTCGGTAGGATGGTGGTCATGAGTTCAAGGAGCGTTAAAACATGTTCATCGGCGTCTTGCTGGTCATTACCTGGCTGATCCTGTTGCTGCGCTATCCGGCCAAAGCGTTGCCGGTCTCTGTGGCGGCCGCCATTGGCCTGGGCCTGGTGGCTACGTGGGTAATCTGGATGGACAACCGCGAGGTCAAGCAACTGGCGCGTCTTGAACTGCGCATTACCTACTCCCCCGAGCAATGCCCGGCCGACCGCCCCCTGCTACTGAAAATGAACAACGGCAACGACGTGCCGCTCACCGAGTTGCGCTGGCGCATCGCCGCGTACGCGCCGGGCGATACGGTCAACCTGGCCGACAATCAATACGCCGCCCCACGCTATCGCGGCCCTGGCGAACTGCAGGCTGGCGCCAATTGGGAAGACTGTTTGCCATTGCCGCCACTGCGTCCCGGTTATCGCCCGCAAACCCTGGAGTTTCGCGCCGAACATCTGCAAGGTAGTTTCTCAGACTAATCTTCCCTTTTTTCTATTGCACAAGGACCGCGCCATGCCTGTTGCGTTGATTACCGGTTGTTCCAGCGGCATTGGCCGCGCCCTGGCCGATGTGTTCAAGAGTGCCGGATATGAAGTCTGGGCCAGTGCGCGCAAGGCTGATGACGTCGCGGCGCTGGCCGCCGCGGGTTTCACGGCGGTGCAACTGGACGTCAACGACGCCGCCGCGCTTGAACAATTGAGCGAGCAGATCAATCAGCAACGTGGCGGCCTTGACGTGCTGATCAACAACGCCGGTTACGGCGCCATGGGCCCCTTGCTCGACGGCGGTGTGCCGGCGATGCAGCGGCAGTTCGAAACCAACGTCTTTGCCATTGTCGGCGTAACCCGTGCGATGTTCCCGGTGCTGCGCCGCGCCAAAGGCCTGGTGGTAAACATCGGCAGCGTTTCCGGGGTGTTGGTCACGCCGTTCGCCGGCGCGTATTGCGCCTCGAAAGCGGCGGTGCATGCATTGAGCGATGCGTTGCGCATGGAACTGGCGCCGTTCGGGGTTCGCGTGATGGAGGTCCAGCCGGGCGCCATCGAATCCAGTTTCGCCAAGAATGCCGGCCATGAAGCGGAACAATTGATCACCGAACAATCGCCGTGGTTTCCACTGCGTGAAGGCATTCGCGCACGCGCCAAGGCCTCTCAGGACAAGCCGACGCCGGCCAGGGAATTTGCCGAGGGTCTGCTCAAGGCCGTGCAACAAAGCAACCCGCCGCGCCTGATTCGCCTGGGCAATGGCAGCCGGGCGTTGCCGCTGTTGGCCGGGTTGTTGCCCAAAGGGTTGTTGCAGGCGGGGTTGATGAAGCGGTTTGGGTTGAAGGGGCAACTTTAAATCGGGTCGACGCTATCGCGGGCAAGCCCGCTCCCACAGGTTTCGCGGCGCTCTCCGTGGGAGGGCTGGCCCGCGAAGACGTCAAACCAGACGCAGCAAAATGACTGGAAAAAACATGACCGACTACAGCGAATATTTTGACGAAGTCATCCAGGCCCACATCGCTATCGAAAAATGGTTGGCCCTGGAACTGGACGAGTCTGTGCTTGAACAACTGCTGGCGCGTTTTTCGCCGCAATTTTCCATGGTCTCGCCGTTGGGCCGGGTGCTGGATTTCGAGGCATTGAGCGAGTTGTTCATGCTGGCGGGCGGCAGGAAACTCGGGTTCAGGATTGAGCTCGGCGAACTGCGCGGCATTGCGCTTTATGACGGTGGCGCGGTGGTGAGTTATCGCGAGCAGCAGACCGATGCAACCGGCCTGCATTCTGATCGACGCTCGACGGTGGTGTTCGAGAAACAGGCCGACGGCAAAGTGCTTTGGCGGCATTTGCATGAGACGTTTTGCAAGGGCTAAGTCCGCGTCGCGCCCATCGCGAGCAGGCTCGCTCCCACAGGGGATTTGTGGTGTTCGCAGAATCCACGTCCGGCTCGATCAATGTGGGAGCGAGCCTGCTCGCGATTGCGGCGACGCGGTCCAACGTCTAGTTAACCACCACCGTGCACGTAATCCCGGCCGCCAACAGCACCCCTTCAGGCACTTCATCAATGTGAATCCGCACCGGCACTCGCTGCGCCAGGCGCACCCAGTTGAACGTCGGATTCACATCGGCAATCAGCTCGCGACTTTCCGGGTTATCGCGGTCATAAATACCGCGCGAAATGCTCTCCACATGCCCCTTCAACACTTCGCCGCTCATCAACTGCATGTCGGCCTTGTCGCCCACCCGCACATGCGGCAGTTTGGTTTCTTCGAAGAAGCCATACACCCAGAACGAGTTCATATCGACCACGGCCATTTTCGCTTCGCCGATGCGCGCGTAATCGCCGCGATGCACGTTCAGGTTGGTGACGTAACCGTCCACCGCCGCGCGGACTTCGGTGCGTTTGAGGTTCAGTTCGGCCGCTTCAAGTTGTGCCTGGGCTTGCTGGTAATCGGCCAGCGCCGAGTCGGCGATGTTGCTGGCGTCGTCGCGGTTTTCCTTGGAAATCACCAAGGCGTCCATGTCGGCGCGGCGATGGGCGTTGACCTTGCGCATCTCCCACGTCGACTTGCGTGAGGCCACCAGCGCCTGCGCTTGTTTGACTGCGATGCGGTAATGCTCGGGGTCGATCTGCATCAGCAAATCACCCTTCTTCACCTGTTGGTTGTCGCGCACCGGCACGTCCACGACTTCACCGGTGACGTCGGCGGCAACGTTGATGATGTCGGCGCGCACCCGACCGTCGCGGGTCCACGGCGTGTTCATGTAATGCACCCACAGGGTCCGGCCGATCCATAGCGCGAGGGCCAGTACCAGCAGGGTGGCGAGCAGGCTGAAAAGCTTTTTCATCAGGGCCTTCTTCAATGATAAAAAGTCAGTGATAGACAGTCAGCGCCAGGGCGCCGAACAGACAGGTAAACAAACTCAGGCGCAACAGCGCCGGGTGCCAGAAGAAGCGGTACAGGTCGAACCCGGACAGGAACCGGTCCAGCGCCCAGGCCAGCGCCGCGGCGATGAAAAACATCAACGTCATGGTCGGCATGTACACGCCGTGGAAGGCGATTTCACGAGGCATGTTCAAGTCCTTGGAGCTTGGCGACGGCGCTGGCCTTCAGGTAGCCGGCGAGCGGTGATTGCGGGTCGAGCAGCGAGGTGCGGATGAAGTGCAGATAGCTCTTCACCCGACGCAAGGCCGAGGTGTCGAAGTGCGGGGCGAACGGCTCATCGGTGGTTTGCACGCGGTTGATCGCATGGTCGACCGCGATCAATCCGCGCTCCAGATTGCTCTGGCTCGGTTGCAGAAACAGCCGCACCAGCGAGCGTCCCATCACGCGGATCGCCTGACGCCACGGCTGGGATTCGGCATAGGCCGGGTGCACCGGCAGAATCGCCTGCTCCTTGCGCAACTCGATGATCGCGTGACCGACCTCCAGCACCACGAACATCCAGCGCAGCAGGTTTCGTTGCACCTGCGGTTGTCCCGCCGCGAAACCGTAGGCCTGGTGCAACAAGTCCCGCGTACCGCTTTCAAAACCCGACGCCAAACCCTTGAGTTTGCCGCTGATGGCGTACACCACTTGCCCGCGCAGGTCCTGCTCCAGGCGCCGCCACAACCAGCGGCTGTTGGGCGGAAGGATGATCGCCCCGGCCGCCGCGCACACCAGCATGCCCATCACCATGGCGATGTAGTCGTTGATGAACGCGTAAGGGTTGTAGACCGTGAGATTGTCCGGCACCGAACCAGTGCTGAAGAAGATCAGCAAACCGAGACCGACACCAACGTATTGCGGCCGTGAAGTGAGGAACGCCCCGAGCACGATCACCGGCGCGAGCATCACGCATAGCAGTGGAAAACCATCGATCAACGGGAAGATGAAAAACATCTCGAAGAAGCCGATCAGCGCCCCGAGAAATGTTCCGCACGCCATTTGAAACGCCATGCGCTTGGGGTTCGGCGTGGCCGCAGACAGGCCCACGGTGGCCGCGGCGATCAGGGTCATGGTCGCCCCGCTCGGCCACGCCGTCGCCACCCAATAGCTGCCCAGCACCACCAGAATGAACGCCGCGCGAATGCCCGCCGCGGCCGAGGCCATCCAGTTGGTTTTCGGAGTGAACGGCTCGTCCCATTGCTCCCGCGCATGGCTGTGATCGGCCAGCGAGGCGTGGGTCTGTGCATAACTGTGCAACTCATCGACGAAGCGATAGAGCAGCTCATACGCGGTGTGGAAATCGAGTTGCTCGGCGTCGCTCGGCTTGCTCTCCTGAAACGTCGCCCGCAGGCGGCGAACCCGGGCCGGCAGGTTTTCCTTGTAGGTCGCCAAGGCGTTCGTCAAACGTGCGGCATCGGGGCTGGTCAAGGCGCGACCGCTAAAGCCATCGAGCAACTCGGCCAGGTCCTGCAGTCCCGGTTTGATCGCCGCGACCACATGATCCGCGTCACTGCTGCGCAAGCGTTCGAGCAACTGATGCAAGGCGTTGAACCGCGTGGTGATGCCCATGAATTCGCTGTTCAGGCGACTGAGCCGGCCGTTGCGCCGACGCATGTGCGGGTCCTCGAACACGGTGACGCTGCGCAGCCCTTCAAGCCCGACGGCCTCGGCGATAAAGCGCACGTTGCTCGCCTCAAAAGCCTCCGGTTTGCTGCGACCGCGCAAGCCGTCGGTGACGAACAAGGCGAACACACCGAAGCGTTGATACAAGGCGTTGCGCATCGCCGCGCTGGCGGTTTGCGGCAGGATCGCGGCGCTGACCACAGTGGCGCAGAGAATCCCCAGAGAGATTTCCAGCACCCGCCAGACCGCTGCCATGAACGCGCCATCCGGGTGCGCCAATGCCGGCAGACCGACCATTGCGGCGGTGTACCCGGCCAGCACAAAACCATAGGCGCGAAAGTTGCGATACCGCGCAGCGCCGGCCGTGCAGATGCCGACCCAGATCGCCAGCGAGCCGAGGAACAGTTCAGTGTTCTGCGCAAACAGGGCAATCAGCGCAACCATCACCGCCGACCCGATCAGGGTGCCAAGGAAGCGATAGAAACTCTTGGCGAACACCTGACCGCTTTGCGGCTGCATGACGATGAACACGGTGATCATCGCCGTGCGCGGCTGCGGCAATTCCAGGCGCATGGCCAGCCACAGCGTCAGGAATGCGGCGAACAACACCTTGAAAATGTACACCCAGGTCACGCCGTCGCTGCGTGCCCAGTCGAACAAACCCCGGCGCCATTCAAGGGAGTACAGCCAGCGCAAAGGTGCGGGCAAGGGAGTCATGAAATCCTGCTCACTGTAATTCAGTCAGGTAGAGAACCTGTGGGAGCCAGCCTGCTGGCGATGGCGGTGCGTCAGTCAATGCTGATGTCACCTGACACACCGCCATCGCCAGCAGGCTGGCTCCCACAGGTTTTGTGTTCACTTGAGAAGCTTCGGGGTTTTGGGAGCAACGGTCTGGCTGTCTTTGGGTACATCGTCGCCCGCACCAAGCCCTCCACCCAGCGCCGTCACCAGTTCAGCATGGGCGCTCAGCCGCGCGGCCTGCACCTGCTGCTGGACTTGCTGCTGCTTGAACAACAAGGTCTGGGCGTTGAGCACGTTGAGGTAATCGGTGAGCCCGCGTTGATAGGCGATCATCGCGATGTCGTAGGTCTTCTGCGCCATCGCCACCGACTCGGCGGCGAAGGCTTGCTGTTTGTCCATGGATTCGCGACGGATCAACTGGTCCGAGATGTTTTTTAGCGCATTGACCAGGGTCTGGTTGTACTTGGCGACGGCGATGTCAAACCCCGCCGAGGCTTCACCCAGTTCCGAACGCAAGCGGCCGCCATCAAAAATCGGCAGCGAGATCGCCGGGCCGACGCTGTAGCTGAGTTTCTTGCCGGTCAAAAACTCCAGCGCCCCGCCACCGGTGGCCATGTAGCCAAGGCTGCCGACCAGATCGACGTTGGGATAAAAACCGGCGTGAGCGACGTCAATTCCACGCGCCTGAGCCGCCACTTGCCAGCGACTGGCGACCACGTCCGGGCGTTGCCCGAGCAATTGCGCGGGCAATGACGACGGCAGTTTCAGCGGCGCGGCCAACGACAGCGTCGGGCGTTGCAACTGCGCGCCCTCCCCCGGCCCCTTGCCCGCCAGCGCGGCGAGTTGATTGCGACTCAGGGCGATTTCTTCCTCCAGGGCGTCAATCTGGCGGTGGGTTTCCGGCAGCGGCGCCTGCGCCTGACTCACCTCGAAATGAGTGCCAATGCCGCCATTCAAGCGTTTCTGCGCCAGGTCGAGGATTTGCTCTTGCTGTTTCAGGGTGGCCTCGACGATGTCCCGCTGCGCGTAGTGCAACGAGAGTTCGATGTAGGCGCGCACGATGTTGTTCTGCAATTCAAGCTGGGCCAGGCGCGCTTCGGCGGCGCTCATGTGCGCCATGTCCACCGCGCGCTCGGTGGTGTTGCTTTCGCGACCCCAGAGGTCAAGGGCATAGCTGAAGCCCAGCGCGGCGTTGTTGTCCCAGGTCGTGGTGTCGGCCAACTCGCCCGGCCCGTAGAACTGATCGGTGGGCCAGTGGTGGCGCTTGAGCGTCGAGTCGCCATTGATCTGCAATGATTTGGCAGACTCGGCGACACCCGCCATGGCCTTGGCCTGACGCACACGAGCGGCGGCCATGGCCATGCTCGGGCTGCCTTGCACGGCGAGGTCGATCCAGCGGTTGAGTTGCGAGTCGCCATAGGCCTGCCACCATCGGGCAGTGGGCCAGTGAGCGTCCTGCGCGGCGCTCTGGATAGCTTCGTCGGTGGCCAGTGAATTGGCCTCCAGTGCCTTGCCCTGTGGGGCAATACCTCCGGTTCCGATGCAGCCGCTGATGGTCAGGGTTAAAGCCAAAACACTGAGCGTCTGAAGCGCTCTGCTGATGCGACGCGGCACTGCTGCGATTTCCTGAGGTGAGATTTGATCCCCTGTAGGAGCTGTCGAGTGCAACGAGGCTGCGATCTTTTGATCCTGTCTTTAAAAAACAAAGTCAAAAGATCGCAGCCTCGTTGCACTCGACAGCTCCTACAGAGGTAGCGCAATTCTAGGGGTGGGCTTTGTTGGCGATAAGCTGGGAATCCTGTGAATCTTTGTTACCGTTAACGCGATAATCCGTTGGTCGGGGTCACCGCCCCAGTAACTTCGTGTCACAATTTGCCATCGCACCCGAGAGCACCCCATGGACACTTTGCAAAACATGCGCGCCTTCAGTTACGTGGCCGAGGCCGGCAGCTTCACCGCCGCGGCCGTGCAACTGGACACCACCACGGCCAACGTTTCGCGCGCGGTCTCCAATCTGGAAGCCCATCTGCAAACCCGCCTGCTCAACCGCACCACCCGCCGCATCGCGCTGACCGAGGCCGGCAAGCGCTACCTGTTGCGCTGCGAGCAGATCCTGGCCTACGTCGAAGAAGCCGAAGCCGAAGCCAGCGACGCCCACGCCCGCCCGGCCGGGCAGCTCAAAGTGCACACCATGACCGGCATCGGCCAGCACTTCGTGATCGACGCCATCGCCCGCTACCGCAAGACCCATCCCGACGTGACCTTCGACTTGACCATGGCCAACCGCGTGCCGGATTTGCTCGACGAAGGCTACGACGTGTCCATCGTGCTCGCCAGCGAACTGCCCGACTCGGGTTTCGTGTCCCAGCGCCTGGGCATCACCTACAGCATCGTCTGCGCCTCACCGGCGTACGTGAAAGCCAACGGCTGCGCACAAAAGCCCAGCGACTTGCTCAATCACATGTGCTTGCGACTGGTGAGCCCGGTGATCCCGCTGGAGAAATGGACCTTCGACGGACCTGAAGGCCAGGAGATGGTCACGATTAACAGCTCACCGTTTCTGGTGAACTCGGCCGACGCCATGAAAACGGCCATCACCAGCGGCATGGGGGTTGGCGTGTTGCCGGTGTATGCGGCGATTGAAGGCCTGCGCAACGGCACACTGGTGCGGGTGATGCCGAACTACCGGTCACAGGAATTGAATCTGTACGCGATCTACCCATCGCGGCAGTACCTGGATGCGAAGATCAAAACCTGGGTCGAATATCTGCGGGGTTCGTTGCCGGAAATCCTGGCGGCACATCAAGCGGAACTGTCGGCGTATGAATTGAGTGGGACGCTGGGTGGGGCCCGGCTGGCGAACTGATCTCACGGTCCTACAGACGCGGTGAATTTGCGGGATGTTTCCGACGAACTCTGTCGGTTGTTGGGTCAGACGGGAAATCGGTAGGCTTTGCGGGTCGCTGGCTTTTCAGCGATCGGGTCTGGAAAACCCGAATAAGGATCACGGCACATGACATAATGCGGCGCTTTTTCAGCTCCGCAATTTGAGTTATGGCGGCTGTGCGTGGGAGACCTTCGGGTCTGCCGGGTTTGATCCTTTCTCGGTTTTTCCAGTCCGCGTACAGCTGCCACCTCTTCGTCTGGAAAACGAAAAAGTGGCAGCTCCTCGACTCTAAGGATCTTTGCCAATGATTAAAGAAACTCCAAATCCCCCGGAAGCCGACGACGTCTCCCCCTACGAATCCGCCGACTCCAAAAAATTCAACGACGCCGCCGAACGCGCACTGGATCACTACCTCAAACCCGCCGCCCTCAAATCACCGGCCAACCGCAAACCAAGCACCATGTTCCTGATTGCGCCGGAGATCAAAGACGAAGACCTGTTGGCCCACACCTGTGAATCGTTGGCCCAGGCCAGCGTGATGGCGAGTGATTTTGCGGGGTATCTGGAAGGCCCGCATCGACATACAGCGATGGCGATTCAGCAGATAGTGATGCTGGCCGAGCTGGCGGTGAACCGGATGCTGGATAACGTGGCCGTACCAAAATCTACGCCACACAGCTGATCCCCTGTGGGAGCGAGCCTGCTCGCGATGGCGGTCCGACATTCAGCATTGATGCTGGCCGACACACCGCCATCGCTGGCAGGCCAGCTCCCACAATAGATCGGCATATACGCTTCGCTCCTCACCACTCAACAGGCCGAGCGGTAGCTCGCCTGCAGCTTTTGATATTGATCCGCCCGCCCCATCGGAACGCGGAGCGTCCCTGGCTGCATTCCCACGCGGAGCGTAGGGAACGATCAGCGAGGTAGCAGCAGGAGGCTGGTCGGCTGTCAGGCCGCCATCGCCGGCAGGCCAGCTCCCACAATAGATCGGCATATACGCTTCGCTCCTCACCACTTAACAGGCCGAGCGGTAGCTCGCCTGCAGCTTTTGATATTGATCCGCCCGCCCCATCGGAACGCGGAGCGTCCCTGGCTGCATTCCCACGCGGAGCGTAGGGAACGATCAGTGAGGTAGCAGCAGGAGGCTGGTCGGCTGTCAGGCCGCCATCGCTGCGATGCGGCGGCCCGACAGGCCAGCTCCCACAATACATCGGCGTACCCGCTTCGCTCCCCACCACTCAACAGGCCGAGCGGTAGCTCGCCTGCAGCTCTTGATCTTGATCCACTCGCCCCATCGGAACGCGGAGCGTCCCTGGCTGCATTCCCACGCGGAGCGTAGGGAACGATCAGTGAGGTAGCAGCAAGAGACTGGTCGGCTGTCAGGCCGCCATCGCCGGCAGGCCAGCTCCCACAATAGATCGGCGTACCCGCTTCGCTCTACACCACTCAACAGGCCGAGCGGTAGCTCGCCTGCAGCTCTTGATCTTGATCTGGCTTTTGATCTACCCGCCCCTTCGGCAGGCTGAGTGGAGGCGTTCATCTGGGGGGCAGGCGCGTAGCGCCGTTCGACGAAGTCGAACACATCGAGAGGAGGTCGAAGCGAAGCCGACCGGAGGCGATGCCCCCAGATGAATGCCGGAGCGAAGGAACACCGAGCCTAAGCGAGGGGCCGAACGCCGGGGCGAGCGTTTTTTTGCTTACTTTTTTTAGGCGCTTGTAAAAAAAGTGAGTCGCCGTCAGGGCGAAACCCTAGGTGGCCGTTACCGCAGAAATGGATATGTACACCTGAAAGAAAATGGTCAGCTGTCAGGCCGCCATCGCTGGCAGGCCAGCTCCCACAGGGTTCGGTATACACCTGAAAGAAAATGGTCGGCTGCCAGGCCACCATCGCGAGCAAGCCCGCTCCCACAGTTGGGCCGGGTACATCCAAGAGAACATGGTCGGCCCAAAGGCCGCCACGTAACCAAGCCCAACCACTCGCACAAAAGCGAAGAACAATGCTAGCGTGCCAGGCATTCAAAAAGCCCCGACGAGCCCCCTCATGAAAAAGACCGTCCTAGCCTTCAGCCGCGTCACCCCCGAAATGGTCGAGCGCCTAAAACAAGACTTCAACGTCATCGTCCCCAACCCGAAAGACGGCGACATCAACGCCCAATTCAACGAAGCCCTGCCCCACGCCCATGGCCTGATCGGCGTCGGCCGCAAACTCGGACGCGAACAACTCCAAAACGCCGCCAAACTCGAAGTCGTCTCCAGCGTCTCCGTCGGCTACGACAACTACGACGTCGCCTACTTCAACGAACGCGGCATCATGCTCACCAACACCCCCGACGTCCTCACCGAAAGCACCGCCGACCTCGCCTTCGCCCTGCTCATGAGCAGCGCCCGCCGCGTCGCCGAACTGGACGCCTGGACCAAGGCCGGCCAATGGCAAGCCACCGTCGGCGCGCCGTTGTTCGGCACCGATGTACACGGCAAAACCCTCGGCATCGTCGGCATGGGCAACATCGGCGCCGCCATCGCCCGTCGCGGTCGACTGGGCTTCAACATGCCGATTATCTACAGCGGCAACAGCCGCAAGACCGAACTGGAACAAGAACTCGGCGCCCAATTCCGCACACTCGACCAACTCCTGGCCGAAGCCGATTTCGTCTGCCTGGTCGTCCCGCTCAGCGAAAAAACCCGGCACTTGATCAGCCACCGCGAACTGGCACTGATGAAACCCAGCGCCATCCTGGTCAACATCGCCCGCGGCCCGGTCGTGGATGAACCCGCCCTGATCGAAGCGCTGCAAAATAACCGGATTCGCGGTGCCGGCCTCGACGTCTACGAAAAAGAACCATTGGCCGAGTCGCCATTGTTCCAACTGAAAAACGCCGTGACATTGCCGCACATCGGCTCCGCCACCCACGAAACCCGCGAAGCCATGGCCAACCGCGCCCTGGACAACCTGCGCAGCGCCTTGCTGGGCGAGCGACCGCAAGATCTGGTCAACCCGCAAGTCTGGAAAGGCTGATTAAAACGGGCAGACGTTTTCAAGCGTCTGCCCATCAAATCAAGCCAACTTGCCATTCCCCTGCACCATCGGCGCCTTGGGTTTACGAAACACCAGCACGTTGCCCAACATCACTAGCACCAGCCCTACCAATGCCGGCGCGGTCCATTGATAGCCTTCGGCAAACGCTGACACATTCAGCGCCACGATAGGGAAAAGCACGGTGCAATACGCCGCACGCTCCGGCCCCATGCGCCCGACCAGTGTCAGGTAAGCGGTGAAACCGATCACCGAGCCCGGGATCACCAGGTACAGCAGCGAACCGACATACCGCGCGCTCCATTCGATGTCGAACGGGATACCTTTGACCAGACACCATATCGACAACATCGCCGCGCCATAGGCCATGCCCCAGGCGTTGGTGGTCAGCGGTTTCAGACCGGCCTTCTGCTGCAAACTCGACAGCATGTTGCCGGCCGAGAAACACAGGGTTCCGAGCAATGCCAGGCCCAGCCCGAGCAAAGTTTCCGGGCTGGCGGTATGTCCGGCCAGCTCAGGCCAGAACAACAGCCCCAACCCGAACAACCCCAGCGCCCCGCCCATCAATACGTTACGGGCGATTTTCTGACCGAAAAACACCCGCGCATTCAAGGCGTTCCACAGGGTGGCGGTGGAAAAAACCACGGCGACCAGGCCGCTGGGAATCCACTGGCTGGCGGTCAGGAAGCACATGAAGTTGACGCAGAACAGGCACAAGCCCTGCGCCAGGCAGATCAGGTGTCCGCGACGGTTCATCACTTGCAGGCGACGACTGAGCAGCAACATCACGAACAGCACCAGCGCCGCAAGGCCAAAGCGATAGACGATCGACACCGGAATCGCCACCACCCCCAGCTGCCATTTCAAGGCAATCCAGGTGGTGCCCCAGATCAGCACGGTCAGCAAGTACAACGACAGGTTCATGGCAAACACTCCTCAATTGGCGTTCAGTGTCCTGCGCCACACCTTTTCGCACTTGCATAAACTTGCGCTTTTGTCGGCCCGGAGGCTGGCACGGCAAGGCCTACGGAGTAGGATGCAAGGCGTTGGAGAGAAGCGATCATGCCCGCATTGGAATCCCTGCAAGTCTTTCAAGCTCTTAACCGCTCGCCCAATGCTCGCCTTGAGCACAGCGCCGAGCTCGGTGACGGCATGGCTGCAGCCTTGTGGAGCAACCATCACGATGCCCAGGACTATGAGGCGCCGAGCCATCACACCTTGTCCTGTTACATCGCCGGCGGCACCGGTACGTTTCGCCGCGACCAGCCCGGCACTAAAGGCGGCCCGGACAAGCTGTGCATTCTGCCGGCCGAGCATCAATCGGGCTGGGTGATCAATGGCGACATTCGCCTGGCCCACGTGTATTTCAGCCCCGAACAATTCGCCCTCGGCTGCGTCACGCTGCTGGACCGCGAACCGCGCGAACTGCAATTGCGCGAAGCCACTTTCCTCGACGATCCGCTGCAAGCCCGGCGTTTTCGGCACATGCTCACCCTCAACTGGGACGAACCCGGCGAACGCCTGCTCACCAGCAGCCTGGCCCATGAAATGCTCAGCCACGTCTTGCTCGGTCAGGTCGGCATGCGCGAGGGGTTGCGGCTCAAGGGTGGATTGGCGGCGCATCAGCGGCGGCAGTTGGTGGAGTTCATCGACACTCAATTGGCCGAGGCCATCAGCCTGGGACAATTGGCGGCGTTGTGCGCGTTGTCCGAATACCACTTTGCGCGGATGTTCCGAGAGAGCTTTGGCTTGCCGCCGCATCAGTATGTATTGGCGCGCAGGCTGAGCCGGGCGCGGGAGTTGTTGCGTTCAACGTCGCAGCCGCTGGGGGAGATTGCACTGGCGTGCGGGTTTGCCAGTGCGAGTCATTTCACCAATCGGTTTCGGCAGGCTCTGGGCGGGACGCCTGGGGAGTACCGGCAGGCGTTTTTGCGGTAATCCTGAAATTTGCAGTGAATGTCAGGCCGCCATCGCGGGCAAGCCCGCTCCCACATGGGATCTGTGGCGCTCATAAATCCTGTGGGAGCGAGCCTGCTCGCGATGAACGATGACGCGGTCTTCGATCAGAACTCCAGCGTGCTGGACAGTGAGATCTGCCGCGAATCCCCCATCGACACAAAGAACCGGCTCGCCGCAGACGTGTAGTAAGTGCGATCAAACAGGTTCTTCACGTTGAGCTGAAACTTGACCTTCTGCCCTTCGACCTTGGTGTCGTAGGTGGCGAACGCGTCGGCCACGGTGTAGCTCGGCAGGTCGAAATCGTTGACTGCGTTACCCGCTCGCTCGCCGACATAACGCGCACCCGCGCCGACCCGCAACTGATCACCGCCCACAATCGTTCCGAAGTCATAGACCGCCGACAGCGAGCCGCTGTTCTTGGCGACGTTTTGCAATTGCTTGCCCTTGTAGAGCGGGTCTTCAGTGACTTCGGCGTCGGTGTAGGCATAGCTGCCGATCATGCTCCAGCGATCACTGAGCTGGCCGCTCACATCCACTTCCAGGCCACGGGAACGCACTTCACCGGCGGCGCTGTAAATCGTCACCGGGCCTTCGGAGTTGGCCACCAGCACGTTGCGTTTCTTGATATCGAACAGCGCGATGTCGCCGGTGATGCGCCCTGGCATGTCGAGCTTGGCCCCGATTTCCCAGGACTTGGCTTCTTCCGGCGCGATGCTGCCATCGAGCACGGTGCTGCTGCCGCTCAACGGTGCGATGGTCGAGTTGGGTTTGAACGATTCGGTGTAGCTGCCGTAGAACGACAGTTCATCGGTGAAGCGATAGACCAGGCCGGCACGCGGCACCCACTTCTGCCCGTTGCCGTCGGTGTTGGCCTGGAACGGCACGCCTTTGCCGGCGTACTGGTCGTATTCCTGGAAGCGCCCGCCAGCCACCAGAATCCATTGATCCGTCAGGTGGATCGAGTCCTGCAGCAAGATCGAGTCGCTGCGCAGTTGATCGGTCTGCGCGCTGTCGGCCGGGCTGACAGTGGTCCCGGCGACTTCGCGGCCATAGACCGGGTTGACGTAGCTGAAGGTGCTCAGGCTTTTCTGGCGGATCAGGTCTTCGCGGTAGATCTTGCGGTATTCGTCATCGATGCCGACCACCACGTCATGTCGCAAGCCCAGCACATTGACGTTGCCTTCAAGGCTGGCGGTGGTGAAACGGTCGGTGCTGATCGCATTCTGCGTGCCGTCCATGCTGCGGGTCAGCGTGCCTTTGTTGGTGTCGATGGCCGTGATGCGCACCTGGCTGGCGTCGTAGGTTTCACGGTTCCAGCTGTAACCGAAGTGGGCCTTCCAGTTGTCATTGAGTTCGTGGTCGGCTTCGAAGTGGTACAAGTCCGAACGGCCTTCCATGTTGTTGAACGGCTCGTCCAGGCGCTCGTTGCGCGAGATGTCCAACGGGTGGTTGGTGCGCGGATCGATGACGGTGCCACGGTCGAACGGGGTCAGGAACTCGCGGTGTTCGTAGGCGAACAACAGCGTGGTGCTCTCGCCGAACCAGGCCAGTGACGGCGCCACCAGCGTCTCGCGGTGGGTGCCGAAATTGCGCCAGTAGTCTTCGTCTTCATGGTCCAGCACCATGCGGTAAGCAAGGCCGGAAGTGCCGAGTGCGCCGGTGCTGTCGAGGCCGCCACCGCTGCCGTTCTTGCCATCGCCGTAGGTCGAACCGCGCAAGTTCAGGGCGTTGTATTGCTCAAGCTCGGGTTTCTTGCTGACCATGTTGACCACGCCGCCCGGGTCTTGAATGCCATACAGCAGCGAGGCCGGGCCCTTGAGTACTTCGACGCGGTCGACGCTCGCGTTCATGCCACGGCCCTGCACGATCGGCATGCCGTCGCGCATGATCGAGCCGTTGCGGTTGTCGCCGAAACCGCGGGTCATCACAGAATCCTGGGTACTCGCCAGCGTGTTGCCCTGGGTGATGCCGCTGACGTTGGCCAGGGCATCATCGAGATTGCGTGGCGCCTGATCACGAATGACCTGGGCCGGGATCACGTTGACGGTCTGGGGGATTTCCTGGAGCAAGGCCGATGAGCGCATCACCGAACTGGTCGGCGGCGGTTGGTAGCTGGTGGATTGATCGGCCACCGAGGTGATGGTCGTCGCGCCCAGATTCAACGTGCCAGCGGTGGGCAGCGGTTCCAGTACGAAGGTGTGGGCATCGGTACGGCGAAAGGTCAAACCCGAACCGCTGAGCAAACGCTGCATGGCCTGCTCGGCGCTCAAAGGGCCATTGATCGCCGGAGCGGTGAGACCGTAAGGCGCTTCATCGGTATAGACGACGCTGATGCCGGTGAGGCGGCTGAAATCGCTCAGGGCCTGAGGCAGCGGTTTGGCGGCGATGGCGAAGCTGAACGGCGTGCGCTGCGGCGAGCCGGTAGCCTCAGCGGCCGACGCGATGCTCAACGGCAGCAACGCCAACGCCGAAAAGCTCAGTGCGGAGGCACCCAACCATTGTTTGACCGAACCCGATTTTGCCCTGGACTTCATTGCTCAATGACCTGTGTAGAACCTACGGAATGCGAATGACTCGCAGTTTCAGTCACTACACGGATGGGGCTCGGGTTTACCTCATCAAAATGTTGAAAATAATTTTTTGCCTGGGAAGAAGTGGTGTCTGGTCTGCCGTCATCGCGGGCAAGCCCGCTCCCACAGGAGATCAGAGTTGAGCCACATTTTTTGTGATCACCACACATCTCTGTGGGAGCCGGGCTTGCCCGCGATGAGGCCAGCCGCCTCAGCGCAAAATAATCAGATGCCCCATCAACTTGGTCTGCTCAAACCCCACTACCCCCTGCAACGAACTCAACACCGCTTGCGGGTCCTTGCTCGGAAAACTGCCACTGACCCGCCGCGCCGCCAGCTCATCGTTGAGCAACACGATCTGCCCCGGGTAATAACGCTGCAGATCCTGCACCACCTCGGCCAGCGTGGCCTTGTAATAATTGAGCCAGCCCTGACGCCAGGCCAGCTGCGCTTCGCTGTCGACGGCGTGCAGTTTTTCCGCCGAGCCCTCGCCGTACGCCACTTGCTGGCCGGCGGTCAGGATTTGCTGCTCGGCTTGTTTGTCCGCAGTCACGCCGACCCGCCCAGACAGCACTGTGACCCGCGCGCCGTGCGGTTGCAGGCGCACTTCAAACTGCGTGCCCAACACCCGCGCCTGACCCTTTTCGGCGTCGACCACAAACGGATCGCCGGTGTGCGTCACGCTGAAAAACCCGGCACCGCGGCGCAATTGAACGTGGCGCTCACCGCGACTGAAATCCACCGCGATGGCGCTGTCGGCATCCAGCGTGACTTGCGACTGATCGGCTAATGTCACGGTTTTGATTTGCCCCGGTGCCGAGACATAGTCGGCGCCCAGATCATCGATCCATCGCAACGGCTGCCATCCAACGCCGAAACCGATCATCAGCAACAGACACGCCGCCACGGCCAGCGCCCCCGACCAACGCAGCACGCTGTGGCGGCGAGAAGAATTGATGGCATTGAGGTAACCCTGCAAGGCGAACGCTTCTTCATCGGCCAGGGTTCGTGCCGGCCCCTCACTGAGTTCCCACAGCACTTGCGCCTGAGCATAGGCCTCGGCATGCGCAGGATCGGCCTGCAGCCAATGACTGAACGTGAGCTGGTCGCCGCTGCTGGGCTGGTCGTGCAACAGGCGCAGCCAGGCCAGCGCGGCCTGCTCTTGCGCGGGCGTCGGGGTGACGCGGTCGAATGGGTTCACGGTGCTTTCCCTGGCGTGCGCGTTGGCGGTTCCCTCAGGCTGGCCTTGCAGGCCTCGAGGGCGCGCATCATGTGTTTTTCCACGGCGCTTTGGGACAGGCCCATGGCCGTGGCGATCTCGGCGTATTTACGACCGTGGATGCGGTTGAGCAGAAAGATGTGCCGGGTGCGCTCAGGCAGCGCGCGCAACGCTGCTTCGACATGACGCAAATCGTTGCCCGCCTCCAGGGCGGCTTGCGGCTCACTGCCCTGGCTGTCTGGCGGGTCCGGCGCCCAGCCTTCGTTGACCCTTACGCGCGTGCCTTCGCTGCGCAAATGATCGATAGCGATGTTGCCGGCACAACGCAGCAGGTAAGTGCTGAGCTCCTCGACTTGCACCAAAGGTCGACGCCAGAAGCGCAGGAACAAGTCCTGCACCAGATCAGCGGCAGTCGCCTGGCAGCCGACACGCCGGTTCACCAGTGCTTCCATTTGCGAGCGCTGGGACAGGAACACCTGAAGAAAATGCGCGCGGGCACCCCGGTGTTCATCGTCGCGCAATTCCGGGGGGCTGGTGATCATCGGCTTGGCAACTGCGTCAGCGCCGCAACGCCACAGCCGCCCAGCATCCGGCAAGTGACAGCCAGTCGGTAGGAAACGGAGAGCGTGCTGATGTTGCCTTTCATGCGTCGACCTGGAAACGGTGAGGCCGCGTGAACGTCACACGGTCAACAAGGCCGCAATACTAATGATAAAAATTCTCATACGCAAAAACTGATTCAGTTGCCGGATGCCGTCCTGCGTCGCCAGGTGTTGAGCAGCCTCTCTGATCGTTCTCGGACACAAACAAAAACGGGCCTGCATAAGCAGACCCGTTTGTCAGTGGAAAGGTAGAAAGTGACTCAGAACTCAGCCGTTTTGTGCAGCCTGTTCGTTTTCGAGAAACTCATCTTCCAGCAGCGCATCGGCTGTGGTTTTCTCGAATGGCACAACAGCGGCACGTGGTTTGCCCCGCAGTTTGCCGAACAGGTGATCCAGTGCATGTTCAAGTTTTTCGGCCGCACCGTCGATTGCTTGCTCCAGGGTGTCGGCTTTATGAGTGACAGAAATCGGTTGGTGGCCTTTTGGCCGCGCTTCCAGCTGGCAGCGCAAATCGTGTGGACCGGGCTTGTCGCCGTTCTCGTCCCGCAGATGAACCTCGACGCGGGTCAGGTTCTCTTCATATCGTTCGAGCGTGCTCTCAATGGTAGTACGTACCCACTCCTCCAGTCGGATGCTGCTTTGAATATGGTTATCACTGTTGACTTGGATTTGCATAGTTCATCCCTTATTTCAGCTAGCTCGCGAGAGGCCGTTCGGCTAGCCCTTGGGCGTCATCACCGTGACCTCTTGGTTACACAATCGGTCTGCTCGCCGAACATTTCAACCCCTAAAAAAAGATAAATCCGGATTCGCAGAAAAAGCCGGACAAGGAGCAAAAGCGCTGTTAAGGTCGGGAGTTGGCTCGCACCGCTCGTTTGTCATAATTGCTCACATCTGCCGCTCCGCCAGTGGATGCAAGCTGCGAAAAACCGCCGCCTCTTCTACCAGCCAGTCATGTACCGCACGCACGCCCGGATGGCTCAGCGCCCCCGGCGCATAGAGCAACACGTAGCGCTTGTGATTGGGCACCGCCAGGCCAAACGGCACAATCAATGTCCCCCGCTCCAGCTCATCGTTGAGCAAAGTTCTTCGCGCAATCGCCACGCCCATGCCGGCAATCGCCGCTTCGATGGTCAGGTGATTGCGATTGAAGGTGTGGCCGCGCCGCACGTCCGCGCCCTCGAAACCGATGGCGTTGAGGTAAAACTCCCATTCCGCGTACTCGTAACTGCCGCGCCAGGCGGTGATGTCGTGCAACAGCGGAAAGTGCACCAGATCCGCCGGACCGTGCAGCGGCGGCCGGCCACGCAACAGGCTCGGGGCACAGACCGGAAAGATCTGCTCGTCGAGCAAGGTTGTGGATAACAAGCCCGGGTAGCTGCCGTCATTCAGATCGATGGCCAGGTCGAAATCCCCCTCGTGCAGCGGCACGCTGCTGTCCTCGGCCACCAGGCGCAATTGAATGTCCGGAAAGCGCTGCTGCAAGCGCGGCAATCGCGGTGTCAGCCATTTGCTCAGGAACGACGGAATCGAACGCAGCCGCAGAATTCCGCTGATCATTCCCGCGTCCAGTCGTCGCAATTCCGCATCGATGCTGCCGTAAGCCTCATTGACCGTGATGGCCAGTCGCTGGCCTTCTGCGCTCAACTCCACACCCCGAGCGCGACGGTGAAACAGTCGAAATCCCAGCCGCTCTTCCAGTTGGCGAATTTGCTGACTGACCGCACCCGGCGTGATGTGCAGCTCTTCGGCGCAACGGGTGAACGACAAGTGCCGCGCGGCACAGGAAAACACGTGCAGCCAGACGTAAGTCTGGGCGTGCAATTGGCGACTCATTGTTTAGTCCTGCTAAAGGCTGTCTTAGGAAGTTTCGTTGGTCACGTCGGACCGAGGGAGGCAGTATCGCCGACATTGCGCTTGTCCTACAAAACATGGCAGCGATTCCTCTTCCATTGCTTGTATAGGCTTTAGCATGGCTATCAGTGTTTTCGATCTCTTCAAAGTCGGCATAGGTCCGTCCAGCTCCCACACCGTCGGCCCGATGCGTGCCGCGGCGACCTTCGCCCAGGCACTGATTGACCAGCATTTGCTGGACGCCGTACGTCGGGTAGAAATCCGCCTCTACGGTTCGTTGTCGGCCACAGGCGTCGGTCACGCCACCGACCGCGCCTGCATCATGGGCCTGATGGGCGAATGGCCGGACAGCATCGATCCGACCACCATCGAAAGCCGAGTCCAGGCCCTGCGCGAAACCGGCGAACTGTCTCTGGCCGGCAAAACCACCATTGCCTTCAACTGGCAACGCGATCTGCTGCTGCTCGACGAGAGCCTGCCTTATCACCCCAACGCCATGTCCCTGACAGCCTTCGGTGAAAACGGCGAGTTGTCGGAGCAAACGTACTACTCGATTGGTGGCGGTTTCATCATTGAAGCGGCTGAAGCCGAGTCCGGTATCGCGCCGACCAGCGACGTGGTGCTGCCATACGATTTTTCCAGTGCCGCCGAACTGCTCAAGCTCTGCAATCAGCACGGGCTGCGGGTTTCAGAACTGATGATGGCCAACGAACTGGCCTGGCGCAGCGAAACGGAAATTCGTCAGGGCCTGCTGCACATCTGGTCGGTGATGCGCGAGTGCGTCGAGCAAGGCCTGCGTCACGAAGGCATCCTGCCCGGCGGTCTGAATGTTCCGCGCCGCGCGGCGAAATTGCACCGCAGCCTGCTGGAAATCGGCAAGCCCAATGTCATCACCTCCACCCTGTCGGCCATGGAATGGGTCAACCTGTTTGCCCTCGCCGTGAACGAAGAAAACGCGGCCGGCGGACGAATGGTGACTGCACCTACCAACGGTGCGGCCGGGATCATTCCGGCGGTGCTGCACTACTACATGAAATTCAACCCGGATGCGTCGGACGACGACGTCGTGGCGTTCTTTTTGGGCGCGGCGGCCGTCGGCATTCTCTGCAAGAAAAACGCATCCATCTCCGGCGCCGAAGTCGGCTGTCAGGGCGAGGTCGGTTCCGCCTGCGCGATGGCCGCCGCCGGTCTGGCCGATGTGCTCGGCGCCACGCCGGAACAACTGGAAAACGCCGCCGAAATCGGCCTGGAACACAACCTCGGCCTGACCTGCGATCCGGTCGGCGGGCTGGTCCAGGTGCCGTGCATCGAGCGCAACGCGATTGCCGCCGTGAAAGCCATCAACGCCACGCAAATGGCCCTGCGCGGCGACGGCAAACACTTCATTTCCCTGGACCGGGTCATCCGCACCATGCGCGATACCGGCGCCGACATGCATGACAAATACAAAGAGACTTCACGGGGCGGCCTGGCGGTGAGCTGGGTGGAGTGCTGAGGAGCATTCCCTGCCGCAACACGTGAGCCCGAGCAAGAATAATAACGAGGCCAATACCGATGACCGATGTACGTACACCTGCTGCCGATAATCCCGCTGTAGACCTGACACGCCATACCGAAATTGCCCACAAGGGCTGGAGTAAACACGACACCACCTGGATGCTCGGCCTCTACGGCACGGCGATTGGTGCAGGCACGCTGTTCCTGCCGATCAACGCCGGCGTGGGCGGTTTCTGGCCGCTGCTGATTCTGGCCGTGCTGGCATTTCCGATGACCTACTTTGCTCACCGAGGCCTGACCCGCTTCGTGCTGTCTGGTCGCTCCGGTGACATCACCGAAGTGGTGGAAGAACACTTCGGCATCGGCGCCGGAAAACTGATCACGCTCCTGTATTTCTTCGCGATCTTCCCGATCCTGCTGGTGTACAGCGTGGCGCTGACCAACACCCTGAGCAGCTTCATGGAGCATCAGTTGCACATTGCCCCGCCACCCCGGGCGATCCTGTCGCTGGTGCTGATTCTCGGCCTGATGGCTATCGTCCGTTGCGGCCAGGGCGTGATCGTCAAATGCATGAGCGTGCTGGTTTACCCGTTCGTCGCGGCGTTGCTGCTGCTCGGCCTCAGCCTGATTCCGAACTGGAACGGGGCATTCTTCGCCACCGCCAGCGAAGGCATGCCGCTACCGCTGTTCTTCAAGACGCTGTGGCTGGCGATCCCGGTGATGGTGTTCTCGTTCAATCATTCGCCGATCATCTCTGCCTTCGCCGTCGATCAGAAACAGCGATATGGCGAGCAGGCTGAGCGCAAGAGCAGCGGCATCCTCGCCATCGCCCACGCGATGATGGTGGTGACGGTGATGTTCTTCTGCTTCAGCTGCGTGCTGGCGCTGTCCCCGGCGGACCTCGCGGCGGCCAAGGCGCAGAACATTTCGATCCTGTCGTACCTGGCCAACCACTTCCAGACCCCGGTCATCGCTTATGCCGCGCCGTTGATTGCGCTGGTGGCGATCACCAAATCCTTCCTCGGCCATTACATCGGCGCCAGCGAAGGCTTTCAGGGCCTGATCGTGAAAAGCCTGCGCGGCCGTGGCCGGGTGATGTCATCCAGTTGGCTGAACCGCATCACCGCGCTGTTCATGATCCTCAGCTGCTGGGCCGTGGCCACGTTCAACCCGAGCATCCTGGGCATGATCGAAACCCTCGGCGGGCCAATCATCGCGTGCCTGCTGTTCCTGATGCCGATGTACGCCATCCGCCGCGTGCCGGCCTTGCGCCAGTACTCGGGGCAGGCATCGAATGTGTTCGTGGTGCTGATCGGTTTGATTGCACTGTCAGCGATCATCTACTCGTTCATGCCCTGAAACGGGCAGGCAAAAAGAAGGCGGGCCTCAGTGCCCGCCTGTTTTTTGCCGGGTTTATTGTTCGACAATTTTTCCGGCATGCCCCTTGCTACATCACCTGCGAGGCAAAAGGATTTTTGAAACCTCGGCGAGCAATCTGCCAATGGTCTGGTGGGGCGAACCAACCCGATCATGGCCGGTCAACTACTGCACGTTCAATCAGGCGGTGACGCATCATGGACAACCCCTTTCAGCTCATTACCGATGCCTTTGCGCCGGACTATCAGATCAATCTGAGCATTCAAGGTCTGGACGGCAGCATCATGCTGACCCTTTCCAATAGCGGTCGTGTGGTCGCCAAACGGATGATCAGCGCCGAACAACGCAATGATCCCAAGCGCCTCAAGCGCCTGGTGCAAAGCATTCAGTTCGGCATCGCTATCGAACAGGGTCACAGCGCCATGACCATCCTCGAAGCCATGACCGACGGCGACAATCGCAACCTGCCGCCGCCCTCGGTTAAAGGCCAGGCTCGCCCGGCCAGCAGGCTTTAGAGCTCGCCCTTCTCGACTTCGGGATGTTCACTGGACCCCGCACCAATCTTGCGCTGCGGGTGTTCGATCTTCACTGAAGGGAACTGCGACGACGCGTAGCGCACCACCAGAATCGAGAACGCCAGCAGCAAAATTCCGCCACACAGGTAGATGATGCCGATGTCCGGCGGATTGTGGTGTGAGACGTTGGAGATCAACAGTCGCGTGAGCGCCGTGATCGCCACGTAGATCAGGAAACGCACCGGCATGTGGTTGGTCTTGAAGTAAATCCCGACCATCGCCCCCAGTTCCAGGTAGATGAACAGCAGCAAGATGTCATCGATCTTGATGTGCCCTGCCTCGATCATCCCCAAAAATTCCATCACCGCCGCCCATGCGGTCACGGCACCAATGGCGAACAGCGCCATGTAATGGAAGGTCTCGACGAACAGGTTGCCCAGCGACTCGGCAAGTTGATGCACGTTCTGCCGCAGGTTCTCGGCCCAGTTGATTTTCACGATGATGCTTCCTTAGGTCGGTTCGACCGGATAATGCAAGTTGGACGTGACGGTTGTTCTGCATGCAGAAAAAAGGCCAGGGGCACCTGCGACATGATGGCGATGTGCTCCGGCACGCGCTCCGTGGCGTTTGGTCGCACCCGCTCCCTGATTTCGGTCTACATTAAAAAGCCACTACCCAAAGCGCAGGGATTCGCTTATCCTTTTCGCTGTATATAAATACAGTGGTCGAAACAGACAACTAATGTGAAGGCATGTGAGGTGGTGAATGGCCGTCGAAGTGGTATACCGCAGCAGCCGAGATCTGGAGCGCTTGTTCATGGATAAAGCCGAAGCTGACCGTCATGACAAAATGCTCGAACTGGCCGAATTGCTGGCTGAAGTGTTGCAAAAAGCCGTTCCGTCCCTGAGCGAGCAGCAAGTGGAAGAAGCCGGCATCTACATGGCGAAGAATCGCGATGTGTTTGCCAAAGCGTTCAAGAGCCAGCCGGACGCCCTGTCCGAACTGCTGAACGCACCGGCTGAAGTGGTTGAAAAGGCTGCACCGGTTGAAGCGCCTGCACCGGTTGAAGCAGAGGAAGCTGCCCCCGCCAAGCCCGCCAAAGCGGCCAAAGCAACGAAGTAAGCAACGCCCGAATTGAATAGGCCCTGAGTCAAATGGCTCAGGGCCTTTTTCATGTCCGCAAAAAATCAGGCCTCGGGTTGCTCCAGGGCATCGACCAACGCCTTGAAGAACCGCGCCGCCTCACCGCCGGTCACCACGCGATGATCGAAGGTCAGCGACAGCGGCAGCACCGGATGCACCACTACCGCGCCATCGACGGCTACCGGCTCGTCGCGAATCGCGCCAGCGGCGAGGATTGCCACTTGGGGCGGCACCACCACCGGGTTGGCATAGCGGCCGAACAAAGTGCCGAAATTCGACAGGGTCAGGGTGGCGCCCATCATTTCCTTGGGCGGAATCGAGCGTGCCTGCACGTCGGCGCGCAAACGCATGACACCTTCTTTCAAGTCCGCCGCCGAGCGTTGGCCAACATCGCGTAGCACCGGCACAAACAAACCGTCCGGGGTGTCGACGGCGATGCCCAGGTCAAGCCGTTCGTGTTGTTTAAGCGACAGGGTCTTGCCGTCGAACGCGCTGTTGAGCACCGGTTCCACCGCGCAAGCTACCGCCATGGCCTTGGCCAGTCGAATCAACGGCTCTCGCGCCTGGCCCCAACGATGCAGGTCTGCGTCACCAAAAATCGTCACCGGCACCACTTCGGCGTGGGAGCGGGCCATGTTCAGTGCCATGCTGCGACGTACGCCGCGCAGTTTCTCGCCGCCGAACCGTTCACGATCGTTCTGGGCTGCGCTTTCCACGTCGCTGCGGATGATCAGCCCATCGTTGCCGGAACCTTTCAACCCGCTCAGTTCCACGCCCAGTTGTTGGGCCAGTTGACGCACGGCCGGTGTGGCACGAATCGCCAAGTGCTCTCGGGTCGAAGGTGCCGCGCCGATAAAAAAAGAATCCTCCTGACTGCTGCCGCCGCCCTCGAGCCGCCCGACCACGGTGCCCGCGTCCGCCTCGCCTTCGTAACCGAGCAGCGGTTCACCGACGTGAATGATGTCGCCCTCGCCCCCATAAAGTTTCGCCACCACGCCGTCATAGGGCGCAGGAATTTCCACAAGGGCCTTGGCGGTTTCCACCGACACCAGCAGTTGATCGGTCTTGACGGTGTCGCCAACGCTGACATGCCAGCGGACAATCTCCGCTTCCTGCAAGCCTTCGCCCAGATCCGGCAGTTTGAAATATTTCATCGCGGCCTCCTAGGGTCAGGCGTCTCTTTAGAAGTGGTGCAGCAGGACGTTGTCGCAGGCCAGTAGAACGTCGTCGACGTTGGGCATGTACAGCGACTCCAGCCGGTACAACGGCGGCGGAATGTCCGGCGCGGTGACGCGCTGGATCGGTGCCTGCAATTCAAGCAACGCGCGCTCATACAGGCTCGCGGCGATTTCCGCGCCGACGCCACAGGAGCGCGGTGCTTCGTGGACGATCACGCAACGACCGGTCTTGCGCACCGAGGCTTCCAGGGTGTCGAGGTCCAGCGGTTTGATGCTGGCAACGTCAATTACCTCCGCCGAGACGCCCCGCTCGGCCAGTGCCGTCGCGGCTTGCAGGGTTTCCATGACGCTGGCGCCCCAGCTGATGAGGGTGATGTCGCTGCCTTCACGCAGGGTGAAACAGCTGTCCAGCGGCAAGCGTTTGCCATCGTCCACCAGGGTTTGCGGGTTCATCCGATAGAGCCGGGTCGGCTCCAGAAACACCACCGGGTCCGGGTTGTCGATGGCCGCCAGCAGCAAGCCATAGGCCCGGGCCGGTGACGAGGGAATGACCACCCGCAGCCCCGGAATGTGCGCGAACAATGCTTCGGTGCTTTCGCTGTGATGCTCCGGCGCGCGAATCCCGGCGCCCATCGGTGTGCGCATGACCATCGGGCAGGTGATCCGCCCGCGCGTGCGATTGCGCATGCGGCTGGCGTGGGACACCAGGTGCTCCATGGCGGCGTAGATGAAGCCCATGAACTGAATTTCCACCACCGGTTTCAAGCCTTGCGCCGCCATGCCGATCACCAGTCCACCGAGCATGGTTTCGGCCAGCGGTGAGTCGATCACCCGCTTGAAACCGAAGCTGTCGCGCAGCCCTTGGGTGGCGCGAAACACGCCACCGTTGACCCCGACGTCCTCGCCCAGAACGATGACGTTTTCGTCTTCGCTCATGGCCTGGTGCAGGGCCAGATTCACCGCTTCCAGCAACGTGAACTTGCCGTTACTCATGGCCCGGACCTCCTGCCCGACGCGCCGCCCGCTCCAGCAGCCAGTCACGCTGCTCGGCCAAGGCATCAGGCCAGGTTGCGTAGACGTGATCCAGTATCGATTCAGGGGCCTGAATACCCGCCGCTTCAAAGTTATCTACAGCGCGCTGCACCCGCTCCTGGCATTCGCTGATCAATGCCTGCTCCCGGCTTTCGTCCCACACACCTTGCCCGACCATGAAACGCTGCAGGCGTTTGACCGGTTCTTCGAGCCAGGCGTGCCTGACCTCGTCCGCCGACCGGTAGCGCGTGGCATCGTCCGCGGTGGTGTGATCGCCCAGGCGATAACTCACGCATTCGAGCAACACCGGGCCTTTGCCGTGGCGCGCGCGTTCGAGGGCCGCTTGCACCCGGTCGTAAACGGCGAGCAAGTCATTGCCGTCGACCTGTTCACCGTGGAACCCGGCACCGATGGCTTTCTGCGCCAGGGTCGGGGCGCCGCATTGAATCCGTCGCGGAACCGAGATCGCCCATTGATTGTTGTTGACCACGAACACCACGGGCAACTGCCAGGCGCCAGCGACATTGAGGGCTTCGAGAAAATCGCCTTTGCTGGTCGCGCCGTCGCCGCACGTGGTGACCGCGACCCGATGCTCGCCACGGATCTTGAAAGCGCTGGCGACGCCGCAGGCATGCAGGGCTTGCGTGGCGATGGGCACACAAATCGGAAAGTCCTCGGCCACTGCCGGTTCAGCGAAATCGCTGCCGCGTTCATCGCCGCCCCAGTACAGCAGGATTTCTTCCATGCGCACCCCGCGCATCAATTGCACGGCGGTGTCGCGGTAGTACGGCACCAGCACGTCTTCGGCGTGCATCACGCTGCCGATCGCCACGCCGATGGCTTCCTGGCCCAAGGTCGGCGCATAGGTGCCGATGCGCCCGGTGCGTTGCAGGGCGACGGCTTTCTGATCGAAGAGGCGGGTCAGGACCATTTGCCGATAGAGGCGCGTCAGCAAATTGAAATCGTCGGCCCAGGCTGGAAGTTCGCCGAGCAACTGGCCGTCAGGGGATAAAAACCGGGTGTAGGGCAGCTCAACCTTGTGAAGCATCACAGGGCTCCTGGCACGCGGGGTCGGCGTGCGGTTAACCGGCCCGACGCTTGTGGCGCCGGGCCTGTGGAGCAAGTTTGCCGGGTAGGCTCTCGCCCCTTTATCGATACAAGACTTTCTCCGCCAACTCGTCCGCCACCCGCGCTGGTGAGCGTTTTTCCGCCTGCGCATGGGCGAAGACTTCGGTGAGCCGTGAGGCGATTTTCGACAGGTGCGCGGTAATGGTCGTGAGCTGCTCACCCCGGTGCTTGAGCGACACGTAGATCAGCCCGCCGGAATTGATCACGTAATCCGGGGCATACAAAATGCCGCGCCGCTCCAGTTGATCGGCAACCTCCAGATGCGTCAGCTGATTGTTTGCCGAACCTGCCACCGCCGAGCAGCGCAGTTGCGTCACGCTGTGACTGTTAAGCACGCCGCCCAGGCCGCAGGGCGCAAGAATGTCGCAGGGTGTGCTGAGCAGCGCGTCGTTGGCGATCGGGTGCGCGCCCAATTGCTCCATCGCCAGTTGCACCTTGCCGTGATCGATGTCGCTGACCAACAGTTCGGCGCCGGCGGCGTGCAGTTGTTCCGCCAGGGCATAACCGACGTTGCCCAAGCCCTGGATGGCCACGCGCAAGCCTTCGAGGTTGTCGCTGCCCAGGCGGGCCATCGCGGTGGCACGAATACCGGTGAATACGCCCATCGCAGCGTGAGGCGCAGGGTCGCCCGCCGAGGTGGTGCTGGTGACGTGTTGGGTCTGTTGAGCGATGCAATCCATGTCCGCCACCGAGGTGCCGCTGTCGATGGCGGTGATATAGCGACCATCGAGTTCATTGACGCAACGTCCAAACGCTTCGAACAACGCAGCGCGGCTTTCCACATGGGCGGGGCGAATGATGACGGCTACCCCGCCGCCCTGAGCCAGGCCAGCCAGCGCGGCCTTGTAACTCATGCCTTGGGCAAGGCGAATGGCATCCTCGACCGCTGACTCGTCGCTGGGATAGGCAAGGTAACGACATCCGCCCAGGGCAGGCCCCAGACGTCTGTTATGAATGGCAATGACCGCCTTCAACCCGGTGACCGGGTCGACGCTCAGATGCAGCGATTCAAGGCGAGTGCTTTGCATGAGAGCGAACATCGTAAGGCTCCCGAATCACTTCTTGTAGTCGCCCCAGTATAGGCTTGCGCCCAAAAATTGCAGAAGCGCACCGGAATAAGCAGCGCTGCGATACAGCGCTTTCAGACATAACTTCAAGCTGCCTGTGTACAGCACTGGACGAATGCCGGAGACGGGGCTAAAACGAGGCATTGCCCGGAGATTTAGATGACGCCCCGCCAATGTTTCTTTGCTTGTCTGCAACGATCACCGCCCGCGCTGTTCGAGGCGGCGCTGTGGATGGCGGCCGAGCACGACAAGGCGCTGAACCCGGAAAAGGTCCTGGCAGACTTCAACGACCTGCAGCAGCGGGTCAGCTATGGCTTGCCGATGTTACCTGTGAGCGAACTGGCCCAGCCGCTGCTTCGGCGGATGAATGACCTGGGGTTCGCCCAAGACGACTTCACGCCGCTACGCCCGCAGGTGGCGTTGATTCATAAGGTGCTGGAATTGCGGCGCGGCCAGCCGTTGTCTTTGGGACTGATCGCCCTGGAATTGGCCAGACGCCTGGAGATTCCTTTGGTCGGGGTCAATTTCCCCGGGCATTTCCTGTTGCGGGTGCCGGGCGCCGATCATTTGCTGGACCCGTGTGGCGGGCGTCGGTTGTACCCCAACGATTGCCGTGAACTGCTGCAACGCCAGTACGGACCGAACATGCAACTCGGCGCCGACCACTTGCTCACCGCCGACCCGGTGCAGATGCTGCAGCGCCTGTCGCGTAACTTGCGCCAGTTGCACCTCTCCCACGATGACTACATCGGCGCCTTGATCGACGCCGAGCGAGTGCTCGAACTGGGCAACGCCAACGCCTCCGATTACCTGGCCCGGGCCAGCCTCTACCAACGCCTGGATTGTCCGAACGCCGAGCGCTTTGACCTGGAGCATGCGTTGCTGCTCAGTGATGACCCGATCCAGCGGCTTCGCCTGACTGAACGGCTGGGGCATCTACCGCCCAACGCAATCGTCCATTAAACGCAGATCCATTGTGGGAGCGAGCTTGCTCGCGATGGCGGTAGTAAATCCAACATCAATGTGTGAGTCAGACCGCTATCGCGAGCAAGCTCGCTCCCACATCGTAATGCTGTTCACTTAAGAACGTTTTGGGGTTGCGGGTTGCGGGTTGCGGGTTGGGTACATATCCGTTGCTGCGGTAACGGATATGCCCCCCAACCCAAACCCAAAAACGGTCTTAAGTGAACAGCATTAGCTCCCACATCGGGGCTTTAAGGGGTATCCGGCTGGTTGGCCGGGTGAGCTTTCATGAACGCCGGATGCGTCGCCGCCAGCGCCGCCACTCGGCGAATCCGTGGATAAGCTTCAAGTGAAATATTGAAGCGCTCGGCCGCATACAGTTGCGGGATCAGGTAAACGTCCGCCAGCCCCGGCTGATCGCCAAGGCAAAACCCCGCGTCCCCAATCAATTGCTCCACCGCCGCCAGCCCCTGGCTGATCCAATGGCCGATCCACTCCACCACCTGCGGCTCATCGTGTCCCAATTGCCGCAGCTTATTGAGCACGCTGACGTTGTGCAGCGGATGCACGTCGCAACCGATCAACGCCGCCACACCGCGCTCATGAGCGCGGGCAGCGAGGTCTTTGGACAGCAGCGGCACCTGTGGATAACGTTCCTCCAGGTATTCGATGATGGCGGGTGACTGGATCAGCAGTTCGCCCTCATCCGTGCGCAAGGCCGGCACGCGGCCTTGCGGGTTGATGGCCAGGTACGGCGGCTGACGATGCTCGCCGCCTGGCGGTGCGATCAGGTTGATCGGCAGCGCCTGATAGTCCAGGCCCTTGAGCGCCAACGCAATGCGCACCCGGTAAGACGAGGTCGAACGGTAGTAGGTATAGAGTTCCATGACCCGATCCTCTCAGCGCGCCGCCACGACTTTGCCACGGCATTCGCCGAAGCCGATGGACGCAAAACCGTCGCGGCTGCAACGGGCGCGCAGGATGATTTCGTCACCGTCTTCAAGGAATTTACGTACCTCGCCCGAGGCCAGCTCGATCGGCTTCTTCCCGCCTTCGGTGATTTCCAGCAGGCTGCCGAACTGACCGTTCTGCGGCCCCGACAACGTGCCCGAACCGAACAGGTCACCGGCCTGCAACTGGCAGCCATTGACGCTGTGGTGCGCGACCATTTGCGCCACGGTCCAGTACATGTGTTGGGTGTTACTCAAGGTCAGGCGATGGGCGGGCAGTTTTTGCTCGCGCAGGCCTTCGGTCAGCAGCAGCACTTCCAGTTCGATATCGAATGCGCCCGTGGCTTGATCACGCTTGTCGAACAGATACGGCAGCGGCTGCGGGTCGCCTTCAGGGCGCGCAGGCTGAGCGCGGCGGAATGGCTCCAGCGCTTCGGCCGTCACGACCCAAGGCGAGATGCTGGTGATGAAACTCTTCGACAGGAACGGGCCCAGCGGCTGGTATTCCCAGGCCTGGATGTCGCGCGCCGACCAGTCGTTGAGCAGGCAGAAACCGGCGATATGGTCAGCGGCATCACCGATGGCGATCGACTCGCCCATCTCGTTGCCCGGGCCGATCCAGATGCCCAGTTCCAGTTCGTAGTCCAGGCGTGCGCACGGGCCAAACGTCGGCTCGGTCTGACCGGCTGGCAAGGTCTGGCCCTTCGGACGGCGAACGTCGGTGCCGGACGGGCGAATGGTCGAGGCACGGCCGTGATAACCGATCGGCACGTATTTGTAGTTGGGCAGCAACGGATTGTCGGGGCGGAACAGCTTGCCGACGTTTTGCGCGTGCTCGATACCGACGTAGAAGTCGGTGTAGTCATTGATCTTCGCCGGCAGGTGCATCGTGCAATTCGCCGCCAGAGGCAAGAGTTTGACACCCTGGGCTTCGATCTTGCCCCGCAGCGTACTGCCCTCGGCGAACAGTTCCAGCAGACGTTCGCGCAGCGCGACGCGAGCCTCGCGGCCAAGTTCGAAAAACCCATTGAGCTGACCGCCACGGGTGGCTTCGACAGCGGTACGAGCGGCGCCATCGAACAGGCCCGCGTCCAGTGCCGCTTCCAGATCAAGGATATGCTCGCCAATGGCCACGCCGCTGCGCGGTGCCGAACCGTTCACGCTGAACACACCCAACGGCAGGTTTTGCAGCGGGAAATCGGTGTGGCCGTTGGCGGAGGCAACCCAGCTACGAGTGATGGAAGTCTGAGTCATGGGTTATCTCCGGGTCGGGTCGAAAGTGGCGGGCAGCGAAGCCCAGCAGGCATCGTAATTAGGTTGCAGTTGCGGACACTCAAGGGCGAACCGGCTCGGGCGCAGCACTTGGCTGGTCTCGAACATGAAGGCCATGGTGTTGTCGATTTTTGTGGGTGCAAGTTCAGCGTTGACCGCTTTGGTGCAGGTCTCACCGTCCGGGCCGTGCGCGCTCATGCAGCTGTGCAACGACGCGCCGCCGGGCACGAAACCTTCGGCCTTGGCGTCGTATTCGCCTTTGATCAGGCCCATGAATTCGTTCATCAGGTTGCGGTGGAACCATGGTGGACGGAAGGTTTTCTCGGCGACCATCCAGCGCGGCGGGAAGATCACGAAGTCCAGATTGGCCAGGCCGTGGACGCTGGTCGGCGAAGTCAGGACGGTGAAAATCGACGGGTCCGGGTGATCGAAGCTGACCGTGCCGATGGTGTTGAAACGACGCAGGTCATATTTGTACGGCACGTTGTTGCCGTGCCAGGCGACCACGTTCAGCGGTGAATGATCAAGCTCGCAGTCCCACAACTGGCCGAGGAATTTCTGCACCAGGGTGGTCGGTTGCTTGAGGTTTTCGTAATGCGCGACCGGCGTCAGGAAGTCCCGGGCATTGGCCAGGCCGTTGCTGCCGATGGGTCCCAGGTCCGGCAGGCGCAGCGGCGCGCCGTGGTTTTCGGCGATGTAACCGCGAGCCTGCGGGTCGAGCAGCTCCACGCGAAATTTCAACCCGCGCGGCAGCACGGCGATTTCTAGTGGCTCCAGTTCCAGCACGCCCAGTTCGGTGGCGATGCGCAGGCGTCCCAGTTCCGGCACCAGCAGCAGTTCGCCGTCAGCGTTGAAAAACACCCGCTCCATCGAACGGTTAGCGCGGTAGTTATAGATGCTGATCCCGGCCGGTTTGTCCGCGCCCGAGTTGGCGGCCATGCTCACCAGCCCATCGATGAAATCGGTCGGCTCGCTCGGGATGTCCAACGGGTTCCAGCGCAGGCGATTGGGGGTTACTTCACCCAACGGGCCGCCGGCCAGTTGCCGATCCAGTTTGACGAATGCCGGGTGATTGGCCGACGGCTGAATCCGATACATCCACGTGCGCCGCGCTTCGCTGCGAGCCATGGTGAACGCTGTGCCGGAGAACAGCTCGGTGTAGAGGCCGTAAGGGGCTTTTTGCGGGGAGTTCTGGCCGACAGGCAGTGCGCCGGGCAATGCTTCACTGCTGAATTCGTTGCCAAAGCCTGACTGGTAAGCCAGCGCTGGCGCCGTTGAATCGAGGTTCATGGAGCCTCCTGAACAGGGAGTAGGCAATGGCCTGTCACTCTGTTGCAGAGGTCTCGGCACGCCCGGGTTATTTTTATCGTAATTCGATTACGCATAACGTAATTTGATTGGTATTGACCGTCAAGCTATAAAGACGCCCATTCATCCCCGGATCAGACCGCCTTCATGGAAACGCCGCGCAACAACGATAAACAGAAAGTCCGCTCGGCCGAGGTCGGTACCGACATCCTCAAGGCGCTGGCCGAGTTGTCACCTTCGACCTCGTTGTCGCGTCTGGCCGAACACGTGCAGATGCCGGCAAGTAAGGTTCATCGTTACTTGCAGGCCTTGATTGCCAGCGGTTTTGCCGAGCAGAACACGGCCACCAACCATTACGGACTCGGCCGTGAAGCACTGCGCGTAGGCCTTGCCGCACTCAACAGTATGGACGTGCTGAAAGTCGGCGCCCTGCCCCTGGCCGAGTTGCGCGATGAACTGAACGAAACCTGTTTTTTGGCGGTGTGGGGCAATCAGGGTGCGACCGTAGTGCACATCGAACCGGCCGTGCGCGCGGTGACGGTAGTGACGCAATTGGGCTCGGTGCTGCCGCTGCTTAGCTCATCCACTGGCCTGGTGTTTGGCGCTTATCTGCCGAAACGGGAAACCGTGGACTTGCGTGACCAGGAACTGCGCAACGCCACCGACCATGCCCTGGCGGACGATCAGATCTATGCGGCGTTATGCGAACAGATCCGCAAACGCGGCCTGCATCATGTGCATGGTTTGCTCATGCCGGGGGTCGATGCGTTGTCGGCACCGGTGTTCAATGCTGTCGGGAATGTGGCGGCGGTCATGACTATTGTCGGCCCGGCGTCGTTGTTTCACGCCGATGAAAACGGCCCGGCGGCGCAGCGATTGCTGGCGGCGACGCGGGCCGTTAGTTGGCGGATGGGGTTCGAGCCCCCTCCCGCAGCGAGTCCATTCAAGGATTGACCGGCAGTCAGATCAACTTACCGTGGTTTTGCTGCTCGATAAGCCGACCTCGGACAGGACGTCCTCAACAATCTCTTTTAGCACTTCGTGAGGGACGTCTCGGCCCATGGCCTGGGAAACCAAGCCTGCAACTGTCTTCGCATCCCCGGCAAGACTGATCAGTGTTTTCTGGGTGGCGGTGACTGCTTGCTTGCCAAACTCCTTGTATTTGCCATAGCCCAATGAAGCCAGATCAATCAGTGCATCCTTGAAATGAGTGACGGCCTTGTCTTTGTTTCCATCGTGATAAGCCTGTGCACCCTCCAAGATGTTCTTAGTGATTTGAATCGCGGCAACCGCCAGCCCAAGGGGAGGAATAACCAGGCTGATGACTTGCGCGGCCTGGATCACGGCATTGTAGGCCAGGCCTGTAATGATCTCGGCAAGACTGGTGGTTTGCGCACCCACATCCCTGATAACGCGCCGTACGCTGTCATCGTAAGACCTGGCGAAATCCCGGACGCGGCTGTTGTGTTCCAAATCAGGCGGCGGCACGCTGCGAGTCGACGCTTCCAATTCGTCGAAGTATTTGCTGACGGCGAGTCGATCAGTGTAGTGGACTCGCGTTACGTAATACTCCCTCAAGCCCTTGATACGCACCGATGAAACAAAATGGCCTAGCGGGCGAAACCACGTTCCGTCTGGCGCTTGCGGCGTATACAACCAATCCTCGTTTGTTTTCCCGTTCATAAGCCGGAATACATAGACCCCTTCCACCGGACGTCGTCGACCAAGGTGAAACTGGTAAACACTGTTTTCCATCGCTGGGTAATCGCCCAATGGATCGCGCGTTTGCGAATGCTTGAGGGAACTGATGGAGTTCTGCAAGCCATTGAGTTGTTCAAAGGTCATTCGCTGTTGAAAGTATTCAGACAACGCAGCCCGGTTCATTTCCGCGAACTGACGCTGGCGATGGACATCGCGCCTGAACGTGTAGCTCAACTCGGTGGGATCAAGATAAACCGAGTTCAGCATTGCAATGTACTTCTCACCTGGACGCAACGTCCGGGACCACTGGGCAAGGTGCACGATAGTGAGTTTTTTGAGCGAGGGATGCCCAGGTTCAAGTCGATACCTTGGGTAAAGATCGGGTGACGCATTTTCTCTTTCAACTGGATAAAAGACTTTTTCACTGGCAACAACAGAAGTGAGTGTGGCTTTTTCCGAAGGACTGAACTCAATCATAATGAGATCGGGATCAACGGATGCGTGCTCGCCTTGGGACTTTAATGCCTGCTCGAGGGTGTATTTTATTAAGTCATAAGCAAACTGCTGATACGAAATGAACGTATGATCTCGAGCTTCGACGGTATAAAGCGCCTTCAGTTCGGTATTGAGCCGAGCAAACTGCTCACGCCAAAAGACAGGCGCATTACGATAGTTTGCCGGGGCCAACTCAGCTGCCTCGATGGTGTCCCAGCGAATCTGTTCAGACACTACACCGAATAGAGGCTGCCCCGGTTTTGGAGATATAAACTCGCGTAACTTTACATCGTCGTCTTTCCAGAAGCGCTTATTCACCGCAAGCTCACGGAAAAACAGATGAGCGGAGTCTCGATAGCGGACACTCACCTGATCATCAATAAACGCTGGAGACTTGCTTGCCCAATCGCCTACGGCATTTCCCATTGCGACGACGTTATCGAAACTGTGCCAGACCTTTCCACCGGGAGCGCCGGGCGCATATAGAATATTTCGACCTTGCGGATTCCCCCGCTCACTGATAACAAACAGGTCTTTCATCGTGGCTGCCGAGCCCGGTAAAATCACTCCGCGTAAAAACAGCGCCGGATCGCCTTGCAGGTATCGCAGAATCCAACGATCATCCAGACGTTCGAAATAGCGTTCGACGTTGGCGCAAAAAAGCGTGAACTCTATCTGTCGAGCCAAATGCTCTTGCATCGCCTCATTGATTGCTGCGGATGCACCGGAAGCCATCATGATCGTAAAGTCAGAACGAATATCTGTCGAAGAGAGCCAGCGTTGAAGGCCGGAACTTGTCAGCCCCGGAAAGACAGTTCCCGAGAAATCCAATTGTTGCAGCGTTGAGACTTGCAATCCAAAAATAGCAAATTCGGTCAACGTCCTCTTGTCTTCTTGCGCAATCTCCCGACCACCCACGCTGAACTTATGCAGGGACGTCACTACAGTCTGATCAGGCTCACACTCGACACCCGCCGAACTTTGTGCCCATGAACGAATACGATGACGTGCATAAGCTTTCAATGAAACTCGTGGCCCCATCGTTTCATTCAACTTGCTTTCACTTTCTACCAAGGCTGACTCAAGGCCCAGAAAACGCTGAACATTTTGTTCACCATAATTTTCACGCCAATAGTCCAGTCGCAACTGCCTCTGACTTGGTAATTCCTTACTTACACTCATCAAAACAATCCTTGTTGATAACGATAATGGCAACACGCCAATTATTCGACCAACAAAAACTAACTTTATTTTCTAAAATTCAAAACCCACAACATCATTCTTGTTATGTAAGTTACGACTCTTCACCCACACGAAAAGACCCGGTTATTTTTAAAAACAATAAAAAGCAAATCCGCACTACAACCAGCCAACCTCCTTTTCAATCAAGCACCCCCAGCTTCTTGGCCTTTGCAACTGCCTGAGTCCTACGCTCCACACCTAACTTTCCATGAATACGCCGAGAATGAGTTTTGACTGTATGTAACGAAATAAACAGCTGCTCTGCAATCTGCTGATTGGAATTGCCCATGGCAATCAACTTGAGCACTTCAACTTCACGCTGACTGAGTGGGTTTACTTCACTAGCGAGCACTGTGTTTTCAAGACAGAAGCCGGAAACGCCCAACGTTGATAGAAGGTCGGGCTGACGCAGTTGCAACTCGCAGAACGCTTGTCGGAGACCGCAACGATCAACCAGGTTCAAGCCCCTTTGCAAAAACTCTCTGGCCCTGACGCAATCACCGCTCAGCCATGCAACTTCAGCCCCCGCGAACAGCAATTCGACTTCCAGCGCCAACATGGCCGACCGTTGCGACTGTTCAAGCAGCGGGGCGAGTTGACTCATCGGGTCCTTGGCCTGGTGCAGATAAACCTGCGCCAATACCAGCAAGTATTCATTCCGTGCAATCAACATTAATGTTGCCGGTGGAGCCTGTCGCGCCAACGGACTACGGTAGTGGCGTAGCACCCGGCTAAGCGCTTCATGGGCCAGTTCGGGGCGCCCCTGCTGTAGCCAGAGTTGACTGCTGACCTGCAACAGCGCACCGCGATAAACGGTGTCGGGAATCTGCCGTTGCTGCATCAAGCGTTCGGCATCGCGCAGATGAACAAACGCTTGAGCATAGTCACGCTTATTGGCTGCTAACTGCGCCAATCCAAGGAAGCCATAAAGCACCCGTTTGTCATGGTTGCGCAGGCAGATCTGCAGCCCTGTTTCGAAATACTCCGAAGCCACGGCATCCAGGCCCTGAGTCAAACTCAACCGGCCACGATGCAAGGCAATCCGCCCCAGTAAAGGCTCGGCTCTTCGATGCTGCCGGGTGAGCAGGCCATGGATGTTGGCGAGCACACTTTCGGCACGTTGAGGGGCCCCGCGTTGCTCCAGCAATTGCGCGTGATCGAGTTCCAGCAGCCCTTCGAATACCAGCGAGCCTTGTGCTCGCGCCAGGCACAACGCATCGCGGTTGATGGCCTGCGCGACATCGAGCTCACCGCGCAGCAAGGCCTGTTGCGTCAAACCCGACAGGCACATCAAGCGCACGGGCCATAGGTCAGGACCGAGTACGCTCAGTGCATCGACAAAGTGCGCTCGCGATCCCTCCATATGCCCCTGCAAATGCAGTAGCCAGCCTTGCTGGGCCTGCCAGCGCGCAATCAATTGCCGCTGAAGGAATGCCGAAGGCTGAGGAGTGAATCGAGACAGATGCTCGATGCAATCAGCGGCTTGCCCGAATCGACCGGCAAACAACAAGGCAGCGGTGATCAGCCCGACCAGTTGCGATGACCCGAGCATCAGCTCTTCGCCCTGTTGTTCATGCAAATGCAACAGCAGCACGACCGTCTGTTCCTCGAACAGGTGCTCGAAACTGAAATGCTGCAACAGGCTGACCGCGACCTCGAACTCTTCAGCCAGCAAGGCATGTTCGAAGGCCGCTTTCCAATCGAGTTCGGCCGCAAACCACTGGCAGGCACGACGATGCCATGAGCGCCCTGCCGGCCATTGTTCAGCGCGCATCAATTGCGTGAGCGGTGGGAAAATCTGCAACCAGTCGTCCGTATCCCTCCAGGGCTCGATAAAACACCCTAACTCTTGCAACGTTTTCAAAAACTGCGCACCTTCACCCGCCCCAAACAGGTGATCGCACAGGCGTGCATTGAATCGCGGAAAATGCGCGAGCACCCGCCAGACTTCCGCCAGCTCCGGGGTCAGGCTGGTGAACAGTTCGTGTTCGAGGTAATCGAGTAACGTGTCCGGTCGGCTGTGCTGCGGATCGTTGCGCGACCAGTCGCATTTTTGCAGCAGCGCAACACGCACACCGGCGCACCAGCCGCCACTGCGCTGGATGATTTTGCTGGCAGCGGTGCTGGCATCGACCGGTGTCAGGTGACGCAACAGCGAAGCGATTTCCGTTTGATTGAAGGCCAGCGTGGCGCGCTCGCATTCGTACAACTCGTCATCGAGCAGCAATCGTGGCCAGTTGCATTGCGGGCGACGTCGACCGCCCAGCCACCAGGTCAGCATCGGACTGCTGACGGCCAGCATGCGGTCCAACAGGTGATCGAGTTCCGGGTTCGGAACGCGGCAATAGTCATCGACAAACAGCCAGGTCGGCGCCTGCAATCGAGCCAACGCACCGAGCACGTCCGACTCTTGCGCAGACGCCAGCCCCAATGTCTGCGCCAGACGCTGGCAAAATTCCGCGGTACTCAATGCCACGCCTGACAGCGGCAGCCAACACACCCGACACTGGGGCGGGGCCTGTAGCAGGCAATCAGTGAGCAGCGCGGTCTTGCCGCTGCCGGCGGGCGCGCAGAGTAATTTCACTCGTGCTGCCGAAGTCAGCAAAGGCTCGGTCAATCGATCACGCGACAGGTGATGCGAAGACAGACGGGGCAGAAATCCAGGACGGTCCAGACACGGGGTCATGGCGGTCATTGCGGCGTGCCTATTTATAATTGTCCGACAACCCTAGCCCTCTGAAGCCCGCTTGTTGAGAAGTATTCAGGGCGCTGATTGGCAGCCATAAAAAAGGCGACCCATGGGTCGCCTTTTGCATTGCCAGTGAATCAAGTCACTTACCGGACGCCCTCCGCCCTTAGTGCCGATGGCGTGTAATCGGCAGACTTGGCCTCAAAGCCGAACTCGAAACTGTGTTTCTCTTCGTTCTTCATCCCCAGCGCAATGTAGCGACCGGCGATGATGTCGTAGAGCGCTTCGAGCGTGTAGGCCGGAGTCTGGTGATCGTAGTAATACTGGGCGTGACCTTCGGCCACTCGCCACAGCTGGCCACGACCGTCGTAGTGGTCGGCCAGCGCGACTTGCCAGCTGTCTTCGTCGAGGTACATGTGGCGCTTGGCGTAGATGTGTCGCTCGCTCGGCTTCACTGTGCCGATCACTTCCCAGACACGGTGCAATTCATAGCGGGTCAGGTCCTGGTTGATGTGGCCAGCCTTGACGATGTCGTCGTACTTGAGGCTCGGCGAGTCGAGTTTGTAACTGTTGTACGGGATGTACATTTCCTTCTTGCCGACCAGTTTCCAGTCGTAACGATCCGGTGCGCCAGAGAACATGTCGAAGTTATCGGAGGTGCGCAGACCATCGGCGGCGGTGCCCGGCCCGTCGTAGGCCACTTGCGGCGCGCGACGCACACGACGTTGTCCGGCGTTGTAGATCCAGGCCAGCCGCGGCTCTTTCACCTGATCGAGGGTTTCGTGCACCAGCAGCACGTTACCGGCCAGACGCGCCGGCGCGGTCACCGACTGCTTGAAGAAGGTCAGCACGTTCGCGGCCTTTTCCGGGTCCAGGTCTTTCATCAGTTGCGGAACGGCGATCTCTTCTTCGAAGCGGATCGGCGTGTAGCTGCCGTTGGTCTGCGGCGTCACCTGAGTGATGATGCGGCGCAGGTTGCCACCGTGATAACGGGTGATGTGGTTCCACAACACTTCCACGCCAGTCTTCGGAATCGGAAACGCGTAGTAGCGGTTTCCGGTGAAATTGGCCAGGCCGTTACCGTCGTTGATGCTGTTCACGTTCAGCGCACTGCGTTTGGCCGATTCGTAGATTTCCGGCGGCACGGCCACGGTGCGGTGAGTCGGGTAGACCGGGATCTTGTAGGTTTCCGGGTAGCGCTTGAACATCGCCACCTGACCTTCCGAAAGTTTGTCCTTGTACTTGTCGACGTTGGCTGGAGTGATCACGAACAGCGGTTTTTCGCTGGCGAAAGGGTCAGCCAGGAAGCCCTTGCTGTCGACAGCGCCCGCGTTTTTCGGGATACCACCGGTCCACGCCGGGATCGAGCCATCAGCGTTACCAGCCTTCTCGGCACCCAGCGGGGTGAGCGTGGCGCCGAGTTTGTTCGCTTCTTCGGGCGATACCGCCGCCATCACGTTGGCAGCCAGCAGGCTCAAGGCCAGGGCGCCGCATTGCAGAATCATCTTGCGCATTGAATTCATCCTTCTCAGCCAAATCAGAAGTTCACGCCGAAGCTCAGTGCCAGGAAGTCACGGTCTTCCAGGGTGTTGTAGTTACCGCCGAAGAAATCGGTGTAACTCAGGCTCGCGGTATAGGTGTTGCGGTAGTCGGCATCGACGCCGACGCTGACCGCCTTGGCGCCTTCGTTGAACAGTCCGTTGGGGCCATAGCCCGCGACGTCATGCGACCAGGACAGGTTGGGTTTGAGGTTGACGCCGGCAAAGACGTCGGCATAGTCGAGAATCGCCCGGGCGCGGTAGCCCCAGGAGGTCGAGGTAACGAAGCCTTCGGTATCGCCGCCAAAACCGTACTGGCCGTAGACCGAGTCGCGGCCGTAACGCAGACGGCTACGCGGTTCCAGACCACCGACGTGAACCACTGCCGCCTCGCCCACCAGCGTCAAGCGCTGAGCGCCCAATACCTGATCGAAGAACTGAGTGAGGGTGCTCTGGATCTGCGTGACTTCCTTGCGGCGATAGCCTTTGTTGTCAGCGCCAGGAGTAGTGGCAATCGGTGAAGCGGCTCCGCCAGCAATCGGGTTAACCATGGCCAGGGTCAGGTCGTTGGTGTTGACCTGCACCGGAGCATTCGGGCGATAGCTGATCTCGCCGCTCCACGCTGTGCCGGTAGGCAAGGTGGTGGAGAAACTCGCGCCGTAGAGACGAATGTCTTCCGGGTATTCGAGGTAGTACTGACCGCGTCCGAGCATCACGCTTTGCGCCAGCCCCGCACCGCTGCCCGGCGCCAGACGGTTGGCCACACTCACCATGCCCGGCAGGCTGGCCAGCGTCGACAGGCCGGCGGTGGTGGTGCCGACAGTCGGTGTGCGGCTGTGGTAGTTCATGAAGTACAGGCCGTACTCGGTGTCATCACCGAGCCAGCGCAACGCCGTGCCCCACTGCCCGGAATCCCGCGCATCGCGGTCGCCACCACGGGGAACGACCACGCCTTCGCGGGTTACCTGGATCGGTTGACCGAAGGCCGATGCCAAAGGCGCCAACGGGGCAATCGCCGGACTGCCGACGGTGTAGTTGTTGTTGCAACCGTCCGCCACTACGTCGTTGCCGAAGAAGGTGCCGCAGTTGTCGACGACGGTCTGGTCCCACTCCAGTTGATAGAAACCTTCCACCGAGAGCTGATCGGTCAGACCCTGGGAGGCGAACAGCATGTTGACCGGAATCAGCCCTTCCTTGATCTCGGCGCCCGGGCGACGGAACGCGGAGACGTCGATCGGGTTGATGCTGTTGATCGAGTTGCCGATGAAGGTACTTTCACCCCAACTGACCACCTGCTTGCCCGCGCGCACGGTGCCCGGCAAATCGGCGATGGAATAGTTGTGATAAACGAAGGCATCGAGAAGCTCCGCCCCGGAAGACTTGGCGCCTTCCTTGCGGCCACTGTCACTGATCTGCTTGAACTCGCGGTCTTCATCCTTGAGCTCGAAGTCGTACCAATACTTGCCACGGACGAACACGCCGGTATCGCCATATTTCAGTTCGAGGTCGTGCAGGCCCTTGAAGATCTTGGAGAAGGTTTCGCCCTTCTTGAAGTTCAGCCGGCCGTCGTCACCGGTCGAAGACTGACCGGTCCCGCCGTTGACAGTGCCCACCAACGACTTATCAGCATCGCGCATGCCCCAACTCGCGCCGACGGACAGCGAGGAGTCAAACGATCCCTCGATTTCGCCAATGTTGAATGAAACAGCCTGCGCCTGGGCACAGCAACCCAAGGCAACCGCAGCAGCCAGCGCTTGCGGCGTGAAGATGGCGCGCATTGTTGTTTTTGTCATGCGTCTTCCCCGGTGAGTGACAGAAGGCCCCACCCTACTGCCGCACGTTGGGAGCGATAAGCGCACCAAGGAGGTATTCGCGGTGTACCTCTTAAGTATGAATGCCCGGATGGAGCGCGGGTTTGCGCGGTGTATGGATGGGCTGGATGGAGGGTTATCAGCCAGATGCATGAACGAGGGCTGATGCTGGCTATTGCCGACGGTTGCGCTCGACTGCGACTACAGGGGGAATGGCGTGGCGGGAACCGGGACTGTTGCTCAGGCTGCAACACTGCATGTCGCGAATCGCTATTTTTCCTTAGGGCTCAACGGCTTATTCTTGCCGGGCTTTCAAGGTGAACCGCCAGAAAGCACAAAGCGATGAGGTGTGATCAATCCACATCATCGCTGACAGAATCCAGATGAATCGATGCTTATCGATTGATCGCCCTGAGTACACTGACGTTGATTTGTAGCTCCTTGATCCAACGTCTTGCTTTGGCCGCTGCGTTTGCAGCGGCCTTTTTTATGGGCGATGGTTTTGTAGCGAGGGGAACAAGCGGGGGCATGGCAGGGCTCTGAAAAGCCCTGCGCAACACATCAACGTCAGATCGAATACTTCTGCAAATTCGCCATCATTTCCTTCAGCGCCTCGATGTTGTCCTTCGGATGCGCGGCGCCTTCGAAATCACAAATCTGCTGCCAATGCGCCGCCACATCCTCCGGCGAGAACCCCTCCCGTGGATCAAACCCGGCGCCCAGGCTCCGCTCCCAACGCACTTTGCCCATCCAGCCGCCGCCGACTTCAAACAGCCCGGAAGTCTCCTGGCAGGTTTCGCTGGCCAGGTACACCACCAACGGGCTCACCAGTTCCGGTTTGAGTTGCTCGAACACTTGCGGCGGAATCAGGCCTTCGGTCATGCGCGTGCCGCCGGTTGGCGCGATGGCGTTGACCAGGATGTTGTTCTTGCGACCTTCGATGGCGAGTGTGCGAGTCAGGCCGTAGAGGCCGAGTTTGGCCATGCCGTAGTTGGACTGGCCGAAGTTGCCATAGATGCCCGAGGTCGAGGCGGTGAAGATCACGCGGCCATAGTTTTGCTCGCGCATGTGCGGCCAGGCGGCGCGGGTGACTTTGTAGGCGCCTTCGACGTGGACGCGGTAAACCAGGTCCCAATCGGCGTCGTCCATTTTGTGGAAGGTCTTGTCGCGCAGGATCCCGGCGTTGTTGACCACCACATCGATGCGGCCGAAGGCGTCGAGGGCGTGCTGGACGATTTTGTCACCATCGGTGACGGAGTCGTGGTTGGCCTCGGCGATGCCGCCAGCCTCGCGAATTTCTGCCACGACGCGGTCTGCTGCCGAAGCGTTGGCGCCTTCACCTTGCGCCGAGCCGCCGAGATCGTTGACCAGCACTCTGGCGCCGTGTTTGGCAAACAGCAGGGCGTGCGCACGGCCCAGGCCGCCGCCTGCACCGGTGACGATCACGACTTTATCTTCGAAGCGCACAGACTCATTCATGGGGAAAACTCCAGCAGGCCAAGGACAATAAGCCCGAGTGTCAGGCACGGCGCTGCTGGTCACAATGAACAAGGGTGGGGCTGAATGGTGCTCGATAAGGCTGGGGGATAATCAGGAACAAGCCACCTTGAGCGGCGGTGAAACCAGCCGATCACGAAACTCGAGGTAATGTTTGAGCACCAGTGCCGGGGCCTCGGATTGCGGGTAATGGCCAATGTCAGGCAACAGGACGGTGTCCGGGTCGGGGATCAGTTCCCGATAGCGCTTGACCATGTGCGCACCGGAAATGGGATCGACCTCACCGTCAATCACTCGCAGCGGCACTTCACCGCGCTGCATGGCGCCGACCCAGCGCTCGCGCTGGACCCGCCGTTCGGGAATGTAGGCGATGAGTTTGTGCATGATCCGTGGGCCGTGATTGCTGTCAATCAAGCTCCAGAAGTCATCCATTTCACTTTCGCTGGGGGATGTTCTCGGACCGAATATCTGCCGGAAATTCTTCACCAGTCCGTCGCGGGTAAAGGCTCGTCCGATCATCCAGCCCAAGGGGCTGAGCAAGAGTTTTTGCATCAACACCGGACGATGGGTTTCAGGAAACAGGCCACCGTTGAGGAACACACAACTGGCGATCTCCACGCGGGTCTCGTAATGCCGCGCCAACAACTCCTGGGCCACGCTGTCGCCATAATCATGGGCCAACAGGTGCACCGGCCGTTCGACATTCAAGTGCGCGAGCAAGGCCTGCTGCAGATCGGCCTGCTCCAGCAAACTGTATTCATGGTTGGTCGGTTTGGCGGAGTCACCGAAGCCGAGCATGTCGCAGGCAATCACTCGATAGCGCTGCGCCAGAGGCTGCCACAGGTAATGCCAGTCCCAACTGGCTGTCGGGAAGCCATGAATGAGCAACAGCGGCTCACCCTGCCCGGCTGTCCAGTAACGAATGGTCTGCCCACGAAACACAAACGTCTGGCCGCGTTTACGCCAGACACACAGGGGGATCTCGGCGAGTTGCATTAGAGTTTATAACCCGGGTCTTGTTGATCGAGTTTGCGCAGCAGCGCCGGCCAGGCCAGCGCGCCGCCCATCCCTTGAGCACTTTTGGTAACGCCGGCGATCATCGCCTTGGCGCCCGCCAGAATCTGCGGTTCGATGGCGATCAGTTCAGCGCCACCGCCCTGCGCCAAAACCTGGATATCGCAGGCGCGCTGGAAGGTGAACATCATCAGGAATGTATCGGCGATGGTGCTGCCACAGGTCAGCAGACCGTGGTTATGCAGCATCAGGAAGTTGTTTTGGCCAAGGTCGGCTTGCAGGCGCGCCTTCTCTTCATGGTTCAGCGCAACGCCTTCGTAAGCGTGGTACGCCAGGCTGGACAGCACAAACAACGACTGCTGACTGATCGGCAGAATGCCCTGTTTTTGCGCCGATACCGCAACGCCCGACGCCGTGTGGGTGTGCAGCACGCAGACCACATCGTGACGCACTTCATGCACGGCGCTGTGAATGGTGTAACCGGCCGGGTTGATTTCGTAAGGGCTGTCCATCAGCTTGTTCCCGGCCTGATCGACCTTGACCAGGCTTGAGGCGGTGATCTCGTGAAACATCAGCCCGAACGGGTTGATCAGGAAATCTTCGGTCCCCGGCACCTTGGCCGAGATGTGCGTAAAGATCAGATCATCCCAGCCATGCGCGGCAACCAGACGGTAGCAGGCAGCCAGATCCACGCGGGTCTGCCATTCGGCGGCACTGACCTGGTTTTTCACATTGTTGGGTGATTGGACGGGGGCAACATTCAAGGCAAGGACTCCTGTTCTTATTGTTCTACTGTCGTCTCAAGAGTCTAGTCAGCCCTTGGACCTCGCGTAGTTGCATTGGCAGCCAGCTTGATGGCCTAACGAGTCAGTTCAGGCCAACATCTGGATCCATGTCAAAGGACCGCCGCCAGTAACGGGGCGCAAAACAAATTCAGCAGCCCCGTCAGCACCATCACAAGTCCCGCCACCGAGCCTTCTTCACCGCCGACTTCATGGGCCCGGCTGACGCCAGCGCCGTGGGCGCCAACGCCAAACAGCGCGCCCCGTGCCAAGGCACTGCGCAGCGGCAGCCACTTGAGCAATATGCCGCCAAGCATCGCTCCGAACACGCCGGTGAACATCACGAATACCGCCGTCAGTTCAGGAACACCGCCGAGCTCATGAGCCAGGGGCATGGCAAACGGCGTGGTGATTGAGCGTGGCACCAGTGACAGGGTCACGGAACTGTCCAGCGCCAGCGCCTTGGCCAGACCGAACGAGGTGCCGATGGACGCCGCACTGCCCGCCAGCATGCCAAGCAGCAACGCCGACCAATGCCGCATCAGCATTTGCCGCTGCTGCCAGATCGGCACGGCAAACGCGACAGTCACCGGTCCCAGCACCCACATCAGCCAATGGGTGTCGCTCGAATATTCGGCATACGCGGTGTGCAGCGGCACCGCGAGCGCCAACAGCAGCGCAGGCACCAGAATCAGCGGCGACAACAGATATCGACCGGTGCGCCGATAGATCCAGCGGCTGAACACATAGGCCAGCAGCGTGAAGGCCAGCCAGAACATCGGCATCAGCTCAAGCTTCATGGGGCCTCCTCAACCGCACCACCGCTTCCACGGTAAACGCCGTCACGAGCATCACCATCAGCGTACTCATGCCGATCACCAGCAGAATCCGCCAGCCGTCATCGCGCATCAGGCCGCCATAATCGAGCAGGCTCATCAGCGCCGGAATAAAGAACAACAGCATCTCCGCCATTAATAAACCTGCGCCCATTTGCAACGTCGCCGGCTTGACCCAGCCAATGGCGAAGGCCAGCAACAGCAATGCCATGCCAATGACGCCACCCGGGATCGGCCAGGTAAACCATGTGGCGATTGCGCAGCCGAGCAGATAAATGCCGAGCAGCACGGCCAGTTCAGTCACCAGTCGGGCCAGTTTTTTCAGGGTTGATGCATGCATGATGTGGTTCCTCTCAAGGGCTCATTTTACGGAGCGCGCTTCCATCACCGAAACGAATTGTTAGACTCGACATCATTCCAATCTGGAATCAGGCCCATGGAATTCAAACAGCTACGCAGCTTCGTCGAAGTGATGCGCCAAGGGGGGTTCACGCAAGCCGCCAAAACCCTGCACCTCAGCCAGTCCGCGGTGAGCAAGCAAGTCGCGCAACTGGAACAGAGCCTGGGCACCCCGCTGCTCGAGCGGCTGGGTTCGCAGTTGCGCCTGACCGCCGCCGGCAGCGTGGTCCTGCAACGGGCCGAAGGCATGCTTCGGCTGCGCAACGAATTGCTCAGCGAACTGGATGATTTAAGCCAACTGGCCCGTGGGGAGCTGCGTCTGGGTCTGCCGCTACTGGGCAGCGACGCGCTGTTTGCCGAGTTGTTTGCCGAGTACCGGCGGCGCTACCCGAATATCAGCATTCAGCTGCTTGAGGGCGGCAGCCTGAACATCGAACAGGCGGTATTGAGCGGTGAGCTGGAGCTCGGCGGCAGTCTTTTGCCGAAGGATCCGCAGTTTGCCTTCCAACCCTTCTGCGATGAACCGCTGGACGCATTGCTACCGGCCGATCATCCGCTTGCGGCAAAGAACGTGATTGGATTGGAGGAACTGGCCGACACCCCGTTTCTGTTGTATCAGCGCAGCTTCGTGCTCAACGACCGATTGCTCCAGGCCTGCCATCAATTGGGGTTTACGCCCAAGGAAGGCGGGCGCAGCGGTCAGGCGGATTTTCTGGCGGCGTTGGTGGCCGCAGGTCAAGGCGTGGTGTTGTTGCCCAGCGTGGTGGCGCGCGGGCTGGTGCGGCCAGGCGTGGTGCGCCTGACCTTGAAAGCCCCGAGCTATCTGCGCTGGGACATCGCCTTTATCTGGCGTCAGGGTGCGTACCTGTCCAAAGCCGCGCAAGCCTGGCTCGCCCTGTTGCGCGAGCGGCCGGTCAGCCCCGCAGCGCGCTGACGAAATCAGCCAGCCAAGGCTCGGCGTCGGTTTCCGGGGTGACGCTTTCACTGGCGTCCAGACGCAGCATCGGCAGCACTTCGCGTAGGCCAAGCTCACTGAACAATTCGCGCATCTGCTCGCCGCCACCGCAGAAAGTATCGCCATAACTCGCATCGCCCAGGCCGATGACTGCACCGGGCAAACCGCGCCAGGCGGCAGGCAACTGGTCACGGATCATTGAGTACAAGGGTTGCAGGTTGTCCGGCAACTCGCCCATGCCGGTGGTCGAGGTCACCGCCAAAAACGCCTGTGGGCCGAAAGCCTGGACATCGGCGAGCGTTGCACGCGGGTTGTGCCAAGTCTCGAAACCCGCGGCATTCAAAATAGTCGCGGCATGGCGGGCAACCTCTTCAGCCGTGCCGTACACCGAGCCGGAAATGATGGCAACTTTCATCAATCGATCCTGAAGCAGAGTAAAAACACAGATATTAACAGCACAGGCTCGTTTGATCTTTTAGAATGCAAATCCATATCAATACGGAAAGGACTCTCCGATGATCAACGCTCATCTGCTGCAAATGGTGATCAACGCCTCCAATGACGGCATCGTGATTGCCGAAAAGGAAGGCGACCAGGACACCATCCTGATTTACGTGAACCCTGCGTTCGAACGCCTTACGGGTTACACAAGCGAAGAAATCCTCTACCAGGATTGCCGCTTCCTGCAGTCGGGTGACCGGGATCAAGACGCCCTGGCAACGATTCGCGAGGCACTGAGCAGTGGCGGATCCTGCCGGGTGACTCTGAGAAACTACCGCAAGGACGGCACGCCGTTCTGGAACGAACTGTCCCTTTCTACAATGAAAAATCCGGGCGACGGACAGACTTACTTTGTCGGCGTGCAGAAAGATGTCACCACTCAGGTCAAGGCACAGCAACGGGTTACGCAGTTGGAAGCGCAAGTGGCACAGTTGCAGGCCGAACTTGCCGCGCTAAAAAGCGACGAACGGTAAAAACAAAACGGCGAATTAAGTGTCATTAACTACAATCACCGATGAATTTGTATCTTTTTCTTTCGAGCAAGCCATGCAGCGCGACGCACTCCTGACCCAGGATGAGCTGGATTTTATCCAGACCATGCAACACAACCCGCAGCTCAATGTGCGGGATGCGACGTCGAGTCTGCTCGTTAATGGTGGTTCGCAAATCCGTGATTTGCTCACGCGCCTCGCGGCACATGAGCAGGTCACCATCCAGGCCAACTTCGAAAACCAGCAAATGACCTTTCCACTGCACTTGGTGGAAGACGAGTTTCATGCGCTGCATTTACGCCTGGGAGTGCCGAGTATTTATGAGGACGGGCCGATGGTCCGACCTTGGCGCCTTTCACTCGAAGAGCCTGTAGCGCTTGAAAATGCCAAGGGCCAACCCGGAACAATGTGGGTGCACGAAATATCGTTCAAAGGGGTGTTGCTGGAGGTCCGCAACAAGACCAAGCCGCCCAAGCACTTTGCATTGTGGTTCAGCCCTTCAGGTTATGAGCGCATCGCGTTGCGTGGCACCTTCGAACGTGAAACCGAACAAGGGTTTTACGCTTTCGAACTAAGCCAGACCGACAAGGACGAGACCGAGCGCCTGCGCCAGTACATCCTTCAACAGCATCGTCTGACACACCCTGCGCTGCACATCTGAAACTCAGGTATCCAGGTTTCCTGCCAGGAACTGTTTCAAGCGCTGGCGCATCACCGTCCCCTCATTCCCCAGACATCCAATCGACGACCCGGCCAGGCTTTCCTGTGCCAGGTCCGACGCATCGCCAGCCAGCAATAGCTGACAGTCCAGACTGATAGCCAGCCGGTTCAAACGTCGAGGCAACTCGGCTGCCGGCGCATGATTGGACACCAGTACCAGTGCCTTGGGTTTGATCCGCTGGCAAACCAGGGCCAACTCGTCGAATGGCTGGCCGATAGCCAACAACTGAATCGCCGAATCGACACTGCACAGGTACAACGCAGTGATCAGAACTTCCAGCTCACGGGCTTGATCAGCCAAGGCACAGACAATGATCTGCCGCGGTTGCATCACACGCACCAGCAGCAATCGTTGCAACACTCTGGAGCGCAGAAACCCGTCGAGAAAAAGCCATTCACTGGCTTGCCCGAACGTTTCATGGCGTTGAAGCAAATGTTTCCAGACCACCAGCAAAATGTCCTGGAATACGACCGTCAGGGGATAGCTGGAAAAAATCTGCCCATAGACATGCTCCAGTTGCACCTCGTCAAAGGCTGTGACCGCTGCCTGGACTTGCTGCTGCCACTGGATGTAGTCGGCCTGAACAAGATCGCTGGGGATAAGGTGCGACAAGACCTGAAGAGGCTCGCTCTTGGCCAATATCTTGCCAACCTTGCTGACAGCAACGCCGCGATCGATCCAGCCAAGGATGCTGCGGACCTTCTCGATATCGGCCATCGAGTACAGCCGATGCCCGCTTTCGGTGCGCGTGGGCTGGATCAAGCCGTACCGTCGCTCCCATGCGCGCAACGTGACCGGGTTTATCCCCGTCAGGCGCGCCACCTCACGAATAGGAAAGAGATCTTCCCGCTGAAGGGAAAGATCCGCCTGTGAGGCAGAGCCAACGTCAGTCAGTACAGGCATTGATAGGCGACGTCCGTGTTTAAATTGGATCCCATTCTAACTCTCCTGCCCTGTCACTATTCAACTCATTAATAAACGACGAATGCCGTTGGTGTCATCCACACAATCAGGAATAATCCTTGCTTGTCTCAAGACGCAGCCCATCACCCCGGCGCTGCGCCTGGCGAAACTCCTATCCGGAGGGCCGCATTGTCATACGGAGATACACAATGTCTACTTCCCCCGTCACCTTGATGGTTGCACGCCGCGTCGCCGAGGGACGTTATCAGGACCTGATGGTCTGGTTGCGCGAAGGCGAACAACTGGCGACTGACTTTCCCGGTTACCTCGGTTCTGGCGTGCTCGCTCCGCCACCCGACGATAACGAATTCCAGATCATTTTCCGCTTTGCCAACGAACACACCCTGCACGCCTGGGAGCATTCTGCTTCGCGCACTGCATGGCTGGCCCGAGGCAGCGATCTGTTTGCGCACCCTAAAGAGCATCGCGTCAGCGGCATCGAAGGCTGGTTCGGCGCAGTCGGCCAACGCCCGCCTCGCTGGAAACAGGCGGTGGCGATCTGGCTGGCGTTCTTCCCGGTGTCATTGCTGTTCAACTTTGTGCTGGGGCCATTGCTTGGCGAACTGAGCCTGCTGCCTCGGGTGCTGATCAGCACCTTGTGCCTGACGCCGCTGATGGTCTACTTCTTCATTCCACTGTCCACCCGACTGCTGGCCAACTGGCTGAACAGCACACCGGCACGTCCATTGCCGGCCAAGCTGCCCGCCACTCAAAACCCCTGACCGCCTGCTCCTGCAAAGGCACGTAGGTGTACAACTCCCGTCGCTGGTATAGTTTTGCTCTCACCGCGACGCGAGCCGTTCATGACCTCTTCCGCAGCTCCGATCCTCATCACCGGTGCCGGCCAGCGTGTCGGCCTGCACTGCGCACAGCGGTTGCTCGAAGATGGCCATCCGGTAATCTTCAGCTACCGCAGCGAACGCCCCGGCGTGCAGGCACTACGCGACTTGGGCGCGATCGCGGTGTTCGCCGACTTTTCCAGCACTGTGGGAATCCACGCGTTCATCAGCGAATTGAAAACCCACACCGACGTCCTTCGCGCGATCGTTCATAACGCTTCCGAATGGCTCGCCGAAACCCCGGACACCGAAGCAGAAGCATTCACCCGCATGTTCAGCGTGCACATGCTGGCGCCTTACCTGATCAATCTGCACTGTGCTGACTTGCTTCATCGCTCAAGCCCGGCCGACATCGTGCACATCAGCGATGACGTGACCCGCAAGGGCAGCAGCAAACATATCGGCTACTGCGCCAGCAAAGCCGGCCTCGATAGCCTCACCTTGTCCTTCGCCGCGAAATACGCGCCGACAATCAAGGTCAACGGCATTGCGCCAGCCCTGCTAATGTTCAATCCCGACGATGACGCGGCGTACCGCGCCAAGGCGCTGGCCAAATCCGCGCTGGGCATCGAGCCCGGCGGCGAGGTGATCTACCAGAGCCTGCGATATTTGCTCGACAACCCTTATGTCACCGGCACGACCCTGACCGTCAACGGCGGGCGGCACATCAAATAAGCGGCCCCGCGAGGATGTTCCATGACGTTATCCCTGCACCACAATGCCCTGTCTCAGAGCTATCGCGAGATTCTCATCGGCCTCGGTGAAAACCCCGACCGCGAAGGACTGCAAGACACCCCGGCTCGCGCGGCCAAGGCCATGCAGTACCTCTGCCATGGCTATGAGCAAAGTGTCGAAGAGATCGTCAACGGCGCGCTGTTCGCGTCCGACAACGATGAAATGATCATCGTCGACAACATCGAGTTGTACTCGCTCTGCGAACATCACATGCTGCCCTTCATCGGCAAGGCGCATGTGGCTTATATTCCGACCGGCAAGGTGCTGGGCCTGTCGAAGATTGCGCGACTGGTGGACATGTTCGCCCGTCGCCTGCAAATCCAGGAAAACCTCACCCGGCAAATCGCCGAAGCGGTGCAACAAGTGACCGGCGCGGCAGGCGTCGCGGTGGTCATCGAAGCCAAGCACATGTGCATGATGATGCGCGGCGTCGAGAAGCAGAATTCGACCATGAACACCTCGGTGATGCTCGGCGCCTTCCGCGAGTCGAGCAACACCCGCCAGGAGTTCCTGCAATTGATTGGACGGAGCAAGTAGCAATGCCACAACTTCAACCAGGAACGGCACGCATCCGGGTCAAGGACCTGTGCCTGCGGACCTTCATCGGCATCAACGAAGACGAAATCCTCAACAAGCAGGATGTGCTGATCAACCTGACCATTCTTTACGCCGCTCAGGAAGCGGTACGTGACAACGACATCGATCACGCGCTCAATTACCGGACCATCACCAAGGCGATCATCGCCCATGTGGAGGGTAATCGCTTTGCGCTGCTCGAACGCCTGACCCAGGAAATCCTCGATCTGGTCATGGTCAACGAATCGGTGCTGTATGCCGAGGTCGAAGTCGACAAGCCGCACGCCTTGCGATTCGCCGAATCGGTGTCGATCACGCTGGCGGCGAGCCGCTAAGCTTCAAGCGGTAAGCTTCAAGCGGTAAGCTAACAGCCAACGCAATCCACTTGCAGCTTGGAGCCTGCCGCTCAAAGCTGTCTCGCAGAGACCCCCATGAACGATCAACAACGCCTGGAACTTGAAGCCGCCGCCTTTCGCCGGCTGGTCGCGCACCTGGACAGCCGCAAGGATGTGCAGAACATCGACCTGATGAACCTTTCCGGTTTTTGCCGCAACTGCCTCTCCAAGTGGTACAAGGCGGCCGCCGACGAACGGCAGATCGAGGTCAGCCTCGATGACGCCCGCGAAGTCGTTTACGGCATGCCGTACGCAGAATGGAAAGCCAAATACCAGCAAGAAGCCAGCGCCGACCAACAGGCGGCGTTTGCCAAAGGAAAACCCAATGAGTGATTTGAACACCCTGCGCGCCAGCCTCAAGAGCGGCGAACACGCTTTCGCCGACACCCTGGCGTTCATCGCCGCCGGCTACGATTACCAGCCACAGGCGTTCAACAACGGCGGCGTGGAAAACGCTGCCGGGCAGAACGAAGGTTCGTGCAAGACCCTGGGTTTGGCGCTGCTGGAAGGCTTGAGCGATGAAGAAGCGCTGTTGGCGTTTGGCGAGCATTACCGTTCGGTGGTGGCCACGCCTGAAGGCAGCGACCACGGCAATATCCGCGCGTTGATTGCCCATGGATTGGCCGGTGTGAAGTTTGCGCAGCAACCACTGACTCGCCGCTGATTGAAAAAAACAAAAGATCGCAGCCTCGTTTCACTCGACAGCTCCTACACGGAAACACGATCCCAGTAGGAGCTGTCGAGTGAAACGAGGCTGCGATCTTTTGATCTTCCCCACTACATCCCGACTTTTAATATTGACCCGGCGACTTTATTTCGTTTGCCGGGCACCACTGCTCGCGGCTTAGATAAAAAGAAGCATCCCTTCTTCTGAGTCAGGTATCCATGAGCAGCGAAACCATCAGCCAGTCGATCAACGTCGTTCACCCCGTCACGCTCAGCCACGGCAAAAACGCCGAAGTCTGGGACACCGATGGCAAACGCTACATCGACTTCGTCGGCGGCATCGGCGTACTCAACCTCGGCCATTGCCACCCGCGTATCGTCGAGGCCATCCGCGAACAAGCCACGCGTCTGACCCACTACGCGTTCAACGCCGCCCCCCATGTGCCCTACCTCGAATTGATGGATCGTCTGACGGCGTTCATTCCTGTGGACTACGCTGTCAGTGGCATGCTCACCAACAGCGGCGCAGAAGCGGCGGAGAACGCCCTGAAGATCGTCCGCGGTGCGACCGGTCGCACAGCCGTCATTGCCTTCGATGGCGCCTTTCACGGCCGCACGCTCGCTACCCTCAACCTCAATGGCAAAGTCGCACCGTACAAACAGAAAGTCGGCGTGCTGCCAGGCCCGGTGTATCACCTGCCCTTCCCGAGCAAGGACAACGGCGTAACCTGCGCCGAAACGTTGAAGGCCATGGATCGATTGTTCAGCGTCGAAATCGACGTCGAAGATGTGGCCTGTTTCATCGTCGAACCGGTTCAGGGCGAGGCGGGTTTCCTGGCGATGGACGTGGAATTCGCTCAAGCGCTGCGCAGGTTCTGCGATGAAAAAAATATTCTGTTGATCGCCGATGAAATCCAGTCTGGCTTCGGCCGCACCGGCGAGCGTTTTGCGTTTTCGCGATTGGGCATCGAGCCGGACCTGATCCTGCTGGGCAAAAGCATCGCCGGCGGCGTTCCACTGGGTGCCGTGGTCGGGCGCAAGGCGCTGCTGGACACCTTGCCCAAAGGCGGACTCGGCGGCACCTATTCAGGCAACCCCATCGCCTGCGCCGCCGGGTTGGCGACGCTGGATGAAATGACGGATGCGAACCTGCAAGCATGGGGTACGCAACAGGAAGAAGCGATTGTCAGTCGCTACGAAGCCTGGCGTGCCAGCAAGCTGTCGCCGTACCTGGGCCGCTTGACCGGCGTCGGTGCGATGCGTGGTATCGAGCTGATCAACACCGACGGCAAACCGGCCTCGGCGCAGCTCACCCAGTTGCTGGCGTTGGCGCGCGATGCGGGTCTGCTGCTGATGCCGAGCGGCAAGTCGCGACACATCATTCGCCTGCTGGCGCCGTTGACCACCGAGGCCGCCGTGCTGGAGGAAGGGCTGGACATTCTCGAGGCCTGCCTGGCGAAACTCTCCTGAACAATGCGATTTCCGGGACTGACGTAGCGAATTATGTTCGCTTGTTGTCCCGGAATCGGCGTCGTAATACTGACCAAAGACCTGAATCCGAACAGTAACAAAGCACTTCGCCTGACCCTTCGGATTAGCCAAACACCCCTTTACCTAGCGAGAACATCACCACCGACAAGCTGAGGCAGACATGTATCACGACAATATAATTTATAAGAAAAAGTCCAACGATCCTCAATTCCTGCTCGGCGTAGCCGTGGTGCTGTTCCTCGGCTCCTACCTGATGAACCTGGGCAACAGCGCCCTTAGCCATTTTCTGCAACCGCTGCTGGGCAATGCGCCCGACAGCCTGACCGCACGCAACATCGCCATCGGGCTGGGCATCGCCGCACTGGGCACACTGAATTTCCACGTCCTCGGACGCCTGAAGTTCAAGGTGCAGACGACGGTGGTGTGGATCGAGCTGCTGATCCTGTTCCTGGCCTTCTTCGACACCTTCGACCTCTCCTACAGTTTCATCCTCGACAAGATCGGTTTCCTGATCATTCAGGGTGCCGCGACCACGCTTTACATTTCCGCCATCGCGATTGTGCTGGCCTTCGTGCTGGCGCTGATCGGCGCGGTGGCCAAGCTGTCGAACAACGGCCTGGCCAACGCCCTCGCCTCGTTCTACACCTCGTTCTTTCGCGGCGTTCCGCTGCTCATCCAGATCTACCTGATCTATCTCGGTCTGCCGCAACTGGGCTACGTGGTCGACGCGGTGCCGGCCGGCATCCTCGCGCTGTCCCTGTGCTACGGCGCCTACATGACCGAGATTTTCCGTGCCGGTATCCAGAGCATTCCAGTCGGCCAGTGGGAGGCCTCTCGGGCGTTGAACATAAGCCCGTTCAAGACCCTGAGCCGGGTCATCATGCCGCAGGCCTTGCGCGTGATCATTCCACCCACCGGCAACCAGTTCATCGCCATGCTCAAGGACAGTTCGCTGGTGTCGGTTATCGGTGTCTGGGAGCTGATGTACCTGGCCAAGACCCAGGGCCGCGCGGACTTCCGTCACCTGGAAATGCTGATCACCGCCGCGATGATTTACTGGGCCCTGTCATTCATTCTGGAACGGGTTCAGGCGCGAATCGAAAAACGGGTCAACCGATCCGTGGCAAGGGGTTGATGCGTGATGACTCGAACCAATACCGCTGAACAACTCGACCTGGCGCCTGTTGCTCAGGTCAGCCCTTCTATGATTTCCATCACCGGCCTGAACAAGTGGTACGGCAACTTTCACGCCCTGCGCGACGTCGACCTGAATGTCGCCACCGGTGAAATCCTGGTGGTGTGCGGCCCGTCGGGCTCGGGCAAATCGACGATGATTCGCTGCATCAACCACCTGGAGAATTTTCAGAAAGGCCACATACAGGTCAACGGCATCACCCTCACCAGCGAAGCCGAAAGCGTCAGCGCCGTGCGCAGCGAAATCGGCATGGTTTTCCAGAGCTTCAACCTGTTCCCGCACTTGAGCGTAATGGACAACCTGACACTGGCCCCGCAGCTGGTTCAGGGCGTGTCTTCGGTCGAGGCGAAAAAACGGGCGCAGGTCTATCTGGAACGCGTGCGGATTGCCGAGCACGCCCACAAATATCCGTCACAACTGTCCGGCGGTCAGCAGCAGCGCGTGGCGATTGCCCGTGCGCTGTGCATGAATCCAAAAGTGATGCTGTTCGATGAGCCGACCTCCGCGCTGGACCCGGAGATGGTCCACGAAGTGCTGGACGTGATGGGCGAACTGGCCACCGATGGCATGACCATGATTTGCGTGACCCACGAGATGGGTTTTGCCAGCAAGGTCGCCGACCGCGTGCTGTTCATGGACCAGGGGCAGGTGATCGAACAAGCCACCCCGGCCGAGTTTTTCAACAACCCGCAGACCGAACGCGCGCAGAAATTCCTGTCGCAAATCATCGGTCACTGAGAAGCGCTTTACCCCGTATAACAATAACGAGAAGTGGAGATGGACATGCTCAGTAAAAAACCCGCAATCACCCTCGCAGCTGCCCTGTCACTGTTGTTCGTCGGCGCCGCGAACGCCGGAGCCGTTCTGGACAAGATCGAAAGCAGCAAGACGTTGACCGTCGCCACCTCGGCGACCTGGCCTCCGCAGGGGTTCATCAACGACAAGAATGAAATCGACGGATTTGATATCGACGTGTCCAAGGAGATCGCCAAGCGTCTGGGCGTCGAAGCCAAGTTCATCACACCCGATTGGGACGTGATTACCGCAGGCAAGTGGAACGGTCGCTGGGACGTGTCGGTCGGCTCGATGACCGCGACCAAAAGTCGTGCGCGGATTCTCGACTTCCCGGGCACCTATTACTACGTGCCCTATGTGTTCGCCGTGCACAACAAATCCACGGTCACCGATCACAAAGCGCTGAATGGCAAAACCATCGGCGTCGAAGGCGGCACAACCTCAGAGGACTACTTCAGTCAGGCGCTGGCCATCGAAACCACCGACGTGCCGCCGGTCGTTTACGACGTAAAAACCGAAAAAATGAAGACCTACGCCGGTTCGGTCGGACCGCTGGACGATCTGCGTCTGGGCGACGGCGCCCGACTGGACGCCATCCTCACGCAACGCAGCACGCTGGATGCGGCCGTCAAGAAAGGCTACCCGCTGCGGGCCGTCGACAATGCCGTGGTGTTCTACGAACCACTGGCCGTTGCCACCGACAAGGGTGACCCGGAGCTGAAGGCGAAGCTGAGTCAAATCATCGGCGAAATGCACAAGGACGGTACGCTGACCAAGCTCTCGGACAAGTGGTACGGCGTCGACTACTCGACTATCAAGTAACGCCTGAACCCTGTGGGAGTGAGCCTGCTCGCGAAGATGCCGGGTCAGCTTGCATTGATGTTGTATGTGCCGGCGCTTTCGCGAGCAGGCTCGCTCCCACAATGGCAACTTATCAAGGATCGACCATGTCCTTCCCCAACACCTGGTATTCCCAAACCTCGCTGCCCCGCGCAGCCAGGTCCGAGTTGAACACTGACAAAACCTGCGACGTCTGCATCATTGGCGCTGGCATCGCCGGCCTTACCGCGGCCCTTGAACTGACCCGGCGCGGCAAGCGCGTGATCATTCTCGAAGCCCATCAGGTGGCTTGGGGAGCGTCCGGTCGCAATGGCGGCGTGGTCTCGCCGGGTTGGGCCGAAGGGTCTGGAGCGATCCGCAAGAAACTGGGCCTTGCGCACGCCAAAGCGTTGTTTCAAATGTCGGTCGAAGGCGTAGAGATTGTTCGCCGAAACATCAGCGAACTGTCCTTGAGCGGCTGCGCGCCGTCCGCCGGCACGATCCGGGTCAAGCGCTACGACGACAGTGCGGGTGTGAAAAATCATATCGACACGATGCGCCGTGACTTCGGCTACGAACTCAACTTCCTCGACACCGCTCAGGTGCGAGAACGGGCACACACCCTGCGCTACTTCCAGGGTGTCGAAGACCCGAACGCCATGCACTTTCATCCGTTGAATTATTGCCTGGGCCTGGCCCTTGCGATTGAAACCGCGGGGGGGCGTATTTTTGAACATTCAAAAATGCTCGCCTGGCGTCGCGAAGGGGCCAATAAAATCGTCCAGACCGCCCACGGCAGTGTGCGCTGTCAGGACCTGGTGTTCTGCGCTGGCGGCTACGGCGGTCCGGAACTGCAAAAACTCAGCCGCGCCTACCTGCCGATCGCCACTTACGTGGTGTTGACTGAGCACTTGGGCGATTCGATCAAAGACGTGCTCGATTGCGCTGCGGCATTCTCCGATGACCGTCGCGCATCGGATTATTACCGCATCGTAGAAGGCGATCGCCTACTGTGGGGCGGACGCATCACCACCCGCAATGAACAGAATGAAAAAGCCCTGGCCGCGATGCTGAAGGCGGATATGGTCTCGGTTTATCCGCAACTGGCCGCGGTCAATATCGAACTGGCCTGGTCGGGTCTGATGGGTTATTCCACCAACAAAATGCCCAACCTGGGACTGCTGGAACCCGGTGTGTGGGCCTGTACCTCATTCGGTGGTCACGGGCTGAATACCGGCTCGATTGGCGGTCGGGTGATCGCTGAGGCCGTGTGCGGGGAAAGCGTGCGATATGAGTTGTTCAAGCCGTACTTGCTGGACTGGAACGGCGGGCCGTTCGGGCGGGTTGCGGCCAATGCGATCTATCAGTCGTTGAAGGTCATGGACTTCGTGCAAGAGCGGTTTCGCGGCTGATCGCAATTTCCGCAACCCCTGTTAACCCTGTGGGAGCTAGCCTGCTAGCGATGGTGTGTCAGCTACATCGATGTGACTGACACACCATCGCTAGCAGGCTAGCTCCCACAAGGGTTTATGTTGACCGCTCTTTCTGTGGGCACAAAAAAACCGGCCGAAGCCGGTTTTTTCATTTCAACGATTTCAGAACTTGACGTTCTGCAGATCGTCCAGGTAACGCTCGGCGTCCAGTGCCGCCATGCAACCGGCACCAGCGGAGGTGATGGCCTGGCGGTAAACGTGGTCAGCCACGTCACCGGCGGCGAAGATACCTTCGAGGTTGGTTGCGGTAGCGTTGCCGTCACGGCCGCCCTGCACTACCAGATAGCCGTCTTTCAACGTCAGCTGACCTTCAAACAACGAGGTGTTCGGGGTGTGGCCGATGGCGATGAACACGCCGTCGACTTTCAGCTCGTCGAAGCTGCCGTCGTTGTTCTTCAGGCGGGCACCGGTCACGCCCATGTTGTCGCCCAGCACTTCGTCCAGGTTGGAGTTGAGCTTGAGGATGATCTTGCCTTCGGCCACTCGTGCGTTCAGCTTGTCGATCAGGATCTTCTCGGCGCGGAAGGTTTCGCGGCGGTGGATCAGGGTCACGGTGCTGGCGATGTTGGCCAGGTACAGCGCCTCTTCGACAGCGGTGTTGCCGCCACCGACCACAGCCACCGGTTTGTTGCGGTAGAAGAAACCGTCGCACGTTGCGCAGGCCGAAACGCCTTTGCCCATGAACGCTTCTTCCGACGGCAGGCCCAGGTAACGGGCGCTGGCGCCGGTCGCGATGATCAGGGCGTCGCAGGTGTACGTCGCGCTGTCGCCGATAAGGGTGTACGGCTTGGAGGCGAAGTCCACGGCATTGATGTGATCGAACACGATCTCGGTTTCAAAGCGCTCGGCGTGCTCTTTCATGCGTTCCATCAGCGCCGGGCCGGTCAGGCCGTGGACATCGCCCGGCCAGTTGTCGACTTCGGTGGTGGTGGTCAGTTGACCGCCGGCTTGCATGCCAGTGATCAGCAATGGCTTGAGGTTGGCACGGGCGGCATAGACCGCGGCGCTGTAACCGGCAGGGCCGGAACCGAGAATAATCACTCGCGAATGACGGACTTCAGACATGACCTGCTCCTGTTGACCGGCCCGAAACACCTGGCGCGGAACGCCGGATTGCCGGCGGGAATAAAAAAGGACCGTTGAAAGCACTTGGGGAAGGCTTGAACTCGACAGTCCTGTAAAAAGAATGGGTGCAGCGTATCGAGGGGGCGAAGATTAAGGAAATACGGTTTAACAATCCAGCTCATAGGCGGTCTCTATCCGGTCACGATGGATTTATAGGCGCCTTTGTTACAGTTAATGTCGATGTCGCTGCCGCGCTTTCGCCCGTCAGGCAAAGCCGGTAAGGTCGGCGCGTTTACCCCTTGCTCGGAGCCCGTTATGCCCGCCCCCGTTCTGTCCGGCCCGCAATACCTGCGCGAAGGCCTCAAGCTGGTCCTGAGCCCCAGCCTGCGTTTGTTCGTTTTGTTGCCCCTGGCAATCAACCTGGTGCTGTTCGTCGGATTGATCTATCTGGCCGGCCACCAATTCAGCCTGTGGGTCGATACGCTGATGCCGTCGCTGCCCGACTGGCTGAGTTTTCTCAGTTACATCCTCTGGCCGATTTTTGTCGTGCTGGTGGTGCTGATGGTGTTCTTTACCTTCACGATGCTCGCCAACGTCATCGCCGCGCCGTTCAACGGCTTCCTGGCGGAAAAAGTCGAAGTGGTGGTGCGCGGCACCGACGACTTCCCGACCTTCAGCTGGGGCGAACTGATTGCCATGATCCCCCGCACCCTGTCCCGGGAAATGCGCAAGCTCGGCTATTTCCTGCCACGAGCGATCGGGCTGTTCATCCTCTCCTTCATCCCCGTGGTGAACATCATCGCCGCGCCGCTGTGGCTGCTGTTCGGGGTATGGATGATGGCGATCCAGTACATCGACTACCCGGCGGATAACCACAAACTGGGCTGGAACGAGATGCTCGCCTGGCTGCGGCAGAAACGCTGGCAGAGCATGAGTTTCGGCGGGATCGTTTATCTGGTGCTGCTGATTCCGGTGGTCAACATTTTGATGATGCCGGCAGCTGTGGCCGGAGCGACCCTGTTTTGGGTGCGTGAGCGTGGCGCTGACGCGCTGGAAAAAAGCGTCGCCTGAACATCTCTAGCGTTCGCGGTTTTGTATAACCGGCTATTGCTGACAGTAGCCAATATCAGGAATGACATCTCCAATAGATGATGAGGTCCACCTGCATGAATTCTCATGCGTTCAAGGAAGAGACGTGACCTCATTTCATGGAGATGTTGTTCAATGCGATCCCCCGCCAGCCCACCCCTCTCATCTGCCGCGAAGGCAATCCCCCCGAATGCAAACACGCCAAGCGAACGCTTTGCATGGACTGGCCTGAGTCCGGCGGTACGGCATGCCCAGCCTGTTGCCGGCGCCGCCTGCACCCTTAACGACAGCACACGTATTCTCATCGACGATGAGCGCATCCGCCCATTGGCAACACGATTGGCATTCGGGGTTGCCGTTGCCGCCGGTCTCAGCCAACCACCCGCTGTAATGCTCGCGTCAGGCAGTCCGCAACAGAGTCGCGGTGATGTCCTGTTGAATCTGTCTGCGCCAGATACTGCGCAAGTGCCAATACCCGCCAAAGGTCTGAACGAGGCCTACCGCATCGATATTGCCGATGCCATTCGCGTCACCGCGAAAACCCTGGAAGCCATGGCCCGGGCGTTGACGACCTTGCATAAAGCGGTACGGGTTTGCGCCACACTTGCCCCCGGCGTGGTCATTGACGCCCCCGCTTATGCCGAGCGCTCTGTTCTGCTGGATGTCGGGCGCAAGTATTACAGCCCGGAATGGATCAAAAACCTGCTGCGCGAGATGGCGTGGAACCAGCTCAATACGCTGTATCTTCACCTCACTGACAATGAGGGTGTGCGGATCGTCTTTCCTTCTCACCCAGACCTGTCCAGTGCGGATGCCTGGAGCACAGCGGAGCTCAAAGAGATACTCGACACCGCCGCTTCGTACCACATCAACGTCATTCCCGGGATTGAATCGCCTGGGCATATGAAATTCATACTGCGCAACAAGCCCGAATTTCAACTGCAGCTGAGCGATGGCACCGTTGTGCCCAAAGCGCTGGATTTCAGCATTCCGGCCGCACGCCGCTTCGTCAAAGAACTCCTCAAGGACGTGTTCGACCTGTTTCCAGACTGCACCCATGTCAATCTGGAAGCCGACGAGTATTTCCTCGCTCCGATCAGCTCCGACAACACGCCACAACTGGCTGAGTACGCACGGCAGGCCTCGGGAAAGCCCGGCGCCCGATCGCGCGATGGCGTCCGACAATTCGTCAATGAGCTGGCGGGTTTCCTGCGCGAGCACGGCAAGACTGCACGTATGTGGAACGACGCTGTCGTTCAGGACAATCAACTGATCCAGGTCGATACAGCCGTTGAAATACTTTGCTGGAGTATCTGGGGCAGTGTTCGCAGTGAGAAAAACGTACAAGCGCTGATCGACGCCGGGTACAGCGTGCTCAATGCCCACGGCGACTTTTACTTTGTCATCCGATCCGGCTGGAGCAATCTGGTGGATCGCAAGCATTCGCCTTATGGACTTTACGATTTCTGGCGCCCCAACCATTTCATGGACAACGCCGGGCAAAGCGTGACGATCATCGATTCAAACCACCCGGCGATGAAGGGCGCAGGCATACAAGTCTGGGCCGATGAGCCCGATCACCTGTCAGCCGAGAAAATTTGGTCGCATCTGATTCCATGGATGCAACCGACGGGGCAGCGCTTGTGGGGATTACTGCACGCGGCCAACACGATGAAGGAGGTAAAACCGATAACCCGTTCGGTTGCCTTCGCTCCCCCGGAACGGTAATGACTGGCGCTATCTGCCGCCCCTAATGACTTCATCGTCATAAATCCATCATCAAAGCGCCACAATGACGACATGGCCTCAGCCGACACTGAGGTCATGACGACAGCTCTGCATATCACTCTGATCACCGAAACCTTCCCACCGGAAATCAACGGCGTGGCCAATACCCTTGGCCGCTTGTGCGATGGTTTGCGCGCGCGCGGCCATCAAGTGGAGCTGGTGCGACCTCGTCAGGGTGGCGACCTGCTGGCGGCCAGCGACGACGGGTTGCTGCTGTGTCGGGGCTGGCCGCTGCCGGGTTATCCCGGATTGCAATGGGGTCAGTCGTCGATGCACAAGTTGCTCAGGCGCTGGAAGCGGCATCGCCCGGACGTGCTCTACATCGCCACGGAAGGACCGCTGGGATTGTCGGCGTTGCGTGCGGCGCGGCGCTTGGGGATCTCCGTGGTCAGCGGCTTTCACACCAATTTCCAGCAGTACTCCAGCCAGTATGGGCTCGGCTTGCTCACTCGCCTGCTGACCCATTACCTGCGCTGGTTTCACAATCGCTCGACACTGACACTGGTGCCGAGTGTCAGCCAGCGACTGGAACTGGAACGCCGGCATTTCGAGCGCCTGGCGCTGCTCTCTCGTGGGGTCGACAGCCAACTGTTTCATCCCTCCAAAAGACTGACGTCACTGCGCGAACAGTGGGGATTGGGCGAGGATGATATTGCCGTCGTTCACGTAGGACGTTTGGCCCAGGAGAAAAACCTAGGCCTGCTCAAGCGCTGTTTCGACGCGCTGAAAGCCACTTATCCACAGCGCACGTTGAAAATGATTGTGGTCGGCGACGGACCACAGCGAGCGATTCTGGAGCAGGAACTGCCTGAAGCGATTTTCTGCGGCTCACAACGCGGTGAAGCGTTGGCCAGCCATTACGCATCGGGAGACGTGTTCCTGTTTCCGAGCATGACCGAAACTTTCGGCAACGTGGTGCTTGAGGCCCTGGCCTCGGGATTGGGTGTGGTGGCTTACGATCAGGCGGCCGCGGCACAGCATATTCGTCATGGCTACAACGGCGTGCTGGCGATGCCCGGGGATGAGGAGGCGTTCTGCGATGCGCTGTGCTGGTTGCTGGAAGAAAGGGAAACCTTGCGCTGCGTGCGCCTGAATGCGCGCCAGCATGCAAGTCGCCAGGGTTGGGCGGCGATTATCGATCAGTTCGAGGGGCAGTTGCGGGGGGCTTGTGTGCGGGAGTTGGTGGTGCCGAATGCATCGACTGTCCCCTGAGCTTTCGTTGACTTTAAGTCAGTCATCGCGAGCAAGCTCGCTCCCACAGGTTTTGTGATCGACACAGAACCACTGTGGGAGCGAGCTTGCTCGCGAAGGGGCCCTTCCAGTCGCCGCTTAAACCAAGGTCATCAACGCCTCACGGCTGAAGGGCAGGATGTCTTCCTCACGCCCGTCACGTACTTTCTGTGCCCAGTCCGGGTCCACCAGCAGCGCACGCCCTACCGCCACCAGGTCGAACTCGTCGTTGTTCAGGCGCTCCAGGAGTTTTTCCAGGCTGGCCGGCTGCGCGATCTTGTCGGTGTTGACCATGAACTGCAGGAACTCGCCATCCAGGCCCACGCTGCCCACGGTGATGGTCGGCTTGCCAGTGAGTTTACGCGTCCAGCCGGCCAGGTTCAGCTCGGAGCCATCGAACTCCGGCTCCCAGAAACGGCGCGTCGAGCAGTGGAAAATATCCACGCCGGCGTCGGACAACGGCTTGAGGAACTCGCCCAACGCTTCCGGGGTTTGTACCAGGCGCGCGGTGTAATCCTGCTGCTTCCACTGCGAAAAACGGAAGATGATCGGGAAGCCTTCGCCGACTGCGGCACGCACCGCCTGGATCAGCTCAATGGCAAAACGCGAACGGCCAGCCAGGTCGCCGCCGTATTCGTCGGTGCGCTGGTTGCTGCCTTCCCAGAAGAACTGGTCCACGAGGTAGCCGTGGGCACCGTGGATCTCAATGCCGTCCATGCCAATGCTCTGGGCATCTTTGGCGGCCTGGGCGAATGCGGCGATCACGTCCTGGATATCTTGCTTGGTCATGCCGTGAACCACGACCTGACCGTCCTTCAATTTTTCCGACGGGCCGTAACCCGGCACGCTGGCGTCCGGCTCGGTGCCGATGCGACGCACGCTGCCGACATGCCACAGCTGTGGAACGATCTTGCCGCCCTCGGCGTGGACCGCATCGACCACTTTCTTCCAGCCGGCCAGTGCAGCGTCACCATAGAAATGCGGCACGTTCGGGTAGCCATTGGATGCCTTGTGGCCGACGGTGGTGCCTTCGGTGATGATCAGGCCTACGCCGGCAGCGGCGCGACGACGGTAGTATTCGATGACTTTGGAGTTGGGCACGCCGCCCGGCGAAAACGAGCGGGTCATCGGCGCCATAACGACGCGGGTCGGCAATTCGAGGGTGCCGAGATGGAACGGTTTGAACAGGGCTTTGACTGGCATGGGGCACTCCACGAAAACACTATCGACGGGACATGAATTTTATGACGGCGATAATATGCGTAGATGCAGGCGATGCACAGCACTATTGATCTGGGTGATTAAGGGTCAAAAGGCAGGCATAAAAAAATCGCAGCTCGAAGGCTGCGATTTCTTTTTGCGACTCAGCTCAGCGCTTTTTCAATCGCATGAACGATCGTCGGATCATCCGGCGCCGTGCGTGGCGAGAAGCGGGCCAACACACGCCCGTCCTTGCCCAGCAGGAATTTCTCGAAGTTCCAGGTGATGTCTCCCGGAAACTCCGCGCCCTCACCCGCCAACAGACGGTACAGCTGATGACGATCGTGCCCGTTGACTTCCAGCTTGCTGGACAACGGAAAGGTCACGCCATAGTTGAGGCTGCAGAATTCCTGAATCTCCTGCTCAGTGCCCGGTTCCTGCCCGGCAAACTGGTTGCACGGCAGGCCCAGCACACTGAAACCCTTGTCCTTGAATTGCTGGTAGAGGTTTTCCAGTGCCGCGTACTGTGGGGTCAAACCACATTTGGAGGCAACGTTGACCACCAGCACGACACGCCCCTTGAAAGGCGCCAGAGGTAGCTCCTGACCATCCAGGGCTGTCAATTTAAGGTCGTGAAAAGCACTCATGACGAACTCCAAATTCCCGTGTTCTACTCGAAACAGCCACTTGGCGATGTCACCAAGGACAGCCGCGGACTAAAAAGGCGCCCTCGGGCGCCTCTCCAGTTCTCTGAGCTTAGCGCAGAAAATCAGTGGTGATGGCCACCTTCGCCATGGACGTGACCATGCGCGATTTCTTCCTGGCTGGCATCACGGATGTCGATGATCTTGACCTGGAAATTCAGGCGCTGACCGGCCAACGGATGGTTGCCGTCGACGGTGACTTCGTCGCCGTCCAGATCACGGATGGTAACAATCTGCATCTGGCCATCTGGAGCGGAAGCGTGGAACTGCATGCCCACTTCCAGTTCGTCGACACCTTCGAACATGCTGCGGCTCAGGGTGCTGACCAGTTCGGCAGCGTATTCGCCGTAGGCATCTTCAGGTTCAACGGCAACTTTAAGCTCGTCGCCGACTGCTTTGCCTTCCAGAGCCTTTTCCAGGCCCGGAATGATGTTACCTGCGCCTTGCAGGTAAACCAGCGGCGCGCCGCCGGCGGAGCTGTCGATGACCTCACCAGCGTCGTTGGTCAGGGTATAGTCGATGGAGACAGCCTTATTGGCGGCGATCAGCATGGGGCGAGACCTTTTGCATAAGAATGAAGAAAGACCAAGTTTAGCGAAGCAATCGCCCGAAAGCGAACACAACCCGGACAGACGGAACGCGGCGAAAGGTTCAAAGGTCACAGGCTTTCATCAGGATGAGGACGGACATTGGGTTGCCGAGCTTTCCTGCGGCCACACTCAACACTTGCGTCACCAGCCACCGTGGCAATCTCGCGCCTGGGTCCTGGACCCCGCGCAACGTATTGAAAAAATAGGCCAGCCCTTTGATTGTGGTTGGTGCGCACAAGGCTCGGTTAGCGATAACCTTGACCACTGAATTTCGGTAGATCGTCAGCCATAGATGATCACCTTTGCCATGCTCCCTCAGAGAATTCGCATGCAAACTTTTTTTATCGCGCCCACCGATTTTGGTGTGGGTCTGACCTCCATCAGCCTCGGGCTGGTGCGCACCCTTGAGCGCGCCGGCCTCAAGGTCGGTTTTTTCAAACCGATTGCCCAGCCCCACCCGGGCGACACCGGACCTGAGCGTTCCACCGAACTGGTGGCGCGCACGCACGGTTTGAAGCCGCCTCAACCGCTGGGCCTGGCCCACGTCGAGCGCATGCTGGGCGACGGTCAACTGGATGAGTTGCTCGAAGAAATCATCACCCTTTATCAGCAAGCGGCCATTGGCAAGGATGTGCTGGTCGTCGAAGGCATGGTGCCGACCCGCAGCGCCAGTTATGCCGCCCGGGTCAATCTGCACCTGGCCAAGAGCCTCGATGCCGACGTGATTCTGGTCTCCGCGCCGGAAAGCGAAGCCCTGACCGAACTCTCCGGCCGCGTGGAGTTGCAGGCGCAATTGTTTGGCGGGCCGAAAGACCCGAAAGTCCTCGGAGTGATCCTCAACAAGGTCAAGACCGACGAAAGCATGGAGGCCTTCGCCTCGCGCCTCAAGGAACACTCGCCGTTGCTGCGCAGCGGTGATTTCCGCCTGCTCGGCTGCATCCCGTTCCAGCCGGAACTGAACGCACCGCGCACCCGCGACGTCGCTGACCTGATGGGCGCGCAAATCCTCAATGCCGGCGATTACGAAACCCGGCGCATGACCAAAATCATTATCTGTGCGCGCACCATGCGCAACACTGTGGAGCTGCTCAAGCCCGGCGTGCTGGTGGTGACTCCTGGCGATCGTGACGACATTATCCTTGCGGTCAGCCTCGCGGCGATGAACGGCGTGCCCTTGGCCGGCCTGTTGCTGACCAGCGACACCCTGCCCGACCCACGCATCATGGACCTGTGCCGTGGCGCGCTGCAGGCTGGCCTGCCGGTGCTGTCGGTGAGCACGGGCTCCTACGACACCGCCAACCAGTTGAACGGCTTGAACAAGGAAATCCCGATCGACGACCGCGAGCGCGCGGAAATCATCACCGATTTCGTCGCCAGCCACCTCGACGCCAACTGGCTGCACCAACGTTGCGGCACGCCACGGGAAATGCGCCTGTCGCCCGCGGTGTTCCGTTATCAATTGATCCAGCGCGCCCAGGCCGCCAACAAACGCATCGTCCTGCCCGAAGGCAGCGAGCCGCTGACCGTGCAAGCGGCGGCGATCTGTCAGGCGCGCGGCATTGCCCGTTGTGTGTTGCTGGCCAAACCGGAAGACGTCGAGGCTGTGGCTCGCGCACAAGGCATCGAGTTGCCGCCGGGACTCGAGATTCTCGACCCGGACCTGATCCGCGAACGCTACGTCGAGCCGATGGTGGCGCTGCGCAAAAGCAAAAGCCTCAACGCGCCGATGGCCGAGCAGCAACTTGAAGACACCGTGGTGATTGGCACCATGATGCTGGCGCTGGATGAAGTCGATGGCCTGGTGTCCGGGGTCATTCACTCCACCGCCAACACCATACGCCCGGCCCTGCAGCTGATTAAAACGGCGCCGGGCTGCACGCTGGTGTCTTCGGTGTTCTTCATGCTGTTTCCCGAAGAAGTGCTGGTCTACGGCGACTGCGTGATGAACCCGCACCCGAGCGCCAGCGAACTGGCCGAGATTGCCTTGCAAAGCGCTGACTCGGCGGCAGCGTTCGGCATCACGCCGCGCGTGGCGATGATCAGCTACTCCAGCGGAGAATCGGCCAGCGGTGAAGAAGTCGAGAAAGTTCGTGAAGCCACGCTGCTCGCCCACGAGCAACAAAACTCGCTGCTGATCGACGGCCCATTGCAATACGACGCCGCCGCCAACGAAACCGTGGCCCGGCAACTGGCGCCGAACAGCCAGGTCGCCGGTCGCGCCACGGTGTTCGTGTTCCCGGACCTGAACACCGGCAACACCACGCACAAAGCCGTGCAACGTAGCGCTGACTGCGTGAGCCTGGGGCCGATGCTGCAAGGCCTGCGCAAACCGGTGAACGATCTGCCGCGCGGCGCGCAAGTCGACGACATCGTCTACACCATCGCGTTGACCGCGATTCAAGCTGCCAACCGACCTTTGGATCTTTAAATGCTGGATTTTCTACCTGCACCCGTGCGCGGCGTGATTGCCTCGCTGCTGTTGGCTTTGAACACGATTCTGCTTTGCTCGTTTCTGTTCCTCGTGGCGATTTTCAAAGTGCTGCCGTTTGCCCTCACCCAGCGGTTCACCCGCTGGCTGATGAGCCATACCCATGAAGCCTGGATCAGCAACAACAAAGCCTGGATGAACCTGGTCTGCCGCACCCGCTGGCACCTCAGCGGCCTGCAAGGCCTGGACTATCAGCACTCCTACCTGATCACCAGCAACCACCAGAGCTGGGTCGACATCATGGTCCTGCAATACGTGCTCAACCGGCGTATCCAGCCGCTGAAGTTCTTTCTCAAACAAGAGCTGATCTGGGTGCCGGTGATTGGCCTGGCCTGGTGGACCCTGGGCTTTCCGTTCATGAAGCGCTACTCCAAGGCCTACCTGGAAAAGCACCCGGAGAAGAAAGGCAAAGACCTGGAAACCACCCGCAAGACCTGCGACAAGTTCCGCAGCAATCCGGTGGGGATTTTCAACTTCGTCGAAGGCACGCGCTTCACCAAGGGCAAACATGCCCAACAGAAGTCGCCGTTCAAATACCTGCTAAAACCCAAGGCCGGTGGCATTGCGTTTGTGCTGGATGCGATGGGTGAGCAACTGGAATCGATCGTCAACGTGACGATTCACTACCCGGGCGGGCGTCCGGGGTATTGGGATTTGCTCTGCGGGAACGTGAAAGATGTGGTGGTGCACTTTCAGGAATTGAAGATTCCGCCGCAGTTCATCGGTAAGAACTACGACCAGGATGGCGAGTACCGGTTGCAGTTTCAGGGGTGGATCAATCAGATGTGGGATGACAAGGACGCGTTGCTGGAGCAGATGCACCGCGAGTATCCCGCCAAACACTGATCCCCTGTGGGAGCGGGCTCGCTCGCGAAAGCGGTCTGGCATTCAACATTGATGTCGACTGATACACCGCTTTCGCGAGCAAGCCCGCTCCCACGTTTGGAAATCACCAGACACAAAAAACCCGCCGAGGATTGCTCATCGGCGGGTTTTTTATTGGAGCGGCGAAGGCTTAGATCGCGCCGCGTTTACGCAGCAGATCCAGCACTTGCTTGACGCTTTCTTCCAGCGACAGCGACTGGGTGTCGACCACGAGGTCGGCGTCCAGCGGCACGTCGTACGGGAAGGAATCGCCCGGGATGTTATCCCCGGCCGCCGCGTACAGGCCCTGCGGGTCACGCTCGGCACAGACTGTCGGCGAGGCCTGGACGTAGACCGTCAGCAGACGCTCCTTGCCGATCAGCTCCCTGGCTTGCTCACGACCTTCGGCACTCGGTGCAACGAACGCTGCCAGCGTCAGCAGACCGGCTTCGTTGAACTGACGCGCAACGTGCGCCGCACGACGCCAGTTCTCGGTACGACCGGCGCGATCCTGTGGCAGACCTTTGTTCAGGTCGTGACGCAGGTTCTGGCCATCGAGTACGAACACTGCACGGCCCATGTCGAACAGCTTGCGTTCAACCGCATAGGCCAGGGTGCTTTTGCCCGCGCCCGACAAGCCGCTGAACAGCACGGTGGCCGGTTGCTGGCCGAAGCGCTGGGCGCGTTCTTCGGTGGCGACGTGGGCCAGTTTGCCGTGGTGCGTGCTGCTGCCATGCGCCGACGGCTGGGCGATGATCATGCCGGCCGCGACGGTGCCATTGGTCAAGCGATCGATAACGATGAACGAACCGGTGGTGCGGTTGCTCGCGTAACCGTCCAGCGCGATGGCGGCGTCGAGGCTGACCTTGACCCGGCCGATCTCGTTCAGGTTCAGCGAACTGGCCGGACCTTCTTCCAACGTGTTCACGTCAACGCGGTTGACGATGCTGGTGATCGAACCCGGCACGTAGGACGTGGCGCGCTTGATGTCGTATTTCTTGCCCGGCAGCATCGGTTCTTCAGCCATCCACACCAGCATGGCGTCGAAGGCGTCAGTCACTTGCGGCTGGTTGTCGGCGTGCACCAGCAAGTCGCCGCGAGAGATGTCGATCTCGTCTTCCATGGTCAGCGTTACCGCTTGGCCAGGACCGGCGTGTTCCAGTTCACCTTCGAAGGTGACGATGGATTTTACGCGACTGCTCTTGCCCGACGGCAGCACAACGACTTCGTCGCCCTTGTGCACGACGCCGCTGGCCAGGGTGCCGGCGAAACCACGGAAGTTCAGGTTTGGACGGTTAACGTACTGCACCGGGAAACGCAGGTCGGTGTAGTTGCGGTCGTTGGCGATCTCGACGGTCTCGAGAATTTCCATCAGCGACTGGCCGGTGTACCACGGCGAGCGCTCGGACTTGTTCACCACGTTGTCGCCCTTGAGCGCCGACATCGGCACGAAGGCCATGGTGGTCGGCTTGAAGGCGATGCCTTCGGCGAACTTCAGATAATCGGCCTTGATCGACTCGAAGACGGTTTCGTCGAAGCCGTTCAGGTCCATCTTGTTGATGGCGACCACGATGTGCTTGATGCCCAGCAACGAGGCAATGAAGCTGTGGCGACGGGTCTGGGTCTGCACGCCGTAACGGGCGTCGACCAGGATGATCGCCAGGTCACAGGTAGACGCACCGGTGGCCATGTTGCGGGTGTACTGCTCATGGCCCGGGGTGTCGGCGATGATGAATTTGCGCTTGGCGGTGGAGAAGTAGCGGTAAGCGACATCGATGGTGATGCCCTGCTCACGCTCGGCCTGCAGGCCGTCGACCAGCAACGCCAGGTCGATGTCTTCGCCGGTGGTACCGACTTTTTTCGAGTCGCGGGTGATGGCTTCCAGGTGATCTTCGTAGATCATCTTGGAGTCGTGCAGCAGGCGCCCGATCAGGGTGCTCTTGCCGTCGTCGACGTTGCCACAGGTCAGAAAGCGCAGCATTTCCTTGCGTTCGTGCTGGCCCAGGTAGGCGAGGATGTCCTCGCTGATCAAATCAGATACGTGACTCATTGCATTCGAGCTCCAAGCTGTAAGCTTCAAGCGGCAAGCTTGTCGGCGTACAGCTACTCAGAAATTTTGTTGATCAAGCCGCATAGCATTCTTGAAAGCTCGCGGGTTTCTTTAATCCAATCGTCAGCCAGAGGATCAGCGATGTAGGCAATATCACGGCCGATGAGGATCTGAGTCCGTAACTCACCACATGAAGCTTTTGCCACCCAAAGAAAATGTATTTTTTCCTTGGCACCACAACGCTCCATCCCTTCAGCAATGTTAGAGGGCACCGAAAGTGCAGAACGGGTAATTTGATCCTTGAAACCAAAGTCGCCGCATCCCGCAAACTCTCTATAGATCCTTACCGCCAAACATTTGCTTCTCTGCCAGACAATCAGCTTCTCGAAATCCATTGCGAGTCATCCGTCACGGCTCGCAGCAACCGGCCACAAGCGCCAAACCACAACGTTACGCATACCGCCCTTAACTTGCAGCTTGCCGCTTGTAACTCAAAGCTTAGAAATACCCCTGACGTTTCTTTTCTTCCATCGAGCCGGCGCCATCGTGATCGATGACCCGGCCCTGGCGTTCGGAAGTTCGCGTCAGGAGCATTTCCTGAATGATGTCGGTCAGGCTGGTGGCCTCGGACTCGACCGCACCGGTCAGCGGGTAGTCGCCGAGCGTACGGAAGCGGACCTTCTTCTTGACGATGCGCGCCTTGTCTTCATCGCTCAGGTGATTGAGCAGGCGTTCGTCGTCGATCATGATCCAGGTGCCATTCATCTCGATGACGTCGCGCTCGGCGGCGAAATACAGCGGCACGATCGGGATGCCTTCGAGGTAGATGTACTGCCAGATGTCCAGTTCGGTCCAGTTCGACAACGGGAACACACGAATGGATTCGCCCTTGTTGACGTTGCCGTTGTAGACGTTCCACAGCTCCGGGCGCTGGTTTTTCGGATCCCAGCGGTGCTTGGTGTCGCGGAAGGAATACACGCGCTCTTTGGCACGGGATTTCTCTTCGTCGCGACGGGCACCGCCGAAAGCGGCATCGAAACCATACTTGTCGAGGGCTTGTTTCAGGCCTTCGGTTTTCATGATATCGGTGTGCTTGGCACTGCCGTGGGTCAGCGGGTTGATGCCCTGCGCGACGCCATCGGGGTTCACGTGCACGATCAGGTCCAGGCCGAGTTCTTCGACCATGCGGTCGCGGAACGCGTACATTTCCTTGAACTTCCACCGGGTGTCGACGTGCATCACCGGGAACGGCAGTTTGCCCGGGAAAAATGCCTTGCGCGCAAGGTGCAGCATCACGGCGGAATCTTTACCGACGGAGTACAGCATCACCGGGTTATCGAACTCGGCGGCGACCTCGCGGATGATGTGGATGCTTTCGGCCTCCAGCTGTTTCAGATGCGTCAGTTTGTCGACCATGGCTACTCACGAAAACGATCTTATGGACGGCCAGCGGGCCGTGTTCGAGCGGGGAATCCTAGCACAGCGACCTCTTCTAATCAGGACGCCGACTAGATCGAAAGGGTATATGAATATACCCCCTCGTTTGGGCACTGAAGACCAATGTGGTGTTGATCAGATCGGATTCGGGCAATCGATGAAGATGTGCTCCAGCGCAAAGCGTCGCGCCAGGTATTCACCCAGGGCCTGAACGCCGTAGCGCTCGGTCGCATGGTGGCCGGCGGCGATGAAGCTGATGTCGTTCTCCCGGGCGCTGTGGAAAGTTTGCTCGGACGCTTCACCACTGAGGTACAGATCGACGCCGGCCAAAACCGCCTGGTCGATGTAACCCTGACCACCACCGGTGCACCAGCCAACCCGACGGATCATCTCGCTGCCTTCAATCAACAGCGGCTCGCGCCCCATGACTTCCTGCACACGGCGGGCGAAATCCCGGGGTGTCATCGGTTCGCTCAACGAGCCGACCAGGCCGACGACTTTGAGGTTGTCCGGATCCAGCGGACCTTCGACCGTGATGTCGAGCTGACGCGCCAGTTGCACGTTGTTGCCGACGTCCGGATGCAGATCCAGTGGCAAGTGATAGGACAACAGGCTGATGTCGTGCTTGAGCAGGGTTTTCAACCGACGCTGCTTCATCCCGGTGATGCACGGGTTCTCGCCTTTCCAGAAATAGCCGTGATGCACCAGCACCAGATCGGCGTGCGCCTCGACGGCAGCATCCAGCAATGCCTGGCTGGCGGTGACGCCACTGACAATGCGCATCACTTGCGGCCGGCCTTCGACCTGCAACCCGTTGGGGCAGTAATCGGCGATCCTGGCACTGTTAAGGTAACGGTCGGCTTCTTCGACCAGGGTGCTCAGAGCGACGGCCATAAAAGACTCCTAAATATCCCGTTCAGAGGCGCGCTGCGCCTCGTATAATGCGCAACATTATGGGCGGTCTCATACCGCCTGCAACCTTTCAGGACGTGCTTAATGCTCAAGGCGCTGCGTTTTTTCGGCTGGCCGCTGTTGGCCGGCGTGCTTATCGCTCTGTTGATAATTCAGCGTTACCCGCAGTGGGTCGGGCTTCCAAGCCTCGACGTGAACTTGCAGCAAGCCCCGCAAACCACCATGACGCAACAGGGACCGGTGTCCTATGCCGATGCCGTGACCATCGCCGCGCCGTCGGTGGTCAACCTGTACACCACCAAAGTCATCAACAAACCCAACCATCCGCTGTTCGAGGATCCGCAGTTCCGTCGCTTCTTCGGCGACAATTCGCCCAAGCAGAAGCGCATGGAGTCGAGCCTCGGTTCAGGCGTGATCATGAGCCCGGAAGGTTACCTGCTGACCAACAACCACGTGACCAGCGGCGCCGACCAGATCGTGGTCGCGCTCAAGGATGGCCGTGAAACCCTGGCCCGAGTGATCGGCAGCGACCCGGAAACCGACCTCGCGGTCCTGAAGATCGACCTGAAAAACCTGCCGTCGATTACCGTCGGCCGCTCCGACAACATTCGCATCGGTGACGTCGCCCTGGCTATCGGCAACCCGTTCGGCGTCGGCCAGACCGTGACCATGGGCATCATCAGCGCCACCGGGCGTAATCAGCTGGGCCTGAACAACTACGAAGACTTCATCCAGACCGACGCGGCGATCAACCCCGGCAACTCCGGGGGTGCGCTGGTCGATGCCAACGGCAACCTGACCGGCATCAACACGGCGATTTTTTCCAAGTCCGGTGGCTCCCAAGGTATTGGTTTTGCGATCCCGATCAAACTGGCCATGGAAGTGATGAAGTCGATCATCGAGCACGGCCAGGTGATTCGTGGCTGGCTGGGTATCGAAGTACAACCTTTGAGTCAGGAACTGGCGGAGTCGTTTGGTCTGTCGGGACGTCCGGGCATCGTGGTGGCGGGGATTTTCCGTGACGGTCCGGCACAGAAGGCCGGCCTGCAATTGGGCGACGTGATCCTCAGTATCGACGGTGAACCGGCCGGCGATGGCCGCCGTTCGATGAACCAGGTGGCGCGGATCAAGCCCACTGACAAGGTCACGATCCAGGTGATGCGCAATGGCAAAGAGTTGAATCTCACCGCTGAAATCGGTTTGCGTCCGCCACCGGCGCCGGTCAAAGAGAAAGAAGAAGAGTAAACAGCCCCTCCTGATGATCGTTCCCACGCTCCGCGTGGGAATGCATCCCGTGACGCTCCGCGTCACAGTGGACGCAGAGCGTCCATGGCGGCATTCCCACGCAGAGCGTGGGAACGATCAGTCTGAGGTGTATTTCAGAGGTCGCCGAGGCCGTCGATCAGTGCCTGGTTCTGCTCAGGCGTACCAATCGAAATCCGCAGGAACTGGGCAATCCGCTCCTGCTTGAAGTGCCGAACGATCACACCCTGCTCACGCAGCTTCGCTGCCACGCCAGCCGCGTCGTGCTTGGGATGACGCGCGAAGATGAAGTTTGCCGCCGACGGCAACACTTCAAAGCCCTTCCCTTCCAATTGCGCAACGACCCACTGACGATTCTCGATGACCAATCGGCAGGTCTTGTCGAAATACTCGCGATCATCAAAAGCGGCGGCTGCACCGACATTCGCCAAGCGATCCAACGGATAAGAGTTGAAGCTGTTCTTGATCCGCTCCAGCGCCTCGATCAGGTCCGGATGCCCCACCGCCAGGCCAACACGCAGGCCGGCCAGCGAACGGGACTTGGACAAGGTCTGGGTCACCAACAGGTTCGGATAACGGTCCACCAGGCCGATCGCCGTCTCGCCGCCAAAATCGATGTAAGCCTCATCCACCACCACGACTGAATCCGGGCTGGCCTTGAGGATTTGCTCGACCGCGTCCAGCGCCAGCAGGCAACCGGTTGGCGCATTCGGGTTGGGGAAAATGATCCCGCCGTTTGGCTTGGCGTAGTCCGCCGGGTTGATCCGGAACTGCTCATCCAGCGGCACCGCGTCGAACTTGATGCCGTACAGGCCGCAGTAAACCGGATAGAAGCTGTAGCTGATGTCCGGGAACAACAGCGGCTTATCGTGCTGCAGCAAGCCGTGGAAAACGTGCGCCAGGACTTCATCGGAACCGTTGCCGAGGAACACCTGATTGCTCTGTACGCCGTAATACCGGGCAACGGCTTGCTTGAGCACGTCGCTGTTCGGGTCCGGGTACAAACGCAGGTTGTCATTGAGCTCGGTCTGCATCGCCGCCAAGGCTTTGGGCGATGGGCCGTACGGGTTTTCGTTGGTGTTGAGCTTGACCAGCTTCGTCAGCTTCGGCTGCTCGCCCGGCACGTAAGGCACCAGATCCTTGACGAACGGGCTCCAGAATTTACTCATCTCAGTTGTCCTTTTGTTCGTCAACGATGCGGTATTCGGCGCTGCGCGCGTGAGCGGTCAGCGATTCGCCACGGGCCAGCACCGAAGCGGTCTTGCCCAGTTCGGATGCGCCCTGCTCGGAGCAGAAGATGATCGACGAGCGCTTCTGGAAGTCGTAAACGCCGAGCGGCGAGGAGAACCGCGCGGTGCCGGAGGTCGGCAGCACGTGGTTGGGACCTGCGCAGTAATCGCCCAAGGCTTCAGACGTGTGACGCCCCATGAAAATCGCGCCTGCGTGACGGATCTGCGGCAACCAGGCCTGCGGATCGGCGACCGACAATTCCAGGTGCTCCGGCGCAATACGGTTGGCCACCTCGATGGCTTGCTCCATGTCGCGAACCTTGATCAATGCCCCACGGCCATTGATCGAGGTTTCGATGATCTCGGCGCGCTCCATGGTTGGCAGCAGTTTGGCGATGCTGGCGGCGACCTTGTCGAGAAACTCGGCGTCCGGGCTGACCAGAATCGCCTGGGCGTCTTCGTCGTGCTCGGCCTGTGAGAACAGGTCCATGGCGATCCAGTCCGGATCGGTGTGACCGTCGCACACTACAAGGATTTCCGATGGGCCGGCGATCATGTCGATACCGACCTGGCCGAACACGTGGCGTTTGGCGGTGGCGACATAGATGTTGCCCGGGCCGACCACTTTGTCGACTTTCGGCACGCTTTCGGTGCCGTAGGCCAGCGCGGCAACCGCTTGCGCGCCGCCGATGGTGAACACGCGGTCGACGCCGGCGATGCAGGCTGCCGCCAGCACCAGTTCGTTGATTTCACCACGCGGGGTCGGCACCACCATGACCACTTCGGTCACGCCAGCCACTTTGGCTGGAATCGCGTTCATCAGCACGGAAGACGGGTACGACGCCTTGCCGCCCGGCACATACAGGCCGGCGCGGTCCAGAGGCGTAACCTTCTGGCCCAGCACCGTGCCGTCGGCTTCGGTGTAGGTCCAGGATTCCTGCTTTTGTTTTTCGTGGTAGCTGCGTACGCGGGCGGCGGCTTTTTCCAGGGCTTCGCGCTGGGGCACGGTGATCCGTGTCAGCGCCAGTTCCAGGCGTTCGCGCGGCAGGATCAGGTCCGCCATGGAGGCAACGTCAAGGCCGTCGAACTGCCGGGTAAAGTCCACCAGCGCCGCGTCGCCACGTTCACGCACGGCTTTGATGATGTCCAGCACTCGCTGATTGACCGAGTCGTCAGACACACTTTCCCAGCTCAGCAGATGATCCAGATGATGTGCGAAATCCGGGTCAGCAGCGTTGAGTCGGCGAATTGCAGTCGGTGCGGTCATAGCGAGAGCCTCATAGGATTGGCAAAAACTCAGGCGCCCGAAGCTACCATCGATCCGCTTGGGCACCTGAGAATTCTGGCTATGAGGCGGATAGACGGGCGCGACTTAACGTCGCGCAGGTGAATCAGCCGCGGTGTCGAGACTCCACTGCCTTGCGCAGGGTGTCGATCAACGCCTGGATACGGGCGTGTTGCATCTTCATCGAAGCTTTGTTGACGATCAGCCGGGAGCTGATGTCGGCAATGAAATCCTGGGGCTCCAGGCCGTTGGCCCGAAGCGTGTTGCCGGTGTCGACCACGTCGATGATCTTGTCGGCCAGACCGATCAGCGGTGCCAGTTCCATCGAGCCGTAGAGCTTGATGATATCGACCTGACGACCCTGTTCGGCGTAGTAGCGCTTGGCAACGTTGACGAACTTGGTCGCCACCCGCAGACGGCCCTTGGGCTCGACATCACCGACACGGCCGGCAGTCATCAGCTTGCACAGGGCAATTCGCAGGTCCAGAGGCTCGTACAAACCCTGGCCGCCATATTCCATCAGCACATCTTTACCGGCGACGCCCAGGTCCGCGGCACCGTGCTCGACATACGTCGGCACATCGGTGGCGCGCACGATCAGCAGGCGCACATCGGCCTGAGTCGTGGGAATGATCAGCTTGCGGCTCTTGTCCGGATTCTCGGTCGGCACGATGCCCGCTTCAGCCAGAAGCGGCAGGGTGTCGTCAAGGATGCGGCCCTTGGACAGTGCGATGGTCAACATGGGAAACGTCAGTCCTTATCAGGCTACTGATGCCCGGTCGCAAATGGCGCCGGACACACTTCGAGGGCTTTCTCGTAATGAAAAGACACCCTCGACTTGAAAGAAACCAATGGGCGCGTCCTTGCGCCCTGCAGCAGAAACTAGCCCGGTACGCGGCGGATCTTGGCGCCGAGCATTTGCAGTTTCTCTTCGATGCACTCGTAACCACGGTCGATGTGGTAGATGCGGTCGATCAGGGTGTCACCTTCGGCGATCAGGGCCGAGATCACCAGGCTGGCCGATGCACGCAGGTCGGTGGCCATTACTGGCGCGCCTTTGAGCTTCTCGGTACCGGTAACGATGGCAGTGTTGCCTTCGACCTGGATCTTGGCGCCCATGCGGTGCAGTTCGTACACGTGCATGAAGCGGTTTTCGAAGATCGTCTCGATCACGGCACCGGTGCCTTCGGCAATGGCGTTGAGGGAGATGAACTGCGCCTGCATGTCAGTCGGGAACGCCGGGTATGGGGCGGTACGCACGTTGACAGCCTTTGGCCGCTTGCCGTGCATGTTCAGCTCGATCCAGTCTTCGCCGCAGGTGATTTCGGCACCCGATTCGCGAAGTTTTTCCAGAACGGCTTCAAGGATGGTCGGATCGGTATCCTTGACCTTCACACGACCGCCCGTCACAGCGGCCGCCACCAGGTAGGTGCCGGTTTCGATACGGTCAGGCATCACTTTATAAGTGGTCGGGTGCAGACGCTCGACGCCATCGATGATGATGGTGTCAGTGCCGGCGCCAGTGATCTTGGCACCCATGGCGATCAGGAAGTTCGCCAGGTCGATGACTTCAGGTTCGCGAGCGGCGTTCTGCAACACGCTGCGGCCCTTGGCCAGAGCGGCCGCCATCATGATGTTTTCGGTACCGGTCACGCTCACGGTATCGAAGAAGAAGTGCGCGCCGCGCAAGCCACCTTCAGGCGCCTTGGCCTTGATGTAGCCGCCTTCGACGTCGATGACCGCGCCCATCGCTTCAAGACCGCGAATGTGCAGGTCAACCGGACGCGAGCCGATGGCGCAACCGCCAGGCAGTGCGACTTCGGCTTCACCGAAACGCGCTACCATCGGGCCCAGCACCAGGATCGACGCACGCATGGTTTTCACCAGTTCGTACGGAGCGATCAGGGTCTTGATGGTGCGCGGGTCGATTTCGACGCTGAGCTTCTCGTCGATCACAGGCTCGATGCCCATGCGACCGAACAGCTCGATCATGGTGGTGATGTCGTGCAGGTGCGGCAGGTTGGCCACGGTCACCGGGCCATCGCACAGCAGCGTGGCAGCCAGGATCGGCAGGGCAGAGTTCTTTGCCCCGGAGATGCGGATTTCGCCATCAAGACGAACGCCACCGGTAATAATCAATTTATCCATAAGAATCTCGACGCCCTTGGGCTCAGGTGCGCTCGGCCCAGGCCGCGCTGCTGAAAAATTTCATAGTGACCGCATGGATGCTGCCATCGGCGATCCATGGGTTCAAATGGGCATAGATGCTCTGCTGACGCTTGACCGGGCTCAGTGCCGCCAGTTCATCGCTAATCACGTTCAGCTGAAAGTTGCAGCCTTCGCCTTCAACTTCCACCTGGATTCCTGGCAGCTTTCCTTCAAGGAAGCTCTTAACTTCTACGGCCTGCATGCTCAACCTCAATCGGCGCCCTGTGCGCGCGGGTCGGACATCATACAAAAAAGCCCCGCGCCTGCGAACCCCGCTAAGCAGGACTCTGACGGGGGGCTTCTTTATAGATGTGGATTAGGGATGCGCCAACAGCTCGGTCAATTCGCTGACCTGAGCGATTTCGCGCATGTCTTCAGGCATCCCGCGGATGCTCAGCTTCTTGCCGGCCGCCTCTGCATCGCGTATGAAGCACAGCAGCAGGGACAAGCCCACGCTGCTGGACTTCAATACCGCCGAACAATCGACCACCAGGGTGTCGGCCTTGCTGGCCTTGATCAGCGCCTCCCCCTGCTTGCGCAGGCCGGGGCCGGTCCGGTAATCCAGCATCCCGCTAAGCCGCAGCTCGCCGGTTTCGCTCATGCGAATGGCCGACACACTCATTGGGCAGACTTCTCGGAAGCATCGGCGGTTTTTTCCTTGGCCTTGGCCACTTCCCCGGCCCAACCATTGATGGTCTTGTCCAGGTCGTTGCCATTGCGCTGCATCGCATCCGCGAATTGATCGCGGAACAGCTTGCCGATATTGATACCGTTGATGATCACGTTACGCAGCTTCCACTCGCCATTGATCTTCTCGAGTGTGTACGACACGGGATAGATCGCCCCGTTGTTGCCTTTTACGGTCATGCCAACGCTGGTGCGATCACCCGACTCATCCTTGGCAGGATCGACGGTGATGCCCTGGTTGTTGTATTCGAGCAGGGCATTGCCATAGAACTGGAACAGGCCCCGCTTGAAGTTTTCTTCAAAGGTCTTCATCTGCGCAGGCGTGGCTTTGCGCGAGTACTTGACCGTCATGATGCTTTTGGAGATGCCCTCGGCATCCACCACAGGACCGACGATGGTGTTCAACGCCGTGTAAAAATCCTGCGGATCCTTTTTGTACTTCTCTTTGTTGGCCGACAGGTCGGCCAGCATCCGGTTCGTGGTGTCCTGAACCAGTTCGTGCGCGGAAGGCGCTGCCACGGCGTTAGCCATCAACGGCAGGGCCGCCAGTATTACCAACAGGCCACGTCGCAAGGTAGAGATCATTCAAAAGCTCCTCATTTGGCGTCTTTGCTAACGGTATTGAGCAGGAATTTACCGATCAGGTCCTCGAGTACCAGCGACGACTGGGTGTCGTGGATTATCCCACCGTCCTTGAGCAAGGCGGATTCGCCGCCCACGCTGATACCGATGTATTTTTCGCCCAACAGGCCAGCAGTCAGGATAGATGCAGTGGAGTCAGTCGGTAGATTATCTACACGTTTTTCCACCTGCATGGTCACCCGACCAGTGAAACTGTCGCGATCCAGATCGATAGCCGTGACCTTGCCGATGGTCACACCGGCCATGGTCACTTTAGCTCTGACCGTCAAACCGGCGATATTGTCGAAGTAAGCATAAAGTTTATAGGTGTCTGTTGTAGCGCTCGGGGACAGGCCACTCACCCGCAACGCCAGCAACAGCAAAGCCAGGATGCCAGCCAGCAAGAAAAGGCCGACACCGATTTCCAGGGTGCGGTTTTGCATCAGAAATCTCCAAACATCAAGGCGGTCAGAATAAAGTCCAGGCCGAGTACAGCCAAAGAGGCATACACCACGGTCTTGGTAGTGGCACGACTGATCCCCTCGGATGTGGGCTCGCAGTCATAGCCTTGGAATACGGCAATCCAGGTCACGACAAAGGCAAAGACGATGCTTTTGATGATGCCGTTGAGCACATCGTCAGTGAACGTCACGCTGTTTTGCATGTTGGACCAGTAGGAACCTTCATACACACCCAGCCAGTCGACTGCCACCCAGGAACCGCCCCAGATACCCACCACGCTGAAAATCATCGCCAGCACCGGCAGGGAAATGAAGCCGGCCCACAGGCGTGGGGCAACGATGTACTTGAGCGGGTCGACACCAATCATTTCCAGACTGGACAACTGTTCGGTGGATTTCATGTTGCCGATTTCGGCAGTCAACGCGGAACCGGCGCGCCCGGCGAACAGCAATGCCGTGACCACGGGGCCCAGCTCACGCAACAGCGTCAGCGCAACCATCTGGCCGACCGCCTGCTCGGAACCATAACTGGACAGGATGTTGAAGCCTTGCAGCGCCAGCACCATGCCGATGAATACCCCGGAGACCACGATGATCACCAGGGACATCACGCCCACCGAATGCAGTTGCTTGATCAGCAGGCCAAAACCGCCGCCGATGCCACCACGACCGAGCAAGGCATGAAACAGGAAAATCGCCGAACGACCGAACACCGCCAGCGCATCAATGGCGGAATGGCCGAACCGGCGCACGCGTTCTATCAGTGAAATCTTGCGCATCAACGCTTCCCCAGAAGATCTGCGCGGTAATCCGTCGCTGGAAAGTGGTATGCGACCGGACCGTCGGGATCACCTGTCATGAATTGACGAATGCGCGGTTCCTGCGAATTCATCAACTCTTCGGGAGTGCCCTGCCCCAATACTTGCCCGTCACCCACTACATAAATGTAATCGGCGATGCTCGCGGTCTCGGCCAGATCGTGAGACACCACGATACTGGTAATGCCCAGCGCATCGTTGAGCAAACGGATCAGGCGCACCAGCACGCCCATGGCGATTGGGTCCTGGCCGACAAAAGGCTCGTCATACATGAGGATCTGCGGATCGAGGGCAATCGCCCGCGCCAGCGCGACACGACGCTTCATGCCGCCGGACAACTCGTCAGGCATCAGGTCGATTGCGCCACGCAAGCCCACGGCCTGCAATTTGAGCAGAACGATGTCGCGGATCATTTCTTCCGGCAGCTCGGTGTGGACGCGCAGCGGAAAGGCGACGTTCTCGAACACATCGAGGTCGGTGAACAGCGCGCCGCTCTGAAACAGCACGCCCATGTGTTTACGCGCATCGAACAAATCGCTGCGCGACAGCTTTGGCAGGTTCTGGCCGTTGACCCAGACTTCGCCCTTGGTGGGACGCAACTGTGCGCCCATCAAGCGCAACAGCGTGGTCTTGCCACACCCGGAAGGCCCCATGATGCCGGTGACCTTGCCGCGCGGGATACGGATATCGACGTTATTGAAAATGCTGCGCGCACCGCGCTTGAAGGTCAGTCCCTTCAGCTCGACCGCGTAGGCGTTATCGGCACTCATCTAAACTCCTTGCGATGCAGCCTCTCACTCGGACGCCTGGCTCTCTGACGAAAGCACATACCTCCCCGGGCAGGCCGAACTGGCGGCGAACTATATCACTGCAAAGGGCAAGCGCCCAAGGCCCAAGCCGGGGCATGTTCAGCAAGATGACAGGCAAAAAACCTTGTTCGACGAGTATTTGGTAACCGGGAACAACAAAGCATGACGAACTTGCGTGAGGGTTTCGATCATTACCGCTATAATCGCCGCCTTTTCATCAGGCTATACGATTTCTGACATGAGCCAATCCAGCGACCTGATTCAATCCGCCCAACGCACCATCCGCCTCGAGCTGGAAGCCGTACAAGGCTTGCTGCCCCATATCGACGCAGATTTCGTACGCGCTTGCGAGATGATTCTGGCCAGCAAAGGCCGCGTGGTCGTGGTCGGCATGGGCAAGTCGGGACATATCGGCAACAAGATTGCCGCCACACTGGCCAGCACCGGCACCACGGCCTTTTTCGTGCACCCGGCCGAAGCCAGTCATGGCGACATGGGCATGATTACGCGTGACGACATCATCCTGGCCCTGTCGAACTCCGGCTCCACCAATGAAATCGTTACCCTGCTGCCCTTGATCAAACGCCTGGGCATCAAATTGATCAGCCTCACCGGCAACCCCGATTCGCCGCTGGCCAAGGCTGCCGAGGTCAACCTCAACGTTCACGTCGAGCACGAAGCCTGCCCGCTGAACCTGGCACCGACCTCTTCAACCACCGCTGCACTGGTCATGGGCGATGCCCTGGCCGTCGCGCTGCTGGAAGCCCGCGGCTTTACCGCTGAAGATTTCGCCTTTTCACACCCGGGTGGCGCGTTGGGCAGACGCCTGTTGTTGAAAGTCGAAAACGTCATGCACGCCGGACAAGAGCTGCCGCAGGTCCAGCGCGGCACCCTGCTAAAGGACGCGCTGATGGAAATGACCCGCAAGGGCCTCGGCATGACCGTGATCCTGGAAGCCGATGGCAAACTCGCCGGCATCTTCACGGACGGTGATTTGCGTCGCACCCTGGACCGCAGCATCGACATCCACAGCGCCACCATCGATCAGGTCATGACCGCACACGGCAAAACCGCCCGCGCCGAAATGCTTGCGGCCGAAGCCCTGAAAATCATGGAAGACCATAAGATCAACGCGCTGGTCGTGGTCGACAGCGACGACCGGCCGGTCGGCGCCTTGAACATGCACGACTTGCTGCGTGCAGGAGTAATGTAATGAGCACGGACCTGCTGCAACGCGGCAAACAGATCAAACTCGCGGTGTTCGACGTCGACGGCGTGCTGACCGACGGACGGTTGTACTTCCTTGAAGACGGTAGCGAATTCAAGACGTTCAACACCCTCGACGGCCAAGGCATCAAGATGTTGATGGCAGCCGGCGTGCAGACCGCTATCATCAGCGGCCGCAAGACCCCGGTGGTCGAACGTCGGGCGAAGAACCTCGGCATTCCACACCTTTATCAGGGGCGCGAAGACAAACTGGTGGTGCTGGACGAACTTCTGGCCCAACTCAACCTAAGCTATGAACAAGTTGCCTATTTGGGTGACGACTTGCCAGACCTGCCGGTGATTCGCCGCGTTGGCCTGGGCATGGCGGTGGCCAATGCCGCCAGCTTCGTACGTGAAAACGCCCATGGCATTACCCTGGCCCGCGGTGGCGAGGGTGCCGCTCGTGAATTCTGCGAATTGATCCTGCTCGCCCAGGGCCGCCTTGATGCGGCCAACGCCGCGTACCTGTGAGCCCATTATGTTGAGCAAAAAGATTCGTAACATGCTGTTGTTCAGTTGCATCGCGGCGCTGTTCGCCGCGGTCGGCTACTGGAACATCAGCCCGGAACGCTTCCTCGATAAGGCCGTAGCCAAGGTCGACGAAAGCGCCATTGACTATTACGCCACCAACGCCCACAGCGTGCAGTACCTGCCGGACGGCAAATTGCAGTACGAAATGACGTCCGACAAGGTTGAACACCTGAAAGCGACCGAGGTGACGTTGCTGACCAACCCCGACCTGAACATGTTTCGCGGCACCCAGTTTCCGTGGCACGTCCAGAGCGAGCGAGGAGAAGTCAATCCCGACGGCACTCAGGTCGAACTGATTGATTCAGTGCGCATCACGCGTTTCGACGAGAAAAACCGCAAGACCCTGATTACCACCACCCGTATGACTGTGTTCCCCAAGGAGCAATATGCGCAGACCGATCAACCCGTTAGAATCGACGGCGCTGGCGGTGTATCGACAGGCAACGGAATGAAAGCGTACTTGAAAGAAAGCAGGATACACCTGCTATCGAACGTAAGAGGACAGTATGAGGCTCGTTAAAACTCTCCCTATTTTGCTCAGTCTGGGCGCAGCACTGGGAAGCGTGAGCGCCTGGGCTCTGCCGAACGATCAAGAGCAGCCTATCCGCATTCAGGCCGACGATGCCCAACTGGACGACAAGAATGGCGTTGCCACCTATAAAGGTGACGTGATCATCACCCAGGGCTCGATGATCGTTAAAGGCAACACCGTGACCATCACCCGCACGCCGACCGGTGAAATTGACGTGGTGACCTCGGTGGGCAACCTCGCCTACTTCGAACAATTGCAGACCGCCGGCGATACCAAGCCTGTTCAGGGCTGGGGCATCACCATCCAGTACCACGCCGCGCAAAACCGCATCGTCCTGATCGATAAGGCAAAAGTCATCGACAAGGACAACAACATCACTCAAGGCGAGAAAATCGTCTACGACACCGTCAAAAAGCTTGCGAGCGCCGGTCGCGCCACAGGCAACAAGGTCACCGAAGCGCGCCCACGCATCGACATGGTGATCCAGCCCAAGCCGAAAAACGACGCGAAAAAGGCTCCATAATGGCAACTCTGAAAGCTCAGCATCTGGCCAAGAGCTACAAGAGCCGCCAGGTCGTGCGTGACGTCAGCCTGTCAATCGACAGCGGTCAGATCGTCGGCCTGCTGGGCCCTAACGGCGCCGGCAAGACCACCTGCTTCTATATGATTGTCGGCCTGGTGCAGGCCGATCAGGGTCGTGTGCTGATCGATGACCTGGACGTCAGCCACCAGCCAATGCACGGTCGTGCAAAGGCCGGTATCGGCTATCTTCCGCAAGAAGCGTCGATTTTTCGCAAACTGTCGGTGGCCGACAACATCATGGCCATCCTCGAGACCCGCAAGGAGCTCGACAAGGACGGTCGTCGCAAGGAACTGGAAAGCCTGCTGCAGGAATTCCATATCAGCCACATCCGTGACAACCTCGGCATGAGCCTGTCCGGTGGTGAGCGCCGCCGCGTGGAAATCGCACGCGCCCTGGCCACCAACCCGAAATTCATCCTGCTCGACGAACCATTCGCCGGTGTGGACCCGATTTCGGTGGGCGACATCAAACAGATCATCTACCACCTCAAGGCCAAAGGCATTGGCGTGTTGATCACTGACCACAACGTCCGTGAGACCCTTGATATCTGCGAAACCGCCTACATCGTTAACGATGGACAGCTCATTGCCGAAGGCGACTCCGCCACAATCCTGGCCAATGACCTGGTGAAAGAAGTCTATCTGGGCCATGAGTTCCGCCTGTAAGCACTGAGGTGTCTGGCTGGTCGCCCGAGCGCTTGTCTCGATAAAAAATCAACATTTTTTTATTGTTACGGCGCTCTAGGCAAACGCTGCAGTTTCGGGCATATAATTTGCTTATGTTTGGCGCTCCGGCGCCCTGTAGTGGATGGCGCATGTGCGCCGGCGAATAAGGTGTTTAGCCCCTGCCATGAAACCATCGCTAGTCTTGAGAATGGGCCAGCAGCTGACGATGACACCGCAGCTGCAACAGGCCATCCGCCTGCTCCAATTGTCGACCCTGGACCTGCAACAGGAAATCCAGGAGGCTCTGGAGTCCAATCCGATGCTCGAACGCCAGGAAGAAGGCGACGACTTCGATAACGCCGACCCCTTGGCCGACAAAGCCGAACAACAACCCAACGCCGATGTTTCAGAGCCCTCCTACCAGGAAACCGCCCCGACGGTGGACAACCTGGAGGAAGGTGACTGGAATGAGCGCATTCCCAACGAGCTGCCCGTCGATACGGCATGGGAAGACGTTTACCAGACCAGCGCCAGCAGCCTGCCGAGCAGCGATGACGACGAGTGGGATTTCACTACCCGTACATCGGCCGGTGAAAGCCTGCAAAGCCATTTGCTGTGGCAGCTGAACCTGGCACCGATGTCCGACACCGATCGCTTGATCGCCGTGACCCTGATCGATTGCATCAACAATCAGGGCTACCTGGACGAAACCCTCGAGGAAATCCTCGAAGCCTTCGATCCGGAACTGGACATCGAACTGGACGAAATCGAAGCCGTCCTGCATCGCATCCAGCAATTCGAACCGGCCGGTATCGGCGCCCGCAACCTGGGCGAATGCCTGCTGCTGCAACTGCGCCAGCTGCCAGCCAAGACACCTTGGCTGGCGGAAGCCAAGCGCCTGGTCACCGACTACATCGATCTGCTCGGTAGCCGCGACTACAGCCAGCTGATGCGCCGCATGAAGCTCAAGGAAGATGAACTGCGCCAGGTGATCGAACTGGTGCAGAGCCTCAACCCGCGTCCGGGCTCGCAGATCGAGTCGAGCGAAGCCGAATACGTCGTCCCTGACGTGATCGTGCGCAAGGACAACGAGCGCTGGCTGGTCGAGCTGAATCAGGAATCGGTGCCACGGCTGCGGGTCAACGCCCAATATGCCGGTTTCGTGCGCCGCGCCGACACCAGCGCCGACAACACTTTCATGCGCAATCAGTTGCAGGAAGCACGCTGGTTCATCAAGAGCCTGCAAAGCCGCAACGAAACCCTGATGAAAGTGGCCACCCAGATCGTCGAGCATCAGCGCGGCTTCCTGGAGTACGGCGACGAAGCGATGAAACCGCTGGTCCTGCACGACATTGCCGAGGCAGTGGGCATGCACGAGTCGACCATTTCACGGGTGACCACACAGAAATTCATGCATACCCCTCGGGGCATTTATGAACTGAAATACTTTTTTTCCAGCCACGTCAGCACCTCCGAAGGCGGCGAATGCTCGTCCACGGCGATCCGCGCAATCATCAAAAAACTGGTTGCGGCGGAAAATCAGAAAAAGCCGTTGAGTGACAGCAAGATCGCTGGTTTACTGGAGGCACAAGGCATTCAGGTGGCTCGCCGCACCGTCGCCAAGTACCGCGAATCCCTCGGGATCGCGCCTTCGAGCGAACGCAAGCGGTTGATGTAGAGCCACGCCACAGCGTTCCAGTGGTAGATCATCTGGTCTACCGCTTTATGCACTGGCAACGAAGGAGAAGCTGTATGCAAGTCAACATCAGTGGACACCAACTGGAAGTGACCGAACCTCTGCGCGCCTACATCGGCGAAAAACTCGAACGATTAGAGAGGCATTTCGACAAGATCACCAACGTGCAGGTCACGATGTGCGTCGAAAAGCTGAAGCAGAAAATCGAAGCCACGTTGCATATTCCCGGCAATGAAGTGGTCGCCAACGCGGAACATACCGATATGTACGCGGCGATCGACTTACTGACCGACAAGCTCGATAAACAACTCAAAAAGCATAAGGAAAAGACCCAAAGCCTGCTCCAGGGCGCTACCGGTCGTTAACACTCCCAACCCATGATCCGACTTGAAAACATCCTGACCCCCGGCCGTTCTCTCGTGAACGTGCCGGGCGGCAGTAAAAAGAAAGCCCTTGAGCAAATTGCCACCCTGATCGCCCGGGAAGTGCCGGATCTGGAGATGCAAGATGTCTTCGAGGCTTTGATTGCCCGTGAAAAACTCGGTTCGACCGGTTTTGGCAACGGCATCGCCATCCCTCACTGTCGCATCAAGGGCTGCGAAGCGCCCATCAGTGCCCTGATACACCTTGAAGCCCCCATCGATTTCGACGCCATCGACGGCGCCCCGGTTGACCTGCTGTTCGTGCTGCTGGTCCCGCAGGCCGCTACCGATGCGCACCTGGAGCTACTGCGCCAGATCGCCAGCATGCTCGATCGCAAGGAAGTGCGCGAAAAACTGCGCAGCGCCCCGAGTAATGAAGCCTTGTATCAGGTCGTCCTGAGCGAGCAAAACGGTCATTAATCATGCGCTTGATCATTGTCAGTGGCCGTTCCGGCTCAGGTAAAAGTACCGCACTCGATGTTCTCGAGGACAACGGCTACTACTGCATCGACAACCTGCCCGCCGGCTTGCTGCCGGAACTCGCCGAGCGCGCGCTGATTCATACCGAGCTCGCACAACCGCTGGTCGCGGTATCCATCGATGCCCGCAACCTGCCCAGTCATCTGTCGCGATTTCCGGAACTACTGGAAGAAGTGCGCAGCCGGCACATCAAATGCGATGTGCTGTACCTGGACGCCGACGAAGAAACACTGCTCAAACGGTTTTCGGAAACCCGCCGTCGCCACCCGCTCAGTACCGCCCACCGTTCGTTGGCCGAGGCGATTCAGGACGAGACCAGTTTGCTGGGGCCGATTGCCGACCTGGCCGACCTCAAAGTCAACACCACCAACCTGAACCTGTATCAGTTGCGCGATACCATCAAGTTGCGCCTGCTGAACCAGCCGGACAGCGGCACTGCGTTCCTGGTGGAGTCGTTCGGATTCAAGCGAGGCATGCCAGTCGACGCAGACCTTGTGTTCGACGTGCGCTGCCTGCCCAACCCTTACTGGAAGCCGGAGTTGCGCGAGCTGTCCGGGCTTGATCAACCGGTGGCCGAGTACCTGGCGGCGCAACCGGACGTCGAAGAGATGTTCCAGGACATTTCCTCCTACCTGCTAAAATGGCTGCCGCGCTTCGCTGCGAGCAACCGTGCTTATGTCACCATTGCCATTGGCTGCACCGGCGGGCATCACCGCTCCGTCTACCTGACCGAACGTCTGGGCCAGGTTCTGCAACAATCCCTGAAGAACGTCCAGGTCCGCCACCGCGACCTCAGCTAAAGGATTCACATCGCGATGCCTGCTCTGGAAATCGAAATCATCAACAAGCTGGGCCTGCATGCCCGCGCTTCGGCAAAATTCGTTGGCGTTGCGGGTCAATTCAAGGATTGCACAATCAGAGTTGGACGCACGCCAGAATCCACCGTCGACGGCAAAAGCATCATGGCCATGATGATGCTCGCTGCTGGCAAGGGCACGAAGATCCACCTCAACACTGAAGGCGAGCAGGCACAGGAAGCGCTGGATGCCCTGGTGCAGTTGATCAACAACTACTTCGACGAAGGCGAATAACCGCCCCCTTTATGTAGCAGTTCGCTCCCACGGGGGCGGTGCAAGATGCAATAAAAAAGGCGCGCCACCCAATCGGGTGGCGCGCCTTTTTTGCGCTGCGATAAGCGTTAGCTACCGGCCACGGTCATCCGCTCGATCAACACCGAGCCTGTACGAATGTTGCTACGCAGCTCCAGGTCATTACCCACCGCGACGATCTGCTTGAACATGTCGCGCATGTTGCCGGCAATGGTCACTTCCTGAACCGCGAACTGGATTTCGCCGTTCTCGACCCAATAACCGGCCGCGCCACGGGAATAATCGCCCGTGACCATGTTCAGGCCCTGCCCCATCAACTCGGTGACCAGCAAGCCACGCCCCATACGGCGCAGCAACGCTGCCTGATCTTCGTCGCCATGGGTGACGAACAGGTTGTGTACGCCGCCTGCGTTGGCGGTACTTGGCATACCCAGCTTACGGCCGGAATAGGTGCCAAGGATGTACGACACCAATTCGCCCTTTTCGACGAACGGCTTGGCATAGGTCGCCAAGCCATCACCGTCGAACGCCGAACTGCCCATGGCGCGCATCAAATGCGGACGTTCATCGATGGTCAGCCATTCCGGGAACAGCTTCTGCCCCAAGGTGCCTTCAAGGAACGACGATTTGCGATACAGGCTACCGCCGGAAATCGCCGACAGGAAACTACCGAACAAACCACCGGCCAGTTCAGCGGAAAACAGCACCGGCACTTCGCAAGTCGGCACCGGACGCGCGCCCAGGCGGCTCGCCGCCCGTTGAGCGGCACGCTGGCCGATGCTCTCCGGACTGGCCAGCAAGTTGCCCTGACGGTTCACGTCATACCAGTAATCGCGCTGCATCTGGCCATCGGCCTCGGCGATCATGACGCAGCTCAGGCTGTGACGAGTCGACGCGTAGCCGCCGATAAACCCGTGGCTGTTGCCGTAAACACGGCAGCCTTGATGGGTGCTGAGGGTCGTGCCGTCAGCATTCTTGATCCGGCTATCGGCCGCAAACGCCGCCGCCTCACAGGTCAGCGCCTGCTCGATGGCCTGCTCCGGGGTAATGTCCCATTGGTGGAACAGGTCGAAATCCGGCAGATCCCGGGCCATCAACGCGGCATCAGCCAGGCCCGACGCTTCGTCTTCCGAGGTGTGCTTGGCGATGGCCAACGCCGCAGCGACGGTTTCGCGAATGGCTTCCGGGCCACTGGCCGATGTACTGGCCGAGCCTTTGCGCTGACCGACGTACAAGGTGATGCCAAAGCCCTGATCGCGGTTGAATTCGACGGTTTCGACTTCGCGCTGACGCACCGAAGTGGACAGGCCCTGCTCCAGCGACACCGCCACTTCACAGGCACTGGCACCCTGGCGCTTGGCTTCAGCGATGATCTGCTCGACTTGTTCTTGCAGTGCCGGCAACGCTTGTGGGCCGACGCTTTCAACTGCACTCATGCTGTTCTCCACTCAAATTCTGCTTTCGGCTAGGGCCTTCGAGCGACCGGGCCGGACAAGCGGCCCCCGACTGGTTATCATGGCGGCGTTTCTTTGCGGACGGCCACCATGGTTGATTCTTACGACGACTCCCTCGATACGGGAGAAAAAAGCAAATCCCAGGTCAAACGCGAGCTTCATGCTCTGGTTGACCTCGGCGAGCGCCTTACAACGCTCAAGCCTGACTTGCTGGCAAAACTGCCGTTGACCGACGCTATGCGTCGGGCTCTGGCCGATGCGCCCAAGCACACCGCGAATATCGCGCGTAAACGGCACCTTATGTTCATCGGCAAACTGATGCGCGATCAGGACACTGACGCCATTCTGACCTTGCTCGATCAACTCGATGCCTCCACCCGGCAGTACAACGAACGTTTCCATGGTCTGGAACGCTGGCGCGATCGCTTGATCGCGGGCGACGATGCAGTCCTGGAGAAGTTCGTGCTCGACTACCCGGAGGCTGATCGTCAGCAGTTGCGCTCCCTGATCCGTCAGGCCCAGCACGAACTGGCGACCAACAAGCCACCGGCATCGAGCCGTAAAATCTTCAAGTACATCCGTGAGCTGGACGAGACTCAACGCGGCCTGCGTTGATGCTCGAATCGGGTGAGTCGCCAAGCGGCTCACCCGAAGCTCCATCCTGTTTACGATCCTGTGCCACCCACAGTGATCGCATCGATTTTCAGCGTTGGCTGGCCGACACCCACCGGCACCGACTGCCCATCCTTGCCACACGTCCCCACTCCGCTGTCCAGCGCCAGATCATTGCCGACCATCGACACCTTGCTCATGGCTTCCGGACCGTTGCCGATCAATGTCGCGCCTTTGACCGGGGCGGTAATCTTGCCGTCTTCGATCAGGTACGCCTCGCTGGTGGAGAACACAAACTTGCCGCTGGTGATGTCTACCTGACCACCGCCGAGGTTGGCGCAGTAGATGCCGCGTTTTACCGAGGCAATGATTTCCGCCGGGTCGCTTTCGCCCGCCAGCATGTAGGTGTTGGTCATGCGCGGCATCGGCAAGTGTGCGTAGGATTCACGGCGACCGTTACCGGTGCGGGCAACGCCCATCAGGCGTGCGTTGAGCTTGTCCTGCATGTAGCCCTTGAGTACGCCGTTCTCGATCAGCGTGGTGCACTCGGTCGGGGTGCCCTCGTCGTCGACGCTCAGGGAGCCGCGGCGGCCCGCCAACGTACCGTCATCGACGATGGTGCAGAGCTTGGACGCAACCATCTCGCCCATGCGCCCGCTGTAGGCGGAACTGCCCTTGCGGTTGAAGTCGCCTTCCAGGCCGTGACCGACCGCTTCGTGCAGCAGCACGCCGGACCAACCCGAACCCAACACCACCGGCAACGTACCGGCCGGCGCCGGGATCGCTTCAAGGTTGACCAGCGCCTGACGCAACGCTTCACGGGCGTAACCCATGGCGCGGTCATCGCTGAGGAAATAACGGTAATCGGTGCGACCGCCACCGCCATGACCACCGCGCTCGCGGCGACCGTTCTGCTCGACGATCACGCTGACGTTAAAGCGCACCAATGGCCGTACATCTGCCGCCAGACTACCGTCCGTCGAAGCCACGAGGATTCGCTCCCAGACGCCGGCCATGCTCACGGTGACTTGCTGAATACGCGGGTCGAGGGCGCGTGTCGCGACGTCGATGCGTTTAAGCAACTCGACTTTCTCGGCGCGCGTCATCACTTCCAAAGGATTGTCCGGCCCGTATAACTGGGCGACATCGGCCGTGGTGAACGCCTGCACCGTGCCATTCTGCCCGGCGCGCGAGATCGAGCGCGCAGCACGTGCCGCCGCGCCCAGGGCTTCCAGCGTGATCGCATTGCTGTAGGCAAACCCGGTTTTTTCACCCGATTGCGCACGAACGCCGACGCCCTGATCGAGGTTGAAGCTGCCTTCCTTGACGATCCCGTCTTCCAGCGCCCAGGACTCGGAAATCTGCCCCTGGAAATACAGGTCGGCGGCATCGATGCCCGGGCCGGCCAGATCGCCGAGCACACCTTGCAGGCTTTCGATGGTTACGCCGCCGGGCGCCAGGAGGTGTTCACTGACTGAGGACAACAACTCGCTCATATGCTTTACGCCTTAAATTCATCGTTCTGAGGCAGGTCGCTGGGCGCCCTGCGAGAAAAAGCGCCGGTGACTGGACACCGGCATCCGCGCCCTGATGGACGCCTGTTCGCTGCTATCGCGTTCGGCCAGCAGCACGGCCTCGCCTTGATCCTGTTGCGCCAGCACGCGGCCCCACGGGTCGATGATCGCGGCATGGCCAAAGGTTTCTCGCGGCCCCGGATGCGTCCCACCCTGAGCGGCTGCGAGTATGTAACATTGAGTCTCGATGGCCCGCGCGCGAATCAGCACGTCCCAGTGCGCCGCGCCGGTCACCGCCGTAAAAGCCGATGGCGCGGTAATCAGCTGCGCGCCGCCAGCCCGTAATTCGCTATACAGCTCCGGGAAACGCAGGTCATAACACACCGTCAGGCCGACCCGGCCGACGGGTGTATCGGCTAACACCACGCCGCTGCCATGAGCATAGTCATCGGACTCGCGATAACGCCCGCGATTGTCCGCAACGTCCACGTCGAACAGGTGCAGCTTGTCGTAACGCGCCACTGTCTCGCCCTGGTCGTTCACTAAGAGCGAGCAGGCATGCACCTTGGCCGTCGGTTGATCCATCGGCGGCAACGGCAATGTGCCGGCCACTATCCATAACTTGAGGTCGCGGGCGGTCTGTTTCAACCACGGCAGGATCGGGCCTTCACCCAAGGCCTCGGCGCGACCAATGTCGGCAATGTCGCGACGGCCCATGGCCGCGAAGTTTTCTGGCAGCACCGCAAGCTGCGCACCGCCGGCTGCCGCCTGCTCGAGCAGATGACGGGCCCGGGCAAGATTGGCCAGCACATCGCTCTGGCTGACCATTTGAATCACCGCAAAAGACATGGCCTTTTCCTGATCTGGAATCAACACATACCTGTAGGGGTTGTCGAGTGAAACGAGGCTGCGATCTTTTGATTTTGCTTTTTAACATCAAAGATCAAAAGATCGCAGTCTCGTTTCACTCGACAGCTCCTACAGGGGACTTACGGCCATGCTACTCCATCGGCCTGAAGCGTGGCGCTGTCAAAAAGGTTTGTCGTAGGTGATTTTCGGCTCTTTCCACGGTCCTTTGACCGTGTATTTCACGCTGGCGAAACGGGCCACCCGGTCTCCGATCAACTTGTCGATCAGGAACAGCGCGCCGCCAACCGCCGGTGCGCCGACGATCAACGCGGCAATCGGCAGATTGTTGGTCACCGGCAACGTCACCATCAATTTGGCATCGATCTGGTCACCGACCAGGTTCAGCGTGCCGTTGAGCTCAACATTGCTCGAAGGTCCGGTCATCTGGATGGGCTCCTTGGTCACGTAAACGCCGTTGGTCGCAACCAGCAGGCCTTTGACCCGGTCATAACTCAGGCCTTTGCCAAACAAGTCGGAGAAGTCCAGGCGCAGACGGCGACCGATGGAGTTGAAGTTGAGCAGGCCGAAAACCCGCAGGGCCTGGGCACCGCCCTCGACTTCAACGAACTGGCCTTTGCTCAGCGATGCATCCAGGGTGCCGGAGAAACGCTTGCTCGCCAGCCAGGCTGGGGAGCCCGGCCAGCGACCATCCACGTCCATACGAAACTCTTCGCTGGTGACGCTCGGCGCAAAGCCCCAGCCTTTGAGTACATCGGCAAGGTTCTTGCCGCTGATTCGTCCCTTGAACCAACTGCTGGAACTCCCCGGTATCCCTTCCCAGCCACCATTGCCCTGCAACAGAATGCCCTTGAGCCCCAAGTCCAGGGTATTGAGCGCGATGCCTCTGGCGGTCGGACGGATTTTCAGATACCAGGCACCGACCAGGTCTTGCCCCTGGAATAGCTGATTGATGGTGATATCCAGTGCAGGGATCTTGGTCGGGTCTACGGAGGCCAGCGGATCCGGCGAATTCTCGTCGGCCAGCACTTTAGGATCCGGCGCCGGCAAGCGCACGGTTTGCAGATTGATCGCAATCGGCGCGCCCTGCGCATCCGGGATGCTCGCGTTGCCCTTGACCTGCTGACTGTCGAGCTGCAGGGCCCACGCGGCGGGTTTGCGGTTCAACTGCACCGACGCCTGATCGAGCGTGGTGCCGATGCCGCTCAGCTTGCCAACCTTGAAGTCCGCGCTGCTGAGCAGTTGCTTGGCACTGCCGCCCGGGTCCTGGCCGGCGTACTTGTCCGCCAAATCTTTCCAGGGGCCGACATCCAGTTCCGACAGCACGCCACGCACTCGAAGGCCTTTGGCGCCAGGCAGGACAGCAGCGCCGCCGCCGAGGAACAACTCACCGCGACCATCGGCAAAATTGCCGGGCGGCGCGGCGAACGTGAAGTTTGCCAACTCACCATAGTCGACCCAATAGCGCCGCTCCTGTCCCTGCAGGGTCATGCGGAACGTGGTGTCGCGTCCGGCTTCGGCAGTCATGCCGAACGGTGCCGGCAAATCGATAGCCACGCCTTTGAGACTGGAATTGACCATCAACTGGCTGTCAGGCCCGTCGAGGTTCAGTTGCAACTGATACGGGATCAAACCGGATGCCGGCAGTGGTTGGGTCACGTTCAACCAGTCCGTGAGTTTCTTGACCTCTACCTGACCAGATGCGCTGACACGGGTCTTGATATAACCCGGGCTGCCATCGGCAAAAATCTGCGCGGTGACCGGCCTGTCGAAGGCCCGAGCAGTAATGTTCTGTCCGCTCAACCCCTTGGTGCTGTCAAAACGGAAATCGCCTTTGAGTTGCGTCAACTCCAGCGCAGGCTCGGCCAGCTTCAAGCGGGCCTTGGCTGTCTTGAAGTCGACGAGAATTTTCGGCTGTTCGCCTTTTACCAAGGGAATGTCCAGTTTCAACTTGCCTTGCAGATCGCCCTCGCCTTCCCATCCGGCAAAGGTGTCAGCCGTGCCGATCGGTGCTTCCTGAAGAATCTTCAGGCCATCGCCCAATCCGCCGGCGAAACCGCCGTCGAGAAACAGGTGAACGCTTTGCCCGGCCGGCACATGGGGAATATTGACGTAGATGTCGCTGACCTGGGTGTTGAGCAACTGGCCCTTGCTGGCTAGGATCCGCACACCGCTGTCTTCGACAAACACATCACCGCTCACCTTGCTGACATGTGGCCAGCCTGGCTGAAACGCCAGTTCGGCGTCATGCACCTTGAAGAACAGGCTGATGCTGCGGGCGGTGTCTTCGGCGCCATGGTTCAGCGAGCCTTGATACTGGAAGAAACCCTGGTCTACCGCACCTTTGAGAATCGCTGTGCGCAGCCATTCGTCCAGTGCCGGGCTGAGCATGGTCGGCAGGTATTTGGCGGTGTAGCGACCGTCGCCATCCACCAGGCCAACCCGCAGGTCCATGTAGTCTTCCTGGGTATGGTCGAAATGCAGGCGGATCAGGAAGTCACCGGCAATCTTGCCCTCTTCGCCCAGCACCTTGAGGTACGGCGCGATCAGGGTGAAGCCATCTTTGTCGAGCTTCCAGGTCAGCCGGGCATTGGCCTGGATGTATTGCCATGGCTTGGCAAAGATCGGGTCAAGGTGCAGGACAAAGTCCTTGCTGTCCATCCGCAGTTCGCCCTGACCGAGGTCGCCGCTGATGCTGCCGCTGACATTTCGCGCCGCCGGAGCACCGTGATAGGCGTCGAAGCCGACCTGGTCGAGGTTGGCGGCAAAGCTGAACTTGCTGTCGTCGGTGGCATTGGGCCGCAGATCGATCAGCACGTTGCGTAGACCACCGGTGACCTTGAGTCGCTCGATCGCGGTGGCAACACCTTCCGGTAGCGGCCCCAAGGCATTTATCAGCGGCGTGAGCGGGGTGAGATCGAGGCGGTCGGCTTGCAAGTGCCAGACTTCGTCAGCCTTATCGGTCGCGATGCTCTGGCGCAGTTGCAGGTGCGATTCCCAGCGGCTCGCGCCAAGGTTCATGGCCAGGGAATCCAACGTCACCAGCATGCCTTCGGAGCTGCGCTGGAAATAGCCGTTGAGCGCCAGGTTGTTGATCTGGATCGGCTTGCGTTCGGCGTAGGCGCCCTTGAGCTGTGGCGCGTTCAAGCGAATGGCAGCGCTTTGCAGCTCGCCCTTGCCCCAGGTCACCCAGAGTTCGCCACCGGCCTTGATCTCGGAGAAATTCCATTGCCGGGTCAGGCTCCCGGGCAGCCATTTCGACCAGTCGCTTTGCGGCAGGCTCAGGTACGCCTCGGCTTCGCCATCCTTCCATTCGCTGGCGCGAATACGGGTGCGCACACTCATGGCCAACGGTTGGCCATCGGGCAGGGTCAAACGGGCGTCGAGTCGCTGGCGGGACACGCCGGTTTTCAGGTTCAGGCCCACGTAGGTCAGGGTCAGCGGCGGCTGATCCAGTGGCAGCAACGTCACCTGGCTGTCGATCACTGACAATTGCGCGACCATTTGCATGCGATTGAGCAATTGCTCAGGGTCGAGCGGCTGGTCCTGTTGCACCGGCAGACCTTCCAGCGCCCATTTCCCGTCCAGGCCTTCCTTGAGGCTGATCTTCAGGCCATTGAGTTCCAGATGAGCGATGCGTACTTCGCGCGCGAGCAAGCTTTCCCAAACGTCCGGCACCGCCCGCACCTGATCCAGACGCAGGGCATTGGAGCCCTCGCCGACCGTGACATCGTGCGCCAGGAGGATCGGCGCGAACCCGCTCCAGTTGCCTTCCAGCTTACCGATCTGCAGCGGCATGCCAAGGGCGGCGCTGGCTTTGGTTTCGACGTCGGCTCGATATTCGGCCACCAGAGGCGTCAACTCCCGGCCGAGGCTGACGTATAACGCCATCAACACCAATACCAACGCGCACAGGCCAAGACCCCAGCGGGTCAGTGCGGCCAAAATGCGTGTCAGACGTTCCATGTCAGTTGGCTCCCATGGCAAAAATGCTGCAAAAAGCTGAGGCCAGCCGATTTAGTGAGGTTGAAACACAACGATTCAGAGCAGCACCACGTCGTATTGTTCCTGGGAATACATGGTTTCCACCTGAAACCGGATGGTCCGCCCGATAAATCCTTCCAGTTCGGCGACATTGCCCGACTCCTCGTCGAGCAAACGATCGACGACTTTCTGGTTCGCCAATACACGATAGCCTTCCGCTTGATAGGCGCGTGCCTCACGGAGGATTTCGCGAAAAATTTCATAACAGACCGTTTCCGGCGTCTTCAATTTGCCGCGTCCCTGACAGCTGCTGCACGGTTCGCAGAGCACTTGCTCAAGACTTTCGCGGGTGCGCTTGCGGGTCATCTGCACCAGGCCCAACTCGGTGATACCGATGATGTTGGTCTTGGCGTGATCGCGCTCAAGTTGCTTCTCGAGGGTACGCAAGACCTGGCGCTGGTGCTCTTCGTCTTCCATGTCGATGAAGTCGATGATGATGATTCCGCCCAGATTGCGCAGGCGCAGTTGGCGTGCGATGGCGGTCGCGGCTTCGAGGTTGGTCTTGAAAATGGTTTCTTCGAGGTTGCGATGCCCCACGAACGCGCCGGTGTTGACGTCGATGGTGCTCATGGCTTCGGCCGGATCGACCACCAGATAACCGCCGGACTTGAGCGGCACTTTGCGTTCGAGGGCCTTCTGGATTTCGTCTTCGACGCCGTACAGGTCGAAGATGGGCCGCTCGCCCGGGTAATGCTCCAGGCGATCAGCGATCTCCGGCATCAATTCGGCGACGAACTGCGTGGTTTTCTGGAAGGTTTCCCGGGAATCGATACGGATCTTCTCGATCTTCGGGCTCACCAGGTCACGCAAGGTGCGCAACGCCAGGCCGAGGTCTTCGTAGATCACACTCGGCGCGCTGATGGTCTTGATCTGTTCGTTGATCTGATCCCAGAGACGGCGCAGGTAGCGAATGTCCATCAGGATTTCATCGGCGCCCGCCCCTTCGGCGGCCGTGCGCAGGATGAAACCGCCCGCCTCCTTGATGCCTTCTTTGTCCACGCAATCGGTGACCACTTGCTTGAGGCGTTCGCGCTCCGCTTCGTCCTCGATCTTCAGCGAAATGCCGACGTGGGCCGTGCGCGGCATGTACACCAGGTAGCGCGATGGAATCGATAACTGAGTGGTCAGGCGCGCGCCCTTGGAACCGATCGGGTCCTTGGTGACTTGCACCACCAGGCTCTGGCCTTCATGGACCAACGCGCTGATGCTTTCTACCGCGGGCCCTTCACGCAAGGAAATTTCCGAGGCATGAATAAACGCGGCGCGGTCCAGTCCGATATCGACGAATGCGGCCTGCATGCCCGGTAACACCCGCACGACCTTGCCTTTATAGATATTGCCGACGATCCCGCGCTTTTGCGTGCGCTCGACGTGGACCTCTTGCAGAACACCGTTTTCGACCACCGCCACGCGCGATTCCATCGGCGTGATGTTGATCAGGATCTCTTCACTCATGGCAGGGTCTCGTTCAGGCATGTTCACGATAATGGCCGCATCTTGTCAGAACGACGCTCAGCGCGCGTTAAGGGTTTGCCAACAGGGTATGCCGAAATGGCCCAGCAGCTCGCAGGTTTCGCACAGCGGCAACCCGACCACAGCCGAGTAGCTGCCATTGAGCCCGGCGACAAACACCGCGCCCAGTCCTTGAATCCCATAGCCGCCAGCCTTGTCCCGGGGTTCGCCGCTGGCCCAATAGGCCGCTGCTTCTTCGCGACTGATGTCGCGAAAGCGCACCAGGCTGCGCACAACCCGAGACTCACAGCGTTCGCCGTCGAGCACCGCAATGGCGGTCAATACTTCGTGTTCCTGACCGGCCAACAACATAAGCATGGCGCACGCATCGGCTTCGTCCACCGGTTTGCCAAGAATTTTCCCGTCGAGTACCACGGCGGTGTCGGCACCCAGTACGCAAAAATCTTCACCTGACGCGAGCGTGCCGCGCCCGGCTTCGGCCTTGCCACGCGCGAGGCGTTCGACATAAGCCGACGGGGATTCATGTTTTAGAGGGGTTTCATCGATGTCCGCACTGATGGCGGAGAACGGCACGCCGATCTGCGTGAGCAGCTCACGCCGACGCGGCGAGCCTGAGGCGAGGTATAACTTCATCAAGACATCTCCCTTGTCTACTGCCAATACGGGCCAATGCCTGACCGAATCAAGTAATTTTGTAGCGTCGACGCAACCCGCGCAAACCGTAGCTGACCCAAGGCCAGAGCAAGGCACTGACCAGTGCCGGCAAGACCAGCGCCAGCGTCGGCTGGCGGTTGCCGGTCAAGGCGCTCAACCACAGCTGAACAAGCTGGGCGAGGCCGAAGATCACCAGGATCACCAGGCTCTGTTGCCACATCGGGAACATGCGCAGTCGCTGTTGCAGCGACAGCACCAGAAAGGTGATCAGTGTCAGGATTAACGCGTTCTGACCCAGTAATGTGCCGTAGAGCACGTCTTCAGCCAGACCCAGGCACCACGCGGTGACCATGCCGACTTTTTGCGGCATGGTCAGCGCCCAGAAGGCCAGCAGCAAGGCCAGCCACAAGGGACGCAGGATTTCCATGAATTGTGGCAGCGGCGAAACGCTGAGCAGCATGCCGATGGCGAAGGTCAGCCAGACGATCCAGCCGTTTCGCGATGCAGTCGCACCGACCATTATTCTCGTCCCCCAGTAGAGGCTGGCGCGGAGGCAGGCGGCTTGGCAGCAGGCTTCACGGCAGCGGGTTGAGTCGCAGGCGGTTTGGTGGCCGCCGGCTGCGTGGCGGGAGGCTTGGCGGCCGAGTGTCGGGTGGTCGCGGGCTTGGCCGGGGTTGCCGCAGCCGGTGCAGCTGCCGGAACAGCCGGATTAGCCGGAGCCGCCACGGGTGCAGCTGCCGGTGTCGGCACCAGGGCAGGCTTCGATACGGTGGCCGGGAAGATCGGCCCGCCGCCGTGTTGATCCAGGGCTTCCTGAGCCTGTGCGGCTTCATTGGCGCGCTCTTCAGCGGTACGACCGTCGCTGAACACCAGCAGCAGGTAACGACTGCGGTTCAGGGCGGCGGTCGGCACGGCGCGCACGATGGCAAAGGGCTGGCCGGAATCGTGGATCACTTCCTTGACCGTTGCCACCGGGTAACCGGCCGGGAAACGCTGGCCCAAGCCTGAGCTGACCAGCAGATCGCCTTCCTTGATGTCTGCCGTATCGGCCACGTGGCGAAGTTCGAGGCGTTCCGGGTTACCGGTGCCACTGGCAATCGCGCGCAGCCCATTGCGGTTTACCTGCACCGGAATGCTGTGCGTGGTGTCGGTCAGCAGCAGCACGCGAGAGGTGTAAGGCATCAGTTCAACCACCTGCCCCATCAGGCCGCGGGCATCGAGCACCGGCTGACCGAGGATCACACCGTCGCGCTCACCTTTATTGATGATGATGCGATGGGTGAAAGGATTGGGGTCCATGCCGATCAACTCGGCCACTTCGACCTTCTCGTTGACCAGCGCGGAGGAATTGAGCAACTCGCGCAGCCGAACGTTCTGCTCGGTGAGGGCCGCCAGCTTTTGCATGCGCCCCTGCAACAACAGGTTTTCGGTCTTGAGTTTTTCGTTTTCGGCGACGAGTTCGGTACGGCTGCCAAATTGGCTGGCCACACCCTGCCATAGCCGCTGCGGCAGGTCGGTGATCCAGTAAGACTGCATCAGCACCAGCGACATTTGGCTACGCACTGGCTTGAGCAGTGTGAATCGGGCATCGACCACCATCAGGGCGACCGAAAGCACGACCAGCACTAATACGCGCACGCCCAGTGAGGGGCCCTTGGTGAAAAGCGGTTTAATAAGCCGCTCCTCCCAGGCAAATTGTTTCTTTATTCATACGGCATCAAACCGGCCTGGATGCAGAGTGACAGAAGATAAACGCCAACAGGCAGCACTGCAAAGTGCCGCCTGCGCGCTCAACAGCATAGATGCGATCCGGCGACTTACTCGCTGGAAAGCAGGTCCATGGTGTGCTTGTCCATCATCTCCAACGCACGACCACCGCCGCGAGCCACACAGGTCAGCGGGTCTTCGGCGACAATCACCGGCAGACCTGTTTCCTGGGCCAGCAACTTGTCGAGGTCACGCAGCAAGGCGCCACCACCGGTCAGTACCAGGCCACGCTCGGCGATATCGGACGCCAGTTCCGGAGGCGATTGCTCCAGGGCACTTTTGACCGCCTGAACGATGGTTGCCAGAGACTCTTGCAGAGCTTCCAGCACTTCATTGGAGTTCAGGGTGAAAGCGCGTGGAACGCCTTCGGCCAGGTTACGGCCGCGAACGTCGACTTCACGCACTTCGCCGCCCGGGTAGGCCGTACCGATTTCCTGCTTGATGCGCTCGGCAGTGGATTCGCCGATCAGGCTGCCGTAGTTACGACGCACGTAGGTGATGATCGCTTCGTCGAAGCGGTCGCCGCCAACCCGCACGGATTCGGCGTAAACCACACCGTTCAGGGAGATCAGTGCGATTTCAGTGGTACCACCACCGATATCGACGACCATCGAACCGCGCGCTTCTTCAACCGGCAGGCCGGCACCGATCGCAGCAGCCATCGGCTCTTCGATCAGGAACACTTCACGGGCACCGGCACCAAGGGCCGATTCACGGATGGCACGACGCTCAACCTGGGTGGATTTGCACGGAACGCAGATCAACACACGAGGGCTTGGCTGCAGAAAGCTGTTTTCGTGAACCTTGTTGATAAAGTATTGCAGCATCTTTTCGCAGACGCTGAAGTCGGCAATCACGCCATCCTTCATCGGACGAATGGCAGCAATGTTGCCCGGCGTTCGGCCGAGCATGCGCTTGGCTTCGGTGCCGACAGCAACGACACTTTTCTGGTTACCGTGTGTCCGAATAGCCACAACCGATGGCTCATTCAGGACGATACCGCGCTCGCGCACGTAAATAAGGGTGTTGGCAGTGCCCAGGTCAATGGAAAGATCGCTGGAAAACATGCCACGCAGTTTCTTGAACATGGGAAAGGGACCCTAGGCAACGCGTGGGTAAAAAAGTGCGGCAAACTCTAACAACGACAGGGATTTTGGGCAAGGCGCCAATATGTTAAATTGGCCGCTTTTCTGTGCACCAACCCCCACAATCGCGGCCTTATGACCGTAGAAATGCGGTAGTGTTCCGACAATCTAACACACGGACGACGTCCGTTCTGTTTTCCACTGGAGATTCCCATGGCGCTTGAACGCTCCGACGTGGAAAAAATCGCTCATCTGGCCTGCCTTGGCCTTAATGATGCCGATCTTCCACATATTACTTCGGCCCTGAACAGCATTCTCGGGCTGGTCGACGAAATGCAGGCGGTCAATACCGACGGTATCGAGCCGCTCGCCCACCCACTGGAAGCCAGCCAGCGCCTGCGTGCAGACGTCGTGACCGAGACCAATCATCGCGAGGCCTACCAGTCCATCGCACCAGCGGTCGAAAACGGCCTGTACCTGGTTCCGAAAGTCATCGACTAAAGGGAAAGAGCCTGCAATGCATCAAATGACTCTGGCCGAGATCGCCCGCGGTCTCGCCGATAAAAAGTTTTCTTCCGAAGAGCTGACCAAAAACCTGCTGGCGCGTATCGCCCAGCTCGATCCTCAGCTCAACAGCTTCATCACCCTCACCGAAGACCTGGCGCTCCAGCAGGCGAAAGCCGCTGACGCACGCCGTGCCAACGGTGAGACCGGTGCCCTGCTTGGCGCGCCGATTGCGCACAAAGACCTGTTCTGCACCCAGGGCATCCGCACCAGCTGCGGCTCGAAGATGCTCGACAACTTCAAGGCGCCGTACGACGCCACGGTCGTCGCCAAGCTGGCCGCTGCCGGGGCCGTGACCCTGGGCAAGACCAACATGGACGAATTCGCCATGGGTTCGGCCAACGAGTCGAGCTACTACGGCCCGGTTAAAAACCCGTGGAACCTGGAACACGTTCCGGGCGGTTCGTCCGGCGGTTCGGCGGCGGCGGTTGCCGCGCGCCTGCTGCCAGCGGCCACCGGCACCGATACCGGCGGCTCGATCCGCCAGCCCGCGGCACTGACCAACCTCACCGGCCTGAAACCGACGTACGGTCGCGTTTCGCGCTGGGGCATGATCGCCTATGCGTCCAGCCTCGATCAGGGCGGCCCTCTGGCCCGCACCGCCGAAGACTGCGCGATCCTGCTGCAAGGCATGGCCGGTTTTGACCCGCAGGATTCCACCAGCATCGACGAGCCCGTGCCTGATTACAGCGCCAGCCTCAACGGATCGCTGCAAGGCCTGCGCATCGGCGTGCCGAAGGAATATTTCGGCGCCGGTCTCGACCCACGCATCGCCGACCTGGTCATGGCCAGCGTCGAAGCACTGAAAAAACTCGGTGCCGTGGTCAAGGAAATCAGCCTGCCGAACATGCAGCACGCGATTCCCGCGTACTACGTGATCGCTCCGGCGGAAGCGTCTTCCAACCTGTCGCGTTTCGACGGCGTGCGTTTCGGCCATCGCTGCGAAAACCCGAAAGACCTGATCGACCTGTACAAACGCTCCCGTGGCGAAGGCTTCGGCCCGGAAGTGCAGCGCCGGATCATGGTCGGCGCCTACGCGCTGTCGGCCGGTTACTACGATGCCTACTACCTTAAGGCGCAGAAGATCCGTCGCCTGATCAAGAACGACTTCATGGCTGCCTTCAATGAGGTCGACATCATCCTCGGCCCAACCACGCCGAACCCGGCCTGGAAGCTTGGCGCCAAGAACAGCGACCCGGTCGCGGCGTACCTGGAAGACGTGTACACCATCACCGCCAACCTCGCTGGCCTGCCGGGCTTGTCCATGCCCGCCGGTTTTGTCGATGGTCTGCCGGTCGGCGTGCAATTGCTCGCCCCGTATTTCCAGGAAGGCCGCTTGCTCAACGTTGCGCATCAGTACCAGTTGAACACTGACTGGCACACTCGCACCCCAACCGGCTTCTGAGGAGAAACACATGCAATGGGAAGTCGTGATCGGGCTGGAGATTCATACCCAGCTCACCACCCGGTCGAAAATCTTTTCCGGTAGTTCCACCACTTTCGGTTCCGAGCCGAACACCCAGGCCAGCCTGGTAGACCTGGGCATGCCCGGCGTTCTGCCGGTGCTGAACCAGGAAGCGGTGCGCATGGCGGTGATGTTCGGCCTGGCCATCGATGCCGAAATCGGCCAGCACAACGTGTTCGCCCGTAAAAACTATTTCTACCCGGACCTGCCCAAGGGCTACCAGATCAGCCAGATGGAGTTGCCGATCGTCGGCAAGGGCCACCTGGACATCGCCATGGAAGACGGCACGATCAAACGTGTCGGCGTTACCCGTGCGCACCTGGAAGAGGACGCCGGTAAAAGCCTGCACGAAGAATTCAACGGTGCCACCGGCATCGACCTGAACCGTGCCGGCACGCCGTTGCTGGAAATCGTTTCCGAGCCGGACATGCGCAGCGCCAAGGAAGCCGTGGCCTACGTCAAGACGATCCACGCGCTGGTGCGTTACCTGGGCATCTGCGACGGCAACATGGCCGAAGGCTCGCTGCGTTGCGACTGCAACGTGTCGATCCGTCCAAAAGGTCAGGTTGAGTTCGGCACGCGCTGCGAGATCAAGAACGTCAACTCGTTCCGCTTTATCGAGAAGGCGATCAACAGTGAAGTTCGCCGTCAGATCGAGCTGATCGAAGACGGCGGCAAAGTGATCCAGCAGACCCGCCTGTACGATCCGAACAAGGACGAAACCCGTCCGATGCGCAGCAAGGAGGAAGCCAACGACTACCGTTACTTCCCCGATCCGGACCTGCTGCCCGTGGTCATCGAAGACTCGTTCCTCAATGACGTGCGCGCCACCCTGCCGGAATTGCCACCGCAGAAACGCGAGCGCTTCCAGGCGCAGTTCGGCCTGTCGGTTTATGACGCCAGCGTCCTGGCCACCAGCCGCGAGCAAGCCGATTACTTCGAGAAAGTCGTGGGCATCAGCGGCGACGCCAAGCTGGCCGCCAACTGGGTCATGGTTGAACTGGGCAGCCTGCTGAACAAGCAAGGCGTGGAAATCGACCAGTCGCCGGTCTCGGCCGAGCAACTGGGCGGCATGCTGCTGCGCATCAAGGACAACACCATCTCCGGCAAAATCGCCAAAGTGGTGTTTGAAGCGATGGCCAACGGCGAAGGCAGCGCGGACGAGATCATCGACAAGCGTGGCTTGAAGCAAGTGACTGACAGCGGCGCGATCTCGGCGGTGCTGGACGAAATGCTCGCGGCCAACGCCGAGCAGGTCGAGCAATACCGCGCGGCAGACGAAGCCAAACGCGGCAAGATGTTCGGCTTCTTCGTCGGCCAGGCCATGAAAGCCTCCAAAGGCAAGGCCAACCCGCAACAGGTCAACGAGCTGCTCAAAAGCAAGCTCGAAGGCTAACCGGAATGGAGCCAGCTCTAACTACTGGCTCTATTCCCTGTGGGAGCGGGCTTGCTCGCGAATGCGGTTCGGCACTCAATTCAAGGTTGACTGTCAGAATGCATTCGCGAGCAAGCCCGCTCCCACATTTGTTTCAGGGAAATCTTTGAATGAAGCGTCTGCTCAGTGCCTGCGCCCTGCTCTCCCTGCTGGCCGGTTGCGCCAGCAACGACATCATCGATCCGCACGGCTACGACAAGACCGGCATGGCTTCGTATTACGGCGTTAAACATCAAGGCAAACGCACCGCCAGCGGTGAGCGTTTCAACAAGAATTCCCTGACCGCCGCCCATCGCCAGTTGCCGTTCGGCACGCGGGTGAAGGTCACCAATCTGAATAACGACAAGTCCTGCGTGGTCCGCATCAACGATCGCGGGCCGCATGCCCGTGGGCGCCTGATCGACGTGTCACATGCTGCGGCCGAGCGGTTGGGCATGCTCGGCAGTGGCACCGCGCGCGTTCGCGTGCAAGCCCTCGACGATTAACAGCCGGAGCCCAAAACCATTTTCGGACTTGATGACTTACCCCTGATCAGCCTGATTGAATTGTTCGCTGGCCTGCTGTTGCTGATCGCCGGCGCCGAACTGATGGTGCGCGGCGCTGTGCGCCTGGCGGCGCGCCTGCATGTACGGCCGCTGATTATCGGGCTGACCATCGTCGCCCTCGGCAGCAGCGCGCCGCAAATGGCGGTCAGCCTGCAAGCCACCCTGGCGCAAAACGCCGACATCGCCGTCGGCAGCGTGATTGGCAGCTGCATCTTCAACATCCTGGTCACCCTGGGCCTTTCGGCGTTGATCATTCCGCTACGGGTTTCGCGGCAGCTGGTGCGTCTGGATATTCCGCTGATGATCGGCGCCAGCCTGCTGGTGTTCGTACTGGCCTGGAACAAAGAGCTGGATCGTGTGGACGGCTTGATTCTGTTGGCCGCGCTGGTGTTGTACCTGGGCTTGTTGCTGCGCCAGTCGCAGCATTCGGCTCGCCCGCCCTCACACGACGAAACACCGAAGGCACCGTGGGTCAGCAGCGTGCTGATGATCATCGTCGGACTGGCCATGCTGGTGTATGCCGCTCACTTGTTGCTGGGCGCCGCCGTGGCGGTCGCCACCGACCTGGGGCTGTCGGAACGAATCATCGGCCTGACCATTGTCGCCATCAGCACTTCACTGCCAGAGCTGGCCACCTCATTGATCGCCGCGCTGCGCGGTCAGCGCGATATTGCCGTGGGCAACGTCATCGGCAGCAACCTGTTCAACCTTCTGGGCGTGCTCGGTTTGACGGCGCTTGTTGCGCCTTCGCCGCTGTCTGTTTCGCCCAACGCCCTGGATTTTGACTTGCCGGTGATGCTCGGCGTCGCAGTGCTGTGCCTGCCGCTGTTCTACACCGGCTACCGGGTGACCCGCGCCGAAGGCTTGCTGTTTCTGGGGCTGTACCTCGCTTACGGCTTGCACGTGGTGTCATTCACCACCGGCATGCCGCTGGCCGGCAAACTCGAACACCTGATGCTGTTTTTCGTCCTGCCGGCGCTGGTGGCGTATCTGCTGTTTACGTCGCTGCGCGCCTGGCGTCGCCAACACCACAAGAGGGAAATGCCGTGACCGACAACAAAAAGCCTGGCGTTGAAGTCCGCCGCCAAGTGATGGGCGACGCCTTCGTCGACCGCGCACTGGGCAATGCCACCGAGTTCACCCAGCCGCTGCAGGATTTCGTCAATGAACATGCGTGGGGCAGCGTGTGGAATCGCGAAGGCCTGCCGTTGAAAACCCGCAGCCTGATCACCCTCGCCGCGCTGACCGCATTGAAGTGCCCGCAGGAATTGAAAGGTCACGTGCGTGGCGCGCTGAACAACGGTTGCACCGTGGAAGAGATTCGCGAGGCGCTGCTGCATTGCGCGGTGTATGCCGGTGTGCCGGCGGCGATCGATGCGTTTCGGGCGGCGCAGGAAGTGATTGACACTTACCAGAAGCCGGATTGAGTCATCGGCATTTGTGGTGACTGTTCGGGCGTCTTCGCGAGCAAGCCCGCTCCCACATTTTGGAATGCATTCCCCTGTGGGAGCGGGCTTGCCCGCGAAGAGGCCCAAAAAAACACCTAAGATTCTGAACTAGATCCACCCGCCCCACTGCAACAAAAAGATCCCGATATTGGTGGTAATCGCCGCCATCAACGTCGTAATGACGATGATCGCCGCCGCCAGCTCATGATTGCCATTGGCCTGACGGGCCATGACGAAACTGGCCGCAGCAGTCGGGCTGCCGAAATACAGAAACAGAATCCCCAACTCCGCCCCGCGAAAACCCCATAGCCATGCCCCCAGCGTTGCCAGCACCGGCAGGCCGATCATCTTCACCAGGCTGGAGCTGAGCGCCATCGTGCCGCTCTTGCGCATTGCCGCCAGCGACAACGTGCCGCCGATGCAGATCAGCGCCAACGGCAAAGTAGTCTGCGCCAGGTACTGACCGGAGGTTTCCAGCCACCCCGGCAAGCCGATCTTGAAATAAGCAAATGGCGCCGCCGCAAACACGCTGATGATCAGCGGGTTGATCATCACGCTTTTAAAGATGCTCCACGGATCGGACTTGATCACCGGGCTGTAGACCGCGAGCACGATGGTCGAGAGTGTGTTGTAAAACAGGATCACCAGCGCCGCGAGAATCGCCCCGAGGGAAATGCCGTAAGAGCCGTACATGCTCGCCGCCAGTGCGAGGCCGATGACGCCGTTGTTGCCGCGAAACGCGCCTTGGGTGTAGATCCCCCGGTCTTCGCGCGGGCACTTCCAGATCGCCCAGCCCCAGGCAATGGCGAAACTCACCAGGGTGGCGAGCGCGAAGTAGATCAGCAGCGCCGGTTGTAGCGCGGCGTGCAGGTCGGCATGCAGGATGCCCAGAAACAGCAACGCCGGCATGGTGACGTTGAACACCAGGGCTGACGCAGTGTGGATAAAGTTGTCGTTGATCCAGTTGATGCGCTTGAGCAGCACACCCAGAAACAGCATGGCAAACACCGGCGCGGTGATGTTCAGGGTTTCGAGGAAGATAGCCAGCATGCCGGGGGAACCTTGGGTGGGCGTCGTTAGGGGGCTAATGATAAGCCACCAAGTCCTCTGGCGTCTGTTAGACCGCTATCGCGAGCAAGCCCGCTCCCACATTTGATCGAGTTGCACACAAATTTTGTGTCCACCGCAGATCCACTGTGGGAGCGGGCTTGCTCGCGAAGCAGGCGACTCGGTATCAGGTAATTGGCGCCGGGTTAAACAAGGTGATGTCGTTATGCAGTTTGTGCTGCTCGGCCCACGTCTGCTTTTTCCCGCTCGCCACGTCCAGGTAGTAGTGGAACAACTCCCAACCGAGGTCTTCAATCGAGGCCCGTCCGGTAGCAATCCGCCCGGCATCGATGTCAATCAGGTCCGGCCAGCGCTGCGCCAGTTCCGTGCGCGTCGAGACCTTCACCACCGGCGCCATCGCCAGGCCATATGGCGTGCCGCGCCCAGTGGTGAACACATGCAGGTTCATCCCGGCCGCCAGTTGCAACGTCCCGCAGACAAAATCACTGGCCGGGGTCGCGCAGAAAATCAGCCCTTTGCGCTTGAAGCGTTCGCCAGGACCAAGCACGCCGTTAATCGCGCTGCTGCCGGATTTGACGATCGAGCCCAAGGACTTTTCGACAATGTTCGACAACCCGCCTTTCTTGTTGCCCGGTGTGGTGTTGGCGCTGCGATCCGCTTCGCCCTTGGCCAGGTAACGGTCGTACCAGTCCATTTCCCGCACCAGTTCCTCGGCGACTTCCTTGGTTTCGGCGCGGGATGTCAGCAGGTAAATCGCGTCGCGCACTTCGGTGACTTCGGAAAACATCACCGTCGCACCGGCACGCAGCAGCAGGTCCGAGGCAAAACCCAAGGCCGGGTTGGCGGTGATGCCGGAAAAAGCATCGCTGCCGCCGCACTGCATGCCCAGAATCAGCTCGGACGCCGGCACGGTTTCCCGGCGACGCTGATCAAGCTTCTTCAAGCGGATCTCGGCCAACGCCATGATCTGCTCGATCATCTCGGTGAAACCGTGACTGGAATCCTGCAAGCGATACAACCACGGATCGCTCAGGTCCACCGAGCTGTCGTTCTCGTGCATCACCTGCCCGGCCTGCAACTTCTCGCAACCGAGACTGATGACCAAGGCTTCGCCGCCCAGGTTCGGGTTACGCGCCAGGTTACGCACGGTACGGATCGGGATGTAGGCGTCGGTGGCGGTGATGGCCACGCCACAACCGTAACTGTGGGTCAGCGCCACCACGTCATCGACGTTCGGATAGAGTGGCAGCAACTCTTCCTTGATGCGCTTGACCGCATGGTCGAGCACGCCGGTCACACACTGAACCGTGGTGGTGATCCCCAGAATGTTGCGCGTGCCGACGGTGCCGTCGGCATTGCGATAACCCTCGAACGTGAAACCTTCCAGCGGTGCCTGCGCGGCCGGCACATCGGTGGACAGCGGCAGGCTGTCCAGCGGTGGCGCGGTGGGCATGCGCAGTTGATCTTCCTTGACCCAGCTGCCGCGTGGAATCGGCTGCAGCGCATAGCCGATGGTCTGGCCGTAACGAATGACCTGGCCACCCTCGGGAATATCTTCCAGGGTGACTTTGTGGCTCTGCGGGACGAAGTCCACTGTCACCAGGCCATCGGGAAACTCGGTGCCGGCCGGCACGCCCTGGTCATTGACCACGATCACGACATTGTCCCGCTCGTGCAGGCGGATGTAGCGCGGCGAGTCGGAATGTTCAATCAACTGCATGACGCCGCTCCTCAGGAATGCGCTTGAGATAATTTGTTGTTGGTTTCAGGGCCGCTGACTGGCGGCTCCTTGAGCACCACACGCTTGATCGGACCAACGATCACCAGGTAGCTGAACACTGCGACCAGTGCGTTGCAACCGACAAACACCAAGGCCCATTTGAACGAACCGGTGGAGCTGATGATGTAGCCAATCACGATCGGCGTGGTGATGGACGCGATGTTGCCGAACATGTTGAACAGGCCGCCACTCAAACCGGCGATCTGTTTCGGCGAGGTGTCGGACACCACCGCCCAGCCCAATGCGCCAACGCCTTTACCGAAGAACGCCAGGGCCATGAAGCCGACCACCATCCATTCGATGTCGACATAGTTGCAGGCCACGATGCTGCTGGAAACCAGCAAACCGGCAATGATCGGCGCCTTGCGGGCGAAGGTCAGGGAATGGCCCTTGCGCAGCAGGTAGTCGGAAATCACCCCGCCGAGCACGCCACCGATGAAGCCGCAGATCGCCGGCAACGAAGCGATGAAACCTGCCTTGAGAATGGTCATGCCACGTTCCTGCACCAGGTACACCGGGAACCAGGTCAGGAAGAAGTAGGTGATACCGTTGATGCAGTATTGGCCCAGGTAAACGCCGAGCATCATGCGGTTGGTCAGCAACTGGCGAATGTAGTCCCACTTCGGCCCGTCGGTTTTCTTGCCTTTGCCTTTGTCCTGGTCCATGTCGACCATGCCGCCGTTGTCGGCGATGTGCTTGAACTCGGCTTCGTTGATCATCGGGTGCTGACGCGGGCTGTGGATAACTTTCAGCCAGATCAGCGAGAACACGATGCCGATGCCGCCCATCACCACAAACACGTGCTGCCAGCCGAAGCTGTAGACGATCCAGCCCATCAGCGGCGCGAACAACACGGTCGCAAAGTATTGTGCCGAGTTGAAGATCGCCGAAGCAGTGCCGCGTTCAGCCGTCGGGAACCAGGCTGCCACGATGCGCGCGTTACCGGGGAAGGATGGCGCTTCAGCCAGACCCACCAGGAAGCGCAGCATGAACAGCGCAACGATTGCCGTGGACATGCCGAACTCACCGACATAACCCTGCAGCACGGTGAACAGCGACCAGGTGAAGATGCTCAGTGCGTAGACTTTTTTCGAACCGAATCGGTCCAGCAGCCAGCCACCGGGAATTTGCCCGGCCACGTAGGCCCAACCGAATGCAGAGAAGATATAACCGAGAGTGACCGCGTCGATGCCGAGGTCTTTTTGCAGGCTGGAGCCCGCGATGGCGATAGTGGCCCGGTCGGCGTAGTTGATCGTGGTCACCAGGAAAAGCATGAGCAGAATCAAATAGCGGACGTGGGTCGGCTTGGTCGCTTGCATGTAGATGTACTCCCACTGATTATTTTTATGCGGGTAATAACAATGTTGTTTTTGTGGGAGCTGGCCTGCCAGCGATGCGGACACCTCGGTGTGTCAGTCACACCGCGGCGATGCCATCGCTGGCAGGCCAGCTCCCACAGGTATTGCGGTGGATCAGGAACCGACGTAGGCAGTCTTCACGACCGTGTAGAACTCTTGCGCGTAGCGACCTTGCTCGCGGGAACCATAGGATGAACCTTTACGCCCACCGAATGGAACGTGGTAATCCACGCCCGCCGTCGGCAGGTTGACCATCACCATCCCGGCCTGGGAGTGGCGTTTGAAGTGGTTGGCGTACTTCAGCGATGTGGTGGCGATACCCGCCGACAAGCCGAATTCGGTGTCGTTGGCCATGGCCAGTGCCGCGTCGTAATCCGCCACGCGAACCACGTTGGCGACCGGGCCGAAGATTTCTTCGCGGCTGATGCGCATCGCGGCTTCGCTGTCGGCAAACAGCGTCGGCGCGAGGTAGTAGCCTTCGGTGTCGCAGGTCACCAGACCGCCGCCGCTGACCAGACGTGCACCTTCGGACTGGCCGATGTCAATGTACTTCATGTCCTGTTCAAGCTGAGCCTGGGAAACCACCGGACCGATGTCGGTGCCGGCTTTCAGCGCGTGACCAACCTTGATCGACTTCATGCGCTCAGCCACGGCTTCGACGAACTTGTCGTGAATCCCGGCAGTAACGATGAAACGACTCGAAGCCGTGCAGCGCTGACCGGTGGAGTAGAACGCACTCTGCACCGACAACTCGACCGCTTGCTTGAGGTCGGCGTCGTCGAGAATGATCTGCGGGTTCTTGCCGCCCATTTCCAGCTGAACCTTGGCCTGGCGCGAGACGCAACTGACCGCGATCTGACGACCGACACCGACCGAACCGGTGAAGCTGATGCCGTCGACTTTAGGGCTCTGCACCAGCGCATCGCCAACCACTCGACCGCTGCCCATCACCAGGTTGAACACGCCGGCCGGGAAGCCTGCGCGGGAGATGATTTCGGCCAGCGCCCACGCGCAACCTGGCACCAGATCGGCCGGTTTGAGCACGACGCAGTTGCCGTAGGCCAGGGCCGGAGCGATTTTCCACGCCGGGATCGCAATCGGGAAGTTCCACGGCGTGATCAGACCGACCACACCCAGCGCTTCGCGGGTGACTTCAACGTTGACGCCCGGGCGCACCGACGGCAGGTAATCACCGGACAAACGCAGGGTTTCACCGGCGAAGAACTTGAAGATGTTGCCGGCGCGGGTCACTTCACCGATGGCTTCCGGCAGGGTCTTGCCCTCTTCCCGGGCCAGCAGCGTGCCGAGCTCTTCGCGACGGGCGAGGATTTCAGTGCCGACTTTATCCAGCGAGTCATGGCGAGCCTGAATGCCGGAAGTCGACCAGGCCGGGAACGCGGCGCGAGCGGCGTCGATGGCCGCATGGACCTGGGCCAGATCGGCCTTGGCGTAGTTGCCGATGGTGTCAGTCAGTTCGGACGGGTTGATGTTGGCGCAGTAATCGCTGCCTGCCACCCATTCACCGTTGATGTAGTTATCAAAACGCTTTGAATCTGCCACGAGATGTTCTCCTCACGCAAAAGGCCGCTGATCACTCAGCGGCCTTGTTTAATCGGGTGTGTTATTGCGCACCTTGCTTGTCGATCAGCGCGGCGAGCATTTCGTACTCTTCGCCGGTCAGGTCGGTCAGCGGCGCACGCACAGGACCTGCGTCATAGCCGGCAATTTTTGCCCCGGCCTTGACGATGCTCACTGCGTAACCGGCTTTGCGGTTACGGATGTCCAGGTAAGGCAGGAAGAAGTCGTCGATGATCTTGCCGACAGTGGCGTGATCTTCGCGGGCAATCGCGTGGTAGAAATCCATCGCGGTTTTCGGGATGAAGTTGAACACCGCCGACGAGTAAACCGGCACACCCAAGGCCTTGTAGGCCGCTGCGTACACTTCGGCGGTCGGCAAACCACCCAGGTAGCTGAAGCGATCACCGAGGCGGCGACGGATCGAAACCATCAACTCGATATCGCCCAGGCCGTCCTTGTAACCGATCAGGTTCGGGCAGCGCTCAGCCAGACGTTCCAGCAGCGGAGCGGTCAGGCGGCAGACGTTGCGGTTGTAAACCACCACACCGATTTTTACCGATTTGCACACGGCTTCAACGTGGGCGGCAACACCGTCCTGGCTGGCTTCGGTCAGGTAGTGCGGCAGCAGCAACAGGCCTTTGGCGCCCAGACGCTCGGCTTCCTGTGCGTATTCGATGGCTTGACGGGTCGAACCACCTACACCGGCCAGGATCGGCACGCTGGTTTCGCAGGTGTCGACGGCAGTCTTGATGATTTCCGAATATTCGCTGGCCGCCAGAGAGAAGAACTCACCGGTGCCGCCCGCGGCGAACAACGCCGTGGCGCCGTATGGGGCCAGCCATTCGAGACGCTTGATGTAGCCAGCGCGATGGAAATCGCCCTGGGCATTGAAATCGGTTACCGGGAAAGACAGCAGGCCGGAAGAGAGGATGGACTTCAGTTCTTGTGGATTCATTATTCGAACACCCTGGGTAGCGACGTATGTTTGTGTGAGAAACCGTTCAGCTTTCGCCGAGTTGTAGGTCATCGTACAACTTAAATAATAACCGTCAACTGCATTTCATCGCGAACCTCACATTTTGAGTCGGAAAGGTATTTTCTTGACGTAGGAAATTTCTCTTCTATGATCCAATTAACTGTATATACATACAGTTAATTGGATCTATACCGACGACATATCAAGGAGCTAGAAATGTCAGGTCTGCACATACAACCGCAGGAAAACCCCAAGCAGGTCATTGTGAACCTGGATGATCTTTTTACCGAACAGGGCATCGCCATCGCCGATGGGGATTCGCTGGTTTTGCATCTCGGTGAACACAAAGACATACCCCAGACTTCCAGCCCGCCACCCGGCAAGGCCTTGAAAAACAGGCCGCAATTGAGGTTCGAGGGCGGCGAACACACGGCCATCGGTGACAGCACACTGCTGCGTTTCATCAAGGACGCGCCTGCTATCCCCGCTTCTCAGGTTGAACTGCATTTACCCAATGGGTTGGCGCTCACCTATGGCCAGATCGTTGCGCTGAGCGCTGATTTTTATGGCATCCCCGATCAACCCGTCAGCGAAGGCGCCAGTGCTGCCGAGCGTATCCAGCGATTCAACAACGCGTTCAGCTCGCTCGCTGTATTGCCGGCATCCAATGCCGAAGCCAAGTTGATTCTCGGCGTCATGCAGAAGGAAATCGCCGCGGTGAAACAGGCGATCAAGGACGGCAAACAACCCCATGAGGCCTACGACGCCCTCGGTGATACGTTGTCCGAAGAGTGGAACAGAATCACCGGCGGCGGCAGTTTTGTCTCGGCACTGTTTCCGTTGGGACGCTACCTGAAACTGGCCGCCAACAACGCCGACCACTTTGGCGAATGGGCGCTATTGGCCTATATCGCCGGGCATGCAGCAGCCCTGCAGCAAGCGGTAAAAGCGCACAACAGCGGCGATGAAAAGCAGCTGGAACTGGCCTACGCGATGAACGCGTTTGCCGATCACTACCTGACCGACCTGTTTTCCGCTGGCCACTTGCGCGTGCCCCGCAAGCAACTGGCAGCGGTGGTGACACCGAGTGACCTGGGCTCGTTGATTACCCGCTTCATGCACGACGAAGACAGCAAGTTCGGCCTCAATGTACGCAACGGCAACGGTGCGCAATGGCGCGCCTATGGTGACAAACGCTACTTCGACGATATCGACAGCGCCAATCGCGTCCCGGTGAATCAAGCGGTTCAGGTGTCGGCGGATGAAGTGTTCGCGGCGTATCTCAGCGGCGTTGCACCATCGCCCGGCAGTTTCGGCGCGCTGAAGAATCTGCCGGATCTGCAGGCAGTACTGAACCTGACGGGCAATTTTTCACCGCTGTTCAGGATGGAGGGCAACAAGGTGTTGCGCAGAAAGGACGTCAACAACTTGAACGACACCGCCACGGTCGATGACTGGTGGGGCTGGAGCACTTACTTGCTGCTCAAGGACTACAAACCAACGGGCAATGTGGCCTGATAAGGAGATCAACGATGACGATTAAATTGAAACTGGCATTGGCTTCGGGGCAATCGATGAAGGGGGCGCCGTTGGAGTTGTTGGCCAAGGGAGTGGCGATTGCCCGGGGTGTGGTTGATGAGCATGGGCAGGTGGCATTTGATGCCAAGGCCGGGGCTTCCGAGTGGGCCGTGAGGGTGGATCGTTCGATTCTCAAGACCGGCTGATCCGCCGCACCTGATCGTTCCCACGCTCTGCGTGGGAATGCAGTCAGGGACGCTCTGCGTCCCAAAGCGTGACGCGGAGCGTCACAAGAGGCATTCCCACGCAGAGCGTGGGAACGATCTCAATTGCCCAGTCTGGCAATTACCCCCGCTGCGCCTCAGCCTCTTCATGCGCATGGCGCAGTCGTTCGCGGCTGTTGGTCAGGTGCAAACGCATCGCCGCCCGCGCCGCATCCGAATCCTGGCGCGCAATGGCGTCGTAAATCTCTTCGTGCTCACGGCTCAGGCGATTCATGTAGTGCTGCTGATCGTCATGGGCCAGCCGCGCGGAATTGAGGCGGGTACGCGGAATAATGCTGGTGCCCAGGTGGGTCATGATGTCGGTGAAGTAGCGATTACCGGTCGACAGGGCGATTTGCAGGTGAAACTGAAAATCCGACGCCACGGCATCGCTGGCATGGGAGACGCTTTCGTTCAATGCATCCAGAGCCGCTCGCATCAATGCCAACTGCTCGGGCGTGCGACGTTGTGCGGCAAGGCCGGCGGATTCCACTTCCAGGCTGATCCGCAGCTCCAGAATAGCCAGTACGTCACGCAGCGTGACCACGGTGGCCGGGTCGATACGGAAACCGCTCGGGCTCGGTGTGTCGAGCACGAAGGTGCCGATGCCGTGACGGGTTTCCACCTGTCCGGCGGCCTGCAAGCGGGAAATCGCCTCGCGAACCACGGTGCGGCTGACGCCATGGGCATCCATGATTGCCGACTCGGTGGGCAATTTGTCGCCACGTTTGAGGTGGCCGTCGCGGATCTGCTCGGACAGCACCGTCACCAATTCCTGTGCGAGGCTGCGGCGCTTGCGAGGGAGGCGGGGTGCGTCGATCGGGTTTTCCATGGTGAACGTCTTTCTCGAAAAATTCGGCTGAAACCGCATCATAGCTCAACACGGTTGTACGATCACCGTCAGCATCCACTATCCCCTGTGGTAGCGAGCTTGGTCGCGATGGCGGAGTGTCAGACACCTTTAATGTTGGATGTCATGCCGTCATCGCGAGCAAGCTCGCTCCCACAGGGATTTGTGGTGGTTATGCGGTTACTGTTTGGTCCACCAAATGGCCGTTCTCGATTCGCACATGCCTTGGATGGAAGCGCTTCAGACTGCTGCGATGGCCGACGCTGAGGATACTCAGCCCCGGAATCTCATCGATCAAGGCCTGATACAACGACCCTTCATCCTCTTCGTCCATCGCCGAGGTGGCTTCGTCCATGTACAGCCACTTCGGTGCAAACAGCAGCGCGCGGGCGAAGGCCAACCGTTGCTGCTCGCCCGGCGACAACATGCGCTGCCAGTGATTGGCTTCGTCCAGACGCGCAACGAGGTGCGGCAAGCGGCAGGTTTCCAGCACGTGCACGTAACGCTCATGCGGATACGTATCGCCGGCCTGTGGATAACTCAGCGCTTCGCGGAGCGTACCAATAGGCAGATAAGGTTTTTGCGGCAAGAACAGATAACGCGAGGTCGGCAGACGAATACTGCCGTGACCGGCGGGCCACAGATGCCCCATCGCTCGCAGCAAGGTCGATTTGCCGCTGCCGGAACGCCCGCTGAGCATCACGCGCTCGCCCTCCTCCACCGTCATCTCGGCGTTGGTCAGCAAGTGGCGACCGTCAGCCAGATCGAGACCGAGGTTGTGCACGCGCAATGCCGTACCCGCGTTCTGCACGTCGATGGCTGGCGCACGTTCTTCGTTGTCAGCCATGGCCTGGCGGAAACTCAGCAGACGATCACAGGTGGCGCGCCACTCGGCGAGGTCCTGATACGCACTGATGAACCAACTGAAGTTTTCCTGCACATTGCCGAACGCGGAGTTGATTTGCATCAGCTCACCGAGTTCGATCTTGCCGGCAAAGTAACGCGGCGCCGCAACCATGAACGGGAAGATGATTGCGATCTGAGCATAACCGGACGTGAAGAAAGTCAGGCGCTTGGACACTTTCATGATGTCCCAGAAGTTGTGCCAGACCAGACCGAAGCGACTGCTCAGTCGGCGGTTTTCGTTGGGCTCGCCGTTGTACAACGCGATGCTCTCGGCATTCTCGCGGACCCGCACCATGGAGAAACGCAAGTCGGCTTCGTAACGTTGTTGGTTGTTGTTGAGGCCGATCAAACGACGACCGATCACATGCGTCAGCCAGCTGCCGACGGCGGCGTAAACCAGTGCACACCAGAACATGTAGCCGGGGATCGTGAAGCCAAACACTTCGATGCTGCCCGACACGCCCCACAAAATGATCGAAAACGACACCAGGCTGACGATGTTGCGTATCAGCCCGAGGCCCAGGCCCAAGGTGTTGGTGGTGAATTTATTGAGGTCTTCGGAAATCCGCTGGTCCGGGTTATCGGTGTAGCCGCCCTGCTCCAGCTGGTAGTAATTCTTGTTACCCAGCCAACGGGCGAAGTGTTTTTCGGTGAGCCAGGCTCGCCAGCGAATGGTCAGCATCTGGGTCAGATAAAGCCGGTACACCGCGCCCAGGATCGCCACCGCCGCAATGCCGCAGAAATACAGAATCAGCTGCCAGAAGGCTGCTTCGTCCTTCTTTTGCAGGGCGTTATAGAAATCCTTGTACCAACTGTTGATCCACACCGAAATCGCCACGCTGAACAGCGACAGCGCAATCACGGCGATCAGCAACGTCCAGGCTTTGCCCTTCTCTTCGCTGCGCCAGTAAGGCGTGGTCATCGCCCAGACTTTGCGAAAAAACTGCCCGCGCACAGCATCGTTGACCGCGGAATATTCAGCGTTCTGATTCATGGATAAGGCTCAATAAAGAAAAGAACACACACGAACCGATCATAGATGATCGGTTCGGGTTACTGCGAGCGCAGGCGATGATCGTTCAGCGCCCGTTCAGCGGCGCACCGGACGCTTTTGCAGTTTGCGCTGCAGCGTGCGGCGGTGCATACCCAGGGCGCGGGCAGTGGCGGAGATGTTGCCTTCGTGCTCGGTCAACACGCGCTGGATGTGTTCCCACTGCAGGCGGTCCACCGACATCGGGTTTTCCGGCACCAGGGTGTCGAGGTCGGCATGCTCGGAGAGCAGCGCAGCCAGCACGTCGTCGGCGTCCGCCGGTTTGCACAGGTAATTGCAGGCGCCGCGCTTGATCGCCTCGACGGCGGTGGCGATGCTGGAGTAACCAGTGAGGATCACCACGCGCATCTCGGGGTCGAGTTCGAGCAGTTTGGGCAGCAGCACCAGACCCGAGTCGCCGTCCATTTTCAGGTCCAGCGCGGCGTAATCCGGGATGTCGGCCTGGGCAATGGTCAGGCCTTCTTCGGCGGAACCGGCGGTGCTGACGCGAAAACCACGGCGGGCCATGGCGCGGGCCATTACGCGGGTGAAGGTTGCATCGTCGTCCACCAGCAGCAAATGCGGCAGTTCTTCGCCTTCAACTTGGATCTCGTCACTCATGTTCGTCTCCTCGGGCGACACGGGGCAGGCGCAGCTCGGTGAGCGTGCCGCCTTCCTCATGACTGTAGAGTTTCACTGAGCCGCCGGCGCGTGTCACGCTGGCCTTGCTCAAAAACAGGCCCAGGCCGAAACCTTTGCCCTTGGTGGTAAAAAACGGTTTGCCGATCTGTTCGGCGATGGCCAGTGGCACACCGGCGCCGTGGTCGCGAATGCTGATGGTCAGGTCTTCGGCATTCCAGTCCAGCGTAACTTGCAGCCCTTCGGGACAGGCATCGGCGGCGTTGTTGAGCAAATTCAGCAGGGCTTGCGTCAGGTCTGGCGGCGGCGCCATGCGCGGCACGGCGCCCTGGCCCAGGCGCTGAAAGCGGTAACTGGCTTCCGGGCGCATCAGGTGCCAGCGATTCAGCGCCTCATCGAGCCAGTCGGTCACGTCCTGCATTTCCACCGCCAGGCGGCGATTGGCTTCCGCCGCTCGGACCAGCTGCTGCAAGGTTTCCTTGCACAACTTGACCTGGTCCTGCAGCACGCTCAAATCGTCCTGCAACAGCGGGTCTGGATGGTCCTGACGCATTTCCTTGAGCAGCACGCTCATGGTCGCCAGTGGCGTGCCCAGTTCATGGGCGGCGCCGGCAGCCTGGGTCGCAACGGCCAGCAACTGTTGGTCACGCAGGCCTTCTTCACGACGAATGGCGCGCAGTTCTTCCTGACGACGCAGTTCTTCGGCCATGCGCGCAGCAAAGAAGGTGATCACGGCTGCGGCGAGGGCAAAACTCAGCCACATGCCGTATATCTGCAGGTTTTCCCGGGCGATCGGGAACGTTTCCAGCGGATAGAACCGCGCCAGCAGCAAGGTATAAAGCGCCAGGGCGATACCGGACAGCACCACCGAATAGCGCCACGGCAACGTCACGGCGGCGATGGTCAGCGGCACCAGGTAATAAGAGACGAACGGGTTGGTCGAGCCACCGGAGAAATACAGCAAGGCACTGTGGATAAACAGATCGCAGGCCAGTTGCAGGGCATATTCGAGCTCGGTCACCGGCCACGAAGTACGCAGGCGAACCGCCGTGAATGCGCACAACAGCATCGAGCAGCCGAGGGTCATCGCCAATTGCACCCACGGCAACGGCAGCAGATCGAACCAGTAGGCCAGGCCCACGGAGCCGGCCTGAGCGGCGAGCACCAACGTGCGGATGATCGTCAGCCGCCAGAGGTTCTGGCGAGTTGCGGAAGTGATTTGTACGGGGGCGAGCATGAGCTCTCCTGATGAGCGCTCCAGGCGGATCGCACGGAGTATAACCAAGCACGGGGGCTGGCAGGCAAAAGTGCGGCAAACAGCCACATGGCAAAAAGGGTTGTGGCGTCTATAAGGCAGCCATCGCGGGCAAGCCCGCTCCCACAGGTTCACCGCCGTACTTGTGGGAGCGGGCTTGCCCGCGATGGGTCGCGGAGCTGCCACCTGCCTTTCATCTGTATAGAAGTTGTAACTGTGCGAACCGGATCATTACCGCTAGAGTCTGATGGTTTCACGCAGGCCCGGACTTTAACCCCTGCGCATCGCCCAAGGAGTTTTCATGCACAGTTTCCGCCGCAGCGCCGCCCTTCTTGCCCTCAGTGCCGGCACCGTTGCCAGCCTCCCGGCCCTGGCCGCCGACGAACTTCATTACAACCAGATTTCCCTGCGCGCCGAAGTCAGTCAGGAAGTGCCCCGCGACCTGATGATCGTGACGCTCTACACCGAAGATCAAAACACCGACCCGGCCAAACTCGCCGCCGACGTCAGCACCACCATGAACAAGGCGCTGGCCCAGGCCAAAGCGGTCAAGGAAATCACCCTGCGCCAGGGCAGCCGCAACAGCTACCCGATCTACGACACCAAGGGCCAGAAAATCACCGGCTGGCGTGAACGCGCCGAACTGCGCCTGGAAAGCTCGGACTTTGCCGCCCTGTCGAAGCTGACTGGCGAACTGCTGACCGACCTGAAAATGGGCGGCATGGACTTCGCCATCGCCACACCAACACGCAAAGCCAGCGAAGACGCGCTGCTCAAAGATGCTGTCACCGCCTTCAAGGCCCGCGCCCAACTGGCCACTGACGCGCTGGGCGGCAAGAGCTACAAAATCGTCAACCTGAACCTCAACAGCAACGGTTATCCACAGCCCTTCATGCGCGGCCCGATGATGATGAAAGCGGCGAGCATGGACAGCGCACCGGTGACGCCAGAAGTTGAGGCGGGCACAAGTCAGGTCAGCATGACCGCGGATGGCGCGATTGAAGTGTTGATGCCTTGATTGGATGATTTGTCTAGAAAAACGGCGATCATTGACGTGATCGCCGTTTTTTATTGCCTGCCAAAAGCCCGGCTGAAGCAGCAAGTGCTGTTGAGTCCGGCGCCATCGATGAACGATAACGCGGTCTCTGATCAGCCCTGCGGATCGACGTTATCCAGCGCCCGATTCACTGCCAACTCCGCCAGCATGATGATCTGCTGAATCGCCAACACCGTATTGCGCTGCGGACCGATCAGGTTTGTGGCGAAATCGCTGGCCATGACACTCGCGGAAGCCAGGGACTCGCAGGCTTGGGCCAACAGGCTTTCGGTATCCATGTTCGGAGCGACCAGGAACATGGTGCTCGGACGCCGGGAGGTGGCCGTGTATTGATTCGGGGGATCGAGGTAGTAGTCGAGGGCGCGTTTTATGGCTTCGCGGTCTTTGAGTAAAGTCTCGGAGGGTAAATCTTGAGCTTCGGATGTGGTGGGTGGATCGGGGATTAACTTATCCATGGAAAAACTCCTACTTGAAATGGGAGCCATCCAATGTCGTTTCCACACGACAAATAGGTGGCGGCTGCACGCAGGGTGGAAATACCGGTTAGTAGGACCCGGCCAGACCGAAGCCTGCCCACGCACAGCCGCCAGGACGCAGTTTGCAGACGAACGAAGACGTCGGCAACGAATACGATGGTTCAGCTATGCGGCTACTAAGAGATCCAGGTTTCCACGCCTGGTCGCTGAAACTGCAGCGACAGCCGAAGGTTAGAAGGACTGCTTCCTACCCGGCAACCTGAAAAATGCGTGGGAAAGCTCTGTGTTTCTTACACATCGTTCAACACAAAAATGGAACGCGGAGCGTCCCTGGCTGCATTCCCACGCGGAGCGTAGGGAACGATCAAGGGGCGGCAGGAAGAGACTGGTCGCTGGCAGGCCGCCATCGCGGGCAAGCTCTCCCCCACAGAAAAAAACGGGATGCAGTCAAAGATCACACCCTTTGTCAGTTCCTACCCACCGCCAAAAACCCAAAAACCGGCCCACTATGCCCAGATAGAGGGGTTCCCCTCAAAAAAGGATATTTCCGCCCTCCCCGCCAACAACGCTACCCTCAGGAAAATATCGTTACTCAAATCCCGGGGACTCCATGGAAAGAACCACCGTCAAACCACTCCTGCTCGCTCTCGCCCTCGCAACAACCGCCCCATTGGCCCAAGCCGCCACCACTCTGGTCTACTGCTCCGAAGCCAGCCCTGCCGGTTTCGACCCCAGCCAATACACCAGCGGTACCGATTTCGATGCCTCGGCCGAAACCGTTTTCAACCGCCTCACCCAATTCAAACGTGGCGGCACCGAAGTCGAACCCGGTCTGGCAACAAAATGGGAGGTATCCACGGACGGCCTCACCTACACCTTTTTCCTGCGCGATGGAGTGAAGTTCCACAACACCGACTACTTCACCCCGACCCGGGACTTCAACGCTGACGACGTGCTTTTCACCTTCCAGCGCCTGCTCGATCCGGAAAACGTTTTCCGAAAAGCCTACCCCGCCGAGTCGCCATACTTCACCGACATGGACCTGAACAAAACGATCAAGAGCGTCGACAAAATCGACGACCACACCGTGCGTTTCACCCTGAACAACATCGACGCTGCCTTCATCCAAAACCTCGCCATGAGCTTCGCCTCAGTGCAATCCGCCGAGTACGGCGCGCAGCTGTTAAAAGAAGGCAAAGCGGCGGACATTAACCAGAAACCCGTCGGCACCGGCCCGTTCGTGTTCAAGCGCTATCAAAAGGACTCGCAGATCCGCTACGCCGCCAACAAGTCGTACTGGAAACCCGAGGACGTAAAAATAGACAATTTGGTGTTCTCGATAACCCCCGACGCCGCCGTACGCTTGCAGAAACTCAAGGCCGGCGAATGCCAGGTCAGCGGTTACCCACGCCCAGCAGACATCGAAGTCATGGAGAAAGACCCGAATCTCACCGTGCTCAAACAAGCCGGGTTCAACCTTGGTTTCCTGGCCTACAACGTGACCCACCCACCGCTGGACCAGCTCAAGGTCCGTCAGGCGCTGGACATGGCTATCGATAAACCCGCGATCATCAAGGCCGTCTACCAAAGTGCCGGCCAACTGGCGCAGAACGCCCTGCCTCCGGCCCAATGGTCGTATGACCCGAGCATCAAGGACGCGCCTCACGACCCGACGAAAGCGAAGGCGCTACTAAAAGAAGCAGGGGTTGCACCCGGTACGACTATTAATTTGTGGGCCATGACCGTGCAGCGCGCATCGAACCCGAACGCCCGGATGTCGGCGCAGATGATCCAGCAGGATTGGGAGAAAATCGGGATCAAAGCCAACATCGTCAGCTATGAATGGGGCGAGTACATCAAGCGCGCCAAGAGCGGCGAACACGACGCGATGATTTACGGTTGGACCGGCGACAACGGCGACCCCGACAACTGGCTCGGCGTGCTCTATAGCTGCGCCGCTGTGAAAGGTAGCAACTACGCCAAGTGGTGCGACCCGGCGTACGACAAATTGATTCAGCAAGCCAAAGTGTCCACTGACAAACAGCAACGGGTCAATTTGTACCAACAGGCACAACAAATCCTTAAACAACAAGTACCTATCACACCCATTGCGAACTCAACGGTGTTCCAGCCGATACGCAAGGAAGTCACCGACTTCAAAATCAGTCCGTTCGGTCTCACACCCTTCTATGGTGTGGGTATAAATAAGTAACACCGAGCTCTAATCGGGTGCACCAGGCGCGCAGACTGCCCTTTGTCGGTGCGCCTGACGCACCGAAAAAACCCCGCGCAAACGGTCAAATGAACATGAATTTATACATATGCGACATTAAGGTACGTTCGTGCCACTGTTTAACACCTGTGGTCGCCCGAGATCTTGCAATGGGTATGGCCCCTGCATAAGTATCCGCAGGCACGACTCACGAGGTCGTCCTCTAATTCCAAAAATGACAACAAATCATGAGGCCAACATGCTTAAACACGCGGTCATTCCGTTTTTAGTCGGCGCAAGCTTGTTAGCTAGCGCACCATTCGCCCAAGCAGCGACTAACCTGGTGTTCTGCTCCGAAGGGAGCCCGGCCGGTTTCGATCCAGGTCAGTACACCACCGGAACCGACTTCGACGCCTCTGCAGAAACCATGTTCAACCGTTTGACCCAGTTCGAACGTGGCGGCACCGCTGTCATTCCAGGTCTGGCGACCAGCTGGGACATTTCCCCGGACGGCCTGACATACACCTTCCACCTGCGTGAAGGCGTCAAGTTCCACACCACCCCGTACTTCAAGCCCACTCGTGAGTTCAACGCCGACGACGTGCTGTTCACCTTTAATCGCATGATTAACAAGGATGACCCGTTCCGTAAGGCGTACCCGACCGAATTCCCGTACTTCACCGACATGGGGATGGATACCAACATCACCAAGATCGATAAAGTCGACGACAAAACCGTCAAGTTCACCCTGAAGGAAGTTGACGCCGCGTTCATCCAGAACATGGCCATGAGCTTCGCTTCCGTGCAATCCGCCGAGTACGCTGCCCAGCTGCTCAAGGAAGGCAAAGCCGCCGACATCAACCAGAAGCCGGTCGGCACTGGTCCGTTCGTGTTCAAGAGCTACCAGAAAGACTCCAACATCCGCTACACCGGGAACAAGGACTACTGGAAGCCTGACGACGTCAAGATCGACAACCTGATCTTCGCCATTACCACCGACCCGTCGGTGCGTATTCAGAAGCTGAAGAAGAACGAGTGCCAGATCACTCTGTTCCCACGTCCGGCCGACCTGAAGGCGCTGCAAGAAGACAAGACCCTGAAAGTGCCTAACCAGGCTGGTTTCAACCTGGGTTACATCGCTTACAACGTGATGGACAAGATCAAGGGCAGCGATCAGCCAAACCCGATGGCCCAACTGAAAGTGCGTCAGGCACTGGACATGGCCGTCAACAAGCAGCAGATCATCGATTCCGTTTACCAGGGCGCTGGCCAACTGGCCGTCAACGCCATGCCGCCGACCCAGTGGTCCTACGACACCACCATCAAGGACGCGCCGTACAACCCTGAGAAAGCCAAAGAGCTGCTCAAGGAAGCCGGCATCAAGGAAGGCACCGAGATCAACCTGTGGGCGATGCCGGTTCAGCGTCCGTACAACCCGAACGCCAAGCTGATGGCTGAAATGCTGCAGTCCGACTGGGCCAAGATCGGTATCAAGGCCAAGATCGTGACCTACGAGTGGGGCGAGTACATCAAGCGCTCCAAAGGCGGCGAAAACGGCGCGATGCTGATTGGCTGGAGCGGCGACAACGGTGACCCGGACAACTGGCTGAACGTGCTGTTCGGCTGTGATTCGCTGCAAGGCAACAACTTCTCCAAATGGTGCGACAAGAAGTTCGACGGCATCGTTAAAGAAGCCAAGCGCACAACCGACCAGGCCAAGCGCACCGAACTGTACAAACAGGCGCAACACGTCCTCAAAGATGCTGTGCCAATGACACCTATCGCTCACTCGACGGTGTTCCAACCCATGCGCGACAACGTGCAGGACTTCAAGATCAGCCCGTTTGGCTTGAACTCCTTCTACGGCGTCAGCGTCAGCAAGTAAGGTTTGGCCGCGGCGACGTCTTTGACGTCGCCGCTGCTTTATCTGCCGAGAAAGTAGGAAAAAACCTACATCCACTTCCGCTGCGTAGTACAGCAGTGGTGTCGGATGCGTCGCCTTTTCCCACGAGTCTTTAGGACTCTACGCATTTACTGCCGGAACCACGGTACATACCGTCGGGATCCGACCAGTTCATGTGTGGACTCTCGGTTCTTGCTGCACATGATGGTTTGAGATCAATGATGCCTCCACGTCCCAGGACGGGACGGCGGCTCATTGTCAAAACACTAAACAAGAGGGAGCGTCATGCGCCATACCTTGGTTTTATCCGCATTGCTGGGCACCGGCCTGTTGGCCGCCACTTCCATCAGCCAGGCCGCCAACAACAGCCTGGTGTTCTGCTCCGAAGGCAGCCCTGCTGGCTTCGATACCGCGCAGTACACGACCGCGACGGATAACGATGCCGCCGAGCCGCTGTACAACCGATTGGCAGAGTTTGAAAAAGGCGCCACCAACGTCGTACCAGGCCTGGCAACGAGCTGGGATATTTCCGAGGACGGCCTCAAGTACACCTTTCACCTGCGCGAAGGGGTGAAGTTCCACACCACCCAATACTTCACGCCAACCCGTGATTTCAACGCCGATGACGTGCTGTTCACGTTTAATCGCATGCTGGATCCACAGCAACCTTTCCGTAAGGCTTATCCGACCGAGTTCCCGTACTTCAACGGGATGAGCCTGAACAAGAACATCGCCAAGGTCGAAAAGACCGGGCCGCTGACCGTGGTCATGACGCTCAACAGCGTCGACGCCGCGTTCATCCAGAACATTGCCATGAGCTTCGCCGCCATTCTGTCCGCCGAATACGCCGACAAGCTGCTGGCCGAAGGCAAGCCCAGCGACATCAACCAGAAGCCGATCGGCACCGGCCCGTTCGCCTTCAAGAGCTACCAGAAAGATTCCAACATTCGTTACACCGCCAACAAGCAGTACTGGGACCCGAGCCGGGTCAAGCTCGACAACCTGATTTTCGCCATCAACACCGACGCCTCGGTGCGCGTGCAGAAGCTCAAGGCCAATGAGTGCCAGATCACCCTGAGCCCGCGCCCCGCCGATGTGGCCGCGCTGAAGAACGACCCGAAACTCAAGCTCATCGAGAAGCCCGGCTTCAACCTCGGCTACATCGCCTATAACGTCCGCCACAAGCCCTTCGACCAGCTCGAAGTGCGCCAGGCTCTGGACATGGCCGTGAACAAACAAAGCATCCTCAACGCCGTGTATCAAGGCGCCGGCCAACTGGCGGTCAATGCCATGCCGCCGACCCAATGGTCTTACGACGACACGATCAAAGACGTCGCCTACAACCCGGAAAAAGCCAAGGAACTGCTCAGGGCTGCCGGCGTGAAGGAAGGCACCGAAATCACCCTGTGGGCGATGCCGGTTCAGCGTCCTTACAACCCCAACGCCAAGTTGATGGCAGAGATGCTCCAGGCTGACTGGGCGAAAATCGGCCTCAAGGTGAAGATCGTCAGCTACGAATGGGGGGAGTACATCAAGCGCACCAAGAATGGCGAACACGACATCAGCCTGATCGGATGGACCGGCGACAATGGGGACCCGGACAACTGGTTGGGCACGCTTTACAGCTGCGACGCCATTGGCGGCAACAACTACTCGATGTGGTGTGACCCCACTTACGACAAGTTCATCAAGCAGGCCAAGGTCGTCACTGACCGTGACCAGCGCACCGAGCTCTACAAACAGGCGCAGCACTACCTCAAGCAACAAGTGCCGATCACGCCTATCGCCCATTCGACGGTCAACCAGCCGTTGAGCGCCAAAATCGAGGGATTCAAGGTGAGTCCTTTCGGTCGCAACGTGTTCTCGGGTGTCAGTATCGACCAATAACCGATTAGCCAGAAACGCTGGGGGCGCTGTGCGCCCTCAAGCAAGCGTATTGCCGTAATTCGCCAATCCGGCCTGCAGCAAACGTTTGCGATGCCTTGAATGAGTTCTAAAACCAAATAGCCGGATCACCCAAAAAGACCGGCATTAAAAAAAGAAAGTAAGGAGCTTCACCCATGAAACTGAGCAGCACCGCGTTATTGGCCCTGGCCATCAGCAGCGTAACCGCCACGGCTTACGCAGAAACCCAAAGCCAGGAATTCACCCCGGTTACGGTCAACACCAAAAGTGCTCAAGCCGATGCAACCGGTTTTGTCGCAGGCAGCACGGTTACTGGCAGCACGCGTAACTGGTACGCCAACGAACAACTGAAACGTGGTGGCAAGTTCACGTACCGCAAAGACGGTGTAGCGACCCCGACTGATCGTCGGATCAACTGGGTCCAGGGGACCATCGTCAAATACAACTCCGGCTTCACCGAAGGCACCGTGGGTTTCAGCACTGAAGTGGCGGCCTACAACGCCGTCGCACTGGAGCGCGATCGCAAAGACCTGGCGTCCAACAACGGTGGCGCACCGGGCTCGCGTCCAGGCGCGGGCAACAACCGTACCCTGACCAAAGAAGGCGGCGACGCCCAAGGTCAATGGAGCAAAATCGGCCTGGCCAACATCAAGGCCCGTGTCTCCAACACCACCCTGACCGCCGGCCGCATGAACTTCAGCAGCCCGCAGGTCGACGTCATCGGCAACCGTCCGCTGCCTTCGAGCTTCGAAGGTGTGGCGATCCACAGCGAAGAGCTGAACAACCTGGCTTTCGACATCGGGACCTTTGACCGCGTTTCGCCGCGTACCGAAGAAAGCCTGAGCAAGTTCCGCTCCGAATACCAAAACATTACTGCTGAAACCGATCACGTTAATACCGCAGGCCTCACCTATACCCCTTTCGCCAGCCTGACCACCAGCCTGTGGGCGACCCAGGCCGAAGACTACTGGAACCAGTACTACTTCGGCGCCAGCCACGTGTTGGGTGACAGTTCGGTACTGAGCCTGACCACCGGCCTGAACTACTACAAAACCGTCGACCAAGGTAAAAAGCTGCTGGGCGAAATCGACAACCAAGCCGGCTCCCTGTCGTTCGGCCTGACTCACCAGGCTCACAGCCTGACTTTCTCGTACCAGGAAATTAACGGTAACGAGTACTTCGACTACCTGCACGAAACCAACGGCATCTACCTGGCCAACTCCCTGCTGTCGGACTTCAACGGCCCGAACGAGAAATCCTTCCAGATCGCCTACGGCCTGAACATGGCTGAATACGGCGTTCCAGGCCTGAAGTTCAACATCTACCAGGCTCGCGGCTGGGGCATCGACGGTACTCACTACACCGGTACTGCGTACGACGTTAAGAACATGGACGGCGAAACCCACTACGAATACGGCATCGGTTCTACGTACGCCATTCAGAGCGGCCCACTCAAAGCCACCACTGTTCGCGCGACCTATACCGCACACCGTGCCAGCCAAAACCAGGGTGATGGCAGCATCAACGAGTTCCGTCTCGTGACCACCATCCCGTTCAACATTCTGTAATGCACCTGCCGAACGGCTGATTCAGTGATGAGTTGGCCGTTCGGCTTTTGTCCTTTAACCGATTGCAGAGGGTTCTTGATGAAAATGCTTCCCCTACGTGCGGCCATCGCCGCCGCGTTGCTGAGTGTCGCTGTTGGCGTCTCGGCCAAACCCCTGGTGGTCTGCACCGAAGCCAGCCCTGAAGGCTTCGATATGGTCCAGTACACGACTGCAGTCACCGCCGATGCGGTGGCCGAGACCATCTTCAATCGTCTGGCGGACTTCAAGCCCGGCACCACTGAAGTAATTCCGGCACTGGCCGACTCCTGGGACATCAGCGAGGACGGTCTGAGCTATACGTTCCACCTGCGCAAAGGCGTCAAGTTCCACACCACCGATTACTTCAAGCCGACCCGCGACATGAATGCCGACGATGTGGTCTGGAGCTTCCAGCGTCAGCTGGACCCGAATCACCCGTGGCACAAACTGTCGAGCGTGGGCTTCCCGTACTTTGAAAGCATGGGCTTCAAGGAACTGCTCAAAAGCGTCGAGAAAGTGGACGACAACACCGTCAAGTTCACGCTGACCCGTCGTGAAGCGCCATTCCTGGCCGACATCGCCATGGCCTTCTCCTCGATCTACTCCGCCGAGTACGCCGACCAGTTGCTCAAGGCCAACAAGACCGGCGACCTGAACAACAAGCCAGTCGGCACCGGCCCGTTCGTGTTCCAGCGCTACAACAAGGATGCCCAGGTTCGCTTCAAGGCCAACCCGGACTACTTCCGTGGCAAGCCGCCAGCCGAAGCGTTGATCCTGGCGATCGCCACCGACAACAACGTGCGTCTGCAAAAGCTCAAGGCCAACGAGTGCCAGGTCGCGCTGTATCCGAAACCGGATGACATCCCGAGCATCAAGAAAGACGAAAAACTGAAAGTCGATGAAATGAACGCGATGACCGTTTCCTACATCGCCATGAACACCTCGCACAAATACATGAGTGATGTGCGCGTGCGTAAAGCCATCGACATCGCCTTCGACAAGGCCGCTTATGTCAATGCGCTGTTCGGCAAAGGCAACGCCACGGTCGCGGTCAACCCGTACCCGGACACGTTGCTGGGCTACAACCACGACCTGAAGAACCCGCCTCGTGACCTGGACAAGGCTCGCGCCTTGCTCAAGGAAGCCGGCGTACCGGAAGGCACCACGTTCACCCTGTTCACCCGTAACGGTGGCGGCCCGACCAACCCTAACCCGATGCTCGGCGCGCAGATGATGCAGGCCGACCTGGCCAAGGTCGGGATCAAGATCGATATTCGCGTCATGGAATGGGGCGAAATGCTCAAGCGCGCCAAAAACGGCGAGCACGACATGGTTTCTGCAGGATGGGCGGGCGACAACGGCGACCCGGATAACTTCCTGACGCCTATGCTCAGTTGCGAAGCGGCCAAGAACGGCGAAAACTACGCACGCTGGTGCAATGACAAATTCCAGACGCTGATTGATCAGGCAAGGGCTAAAGTGAACCCGACGGAACGTGCAGCGCTCTACGAACAGGCCCAGGTGGTTTTCAACCAGGACCAGCCATGGATCAGCATGGCGCACACCCGTATGTTCACCGCAATGCGCAACAACGTAGAGGGCTATCACATTAGCCCCCTCACCACTAATAACTTCGCCACCACCCAGGTGAAGTAGATAAGAAACTACCGGCATTCCTGACCCAGGAATGCCGGGCACGCCTAACCGGCTGATGAGGTAGCACACAAGATGTTTAGTTTTATTGCCCGCCGATTGGGGTTATTGATCCCCACGTTCTTCGGCATCACCTTGCTGACTTTCGCGTTGATTCGCATGATTCCTGGCGACCCCGTGGAAGTAATGATGGGCGAACGTCGAGTCGACCCCGAAATGCATGCTCAGGCAATGGAACGCCTAGGTCTGAACAAACCGCTGTATGCCCAGTACCTGGATTACATCGGCAAACTGGCCCACGGCGATCTCGGCGAGTCCCTGCGGACCCGTGAAAGCGTCTGGACCGAGTTCACCTCTCTCTTCCCCGCGACCCTGGAACTGTCCATGGCCGCCCTGTTGTTCGCCGGCGTCCTGGGCCTGTTGGCCGGGGTGATCGCGGCACTCAAGCGAGGATCCCTGTTCGACCATGGGGTGATGGGCATCTCCCTGGCGGGATATTCGATGCCGATCTTCTGGTGGGGCCTGATCCTGATCATGTTCTTCTCGGTGTCCCTGGGCTGGACCCCGGTGTCCGGGCGGATCGACCTGCTCTACGACATCGAGCCGCGTACCGGCTTCATGCTCATCGACACGTTGCTGGCCGATGACGTCGGTGCCTTCTTCGATGCCCTGCACCACCTGATCCTGCCGGCCATCGTGCTCGGCACCATCCCGCTGGCCGTTATCGCGCGGATGACCCGTTCTTCGATGCTCGAAGTGCTGCGCGAAGACTACATCCGTACTGCCCGCGCCAAAGGCCTGTCGCCGGCGCGCGTGGTGTTCGTGCATGGCCTGCGCAACGCACTGATCCCGGTACTCACCGTGGTCGGCCTGCAAGTCGGCACATTGCTGGCCGGTGCGGTCCTGACCGAAACCATCTTCTCGTGGCCCGGCATCGGCAAATGGCTGATCGAAGCCATTGGCGCACGGGACTACCCAGTCGTGCAGAACGGCATCCTGTTAATCGCCTGCCTGGTGATTCTGGTCAACTTCGTGGTGGACATCCTCTACGGCTTTGCCAACCCACGCATTCGTCACCAGCGCTGAGATCATTATGACCATGACCACTTCAATTCCAGCGGTAGCAGTCGATCAAAGCCTGCTGTATCCGTCCCCGTACAAAGAATTCTGGCAAGCGTTTTCCAAGAACAAAGGCGCCGTCGCCGGCCTGCTGTTCATGCTGCTGGTGATTTTCTGCGCAATCTTCGCGCCTTGGGTTTCCCCGCATAACCCGAGTGAGCAGTACCGCGACTTCCTGCTGACTCCGCCGGCCTGGCTGGAAGGTGGGCAGATCCAGTTCCTGCTCGGCACCGATGAACTGGGTCGCGACCTGCTGTCGCGGCTGATCAACGGTTCGCGCCTGTCCCTGCTGATCGGCTTGTCGTCGGTGGTGATGTCGCTGATTCCGGGCATCCTGCTGGGTCTGTTCGCCGGGTTCTTCCCACGCGTGCTCGGCCCGACCATCATGCGCCTGATGGACATCATGCTGGCCCTGCCGTCCCTGCTGCTGGCCGTGGCGATTGTCGCCATCCTCGGCCCTGGCCTGATCAACACCATCATTGCCATCGCCGTGGTTTCGTTGCCGTCCTACGTTCGTCTGACCCGCGCCGCGGTGATGGGCGAATTGAACCGCGACTACGTGACCGCCGCGCGCCTTGCCGGTGCCGGTCTGCCACGCCTGATGTTCGTCACCGTGCTGCCCAACTGCATGGCGCCGCTGATCGTTCAGGCCACCTTGAGCTTTTCCTCGGCGATTCTCGATGCCGCCGCACTGGGCTTCCTCGGCCTTGGCGTACAACCGCCAACCCCTGAGTGGGGCACCATGCTGGCTTCGGCTCGCGACTACATCGAACGCGCCTGGTGGGTGGTAAGCCTGCCGGGTCTGACCATTTTGCTCAGCGTGCTGGCAATCAACTTGATGGGCGACGGTCTGCGCGATGCGCTGGACCCGAAACTCAAGAACGCCGCCTGAGGAGATTCAAATGTCACTGTTAGAAATCAAGAATCTCAACGTTCGCTTTGGCGACAAGAACGCCGTTCCGGTGGTCGACGGGCTCGACATTACCGTGGACAAGGGAGAAGTCCTGGCCATCGTGGGCGAGTCGGGTTCCGGTAAATCCGTGACCATGATGGCGCTGATGGGCCTGATCGAGCATCCGGGGATCGTCACCGCCGACGCGCTGAATTTCGACGGCAAGGACATGCTCAAGCTCAGCAACCGTCAGCGTCGGCAAATCGTCGGCAAAGACCTGGCCATGGTCTTCCAGGACCCGATGACCGCACTGAACCCGAGCTACACCGTCGGTTTCCAGATCGAAGAAGTGCTGCGCCTGCACCTGAAAATGTCCGGCAAGCAAGCACGCGCACGGGCCATCGAACTGCTGGAAAAAGTTGAAATCCCGGGCGCCGCCAGCCGTATGGATGCCTACCCGCATCAACTGTCCGGCGGGATGAGCCAGCGTGTTGCGATCGCCATGGCAATCGCCGGCGAGCCGAAGCTGCTGATCGCCGACGAACCGACCACGGCGCTCGACGTGACCATCCAGGCCCAAATCATGGACCTCCTGCTGGCGTTGCAGAAAGAGCAGAACATGGGCCTGGTGCTGATCACTCACGACCTCGCGGTCGTGGCCGAAACCGCTCAGCGCGTGTGCGTGATGTACGCAGGCCAAGCAGTGGAAGTCGGTCAGGTGCCTCAGCTGTTCGACATTCCGGCTCACCCGTACAGCGAAGCGCTGCTCAAGGCGATTCCGGAGCACAGCCTGGGCGCCACACGCCTGGCCACGCTGCCGGGCATCGTTCCCGGTCGTTATGACCGTCCGCAGGGTTGCCTGCTGTCGCCGCGTTGCCCGTACGTGCAGGAATCCTGCCGTCAGCAACGCCCAACCCTTGACCCGAAAAGCAACAGCCTTGCCCGCTGCTTCTACCCGCTGAATCAGGAGGTGGCGTAATGGCCGTCGTACTTACCGCCCGCGACCTGACCCGTCACTACGAAGTGTCCCGTGGCCTGTTCAAGGGCCATGCGACCGTGCGCGCCCTGAACGGTGTGTCGTTTGAACTCGAAGCCGGCAAGACCCTCGCTGTCGTTGGCGAATCGGGCTGCGGCAAATCCACCCTGGCCCGTGCCCTGACTCTGATCGAGGAGCCGTCCTCCGGCTCCCTGAAAATTGCCGGGCAAGAAGTCGCCGGTGCCGACAAGGCTCAACGCAAGCAACTGCGCAAAGACGTGCAGATGGTGTTCCAGAGCCCATACGCTTCGTTGAACCCGCGGCAGAAAGTCGGTGACCAGCTCGGCGAGCCGCTGCTGATCAACACCAACCTTTCCGCCGCCGAGCGTCGCGAGAAAGTGCAGGCGATGATGAAGCAGGTGGGCTTGCGACCTGAGCACTACCAGCGTTATCCGCACATGTTCTCCGGCGGTCAGCGTCAGCGGATCGCGCTGGCCCGGGCGATGATGTTGCAGCCAAAAGTGCTGGTGGCGGATGAGCCGACGTCGGCGCTGGACGTGTCGATCCAGGCCCAGGTGCTGAACCTGTTCATGGATTTGCAGCAAGAGTTCAACACCGCCTACGTGTTCATTTCGCACAACCTGGCGGTGGTGCAACACGTTGCCGATGACGTGATGGTGATGTACCTCGGTCGCCCGGTGGAAATGGGTCCGAAGAACGACATCTACGAGCGTCCTCTGCACCCGTACACCCAGGCGTTGCTGTCGGCCACCCCGACCATTCACCCGGACCCGAACAAGCCGAAAATCAAGATCGTCGGCGAGTTGCCCAACCCGTTGAACCCGCCGTCGGGTTGCGCTTTCCACAAGCGCTGCCCGTACGCGACCGAGCGCTGCAGCACTGAAGAGCCGGCCCTGCGCCTGCTCGACAGCCGCCAGGTGGCGTGCCACTACGCCGAGCAATTCCTCGACGGCGCGGCATAACAAACTGTGGGGGCGAGCCTGCTCGCTCCCACAGGAATAGATGACCTGTTCAGTAACCCCTTCTGCTTCGATTGCGCATCAATCGGGGCAGAAGGGGTTTTCTTTTGCCCGCGATTTACTTGCTAGGTCTGACCGTCGTCCTCTTCGTCACTGTCAGGCTCGTCCGTGGTCGAATCGTCATCGCCTTTGCTTCCGCCTTGATCCTCATCGCCCGGTTCCGATTCAGATTTGGCAATCATCTGGCCAGCGTGCATCGCCTGCCCGCTCGAAGCGTGTTCTCCCTGATCCGTGCACTGCGCCCAAGCTGCAGACATGCTCACGGACAGCATCACCAAAACCTTTAGCAACAACACAATGCGTCGAAAAATGCTCATAGCCGAATCCATCCTTTCTTGAGGTAAAGCATGGTTGCCTGTCGGAGCGCTGATTGAAATCTAGTCTTGATCGGCGCAGTTCTCCAGATAGGACGCTAATGAATAGACGGAATGCCGTTGGTGGGAAGACTGGTTTTGAATAAGGGTAATGCCGAAAAGATCAAAAGATCGCAGCCTCGTTTCACTCGACAGCTCCTACAGGAGACGCATTTCAATGTAGGAGCTGTCGAGTGAAACGAGGCTGCGATCTTTTGACCCATAAAAAAAGGCGAAGCCCGAAAGCTTCGCCTTTGCTCTGACCGACCATCTAACGCTTAGTGATGCTCGCGCGTCGCACGGAATTTCACATCCGGCCAGCGCTCTTCCATCAGCGCCAGGTTGACCCGTGTCGGCGCCAGGTAGGTCAGGTGACCGCCGCCGTCGACCGCCAGGTTTTCCACGGCCTTGACCCTGAATTCCTCAAACTTCTTCTTGTCGTCGCAATCGATCCAGCGCGCGGAATACACGGTGATCGGCTCGTAGGAGCACTCGACCTTGTATTCCTCTTTCAAGCGGCTCGCGACCACATCGAACTGCAGCACACCCACGGCACCGAGGATGATGTCGTTGCTGCGCTCGGGGAAGAACACCTGGGTCGCGCCCTCTTCCGCCAATTGCTGCAAACCCTGGCGCAGTTGCTTGGATTTCAGCGGGTCACGCAGACGCACGCGACGGAACAGCTCCGGAGCGAAGTGCGGAATACCGGTAAAACCTAGCACTTCGCCTTCGGTGAAGGTGTCGCCGATCTGGATGGTGCCGTGGTTGTGCAAACCGATGATGTCGCCGGCAAACGCCTCTTCCAGTTGCTCACGCTCGGAGGAGAAGAAGGTCAGGGCGTCGCCGATCCGCACGTCCTTGCCGGTGCGCACGTGGCGCATCTTCATGCCCTTTTCGTACTTGCCAGAGCAGATACGCATGAAGGCGATACGGTCGCGGTGTTTAGGGTCCATGTTCGCCTGGATCTTGAACACGAAGCCGGCGAATTTCTCTTCAACCGGCTCCACGGTGCGCTCGTTGGCGACACGGGCCAGCGGTTTCGGCGCCCAGTTGACCACGGCGTCGAGCACGTGATCGACACCGAAGTTGCCCAAGGCCGTACCGAAGAACACCGGGGTCAGTTGGCCGTCGAGGAATTCCTGCTGGTTGAACTCGTGGCAGGCGCCCTGCACCAGTTCCAGCTGATCGACGAAACGATCGTATTCGTCGCCCAAATGTGCGCGAGCTTCATCGGAGTCGAGCTTCTCGATGATTTTCACATCGGTGCGCTCGTGGCCGTGACCGGCGGTGTACACGATGATGTAGTCGTCGGCGAGGTGATACACGCCCTTGAAATCGCGGTAGCAACCGATCGGCCAGGTGATCGGCGCAGCCTTGATCTTCAGGACCGCTTCGATCTCGTCGAGCAGTTCGATCGGGTCGCGGATGTCGCGGTCGAGTTTGTTGATGAAGCTGACGATCGGCGTGTCACGCAGACGGCAAACGTCCATCAGCGCGATGGTCCGTGGCTCTACACCCTTACCGCCGTCGAGAACCATCAAGGCCGAGTCCACCGCCGTCAGTGTGCGGTAGGTATCTTCGGAGAAGTCTTCGTGGCCCGGGGTGTCGAGCAGGTTGATCATGTGGTCGCGATACGGGAACTGCATGACCGACGTGGTAATGGAAATACCCCGTTGTTTTTCCATTTCCATCCAGTCGGAGGTGGCATGGCGGTCGGACTTGCGAGACTTCACCGTGCCCGCAATCGCAATCGCCTTGCCCATCAGCAAGAGCTTCTCGGTGATGGTGGTTTTACCGGCATCGGGGTGGGAAATAATGGCGAAAGTGCGGCGTTTCGCGACTTCGGCGGCCTGTTTGGTCATGGGAAATCGCCTGGCAGGTGATTCAAAAAAGGGCGGCGAGTATAGCGCAAACCGGCATCGACGGACCACCGTTCGCCCTGTCGCCAACGGCGATTGACGGCTCCCTGAAGGATCAACGGTGGCTAAATGCTGCTAAATATGGAACCTTTTAAAAGGTGGAGGCGTCCACTCCCCTGTTACAGCACTCGTAGCAGGGTTTGAAAAATCTGCAAGTTAGCCTGACGAGGCTGCGCTTATGGCTCGATTCATGTCCCTTTGCGGATATAGAACGCGCTGCTTTTCGCGAACGTTGTTTTTCCCGGCAGCCAGGAATGGCATGCCACACGGGACTGCGTTCGCCGACCAAGAAAAAAAGGAGTCCGCCTGTGGCTATTCGCTATGGCAAGGGGCTTATTGGAGGTGCGGTTGTCGTCGCACTCCTGGCCCTGCTGGTCCACTGGATTGGCATTAACACGATCGAACATTACCGCGACGATTTGTTGTTTTACCTGCAAGCTCATCTGATTCTCGTCCTTGTCTCCATGCTGGCCGCCCTTGTCGTGGGCATACCCGCCGGTATCTTCCTCAGCCGCCCGACCATGGTGGACCGTGCTGAACGCTTCATGCAGATCTTCAACATCGGCAACACTGTGCCGCCTCTCGCCGTACTCGCTATCGCCCTGGGAATTCTGGGCATCGGCAGCGGTCCCGCGATCTTCGCCCTGTTCCTCGCCTCGCTGTTGCCGATCGTGCGCAACACCTATGAAGGCCTGAAAAACGTCCAGGGTTCACTCAAAGAAGCGGCGGTCGGTATCGGCATGACACCGACTCAGGTGCTGTGGCGGGTCGAATTGCCCAACGCCGTGCCGATCATCATTGGTGGCGTACGCGTGGCCCTGGCGATCAACGTCGGGACGGCACCGCTGGCGTTCCTGATTGGCGCCAACAGCCTGGGCAGCCTGATTTTCCCTGGCATCGCCCTGAACAATCAGCCGCAACTGCTGCTCGGCGCGGCCTGCACCGCCTTGCTGGCCTTGCTGCTCGACGGTCTGGTGACACTCGCCAGCCGCCTCTGGCTCGAACGCGGCCTACGCCCGTCTTAAGCCTCGGCAAAGGAATTTTTATGAAAAGACTGACCTTAATAATGGGCTGCGTTCTGCTGTTCGCAGGATTCGCCCAAGCCGCTGAAAAACCGGTAATCCGCATCGGCGCCCGGGTGTTCACCGAACAGACCCTGCTGGCCGAAATCACCTCTCAATACCTGCGCACCAAGGGTTATGACACTCAAGTCACCGGCGGTCTGGGCAGCAACCTGGCCCGTAGCGCCCACGAAAGTGGTCAGCTGGATCTGATGTGGGAATACACCGGCGTCTCGCTGGTGGCATACAACCACATCACGGACAAGCTAGACAGCGCTCAGTCCTACGCCAAGGTGAAAGAACTCGACGCGAAAAAAGGCCTGGTCTGGCTTACGCCGTCGAAGTTCAGCAACACCTACGCCCTGGCGCTGCCGGAAAAAACCGCAAAGGCTTATCCGCAGATCAACACCATCAGCGAGCTGAACACGGTGTTGCAGGCTGAGGCGAAGACCAATCACCTGGTGGCGCTCGACACCGAGTTCGCCAACCGTTCCGACGGACTGGACGGCATGGTCGAACTCTACGGCATGAACCTGACCCGCAAGAACATCCGCCAGATGGACGCGGGGCTGGTCTACACCGCATTGCGCAACAGCCAAGTGTTTGCCGGCTTGGTCTACACCACCGACGGTCGTTTGAACGCTTTCAAGCTCAAGCTGCTCGAAGACGACAAGCACTATTTCCCGGATTACACCGCCGCTCCCGTGGTGCGTCAGGACTACCTCGACGCCCATCCGCAACTGGCGCAAGAGATCAAGCCGCTGGCTGAACTGTTCGACGACGCCACCATGCGCCAGCTCAACGCGCGGGTCGATGTCGATCACGAAAGCCCTTCATCCGTTGCCGCAGATTTCCTGCGCCAGCACCCTATCAACTGAGGAGGAAAAGCCATGGAATTTTTGAACGCCTTTTCCCATCTCGACTGGCCGCTGGTGCTGCACCTGACCTGGCAGCACATCACCCTGGTCGGCATTGCGGTGACGCTGGCGATTCTGGTTGGCGTGCCGCTGGGTGTGCTGATGACACGCTTCCCGACCCTCGCCGGACCGCTGCAAGCCAGCGCCACGGTGTTGCTGACAGTGCCGTCGATTGCCCTGTTCGGCCTGCTGCTGCCGTTCTATTCAAAGTTCGGCCAGGGCCTGGGCCCGATGCCGGCGATCACGGCGGTGTTTCTGTATTCGCTGCTGCCGATCATGCGTAACACCTACCTGGCGCTGACCGGCGTCGACCCTGGCATTCGCGAAGCCGCCCGCGGTATCGGCATGACCTTCGGCCAGCGTCTGCGCATGGTCGAACTGCCAATCGCGGTGCCGGTGATCCTCGCTGGCGTGCGCACCGCCGTGGTCATGAACATTGGTGTCATGACCATCGCAGCGACCATCGGCGCCGGTGGCCTCGGTGTACTCATTCTCGCTTCAATCAGCCGCAGCGACATGTCGATGCTGATCGTCGGCGCCGTGCTGGTCAGTCTCCTGGCCATCTTCGCCGACCTGCTTCTGCAATGGCTGCAACGCACGCTGACTCCAAAAGGACTGCTCAAATGATCGAACTTCAAAACCTCAGCAAGACCTTCCAAAGCAACGGCAAAGACGTAAAAGCCGTGGACTCGGTAAGCCTGACCGTCAATGAAGGCGAAATCTGTGTGTTCCTCGGGCCATCGGGCTGCGGCAAAAGCACCACGCTGAAGATGATCAACCGCCTGATCAAGCCGACCTCCGGCAAGATCCTGATCAACGGCGAAGACACCACCGATCTCGACGCGGTGACCCTGCGCCGCAACATCGGCTATGTGATCCAGCAGATCGGTCTGTTCCCGAACATGACCATTGAGGAAAACATCACCATCGTTCCTCGTCTTCTCGGCTGGGACAAACAGAAATGCCACGACCGCGCCCGCGAGTTGATGAGCATGATCAAGCTCGAGCCGAAGCAGTACCTGAATCGCTACCCGCGTGAGTTGTCGGGTGGCCAGCAGCAGCGGATCGGCGTGATTCGTGCGCTGGCGGCCGATGCCCCGTTGTTGTTGATGGACGAACCGTTTGGCGCGGTCGACCCGATCAACCGCGAGATGATCCAGAATGAGTTCTTCGAGATGCAACGGGCCCTGAACAAGACCGTGATCATGGTCAGCCACGACATCGACGAAGCGATCAAGCTGGGCGACAAGATTGCGATCTTCCGCGCCGGCAAGCTGTTGCAGATCGATCACCCGGACACCCTGCTCGCCCACCCGGCGGATGACTTTGTCAGCAACTTCGTTGGCCAGGACAGCACCCTCAAGCGCCTGTTGCTGGTGAAAGCCGAAGACGCGGCGGACAACGCGCCGTCGGTCAGCCCGCAAACGCCTGTGGCCGAAGCGCTGGAGTTGATGGATGAACTGGACCGTCGTTATGTGGTGGTCACCGACGGTGAGAACAAGGCGCTCGGTTATGTACGACGTCGCGACCTGCACCGTCAGACCGGGACCTGTGCGCAATACTTGCGCGAGTTCAATGCCACGGCGGCATTCGACGAACATTTGCGCATCCTGCTGTCGCGCATGTACGAGTTCAATCGCTCGTGGTTGCCGGTGATGGATGCCGAGCGCGTGTTCCTTGGTGAAGTGACGCAGGAATCGATTGCCGAGTATCTGAGCTCCGGCAAATCCCGAGGCGGCAAGACCAGCATTGTTTCGCCGGCCGAGACTGCGTTGGCCTGACAGACGCCATCGCGGGCAAGCCCGCTCCCACACTGGTCCGCGGTCATCCACAAAATTGTGAGCTGACATAGATCCAATGTGGGAGCGGGCTTGCCCGCGATTGGGGGCACCACAAATCCTCCTGATGCACCGCAAATCTCCCTGCCAGGGGAACATCACACTGTCATGCAGGTCGGTTACATCAGTAACTGTCGAGGACCGCACGACGGAAGCGTGCAAAAACGCGACATTTTTAGTTGATCTCAAGCCCCTCACGCCCTAAAGTTCGCGCCGAACGTCCATGCTGGAAACGATCCATCCGGCTCAAGTACTGACGACGAGACAGCAAGGCCAAGGGAAGCACCGCTCCCCATGGCCTTTTTGCTTTCGGCGACATGCCTTGGGAAGTAGGCGAACCAAAGTGGGGATACGGAGGACGTTCATTTGCACCCATTGATTACTAACGTTTGCCAGTAGGAGCTCCCAAGTATGTCGATCAACGTCGAAGACTATTTCGCGCGCGATACCTTCAACAAAATGAAGGCCTTCGCCGATAAACAAGAAACCCCGTTCGTGGTGATCGACACCGCGATGATCAGCCAGGCCTATGACGACCTGCGCGCCGGTTTCGAATTCGCCAAGGTCTATTACGCGGTCAAGGCCAACCCGGCCGTCGAAATCATCGACCTGCTCAAAGAGAAAGGCTCGAACTTCGACATCGCCTCGATCTACGAGCTCGACAAAGTGATGAACCAGGGCGTAGGCCCGGATCGCATCAGCTACGGCAACACCATCAAGAAATCCAAGGACATCCGCTACTTCTACGATAAGGGCGTGCGTCTGTATGCCACCGACTCCGAAGCCGACCTGCGCAACATCGCCAAGGCTGCGCCGGGTTCGAAAGTCTACGTGCGCATCCTCACCGAAGGCTCGACCACCGCTGACTGGCCTCTGTCGCGTAAATTCGGCTGCCAGACCGACATGGCCATGGACCTGCTGATCCTCGCTCGCGACCTGGGCCTGGTGCCTTACGGCATCTCGTTCCACGTCGGCTCGCAACAGCGCGACATCAGCGTCTGGGACGCAGCGATCGCCAAGGTCAAAGTGATCTTCGAGCGCCTGAAGGAAGAAGACGGCATCCACCTGAAGCTGATCAACATGGGCGGCGGCTTCCCGGCCAACTACATCACCCGCACCAACAGCCTGGAAACCTACGCTGAAGAAATCATCCGTTTCCTCAAGGAAGACTTCGGTGACGACTTGCCGGAAATCATCCTGGAACCAGGCCGTTCGCTGATCGCCAACGCTGGCATCCTGGTCAGTGAAGTGGTGCTGGTCGCCCGTAAATCCCGTACTGCTGTAGAGCGATGGGTGTACACGGATGTGGGCAAGTTCTCCGGCCTGATCGAAACCATGGACGAAGCCATCAAGTTCCCGATCTGGACCGAGAAGAAAGGCGAGATGGAAGAAGTGGTCATCGCCGGCCCGACCTGCGACAGCGCCGACATCATGTACGAAAACTACAAGTACGGTTTGCCGCTGAACCTGGCGATCGGTGATCGTTTGTACTGGTTGTCGACCGGTGCCTACACCACCAGCTACAGCGCGGTTGAATTCAATGGCTTCCCGCCGTTGAAATCGTTTTACGTGTAAGCGCAAAACACAGAAATCAAAAAGCCCATGACGTGTCATGGGCTTTTTTATGTCCGACTGATCGTTCCCACGCTTCGCGTGGGAATGCAGCCCAGGACGCTCCGCGTCCAGTCAAAGCCGAACGCAGAGCGTCCGTTGAGGCATTCCCACGCAGAGCGTGGGAACGATCTTTGACGTGTCATGGGCTTTTTTGTGCCTGCGTTACAGCGGTGTCAGTTGCCGCTCAAGCTCGATAACACGGTGGGCATATTCGGGTGCCAGCGTGCGAAATTGAGGATTCTCTGCGTTTGCCAGGCTCTTGCTCGCCACTCGCAGGAAATTCAGATTTCCACCAGCCAATGCCTTACGCAACCAGATCAGCGCCTCTTCGGCACTCCCCGCCTCGGCCAGCACAGCGGCATAACTGAACTGCCCACGAAAATCGCCGCCAACTGCCGAGCGTCGATACCAGTCACGCGCAGCTTGCGGATCCGCCGGACAGACCCGTCCTTCTTCCAGATACCGCCCCAACAGGTTCATCGACTTCGCATGGCCCAGTTCGGCGGCGAGGCGATAAAGATGCAGCGCTTGCGCCTGATCCTCCATCACCCCACGCCCCGTCGCCAGCAGGTTGGCGTAGTTGTACATCGCCCAATCCAGCCCGGCGTCGGCGGCCATTCGATAATGCCCCGCGGCAACCGATGCATCAGCGGCACAACCCCAGCCATGTTCATGACAACGACCGAGCATGTTGCGCGCCATCAAGTGGCCGCGCTGGGCGGCAATCTCGAACCAGCGCAACGCCAGCGGTTGATCCTGCGCGATGCCCTGCCCGTCCAGCAGGATCTGTCCGAGCAGCGCCTGAGCTTCGAGTACGTTTTCACGGGCGGCGATCAGAATCGCCTGGGCTGCGCGTGCGGGGCTTTCCTCGAGCATGGCTTTGAGACGATCACCGTCGAGGACTTCCTCGCGGCGCAATTGGAAACTCATACGTCGACCCAGCGGCGCAACAAGTTGTGATAAGTGCCGGTGAGGCGAATCAGTGAAGGATGATCCGGCATGTCCTTCGTCAGTTGCTGGATCGCGCCATCCATCTCGAACAGCAAGGCGCGCTGGCTGTCTTCCCGCACCAGGCTTTGGGTCCAGAAGAAAGAGGCGTAGCGCGTGCCGCGCGTCACGGCATTGACCTTGTGCAGGCTGGTGCCGGGATACAGGACCATGTCACCGGCCGGCAACTTCACGCGCTGGGTGCCGAAGGTGTCCTGGATTTCCAGTTCACCGCCGTCGTAATCCTCAGGCTCGCTGAAAAACAACGTGGCAGACAGATCGGTGCGCACGCGCTCGATGCTGTTTTTCGGCTGGCGCACCGCGTTATCGATATGGAAGTCGAAACTGCCACCGGCCGTGTAACAGTTCAGCAATGGTGGGAAGACTTTGTGCGGTAACGCGGCGGACATGAACAGCGGATTCTTCCACAGCCGCTCAAGCAGCGCCGCGCCCACCTCCTTGGCCAGTGGATGACCTTCGGGCAACTGCAGATTGTGCTTGGCCTTGGCCGACTGGTAGCCGGCGGTGATTTTGCCGTCGGCCCAGTCCGCCTGCTCCAGAGCCTCGCGGATGCGCTGCACTTCTTCTTTCGCGAACACGCCGGGAATGTGCAGCAGCATGGGATGGCACCTGAGAACAAAGAGGCGTCAATGGTATTGATTCTTATTGCCCGTGTAAAACCCCATGACGAACGAGCCCGCCAAAACCGTAAGGTCAAAGTGTAAAGAATGTAAATTCGATGCAAATAGTAACGTTTCGCAATTGATACAAATACTTGTTTACCCTATATTCCGCGGCCTCAAATCCTTGGGAGGGGAATTCACATGTCACGCCAACAATCACAATTACCGGTCAGTTCACCGCGTTTGCTCGCGTCAGCAATTGGCGTGGCGATCACTGCCGGCTCTGCGGGCCACATGGTTTTCGCGGCTGAACAAACCAACGAAAAAGCACCGGGCAATTCGATTTCCCTTGGCGCCACCGCCATCACTGGCGAAGCCCAGGATGCGACTTCCTACAACGTCGAAAAAGCCTCCTCGCCCAAGTACACCGCACCGCTGGTGGACACGCCGCGTTCGGTCACCGTTATCCCGCAACAAGTCCTCAAGGACACCGGCGCACTCAATATGCAGGACGCGCTGCGCACCGTTCCGGGCATCACCTTCGGTGCCGGTGAAGGTGGCAACCCACAAGGCGACCGTCCGTTCATTCGCGGTTTCGACGCCCAGGGCGATACTTATCTCGATGGCGTGCGCGACACCGGCTCGCAAAGCCGCGAGATCTTCGCGGTCGAGTCGATCGAAGTCAGCAAAGGCCCGAACTCGGCCATTGGCGGCCGTGGAGCGGCGGGTGGCAGCATCAACCTGGTGAGCAAGAAGGCGCATCTGGGCGACTCGTTCGACGGCGGATTTACCTGGGGTTCGGACCAGACCCAGCGTTACACGATGGACGGCAACTACCAGTTCAGCGATAGCGCCGCTGGCCGTCTGAACCTGATGAGCCACGAAAGCAACGTCGCCGGCCGTGACAAAGTCGATTACGACCGCTGGGGCGTCGCGCCGTCGCTGGTGTTCGGCCTGGGCACCGACACCCGGGTCAACCTCGATTACTACCACCTGGAAAGCAACGACACGCCAGACTCGGGCATTCCTTACACCATTCCTGTCGCAGGTTCGGCCGCCCGTACCAAATCGAACCCGGACAAGCCTTTTGCCGGCGGTAACGACAGCAATTTCTATGGCCTGGATCGCGATTTCCGCAAGGGCCGCACCGACACGGCGACCTTCGCCATCGAGCACGACCTCAACGACGCGCTGACCGTCAAAAACACCTTGCGCCATGGCACCAGCATGCAGGATTACATCCTGACCCAGCCGGACGACAGCAAGGGCAACGTCAACAACGGCAGCGTCTGGCGTCGGGCCAACACCCGCGTCAGCAACACCGAGACCACTACCAACCAGACGGATCTGTTCGGTGACGTCTACATCGCCGGGTTCAAGAACAGCTTCGCCACCGGTATCGAGTTGAGCCACGAGGAAAGCCGCAAGTCCTCGTACAACGTCAACACCGACACCACGCCGGCCACGGCGGCTGTGACAACCAACTGCAGTCCGGCGCTCATCGGTGCACCGAGCGGCTACAACTGCACGTCGCTGTCCAACCCGACCCCGAACGACCCATGGAACGGTGCAATCTCACGCAACTACGCCGGTACCGACACCAAAGCCAACACTTATGCGTTGTATGTGTTCGACACCCTGGAATTGTCCGAGCAGTGGCTGGTGAACATGGGTCTGCGTTACGACCATTTCGACACCGACTACAAAACCTTCAACGGCTCCAGCGTGACCACGTCCAAGGGCGATGACACCAGCGAGTTCGTGACCGGTCAGTTCGGCGTGGTCTACAAGCCCGCAGAAAACGGCAGCATCTATGCGTCCTATGCCACCTCCGCCACGCCACCGGGCAACACCCTGGGCGAAGGTCAGGAAGGCAACCCGCTGGGCGGCACGCCGGACCGCAACGGCAACTTGCTGAAAAGCGACATGGAACCGGAAACCACCAAGAACTACGAAATCGGTACCAAGTGGGATCTGTTGAACGATCGTCTGTCGCTGACCGCCGATATCTTCCGCACCGAGAAAGACAACGCCCGCGTTCAAGTCGACACCACGTCCTATGAAAACGCCGGCAAAACCCGCGTTCAGGGCGTCGAACTGTCGGCCAGCGGCAAGATCACCGACAAATGGCAAGTGTTCGCCGGTTACGCCTACATGGACAGCGAGCAAGTCGATGGCGGCCCGCTGGGCGCAGTCAACGATGGCAACGAACTGCCTAACACGCCGAAAAACAGCGCCAGCCTGTGGACCACTTATCAGGTCACACCGAAGCTGACGATCGGCGGCGGTGCGTTCTACGTCGACGATGTATTCGGCAGCGTGGCCAACACCACCATGGTTGATTCCTATGTTCGTTACGACGCGATGGCCGCCTACAAGCTGAGCAAAAACATCGACCTGCAACTGAACGTGCAAAACCTGACCGACGAAACCTATTACGACAAAGCCTTCTCGACCCACTTCGCCAATCAGGCGGCGGGCCGTACGGCATTGCTGAGTACTAACTTCCACTTCTAAAAAATTTGGGAGCGAGCCTGCTCGCGATGAGGGCGCCACATTCACCATTTGTGTTGGCTGACCCACCGCATTCGCGAGCAGGCTCGCTCCCACAAGGAGTGGCTGGCAATTAAAGGTCAGGCCCCGTTCATCTATATGACCGGGGCTTTTGTACGTAAAAAAGAATGCTTCTCGACCACCCACGGCATAATGCGCGCCGTGATGACAATTATCGAACGAACAAGGCGAGCGAAGTGTTGAAGAAAACCCTGTTCCAGTTGCACTGGTTTTTCGGCATCAGTGCCGGGCTGGTCCTGGCCCTGATGGGCATCACCGGGGCGACGGTATCGTTTCAGGATGAAATCCTGAGCGTGCTGAACCCTTCTGTGTTGCAGGTCGAGAAGCAGGTTGCCGGCGTGCTGCCCCCAGTCGAACTGGTCGAGCGCATCGAAGCCGCTTCCGGTAAAAAAGTCGCCATGCTCAGTGTCGAGACCGACAGCGGCACCGCAGCCAAGGTGTTCTTCACCCCTCCGCCCGGCGAACGCCGTGGCGAGATGCGTTATTTCGACCCGTATACCGCCGAGTTCATGGGCGATGCCACCGGGCAAGGCTTCTTCGGCTTCATGCTGCAACTGCACCGCTTTCTCGCCATGGGCGATACCGGTCGGCAAATCACCGGCGCGTGCACGCTGATCCTGGTGTTCTTCTGCCTCTCGGGCCTGTACCTGCGCTGGCCACGCCAGTGGAAAAACTGGCGTACCTGGCTAACCCTCGACTGGAAGAAAAAGGGCCGCAGCTTCAACTGGGACCTGCACTCGGTGGCCGGTACGTGGTGCATGGTGTTTTACCTGTTGGCGGCGCTGACCGGATTGTCTTGGTCCTATGAGTGGTACAACAAAGGCCTGACCCGACTGCTTTCCGACGCCCCGCAAAACGAGCGCATGCGCGGCGGGCGTGGTCCTGCGCCAAGCGGTCCGGCGCCGACCGCCGATTACGCGTTGATGTGGAGCAGCATCTACAGCGCTGCCGGTCCGGCACTCAGTGCCTATAACATCCGCATGCCGCCAGTGGCCGGGCAACCCGCCACCGTGTTCTACCTGTTGAAGACCTCGCCGCACAATCGCGCGTTGAACCAGATCACCCTTGATCCGGCCTCTGGCGTGGTCAAACGGATTGAGCGTTACAGCGACAAGAGCCTCAAGGCGCAACTGCTGACCAGCATTTACGCGCTGCATGTGGGCAGCTATTTCGGCATTGTCGGGCGGATCATCATGACAATCAGCGCGCTGACCATGCCGCTGTTTTTCATCACCGGCTGGTTGCTGTACCTCGACCGTCGGCGCAAGAAAAAACAAATCAACGATGCCCGCAAAGGCTTCGCGCAAACCGGCAGCAATACGCCGGCCTGGTTGATCGGCTTCGCCAGCCAAAGCGGGTTTGCCGAGCAGCTGGCGTGGCAAACCGCCGGGCAGTTGCAGGCGGCCGGCGTACCGGTGAAAGTCCAGCCGCTGGCGAATGTCAGCGAACAGGATTTGCGTGAGTCCAGCAATGCATTGTTCGTGGTCAGCACGTTCGGCGACGGCGAAGCACCGGACAGTGCCCGCGGTTTCGAACGCAAAGTGCTGGGCCGGGCGCCGAGCCTGGAGAGCCTGAACTACGCGGTACTGGGCCTGGGTGATCGCCAGTATCAACACTTCTGCGGCTTCGCCCGACGCCTGCATACCTGGCTGGGCGAACAGGGCGGCAAGACCTTGTTCGCGCCGGTGGAAGTCGACAGCGGCGATCCGTACGCCCTGCGTCACTGGCAACAACAGCTGGGTCTGCTGACCGGACAAACACCGGCCGACACCTGGCAGGCACCGAGCTACGACAACTGGACCCTGACTCGCCGCGAATTGATGAACCCGGACAGCAGCGGCTCGCCGGTGTACTTGCTGGGCCTTGCCGCCCCGACCACCAGCAGCTGGCTGGCCGGTGACCTGGTGGAAGTGCTGCCACGCAACAGTTCATGGGCGATCGAGCATTTCCTTGATGGCCTGGGCATCGAAGGCCGGGCCACGGTGACCTACGATGGCCTGACACAACCTCTGGAGCAGGCCCTGGCGAGTCGCCAATTGCCCGAGAACCGAGCGCATCTGGTCGGCCTGCACGCCCAGGCGCTGTTGGACGCCCTGGTGCCATTGGCCATGCGCGAATACTCCATCGCCTCGATAGCGGCGGACGGCGTGCTGGAACTGATCGTGCGTCAGGAAGTGCATCCCGACGGCAGCCTGGGCGTCGCTTCCGGCTGGCTGACCGAGCATGCGCCAGTGGGCAGCACCCTCAGTATGCGGGTGCGACGTAACAGCGGTTTCCATTTACCGACCGAGCCGGTGCCGATGATTTTGCTGGGCAACGGCACCGGTCTCGCCGGGCTGCGCAGCTTGTTGAAAGCGCGGATTGCCGATGGACAACAACGCCATTGGCTGTTGTTTGGCGAGCGCAACCGCGAACACGATTACCTGTGTCGCGATGAGCTCGAAGAGTGGCTGATCTCGGGGGACATCGAGCGACTGGACCTGGCGTTTTCGCGGGATCAGGCCGAGAAGATCTACGTGCAGGATCGTCTGCGCGAGTCCGCCGAAACGTTGAAGCAATGGCTGGATGAAGGTGCGGTGATCTACATCTGTGGCAGCCTGCAAGGCATGGCTTCAGGGGTGGATCACGTGCTCAACGAAACGCTCGGCATTGAAGAAGTCGACCGGCTGATAGAACAAGGCCGTTACCGCCGTGACGTGTACTGACCCAACACTATCCCTGTGGGAGCGAGCTTGCTCGCGATGACGGCTTAACATTCAATAAATACAGCGGCTGTTACACCGCCATCGCGAGCAGGCTCACTCCCACAGGAGTCTGGGTCTGCTCGCGATTTTTTTCAGACTGGCTGCAACTTCTGCTCAAACACCCCAACCCCATCCAGATCCCGCAACACCACACTCATCTCCCCCGTCTGCCCGTCGATATTCACCTCGCCAAAAAACTGAAACCCGGCAAACGGCGAAGTGTTCTGCGCGGGTGGGGCTTTCTCGAAGACCACCTCGGGGCCAAAGGTTTTATCCAGCGGATTGGGCCCGAAACTCCCTGCATTCAATGGCCCGGCGACAAACTCCCAGAACGGTTCGAAGTCCTGAAAAGCAGCGCGGTCCGGGTGGTAATGATGCGCGGCGCAGTAATGCACATCTGCGGTCAGGAACACAAAATTGCGCACCTGTTGCGCCCGCAAGAAACCCAACAACTCGGCGATTTCCAGTTCACGTCCCTGGGCCGGGCCGGGATCGCCGTTGGCCACCGCTTCCCAGCGCGTCACACCGGGGCTGACTTCGCCGTCCGGCACGCCTAGGCCGACCGGCATGTCGGCGGCAATCACTTTCCATTGCGCGGTGGAGCCTTTCAACGAAGCCTTCAACCAGTCCAGTTGATCGCGACCGAGAAAGGGTTTTTCGCCGCCGAGGTTATCGTCATTGGCCCCTCGATAACTGCGCATGTCCAGCACGAACACATCCAGCAACGGCCCATAGCTGAGCTTGCGATAAATTCGTCCGCCGCCGTCGGCGCTCTGCCGGCGCATCGGTGCATATTCCAGCCAGGCTTGCCGCGCACGGCCCACCAGGCTGTGGATATCCTTGCTTTGGTAGCGCCCGTCGAGTTGTTTGCCCGGCGACCAGTTATTCACCACTTCATGGTCGTCCCACTGCCAGATCTGCGGTACTTCGGCGTTGAAGCGACGGATGTTTTCGTCCATCAGGTTGTAGCGGTAATTGCCACGATATTCATCGAGGGTTTCGGCGACTTTGCTCTTGGCTTCGCTGGTGATATTGCGCCACACACGGCCGCTTTCCGTGGTCAGTTGTGCTGGCACCGGGCCGTCGGCGTAGATGGTGTCGCCGCTGTGGATAAAGAAGTCCGGCAGGCGCAGGCGCATGGCTTCGTAGATGCGCATGCCGCCAATGTCGGGGTTGATGCCGAAGCCTTGGCCGACGGTGTCGCCGCTCCAGACAAAACGGATATCGCGACGGGCTTGCGGCACGCTGCGCAAGTGGCCGAACCAGGGTTCGCTGGCGGCGCCACTCTGGGCATCTTCGAAGGACACGCGATAGAAAATCGCCTGATCGGCGGGCAAGCCGGTGAGCTCCACGCGAGCGGTGAAATCGCTGCGCGCATCGGCCACTGGCGAGACGAGTCGGCGGGGGTTGCCGAACAGGCTGCGGGTGTCCCATTCCACTACCATCCGCGCCGGACGGTCGCTGCGACTCCAGATCATCGCCCGGTCGCCCAGCAAGTCGCCGGACTGCACGCCGTCGGTGAGTTGCGGACGATCCTGGACTGACGCGATCACTGCCGGCGCCAGACCAGGAAGCAACAGGCCGGCGCCGACGGCCTGGATGACGCGGCGGCGGCCAAGATCGAATTCGCTCATGGTGTTCTCCCTGAAAAGGAAAACTTAAACACGCGCGCGTGACGCTGATGTGAAAACGCAATTCCTGTGGGAGCGAGCCTGCTCGCGATTGCGGTGTAACAGTCACCATTTCTGCTGGATGTTAAATCGTCATCGCGAGCAGGCTCACTCCCACAGGGTTGTGTGTCAGGCGTTGACGGGCTCTATTGCCAGCTCGACAACTTCCGGCCGCTTGAGCAGCGCGTACGCCACCGCCGTCAGCAGACTGCCAGCCACAATCGCCAGCAAATACAGCAGCGCATGGTTGATCGCATTCGGGATCGCCAACACAAACAAGCCACCGTGCGGCGCCATCAGTTTGCAGCCGAAATACATCGACAACGCACCGGTCAGCGCACCACCGGCAATGCTCGCCGGAATCACCCGCAGCGGGTCCTTGGCGGCAAACGGAATTGCCCCTTCGGAAATAAAGCACAGCCCCAATACCAGCGCCGCTTTACCTGCCTCGCGCTCGGTTTGGGCAAACTTGCGACGCGCAATGAACGTGGCGATGCCCAGGCCAATCGGCGGCACCATACCAGCGGCCATCGTCGCGGCCATCGGCGCATAACTCTGCGACGCCAGAAGCCCGACCGAGAACGCGTAAGCCGCTTTGTTGATCGGCCCGCCCAGGTCGACGCACATCATGCCGCCCAGCAACACACCCAGCAGAATCGCGTTGGTGGTGCCCATGCTGTCGAGGAAGTGCGTGAGCGCTTCGAGCATGCCCGCCACCGGTTTGCCGACCACGTAGATCATCACCAGACCGGTGAACAGGCTCGCCAGCAACGGGATGATCAGGATCGGTTTCAGCGCCTCAAGACTTTGCGGCAAGCGCGCATATCGATTGATCGCCTGCGCCGCGTAACCGGCGATGAAACCGGCAATGATCCCGCCGATGAAACCGGCACCGAGGGTGCTCGCCAGCAAGCCGCCAATCATCCCCGGCGCCAGGCCCGGACGGTCGGCGATCGAGTAGGCGATGTAACCCGCCAGCAGCGGCACCATCAGCTTGAACGCGGTCTCGCCGCCGATCTGCATCAGCGCCGCCGCCAATGTGCCCGGTTCCTTGAACGCAGTGATGCCGAACACAAAGGACAAGGCGATCATCAAGCCGCCCGCCACCACCATCGGCAACATGAACGACACACCGGTCAGCAAGTGTTTGTAGACGCCGGACTTCTCTTGCTTGGCCGGGCCTTGTGCGCCGCTTGCAGCAGTTTCCTGCTTGCCTTCGGCCAGGGCTTTTTTCAGTGTCGCTTCAGCTTGCTTGAGAGCAATACCCGTGCCGCAGCGGTAAATCTTCTTGCCGGCGAAACGCTCGGTGGCGACTTCGATATCGCAGGCCAGCAACACCACATCGGCATCGGCAATCGCGGCGGCGCTTAATGGATTGCGCGCACCGACCGAGCCCTGGGTTTCGATTTGCAGTTCGTAACCCAGGCGTTTGGCCGCTTGCTGCAAGGCTTCGGCGGCCATGAACGTGTGCGCGACGCCGGTCGGGCAGGCTGTGATCGCCACCAGTCGCGGCGCGTTTTGCACAACGGCAACCGGCTCTGCGACGGCTTCGGGAGCGACGTAAACCTGAGCCTCTTCGGCACCTCGGCGCAGCACCGCTTCGACATCCTGCAGCGCCTGGGCCGGCGTGCTCTGGAAAACGCGCTTGCCGACGAATCGGGACATGTCGACCGGGGCGCTGGTGACCAGCAATACCCACTCGGCGCCCTCGATCGTGGCCGCCGACAATTGGCGTTCCGGGTGCGCCGCATCGTTGACTTCAACGCAGGTGCTCCAGCCCTGACGCTGGGCCGCCGCATCGAGCAAGCGGGCGCACAGCACACTGGTGACCATGCCGTTCGGACAGGCCGTAACAATGGCTAACTTCATGACAAACCCTCTTATTGTTCTGTCAGGGGGCGCACGCGCACACCCTGTTCGAGCTGCGCCAATTGCGCGGCGTCGTTGATGCCGAAACCGATCTGGGTGACCGCCATCGCCGCAATCGCCGTGGCCGTGCGCAGGGTCTGTTCGGGCGTATCGGCGCTGAGCAAACCGTGAAGCATGCCGGCCAATAACGAATCGCCCGCGCCCACCGTACTGGCAACGCTGACCTTGGGCGGCGTGGCGTGCATCGCCGAACCGACGCTGAACCAGTTCACGCCATCGGCACCGTGGGAGATCACCACATGCTCGATGCCTTGAGCGTGCAAACGGCTCGCCGCTTCGGCTTGGGCAGTAACCGAAACCACCTCGCAACCCAGCACTTCGGCCAGCTCTTCGGTGTTCGGCTTGATCAGCCAGGGACCGGCCTTGAGCGCGGCACGCAAGGCTTCGCCACTGGTGTCGAGGGCGACTTTCAAGCCAAGGTTTTTCAACCGTGAAATCAACGCCTGCAGCCACGCGGGACTGATGCCTTGAGGCAGGCTGCCGGCGACGACAACGACTTCATGGCCCGGCGCAATCTGCTCGAGTCGATCGAGCAAAGCTTGTTGCGCGGCCTCATCCACCATCGGCCCGGGACCGTTGATATCAGTGATGCGCCCATCGCTTTCTGCCAGTTTGATGTTGCTGCGTGTCTCGCCGGGAACACGGATAAACGCGTCGACAAAACCACGTTTGGCGAACAGGGTTTCGAACGCTTGCAGGTTCTCTTCACCGAGGAAACCGCTGACGGTGAGCTGATGCCCAAGGTCCGCCAGCACCTGCGCCACGTTCACGCCTTTGCCGGCGGCGTGGGTGTGCATCTCGTCACTGCGATTGACCTGACCTGGAGCCAGCAGCGGCAACTGGACGGTGAGGTCCAGCGCCGGATTGAGGGTCAGGGTTAGAATCTTGGCCATTACAGGGCCTCCACTAATGCGCGAACTTCATTCGCGCTGCCCACGGCCAAGGCCTGCTGGGCGAGAATTCGGGTCTGGGCCAGGCTGAGCTCGCGCACGCGCGCCTTGACCTCGGCGATGCTGCGGCCCGACACGCTGAGTTCATCCACACCCAGACCGACCAGCACCGGCACCGCCAGCGGATCAGCCGCCAACTCGCCGCACACGCCAACCCATTTGCCGTGGGCATGGGCGGCGCGCACGGTGATGTCGATCAGTTGCAGCACCGCCGGGTGCAACCCGTCAGCCTGGGCCGACAAGGTTGGATGACCACGGTCGATGGCCAGGGTGTATTGGGTCAGGTCATTGGTGCCGACGCTGAAAAAGTCGACCTCTTTGGCCAGCACCGGCGCCAACAATGCAGCCGACGGCACTTCAATCATGATCCCCAATTGCAGGTCTGCAACCGGAATTTCCAGACGCAGGCGTTCGGTCATGTCCCGAGCCTGGCGCCACTCATCGACGCTGCCGACCATCGGGAACATGATCCGCAGCGGACGGTTGTCGGCGGCACGCAACAGGGCGCGCAATTGCGCTTCCATGATCTGCGGGCGCTGCAGGGTCAGACGAATGCCGCGCACGCCGAGGAACGGGTTTTCTTCTTTGGCAATCGGCCAATACGGCAGCGGTTTGTCGCCACCGACATCAAGGGTGCGCACCACCAGCGGACGACCGGCCAGGCCATCGAGGACACGACGGTATTCGACTTCCTGAGTCGCTTCGTCCGGCGCTTGCGAATGGGCCATGAAAATCAGTTCGGTGCGCAGCAAGCCGATGCCTTCGGCGCCCTGCTCCACCGCGCTGGTGACACCGGCGCTCTCGCCGATGTTGGCGAACACTTCGACCGCGTGGCCATCGGTGGTCAACGCCGGTTGATGGCGTTGCTCGGCGGCGGCCTTGAGACGTTGTTCGCGGGTATCGCGTTCCTGCGTGGCGCGCTGCAAGGTGGCGGCGTCGGCATCGACGTGCAAGCGACCGCGCTGGCCATCGATCAGCAACGGCGTGCCCGGCGCCAGCAGGAGCACCGCCGCACCAGCACCGACCAGCGCTGGAATACCCAGCGCCCGGGCAACGATCGCACTGTGCGCGGTGGCGCCGCCACGGGCGGTAAGAATGCCGGCGACTCGCGTCGGATCGAGACGCGCCACGTCGGACGGACCGACTTCATCCATCACCAGAATGTACGGTTGCTCTGGCTCGCTCGGGGTTTCGATGCCGCTAAGTTGCGCCAGCACACGACGGCCGATGTCGCGCAAGTCCGCCGCGCGTTCGGCGAGCAGCGCGTCCTGCAAGGATTCCTGTTGTTTGGCCGCTGCTTCAATCACCGCCATCCACGCCGCTTCGGCGCTTTCGCCTTGCTTGAGACGGGTGTCGACTTCATCGGTCAGTTCCGGATCGTCGAGCATTTCCTGGTGGGTAATAAAAATCTCGCGAATGGCCTTCGATTTGCTGCGTTCGATCAACCCTTCGATGTCGCGACGCACGTCGGCCAGCGCCTGTTTGAGACGCTCGCGCTCGATGGCGGCAGACTCACCGCGCAGCGGGTATTCGATGGTTTGCAGCACTTGGATATGTGCCGGACCGATGGCAATTCCCGGCGCAGCGGCGATGGCCTGAATCAGACTGCCGGATTTCGGTGCAAGCAGCACTTCGGCGACATCGGCAAATATTTCACGCTGCTGACTGACCGCCGGCAACGGCTCGACTTCTTCCCCGAGACCTTCCTCGATGGCCGCCAACAGGGCTGGCAACGCGTCGGCGGCGATGCTCGGTTCGGCGACGAATTCAAGCACCTGACCACGACGGGCGCCAAGGCTGAGCAGCTTGCTCAAGCTCTTCACCGACACGGCGCTGTCCTGCCCTTCGACGATGCGTACGCGGATTTCACCTTCGAAACTTTTCGCCAGTTGCGCAAGGATCTTCGCCGGGCGTGCATGCAAGCCATGGGCGTTGGCCAGGGCGATACGAGCGCTTGGCCAATCCGCCGGCAACTCACCGCCCAGCACTTCAAGCACCGCGCGGCTGCTGGTGGCGCGGCCCAATTCGTGGCCGCGACCTTCGATCAGCAACGCACACAGGCGTTCGAGCAGGGCTTGATGCGCCTCGCCGAGGCTGGCCAGGCAAAACAGGCCGCTGAGCGGCTGGCCGAGGTAACGCATCGGCTTGTCCGGGGTGACGAAGGCCAGGCCGGGGCGCTTCACGGTTTGTTCGCTGTGCAACCACCACAAACCATCGCCCAAGGGCAGCGCTTCGACTTGCTGCAAGACGCCGGCGAACCCGTTGCTCACACAATCCGCCTGGCGCAGCAAACGCGCACCGCGCCAGACCAGTTCTTCGAAATCATCGGCGGAAACACCGAGGCCGATCATCTGTGCATCCAGCGCCAGCTCCTGCGGCGCACCTTGCAACAGTTTCAGCAAGGCTTCGGCGGTGCTGGCGCGCCGCAGGGCCTGACCCAGATCGGTCTCGCCCAGGGCGCGTGTCAGCAGTTGCAGCAAACGCAGGTGTTCGTCTGACTTGGCGGCAATACCAATCGCCAGGTAAACAATCTGACCATCGCCCCAGTCCACGCCGTCGGGGAACTGCATCAGGCGCACGCCGGTGGAAAACACCTGATCGCGGGTATCCGGGGTACCGTGGGGGATGGCAATACCTTGACCGAGAAAGGTCGAACCCTGGGCTTCGCGCGCCTGCAAACCGGCGAGATAACCCTCGGCAACCAATCCATCGGCAACCAGATGTTGGGCCAGCAAGTGCAACGCTGCGGACTTATCCACAGCCGATTGGCCCATGGAAATCTGCTCTATGGTGAGCTCGAGCATGCTTTCTCCTTTTTGGCGCCTGTGGGCGCCAGGTATTGTTTTGAATGATTCAGCTTAGGCGCTTGGTCATGACTTTTGGCGGTTTCGCGGCAGAACCGTCCAAATGCACCTATAACGTAGAAAATACGCTTGCTGAATCGTTTAATCTAGAATGATTGGCACGTTACTCGATAATGTCTCATCCTTGAAGTCCAACTTGTCGGATACGTTGCGACAATGGTCACCTGTCCGAATCGGGTAGGATTGTCAAAAATGTCGGGCGAAAAACAAGGAAACCCCCGAGTTGAAACTCAGTGATATCGCACAATTGGCCGGTGTGTCCGTTACCACCGCCAGTTACGTCATCAATGGCAAGGCCGAACAGCAACGCATCAGCAGCGCCACCGTAGAGCGCGTGCGTGCCGTCGTTGAACAACATGGTTTTACGCCCAATCCCCAGGCGGCCGGGCTGCGCAGCCGGCACACACGCACTTTGGGCTTCATTCTGCCGGATCTGGAAAACCCCAGTTACGCACGAATTGCCAAATTGCTCGAGCAAGGCGCCCGGGCTCGCGGCTATCAATTGCTGATCGCCAGTTCCGACGATGCGCCGGACAGCGAGCGTCAATTGCTCAAACTGTTCCGCGCTCGGCGCTGCGATGCGCTGATCGTTGCCAGCTGCCTGCCGGCCGGAGATGACAGCTACCGTCAGCTGCAAGCCAAAGGCATTCCGATCATTGCCATCGACCGGGTGATGGAACCCGAGCATTTCTGTTCGGTGATCAGCGATGACCGCGAGGCCAGCCTGCAATTGACCCGCAGCCTGCTCGATCCGCTGCCCAAGCAAATTGCGTTGATTGGCGCGCGTCCAGAGCTGAGCATCAGTCAGGAACGGGCTGCTGGATTCAAAGAGGCGTTGGCCGGGTTCAAGGGCGAAGTGCTGATTGAGCACGGCGAGTCGTTCAGCCGCGAATGCGGCAAACAGTTGATGGAAGAATTGCTGCAGCGCCTGGGCCATTTGCCGGATGCGCTGGTGACCACGTCCTACGTGCTGCTTCAAGGCGTGTTCGATGCCTTGCACGATTTCCCGCTCAAGACCCGCCCGCTGCGCCTGGGCACCTTCGGCGATACGCAGCTGCTGGACTTCCTGCCACTGCCGGTCAATGCCATGGCCCAGCAGCACCAACTGATCGCCGACAAAGCCCTGGCGCTCGCGCTGGCCGCCATCGAGCAGTCCGATTACCAACCCGGCGTGCAGGCCATTGCGCGGACCTTCAAGCAACGTATTCGCCAGGATTGAACCGTGGAGCTGATCGACAGCCACACTCATCTGGACTTTCCGGACTTTGACGAAGACCGTGCGGCGCTGCTGACCGAAAGCCGCACCCTCGGGGTGCGGCGGATGGTGGTGCTGGGGGTATTTCAGGGTAACTGGCAACGGGTTTGGGATCTGGTGCAAAGCGATCCTGACCTGTATGCGGCGTTCGGCTTGCACCCGGTGTATCTGGACGATCATCGCCCTGAAGATTTAGCTGCGCTCGGTGATTGGCTGACCCGGCTCGCCGGTCATCGGCAATTGTGCGCTGTGGGCGAAATCGGCCTGGATTACTTCATCGAAACCCTGGATCGCGAGCGCCAGCAGGCGTTGTTCGAAGCACAGTTGCAACTGGCGGCGGACTTCAATCTTCCGGCGCTGATTCATGTGCGACGCAGCCATGCGGCAGTAGTTGCCACGCTCAAGCGGTTCAAGCTCAAACGCGCAGGGATCATTCACGCGTTCGCCGGTAGCAAGGAAGAAGCCCGCGAGTACATCAAGCTGGGGTTCAAGCTTGGCCTCGGTGGTGCCGCCACCTGGCCTCAAGCGTTGCGCATGCACCGCGTGCTCGCCGAGTTGCCGCTGGATTCAGTGGTTCTGGAGACCGATTCCCCGGACATGGCGCCAGTCATGTTTCCCGGTCAACGCAACACCCCCGCGCACCTGCCGGCAATCTGCTCGGCACTGGCGCACATCATGGCGATCAGTCCCGAACAATTGGCCGAGACGAGCACGGCCAATGCCTGTGCGCTGTTCAACTGGTAATCAGTCGGCGTGAGCCTTGGCGGCTTCCAGAATCAGCGTCATGTGTTGCTTGTGCCGAGCGTATTGCACGACACCGAAATAGATCAGAATCGCAATCAGTGAAAAATTCAGCTGTTCGACCACGCTGATCAACCTGATCCACTCCATCACCAATGCCACCAGCAACGCGGTGCACACGGTCACCAACGTGCTAGCCCGCAACATGGCCAGGGAGTCGATGGATTTCAAGCGCTTGATCTGGTGCGGGTCGCTCAATTTCAACGCTTTATGGCAGTGGGCACAGGCGAACGACTCGTTGATCGCGATAGCGTTGAGCTGCCAGGGTTCGAGCACAAGCGTGGTTTCACAGTGGGCGCAGCGCCCCTGGATTCCAATTGTTGCAGATGACATCACCGAGCCTCCTCAGGGCGGGTCAGAGTGGTTGATCTTCCTTCATTGAAGACTAAAAAAAGAGAACTCGCAGGAAATCAGGAAGTTGCCGACCTGATTTGGGAAAAAATACGACAGACGCCACTCAAAAAAGGTGGGACAAGGCTGCTCCCACCGTTGATGTTCGGCACGGCATCACACCCGGAACGCGCTGATCAATTGCTTGAGTTCCACCACCTGAGCCGACAACGCGCGACTGGCATCCTCCGTCTGGTGCGCGCCTTCAGCGGTGCGCTCACCGGCCCGGTTGATCTCGACGATGTTCTGGTCAATATCATGAGCAACGGCTGTCTGCTGCTCTACCGCCGCGGCGATCTGCTGGTTCTGGTCGACGATCATGCCGACGGCGCCAAGAATGTTTTCCAGCGCCTGCTGGACTTTTTCCGACTGCCCGACCGTGCCGCCGGCCATTTGGTGGCTGATGCCCATGGCTTTCACCGCAGCGCCGACACCGCTGTGCAGCTTGGCGATCATCTGCTCGATTTCCTCGGTCGATTGCTGGGTTCGCTTGGCCAGGGTTCGCACCTCATCGGCCACCACCGCAAAGCCACGGCCCTGCTCGCCGGCCCGTGCCGCTTCGATAGCGGCGTTGAGGGCCAGAAGGTTGGTCTGTTCGGCAATGCTCTTGATCACTTCCAGCACGCGGCTGATGGACTGACTGTCGCTGGCCAGTTGATTGACCACCTGCACCGACTGGTCGATCTCGCTGGCCAGCTGCGCGATGCTGCCCTGTTGGGACTCCACCAGCCCGCGACCGCTGATGGTCTCGTCGTTGACGCTGTGGGCGCTGCTGACCGCGGCGGCGGCACTGCGCGCCACCTCAAGCGAGGTCGCCGACATCTGGTTCATGGCGGTGGCGACCTGCTCGATCTGCGAGCGCTGCCCTGCCACGGCCTGATTGCTTCGGGCAGAGACACTTTCGACCTGCCCGGCCTGACGCTCGACCTCATTGACGGTTTGTCCTACGCGCTCGATCAGGTCATGGATTTTTTTCACCGTGCCGTTGAACACCTCGCCCAATTCGCCGAGTTCATCGCGACTTTCTGCACGAAACGTGACGGTCATATCGCCCGCCGCCACTTTGTCCAATGTCGCCCCAAGCCGTTTGAGGGTGGTGCGGGTCGAGGCGTAGAAGCCGCCGTACAGGTAAAAAATCAGCACAAACACCACCGTCAACGCCACGGCCTGCATCACCATGTGGGTGCGGTTCTGCTCCAGTCGCTGCTGCAACTGAGCGCCGAGAAACTTCAGGGTGGCTTCATCGAGTTGGTAGGTCTTGTCCATCAGGCCTGTGACCTGATCGTAAAAGCCCTGCCATGGCGCATCGAGCGTATCGGCCATCACCACCTGCTCTTCGAACAGTTCACTGGCCTTTTTCAGCGACGCCTTGCTGCTATCGGCCAAGGCCGCCAGAGTTTCGCGCGCGGCCTTGCTGGAGCCCATGGCGTCCTGCAACTTCAAACTGTATTCGCCCTGGAGCTTTTCGATCTGCGCCAGCAACTCATCGAATCGTGTGCTCGACGACGAATTGAGAAAGCCCTGCCCCAGCGAATAGGAACCCATCGCACGGCCATCGCCCAAGATCTGGGTAACCGGTGGGGTGACGTTGGTAATGAGTTCGCTCAGTTGCCGCATGTCGCTCTGAGTGTCGCGGCCCAGTCCGGCCTGACTGGCAATGATCTGACTGAAAATCTGCGCGCTGCCCAGCAACTTTCCGATCATTCCGCTTTTGCTTTGCAGGGAGCTTTCCGCTTGCTGGGCTTTGAACGCGGCAATCATTTCGTCGCGCTTGGCATCGAAAATCGCGATCTGCTCCGCATCGGTGGTCATCGCCGTCATGCCCTGCAAACGGGTCAGCACGCTTTGTCCCAGGGTGCTGATCTGCGATTCGACGTTGCCGGCTTTGCCAGACTGGCCAAGGGTGACGTTGATCTGCACCAGGTTGTTCAGGGTTTCCAGGTCCCGTCGCAGGGTCAGGCTGCTGCCCAGCAGATCGAGGCTCTGCAGTTCCACCTGTGTGCCCTGGAACTCGCGATAAGAATCGCGCACCAGATAGAAGTTGGTCACCAGCATCGGCACGAGGAATAACACACTGATCAGGCTGAACTTCATACCGAAGCTCAGGCGATTCATCAGCGCGACGGCGGGATAGAGCAAGCTCTTCACTGGAAGTCTCCCTTTGAATTCTTATTTTTATTGGCAGGCGCAGCGCTACGGCAGATAGCCACTATTGAGCGCTATGCCTGTATAGCTCAAATCGGAGAGAGGTTTTGTAACTTAAGGTTAACGGGGGGCGGGCGTACCCGTAGCCGTTGACGCAGTTTGCGCCAACGATTACGGGTATCGGTGTGTCAGGGAAGGACCGTCCACAATGCAAAACCGGCGTACCAGAGCACCGCCGCTCGCAGCAGCAATTCCCAGATCCGGTCCAGGCTGTTGATGCCGTCCGGTCCGACGACTGGCGCAGGGATTTCACCGGCGACCAGTCCGACTTTCTCAATCAACTGGGCAGCGCTGATGTTCCAGTTCAGCAGTTCGTGCAACATCACCCGGCTTACGGCGACAAAGTTGCCGACCAGCGCGAAACTGGCCGCCAGCAGGCGCACAGGCACCCAGTCAAAGGCGTGACGCAACTGGCCCGCGCGCTCAACCACGGCCGGGTTCTGTCCGTGCTCTTCGGCCAGCGCCAGTAGTCGGTAGCTGAGCGCTGCAACCGGACCCAGCAGGAAATACCAAAAGATCACGGCGAAAAAGCTCTGATAAGCCTCCCACAGCAAATGGCCCTGGACCTGTTCAAGCAATTGCTCGCCACTGTCGGCGCAAATATCCAGGTCGCGTTTCGCCACATGGGCGGCCGCTTGCAGGTCTTCCCGGCGCCAGGCATCGCGAAACGGCCCGAGGCCGGCCAGCAAATCGCCACGCCCCAGACTGTAAATCACCACCAGCAGGTGCACCGGCAATGCCAGCAACCCGTAAGCCACCGGATCCAGCACCACCAACACCAAACCCAGCAGCGCCACGGGCAGCAGCACCAGCACTCCCAGGATCAGCCATGGCCGATCGATCAGTCGCGGATTGACTTCAAGCTTGTTCAGTTCATGTATCCAGCCGCCATCACGTTGAACCCGATGGCGCAGGGCCGAGAACTTCTCGATCCAGACGGCCAGCAGCAGCACCAGAAAACTCATTGTTGTTCCTCTTTTGCCAGGGCGGCGCGATAGCGTGCCCAGTCGAACGCGGGTCCCGGATCCGTTTTGCGGCCCGGGGCGATGTCACTATGGCCACAGATGCGCTGTGCAGTGATGGCCGGGAAAGCGCTTTGCAGCTGGCGGGTCAGCGCCGTCAACGCTTGATACTGAGCATCGGTGAACGGCAGATCATCCGTGCCTTCCAGCTCAATCCCCAGGGAAAAATCATTACAGGTTTCCCGTCCCTCGAAAATCGACACACCGGCGTGCCAGGCGCGCTCAAGACAGGAGACAAACTGAGTGACAGTGCCGTCACGTTCAATCAGAAAGTGCGCAGACACCCGCAGGTCGGCAATCCCTTCAAAGTATGGGTGCTCCGTGACATCCAGGCGATTCTGGAAAAATTCCTGCACCTTGCCAGTCAGAAACTGCGCAGGCGGCAGGCTGATGTTGTGGATCACCAGCAGGGAAATTTCGCCCGTGGGGCGCGCATTGAAATTGGGCGAGGGGCACAAGCGCACGCCCTGACACCAACCGCTCGCGGGGTCCAACTGCATACAGGTTCCTTCAACGACGACTGTGTGGCCCCCAGTATGCCGCGATAGACCCTTGGGGCGCGATCACTTGCCGCGATTGAGGCGCCGCAGGTTGCCAAGCACCGACTCCAGGGCCCGGTCGAACAGCAAGGTGTCATCCAGCGCCCGGACCGCGCCGCGACGAAACTCCAGGGCCAGGCCGATGCGACTGCGCTCCAGCACTTTCATCCCGGTGCGATCGACGAAAATATATTTTGCGGTGGCTTCGATAATTGCTGCCAGCTTGCAACGCAGGGTGTTTTCCTCGTCCTCCTGAAATTCGACCCAGGCGCCCAGACGCAATTGATCGACCTGAAGCAAGCCAGGATCGTCCGCCGGCAAGCGCACCGACACGCTATCGACCGGTCCTTCGTCAGCGCTGCGCAGTACGATTTCTTCCAGCACCTGGACCATCACTGGCGCCTCGACAGGCTGTTCGACGGCGTGCCCCGGAATTTCAAACAACTGAAGATGCAAGGTTTCCAGCTCACTGAAAAACTCACTGGTGGCGAACGGATCGAATGCCGAGGCGCTCAGCCCGTCGCGCAGGGACTTCAGCAACCCTGGCACCAGTGCCAACAACCGCATACCCGCATCAGGATCAACATGACGCTGCACGCTCCAGATCAATTGCTCCATGGTCTGCACATCGGCGTGCCACTCCGTGGAGTGTTCGCCGTGTTTGAGGCAGGTCAACAACAGCACTTTGCTCCAGGCTTGATGGACGAAGGCCACCACTGCCTGGGGCAGCACTTTGCCCAATAACGCCTGATTAAGCGCCCGCTCGACATGCTGGCGCGCCAATTCAGTCTTGGCGCGGCCTTCTTCGGCGTCACGGGTGCGCTGCTCCAGCAGCTCACTGCGTCGGCGCTCGTCGCTGGTAAAGGCGAGAAAATCCGCCAGCAGTTCGGAAAAAATGGCCGGGTCGTCGACAAAATCGTTCAACAGGCGCTGCACGACCTGCTCGATGCGCCGGTACAGGCTGTCTCGCTCATGGTCATCGCACTCACCCCAGCCCATGGCGGCTGCAGCGATTTCGTTGAGCAAACGCCGGGCCGGATGACTGGTGCGGCTGAAGAAGCTCTTGTCGAGCACCGCGACTTTGAGCATCGGGATTTGCAGACGGCCAATCAACGCCTTGAGGGTATCCGGCAGGTTGCGGTCATCGAGGATGCATTCAAAGAGCATGGCGATCAGGTTGATCACGTCTTCGTCGGCACCGTCGACCACGCGCGACTTGCCACTCTTGACGCTGACCCGGGTCAGCAGTTGTTCGAGCTGGTTACGCAAATCGAAATCGTCCTGCATCGTCAGCGCCGGCACGTATTGCTGCAAGTGCGAGAGCAGGCGCATCAGGTCGCGGGTAGAAATGGGTTGTGTCTGGGCACTGACTTCCAGGGTCGGCGCCACGCTGCCGCGCACGTGCAGCAGTAACTCCTGCAGCGCAGCGAAGACTTCCTGCACGCCCTCATCGAGCAGCGTGCTGCCTGGATGTTCGCTGGCCTCCGCCGTCTCGGCATAGGCACTGGCCGTCGCAAGATCGGTGAAACGACGCATGGGGGCGGGCTTGAGGTCAGGCAAAACACCGGTCGCGATGAGCAACTGATTCGCTTCGGCATACAGCTGATCAGCGCTGCTGAGCACATAGCGATCGAACAGCTTGAGGATGATCAGCTTGACCTTGATTTCCACCCCGAGGTCGCGCCCGGCCTGCAAGAAATACTCACAGAGCATCGCCGGCCCCAACGGGTTGCGCTGATCGTCCAGGTCGTTGCCCAGCAACGCGCTGAGCCGGGCCGTCAGTTGGTCGAGGGCGAAACCGTCGCGGTTCAGCACTTTGCCGACCATGGCCTCCACCGCGATGCTGCGCTCAAGCTCGTCACTGGGTAATGCATCGGTGTCGAGCGCCAATGCCTGAGGCAAGGCCGGCCGGCTGCTGTCGTACTGAGAGAGGCTGACGAATGCCGCAAAGAATTGCTCGAGAAAACCGCGCTCAATGCTTTTTCGCTTGAGACGCAAGTCGCGCATGGCTTCGAAAAAGAGGTTCTGTTCAACATCGCTGCGCGCCCGATCGGCCATTTCGAATAGCGTATCGTCGGCGTTATCGAACAGTTCCTGTAAACCATGCCGTAACTGTTGAGTGGCCTTGTCGCGCACCTGAAGCAGAATCACAGGCAGGCGGGCGAGTGGCGATTGTGTCGCCTGATCGGTAGCCGCCTTGCGCAAAGGCACTACATTCCCGTCGTTGTGCATCCAAGCCTCCAGAAACGGTGATTCTTCGAATAGTCGTAAACCCAACAGCACGTCAAAGCCATGACGTCAAAAGCAAGGCGGATTATCAGCAAAAGACGTCCGGTGTACCAGCAGACTCTATGCTTGCCATTGAATTAGACGCTTCTGGAAGACGCCGCCGTTGTGCCAATGACTCAAATGAATCGACCAAATGCAGGTTTGCAAGCAACGAGACGCCTCTGATGCCTTGGGTTGCTTCGCGCCATAGCCCTATAATCGGGCCACTTTGTTTGTGGAGCCCGTTATGCCGAATCTACGTCTCGCCGACTTGACCGCCGAAATCGAAGCCAACGTGCGCCGTGCGTTGCTCGAAGACATCGGCAGCGGCGACATCACCGCGCAGCTGATCCCCGCCGAACGCCTGGCCAAAGCGACCATCATCACCCGCGACGCCGCTGTCATCGCCGGCACGGCCTGGGTCGATGCGGTTTTCCGGCAACTGGACCCTCGGGTTGCGGTGCACTGGCAGGTGCGCGACGGCGAGCGGGTCAAGCCCAATCAAGCGCTGTTTCATCTGGAAGGCCCGGCACGCTCGCTGTTGACCGGAGAACGCTGTGCGTTGAACTTCCTGCAATTGCTTTCGGGCGTGGCCACGCGCGCGCAGTACCTGGCGGATTTTGTTGCCAATACTCAGGTGAAGTTGCTCGACACTCGCAAAACCCTGCCTGGCCTGCGCCTGGCGCAAAAGTACGCCGTAACCTGCGGCGGTTGCCACAATCACCGCATCGGCCTCTACGACGCCTTCCTGATCAAGGAAAACCATATCGCGGCCAGTGGTGGCATCCTCGAGGCCATCAACGCCGCCCACAAGATTGCCCCCGGCAAGCCGGTCGAGATTGAAGTGGAAAGCCTGGAAGAATTGAAAGAAGCCCTGGCAGCAGGTGCTGACATCATCATGCTTGACGAGCTGAGCCTGGACGACATGCGCGAGGCGGTGCGCCTGAACGGCGGCAAGGCGAAACTGGAGGCCAGCGGCGGTATCAACGAAAGCACGTTGCTGCCGATTGCCGAAACCGGGGTGGATTACATTTCGATCGGTGCGATGACCAAGGATGTGAAGGCTGTCGATCTGTCGATGCGGCTCAGCCTCTGAGCAGCTACGAGCGACAAGCTTCAAGCTTCAAGCAGTTCTGCTTTGACTTGAAGCTTGCCGCTTGAAACTTGGAGCGGCCTTTAAACCACCAGATTGTTCATCTCGCAGTACTCTTCCCATTCGACGCCCAGGACCTCGGCCGCCTCTTTGTGCAGTACAAGGCGCGCGGCCTCGAACTCTTCCGGGGTCGACGTGTACTTGAGCGTCAGTTCCCACGGCTGCAAGCCCTGGGATTCCGCCTCATCCTCGAACGCCCACTGGATCTGGTCTTTCTGATCGTCGGCTGGCAGGTCCTTGATCTCTTCGGCTAGCTGGGGCGATTCCAGCAAGTACTTTTTCAGTGCTTCTTCGTGTCTGGCTTCTTGGGTCAATTCTTTAACGGTCATGTCGTTCTCGCTGATCTGGGGAATGGAAGATGGATCTGGATCATCAAGGATCTCTCTGACGCAAAAAACCGTTTGAAGCCCGGTTTGTCTGGCCTTCAGAACCATTCGGGGATCATCTGAAAACTGCAAGGTGGTACGTGTACAGAGTCCGAATATAGGACGTTTGTTCGACGATTTATACGGACTTTTACATCAAATCAACAAAAAAACCGTCGAGCAGACTTTCTGTAAATTTTCCCGAGCTACCCAGGAACAAGATTCAAAAGGTAAAGTCATAGCGATGTGCCATCTAGGCACTTCACAAGGAACCCGGTGATGCGTAATTTTCCAAAGCTTCCGTCCACCCTGTTTGCAACCGGCATGGCCACCCTGCTTCTTGGCAGCCTGGCACTGCCCAATACAGCTCAGGCCGGTCTGGAATACAAATCCGACAGCGCTTCTTCTTCCGACAAATTCCTCGCCTATCACTACAATTACGGCACATACGTGATGGTCAAATCCGATGTCAGTACGGATGACGTGGTAGGCCTGCAACGCGTCGTCAAAACCAATACAGCTGATATGGAAGCGCTGAAAAAAACCGTCAGTGAACAGGCGCGACTCATTGAAGAACTCAAGCGCAACAACGGATCGAGTTCCAACACCAACGCCAGCGAAATGGACAAACTCAAGCGTACGATCAGCGAGCAGAACACCGGACTGGTGAACCTCGCCAAAGCCGTGGACGAACTCAAACGCAACAGCAACGCGAACTCCAGCAGCTCCAGCTCCCATTCCAGCGAAGTCAGCGACCTCAAGCGCACGGTCAGCGAACAGGAGAACAGCCTGAAGAAGCTTGCCAGTCAGATGGATGATCTCAAACGCAGCAGCGGATCGAACGCCAGTTCAAGCTCCAGTTCAAGCTCGAGCGAAGTCAGCGACCTCAAGCGCACGGTCGGCGAACAGGAGAACAGCCTGAAGAAGCTTGCCAGTCAGATGGATGATCTCAAACGCAGCAGCGGATCGAATGCCAGTTCAAGCTCCAGTTCCGGCGAAGTGAACGACCTTAAGCGCTCGGTCAACGAACAGCAAAACGACTTGAAAAGGCTTGCCAGCCAGGTGGAAGACCTCAAGCGCAGCGCCGGATCGAGTTCCAGTTCAAGCTCCAGTGACCTGTCCAGTCTGAAGCGAGACGTCAGCTCCCAGAACAGTCAGATGGATCAGCTCAAACGGGCCGTGGATGATCTGAGCAGAAAGGTGAAATAAAAGGGGATGGTGCCCGAGACAGGAATCGAACCTGCGACCTTCGCGTTACGAGTGCGCTGCTCTACCGGCTGAGCTACACGGGCGGTGGGCTAAACCTAGCACCGGGTTTAAGCCTCAGCAACTTCATGCGCTGTTTCGCAGACAAAAAAATGCCCCGCAGCTTTCACTGCGGGGCATTTTTCATAACGTTGAAGCGGTCAAGCCTGGGAGTTGATTAAACGCCCGATGCCTTGGCTGCTGCTACGTCTTTGATGGACAGCTTGATACGGCCGCGGTTGTCCACGTCCAGTACCAGTACTTCCACTTCCTGGCCTTCTTTCAGGATGTCGGTCACTTTCTCTACGCGAGCATCGCTCAGCATCGAGATGTGAACCAGACCGTCCTTGCCTGGCAGGATGTTGACGAATGCGCCGAAGTCGACGATGCGCTCAACCTTACCCACGTAGATCTTGCCGATTTCAGCTTCTGCAGTGATGCCCAGAACGCGCTGGCGTGCAGCTTCAGCAGCTTCCTTGGTTTCGCCGAAGATCTTGATCGAGCCGTCGTCTTCGATGTCGATCGAAGCCTTGGTCTCTTCACAGATCGCACGAATGGTCGCGCCGCCTTTACCGATAACATCACGGATTTTGTCGGTGTCGATTTTCATCGCGATCATGGTCGGAGCGTTTTCCGACAGTTCGGTACGCGACTGGCCAATGATCTGGTTCATCTGACCGAGGATGTTCAGGCGCGCTTCCAGGGCTTGGCCCAGAGCGATCTCCATGATTTCTTCGGTGATGCCTTTGATCTTGATGTCCATCTGCAGCGCGGTCACACCTTTGGCGGTACCGGCTACTTTGAAGTCCATGTCGCCCAGGTGGTCTTCGTCACCCAGGATGTCGGTCAGGACAGCGAATTTCTCGCCTTCCTTAACCAGACCCATGGCGATACCGGCAACAGGTGCCTTCATCGGAACGCCAGCGTCCATCAGAGCCAGGGAAGCGCCGCAGACCGAAGCCATCGAGCTCGAACCGTTGGACTCGGTGATTTCCGACACAACACGGATGGTGTACGGGAACACGTCGGCAGCAGGCAGCATGGCCTGAACCGAACGACGAGCCAGACGACCGTGACCGATTTCACGACGACCAGCGCCACCCATGCGACCACACTCACCTACCGAGAACGGAGGGAAGTTGTAGTGCAGCATGAACGGGTCTTTTTTCTCGCCTTCCAGGGTGTCCAGCAGTTGTGCGTCACGGGCGGTGCCCAGAGTTGCAACGACCAGCGCCTGGGTTTCGCCGCGGGTAAACAGTGCCGAACCGTGGGTCTTTGGCAGAACACCGACTTCGATGTTCAGCGGACGTACGGTCTTGGTGTCGCGGCCGTCGATACGTGGCTTGCCGTTAACGATGTTTTCGCGAACGGTGCGGTATTCGATTTCGCCGAAAGCAGCTTTGACTTCACTGGACGAAGGCTGGCCTTCTTCACCGGACAGCTTGGCAACCACCTGGTCTTTCAGTTCGCCCAGACGAGCATAACGGTCGGCCTTGACGGTAATGGTGTAAGCCTGGGAGATCGCTTCGCCGAACTCGGCACGGATAGCGCCCAGCAGTGCGGTGGCTTCTGGCTGTGGAGCCCAGGTCCAGGTCGGCTTGGCAGCTTCGGCAGCCAGTTCTTTGACAGCGTTGATCACAACCTGGAACTCGTCGTGAGCAAACAGTACCGCGCCCAGCATCTGGTCTTCGGTCAGCTCTTTGGCTTCCGATTCAACCATCAACACGGCTTCCGACGTACCGGCAACGACCATGTCCAGGCTCGATGCTTTCAGTTGTTCGTAAGTCGGGTTCAGCAGGTAGCCGGTGCTTTCGTGGAACGCAACGCGGGCAGCGCCGATCGGACCATCGAAAGGAATGCCGGAGATAGCCAGGGCAGCCGAGGTACCGATCATCGCAGCGATGTCCGGATCGGTCTTCTTGCTGGTGGAAACGACGGTGCAGACAACCTGCACTTCGTTCATGAAGCCTTCTGGGAACAGCGGACGGATCGGACGGTCGATCAGTCGGGAAGTCAGGGTTTCTTTCTCGGAAGGACGGCCTTCGCGCTTGAAGAAACCGCCAGGGATCTTACCGGCAGCGTAAGTCTTTTCCTGGTAGTGAACGGACAGAGGGAAAAAGCCCTTGCCTGGATCGGCTTGCTTGGCGCCGACCACAGTCACCAATACGCTGACGTCGTCGTCAACGGTGACCAATACTGCGCCGGAGGCCTGACGGGCGATACGGCCAGTCTCGAGGGTAACGGTCGACTGACCGAACTGGAATTTTTTGATTACCGGGTTCACGGTGTCCTACCTTCTTTTGTGGCTCTTGGGGAACTTGTCTTCTTGCGAAATTCTTGGGCAATGTCGGGAATCGGCCCAACGCCTGTCCAGGGTAAAACGACTATCCAGATAAAACTTGAGGCTGGGAGCCTGCCATGCGCCAGCGGGAAACCCGCTGACGCACGACAGACAACCAACCTCTAGCGCAATCGCTTATTAGCGACGCAGACCCAGGCGACCGATCAGAGCCTGATAACGACCCAGATCCTTGCCTTTCAGGTAGTCCAGCAGCTTACGACGCTGGTTAACCATGCGGATCAGACCACGACGGGAGTGGTGATCTTTACCGTTGGCCTTGAAGTGACCTTGCAGCTTGTTGATGTTGTGGGTCAGCAGTGCAACTTGCACTTCTGGCGAACCAGTGTCACCAACAGCTTGCTGGTAGTCAGCTACGATTTGGGCTTTTTCTTGAACGTCGAGAGCCATGAGGCAATCCTTTTATCAGGAAACTGTTTCAAAGAAACAGCTTCAACAGGCCAGGGACAAATCCCTGTATCTAAAAATGAGTAGTGACCGTGCCTGTTGACAGCCACCCTCGTCCGGTCATTCTGACCGAATCAGTCGACGTGGCGCGATGCGCCCGTCTTCGCTCACTTCACCGATACCGATGAAGCGACCATTGTGATCCTGTACCCGTACCATGCCGAACTTCGGTGCATCCGGGGCACGTACCGGTTGGCCGTTGAGCCAGTAGAACGTGCTGTGCTCCGAGAACTGCAATAGCGGCCAATCCAGCAGGCCACTGTCCGATGGCATCAGGAAGCGGTCGACCGCTTCGTTGCCGCCTTCGGCGTGTACGGCTTCCAACTCTTCAAGCGTGACCGTCTGCGCCAGCGTGAAAGGCCCGGCCTGGGTACGTCGCAATTCAGCTACGTAAGCGCCACAACCGAGTTGCTCACCGATATCCTCCACCAGGGTGCGAATATAGGTGCCTTTGCTGCAATCCACCGCGAGCCGCGCAGTATCACCCTCAAAGGCCAGCAATTCCAAGCGCGCAATAGTAACAGAACGCGGTTCGCGCTCCACTACTTCGCCTGCACGGGCCAACTTGTAGAGCGGCTGGCCATCACGCTTGAGTGCCGAGTACATCGGCGGTATCTGACTGATTTGCCCACGAAATTTCGGCAGTACGGCTTCGACATCGGCGCGACCAACGGTCACCGGACGCTCCTGCAAAACTTCACCCTCGGCATCCGCCGTGGTGGTGGTCTTGCCCAGTTGCGCCAGGGTTTCGTAACCCTTGTCCGAATCGAGAAGGTATTGCGAAAACTTGGTGGCCTCTCCGAAGCACAGCGGCAACACGCCGGTGGCCAGCGGATCGAGACTGCCGGTATGCCCGGCCTTCTCGGCGTTCAGCAACCAGCGGACCTTCTGCAACGCGGCGTTGGAGGTAAACCCCAGCGGCTTGTCGAGCAGAATGATGCCGCTGACATTACGACGGATACGTTTGACCTGAGCCACCGATTACTCCTTGGTGTCTTCGGCTTCAGCCGCAACCGGGTGCTGGTTGTCTTCAGCCACCGCACGCTCGATCAGGGCCGACAGGTGCGCACCACGCACGACGCTTTCGTCGTAGTGGAAGTGCAACTGAGGAACGCTGCGCAACTTCATTTCGCGGGCCAACTGCATACGCAGGAAACCAGCGGCGGAGTTGAGCACCTTGATGCTTTGCGCGATGTCTTCGGCGTTGTCCTGCCCCATTACAGTGATGAAGATCTTGGCGTGACCGACGTCACGGCTGACTTCAACAGCGGTAATGGTGACCAGGCCGACGCGCGGGTCTTTGACTTCACGACGGATCAGCTGTGCCAGCTCACGCTGCATCTGATCGCCGATACGTTGGGTACGGCTGTATTCTTTTGCCATGTCTTGTTACCTGTTACTGCCCCACGGCGAAACCCGAAGGGTCTGAAAGCGGCAAACGCCCGGCCTGACAAAAGCCAGACCGGGCGTTGCGTTTAGAGTCCTGACGCTGTGCCGCGCATCTGCATGCAGCGGCTCATCGTGGCCCTTGAAGTGCGCGAGTTAGAGGCTGCGAGCAACCTGAACCTTCTCGAAGACTTCGATCTTGTCACCGACTTTGACGTCGTTGTAGCTCTTAACGCCGATACCGCATTCCATGCCGGCACGTACTTCGGAAGCGTCATCCTTGAAGCGGCGCAGGGATTCCAGCTCGCCTTCGAAGATAACGATGTCTTCACGCAGTACACGGATTGGACGGTTACGGTGAACAACACCTTCGATAACCATGCAACCGGCGATCGCGCCAAACTTCGGCGAACGGAACACGTCACGCACTTCAGCGATACCCAGGATGTTCTCGCGAACATCGCTGCCCAGCATACCGGTGAGGGCTTTCTTGACGTCTTCGATGATGTCGTAGATCACGTTGTAGTAACGCATATCCAGACCTTCCTGCTCGACGATCTTGCGAGCGCCAGCATCGGCACGCACGTTGAAGCCAAACAGTACAGCGTTGGAGGCCAGTGCCAGGTTGGCGTCGGATTCGGTGATACCACCGACACCGCCACCGACAACACGCACTTGCACTTCGTCGTTACCCAGGCCGTTCAAGGCACCGTTCAACGCTTCCAGCGAACCACGGACGTCGGATTTGAGGACGATGTTGAGCGTCTTCTTCTCTGCCTGACCCATGTTCTCGAAGATGTTTTCCAGCTTGCCGGCGTGAGCGCGAGCCAGTTTGACTTCGCGGAACTTGCCTTGACGGAACAGAGCCACTTCACGGGCTTTCTTCTCGTCCGACAGCACGCTCATCTCGTCGCCAGCGTCCGGGGTACCGTCCAGGCCGAGGATCTCGACAGGGATGGAAGGACCGGCTTCCTTGATTGGCTTGCCGTTCTCGTCGAGCATGGCACGTACACGGCCATAGTTCGAACCGACCAGCACCATGTCGCCTTGACGCAGGGTACCGTCTTGAACCAGAACGGTTGCAACCGGGCCACGACCTTTGTCGAGACGCGATTCAACCACGACGCCACGGCCAGGTGCCGAAGGTGTCGCTTTCAGTTCCAGAACTTCAGCCTGCAGCAGGACAGCTTCGAGCAACTCGTCCACGCCCGTACCGACTTTCGCCGAAACCGATACGAACGGGGTGTCGCCGCCCCACTCTTCCGAGGTCACACCGTGAACCGACAGTTCGCTACGGATGCGATCGAGATCGGCGCCCGGCTTGTCGATTTTGTTCACAGCGACTACCAGCGGAACACCTGCAGCCTTGGCGTGCTGAACAGCTTCAATGGTCTGCGGCATCACGCCGTCGTCCGCTGCAACTACCAGGATCACGATGTCGGTCGCCTTGGCACCACGGGCACGCATTGCGGTAAACGCGGCGTGACCAGGGGTGTCGAGGAAGGTGACCATGCCGCGTTCGGTTTCAACGTGGTACGCACCGATGTGCTGGGTGATACCGCCGGCTTCGCCAGCAGCTACCTTGGCACGACGGATATAGTCGAGCAGCGACGTCTTACCGTGGTCAACGTGGCCCATTACGGTCACGACTGGTGCACGGGAGAACGTCTCACCTTCAAACTTCAGGGACTCGGCCAGGGAATCTTCCAGGGCGGTGTCGCTGACCAGGGTCACTTTGTGGCCCAGTTCCTCGGCTACCAGTTGAGCAGTTTCCTGATCAAGCACCTGGTTGATGGTCGCTGGAGTACCCAGTTTGAACATGAACTTGATGATTTCAGCAGCCTTGACCGACATCTGCTGAGCGAGATCGCCAACAGTGATGGTCTCGCCGATCTGCACATCACGCACGACAGGGCCGGTTGGGCTCTGGAAACCGTGAGCGTTGCGTTTCTTCAGCTTGGCCTTGCCGCGACCACCACGACGGAAGCCATCGCTTTCTTCGTCGGTGGTACGTGGAGCAACACGCGGAGCAGGCGCTTTTTCCTTGACCGAAGCACGATGCGGAGCGTTTTTGCGCTCACCATCGCCACTGCCACGACGATTGTTATCGTCGGCACGTGGTTTGTCCGGACGGCGCTGTTCGTTCTGCTTGTTGCGAACGTCGGCAGACGGCGCTGGAGCAGCAGCCACAACCGGTGCGCTTTCACGTACTGGTTCGGCGACTGCAGCAGGTGCTGCAACAGCGTCATTAGTAGCGGATTGCGCAGCAGCTGGCTGGCGACGTGCTTCTTCTTCGGCGCGACGCTTGGCTTCTTCTTCAGCCTTCTGACGTGCAGCATTTTCTACTGCGCGACGTTCTTCCAGTTCGCGTTTGCGCTCGGCTTCGATTTCTTCCGGGCTGCGCTGTACGAAAACTTTCTTTTTACGCACTTCAACACTGATGCTTTTGCTGCCAGCAACACGCAGGGTGCTGGTGGTTTTACGCTGCAGTGTAATCTTGCGTGGTTCTTCCACTTTCGCCTTGTGGCTGCTTTTCAAGTGAGTCAGCAAAGATTGCTTCTCACTGTCAGTCACATGTTCTTCGGCGGCGGTGTGCGGCAGACCTGCCTCACGCATCTGCTGCAACAGGCGCTCTACCGGTGTTTTGACCTCATCGGCCAGTTGTTTCACCGTGACTTGCGTCATGCACTTCTCTCCTCAGGCCGCGCCTAATTACTCGAACCAGTGGGCTCGGGCGGCCATGATCAACTTGCCGGCACGATCTTCGTCAATGCCGTCGATGTCGAGCAGATCGTCAATAGACTGCTCGGCCAGGTCTTCGCGGGTAATTACGCCGCGCACCGCCAGTTCCATCGCCAAATCCTTGTCCATACCCTCAAGCGAGAGCAGGTCTTCGGCCGGATGGGCGTCTGCCAGCTTTTCCTCAGTAGCGATGGCTTTGGTCAACAAACGATCCTTGGCGCGAGCGCGAAGCTCGTTGACGGTTTCTTCGTCAAAGCCGTCGATGTTGAGCATTTCTTCCAACGGTACGTAGGCAATCTCTTCCAGGCTGGTGAAGCCTTCATCTACCAGCACCTGTGCCAGGTCTTCATCGACTTCCAGCTCGTCAATGAAATTGCGCAGGATGTCGCCGGTTTCTGCTTGCTGCTTAGCCTGGATGTCCGATTCGGTCATCACGTTCAGGGTCCAGCCAGTCAGCTGGCTAGCCAGACGCACGTTCTGACCACCACGACCGATGGCCTGAGCCAGATTGTCTGCGCCAACGGCGATGTCCATTGCATGGGCATCTTCGTCAACGATAATTGCCGCCACTTCAGCCGGCGACATTGCATTGATCACAAACTGAGCCGGGTTGTCGTCCCACAGGACGATGTCCACACGCTCACCGCCCAACTCACCCGACACTGCCTGGACGCGCGAACCGCGCATACCGATGCAAGCGCCTTGCGGGTCAATGCGTTTGTCCTTGGAGCGGACCGCGATCTTGGCGCGCGAACCCGGATCACGGGACGCAGCCATTACTTCGATCAGGCCCTCAGCAATTTCCGGCACTTCGATGCGGAACAACTCGATCAGCATTTCCGGCGCGGTACGCGACAGGATCAGCTGCGGGCCGCGGTTCTCGGTGCGGATTTCCTTGAGCAGCGCACGCAAACGCACGCCAACCCGGAAAGTTTCGCGAGAGATGATGTCTTCACGAGCCAGCAACGCTTCAGCGTTGTTGCCCAGGTCGACGATCACGTTGTCGCGGGTGACTTTTTTCACGGTGCCGGAGATGATTTCCCCCAGGCGCTCGCGATAGGCATCAACGACTTGAGCGCGCTCGGCTTCGCGCACTTTCTGCACGATGACTTGCTTGGCAGTCTGTGCAGCGATGCGGCCGAACTCGATGGATTCGATTTTTTCTTCGACTACATCACCAACCTTGGCGCCAGGATGCGTTTCGGCAACCTTGCTCGGCCAGGTTTCGATGGCCGGATCGTCCAGGTCGGCTTCTTCGACGACCGTCCAGCGACGGAAAGTCTCGTAAGCGCCGGTGTGGCGATTGATTTCCACACGCAGATCGACTTCGTCCTCAAAACGCTTTTTGGTAGCAGTGGCCAGAGCCAGCTCCAGCGCTTCAAAAATTACGTTTGCCGGTACGCCCTTTTCATTGGATACCGACTCAACAACCAGCAGTACTTCTTTGCTCATCGTACGCCTCGCCTTTCGCAAGCCATTGGATCCGCGGGATCCGCGTCTCAGTCAAAACTGGGAATAATGTTGGCCTTGTCGATCATATCGATCGGCAACAGGAACTCATGGTCTTCTACCTGCACCACGACGTCCTGCTCTTCTACACCGCGCAGAAGGCCCTGAAAGTTGCGTCGTCCTTCAAAGGGCGAGCGCAGCTTGATCTTCACTTGTTCACCGGCAAATTTTGCAAACTGCTCAATAGTGAACAGCGGGCGTTCCATGCCAGGCGAGGAAACTTCAAGGGTGTATTCAACGGCGATTGGATCTTCAACATCCAGGACACCGCTGATCTGACGGCTGACGATGGCACAATCGTCCACCAGCACGCCGCCTTCCTTATCAATATAAACGCGCAACATTGAGTGGCGACCTTGAGCCGAAAACTCAATACCCCAGCATTCATAGCCTAGGGCCACGACCACCGGGGCCAACAAGGCCTGCAACTCTTCTAGCTTGCTCGACACCTGAACCCCCTCGTGCATGTATGTGCATGCTATGCAAAATAAAAAAATGGGCGAAACGCCCATCCTTGAAACGCCGTCGAACAGCGGCGTAGAAAGTGTCCAGCTAACAAAAAGCCCCTTAAAAGGGGCTCCTTAAACTGGTTGCGGGGGCCGGATTTGAACCGACGACCTTCGGGTTATGAGCCCGACGAGCTACCAGACTGCTCCACCCCGCGACAAAGCTGGGGCGGAAGTATACGACCGATCCCTGACAGGGTCAATGTAACCTTCCACCTACAAGAAAGCCCGCAACAGCGGGCTCTCCTGATAATTGGTACCGAGAAGGGGACTCGAACCCCTACACCCTATGGGCACAACCACCTCAAGGTTGCGTGTCTACCAATTCCACCACCTCGGCAATACTACGTTTGAAACCCTTCTTACTTCTGCTCTTGAGCTGGAGGTACGTCAGTCGCTGGAGTAGCCGACTTTTGCTCTTGAAGCACCGGGACATCATCAGAAGCCGGTTGTTGCTGCTTAGGAACTTCCAACACTGCTGGGTTTGGCAAACCTACTTGAGTCAGCTGGTGAGCTTTCTCTTTAGCAAAGTAACCTAACCCTAAGCTGGTTATGAAGAAACCGGCGGCAAGTATAGCAGTAAACTTACTAAGAAAGGTAGAGGAACCTTGGCTTCCGAACACAGTATTTGAAGCACCTGCTCCGAAAGACGCGCCAGCATCCGCACCTTTACCCTGCTGCAGCAATACCAGAGCAACTACGCCCAATGCACCCAGCAGATGAAAAACGACTACGACTGTTTCCAGCATTTTTTCAGTTTCCCGCGGCGCGACAAATCGCACCGAACTCATCTGCATTCAGGGAAGCTCCACCAATGAGCCCCCCATCGATATCCGGCATGCCGAACAGTTCGACCGCATTGGCCGCCTTCACGCTGCCGCCGTATAGAAGCCGCACACCTTGTGCGATTTCAGAATTCTCTGCCGCCAACTGAGCGCGAATGGCTGCGTGCACATCCTGCGCCTGTTGCGGCGAAGCAGTCAGCCCGGTGCCAATGGCCCAGACCGGCTCGTAAGCAATTACTGCATTAGCAAAGGCACCGACACCCAGTTCCTCTATGATACTGCCAAGCTGACGCCCGACAACCTCAAGAGTTTTCCCGGCTTCACGCTGCTCAAGGGTTTCCCCTATGCACAACACCGGAATCAAGCCACATGCCTGTGCCGCTGCGAACTTGCGATTCAGCATGCCGTCCTGCTCGCCCATAATCTGGCGGCGCTCGGAATGCCCGACAAGCACCAGGGAACACCCTGCATCTACCAACTGACTCGGCGCAATCTCACCGGTCAACGCACCTTGCATGGATTCCACCGCAGAGTTCTGCGCGCCGACCAAAATCGACTGTCCCTTCAAACCATCAATCACTTGATTGATATGCAAGCAAGGCGGGAATACCGCTACATCAACACCGCTCGGCAAGGCCAGATGACGAAGGCCATTGATCAGCTCAGCGACGCTGGCGCGGGTACCGTGCATCTTCCAGTTACCAGCTACCATAGGGCGACGCATGCTGTACCTCGTCGGTCAAAGTGGGCGCAGATGTTACCCAACACAATCATGGCTGGCAAGCCGAATTCAGGCAGAAACTTCAGTAACCAGTTTTGCCAGCTCTTCGGCGTAACCACGAACCTGTGTTTCGTCCTCGCCTTCGACCATCACCCGCACCAACGGCTCCGTCCCGGACTTGCGCAACAGCACACGCCCGCGACCCGCCATCGCCTGGGTAACACGATCACTGGCCTCCTTGACCGCTGGGTGGTCGAGCGGGCTCGCGCCCCCGCCGAACCGGACATTGATCAGCACCTGAGGGCACTTGCGCAACGCCTGACGAGACTGAGCAAGACCTTCCGAACGAGACTTAAGCGCCATCAGCACCTGCAATGCAGCGATGATCGCATCACCCGTCGTGGTGTGATTGAAGCAGACGATATGACCCGAGTTCTCACCGCCGACCAGCCAGTTACGCTCCAGCAAGTCAGCGATTACATAGCGGTCGCCGACGTTGGCGCGCACAAAAGGAATCGACAGGTCAGCCAGGGCAAGCTCCAGCCCCAGGTTACTCATCAACGTACCGACCACGCCGCCTTGCAGCTTGTCACGCTCATGCAGATCGCGGGCGATGATGTACAGCAACTCATCACCGTCAACAACGGCACCCGTGTGATCGACCATCAGGACACGATCACCGTCGCCGTCGAAGGCGATACCCAGATCAGCATGCTCGGCCAATACGGCAGCCTGTAATTGGCCCATATGGGTCGAGCCGCAATTTTCATTGATGTTCAGGCCGTTAGGCTGAGCGGATAGCACAACGACTTCGGCACCCAACTCACGGAACACACTTGGTGCAACCTTGTAGGTCGCACCGTGGGCGCAGTCGACCACGATTTTCAGGCCAGCGAAGCTGGTGCCGGTCGGAACGCTGCTTTTGCAGAATTCGATGTAGCGACCAGAGGCATCGTTGATTCGCGACACTTTACCGATCTTGCTCGACTCAACCACGGTCATCGGGGTATCGAGCAACTCTTCGATCATCAACTCGACTTCATCCGGCAGCTTGGTGCCTTTGCCAGAGAAGAACTTGATACCGTTGTCATCATGAGGATTGTGCGAGGCACTGATCACGATGCCGGCTTCCGCATGGAAGGTACGTGTCAGGTACGCGATTGCCGGAGTCGGCATCGGGCCCAGCAACATCACATCAGCACCAGCCGATGTCAGACCGGCTTCGAGCGCGGACTCAAACATGTAACCGGAAATCCGGGTGTCCTTGCCGACCAGCACCTTGCAGGCGCCCATCTTGCGGAACGCCATGCCCGCTGCCCAGCCGAGCTTGAGCATGAAGTCAGGAGTAATCGGGTATTCGCCGACCCGACCACGGATACCGTCGGTGCCAAAGTATTTTTTGCTCATAAGTGCTCCATCATTCTTATTCGGCTGATTCCACTGCGGCGATCATCCGGACCACGTCCACTGTTTCGGCTACATCATGGACGCGCAATATACGCGCACCCTTGGCCGAAGCCAGCGCCGCGAGCGCCAGACCACCAAACAGACGCTCTCCAACCGGGCGATTCAAGGCCAGGCCTATCATGCTCTTTCGCGAAACCCCGACCAACAGGGGCCGCCCCAAGGCATGCAGGGCTTCCATATGTTTGAACAAGCTTAGATTGTGCTGCAATGTTTTCGCGAACCCGAAGCCTGGATCAAGAATAATCCGCTCGGCCGGAATGCCCACCGCCGCGCACTGGGCCATACGCTCAGCGAGAAACTCGCCGACCTCCCGGGTGACATCAAGGTAGTGCGGATCGTTCTGCATGTCGCCAGGCTCACCGAGCATATGCATCAGGCAGACAGGCAGCCCGGTGGCGGCGGCAGCATCCAGGGCGCCGTCTCGACGCAGCGACCGCACGTCATTGATCAAGCCCGCTCCCAGCCGCGCCGTTTCGCGCATGACCGCAGGCGTGGATGTATCGACCGAAATAATCACGTCCAGTTCACGGCTGATGCGCTCAACGACAGGCGCTACGCGCTCCAGCTCTTCAAGCGGCGAAACAGCCCTTGCACCAGGCCTTGTCGATTCGCCACCGACGTCAATCAACGTCGCGCCGGCCGCCACCATCGCTTCGGCATGGCGCAGGGCCGTATCGAGCTGACTGTATCGGCCGCCATCGGAAAAGGAATCGGGGGTGACATTGAGAATGCCCATGACATGCGTCTGGGCCAAATCAAGAACCCGGTTGCCGCAAGGCAACCGGGTCGAGGACTGAACAGAAGTCATTTCAAACCTTATACGTCAGCAGCCGGGCCGCCGATCGGTGTTTCCGGACGCGGATCCTGCACTGCCGGAGGCGTGCCGGAAGTACCGGTTCCACCCGACCAGTCACGAGGTTCGCGCGGTGTACGACCAGCCATGATGTCGTCGATTTGATCGGCATCGATCGTTTCGTACTTCATCAGGGCATCGGCCATCGCGTCGAGCTTGTCGCGGTTGTCCGTAAGGATTTGCTTGGCCGTGCCGTAGCACTGGTCAATGATGCTGCGCACTTCGGAGTCGATCAGCTTGGCCGTCTCACCGGAGAAGCTTGCACTCTGACCACCGCCGCCGCGACCGAGGAACACTTCGCCCTCTTCTTCGGCGTACATCAATGGACCGAGTTTTTCCGACAGACCCCACTTGGTGACCATGTTCCGGGCAATCTGGCTGGCTCGCATGATGTCGTTGGACGCGCCGGTGGTCACACCGTCGAAGCCCAAGGTCATTTCTTCAGCGATACGGCCACCGTACAGCGAGCAGATCTGGCTGATCAGCGCTCGTTTGGAGAGGCTGTAGCGATCTTCTTCCGGCAGGAACATCGTCACACCCAGCGCACGACCGCGCGGGATGATCGAGACCTTGTAAACCGGATCGTGCTCAGGCACGACACGCCCCACAATGGCATGGCCTGCTTCGTGATAGGCGGTGTTCTGTTTTTCTTTCTCGGACATGACCATGGATTTGCGCTCGGCGCCCATCATGATCTTGTCCTTGGCCAGCTCGAACTCTTTCATTTCAACGATGCGCTTGCCGGTACGGGCAGCGAACAACGATGCCTCGTTCACCAGGTTAGCCAGGTCGGCACCGGAGAAGCCAGGCGTACCACGAGCAATCACGGCCGGAGCGACGTCGTCACCCATTGGCACTTTGCGCATGTGAACCTTGAGAATCTGCTCGCGACCACGAATATCCGGCAGACCGACCACGACCTGACGGTCGAAACGACCCGGACGCAGCAACGCAGGGTCCAGTACGTCCGGACGGTTGGTTGCGGCGATGACGATGATGCCGTCATTCATTTCAAAGCCGTCCATCTCTACCAGCAACTGGTTGAGAGTCTGCTCGCGTTCGTCGTGACCACCACCCATGCCGGCACCACGATGGCGACCAACGGCGTCGATTTCATCGATGAAGATGATGCACGGCGCGTGCTTCTTGGCTTGTTCGAACATGTCGCGAACACGGCTGGCACCCACACCGACGAACATTTCGACGAAATCGGAACCGGAGATGGTGAAGAAAGGCACCTTGGCCTCGCCGGCAATCGCCTTGGCGAGCAGGGTCTTACCCGTACCTGGAGGGCCAACCATCAGAACACCGCGCGGAATGCGGCCGCCCAGACGCTGGAACTTGCCCGGATCACGCAGGAATTCAACCAGCTCGCCGACTTCTTCCTTGGCTTCGTCGCAACCGGCGACGTCAGCCAGTGTGGTTTTCACCTGATCTTCGGAGAGCAGGCGCGCCTTGCTCTTGCCGAAGCTCATCGGCCCGCCCTTGCCACCGGCACCGCCCTGCATCTGCCTCATGAAGAACATGAAGACGGCGATGATCACCAGGATCGGGAAGCTCGCGACCAGGAGTTGAGTCCAGATGCTTTGCTGCTCAGGCTGCTTGCCTTCGACCACGACGTGGTTATCCACGAGGTCGCCGATCAGACCGTTGTCCTGAATAGCAGGACGAATGGTCTTGAAGCTGTCGCCGTCGTTGCGTTTACCGGTAATCACATAGCCGTCAACGGCTACGCGCTCGACCTTGCCATCCTTGACCTGCTGGATGAAGTCGGAATAGTTGAGGGTCTGCGGCTCGTTAGGGCTGGAGAAGTTGTTCATCACCGTCACCAGGACAGCCGCGATGATCAACCACAGGATCAGATTCTTTGCCATATCGTTCAATTAACTACCCTCTGAAGCAAGCTCCGCTAATGGCGCGTGCTTCGCATGATATTCACCGGCCTAACTTACTACATTACCTACGGCTCTGGCAGGCGCCGTCTGTAACCCTTTGTGAAACACTTTCTACACAATATTCGTTAAAGCTCACGGGGCAAAATACGAAAAACCTATCGCCCCGCCAAAAAACCTCGTTTTACTCACTACGCCCGCGGTAACCCCAGGCCAGCATGTATTGCTCGCGGGAACTGCCACGAGAAGAGTCTGGCTTGATCATCTGGATCTTGTCGAATTTCCGACGAGCATCCTTCAGGTACACATCAAACCCTTCGCCCTGAAAAATCTTGATCACGAAATTACCACCCGGCTTGAGTATCCGTTCCGCCAAATCAAGCGCCAGCTCGCAAAGAAACATGGCTTTCGGCATATCCACTTCAGGCGTACCACTCATATTGGGGGCCATATCGGAAATCACAAGGTCCACCTGCGAATTACCGACGGCTTCAAGGATCTGCGCGAGCACTTTGTCCTCGGTGAAGTCACCCTGGATGAAAGTCACGTCTGGAATGCTGTCCATTTCCAGAATGTCCGAGGCGATCAGACGCCCCTCACCACCGATCAGACGGCTAGTCACCTGCGACCACCCCCCAGGCGCTGCGCCCAGGTCGACAACGGTCATGCCGGGACGGATCAACTTGTATTTCTCCTGGACCTCCAGAAGCTTGTAACTCGCACGCGAGCGGTAACCATCCTTCTGCGCCTGCTTCACATAGGGATCATTGACATGTCTTTGCAACCACTTAAGGCTTGTCTTGGAACGGGCCACGGGCCACCTCGAAAATAAAACGGGTCGTGATTAACTGGGCGGTCCCGGACTCGCTCGGGTAAACTGGCCGCCGCTTTTTACAAGATCAGACGCAGGGGTCAGATTATGCCGCTCACTCAAGAGCAGAAGAAACAGTACAAATCCATTGGCCACCATCTGAAACCAGTTTTGATTGTGGCTGACAACGGTTTGACTGAAGGTGTGTTAGCCGAACTTGAACGCGCGCTGGCGGATCACGAGCTGATCAAAATCAAGCTCAACATCCTCGATCGCGAATCGCGCCTGGCGTCCATTGCAGAACTCTGCAAGGTCGGCAAAGCGGATCTGGTTCAGGTCATTGGCAAGATGGCACTGATTTATCGCAAGAACTTCAGCGTCAACAAGCAGCTGTCGAACGTCCATCGCTTCAAATGATGGCAAGGGTCAAGGGTGTGCTTCGCGCACCCTGCCACTCCACCCAGGCACCGGTTGTAACACCAGTACCAGCCCGGAAAAACCCAGAGCAAGATAGCTGAACACCTGCCAGCGCATGGCGTCCGGCCAGCCAATATGAGCTGCGACGAACATCGCACATGCAAACAGCGCCATCAGCAGCAGTTGCCCGCGAATATCGCACCATAGACTGACAAGGCCCTCGGCCTGAACCAGCACCAAAGCCTGAAAAACCAAGCACGCTGCGGCGAATTCCACCACCAGCGCATTCAGCATGCCTGCAATTTCGTCGATCAGCAGCGGTGCCAGGCCAATCTGACCCAGCACCGGCAGCAGACCGATGTGTAACAGCCACAGGCCACCGACCCACAACATCTGAGCCAGTTGCCAAAGCATGGCGCCTGCACGGAGCGGGCGCCTGCGTTCAGATGTGGCGGACTTCGACAATCTCGTACTCGATAACGCCACCAGGCGTTTTCACGGCAACCACATCACCCTCTTCCTTGGCAATCAAGGCGCGGGCCAATGGCGAACCTACCGAAATCTTGCCCAGTTTGAAGTCAGCCTCATCCTCACCCACGATGTGGTAAGTGACGCTTTCATCAGTCTCGACATTGGCGATTTCTACGGTGGTGCCGAAAATCACCTTGCCGGTGTGAGGAATGGTCGTGACATCAATGATCACTGCGTTCTGCATGCGACCTTCGATATCACGGATCCGCGCCTCGACCATACCCTGCTGCTCGCGGGCAGCATGGTATTCGGCGTTTTCCTTCAAGTCACCCAACTCGCGGGCCGTACCGATGTCCTGGCTAAGCTTCGGACGGACGACCTTGGTCAGGTGAGCGTGCTCTTCTTCCAGGGCTTTGGCGCCCTGAACGGTCATTGGGTACTTGGTTATGCTCATGCCTTCAACCCTGCGTGTAGATCCTGCAAGCGGCGCACAGTCTTCTCGGGACCGAACTTCAGCGCTTCGCAGATAGCTTCGCCAGCAGCAATGGTAGTGGTGCAATAAATCTTGTGCTGCAAGGCATTACGACGAATGGAGTACGAATCAGCGATCGACTGACGGCCTTCGGTAGTGTTGATGATCAAGGTGACTTCGTCATTCTTGATCATGTCCACCACGTGCGGACGACCTTCGGTCACCTTGTTCACACGACGCACTTTCAGGCCTGCGGCTTCGATCAGCTTGGCAGTCCCGGCAGTGGCGACCACTTCGAAGCCCAAGTTGATCAGATCACGGGCCACGCCTGCAACCAGCGGCTTATCGTCGTCACGCACGCTGATGAACGCGGTACCGCCGGTCGGCAGCACTTCGCTGGCGCCCATTTGAGCTTTGGCAAACGCCTCACCGAAGGTGTCGCCCACGCCCATCACTTCACCGGTGGACTTCATCTCTGGGCCCAGGATCGGGTCCACACCAGGGAATTTGGCAAATGGGAACACTGCCTCTTTCACGCTGTAGAAGTTCGGGATGATTTCTTTGGTGAAGCCGATTTCCTTCAGGGTTTTACCGGCCATGACGCGTGCCGCGATCATCGCCAGGGAAACACCGATGCACTTGGAGACGAACGGCACGGTACGGGAAGCGCGCGGGTTGACTTCGATGACGTAGATGTCTTCGCCTTGCAGCGCCAACTGTACGTTCATCAGGCCGACCACGCCCAGCTCCAGGGCCATTTTCTTGACCTGTTCGCGCATCTCGTCCTGGATGTGGGCAGGCAGCGAGTACGGCGGCAGGGAGCACGCGGAGTCACCAGAGTGAACGCCCGCTTGTTCGATGTGCTGCATGATCGCGCCGATCACCACGTCGGTGCCGTCGCAGACCGCGTCCACGTCCATTTCGATGGCGCAGTTGAGGAAGTGGTCGAGCAGCACCGGGCTGTCGTTGGACACTTTCACCGCGTCACGCAGGTAGCGCTTGAGTTCTTCTTCTTCGTAGACGATTTCCATTGCGCGACCGCCCAGAACATAGGACGGACGAACCACCAGCGGGTAACCGATCTTGGCGGCGGCACGAATCGCTTCGTCTTCGCTACGCACGGTGGCGTTTGGCGGCTGACGCAGGTTCAGACGCTCAACCATCTGCTGGAAGCGCTCACGGTCTTCGGCACGGTCGATGGCGTCAGGGCTGGTGCCGATGATCGGTACGCCGGCTTCTTCCAGGGCACGCGCCAGTTTCAGCGGGGTTTGGCCGCCGTACTGAACGATCACGCCTTTAGGCTTCTCGACCCGGCAGATTTCCAGCACGTCTTCCAGGGTTACTGGTTCGAAGTACAGGCGATCGGAGGTGTCGTAGTCGGTGGAAACGGTTTCCGGGTTGCAGTTGACCATGATGGTCTCGTAACCGTCTTCGCGCAGCGCCAATGCCGCGTGTACGCAGCAATAGTCGAACTCGATACCCTGGCCAATACGGTTAGGACCGCCGCCGAGGATCATGATCTTGTCGCGGCCCGACGGCGCTGCTTCGCACTCTTCCTCGTAAGTCGAGTACATGTAGGCGGTGTCGGTAGCGAACTCGGCCGCGCAAGTGTCAACGCGCTTGTAGACCGGGAAGATTTCCAGCTTGTGACGGTGGCGACGCAGGGCCTTCTCGGTCACGCCCAGCAGCTTGGCCAGACGCATGTCGGAGAAGCCTTTGCGCTTGAGGCGGAACATCAAGTCGCGGTCGATGCTGGCCAGACCCAGGGTCTTGACCTTCTCTTCTTCCTTGATCAGATCTTCGATCTGCACCAGGAACCACGGGTCGATCATGTTCATGCCGAAGATGTCTTCGACGGACAGGCCGGCGCGGAAGGCGTCAGCCACGTACCAGATACGCTCGGCACCCGGCACGGTCAGTTCGCGCTTGAGGATGCTCATGCTTTCCGGGTTGCTCAGGTCGAGCTTCTCGTCCAGACCGCAAACACCCACTTCCAGACCGCGCAGGGCTTTCTGCAAGGATTCCTGGAAGGTCCGGCCGATGGCCATGACTTCACCAACCGACTTCATTTGAGTGGTCAGGCGTGCGTCGGCTTTCGGGAATTTTTCAAAGGCGAAACGTGGCAGCTTGGTCACGACGTAGTCGATGGACGGCTCGAAGGACGCAGGAGTAGCGCCGCCGGTGATTTCGTTCTGCAATTCGTCCAGGGTGTAGCCGATCGCCAGCTTGGCAGCGATACGCGCAATCGGGAAACCAGTGGCTTTCGAGGCCAGCGCCGAGGAACGGGATACCCGCGGGTTCATCTCGATCACGACCATACGGCCAGTGTCCGGGCAGATGCCGAACTGGACGTTGGAGCCGCCGGTTTCCACGCCGATTTCACGCAGTACCGCCAGGGAGGCGTTACGCATGATCTGGTATTCCTTGTCCGTCAGGGTCTGCGCAGGAGCAACAGTGATCGAGTCACCGGTGTGCACGCCCATCGGGTCAAAGTTTTCGATGGAGCAGACGATGATGCAGTTGTCCTTCTTATCGCGGACAACCTCCATCTCGTATTCTTTCCAGCCGATCAGGGATTCGTCGATCAGCAGCTCTTTGGTCGGCGACAAGTCGAGACCACGGGCGCAGATTTCTTCGAACTCTTCACGGTTGTAAGCGATACCGCCACCGGTGCCGCCCATGGTGAAGGACGGACGGATGATGCACGGGAAGCCGAGCTTCTCGAGTACCGCGTTGGCCTCTTCCATGCTGTGGGCGATACCCGAACGCGGGCAGTCCAGGCCGATGGATTTCATCGCCTTGTCGAAGCGCGAACGGTCTTCAGCCTTGTCGATGGTGTCAGCGTTGGCGCCGATCATCTCTACGCCGAACTTCTCCAGAACGCCTTCGCGCTCCAGGTCCAGTGCGCAGTTCAGTGCGGTCTGGCCGCCCATGGTTGGCAGCAGCGCGTCCGGACGCTCTTTCTCGATGATCTTGGCAACGGTCTGCCATTTGATCGGCTCGATGTACGTGGCGTCAGCCATGTCCGGGTCGGTCATGATGGTCGCCGGGTTGGAGTTCACCAGGATGACGCGGTAACCCTCCTCGCGCAGGGCTTTACAGGCCTGGGCGCCGGAGTAGTCGAATTCGCAAGCCTGGCCGATCACGATCGGGCCAGCGCCGAGAATCAGGATGCTTTTAATGTCTGTACGTTTTGGCATGGGTTTGTCACTCAAATCCGCAGGTCAGTCGGCAAGCCGTCTTGTTCAATCTTTGAAGCCTTGAGGGGGCCACCGGTTCTCGGGACCGCCCCTCAAGCTTTGCTCATCAAGGCGAGCGATTAGCGTCGCTTGGCCATTTCGTTGATGAAGCGATCAAACAGTGGTGCTACGTCGTTCGGGCCAGGGCTGGCTTCAGGGTGACCCTGGAAGCTGAAAGCGCTCTTGTCGGTACGCTCGATACCTTGCAGGGTGCCGTCGAACAGCGATTTGTGGATCGCGCGAACGTTGGCTGGCAGGGTCGTTTCGTCTACCGCAAAACCGTGGTTCTGGCTGGTGATCATCACGACGCCGGTGTCCAGGTCCTGGACCGGGTGGTTGGCACCGTGGTGGCCGTGACCCATTTTCAGGGTCTTGGCGCCGGAGGCCAGAGCCAGCAGTTGGTGACCGAGGCAGATGCCGAACACCGGAATCTCGGTTTCCAGCACATCCTTGATCGCCTGGATCGCGTAGTCGCAAGGCTCCGGATCACCAGGACCGTTGGACAGGAACACGCCGTCCGGCTTCATCGCCAGAACGTCGGCGGCTGGCGTCTGAGCCGGCACTACGGTCACACGGCAACCGCGCTCGACCAGCATGCGCAGGATGTTCAGCTTGACGCCGTAGTCGTAGGCAACCACGTGGTACGGCAGCTCGGAGGCTTCGATGGTCGCGTGGCTGTCGGTCTTCAGGTCCCAGACAGTCGAGCGCCACTCGTATTTCTCTTTGGTGCTGACGACTTTCGCCAGGTCCATGCCCTTCAGGCCAGGGAAGCCCTGAGCTGCGGCGATGGCGGCTTCTTCGGAGATGTTGTCACCGGCCATGATGCAGCCGTCCTGCGCGCCTTTCTCACGCAGGATGCGCGTCAGGCGGCGGGTGTCGATACCGGCGATTGCCACAACGTTGTTGGCTTTCAGGTAGTCGGACAGGGACATCGTGTTACGCCAGTTGCTCGCAACCAGTGGCAGGTCACGGATGACCAGGCCAGCAGACCAGACGCGGTCGGACTCGGCATCTTCCGGCGTGGTGCCGGTGTTGCCGATGTGCGGGTAAGTCAGGGTAACGATTTGTTGGGCGTAGGAAGGATCGGTAAGGATTTCCTGATAGCCGGTCATGGCGGTGTTGAACACCACCTCACCAACGGTTTGACCGTCGGCTCCAATGGCTTCGCCGCGAAAAATGCTGCCATCAGCAAGGGCGAGTATGGCTGGCTTAGTCAAGAAGACCTCCCGTAAATAAAGCCTGAAAGGGCGATCGCAGGTTGTAAAAAAGCGGAGTGACGTATGGACACGTCACCCCGCTTCTTCACCGAATAATTCTGCGCGCTTTTAGTGGACACACTAAAGCTGTAGCTTACAGAAAAAGGCTTTTTTGGTCTACCGCCAATGAGCCTTAAAGGCCGGAGAATGCGACAGGACGTCGCTGGGCGGAATAAAACCGGGCTCAAACGCTGGGTTTGAACCCGATTTCGGGCGCATCTTAACGCAGGTCGAGCACGTCTTGCATGTCATAAAGACCCGGCTCACGACCGTCCAGCCACAACGCAGCACGCACCGCGCCCTTGGCGAAGGTCATGCGACTGGATGCCTTGTGGGTGATCTCGAGGCGCTCGCCTTCACAGGCAAACAGCACCGTATGATCGCCAACCACATCACCGCCGCGCACCGTGGCAAAACCGATGGTCTCGCGCTCACGCGCACCGGTGTGGCCTTCACGCCCGTAGACCGCGACCTTCTGCAGATCACGATCCAGCGCACTGGCAATCACTTCACCCATGCGCAGGGCAGTGCCTGATGGCGCATCGATCTTGTGCCGGTGATGGGCCTCGATGATTTCAATGTCCGCATCATCGCCCAACACGCGAGCAGCCATGTCGAGCAGCTTCAGCGACAGGTTTACACCGACGCTGAAATTGGCCGCGAAGACGATCGGAATATCCTTGCCCGCGTCGACCAGCAACTGCTTTTGCGCAGCGTCCAGACCGGTCGTGCCGATCACCATGGCTTTGCCTGCCTTGCGGCAGAACGCCAGGTTTTTCAGCATGACTTCCGGAAGCGTGAAGTCGATCAACACATCGAATTCTTCAGCCACGGATTCCACATGACCGGACAGCGGCACGCCGATACGCCCCAATGAGGCCAGCTCACCGGCGTCCACGCCAATCAGCGTGCTGCCAGGGCGCACGATGGCTGCCGTCAGACCGGTCAGCGGTGCCCTTTGCTGCACCGCCTCGACCAGAATCTTGCCCATGCGGCCAGCCGCACCCATCACAGCAATACGTCGCATGCTCACTCCTTACAAATCGCCGAAGAAGCGCTTCACGCCTTCAAACCAACCGGTGGTTTTCGGCGAATGGCTGTTGTCGTCCGCCAGCGAACTGCGGAACTCTTCCAGCAACTCGCGCTGACGACGACCCAGATTGACCGGGGTTTCGACCGCCACACGGCACATCAAGTCACCGGCACCGCCACCACGCACCGGCGCAACGCCCTTACCGCGAACACGGAACTGCTTGCCGGTCTGAGTCCCTTCAGGGATTTTCAGTTTGACGCGACCATCAAGGGTCGGAATCTCCAGCTCGCCGCCCAATGCCGCATCGACAAAGCTGATCGGCACTTCGCAGAACAGATGCTTGCCATCACGCTGGAAGATCGCGTGCTCGCGCACATTGATCACCACGTAAAGGTCGCCAGTCGGGCCGCCCTGCGCACCCGCCTCGCCTTCGCCGGAAAGACGAATGCGATCACCGGTATCGACGCCCGCCGGCACTTTCACCGAAAGGGTTTTGTATTCTTCGACACGGCCTTCGCCGTTGCACGAACTGCACGGATCGGAAATGATCTTGCCTTGGCCGTGGCAACGCGGACAGGTTTGCTGCACCGAGAAGAAGCCTTGCTGCATGCGCACCTGACCAATGCCGCCGCAGGTCGGGCAAGTGACAGGCGAGGAGCCTTTCTTGGCGCCCGAGCCATCGCACGGCTTGCAGTTGACCAGTGTCGGAACGCGGATATTGACGGTCGTGCCGCGCACCGCCTCTTCCAGGTTCAGCTCCAGGGTGTAGCGCAAGTCGCTGCCGCGCTGGGCGCCGCCACGGGCACCGCCACGACCGCCACCGAAGAAGTCACTGAAGACATCGCCAAAGATGTCGGAGAAGTTCTGACCGCCAAAGCCGGCACCGCCGCCACCCATGCTTGGGTCGACGCCGGCATGACCGTATTGGTCGTATGCCGCGCGCTTGCTCGAATCGGACAGCACCTCATAGGCCTCGTTGGCCTCTTTGAACATATCTTCCGACGCTTTGTCATCGGGATTACGGTCCGGGTGGTGCTTCATTGCCAGGCGGCGGTAGGCCTTTTTCAGGTCTGCTTCGCTTGAGCCACGCTCAACACCCAATACTTCGTAATAGTCACGCTTTGCCATAAGTCTTTGCACTCTTAAGGACGTTCGGCAAACCTCTCCTGAGCCTCGCCAAACTCGTTGAGCCCCAATACAGGCCCGGACCCAACTCACGTCAATTCAACGATCCTGGTCTTTGATTCAATGCGGCACTTTCGGCTCGAGAAGCAGGAGCATTCCCGACCCTACCGCCAGCATCCGAACGTTGTCGCATGCTGTAAAAATTCGCTAACTCCAGACACGCCAACGCGGGAGCAAGCTCCCGCGCGGCGACATCCTACCAGTCACCGCCAGAAGGCAGTCAACCGGGCGACCAACAACTTACTTGTGGTCTTTTACTTCTTCGAACTCAGCATCAACGACGTCGTCCGCTTTTTGAGCTTTTTCGTCGTGCGGTGCAGCGCCTTCAGCAGGCTGAGCCTGTTCGGCATACATCTTCTGCGCCACTGGAGCGGAGACTTTCGACAGCTCTTCAACCTTGGCGTCGATGGCAGCCTTGTCGTCGCCTTTGATGGCGGCTTCCAGGGCAACCACTGCCGCTTCGATTGCAGTCTTCTCTTCAGCGCTCACTTTATCGCCAGCGTCAGCGACCATTTTGCGTGTCGAGTGAACCAGCGCATCACCCTGGTTGCGAGCAGTTGCCAGCTCTTCGAACTGACGATCCGCATCGACGTTGGCTTCAGCGTCGCGAATCATTTGCTGAATTTCTTCCTCGGACAGACCGGAGTTGGCCTTGATCACGATCGACTGGGTCTTGCCGGTAGCCTTGTCTTTGGCGCCTACGTGCAGGATGCCGTTGGCATCGATGTCGAAGGTCACTTCAATTTGTGGCACACCGCGTGGCGCTGGTGGAATCTCGGCCAGGTCGAACTTGCCCAGGGACTTGTTCTGAGCGGCTTGCTTACGCTCGCCTTGCAGCACGTGAATGGTCACAGCGCCCTGGTTGTCGTCGGCAGTCGAGAACACTTGCGATTTCTTGGTAGGAATCGTGGTGTTTTTCTCGATCAGCGCGGTCATCACGCCACCCATGGTTTCGATACCCAGGGTCAGCGGGCTGACGTCGAGCAGCAGAACGTCTTTCACGTCGCCGGCCAATACCGCGCCCTGGATAGCAGCACCCATGGCAACAGCTTCATCCGGGTTCACGTCTTTACGTGCATCTTTACCGAAGAATTCGGTCACCAGCTTCTGAACCAGTGGCATACGGGTCTGACCGCCTACCAGGATCACGTCGTTGATGGCGCCAACGTCGATACCGGAGTCTTTCAGAGCGATACGGCAAGGTTCGATGGTGCGTTGAACCAGGTCTTCTACCAGCGCTTCGAGCTTGGCGCGGGAGATTTTCACGTTCAAGTGCTTAGGACCGGTGGCGTCTGCAGTGATGTACGGCAGGTTCACGTCGGTCGACATGCTCGAGGACAGTTCGATCTTGGCTTTTTCAGCGGCTTCTTTCAGGCGCTGCATGGCCAGCGGGTCACCTTTGAGGTTCATGCCGCTTTCTTTCTTGAATTCGTCAACGAGGTAGTCGATCAGACGAATATCAAAGTCTTCACCGCCCAGGAACGTATCGCCGTTGGTGGCCAATACTTCGAACTGGTGCTCGCCATCGACTTCAGCGATTTCGATCACGGAAACGTCGAAAGTACCGCCGCCCAAGTCGTAAACGATCACGGTGTGATCGCCTTTCGCCTTGTCCATACCGTAAGCCAGAGCAGCTGCGGTTGGTTCGTTGATGATACGTTTTACGTCCAGGCCCGCGATGCGGCCGGCGTCTTTGGTAGCCTGACGCTGGCTGTCGTTGAAGTAGGCCGGAACGGTGATCACCGCTTCGGTCACTGGCTCGCCGAGGTAGTCTTCGGCGGTCTTCTTCATTTTCTTCAGAATTTCAGCCGAGATTTGCGGCGGCGACATTTTCTGGCCGTTCACTTCAACCCAGGCGTCACCGTTGTCGGCCTTGGCGATTTTGTACGGGACCATCTTGATGTCTTTCTGTACGACTTCTTCGTCGAACTTACGGCCGATCAGACGCTTCACCGCATACAGGGTGTTGTGCGGATTGGTCACAGCCTGACGCTTGGCCGACTGGCCCACGAGGATTTCGCCATCGTTGGCGTACGCAATGATCGACGGCGTGGTACGCGCGCCTTCAGCGTTTTCAATAACTTTGGCTACGCCGTTTTCCAGCACGGAGACGCAGGAGTTGGTAGTCCCCAGGTCGATACCGATAATTTTGCCCATGTTCACTCTCCCGAAACTTTGGATTTGGTTGCCGCAGCAGTGGTGGCTAACTGCGGTAGCACTTAAACGCTTGACTTATAAATGGGGGCCTTGCGGCTAATTTCAAGCCTGCTCGTCAATAGAAGGCGAAACTGGCGCAGGCGCTTTGCTCACCACGACCATGGCCGGGCGCAGCAGGCGGCCATTGAGCTGGTAACCCTTCTGGAAGACTTTGAGCACGCTGTTCGGCTCGACGTCGGCGCTTTCCTGCATGGCCATTGCCTGATGCTGAACGGCATTGAACGGTTCGCCATGCGGATCGATCGCTTCCAGGTGATAACGCTTCAGGGTGTCCTGAAACATTTTCAGCGTCAGCTCGATCCCTTCGCGCATTGGACGGATACTTTCATCGTCCGGGCTGGACAACTCCAGACCACGCTCCAGGCTGTCAACGATCGGCAACAAGTCGCTGGCGAATTTCTCCAGGGCAAACTTGTGAGCCTTTTCAACATCCTGCTCAGCGCGGCGGCGGACGTTCTGCAGATCAGCCGCTACACGCAAAGCCTGATCATGAGCACCCGCCAATTGCTCTTCGAGCACTTGTACACGAGCCGCCAGTTCATCACCCGAATCCTGGGCAGCCTGATCGGCGTCTAGATTTTGCGTATCCACTGTCTGTTCGTCAGCCATAGAATTCTCCTTTCAATAACGTCCGCGAGCTCAACTCACGCTTCTGTCCCGGTATATGGGGCCGCAAAAATGAGCTTCAAGGGCTGGGTTGTGATTAACCCTACAAAAAACGCTGCATTGCGATTACCCGATGCGCCAGGCATTTCGTCAGATCGAGCAAATCGAGCCAAGAGAGGGCATTGTCAGCCACAAATAAAACACTGTATAAATAACCAGACCTAAAGCCTGGGAGCGGCCTTTATGCTGGTGCACCTGTCCGTACATAACTACGCCATCGTTGAACACCTCGATCTCGAACTCGATCGTGGGATGAGCGTGATCACCGGTGAAACCGGTGCCGGCAAGTCGATCATGCTCGACGCCCTGGGCCTGACGCTGGGCGACCGTGCCGACAGCGGCGTGGTCCGTCCCGGTGCCGACAAGGCCGACATCCTGGCAACCTTTGACCTGGTCGACATCCCCGAAGCCAGCGCGTGGCTCGCCGAACGCGACCTCGAAAGTGACGGCCCGTGCATCCTGCGCCGGGTGATTACCGCCGAAGGACGCTCGCGAGGCTACATCAACGGCACGCCCTGCCCACTCGGCGATCTCAAAGCACTGGGCGAATTGCTGATCGACATCCACAGCCAGCACGAACACCAGTCACTGCTCAAGACCGACACTCACCGCCGCCTGCTGGACGAGTACGCCGGCGCCACCGACCTTGCCCGCCAGGTGCAACTGGCGGCTCAACGCTGGCGCCAGACCCGCCAGGAACTGGAGCGTCTCTCCAATTCCGGCGACGAGCAGCGCGCTCGCCATCAATTGCTCAGCTATCAGCTTGAAGAGCTGGAGAACCTGGGCCTCGGTGAAAACGAGCTGGAGCAACTAGAACAGGAACACAAGAACCTCACCAACGCGGAAACCCTGCTGGGCATCTGCCGGCAAGTGGTCGAACAATGCAGCGAAAGTGATTCCGGAAATGTCCTGAACGCGCTGACCGCCAGCCTCAATCGCCTGTCGAGCGTCAACAACTCGATCGGCGCACTGGGCGAAGCCAGCAGCCTGCTGACCAGCGCACAGATTCAGGTAGAAGAAGCCGTCGGCGAGCTGAACCGCTTCCTTGATAACTTCGACGCCGACCCTGCACGCCTTCAATACCTGGAAGAACGTCTCGACGCGATCTACACCATGGCGCGCAAGCACCGCATCCAGCCGACCGAGGTCGCGGAGATGCAGCAACGCTTGCTGGATGAAATCGAAACCCTGAACGCCAATGACGAGTCCATCGAACGCCTGAGCGATGAACTGGCGTCTTATGCCCGTCATTATCAGGAGAAGGCTCGGGAACTGAGCGACTTGCGTCACCAGGCGTCGAACAGCCTGGCCAGCGCCGTCGAGCAGGAAATCCAGCGACTGGGCATGCCCGGCGGACGTTTTACCATTGAGCTTCGCCCCAACAGCAGCGATGAACTGTTGCCCAACGGGCTTGAACAGGTCGAACTGCTTGTTAGCGCCAACCCCGGCCAGCCATTAAAAGCCTTGGCGAAAGTAGCGTCGGGCGGCGAGCTGTCGCGGATCAGCCTCGCGATTCAAGTGATCACTGCTCAGACCTCGCGAGTACCGACGCTGGTGTTCGACGAAGTGGACGTGGGCATCGGTGGCCCGACTGCTGAAATCGTCGGCCAGTTGCTGCGCCGGCTCGGGGAGCGCGGACAAGTGTTGACCGTGACTCACTTGCCGCAAGTGGCCGCTCAGGGTCATCAACATCTATTCGTGCACAAGGTGCGCGGCGAAGATGCCACTCACACGGCGGTTTCCAAGCTGAGCAAAAATGATCGCGTCGAAGAAGTGGCGCGAATGCTGGGAGGTATCGACCTGACCAAGGAATCCCTGGCCCACGCGAAAAAAATGGTCGTTACCGCAAAAATCTAAGAACGGCAGAAAGCACGAAGGCGACCCTGGGGTCGCCTTCGCTCGTTTCGCGAACGTGAAATTCGCGCGACTTGCTTACTTTTTCTTACGTACGTACAGCACCAGATTGTGATCAACCATCTCGAAGCCATACTTGTCGACGATGGCTTTCTGCAGGCGCTCGATTTCTTCGTCGAAGAATTCGATCACTTCGCTGGTTTCGACGTTGACCATATGGTCGTGATGCTTGCCGTCATCCAGCTCGAAGACCGCATGGCCTCCGTCGAAGTTGTGCCGCACCACAAGGCCAGCTGCCTCGAACTGAGTCAATACACGGTAAACCGTGGCCAGACCGACGTCCTCACCAGCCTCCATCAGCGCCTTGTAAACATCTTCGGCACTCATGTGGCGTTGCTCGGCGGAATCGAGCATTTGCAGAATCTTGACCCTTGGCAGGGTCACTTTGAGGCCGGCTTTGCGTAGTTCGCTATTTTCAACCATGGTCAGCTTTCTCGCGATGCTGCTTCGCAGCTTCTCTTAATGCGGGTATGATCGGCGTTTACGTTGTCCCAGCCAAGATAGTGGAAGTCGCCCACCGATGCAAAACACCAAGCTCTTGCTAACCAGTTTCACCTTTGTGGGACTGCTCGCACTCGCCGGTTGTTCATTCCCCGGGGTTTACAAAATCGACATCCAGCAGGGCAATGTCGTCACGCAGGACATGATAGACCAGTTACGCCCGGGAATGACCCGCAAGCAAGTACGGTTTATCATGGGCAACCCTCTGCTGACCGACACGTTCCATGCCGATCGCTGGGATTACCTGTATAGCCTGCAACCCGGTGGCGGTGAACGCCAACAGGAACGCATTAGCGTTATCTTCAACCCAAATGACCAGCTTGTCAGCCTCTCCGGCGATTTCATGCCGGGCGTGAGCCGCGACGAAGCCATTCTCGGCAAGGACAGCACCACGAACGTGGCCGCTCCTGTAGAAAATACCGAGAAGCCGAAACCGGAAAAACCGGTCAAGCCAGGTTCGTTGCTGGATCAGATTCAGAAGGACGTCGACGGTGTAGAAACCGTTCCAGTCCCGAGCCCAGAACCGCTGGACACCACGCCGCAATAATTTGCGACGCAATAAAAAACCCGGAAATTCCGGGTTTTTTATTGCCTAGCATTCAGTGAATTACTGATTTCGGGCTTTAGCCTCGGCGGCCTTGGCGGCGCGTAACCGGCGAACTTCCTTCGGATCAGCCAACAAGGGCCGGTAGATTTCGATGCGATCCCCAGCCTGAACTGACCGAGTGTCCGGATCAGCGATCACTTTGCCGAAGATTCCCACCGGGCAATCGGCCAAGCTCAACTCTGGAAAGGCCTCACCGATACCTGACTTCAGCAACGCCGCGCGCACTGTCGTTCCGACAGGCACCGCCACCGAGAGAAGCGCCTGTCGATCAACGGCGGCATAGACCACCTCGACATCAACCATCGACTCAACCATGCATTTGTTTGGCGCGCTGGCAGAACGCGTCCACCAGCGTATTCGCGGCCTGATTGAACAGTGGCCCCAACGTCGCGCGCACGATCGGCCCGGCGTAATCGAACGACAGGTCCAGGCTGATCTTGCAGGCCTTTTCGCCCAAGGGCTTGAACACCCAGATACCGTGTAACTGAGTGAAAGGACCTTCCTCGAGGTTCATCTCGATGGAATGGCCGGGCACCAACGTGTTTCGTGTAACGAAATGCTGACTCAAGCCACCCTTGGCCACGCCTACGCTGGCGCGCATGTGTTCAAGGCTGCTTTCCAGCACTTCGGCGGTCGAGCACCACGGCAGAAATTCCGGGTAACGCGCTACATCGTTGACCAGGTCATAAAGCGCTTGTGCCGGATAGGGCAGCAGCGCCGAACGTTGAATGTGTGTCGTCATGTCAGCGTCACTTCCACAGCTGTGCGGCAAACACTACGAGAATGCCGATGGGCGCCACATAGCGCATCAAGAACAAGGACAGGGCGAACAACGCCGGGCTGCGGATCGACAATTCGTCGCGTACCGCTTCACGCCCCATCACCCAGCCTGCAAACACCACGAAACACAAACCACCGAGTGGCAACATGATCCGCGAGGTGAAGAAGTCGATCACGCCGAAGAAGTCCAGGCCGCCGGCCGCTCCCCATTGATAGAGGTGGAACATCCCCCCTTCGTTCACGAAAAACTTGGCTTCTTTCCAGATGTTGAAGGAAAACACCGTGCCCAGGCCGACAAACCAGCAGGTAAATGCCAGCCAAAAGGTCACCCAGGCGCGACTCACCTTCGTGCGTTCAACCAGATAAGCCACCATGGGTTCAAGCAGGGAAATCGCCGAACTCCAGGCCGCCACCGCAACCAGTACGAAGAACACTACGCCCATCAACTGGCCGAACGCTACGTTACCGAACGCAAATGGCAGGCTGACGAACATCAAGCCAGGGCCTTCACTCGGGTTCAGGCCCGCGGCAAACACAATCGGAAACAATGCCAGGCCAGCCACCAGAGAAACAAAGGTGTCGAGCAGTGCCACGCCGACCACGGTGCCGGAGATCGACGAATGCTTGGGCATGTAGGCGCCGTAGATCATGATCGAACCGACGCCCACGCTCAGGGAGAAGAAGGCGTGCCCCATGGCGGGCAACAAGCCGTCGAGCACTTTTTCCGGGTGGAAGTCGAACATGAAATGCACGCCTTCCATGAAATGGCCCGTGGTCATGCTGTAGCCCAGCAGCACCAGAATCATTACAAAGAGCAGCGGCATCATGATCCGCAGACTGCGCTCAAGCCCCGCAACCACGCCTTTGGCGATGACGACCGCCGACAGCAGCATGAATATCGTGTGCCAAAGGGTCAGGCGCCAAGGGTCGGCGATCACGCCGCCAAAGTACGCGCCGACCTGATCAGGCGTAACCCCCTGGAAGTCGCCACGGCCCATGTCGATGATGTAATCCAGCGACCAGCCGCCCACCACACTATAGAAAGACAGGATCAGCAACGCCGTGACCATCCCGGCGAACGCGCCCCAGGACCACTTGCCCGAATGCCCGGCTTCCTGCGCCAGAACCTTCAGGGCGTTGGCCGGACTCTGCCGCGCGCGGCGGCCGATCAGGGTTTCGGCGAGCATGACCGGCACACCGATCAGCGCGATACAGGCCAGGAACATGAGCACGAAGGCACCGCCGCCGTAGACGCCAACCATGTACGGGAATTTCCAGATACTACCCAGGCCCACGGCCGAACCGGTCGCGGCGAGTATGAAGACCCAGCGGCTAGCCCAACTGCCGTGGACAGAAACCTTGTCTGTCGACATCGTTATCACGCCCAAGCGTTCAAAAAAGAGGCCGCATTGTCCGGGATTCAATCAACCTGCTCAAGCACGTAGCGATACCGTAGCCGACTCGCTTGCAACTCCCTATAATGCCGCCCCTATGGCTAAACAGAAGAAACACCCAACAGGGACCATCGCGCAAAACAAAAAGGCGCGACACGATTACTTCATCGAGCATAAGTTCGAGGCTGGTCTGGTCCTGGCCGGCTGGGAAGTAAAGAGTCTGCGGGCAAGCAAGCTGCAACTGGTCGACAGTTACGTGCTGCTCAAGGATGGCGAAGCCTGGTTGCTCGGCAGTCACATCACACCGTTGATGACCGCCAGCACCCACGTCATCGCCGACCCGACCCGCACCCGAAAATTGCTGCTCAACCGCCGCGAGCTGGAAAAGCTGGCCGCCGCCGTGCAGCAAAAAGGTTATGCCTGCGTGTGCCTGTCCTGGTACTGGAGCAAGCACATGGTCAAGTGCGAGATCGCACTGGGCAAGGGCAAGAAGGAATACGACAAGCGTGATACCGAACGCGAGCGCGACGCCGGTCGTGAATTGCAGCGTGCGGTGCGCAACAAGGGCAAGGAAGACTGATTCTTTCGCCTTGAGAACGCTCTCGTCGGATACCTGATCGTTCCCACGCTCCGCGTGGGCATGCATCCCGTGACGCTCCGCGTCACAAAGCGGACGCAGAGCGTCCATTGCTGCATTCCCACGCAGAGCGTGGGAACGATCACTCCACTGACTACATCCCCTTGCGCCGCTCCGCCCGAGCCATGCGCTGTACTTCCTGACGCACCTCTTCCAGCACTTCCTGCACATACAGGATGTGTCGGCTGGAGATTTCCCGCGCCTGCTCCGCCCGTCCTTCGATAATCGCCAGGTACAACTCCCGGTGCTGAGTGATCAGCATGTCGCGGGTTTCCGTGCGCTGCTTGTACATGCCACCGATGTTGGTCACTACGTTGCGCCGGAGCAGATCAAACAGCCCGCGAATGGTGTGCAGCAGCACCGCGTTATGGCTGGCTTCGGCAATGGCCAGGTGAAATTTTGCGTCCGCCGCGCCCTCCTCCGCCCGGCTCACCTCGTCGTGACGCGTGTAGCAGTCCTGCAATTCGTTGAAGGCCGCCGTCAGTCGCTCGCGATCCACATCGGTGGCGCGCAATGCCGCGTAATAGGCGCAGGACGCTTCCAGCGTATGGCGAAACTCCAGCAGATCTCGCTGAGCTTCGGGATTGCTTTCCAGCAGATGCAGCAGCGGATCGCTGAAGGTCGACCCCAGCGACTCCACCACATAATTGCCGCCACCCTGACGACTGACCAGCAAGCCCTTTGCCGCCAGTTTCTGAATCGCCTCGCGCAGCGAAGGGCGTGACACGCCGAACTGCTCGGCCAACGCGCGCTCGGCCGGCAAGCGTTCACCGGATTTCAACGTGCCTTCGAGAATCATCCCCTCGAGCCGCTCGACAATATCGTCAGACAAACGGCGCTGACGAATCTGATCAAACCCCATAACTCAATTCTCCACGGTCCCGACGGCTCGCCGGGCTCTCTATTCTGGCCTATCGGCGCTGTGCCAGCACCTACCAGACGGCATTTGTTAAGACAGATCAAGCACACGGCCATGGGCTTATTCGACAAAAGTTTTAGGGCGGCAAATTGACACACCGCCTCCAACGCTTTTACCCTAGCCAACAGCGATTGTAAATTGGTATTACCAATTATCCAAGAACGCTGACCAGTGCCTGACCAACAACAATTAGGGGCCACCCCATATGCAAACCTGGCAACAGCTCTATACCCCGCTCGGCAGCCTCGGCGTCTCTGCGCTCGCGGCCGTTATTCCCATCGTGTTTTTCTTTTTGGCATTGGCCGTGTTCCGGCTCAAAGGGCACGTGGCGGGCAGCATCACGCTGGCCTTGTCCATCGCCGTCGCCATCTTCGCTTTCAAGATGCCGGTCGACATGGCCTTCGCCGCCGCAGGCTATGGCTTTGCCTACGGACTGTGGCCCATTGCGTGGATCATCGTCGCGGCGGTGTTCCTCTACAAACTGACGGTCAAGAGTGGCCAGTTCGAAGTGATCCGCAGCTCCGTGCTGTCGATCACCGATGACCAGCGCTTGCAGGTTCTGTTGATCGGCTTCTGCTTCGGCGCGTTCCTGGAAGGGGCCGCCGGTTTCGGTGCTCCGGTCGCGATTACCGCCGCCCTGCTGGTAGGGCTGGGCTTCAACCCGCTGTACGCAGCCGGCCTGTGCCTGATCGCCAACACCGCGCCAGTCGCTTTCGGTGCCTTGGGTATTCCGATCATCGTCGCCGGGCAAGTGACCGGCATCGACGCGTTCAAGATCGGCGCCATGACCGGCCGCCAGCTGCCGCTGTTGTCGCTGTTCGTGCCGTTCTGGCTGGTGTTCATGATGGACGGCATGCGTGGCGTGCGGGAAACCTGGCCGGCCGCGCTGGTGGCGGGTCTGAGCTTTGCCATCACCCAATACTTCACGTCGAACTTCATCGGCCCCGAGTTGCCGGACATCACCTCGGCGCTGGTCAGCCTGATTTCCCTGACGCTGTTCCTGAAAGTCTGGCAGCCAAAACGCGCCGCAGGCCAACATATCGCCGGTGCCGTCTCGGCCTCCGTGGTGACGGCCAGCGCTGGCGGTTTCGGCCAGCCACGCACCACCGTGGCTTCGCCTTTCAGCTTCGGTGAAATTTTCAAAGCCTGGTCGCCGTTCCTGATCCTCACCGTTCTGGTCACCATCTGGACCCTCAAACCGTTCAAGGCAATGTTTGCCGCCGGCGGCTCGATGTACAGCTGGGTGTTCAACTTCGCCATCCCGCACCTGGACCAAATGGTGATCAAGGTCGCGCCGATCGTGACGGCACCGACCGCCATTCCAGCGGTGTTCAAACTCGATCCGATTTCCGCGACCGGCACGGCGATTTTCTTCTCCGCGCTGATCTCGATGCTGGTGCTGAAGATCAATATCAAAACTGGTCTGACCACTTTGAGAGAGACCTTCTACGAGCTGCGCTGGCCGATTCTGTCGATCGGTATGGTGTTGGCCTTTGCCTTCGTCACCAACTACTCAGGCATGTCGTCGACCATGGCCCTGGTACTGGCCGGCACCGGCGCCGCGTTCCCGTTCTTCTCGCCGTTCCTTGGCTGGCTGGGCGTATTCCTGACCGGTTCCGATACCTCGTCCAACGCGCTGTTCAGTTCGTTGCAAGCGACCACCGCACACCAGATCGGCGTCAACGATGTGCTGCTGGTGGCGGCCAACACCAGTGGTGGCGTGACCGGCAAGATGATCTCGCCGCAATCGATCGCCGTGGCCTGCGCCGCGACCGGTCTGGTGGGCAAGGAATCGGACCTGTTCCGCTTCACCCTCAAGCACAGCCTTTTCTTCGCAACCATCGTCGGCTTGATCACCCTGGCTCAGGCCTACTGGTTCACCGGCATGCTGGTGCACTAAGACCTGCACGGCAAAACGCAAAAACCGACGCCGGACCACGACTCCGGCGTCAGCAATTCACCACCCGGTCTGTAAGGCTGCTGAAAGCTTGCCTCTCTATATTCAGCAGCCTCAGCGGACGGATAACCGGGCCCACCCGGAGACACGCCTGATGAGCGAGCTTTTTTACAACGCCGTGCCGAACGCGACTCGTGTCGCCCCGCCACTGCCCGAGCCTCGGCAATACCCCAGCGAAAAACCGTCCCGGGTCTACCTGTTCGGGACTTGCGTGGTGGATTTGTTCTACCCCGAAGCCGGGATGGACGCGATTCACTTGCTGGAGCGCGAAGGCATTCGTGTCGAGTACCCGCAAGGGCAAAGCTGCTGCGGACAACCGGCCTACACCTCCGGTTACACCGAGCAGGCCCGGACCGTGGCGCGCTCGCAACTGGCGTTGTTCGCCGGGGATTATCCGGTGGTGGTGCCTTCAGGTTCTTGTGCCGGGATGTTGCGCGAACACTATGCCGACTTGTTCAAGGACGAGCCGCAGACGTTGAAACAGGTTCAGGCGCTGGCCGCCCGGACTTACGAGTTGGCCGAGTTCCTGTTGTTTGTCTGCAAGGTGCAGCTCAAGGACAGCGGCAAACCGGTGAAAGTAGCGTTGCACACGTCGTGCTCGGCGCGCCGTGAAATGAACACCCACCTGCACGGTCGCGAGTTGTTGGCGCAATTGAGCAACGTGGAGCGGGTCAATCACGATCACGAAAGCGAATGTTGTGGCTTCGGCGGGACGTTCAGCGTCCGTATGCCAGACATTTCCGGCGCGATGGTGGCTGACAAGACCCGGTCGTTGAAGGAATCCGGCGCACACAAGGTACTGAGTGCCGATTGCGGTTGCCTGATGAACATCAACGGCTCGCTGGAGAAACAGCAGGAAGCGTTGCGCGGCCAACACCTGGCCAGTTTCCTCTGGCAGCGAACCGGAGGTGCTCAATGAACGCCTCTGCGATTATTCCTACGGTTGCCGTGGAAGAAGATTTTCGCGTCCGGGCTCACAAGGCTTTGGACGACAAGCAATTGCGAAACAACTTTCGCACTGCGATGGATTCCCTGATGACCAAACGGGCAGCGTCCTTCAGCGATGCCCACGAAAGAGAACATTTGCGCGCGCTGGGCAATGCTGTCCGCGCCCGTGCGTTATCCAGGTTGCCCGACCTGCTCGAGCAGCTTGAACAGAACCTGACCCGCAACGGTGTGACAGTGCACTGGGCGGAAACGGTGGACGAAGCCAATGGCATCGTCCTCTCGATCATCCGCGCTCACGAGGGGCGGCAAGTGATCAAGGGCAAATCGATGGTCAGCGAAGAGATGGAGATGAATCACTTCCTCGCTGAACAGGGCATTGAATGCCTGGAATCGGACATGGGCGAGTACATCGTCCAGCTCGACCACGAGAAGCCTTCACACATTATTATGCCGGCGATCCACAAGAACGCCGGTCAGGTCGCGTCCTTGTTCCACGACAAACTTGGCGTGGAATACACCAAGGACGTTGACCAACTCATTCAGATCGGTCGCAAAGTCTTGCGGCAGAAATTCTTCGAAGCGGACATCGGCGTCTCCGGCGTCAACTTCGCCGTGGCCGAAACCGGCACCCTGCTGCTGGTGGAAAACGAAGGCAACGGTCGCATGACCACCACCGTGCCGCCGGTTCACATCGCCGTCACCGGCATCGAAAAAGTCGTGGAAAACCTGCGCGATGTGGTGCCGCTGTTGTCGCTGCTGACCCGCTCGGCCCTCGGCCAGCCGATCACCACCTACGTCAACATGATCTCCGGCCCGCGCAAGGCACATGAACTCGACGGCCCCCAGGAAGTACATCTGGTGCTGCTCGACAACGGTCGTAGCCAGGCTTTCGCCGACAGCGAATTGCGCCAGACCCTGAACTGCATCCGCTGCGGCGCGTGTATGAATCATTGCCCGGTCTACACTCGAATCGGTGGCCACGCCTACGGCGAGGTTTACCCGGGACCTATCGGAAAAATCATCACCCCGCACATGGTTGGCCTGGCGAAAGTCCCGGACCACCCAAGCGCGTCGTCGCTGTGTGGCGCTTGCGGCGAAGTCTGCCCGGTAAAAATTCCTATCCCTGCATTGCTGCGGCGCCTACGCGAAGAGAACGTCAAAGCCCCGGACAGCCCGCATCAAGTCATGCGCGGCCAGGGCAGCAAGTATTCACGCAAGGAACGCTTTATCTGGAACGCCTGGGCCAAACTCAACAGCTCGCCAACGCTGTATCGTTTGTTCGGCTTCTTTGCCACGCGCCTGCGTGCGCTCGCGCCTAGCAACGTTGGCCCGTGGACGCAAAACCACAGCGCGCCGAAACCCGCCGCCCGCTCACTGCATGACATGGCTCGCGAGCATTTGGCCAAACAGGGAGATCGTTGATGAGCGCCAAGCAAAACATCCTCGCCAAGTTGCGCAATAGTCTGACCGGCACCACGCCGGTGCCCGACGATTTCGACGTCGAACTGGTGACAGCGCCCTACACCTACACCGCCGAGCAACGCATCCCGCAACTGCGCAAATTGATGGAAGCGGTGCACACCGAAATCCACCTGACGTCCGGTGAAGGCTGGCCTGCGTTGCTTGCTCAGTTGTTGCGGGATCGTCAATTGCCGAGCCTGTTGATCGCACCGACGACGCCTCACGGCCAACGTGTCACTCAGCACTGGGCGAAAAATCAGGAGCTGCCGACGCTCAAGTCCTACGACCGCCCGGTTGAAGAATGGAAAACCGAGCTGTTCAACGACACACCGGCCAGCCTGACCACCACCCTCGGCGCCATCGCCGCCACGGGCAGCCTGATTCTCTGGCCGACGCGCGAAGAGCCACGCCTGATGAGCCTGGTGCCACCGGTGCATTTCGCCCTGCTCAAGGCCAGCGAAATCCGCGATAACTTCTATCAGGTGCAACAGGAATTCGAATGGGCCCAAGGCATGCCGACCAATGCGTTGCTGGTATCCGGCCCGTCGAAAACCGCGGACATCGAGCAAGTCCTGGCCTATGGCGCACATGGTCCCAAAGACCTGGTGGTTTTGATTCTGGAGGACCAATGAGTCTACCGGCGGCTTTCCTGCGAGATGCGCAGCAACTGATCCCTCAGGCACGGCGTTTCGACGACCCGCTGTCGACTTTGGCCTTCGGCACCGACGCCAGTTTCTATCGGCTGATTCCGAAACTGGTGATCCGCGTCGAGTCCGAAGACGAAGTGGTGGCGCTGTTGAAACTGGCCCAGCGCGATCACGTCCCCGTGACCTTCCGCGCCGCCGGTACCAGCCTGTCCGGCCAGGCCATCAGCGATTCGGTGTTGATCGTACTGGGGGATAACTGGAACGGTCGCGAGATTCGTGACCAAGGCATGCAAATCCGCCTGCAACCGGGCGTGATCGGCGCGCAGGCCAACGCGTGGCTGGCCCCGTTCGGCCGCAAGATCGGCCCGGACCCGGCGTCGATCAACGCCTGCAAAATCGGCGGCATCGTCGCCAACAACGCCAGCGGCATGTGCTGCGGCACGGCGCAAAACACTTACCACACGCTGGCCGGTATTCGTCTGGTGCTCGCCGATGGCAGCCGTCTCGATACAGAAGATGCAGCGAGTGTTGCCGCGTTTCGCCAAAGTCATGCCGCCCTGTTGGACCGCCTGGCGACATTGGGCCGCGAGACCCGCGCCAATGCCGAACTGGCTGCGCGAATCCGCCACAAATACCGTCTGAAAAATACCACCGGACTGTCGCTCAATGCGCTGGTGGATTTCGACGAGCCTGTGGATATCTTGAGCCACTTGCTGGTCGGCTCCGAAGGCACGCTTGGTTTCATCAGCGCCGTGACCTACGACACGGTCATCGACCACCCGAACAAAGCCTCGGCGCTGATCGTGTTCCCGGATGTGGAAACCTGCTGCAACGCTGTCACCGTGCTGAAAAGCCAACCGGTGTCCGCGGTGGAGCTGCTCGATCGTCGCAGCCTGCGCTCGGTGCAGGACAAGCCCGGCATGCCGGCTTTCGTACAACAGCTGTCGAACAATGCCTGCGCGCTGCTGATTGAATCCCGCGCGGCATCGTCCACTTTGCTGCAGGAACAATTGGCACAGATCATGGCGTCGCTGGCTTCGTTCCCTGTGGAAAAACAGGTCGACTTCACCGAAGACCCGGTCGAGAACGCCCGGCTCTGGGCGATCCGCAAAGACACCTTCCCCGCCGTCGGCGCGGTGCGCAAAACCGGCACCACGGTGATCATCGAAGACGTGACCTTCCCGGTGGAACAACTGGCAATCGGCGTGAACCGCCTGATCGAGTTGTTCGATAAACATCACTACGACGAAGCGATCCTTTTCGGACACGCGCTGGAAGGTAATCTGCACTTCGTCTTCACCCAAGGCTTCAACAACCCGGACGAAGTCGCACGCTACCAGGCGTTCATGGACGACGTGGCGCAGTTGGTGGCGGTGGAATTCGGCGGCTCGCTGAAGGCCGAACATGGCACCGGTCGCAACATGGCGCCGTTCGTTGAGCTGGAATGGGGCAGCGACGCCTATCAACTGATGTGGCAGCTCAAACGCCTGCTCGACCCCAACGGCATCCTCAACCCGGACGTGGTGCTCAGCGAAGATCCGCAGATCCACCTCAAGCACCTGAAACCTCTGCCGGCCGCCGACGAGATTGTCGATAAGTGCATCGAGTGCGGCTTCTGCGAACCGGTCTGCCCATCGAAAGGCCTGACCCTGAGCCCGCGCCAGCGCATCGTGATCTGGCGGGATATCCAGGCGAAGAAACGCGCAGGCGTCGACACTTCCGAGCTTGAAGCCGCCTATGAATATCAAGGCATCGACACCTGCGCCGCCACCGGCCTGTGCGCGCAACGCTGCCCTGTAGGCATCAATACCGGCGAGCTGGTGAAAAAGCTCCGCGCCCGCAACGCGACGCATACGAAAACCGCCAACTGGCTTGAAGGAAATTTCGCCACCGCACTGCAAGGTGCTCGCTTCACCCTGCACGTGGCCAACGGTGCGCGGATGCTGCTGGGCGCACCACGCCTGGCGAAGCTGTCGGCGACGTTGACGAAGTTGTCCAAGGGCCAGGTCCCGCAATGGACCAACGCGATGCCGCAACCGGAAAAAGCTATTCGCTTCAGCCCGATCGTGTCGGACGAGCGTCCTCGGGTGGTGTATCTCGCCGCCTGTGTCTCGCGGGTCATGGGCCCGGCGGCGGGTGATAAAGAGCAGATGTCGCTGTACGACAAAACCCGTGGGTTGCTGGAAAAGGCCGGCTATCAAGTGGTCTTCCCGGACAATCAGGACAGCCTCTGCTGCGGTCAGCCGTTTGCCTCCAAGGGTTATGCCGAACAGGCCGAACACAAACGCCAGGAACTGATCGGCGCGTTGCTGCATGCCAGTCGCGGCGGACTCGATCCGATCTATTGCGACACCAGTCCGTGTACGTTACGGCTGGTTCAGGACCTGGGCGATGTGCGCCTGGACCTGTACGACCCGGTGCGTTTTATCCGTACGCACTTGATGGATCGGCTCGACTTCACACCGCAGGAGGCGCCTATTGCAGTGCACGTCACCTGCAGCACCCAGCACCTTGGCGAGAGCCAGGCGCTGATTGATCTGGCGCGTAAATGCAGTAAAAACGTGGTCATTCCCGAAGGCATTCATTGCTGCGGTTTTGCGGGGGATAAGGGCTTCACGACGCCAGAACTGAACGCACACTCGTTGCGCACGCTCAAGGATGCGGTGCAGCAGTGCAGCGAGGGGATTTCGACCAGCCGCACCTGTGAAATCGGGCTGACGCAACACGGCGGAATTGACTACCACGGGCTAGTCTATCTGGTGGATCGGGTAACGCAGGCCAGGGTCATGCAAGAAAGATAGAACCCTGATGCGCTGCCGTAGTCCACCCAATAAGCCCGGACGACCGGGCTTTACCTAAACTCGGCAGCCCGTCCTGATGGCCAGCGATGCCTGGACCCTCAGTTCAAGGAGATACACATGAAACGTTCTGTACTGTTAGGTCTGTTCGTTACTGCCTCACTGATGGCGTCCACCTCGTTTGCCGCTGAAAAAGACCAATGTGCGGTCAACTTGCAAACCATCGAAGATGCCCAAGCGCAGATTCCTCAAGAGATGGCTGATCAGGTAGCGGATAGCGTCAAGCAAGCCAAAGCCGATCATGCAAAAGGCACCAAGAAAGGGATTGATGATTGCGTCGCCGAGACCAACCAGACCATCCAGGACCTTAAGAACGCGAACAAAGGCGGGAAGTAAACCAGCAGGAGGTCAACCTTCGGGTTGGCTTGCTGGGCCCCCGGCACCATCCAGTACGAAGCAAGACGACAAAACCCGCCATTTGCGGGTTTTGTTGCATCTGGGACTTGGTCAGGCGTGCACCGCCAGCGTCGCCATGAAAACTTCCCCCACGCCCGAGTCCCGGGGTCCATCGGAGCGAGAGTCCGCTAGAGGTCACCCGTGAAAAGAAGCGATATCCCCTCTGCTTCTATCAAACAATTTTTTCATAGCCACTCTGCTAAAACCGAATTACTGCGTTCCGCCGCAGTCTTTTATGTAGGCCCCATCAATCGTGATTAATTTTTCCAACCTCGGCCGAGCCGCTCGTTCACACGGCAGCACCGAGACCATCAGGTAAAGGAGATATCCATGAAACGTACCGCACTCGCTGGCCTGTTGATTTCTGCTGCAATGTTGGCCTCTCCCGTATTTGCTGCGGACAACAGCCTTTGCACGAGCAAGGTGCAAGAGCTCGAAAATAAAGTCAGCTCACTGCCGCCGACCTCTACAAACACCACAATGGAGGTCAAAAGGCTGCTGGCCAGCGCCAAAGCGTCACAAGCCTCCAAGGACGACAAAAAATGCGTCACCGAGGCCACCCAGGGATTGTCACTCGCCAACCAGGTCACCCCGTAACGTGCGATGGACAACCTTCGGGTTGGCCTTCTGAGCCGCGTTGGCGTACACTACGCGTGCTTGTTGCTCACTTTGATTCACAGAGCAACAGGCTCGGGGCCGTTTAGGATTCGACGCCGGTTGCGAAACTTTAGGTGCATGCCGAGTTGGTAACAGAACTCGTAAATCCACTGTTGCAACTACTTATAGTTGCCAATGACGAAACCTACGGCCAGGAATTCTCTCTCGCTGCGTAAGCAGCTTTAGATCCTGAGCTTCTGGTACCTTCGGGTCCAGCAATCACCAGGGGATGTCTGTAAACCCAAAGTGATTGTCATATAGAACAGAATCGCCGTGCAGTACGTTGTGGACGAAGCGGCTAAAACTTACACAACTCGCCCAAAGCACCCTGCCCTTCGGGTCGCTGAGGGTTAACTTAATAGAAACGGCTACGCATGTAGTACCGACAGCGGAGTACTGGCGGACGGGGGTTCAAATCCCCCCGGCTCCACCATTTCATCATCTAAAGACGTCCACGGACGTCTTTTTTTGTGCCTGAAATCCAGTGAATACAGGGGTTTCAGCGCTTATGGGGGCTTTGCAGGGTTTCTGAGTTCCAGGCGCTTTGGCATCCCAGGTGGTATCCCGGACTGCCAAATGCTATTTTCAGGATACCAAAACGGTGCTGGAGGTAGCCCTCATGCCTACTAACGCAACCCGCCTCTCCGATCGCCAGCTCAAGGCAATCAAGGCAACTGGTAAAGACTTCGTCCTCAGCGACGGCGATGGCTTGCAGCTTCGAGTACGCGCCAGCGGCTCGATGATGTGGAATTTCAATTACCGCGAGCCGTTGACCAGAAGCCGTATCAACATGGCGCTTGGTCCATACCCTGACCTCTCGCTAGCCAACGCCCGGAAGAAAGCCGCAGAGGCGCGTGAGTTGCTTGCTTTGGGCACTGATCCCAAAACCCAGCGTGATGAGGTAAGGCAAGCCAAACTTGCTGAGACTGAACACACTTTCGAGAAGGTGGCCACTGCCTGGTTCGAGCTGAAGAAAGACTCCGTAACCAAAGCCTACGCCGAAGACATTTGGAGATCGCTGACGCTCCATGTTTTCCCAAGCATGAAAACAACGCCGCTCTCTCAAATCACTGCTCCGATGGTTATCAAGATCCTTCGCCCAATCGAGGCCAAAGGAAGCCTCGAAACCGTCAAACGATTGAGCCAACGACTCAACGAGATCATGACCTACGGGGTCAACTCCGGGCTGATTTTTGCGAACCCCCTCAATGGAATTCGGGCGGTGTTCAAGAAACCTAAAAAAGAGAACATGGCTGCGCTACCACCTGAGGAGCTTCCCGAGCTCATGATGGAAATCGCGAACGCAAGTATCAAGCGCACGACCCGCTGCCTGATCGAATGGCAGTTGCACACGATGACCCGCCCTGCCGAAGCAGCCACCACACGATGGGCAGATATCGACTTCGACAAGCGCATTTGGACCATTCCGCCAGAGCGCATGAAAAAGCGTCGGCCGCACACAATCCCTCTTACCGATCAGGCAATTTCGTTACTGGAGACGCTCAAGCAACTCAGCGGTAACAGAGAATACGTGTTCCCCTCAGATAGAAATCCCCGCACCCATGCCAATAGCCAGACCGCCAACATGGCATTGAAGCGCATGGGCTTTCAGGACCGTCTAGTCAGCCACGGCTTGCGCTCGATGGCGAGCACCATCCTGAATGAGCATGGCTGGGATCCGGAGCTGATCGAGGTCGCGCTGGCGCATGTCGACAAGGACGAAGTTCGTAGCGCCTACAACCGGACGGATTACATCGAACGCCGGCGTCCGATGATGGCTTGGTGGAGTGAACATATCCAGAAGGCGGCCACCGGCAGCCTGTCGGCATCGGCCATCAATCAAACCAGGGACCGCAACGTCGTACCGATTCGCTGAGCATCTAAGGTACGCAACGCCGGCTACAATCCGTGTCGTGCAGCAGGGCGAAAGGAGTGACGACTGTCGCTAAATCGCTGGTATGCCTGCGCCTCTTCAGCCAAGCCCCTGAGTATGGGAAGGCTCCGCATTCCCATACTCAGGGGCTCACGCTTAAAAACGTCTATCAGACAACCACGAGTAGCGCCTTTCTGCGACGGATCAATCCTGCTGTTAACGCATAGTAATAGACGGTCGCGGGCGCTGAGCAACTCAGATAGTGCTCAAAAAACCATCTCACATGTTTTTCCCTCCAAGACCAAGGAGTCGCGCAACCCCAGCGCTCACGAAGCACCTCGTGCATCCTTTCTGCTTGCCTGATGTGCCGCTGTCGCGTGGCATGCGCACCTTTGAGCACGGGGCTCAGAAACAACGCTATATCGAACTCGGACTTCATCGCCGGCCTCCGATGTAGGCACTCACCACATCAATGCGGTTATGTCCCAACTCATGACTGATCTGCTGTCGTGCACGCTGATCGAGTTGACGATCTTCTCTATAACCACGACCGCCATTGATGGGTGCAGGGAAGCCGGTCAGTTGCTCATAGCGCTCACAGGCGTACGCCGCACGCAGTTCATGAAAGCCTTTCAGACCCTGCTCATGCAGGAGGTCCCGTGCCGGCCGCACGACTTTTTGTATGAAGTCTTTGTAGCTTTCATCGGGTGCCAACAAATTTCGACTGCCACTGGGTAACGCCTCGCAGGCCCTAGCCAGAGCATCGCGAACTTGATCCGTGACCACGATCCAACGCGGTGCCGATGCGCCTGACCGACCACCCTTGGTACCATCCTGGATGTTGATCTTGCCCAGTTGCCGAGCTTCACGTTGCAGTCGGAGCAGATCCGCCAAGATTGCCTCACGCAAACGCATGCCGGTCTCCCGGGCCAAGTGCACAATTGCGGTCACTCGTTGCTGGCCTCTCTCTGACAGCGCTTGCGCAATCAGCCCGACCTGCCCACGGTCTTGGCCTTGCGGCGCCTCACTACGAACGCTTGAACGCTGCAAGCCAAGCGCCTTACTTGGACTGGAGATTTTGACGTACTGATCACCGCGCAGCGCGGCTATGGTTCGGTTCACACTGGACAGGCGATTCTGCGCGGTGGCGATGCCGACGTTGCCCTGATTAACCTGCTCGCGCACGTGGGCGGCGTACCGCATGAGGATCTCGCGGTCGATCTGTCGCGCGTCATTGAGCCTCGGTCCTTCTTCGGTTCGACACCATTGCACGAAGGCCTGCCAGCGATCGCTATGGGCTTTGACGGTACCAAAATGGCCATCGCCAAACAGTTCTTTCAGGGCTTGCGGTCCGGCATAGCTGAGCTGGCGACCGAAACCAAAATTGCGCCCAGCTCGCTTACCGACCCGAGCCATTTTTCTGCTCCTGATTGACTGCAGCAAGATCATGTAAAAGGGCTCGCCAGTGCGCGCTCACGATGGCGAGCTGAGCCCAATCAGTCGGGCGAAAACACAGCGTGTTGTCGGTGACATAGAGATGCGCGCCCTCCTCTTTCAAGCATTGGATGATGGCTGTCGTCGAGGTGATAGCTTTACGGGTGGTGGCGACATCGGCGACAGCGGCGACAACCCTTGTCCTGCCTGGCTTTGAGCGTGGCGACAAAGTGGCGACAGTCGCGGCGACAAACCGCGCTTTCGGCTCCTTTTGGCGCTGAGCCAGATGGTTGCGCAGCGCCTCATCAAGATTGAACATGGCGCACCTCGAAGGTATTCCCGTCGGTGATCAGCCACTGATGATCAATCAACTCGACCAGCAGCTTAGCGGCATGACGGCTGCTCTTACGGGCAAAGCGGGGACCGTTGCGATTCAGCTCTCGAATACTGAAGCGCTTCCAATCTTTGATCTTGAGCCAGCGCAGCAGCCGGTCCGCCTCTTCCTTTACCCGGCACACCGGTTCCTGTTCAGTCAGGCGCTGGATCTCGTTGAGGTAGTAGCCGATTAAAGCGGAGGCTCGTTGGATATGATCGACCTCCACGACACTGCTCTCCTCCACCACGGCCAAAATGCCAGCGACGCGCAGCAGGTTGTCGGCGGCTTTCGATCCGCTAGGCCGCACGCTGGCCAGCTCCCCAAATTCACCCAACTGGGCTTCGATGGCGTCATGCAAATCAATCCAGCGACGACGGGACAATGGACTGAGGTTCAACGGTGATAGCTGGAGAGCACCGTCAGCGGAAAGTGACCAAGGCTGATGAAACAGGGCCGAAAGGCGTTGGTGATATCGCTTTAGTGCGGCGTCTTTGGACAAGTCGACAGCCTGGTAGCTGCGTTGTCCAGCCAGACTCGTGGGCCAGGTCATCAGACAGCGACCGAGGATGCCTTGCCCTTGCAGCAACGGATCACTGAGTAACTGCATGGCCAAGTACGGTTGCAGCATCAGGTGCAGGCTCACGCGCCGATCGTAGGCTCGTAGGCTTTCACCGACCATGGAGCGAGCACGATCAATCGGGCTCCCGTCCCAGAGTGACGACAAGGTCGTGATCGCTTTCAAACGGTTATCGCGACTCATGGTGCTGCTACCGAGGAATTGTCCGCCCTCATCACAGAACAGCCCCATGCTGGGCAAGTCATGACAGAGCCCCTTAATTAAGGCCTCGATAGTCGGGTCTGTGGTGATCAGCCGAGGTGCAGAGGGCTCCGCTTCGAGCTGCACGTCATTTGCGGAGTCGGGGTCGGCAGGATTGATACGCTGCGCCTGTCGCTGTGCGGCGCGGTACCGGGAGAGCTGTTCGCGGTAGCGCTGCCACTGTTCACGCTCCCATTGTCGTGCTGGCAGCAATGCAAACCTGTCTGCGGCGGTCTTGCGATCACCTGACGCGGCCACCGTGATCAGGTACAGCGACAAGGGGTAATTTCTTCCGTCGAGGTGTAAGCCTGCATGACCTTGAGTGGCCAGCGCTGAGGCAGCCAAGACCGATTGTGCTGCCAGTGCTTGAGGCACGCCGATCACCTCGGCCATGCGCTCGACCGCGGGACCAAGAATGCCCCCCAACGCCTGCACCGGATAAGGTTCGGCCTCCGGATTCGACTCGATTAACGGTCGAGGGGATCGTGGTAGTTCAAGCTTCGGATCTAACTGCTGCATGGGCCCTCTCCTCGGTGATTGCTGGTTGTCCTCACGTACTCCCGCCACAGCTGTTGAGTGTTATCAGGGATCAAGGCCCCTGCGACCTGTGAGGTGTTCACTGACGCGGAACGAACGGCTCCTTACGACCGGGAGCGAGGGCATGACCCCATGAACTTGGCCTCCTTAGCGCATCCGAAGATGCGGGCGGGCAGAGGCAGTGCCGACTGACGAGTTCGGCACCTACAGATCCTGGGTGGGAGAAGGCAAAGACCTGGACACCTGGGGCATGCCTGACTGTCAGTCAGGTGCAGCCTCTCCATGGGCTGCGGCACCGGCGCCTGTGTCGTTGCGGATAGCGACGAATCGGAGTTGTCAGGTCGATTGTCACGAGGAGAGTTGCGGCAATGCCCTGTACGACGTGGCTTGCAGCAGTGGTACGAGCGCCCGTCTCTTTCCAGGAGAAAGAGACGGGCGCGGATTGGCGCAGCTGAGTGTGCCGAAGGGTGAGGTTGCTGCAGCGCAGCAGGGAAGTCCATCGTCTGCCGCAGTGGGCAGATTAAGTCGAGTAGGCATCCATCACTCTTGGGGAGTGACCGTGCGAGCCGCCGGACGCTAATCGCACTTCGGGAGATCCACCACGCAAGTGGCGTAGCCTTAAAGGTTCTGGCTACCTGGGCTGGTGCTGTCAACGACAGCGATCCGTGCGCCAATTTTTATACCCACTCGAAAAGACGGTCAAGCATTCCGGGCATTAGGGGGCAAGAAGTGGCGACTGTCGCCACTTTTGTCGCCACGCTCCAGGGCACATCCGACGTGGGTTGTCGCCGATGTCGCCAGTGTCGCCAATTCTCTAGCCATGGCCCACGACAACCTCCGCACTGACACCGAAGCTGCGCTCGATAGAGATCGTGGGTAATTACTGATGGGGAAATGACGCTACAGCGCTAATCAAAAATTTGAAAGGGAAGGTGGAACGAGGTGGCTTCGAGAAAGAGCGAGTGAACCCTCCGATCGGCGCGATCAAAGATCGCTAGTTCGGAGGGGTTGGCGGGAAAAGCAATAACTCAAACGTCAAATACAGCCTCAAGCATCAAAGCTGGTTGATTGGGAGGTGGCGGTTTCATGCCGCATGATTAGCGTCTGCTGCAACCGCAGCAGAAAGCCGACCTCGAACGCTTCCTGTATATCACCTGAGCGATGATGCTTTCGGTTCTGCGCCAGTGCCCACCATAGCGGTAGTGATGTGCCGTCAAGCCAGCTCTCCGCACAACGAACGCCGTCCTCAATCCATTGGGCTGAATTCATTGCCCCATGGGGTTCTGATACCGGGAAAGCCTTCAGCGGACGGGACAGAGGAGTATTCGGCGATCTGTTGATGCACGCGTCGAGCCGGGATACCGGACAGATATCGGAACTCTTTACCCGCCTTGAAGTGAATCACTTTAGACATAGCCGACATCATCAACGGCAGTGGCGTTCCTTTAAAAACGAAATCCATAAATCGACTGTCATTCGCCTCTGTCAGGCATAGCCTGGCAGCTACCTTCCCTCCTGACTTTCCTACGGGTCTCATGACTGGACAGCTGACGTGCTTATTTGATGACCACGATACGCGCGCCAATGCGTCAGGCTGGTGGTCAGAGCTACCAGTAACAGCGCGACGAGATAAACCCAGCTGGTGTCTAGCAGGCCAAAAACTCCGACTCCGAATCCGGCCATGATCGGAGGCAGGCTCAACGACAAATAACAGGCCACAAAAATCGCCGCGAAGAGCTCTGCTCGCTCATGTTCTTCGGCGAGTGGCGCCAGCGTTTGCAGAACCGCCGAGAATCCCGCTCCAGATCCAACTCCCGCGATTAGCGTGCCGATGAAAAATACTACGACCCCTCCTCCCAACAGAGACATGATCAGGACACCCAGCCCAACGACCATGGCTATAGCACCCACTGCAGCGCAAAGAGAGAGCGTGAGGAAACGGCCCAAAGCCGCTGCTGCAATGGCTGCGGGACCGCACAGCGCAGCAACTGTCAGACCGTTGAGTCCGGCGCTGTTCACGTTGAATACTCCATAAAGAATCGAGGGCGCCAGTGACATGTACAGGCCGCACAGCGCCCAGATGGCGAGCAACAGCGGTATGCTTCGAACGTAAGCAGTCTGGGCCCTGGCACTCACCGAAATACGAGGCTTCAACGATCCCAAAGCACCGGCACGCCGAGTCGCCGTTTCCGGGACCGTCGCCACCCCCACCGCGGCAATCGAGAAAATGAACGCCAGCACCGCGAATACCATCACCTCCGGTCGCCCGATCCAGTACATCGACAATCCTGTGATTAACGATCCTGTGGCCAGTCCCGCTAACGGAGCGATGCTGCTGATCAGTACCCCTGCCTTCTTGTGGCCGACAGGTGCTGCCTCGACCACAGCCGCCGATAATGCACCACTGGCAATTCCCGTCGCCAGCCCTTGGAAACAACGCGCCACAATAAGTTGATTTATATCGCCGGCATACACGAAAAGAATCATCGCCAGGGTCTGCAAACCAAGCGCGCCGATAACCACCGAACGTCGACCGATATGGTCCGACAACGACCCGGCGCTGAGTAGAGCGACCAACAGCGCAATGGCGTACACCGAGAACGCGACGGTCAGCATCCCGGAGGAAAATCCCCAATGACGCTGAAACACCACGAACAGAGGCGAAGGTGTGCTCGCAGCAAAGAAGAACGCGAACAGCACCATGGCCAATAAGGGGAAGGCGAAGGCATCTGCCCGGCGAGCTGTCTCTCCTGTTGGGGTATTACCTCTATCCGACATGCCAATCTCCTGATGCCTCATTGCCCGGCAAAGACCTGAATAATGCGTTGGGCGATGTCGCGATGCTCTTCCTCCAGCGCAAAATGCCCGGTGTTGTAATGGTGGATCTGAGCCCCGGATACGAACTCCTTGATGGAATCTGCGCCTCGCGGCGTAAAAATCGGGTCGCCATCTCCCCAGACCACCAACGTGGTGGGTTGAGCCTTTCGCAAGTAAGCTTGCCATTGCGGGTACAACGCGAGGTTTGACCCGATGTCGAGCTGCAGATCCGTCATGGCTCGCCGTTTCTCAGGATCGCTGAGCGCAAAGGCATCGTTTGCCCACGCGTCAGGATTAAGGCCATCGGGATTGCGGGCGCCGTGCTGATAAAGAAACAGGTCAGTCGCCAGAACAACCCGCGCCTGGGCGGCTGAACGTTTCTCAGGCGTTTGCGGACCATCGTTTGCCTGAATCGCTTTCAGCCTCGCGGGCTCCCATCCATCCAGCGTAATCGGCGTGTTCTGGATGACCAGTCCGCGTACCCACTGTGGATTACGTGTCGCCAGGCGCATTCCGACAGGGCCGCCAAAGTCCTGCATGAAGATCACCGCGCTTTTAATTCCTAACTCCCGAACCAACTCTTCCATCGATTGACCTAACGCGTCGAAAGTAAGCGGCGCCAAGGGTGCTGCGGTGGGGACGGCACTGTTTCCCATACCGAGGTAATCAGGGGCCAGCACATGAAAATACGGTGCTAGCTCAGGGATCAGGTCGCGAAACATGTGCGAAGACGACGGAAAACCATGAAGCAGCAGAATGGTTGGTTTATGAGGATCGCCGGCCTCCCGATAAAACAGATTGTTGCCAGCGACCGTGATGAACCGGTAGTGAATATCGGCTGCCGTCGCATGGCCGCCCCACGCGAGCATCAGTCCGAGCGTCAAACATCTTGCACTTGCAGTGAAGTAGTGACGGCGCATAGCGCGCTCCTCTCGTGACGGACGTATTTACTGATGAGTGTGTGGCCGCCTGATCAACGCCACAGACGCTCCTGCGTCCCTAGTTCGCAAGAAAATTCAGGGGAATCGGTGATCCACTCTTAGAGGTTTGGATCCAGCACAATGACGCCTTGCACTTCCCTTCGCTCCAATAAGGCGTGCGCCAGCCCCGTTTCGCTCAGGGGTAACGTCGCGCCGATGACTGGTCTGATCACTCCGCCTGAAACGCCATCAGCGAGGAATTGCAAAGCCTCGCGAATCAACGTTGGGCGCTGGAAGAACGTCGGCAGGTACACGCCGGCCAAGGTTTGCGCTTTGGCCATCAACCGACGAGGCGCCAATGCCTCGCCTGGACCCCGCGTGGAGCCCACCACCACACAACGCCCCAGCATGGCGAGACACTCAAAGTTCTGATCGAACACCTCGCCGCCGATGGTTTCGAGGATCACATCAACTCCACGCCCCTCGGTCAGTTCAAGCACCCGTTCCGGCCACTGGGGAGTGTCGTAGCTAATGGCATAGTCGGCCCCGAGGCTGCGCACGAATGCGCGACGACTTTCAGTGCTGGCCGTACCGAAAACTGTCTGTGCGCCCATGGCTTTAGCGATCTGCACAGCCAGACTGCCAACCCCCCCGGCGGCACCTTGAATCAAAACGCTTTCACCTGACTGTAAATGCGCGCATGTGCGTAGAGCGAGGAACGCAGTCACTCCCTGACAAGGTAAACCCGCCATGGCGACGTCGTTTGCCGACTCACCCAGCATTACCAGCATGTCAGCACGGGCAATAGCCTGTTGTGCGTATGCGCCTTTGGGCATCAAGGCCATGACCTTGCGCCCGACAACGGCAGGGTCAACGCCCGCCCCTGTTTCCGAAACGCGTCCGACCACCTGAAGTCCGGCGACATGCGGCAGCGTGACACCACCAACGCGTGTTTCGGGCCGGTTATACATGCCCAACCGTTCACGAATATCTGGAAAATTCACCCCGATCGCAGAAGTGTCTATCAATACCTCTCCGGGTCCCGGTACGGGCGTTGGCAAGTCGACGTACTCGAGTACTTCGGGGCCGCCGAAGCTACGGAACTGAATCGCTTTCATAATCTGAGATCCTGGATTCTTCGCTCGTCAGATCTGTAGACGCAGGCCTGACTTGGAGCCTAATCGGTGGTGCGGCATGTGCTGCCGAGCAAATCGTCAGTGCAATGTTTCGATTACTTCACCCCATTGAGAAACAGCGTGGCGTGTTTCAAAAACAGATCCGGGTATTGATAGATCGCGCCATGGTTTGAATCCGGGTAGATCACCAACTGGGCGTTGGGCAAAGTCTGCTGCAAGGTCACGTCATTGGCCGTGTAGAAGACAATGTCATGGCTGCCGGCGACTACCATCGTCGGTTGCTTGATGCCTTTCAGGTAGTCGTTGGCGTTGTCGGCCGGCGCTCCCCAGCTAGCGATGGCGGCGGCTTGTGCGGGTGCAGTCTTGCTATCGACATCGACATCGCGATTGACCTTACGTGAGCGCAGACGGGTAAGGAACTCATGTCCGGCGGCCTGGCTTTCTACGGTCTGGGTAAAGAAAACGTCTAGCAGCAGTTCATCCGGTACGGCACGCTTTTTCGCCAGGTAGCCCTGGAATTCCGGCGTCAGCGAGTCCATACCAACTCCACCGCGAGGTGATGAGCCGACCAGAATCAGGCGACGCACGAGGTTCGGATGATCAAGCGTCACTTGCTGTGCGATCAGACTGCCCATGGAAAAGCCGAGCAAGTCAGCCTTTTTCACATTCAGTGCCTGGAGCAGGCCGGAGGCATATTTGGCCATGCCTTCGATGTTGTTCGGCACTTCACCGCTGGAGCTGGCGACGCCGGCGTTGTCGAAGAGGATAATTTCGCGATCATGGGCAAAACCGTCGATGACTTTGGGATCCCAGCTGTCTAGGTTGCCAACGAAATGCTGGAGAAATACCAGTGGCACGCCACTGGGTTTGCCAAAGCGACGGTATGCCAGGCGCGCGCCCTCGACTTCGATGAACTGGGTCGGAGCGGTTTGATGGGTGTAGCTTTGAGCAACTTTTTTTTCTGCTGGGGTGGTGCTGGCCTGAACAGTCAGTGTCGAGCACGCAGCCGTCAGCGCGACGATGGCCAGGGTATGGCGCAACGCCCATCGGGTGTTGAAAACTGTCATATAGAGGCACCTGAAAAAGACGAGTTGGTTTAAGGGCCGCCCTGACTGATTGCCAGTGGGGGCGGCGCAAGATCAGGCTGGTTTTTTTACACTTGGGCGTTGCTGCACGTTTGTCTGCCATGCCAAGAGCGCGCTGCACTGATCGGGGATGGCAATACTGGCGAAACCGGCGAAAATCAGCCCGGCAAGTACCGTGATGTCGGCCATGGAAAAATGCTCGCCAGCGATATATGGCTGGCTACGCAGGACCTGATCGAAGTAGTGCATTCCGGCAACCGCTTTGTCGCGTTGACGGTTGCCCCAATCGATACGACCTTCCCATTCAGGACTCTTGTATGGCTGCAGAGCGGCACCGAGCCCCGGCGTGGCGTGGTGGAAGTAAAACCCGACCGGATCCGCCAGTTCGGACTCCGCGCGCTTTTGCATCATGTGGATGATGGCCTTTTCCTTCGGCGTCTTGCCGGTGAGAATCGGGTTGCCGTCCAGATTGTCCAGATACTCGGTGATTGCGGTACATTCGGAAATGTTGGTGCCATCATCCAGTTGCAGCACTGGGACGGTACCCAGCGGGTTGATCGCCAGGAATGCGGGTTGCTTGTGTTCCGCTGCGGGCAGGTCGATCTTGATGAACTCTATTTGCGAGTCCAGGCCTTTTTCGGCCAGAACAATACGAATGCGCAGCGGGTTAGGAAAACCGGGAATATCAAAAATCTTCATACGAGCTCCATACCTATCTATCTACCTATCGATAGGTATAAACTACGACAAGAACATTTTCACTGTCAACATCTATCTATCGATAGAAAGGTAAAGTTGTGACGACGGATACGCGAGAAACGATCATGGCGGTTGCCCGAAAAATGGTGCAGACCCGAGGCTACAACGGCTTGAGCTTTCGTGAACTGGCCAAAGAGGTCGGCATCAAGAGTGCGAGCATTCACTACCACTTCCCTACCAAGGGTGACTTGGGTGCGGCTTTGGCCAAACGTTACACCGAGGATGGTCTTGAGTACCTTGATGGTTTACGCGCCCATTCCGAAGACCTGAATGTGTGGATGAAGGGTTACACCGACGTATTTCGCCTGGCACTGGTCAACGACAATCGCATGTGCCTGTGCGGGATCATGTCCGCCGAATACGATGACTTACCGCCAGAGGTGAGGATAGAGGTTGACGGCTTCACCGAACTGAATGTGCGCTGGTTGACGGAAGTGTTGTCTGTTTGCCGGCCACAGTTGAGCCTCGAGGAACGACAGCAGCAGGCGCTGGCGATCTATGCGGCTGTGGAGGGCGCTCAGCTGATCGCTCGGGGGCGTGATGACATCAGCGTTTATGACAAGACAATCGAGACGTATCGCTCGGCAGGGCTATTACCTTAAGGTGCCGCAGTTCTCGACACACCTTGACTGTGGAGTCCAGACCAGCAGCGAAGTGCGAGCAATCGCTGCTGGAACCGCAATGACGAACGATCAGATGAGGCAAACGCTACACGCTCTCTGAATCGCTTCTGATCTAGCGCCAGAGATTCCGCCAAGAGGTTCGATCGGTCTATCAATAAATGCTCGCGACCCTGCCATCACCGCTGTCCCAACCTCCCCCCAACGCTTTGTAAATCGCGACTATTCCCCGGTACTCATCAATTTCACCCAGTGCTTGAGCGTCCTCGGCGTTCAGCCGTTCACGCTGTGCATCCAGCAGCACCAGATAATCCACCGTGCCTTCCTTGTACTGGATAGCCGCCAGGTCTGCCGCCGCACGGCTCGACTCACTCTGCTTGATCAACGACAGCAACCGCTGCTGACGTTTGCCGTAATCGCTGAAGGCGTTTTCCGACTCTTCCAGCGCCAGCAGTACTTGTTGTTCATAGGTGGCCAAGGCGCCTTCGGCATTGGCGTCGGCACCCCGAATGCGCGCCCGTACGCTGCCCAGGTCAAAGGCCGCCCAGGTAATGCTCGGTCCCAAGCCCCAGGCTCTGGCCGCGCTGGAGCCAATCTGCGAACCACGGCCGGCGGTGAAACCGAGGAATCCGCTCAAGCTCACCCTTGGGAACAGGTCTGCGGTGGCCACGCCAATATCTGCCGTAGCGGAAGCCAGCCTGCGCTCGGCGGCGAGCACATCGGGACGCCGGCGCAACAACTCGGAGGGATCACCGATCGGCAGTGCTTTGGCGATAGCGGGCAACTCGGCGGGGTTCAACGACACGTTCAATGTATCCGGGCGCTCACCCAAGAGTGTTGCGATGCGGTTTTTCTGCCGTACCTGCTCCGCTTGCAGTTGCGGAACAGTCGCTTCGACAGCCGCCAAACGTGCGTCTGCACGCACCACGTCGAGTTCGTTGCCCACGCCCGCGTCGCGCAGGCTGACCGTCACGGTGCGCGAGTCCTGCTGATTCTTCAAGTTCGCCAAGGCAATTTTTTCCCGCAGCTGCGCGCCGCGTAATTGGCCGTAGGCATCCACCAGCTCGGCAATCATCGTGACGCGAAGCTGATACAGGTCTGCCGCCGCAGCGTCTTCCTGGGCGTTGCTGGATTCCAGTTGGCGCTGGATCCGGCCGAAGAGATCGACTTCCCACGCCATGTCCAGGCCCAGATCGTAACGCTCGATATTAACTCGGCTGTCGGTCTGGCCCGGCACTTGCGACTTGCCCTGCTGACTGCTGACGCGGCTAGTGACGACCGGCAAATTGTCGTTGCTGATGTCGTCACGAATCGCACGGGCCGCTTTCCAGCGGGCAAACGCGACGCGCAAGTCGCGGTTGCCTTCCAGGGATTTGCTCACCAACTGGTTCAGCGTGGGGTCATCAAACTGCTGCCACCACACCGTTTCAAAACGCGATTGATCGTAGTGGCCGGCTTGCGCCGACACTATGTTGGCAGGCGCGGTGTCGGGCGTTTTGTAGTCGGGGCCCACCGTGCAGGCGGCGAGCGCGACGACCAGAAGGCTGGGTAAAAAAAGCTTCAAGGTGTTCATGAATGTGCCTCCTGATTGAGTGCGTTTGCCTGATGAGGTTTGGTGACGTTGCGCGCGTTTTTGCGCTCGATGTAGCGACGGATCAGAACGAAGAACACTGGCGTCAGCAGCAACCCGAAGAAGGTCACACCGAGCATTCCGGAGAACACCGCGACACCCATCGCGCGACGCATCTCCGAGCCGGCACCAGTGGATGTCACCAATGGAATCACACCCATGATGAAGGCGAAGGACGTCATCAGAATCGGCCGCAGACGCATGCGGCAGGCTTCCAGCACCGCCTCCAACGGCGACATGCCCTGGTCCTGTTTGTCCTTGGCGAACTCGACGATCAGAATCGCGTTCTTGCAGGCCAGGCCGACCAGCACGATCAAGCCGATCTGGGTGAAGATGTTGTTGTCGCCCTTGGAAATGATCACTCCGGCAATCGCCGACAGCAGGGTCATCGGCACGATCAGAATCACTGCCAATGGCAGGCTCCAGCTTTCATACAGCGCAGCCAAAACCAGGAACGCCAACAGCACGCAAAGCGGGAACACCAGCAGGGCCGTGTTGCCCGACAAGATCTGCTGGTAGGTCAGGTCAGTCCACTCGTACGTCATGCCGTTGGGCAATTCTGCCTTCAGCAGTTTTTCAATGGCGGCCTGTGCCTGGCCGGAGCTGTAGCCGGGGGCTGCACTGCCGTTGATTTCTGCGGTGAGGAAACCGTTGTAGTGCGAGACCCGGTCAGGGCCTGATGTCGGGCTGACCTTGACGAACGTGGCCAGCGGGATCATCTCGCCGCGATCATTGCGCACCTTCAACTGGCCGATCTGTTCAGGCTCCTGGCGGAACTGTTGCTCGGCCTGCACATTGACCTGATAGGTCCGGCCAAAACGGTTGAAGTCGTTGGCATACAGCGAGCCCAGGTATACCTGCAAGGTGTCGAAGATATCGTTGATCTTCACGCCGTGAGTCTTGGCTTTTTCCCGGTCAATGGCGGCTTCGACCTGCGGCACGTTGACGGTGTAACTGGTGAACAGGTTGGCCAGTTCCGGAGCGCTACGGCTCTTGGCGATGATGTTCATGGTCTCTTTGTACAGCTCGTCATAGCCCAGGTTGCCGCGGTCTTCGATCTGCAGACGGAAGCCGCCGATCGTACCCAAGCCTTGCACCGGCGGTGGCGGGAATACGGCGATGTAGGCGTCCTGGATGCCACCGAACTTGGCGTTGAGTGAGGCGGAAATCGCCCCGGCGGACAAGCCGGGATCCTTGCGCTCATCGAATGGGCGCAAGCCGATAAAGGCGATGCCGGCGTTTGGGCTGTTGGTGAAACCGTTGATCGACAGGCCCGGAAAAGCCACGGCGCTATCGAAGCCCGGCTCGTTCATGGCGATGGTGCTCATGCGCCGGATCACCGATTCCGTGCGGTCGAGACTCGCGGCGTCCGGCAGTTGCGCGAAGGTCACTAGGTACTTTTTATCCTGGGTGGGCACGAAGCCGGTCGGCGTGGTGCTGAACCCCATGTAGGTCATGGCGATCAGACCGGCGTAGATCAGTAACGCCACACTGCTGCCGCGAACGATTTTGGCCACCGCAACCACATAGCCATGGCTGGCCTTTTCGAAGAAGCGGTTGAACGGTTTGAACAGCCAACCACCGAGCAAGCGGTCCAGCACTTTGGAGAAACGGTCTTTCGGCGCGCCATGGGCCTTGAGCAATACCGCGGCCAACGCCGGTGACAAGGTCAGCGAGTTGAACGCCGAGATCACCGTGGAAATGGCAATGGTCAACGCGAACTGTTTATAGAACTGCCCCGTCAGGCCCGAGATGAAAGCCGCTGGCACGAACACCGCGCACAGCACCAGCGCCGTGGCGATGATCGGCCCGGTCACTTCGCCCATGGCTTTCTTGGTCGCCTCGACCGGTTCCAGCCCGGACTCGATGTTTCGTTCGACGTTCTCCACCACCACAATCGCATCGTCGACCACGATGCCGATGGCCAGCACCAAACCGAACAACGACAGCGCATTGAGCGAGAAGCCGAGCAAGTGCATCACGGCAAACGTACCGATCAGCGACACCGGCACGGCCACCAGCGGAATGATCGAGGCGCGCCAGGTTTGCAGGAACAGAATCACCACCAGCACCACGAGGATCAGTGCTTCGAACAGCGTGTGCACCACCGCTTCAATCGAACTGCGGACGAAGATGGTCGGGTCGTAGACGATCTCGAAATCCATGCCTTCCGGGAAGTTTTTCTTCAGCTCGGCCATCTTCGCTCGCACCTGGTCGGAGATGTCGATGGCGTTGGAACCCGGACGCTGGAAGATCGGCATCGCCACCGCTTCCTGGTTATTGAGCAAAGCGCGCAAGGCGTATTGATTGGAACCCAGTTCGATCCGGGCAATGTCCTTCAAGCGCGTGATTTCGCCATTCGGGCCGCTGCGGATGATCACGTTTTCAAACTCTTCTTCGCTGACCAACCGCCCCTGCGAGTTGATCGACATCTGAAAGCTCGTGGCATTCGGCGCAGGAGGCGAACCCAGTTGCCCGGCAGCGACCTGACGGTTCTGTTCGCGCACCGCATTGACCACATCGGTGGCGGTCAGATTGCGTGACGCGGTTTTATCCGGATCGAGCCAGATACGCAGCGAGTAATCGCCGATACCGAACATCTTCACATCGCCGATGCCGTCCAGGCGCGCCAGTTCATCCTTGACGTTGAGGATCGCGTAGTTCGACAGGTAGAGCATGTCGTAACGCTTGTCCGGCGACACCAGATGCACGAGTAATGTCAGCTCGGGTGAGGCTTTGTCTACGGTGATACCGATGCGTGTCACTTCCTCGGGCAGCTTCGGTTCGGTGCGGGTCACACGGTTCTGCACCTGCACCTGGGCGTTGTCCAGGTCGGTGCCCAAGGCGAATGTCACGGTGAGGGTGAGCCGGCCATCAGCCGTGGATTGCGAGGACATATACAGCATGTTCTCGACGCCGGTGATGGCTTGCTCAAGTGGCGCGGCAACCGTTTCGCCAATGACCTTGGGGTTGGCACCCGGGTAGTTGGCGTGGACCACCACGGTGGGTGGCACCACTTCCGGATATTCGCTGATCGACAACTGGAACAGCGAGATGGCGCCGGCGATCAGGATCAGCAGCGACAGCACGGCGGCAAAAATCGGCCGCGTGATAAAGAACTGGGAGAACTTCATGTCAGTGCTCCTTATCCGCGAGGTGCAGCGGCAGATTCAGCTTTCACCAGCGCAGGCGATTTAGCTGAAGCCGGTTGATTGGAGGCATCGACTGCCTGACGCTGGCGGGCCAGTGTGGCGACCGTTTCCGGGCTGGCCATCGGGGCATCCTGAGGATCGATCACTGCGCCGGGCCGCACGCGCTGCAGGCCGTTGATGACGATACGATCTTCTTTCTGCAAGCCACTGCGCACGATGCGCAAGCCTTCAAGCTTCGGCCCCAGATCGACGCTGCGATAGACGGCTTTGTTGTCCTGATCGACCACCAGCACGAATTTCTTGCCGAGGTCGGTGCCCACCGCTTCATCTTTGATCAGCAGGCCGGGATAGGCGGCGCTGCCCACCAGTTTCAGCCGGGCATACAGACCGGGGGTGTACTGACCGTCCGCGTTGTCAAACACCGCGCGGCCACGGATGGTGCCGGTTTTCGGATTGACCTGGTTGTCGACAAAGTTCATCTGCCCGAGGTGGCTGTTGCCCTCCTCGTTCGACAGGCCCATGTACACCGGCGTGGCTTGACCGCGCTGCCCCTGGCGGGAAAGCAGGCTGTACTTGAGGAACATACGTTCGTCTGCATCGAAATAGGCGTAGACCTTGTCGGTGGAGACCACGCTGGTCAGCGGTGTGGTGTCGGCGGTCACGATGTTGCCAGCGGTGATTTCCGCGCGGCTGACGCGGCCGTCGATCGGCGCGGTGACGCGGGTGAAGCTGAGGTTTAAACGCGCCAAATCCAGCTGCGCCTGAATGGCATCGACGCCCGCCCTGGCTTCTTGCGCGGTGGTCGTGCGGGTATCGGCCAGCTCGGCGGAGATCGCGTTGCTGCTCAACAGCCGCTGGCCGCGCTGCGCTTCGTTACCGGTACGAACCAGGGTGGCGCGAGCCTGTTGCAGCTGCGCCTCGATGCGATGCACCTCATGCTCGAACGGACGTGGATCGATCTGGAACAGCAAGTCGCCCTTCTTCACCAGCGCGCCATCGGTAAAGGCAACGCGTTCGATCTGGCCCGAAACCCGTGGACGAACCTCTACGGTTTCCGGCGCTTCCAGGCGAGCGGTGACTTCATCCCATTCGGTAATGGGCTGCTCAAGCACCTTGGCGACGGTGACGTGCGGCGTCCCCGGAGCCTGAACGGCACTGGGCGCGCGCTCACACGCGGCAAGCGCCACCAGCGCCAACGCGGCAAAGGGATAACGCAAAGGTTTGAGTGACTGTTCCATGGGGTGTGTCCGCCAGACGATTTATGAATTTTCCGGATTCTCGGCCTCGCGCGAGGTCACGACGAATCGAATGGAGTGAAGTTGGCTATCATCAATAATGATAGCTATCATGTTTAAGGTCAAAAAAAGGGATCGGCCCGGTCAAACCTTGGTATTGGTGATCGCAGTACAAACGGAGTCCAGCGCCGCCCCCAGCGTCTGTGCCGCACTCAGTGCCCGCGCTGTGGGCACCATCCGGCGACCGATGCGCTCGAACAAAGGGTCGTTGAACAGCCTTCGCAGTCGCACCAGCGCCGCGCTGACGGCGGGCTGGCCCAGCGACAATTGCTCAGCAGCACGAGTGAGGTTGCGTTCCTGGATGAGCGCTTCGAATACCACCAGCAAATTCAGATCGATACTGCGCAGATCATTACGTTTCATGGGGCCGGTCCACGGGGGAATTATTGACTTGAGCTAAAGCCATGGGATCCGCGAGACTTCTGCAGATCCCTATACAGCCATTGCAGCAACTTTATATGACGAATATCATGAAAGCCAGCCCAGCTACATCGTTATGTCCAGGCGACGCCAACCTGGCCACAGGAGCAATTTCATGAAAGTGACGAAAGACCAGGCCGCAGCCAACAAAGAAGCCATCCTTACTGCAGCGTCACGGCTATATCGGGAAAAAGGCATCGACGGAATTGGTATCGGCGAGCTCTCGCGCTCGGTTGGCCTGACCCATGGCGGGTTCTACGGACAGTTTCCGGGCGGCAAGGAACAGCTCGCGTCAGAAGCGGTCAGCCGGACATTCGAGTCCAATATTCAGGATTGGCAAAATGCCAAATCCATTCCCGAGCTCGTCAAGACGTACCTGACACAAGCGCATCTGGATAACTGGACCGAGGGTTGTCCCATTCCTGCATTGGGTGCGGATGTCGCGCGTACCGGTGGCACCGTCAGCAGCTCCTTCACCAGAGGCGTCGAGCATTTAATCGACACCCTGATGGCGTTGGTTGAAGGCGAAAATCATGAAGAGAAGTACCAAGAGTCACTACGCGTCCTGTCATCGATCGCGGGTGCGATGCTGATTGCCAGAGCGCTGGATAACCCTGAACTGTCTGAGCAGTTTCTGCAATCGGTCATTAATGCCTGGCCTGTCACTCCCGCAAAAAAAGAGCGGGCTGCTAAGCGCCGCTCAAAGGATGAAGACTGACTTTACTGTCAGCAAGGGCTTCGCTATGCCGAACATGTGTGGAACGACACCCCCATCATCTTCTGCTCGACGATGGCAGGTTTACGCTTGCTTTAGTTGGGGCATGTACTCGGCAAGCTGAACAGGATCAGTTGTCGGTGGGTTGAGCCTCGTGTTGATGGTTGAACCGCCTATGAACCGCTCGAAGACTTTCCAGCCGTGTTCAGTTCGACGCAAGCGATCCATCATTGGCGAGTAGAGCCAGATAGCGGGCAAATCATCGGGGCTATCGATGGCTTGGCCATCTCCCAGCATCGCAGCCGATTCTGGCGTGGCGTAGCGCACAAGCAAATTCTGATAGCGCACCACCACACCGTCTTCATCGACATCGACAATGTGATTGGTAGCGTGTCGGCTGACCCCTGGAATCAGATACGGATAGTCCTTCTTGAAGAACTGGCGCATCTCATCGTGACCACTAATGGTGCCATGGAAGTGATACGCGACGGCTTCTGGTAGAAAGGCATCGACCATCGCCTCCACATCCCAAGTCTCGAACCACCAATTCAGCCTATTCACGAAGTCGATCGCGCTGATTCGCTCCGCTGGATCGACAACACCCTCGGACGAAATTCTTGGAAAAGCTTTCATGAGTACTTCCTCATTTCGGGATAAGAAAATTATCTGTGTAATTACACATGAAACATGCAAAAAAATTTACTTGCCGACGGCTTGCTCAAGAAGCGAGTTACGAATCAGTACAGCTGAGGCCTCGCCGATTTGATCCTCACGCTCACGCTGCGCAGCTTTCCAGTGGGGTTCGGCCTCTTTCAACTTTGCTCGTCCTTGCGCAGAGAGCGAGAGCTTGATGGCAGAACGCGGCCCTTCAGCATGGCTAGCGATATAACCTTCGCTCTGCAATGGCTTCAGCGCCCGAACTAATGTGGTTCTTTCCATGACCATAACCTCTGCCAAATCGGCGATTAGAATCCTGGGATGTTCATTGATCAACGCAAGAGTGGAAAACTGCGAGACAGTAAGATTCGCAGCAGACAAGTACCGGTCGTAGAGGCGGGTCAGCAGACGCGCGTGGCGTCTGGCGGCGAGACAATGACAAAGGTCGGCGCCATGGGGGCTTTTCATGACGCCCATCATATGTGTAAATACACACCAGTCAAGTACAAAATTGAGGCACTGAGGCTGTGCTCAGCGCCGACGAGACACTGAGAGTGTCAGCAAAATTGCTGAAACAGTCATACATCGTCCCTAGTGGACGCATTCGCGTAACCTATTTTACGAGGCTAGCAATTTATGTCTGAGGTACGAGAGCTTTATGGCGCATCAACGGGGAACAGTCTGCGAGCTGCAATCGCCTTGGCTGAAGCGGGCATAGAATTTACCCCGAGGTGTCTTGACCTTCTCTCTGGCGATCAGCGTGCCCCAGAATATCTGGCGCTTAACCCGTTAGGTAAGACTCCGACATTTGTAGATCACAGCGTCTCACCTACCCTTGTAATCAATCAGTCAAATGCAATTATTCAGTTCGCTGACGAACAGGCCCCTGGTCGGCTGTCGCCCCAAGGGCCGAGTGCTCAACGGTATAGGGTCTACGACCGGTTTTATTTCTTCGTCACGGATGTTATCGCCCCAAGCCACGCCGCTTTTTTTCTGCGCCAGATAGGGCAACAAGATGCATCTGCGCCACTAAACCGGCGAGCGTTGGAACATCTGATGACGGCAGACGCATTTCTCGAGGCCGGGTACATAGCGGGCGATGCCTTCTCGATGGCCGATATTTCTGCGTTTACTTTTGCAAGATCGGTGCGCGACCAAATTGATTGGGAGAAGTTGCCCCGTATGGCACGCTGGCTGGCGTTGATAGAAGCCCGACCCGCAGTGAAGCTGGGCATGCAGGCATTTGAATCCAAGCCGTCATCGCGAAAATGATCCATCAGCGCGACGACTTCGTCTTCCGGCCCCCGTTAGGGAACTCGTTCCGGTGGTTGCCAGCCCTCTCGTCAGATTGCTGACCTCCCGCCAGCCCCCGCCTGCAACGCCCCCCCCTCTAAAACTTACGTGCTGAATTTCCCTAGAACTGAAGAATTCGTTGACAAAGATGATAACCATCATATAACTATATTACAGCCATCATACAAGTCATGCCCATTATGCAGTCGGAAACCAAAAGAGAGAGAAGAACGATGACAAGCCCCACCATACTCGTTACCGGCGCCGGCGGTTTTACCGGTCGGAGAACCGTTGAAATATTGCGCGAGAAAAAACACGCGGTACGTGCGCTGGTCCGCACGAACGATGATCGAGCGGCCAGACTGCGCCAATTGGGCGCTGAAGTTGTGGTCGGGGACCTGCTGGACTTGAACACGGTTCGAGCAGCGCTTGAAGGCACCAAGCGAGCTTATTTCGTTTATCCAATCGCACCTGGCTTGATTGAAGCGACTGCCCACTTCGCTCTCGCTGCTAAAGAAGCCGGGGTAGAGTCAGTTGTAAACATGTCTCAAATTTCCGCACGTCGCGTGGCCAAGAGTCACGCGGCCCTTAATCACTACACTGCCGAGCGAGTGTTTGACTGGTCGGGCCTGGATATGACGCACTTGCGACCGACTTACTTTGCACAGTGGCTGATCTACCCGCACTGGCGCAAACATATTGTTGAACACGGCGAGATTCGCCTGCCGTTTGGTTCAGGTCGTCACGCCCCGATCGCAGCAGAGGATCAGGCTCGACTGATCGCTGCCATCTTGGAAAACCCGCAATCCCACAAGGGCAGGACGTACCCGCTGTACGGTCCGGTTGAACTGAACCAGCAGGGCGTAGCTGACGAAGTCGGCAGAGTATTGGGTCGTGAGATCAAGTACGTGGCGATAACACTGGATCAGTACCGCCAGGAGTTGCAGAGCGACGGCCTACAGCCTTTCCTCATTCAGCATCTGCTGGAAGTTGCCAAGGACTACCAGCACGGCGTGTTCGAGGGTGAGGATTCCATTATTGGCAAAGTTACGGGACAGTCACCGATGACTGTTCAAGCGTTCGTGACCTTGCACAAGGAACTATTCAGCAGATAAAGCCCTTGTCGAGTTGCGATAAGCGTTGCTATAGCCAGACACCCGTAAGCCAACCTGCCTCCGGGTTTCACACGTTGCAGGGCAGTATCCCTTGTTATGGAATCTGGTAGCACAATGTCGAGCCTACTTCATGGCGTCAGGTAAACCGGTCGAAATAGAGAGCCTAAGATCAACAAAAGTTGAGTCATGACCGCTATATTGGATCAATTTCTGCCTGTCGCCCCCGGCAGCTTTACTCAGTTCACCGCTCAACTCGGATACGAAGCACGCTAGACAAAGCGGATGTGAACAGTTGTCAGCCGAATACAAGCGCGCGGCCAAGTGGCGTGCAATTTCGCAAGGTATTCCAGTTGGTATTCCAACTAAAAACCAAAACGAATCTTAATCATAAAAATCAATATGATAAAAGCCAGATTCAGATTACCCCGGCCCACCAAATACGAAGCAAAACAAAACCCGCCAAGTGCGGGTTTTGTTGCATCTGGGGGTTGGGGATTTGTAGCTCGACCATGGCCTGCGAAATGCGCGATCTCACGGGGCAGCGTAAATCTGTAGGCGCGAGGCGTGTTTAGCTGACAAAAATCGACTGACACACCGTGTGCGCTGATACTCCGGCTCTATCACGCCTCTTCCTACAGTGCCGGGGAAAAGCCAAACGCGATTTTTAAATAAATGCGTCCCCTTTTCTCCCTTAAATAAATGCGTCACCTTTTCTCACCCTTTTCTTCACTTTAGAGCAGCCTTACAGTCGAAAGCGCTTAACCAACCCATCAAGTTCATGACCTAAGCGTGCCAATTCAATGCTTGAGGCGGCTGTCTCATCACTAGCGCCAGCGGTTTGTTCAGAGATATCGCGCACGTTCAGCACGCTACGGTTGATCTCTTCAGCCACGGCACTCTGCTGTTCAGCGGCTGAGGCAATCTGCTGATTCATCAACTGAATTGTAGAAACCGTGCGGGTAATATTCTCAAGAGATGTACCGGCGCGACGAGTTAATTCAACACTACTATCAGTCAATGTACGACTGCTCTCCATAATGCTGGATACCTCTCGAGTGCCGCTTTGCAAGCTGGAGATTAGCTTTTCAATTTCTTCGGTGGATTGCTGGGTACGCTGCGCCAGGCTACGAACTTCATCGGCAACTACCGCAAAACCTCGTCCAGCTTCGCCAGCTCGCGCTGCCTCAATGGCGGCATTGAGAGCCAGTAAGTTGGTTTGTTGGGCGACGGCCTTAATAACATCGAGCACACCGCCGATTTTGGTACTTTCCTCTCTGAGATTGCTCATCGCCACAGTGGAGTTGCCGACTTCGATAGCTAGGCGCTCGATTTGAGCCACGGCCTCACCAACAACTTGGTCGCCTTCGCGGGCCTGCTGATCTGCGGCAGCGGCGGCGTCAGAGGCCTCCTCAGCATTGCGCGCTACCTCTTGCACGGTGGAGGTCATTTCGTTCATTGCAGTAGCAACTTGGTCGGTTTCGACTTTTTGGCTGTTCACGCCGGCACTAGTCTGCTCAGTGACGGCTGACAACTCTTCGGCAGCGCTAGCGATCTGGATGACGCTAGCGCCGATACCGCCAATCAATTCACGCAGGCTGGTGGTCATTTGTTGCAGGCTTCTCTGCAATTGCCCTAACTCATCGCGACGATTGACCTCCAGATCCTGACTCAAATCGCCGGAGGCAATACGATCGACGTCCGTGAGGACATGCTGCAACGGTGTAACTATTTGCCGAGTAATGACCCAGGCCGCGAGGACGCCGAGCAGTAACGCCAGCGCAGCGATACTAGCAAGCATGGTTTTAGCAAAAGACGAGTCGGCATTGCGCTTGGCGGATTGTGACGCTATCAACTGCTTGGTGGCACTGAGCAGGATGTCGCCTTGCGCACTCATTCGGGCGAATACCGGAGCCAAATCTGTTCCCGCCTGGCTTAAGGAGCCAAAGGCATCGCGGTACACCTTGACCGCGGCTATCTGCTGGTCAATCAGCGCCAAATCGCTGGGCGAGGTCAGGCTGGCACGCGCAGTGTTCAAATGTTCAGTGAGCTTCTCAAGCGTCTGTAGGATTAACTGGGAGCCATCGCCCTTGGGGTTGAGTTCTACCTGCAAACGATGAACTCGCAAGTCCTTGGTCATCTCGGCGACACGAGCAATGCTCTCTATCTTGACGCCCCGCTCATCAAGACTATTGATTGCTATCCAGCCAGTGAAAGCGAGTAGAGAAGTAAGCGCCAGTACCAGGCCGAAGCCAGTACCTAGTTTGGTGCCTACACGGATATTCCTGATCCAATCAAACATACATGCTCCATGCAGTAGATTACGTTTACTAGCGGGCGAATCTCAGAACCTTATCGGCCGGCTCGTCACTATGTTGAGCAATAACGTGTTAGGCAATGTCTCTCGAGGCTCGCCCTCATGAATGAGACAAAAACATGCCAAATTAATGTCGAATGCCCCAGTTGCGAAAACATCTCATGAATGATCAACGATAGCTGTTCCAGCGTCAGGTTTTGTCAGGTTCCAGCGTGTAGAAAACGACACTCTGTGGCCCACCAAATACGTAGCAAAACAAAACCCGCCAAATGCGGGTTTTGTTGCATCTGGGGGTTGGGAATTTTGGCTCGACCATGCCCTGAGAAATGCGCAATCTCACCAGACAGCGCAAACCTGTGGGAGCGCGGCTGCCCGCGAAGAGGCCTGTTTAGTTACCAGAAAACGACTGACACACAGTGCGCCCTGAGGTGCCAATTCCATCACAACCAAATTCATGCCCGATCCCGTATCCTCAGGATTTCGTCAGGGTCCCCAGTGCCTTTTTCTGCAACCCACCCGAGATCTCATATGAGTAACCTCAAGAAGCTATTCGCAAATGCCCGGTCCGGCTTATCTGTTCAGGAAAAAATCTCTGATGACGGTTGGCAGGCAATCGCTGAGCAATGTGGTGCCGCTGAAATCGAAGAGATCGAACAGCGTATTGCCAGGTTACGAGCAGAGCTGGAAACGGTTGAGGAGTGGGACGGAGATACTCAAGACGACATACATCTCGCGATTTCCAGCTTTACCCGATTACTGAGGTCCGCGAAAGCACGCTAACGTTGCTGGCAGTGATAGAGCCACAAGGATTCAACATGAACAAAACCCCCACCCCAAGCACCCTAACCGCCCAACCATCATAAAAACTTCACAAACTTGCTTCAAAGTTCGGGAGCCCGTTATCACAAGGAGTTCCTTTAATGAAAAGTTTGATCAAGTCTGCTGCGCTCGCCGTTACGGTTTCTCTTTGTGCCTCCTCAGTGTCTTTCGCTAATGACAGCGTCCGCCTGACTGGTTCTGGTGCCAGTTTCCCTGCACCGATCTACCTCACCTGGTTCAAGGATTTCAGCAAGAAAGCCACTGGCGTCACCGTGGATTACCAATCCAAGGGCAGCGGTGCGGGTGTGCAGGACTTCCTGAACAAAACCGTTGATTTCGCGGCCAGTGACTCGGCAATGAAAGACGAAGACATCGCCAAGGTTGCGGAAGGCGCGCAGTTGCTGCCGATGACTGCGGGTGAAATCGTGCTGGCTTACAACCTGCCGGGCAGTCCCAAAGGGCTTAAATTGCCGCGCGACGTTTACTCCAATGTGTTCCTGGGCAAGATCACTCGCTGGAACGATCCAAAGATCGTCGCGGCCAACCCGGAGCTGAAACTGCCTGACATGCCGATCACGGTTGTCGTACGTGCAGACTCCAGTGGTACTACCGCGGTATTTACCAAGCACATGGCTTCAATCAATCCTGAGTTCAAAAAGGAGCTGGGTGAAGGCAATACCGTCAACTGGCCGGCCAGCGACAAGTTCATCAAATCGCCCAAGAATGATGGTGTAACAGCCACCGTACGCCAGACCCCGGGTGCGATCGGCTACATCGAATACGGTTTCGCCAAGCTGGCTAAAGTCGACTTTGCCCAGTTGCAGAACAAGGCCGGCGCTTACGTTGTACCGAACGCGGAAAGTGGAGCAGAGGCTCTGGCTGCGGTGAAGATGCCGGAAAGCCTGGTGGCCTGGCTGCCCGATCCGGATGGCGCCAAGTCCTACCCGATCACGTCCTACACCTGGATGATTTTCCGCAAGCAGAACGAGAGCCCGGCCAAGGCCAAGGCTATGCGCGAAATGGTCGAATACAGTCTGACCGAAGGCCAGAAAATCGCCGATTCGATGGGGTACATCCCCCTGCCGCAATCGGTCGTCGATCAGGTTCGTAAAGCTTCCGCCAACATCCAGTGACGCTCGCGAGGCTCCTTCGGCGTGCGCTATCAGCCTCGCCGAAGGGATTTCCCCCACGCTCCGGAATTAGCCCATGAACAAGCCATTTGTCGTACCGGTTAATCCGGACTCTGCATGCCAGCCCCCTTCTGCAAAGGATTTCCTGCTTGATCGCACCTTTCGCGCGCTTGCGCGGATTGGCGTGGTTCTGGTTCTGGCGCTGGTGTTTGCCTTGGTATTCGAGGTGGGGCGCAAGGCTCTTCCCGGCATCGAGAAGCACGGTCTGGACGTCCTTTTGGGCTCCGTCTGGGATGTGAACCAAGGCAAGTACGGCATTCTGCCGGCCATCTGGGGCACGCTCTACAGCGCCCTGATCGCGTTGGTGATCGCAGGCTTTTTCGGCGTCAGCATGGCGATTTTCCTGACCCAGGATTTCCTGCCTGCCCAGCTTGCAGCCATTTTTCGCACCATTGTCGAGTTGCTCGCGGCGATTCCCAGCGTCGTTTACGGTCTGTGGGGGATCTACGTGGTGATTCCAGCCATTCGGCCTCTCACGGACTGGTTGAACAGCGAACTGGGCTGGATACCTTTTTTCGGCACGACCTTGAGCGGCCCAGGCCTGTTACCCGCCGCCTTGGTGCTGGCCATCATGATCCTGCCGACGATTGCCGCCGTTTCGCAGGATGCCCTCTCGGGCGTACCGATGAAAACCAAGCAAGCCGCCTATGGCATGGGGACTACCCACTGGGAAGCGATTCTCAAGGTGATGGTGCCATCCGCTGCCACCGGCATTTTCGGCTCACTGGTACTGGGCCTGGGTCGGGCCTTGGGTGAAACGATGGCCCTGGCGATGTTGGTCGGCAACTCGAACAATATTTCTCTTTCTCTGTTTGCACCGGCCAACACGCTGGCAGCTTTGCTGGCGCTGAACTTCCCCGAAGCGGGGCCGACCGAGGTTGAAGTGTTGATGTATGCCGCACTGGTACTGATGTTGATCACCCTGATAGTGAACGTCATCGGTTCCATGATCATGGTCTATGCCCAGCGGGGTACTAAATGATGAATGACCTCAGTTCTACTGCAGCCGCGCTGCCAAGTTTGCAGCGCAAATTTGAAGGCCGCGCCCTGCGCAGCCTGGTGTTGACCACTCTGGTCTGGGCGGGCGCCCTGCTGGCCAGCGTGCCGCTGATTTCCGTGCTCTACATGCTGATTACCCGTGGAGGTGCCCGTCTGCGCCTGGAGGTGTTCACCGAACTACCGCCGACCGGGTTCGAGACCGGCGGTGGCTTCGGCAACGCAATGGCAGGCACCTTTGTCATGGTCGGTATCGCAGCCGCAATCGCGGTTCCGGTCGGCATCATGGCGGCGGTCTTTCTGGCTGAACTGGGACCGGACAGCAAGCTGGCCAACGCCGCGCGCTTCGCCGCCAAGATGCTCACGGGGCTGCCTTCGATTCTGGCCGGGGTTTTTGCCTACGCCCTGGTGGTGATGACCACCGGTACGTACTCGGCACCGGCGGGCGGCGTGGCACTGGCAGTGCTGATGCTGCCGATCGTCGTGCTGACCGCTGAAGAGTCGATGCGGATGGTGCCCAAGATCATGAAGGATGCAGCCTATGGAATGGGCTGCACCCGCTCGCAGGTCATCTGGAAAATCGTATTGCCTACCGGCATGCCAGCGATCCTGACCGGCGTGATGCTGGCGGTGGCGCGGGCAGCCGGCGAAACCGCGCCATTGCTGTTTACCGCCCTGTTCAGCAACTACTGGATCTACCACGACGGCAGCCTGGCGGTCATGAACCCGACCGCATCGCTTGCCGTACTGATTTATAACTTCTCCGGCATGCCGTTCGACAATCAGCTTGAGCTCGCCTGGGCGGCCTCGCTCGTGTTGGTGATGATCGTGCTGATTGTGAATATCGTCAGCCGTATTTTCGGCAAGCCGAAGTTTTGAGAATGGGAGCAAATACAGTGAACGTATTATCTGCGCAAAAAGCTGCCCCGTTCGAGGCCCAGGCATCTGTGGTCATGGACTGCAAGCTCGACAAGATTTTTTACGGCAACTTCATGGCGGTCCGTGACAGCCATGTGCCGATCGAGAAGAACAAGATCACCGGATTCATCGGTCCCTCCGGCTGCGGCAAGAGCACCGTGCTGCGCAGCCTCAATCGGATGAACGATCTGGTAAAGGGCTTTCGTTTCGAGGGCCATGTGCATTTCCTCGGGCAAGACGTGTATGGCAAGGGCGTCGATCCAGTGGTCGTGCGTCGCTACATCGGGATGGTGTTCCAACAGCCGAACCCGTTCTCGATGAGCATTTTCGATAACGTGGCTTTCGGCCTGCGCCTCAATCGTTACCAGGGCGATCTGGGTGACCGCGTCAAGCACGCGCTGCAGGGCGCCGCGCTGTGGGATGAAGTCAAGGACAAGCTCAAGGTCAGCGGTCTGTCCCTCTCGGGGGGCCAGCAGCAGCGACTCTGCATCGCCCGCGCTATCGCCACCGAACCGGAAGTCCTGTTGCTGGATGAGCCGTGCTCGGCACTCGACCCGATTGCAACACGCCGTGTCGAGGAATTGATGGTCGAGTTGAAGAAGGACTACACCATCGCTCTGGTCACCCACAACATGCAGCAGGCGATCCGTGTCGCTGACACGACGGCATTTTTCTCGGTAGATATTTCGCAGGGCACGCGTACCGGTTATCTGGTTGAGATGGGCCCCACCGCGCAGATATTCGACAACCCACGTGAGCAAATGACCAGCGATTACATCAGCGGCAAATTCAGCTAATCGACAACCATCCGGTCAGGACCGAATGCCGCCAAGGGCCAAACGACATTGGCGTGCATTCGGTCGCTTTACCTTCTCACTCATCTTCATCAGGATTGCCAATGTTCGCAAAGCGTCGTCTTGATTTGCCCGCGATTGAACGTGCGCTACGTGAGGTGCAAAGTCGATTTGCCGAGCTCAGCACGCAATTCACCGAGCAGCGAGATCCCTTGACGGACGAGGTGCTGCAGAACGTGCTTGAAGGCTATGCCCTGATTGACGACTACGTTGCACGTGATGTCGACCTGTTTGATCTTCAGCAGTTGAATCTGATGCTAGAGATCAATGCCACGGTGCTGTGCGGCCGAGACCCGGCCCGCCGGCTGGAATTCGCTCAACACCTTGCCGCCACCGAGGAACACTTCTTCAACAACGTGGAAGGTGGAATCAAAGACTTGTTCAACTGGTACTCTGCGCATCGCAGCGAATCAGTCTGGAAGCGTGCCGCTGGTGTGTATGTGCGCATCCTCAGCAAGCCGCAATTGTTCATTGAAGGCAACAACCGTAGCGGCTCGCTTATCGTCAGCTATCTGCTGATGCGCGCAGGTCTGCCGCCGTTCGTGCTGACACTGAAAAACGCCGAGGGCTACTTCAACCCGTCCTCGGTCATACGCAACTCCGCCAAGCATGGCGTCAAGGCGTTGTACGAATTGCCCAAGATCAAGAAAAAATATGCAGCTTTCCTGGAAGAACAGGCGCCTGATCCCTTGAAGTTTTTTCTCAAAGACAAACGCGTGCCCGTCCATCAGGGTGGCCGTTGATGGATTGGTATCCAATGCTCGCCAAATGCCGAACTTCCGCCAGCCGGGTATGGCAAGCCATCCAGCGTGCCATCCCGATGCCCGTGTTCAGGCGTGCGCGCATACGGATTTCGTTCGATATCGATGACACGCTGGCCTGCCAACTCCACCACTGCGCAGTCGAGAAAAGCCGGCTGCCGGCCTGTGTTCACCGTTGGCTGGGTGAGCCGTTGCGGATCGGAACACGCTCGCTGACCCAAGAGTTACGCCGCCAGGGCTGCAGCATCTGGGTCTACACATCGTCGGGGCGCACGCCGTCTTACATCCGGCGCTGGTTATTGCTTTACGGGATCCGCGTCGACGGCGTGGTCAACAGTGTGCGGCATAACCGTGCCCTGACGGTGCATGGGCTGTCGAATGCGCCCTCGAAGTTTCCGCCGGCATTCGATATCGACTTGCATGTCGACGATTCCGAAGGCGTACGGATTGAAGGTCATGACCACGGTTTTCGCGTGGTTGTCGTGCATCCGGAAGATGAGCGCTGGGCGCAGAAAGTCCTGGATGCAGTCACTGACGTCCAGGTGCGACTAGCCCGGCAGCAACCGCACAGACACAAGGAGCCCGCGCAACAACGCTCGGAAGTTTTTTCCTCCTGAAGTTCACCATCCAGAAATCACGTACAAACAAAAACGCCGCTCAATGAGCGGCGTTTTTGGCACTGGCAATCAAGCTCAGCGGCAGGTTACGAGCCTTAGACGTTACCGTTCCAGGGACGATCTCCATTCTCGTCCTTGATGCGGGTTGGAAGGCCCATCACGTCCAGTGCCTTGAGGAACGGCTCAGCCGACAGCTCCTCGACGTTGACCATGCGCTGCACGTCCCACTCGCCACGGGCGACCAGCAGCGCTGCGGCCACGGGCGGCACGCCAGCTGTATAGGAAATGCCCTGGCTGTCGGTTTCTGCGTAAGCTTCTTCGTGGTCGGCCACGTTGTAGATGAAGACTTCACGCGGCTGGCCATCCTTGGTGCCCTTGACCAGATCACCGATGCAGGTCTTGCCGGTGTAGCCCGGCGCCAGCGAGCTTGGGTCAGGGAGCACGGCCTTGACCACTTTCAGCGGCACGACCTCCAGACCTTCAGCCGTCTTGACCGGTTTCTCGGAGAGCAGGCCGAGGCTTTTCAGTACGGTGAACACATTGATGTAGTGCTCGCCGAAGCTCATCCAGAAACGCACGTTGGGCACGCCGAGGTTTTTCGACAGGGAGTGCACTTCATCGTGGCCGGTCAGGTACAGGTTCTGCGACCCTACGACCGGCAGGTCGTCGGTGCGTTTGACTTCGAACATGGCGTTGCTGGTCCACTGGCTGTTCTGCCAGCTCCACACCTGTCCGGTGAACTCGCGGAAATTGATTTCCGGGTCGAAATTGGTAGCGAAATACTTGCCGTGGGAACCGGCATTGACGTCGAGAATGTCGATCGAATCAATGCTGTCGAAATATTCTTGCTTCGCCAAAGCTGCATAGGCATTGACCACGCCGGGGTCGAAGCCCACGCCAAGAATGGCGGTGATGTTTTTCTGCTGGCATTCCTCGAGGTGATTCCACTCGTAGTTGCCGTACCACGGTGGTGTCTCGCAGACCTTGCCCGGCTCTTCGTGAATAGCGGTGTCCAGGTAGGCTGCGCCGGTATCGATGCAAGCGCGCAGCACCGACATGTTGAGGAAGGCGGAACCGACGTTGATGACAATCTGCGATTCAGTTTCGCGGATAAGCGCCTTGGTCGCCTCGACATCCAGAGCGTTCAGCGCGAAGGCCTTGATGTCGGCGGGTACTTTGAGGCTACCCTTGGCCTTGACGCTGTCGATGATGGCCTGGCACTTGGAGATGTTGCGCGACGCGATAGCAATACGACCGAGTTCGTCGTTGTGCTGCGCGCACTTGTGGGCCACCACCTTAGCGACACCTCCTGCGCCAATGATAAGAACGTTCTTTTTCAATTGCGGTATCTCTCCTTTATATGTCTGCTTTACGAAAGGCTGGACAGGTAGTCTTCAAAACCAAATTCGCGAACCACTTCGACTGTACCGTCGAGTTGTTTCACCACGATGGATGGCATTTTCAGGCCGTTAAACCAGTTCTTCTTGACCATGGTGTAGCCCGCTGTATCGATGAATGAAAGCCGATCACCGATGGCCAGCGGACGATCAAATTGATACTCACCGAAGATGTCTCCGGCCAGGCACGACTTGCCGCACACCATGTAGGTGTGATCACCCTCGCTTGGCGCGAGCTTGGCGTTGAGGCGATAAATCAGCAGGTCAAGCAGATGGGCTTCGATGGAGCTGTCCACCACCGCCAGGTGCTTGCCGTTGTACAGCGTGTCGAGCACGGTCACTTCCAGCGAGGCGCTGTTGGTGATCGCCGCTTCGCCCGGTTCCAGGTAGACCTGCACGCCGTACTTTTGCGAGAACGCCTTGAGCCGCGCGCAGAACGCGTCCAGCGCATAGCCTTCACCGGTGAAGTGAATGCCGCCGCCCAGGCTGACCCAGCTGACCTTGTGCAGCAGCTCACCGAAGCGTTCTTCGATAGTGCAGAGCATTTTGTCGAACAGGCCGAAGTCGCTGTTCTCGCAGTTGTTGTGGAACATGAAGCCGGAGATCTGGTCGATAACGCCTTCGATCTTCACCGGGTCCCACTCGCCCAGACGGCTGAACGGACGCGCCGGGTCGGCCAGCAGATAGTCAGAGCTGCTGACTTGCGGGTTGACGCGCAGGCCGCGGACTTTGCCTTCGGAACGCTCGGCAAAGCGTTGCAGTTGGCTAATGGAGTTGAAGATGATCTTGTCGCTGTTGTCGAGCATCTCTTCGATCTCGTCGTCAGCCCAGGCGACGCTGTAGGCGTGGGTCTCGCCTTCGAACTTCTGCCGACCAAGCTTGAGTTCGTAGAGCGACGACGACGTGGTGCCGTCCATGTATTGCTGCATCAAGTCGAACACCGACCAGGTGGCGAAGCACTTGAGCGCCAACAGGGCCTTGGCCCCAGACTGTTCGCGGACATACGCGATCGTCTGCATGTTCTTCAGCAGCTTTTGTTTGTCGATGAGGTAGTACGGCGTTTTGATCATTTCGAGGCCTCCGGCAAGGCCAGTCAAAAAAGGATGCGCATTGTGCCTTCACTGACTGCATATCGAAAGAGCAGAAGTAACGCCCGCAGAGTCAATACACTCACCTGAGGCTAGCGTTAAGGGCGTCACTTACTCGCTACGCCGCGTAATAGACGGATATGGTTTTGAACAGTCTGAACCTGATCCGTCGTTTTTACAGCAGCGTCCATCTGAAAATTATCGCCAATGTTGCGGCGATCATCCTGCATAGTCGCTTAATCAACCTGTAAACCGGATGAAACACCAACGCTCGTCACCGCCTCGTCACAAATTATGAATAGCATTTGCGCGGCCACCCACGACGTGAGTTCTCACCATGCCTTCAACCCAGGACACCTTGATACAGCGCATCCACCGCGAGCTGCTCGATCACAGTGACGAAGAGCTGGAACTGGAATTATCCGAAGACGGACATGACCTGAATGCGCTGTTTGATGAACACGCCGAGGACGGAAGCGAGAAGGAAGCCCGACGACTCTACTTCAGCGAACTGTTCCGCCTGCAAGGCGAACTGGTGAAGTTGCAAAGTTGGGTGGTCAAGACCGGCCACAAAGTGGTGATCCTGTTCGAAGGACGCGATGCAGCCGGCAAAGGTGGTGTCATCAAGCGCATCACCCAACGACTCAATCCTCGGGTATGCCGTGTCGCGGCCCTGCCTGCGCCCAACGATCGCGAACGTACTCAATGGTATTTCCAGCGCTACGTCTCGCACCTGCCGGCAGCGGGTGAAATCGTGCTATTCGACCGCAGCTGGTACAACCGCGCCGGGGTCGAAAAGGTCATGGGGTTTTGCAATGACGATCAGTACGAAGAGTTTTTTCGCACGGTGCCAGAGTTTGAACGGATGCTCGCCCGTTCCGGTATTCAGCTGATCAAATACTGGTTCTCCATTTCCGACCAGGAACAGAACCTGCGCTTTCTCAGCCGCATTCACGACCCGCTCAAACAGTGGAAACTCAGCCCCATGGATCTTGAGTCCCGTCGACGTTGGGAGGCTTACACCAAGGCCAAGGAAATCATGCTCGAACGCACCCACATCGCCGAAGCGCCATGGTGGGTGGTGCAAGCCGACGACAAGAAAAAAGCCCGACTCAACTGCATCCATCATCTGCTCGGCCAAATGCCCTACGAAGAGGTTGAACTACCGGTGATCGAACTGCCGAAACGCGTGCGTCAGGAGGACTACTCGCGCAATCCGACGCCACCGGAACTCATCGTGCCTCAGCTCTATTAAGACGAATAAATTCAACGTAGCCCAGCCCAACAGATACGAAGCAAAACAAAGCCCGCCGAGTGTGGGTTTTGTCGTATCTGGGCTACCCGATATTACTGAAACCCGAAGTTGTCAGTCGCTAATAATTCGCACTCTTAAAAGCATAATTTTTCCAGATACCGAAGCGTTTTCGACGCTGACTTGCGCGCCTGATATTTAAACTTGGCTATACCTGAGGAGAGGCACCGATTTTACTGTCGGGAGACGGAATTCAATGCGTTTGCCAATCCCGCAACACATCACCGTAATCTCCCCACATTTAGATGATGCTGTCTTCAGTTGCGGCTGCCTTTTGGCTGAAAGTCGAGACGCTCTTGTCATTACAGTATTCGCTGGCGTGCCTGATCCTGAAATAGCGACCCCGGCGTGGGACAGAGCAACAGGTTTTAGTAGTGGGTATCAAGCCGTGCTCACGCGACGTTATGAAGATGCGGAGTCGATGCGCAGACTCGGTGCGAAAGGCTCATGGCTCAACTTCTGGGACGGCCAGTACGGTCGCGGCTATCAAACGACTGACCTCGTACCGGCGCTAAAAACAATCCTTGAGCGACGGGGCGGAACCGTTCTCATGCCCATGGGCCTTTCCCACCCCGACCATCTGCTGACGAGCAATGCCTGCCTGGCGGTTCGCGAAGCGTTTCTGCTTGCGCAACCGTACGAAGAGGATGGCGCCACTGACCGGCCAATGAACTGGTTCGTCTATGAGGAGGCTATCTATCGACAGCTTCCGGGGCTGGTCTTGACTCGGCTCGCCGCCTGGAGGCAGGCTGGACTAAAAATGAGCGCCGTTCAATTTCCGACCTCAAGTGCAAAAAAGAAAGCCCACGCTGTAGGCGCCTACCGGAGTCAACTTCCGCTATTCGGAGCCTCCAAGCGCGCCGATATAGGCTCCCCTGAACGCTATTGGCGGCTTGATGCCGAGTAGCCGTTACAAGGTATTTGAAGCATCTTTTAAACAACATATCTCGCACTGATCCTACAGACGCTCCGGTTTTCGGAGATGTTTCCGACAAGTCGCGGCGGTTGTTGGGTAGGAAGCGGAGTGGATAGGCTTTGTCGGTCGCTGCGCATCAGCGACCGGGCCTGGAAACCCGAGGTATTGAAGGCGTAATAGCTCGACAAATGGGATACTGCGGCGATTTTTTTTGATCGCCGCTCCCCATATGGCGGCTGTACGTGGGAGACCTTCGGGTCTGCCGGGCTCCTTCTGCCTCGGTTTCCAGCCCGCGTATAGCTGCCACCCTTTCGCTTGGAACGAAAGATTGGTAGCTCCATCACGCAGAAGGAGTTACACCATGATTAAAGAAACACCAAACCCGCCCGCCGCGGACGACGTCTCTCCCTACGAATCCGCCGACTCCAAAAAATTCAACGACGCGGCCGAACGCGCGCTGGATCACTACCTCAACCCCACCGCCCTCAAATCACCGGCCAACCGCAAACCCAGCACCATGTTCCTGATTGCGCCGGACATCAAAGACGAAGACCTGCTGGCCCACACCTGCGAGTCGCTGGCCCAGGCCAGTGTCATGGCCAGTGACTTCGCCGGCTACCTGGAAGGCCCGCACCGACACACAGCAATGGCAATTCAGCAAATCGTCATGCTGGCCGAACTGGCCGTGAACCGAATGCTGGATAACGTCGAATTGCCAAAACCCGCGCCACACTGCTAATCCCTGTGGGAGCGGGCTTGCCCGCGATGGCGGCCTGACAGTCACCTTATTTATTGACTGAACTACCGCTATCGCGAGCAGGCTCACTCCCACACTGGATCGTCGCCGGACACAGCTTTGGTATTCACCGCCGATCACCTGTGGGAGCCAGCCTGCTGGCGATGGCGGCCTGACAGTCACCTTATTTATCGACTGAGCTACCGCTATCGCGAGCAGGCTCACTCCCACACTGGATCGTCGCCGCACACAGCTTTGGTATTCACCGCCGATCACCTGTGGGAGCCAGCCTGCTGGCGATGGCGGTCTGACAGTCACCTTATTTATTGACTGAACTACAGCTATCGCGAGCAGGCTCACTCCCACACTGGATCGATGTCGCACACAGCTTTGGTATTCACCGCCGATCACCTGTGGGAGCCAGCCTGCTGGCGATGGCGGTCTGACAGTCACCTTATTTATTGACTGAACTACCGCTATCGCGAGCAGGCTCACTCCCACACTGGATCGTTGTCGGACACAGATTTTGTATTCACTGGCGATCACCTGTGGGAGCGGGCTTGCTCCGGGCGGCGTTCCGACGATGGTGGCGTGACAGTCACATAGATTCCAACCGACCCACCGCTATCGCGAGCAGGCCACAGTCAAACAAAAAAAAGGCACTGGACTATTTATCGCCAGTGCCTTTTTTCATGCCTGAAAATCCGTCAGCGCGACAACATAAACGTGTCGTACTCCAGATCCTCAAGCGCCGTTGAGAGCCTGTGTAAACCCAGCAATACACAGATCAGCAACGACAGCGTAAACCCGTACCCGAAGAAGCTTGGGCCCAGGTACATGCTGAACAGCGTCAACATCGCGTTCAACACCGCAAACAGCACGCACAGTTCGAGCACTACGGTGCGTTTGTCGAGGTAGAAGAACACGTTGAGCAAGGCCATGAACACCACCTGGATGCTCACACCGATCAGGTCGATATAAAACAGCGGCAGGTAATAACTGGAGATGCCCAGCCAGTCCAGCAGTCGAGGCGCAAACAGGAACAACAGCACCGCCGTCAGCCCTTGCACCTTGCAGATTTCCAGCAAACCCTGACGGATCGACAAGGTCATTTCGGTTTTCAGCTGGCCGATGTGCTGCAGGGTTTCGCCTTCGCGAATCGCCCGGAACAGACGGTCATACCATTCGGCAAAGTCGGTCTCGATGCGCACCAGGAACACCGCCATGCCGGGGATGATCGCCAGGTACGCGAGGAAGATCGGCAAGTCGTAAAGGATCGAGGCGCGCAGCGGGCCGACAATTTCGTTGGAGGTTCCGGGGTTGAACCAGAACATGAATTTGTCGATCCAGATCCCCAGGTTGTAGAAGAAACCGGTGGCCAGCAGGCTGAGGAAAACGTTGCGCCGCTCGAGGAAATCGAAGGCGATCAGTTTTTCGGCGCGGTACTCGCGCAGGATGTCGTAGAGGAACAGGAACAGCAGCGTGCTGTGCCCGATCAACAACGCCAGCAGCAAGCCCGGCATCTGCAGGAAGCTCAGCACGTAGGCACTCGCGACCATCAGCGTGTAACCCACCAGCATCACCAGCAGGATGCGGTTATAGGCCTTCATCCCCGAGAGGAAGATGATCACCAGCCACAAGTTGCACAGCACCACGAAGTTGGCCAGCACCAGCACGCGGTAGATCAGCGGCTGATCGAACAACAGGCCCAGGACGATGATCCCCAGCACGCCGGCGCCCAGGGTAACCATCAACAACACGCCCAACAGGTTGGGCAGGATCTGGTCGTACTTGTGCTCGAACAAGCGGTCGGACACGAAACGGGTGAAGAACAACTGCAAGCCACCCGTCAGGATCAACGAGGTGGCCATCAGGTACGTCACCGTCACCAGGAATTGCCCGACCAACGCATTCGGCAGCAACAAGCCGATGCTGATGATGCCCACCAGCATCACGCTGATGATCGACAACACCCACGGGCCGGAACTGATCAGCCCGGCGTAGACGTAGGCGTGCAACGTTGCGGTGTAGGAATCGCGCGAAAGGATTTTTCGCAGTTCAAAGCCAATACCGGCCATTTAGCTGTTCTCCATGGCGGCTTGATACAGGTCGCGGTAACGCTGCAGCATCAAGGCTTCGGTGTAATAACGGGTAACCCGCAACAAGCCGCTGGCCTGGGCGGCCTGCCAGCGTGACGGGCTGCGCAACAGTTCAAGGATTGCGGCGCTGGTGGCTTGTGGATCGGCAATCGCCACCACTTTGCCGGCGTGCCCCAGGTCACGGTCTTCGGCGCTGCCGCCTTCGATCAGCTCGCGGCACGAACCGACGTCGCTGCTGACCACCGGCGTACCGGCGGCCCAGGCTTCGAGGATCACCAGCGGCTGCGCTTCACTGATCGACGTCAGGACCATCAGACCGAGCTTAGGCAGGATCTCCTGGATGCGCTGGAAGCCGAGGAAATGCACCTTGCCCTCCAGGCCCAGACTGGCCATCAGGCTGCGGCATTCGCTGACGTATTCCGGGTCTTCTTCTTCCGGGCCGACGATCCAGCCTTCGGCGTTCGGCATGGCGCTGATCACGCCGCGCATCGCTCGCAGAAAGGTTTTGACGTCCTTGATCGGCACCACACGGCCAATCAGGCCGACCACTGGCGCAATACCCTCGGCGCGCGATTCCAGCGCCGCGGTCCACACCGGCAGATCGATGCCGTTGGGAATGACTTGGGTACGGGCGGCAATGGCGCCGTCCTTGATTTGCCGCTGACGGTTGCCGTCGTAGAGCGCGATGATGTTGTCGGCGCTGTTGTACGTCAGCTGACCAATGCGTTCGAAGAAACGCACCCACAAGGTTCGGATGTAACCCGAGCCGGCATCGAGGCTGCGGTTCAGCGCCTGGCCGGAACTCTCGGCGATCCAGCTGGCCTGGGCCAGGTCGATCTTGCGTTCCTTGGTGTAGATCCCGTGCTCGCTGAGCAAATAAGTGCAGTTCCAGCGCTGCTTGAGAATGCAGCCGAGGAAGCCCGCATACCCTGTGGAAATCGAGTGCAGCACCCGCGCTTTCGGCATCCGTTGCGCGGCTTCGGCGAGCATCAGCAACGGCGACTGCATCGCGCGCAGGGTCCAGAAATAATTGACGAACGAAGGGTCGGCGCAATGCTGACGATAGCCTTCGCTCAACGACTCCCAACTGGCGCGGCTGCGCAGCACGTCGTCGAGGGTCATGCGGCCCTGGGCGATGCAATCGAGCAAGCGTTCGCCCAGCGCCGGGGCTGGCGCGTCCGGGTGATGCAGGAAGCGATACAAGTCCTGCAATTGCTGCGAGTCAGCCTCACGCGGATCGCCCAGCGTGTTGGTCGGATGCGTCGCATCTTCGAGGAACACTTCTTCGATGTGCAGCACATTGGCCGGCACGTCGTAGCGACGGGACGGATACGCCTGACGCTGGCCGCCGATGAACATCACCGAAAAGGTCAGTTCCGGCAGGCCGAGAATCATCTGGTGAATCCAGCTGGAAACACCGCCGCGCACGTAAGGCCAGGTGCCTTCGAGCAGCAGACAGATGTCGGCAACCGGTGCCTGTTCCTTGTGCATCATGTCCAGCTCCTGACCAATGCGGCGAACGGTGGCCGCTGACGGGTTTCCTCGGGAAGGCGTGCGAGCAAGCCGGGAATTTCGTGGTAACGACCGGACTCGAACGCCAGCTCCGCACGAAACGGCAGCACTTGTGCCGCGCCCATTCCGTTTTCCTGGGCCAGACTCAACAGCACTTCGGCGCGCTCGACGTCACCGCGCTCCAGCGCGATGCGCCCGGCCAGCAAGAACAGCTCACCGCCCTCGCCCGCTGCCAGGCCAAGCTCGGCATGTTCGCTGGCCTGGGCAAGTACGTGGTCTAGCACGCTGCCTTGCGCCAGCCCCAGATACGCCAACTCCCAGTACCAGCGCGCCAGCCTGCCGTGCAGCGCACCCGCCGCTTTGGCAGTGGCGTCGACCAGTTCGCCGAGGGCGATCTGGATGTGCAGGTTGATGTCGCTTTCCTGTTTGTCGAGCATCGAATAAGCCAGCAAGCGCACATCGTCGCTCGGGTCGGCCAGGGCCAGTTTGAGAATCGGCACGGCTTCTTTGCCAGGCATGCGACGAGTCGCCAACAGGGCGGACAGGCGCTGATCCGGATCGGGCGCATGACGCAGCACGTCCTGCAAACCGCCGTCGGCAAAAATCGGCGAGTGCAGTTGCAACTGAGCCCGGTACGGCAGTTTCGGGATGCCCACCGCTTGCCACGCTTGCTTGTCGCGTTTGCGCGGCAGGTACAGCGCCGGGAAGATTGCCGCCACCACGCCGACTGCGCCAAGCACCGGCACGAAGAACGCCAGGCTGAAGATAAACAGCGGGCTCCACGGCAGCGGCGAACGGTAGCGCGCCGGCAGCAACAGCCACACGGCGGCGCACAACATGACGCACGCCAGGCCGTGACTGAGGGTGAACACCAGCAATTGTTGTAACTCGGGCGCCGCGAGCCACAAACTGGCCCAACTGCCCGCCTCTAACAACAAGGCTCCGCTAAACAGCCACTTGCTGATCATTCAAGCCACACTCGTTGAACAGGAAATTACGCAGCCCGTTGCGTTCACAGCCAGGCTCCAGGTTGAACGGCAGCACGCGTACGCCAAGGTTTTCCAGGCTGCTTTCAATGCCAAAGTGTTCGTGCAGCATCAGGTTCATGCGCGCCAGATAGCCTTCGGTGCCTTGCGGACTGGTCAACGGCAGCAGCACCAGCAATAGCTGATGATCGCGGTTGTTGCGCAGCGGCAATTGCAGATCGAGGCCACGCTGGCTGCGTTCGAACAGACGCGACAGCTCTTCATTGGGACGGGTCATTTCAAAGGCGAAAAGACCGGCCGCCAGTTTGTGCTGCTCGACATCGACCAGCGAACGCTTGAGCTGCGACGTGAACTGTTGCGCATCGGCGTCGGCCAGTTGCAGCACTTGCGGGTCGCGGCGCAGCAGGTCGGCGATGTGCCCGGCGAGCAACGCCAACAGGCTCAATGTGCGATCCTGGAAGGCGAAGAACGGCATCTGCCGAACCGCCAGAATCGCCAGCAGACGACCTTCGGCATCGATCAGCGGAATACAGGCTTGCAACGACGAGAACTGTGCCGAGCTGCCGGCATCGATCAGTTCCTGACGCACGCTGACCAGTTCGCCACGTTCCAGGCACAGCTTGACCAGACCGTCTTCAGTGCCCAAAGGCCCCATGACGCCAATCGTCGCCAGTGCTTCGGGCAAGACGTTTTCTTCGCGCTCGTCCACGCGATACAACCCGGCCACGCGCAGCGCGCCGTATTGGCCCAGCATGGCGACGATCGGATCGGCCAGCGCCGCCAGTGCATCACCTTCGTCCGGCATCACCCGCAACTTCTCGCGCAAACCCAGCAAGGAGCTGCGCAAGCTTTGATCGCTGCCCGCCACGCGCTGCTCCAGCAGGTCGTGAGAGACGCGCAAAATCTGGTGCGCGCGGGTGAACTCGTCGAGACGATACTGGCGGTAATCGTTGGCCATCTGCAGGCGTTGCAAGCGCCGTTCCCACAGATCGCGAACCTCGCCCACCAGCATGCCGCTGACCAGTACGCCGACAATGAAGGACGGATCAAGCTGCGCGTAGGCTTCGTGCCCGATGTAGCGCAGTGCGAACAACGCCATCACCAGCAGGCTGGCGCTGAGCAAGCCGCGCACAAATCCATAACGCACGCCCAACAGCAGCGGCGCCAGCACCGGCCAAGGGAAACCGCTGTGCATCTGCAGCGGGTCTTGCGGGGTCAGCCACAAGCCCAGGCCGATGGCGCCGCCCGTTACCAAAAGCGTTTCCAGCCAAGACACCGGGCCGCTGGCACGCGGCGCGAGGCTGTAATCCATGTGGGGAGAATTCATTGCATTCACTCGAACCGAAGGGCGCCAACAAGTTTGTCGAGCACCGTTTGCGCGGTGCCGGCGAGGCTTTCACGGGACCAGCCCGCACGGGCGCCGCTTTTGCTCCAGAGCACACGACCGCTGCTGGCTTCGAGCACGCGCAGGCTGATGCCCACCGCCGGTTCGCCGTCCAGGCCGTTCTTGTATTGCCACTCTTCGACGCTGCCCGCGACGACATAATCAAGCTTTTGGTCGCGCGCCCAATCGAGAGCGCCGGCCAGACGTTCGTTGTCGTCCATCAGCGCTTGTTCGCCTTGGGTGCTGACCGGGTAAACCCGTGGTTGCAGACCATGGCTGCTGAGTACGCTGAGCAGGATTTGCTCGGCGCGTTCGCCAGCTTGCGGGGTTTGCGAATAGTTGATCATCGGCACGGTGCCCCACTTCGCATTACGCGGAAGATTCGGGCTGGTGTCGCCGGTGAAGCTGGCGCAACCGGCGACAAACAGGACTGCCAGAGCCAGGCTCAGATTACGAATCGCTTGCATCAGTTTTTCTCCTGTAAACATTTCATGATCAGCGTCCGAATCGCACGCCGTAGCTCACACCCAGTGTTCCGCCCGCCTGACCGTTCCCGCCTTGAGGCGCGGATTGGTAGCCGACGGTAAGGGCCAATTCGTCACCGCCCAACACTTCGACGCCGAGCCCGGTGTTGATGCCGTAGTTGAAGGTTTGATCCAGCCATTGCCAGCCTGCCGTCACGTCCACCAGCCAGGTGTATTGCGGGCGAGTGCGCACCAGTGCGCCCGGCAAACCGCGACGCCATGAACTACCGACGTACAGTTGGCCATAACGGCTTTGCAGCAGATCGTCAGCCGTCACGACGGTAGGATCGTCCGAGTTATCAACGCTTTTCACCGGGCCGCCGTTGGCGCTGGACAGGTAATCCAGGGTGCGGTCCTTGACGTTGTTGTGCTGATAATCGATACCGCTGCGCACGGTCCAGTTGGGCCCGGCGAATTCCAGCGTGTGGTTGTATTCCATCTTCAGTTCCTGGCCGTTGCCCAGGGAATCGCCCGCACGGGTGGAGAACGATTTCTGTGCCACTTCCCAACTGATCTGATCCCGCGCCGAGAGCCCGTGACGGCCGCCGACCCACACGCTGTCGTGCTGGCCGAAAGCGCGCATCAGGCCGCTGTCTTCGCTTTTGCGATGCCAGTCCAGACCGGTTTCGACCTGGTCGCTGGCGCTCAACTGCCAGGTCCGGGACAGGCCCAGGCCATTGCGGTCGTCGTCCTTGCGCTGACTGGTGTCGGCGAACAGTTTGTAGCTGCCATCCTCGACCGAACGTTGCAGGGTCAGCGCAGCGTTGTGCTCATCGCCCATGCGCGTTTCGATCAACTGGTTGCTGTTGTAAGTGCCGTTCTCCAGCTCAAGATCGGCGTACCACTGAGCACCCAGGTTGTGCGCAATCTCCAGACGCGGCGCGCTGTATTCCAGGCCACCGAAATCCTGTTGATGCCAGGACAGCTGCGCGCCTTGTGGCGTCAGTTCCTGAAGTTCAACAGCCTGACGGCGCAGTTGGTCACGCACGGCCGCCGGCTGATCGTCACCCAGCGCGGACTGGCTGAGGTCGAGGGCTTCGTCGAACCGACCGAGGCGACTCAGTGCCTGAGCGCGTTGCGCCGGGTTCAGGTCACTGCTGGCCAGCAGCGTTTCGACCTGCGCCTTGTTGCGACTGCGCAGGGCTTGCTGAATCTCTTCGTAACGCTGGACTTTCAAGCCCTGGCTACGCGCCCAATCCAGCCATTGGTCTTTCTGCGATTCCTGGTTCGTCGCGTCGAGACGCGCCAGCAACCGCTCGAACCACAATTGCAGCATCGCTGGCGAGCCGTCTTTCCACTTCGCCACTTCCTGCTGTGCCTTGCCCGGCGAATAACTGCTGGCCATCAAGCGCAACCAGATTGCATAGCGTTGGGACGAAGGCTGAATGTTTTCGCCCTCGGGACTGCGTAGCAACTTGAGGCGCAACCGTTGTGCGGCATCCTGATAGCCGGCGTTTTCCAGCGCATCGGCATAGGCCGCGCGGACCAGCCAATCCTGCGGGGCGGTCTTGAGGTACATGCGATACCAGGCCAGGGCTTCGGTATCGCGACCCAGCATTTGACTGGCACTGGCGAACGGCAGCCAGAGGATTCGATCCTGACGCGCCTGCGGCTTCCATTCAGTCAGCAATGGCTTGAGCGCGGTGGTGTTGCCCTGATCGATGTAAAGCCACATCAGACGTTCGCGGAACAGGTTTTCATCCGGGAAACGTGACAAGCCCGAGAGGTACAAACGCTGCGCCTCATCGACGTTGCCCTGCTGCACCGCCAACGCACCGCGTACCGCCAGCACTTGCGCTTGCTCGTTGGCCTCCGGGTATTGCTCGGCGTCTTTGAGCAAGGCGACCACTTGCGGCCAGTCCTGCATTTCTTGCGCTTGCTGCAAGGCTTCGACCAGACGCAGCGGATCATGCGCACGGTTCCAGCTGCCGACCATCATGGTCAGGGCGCGTTTCGGATCGCTGGTGCGATACCGCGTGATCAGCTGACTCTCGTCGCCACTGTTGAGCGAACCCTTGATCGCGAGCAGTTTTTCCAGGGAGTCCTGCAGCTCGTTGTCGAGTTCCAGGTCCCAGGCCAGGGCTGCGCGCAAGCGCCAGTAACTTTCATCGGTGATCTTGCTGTTATCGACCTGCAACACTTCCCACGCCGCCTGATTATCAAACAGCTTCAGGTCGGTGTTGGCCCAATCGACGCGCTCGGTCGTGGTCAGTGCAAAACGTTTCGAGTAGTTCTTGTAGACCTCGACCTTTGCGGCGAACTGCCCCGTGCTTTCGAGGTTTTGCAGCAACCGCGTCCAGGCCAGGCGATGGGCCGGGTACTTGCGCAGGTAAGCGTGCAACCAGGCTTCGGCTTGGGCCGGTGTGCCGCGCGATTCGTGGCCGTAGATCAGCGCATCGAGCTCGACGTCGGTCAGCGCACGCTGGTCCATGATCTGGGCAAGCAAAGGGATCGACTGATCGAAGTCGTACTGTTGGCTCGCCAGTCGCCAGGCGTGCTCACGGGTTTGCGGATCTTCGTGCAGCTTCAGCAAACGAATCCAGTAGGTCAGGGCTGCCGGAGTGTCACCGCGCCATTCGCCCAAGTGCGCCATTTGCTCAAGCAACGCCAGGTCATCCGGATGCTCAGCTACCAGCTGCTGACCGCTCTCCCAGGCGCCGGGCAGATCGCCGAGGGCCAGGCGCATGCTGAATTCCTTGCGCAGGATTTGCGGGTTATCCGGTTGCAAAACGCGCCACTGATCGAGAAAACGCTGGGCCAGATCGAAGCGTTTGCTGCCGACGGCAACGTCGATGCCCTGCTCCAGCCAAGCCGAATCAGTTTGCGGATCCTTGAGCTGGTCCAGCTCCTCAGCCAGCACGCGCACGGCCTGGTCGCCACGACCCGCCGCCAATAGGCTGTTGAACGCCAGTTGCGCGTATTCACGACGCTCGGATGGCGCCTGGCTGTCTTGCTTGAGCAGCAGGTAAATGTCGGCGGCGCGCCCCGGTTGCTCACCGGCCAGATACCACTGCGCAGCAGACTTGAGCGAATCAGTACGCTGGGCCTGATCGCGATCGGCAATTTCTTCGTAGACGCTGGCTGCAAACGCCGGGGCCTGCAGTGTCAGGGCCAACTTGGCCAGACTCTGCAGCTGCGGCAGTGCCAACATCCGGTGATCAAAGCTTTGCAGGCGTTCGACCAAGGCTTTCTGCGCGACCGGATCATTGGCTTTCGCCGCCTCCAGCGCATCCAGCTCCAGACGGTAATAGGCCTGCAACTCAGGTGCCGGTTTCGGCCAGCTCTCAAGGTGCTGGCGCGCCTTGGCGTAGTCGCCAAGACGAATCAACAGATCGACCAGTTGCAAGCGCAGACGGTCGTCGTCCGGGTGCGCCGCCAGCAGCAGTTCGGCGTAGTTGGCCGAGACCGCATCCGGTTCGCGGCCGTCCGGCTGGAACACTTCTTCGCGCTGGAACGTCAGCCACAAAAGGCCACCCACGGCCACCGCCACCACCGCCAATGCCCAAGGATTGAGCAGGCGGCTGCTTTTGGTTACTGAGGAGTTAGATGCAGAAGAGTTGACCATGACTCACCTGCTTCATTGGTAATTGAAAAGTCCACAGGCCGGCGGATGCCTTGCCTGCAAAATGTTGCCCATCCACTTCAACCCGGCAGGTGCTCGACGAACGCACGGAGAAGGCCAGATCGACCTGCCCGGCGAACGAGAAGTTCACTTGCTTTGCATCCACATACGTCCAGTCCAGCAACGGCAGATTGGCGTCCTCCAGCGCCGGTCTGTCATCCCGATCGGGACGCAACACCAGCAACGCGTGGTCGCTGCTCAACGCCACATAGCGGCCTTGCGGCAAGTCACGAACACCCGCGACGCCTTGCGAACGCAGCAGGTCCGGCCAGCCCATTTGCGGGTCGAGGCGCAGGGTACGCAGCGCATCCATGCCGCGAACCTGCCAGTCGCCATCGGCGGTACGGGCCAGACTGGATTGATACAAACCGTGCAGACGATCGAGGTAGTCGCTCATCCACAGCGACATCGGTTGCTGGGTTTTCATGTAGCCGTAGATATCGCCCATGGCCTTGATCGAGGCCTGCTTGGTGCTCGAATAGAAGTGGTAATACAGGTGCAAGCCACGCAAGCGCCGTGGGCTGTCGGTGAGTTCGAAGGTGTCGATCACATCGCGAAAGCCGTAGTACGGGCCTTTCCACAGGTTGGTGTAGAGGTTCTCGTTGATGATCGGCGCGTAGTACTGCAAGCCACCTTCAGTGGGGCGCAGCAGCGGGTTCAAACCGGTCAGCGACGGGTTGGCCTTGGTCAGCATGGTTTCGGCGCCGTTGACGTTTTTCAGTCCCGCGTCGTAAGCCAGCTTGATGGTGGCCGCCGACGGCAATGCATCGCCCGGCCAGAACACCATCTTCACCGGTTTTTCCGGGGTGGTGAGCTGCTGGTTGATGTAGTCGCGCGAGCCAAAAATCTCGCGGTGGAAATCGATTTTGTCGTAGCCCGGAATCGCCATCTTCAAACCGTATTCCGGGTTGAAGTTTTCGCGCTTCTTGGCCTGTTCCGGCTGCATGAAAAACGGATGGCTGAAGGTGTGCGTGGCGACCTCGACTTTCGGGTCAGCGAACAATTCGCGGGCAATCGGTTCCAGCTCGCGGGCGAGGAACGGGAACATCCCGCGCGGCGAAATCTCGCCTTCGATCACCGACACCGACGTCAGAAACGGATTGGGCCGGATGAAATCGTCCAGCACCTGTTTGCCGGCATAGGGCGTGCCGCGCACTTCGGCGCGCGACGGGAAGCCATCGCCATCGATGTGCACGGTGGCGATGCGGCGACCGTTTTCGGTGGTGGTGTCCGGACGCGGCTGCACCGGCAAACGCAAGCTGGCCTGGAGGAAAGCGAACGGGTCGAGAATCCAGCGGCTGCGTTCGTTGTTGGTTTCCAGAATGTACGGCGCAAGGGCGACACCGCCCCACTCAGCGACCGCCACCGGGGCGAATGTCTGGCCGTCTGCCGTGGTCAGCAACAACGCGGCTTTCGGGCCTTTGGGCAGCAGGGAGATCGCGGTCAGGTCACGGGATCTGGGCTGCACCGGTGCTTCGAAGGCGCCGATCAGCGCCTTGTCCTGATAAGTAATGCTCAACGCTTGAGTGCCAATCGGCGCCGCGCGATTCAGGCCCAGGCGCTTGAGCAGCAACGTGTCTTGAATCGGCAGGCCGGAAAAGAACACCACCGGAACCTGTTCGTCCAGACGCTTGCCGATCCAGCTGTTAAAAGCCGATGCGTCCTGCGGCGGGCCGCTGGTCATCCAGGTGATGACGCCTGCGTACAAACCACCGAAGCGATACGCAGGCAGTGTGTTGTCCACCGGCAGGTAATCGACGCGGTAGCCGAGGTATTCGAGCAGACCGCCGAGCAACGTGTGCCCGGCGTTGCGGATCAGGTCGCCTTCGCGCGGATCGTAAAGCAGCGCGATCCGGCGCGGCTGGACTTCGATGCTGCTGATGCCCATCGAGTCCAGCTCAGGCGTGCCGATGTAGGGAATGAAACCTTCGGCGCGCAGACGCTTGGCCAGTTTGCGCGCTTCGTCGCGGCGCTCTGGCGGCAAGTAGTCGATGGCGACCAGCGGAATGCCTTTGGCGCGCAACGGTTGGATCTGGGTTTCCAGCCACTGGCGATCGGCTTCAGGCACCGGGCGATAGCGCTTGGCGCCAGCGTCCCAACCGGCATGAATGGACTCGATTGCCACCGCAGACGCCACACCGTCCAGGTCCGGCAATACTTCAAATCCACGGTTGAAAAACAGCTTCAGGCTCGGCTGACGCTGGTGCAGTTCGCGCAGGAAACTGGCGAGTGCCAGACGCTGTTTTTCTCGCGACGACTCGGGCATCAACTGGAAGCTGTCGAGGGTGTCGAGGAACAATCCGGCGTAGCCCTCAGTCTGCAAAGACTTGGCGCGAGCGAACAAATGCTCCCGCCAGGCCGCCGCTGACAAGTCCATGACCTGACTGTCCCACGCGCCGTTGCGCACAGGACCGACTGCGCCGCTGAGGTGTGCTTTTTCGATGTCCGCCTTGCTGCCACTGAACTCGCCCACCGACAGATAGGCGAATGGCTGGCTGCCCAGTTTGCGCAGGGTTTTGACGTCGCCCACGGTCATATGCCCCGGCTCAACCACGGACCAGTCGAACTGAGCCAGCTCGGAAATCGGCGGTTGATCGGCGTACCAAAAAGCCACGCTGGCGGGTTGCGGTAATGCGGCGGCCTGCACGGCGGGCCCGCTCACGAACAATGCTAATGCGGCTAGCAGCCGTTTAGCGGCCGCGCGGACACGCGTCCTGCGAAAAACGATTTCCATAACTCACTCTTGAATGGACTGAACCGATACTGCTTGGATGTCGGACAGCGAAACCGACCGGCTTACAGGCTGCGGATAAGCTGAACCAGCCCTTTGCCGATGGTGGTCGGTTCCGGGAGCTTGAAGCGCTCGAGCAGGCGGCTGTTGTTGGCGCGCGAATGGCGAATGTCGCCTTGACGTGGCGCGTGATGAATCACCTTCAACGGGTTGCCGGTGGCGGCGCCCAATTCAGTGATCAGGTCGTTGAGGCTAGTGGAACGGCTGAGGCCGACATTGACCGGGCCTGGGCTTGGTTCGCTGACTTCCAGCGATTGCACGAGAATGCTCACCAGGTCCTGCACATAAACGAAATCGCGGGTTTGGCCGCCGTCGCCGAAAATCGCCACCGACTGCTCTGCCAAGGCCAGCTTGGTAAAAATGCTGATGACCCCGGAATACGGCGATGACGGATCCTGGCGTGGGCCGAAGATGTTGAAGAACCGAAAAATCATCGGTTCCAGGCCATGCTCGCGGCGATAGAAATCCAGGTAATACTCACTCGCCAGTTTGTCGCTGGCATACGGCGTGAGTGGGGATTTTGGCGTGTCTTCGTGAATCGCCGTGCCTTCGCCATTGTTGCCGTAGATGGCAGCGCTGGACGCGAATACCACGCGCTTGATCCCGGCCTTCACCATGCTTTCGCACACGTTGAGGGTGCCGACGAAGTTGCTTTGATGGGTGCTGACTGGATCATCCACCGAGGCTTGCACCGAGGCGACCGCCGCCAGGTGAACCACAGCGCCGCAATCGCGCATGGCTTGTGCCACTACCGCACCGTCCGCGACATCACCGATGACCAGGTTCAGATTGGCATTATCCATCGGCAGATTGCTGACCTTGCCGGTCGACAAATTATCCAGCACCCGAACCTTGTAGCCCTTGCCCAGCAACGCTTCTACGAGGTGCGACCCAATAAACCCAGCACCGCCAGTCACCAGTATTCGCTCAACAAACATGAAATCTCTCCCTGAACATTAGAGCGGATACGAGTGCTTGAATTCCGCCGACTTTATGGCGCAAGGCCATCAAAACGCCGCCGATAATGGGAGATCAGAAACAGGGTGTCAATACTTTGTCTGACTTGTCGCCGAACGGTAATCACTGTCAATTTTCAGTCATTTATTTGGCGGCATTTATTAGCTACACGGTGTCATACAATTGCCATGCGAGTTCAACAGACTTGTCTGGCACGGAGCATACGCCGTGCACCTTTCCCTGTTTATTATCGATGGCCAGCTTCGCTTCGAACCGCCGCAATGGCTCGTCGATGGCCTTGAGAAAATTATCGGCTGCCTGATGAGCGTCGTCGCCGACGAACGGCACGACAAATCCATGACGCTTTTTGAAAAGCTGCTCGGATGCCCTGCCCTTTTCGGACGATCACGGCCTGATCCCGGCAGATCGCGGCTTCATTAGACGCGGATATGGGTCGAGGTCGGATGAGATGTAATCGTTCTACTCATTTCGCATCAAAGGGCTAGAGATAAGGGGAGGACGGGGGGAGGAAGCGTGGATTCTGCGGGAGGATGGGTTGCGGAGTATTGAAGAGCGTCGTATCGACGCTCTGGGTTTATCAACTTGCTTTTTGCCTGGACCGGAAGTGACTCCCGTCAGGCTCATCTTCACGCCACCACTCCGGTTGCTGAACCAGTTCAGAATTGGTCACATGTTGAAGAATCCTGACCAGGTCAAATGATCGGACCCCGTCTACATGCTCTCTCAGACTGTCCGTGGTATTAGCCCACAGGGGATCAAGTACAAAATCCACTCCTTTCATTCTGGCAAGCTTGGCTGCGGGAACAAAGTCAGAGTCTCCTGCAACCAACACAATTACGTCGACAAGCTTGTCCAATGCCAATGTGGTGATGTCCATCCCAAGTTTTGTATCGACTGTCTTCTGCTCAATTCTGTAGTGAAAGTCATCGTTCGTAAGATCGCCCCATACTCTCTGCCCATTGAGTAAGGCTTTGAGGGTGTGGGTGTTGAGTTGCCATTCTCCATTTTTAGCCAGCTCTCCTAATCGAAGTGCAGTCTTACGACTGGTTCGGAGATACGCATGCAAATTACGTCGAAGCTGATAGGGAGCATGGGTATTAAAATTCATATACCCCGAAGTTTTATGGCCATTAGGGATAATCGGCAAGCGAACCTGATTCGAGGGGGGAGGACAGTCGTAGAAATAGATTCGATACAGTTCTCGGCAGGGGGATCGCTCATCCATCAAGTGATGCCTCGCTACTATCTTAATAAGATGGACAAGCTGCTCGGCAGTGAGCATCACGTTCCTGCCGAAATATTTACGAGTAAAAAACATTACACGCTGGAAGAAGAATCCCCCATCGATGAGGATGGCTGTTCGCTTCATTGACTTTTCTCTGGGCGAAAAAAAGCCCAGGACTGCTGGGCAGATCTAACAATTGACTGCACGCTGTACTGAGCTGTTGGGAGAACTTTAGGCCGCCCCCCACTTCTCCGTCAACCGCCAGGTTGTGTAGGAAATACATCTATTAGCCGTAGGCTGGTCATGAGCGCATCGATTTTCGATGAGTTGCTTTCAGTCGAGTCTGATCAATGACTTTTTTGTAAGACCGTAGTCACCGTCCTAGGACATTTCCCGCAACTCGTATCGCCTTTCATGAACTGGCGGGCACTGCTCATCGACGATAGCCTTCAGGTGTCGCTGCAAATCAGCGAACGGCTTTGACAGGCTGAAGAACCGCAAGCTTTCACTCCTCCGCATAAAACGGCATGCTTTCACGCGTGCAGTTTCGTTCTGGTGGCTGTGCGTGGGGCATCTTCGGATGCACTGGATGCTTGCGTTTCCGGTCTGTCAACCCGCGTACAGCTGCCACCCAATCCTGTTTGACAGCAGGGGATTGGCAGCTTCCAACTAACGCAAGGAGCTCCATCATGAAGAAAGTCACCCCAAATCCCCCCGAATCTGCGGCACTGTCAGACACAGACGCACCCGATTTAAGCCAACTCTCCAAAACCACCGAACGCACCATCAGCGCCCGCCTCCGCAACCCGACTCACCCCAGCCCCATCAGCCACGTCTTCGCCATCCTCCCCGACGTCGACACACCTCCCCTGCTCGCCCACGCTTGCGAAACACTCGCCTCGCTCAACGTCATGTCCACCGACCTGGCTTGTGATCTCGAAGGTTCACATCGCAACGTGGCACTGGCGATTCAGCAGCTGGCGGTGCTGGGCGAACTGTTGGTAAACCGAGCGCTGGACAACCTCGACCCGCCTGAAGGCGTGTCCGAAGCTCCGTCCGCCAGCCACGTCTAAGTGGTCGCACTCTTTTACCCAATGGAGGTTTTGTCATGGATCGATACATGCCCGTCACCGGCATCGACTGCACCATCGCGTCGTTGCTGATCGACACCGAAGCACCGCTGGACGTATTGCACGAAACCGCGGCGTACCGCATACGCACCGCGACGCAATTGCTGGAAAGCTTCGCCGTCAGCGAGGGTGTTCACAGTGAACTGGCGCGGGTGTTGGTGACTTCACTGCGCGACGGCTGCGATTTGATGGATGTCGTCGGGCGACGATTGCAGGCGCAGGTTTCGTCAATTTAATAATTAGCCCGTAGAAACTTCCCACAACAAAAATCGGCACCTGACGAGACTGTCGCAGGTGCCTTTTTGACTTTGACTCAACAGAAGGTTTCATAAACTGTAACTTTCTGTCGACTCAACTCCCCACCCCACCCTCAAACCGTCACAGCAGCGAATTACAGGACAGGTTCTTCGGAAATTTCCTGCAAGCCATATCGACGCTGAGCTGATTGTGCTGATCAACCTTTAAACCTACCCTGAACGAACAAAAACGGCTGTTCGTCCACGACCATTTGCTTGCGGTCCCCCTTACGACCAGAATCCCTTCGCTTAATTATCTGCCGACAAGGAGGCCAACATGCAAAAAACCATAGTGTCTAGCCGCCTTGTCGGTGTTGGCTTGTACACACCAGCGGAAGCCTCTCTCTACACGGGAATTCCTGCCACCGATATTCGCCGCTGGCTATTCGGCTACACAGCGCATGGCGTTCAGCATCCGGGGCTTTGGAACTCGGAACTGGCTGATTTGGGTGAGGCCGTTCTAGGCTTTCATGATCTTCTGGAAATTCGCTTCGTACATGCCTTCCGCAAGCACGGCGTAAGCCTGCAAGCCATCCGAAACGCCTCGTAACAAGCCAAAGAACTGTTTAATCAAGCCTACCCGTTTACCTGCAAACGCTTTCAAACCGACGGTCGACGTATTTTTGCCACCGTCATGAGCGAAACGGGGGATGAGTCTCTTCTGGATCTGATCAAGCGACAATATGCGTTTGAGCAGGTCATTAAACCTTCTTTATATGAAGGCATCGACTACACGGAATCTGACGCCGCTCAGCGCTGGTATCCGGTAAAGCGCAGTAAAGCCATTGTTTTGGATCCTTCCCGGAACTTCGGCAAGCCAATACACGCGAGTACGGGAATTGATACCGCGGCGATTTTTAGCGCCTACAAGACGGAAGGAGAAAACACCAAACGAGTGGCACTTCTCTACGAGATTCCAAATGCAGCGGTTGAAGCAGCGGTCAATTTTGAGCTAAGGAATGCCGCTTGAACTTCCTACTGGACAACAACCTGCCCCCCGCCCTGGCTCGCGCGTTAAATGAGCTGACAAAAATAGAGGGCCATTCAGTATTGCCACTCAGGGATAAATTTCCGCAAGACACTTGTGACGTTCATTGGATTTCAGTCCTGAGTAACGAAGGTGTCTGGGCGGTAATTTCACAAGATAAATTTACAAAAGGCGATATTGAAAAACGGGCATTTCGTGAATGTGGACTACCGGTGTTTTGTTTAGCCAAGCACTGTGGGAACGAATCCTATTGGAACAAGGCCCATAATCTGGTGCGTTGGTGGCCCGCGATCACGATTCAAGCAAACCTGATAAGAGGTGGCGCAGCCTTCAGAGTGCCTTGGAAGCTTCCCGCACACGGGAAATTCGATCAGATAAAAATATAGCCCGGCCAACAGCCGGGCTTTTTTGTTTCATTGAATATTTCTCTGTTCGTTGGGCCTTCTACACTCAATCCCCACAAGCCCCAACCCCCACCAAAGAGCCCCCATGACCACCCTCAATGACCGCTTGAAGCAAGGCAAGGATGCTCGCAAGAAATGCCCACGCAATGCTCAGGCCGAGACCGGGAAAATCAAGCGCGACCCACTCCCGCTGATCAAGGCGTCCAGCGTAGGACGAATCAGCCCCCTGGTCGAATTACGCTACGGCCGCATGCTGGTCTCGCCCTTCACCTTCTATCGCGGCAATGCGTTGCTGCAAGCCCACGATCTGGCCGGGACCTCGAACATGGGACTCGTATCGCCGATCTGCGGCGATTGCCACCTGATGAACTTCGGCGGTTTTGCCACGCCCGAACGCAATCTGTTGTTCAGCGTCAATGATTTCGACGAGGTGCATCCGGGCCCGTGGGAATGGGACCTCAAACGCCTGGTGGCGAGTTTTGTCGTGGCCGCGCGGGACCTGCGTCATGGCGAATCAGTCGAAGAAAGCGTCTGCCGCGAAGTGGTCGCCTCCTACCAGAGGACCATGCTCGAATGCGCCGAACAAAGCGCACTGGAAACCTGGTACGAGTCCATCAGTTATGACGACCTGCTCAAACAGGCGAATAAAGCCACGCTGGAACATGTGGAGCGCGCCATCGAAAAAGCCGAACGGCGGACGCATGCCGAACTGCTGCCGAAAATCAGTGAGCGTGACGCGCACGGTCGCCTGATCATTCGCGATGACTTGCCGGAGATTTTCCACCTGCACAAAAACACCACGTTGCTGGACGCCGACGATGACTGGCTGCGCCTCTCGGACTGGCGGCCGCTCTATGACACGTTTATGCGCGACTACCCAGGCACGTTGCAGGCCGACCGTCGCGCATTGCTGTCACGTTTCCATGTTCATGACCTGGCGTTCAAAGTCGTCGGAGTCGGCAGCGTCGGCACGCGTTGCCTGGTGGCGTTGCTGACCGATGAACAGGAATTCCCGCTGTTTCTGCAATTCAAGGAAGCGCGGCGCTCGGTACTGGCCGATTACGTAAAAGTCCGTTCAAAGGTGCGGCATAACGGTCAGCGCGTGGTCGAAGGCCAACGCTTGATGCAGTCGGCCAGCGATCTGTTCCTCGGCTGGACCACCGGCCCCAACGGTCGGCATTTCTATGTGCGGCAGTTGCGCGACATGAAAATTTCGGCCGAACTGGAGACTTTCGACGCACCAACTTTTGCCGCCTACGCTCGTGTCTGCGGCCGGGCCCTCGCCCGCGCGCATGCCAAAGCGTCAGGGCAGGCCGCGCAGATCAGCGGTTACATCGGCAAGAGCGATGCGTTGGCCGACGCGCTGCTCAAGTACGCCAAAAACTACGCCAAGCAGAACGAAAAAGACTTTGAGCGATTCCAGCAAGCCTGCCGCAAGGGCCGGTTGCAGGCTCGCTCGGAGGCAGATTTTGCGGCCGACCATTTGCCGTAGAGGTGCTGGCGCGGGGACGTTCATGTGCATAAATTTTTCTTCACCCCCGCGCGCCTCTTGAATCGGTACATTGCCCTCGCTCATTCAAGAAACTACGGTTTGCCCGCCCTCCCGCGGGCTTTTTTTTGCCTTTTGATTGATAAGCTGTTGTTTGTCATCCAATGCCGCCCATTAAGCTGGCGCAAATCACTTGTTGGCACGTCATTGGGTGTACCATCGATACCTGTCCATCAGATATCAGTTAGCCATGTCCACGCTAAGCGAAGAGAGCCGTCAGATCGTAGCTTCTCTGGCGCACCGTGCTGGTCCCAACGCTGACACTGCAAAGACCGCTCAGGCGATCGTTTCAACCTTGCAGGATATGGACGCAGCCCTAACGCCCATCATTGGCCAGCAAGGGGTTGCCGCGCTCTATCGCCGCAGCCTCCACCTGTGCGCGTCTACTCATCCGTCTCTGGCCCGCACTTGCGACAAGATGCCGGCCGGCATGGATCTGACCGCCCTCCCGTCTGTACTCGTCGAGCAAAGCGAAACCGATGCCTTGTTTTTCGGTGAAGTGTTATTGACCACTTTCTACGAGTTGCTGACCACGCTGATCGGGCCCTCGCTCACCGCACGTTTACTTCGTGACGTGTGGGAGCCTTCTTTGAGCGACACCCCTTCGCAGGAAAATTCGCCATGAGCACCAAAGTGACTATCAACCGCCTGGCCACCGGCGTGCCGGGACTGGACGAGGTGCTCGGCGGAGGATTGCCGGAGTTTTCGTTCAACATGATCGCGGGTCCCCCTGGCTGCGGCAAAACCACTCTGGCGCATCAAATGATGTTCGCCCTGGCGACGTCCGAGCGTCCGGCGCTGTTCTTTACCGTGTTGGGCGAGCCGCCGCTGAAGATGTTGCGCTATCAGCAGCAATTCGATTTTTTCGACAGCGAAGCGATCAACCAGTCGATCCGCTATATCAATCTGGCTGCCGACACCCTGGCGGGTAATCTGGACGAGGTGCTGCGGCGCATTGTCAGCGAGGTGGAGGCTCACTCACCGGCGCTGGTATTCGTCGACTCGTTCCGCTCCGTGGTGCTGGCCAGTGAGACCCAGGACAACCCCAACAACAACCTGCCGCAGTTCGTTCAGCAGTTGGGCATGTTAATGACCACCTGGCAGGCGACGACTTTCCTGATTGGCGAATATTTCACTGAAACCGACACCAACCCGATTTTCACCGTCGCCGATGGCCTGATCTGGCTACGCCAGAGCGTTCAGCGCAACTCCATGGTGCGCAAGATGGAAATCATGAAGATGCGCGGCCAGCCAACGTTGCCGGGGCTGCACACCTTCCGCATCGCCACGTCGGGAATCAAGGTCTTTGCGCCGCCCCCCATCAACCCGGTTGAAGCGCCGCTGGAGTTCCCGATCAAGCGCCTGAAAATGGGCGTGCCGCAGCTCGATGACATGCTCGGCGGTGGTTTGCCCCGTGGCTACTCCTTGCTGGTGGCCGGCCCCTCGGGCTCGGGCAAAAGCATTCTGGCCGCCACGTTCCTGGCCGAAGGCGCGCGCAATGGCGAGACCGGCGTGATCGCTGCGTTCGAGCAACGGCCCAATCACTCGCAGAACGCCACCCTTACGGGCCTGATCCAAAGCGGTCAGGTCGGCCTGGTGGACAGCCGCGCGCCGGACCTGTCCATCGACGAAATCGTGCAGTTGCTGCTGAGCGAGATCAGCCGCCTGAAAGCGACCCGCGTGGTTATCGATTCGCTGTCGGGCTTCGAATTGGCCCTCGCCCCGACCTTTCGCGAAGACTTCCGCGAGTCGTTGTCGCGCATGGTCACGGCGCTGACCAGCATCGGCGTCAGTGTATTGCTGACCTCCGAGCTGGAGGACCGCTACACTGACTTGCGATTCAGTCCTTACGGCACCGCGTTTCTCACCGACGCCATCATCGTCCAGCGTTACATCGAAGTGCAGAGCCGCTTGTTACGCATCATGGCCGTGGTCAAGGTTCGGGCCAGCGCCCATTCCGATGAACTGCGCCAGTACCGCATCGACGATAACGGCCTGCAGATCGGCGAGATGCTGCCGGAACAGGAAGGCTTGCTCGGAGGTCGTCCGACCCGGCGGCTGTTGAACAAAGACAGGGAGTAAGCAAAAAACCATGACTGAGGCCAATGGCAAAAACGAGCAAGCGATGGCCACGGCCGCTCGCGAACTGTTTCTGCTCGGCCAGAGAACCGGTGAGGCACGCGCGGCCCTGACAGCCCTGAACAAAGAGCTGAGCGAGGCGAACGTCCAGCACTCCGATAGTCAGCAGATCGAACAACTGATCGAGGCCAATCAACAATTGGTCCTCGCGATTCTGTTGGCGCAGTCAGATGCAGAAAAGCCAAAGCGTTCAGCCGATGAGCAGCAACGTTACCTCGAAATGCGCGAAGCCAACGAACAGTTGGTACTGGCCGTCCTCAGTGCGCAACACTTGCAAGCGTCGGCCGAACACAGCCTGGCACAGCAACGCAACATCCTCACGCTGGTGGCCCACGAACTGCGTAACCCGCTGACGCCGATCAGCCTGATCGCCAGCCGACTGGTCCGGGTGCCGAGTGAAGAGCTGCCACGCATGCAGGCCCTGATCGAGGGTCAGGTGCAACACATGTCGCGCCTGGTGGACGACTTGCTCGATGTCTCCCGCGCCAGCACCGGCAAGCTGCGCCTGGATTGCCGCATCGTCGACATGGTGCAGATCATTCAGGACGCTATCGCTGTGTGCAGTCCGGTGATGATCGCTCAACAGCTGCATTTCACCGCGCAGTTGCCGGAACGTGCATTGGCGGTAAACGGCGACCCGGTTCGACTCACGCAGATTCTCGGCAATCTGCTGGGCAATGCGGTCAAGTACACACCGGCCGATGGCACGATCACGCTGTCGGTCACCACCGAGGCCGATCTGCTGGAAATCAGCATCCGCGATACCGGCATCGGTATTTCCGCCAAGGCATTACCGTTTATTTTCGAGCCTTTCGTTCAGGACGTGCATGCGGTCGGATTCAACGGCGCCGGTCTGGGCATTGGCCTGACGGTGGTGCGTGAGCTGGTCGAAGCCCACGGTGGCACCGTCACCGGCATGAGCGACGGCGACCTCACGGGCAGTACGTTCATCGTAACGTTGCCGCTCGCGGTTTGAATGTTCCCTCACGCTGAAGCTGGGGCGTCGGGTTGACTCATTCGTCGGGCAATAAAAAACCGCCATTCCTTCGCAGGATTGGCGGTTTTTTCACACATGGGGAGCTGTTTACGTTGCGACGTGCGGCTGTGCACGCTGCGCGAGCTGTTCATGCTTTTGCAGCACCGGCATCTCCAGCCGCGCTCGCCCGTAGAACGCCAGCGCCGTCAGCAAGCACGCCAGCCACACGAAGATCCCCGCCCACAAGGTGTGGGACATGTAGTGCCAGCCTTGCAGCACCCGCGTTGTACCGTAGACGAATCCGAGCAGCAATGCGCCGTACATCAGCGCCTTGGAATAGCGCCAGCGGTAGCGGCGCGCGACGAAGTACAGCGCGAGCATGGTGAAGCCGCCTGAAGCATGGCCGCCCGGCCAGCAACGACCATCACCGGCTTCCCTGAACAGCTGGAAGTTGTTGTACCACTCCATGTGGGCAATTTTCCCGCCGTAGATGGTCGTTTCAATCGGGCAGTACACGCTGGTGTGCGACTTGAGGAAGTGAATCACGCCGGTGCAGATGGCAAACGCGAAGACCACAAACAGGAAGTCACGCCGATGGTTGTAGGCAAACCGCAGCACAGGGGCCGCTTTGCAGCGCTCCAGGAAGCTGACGAAACGCGGATATTTTTGCGCGTTGATCAGCGGCCAGACAAACGACAGGATCGCGCCGATCAAGGCAATCTCGGCAGTCCAGTTCGGAATGATCCGCGCCCATTTATGGGTCAGCTTTTCGAAGAAGCGAACCTGGTCCAGCGGGAAGGTCTGGTTGACCGGATCAAACAGAAGGTTGCTGAAAGCGATGTCGATTTTGGTCATGTCGAACATCAGGAAAACCACGGCCGCGCAGAGCAACGGGATACCGAAGTTCGCCCAATAAAAGCGAGAGCGGGTAGAAGTCAGCATTGTGTGTCCTGATTCAGAGGAAAAACTCACTCGGTGCTTACCGAGCGCCAATCGGAGGCTTCAATGAAGCCCAGCATGCGCGGTGCTTGCTGTGATTGGGCGGAGATAAACAAAGAAGCGCCATAGCCTAACGTAGATGTTGGCAACTTGAGGTCTTTTTCGAGCTGATTCATGCATTCGCTGTGGGTCACAAGAATCAGATTGCGGCCCGCCACCTTGTGCGAAAGGGCATCGCGCAACATTGTTCCCTTGCAACTGATCAACCAGTCTTCGCCCACACCGACCTTGTTGAACATGTAGGTGGCCGTCTGTGCCGTACGAACCATGGGGCTGTTGTAAATATCCGCCTTGCTCAGCCCCATCTGCTGGAACTGTGCACCGACACTCACCGCGACGCTGCGCGAGCGCTCGGTGATGCCGTCATCACCGTTCAGGCACGCGGCGGTCGAGTGATCGCAGCGCTCGACGTGGCGCACCAGTACGATCACATCACCTTTGGCCCAATCGGCGGCCAACGCTCGCGCGCCCACGACATTACCGTGCGCCAGATCCGGCACAGCGGCAGGCCGCAATAGCCAAATCGTCAACGGAATCACCAGCAGCGCGGCGGCCAGCACCACGATGGCATTTCGATAACGGCTTGAACGGCCCAGTTTAATTGAGCGTTTTATCCCGGCCAGACTCAGTCTCAATTCCACATCAGGCCGCCTCGCCGGCATGCATCACTGTCATCAAAAGCGACAAAGCTAAATAGACGCGCGTCGGTGAACAGTGAAACCTTTGTGAAAAAAAGCTTAAGACTCAAAAAAGCGTGTTACCGGATCCGCCTACAAAAACCTTTCAGCTCTCGCGATTGCTGCCGATACAGTCCTGCTACACCCCTTGCTGGCGCCTAAAAACAACAATCTTCCAGCCAACCGACGATCGACAGCGCAACGTTCCTGGAGGAATTTGATGAATAGCTGGTTCGGCAACATCAGCGTGAACATGAAACTGGGCCTGGGATTCGGCCTGGTCCTGGCATTGACCTGCGTGCTGGCCCTGACCGGCTGGACCAGCCTGGGCGGACTGATTGACCGTAGCAACTGGATGAGCGACATCACCCAGCTCAACGCCGGCTTGACCAAGCTTCGAGTGGTTCGCCTGCAATACATGCTGACCAACGGCGATGAAACCGCCGCTCAGACCGTTCAGACCACCCTTGACGCCTTTTCCGCTCAGCAACAATCGCTGCTGTCGACCTTCAAAAGCCCGGAAAACCTCAAGCTGCTCAAAGAACAAGGCACCTACATCGACGCCTACAAGACGTCGCTGAATAAAATGCGCAGCGCCTACCGCACCGGCAACAGCGCCCGCGACGCCATGGGCGCCAACGCTGCAACCGCCGGCACGCTGATCGAAGCCATCAACACGGCTGTGCAGCAGATGCCGCTGAGTGATCAGCGCTTCGAACAATTCCAGGCCATCACCGCCGCCAAGGAAGCGTTCATCCTGGCCCGCTACGAGGTTCGCGGCTACACCGCCAGCTCCAACGCCGAGACCGAACAAAAAGCCATCAACCAGCTGGACGCGGCCATTGCCAGTCTCAAACAGCTCAACGTGCATTTTGCCGACACCCAGCAAGATGCGCTGCGTCAGCTGGAAACCGCACTGAGCAACTACCGCAGCGCGTTGCAGGCTTATAAAGCGGCCAACTCCGACGCCGTTCAGGCACGCAAGGAAATGACCGATCAGGGCGCCGCTATCGTGACCCTCAGCGATCAGCTGTATCAGATCCAGCTCGATCGCCGTGATGCCGAAAGCGCCCAGGCGCGCACGTTGCAACTGATCAGCACGTTGCTGGCACTGTTGGTAGGCATCATTGCGGCGGTGATCATTACCCGTCAGATCACCGGTCCGTTGCGCGACACCCTGGCTGTGGTCGAACGCATCGCCAGTGGCGATCTGTCCCACGACGTCAAGGTGACTCGCCGCGACGAACTGGGCGTGTTGCAGCAAGGTATCGCGCGCATGGGCGTGACCCTGCGTGACTTGATCAGCGGCATCCGCGACGGCGTCACCCAGATCGCCAGCGCCGCTGAAGAATTGTCTGCAGTGACCGAGCAAACCAGCGCCGGGGTCAACAGCCAGAAGATCGAGACCGATCAAGTGGCCACGGCCATGCACGAGATGACCGCGACCGTGCAGGAAGTCGCGCGCAACGCCGAACAAGCGTCCCAGGCCGCAGCCGCCGCTGATGGCGAAGCTCGCGAAGGCGACAAGGTGGTCAATGAAGCCATCGCCCAGATCGAACGTCTGGCCACCGAAGTGGCGCGGTCAACCGAAGCCATGAGCGTGCTGCAACAGGAAAGCGACAAGATCGGCAGCGTCATGGACGTGATCAAAGCCGTGGCCGAACAGACCAATCTGCTGGCACTTAACGCCGCGATCGAAGCGGCGCGTGCCGGTGAAGCCGGTCGTGGTTTTGCGGTGGTGGCTGACGAAGTCCGAGGGCTGGCGCAGCGCACCCAAAAATCCACTGAAGAAATCGAAGGTCTGGTGGCCGGTCTGCAGAACGGCACCCAACAAGTGTCGACGGTGATGAACAACAGCCGCGCCCTCACCGACAGCAGCGTCGCCCTGACCCGCAAGGCCGGTGTGTCACTGGAAAACATCACCCGCACGGTGTCCAACATCCAGTCGATGAACCAGCAGATCGCCGCCGCAGCCGAACAGCAAAGCGCCGTGGCTGAAGAAATCAGTCGCAGCATCATCAACGTGCGCGACGTGTCAGAACAGACCGCCGCCGCCAGCGACGAAACCGCTGCATCCAGTGTTGAACTGGCGCGGCTGGGTAGCCAGTTGCAGCAGATGGTGAGTCACTTCAGGGTTTGACCTGCGCCTGGGCTCAGCCCCTTACCTGCAATGGGTATAGGGGCTGAATACCTACGGTATCCTGGCGGAAAATCCGGACAACGGATTGCTTTTTCATACAACTCAAACTCCAAGCAACCTACCGCCATTCCTTGCCAGCTCCTGTACGTTTTCTTCTGACTTCGAACCTTTCGTTCGAACAAGAGAATGACTACACATGGACGTAAGCGACGATTCAATGCTGCACAGGCTGGTTGACTCTCCACTCGGCGATGACAGTACAAAGGTCAGCTTCAACATTGCCATGCAGCGCATGGGGTTCGGATCCGTGTTCGACATTGTGCGCATGACCAAGGCGCAATTCACCCTTGCACTCGCTGAACATACCGATGCCGATGCCGGGCAGGTGTATGACAACGCGCACGGCTATGCACGGCAGGTGAGTCGCCTGTATCAGGAACATCAGCTGTCATCCGGCGACGCCAATCGACGGGTTCGGCGCAGTGTCGGCTCAGACTCGACGTCAGGTCCCGCCACCTATCAAGCGTTGTTTAAAGAGAACTGGAAACAGTTTTGCGAGGATGGCGATATCGCTGCCATCGACTCTCCAGTGGCGTATCTGCGGGCGCTGTATCTGTTTGCAGATCAACTGGAAAATTCGTCTGATCACACCGATAAAGTCACTTTGGAGAAGCGGCGTCCGGACCTCAAGGGATTAATGCTGGATCATCAGAGTGCCTTTGCACCACAGCCCATGTTGAGCATCGTCAATGACACCTTGAGCAGTCACATCAAGTCACACCTGGACAAAACCACCTCCCAGAAAACCGTTCACGAAGCACTCGCAAGCGGGCGCTATCCCCTCTCTCTGCCTTACGACCTTCATCATCACCAATGCTTGCTCGGGTTGGGTGCTGACAAACCAACGTTGGGCGAGTTGAACTATCGGGTCAGCCTGACACTGCCGTTTTCACTTGGTCACTTGAAATACGGAAGCGTTTCCATGCCCACTTCTGAGGCGCAAAAACTGTTGTCTGGTCTAAGCCCAGAGCAGCAGAAAATACTCATCGAACCGTTCGACCTTGAGGTGGAAGTAAAGGCTTACGCTACGAAAGAGGGCGATCCAAGGCTTAGCGTCGAGCGTTTCAAGAAGCTCACCGGGCTATCGATGGAGCAGATTGATCAGGTGTTGGCACAGGGTAAATACCGTCCGAAAAACTCAACCAACAGCCCACTACCTCATCGTTATTTTTACGGATGCGAGTATATCGCCGCGAATTCAGCTAGTAACAAACCCATAGTAGTAACGACAAGCCCTTTGACTTTCAAATTTCTTCCTGTGAACTGTTTCGACCTTTTGCTGCGGATGGTCCGATTGCAACGCTGGACCGGTATCCCCTTTGCCGAGCTGGACACCCTGATCGTCAACGCCATGCGTTCGGAAGGCACAACCTCACTGTTGCTCAACACCAACACCGTGCGCGTCCTGGGGGTCTACCGATACCTGAATCAACGTCGCGGCATCGCGCCCGAGGAGTTTGCTTCGCTGCTGCACGACATGCCGACTTCCGCTTGCGGCGATCGTGCTCCGTTGTTCGATCAAGTGTTCCATCGCACTCAATTACTCTTGAGTCCGCTGGTGCAAAACAAAGAGCAGGACATTGATATCGTGGGGGCCACATCGCAACAAACCCTCAACTATCTCGGAGCAGGATTGGGGTTGCCCGTCACGCAAGACTCACTGTTACTGTTCGCGGAGCAGACCAGGGAACACCTTACTTCGCTCAAACATGACTTGCCCACGGTGTCCTCACTCTATCGCCAGGCCCGTATTGCACGGATGTTTGGTCTCTCGGCTGTCGAGTCCAAGGGACTGGCGCAAATACTGGGAGGCAATAGATTTTGCAAACTGCTGGTGAGCGGAGCGCTACGCAAGCCGGATGAATCCAAGGCCGACATCCTCGACGTGCTGATGGCAATGGATTGGGCCGTTGACTGGCTCAAGCGAAGTAACCGTGATGTGAACCAGTGGTGTCGCTTGTTCGACGCTGTAAAGAACGACTTACCGCAAAATCAGAATGTGCAGAAGCGGCTGAGGGCACTGCAAACGAGCGACGATCCCGACGTTCATCAGCAAACTCGTCAGATAGAAAGCATGCTGCACGACATCGCGGACTTGTCCGCGCAATACGTCCCCAGTGTGATGAAAATGGCCGGCACCTCTGCAACAGCGGTTTTCGAGGAGACAAGAAACCTCTCCGCAGGGGAATCAACACCGTTGCTGGCGAAGGTCCTTCAGGCTGCGCAAGCCTGCCAGGGGCTGCACCTGAGCAGCCACACGCTGCAGGAGTTGATAAATAACCCGAGGTGGCTAGCTTCGGACAGCACGGGAAAACTGACGCCTCAAACCCTGTATTTGCTCGAACGCTTCAGTGATTGCGCCCGTTATCAGACGAACTCCGAAGAGCGCCTCTTGCATTATTTGCATCTAGCCAACCTGTCCGCCCTGAAAAATCAGAGCGTCAGCGATTCCGCAAACCAATTGCTCGCCAACATGCTGGACTGGGCGATCGATGAAGTGAAACTACTGACGAACCAGTTTGAGCACAAGTACGCGAAATCCATGGAGGCAGTGGACTGGATCATGCGCTGCCAAGCGTGCTGCAAGAGCACAGGACTGTCGGCAAGCCTGCTGCTCAAAGCCACCGATCTGACAGCCACCAGCACGACACCCGACTGGAAAGCCGTAGGTGAAGCCGTGATCGCTGCCTGTCATTGACCCCAGCCCCCCTTCAATATTCAAGGATCGAATATGACCGTTGCCTTAAAAAAGCAGCTTGATGAAAGCCTGCGCGATGCTCTTTTAGCGTACTACCTGAATTGCATTGCACCCGCCAACGCCACGACAAAAACACTGAAGACCGCCCAGAGTCTCTACGAACACTGGTTACTCGATGTACGGGTCGGCCACGATGTGCCCACCACGCCAGTGGCCTGTGCCATTGCCAGCCTGCAGCAGTACATCAATCGCATCCTGCTGAACATGGAGCCGGGTTATGACTCTGCAACCATCACTCATGAGCTCGCGCAAACGTGGCGCAAGGAGATGCATCAATACGCAAGCTGGGCAGCTCTTCAAAAGCTCCTGTACTTCCCCGCTACTTATCTGGACCCTGGACTGAGAGACAACAAGAGCGACAACTTCCGGCAACTGGAAAACGACCTCAACCAGGACCGACTTCAACCCGATGCCGTTCAGACCGCCGTGCTGGCCTACCTGACCCGCCTCGAAGAAGTCGCGAACCTGAACATCCTCAATGGCTACATTGATGGCGATGACTTCGTCAACAGCAACTATTACTTCATCGCCAAATCCCGCAGTGAAAACACTTTCTACTGGCGTTCGCTGGACATGGCGCGGCGTCCCTCCGACAAGGAACAATCCGATTCACTCGCCTGGTCGGACTGGAAGAAAGCCGATGTACCGATTCCAGTCGATGCAATTGAACACTCGATTCGTCCTGTCTGGTTCAATAATCGGCTGTTTGTCATTTGGGCCGATTGTATTCATCAGGATCCAGCCCCCGGCTCCGCTCAAAACCAGACGACACAACGCCACCCACTGTTCCGGTTAAATCTCAGTTACCTCAAGCACGATGGTAACTGGAGCAGTGCTCGAACCTGGCTGCAGGGTTATAGCAATAACGCAACACTCCAGAACAAGGACCTGAGCTCACTCAAGTCGATGGTAGGCACCGTTGCCGTATATCAGCAGGAAAATACCCATGACCGTCTCTTCATTGCGCTCCACGTCAGTCAACGAGACACCGGGAACAATGGAAACTTTATTTTTCTCAAGACAGCCACCATCGATAAAAACCTCACGCACAGCCAGGGAATAACTATCGATAAGGGAAGCCGCGAGGAAAGCCGGACACATCCGCACTACAGCCTTGCGAATGGGTTACGCGGCTCCCTCGATAAAATCTCATTTCAGCTGAAGGTTACTGAAAAAACCAGGCTCAACGAAAGCAAGACACTGAAGAAAAGCGCTGCAACTGCTGAACTCATGAAGGAAAACATCGAACAACTGGATGAACGCTTTGCCGTATCCATCAACTACGTCCCATCGACAAAGCAGGTCACTTTGCGCATCTCCGATACCGGCAAAGATCAATTAGGTGTCACAGAGGATTATTCAATTCAATACGTGGTACGGAGACCCGAGACCACCGTTTCGCCGGAGGAAAATACCTCTGGCAACGCTGACAAAACGACGCTACCGAAAAGCTACACCTTCCGTTTCCAGCCTCATGAGTTCAGTGAGAATGGCGAGAATCTTTACTATGGATTCTGCATCACAAAAAATGACAACACTAAGCAATACTGTCTCGCGGCTATCAATCTCAGTTTAAGCAGCCACTTTCTCTCTCCCAGCATTGGAGTTACGGACGCCGCGCAATTTCTCGACTTTTCGCAGTCAACGATGTCGAATAGCGAGAACATCCTACCGACAATCCGACTCAACACAGTGTTTGCTGCCGAGTTGATCCGTCGTACTGAAAACAGTCTGGATGAACTGTTCAGCAGGGACACACAACAGCTGCCAGAACCGAAAATAGCCAGCACAGCTTCCGTAGCAACCATGGATTTCCACGGCCCTTACGGTCGATACTTCACGGAACTATTCCTGTATCTGCCCTGGTTGATCGCCCACCGGTTGAACTCTGAACATCAGTACGAGGAGGCTGAACGCTGGATTCGCTTTCTTTTCGATCCGGGCCGCCAGCCACCCCAGTACTGGAACGCTGTGCCTTTGACCGGTCCCGACGTTCCCTCGTATTCCAATCAAGCGCCCCAGGATCCGCACCAGATCGCCCTCAGCCATCCAGTGCATTTTCGCAAGGCGCTGTACTTTCTGTACCTCAACATCCTGATCAACCGGGGTGATGCCGCGTATCGCGAGTTGACGCCCGACAGTCTCAGCGAGGCAAAGCTCTGGTATGTGCGCGCGCTGGACCTGCTGGGGTCGCGCCCGGAAGTCCAACGGGTCGATCAATGGTCGGCCATCAGTCTGCAAGCGTTGAGTAAAACAACCAGTAAAGACCTTCGCACATTCGAGAACACACTGGCCCGTTCAAACCCTTCTTCGTTTCCGATGCGCAAAGGCAGTTCACGAGCGTCCTTGCCGGCAATCGATACCTCGCACTTGCATTTACCGTTCAACCCGGCACTGCTCAAGCGTTGGGATATCACCGAGAACCGTTTGCACAACCTGCGGCATAACCTCGATATCGCCGGCAAACCATTGCATCGACCGTTGTTCACCACACCGCCGGATCCTCACAACCTGCTCGACGCAACAGCACTGAGCGCCTCGGGCGGCATGGCTTCAAGCCTGCCAGGCACGCAAATGCCACACTATCGTTTCACTGCCATGCACAGTCAGGCCCTGAACGCAGTGGAAAGTGTCAGCCAGTTCGGCGCCACGCTGCTGTCGCTCATTGAGCGCAAAGAACAGGGTCAGTTACAGGAGTTGCAGCAACAGCAAGCCTGGAGTCTGGCGAAAATGTCCGTTGACCTGCAAACCCAGGCGCTACGCATTGATCGTCAAAATCGCCAGGCCCTGTTGGCCAGCAAGGCAATCGCGCAGGGGCGGCTCAGCCACTATCAGCGGTTGCTGGAAAAAGACGTCAGCGAAGCAGAAACGCAGGCCAGTCAGTTGTATTTGAGCAGCGGTTCATCCGAGCTCACAGCATCGGCCGCTCAGGTCGTGGCTGGCGGCATGATGATGGTTCCGAACATCTTTGGCTTCAGCAATGGTGGCAGCCGCTGGGAAGGCGCAATGCATGCCACTACGGCACTCGCCCATGGTACCGCCATTGCGACCCGCACGGCGGCCGCCCATCTCGACCGTAGGGCGCAATTCAGTCGGCGGCGGGAAGAGTGGACTCTGACCCGTGATCAGGCACAGCTCGAACTGGTAAAAATCGACGCGCAACTTGCGCATTTCGCCGAACAGGAAAGCGCCACACGCCTGCAATTACGGCAGGCCGAAACAGCACTAAACCACACCAAAGCCAGCTACGACTTCCTCAGCAGGCGCTTTACCAAAACGCAGCTCTACCAATGGCTCAACAGCCAGCTTACCGCCCTGTATTACCAGGCCTACGACGCAACATTGGCACTGTGCATGGCAGCCGAAGCCTGCTGGCAATACGAGCGTGCCGACTTCAGCACGCGTTTTGTTCAACCCGGGGGGTGGAACACAACTTACCGAGGACTTGGAGCAGGTGAACATTTGAAGCTGAGCCTGCTGAAAATGCAGGCCGAATATTGGCAACGTAACGAGCGAGAGCTGGAAATTCGTAAAACGGTATCGCTGCGTCAGATCAAGAGTAAGGACAAGCACTGCTCGATAAACGAAGAGTGGGCAGACATTCATACCAAACTGAAGAGTGGTGCCTGTGATTTCAAGCTGACCCACGCCATGTTCGAAGACGATTACAAAGATCAGAACCATTACCTGCGGCGCATCAAAACCATCAGTGTGTCCTTGCCTGCCCTCCTCGGCCCTTATGAAAACATTCGTGCAACGCTGACCCAGACCTCCAGCAAAGTATTCATGTCGCCAGGCGACAAAGGGCCGGCCCTGGAGAACAAGCGCGCCAGTCAGCAAATCGCGCTTTCAACGGGCGTCGACGACCATGGGCTGTTCACCCTGAACTTCAACGATGAACGCTACTTGCCATTCGAGTACACCGGTGCCATCTCTACATGGCACCTGACCTTCCCGAACCCCGACGCTCAGAAAGCGATGCTGGAATCCTTGACCGACATCATCGTGCATGTCAGCTACACCGCCAGGGTGGGAGATGCGCAATGAGTGAGCAAAGCACATTGCCTGTTAACGCGCCGTCACTGCCCAAGGGTGGCGGGGCAATTCAAAGCATTGGCAAGGGATGGGGCGCAATCGGCCCCCATGGAGAGGCCTCTTATGAGCTTGCCTTGCCGATTTCACCGGGGCGAGGTTTTGCTCCCTCCTTGTCGCTCATCTATGGAAGTTCCGTCGGAAACGGCGTCTTCGGTATCGGTTGGGGGATGTCATTACCTGTCATTGCGCGACGTACCGGCAAGGGCGTCCCGGCCTATACCGAGGATGACGAAATTGTCGGCCCCAACGGCATTGTCTGGTTGCCGCTGCGCGACTCAAAAGGCTCTCGCATTTCCATCAGCATCAAGCATTACAACGATCTGGAACTGGACACGACCTACACCGTGGCAACCCACTTTCCACGCCTGGAAAGCAACTTCGACCGCATTGAACATTGGTCCTCGGAGAGCGACAAACCAGGTTTCTGGCTGGTGCACGGTGCCGATGGCAGCCTCCACGTATTTGGAAAGAATTCTGCATCGCGTCGTGCCGACCCGGAGGATTCGAATCATGTCGGCGAATGGCTGCTGGAGGAAAGCCTGAACGCCCATGGCGAACACATCCTTTACCAGTACAAGGCAGAAGATGACACCAAGTCTCAACGCTATTTGAGCCGTGTGAGTTATGGCAATTTCGAGGCCGATGCGCAGCTTTACGTGTGGAACACCCCCCGGCTGAATCCTGTGCAATGGCATTTCGAACTGGTGTTCGACTACGGTGAACGAAGTACCTCGTACGTACAGAAACCGCTCTATGAAGGTCAGGAATGGCAAGTCCGTAGCGACGCATTTTCCAGCTTAGCCTATGGCTTTGAAATTCGTACCGAACGTCTGTGCCGTCAGATACTGATGTTTCATCGTTTCCCCGATGAATTGGGTTCCGGCCCCGTTCTGGTCCGACGCCTGTTGCTCGATTACCGCCAGACGTTGCTGGGTTATCACCAATTGAGTGCGGCCCATGAGCAAGCATTTGGCAGCGCCGGCACCGTCGATAACCGCCCTCCCGTTGAGTTCAGCTACAGCGGGTTCGAGGTGGTGACTGATGACCGTACCTGGCAGCCCATTCAAGGAATGCCCGGTCTCAACGATGGCCAAGGTTATCAATTGGTGGACTTGTACGGTGAAGGCTTGCCGGGCGTGCTGTATCGTAAAGACAAAGGCTGGCATTACCGTGAACCCATGCGAGCCAAAGCCAAAAGCGATGAAGTGACCTACGACCAGTGGCGAGCATTACCCGACGTTCCCGTTGCTGACACTAAAAAAGCGTTGCATATGGCACTGAGCGATCTTACGGGTGATGGTCGTCTGGACTGGGTGATCGCTCAGCCGGGATTCAGTGGCTATTTTTCTCTTGGCCCCGACCGGGGCTGGTCGCGCTTTGCAACGTTCAGTGCATTCCCCGCGGAGTTTTTCAAGCCACAGGGGCAGTTGGCCGATCTGATGGGCGAAGGCCTCAGCGACCTGACATTGATAGGCCCGCGAAGCGTTCGCCTTTACGCCAACAGACGAGAAGAAGGTTTTTCGGCCGCCCGAGAGGTCCATCGTAAAGAGGATGAAGACGCCCTTCCTCTGCTCACCGCGTCATCCAGCGAGCTGGTCGCTTTCAGCGATGTCCTGGGCACGGGTCAACAGCACCTGGTGCGCATTCGTCACAACGAAGTGAAGTGCTGGCCCAACCTGGGTCGCGGGCGTTTTGGTAAAGGCATCGTGCTGGGTTCGCCGGGGCTTGCGTATGAATCGTTCGATGCCGCGCATGTACGTCTTGCGGATCTGGACGGGTCCGGTGCGGCCGATCTGATCTATCTGCAAGCGAATCAGGCACTGATTTTCATGAATCGCAGCGGCAACGGGTTCGCCCCCTCCGTACCACTGCCCTGGCCACACGATGTGCGCTATGACGCGCTATGCCAGGTCAGCATCGCCGACCTGCAAGGGCTAGGCTGTTCCAGCCTGATACTGAGCGTCACGCACACGACAGCGCAGCATTGGCGATATGAGTTCGTCAGTGAGAAACCGTATTTGCTCACGGGCACAAATAACAACATGGGCGCCGCCGGAAGCATCCGCTACCGAAGTTCGGCGCAGGAATGGCTGGATGAGAAAGCGCAGAGGATCAAATCCGGCAAACCGCCTGCTTGCCACCTGCCATTGGCCATGCATCTGGTCTTGAAACAAACGCAGCATGACGAAATTACCGGCAACCGACTGACCCAGAGCTTTTCCTATCGCCAAGGCTATTACGACGGTATCGAACGAGAATTTCGCGGCTTCGGCCTGTTGTTGCAAATCGACAGTGAAACCCATTCTGGCGATGCCGACTCGCAAGGTTTTACGACACCCTGCCTGAAAAAGAGCTGGTTCCATACCGGGCAACAAGTGGACTCGCCCCGTACCGGTTATCACAATGCCGACAAAGCCGCAGTGCCATTGGGTAAGGCACTGCTTTGCCAACACTCATCCGGGATCGAGGGTGACACACTCATCACTTCTCCCGATCCGGCAACAACTCTGGAAATGGCCCGGGCCCTGAGCGGCCACTTGCTGCGCAGCGAGATCTTCGGCGTCGATAAACACCTGAAGACCAGAACGCTCTACTCGGTTCAGGAAAACCGCTATCAGGTACGTTTGCTCCAGGCCCCTGAGCACAACCGGCGCTATGCCCGGATGTTGCCGCTGCTGCTGGAGACCATCGCTTACGAGTACGAAGGCATCGCCGATGATCCGCAATGCCGGCACACCTTCAATCTGCAGCACGACAGGTTTGGTGCGCTGACCCACAGCGTGAACGTCCATTACGCCCGACGCAAAACCGACAGTGAGCCCCCGCCCTTCAGCGATGTCGACCAGCAACAATGGTGGCGAGATGCTCATGATCCGGCACAGCAGTTCTACTACATGAATGAAGTCCGCGCCGAGTTCATCCATCTGCAGAATCCTCAGGGATGGCGATTGGGCTTGCCTTACCGACAACGTACCAATGCGTTGAAACGGCCGAAGGCACCTGAAACAGGTGGGCTGAATATCAGGGACATGACCCACGAAAGGCTTATCGAGTGGGTCAAAGAACCGAGCTGGACAACCCATAGCACTCTGACGGGCTTGTCTGTGCACCGCTACAAGAACACCTTGACCGGAGAAGTGCTCGAGGGTGGCGACGCTCACTTCGAAGCCTTGGCCGACCATCTCGAAACCGCCGAGCTGGACGAAACAGCGTTGAAAGCGTTTGACCTGTTACCCCAAGCGTCTCGGCCCAAAGGAAAACTGCTTGAACAAAGCGGCTATCACCGCATGGTCGATTTTCTTCCAGTGACCACACCTGCCAGAAAGCTCTGGTCAGTCAAAAGTGGGTTCGCGACCTATGCCTCGTTGAAAGCTTTTTACAAAACCCGGACCGTGCAGCCGAGCAAAAGCCACGGCCTGACCGAAATAAGCTACGACAAGCATCACTGCTGCATCACCGAACTCAAACTTCCCGATGGCTGTATCACCGAGGCTACTCACGACTATCACGTGTTTGCCCCCCTGCGCATCACCGACCCGAATGGCAACATTCAAGAAGGTCTGTACGACAATTTTGGCCAGATGCGGGTCAGCAGTTTCTACGGAAACGAACGCAACAGTGTTACTGGTTTCAAACCGGTCAACGAATACAAACGCCCGACGTTTTCTAGCCCGGGCGATGCCATCGAAGACGGTAAAAAAGCGCTGCAGAACGCCGCAAGCGCCACTTTTAACGCACCGTTCAGCTGGATGGGGCGCCTCTCACAAGAGGCCCTGAAGGACGCTGACTGGCTGGCCCGTTGCGTCGCCAAAGGTGACGTGTTGGCCGGGGGATATATTTGCTCTCAAGCCCGAAAGCGGCTGGCTGACCTTGAATCGCTTTCAGCTGACGAGAGGAAACTGAAAGCCGAAATTGATGCGTCCATCCGTGAGCCGGTACACGTTGCTGTCCTCGTCGCCGATCGTTACCCCGACGATGACCAGCAACAAATCCACCTCTGCGTGACCTGCTTCGATGGTTTCGGCCGTACATTACAAAGCAAGCAACAGGTCGAGCCGGGGACAGCCTACGTCGTCAGCACACACGGCGAGTTGGACCTCAAGGATGGAAAACCACAGGAGCAGATCGCTGCAAAGCGCTGGAAAATCAGCGAGCGGGTGGAATACAACAACAAAGGATTGGCGATCCGCACCTACCGTCCTTACTTTGCCGATCAGCATCGCTACATCAACGATGGATCCTTTCGAGCGTTCGGTCACTGCGACCTGCAGTTTTACGATGCATTGGGTCGACCGACTCGCACACGCCTCGCCAAACAAAGTGACTTCTCCTACATGCGGCGGCAAACCCGTCACCCTTGGTACACCGTTGATGAGGACGAGAACGATACCTTGGAAGAGGTCATGGCCGAGCAGTCTTCGACCTCCGGCGGTGAGGCATGAACGCACGCCTTCACCGCAAGACCCCCACGATCAATGCCATCGACAGCCGTGGCCTGGCGGTGCGGCAAATCGCCTACTGGCGCCGCAACGCCGATGACAGCCCTCAGGCGCGAATCACCCGTCAACAGCATGACGTGGCCGGGCGTCAGATTGCACAATGGGACCCACGCCTGTTTGCCAGCGTACCTGATGCCAATAATCGGACTGTCTACAGCCTGTCCGGCAGAACGCTGTTGGTCGATAGCGCAGACGCCGGATGGCGTATGAGTTTGCCCGCAGATGCCGGCCAGATATTGCGCAACTGGGATCAGCGTGGCAGCGGCTGGCAAATCACTTTCGACGACCAGCTGAGACCGACCATTATCCAGGAGCAAGCGGCAGATGAAACATTACGGGTGATCGAACGACTCAGCTATGGCGACAGCTCATCTGCCTCTGCCCGGCATAATCAATGCGGCGCACTGACTCGTCACGATGACACCGCTGGCTCCCTGCACATCAACGAATACGCACTTTGCGGCAAGCCCGTTAGCCAGACGCGACGCTTACTCACCGATCCCCGACAACCGGTCTGGCCTGCAGGCGAAAAGGATCGCAATGCTCTGCTTGAAACGGGGGATGGCCACGAAACGACTTGGCGATACAACGCCCTGGGAGAAGCGATCCAGCAGATTGATGCCGGTCAGCACCAACAGCGCTTCTCGTTTGATGTAACGGGTCAGCTCAAGACCATCAGCCTGCTGATCAAGGACGCCCCGACAGAACAAGTGATCTTGAAGGATCTTCTCTACAACGCCTTTGGCCAAATCGAATCCCAGACCGCTGGGAACGGTGTTGTCAGCCGCGCCGTGTTCGATCCAGCCAGCGGTCGCCTGAGCTCACTCGGCGCAACGGTGTCTGGCAGCACCCTGCTGGATTTGCACTACGCCTATGACGCCGTGGGCAACGTGACGCGGATCGAGGACAGGGCCCAACCGGTGCAGTTCGGCAGCAACCAGCGGGTCGAAGCCGTCAGCAATTTTATCTACGACAGCCTCTACCAACTGTCCAGCGCAACGGGTCGGGAGTCGACGGGGCAACACGTTCAACCGCATCTTTCCCTCTCTGGCAGGACACCGATTGACACCCGGCGACTGTTCAATTTTATCGAGCACTATGCATACGACAACGGCGGCAACCTGACCGAACTGCGCCATGTTCGCGACGGCAACAACTACACCCGAACATTCAGTGTCGCCACTGCCAGCAATCGTCTGCGATCCTGGAACAAGGGCAATTCGGTTCCTCACTCAAATGCAGACTTCGATGCCAACGGCAACCAGCAAGCGTTGAATCCGGGTCAATCGCTGCAATGGCATGCTCGTAATCAACTGGCCAGCGTCCTGCTGGTCCCGCGTGAAGAAGGGAATGACGACATCGAACGCTACAGCTACGACAGCAGCGGTCAACGGGTACGCAAGATACAAACAACCTTCGCAGCGTCAGCGACACATACCCGGGAAGTCCGCTATCTGCCCGGCCTCGAAATCCGCACCCACAACAACGAACACCTTGAAGTGATCACCCTGAAAGCCGGTCGTTGCAGCATTCGCTACCTGCACTGGACCACAGGTCGGCCGACCGGCATCGCGGCAAACCAAATGCGCTACAGCCTCGACGATCATCTGGGTTCGAGCTCGCTGGAACTCGACGACCAAGCCTGGCTGATCAGTCAGGATAGTTACTTGCCCTACGGGGGAACGGCCTGGTCAGCATCCCGCTCGCAGGTGGAAGCGGGTTATCGAACCATTCGCTACTCGGGCAAGGAGCGCGATGCCAGTGGCCTCTATTACTACGGAGCACGATATTACGCGCCTTGGTTGCAACGCTGGATCAGCCCAGACCCGGCTGGAGCGGTTGACGGACTGAATCTATATTGCATGGTCGGGAACAACCCCGTGCGCTACATCGATCATCACGGCAATCAAAAAGACGAAGCCACCATCAAAGATGAATTAGGTGCCTATTCCAGCATTTTGGCCGAAGTCAACAACAGGGTCGGAACGCTGAACCATCAGATCTACAACAGCATGCGAAAAAGAGACATCGTAAAAAGGCTGTTTCAGAGCTACGCCTATAACGCAGCGAGGCATCTGATGGCGTGGGGAGCCGGCCTGTTAGCGGCACCGACCGGTCCGGCGGGCATGGTCGGGGCAACAGTCACCACGTCATTGGCGACCGACGCACTTGCCAGCAAATTCAATGCAACACGGCATCTGCCTGTCGCGCTGTATCCCCAGACCAACCAACTGAAGCCTGGGGAAATAGAACATAAAGGGCGGACGGCTTTCTATAATTTGAACGCCAAGTGGCAGCACGCAAAAGCGCAGGACATCAATCCACGGAGCGCGACGGGCCAGAAAAACCTATCGGTGATGGCAACCGGCTTCGTTCTGACCAAGGTGCTTGAGGTCAAAGGCGCGTGGATTCCAAACTTTGAATCGTCGACCCAAGCGACCAAAGCCCTCGAAGGTCTGTCGGGACAGAAAATCGAGCGTTTGAACAATGCCCTGATCGAACTCGACAACTATCTGGAACACGACGCTTTCGCCATCAACGCCGCTTTTGATGAATTGGGAGTGGATGAGTTTTATGCCGCAGGTGTGAAAGGCGCACTCGGTAAAGCCACAGATCGAGTGGGTGTGGAAAGCTCCAGCCTCATAAGCCGCGATTCCATACACCGTGAGGTGAACACCGCACGTGCAACGATACAAAGAGGAAGGGAATTGTTGTTCAAGCTTAATGAACACAACAAATCACAAGGCAAATTTTTTGTCTGACGCTGCCCTGCGAGGCCTGCCGAGAAATCGTCGGGCCTCGTTTTAACCTCGCTCAATCAACACTGATTGCATTGGTAAACACCAACCGGTTCCCGAACGGGTCGGCAATGGTCATGTCCTGGCTGCCCCACGGCATGGCCTGAATCTGTGGATGCGCGATTGTGTATTCCTTGGCCAACAATTGCTGCTGAAACGCCTCGAGCTCATCGGTCTCGATCCGCAAGGCCGAACCCGGCGTGCTGTCGCCATGGTGCTCGGACAAGTGCAGCACGCATTCGCCACGGGAGACTTGCAGGTACAGCGGAAAATTGGCTTCAAAACGATGCTGCCAGTCGACCGTGAACCCCAGGAAGTCGACGTAGAACTCCAATGCCTTGGTTTCATCGAAAATCCGCAGGATCGGGGTGGTTTTGCCGAAGCTCATTGGGTTGCTCCTTGACTGGATAGACCCCGATTGTAGTCGGGGTGGATCTCAGCGCTTCGGCTTGGACATGGCTTTCTTTAATCGCAATGTGCCATCACTGTGACCCAATGCTCGGATTCGTTACTGGAACCCGTCGCGCAAATCCCCTTCCCGCGCCAGAAACCGCCCTTCCCTTCTACCGTTTGCCTGCCCCTCGCGGTAACTCAGCACGCCGTTGATCCACACGCCATCAATCCCTTCCGCCGCCCGTTGCGGATCATTGAAGTCAGCCACATCACGAATGGTCACCGGGTCAAACAACACCAGGTCGGCCCAATGCCCTTCACGGATTTCACCCCGCTCCTTCAAGCCAAATCGCGCCGCCGACAACCCGGTCATTTTGTGCACGGCGGTGTGCAGCGGAAACAGCCCGACATCGCGGCTGAAATGTCCGAGCACGCGTGGGAATGCGCCCCATAAGCGTGGATGCGGAAACGGGTCTTCCGGCAATCCGTCAGACCCGACCATCGACAGCGGATGCGCGAGGATTCTTCGTACATCGGCCTCGTCCATGCCGTAATACACCGCACCGGCCGGTTGCAGCCGGCGAGCGGCTTCGAGCAACGGCACACCCCACTCGGCGGCGATGTCCATCAAGTCGCGGCCACCCAGTTCCGGGTGCGGCGTGGACCAGGTGATGGTGATGCGATGGGCGTCGGTGACTTGCTTGAGGTCCAGGGTCGAAGAGCTCGCCGCGTAGGGGTAGCAATCGCAGCCCACCGGGTGGGTTTTCGCGGCGTGTTCAAGGGACGCCAACAGTTGCGGGCTGCGCCCCCAGTTACCGGCACCGGCGCATTTGAGGTGGGATATGATCACCGGGGATTTGGCATGACGGCCAATCTGGAAGGCCTCGTCCATGGCTTCCAGCACCGGCTCGAATTCGCTGCGCAAATGGGTGGTGTAGACCGCACCGAACGCGCTCAGCTCTTCGGTCAATTGCATCACTTCATCCGTGGACGCCGAAAAGGCGTTGGCATAGGCCAGGCCGGTGGACAAGCCCAGCGCGCCGGCCTCGAGGCTCTCGCGCAGTTGCTCGCGCATCGCTGCGATTTCATCCGGCGTGGCGGTGCGCATCAGGTCGTCAAGATGATTGCTGCGAAGCGCCGTGTGCCCGACCAGTGCGGCGACGTTCAGCGTGGTGTGCGCCGCCTCGACTGCCGCGCGATAGTCGCTGAACTTCGGATAAACAAAAGCCGCCGAGGTGCCCAGCAGGTTCATCGGGTCCGGCGGATCACCGCGCAAACTCACCGGCGAGGCACTGATCCCGCAGTTGCCGACGATCACCGTCGTCACGCCCTGGCTGAGCTTGGGCAGCATCTGTGGCTGGCGGATCACCACGGTGTCGTCGTGGGTGTGCACATCAATGAAACCCGGCGCCAGCACCCGTCCGGCGGCGTCGATTTCTTCGGTGGCAGTGGCCTCGTGCAAGTCGCCGATGCGCTCGATGCGGCCGTTCAGAATCGCCACGTCGGCGGGATATCCGGGGGCGTTGCTGCCGTCGATGATCAGGGCGTTGCGAATGAGCGTGTCGTACATCATGTCAGTCTCCCAGCGGCAAGTGATCGTCGCCGCCGCGGTAATCGTCCAGGGCGAGTTTGATCCGCCGCAGACGTTCTTGATTGTCTTCAGGATTGGCCAGCGCCAGCTCGGTGGCTAGCACGTCGATGGCCAGCAGCATGCCGTAGCGCGCCGCCGTGGGTTTGTAGATAAACGAGGTTTCGACGCCTTGCAGCGGCAGCAGCACATCGGCCAGTTGTGCCAGTGGCGAATCGGCGCGGGTGATGGCGATAATGCGCGCGCCATAGTTGCGGGCCAGCTCGACGGCTTCAATGAGTTCGGGGGTGATGCCGGTCAGCGAGCAGGCAATCACCGCGCGTTCGGCATCGAGGCTGGCGGAGGTGACGCGCATCATCACCGGGTCGTGGCACACCGCAATCGGGTAGCCAAATCGCACCAGGCGCACTTGCAGTTCGTCGCTGCACAAGGTCGAGCAACCGCCCATGCCGAACGCATGAATCATCCGCGCCTTGCCCAACAGTTTCACCGCATCGGCGAAGCGCGATTCGTCGAATGCCGACAAATGCTGGCGCAGCGTCGATTCGATATCGCCGACGATCTGCCCATAGAACGCCGACTGCTCGGGCTTGCCAGCCGGGTCGAGAAAGCGACTGCCAACACCGCTGGCCTGAGCCAGTTGCAGGCGTAAGTCGCGCAGGTCGCGGCAGCCCACCGTGCGGGCAAAACGCGACAGCGTGGCAGTGCTGACTTCGGCTCTCAGCGCCAGCTCATCGAGGCTGGCGGCGGAGGCAAATCCCACGTCGTCGAGCATCAGCCGGGCGATGCGTCCTTCGCCGGCACTGAAGGAATCCTGACGGGCGCGGATCTGGTATAGGATGTCCATGGCGAGCGGCTCCGACTAAATCAGGTAAGAAAGACCCACGGTCAGCGCGAACGCCACCAGCGAAATGATGGTTTCGAGCACGGTCCAGGTCTTGAAGGTCTGGGCAACGGTCATGTTGAAGTATTCCTTGATCAACCAGAAACCGCCGTCGTTGACGTGGGAAAAGATAACCGACCCCGCGCCCGTCGCCAGCACCAACAGCTCCGGGTGCGGATAACCCAGACCAATGGCCACCGGCGCAACAATCCCCGAGGCCGTGGTCATGGCCACCGTGGCCGAACCGGTGGCGATGCGCATCAGCGCGGCGAACAGCCAGCCCATGATCAGCGGCGACAGGTGAAATTCATGGGCCAGGCTGACGATCTGGTCGGTGACCCCGGCGTCCACCAGAATCCGGTTCAAGCCGCCGCCAGCGCCGACCAGCAAGGTGATGCTGGCGGTGGGCGCCAGGCATTCGTTGGTGAACTTGAGGATCGACTCGCGGTTGAAGCCCTGGGCAACGCCCAGGGTCCAGAAGCTCAGCAAGGTCGCCAGCAACAGGGCGATCACCGAATTGCCGATGAACAGCAGGAACTGGTTGAACCCGCTGCCCGGCGTGGAGATCAGGTTGGCCCAGCCGCCGATCAGCATCAGCACCACCGGCAACAAAATGGTCGCCATGGTGATGCCGAAGCCCGGCAGGCGGTCACGCGGTTCGCGGTCGAGGAACTGGCGCTCCAGCGGGTTTTCCGCCGGCAGTTGAATGCGCGGCACGATGAACTTGGCGTACAGCGGCCCGGCGATGATCGCGGTGGGAATGCCGATCAAAATCGCATACATCAACGTCTGCCCGACCGACGCTCCGTACACCTGCACCGCCAGCATCGCCGCCGGGTGCGGCGGCACCAGTGCATGCACCACCGACAGCCCGGCGACCATCGGCAAACCGACCATCAGAATCGACACACCAACGCGCCGCGCCACGGTGAACGCAATCGGCACCAGCAGCACAAAACCTACCTCGAAGAACAACGGCAGGCCGACCAGAAAGGCGATGCAGACCATCGCCCAGTGCGCGTTCTTCTCGCCGAAACGGTCGATCAGGGTGCGCGCCACCTGCTCGGCGCCGCCGGACTCGGCCATCATCTTGCCGAGCATGGTTCCCAGCGCCACCACCAGCGCGATGTGCCCCAGGGTTTTGCCGACACCCGCCTCATAGGCGCCGACCACGCCGGACGCCGGCATGCCGGCGAGCAAGGCCAGGCCGATGGACACCAGGGTAATCACAATGAACGGATTGAGTCGGTAACGGGCGATCAGAACGATCAGCGCAATGATGGCGATGGCGGCGTACACCAGCAGCCAATAGCCGAAGGACAGGGTCATGCGGTACTCCTCGAAAGGGTCACGTCGAAAGATTGTGAAAGTCATAAAACATTTCGAGAGGCGATTTTCAAACGAGGTGAAACTAATTTTCGTGCAAGGGTAAGGGTTGTCGCTTAGAAATATGCGCGGTCGGTCGATATGAAAATCGGATAGGAGAATTTACATGCCGATCGTTCCCAGGCTCTGCGTGGGAACGCAGCCAGGGACGCTCTGCGTCCCAAAGCGGACGCGGAGCGTCCAGTGAGGCATTCCCACGCAGAGCGTGGGAACGATCATCAAATTCAGTCGTGATTCACCCGGGCGCGCTTGAGCAGTTTCTTGCAGCGCTCGGACAAGTGCAGCACGCGCAGGTGCTTGCCGGCCTTGTCGTAGCGTTCACGCAGCGTCTTCAGCGCGGCGATGGCCGAGTAGTCGACAAAGCTCAGGTGCCGGCAATCGATCGTCACCACGGGCGGGTCGTTGGCAGGATCGAATTGATTGAGAAATGGCGTGGTCGAGGCGAAGAACAGCGTGCCATGCAGGTGATAAAGCTTGCTGCCGTCGGCTTCCAGATGACTGTCGGCATAGAGCTCGCGAGCCTGCTGCCAGGCAAAGTTGAGCGCAGCAATGATGATCCCGCAGAGCACGGCGGTGGCCAGGTCGGTGAACACGGTAATGACCGTGACCGCGATGATGACCAACACATCGTTCAGCGGCACCTTGTTCAGCACCCGCAACGACGCCCAGGCAAAGGTCTGTTGCGACACCACGAACATCACGCCGACCAGCGCAGCCAAGGGAATGCGCTCGATCAGCGGCGAGAGAAACAGAATGAACAACAGAATCAGCACCCCGGCCACCACCCCGGACAATCGTCCGCGTCCGCCGGAGCTGAGGTTGATCACTGTCTGGCCGATCATCGCGCAACCGCCCATGCCGCCGAATACGCCGGAGACCATGTTTGCCGCGCCCAGCGCCACGCATTCGCGATCCGGAAAGCCACGGCTCTCGGTGATCTCGTCGGTGAGGTTCAGGGTCAACAGGGTTTCCAGCAGGCCGACCAGCGCCATCAAAATCGCGTAGGGCGCGATGATCCGCAGGGTGTCCAGGCTCCATGGAATGTCAGGCAGCGCAAACGTCGGCAAGCCGCCAGCGATGTGCGCCATGTCGCCGAGGGTGCGCGTCGGCAAGTCGAGCACAAACACCGCCAGCCCCACGCCCAGAATCGCCACCAGCGCCGGTGGCACCGCACGCGTCAGGCGCGGCAGCAGGTAAACGATCGCCATCGTCAGCACCACCAGCCCGGTCATCAGGTAGAGCGGCGCGCCACTGAGCCAGACGTCACCACTCTTGAAGTGCTCAAGCTGAGCCAGCGCAATGATGATTGCCAGGCCGTTGACGAAGCCGAGCATCACCGGATGCGGCACCATCCGCACCAGTTTGCCAAGCTTGAGCAGCCCGAACGCCAGCATGATCAAACCGCCGAGCAATACCGTGGCCAGCAAATACTGCACCCCGTGCTGCACCACCAAGGCAACAATCACCACAGCCATCGACCCGGCCGCACCGGAGACCATGCCCGGACGTCCGCCGAAAAGCGCGGTCAGGGTGCAAATGATGAACGCGCCATAAAGCCCCATCAACGGGTTGAGGTGGGCCACCAGCGCGAAGGCGATGCATTCGGGAAGCAGGGCAAAAGAAGTGGTGAGTCCGGCCAGGACATCGGCGCGCAGACTTTTTGATTTCATGGCTAACCCAACGATACGGGCCACAAGACGTGGCCGAAAAAGAGGTAGCGGATGTTACGGAATCGAAGACGAACCGGCCAGTTGTCCGGACGCCTGAAATGCAATCGCGAGCAGGCTCGCTCCCACATTTGTCCTGCGTCGTTCCCATTTTTGCGGATCGACACAAGTCCCCTGTGGGAGCGAGCCTGCTCGCGATAAACGATGACGCGGTCTACAGCGAACTCACACCATCTCGTCACGAATCCAATCAACCACCGACGTCCGCTTCGGCGCCCAACCCAGCAATTCACGGGCATGTTTGCCACGTACCCGGCTGTTGGAGCCCAGACCATAGTTGGCCATTTCATAACCCCACTCGGCTTCGGCGTCCTTGAGCGGCCAGTCTTGTGGCGCGTCCAGTTTCAAGGCCTGCGCCATGGCGGTGGTCATGTCGATGAACGACGCCTCACCGCTTTCGACGAAGTAGAACGTGCCCGGTACGTTCTTGGTCAGCGCCAGCAGGTAAACGCACACCACATCTTCAATGTGCACGTTGGACCAGATGTTCTGGCCAGTGCCGACATGCCGCACCACGCCACTTTTGCGCGCCTGTTTCAGCAGGCGTGGCAGTTGCACGCTGTCGCGATTGACGCCCAGGCTGTGGCCGTAGATCAGGGTGTTGCAGATCACCGCCGAGTTCACGCCATCTTTCGCAGCAGCGAGAATCAAGTTGTCGATGGCCACACGAGCAGCCTTGTCGACAGTCGGTTCCGGCAGGTTGTCCTCAACGTAGATGACGTCACTGGATTTGCCGCCCGACGCATCGCCGACGATGCTCGAACCGCTGGTGTGCAGGAACACTTTGTTAGAGCCGCGCAACGCATTGAGCAAGGCCTCGACTGCGCCACGATGGTCGCTGCTCGCGGCATTGATGACGGCGTCGGCAGCCTGGGCCTGTTTGGCCAACAGCGCGCTGTCGTCAAGCGTGCCGATCACCGGCGTGATGCCCAGTGCGCTCAGTTCATTGGCTTGTGCTTCGCTGCGAACCAGGCCAGTGACCTTGTGGCCAGCCCGGACCAGGCCGGTGGCGATGGAGCCACCGATGAAACCAGCAGCGCCGGTAACGAATACGTTCATGGAGAAACTCCCTGCGTTAATAAGTGATGCAACGAGTATCAGGGACTGATCGCAGGCGAAAAATCCCTGTTGACCCAATTCACTCTTGCGCAGGAATCACGAATCAGCCCTTGAAGTCCGAATTCGCGTAGACCGCCAACTTGCCCTGGATGAAGTCCAGGAAACACTGAATCCGCAAGGCCAGTTGCGAGTTTCGGTAGTACACCGCGTTGATCGGTTGGCGGTAGCCGCTGTTGAATTCGGCCAGCAGCACTTTCAAGCGCCCGGCACGAATGTCCTCGATGGTCATGAAATGCGAGAGGCTGGCAATGCCCTGGCCTTCCAGCGCCAGTTGCCGGATCGTCTCACCGCTGGATGCGCCGATCGCCGCCTGGATCGGCCAGCGATCACCGTGCACATAGCGCAACGGCCACTGGTTGAGGCCTTCGTTGTGGGTAAAGCCCAACAATGAGTGCCCGCTCAACTCCTCGACAGTCTTGGGCGTGCCGTGTTGCTCAAGGTAAGCGGGGCTGGCAACGATGTGCAGCGGGCTGCAACCCAGGGAGCGGGCGTGCAAGGTCGAGTCGGCCAGCGTGCCGATGCGGATGGCGATGTCGGTGCTTTGCTCGAGCAAGTCGATGATCAAGTCGTTGCTGTTGAGTTCAAGCTGGATGTCGGGGTAAAGCCGGCGAAACTCATCGATGTACGGCACGATGGCATGCAGCATGAACGGTGATGCCGCGTTGATCCGCAGGCGCCCGGACGGGGTTTGCTGACGGGAGTTGAGGCGTTCTTCAAGTTCGTCCATCTGATCGAGAATCAACTTGGCGTGCTCGAAGAAATACTTGCCCTCCTCCGTCAGGTCCATGCGCCGCGTGGTGCGGTTGATCAACGTGGTATCGAGCTTGGCCTCCAGCCGCGACAGCGTGCGACTCACCGCCGAAGGCGTTTGCCCGACCTGTTCGGCCGCAGCGGAAATCGACCCGCACTCAATCACGCAGACGAAAATCTGCAATTCATCGGATCTGGCTTTCACGGATGCCCCTCATTCAAAAACTGGCTTGATAGTAGCTGGATGCGGGGCAAAAGGAACCTTACGCCGGCAGGCCGAACACCTCGGTCAAATGCTGCTCATAGCGTGCGACATCGGCTTCGATGTTCGGGCGTTTCATGACGTCGACACACAGGAACGTCGGCAAACCGGTCATGCCGAGGAACTCGTTGGCCTTGTGGAACGGGAAATACACCGCGTCCACGCCCTTGGCTTCGAAGAAGTCGGTCGGGTCGTCGAAGGCTTGCTGCGGCGCGTTCCAGGTCAGCGACAACATGTATTGCTTGCCGTGCACCAGACCACCGCTGCCGTATTTTTGCGAGGCGTCGGAACGGGTGCGGCCGTCACTGGCATAGAGGCTGCCGTGACCTTCGGTGAAGACTTCGTCGATGTACTTCTTGACGGTCCACGGCGCGCCCATCCACCAGCCAGGCATCTGATAAATGATCACGTCGGCCCAAAGGAATTTGGCGACTTCTTCGGCGACGTCGTAACCCTCGTCGATGAACGTGGTTTTCACGTCCAGACCGCCGCGATCCAGCACGCTCAGCGCGGTGTCGTGCAGGGTGGTGTTATAGCGGCCATCGGAGTGGGCAAATTTTTTGCCGCCATTGAGCAACAGGACTTTTTTCATGAAAGGTCTCATAAGGGTCAGAAATTGGATGGCGGCAGGTTAGCGATCTGCTTCGCGCGGAGTAAGCGGCAAATGGGCAAAATTCATTTGACCTACACGCACGAATAGACCGGTAATTGTTGCCGTAGACTTGCGGCCGATTCTGACTTCAAGAGTTTTTTTGATGAGTGATTTGCAAGGCTTCATCCTGCACGCCAAGACCCGCCCGGAAAAATCCGACGCCTTCGAAGCTTTTTTCAGCGGTTATGTAGAGGCGAGTCGCGCCGAGCCCGGCTGCATCGAATACCACATGCTGCGCGATAAACAGGACCCGACGCTGTTTATCTTCTTCGAGATCTGGCAATCCCAGGCCCACCTCGACATGCACTCGAACCTGCCGCACATGGCGCAGTTCCGGGAGATGCGCATGGAGTACCTGGAACGGGATTTCGATATCCGCGCCATCGACATGCTCAGCCCTTCGTCCGCTACCCGTTGATCAGCAAGTGGCTGCCGAGCACCCCGAGGCCCACGAAGAACACGCGCTTGAACAACACGGCACTGATCCGCTGACGCAGCCATTGGCCCAGTAACATGCCGAGGATCGCGGGGATCAGCGCCAGCAATGACGCGCTCAATTCGCCGCTCCCCAACGCGCCGCGCCAAAACAACCCGGCGGCCAGTGCGAGCGTCGAGACGGTGAACGACAGTCCCAGCGCCTGCACCAGTTCATCCCGGGTCAAACCAAGGGCTTGCAGATAAGGCACTGCCGGAATCACGAAGACGCCGGTGGCCGAGGTGATGATGCCGGTCAGCAAGCCGCACAGCGGGCCAAGCCAGCGCTCGCCTGGGCCATCGATGCGCAAGGTCGGCAGGAACAATCCGCTCAACGCATAGAGCAACAACGCAGCGCCCAAACCCCGCACCACCCAATGACCACCCGCCATGCCAATCCACAGCGTACCGACGCCAGTGCCGATGAAGATCGCCAGCAGCATCGGCCACAGCCGTTGGACCAGCCCACGCAAGTGCCCGCCGAATGCCAACTGCCAGACATTGGTGAGAGTCGCTGGAATGATCAACAGTGCAGCAGCCTGTGACGGCGCCATAGCCAGGCCGAGTAACCCCATGGCGATGGTGGGCAGGCCGAGCCCGATTACGCCCTTGATCATGCCGGCCAGCAAGAAGGTGGCGATGACCAATAACGAAAGGGCCAGGCCGAGGTTTTGATAGAACGCGGCAAGAGTATTCATGGGGCTATGGTGAGCCTCGATTGGCCGCTTGAAAATCTGCCATATACTGAGGCTGCCTCTTGCTTTGACAGAGGCTGAAACTTTCGCTGCGGTCGCGGACGCCATCGCGGGCAAGCCCGCTCCCACAGTTGGCCGATGTGAATATGAACTCTCTATTCACTGAAGATCCCTGTGGGAGCGGGCTTGCCCGCGAAAGCGTCCGCCCAGACAACAAACCTTCCGAGGCTGTGACAATGCACTTCGACCTCACCGACCTGCGCCTCTACCTGCATATCCTCGACACGGGCAACATCACCGCCGGAGCCGCCCGCAGTCATCTGTCTCTGGCAGCGGCCAGCGCGCGAATCCGCGCCATGGAGTCTTCGCTCGGTATCGAATTTCTGCAACGCGGTCGTCGCGGCGTCGCGCCCACACCGGCTGGCAAGGCGTTGGCCAAACACGCCCGGACCTTGCTGCAACAGGCCGAACGCATGCAACAGGATCTCGCGGAATACGCCAAAGGCGTCAAAGGCCAGGTACGGTTGCTGTGCAACACCACGGCGATCACCGAATACCTGCCAGAGTTGCTCGCCGACTTTCTGCGCGAGCACCCCAACCTCGACATCGACCTTCAAGAGTTGCCCAGCGCCCGCATCACCCACGCGTTGCGTCAGGGCGCGGCCGACTTGGGTATCGTGTCCGACGCCGTCGACACCAGTGACCTGCAGACCCGCGCCTTTCGCGATGACCCGCTGGTCCTGATCCTACCGCCCGACCATCCGCTGGCCGACAGCGAATCCTTGAGTTTCAGCGACACCCTGCACCACGATTTCGTAGGCCTGAACGCCAACAGCGCCCTGGCCGTGTACCTCGAAGAACAGGCGTTGCACATCGGTTCGCGCCTGAAGATCCGCGTGCGCGCCGACGGTTTCGACGGGGTGATGCGCATGGTCACTCGCGGTGCCGGGCTGGCGATCGTGCCCCTCGCGGCCGTCGAGCGCTGGCCGGGGGATCCACCCTTCAAGAGCCTCGCGCTGCAAGATTCATGGGCTCAGCGCAAACTCCTGATCGGCGCCCGGGACTTTGCCGTGTTGCCCGGCTACGCGAAGGCGCTGCTCGAGGCGTTGACCCTTTAGTTTCGAATTCGCGCGTTTCTGGATACTTCGATGTCGACCCCAGACAACTGGCCGGGGGATGGGCGCTATAGGGTGCGACTTCAGTTCTCTAGTCCACTGTCCCGGAGTCCACATGACCGCACCGATTACCGTCCTTCGCGATACCCACCCACTGCCGGTGCTCGACGCCTGCAAATGGGAAAAACTCGAAGGCGACCCGCACACCGTCAACCTCAATGCCTACACCAGCGAAGACGGCAGCAAGATCATGGGCACCTGGATCTGCACGCCGGGCAAGTGGTACGTGGAATACGTGAAGTGGGAATACTGCGATTTCCGCGAAGGCTATTGCATCATCACCCCGGAAGGGAAAGAGCCGATCCACCTGCGTGCCGGTGATATTTTTGTCATCGAGCCGGGTATGAAAGGCACCTGGGAAGTGGTTGAAACCGTACGCAAGTATTTCGTGTTTGCCTGATGCAAAAAACCGGGGGACCACCCGACGTGGTCTCCCGGCAAATAGCGTTACACGAGCTTGTGGCGAGCCCCCTCGCCACAATCCCGGAATGTCCCCTTATTGGGGTTTGCGATAGCTGTTGATGATCGCCGAGAAGTCTTTTCCACCCTCTCCACGCTGGCTCATCGCCTGATACAACTGCTGGGCCAACGCGCCGAGCATCACCGGTTGGTGCGCCTGACGTGCCGCTTCCGTGGCCAACCCCAAATCCTTGAGCATCAGTTCCGCACCGAAACCGCCGGTATAACCGCGCGACGCCGGCGCCGTTTCGACGATGCCCGGCCATGGGTTGTACATCTCCGAACTCCAGCAACGCCCGGTGGAACTGTTGATGATCCCGGCCAGCACCGTGGTGTCGATCCCCAGAGCATCGCCCAGGGCCATGGCTTCACTGACGCCGACCATGGAAATCCCCAGCAGCAGGTTGTTGCAGATCTTGGCGATTTGCCCGGTGCCGACTTCGCCGCAATGAACAATGTTTCGGCCCATTTGCGCCAGCACCGGTTGCAGGGTGGCGAACAGTTCAGGCGTGGCGCCGACCATGAAGGTCAGCGTGCCCGCCGCCGCTCCGCCCGTCCCGCCAGACACCGGCGCATCGGCCATGGCCACGCCCTGCTTGGCCGCAGCTGCTGCGACATCGCGCGCGGTTTGCGGGTCGATGGTGCTGCAATCCACGGCGGGTACACCCTTGCCGATACCAGCGAGCACGCCATCTTCACCCAGCCATACGCTGCGCACATGTACAGCGGCAGGCAGCATGGTGATCACCATTTCTGCGTCTTGGGCCGCTTCACGCGCCGAAGCGCTGATGCTGCCGCCCAATTGCTCCAGCTCAGCCAGAACGGTCTTGTTCAGATCGACCAGCCGCAGCGAGTGGCCAGCCTTGATCAGGTTGCGCGCCATCGGCGCGCCCATGTTGCCGAGACCGATAAAAGCGATTTTCATGTCCGGCTCCTTAACGCAAGTTGATGGTGGTGTTCACACCGTCGTTGACGCTGCTGTCATCGAACCAGCGACTGGTGACGGTCTTGGTCTGAGTGTAGAACTGCACCACTTGCTTGCCATACGGGCCGAGGTCGCCGAGTTTGGAACCGCGCGAACCGGTGAAGCTGAAGAACGGGACCGGCACAGGAATCGGGATGTTGATGCCGACCTGGCCAACGTCGATTTCGCTCTGGAACTTGCGCGCTGCCGCACCGCTTTGGGTGAACAGGCCCGTGCCGTTGCCGAACGGGTTGGCGTTGACCAGGGCAATGGCCTCATCGAGGGTCGCGACTTCCAGGACCACCAGCACCGGGCCGAAGATTTCCTGGGTGTAGATCTGCATGTCGGTGGTCACGCCGGAAAACAGGGTCGGGCCGATAAAGTTGCCCTGCTCGAAGCCTGGAACCGTGATGTCGCGACCGTCCAGCTCAAGCTTGGCGCCTTCCTTGATGCCACTCTCGATCAGATCAAGAATTCGCTGCTTGGCTTTTTTCGAGATCACCGGGCCGACGTCAGTGCCGGGCTCGCTGCCGGCATTCACCGTCAGTTTCTGCGCCAGCGCTTTCAAGTCTGGCAACCATTGTTTCGCCGCGCCCACCAACACCACTACGGAGGTGGCCATGCAACGTTGACCGGCCGCGCCGAAACCGGCGCCAACCAAAGCATTGAGCGCTTGTTCACGATTGGCGTCCGGCAGCACAACGGCGTGGTTCTTCGCGCCCATCATCGATTGCACGCGCTTGCCGTGTTTGCCCGCCAGGTCGTAGACGTGAGTGCCGACCGCGGTCGAACCAACGAACGACACAGCCTTGATGTCCTTGTGGGTGCAGAGTGCGTCCACTACGTCTTTACCGCCGTGAACAACGTTGAGCACGCCAGCCGGAACGCCGGCCTCGATCGCCAGCTCCACCAGCAGCATGGTCGACATCGGGTCCTGTTCGGACGGCTTGAGCACGAAGGTGTTGCCGCAAGCGATGGCCATCGGGAACATCCACAGCGGAATCATCGCGGGGAAGTTGAACGGGGTAATACCGGCGCACACGCCGATTGGCTGACGCAGGGTGTAGGTATCGACGCCGCCAGCGACGTTCTCGGCGAACTCGCCCATTTGCAGGGTGCCGATGGAGCACGCGTGCTCGACCACTTCCAGGCCACGGAAGATATCGCCTTCAGCGTCGGCGATGGTTTTGCCTTGCTCGTTGCTGAGCACCACGGCGATGCGTTTGGAGTGTTCACGAATCAACGCCTGGAGCTTGAGCATGATGCGCATCCGCGCGCCGATTGGCGTCAGCTTCCAGGTCTGGAAGGCGCGATGGGCGGCGCTGATCGCGGCGTCAACTTCTTGCGCGGTGGCAAACGGAACCTTGGCCAGCACTTGCTGGGTCGCCGGGTTGACGATGTCGTGCCACTCGGTGGTCTGCGACTCGACCCACTCGCCGTTGATCAACAACTTGACCTTCTGCACAGTGGTTTCATTTGGCGTGAGTGTTGCGTTCATATTGGGTCTCCGGGAAATTGTTCTTATGTAGAGAGCTGTCTGGGGAGCCAAGGCGAAAGGTCGCCTTGCAATGAAGCGGTTGCCGCGAATTGATTATCCGGCTGTTCCTGGAGTATAGATGTGCAAACTTCTGATAAGAACGCACATAAAAGCCGGTCCATCATGCAAAAAAACATCACGTCTTTAGGCTCGTTGAACTGGGATGACCTCAAGTTTTTCCTTGAAGTCTCCCGTACCCGCAAGGCTAGCACCGCGGCCAAGCGACTGGCGGTGGACTACACCACGGTCTCGCGGCGCATCAGTTCACTGGAAGCCGCATTGGGCACTTTGCTGTTCGAGAAATCCCGGACCAGCGGCTTTGTCCTGACCGCCGAAGGTCAGCGACTGCTCGGTTATGCCGAATCGATTGAAAGCACCCTGCACATGGCCTGCGAACAGGTTTCAGGTTCAGGCGTGGCGTTGTCCGGGCATGTGCGCATGGGCTGCACCGAAGGCTTCGGCAGCTTTTTCATCACCCCGCAGCTGAGCCATTTCGTCGATGCCTACCCGGCGATCTCGGTCGATATCCTGCCGCTACCGCACTTCATCAGCCTGTCCAAGCGTGAGGCGGATATCGTCATCGCCCTGGAACGTCCGGAGCACGGCCCTTACGTTTGTTGCAAGCTCTGCGACTACAAACTGCAGCTCTACGCGACTCAGGATTATCTGGACAAGCACCCACCGATTCGCCGCCCCGCAGACTTGGGCAAGCATCAATTCATCAGCTATGTGGACGACCTGGCCTTCAGCTCGGAGCTGCTGTACCTGGCGAACGTCTTGCCTGGCGCCAGCGCCAATCTGCGCAGCACCAGCGTGATCGCCCAATTCGTCGCGGCACAACAAGGGCGCTCACTGGCAATTCTGCCGTGCTTCCTGGCGGCTCAAGACCCGCGCTTGCTGCCGGTGCTGCCGGAGGAGATCCACATTACCCGGCAGTTCTGGATGTACTGCCGGGAGGATCTTAGGAAGCTCAAGCGGATCACGTTGTTGTGGGATTACATCCGGGAAGTAACCGAGCTGAATGGCCCGTTGTTGCTGGGCGAAACGCGGGATTTCCGGTTTGCAGATTGAGAGTCTGGAAGGAGAACGGGGCCCTATCCTGTCGACTGCTGAGGACTCTTGGCAACGTTTTGTGACAGGGGTCAGACACTACTTGTGACAGTCGAAAGGTTTTTACAGTGGCGTAAAGCCAAAGTCAGAATGGGATTAGGTGCTTGCTGTAGCCGAACTTAACACCTGATGCGAAAAAGCCCCCGCACTCTCGTTGTTTTGTGCAGCTCTGGCACTCAGGAGCGTACTCATTTTTCCAGTCGCTGATCGATTTTCGGTAGTAGGGCTGGATGTCCGGATTCACTAAGCACAGCTGATGGTTATAGACCGATATATTCATGCCGTAATTGGCCAGAATGCCAACCGATTTGCTGAGCGTGTCTTTGTACTCGACTGGATCGATCCAAAGTTCTTCGAGATTAGCCCTGGTGAAACCCATCATCTCAAGTCCCATCAGCGCCACATGATCAACAAACAGCAGATTGCGTGCAATGAACTCACATAGCTCGGGGAGGCGCTGCACCGATAGTTTGTGAATGACGACTCGGATCTCAACCTTCTGGCCCAAGCGCTTCAGATTGAGAATGCCCTGAATGGTTTCATCGAATGCGCCTCGGGCTTGGACGATGTAGTCATGCAGTGTTGGGTCGTCCGAATAGACAGGGATGCCGACCATCGCGTCGGTCAATTCAATCTGCGCATACTTTTCAGCAAACGCTGGGTCCTTGAAGCTGCGCCCGTTCGAGAGAATGTGGATTGCAGTTCTTGGCAGGTAACTTTTTGTCAGGCTGATGATCTTGAGGAAACGCTCGCGATTGGTTGTCGGCTCGCCGCCGGTAAAGACCAGCTCTGGGGTGTTCTTTGGGATTAACGGAATCAGATTTTCCGCTTCATCGAGCAACCATGAATCATCAGCAGCCTTAGGCGGTTGTGAGCACATTAGGCAGTAATGATTGCACTGTTCAGTGATCAGAATGCTGTTGTTCGGCGACGACGCCCGAAATAGTACGCGAATAGTCTGACGATCTGCTGAAAGCCTGACTATGTCACCATCACTGATGTAGCTGTAGTCATTCGGTAGGAGGGAGTAATCAGAGCCGGAAGGCAGCACTTCAACCAACTCCCGATGCTTCTCAATCAGAAGGTAGTGCGCGAATCCTCGGGGGATCTGGTGATCAGAAACCAGATAAGCCATCTCTCGTCGCAAAACTTCAGGCAGACTCCGGTTGGTCGCCACTTTGAGTAAGGTGAGGTCATTTTGAACATCAACGGCGTGGATCCGGATAATCTTTCCGCCGAGCTTTAGCATCGATTGGCCCATCCCATAAAAATCCGTTTCGTTTGCTCATCACGCTCCATCAGCTCAATGAGATGCTTGAAGATCGCCATATTTCGCTTGCAGAAAGAGGACTCAGGTTTTCTTGCAACCAAGTCCTTGTGGATGGCGTGATGGTAGACGGGCTCGGCGCCGCAGTAAGGCTCAAATGCACAGTCAGAGCACATTGGAGCGCTTAAAGTGAACGAGTTCTCCAGTGCATCCAGAAGCTGATCAGAGAGGATGATTTCCTCATAGGAATGCTCAAGAATGTTGCCCAGCCGGAACGTATGGTCGCCCATTTCGGCAAGCATTCGGCTTTCATCTGAGGCGTAGACCGATCCGTCGTAGTTGAACACGATGGCTGCGATGCCAGCCCCGGAAGGGTTCATCAAATCAACAAACCCAGGGTCCTCTGATGTCAGCATCTTCGTCAGCACAATCGAGGAGTACTGCTCTACAAATCGTATGCCGGACTTGTTCAGCTCAATGATGTATTCAAGACCTTCCTTGTAAAATTCCAGCCAGCGCTCCGTGTCATACGACATGAATTTCTTGGTTTTGATCGCGAAGCCGTAAGGGGAGAGCGTACGTAAGAAGATGCCATCAAAGCCCAGACGCAAGTATTCATCAATGATTTCACGTGCGCGTGGCAGGCTCTTATCTGTAGTTGTCATCAGGGCTGACACTTGGTCATAGCCGAGAGCTGCACGGGCTTTTTTCAAGCCTTCCTCGAAACGTTGGTGACTATCTCGGCCTGGCCGTGGGCGATTTGCATTATGCAAATCCATTGGCCCGTCCAGCGAAGATGAAAGCACTATGTGATGCTGCTTACAGAAATCGAGCATGTCATCGGTCAGGAGCGACAATGTGGTCGCGATGACAAATCGCAGGTCTCGCCTTTCCTTGATGTTGCGCTTTTTTGCCTCAAGAACGACGTACCTCACCATCTCGAAGTTCAGCAGTGGTTCGCCACCCTGAAATTCAATTTTGATAGCTGGGTTTGGTGACCTAAAAACAAAATCCAACGACTTGTCTGCCATCTCCGTGGTCATGTCGAATTCGCCTTTGCTTTCCGACTGCCTTGATACCTGGCAATACGGACAGCTGTGGTCACAGCGAAGGGTCACCACGAAGATATGTAGATTGGTGAACTGGGCCAGCCTGGACAACCGCGTGCGTATTTTGAGCGCCAAGAGCTGAAGTGGCGCTTGCTCATTGGTGAAGCGAATGAATTGCTTGGACCGGAGCGTGGGGATCAGCTCTGATGAGAGTGGAAGGGTCTTGCTAATGATCGGCTCAAGCATTGACGATGGTATGACGTGGAACTCGCCCGCCATGTTGGTAATTACATACTCGTCGTCATTCAGACGGTCAAACTTAAAGGGCAGCAACTCGTAAGGACATTGCTGTGTATAGAGTTCAAGTTTTTGGAATTTACTCACTAATCAGCCCGGTTTTTGAAAAGGCCAGTCCAAGGATCAAATTTTTGATCGCCTGCGTCTCAGTGCTCAGTTGGTGGCGCAACTGGTAGTCGAGCACATCCTTCTTGAATTCCTGAACGGCAGATAGGAAGGACGACTCGTCAACGCCGATATTCGAAGACAAGGCGCAGACAAACCGCGCCTCCTCGGTTGCGATATCAACCGTCAGCGAATTCATCGAACGGTAAGCGGCTTTGTGTAAAACCTGCGCGTCGTAAAGCCGCTCATCAAAAACGAGCTTATGTGAGTAAGCCATCAGGAGCCTGAAGTGTGAGAGGAGTGCGAGGAGTGTGAAGCATGTGAGCTGTGGGACGTGTGGTAAGCCATCAGCTGACCTTGGTCCCCGCGTTTGAGAACAAAAGCGAATTGGTCACTGCCTCCGCGAACGGATAAGTTTTCGTTTGGGGCTTCAGCTTGGAATGTGTTCGTAGTCTCGGTGCTGGGTTTGATAACTTCAAGATTGGTAATTGCTGAAGCGTGTTCGGTAGCTACCGCTGCTGCGAGAGTGGCCATCGGTACGAGAAAGGAGCGTTTTTTCATCACAAAATATCCTTATTATTATTGAGGTTTTCAGGCGAGTCTCACTGATGCTCATCGGTGATGTCAATATGGAATCGACTGATAGCCTTTTAATTTTCCATATTCCGACAGACGACACCCTTCTCACTTTCGACTGCTTTAAGTTCGCAGATTAACCAGCGCTCACCACGATCGACACTCGACGGTTTTCGGTTCGGCCCGCAGCGCTGTTGTTGGAGGCCACCGGCTCATTGCTGCCCAGACCGCGCAACTGGATGTTTTCTTCTTTCATGCCGACCGTTGTCAGGACTTTGCCGACGCTTTTCGCGCGGCGCAGGGACAGCGTCTGGTTATAGGACTCTTTGCCCGATGCATCGGTGTGACCATCGACCCGCACGCGCTCGATGCCAACCGCCAGCAAGGCCTTGCCGATGCGTTCGACGATCTCGGTGCTGGCGGCGTTCAGACCATCGTCGTCACTGCCAAACAGCACTTTGCCGGACAAGCCAAACGCCCAGCCCTCATCCGTCAGCTCGAAGCCCTGCTGTTTGAGCACGGAGATCTGGCCCGGGGTCAGGCCCTTTTGAGGAGCCGTCTGGCAGCCGGCCAATGCCAGCAAGGCCATGAACAGACTGATCGTGAAAAAACGCAGGGAATGTCGAGTGATCGAAAACAAAGCAGTCAGCTCCTGGATTGAACATGGGCGACAGGGTGCTCCGACCCTGCCGTGTGTTGCGCGCCTCTGGAAACACGCTTGGCTTGGTACATGGCCGCGTCGGCGGCATTGAGCAAAGCGCCCGGTGTGGACCCATGATCTGGATATACCGCGATGCCGATACTCAGAGAGGTCAACACGTGGGTGCTGCCCGGCAGCTGGATCGGTATTTCCATGCTGGCCAGGATCTTGTCGGCAATCCGTTCCGCATCTTCGGTTTTGTGCAGCGGCGTCAGTAACACGGCAAACTCATCGCCGCCCAGACGCGCGACCAGGTCTTCTTCGCGCAACTGCGCACGAATCCTGCTGGCGACGGCAATCAGCACCGCATCGCCGGCGGCATGACCGAAGCCATCATTGATTTCCTTGAAGCGGTCGCTGTCGAGAAACAGCACGGCCACGCGCTCGTTGAGCTTGTTGGCATTACGCAACGCACGGATCAGGCGCCCTTCGAAAAATGCTCGGTTCGGCAATCCGGTGAGGCTATCGTGACTGGCCTGGTGCGCCAGGGTTTCGTTTTCGCTTTGCAGATGGGTCTGCCAGGATTCGAGTTCACCGAGCAACGCATTGAAGTCATTGCCCAGGTTATTGAGTTCAGCGATCTCGGCAGGTGGCACACGCCGGTCAAAGGCTCGGTCACAGCGGGCGGCGTGCGCGACGGCGGCGAGGCGGCGCAGCGGGCCGGTTATGGCGCGAAGCTGTCGGCGTGCCAGATAGAGCGCGACCCAGGCACTGATGGCCGTGCACAGGACGATTCCCACCAGACCGCTGAGCAAGAAACGCAACAGGCTGCCGCCGTGACCGGTCAGCTGGATGCTGCCGACTTCCTGGCCTTGGTGAACGATCGGCATGATGATGGGTTTTTCCAGAAACGTTTTCGCGATCTGCAATTCCAGGTCGGAGAACAAACCACTATCCGGTCGCTGCCAGCGCGCCAGTAACCGACCCTTTTCATCCAGCACCTGGGCGTCGGCGACTTCTTCGGTGGAGGCGATCAACGCCAGCGCCTCAGTGGCCGCCGCTTTGTCGTTGAACACCACTGCGGCTTCCACCGTGTAGTTGATCGAACGCGCGATCAGGTGCAGGTTGTGGTCGGCATACACCCGCAAGGCCAGCACGCCCAACAATGTCAGGGAGATGCTCGCCATGGCCACGCCCACCAGCGCGACGATCAAGTGCCCGCGGCCGATGACCGAGCGCAAGGTGGGGCGATCACCCGGTGTGAATAGAATCATGGCGCCGCCGACTTGCGACGGGACAATTGCAGCACACTGGGGTGAATGCGTACGCCGCTGCGGGCGACGGAGTCGAGGTTGACCTCGAAAGACACCTGATCATCACTGACCCGCAAGCAAAACAGGCTGCCGACGGTGCACTGATCGTCGCTTTCGCTGATGCTCAGCACAGGGCGTCCTGTCAACGAGGCAAAGAGTCGACTGCGCTCATCACTGGTGAGCTTGCCGATGTAAACCGCATCGCACGCATCGACAATCGACGGGTTTTCGGCCAAATAACGTTGCACGGTGACGGGCCGGCCAGTGGCCTGGGTCGTGCCTTTGACCAGGTCGTCGGTGTACTCGGTGGGGCCGACCACGCACAGGCGTAATTGAGCGGGCTCAACTGGCCAGCGTGCATAACTGAGAATCCCGAGGACGACCTGAGTGACCGATTTGGCGCGTTGATCGGCCATGCTCCCAGGGGTTTGCGCCTGAGCGAAAACCACGCCGGTCAGCAAGCAGAGAACACCTGCAAGCAGCATTTGCTTGCAGCCAACGACGCGTCCTGTCGTCCGGACAGCCACCTTCATGCAGGATTCTCTTTGAGACAGTAACGAAATGATGCCGCAACGATAGCATAGGGTCGGAACACCAGCGAGGACACGTGCGGCACCGATTCGGCCAGTTCCCGCCATCCTGCGCCGCCCCTTCAATGACTCGGCTCGACGCCCTCTTCCCATTCCAGCATCAACCCGCTCAAGCGCTTGACCTTGCGTCGCACGGCCTCTTCAAACACCCCGGCTCGCGGCTCGATCAGAGTGAACCAGTGCTTGGCCCGGGTGATCCCGGTGTAGATCAGCTCCTTGGTCAGCACAGGGTTGAGCGCATCCGGCAGAATCAACGCCGTATGGGCAAACTCCGAACCCTGGGATTTATGCACGGTCATCGCGTACACGGTTTCAACGTCGTTAAGTCGGCTCGGCAGGACAAAGCGCACGCCGCCCTGACCATCGTTGCGGGGGAACGCTACACGCAGCACATGCTTGCCTGGCGCCAGTCCATCGCGCTCCGGTAGCTTGAGGGCAATGCCAATGTCACCGTTCATCAATCCCAGGCCGTAGTCATTGCGAGTCATGAGCACCGGCCGACCTTCGTACCATTGCTGATCGCTGTCGATCAGTCGAGCCTTGAGCAGCGCGGCGGTGACTCGCTGGTTCAAACCCTCCACGCCCCATGGCCCCTTGCGAACGGCGCACAACAGCTGGAAGGCGTCGAAAGCCTGCAACACCTCACACGCCCAATCGGTCCAGCGTGGATCTTCGAGCGAGCTGTCGAGCGGCGGACGCTGGCTGCGCAGCAGATGCAGGTAATGACGATAGCCTTGCGGCCCTTCGCCATGGCCTTCAAGCAGTAAGCGTTCCAGCGCCCGATCATGCTCACCTTTGAGGGGCAGAGAAAACACATCTTCGTGGCTTCGAGCCTGCAACAGTTTGCGAGCCTCTTCGGGCTGCTGCTGGTTGACCCAACGGGCCAACTGACCAATCCCGCTGCCCTCTCCGAATCGGCGCGAGTGACGGAGCATCACGACTTGCTGGGCAAGGGGATGAGCGCCGTCGGTGTCCTCACGCAAACCGCTGGCGCTCAGGCTTTCGCCACTGATGGACTCAAGCCACTGTCGAGTTTGCGGGCTGTACCAGCCAGCCTCGGCATCGCGACACAGATCGCCCAGTACCGCGCCCGCCTCCACCGAAGCGAGTTGATCCTTATCACCGAGCAACACCAGCCGGGCATGAGCCGGCATCGCATCGAGCAGGTTGGCCATCATTTCCAGGTCGATCATCGAGGCTTCGTCCACCACCAGAACATCCAGCGGCAAGCGATTGCCAGCGTGGTGACGGAAGTGCCGAGTGCCGGGGCGGCTGCCAAGCAAGCGGTGCACGGTGGTGACATCAGACGGGATTTTGTCTCTTACGGTGTCTTCGACTTCCAGTGTCCGGACTTGCTGGCTGATGGATTCCGTCAGCCGCGCCGCCGCCTTGCCGGTAGGCGCCGCCAGACGAATGCGCAGCGGTTTGCCCGCCGCCACTGCTGGCGCCTGGAGCAACGCCAGCAACCGCACGACCGTGGTGGTCTTGCCGGTGCCCGGGCCGCCGGTGACGATGCTGAACGCGCTGCGAGTGGCCAGGGCGCAGGCGAGCTTTTGCCAGTCGATCACTTCACCGGGCTTGGCCGGACCGAACAGGCCCGTGAGGCGTTCGTACAGGTCATTTGGCGTAGTTTCGTGTTCGGCCAGGCGCAAGCGCAGGGCATTGTCGATGCGCCTTTCGTAAGCCCAGTAGCGGCGCAGGTACAGGCGCTTGCCCGACAGCACCAAGGGCCGTGATTGCGCCTCCTCGCGACCATCGACGGCCAGCGCTACCAGGCGACTGGATGCCAGGACCTTGCACCAATGCGCGCCGTCCAGTGCTTCAAGCAGTTGCGATGGCAACAACATCGCACCACTTTGCACATCGCCTTCCGGCGGCAGCGACAGGGCGAAGTCCGGTTCTTTCAGCGTTTCGAACAAATCCAGGCAGACGTGGCCGTGGCCCAGTTGGTGACTGGTCAACGCGGCGGCGAGCAGCACCAACGGATCATCGTCGGGAGCGAGTTCATGGAGGAAGGCAACAAAGGCTTTGTCCAGCGCCCGCAGCCAGCCACGTTCCACCCAGCGCGTCAGCAATAGCAGCAGGTCATCTGCCCGAGTCAGGGGCGCCAGGTCCGCCAGGCTTTCGGCTGCCAATGGCGTGGGCAGCAAATCGGCGAAGGTGCGACTCATAACAGTTCTCCCTGTTCCCAGGCGGGTTCGGCCTTGGGTTCCGGCTTGCCTTGGAACAGCCGGTCAAGGCGCTCGATCAGCTCTCTGGGTGGGCGGGCAAAATACGCGCCTTGGGTGGATGCCCGCGTGCCACGCAGGAACAGGTACAGCGCCCCACCGACATGCCGGTCGTAATCGTAATCCGGCAGCCGCGCCTTGAGCTGGCGGTGCAGGGCCAACAGGTACAGCACGTATTGCAGGTCATAACGATTGTCGAGAATCGACTGCTCCATGGCCTGCTCGGTGTAGGACGAGTCATCGGGCCCCAACCAGTTGGATTTGTAATCGGCGACGTAATAGCGACCTTCGTGTTCGAATGTCAGGTCGATGAAGCCCTTGAACATGCCGTTGAGCAATACCGGTTCGGCGGCCACCCGAGCGACGCCGTTATGGGTGTATTGGCGCACCAGTTCATCGAGCTTGAGCACATCGACTTTATGACTGGCGAACCAGAATTCCATCTCGACGCGGTACTGAGTGAGTTGCTCGAAAATGACCGGGGTCTGCCCATCACCGATGGGCAACGCAGACTTGAGCAAGTGTTGCAGCCAATCGCTCAGCGTGGTGATCCAGCCTTCCCAGCCCCGACGATTGCAGCGACGGGCAATGGCGTCTTCCACGACTTGCGGGGCCGCACAGAACCCCTCATCGCCGGCCCATTCCAGCAAACCATGGAGAAAGGTCCCGGGGTTCGGGCCACGGGGGAAACGATGGATATCAGCGCCACCGGCAACAACTTCTCGCGGCGCTTGTGGATCGAGGCGCTCGTCGTCAAAGAGCTTTTGCGCTTGCGGGTTCTCCGGGGCTTCGTCACTGCCCACGCTCAGAATGTCGCCGATACGCAACGCACTGTAGGAGGCGATCCACCAGTTTTCGCTCGCCTTGCGCTTGGGTATCAGCGGCGCAAGCAACCTCGCTTCATTGCGTGGCGGGTGATAATGGTCGGCTGTCGCCTCAGGCATTTCTCCATAGCTCAGTGCCGGGCAGTCTTGCTGAAGATCTTCCAGCCAGCGTTTCAAGCCTGCGGATTCGGTCAGCGAAGCACCGCCCCCCAGCAAATAACCCAACGCAGAAAGGTGTAGCACCGAGCTGTTGTTATTGCCGCGCTTGAGATCGGTCACGCCGAGCCAGCAGGCATGTTGAGCCCGGGTCAGGGCGACATAGAGCAACCGCAGGTCTTCGGCCAGGCGCTCATCATCGGCGAGGGCAATCAATTCGGCAGTCGGCTTCAGGGTCACCTGAGCCTTGCCGCTTGCGTCGTGGAAATGCAGCGGTAAGCGGCTGCCATCCACTGGTTTTGCCGAGCAAATGAACGGAAGGAACACCAATGGATATTCCAGCCCCTTGGACTTGTGAATGGTCACGACCTTGACCAGTTGCTCATCGCTTTCCAGACGCAGGATCTGTTCTTCACCGGCCTGACCGGACAATGCCAAATGTTCGGACAGATGACGAATCAGCGCTTGCTCCCCATCGAGTTCGGCAGCGGCCTGCTGCAACAACTCCGATAGGTGCAACAAATTGGTCAAGACACGTTCGCCGTCACTGCGCGCGATCAACGCCTCGGGTAACTGGAAGTCATGCAACAGGCGCCGCAACATGGGCAACACGCCTTGCTTGCGCCACAGTTCGCGATATCCGCGAAACTGCATGACCCGAGCCTCCCAAGCGAGCTCGTCCTGATTCAGACGTTCCAGTTCAGCCAGGGATAGGTTCAGTGTGATGCAAGCCAGGGCGGCTCGAAGTGGCCGCTCGACATCCGGCTCGGCGCAAGCCTTGAGCCAGGTCAGCAGGTCGTGGGCTTCCTGCGCGGCGAAGACCGAATCCTTGTCCGAGAGGTAAACGCTGCGCACGCCGCGTGCAGAGAGTTCGCCACGCACGGCCTGGGCCTCTTTGCCGTCACGAACCAGAATCGCGATGTCGGCAGGCAAGAGGCGTCTGAAATCCTTGCCGTCCTCGATGAAGCCCGCTCGACCTGCTTCGCCCCCATTGAGCAACGCGGTGATTTCACTGGCACAGGCGGCGGCGAGCTGTTGTCGATACACCACACCTGACAATGGCTGCTCGGCGGACAGGTGCCAGATGTTCAGGGCGGGGACGACTTCACCGTCAACCTGCAGAACTTCTTTGCGACCTTGGGATTCGACAGGCAGGAACGGCACTGGGTTCTCGCCGTTCTTTTCACGAAACAGGAACGCGCCGCGCCCCAGCTCACGAGACTCGGCACGCTCGAATACATGGTTTACCGCACTGACCATGCCGTGGCTGGAACGGAAATTCGTTCCCAGGGTATGCAAGCGGCCGGCAGTGGCCTGGCGTGCCCGCAGGTAGGTATAAATGTCGGCACCGCGGAATGCGTAGATCGCTTGTTTGGGGTCGCCGATCAGAAACAGGCCGCATTCGGGATTGTTGTCTTCGATGCGATAAATGCTTTCGAAAATCCGGTACTGCACCGGGTCGGTGTCCTGAAATTCATCAATCAGCGCAACTGGAAACTGCTCACGAATCAGGGTCGCGAGGCGCTCCCCGCCATCGGACTGCAATGCCGCATCGAGGCGCAGCAGCATGTCATCGAACCCCATCTCCGCGCGGCGACGCTTTTCTTCCTCGAACCGTGCACTCACCCATTGAGCGGCGTGTTGCAGGACAGCCGCGTCAGGGGTGGGCAACCCATCGAGGCTCGCTTTGAGACCGGGCATGGCGTCCAGCCCCGGGTGACGTGGGGCGTCTCCCTTCCAGGCTTCGGCCATGCCATCCGGGGTCAGACGAGTGAAACCGGTGCCGATATCCAGCTGCTCCAGGGACTCGTCTTCGGCCCAGGCCATTATTTTTTCGAACCAGGGTTCGAAATAACGTGCCTGCATCTTTCGACCGTCGACGCTCTTGCTCGCAACGCCTTGGTGACAGAGAGCAAGCAGCTCGTCCGCCCATTGGCGCCAAGGCATCTTGAGTTCGAGCAAAGCAGCTCGTCGTTCCTGCAGGCACTCGGCAATGAGTTCGGCAGGCTCTTTACCTTGAACACTGTCCCGTTCGCTGGCGAACAAACCACGGACACGAGGCAATAACGCCGCGGGGCCTCCCCAATTATTTCGCACCCAGTTCAGTGCATCGCCTTGCATCGGATAGCAGAACAACCGCCAGTAATCGCGCAGCACTTCGCCCAGCAAATCGCTGTGATCGGTTTCAAGGGTTTGGGTAAACAGGCTGCCACTGTCGAATGCGTGCTCGCGCAACATGCGCTGGCACCAACTGTGGATGGTCGATACGGCGGCTTCATCCATCCACTGTGCGGCGATGTCCAGGCGGTTGGCGCAGCCTGACCACTGTTCCGGCAGATATTCATCACGCAGTTCAGCGATGAGGCTGTCGGGAGCCTTGATCTCCTCACGGAAGTAGCGCGCGGCTTCAGCCAGACGCGTGCGAATACGTTCGCGCAACTCTTTGGTCGCGGCATCGGTAAATGTCACAACGAGGATTTGTGGCGGCAACAATTCACGCCCAAATCCACCCGATTCGCCACCGTGACCAAGAACCAGACGCAGGTACAACGCGGAAATGGTGAAGGTCTTGCCAGTACCGGCGCTGGCTTCGATCAGTTGGCTGCCACTCAGGGGGAATGCCAGGGCCAGCGGAGTCTTCGTGGTCATGCGCGCGCCTCCTCGCTGTTCAACGAACGCCAGGGGGCTTCGAGCATCGGCTTATACAAAGTGTTGCACCAGTGGTGGAAAGTGTTCGCGGCAATCAGAGCATCGTAATCGGCGAATTGCCGAGCGAGTGCCGGGCTTTCACGGCGCTCGCCATCAGTGGTTTGACCGTCGCCTTCATAGGCTTTTCGAGCGGCGTCGTCGGCTTTGACCGGGTCTGTCTGGGAGAGCCAGGCAAAAGCTGTTTTCACCGCGATCGGCAGCGGTTGGCACATGCCTTCTTTCCATGCTTGTAACAGTTGGCCCAAGGTGCGCAATGCTACGTCCTTCTCCAACGGAGCCAGCAGCAGACTATCGTCACTGGCCACCAACGCCGTGGTCATCGACATGCCGCTGGCGCAGGCCACCAAATGATTGACCCACGGTCGCGTGAGGCGATGCCACTTGCGGGTCTTGATCGAACCAATGCTGTTGGGAATCGTGGTAACCGATAGCAAGCCGCCGTCTGCACGCTGATACAAGCCACTGAGCCAGCCCTCCAGACGAAGACCTTCCAGTTCCAGGCTCACTGGCAACGCACTGGTTAGCGCTGTTGGCCACAATGTCAGCAGTTGTTGGTAGCGTTGCAACAGATCCGGCAATGGTTCGATCAGCTCTCGCTGTAGGGATTCGCCGAACCCGGCCATAGGCAGGAGACCACTGTTTTGCAGACGCCTTGCCTGCGTCTCAAGCGCCGAATCGACATGCGCCAATTGCCCAAGCGCAGCGCCAAGCAAACTGTCACTGAGGCTATAGCGCTGAAGTGCGTCGAGTACGAAGGGCTCTTCATCGGCCAAGGGAGCTTCAGCCGCTTCGAAAAATACCTTCAGTCGCTGACTGAAAAAATGTCGCACCGGGTTACGCAGGAAATCCTGCAATTGACCGAGACTCAGCGGTTCCTCTTGAATGTAGTCATCGAGCGTCTGAACATCCGTCGCCAGTTCGCCGGTTTGATGCAGCACCTGCCACTCGCTGGCGTAGCTGAACAGGTCGTCGCCTTCATGAAAATAGCGCGCGCTGAAGGGTTGCAAAGGGTGCTCTTGCGTCATGGCTTCAAGCAGGTCACTGCCGTTTGCTAATCGCCAGCCACTGGCGAGGTGGTCGCGAAGTTGGCCAATCAATACCGAAGCCGGGCGCTCACTGTTGTCCCGAATGCTGCGACCGACCCAGCTGATATACAGTTGGTTGCGAGCCGACAACAGCGCCTCCAGCAACAGATAGCGGTCATCCTCGCGTCGGGAACGATCACCCGGGCGGTAGTCGCTGCCCATCAGATCGAAGTCCAGCGGTGGTTGCGCTCGAGGGTAATCGCCATCATTCATACCGAGCAGGCAGACGAGTTTGAACGGGATCGCCCGCATCGGCATCAACGTGCAGAAGTTGACCGCCCCAGCCAAAAAACGCTGAGACAGGCGCCCCTGGTCGAGTCCTGCCAGCCACGCTTCACGGACCACGGTCAACGGCAGGTCATCATGCAAGCCTACTGATTCGCAGGTCTCAAGCCAGGTTTCACGCAACTCTTCGAGTTGGGCCAGCAGGTAATCGTCATGCTCATTGCTGGCCAGGAAAAACAACTGCACCAACGCCTGCATCCTTGCGCCCCATTGCTTGGGTGGCGCCGGTTGCGTGAGTTCCTGATGGGCAATCTCCAACGCGTCCAGCAACGCAACCAAAGGACCGATGAGCGCGGCATCCAGGCCACCGATTTCATCGTAAGGCTCGATACCGTCGCAGGCACTGGCGCTGCCAACGGCATAGCCGAGCAGCATCCGACGCAGGCCGAAACGCCAACTGTTTTGCTCCAGCGCTTCAGGCAATCCCAAACCCGCACGCTGCTCCGCATTCATGCCCCAACGAATGCCGGCGCCTTCGATCCAGCGGTGCAGGGTCGGCAGATCACGCTCTTCTACACCGAAGCGAGCACGCAGCGCGGGAACGTCCAGCAGGTCGAGGATCTCGCTGACAGGGAAGCGGCTGTCGGGGAGTTTCAACAGATGTTCGACGGCAATGAGCAGTGGATCACGACCGCGCTGGCCTTGGTCCGCGAGCGTGAATGGGATGAAGCGCGGATCGAAGCGGTCGAGCTGACCGAACACTGCGCGGATATGCGGTGCGTAGCTGTCGATGTCCGGAACCATCACAATCACGTCGCGCGGCTTCAACTCGGGATCAGCACTGAAGCGTGCGAGTAACTGGTCGTGGAGGATCTCTACTTCGCGTTGCGCGCTATGGGCGACGTGGAAGCGGATCGACTCGTCCTGACTCAGATCGATGGCCGGCCACTGCTCGCGAGTCTCGTTCAGCGGACGTAGCTCGAGGATATCGTCTTGCAGTTGGTTGAGCATATTCCGTGGCTGGCTATCGCTGAACAAGTCGATGCGCCCATCACGAAATGCCGAACGATAGCTATTGGGGTCGTCGTAGCTATCGAGCAGATTAATGTAGTCTCGCCCCTGCTTGCCCCAGGCCGCCAATAGCGGATGGGCATGTTGGTGAAGGGTCTGTGGATCGAGCACGACAGGCATGCCGCTCTTGCGGGCCTGACGTTTGTATTGATGCCGCAACAGGTCTTTATCAGCGACGATGTCAGCCCAATGGTGACGACATGGGTTGTGTACGCAAAGCAAGACCTGGCTGAATCGGGCGAGTCCGGCCAGAGCTTCCAGCGCTTGAGCGGGGAGAGAGGAGATCCCGAAAACAATCACACGGGAAGGTAGTCCTTTGGGCGCCACGTCGAGGCTGTTGATACGCTCAATAAATCGCTGATGAACTCCGGCACGACTTTGAGCCATGCCCTGTTCACCAACATCCAGCAACAGTGCGCGCCACAGTTCTGCCTGCCAACAGTTGGCCGGGGTGAGGGGCTTGGCTTCGCCTCTGACATTTCGCAGCTGATGACGACCTTCCGCCCAATCCTCCAGCCAGTCGGCCCGGTACACCTGGTATTGGTCGAACAGATCTGCCAGTCGCTCTGACAACTGGTAGCGCTTGCGTAGATCAGTGTCGCTGGTAAGGAAGCGTTGCAGCGGTTCGAAATGTGGTTGATTGATCAGCTGCGGGAGCAATCGCATCAGACGCCAGGTCAGTGGTGCTTTATCGAGCAGGGATTTGACCGGAATTTCATCACGCCCCAGAACCATGCGATAAAGCTGCCACATGAAGCTGCCCGGTAACTGAACATCGATGGCCGCAGCAATTCCGCAGCCGCCCATATCGTCATCTTCCGGGTCTTCGGCCAACGCCAGCTTCAGCCACTGGGCGATGCCATTACTCTGAACCAGGGCGATTTCATTTTCCAAGGGAGCTAGCGGGTAGTTCCGCATTACGCTGATCACCAGGCTACGCAGTTCATCCAGACTGTTGCTTTGAACCACCATAAAACCGGCATTGAGGGACGCGGCGCCCGGCATAAAAGCTTCCTTGGGAAATTACAAAATCTAGGGCCGAACCTTAGCACTGTCGGGAGACTGTGACAGCCCGAAGCCGTCTGAAGATGCTGTACGAACTTTCCTGCGGGCAAAACAAAACCCCTACCTGCATACGCAGATAGGGGTTTCGGAATTTAATCTTGACGATGACCTACTCTCACATGGGGAAACCCCACACTACCATCGGCGATGCATCGTTTCACTGCTGAGTTCGGGATGGGATCAGGTGGTTCCAATGCTCTATGGTCGTCAAGAAATTCGGTAGCCAGGTCGTGCTCTCTTGCGAGACCACGCTCCAGCGAATGGGTATGTGATAGCTTCGGTGTTTTGCGAGCCTTCTCGAACTTTCGGTTCGTTTCGTCTTCACACACCGCAATCTGATGCTCTTTCGAGTAGTCAAATTGCTTGGGTGTTATATGGTCAAGCCTCACGGGCAATTAGTATTGGTTAGCTCAACGCCTCACAGCGCTTACACACCCAACCTATCAACGTCGTAGTCTTCGACGGCCCTTCAGGGGACTCAAGGTCCCAGTGAGATCTCATCTTGAGGCTAGTTTCCCGCTTAGATGCTTTCAGCGGTTATCTATTCCGAACATAGCTACCCGGCAATGCCACTGGCGTGACAACCGGAACACCAGAGGTTCGTCCACTCCGGTCCTCTCGTACTAGGAGCAGCCCCTCTCAAATCTCAAACGTCCACGGCAGATAGGGACCGAACTGTCTCACGACGTTCTAAACCCAGCTCGCGTACCACTTTAAATGGCGAACAGCCATACCCTTGGGACCGGCTTCAGCCCCAGGATGTGATGAGCCGACATCGAGGTGCCAAACACCGCCGTCGATATGAACTCTTGGGCGGTATCAGCCTGTTATCCCCGGAGTACCTTTTATCCGTTGAGCGATGGCCCTTCCATACAGAACCACCGGATCACTAAGACCTACTTTCGTACCTGCTCGACGTGTCTGTCTCGCAGTCAAGCGCGCTTTTGCCTTTATACTCTACGACCGATTTCCGACCGGTCTGAGCGCACCTTCGTACTCCTCCGTTACTCTTTAGGAGGAGACCGCCCCAGTCAAACTACCCACCATACACTGTCCTCGATCCGGATAACGGACCTGAGTTAGAACCTCAAAGTTGCCAGGGTGGTATTTCAAGGTTGGCTCCACGCGAACTGGCGTCCACGCTTCAAAGCCTCCCACCTATCCTACACAAGCAAATTCAAAGTCCAGTGCAAAGCTATAGTAAAGGTTCACGGGGTCTTTCCGTCTAGCCGCGGATACACTGCATCTTCACAGCGATTTCAATTTCACTGAGTCTCGGGTGGAGACAGCGCCGCCATCGTTACGCCATTCGTGCAGGTCGGAACTTACCCGACAAGGAATTTCGCTACCTTAGGACCGTTATAGTTACGGCCGCCGTTTACCGGGGCTTCGATCAAGAGCTTCGCGTTAGCTAACCCCATCAATTAACCTTCCGGCACCGGGCAGGCGTCACACCCTATACGTCCACTTTCGTGTTTGCAGAGTGCTGTGTTTTTAATAAACAGTCGCAGCGGCCTGGTATCTTCGACCGGCATGGGCTTACGCAGTAAATGCTTCACCCTCACCGGCGCACCTTCTCCCGAAGTTACGGTGCCATTTTGCCTAGTTCCTTCACCCGAGTTCTCTCAAGCGCCTTGGTATTCTCTACCCAACCACCTGTGTCGGTTTGGGGTACGGTTCCTGGTTACCTGAAGCTTAGAAGCTTTTCTTGGAAGCATGGCATCAACCACTTCGTGTACTAAAAGTACACTCGTCATCAGCTCTCGGCCTTAGAATCCCGGATTTACCTAAGATTCCAGCCTACCACCTTAAACTTGGACAACCAACGCCAAGCTGGCCTAGCCTTCTCCGTCCCTCCATCGCAATAACCAGAAGTACAGGAATATTAACCTGTTTTCCATCGACTACGCTTTTCAGCCTCGCCTTAGGGACCGACTAACCCTGCGTCGATTAACGTTGCGCAGGAAACCTTGGTCTTTCGGCGTGGGTGTTTTTCACACCCATTGTCGTTACTCATGTCAGCATTCGCACTTCTGATACCTCCAGCAAGCTTCTCAACTCACCTTCACAGGCTTACAGAACGCTCCTCTACCGCATCACCTAAGTGATACCCGTAGCTTCGGTGTATGGTTTGAGCCCCGTTACATCTTCCGCGCAGGCCGACTCGACTAGTGAGCTATTACGCTTTCTTTAAAGGGTGGCTGCTTCTAAGCCAACCTCCTAGCTGTCTAAGCCTTCCCACATCGTTTCCCACTTAACCATAACTTTGGGACCTTAGCTGACGGTCTGGGTTGTTTCCCTTTTCACGACGGACGTTAGCACCCGCCGTGTGTCTCCCATGCTCGGCACTTGTAGGTATTCGGAGTTTGCATCGGTTTGGTAAGTCGGGATGACCCCCTAGCCGAAACAGTGCTCTACCCCCTACAGTGATACATGAGGCGCTACCTAAATAGCTTTCGAGGAGAACCAGCTATCTCCGAGCTTGATTAGCCTTTCACTCCGATCCACAGGTCATCCGCTAACTTTTCAACGGTAGTCGGTTCGGTCCTCCAGTTAGTGTTACCCAACCTTCAACCTGCCCATGGATAGATCGCCCGGTTTCGGGTCTATTCCCAGCGACTAGACGCCCTATTAAGACTCGCTTTCGCTACGCCTCCCCTATTCGGTTAAGCTCGCCACTGAAAATAAGTCGCTGACCCATTATACAAAAGGTACGCAGTCACCCAACAAAGTGGGCTCCCACTGCTTGTACGCATACGGTTTCAGGATCTATTTCACTCCCCTCTCCGGGGTTCTTTTCGCCTTTCCCTCACGGTACTAGTTCACTATCGGTCAGTCAGTAGTATTTAGCCTTGGAGGATGGTCCCCCCATATTCAGACAAAGTTTCTCGTGCTCCGTCCTACTCGATTTCATGACTAAGAGATTTTCGCGTACAGGGCTATCACCCACTATGGCCGTACTTTCCAGAACGTTCCGCTAATCTCAAAGCCACTTAAGGGCTAGTCCCCGTTCGCTCGCCACTACTAAGGGAATCTCGGTTGATTTCTTTTCCTCAGGGTACTTAGATGTTTCAGTTCCCCTGGTTCGCTTCTTAAGCCTATGTATTCAGCTTAAGATACCTAACTTATGTTAGGTGGGTTCCCCCATTCAGACATCTCCGGATCAAAGTCTGTTTGCCGACTCCCCGAAGCTTTTCGCAGGCTACCACGTCTTTCATCGCCTCTGACTGCCAAGGCATCCACCGTATGCGCTCTTCACTTGACCATATAACCCCAAGCAATCTGGTTATACTGTGAAGACGACATTCGCCGAAAATTCGATAATACTCAATTAAGAGCAACTCACAAATTTTACCTTAGCCTGATCCGTTACCAGTGAAAGTAACGTCCAGTCTATCTTTCTATCACATACCCAAATTTTTAAAGAACGATCTAGCCAAAGACTAGAAATCAACATTCACCATCATCACGATGGAATGCTCATTTCTAAGCTTTCAACAAACAGAAGCAGTGAGTGGTGGAGCCAAACGGGATCGAACCGTTGACCTCCTGCGTGCAAGGCAGGCGCTCTCCCAGCTGAGCTATGGCCCCGTATTGCTACAGGTTCCCACACAAAAATTGGTGGGTCTGGGCAGATTCGAACTGCCGACCTCACCCTTATCAGGGGTGCGCTCTAACCAACTGAGCTACAGACCCAATTTCGGGCTGCTTCTTATCGTCTTCTTCAATGAATCAAGCAATTCGTGTGGGAACTTATGGAGCAGCTGATGTCGTCGATTAAGGAGGTGATCCAGCCGCAGGTTCCCCTACGGCTACCTTGTTACGACTTCACCCCAGTCATGAATCACACCGTGGTAACCGTCCTCCCGAAGGTTAGACTAGCTACTTCTGGTGCAACCCACTCCCATGGTGTGACGGGCGGTGTGTACAAGGCCCGGGAACGTATTCACCGCGACATTCTGATTCGCGATTACTAGCGATTCCGACTTCACGCAGTCGAGTTGCAGACTGCGATCCGGACTACGATCGGTTTTCTGGGATTAGCTCCACCTCGCGGCTTGGCAACCCTCTGTACCGACCATTGTAGCACGTGTGTAGCCCAGGCCGTAAGGGCCATGATGACTTGACGTCATCCCCACCTTCCTCCGGTTTGTCACCGGCAGTCTCCTTAGAGTGCCCACCATAACGTGCTGGTAACTAAGGACAAGGGTTGCGCTCGTTACGGGACTTAACCCAACATCTCACGACACGAGCTGACGACAGCCATGCAGCACCTGTCTCAATGTTCCCGAAGGCACCAATCCATCTCTGGAAAGTTCATTGGATGTCAAGGCCTGGTAAGGTTCTTCGCGTTGCTTCGAATTAAACCACATGCTCCACCGCTTGTGCGGGCCCCCGTCAATTCATTTGAGTTTTAACCTTGCGGCCGTACTCCCCAGGCGGTCAACTTAATGCGTTAGCTGCGCCACTAAGAGCTCAAGGCTCCCAACGGCTAGTTGACATCGTTTACGGCGTGGACTACCAGGGTATCTAATCCTGTTTGCTCCCCACGCTTTCGCACCTCAGTGTCAGTATCAGTCCAGGTGGTCGCCTTCGCCACTGGTGTTCCTTCCTATATCTACGCATTTCACCGCTACACAGGAAATTCCACCACCCTCTACCATACTCTAGCTTGTCAGTTTTGAATGCAGTTCCCAGGTTGAGCCCGGGGATTTCACATCCAACTTAACAAACCACCTACGCGCGCTTTACGCCCAGTAATTCCGATTAACGCTTGCACCCTCTGTATTACCGCGGCTGCTGGCACAGAGTTAGCCGGTGCTTATTCTGTCGGTAACGTCAAAACAGATACGTATTAGGTAACTGCCCTTCCTCCCAACTTAAAGTGCTTTACAATCCGAAGACCTTCTTCACACACGCGGCATGGCTGGATCAGGCTTTCGCCCATTGTCCAATATTCCCCACTGCTGCCTCCCGTAGGAGTCTGGACCGTGTCTCAGTTCCAGTGTGACTGATCATCCTCTCAGACCAGTTACGGATCGTCGCCTTGGTGAGCCATTACCTCACCAACTAGCTAATCCGACCTAGGCTCATCTGATAGCGCAAGGCCCGAAGGTCCCCTGCTTTCTCCCGTAGGACGTATGCGGTATTAGCGTCCGTTTCCGAGCGTTATCCCCCACTACCAGGCAGATTCCTAGGCATTACTCACCCGTCCGCCGCTCTCAAGAGAAGCAAGCTTCTCTCTACCGCTCGACTTGCATGTGTTAGGCCTGCCGCCAGCGTTCAATCTGAGCCATGATCAAACTCTTCAGTTCAAACATCTTTGGGTTTTTAAGAAACCCTAAACTTGGCTCAGCAATCGTTGGTTACATCTTTGATTTCTCGCGGAGTAACTTGTGATGCTGATAATCTTGTTGACTATCAGTCTGACTCCACAAGCACCCACACGAATTGCTTGATTCAGTTGTTAAAGAGCGGTTGGTTAAGATCTTTCGTCTCAACCGAGGCGCGCATTCTACAGCAGCCTCTGTTGCTGTCAAGCGGTTATTTTCAGAAGTTTTCAAAGTTTCCTTTGCAACTTCAACCACTTGCGCTTCCGATCTCTCGTTAGCGGGAGGCGAATTCTACAGCGTTACTCGCTGCTGTCAACACCTCTTTTTCTCCGCTTTCGACCGAGAAGATCGAAACGTCCATAAGGCCAAACCCGCCTGCCTTACCGACTCCTTCTGGGCTTCGATGACCTGAAGCAACTCGCTGTCGAAAACTGCGTAACTCTTTGTTTACCAAGGAGTTTTCCGTTTCGACTGCGCCGGAAGTGGGGCGAATTATAGACTTCTGGAATCTGCCGTCAACACCTATTTTCATAATTCTGTCATATCGGTGGAAACAGCCCCAGAAACGCAAAGGCCGGCCCCAAGGGGCCGGCCTTCTTCCCTTTCTACTTACAAGCTAGGGAATGCGAATTGCGACGCTTCATGGCTCGCCCGCTGCGGCCAACGTTGGGTGATGGCCTTGCGACGGGTATAGAAACGCACCCCATCGGGGCCGTACGCATGCAGATCGCCGAACAGCGAACGCTTCCAGCCACCAAAGCTGTGATAAGCCACCGGCACCGGCAACGGCACGTTGACGCCAACCATACCGACTTCGATCTCGTCACAGAACAACCGCGCCGCTTCACCGTCACGGGTGAAGATGCAGGTGCCGTTGCCATACTCGTGATCGTTGATCAGTTGCATGGCCTCTTCCAGGCTATTGACCCGAACGACACACAGTACAGGGCCGAAGATCTCTTCTTTATAGATACGCATCTCTGGCGTGACGTTATCGAACAGGCAACCACCCAGGAAGAAACCATCTTCATGGCCCGTTACGCTCAAACCACGGCCATCAACCACCAACGAAGCTCCGGCCGAGACGCCATCTTCTATATAGCCACTCACCTTGTCGCGAGCCTGAGCCGAAACCAGCGGGCCCATGTCCAGACCACAGGAAGTACCGGCACCGATCTTCAGCGCCTTGATCTGCGGTGTCAGTTTGGCCACCAACGCATCCGCCACTTGATCACCCACACACACGGCCACCGAAATCGCCATGCAACGCTCGCCGCAGGAACCGTACGCCGCGCCCATCAGTGCACTGACCGCATTATCCAGATCCGCATCCGGCATCAGCACCGCGTGGTTCTTCGCGCCACCCAGTGCCTGGACGCGTTTGCCGCGCTTGGTGCCTTCGGCATAGATGTATTCGGCAATCGGTGTCGAACCCACAAAGCTCAACGCTTTGACCTCCGGCGCTTCGATCAGCGCGTCCACCGCCGCCTTGTCGCCGTGCACCACGCTCAGTACACCTTTAGGCAGACCGGCTTCCAGCAACAATTGAGCGATCAGCAATGTCGAGCTTGGATCACGCTCGGACGGCTTGAGGATGAAGCAGTTGCCGCAGACGATCGCCAGCGGATACATCCACAGTGGCACCATCGCCGGGAAGTTGAATGGAGTAATACCGGCAACCACACCCAGCGGCTGGAAATCCGACCAGGCATCAATGTTCGGGCCGACGTTGCGGCTGTACTCGCCCTTGAGGATTTCCGGCGCTGCGCAAGCGAACTCGACGTTCTCGATGCCGCGCTTCAGTTCACCGGCAGCATCTTCCAGGGTCTTGCCGTGTTCTTCGCTGATCAATTGGGCGATACGTGCTTCGTTCTGCTCCAGCAATTGCTTGAAGCGGAACATTACCTGCGCACGCTTGGCCGGTGGCGTATTACGCCACGCCGGGAACGCAGCTTTGGCCGAGTCGATGGCTTTCTGAATGGTTTCACGGCTGGCCAACGGCAGCTTGTGGATGGCCTGGCCAGTAGACGGGTTGAACACGTCGGCCGTTCGACCATCTTCGGTCACCAGTTCGCCATTGATCAAATGCGGGATAAGGCTCATGCAGGGCTCCTGAAAAGTTGTCCACAGACGCCCGTCGAGGGCGTCTGCTGTTTTGTACTTATATAGAGGGGAAAATCAGTCGATCTTGTTCAGCACTTCGCCGACCGCGTCGAACAGACGATCCAAGTCTTGCGGCTTGCTGTTGAAGGTTGGCCCGAACTGCAGGGTGTCGCCGCCGAAGCGCACGTAGAACCCGGCTTTCCACAGCGCCATGCCGGCTTCGAACGGACGCACGATGGCATCGCCATCACGCGGTGCGATCTGGATCGCGCCAGCCAGGCCGTAGTTACGAATGTCGATAATGTTCTTCGAGCCTTTGAGACCGTGCAGCGCATTTTCGAAATGCGGTGCGACTTCCGCCACGCTCTGCACCAGGTTTTCCTTTTGCAGCAGATCGAGGGCTGCCAGGCCCGCGGCGCAAGCCACCGGGTGCGCGGAATAGGTGTAGCCGTGCGGGAATTCGACCGCGTACTCAGGCGTCGCCTGGTTCATGAAGGTCTGGTAGATCTCGGAACTGGCAATCACCGCGCCCATCGGGATCGCGCCGTTGGTGACTTGTTTGGCGATGCACATCAGGTCCGGCGTCACGCCGAAGCTGTCAGCGCCGAACATCGAACCGGTACGGCCGAATCCGGTGATCACTTCGTCGAACACCAGCAGGATGTTGTGCTGATCGCAGATCTCGCGCAGACGCTTGAGGTAACCCTGTGGCGGAACCAGCACGCCAGCGGACCCGGCCATTGGCTCGACGAATACGGCAGCGATGTTCGAAGCGTCATGCAGCTCGATCAGCTTGAGCAGTTCATCTGCCAGGGCGATGCCGCCCTCTTTCGGCATGCCACGGGAGTAGGCGTTGCTCGCCAGCAAGGTGTGCGGCAGGTGATCGACGTCCATCATCGCCTGACCAAACATTTTGCGGTTGCCGTTGACGCCGCCGAGGCTGGTGCCGGCGATGTTGACGCCGTGATAACCACGGGCACGGCCGATCATTTTGGTCTTGGTCGCCTGGCCTTTCAGACGCCAGTAAGCGCGAACCATCTTCACTGCAGTGTCGGCGCACTCGGAACCCGAGTCGGTGAAGAACACGTGGTTGAGGTTGCCCGGCGTCAGGTCGGTGATTTTTTCAGCCAGCTGGAACGACAGCGGATGACCGTACTGGAAGCCCGGCGAGTAATCGAGGGTGCCCAACTGCTTGGCGACCGCTTCCTGGATTTCCTTGCGGGTGTGCCCGGCGCCGCAGGTCCACAGACCGGACAGCGAATCGTAGACTTTGCGGCCCTTGTCGTCCGTCAGCCAGCTGCCTTCAGCCGCCACGATCAGGCGCGGATCACGCTGGAAATTACGGTTGGCGGTGTACGGCATCCAGTGAGCATCGAGCTTGAGCTGGCTAGCCAGGGAAGTCGGGGCGTTTTCAGGCAAGTTCATGGGCAAAACCTCGCAGGGCAATAAGCGGCGTGGAGATCAAAAGCGTTCTTGCAGCTAAATTGCCACGGGGATAAAGTCTGTGAAATTCAACTTTTGTAACGTTCAGTCAGTCAGCCACTAAACTTTGAGTCATTAGCGCATGAGCACTCGTCGTCCCGATCCGCTGGCCCAAGTCAGTGACTTTGATATCCGCCTGCTGCGTATCTTCCGTAGCGTGGTGGAATGCGGTGGCTTTTCCGCGGCGGAATCGGTGTTGGGCATTGGCCGTTCAGCCATCAGCCAGCAGATGAGCGATCTGGAACAACGCCTCGGCCTGCGCCTGTGCCAACGCGGGCGCGCCGGGTTTTCCCTGACCGAAGAAGGTCGCGAGGTCTACCAGTCGGCGTTGCAGCTATTAAGTGCGCTGGAAAGTTTCCGCACCGAGGTCAACGGCCTGCACCAGCATCTGCGCGGAGAGTTGACCATTGGCCTGACCGACAACCTGGTCACCCTCCCCCACATGCGCATCACTCACGCGCTGGCGCAATTGAAGGAACGCGGGCCGGACGTGCAGATTCAGATCCGCATGATCGCGCCCAACGAAGTCGAACAAGGCGTGCTCGACGGCCGCTTGCATGTCGGTGTCGTGCCGCAGGCCAGCGCGCTGTCGGGCCTGGAATATCAACCGCTCTACAGCGAACGCTCGCTGCTGTATTGCGCGGTGGGTCATCCATTGTTTTACGTCGACGACAAACAACTGGACGACGAGCGCCTCAACAGCCAGGACGCCATCGCCCCGACGTTCCGCTTGCCGGCCGAGATTCAGGCGCATTACCAGGCACTCAATTGCACCGCCAGCGCTTCGGATCGCGAGGGCATGGCCTTCCTGATTCTGACTGGACGCTACATCGGTTACCTGCCGGATCATTACGCGAGCCTCTGGGTGCAACAAGGTCGATTGCGCGCACTTAAACCCAAGGCACGCTTTTATGACCTGAGCCTCGCATCGGTCACCCGCAAGGGCCGGCGCCCCCATCTGGTGCTGGAAAGCTTTTTGGAGAGCCTGGCGGCGACGCGCTAGGGCTTTTATTGCCTCGGGACTTGTCTGGAGCCTGTGGGTGCGCTATCAACGCACTGGTTGCACCCACTCAACAGTCTGGAAGTGCCTATGACCTTTGAAGTCCCCGCTCACGGCGGCAAACCTGCCAGCCGCATTCGTCAGAAGAACGAAGAGACCATCATCAAAGCCGCCGAAGACGAGTTCGCCCGTCACGGGTTCAAAGGCACCAGCATGAACACCATCGCGTTGAATGCCGGGTTGCCCAAGGCAAACCTGCATTACTACTTCACCAACAAGCTTGGTTTGTACGTGGCGGTGTTGAGCAACATTCTTCAGTTGTGGGACAGCACCTTCAACACCCTCACTGCCCAGGATGATCCGGCGGAAGCGCTGACCCGTTACATCCGCGCCAAAATGGAATTCTCGCGCCGCCAGCCACAAGCCTCGCGCATTTTTGCGATGGAAGTGATCAGCGGTGGCGAGTGCCTGACCGAGTATTTCAACCAGGATTATCGCGACTGGTTCCAGGGTCGGGCGGCGGTGTTTCAGGCGTGGATCGACGCCGGCAAAATGGACCCGGTCGATCCGGTCAACCTGATCTTCCTGTTGTGGGGCAGCACCCAACATTACGCGGACTTCGCCACCCAGATCTGCCGTGTCAGCGGCCGCACCAAGCTGACCAAGCAAGACATGGAAGATGCCGGCAACAACCTGATCCGTATCATCCTCAAGGGCTGCGGCCTGACGCCTACCATCTAAGACTCTTATGCCTTTTACCCTCAGCGGCTTTTGCGAGTTCCGCGAAGAGATTCGCAAAAGCCGCTTCATCACCTTCGCCGCGCCGATCTCCAGCCCTGCTGAGGCTCAGGCGTTCATCGAGCAGCACAGCGATCTGAATGCTTCGCACAATTGCTGGGCCTGGAAACTGGGCGACCAATACCGCAGCAACGACGATGGCGAACCCGGCGGCACCGCCGGCCGGCCGATTCTGGCGGCGATCGAAGCGCAGGATTGCGATCAGGTCGCGGTGCTGGTGATCCGCTGGTACGGCGGCATTCAACTGGGCACCGGTGGCCTCGCCCGGGCGTATGGCGGTGGCGCAAACAAGTGCCTGCAAACAGCGGCGAAGGTTGAGTTGATCAGTCGCGTGCCCGTCAGCTGTGCCTGCGCCTTTGGCGAGTTGGCCCTGGTGAAACTGCGGGTCGCTGAATCGGGCGGTCTGGTGGTGGAGGAAACGTTCACCGCCAACGGCGTGGAGCTGCAATTGGCAATCGGCAGGGAGCACATCGACCGCTTGCAAGCCCAGCTCGCAGATTTGAGTCGCGGACGCATTCTGTTGCAGCACTGATCGCACCAACTCCGTTCACCATCCTTACGTCAAGCCGATGTATTTGCCCACATCTGCTGTGCACCCGGCTGTGGATAACCTGAGCACATTCTGCTGTAACCCTTCTGTCATGCGGCTTTGCGGGGTTTGTTCACTTTTCGTCCAATTTGCCATCAACAAGACAAATTTAACGAAAAAACAAATAGTTAGGGCGGTTTATCACCTTTAGAAGATAGCCACGCAGTGCTTATGCCCGTGCTTTCGGCTTGCGCACAAATACTGTGGAGCAACCTGTGGATAACCCGTTCATGGCTGGCGCAGCCCCCTATCTGGCATAGCTTGCGGCGTGTTGCTCGTTTTTTGATCAAAGCACCTGGGCAAAATCAGAGCCTGATCAAGGACTTTGCCCTCAAGTGGTGCCGCATCGGGATCGAAATATGGCGAGGCACCGTCGGCAAAGCCATTGCCGACATGGATTTTCGGTTTTCCTGACTCAATGGCCAGGAAATTGCTTTATCCACAGGTATAACGTTCATCGAACCGAGCCTGTCATGCCCAACCCCGTGCCGATCCCCAATCAAATGCCCCGTCTGCAATTGCGCAAAATCAGCAAACGTTACCCCGGTTGCCTGGCCAACGACGCCATCGATCTGAGCATTGCCCCCGGTGAAATCCATGCGCTGCTGGGCGAAAACGGCGCGGGGAAAAGCACGTTGATGAAGATCATCTACGGTGTCACCCATGCCGATTCCGGGGAGATGATCTGGCAAGGCCAGCGTGTGAGCATGCGTAATCCGGCACAGGCTCGCGCGCTGGGGATCGGCATGGTGTTCCAGCATTTTTCGCTGTTCGAAACCCTTAGCGTCGCGCAGAACATTGCCTTGGCGATGGGCGCGGCGGCCGGCACACCGAAACAGCTGGAGCCAAGGATTCGTGAGGTCTCCCGGCGCTATGGCATGGCGCTGGAGCCGGAGCGACTTGTCCACAGCCTGTCGATCGGCGAACGGCAGCGAGTCGAAATCATTCGTTGCCTGATGCAGGACATCCGCCTGTTGATTCTCGACGAGCCCACCTCGGTGCTGACCCCACAAGAGGCCGATGAACTGTTCATCACCCTGCGCCGACTGGCGGCCGAGGGCTGCAGCATTCTGTTTATCAGCCACAAGCTCGGCGAAGTTCGCGCCTTGTGCCACAGCGCCACGGTGCTGCGCGGCGGCCGGGTGGCCGGCCATTGCGTGCCTTCGCAGTGCTCGGACCAGCAACTGGCGAAACTGATGGTTGGCGAGGCTGCCGCGCTGATCACCGATTATCCGAAGGTGACGGGAAGCGAGGTATTTTTGAACGTGAGCGGATTGTCCTGGCACAACCCGGACCCGTTTGGCTGCTCCCTCAAAGACATTGACCTGCAAGTGTGCAGCGGTGAAATCGTCGGCATCGCCGGTGTGGCAGGCAATGGCCAGGATGAATTGCTGGCCCTGCTCAGCGGTGAAGAGCGGCTAACCCGCAACGACAGCGCGACGATCCGTTTCGGCGGACAACCGGTTGCCGATTTGCGGCCCGATGCGCGACGCCGGCTCGGTCTGGCATTCGTTCCTGCCGAGCGGCTGGGCCATGGTGCCGTGCCCGACTTGAGCCTGGCCGACAACGCCCTGCTGAGCGCATTTGAGCAAGGATTGGTCAGCCGCGGGCTGATCCAGCGCAGCAAGGTCGAAGCTCTGGCGCAAGAGATCATCCGGCGCTTCGCGGTGAAGACACCCGACACCCAGACGCCCGCTCGCAGCCTGTCTGGCGGTAATTTGCAGAAATTCATCCTTGGCCGGGAAATCCTCCAGCAACCGAAATTGCTGGTGCCGCGCACCCGACCTGGGGCGTGGACGTCGGTGCCGCCGCCACCATTCACCGGGCCCTGATTGCCTTGCGCGATGCCGGCGCGGCGATCCTGGTGATCTCCGAAGACCTCGACGAACTGTTCCAGATCAGCGACCGCCTCGGCGCCCTGTGCAGCGGACATCTGTCACCGCTCAAAGCCACGCTCGACACGCGCCTGATCGATGTCGGTGGCTGGATGGCCGGCCAGTTCGACGCCCCTCAATCCCTCGCACCCGCTACGGTTTAACGGAGTTTTACATGCTGCTTTCTCTCGAACCCCGTGGCCAGCAATCGCGCCTGATGCTGTGGTGCTCGCCATTACTGGCGGCGGTCCTGACCTTGGGCTGCGGCTCGCTGCTGTTTATTGCGCTGGGACACGATCCATTGTTGACGCTACACACCCTGTTGATCGCGCCGGTCAGCGACCTGTACGGCGTCTCCGAGCTGCTCGTCAAAGCGTTGCCGATTCTCCTCTGCGCGCTGGGCCTGGCGGTGGCGTATCAGGCACGGATCTGGAACATCGGCGCCGAAGGCCAGCTGCTGCTGGGAGCGCTGGCTGGCAGTGCGTTGGCGGTGAACATTATAGACATGCAAAGTCGCTGGGCGCTGGTGCTGATCCTGTTCGTTGGCACCCTGGCCGGCGGGGCGTGGGCCGGTCTGACGGCGTGGTTGCGCACGCGATTCAATGCCAATGAAATCCTCACCAGCATCATGCTCAATTACATCGCCTTGAACCTGTTGCTGTTCTGCGTGCATGGGCCGCTGAAAGATCCCGCCGGCTTCAACTTTCCCGAGTCGGCGATGTTTGGCGATGCCAGTCGCCTGCCGCTGTTGATAGAGGACGGCCGGGTTCACGCCGGGGTGTATTTCGCTCTCCTTGCGTTGGTGGCGGTGTGGGTGTTGCTGCAGAAAAGCTTTGTCGGGTTCCAGATCAAAGTGCTCGGGCTGGACAAGCGTGCAGCAGGCTTCGTCGGCTTTCGCGAGAAGCGCCTGATCTGGCTGGCGTTGCTGATCAGTGGTGGGTTGGCGGGGTTGGCCGGGGTGTGCGAAGTCACCGGGCCAATCGGTCAATTGGTGCCGCAAGTTTCGCCCGGTTACGGCTATGCGGCGATTACAGTAGCGTTTCTCGGACGGCTCAATCCCATCGGCATTGTGTTTTCCAGCCTGTTGATGGCGCTGCTGTATATCGGCGGCGAGAGCGCACAGATGAGCATGAACCTGCCACAAGCGATCACACAGTTGTTCCAGGGGATGATGCTGTTTTTCCTGCTGGCCAGTGACGTGCTGATTCTCTACCGCCCCCGTTTGAACCTGCGCTGGTCCCGCCGTGCGCACACCAATGCCGTACAGGCAGGAGCGCTGTGATGGATTTCGATCTGCTGAGCAATATTTTCTACGCCATGGTGCGTTGTGGTACGCCGTTGCTGTTGGTGGCCCTTGGAGAGTTGATCTGCGAGAAGAGCGGCGTCCTCAATCTCGGCCAGGAAGGCATGATGCTGTTTGGCGCAGTGATCGGTTTTATCGTCGCGCTGAACAGCGGCAACCTGTGGCTCGGCGTATTGCTGGCGATGCTCGCGGGGATGCTGTTGTCTTCGTTGTTTGCCTTGGTGGCGCTGGTGTTCAACGCGAATCAAGTGGCCACCGGGTTGGCGTTGACGATCTTCGGCGTCGGTCTGTCGACCTTTGTCGGCGCGGCGTGGGTCGGTAAACCGCTGACCGGTTTTGAGCCGGTGGCGATTCCATACTTGAGTGCCATTCCGCTGATCGGGCGAATGCTGTTTGCCCAGGATCTGCTGGTGTACCTGTCGTTCGCGCTGTTTGCTCTGGTGACCTGGGTAATTGTGAAAAGCCGCGTCGGATTGATCATTCAAGCCGTCGGGGAAAACCCGGATGCGGCCAGCGCCATGGGTTTGCCGGTGTTGCGCGTGCGCACGCTGGCGGTGCTGTTCGGCGGCGCGATGGCCGGTTTGGCCGGGGCATATTTGTCCCTGGCGTATACACCGATGTGGGCGGAAAACATGAGTGCCGGGCGTGGCTGGATTGCTCTGGCACTGGTGGTGTTTGCCAGTTGGCGGGTGTGGCGGTTGCTGCTGGGGGCGTATCTGTTCGGCCTCGCCAGCATCCTGCATTTGGTGGCGCAGGGGTTGGGGCTGGCGATTCCGTCGAGCCTGCTGGCGATGCTGCCTTATGTCGCGACTATTGTGGTGTTGGTGCTGCTGTCGCGGGATGCAGTGCGCACACGGTTGTATGCGCCGGTGTCGTTGGGGCAGCCGTGGCAGGCAGGACATTAGCGGTTGCCTGCACTGGCCCCATCGCGAGCAGGCTCACTCCCACAATTAGAATGCATTCCCATGCGGGAGCGAGCCCGCTTGCGATAACTGCCGCACTGGCAACACCTGAGCCACGCCCCACGCCAACTCAAAAAACAAGAAAATCACCAGCAAATAACTGGCGCCGTGGACCAAGGCATAGAGCATCCAAGCCGCAAACAGGAACCGCCCCACCGCGTCATACCGACCAAAAATCTGCTGCGGATCGCGGATGCGCAGCACCGCCCAGATACACACAATCGAGCCAAACAGATTGGCTATCAGCATGTGCATCGGCTCGAACGCCGGCAATTCACCTGGCAGGTTGATAGCCTGACTCAAACTCGACAACACTCCATGCAATGCGGTGAAGCTCCACGGCGTGGCAAACGCCGCCGTCACGATCAAGTCATACCAGGCGCTACCCAGCACCAACCGGCGATATTGGGTTGAAGTCCACATCCGTCTTGCTCCAAAAAATCAGGGAGCAAAAAGGCTAAAGCCTGGAGTATGCTCCAAGGTCAAGCCCCCCTCTCGAGACGTCATGATGCGCATCGGTGAATTAGCCCAGGCCTGCGCCGTCAGCCGCGACACGCTGCGCTTTTACGAACAACGCGGGTTGATCGCGGCGCAACGCACGGCCAACGGATATCGCGACTATCCGGCGGACATGGTGCAACTGGTGCTGTATATCAAGACGGCTCAACGGCTGGGGTTTACCCTCGGCGAGATCGCTAACAGTGTCGCCGCGTTGTGGCAGTCGCCCAACCCGGACAGTGCCGTCACGCAATTGCTGCAAGACAAACTCAAACTGATTGAAACCCGAATGGACGAACTTGGCGCGCTGCGCAGTGAGTTGCAGCAACGGCTCGGCCAGCGTTGTCCATTAAATCCGTGACCCTCATTGATCAAGGAAGCCCCTCATGTCTACGGTAAAAACCGCACTCATCATTGGAGCCTCCCGGGGCCTTGGCCTCGGTCTGGTAAAAACCCTGCTGGCAGACGGCTGGCAAGTCACCGCCACCGTGCGCAACCCGCAGAACGCCGAGGCACTGCAAGCGCTGGGCAAGGTGCGGATCGAGAAACTCGACATGGATGACCAGCAGGCGGTCATCGCGCTGAGCCAACAGCTCAAGGGCGAAGTGTTTGATTTGCTGTTTGTGAATGCCGGAGTCAAAGGACCGGACGTGCAAACACCGGGTGGCGCGACGTTGGCTGAGGTCGGCCAGTTGTTCTTCACCAACGCCGTGGCGCCGATCAATCTGGCACAGCGTTTTGTCGGGCAGATTCGCCCGGAGACCGGCGTGCTGGCCTTCATGAGTTCGGTGCTGGGCAGCGTGACCATGCCGGACGCGCCGGAGCTGGCGTTGTACAAGGCCAGCAAGGCGGCGTTGAATTCGATGACCAACAGTTTCGTGACGCAATTGGGCGAGCAGAAACTTACCGTGCTGTCGATGCATCCGGGTTGGGTGAAAACCGATATGGGCGGTGAAGGCGCCGACATCGATGTGGAAACCAGCACCCGTGGCCTGATAGATCAGGTGAACGCGCACACCGGCAAGGGCGGGCATCACTTCGTGAATTACCGGGGTGAAACCATTCCCTGGTAACACACACAAAACCCTGTGGGAGCCGGGCTTGCCCGCGATAGCGGTGTATCAGGCGCCAACGACATCGACTGACACTCCGTCATCGCGGGCAAGCCCGCTCCCACAGGGTCTCGGGTTGCTCTGTCGGACGAGGCTTGCCGGGAAAGCCGTTTTGTTTGAAACTTCGCACCTCGTCCCCGCGGCGACCCTGGATCAGCAGACAGGGTAATCACTGAGCTGGCTAACCTGAACCCACTTTCAGAGGAGCCGGCCACCATGCCTGCGACCCGTACCTGGTTAAAAAATCCCCTCGCGATCTTCACTGCCAATGGCCTCGATGCCCGTGGCGGCTTGGTGCTGCAAGACGGTTTGATCGTCGAAGTGCTCGCCGCCGGCCAGCAACCTTCCGCGCCCTGTGGACAGGTGTTCGATGCCCGCGAGCATGTGATCCTGCCTGGGCTGATCAACACCCATCACCACTTCTATCAAACCCTGACCCGCGCCTGGGCGCCGGTGGTCAATCAGCCGTTGTTTCCGTGGCTGAAAACCCTGTACCCGGTCTGGGCGCGTCTGACCCCTGAAAAACTCGCCCTCGCCAGCAAAGTCGCGTTGGCCGAGTTGCTGCTGTCCGGCTGCACCACCGCCGCCGACCACCACTACCTGTTTCCGCAAGGACTGGAAAATGCCATCGACGTGCAAGTCGAGAGCGTCCGTGAACTGGGCATGCGCGCCATGCTGACACGCGGTTCCATGAGCCTGGGCGAAAAGGATGGCGGCCTGCCGCCGCAGCAAACCGTGCAGGAAGGTGAAGTGATTCTCGCCGACAGTCAGCGCCTGATCGCCGAATACCACGAGCGTGGCGATGGCGCGCAAATCCAGATCGCGCTGGCGCCGTGCTCGCCGTTTTCGGTGACCCCGGAGATCATGTCCGCCAGTGCCGAACTGGCCAATAAACTCGACGTTCGCCTGCACACTCACCTGGCCGAAACCCTCGACGAAGAAGACTTCTGCCTGCAACGCTTCGGCCTGCGCACCGTGGATTACCTGGACAGCGTCGGCTGGCTCGGCCCGCGCACCTGGCTGGCTCACGGCATCCACTTCAACCCGGACGAAATCGCCCGCCTCGGCGCAGCAGGCACCGGCATCTGCCATTGCCCAAGCTCGAACATGCGCCTGGCCTCTGGCATTTGCCCAACACTGGACCTGACCGCTGCTGGTGCGTTGCTAGGTCTTGGGGTGGACGGTTCAGCGTCCAACGATGCGTCGAACATGATGCTCGAAACCCGTCAGGCGCTTTACATTCAGCGGCTGCGTTACGGCGCGGAAAAGATCACTCCGGAATTGGTTCTGGGCTGGGCGACCAAGGGCTCGGCAAGTCTGCTCGGGCGCACGGACATCGGCGAATTGGCGGTGGGCAAGCAGGCGGATCTGGCGCTGTTCAAGCTTGATGAGCTGCGCTTCTCCGGCAGTCATGATCCGGTGTCGGCGTTGTTGCTGTGCGGTGCGGATCGCGCGGATCGGGTGATGGTGGGTGGCCAGTGGCGGGTGATAGACGGGCAAGTTGAGGGGCTGGATCTCAAGGGATTGATTGCCGATCACAGCCAGGCGGCCCGGCAGCTGATCGCTGGTACCTAAGCCGACCACGATCTAATGTGGGAGCGGGCTTGCTCGCGAAAGCGGTGTGTCATTCAACATTAATGCTGACTGACACGGCCCCTTCGCGAGCAAGCCCGCTCCCACATTTTTGATCCGGTTTCCACAGTGGATTTGTAGTGATTTCAGAGGCCCAGCAGCGACAACATGATGAATGTTGCAAACAGCACAAAGTGAGTCATCCCTTCGATGGCATTGGTTTCGCCATCGTTGAGGTTGATCGCGCTGACGATCAGGGTGAGGAAGATCATCACCGTCTGCACCGGGGTCATTGCCATCTGGAACGGCTGACCGGTGTAGAGCGCCATGGCTTCCATCACCGGCACCGTCAGGATCACCGTCGACAACGACGCCCCCATGGCAATGTTGACCACCGACTGCATGCGGTTGGCCAATGCCGCTCGCAACGCAGTAAGGATTTCCGGGGCCGCCGATATCGCTGCCACCAGAATCGCCGTGATCACCGGCGGAGCGCCCGTTCCTTCCAGGCCCAGATCGAGGGTCTTGGACATCACCTCGGCCAACGCGCCGATCACCACCACACCGAACACCAAGGTGGCGATACTCAGCGTCAGATTGACCGGTTCAGGCTCTTCTTCCGGGACTTTCTTGCGACGTTTTTCCGGGTAGCTATAGCTGAAGAAATAACTGTGCGGCCCCACCTGCATGCGCAGGAACAGGGCGTAGAGCACGATCATCGCGCCGATGGTGAACGCCGAATACACCTTCCAGTTGGCTTCGGGAATGAACTCCGGCACCACCATCGAGACGCCCATGGCGGTGAGAATCATCACGCTGTAACTGCGAGCCGAGTCGTCATTGTAAGACTGCTCGCCGTGCTTGATCCCGCCCATCAACGCGGCCAGGCCGAGGATGCCGTTGATGTCGAGCATCACCGCCGAATAAATCGTGTCGCGCACCAGGGTCGATGAGGCTTCATTGCTCATCATGATCGCCAGGATCACCACCTCTACCAGCACCGCGGCCAGTGTCAGGATCATCGTTCCGTAGGGGTCACCGACTTTCTCGGCGAGCAGTTCGGCGTGATGGGCCACGCGCATGGAGGCGGCGACGATGAAACCGATCAGGACCAGGCCGGCGGCGAGTGCGACCGGCTGTCCGCTGTGCAACATCCAGTGTTCCAGTGGATAAGCAACGACGGCAGCCAGCAGCGCCAGCAGGAGAAACTTTTCTTGCTTGAGGAGTGTGAGCATTACGGGCCTTTTTTGCCGATGCAGCGAAAGCAGAGTGATGAGCTACTGACTGCGGTGGAGCGCTAACGTTTCGTTACACCTTAGCGCACCAGTGGATGGCAGCCGTTTCAGGCGATGCACTTTTATTGTCCGCACCGGCCACATCGCGAGCAGGCTCGCTCCCACAGGGATCTCGCCGCTTCCTGTGGGAGTGAGCCTGCTCGCGATAGCCGTTACGCGGTCGTAAGCCATTTGTTGTCTTGTTGGTCAGCAACTTGCATTGCCCCCGCCAACCTCACAACAACATGGAGTTTCAATTCATGCACAAACGTCCGTTGAAGAAGCTGCTTGGCGCTGTTGTCGCGGCTATCGGTCTGAGCGCCAGCCTGACCGCCGGTGCCGCCGAGCCGCTGAAAGTCGGCTTCGTCTACATCGGCCCGATCGGTGACCACGGCTGGACGTATCAGCATGAACAGGGACGCAAGTTGCTGGCCGAAAAATTCGGCAATCAAATCACCACCAACTATGTCGAGAACGTCGCCGAGGGTGCTGACGCCGAGCGGGTGATCCGCAACATGGCCAAGGACAACTACGACCTGATCTTCACCACCTCTTTTGGCTACATGAACCCGACCCTGAAAGTGGCGAAGCAATTTCCCAAGGTGACCTTCGAACACGCCACCGGCTACAAGCAGGACAAGAACCTCGGCACCTATCTGGCGCGCACATACGAAGGTCGCTACGTCAGCGGCTTCCTTGCGGCAAAAATGACCAGGACCAAAAAGATCGGCTACGTCGCCTCGTTTCCGATCCCTGAAGTCATCCGTGACATCAACGCCATTCAACTGGCTTTGAACAAGTACAACCCGGGCACCGAAATCAAAGTGGTGTGGGTCAACTCATGGTTCGACCCGGGCAAGGAAGCCGACGCCGCCAACGCCTTGATCGACCAGGGTGTGGACGTGGTGTTCCAGCACACCGACAGCCCGGCACCGATCCAGGCCGCTGAACGTCGCGGCGTGTATGCCGTTGGCTATGCTTCGGACATGGCGCACTTCGGCCCCAAAGCGGTGCTGACTTCGATCGTCAACGACTGGGCTCCGCATTACATTCAGGCGACGCAAAGCGTGATCGATCACACGTGGAAGTCGCAGGATTATTGGGGCGGGCTGCAGGAAGGCACGGTTGAGCTGCCGATCAGCGACCTGGTGCCGGCGCCGGTGAAAGCCGAGGCAGAACAACTCATCGCCGACATCAAGAGCGGTGCACTGCATCCGTTCACCGGACCGATCAAGGATCAGGCCGGCGTTGTAAAAATTCCTGCGGGTGCGACGGCCAGCAATGCGGAACTGGCGTCGATGAACTACTACGTTGAAGGCATGAAGGCGGACATTCCGAAGTAATTCCCTGTGGGAGCGGGCTTGCTCGCGAAGAGGGAGTGTCAGTCAACATTTATGTATCTGACATACCGCCTTCGCGAGCAAGCCCGCTCCCACACTGAATTTTCAGCGTTCTCAAGGACAGCGCATGAACCAACTCCCCATCATCGATATCGCCCCGCTCTACAGCGATGACCAAACCGCCTGGCAAGCCGTCGCGACCCAAATCGACCACGCCTGCCGCGAGTGGGGCTTCTTCTACATCAAGGGCCACCCGATCAGCCCGTCGCGTATCGACGCGGTACTCGACCACGCCCAACGCTTCTTCGCCTTGCCCACCGAAGAAAAGCTCAAGATCGACATCACCCAGACCCGTCACCATCGCGGCTACGGCGCCATCGCCACTGAACAGCTGGACCCGAGCAAGCCCAGCGACCTGAAAGAAACCTTCGACATGGGCTTGCACCTTGCGGCCGATCATCCGGACGTCCTCGCCGAAAAACCCTTGCGCGGACCCAACCGTCATCCGTCGTTGCCGGGCTGGGCAGCGTTGATGGAGCAACACTACGTCGACATGCAGGCGCTTGCCCAAACCTTGTTGCGGGCGATGACGATGGCGCTGAACATCGAGCGCGACTTCTTCGATACACGCTTCAATGAACCCGTCAGCGTGTTGCGGATGATTCATTACCCGCCGCGCCACACCGCCAGTTGCGCAGAACAACAAGGTGCCGGTGCCCATACCGATTATGGTTGCATCACCCTGCTCTACCAGGACGCCGCCGGTGGACTGCAAGTGCGCAATGTCAAAGGCGAATGGATCGACGCGCCACCCATCGACCGCACGTTCGTGGTCAATCTCGGCGACATGATGGCGCGCTGGAGCAACGACCGTTACCTGTCGACGCCGCACCGGGTGATCAGCCCGCTGGGTGTCGATCGTTACTCGATGCCGTTCTTCGCCGAACCTCACCCCGATACGCCAATTGAATGCCTGCCAGGTTGCCAGGATGAAGGGCAGCCAGCGAAGTACCCGGCCACCACCTGCGCCGAATTCCTGCTTTCGCGTTTTGCCGACACCTACGCTTATCGACGTGAACAGGAAGCGGTGTGAACCTGCTGGTCAGGTTTTGCTAATTGTTTCCACGAGCATCTGTAGAATGCTCGTCATCTGCACCTGATGAGAAAAGACTATGTACGACTGGCTGAACGCCCTGCCCAAGGCAGAACTGCACTTGCACCTGGAGGGTTCGCTGGAGCCCGAGTTGCTGTTCGCCCTGGCTGAACGCAACAAGATCGCCCTGCCGTGGAGCGATGTCGACACCCTGCGCAAGGCCTACGCCTTCAACAACCTGCAAGAATTTCTCGACCTGTATTACCAGGGTGCCGATGTCTTGCGCACGTCGCAGGATTTCTATGACCTGACCTGGGCATACCTGTTGCGCTGCAAGGCGCAGAACGTGATTCACACCGAACCGTTCTTCGACCCGCAGACCCACACCGACCGTGGCGTGCCCTTCGAAGTGGTGCTCAACGGCATCGCCGCCGCACTCAAGGATGGCGAGCAACAACTGGGCATCACCAGCGGTTTGATCCTGAGTTTCCTGCGTCACCTGAGCGAAGACGAAGCGCAGAAAACCCTCGACCAGGCACTGCCGTTCCGCGATACGTTTGTGGCCGTTGGTCTGGACAGTTCGGAAATGGGTCACCCGCCGAGCAAGTTCCAGCGTGTGTTCGATCGTGCCCGCCACGAAGGTTTCCTGACCGTCGCCCACGCCGGTGAAGAAGGCCCGCCGGAGTACATCTGGGAAGCGCTCGACCTGTTGAAAATCCAGCGTATCGATCATGGCGTGCGCGCCATCGAAGATGAGCGTCTGATGCAACGGATCATCGACGAGCAGATCCCGCTGACCGTGTGCCCGTTGTCGAACACCAAGCTGCGCGTATTCGATCACATGTCCCAGCACAACATTCTGGACATGCTTGAGCGTGGCGTGAAAGTCACGGTGAACTCCGATGACCCGGCGTACTTCGGCGGGTACGTGACCGAGAACTTCCATGCGCTCTACACCGATTTGGGCATGACCCAGGATCAGGCCAAGCGATTGGCGCAAAACAGCCTGGATGCGCGATTGGTAAAGCCATAGCTCTCAACACATAACCCCTGTGGGAGCGGGCTTGCTCGCGAAAGCGGTACGTCAGTCAATATCAATATTGCATGACACACCGCTTTCGCGAGCAAGCCCGCTCCCACATTTTCAGATCGGGGTTGCCTCGGTCAGCTCTTCAAGCGTCTTGCCCCGCGTCTCCATCCCGAACACCCAAACCACCCCCGCCGCAATCGCAAAGCACAACGCCCCCAGCGCGAACACGCCGCCCTGCCCGGTGATCGGAAACACCAGCCCGGTTACCAGTGGCCCGAGTAACGAACCCACGCGACCAATCGCCGATGCAAATCCCGATCCCGTTGCCCTGGCCGATGTCGGGTACAACTCAGGCGTGTAGGTGTAAAGCACCGCCCACATGCCGAACAGAAAGAACTGCATCAACAGGCCCGAGCTAATCAACAAGCCGACATTGCCGCCAAACACTGCGCTCTGGCCGTAAAGAAACGCCATCACACCGCCGCCGAGCAGGGTCACCACGCACACCGGTTTACGCCCCCAACGTTCCACCAGCCAGGCCGCCATCAGGAAGCCTGGAATTCCGCCCAGGGAAATCAGCACCGTGTAATACACCGATTGCGTCACGGCAAAACCCGACTGCTGCAGCAATGCGCTGAGCCAGGACGTCAGGCCATAAAACCCCAGCAAGGCAAAGAACCACACGCTCCAGATCATCATCGTGCGCTGGCGATACAGCGGCGACCAGATCTGGCGCAAGGCGGACAAGAAGTTGCCCGGCGTACTGGCCACGCGGGGCAGGCGAATCGGCTCCGGCAAGTCCGAACGCCCCAGCGAGGCCCGGACCCGCTGCTCAATTCCCAGCAACACTTTATCGGCCGCCTCATGCCGCCCGGCCTGTTCCAGCCAGCGCGGTGACTCGGGAATGAAAAAACGGATCGCCAGAACGAACACCGCCGGCACCGCCAACACGAGGAAGATGTCCCGCCAGCCAACCACCGGCAACAGGAAATACGACAACACCCCGGCCGCGACGAACCCCAGCGGCCAGAACCCGTCCATCAACGCAATGTAACGCCCACGCCGCTTGGCCGGAATCAACTCCGAGAGCATCGATTGCGCGATGGGAAACTCCATGCCCATGCCGATCCCCAACAGGATGCGGAACAAGGTCAGCGTTTCGATGTTCTGCGCCGTCGAGCACAGGTAACTGGCGATGCCCCACAACACGATGCTCCACTGGAACACCGGTTTACGGCCGAAACGGTCGGCCAGCATGCCGGACAGCGAAGCGCCGAGCACCATGCCGAAGAAGCTCGAACTGGCCAGCAACCCGGCTTGCGCCGAGCTCAGGCCGAACTCGGTTTTAATCGAGCCGAGCAGGAAGGTCATCATCGCCAGGTCCATGGAGTCGAAGAAAAACGCCAACGCAATGATGATGAAAATGATGCGGTGGTAACCGCTGATGGGCAGCCGTTCCAGTCGTTCTGCCGCGCTGAAGCCTTGTGTGTCCATGCCACATTCCCCCAATCCGAAAATCCCCGAATTCGAGTGTGCGCGATAGACCCTGGGGGTGATGGCTGGATGCGACCTGTCCGCAACTGCTAACGACGCCCGGGCTCATTGGCACCAGACGTCGGGCAAAAAAGGCTCTAAAGCGCAGCTTCCAGCTCGGTCTGCTTGGCGAAACGATGGATCTCGCGCTGCCCCGTTGCGGTGATCTGCAACGCGCGCGAATCGCCGGGCAGACTCAACCAGCCCGACTGCATGAACAACTGCAGCAGCGCCGCGCCGAGCGCACCGCCCATGTGCGGGCGTCTTTCGCTCCAGTCGGGACACGCGCAGGCGACTCTGCTGTTGCGATGGGCCAATGCCTGGATAAACACACCGCGAGCGGCCAGTTGCGTGGACCCCTTGTGCGTGATCATCACACGCTGTTCGAACTGCTCGATCCAGCCGGCATCGAGCAGGCGTTGATAAAGATCGGCGGCCAGCGTGCCGCCCAGATGGTCGTCGCACAATCTGGCGCGCAGTAGCGATGAAGGCGCCGCCTGAGATTTGGCGACGGGGTTGGCGCGCTTGAAAATGTCCGGCACTTCACGTGGCGTACTGGCCAGCGTTGCGCTGGCCAAGGCCTCGATGGCCGCGCCCACTTCAGGTGCGGCCAGGCGGAAAAAGCGTTTGCGTCCACGGATTTCGACTTTCAACAGACCTCCGGCGGACAAACGCCCAAGGTGTGCACTGGCCGAAGACGGTGACAGGCCGGCCAGCAATGCCAGCTCTTCGGATTGGCGCGCCGAGCCGTCCATCAAAGCCCACATCATTGCGCTGCGCTTTGGGTCAGCCAGCAACGTGGCAATCTGGCTGATGCAAGGTGCATGTTCCATGTATTCACTCCCTGTTGAATCGTTTCGTCTGCTGCTCAGAGACATCTTGACCAGTAATGTGTCGTCGGCCAAGAAGCAAAAATCGCCGTCAGCCGGGCAAAGCCCCCACTCACCCATGCCACTGCTTCACAGGCAGGACGAAGGTCGGTGATTGACTGTGGGGCCACCGCCATCGCGAGATCGACCGTGCGTACACGAGGCGGGCGCTAGTATAAGCGGGTTGACCGACGGTTCCTGCCTTCTGCAAAGCGTGGGTGGTGATAGTTCCTGACAGAAATTTCGCTATTTGCCTGCGACTAATGATCGATGCTCGAAATACCCGGAAATTGGCTGCCCAGAAGAGCGCATCGGCTGGCAAGCATTTCGCGCAAAAGGTTCACAGGCTTACTCAATTGTGCGCGATGGGCGCACAGCAGATTCAGCGGTGCGCGTTCGCAGAGGAGCTCCGGCATCAGCACTTTCAAGCGACCGGCGAGCACATCGGCGGCGACATCGAGCCAGGATTTGTAGGCAATGCCGGCGCCCGCAATCGCCCACAGCCGAACGACATCGGCATCGTCACTGAAGCGATCACCGCTGACCGTCAGGCCGACCTCACGTTTGCCGTCGTGGAAACTCCAGCGGTCATGGACCCGGCTGCCGAGCATGAACAACAGACAATTGTGCTGGGCCAGTTGCTCCAGGTGGCGCGGTTCGCCATGCCTGGCCAGATAAGCAGGAGCGGCACACAGCACGCGGCGGTTTTGCGCCGCGATGGGCAACGCCACCAGACTTGAGTCTTCCGGTTCGCCGTAGCGCAGGGCGATATCGACCGGTTGGCGGAACAGGTCGGCGATGCGATCACCCAGCAGCAGGCGTACGGTCAACCTGGGATGCTCGCGCTGGAACTCGTCGAGCCATGGCAGCAACAGGTTGCGGCCAAAGTCCGAGGGTGCCGACAACTGCAAAATCCCGCTGACCTGGTCCTGACCGCTGGCCAGCAAGCGGCGCCCTTCATCCAGATTGCTCAGGGCCGCACGGGCGTACTCCAGAAAACCCTCGCCTTCGGCGGTCAGCCGCAAGCTGCGCGTTGAGCGGGCAAGCAAGCGTGCGCCCAATTGTTGTTCGATACGCTTCAGCGCCGCGCTGGCCACCGCCGCGGACATGTCCATCACCCGCGCCGCCGCGGAAAGACTGCCCAGGTCAGCGGCACGCACGAACAACTGCAAATCATCGAAACGCAGCATTTTCAGCCTTGATTATCAAAAAAATATTGAAAGAGACTGCTCTTTTAGCGGGTTTTATCTTGCAGAGAAATAGCCAATCATCTGTCCCATCGAAATCATCCCGCTCCCGGAGCCCGACCATGTCCCAGCCTTTTACCGCCATTGCCACCCTCATCGCCAAAGCCGGCCAGCAGGACGCCCTTGAACAGCACCTGCGTGCACTGCTGGAACCGACTCGCGCCGAGGCAGGTTGTGGCCAATACGATCTGCATCAGGACCTGGCTAATCCACTGGCCTTCTACATGATTGAACACTGGAGCAGCGACGAAGCCCTGCAAGCCCACGACGACAGCGCGCACATCCAGAACTTCCGCGCCAAGGCCGGCGAGTTTCTTGAGCACTTCGAACTCAAGCGCCTGCGCACCGTGGCTTGATCCCTTCTTTTATTACTGTTCAGGAGCCCTACATGAAAGCCATCGCCTATTACGCCTCGTTGCCGATCAGCGACGCGAAATCCCTGCAAGACATCGAGCTTGCAGAACCGGTTGCCGGACCACGTGATCTGCTGGTCGAAGTCAAAGCCATCTCGGTCAACCCGGTCGACACCAAGGTCCGCCAGAACGTCCAGCCTGAAGACGGTGCAGCGAAAGTGCTGGGCTGGGATGTGGCCGGCGTGGTCAAGGCCGTCGGCAGCGACGTCACACTATTCAAGGCTGGCGACAAGGTGTTTTACGCCGGCTCCATCGCCCGCGCCGGCGGCAACAGCGAACTGCACGTGGTGGACGAGCGAATCGTCGGCCATATGCCCAAGTCCCTCGGTTTCGCCGAAGCCGCCGCGCTGCCGCTGACCGCCATCACCGCATGGGAACTGCTCTTCGAACGCCTGCAAGTGCGCGAAGGCAAAACCGATGAAGGCCAGAGCCTGCTGATCGTCGGTGCGGCGGGCGGTGTCGGGTCGATCCTGACGCAACTGTCCAGCCAGCTCACCGGGCTGAAGGTCATCGGCACCGCTTCCCGCGCGCAAACCCAGAGCTGGGTGCGCGAGCTGGGGGCCGATCTGGTGATCGACCACAGCAAGCCGCTGAGCGAAGAACTGAAACGCGCAGGCGTGGACCAGGTGACCCACGTCGCCAGCCTGACCCAGACCGATCAACATCTGGATCAATTGGTCGAGGCGCTGGCGCCTCAGGGCAAACTGGCGCTGATCGATGATCCGAAGGCGCTGGACGTGACCAAACTCAAGCGCAAGAGCTTGTCTTTGCATTGGGAGTTCATGTACACCCGCTCGCTGTTCGAAACCGCCGACATGATCGAGCAACACAAACTGCTCAACCGCGTGGCCGAGCTGATCGACGCTGGCACACTGAAAACCACGGTCGGCGAGCATTTCGGCACGATCAACGCAGCGAACCTGCGTCGCGCCCATGAGCTGCTGGAGAGCGGCAAAGCCAAGGGCAAGATTGTGCTCGAAGGGTTCTGAAACACACTGACACAAGTGTCGTCCCGAAAAGACGACACCGTCAGTCCGAGAGTTGACCTTCGTCATATTAGTGATCGTATTCAGGTCTACAATCGTCTCCTCTACGATGCAGTTTTTTACGCAACATCTTTTACGAGAGGAGAGATCAGCAATGAAGATCCTGATAAAAGAAGTGGCAAAATCCCAGTGGCAGGTCCGTCTGGACCAACATTCCGTGACCTTTCGCAGCGAAGCCGAAGCCCTCGCCTTCACCCGCACCCTCGAAGCGCGCTTGCTCGCGCCGCATCAGATTCCCGACCGCCAGCAACGCGCTGCTGGCTGAGTCCTTCCTCAGACCTGGGCTTGCGCCAGCGCCCGGGCATTTTGCAGACGCCGGGTGAGCATCGCCGCGCTCACCACCAGAATCCCGCACAGGCTGATGACCATCGCCATCGGCACGGCGCTGCCATCGTGCAAGACACCGACCAACGCTGCCGCACCGGCGGCGACGCTGAATTGCAGGCAACCGAGCATCGCCGACGCACTGCCGGCACGAGCGCCCTGCCCGCTCATGGCGCAGGCCGAGGCGTTCGGCAGGATGCAACCGAGGCTGGCGATACAAATAAACAGTGGGATCAGCAACGGCCATAACTGCTCGGTGTGCAGTGCACTGACGGCGAGCAATGTCAGGCCCGCGCCCAGGTAGATCCATACCGTACGCGCCAACAGGAATGCAGGGCCACGTCTGGCCAGCAGCCGTGCATTGACCTGCGCCACCAGAATGAAACCCGCCGCGTTGGTGCCGAACAGCCAGCCGAAATGCTCGGCCGGTACGCCATAGAGCTTGATGAAGACGAACGGTGAACCGGCGATGTAGGCAAACATCCCGGCGATGGCGATGCCGCCGGTCAGGGCGTGCCCCAGATACACCGGATCCGACAATAGCCGACCGTACTGACGCAGCGCCCCCGACAACGGTTGGCGCGGGACATGGGCCGGCAGGCTTTCCGGCAAACCGATTGCCACGGCCAGGCCTGCCAGGGCGCTGAAGCCGGTCAGCACCAGGAAGATCGACTGCCAACCCGTGGTGTTGACCAACAGCCCGCCCAGCATCGGCGCGAGAATTGGCGCCAGCCCCATCACCAGCATCAGTTGCGAGAAGACTTTCGCCGAACCCACCGCATCGCATTTGTCGCTGACCACCGCGCGGGAGATCACCATTCCGGCGCAACCGCCGAGGGCCTGAATGAATCGCGCCCCCATCAGCCATTCCAGATTCGGCGCGAATGCACAGGCCAGGGAAGCGGCGGTGAACAAGCCGACGCCTGTCAGCAGAGGAATGCGTCGCCCGAAGCGATCCGCAACCGGACCGTAAGCCAGTTGCCCGATGGACAAACCAAGGAAATACGCGGCCAGCGTCAGTTGCACATGTTTCTCATCGGTGCCAAACGCGAGCGCCATCGCCGGGAACGCTGGCAGGTAGAAATCGATCGCCAGCGGACCGAAAGCGCTCAGGGCGCCAAGAATCAAAATGGTACGGAAGTTCATCAGGCATCCAGTTGGGGTCGGCAGCCCGACAGTCTAGCCGCGCGTGGACGCCTTGAACATTCCGTTAGGTCGCTAACTATTAAAAAACCGCTGGAAGAATACAAAACTTGTGTGGGAGTGCGCCTGCTCGCGATAGCGGTGTATCCGTCGGCATCAATGCTGAATGACACACCGCTATCGCGAGCAAGCTCGCTCCCACAGGAATTTTGCTGGTCTCAGGCGAGTTTTGCCTCATAGCCTTCTTCAGTGATCGCCGCGATCACTTCTTCGGCGGTCAGGGTGCTCTCGACGCCGACTTCTTTTGCCGCCAGTTCGACCCGCACACTGGCCGCAGGATCCTTGGCTTGCAGCGCTTGGGTAATGGCTTTGACACAGTGGCCGCAGGACATGCCTTGAACATTGAACACTTGCATGGGATGACTCCTTGAGTGAGGTTGCGAGCAGTCTCGAGCTTGCCACCATGGCAAGGTCAAGTTCTGCAAATCGCTGCCGGGCTGGCAATCGGCGTCGCGCTCGGCCAAGCTGCGTGCATCAATGACTCGACCTCAGGAGATTCAGCCATGCGCTGGTCAGCTCTCAGCCTGTTTGGCTTCCTCAGCCTCTTTGCCGCGACGCCTTCGGCTCAAGCCGCCGGGGAGGACTACGGGGTTCTGATCATTTCCCGCGAGCGCCTGGAAGTCGCAACCGCCTGCGAGATCGGCGTGTACATTCAGGATCAACTGTCGGCGCGGCTGTTCCAGGAACAAAGCACCTCGTTCAACCTGCCGCCGGGCAATGTGTCCTTGCGCCTCAAACTGTTGCCGGGCCAGGCTCCGGGCTGCAACCCGGGGATGCTCGCACCGGGCTCGCAGAACATCACGCTCAAGGCCGGTGATGTGTTGAAGTTCCGGATTGCGATGACGCAGGAAGGGATGTACCTCAAACCCGCCGCCCTCGAATACTGACGCAAATCCAACTGATCGTTCCCACGTCGAGGCGTCGAACCGTCCGCGTGGGAATGCCTCAACGGACGCTCTGCGTTCGGCTTTTAAATGGGACGCGGAGCGTCCCGGGCTGCATTCCCACGCAGAGCGTGGGAACGATCAATCATCTTTTGATCTGAGACATGGCGCTTGACCTTGCCAGCATGGCAAGGTTGATCCTGTAGGCATCTTCTACAGGGAGCGCGACCGATGTCCGAATCCACTACGTTCGATCTGCCGATTGCCGGCATGACCTGTGCCAGTTGCGCCGGGCGTGTCGAGCGTGCCTTGAGCAAAGTCGTCGGCGCCTCCGCCGTCAGCGTCAACCTCGCCACCGAGCAGGCTCGTGTTCAAGCGCCCAGCGACAGCTTGCCGGCGTTGATGGAAGCGGTGCAGCAGGCCGGCTACAGCGTGCCGCAGCAGACGCTGGAATTGAGCATCGACGGCATGACCTGTGCGTCGTGCGTCGGCCGTGTCGAGCGGGCACTGGCCAAGGTGCCTGGGGTGAAAAGCGTCAGCGTCAACCTCGCCAACGAGCGCGCCCACCTCGAACTGCTTGGACACGTCGATCCACAGACGTTGATCGGTGCCGTGACCAAGGCTGGCTATAGCGCCAGCGTCTGGGAAGTCGAACACCCACAGACCGACAACCAGCAACAGCGCCTGCACCGCGAGCGCTGGGCATTGATCATGGCCATCGCCCTTGCCTTGCCGCTGGTGTTGCCGATGCTGCTGCAACCGTTTGGCGTGCACTGGATGCTGCCGGCCTGGGTGCAATTCGCCCTGGCCACACCCGTGCAGTTCATTTTCGGTGCGCGTTTTTATATCGCCGCCTGGAAAGCCGTACGCGCCGGTGCCGGCAACATGGACTTGCTGGTCGCCCTCGGCACCAGCGCCGGTTATGGCTTGAGTCTTTATGAATGGGCCACCGCGGCCGGGCGCATGCCGCACCTGTATTTCGAAGCGTCGGCGGTGGTGATCGCGTTGGTGCTGTTGGGCAAATACCTGGAAAGCCGCGCCAAACGCCAGACCGCCAGCGCCATCCGCGCCCTCGAAGCGTTGCGCCCGGAGCGAGCGATTCAAGTCATCGATGGCCGCGAGCAGGATGTCGCCATCAGTGCTTTGCGCCTCAATGACCTGGTGCTGGTCAAACCCGGCGAACGCTTTCCGGTGGACGGAGAAGTGGTCGAAGGCCAGAGCCACGCTGACGAAGCGCTGATCAGCGGCGAAAGCCTGCCGGTGCCCAAGCAACCCGGCGACAAGGTCACGGGGGGCGCGATCAATGGTGAAGGTCGGTTGTTGGTTCGCACCCAGGCCTTGGGCGCAGAAACCGTGCTGGCGCGGATCATCCGCCTGGTCGAAGACGCCCAGGCGGCCAAGGCGCCGATTCAGAAACTGGTAGATAAAGTCAGTCAGGTGTTTGTGCCGACAGTGTTGCTGATCGCATTGGCGACACTGATCGGCTGGTGGTTGTACGGTGCGCCGATGGAAACCGCGCTGATCAACGCCGTCGCCGTGCTGGTCATCGCTTGCCCCTGCGCATTGGGCCTGGCCACGCCGACCGCGATCATGGCCGGTACAGGGGTGGCGGCCCGCTACGGCATTCTGATCAAGGACGCTGAAGCCCTCGAACGCGCCCATGAAGTCAGCGCCGTAGTGTTCGACAAGACCGGCACGCTGACCTCGGGCACCCCACGCATCGCTCATCTAAGCGCTATCGAAGGTGACGAAGCCGCCCTGCTGCAAATGGCCGGCGCCCTGCAACGCGGCAGTGAACATCCACTGGCGAAGGCGGTTCTGGACACCTGCACCGAACGCGGCTTGAGCGTGGCCGATGTCAGTGACAGCCAATCGCTGACCGGACGCGGCATCGCCGGCACGCTCGACGGTCGTCGCCTGGCGCTGGGCAATCGCCGGATGCTGGAAGAAAGCGGCTTGAATGCCGGCCCGTTGGCTGACTCGGCAACGGCTTGGGAAACCGAAGGCCGGACACTGTCCTGGCTGATCGAACAAAGTCCCAAACCGCGAGTGCTCGGCCTGTTCGCGTTCGGCGATACCCTCAAGCCCGGCGCCCTGCAAGCGGTGCAACAACTCAACGCACGCCACATCAGCAGCCACTTGCTGACCGGCGACAATCGCGGCAGCGCCAAAGTGGTTGCCGAAGCCTTGGGCATCACCGATGTGCACGCCGAAGTCCTACCGGCCGACAAAGCCGCCACGGTGGCCACACTGAAGAAAACCGGTGTGGTGGCGATGGTCGGTGACGGTATCAACGATGCGCCGGCACTGGCTGCGGCCGATATCGGCATCGCCATGGGCGGTGGCACCGACGTGGCCATGCACGCGGCCGGCATCACCCTGATGCGCGGCGATCCACGGCTGGTGCCCGCGGCACTGGAAATCAGCCGCAAGACCTACGCGAAGATTCGGCAGAATCTGTTCTGGGCCTTTGTCTATAACCTGATCGGCATTCCGCTGGCGGCGTTCGGCTTCCTCAACCCGGTACTGGCCGGTGCGGCGATGGCGTTGTCGAGCGTCAGCGTGGTGAGCAATGCGTTACTGTTGAAAACCTGGAAACCCAAGGACCTGGAGGACAATCGATGAACATCGGCCAAGCAGCCCGTCACAGTGGCCTGAGCGCAAAGATGATCCGTTATTACGAGTCCATCGGCTTGCTCAAGGCCGCCCACCGTACCGACAGCGGCTACCGTGTTTACGGCGATGACGACCTGCACACACTGGCGTTCATCAAGCGTTCCCGGGACCTGGGGTTTTCACTCGAGGAGGTCGGCAAATTGCTGACCCTCTGGCAGGACCGCCAACGCGCCAGTGCCGACGTGAAAGCCCTGGCCCGTCAGCACATCGACGAACTGAACCAGAAAATCCGCGAGCTCGGACAGTTGCGCGACACCTTGCAGGACCTGGTCGAGCACTGTCAGGGCGACCATCGCCCCGACTGCCCGATCCTCAAGGAGCTGGCGTCGGGCTGTTGCGCCGAACCTGCCCGCGCCTGAGCGCCAGTCCCTTCACCACCAGCACGGTGGTGATTGGAATACCGTGGAACAGCAACACCACGGCCCCTGGCGTCCACCATGCATAGAACGGCGCGGCGATCAGCATGCCGACGCCGAACCCGGTCATTTGCAGCAGCGTCAACACGCTGAAGATCGGCAGGCGCAGGTTGTCCGGCTCGCGTTGCAGGCGCGACATCAAACCAACTTCCGAGAACCCGTCCCCCAATCCCGCCGGCAACGAGAACAACAGCAAACCGTAGAGCGTCTGCTGCTGAAACATCAGGATGAAACCGCAGGACATCAGCAACACGCCAAAGAAAAATCGCCGCTCCAGATATGCGTTGTCCGAGCCTTGCAGATGACTGGCGATTCGCGCGCCGATCAGTTTGCCGCTGGCCCAGACCGCCAGCATCAAACCCAGGGTGGTACTGGCGGATTCGGGGGTGAGCAGTTTCGAAATGATCGGAAAGCCGACGTTGTGCGCGGCGCTGCCCAGGGTGTCGGCCATGGTGACGGCCAGCATCGCGGCTACCACGGGTGTGCTGCGCAAACCCTGGCGCAGGGCCGACCATTCATTGTGTTCCTGAACGGGGTCGACAGCCGGTCTGGAAAAGCGCAGCGGCACGATGAACACCGCAGCCAGCAAATAAGTGACCACGTTCAATGCAAATACTGTTTCGAAGCCAAACGCGGCCACCAGCAACCCGGCCACCAGACTGCCACCGACCATGGCTGCCGACGACGCCGAGGTGATCCAGGCATTGGTCTTGAGCAGGTGTTCGCCTTCGATCAAGTGTGGCAATTGGCTGTTGAGGCCGATCGCAAACATGGAATTGCCGAATCCCAGGCCAAAAGCGATAAACGGCAATAACAAGGCCTGTTGGGTGACGGGCAGCACCAATAGCAAACCCAAAAGCGCAGCACGCAGCAGGTCGAACGCGATCAGCGGCCCGCGCCCGGCCCAACGGCGATAGAACGTCGTGCCGATGAGGCTGGCGAAAATCCCCCCGCCCACGCGACTGGCGAGAAAGATCCCCACGCTCATGGCGCTGTTGCTGAGCAGGTAGACGTAAGTGGCCAAGGCGACCATGTTGAGGAAGGCGCCGAAATCCGAGACCAGACGAGCGCTGACGATCAGTCGGGCGTTGCGGGTGGAGGTGTTCACATTCAATCCTTGAGTGTGTGGGGAATATGACCGTTTTGGATTGTCTGGTCCGACGCCATCGCGGGCAAGCCCGCTCCCACAAGGTTTTGTGTCGACATCAGAGTCCGGGGCCAGCACAAAACCTGTGGGAGCGGGCTTGCCCGCGATGCAGACGACGCGGTTGCAAAAGGCATCTACAAAAAACCCGGCCGAAGCCGGGTTTTTCGTTAACCGATCACTGCATCCACGGTGGAGGCGGTTCTTCGGTCTTGCCCGGTGGCGCATCATCTGCCGCGCGCACCGCTTGTTTACGCTCTTCATCCAGGCGTGCCGCCTCGATCTCGCGCATGATCCCGCCCACGTCGGCCAGCTCTTCCGGTTCGTCGAACTCGCCGGTCAATACGCTGGCCGGGTGCAAGGTGCCGGCTTCGAACAACGCCCACATTTCCTTGGCGTACTTGGTCTTTTTCAACTCCGGCGCAAACCGGCCGAAGTAGGATGCCATGTTGCCCACGTCCCGCTCCAGCATGCTGAACGCGTGGTTATTGCCCGCCGCGTCGACCGCTTGCGGCAAGTCGATGATTACGGGGCCGGTCGGGGTCAACAGCACGTTGAACTCCGACAGGTCACCGTGCACCAGACCGGTACACAGCATCAGCACGATCTGCGAAATCAGGAACGCGTGATATTCGCGCGCCTGATCCGGCTCCAGCACCACGTCGTTCAGACGCGGCGCCGCATCGCCGTACTCGTCGGCCACCAGTTCCATCAGCAGCACGCCTTCAAGGAAGTCGTACGGTTGAGGCACCCGGACACCGGCGCCGGCCAGACGGAACAATGCCGCCACTTCGGCGTTCTGCCAGGCGTCTTCGGTTTCTTTCTTGCCGAACTTGGAGCCCTTGGCCATCGCCCGAGCCTGCCGGCTGTTGCGTACCTTGCGGCCTTCCTGATATTCGGCCGCCTGGCGGAAACTGCGTTTATTCGCCTCCTTGTAGACCTTCGCGCAACGTAGCTCGTTACCGCAGCGCACCACATAAACAGCTGCTTCTTTACCACTCATGAGTGGGCGCAGCACCTCGTCGACCAGACCGTCCTCGATCAGGGGTTCAATGCGTTTTGGAGTCTTCATCAGCTTTTATTGTGGGTCCTTTATTACCAAACACGCGAAAGTCATTCGTTATACGGCAATCCACTCGTTCGGGGGAGGGGTTGCCGACCTATGAACGTTGAGATGCACACAATGTGCCGGATGAATCGGTCCCTCTCCTTCAGTCAGTATCGGCCGCAAAAGATCATAGCTGAGCCGACAACACTTGTTGGCAGAGGGTTGTGAGGGCATTTGCGACAGAAGCTGACACCTTAATTCATGCCCTTCGTAGGATTTTTCTTTTTAAGCCTCAATTTCCCCCGCAATCAGCCGAAGTCCTCAGAGACAAAGTGATTTGTCCGACAATCGTTCCGACAACAAAAACGATGGCGCGCTCCAGGATCGGGGGGATCAAAAACGTTTACGGCTGCCAAAAATCCGCGAGTCTTCTGCACTGCGTGGGCCTACAAGAAAAATCTGGAGCGCGGATGAACATCAAACAGAAGTTGACCTGGGCGTTTGCAATCATCGCCTGCTTGCCGGTGGTGCTGGTCGCCACCCTTGTCGTGCTGAACTTGCGCAGTGAAGCCAAGGAGAATTTCGTCGACGGCAGCGGCCGCGAAATTCGTCAGGTCAGCAACGCCATGCAATTGTTCTTCGACGGCATCAGCCAGAACGTCGACTATCTGGCCAAGCAACCTCTGATCAAGAACTCCGACGATAGCCTCAAGACCTACATGGGCGCCAACGCCGAGAGCATTCCCCAGGGCGAGATGGACAAAAAAGTCTTCGGCCTCCTGCAGGACCTGGGCAACAGCCATCCATCCTATGCCTACGCCATCCTCGGCACGGCGGCGGGCGGTTATGTGTCCTGGCCGGACGATGCCAAGCTGAGCAATTACGATCCGCGCCAACGCCCCTGGTACAAGGCGGCCCAGGCCAAGCCGGGCAAACCGTTTCGCACCGAGGCCTATTATTGGGCCCAGGACGACGCAACCTACGTCAGCACCGTGCGCACCATCGACAACAAATTGGGCACCAACGGCGGCGTAGTCAGTATCGACGTGACACTCAAGCAGCTCACCGAGATAGTCAAACAGATCAAACTCGGTGAAACCGGCTATCTGATGCTGCTGGAAAACACCGGCACCGTACTGGTCGATCCAAAACAGCCGGAACACAACTTCAAAGCCCTCAGCAGCCTCGGCGAAGGCTATGCGCAACTGGCCAAGGCCGGAAAAGGCCTGGTGGAAGTCGAGCTGAACGGCGAACGCTACATGGCCAACGTCTGGCCGTCGGAGCAACTGGGCTGGACCTTTATCGGCCTGATCAAACAGAACGACGTGATGAGCTCGGCCACGCAACTGACCTGGCTGATCGCAATCATTGCTGCCGTGCTGGCGGTGTTCTTTGCCATCGTCGGCGCCAGTTTCGCCAGCCTCATCGTGCGGCCGATCCGCAGCGTGGCCAGTGGCCTGGAAGGCATCGCCCAAGGTGAAGGCGACCTGACCAAGAACCTGGAAATCCGTGGCAGCGACGAAACCGCGCAACTGGCCAACTGGTTCAACCAGTTCCTGACCGCGATTCGTAACCTGATCCAGAGCATCGGTGGCGCAGCGAACAAGATTCTTGCTACCTCAAAAAGCTCGACCCAGGTCTCCAGTGACATGGCCGAAGCGGCCGGGCGCCAGCGTGAAGCGGTAGACATGGTGTCCACGGCGTTCCACGAAATGGTCGCCACGGCCAACGAAGTCGCGCGTTCTTGCAGCCAGGCAGCCGAGTCGGCAGACAGCGGTCAGCGTCAGGCTCGTGAAGGTCAGCAGCAAATCGACGCGGCCGTAACCAGCGTTGATCGCCTGAGCCAGGAAATCGAACAGTCGGCGCAGTCGATGCAGCAACTGGAACGCGACAGCAACGACATTCAGTCGATCCTGGGGACCATTCGCTCGATTGCCGAACAGACCAACCTGCTGGCCCTGAACGCGGCCATCGAAGCGGCACGGGCCGGTGAACAAGGTCGCGGTTTTGCGGTTGTGGCGGATGAAGTTCGCGCCCTGGCCAAGCGCACGGCCGATTCCACGGCGGAAATCGACGGGCTGCTGGGCAACCTGGCCAAACGCACCAGCCAGGTGACTCAGCAGATGCATGCAAGCCTTGAGGTCTCTCAGCAATCGGTGAGCCGCATCGGCGAGGCCCGTAGCAGCTTTGGGTTGATTCGTGAGTCGGTGGATGTGATTCGCGACATGAACACCCAGATCGCCACGGCGGCGGAAGAACAGCATCAAGTGGCGGAAGACATTAACCGGCACATCAGCCAGATTCATGGCGATGCGCAGCTGGTGGCGGAACTGGCCAACTCGGCGCGCCTGGATTCCCAGAGCCTGGCCGGGTTGTCGAATGAACTGGACGTCCTGGTTCGTCGCTTCAGAACTTGATCAGAGGCCGCTTTTGATCGTTCCCACGTCGAGGCGTCGAACCGTCCGCGTGGGAATGCCTCAACGGACGCTCCGCGTTCGGCTCTGAAAGGGACGCGGAGCGTCCCGGGCTGCATTCCCACGCGGAGCGTGGGAACGATCAGTGTCTGAAGAGTTCGCCAGGGGTAAACCCGAACAGGCTTTTGAACGCCGCAATAAACGCCGACGTCGAGTCATACCCGCAAGACAGCGCGGCATTCGTCACGCTGTCGCCCTCCTCCAGCAGACTCAATGACGACAGCAGCCGCATTCGCTGGCGCCACCCGCGAAAACTCAATCCGGTCTCGCGCTGGAACAAGCGCATCAGCGTCTTTTCCGAAGTGCCGAGGCGTTCCGCCCATTCCTGCAACGTCACGTTGCGCTCCGGGCTTTCGATCAGTTCATTGCACAAGCCCAGCAGTCGCGGGTGCCGAGGCAACGGCAAAGAAAAACCCACTTCCGGCAAACTTGCCAACTGATCCAGCAGCACATTCACCAGCCGTGCTTCCTGGCTATCGCCTTGGGGATATTCCACCGGCAACGCACAAAAACTCTTGATCAACTCGCGCGCCAGCGGCGTGACTTCCAGCACCCGGCAACGCCCGTCCGCCCACTCACAATCTTCGCGGCGCACGTAGAGGCTGCGCATCTCGGCACGCATCGAGGTCACCACCTGGTGTTCCAGGTCCGCCGGAATCCAGATGCCCCACTGCGGCGGCGCAAAGAAACTGCCCTCAGCGGTGTGAACGCCAAGAACGCCACTGATGGCGTAGGAAAACTGCACCCAGTCATGGCGATGAGGCGGCGTCCAGGAACCGGCATTCAAACTTTCCGCCCGCGCGAACAGCGGACGCGGCAGCGCGGTGAGCGTCGGAATGGTCCGTTCGAGAGAAAGTTGTCCGTTAGTCGGCATTGATTGGCCTTATGTCGCAAGACGGCAGTCTGGGCCAACGTTAGGCTAAGTCACCATTTCTTACAAATGTATTCGGTGCCTGTTATGCATGCCTTCAAACACCTCAAACGCGTGGTCACCGACTGGTTCTTGTGCGGCATGCTGATCGCCACGCTGCTGGCGTATTTCTTCCCGACCTTTGGCGCCACGGGCGGCGGCATGCACGCCGAATACGTGATCAACATCGGTGTGTTCCTGGTGTTCTTCCTTCACGGCGTCAACCTGTCCAGCGAGCAGATCCGTCACGGCCTGAAGAACTGGAAGCTGCATGTGATGGTGCAGTGCTTCACCTTCGCGGTGTTTCCACTGATCTGGCTGCTGAGCGACAAACTGCTGGGCTCGCACCTTCCATCCCTGCTGATGCTGGGCTTCCTCTACCTCTGCGCCCTGCCCTCGACCATTTCCTCGTCCGTGGCCCTGACCGGCAGCGCGGGCGGCAACGTGCCGGCGGCGATTCTCAACGCGAGCCTGTCCAGTGTGCTGGGGATTTTCCTGACGCCGTTGCTGGTGAGCTTCGAGGTCGGCAGCGGGGCCGGCGGCATTGACCTGGGCTCGACCCTGCTCGACCTCTGCGCCATGTTGCTGTTGCCGCTGGTGCTCGGCCAATTGGTACGGCCGTTGTTCGGCAAGTTTTTCGCGCGACACAAGCGCTACACCAATGTCGTCGACAAACTGGTGATCTTGCTGCTGGTGTATGCGGCGTTCTGCAACTCGATGGTCTCGGGGATGTGGCAAACGCAGGGCAACACAGTGATTCTGACGGCGCTGATCGGCAGTGCGATCCTGCTGGCGATCATCCTGTGGATGACCACCCGCACGGCTCGCGCGCTGAAATTCAGCCCGGCCGACGAAATCGCGGCGGTGTTTTGTGCGAGCAAGAAATCCCTGGCTGCCGGTGCACCGATGGCGGCGCTGATCTTCGGGGCCAACCCGGGCCTTGGCTTGATTCTGCTGCCGATCATGATCTATCACCCGTTGCAGCTGATCGTCTGCTCGGTAATGGCCGAGCGTTACGCCAACCTCAACCGTGAACGCATCGCGCAGCAGAACGCGCAACTGGTCAGCGCTCGATAATCGCCGTCACACCCTGACCACCGGCGGCGCAGATCGAGATCAAGCCTCGGCCCTTGCCCGCCGCATCCAGCAACTTCGCCAGGTTGGCGACAATGCGCCCGCCAGTCGCGGCAAATGGATGCCCCGCCGCCAGCGAACTGCCTTTGACGTTGAGTCGGCTGCGGTCGATGGAGCCCAACGGCGCATCGAGGCCGAGTCTGGTTTTGCAATACTCCGGATCTTCCCAGGCCTTCAACGTGCAGAGTACTTGCGCAGCGAAGGCTTCGTGGATTTCGTAGTAGTCGAAGTCCTGCAAGGTCAGGCCATTGCGCGCCAGTAAACGTGGCACCGCGTACACCGGCGCCATCAACAGTCCTTCGGCGCCATTGACGAAATCCACCGCCGCCGTCTCGCCATCGCGCAAGTAGGCGAGGATCGGCAAGCCACGTTCCTTGGCCCATTCCTCACTGCCCAGCAGCACCAGCGATGCACCATCGGTGAGTGGCGTGGAGTTGCCTGCCGTCAGCGTGCCCTTGGCGCTTTTCTCGAAGGCTGGTTTCAGCGCAGCGAGTTTTTCCAGGGTCAGGTCCGGGCGCAGGTTGTTGTCGCGGGTCAGGCCGAGGAACGGCGTCATCAAATCGTTGTGCCAGCCTTCGGTGTAGGACGCGGCCAGATTGCGATGGCTCTCCAGTGCCAGTTGATCCTGTTCTTCGCGGGGGATGTTCCAGGTCTGCGCCATCAATTCGCAGTGCTGGCCCATGGACAAACCGGTGCGCGGTTCGCCGTTGCGCGGGAACTCCGGAATCAAATCCCGGGGACGCAATTGCAGAAAGGTTTTCAGTTTGTCGCCCGTGGTCTTGGCCCGGTTGGCTTCAAGCAACACCCGGCGCAAACCTTCACTGACGCTGATCGGTGCATCCGACGTGGTGTCGACGCCACCGGCAATCCCGCAATCGATCTGGCCCAGGGCGATCTTGTTCGCCACCAGCAACGCCGCTTCAAGCCCCGTGCCGCAAGCCTGTTGGATGTCATAGGCCGGCGTGCTGGGGGACAACCGCGAGCCGAGCACGCATTCGCGCGTCAGGTTCATGTCTCGTGACAATTTGAGGACGGCACCCGCCACCACTTCGCCGATGCGCAGGCCATGCAGGTTGTAGCGCTCGATCAGGCCTTCGAGCGCTGCGGTAAGCATTGCCTGATTGCTGGCGGTGGCGTACGGCCCGTTGGAACGGGCGAAAGGGATACGGTTACCGCCGATAATCGCGACGCGGCGCAGCTGAGTCATGAAAAGCTCCTTGAAAAATTCAATTTAAGAACCGATCCCTAGTGGGAGTGAGCCTGCTCGCGATAGCGGTGTGTCAGTTCCCTCAATGCGGGCTGTCATACCGCTATCGCGAGCAGGCTCGCTCCCACAGGATTGCATTCCAATTCAGGTCTGCGGTCGCCTGAAAGTCCTGCGACGAACTAATCTGCTGAGTTCAAGCGTAGGCCTAATCTCGTGGATCGAACGACTGATTGCCATTCGTGGTCCACACTTTGAACCCCAGCTGCCGGAGTGCGTTCCATGTCTGACCGTTATATAGACTTCGCCAATTCGTCCATCGGCCATCGTCTGGTCGGGGCCTTGGGACTGCCGTCTCCGGTACGCCTGGAACGCTGGCAAGCAGGCCGGCTGCGGCCCGTCGAAGGAGCGCTGTTGATCGGCGGCGGCCCGTTGGCGGACAACGTCAACACCTTCGCCAATCGCCTGACCGATGCGATCTATGCCTACGGTGCCGAGCCTTCACTGGCCACCGCGTGGATTCCCGGCCACGGTCCGAAGATCAAGGCCGTGGTGTTCGATGCCAGTGATGTGCTGCACACCGATCAGCTGAAACGGCTGCGCGAATTCTTTCAACCGCTAATGAAAAACCTCGATAACAGTGCGCACCTGGTGATTCTGGGGCGCGCGCCAGAAACGCTGAGCGACCCGTTCGCCGCCAGTGCACAGCGTGCCCTGGAAGGCTTCAGCCGTTCGCTGGCCAAGGAATTGCGCAGTGGCGGCACCTTGCAACTGATCTATGTCGGCGAAGGGGCCGAGGATCAACTGGAAGGGCCGCTGAGGTTTTTCCTCTCGCCCAAAAGCGCATTCGTGTCCGGGCAGGTCATCCGATTGAAAGCCTGCGATACGCAGGTTACGGACTGGACTCGTCCACTGGCCGGGCGCAAGGCGCTGGTCACCGGTGCCGCGCGTGGCATTGGTGCCTCCATCGCCGAAACCCTGGCCCGTGACGGCGCCGAGGTGATCCTGCTTGACGTGCCACCGGCCAAGGCCGACCTGGACGCGCTCGCCGCACGCCTTGGCGGGCGCAGCATCACCCTGGACATTTGTGCCGAAGACGCTGCCGCGCAATTAATCGAACAGCTGCCTGACGGGATCGACGTGGTGGTCCACAACGCCGGCATCACCCGCGATAAAACCCTGGCCAACATGACCCCGGAATTCTGGGATGCGGTGCTCGCGGTCAACCTCAACGCACCGCAAGTGCTGACCAAGGCGTTGCTCGACAGCGGCACCTTGCATGACAACGGTCGAGTGATTTTGCTGGCCTCGATCAGCGGCATCGCCGGCAATCGTGGGCAAACCAATTACGCGGCAAGCAAGGCTGGCCTTATCGGTCTGGCTCAAGCCTGGGCACCGCTGATGAGTGAACGCGGCATCAGCATCAACGCCGTGGCACCCGGATTCATCGAAACGCAAATGACCGCACACCTGCCGTTCGGTATCCGCGAAGCCGGGCGACGCATGAGTTCGCTTGGCCAGGGCGGCCTGCCGCAGGACGTTGCCGAAGCGGTGGCCTGGCTGGCGCAGCCTGGCACCGGCGCGTTCACCGGGCAGGCGTTGCGAGTCTGTGGACAAAGTGTTCTGGGGGCGTAGACATGATCATTGACTGGCACACGCTCAACCGCGAACCGAGCCTGCCTGCGCTGTATGTGCGCGCGGCGATGCGACGCAAAATCACCGGCACCACGTTGCCCGACTCCGGTTTGCGCTGCTGGGTCGAGGTCGATCCCAACCGTTTGGCGGCGTATCGCAAGGTCTGCGGGTTTGCCGACAACGGTTTGCTACCGCCGACCTACCCGCACATCCTGGCGTTTGCGCTGCAGATGCAATTGCTCACGGCCAAGGAGTTTCCGTTCCCGTTGCTCGGGCTCATCCACCTGAGCAATCGCATCCGGGTTTTACGGCCCATGGGCGGCGTGCATCGTGTGCGGGCCAGTGTGCAGGTGCAGAACCTGCAACCGCACGCCAAGGGCGCCACGTTCGATCTGGTGACCTCACTTGACGATCAGCTGGGAACGCTGTGGGAGGCTGAAAGCCGAATGTTGTGCCGGGGCGTCAAACTTGAGGGCGAACCCGTCGAAGAGGTCCTGGCCTCGACACTGGACATGATGGAAGTGACGCGCTGGAAAGCGCCGGCGGATATCGGTCGCCAGTACGCCAAGGTGTCCGGAGACTACAACCCGATTCACCTGAGTGCCGCCAGCGCCAAACTGTTCGGCTTCCCCACAGCCATCGCCCATGGGCTATGGAACAAGGCACGGACATTGGCCGCGTTGAGCGAGCATCTGCCCACCGCCAATGTCGAGATCGAGGTTCAGTTCAAGAAACCGGTAAGGCTGCCCAGCGAAGTGACATTGCTGTCCAGCGCGGCAGGCTCCAGTGGCGATTTTCAGCTGGTGGGTGCAGGGGATCTTGAACACATGACAGGGCATTGGCGGCCCATCGCGTGAGTCGGCCGTTCCCACGCTCGCGTGGGAGCGGTTTTCAGCCCTCATGCCATGGTCAATTGTGTCTAAACACCTTTGGTTTTTTGGCGCCCTCTCAAGGGACGAGGCGTTGCATCTCCGGCTGCGGAAACAAATTATTCAGCGTTTCCAGTAACCGCACGTGGTAAATCGGCTTGCGAAACAGGTCAAGCACCTGCAGGCGCAGCATGTCGCTGACATCCTCCATGTCCGCATGCCCGGACGTGACGATCACCGGCAAATGTTGACGTGAAGTGTGTTCGCGCAAGCGCCTGATCAGCGACATGCCGCTTTCCTCCGGCATGCGCAGATCAGTGATCACCAAGGCGATATCAGGATGGCGGGTCAGATGCTGCAGGGCGAACTTGACCGACGTTGCGGTGAAACAATTGAAGCCCTCCCCCTCCAGTAATTCCGCCAATTCCAGCAATGCATCCTCTTCGTCATCGACCAGCAGCAGCTGTTGACGTGGCAGCGCGTGCGCGTTCATGGGTAACTCCTGCAATGGACCAAGCGCTGACGTCAGTACCACTCAGGCACGCTGGCAAGCTGTAACGTTCATGGCGTCGCCGGCACCAGTACATTTTTGATTCCGGTAAAAATCAGCGTAATCGCACCCGAAATCGGCGTCATGAAAGCCGCCAATGCCACGGCGGCCATGCCCGCGATAATGGCGTATTCGATACCCGAAGCCCCTTCGGTGTCTTTCGCCAGATTGAAGTAGAAGGCAGCTTCGGACTTGATCTTCTGAACAATGTTCGTGAAGGACATAACGATTTCTCCTGAGAGCAGCGGGTGTTGCACCGTCGCAACATGATTCCCCTGTGCCAGCATCAGCATTGTCGCCATTCTCCGGACCTACAACTGTAAGAACGCATTAATACTTAAGTATTAAGCGCAGGCCGTGGACATTGGAAAACCGCACCGGGCGCGTCAACCCTTTCCTTTTGTTCGTTATTTTTTGGGCACTAATGGCGTTTTGCTCTACCTGCGCTACCGTCCAATAGCGAAATAGTTCAATTTTTTTACCGCCTGACTGCAAAAAATTTCTCGTCGCACGGCACGGGTCATCAAGCACCAGGGAAGGGGAAGCCGTCATGAACAGCCGAATCACCATGGGCCTGGCCGGATTGTTTTTGGTCGGTGCCCTGATCGCCGGTTACTGGGGACTTACACTGAGCCGACAACCCTCTCCCGAGCCTATCGTGCAACCTGGCGTTGTCACGGCCGCGCCAACCACGCCCGCGCCGGAGCCCGCAGACGATCCCACCCGCCAACCGGTTGTGGTCCTGCTGCACGACGTGGCGCCCTTCGTTCAGATCACTGCCGCCGATGTGACCCTGGAAAAACTGCGCACGGTCCCGGTCGGCAGTTTGACCCGACTCGATCAAGCGATTGGCCGCACGCCGTGGCGCGCACTGGCGGCGGGCACCTGGCTCAATGCTGAAAGCTTCGAAGCCGGCAGCGCGCTGGCGCGAATGATCCACCCCGATGAGCGCGCACTCGCCGTAGCGGTAGATGAGGTGATCAATGCGGGTGGCCAACTAAGCCCGGGCGACTACGTCGACGTGCTGCTGTTTTTGCGCGCAGACGCCAACAACCCCCAGCAGTCGGCTCAGGTGGTGGTCCCGGCCTTGCGCGTGCTCGGTGTCGGTGAACAACTGGGGCTGACCAATGATGGTCGCCCCGCCAATCCCTCGCGCAGCAGCGAAGAACAAATCAAGCAGGACCAATTGCGCGCCAGTGCCCGCTCGGTGTTGCTCGCCGTCCCCGAACCGTTGCTCAGTCGCCTGATGCTCGCGGCCCAGGCCGGCGTGTTGCGCCTCGCCGTGCGCAGCGCTGAAGAGAAACGCCTGGCGCAGTATTGGGCGGGTGCAAACAGTTCACCGGCCAACCTCGCCAATACCAATCGAGACCTCGTGCAATTCAATCAACTGGCCCTCGTCAGTCCTCCCAAACCACTCACCTTCGGTGGCGGCGCTGCACCACGCCAAGCGCGGGTGGAAGTCATACGCGGTAATGAAGTGACCCAACAAACCCCCTGAGTCGAGCAAGGATGCATCTCAATGCATAGTCGTTCCATGCCCATGTCCGTTTTCCAAGGCCTGCTTTGGGTTTCCTTGATGAGCGGCCTGCCGTTGAGCATGACCTTCGCAGCCACCGGCAATTGTGCCGCGCTGGGTTCATTACCGGCCGTGCTGGAGGTCGGTGAAGGGCTGCAACAAGAACTGCAATCACCCGTCGCGATCACACGGCTGGCGGTCGGTGATCCGAAAATCGCCGACGTGCGTGTCAACGGCAACCAGGCCTTCCTGCTCACCGGCATGGCGCCCGGGGCCACCAGCCTGATGGTCTGGACTGCCTGCGCCAGCGCTCCGCGTCAGAGCATGGTGTTTGTCCAGGGACGTGCAACGGCGGCGTTGACCCGCACGTCGCCCATGCCCTCCGAAGATCCCTTGCTGCCCTCGCAAGTACAGACCGACATTCGCTTCGTGGAGGTCAGCCGGACCAAACTCAAAGAAGCCAGCACGTCGATCTTCGGGAAAAGTTCGAACTTCCTGTTCGGCTCTCCCGGCACCGTGCCCAACACCGCCGTGACACCGCGCGTATTGCCATTGCGCAACATCGATCCACGCATTGCCGTGCCCAGCATCCCGCTGGCCAATGACATGTTCAACATCGTCGCCGGGGGCGGCAATTTCCTCGCGATCATCAACGCCATGGAAGGCAGCGGCTTCGCCTACACCCTGGCGCGGCCAAGCCTGGTGGCGATCAGCGGGCAGAGTGCGAGCTTCCTGGCCGGTGGCGAAATTCCAATCCCGGTCCCCAGCGCCAACAGCAACAGCTACTCCATCGAGTACAAGGAATTCGGTATCCGGCTGACACTCACCCCGACGGTTGTCAGCACCGATCGCATTGCCTTGAAAGTGGCGCCGGAAGTCAGCGAACTCGACTACAACAACGGCGTGACGATCGGTGGCACCACGGTCCCGGCATTCACCATTCGCCGCACCGACACCAGCATCTCCCTGGCCGATGGCGAGAGCTTCGTCATCAGCGGCCTGATCAGTACGCAAAACGCCTCGCAGGTCGACAAGTTCCCGGGGCTGGGCGACATCCCGGTGATTGGCGCATTTTTTCGCAGCTCCTCGATCAAGCGTGAAGAGCGCGAGCTGCTGATGATCGTCACCCCGCACCTGGTTCAACCGTTGGCCGCCAACGCGCAATTGCCGTCACTGCCCGGAGAACAACTGCGCAACTACGACCCCGGGTTTTACCGCATGTACTTCCTGGAAAACGGCAACTTCGATAAACGCAGCGGGTTATCGCAATGAGCCAGAACCTGAGTCAAACCTTCCTCGCGATCACGCGGAACAACACCGACCTTGAATGGCTGCAAGGCGCCCTCGCGCCCTTGGGTCAGGTCGTCAGCGCCGGCGGTGGCAGCCTCGACGAGTTGCTGGCGCTGGTCGATGTGACGTTCGCCAGCCTGGTGTTCGTCGGCCTTGATCGCGAGCATGTGGTGGCGCAGAGCACCTTGATCGAGGGCGCGCTGGAAGCCAAGCCGATGCTGGCAATCGTTGCGCTGGGCGACGGCATGGACAACCAGCTCGTGCTCAACGCCATGCGCGCCGGGGCGCGGGACTTCGTTGCCTATGGCTCGCGTTCCAGTGAAGTCGCCGGGTTGGTACGGCGCCTTGGCAAACGCCTGCCGCCGGTGGCACCGAGTAATCATCTGGGTGGACTGACCGTGCTGTATGGCGTGCAAAGCAATGCCGACGGTGCGCTGCTCGCCAACCACATGGCGCACGTGGTGCAAAAGAGTGGCCAGCAAACCTTGCTGCTGGACTTAGGCTTGCCCCGTGGCGACAGCCTGGCGCTGCTTGGTCTGGAGAGTTCGTATCATTTCGGCGATGCGCTGAGGCACGTACGACGCCTGGACTCGACCCTGATCGACAGTGCCTTCACCAGCGACGGAGACGGGCTGCGCATCCTTGCCTACGCCAGTCACGACGAACCGCTGGAACTCACCAGTGCTGCCGAGCTGTACATGTTGCTCAGCGCCTTGCGCCAACACTTCCAACACATCGTGGTCAATCTCACCGGGCAACCCGACTGCGAAGCGCTGCGCACCTTTGTCAGCCATTGCGACAAGCTGCTCTGGTACACCGATCAGAACGTGCTCGACTGCCGCCGCAACCTGGCGATGCTCAACCTGTGGCGCGAAAAGGGCATGAAGCTCGACCACGCCCGCCTGCTGATCGACCGCTACTTGCGCAACGTCGCACCGGACGCCGACACCCTCGGCAAAAGCTTTGGCATGGAGGTCATCGCGATCCTCGCCTGTAGCCCGGAAGTGCGCCTCAACGCAAAAAACCAGGGCGTGAGCCTGTTCGAACTGGCCCCGCGCGAAGGCCTGACCCAAAGCTTGCGCACCCTCGGCGAATGCTTGGCCAAACGCTCCGAAAGCCTGTCCAAACCCAAGACCGGCTGGTTCAACCGGCTTAGGGGCGCGCAATGAACGGTGAACAATTGTTCGGCGCCACTCAACGCACGCCGACCGGTAACAGCGACCACGAAGGCCTCAAACAGGTCCTGCACCGCTACATCATCGACGCCATTGAAGAGTCCGGAAAAAACCTGCTGGAGGGTTCGCGGCAAGTGCTGTCGCAGTTCGTCATCGACAAAGTGGCGGAGTACATTGCGCGCCTGCACTTGGCGATCACCCGCTATGAAATGGAGCGACTGGCCGAAGAACTGGTCGATGAACTCACCGGTTTCGGCCCGCTGGAAGTGCTGCTGCGCGACCCGGCTGTGACCGAGATTCTGGTCAACGGTCCGCACCGGGTGTTCATCGAACGCGAAGGTGTTTTGTATCAGAGCGACTTGCGTTTCATCGACGCACACCACGTCGAACGGGTCATGCAAAGAATCCTCGCTCCGTTGGGTCGGCGGCTTGATGAATCGTCGCCGATGGTCGATGCACGCCTGCCTGATGGCAGCCGGGTCAATGCGATCATTCCGCCCATCGCCCTCGACGGCCCGTGTCTGTCGATCCGAAAATTTCGCAAGGACATGCTTAAAAGCACCGACCTGATGGCGATGCAAACCATCGATCAGGCGATCTTCGATTTCATCCAGGAAGCCGTGGGCAAGCGCTGCAACATTCTGATCAGTGGCGGCACCGGCACCGGCAAAACCACTCTGCTGAATATTCTCAGCCAATTGATCAACCCGCACGAACGACTGGTGACCATCGAAGACGTCGCCGAATTGCAGCTGGGCCACCCGCACGTCGTGCGCCTGGAAACCCGCCCGCCGAATGCCGAAGGCCACGGCGAAGTGAAGTCCAGCGACTTGATCCGCAATGCCCTGCGGATGCGCCCGGACAGAATCATCCTGGGTGAAATCCGCGGTGTCGAAGTGGTCGACGTGCTCACGGCGATGAACACCGGTCACGACGGTTCGATGAGCACCGTACACGCCAACAATGCCCAGGATGCACTGTTGAGGCTGGAAACCCTGGTCGGCCTGACCGGCCGCACGATTGCCGAAAAGACTCTGCGGCAAATGATCTGCGCGGCGCTGGACGTGGTGATCCAGTTGACGCGCATGCCTGATGGCCGGCGTTGCGTCGCCGAAGTGGTTGAAGTGATTGGCGTGCGCGATGACGTCTACGTGACCAACACGCTGTTCAGGCTGGACCGGCGCACCGGCTTCGGTTTTCTGCGTGAGGCGGTCAACCCCGCCGGCGACAAATTGCGCCGCGAGTCAGCACTCCCCCTCTCACCTTATTAAGGGCCACGGCATGCTCAAACCGGTGCTGCTTATCCTCGTTTGCCTGGTGATGTTTGGCCTGTCGATCCGTTTGTTGCTCAGTGGACTGCGACAGACCGGGACTGAACGCGTTCTGCAACGCCTGACTCAGGGGCAGCCGGAACTGACTGTCGAAAAGTCCTCTTGGGCAGGCCTGGAAAGGGCCTTTCTGCGCGCCGGTCTCGGACGCCCCACCGAACGCCTGGGCGTGTGGATGCTGCTTTGGGCCCTGGTCATCCTGATCGGTTTCGCCAGCGCCGGCTGGATCGGCGGCGGGGTGTCACTGCTGGTGCCGCCTCTGGTTCTGCGGCTGTACATCAGCTGGCGCTATCAACGTCGCCTCAAACGCATGATCGAGCAACTGCCACCAATGCTCGATCACACCGTGCGCAGCCTGAAGTCCGGACGCACCCTCGCCGATGCCGTGCTGGGCGCCATCGATGCCGCCCAGGACCCTTTGAAAAATGCCATGGGCCGCGTGCAGCGCAACGTGCAGTTGGGCGTCAGCCTGCCGGATGCGGCCACCGACTTTGCCGAACTGTATGAGAAAGACGAACTGCGCCTGTTTGCCTTGGGGCTGAAGGTCAATCACCGCTATGGCGGCAGCGCCAGCGAACTGCTGGAAAACCTGATCAAAATGATCCGCGAGCGCGAGCAGATCGCGCGACAACTGAGTGCCATGACCGGCGAAACTCGGGTGACCGCCTGGGTGTTGGGTAGCTTGCCAGTGGGCCTGGCCGGCTATTTTCTGGCTGCCAACCCCACCTACTTGCTCGCCATGTGGCACGACAGCTCGGGGCAAATCATGCTCGCCACCGCGTTCGGTTTGCAGGCGGTGGGCAGCCTGCTGCTCTGGCGCATGTTGCGTAGCGTATGAAAATCGCCCTGCTGATCAGTGCGCTGCTGTTTCTGGGGGCAACTCTTTTGCTCCTCAGCGCCCTGCTGGATCAACGCCGGCGCACGCGCCAAGTGGCCCAGCGACTGGACGGCAAACGAGCCGAAAAAAACCGCGTGGGCCTCTGGTTGCAGGCGCTTGGCAACAGCTCTCTCGGTCAGCGTGTGGTCAATCTGGACAACGAGACCCAGACCTTGCTCAACCGTCTGGGCTGGCGCAGCGCCCGACGGCGCTCGCTGTTTGCCGCGTGCCAGGTCGGCGTCCCGGTGCTGGCGCTGTCCATCAGCTTGCTGATCCAGAGCGTTTTCTACCTCAACGTTGAGAACCACTGGATCGCCCCGCTGTTTGCCACCGCCATCGGCTACTTACTGCCCAAACGCTTGCTCGCCGCAGCGGCACAACGCCGACAAAGACAACTGGCCACCGAGATCTCCACCTTCATTCCACTGCTGCGCATCCTGTTCGAGTCGGGCATGGCGGTGGAACAGTCGCTGCGCGTCATGAGCCATGAAGGCAAATACCTTCTGCCCACACTGACTCAGGAACTGCGCCTGGTGCTGGCCCGTGTCGACTCCGGCCTGGAACTGGGCGAAGCGCTGAACAGGGCCAGCCACCTGCTGGCGGTCGATGAATTCACCGACACCTGCGTGATCCTGCAGCAGTTGCTTCATCAGGGCGGTGGGGCGATGAAATCCCTGCTGGCGCTCAAGCAATTGTTCGATGACCGGCGCCTGACCCGCTTGCAGGAATACATCTCCAAGATGTCCGCCAAAATGTCCGTCGTGATGATGCTGTTTCTCTTCCCGGCGTTGTTGATCGTGCTGGCCGGCCCCGGGTTCACCGCCCTGGCGCGGGCCATTGGTTCATAGAGGGATGATGATGAAAGCAATGATTGCCGGTTTGAGTCTGCTGCTACTGGGCGGCTGCGCAACGAACAGTCAGGCGCCCTGGAGCGCACTGACCAACACCGCCAGTTGCGGCAAATTGGGCGCTGATGAACAACTGTCGATGAACCTCGCCGACGACATGGCCAAGGACGGAAAACTGCACGCCAGCCTTGCCAACTTGCAACGTCTGCCCGACAACCTGGCCGACGTACGCCTGCGCAAGGCCAAGGTTTACCGCCTGCTGGGCCGCAGTGAAGCCGAGCCGCTGTACCGCAGCCTGGTCGGCACCTGCCTGGCCGCCGAAGCCGAACAGGGCCTGGGCCAACTCGCCGCTGCCAGGGGCGATAACGGTCAGGCCCAAACCCACTTGCAACGCGCCGCCCAGTTGGCGCCCACTGATGAAAAAATCCGCAACGACCTCGGCGTGGTCTACCTCAATCAACGGCGCATCGAGGATGCACGCTTCGAGTTCCTGACTGCCATGGAACTCAAACAGAGCGATCAACTGGCGGCGTTGAATCTGGTGACGCTGTTGATCTATCAGGACGACTGGAGCCGCGCCGCCGAACTGGTCAGTCGCGTCGGCCTGAGCCCCGCCCAAGTCACCGAAGCCCAAGAGCGCGCGCAAAAACTCAAGGCCCCGGACAAGACAGGCCCGATCGCCACGAACCAAGTCGCCGCCGTGACGGTTGCGCCCATTCAATAGAGAGAACATCGCGATGAAACCGACCTTCGTTTACCTCGCCCTGTTGGCCTTGCCCCTCACCACCCACGCCCTCGAAGGCCCCTCCTCGGCGCAACAACAGGAAACCGAAGGCTGGCTGCAACTGCAAAGCAGCAACAAGGCCGCCTCGCAAAAACCACAAACCTCAACCGCGACCGAGCGCGAACTGAGCATGCAGCGGTGGCTAAAAAGCTATGAGCATGAGATTCCGAAATTTTTTGACCAGAATGAAGGAGGGACAGTGTCCAGCGGGTCTGGGGGATAAGCTTCGGAGGTGATTCGCTGCGGGGAGCGAGCCTGCTCTGGGCGGCGTTCCGACGATGGAGGTCTGTCGTCCAGCGTTGATGGTGAATGACAGACCGCCATCGCTGGCAGGCCAGCTCCCACAGTTGAATTGTGTGCATCTGCTTGGGATTGGTTGGCCGGCAGGTCGCCATCATCGGAACGCCGCCCGGAGCAGCCCGCTCCTACACGGGATGAGTTTACAACTTGTAAGAAAGTGGTCGGCTGTCTCCACTTGCCGCTTCTCACACGGCGAAGAGGTGGCAGCTATGTGCGAGGTGAGAAGACCGGTATGGACACCCGGCCAGACCGAAGTCCGCCCGCACACAGCCGCCATAACGCATTGACCGGCAGCGAACAGGCTGGTGGCAATTATGCGTGTACAGACACTGGCGACAGCCAGAGGTTAGAGACACAGCTTCCTACCCGGCAACCTGAAAAATGCGTGGGAAAGCGCTGTGTTTCTTACACATCGCTCAGCACAAAAATGGAACGCGGAGCGTCCCTGGCTGCATTCCCACGCGGAGCGTAGGGAACGATCATTTGGCAGCAGGAAGAGATTGTTCGGCTATCTGGCCGCCATCGCGGGCAAGCCCGCTCCCACAGGGTTCGATGTACACCTGCAAGAGATTGGTCGGCTGTCAGGCCGCCATCGCTGCGATGCGGCGACCCGACAAGCCAGCTCCCACAGTAAATCGGGGGCATACCGCCCGCTCCTCACCACTCAACAGGCCGAGCGTTAGCTCGCCTGCAGCTCTTGATCTGGTTTTTGATCCACCTGCCCCGTCGGCAGGCTGAGTGGAGGCGTTCATCTGGGGGGTAGGCGCGTAGCGCCGTGCGGCGAAGCCGCACACATCGAGAGGAGGTCGAAGCGAAGCCGACCGGAGGCGATGCCCCCAGATGAATGCCGGAACGAAGGAACACCGAGCCCTAGCGAGGGGCCGAACGTCGGGGCAAAGCCTTTTGGTTCCTTTTTGGCGTTTGAAAAAGGGACTCGCCGTAATTGGATGGACTCGCCCGCGCCGAGGCGTCAATGCGCCACGGGGGCAGTCTAAGAAGCCACCGACAGCGAGGGCGAATCCATGAAAAAGCATACGACGGTTAAACAGTCCCTGTCTTCCACCGATCTATCGACCTGCACCACGGTGGCGGTCGATCTTGCCAAACAGGTATTCCAGATCGCGGGGGAAAATGCCCTTGGCCAGGTGCTTTACGAAGAACGAATCAAGTCGCGTGAAGCCTTTCATACCTTTCTGCGCCAACTCCCGCCAACCATAGTGGTGCTGATGGAAACAGGACCAGGCGCTCAAGCATGGGCGCGCCAGCTACAGGCTCAGGGCAGTCTGGCGCGGATTCTTCCAGCACAGCTTGTGGCCAAGCACCGCAGCGGCGCCAAAAATGATCGTAATGATGCCCAAGCCATATTGCGCGCCGGGCGCGACAGCAAAATTGCGGCAGTCCCCATCAAAAGCGCCACCGCACTGGCCATGCAGGCCTTGCACCGTGCCCGGCAAGGTTATGTCCGTCGGCGTACAGCCATGAGCAACCAGATGCGGGGCTTGCTAATGGAGCACGGCATCACCCTGGCCCAAGGTGATGCCGCCATCAATCAGACCCTGCCTAGGGTGCTGGAAGACGCGACACAACCCTTGCCCGACATGTTGCGCGAGCTGGTCGACGAGCTGCTGGGCGAATGGCGTCAGCTGGGCGAGCGGATCAACGTGCTGAGCGGTCGCCTGGAGAATGCCGCGAACGAGGATAAAACAGCCCGGCGACTGATGAGCGTACGCGGTATCGGCCCGATCATCGCCACCGCGCTTTTGGCCAAGCAAACCGACCCGGAACGCTTTGCCAATGCACGTCAGTTCGCCGCCTACTTTGGCATGGTGCCTGAGCAGAACAGCAGTGGGCAGAGGGTCCGCCTGGGCAGGATGAGCAAACGAGGCGACAGCTATGTGCGCAGCCTGATGGTGCAAGGCGCTCACGCGGTATTGAGGCATTTACGCCCGGATTCAGAGCAGCCCGACGATCGTCGGTTGCAACGTTGGCAGGAGCGACTGGGCCGCAAGGAAGCGGCGATACGCTTGGCGAATCGCAACTTTCGAATCGTTTGGGTGCTGCTACAAAATGACCAGACTTACCGCAGCCAACCGGCCGATGGCCGGCCAGCTGCGCCAAGTCATTGATCAAAAGCGTTCTGCCACCGGGGCGTCACGGCGCTCCAGCCCCTGCTAGAAAACATTGAACCCAGGTCAGACCGTCGCGGATCGATGCCTGCGCCCTTACCGGCCTTCGAGGCCTGCACGTAATCGGCATACCGCGAGCTCAACCAATGTTGGCCAGAAGCTCAAGACAGCTTCCTTGGACAGGCCTTATACATAAATGCAACCGGGTAGCAGTGTTTGAAAAGCAGGTAGTCAGTGTGGGCGAGTCCATACATAAGGGCGAAACCGCCAGCCGCCGTTACCGCAACAACGGATATACCCCCCACCAAAAACCAAAAAACCTCAGTGAGCAATACGCCGAAGAACCCCAGAACCACCAGGCGAAAGCGCCAACGCCAACTGCGTCCGATTATGCATATGCGTCAACCGCAAAACCTGCGACACATACAACTTCACCGTGTTCTCGGTAATCCCCAACTCACAGGCAATCTGATAATTGGTCTGCCCCTTCCCCACCAACTGCGCCACCTCCAATTGCCGTGGCGACAACTGATGAAAAACCGCAGGAAGCCGCACCCGATCCACACCATCGCCATCAGAAAAATCCGACGACTGCGGACCCTGGCGAACCCTATCCAGATCCTGATACAGATCATCGATCGACTCCGACAGATACTGCAGCTTCTGATCCAAATGCCCCAGCTGCACACTCTTCTGCCGCTCCTGCAACACCACCTCCTGACGCTGAACACCTTCGAGCAACTCATCCAGATCAATCGGCTTCTGGTAATAATCAGCAAACCCGGCGCGCAAAGCCTTGATCACATCCTGCTTATCCGCACGCCCCGTAAGCATGATCGCTTCGAACGCACGATGCTTACCAGCCAACACCTGCAACGCCTGAACCAACTCAATCCCGTTCTTGTCAGGCATATGCAAATCACAGAGCACCAGACCAATCTCCAGATCATCCTGAAACCGCTCGATGGCTTGTCTGCCGGACTCGCAAGGAACACAGCGATAACCACTCCCTTGAAGAAACTCACAGAGCTCTTCAACAACCAGAGGTTGATCGTCCACCACGAGGATTTTTACAGCCGATGTAAACTTGTTCACGAGCAACTCCTTGCGGGGTCAAGGCTGACCGTTCCTGTACTTGCACCAAAGGCTGTACAACAACTGATTTGAAAGTAGACGCACTTCCCAACTATGTACATGGAAGTACCCGAGCCTGGCGACTAGTGCATCCAGGCGAGCGCGAACAAAAATCCGACCAGCACAAACGGAGCAAACGGCGGCTTTTTTGACGATTGCGGCCCTAAATATCTAAGAAGATCCCTAACCCTTTGACTCATATGAAGCCAGACTTTTGGCGCGAGCAGCAGCCAAAGGACGCTGGCCAATCCGGCGCCGATGAACACGCCCAGCAGCAGCCTACCGTCTGTCGCCAAACCCAAGGCTGTCATTAATTTCACATCGCCGCCCCCCAGGCGTCGCATCGCATAACCGGGCAAGGTGAAGGCCAGCGCCAGCAAAAAAGCCCAGCCACCCTGCGCCGCCTCGGCGCCCAGCCAAGTGGTGTCAGTCCAGAGCAAATAGACGAGCGCCAGTAAGCCGCCCCCCAGGGTCAGGCCATTGGCGATGTGTTTTTCTCGAGCATCCTGAGCGGCGCATAACGCCAGCCAGGTCAGTAGGACAAAGCTCTGCATTCGGTAAAAAACATCCGTTATGGCTGAATGATTCTATGCTGATATTACGCAGTGACAGTCAGGGTAGACGCGCTAATGAAAACAGGCCTCCCCCGCAAGCAAAAAGGCGCCGTGGCGATTGAATTTGCCTTGGTGTTCGTAATCTTTTTCGCCGTGTTCTATGGGATTGTGAGTTACAGCCTGCCGCTGTTACTGATGCAATCGTTCAATCAGTCGACCGCCGAAGCGGTGCGTCGCAGCGTAGCGCTGGACCCGAGCACACCTGGCTACGCCACCGCCGTGCAGACCGTTGCCACCACGGAGTTGAGCCGGCAACTGGCGTGGATTCCCACCGCGCTGAACTTCAATGTCGCCACCGATGCCAGCGCTACTTATGTGGGGGGAGTCTTGAAGGTCACCATCAACTACCCCACCAGCAAATTGAACCGGGTGATCCCGTTTCTGGTGCTGCCGGGAATCGGTCCAGTGCCCAACCTGCCGGCCAACCTCACCGCCAGTGCGAGCCTGCAATTTTGAGTTCCGGGGACAAACTCTTCGGGCGTCTGCTTAACCGCCAACCGCTACCGCCACTGGCGCCGCCAGACACCCTGAGCGTGCCAACTGTCGGCCTGCAATTACACCTGGACGCCGAAGGTCGGGTGCTGCACCTGACCGGTCCGCTGCGCCATGCCCTGGCCCAGCAAGTACCCGCCGCGCAGGCATCGCCCTTGCTCGATTACCTCATGCCCCACAGCAGCCTCGCCGTCGAAGGCACGCCGTCGGACTGGCAGGGACAGGTGCTGGACCTGGACTTTTACAGCCTCAGCGGACACCCGCTGCATTTGCGCGGCTGGGTCCAGCCCTTGGCGAACGGCTGGCTGTTGCAATTGCTCGACATCGGCGACTTGTTGCTTGAGCGTCGACAATCACGCAGTCGCGAACACAGTCATTTGCTCGCGGCCAAAATCAGCGAACAACTACGCCTGTGCAGCCTGACGCGACTGGCTGACGTATTGGTGGATCAACTGCAGAGTCTGGCTCAGCGCTTTCATATTCCCTGCATTGCCGTGGCGTTGCTCGATGAGCAGGCACAGGGCTGGCAAATTCATCAGCATTACGCCGCCTGCGACGCCCCGCAGCTCTGGAAAAACAACCAACGCCTGGGCACCGGGCTCGACAGTTTGAGCGGCACCGCTGTGCATCGCCTGACGTTCGGCGAGCACCCTCGCCTGCACGATATCTTCGGCCATGCCGAAGGGCTGGCGGTGCCTTATTACGATGCACACGGCGTGGTCGCCTGGTTGCTATGTGGTTGTTATGCGCCGCAGCGCGGCGCCCCCGATCTGAACGACTGCGACTGGTTGCTGCTCACTGCCGCCCTCGCCAGCCCCTTGCTGGAACGGTTGCGCGAGCATCGGCATCACCTGCAACTGGAACGGCTGGACTCGTTGCAAGCGTTACTCGGTACCGGATGGCTCGAGGTTTTCAGCACCACCGCCGAAGTGCAATTGGCGCCATCGCTCGCCGACACGCTGAGCCTGCTCGCGACCCGGGTGCCGCTGAGCGAATGGCTTGATCGCGTGCACCCTGCCGACCGCGAAGAACTTCGCAGCCGTCTGCAAGACTGGCAGGACGATGCCGTTCCGTTGCTTCTGTGTGTGCGCTTGCATTGCCCAGACGCGACACAAACACCGAGATGGTATCGCTTGCAAGGCCAGGCCCTGGGTGGCGGAATAAACCGCCGGCTGGTGGGCTTCATGCTCGACATCAGCGACATCAAGACCCAGGAACAGAACGCCTCGACGGCCCATGCCCGACTGGACAATCTGATCGCCAGTTCGCCGGCCGTGATCTACGTGCAGCGTTACGTCGAAGGAGCGTTGCTACCGACATTCTTCAGCGCCAGCCTGCAGCCGTTGCTCGGCCTGGAGCTTGCCGATTGCACTGCCGGCGCACTGACAGAACGGGTTCATCCCGAGGACCGCGACCGCTATTTTGAACGCACCCGACTGTTGTTGCGTGAAGGCTCGGTGCGCAGTCGATATCGACTGCGCGACGGCCGTGGCGATTACCACTGGCTGCTCGACGAAGCCAAGTTGCTACGCAACGACCTCGGCCTGCCGGTGGAAGCCGTTGGTTTGTGGCTGGACGTCACTGAAGCGACCCTCGCCACCGAGCAAGTCAAACAGAGCGAAGAGCGCTATCGAATACTGGTGGAGGATTCCCCGGCGATGATCTGTCGGTATCGCCCCGACCTGACCCTGATCTTTGGTAACCGGCCACTGGCGACGTATCTGGAATGTCAGCCCGAGCAACTGCCGGGGGTGAATCTGGGCAGCTGGATGTCAGACGAACAGCGCGCCGCGTTCCTCCAGCGGCTCAGCCGACTGAGCCCGGACGTACCGGTCAGCACCGCGGAAATCAATCTGCAATTGCCGGGACGGGAACATGCGTGGTGGGTCTGGTCGGATCGCGGGGTGTTCGATGAGCAGGGCCGCCTGCTCGAGATCCAGGCCGTGGGCCGTGACAACACCGAAGTACGGCGCTCCCAGCTACAACTCACGCAAAGCGCGAAGATGGCCACCCTCGGCGAAATGGCCACCGGACTGGCCCATGAAATCAATCAACCGTTGAACGTGATGCGCATGGCCATCGTCAATGTGCTCAAACGCCTGAACAGCGGTGAGGTACAGCTCGATTATCTGACCGACAAGCTCAACCGCATCGACGCGCAGGTCCAGCGTGCCGCGCGAGTGGTGGATCACATGCGAGTGTTCGGCCGCCGCTCGGAGATCGAGCAGCAACCGTTCAATCCGGCCGAGGCGATCCAGGGCACGCTGTCACTGCTGGCCGAAGGCATGCGTGGCAAAGGCGTCGAGCTGCGGATCAGTCAGACCGACTTTGAAGTTCAGGTGCGCGGCCATATCGATCAACTGGAACAGGTTCTGATCAACCTGATGGTCAACGCCAGGGACGCATTGCTGAGCAAACGCGAGACCGATCGTGAGTTCAAACCGTGGATTTCGCTGTACGCCGGACAGGACAAGCAATCGGTGCGATTGTGGGTCGAGGACAACGGTGGCGGTATCGATCCACGGCTGCTGGACAGGATTTTCGAACCGTTCTTCACCACCAAACCGGCGGGCATCGGCACCGGGTTGGGGCTGTCGGTGAGTTACGGAATCGTCGAGAACATGGGCGGTCATCTGAGCGTGAACAACACCGTCGAGGGCGCCCGGTTCTGCATTGAGTTACCGATCGCCGACGACGATCAGATCACCAGTGACGCACGCCCGGATTGACAGCTGAGGTTGGCGCCGACATCGACCTTGTTCAGGTCGATGCCCAGACTGACCAGCAGTGTATTGATCAAGGTGTCGAGCAACGGGCTGAGCACTCCGTTGATAGTGTCGACCAGGACGTTGGTGACGGCGCTGAGAATCGTCCCCAGACCACTCACCAGACTGCCCGTAGGGCCATACATGTTGACCTTGATATTGGTCAGCGTGTCGGAAAGGCTGCTGACGATATTGCTGGTGGAAAAGGAATAGTAGAACGGTGGCTGGTTGATCTCCGGCAGGCTGGTTGCCGGTGGTGCGGAATAGACGTGAGGGATATTGGCGTTCTGGGCCACGGTGGTGTCGACCATGATATCGATCCCGCCGCCGACGCCTGGAATCCGTGGGTCGCAACTGACGGGAAAGATCAGGAACCGACGACAGGTTTTCACCCCGATATCGATCACCTTCAACGGCTGCACCACCACGGCTGGCGGCGCGGTGTTGCTGCCGAACGTCGTGTTTGGGTCAATCTTGCCGACTTTCAGATTCACCAAGGACGTGCTGGTATTGGTGGTCAATGTCTTGCTGGTTGGGCTAAGGCAGCTGTAGGCGGTGACGTAACTGTTGGCGCTCGACACGTCCACTGCGACGTCGAGGCCCACGACGTTGGAAAGCGGCACGATCGACGGTGTCTGACAGTCAGCCCCCAGCGCGCAGGTCAATGAATCGATGACACCAACCAGATTTAGATGAAGCAAGGCATTCAAGGTATTGGTCAGGGGGCCGGCCAGATCGGCTGCCGCCGCGAGCAACGGTTGGATGGCACTCAGAATGGGCAGGTTGACCGACAGCAGCGTGCGTATCTGAGCCGTTTTTACATAAATCCGATTGGGTCCCAAAGGCGCGAGCGCGGCGTTTTTCGGATTGCCGATGGCGGAAAGTTGGGGCGGCTCCAGGACCTGCACCCGAGCGGTGATTTGCGCCAGCCCCGAGAGGTTGATCGGCAGGGTCGCCACCAGGCCGTTTTTCTTGTTGGCCAGTTGCACGACGGCTTCGATCAGGTCGAACACTTTCAGGTTGGTGGCCAGTGCCGTCACGTTGCTGCCGGTTTCAATGTGCAGCATGTTGCCCAGAACAACGCTGGTCGTACCGGCCGCGACTTTCAGCGCTTGAAGACTGCCGATGGTGGCCGTCGCGCCGAGTGTGCCGCTGGGGTCCAGCACGTTGACGGCGGTCTGGATCAACTGGCTGACGGCAATCGTATTGCCCAGCACCTGGTCATACCCGGCGGCACTGAGGTTGAGGTCGACTTTCAGCCGGTCGAGGTAGCCGAGCAGGCTGATGTTGGTATTCACCAGCCCGTTCCAGCCGACGGCATTGATGTTCAGGTTACCGCCGAGCAACCCACCGAATAACGCATTGAGCATGACCGACTTGCTGGTATCGACGCTCAGCGCTGTACTGCGAATGGTCAGCGAAGCCAGGGGTGGCGGTAAGGCGGCGACCGCCGTGGCGGACAGGTTGACTGTCGCCCCGCGTGGCGCGCCACCGAACAGTGCGCCGATGCCGCCGGCGAAACTCTGCGGGACCACATGGCTGGCGATCACCCGAATGGCTTCGCTTTTGCTTGGGTCGCCGGCAAAGACTCGAAGGTTATTAGCGTCCAGGGCCAAGACACCACAAGCCACCTGCAGGTTGCGGTTGGGGCCGGGAAAGGAGAAGCCATTGCGGTTGGCGCTGGCGTTGGCATACACCGTGGCCGTGGCCCCGGCGGTGCAATCGCCGCCTCGGGTCGAGGCTTCAAGTGCGGCCATGTCCGCCACGCGCTGCAGGTCGCGCTTTTCCAGGTACAACCGACCGCTGTCGACCACCAGCAGCACAAACACCAGGGCCATGCCCAGCGTCAGCGCCGCCATCATGCCGATAGCCCCGCGTTGTCGGGTCGCGCCGTAGAACTGCTGTCGGGAAGACATCGCGCACTCCTTTGCCGGTGCACAACCGAGGACTACCTCCTTGGGTCAAAAGCAGTGTAGACAAGGCTCGGCAAGACTGCTGGCAAGACGCCACCCCACACTCAAAAACTAATGTGGGAGCGAGCCTGCTCGCGATAGCGGTGAGTCAGTCGACATTAATGTCGAGTGGACCGACGCCATCGCGAGCAGGCTCGCTCCCACAGGGGGGCATGGTGTTTGGGGTTCGGTGGTTAGCGCGGTGGATAGTTGGCGAGGATGCGTCCCACGGTTTCATGTATCGCATTGCTGCGATCGGAAGGGTTGGTTGTACGGCTGAGCAGTTGCTCATCACTGCCACGCCACACCAGTTTGCCGTCCTTGCCATCGAGTAGATCGATCTGGATGGTCGCCACCTTGTAACTGACGTTACGGGTTTCGTTGTACATCGGTGCGCCCCAATAACCATTCCAGGGATTACCCCAACCGCCGCCATAGTTGGTGGTCACCTGCTGCTGGCGCTCTTCGATGATCAGGTAGGTCTGGACATCCAGATTACCCTTGCTGCCGGGAGCGGCCGGGCGCAGGCCGCGCTGATCCAATTGGTCGGCCACCGATTCGCGGATACGCTGTTCGGTCAGGTCGCTCTTGATCCGTGGGTCGTCAGGGCGATATTGCAAGGCAGGCTCTTTCCAGCTCCAGCTGCGATAGGCGGCGAAGTCGCGGCTGGCATCGAAGTCACTGTTGACCTGGTTGGCGGCGCAAGCGCTGAGCAGCACGGCCACAGCCAGTATGGTAAAACGGCGGATCATGATGGTTCTCCGGGTTGAAGACATGAACCTTTCAAAGGCTTCCAAACCACAGAAGCTAACTAGGAGGATACGCCGACATCGCCTTTTCTACAGCCTCCCGGATCGCGTCGGCACGCTCGCTTTGGCTGCCCCGATTGCCGGTTTCAGCACTTGAACTCCACACCGGTTGACCGGTGCTTGCGTCGAACAAATCCACCCGCACGACCACGACCTGTTCCTGATAAGTGCGCACGATCGGCACCGTGTTGTACATGCCATAGCCGCTGCCGTAATGGTTGTAACCGCCGCCGTAGTAACCGCCGCCGTAGCCATAGTCATCCTGCACCTGCCGCAAGCGGGTCTCCAGGTGCAGATCGGCGCTGACAAACAGGTCAGCCGGGCGGCTGGTATCGTGCAACGGCCGCAAGCCGCGCTGGTCGAGGGCATTGCTGACCGCTTCTGCGACCTCGGCCGAGTCCGCCCAGACGCTGCCCGGCGGCAGTTGCCCGTTGAGCCAGGCCCAGCTGCGGTAACGACCGTAGTCACGCGGCGGCGCCGGGTAGGCGCTGCGGTCGAAGGTGCTGGCCGCTTGAGGCGGTGCCGGCGGCAACGGATTGGACGACGCCACATAAGGGTTGCTGCCCTGACACGCCCCCAACCCGAGGCAGATCACCAGTAACCCTGCACGACTTTTCATTTCGAGCTCCGATCAGACCGGCCGACAGATCCAGTGCAAATAACGCCCAAGCCCGGCAAAGCTTGGGTGACGTCGGTGAGCCAGCTCCATTTCGAGCAGGTCCACCAGTTCGGCGCGTGCCTGGAACTCCACTGGCATGTAGTCGTGAAAAACCCGCACTCCGCTCTGAGTTTCGACCCGCCACAGACCCTCAAGTTGCTCCGCCAGTTCACGCGGATCAAGAGGCTGCTGCGGCGTCAGGCTTTGCTTCTCGCCGGCCATGTCGTTCTTGCGCATTTTGCGGAAGTGACCCTTGAGCAGGTTGCGATAGATCAGCGCATCGCGGTTGTAGAAGGCCAATGACAGCCAACCGTCCGGCTTCGTCAACTGATGCAGCACCGGCAGGATCGCATGCGGTTCGGCCAGCCATTCCAGCACGGCATGGCACAGCACCAGGTCATAAGGTTCGGTGAGCTGACCGAGCAGTTCCTGCCACGGCGCCTGAATGAACGTGGCGCTCTGCCCGGCCTCGGCGAAGCGCTGGCGGGCGCCTTCGAGCATCGGTTCGGCGGGCTCGGCCAGCGTGACATCATGCCCGCGCTGGGCCAGCCACAGCGACATGTGCCCCAGGCCGGCACCGATATCCAGGACGCGTAACGGCCGCTCCGGCAAGGTTTCCGCCAGGTCGGCCTGAAGCACGGCCAGGCGGATTGCCCCTTTGGCGCCCCCGTAGATCTTTTCCGCGAAGCGGGTCGCCAACTGGTCGAAATGACGGTCGCTCATGAGCCAAACCTCTTTTCACTGTCTGCGAGCTTGCTGCGCACCACTTCATCCATGTCCAGCCCCAATTCGCTGCACAGCAGCAGCAAATAGAGCACTATGTCGCCGACTTCCTGCCCGGCGTGGGCGAGTTTGTCGGCCGGCAACTGGCGCGACTGGTCTTCGGTCAGCCACTGGAAGATCTCCACCAGCTCGGACATTTCCACGCTCGCGGCCATGGCCAGGTTTTTCGGGCTATGAAATTGCCGCCAGTCATTGCGGTCACGGATGGCGTGCAGGCGTTCGGTCAGTTCAACAAGGTTCATCGGGCTCTCCTGAAGGCGTATAGCTTCGGGGGGATGGCCGGGGATGGCAAGGGTGCTTTTCCTGTGGGAGCGGGCTTGCTCGCGAAAACGGACTGAAATCGACATCAGTGCTGGCTGACAAACCGCCTTCGCGAGCAAGCCCGCTCCCACAGGGTCTATGCAACCCTCTATGCTTGCAGGGAACTCGCCATCGCGATCAATGGCCCAAGCCTCAACCCCTTACATCAGGACGTTCACGACATGCAGGTAGAAAGTTTTTTCGAATGGCTCGGTCAGGCACTCGGTTCGGTCATCCGCTTTATCGTTGATGGCCTCAGTGGCTTGTTCAACCTGCTGAGCCATGCCGGCAGCAATTTTGTCGAAGGCTTGTCCCGTGCCTTGGGCATGGAAACGTCGATTATCACTATCATCGCGTTGATTCTGGGGTTGATGCTGTTGTGGTCAGCGATTCGGGCGTTCATGAACGCGTCGATCATCATGGGGATCATCTGGTTGCTGCTGGGGCTCTGGTTGCTGAGCTGGATCATCCACTGACAACCTGACTGATCGTTCCCACGCTCTGCGTGGGAATGCAGCCCGGGACGCTCCGCGTCCCAAACGTCGTGACGCAGAGCGTCACAGGAGTCATTCCCACGCAGAGCATGGGAACGATCATCACAAACTGTCGCTACAATGCTGGCTCCCCAAGGAGCCTGCATGTCCAACCTGATTGCCGACTGGCGCGACCGCCCTACCCATCGCCGGGTCTGGGCGCTCGCGGCGCCCATGATTCTGTCGAATATTTCCGTACCGCTGGTGGCACTGGTCGACAGCACGGTCATCGGCCACCTGCCCCACGCCCATCAGTTGGGGGCCGTCGCGGTCGGGGCCAGCCTGTATACCTTTCTCGCCTGGGCCATGGGTTTTCTGCGCATGGGCTCCACCGGTTTTGCCGCCCAGGCGGCCGGTCGAGGAGATGGCGCAGCGTTGCGGCAAATCCTGTTGCAGGGCTTGTTGCTGGCGATGGGCCTGTCGATTCTCCTCGGGGCCCTGGGCGTGCCGTTGAGCGGCGTCGCGCTGCACTTCATGCAACCCTCGGCAGAGCTGGATCAACTGACCCGCGAATTCTTCCACACCCGATTGTTCGGCCTGCCGGCAGCGCTGGCCAGTTATGCACTGGTCGGCTGGTTTCTCGGCACCCAGAACGCCCGGGCACCGCTGGCGATTTTGCTGAGCACCAACCTGGTGAACATCGCACTGAACCTGTGGTTCGTCCTCGGACTGGAATGGGGCGTGGTCGGTGCGGCCAGGGCCTCGGTCATTGCCGAATGGACCGGCGCCTTGATCGGCCTATACATGACGCGCCACGCCCTGCGCGCTTATCCCGGCCATATCGCCTGGGCCGCGCTGGCGCTGTGGAAAAGCTGGCGTCCGCTGCTGGCGGTCAATCGCGACATCTTCATCCGTAGCCTGGCGCTGCAATCGGTGTTTTTCCTGATCACCGTGCAAGGCGCGCGGCTGGGTGATGCCACCGTCGCCGCCAACGCGCTGCTGCTCAACGGTTTGCTGCTGACGGCCCACGCGCTCGATGGTTTGGCCCATGCCGTGGAGGCGCTGTGCGGACATGCCATCGGTGCGCGTGATCGAGAGGCGCTGCGTCGCTCATTGGTGGTCGCTTGCGGCTGGTCATTGCTGGCGAGCCTGGGGTTTGCGGCGCTGTTTGCGCTGGCCGGGCATCTGTTCATCGAGATGCAGACCGACATCCAGAGCGTGCGCGAAACCGCATTCGTCTACCTGCCCTACCTCGCCGTGCTGCCGTTGATTGCCGTCTGGAGTTATCTGCTCGATGGCCTGTTCATCGGCGCCACTCGCGCACGGGAAATGCGCAACGGCATGCTGCTGACGGTGCTCTTGCTGCTGCCCTTTGCCTGGGCGCTCCACCGTTTTGGCAATCATGGGCTGTGGATAACGTTCTTGCTGTTCATGTTGCTGCGCAGCCTGACCCTCGGCGCGTTTGCCTGGTACCTGCGCCGCAACGACGGCTGGTTCGCCGGCAACGTTCACTGAATCGGGCCGGCCTGCCAAACCTCCAGCGCCAGACCCCAAGCCTCATGGGTCTGACTGCCCGGAGGAATCGTTCTGCCACAGGTTGCGCAGGTTATCGAGCCGTTCCTGCTGGGTGCTTCCCGGCAATGGCTGCATGGGCAAAGTGTCGGGATACTGCAAACGCAGCCAAAACCAGCCATCCAGTACCGCACGCTCACTGAAGCCCAGCGCCAGTCCTTCCTGCGCGTCGGACCACAGGCGGTTGTAGTCGGTCCCGGTGGATCGGCTCCAATGCCAGACGTGCTGCTCCAGCATGCAGGTTTGCAAGGTGTCCTGCTGGCGCGGCGTCAGGTTTTCTTCGATGGCCAGCGCACTGACGGCAAGCCCGGGATTGAACAATTGCTGCCAGCCCTGACTGCCGATTGCGCGGTCGGCCCAGGTGCCGCCAAACCAGCGCAACTGGCTGATCGGGCCGAGCCAGCGACTCAGTTCCTGGGCGTCGCAGGCATCGAAAAAGTAACTGGCGGTGTGCGGGTTGTAATAGCTCAACAAGGCACGGTGATGCAGGCCGAAGGATACCGTCAGCATGCGACGCAAATGGTCGAGTAACTGTGACGGCGATGCCTCGCTGGTCAGCAACAATCCGCTCCAGACGTGAGGCTCGCGGTGACACAGTCCGGCGAGCAGCGGGCATTGCTCAAGGTCGACCAACACTGGCCCGTATTCGCGCAATGGCTGGAACTCGGTGCCATCGAACAGCAGGAACTGTCGAGCCTGCGCAAACTGCTGGCGCAGCGCCGCCCCGGCACGTGGTTCGCCCGGGACATCGAGCAATAACCATTGCGCCGTCGAGTCAGGTGCCTGGACGGTGATCATGCCGCACCGCTCTGGCCAGACTGTGTCGCCAGTCGGCAGGTGCAAAAAGGCTGGGTGCAATGAATAAAACTGCCGCCTGCGGGCAACAGACACAGAAGCGCCAGCGGTTCGCTGGATTGCAACTGTCCCAGCAAACCGCTGAGCGCCAGGCTCGCATCGGGCGTCGCTACGGGTGGCACGCTGGATGCCTTGATCGGTACAGGTCCAGGAAGAAATCCGGTGATCAACGGTTGGTCCGGATCGCCTTCGATAAAACTCACCAGCACCTGCACCCCTTCGCGCAATGGCAGGTCCTCTGTGTCGGCCAACTGCGGCGCAATCGGCAGCCAGCAATGACTCGGCGCCGCGCCTTCCCCTTGGTAAACCCAGTCAAACTGCACGGCAACCGGCCGGGACGAATCCGGTTGCGGTTCATCGATCGCTACCACCCACGCCCGCTGAAGACCATGCATCCGCGGCTTGCCGAGTGCATGAGTCACCAGGATCGAACGCTCCCCCGCCAGCGCATGAATCCGGTTTCGATACCCCGATTCCGAAGCCTGATGCTCGACGCGGGTCAGCAGCCAGCGACGATTGCATTCCATGATCGGATGGCCGGACAGCGACATCCACTGACCGCTGCGCAGTGTTGGCCGCTGGGTATCGCCCTCCAACCGATGATCGCGCCCCTGCAGCGTGAACGGGAGCACACCCGGTCGTTCGCCTTCGCCATTGAAAACGACGGCTTCATCGCGACTAAATTGTCCCGGATCATCACCGAAAACCAGGCAGTGACCACCTGCGCGATGCGCGAACCAGTAATGAAGCCCCTCTTGGGCGCAAAGACGCTGGAGAAACTGCAGGTCCGATTCCCGGTACTGCGTACAGAAGTCTTGCGGCGTGTAGTCGCCACTCACATCGAAACGGCAACCTTTGCCGGTAATGCCATGCTCCTTGAGCACCTGACGAAGAATGTCCGGCACCGAGCGATTGCTGAAGATTCGTTGGCTGACGCGCAGCCCCAGGCATGCCAGTTTCGGCCCCATGCGCACGCGGCAAAGCCTCGAACCGACGCCTTGACCAGGCTGGACGAGTTCAAGCAAATGGCCGTGGATTCCGTTTCCTGGCGGTCCGAAGTGCAAGAAAGCCGGGCGGTACAGCAAGCTTGCCAGGTCCAGTGTCGGATCATCGATCAGCAGATCCACCTCGAACACAAAAGGTTCGCTGATCGCTTCACTACCGGTAAAGGCCAAGACCTCGACAGGGTCGGACAGACCCTCTACATCGAGACGACAGGACGGCTCGTTGACTGGATCGAACATCGGCGATTCTCTACAGGAGGGGCGGCCGGGGATTCTCTCCGAGAGAGTTGACCGAGTAGAGAGCCGAAGTACAAATTAGGAAATTACCTACGCGAAAAGAAGACCACATCGCTTGGATAACCCATGATGTAAGTCATTTCGGTAGAAAACAGGGAAGCTTCGCACCGGGTCATCTGAAATTTCCGTCGCGCACGGAACATTTTCAGACAACCCGATGAGAGCGAGCCTTACCTCAGGAAGACAGGTAAGACGAACGGGTCAGCCCCAGACGCAAAGCGTCGAGGAACTGGGTGCGCTCGGCCGCGGTGATGCGGGCACTGGCGCACTTGTCGCGGTAGTGAGTCATCAGCTCTTCCGGCGACAAGTGCACGTAACGCAGCATGTCTTCGATGGTGTCGTGGGTTTCGATACCGGCGTGGTACACGCTGCCATCGGCGTTCTGGTAGATGTTCACCGAGTCGGTGTCACCGAACAGGTTGTGCATGTCACCAAGGATTTCCTGGTAAGCGCCGACCAGGAAGATACCCAGCAGGTAGTCTTCGCCTTCGTTCAAACCGTGTACCGGCAGGCTGGTTTCGATGCTCTGCTCGTCGACGTATTGCTTGATCTTGCCGTCGGAGTCGCAGGTCAAATCTTGCAGCACGGCGCGGCGCAGCGGCTCTTCGTCGAGACGGTGCAGCGGCAGGATCGGCAAGACCTGGCCGATGGCCCAGGTGTCCGGCAGGCTCTGGAATACCGAGAAGTTGCAGATGTACTTGTCGGCCAGCTTGTCGTTGAGTTCATCGAGCACCTGACGGTGCGAACGCTGACGCGCCTTCAACGAGTTGTGCAGGCGACGGCACACGGCGAAGTAGCATTGCTCGGCCAGGGCTTTTTCAGCCAGGGTCAGCTTGCCATCGGCGTACTGGGTCGCGATGTCGCTCATGTAGTGCGTGGCGCGCCAGTAGGTTTCGGTGACCATTTCGATGTCGGTCGGACCCAGCAGGTCAACCAGCCATTGCACGGTTTCCGGCAGCGCTTCCTTGTTGTCGATCTGCGGCACGTCATCGTTATGCTTCTCGACGTCGGTCACTTGCACCACCAGCATGGCGTGGTGAGCGGTCAGCGAACGGCCGCTTTCAGAGAAGATGTTCGGGTGCGGCAGGCTCTGCGCGTCGCAGAATTCCTTGAGCATCCCGACCACGACACCGGCGTAATCGTCCATGTCGTAGTTGATCGAACTGGCGTTGCGCGAGTGAGTACCGTCGTAGTCGACACCCAGACCGCCACCAACGTCGATGTGGTCAACCGGCAGGCCGAGGTTGCGCAGTTCGCCGTAGTAACGAATCGCTTCCTTGAAGCCGTGCTGGTAGTCCGCCAGGTTGGCGATCTGCGAACCCATGTGGAAGTGCAGCAGGCGGATGCCCTGATCCAGACCCGCCGCGCGGAAACGCTCGACCACCGACAACAGTTGCGCCGCCGACAGACCGAACTTGGACTTCTCGCCACCGGTGTCCGCCCATTTGGACGATGCCAGGGACGACAGACGCACGCGCAGGCCAACCTGTGGCTTGACCTTGAGCGAGGCCGCTTCTTCGATCACCAGCGCGACTTCGGATTCTTTCTCGATCACGATGAACACGTTGTGGCCCAGCTTCTGGCCCATCAGTGCCAGACGGATGAACTCGCGGTCCTTGTAACCGTTGCAGACGATGGTGCCGCCCTTCGGCGCCAGGGCCAGCACGGCCAACAGTTCAGGCTTGGAGCCGGCTTCCAGGCCAATGGACACGTTCTGGGTGGCGATGATGTTTTCGATCACCGCTTCTTGCTGGTTCACCTTGATCGGGTACAGCGCGGTGTACTTGCTCTGGTATTCCAGACGCTCGATGTTGGCATCGAACGCGCCGGTCAGCTGACGAACGCGGTCTTGCAGGATGTCGGGGAAGCGCACCAGCAACGGCAAGGACAGGCCGCTTTTGCGCAGCTGGTCGACTTGCTCGAAGAGGTCGATAGGCGAACTGGTCGGACCGTTCGGACGAACTTCGACGCGACCGGCGTCATTGATCGCGAAATACCCGGCCCCCCAATGGCGAATCCCGTAAACACTGCGGCTGTCCGCAACTGTCCATTGGCTGCCATCGTCTTTGCGTGTGCGTCGTACGGACATTGAAGTCCCCTATAAAGAAGTCATAGAGCGTCGCCTGGGATCAGGCCGGCGCATTCTAAAGAATGAAAATGACGGTTCGTCAACGAGGGGATAGACCTCGCTGACCGCAGTGAGTTTAGAAACCGGTCAGAACAGGCTCTGTGAAAACCATGTAGGCGACGCCAGACCTGAACGGATCAGGGCTGGATCAAGCCGAGGGTGGTTTTCACAGAGGCTGCTAGCCGCCGGACTTCTTCGCCTTGAAACCCAGCTTGATCAGTTCGGCCAAGAGTAGCTCGACATGATCGCCCTGGATTTCAATGATCCCGTCTTTCAACGCCCCGCCGGTCCCGCAACGTTTCTTCAACGTGGTCGCCAGGTCCTTGAGCGCGTCTTCGGCCAACGGCACGCCGGTGATGGTGGTCACCGTCTTGCCGCCACGGCCCTTGCTTTCGCGACGCACGCGAGCAATGCCGTCGCCGGCCGGGATAACGGTCTGTTTGCAGATACAGGCGTCGACCGGCTTACTGCAATCCGGGCAATGACGACCTGCGTCGGTGGAAAATACCAGGCCACCAAGGGCGGCGAAGGATGCGGCTTTTTTGGCCACCGGCAATCCTCTTGGGAGGACAAAGACTGATCGCAACCTTGGGCAAGGTTATCGACCGCGAAGCCCCACTCAGGCAGGGGCAGCGCTACTGAGCCGGGCACTGCCGGTTCAGCTTGAAAAGGTCGCGCAGTGTAACGGCAAAAAGCCGACTTGCTAAGAGCCAATCGGCGCCAATTTATAGCTCTTTTGCGACGTCTTTCCCTTGAGCCCGCAGATAGCGCATCAACGCGGCCAGGGAGTCCGGGCAATAGGGCTTTTGCTGGATTTCCAGCATGACCTGATCAATGGGGATGAAGCGCGCTTCAAGCACCTCTTCCGGTTGCAGGATCAACGGGCCATCCCACACCGCCGAAAACGCCGAACACCACAGGCGATTGCTCGTGTCTTCAAAGAAGAAGTGATCATGGGCGCTCAATTCCACGCCGCTCACGCCCAGTTCTTCTTCAAGTTCACGCGCTGCCGACTCGGCATAGGTTTCGCTGGCAAGCACCATGCCCCCTGCCGCCACGTCCCAGAAACCCGGGTAAATGGCTTTGCTCAGGGTGCGGCGGTGAACGCATAGTTCACCGGCCGAGTTGAACAGCATGATGTAGGTGCCGCGCCCGATCAGCCCGCGCTCGCGCAAATCGGAACGGACCAGGGCGCCGAGCAGGTTATCGTGCTCGTCGACCCAGGCGATCTGTTCGGCATCCGAGGCCGCGCGGTGGGCGGCCTCTTTGGCGTTATCGACCATGACTCAGCCCTGATTGAGCAATTGACGCAAGTCGATCACTGCAGCGTTGGCCCGGGAAATGTAATTGGCCATGACCAGCGAGTGGTTGGCCAGCACCCCGAAGCCGCTGCCGTTGAGTATCATCGGGCTCCAGACCGGTTCTTGCGAAGCCTCCAGCTCACGAATGATCTGGCGCACGCTGACCGTGGCGTTCTTCTTGGCCAGTACATCGGCGAAGTCGACTTCGATGGCGCGCAGCAAGTGCGACAGCGCCCAGGCCTGACCGCGTGCTTCGTAGAACACGTTGTCGATCTGCATCCACGGGGTCTCGACGATTTCTTCATCGACCTGCGGCACCTGGCCCGGGGCCAGGACTTCGGTTTTCAGTGCGGTGTTGAGCTTGACCCGGCCGACGCTGGCCGACAGACGTTGCGACAGCGAACCCAAACGGGTGCCGACATCGCCCAGCCAGTTGTTCAGGTTGTCGGCGCGGGCATAGAACAACGCGCTTTTCTGATTCGGATCGGACAGGCGTGCCTGATAACGGCTCAGGGAATTGATGCCTTCCTGGTATTCGGACTCACTGGAAGGCAGCACCCAGCTCTTGTTGTCGAAGTTGAAACGCGGCTCGGCCTTGGCCAGGTCGGCGTCTTCGGTGGACTGCGACTGGGAACGGGCGAAGTCTTTACGCATTGCCCGACTCAGGTCACGGACCTGGACCAGCACGCCATATTCCCAGCTTGGCGTGTTATCCATCCACAGGCCCGGTGGGAAACGGTCGTTGGAAATATAGCCGCCCGGCTTGTTCAGCAACGTACCGGCGACGGTCTTGAGGGTCTCCACCGTGGTGTACCCGATGACCATCTGCTTGCCTTCTTTCTCGGCAGCCGCCTGGGCATTTTGTTGAACCGGAAACAGCGCAGGCTCCTCGCTCCAATACCAACCCAGCCCAATCGTCACCAGCAGGTAAAGGCCGATCAGCGTGGCCAGCGCCCGGCTGAACAACAGGCCGCCGATGTAGCTGCGGGTGGCCGATTTCGGTTCAGCGGCACGTTCAGGCGCGCTGCCCGCGCGATTCTTCCAGTCCAGCATGGCGATATCCTTTCAATCACTTGAGTTCATCGGTTCGACCACAACCCTACGCCATCGTGCCTCGTTTGCCGCGCATTAATCCTGCGCGAAACAGCGAGCCACCCAACGAGGCGATCCTGGCGCCACTATAAATGAAGCACAGCGTTGAGCCTATGCGACCAGTCGGTCAGAAACTGAATGATGTCGCTTTGCAGATTATTGACACACAACACTCATGGGATTCAAAAGAGGTGCTAGCATAGAGCCACCAGTCGATCTCAGCATGCACCCTAACTAGTAGTCAGGATATGACCGAGCCAGAAGACCCCAGCCGTGAGCGCCTCAAGCACCACTTTGCCCAGCGGGTAATTCATCAGGCACGTCAAATTCTTGAGATATGGCAGCGCCTGCAACGCAGCGAGTGGTCCACTACCGATTTGTCCGAACTGAGCGAGGCCAACCTGCGCCTGCTGCGGTTCGCCGAGCGTTTCGAACAACCGGAACACTCTCAACTGGCGCGCCACATCGGCCAGTCGCTGGAGGCGGTCGACGCCAATCGCGGACGCCTGAGCAGCGGGCTGATCACCGACCTCAATCGCTTGATGCAACGCCTGTCACGCACCGGCCTGCGTCACGGCGATCACCTCGAACAGACTTTCCTGCCGCCGCTGCGCAAGCCGATCTACGTGATGCTGCAAGATCACGACCGCGCCGAGCGCCTGGCCAAGCAACTTGAATTTTTCGGACTCAGCGCGCAGTCCCTGGACAGCGTGTCGGCATTTCGCTCCTCGATGATTGAGCGCTTGCCTGCGGCGATCGTCATGGACGTGGATTTCAGCGGCGCCGGCATCGGCCTGAAACTGGCGGCCGAAGCCCAAGTCGGCCTGGACGAACCTTTGCCCCTGCTGTTCTTCAGCCTGCACGAAACCGACACCCCGACCCGCCTCGCCGCCGTGCGCGCCGGCGGCCAGGAATTCCTTACCGGCACCCTCGAAGCCTCGAGCCTGCTGGAGAAAATCGAAGTCCTGACCTGCGTCGCCCAGTACGAACCTTATAAAGTGCTGATCATCGACGACTCCCGCGCCCAGGCGTTGCACACCGAACGTCTGCTTAACAGCGCCGGCATCGTCACCCGCACCTTGATCGACCCGATTCAGGCGATGGCCGAGCTGGCGGACTTTCAGCCGGACCTGATCATCCTCGACATGTACATGCCCACCTGCACGGGAACGGAACTGGCCAAGGTGATCCGCCACAACGACCGTTACGTCAGCGTGCCGATCATTTACCTGTCGGCCGAAGATGATCTGGACAAGCAGCTCGACGCCATGAGCGAAGGTGGCGACGACTTCCTGACCAAGCCGATCAAACCGCGGCACCTGATCACCACCGTGCGCAACCGCGCGGCCCGGGCGCGCAATCTGAAGGCGCGGATGGTCCGCGACAGCCTGACCGGTTTGTATAACCACACGCATATTCTGCAATTGCTCGAAGACTGCAGCTTCCGCGCCCGCCGCGAGAACAAGCCGCTGAGTTTTGCGATGCTCGACATCGACCACTTCAAACGCGTCAACGACAGCCATGGCCACCCCATGGGCGACCGGGTGATCAAGAGCCTGGCGCTGTTCTTGAAGCAGCGCTTGCGCAAGACCGATTTCATCGGCCGTTACGGCGGTGAAGAGTTCGCCATCGTCATGCCGGACACCGATCTCGAATCGGCGCACAGGGTGCTCGATGAAATCCGTCAGCGCTTTGCCGAGATTCACTACCCGGCCCAGCCGCAGGATTTGTGGTGCACCTTCAGCGCCGGGGTGGTGGAGCTTTGTGAACACTCCGACAGCCTGATGATGGCCAGCCAGGCCGACGAGGCGCTGTACCGCGCCAAGGACGGCGGACGTAACCGCGTGCAAGCCGCGCGAACGTCAAAGCAAAGTGCCACTTTTTCATCGGATTGGACCCATTCAGTCATAACCCTGTAACAGAAACGCAATAACTTCAGGCGCTTACCATTCTGCCGTTGGTAGACCCGCGATGCGCCTGAAGCTGCTGACCAATCTCAATACCCTCCTTTTAGTCGCCGTGTGCGTGGCCCTTGGCGTGACGCTCTGGTGGTCGCAAAAAGCTTTGGAACGCCCCTATCTGCTGATGGAGCGCTATCTGGGCCTGTCCCAGCAATTCCAGAATGAGGTGGCGCGCAATATCGAGGATTACCTCGCCAGCGGTGATGCCCTGCGTTTGAGCAGCGCCAGCCAGGCCATCGACAGCCTGCAAAAGGAACTCGGTGAGTTGCCGCCCGCATTGGCTGAAACCCTGCGCCCGAGCCTGTCGAACCTGGAAGAATTCAGCAAAACCGATCTGCTGGCCGCCGGCAAACTGGCGGGCGATCCGCAGGCCTTGCTGTTGCAAGCGGAACGGGAACTTGGTGCCAGTCTCGAACAACTCAGCCAGTACGCCAGCGCAAACGCGACTTATCTGGCGCCCTTGCTCGCCGCCTCGCAGCACCTGGGCAAACTGTCTCTGGCCCGGGACAAACTGGTCAGCAGCGGCCGCAGCGAATTGGCCGCCGATGTCGAGCGCGAAGTCGCCAGCATCCGTACGCAGGCCGAGCTGCTTGGCGCGTTGCCGCTGCTGGGTGTTGCCAGCAGCAGCGAATCAGGCAGTGACGATTTCTCGGCGATGATGGGCCTGGAGAACACCGAAAAAACCGTAGCCGAAGACGCAGGCGTTGGCCTGAAACGGGAACTCAACAGCCTGCTGACGCGCTACCCCGCCGAGCTCTCGCGCACGCGCGACCAGATTCAAAAACGCGCCGACCTCAGCAACGCGACGCACCTGAAGATCGCCGCCGTACAACAGGCCATTGCCGGGCTGGAACCGGTGGTCCGCGCTCAGCACGGTCAGATCCAGGGTGAAGTGCGGTTGATGCAGGGCGTGATGATCGGCCTGATTTTGCTGATCGCCCTGCTGATCGACACCTTGCAACGCAAACTGGCCAGGACGCTGACCAACCTGGCGCCGGCGCTCTCGACCTGGGCCGAAGGCGACTTCAGCCAAGACATTCAACTGGGCAAGACCAACCGCGAACTGCATGACATTGAAGCGTCGCTCAATCGCCTGCGCGCTTATCTTGTGGACCTCGTGGGGACCATTCGCCTGAATGCCGAACAGGTCGCCGGCAGCAGCCGCACCCTGGCCGAACTGAGCAATGACCTGCACAGTGGCGCCGAGCATCAAGCGGGCGACACGGCGTTGATCCGCGATTCCCTGGGTGAACTGGAGGCGACGATTCAACAAGTCGCCGGTGACGCCAGCCAGGCGGCCGACGCCAGCCGTCATGCCGGGCTGGCGGTCGAGCATGGACAAAAAGTCATCGGCCTGAGCCTCACCGGGCTGCATGCGCTGGTGGGCGAAGTGCAGGGCAACGCACAGATGATCGAACATCTGGCCGAAGAGTCGGCGACCATCGGCGGCGTTCTCACGGTGATTCGCTCGATTGCCGACCAGACCAACCTGCTGGCCCTGAACGCCGCCATCGAAGCCGCCCGCGCCGGAGAAATGGGTCGCGGATTTGCCGTTGTCGCGGAAGAGGTTCGCTCACTGGCACAACGCACCGCGGGCGCCACGGCCGAGATCCAGACCTTGATCGCCGGCCTGCAAACCGCCGCAAGGCAATCGGTTGAGGGCATGCGCGCACAGGTCGAACACGCCGAAGCCACGGCCAATCAGGCCCAGGCGGCCGACGGCGCACTGGATAAAATCGTCGGCGCGATCCAGACCATTTCCGACACCGCCGTGCGCATCGCCGATGTCACCGCCCAGCAGAGCGGCGCCGTCAGTGAGATCCGCGATCACAGTGAGCGGATTCACCAATTGGGTGGGGATAACTTGCTGCGCATCGGCGAGGGCCGCGTGCAAGGGGAAAATCTGTTGGTGTTGGGTGGACGACTTCACACCGCCGTCCAAGCCTTCCGCGTCTGATAAACCGCCATCGCGGGCAAGCCCGCATGATCGTTCCCACGCTCTGCGTGGGAATGCCTCAATGGACGCTCTGCGTCCGCTGTTGGGACGCGGAGCGTCCCGGGCTGCATTCCCACGCAGAGCGTGGGAACGATCAAAATCAAAAGATCGCAGCCTCGTTTCACTCGACAGCTCCTACATACATACGGACCCGAGACGACTCCGCTATCATTCCCGCACCTCCGATACGCGAGATTGTCATGCGCCGTTTGCTCTGCCTGCTGTTTTTAATGTTCGCCCTGCCGGCCTCCGCCGGGTTGCTGGAGAGTCGGCCCAGTACCACCCTGGGTTCGATCAACAACAGTGCCGACTTCCTGCCGGTGCGCGAGGCGTTTCAGCTGAGCCTGGTAGACAGCACACCGCAATCGATCAAGCTGCGTTTTGTCGCGACAGAGGGTTACTACCTCTATCGCCATCGCTTTCAATTTCGCGCCGACCCGGCCGATGTCGGCCTCGGCGCGGCGCAATTGCCCAAGGGCGAACAGAAACACGATGAGTACTTCGGCGATGTCGAGGTCTACCACGGAATTCTCGACGTAGAGCTGCCGCGCACCGATCAACGGGCCTTTACCCTGGCGGTGACCTATCAGGGCTGCGCCGATAAAGGCCTGTGCTATCCACCCGAAACCGAGCGCCTCAGCATTGATGGTATCGGCGCCCCGACGGCCGCGCACATCTGGAGCTGGCGTGAACTCGCGTTGTTTTTTCTCGCAGGCTTGGGGCTGACCTTCACACCGTGCGTGCTGCCCATGCTGCCGATCCTTTCCGGCGTAGTGCTTCGCGGCCAGGTCGGTGGCTTGCGCGGCTTCAACCTGTCCCTGGCTTACGTGCTGCCAATGGCCGCCTGCTTCGCCTTGCTGGGTGCGTTGATGGGAATGTTCGGCGCGCAACTCAACCTTCAGGCGCGCCTGCAATCGGCCTGGGTGCTGGTGCCGTTCGCGATGTTTTTTGCTGTGTTTGCCCTGGCGATGTTCGGCGTGTTCGAACTCAAGTTGCCGCACGCCATCAGCAGTCGGCTGGATCGTATCGCCGGCCGCACAGAAGGCGGCTCGCTGTGGGGCGCGGCGGTGTTGGGCGTGGTGTCGAGCCTGCTGGTCTCCCCCTGCGTGTCGGCGCCGCTGGCCGGTGCGCTGCTGTATATCAGCGCCAGTGGCGATGCTCTGGGCGGCGGTTTGAAATTGTTCATGCTCGGCCTTGGCATGGGCGTACCCCTGTTGCTCGTGGCTACCGGTGGCGCGGCCTGGCTGCCCAAAAGCGGGCCGTGGCTGATCCAGGTGAAAAATGCGATCGGCGTGTTGCTGCTGGGTCTGGCGATCGGGCTGCTCAGTCGCGTATTGCCGGGACAGATCACCTTGTTGCTGATCGGCTTGCTGGCCGGGGGCGTCGGGTTGTTCATGGGCGCGCTGGAGTTCGTCTACAAACCGCCGCGAAAACGCCTAGGACAATTACTGGGGATGTTCCTGCTGTTTTACGCGCTGGCCTGTTGGTACGGCGCATTCAGTGGTCAGACGGACCCGTTCAATCCGATCGGCCAGCCGCACATGATTGCCGGCAACCAGCAACCGCAAGACAGCGGCGCCTGGCAAACCGTCACGACCCCGGCCGAGCTTGATCGCGTTCTCGCCGACGCCCGATCCACAGCCACCCCGCTGCTGCTCGACTGGTACGCCGACTGGTGCATCAGCTGCAAAGTCATCGAACACGAAGTGCTCAACGACGCCAATGTCGTCGAACGCCTCAAGGGCTATCGACTGATCCGCTTCGACATCACCGCCAGCAACGCTGAGCAACGCACCCTGCTCGATCGCTACAAACTGTTCGGTCCTCCGGCGCTGATGTTTTTCGGCAAGGACGGCATCGAACGCACTGATGTGCGGGTGATTGGCGAGATCGGCGCGAAGGACTTCGCTGAACGCGTCGCCAAAGCAAATGACCGGATTTAATCACTCGGTCACATATTTCGCGCAAACATCGGCCATCGTGCTGGCTATTGCATAGAACTGGACAGTCACAAAGGCTTTGCGGCATAGTCGCCGGGTTCTGACAATTGCACACAGATAACAAGGATCAGCAGATGGCGACCTTATTGGTTTTGCACGGCCCCAACCTGAACTTGCTCGGCACCCGTGAACCGGGCACCTATGGCGCTACGACACTGGCGCAGATCAACCAGGACCTGGAACGCCGCGCTCGTGAAGCCGGTCACCATTTACTGCACCTGCAAAGCAACGCCGAATATGAATTGATCGACCGCATCCACGCCGCTCGCAGCGAAGGTGTGGATTTCATTCTGATCAATCCAGCAGCTTTTACGCACACAAGTGTCGCATTACGTGACGCGCTGCTGGCGGTGAGCATCCCATTCATCGAAGTGCATTTGTCTAACGTGCACAAACGCGAACCTTTCCGCCATCACTCTTACTTCTCCGACGTAGCGGTGGGAGTGATCTGCGGCCTTGGCGCCAGCGGTTATCGACTGGCCCTGGAGGCCGCCCTAGAACAGCTTGAAAGACCGGCAACAGCTTGAACAACAAGCGTTACGCCCCTGACCGACCCTTGGGAGTTGATGATTCATGGATATCCGTAAAGTTAAGAAACTGATCGAACTGCTGGAAGAGTCCGGCATCGACGAGCTCGAGATCAAGGAAGGCGAAGAGTCCGTACGTATCAGCCGTCATAGCAAGACTCCGGCTCAGCAGTATTACGCACCTGCTCCAATGCACGCTCCGGCTCCAGCGCCTGTCGCTGCTGCCCCGGTTGCCGCTGCCGCTCCTGCTGCTCCGGCCGCCCCCGCGCTGAACGGCGCCGTTGCCCGTTCGCCGATGGTCGGTACGTTCTATCGCAAGTCTTCGCCATCCTCGCCGTCCTTCGTTGAAGTCGGCCAGACCGTGAAGAAAGGCGACACCCTGTGCATCGTCGAAGCCATGAAGATGATGAACCACATCGAAGCTGAAACCAGCGGTGTGATCGAATCCATCCTCGTCGAAGACGGCCAGCCGGTTGAGTACGACCAACCGCTGTTCACCATCGTTTGAACCGCGGAGAAACTTTGATGACTGCGAAGTTGGAAAAAGTTCTGATCGCCAACCGCGGTGAGATTGCCCTGCGGATCCTGCGTGCCTGCAAAGAGATGGGCATCAAGACTGTCGCCGTTTACTCCAAGGCCGACAAAGAGCTGATGCACCTGGGCCTGGCAGACGAATCCGTCTGCATCGGTCCGGCCTCTGCCGCGCACTCTTACCTGCACATCCCGGCAATCATCGCCGCCGCTGAAGTGACCGGCGCTACCGCCATCCACCCAGGCTACGGTTTCCTTGCGGAAAACGCTGATTTCGCTGAACAGGTCGAGAACTCCGGCTTTGCTTTCATTGGCCCCAAAGCCGACACCATTCGCCTGATGGGCGACAAGGTATCGGCCAAGCACGCCATGATCGCTGCGGGTGTTCCAACCGTTCCGGGTTCCGACGGCCCACTGCCTGAAGACGAAGAAACCGCTCTGCGCATCGGTCGCGAAGTCGGTTACCCGGTGATCATCAAGGCCGCTGGCGGCGGCGGTGGTCGCGGCATGCGCGTTGTGCATAAAGAAGAAGACCTGATCTCCTCGGCGAAACTGACCCGCTCCGAAGCGGGCGCAGCGTTCGGCAACCCGATGGTCTATCTGGAAAAATTCCTGACCAACCCACGTCACGTGGAAGTCCAGGTGCTTTCCGATGGCCAGGGCCATGCCATCCATCTGGGCGACCGCGATTGCTCGCTGCAACGTCGTCACCAGAAGGTTCTCGAAGAAGCGCCGGCACCGGGCATCGACGAGAAAGCCCGTGCTGAAGTCCTAGCTCGCTGCGTCAAGGCGTGCATCGACATCGGCTACCGTGGCGCCGGCACCTTCGAGTTCCTTTACGAAAACGGCCACTTCTACTTCATCGAGATGAACACTCGTGTCCAGGTAGAGCACCCGGTTTCGGAAATGGTCACTGGCATCGACATCGTCAAGGAGATGCTCAGCATCGCCGCTGGCAACAAGTTGTCGTACACCCAGGAAGACGTGGTCATCCGTGGTCACGCGCTGGAATGCCGGATCAACGCCGAAGACCCGAAAACCTTCATGCCAAGCCCAGGCACGGTCAAGCATTTCCACGCTCCAGGCGGCAACGGCGTTCGCGTCGATTCGCACCTGTACAGCGGTTATGCCGTTCCGCCGAACTACGATTCGTTGATCGGCAAGCTGATCACCTACGGCGCAACCCGTGAAGAAGCCATGGCACGCATGCGCAATGCGCTGGACGAAATCGTTGTCGACGGGATCAAGACCAACATCCCGCTGCACCGCGACCTGGTCCGTGATGAAGGCTTCTGCAAAGGGGGCGTGAACATTCACTACCTCGAGCACAAGCTGGCAGGCGAGAAGCACTAAGCTTCGACCCTATCTACAAAGCCGCCTCCGGGCGGCTTTGTTGTTTCTGGGTATTTCATCCGAGCATCAGGAACTGTGCGGTGAGCACAGGCGACTCCCACAAAACCTCCGCGCTCGCGTAAACTTGCGCGCTTCTCGCAGCCCGCTAGGCTGCAATCTATATTTTTCAAAGGTGCCCGCCATGCCTTGGCTGCAAGTCCGTCTCGCCATCAGCCCAGAACAAGCCGAAACCTACGAAGACGCGTTCCTTGAAGTGGGCGCCGTGTCGGTGACCTTCATGGATGCCGAAGATCAGCCGATCTTCGAACCGGAACTCAACACCACGCCGCTGTGGTCGCACACGCACCTGCTGGCACTGTTCGAAGGCGGCACCGAAGCCGCCTCCGTGCTGGCCCATCTTGAATTGCTGACCGGTAGCCCGCTGCCCGAGCACCACAGCGAAGTCATCGAAGACCAGGACTGGGAACGCAGCTGGATGGACGGTTTCCAGCCGATGCGTTTCGGCCAGCGCCTGTGGATCGTGCCAAGCTGGCACGCCGCCCCGGAACCGGACGCCGTGAACCTGCTGCTGGATCCGGGCCTGGCATTTGGCACCGGCACCCATCCGACCACCGCCTTGTGCCTGGAATGGCTCGACGGTCAGGACCTCAAGGACTGCAACGTGCTCGACTTCGGCTGCGGCTCTGGGATCCTGGCGATTGCCGCCCTGTTGCTGGGCGCCAAGCAAGCCGTGGGCACCGACATCGACGTCCAGGCACTGGAAGCTTCCCGCGACAACGCCGGGCGCAACAATATCGCCGAAGCGCTTTTCCCGCTGTATTTGCCGGAAGATCTGCCCCAGGTTCAGGCTGACGTGCTGGTCGCCAACATCCTGGCTGGCCCGTTGGTTGCCCTGGCGCCGCAGCTGTCCAGCCTGGTCAAGCCTGGCGGCCGCCTGGCACTGTCGGGCATCCTCGCCGAGCAAGGTGAAGACGTTGCCAAAGCCTACGCCCAGGACTTCGATCTGGACCCGATCGCCAATCGCGATGGCTGGGTGCGCATCACTGGCCGTCGGCGCTAGAATGAGCGCCTGCCTAAACCGGATCGCCGCATGACCGATAGCTTCGTCACTCAGTGCCCGCATTGCCAGACCAGCTTCCGCGTGAGCCACGCTCAATTGAGCGTGGCCCGTGGAGTGGTTCGTTGCGGCTCGTGCCTGCAGGTGTTCAACGCCGCCAAGCAGCTGCTTGACCAGCGGGCCGGCAAGGAAGCGGTCAAACCGGTCGCCCCGACCATCGTCGAACCGCCGGCACAGCGCGCCATCAGCCAAAAGCAATGGTCTGCCGCCGAGCTGGATCTGGACAGCCTGGACCTGGACGAAGAACTTGCCCGGCTCGAACAGCGGGAAATCCAGCCGACCACCGAATTCGGCCGGCACCGCGAAGACAGCCTGAGCGCTCGCCGCGATAACCCCGAACACGACGCTCCGTGGTCCGACAGTCTCTTCAGCGAATCGGCCGCCGATCGCGCCCAGGCGGTCGAAGACGACCAAAAGGAAGCGCGGACCGAACCGGGCAAGCACGCGCGCACTGAACCTTCGTTCTCGCTGGAACCGGTTGATCTGGACGACGAACCCCAGGTGCCGCAACTGCGCCTGAATGACCCGCTCGACATGCCCTTGCACCATGATCGCCTGTCGGCAACCGATGCACCTGAGGACGACCTGCCCCCGATCGTCCCCCTGCGCAAGCGACACGAGCGCAGTGAATCGACCGAACGTGCCGAGGCGTTGCAAGACCTCAGCGACGATCCGCTGCAACTGGATTGGCAAAAACGCCGCTCCCCCTGGGGCCGACGGCTGTTCTGGTCCCTGCTGGTGTTGCTCGGCGCAGTCGCGCTCGCGGGCCAATACGTCGCTTACCATTTCGATGAATTGGCACGCCAGGACCAGTACCGTCCGTGGTTCCAGCAACTGTGTCCGCAAATCGGCTGCACGGTGCCATCCAAGGTCGACATCGCAAAAATCAAAAGCAGCAACCTCGTCGTGCGCAGCCACCCCGAGTTCAATGGTGCGCTGGTGGTCGATGCGATCATCTACAACCGCGCGCCCTTCTCCCAGCCGTTCCCGTTGCTGGAACTGCGTTTCGCCGACCTCAACGGCCACCTGATCGCCAGCCGCCGCTTCAAGCCCGGCGAGTACCTCAACGGCGATCTTGAAGGAATGGCGGAGATGCCACCGCAGACGCCGATCCACATCGCACTGGATATCCTCGATCCAGGCTCCAAAGCGGTGAACTACAGCCTGAGCTTCCATTCGCCCGAGTGAAACGGTTCACCGTTACAGGCTTGACGGCATATTTCTGACTTTGACCGCTCATACCAAACCGCTGGCGATAACAGAATTACTGTTCAGATTTTGTTCAATTCAGCCTTTATCCAGTCATCGAGAGCGGGTATCATGCCAACCCTTTTTCGAACTCTCATGATCCGGCCCCACAACAGGGAAGTCCTATGTCGGCGGTACGCATCGGTCCATATACATTGCACAACGGCTTGATTCTCGCACCAATGGCGGGCGTCACAGACCAGCCCTTTCGTCAGCTGTGCAAGCGACTGGGCGCAGGACTTGTAGTCTCTGAAATGGTCACCAGCGACATGAGTTTGTGGAACACCCGCAAATCGCGGATGCGCATGATTCACGAAGGTGATCCCGAGCCTCGCTCGGTACAGATCGCCGGTGGCGATGCACAGATGCTTGCGGATGCGGCCCGAGCGAATGTCGAACTGGGCGCACAGATTATTGACATCAACATGGGCTGTCCGGCGAAGAAGGTCTGCAACAAGGCCGCCGGTTCCGCACTGTTGAAGGATGAAGCGTTGGTCACCGAGATCCTGCACGCCGTAGTGGCTGCGGTCGATGTGCCGGTCACCTTGAAGATCCGCACCGGCTGGGACCGGGACAACAAGAATGGTTTGACGGTGGCGAAGATCGCCGAGCAGGCAGGCATCACGGCGTTGGCGGTCCATGGCCGCACCCGTGCCGACCTGTACACCGGTGAAGCCGAGTACGACACCATTGCCGCGATCAAGCAGGCAGTGTCGATTCCGGTCTTCGCCAACGGCGATATCGATTCACCCGAGAAGGCCCGGTACGTACTCGATGCGACCGGTGCCGATGGCCTGCTGGTAGGCCGGGCAGCCCAGGGGCGGCCATGGATTTTTCGTGAGATCGATCATTTCCTGCGCACCGGCGAGAAACTCCCGGCACTGGAACTGATCGAGGTGGAACGCATTCTGCTAGAGCATCTGGCTGCACTGCACGTCTTCTATGGAGACGTTATGGGTGTCCGTATCGCTCGAAAGCATGTGGGCTGGTATCTCGCAACCTTGCCGGGCGCCAGGGAGTTTCGCGCCCACTTCAATCGTTTGGAAGATACGGAAGCACAATGCGCCAACGTTCAGGGCTTCTTCGCCGAACGTTATAAGAGCCTGACAGGGGACGGAGAAGGGGTGGCCGCATGACGATGATGACCGAGACTTTAGTGAGTGGAACAACACCCGTGAGCGACAACGTGAATTTGAAACAGCACCTCAACACGCCGAGCGAAGAAGGTCAGACCCTTCGCGGGAGTGTCGAGAAAGCGCTGCACAATTATTTCGCCCACCTTGAGGGCGCTGCCGTCACGGATGTGTACAACCTGGTGCTCTCCGAAGTCGAGGCTCCCCTGCTCGAGTGCGTGATGAACTACGTCAAGGGCAACCAGACCAAGGCCAGCGAGCTGCTCGGACTCAACCGGGGCACGCTGCGCAAGAAACTCAAGCAGTACGATTTGCTGTAAGCATTCAATCAAACCAGAAAGGCGCCCGCGTAAAAACGGTCGCCTTTTTTGCTGACTCCTTTGCTTTTGATGGAAATTGAAATGACCGACCAGACTACCCGCCTGCCGATCCGCCGCGCCTTGATCAGCGTTTCCGACAAGACCGGGATCCTTGAATTTGCCAAGGAGCTTGAAGCCCTGGGCGTCGAGATCCTCTCCACCGGCGGAACGTTCAAGCTGCTGCGCGACAACGGTGTTGCCGCAGTGGAAGTCGCCGATTACACCGGTTTCGCAGAAATGATGGACGGTCGGGTCAAGACCCTGCACCCGAAAATCCACGGCGGGATCCTCGGTCGTCGCGGTATCGACGACGCCATCATGAACGAACACGGCATCAAGCCGATCGATCTGGTGGCGGTCAACCTGTACCCGTTCGAAGCCACCATCAACAAGCCAGGTTGCGACCTGCCGACCGCCATCGAAAACATCGATATCGGCGGCCCGACCATGGTCCGTTCGGCAGCAAAAAACCATAAAGACGTGGCCATCGTGGTCAACGCCAGCGACTACGCCAGCGTCCTCGAAAACCTCAAGGCCGGCGGCCTGACCTACGCTCAGCGTTTCGACCTGATGCTCAAGGCCTTTGAACACACCGCCGCTTACGACGGCATGATCGCCAACTACATGGGCACCGTGAACCAGGCCGCTGAAACCCTCAGCACTGAAGGTCGCAGCGAGTTCCCGCGCACCTTCAACAGCCAGTTCGTCAAGGCTCAGGAAATGCGCTACGGCGAGAACCCGCACCAGAGCGCGGCGTTCTACGTGGAAGCCAAGCCTGCCGAAGTCGGCATCGCCACCGCGACCCAACTGCAAGGCAAAGAGCTGTCGTACAACAACGTGGCCGACACCGACGCCGCGCTGGAATGCGTCAAGAGCTTCGTCAAGCCGGCCTGCGTGATCGTCAAGCATGCCAACCCGTGCGGCGTGGCCGTAAGCCCGGACGCCGAAGGCGGCATCCGTCAGGCCTACGAACTGGCTTATGCCACCGACACCGAATCGGCGTTCGGCGGCATTATCGCGTTCAACCGCGAGCTGGATGCTGAAACGGCCAAGGCCATCGTCGAGCGTCAGTTCGTCGAAGTGATCATCGCGCCATCCGTCAGCGAAGAAGCCCGCGCCATCGTGGCCGCCAAAGCCAACGTGCGCCTGCTGGCCTGTGGCGAGTGGTCGGCTGACCGCGCCCCTGCTTGGGACTACAAACGTGTCAACGGTGGTCTGCTGGTACAGAGCCGCGACATTGGCATGATCAGCGCCGATGACCTGAAAGTCGTGACCAAGCGCGCACCGACCGAGCAAGAGATCCACGACCTGATCTTCGCCTGGAAAGTGGCCAAGTACGTCAAGTCCAACGCCATCGTCTACGCCAAGAACCGTCAGACCATTGGTGTCGGCGCCGGCCAGATGAGCCGCGTGAACTCGGCCCGTATCGCCGCGATCAAGGCTGAACACGCCGGTTTGCAAGTCGCCGGTTCGGTGATGGCATCGGATGCGTTCTTCCCGTTCCGCGACGGTCTGGACAACGCGGCCAAGGTCGGTATCACTGCGGTGATCCAGCCAGGCGGCTCGATGCGTGATGCGGAAGTGATTGCTGCTGCCGACGAAGCTGGCATTGCCATGGTCTTCACCGGCATGCGCCACTTCCGTCACTAAGCACAACGATCAACTGTGGGAGCTGGCCTGCCAGCGATAGCATCACCTCGGTTTAGCTGATAAACCGAGTTGTTTGCATCGCCGGCAGGCCAGCTCCCACAGAAAAGCGTCCCTGCGGCGCTCAACAGAATTAGCGTCATCCGAGGTTTTTGAAATGAATGTTTTGATCATTGGCAGCGGTGGCCGTGAACACGCCCTGGCCTGGAAAGTGGCTCAGGATCCGCGCGTGCAGAAAGTGTTCGTTGCCCCGGGCAACGCCGGTACGGCCACTGAAGCCAAGTGCGAGAACGTCGCCATCGACGTGCTGTCCCTTGAGCAACTGGCTGACTTTGCCGAGAAAAACGTTTCCCTGACCATCGTCGGCCCGGAAGTGCCGCTGGTCGCAGGCGTGGTCGATCTGTTCCGCTCCCGTGGCCTGGATTGCTTCGGTCCGACCGCTGGCGCCGCTCAGCTGGAAGGTTCGAAAGCCTTCACCAAGGATTTCCTCGCACGCCACAAGATCCCGACCGCCGACTACCAGAACTTCACCGAGATCGAGCCGGCACTGGCTTATCTGCGCGAAAAAGGCGCACCGATCGTGATCAAGGCCGACGGCCTGGCTGCCGGTAAAGGCGTCATCGTTGCGATGACCCTGGCCGAAGCCGAAGACGCCGTACGCGACATGCTTGCGGGCAACGCCTTTGGCGAAGCCGGTTCGCGCGTTGTGATCGAAGAGTTTCTGGATGGCGAAGAAGCCAGCTTCATCGTCATGGTCGACGGCAAGAATGTGCTGCCGATGGCCACCAGCCAGGACCACAAGCGCGTCGGCGACGGCGACACCGGCCCCAACACCGGCGGCATGGGTGCTTACTCCCCTGCCCCGGTGGTGACTGCCGAAGTTCATCAGCGGGTCATGGACCTGGTGATCTGGCCGACAGTTCGCGGCATGGCCGAGGAAGGCAACGTCTACACTGGCTTCCTGTACGCGGGCTTGATGATCGACAAGGCTGGTAACCCAAAAGTTATCGAGTTCAACTGCCGTTTCGGTGATCCTGAGACCCAACCGGTGATGCTGCGTTTGCAGTCGAGCCTGGTGTTGTTGGTCGAAGCCGCCCTGGCGCAAGCCCTGGACAAGGTCGAAGCGCAATGGGATCCACGTCCGAGCGTCGGGATAGTGCTGGCTGCTGGCGGTTACCCGGGCGACTACGCTAAAGGCGTCGCCATCAACGGTCTGGAAGCCGCCGCCGCTCTGGAAGGCAAAGTCTTCCACGCCGGCACTGCGCTCAAGGACGGTCAAGTGGTGACGGCCGGTGGTCGGGTGCTCTGCGCTACCGCCATGGGCGCCAGCGTCGATGCTGCCCAGCAGCAGGCTTACAAGCTGGCGGCCAGGATTGATTGGGAAGGCTGTTTCTATCGCAAAGACATTGGCTACCGTGCCATTGCCCGCGAGCGTGGCGAAAATCAGGAATAAGCGATCCATTCAGCCGGGCAAGGGCCTCAGGCCCTTGCCGGACTATTCCGGCGCCGCGCATAGTACTAATCTGGCATCAACCTACGAAGGGATTTCGCCGTGCGCTGGCTCAGGATTGCCATAGGTTTCACTGTCACATTGCTGACCTTGCTCTGCATGCTCCCGGCGTCGGCCGCGCAAGGCAGTGGCTGGGCAGTATTGCTTGATGAACAGGGCGACCTGCAGCTGAACGACATCCGTTCCGCTCGCTACACCAATCAATTCAGCCCTACCGAACTGGACCGCCTGACCGCGGCCGAGCCCGGAGGGGCGTTGTGGCTGCGCTTCAGGCTGACGCCCGGCAAACACGAGCAATTGCTGCGAGTGTTTGCGCCCGACCTGTCGCACCTCAACCTGTATGTACTCGACGGCGACACGCTGATCGATCAATTGAACACTGGCACCTCGCAGCCCCAGACTGACCGTCCCCTGCCCAGCAGCGACTTCATGTTGCCGCTGCCACAAAGCGACAAGCCCCTCGATGTCTACCTGCGACTCGTGTCCGAACACCAGTTGCGGCCTTTCATCACCCTGCAATCGGCGATCATGACCGCCGCCAACCAGAAGCAGACGCTGATTTACGGCCTGCTGTTCGGTTGCATCGGGATGCTCATCCTGCACAACCTCGTGCGCTATGCGTACACGCGATCGCGTAGCAGTTTGTGGCTCGCCGGATGCGAAGCGCTGTTGATGCTCAGCCTGCTGTTGCTGCTGAACCTGGCCGGACCCTGGCTACCAGACTGGCATGCCGTGCAGACGCCGGGCGCTTATCTCGCCTTGCTGCTGACGGCGCCCTGCGGCCTGATGTTCGCCTATCGTTTCTTCGCCCCACTCGGCCCGCACCCGCTGAACAAGCTGTTGCTGGGGGACATCCTGTTCATCGTGGTCTGCGGCTTGTTGCTGTTGTTCGTCAACACGCTGCCGCTCAATATCATGACCTACGCCCTGGTGGCGCTGGCCGGCCTGAGCATGTTGTTCGTCGGCGCCCATCACTGGCAAAAAGGCTATCGCCCGGCTCGCCTGTTCGTTGCGGCGATGGTGGTGTTCAACATCGGTACGCTGATCATATTGCCGGCCCTGCTGGGGCTGACCCAAGTTGCCCCCCAAGGCCTGATCATCACCCTGCTTGCGTTCATCTGCGTCAGTGGCCTGCTGATGAGCATTGCCCTGAGTGAACGACAGCGCAGCATCACTGAGGATCGCTTCAGCGTCAGTCGTGACCTGGCGGCCAGCAATGCCGAGATCAACGCCAAGGCCGAGTTCCTCGCCAAGATCAGTCATGAGATCCGCACCCCGATGAATGGCGTGCTGGGCATGACCGAGTTGCTGCTGGGTACGCCCCTGTCGGTCAAACAGCGTGACTATGTGCAAACCATCCACAGTGCCGGCAACGAACTGCTGACACTGATCAACGAGATTCTCGACATCTCCAAGCTCGAGTCCGGGCAGATCGAACTGGACGATGTGCAGTTCGACCTCAATGCCCTGATCGAAGACTGCCTGAGCATCTTCCGCGCCAAGGCCGAACAGCAGAACGTCGAGCTGATCAGCTTCATCCAGCCGCAAGTGCCGCGCGTCATCAGCGGTGACCCGACGCGCCTGCGCCAGACCTTGCTGAGCCTGCTGGAAAACGCCCTCAAGAAAACCGACGAAGGCGAGATCCTGATCGTCGTCGCTCTCGATGACCGCAGCGCCAAACCGCGCCTGCGCATCGCCGTGCAGGACAGCGGCGTGCCGATGGAACCCGAAGAGCGTGATGCCCTGATGCACGCCGAGCTGCACAGCAAGCACTTCCTCTCGGCGACCAGCCTGGGCGGTAATCTGGGGCTGGTGATTGCCCGCCAGTTGATTCGCCTGATGCAGGGTGAATTCGGTATCAAGAGCGGCGCCAACCAGGGCAGCACCTTGTGGCTGACCCTGCCACTGGACCCTGATCGACTCGAACATCCGACCTCGGACCTCGATGGCCCGCTGCAAGGTGCACGCGTGCTGGTGGTCGACGACAACGACACCTGCCGCAAGGTGCTGGTGCAGCAGTGCAGCGCCTGGGGTCTGAACGTCAGTGCCGTTCCGTCGGGTAAAGAGGCATTGGCATTACTGCGCACCAAAGCGCACTTGCGCGACTACTTCGATGTGGTTCTGCTCGACCAGAACATGCCCGGCATGACCGGCATGCAACTGGCGGCCAAGATCAAGGAAGACCCGAGCCTGAACCACGATATTCTGCTGATCATGCTCACCGGCATCAGCAACGCACCAAGCAAGATCATCGCGCGCAACTCCGGGATCAAACGTATCCTGGCCAAACCGGTGGCCGGCTACACCCTCAAGACCACCCTGGCGGACGAGCTGAACCAGCGCAACAAAGGCCAGGCCATGTCGCAGCAATTGCCAACAGGCCCGATGCTTCCGGTCAAGGTCCCAAGCGATTTCCGCATCCTGGTGGCAGAAGACAACAGCATCTCGACCAAAGTGATTCGCGGCATGCTCGGCAAGCTAAATCTGCAACCGGACACCGCCAGCAATGGTGAAGAAGCCTTGCAGGCGATGAAAGCCCAACGCTATGACCTGGTGTTGATGGACTGTGAAATGCCAATCCTTGACGGGTTCTCGGCGACTCAGCAGTTACGTGCCTGGGAAGTCGGTAATCAGCGGATTCGCACACCGGTGGTGGCATTGACCGCGCACATTCTCGCCGAACACAAGGAGCGCGCACGCCAGGCCGGCATGGACGGGCACATGGCAAAACCGGTCGAGCTGTCGCAGCTGCGCGACTTGATTGAGCACTGGGTAGCGGAACGGGATCAGCAAAACCGGGCGACGGCTCAAACCTCCTGAGCCGACAGACCTCGTAACGCCTGATAGACTCCCCCTCGACTTTCCCAGACTGTGAGCCTGCACCATGCTCCATGTGTTATTCAGCGTTTACCTGAAGATGCTGGTGCTCTATAGCCCGTTCTTCGTGTTGTCCTGCTTCATCAGTCTGACCCGCGGCTATTCGCGCAAGGAACAACGGCGCCTGGCCTGGAAAGTGGCGATTGCCACCCTGGTGTCCAGCATCCTGCTGTACCTGTTCGGGCGCGTGATTTTCAGCGTCTTCGGCATTACCGTCGACGCGTTCCGCATTGGTGCCGGCAGCGTGTTGTTCATCTCGGCATTGGGCATGGCCCAAGGCAAGTCAGCGGTACAGACCGACAATGTGCAGCAGGATGTGACGATCGTCCCGCTGACCATTCCCCTGACGGTCGGCCCCGGCACCATCGGCGCCTTGCTGGTGATGGGCGTCAGCCAGCCGCATTGGGACGACAAGCTCACGGCGATTCTCAGTATTGCCTTGGCCAGTTTTACGGTTGGCGTGGTGCTTTACCTGTCGAACCGGATCGAGCGGATTCTCGGTGACCAGGGCTTGCAGATCGTCAGCCGGTTGATGGGTTTGTTTGTCTGTGCGCTCGCGGCGCAAATTATCTTTACCGGGGTAAAGGGTTATCTGGTTCCCTGAGCGCACAAACGCCGCTGGTGACACGGCTGGAAAGCGCTACTGTTCTCGATCAACAAAAACGCCCCAAAAGGGGCGTTTTTGCATCTTGGCGGAAAGGGGGCCTGCCTACCGTCAAGCCAGCGCTGAAAGCTCCGGCACCCACGGCGCACGGCTCAACGACAAGAGTTGTTTAAACCCGATACTTTGCGGGTGTCCCTTTTGCGCCACCAGTGTGGCGACCAAGGTCGACACCGCGCACGACACATCCCCTTCCATCGAAAGAAACACATCGCCACGCACGCTCACATCACCGCCATGCACGCCCCGGAATATCAAACTGTGCCCGCTGTCCGCATCGACAATCACCAAGTGCTCATCCACCAGGCTCGCCCATAACTGATCGGCGACCTTGATATCCCAGATCAGCTTGCCTGGAATCAAAGGCCGCTGGCCCAGTGCATAGCGGCAATCGACAATCACCGATTCAAGCTTCAACCAGATCGCCTGGGTGAGCCGGCTCGTGACGGTGCCTTGCCCCATCCTGAGGACCAGGATGCTGACATCATCGGCGAGCAACGCCAGCAGGTCCTGACTCCTCGCCGGAGCGTCGATCACCTGCACTTCGCCCGTTCGCCGGACATAGTCGAGTGGCCCGGCATGGCCCTTTTGCGGATAGCTGCTCAGGCGCCCTTCTGGTCGTTCATACAGCAGCACGCTGGTTTGCTTCTGTGTGCCGATCAGCTCGTAGGCGAACCTTATGTCGGCATTCGGGACGCGGATCAATCGCCCGGTTTTAACCACGAACCATTGGTGGCTGTCGGGCGCGGCGACGGTTAGAAAAGGTGCGCATCGATGTTCGTTCGCCAGCCCAAGCAAGGCCTCGCTCAAGTCACCGTCATTGCTGGCAACCCAATGACCGTCGACGCCGGTAATCAACGCCGGCTCCCGATAATCCAAAGCCAGCTGGATGCCTTCAGGCGTTATTGCCCGCAGGCCCGTACCGTCGACCGTCACCTCGGCAAAGCGCCACGAATCCCACTCCTGCTGCGGTGCCGGCACTGCCGTCGCGGACACCTGTTGTGAACCCTCGGCGAACGCCTTATCCAGAACCGCGACGTCGATGAAGTCCTGCCGATAGACGCCTCCCGTTGAAAGATCAAACAACCAGACGGCCTGCCCATCCGGGGTGACATTGAGCAAGCGCACCGGTTTTCCATGGCCAAGGCTCGAGAGCAGGAGCCGATCGCCCACGTACCAGGCGCACAACTTCCCGTCGCCTGGAGTTCTGGCCAAACCCAGCAAGGCAAAGCTTGAGACCGGATACTGCATCGCAATGCCGTGCAGTGCCGACCACCACTGTGGCCGATCCCGGAACCAGGCGTCGGCCAGCCCGCCGAACTGCAGATGCCCCTGTTCGTTCAGATTGAAAAACAGCCCGGTATCAGTGAGGGCGACATAACCCGAATCAAGGGCAATCATCTCCTTCAACCCCGTCGGCGCGATGCGCATGTTGACCCATTGCCCGCGATCGCCTGCCGCTGACCATTGCTGGCGCACCAGAGTGCGCTGGGTCTTGTCGAAGATGACCATCACGTCGGCATCGGCCCCGGCAGGGGTAATCAGCACCAGGTCATCCAGCGTCTTGATCGAATCCGGCCACCCTCGTGCACGATGCCCACGGGCAGGTGCGCGAATGATTCTGCGATCCCTGTCGCGAACCCACACCAGATCCCGTACATCGGCCTCAATCAGCCAGCAGACAGAGATCAAAGCCGCAAACTGCCAGTCAACCGTCTGACTGGCCTTGGGCGGCACAAAGTCGCCCAGGATCGGCGTCCAGTCAGCCAGCGTGTCTCCCGCCAACAATGTCGCTAACGCAGGGTCGAGGTTGCGGGTGATGGAGCACAGCAACGCCCTCTGCTCGTGAACCAGGAAGACGAGCTCATCATGAGAGCCATCCTCGCGCGACACTTTCTGGACGATCTGAATGGCACCGCTGGCCAGGAGAGTAACGCCGGTGATTTGTGTTTCGGCATTGGTCACCCACAGGCGATAGCGCTGGATGAGCGTGCCGGTGGTCGCGTCGACCTGCCAGATTTCATACCCCTGGGGATGATAAAAGTAGGCGCAACCCTGAACGACGGTGCCCAGCATGACCTCGTCGGCCAGCAACACGTCGTGGTTACGGATGTACAGAAAACGATCCTGAGCCGCATCGTAAAAGGCCACGACGGTTCTGGGCTCGTCGGGCTTTTCGAAGGGAACGACAAACCCGTGGACCGGGGTGTAAGGCATCGCCAGCCTGTGCGCTTGAGCCAGCGTCTTGAAGTGATCGAGTAATGCCTGCTCATCAAGCGTGACGTCGGCTTCTTCCTCGATCAACACCAATTGCAGGGTGTTCTGGTCCAGTCGCATGACTTTGTTGCCCGCCAGTTTGAACAGCACCTCGCGCCGGGCGGTCCCCGTCAGTTTGACGTCGACCGTGCCGGCCGAGAATTGGTCGGCACGTGTTATCTGGAGAGCCTCTTCGTCCAGCCAGCGGGCTTCAATCACCCAGCGCATGACGCCATTACCCGGCGCATCGAGCGCCAGGCTGACACCGGGATTGAGCAGGACGGAGCACTGGGCGCCGGCACCCTCGATACGGTAGGTAATCAGGCCGTGCCACTCCTTGGGCAGCACGGGTACCACCAACGAGCGCTCGAGGCGGTCGAGGCGGACGTTGAACACGGTAGGTTTGTAGACAGGGTTCAGCCGACTGATCACGTATTCGCCGGGAAACGAATAGAACGAGAACAGAAACTGCAATCGACCGTCGCTGTCTTTCTGCTCCAGGCGACGCGCCGTATCGAACCCGGCGTCATGGCGGGTCGTGACAAAAGGCAACAACGTGTAATCGTAGCCGTACCAGGTTTTTGGCGTGCAGGGCAGCACGATCGCCTGGCCGGCCAGTGGTTTGAACGCAGCCGTGGCAGGCAGTCCAAGCCCCTGACGGATATCGATGGCGCGCTTATAGTCGACATCGAAATCCGGGACACCTAGGTGGTCATGCAACGGGAATAATCTCGGGCTGTCGAAGCGCACGGTCGATGCGCGCAGGTCCAGTTCGGCGAATCCCGGCAGTGGATGAGCGATCCAGGTATTGGAGGCCTCGTCCAGGTGATAGCCGCCCTGTCGGTAAGCTTTTTCGAGGCGGTCAAAGAATAGCCCGACCTGCTTGGCTTCTTCGGCGATAGCTGCGAACCCTTCAGCCAGCGCGGCAACGCCCACGGCCAGACCGCCCAGAATGACACTCACGCCGCCCAACACTGCCGCAGCCGTACCGGCCCCGACCAGACCGGCGCCAATGCCCGCGGCAGCCAGTGCCGCGCTGGCGGAATCGAAGGCCAACTGAGTGCCAAACTGCGCCTTTTGGATGTCATTGGCCGCGTGGTTCAACTGATAGATATCGAACCCGACATTCACCAGCCCCAGCACGGTTCCCACCCCTTCATTGCCGATATGCCCCAGCGCCCCGCGCACTAACGGAGCACTGGTTCGAGCAATAATCTTCTCGTCGTTCAGCGCCTGCCGGACCAGTTGGATAACGCCCAGCACATCCACCACGTTGCCATGGAGCAACTGGGCATGGTTCACATAGGCATGCAGGCGAATGGCCGTGGTCAGGGCATTGTTCTCTTCACTGGCGGCCCCTTCGTGATGACGCAACGCGTTCATCAAGGCTTGAACGGAAAAACCGGCGTTGAGGGTGTGGACGCTGCCGGCCTCCGTGGGATCAACCTCGTTGACGCGCTGGCGGCCGCCCAGGGTTTCGAACACCCGGGACAGGTATTGCTTGATCCCGATGAATCGATGATCGCCGGTGCTGACAACCGTAATGGCTTGTTCGGCTTTGGGATTGACCAGACTCAACGTGTACTCGCCGGTCGGCGTGACGTGCAGCGTTTCAAACAACGGCACGATATCCGCTGACAGTTGATGCTGCGCCTGTAACTGGCGGGTCGCCTGCGCAATCTGCTCTCCCCACCCCTGCGCATCAAGCTCCAGCAACGAACGCCCCAGCGCGGCGTTGTTCACCAGGGATTGGCCACGACCGCTGGCCAACCGTTGCCGTAGCGGGGGCGTCATCTGCTCCGGCAACGGCCCGGGTTCAAACAGACTTGAAAGCGGGAGGCCGGAGTGGAACAGCTGCCGGTTCAGTGCGTGGCCGTCGAGTGCGATCAGGTCAAACTGCGGGTGGCCCCCGACGAAGGACGCTGCGTAGTTCCTGGCCATTTCGTGCTGGATGAAAAACGCGGTCAGCGCCTTGCTGAACGAGTCCGCTCGATCGAATTCGAAGACGCCAAAATTCGGATCGAAAAAATGCCAGGTGCTCTGCCCGCCATTGATTGTTTTGGCGACCAACATGGCATGGCTGTCAGTGTTGAGCAGCAGGGTGCAGGTTGAGGGTTGCGCCTCCAGTCGTGCCACGACACCCGCCAGATCGGCGCGAGGCAATGCCATGCCGATCTCGCTGAGCTGAATGCCGCGAAGCTCCTCGAGCATGCTCAAGAAGGATTTGGAATCACTGTCCCTGGCGGCGATGACACCCAGATAAAACCGCTCGCGCAAGGTGTTGCCCGCCTGACCGCCCTTGGTGATAGCACCGGCCATGCTCAAGGCCAGGGGCAGGCAACGTCCGGCCACGCGGTCGCCGGTACCTTCGAGCAACAAGTCCTGCGGCACCAGTTTGAAATAGCCCTCGTCGAAACTGCCCAGCACGTCTTCTGCGCGTTCGACAATCCGGGTCCGGTATTCAAGCTTCGCCACTTGCTGAATCCGCGCGACAGACTGACCCCATTGATACAGCGTGAGGTCCTGCGCAAGTGCTTGCTGGCGGAGCTGCGCAGCTGTTTCAGCGAAGCTCGGCGAATGTTCGGAACCACTGCTCAACCCGGCCTCGAAAGCGGGGCTGTGCACATTGAACACTGCATGTTCTATCGCCGAATAAGCGAGGGAGGGCCCCCGCTCCGCCACCGTATTGGCAAGGTTTTCCAGCTTTGCGCTGACGGCGTCGAAGCTTCGGTTATCCAGCATCCTGGCCCCCGACAGAGCCCCCAGCATCAGGCGTTGCAACGGATTCACCTGACCGATGGGCAGCGATTCCCTGGCGATCCGGTTGAGCAATTCACCCACCGCCAGGTCTCGCGTGTCGGGGTCGGGGAGCGAAGCCGGCGGCCGCATGCTGGCCTGCTGCGCGATGATCAGTTGCCGCTCATCGAAGCTCAGGGATATCCACCGATCGAATATCATGCTGCCGGTGTGGCGTTGACGCATGGCTTCGAGGAACGGCTTGCCGAGATGATCGGCCAGGCGCTGCAACACATCGGTGATCAGCACATGGCGACCTTCGATAACCGGCCAGCCTTCCTCGAAATCAATGCTTTGATAGTCAAGCAACTGCGTCAGATCACCGGCGTAGCGCGCCTTGAACGCCCCTGCCTTCCAGCGTTTTTTTTCCTCGGCGAGCCATTGGTGAGCGTTGCCCTCGGCCTCTTTCCAGGAGTGGTCCTGTTCCTCTTCGGTAAAGCGGTTGACGCTATCGGCGAGTATCGCCTCGGCGTTCCATTGTTCAACCAGCCCGACGGTGTAAGGCATCTGCAAGGCATCCGCCATGGCGTGACGTACCGCTGCGGGTCCGGTGAGGTAGATGGTGCTGTCACCGTCCGGCAGCAGGCCATCACCAAAATAGCCGACGACGCCCTTTATCAAGAATTCGACAGCCACTTCTTCAAGCTCGGGCAACCTGTCCAACGGGCCGAAGGTTTGCAGCGCAACGTCCTTCGCTATCTTGCTCAGCGCCTGATCATCGGACAAAGGGGCCCCATCCTGGACGGCCCGCTGCGTCACTGCGTCGAGAAAGTCATAGTTGATCCTGAAGCGCTCGAGCACGACTCCCAGCATTTGCGACTTCGCGTGCGCCATCAACCATGCATTGCTGAGGCTGTTGGAGTCGATGACAGCGCGCAGACCATCGAGTCGTACACGCTGGTCTTGTGGGGGAAGAAAAACATCAGTCAACGCAGGTGTGTTCTTGGCAAAGCGCTCCAGGGTTTCGCGATATTCCTGTGGAATACGCTCCAGAAAACTCGTGTACTTGTTTGCCTGACGGCCCGGCATCCACTGCGGGTTGTTATTGAGCAGCAACTGCAAAACGCCTAGCCGCGCATTGGGATCGAACTGACTGATATCCACCGTGCCAACGGAATTGGCCAATGGCGGCAGATTATCGACATCGGAATAAATACCGCCTTCGGCAAACAACACTTCGGCCCGCAGCACATCAGAGGCCGCTGCCAGGTTTCCCCGTAGTCGGATTTCACGCTGATAAATATCGTTCACTTGAAACGAAGACTGTTCTGTTTTTACATCCCGTCGTTCCAGCCCCTCGAGGGCGACGCTGCGCAAGTTTTTATCGCGCAGCGCCTTGAGCGCAACTTCATCCTGAGCATAAGCACTCACGAGAAGATCAACTCTCGCGTCGTCGGCGCTGCCGCCTTTTTTTACCACCTCGTTGATATGCTCAAACATCTGCGTCTTGAGCACGATCGCCCGCTCTTCGTAGAGTCGCTCCAGTTCTCCGGGGTTATCGAGCGTGTCTCCTCCTTGGGTCATGGCGTGCGCTTTCGCTGCCTGGATAATGATCCGGTTGGTTTCGTGGGCGAGCAGCGCGTCACTGTCATACCAGAGTTTCAAGGTATAACCCCGATGCGCCAGCACCTGCTTCCAGACATTGATGTAGTCGCGCTGAATAGCCCCCAGACCGCCCCCCAGCCAGACAAAATGCAGGATCTTCGGCACTTCGACGGGCATCGATTGAAGGAGCGAGACGTGGCTGCTCAAGCGCTCCTGAAAGGCTTCGACCCTGTCGTGAATCTCCATCAGGTCCGGCGCCTGCGTCCCTTTGGGCTGAGGCGGGCGTTCCAACTCAGAGGCGCGCCGACGGCGACCATACGGTGTCTGCAAGGACGCCAGGGCTTCCTTGAGCAACGCCACGGGTTCACGTTGCCGCTCGGGAGCCAAGTCACGGGTACACGCAAGGTAATACCGCACGATCGCCTCGTATTCGGCCGTTCCTTTGAAGTCTTCGAGCGCCGTTTCAAGTTCAGCTAGTTGAAACAAAGCGGCAAATCCCTTGACCCCGTCCGCCACCCGGTTATCGATATTCATAACGCATCACATCCTGTCATCGTTGAGAACGCTGGATAAAAACAGTGGGCGGCGCAGTGCAATGCCTCGATATGTAATCGGAGCGCGACCCATCGTTAATAAATGGAAAACTTAGAAAAAGAGCTGATTAAACAATGCTTAATCGAGCAAGCCCGCAACTGCACTTACCACTGCAACTTGCACAGCCGTGCAATCACCGCCCACTTCTAAAAACACTAAACGACGACCACAACAACTTCAACCAACTCAAAAACCCATTAATTAATTACACTTATCCCAATATATAAGTGTAACTTTTGATCTTTGCCTGACATGTTTATTAACGATAGGCGCACGACCGCAAACAACATGGGCTGTGTCGGTTGTTTCACAACATGACGGTCAAAGTGACGAAGAGTCCTGGGTGGACGAGGGCATTTTCCAGGCGCGTTATGGCGATGTACGACGGGTTTGCGAGCGAGTTTCCAGGGAGGCGCGGTGACAAATCCTACGCACGGAAACGAGGGAGCTGCGGCCAGCCGGGCTGGCCGCGATGGCTTAACCGGCTGGCTTGTCGCCGTACCAGCGTGGCGTATACACCCACTGACCGCCCTCGGCACGAGGGAAGGTGCAGGTTGTGGAAGAACCGATCAGCACCATGGTGCGCATGTCCACCTGATCCGGGGTCAACTGCCCCAACGTGATAACACGCAGGGTCTGCCCCGGACGGCCGATGTCCCGACCCAATACCACCGGCGTTTCAGCGGTACGGTGCTGCGCGACAATCTCCAGCGCACGGCCCAGTTGCCACGGGCGGGAACGGGATATCGGGTTATAGAACGCCAGCGCCAGATCGGCCTGAGACGCCAGGTCCAGACGTTTTTCGATGATCGCCCATGGCTTGAGGTTGTCCGACAGCGACATGACGCAGAAGTCATGCCCCAACGGCGCACCGGCCTGGGCCGCCGTCGCCAGCGACGCAGAGACACCCGGAAGGATTTCCAAGTCAACGCTATGCCAGCTCGGCTCACTCGATTCGTGTAACGCTTCAAGCACGGCAGCGGCCATGGCAAACACGCCGGGATCACCCGACGATACGACCACCACCGAGCGCCCTTGAGCGGCCAGTTCGAAAGCATGGCGAGCGCGCTGCATTTCCTCGCGATTGTCGGTGCAATGCAGCACCTGATCATCACGAAACGGACCGGCCATGCGCACGTAGGTTTCGTACCCGAGCACATCGTTGGCGCGTGCCAGTTCGGCCTTGACCGCCGGCACCATCAGCTCGGCGGCACCCGGGCCCAGGCCGATCACCGCAAGACGTCCGCGTGCACGACCGATCTGCGCCAGGTCCAGCGGCTGGCTCGCCAGCGCAATCGCCAGGCCGTTGCCTTGGAAAACGATGGCGGCGTCCGGCAGCGCGTGACGGGCCAGTTCGCTGACGTCGCCACCCACCGAGGCAAAACGCAGCGGCACGCCCAACTCAAGCGCTGCTTCACGCAATGCTGGGTTGGCCATCTGCTGCTCGCTGGCCAGCAGGCACGCCAACGATTGCACGGCGATGTTCGCCTGCCGCAGCGCCGCGCGAATGGCACTCGGCACCTGGGTTATTTCGCCACTCACAGCCACCAGCACGCTGCGCGGGTAGATCATCAATTCATTGGCCGCTGGGGCGCGCTCGGCACTGCCGATGTGGATCGACAACGGTGCCTCGGGATCTTCCGGCAACTGCGCTTGAGCCAGCCAGGGCGCAGCACCTTCGATGCGCACGTGTTGACCTGCCAGCAGGTCCGAGACAAAGCGTTTGCCCAGTTCCAGATCACCCAACGTATAACCGCTCGGTGGATTGAGCAGGCATGTGCCAAAGCGCAATTCGCCACTGGTGGTGATGGCCGCAGAGACGTCGAGCGCGGCGGCGATTTCTCGCGCCATGACGTTCACCCCACCCAGCCCGCCCAACAGCGGCACGACAGCGCTGCCGTCTTCGGCCACGGCCAGAACCGCTGGCTCGGCGCCTTTTTCCAGCAGCAACGGTGCCAGGGTGCGGATGACGATGCCGGCCGCGCACAAGGCAATGACCGGGATGTCCTGTTGATAGAACTCACGCAAGGTCGCGCCAAACTCGTGATAGACACGGTCAGCGCCTTCAACCCGCCCGGCCAGGCCATGGATCAATGCGCCGGGATACACCTGCTGAATCTTGCGCGCAGTGGCAAGGCTGCCATTGCCCAGAATGACAATGGCCGGAACTGGACGGGACATCAGCCTTGCCACCTTTCGCCAGGAACGATGATCAACGAGAAATACGGCGAGGACATCGGCTCGACCTGATCCAGCGGCACGATTTTCTGATTGGCCATGGTCGCGCGCTCGACGTACAGCGCACGCTGCGCCAGGCCGAGCTCTTCGAGCACCTGGCGGACCTTGGGAAAGTTGCGCCCCAGTTTCATGATCACCGCCGCATCGGCATCGGCCAGACGACGCTTGAGATCGTCATGGGGCAGCACGCCGGACAGCACCGACAGGCTCTGATTGCGATACACCAGCGGCGCGCCCAGAACGGAAGCCCCACCTAGCATCGAGCAGACACCCGGCACCACTTCGGCCTCATAACGCTCGGCCAGACGATCATGCAGGTACATGTAGGAGCCATAGAAGAACGGATCGCCTTCGCAGATCACCGCCACGTCCCGGCCAGCGTCCAGGTGCGCGGCGAGTTCTTCGCCGGCCGCATCGTAAAAATCGCTGATCACTTGCTCGTACGACAGCGGCGCCGGCAACGCCTCGGTGGTCACCGGGTACACCAGTGGCAGCAGCGTTTGCGCGTCCTGCAAATGCGCTTCGATGATGCCGAAGGCGTTGCCCTTTTTACCCTTGGCAACGAAATACGCCACCACCGGCGACTCGCGCAACAGGCGCAGGGCCTTGACGGTAATCAGCTCCGGGTCACCGGGGCCGACGCCCAGGCCGATCAAGCGTCCAGGCTGCTGCATCATTCGATCTCCGTGGCGAGGGCATTGACGGCAGCGGCGGCCATGGCACTGCCACCCAGCCGGCCCTGCATGATGACAAACGGCACGCCACGACTGTCCGCCGCCAGCGCTGCTTTCGATTCGGCGGCGCCGACGAAGCCCACAGGGAAGCCAAGAATCAGCGCCGGTTTCGGTGCGCCCGCGTCGAGCATTTCCAACAGATAAAACAGCGCGGTCGGCGCGTTGCCGATCACCACCACACTGCCTTCCAGGTGCGGACGCCACAGCTCCAGCGCGGCGGCGGAGCGGGTGTTGCCCAGCTCAAGGGCCAACTGCGGGACACTGTCGTCGCGCAGGGTGCAGATGACTTGATTGTTCGCGGGTAACCGCGTGCGGGTCACGCCTTCGGAGACCATCCGCGCATCACACAGAATCGGCGCGCCAGCGGCCAGCGCATCGCGCCCGGCCTTGCCCGCGCCGTCGGAAAATTGCAGTCCATCGATGGCATCGACCATGCCGCACGCGTGGATCACCCGCACCGCGAGTTTTTCCAGGTCGGCTGGAATACGCGCAAGGTTGGCCTCGGCGCGAATGATCGCGAAGGAGTTGCGATAGATCTCCTGACCGTCGCGGATGTAATCAAGCATCAAGGGGGCTCCGTGAGCGGGCGTCGAGCAAGGCCGCGACCGCTTCAATAGTAAGGTTGCGTGCGTGCAGCGCGCCGAATCCCGGCTGCGCTGCATCGCGAAAATAGAGGTCATAGTGACCGGGAGAAACCGCCAGCAAGGTCATCGGCGCAATGTGCGCCGCCGCGCAGGAACGTTGGCAACCGGACACATGCACGTCCAGGGTCCTGCCGTGGCTTTGCAGCAAAGCCGCCAACCTCCGGGCATCGCCCTTTGTGTCGGCCAGGCCTTTAGCGCAGCCGGGCGAGCCGGTGCAGGCAATGAGGTGCGCGAGGGCATCATCGGCCGAGCAACGCAGGCCGAGCTGTTCGAGGCTGTGGATAACGTGCGCCGCCTCGTCGACCGCGACGCCGGGCAAAAGCAGACTTTGCCAAGGCGTGAAACGCAGACTGCCATCGCCGCGTTCTCGCGCCAGTTGCGCTGCGCCCCTGAGCATCTCGGGATTGAGGCGGCCCAACGGCGGCACCGCGCCGATATAGACATGCCCGGCATCACGCTGCGGATGCGCGCCGATATGCAAGACATCTGGGCTGACTGTGCGCTGCCAGCTATCGATGGACTTCAACGGCACGCGCTCGGCCAGGCGGGCGAGAAACAGGTCGAGCGAACATTCGCTGAGCAAGTGCCGCATCCGGGTCTGCTCGTGGCGCGCGCACTCCAGAAACAACTCCAGCACCGCGACCACCAATGCGTGGCCCTGCTCCAGCGACACCGCGCCCGCCGGCAGGTCCACCGGGCATCCCGCCAAGCCGAAGGCGAAAACGCGCTCGCCGTCACGCTCGGTGGCGGACAACCACAGATCATGGGGATGTTCGAGCATCGCCAGACCTTCACCGCCGTCGAGTTGCACGGCGAATTTGGCGCTGAGGTCGTGGAAGCGTGCATGGTTTTGCAGCGTGGCAAGGATCTGCCCGGCCAGCGGACGCGTGTCGAACAGCATCTGCTGATCGATGCCGGCGCTCGGGCTGAGCATCAGATTGCGCACATCGTCACCGGCTGCGCTGCTTGGGCCCAGTCCGGCGGCCATCAGGCTGTCGATCAATGCACGGTGTTCGCTGCCGATCCCGCGAATCTGCAGGTTGGCGCGGTTGGTTGCCTCGATCACGCCGCCGGCAAAGCGCTCGGCGGCCTCTGCCACCGCGTCGGCCTGCGCCGCACTCATCGAGCCGCCATTCAATTTGATCCGGCAAATGCCGCCATCCAATGCCTGGACGATACGCAGCAACCCCGGGCAGGCCGAGGGGCGTAAGGCTGTGGACATCGGACGTTCGTTCAAGGGCGCGACCGGCTGTGTGGGAAAGGCGCTTCGCGGGCGAAGGCGCGGTATTATGCCTGCTTTGTTCGACGGCATGAAAAGCCTGCCCGTCGGAACAGTCCGTTTGAGGACTTTTTTTGAGGACGGCAGATGTCACCGTGGCTGACAGTAGTGGGAATCGGTGAAGACGGCGTCAAGGGCCTGGGCAGAAACGCCCGGCATGCCCTGCTGCGTGCTTCGCGGATCATTGGCGGGCAGCGGCAGCTGGATTTGCTGCCGGTGTGCATTCGCGGTGCGCGGCAGTTGTGGCCCAGCCCATTCTCCCTTGACCCTGTCCTGGCGCTACGCGGGGAACCGGTCTGTGTCTTGGCCAGCGGCGATCCGATGTTCTTCGGTGTCGGCGCCAGCCTCGCCCGGCAACTGCCCAGCGAGGAAATGCAGGTCCTGCCCGCACCGTCCTCCTGCTCGCTGGCCGCAGCGCGAATGGGCTGGCCATTGCAGGACGTCGTGACGCTTTCGGTGGTGGCTCGCCCGGTCGCCGCGCTCAACGCACAGTTGTTCAGCGGCGTACGTTTGCTGGTGCTGAGCAATGACGCGCAGAGTCCGGCCACTGTCGCGGCGCTGCTGCGGGAGCGCGGTTTCGGCCCGAGCCGTCTCAGCGTGCTGGAACATCTGGGCGGTGCTGACGAACGACGTATCGATGGCGTCGCCAATGACTGGAACGATCCATCAGTCGCCGATCTGAACCTGATCGCCATCGAGTGCATCGCCGATCCAGAGACGCCGCGCCTGTCCCGACTGGCTGGCCTGCCCGACTCGGCTTTCCGGCACGACGGCCAATTGACCAAGCGCGATGTGCGCGCCATCACCCTGGCACGCCTCGCACCAGTACCCGGCGAACTGCTGTGGGATGTCGGCGCCGGCAGCGGCTCGATCGGCATCGAATGGATGCGCGCCCACCCGACCTGCCGGGCACTGGCCATCGAAGCCGATGAAGGTCGGCAATTATTGATCGAACACAACCGCGACGCCCTTGGCGTCCCCGGTCTGCAACTGATTCGCGGCAGTGCGCCGCAGGCGCTGGCCGGGCTCGAACGTCCGGATGCGATCTTCATCGGCGGCGGCGTCACCCGCGAGGGCGTGCTCGACACCTGTTGGGCGCAACTCAAACCTGGCGGCCGGCTGATCGCCAACGCAGTCACGCTGCAAAGCGAAGTGACCCTGATGGCCTGGCGTGAACGCCATGGCGGCGAACTGACCCGCATCCACGTCGCCCAGGCCCAGCCGCTGGGGGACTTCGACACCTGGCGTCAGGCGCTGCCGATTACCCTGCTGGATGTGACGAAGCCTTTCGATGCGTGATGAAACCGCCGAACAACCTGCCCCTCTGCGCAGTGGCCTGACCACCGGCAGCTGCGCCACCGCCACCAGCCTGGCGGCGGCCCGCCTGTTGCTGGCCGGGGTGAGCGCTGACGCCGTAGAGATCATTTTGCCCAAGGGCAAGCAGGTGCAAATGCGCCTGGAATTCTGTCGCCTGATCGACAACGGCGCCGAAGCCGGGACGATCAAGGACGCGGGCGATGACCCCGACGTGACCCACGGCGCGCTGCTGTATTCCCAGGTGCGACTGAGCCCCGAGCCCGGCATTCAATTCAAAGCCGGGCGTGGCGTTGGCACTGTCACCCGACCGGGTCTGGTGCTGGGCGTCGGCGAGCCGGCGATCAACCCGGTACCGCGCAAGATGATGACCGATCACCTGACGTCGCTGGCGGCAGAGCTTGGCTACACCGGCGGCTTCGAGGTCACCGTCAACGTCGAGGACGGCGAAGCGTTGGCCCTGAAGACCATGAACCCGCGACTGGGGATTCTCGGCGGGCTGTCGATACTTGGCACCAGCGGCATCGTCCGGCCGTTTTCCTGCGCGGCCTACATCGCCTCGATCCATCAAGGCATCGACGTCGCCAAGACCAACGGTTACCTGCACATCGCCGCGTGCACCGGCAACGCCAGCGAAGACACCATGCGCCGGGTCTACGACTTGCCGGAAATCGCCCTGATCGAAATGGGCGACTTTGTCGGCGCCGTCCTCAAGCATCTGCGCAAAGTCCCGGTGGATAAACTCAGCCTGTGTGGCGGCTTCGGCAAGATCAGCAAATTGGCGGCCGGGCACATGGATTTGCACAGCCGACATTCGAGCATCGACCTGCCGCAACTGGCCGAATGGGCCGCCGCAATTGGCGCCGACGAGGCGTTGCAACAAGGGATTCGCGAGGCCAATACCAGCCAGCAAGCCTTGGCAATGGCCAGCGCGGCAGGCATCGCCCTCGGTGATGCGGTGTGCCAGCACGCCCTGGAGTTTGCCCGCAGCGTGGTGCCGGCGCAGGTCCAGGTTGAAGTCTTTGCCATCGATCGCCAGGGCGGGATTGTCGGCCATGCGGGAGCTTTCCAATGAAGCGCATTTTGCTGCTCGGCGGCGTCACCGAAGCCCTGGCCATCGCCCGAACCCTGGGGCCGCAGCACGTCTACAGCCTGGCCGGCGTCGGACGGGTGCCAACGGACTTGACCTGCCAGGTGCGCGTCGGCGGTTATGGCGGTGCCGAAGGCCTGGCGCACTTCATTCGCGAGGAAGGGATCGATCTGCTGCTGGACGCCACCCATCCCTACGCCGCACAAATCAGCCAGAACGCCGCGACCGCCGCGCAGTTGTCGGGCATTCCTTGCTGGGCATTACGACGTCCCGCCTGGCAGCCACAGGTCGGCGATGACTGGCGAGATGTCCGCGACTGGCCCGAGCTGATCAAAGCCTTGAAACCCTTCCATCGACCGCTGTTCACCCTCGGCCGCGAACCGTTGCAGCACCTGCACGAAATCCCCCCGGAGCAATTCTGGACCTTGCGCGCCCTGGACGTTTACCCCAGCAACGAACGCTGCGAAGTCATCGGCGCACGCGGACCGTTTCTGATCGAGGACGAACGCGAGCTGTTTGAACGCCGGCAGATTGATGTGCTGATCAGCAAGAACAGCGGCAGCACCGCGACCGAGCCGAAACTGGAAGTGGCGCGGGAACGGGGGGTGCCGGTGATTGTGTTGCAGCGGCCGGTGTTGCCGGGGGTGGATCGGGAGTTTGGCTCCGTGACAGATGTGCTGGCAGCCCTGACCGCAAAGTCCATCACATAACCTGTAGCAGCCTTCGCCAGCGGCTACAGGAAACGCGCAACGCCCTACATCACTATCGGACCTCACCCACGACATCATCCAAAACGACCGACTAGTCGGATCGTAATTCAGCCCTTATGGTCCTGAGCTCCAAAACAAGCGGCTCTGAGACTACGATGACCGAACAATTCACCCGTTTCGATGCCGCCGAATTTCTTAAAACACCCGAAGAAATGGCCGCTTACCTGGACGCCTGTTTTGAAGAGGATGCTGGCGACGGAGTACTCATACGCGCCGCCCTTAATGACATAGCGAGAGCAAAGGGCATGAGCCAGATTGCCCGCGATGCAGGCCTGGGTCGTGAAAGTTTGTACAAAGCATTGGGAAGCACTGGCAATCCAGAATTCGCGACTATCATGAAGGTTATGAAAGCACTGGGCCTGCGCTTGCATGCCACGACGCGGTGATCGCGCTGCGACACCACACCGCACGCCGCTTTTTTACTTATCGGCCCTGATCAGGCTAAATAGCCGCGCCTGATCTCCCACCCAACGGATTGTCATCCATGTCCCGACAACGGCTTGCAATTGCCTGGATCGCCTGCTTCGCAGTGCTGTTCAACATGCTCGCCATGCCGATGACAGGCGCCATGGCGCAATCGGCGAAATCACCCGCCGAGCAGTTGTTGTGGGGCAGTTTTTGTACGTCCAGCGGCACCAAAATGGTGGCGATTTCCCTGGGTGACATCGAGCAGAAAGCGCCGCAGAACGACGATCATTCCAACATGCAGCATTGCTGGTGTTGTTCGGGTTCTGCGCCGTTGGTGGCATTGCCTGGGCACACGCCACAGCTGTATTACACGCGTTTCGAGGCCAATCGAAGCCTGCCCGCCGCCTCGCTCGATACCCCTACCCCGCGCCAGCAATGGCCGAGTCTCAACCCCCGCGCTTCCCCTCTGGTGTGATTTCGTCTCGCAATTGACCTGCGTTTTGAATCGCTCTGGAGAACTGCCATGTTGAACAAACTCATCGTTCTGGCCGCGTTGCTGCTGCCTGCCTGCTTTGCCAATGCCCATGAATACAAAGCGGGGGAATTGGAGATCGCGCACCCGTGGTCGCAAGAACTGCCACCCAATGCCCCGACCGTTGCGGCGTACTTCGTGATCGACAACAAAGGCAAGACGGCTGACCGCCTGCTGAGCGTCGATTCGCCGATTGCAGGCGAAGCCCAGCTGCACGAGCACGTCATGCAAAACGACCTGATGAAAATGCAGCAGGTGCCGAGCGTCGACATTCCTGCCGGTGGTACCGTCACGTTTGCACCGATGGCCTATCACGTGATGTTGGTGAACCTCAAAGACCGCAGCCTGCTGAGCGATGGCAAGCGGTTCCCGCTGACGATGCATTTCGAAAAGGCCGGGGACGTGACGGTCGACGTCGCGGTGCAGAAAAAGCCGCCCGAAGAGATGCAGATGCACGCTCACGCCCAGTAATCGACTGAGCAGAAAACGCCATGCGCCCGTCTAGCGCCAGGCCATCCGCACACCGTCGTCAGTCTCCGGGATTGACGCGCGGCAGCTGGATCAGCCTGTTCGCCATGTTGATGATCTTTATCGGCCCGCTGATTTCCCAGTCGATGCCGATGGATCAACGCGCGTCCTCGATGACCATGAACATGTCGATGGACATGAGCATGGACATGTCGGCGATGGAACACGCCGACCATGGCGCGCAACCCGACGCCGAGCACTGCCCTCCCACCGCCTCGCATCACGCGCTCTGGGAAAAATGTGGCTATTGCAGCCTGCTGTTCAATTGCCCGGCGCTGACCGGCGGCCAGTCCTTCGTCGCCTTCGATACACCGACAGCCACCACCTACACCGCCCCGTCCCCTCGCCTGGGCCACGCCCGGCAAACCTTCTTCCCCGGCGCTCGCACCCGCGCCCCGCCCATCGTCGCGTAAACACCCACCTCTGATTGCACACGGTTTCGAAGACAGCTTCAGGCTGCCGGCCGTGTCGTTTACGACTGTTCGATGGAAATTGTCATGTCCAGGTTTTCTGCTGACACACGCTTGAGCCCTGCCCAAGCTTTTTTTGCCCCGAACGAATCAAGCATTCGTTTCAGGCACGCCACCGCCATCCTTTGCGGTGCCCTGCTGACACCGATGGTCCAGGCTGATGAAAACGCGAGCCTCAGTGAAGAACTGAGCCCGACGGTGATCACCGCCATTGCGCCGAGTTCACCGCTGACCATCGTCACCAACCCCAAGGACCCGCGCCAACCGGTGCCGGCCAGCGACGGTGCCGACTACCTGAAAACCATCCCCGGCTTTGCCCTGGTGCGCAACGGCGGCACCAATGGCGATCCGGTGCTGCGCGGCATGTTCGGCTCGCGACTGAATATCCTCACCAATGGCGGCCAGTTGCTCGGGGCCTGCCCTGGACGGATGGACGCGCCGACCTCCTACATCTCGCCGGAAACCTACGACACGCTCACCGTCATCAAGGGACCGCAAACCGTGCTCTGGGGACCTGGCGCCTCAGCCGGGACCATCCTCTTCGATCGGGAACCAGAACACTTCGGCGAACTCGGTACCCGGGTGAACGCCAGCGTATTGGCCGGTTCCAATGGCCGCTTTGACAAACTGGTGGACGCCGCTGCCGGCGGGCCGCTCGGTTATGTGCGGGTGGTCGGCAACACCGCGCACGCCGACGACTACAGGGACGGCAACAACGACACCGTGCCGTCACGCTATGAAAAGTGGAACGGTGATGTCGCGCTCGGCTGGACGCCCGACGCCGACACCCTGCTGGAACTGACCGCCGGCAAGGGCGACGGTGAAGCGCGTTACGCCGGTCGTGGCATGGACGGCTCGCAATTCAAGCGCGAGAGCCTCGGATTGCGCTTCGAGAAGTCGAACATCGGTGACGTGCTGGACAAGGTCGAAGCGCAGATCTACTACAACTACGCCGACCATGTGATGGACAACTACACCCTGCGTACGCCGTCCGGCACCGGGATGATGAGCGGCCCGATGGCGTCCAACGTCGACCGCCGTACCCTCGGCGCGCGGATCAAAGCCACCTGGCGCTGGGCCGATGTGCAGTTGATCAGCGGCCTCGACGCGCAGACCAGTGAGCATCGTCAACGCAGCGCCATGGGCATCGACGTCTACAAGGACCTGCCGTACACCGAGGATGCCGATTTCCATAACTACGGCGTGTTCAGCGAACTGACCTGGTACGCCGCCGAGCGTGATCGAGTGATAGGCGGCGCACGCCTGGACCGCGCCTCGGCCAAGGATTATCGGCAGACCACGGGCTCGGGAATGATGACGCGCCCCAACCCGACCGCCGACGAAACCCGCGCCGACACCCTGCCGAGCGGCTTCTTCCGTTACGAACATGACCTCGCTGACAGCCCCACAACGCTGTACGCAGGCCTCGGTCACACCCAACGTTTCCCGGATTACTGGGAGCTGTTTTCACCCCAGTCCGGTCCCGCCGGTTCGGTGAATGCCTTCGATTCGATCAAGCCGGAAAAGACCACCCAGCTCGACTTCGGCCTGCAATACAAGACCGAAGACCTCGAAGCGTGGGCCTCGGGCTACGTCGGGCAAGTGCGCGATTACATCCTGTTCAACTACACCCCGACCCCGATGGGCACCACCTCGCAAGCCGAGAACATCAACGCTCGAATCATGGGCGGTGAACTCGGCGCGGCTTACCAACTGACCTCCAACTGGAAGACTGACGCGACGCTGGCCTATGCCTGGGGCAAGAACAGCAGCAACGGCAACCCGCTGCCGCAAATGCCGCCACTGGATGCGCGTTTCGGCCTGACCTACAGCGAAGACAACTGGAGCGCCGGAGCCTTGTGGCGGGTGGTCGCAGCGCAAAACCGCATCGATCAGAACAAGGGCAACGTGGTGGGCAAGGACTTCGGCAAAACCCCGGGGTTTGGCGTGTTCTCGCTCAACGGCGCCTACCGGATCGACAAGCACTGGAGGGTCAGCACGGGCGTCGACAACCTGTTCGGCAAGGCATACGCCGAGCATTTGAACCTGGCCGGCAATGCCGGTTTTGGCTACCCGGCCAATGACCCGCAGGCCATCAAGGAACCGGGGCGAACGCTCTGGACCAAGGTCGACATGAGTTTCTAACAACAAAAGTCAAAGATCGCCGTCGACGCCACCGCCCCCTGTAGGAGCTGTCGAGTGAAACGAGGCTGCGATCTTTTAAAAAACGACTGATTCGCCAAGCGGAGCACAACCGATGAAACAGCCCAAAATGAATTTCTACAACCTGGCCTGGCGCTGGCATTTCTATGCCGGTCTGTTCGTCGCGCCATTCATGGTGATGCTGGCCCTGACCGGTGTCATTTACCTGTTCAAGCCGCAACTCGATCCACTGATGTACGGCAGCTTGATGAACGTTCCCGCCGGGCATCACAGCGTCTCGGCCGACGAGTTGCTCAAGCGGGTCAAAGAGGCTTATCCACACGCCACGATCAAACAGTACCTGCCGCCGGTCAACGCCGAGCGCAGCGCGCAATTTGTCGTGCTCAATGACGGCAGCGAACTCAATGTGTTCGTCGATCCGTACCACGGCGACATCCTCGGCGAGCAAGATGCGAAGAAAAACCTGCAAGCCGTTGCGCGCGCGATTCACGGTGAATTGATGATCGGCACGGTCGGTGATCGACTGGTCGAACTAGCCGCTGGCTGGGGCGTGGTGCTGGTGGTGTCCGGCGTGTTCCTGTGGTGGCCGCGCGGGCAAGCCGCCGGCATTTTGTGGCCGCGTTTGAGCAGTCGCGGTCGCGTGCTGTGGCGCGATCTGCACGCCGTCACCGGGTTCTGGGGCGCCGCGTTTTTGCTGGTGATGCTGCTCAGCGGCATGACCTGGACCGGGTTCTGGGGCAAGCAATACGCGGGCGTGTGGAACGTGTTCCCGGACGCAATGTGGAATGACATGCCCAAGTCCGATGTCGAGGCCCGCAGCCTGAATACCGCCACGCGCCAGACCGTGCCCTGGGCCATGGAAAACACACCGATGCCGATGTCCGGTGACCACGCCGAACACATGGCCCACGGCGCTACGCCAGCCGGCCCTGCGGCACCGACCATCAGCCTGCAAGACGTGCAGAACATCGCCGTGCAACGCCAGGTCGAGCCGGGCTACAGCATCACTTTGCCGACCACGGCAACCGGCGTGTTCACCATCGCGGTGTTCGCCGACGACCCGCGCAACGACGCCACGCTGCATGTCGATCAGTACACCGGCAATGTCCTCGCCGATGTGCGCTACGAGCAATACGGCACTGTCGCCCGTGCTACGGAAATCGGCGTGATGTTGCACGAAGGCAAGATGTTCGGTGCGTTCAACCAGATCATCGTGCTGCTGATCTGCCTGATGATTTTGCTCAGCGCGGTCAGCGGTGTGGTGATCTGGTGGAAGCGTCGGCCACAGGGAAAATTCGGTGTTCCACCGCTGCGCCACGACCTGCCGAAATGGAAAACCGCCATGGTGATCATGTTTGCATTGGCGGTGATATTTCCGCTGGTGGGCGCCTCTTTGGTAGTGGTCTGGGTATTGGATCGCGTGCTGCTGTCGCGCTTCACCCGGCAAACTGAATCGGCCTCATCTTCATCGTGAAACAAGCGAGATGCGCAAAATAGACAGGCCTGTAGACTTTCCGCGCTTATCTCGCAGTCATGATCGTTCCCACGCTCTGCGTGGGAATGCAGCCCGGGACGCTCTGCGCCCCAAACCGGACGCAGAGCGTCCATTGAGGCATTCCCACGCAGAGCGTGGGAACGATCCTCAATTTTCAGCCGCGCATTGTCGCGCGCCTAGCAGCCGCCGGACTTAAGTTTTCCATCACAGTTGTTCAGACTGTTTTTATTTTGTGGATCAAACTGAAGGTCTGTACCCACTGTTTGACCGTTAGCTTGGCGGCATCCGATTGTTACGTAGCACCGCCCGGTTCCCGTCGCCATAGCCCGTGGTATCTCTACGTCATTGGTATCGACACGCGGCGTCTGGCAAGTTTTATAAGCAGGACTGGTCACCCAGGCTGTATCACAAACAGCTGTCGAATTATCAGCAGCTAACACCCCACGAACTAAAACCAAAAATGCGAACAATCCCAAGAAACCGATAACCCTCTTCATTTGATGACTCCCGAAAATTCCCGCAACCCGGAAGCTCCACTCTAACTACAGATAAAAAATGCAAATACTGTCAGAAGTGACAGTTAAAATGAGTTTTATAGACCCTTAGTGAATAAGCCTGACGGGCTACCAGATATATCGACATTAAAATGTACAGCTCGAAAAGCTCTACAAAGCGAATTCCTCCAATTGAATCGGCCTCATCTTCATCGTGAAACCAGCGAGATGCGCGGACTAGAGAGGCGTGTAGACTTTCCGCGCTTATCTCACGGTCATGATCGTTCCCACGCTCTGCGTGGGAATGCAGCCCGGGACGCTCTGCGTCCCAAACCGGACGCAGAGCGTCCATTGAGGCATTCCCACGCAGAGCGTGGGAACGATCCCCAATCGCGAGCAGGCTCGCTCCCACAGGATTTGCGCGGTTCCTGTGGGAGCGAGCCTGCTCGCGATGGCGTCATCAGCATCACCCAATATCTCAGAGCAAACGCATGACCTCGCTGAACCTCACGAACCTCGCCTGGACACCTCTGGGTCACGGCCACTGTCATCACCAGTTCCAGCTGCGTGATGCCTCGTTGCACGTGGCCGCCGGGGAGTTTGTCGGGTTGATCGGCCCCAACGGCAGCGGCAAGACCAGCCTGCTTCGTTGCGCTTATCGCTTCAGCAAACCCGAGAGCGGCGCGGTCCTGCTCGATCATCAGAACGTCTGGAAGCAATCCTCACGCTGGTGTGCGCAACGCATCGCCGTGGTCCTGCAGGAGTTTCCCGATGCGTTCGGCCTGAGCGTCTTCGACGTGGTCGCGATGGGTCGCACGCCGCACAAAGGCCTGTTCGACGGCGACACCTTCGAAGACCGTGAACTGGTGACCCAGGCACTGGAATCCGTCGGCCTCCAAGGCTTCGATGATCACGCCTTTTCCACCCTCTCCGGCGGTGAAAAGCAACGGGTGATCCTCGCCCGCGCCCTGGCCCAACAACCGCAACTGCTGATCCTCGACGAACCCACCAATCACCTCGATCCGCGCTTTCAGATCGAACTGTTGCAACGGGTCAAACGCTTGAACATCGGCACCCTGGCCAGCATCCACGACCTCAATCTTGCCGCCGCTTTCTGTGATCGACTCTACGTCATCGATCACGGTCGCATCGTCGTCAGCGGCACGCCCAGGGAAGTGCTGACCGCCCCGCTGTTGCGCGACATCTTCGGCGTACAAGCGCTGATCGATGAACACCCCTTGCACAGCTACCCACGAATCACCTGGATAACCCAACCATGACTTTGCGCTCCCTGCTTTGCGTCGCCCTGTTGCTGGGCAGTGCCCAGGCCTTGGCCGAGGCCACGAAATACCCGCTGACGATCCATAGCTGCAACCGCGAAGTGACCTTCAAACACGCGCCACAACACGCGGTCAGCCATGACATCAACATGACCCAGATGATGCTCGCTCTCGGCCTCAAACCAAGCATGGCCGGCTACAGCGGCGTGACGGGCTGGAAATCGGTGACGCCCGAGATGCAGACCATCCTCGACGGTTTGCCGGAGCTCGCGGCGAAATACCCGTCGGTGGAAACCCTGCTCGATGCCAACGTCGATTTCTTCTTCGCCGGATGGGATTACGGCATGCGCGTGGGCGGCGACCTCACGCCACAGACCTTGCAGCCGCTGGGCATCAACGTCTATGAGTTGACCGAGTCCTGTGCCTTCGTGATGAAGCGCCCGGCCGCCACGCTGGAAGACACCTACAACGACCTGCGCAACCTCGGCAAAATCTTCAACGTGCAGGACCGCGCTAACGCCTTGATCGCGCAAATGCAGACGCAAGTCGCCGAGGTACGCAAGGAACTGCCGGCGGACAAGCTCCGCGTCTTTCTTTATGACAGCGGCGAAGATCGCGCCATGACCTCCGGCCGCCTCGGCATGCCGCAAGCCCTGATCGATGCCGCGGGCGGTCGCAATATTCTGGATGACGTCGAGTCGAGCTGGACCCGGGTCAATTGGGAGACTGTGGTCGAGCGCAATCCGCAGGTGATCGTGATCGTCGATTACGGCGAAGTCACTGCCGAGCAGAAGGAGCAATTCCTGCTGAACAACAAGGCGCTGCAATCGGTGGACGCCATCAAGAACCAGCGCTTCATCGTGATTCCCTACGTGCAGGCCACGCCGGGCATCGACAATGTGCTGGCGGTTGAAACCCTGGCCAAGGGATTCCACGGCGAATGATCAATCGTCGCTACGCCTTGTTGTTGATAGCCCTCGGCGCGCTGTTACTGGTGTCGTGCGTGGTCTCGCTGGGCTTCGGTCCGGCGCGGGTGCCGGTGGACGTGGTGTGGCGGATTCTGCTGCAAAAGGTGTTCGGCGCCGGTGAGGTGAACTGGAGCGCCGGGCAGGAACATATCGTGTGGCTGATCCGCGTACCGCGCATGTTGCTCGGTGCGCTGGTGGGCGCCGGGCTGGCGTTGATCGGCGCGGTGCTGCAAGCGGTGACGCGCAATCCGCTGGCCGATCCGCACCTGCTCGGCGTCACCTCTGGCGCCACCCTCGGCGCGGTGATCGTGTTGCTGCATGTGGGTGAAATCATTGGGTTGCTGACCTTGCCGATCGCGGCATTTATCGGCGCGCTACTGAGCATGTTGATCGTGCTGATGATTGCCAACCGCAACGGGCGCCTGGACAGTGATCGACTGTTGTTGTGCGGCGTGGCGGTATCGTTCGTGATGATGGCGATCGCCAATTTGCTGTTGTTTCTCGGCGATCACCGGGCGAGTTCGGCGGTGATGTTCTGGATGCTCGGCGGACTTGGACTGGCACGCTGGGAACTGCTCGCCGTGCCCGCCGCCAGCGTATTGCTCGGGCTTGTGTTGTTGCTCGGCATGGCCCGGCCGTTGAATGCGTTGATGGCCGGTGAACAGACCGCTGTCACTCTCGGCTTGAATGCTCGCACCGTGCGGTTGCGCGTGTTCTTGATTGCTTCATTGATGACCGGCGTTTTGGTGTCGATCAGCGGGTCCATCGGGTTTGTCGGGCTGATGGTGCCGCACATTGCGCGCCGTTTGGTCGGCGCGGAGCATCGGCGATTGCTGCCGGTGTGCGTGTTGATCGGCAGCATTTTCCTCGTCTGGGTCGACGTCGCCGCCCGCACCCTGATCGCCCCGGAAGACCTGCCCATCGGCGTCGCCACCGCGGCCATCGGTGGACTGTTCTTTATCGGCCTGATGCGCCGCCGCTGATCCCGCCAGCACATTCAGAATTACTTTGCATGATGTACCGCTATCGCGAGCAGGTTCACTCCTACAGGGGTTTATCGTCGTTCACAGACTCCGTGCCCGACACAAATCACCTGTGGGAGTGAGCCTGCTCGCGATGGCGATGGCACAGTCAGCATCAATGTGACAGACAGACCGCAATCGCGAGCAGGCTCACTCCTACAGGGGGGTGGTGATTCCGGGGTTGTTTATGTGTGTTTATTTGAATGCAAAAAGACCGGACGTTTCCCACGACTTTTTCAGGTTGTTCGTCGGACGTGGGCTGTCTAGTCTGGGGCTGTCACTGCACATCAGTGATCGGGTGTGAGAACCCGGCACCCCTGTTAATCCAACATCAGTACCACCATAATTGCCGCCGGCTTATCCGCTGCCTGCAATGCTCAATGGCGGCTGTGTGCGGGCGGACTTCGGTCCGGCCGGGTTCGGGGTTACCGGTTTCTCACTCCGCACATAGCTGCCACCCTTCTATCGTGTGAGAACGATAGGTAGTGGCCCCAATTGAGATGACCCCAAATGTGCAAAAAGATAGTTCCAGATCCACCCATCGCCACCACCACGCCCGAACCCGAAACATCACGCGACGACGACCAGCTCCGAGACCGCGAAGCCATCAACCGCGCCCTCGACTATTACCTCGATCCCACGACCCGCTACGCAGAAAAACCCCGCCGCCCCAGCACCATGTTCATGATCGCCCCCGACAACGACACCGAAAGCCTGCTGGTCCATGCATGTGAATCCCTGGCATCCGCCAGCGTGATGGCCAGCGATTTCGCCACCGACCTGATCGGCCCGCAACGCCATAAGGCGCTGGCGATCCAGCAGATCATCATGCTCGCGGAGCTGGCCGTGAACCGCGCGGTGGATAACGTCGTTCCCACCTGAATACACCACAAAAAAAATGTGGGAGTGAGCCTGCTCGCGATGGCGGCAGCACATTCAACATCACTGTGACTGTCACTCCGCTATCGCGAGCAGGCTCGCTCCCACAAGGGTTGATGCTGACTGATGTACCTGCGCCCTGTTCTGGCGCAGGCCACCGCACCAATGCCTCATGCACGTCCCTTCCTGGTGCGTTGCATGCGCGCGCAGCCGCTCTAATACGACGTTTCCTTGCCTGCACCCGACTAGGCACAGCCCTTGCAAAACACCCTTCAGTAGTCCGCATCTGCCAACCAAGAAAAATTTCTAATGTTCATGGAGATCGCACAATGAAGCGTCGTAGCTTGATCAAGGCATTCACACTCTCGGCAAGCATTGCCGCGATGGGCTTGACCTGGACTGTCCAGGCAGCCGAGACCATCAAGGTCGGTATTTTGCATTCGTTGTCCGGGACCATGGCGATCTCCGAAACCTCGCTCAAAGACATGGCGTTGATGACCATCGACGAGATCAACGCCAAGGGCGGCGTGAACGGCAAGATGCTCGAGCCGGTGGTCGTGGACCCGGCGTCAAACTGGCCGTTGTTCGCGGAAAAGGGCCGTCAGCTGCTGACTCAGGACAAGGTCGCGGTGGTCTTCGGCTGCTGGACATCGGTGTCGCGCAAATCGGTGTTGCCGGTGTTCGAAGAACTCAACGGCTTGCTGTTCTACCCGGTGCAATACGAAGGCGAAGAAATGTCGCCGAACGTGTTCTACACCGGTGCCGCGCCGAACCAGCAGGCGATCCCGGCCGTGGAATACCTGATGAGCGAAGAAGGCGGCAGTGCCAAGCGTTACTTCCTGTTGGGCACCGACTACGTCTACCCGCGCACCACCAACAAGATTTTGCGCTCGTTCCTGCACTCCAAAGGCGTAGCGGACAAGGACATCGAAGAGGTCTACACCCCGTTCGGCCACAGCGATTATCAAACCATCGTCGCCAACATCAAAAAATTCTCGGCAGGTGGCAAGACAGCGGTCATCTCCACGGTCAACGGCGACTCCAACGTGCCGTTCTATAAAGAACTGGCCAACCAGGGTTTGAAAGCCACCGACGTTCCGGTCGTGGCCTTCTCCGTCGGCGAAGAAGAACTGCGCGGCATCGACACCAAGCCCCTGGTCGGCAACCTCGCGGCTTGGAACTACTTTGAGTCGGTCGAGAACCCGGCGAACAAGAAATTCGTCGCCGACTGGAAAGCCTACTCCAAGAAACACAACCTGCCGGGCGCCGACAAAGCGGTGACCAACGACCCGATGGAAGCCACCTACGTGGGCATCCACATGTGGGCGCAAGCGGCTGAAAAAGCCAAGTCCACCGATGTCGACAAAGTCCGCGAAGCCCTGGCTGGCCAGACGTTTGCCGCGCCATCGGGTTACACACTGACTATGGACAAGACCAACCACCACCTGCACAAGCCGGTGATGATCGGCGAGATCCAGGCCGACGGTCAGTTCAACGTGGTCTGGCAGACCGAAGGACCGATCCGCGCCCAGCCGTGGAGCCCGTTCATCTCGGGCAACGACAAGAAGCCGGATTATGCGGTGAAGAGCAACTAAGCCACTGGATGTCGGGTCCCGAGCACTCCACTCGGGACTACACAAATCCCTGTGGGAGCGGGCTTGCTCGCGAATGCTGACTCACATTCAACATCTGAGTCGCCCGACACACCGCATTCGCGAGCAAGCCCGCTCCCACATTGTCCGCGCAAGGCCAATGACATGCCCACTGCCCTTTACCGTTTTCTCCTCGCGATCACACTATTGTTGCCGATGGCCGTACAGGCCGGCGACGCCGAAGACTTCGTCGCCGCCAATCCCGTGCAGCAAGCCAAACTGCTGGAAGCCTGGGCCGCGCAGCCCGAGCCGGCGCGCATCGAATTGATCAATGCCCTGCAACAAGGCGAATTGACCGTCGACGGCCAAGCCAAAACCCTGCGCCTGAACAATCGCCTGCGAGGTCTGATCGACACCGCACTGGCCAGCCATCAACTGCTCGCCGCTGACCCAAAAACCCGTCTGGCCGCCGCGCAGCAATTGCAGAAAAGCGCCAAACCGGCGCAACTGACATTCCTCGACCGGCAACTGGCCGGCGAAAAAGACGAAAGCGTTCACGCCGCCCTGAGCCTGGCCCTGGCCAATCTGCAACTGGTGGATACCGACCCGGCCGTGCGCCTCGCCGCCGTGCGCTTGCTCGGCGAAACCGGTGACCCGCTGGCCCGCACCCGCCTCGAAAGCCTGCTCGAACCGGGTGTCGAAGCCGACGCCAGTGTGCGCACGGCGGCCGAAACCAGCCTCGCGCAAGTCAAACGCAAACTGCTGATCGGCGAGCTGCTCGGACAGGCGTTCAGCGGCATGTCATTGGGTTCGATTTTGCTGCTCGCTGCATTGGGCCTGGCGATCACCTTCGGCCTGCTCGGCGTGATCAATATGGCCCACGGCGAGATGCTGATGCTCGGCGCGTACTCGACGTATGTGGTTCAGTTGATGTTCCAGCGCTTCGCTCCGCAAGCCATCGAGTTCTATCCGCTGATCGCCTTGCCGGTGGCGTTTTTCGTCACCGCTGCCATCGGCATGGCGCTGGAACGCACAGTGATTCGTCACCTCTACGGCCGTCCGCTGGAAACCCTGTTGGCGACCTGGGGCATCAGCCTGATGCTGATTCAACTGGTCCGACTGGTGTTCGGCGCACAGAACGTAGAGGTCGCGAACCCGGCCTGGCTGTCCGGCGGGATTCAAGTGCTGCCTAACCTTGTGCTGCCCTACAACCGCATCGTAATTATCGCTTTCGCCCTGTTTGTGGTGGTGCTGACCTGGCTGCTGCTGAACAAGACGCGACTGGGCCTGAACGTGCGCGCCGTCACCCAGAACCGCAACATGGCCGCGTGCTGCGGTGTGCCGACCGGGCGCGTGGACATGCTCGCCTTTGGCCTCGGCTCGGGCATTGCCGGCCTTGGTGGCGTGGCGCTCAGCCAGATCGGCAACGTCGGCCCGGACCTCGGCCAGAGCTACATCATCGACTCGTTCCTGGTGGTGGTGCTCGGCGGCGTCGGTCAGTTGGCCGGCAGCGTCCTGGCGGCCTTCGGCCTGGGCATCGCCAACAAAATACTTGAGCCGCAGATTGGTGCGGTGCTGGGCAAGATCCTGATCCTCGCGCTGATCATTCTGTTTATCCAGAAGCGTCCGCAAGGCCTCTTCGCATTGAAAGGACGGGTGATCGACTGATGAACCAGCCCCTGTTGCTCACGGCCACACAAAAGGCCGGCCCGAAAGTCACGATTGCCGTTGGCGCGGTGATCCTTGTCTTGCTGTTGGCGTTACCGCTGATGTCGCTGTTATCGCCCATCAGCGTGTTTCATGTCTCGGCCTACACGTTGACGCTGGTGGGCAAAATCCTTTGCTATGCCATCGTCGCCCTGGCGCTGGATCTGGTCTGGGGTTACGCCGGCCTGTTGTCGCTCGGTCACGGCCTGTTCTTCGCCCTCGGCGGCTACGCGATGGGCATGTACTTGATGCGCCAAGCCTCGGGCGATGACTTGCCGGCGTTCATGACGTTCCTGTCGTGGACCGAATTGCCGTGGTACTGGACCGGCACCAGCAGCTTTCTCTGGTCGATGTGCCTGGTGGTGTTGGCGCCTGGGTTGCTGGCACTGGTGTTCGGTTTCTTCGCCTTCCGCTCGCGGATCAAGGGCGTGTATTTCTCGATCATGACCCAGGCCCTGACCTTCGCCGGAATGCTCCTGTTTTTTCGCAACGAAACCGGCTTCGGCGGCAACAACGGCTTCACCAATTTCCGCACCATCCTCGGTTTCGGTATCACAGAACCTGGCACCCGCGCCGTGTTGTTTTTCGCCACGGTGGCGTTGCTGGTGGCGAGTTTGTTCATCGGCTGGCGACTGGCGCAGAGCAAGTTTGGCCGGGTGTTGACGGCGCTGCGCGACGCCGAAAACCGCCTGATGTTCTGCGGCTACGACCCACGCGGGTTCAAGCTGTTTGTCTGGGTGTTGAGCGCGGTGTTGTGCGGCTTGGCCGGCGCGCTGTATGTGCCGCAAGTCGGGATCATCAACCCGAGTGAAATGTCGCCGACCAACTCGATTGAAGCCGCAGTCTGGGTCGCACTGGGCGGCCGCGGCACGCTGATCGGGCCGCTGCTTGGCGCTGGTGTGGTCAACGGGATGAAGAGCTGGTTCACCGTGGCGTTCCCGGAGTATTGGCTGTTCTTCCTCGGGGCGCTGTTCATCATCGTGACCTTGTACCTGCCCAAAGGCGTGATCGGCCTGCTGAAAAAAAGGGGTGAACAATGAGAGTGACTGCGACGGCTGAATTCATGCTCGAACCGGCGTTTTTCCCGCCGCTGGAACCCAACCGGGACGCCGGAAGCAGCCGCGACGTCATCGGTCTCGGGCAACGTGTCGGTCCTGGCCTGGATACGCGCCACGGCACGATCCTGACCCTGGAAGACATCAGCGTGAGCTTCGATGGCTTTCGCGCGCTGAACAATCTGAATCTGTACATCGGCGTCGGCGAGTTGCGCTGCATCATCGGCCCCAACGGTGCCGGCAAGACTACCCTGATGGACGTGATCACCGGCAAGACACGCCCCAGTCACGGCAAGGCCTGGTTCGGTGAAACCCTGGACCTGACGCAGATGAGCGAGGTGCAAATCGCCCAGGCCGGCATCGGTCGCAAGTTTCAGAAACCGACGGTGTTCGAAGCGTTGAGCGTTTTTGAGAACCTGGAGCTGGCGCAGAAAACCGACAAGTCAGTGTGGGCCAGCCTGCGGGCCCGGTTGAGCGGCGAGCAGAAAGACCGCATCACCGAGGTGCTGGAAACCATTCGCCTGAGCGCGTCGGTCAATCGCCCGGCGGGGTTGTTGTCCCACGGTCAGAAGCAGTTTCTGGAAATCGGCATGCTGCTCATGCAAGACCCGCAATTGTTGCTGCTCGATGAGCCGGTGGCGGGCATGACCGACGCCGAAACCGAGTTCACCGCCGAGCTGTTCAAAAGCCTCGCCGGCAAACATTCGCTGATGGTGGTGGAACACGACATGGGCTTCGTCGGCTCGATTGCCGACCACGTCACCGTGTTGCACCAGGGCAGCGTGCTGGCCGAAGGGTCGCTGGAACAGGTGCAGGCCGATGAGCGTGTTATTGAGGTTTACCTCGGCCGCTGAGAATTGATCGTTCCCACGCTCTGCGTGGGAATGCATCCCGTGACGCTCTGCGTCACATAACGGCGGACGCGGAGCGTCCATGGCGGCATTCCCACGCAGAGCGTGGGAACGATCACTGAGGGAGAACGTTGAACATGCTGCACGTCGACAAGCTGCATCAATACTACGGCGGAAGCCACATCCTGCGCGGCCTGACGTTTGAGGTGAAAGTCGGTGAAGTCACCTGCCTGCTCGGGCGCAACGGGGTGGGTAAAACCACGCTGCTCAAATGCCTGATGGGTTTGCTGCCGGCCAAAGAAGGCGCGGTGAACTGGGAAGGTAAACCGATCACCACGTTCAAGCCGCACCAACGGGTTCACGCAGGGATCGCTTACGTTCCGCAAGGGCGGGAAATTTTCGGGCGGCTGACCGTGGAAGAAAACCTGCTGATGGGCCTGTCGCGTTTCCCCGGCAGCGAAGCCAAGGAAGTCCCGGCATTCATCTACGAGCTGTTCCCGGTGCTGCTGCAAATGAAGCAACGCCGTGGCGGTGACTTGTCCGGCGGTCAACAGCAGCAACTGGCGATTGGTCGAGCCTTGGCCAGTCGTCCGCGCTTGCTGATCCTCGACGAGCCCACCGAAGGCATCCAGCCGTCGGTGATCAAGGAGATCGGCGCAGTGATCAAAAAGCTCGCGGCCCGCGGCGACATGGCGATTTTGCTGGTGGAACAGTTTTACGACTTCGCCGCCGAGCTGGCCGATCAGTACCTGGTGATGTCCCGGGGCGAGATCGTGCAACAGGGTCGCGGTGAAAATATGGAAGCCGAAGGTGTGCGCGGCCTGGTTACGATCTAGTCTGTAGCGTCCTGACGATTATTAGAAATCATGAATTTACCTTTACTGCCCCTGACCAAAGAGCCGGCCCTGTTTACCCCGAGTTGGCACGCCGAGCTGGAGCTGGGTTATGCCCGCTTCGGCGAGAGCACGCGCCCGGTCCAGCGCCGGCACCAAGGCCCGTTGCGGGTGCAAAAGCACCTGTACGCCGAAGGGCCCGAGGTGTGCCAGCACATCATCGTTCACCCGCCGGGCGGGATTGCCGGGGGTGATCGACTGGACATCAGCGCCAGCGTCGGCGCTGACGCCTGGGCACAAATCACCAGCCCCGGCGCCGCCAAGTGGTATCGCGCTGCAGGGCCCGCTTATCAGCAGCTGGATTTGCACGTCGCGGCCGGTGCGACACTGGAATGGCTGCCCCAGGAGACGATCATTTTCAGCGACGCCCAGGCCGAACTCAGCACCTCGATCAACCTTGAGGGCGATGCCCGACTGTTCTACTGGGACGTGGTGGCGCTGGGTCGCCCGGCCAGTGGTGAGCGCTTCGACCTCGGGCATTTCCAGGCGCAATTGAATATCCGCCGCGACGGCCAGTTGCTCTGGCACGAACGCCAGCGCATTGTCGGGAATGATGGTTTGCTCGACTCTCCGATTGGCCTGGACGGGCAACCGGTTTTTGCCACGCTGCTGGTGACGGGCGAAGTCGATAGCGAGTTGCTGGAGACGTGCCGCTCGCTGCCCAATGAAGTGCGCGGGGACCTGACGCAGTTGCCGGGGCTATTGGTTGCCCGGTGCCTGGCCAGTGAAGCGCTGTTGGCACGGGGTTGGCTTATTGAATTGTGGCGATTGCTGCGGCCTGCGCTGTTAGGCCGAGAAGCCGTCCCGCCAAGAATATGGAGCACCTGAAATGCAATCCCACAGGGGGTTTGTATTTACAGATCCGAATACTTTTTTATCTGCCCAGATGGATTCCAACGATGGACCTGACCCCACGTGAAAAAGACAAGCTGCTGATCTTCACCGCTGGCCTCGTGGCCGAGCGGCGTCTGGCGCGCGGCGTGAAACTCAATTACCCGGAGGCCATGGCCTACATTTCCGCCGCGCTGCTCGAAGGTGCCCGCGATGGCCGGACCGTGGCCGAGCTGATGCACTTTGGCACCACCCTGCTGAGCCGCGATCAAGTGATGGAAGGCATCCCGGAAATGATCCCGGAGATCCAGGTCGAAGCGACGTTCCCCGACGGCACCAAACTGGTCACCGTCCACCAACCCATCGCCTGAGGCCGAGCCATGACTTACATCATCCGTGATGCCGTGCATGCCGACCTGCCGGGAATCCGCGACATCTACAACGACGCCGTGCTCAACACCACGGCGATCTGGAACGAACAGGCGGTAGACCTGGGCAACCGTCAGGCCTGGTTCAGTGCGCGCCAATCCCAGGGTTATCCGATTCTGGTGATCGTCGACGGCGATAACAGCGTGCTGGGCTACGCTTCATTTGGTGACTGGCGGCCGTTCGACGGTTTCCGCCACACCGTCGAGCATTCGGTCTACGTGCGCAGCGACCAGCGGGGCAATGGCCTGGGTCCGCGACTGATGGACGTATTGATCGAGCGCGCCAAAGGCTGCGACAAGCACGTGATGGTGGCCGCCATCGAAAGCGGCAACGCCGCTTCTATTCGTCTGCATGAACGGGCTGGATTCGCGATCACTGGTCAGATGCCCCAGGTGGGCACCAAATTTGGCCGCTGGCTGGACCTGACCTTCATGCAACTGACCCTCAATCCTGGCGCGGAGCCGCCGACTGCCAGCAAGGAGTAACGCCCGATGAACCCCGCCCAACTGCGACGCGTCAATGTTGAAAGCTTTGCGCACTACCGTCAGGGATTGATTGACCTGTTGCTCGACGCCGTCGGTTATGGCGCCAGCGTCGGGTTCATGGCCAATCTGGACGCCGCCCAGGCGCGCGCCTATTTCGATGAGGTTCAGGACAACCTGAACAAGGGCAACGTGTTGTTGTGGGTGGTGGTCAAGGACGAACAGGTCCAGGCCAGCGTGCAACTGACCCTGTGCCAGAAAGCCAACGGCCTGAACCGTGCCGAAGTGCAGAAATTGCTGGTGCGCGAACACGCACGTCGCCGGGGTCTGGGCCAACAGTTGATGAACGCACTGGAACAGGCAGCCCTCCAGCACAAGCGCGGCATGCTTTACCTCGACACCGAGGCCGGCTCCCCCGCTGAAGACTTCTACAAAGCTCTGGGCTACACCAAGGCCGGTGAAATCCCAGACTACGCCTGCGACCCGAGCGGCCAGTACAAACCGACCGCCCTCTACTACAAAATTCTCCAAGGAGCCCATTGATGATTCCCGGTGAATACCAGATCCAGCCCGGCGACATCGAGCTTAACGTGGGCCGACGCACGGTCAGTCTGAAAGTGGCCAACAGCGGGGACCGGCCGATCCAGGTCGGCTCGCATTACCACTTTTTCGAAACCAACGACGCCCTGACTTTCGACCGCGCCGCCAGCCGCGGCATGCGCCTGAACATCCCCGCCGGCACCGCCGTGCGCTTCGAACCGGGGCAAAGCCGCGAAGTCGAGTTGGTCGAGCTGGCGGGGTTGCGTCGGGTATTCGGGTTTGCCGGCAGAATCATGGGCGACTTATAGGTCGACTTCAGCAGCAAGTGACAAGCCTCAAGCTGCAAGAAAGAGCAGTTTGCGGCCCCCCTATCCGCTTTTACTTGAGGCTTGCAGCTTGAAGCTTGCAACTCAATTACGAGGAACGAGTAATTGAAGATTTCCCGTCAGGCCTACGCCGACATGTTCGGTCCCACCGTCGGTGACAAGGTCCGTCTGGCCGATACCGAGCTGTGGATCGAAGTGGAAAAAGACTTCACCACCTATGGCGAAGAAGTGAAATTCGGCGGCGGTAAAGTGATCCGTGACGGCCAGGGCCAAAGCCAGTTACTGGCGGCTGAAGTCGTCGATACGGTGATCACCAACGCGCTGATCGTCGACCACTGGGGCATCGTCAAAGCCGACGTCGGCCTCAAGGACGGCCGCATCGCCGGGATCGGCAAGGCCGGCAATCCGGACGTGCAACCGGACGTGACCATCGCCATCGGTGCAAGCACTGAAGTGATCGCTGGCGAAGGCATGATCCTCACCGCTGGCGGCATCGACACGCACATCCATTTCATCTGTCCGCAACAGATCGAAGAAGCGCTGATGAGCGGCGTCACCACCATGATCGGCGGCGGCACCGGCCCGGCAACCGGCACCAATGCCACAACGTGCACCTCCGGGCCGTGGCACCTGGCACGCATGCTTCAGGCCGCCGACGCGTTCCCGATGAACATCGGTTTCACCGGCAAGGGCAACGCGAGCCTGCCGGAACCGCTGATCGAACAGGTCAAGGCCGGCGCCATCGGCTTGAAGTTGCACGAAGACTGGGGCACCACGCCCGCGAGCATCGACAACTGCCTGACGGTGGCCGACCAATACGACGTCCAGGTCGCCATCCACACCGACACCCTCAACGAGTCCGGTTTTGTCGAAACCACCCTCGCCGCTTTCAAGGGCCGCACGATTCACACCTACCACACCGAAGGTGCGGGCGGCGGTCACGCGCCGGACATCATCAAGGCCTGTGGCTTTGCCAACGTGTTGCCGAGTTCGACCAATCCGACCCGGCCGTTCACCCGCAATACCATCGACGAACACCTCGATATGCTGATGGTCTGCCACCACCTGGACCCGAGCATCGCCGAAGACGTGGCCTTCGCCGAAAGCCGCATCCGCCGCGAAACCATCGCCGCCGAAGACATCCTCCACGACCTCGGCGCGTTCTCGATGATCAGCTCCGACAGCCAGGCCATGGGCCGCGTCGGCGAAGTCATCACCCGCACCTGGCAGACCGCCGACAAGATGAAAAAACAGCGCGGCGCGCTGCCGGAAGATGGCGAAGGCAACGACAACTTCCGCGCCAAACGCTACATCGCCAAGTACACCATCAACCCGGCGATCACCCATGGCATCAGCCATGAAGTGGGCTCGGTCGAAGTGGGTAAATGGGCGGATCTGGTGCTCTGGCGCCCAGCGTTTTTCGGCGTCAAACCGACGCTCATCCTCAAGGGCGGCGCCATTGCCGCCAGCCTGATGGGCGATGCCAATGCCTCGATTCCGACACCGCAACCGGTGCATTACCGCCCGATGTTCGCCAGCTACGGCGGCTCGCTGCACGCCACCAGCCTGACCTTTATCAGCCAGGCGGCGCAGGCAGCTGGATTGCCCGAAGCGTTGGGTCTGAAAAAGAAAATCGCAGTGGTCAAAGGCTGTCGCGAGGTGCAGAAAACCGATCTGATCCACAACGACTACCTGCCGAAGATCGACGTCGATCCGCAGACCTATCAGGTCAAGGCTGACGGCGTACTGCTGTGGTGCGAACCGGCGGATGTGTTGCCGATGGCCCAGCGGTATTTTCTGTTTTGATTTCCAGTCAGGCATAAAAAACCCGGCACGAAGGGCGTCAATCTTCGTGCCGGGATGGCTGTATTGTCAGGTCAATCAGTTGCTCGGTTTGACCGTAAAGGGAATTTACACCCTTTGCAGTTTCGCCCGATCCATCGCCTGTTGGGTCAGGGTTTTGAGCAGTGTCTTCATTTCGTTATAGATCAAGTCCAGCTCGGCGGAATAGGCCTCGTGAGTCATGATCTGTCCTGGGGCAATCTCGCTTTCCGGTTTGCCCAGCTCTGCGGCGAGCACCCTCAGTTCCTCTTTCAGGCCGGCCTTTGCCTCAAGCGAAAGATCCTGTTCGTTGGCGCGCTTATCAAGCGCCATGAAAAACTCCGTCGTCGCATCGATTCGACGCCTGAACACCTTGAACGCGCGACGATTCGAGCCCTGGACGTAAGACGCCCAAAATGGCTGTTCAACGATGGAATCACGCAGCAAATCGCCGGCCTCCAGATCCAGTACCCGCCGATAGGCATCTTCGATCATCTCAGACGTGACGCCCGTGTGCGTGCGGAACTGCAGATCACGGGATTGCCAGGGCAGATCCAGTCGCTCGGCCAGGTCCGTCATGTAGCCCAGATGTACCTGGACCTCATCGATGGTCCCCGAAACTTCGCCATTGGCATCGATCACCATGAATCGTTCACCGCCCGCCAGTCGTTTGGCGACCACTTGGTGGGCAATCCTGCTCAACTCATCCAGACGGGATTTGCCTCTGGCAAGCTGCACCAGTTCAGCCTCCACCAGGCTTGGACTCCCCAGCGCATAAGCTTCGTGGATCAGCACCTCCACACCCATTGAATTGAACAACTGGGCCCCGGCATCCACACAGTTGGTAGCCTCGTCCCTGCCCATGACGAAAAGGTTGCGCCGCAACTCACTGTCCTTGGACATCGCTTCCAGCATTCGCCAGACCTTGCTCGTCATGTCCACTCTGAATGCGTTGTCGTTCTGGAAATGGCTGGACTCAGTGAGCTTCCTGATCTTATTGAAAAAATGCACCGAGCCGAACTCGTCCTCGACACTGTTCCATATCGCCTGTTTGGCGACCCAATCTCGTCGCGTCAGGCCTGCCTCCCAATCAAGGCTGTCGCGCACACCACGAGGCGGATACGGACGATCGGGGTCCAGGCCGACGGACCTGATGTAGTTTCTGAGCGTGTTCAGAGTATCGGCCGACATCCACTGCCGTTCCCGGCTCACTACCGTCCGAGCCAACATCTCCGCCCCGACAGAGCCGGGCGTAGCCTGAGGGATGACCGTCAGTTCATTGCGTTGAAGATTCAAGTAAAAATGCCGGAATCGGGGTTGAGAAAACAATCCGTCCGGCCAGGTATTAATACCCGTCTCACCCAGCATAACTAAATGCAGCAGGCGCATGCCGCCGATATCCGGCACTCGACCCAACGGGTTTCCCTGAAGATCCAGACTTTGAAGCCGGGTAAGCCATCTCAAATACGTAGCGCCCTGCGCATCCAGCACAATCCGGTTATCGCCGAGGAACAACTCCGTCAGCCCTACCATTCGACCCACCGAAGGAGGAAATTGCGTGAGCCGGTTGCGGGTGAGATTCAGCGAACGCAGGCGCGGAAAATGGTCAAGAAAGGTGATGTGTGCGTCGGTCATCTCAGTGCCCAGCAAGTTCAGGCTGGTCACGTGCTGAAAATCGGCTTCCAGAGGGGGCATGGTCCCCAAGTGCCGCCCCATGGGCATATTGCTGAGGTCAAGCACTGTTCCCTGCAGAATCTCGTAAGAGTCCACATGCCTGGGCCCGGTTTGCTGCCAGCACTGACGAATGGCCTTGTACAACTTGTTTCTGGACTGCCATTCGGCAACGCCCGCAGGGCTGAACCTGTACGCTTCGGTCGGCGAATTCAGCCAGCGCTGGAAGTTGGTATTGAGGCGGTTGAATTCCGCTTCCAGCGCGCTGGCCCGCAGCTCCGGGTCAGCCTCGTCGCCAGCACCGTCCAGATAAGCCTGGGCTTGCTCCTCGGTCCAGCCCGGCCGCACGCTCCTGACGCGTTCCTGCAACGTCAGGCGTCCGGTGAGCCGTCGAATGCCTTGAGGAAGAGGCATTCCACCGAGCAGCTTCATCGTTTCGGGATCATAGGCAGGCTTGCGCAGTGGGCTGTCCGCCAGCATCGGGCGCAGCTGGTCACGCCCCAATGGTGCATTTTGAACGGTGTGCTTGAGTGTCGCGCCTTGATTGATTTCAAAACCCAGTGCTTTGCGTTCAGCGTCAGGCAGGGCATGCAATACCGAAGAAAACAGGTCATCGGCGCCGTGCAGATGGTTGTCCTCGGCATCCCGCACTTCATAACCGTTCTCCGTGCTGACCAGGACTTTGCGCACATCCGCTTCTTCTGGGCCAATGCTGTCGCGCAGACGGCCAGTGAAAGAATGCTCGCGAATTTCGATGCGCACCTCCGGCGGCCAGTTCGGCAAGCTTTCCAGGCTATGCAGTGCCAGTTTTTCCGTATCCAGCGCCTGCAGTGAATCAAGGAACAGCCCTTCATAGGCACGCGACAGACGCACCTCCAGCGAGGCGGCGCGCGCCTGCTGCCTGAGGTGCAAGCCAATACGCTGTTGCTCGGCCAGCACTCGCAAGTCATCCGGATCAGCGGCGCTCAGTAGCTCCTCTGCCATGTTGGCGGGCAATTGCGTGAAGGTATCCTGAAGCGTTCTGGCGTCGGCAATGTTTGACTGGGCGTTCTCAGGCAGTTTCCCCGTTTCCGCCCACACCTTGAACCGGTTGAGGGTGTCGACCAGCAACGCGGGCGGCGCTTCGTTTTCGACATGCAGCCGACGCAACACATCTTCTTCGATACCACTGGCGATACGGATGCGTTCAAGCATTGCATCTTCGAACGCTTCTGACTTCGTCCCCAGCCCACGCATGAGGTCGGCCGAGGTCCACTCGACAGGGCGGTCGAGTTCGGTGTGCCAGGTACCGGCGCCATCGTGGTCAAGCTTTGGCTGGTAAGCTGTGGGCCGGTCCGGATGCTGCATCCTTGGTTCGCCGGTCAGTGGATCGTCCTGCACCGCGAAATATTTGCCGTCGCGCGGCAGCAACTCCTTATCGCCGTGCGCGTGAAGGCCTCGCTCGTTGGGCGTCGAGTCGGAACTCAAACTGACTTGATGCTCATACGGGCTCAAGTCCGGGTTCCAGAGGCGGGTCTTGCCGTCAGCGAGTACGACCGGCTTCAACTGGTCGACAAATGCCGAAAGCTTGATCGCGGCCGCTGCGCCCGTCGGCAACACATGCCCTGCTCCCATGATTGCCAGCTGGGCCGCATTGATCAGGACGCCAGTCAATAATGCCGCCGCCTCGTCCTTGTCGCCCTTGCTCCAGTCTTCGATGCCCTCCATGGTTTCAAGCAGCATTTGCCCGATCATGATGCCCAGCATGGCTTCTCCCAGGCCCGGCACCAGCATCGCGCCGAAGTTGAATACATTCCAGCCGATGCTCACGTAGCTGCTCAATCGCGCCCAACGGGCGTTGGCATCTTCATCGCCAGTGGGAACGGCAATGTGCCGCGAATCCGCGATGGCCTTATCGCACCGCCATCGGCCGAGCGCCGGCCAGAGCAAACCGTCAATCAGGTTGGTGACCGGCTCGGCATCGGGGTTCTCCACCGCAGTCTCTCGCCACCACGGCCCCATGCTCAACGGTTCGCGCTGTTGCCAGGTGAAGGTGCTAAAGCGCTCTTTGACGCGAGTGAAAAACTGTCCTTTGTCTTTTTGCGGTACGAAGCGGCTGAAAAATTGTTGGTAGTCCGAGGAGCGCAACTGGCTCGTCAGCTCCTTCATGAAATCGGTGAAGGATTTATATTCCTTGAGAGGATGCTCAGGATCGTCGGGCACATAAACGATCAAGGTACCGTCGAGCCGACTTTGATTATCGATATCTTTGCGGCGCAGCATCTCATCGACGGCACCGCTGGGACCGTTGGCAAAAAAGGCTTTGAGAAACTTGAACTGGTCAAATTCCTGCCCGGGCAGAATGAGCAGTTTGCGTGCCCAATCCACCATTATTCGTTGATGTGTCGGCTCCAGGGCGTCGTAAATCTTTTTGATTTTCTTTGGATCTGCCACAGCACTGAACAACACGATACCCGACAGTTTCACGCCCATAAGGGTCAGTCGATGAGACTGTAACGGGCGCTTGCCCATCGTGATGTTTGTCTGGTTGTCTCGCAGTTGCTGCAACTTGCCGTACGCATATGAAGTGATATCGCCCTTCAAATATGCAATCAGCGCCGACTCATTGAACGCGGCTTTTTCGGTGCCGATGAAGTGTCGCTCGAGGGACGCCTTGGCATCGGCCCGGGCAGGACTCAACAGACCAGTGATGTGCCGCTGATACTGCGCACCGAGATCCAGGTCCCGACAAAGGCTTGCAAAACTTTCGATGGTCAACGAATGACGTTGCAGCTCACCTTCGGCATCGGTGGTGAAAATTCCCGAGCCATCGCGAAAGGCGCCGGCACGGGTTTCAGCGTCCTCGAAGTTATGCAGCGCAGCCTCCAGCAACGTTGACTCCCTGAGCCGGCTGGCATTGTTGTCGATGCCAAACCCCAGCAGGGCTGGCACGTAAAGCCGAACCGTCGTGGCCCGCACATCCAGTTTCAGGCTCAGCTTTTCTTGCAGGGCTTGAACGAGCAAGGGCTCTGCGAACTCGTTGATGTCCTTTTTCAGATCACCCAGCGTGTCATCCAGATCGCCTTGCAATCGCCAGCGCTCGTTGCCGAGTTCCTTGAGGTATTGACGGTCAATGGCGCTTGCCTTGACGTACCACTCAGGGAAGTCGACTGCCTGGGTTGCCGTCGCTACACGTTTAGACAGAGTAGGGCTTTTTATAAGCGCTGGAACGTTGGTTGCCAGGTAACTCAAATACCGATTGTCGCCTGCCGGATTATTGGCAGAAATATCCGACACAGATCCTTCTGATGATTCGTTCATTGCGCATGTATCCCTATGCGTTCAATAGAGCGTCCAGCTTATTCAATGACGGCAAAAACAAAAGTTTAAATAACTGCTGGGAAACGGCCCGAAAACCAATAACAACACCTAACTTAAGCACCTTAAAAACAACTAAATACCACCCAGGGAATGGCCAGGCATGATCCGACTTGCCAGCGGTAGTTTTTACCCGTGTGCAAAGGAGATAAGATGCCAAGACTTTTCAGCCAGGAAACGGTCATGCGCTTATCCGAATTCATCAGGCAACACGTAGACCGTATCGTTGATGAATGGGAACAGTTCGCTAAAACGATCACCCCGGCCGCCATTAACATGGACCGCGTTGCCTTGCGCGACCACGCCAAGGCGATTCTGCTGGCGGCGGCACGGGACATGACCACCGCGCAAACCGCCAGCGAACAACTGGCGAAAGCCAAGGGCGAAGGCCCGGAAAAAACCCCAAGCCTGGATGAAGCGGGGGCCAGTCATGGTGAGTTGCGCCATACCGTAGGGTTCGACCTGGTGCAGATGACCAGTGAATTCCGCCATTTGCGCGCTTGTGTGATTCGGATGTGGGTCAGCAGCCTGGAAGTGCCGGACCTGGCTTACTTGCAGGACATGATCCGTTTCAACGAAGCGATTGATGAGGCACTGGCAGAGTCCACCGCGGCGTACGCCGAACAGGTCAATCACTCGCGGGATCTGTTCCTGGCGATACTCGGTCATGACCTGCGAGCGCCGTTGCAGGCCATAAGCATGTCCACCGAGTTGCTGTTGCGCAAAGCGCCGCTTGAAGGTGATGCGCTGACGTGCGCAATCAATATCAAGCGTGGCGCGCGGCACATGGCGGTGATGGTCAGCGATTTGCTGGAGCTGGTCCGTAGCCGGTTGGGCAAGAGCCTGCCGATCGAGCCCAAGCCCATGGACCTGGCCGATGCCGCGCATGCGGCGATTGCCGAGGCATGCGCCGGTAACCCGGAATGCGATCCAATAATCAGGGTGGTCGGCGATACCCGCGGTGTCTGGGATGCCGGGCGACTCGATCAGCTGTTACAGAACCTGATCGGCAACGCGTTACAGCATGGCTTGAACAAACGTGATGTGACCGTCACCGTCACCGGCGAGCCGGACTCGGTGCGCCTGACTGTGCATAACTTTGGCGTACCGATTCCCGACGATGCCATCCCCACCCTCTTCGATCCATTGGTGCGCAGCGCCAGCGAAGACCTCGGGCAACCGACGACCAGCCTTGGCCTGGGATTGTTTATCGTCAAGGAAGTGGTCGACGCCCACGGCGGGACCATCGACGTCAGCTCGAATCAGACCGATGGCACGCTGTTTACCGTGGTGTTGCCCAGAAACCAGTAAGGCCAAGGGCCGCGAAAGGGCCCTGAGGCAATACAAACACAAAGTGCTTACTCGACCACCAACCGCCCCAGCCGCTGCCTGAGCATGCGGTTCTCGGCCCGCAGTTGCTGGACCTCGTCAAGCAGGTTCAGCGCCAGGGCGACGCCTTCCCATTCCAGCTCCAGATCGCGCCGCAGCTTGGCGGCACGCTTGGCCAGCACCAGTTCATAATCGGTGAAACGCCAATCCTTGGGCTGCTTGCCCTGAGGTTCGAGGATGCCGTGTTCGACGATTTCGATCACGTAGACGTCCGACAGCTCGGTCGCCTCACAGAATTCTGCCATGTCCAGTTGAACGATCAGGGGGTTGCTCATGATGGGCTACTCCGTCTCTTGGATCAGAAGTTTTCTCTTGGGTTGAAAGCGGCTTTTTTCGCCAGCTCTTCCCACAGCGCCTTGACCTCGTCGTTCGAGGTTTTGGGCATGACGGCCTTGAGCTGCACGAACAGATAACCTCGATGACCGGCCTTGTTCAGCAAACCGTGCCCCTTGGCACGCATGCGCTGACCATTCTGGCTGCCGGCCGGCACCTTGAGGTTGATCTTGCCCGTCAGGGTCGGCACTGCCACTTCGGCGCCCAATGCCAATTCCCACGGTGCCAGCGGCAACGTGATAATCAGGTTTTCGCCTTCCACATCGAATTTCGGATGTGGCGCAAAACGAATGATCAGGAACAAGTCGCCATTAGCCCCGCCACCGATACCCGGCGCGCCCTGGCCCTTGAGGCGGATACGCTCGCCGTCGGCCACGCCGGCCGGGATCTTCACGTTCAGGCTTTTGCTGGTATTGCTGACATGTTGACCAGCAGCGTTGTACTGCGGCACCTGGAAAGTGACCTTCTTCGACTCGGTCGAGAGGGATTCTTCCAGGAAAATCGGTAGTTCCATTTCCACGTCTTGCCCTCGACGCCCGGCGCTTCGGCCCGACTGTGCACCACCAAAACCACCGCCGCCACGGTTGCCAAAGATCGAACTGAAGAAGTCCGAGAAATCCCCCGTGTCCTGACCACCGCCAAAACCGCCACGCCCCTGCCAACCTGGCGGGCCCTGGAACGGTTGGCCGTGCTGGCCGTATTTGCGCAAGTCGTCATATTCGGCACGCTTGTCGGCGCTTTTCAGCGCTTCATAAGCCTCCGAGGCGTCCTTGAACTTGGCCTCGGCATCCTTTTCCTTGCTGACGTCCGGGTGGTATTTGCGCGCGAGCTTGCGATAGGCGGCCTTGATCGCCTTATCGTCAGCCGTCGGCTCCACACCGAGAATCTTGTAATAGTCTTTGAAGTCCATCGAGGGAATCACCATCCGTTATCGAAATCGCGCTACCGCTGTCAGCATGCGCTCATTACCAGCCGCCAGCTTGACCAATCTCAAGTTTGTGACCGGGCAGCGCATCAGAAGTTTATCGGCAGCAGTCGGGGGTTCTTTCGACCGTCCGGTGGCTGCCAGGCCCAATGCAGACAAGTTTGGGGCAAAGGATAGTCTTTCAAGGCGCTAATAGCCGAGATTTAGCGGATAGTCGGCCTTCGAATATTCGCCGCACTGGCATACACTGCGCGGCCGTTTTTTAACCGGAACTCGAAAGACATGAAAAACGCATCTCCAGCCCGTGCCTGTGGTATCGACTTCGGCACGTCCAACTCCACCGTCGGCTGGCTGCGCCCCGGCATGGAAACGCTGATCGCGCTGGAGGACGACAAGATCACCCTGCCCTCGGTGGTCTTCTTCAATATGGAAGAACGTCGCCCGGTGTACGGACGGCTGGCGCTGCACGAGTACCTGGAAGGCTACGAAGGCCGGCTGATGCGCTCGCTCAAGAGCCTGCTCGGCTCCAAGCTGATCAAGCACGACACCAGCGTCCTGGGGACGGCCATGCCGTTCAAGGACCTGCTGGGTCTGTTCATCGGCCAGTTGAAGAAGCGCGCCGAGACCGCCGCCGGTCGCGAGTTCGAGGAAGTGGTGCTGGGTCGTCCGGTGTTTTTCGTCGATGACGATGAAATGGCCGACCAGGAAGCCGAGAACACCCTGGTGGACGTGGCCCGCGCCATCGGCTTCAAGGATGTGTCGTTCCAGTACGAACCGATTGCGGCGGCGTTCGACTACGAGTCGACCATCGAAAAAGAAGAGTTGGTGCTGATCGTCGACATCGGCGGTGGTACGTCCGACTTCTCGCTGGTGCGCCTCTCGCCAGAGCGCCGCAACCACGACAACCGCCACGACGACATCCTCGCCACCGGCGGCGTGCACATCGGCGGGACTGATTTCGACAAGCAGTTGAGCCTGCAAGGGCTGATGCCGCTGTTCGGCTACGGCAGCCGCATGAAGAGCGGCGCCTACATGCCCACCAGCCACCACATGAACCTGGCAACCTGGCACACCATCAACTCGGTGTACTCGCAGAAGTCGACCCTGGCCCTGGGCAGCATGCGTTACGACATCGAAGACACCGGCGGCATCGACCGCCTGTTCAAGCTGATCGACCAGCGCGCCGGTCACTGGCTGGCCATGGAAGTGGAAGAAACCAAAATCCAGCTGACCCACGCCGACAGCCGCCATGTGCCGCTGGACCGCATCGAGCCGGGATTGAGCGTTGAGCTAAGCCGGGCGCTGTTCGAATCGGCCATCGACAACCTGCTGGAGCGCGTGCGCAACAGCGTCACCCAACTGCTCAACGATGCCAATGTGCGCGTCGATCAGGTCGATACGGTGTTCTTCACCGGCGGTTCGAGCGGGATTCCGGCGCTGCGCAACAGCGTGTCGGCGATGTTGCCGAATGCACAGCATGTGGAAGGGAACATCTTTGGCAGTATCGGCAGTGGCCTGGCGATTGAGGCCATGAAGCGTTACGGCACGATGGACTGATCCTGAATCGAGTCGCGCCCTTCGCGAGCAAGCCCGCTCCCACACTGACCGCGTTCTACATTTGAAATGCGGTCAACTGTGGGAACGGGCTTGCTCGCGAAGGCGTCAGATCAGGCAATACATCACTTGGATCAAACCATCCCGATCTGTCTTAACTCGCTCTTCAGATACGCGTAATAAATCGGCCCCGCCACCACTCCCGGCAGGCCGAACGCGGCCTCGAACACCAGCATCGCCAGCAGCAACTCCCACGACTTGGCTCTGATCTGCCCGCCGACGATGCGCGCGTTGAGGAAGTATTCGAGCTTGTGGATAAAAATCAGATAACCCAATGCCGCCACGGCGACCCAGATCGACAGCGACAAGCCGACGATGGTGATCAGCGTGTTCGACATCAGGTTGCCAATGACCGGCAGCAAGCCAAGCAGGAAGGTCAGCACGATCAGGGTTTTGGTCAGCGGCAACTTGATCCCGAACAGGGGCAAGACCACCACCAGGAAAATCGCGGTAAAAAAGGTGTTGAGCAGGGAAATCTTGATCTGGGCAAACACGATATTACGAAACGCCTGGACCACCAGGTGCAGGCGATCGAACAGCGCGGCAGCCAGTGGTTTGCGCTTGGTCACGTCCGGCGCGCGCTGCAAGGCGATGATCGCGCCCAGCACCATGCCGATCAGCAACGTCACAAACATGTGCGCTGCGTCCTTGCCCACCAATTGCAACTCGCTCAGGTGCTTGCTCATCCACTCGCCGATGGCCACGCGGAATTCGGCGGCACTGGCCGGCAGATAGGCATCGATGAACGGTGGCAGTTGCCCCCGTGCACGGTCGACCACGTGCATGAATTTATCGAGGGAAGCGCCGGGGTTTTCCGCCTCGTGCAGCAGAAAGCTGATGGCACCGGCAAAGATCAGCGCCAGCACACTGACCACTAACGTCCCCAGCAACGCCACCGCCAGCCAGCGTGCGCGCCGACCTTCGATCAATCGCTGCAGTTGCGGGGTGAGCATGTTGACCAGTTCGAACACCAACAACCCGGCCAGCAGGCTGGGCAGCAATCGCAGCGGGATCACCAGTAGCAAGCCACCAAAGATGATGATCCAACTGATAAGCAGCAAGACGTGACGTTGAGAAAACGTTGGCATACAGCCTCAAAACGAACGGCGTAAAAGGATTGGCAGTCTGCCAGCGTTCCGGTGCCAGCACTAGGGATTGTGTGGGTCGACCTTGGTCGGGAGCCCAGCGGTTTTTTTACAACGCCCATTCCGGTCCCATCGCGAGCAGGCTCGCTCCCACAGTGGGTCTGTGTTCACCGCACCAATGTGGGAGCGAGCCTGCTAGCGATGGGGCCACCCTACATCTTCCAGCCAATGTTTATTTTTTCTTCAGGCAATCACTCATGAACGCCTTGCGCGCATCACCTTTCAGCGCTTTGGTGGTGGCATCGGCATTACAGGTTTTCATCTTTTCTTGCTGAGGTGTAAGGGTTTTGGCGTCGTTGGCGGCCGGCGCGGCTTTGAGGCAGGTGCTCATGAAGGCTTTGCGTTCATCGCCCTTGAGGCTTTTTGCGGTGGCGTCGGCGTTGCAGGTGGTCATCTTGTTCTGTTGTTCAGTGGCGGCGAAGCCTTGGGCGCAGAGCAGTAAACCGATCATCAACAAAGGGACACGCAACATCTTCATGGAGTTTTCTCCTTGTTGCCGCACCGAGGGGTACGGCCTCATTCAGGAGTGTAGACAACCCCTGTTACACCTTCCTGCTTTCAAGGTGGCTGCGTCGATACTGCTCAGGTGTGCAGCCGGCCTGACGTTGAAACATCGCGATGAACGCCGAGCCGGTGCTGTAGCCCATGTCGAAGGCGATTTCCTGAATGCTGCGTTGACTGTCCAGCGCTTCGATGGCCGCGAGAAAACGCAAACGTTGCCGCCACTCGCCAAAACTCATGCCCAGTTCGCGAACACATTGCCGCGCCAGGGTGCGCTCGCTGACATGGATTTGCGCCGCCCAGTCTGCCAAGGGCCGGTTATCGCCCGGCTCGGCCTGCAAGGCTTCCAGTATCCCGAGTAATCCCGAGCTGCTGGCGTAGGGCAAATAGCACTCGTGGATGGGCGCCTGTTGCAGCTGATCCACCAGCACCTGGGCCAGGCGTTTGTCCGCCTCGTGCTCGGGCACCTTGACGTCGCGGGCGGCGAAGTCCTTGAGGATCGCCTTGAGAATGTCGCTGATCGCCAGGGTGCAGGCCTGGGGCGGCAGATCGCGACACAACAGCGGATCCAGGCAGACGGCGCGATAGTTGATCGGCTGGTTGCTGTAGAAACTGTGCTCGGTCTGTGGCGGCACCCACACCGCGTATTGCGGCGGCGACATGAAACGGCTGCCGCCGATTTCCATGTGCAGCACGCCGTGGGCCGAATACTCCAGCGTGCCCCACGGATGACGGTGCGCCGAGGCAAAACGGTGCGCATCGAAATCGGCGTAGCGAAAGTAGACCGGCGCTGGCAATTCGCTGAAATCCAGCAGGTCGATGTGTTTACTGTTCATGCTGTCCGTCATCAGGGGCAGGTTGTCTGGATCGAAGTATAGGCTTGCATCCAGACAAGGGATAATTGCCCCTCATTAACGCTCTGGTTTTCTCTGATGCAATACGCTTACCCCCTGCTGGCCATTTTTATCTGGGCCGGCAACACCGTAATCACCAAAATGTCAGCCGGGGCGATCTTCCCCGCCGAGATTGGTTTCTATCGCTGGCTGCTGGCCGGGTTACTGTTCACGCCGTTCATGCTCAAACCGGTGATCGCCCATTGGCCGTCGATCCGCCCGAACCTCGGCAAAATCTTCATCCTCGGTGTGCTCGGGATGGCGGTCTATCAGAGCCTGGCGTACTTCGCCGCGAGCCTGACCTCGGCCACCAACATGGGAATCATCCTGTCGCTGATGCCATTGATGTCGCTGGCCATGGCGATTGTCAGCCTTGGCCAACGCCTGACGGCGGGGGCGCTGGCCGGTGCAGTGTTGTCGTTTGCCGGCGTGCTGGTGGTGGTGTCGTCCGGCAGCCTCGGCGTACTGCTTGAACACGGGATAAACCTGGGCGATGCAATGATGCTGATCGCCACCCTGGCCTATGCGATCTACAGCACGCTGCTGAAAAAATGGCAGCTGCGCCTGCCGCCGCTGGTATTGCTGTATTTACAGGTGCTGGTGGCGGTGGTGGTGCTGTTTCCGCTGTTTATGGCTTCACCGAAGACTGGTCTGACTCTGCAGAATATTCCGCTGGTGTTGTACGCCTGCCTGCTGGCCTCGATGATCGCGCCGTTGGCGTGGATGCAGGCCGTGGTGCGCCTGGGGCCAAGCCGGACCACGCTGTTTTTCAATCTGCTGCCGTTGATCACCGCGTTGATTGCAGCGCTGGTGCTGCATGAGCAACTGGCGCTGTATCACTTGGTGGGCGGGGTGTTGACGTTGGGTGGGGTGATACTGTCGGAGCGTTGGACCACCGTGTTAGGCCGCAAGATTTGCGTTGCCTGACCTGACGCCATCGCGAGCAGGCTCACTCCCACAGGGCATGCGCTCAACTGTGGGAGCGAGCCTGCTCGCGATGAACGATAACGCGGTCTAGACCCCTGCCGCTTTCAACCGGGCGGCATGCTCGACAAACAATCGCACCGGATCAGCCCCTTTGCCCACCAGTCCCAGCGACTGATTGACGATGTCGAAGTGATCCAGCGGATACTCATCGCCAATCACCGTCCCCAAGTGCGAGCTGTAACGCCCGACCATTCCGTCGCAATGCCCGGTTTCGCGCACAAAGGTTCTGGCAAACAAGCGACAGCTGCGATTTGTCCCGTCGAACAGGTTACCGCCGCGATCGGTCTTGCCCGGCTGCAACGTCCCCGACCATGAGTAATAGCGCACGCCATTGACCTCTTCCGGCCCCTGCCCGCCCCAGGTTTCAGGCAGGCCCTGTGGATAACGCTGGTTGAACAGCGCCACGCCCTTACTAGTCAGCGCCTGATGCGAAGCCGGGATATCCACAGGCAGTTTCGGCCCGCGATATCCGGTATCCAGCAGGCTCATCAACGCACCGACCCAGCGCAGCAAGACGCTGAGCACACGCCCCCTGAAGCTGTTTTCCGGGTAGTGTTTTTCCAGGTAATCGGCAAGCTCGGAGCCATGATTCGGCCCGGCCACCGAGGTCACGGAGGCCACGCGATCCGGGCGTTTGGCGGCCGCGTAACGCGCCGTCAGCGAGCCTTGGCTATGCCCGATCAGGTTGACCTTTTCAGCCCCGGTCTCGCGCAGGATCTCCTCGATCCGCGCCAGCAACTGCTCGCCACGCACCTCACTGGAATTGAGCGGCGAGACCTGCACCGCAAACACGATCGCTCCGCCCCGGCGCAATGCCGAAATGATCCCGTACCAATACGGATAGAACACCAGGCGGATGAATCCGAGCATCCCCGGGACCAACACCAACGGGTAGCGCGTAGCGGAACCTTGCGACATGGGCGAACGTCCTTGTGATCGGAGAGATGAGGCAAGGCGCGATGCAAGACGTCAGCCAAGCATCGTCACCCAAGATGACAACTCGACGACCAGTCTATGACATCCCGCCTCACTTCAGCCCCACCACACCCGCCACGATCAACCCCACCGACACCAGTTTGAGCGCTGTGAGGCTTTCGCCCAGCAGCGCAAAGCCCAGAAACACCGTGCCCAGTGAGCCGATGGCAGTCCAGATCGGGTAGGCGATGCTCACCGGCAACTCGCGCATGGCCAGGGTCAGGGTCAGGAAGTAAATCCCGCCCACCGCGGCGACCACCGTGATCAGCGACGGCCAGAGCCGGGTGAAGCCTTCGGCGTACTTCATGCCCATGGCGAAGGTAACTTCAAACCCGGCGGCGATCAGCAAAAACAGCCAGGCCATCTAGAACTCCCTGGCCAGCGCGAGCAAACGCTGTTCGGCCTCCGCCGCCGAAAGCTCGAAGGTGCGCGCGGCGGATTCTTCGCCCTCGGCGGCGACCACGGTGATGTCGCTGATGCCGATGAATCCCAGTGCCGTACGCAGCAACGGGTCGGCATGGTTCATCGCCTCCAGCTCGCCACCCGGGCCGAAGCCGAATCCGCCACGGCTGGTGACGATCAGGGCTTTCTTGCCCTGCACCAACGGCTCGTACTGGGCGACGCCGTTGTCCAGGGTGTGATTGAAGGTCAACCCGAGACGCACAATCTGATCTATCCAGGCCTTGAGGCCACTGGGCACGCTGAAATTGTGCATCGGCGTGGAGATCACCAGCAGATCGTGGCCCAGCAACTCAGCGACCAGTTCATCACTGAATGCCAAGTCAGCTTGCATCGACAACGGTCGCGTATGGGGCTCGGGGTAAAACGCCGCGGCGACAAACGCTTCGTTCACCGGTGGAATCAATGCCCGACCGACTTCGCGACGCGTCAGCTGCGACTGAGGATTACGTGCCTGCCAGGCCGCCAGAAACACCTCGGCCAGACGCCGGGAGTGGGAACGTTCACCGCGAGGACTGGCGTGAATAGCAAGAATTTTACTCATCTGATTCTCCTTGAGGACTAAACTCGAACTGCTGTGTGATTCACAGCTTGACGCTCGTGAATGCACCTCTTCAAATGAGCAGAAATCAGTCTGAATGAATTCATTTCATCCATGGAGTGTTCCCATGTTTGCCTCGTTGCCGCTGACCGCCCTGCGCGCCTTCGAATCCGCCTCGCGCCTGCTGAGCTTCAAGGCTGCCGCCGAAGAACTCTCGGTAACGCCGACGGCGGTGTCCCACCAGATTCGCTCGCTGGAGAACTGGCTCGGCGTGCCGCTATTCGAACGGCTGCCACGGCAAGTGCGCCTGACCGATGGCGGCGAACGGCTATTTCGCAGCTTGCACGGCGCGTTGCTGGAAGTGGCACAAAGCGTCGACACCCTGCGCCCGCAACGCAGCGGCGCGAGCCTGACGATTTCCACCACCGCCGCCTTCGCGGCGCTGTGGCTGGTGCCACGACTGGGACGGTTTTACGCACGCCATCCGACTATCAACGTTCGGCTCGATACCCATTGCGAGGTTATCGATTTGCATCAGGACGCCAGCGTCGATCTGGTGGTGCGTTACAGCCTGGATGACTATCCGAACCTGTATGGGTTGTGCCTGTTCGATGAGTCCTTCGGCGTTTACGGCTCGCCCGAGCAGGTGGCCCTGGCCGCTGGCCGGGCACCGACGCTGATCAGCGTGCACTGGCACAATTCCAAGCTGTACGCCCACGGCTGGGAGGCCTGGTGCGCGCAATCCGCTGAGACCTGGCTGACGGGGCAACCGGCGGTCCGTGAATACGACGAAGAGCATTACGCCCTGCAAGCGGCGATCGCCGGGCAAGGGCTGGTGCTGGCGAGCAATATTCTGGTGTCGCAAAGCGTGGCCAGTGGTTTGCTGGTGCCTTATCGCGGCGAGATCCAGGTCGATGGCGCCAGCTACAGTGCGCTGTGCGTGCCCGGGCGTGAACGGCATCCGCCAGTGCGGGCATTTTTTGCGTGGCTGCGCGAAGAGGCGCTGCTGTCGGGGCTGGCACTGGCGTGATCGTCTCGGTCACGGCTTGCGATTGCCAAATTACATAAAACTTTTCGCCGCGCCCGTCACTCACACTTTAGGCAGCGATCACTTCCCCAGAAGGTGACGCAAACCGGATTAGCCTCAGGAGAACGAGATGAGCGACATGCATTTGTCTGATGTAACCACTCTTCGCGAACGTGCCCGCAAGAACGTCGAGAATGGTGCGGTGACCGAAAGCTACAGCGCCGACCGCGAAGAAGTCCTGCGCCTGCTCAATGAATCGCTGGCCACCGAACTGGTCTGCGTCTTGCGCTACAAGCGCCACTACTTCATGGCCAGCGGCTTGAAAGCCAACGTTGCCGCCGACGAGTTCCTCGAACACGCCACACAGGAAGCCGAGCACGCCGACCGACTGGCCGAGCGCATCGTGCAACTGGGTGGCGAGCCTGAATTCAACCCTGACCTTCTGTCGAAAAACTCCCACGCGCAATACGTGGCCGGTAATTCACTCAAGGAAATGGTGTACGAGGATTTGGTGGCCGAACGCATCGCCATCGACAGCTATCGCGAGATCATTCAGTACATAGGCGATAAAGACCCGACGACCCGGCGCATCTTCGAAGACATTCTGGCTCAGGAAGAAGAGCATGCCGATGACATGGCCGACATCCTGAAAGATCTGTAGCGCCTGTCAGATCGCCATCGCGAGCAAGCCCGCTCCCACAATTGAACTGTATTTACAGAACCAATGTGGGAGCGGGCTTGCTCGCGATGGCGTCTTCATAGACGCCGCAAATTACTTGGTAGGTTTAACGGTCACAGGCGCCTTACCCGCCTTCATCTGCTCCAGCAACGGCGCACACTGGTTCGGCTCTCCACCACTGGGCGCCACCAACGCCAACAACCCGGCCGCCGGTGCCGCGATCACGCCCAGCGCCACCATCCCCGCCCCACGTAACATCAGCGGTACTGCCTTCACACCGGCATCGGGCTTGATGAACTTGCCCCGCACATACAGCGGCGAGCGCAGTGAAATCAATCGCCAGCCCTTGGATTCCGGGGTGATGATCAGGTCCAGTTGCTCAGTAGCCATGTTCGCCGTGCCGTCGATATAGATGATCGCGTTCTCGGTATCGAACACGAACAACCGCGTGGTCGCCAACCCGGCCTTGATGTCGAAGTCGGACGCCGCGCAGTTGATCTTCACTTCCTTGTCGCCAAAGATCTTGCCCACCACGTAGTTGCCGACGTTGAGCCCCGCCAGTTCCATCAGCTCACGGCTGATGGCGCCATCGTTGATCAGCATCTTCAGAGTGCCGTTGGCGCTGCCCAGCAGCTTGGCCACCGAATTGCCACGACCGGTGATGTCGGCATCGCCATTCAGCTCACCGAAGCTGGTTTTCATCGGTTCGAAGGTGGGGAACAACTGCTTGAGCTTGAACTTGCGCGCGGTGAGTTTGGCCCGGCCTTCCAGGGGCTCAGTGCGGCCATTGAGGCGAATCTGCGCATCGAGGTTGCCGCCCGCCACGCCGAAACGCAGGGGTTCGAGGCTGAGGACACCGTCAGTGAGCACCAAGTGAGTGTAGAGATCGTTGAACGGCAGCTTTTCGCTGTGGACGATGCGCTTGCCGGTGAACTCGACGTCGGCGTCCATGTCGCGCCAGCGTTCGGTCTTGAACTCCTCGACCGGCAACACCTTGTCCGCCGGCTGCTTGCTTTCGCCACCCCGGACTTTTTGCTTGGCGTTGGAGTCGGCGCCGATCAGCGGCGCAAGGTCGGCGAACAGCAGTTGATTGGACAGCAACGAGCCACTGAGCTTGGGTCGCGGCTGGCTGGCGACATAGGCCAGGCTGCCATGAATGTCGCTGCCGCCGATCTTGCCGTTGAACTCGTCATAACGGAACACCGCGCCGCCCGCGTCATGCAGCTTGGCAATCAAATGCCCGTCGGTCTCGTACGGCGGCGTAGCCGGCAGGGTTACGCCGGTCAACGGGTAGAGCGTGCTCAGGCTGGCACCGGCCAGTTTCAGGCGCAGGTCCAGGGCACCGAGGTTCAGCGGATCGGTCAGCGTGCCGGCCAGTTCGACGCTGGTGTCGGCAATTTTTACCTGGGCCTGAAGGGGGAACGGCTTGGCGGCGTCTTGCAACGCCAGCAATCCGCCGATCTTGCCTTCGCCCGCGAGTTTCTGGTCGTGGTATTGGCCTTTGACCTTGAGGGCAAACGCGTAGTCCTGCGGGGCCGCACCTTTTTCCAGCGCGGCTTTCGCGGCTTTGTCGCCGACGATATCGCTGAACGGAATGGGTTTGCCCAGCGGATCAATGATCAAGTCGAGCTGAGTCTTGAGATTTTGGTCGTCGAGGGTGACGTGGCCTTTGTCGAAACCGATAGCACCGATATCCACCACCCAACTTGAAGGTGCGGCGTTCGGGTCTTTGGGGTCGAATTTGAACGTCCAGTTGGCACGTCCGTCGGCCAGACGCTGCAGGTCCGCACTGGGTTCGGTCAGGTCAATGCGCGGGATCACCACCCGCTGCGCCAGCAGTGCCAAGGGTGAAATGCGCAGTTCGACGCGTTTGAGCGTGACCATCTGCGGCTTCTTCGACCAGTCGGGGTTGCCCAGGCTCAGGTCTTCGGCCACCACATGCGGCCATGGCACCCAGGACCGCCAACCGCCCTCGTCGGGTTCGCGCCGCCAGACCACCGCCAGGTTGCCGTTGATGGCGAAAGGACGATGCAGTTCATCAGAGACTTTGGCATTAAGGGACGGTTTGATGCGGTTCCAATCAAAGAACACGATGATCAGAACCAGGACCGCCAGCAACACAACCAGACTGGCGAAGGTCCAGGCAACTATTTTACGAGTGCGCGTCATTGCACAGGGCTCCTGATACGACTGAGCGCCCTGACTGCGACGCGTATGTGAAACGTTAGGCCGGAACCGGCCTGCCATGGAATCTACGACTGAAAAACGGCCCGCAGGTTTAACAGAAAAGTCGATTAATCCTCAAATAATCGGCCAGGGAGAGACTGCGCCCGAATCCAGCGTTACCGCCCCGCACTTTCGTGCGGCACGAGTGAGTCGAAAATACCCACCTCAGTGCAAAAACGGTCGCCGGAAACGCCCGTTCTAGAGCGCTTCAGTGGAACAATCAATTCCGTTGATTATTACCATTGCGTTTATGAACTTTTATATCGACTTATCGAGAGTAGCATTGCCCTCGTACCCACTTTATCGCCCTCCCAAGGAGCACCCCATCATGAAACGCCAATTACTGCTTAGCCTGTCACTCTCACTGCTAGCCAGCACCGCTTTTGCCCTGCCAGCCGCTGACCAGGCTACCCCACAAGTCAAAACCAGCTACTCGGTATTCAGCCAAACCGTCGCTGCCGATGGCTCCGAGCGCACTCCACAAGGTCAAACCCTGGCCGAAGGCGGTAACGATCGCCTGAAAGAAAAAGGCCTGATCACTCAAGACGGTTCTGATCGCACCCCACAAGGCCAAACCCTGGCTGCTGACGGTTCAGAGCGCACTCCACAAGGTCAAACCCTCGCTGAAGGCGGTTCCGATCGCACTCCACAAGGCCAAACCCTCGCTGAAGGCGGTTCCGATCGCACTCCACAAGGCCAAACCCTTGCTGAAGGTGGTTCTGATCGCACCCCACAAGGCCAAACCCTCGCCGAAGGTGGTGGTGACCGTGTAATCGAACGCAACAGCGCCTTGAGCTAAGCCCATGGCGGCCCTGAAAAAAAGCCCAATCACCGGATTGGGCTTTTGACTTTTACAGAAGCTGCATTTCCCCGCCTGATCCTCCGATAATTGCCCCCGATAGTCGTTCGACGCCACCGAAGCCGATTTGCTAGAGTGCGTCGCTGTCCTGTCCAGAAAACACTTTTGCGATGCTGCCCCGCGCCGAACAGAAACAACAAACCCGCAACGCCTTGATGGACGCTGCCCGTCACCTGATGGAATGTGGCCGCGGATTCGGCAGCCTGAGCCTGCGCGAAGTGGCGAAAACCGCCGGGATCGTGCCCACCGGTTTCTACCGGCATTTCGCCGATATGGACGAACTGGGCCTGGTGCTGGTGAGCGAAGTCGGCCAGACCTTCCGTGAAACCATTCGCCTGGTGCGCCATAACGAATTCGTCATGGGCGGCATTATCGACGCTTCGGTACGAATCTTCCTCGACGTCGTCTCGGCCAATCGCTCGCAGTTCCTGTTTCTGGCCCGCGAACAATATGGCGGCTCACTGCCGGTGCGTCAGGCCATTGGACGTTTGCGCGAAGACATCAGCTCCGACCTGGCCGCAGACCTTTCCTTGATGCCAAAACTTCAGCACCTGGACATCGCCGGCCTCAGCGTCATGGCGGATCTGATTGTTAAAAGTGTGTTTGCGACCCTGCCGGACATCATCGATCCACCGGCTGAGGCTTTGCCTGAGCACCTGACGCCACAGGCAAAAATCACTCAGCAACTGCGCTTCATCTTCATCGGCCTCAAGCATTGGCAAGGTCTCGGCAGTACCGAGTAAAACTTAGGGAGCAGGCTCGCTCCCACAAAAAATCCTCAAGGCATCAATTTGGTGCCACTCAAAAACCCCCGCACCATTCTGGCTCAAAATTCCGCAACATCCTGAAACACCCACTAAGCTCCGACGGGTATTTCCTACGTATCGTCTGATTGGCAAGCCCCTTGCTCTAGCCTGAGCATTGTCCATTGCTGGAAGCCTTCCGATGCTGGTGATTCATCGCAGAATCGACCCTCAACCCGTCTGGGCCGCCGAGTTGCACCTGAACTTCGAAGCCCGGAGCAAAAGCCGTTTGCGCTGTTTCAGTGCCGAGGGCGAAGACGTCGGGTTGTTTTTGGAGCGCGGTCAGCCACCGCTGTATGACGGTGAATGCCTGCAAGCCGAAGACGGTCGTGTCGTGCGCGTCTGCGCCCGCCCCGAACAACTGCTGCACGTCACCTGTGCCAATGCCTTCGAACTGACTCGCGCCGCCTATCACCTGGGCAATCGCCACGTGGCCTTGCAAGTCGGCGATGGCTGGTTGCGACTGCTCGACGATTACGTGCTCAAAGCCATGCTCGAACAGCTCGAGGCCAAGGTCGAGAACATCGAAGCCCCGTTCCAGCCGGAACACGGCGCCTATGGCGGCGGCCATCACCATTCCCGTCACGGCGACGAGGACTTCAACTACCCGCCGAAACTGCACCAGTTCGGCGTGCGTTCATGAACCCAGCCTGGGCGCTGCTGCGTCTGGCCAGCCCGCAGCTGCCGATTGGCGGCTACAGCTATTCCCAGGGTCTGGAAATGGCGGTGGATAACGGCCGGGTCAATGATGCCGCCAGCGCACGTCGCTGGATCAGCGATCAACTGCTGCTCAACCTCGCTCGTTTCGAAGCGCCGCTGCTGCTTGCTCATTGCACCGCCGCCGCGGAAGAGAACTGGGGCGAGTTGCTGCAACGCTGCGAAGAACATCGCGCCAGCCGGGAAACCCGTGAGCTGCATCAGGAAAGTCGGCAAATGGGCTATTCCCTGCAGCAGTTGCTCAACGGTTTGCCGGAACTCGATGGTCCGGCCCGCGCCTTTCTCGAACAACGTCCCGAGCCTCACCTGGCCCTCGGCTGGGCGCTGGCCGCTCGCGCCTGGCAGATCAGACCGCAAGACGCGCTGGCCGCGTGGCTCTGGAGCTGGCTGGAAAACCAACTGGCGGTGTTGATGAAAACCCTGCCGCTGGGCCAGCAAGCCGCGCAACGCCTGACCAGTGAATTGCTGCCATTGCTGCAACAAGCCCAGCAAGACGCTACCCGAATCAACCCCGAACACTACGGCAGCGCCGCTTTCGGCCTGTCCCTGGCGTGCATGGCCCATGAGCGCCAGTACAGCCGTCTGTTCAGGTCCTAGGGCCTTTAAATTTGGAGAACCACATGAACACACAACCCCTGCGTGTCGGCATCGGCGGCCCGGTCGGCTCCGGCAAAACAGCGCTGACTCTGGCGCTGTGCCTGGCCCTGCGCGAGCGCTACAACCTGGCCGTCGTCACCAACGACATCTATACCCGCGAAGACGCCGATTTCCTGGTGCGCAACGAAGCCCTGGCGCCCGAACGCATCATCGGCGTGGAAACCGGCGGCTGCCCGCACACCGCGATCCGCGAAGACGCGTCGATCAACCTTGAAGCCGTGGATCAACTGAATCGACGCTTCCCCGGGCTGGACCTGATTCTGGTTGAGTCAGGTGGCGACAACCTCTCGGCGACCTTCAGCCCGGAGTTGTCCGACCTGACCATCTACGTGATCGACGTCTCGGCCGGCGACAAGCTGCCGCGCAAGGGCGGTCCTGGCATCTGCAAATCCGATTTGCTGGTTATCAACAAAGTCGACCTCGCGCCGTTGGTGGGCGCCTCGCTTGAAATGATGGACAGCGACACCAAGCGCATGCGCAACGGCAAGCCGTTTGTTTTCAGTAACCAAAAGACCGGCCTTGGCCTGGAAGAAATCATTGCGTTCATCGAACGCCAGGGTTTGCTGACCGCCGCCTGATCGAAACTTATCAACAAGGAAGCTTATTCATGACACTCAAACGTATCCTGGGCGCCATCGCCCTGCTGCTGACCCCAGCCATCGCCTTCGCCCACCCGGGTCATGGTGATAACGGTCTGATCGCGGGCATCAGCCACCCAATCGGCGGCCTCGATCACTTGCTGGCAATGGTTGCCGTCGGTCTGTGGGCGGCGCAGCAAAAAGGCGCGGCGCGCTGGGCGCTGCCGTGCACATTCGTTGGCACCATGCTGATGGGTGGCTTGCTCGGATTTGAAGGGCTGAACCTGCCGGCGCTGGAAAGCGGGATCGCGGCGTCGGTGCTGGCGCTGGGCCTGGCAGTTGCGTTGGCGGTGCGTCCGCCGTTGAGTGTGGCGGTGGCGGCGACGGCATTGTTTGCACTGTTCCACGGCGTGGCCCATGGCCTGGAACTGCCGGACATGTCGAGCCCTTGGGCCTATGCCGCAGGGTTTGTGGCAGCGACGGCGGCATTGCATGCCGCGGGTTACGCGGTGGTGCGAGTGTTGCCGCAAGCGGCTGCTCCACTGGTTCGGTTGGCGGGCGCGGCTTCGGCGGCGACCGGGGTCTGGTTGCTGGCGGGCTAAGTCTCCAAAGATCGTTCCCACGCTCTGCGTGGGAATGCAGCCCGGGACGCTCTGCGTCCCAGGAGCCGAACGCGGAGCGTCCGTTGAGGCATTCCCACGCGGAGCGTAGGAACGATCAATGCGTTCACTCTGCTAACATGTCGCGCAATTAACCCTGCCGTGACGACGCCAGCCAATGCCGCCTGTTTCCCGCTCCGCCTCCGCGCCTGAATTGACCGCTCTGTTTGCTTCTGTGCAACAGCATTTCCAGGAAGTGATCGTGCCGCTCTGGCAGGGCCCAGGCTGGAATGCGGACATGGCGCTGCCCTATGAAGCGCTGGACGCCGGGCATCAACCGCTGCCTCCCCAACGCTATCGGGCCATGGCCTGCGCCCGTCAGCTCTACCTTTTCTCCAGCCTGATCGGCGAGGTGCCGGCCGCCGAAGCGCGCGCCGCAGCGCTGTTCCGTTCCTTGCAACAGCATTTCCATGACGCCGAACACGGTGGCTGGTTCTACAGCATCGATCCGCAAGGTGCGCCGCTGGATCGGCGCAAAGACCTGTACACCCACGCTTTCATCCTGTTCGCCTGCGCCCACTACTGGTCCAAGGTGCGCGAGCCACTGGTGGAGTCGGTGCTCAACGCGGCACTGGAAGTCATCGGCCAGCGCTTCGCGACAGGCGACGGCCTGTATGAAGCCAGCCTCGACCGTAACTGGTCGTCGCTTGCGTCCGGCCCTCTGCAAAATCCATTGATGCACCTGGCTGAAGCCTTCCTCGCGACCTTGTCGGTGCGTGAAGACATCGCCGTGCAGCGTGCGCTCGTCGAGTTATGCACAGCCATGCACAAGCGTTTCATTGACCCACAACAGAATGTGTTGATGGAGAAACCGCTGGGCGCTGTGGATAACTGGTTTGAACCGGGGCATCAGTTCGAATGGTATTTCCTGCTGGAGTCTTCGCCATTGCTGCGCGGTTGCAGACTGCACACGTCGCTGGATCGTGCATTTGCGCTCACCGAACAACTGGGCGTAGATCCACAGACAGGCGCGGTAGCCGCCATGCTTGATCTGGACGGCTGCGCGAAGGATGCCACTCAACGCATCTGGGCTCAGGCTGAATACCTGCGCGCGCTGACCTTGCGCCCGAACAGCGAAGCCTCGGTGCAGCGCCAGTTAAAGGCGTTGCAGCAGCGTTTTTTGCATGCGGGCGGTTGGCATGAGTGTCGGGATGAGAACGGTGAAGTCAGCCGTAAGGACATGCCGTCGACGACGCCTTATCACTTGGCGACCTGCTATCAAGGGCTGGTTGACTATCTCGGTTGACTGACCGATCGCCTTCGCGAGCAAGCTCGCTCCCACAGGGATTGCGCTGAACCTGTTGAAGCGGGCTTGCTCGCGATGGCCGTTACGCGGTCTTAAGACTTGGCATTGCGCTCAATCGAAAAACCAGCCCACGTCTGGCTTACCGGCATCAATTCCAGGCTATTGATGTTGATGTGCGCCGGCGCATTGAGCACCCAGAAAATGGTCTCGGCGATGTCCTGCGGCTGGATCGGTTCGGCACCGGCATAGGTCGCGTTGTAACGCTCCTGGTCACCGGCAAAACGCACCAGCGAGAACTCGCTTTCGCACAGGCCCGGCTCAATGTTGCTGACCCGCACGCCAGTGCCCTGCAGGTCGCAGCGCAGGTTCAAGGAGAACTGTTTGACGAACGCCTTGCTCGCGCCATACACGTGGCTGCCCGGGTACGGGTAGTTGCCGGCGATAGAACCCAGGTTGACGATACCGGCGCCACGACCGTGGGCGATCAGGCGCGGCAACAGCAGACGAGTGCTGTACATCAGGCCTTTGATGTTGGTGTCGACCATGGTGTCCCAATCGTCGAGGTCGCACTTGGGCGCCGGATCAACACCCAGCGCCAGGCCGGCGTTGTTGATCAGCCCGCGCAGCTTGGCAAAGGATGGCGGCAGGTTGGCAATCGCTTCCTCCATCGCCTTGCGATCACGCACGTCGAGCACCAGGCCATGCACTTCGGTCTGCTTCGACAACTCGGCGCACAGGGCGTTGAGGCGCTCTTCACGACGACCTGTCAGCACCAGCTTCCAACCCGCCTCGGCAAAACGACGGGCACAGGCTTCACCAAAACCGGAGGTCGCGCCGGTAATAAACAGGGTGTTGGACATCGTGTTCTCCTTGCTTCGGCTGATCGGCAGCCATTGGAATAGAAAATCAGCTGGCAGCATGCCCGCCCCGGCTTCTACGGGCAACCTTCGTATTGTTGTATAAAAAACAACCAACCATGGCTACGCCTTGTCCGCCGTGGCTTGTAGCCATGTACGCGCACCTTATCCACAGGCCGGTCCACAGTTTCCGGGGGCAAGTCGAAAAGCTGAAGGCCGCTATCCACAAGGCTTTGCGGGCAATTTGGAAATTTTTTTGCTTGACCCTGAACGGTCGGCTGTGTAGCCCCATGGCAATTTGCACGATTGGCGGTAAAAGCGGCGATGGCGCCAAGCCAGTAACTACGGCCCTCAGCCGAGTCTTTCCAGAGTTTAACCACAGACTTATCCACAGGCATGGCGAGCACATGCCGAGCCTTTTATGCGACCAACAAAAAGGTTGACAAAGCCAAGTCAGACTCCAGTAAAAACGCCTGATCAAAAAACAACCACATCGCTGCAAGCCACGGATTCAAAGGCTCTCAGACAGCTACTCCCACGTTATTCACAGCCAGCTCCACAGCAAACGGGGACAAGTCAAAACCGTGACAAAACAACTATTTGCAGCGGCTTTATGTCGCGCTTTGAGAGCTTGTGAATATTGTTTTCCACAATTTCCCTTTACCGCTTTTCCAATTCCCCTGTAGGAGCTGTCGAGTGAAACGAGGCCGCGATCTTTTGATCTGTTTTTTTTAAAAGCAAAGTCAAAAGATCGCAGCCTCGTTTCACTCGACAGCTCCTACAAACGGGCATAAAAAAACGCCCTGAGTTCGTCAGGGCGTTTTGGGGGTTTTACGGTTAGTGGCCGCCGAGATAAGCGTTACGCACCTCCTCGTTCACCAGCAGCTCCTTGCCGGTGCCCGTAATGCGGATCTCGCCGTTGACCATCACGTAAGCGCGGTCCGACAGCTTGAGTGCATGGTTGGCGTTCTGCTCGACCAGGAAGATGGTCATGCCGGTACTCGCCAGTTCCCGCAGGGTCGCGAAAATCTGTTTCACCACGATTGGCGCCAACCCCAGGCTCGGCTCATCGAGCAACAACAGCTTGGGCCGGCTCATCAACGCACGGGCGATGGCGAGCATTTGCTGCTCGCCGCCAGACATGGTCATTGCACGCTGGTTGCGCCGCTCTTCGAGTCGCGGAAACAACTTGAACATGCGTTGCATGTCTTCCTTGGCGTACTTGTCGCCAATCGGGATGGTGCCCATCAACAGGTTTTCCTCGACGGTCATGTCGGGGAACACGCGCCGGCCTTCAGGCGATTGAGCGATGCCGTTGGATGCGATGTAGTGGGAGGATTTGTGCGTGATGTCCACGCCCTGATAGATGATCTGCCCGTCAGCCGCCCGAGGCTGACCGAAGATCGACATCAGCAGGGTCGATTTACCGGCGCCGTTGGAACCGATCAGGCTGACAGTTTCACCTTCATTGATGTGCAGCGAGACATTCTTCAGGGCCTGGATCGGCCCGTAGAACACGTCCAGGTCCTTGAGTTCGAGGATCGGCTGACTCATAACACCACTTCCTCTTCATCAGCGCCCAGGTAGGCCGCAATCACTTTCGGATCGTTACGGATCGCATCAGGTCCGCCCTCGGCAATGACGATGCCGTGGTCCAGCACCACGATGTGGTCGGAAATGCTCATTACCATGCCCATGTCGTGTTCGATCAGCACCACGGTCAGATCGTGTTCGTCGCGCAGCAGACGGATCATCGCGCTCAGCGCTTCGGTTTCCTGAGGGTTGAGGCCGGCAGCCGGTTCGTCGAGGCAGATGATCTGCGGCCGGGTGCACATGGCCCGGGCGATTTCCAGACGGCGTTGTTGCCCGTAGGACAGTTCACCAGCCAGACGGTTGGCGCAATCCACCAGGTCGACCACTTCCAGCCAGTAAAAGGCATGGTCCAGCGCATCGCTTTCGGCCTTGCGGTAGGCCTTGGTGTTGAGGATGCCGGACAGCATGTTGCGGTTGACCCACATGTGTTGGGCCACCAGCAGGTTTTCCAGCACCGACATTTCCTTGAACAGTCGAATGTTCTGGAAAGTACGTGCCAGGCCGGCGCGGTTGACCAGGTGGGTGCCGCCGAACATTTTGTAGAACAGGCGCGTGGCGAAAGATTTCGGCGAGACGAAATCGATTGGCTTGAAGGACTCGCCCAGCAACTGGATGACGTTGGTCCGTTCGCCACGCACATTGAGTTCGATCTTGCCGCCGGAGGCCTTGTAGAACCCCGTCAGGCAGTTGAACACCGTGGTCTTGCCGGCACCGTTGGGGCCGATCAGGGCAAAGATCGAGTTGCGGTGGACTTTCAGGCTGACATCACTCAACGCCTTGATGCCGCCGAAGTGCATCATCAGCTTCTCGACCGAGAGTACGACTTCGCTCATGGCGCTACTCCTTTACGCGGGGTCACACCGGTACGGCTGATCCGAATCAGGCCGCGCGGTCGCCAGATCATCATCAACACCATCAGCACGCCGAACAGCAACACGCGATATTCCGCGAAGCCACGCAGCAGTTCCGGGGCGACGGTCAGCACGAACGCCGCAATCACCACGCCAATGGTCGAACCCATGCCGCCGAGTACCACGATGGCGAGGATCAGGGCGGATTCGAAGAAGGTGAACGAGGTCGGGTTGACGAAGCCTTGATAGGTGGCGAAGAACACACCGGCCAAACCGGCAGTCGATGCCCCGATGGTGAACGCCGAGAGCTTGACCAGCACGTGGTTCAGGCCCATGGAGCGGCAGGCGATTTCGTCTTCACGCAAGGCTTCCCAGGCGCGACCGACCGGCATGCGGGTCAAGCGATGCTTGATGTAGAGCACAGCCAGCACGACCAGGAACAACACCGTATAGATGAAGTAGTACTTCACGTCAGGGTTGTAGGCGATGCCGAAGAACTCATGAAACGGTATGCCGCCATCCTTCGCTCTTTTGCCGAACTCAAGGCCGAAGAACGTCGGCAGCGGTGCCGGCATGCCGTTCGGACCGCCAGTCAGCGACAGCCAGTTGTTGAGGATCAGCCGGATGATTTCACCGAAGCCCAGGGTCACGATCGCCAGGTAGTCACCGTGCAGTCGCAGTACCGGGAAGCCAAGGATGCAGCCAGCCAGCCCCGCCGTGATCGCCGCCAGTGGCAGCACGGTCCAGAAACCCAGCCCCAGGTATTGATAACCGAGCGCCAGACCGTAGGCACCGATCGCATAGAACGCCACGTAACCGAGGTCGAGCAGACCGGCCAGGCCGACCACGATGTTCAGCCCCAGGCCGAGCAATACGTAGATCAGCCCGAGGATGACCACGCCCAGCAAGTAGGAGTTGGAGAAAAACGGGAACACCACGGCGATCAAAATCACCAGCGGCACGATCCAGCGCAAACGGGATTTGTAATCAGGTGGCAGTACATGAACCCCGGAGCCGGTGGTTTCAAAGCCTTCAAGGATTCTCAGGCCCTTGGGCGTTTGCAGGAACAGGCTCAGGGCAAAGCGGCCCGCCATGACGATGGCGACAATCCACGCCACTCGCTTCGGTTCCAGGTTGAAGCCGTAGCCGTCGAGGACCACGCCGACAATCGGACCGAACACTATGAGCGCTACAAGGCCGGCAAGAATCGCGTCAACCAGGCTTCTTTTGATATCAATGGTTTTTTTAGTGGTTGAAGACATCGCTTACACCTTCGACACAAGAGGACGGCCGAGCAGGCCTTGAGGCCGAAAGACCAGAACGAGAACGAGCAGCGAGAAGCTGAACACGTCTTTGTAGTCCGAGTTCACCAGGCCCGAGAACAGCGACTCGGAAATCCCGAGGATGATCCCGCCGAGCATCGCGCCAGGCAGCGAGCCGATCCCGCCGAGTACCGCCGCGGTGAACGCCTTGATCCCGATGACGAAGCCTGCGTAGAAGTCGAACGTGCCGTAGTTCATGGTGATCAGTACGCCGGCCAGGGCCGCCATCGCTGCACCGATGATGAACACGTAGGAAATCACGCGATCGGTGTTGATCCCCAGGATCGAGGCCATCTTGCGGTCTTGTTGGGTCGCGCGGCACATGCGGCCGAGCTTGGTGTACTTGATGACATAGGTCAGCAGGCCCATACCGACGAACGCAGCGACCAGGATGAAGATCTTGGTGTAGGTGAGCTGGACGAAGCCGGTCCCGACTTCAACGCGCCATGCACCGGTCAACAGTGTTGGCACGCCTTGTTGGCGGGCGCCCTGGGCGATCTGTGCATAGTTTTGCAGGATCAGGGAAATACCGATGGCGCTGATCAGCGGAGCCAGTCGTGTGGAGTTACGCAGCGGTTTGTAGGCGACACGCTCGATGACCCAGCCGTACACCGCCGTGACGACGATAGTGAAGACCAGTGTGCCGAGCATCAGCAGAGGGAAGGATTCAATACCGAAGTATGCCAGCAGAGCCAGACTGATCGCCGCGAGGTACGCAGAGATCATGTAAACCTCGCCATGGGCGAAGTTGATCATGCCGATGATGCCATAGACCATTGTGTAGCCGATGGCGATCAGGCCATAGACCGACCCGAGGGTCAGGCCGTTGACCAGTTGCTGCAGGAAAATACCATCCATAACGCAATCTCACGCATTTGAGAGACTGCACAGAAGCGGGTTGCTACGGACCGGGGTTCAGCCGCCGACGCAACACGGTTGTGTGCAGCTCTACGAGAAAAGACAGGTACTGCACGGACATGTTCTTTGATTGCCCGGCGCACAAGGCGCCGGGCATCAGCTCATATCACTTCTGTTTTTCCAGCTGGTGGTATTTGCCGTCCTTGTCCCACTGGTAAACCACGTAGTCGGAGACTTTCAGGTCGCCCTTGCTGTCCCAGGTCTTCTCGCCCATGACGGTTTTGACCGGGTGTGCTTTCAGCCATTTGGCAGCGTCTTCACCCTTGTTGGATTTGGCACCGTTGAAAGCTGCAGCGAGGGTCTGGACCGAAGCATAGGCATACAGGGTGTAGCCTTCAGGCTCGGTGCCTTTTTTGCGGAAATCGTCCACCACTGTCTTGCTGTCTGGCAGCAGGCGAGGGTCGGCGCCGAAGGTCATCAGCACGCCATCGACGTATTGCGGACCGCCAGCGGTGGTTACCAGTTCGTCGGTCACGATGCCGTCGTCGGACATGAATTTCACGTCCTTGAGGCCTTCGGTACGCAGCTGTTTAACCAGTGGACCGGCTTCCGGGTGCAAGCCGCCGAAGTAGACCACGTCGGCACCGGCCGCACGGATCTTGGTGACCACGGCGCTGAAGTCTTTCTCGCCACGGGTCAGGCCTTCATACAGCACCGGCGTTACGCCGCGCTTGACCAGTTGAGCCTTGGTGGCGTCTGCCAGGCCTTGGCCGTAGGTGTCCTTGTCGTGCAGTACGGCAACTTTCTTGCCCTTGAGCACGTCGACGATGTAGTCGCCGGCGACAATGCCTTGCTGGTCGTCACGCCCGCACATACGGAACATGGCGCTCAGGCCGCGTTCGGTCACTTGTGGGTTGGTAGAGCCCGGGGTGATTGCGATGATGCCCGCTTCGTCGTAGATCTCGGAGGCCGGGATGGTCGACGAGGAGCAGAAGTGACCGACCACGCCGGCAACTTTCTGGTTGGTCAGGTCCTTGGCGACCGTCACAGCCTGTTTCGGTTCGCAGGCGTCATCGCCCTTCACCAGTACGATTTTTTCCCCGTTGACGCCGCCCGCCGCGTTCACTGCGTCGGCTGCAGCCTGTGCACCCTTCATGTACTGCTCGCCAAATGCCGCGTTGGCACCTGTCATCGGACCCGCCACACCGATTTTCACATCAGCCTGTGCAAACGCAGAAACACCCAAAGCAGTTGCCACTGCGAGGGCCAGAAAGCCTTTCTTGTAAAACGTCTGGGACATGAGGTGGTGCTCCAAGGTTTTTTTTTAGTTGGCACTGCGACTTCACTGAATGCTCAGAGCAAGGGCCGTGCCATCGGTTTTTTATTCTGAGAAAAGTCGCTGCTTTATTGTTTTTTCGACTGTTTCGATCCCATTTTCATTGGGCGTGCAACCGTCTAAACCGCGGAAGGTGAAACCTTTTATTTTTAACGGCGCAACCCACGCGCGCCATCATTGCAACCGCGGCGCCAAACGACGTGCAACCAGCCTGTAACAACCAGCGTCACCGAAGTGCACACTGCTGGTGCGGTACTGCTACAACCCGCACCTTTTACAGGCTAGTCGCTGCGCGAAAAAGCGCCGCTTCAAGCAACAAATTTCAACAATCAAATAACGATCCGCAAGCACTGGCCTGCGTGATACAGCGAGAACCCGGCTTCGTACAAACAGCTGCGCAACCCCACCCCCGCAAGCGGCTGCATGGGGGCGAAGGGAATCGGCAGCGCCTGAGGATTTCCGTTACACAGATAGTCGGCAAATGCCTTGCCGACCACCGTCCCCGTCGTCACACCCCGACCGTTATAGCCAGTGACTGCCACTAAACCGGGCGCCGGTTCGAACAAACGCATCAAGTGGTCAGGGGTAAATGCAATGCAACCGGTCCAGGTGCACTCCCACTCCACAGGTTTGAGGTACGGAAAGTAGTGCTGCTGAACCCTGTCGGCCCAGGCCTTGAGGAACCAGGTCGGCTTCTGGTTGCCATTGCCCAGGCTACCCAGCAACAATCGCCCGTCCTTGTCGCGACGGATACTGCTGAGGACCTGCCGAGTGTCCCAGGAACCCTGGCCGCCGGGCAGAATCTGCTGTGCAGCCTCTTCGGTCAGCGGGACCGAGGCCACTTGGTAGTAATAACCGGGGAAGAAATTGCGTCGAAGTTCGGTCCAGTCGCCCTCGGTGTAGGCGTTGGAAGCGATGACCACTTGTTCGGCAAGCACCGAACCCTGAGCAGTTTGCACCGACCAGCGCTGACCCTGACGTTCGAGCCGGGTGACCGCAGAATGATCGAACAGCTGACCGCCGAGACTGATGGCCGCTTTGGCCAGTCCGGTCGTATACGCCATCGGGTTGATCGTGCCCGCACGCCGATCAAGCAGCGCCGCAGCAATCTTTTTGGTCCCCGTCGCTTGCTCACACGCTTGCCCGGTCAACAGTTCGACCGGGGCGCCACGACGTTTCCATTGTTGTTCACGACTGCGCAGATCGGCTTCGCCACGGGCGTTATGCGCCATGTGCAGCGTGCCTTCACGGCGTAACTGGCAATCGATGTTGTATTTGTCGACCAGGCTGAACACCAGGGAAGGTGCCGCCCCCAGCATGCGGTTGAGCTGACTGCCGACCGCTTCGCCGAAGCCGGCTTCGATCTCGTCCGGTGGAATCCACATACCGGCGTTGACCAGCCCGACATTGCGTCCCGAACCGCCATGACCGGCGCGATGGGCTTCCAGCACACACACCGTCTTGCCTTGCTCCAGCAGATGCACCGCCGCCGACAGACCGGTGAAACCGGCGCCGATGACGCAGACATCGACTTTGACTTCGCCCTTGAGCGCCGCATTTTCAGGCCTTTGCGGCGTCAGTTTTTCCCACAGACACTCTTCGCGTAACCGCATTGCCAGACTCCGACAGAAACCTAACTAACACACACTTCCCAGTGTGGGAGCGGGCTTGCTCGCGAAGCGGTGTGTCAGACAACATTAATGTCGACTGACAGATTGCATTCGCGAGCAAGCCCGCTCCCACAGGGGATCACCGCTTGACTCAATACTTAGTCGAACGTAATGCCCTGAGCCAACGGCAACTCCAGCGAGTAGTTCACGGTATTGGTCTGGCGACGCATGTAGCCGCGCCATGCGTCGGAGCCCGATTCACGACCACCGCCGGTTTCTTTCTCGCCACCAAACGCGCCACCGATTTCCGCGCCGCTCGGGCCGATGTTGACGTTGGCGATGCCGCAGTCGCTGCCGACCGCCGACATGAACTGCTCGGCTTCACGCACGTCGGTGGTGAAGATGCACGAGGACAGGCCTTGCGGTACGGCGTTGTTCAGGCGCAGGGCTTCGTCGAAATCCTTGTAGCCGATCACGTACAGAATCGGTGCGAACGTTTCGTGGCAGACCACATCGCTCTGTTCCGGCATTTCAACGATGGCCGGCGCGACGTAGTAAGCGTTCGGGAATTTATCTTCCAGCTGGCGTTTGCCGCCGAACACTCGGCCGCCTTCGCTCAAGGCCTGCTCCAGCGCGTCCTGCATGTTTTCGAAACTGTTTTTGTCGATCAGCGGGCCGATCAGGTTGCCTTCCAACGGATGGCCGATGCGCACTTTGGAGTACGCAGCTTTCAGGCGGGTAACAATTTCTTCCTTCACCGACTCGTGAGCGATCAGGCGACGCAGCGTGGTGCAGCGTTGACCGGCGGTGCCGACGGCGCTGAACAGGATGGCGCGAACGGCCATGTCCAGGTCGGCGCTTGGGCCGAGGATCATCGCGTTGTTGCCACCCAGTTCCAGGATGCTGCGGGCGAAACGTGCGGCGATTTTCGGCGCCACTTCACGGCCCATGCGGGTGCTGCCGGTGGCGCTGATCAGCGCGACACGCGGGTCATCGACCAGTGCTTCGCCGGCATCGCGACCGCCGATGATCACTTGGCTCAAGTGTGGCGGGGCGTCGCTGAAGTTCTTCAGTACGCGGTCGAACAGTGCCTGGCAGGCCAGCGCGGTCAACGGGGTTTTCTCGGACGGCTTCCAGATCACCGGGTTGCCGCACACCAGCGCCAGCGTGGTGTTCCAGGCCCAGACGGCGACCGGGAAGTTGAAGGCGCTGATCACGCCGACGACGCCCAGCGGGTGCCAGGTTTCGCGCATGTGGTGGCCCGGACGCTCGGAGGCGATGGTCAAACCGTACAACTGACGGGACAGACCGACCGCGAAGTCGCAGATGTCGATCATTTCCTGAACTTCGCCCAGGCCTTCCTGAGTGATCTTGCCGGCTTCCCAGGACACCAGCTCGCCGAGGTCGGCCTTGTATTCACGCAGGATATCGCCCAGTTGACGCACCAGTTCGCCACGGCGCGGGGCCGGGACCTTGCGCCACAATTCGAACGCATGATCTGCACGACTGATGTGCTGCTCGACTTCGGCAGCGCCTTCCCAGTTCACGGCGGCGATCTGGCTGCCATCGATCGGCGAATGCACCGGCACTTTGCCGTTCTGGTACAGGGCCGGGTTCACACCAAGACGATCAAGCAATGCGGCAACCATGGGTCACTCCTCAAGCAAAAAACAGAAAACGTGCAGCCGTAATTTCACGACTGATCAGACCTGTAGTTTTAGCTCGCCCGAGGTTACCCAACAAACGACCTTTAAGAGAGATATCATTCCGTTTATTCATGCTTTGAATTGCTGGTAGTAAAAGAAACAAGAAAAAGGACCGTCCATGCTGAATAAACGCTACCTGCCGTCGATCACTGCCCTCCAGTGTTTCGAGGCCGTCACCCGGCATTTGAGCTTCACCCGGGCCGCCGAAGAGCTGAACCTGACCCAAAGCGCTGTCAGCAAGCAGGTGGCGCAACTTGAAGAGCTGCTGCAACACCTGCTCTTCCGCCGGGTCCGTCGACGCCTGCAAATGACGCCCGCCGGTGATTTGTACCTGGTGGAAGTGCGAAAAATCCTCACCCAGGTCGAGATGTCGACCCATTACCTGCGTTCCTACGGCGGCGAAACCGAAGTCTTGCGGGTCTCGACGCCGCCGACCTTCGGCGCGCGCTGGCTGGTGCCGCGCTTGAAAGGCTGGCGCCTGCGTCATCCTTCGATCCATCTGGACCTGTGCAGCGAACAGGAAGCCGACGACTTGCTGCAAGGTCGCAGCGACCTGGCGTTCTATTTCGGCCAGGGCTCACGCCCCGGCACCGAATGCCTGAAGCTCTTCGGCGAAGAGCTGGTGCCGGTTTGCGCACCGGGCAGCATGCCGGACACGCCGTTCACCGATCCCACGCAGCTCACTGACCTGGTCCTGCTGCAAAACGCCTCCCGGCCCCAGGCCTGGCACGACTGGTTCGACAGTCAGGGCTACCACACCGAACACAGCTACCACGGCCCGCGCTTCGAAACCTTCTACATGTGCATCCGCGCCGCGCAAGTCGGCTGCGGCGTCGCGCTGTTGCCGAGGTTTCTGGTGGAAGAGGAATTGGCCGACGGCAAACTGGTCATACCGTGGCAGCACGCAATGCCCAGCACCGATGCCTATTACCTGGCGTATCCGGAGCATTCGGCGGAAGTGCCCAAGGTTCGGGACTTTGTGAAGTGGATGCTGGAGCAGATTGACAACCCGGATACCCCGCAGATTTAGCGTCGCCTCACCCCCTGTGGGAGCGGGCTTGCTCGCGAAAGCGGTGTGTCAGGCAACGTTGATGTCGACTGGAACTCCCTCTTCGCGAGCAAGCCCGCTCCCACAGGGATCTGCTATAGCCAAAAAAATCGCTGGCAATCACCACTGCCGATATGCGCCACTAGCCCCATTCATTGAAGCAGCTGAAACGTCGTGGCCACGGGCCACGGCCCGCCTGGAGAACCCCCGTTATGAGCGAGAGCGTGTTTGGCGATCGCATCGTGCAGAACCTGCTCGACACCGACTTCTACAAACTGACGATGATGCAGGCGGTGCTGCACAACTACCCGAACGTAGACGTCGAATGGGAGTTCCGTTGCCGTAACAGTGAGGATTTGCGTCCCTACCTGGCCGAAATCCGCTTCCAGATTGAACGTCTGGCCGATTTGAGCCTGAGCCCCGATCAATTGAGCTTCATGGAGCGAATCAGCTTCATGAAACCGGATTTTTTGCGCTTTCTCGGGCTATTTCGCTTCAACCTGCGCTACGTCCACACCGGCATTGAAAACGGCGAGCTGTTCATCCGGCTACGCGGGCCGTGGTTGCATGTGATCCTGTTCGAAGTGCCGCTGCTGGCGATCGTCAGCGAAGTGCGCAACCGCTATCGCTACCCGCAAGTGACGATGGAACAGGTGCGCGAGCAGCTTTATCGCAAGTTCGACTGGCTGACTGCCAACGCCAGCAGTGACGAATTATCCGAACTTCAGGTCGCCGATTTCGGCACACGCCGACGCTTTTCGTTCCGTGTGCAGGAAGAAGTGGTGAACGTGCTCAAGCACGATTTCCCCGGGCGTTTCGTCGGCACCAGCAACGTGCACCTGGCACGAGAGCTGGACATGAAGCCGCTGGGCACGATGGCCCACGAGTGGATCATGGCGCACCAGCAACTCGGGCCACGGCTGATCGACAGCCAGATTGCCGCCCTCGATTGCTGGGTGCGCGAGTATCGGGGGCTGCTGGGGATCGCCCTGACCGACTGCATCACCATGGATGCCTTCCTCAACGACTTCGACCTGTTCTTTGCCAAGCTCTTCGACGGCCTGCGCCATGACTCTGGGGATCCGGTGATCTGGGCAGAAAAGGCGATCGCCCACTATCAAAAGCTCGGCATCGACCCGATGAGCAAGACCCTGACGTTCTCCGACAGTCTGACGCTGCAAAAGTCGCTGGAAATATTTCGGGCGCTGCGTGGTCGGATCAATGTCAGCTTTGGTATCGGGACTAACCTGACGTGTGACATTCCGGGTGTTGAACCGATGAGCATCGTGCTTAAAATGGCCGCCTGCAACGATCAGCCCGTGGCCAAGATTTCCGATGAGCCGGGCAAGACTCACTGCAAAGACCCGAATTTCGTCGCCTACTTGCGACATGTTTTCCAAGTACCTGCCGCCCTTTCCAGCGCATCCAGTCTATCTAGCAAGGAGTGAATTCATGCAAGCCGTACAGCGTGAGATTGCTGAGCAGCTCAAGGTTCAACCACCGTTCGCCGACCATGCCGCCCTCGAGGCGGAAATCGCCCGGCGCATTCGTTTCATTCAGGATTGCCTGGTCAACTCCGGGCTCAAGACGCTGGTGCTGGGCATCAGCGGCGGTGTCGATTCGCTGACCGCCGGCCTGCTGGCCCAGCGCGCCATGCGCGAATTACGCGAGACAACCGGTGATAAAAGTTACAAATTCATCGCCGTACGCTTGCCGTACGAGACTCAGTTCGATGAACACGACGCTCAGGCTTCGGTGGACTTCATCGCCCCGGACGAACGTCACACGGTGAACATTGGCCCGGCAGTCAAATCCCTGGCCAATGAAGTCGCGGCGTTTGAAGGCAAACACGCCGTCTCCGTGGACTTCGTGCTCGGCAACACCAAGGCGCGGATGCGCATGGTCGCTCAATACACCATCGCCGGTGCGGCCCACGGGCTGGTCATTGGTACCGACCACGCGGCGGAAGCCGTGATGGGGTTCTTCACCAAATTCGGTGACGGTGCCTGCGACCTCGCACCACTCAGTGGCTTGGTGAAAAACCAGGTCCGTGCGATCGCCCGCCAATTCGGCGCCCCCGAGTCGCTGGTGGAAAAAGTCCCGACGGCCGACCTTGAAGACTTGTCGCCAGGCAAACCGGATGAAGCGTCCCATGGCGTGACGTATGCCGAGATCGATGCGTTCCTGCACGGTCAGCCCGTACGTGAGGAAGCGTTCAAGATTATTTGCGACACGTACAAGAAGACTCATCACAAGCGAGTGATGCCGTTCGCACCCTAAACGCCAAGCTCCTACAGGGATGAGCCAGGCACAAAAAAAGCGTCCCAAGCGGACGCTTTTTTTATGCGCTCAATTCGATTACTTCAGGGTGACAGTGCCTTTCATCATCGAGATGTGGCCTGGGAACGAGCAGAAGAAACCATAGGTTTCGCCAGCAGCCAGTTTCGATACGTCGAAGGTCACTGAATCCGTCTCGCCGGCACCAATGACTTTGGTGTGAGCGATGATGCGCGCATCACCTTCTTTCAAGTAGTTCTTGTCGATACCTGCGGACAGGCCGTCGGTAGCAATCGGTTGCATATCAGCTGTTTTGCTCAGCACCCAGTTATGGCCCATGACGTTTTTCGGCAGGCTGCCCGAGTGCTTCAGGTCCACGGTGAACGTCTTGCAACTCTTGTCGATGCTGATCTCCTTGGTGTCATAGGACATCTGATCAGTCGAGTCGACAGTGACCTTGCATTCAGCAGCCATCAATTGACTGCTGGCCAGTGTCAGCAGGGATACCGCAACAAGTTTGGCAAACATGGTGAATCTCCAAGGCAGGGTTAACAGAAGTGCTGATGGACAGAAGACTGCCTGAAAACTTCGCAAGTTCCTATGACCTGAATCAAAAATTGTATACAACTTTCGGGCTATGACACCTATCGAAACAATCTACCAGCCAGACGTCTAGGTCGGCCCTATCATCAGGTCGTCATCTCTCACCCGGAGCGTCAGTCATGTCCATCAACAGCTTTTTGTGCAGTTTGCTCGCCGCCTACGCCTGTGGCGCCAGCGGCACCTTTGAAACACCTGAACGCGAAGTTTAGCCCTTGGATCGCCGCTTGCCTGCCATTACTCTGTGGCCATCCTGACCATGGAGTAAGGCATGTCTTTAGCGTCCGTTTGTGTATTTTGCGGTGCCAGCACCGGCACCCACCCGGCTTATCGTGAAGCGGCTGTCGCCCTCGGGCAGGCATTGGCCGCGCGCAAGCTGACCCTGGTCTATGGCGGCGGCGCCGTCGGGCTGATGGGGATCGTCGCCGATGCTGCGCTGGCAGCCGGCGGTGAAGTCATCGGCATCATTCCGCAAAGTCTCAAGGACAAGGAAATCGGCCACAGCGGCCTGACCCGTCTTGAAGTGGTCGACGGCATGCATGCACGCAAGGCGCGGATGGCCGAGCTCAGTGACGCGTTTATCGCGCTGCCCGGCGGCCTCGGCACCCTGGAAGAACTGTTCGAAGTCTGGACCTGGGGCCAACTCGGTTACCACGGCAAACCGCTCGGCCTGCTGGAAGTGAACGGTTTCTACAGCAAATTGACGGGTTTTCTTGATCATATCGTCGGTGAAGGCTTCGTTCGCGAACCACACCGTGACATGCTGCAAGTGAGCGAATCGCCGCAAACCCTGCTCGACGCACTGGATGCCTGGCAACCCTCGGTACCGCCAAAATGGGCCGAGCAAAAACCCAGCTAACGGCTCGGTGCCGATACAGGGCAGAATATGCGCCGCTCAACCTCACCTTCGACCCCAGAGGATCGCCCATGGCTAAACCTAATTATTCCTTCGCCAAACGTCAGAGAGACTTGGCCAAGGAGCAGAAGAAAGAGGAAAAGCTTCAGCGCAAGAAAGCTACAGCTGAAGAAGAAGCAGCAGCACTGAACCCGGATGCAGAAGGCGAAGTGGCTACAGACGAAACTGAAGCACCGAAAGATCAGGCGCCCGACGCCTGAGACCCTCAGGGCCCGATGATCTGATCAGGCCCACCGGATCTGTGTCCAGGGTCAGCAGTCACTTTGCTGACCCTCACAGTCCCCTCTGAAATACCCCTTCTCAAGAATTGCACATTCCCTTGTGGGAGCGGGCTTGCTCGCGAAAGCGGCGGCACATCCGACATCTATGTGACTGTGTGATCGCTTTCGCGAGCAAGCCCGCTCCCACATTTGATTTCTGTTACTCCAGTGGCATCACGGTGACGCGCACTTCCGGGTCATGATTCCCGCCACCCAGAATCACCCCACGCAGTGGCGAAACATCGGAAAAATCCCGCCCCCAGGCCAGGGTGATGTGTTCCAGTGCCGGCTGCACGTTGTTGGTCGGATCGAAATCCACCCAGCCCAGCACCGGACAAAACACCGAAACCCAGGCATGCGACGCGTCAGCGCCGATCAGTCGCGGCTGGCCCGGCGGTGGCTGGGTCAGCAGGTAACCGCTGATGTAACGCGCCGCCAACCCACGGGAGCGCACACACGCGAGCATCAGGTGAGCGAAGTCCTGGCAAACCCCGCGCCGACGCTCCAGCACTTCCACCAGCGGTGTCGCCACTTGAGTGGCTTCGGCGTCGAAGGTGAATTCGCTGAAGATTTTTTCCATCAATGCCTGGACGCCCAACAACAAGGGCTGACCCACCGGGAAGCAACTTTCCGAGAATTCGACAAAGTTGCTTTTCAAATGCACGTAGGGCGACTCGAACCGGAAACGGCACGCTTCCAGCAACTCAGGCGAAAGTGGCTGGCTGCTATAGCTCAATGCGTTGCGGGTTTCTTCCCATGCCGGGGATTGATTGAAATCCAGCGTCGGCCGGGCCAATATCTCGACCGTGAGACTCGCGTTGACCAGCAATTCATCGTGCGGCCTCTCGAATGCCAACCGGGTCAGCGGATTGCCGAACACATCCAGCTCATCGCGGCGCGAGGTCGGGTCGGGGCTGATCTGCAGCTGCCGCTCGGTACAGCGTTGCCAGGCACAGGCGCGCGGCCACAGGTGCGCGAGTTGCTGCGCCAGGGATACCGGGCTGTCGTAGTGATAATGGGTGTCGTGGAAAATCTGGTAATGGGCGCTCATCAGACGGACACCGTGCGCTGGCTGACATCATCGACGTGGGCGAAATGGCGCAACGCCAGGCGATCCGACACCTGCCCGCTGGCATCGGCGATCTGTTGCAGCAAATCGGCCAGCCCCTCGATGGCGGCGCGAACGCTGGCTTCGCCGAACAACGAGTTCTCCAGGCAGCCCAAGTCGAACTGCGCCAACCGTTCGACCATTTGCGGCAGCCCGGCTTCGCGCGGCACGCCAAAGTCATCGTTCAAACGCTTGAGCGTGCGGGTCACCAGTTTCAACTGGAACAGCACCGCGTGCGGGTTTTGCTCATCGAGCAGCAACAGGTCGAGCACCGGAATCAACTGGGCCACGGCCAGGTACCGCGAGCGGTAAGTGATGCTGCTGTTGCCCAGCTCCAGCAGCCATTCCAGACCGGCCTGATCAAACGCGCCGGCTCCGCGCAGAAACGCCGCCAGGCTGCCACTGAGAAACTGCAGTCGCTCGATCCGCCGGCCGATCATCAAAAAGCGCCAGCCTTCGTCTCGCGTCATGTCATCCAGGGCGAAACCGGACAATGCCGCGAGAGACATCACCAGGCGGTTGAGGAAATCCAGCAACTCGCCGAAATCCGGCTCCTCGGTTTCCAGCTCCACGGCCTCACGCTGCAACTCCACCAATGCCTGCCAGTTTTCCCGCGAGAGCTTGCCCCGCACCTGGGATGCCGCCCATTGCAAGCGCTGCAAGTTGGAACGCAGGCTGAACGGCCAGTCGTCGCCGAGCAACGCGGCCAATAACCGCTCGGGCAATGTGCCTTCGTCCGGCAACAGGTTCAGGCGCTCGCCGAGATCGACTGCCGCTTCCAGCGCCTGCGGGTCGTCTCCATCGACATAGCGTGCAAGCATGATCCGCAGCAGTCGGGCGCTGTCATCACAACGCTCGCAATAGCGGCCAAACCAGAACAGGTTTTCCACCACCCGCGACGGCAGATAGGGATCACGCCGCACCAGATCATGCACGCCGATCGTGCGCTGGGTTTTCCATTGTTCGCCGCTCGGCGGACGATCCCCCAGCACCCACGTGTCCTTGCTTGCGCCACCGCGTTGCATCGACACCACTTCGGCGTCTGCCTCTGCAGCAACCCGAGTCAAACCACCCGGCAATACCCGGTAGCCGTCGCGGCTGGCCACCGCATACATGCGCATGCCGATGGCACGTGGTTGCAGCTGACCATCCTCGGCCTGCCAGATAGGCGCCTGAGACAATTGCGCCAATTCTTGCGCGACATAGGCATAAGGCCGCGCCTGCATGCGCTCTGCCAACGCCTCGCGCTGTTTTTCACTCAAATCCCGGCCAAATACCGGAGCAAAGCTTTGCGACGGAAAGGCCGGTTTGATCAGCAACTCGGGCAGTTTTTCCAAGGCCTGAGCCAGCACTGGCGCTTCACCACACCACCACGTCGCGATGGACGGCAGGATCAGCTCTTCGCCGAACAGGAACTGATTGATCCGCGGCAAAAAGCCCAGCAATCCCGGCGATTCCAGCACGCCGCTGCCGAGGGCATTGGCCACCAGCACGCGCCCCTGTCGCACCGCTTCAAGCAGACCCGGCACGCCAAGCGCCGAGTCGGTGCGCAGCTCCAGCGGATCGCAAAAATCATCGTCAAGGCGACGCATGATCGCGTGGACGCGACGCAAGCCACTGAGGGTTTTCAGGTAGACCGTGGCATCGCGCACCGTGAGGTCGCCACCCTCAACCAGCGGATAACCGAGCTGACGCGCCAAATAGAGATGTTCGAAATAGCTTTCGTTGAACCGCCCCGGCGTCAGCAGCACAATCAGCGGCGCCTCATCATCACTTGGCGCCTGGCGGGCAAGGGTTTCCTGAAGCGTGCGGAAGAACCCGGCCAGATGCTGCACCTTCAAATCGCGATACAACTCGGGAAACGCCCGGGACACGATGGTGCGGTTTTCCAACGCATAACCGGCACCGGATGGCGCTTGAGTGCGATCTGCCGTGACCCACCAGCGGCCATCAGGCGTGCGCGCCAGATCCACGGCGTACAGATGCAGAAAGGTCCCGTCGGGCGGCGCAATGCCCTGGCAAGGCCAGAGGAAGTTGTTGTGGCCGAAGACCAGTTCCGCCGGCAGCAGACCTTCGGCGATCAGCCGTTGCGGCCCATAGAGGTCCGCCAGCACAGCATTGAGCAAACGTGCACGCTGGGCGATCCCGGCCGATAACCGTGCCCATTCATCAGCGGCAATCACATGCGGCAGCAGGTCAAGTTCCCACGGGCGGTCAGCGCCCTTGGGGTCGGCGTAGACGTTGTAGGTCACGCCGTTTTCCTGGATCTGCCGGGTCAACAGCGCCTGACGCTGCACCAATTGCATTGGCGTGCTGCGTTGCAATTGGTCGAACAGACGACGCCAGTGCGGGCGTACGCCACCGCTGTCGTCGAGCAGTTCGTGATAAGTGCCCGCCGTCAGCGGGTAGCGGTCAAGCAGGTCAGGCATGGAAAGCTCGGCAGACAGCAAAGAACGGTCAGACTAACGCAGGCTCATGACACCCGGATAGACGAAAGATCCGGGCGTCGCGTACGGTTTAGAAACGTCGTAAATCGAGCGTCATAGGCAACTCGTCGTTTATTTCCAGGATCGGTACAGGCAGTTTCCCAGGCGTGTGCCCGATACGGAAAAACCGCGCCATCCGCCGGCTTTCGGCCTCATTGGCGTTCACCGGCAGGCTGTCGTAGTTGCGTCCGCCTGGATGGGCGACGTGGTACTGGCAGCCACCCAGCGAACGTTGCATCCAGGTGTCGAGCAGGTCGAACACCAACGGTGCGTGAACCGGGATGGTGGGTTGCAGGCAGTTGGCCGGTTGCCACGCGCGGAAACGCACGCCGGCAACAAATTCGCCAACCCGCCCGGTAGGCTGCAAGGGCACCGGGACGCCATTGCAGGTCAGCATGTAACGCTGCGGCGCGAGACCTGTGAGCTTGACCTGCAAGCGTTCCAGCGACGAATCGACGTAGCGCACCGTGCCGCCGACCGCGCCCTCCTCGCCCAGCACATGCCAAGGCTCCAGCGCCTGGCGCACTTCAAGCTCGATGCCACTGACCGCGTAATCGCCGACCTTGGGAAAGCGAAACTCCAGATGCGCCGCAAACCATTCCGCCCGCACCGGATAACCGGCGGCATTGAGATCAACGATCACATCAGCGAAGTCCTGCTCGATAAAGTGTGGCAACAGGAACCGGTCATGCAGCTCGGTGCCCCAGCGCGCCAGCTTCGGCGGCGCATAAGGCTCACGCCAGAACCGCGCGACCAGCGCCCGCAGCAATAACTGCTGAGCCAGACTCATGCGCGCATGCGGCGGCATTTCAAATGCTCGCAATTCAAGCAATCCAAGCCGCCCCGTCGCGCCATCCGGCGAATAGAGTTTGTCGATGCAGAACTCGGCGCGGTGCGTATTGCCGGTCACGTCGATCAGCAAGTTGCGCAACAACCGGTCGACCAGCCACGGCGCACACGCCTCGCCCGGTTCGGGCATCTGGGCGAAGGCGATTTCCAACTCGTACAACGCATCGTTGCGCGCTTCATCGACACGCGGCGCCTGGGACGTCGGGCCGATGAACAATCCGGAAAACAGGTAAGACAGCGACGGATGGTTATGCCAATAGCTGATGAGGCTGCGCAGCAGATCCGGACGGCGCAGAAACGGTGAGTCCGCCGGCGTTGCGCCACCCAGCACGAAATGGTTACCGCCGCCGGTGCCGGTGTGTCGCCCGTCGATCATGAATTTCTCGGTGGTCAATCGGGTCTGGCGCGCCTCTTCGTACAGAAATTCGGTGCGCTCGACCAACTCGTCCCACGTGGCGGACGGCTGCACGTTGACCTCGATCACGCCCGGATCGGGGGTAATGCGGAAGTTGCTCAGGCGCGGATCGCTCGGCGGTTCATAGCCTTCCAGCAATACCGGGCAATGCAGTTCTTGAGCCGTGGCCTCGATGGCTGTGACCAGTTCCAGATAGTCTTCGACCCGTTCCAGAGGCGGCATGAACAAGTACAACCGCCCTTCCCGGGCCTCGGCGCAGAACGCGGTGCGGGTGAGCCAATCAGCGGACTCATCGACCTTCGGCGTCCGCTCAACCGCGTCGGCCGGCACGCCCGGGCTGTTCAGCTGCATCGTGTCTGGCAGTGCCGAAAATTCCTGGTTCGGATCGGCAGGATGGATGAACGGATACTCCGCCGCCTTCACCCAAGGCTGCGAGCCCAGCGGCAAGCGGTAGCCCAGCGGCGAGTCCCCCGGCACCAGCCGGCAATGTTCGTCGCGCAGATACCAGCGACCGCTTTGCCACTGATCACCTTTGGCGGTCCGTGCCAGCGGCAAGACCTGCCCAATGACTTTATCCAGGCCCTGGCCGAACACTTTGCGCAGGCGCGCACGCTCCAACGGTTCTTCCAGACGTGAGTCTTCGGCGCTGACGTTCAGCGGCAAAGTGCCTTCGCGCCACAAGTAATAGAAATTGTCTTCGTAGGCCGGAAACACAAAGCGTGTCGGAATTTTCAGGCGTTCGGCGACACTCGCCAGAAAACGCCCGGCCAGTTCGCCATCGGCGCCATAGTCTTCCTGCTCATCGGCGATCAAGGCGCTGTTGTGCCAGATCGGCACGCCATCGCGGCGCCAGTAGCAATTCAGTGACCAGCGCGGCAATTGTTCGCCGGGGTACCACTTGCCCTGACCGAAATGCACCAGGCCTTGGGGCGCGTAATGCTTGCGCATGCGCTGGAACAGCTCGGCGGACAGGCGTCGCTTGTCCGGCCCTAGCGCGGCGGTGTTCCATTCGGCACCGTCCGGGTCATCGATGGACACGAAAGTCGGCTCGCCGCCCATGGTCAGGCGCACATCGCCTTCGAGCAGGTCGGCATCAATCTGCCGGCCCAGGGCCTGGATCGCCAGCCACTGCTCTTCGGTGTAGGGCTTTGTGACCCGCGGCGCTTCCCAGATCCGCTCCACGGACATTTCGTGGGTGAACTCACATTCGCACGGCTCCACCAAGCCACTGATCGGTGCCGCAGAGCCCGGATCGGGACTGCACGCCAACGGAATGTGTCCTTCCCCGGCAAACAGCCCTGAGGTCGCGTCCAGGCCGATCCAGCCAGCACCGGGCAAATACACCTCGCACCAGGCGTGCAGGTCAGTGAAATCCACTTCGGTGCCAGAGGGGCCGTCGAGGCTTTTGACGTCGGCGGTCAGCTGGATCAGGTAACCGGAAACGAATCGAGCCGCCAGGCCGAGATTTCGCAGCAGTTGCACCAGCAACCACGCCGAGTCGCGGCACGAGCCAGAGGCGTGTTCGAGGGTGTGTTCCGGCGTCTGCACGCCCGGTTCCATGCGGATCAGGTAGCCGATGTCTTCGCTCAAACGCTGGTTGAGCGCCACGAGGAAATCCACGCTGGGCAGCGGCGTGCGGTCGATGCCGTCCAGATAGGCCTTGAACTTCGGCGTCAGGGGCAAGGTTTCCAGATAGGGCGCCAGTTCCTTGCGCTCATCCGCGGCGTAAGCGAAAGGGATCTTTTCCGCGTAGGGCTCGAGGAAGAAGTCGAAGGGGTTGAACACCGCCATCTCCGCCAGCAGATCGACTTCGATCCGCAGCTCGGAGGTTTTTTCCGGGAACACCAATCGCGCCAGGTAATTGCCCTGGGGGTCCTGCTGCCAGTTGATGAAGTGCTGCTCGGGCGAAACTTTCAGCGCATAGGAGAGAATCCGCGTGCGACTGTGGGCGGCCGGGCGCAGGCGAACGATCTGCGGACCGAGCTCGACGGCGCGGTCGTAGCGGTAATGCGTGACGTGGTGCAATGCGACATGAATCGACACGGCGTGCCTCCTGCGAGCCTTAAGCGTATTGGAAAGCGCGCAAGACTTATGCCATCCCGTGGCGCTGGCGCTTTCTTCCTTTGCTTGAGGCAGTACAGCACCAAAATCGGGCGATGCGGGAAATTGGTTGGGGGCAGTTGCACGAAAATGTTGCGAAGGGAGGGTTGAGGGCTTGATCGTTCCCACGCTCCCGCGTGGGAATGCAGCCCGTGACGCTCCGCGTCACTGGACGCGGAGCGTCCCTTGAGGCATTCCCACGCGGAGCGTGGGAACGATCAGGTTGGCGTTTTGTTCAGCTCAAGCGAGGCTTAGCGCGGTACGACCGGCTTACGTGCGGGCTTGGGCCCTTTGCCTTTGGCCGCGTCCTTGCGTTCCTTGGCCGCCTGCTGGTTGCGGGCGAACGCCGCAGCCTTGGCCTGTTCACGCTTGTCCCACGGATTACCGCCATCGCTGGCGCGCGGTGGCAGGCCGGTGTGCTGGGTCAGAATCTTGGTGGTCTTTTCCCCGGCCACTTTGTGGCTGCCAGCCGGCGTTGAGTTCTTGCGACGGGCGCTCTGGTAGCTGTCGGTCGCTGGCTGATGCAACGGAATCAACTGATTCTTGCCCGGCCCGATCAGGTCGGCGCGGCCCATGCGGGTCAACGCTTCACGCAGCATCGGCCAGCCTTTCGGATCGTGATAGCGCAAGAACGCCTTGTGCAGACGACGCTGCTCTTCGCTCTTGACGATGGTCACCGCGTCGCTCTTGTACGTCACCTTGCGCAGCGGGTTCTTGCCCGAGTGGTACATCGCGGTGGCGGTGGCCATCGGCGACGGGTAGAACGCCTGCACCTGGTCGGCACGGAAGCCGTTGCCCTTGAGCCACAGGGCCAGGTTCATCATGTCTTCGTCAGTGGTGCCCGGGTGAGCGGCGATGAAGTACGGAATCAGGTACTGCTCTTTGCCGGCTTCCTTGGAGTACTTCTCGAACATGCGCTTGAACTTGTCATAGCTGCCGATGCCCGGTTTCATCATCTGGTTGAGCGGACCTTCCTCGGTGTGTTCCGGGGCGATCTTCAGGTAACCACCGACGTGGTGGGTCACCAGCTCCTTGACGTATTCCGGCGACTCGACCGCGAGGTCGTAGCGCAAGCCGGAAGCGATCAGGATCTTTTTCACACCCGGCAAGGCACGGGCGCTGCGATACAGCTGGATCAGCGACGAGTGATCGGTGTTCAGGTTCGGGCAGATACCCGGGAACACGCACGATGGCTTGCGGCACGCGGATTCGATTTCCGGGCTCTTGCAGGCGATGCGGTACATGTTCGCGGTCGGGCCGCCGAGGTCGGAAATGACGCCGGTAAAGCCCGGGACCTTGTCGCGGATCTCTTCGATTTCGCGAATGATCGACTCTTCGGAGCGGTTCTGGATGATCCGGCCTTCGTGCTCGGTGATCGAGCAGAAGGTGCAGCCACCGAAGCAGCCACGCATGATGTTCACCGAGAAGCGGATCATGTCGTAGGCCGGAATTTTTTCCTTGCCGTACGCCGGGTGTGGAACGCGGGCATAAGGCATGCCGAACACGTAGTCCATTTCCTCGGTGGTCATCGGAATCGGCGGCGGGTTGAACCAGACGTCGACGTCGCCGTGCTTTTGCACCAGCGCGCGAGCGTTGCCCGGGTTGGTTTCCAGGTGAAGCACGCGGTTGGCGTGAGCATAAAGCACCGCGTCGCCACGGACCTTTTCAACGGATGGCAAACGGATCACGGTCTTGTCGCGAGTCATCTTCGGGCTGGCCAGGATCTGCACGACCTTGGCTTCGCTCGGGTCTTCAACCGGACCCTTTTCCTGCTCGATGGCGCAGGCCTGGGTATCCTGGGTGTTGACGTACGGGTTGATGATCTTGTCGACCTTGCCCGGACGGTCGATACGCGTGGAATCGACTTCGTACCAGTCCTTCGGCGTATCACGACGAATGAACGCGGTGCCGCGCACGTCGGTGATGTCTTCGATCTTGTGACCGTAGGACAGACGCTGGGCAACTTCGACGATCGCACGTTCGGCGTTGCCGTACAGCAGGATGTCGGCGCAAGCGTCGATCAGGATCGAGTTGCGCACCCGGTCCTGCCAGTAATCGTAGTGGGCGATGCGGCGCAGGGAGGCTTCGATGCCACCGAGCACGATCGGCACGTTCTTGTAGGCTTCCTTGCAGCGCTGGCTGTAAACCAGGCTCGCGCGGTCCGGACGTTTGCCCGCCAGGCCACCGGGGGTGTAGGCGTCGTCGGAACGGATTTTCTTGTCGGCGGTGTAGCGGTTGATCATCGAGTCCATGTTGCCGGCCGCGACGCCGAAGAACAGGTTCGGCTCGCCGAGCTTCATGAAGTCGTCTTTGGACTGCCAGTTTGGCTGGGCAATGATCCCGACGCGAAAGCCTTGCGACTCCAGCAGCCGGCCGATGATCGCCATGCCGAACGACGGATGGTCAACGTATGCATCACCGGTGACGATGATGATGTCGCATGAATCCCAGCCAAGCTGATCCATCTCCTCCCTGCTCATCGGCAGGAATGGCGCGGGACCGAAACATTCGGCCCAGTACTTGGGATAGTCAAATAACGGCTTGGCTGTTTGCATGACGATGACCGGTGTTGAGATGAAAAATCGCGGGCGCGGAATATAGCACAAAAAATAACCAATTCCGACGGCTATGGTCGGAAATAACCCATGTGGGAGCGGGCTTGCTCGCGAAAGAGGTGTGTCATTCAGCAATCAGGTTGAATGCACTACCGCATTCGCGAGCAAGCCCGCTCCCACAAGGTTATTCGTCGTCGAAGTTATAGCTGCCCGGCGCCAGGTTTTCGAAACGGGTGTACTTGCCGATGAACGCCAGTCGTGACGTACCGATGGGACCGTTCCGCTGCTTACCGATGATGATTTCAGCAATGCCCTTGTGCTCGGTTTCCGGGTGGTACACCTCATCCCGGTAAACGAACATGATCACGTCAGCATCCTGCTCGATCGCTCCGGATTCCCGGAGGTCGGAGTTGATCGGGCGTTTGTTCGGTCGTTGCTCCAGGGAGCGGTTGAGCTGGGACAGCGCCACCACCGGGCAGTTGAATTCCTTGGCCAGGGCTTTCAAGGACCGGGAAATCTCGGAAATCTCGTTGGTCCGGTTATCGCCACCGGAACCTGGAATCTGCATCAACTGCAGGTAGTCGATCATGATCAGGGCGATGTCGCCGTGCTCACGCACCAGACGCCGGGTCCGCGCGCGCATCTCAGAGGGGCTGATACCCGCCGTATCGTCGATGAACAGTTTGCGATCATTGAGCAGATTGACTGCCGAAGTCAGGCGCGGCCAATCGTCATCGTCCAGGCGACCGGCCCGGACCTTGGTCTGGTCGATACGGCCAAGCGACGACAACATACGCATGATCAGCGATTCGCCTGGCATCTCCAGCGAGTAAACCAGGACGCACTTGTCGCTGCGCAACACGGCGTTTTCCACCAGGTTCATCGCAAAGGTGGTTTTACCCATGGACGGACGGCCGGCGACGATGATCAGGTCGGACGGCTGTAGGCCGCTGGTCTTCTCGTCGAGGTCGGTGTAACCGGTGGACAGGCCAGTGATGGCGTTGTCGGTGTTGAACAGGGTGTCGATGCGGTCGATGGCCTTGGTCAGCAGGTCATTCACACTCACCGGGCCGCCGGTTTTTGGCCGGGCCTCGGCGATCTGGAAGATCTGCCGTTCAGCTTCATCGAGAATTTCTTCAGCCGTGCGGCCTTCAGGGTTGAAGGCACTGTCGGCGATTTCGGTGGCGATACCGATCAATTGCCGCAAGGTCGCTCGCGCACGAACGATCTGTGCATAGGCCTTGATGTTGGCGACAGACGGCGTGTTTTTCGCCAGCTCACCCAGGTAACCGAGACCACCGACTTGCGAGGTCTGGCCTTCCTTGTCCAATTGCTCGGCCAGGGTCACCACGTCGATTGGTGAGTTCTGGTCGGCCAGTTTGGCGATCGCACGGAAGATCAAACGGTGGTCATGTCGATAGAAATCGCCATCCGAAACCTGATCCAGCACGCGTTCCCAGGCGTTGTTGTCCAGCATCAGACCACCGAGCACGGCCTGTTCGGCCTCGATGGAATGCGGCGGCACCTTCAGGGCAGCGGTTTGCAGATCGTATTGCTCGGGTGCGGAGATATCGTTCATGGCCACTTGAATAGTTGTGTAAATCAGGAACTGCAGAAAGACAAAGGGCACGACCTGTAAACAGGATCGTGCCCGATGTTACCGGCAAGCACCCGAGGGTGCCAGCCGACAAGTGCTGCTTAAGCTGCTACCACGACAACGCGTACGGTGGCTTCAACTTCGGCGTGCAGGTGCACGGCCACGTCGAATTCACCTACGTTACGGATAGTGCCGTTCGGCAGACGAACTTCGCTTTTTGCAACTTCAACGCCAGAGGCGGTCAGTGCATCAGCGATGTCGTGAGTACCGATCGAACCGAACAGCTTGCCTTCGTCGCCAGCGGTGGCAGTGATAGTCACTTCCAGCTCAGCCAGTTGGGCGGCACGGCTTTCAGCCGAAATCTTACGGTCTGCTGCGGCTTTTTCCAGCTCAGCGCGACGCTCTTCGAACGCAGCCAGGTTGGCAGCGGTCGCAGCGGTAGCTTTGCCGTAAGGCAGCAGGTAGTTACGACCGTAACCAGCCTTGACGTTTACTTTGTCACCCAGGTTGCCCAGGTTGGTGACTTTTTCCAGAAGGATCAGTTGCATGTGAAAATCCTCTTAACTTTTAACCTTCACCGTTCGCGCTATCGGCGTCTTTCGGCGCCGAACGACCGCGAAAATCAATCAGGCTGTCGACGATGGCCAAGACCACCAGCAACGGATAGATCAGCTGCATGAACAGCAACAGCGTGACGTACAACCCCACCAGCCAGAACCTGGCCAGTCGCTTCTTCGCCACCAGCCCGTGAATCAGGGCCAGCCCGGCGAACACCAGCGGAACACTGCACAACGGTGTCAACATCGCCATCTGTGGACCGATGTTCGGCCCCAGAAGCATCAACACCAGCATTGCAATCGCCGGTCCCAGCGGGAATCGGATGGCGCGAAACTCGCGACCAAAACCACCCGGGTTGTACAACAACGCCTGCCAGTAGCGCCCGACAATCAGGCTCAGCACACTGACGATTTGCAACAAGGCCGCAATCAGGCCGGTCAGGACCGGTGCAATCAGGGACGCAAAATGCGCTTGCTCGTCTACCGACAACTTCTGGTAGACATCACCGAGTAGCGACGGCATGACCTTTATCAAGGCCTGCGCCAGCATCTCGATCTGGGGCGCAAAAGCCGCCCCCAGCACCACCGAAAACACCGTTCCCACTGCTACGCTGACCAGCAGCACGCGGACCCAGGACTCGCTTGCGCGCAAAACCAACGCAAGGCTCGAAGACCCCAGCAGCACCAGAAGTGCCCGTGGGTCGTCGGAGTAAAGCCACCAGACCAATGCCGGCAGCAATCCCAGAGCAAGTACGCCAATGGCGTCCTTCAATCCGCGCCGCAAGAGCACAAGGCATCCAGCGGCAGCACCCAACCAATACAACAACGGCAATGTTGCGCATCCGGCCACTACGAGAGTGGCCTGCATACGGCCGCGCATGATGAACTCAGCTAAGGCACGCATGCTTTCAATCCTTTGCTACGTGTCGACTGCCCGGTCTCAGCGGCCGTGGCTGTCGGTGTAGGCCAGCAGGGCCAGGAAGCGGGCGCGCTTGATAGCGGTGGCCAGCTGACGCTGATAACGTGCTTTGGTACCGGTGATGCGGCTTGGAACGATTTTGCCGGTCTCGGATACATAAGCTTTCAGAGTGTTGAGATCTTTGTAATCGATCTCTTTCACGTCTTCAGCGGTGAAGCGGCAGAATTTACGACGACGGAAGAAACGTGCCATTTGATAGGCTCCTTAAAAGGTCCGTGGATTACTCGTCAGCGTTATCGCTGTTGTCGCTGTCATCACTATCAGCGCTTTCAGCGCCTTCGTGCTCAGGACGGTCGCGACGCTCACGGCGCTCACTGCGGTTTTCTTCAGCCTTGAGCATCTCGGATTGGCCGGTAACGGCTTCTTCGCGACGGATGACCAGGTTACGGATCACTGCATCGTTGTAGCGGAAGTTGTCTTCCAGCTCGGCCAGGGCCTTGCCAGTGCATTCAACGTTCAGCATCACGTAGTGAGCCTTGTGAACATTGTTGATTGCGTAGGCCAATTGACGACGACCCCAATCTTCCAGACGGTGGATTTTGCCGCCGTCTTCTTCGATCAGCTTGGTGTAACGCTCAACCATGCCGCCGACTTGCTCGCTTTGATCCGGGTGGACCAAAAAGATGATTTCGTAATGACGCATGAATGCTCCTTACGGGTTGTAGCCTGCCGCTCAAAAGCGGTCAGACAAGGAGTGAATGACACTAATGGACTTGCTTGCGATAGACACATGCGTGCCTGCCGTCACAGCAAGGGGCGCAATTGTAGAGAAGGGACCGAAGAGGTGCAAGGCAATTGGTGATTATTTGAACAGTTCGTTCAACCACCCATTTTTGCTTCACCACAAACCACTGTGGGAGCGGGCTTGCTCGCGAAAGCAGTATCACATTCAACATATTTGCTGAATGACACTCCGCTTTCGCGAGCAAGCCCGCTCCCACATTTGGATTGCGTATGGCTTAAGACTTTTTGGCGGTTCCAGCGGCTTTGACGCTACGCTGGCGTTGCGCTTCGAACAGACAGACGCCGGTCGCCACGGAAACGTTGAGACTGCTGACGCTGCCAGTCATCGGCAAGTGCACCAGGTAGTCGCAAAGATCGCGCGTCAGGCGCCGCATGCCGCTGCCTTCGGCACCCATGATCAGGATGGTCGGGCCGGTCATGTCCTGCTGATACAGACTCTGCTCAGCCTCGCCCGCCGTACCGACAACCCACAGGCCGCGCTGCTTGAGCTTTTCCAGGGTGCGCGCCAGGTTGGTCACGGCAACCAGCGGAATCACTTCCGCCGCGCCACAGGCGACTTTTCGCACCGTCGGGGTCAGCGTGGCCGACTTGTCTTTCGGAACAATCACCGCCAGTGCGCCGGCCGCATCGGCAGAACGCAGGCAAGCGCCGAGGTTGTGCGGATCGGTCACGCCGTCGAGCACCAACAGCAGCGGTGCGCCTTCGGTGCGATCGAGCAGTTCGTCGAGCATCGCTTCGCCCCAGACCTGGCTCGGGCTCACGTCCGCCACCACGCCTTGGTGAACGCCTTCGACCCATGCATCCAGTTCACGGCGCTCGGCGTTGCCGACCGCTACGCGATTTTCCGCCGCCAGTTGAATCAGCGTCTGCACACGCGGATCACTGCGGCCTTCAGCCAGCCAGATCTGCTTGACGCGTTTCGGGTGGTGACGCAGCAATGCTTCTACCGCATGCACGCCGTAGATTTTTTCCAACTGACTCATGACTTGGCCTTAGGTTTACGCGCCCCGCCGCTTTTGGCTGGGGCTGAACCCGCTTTCGGCGGGCCTTTACGGTGTTTGCTCGGTTTGCTGCCGGAAGCCTTGTCAGGCGCCGACCGTCCGGTCTTTCCCCCAGACGCCGCTTTACCGCCGCTTTTCGCTTCAGACAGCAACGCCTGTTTCAATTCACGGCTTTTACGCAGTTCGGCATTTTTGGCCGCGGCATCGCTCGGGCGATAAGCCTCTACAGCCTTTTCCTTCGCAGGACGGCGACCGGTTTTCGCCGGGGCCGGCTCTGCAGCGGTTTTAGCGGCTGCCTTGGCGACTGGCTCAGCCTTTTCATTCCCGCGCTTCTTGCGACCGATCGGCGCACTGATGGTTTTTTCAGCCATCTCGAAGTCGATCTTGCGCTCGTCGAGGTCAACTCGCATGACGCGCACTTCAACGGTGTCGCCCAGGCGGAAGCTGCGACCCGTACGCTCACCGGCCAGGCGGTGATGCACAGGGTCGAAGTGGTAGTAATCGCCCGGCAGCGCGGTGACATGCACCAGGCCTTCGACGTAGATGTCGGTCAGCTCGACGAACAGGCCAAAACCGGTCACGGCGGTGATCACACCCGGGAACGATTCGCCAACACGATCTTTCATGAACTCGCACTTGAGCCAGTTCACAACGTCGCGGGTCGCTTCGTCGGCACGCCGCTCGCTCATCGAGCATTGCTCGCCGAGCTGCTCCAGCGCCGCTTCGTCATACGGATAAATGCGCGCTTTCGGAATCGTCATCGCGCCGGCACGGCGAACGTGCGGCGTGTCCTGCTTCGAATGGATAACGCTGCGAATCGCCCGGTGCGTGAGCAAATCCGGGTAGCGACGGATCGGCGAGGTGAAGTGGGTATAGGCTTCGTAATTCAGGCCGAAGTGGCCCTGGTTATCGGCGCTGTACACCGCCTGGCTCAACGAACGCAGCATGACGGTCTGGATCAGATGGAAATCCGGACGATCCTTGATGCTCGCCAGCAACGCCTGGTAATCCTTCGGCGACGGGCCGTCCTTGCCTTTGTGCAGGGACAGGCCGAGCTCACCGAGGAAGGCGCGCAGTTTTTCCAGACGCTCCGGTGGCGGACCGTCGTGGACGCGATACAGCGCAGGGATTTCGTGTTTTTTCAGGAATTCAGCGGTGGCCACGTTGGCCGCCAGCATGCATTCCTCAATCAGCTTGTGCGCATCGTTGCGAACGGTCGGACGGATTTCGGCAATCTTGCGCTCGGTCCCGAAGATGATTCGGGTTTCCTGGGTTTCGAAATCGATCGCGCCACGCACGTGTCGCGCGGCCAACAGCACTTTGTACAGGGCGTAAAGCTGCTTGAGATGCGGCAGGACGTCGTTGTACTCGCCACGAAGCTGACGCGCCTCGGTGAGTTTCGGCGTCTCCAGCATCGCGCTGACTTTGTTGTAGGTCAGGCGGGCATGGGAGTGAATCACCGCTTCGTAGAAGCAGTAGTCGGTCATCTCGCCGGACTTGGAGATGGTCATCTCGCAAACCATGGCCAGGCGATCGACGTGCGGGTTCAGCGAGCACAGGCCGTTGGACAGCTGCTCAGGCAGCATCGGCACCACGCGCTCGGGGAAATACACCGAGTTGCCGCGAACCTGGGATTCGGCGTCCAGGGCCGAACCGATCTTCACGTAGCTGGAGACGTCGGCAATCGCCACGTACAACTTCCAGCCACCGGAGAACAGGCGCAGCTTGCCCGGCTTGGCTTCGCAGTACACCGCGTCATCGAAGTCGCGAGCATCTTCACCGTCGATGGTCACGAACGGCAGATGACGCAGGTCGATGCGCTTCTCTTTGTCTTTCTCTTCGACTTCCGGCTTGAGCTTGGCGGCTTCTTTGAGCACCGCTTCAGGCCAGACGTGAGGAATATCGTAAGTGCGCAGGGCGATGTCGATTTCCATGCCTGGCGCCATGTAGTTGCCCACGACTTCAACCACGTCGCCTTGCGGCTGGAAGCGTGGCGTCGGCCAGTGAGTGATCTTCACTTCGACGAACTGACCGATCTGCGCATTGGCGTTACGGCCCGGAGTGACCAGCACTTCTTGCTGGATCTTCGGGTTATCCGCCACAACAAAACCGATACCGCCCTCTTCGAAGTAGCGACCGACGATGGTCTCGTGGGCACGGGACACCACTTCGACGATCATGCCTTCACGGCGACCGCGACGGTCGAGACCGGAGACGCGGGCCAGGGCACGGTCGCCGTCGAACACCAGACGCATTTGCGCCGGGCTCATGAACAAGTCGTCACTGCCGTCGTCCGGGACCAGGAAGCCGAAGCCGTCACGGTGACCGCTGATGCGGCCAAGGATCAGGTCGAGCTTGTCCACCGGCGCATACGTGCCGCGACGGGTATAGATGAGTTGAGCATCGCGCTCCATGGCGCGCAGGCGGCGACGCAGGGCTTCGATCTGGTCTTCTGTGGTCAGACCAAACTCTTCGACCAGCTGCTCGCGGTTAGCAGGCGAACCCCGATCAGCAAGGTGCTGAAGGATCAGTTCGCGGCTAGGAATAGGGTTGTCATATTTTTCCGCTTCACGAGCGGCCTCGGGATCGAGGGTCTGCCAATCGGCCATTAGAGAGTTTTCACCTTGTCTATATGCGGGTTAGTTTGGCATAGGCGTAATGAAACGGGAAATTTCAGGCTGTGACAGCCTATCTAAAGCACTTTATCGACAACACAATGATGATTTGAATGCCACTGGTAACATTTTTCAGGTTTTTTTAATTCCAGGGGTTTACAGTTAAAAAGACGCTCCGTATAGTGCGCGCCATCGACGACGCACTAGCGTTGCCGATACTGCCCAGATGGTGAAATTGGTAGACACGCCAGCTTCAGGTGCTGGTGACCGCAAGGTCGTGGAAGTTCGAGTCTTCTTCTGGGCACCAATTTCGAGCTTGAGATTAGATCAATTTCAAGGCTCACACAAAAACCCGCGAAAGCGGGTTTTTTGCATTCTAAACATCTGATTTATTAAATCTAAATCAGGGGTTTACAGATCAAAACGCTCTCCGTATAGTGCGCCACATCAACAGCGGCAACGCTGAAGATATGCCCAGATGGTGAAATTGGTAGACACGCCAGCTTCAGGTGCTGGTGACCGCAAGGTCGTGGAAGTTCGAGTCTTCTTCTGGGCACCAATTCAAATTTCAGAGTCGATCTGGAATTGCACAAAAACCCGCGAAAGCGGGTTTTTGCGTTTCCGGGCTTTGTGTAGGAGCTGCCGAAGGCTGCGATCTTTTGATCTTCAGCAAGCTCAGTTCCGCCAACATTCAAGATCAAAAGATCGCAGCCTTCCGCAGCCCCCTCCCCTCTCAGCCGCCGCAAGGCGCACTTGAGAAACAATATCGTTTATCATTGTTGCAAGTTTTTGCAATGCGACAGTGAGGAACCCTGCGAATGATGTTTCGAAATACCCTGCGCCGCGGCCTGACCTTCACCCTGCTCAGCCTGGCCCTCGCCACTCCCCTCACCCAGGCTGCTGATCCAGTTTCCCTGACACTCTATAACGGTCAACACAAAGAAGTCGGCGATGCCGTCGCCAAAGCCTTCGAAGCCAAGACAGGCATTCACGTCAACGTGCGCAAAGGCAGCAGCAACCAGCTGGCCAGCCAGGTCGTCGAAGAAGGCGATCGCTCCCCCGCCGACGTGATCTACACCGAAGAGTCGCCTCCGCTGAACAAGCTCGGCGAACAAGGCCTGCTGGCGCAAACCGATGCCGCCACCCTTGCCGTCCTGCCCAAAGACTACGTCGCCGGCAACGGCACCTGGATCGGCATCACCGCCCGGGTCCGCGTGGTGGCTTTCAACCCGAAACTGATCGACGAAAAAGACCTGCCCAAGTCGGTGATGGAGTTCTCCGATCCGAAATGGCAAGGCAAGGTCGGCTTCGTGCCGAGCAGTGGCGCGTTCCAGGAACAGGCCGTGGCAATCATCAAAGTGCACGGCATGGATGCCGCCGAAGAATGGCTGACCGGCCTGCGCGCGTTCGGCAAGACCTACAGCAACAACATGGTCGCCCTGAAGGCCGTGGAAAACGGCGAAATCGCCACCGTACTGGTGAACAACTACTACTGGTTCGCCCTGCAACGCGAAAAAGGCCAGCTCGATTCGAAACTGCATTACTTCACCGGCGGCGACGTCGGTGGGCTGATCACCGTTTCCAGCGCTGCCGTGCTGAAATCGACTAAACATCCAAAAGAAGCCCAGCAACTCCTTGCCTACATGGCCAGCGAAGAAGGTCAGCGCGTGATCACCCAGACCACTGCCGAATACCCGCTGCACAAAGGCATGGCCTCGGATCGCGGCCTCAAGCCGTTCAGCGAGCTGCAAGCGCCGAAAGTCACGCCAGCCGACCTCGGCAACGCCGAAGAAGCCCTGGACCTGGAACGTGACGTTGGCTTGAACTGATGAGCGCATCGTTATCCGCCGCCGCCGAGCGCGGGGTTTACGTGCCACGGCGCAAGCGGCCATCGATCTGGCTGCTGCTACCGGTTTTGCTGTTGGTCGTACTCAGTCTGTTGCCGCTGGCTTATGTCGGGCTCAAGACCTGGCAAGCCGGCTGGGCCGAGGCGCTGCACCTGCTTTGGCGGCCGTATGTGTTTGGGCTGCTGCGCAATACGCTGGCCCTGATGGTCGGTGTAACACTGGCCTGCGGCGTGATCGGCTTGTCGCTGGCCTGGTTGCTGGAACGCAGCAATCTGCCGTGGCGGCGACTGTGGGGCGTGATCCTGTGCTTGCCATTCGCGGTGCCGGCGTTTGTCAGCAGTTTTACCTGGGTCTCGCTCAGCGCTCACTTCGAAGGCTTGGGCGGGGCGATCCTGGTGATGACCCTGTCCAAGTACCCACTGATCTTTCTGCCGGTCGCGGCGACACTGCGCAATCTCGATCCCTCGCTTGAGGAATCGGCCCGGACCCTTGGACAGAATCGCTGGGGCGTGTTTTTCAAAATCACCTTGCCGCTACTGTGGCCGTCTTTGCTGGCCGGCTCGCTGCTGATTGCCTTGCACATGCTGGTGGAGTTCGGCGCGCTTTCCATCATCGGCCTGCAAACCTTCACGACAGCGATCTATCAACAGTTCGAACTGGAGTTCAGTAACGCCAATGCAGCGATGCTGTCTGCGGTGTTGCTGGCGCTGTGCCTGATGCTGTTGTGGCTCGAATTACGGGTTCGCGGCAAGGGCCGACATGTCCGCACCGGCCAGGGCGCAGCCCGGCGCGCGGAGCAGGTTCGGCTGGGGCCTTGGTCGGCGCTTGGCCAGGTTTATTGCCTGGCGCTGGCGGTCATCGGCAGCGGCATTCCGCTGGGCATGTTGGCGTACTGGCTGGCAGTGGGTTCCTCAGCCGCATTCCCCGTGGCCGCGATCAGCGAAGCGCTGTTGTCGTCGCTGGCACTGTCCCTCGGTGGCGCAGCAGTGTGCCTGGTGCTGGCGGTGCCGGTCGGCCTGCTGGTGGTGCGCCATAAAGGGCAACTGGCAATCTGGGCCGAACGCTTGCCGTATCTGCTGCATGCACTGCCAGGGCTGGTGATCGCACTGACGCTGGTGTACTTCGCCCTGCATTATGTGCCTGCGCTGTACCAGACCTCGGCGTTGCTGCTGATTGCGTATGCGCTGCTGTTCCTGCCGCTGGCCCAGGCACCGATTCGTACGGCACTGAATAAAGCCGCACCACAATTGGAAGAAGCGGCCCGCACGCTGGGGGCGTCGTCATTCAGCGCGTTTTGCCGAGTGACGCTGCCGATCATTTTTCCAGCATTGGGCGCGGCGTTTGCGCTGGTGTTTCTAGATGCGATGAAGGAGCTCACGGCGACGCTGCTGTTGAGTCCGACCGGGCTAAATACGCTGGCTACCGAAGTGTGGGCGCATACCGCAAACGTGGAATTTGCGGCGGCGGCGCCTTATGCGGCGTTGTTGATTTTGGTGTCGGGATTACCGGTCTATTTGCTTACGACCCGGATGTATCTGAGCCGCTGAGATCGCTATCTCGAGCAAGCCCGCTCCCACAGGGGAACGCATTCCAATGTGGGAGCGAGCTTGCTCGCGATGACTTCTGACGCAGCAATATGAATCTTAAGCCCTGAACTGCCCCAGGCTCGCCTTCAACTGCGCCGCCAAGCCATCCAGCACTTTGCCGCTGGCCGTGGTTTCCACCACCGCCTGTGCCGCTTTCTCAGCCTGAGCATGAATGGTCTCGACCCGCCCCCGCACAGCCTGCGCGCCTTGCGCCTGATGCGCCGCAGCCTGAGTCGCCAGACCAATCGCCGCATGCACCTGCTCGACCGATGCCTGCACCGATTGCTGCAACCGCGCACTGTCACGCAGCACCAGCAAACCTTCACTGGCCTGACGCCCGGCCTGGCCAATCGCTGCCACCGCCTCACGCGCCCCTTGCTGCAAGGCCACGATGTGCGCCTGGATGTCGCCGGTGGAGCTCTGGGTCTTGCTCGCCAGCGCCCGCACTTCATCCGCCACCACCGCAAAGCCACGACCGGTCTCACCCGCTCGCGCCGCTTCGATGGCGGCGTTCAGCGCCAGCAAGTTGGTCTGCTCGGCGATCCCGTGGATCACCGTCAGCACCACTTCAATCTGCTCACTCTGCTGCGCCAGCCGCTCGATGACTTTCGCCCCGGTATCGACCTGACCGGCCAACGCCTCGATCAGGCTGCCGACCTTCGCCGACGTCCGGGTGTTTTCATCCGTGGCCGAACGAATGTCCACCACTTGCTGCAAGGCCGCCTGCATGGCATGGCTTTCAGACTGGGCTTCATCGGCCATCTGCGACAACGCGCGCAGGCTCTCGGCCACTTCATCGCGCTGCATGCCGGCCGCTTTATCGGCACCGGCATTGCGCAGGGTCATGGCGCCAATTTCGACGCCGGTGCGCTGAGCCACATCGCCCGCTTCGCGCACAATCGGCTGCAACTTGTCGACGAAGCGATTGACCGCCGAGGCCATGTCGCCGATTTCGTCCTTGCTGTTGATTTGCACACGCTTGGTCAGGTCACCCTCGCCCGCCGCCAGATCATCCATGGCGCTGATCAGCATCTTCAAGCGATTGACCACTCGACGCCCCAGCACCACAGCCAGCAACAGCAGCACGCCGCAACCGACCAACGCCAGGCCCATACCGATGCGCCAGCGCAAAGTGCCCGCCGCTTGCTGCACGGTACTGGTGGTATTGGCCTGCATTTCAGAGGCCGTGGACTGCGCCGACTTCAGACGCGCGCCCATCGCCGCGGCACTATCAGCCGCCGCGCCTTTGAGGCTATCGCCGACCAGTTGATCACTGCTGGCGATCAGCGCGCTGAAGCGCTTGTCCAGGGCAGCCAGATCGACTTCCACCGAAGCGGTAGATACACCCATCAAGACCTTGCCGATTTCCACGCCATTGGGGCTGATCGAGGCTTCGATGTAGTAGACCGACGGATCGCTCTTCGCCGCATCCAGCACTTTGTCCAAGGCACGCTCGCCTTGGCCTTTCTCCAGAAGCGCTTTGTTGATCGGGTTCTCGCGATTCAAATAGCGTGTCAGGTGCTGGCCGGTGGCGTCGTCGTAGATCACGAACAACACGTTGGGATTACGCTGGGCCCGACGGGCGAATTCGGACAGGGTTGGAACGTCGCTGTCCCACATGGCGCGGGGTGCGACCGAGGCCAGAAGCTGCGCCATATCATTGGCGGAGTCCTTCAGGTCTTTTTCCAATGTCCCACGCAATTGCGCCTGCTCGTCCTTCAGACGCGAGGACAGGCCGGCGGTGAGTCGCTGACGGGTATTGGTCGAAAGGCTGTCCAGGCTCGACGTGACTTCACGCCCCGCTTGCTCCAGCTCACCGGAGAGTTTTTGACTGTCAGCACCCAGGCGCACGCCTAGATCGGCCTCCAGCGCGGTGACTGTGCTCCGGGTCAGAGCGACGGCAACCAGCACTTGCACCAAAAGGGCGATACCAAGGGTAACGAACACGGGCCGCAGAAGACGGCTTTGTAACAGTGAGAGAATGGCTGACACGGGATTATCCCTCTGCTTTGACGCCATTAAATTGATGGCACGCCAGAAGGCATAATTACAGCAAAGGTCGTGCCGCCCAACGGGCATAAACGACAAAGGCCCCGATTAAGGGGCCTTTGCGTTTTACATCAACGACTTATTAAGCGAACGGATGACGCAGAACGATGGTTTCGTTGCGGTCCGGCCCCGTCGAAATAATGTCGATCGGCGCACCGACCAACTCTTCAACGCGTTTGATGTAGTTGCGAGCAGCTTGCGGCAGCTCTTCCAGCGTCTTGGCACCGACGGTGGATTCGGTCCAGCCCGGCATCTCTTCGTACACCGGCTCCAGGCCGATGTAGCTGTCGGCGTCAGTCGGTGCGTCGATCACTGCACCATCCTGGTTCTTGTAACCAACACAGATGTTGATGGTTTCCAGGCCGTCCAGCACGTCCAGCTTGGTCAGGCACAGACCCGAGATGCTGTTGACGTCGATGGCACGACGCAGGATGACGGCATCGAACCAGCCGCAACGACGGGCACGGCCGGTGGTCGCACCGAACTCGTGGCCACGCTTGGCCAGGAATGCACCGACGTCGTCGAACAGCTCAGTCGGGAAAGGACCCGAACCAACGCGAGTGGTGTAGGCCTTGGTGATGCCCAGGATGTAATCCAGGTACATCGGGCCAAAACCCGAACCGGTGGCGATGCCGCCTGCAGTGGTGTTGGAGCTGGTGACGTACGGATAGGTACCGTGGTCGATGTCCAGCAGGGAGCCTTGGGCGCCTTCGAACATGATGTCTTTGCCAGCGCGACGCAGCTCGTGCAGCTCAGCGGTAACGTCGAGCATCATCGGCTTGAGCAGCTCGGCGTATTCCATGCACTCATCAAGAGTTTTCTGGAAGTCAATGGCCGGCTCTTTGTAGTAATTGACCAGCACGAAGTTGTGGTAATCCAGCAACTCGCCCAGCTTGGCGGCGAAACGCTCACGATGGAACAGGTCACCGATGCGCAGGCCACGACGTGCAACCTTGTCTTCGTATGCCGGGCCGATGCCGCGACCGGTAGTACCGATCTTCAGCTCGCCACGGGCCTTTTCACGGGCCTGGTCCAGCGCGACGTGATAGGACAGGATCAGCGGGCAGGACGGGCTGATACGCAGGCGCTCACGCACCGGTACGCCTTTCTCTTCCAGCTTGATGATTTCCCGCAGCAGAGCGTCGGGTGCAACCACCACGCCGTTGCCGATCAGGCACTGAACGCCTTCGCGCAGCACGCCCGACGGGATCAGGTGCAAGACGGTTTTCTCGCCGTCGATCACCAGCGTGTGACCAGCGTTGTGGCCACCCTGGTAGCGCACTACGGCGGCAGCATGTTCGGTCAGCAGATCAACGATCTTGCCTTTGCCCTCATCACCCCATTGGGTGCCCAGGACTACGACATTCTTACCCATAACACTTGTCCTCATTCGCGCAAACTTGGTGCCGGCGGCGAGCCGGCAGGAAAACTCAAGAAGCCAGCGGCAATACTTGCCAAAGCCCGTTCTGCTGAATCAATTGCCGGTCGCAGTCCGCTTCACGGGCGGCGGCCAAAGGTTGCCCAGGCAATGCCTGAACGACACGCTGACCCTCACTGCGCAACTGGCAAACCTGCTGCCAGAGTGCCGCATCCGTACTGTCAGGCATCCAGATACCGCCAGACGGTAACTTGATCTCAGCACGCCCCAGGGTCACCAGGGTTTTTAAATCGGTGGAAAATCCGGTAGCCGGACGCGCGCGACCGAAGTCGGCGCCGATGTCGTCGTAACGACCGCCCTGGGCAATGGACTGGCCAACACCCGGCACGAACACCGCGAACACCACACCGGTGTGGTAGTGATAACCGCGCAACTCACCAAGGTCGAAATACAGCGGCAACTCAGGGAAGCGCACCGAAAGACGCTCGGCAATCGCCAGCAAATCATCCAGCGCTGCCAACACCGGCGCCGGCGCACCCGCCAGACGTTCACGGGCAGCACTCAATACTTCACGACCGCCACACAGGTCGACCAACGCTCGCAACATGCCCGACAGATCGGCAGGCAAGCCTTCGGTCAAGGTAATGACCTCGTCGATGGCTTTACGTTGCAACGCATCGAACAACTGCTGCTCGACTTCACCGGACAAACCAGCGGCGCGGGCCAGGCCGCGGTAGATCCCCACATGACCGAGGTCCATGTGCACATCCGGCACATCGGCCAGTTGCAGCATGGCCAGCATCAGGCTGATGACTTCCACGTCGCTGCTCGGGCTGGCATCGCCGTACAACTCGGCGCCCAGTTGAATCGGGCTGCGCGAGGACGAAAGGGCGCGCGGCTGAGCATGCAACACGCTACCGGCATAGCACAGGCGACTCGGGCCTTCGCGACGCAGGGTGTGCGCATCGATGCGCGCCACTTGCGGCGTGATGTCGGCACGGAAACCCATCTGCCGGCCCGATTGCGGGTCGATGACCTTGAAGGTACGCAGATCGAGATCCGAACCCGCACCGGTCAGCAGGGATTCCAGGTACTCGATATGGGGAGTCACGACAAACTCGTAACCCCAGCTCTGGAACAGATCCAACACCTGACGACGCGCGACTTCAATACGCGCGGCTTCTGGTGGCAGTACTTCTTCGATGCCATCTGGCAGCAGCCAGCGGTCTACCGTTGCCATTACGCCATTCCCCTATGATCCGGGCGGCAAGCCGTTGGGCGAGCCTTGAGTGAAGCAGAAAATGATCGGCCCATGTGCAAACAACGCGCATAAACAACGTGGCGAAAAGCCTGGAACCGGCTTCGCCCACCACTTTCCTCGAAAAACCGTCGTGCCTGCATAAAACAAAAAACAGCAATCAAACGTGCAGACGCAAAAAAGCCGGGAATTTCCCGGCTGCCGCATCATACACACGTTTTCCCAAAGGATCACCCCGCCCGAGGCTTTAGCCGCCAGGCGGGGGATGATTCAGGTCAACGTCGTATCAAGGCTTGGCTTTTTCCAGGTAACGGAAGAAGTCACTGCTTGGGTCCAGGACCATGACGTCGGATTTGTTCGCGAAGCTTTCACGGTAGGCGCGCAGGCTACGATAGAAACCGTAGAACTCCTGATCCTGGCCGTAAGCCTTGGAGTAGATTGCAGCGGCCTGGGCATCACCGTCACCGCGAACCTCTTCGGATTCACGATAGGCTTCAGCCAGCAGCACGCGGCGTTGACGATCGGCGTCGGCACGGATGCCTTCTGCCAGCTCGTTACCCTTGGCGCGGTGCTCGCGAGCTTCACGCTCACGCTCGGAACTCATGCGCTCGAACACGCTGCGGTTCACTTCCTTCGGCAGGTCGATCGCCTTGACCCGGACATCGACTACTTCAATGCCCAGCTCTTTTTCGGCCATCTTGTTCAACGATGCAGTGATATCGGTCATCAGCGCATCGCGCTCACCGGATACCACTTCATGCAGCGTACGCTTGCCGAACTGGTCACGCAGGCCCGATTCCAGACGACGGGAAAGACGTTCGTCAGCAATCTGCTTGAGGCCGGAGGTCGCGGTGTAGAAGCGCTCGGCATCTTTCACGCGCCACTTGGCGTAGGCATCGACCATGACGGCTTTCTTTTCCAGCGTCAGGAAGCGTTGTGTCGGTGCGTCCAGCGTCATCAGGCGTGCGTCGAATTTACGCACCTGGTTAACGTAAGGCACTTTCACGTGCAACCCTGGTTGAACGTCAGCCTGAACCACGCGACCGAACTGCAGCAGCACCGCACGCTCGGTCTGAGCCACGATGTAGAAGCAGTTCCAGGCTGCGATCGCCACGACGACGCCGACAATAAGGGCGATCAGCGATTTATTGCTCATCAGCGACTCTCCCTGGTACGTGCCGGCTGCTGCAGATCAGCTGCCGAACGCACATTCGCTTCATTGCTGGTAGCTGCCGCACCGGTCACCGGAGTGCTGGTGTTGCGACCACTTTCGACCATCTTGTCCAGCGGCAAGTACAGCAGATTGCTCTGGCCATTCTTGTTGCCGGTCACGAGAACCTTGCTGGTATTGCTGAAGACTTCCTGCATGGTGTCCAGGTACAGACGCTCGCGGGTGACTTCAGGCGCCTTGCGATATTCGGCGACCAACTTGGTAAAGCGATCCGCTTCACCCTTGGCGCGCGATACCGTTTCGTCACGGTAACCGTTGGCATCTTCAAGGATGCGCTGGGCCTGACCGCGGGCTTCCGGCACGACACCGTTGGCATAGGTTTCAGCCTGGTTACGCGAACGCTGCTCGTCTTCACGGGCACGGATCACGTCATCGAAGGCTTCCTGTACTTCACGCGGTGCAGCTGCGCTCTGTACGTTGACCTGGGTGACAGTGATGCCGGTGCGATAGGTATCCATGAAGCGCTGCAGACGCTCCTTGATTTCGCTGGCCATCAATTCACGACCTTCGGTCAGCACCTGGTCCATCGCCGTGGAACCCACGACATGGCGCAATGCACTTTCGGTCGCGTGCTGCAGGCTGATTTCCGGCTGATCGACGCTCAGCACGAAATCCTGCAGGTTGCTGATCTTGTACTGCACGGTCAACGGCACTTCGACGATGTTCTCGTCTTCAGTCAGCATTTGACCCTGCTTGGTATAGGCACGCTCACGCGTGACGTTTTCCAGGTACTTGTGATCGATCGGCGGGAAGTAGATGTTCAGGCCAGGACCAACCGTCTCGTAGTACTTGCCGAAGCGCAGCACCACGGCTTGCTCCTGCTCGTCGACTACATAGACTGCGCTGTACAGCCAAATAGCCGCCAGCACGACAAGGCCGATGCCGAGCAGGCCGCCGAAGCCACCACTCCTGCCCGGACCACCGCCGTCATCACCGCGTTTCTTACCACCACCGAACAACCCGTTCAGGCTTTCCTGCAGCTTTCGGAAGGCCTCGTCGAGATCCGGTGGTCCCTTGCGGTCGCCGTTATTGCGGCGCTTGCCACCCCAAGGATCCTGATTATTCGAGTTGCCACCCGGCTCATTCCAAGCCATAGCGCTCTCCATCTGATAAAGCAAAGACGCACCCACGGCGCGCCGACCAATGCTACAGAATGCCTGTCACCACGGCACAACCGCTTTCTCAGGCTTTTATTGCAAAGTGTGTTGCTCGATGAAGTCCGTCGGCTGCAATCCTTCGCGGCTCACCAGTCGATTCAACTCGATTCGTGGCAAACGAACGGCCAGCAGGCAGACGCCTTCTTCGTCGTGTTCTTCTTTCTGTACCGCACCGGCTTCGAAAAACTGCGCACGCAGTCGAGCAAAACGTTGCGGCAAGCGCAAGGTGCCAACAAACAAATCATTGCCGAGCAGTTCGGCCACGGCCTGCTTGAGCAAGTCCAGACCTGTACCGTCCTTGGCCGACAACCAGACCCGCAGCGGCTTGCCATCGGCATCGCGCTGGATTTGCGGCTCAACACCCTCAAGCAAATCGAGTTTGTTGTATACCTCGAGGATCGGCAAGTCCTGGGCACCGATCTCGCCCAGCACCACCATCACCTGCTCGATCTGCAACATGCGATCCGGTTCGGCCGCATCGATCACGTGCAGCAGCAGGTCGGAGTTGCTCGACTCTTCGAGCGTAGACCGAAACGCCTCGACCAGTTTGTGGGGCAAGTGACGTATGAAACCCACAGTGTCGGCCAGGACGATCGGCCCCAGGTCGTCGATTTCCAGACGGCGCAAGGTCGGGTCCAGCGTGGCAAACAACTGGTCAGCCGCGTACACGTCGGATTTCGTCACGTTATTGAAGAGCGTGGATTTGCCGGCGTTGGTGTACCCCACCAGGGACACGGTAGGAATGTCCGCACGCGAACGGCCGCGTCGCGACTGTTCGCGCTGGCTGCGCACTTTTTCCAGCCGGCCCTTGATCTGTCTCAGGCGAACCCGCAGCAAGCGGCGGTCGGTTTCCAGCTGGGTTTCACCCGGGCCGCGCATACCGATACCGCCACCCTGACGCTCAAGGTGAGTCCAGCCACGAACCAGCCGGGTGCTCATGTGATCAAGCTGGGCCAGTTCTACCTGGAGCTTGCCTTCATGGGTACGGGCGCGCTGGGCGAAAATATCGAGAATCAGACCGGTACGGTCGATCACGCGACACTCGAAAACACGTTCGAGGTTACGTTCCTGACTGGGCGTGAGGATGTGATTGAAGATCACCAGATCTGCCTTTTCGGCATGGACCAGGTCGCGCAGCTCCTCGACCTTGCCGCTGCCAATCAGGAATTTGGCGGTTGGCCGATGACGCGGCACGTTAAAAAACGCAACGGTCTCGGCGCCGGCCGAATTAGCCAATTCCTGAAACTCCTGCGGATCTTCGCGCGCCTCAGGGTCCTGTCCATCCAAGTGAACGAGGATTACTCGCTCACCACCACCGTGGCGCTCAAAGAACAAAGGAGACTCCTATCAGGCGTTACCTGGCTCAGCGTCACCTGCTTCGGATTCGGTTGCGCTAGGCAGACGAATTGGACGAACCGGCACCACTGTAGAGATAGCGTGTTTGTAAACCATCTGGCTGACGGTGTTTTTCAGCAGGATAACGAACTGGTCGAAAGACTCGATCGTGCCTTGCAGTTTGATCCCGTTGACCAGGTAGATGGACACCCCAACTTTCTCTTTACGTAAAGTATTCAAGTAAGGGTCTTGTAGCGAATGCCCTTTTGACATGTGCCGCACTCCTTTAAGGATTCAATATAAAAAATAGGTAAACAGATGGCTTGTGGCCGTCACACCCCCAAGGATAGACGGCAATTGCAAGGACTCAGCTCAATATGGAGATGGTCCCCAGGTATTTCAAGGCGCGCGGCAGATTGTCGCAATCCAGGCTGTCCAACCAGTGTAAATCAGCCCAGCTGCGCAGCCAGGTGAACTGGCGCTTTGCCAATTGGCGCGTGGCAATGATTCCACGCTCCTGCATCTCGGCTTGCGTCAGCTTGCCATCCAGGTAGTCCCAGACTTGTCGGTAGCCTACCGCACGTATAGACGGCAACCCTGAATGCAGGTCACTGCGTTTACGCAGGGCTACGACCTCGTCAATGAATCCCTGTTCCAACATGTTCGTGAATCTTTGTTTAATTCGCTCGTGCAGTACTTGGCGATTTGCCGGAGCAATAGCCAAGTTCGCGACAGTATAGGGCAATTGTTGCAGTCCCGAAGCGGCTGCTTCAGTACTTTGAGCAGATTGTCGCAACCTGAGCTCAGTCATGCTCTGACCACTGACACGATAAACTTCCAGTGCTCGACTGAGCCGCTGGGGATCGTTCGGATGAATACGCGCTGCAGATACCGGGTCAATGACCGCCAATTGTTCGTGCAGCGCAGGCCAGCCAAGGCGTGCAGCCTCTTCTTCGATCTGCGCCCGAACATCGGGATCAGCCGCCGGCATGTCCGCCAGGCCTTCAACCAAAGCCTTGTAATAGAGCATTGTGCCGCCTACCAGCAGCGGAATTTTACCCCGCGCGGTGATTTCGGCCATTGCTTCCAGGGCATCACGACGAAAATCCGCTGCCGAATAACTCTCCGCCGGGTCGAGAATATCGATCAGACGGTGTGGGAATTCGGCCAACAGTTCTTTGGAAGGCTTGGCGGTGCCGATGTCCATGCCGCGGTAAACCAGCGCTGAATCGACACTGATCAGTTCGCAAGGCAGGACTTTGGTGAGTTCGATGGCCAGGTCGGTCTTGCCGGCGGCAGTCGGGCCCATCAGGAAAATCGCAGGAGGGAGCTGGCTCATCAACGACCGCGCAAAAACAGTTTGTCCAGATCGTCCAGCCCCAGTTGGGTCCAGGTCGGTCGGCCATGGTTGCATTGACCGCTGCGCTCGGTGTTTTCCATGTCGCGCAGCAGACCGTTCATTTCCGGCAGCGCCAGGCGCCGATTCGCCCGAATCGCGCCGTGACAGGCCATCGTGCCGAGCAGTTCGTTCAGGTGCGCCTGAATCCGGTCGCTGGTGCCGTATTCCATCAAATCCGCCAGGACATCGCTAACCAGGCGGTTGGCCTCGGCTTGTTTCAGCAACGCGGGGATTTGCCGGATGGCCAGTGTTTCCGGGCCCAGGCGCTGCAGCTCAAAGCCCAGGCGCTGGAACCACGCGACGTTTTCTTCGGCGCAATCGGCTTCGCGCTGGCTAACCGCCAGAGATTCCGGAACCAGCAATGGTTGGCCACTCAGCCCTTCACTGGCCATGGCGACTTTCAGGCGTTCGTACATGATCCGCTCGTGGGCGGCGTGCATGTCCACCAGCACCAGGCCCTGGGCGTTTTCCGAAAGAATGTAGATACCTTTGAGCTGCGCCAGCGCATAACCCAGCGGCGGGATATCGTCCTGTCCGGCCGGTAATGCGACGGCGTTGGCTTCTGGCAGCGGTGCAAAAAATTCACGGTACGCAGCCTGCGCTTCAGCCACCGGGACACCGGACTGAGGCCGCGGGGTGTATTGATATTGATAACCCGCGCCTGCGCCCGAGCCCGCCGGCGTATTGAACGACGGCTGCGCCTGAGGCTGTTCCAGCAAGGCATTGGCCGCCAGGCGCATTTCGCCCTGCGGACCGAATTCGCCAGCATCGATGCCGGTGGGTCGCACAATGGCGGTCGCCACCGGGCTGGCCAAATGATCTTCCGGCCGCACATCGCCCAAGGCACGGTGCAAGGTGCCATAGAGGAAATCGTGGACCATGCGCCCGTCACGGAAGCGCACTTCGTGTTTGGTCGGGTGGACGTTGACGTCGACACCCGCCGGATCGACTTCGAAAAACAGCACGAATGTCGGGTGCCGGCCGTTGAACAGCACGTCGCGATAGGCCTGGCGTACCGCGTGGGCCACCAGCTTGTCGCGGACCGCACGGCCATTGACGAAGAAATACTGCAAGTCCGCCTGGCTGCGGTTGAACGTCGGCAACCCGACCCACCCCCACAAATGCAGGCCATTGCGCTCGATTTCGATCGGCAGTGCCTGCTCGAGGAAACCGGAACCGCAGATGGCCGCCACACGCCGGGCGCGGGCCGCGTCGTCATGGGCTTCATGCAGGCTGAGGATGGTCTTGCCGTTGTGGCGCAAATGGAACGCCACGTCGAAACGCGCCAACGCCAAGCGCTTGATCACTTCTTGCAGGTGATCGAATTCGGTTTTTTCAGTCTTGAGGAATTTGCGCCGCGCCGGTGTGTTGAAGAACAGGTCGCGCACTTCGACCGAGGTACCCACCGGATGGGCGGCCGGTTGCACCCGAGGCGCCATGTCCCGGCCTTCGGTCTCGACCTGCCAGGCCTGATCGGCATCCTTGGTGCGGGATGTCAGCGTCAGGCGCGCAACGGAGCTGATCGAAGCGAGGGCCTCACCACGAAACCCGAGGCTCATGACTTGCTCGAGGTCTTCGAGATTACGAATCTTGCTGGTGGCGTGTCGCGCCAGGGCCAACGGCAAATCATCGGCAGAAATGCCACTGCCATCGTCACGAACCCGCAGCAACTTGACGCCGCCCTGCTCCACGTCCACATCGATGCGCCGGGCACCGGAGTCGAGGCTGTTTTCCAGCAGTTCCTTGATGACCGACGCCGGGCGCTCAACCACCTCACCCGCGGCAATCTGGTTCGCCAGCCTTGGGCTGAGCAGCTCGATGCGAGCTGCCTGAGTCACCACCTGATTCATTCCTTGGCCGCCAGTTCGGTACCGGGAATGGTCAAGGTCTGACCGATTTTCAGCTCATCGCTTTGCAGGTTGTTGGCGCTGCGCAATGTGGCCGGCGATACCTGATAACGCACGGCGATCATCGCCAGCGTCTCGCCCGGGCTCACCCGGTGATCGCGAGGGCCTTGCACGATTTTCCCGGAGTCACGCAGCCAGGCGATGTAAGTGCCCGGCGGCGGATTCTGCTGGAAGAACTGACGCACACCACTGCTGATCGAACGCGCCAGCGCCTGCTGGTGATTCGCTGCCGCCAGCTTTGACGCTTCGTTGGCATTGGAGATGAACCCGGTTTCGACCAGGATCGATGGAATGTCCGGCGACTTCAGCACCATGAACCCGGCCTGTTCCACACGCTGCTTGTGCAACGGCGTGACCCGGCCAATGTTGCTCAGAACCTTCTGGCCAACGTTCAGGCTGGAGGTCAGGGAAGCGGTCATCGACAAGTCCAGCAACACGCCCGCAAGCATGCGGTCCTTGTCGTCGAGACTGACGTTGCCGGCGCCGCCGATCAAGTCGGAACGGTTTTCGCTGTCGGCCAGCCAACGGGCGGTCTCCGACGTTGCGCCGCGATCGGACAAGGCGAACACCGATGCACCAAAGGCAGCAGCCGAAGGCGCGGCGTCGGCGTGGATCGAAACGAACAGGTCAGCGCCCTTCTTGCGGGCGATTTCGGTACGGCCGCGCAACGGGATGAAGTAGTCACCGGTGCGGGTCAGTTCTGCGCGGAAGCCTTTCATGCCGTTGACTTGACGCTGCAATTCACGGGCGATGGCCAATACCACGTCTTTTTCCTTCTGGCCGCGAGAGCCTGAGGCCCCCGGGTCTTCACCACCGTGGCCGGCGTCGATCACCACCATAATGTCGCGTTTGCCAGCCGGCGCGGGCGGCAGCTTCACTGCCGGCTCCGTCGGAGTCACCGGAGTCACCGGAACCGGCGCTACCGTCGCAACGTTGGTCTGCACGGGAATCGGCGCGGCGGCGTCGGCGCTATCGAACAGGTCGACCACCAGGCGATTGCCGTATTGGGCGTTTGGCGCCAAGGTAAAACTTTTCGGGGTGACGGCTTTTTTCAGGTCGATGACCACCCGCAGGTCCGTCGGCGTGCGCTGGGCCGAACGCATGGCGGTGATCGGGGTGTTCGAGGTGTTGAGCTTCAGCGGCGCCGCAAGGGTCGCGCCATTGATATCGATGACCAGCCGGTCCGGGGCGCTCAAAGTGAATACGCTGTGTTGCACCGGCCCCGTCAGGTCGAACACCAACCGTGTGTTGTCCGGAGCCCGCCACAGGCGAACGCTGTTGACCTTTGTCTCGGCCACAGCGTCGACGGTCACCGCCAAAAACAACACTCCTACGGCAGCTACCATCGCGCGAAAGCGCATACCTAACCCCATCATTTAATTGGTTTCCAATGCCAAAGCGGCACACCAGGACTCGCCACGCGAGCCTTGGGACAAAATTTTCAGCGAACGCCCGCTGTCTTGCGGGCTAATGGTAATGGTCAGGTCGGGCTTTGGCAAAAAGCCTGCACCCTTCTGGGGCCATTCGATCAGACAAAGCGCATCGTCTTCGAAATAATCGCGGATGCCCAGGTACTCCAGTTCCTCAGGGTCGACCAATCGATAGAGGTCGAAATGGAAGGCCCGGATGTCGCCGATTTCGTAGGGCTCGACCAGGGTGAACGTCGGACTCTTTACCGCCCCGACATGCCCCAGGCCACGGATGATGCCCCGTGAAAGCGTGGTTTTCCCCGCCCCCAGATCCCCTTCCAGAAAAATCAGACCGTGCCCTTGGGTGGTTTTTGCAATGCGTTCGCCAAATGCGGTCATCGCCTCTTCATCAGCCAGATACAGGGTTACTTCAGACACGGTGCTTGCTCCTCCAACAACTGACGAATGGCCGGAATCAGATCACTGGCCGCCAGCCCACGGCCCGATTTACCGACTTGCGCGCCGGCATTGGCGTGTAACCAGACTGCCAGGCAGGCAGCATCGAAGGCGTCCATGCCTTGGGCCAGCAACGCGCCGACCAGACCGGCCAGCACGTCGCCCAAACCAGCGGCAGCCATCGCCGGATGGCCCTGATGACACACCGCCAGACGCCCGTCAGGACTGGCGACTAGACTGCCAGCGCCTTTCAAAATCACTACCGCTGTATATTTTTTGCTCAATGCATGGGCCGCGGCCGGCCGATCGGCCTGAACCTCGGCGGTGCTTATCCCCAACAACCGCGCCGCTTCCCCCGGATGCGGCGTGATCACGCAGTCCTTGGGCAAGCTCACCTGCCCTTGTGCCAGCAGATTCAGCGCGTCGGCATCCCAGACTTGCGGCAACGGTGCATTGGCTGCCGCCGACAATAGGCTGCGCCCCCAGGAAGTCTGGCCCAGGCCCGGGCCGACCACCAGTACGGAAACCTTTTGCAGCAGTCCCATTAGCTGATTGGCCGACGAAACCCCGAGTACCATCACCTCAGGGAGTCTCGCCAACGCCGCCGGAACATGTTCACTGCGCGTGGCCACGGACACCATGCCTGCACCGCTGCGCAGGGCACTTTGCGAACTCAGCAGGATCGCGCCACCCAAGCCACGGTCACCGCCAATCAGCAAAACATGGCCGAATTTGCCTTTGTGAGACGTCGGCGCACGGCTCGCCAGACGCGGCAGGTTACCGGCCGACAGACGGCAAGCGCTGACAGCGACCCCACTGATGGTCTCGGTGCTCGCTTGCAGATCATTGAAAACCAGCTCCCCCACCACATCAGCCGCGTCACCGGTAAACAGCCCCAGCTTCAAGCCAATGAAGGTCACGGTCAGATCAGCACGAATGGCCACGCCGAGTACGCGCCCGGTATCGGCACTCAGTCCGGAAGGAATATCCACCGCTGCGACGGGCAAGCCACTGGCATTGATCGCTGTGATTGCGCTGGCATAGGGCTCTCGCACCTCGCCGGTCAGACCGGTGCCGAGCAAGGCGTCCAACACCACACCACGCAGCTCGGAGTGCGGGCCCCAGGCTTGCACGGCAATGCCTTCCGAAACAGCCTCGGCGTGAGCCAGCGCCGCATCGCCCTGCAAATGCTGGGGATCGCCCGCCGCCAACACCCGCACATGCCAGCCGGCACGCCGGGCCAGCACCGCCACCAGATAACCGTCGCCGGCGTTGTTACCGCGACCGGCCACGACCGTTAATTCGTTCGCCGTCGGCCAATGACGGACCAGCGCCCGCCAGGTCGCCCGGGCAGCACTCTGCATCAATTCGAAGCCCGGCGTACCGGCCGCGATCAGGCTCGCGTCGAGGGCTCGCACTTGCGCGGCGCTGTACAGCGCGTCGGGTAAATCATCTTTAGTGTGCGGCATGCGTCTTCGGGCTCCGATGTCTGGCAGAATTATACGCACCTCAGCTCCGGTTTCTCTCGCCTCATGCCTGCTATTAACACAGACCTCCCCGCCCTCGCCCAATCCATCAAGGACTGGGGCCGCGAGCTGGGCTTTCAGCAAGTCGGCATCAGCGGCCTGGATCTCGCCGAGCACGAACAGCACCTGGAACGCTGGCTCGCGGCCGGCTACCACGGCGAAATGGATTACATGGGCGCTCACGGCAGCAAACGCTCACACCCGCAAGAGTTGGTTCCCGGCACACTTCGAGTCGTATCCCTGCGCATGGACTATCTGCCGGGCGACACCGAAATGGCCAAACGCCTGACTCAACCTGAAAAAGCCTACGTCTCGCGTTATGCCTTGGGCCGCGATTACCACAAATTGATCCGTAAACGCGTGCAACAACTGGCCGAAAAAATTCAGGCGGTGATCGGGCCCTTCGGTTACCGCGCCTTTGTCGACAGCGCTCCAGTGTTGGAAAAAGCCATCGCCGAACAGGCCGGTCTTGGCTGGATCGGCAAAAACACCCTGGTCTTGAACCGCAAGGCCGGCAGTTATTTCTTCCTCGCCGAACTCTTTGTCGATTTGCCGCTGCCGGTCGACCCGCCACACAGCACCGAGCATTGCGGCCGCTGCACCGCGTGCCTGGACATCTGTCCGACCAACGCCTTCGTCGGCCCCTATGTACTGGACGCCCGGCGCTGCATCTCGTACCTGACCATCGAACTCAAAAGCGCGATCCCGGAAGATTTGCGCCCGCTGATTGGCAATCGGGTGTTCGGCTGCGATGACTGCCAGATCGTCTGCCCGTGGAACCGTTTCGCCCGTCCGTCCGGGGAAAGCGACTTCAAGCCACGGCACAACCTGGACAACGCCGAGCTGGCTGAGCTGTTCATGTGGGACGAGGACAAATTCCTCAGCAGCACCGAAGGTTCTCCGCTGCGCCGGGCGGGTTACGAGCGCTGGTTGCGAAACCTGGCGGTGGGCCTGGGGAACGCGCCGTCGAGCATTCCGGTGTTGGAAGCGTTGAAGGCGCGCCGCGACTATCCTTCAGAGCTGGTGCGTGAACACGTCGAATGGGCGTTGAAGCAACACGGCCTGTGATTTCAGGCCTCGTCGTTGTAAACGAACTTCGGCATTTCCCAGTGAAAACGAATCGCCAGCAAGCGCAACAGGAAGCCGCCAAACAGGGTGATCAAAATCGCCTGTTCACCCGGCAGTTGCAGGTAAATGCAGAGCATGTAGCACCACGCCGCCGCGAACGAGACGCTGGCGTACAGCTCGCGCCGGAAGATCAGCGGGATGTCGTTGCAGAAAATGTCGCGCAGGATGCCACCGAAAACCCCGGTGATCACGCCACTGACCGAGGCCACCAGCATGCCGTGGCCCATTTCCAGGGCGGTCATGCAGCCGATCAGGGTAAACGCCACCAGGCCGACGGCATCGAGCACCAAAAACAGCGAGCGCAGGTGACGCATCCAGCGTGCAGCGAAGACGGTGAACATGGCCGCAATCGAGGTCAGCACCAGGTATTCCGGGTGTTTGACCCACGTCAGCGGGTAGTGGCCGAGCAGCACGTCGCGCACTGAGCCGCCGCCGAGGGCCGTGATGCAAGCGATCAGCACCACACCGAACCAGTCCATGCCGCGCCGACCTGCAGACAGGGCGCCGGTCATGGCTTCGGCGGTGATGGCAATCAGGTAAAGCATCAGCAACATGGTGGCGGTCCTTGCAGGAAGGCGCGCAGTCTACTCACTTCACTGAAGCCCCAAAAGAGGGCAGACGCCATGTAGGAGCTGTCGAGTGCAACGAGGCTGCGATCTTTTGATCAGAAAAATCAAAGTCAAAAGATCGCAGCCTCGTTTCACTCGACAGCTCCTACAAGGGCCGGGGTACCCGATCAGAACTTGATGAAATGCTTGCGGTAGTGCTGCAGCTCGGCGATCGATTCGCGAATGTCGTCCAGGGCCAGGTGGGTGCTGCCCTTTTTGAAGCTGTCGCGCACATCCGGCGCCCAGCGCGCCGCCAGCTCTTTCAGCGTCGACACATCAAGGTTGCGGTAGTGGAAGTAGCTTTCCAAGGATTTCATGTGGGTATAAAGGAAGCGACGGTCCTGGCAAATGCTGTTGCCACAGATCGGCGACTTGCCCTTCGGCACCCATTGTTCAAGGAAGGCGATGGTCTGCGCTTCGGCTTCGGCCATGCTGATGCGGCTGTCGCGAACCCGTTGGGTCAGGCCCGAGCCGCCGTGTTGACGGGTGTTCCACTCATCCATGCCGGCGAGGATTTCGTCGCTGTGGTGGATCGCGATCACCGGACCTTCGGCCAACGTGTTCAGGTCGCTGTCAGTGACGATGGTGGCCATCTCGATGATGACGTCGGTATCAGGGTTCAGACCGGTCATTTCCAGGTCGATCCAGATCAGATTCTGCGGGTTTTGCATGTGTCGGCTCCTAGGCAATGCTGCGCAGTTTAGCCTAGGGCGGCGCCGGGGCGTGCTAAACTCGCTGCCGTTTTACCTAATCGCTGCATTCTTCATACGGAACACCCATGGCCAAACGCCAACTCAATCGTCGTCAAAACTGGCGCATCGAAAAGATTCAGGGCGAACGCGCTGCCCGCGCCGCCAAACGCGAGTCCTCGGCTGTCGAGGCACTTGAAGGTGGCGACCTGGGCCCGGAACAGACCGGCCTGGTGATCGCGCACTTCGGTGTGCAGGTCGAAGTCGAAGCCCTCGAAGGCGATTTGGCCGGCGAAGTGTTCCGCTGCCACTTGCGTGCCAACCTGCCAGCACTGGTGACCGGTGATCAGGTGGTCTGGCGTGCCGGCAACCAGGGCATCGGGGTGATCGTGGCGCAATTGCCACGTAAAACCGAACTCTGCCGCCCGGACAGCCGTGGCCAGCTCAAGCCGGTAGCGGCCAACGTCGACATGATCGTCATTGTCTTCGCCCCGCTGCCCGAGCCTCATGCGAACCTGATCGACCGTTACCTGGTCGCTGCCGAGCACGCCGGGATTCGTCCGCTGTTGCTGCTTAACAAGTTCGACCTGATCGACGAGCAGAACGCCCCGGCGCTGAATGCCTTGCTGGCGGTTTACCGCACACTCGGTTACCCGGTGCTGGAAGTGTCGGCGCACCACGGCAATGGCATGGAGCAACTGCAGAAGCAACTGGACGGACGCATCAGCGTCTTCGTCGGCCAGTCCGGCGTCGGCAAGTCCTCGCTGGTCAACAGCCTGTTGCCGGAAGTCGAAGCCCGTGTCGGCCCGCTGTCCGAGCTGTCCGGCCAAGGCACCCACACCACCACCACCGCGCGGTTGTTCCACTTCCCCGGCGGCGGTGAGTTGATCGACTCCCCGGGCATCCGTGAATTCGGCCTGGGCCACGTCAGCCGTGCCGATGTCGAAGCCGGCTTCATCGAGTTCAACGACCTGATCGGCACCTGCCGCTTCCGCGACTGCAAGCACGATCGCGAACCGGGTTGCGCCCTGCTCAAGGCCCTCGAAGAAGGTCGCGTGCAGCAGCAACGGATGAACAGCTACCGCTCGATCATCGCCAGCCTGCCCGAAACCAGCTACTAAACAGACACGCCCACCACCCCGAGCCTTTCGGGGCGGTGGGTGGCTCGTCCGTCCTACAAAAAATCCTCGCAAATTAAACGTCAGACCTTTCCGTAAGGCTTCTTCGCGCCCGCATGAAGGACACTTCTCTTTAACCGCGCAGGCCTTGTTGCTGCCACTCAAGTGCATACATTCATGCCCTCTTCGCACTTTGGCGATACCGAGGGATAGCCATGCAAACCTACCATCTGTTCATCAGTCATTCATGGAATTACCCGCACGCCCACGACAATCTCGTGCGCTTGCTGAACGCGAAACCCGACTTCGCGTTCAAGAACTTTTCAGTGCCGCCGGACAACCCCATCGTTGGCGCAAAAACCGATGAAGAGCTGGAAGAAGCCATCGAAAACAAGATACGAGCGTGCTCGGCAGTGCTGATCATGGCGGGGATGTATTCGACCTACAGCAAGTGGATCAACAAGGAAATCGAGATCGCCCGACGCATGGGCAAGGTGATCATTGCGGTCAAACCGTTTGGTGCCGAGCGGATCTCCACCGTGGTACGCCGGGCGGCACATGCCGAATGCGCCTGGAACACCAACAGCATCATCAGCGCCATTCGCACTCACGCGGCGGGTTGAACCATGCGCAAGGGACTGTTCATTGGAATCAATCACTACCGCCACGTTTCACAACTCAGTGGCTGCAACAACGACGCGATGGCCATGGCCTCGGTGCTGGAACGCCACGCCAACGGGCGGCCCAATTTCAGCAGCAAGGTGCTGACCTCATCCGAGGAAAACCTGACTCACGCCACTTTGAAGCAGCATATCCAGAGCCTGTTTTCCGGTGATTGTGATGTCGCGCTGCTGTACTTCGCCGGCCACGGCCAGTTCGATACCAGCATCGACGAGGGCCTGCTGATTCCGCAGGACTTCGGTCAGGGCGTCGAAGGCATTCGCATCAGTGACATCCTGAACTGGGCGGACAATGCCACCCATATCAAGAACAAAATCATCATCCTTGATTGCTGTCAGGCCGGTGCGGCAGCCGCCATGCGCGGGTTGCGAGGCGGTAGCAGCGTGATCGGCGAAGGCATGACGATCCTCACTGCCTGCAAGAAAGAACAGGTGGCTCTGGAAGGTGGCGGCCACGGCGTCTTCACCGGGCTGCTGCTCCAGGCACTGCATGGCGGAGCCGCCAATGTACTGGGCAAGGTGACGCCCGGCAGTGTGTATTCGTTCGTCGATAACGCGCTGGGGGCGTGGGAACAACGGCCCGTGTTCAAAACCAACGTCTCGCAATTCGTTCCATTGCGCGAAGTCACGCCACTGATTGCCGAAGAAACCCTGCGCAAGCTCAAGGACTGGTTCCCGGAACCAAGTCATGTCTTTGCGCTGGACCCAAGCTACGAACCCACAGAAGCCTCGTATGACCCGGAGCACGGCGACGTGTTCGCCCAACTGCAAAAGTGCAATCGCCATAGCCTAGTCGAACCGGTAGACGCCGAGCACATGTACTACGCCGCCCTCAACTCCACAGGCTGCCGCCTCACCGCCCTCGGCGCCTATTACCGCGAACTCGCAATCAAGGGACACTTCTGATGCCAGTATTTATCAGCTATCGCCATACCGACCGGCCACACGCTATCGCCATCAGCTCCCGCCTGATTCAGGCCAACATCAAGACCTACTTTGACGTGCTGGATCCGGAATCACAGACCACTGACGACATCACCGGAGTCATCACCCGCAACATCACAGCGTGCACGCATCTGATAGCAGTGGTCTCGGACCAGACCGCATTGTCATGGTGGGTGCCCTTTGAAATCGGCGAAGCGACGATCAGTAACCGACGGATCTGCTCATTCAAGACAGAGCCGACGACACTGCCGCTGTACCTCGATAAATGGCCAAAGCTCAGCACCGACAGGGATCTGGAGTTTTTCATCGATGCCTATCGAGAAGAAGTGGCGACCAAGCGCTCAATGGCGCTGGATTCGATCAGCGAATCCCTATACGGGACCTACAGACGCAATGCCGACCTGTTCCACGACCACCTCAAGAACCGCATCAAGCGCGGTTTCTGAGTGCCTGGTTCTGAAATAGGAGTGAACCCAATTCAGGACGAAACAACAGGCACAAAAAAGCCGACATTTCTGTCGGCTTGATTGTTGTGGATCACCGCTTTGGAGAATCAGCCGGTTGTTGATCGTTCCCATGCTCCGCGTGGGAATGCCGCCGGGGACGCTCTGCGTTCCACTGCCGACACCAGGCTTGAGTCTTGCGCAAGGGTGACGCGGAGCGTCACGGGATGCATTCCCACGCGGAGCGTGGGAACGATCAGGGTCAGGATCAGGACGCGCAAGCGTTGAAGAACCAGGTCGGCCCGTAGGCCGCCTCGCTTTGCTTTTGCGGTGCTCGCCCCCTCGAGAGGCCGAGCGCAGGTTCTGCGCAGTGGGCAACCCGGCATGGATGCCGGGTTAGCCGCCCCCGGCCATGGATGGCCGATGGCGGCGGGCCCACGGAGCAGGACCGAAGCGAGGGCATGCCGAGCCTAGGCGAGGCACCGAACGTCAGGGGCAAAAGCGCTTGGTTACTTGGCGCTCTTCCAAGTGACCCGCCGTCAGGGCGGAACCCTAAGCCGCCGTTACCGCAAAAACGGATATGCCCCCAACCCCACCCCAACCCCAACCCCACCCCCAAACCCCAAGATCGGAAGTGCACAAAAAAGCCGACATCTCTGTCGGCTTGATTGTTGTCGATCACTGCTTTGGTGAATCAGCCGGTTTGGCCGGTGCACCCGGTTTCGGCGCCGCATCCTCGAACAGGTTCAAGCGTTCGCGCAGTTCGTGGGCCGGCACCGGTTGCTGGTCCGGTGGCAACGCATTTGGATCAACCGGTGTGGCAGGGGCATCACCCGGCGCGGTCGCCGGGGCAGGCTCTGCGCCTTGCGAACCTTCGATGGCCTCCTGGGCCTTCTTCGTCAGCACGACGATGTCGATACGACGGTTGACCGGGTTGAACGGATTCTTGCGATCGAACAAGGCCGACGACGCATAACCCACGACACGGGCAACCTGCGAATCCGGATAGCTCCCGGCGACCAGCGCACGGCGAGCGGCGTTGGCTCGGTTGGCCGACAGCTCCCAGTTACCGAAGTCGCCCGTGCCGGTGTAAGGCTTGGCATCGGTGTGGCCGCTGATGCTGATCTTGTTCGGCACCGCTTTAATCGTGTCGGCCATGGCCAGCAGGATGTCTTCGAAATACGGTTTCAGGCGAGCTGAACCAGAGTCAAACATCGGACGGTTTTCGGCGTCCATGATCTGGATGCGCAAGCCGTTCGGCGTGATTTCGAACAGGATCTGGTCCTTGAATTTTTGCAGCTGCGGATTTTCATCGACCTTGTTCTGCAACTCTTGCAGCAACAGTTCAAGGCGCTCCTTCTCCACCTGCTCGGCCATGCCTTCGACCTGGTCGGTGTCGACGGTGACTTTGTCCGGCTGCGGCTGGGACTTCACCTCGGGATTGAGGGTTTTATCCGGTGCCAGGGTCGGGGAACCGCCCAAATCGATGATGAATGGCGTGCCGCTTTCGCTGAAGCCGACCGGGTCCTTGAAGTACCCGGCGATGGCGATCTTCTGTTCCGGCGTTGCGGTGGACAGCAGCCACAGCACCAGGAAGAACGCCATCATCGCCGTCGCGAAGTCCGCGAAGGCAATTTTCCAGGCGCCCCCGTGATGCCCGCCGGCGATGCGCTTGACGCGCTTGATGATTATCGGCTGGTTATTTTCCATACAGAGTGCTCTGTCTCACAAATACTGTTCCTTTTTGACGGTGCCTGTTATCGCCATACGGCGTTGCCGCTCCTCGCCATAGCGAGCTATGACTCGTCGCGGCGCCTTGTCTGGCAACAACAGTCACTCGCCAAAAAAGGAACGTATTTGCAAAACAGAGCACTATCGACCGCGAACCGCTTGTTCCAGCTCAGCGAAGCTTGGACGGTGCGCCGGGTACAGAACCTTGCGGCCGAATTCCACCGCCAGCGATGGCGGCATGCCGGACGCTGAAGCCACCAGCGAAGCCTTGATGGCTTCGTAGACGTTGAGTTCTTCCTTGGCATCGTGGGCCAGGGAATGGGCCAGCGGACCGAAGAAACCGTACGCCGCGAGAATACCGAAGAAGGTACCGACCAGGGCCGCACCCACGTGCAGGCCGATGGATTTCTGATCGCCTTCACCCAGGGAAGCCATGGTCACCACGATACCGAGTACCGCCGCGACAATACCGAAACCAGGCATGGCGTCGGCAATACCGTTCACCGCGTGGGACGGATGCTCAAGGTCTTCCTTGAGGCTGTAAAGCTCCATGTCGAACAGGCCTTCAAGCTCATGGGGAGCCATGTTGCCGGAGGACATGATGCGCAGGTAATCACAGATGTACGCGGTCATGCGCTCATCTTTGAGGACCGTAGGGTACTTGGCGAAGATCGGGCTCGCGGCGGCATCTTCGATGTCGCCTTCAATCGCCATCATGCCTTCGCGACGGCTCTTGTTGAGGATTTCGTAAATCAGCCCCAACACTTCCAGATAGAACGTGTGGGTAAAACGCGAACTGAACATGCCCAAGGATTTCTTGAGCACGTGCATGGTCATGTAACCAGGGTTGGCCTGGAGGAATGCGCCAAGGGCCGCGCCACCGATAATCATCACCTCGAAAGGCTGAATAAGGGCGGCAATCTTGCCGTGGGAAAGCACGTATCCGCCGAGCACGCTCGCGAATACGACGATGATGCCGATAATTTTAGCCATAGGTAGGAGAGCACTTACTGAGTCGGGTTCAAGGTCATATTCGGAAGTTAAAAAATCTCTTCTTCTACTTATCGGCAAAACTGCGCCAGACTATAGCCAGTTCAGGCGAAAAGCCAATTTGGCCCGCTCCAGGCATAGGTAATGCAGACGATGATCGCGTCCAACCATGGCTAACGAAACGAACATCCCTACCGCGAAACCAACCACGCTTGAAGGCTGGGTCAAACTGCTTGACGGCGTGCGCCTGCCGGTTCCGCAAGACAGTCACGACCGGGTCTGCAAGGCCATTGCCGATAACCGCAGTTCACTTCGCGACATCGCCGAGCTGTTGCAAGGCAGCCCGGCACTGGCCTTGAGCGTGATTCGCGAAGCCAACCGCCACACCCACGGCAGCATGGCCGAGCCGGCTGAAAACCTTGAGGTGGCCCTCAATCGCCTCGGTTTGAAACGCACCGAAGAATTGCTCGCCCGTCTTCCCGCCGAACCTTTGTCACAGATACCGGTTGCGCTGCGTCAGCTTCAACTGATCAGTCAGCACGCAACCCAACAGGCCAACGGTTTTTTTGCCAGCCGTCTGGCGCGTTTGTGGCAGGACATTCATTGGGGCAGCCTGCTGTTTCTTTCACCGCTGTGGCCGATGGCGCTGACTCATCCACAACTGCTTGAAGAGTGGGAACTGCGGGTCATTCATAAAGGCGAGTCGGCACGCACCGTCGAAAAGCAATTGTTCGGCGTGCGCCTGCTGGATATCTGCCTGGCACTGGTGGATATCTGGCGCCTGCCGATCTGGGTCCAGCAAGGCTATCGACTGCTGCTGAACGAACAGCGCGAACTGGTCAAAGTGCTGCGCATCGCCCGCGACGTCGACCATCCGCTGCGCCAGCAAAACCGCCTCGATGACGATCCGACCCTGCGCCGCTGGCTCAATCAGCCCGCGAATACTGTGTTGCTGGCCAATGGGCTGGCGCTGTCGGCGCAACATGCCTGGGACAGCCCGCATTGTGAGCGCTGGCAGTACCTGACCAGCCTTTATCTGCAAATGCCGATGAGCGAGGTGCAGCAGCAATTGCACCAGCAGGCGGTCAACAGCGCGCACCAGCACGCCATGCCGGACCTCTGGCACCCGGCTGTCTCGCTAATCTGGCCTACGGGCATGAACCGCATTCACGCCGGTTTGCTCCCGGCCCCGGCGCCCACCGCCGAAGACTTGGCGAACTGGCGCAAGCAATGCGCCGAACTGCTGGTCGAGCCGAGCCGTTTCACCAACGCCATGCACTTGACCACCTCGGCCCGGGACGCACTGGTCGCGTGCGGCATGCGGCGGGTGATGATTTTGATGGCTGACCGTACCCACGCCAATTTGCGCGTGCATCAAACGGCCGGACTGACGAAGGAAGCGGCAGGTCTGAACTTTGTGGTCAGCCAGAGCACCGTGCTGCAACGCTTGCTCTCGCAACAGGCCCAAGTGCGCCTGGTGCCGGCGAACAACGCGCAGTTTTCAGCTTTATTACCCGCCAGCTTGCGCGCGCAGTTTCGCGGTGAACACTTGCTGCTGCGCTCACTGGTCAACAACGGTCGAGTGATCATGGTCGTTGTTGCCGATCAGGGCGGCGGGCCGTTCTCGGAGATCACCGTGCAAGCCTTCGGCAAAACCGCGCAGTGCATCGAAAAGGCCCTGCACAGCTTTAGCCACCGCGGCCAATAAGGCTGCGTTACAATCCTCTCCCTTTGTGCTCTGGAGACCTCACATGTCTGACTTCTCTGGCTTGGCGCTGGTCATCGAGCCGAGCGACTTGCTCCCTCGCCTTGAGTCCCGCGAACTGATTCTGGTGGACCTGACCAGCAGCGCCCGCTATGCCGCAGGGCATATTCCCGGAGCGCGCTTTGTCGATCCCAAGCGTACTCAACTCGGCCAGGCGCCTGCGCCAGGGCTGATGCCGCCGCAAGCGGCACTCGAAGCGTTGTTCGGCGAGTTGGGACACAACCCCGATGCCGTCTACGTGGTGTATGACGACGAAGGCGGCGGCTGGGCCGGACGCTTCATCTGGCTGCTGGATGTCATCGGTCATAAAAAATACCACTACATCGACGGTGGCCTGACGGCCTGGCTGGCAGAAGGATTTCCAATGTCGATCCAGATCCCGCCATCCGCAGGAGGCTCGGTTGCGTTGACCCTGCACGACGAACCCACCGCCACCCGTGAATACCTGCAAAGCCGTCTCGGTGCCGCCGACCTGGCCATCTGGGACGCGCGCGGCCCGCTGGAGTACTCCGGCGAGAAGGTGCTGGCGGCCAAGGCCGGGCACATTCCCGGCGCGGTGAACTTCGAATGGACCGCCGGCATGGATCAGGCGCGCAACCTGCGCATCCGCCAGGACATGCCGCAGATCCTGGAACAACTCGGCATCACCAAAGACAAAGAAGTGATTACCCACTGCCAGACTCACCACCGCTCTGGCTTCACCTATCTAGTGGCCAAATCCCTCGGTTATCCGCGGGTCAAAGGCTACGCCGGCTCTTGGGGCGAATGGGGCAACCACCCTGATACGCCCGTAGAAACTCAAGGTTTTTAAGGACAGTTAATGAATAAGCGTTTGTTTATCCTCAGCCAATACCTGCTGCCTCATCATCTGCTTTCGCGACTGGCCGGCTGCATTGCCGAATGCCGCGTACGCTGGTTCAAGAACGCCTTTACCGCCTGGTTCGCCAAGCGTTATCAGGTGGACATGTCTCAGGCGCTGGTCGAGGATCTGACTGCCTACGAGCACTTCAATGCGTTCTTCACCCGCGCACTGAAAGATGGCGCTCGCCCGCTGGACAAAACCCCGGGCGCGATTCTCAGCCCGGCCGACGGCGCGGTCAGCCAGCTTGGCCCGATCGAACACGGTCGCGTGTTCCAGGCCAAGGGCCACAGCTTCAGTGTCCTGGAATTGCTTGGCGGCGATGCGGCGAATGCTGCGCCGTTCATGGGCGGTGATTTCGCGACGATCTACCTGTCGCCGAAAGACTACCACCGCGTGCACATGCCACTGGCCGGCACCCTGCGCGAGATGGTCTACATCCCGGGGCGGATTTTCTCGGTCAACCAGACCACCGCTGAAAACGTACCGGAGCTGTTCGCCCGCAACGAGCGCGTGGCGTGCATTTTCGACACCGAGCGCGGGCCGATGGCCGTGGTGCTGGTCGGCGCAATGATCGTGGCTTCGATTGAAACCGTATGGGCCGGGCTGGTGACGCCACCCAAGCGCGAACTGAAAACCTTCCGTTACGACGAAGCTGCCCGCGCACCCATCCATCTGGAAAAAGGCGCCGAACTGGGTCGCTTCAAACTGGGTTCGACCGCGGTCGTGTTGTTCGGGCCGGACCAGGTGAAATGGGTTGAAGGGCTTGGCGCCCTGTCGCCGGTTCAAATGGGCCAGGCGTTGGGTCTGCCAAACGCCTGACCTGGCTGATCCGCCCCGCCGAATGAGTTCGACGGGGCGGACATTACGGTTGCACCGTCGCTCGACTCGCCCACAAAAGCCCGAGCGACACGCGCCTGACAGTCAAACAGTCGAGGCGCATAACTGCTACAGTCACGTCATTCACTGCCCATTTCCCGGTCGGAGTTTTTCCACGGCATGAATGAGACCAGCCCCCACCTGTTGTTACGTGTCCCGATCCCGACGCAACAGCGTCTGTCGTTCTGTGAACCCACGCCACGCGACCTCAAGCGCTGGATCGCCGACCTGCCCAAGGCCAACATCGGCGAAACCGCTCGCTTGCTCTATCAGGGCCTGAGCGAACTCAACCAGCTGCTCACCCCCAGCGACAATCGCCTGCAACTGCTCGAACTGCTGCGACCCGAGGTGTATTTCGTCTGCAAACACCTGGAGCGGCATTTTCTGCATCAAGCCATTGTGCTCGACGAGCGCTCGCGCAAAATCGCCAACCTCTGCCAGGCGCTGCAAAATCACTTGGCGACCGGCTACAAACAGATCGTCGTGCGGATCACACCGCGTTTCAGCAAAGACCGGGCGCCATTGCTGGCACAAGCACTACAGCGGGCGATCCATTGCCTCAATGGCCCGCTGATCCGTGCGACGCAACTCTACTGCCCGGTGCCGGAAGGCCTGTGGCTAGAGTCGCACCAGCTGTACCGGATCGCCTGCGCGCATAAACTCCAGCACTTGAGCCTGCGCGATGAACTGGCCAGCCAGACGCGAACCCTGAGCATCGAACAGACTTACGTGGTCGCCCTGCTGCTGGGCGCCGCACGCTGTAATCAGCTGCGTCAGAACCAGATCGCCCGACTTGCCGAGGTACTGGAGCCCTGGAGCCAATGGATCAAACTGCAGCCCTCCAACCCCGCCGACGGGCTGTTCGCCGTCGCACCGGACCTCGACGTCGGGCCGCGCTATCGCTCCAAATTCAGGGCCGAGCAGCAGGCCAGTTTGCTGGGGGTTGATCCTCAGCTCCTGGTCGCCGCCATCGAAGCGCATCTGCAGGGCAATAACAGTGGCTCAACGCCGCTGCCGGTACCCGCCGGCTTGACCCTGGATACGCTGCAACACTTGCACGCCGCGTGGGGGCAGGCGGCCGAGCGCAGCTTTCAACGTACCGTCGGCCAAGGCACCCTGACCCTGTGCGTGGGCATGAGCGCGCTGCACTTTTACCTGGGCGGGCAACGTTCATTCAGCGACATCCTGAAAAACCCCGGCACCCGACTCGCGAAATTTTCTGCATTGCCCCTGACAGGCCAAGGCAAGGACCAATGGAGCCAGGCGTTCGATGCTGCGCCCAACGCCAGCGCCGATGCCTTGCTGCCTTATGAAGAGATTGAATACCCGCAATTGCAGAACGACGATGGCAAGGATGCCGCCGACAGCAATCGGCATTTTCCGACCTATGCCCTGCCGATCATCAATCACAGCCCCGGCGGATATTGCCTGGCGTGGCCCGGCGCAGTGCCCGCCGAGCTACAGGCCGGCGAGATGGTCGGAATCGAGGACTCCGCCAATAAAGGCTGGAGCATTGCGGTGGTGCGCTGGATTCGTCAGGTGCGTGGCGGCGGCACGCAGATGGGCATCGAACAAGTTGCGCCTTACGCAGAGCCATGCGGCTTGCAACTGGTGCGCTCGCGGGACGATCACAGCCAATACCTGCGCGGTCTGTTGCTGCCCGAGATCAGCGCCATCGACCTGCCCGCCACCTTGCTCGCCCCGCGCCTGCCGTTCCAGGAAGGCAACAAAGTGTTGATCAACACCAACGGCCAGGAACGCCGGGCCGGGCTCGATCGGCGGGTGGCGAGTACCAACAGTTTCAATCAGTTTGCTTACCGTTCGCTGGAAGCGAGCAGAAACGACAACGCCGCTGAAAGCGGCGTTGAAGAGGAGTTTGATTCGTTGTGGAAGTCGCTTTGATCCCGAAAGCAAAAGATCGCAGCCTTGTTTCACTCGACAGCTCCTACAGAGGATTGCGTGCACTGTAGGAGCTTGCGATCTTTTGATCGTTAATCAGAGCTGCCCGTCACGATCGCGGAAGCCCAACAGGTACAACACCCCATCCAGCCCGAGGGTGGAAATCGCCTGTTTCGCCGACTGCTTCACCAGCGGCTTGGCGCGGAAAGCTACACCCAGACCAGCAATCGCCAGCATCGGCAAATCGTTGGCACCGTCACCGACCGCGATGGTCTGCTCCAGCCGCAAACCTTCCTTGTGCGCCAGCTCACGCAGCAGATCAGCTTTGCGCTGCGCGTCGACAATCGGCTCGACTGCCACGCCGGTGACCTTGCCGTCGACCACTTCCAGTTCGTTGGCAAACACGTAGTCGATACCCAGCTTGGCCTGCAATTGCTTGGCGAAGTAGGTGAAGCCACCTGACAGGATTGCAGTCTTGTAGCCCAGACGCTTGAGTTCGGCGAACAGAGTTTCGGCACCCTCGGTCAGGCGCAGGGATGCGCCGATCGAGTCCAGCACACTGACGTCCAGCCCCTTGAGCAAGGCCAGACGTTCTTTGAAGCTGGCGCGAAAATCCAGCTCGCCGGCCATTGCGCGCTCGGTGATTTCAGACACCTGATCGCCCACGCCGGCGGCCTTGGCCAGTTCATCGATGACTTCGGCCTCGATCAGCGTCGAGTCCATGTCAAATACCGCCAGACGGCGGTTACGGCGAAACAGCGAATCTTCCTGGAAGGCGATGTCGACGTTCAGTTCCTGCGCGACACTGAGAAATTCAGCCCGCAACGCCTGCGGATCAGCCGCTTCGCCACGCACGGAAAACTCGATGCAGCCCTTGCCCTTGTCGGCCGGGGTGTCCAGCGGCATGCGACCGGACAGACGGTCGATATGATCGATGTTCAGGCCATATTTGGCAGTGATCGAACTCACGGCCTGCAATTGACCGGCGGTCACTTTACGGGTCAACAGGGTCACGATGTGGCGTTTTTTGCCTTGATTGCCGACCCACTGCTGGTAATCCTCTTCGGATACCGGGGTGAAACGGACTTGTTGATCAAGCTCGTAACCCTTGAACAGGATGTCCTTGAGCACTGATTTGCCTTGCTCGGTGTCAGGAATCTCAACCAGGATGCCGAACGACAGGGTGTCGTGGATCACCGCCTGACCGATGTCGAGAATGTTCACACCACCCTGGGCCAGAACGCCAGTTATGGCCGCAGTCAGACCCGGACGGTCGACTCCCGTGATGTTTATCAGGACGATTTCGCGCAAGGCGCACCCCCGCAGGTGGAAAAAAACCGCATTCTACCCACTTTCAGTGACCATCGGGCACCGTCAACGCTTTGCCGGTCTAGGGCCTGTCGCTATACTGCGCGTCAACTTCACGGACAAAAGAGCCGAGCTCAAGTGAACCGGCCCACGCCAGTAAAAACCGATAACTTCTTTCTGCTGATCTTCCGGGCACTGCGCCATCGCCGTGTACCGATTGCATTGCGCATTGCCAGCCATAACGTGATCCTGGTCGCTTTGGCCCTGGTCATCTATGCCTGTGTGATGGGTTTGCAGTTCAAGCAGGCCATGCACGAGCAGGCAGATGCGCTGGGCGAAAGCCTGACCACGCAGACCGCCACCTCCGCCACGGAGCTGTTGGTGTCCAACGACATCCTCAGCCTCAACGTGCTGCTCAACAACCTGACCAAAAACAAGCTGGTGGCTCACGCGGCTATTTATAGCGTGGATAACCGCATCCTCGCCGAAGCCGGTCAACGTCCCAAGCACAGCCTGCTGGGCGAAGCCGAGGGCATGTACCAGAGCAAGATCACCTTCCAGGACGTGACCGCCGGGCAACTGCGCATCAGCCTGGACATGGATCAGTTCCAGCAGCCGATGACCATCAGCCTGCAAAGCATGGGCATTTTGAGTGCGATCCTGCTGGCCCTGTCCCTGGCGCTGAGTTTGCGCCTGGGGCGCAATATCTCCACGCCGCTGCTGCAACTGCGCGTGTGGCTGCGCAATATCGACGAATACACCCCGGCCACCGAACGTCAGGATGAAGTCGGCGACCTGGCCCGCCAGCTGCACGCCAACTTCGCGCCGGAACCGGCCGAGCCTGCGCCTGCACCGCAGCCCGAGGTGGACGATAGCGAATACGAAGACGCGGACGATAACGAGCCGACCTTCGAAGTGCGCAACCTGCGCGACCCAAGCTTTGACGAAACCAAACCTGTGGCGGGTCTCAAGCCTGCGCCACGGCGCAGTGTCAGCACTGTCGAAGACGATGATGACGATGACGCGTTTGCCGACTTGATTGACGAATCGGCAACCAGCGCACCGATAGCACAGGCAAAACCGGTCGTCTCGAACGTGCCACAGCACAGCGCAGTACTGGCCGTGCAGCTGGGCGCCCAGGATCAACTGCGTCGCCTGCCACGTACCCGCCTGGAAGAACTGCTGAAACGCTATCGCGATTGCCTCGATCAGGCGGCCTCGCTGTACCAGAGCGAGCTGCACACGCTGAACGACGGCAGTACGCTGATGCTGTTCCACACCGAAGACAGCGGCGACGACTACCTGACCAACGCGATCTGCTGCGGTGAGCTGTTGCGGGCCCTGGGCCATCAGTTGCAGATCGAAGTCGCTGACAGTGGCATTACCCTGCAGCTGCAGCTGGGCCTGACGTTGGGCGACGAGTTGTTCGGTCTGAGCCAGATCGACCTGCTGCTGACCGAAACCGCTCAGGACGCCCTGGCCTTGTCGCAACACAGCCGCAATCTGCTGCTGGTGGAGCGCAAGATCGGTGACGATGCGCTGATCCGTCAGCGCGCGCGGATTCGTCCGATTGCCAGCCCTGAGGGCGCTTGCTGCGTGGAACGGTTGATGGAGCCTTATCCGTCGATGCTGGAACGGCAACTGGCGCGGATGCACGAGCGTCGGGCGTAAGCCTTAAAGCCCAGAAGTGAAAAAGCCCGCAGATGAGTGATCGTCTGCGGGCTTTTTGTTGCCTGTCCCGGCCCCATCGCGAGCAGGCTCGCTCCCACATGGGATTTGTGGGGCGCCGAGATCACCTGTGGGTGCGAGCCTGCTCGCGATGGGGCCAGGACGAACAATAGATAACTGCACCCTGCAGAAACAACAAAGCCCGCATCTGTGCGGGCTTTGTGTTGAATCAATCCAGCGTTAGAACCTGAACACTTCCATATCCGTGCGGATTGGCGAGGCCATCGGGATCTTCGGCTGTTTCTCCTGCTCGGCCGCCGGTGCGGCAGGTTTCGGAGCAGACTTGCGTGGTGCTTCGGCAATGGGTGGCTGATTAGCCAGCGGCTTGAGGGCCACCGACAATTGCTCGGCCAGACGCTGCAGCAACACGCCCTGCGCCTGAACCTGAGCCGCCGTACCGCCAGCATGCTGTTCTTGCAGATGAATGATGCGGTTATCGCGAACCTGACCACGACGGTCGATCAGACGCCATTGCGCATCCAGGATCGCTGGCTGCGATTTGCCCGAATCCAGACGGGTAATCGTCAGCAGCACCTGAACGTCCGGCGTGAAGCCCAAGGTAGCCGGCGCCAGGACAACACGCTGACTGTCCAGGCGAGCGGCGACCTGACGCAGCAACAACTGATCGATGTCTGACGACAGGCTCCCGGCCCAACGACCGTCGGTCGAGGCCTGAAGGCTGCCATCGGGCTGTCGCTGCAGCAAGGTTTCACGTTGCAGGTAATCCGCAACCGTTACCGGGCCCAGCAATACCGCCATGCCCGCGCTTTGCGCAGGCGGAGCCGGACTACCGCTGTCCAGCTGATACAGCGACACCGGTTGGTGAACGCTGCAACCCGCCAGGCCAAGAACGCCAGCGAGCATCAAAATAAAAGGAAGGCGCAGAGCAGTCATCGTCCCATCCAGGTGGTTGCCACAAGGCTCACCACAGTGAAAATACTCAATAAAAATGAAGAACGCTCGGCCACGCCGGCGCTTGAAAGGCCATATCATCCGTGAATATGCGTTCCGACTCCAGCGCCAAAGCGTCGATCTACGCGTTAAATCGTAGATCGAGCGCTCTAGCACGCTTAATTGAGGTTTTCGACGAGCAGCGCATCTACCCTCTGGAAGCCACGTGGCAGTTTGTTGCCTCGACGGCCACGCTCACCTTTGTAGTGTTCGAGGTCGTCAGCTTTCAGTGACAAGGTACGTTTTCCGGCCTGCAACACCAGCGTGGCGCCCTCCGGCAGTACGGCGATGTCCGTGACATATTCTTCGCGACTGGCCACACGCTCACCATTGATTCCGATGATCTTGTTGCCTTTGCCTTTTCCTAATTGTGGCAGATCGCTGATCTTGAAGATCAGCAGGCGACCTTCGGTGGTCACCGAGGCCAGCCAATTATTCTCGCGGTCCGTTACCGGACGCGGAAGAATGACCTTCGAATTGTTCGGCAGGCTCAACAGCGCCTTGCCCGCCTTGTTCTTGGCTTGCAGGTCTTCACCTTTGACCACGAAACCGTACCCGGCGTCGGAGGCGATCACGTACAGCGAATCGTCTTCCGGCATCAGCACGCATTCGAAGCTTGCCCCTGGCGGTGGTGTCAGACGGCCGGTCAGGGGCTCGCCCTGGCCCCGTGCCGATGGCAACGTGTGGGCGGCCACCGAATAGCTGCGACCGGTGGAGTCGATAAACACCGCAAACTGGTTCGAGCGTCCCGGCGCCAAGGCCTTGAAGCCATCGCCAGCCTTATAGGAAAGCCCGGTGGCGTCGATTTCATGGCCCTTGGCCGAACGCACCCAGCCTTTTTCCGACAGCACGACAGTCACTTTCTCGTTCGGCAGCAGATCGTGCTCGGTCAGGGCCTTGGCCTCGGCACGCTCGACGATCGGCGAACGACGGTCGTCGCCGTAGGTTTCGGCGTCCTTGATCAGTTCGGTGCGTACCAGTTTTTTCAGCTTGGCTTCACTGCTCAGCAAGGCTTGCAGCTTGGCCTGCTCTTTGAGCAGTTCATCTTGCTCGGCACGCAGCTTCATTTCTTCCAGTCGCGCCAATTGACGCAAACGGGTGTCCAGAATGTAGTCGGCCTGGATTTCGCTCAGGGCGAAACGCTCGATCAGCGCGGCTTTGGGGTGTTCCTCGGTACGGATGATGTGGATCACTTCATCCAGGTTGAGGTAGGCGATCAACAAACCGTCCAACAGGTGCAGGCGACGCTCGACCTTGTCCAGGCGGAATTGCAGGCGACGGCGCACGGTCTGGACGCGGAACGCCAGCCATTCCACCAGCAGCGCACGCAGGTTTTTCAACTGCGGCTTGCCGTCCAGGCCGATGATGTTGATGTTGACCCGATAGCTCGACTCCAACTCGGTGCTGGCGAACAGGTGTTGCATCAATGCATCGTGGTCGAAGTTCTTGCGCGCGCCCGGGATAATCACGATCCGGCATGGGTTCTCGTGGTCGGACTCGTCTCGCAGGTCGGCGATCTGCGGAGCCTTGGACGGCTTGGCCTGCATCATGGCCGCGATCTGTTCCAGCACCTTGGCGCCGGAGACTTGATGCGGCAGCGCGGTGACGATGATGTCGCCGTCTTCGATGTGGTACACGGCGCGCATGCGCACCGAGCCCTTGCCGGTTTCGTACATTTTCAGCAGATCGGCGCGGGGCGTGATGATTTCCGCTTCGGTCGGGTAATCCGGCCCCTGGATGTGCTCGCAGAGCTGTTCGACCGTGGCTTTGGGCTCATCAAGCAAACGCACGCATGCCGTCGCCACCTCGCGCAGGTTATGCGGCGGCACGTCGGTGGCCATGCCCACGGCAATGCCGGTGGTGCCGTTGAGCAGGATGTTCGGCAAACGTGCCGGCAACACCAGAGGCTCGTCGAGCGTACCGTCGAAGTTCGGCCCCCAGTCCGCGGTGCCCTGGCCCAGTTCACTGAGCAGCACTTCGGAATAACGTGACAGCCGCGCTTCGGTGTAACGCATGGCGGCGAAGGACTTGGGATCATCCGGCGCACCCCAGTTGCCCTGACCGTCGACCAGCGTGTAGCGATAGCTGAACGGCTGGGCCATCAGGACCATGGCTTCGTAGCAGGCCGAGTCGCCGTGCGGGTGGAATTTACCGAGCACGTCACCGACGGTACGCGCCGATTTCTTGTGCTTGGAATCGGCGTCCAGCCCCAACTCGCTCATCGCGTAGATGATGCGTCGCTGTACCGGTTTCAGGCCGTCGCCGATATGCGGCAAGGCACGGTCCATGATCACGTACATGGAGTAGTTGAGGTAGGCATTTTCGGTGAAGTCAGCCAGTGACCGGCGTTCTACACCGTCCAGGCTGAGATCAAGGGAGTCGCTCATGCGGGCCTCATCAGTTCGTTGTCTGGCGCAGCAGCATGGTGCCACCGCGCTGGGTAAATTCAAGTTTGTTCAGCGCGCTCATTCCGAGCAGCACTTGATTGCCATCCAGGCCTGGCACGACGATGGCGCGCACATCACGCAACACAATATCGCCCAGTTGCAGCCGGTCGACGCGGGTTCGATACCCCTCCGTGCGACCGTTGGCCGTACTCAGGGTGACCCCGAAGCCTTGTTCCAGCTTCAGCCTTTCGGCCATTTCTGCCGGGATCGCCACATCGGTCGCCCCGGTATCGAGCATGAAATTCACCGCCTGGCCGTTGATCTGGCCGCTGGCGACGAAATGCCCCTGTGTGTTACTGGCCAGCTTCACCTCGATAAAACCTTCGCCCTGCTGCGAGGTGACGACGACATAGGGGTTCTGCTGACGCGCCTCCCACTGCCCGAAAAACCGCGTCGCCAAAAACAGTGCAGCGCACCAGGCCAACACCATAAAAACGCGACCGGCACGTTTTCCTGGCGTCTGTTGGCTCAAAGCTGGGCGCTCCAGCCACCTTCAGGCGCTGCGAAGCGCCAGACAACCGGGCGGACCTCGCCATCGGCGCGGGGGCCAAAGTTGTTGTCGACGCCAATCCAGGCACCGTCGGCGTCGATGATCAATGCCTCTTCCAGACCGTAGTTCTGCGAATACCGTCGGTTTTCCTGCAACAACTCGGCGGCATACGACCAGCAGCGCTCGACCTTGGCAGTCTGTGGATCGCGACGACAGATCTGATAGGCGTTGCGATCAAGGGTAAACAGCTTGCCCTCGAACAATGACAGGTCGGAAAAATCCCGGTTGACCGCTCTGGCCTTGGGAAATTGCGGCGGTTGCATTTCCATGCCTGCTTCGCTCAATAGCACACAACGCCCGTCGCAATCCCAGACAGTCTGTTTGCGCTTGATCAGCAGCAAACCGCGGCTTTGGCGCTCTGCGGCGAGCCACATTTGGTCGCCTGCCGGATTGATCGCCAGACCTTCGAATATTGCATTGAATTGCAGCAACATGCCGCTGGCCCGAGCCTCGCGAACCATCATGGGCGAAATTTTCAGCCAGTTTGCCGGCCCCGTTAGCGGTACTTGCAGGACCGCCGCATGGCCTTCGCTGACGATGTAACGATTGCCCGCGCTGTCGCAGGTGATCCCTTCGAAATCCAGATCCCCGCCCCGCACGAAAGAGGCCGCCCAGGTCCGCGCCCGCAACCCCCAGGGCAAACCGGTGTCCGGCACCGGAGGTACGTCGATATGCACGGTTTCGGCTTGCCAGATGTTGGCCGTCGTGTCGAGACGGTAGATCTGATCATCGTCGCGATCGGAAACCGTCCACAGGTCCTTGCCGCACTGGGCCAGCCCCGACAGATTGCCGCCGCGCATGCCATCGACGGCATGTTCGGACAACACGCGCAGCTCCGGCGCCGGTTCGGCAGAGACCGTCAACGAGGTCAGCAGCAACCCACACGCCAGGACTAAGCCAAGCCGCATCAACCAAGAACCTCGGCCAGGTTGCCTTTGGATTCCAACCAGGATTTGCGATCCCCGGCGCGTTTCTTCGCCAACAGCATGTCCATCATTTCCGAGGTCGCGGCAAAATCGTCCAGCGTCAGCTGTACCAGTCGCCGAGTGTTCGGGTCCATGGTGGTTTCGCGCAACTGCGGCGGGTTCATTTCACCCAGGCCTTTGAATCGGGTGACCTGCGGCTTGCCGCGTTTCTTCTCGGCCACCAGGCGATCGAGAATGCCATCGCGCTCGGCTTCGTCCAGGGCGTAGTAAATCTCTTTGCCCAGGTCGATGCGGTACAGCGGCGGCATCGCGACGTAGACGTGACCGGCATCCACCAGCGGGCGGAAATGCTGGACGAACAAGGCGCAAAGCAACGTGGCGATGTGCAAGCCGTCGGAGTCGGCGTCGGCGAGGATGCAGATCTTGCCGTAGCGCAGCTGGCTCATGTCCGCCGCGCCAGGATCGACTCCGATGGCCACGGCGATGTTGTGCACTTCCTGGCTGGCCAGCACTTCGCTGCCGTCGACTTCCCAGGTGTTGAGGATCTTGCCGCGCAACGGCAGGATCGCTTGAAACTCTTTGTCGCGCGCCTGCTTGGCCGAACCACCGGCGGAGTCACCTTCCACCAGGAACAGCTCGGAACGCATCGGGTCCTGCCCGGCGCAGTCGGCGAGTTTGCCCGGCAGCGCCGGACCTGCGGTGATGCGCTTACGCTCAACCTTTTTGCTGGCCTTCAGACGACGGCCAGCGTTGTTGATGGCCAGTTCCGCCAGCAGCATGCCGGTTTCCGGGTTGGCGTTGAGCCACAGGCTGAAGGCGTCCTTGACCACACCGGAGACGAAAGCCGCCGCTTCACGGGACGACAGACGCTCTTTGGTCTGGCCGGAGAATTGCGGCTCTTGCATCTTCATCGACAGGACGAAGGCGATGCGCTCCCAGACGTCTTCCGGCGCCAGCTTCACGCCGCGCGGCAGCAGGCTGCGAAATTCGCAGAACTCACGCATGGCATCGAGCAAACCCTGACGCAAACCGTTGACGTGCGTACCGCCCTGCGCCGTCGGGATCAGGTTGACGTAGCTTTCCTGAACGCTGTCGCCACCTTCCGGCAACCACAACAAGGCCCAATCGACCGCTTCTTTATTGCCGGCCAGGCTGCCGCAGAACGGCTCGTCCGGCAGACGCTCGAATTCGCTGACGGCATCGACGAGGTAAGAACGCAGGCCGTCTTCGTAATGCCATTCGACTTTTTCGCCGGTGGCCTTGTCTTCAAAACTGACCAGCAGCCCCGGGCACAGAACGGCCTTGGCCTTGAGCACGTGCTTGAGGCGACTGATGGAGAATTTCGGTGAATCGAAGTATTTCGGGTCCGGCGCGAAGAACACGCTGGTGCCGGTGTTGCGCTTGCCAACGGTGCCGATCACTTCCAGCTCGGTTTTCTTGTAACCGTCGGCGAAGGTCATCTGGTATTCATTGCCGTCACGCTTTACGCGCACCCGGACTTCGGTCGACAAGGCGTTGACCACCGAAATACCCACCCCGTGCAGACCGCCGGAGAACTGGTAGTTCTTGTTGGAAAACTTGCCGCCCGCATGAAGCTTGGTGAGGATCAGCTCGACGCCTGACACACCCTCTTCCGGGTGAATGTCCACCGGCATGCCACGCCCGTCATCGCTGACTTCCAGAGAGTGATCGGCATGCAGGATGACCTGCACCGACGTCGCATGCCCGGCCAAGGCTTCGTCGACGCTGTTGTCGATGACTTCCTGGGCAAGGTGGTTCGGCCGACTGGTGTCGGTGTACATGCCGGGGCGTTTGCGCACCGGGTCGAGGCCCGAGAGGACTTCGATGGCGTCTGCGTTATAGGAGCTAGCGCTGGGAGTGGCCATGGGGTCTCGTCGTCCGTCTTCTGTAAATATGTTCAAGGAAAAAGAGGTGAAGGCTCACAGTGCTGTGAAATCAATCGCCTGATACAAATCTGCGCCGATGCCGGCAAAACTGAGCATTGCCGGTAACTGCGCGGCAAAACCCTGAAAACCGTGATCGCCACCGGCCTGAATGCGCAAGGCACAGGCTCGGTAATACTGCTGGGCAAGGCGATAGTCCAGCGTTTCGTCGCCGGTCTGCAACCACACCTGAAACCGCTGCGGATCCTGGGGCGCCGGCACTTCCAACTCAGCCAGCGCCGTTACATGGTCGTGGGTCAATTCCCAGGCTTCATCGGTATACAGGTTTTTCTGCGTCCCCAGGAACCCGTCAAACATCCGGTGCGGACTGACCGCAGGGTTGATCAACAGAGCCTTCAAACCATGGCGTTCAGCCAAGTGAGTCGCATAGTAGCCGCCGAGTGAGCTGCCGACCAGCAGCGGCCGCCCCAGCTCCTCAATCGCCCTCTCCAACTGACCGATGGCCTCGCGGGGATGATGATGCAAGGCCGGGACACGCAACTGATCACTCAGACCCAGACGATCCATCACCTGCATCAACTGAGTGGCCTTTTTAGAGGCTGGCGCGCTGTTGAAACCGTGGATATAAAGGATCGAACCGGACATTTGAGCTCCCTGTGCGTCGGTAAAAAGGCGCAGTTTACAGGGAGTCAGGAGAATCGGGGACATCCGCAAAAAATGGGGTGCCAGCGAGGACGCCATCGTCGGAACGCCGCCCGGAGCAGACCAGCTCCCACAATTGAATTTTGTACAGCTGCGAGAGATTGGTCGGCTGGTAGGCCGCCTTCGCTGGCAAGCCAGCTCCCACAGGGTTTGGTGTACACCTGCAGGAGACTGGTCGGCTGTCAGGCCGTCATCGCTGGCAGGCCAGCTCCCACAGGGTTTGGTGTACATCTGCAGGAGATTGGTCGGCTGTCAGGCCGTCATCGCTGGCAGGCCAGCTCCCACAGGTTTTTGTGTACACCTGCGAGAGATTGGTCGGCTGTCAGGCCGCCATCGCCGGCAGGCCAGCTCCCACAATTGAATTTTGTACACCTGCGAGAGATTGGTCGGCTGTCAGGCCGCCATCGCCGGCAGGCCAGCTCCCACAGTAAATCGAGGTGTACCCCCGCTCTTCACCACTCAACAGGCCGAGCGGTAGCTCGCCTGCAGCTTTTGATCTTGATCTACCCGCCCCTTCGGCAGGCTGAGTGGAGGCGTTCATCTGGGGGGTGGGCGCGTAGCGCCGTTCGACGAAGTCGAACACATCGAGAGGAGGTCGTCGCGAAGCAGACCGAAGGCGATGCCCCCAGATGAATGCCGGAACGAAGGAACACCGAGCCTAAGCGAGGGGCCGGACGCCGGGGCGAGCCTTTTTTTTGCTTACTTTTTTTGAGGCGTTTGTCAAAAAAAGTGAGTCGCCGTCAGGGCGAAACCCTAAGCCGCCGTTACCGCAGCAACGGATATGTACCCGGTCACCCCACAACATGGTCGGCCCAAAGGCCGCCAAGACCAAAACCAAAACCAAAACCAAAACCAAAACCAAAACCGTCAATACCCGTTAGAACCGTAATCAATCCGGAAGGCAAACCCGGAAACCCGCTCAACGCCAGTCTCAACCCGCCCATCAGGCAAAAGCCGCAACCACCGATACCCCGGCGCCTCATCACTGACACTGAAATCATCACTCCCCGGCTCAAACTGAATGCACGTAGAAGGCGAAGCAATCAACCGAACACCATTACGCTCAAGATCAACCTCCTGATGCACATGCCCCCACAAAACCGCACGCACCTGCGGAAAACGATCAAGCACCGCAAACAGCGCATCAGGATTACGCAACCCGATCGGCTCCATCCAGGCACACCCGATCGACACCGGATGATGATGAAAACACACCAGATGATGCCGCTCCGGCGCCTCACTCAATGAACGGACCAACAACTGCAACTGCTCATCCTGCAAAAACCCCGGCACCGACCCCGGCACCGCCGAATCCAGCAACGTGACCCGCCAATTGCCGACATCCACCACCGACTCCAGCAAAGCGCTTTGTACCGCCGCCTCGGCCATGATCCGCGGCTCATCGTGATTGCCGGGAATCCAGCGCGCCGGCGCATCAAGCGGCCGCGTCAAATCGCGAAACAGCTGATAGGACTCCAGCGTCCCGTCCTGAGACAAATCCCCACTGGCAATGATCAGATCGATCCGTGGCTGCTGAAGCCGCACCAACTCGATGACTTTTTGCAGACTGTCGCGCGTGTTCATGCCCATCAGCGTCCCGTTCGCGTCGGCAAACAGATGACTGTCAGAGAGTTGCACCAATAACGCCGAATCGGCGGTGGTCAATGTGGATACGCTCGGCAAGGCGTTCTCCCAAGGCTGAATCACGGGATGGATGAATGCCGCAATTATGCTGGGGGACGATCAAAAGAGGAAACCTGTGAACCGGACACAGTTCACAACTCACGTTAACGGACGACTTCGTACTCATGCCCCAACGCCAGGCAATGGCTCAGCCATTCGCCCAGAAACATATTCAGTTGAGCCTTCTCGTCAGGCTGATGCATCGAGGCATTCGGATAAGGATAGATGCCACGAAAGCGTCGCGCATGTTCGGCGCTGACCACTTCAGCCATGCATGCGTCGTGATAGACCTGGACTTCCAGTTGCGGCACTGGCAGCCATGGCAGGCTATGTTCCTGCCGGACCTGCAGCGTCGTGGTGTACGGACAGACTTGAAGCACCTCGAGGGCCAGCACGCCGAGCATCTGGTCACCGTTAGTCACGGCAATGCGCCGCGCCGCCGGCTCGTTGCGCATGTCCGGCAGCAGTCGCATCAGACGCGCGTAGTTGGCCTCGCAAGAGGCTTGCAGCCCTACAAGGTCAACCCGGTAGCGATCGCGCAGCTTGTTTACGACCATAGCCCCCTCACTTCAACGCGGTTCAAAGCCAGCCATTGCAAAGCAATGATACAAGGCGCGTTGGCAATTCTTCCGTCGCGTACGGCTTGCAAGGCATCTTCGAATGCCCAGACCGTGACGCGGATATCTTCCGCTTCTTCCTCCAGCCCATACAGGCCGCCGACGCCGGTGCTGTCACAACGCCCCAGGTACAAATGCACAAACTCGTTGCTGCCGCCCGGCGATGGAAAATATTTGATCATCGGCCAGAGCGCCCCGAACACAAGCCCAGCTTCCTCCTGCGCTTCGCGGTGAGCAACTTCTTCCGGCACTTCATCCTTGTCGATCAGACCGGCGACCAGTTCGATCAGCCATGGATTGTCGGTCTTGCCCATGGCGCCTACACGAAACTGCTCGATCAGCACCACTTCATCACGCCGCGGATCGTACGGCAGCACGCACACTGCATCATGGCGAACAAACACTTCACGATTGATCTCACGACTCATGCCACCGGCAAACAATTCGTGGCGCAAGTGCACACGATCGAGTTTGTAGAAGCCCTCGTAGCACTTTTCACGCCGAACGATATCTACGGCGGTCGGAATGGCGTTGGCAAAATCAGTCATGACTATCCTCGTTTACTGCAGTCCGTTACGAGGCTCCTTTGGTGACTTGCAACCTCGACTTCGCGCCATCCTAACGCGCTCGCACCGTTTGATGCAGCCCCTTTCCAGTCAGCGAGATAGACGGTGAGGGCGAAACCAACTCTAATTAGCTTAGTGGCGAACTGACCGCTTCGTTGAGAGTCGAAGCGGATAACTTTTCGCCTTTCCCTGTTTTGTGAAGGACGCCCATGTCGTTTTTTAAAATCGCCTCCGTGGCCGCAATCGCCCTGACCCTGGGTGCCTGCCAGAGTTTGTTCCAGCCCAATTACCGGACGCCGCTGGAGACCACCCGCGATGCCTCGGAAACATTGAAGCCGGGTTGCTCCACTCCTGATTGCCCGCTGGTGAACATCGACACCGTGCACTTTCCGGCCGAGCCACAACTGGATGGCCTGGTGGAAAAAAACCTGTTGCTATTGACCCGCACCCCGGAGGCCCCGGCAGCGCCGACCCTGGCCGCGTATCGCGATCAGTTCCTGCGCACCGCCGCACCGCACTCCAGCAGCTACTTGCAAGCCAAGGTACGTGAGCAGCATGACGGCTTGGTGATTGTCGAATTTTCCAGTTACCTGGACACCGGCAACGCGCAGGGCACGCCGGGGCGCAGCTTCATCAACTATTCGCGCCAGCAGCATAAAGTGCTGACGCTGTCGGATATGTTGCTGCCGGGACAGGAAGAGGCGTTCTGGAAAGCCGCGCAAGTGGCGCACAACAGCTGGCTGATCAGCACCAAACTCGATCAGGAGCCGGAGTTCCTGAAGAGCTGGCATTTCCAGAAAACCCAGAACGTTGCGCTGACCTACGGCGGGGTGATCCTCAAGTACGAAGTGAGCACCATCGCGCCTTACGCGCTGGGCCACATCGAGCTGAAGATCCCTTACCCGCGCCTGAACGGCATTCTCAAGCCTGAGCTGTTTCCCGGCCGTAACTGAAGGCCCGACCCAGCACGAACTGAAGCAACCCTGCCAGAATCAACGACGGCAGGGTTGCGCCGATGTCCGGATACAGATTTGCCAACAAGTGATAAGTGCTCACCCCGCCCAACCAGGCGAGCAACGCCGGCCAGCGCAATGCCGCTGACGCCACTTGAGCACTGCGTTTGCGCAAGATGAAGTGATCCACCAGCACCACGCCGAACAGCGGCGCAAACACCGAACCGATCAACAGCAAAAAGTTCTGGTACTGGGCCAACGGCGCCAGGCACGCAATCAGTGTGCAGATCACGCCAATCGCCAAGGCCAGGTGCTCGACCTTCAAGCGCAACAGAATCCCGCTGGACACCGCCGCCGAGTGAATATCGGCAAAGGCATTTTCCGACTCATCCAGCAGAATCAGCAGCAGCGGAATCCCCAGACCTGCACCGGCCAGTGCCAGCAACAAGGCATTCACTTCACCACTCGGCGCGAACGCCAGGGTGTACGCCACGCCCAGGCTCATCAGCCAGAAGTTACCGATAAAGAAACCCAGCGCCGTACCGCCGAACACGTTTTTCGCACGCTTGCCGAAACGTGAGTAGTCGGCAATCAGCGGCAACCACGACAGCGGCATCGCGATCGCGATGTCGAAACCGACCGCGAATGGCATCGAACCGTCACCGGCCTGCGCCCACAAGGCGGCCAGATCGGCTTTGGCAAACAGGTTCCAGGTCAGCCAGATGCACGCCGCCAGCAACAGCCAGATGCCCCACTTGCGCAGGATCTGCCGCACGAATGTCAACGGCCCGCTGACTGCCAGCAAGGTCGCGAGTGCGCCGAAGAACAAGGTCCAGAGCAGCGGATTCGACAGCAGGCTGCCTTCGCTGAATGCACGGGCGCCGAGCAGGCTGGCCGCGTCGCGCATGACGATGATTTCGAACGAGCCCCAACCGATCAGTTGCAGCAGGTTCAGCACGGCCGGCAGGCTGGCGCCGCGTTTGCCGAGGCTGAGTTTGAGCGCGGCCATCGAGGACAGGCCGGTGTCGCTGCCGATCACACCGACGGCGGCCAGCAGCAGAACGCCGACCAAGGTGCCGAGGAAGATCGCCAGCAACGAGCCGGACAGGCCCAGACCTGGCGCGAGCAAAGCGCCGGTTTGCAGCACCATCAAACCGATGCCGAGGGAGAACCACAGGGAAAACAGATCGCGACCGCCAAACACGCGCCTATCGGCGGGTACGGCTGTGTCAGGGGAGTAGGTGTTCAAGTCAGATATCTCAAGGGAACCATGGGTTACAAGCTTCAAGCGGCAAGCCTCAAGAAAAAAGCAGATCCAGCCTTTGCTTCTAACTTGCAGCTTGCCGCTTAAACTTGCCGCTTAAACTTTCTTATAAAGCTGACTGCCTTCCTGCTTGAACCGCTCGGCCTGTTCCGCCAATCCCTGGGCGACTTCGGCATCGACGGTTTCGATCCGTTGGTTGGCCGCGTATTCGCGGACTTCCTGGGTGATTTTCATCGAGCAGAATTTCGGTCCGCACATGGAGCAGAAATGCGCGACCTTGGCCGAATCCTTCGGCAGGGTTTCATCGTGATACGAGCGTGCAGTGTCCGGATCGAGGCCCAGGTTGAACTGGTCTTCCCAACGGAATTCAAACCGCGCCTTGCTCAAGGCATTGTCGCGGATCTGCGCGCCCGGATGCCCTTTGGCCAGATCGGCGGCATGTGCGGCAATCTTGTAGGTGATGATCCCGGTCTTCACGTCATCCTTGTTCGGCAGGCCCAAGTGCTCCTTCGGCGTGACGTAGCAGAGCATCGCGCAACCGAACCAGCCGATCATCGCCGCGCCAATGCCCGACGTGATGTGGTCGTAACCCGGCGCAATGTCGGTTGTCAGCGGGCCGAGGGTGTAGAACGGCGCCTCGTCGCAGCACTCGAGCTGTTTGTCCATGTTCTCTTTGATCAACTGCATCGGCACGTGACCCGGGCCTTCGATCATGCACTGCACGTCGTGCTTCCAGGCGATCTTGGTCAGCTCGCCGAGGGTTTCCAGCTCACCGAATTGTGCGGCGTCGTTGGCGTCGGCAATCGAACCCGGACGCAGGCCATCGCCCAGCGAGAAGCTGACGTCGTAGGCCTTCATGATTTCGCAGATGTCTTCGAAATGGGTGTAGAGGAAGTTTTCCTTGTGATGCGCCAGGCACCACTTGGCCATGATCGAACCGCCACGGGAGACGATACCGGTCACGCGTTTGGCGGTCAGCGGCACGTAGCGCAGCAGTACGCCGGCGTGGATGGTGAAGTAGTCGACGCCCTGCTCGGCCTGTTCGATCAGGGTGTCGCGGAACAGCTCCCAGGTCAGGTCTTCGGCCGCACCGCCGACTTTTTCCAGGGCCTGGTAAATCGGCACTGTGCCGATTGGCACTGGCGAGTTACGGATGATCCACTCGCGGGTTTCGTGAATGTGCTTGCCGGTGGACAGGTCCATGACCGTGTCCGAACCCCAGCGAATGCCCCAGGTCAGTTTCGCCACTTCTTCTTCGATGGACGAGCCCAAGGCGCTGTTGCCGATGTTGCCGTTGATCTTCACCAGGAAGTTACGGCCGATGATCATCGGTTCCAGTTCGGTGTGGTTGATGTTGGCCGGAATGATCGCGCGACCGCGGGCGATCTCGTCGCGGACGAATTCGGGGGTGATGATTTTCGGCACGCTGGCACCGAAGCTGTGGCCGGCGTGTTGCTGGTCCAGCAGACCGGCGGCGCGGGCGACTTCCAGCTTCATGTTTTCGCGGATGGCGACGTATTCCATCTCGGCGGTGATGATGCCTTTGCGCGCGTAGTGCATCTGGCTGACGTTGGCCCCGGCCTTGGCGCGGCGCGGGTTGTTCACGTGGGCGAAACGCAGCTTGGTCAGCTCGGCATCGGCCAGGCGCTCCTGACCGAAGTTGGAGCTCAGGCCGGGCAGGCGCTCGGTGTCGCCGCGGGATTCGATCCATGGCGAGCGCACATCGCCCAGGCCTTTGCGCACGTCGATGATGACGTTGGGATCGGTGTACGGGCCCGAGGTGTCGTACACCACTACCGGCGCATTGACCTCGCCGCCGAAGTCGGTCGGGGTCACATCGAGGCTGATTTCGCGCATCGGCACGAGGATGTCCGGACGGGAGCCCTGAACGTAGATTTTTTGCGAGCGGGTAAACGGCTGAACCGACTGTTGATCGACTTGGGCCGAGTCACTCAGGTTCGTATGGTCTTTTAGTTTTATCGTCATCACGGGCTCTCCGAACACATCCAGGCAGTGGATTTTTGTCGGAGCGAACCTGTAAACGAATGGACGCACGTGCGCTGGGAAAACCAGCTGTGCTGTGCTCAGTGCTCGAGGGGTGTTCGATTGTCGAACAACATCCCGGACGAAGCACAAGAGGACTCGCCGGGTGACGAGAAATCTTGTTCCCTACGCAGGCGCTAACCTGATCAGGTTCAACGGGATCCGAAATTATTCGATCTCAGCCTCATAGCAAGGCACCCCGACAAGAACCCGGCCAGTCTAGACACAACCAGCAAAGAACGCCAACACCGCGGTAAACACCATGATGAATGGCGCAATTAACGGATTGTTGCCGAACGTGGCCACCACTACACTCGCAAGCCATGCCGCACCTTGACGCTGTGTGGGCCGCGCCGTAGCCTTGGCGCTCAAATTATCAGCATAATTTTTTTAGGGATGGCCTCATGCTGCGCAAACTCTCACTGGCCCTTGCCGTGTCTTGTGCGTCCAATGGAATGGCCTGGGCAGCAGAAGCGCCCTTATCGACCAAAAACGATCTGGTCAGCGTGTATCAGGAAGCGAAGGACAACAACGCCGACCTCGCCGCCGCCGTTGCTCAATATGGCGCACAGAAAGAAGTCGTGCCTCAGGCTCGCGCCGGGCTGCTGCCCAATATCTCGGGCGGCGCAGAAATGGCCAACGTGCGCACTGTCATCGATCAGCCTTCGGCGACCGCCAACCGCAACGCCCACTCCTACCAGGCGACGTTGGCTCAACCGCTGTTCCGCGCTGATCGCTGGTTCCAGTTCCAGGCCGCCAAAGACGTCAACGAGCAGGCTGCACTGCAACTCTCGGCGACCGAGCAAAACCTGATCCTGCAAACCGCCAACAGTTACTTCAACGTCTTGCGCACCCAGGACAACCTGGCCTCGACCAAGGCCGAGGAAGCCGCGTTCAAACGCCAGCTCGATCAGTCCAACGAACGCTTTGACGTCGGCCTGTCGGATAAGACTGACGTGTTGCAATCGCAAGCGAGCTACGACACCGCGCGCGCCAACCGGATCCTCGCGCAGCGTCAGGTGGATGATGCTTTCGAAGCTCTGATCACCCTGACCAACCGTCAGTACAACTCGATCTGGGGTATTTCCCATACGCTGCCGATCCTGCCGCCCGCGCCGAACGACGCCAAGGCCTGGGTCGATACGGCGGCGAAGCAGAACCTCAATCTGCTGGCCAGCAACTACGCCGTCAGCGCGGCCGAAGAAACCCTCAAGCAGCGCAAGGCCGGCCATGCGCCGACCCTCGACGCCGTGGCGAAATACGAGAAAGGTGACAACGACGCCCTGGGTTTCAGCAACCCGAACGCCTTCCCCCAACCGTATGGTGGCAACGTCTCGCAAACGACGGTGGGCCTGCAACTGAACATCCCGATCTACAGCGGCGGCTTGACCAGTTCCCAGGTGCGTCAATCGTATGCGCAACTGGATCAGTCCGAGCAGCAGCGCGAATCCCTGCGTCGGCAGATCGTGGAAAGCACCCGCAACCTGCACCGCGCGGTGAACACCGACGTTGAGCAGGTGGCGGCGCGCAAGCAGTCGATCATTTCCAACCAGAGTGCGGTTGAAGCCACCGAAATCGGTTATCAGGTGGGCACGCGAAACATTGTCGACGTGCTGGATGCGCAGCGTCAGCTGTACACCTCGGTGCGCAATTACAACAATACCCGTTACGACTACATTCTCGACAACCTGCGCTTGAAGCAGGCGGCGGGCACGTTGAATCCCGGGGATTTGCAGGACCTGGGGCGTTATCTGAAGGCCGACTACAACCCGGATAAAGACTTCCTGCCACCGGACCTGGCCAAGGCTGCGGCGGCGCAGTTGAAGGCTAATCCGACGCAGTAAAAACAAAAGATCGCAGCCTCGTTTCACTCGACAGCTCCTACACCGGATTTGCATCAATCCTGTAGGAGCTGTCGAGTGAAACGAGGCTGCGATCTTTTTGTTTCAGACGACCCGATCGATCAATCGATCAGCCGCCCCAACCCATCCAGCAATCGCTGCAACGCCCCCTGATTGGTGCGCATCACCTTCAACCCCGCCTCCGCCATCCGCTGCGCATCGCGCGGCAATTCGAACAGCCGCTGCACGGCCAGCGCCAGACCTTCGGCATCTTCCACTTCCTGTAACGCCCCGGCGCTGCGCAATTGCGCGGCGATTTCGAGGAAGTTGAACAGGTGCGGCCCACTCAGCACCGGCTTGGCCAGTGCCGCCGGTTCCAGCAGGTTATGCCCGCCGTTTGGCACCAGACTGCCGCCGACAAATGCGCTGTCCGCCAGCGCATACAGAAACAGCAGCTCGCCCATGGTGTCGCCCAGCAACACCGACGTGCCGGCGGTGACCGGTTCGCCAGCGGAACGACGCACCGTGGCAAACCCCTGTTGCCGACACAACTCGAACACGGAATTGAATCGCTCTGGATGACGTGGCACCAAAATCAGCAGCGCATCGGGATGATTGGCCAACAACCGACGATGAGCCGCCAGCACCACTTCGTCTTCGCCTTCGTGAGTGCTCGCAGCGATCCACACCGGACGTTCCTGAGCCAGCCATTGCGCCCGCAGTTCGGCAGCGCGCTGAAGCAGTGCAGGGTCGATGGTCAGGTCGAACTTGATCGAACCGGTCACCTCGACAGTTTCTGCACGCGCGCCCAAGTCACGGAAGCGCTGGGCCTCGGCTTCGGTCTGCACCGCGAACAGACTCATCTCGGCAAGCATCGGTTGAGTCAGTTTGCTGAAGCGGCCATATCCCCTGGCCGAACGCTCGGACAGTCGCGCGTTGGCCAGCGCCACCGGAATGTTGCGTTTGGCGCATTGGTGAATGTGGTTAGGCCACAGTTCGGTTTCCATGATCACCGCCAGTGTCGGCCGGACCCGATCGAGAAATCGCTTGGCGGCGCACGGCAAGTCGTAAGGCAAATAGCAGTGCTGGATGCGCGGTTCGTTGGCGAACAGTGCGTGGATGCGCTCGGACCCGGTTGGGGTCATGCAGGTCACGGTAATCGGCAGCTGTGGATAACGTTGCAGCAAGGCGCGAATCATCGGCGCCGCCGCAATGCTTTCACCCACGGACACCGCGTGCACCCAAATGCCGCCCGGTTTCATCGCCGGCATGCCAAGGGAGAATCGCTCGCCAATCCGTTTGGCATACGCCGGTGCCTTGCGCGAGCGCAGCCACAGCCGAATCGCTACCAGTGGCAGCCCCAGGTAAAACAGCGCGGTGTAGAGAGTTCTATTCATGGCGGCGGAGTTTATCGGCTTTTTTGACCGATCGCCTGCAAGTGCACGGCAAAACGTTCCGCCAGCCAACGCGCCGCCGGACCGAGGGGTTCATCGCGGCGCCATACCAGCTCCACCACCAGCGCCGGCGGAGTCCATTCGCTGTCCAGCTCAACCATCAGGCCCTGATACGCCGGGTATTGCACCACGTGCCGCGGCAGCCAGGCCCAGCCGAGGCCGCGCACCAGCCATTCCGCCATGACGTAGAAGCTGTCGGCCCGCCAGACCTGCGGGCTGGCCGGCTCACTGCCGGGGTAGACGCTGGACTGTGTGGACATCAGCAGCTGTCGATGCTGCGCCATTTGCTGACAATCAATCTGCATCTGCCTGGCCAACGGATGTCCGACACCGCACACGGTCACCATCTCGACGCTGCCCAGCACTCGCCGCTCAAGGGCTTCGGGAATCTGATCGTGATAGAACAGCAAGCCCAGATCGGCCCGGCGCTCCACCAGCTTGCGCGCCACATCGCCTTGGGCGGCGCTGGTCAGTTGCACTTCAAGGCTGGGAAATTTTTCCGCCAGGGCTTCAAAGCTCTCGATGATCGGCTGATAGGGCATCGCCTCATCCTGAGCCACCCGCAGGCGTGCCTCCTGGCCGCGCATCATCGCCAACGCCCGCCCATTGAGGCGTTCACATTGACGCAGCACTTCGCGCGCCTCTTCCAGCAAGGCGTTGCCGGCTTCGGTGAGTTTGGGCTGACGGCCACTGCTGCGGTCGAACAGGCTCACGCCGAGGTCGTCCTCCAGCTGGGCAATCGAACTGCTCACCGCCGATTGCGCCTTGCGTTGATCCCGCGCAACCGCCGAAAACGAACGCTGCTCCGCTACGCTGACAAACAGCCGCAGATGCTCCAGATTCCATTGCATGCTCATGAGGCAACCCATCTTCAGAACAGATAGGTAATGACTTTACCGCATCTGGGGAGTCTCTAGAATGCCGACCACACAAAGCAACACTTCACACGAGGATGCACCCATGACCGCTTACTACTATCTGGCCATTGCCATCTGCGCCGAAGTGATCGCAACCGTTTCGATGAAAGCCGTCAAAGGCTTCAGTACCCCGTTGCCGCTGATTCTGGTGATTGTCGGCTACGGCATTGCCTTCTGGATGTTGACCCTGGTGGTGCGCAGCGTTCCGGTGGGTGTTGCCTACGCGGTGTGGGCCGGCATGGGAATCGTGATGGTCAGCGTGGCGGCGCTGTTTATCTACGGCCAGAAGCTGGATGTGCCGGCGATGCTGGGGATGGTGCTGATCGTATTGGGTGTTGTCGTGATCCAGCTCTTCTCCAAAACCGCCGGGCATTAAGCTCCAAGCACTATCCATTGTGGGAGCGGGCTTGCTCGCGAATGGGCCATATCAGTCGACATCAATGTTGCCTGACACACCGCTTTCGCGAGCAAGCCCGCTCCCACAGGTTTTGCGCCACCCGATTGATCACCAACAAATCCCCTTTTCTTCGAGTCTGTATACTGCGCCCTCGTCTTGAACATTGAGGTCGCTGCATGCCATCCGTTATTTCCACCGACGTTCTGATTGTCGGCGCTGGTGTCGCCGGCCTCTGGCTGAATGCGCGCCTGCGCCGTCAGGGTTTTTCGACCGTGCTGGTGGAAAGCGCCAGCCTCGGCGGCGGACAGAGCGTGAAGTCTCAGGGCATCATCCACGGCGGCGCCAAATACGCGCTGCATGGCGCCCTGACCGGCGCCTCGGAAGCCATCGCCGACATGCCGCGCCGTTGGCGTGAGGCGTTGGCCGGCGACGGCGAGCTGGACCTGTCCGGCGTGCGCCTGTTGTCCGAAGCCCATTACCTCTGGTCCCCCGGCACCCTCGCCGGCAACCTCACCAGTTTCTTCGCCAGCAAAGCCGTGCGCGGCCGCGTCGATCAGGTCAAGGGCGACCAACTACCGCCGGCCCTGCAAAACAAGCGCTTCAAGGGCAAAGTCTATCGACTGGCAGAATTGGTGGTCGACGTACCGAGCCTGATCCAGCGCCTCGCCGATCTGGCGGGGGACGGCTTGCTCGCCGGCCAGAAGATTGAACCGTTGCTGGAGGATGGCGTTCTGGTGGGCCTGAAGGTCGACGAGCGCGAGATCCGTGCGCAGCGCATCGTGCTCAGCGCCGGTGGCGGCACCGCAGCGCTGCTCGAAGCACTCGGCCTGAGCCAGCCCGCCATGCAGCGCCGGCCGCTGCACATGATCATCGCCAAAGGCCCTAGCCTCAAACTGCTGTACGCCCATTGCCTGGGCGGCGGCACCAAGCCGCGCATCACCGTGACCACCCACCCGGCGGCCGATGGCCAATGGGTCTGGTACCTGGGCGGCGATATCGCTGAAGCCGAAGGTGTTGCTCGCGAACCCGCCGAACAAATCGCCACCGCGCAGAAAGAACTTGGCCAGTTGCTGCCATGGATTGATCTGAGCACGGTGCAATGGGCGACCCTGCGCGTGGACCGCGCCGAGCCGCTGCAATCGGGGCTGACCCGTCCTGACAATGCATTTTTGGCCGAAGAAGGTCGACTGCTGGTCGGCTGGCCGACCAAATTGGCACTGGCGCCAGACTTCGCCGACCGGGTGATCGCAAGCCTTGCGCGTGACGGCATTCAACCCGGCCCTACGACGCCGCTACCCGATCTGCCAAAACCACCGATTGGCATCCCCGCCTGGGAGCAACTGTTGCCATGAGCCAACCGACCCTGCACGAACTGCATCGCCCACTGGGCAGCACCGGCCTGCTGGTTTCGCCGCTGGGCCTGGGCACGGTCAAGCTCGGCCGCGATCAAGGGGTGAAATACCCCAGCGGCTTCCAGATTCCCGATGACGACGAAGCGCGGATGTTGCTCAAGCTTGCGCACAACATGGGCATCAACCTGATCGACACAGCCCCGGCCTATGGCCGCAGCGAAGAACGTCTCGGGCCGTTGTTGCGTGGCCAGCGTCAGGATTGGGTGATCGTCAGCAAGGTCGGTGAAGAGTTTAGCGACGGCCAGTCGAGCCATGACTTCAGCGCCGCGCATACCCGACTGTCAGTGGAGCGCAGCCTGCAACGCCTGGAAACAGACTTCATCGACCTGGTGCTGGTGCACTCCGACGGCAACGACCTGGCGATCCTCAATGACAGCGAGGTCTATGCGACCCTCGCCGCACTCAAGGCCGAAGGCAAGATTCGCGGCTTCGGCTTTTCCGGCAAAACCGTAGAAGGCGGTTTGAAGGCTCTGGAACAAGGTGATTGCGCCATGGTCACCTACAATCTGAACGATCAGAACGAGAAGCCGGTCATTGACTATGCTGCTGCTCACGGTAAAGCCATTCTGGTCAAGAAAGCCCTCGCCAGCGGTCACGTCTGCCTGAGCCCGGGTGTAGACCCGGTGCGCGCCAGCTTCGAGTTGTTGTTTGAACATCCCGGCGTTGCCAGTGCTATTGTCGGGACCATTAATCCGCTGCACCTCGCCCACAACGTCGCGACCGTTGCCCAGGTCCTTCGTAGAAACTGATGCCGCCCACGCGGCCTTAAGCAGGAGCCGACATGCCGCGTACGCTCATAAGAAAGAACCCGAGCAACTTCAAGACCCTGCCGTTATACGTCGAAGCGACTCCCGAAGGCCTGAGTTATCAGAGCGTCGGGATGCCGCTCAATTTTTCCCAGACCCTGCAACGTCGCCGCCCGGTGGCGGTGGCCGACCCTCAGCGCTTTGCGCTGGAACTGGCCAACCTCGGGGTCTCGGTGCGCCTGACCCTGCATTGGCAAAATCGCGATTACTGGGTATTGGTGCGTCAGCGTCGGCAGGACCGTGGCGACGTGGTACTCAAGTTGATCTCTGGTTACGTGCCGGCCCACGAACTGAACCTGCCGCTGCACACCGCGATCCAGGAGATAGCCGAAGAGTGTCTGCTCGAAACCCCGGAAGGCTGGCTCGGTGGACGCTTCAATGACACCTGGTTGCCGGCGCCCTACTCGTCCGCGCTGCATTACCGCGAGGCATTGCCCTTTCGCCTGACACCGTTGTCCGGCTCTGCGCGGCCGGTGCGTTGCGCCAAGATGCAGTTGATCGAACGTCCGCATGCCTATGTGCATCTGCCGACGGCTTCGTTGCAATTGATCTATGACTTGCGCCTGGAGGTGCCCAAGGAAGCCAAATCCCTGAGCCTGTTCCATGTCGATGAAAGACTGGAGGGTGATCAGCTGGTGGCCCGGCTCGATCGCAAGCGCCCCGATTTGTACCTGATGCCTCTGCAGGACGGCCAGCCGATGGCCGAGTTGTATACCTTGAAAAAGGATCAGCTATACCCGGCGAGTACGCGTGGGTTGTATCTGGCAGAGAGTTTTGCCCAGCAGGAAGGCTGGCTGGTGCGCGACGAGCGGATTCGCTGGAAGGACTGGATGCGACAGCAGGGATTGAGCCCGCCGGGGAAAGATTCCGGTTTGGCGCGGCTGCGTGGGAAAGCGAAGCTATTACTGAAGAAGATTGTGCCGCGGAAAAAAGTCAGCTCTTGATCGTTCTCACGTCGAACCGGTCGAACCGTCGGCGTGGAAGGCTTCAATGGACGCTCGGCGTCCGCTCTGGGACGCCGAGCGTCCCGGGCTGCATTCCCACGCGGAGCGTGGGAACGATCAACGTGTCATTCGGACTTGCGGATTTTCTCGACTATTGCAGTCGTCGAGCTGTTCGCAACCAGCCCCAGCACTTTCACCGTCCCGCCGTAAGCGGTCACGATGTCCGCGCCGACCACCTGGTCGATTCCGTAATCACCGCCCTTGACCAACACATCCGGCTTGACCTCGCGCAGCAGGTTTTCCGGGGTGCCTTCAGGGAAGCTGATAACCCAGTCCACCGCGCCGAGACCGGCCAATACGGCCATGCGACGGTCAACGCTGTTGATCGGACGACCGGGCCCTTTCAAGCGGCTCACTGACGCATCGTCGTTGACCGCGACGATCAGACGATCGCCCTGGGCCCGAGCCTGCTCAAGATACGTTACGTGGCCGGCATGCAGGATGTCGAAACAACCGTTGGTGAACACGATCTTCTCTTTATGCGCACGCGCATCGGCGACCGCCAACAGCAACTGCTCCAGGCCCAGTACGCCGCGCTCGGAACCTTCTTCACGCTGAATGGCACGACGCAACTCCGGCGCGCTGATGGCCGCCGTACCGAGTTTGCCGACCACGATGCCCGCCGCCAGGTTGGCCAGGGCCACCGCGTGAGGGAGTTCTTCACCCGCTGCAATCGCTGCCGCCAGGGTGGAAATTACCGTATCGCCGGCACCGGTCACGTCGAACACTTCACGGGCACGGGCCGGCAGGTGCAGCGCCGGATGGTCCGGACGCAGCAAGGTCATGCCATGTTCGCCTCGGGTCACCAGCAATGCGCCGAGATCGAGGTCGTGCATCAGCTGCGCGCCTTTGCTCACCAGTTCGTGCTCATCGGCGCAACCGCCGACGATGGTTTCGAATTCGCTGAGGTTCGGGGTGATCAGGCTCGCGCCCCGATAGATCGAGAAGTCCTTGCCCTTGGGATCGGCCAGCACCGGAATGCCACGGGCACGGGCGGCCTGGATCAGCACCTGATGGTTTTTCAGCGCGCCTTTGCCGTAGTCGGACAACACCAGCACCTTGATGCCTTCGAGCAATTCGTCGACTTGCTCGCCCAGCGCCAGTGCGTCGGTAGCGAACGGCTCCTCAAAGTCGATACGCAGCAATTGCTGGTGACGGCTCATGACCCGCAGCTTGACGATGGTCGGCTGGTGCGCGATGCGCTGGAACAAGGCACGAACGCCTGCCCCCTTGAGACTATTGGCCAGACTGTCGGCTGCTTCGTCGTCGCCGGTCACGCCGACCAGCGAGGCCGGAGCACCGAGGGCGGCAATGTTCAACGCAACGTTGGCGGCACCGCCCGGGCGGTCCTCGATTTGCTCGACCTTGACCACCGGCACCGGTGCCTCAGGGGAAATCCGTGAGGTACCACCATGCCAGTAACGGTCGAGCATGACATCGCCGACCACCAAGACAGGGGCTTGATCGAATCGCGGCATGGACAACTTCATGGAGCAACCCACATACAAAATGAACAGGGGCGCGATATTACCACAGGGTGGGCACTGGCTTGCGCGACGGCTGCAACCGGATGATTCGACACTAAAATCTGGTCATTTATTGAGCAGAAATGACGATAACTGCCTGCAAGCATCTGCCTGCGCCCGTTTTTCGGTGTCGATCTCGCACTCGGCAGACAGCGGCGCCTCGTACGTCCAGATCACCAACATGGCAGCGACTCATTCATAACCGAGCAACTCGTAGTCACGTTGATACGCTCGCCGCACCAGGCGGCGTGTGCGCGCCGTGCAGAAATCCCGGGCCGGCGTTGCAAGTCGTTGCCGGGAGGCGTTGAGGTGAGGCAATGCCACCGACTGACCCAACCGCTCGCAAACCAGCTGGAAGTCACGTTCCAGGTGTTCCTGATAACCAACGAAATCCAGGGCCAGATGCCCCAGGGAGTCGGTGACAAAGTCTGTCTGCGCGGCGAAGTGCAATTGCCGGTTGATGGTTTCCGGGTGCAGCCAGCGCCTGACGAAGTCATCGAAGTCGCGGTAGTGACTGACCAGTTGCTGCGCTGCGTGATCACGCTGCCCCAACACATTGCCCCGTAAAAAAGCGTAGGCCGAGTAGGCCCTTTCCAGTGGATCACGAACGAAGGCGAACTTGAAACTGGCGGCATACTGCTGGGGAAACTGCTGCTCGTACCAGTACAACGGCAAGTGCCCCGGGCTCCAGTTATCGAATATCGCCGCACAGATGCTGCTCCCGGCGCATTTAGGGACGTGGATGAACAGACAGGCATGCTGCTCGAAGGCCCGAGGGAAACGCAGGTTGCCCGACATCGACTTGTTCACTGCCTGACGGTCCACCACCGACAGGCGCCCCAGCAGGAAGGCCCGTTGCGGCTTGGGCAGGATTTTCCAGAGATAACGTTGAAACATGGCATTACCCGCGCGAAAGGGATGACCCTATCGTTGAAGTCAAGATTCGTTCAGGAACCTTAGCAAGCGCGGCACGCAGTTTTATTCAGGTTTGGTCAAGAAGGGTAAAGGTCTGGATACAAATCACCGGGCGCATTGCACGCCCGGTGATCATTTGTCAGGCGATGTCTTCGGCCGGGGCATCGAGGCCCATGGCATTGAGTCGGGCGTAGTAACCATTGTGCGCCAGGAGTTCGGCATGGGTGCCGCGCTCGACGATCCGCCCCTGGTCCATCACCAGAATCAGGTCCGCCTTCTCGATGGTCGACAACCGATGCGCGATCACCAGGGTGGTCCGGCCTTTCATGACCTGATCCAGCGCTGCCTGAATGTGACGCTCCGACTCTGTATCGAGGGCCGACGTGGCCTCGTCCAGAATCAGCAGGGGCGCGTTCTTCAACAGCGCCCGGGCAATTGCCAGCCGCTGGCGCTGACCGCCGGAAAGCAGCACGCCGTTCTCGCCGACCTGGGTGTCCAGGCCTTCGGGCAGTTGCGCGATAAAGTCCATCGCATAAGCATCCCGAGCTGCTTTTTCAATGTCTTCACGGGGCGCGCCGGCCAGATCGCCATAGGCAATGTTGTTGGCCACGGTATCACTGAACAGCGTGACGTGCTGGGTCACCTGGGCGATGTGCTTGCGCAGGTTCAGCAGTTTGTACTGCTCCACTTCGACACCGTCGATCAGGATCTCGCCCTTGTCGTGGTGATAGAAGCGCGGAATCAGGTTGGCCAGCGTCGACTTGCCGCTACCCGATCGACCGACCAACGCCACCATTTGCCCCGGCTCGACCGAGAAGCTGATGTCATCGAGCACCTGGCGCTCGGTGTCGGGGTAGGTGAAGCTCAGGTGGCGCACGTCCAGACGGCCGCTGACGGCATCACGCTCGACGGTACCGGTATCGACTTCAGGCGCGACGTCCAGTTGCTCGAAGATGCTCTCGGCACCGGCCACGCCTTTCTGGATGGTCGAGCTGACTTCGGACAATTGGCGAATCGGTTTGGGCAGCAGACCGGCCAGAGTGATGTAGGCAACCATGTCGCCCGCCGACGAATCACCGCGCAGGTAAAGCACCAGGAACATCAGTACCGCCATCGCGGTGTAGATCACCAATTGCAGCAACGGCGTGTAGATGGCGCCGGTACGGGTCATGCGCAGTTGCTTGTCGGTGTTGCCCTGACTGGCTTCGAAGAAACGCTTTTCTTCGTAGACTTCGCCGCCAAAGCTGCGCACCACGCGATAACCCTGAATGGTCTCCGACGCCACATGCGTCACGTCACCCATGGCCAACTGGATTTTCTTGCTCTGCTTACGGAATTTCTTGCTCGCGGTGCGCACCATGATAGCGATCAACGGCAGGATGGCGACCATGACCAGCGTCAGGCGCCAGTTCATGAACAGCAGCGAAGCGAACAGGAAGATCACCGTCATGCCTTCACGGATTACGACCTTGATCGCATCTGTGGCCGCCCCGGTGACCATTGTCACGTTGAAGGTGATACGCGAAATCAAATGACCCGAGTTATGCTTGTCGAAATATCGATTGGGCAAGACCAGCAGGTTATTGAACAGCTGCACACGCAAGTCATGCACCAGCCCGAGGGAAACCTTGGCCAGAAAGTAGTTGCCCAGATAAGATCCCAATCCCTGCCATGCGGCAATCAGGATGATCAGCAACGGCACGGCCTGCAGCAGTTGCAGATCACGCAGGTAAGGCACGTTTGGAAACAGTGCCGCCTCGGGGTTGGACAAACCGTCGACGAAATACTTGAGGATGTAGCCAAGCATCGGCTGCGTCGAAGCGAAAATCAGAAAACCGACGATGCTGATCAGAAACAGACTGATGTACGGCCGGACATAACCGAGCAGGCGGAAGTAGATTTTCAAGCTCGAAGGGCTTGCGGAGAGACTGGAGTCGGTCATATCACGCGAATGTCGATAAAAAGGACGCTGACTTTAGCACAGCTTCCTCAGGGTTCTGGCAATCGCACAAAGGCTGTTATTGTTAGACGTAGTGTTCAGCATCAAATAGCCATCACCCCGAAATGGCCGATCAACTTCAGGATTGAATCTTTCAGCATGCAGCTAAGCGGTTTAAACAACGTGTCCAATCGAGTTTTCGATTTCATTTGCCTCTGGATTCTTCCCGTTGGCTATTTTCTGCTCTTGTGCGCGATGTTTTTCCTGCCGGGCCGAAGTTTGCACCACAAGCTTTTTTATGGACTGTTCAGCATTCCGGCATTGGTTGCCCTTTGCCTGCGGCCTCGTGCACTAAAGGAGCTGCTACGCCAACCGATCTTCATTGCAGCGCTGGTGTTCGTCGCCTGGGCTATGGTGAGTTTATGCTGGACCCCTGACAGCAAAAGCTTCTTCGGCGAATTCAAGCCACCGCTGCATACGTTGTTGTTGTTCGCAGGGTGTTATTTGCTGGTGCGTTATCGCAGTGAAATCATTCAACCACTGTTGCTCACCGCCGCAATCGTGGGTCTGATCTGCACGGCCTACTACTTATTCATGTTTTCTCGTATCTACGAGCCTGGGCTACGCCTGATCGGTGGCGGTGCGTTCGACAATCCCTTGCTCAGCTCTCACGTGTTCGGATTTTTCTGCGCGTATTGGTTGAGTTTGAGCATGACTTGCAAGCGCAAGCAGGTGCTCTGGCTGAGCATCCCGGCGATGGCCGTGATGTTCGCCGCCGTCATTGCGACCGGCTCCAGAACCCCGCTGGTTGCGCTGACCATCGCCTCGTTTTGGCTGAGTTTCATCTGCTGGGGTCGGCGGTCCATGGTCTTGCTTGGCGTGCTGCTCGTCAGCGGGGCAACCGTAGCAGTGCTGTTCTCACGGATGATCATCGAGCGCGGCGACTCTTATCGTTTCGAAATCTGGCAGTTGGCGCTGAACAAAATTGCTGAACACCCGTGGATCGGCCATGGCTACAACGCTGATCTGGCCATAGACCCGGGGGTCGGAACAAACTTCCAGGAGCCTCACAGCTTTGCCTTGGGCGTTCTGTATTACGTCGGCATTATAGGCCTGCTTCCGTGGTTGTTCTTTCAGGCCTGGGCGTTGCTGAGCAGCTGGCGTAATCGCGTGCAACCGCTGTTTATCATTGCCTCGACGTGGTTGATATTCGGGATTGGTGCGGGTCTGACCGAAGGTGGCGGCATTATCTCGCGACCTAAAGAGCACTGGTTTCTGCTATGGATTCCGTTGGCACTGGTCGCCGCCCTGAGCATCAACCTGCGCACCAGACGCCTGTTGGCAATGCCGGTCAAGGCACTGAAGCCGACAGACCTGCAAGCGCTGACGGCCAATGCGCAGGTAATCGAAGAAGATGGCCTGGGCCCTAAAGTCCTGCGTCTGGTTGATGGCAGCTTCCTCAAGCTGTTCCGTCGCCGCCGCTGGTACACCTCGGGCAGCTTCAACCCGTACTCCGAACGCTTTGCCGTCAACAGCGAACAATTGCGCGGCATGGGGATTCCCACCCCGAAAATTCTTGACCTGTACCGGCTCCACGATGGCAGCAGCGCCGTGCACTATATGCCACTCCCGGGCAACACCTTGCGCCAGGTGATGCAAGGCATTACAGCTCCGGCAGTGCGTCAGGCTCTGGTGGAGCGATTCGGCAAGTTCATGGCTCAACTGCATGAGCAAGGTGTGTATTTCCGCTCGCTGCACCTGGGCAACGTGTTGGTGCTTGAAGATGGCGAGTTCGGCTTGATCGACGTGGCCGACATGCGCATCTACCCTTCATCCCTGAGCCTGTCGCTGCGTCAGCGTAATCTGCGCCACATGCAACGCTACACGGTAGATCGACGCTGGTTGTTCGAAGATCACTTCGAAGCGTTGCTCCAGGGATATGCCATGACGGCGTCAAAATCCGCTGTCGATAATCTGCACAGGCAAGTGCTGGCCGGGAGTCTCCCGGCTCGGTCTCATTGATGACCGAAACCAACCCACTCATTGCGCCGGCAGCCTATCTGCTGGCCATCCTGACCGCCGCCCTGTTGTTGCGCGCCGTCCCGAAAATAGCCCGTCACCTGAAGCATTCCGGCGAAAGCCGTTACGCCAGCATTGACGGGTTACGCGGCTATCTGGCGTTCGGCGTGTTCGTGCATCACTCGATCATTACCTGGATCTTCCTGCGCACCGGCGTGATCGATTTTCCGCCGAGCAATTTTTACGCACAACTCGGCCAGGGCAGCGTCGCGCTGTTTTTCATGATCACCGGCTTCCTGTTCTGGAACCGATTGCTCACCCAAGGACGTCAACACGACTGGCTTGCCTTTGCCGTGTCTCGCCTGTTTCGCCTCTACCCGTTGTACCTGCCGCTGATGCTGATCGTATTTGTCACGGTGTTTTATCTGCAGAACTGGGAACTCAAGGAACCTGGCATCCGTCTGCTCGGACAGATTCTGGCCTGGCTGACCTTCGCCCTACCCGACGTCAACCAGTACCACCGCACCGGCATGTTGATCTCCAACGTCACCTGGACCTTGGGCTATGAGATGTTTTTCTACCTAGCCCTACCGCTCGCCGCCATGGTGTTTATCTATCGCACAACCTGGATGCAAGTGGTGCTGTGCCTGATCGGCATCTATGCCCTTTACCAGGTGGTCGGCTGGGAACATTCGTTGAAAAAACACTTCCTGGCGAGCTTCCTCGGCGGCATCGGAGCCGCGTACTGGATTCGCCGGCCACAACTGATGGCCTGGAGTCAGACACGAATGGCGGGCATTGTCGCATTGCTGGCATTGGCCATTGCATTCACGGCATTCAACCGCGCCTTCAGCCTTAGGCCATTGTTGCTCATGTCGTTGTTTTTCGTGATCGTGGCGTCCGGAAACAACCTGTTCGGCCTGTTGAAACCGCGCAGCATCCGCTGGCTCGGGGAAATCAGCTACAGCACCTATTTGCTGCACGGGTTCGTGCTTTGGTTATTGGTGCAGCGACTGCCGCCCATGCTGGAGCTGGATGCTCGCGACACTTCGACCTTTCTGACGCTGCTGGCCGTGTGCAGCTGCCTGTTGATAGTCATCAGCAGCTTGACGTTCCTGTACATCGAACAGCCGGGCATCAACGCAGGCAAGAAAGTCTTGCAGTGGTTGCGGCAAAGCAGGAGCAGGAAGGTCGACAAGGGCCTGACGGAAAAGATCGCTCGCTGATCTCACATACCCTCTAGCAGCTGGCGCAGCCGAATGCAGGCTTCGCCAGCTGTTAAGAATATTGCGTCAAGACCTTAGTCTTTTTCCAGCGGCGAGAAGTACAGCCGCCCGAGACCACGCCAGGTCTTCTTGTTCCAGGCTTTGAACGGGATCTGTGCCAGCAGCTCGCGAGCCAACTTGCGATCGCGGTTGGAGGTTTTGAGAAACATTGAACTGAGGAACTTGTAGCGCACCTCGTCGTACAGCGGATGATCGCTGAACAGCGCGTAGGAGCGCAGGATATTGTCGACCATGAAGCGGTGGTTCTTGTAGGAATTGGTGGGGTGCTTGCGATAGCGCGCCATCAATACATTCAGGCCATCGATGAAGTACCCGGCACGGGTCACCTTCAATTCGATCAGCAAGTCTTCCAGCCGAATGTTCGGATCGAACCCACCCACCTTGTCCAGCGCTTCCCGACGGATCATCAGGGTCGGCGCGGGCGGATAGGGTTTGCGCTCCAGGAACATGTCATCAAAGTCCAGGCGCCGAAACGGCACATCGCGGCGCTGGCGCTTCTCGGGAAACAGATTGCCGTCGGCGTCGATCAGCTCGATGTTACCGGCGCAGATACCGACCTCAGGCTTGCCATCCATGTAGGCCACCTGCGTCGCAATACGTTCCGGGAGCATGATGTCGTCGGAACCGAATGGCACGATCAGGCTGCCCTTTGAGCGGGCAATGGCGGCATTGAGGGTATTCGTCAGGCCCTGGTTCTGTTGAACCCGGAAATCGAAGCCGTACTTTTCCTGCAATACCTTGATGCGCTCGACACTGTCGTCACTGGAACCATCATCGACCACCAGCAGTTCGATGTTCTTATAGGTCTGATTGAGAACGCTGAGGATACTTTCCTCGATGTAGCGAGCGTGGTTATACGACGCGATGATGACCGTTACGAGAGGTTGCGCGTCGCTCATGGTTGTTCCTTGCGAGCCTGTTCAAGGCCGGATTCGATCAGGTTCAGGTATTCCTGGCGGAACACCTCGATGTCATGTTCTTTCTGCAGATAAAGGAACGCCTGCTCACCCTTGGCCTTGAGTTCGTCATCCGACAGGGCAAGGTAGTTATCCAGCGCCGTGACCAGGCTCGGCACATCCTTCGGCGTAATCGCCAACCCGCCAGCCCCTTCGATCAACGGCAGCATTGCCGGCACATTGGAGGCGATAACCGGCAGGTGTCCGCTCATGCCTTCCAGCAGCGCCAGGCCCAGGCCTTCAGCCAGGGACGGCATGGTCCAGATATCGAACGCACGAATGTACTGCAAGGCGATTTCCTTGAAGCCCAAAAGGTGTGCGCGACCGGTCAGGCCCAGGCGCTCGATCTCGGCTGCCAGTTTCGACTCTTCGCGGCCGGCCCCGATGATCGCCAATTGGGTGTTCGGGTATTTGTCTTTGAGCGCGGCAAACGCCTGCAGCAGATAGGTGTGGCCCTTGACCGGCACCAGACGACCCAACGCGCCGATCAAGCGCACCGACGGATCGATGCCCAGCAACTCGCGGGCGCGCTCACGACTGTGCTGTAAGCCTTCGGCCTGTTCGATGTCGATCGCATTGGTGATCGCGTAGGTGTTCTGGTCGGTGAAACCACAGTCGCAGTCCAGCAGGTACTGTTTGACGGCCGGCGATACGCCGACAAAACGCCAGTGCCGATCGATCAGGCGCTGGGTCTGGCGACGCCGGTAAAACCGGTCGTACTCGCCAAAGCCGTGGGAGATGCCAATGCACAGCGGCACTTTCAACCAACGGTTGAGGGTCAGCATCATGTTCACGGGTTTGAAGCGGTTGCAGATCACCACGTCGAATTTTTCCGCGCGGCAAAACTTGTACAGCTGCCACATCGCCCGCAGGCGCATGCCCTTGAGGGACTTGTCGGAGAACTCGAAATACACCGAACGGTCAGCCCGGCTCACGGCCTCGCCTGGCCCGGGCTTGCCACGCAGGAACGCGGCGGTCACTTCATAGCGCTCGCTCGGCAAAGCCTTGACGATCTGCTCCGCTAGGTCGGCAAAATCATGGGCTTTGACGTTGTAGTCTGGCTGCAACTGCAGAACCTTTGACCGTTGACTCATAACTCTCCCCGGTGAAAACCAGTCGCATCAATGACCCAGGTCGCGTCGGCGGCAATACGCCGGACCTCGGCTGGATCGGGTGAAGGCAACCGTGACCACTCATTGCGCTTCCAGCAGACGAAGTGGAAATACGGAAACCGGCGATCGCCATCGCGATCGTTGCTCAAACAGCCATTGCGCCAATACCAGTGGCGCGGAAAATCATCCGTGCCGTCGTGCCACTTGATGCAGCCTCCCGGGGTGCTGAACGCCTCAGTGAATTCACTGCGTCGTCGAGACGGATTGAGCTTGCCCACCCAGGTGAACAAGGGCTCGGGAAAATTTTTGCGCCAGTGGAAGATTCGGCTGAATGCGCCCTCGTCCAGCGCGTGGTGCACTTGGTCGGTAAAGCGCTTTCGCCAGTCCTTCATCTTCATGAACAACTCACGCTTTCGGGTGTTGTTACGCATCAGGCAAAGATGGCCCGCGACCCGCCGCTCGTGAGTCGAGAACAGGTCATGACCGGCCAGTCGCTCCGAGGTGAAATAACCACGAAGGTCACCATACACCAGATCAATATCGCCGAACCCCCAGAAATCATAGCCTTGCAGGCGGTCGGCATGAATATGCCCCAGCGCCGGTTTGATATCACAGAGTTTGTAAGGCGCATCCGGTGCAAAGTCGATATCGAGCCGATCAGACACCAGCCCACAGTACTCACTGAATGTCATGCATTCGACCGTGACGTTGGGCGGCAGATGCTCCGGGATACCGCAGTCGCTGAACAGCAACCAGACGATATCGGGGTTACGACGACAACTCTCCAGAAAGAACGGCATCCAGAACGGCCAGCAGCCGAAATACGGAATCAAAAAAACTATTCGTGGGCATGGGTTGATCACGGAAGAATCACTACAGTAGTTTGAGTCGCAGCCATGCTAGGCCGCGCAGAACTTCATTTCTGCTGCCTAGGTGTTTCAGTATGCTTCAAAAGCCATAGCAACTCGTGACGCCTGATCGCCTTACGAAAAAATTCGTTTTCGCCATACAGCGGCAGTGCTCTACGGGCCAGCAGTCGCTGTATCAACCGACGCACACGGCGCTTGAAGGGCATGGGCGGTTGCAGGTCATGCATCATGCCCAGCGCCATGGCTTTATCTCTCTGCAAGTCCAGCGACAGCGGCAGGCAGTACGGCTCCATCGGCGTGACCGAGTCAAAGGCAGGAGGCAGTGCGATGCCGTGGCCTGCATCGCCCATTGGCCAACGGTCGTTGTCGTGCAAATGGTTGGCATAGCCGAGCAGTGTCGTCGGCTGCCACTCCAGCCCCTGCAAGGCTTCGAGAACTGCTTGCTGGGCGCAAATATGATCAGGGTGCGGATCGAGTATCGGGTGTGGCAACACAATCACCTCGGGCCGCGCGCGCAGCAACAGCTCGCGCAGATCGGCCAGCAGATTGTTCCAGGTCGCAGCGCCGTCGACATCGCCTGGCAGGGCGAATGGGTTCAACTGGCGAAACACTCGGGTGTCGCTCAGATCCGCTTCCCGCGAACCCACCGATTGAGCCGGCGTGGCCTGCATCGCCGCCAATTGCAGACAGAAATAACCCAACTGAACGCAATGCGCTTCAGGCACACCGGCCCAACGCGGCACCGCGATGCTGTCCCAGGCGCGCAAACGCCCTTTGAGGCGTGCTGCCTCGACCTTGTTCAGGCCCAGTTGTCGATAGTGTTCAGCTTCGATTTCACCGGCGGTGAGCGTGACAATCCAGGCTTCATCGGCCTGACTGTATAAACCATAGGCCGCCAACTCTGCATCGTCAGCGTGGGGCGCAATCACCATCACGCGCTGGCGTCGATAATCGGGTTGTTCGAATGCCCAGAGTACGGGCTCGCCGAACAATCGGCAGAACCGCCCACGCAGACGTAACTCGCCTCGCGACAGCACCTGCGCCTGACCGCTGAGGTTCAGGTAACGCAGACCGTTGACACCCCGTTCGAAGGTTTGCCGGTCGGGACTCTCGCCGCCCGCCAACTCAACCACCGGATCGATAAAGCGTCCCAGCCACGTGCTCTTTATCCGCAGCGCCAGCACCAGAGTGGCGTCATCGACCAGCATGACGCCTTCGTCCAGCCGTAGACGCTCACCGTCCAGATGAACCTTGGGCTGCTGGGTGTACGGCGCAAAACTGTATTGGTAATCGTCTTTGGGCGAATAGAACAAATGGTCGGCAAACCAGGCTTCGTGAGCAATCCAGCCCAACACCGCCAACACCGGCGGCAACCACCAGGCCACCCACACGCCGATGGCAATCAGCAGCACCAGTGCGATCAACAGACCGATGCGCTTGTTGCGACGATGGCGTTTGAGCAGTTGCTGTTTGCGGCTCATGGGCTGTCTCACACGGTGAAGACCGGCACGGGATTGCACCAGCGGTCCTTGTATTCACGATCGGCGCGCCCGAAGGAAAACCGCAGGGGCTTATCCAGGGCCCGCGCATGCTCCCAGGCACTTTGAGTGTTGAGAAAACTCAGCACACTGCCGGGACTGAACTCACGCGTTTGAGGGTCGACGCCCCCGTTGATGTATTCAACGCTGATCCACTGCGGCGCCTCGACGCGATACACCAGCTGAATCGCAATCGGTGCATCGTTGAGGAAAATCACCGAGCCTATCAGGAAGTCGCGCAGCAGCTCGATCACCTCGCCCATGCGCTCGGCCCCGGTGGCCGGGAAGCCCCAGCGCCGCTGGAACAGGTCGCAGTAGATCGCTGCCAGCTCAGCGCTGGAGAAATCGGCGACCGGACGCACCACCCCGCCCGCCTCTTCCAACAGGCGCAATTCACGGCGCTGGTTGTAGCGAAATTTTTTCGACAACTCTTCGGGTGTACGGGCCATCGCCAGTTGTTCGGCCTGCAACTTGATGTCGGTGAAGCGGCCTTCGCTCAAGGCTGACAAATATCGCCCGCGATGGCGCAGAGGTGCTTGAGCATCTGCGGCGGCCGGCAAGATCAGCTCGGCATTACCGAGGTCGAACAGGCCCTTTTTACCGCGGCGCTTGAGCACATCCTTGGACAGCGCAAGGTCGCGCCCCCAGGTCGGAATCGCTGCTTTGACTTCACCGTTTTGCTCCCAGGCCAGGTACCGCACCGGGATCTCGGCCAACTGCGCCAGGCGTTCAACCACCAGGGGATGAGTCGCGACGCTGCCGCCAAAACGCTGCCAGGCCTGGGCATAAGTCGAGGCATCGACCACCGCCCAGCCACGTTCGCGCCAGCCTTGAAATCGGTTGAGCATCAGCCCCTCTGCGCCAGTTCTGTGACCTGTGGCAAATGCCAGAAAGCATCACGTACCGCGCGGTCGGAGAAATGCTCACGCAAGCGATCGAGCATCAGTTCGGCGCACTGGTGACGTTGCTGGTCGTCCATCGCGGCCAGATGTTGCAGCCCTTGGGCCAAGTGTTCGGCATCGCCCAGCGGGAATAGAATGCCCACCCCTTCAACGATTTCCTTCGCCCCACCGCACGCAGTGGCGAGCAACGGAACGCCGGCAGCCATGGCTTCCAGCAGCACCATGCCGAAGGGTTCGTGATCAGAGCTCAAGGCAAACACGTTGAATGCGCGGAAATAGCGGCGCGCATCCGGTACCTGACCGAGAAACAGCACGCGATCGCCGATACCCAATTCACGGGCCAGGGCCTTGAGGTCCTGTTCGAGTCGGCCGCTACCGAGGATCACCAACTGACTGTTGGCCGGCAAGCCCGGCAATGCTGCGGCGAAACCGTGCAGCAGCGTGGTCTGGTCCTTGTCCGGATGCAGCCGCCCGACGTTGCCGACAATCCAGGCATCCGCCGACAGGCCGAGGGTTTCCCGTGCCTCGCGGACCGACACCTGGCTGGTCTGCAACGCCGGCACGTCGATGCGGTTATAGAGAGTCTGAATCCGCTCGGCGGGCCATTTCGGCAGGCAACTGCGCATGTCATCACGCACCGCATCGGAAACCCCGAGCAGGCTCAGGCGCTTGCGGAAAAGATTGGCGAAAAGTTTGCGGGTGCCGCGTTTGTAATCGCCAAACGCGTGGTGCACACCGATCACCGGCAGCGAGGTGCCGAGCAAGGCGATGTAGATCGGCTTGAACCGGTGAGCGATGCAGAAACTGAAATTGCGTGAGGCGGCGATCTTGCGCAGATCGCTGATGGCGCCCAGCTTCAGGCCACGGATGGCCTTTGAGCTGTACTCCATGAACAGCACTTCATCGGAAGCGCAGCCTGCCGCGACATCGCTGTCGGCGGCCCCGGTAAGGAACACCGTGGTCACGCGATATCCAGTCCCGGCGAACAGGCTGGCGTACTGCCGGGCGCAGTCCAGAAACGGCCCGTCATAGCCGTGACAGAACTGCAGCACATGGCGTTCAGCCGAGCGTGTCATAAGCGTTCGCACCCTCTTTGACCACCAGAATGTCTTCCATGATCAGGTACTGCAGGTCCGAGCCGAAGAACATGTTCAGGGCGTCGGTGGGTGAGCAGATCATCGGTTCGCCGCGACGGTTGAGCGAGGTGTTCAGCGACACGCCGTTGCCGGTCAATACTTCCAGCGCCTTCATCATGTCGTAGTAGCGCGGGTTGTATTCGCGCTTGAGCACCTGGGCCCGGGAGGTACCGTCTTCGTGGACAACTTCCGGCACGCGGGTCTTCCACTCTTCAGCCACTTCGAAGGTGAACGTCATGAACGGCGCCGGGTGATCGATCTTGATCATCTGCGGCGCGACGGTGTCGAGCATCGACGGGCAGAAAGGCCTCCAGCGCTCGCGGAACTTGATCTGGTGGTTGATGCGGTCAGCGACGCCGACGGCACTTGGGCAGCCAATGATCGAACGACCGCCCAAGGCACGCGGACCGAACTCCATGCGTCCCTGGAACCAGGCCACCGGGTTGCCATCGACCATGATTTTGGCGATGTTTTCCGGCATGTTCTCAAGCTTGCGCCAGACCGGCTTGCTCGGGTGACGGGCACAGGCAGCGAGCACGTCTTCGTTGGTGTAGGACGGGCCGAGGTAGACGTGTTCCATCTTCTCGACCGGAACGCCACGGGCGTTGGACACGTAAGCTGCAGCGCCCACCGCGGTGCCGGCATCGCCGGACGCAGGCTGCACGAACAACTCTTTAACGTCATCGCGGGCGATGATTTTCTGGTTGAGCTTGACGTTCAACGCACAGCCGCCGGCGTAGGCCAGCTTGCCGGTTTCCTTGAGCACGTCGCCCAGGTAGTGGTCGATCATCTGCAGCGCGATCTTTTCGAACAGCGCTTGAATGCTCGCCGCGTAGTGGATGTACGGCTCGTCAGCGATGTCGCCTTCGCGCTTGGGTCCCAGCCACTCGATCAGCTTCGGCGAGAAGTAGTAGCCTTTGCCCTTCTCTTTGTAGCGACGCAGGCCGATGACGTTGGCGTAGTCGGTGTTGATCACCAGTTCGCCGTTTTCGAACGACGCCAGGCGCGAGAAATCGTATTTGCTGGCGTCGCCGTAGGGCGCCATGCCCATGACCTTGAACTCACCATCGAGCATGTCGAAACCGAGGAACTCGGTGATCGCGCCATACAGGCCGCCAAGTGAGTCCGGATCGAAGAATTCCTTGATCTTGTGGATCTTGCCGTTTTCGCCGTAACCGAAAAAGGTCGTGGCGTACTCACCCTTGCCATCGATCCCCAGGATCGCGGTTTTCTCTTTGAAACCGGAGCAGTGGTAAGCGCTGGAGGCGTGGGCCAGGTGGTGCTCGACCGGCTCGATCTTGATTTTCTTCGGATCGAAGCCCAGTTGCTCGAGGCACCAGACGATCTTGTTGCGATAGCGCTTGTAGCGACGGTTGCCCATCAGGATCGCGTCGAGCGCGCGGTCCGGGGCGTACCAGTAACGCTTGGCGTACTGCCAGCGAGCCTTGCCGAAAATGCTGATCGGGGCGAATGGAATCGCGACCACGTCAACGTCGGACGGCTTGATACCCGCCTGTTCGAGGCAGAACTTCGCCGATTCGTAAGGCATGCGGTTCTTTGCATGTTTATCGCGCACGAAGCGCTCTTCTTCAGCCGCAGCGACCAGCTTGCCGTCGATGTACAAGGCTGCGGAAGGATCATGGCTAAGGGCGCCGGACAGGCCAAGAATCGTCAATGCCACAGGGGTCTAGCCTCTTTAGTCTGCATGCAGGCGACAAGCGCCTCAAAAATTAATGTGCCCTCGCAAGGGGCGAGAGACAGCTAAAGGGCGGGATTATAGCTTAAAAGCCGCGGCAAGCCTCTAGCGGGAAACGGCAGGCTCGCGCGTTGACAGTAGAAGATCGTCGACATAGACTCCTGCGCAAATGGACTGGGGGATCCCGGTCGGCGCTTTGGCCTCGGTGAGTTTCACCGGGGCTTTTCGCTTTCTGAGATAGGGAAAATTTTTAAACCCCAGTTTTCGAAACCCTCCCCCACATTGTTCCGACCACCACTGCAGTAGAACTTGCGCTTGAGCACGTCAAAGGCACGATTCTCCTGCCCCGACCGTAAAACGCTCATACCAATGGGTCTTGCAACAAGATCCGCAAGCTGTAACCCCGTTGAGTTCACTTGTTTGGTTGCAAATACGATATCGAACGGCAGCTGAATGCCCAATCGGTTCGCACCGTCGCACATACGGCGAAACTCCAGTTCAAGCCCATTATCTTCCCGCTTCCCGCGACGCTCGAAAATCACATGAGTCAACGCACACTGCTGATTCTTTTCCTGTAGAAACTCATAAAGCGTTTCCAGGCAAAAGCCCAGAGCAACGTGATAAGGATTGTGAACGGGACCTTGTTTTTCGCGAAGAGTGGCTTTGTCGATAACGCAGCTGATCAAGACGAAATTGCTTGTCTCGATAATGCCGCTCAACTCCTCGAGAAAAGCATGTTTATGTTGTCTCGACGTGAACAGGCTGGAGAACGCTCCCTTTTCTTTTCGGATCTCCAATTCATGCAGGCCGATCAGGTCGTGCCCCATATGGTTGAATTTAAACTTCTGAAGGGCTGGAATAACCTTCTCGCAATAGTGCCGTTTATGAAAAACACAGAAAGCAAGTACAAACATTGGGTAATTTGGATCTAGCGTTTGCATCCCATGATCGCCGCTCTCATCGACATAAATTATGAAGTCGCTGTACTTCCCTTTCGGAGGTAGGCGCTTTGTCGCATCGACATTAGCGTCGGATTCACTTTCGCTTTCAAAAAGAAAAAATTGTTGAGAGTACAAACGAGTTACCCGCGATCTGCCCGCCAGTAAATACCCAGATTGCCGTCAGTAGCCTGGCGGAAAATCGTATAGGGCAAGGACACCGTGTCGCAGACGCCCGAGAGCGTCAGATCGAGCAGTACCAAGGGCACCAGGACGCCCGTAGGATCCGGCGGGGCATGCAGGATGCAGAAGTTGTAGGCCAGACCGCTGTAAACACGGGGGATGGATTGGCAGTAGGTCTTGTGTTTTCGCAGGCCGCGGGCGGCGTCTTCGTCGTCTTGCAGCACTGTTAGCGCTGTTCCGCAGCCCGTTAAAGCCAATGAAAAAGCCCCCATCGCAACAGCCATTTTTATCGTCAAAATCTGCCCTCCGTGAACGTCAGGCAAACTAGCATCGTGGCTATTCAGGGCACAGTTCATGGAGTCTGTGGATCATGTAGGACAGTTCACAAGAACTTGTCCCCTTAATCTCGGCTGACTGTTCTGGCCCCATCGCGAGCAAGCCCGCGCCCGCAGGGGATCTGCGCCACACACAAAATATGTGTGCGGCGCAGAATTACCGTGGGAGCGGGCTTGCTCGCGAAGGGTCGAAGACCCGATTCAGGCAGCGCCAGAGATGTCTTGGGGAAGCCGCTGATCGATGACTTTGTAGAGGGCGCTTTCTTCAGGCCAGTTACGCATGAACCGCGCCCGATCCCGCGCATACGCCGGGGCAAAGCTGCCCATCGAGCCATGCTGGCACATCGAATCCAGATCGATCAGCGCCCAGCGATCCTGCTGCCAGAACAGGTTGTGACCCTTGAAGTCGCCATGGCTGATGCGCTCGCGAATCAGCTCGGCAAACAAATGATCCAGTGCCGCCAGTTCTGCCTCGGGCGCATCACCGCTCTCAACGTAGGGTGCAAAGCGCTCGATGATGTCCGGTCCCGGCAGGTATTCCGTAATCAGGTAAGCCCGACTGCGCAACCAGAGAAACCGCTTTTCCAGCAACGCCAACGGCTTGGGCGTAGCGATGCCCAGAAATGCCAGGCGATTGCCTTCGCGCCACGAGTGCCATGCACGGCTCGGGCGCCAGAAGCGTTTGAGCCAATGCGCAAAGCCTTTGATGTTGTAGCGTTTGATCACCAACGTCCGACCCGCTACATCGACTTTTCCTACGCTCGCCGCACCGCCGGTCTTGTACAGATGCCCCTGATCGAGCAATGCATCGGCCTGATCCAGCACCGGCAGCATCGCCGTTTCTTCCTCGCGACGAATAGCCCGCAGGCCGAACGGCCCGCGCTGAACGCTGAACAGCGTGCAATCGCGGCCCACCTTGATCAGGTAGTCCTTCAAGCGCCAGCTGCGAACCTTGTCGATCTGCTTCTGCAACGCTTCCATTGGCAAGGCGTGTTCGCCATTGCTCAACAGGTAATACACCAGCAACTCTTCGGTGAATGGCTCCAGCGATTTAGGTAGCTGGGCGAAAAACACACCGAGGTTCTCCAGGACTTTCTGCCGTGACAGCGGTTGGCCGGGGGTCTCGGCGCAAACGCCACCGCCATCGATCAGATACAGCCGACCGCGCTGACGCAAAAGGTTGTCCAGATGCAGGTCTTCCTGCCAGAGCCCCTTGCGATGCATTTGGCCGATAGCGCCCAACGCCTCGGCCAGCACGGCCCCTTGCATATCGGCCAGCACCGGCAAGTGCTCGACCTGTTTCCAGGTATCCCCCAGGCTCTCGGCGCCTTCGAGGAAGTCAAACAACAGCCAGCCGCCTTCGCCTTCTTTCAAACCATCCGCCAGCAGTTGCGGCGTGGTCAGGCCTTGATCGGCCAGTAAGCGAACACCGGCCAGTTCACGCTGAAAATGCCGGGCCGCCTTGCTGCCAACCAACAACTTTGCCAGCACCGGCCGGCCACGCCAGACGCCGGCACCAACATAACGCTGTCCCGGCAATACGCGTAGCAAACTCAACAACTGCAATTGGCCGGGGCCGGCAGCATCGGCCAGGGAAATACTCATCGGCAGGCTCGGGCTGCGGCCGGCGTTTTTCAGCTCGGACAAACGCATCAACGTGTCTCCTTATGACTGCGCCGGGCAGTCAGGCGCGACATCCAACTGTCCACCAGCGAACTGTCCTGAGGCTGTTCGAGATAGACCGCCAAAAACTCGCGCAACTGCGCATCGGTCCATTCCGGGGCGCGGCGCAGCAACGGTTCCAGGTCCTTGATCCGGTCACGCTGGCCAAACAGTAACGGCCGGGTTTTCTCCAGGTCGATCAGCTGCGCCTCATAACCGTCTTCCGTGGGTCGTAAAAAAATATGCTTGGGGTAGAAACACCCGTGAACCTGGCGCACGCCGTGCAGCTGCCGCGCCAGTTCGCCACAGGCTTTCATAATGGCCAAGTGTTGCTCCTCGCTCAGCTCCGACCAGAACTGCAACAGCGAATCCAGATCATCCCAGCCATCCAGGGCGCGAGTCAGCAGCACCGCACGGACTTCGCCATCAAATTTTCGCTCACCAAAAAACGCCGCCTGCAGTGCCGGAATGCCCAGCTTCTGATAGAGGCTGATGTTACGAAACTCACGAGCGAAACTCGGCTCGCCGAAGGGCGCGCGCAAGGTGCGGGTCAGGTAGTTGCTTTGGCGCTTGAGGTAATAGCCATGACCTTCCAGGTCCAGCCGAAACACACTGCTCCAGCCATCGCTAACGGTATTGGGTTCATCCACTGCATCGAGCTGCTTGGCCCAAAGTTCGTCGAAGGTGCCGAGGCCGTGATGCTCAAGGAGCGCACGGTCTTCGGCGGCCAGAAAATCGGTCATTCACGCCCCTTAAAAAATCTCACTACGTGCCGGATGCGTTTTTTGTCGTCGGCATCGAGCCGATCACGCTGGCGGTATTGCAGATAAAAACGCAGGCGCTGGGTCGCCGACAGGTGATATTTGGCCACCTTGTCGAGACAGGCCAGGTCTTTAGTAATTCGGTATTTGAGCCAGAAGCCGCGCCAGAAATCGCCGTTGGGGCAATCGATCAGAAACAGCTTGGGCTCATCGTTGACCAGCAGGTTGCGCCACTTCAGATCGTTATGGGTGAAGCGCTTGTCGTGCATGATCCGGGTGTACCCGGCCAATTGACGACTGACGGTGTCCACCCAATCGCGGTCCGCGAGCCTGGGGTCGTGCCGCCCGGCGAGGGCTGACAAGTCTTCGGTGTTGGGCAGTTCGCGGGTAATCATTGCACCCCGGGCATACGCCGCACCGCGCCGCTCCAGGCCCCAGGCCACGACTTCAGCGGTGGGAATACCCCACTTGGCGAAGCGTTTGAGGTTCTGCCATTCGGACTTGACCCGGGGTTTGCCCAGATAGCGGCGCAGACCTTTGCCGGCACCCACGTAGCGCTTGACGTAATAATTGACGCCATTGCGATTAACGCGGATGACCTCGGACAACGGGTCGAGGGTTACGCTCTCGCCCTGAAGCGCGAACACCGCGTCCAGGCTGCCAAAATCTTGCGCCAGATCGCTGTAAGCAGACCCCAGTTTCCAGCCCGGCATCAGAGCGCGTCTCCGTATCGCTGTTTACGGTCGTAAAGCTTGTTGGCTTTGCCTTCAAGCCAGGCAAGCAACGGGGCTTCTTCGGCCAGAATCTGGCGCAATGGCTGCTGGAAGTAGCCTTTGAGGAAGCGCAGCTTGTCGCGCCGGGTCAGGCCGATGTCCAGCGCTGAGAAATACAGCGCCGCCAGGTCTTTGTCGCGCCAGCGCCGGGTAATCGCCGGGCGGGTCTGGGCGCGGTGCAAATCAATCACCGAGAGTTTGAAGTCATCGGCCGTCACCGGTTTATCGGTGTGCAGCAGGAAGTGGCAGATGTAGCAGTCGCGGTGGTTGACCCCGGCGCGGTGCATCATGCCCGTCATGCGGGCGACTTCGGCGATCAGCGCGCGCTTGAGCCTGGGCTCGGGCGGTTGTTTGACCCAATCGATGCTGAAGTCTTCCAGGCTGACGGTGGGCGCCAGCTCTTCGGTGACGATGAACGAGTGCTGGTCCGCCGGGTTGCTGCCCTTCTCGCCATAAGCCACGGCGGTCATGGTGGGCACGCCGACTTCTTTGAGGCGTTGAATGGCTTTCCATTCCTGGCCTGCGCCGAGGACCGGCAATTTGGCGGTCAGCAGGTTCTTGAAAATCTCACCCCAGCCAATGCCGCGGTGAATTTTCACGAAGAAACCATTGCCGTTCACTTCAGTGCGCAACGTCCGGCGTGCTTCCAGCTCACGGTAAACCTCACCCTGCAGGCCTTCGACTTCAGTGAACGCATCCCGTCCGGCCCACAGGCTCTTGAACGGTTCAGCCAGCATCAACTTCATTAAGCGTGCTCCGCCAGAATCACATCGGCCGCGTGCTGCGGCATGCTATAGAGGTCGGCCGTCTCGGCGAAAGCCAGACCGTTGCGGCTCCAGGCCGCCCGTGCCTGAGCGTCGTTCAACATGCCGGTCAGGTACTGCGTCAGTTGCGCCTGATCGAATGGTTCGTCCAGCACCAGACCGGCGTCGGCCTCGGCAATGTAATGGGCGTAACCACAGACTGCGCTTACCAATACCGGCAACCCGGCCACCACGGCTTCGAGCAACACGGTCCCGGTGTTTTCGTTGTACGCCGGGTGGATCAACAGATCGGCGCCGAGCAGGAAACGCGGAATATCGCTGCGACCCTTGAGGAACGTCACGTTGTCGCCGAGCCCCAAAGTGGCGCTCTGCATCTGGAACAATTTGGGGTCATCCTGGCCAATTACAAACAGCCTGGTGCGCTTCTTCAGATCAGCGGGCAATGCGGCCAGCGCCTTGAGGCTGCGATCGACACCCTTGGTCTTGAACCCGGAGCCGATCTGCACCAGCAGCAATTCATCGTCCTTGAGGTTGAATTCGCGACGGAATTCGGCGCGTATCTCGGCCGCATTAGCCGGCGCGCGACGATCCTGGGAGATGCCCGGTGGCAGCAAATGAAAGCGTTCCAGCGGCGTGTCGTAATACTTGATGAACAGCGGCTGCTGGACCTCGGAGATCATCAGCACTTCGGTCTTGGCGTCCTTGGCGAACACCGCGCGCTCGTACTCGGCGAAGTGCCGGTAGCGACCCCAGCGACGGTACAGCGAGTTGCGCAGGTTTTGCGCCTTGTCTTCAAAGCAGCCGTCGGCGGCGTAGTAAACGTCCAGGCCCGGCATCTTGTTGAAACCGATCAGCCGATCCACGGGGCGCTTGGCCAGATCCGCTTCCATCCATTCGCTGAGCTTTTCGTTACGGCGATGGTTAAAGAACGCTTTGACCGGCGCGACCAGCACTTCAAAACCCGGCGGCACGTCGCCCTCCCAGATCAGCGTATACACACGAATCTGATGACCGCGCTTCTGGCATTCCAGGGCGATGCGCATGAAATCGCGCTGCAAGCCCCCGAATGGAAAGTACTTGTACAAGACGAATGCCAATTGCATCAGCGCAGCTCCTCAGCCAGTAACAACGTGCTCAGTCGAGTCGCGACACGCTCGGGATTCAGGCGCGTGAAGCACAGCGGCCACTCACGCTTCAGGTCGAACCGACGGGCATCATCGGCCGTCGGTTGATAGGTGCATTTCTTTTGCAGGCACGGCGCGCAGGGGAAATCGCTGGCGATGTGAATCTGCGCCTTGCCGTAGGCGCCGGTCAGGCCCGGATTGGTCGGCCCAAACAGCGACAAGGTTGGCACGTCGAGCGCGGCCGCCAGATGACCGAGGCCAGTGTCCACGGCCACACAGGCCTGGGCGCCGGCCAATACTTTGCCGACGCCGGCCAGATTCAGCTTGGGCAACACTTCGACATGACGGAACCCGGCTGCGATGCGCTCGGCCCGGGCCTTCTCGACCGGATTGCCCCACGGTAGCTTCACCGCGACACCGAGGTAACCGACCCGCTCGGCCAATTCACGCCAATAGGCTTCCGGCCAGTGTTTGGTGTCCCACGTGGTGCCATGTAGGAACAGCACGTAAGGATTCTTGCGCGGCAATTCCACCAGGCGCTCGACATTCAGGCCGTAATCGCCCAGCCCCTTGGGCAAGTCGTAGCCCAATGCCAGGGCGAACAACTGACGCACTCGCTCGACCGCGTGTTGCCCACGCCCCACCGCCAGGCGACGGGAATAAAAGCGCGCGGCAATCGGTTCGCGTGCCGAATCCTTGTCCAGCCCGGCGACCGGCGCCTTGACATAGCGGGTCAGCCAGGCGCTTTTCAGCAGGCCCTGAGCATCAATCACCAGATCGTATTTCGAGGCGCGAACGCTTTGTTTGAAGCGCTTCCACTCGCCGCTTTTGATGGTTTGCCAGAGGTTCTTGCGCCAGCGACGGATCGCCACCGGAATCACCTTGCTCACGGCCGGGTGCCAGGTCGGGATTTCGGCGAAGCCTTCTTCCACCACCCAGTCGAACTGGATGCCGGGGATCGCCCGCGCCGCGTCGGTCAGCGCCGGCAACGCGTGAATCACGTCGCCTAGCGATGAAGTCTTGATCAGCAAAACGCGCAAACTATTTGACCTCGACCACAGTGCCCTGCAACCGCTGCAAAGCTTCGTTCACGGCTTGCGGCATGAGCTGGCGCAGACAGTTGTAATGACCGAAACGGCAGGTGCGATCGAAGCAAGGGCTGCATTCCAGGCCCAGGCGCACAATCTCGACATGCTCGGCCAACGGTGGCGTGAAACCCGGCGATGTCGAGCCGTAGACCGCAACCAGCGGGCGGTTCAGCGCCGCAGCAACGTGCATCAGGCCGGAGTCATTGGACACCACCGAGTCAGCACAGGACATCAGGTCGATGGCTTCAGCCAGAGAGGTGCCGCCGCTGAGGTTCACCGATTCTTCACGCAGGCCCGGAATCAGCCGCGCACGAATGTCTTCGCCGACCGCGTGATCGTTTTTCGAGCCGAACAACCAGACTTGCCAGCCTTCGCGGATCTTCGCTTCGGCGACCTTGGCGTAATGCTCGGACGGCCAGCGCTTGGACTCGCCGAACTCGGCGCCAGGGCACAACGCCAACACCGGGCGGTCCAGGGTCAGGTCGAACTTGGCCAGTGCCGCCTCGCGAGTGACCGGGTCGATCCGCAAGCTCGGCCGCGGATACGGTTTTGGCAGCTCGACACCGGGCTCGAAGGCCAGCGCCATAAAGCGCTCGATCATCAGCGGGTAACGTTCTTTATCCAGGGTGCGCACATCATTGAGCAAGCCGTAGCGGAACTCGCCACGCCAGCCCGTGCGTTTCGGGATGCCGGCGAAGAATGGCACCAGCGCCGACTTCAGGGAGTTGGGCAACAGGATCGCCTGGTCGTACTGGCAGGCCAGGGATTTGCCGATGCGTCGACGCGTCGCCAGTTCCAGTGCGCCATGGCCGAGCGGAAAGCTCAAGGCCTGACGGACTTCGGGCATACGCTCAAGAATCGGCCGGCTCCACTCGGGGGCCAGGACGTCGATTTCGCACTGCGGGTGGCGTTGCTTGAGGCACTGAAACAGTGTCTGCGCCATCACCATGTCACCGACCCAGCTGGGCCCAACGATCAGAATTTTCATGTGGTTTCCAAAAACGAAACCGGGGAGGCATACGCCTCCCCGCCTCGAGAATCCAGCACCCGCAGCCTTGGCTGCCAGGTCATTTGGACGAGCCGGTTGGGGCTTGTCGGATCAATTTTGTGCACATCCAGTGCGGTGCAGCTTAGCTGCCTCACTTTACAAAACAACACAGACCTACTGTGGGAGCGGGCTTGCTCGCGATAGCGGTGTGTCAGTCACCAACAATGTCATCTGACACACCGCTTTCGCGAGCAAGCCCGCTCCCACATTTGAATCGTGTCGCTTAACTCAATCCCAGCTCACGCCAGATCCTCATCACCTGGCGCCGTTCGTCCACGAACTGATCACCCGGTATCACTCCCGGGTCCTTCTGCAAGGCCTGCCGGTGAGCGGCGGAACGGTAGGCTTTATAGGCCTCTCGCAGCAGGCTGGCGTCTTCGGCAGGCATCAGCCCTTCGTGTTCCAGCTCTTCCAGAATGCGGATATTGTCCGTCCAGCGCAGCAATGGCGGATGTGTTTCGGACCACGCCAAGGCCGCGTATTGCACCATAAATTCAATATCGACGATACCTCCGGCGTCCTGCTTGAGGTCGAATGGCGCCGTGGCCTCGAAGGCATTTGCCCCGGTGCCGGCCGCCGTGCTCTTGCTGCCGAGGTTATCGCGCATCTTGGCGCGCATCTCGCTGACCTCCTGACGCAAGGTCGCCAGGTCGCGCGATTTACCCAATACCGCGGCGCGGACTTTCTCGAAAGCCTGGCCGACATCCTTGCTGCCCACCAGCACCCGCGCCCGTACCAGCGCCTGATGTTCCCAGGTCCAGGCTTCATTTTCCTGATAACGGGCAAACGCCCCTACCGAACTCACCAGCAACCCCGATGCGCCCGACGGCCGCAGCCGCATATCGACTTCATACAGCTGACCGGAGTTGGTCTGCGTCGTAATCAAATGAATGATCCGCTGCCCAAGCCGGGTAAAAAATTGCGCGCCGTCGATGGGTTTCGCCCCGTCAGTCTCGGCCTGCGGATCGCCATCATGGATGAACACCAGGTCCAGGTCCGAACCATGCCCCAGTTCCAGACCGCCGACTTTCCCATAACCGACAATGATGAAGCCGGGATCGCACAACGTGCCGTCGGTGCGCAGCGGCGTGCCATATTTGGCCACGGTCTGGCGCCAGGCCAGGGCCAGCACTTGTTCGAGGATCGCTTCGGCCAGCCAGGTCAGGTAATCGCTGACTTTCATCAATGGCAGGCTGCCGGCGATTTCCGAAGCGGCGACCCGCAAGCGGTGCGCCAGTTTGAAATGGCGCAAGGCTTCCATTTGCTGTTCGAGGTCGTCTTCGGGAATCCGTGTCAGACGCTCGCGCAACTCGGCGGCCAGTTCCGGCGCCAGCGGCGGCTTGAACAGTCGGCCTTCATTGAGCAATTCATCCAGCAACAGCGGGAAACGGGTGATCTGCTCGGCGATCCACGGGCTCGCTGCGCACAAGGTCAGCAAACGCCGCAGCGCGCCAGGATTTTCGGTCAGCAACACCAGATAGGCGGAACGGCGGGCCACGGCCTCGACCAGCGGCAGCACACGCTCCAGCACCAGATCGGGATTGGCATGCTCGACCGCCTGGGCCAGCAAGCGTGGAATAAAGGCATCGAGGCGCTCGCGACCCAGACGCTGCATCGCGCGCAATTGCGGGCTGCTGCGCAAACTGGCCAGCGCTTTCAAGGCTTTGGTGGCATCGGCAAAACCGCCCTCTTCCAACTGACGGCAAGCGGCCTCTTCATCCTGGGCTTCTTCCCACAGCGGCAGCCATTCACCACCGACCACCACTTCGCTTTCGGTGCCTTCTTCTTCATCGGGATCGGCGATCACCTGGCCAAAGTGCCAGGCCACGCGTCCACGCCAATGCATCAATTGCTCTTGGAACGCCGCCCAATCGGCAAAGCCCATCATAAAGGCAATGCGCGCCTGATCCTGTGCGCCGTCCGGCAGCATCTGGGTCTGGCGGTCGGCGATGGCCTGGATCGCATGCTCGGTGTAACGCAGAAACTCGTAGCCTTCGCGCAACTCACTGATCACCGCGGGCGGCAGGTAACCCTGACCTTCCAGCGTGCTCAGTACTTTTAATAGAGGACGCTGCTGCAGGCTCAGGTCGCGGCCACCGTGGATCAGCTGGAAGGCCTGGGCGATAAACTCGACTTCACGAATGCCGCCGGAGCCAAGCTTGATGTTGTCGGCCATGCCCTTGCGCCGCACTTCCTGCTGGATCAGCTGTTTCATGGTGCGCAGCGCTTCGATGGCCGAGAAGTCCAGGTAACGCCGGTAAACGAACGGGCGCAGCATTTCCTGCAACTGCGCGCCGGCCACTTGATCGCCGGCCACCACCCGCGACTTGATCATCGCGTAGCGCTCCCAGTCGCGCCCCTGATCCTGGTAATACTGCTCCAGAGCGTTGAAGCTCAAGACCAGCGCACCTGCCGAACCATAAGGGCGCAGGCGCATGTCGACGCGAAATACAAAACCGTCCACGGTCATCGGGTCCAGCGCCTTGATCAGGCGCTGGCCAAGGCGGATGAAAAATTCCTGGTTGTCCAGCGGGCGCTTCACCCCGACGGTTTCGCCGCCCTCGGGATAGGCGAAGATCAGGTCGATGTCCGACGACAGGTTGAGCTCGACGGCGCCGAGCTTGCCCATGCCCAGGATGACCATCTGCTGCGGCTCGCCGCTGCGCCGACCGGTGGGCACGCCGAACTGTTGGCAATGGCGCGAGTACAACCATTGATAAGCCTGATCGATGCTGGCATCGGCCATGTCCGAGAGGTCGCGACAGGTCTGGATCAGATCAGCCTGACGGGTCAGGTCACGCCAGACGATCCGCACTTGATGACGGGCGCGCTGGCGGCGCAAGGCACGACCGAGTTCGTCTTCGGTCTCGGCGGCATTGACTGCGCCAGCAATCTGCGCGCACAGCTCGCCGGGCGCGAAGCTGCGGTCCAGTTCGCCGGACTGCACCAGCGTCAGCAACATCAAAGGGTCACGAACAGATTGTTCAATCACGAAGTCGCTGGCGGCCGTGACGCGGGCAAATTGTGCCCAGCGATCGGGTGTCCAGGAAGAAAGACCATGATCGTCGTCCAGCGCCGCGACGGCGGTACGGAACGACTGCTCGGCACGGGTGACAAACGGCAGGAGAATGTCGGGCAGTTCAGCAAGCGTGGGAAGGCTCATGGTCTATCCTTGATCGGCGTGTAAAGGGCTGCATGTAGTGATTTTGCGAAATGCACTACGTGATCGACTGTCGAACAAAGGTTAGAAATAGCTGAAATTTCTTTATTTTTGGCAGACAGCATCAAGCTTTCACCTTTTTCGGTTGGCAAAAGACCAACCTTAACGATTATTCTCACAACGCAGCTGGAGGCCACAAGCCGCTCATCTGTAGTTTTACTACTCGTATATACATTCGAAAGGCTGAAATGCCCGATGATTTGTAGTAAAACTACACGCCGCCGGAACAACCTCTCGGCAATCCAAGAATTTATATCGTCTGCCCACAAGGCCAGTCGCAAACTCAGGCAACCGATTCTGGAAGCCTTTCCGCCCTGGAGCAAGCCATGCAAGACCTCGATCCCGTCGAAACCCAGGAATGGTTGGACGCCCTGGAATCGGTTCTCGACAAAGAAGGCGAAGACCGCGCTCACTATCTGATGACCCGTATGGGCGAACTGGCGACCCGCAGTGGCTCGCAGCTGCCTTACGCCATCACCACGCCATACCGCAACACCATTCCCGTTACCCACGAAGCACGCATGCCTGGCGACCTGTTCATGGAACGCCGCATTCGCTCGTTGGTACGCTGGAACGCGATGGCCATGGTGATGCGTACGAACCTGAAAGATTCGGACCTGGGCGGTCACATTTCCAGCTTCGCCTCCAGCGCCACGCTGTATGACATCGGCTTCAACTATTTCTTCCAGGCCCCGACCGACGAACACGGCGGCGACCTGATCTACTTCCAGGGTCACACCTCGCCAGGCGTTTACGCCCGTGCGTTCATGGAAGGCCGCATCTCCGAAGACCAGATGAACAACTTCCGCCAGGAAGTGGACGGTCAGGGCCTGTCGTCCTACCCGCACCCTTGGCTGATGCCTGATTTCTGGCAGTTCCCGACGGTATCGATGGGTCTGGGCCCGATCCAGGCGATCTACCAGGCACGCTTCATGAAGTACCTGGAAGCCCGTGGCTTCATTCCTGAAGGCAAGCAGAAAGTCTGGTGCTTCCTGGGCGACGGCGAGTGCGACGAGCCGGAATCCCTGGGCGCGATCTCGCTGGCTGGCCGCGAGAAGCTCGACAACCTGATCTTCGTCATCAACTGCAACCTGCAGCGTCTCGACGGCCCGGTTCGCGGCAATGGCAAGATCATCCAGGAACTCGAAGGCGTGTTCCGCGGTGCCCAGTGGAACGTGACCAAAGTCATCTGGGGCCGTTTCTGGGACCCGCTGCTGGCCAAAGACGTCGACGGTATCCTGCAACGCCGCATGGACGAAGTCATCGACGGCGAGTACCAGAACTACAAAGCCAAAGACGGCGCGTTCGTGCGTGAACACTTCTTCAACTCGCCAGAACTCAAGGCGATGGTTGCAGACTTGTCCGACGACGAGATCTGGAAACTCAACCGTGGCGGCCACGACCCGTACAAGGTCTACGCGGCGTACCACGAAGCGGTCAACCACAAAGAACAACCGACCGTCATCCTGGCCAAGACCATCAAAGGTTATGGCACCGGTGCCGGCGAAGCGAAGAACACCGCGCACAACACCAAGAAAGTGGATGTTGAAAGCCTGAAGCTGTTCCGCGATCGTTTCGACATTCCAGTGCGCGACGAAGAGCTGGAAAACCTGCCGTTCTTCAAACCGGAGCCAAACAGCGCCGAAGCCCGTTACCTGAGCGAGCGTCGCACTGCACTGGGCGGTTTCGTGCCACAGCGCCGCGCGCAGAGCTTCAGCGTTCCGACGCCATCGCTGGACACCCTCAAGGCCATTCTTGATGGTTCGGGCGACCGTGAAATCTCCACCACCATGGCCTTCGTGCGCATCCTGGCGCAACTGGTCAAGGACAAGGAAATCGGCCCGCGCATCGTCCCGATCATCCCGGACGAAGCCCGTACCTTCGGTATGGAAGGCATGTTCCGTCAGTTGGGCATCTACTCGTCCGTCGGCCAGCTCTACGAGCCAGTCGATAAAGACCAGGTGATGTTCTACAAGGAAGACAAGAAGGGCCAGATCCTCGAAGAAGGCATCAACGAAGCGGGCGCCATGAGCTCCTTCATCGCTGCCGGTACTTCGTACTCCAGCCACAACCAGCCAATGCTGCCGTTCTACATCTTCTACTCGATGTTCGGCTTCCAGCGTATCGGCGACCTCGCCTGGGCCGCTGGCGACAGCCGTACCCGTGGTTTCCTGATCGGCGGCACCGCCGGCCGTACCACGCTGAACGGCGAAGGCCTGCAACACGAAGACGGTCACAGCCACATCCTGGCTGCCACCATCCCGAACTGCCGCACCTTTGATCCAACCTACGGCTACGAGCTCGCGGTGATCATCCAGGACGGCATGAAGAAGATGACCGAAGAGCAGCAGGACGTTTTCTACTACATCACCGTGATGAACGAGTCCTACCAGCAGCCAGCCATGCCGGCCGGTGTCGAGGAAGGCATCATCAAGGGCATGTACCTGCTCGAGGAAGACACCCGCGAAGCGGCGCACCACGTACAGCTGATGGGCTCCGGCACCATCCTGCGTGAAGTCCGCGAAGCGGCGAAAATCCTGCGTGAACAGTTCAACGTCGGCGCCGATGTGTGGAGCGTTACCAGCTTCAACGAACTGCGTCGCGATGGCCTGGCCGTTGAGCGTACCAACCGTCTGCACCCTGGCCAGAAGCCTAAGCTGAGCTACGTCGAAGAGTGCCTGAACGGCCGTAAAGGTCCGGTCATCGCCTCTACCGACTACATGAAGCTGTTCGCTGAACAAATTCGTCAGTGGGTCCCGTCCAAGGAATTCAAAGTCCTGGGCACCGATGGTTTCGGCCGCAGTGACAGCCGCAAGAAGCTGCGTCACTTCTTCGAAGTCGACCGTCATTTCGTGGTGTTGGCAGCCCTGGAAGCCTTGGCTGACCGTGGTGACATCGAACCTAAGGTGGTGGCTGAAGCCATCGTCAAGTTCGGTATCAACCCGGAAAAACGCAACCCACTGGACTGCTGAGGAGACACTCTGTGAGCGAACTCATTCGCGTACCTGACATCGGCAGCGGTGAAGGTGAAGTAATTGAACTGTTTGTGAAGGTCGGCGACCGTATCGAAGCCGATCAGAGCATCCTGACACTTGAGTCGGACAAGGCGAGCATGGAAGTGCCTGCGCCAAAGGCCGGCATCATCAAGAGCCTGAAAGTGAAGCTGGGCGATCGTCTGAAAGAAGGCGACGAACTGCTGGAGCTGGAAGTCGAAGGTGCCGCTGCTGCGGCCCCGACGGCTGCCGCTGCGCCAGCTGCCAAGGCTGAAGCTGCACCTGCTGCGGCGCCTGCCGCTGCCGCCGCTCCAGCTCCAGCTGCCGCACCTGCTGCCGCTTCGGTTCAGCAAGTGCACGTGCCGGACATCGGTTCGTCGGGCAAGGCCCAGATCATCGAGATTCAGGTCAAGGTCGGCGACACCGTCGCAGCTGATCAATCGTTGATCACCCTGGAATCCGATAAGGCGAGCATGGAAATCCCATCGCCTGCCGCTGGCGTGGTCAAGGCCATCAGCGTCAAGCTCAACGACGAAGTCGGCACCGGCGACCTGATCCTAGACCTGGAAGTGGCGGGGGCTGCGGCACCGGCTGCGGCCGCTCCAGCTCAGGCGGCTGCACCGGCCGCCGCTGCTCCGGCACCTGCCGCTGCGGCCCCGGCTGCACCGGTTGCGGACAGCGTTCAGGACATTCATGTGCCGGACATCGGTTCGTCGGGCAAGGCCAAGATCATCGAAGTCCTGGTCAAGGCCGGCGACACCGTTGAAGCCGACCAGTCGCTGATCACCCTGGAATCCGACAAGGCGAGCATGGAAATTCCATCGCCAGCCGCTGGCGTGGTGGAAAGCGTTTCCGTCAAGCTGGACGACGAAGTCGGAACCGGCGATCTGATCCTCAAGCTGAAAGTCAAAGGCGCTGCTCCGGCCGCGGCTCCGGCACCAGCTGCCGCGCCTGCTGCTGCTCCTGCGGCGGCCAAGGCTGAAGCGGCTCCTGCTGCTGCCGCTGCGCCTGCCGCACCGGCGGCTGCACCGGCCAAGCCGGGCGCCAAGGTTCACGCAGGCCCCGCTGTACGCCAACTGGCCCGTGAATTCGGTGTCGAGCTGAGCGCAGTCGGCGCAAGCGGTCCGCACGGTCGCATCCTGAAGGAAGACGTGCAGGTTTACGTCAAAGCCATGATGCAGAAGGCCAAGGAAGCACCGGCAGCCGCTGCTGGCGCAACCGGCGGCGCGGGCATCCCGCCGATTCCGGTCGTGGACTTCAGCCGCTTCGGTGAAACCGAAGAAGTGCCAATGACTCGCCTGATGCAAATCGGCGCGTCGAGCCTGCATCGCAGCTGGCTGAACATTCCGCACGTGACTCAGTTCGACTCGGCTGATATCACCGAGCTGGAAGCGTTCCGTATCGCCCAGAAAGCCGTTGCAGAGAAGGCTGGCGTCAAGCTGACCATCCTGCCGCTGCTGCTTAAATCCTGCGCGCACCTGCTCAAGGAACTGCCGGACTTCAACAGTTCGCTGGCACCAAGCGGCAAAGCGATCATCCGCAAGAAGTACGTCAACATCGGCTTCGCCGTCGACACTCCTGAAGGCCTGCTGGTACCGGTCATCAAGAACGTCGACCAGAAGAGCCTGTTGCAACTGGCTGCCGAAGCCGCCGCACTGGCTGCCAAGGCCCGCGACAAAAAGCTCACCGCCGACGACATGCAAGGCGCCTGCTTCACCATTTCCAGCCTCGGCCACATTGGCGGCACCGGCTTCACGCCGATCGTCAACGCGCCGGAAGTGGCGATCCTCGGTGTCTCCAAGGCAACCATCCAGCCAGTCTGGGACGGCAAAGCCTTCCAGCCGAAACTGATGCTGCCGCTGTCGCTGTCCTACGATCACCGTGTGATCAACGGCGCCGCTGCTGCACGCTTCACCCAGCGTCTGAGCAGCCTGCTGGCGGACATCCGCACCATCTTGCTGTAACCACGACCGGCCCTCCTTCATCGGAGGGCCGTTCGCGTTCCACGTTTTCCGAGCGCCACGCTCGTACCTCAACCCCGCCAATTTGGCGGGGCTTTTTTTGCCTGGAATAAAGCATTTTCCTACAGCCTCAGCTGACCCCGCCCACAACTCCGGTCCACTTTCGCGCGATATTTTTCTTCGCCCAATAACTAGGCTTAGTTCAACAGGAACTTCTAATAAATCCCTAGAACTTCCTTTACTTAGTTAGCGTTATTTCGAATGGATTCGAACATGTTCAAACCGACTGTTGGCCCAATCATTGGCCACACTACAACTAATCACGTGCGTATTTTTCTGCGCGGTGAACATCAAGATGAGTCACTGGTCTTTGCAGGTATCCGTTACCGGCGCGAAGGAGAAGTACGTTGGTCCCAAGGCATTTTTGTCAAACTGTCCATCCTGCGCGACATGTCCGATGTGATCGCGCTCAATGATCTGGCCACCGACACTGAATACGAATATCAAGCCGGATGGTTCAGCCCCATGAGCCCGGTGCACACCGTCGAAACGGTTCAGGAGTTACCGCTGCAATGGCCTCGGGAGACGTATCGTTTCCGTACACACTCCAGCAAAACCACGACGCCGCGGGCATACATCGTCGGCTCCTGCCGCTACCTGAGAATGACTGCCGGGGTGGCAATCACGCCACAGGCAGGCGACCGGATCTTTGCTTCGATCACACAGCTTTCGCAGCAGGCTGACCCTCCCATCAGCGCCATGCTGATGACCGGCGACCAAATTTACGTCGACGACTTAAACGTTATTGCGCCTGACCGGGAGTACAAGGAAATACTCAGCAAGTATCGGACGGCTTTTGCCCAGCCTCATATCGCAAAGTTAATGTCCGGCACGCCGACTTACATGATCCTCGACGACCATGAAATAGAAGACAACTGGCCCGCCAACAAAAGCAAGGCAGACGACTATTTATATAAAAATGCCATGGCCGCCTATGAGCTGTATCAAGCCAGCCACAGCCCGGCACATGAACTTCTGCCCAGCGGACAACCGAGCAAAAAACTGGAACAGTATTGGTATCAGTTCACCGAAGGTGACATTGAATGGTTTGTCACTGACAGCCGCACCCGACGCAATCTGTCGGCCGATGATCGACGGATACTCGATGAGGAGCAGGAGCAGGCAATGTGCAAATGGCTGGTCCACAGCCCGGCCAGGGTCAAATGCGTGGTCACCAGCGTGATGTTCTACCCCGACCGCAAATCGCACGGCGATGACGCCTGGAAAGCGTTTCCGGAACAACGACTACGACTGCTGGAGACCATTCGTACACAACGCATCAAAAACGTCCTGTTCATTTCCGGCGATGTCCATGGCTCCCTCACCAGTCGCCTGACCCACAGCGAAGATCCAGACTTCGAAGTGCACACCATCGTTTCGTCACCGCTGTGCAACAGCAAATTGCTGCCGTATGCCAAGGCGTCGACCTTCATGCTTGACCAGCCACTGGCACAAACCGCGGCCGGGGACTATCGGCATCAACTGACCAGCGACGTGATCAGCCAGGACAACTTTGCCCACCTGATCATTGAGCAGGCGCAGATACGGGTCAATTATCACGACAGCGATGGCAAGCCACTGCAATCGGTCACGATCCCTTTGCGTTAACCGCAAAAAAAATCGCAGCCCTGGGCGACGCCTGTGGCTGCGATTTCTTGCGAAAAGCATTAGTTTCGGTCGTTGGCTGGAGAAATCCGCCCCGCTGCCGACATATTCTTATAGCACTTGGCCTTCATGTCTCTTGTCAGTCAGTGTCGCAATGATGCAACCTTGCCGCAGGCAACAGTTAAGAGGGCGAGAGCCCGGCGCGATCAGCACATTCGAAGCGAGTTTCCCTCAATGAAAAGCCAACCCGATGCCGCCAGCCGTATGGTGGCCGAGGTAGTGACGCAATTGCCTGTGCCCTCGCGGCTCGGCATGCTGCGTTTCGAACGGCTGAATGAAGCTAGCTGGGCGCTGCTGTTTCTCGATCCCAATTGCGAAAGACAGTTTGGTGTGCCGGCCGTGGAGCTTTGCGCCCTGGTCGACTCACCCTACGCCAGCCTGATGGAGCCCGAAGCGCGCTATCAACTGCACGACGCGATTCAGCAGCAACTCAGCAACGGCCCCAATTACCTGATCCGCTACAAACTGCACACCGCCAAGGGCTCCCTGAGCCTGCTCGAACTCGGCGAAGCCTACCGACAACACAATCGACACCTGCTGCGCGGCTACCTGATGGTCGTGGACGGATTGTTCGAGGACGGACAACTGCTGCCGACGCTGGACCTGGAAACCCAGAACTCACGCCTGCAAATCGCCCTGGAACTCAATCAGCGCGCCCAACTGGAGCAACTGCAGCATCTGGATCGGGTGCGCGCCCAGCAAGACCTGATCCTGCTGCTGACCCGCCAGCGCTACAGCAGCAACAATTCCCTGCAAGAAGCCGCCGAGCTGATTACCCGTAGCGCCTGTGATATCTACGAAATCGACTGCGCCAGCCTGTGGAACCTCGAAGGTTCGCTGCTGGTGCCGATCTCGGCCTATCACCGCGCGTCCGGGGAGTATCAATTGCCCGAGCCGATCGATGTCAGCGGCTTCCCGGATTACCTCGAGGCGTTGCACAGCAGCCGCGCCATCGACGCGCACAACGCCATGCGCGACCCGCGCACCCGGGAAATGGCCGAAAGCCTGCGCCCGCGTAATGTGAACGCCATGCTCGACGCCAGTATCCGCGTGGATGGCCAGGTGGTTGGCGTGCTCTGTCTTGAGCAGACCGGCGTGACCCGCGCCTGGCAGTCGGATGAAATCGCCTTCGCCGGCGAGCTCGCCGACCAGTTCGCCCAGGTCATCAACAACCATAATCGCCGCACCGCCACCAGCGCCTTGCACCTGTTCCAGCGTGCCGTCGAGCAAAGCGCCAACGCCTTTTTGCTGGTCAATTGCGACGGCGTGGTGGAATACGTCAACCCGAGCTTCACCGCGATCACCCAGTACAGCACCGAAGAAGTCCACGGCCAGCGGCTGTCGGAACTGCCGGCACTGGAAAACCTCAGCGAGCTGCTGTTCGACGCGCCCTCGGCGCTGGCCAAGAGCAACAGCTGGCAGGGCGAGTTCAAGAGTCGACGTAAAAACCTCGAACCCTACTGGGGCCAGTTGTCGATTTCCAAGGTCTACGGCGACAACCGCGAGCTGACGCATTACATCGGCATCTACGAAGACATCACCCAGACCAAACTCGCCCAGCAGCGCATCGAGCGCCTGGCCTACACCGACAACCTGACTAACCTCGGCAACCGCCCGGCATTCATCCGCAACCTCGATGAACGCTTCGCCCGAGACAGCGATACCCCGATCAGCCTGTTGCTGGTGGACATCGACAACTTCAAGCGGATCAACGACAGCCTTGGCCACCAGACCGGCGACAAGTTGTTGATCAGCCTGGCCCGACGTCTGCGCAACAGCCTGAGCCCGAGTGGCAGCCTGGCGCGTTTTGCCAGTAACGAGTTCGCCGTGTTGCTGGACAACACCGACCTTTCGATGGGCCAGCAAGTCGCCAACCAATTGCTCGCGACCCTCGACAAGCCGATGTTCGTCGATAACCAACTGATCAGCGTCACCGGCTCCGTCGGCCTGGCCTGCGCGCCGCTGCACGGTCGCGATCCACAGACCCTGATGCGTAACGCCGGCCTGGCGCTGCATAAGGCCAAGGCCAACGGCAAACATCAGGTTCAGGTGTTCACCGAAGCGCTGAACGCCGAAGCCAGCTACAAACTGTTCGTTGAGAACAACCTGCGCCGCGCCCTGACCCAGAATGAGCTGGACGTGTTCTACCAGCCCAAACTCTGCCTGCGCAGCGGCCGCTTGCTGGGCATGGAAGCGCTGCTGCGCTGGAACCATCCGGAAAAAGGCATGATCCGCCCGGACCAGTTCATCAGCGTCGCCGAAGAGACCGGGCTGATCATTCCGATCGGCAAGTGGATCGCCCGCCAGGCCTGTCGCATGAGCAAAGACCTGACCGCCGCGGGCCTGGGCAATCTGCAAGTGGCGATCAACCTGTCGCCCAAGCAGTTTTCCGACCCGGACCTAGTGTCATCGATTGCCAACATCCTCAAGGAAGAAGCGCTGCCGGCGAACCTGCTGGAGCTGGAACTGACCGAAGGCCTGCTGCTGGAAGCCACCGAAGACACCCACTTGCAGCTCGATCAGCTCAAGCGCCTGGGCCTGACCCTGGCCATGGATGACTTCGGCACCGGTTACTCATCGCTCAGTTACCTGAAAAAATTTCCGATCGACATCATCAAGATCGATCGAAGCTTCATCCATGAAATCCCGGACAACCAGGACGACATGGAAATCACCTCCGCCGTGATCGCCATGGCCCACAACCTGAAACTCAAGGTCGTCGCTGAAGGCATCGAGACCGCCGAACAACTGGCCTTCTTGCGCCGCCACCGCTGCGACGTCGGCCAGGGTTACCTGTTCGACCGCCCTATCCCGGGTTCCGAGCTGATCGAAAAGCTCAAGCGCTACCCGCGCGGCCCGCTCGTCTGACAGCCCACACCCTCGCGTGACACCCCCAATCCCCTGTAGGAGTGAGCCTGCTCGCGATGGCGGTGTGTCAGCGACGTGGATTCTGACTGACACACCGCCATCGCGAGCAGGCTCACTCCTACAGGGGTAGTGCGTAACTTGGCAGCATTGGGCACACTGGCAGCCTGTTTATTTACAACTCAACCTGACTGAGGGGACTGCTAATGGTCTTGCGCTCGGAAATTCTGGTGAACAAAAACGTGCTTCCTACCAAAGAACAAGCTCTGCCCGGCCGTGAAACCCCAATGACCGTGCCGGAAAAACACTTCGTCCACGACGCTCCGCTGCTGGGCCCGTTCGCGATGGACGTGGATTTTGCGATCTTCGGCCTGGGTTGCTTCTGGGGCGCCGAGCGCAAGTTCTGGCAGCGCGAAGGCGTGGTCAGCACGGCGGTGGGTTACGCCGGCGGCTTTACCCCGAACCCGACATATGAAGAAGTCTGCTCGGGCCTGACAGGCCACAGCGAAGTGGTATTGGTGGTCTACGAGCCGGCAAAAGTCAGCTACGAAGCGCTGCTGAAGATGTTCTGGGAATTGCACAACCCCACCCAGGGCATGCGTCAGGGCAACGACATCGGCACCCAGTACCGCTCGGTGATTTACGCCACCAACCCGGCGCAACTGGCCGCCGCCAAGCACAGCAAAGACGTGTTCCAGGCCGAACTGACCAAGGCCGGGAAAGGCGAAATCACCACTGAAATCGACGAAGCGCCGACGTTCTACTTCGCCGAGGCCTATCACCAGCAATACCTGGCCAAGAACCCGGAAGGATATTGCGGGATTGGCGGTACAGGCGTGACCTGCCCAATCTAGCGACAGCTATAAGCGGCAAGCGGCAAGCCCCAAGCGAAAAGCCTTGCGCTCACGCTTTTACTTGCAGCTTGCCGCTTGAATCTTGCCGCTGCTACTCAGCAATCAACCAATCCATCTGCCACCCACCCTGGGTCTGCCCAAGCTTCTTGGACAACCACGGCAGCAACTCACGCAATTCCTCTTCCAGGCCCCACGGCGGATTCGCAATCGCCAACCCGGAACCATTCAAACTGTTCGGCGTATCCAGCGGATGCACCAGCAACTCCACACGCAACAACTTCGGCGCGCCCGTACCGGCCAGGTCCTGATAAAAACGTCGCAACAAGCGCTGGTCCTTCACCGGATACCAGATCGCCGCCACGGTTTGACGCATCCGGCCAATCGCCTCTTTCAGCGAAGCCGCGCAGCGCTGCATCTCATCGAGCTGCTCAAACGGCGGATCAATCAACATCACCGCCCGCTTCTCCTGCACCGGCAACATCGCCCGCGGCACATGCCAGCCCTCGCCCAGATGCACCTTCACCCGACGGTCACCGGCCATGTTGTCCTTGAGCAACACACCGTCCTCGGGGTGTTTCTCGTTGAGCATCACCCGATCCTGCGGCCGCGTCAGGCGCCGCGCCAACTCGGGCGATCCCGGGTAATAGCGCAACTGGCCATCCGGGTTCATGTCGTGCAACACCTTCATGTAATCAGCGGTCAACGCCGGCAGATCCGGCTGATCCCACAAACGCGCAATACCTTCCAGGTACTCACCGGTACGGCTCGCCTGATCACCCTGCAGGTCATACAGACCAATGCCGGCGTGAGTATCGAGATAGGCAAACGGCTGCTCCTTGCGCGACATCAAGGCGATGAGGCGGGTCAAAGTCAGGTGTTTGAACACATCGGCGTGATTGCCGGCATGGAAGGCGTGACGATAATTCATGATTGCTCCTGCGAAGGCCGGGAAGTTTACCTTGTACGGCGCCGAACGTCAGGGCCTCACAGCCGAGCGGCCACTCCACAAGCTGATCGTTCCCACGCTCCCGCGTGGGAACGCCTCAAGGGACGCTCCGCGTTCCAGCCGCGCAACCGAATTCGCGCATGACACCAATGTGACGCAGAGCGTCACGGGCTGCATTCCCACGCTGGAGCGTGGGAACGATCATTCTTCGGCGCTACTCCGAAGGCCGGGCCCGCAAACGCCGCCCAATCACGTCCAACACATCACAGCCATCGCGCAACGGAATGGCGCAGAGCAAAGCGAAATCACTCAGGATGAACGACTCACACTCGACGGAGCCGCGCATCGACATGTTCTCAAGTACTTGGGTAACGGCGCGAATTCGATAGTTGGCGGCGTCGTATAAAACATCGAGCGGCGCGTGGGTATCGACGAACAGCGTGGGCATGTCGCTGCAGTTGCTGGTGAGGGCCATGAAGCGATTTTTGGGGTGGGGGATTGGTTTTTCGTAGGGTGGATCTGGCGTTAGCGTTGTCATTTGTAAATTCCATGAGTATAAAAATGAGCTGCCAAACGCACCCTCCTACAGGTTTGGGTGGCAGCCATGCGCAGGAGTAGGAGTACCGAGCACTCATGAACCTCGGCCACGCCGAAGCGTGTCCCGCACACAGCCGCCGCGAACGATCATATGGACACGAGTTAAGTGCCGCAATCAAACGACAGAGCTGTTGCATCATGAGAGAGGGCTCCTACACCCTGCCACCACTTACGCGGTGACAGCCAAAGACTATCCCTGCAACCCATCGGCCACCAGTTCATGGAAGCCGTCACAACTTGAAGGAAACTTCCGATGGGCTTGCCCGGAAATTTCGTAATAGTTGCGAGTTCTTTAAACAATACTTAAACACTCCGCAATGCTGGCAATTGGCACTGGGAATGCCGACGCGGAGGAGTCCAGACTGACAGGCGCCACCTTCTCCATCACCAACTGGCCCGATCTTCAAAACTCGCTAAAAGAAGATCTTCCTTCCATGCCTCCTGAGCCAAAATATAGACATCTTGAAGAAATCCACGGGGGTCCTCCAATGCATACCACTCACCACGCGGCCAACTACCTGCATCTTCTTCATCTATATCAAACAAACTCTGAAAATCATAAGACGCATCGCTTAGCTTTTCCGCTAGAAAATCCATCAGCACGAGCTTATGTCTATAGGACAGATAACCTAGATTCAAGCTGTATCTTTTGATCAGCTCCGCTCTGTCAAAGCGGTCATTAGGATTAAATGCTTCCAGTTCCGCGCCCCGAGTTTCCTCGCGATCATAAACATCAAAAACGCCAATAAACCACATCAAATCCCGTTGAAACTCTTCATTTAAAAATGGATCTCGCAACATCATTCCCTCCCGAAGGATAAGCAGTAAAAGGCCGCAGCACATTATCCTTATCGAACTTAACTTCGAAAAAAAACGGAACGGATTTATTTATTTTAGAATCGCATAGTTTTTATTTCATTTCAGCCTGATATCGCAACAGGCATTCCAGAAGAACCTGCATAAATTTCCGTCGATCTTCAACCTCGTCATCAAAATAAGTTGTCAACTTATCAAAAACAGAATCAAAGCTCTCCTCCAACCCCAAATAATAAATCAATGTATCGATATACCACTCGCGATCACTGTCACTATAGGCAGTGAATTCTGGCCTCATTAGCATATCGAACAACTCAGCGAGCTCCGCCTCATCATTAACATTTTTAGAAGCTATGATCTCTTCTCTTTCGACATCATCAACATTGTCAATGTCAAATAGAAAAAGCAGGCCGCGCAAGATAGAAAGTTTAGGTTGGCGTTTCATATTCAAAAATCCGCATAAGTTGTTATAGGAGCACCGGCTCCATCTAGTATGGCGACTGCGTCTGTTTGTTTGCCATAGACCAAACCATCTCGTTTGTACCCCTCGCCTATTTGCTTACCCATATTCATTGGCTCTTTAGATGCCGCATGACCATTACGCCTGAATATTAGCTGAGCACGATGAATAGCGTTCAACTGATCTCTATAACTAATAAAACGTGTCGCAGCACTAGGGATCTTTGGCTGACCAGCCCTTCTCCCGCTTGTGTATCTTTCAATAACTCCCGTTGTAGGGTTTCGTCCGGTCATTACTCGCTCACGTTGCGACGCCAAACTAGTTTGCTTGCCATGTTTTTCTAGAAAATGAGCACCTGGAGTGGCCCTTTCCATCTCATCTAAACGTCGATATGCATTCGCTTCCGCCAGCTCATCGATACGCGCTCTTCGCTGATCTCCCGTCAGCTTCGGCAGCGCCGGCTCACCCTCATCAACCTTAACGCCAGTCGTATCATCCGGCGCCCCACACCCTGGCTTATTCGGTGGCGGGCAATTCCCGCTCAACCCCAACGGATCAATCCACCCCGTCGGATTCGGCGTGTATTGATACTGGTTCAGCCCACCCGCCAACTTCACCGGGTCCGGCGTCAGGTAGCGGCCGATCTCTGGATCATAGTACCGATGCCGGTTGTAGTGCAGGCCGCTCTCGGCGTCGAAGTATTGGCCCTGAAACCGTAACGGTTGTTCAAGTTGCTCGCCGCCGCCGAACGTCTGGTGAGTGACTTTGCCGTAGGCGTTGTACTTCGCTGACCAGACGATCTCGCCACCAAAATCGGTCAGTTCCTGCGGTGTGCCGAGGTGGTCGAGTTGGTAGTAGAACGGGCACGCGTGGCGCGGGCCTTTGCCGTCGAGCATGGCCAGTGGGCGGAAGGTGCCGGGTTCGTAGAGGTAGCTGCGGTAGTGTTCGCGGCTGCTTTCGGCGATGAGGTGGTCGCCTTGCCAGAAGAACTCGGTGGTTTTGCCGTCGACGGTTTTGGCGATGCGGCGGCCGAAGGCGTCGTAGCGGTAACTGGAGCAACGACCGTCCGGGGTGGTGACGCCGATCAGGCGGTGTTGGCAGTCGTAGCGGTATTCGGTGACGAGTTTTTGTCCGGTGCCACGGCGTTCGCGGATCAGGTTGCCGAAGGCGTCGTAGTGGTAATGGCGGTCGCCTTGCATGAGCAGGCGGTTACCGACAACCTTCGCGATACCGGGACGGTCCTGCATCAGCAGGTTGCCGGCCGGGTCGTGGGCGAAGCTTTCGGGCGGCTGCTCGCGCAAGTGACGGACGCGGATCAGGCGGTTGAGCGGGTCGTATTGGTAGTTGCGCTGGCCGTGACGGGTGTCGGCGATGCTGTCGAGATTGCCGTTGGCGCTGTAGGCATAGTCGCGGCGATACAGCGTTTGGTGTTGCTGACTGACAGCGTGAGCCTTCAAACGGCCCTGATCGTCGTAGGCATAGTCGCTGAGCAGCTGACCTTGCTGGCGTTGCTGTTCGCGGCCGAACACGAACTGGTGGCTGGTGAGCCGCGCGCCATTGAGGTCGATGGCGGTCAGTGCGCCGCCTTTGGCGTGGTGATAATCAAGCTTGCTGCCGTCCGGCAGACGCAGATGGTTGAGCTGGCCACAGGCATCGTAGGCATAGCGCAACGTGCCCCAGCCCTGATGCTCGGTGATCAACCGATCCTGTTGGTCGTACTCGAACTCCAGCGGATGGTCGTGGCCGTCGTCGACGCTGACCAATCGGCCGAGGCTGTCGTAGCGGTATTGGACCTTGATGCCGTCGGGCAGAGTTTTGACTAATAGCCGCCCTTCCGCATCACGCTCGTAAGCGGTGATCAGCTGCGAGCCGTCGTCACCGAATTCGGTTTTCTCCAGCAGATGGCCGTTGAGGTCGTAGGCATACGCCGTGCGCTGCCCATCGAAGCCGGTTTCCTGTCGGATCAATCCGCCGGGGGTGTAATCCAGCCGATATTGTTCGCCGGATTCGTTCTCGATTTCCGTGAGCAACAACTGCGCGTTGTCGTAGCGATATTTCAGCTCGGTGCCGTCGGCATGGATGCGTCGGCTGACCAGGTGCAGATCGTCGAGGTATTCGTAGCGCGTGACGCGGCCCAACTCGTCGCGTTCGGCGGTGATCTTGCCGTAGGCGTTGTAGCTGTAGGCACGACTCGCGCCGGTAGGAAGAGTCGTCTGGATCAGTCGGCCAACAGCATCCCATTGCGACTGGGTGACTGCGCCATGTTCGTCCTGACGGGTAATCTGCCGACCCAGTGCATCGTAGGAAAACCGCCGTACGCCACCGTCCGGCAACGTTTCCTCGACCAACTGCCCCAAGCCATTCCAGACAAACACATGCCGACTGGTATCCGGGTAGCGGATCGACAGCAACTGACCTTTTTCGTCGTAGTGGTAATGGGTGACCTGCCCGTCAGGATCGGTGGCTTCGGTGACGTCGCCCTGAGCGTTGCGCTGATATTTCCACACCGCTTCACCGCGATAGCGCGCGTGCAGAAAACCGTTGCGATACTCGTAGGACGTTGGTTCGTCTTCCGGTGGAATCAGCGCCACCAGCCGTCCGACTTCGTCGTAGCGATATTCAGTCACCGCGCCGAGCGGACCCTGCTCGGCAATCAACCGCCCCTGGTCGTCGTAGGCCTTGAGCTGTTCGCCGCCGTCCAGATCGACCCGACGCACCAGTCGCGCCTTATCGTCATGGACATAAACCTCTTCGCTGCCATCGATGTTGTGGACGGTGACGCTGCCCTCGTCATCCCAGACATAACGCGCGTCCATCTGCGCAAACGAGGCCCAGTGGCGGACACATCGGGCCGCCTTGCCGGAGCGTTCCCACTCCCAGAAGAAACTCGCCCCACCGGCCAGTTGCCGCTGCAGAATCACGTGATGATCGTCGTAGTCGTAGCGCTCGCTTTCGCCGGCGGCGTTGGTGGCTTCGATGAGTTGATCGCGCTCGTCGTAGCGATAACTGACCAGCGTCTGCTCGGTCTTCCAGGGTTCATTGAGCGTCTGGGTCGGGACAAACACCTGGTAGTCGACGGCGATCAGATGGCTGCGTTCATAACGCAACAGCAAGGCGCGACCGACACCGTTGTCGAGGCGTTGAATGCGGCCCTGTCTGTCGCGGGTGATGCGCAGACGGTTGTCGTATCCGTCACTGATCGCTGTCAGAAAACCATTCTGAAAGTGATAGAAACGCGCTTTGTCACCGGCTTGGGCAAGGATCAGTTCTTCCGGCTGATCACCCAGAAAAATCGCGGCGCGCGAGAGGCTGTTGTGAATTTCCGGGCGCGCAGTATTCGGCAACGGGAACGTGGTGCGACGGTTTTCGTGATCAATCCAGATGACCGTGTCGCCGTCGATATCCAGTCGATGGGATAGCGAATGACTCCAGCCCCAGCCCAGCCCGCAATCAATTTCCACGGCGCTGGTGCGGTAGAGGCGGGCAAACGCGAATGGCAGCAAACCGTTAAGTGAGCCGTCATCAACGGTCAGCAACTCTTCGCCGGTGACCATCGAAACCGGGCATTTGTTGGTGGCGGTTTTGTCGGCGGAATCGGCGGGGTCGCCGTTGGGGTTTTTCGCTTGAACCGGGACGTTGTCGTGATGCTCGGTTTGCTTGAGTGTGGTGTTGCGCTTGGCATCCCAGCGCAGTTGCATGCGACCTTTTTTGAGACCCGCCGCTACACCGCGCGCGGCGACCGATTTGTACTGGTCGACATACTTCATGAAGGTGTTGAGGATATTGAAAGTGGCCTCGACGAAACGTATTGCGAGATTGGCCAACACCATCCCGTACTTGATTCCACGAAGCTTCAAATAGGCCACGGCTACGGGCATGCCGACACCCGTAAAAACCAGCGCCGAAGCAATCAAAACATCGATCAGCACCGAGACAATTGCATTGCTGACCGCCCCTGCTGTGGTACCCACAACTTCACTTGGCGGTAACGCCGAAAACCAAAGACTCGCGGCACGAAACAGCAGGCAAAGCGCCGCCTCATCACTGGCCAGCAACAAGGCTTTTTCCATCGCGGCGGGGGATTGCTTCGCCAGTTCGATAAGTTGCTGCGCACTGCTGCCTAGTCGTTCAAGGTGAGCGCCAGGATTTTGAAGGATGTCAAAGACGAGATTTAGACCGTCCCAAACTCCCATGACCGCCGCCCAACTTCCCGCCAGCAGTCCGTTACCAGCGGCGGCAAAAGTCGAATGTGACCATTGTGGTTTGAAGCCTTCCCACTCTTTACGCAGCCAAGTTTCCAGTTCTTTGGTCAGGCCATCGTAAGAGGAGAACAGATCCTCAATTTGATCCGGCGTAACTTCACTCTGGACATGAACCCGGTAGAACTTGCCCGGTGTCCCTACGAACTGCCCTTTACCGTACTCATCGAGCTTGATCGGTGTGCTCTCTCCGCCGTCGCTGGCAACCACATCAACCGAAATATTCCCCAACGGAATGTCATAAACCGATTCGAACTTGCTCTCGATCTCCAGAATTCCGCTTGCAGGACACCGCGCCAAACCCGAGAAAAAATCGTCGTCGCGACTACTCACCGCTGTCGTCGTATCGCCAAGCTTTATCAGCCGCTCCATGTCCAACAGCGAAGGCATGTCGATCGCCCGGCTGGCCTTGTCCGCATTCCGGCTCAAGAAGCTGCCAAGTTGCTGCCGATACAAAACCAAGGTGTCTTTAAAACCGTCGAGCTCCTGCTCGATCCGCACAATCTGATCCATCAGTTCAGCTCCGCCATCAGGTAATCCACCAAGGCTTGTTTCGGTGCTTGAGGCAGGTCCGGCATCTGCAGAAAGGTCGCGACTTTGTGGCGCAATACGCTTGGCGAAAACGCCTCATAAAGATCAGGTCGATCCTCGCTCAGCCACATCAGCAAGTTGTTAATGCGGGTCGTCGCGGACTCGTCAGAGAGGTACTTGAGCAGCGATTCGGAAACTTCCCACCACGGAAAAACCCTGGAAGTTTTCAGCGCACTTCCACCGATATCGAGCGGCTGACCATTGATCAAACAACGGTCGATCACAGGCATTAACTGCGTGGCACTCACTTCGCCGGATTGAAGAATCGGCCGCATATAACGCCCATCCCAGAACCGGAAAAACACCGCGTTTCCATTAGGTAAAAGCACTTGAGTGAGGCTGCGCAGATGCTCGACCAGCACGTCTTGAGAGGCAGAAGAGACCGCCAGCCAACCCCAGTCCCGAGATTCGGTGCTGGCAACCCATTCCAGAAACTCACTGCCCGCAGCGACGATTCCGACATAGGGCATGACGGGTTCCCACTCGGCGTAGGCGGTGTCGACCCAGATCGGGCTCGGCGCCTGAGCGGAACTCGAGCGCTGCCACGCTTTGAATGGCTCGGCTGCGCTGGCATTACTGAAAATCGCGAAGAGTTGTTCCGATGGTTTTGGCGGCTGCCGTTCCAGCCATTGATGAGGCGACACGCAATCAGGCTGCACAGACACCGTCCTTGCAGCGCTCGCATTCCTCACAAAACGGCGCGTCGCTTTTCAGGCTGAGGATCTGCGCGGCGCTCAGCAGTGCTGCCGGGGCGGCGGCGAGTTTCAATGGGGTGTCCGGCGAGGCAGGTGCCGCCGCCATGGCCGGCATCAACGCGCCGCCCACCTGAATCGGCACACTGCTAAAAATCCCGCCGGGACCGATATTGATCCACTGTCCGCCGGCCTGAATCGTCGCGCTGGCCCCGCCATCGATGACCACTTGCTGGCCGGCGCTGACATGGAATTGCTGACTCGCGTTCAGTGCCTGACTGGTCACACGAATGTGCCGGTCACCGGCCACCACCAAGTGATCATCGAGCTTCACTTCGGTCTGGCGCTGGCCATGAGTGATGCGCTGCTCGTCAGCCTTCAGCTCGTGGCGAGCCATGCCGGTGACGACAATGCTGCGGGCGTTATCGACCTGCACCTGTTGATCGTTCAACACGTGTTGAGTCCAGTTTCGCTGGGCGCGCAGGTAGATTTCCTCGGCGCCTTTGCGATCCTCGATACGCAATTCGTTGTAACCGCCGCCACCGGGGCTGCTCTGGCTGCGGAAGATGCTGCGGGTCTTGTCGGCGGGCAGGTCGAGCGGCACCGGCGTTGCCGCATTCGGCAGGCAACCCATCACCAGCGGTTTGTCGGCATCGGCGTCGATAAACCCGACCAGAACTTCCATGCCGACTCGCGGGATCAGTACGCTGCCGTAACGGTCGTGGGCCCAGCCAGTGGCCACCCGCAGCCAGCAACTGGAATGCTCATTGAGTTGACCCTCGCGGTCCCAGGCGAGCTGAACCTTGACCCGGCCGGACTCGTCGCAATGGATTTCGCTGTCGACCGGACCGGTGACCACGGCAGGTTGATAGCCGAGCATGCGCGGCTTGTCTGGCCCCAGTGGCGGGCGAAAGGAAACGTCCCACGGCGTTGCCAAAAACGTATTGCGATAACCCTGGAAATCATCCGGGTCGTCGCTGGTGGCTGACTCTTCCAGCACTTGCGGTTGTCGGCCACGGTGTTCGATTACGGTGATCAGCCACAGGTCATTCCAGGCCTGGTGCGGGTGCTCGGCCAGCTGCAGGAAATGTCCACTGACCAACGCAGAATCGTCGCCCTTACCTTCGCCTTGCCGGAAGTCTGCGTTGTGGCGTTCGAGTGTGCGTTGGGTCAGTTGCTTGCCATGCTCGCGATCAATGAACTGCCCGGGAAAGTGGTAATCCTCCAGCACCGGGCGCTGTTCGCTGTCGACACGGCTTTCAAGGGAAAGCCGCGGCTTCTGGAAATCGTAATCACGGCGGGTTACTGCCGTGGGACGGGTTTCCAGGCGCACGTTGAATCGCTTGATCGCCGGCGCATCCGCCGCCATGCCGCTGCCCGGCAAGTACAGCGTCGGCTCAGGCAAACGAGGGAAAACCGTCTGGTCATCGCCGAATACCAGCAAGTGGCCGTTGGGGCTGTGCTGGAAGTGATAGTGAATGCCGATCTCGGCACACAGTCGCTGGATAAACGCGAGATCGCTTTCGGCGTATTGCACGCAGTATTCGCGAGGCAAGTAGTCGCTGCCGAGCTGAAACTCAAACGCGTCGCGCTGGATGCCGTGATCCTTGAGGACCTGCGCGATGATCGCCGGTACGTTTTTGTGCTGGAAGATTCGCTGGTTGATGCGCTGGCCCAGGTAGGCCAGTCGCGGTACGAGGCTGACCTGGTAGCCCGTCAGACGCTTCCCGGAATCGCTTTGCCCGACCCGAAAAATCTGACCGTGAATGCCGGAGCCTTGTGCATCGAAACCTTCTGCATCAAAACTTAGAAACGCCTGACGATGCAGCAGGTTCTCAAGCTCGATGTCCGGTCGTTCGCTGACCAGTTCAAGGTCAAAACGGTAGGGTTGGCTAATGGCTTCCGTGCCCGTGAACTCAAGTACCTTGAGCTCATTCTGGACGCCGTCGATGGTCAACGTGAAACGCGGTTGATTGGCAGGAGCGAACATCCGATGTGTCTCTGCAGAATGAAGGCGGGCGATTCTGCATGAGCAACAAGGGGTGTTGAGGGAGGGACAGGAAAATCAGATTTGCCCTACTTTATTAGAGATTTTTCCTTCAGAAATGAGTGCGTTTTGCTACAGACATCTCCCTCAAATTCACCTCTACATCCTGTGGGAGCGGGCTTGCTCGCGAATGCGGTGATCCATTCAGCATTTATGTCAACTGATCCACCGCTTTCGCGAGCAAGCCCGCTCCCACAAGGGATCCTCAACATCTCAGGATTTGTGCAGGCAAAAAAAAACGGCCCGCCTCCAACAGGAGACGGGCCGTTTTTATGCTCGGTGAATGGTCAGAGCATCAGCTCATCCCGATCACTTGTTCAGACGGAAATCAGCCTCGGCAGCGGCGAAGCGCTGCAGCATGCCGTGAGTCGGCGTGCCCAGTTTGCTGACGATGTAGATCGCCAGGCTGGCGAAGATGAAGCCCGGGATAATTTCGTACAGACCCAGCAGCTCAAAGTGTTTCCACACGATCACGGTGATCGCGCCGACCAGGATGCCGGCCAGTGCGCCGTTGCGGGTCATGTCTTTCCAGATCACGGAGATCAGCACAACCGGACCAAACGCAGCACCGAAACCTGCCCAGGCGTAGCTGACCAGACCCAGTACCCGGTTGCTCGGGTTAGCCGCCAGCGCGATAGCGATCAGGGCAACCAGCAGCACCATGGCGCGACCGACCCAGACCAGTTCAACCTGAGAAGCGCTTTTACGCAGGAAGGTTTTGTAGAAGTCTTCGGTCAGGGCACTCGAGCACACCAGCAACTGGCAGCTCAGGGTGCTCATTACGGCAGCCAGAATGGCCGACAGCAGTACACCGGCAACCCAAGGGTTGAACAGGATCTTGGCCAGTTCGATGAACACACGCTCGTGGTTTTCGCTCACAGGCATGGCCACGGCAGGGTTTGCCGAGAAGTAGGCGATACCGAAGAAGCCCACTGCCACGGTGCCGCCCAGGCACAGGATCATCCAGGTCATGGAAATGCGACGGGCGTTAGCGATCGACTTGACCGAATCGGCCGCCATGAAACGCGCCAGGATGTGCGGCTGACCGAAGTAGCCCAGACCCCAGCCCATCAACGAAATGATGCCGATGAAGGTGGTGTTTTTCAGCATGTCGAAGTTGCCTGGGTCTTGCGCTTCGATGGCCAGGAAGGTGGTGTCGATGCCACCGGTGGCCAGCAGCACGATGATCGGCGTCAGCAGCAGGGCGAAGATCATCAGCGTGGCTTGCACGGTGTCCGTCCAGCTCACTGCCAGGAAACCACCGACGAAGGTGTAGGCAATCGTCGCCGCAGCACCGGCCCACAGCGCAGTCTCGTAGGACATGCCGAAGGTGCTTTCGAACAGACGCGCGCCAGCGACGATGCCGGAGGCGCAGTAGATAGTGAAGAACACCAGGATCACGACCGCCGAGATGATCCGCAGCAGGCCGCTTTTGTCTTCGAAACGGCTGGAAAAGTAATCCGGCAGGGTCAGCGCATCGCCGTTGTGCTCGGTCTGCACGCGCAGACGGCCAGCGACGAACAGCCAGTTCAGGTAAGCACCGATGATCAGGCCAATGGCGATCCAGCTTTCGGACAGACCGGACATGTAGATAGCGCCCGGCAGGCCCATCAACAACCAGCCGCTCATGTCGGAAGCACCGGCAGACAATGCGGTAACGACGCTGCCCAAGCTGCGACCGCCCAGAATGTAGTCAGAAAGGTTGTTGGTGGAGCGATAGGCCATCAAGCCGATCAGCACCATTGCTGCGATGTAGATCACGAACGTGATCAGGGTTGGATTACTTACGCTCATTCGAGTGATGCCCTGGCTTTGTTTTTATGTACGGCGAAGTGTGAAACGCCGACAGACGACAACGTCTGTTGAAACGATTTCCAGCCTCGCGCATTTATGACTGATGTTTCCCCAGGAAAGCCATCAGCCGGTGCACCTGTCTTTTTTGACCGGTTGCACCTTGGGCGCGAATGCTATTCAACAAAGCAAATAAGGTGCAACCAGTTTCGCGAGAATAAGTTGCACCTAATCCGATTTACCTGAAAAACCCCTGTTTTTGCTCCCTTTTAGCGCAGTCCTGAGGCTTTACTAGAAGTAAAAGCACCAAGCAGGAGCGGGACGTTCGTACCGGAATTTATTTCCTGACGAGCTGCTTATTATTCCGACAAAAAAAGGGTTGCACCCGGTTGCACCTCGACGGTTGCACGGCTAATCTTGCCGCCAGCTGATGCCACGCGGTCGTGGCAAACATGAGGATAAAAATATGGCTACCACCACCCTTGGGGTCAAACTAGATGACCCGACCCGCGAGCGCCTCAAAGCCGCCGCGACTTCGATTGATCGCACGCCGCATTGGCTGATCAAGCAGGCAATTTTCAATTACCTGGAAAAACTCGAGGGTGGTGCAACCCTGACCGAGCTGAGTGGTTTGACCAAGGATTCCGACGAAGCCGTCGATGCGCCTCTGGATCACGCCCACCAGTGCTTCCTCGAATTCGCTGAAAGCATCCTGCCGCAATCGGTCCTGCGCGCCTCGATCACCGCCGCTTACCGTCGCCCTGAGCCGGAAGTGGTGCCGATGCTGATCGAACAGGCTCGCCTGCCGGTCGCCATGGCGGACGCTACCAACAAACTCGCTGCTTCGATTGCCGAAAAACTGCGCAATCAGAAGAGCGCCGGCGGCCGTGCCGGCATTGTTCAGGGTTTGCTGCAGGAATTTTCCTTGTCGTCCCAGGAAGGCGTGGCGCTGATGTGCCTGGCTGAAGCGCTGCTGCGTATCCCGGACAAAGGCACCCGCGACGCGCTGATTCGCGACAAAATCAGCACCGGCAACTGGCAGCCGCACTTGGGCAACAGCCCGTCGCTGTTCGTCAACGCCGCCACGTGGGGCTTGCTGCTGACCGGCAAACTGGTCGCCACCCATAACGAAACCGGCCTGACGTCGTCCCTGAGCCGCATCATCGGCAAGAGCGGCGAGCCGATGATCCGCAAGGGCGTCGACATGGCCATGCGCCTGATGGGCGAGCAGTTCGTGACCGGTGAAACCATCGCCGAAGCCCTGGCCAACGCGAGCAAGTTCGAAGCCAAGGGTTTCCGCTATTCCTACGACATGCTCGGCGAAGCGGCGCTCACCGAACACGACGCCCAGAAGTACCTGGCCTCGTACGAACAAGCCATCCACTCGATCGGCAAAGCGTCCCACGGTCGTGGGATTTATGAAGGCCCGGGCATTTCGATCAAGCTGTCCGCTTTGCATCCGCGTTACAGCCGCGCCCAGTACGAGCGCGTGATGGACGAGCTGTACCCGCGCTTGCTGTCGCTGACCCTGCTGGCCAAGCAATACGACATCGGCTTGAACATCGACGCCGAAGAAGCCGACCGCCTCGAGCTGTCGCTGGATCTGCTGGAGCGCCTGTGCTTCGAGCCGCAACTGACCGGCTGGAACGGCATCGGTTTCGTGATCCAGGCTTATCAGAAGCGTTGCCCGTACGTCATCGACTACGTGATCGACCTGGCTCGTCGCAGCCGTCATCGCTTGATGATCCGTCTGGTGAAAGGCGCGTACTGGGACAGCGAAATCAAGCGCGCCCAGGTCGAAGGCCTGGAAGGCTATCCGGTCTACACCCGCAAGGTGTACACCGACGTTTCCTACATCGCTTGCGCGCGCAAACTGCTGTCGGTGCCGGAAGTCATCTACCCGCAATTCGCCACGCACAACGCCCACACCCTGTCGGCCATTTACCACATCGCCGGTCAGAACTATTACCCCGGCCAGTACGAGTTCCAGTGCCTGCACGGCATGGGTGAGCCGTTGTACGAACAGGTTGTAGGCAAGGTTTCCGAAGGCAAGCTGAACCGTCCGTGCCGCGTGTACGCACCGGTCGGCACTCACGAAACACTGCTGGCGTATCTGGTACGTCGCCTGCTGGAAAACGGCGCGAACACTTCGTTCGTCAACCGCATCGCCGACCAGTCGATTTCCATTCAGGAGCTTGTGGCCGATCCAGTGGCCAGCATCGAGCAGATGGCGACGCTGGAAGGCGGCTTCGGCCTGCCGCACCCGCGTATCCCGCTGCCGCGTGATCTTTATGGCGCCGAGCGCGCCAACTCCAGCGGCATCGACATGGCCAACGAACATCGTCTGGCTTCGCTGTCCTGCGCACTGCTGGCCACTGCTCACAACCACTGGAAAGCCGCGCCGATGCTCGGTTGCGCCTCCAGCACTGAAACTCCTGCGCCAGTTCTGAACCCGTCCGATCTGCGTGACGTGGTCGGCCATGTGCAGGAAGCCACCGTCGAAGACGTCGACAACGCGATCCAGTGCGCCCTGAATGCCGCACCGATCTGGCAGGCCACCCCGCCCGCCGAACGTGCCGCGATTCTGGAACGTGCCGCTGATTTGATGGAAGGCGAAATCCAGCCGCTGATGGGTCTGCTGGCTCGCGAAGCCGGCAAGACGTTCGCCAACGCCATCGCCGAAGTGCGTGAAGCCGTGGACTTCCTGCGTTATTACGCGGTGCAGGCACGTAACGATTTCACCAACGACGCCCACCGCCCACTGGGTCCGGTGGTGTGCATCAGCCCGTGGAACTTCCCGCTGGCAATTTTCAGTGGCCAGGTGGCTGCTGCATTGGCTGCCGGCAACCCGGTATTGGCCAAGCCTGCGGAACAAACCCCGCTGGTAGCGGCTCAAGCCGTGCGCTTGTTGCTCGAAGCCGGGATTCCCGAAGGCGTGCTGCAACTGCTGCCGGGCCGCGGCGAAACCGTGGGCGCTCGTCTGGTCGGTGACGATCGGGTCAAAGGCGTGATGTTCACCGGTTCGACCGAAGTCGCTCGCTTGCTGCAACGCAACGTCGCCGGTCGTCTGGATGCACAAGGTCGCCCGATTCCGCTGATCGCTGAAACCGGCGGCCAGAACGCAATGATCGTCGACTCCTCGGCACTGACCGAACAGGTTGTGATCGACGTGGTGTCGTCCGCCTTCGACAGCGCCGGCCAACGTTGCTCGGCTCTGCGCGTCTTGTGCCTGCAGGAAGATTCCGCTGACCGTGTCATCGAAATGCTCAAGGGCGCGATGGCTGAATGCCGTCTCGGCAACCCGGAACGCCTGTCCGTGGACATCGGCCCGGTGATCGACGCCGAAGCCAAGGCGGGCATCGAGAAGCACATCCAGGCCATGCGCGACAAAGGTCGCAGCGTGTACCAGGTGGCCATCGCCAATACCGAAGAAGTCAAACGCGGCACCTTCGTGATGCCGACCTTGATCGAACTGGAAAGCTTCGACGAACTGCAACGGGAGATTTTCGGTCCGGTGCTGCACGTGGTTCGTTACAAGCGCAAAGACATCGATCAATTGATTGGTCAGATCAACGCTTCGGGTTACGGCCTGACGCTGGGTGTTCATACCCGGATTGACGAAACCATCGCCAAGGTAATCGACAACGTCCACGCCGGTAACGTCTACGTGAACCGCAACATCGTGGGTGCCGTGGTGGGCGTGCAGCCGTTCGGCGGCGAAGGCTTGTCGGGCACCGGTCCGAAGGCTGGCGGTCCGTTGTACCTGTACCGTCTGCTGTCGACGCGTCCTACCGATGCGATTGAACAGTCCTTCGCTCGCGGCGACGCGATCACAGCGCCGGATGTACGTCTGCGCGATGCCATGAGCAAACCGCTGACAGCCCTGAAAGCCTGGGCCGACAGCAACAAGTTCAGCGACCTGAGCACCCTGTGCGTGCAGTTCGCGGCGCAATCGCAAAGCGGCATCACCCGCGTTCTGGCAGGCCCGACCGGCGAGCGCAACAGCTACGCCATCCTGCCGCGTGAACACGTGCTGTGCCTGGCGGAAGTCGAAGGCGACCTGCTGACGCAACTGGCGGCGGTATTGGCGGTGGGCGGCTCGGCAGTTTGGCCGGACGCTGACATGACCAAGGCTTTGTTCGCACGTCTGCCGAAAGACATTCAGGCGAAGATCAAGCTGGTGTCCGACTGGACCAAGGACGAAGTGGTGTTTGATGCGGTTCTGCATCATGGCCATTCTGATCAGCTGCGTGCGGTGTGCCAGCAAGTCGCCAAGCGTGCCGGGGCGATTGTCGGGGTTCATGGCTTGTCCCAAGGCGAGACCAACATTGCGTTGGAGCGCCTGGTGATCGAGCGGGCGTTGAGCGTTAACACGGCTGCGGCGGGTGGTAATGCGAGCTTGATGACGATCGGTTAAACCGCTTCAAATCCAGGCAGCCGCAATGGACGCCTAGAATGCAGAACCCTTGTGGGAGCGGGCTTGCTCGCGAAAGCGGTGTGTCAGTCGACATCAACATTGACTGTCACGCTGAATTCGCGAGCAAGCCCGCTCCCACATTTGATTAGCAGTGCCCGCACCACACCATCACGCTCATCAATCATCCTGTTCAGCCTTTATTCCCACGCCTAGACTCGGCCCATTCCAAAAAAAGGTAGGCCGCCATGTCCGAGACGTTGCTCAGTTCCCGCAATCTGGCTTTCGAGCTGTATGAAGTCCTCGATGCAGAAGGCCTGACCCAGCGTGAGCGTTTTGCCGAACACAATCGCGAAACCTTCGAAGCTGCCATCGGCACCGCGCGCAACATCGCCGAGAAGTTCTTCGCGCCGCATAACCGCAAGAACGACGAGAACGAGCCGCGCTACGAAAACGGTCAGGCGATACTGATTCCGGAAGTGAAGCCGGCGGTGGATGCCTTCCTCGAAGCCGGTTTCCTCAACGCGGCACGCAGTTTCGACGCTGGCGGCATGCAACTTCCTACGTTGTTGTCGCAGGCTTGCTTTGCGCATTTTCAATCGGCCAACGCGGCATCGACTTCGTATCCGTTCCTGACCATGGGCGCGGCCAACCTGATCGAAAGCTTCGGCACCGATGAACAGAAGCAGCGCTTCCTGCAACCGATGATCGACGGTCGCTTCTTTGGCACCATGGCGTTGACCGAGCCGCACGCCGGTTCTTCGCTGTCGGATATTCGTACACGCGCCGAGCCTGCGTCTGACGGCACCTATCGTCTCAAGGGCAACAAGATTTTCATCTCGGGCGGCGACCATCCGCTGTCGGAAAACATCGTGCACATGGTGCTGGCCAAATTGCCGGACGCACCGGCCGGGGTGAAAGGTATTTCGCTGTTTATCGTGCCCAAGTTTCTGGTCAACGATGACGGCAGCCTCGGCCAGCGCAATGACGTGCTGCTGGCTGGGCTTTTCCACAAGATGGGTTGGCGCGGCACCACTTCCACCGCGCTGAATTTCGGCGATAACGGGGAGTGTGTCGGGTATCTGGTGGGCAAGCCGCACCACGGTTTGAGCTACATGTTCCAGATGATGAATGAGGCGCGGATCGGCGTCGGCATGGGCGCGGTGATGCTCGGTTACGCCGGCTATCTGTATTCGCTGGAGTACGCCCGTGAGCGTCCGCAGGGTCGGGTGCCAGACAGCAAGGACCCGAACACTGCGCCGGTGGCGATCATTCAGCACGCTGACGTCAAACGCATGTTGCTGACTCAGAAGGCTTACGTCGAAGGCTCGTTCGACCTTGGGTTGTATGCGGCGCGACTATTCGATGACACCACGACGCTGGAGACTGAAGACCAGCGCAAGCAGGCCCATGAGCTATTGGATTTGCTGACGCCGATCGTCAAATCCTGGCCGTCGGAGTTTTGCCTGAAGGCCAACGAACTGGCGATCCAGATTCTCGGCGGCCACGGCTATACCCGCGAATATCCGGTTGAGCAGTACTACCGCGACAACCGCCTGAACCCGATTCATGAGGGCACTCACGGCATTCAGTCGCTGGATTTGCTGGGACGCAAACTGGCGCAAAACGGAGGTGCCGGGCTCAAGCAATTGATCCGGCTGATCGCCGACACCGCCGAGCGCGCTCAGGCATACGAATCGCTGACGGCACTGCGTGAACCGCTGGAAAAACTGGTGGCTCGCCTGCAAGCGGTGACCATCGGTTTGCTCACCGACCTGGGTCAGGGCAAGGTCAACAGCAGCCTGGCGAATTCGGCGCTGTACCTGAAAGTGTTCGGGCACACGGTGATTGGCTGGCGCTGGCTGGAGCAGGCGATTCGTGCCGAGGAAGGGTTGGCCAAAGGCAATGCGGCGGATGTGAGCTTCTATAAAGGCAAGCTGCAGGCGGCGCGGTATTTCCTGACGTGGGAAGTACCGGGTTGCCACCATGAGTTGGCGATTCTTGAGGCGCGGGATGATGTGTGCCTTGGGATGCAGGATGAGTGGTTTTAACCCCTCACACTGATCGTTCCCACGCTCCGCGTGGGAATGCCTCAACGGACGCTCCGCGTTCGGCTCCGGAAGGGACGCGGAGCGTCCCGGGCTACATTCCCACGCAGAGCGTGGGAACGATCGGTCAGGTGAGTTTGAAACTGCTCATCTGCCGCGCCAGATCATCGGCCAACCGCTGCAACGTCTGGCAATCCTCACGGCAAGCCCTGACTTCGCCTGCCGTCGCCCGGGCCAGATCGGAAATCCCCTGAACGTTGCGGTTGATCTCTTCGGTCACCGCCGACTGCTCTTCCGTCGCCGTTGCCACCTGATGGTTCATGTCGCTGATGCGCTCGACCTGACCGGTAATCGCCGTCAACGACGCGCCGGTGCGCTGGCTCGACTCGACTCCAGTGCCTGTCGCTGCCTGCCCGGAATGCATGGATGAAACGGCATTCTCCGCACCCTGCTTGAGGCTGCCGATCATCTGCTGAATCTCATCGGTGGACGCCTGCGTCCGCCGTGCGAGCGTGCGCACTTCATCCGCCACCACCGCAAAACCACGCCCCATGTCACCGGCTCGCGCGGCTTCGATGGCCGCGTTCAGCGCCAGCAAATTGGTCTGCTCGGAAATCCCGCGAATCACCGCCAGCACCTGATCGATGGACGCTACCTGATTGGCCAACTCACCCACGGCACCCGCCGCAATACCGATTTCATTCGACATGCTTTCAATATGCCGGATCGACCCACCCACCACTTCCCGCGCCTGCATCGCTTCATCGCGAGCATTCTGCGAAGCGACGGCGGCATTACCCGCGTTCTGGGCGATTTCCTGCACGGTCAGGCCCATCTCATGGACAGCGGTGGCGACCATGTCGGTCATTTCCTGCTGGCGACCAGAGCGTTCGGCGGTGTTGTCCACCACTCGCGCCACTTGGCCGACGGCCGTGCGCAAACGCTCGCTGGTGGTCAGTACTTCGCCAATCATCTGGCGCTGACTGTCCAGGAATCGGTTGAAGCCTCGAGCCAGGTCACCCAGTTCGTCGGCGCGACTGGAATCTAACCGGTGAGTCAAATCTCCACCACCGCTACCGATGGCCACCAGCGCCGCTGTTACCTGACGAATCGGCCGCACCAACCCACGGGCCAGCAAGACCACCAACAGCAGGCATACCAGCGCCACTGCCAGACCGATGCCGCTGCTCATCCACATGGCGCGACGGGCTTCGGCGTAGATTTGCGCCTGTGGCACTTCGGCCACCAGGGTCCAGCCCAAGTCCCGCAACGGCAGGCTCAACGCCAGATAATCTTCGCCGTCGCGTACGAAGCTGCTGTTGGTGGCAACTGCTTTTGAGCCAGAAAGGTGGCCCATCACCGCTTGTGCGGCCGGCGCGCCGATTTGCTCGGCCAGTGTGCGTTTACCGCTGTATTGCGCTTCGGGATGAACCTGGATCAAACCGTCTGAACGCACGAGATAGACCTTGCCGCGCGCGCCGAAACTGAAGTTGTGGATCAGCTCCGACAGCTCTTTCATGCTCAGGCCAAGCCCGGCAACGCCCACGGTTTTACCGGCCTGCTCGACCTTGAGGTCGATGAACAGCGCCAATTCTCCGGTCGCGGTGTCATTGTCGATATTGAGGGTGCGCGGTTGGTTGCTGTCGAGAAACGAATAGAACCAGGCGTCTTTGGGGTTGGAACGGCTGAGGGTCCGGTCCAGGCCTTTTTCAGTGAAATAGTGGTTTGAAGCGGTGCCGACGATCAGCGCGGTGAACGCTTTGTGCTCGGCGCGGATGCCTTCCAGGTACTGCACGAACGCGTCTGTCCGGGCGCTGCTTTCACCCCCGGCCAACCAGTCGCGCACCATGCTGTTGCTGGCGATGTCCTTGGCGGCGGTGAGGGGCTGAACGAGGATACGCTCGATGTCGTTGCGCATCGCCTCAATGCTCGACGGCAACGCTTGTTCGACCAGGTAGCTCTGGGCGAGACGGTTGACCACCAGGGTATAAATGCCAATCACGATCAGGATACTGACCAGCAGGGCGGTGCCCATACTCAGGATCAACTGCCATTGAATACTGCGTCGCCAAAACTGCATGGAGCACCCCCAAAGAATAAGAGGCTGAAACACTGCAACAGCCGTGCCGATTGTATACAACGCAACCGACAATTTATTCTTTGGTTGTGCGCAAAGCCGATCAGGCCTGATTGATCGTCTTGGAGATCACTTCAACCGTGGCGCTGACTTGCTCTTGGTAACGGTCGAGTTCCTGCTTGTGCTGCTTTTTCATTTCGATCTGCTGAGAACACAGATTCATCGCGGCCAGCACCAGCAGGCGGTCACCGATCAGCGTCGGATACTTTCTTTTAGTGTCGGCCAGGGCAGCCTTCAACATCATCACGGCGTCCAGCAGGGTTTGCTCTTCCCCGGCCGGCGCCTTGATCGAATAGTCCTCCCCCAGGATCGAGACGACTTTTACCCCTGCGGCGCCGTAGCTCATGCGCTGACCGGGCCGGCGCTGACGCGCTCAACCAGGGCCTGGATGCGTGCGGCGGTGGCGCCTTGTTTCTCTTCCTGTTCCATCAGGTTCAGTTGCAGGCTCTCGTTTTCATCCTTGGCCTGGGCCAGTTCTGCACTCAGGGTTTGGTTGGTGGCGAGCAGGCTCTGGTTCTGTTGTACCAGGTCGCTGACCAGCTGTTCCAATTGGCTTAGGGATGCTTCCAACATTTTGATTTTCCGGCATTTTCAAAGGGCGCGTACGATAAAGAAAAGTCACCACGGATGCCAGGGATATTGGGGCGCAAGGCCTTGATTTTCCTGGCAGATGAGCTTCCTCGCGAACTTTAAAGACTGTGATTGGCGGATCTGGTTCCTGCACTTCGTCGCCGGGCGTGCCGTGCGACAAAACCGCGCAGCCACTCAAGACTTTAGTCGCATGACCGATAAGTCATCCATACGTCAGTCTCGGCACCGCACGGGTGCGCTCATTTCGGTAAACACCATGTCCCTTCGTAATATGAACATCGCACCGCGAGCGTTCCTCGGTTTCGCCCTGATTGGCGGTTTGATGCTGGTTTTGGGGGTGTTTGCCTTGAACCAGATGAGCAAGATTCGCGCAGCGGGCGTAGACATCGCCTCCACCAGTGTCCCGAGCATCAAGAGCCTGGACGAATTCACCCAACTGACCCTGCGCCTACGGGTGTTGTCCTACCGTTTACTGGTCAACCGCGAACCGGACGTGCAGCAGAAAACCTTCGAGCTGTTTGACTTGCGCAATCAGCAGATTCGCGATGCTCAGAAGGTCTACGAACCGCTGATCGACGGCCCCCAAGAACGCGCAGCTTACGATCAATACGTGCAACTGCTGGCGCAGTATCGCCAACTCGAAGACCGCATGAAGACACTCTCGCGCAATAACCAGGTCGATGAACTGCGCAAGATGCTCAACACCGAATTGCTCTCCAACTCAGAAGCCGTCAACTCCGCCCTCGCCAAGTTACTCGAGATCAATACGCAACAGGTTGACGCCACCAACACCCAGGCAGGTGACCAGTATTCGACATCCTTTAACCTGGTCATCACTTTGCTGGTGATCGCTGGCGGCCTGACCTTGCTGTTCGCCTGGTTGCTGACCAACAGCATCACCAAGCCCATCGCCAATGCCTTGAGCGCCGCCGAAGAAATCGCCGAAGGCAATCTGACTCGCCCGATCACCGTAGACGGCGAAGACGAAGCCGGTCGTTTGCTGTTAGCCATGTCGAAGATGCAGGACAAATTGCGCGACACCCTGCAACGGATTTCTGGGTCGGCCACACAGTTGGCCTCCGCCGCAGAAGAGTTGAACAGCGTCACCGACGAAAGCGCCCGCGGCCTGACTCAGCAGAACAACGAAATCGAACAGGCTGCCACCGCAGTCAACGAAATGACCAGCGCCGTGGAAGAAGTCGCCCGCAACGCCGTGAGCACCTCCGAAGCCTCGAAAAACGCCACCACCTCGGCCGGTGACGGTCGTGATCTGGTGCAGGAAACTGTCAGTGCCATCGAACGCATGAGCGCTGATGTGCAGAGCACGGCGACCTTGATCGGTGATCTGGCCAATGAATCCCGCGACATCGGCAAGGTTCTGGACGTGATCCGCGGCCTGGCGGATCAAACCAACCTGCTTGCGCTAAATGCGGCGATCGAAGCGGCGCGTGCCGGTGAGGCCGGTCGTGGATTTGCGGTGGTGGCGGACGAGGTTCGAGCACTGGCCCATCGCACCCAGCAGTCGACCAGTGAAATCGAGCGCATGATCGGCAGCATTCAGACCGGGACCGAACACGCGGTGAATTCGATGCGCAACAGCACCGAACGTGCCGAATCGACCTTGAACATTGCCCGTGGTGCCGGTTTGTCGCTGGACACGATCAATAGTGCCATCGTCGAGATCAATGAGCGCAACCTGGTGATCGCCAGCGCGGCTGAAGAGCAGGCGCAAGTGGCCCGGGAAGTGGACCGTAACCTGGTGAACATCCGGGATCTGTCGGTGCAGTCGGCGACCGGGGCGAACCAGACGAGCGCGGCGAGCAACGAACTGTCGCGGTTGGCGCTGGACCTGAACAACATGGTTGGGCGGTTTAGCCTTTAACGGTTACCTCCTTGAAGGATCGTTCCCACGCTCTGCGTGGGAATGCCTCAATGGACGCTCCGCGTCCGTATTGGGACGCGGAGCGTCCCGGGCTGCATTCCCACGCAGAGCGTGGGAACGATCACGCCCCCTGATATCCAATGCTGCAAAACCTTTTTGACAGCATCACATTTCAACAGGTTAGAATCGCTGGCACGCAGACTGCATGGTCAGTTTGTGTCCGTCTTTCAGCTTTCTGGAGTACTGCCTTTGAATGCGACGACCATCAACAGCCTGTTCTTGATCGGCGCGTTGCTGGTAGGTGCAAGCATTCTGGTGAGCTCACTTTCGTCCCGCCTTGGCATCCCGATTCTGGTGATTATCCTGGCCGTGGGCATGGCGGCCGGCGTCGACGGCGGCGGCATTATCTTTGATAACTATCCAACGGCTTATCTGGTCGGCAACCTCGCGTTGGCGGTGATTCTGCTCGACGGCGGATTGCGCACCCGGGTCGCGAGTTTCCGTGTGGCACTGTGGCCCGCGCTGTCGCTGGCCACCGTCGGGGTATTGATTACGACCGCACTGACCGGTCTGGTCGCGGCCTGGCTGTTCAACCTGAACATCATTCAGGGCTTGCTGATCGGCGCCATTGTCGGCTCGACGGACGCCGCGGCGGTGTTCTCGCTGCTGGGTGGCAAAGGCTTGAACGAACGGGTCACCGCCAGCCTCGAAATCGAATCCGGCAGCAACGACCCGATGGCGGTGTTTCTCACCGTCACCCTGATCGACATGCTCGCCAGCGGCCAGACCGGCTTGCACTGGAGCCTGTTGGGGCATTTCGTGCGTGAGTTCGGCATCGGCGCCATCATCGGCCTGGGCGGCGGCTGGGTCATGCTGCAATTGGTCAACCGGATCAATCTGGCCAACGGCCTCTACCCGATTCTGGTGATTGCCGGCGGTCTGGCGGTGTTCGCCCTGACCAACGCTCTGCACGGCAGCGGCTTCCTCGCCGTCTATCTCTGTGGCCTGGTCATCGGCAACCGTCCGGTGCGCAGTCGCCATGGCATCCTGCACATGCTCGACGGCATGGCCTGGCTGGCGCAGATTGGCATGTTCCTGGTGCTGGGGTTGCTGGTGACCCCGCATGACCTGCTGCCCATCGCCCTGCCCGCTCTTGGGCTGGCGCTGTGGATGATTCTGTTTGCGCGGCCGTTGTCGGTGCTGGTCGGCCTGCTGCCGTTCAAAGCCTTCCACGGACGCGAGAAAGCATTTATCTCCTGGGTCGGATTGCGCGGCGCGGTCCCGATCATTCTGGCGGTGTTCCCGCTGATGGCCGGGCTGCCCCATGCCCAGCTCTACTTCAACCTCGCCTTCTTTATTGTGCTGGTGTCCCTGCTGGTGCAAGGCACGAGCCTGCCGTGGGTGGCAAAACTGTTAAAAGTCACCGTCCCGCCGGAGCCGGCACCGATCTCCCGTTCTGCGCTGGAAGTGCATGTCACCAGCGAGTGGGAACTGTTCGTTTATCGCCTGGGCCCGGAAAAATGGTGCATCGGTTCGCCCCTTCGCGAGCTGAAAATGCCGGAAGGCACTCGCATCGCTGCACTGTTTCGTGGCCAGCAACTGCTCCATCCGTCGGGTAGTACGGTGCTTGAGGTCGATGATTTGCTCTGCGTTATCGGCCATGAACATAACCTTCCGGCGCTGGGAAAACTCTTCAGCCAGGCACCGCAACGCGGGCTGGATTTGCGTTTCTTCGGCGACTTCGTGCTCGAAGGAGACGCCCAGCTGGCCGCGGTTGCGGCCCTGTACGGGTTGAAAGTCGAAGGCATCGATCCGGACATGTCCCTGGGGCACTTCATCGCACAGAAAGTCGGTGGCGCACCCGTTGTCGGTGACCAGGTGGAGTGGAACAACACCATCTGGACCGTCGCGGTCATGGACGGGAACAAGATCGGCAAAGTGGGCGTCAGATTCCCCGAAGGAAGTCGCCCGGGTCCCGGCTTGTTCCTCTAAACTCCACACTTCGTCTCGTTTTCGATCGGTCTCTATGTCAACCCTGCGCACCTTTTTCATCATGGCCCTGCTGGGCTTGAGTCTTTCTGTCGGAGCCCTGCAAGCGGCCGAACCGCCGTCCGCCGAAGCCGTGCAGGCGAACCTGGACAAGATCGCCGACCGCAAACTGCCGGAAGCCGATCAGAAAGCCCTGCAATCGATCCTGCAAAACACGCTGACCCAGCTCAACAATCAGCGCGATTACGAGCAGAAGCTGGCGGCCCTCAAGCAACAGTTGGCCACCGCGCCCAAGCAGAACATCGAGAACCAGCGTGAGCTGGTCCGGCTCAAAGCCTCCAAAGTGCTGCCGGTGGCGCAACGCTACGCCAATCAGTCAATCCAGCAGCTTGAGCAAATGCTCACCGAGCGCTCGACCCAGCAAAGCGATTTGCAAAAAGCACTGGCCGAGGCCAACAGTCTGGTGATTACCGCCCAGACCCGTCCCGAGCGAGCCCAGGCTGAAATCTCCAGCAGCCAGACGCGCATTCAGCAGATCAACAACATCCTCAAGACCGGTAAAGACGCCGGCAAGACCTTGACCGGCGAACAGCGAGACCTGCTCAATGCCGAGCTCGCAGCCCTCAATGCCCTGATCCCGCTGCGTCGTCAGGAACTGGCCGGCAACAGCCAGTTGCAAGACCTGGGCAACAGCCAGCATGACTTGCTTACGGAAAAATCCGATCGCCTGGATCAGGAAATCCAGGAGCTGCAAACCCTGATCAACCAGAAGCGTCTGGCTCAGTCCCAGGAAACGGTGACGCAGCAGTCCATCGAAGCGCAGAAGTCGGGCAGCAGCAGCTTGCTTGCCACTGAAAGCGCAGCCAACCTGAAACTCTCCGACTACCTGCTCAAAAGCACTGACCGTCTCAACGAAGTCACCCAGCAGAACCTGCAGACCAAGCAGCAGCTGGACAACGTGACACAGAGCGATGCGGCGCTGGACGAGCAAATCAACGTGCTCAAGGGCAGCCTGCTGCTCTCCAAGATTCTCTACAAACAGAAACAATCGCTGCCGCACCTCAAGCTTGATCGAGATTTGGCCGACCAGATTGCCGACATTCGCCTCTACCAGTTTGAAGTCAGCCAGCAACGGGAGTTGCTCAGCAACCCGGCAACCTATGTCGACAACCTGCTGGCGTCCCAACCGCCGGAACAAGTCACTCCGCAGTTGCGCAAGAGCCTGCTGGACTTGGCCACGACTCGCGCGGATCTGCTGGAGCGACTGAACCGCGAACTGAGCGCGGTGCTCAACGAATCCATCACCCTGCAACTCAATCAGAAACAATTGCTCAGCACCGCGCAAAGCCTGCGGGCGACGCTCGATGAACAGATGTTCTGGATTCCCAGCAACAAGCCGCTGGACCTGGAATGGATGCGCGCCGTGCCGGAACGCCTGCAACGCCAGGTGACGACGCTGCCGTGGGCCTCCAGCCTCAGTGAACTGACCGATGGCCTGATTCAGCGACCGTTGCTGTTTCTGCCACTGGTGCTGCTGATCGGCGCCCTGCTGTGGCGGCGCAAAAGCCTGTATGCCCGACTGAACAAGGTTCACCAGGACATCGGTCACTTCAAACGTGACAGCCAGTGGCACACCCCCCAGGCCATCCTGATCAATATTCTGCTGGCGATGCCGGTTTCCCTGGGCCTCGCGTTGTGCGGCCTGGCGTTGCAGATCGATGCCCGCGGACAGAATGCCAACATGGGCGCCGCACTGCTGCAAATGGCTCAGGCCTGGCTGGTGTTCTACACCGCGTACCGGATCCTCGCACCGGGTGGCGTGGCCGAACTGCATTTCCGCTGGGAAAAACCCCAGGTCGAATTCCTGCAAGGCTGGGTCCGCAGGCTTGGGCTTGTGGTGATGGCATTGGTCGCGGTGGTGGCTGTCGCCGAACTGCAACCCGCAACGCTGGCCGATGATGTGCTCGGCATGCCGGTGGTGTTGACGTGCTACGCCTTGATGGCCTGGCTGCTCAGCCGCCTGCTGGTCAGCAGCCCGACTCACCAGAACGCATCGCTGTTTCGCAAAGCGGTGGGGATCATGTTCACCGTCTTGCCCGTCGCGTTGTTCGTGGCGGTGTGCTTCGGCTACTACTACACGGCGCTGAAACTGAGCGACCGGTTGATCAATACACTCTATCTGCTGATGTTCTGGCTGGTGATCGAAGCCACTTTCGTTCGCGGCCTCAGCGTTGCGGCCCGACGCCTGGCTTATCAGCGAGCGCTGGCCAAACGGCAGGCTGCAAAAGAAGCCGGCGAAGGCGAAGCGGTGATCGAAGAGCCGACGCTGGACATCGAAAAGGTCAACGAACAATCGCTGCGACTGATCCGCCTGGCGTTGCTGGGTGGTTTCATCGCCGCGTTGTACTGGGTCTGGTCCGATCTGATCTCGGTGTTCTCGTACCTGGACAACATCACCCTTTACGAATACACCAGCGGCACCGGCGCCAACTTGAGCATGGTGCCGCTCAGCATTGGCGACTTGCTCGGCGCCCTGATCATTATCGGCATCACCTTCGCCCTCGCGCGCAACTTGCCGGGACTGCTGGAAGTGCTCGTGTTGTCGAAGTTGAACCTGGCGCAGGGCAGCGCCTACGCCACGACCACGCTCCTTTCTTACGCGATTGCCGGCATCGGTTTCGTATCGACCCTGTCCACACTCGGCGTGAGCTGGGACAAGTTGCAATGGCTGGTAGCAGCGCTATCGCTGGGTATAGGTTTCGGGATGCAGGAGATTTTCGCGAACTTCATCTCCGGCATCATGATTCTGTTCGAGCGTCCGGTGCGCATCGGCGACACCATCACCATCGGCAACTTGTCAGGCACGGTCAGCAAGATCCGTATCCGCGCCACCACCATCACCGACTTCGATCGCAAGGACATCATTGTCCCGAACAAGACGTTCATCACCGGGCAACTGATCAACTGGTCCCTGACCGACACCATTACTCGCGTGACGCTCAAGCTCGGCGTCGATTACGGCTCCGACCTGGATCTGGTGAAAGAACTGCTGCTCAAAGCTGCCCGGGATAACCCGCGCGTACTGAAGGATCCAGAACCGCACGTGTACTTCCTGAACTTCGGCGAAAGCACCCTCGACCACGAGTTGCGCATGCACGTGCGCGACCTCGGCGACCGTAACCCGGTGCTCGATGAGGTCAACCGCTTCATCAACCGCGAGTTCAAGAAGCAGCACATCAACATCTCGTTCCGCCAGATGGAGGTTTACCTCAAGAACCTCCAGGGCCAGGAATACAAAATGGTGCCGATCGAGCCGGAATCCAAAACCATCGTCCCCAAGCGAGATGACGAACCGCAAGAGCCGCCGGCCGCCAAGCTCGACTAACCGGCTTATCCCTAGCAGAATGCTCGGACATTCTGCTGGAGATGGCCGTTGAAAGTCCTCGACGAACTGACCTTCGATAATCGCTTCGCCCGCTTGGGCGATACGTTTTCCGTCCATGTGTTGCCCGAACCTATCGACAACCCGCGCCTTGTCGTTGCGAGCCCTGCCGCCATGGCGTTGCTCGATCTCGACCCGGCCGTGGCCGACACCCCTGAGTTCGCAGAGCTGTTCAGTGGCCATAAGCTCTGGGCCGATGCGGTCCCGCGGGCGATGGTCTATTCCGGCCATCAATTCGGTTCCTACAACCCGCAGCTAGGCGATGGTCGCGGTTTGTTGCTGGGCGAGGTCTACAACGAAGCCGGCGAGCACTGGGACTTGCACCTGAAGGGAGCGGGCCAGACACCGTTCTCAAGAATGGGCGATGGACGGGCCGTGCTGCGGTCCTCGATCCGTGAGTTTCTCGCCTCCGAAGCGCTGCATGCCCTGAACATCCCGACCACTCGCGCACTCTGCGTGATCGGTTCCGACACGCCGGTATGGCGTGAGAAACAGGAACGCGCGGCCATGGTCCTGCGCCTGGCGCCGAGCCATGTGCGCTTCGGCCATTTCGAATATTTCTACTACACCAAACGCCCCGAGAAACAGAAAGAACTCGGTGAGCATGTGCTGGCCATGCACTTTCCAGAATGCCTGGAACAGCCGGAACCTTATCTGGCGATGTTTCGCGAGATCGTCGAGCGCAATGCCGAGCTGATCGCCAAATGGCAGGCTTACGGCTTCTGCCACGGCGTCATGAACACCGACAACATGTCGATCCTGGGCATCACTTTCGACTTCGGCCCATTTGCCTTCCTCGATGATTTCGACGCCCACTTCATCTGCAACCACTCGGATGATCAGGGTCGTTACTCTTTCAGCAATCAAGTGCCGATCGGGCAATGGAACCTCAGCGCCCTGGCCCAGGCCCTGACGCCGTTCATCAGCGTCGAAGCCCTGCGCGAAACCCTCGGCTTGTACTTTCCGCTCTACCAGGCCCATTACCTGGACCTGATGCGCCGCCGACTCGGTTTCACTACCGCCGAAGAGGACGACCAGAAATTGCTGGAGCATCTGCTGCAACTGATGCAGAACAGCGGCGTCGACTACAGCCTGTTCTTCCGCCGACTCGGCGACGAGTCCCCCGAACTGGCCGTTGCCCGGTTGCGCGACGATTTCGTCGACATCAAGGGTTTCGATGCCTGGGGCGAGCTTTACATCGCCCGGGTCTCTCGCGACGGAACGCTGGATCAACCACAGCGCCGCGCGCGGATGCACGCGGTCAATCCGCTGTACATCTTGCGCAACTACCTGGCGCAGAAAGCCATCGATGCGGCAGAGGGTGGTGACTATTCAGAGGTTCGCCGTTTGCACGCGGTGCTGAGCAATCCCTTCGAAGAACAACCGGGGATGGAGAGTTACGCCGAGCGGCCGCCGGAATGGGGCAAGCATCTGGAGATCAGTTGTTCGTCGTGAAGCTGTTCATTCCAGGGGATCGATGGCACTGACGACTCGGGCGATGATGTCTGCCATCGTGATGTCATCCAGCCGCTCAATAAATTTGGCTGAGCCGTCGCGAACACGCTGCTCAATATCAAAACTGCGTACCTGATTACAAACCGCAACGCCATTCGTTTCGTGGCCAGAGACGATGACTGCCAAACCGGAGCTTCGACTGAAGCTCCCACCGCTGGTCACCGGTACCGTCATGCTGACACCCAAAGAGTTGATCTCCCTTGGGGTGATCACCACGAATCGATGCCGATCCATCATCTCCCGCCCAGCAACCGGGTTCGGATCAATCCAGTAGACATCACCCCGCTGCGGGGCTTGCCGGCGCACCATCAACCCAACTCCCGGCCAACTGGATCGCCTTCACGTGCAAACGCCGTCTGGGCATTCAGTTCTGCTATTTCTTCGGACCCTTCCAGCAACTCGGCGAGGCTGTAGCGCTTGCGAGAAGACTGGATAACCGGGCGGGCAATCAACTCACCGTCGACGACATTCAGTTCAAGTTGTGCCCCCACGTCCAAATGCAGGAGCTTCAGTAAAGTGGGGGGGAGCGTAATCACCGCAGCGCCACCTTGACGGCGAATTCTGGAAGTCACGGACATGGGATAACTCCTATCCGACAATTGAGAGATATCGATTTCTCGATAAGTGCAACAAAAGTAGCACGACGCTAAAGGCAAAAGCGAACTCCTTATTAAGGTATCTAAGCGGGTAAAGTTGCCTCCAGCGTAGCCATCGATTGCAATCCGAAACTCTGGAATATGTGAGCATTTGCGACAGTCTGCGTCCTCGATCTAAAAATCTTTCTTGATAAACGCAGGTTGCGACTCCAGATCAGCTTTGTATTGCCCAACCTTTCAGAGCCCGCCCGATCATGACCGACCCACTCCTCATCCCCTGCCCCCACTGCAACGGCCTCAACCGCATCCCTGCCGAGCGCCTCAACGACCATCCAAAATGCGGCCGCTGCAAAGCCGAGGTCTTGCTGAACAAACCGTTCGAATTGAAGCAAAGTGACTACGCCAGTCAGATCAAGGGCGATCTGCCGTTGCTGGTGGACGTCTGGGCAGACTGGTGCGGGCCGTGCAAGTCGTTTGCACCGGTGTTCGAGCAGGCGGCGGTGCAACTGGCGGGTAAATGCAGGCTGGCCAAGCTGGACAGCGAGGCGAATCAGCAGTTGTCGGCGCAGTTGGGGATTCGTTCGATTCCGAGTTTGATTCTGTTCAAGAACGGCCGGGAAGTGGCACGCCAGAGTGGGGCCTTCCCTTTACCGCAATTGATGAGCTGGTTGCGTAGCCAGGGGATCTGAAACCACCACGAACCCAATTGTGGGAGCGAGCCTGCTCGCTACCACATGAGCCCCGTTCTACATCAGCGAATCAGGCGTTTTCCAGCAAGTTGTGCAGTTCGACGAACTGCTGGGTCAGCTTGTGCCGTGGGTCGAGGTGGATCAGCGGCGTATTGGCCTGATGGGATTCACGCATGCGCACCGAACTGCCCAGATAGACCGGGAGCACCGGCAACCCTTCGGCAATCAACTCGTCAAGAATCTGCTGAGGCAGACTGGCACGGGCCTGGAACTGATTGACGACGATCCCCTCGACTTCCAGCCCTTCGTTGTGGTCTTCCTTCAGTTCTTCGATTTCCGCTAAAAGGCCATACAGCGCCTGGCGGGAAAAACTATCGCAATCGAAAGGAATCAGCACCCGGTCAGCGGCGATCAGCGCCGATACCGCGTAGAAGTTCAGCGCTGGGGGCGTATCGAGGTAGATACGGTCGTAATCACCGTCCAGCTCTTCAAGCAATTTACGCAGCTTGTTGATCTTGTGCTTGGCCTCGAGCTTGGGCTGTAGATCAGCCAATTCAGCCGTGGCGGTGATGACATGGAGGTTATCGAATGGTGTCTCGTAGATATCGACCTGGTTTTTCTTCGAAAACGGCCCGGACGACAGGGTCTGTTTGAAGAAGTCGGCGATGCCCATCGGAATGGCATCACCTGTGAGGCCCGTCAGGTATTGAGTGGAGTTGGCTTGGGAGTCGAGGTCCACCAACAACGTACGATACCCCTCGCTGGCACTGACCGCCGCCAGGTTGCAGGCAATGCTGGATTTGCCCACGCCACCTTTCTGATTGAACACCACGCGCCGCATGTCAAAACCTCCGTGTATCAAAGAATGACCGAGTGTAGTAGTCCACGGCGCTGCTTAGCTACCTCGTCGGCATAGGGACTACACAGTCAGCGGTAATCTCTTAATAAAAAATCCGCTATCTCTGCCATTGATCGCTGACTGAGCCGACAGACTTGAGCACCACAATGTGGATAATGGCCAAACGACAGCGTACAGCGGACCAACCAGTACATTTCGCTGAGCAAAATGTAACCATCATTTGCTACGCGCCGGCCGCAACGGGATAATGCCCGTCACTCGGCGCCAAGCGCCACGTAAGGTAGCTGGCGCTTTTTTGCAGCTCGCCGCGTCAAGAAAGCCCGCAGGGGCGGGAAGAATGTCTGTGATCAACTTCAATATCGCCCAATGGCGCGCGTGGGCCCCTGGGCTCGAAAGCGTGGACGATTGGCAGGCCTGGAGCCGACAACCGGTCGCCCTTCAGAACAGCGATGCCGCTCCCGACGTGTCTTTTCTCCCGGCAATGCAGCGTCGGCGGCTCAGTCGCCTCGCTCGGATGGCGTTCAGTGTCGGCTGGCCGTTGGCCGAGGGTCGCGATGAACTACCGCTGGTCTTTATTTCCCGCCACGGCGAAACCCCACGGACCTTCGAAATACTCAGCGACCTGGCCGCCGATCAGCCGTTGTCGCCTACTCAATTCAGCTTGTCGGTTCACAACGCAGTGATTGGCCTCTGGTCGATCCTGCGGGGTGAAACCAGCGAAATGACCGCGCTCGCCGCTGCCGGTGACGGCCTCGAAAACGGCATGGTAGAGGCCGCGGCACTGCTCGCCGAAGGCGCGCCTGCCGTTTTGCTGATCGTTACCGAAGAACAACCACCCCAAGCCTACTCAGCCTGGATTGATGACGTGCCATTCCCTTATGCGGTCGGTCTGTTACTGACACCGGGCACCGAGTGGCAGCTGTCCATGAACAGCCCTGCGGATCCGTTGTCAAAAGCCCAATGGCCCCATGCCTTGAATCTATTGCGTACCCTGCTCGGCCAGCAGACCACCTGCCAACATGCCTGGAAAAATCGTGTATGGACCTGGCAACGCAACCTGTAACCGAAAAAAACCGCGACGCTTATTACTGGCGTCTGCTGGCCACCGCCGCGAGCTTCACCCTCTTCGGGTTGGGTGGGCTGTGTCTGCGTCTGCTGGTTTTCCCGCTATTGAGCTGCCTGCCCGGCGACGCCCAGGCACATCGACTGCGGGCGCGCGTCACTGTCAGCCGCTGCTTCTGGTTTTTCGTGCGGTTTATGGCTCGCACTGGCGTGCTCACCTACGACATCCAGGGCGCCGAAAAACTCGGTCGACCGGGCCAGATGATCGTTGCCAATCACCCGTCGCTGATCGATGTGGTGTTCCTGATCGGCCTGGTCAGCCACGCCAATTGCGTGGTCAAGCAAAGCCTCTGGACCAACCCCTTCACCCGTGGCCCTCTGCGCCGCACCGATTACATCAGCAACGACGGCAGCATGGACATGCTGGACACGGCAGCCGACGCACTGAAAAACGGCCAGACCCTGATCATTTTTCCCGAAGGCACCCGTACCCAGCCGGGCAAACCGCCGGCCTTTCATCGGGGAGGCGCGGCAATCGCCATGCGCGGTGCGAAAATCCTCACCCCTGTGATCATCAAGGTCAATCCGAGCACTTTGACCAAGGCAGAACCCTGGTATCGCATCCCAAAACGCCGTGTGCACTTCAGTTTCCGTGTCGGGGCCGATATAGATCCACAAGCCTTCGCCGCGTGTGGCCCTGCGCCTCAGGCCTCGCGCAAGCTCAACGATTATTTGCATCACTACTTTATCAAGGAGCTCGCCGAAGATGAGCGATCTACACCGTGACATCAAACTGCTGATCATCGAAGCCCTGGGCCTGGAAGACATCAGCGTCGACGATATCGGCGACGACCAGACGCTGTTTGGCGAAGGCCTGGGACTGGACTCGGTGGACGCCCTGGAACTGGGCCTGGCGATCCAGAAAAAGTACGGCATCAAAATCGATGCCGACGCCAAGGACACCCGTAATCATTTCAGCAACGTGGCGAGCCTTGCGGCGTTCGTCACAGCAAAACAGGCAGCTTGAGACCGGACCATGCAAACTCGAGACGACATTTTCAACACCCTGCGCGATGCCTTGGTCGAACTCTTCGAGCTGGATCCCGGCCGCGTCAGCCTCGAATCCAATTTGTATCAGGACCTGGAAATCGACAGCATCGACGCCGTCGACCTGATTGATCACATCAAGCGCCAGACCGGCAAGAAAATCGCCGCCGAAGAATTCAAATCGGTGCGCACCGTCGGCGACGTGGTCGAGGCGGTCTACCGTCTGGTTCAACCCGCCGCATGAGCCGATTGATCGGCCTGGGCCTGCTGCTGGCAGGCCTGTTGTACCCCTTTGCGGTGTATTTCGGCATGGAGCATTTTGCTCCGTGGCAGTTCGGCCTGTTGCTGGGCAGCTTGTGGCTGGCGCGTGCCGTGCTCGGCGCGCGTCGCCCGGGCAGCCTGTGGATGGCATTGACCGCCATCGGTTTTTGCCTGTTGCTGGCGCTTTTCGACAGTCCGTTGTTATTGCGCTGGTATCCCGTGCTGATCAACGCCTTCCTGCTCGGGCTGTTTGGCCTGAGCCTGAAAATCGGACCACCGATGGTCGAACGGCTGGCAAGGCTGCGTGAACCGCACTTGCCGGCCAGAGCCATTGTTTATACCCGTCAGGTGACGATCGTCTGGTGTGTATTTTTTCTCTTTAACGGTTTGCTCGCCGCCGCCCTGACGCTTTGGGCGCCGCTGAGTTGGTGGATGTTGTACACCGGCCTGATTTCCTACGGATTGATGGGCTTGCTGTTTGCCATTGAATGGCTCATACGACAACGGGTACGAGGCCACCCATGAATTGGATAAAACTTGAGCAATTGCTGCTCAAGGCTCAACCGGAACGCGCCGTGACGGCCGAGCCGGCATTGAATCACGCACAGCTTTGCGAACAGGCCCTGAGCCTGGCAGCCGGCCTGCAATCCCAAGGCGTGCAACGCATCGCCGTGCACCTGGAAGACGCCGCAGAGCTGGCGATTGCCCTGCTCGGTGCCTGGCGTGCCGGGGTCAGCGTGCTGCTGCCCGCCGATCTGCAACCCCAGACTCGCCAGCGCTGGTCGAGCGAAGTTGATCTATGGCTGACCGATCAGGCGGATGACGCGCATCTCACCGATTACCGCCACGCCCCACTGAGCGCCGCTGCGCTGGATCTGGATCGCTGCCAGCTAAGCCTGTGCACCTCAGGATCCAGTGGCGAGCCCAAGCGCATCGACAAGAACCTGCGCCAACTGGCTAACGAAGTTGAAGCGCTGGAACAGCTGTGGGGCGCGGAACTGGGGGAGGCCTGCATCATCGGCAGCGTCGCCACCCAGCACATCTACGGCCTGTTGTTTCGGGTGTTGTGGCCGCTGTGCGCCGGGCGCTCATTCCTGCGCAAACAATTGGCCTTTCCGGAAGACTTGCAACGCGCCAGCCGCGAACACCCGGCGTTCGCCTGGGTGGCCAGCCCGGCGCTGCTCAAGCGCATGGGCGACAACCTCGACTGGCCGGCCTTGAGCGCCGTTCGCCGAGTGTTTTCATCCGGCGGCGCGCTACCGGCCGAGGCCGCGCAAAGCCTTTTCGAGCGACTGCACCAATGGCCGACAGAAATCTTTGGCAGCTCGGAAACCGGCGGCATCGCCTGGCGCCAGGGTCACGAGCTTTGGCAACCCTTTGCTGATATCGAGCTGAGCCAGGACAACGATGGCGCCCTCTTGATCGCGTCTCCCTACCTGCCCGCCGGCCACATCGAGCACACCGCCGATGCGGCCAAAATTGATGCCGACGGCCGCTTCGAACTGCTTGGGCGACTGGACCGGATCGTCAAGCTGGAAGAAAAGCGTATCTCGCTGCCGATGCTGGAAAAGGCGCTGACTGACCATGACTGGGTGGCCGAAGCGCGCCTCGGCGTGGTCCGGGAAAATCGCGCCTCACTGGGTGCGCTGCTGGTGCTGACAGACGCCGGCCTGCATGCGTTGCGCAATCAGGGACGCCGCGCGCTCACCCAAGCGCTGCGTCAGCATCTTAGCCAGCATTGCGAAGCCCTGGCGCTGCCACGACGCTGGCGAATGTTGCGCCAGTTGCCGCTGAATGCTCAGGGCAAACTGCCCCAGGCCGACGTCGAAGCCTTGCTGCTGGCGCCCCGCCCCAAGGCGCCGCAAGTGTTGGAGCAAGTCGAAGTCGAAGGTGAATGGAGCCTGCAACTGGCCGTGCCGCCGGACCTGGCCTATTTCAGCGGACACTTCCCGAAGACACCGGTGCTGCCTGGCGTGGTTCAGGTGGACTGGGCCTTGAGCCTGGGCCAGCAATTGATGAAGTTGCCAGCAAAATTTGCCGGCATGGAAGTGCTGAAGTTCCAGCAACTGGTGCGCCCGGGCGATGAGGTCCAGTTGCACCTGCGCTTTGATCCGGAGCGCGGCAAGCTGTACTTCGCCTATCGCAATGAAACCGCGACCTGCTCCAGCGGGCGCATCTTGCTGGAGGCTGTGGGTGATGCATAACCCTTGCGCCGTGGTTCCGGTCTACAACCATGAAACCGCCATCACCACGGTGGTCGACGCGCTGATTGCCAGCGGCCTGCCGTGCATTCTGGTGGACGATGCCAGCGATCAGGCCTGCGCCAGAGTGCTCGATCAGCTCGCGCAGCGCGAAATGGTCAACCTGATCCGCCTCGCCGCCAATCAGGGCAAGGGCGGTGCAGTCATGACCGGTTTTCGCGAAGCCTCGCGCCTGGGCTTCAGCCACGCCTTGCAAGTGGACGCCGACGGCCAGCACGACCTGCAGGATGTGAAGACCTTCATCGAAGAATCGCGCCGGCATCCCGACGCGGTGATCTGTGGTTATCCGCAATACGACGCCAGCGTGCCTAAAGGTCGTCTGTACGCCCGCTACCTGACCCACGTCATGGTCTGGATCAACACGCTTTCATTGCAGATTCGCGATTCCATGTGCGGGTTCCGCATCTATCCATTGCCAGCAACGCTGGCGCTGATCGACTCGGCAAAAATCGGCAAGCGCATGGATTTCGACTCGGACATTCTCGTGCGACTGGCCTGGCGCAATCTGCCAATGCGGTGGTTGCCGGTGCGGGTTCGTTACCCGCTGGACGGGGTCTCGCATTTCCGCATGTTCCACGACAACGTGCTGATTTCGAGCATGCACACACGGCTGTTCTTCGGCATGTTGCTGCGGGCGCCGCTGATTCTCTGGCGACGGTGGCGGACATGAACATCAACGCTGACAAACAGCACTGGGCCGACCGTCAGGAACGCGGCAGTTTCTGGCTGATGAAACTCACCGCGTTCGGCGCCAAGGTCCTCGGTCGTCGTCTGTTGAGCCCGCTGCTGTATGGCATCGTCTTGTATTTTTTCCTGTTCGGTCGCAGCGCCCGTCAAAGCGCCTGGCAATACCAGCAACGGCTTGCCGACTGGAGTGGTCGCCCTGAATTGCGCCCGACCCAGTGGCGGGTGTTCAGCCAGTTCATGGCCTTTGCCGATTCGATGCTCGACAAGCTCGATGTGTGGAACGGCAAGCTGAGCATCGAGCAAATCGAAATCATCGACCCGGCACTGCTGCGCAATCAGTTGCGCGGCACACGCGGGCAGATGCTGGTGGGCGCGCACCTGGGCAACCTCGAAGTCTGCCGCGCATTGGCGGAGATCGGCGAGAAAGTCACGATGAACGTGCTGGTGCACACCAAGCATGCCGAGCAATTCAACCGTCTGCTGGGTGAAGCCGGGGCGACCAACTTGCGGCTGATTCAGGTCAGCGAGCTGGACCCTTTGATCATGCTGCAACTGCATGAACGCCTGGAGCGCGGCGAGTGGCTGGCGATTGCCGGCGACCGTGTGCCGTTGCATGGCGGGCGTAGCGTGACGGTGGACTTCCTCGGTCATCAGGCCGCGTTCCCTCAGGGACCGTGGCTGCTGGCCGGCCTGCTCAAGTGCCCGATCAATCTGCTGATGTGCCTGAAGAAACCGTCGGGCCAATACCGCGTGATCCTCGAACCGTTCACCGAGGCCGTGGTGTGGAAACGCAACGACCGCGAACAGGTCATCCATCAGTGGGCGACCCGCTACGCCGAACGCCTGGGCCACTATTGCCTCGAAGCGCCTCAACAATGGTTCAACTTTTACCCTTTCTGGAAGACCGATGACGACGCCAACGCTTGAGCCGGTAACCTTCGGCGAACTCCCTTTGCGCATTGAAGACGTGCTGGCCCTGGCCAACCGTCAGGTGCCGACGCAGTTGCAAAGTGATCCCGCGTACCGTGAGCGCATTGCCAAGGGCGCGCGATTCCTCGATTCCCTGCTGGACAAGGAAGGCGTGATCTACGGCGTGACCACCGGCTACGGCGATTCTTGCGTGGTCGCCGTGCCGCTGCATCACGTCGAGGCCCTGCCCCGTCATCTGTACACCTTCCACGGTTGCGGACTGGGCAAACTGCTCGACGCCCAGGCCACGCGCGCGGTGCTCGCCGCGCGTTTGCAGTCGCTGTGCCACGGCGTGTCGGGTGTGCGCGTGGAACTGCTGGAGCGCCTGCACGCGTTCCTCGAACACGACATCCTGCCGCTGATCCCGGAAGAAGGTTCAGTGGGCGCCAGCGGCGATCTGACGCCGTTGTCCTACGTCGCGGCGACCTTGTCCGGCGAGCGTGAGGTGATGTTCCGTGGCGAACGCCGCCAGGCGGCCGACGTGCACCGTGAACTCGGCTGGCAGCCGCTGGTGCTGCGCCCGAAAGAAGCCCTGGCATTGATGAACGGCACTGCCGTGATGACCGGCCTCGCCTGCCTGGCCTATGCCCGAGCCGATTACCTGCTGCAATTGGCCACGCGCATCACCGCGCTGAACGTGGTCGCGCTGCAAGGCAACCCGGAACACTTCGACGAACGCCTGTTCGCCACCAAACCGCATCCAGGGCAGATGCAAGTGGCCGCCTGGCTTCGCAAAGACCTGGCGATCGACGCGCCGACCGCGCCGCTGCATCGCCTGCAAGACCGCTATTCCCTGCGCTGCGCGCCGCATGTCCTCGGCGTCCTGGCCGACAGCCTGAACTGGTTGCGCTCGTTCATCGAGATCGAACTCAACAGCGCCAACGACAACCCGATCATCGACGCCGAAGCCGAGCGCGTGCTGCACGGTGGGCATTTCTACGGCGGCCATATCGCGTTCGCCATGGACAGCCTGAAAAACCTGGTGGCCAACGTCGCCGACCTGCTCGACCGTCAACTCGCGCTGTTAGTGGACGAGCGTTACAACCATGGCTTGCCGAGCAATTTGTCCGGCGCCAGCGCTGACCGGGCGATGCTCAATCACGGCTTCAAGGCCGTGCAGATCGGCACCAGTGCCTGGACCGCCGAAGCCCTGAAAAACACCATGCCGGCCAGCGTCTTCTCGCGCTCCACTGAATGCCACAACCAGGACAAGGTGAGCATGGGCACCATCGCCGCCCGTGATGCGATCCGCGTGCTGGAGCTGACGGAACAAGTCGCCGCCGCCACCTTGCTCGCCGCCAATCAGGGTGTGTGGCTGCGCAGCAAGGCTGAAGATGCCCGGCCGTTGCCGCCCGCCCTGGCCGCCATGCACGAAGAACTGGGCAAGGACTTCCCGCCGGTCATCGAAGACCGTGCGCTGGAAGGTGAATTGCGCCTGTGCCTCAAGCGGATTGCCGAACAACACTGGAGGCTGCATGCGTAGCAAAGGAGTGCTTCATACCGATACGGAAATCCTCGTGCCGTTCTTTGACGTCGACACCATGAACGTCGTCTGGCACGGCCATTACGTCAAATACCTGGAAGTGGCCCGCTGCGCGCTGCTGGACAAAATCGGCCACAACTACACCGCGATGGTCGAATCGGGTTACGCCTGGCCGGTGATCGACCTGCAATTGCGCTATGTGCGTGGTGCTGTGTTCGGCCAGAAGCTGAACGTGCGCGCCAATCTGGTGGAGTGGGAGAACCGCCTGAAGATCAGCTACCTGATCAGCGACCTGGAAACCGGCGAGCGCTTGACCCGCGCCAGCTCGGTGCAGGTAGCCGTGGACATGGCCAGCCGTGAGATGCAGCTGGCTTCACCGAAGATCTTCACCGACGCCGTTGAAAGGATCCTGGCATGAGCCCGTTTTTTAAATGCCTGGGTGCGTTAGCGCTGCTTGGGTTGTCATCGATCGCTCACGCCTTCGATCTGCAACAACTGAGTGATCAGCTGGCCAAACCCGATGTGATCCATGGCAATTTCATCCAGGAAAAACACCTGCGTGCGCTGCCCCAGCCACTGACCAGCAAGGGCACTTTCGTCCTCGCCAAAAACCACGGTTTGCTCTGGCTGCTGAAGACGCCGCTGCAGCAGGATTACCGCATCACCGACAAGGGCATTGCCCGACGTGACGCCAACGGTTGGCAGATGCTGCCAGGCAAGAGTGCTGGCACCGAGCAGAACCGGTTGTTCCTCGCCGTGCTGCAAGGCGACAGCAGCGGCCTGCAACGGGATTTCGAGCTGTCGCTGAGCGGCGAGGCGCAAAACTGGAAGCTGACGCTGACCCCGCGCTCGATGCTGCTCAAGCAAGTGTTCAACCAAATCAACATCACCGGCGGCGAATTGGTGCACAGCATCGAGCTGCTGGAAACCCAGGGTGACAGCACCCTGTTGCGCATGCAGGACAGCACCAGCGCGCAACCGCTGAGCGACGCGGAGCAACATGACTTTGCCGAGTGAACGCAGGCTCCCGTGGCTGTTTCTGATCCTGCTGTTGGCGGTGCTCGCGCTCGCCGGCTGGCAGTGGCGTAACGGCGCTCCGCTGTCGGCCAACCTGATGGAACTGGTGCCGGGCACGGCGCCGGACGCGCTGGAACTACGCGCTGAACAACGCATGCAAGAACCGCTGAACCGCGAAATGCTGGTGCTGGTCGGCCATAAAGATCGCCCGCAAGCCATCGCCATGGCTCAGAAACTGGGTGAGCAGTGGCAAGCCAGCGGCTTGTTCGAGAAGGTCCAGTGGACCCTGCAAGCCGACTTGCCAGCGCTGCGCACTCAATTGCTGCAAGGCCGATTGGCCATGCTGTCTGCCTCGGATCGTCAGCAACTGATCGAACACCCTGACGCCTTTATCCAACAGCGCGTGCAAGCGCTGTTCGACCCCTTCACCGGTTTCAGTCTGGTGCCGAGCCAGGAAGACTGGCTGGGGCTGACCGGACGCATTCAGAACAGCCAGCCACAACACGGCGCCGTGCAACTGGACATCGGCAGCGGTGCACTGGTGGCCGATGCCGACGGTAAAAGCTGGGTGTTGCTGCGAGCAAAAACCACCGGCAACGCCTTCGACATGAACCTGCCGCTGCAAGTGGCCGCCCTGCTCAAACACAGCCGCGAAGAAGCGGCCCAGAGCGACGTTCAACTGCTCGCCGCCAGCGGCTTGCTCTACGCGGCCAATGGTCAGCAACAAGCCACCCGCGAAATGACCTGGGTCGGAGGCGGCGCTACCGTCGGCATTTTGTTGCTGCTGTTGCTGGCCTTCCGGCGCTGGCGGGTCTTGCTGGCGTTCGTGCCGGTGCTGGTGGGCATGCTGTTTGGCGCCGTGGCTTGCGTGGCGCTGTTCGGTCACATGCATGTGATGACGCTGGTGCTGGGGTCGAGCCTGATCGGCGTTGCCGTCGATTACCCGCTGCATTACCTGTCGAAAAGCTGGAGCATGAAACCCTGGCACAGCTGGCCGGCATTACGCCTGACCTTGCCAGGCCTGACGCTGAGCCTGATCACCAGTTGCATCGGCTACCTGGCACTGGCGTGGACGCCATTCCCGGCGCTGACCCAGATCGCCGTATTCTCCGCCGCCGGCCTGCTTGGCGCCTACCTGTCAGCGGTGTGCCTGCTGCCGGCGCTGCTCAAGGGCGCGGACCTGCGACCGGCGCAATGGCCGCTGCGCGTCAGTGAGTTTTTGCTGGAGCTACGCGAATCGTTGCTCAAAATTGCGCGTACGCCGGTGCTGCTGGCACTGCTGATTGCCTTTTGCGTCGGCGGCTTGTTGCAACTCGAGAGCAAGAACGACATCCGCCAGTGGATCGGCACGCCGCAGCAATTGACGGACGAAGCCAGGACCATCGCGCGCATTACCGGTTATCAACCCACCAGCCAGTTCTTCCTGGTGCGTGCAGCCAACCAGCAAGAGCTGCTCGAGCGCCAAACCGCGCTGAGCGAGCGTCTCGATCAGCTGGTCAAGATGGACAAACTCCAGGGTTATCTGTCGCTCAACCAACTGGTGAGTCAACCGAGCGAACAGCACAAAGTGCGCGAAGCGCTGAACAAATTGCCGCAATTCTGGCAGCCGCTGCTCGACCTCGGTGTGACAGCGCAAGCGCTGCAAACAGAGCTTGTGCAATTGCAGGCATTGCCCACCGAAGACATCGACGCGGCGCTGACCGGTCCGTTGGCAGAGCCCTATCGCACCTTGTGGCTGGGGCCGACCGATGACGGCGTGGCGGCGATGGTCAGTCTGCAGGGCCTGAACAATCCTTCGCTGCTGCGCGCTCAGGCGCTGGACTTGCCGGGTGTCCAACTGGTCGACCGTCTCGGTGAATTGAACACGGTTTTCGCGGCGACCCAGATCAGTGCCGCTGAGCTCAAACTCGCTTCCTGCGCATTGATCGTGCTGGTGCTGATCGTGCCATTCGGCCTTGGTGGCGCGCTGCGTATCGTCTCGCTGCCCTTGTTGGCCGCGCTGTGCAGTCTGGCCAGTCTTGGCTGGCTGGGTCAGCCGCTGACGCTGTTCAGCCTGTTCGGCCTGTTGCTGGTGACGGCGATCAGCGTCGATTACGCGATCCTCATGCGCGAACAGGTCGGCGGCGCCGCCGTGAGCCTGCTGGGCACCTTGCTGGCGGCGGTTACCACCTGGCTGTCGTTCGGTCTGCTGGCCGTGTCCAGCACGCCGGCGGTGAGCAACTTCGGCCTGTCGGTCAGCCTGGGCCTGGCTTTCAGCTTCATCCTCGCGCCGTGGGCCGGACGCCATGTCCACACCGCTGCCGTTACGGAGTCCGCGGCATGATGATCGCCGTGTTTTGGCTCATGGCCCTGGCAATGTTCGCCGCGGCCACCCGGGTCGGTCGGCATTTCGGCCTGATCCCGATCGTCAGCCAGTTGCTGCTGGCGACCTTCGGCCTGCCGCTGCTGATGTACTTCTGGATCGAGCCGGGCTGGCAACTCAGCGGCGCCGAACTGATCTCGCCGACGTGGCTGAAAAACCTCTACAGCCTGGGATTTGCCTTGCTGCTGGGGCACATCCTCAGTGACGTGATCGACCTGCGACTGGATCGCCAGAGCCTGAAAATCGCCCTGCCGAGTTTCTGTATTCCGTTTGTCTGCGGACTCGCCACCGCCGTTTGGCTGCTGCCGGCGCAATCCTGGATAAGCTCGCTGGCGGTCGGCCTGGTGTTCGCCATCACCGCGATTCCGGTGTTGTATTTGTACCTGCGACACATTCACTACCCACCCGACGCCACCCGACGCCTGGTACAAACGGCGATTCTCATCGACCTGACGTGCTGGACGCTGTTCGGCTTCGCCCAAGGCAGTTTGCATCTGAGCAGCCTCTTGCTACCGCTGGCCGGCGCTTGCCTGCCGTTACTGCTGCGCCTGCTCGGTGCGCGCCAACCGATGCTGTACAGCGGCGGCTTCTTCGCGCTGCTGGTGGTCGCCGAACATTTCAAGCTCAACGCGCTGATTTTCGGCATCGGTTACTTGTTGTGCATGGCTGCGCTGAAAGTGCCACTGGTGCTGCCGTTGCCGGCGATCTGGATGAGCCGCTTGCAAACCTGGATCGCCATTCCGCTGATCCTGACGTTCGGCATCGTGCAGATCAACGTTCACGCCGCGATGGCCAGTCTCGGCTGGGTCCAGCTGGCGGCGCTGCTGCTGTTGCCGATTGCCAGCAAACTGCTGGGCAACTGGCTGGGCCTCGGTTGGGCCGGCGCCTCGTTCGAGGGCGCCAGCCGCTGGCGCGAAAGCCTGCTGCTGAATATTCGCGGCTTGAGTGAGATCGTCTTTCTCAACCTGCTGCTGCAACAACAGCTCATCAGTCCGGCGCTGTATTTCGCACTGATGTTGATGGGTTTGATCGCTACATTGCTGCCGGCACTCGCCGGCATGCACAGCCCCCCTTTGAATATCGCCGCCCCGGCAAGGAGCCCCCGTGCCAACAGTTGAAATGGAACATCGCCAGGTCGTCGTTATCGGTGCGGGCCCCTCGGGCGCCATCGCCGCCGCGCTGCTCAAGCGCAAAGGTCATGACGTGCTGATGATCGAACGCCAGCATTTCCCACGGTTTTCCATCGGCGAAAGCCTGTTGTCGCACTGCCTGGATTTCGTCGAAGAGGCCGGCATGCTCGACGCGGTGAACGCCGCCGGGTTCCAGTTGAAGAATGGTGCGGCGTTCGCCTGGGGCGACCAATACAGCGCCTTTGATTTCGGCGACACGTTCAGCCACGGCAAGCCGACCACCTTCCAGGTTCAACGCGCCGATTTCGACAAGTTGCTGGCCGACCAGGCCGAATTGCAAGGCGTGGAAGTTCGCTACGGCGAGGCCATCGTCAGCGCCGATTTCACCCTGGCAAAACCGCAGCTCGATGTGCTGCGAGAAGATGGCAGCCAGTACCGCGTCGAAGCTGATTTCGTGCTCGACGCCAGCGGTTACGGCCGCGTTCTGCCGCGTTTGCTGGACCTTGAAGCGCCGTCGAACTTCCCGGTGCGCCAGGCCGTGTTCACTCACATCGAAGACCAGATCGACAGCCCGACCTTCGAGCGGGAAAAAATCCTCATCACCACCCATCCGATCCATCGCGATATCTGGTTCTGGACCATCCCGTTCAGCAACGGCCGTTGCTCGGTCGGCGTAGTGGCGGCGGCCGAACACTTCGAAGGCCGCATGGACAACCTGGACGAGTGCCTGCGCGGCTTTATCGCTGAAACCCCAAGCCTGGCCGGTGTCCTGAAAAACGCAGTGTGGGACACCCCCGCGCGTACCATCGGTGGCTACTCGGCCAACGTCAAAACCTTGCACGGCCCGGGCTTTGCACTGCTGGGCAACGCCGCGGAATTCCTCGACCCGGTGTTCTCCTCCGGCGTGACCATCGCCATGCGCTCGGCGAGCATGGCCGCCGGCGTCCTGCACCGCCAACTGCAAGGTGAAAGCGTCGACTGGCAAACCGAGTTCGCCGCACCGCTCAAGCGCGGCGTCGACACATTCCGCTGCTACGTCGAAGGCTGGTACGCCGGAACCTTCCAGGATGTGATTTTCCATCCGGACGGTTCACCTGACATCCGCCGCATGATCAGCGCGATCCTCGCCGGTTATGCCTGGGACGAGCGCAATCCGTTCGTCAGTGAACCCAAACGTCGGCTGCGCATGCTGTCAGAACTCTGCGCCAGAGATGTCACATGAATAACGTGAACGCCTTTTTGTGGCGAACTTCCCTTGAAGGTGAGGTCTGATGATTCGTTTCCTGCTCCTGGGTTGCTGTCTGTTGCTGAGCGCTTGCGCCAGCAGTCCGCCGCTGCCCGAGCAAACCCCGAACCTGTCGTTGCCGCTGCAGTTGCACATCCAGCGCCTGGTCGCCGAACAACGTCAGGACTGGGTGCTGGTGATCCAGCGTGAAGGCCCTGGCATTCGCTGGTCGATGATGGATTTGCTGGGCATTCCACAGGCTCGCCAGAAACTGATCGATGGCCAATGGAAAGCCGACGGCCTGTTGCCGCCGAACCCGGAAGCCCGGGAGCTGTTCGCGGCGTTGCTATTTGCGCTAACCCCCAAGGATGAACTGTCGGGCAACTACCCCACGGCTTGGCAACATGGCAGTCAACGCTCCTTGCCCACGCACTGGGACGTCCGTTATTCACAACCGATGAGCTTCGAATTGAACCTGCCCAAAGGTCCCAAGTATCAAGTCACACCCTTGAGCGGAGACGCTCCATGACCGCCTATCTGAATGCCCTTGGGGTTATCTGTGCCCTGGGGCGCGACAAAACGGAAGTCGCGCGCAATCTGTTTGCCGGTGATTGCTCCGGCATGCGCAGCGAGGCTGGCTGGGTCCCGGAGCGCTCATTGCCGGTGGCGGCAGTGCGTGGCGAATTGACCCCGATTCCAGCGGAACTGGCTCAGCAAGCCAGCCGTAACAACCAGTTGCTGCTGGAAGCCGCGTTGCAAATCCGCGAAGACATCGATCGTGCGATCCAGACCTACGGCCGTGACCGTATCGGCGTGGTGCTGGGCACTAGTACGTCGGGTATCCATGAGGCCAGCCGTGGCCTGGCCCATTACATTCGCGAGCATCATTTCCCTGCCGATTACGACTATCAGCAGCAGGAGCTCGGCGCACCGGCCAATTTCCTCGCCGACTGGCTGCAATTGAGCGGCCCGGCTTACGTGATCTCGACCGCCTGCACCTCCAGCGCCCGGGCGCTGATGAGCGCCCAACGCCTGCTGGATCTGGGGGTGTGCGACGCGGTGCTGTGCGGCGGCGTCGACAGTTTGTGCAAATTGACCCTCAACGGCTTCTCGGCGTTGGAAGCGGTGTCCGAGCAACGTTGCAATCCGTTTTCAGTCAACCGCAACGGCATCAATATCGGTGAAGCCGCCGCGCTGTTTCTGATGAGCAAAAATGCCGGCGACGGCCAGCCGATTGCACTGCTAGGCAGCGGTGCCAGTTCCGATGCGCACCACATTTCTGCGCCGGAACCGACTGGCCGTGGCGCCTTGCAAGCCATGCGCAAAGCCTTGAGCCGAGCAAATCTGCAACCCGCTCAGATCGGTTACCTGAACCTGCATGGCACCGCGACCCAACACAACGACGCCATGGAAAGCCTGGCTGTAGCGACCCTGTTCCCGCAAGGCGTCCCGTGTTCTTCAACCAAGCCGATGACCGGTCACACCCTTGGCGCCGCCGGTGCCCTGGAAGCGGCGTTCTGCTGGCTGAGCCTGAGCACGAACAACCGCGAGCAGGCCCTGGCGCCCCACGTCTGGGACGGCCAGCCTGATCCTGAGTTGCCGGCGCTGGATTGGGTGACCCCGACCGATCGCCTGACGTCCATTGCACCTCGCTACTTGATGAGCAATTCCTTTGCCTTCGGTGGCAACAACGTCAGCCTGATAATCGGAGACGCCCCATGATTGACTGGCCGATCGCCGAACTGCTGCCGCACGCTGGCGATATGATCTTCATCGAACAGATTCTGGAGTTCGATGACGACCAGATCCGCACACGCCTCATCGTCAGGCCAGATGGCCTGTTCAGCCGTGCCGACGGCAGCATGCCCGCCTGGGTCGGCATTGAACTGATGGCCCAGAGTGTCGCCGCGTATGCCGGTTGCCACGCGCGCCAGCGGGGCGATGGCGTGGTGCTGGGTTTTTTGCTCGGTACGCGCAAATTCGAATGCAACGTGGAACACTTCCCCGTTGGCACCGAGCTGACCATCCACGGGATGCGCTCGCTGGAAGACGATAACGGCATGGGCGTGTTCGAATGCCACATCAACGCTCCAGGCATTCACGCCACCGCCCGTCTGAACGTGTTCCGCCCACCTCAGGCCGCTCAATATCTTCATGAACCCGAAGGAGTCCAGTCATGACTGAATCCGTACTGGTCACTGGCTCCAGCCGTGGCATCGGCCGCGCCATCGCGCTGCGCCTCGCCCAGGCAGGGCATGACATCGTCCTGCATTGCCGCAGCGGTCTGGCGGACGCCGTGATCGTTCAAGGCGAAATCCAGGCGCTGGGGCGCCAGGCGCGCATCCTGCAATTCGACGTGTCCGACCGCGCCGGCTGCAAAGCCATCCTCGAAGCCGACGTTGAAACCCATGGCGCCTACTACGGTGTCGTGCTCAACGCCGGCCTGACCCGCGACGGTGCTTTTCCAGCACTGAGCGAGGATGATTGGGATGTGGTGATGCGCACCAACCTCGACGGTTTCTACAACGTGCTGCACCCGGTGATGATGCCGATGATTCGTCGTCGTGCTGCCGGGCGGATTGTCTGCATTACCTCGGTTTCCGGCCTGATCGGCAACCGCGGCCAGGTCAACTACAGCGCGTCCAAGGCCGGTCTGATCGGCGCGGCGAAAGCGTTGGCGATCGAACTGGGCAAGCGCAAAATTACCGTCAACTGTGTCGCACCCGGCCTGATCGACACGGCAATGCTCGACGAAAACGTGCCGGTGGAAGAACTGATGAAAATGATTCCCGCACAACGCATGGGCACCCCGGAAGAGGTGGCCAGCGCGGTGAATTTCCTGATGTCGGCGGAAGCGTCGTACATCACCCGGCAGGTTCTGGCCGTCAATGGAGGCCTGTGCTGATGAAGCGCGTCGTCGTCACCGGCATGGCCGGCATCACCTCACTGGGCAGCGACTGGGCAACCATCGCCGCCAACTTCGCGGCCAACCGCAGTGGCATTCGCCGGATGGACGAGTGGGATCGTTTTACCGAGCTCAACACGCGCCTGGCCGGCCCCATCGACGACTTCAAAGTGCCCAGCCACTGGACCCGCAAACAACTGCGCAGCATGGGCCGGGTCTCACGCCTGGCGGTCGGCGCGGCGGAACAGGCGCTGGCCGATGCCGGGCTGTTGGGTGACGAGTCGATCAAGGACGGGCGCATGGGCGTCTCCTGCGGCTCCTCCACCGGCAGCACCGACGAGATCAAGGCATTCGGCAACATGTTGCTCAACTCGGTGGCCGAGGGCCTGAACGCCAACTCCTACGTGCGGATGATGCCGCACACCACCGCGGCCAATATCAGCATCTTCTTTGGTCTCACCGGCCGATTGATCCCGACCTCCAGCGCCTGCACCAGCGGCAGCCAGGGCATCGGTTATGCCTACGAGTCGATCAAATTCGGCCGCCTGCCACTGATGCTCGCCGGCGGCGCCGAAGAACTGTGCCCGACCGAAGCCATGGTCTTCGACGCGCTCTACGCCACCAGCCTGAAAAACGATGCACCGCAGACCTCTCCGCGTCCCTACGACAGCGCCCGCGATGGCCTGGTGATTGGCGAAGGCGGCGGTATGCTGGTGCTTGAGGAACTCGAACACGCGCTGGCTCGCGGTGCGCGCATCCACGCCGAACTCGTCGGCTTCGGCAGCAACGCCGACGGCCAGCACGCCACCCGACCGGAACAGGTCACCATGCGCAGGGCCATGGAACTGGCGCTGGAAGACGCCGGGCTACAGCCGTCGGACATCGGCTACGTCAATGGTCACGGCACGGCGACTGAACAGGGCGACATCGCCGAAACACTGGCAACCAGTGCGCTGTTCGGCGAACACATGCCAATCAGCTCGCAAAAGAGCTTCCTCGGCCATACCTTGGGTGCGTGCGGAGCATTGGAGTCCTGGTTCAGCATCGAAATGATGAACCGCGACCTGTATGTGCACACGTTCAACCTTGACGATGTCGATCCGCTCTGCGGCAAGCTCGACTACCTGCGCGGCGAGTTCCGGCAGATGAGTAATGAATACGTGATGAACAACAATTTTGCTTTTGGTGGCGTCAATACCTCGTTGATTTTCCGTCGCTGGCACTGATCCGGACACGTTTGGAGTAAAGGGAATGACTCAGTTTCAGCGCATCGCCGCGCTGTTTGCCGTGGCGGTCGCGCTGAGCGGTTGCACCAGCAGTCCGGTGTACACCGCCAAGGAAACCTTCCCCAGCGACCGGGGTTTGAGCAACGACCGGATGAGCCGCGCCATTGTCACCGCGCTGATTGAACGCCAATGGGTCGTGCAATCGGCGCGCCCGGGCATGATCAAGGCGGCGATCACCGTGCGCGATAAACACCACGCCGAAATCGACATCCCCTACACCACGACCTCCTTTGAAATCGACTACCGCAACAGCCGCGGCCTGGACTACAAGGACGGCCGCATCCACGGCACCTACAACCGCTGGATCAACTACCTGCGTGATGACGTGATCAAGCAAATGGCCTCCGATCCGGATATCGATCAGGTCATCGCCTCGCAAGGCGCCTATGAACCCACCTTCCAGGACTTCCAGGAAGGCGTGAAACGCGCCACCGACGTCGGCCTGCTGGACGGCAGCGTCAAGTTCTACCTGGCCGGAGAAACGCTACCAGCGCAGGCGCGCAAACTGACCGCCGTGAGCAGTAGCCGACGAACCGACAACGAAGACAAGTCTGAGGAAGACGCCTGCTTCTGGGCCTTGCAATCGACCTTGGCGACCCTGCAGAGCAAAGCCAAAAAGGCCGGCGCCAACGCCGTGATCAATATTGCCGGCATCAACAAGCGCGACCTGAGCCAGGACACCGGGAAATACCAGTGCGCAGCCGACGGGGCGACAATACCGGGGCTGGAGGCGCTTAAGCCTGTGGTGACCGGGGTGGGGTTGCGAGGGGAGCTGGTAAAGGTTGAGTGAGGTGAGCACCTCGGAATCGAGTAGGAGACGGATTTACATCCGTCGTCCTCTCACACCACCGTACGTACGGCTCCGTATACGGCGGTTCAAATTATGCGATTAAGCCGAGTTATCGTATCCAGTATCGAGATCAGTCCGAGTCCATCCCAGAGCTTCTTCGGCAGCGCCTGATTCATATGAGGTGCCCCCGAATTCCACCAAGGGCCTCGACCATTGAACGCTGAGTGGTAAGCGCGCTGCTCGTCTATCCCCAAGCGCATCAGGTTGCGCGCCCTCGCTGAGGGCCGTTTCCATTGCCGCCAAAGAGCACAACGAAGCTTGTGACGCACCCACCCATCAAGTATCTCTAAAGCGCGTTTGCCCTGAGTGAGCTTGAAGTATCCAGCCCAACCGCGCAGCACAGGGTTTATACGCTCAATGGTATAGGCCATTTTACGTCCTCGTGCTCCGCGCAGAAGCGCCCCGAGCCGGTCGCGCAAGCGAAGCAAGCTCATCGTTGCCACTCGTAACCGTGGCTGTCGATGCCAGCTCATCCCATAGCCCAAGTAATCACACATCCACGATCCGGCTACTCGGCTCTTTTCCCGGTTCAGCGTCAGTTTCAGGCGCTGCCTCAGGAAACGCTCAACGCTAGCCATCACCCGTTCGCCTGCGCGACGACTGCGCACATAAATGTTCGCATCGTCGGCATAACGTACAAAACGATGGCCCCGCCGTTCCAATTCACAATCGAGTTCGTTGAGCAGGATGTTCGACAGCAACGGCGAGAGCGGGCCGCCTTGCGGCGTCCCTTCCTGCCGGCGACTGACGAGTCCGCCTGACATCGTTCCCGCTTCGAGATAACGACGGATCAGCGTGAGCACACATCTATCTTCGATTTGACGCTCGATGTAGGCCATCAATACATCGTGGTTGACCCGATCAAAGAACTTCTCCAGATCAAGTTCCACGCACCAGCGGTGACCCGCCGCCACATGGGCGCGGGCTGTTTCGATGGCTTGGTGAGCGCTTCTACCCGGTCGAAAGCCGTAGCTGTAGTCCGAGAACAGAGGGTCGAAGATTGGCGTGAGCTGTTGCAGCAAAGCCTGTTGAATCAGGCGGTCCACGACATTGGGGATACCCAGTTGCCGTGTTCCTCCTTTGGGTTTGGGGATGTCGACGGCGCGTACACCTTGCGGGTGGTACTCGCCTGCCAGCAACCGAGCCTTGAGGATCGGCCAATACTGTTTCACGTAGCCCGCCAAGTCGGCGACCGTCATGCCATCGGCACCCGTCGCCCCCTTGTTGCTGACTACGCGTTGATACGCACGCTTGAGGTTGGGGGGTGCGAGCACCCGCGCCATCAACGTGCCCGGCTCCGCGTTCGCCCCCGTCACAGACGCCGCTGATACCTGTGCGCTGTCAGCCGTCATCCTCGGATTCTGTCCGGGACTCGGAGTAACTGTCTTCTCTGGGAGAAATTTCTGCATTTCGGTATTCAACGAGACTTTGACGCCTACTAGCGGCATAACTTGTTCGGCCCTTGGTGGCGCGGTTAACCGCCACTTACTACGGCCTCGGCTGACTTCTGCACGTTCATCCCGTCGCCTCTCGACGCTCGGTAGCACAGCGGCAAACATGCAGATCTCCCAGGGTAATTCGCGCGACCTTCCTGCTTATGCCTGTCGGATTTACGTCGTAGCGCTCCGTGCAAGTATTGGGCTTTGATGAGCATTGCCACCTGACCCCGCTACGCCGCCTGATCCGCTTCCTGTTCGTCAGGCCAGCATTTTGCCTCGGGCTTCCTTCAGATTCGCAGTCACCCGCGACACCCTTGCCTCTGGCTAACACTTCCCCTTGCCGGGTGTGTAGAGGACTTTCACCTCCAAGTCCCCAGCGAGGCCACCACAGCCAAGCTGGTTGCGCTTACGCGCAACGCGCCATGCCTGGCGCACAACGACAAAGGGCGCCTTTCGGCGCCCCTTCACAAACAGGTCGGCTTGTCATCGCCCGTTACCTGTCTGGTTCTGCGATGGCTGGTTACCCAGGATCCTCAGAGTCTCACAAGCCCCTTTCGGGAACCGTCCAGATGCTTACTGAGCCTGAATCAACATGCTCTCAGCAACGCCCGCGCGACCCGTCTTGTCGTCGACGACTTGCAGGCTATTGCGCGCCTTGATGAAGCCCACTTTCACTTCCTGCCAGACGAAATAGTTCTTGCCGGCTTCTGCAGTGAGTTTCAGTTCGGAATCGTTTTCCGCCGAAGACACCAAGGTCTGCTGACCCGCCGGGACGGCTAACATCAGGTAAGACTTGGCGACAGTCTGGCCGACCGGTTTGCCATTGAGTGTCACAGGCATTTTCACCCCGGCACCCATGCTTTCATTGCGATAAACATAGATATGGGCTTTGTCGGGGTTTACCTGGAACGTCTTCGCTTGAGCGTCTTGGGTTTCATCAGCCATCTTTACCGAAGCACAACCACCGGTCAGCGCCATCAAGGCCAGCAAAGCGGTGAACGTTAACTGCTTGAACATCCTGTATCTCCATAGTGTGTGATGAGTCCAATGACGGTTATCGGCCGATCAGAAAAAAGACTAAGAGGAGCATCGAAAAAAATCTCCGCCCTTAAGGGGTCAGCTTCCTCGTCAACAATTCCACAAACGCCTTGGCCATCGGCGACTTCTGATCCTTTCGCTGCACCAGCCACACCGCCGACACCGCTTCCGGATCGAGCAATGGCCGATACACCACGCCATCAATACGCATCCGCTGATAAGACGCTGGCAGCACTGACACCCCCAGCCCCGCCGCTACCAACCCGATAATCGTCATCGCTTCGCCCGCCTCTTGCGCAAAGTGCGGGCTGAAACCTGCATCCCGCGCCAGGCTGAGCAATTGTGCATACAGACCACTGCCATAACTGCGTGGGAAAAATACGAAGGGTTCGAGGGCCAATGCCGACAGGAACAACCCCTCTTCGCTGCCGTTCACCAGCGGATGCTTGGAGCTGAGCACAGCCACCAGGGGTTCACGCATCAATTCCACCACGCTGAGGGAGTCCGGCAACCCCAGCGGTCGCATGATCCCGACCTCGATCGACTCATCCACCAGCGCATCGGCCACTTGGGTGCTGCTCATCTCCCGCAGGTTCAAATGCACGGCCGGAAACCGCTGGCGGAAAGAAAAAATCGCCTGGGGAATGGTCGAGTTGAAGGGGGCCGACGAGGTGAAGCCAATTTTCAGCTCACCCAACTCGCCAAGCTGCGCACGACGCGCCACGTCAGCGGCTTTATCGACCTGCGCCAGCACCAACCGCGCCTCTTCCAGGAACAACCGACCCGCCTCGCTGAGCTCGACCCGACGATTGGTTCGCTCGAACAGCCGCGCACCGACTTCCTGCTCCAGCGCTTGAATCTGCTGACTCAAGGGCGGTTGCGAGATGCCCAGCACCTGGGCGGCGCGGCCGAAGTGCAGTTCTTCGGCGACGGCGATGAAGTAGCGCAGGTGACGCAATTCCATGAAAACTCCATTAGGTCGTTAAACCTATCAAACAGGTCGAACAATATATTGGATTGAATCATTAGCCAGCTATATGCTTTTTTCATTGCCTGACCGGCTGCGTCCTCCGAGGTCTGAAGTGAAAACTGCTGTCGCCCCCCTTGCTCATGAAGTTCCGCCCGCTGCGGTAGACGATGCCGTCGCCGAATTGAAGGAGATCTACATCGAAAAAGGCACGCCGATGTTCATGCGCACGGTGCTGGCGCTGTTCTGCGGCGGTTTCGCGACGTTCGCCTTGCTCTACTGCGTGCAGCCGATGATGCCGCTGCTGTCCCACGAGTATTCGATCAATGCGGCGCAGAGCAGCCTGATCCTGTCGGTGGCCACTGGCATGCTGGCGATTGGTCTGCTGATCACTGGGCCTATCTCCGACCGCATCGGACGCAAACCGGTGATGGTCGCGGCCCTGTTCGCCGCCGCGCTGTGCACCATGGCCAGCGCGATGATGCCGAGCTGGCAAGGCGTCTTGGTGATGCGCGCGTTGATCGGGTTGTCGCTGAGCGGTCTGGCGGCAGTTGCCATGACGTACCTGAGCGAAGAAATCCACCCGCAACACATCGGCCTGGCGATGGGCCTGTACATCGGCGGCAACGCGATTGGCGGGATGAGCGGACGCTTGATTACCGGTGTGTTGATCGACTTCGTCAGCTGGCACACCGCAATGCTGGTGATCGGCAGCCTGGCGCTGATCGCGGCGGCGGTGTTCTGGAAAATCCTTCCCGAATCGCGCAACTTCCGCGCTCGCTCACTGCACCCGCGCAGCCTGCTCGATGGCTTCACCATGCACTTTCGCGATGCCGGCCTGCCGCTGCTGTTCCTTGAAGCTTTTGTGTTGATGGGCGCGTTTGTCACGCTGTTCAACTACATCGGTTATCGCCTGCTGGCCGAGCCCTACCATATGGATCAGGTGTTCGTCGGGCTGCTGTCGGTGGTGTACCTGTCGGGTATCTACAGCTCGGCGAAAATCGGTTCGCTGGCTGACAAACTGGGCCGGCGCAAAGTGCTCTGGGCGACGATCGTGCTGATGCTGGCAGGCCTTGCCCTGACGATGTTCACGCCATTGCCGCTGGTGATCATCGGCATGCTGATCTTCACGTTTGGCTTCTTTGGCGCGCACTCCGTGGCCAGCAGCTGGATCGGGCGCCGGGCGATCAAGGCCAAGGGGCAGGCGTCGTCGCTTTATTTGTTCAGCTATTACGCCGGATCGAGCATCGCCGGAACGGCGGGTGGGGTGTTCTGGCACATGGGTGGATGGAATGGGATCGGGTTGTTCATTGGCGGGCTGCTGGTGATTGCGCTGCTGGTGGCTTTGAAGCTGGCGAAGTTGCCGCCGTTGGGCGGTGTAAAGGCCTGACAACCATCCCTGTGGGAGTGAGCCTGCTCGCGATGGCGGCGTAACAGACGACATTGATGTTGGATATTACGGCCTCATCGCGAGCAGGCTCGCTCCCACAGGGACCGAGTGTTGCCCGAGATCTCCATACAAAAACGCCCGGCATCTGCCGGGCGTTTTTTATTGGGCGACGATCACTCGTGATACTGCGCCGACAATTCGTGAACCGCGCGCAGGAACGCACCCGCGTGTTCCGGATCAACTTCCGGCGTGATGCCATGGCCAAGGTTGAACACGTGGCCGCTGCCTTTGCCGTAGCTGGCGAGGATCCGGCCGACTTCGGCGCGAATGGCTTCTGGCTTGGCGTACAACACAGTCGGGTCCATGTTGCCTTGCAGCGCGACTTTATTGCCGACACGTTGGCGGGCTTCGCCGATGTCGCAGGTCCAGTCCAGGCCCAAGGCATCAGCGCCAGCGTCGGCAATGCTTTCCAGCCACAGGCCGCCATTCTTGGTGAACAGAATGACCGGAACCTTGCGGCCTTCGTGTTCGCGGATCAGGCCACTGACGATTTTGCGCATGTAGGCCAGGGAGAATTCCTGGTACGCCGCCGCCGAGAGGTTGCCGCCCCAGGTGTCGAAGATCTGCACCGCTTGCGCGCCGGCCATGATCTGGCCATTGAGGTAACTGGTGACCGACTGCGCCAGCTTGTCCAGCAGCAAGTGCATGGCTTGCGGGTTGTCGTAGAGCATGGCCTTGGTCTTGCGGAAGTCTTTCGACGAACCGCCTTCGACCATGTAGGTGGCCAGGGTCCATGGGCTGCCGGAGAAGCCGATCAGTGGCACGCGGCCGTTCAGTTCGCGGCGGATGGTGCTGACCGCGTCCATAACGTAGCCGAGGTCTTTGTGTGGATCGGGAATCGGCAGGGCTTCGATGTCGGCCAGGGTGCTGACGACTTTCTTGAAGCGCGGACCTTCACCGGTTTCGAAGTACAGGCCTTGGCCCATCGCGTCGGGGATGGTGAGGATGTCGGAGAACAGGATCGCCGCGTCCAGTTGAGGATAGCGGTCGAGCGGTTGCATCGTGACTTCGCAAGCGAACTCCGGGTTCATGCACAGGCTCATGAAGTCACCGGCCTTGGCACGGCTGGCGCGGTATTCCGGCAGGTAGCGACCGGCCTGACGCATCATCCACACAGGGGTGACGTCTACGGGTTGCTTGAGCAGGGCGCGAAGGAAACGGTCGTTCTTCAGGGCAGTCATGTCGGCATCCGGAAAAAAAGTGCGGGCATTTTCTCAGAGCGCGACACAAAAGGCACGGTTGCAGGTCAGCCTTTTGTCTATCGGGTCAATTTGTCGCGGGGGAATGCAGTGATTGCAGCACCACAAAACACTGTGGGAGCTGGCCTGCCGGCGATGCAAACACCTCGGTTGGTCTGGTAGACCGAGGTGTCTGCATCGCCGGCAGGCCAGCTCCCACAGGTATTGCATTCCAAACTATTGGAAAGTGATCAGACGCCCAGGTAATCGAGGATCCCTTCAGCGGCATTACGCCCTTCGAAGATCGCCGTTACCACCAGGTCAGAACCGCGAACCATATCGCCACCGGCGAAGATTTTCGGGTTGCTGGTCTGGTGCTTGTACTTCCCTTGCTCCGGGGCCACGACGCGGCCCTGGCTGTCGGTCTGGATGCTGTGCTGTTCGAACCACGATGCCGGGCTTGGACGGAAACCGAAGGCGATGACCACGGCGTCGGCCGGGATGATCTCTTCAGAACCCGGGATAGGCTCAGGGCTGCGACGGCCACGGGCGTCCGGCTCGCCGAGACGGGTCTCGACCACCTTCACACCTTCGACGCGGTCTTCACCGACGATGGCGATCGGCTGGCGGTTGTAGAGGAATTTCACGCCTTCTTCCTTGGCGTTCTTCACCTCTTTGCGCGAACCCGGCATGTTTGCTTCGTCGCGACGATAAGCACAGGTCACCGACTTGGCGCCCTGACGAATCGAAGTACGGTTGCAGTCCATCGCCGTGTCGCCACCACCCAGCACCACAACCTTCTTGCCTTTCATGTCGACGAAATCTTCCGGCGACTTTTCAAAGCCCAGGTTGCGGTTGACGTTGGCGATCAGGAAGTCGAGCGCGTCATGCACGCCCGGCAGATCCTCACCGGCAAAGCCGCCCTTCATGTAGGTGTAGGTGCCCATGCCCATGAACACGGCATCGTATTCTTCGAGCAGTTGCTCGACGGTCACGTCCTTGCCCACTTCGGTGTTCAGGCGGAACTGGATGCCCATGCCGGTGAAGACTTCGCGACGATTGCTCAGCACGGTCTTTTCCAGCTTGAACTCGGGGATGCCGAAGGTCAGCAGACCACCGATTTCCGGGTTCTTGTCGAACACCACCGGCGTCACGCCGCCGCGTACCAGCACGTCAGCACAACCCAGGCCGGCCGGGCCTGCACCGATGATTGCAACACGCTTGCCGGTCGGCTTGACCTTGGACATGTCCGGGCGCCAGCCCATGGCGAACGCAGTGTCAGTGATGTATTTCTCGACCGAACCGATGGTCACCGCGCCGAAACCGTCGTTGAGGGTGCAGGCACCCTCGCACAGACGGTCCTGCGGGCACACCCGGCCGCAAACTTCCGGCAGGGTGTTGGTCTGGTGCGACAGTTCGGCGGCCTGGAGGATGTTGCCCTCGGCCACCAGCTTCAGCCAGTTCGGAATGAAGTTGTGCACCGGGCACTTCCATTCGCAATACGGGTTACCGCAACCCAGGCAGCGGTGGGCCTGATCGGCCGAATGCTGGGGTTTGAAGGGTTCGTAGATCTCCACGAACTCTTTCTTGCGTTGACGCAACAGTTTCTTCTTCGGATCCTTGCGCCCGACATCGATGAACTGGAAGTCGTTATTTAGACGTTCGGCCATCTTCAAAACCTCGTACACGACAGCTCCAAGCTACAAGCTTCGAGCTGCAAGAAAATCAAATTAATCCGCCACACCGCGCACGGCCTCAAGCTTGCGGCTTGAAGCTTGCCGCTTGCAGCTGCGTCGTTTATTGCGGACTCGCACGAGTACTCGAGAGCAGAGATTTCAGACTCGCTGCTTTCGGTTTGACGAGCCAGAAACGACGCAAATAGTCATCGAGGTTTTCAGCGAGGTTACGACCCCACTCGCTGTCGGTTTCCTCGACGTATTCGTTCAGCACGCGTTGCAAGTGGCTGCGATAGGCTTCCATCGCCTCACCGCTGATCCGCTGGATTTCCACCAGTTCGTGGTTGACCCGGTCAACGAAGGTGTTGTCCTGGTCGAGCACGTAGGCGAAACCGCCGGTCATGCCTGAGCCGAAGTTGTAACCGGTCTTGCCCAGGACGCAGACGAAACCACCGGTCATGTACTCGCAGCAGTGATCGCCAGTGCCTTCCACAACCGTGTGGGCACCAGAGTTACGCACCGCAAAACGCTCGCCCGCGGTGCCGGCGGCGAACAGCTTGCCACCAGTAGCGCCATAGAGGCAGGTGTTACCGATGATGGCACTGTCCTGAGTCTTGTAGACGCTGCCTTTCGGCGGAACGATGACCAGTTTGCCGCCGGTCATGCCTTTGCCGACGTAGTCGTTGGCGTCGCCTTCCAGGTACATGTTCAGGCCACCGGCGTTCCATACACCGAAGCTCTGACCGGCCGTCCCTTTGAAGCGGAAGGTGATCGGCGCGTTCGCCATGCCTTGGTTGCCGTGCTTGCGCGCGATTTCACCGGAGATCCGGGCGCCGATCGAACGGTCGCAGTTGCAGATATCCAGCGCGAAATCGGCGCCGCTCATGTCGTTGATGGCCGAAGTGGCCATGCCGACCATTTTCTCGGCCAGCAGGCCTTTGTCGAACGGCGGGTTGCGGTCCACCTGGCAGAACTGGGGTTTGTCTGCCGGGATGTGATCGCTGCCCAGCAACGGCGTCAGGTCCAGGTGTTGCTGCTTGGCGGTCTGACCTTCGAGGATTTCCAGCAGATCGGTACGACCGATCAGTTCTTCGAGGGAGCGCACGCCCAGCTTGGCCAGCCACTCACGGGTTTCTTCGGCGACGTAGGTGAAGAAATTCACCACCATGTCGACGGTGCCGATGTAGTGATCCTTGCGCAGCTTCTCGTTCTGAGTCGCGACGCCGGTGGCGCAGTTGTTCAGGTGGCAGATGCGCAGGTATTTGCAGCCCAGCGCAATCATCGGTGCGGTGCCGAAGCCGAAGCTTTCAGCGCCGAGGATGGCCGCCTTGATCACATCGAGGCCGGTTTTCAGGCCGCCGTCGGTCTGTACCCGGACTTTGCCGCGCAGGTCGTTGCCGCGCAGGGTCTGGTGGGTTTCGGCCAGGCCGAGTTCCCACGGAGCGCCCGCGTATTTGATCGAGGTCAGCGGCGATGCACCGGTACCACCGTCGTAGCCGGAAATGGTGATCAAGTCCGCGTAGGCCTTGGCCACACCAGCGGCGATGGTGCCGACGCCCGCCTCTGCGACCAGCTTCACCGAGACCAGAGCCTTCGGGTTAACTTGTTTCAGGTCGAAAATCAGCTGCGACAAGTCTTCGATCGAATAGATGTCGTGGTGCGGCGGTGGCGAAATCAGGGTCACGCCCGGCACTGCGTAACGCAGCTTGGCAATCAGACCGTTGACCTTGCCGCCCGGCAATTGACCACCTTCGCCAGGCTTGGCGCCCTGAGCGACCTTGATCTGCAGCACCTCAGCGTTGACCAGGTATTCCGGGGTCACCCCGAAACGGCCGGTCGCGACCTGCTTGATTTTCGAGCTCTTGATGGTGCCGTAGCGCGCAGGGTCTTCGCCGCCTTCGCCGGAGTTGGAACGCGCACCGAGGCGGTTCATGGCTTCGGCCAGGGCTTCGTGGGCTTCCGGCGACAAGGCGCCAAGGGAGATACCGGCGGAGTCGAAGCGCTTGAGCACCGATTCCAGCGGTTCGATCTCGCTGATGTCCAGCGGCGTATCCAGGGTCTTCACCTTGAACATGTCGCGGATCATCGACACCGGACGGTTGTCCACCAGCGCCGTGTATTCCTTGAACTTGCCGTAGTCGCCCTGCTGCACAGCGGCTTGCAGGGTGTTGACCACGTCCGGGTTGTAAGCGTGATATTCGCCACCGTGGACGAACTTCAGCAGCCCACCTTGCTGGATTGGCTTGCGCGGGCTCCAGGCTTCGGCAGCGAGGGCTTTCTGTTCGGCTTCGATGTCGACGAAACGCGCGCCCTTGATGCGGCTTGGCACGCCACGGAAGCTCAGTTCGCAAACTTCTTCGGACAGGCCGATGGCTTCGAACAGTTGCGCACCGCGGTACGAAGTGATGGTGGAGATGCCCATCTTCGACAGGATCTTCAACAGGCCTTTGGTAATGCCTTTGCGGTAGTTCTTGAACACCTCATAGAGGTCGCCCAGCACTTCACCGGTGCGGATCAGGTCGCCCAGCACTTCGTAGGCCAGGAACGGATAGACCGCCGAGGCGCCGAAACCGATCAGCACCGCAAAGTGATGCGGATCGCGGGCGGTAGCGGTTTCCACGAGGATGTTGGAGTCGCAACGCAGGCCTTTTTCGGTCAGGCGGTGATGCACCGCGCCGGTGGCGAGCGAAGCGTGGATCGGCAATTTACCCGGAGCAATGTGACGGTCACTCAGCACCACCTGGGTACGACCTGAGCGTACGGCTTCTTCAGCCTGATCGGCGACGTTGCGGATGGCCGCCTCGAGGCCGACGTTTTCGTCGTAGTTGAGGTCGATGATCTGGCGTTCGAAACCCGGACGATCGAGGTTCATCAGCGAGCGCCACTTGGCCGGGGAAATGACCGGCGAGCTGAGGATCACGCGCGAGGCGTGTTCCGGCGACTCCTGGAAAATGTTGCGCTCGGCACCGAGGCAGATTTCCAGCGACATGACGATGGCTTCACGCAGCGGGTCGATCGGCGGGTTGGTGACCTGCGCGAACTGCTGGCGGAAATAGTCGTACGGCGTGCGCACGCGCTGGGACAGCACGGCCATCGGCGTATCGTCGCCCATCGAGCCCACGGCTTCGTAGCCCTGCTCGCCGAGCGGACGCAGCACCTGATCGCGTTCTTCGAACGTGACCTGATACATCTTCATGTACTGCTTGAGCTGATCGACGTCGTAGAAAGCCGAACCGTGGTCGTTGTCTTCCATGGTCGCCTGGATGCGCAGAGCGTTCTTGCGCAGCCATTGCTTGTACGGATGACGGGACTTCAAGCGGTTGTCGATGGCGTCGGTGTCGAGGATCTGACCGGTTTCGGTGTCCACGGCAAAGATCTGGCCCGGGCCCACGCGCCCCTTGGCGATCACGTCTTCAGGCTGGTAGTTCCAGACACCGATTTCAGAGGCCAGGGTGATGAAACCGTTCTTGGTGGTGACCCAACGCGCCGGACGCAGACCGTTACGGTCGAGCAGGCACACCGCGTAGCGACCGTCGGTCATTACCACGCCGGCCGGGCCGTCCCACGGTTCCATGTGCATCGAGTTGTATTCGTAGAACGCCCGCAGGTCCGGGTCCATGGTTTCGACGTTCTGCCACGCAGGCGGAATGATCATCCGCACGCCACGGAACAGGTCGATGCCACCGGTGACCATCAGCTCGAGCATGTTGTCCATGCTGGAGGAGTCGGAACCGACGCGGTTGACCAGCGGGCCGAGCTCTTCGAGATCGGGCATCATGTCGTTGGCGAACTTGGTGCGACGGGCCACGGCCCAGTTGCGGTTGCCGGTGATGGTGTTGATTTCGCCGTTGTGCGCCAGGAAGCGGAACGGTTGAGCCAACGGCCATTTCGGCAGGGTGTTGGTGGAGAAGCGCTGGTGGAACACGCAGATCGCGGTTTGCAGGCGCTGGTCGCTCAGGTCTGGATAGAAGGCGGTCAAGTCCGCCGGCATCATCAGGCCTTTATAAATGATGGTCTTGTGGGAAAAGCTGCAGATGTAGTGATCGACGTCGGCGGCGTTGGCCACGGACGAACGACGACGGGAACTGAACAGCTTGATCGCCATGTCCTGATCGCTCAGGCCTTCGCCACCGATGAACACTTGTTCGATCTGCGGCAGACGCTCGAGGGCCAGACGGCCGAGGACGCTGGTGTCGATCGGCACTTTGCGCCAGCCGACGAGGGTCAGGCCGGCAGCCAGGATCTCGCGGTTCATGTTCTCGCGAGCGGCTTCGGCTTTGACCGGGTCCTGGTTGAAGAAGACCATGCCCACGGCATATTGCTTGGGCAGTTCGACGCCGAAGGTTTCCTGGGCGATGGCTCGCAGGAACACGTCCGGCTTTTGAATCAGCAGACCGCAACCGTCACCGGTCTTGCCGTCGGCGTTGATCCCACCGCGGTGGGTCATGCAGGTCAGGGCCTCGATGGCCGTTTGCAAAAGGGTATGACTGGGCTCGCCCTGCATATGGGCTATCAGGCCGAAACCGCAGTTATCCTTGAATTCATCTGGTTGGTACAGACCTGCTTTCATAGACACTTTCTCACCAGGCTGCCTCTTATCGAGGCAAATTTCTTTTCAATTCAACCACTTACCTTCCGCGCCGAACGTACGCCAGCTTTGCGGGGGCAAAAGGGAGGTCATTGTACACACCGACACTTAGGCTCACAAATTTGACGACGAAATGTCGCAAATCTATGTCGCATTTGTGAAAGGTTTAAAGCGATATGCTGTGCTAGTCAAAACTTTTTTAATTTTGACCGCAACGACTCAAAGACCACTATGACGCAGACACCACAAGGCACGCGGTCTGTAGAGACGGCATGCGCTTGTAGAAATTTTGAGGTGCTTGGAGAGGCGGCCTGGGTAAGGCCGCCGAATCTTCAGCGAGTTGTTGCCAGTTCCTGTTGGACGCTGGCGACAGTGCGAGGCCAAGGTTTACCAGCCTGAACCTTCGCTGGCAAGGCCTTGATGGCGGTAACGGCTGCATCGCGGTTGGCGAAGTTACCGTAGGTGATGACGTAAAGCGGTTTGCCGTTGAGGACTTTCTTGAAATAACGGTACTCGCCGCCCTGCTCTTTCACGAAGTTTTGCGCGGCCGTTTCAGAGCTGGTACCGAGGATCTGCACCACGTAGTTGCTCGTCGGTTGCCCGGCGTACCAGGTGCCACCGGCGCCTTTCGCGGCGGCAGCGGGCTTCTCGGCCGCTTTCTCGACAGGTTTGGCGGTAGCCACGGCGGCGGGCTTGGCAGGCGCTGGAGCCGGCTTCACGGCAGGCGCGGTCGGGACCGGCTTGGCTGTTGCCACCTGAGTCGGCGCAGGCGTCGGTTTGGCGGCAGGCGTTGGTGCAGGACCAGGCTGGATACCCGCAGGCGGCGCAGTGGTGGTCACGGTAGGCGGTTTAGCGCTGGAACCTTCGACAGGCACGCCGTCGTCACCTTCAGTAATACCGCCAGCCGCTTCGGCTAACGGACCGCGCATGACCGGTTGCGAGTTACCGACCAGCGGTAACGGCATCGGTTGTGTATTACCGGCGAATTCGACGGATGGTGCACCGCCGCTATTGGGTTTTGGCGCGCCCTGGCCGAGCGGCAATTGCGCCTGCTCGTTGGCAGGAGCGCCAGTGGTCGGTGCTTTGCTGCGACCTGGCATCAACCAGGCGGCGGCTACCGCGACCACGACGACGGCGGATATCGCCAATACGTGTTTCTTCGGCATGTTGAACCCCATACTTGGACGCTTCACCGCTGAGCGGCTGGCAATCATGGCTTCGATCATTGCATCGCGGGCGACCTGGTTGATATTGCCAGGCCAACCGTCGGAGCTTTCGTGAATATCAGAGATCTGATCTGCGGTAAAAAGTTCGATACCCCGACCGGCACCTTCAAGGCGCTGAGCCAGATATTCGCGCGTTTCTTCTTCGGTGTAGGGCTGCAATTCGATGACGTGGAAACGCTCTTCCTCAAGGCTGAGCGCGTCAAGCTGAGCAATCAGCGAGGACTCACCGAACAGGAACACGTGCGGCCGACCTTCCGGCGCCCCAGCGGCGAGCGCCAGCAAGGCTTCCAGCGCGGATTCGTCGAGTTGCTCGGCATCATCCACCAGCAAATAGACTTCCTGCCCCGTCAGCGCCAACTGCACCACTTGAGAGAGGATCGCGCCGATTTCGGCCTGTTCGATGTTCAGCGCCTGGGCCACCTGACGCAGCACGCCAGCCGCATCACCGGCGCCACGGGCGGAAACCACCAGGCTCTGCACCGACTGTTTGTTGGTGCTGGCTACGAGCGCCTGACGCAACAGGGTCTTGCCACTGCCTTGCGGGCCGGTGACCACCAGCAGCAACTGGCTGTAACGCGCCAGATGGTGCAGTTGTCCCAGCACCGGCTTGCGCTGGGCCGGGAAAAATTTGAAACCAGGCACCCGTGGAGCAAAAGGGTCATGGTTTAACTGGTAATGGCCGAGGAAAGCCTCGTCGGCATGCAAACTAGTCATCGGGATCTTATTAACCTTTAAGCTGAGCCAGGGCGCGGTAATCCGCTCCCAGCGTGGCCTGTAAAACCTCTTTCGGATAATCGTCGGTCACCACCGCTTCGCCCATGTGGCGCAGCAGCACCAGGCGCAAACGACCGTCGATCACTTTCTTGTCAATTGCCATGTGTTCGAGAAAATCGGCTTCGGTCATCTCTTCAGGCGGGATGACCGGCAATCCGGCGCGCTGGAACAGGCGAATACCACGATCACGTTCCTGCTCGGTGATCCAGCCCAGGCGCGCAGACATTTCCAACGCCATTACGGTGCCAGCAGCCACAGCCTCGCCATGCAGCCAGACACCATAGCCCATATGAGTTTCGATAGCGTGGCCGAAGGTGTGACCCAGGTTCAAGGTGGCACGAACGCCGGTTTCCTTCTCGTCGGCACCGACCACCGCAGCCTTGGCCGCGCAAGAGCGCTCGATGGCATACGTCAGGGCCACCTGATCCAGGGCGCGCAGGCTATCGACGTTTTCTTCGAGCCAGGTCAGGAACGGCTCATCGCAGATCAGCCCGTACTTGATGACTTCCGCCAGCCCGGCAGAGAGTTCGCGGGCCGGCAGGGTATTGAGGGTGGCGGTATCGATCAGCACCACGTTCGGCTGATAAAACGCGCCGACCATGTTTTTGCCCAGCGGATGGTTGATCCCGGTCTTGCCGCCCACCGAGGAGTCGACTTGCGACAGCAATGTGGTCGGGACCTGGATGAAATCGACGCCGCGCTGGTAACAGGCCGCGGCAAAACCGGCCATGTCACCTATAACACCACCACCGAGGGCGATCACCGTGGTACGTCGATCGTGCCGTGCGGTCAGCAGGCCGTCGAAAATCAGTTGCAGGGTTTCCCAGGTCTTGAAGGCTTCGCCGTCGGGCAGCACCACGGAAATCACCGAGAATTGCGCGAGGCTGCGGGTCAGACGCTCCAGATAGAGCGGCGCAACGGTCTCGTTGGAGATGATCGCTACTTGCCGTCCGCGGATGTGCGGGGCCAGCAGCTCAGGCTGATCCAACAAACCTTCGCCAATATGAATCGGGTAGCTGCGCTCGCCTAAGTCGACCTTGAGTGTCTGCATGTGTCCCCACAGTGAAGATGAATCAGGCGTCCTGCCTTGAATTAACGAATGTCCATGATGCCTGTTGGTGTGACGCCGTTTGGCAGCCATCTGCCACAACCTTGAGCGGTTGTGACAGGACGCCGAGGATAGCGCATTTCGCGCCGGGCATTAACGGGGAGGTAGCTGCTGCAAGCGTTCGAGAATGTCGAGCACCACCATTCGCGGCGGCCGCTCATCCGTTTCCACCACCAGGTCGGCGATTTCCCGATAAAGCGGATCGCGGATCGCCAACAGGTCCCGAAGGGTCTTGGCCGGATCGGCTGTACGCAACAGCGGCCGATTGCGATCGCGGGAAGTGCGGCCGACCTGCTGCTCGACGGAGGCATGCAGATAAACCACCCGACCACCGGCGCGCAGTGCCCGACGATTGGCTTCGCGCATTACCGCGCCACCACCGGTCGCCAGCACCACGCCGTCGCAACCACACAGCTCGGCAATCATTGCCTGCTCGCGGTCACGGAAGCCCGGTTCGCCTTCCTTATCGAAAATCCACGGGATATTGGCGCCCGTGCGCAATTCAATTTCCTTATCGGAATCTTTGAACGGCAGGCGCAGCTCTTTGGCCAGCAACCGGCCGATGGTGCTTTTTCCAGCCCCCATCGGTCCAACAAGAATCAAATTTCGCACAGAATCAATGACTCACAGCAATCGCCTGGTTGTTCATGATACGCGGAGTGAGAAATACCAGCAGCTCGGATTTTTTCTCCGAAACCACGTCACGCCGGAAAAGGCGGCCAAGATACGGCACATCACCGAGAAATGGCACCTTATCTACAACCTTGCTCTGAGTATTTGAGAAAACTCCACCGATCACGATGGTCTCGCCGTCGTTGACCAGCACCTTGGCATTGACTTCGTTTTTCTTGATCGGCGGTACATCCTGGACTTTGTTCAGGTAGTCCGGCTCATCCTTGGTGACCTTGACCTCCATGATGATCCGGTTGTCCGGGGTGATCTGCGGCGTCACTTCAAGCGACAGCGAGGCTTCCTTGAAAGACACCGAAGTCGCGCCACTGGAACTGGCTTCCTGATAGGGAATCTCGGTGCCCTTGAGGATTTTTGCGGTTTCCTTGTCGGACGTGACGACCTTCGGCTGCGAGACAATTTCTCCGTTGCCGGTCTTCTCCATCGCCGTCAGCTCCAGATCCAGCAACACGTTGTCGGTGATGAAGGCGATGCCGATCCCCGAGGTATTGCCGGCAGCACCCAGATCGACAAACGGTGAGTTGGTGCTGGTGCTGCCCGGCGTACCAATGGTCGTCGAGGAGCCGCTGACCCCGGACGTGTTCCAGTTGCCCTTGTTCTGAGCCGAACCGCCCCAGCGCACACCGAGGCTTTTGTCATAGTCGACATTGGCTTCGACGATTCGCGCCTCGATCATCACCTGGCGCACCGGTATATCCAGTTGCGCGACGATCCGCCGAAGCTCGTCGAGGCGGTCCTGGGTCTGGTAGGCAATGATGTTGTTGGTCCGCTCATCAACCGTGATGGAGCCCCGCTCGTCGGCTTTCGCTTCGGCACTGGTTACCGAAGTGAACAGTTTGGCGATATCGGCAGCCTTGGCGTAATTGACCTGCAGCAACTCTCGACGCAGCGGCGCGAGGTCGGAAATCTGCTTCTGCGATTCCAGCTCCTGGCGTTCGCGAGCGGCGATTTCATCGGCCGGCGCCACCAGCAGAACGTTGCCGATCTTGCGCTTGTCCAGGCCTTTGGTTTTCAGCACCAGGTCCAGCGCCTGGTCCCATGGGACGTTTTGCAAACGCAAGGTAATGCCGCCCTGCACGGTGTCACTGGCGACCAGGTTGAGGTTGGTGAAATCGGCGATCAACTGCAGTACCGAACGCACATCGATGTCCTGGAAATTCAGCGAGAGCTTTTCACCGGTATAGGCAAAACGCTCGGCGTTGCGCTTTTGCAGGTCGTCGACGGTCATCGGACGAATACTGACCGTCAGCTTGTTGTCGGTCTGGTAGGTCGAATAATCGAACGCTCCGCTGGGCTCGATGCTGATCGTCGCCCGGTCGCCCGTGGCACTGGCGTTGACGAATTGAACCGGCGTGGCGAAATCCTTGACGTCCAGACGCACGCGCAACGGCTCAGGCAATTGGGTCCTGGCGAAACCGAGGATAATCTTGCCGTCGCGCTCCTGGATATCCGGGGCGATTGAAGGATCCGACAAGTCGATCACCACATTGCCTTCACCCTGGGTGCCACGCTGGAAGTCCACGCCACGGATGGCTTTGTTGGCGGGCACATAGGCTTTCACCGGGGCAGGCTTTGCCGTCGCGACGCGGGGCGCACTGGCCGGCGGTCGAGGCGCCTTGGTGGCCCCCTGCCCGACCACCACAATCAGTTTGTTGCCTTCGACCCGGGCGTTATACGGGGTCAACTGGGTCAGGTTGATGATCAGCCGCGTACGATCTTTAGCCTCCACCACCGTCGCGCTGCGCGCATTGCCGCCGCCCAGATCACGATTCTTGCTCGTCAGCTGATTGACCACACCGGGTAGATCGAGCGCGATTCGCGCAGGTGACTCGGTCGTGTATCCGTGGGGCTCCGGTGGCGGCCCGTCGAAAGACAACTTCAACTCGACGCGATCACCCGGCAGCGCGGCGACATCCAGCGCCTTGAGGTTGGCCGCTTGTACCATCGGCGACAGCAACGCTATCCATAGCGTGATACCGACGGTTGAGAAAATCCTGTTCATTGTTCGAGTTCCACTATGAGTGCTCTTTCAAAGGGATGGTCCGCGGTCGTTCCAGCCAGGCACCTTGGCCGTCGGGCACGATTTCGACCACATCGACTTGTGAGCCGCTGATGGCGACGATCCGTCCATCGTTACGCCCCAGGTAATCGCCGACTTTCAACCGATGCACACCGCCCGCCCCGCGCAACAGCGCAAAGGAGCCGGTCGCATTGGAGATCGTGCCGACCATTTCAAACTGCTCGATGTTGAAACCTTCGAGGTACTGCTTGGTGCGGTTGGGGTCGGGCTTGACGTTGCGCGAGCCATGCTTCTGGCCCGCCAGATCAACCCTGACCTGCCGGGAAAACGGGCTGCGCAGGTTGGCAGCGTTGTACGTGAACGTGGGGTAAGACCTAAAAGTCGGCGTTGGTTCAATCTTGCCGGGCGGCCTGAGGCGTACTTCATTCATGTAGGCATCGAGGTCACTGACGTCATTGGCGTTGCCACAGCCCGCCAGGCCAGCGAACAACATCGCCATCGAGAAACAACGAGCCGGGCTCATTTCTGCAGCCCCTTGTCGTTGTAGCGATAGGTCTTGGCAAGGATACTCATGCGCAGCTTGGGACCACTCTCGGGGTCGACCGGAGCGAGGTCGAAATCATGCAGCGTAACGATCCGCGGCAGCCCGGCCACGCCACTGACAAACGTCGCCAGGTCATGATAGGCACCGGTAACAGTGATCTGGATAGGCAACTCGATGTAGAACTGCTGCGTGACCTCCGGCAGCAATTTGATCTCTTCGAACTCCAGCCCGCTGCCCAACCCTGTACGGGTAATGTCTTCCAGCAGACCAGGCACTTCGGTGTCGCTGGGCAATTGCCGCAACAATACGCCGAATGAGTTCTCCATCTCCGTCATCTGCTGAGTGTACAGCTCGAGGTTCGCCGCCATGCGGGCCTTGGTCGCGAATTGCTCCTTGAGGGTCGATTCCTGTTCGCGCTTGAGTCCCAATTGATCTTCCAGATCGCTGAGGTAAAAGGAATAGCCCAGCGCCAGGACCAGAATCATCAGCAGAATCCCTGCCAGCGCCTTGATCGCTGGAGGCCAGGAGCCGATGTTGTTGGTGTCCAGATCGTTGATATCGATCTTGCGCAGCGCTTCGAACCATCCAGAAGGGTTCATTGACCCACCTCTACAACGGCGGGCTGCGTCTGACGGACGGTCAACAGAAAAACATTGGCCTGATCCAGCTGACCGGCGGTGGTCGCCTTGACCTCTGTGAGGCTGGGTGCGTCGAACCAATCCGAGGCGTCCAGATTGCGCATCAACTCCGACACTCGATTGTTGGACTCCGCCGCGCCGGTGATCGATAAGGTTTTTCCGACCATTTTCACTTCGGTGAAATACACCCCGTCCGGCAGTGTGCGCGCCAGTTGGTCGAAAATCCGTCCGCTGATGGGGCGATTGCCTTGCAGGTCCTGGATGATGCGCATGCGCTCCACCAGTTGCTGGCGACGGGATTTCAGGTCGCTGATCTGTTTGATCCGCTCGTCGACCACGGCAATCTGCTTGTCGATGTAATCGTTACGGGCCACTTGCCGGTCAATCGCACCGCTGATGATCTGGTCTGCAATGAGTACGGCACCCACGGAACCGACCAACACGCCGACCAGCGCCAGCAAAAAGCGTTTGCGGCGTGCTTCGCGCAGCTCCTCGCGCCAGGGTAAAAGGTTGATCCGTGCCATCAGTCGAAACTCCTGAGGGCCAGTCCACAGGCGATCATCAAGGCCGGCGCATCGCTCGCCAGGGCGCCCGCATTGACCTTGCTGCTCAGCGCCATATTGGCGAACGGATTAGCCACCTGGGTCGGCGTACCGAGCCGTTGTTCGATCAACCGGTCAAGCCCCGGGACCGACGCGGTACCACCGGCCAGCAGAATGTGATCGACCGCGTTGTATTGACCGGAGGCGAAGAAGAACTGCAATGAACGGGAAACCTGCTGCACCAGCGCATCGCGAAAAGGCTGCAATACTTCGCTGAGGTAGTCGTCCGGCAATCCACCCTGTTTTTTCGCAAGCCCGGCCTGCTCGAGGGTCAGGCCATAACGGCGCTGGATTTCCTCCGTGAGCTGGCGACCGCCGAACAATTGTTCGCGGGTGTAGATGATCCGCCCGTTATGGAGGACGCTGAGGGTGGTCATGGTGGCGCCAATATCGACCACTGCCACCGTCAAACGCTCCTGAGAGGCCGCCAGATGGGTTGCCAGCAAAGAATAGGAGCGCTCCAGCGCGTAGGCCTCGACGTCCACCACGCGAGCGGTCAGGCCGGCGAGGGCCAGAGCCGCTTCACGCACTTCGACGTTTTCCTTGCGACAGGCCGCCAACAGCACATTGACCCGCTCAGGGTTACGCACCGAAGCGCCCTGGACTTCGAAGTCGATGGCGACCTCATCCAAAGGGTAAGGAATGTACTGATCCGCTTCGATCTTGAGCTGGTTTTCCATCTCGTCGTCGGAAAGACCGGCGTCCATCTCGATGGTCTTGGTGATGACGGCCGAGCCGGCGACGGCCACGGCAACGTTCCGCAGACTGGTCTTGGCCTTTGCCAGCACGCGCGCGAGTGCCTGCCCCACGCCTTCGAGCTCGGCGATATTTTTTTCGACCACGGCGTTGGTGGGCAACGGTTCGACCGCATAGGCTTCAACCCGATAACGGTCGCCTTGGCGACTAAGCTCTAATAGCTTCACCGACGTGGAGCTGATGTCGATCCCCAGAAGCGTATTGGCTTTCTTGTTGAAGAGTCCTAGCACTACCAATTCCCTATGACAATCCGTGTCTTACGGACTCTGTAATATCCATTGCGTTCAAACCACCCGTCTTGACAGCAGCGCAAATGACGCTCTCGACGGAAAAATGCTTATAATGCCGAGCGATTTTTTCCGGTTTTTACTGCAAGCGCGGGTCGTTCCCTGTTTTCTGAACCCTGTTGCCTAATTCATTCTTTGCCCTGGATATCCCAAAGCCTTGATTCGTCTGCTGAAATTTTTCGGTTGGTCCATCGTCGCCGTTTTCTGCGGACTGCTTCTCGGTCTGAGCGGCGCGTATCTTTACCTTAGTCCCGGATTGCCGTCCGTGGAGGCTCTGAGAAGCATCCAGTTGCAGATTCCGTTGCGGGTTTACAGCAGCGACAACAAGTTGATCGCCGAATTTGGCGAAATGCGCCGTACGCCGATCCGTTTCGCCGACATTCCCCCCAATTTCATCAATGCGTTACTAAGTGCTGAAGACGACAATTTTGCCAACCACTATGGCGTCGACCCCAGCAGCCTGATGCGCGCAGCGACCCAACTGGTTAAAAGCGGGCACATCCAGTCCGGCGGCAGCACCATCACCATGCAGGTCGCCAAGAACTTCTTCCTGACCAGCGAACGCAGCTTCTCACGTAAAACCACCGAAATCCTCCTGGCCCTGCAGATCGAGCGGCAGTTGACCAAGGACGAGATCCTCGAGCTGTACGTCAACAAGATCTATCTGGGTAACCGCGCCTACGGCATCGAAGCCGCTGCGCAGGTTTACTACGGCAAGTCGATTCGTGACGTCAGCCTGGCGCAAATGGCGATGATCGCCGGCCTGCCCAAAGCCCCTTCGCGCTTCAACCCGCTGGCCAACCCGGCTCGCAGCAAGGAACGTCGCGACTGGATCCTCGGACGCATGTACAAGCTCGGGAAAATTTCCGAAGCCGACTACACCACCGCGATCAATGAGCCGCTGAACGCCAGCTACCACGTGCCGACCCCTGAAGTGAACGCGCCCTACATCGCTGAAATGGCCCGCGCCGAAATGGTCGGCCGCTATGGCAGCGACGCGTACACCGAAGGTTTCCGCGTCACCACGACGGTGCCGAGCAACTTGCAGGAAATGGCCAACACGGCGGTCCACGAAGGCTTGATGACGTACGACCAGCGTCACGGCTATCGCGGTCCCGAGTCGCGCCTGCCGGGCAAGACTCGCGAAGCCTGGGCAGTCGAGCTGACCAAACAGCGCACCATCAGCACCCTCGAGCCTGCGATCGTCACTCAAGTCGACAAGAACGGCCTGCAAGTAATGACTCGCACCGGTGACGAACACGTCAGCTGGGACAGCATGAAGTGGGCACGTCCGTTCTTGAACACCAACAGCATGGGCGCCAACCCGAAACAACCGTCGGATGTGGCCCAGGTCGGTGATCTGATCCGCGTTCAGCGCCAGCCGGACAACTCACTGAAATTCAGCCAGATCCCGCAAGCGCAAGGTGCCCTGGTGTCGCTCGACCCGCAGAACGGCGCCATCCGCTCGCTGGTCGGTGGTTTTGCCTTCGAGCAGAGCAACTACAACCGTGCCATGCAGGCCAAGCGTCAGCCGGGTTCGAGCTTCAAGCCATTCGTCTACAGCGCCGCGCTGGATAACGGCTACACCGCCGCCAGCCTGGTCAACGATGCGCCGATCGTGTTCGTCGACGAATACCTGGACAAGGTCTGGCGTCCAAAGAACGACACCAATACCTTCCTCGGGCCGATTCGCCTGCGTGAAGGTTTGTACAAGTCGCGCAACCTGGTCTCGATCCGCCTGGTGCAGGCGTTGGGCGTTGATCGCACCATCGACTACATCAGCAAGTTCGGCTTCAACAAGCAGGACCTGCCGCGCAACTTGTCGCTGGCGCTGGGCACCGCGACCCTGACGCCGATGGAAATCGCCACAGGCTGGAGCACTTTCGCCAACGGCGGTTACAAGGTCAGCCCGTACATCATCGATAAAATCGAAAGCCGCAACGGTGACACCCTGTTCGTTGCCAATCCACCGAGCGTGCCTCAGGGGGGCGCAGCCACCAGCGGTATCGCCGCACCGGTCGCCCAGACGTTTACGGTCAACCAGACCCCGGGCGAGGCTGCGGCCGCGCCAGGCACTACGCCACAAACGCCTGCGGTGGCTGAACGCATCATCGATGGCCGCACCACGTACATCCTCAACAGCATGCTTGAGGACGTGATCAAGCTTGGTACCGGCCGTCGCGCCCTGGCCTTGGGCCGCAGCGACATCGCGGGCAAGACCGGGACCACCAACGAATCCAAGGATGCATGGTTCTCGGGCTACAACGCCGACTATGTAACCACCGTCTGGACGGGGTTCGATCAGCCGGAAAGCCTGGGCAAGCGCGAGTTCGGTGGCACCGTGGCGCTGCCGATCTGGATGAACTACATGGCGGCAGCCCTTAAAGACAAGCCGCCTCATACGCAACCAGAGCCAGAAGGCATTCTCAGCCTGCGGGTCGACCCGGTCAGCGGCCGCGCGGCCAGTCCTGGAACGCCAGGGGCCTACTTCGAACTGTTCAAGGCCGAAGACACGCCGCCATCGGTGAATGAGCTGGGTAACGGCACAGCACCGGGCAGCCCGCTGCCAGCGGATGAGTCGGCGCCGATCGATTTGTTCTGATCGCGTAGCGACACCAAAAAGCCTCGCCTTCGAAAGAAGCGCGGGGCTGATCGTTCCCACGCTCCGCGTGGGAATGCAGCCTGGGACGCTCCGCGTCCCTTCCCCAGCCGAACGCGGAGCGTCCGTAGAGGCGTTCCCACGCAGAGCGTGGGAACGATCAAAACGCCATGCGCCCGCTTTCACTTGCAGCTTTTAGCTTGCCACTTGAAGCCCATAAAAAAACCCAGCACTAGGCTGGGTTTTTTTATGGGTGCTGCTGTTATCCGTTGAACACGTCATCCACGCTTTTCAGCGGGTAGTTCTTCGGATACGGCAGGGTCGCCACGCCGGTCTCGATAGCGGCCTTGGCCACGGCATCGGAGATCACGGTGATCAGACGTGCATCCATTGGTTTCGGAATGATGTACTCACGACCGAATTCCAGCTTGATGCCGCCGTAGGCGTCGCACACTTCCTGAGGAACCGGCAGCTTGGCCAGTTCACGCAGGGCGTTGGCCGCTGCCACTTTCATTTCTTCGTTGATGCGTTTGGCGCGAACGTCCAGGGCACCGCGGAAGATGAACGGGAAGCCCAGTACGTTGTTGACCTGGTTCGGGTAGTCCGAACGGCCGGTGGCCATGATCACGTCGTCACGGGTGGCGTGAGCCAGTTCCGGGGCGATTTCCGGATCCGGGTTCGAGCATGCGAACACGATCGGGTTGGCCGCCATGGACTTCAGGCCTTCAGCGCTCAGCAGGTTCGGACCAGACAGGCCGACGAACACGTCAGCACCGGCGAGAGCGTCAGCCAGGGTGCGCTTGTCGGTCGCGTGAGCGAAGACAGCCTTGTACTGGTTCAGGTCGTCACGGCCGGAGTGGATCACGCCGGTACGGTCGACCATGAAGATGTTTTCGATGTTGGCGCCCATGCTCACCAGCAATTTCATGCAGGAGATGGCGGCCGCACCGGCACCCAGGCAGACAATCTTGGCGTCAGCCAAGGTTTTGCCAGCGATTTCCAGGGCGTTGATCATGCCGGCCGCAGTCACGATTGCGGTGCCGTGCTGGTCATCGTGGAACACTGGAATGTCGCACTGCTCGATCAGAGCGCGTTCGATCTCAAAGCACTCAGGCGCCTTGATGTCTTCCAGGTTGATGCCACCGAAGGTGATGGAGATGCGCTTGACGGTGTCGATGAAGGCTTGTGGGCTTTCGGAGTCGACTTCGATGTCGAACACGTCGATGCCGGCGAAGCGCTTGAACAGCACGCCTTTACCTTCCATGACAGGCTTGGAAGCCAGTGGGCCGAGGTTACCCAGACCCAGAATCGCGGTGCCATCGGAAATGACTGCAACCAGGTTGCCTTTGCCGGTGTATTTGTAGGCCAGTTCAGGATCACGAGCGATTTCGCGTACTGGTTCGGCTACGCCGGGGCTGTAGGCCAGCGACAGGTCGCGGGCGGTAGCGGTGGCCTTGGTGAGCTCGACACTCAGCTTACCTGGACGAGGATGGGCGTGATATTCGAGAGCGGCAGTTTTCAGATCAGACATGGGGGCATTCCGCTTTTACTGTTGGACAGACTGGTCAGCGAGGATACGCGCCTCGCAAAATCCCCACAAGACTGACCAGTCACCCCTGTCAAGCGCCCTGCCTTACGACTTTGGGCCAAGAGCCACGGAACACAAGGGATAGACTGTTCACAATCCAATTTAAAAATGTCTACAATTTCTTTTTCAAGGCGTCATCTGCAACATCGACGGATCGGTCAGCGGCAGTAGCCAGCGCGCCTGGCCGGATTTCAAACCACCACGCCGCGACCGATCCACTACCCAGCCACGCGCCTCGATTTGCCTGCCTTTGAGCTTTTCCAGCTGTGCAACATCGAACTGCCCCAACAAATTGGGTGCAACGCGCAATACAACCGAATCCTGCAACTCGATCCAAACCCCGCCGCGATTGCGCTGAACCTTGCTGACACGCCCACTGAGCACGGCGAAGCCCGAGGTGCTGATCTGCTCCGCTTTCAGTACAGGGGATTGCCGCCACAGGCCAAGACCGGCCTGACGGGCACTGCGCTCGGCGGCTTGCTGGCAGCCGACCAAATCGACATTCGGCGCGACCGCGACTTGAAATCCAAGACCTTCGGCAAGCATCTGCGCTTCGAGATTGGCGCCATCGGCACCGTAGACATGAGCCAGCGTGCGACCGTAGTGATCCTTGCTCTCTTTACCCGGCAGCAAACCCACCCGCCCGTCGCTGGCAGCCACCAATGCTTCCAGGCGTTTGCGTGCCGCCACGGCGAACGGCTCGTCGGAACGGCCCTGCTTGCCCAGTTCAGGCGTATTAAGGCCGATCATGCGTACACTGCGGCCATCGCTCAGGCGCAAGGTGTCGCCATCGACCACTCGCTGCACCGCAACGGGTGTAAGCCCACTCGGCACCGGACAGAAGGCGTGGGCGCCGGACAGCCAAATCGCGGACACAAAAAAGGCGCCCACGAGGGACGCCTTTTTTAACAGCAAGGAAAAGCCCATAGGGCCCTTCAACCTTACTCTGCAGCAGCTGGAGCTTTGGTTTTGCCAAAAGCGCCAAAACGGTCTGCGAAGCGCTGTACACGACCGCCAGTATCCAGAGTCTTCTGCTTACCGGTGTAGAACGGGTGGCATTCGTTGCATACGTCGATCGCCAGAGGCTTGGCCAGGTTCGAACGAGTTTCGAACTTGTTGCCACAGCTGCAGGTAACTGCGGTGACTTCGTATGTTGGATGGATATCGGCTTTCATGGTGTCTTCCTCGGGCTAGCGTGCCGCCACTCAACACTATTGTTGAATACCGCACGTAATTAGGCCGCGGATTCTACCAGACATCGCCAATCACGCAAGCTGTCGCTTATACCGACCGTCTGCTAGGCTCCCGACCCAAAGCGCCGTCCCTTGTGGGAGTGAGCCTGCTCGCGATAGCGATCTGTCATTCACGTTTGTGTCGTCTGAAACACCGCTATCGCGAACAGGCTCACTCCTACAAGGTTATGTGCCTGAGCCTTTTTACCGCCTGCTGACCGAGATCCCCCCGCGTGCCCGACGCCATTTTGCGCCTCGCCCTGCCTTCGCCCCTGCGCCGCCTGTTCGATTACCGCGCCCCGGCCGGGGTCCTGCGCGCCCAGTTGCAACCGGGCATGCGCCTGCGGGTGCCCTTCGGCCGACGGGAGATGATCGGGATTCTGGTGGAAGTCACCGACACCAGCGAAGTGCCGGTGGAAAAACTCAAACCGGCGCTGGCGCTGCTCGACGTCACGCCGCCGCTGCCACCGGCGCTGTTCAAGCTGTGCCTGTGGACGTCCCAGTATTACCAGCACAGCCTCGGCGACACGTTGAGCTGGGCACTGCCGGTATTGTTGCGTCAGGGCGAACTGGCCGAAGCACGCCAGGAGCGCTTCTGGTCCGCCGCGCCCGGCGCCAGCCTCGATGACCCGCGCATCGCCCGCGCGCCCCGCCAGCGTGAAGCCCTGGCGACGCTTGCCCAACATCCTCACGGCGTCGCTCATCAATTGCTGAGCAAGCTGATGCTAAGCAAGGACAGCCTCGATTTACTGCTCGCCAAGGATCTGGTGCAGGTGGAAATCCGCAAGCACGCGCCTGGCGCTCGGCACGAACACTGGCTCGCGCAACCCGAGCTGCCGCTCAACCCCGAGCAGCGCGCTGCTTATGAAGCCATTCGCGCCGGGTTCGACAGTTATCACGCCTTCCTGCTGGCCGGCGTCACCGGCAGCGGCAAGACTGAAGTGTATTTGCAGTTGATCCGCGAGACGCTTGAGGCGGGCAAGCAGGCGCTGGTGCTGATCCCGGAGATCAACCTCGGTCCGCAAACCCTTGCGCGCTTCGAGCAGCGCTTCAATGCCCGCATCGCCCTGATCCACTCTGCAGTCAATGACCGCGAGCGCCTCGAAGCCTGGCTCGCCGCCCGGGACGGAGACGCCGACATTATTATCGGCACGCGCTCGGCGCTGTTCACGCCGATGAAAAACCCTGGCCTGATCATCATCGATGAAGAGCACGACGGCTCGTATAAACAGCAGGAAGGCCTGCGCTACCACGCCCGGGATCTGGCACTGGTTCGTGCGCGGCAGGAAAACATTCCAATCGTGCTCGGCTCCGCCACGCCGTCACTGGAAAGCCTGCACAACGCCTACACCGGTCGCTACGGACTCCTGCGTCTGAATGAACGAGCGGGTGGCGCCAAGCAGCCGCGGTTCCTGCGTCTGGATGTGAAAAGCCGTCCGCTGGACAGCGGCATTTCCGGGCCGATGCAACAAGCCATCGGTCAGACACTGGCTGCCGGTCAGCAAGTGTTGGTGTTCCTGAACCGCCGCGGCTTCGCGCCGACGCTGTTGTGTCATGACTGTGGCTGGATGTCCGAGTGCCAGCGCTGCGACGCCCGAATGACCGTGCACCAGCGCTCCGGCGAACTGCGCTGTCACCATTGCGGCTACGTCGAACGAGTACCTCGGCACTGCCCGAAATGCGGCAAGGTCGATTTACGGCCCGTCGGCGCCGGCACCGAGCGCGCCGAGGAGCGCCTGGGCATTTTATTTCCGGACGTCCCGGTGCTGCGGGTCGACCGCGACAGCACTTCGCGCAAGGACGCGATGAATCAGCTGTTCGCCACCATCCAGAAAGGCCATCCGTGCATCCTGGTCGGTACGCAAATGCTTGCCAAAGGGCACCACTTTCCACGGGTGACGCTGGTGTCGATTCTCGACGCCGACGGCGGACTGTTCTCCGGCGACTTCCGCGCCAGCGAGCGCATGGCTCAGTTGATCGTCCAGGTCGCAGGCCGTGCGGGCCGGGCCGAAGAGCCGGGCAAGGTGATTATCCAGACGCATTTGGCCGACCATCCACTGCTGGTGCAATTGACCGAACAGGGGTATTTCGCCTTTGCCGAGCAGGCCTTGAGCGAACGTCGTTCTGCAGGATTGCCACCGTTTGCGCATTTGGCGCTGCTGCGGGCAGAAGCGCATAAACCAGGACAAGCCGAAGGTTTTCTCGATGAGGCGTGCAGTGAGGCCGAGCGTTTGCTGGCTGAGCAGCAATTGACCGGAATCGAGCTGCTTGGGCCGGTGCCGGCCCCAATGGAGCGACGTGCCGGGCGCTATCGTGCGCAATTGTTGTTGCAGGCCACGGCTCGAGCGCCATTGCATCGATTGCTTGCCAGTTGGCTGCTGGTGCTGGAGCAGATGCCGAGCGGGCGAGCGGTGCGTTGGTCGCTCGATGTCGATCCCGTCGATTTGTATTGATATTAAGATCGCCATCGCGAGCAGGCTCGCTCCCACAGGTTTTTGGTAGTGGGCAAATAAAGTATCAACACCGCCGATCCACTGTGGGAGCGAGCCTGCTCGCGATGAGGCCCGAATAGTCACCACATATCCATAACCTGCCCGCTATAGTTGGCAAGCACGTCTGGGCCACGGATAATGCCCAGTTTTTCCACTAGCGCATCCAGGCGCCGCCGCGCTTGCGGTCGAAAGAGAACACCATGAAAGACACCATTCGCCAGCTGATCCAACAAGCCATCACCCAACTCGTCAACGAAGGTGTGTTGCCTGAAGGCCTGTCGCCGGCGATCCAGGTGGAAAACTCCCGTGACAAGAAAAACGGCGACTTCGCCAGCAACATCGCGATGATGCTGGCCAAACCGGCCGGCATGAAGCCGCGTGACCTGGCCGAGAAGATCATCGCTGCGCTGCCGGCTGACGAAAACGTCGCCAAGACCGAGATCGCCGGCCCGGGCTTCCTGAACTTCTTCCAGAATACCGATGCCCTGGCGTCACGCCTGGACGCCGCGCTGGCAGACGAACACATCGGCGTGCGCAAGGCTGGCCCGGTGCAACGCACCGTGGTCGATCTGTCGGCACCGAACCTGGCCAAAGAGATGCACGTCGGCCACTTGCGTTCGACCATCATCGGCGACGGCGTGGCGCGCGTGCTGGAGTTCCTCGGCGACGAGGTGATCCGTCAGAATCACGTTGGCGACTGGGGCACCCAATTCGGCATGCTGATGGCGTACCTCCAGGAAAATCCGATCACCAGCGACGAACTGTCGGACCTGGAGAACTTCTACCGCGCCGCCAAGCAACGCTTCGATGAATCCGAAGAGTTCGCTGACCGTGCCCGCGGCCTGGTGGTCAAGTTGCAGGCCGGTGATCCTGACTGCCTGGCGCTGTGGACCAAGTTCAAAGACATCTCGCTGTCGCACTGCCAGAAAATCTACGAACTGCTGAACGTCAAACTGACCATGGCCGACGTGATGGGCGAAAGCGCCTACAACGACGACCTGATCAACGTGGTCAATGACCTCAAGGCCGCCGGCCTGCTGGTTGAAAGCAACGGCGCGCAATGCGTGTTCCTCGACGAATTCAAGAACGCCGACGGCGACCCGCTGCCGGTGATCATCGTCAAGGCAGACGGCGGCTACCTCTATGCCACCACCGACCTGGCGGCGATACGCTACCGCAGCGGCAAGCTCAAGGCTGATCGCGCGCTGTACTTCGTCGACCAGCGTCAGGCGCTGCACTTCCAGCAAGTGTTCGCGGTCGCCCGCAAGGCCGGTTTCGTGACGCACCCGATGGAAATGGAACACATGGGCTTCGGCACCATGAATGGTAAAGACGGCCGTCCGTTCAAGACCCGTGACGGCGGCACCGTGAAGCTGATCGACCTGCTGACCGAAGCCCAGGAACGCGCCTACACCCTGGTCAAGGACAAGAATCCAGAGCTGGCTGATGACGAATTGCGCAATATCGCCAGGGTCGTCGGCATCGGCGCGGTGAAATATGCCGACCTGTCCAAACACCGCACCAGCGACTACAGCTTCAACTTCGATCTGATGTTGAACTTCGAAGGCAATACCGCGCCTTACCTGCTGTACGCCTACACCCGGGTGGCCGGTGTGTTCCGCAAACTGGGCAAGGACTTCAGCGAAGTCGAAGGCCAGATCGTCCTCGACGCGGCGCACGAACACGAGCTGGCGGCCAAGCTGGCGCAGTTCGGCGAAGTACTGAATAACGTTGGCGAAAAAGGCACACCGCACATCCTGTGCACCTACCTGTACGATGTCGCCGGTCTGTTCTCCAGTTTCTACGAGAACTGCCCGATCCTCAGCGCCGATACCCCGGCGCAAATGCAGAGCCGCCTGCGCCTCGCCGCGCTGACCGGTCGCACTCTCAAGCAAGGCCTGGAACTCTTGGGTCTGGAAACTCTGGAGCGTATGTAAGTTGGCTGCCAAGAAAAAACCTGCACCCAAGCGTGGCGCCAGCCGTTACCAAGCCCCTGCAAAGCAACCGATCCCGGGTTGGCTGTGGATGGCGATCGGCCTGACGGTCGGCGCATTCGTGGTGTTCCTGATGAAGCTGGAGCCGGGCAAGGGCAGCGAAAGCGTCAAGCGCGAGAAAATCGAGCAGCAGAAAGCGACGAAAATCGCCGAGGCCAACAAGACGCCGCCGAGCCCGACGCAACCGGTCAAGCCGAAGTACGACTTCTATACCCTGCTGCCGGAATCGGAAGTGATCGTGCCACCGGACGCCGTGCCGGAGAAAACCCTGCCGTCGCCGCAAGTGCCAGCCGTTCCGACCACGCCGGTCACACCGGAGCAGGCGGCGAAGATCGACACACAGCGAGCTCAGGCCGCATTGGCCGGGATCACACCGCCGCCAGCACCACCGGTGTCGAAGGCGGCGCCAGTGACCAAGTTCTTCTTGCAGGCGGGTTCCTTCCGCAAGCAGGCTGACGCGGACAAGGTTCGGGCGCAGATCATTCTGCTGGGCCAGGCAGTGGCGGTTGAATCCGGCACCGTTAAAGACGAAACCTGGTATCGGGTGTTGGTCGGACCGTTCAGCAACCGCGAACAACTGACCACCGCTCAGAAACAACTGGCCGGCGCCGGCTTCAGCAACCTGTTGTTACAACAACGCCAGAACCGCTGATTCCCTCAAGGTCACCGCGTCATCGTTCATCGCGAGCAGGCTCGCTCCCACAGAATATGCACCAACCCTGTGGGAGCGGGCTTGCCCGCGAAGGCGTCAGAACAAGCACTACCCTTCCGTTTGCGAAAACACCGCTCGTCCCCCGCCAAGTCCTACAGTTGAAATACGCGCCACCACCCCCATATGAGTTTGCATAAGGCATTTTCGCCCCGCTGCGTGGAGACTCTCCCTTTGACCACCATCGTTTCAGTTCGCCGCCACGGCAAAGTCGTCATGGGCGGCGACGGCCAGGTTTCTCTCGGCAATACCGTGATGAAAGGCAACGCGAAGAAAGTTCGCCGCCTGTACCACGGCCAGGTTATCGCCGGTTTTGCCGGGGCCACCGCTGACGCCTTCACGCTCTTCGAGCGTTTCGAAGGCCAGCTTGAGAAACATCAGGGCCACTTGGTTCGCGCCGCTGTCGAACTCGCCAAAGAATGGCGCACTGACCGCTCCCTCAGCCGCCTCGAAGCCATGCTCGCGGTCGCCAACAAAGACGCCTCTCTAATCATCACCGGCAACGGCGACGTGGTTGAGCCCGAGCAAGGCTTGATCGCCATGGGTTCCGGTGGCGGTTACGCCCAGGCTGCCGCCAGCGCCCTGCTGAAGAAAACCGATCTGTCGGCCCGAGAAATCGTCGAAACCGCACTCGGCATCGCCGGCGACATCTGCGTATTCACCAACCACACCTTTACCATTGAGGAGCAGGACCTCGCGGAGTAAGCCTGTTCCGGCCTTAGTGCCACGGCTCACTTTTGCTTGAGGACCGCCAATTACTATGTCCATGACTCCCCGTGAAATCGTCCACGAACTCAATCGCCATATCATCGGCCAGGACGATGCCAAGCGCGCCGTCGCCATCGCGCTGCGTAACCGCTGGCGCCGGATGCAGCTGCCTGAAGAGCTGCGCGTTGAAGTCACACCCAAGAACATCCTGATGATCGGCCCGACTGGTGTCGGTAAAACCGAGATCGCCCGTCGCCTGGCCAAACTCGCCAATGCGCCGTTCATCAAAGTCGAAGCCACCAAGTTCACCGAAGTCGGCTATGTCGGTCGCGACGTCGAATCGATCATTCGTGACCTGGCCGATGCAGCCATCAAACTGCTGCGCGAACAGGAAATGACCAAGGTTCGCCACCGCGCCGAAGACGCCGCCGAAGACCGCATCCTCGACGCCCTGCTGCCACCGGCGCGCATGGGCTTCAGCAATGACGACGCGCCGTCTTCTTCCGATTCCAACACCCGCCAGCTGTTCCGCAAGCGCCTGCGTGAAGGCCAGTTGGATGACAAGGAGATCGAAATCGAAGTCGCCGAAATGGCCGGCGTCGACATCTCCGCGCCACCGGGCATGGAAGAAATGACCAATCAGTTGCAGAGCCTGTTTGCCAATATGGGCAAGGGCAAACGCAAGAGCCGCAAGATCAAGGTCAAGGAAGCGCTGAAACTGGTGCGTGACGAAGAAGCCAGCCGCCTGGTCAACGATGATGAGTTGAAGGCCAAGGCCCTGGAAGCGGTCGAGCAGCACGGCATCGTGTTCATCGACGAAATCGACAAAGTCGCCAAGCGCGGTAACTCCGGCGGCGTCGACGTGTCCCGTGAAGGCGTGCAGCGCGACTTGCTGCCACTGATCGAAGGCTGCACCGTCAACACCAAGCTGGGCATGGTCAAGACCGACCACATCCTGTTCATCGCTTCCGGCGCGTTCCACTTGAGCAAGCCGAGCGACCTGGTGCCTGAGCTGCAAGGTCGTCTGCCGATTCGTGTCGAATTGAAGGCGCTGACGCCTGAAGATTTCGAGCGCATTCTCAGCGAGCCACACGCCTCGCTCACCGAGCAATATTGCGCCTTGCTGAAAACCGAAGGCCTGTCCATCGAGTTCCAGCCGGACGGCATCAAGCGCATCGCCGAGATCGCCTGGCAGGTCAACGAGAAGACCGAGAACATCGGTGCCCGTCGCCTGCACACCTTGCTCGAGCGCCTGCTCGAAGAGGTGTCGTTCAGCGCCGGCGACCTGGCCAGCGCCCACGACGACAAGGTGATCATGATCGACGCCGACTACGTCAACAGCCACTTGGGTGAATTGGCGCAGAACGAAGACCTGTCCCGCTACATTCTGTAAAGCGGCAAGTTGCAAGCCACAAGCTGCAAGTCGGTCACCTACCGCTTGCAGCTTGAAGCTTGAAACTTGTAGGCTGGCTCCATGAGCCAAATCCCTACCGATATCAAGCTGCACAAAGCCTCGAAAACCCTGTCGCTGAAATACGCGTCCGGCGAGGAATATCACCTGCCCGCCGAGTTCCTGCGCGTGCACTCTCCTTCCGCCGAGGTCCAGGGCCACGGCAAACCTATCCTGCAATTTGGCAAGATCGGCGTAGGCCTGACCAAGGTAGAACCGGCCGGTCAGTACGCACTGAAATTGACCTTCGATGACGGCCACGACAGCGGCTTGTTCACCTGGGAATATTTGTACGAACTGGGGCGACGCCAGGACGCGCTCTGGGATGATTATCTTGCCGAGCTCAAAGCGGCCGGGAAAACCCGCGACCCCAACCAGTCCGTCGTCAAGCTGATGCTCTAAGTCAAGCCTCTTGCTCGTTAGAGGGCATTTTCTAATTCCATCTGTTTGAATGCTCCGCTCCTGGGTCGCTGATTGGCCCGCTTGCGAAAAAAATTAAACTCGGGTAACCAATGGAGCTGGCAAGTTCCCTGCAGTGCTCTCTGCGATTGAAAAAAGCAGCGATGCAGAATTAACGGTCACCCGAGCAGTAGTACCTGGCCTTGGCTGTGTGCGACTACACAGCTGGACCCAGGTACTCGTCTCAGGACAATGGAGCGTCGTAGATGAGTAACAAGAATAACGATGACTTGAAGTATCAAGCCTCGGAAAACACCTTGGGGCTGAATCCTGTCGTTGGGCTGCGTGGAAAGGATCTTCTGGCGTCCGCTCGAATGGTGCTCAGGCAGGCCATCAAGCAACCGATTCACAGTGCAAAGCATGTCGCCCATTTCGGCCTTGAACTGAAGAACGTGTTATTCGGAAAATCCGAGCTTCAACCCACTAGCGATGACCGTCGCTTTGCCGATCCGGCCTGGAGCCAGAACCCGCTCTATAAACGTTATTTGCAAACTTACCTGGCGTGGCGCAAGGAACTCCACGCCTGGATCGACGACAGTAACCTGCCGCCCAAAGACGTCAGTCGCGGGCATTTTGTGATCAACCTCATGACCGAAGCCATGGCCCCGACCAACAGTGCGGCCAACCCGGCGGCGGTCAAACGCTTCTTCGAAACCGGCGGTAAAAGCCTGCTCGATGGTCTCTCGCATCTGGCCAAGGACCTGGTGCACAACGGCGGCATGCCGAGCCAGGTCAACATGGGCGCCTTCGAAGTCGGCAAGAGCCTGGGCGTGACCGAAGGTGCGGTGGTGTTCCGCAACGACGTTCTGGAGCTGATCCAGTACCGCCCGATCACCGAGCAGGTGCACGAGCGTCCGCTGTTGGTGGTGCCGCCGCAGATCAACAAGTTCTATGTATTCGACCTGAGCCCGGACAAGAGCCTGGCGCGTTTCTGCCTGCGCAACAATGTGCAGACCTTCATCGTCAGCTGGCGCAACCCGACCAAGGAGCAGCGCGAGTGGGGTCTGTCGACCTACATCGAAGCGCTCAAGGAAGCAGTCGACGTGGTGATGGCGATCACTGGCAGCAAAGACGTGAACATGCTCGGCGCCTGCTCCGGTGGCATCACCTGCACCGCGCTGCTGGGCCACTACGCCGCGATCGGCGAGAAGAAGGTCAACGCCCTGACCTTGCTGGTCAGCGTGCTGGACACGACCCTGGACAGCGACGTAGCACTGTTCGTCGATGAACAAACCCTCGAAGCCGCCAAGCGCCATTCCTACCAGGCCGGCGTGCTGGAAGGCCGCGACATGGCGAAAGTCTTCGCCTGGATGCGCCCCAACGATTTGATCTGGAACTACTGGGTCAACAACTACCTGCTCGGCAACGAGCCACCGGTGTTCGACATCCTGTTCTGGAACAATGACACCACCCGATTGCCCGCCGCATTCCACGGCGACCTGATCGAGATGTTCAAAAACAATCCACTGATCCGCCCCAACGCACTGGAAGTGTGCGGCACCCCCATCGACCTGAAGCAGGTCACCGCCGACATCTTTTCGCTGGCCGGCACCAACGACCACATTACCCCATGGAAGTCCTGCTACAAGTCGGCGCAATTGTTTGGCGGCAAGGTCGAGTTCGTGCTGTCCAGCAGCGGGCATATCCAAAGCATTCTGAACCCGCCTGGCAATCCGAAGTCACGTTATATGACCAGCACCGAAATGCCGGTCAAAGCCGAGGACTGGCAAGAAAACTCCACCAAGCACACCGACTCCTGGTGGCTGCACTGGCAGGCATGGCAAGCCGAGCGCTCGGGCAAACTGAAAAAGACCCCAACAAGCCTAGGCAACAAAACCTACCCGGCAGGCGAGGCAGCGCCAGGCACTTACGTACACGAGCGGTAACCGACACACCCCACCCACTGTGGGAGCGAGCCTGCTCGCGATAGCGTTTGATCATTCGGCATTGATGTCGACTGTTGCGGCGCTTTCGCGAGCAAGCCCGCTCCCACAGGGGAGATCGGGGATGAACTAACCCACAGGGCTTGAAGCCATGCCGCAATCTTTCATATTCCGTACCGTCGACCTGGATGGCCAGACCCTCCGCACGGCAGTACGTCCCGGCAAGCCTCATTTGACGCCCTTGCTTATTTTCAACGGGATCGGCGCCAACCTGGAGCTGGTGTTTCCGTTTGTAGCGGCGCTGGACCCGGACCTGGAAGTCATCGCGTTCGACGTCCCCGGCGTCGGCGGATCATCCACGCCCAATCGGCCATACCGCTTTCCGGGCCTGGCCAAACTCACGGCGCGGATGCTCGACTACCTCGACTACGGGCAAGTCAACGTCATCGGCGTTTCCTGGGGAGGCGCCCTCGCCCAGCAATTCGCCTATGACTATCCCGAACGCTGCAAGAAACTCGTGCTGGCGGCCACTGCGGCCGGCACCGTGATGGTGCCGGGCAAACCGAAAGTGCTGTGGATGATGGCCAGCCCTCGGCGCTACATCCAGCCATCCCATGTGATTCGTATTGCACCGATGATCTACGGCGGCTCGTTCCGGCGCGATCCGACGCTGGCCGCCAGCCATGCGGCGAAGGTGCGTTCGGCAGGCAAGCTCGGTTACTACTGGCAGCTGTTCGCCGGATTCGGCTGGACCAGCATTCACTGGCTGCACAAGATCAACCAGCCAACCCTGGTACTGGCCGGCGATGATGATCCCCTGATCCCGCTGATCAACATGCGCATGCTGGCCTGGCGGATTCCCAATGCCCAGTTGCACATCATCGATGACGGGCATCTGTTTTTGATTACCCGTGCCGAAGCCGTGGCACCGATCATCATGAAATTCCTTGAAGAGGAGCGGCAGCGCGCCGTGATGCACCCGCATCCGTCGCCATTGGGCGGTTAACCGGCCCATTGTCGGGCGGCAGGACGCCGCACCGCGCAACAACCCGTTACAGCGTCTATGGTGTTCTGGTTCGTGTATTTGTTTTTGGCCTGAAGACGAAGGAGTGTTGATTCATGCGCGAAAGACCAGCAAGGGACTTTTTGCCTACGCCCGCCGCGTTCATCAACGCACAGAGTGCAATTACCGGTCTGCGCGGCCGGGATCTTTTATCGACCTTGCGCAGTGTGGCATCCCACGGTTTGCGCCACCCGGTGCATAGCGCCCGCCATGCCTTGAAGCTGGGCGGTCAGTTGGGTCGCGTACTGTTGGGTGAAACCCTGCACCCCATCAACCCGCAGGACAGTCGTTTTGCCGACCCGGCGTGGAGCCTCAACCCTTTTTATCGCCGCAGCTTGCAGGCCTACCTGAGCTGGCAGAAACAGGTCAAAAGCTGGATCGACGAAAGCGGCATGGCGCCCGACGACCTTGCCCGCGCGCACTTTGCCTTTGCCTTGCTCAACGACGCCGTGGCGCCGTCCAACACCTTGCTCAATCCACTGGCGATCAAGGAAATCTTCAATTCCGGCGGCAACAGCCTAGTGCGTGGCCTCGGCCATCTGGTTGACGACTTCCTGCACAACGATGGCCTGCCCAGACAGGTCACCAAGCACTCTTTCGAGGTCGGCAAAACCGTCGCAACCACCACCGGCTCCGTGGTGTTTCGCAATGAACTGCTGGAGCTGATCCAGTACAAGCCAATGAGCGAAAAGCAGTATTCCAAGCCGCTGTTGGTGGTGCCTCCGCAGATCAACAAGTACTACATTTTCGACCTGAGCCCACACAACAGCTTCGTCCAGTTCGCCCTGAAGAACGGCCTGCAGACCTTCATGATCAGCTGGCGCAACCCGGATGTGCGGCATCGCGAGTGGGGCCTGTCGTCCTATGTAGAAGCCGTTGAAGAAGCCATGAATGTCTGCCGGGCGATCACCGGTGCGCGCGAGGTCAACCTGATGGGTGCATGCGCAGGCGGGCTGACCATCGCGGCCCTGCAAGGGCACTTGCAGGCCAAGCGGCAGCTGCGGCGGGTGTCCAGCGCGACGTATCTGGTCAGCCTGCTGGACAGTCAGATGGACTCTCCAGCGACGCTATTCGCCGACGAGCAGACGCTGGAAGCGGCCAAGCGTCGCTCTTATCAGAAAGGCGTGCTCGACGGCCGCGACATGGCCAAGGTGTTCGCCTGGATGCGCCCCAACGATTTGATCTGGAGTTACTTCGTCAACAACTACCTGCTGGGCAAGGAGCCGCCGGCCTTCGACATTCTCTACTGGAACAACGACAACACCCGCCTTCCCGCCGCCTTCCATGGTGATCTGCTGGACTTCTTCAAGCACAACCCGTTGAGTCATCCGGGCGGTCTTGAAGTGTGCGGTACGCCGATCGACTTGCAGAAAGTTACCGTCGACAGTTTCAGCGTGGCCGGCATCAACGACCACATCACGCCATGGGACGCGGTGTATCGCTCGACGCTGTTGCTGGGGGGCGAGCGGCGCTTCGTTCTTTCCAACAGCGGCCACGTGCAGAGCATCCTCAACCCGCCGAGCAACCCCAAAGCCAACTTCGTCGAGAGCGCGAAACTGAGCAGCGACCCAAGGGCCTGGTATTACGACGCCAAACAAGTCGACGGCAGTTGGTGGACGCAGTGGCTGGGCTGGATTCAACAGCGTTCGGGCGCGCTAAAGGAAACCCACATGGCCCTGGGCAACCAGAACTATCCACCGATGGAGGCGGCACCCGGCACCTACGTGCGTGTGCGCTGACGGACCACTCACCACGGCACACGTCTGCCGTGGCATGACTCGACCATTAAGAAGACTGGATGAAAACCCGCGACCGGATCCTCGAATGTGCCCTGCAGTTGTTCAATCAGAAGGGCGAACCCAACGTCTCTACCATGGAAGTTGCCAACGAAATGGGGATCAGCCCAGGCAACCTCTACTACCACTTCCACGGCAAGGAACCGTTGATTCTCGGACTGTTCGAGCGCTTCCAGGCCGAGCTTGCCCCACTGCTTGATCCCCCGGCCGATGTGGAACTGGCCCCGGAGGATTACTGGCTGTTCCTGCACCTGATCGTCGAACGGCTGGCTCACTATCGGTTTTTGTTCCAGGACCTGTCGAACCTGGCCGGGCGCTTGCCGAAACTGGCCAAGGGCATCCGCAATCTGCTCAATGCACTCAAACGCACGCTGGCTTCACTGCTCGCGCGGCTCAAAGCCCAAGGGCAGTTGGTCAGCGACACGCAAGCGTTGGGGCAACTGGTAGAGCAGATCACCATGACGCTGCTGTTCTCACTGGACTATCAGCGGATTCTGGATCGAGAGGGTGAGGTGAGGCTGGTGGTCTACCAGATCATGATGCTGGTGGCGCCGCACTTGCTGCCGCCGATCAAGGTCGCGACGGAGCAGTTGGCTTTGCAGTACCTCGAAGAACACGATTAACCCCTGTGGGAGCGGGCTTGCTCGCGAATGCGGTGTTTCAGTCAACATTATTGTTACTGACACACCGCATTCGCGAGCAAGCCCGCTCCCACAGGGATACTGCGGTGCTTTACGAACCGTGTACAAACAAAAACGCCCGACCTTTGCAGGCCGGGCGTTTTTTTGAGCCCTGAAAAATCAGGACTGACTGGTTGGCGTCGATGGAGCTGGCGCGGCAGTCGGGGTGACAGCAGGGGTCGGTGCGGCAGCCGAGTTCGATGCGCTGACCGGGGCTGCCGGTTTGGCGGCAGCCACTGCTGGTTTCGGTGCAGCCGCTTTAGGCGCTGCCGGTTTTTTTGCTGCGGCAGGTTTTGCCGCTGGCTTGGCCGCCGGTTTCGCTGCTGCGGTTTTTGCTGCAGGCTTGGCAGCCGGTTTAGCAGCTGGTTTAGCGGCGACCGATTTGGCTGCTGGCTTGGCTGCTGCTGGTTTAGCCGCGGCAGTCTTGGTAACGGACTTGGCAGCGGACGCGACTTTCGACGCGGCTTTAGCGACCGGCTTGGCGGCAGCTTTTGCCAGCGGCTTGGCAGCGGTTTTTGCCGCAGGTTTGGCTGCCGCGGTTTTCGCCGCTACAGGCGCAACCTTGGCACCGGTGAGTTTTTCGATTTGCTTGGTCAGGGTATCGACCTTGCTGTGCAGTGCTTTCACTTCATTGCGGCTTGGTACACCCAGGCGCGAAATGGCGCTGTTCAGACGCTTGTCGAAAGCGCCTTCCAGCTCATCCCACTTGCCCAGTGCACGGTCTTTAACGCCGCTGATACGCGACTTGGCCGACGAAGCGGTGTCCTTGGCGGCATCGACTTTCTTGCCGACAGCGCTTTTGGTGAGCTTCTCGGCTTTCTCGCCGTCTTTAACCAATGTATCGAAGAGCTTGCTGCCGTCAGTGTCGATCTTCGAGTACACGCCTAAACCAGCCAGCCAGATTTTGCGGGAGTAGTCTTCGACTTTCCCAATCCACGAGCTGCCTTCTTTTTCGGTGTTCTTTTTGCCAGCCATCCCGTTCTCCTTAAGATTTACGCGCGACGCGTTCGAGCAATGCCGTCAGCTCATCGAGCTTAGCAGAGAGTGTCTCAACGTCATGTTTAGACGGAATGCCGATACGATTCAAGGCACTTGCGACACGCGAGTCAAAAGCCTTCTCGACCTTGTCGAGTTGAAGTTCCACCTTGCCTTTGAAAGTGCTCACTTCACTCTTGGCTTCATCGATCTCTGAGTTAGCGGCTTCAAGTTTCTCGACCACTACTTTTTTGCCTTTCTTTTCAACGATTTGACCAGCCTTGATCAACTCTTGAAAGTATTCGCTGCCCTCGTGGCCGACCTTGGTGTAGGCACCCAGGCCTGCCAGCCAGATCTTGCGGGCATAGGATTTGACGTCGCTCAGAGCGGTTGTCGAAGCGTCGATTTTTTTCTTCAAAATAACTTTGGCCATGGTGCACCTCACGCGCAGAAGGTTTGAGGAACTGCCCGCGAAAGTGTCGGGCTCAGGCACAAAGTAGGGAGAAAAATTAGAAACGGCACCCTAACAACTGACACAAATCGTGTGATGCCTTATGGAAAAGATCGCAGCCTCGTTTCACTCGACAGCTCCTACAAAGGACGGCGGTGTACACCTGTAGGAGCTGTCGAGTGAAACGAGGCTGCGATCTCTTAAGAATCAGGCCAACGCTTTATCGAGGGCCTTTTCGATTTCCGATTTGATGGTGCCGCTCATGGCCGACATCAACAGACCCAGCTCGACATCAACCTTGATCGAATCCTCACCCACATGCACCGCCCCTTTAACACCGGAACGCTTGAGGTTCAGGGTGTCGCCGGACCACAGCGGTTCCAGGCCATATTGCTCGGACAGTTTCTGCGCCAGCTTCTCGGCCTTCTCGCGGGCAGCTTCCTTACCCAGGCCGTGGGCACGTTCAACACTAATACGGGCCATCAAATAACTCCTGCTTTATGAGTACTTTCCTGAAGCATCTTGACCGTCACTGCGGCAAAACGTCCCCGTGGCAGTCCATCTTACCTGCAGCCTTGCCAAGACAAAGCAGGCCACCGGGATTAGAATGTCCCGCATTCTCTTCTGGTGACAGCGATATGACTGATCAGCGCAAAGGCAGCGATGCCGAACCCACCACTCACTTCGGTTTCAAAAACGTTCCGGAAAGCCAAAAAGCGGAAAAAGTCGCTGAGGTTTTCCACTCGGTAGCCGCCAAATACGACTTGATGAACGACCTCCTGTCGGGCGGCATGCACCGTCTGTGGAAGCGTTTCGCGATCGAACTGTCGGGTGTTCGCACCGGTAATCGGGTGCTGGATATCGCCGGTGGCACGGGCGACCTGACCAAGAAGTTCTCGCACCTCGTTGGCCCGACCGGCCAAGTGGTGTTGGCCGACATCAACGAATCCATGCTCAAGGTCGGTCGCGACCGCCTGCTGGATCTGGGTGTGGCCGGCAACGTCGAATTCGTTCAGGCCGATGCTGAAAAACTGCCGTTCCCGGACAACCATTTCGATTGCGTCACCATTGCCTTTGGCCTGCGTAACGTCACCCACAAGGAAGATGCACTGCGCTCGATGCTGCGCGTGCTGAAACCGGGCGGTCGTCTGCTGGTGCTGGAATTCTCCAAACCGACCAACGCGCTGATGTCCAAAGCCTACGACGCCTACTCGTTCGCCTTCATGCCGCTGATGGGCAAGCTGATCACCAACGACTCGGAAAGCTATCGCTACCTGGCCGAATCGATCCGCATGCACCCGAACCAGGAAACCCTGAAGTCGATGATGGTCGAGGCCGGTTTCGACCGCGTGACCTACCACAACATGACCGCAGGCATCGTCGCCCTGCACCGCGGCATCAAACCCTGATGCTGCTGGCCGGCCTGCTCGCCAGCGTTGAACTCGGTCTGAACCGGGTGCTGCGTCTCGACAGCACGGCGCTGCCGCGACTGGCGCATTTGAGTGGCAGGGTGATTGCCGTCGATTGCCGCAGTCCGGCGCTGCAACTGTTCATCCTGCCCAGCGATGAAGGCTTGATGCTCGCCGCCCACTGGGAAACCGGCGCCGATTGCACCTTGCGTGCACCGGCCTCCAGCCTGTTGAAACTGGCGATGAGCAAGGACAAGACCTCGGTCCTGCACGGCCCTGAAGTCGAACTCGACGGCGACAGCGGCGTGCTGCTGGAACTGGCCGCGATCCTTCAGGACCTTGAACTGGACTGGGAGTACGAACTCTCGCGCTGGCTGGGCCCGGTCGCCACGCAACTGGTTGGCGGTCACCTGCGCAGCCGCGCACGCTGGTATCAGCAAGGGTTCGCCAGCCTCAATCAAAACCTGGGCGAATACCTGGCTGAAGAATCGCGCACTCTCGTCGGCCAGCGCGAAGCCGAAGCCCGTTTCAGTGAACTGGACCAGATCAAACTCGATCTGGAACGTCTCGAGGCGCGTTTCGAGCGCCTTTCCCGATCCCTCGACCCAAGCGATAACGCATGAAGCTGCTTGCCGTCCGCCGTTTGTTGCGCATCCAGCGCGTTGTGATTCGCTACCGCCTCGATGACCTGCTGTTCGCCCTGCCACTGCCCTGGTTTCTGCTGGCGCTGCGCTACGTGTTGCCGTGGCGCTGGTTCCCGCGCAAGACGCTGGACCTGAGCCGTGGCGCACGCTTGCGCCTGGCGCTGCAGGACCTGGGGCCGATTTTCATCAAGTTCGGGCAGATACTTTCAACACGCCGCGACCTGCTGCCGGAAGACATCGCCGATGAGCTGATGAAACTTCAGGACCGCGTGCCGCCGTTCGACTCACAGGTGTCGGTCAACCTGATCGAAGAACAGCTCGGCAAAAAGATCAGCGAAGTGTTCAGCCGATTCGATGTTGAGCCGCTTGCCTCGGCCTCGGTGGCGCAGGTGCATGCCGCGCAGCTGAAAACCGGTGAAGAAGTGGTCGTCAAGGTGATCCGCCCGGGCCTCAAACCGATCATCGCCCAGGACCTCGCGTGGCTGTTCATTCTCGCTCGCGCCGCCGAGAAACTCTCGGCCGACGCGCGTCTGCTGCACCCGGTGGACGTGGTCCAGGACTACGAAAAAACCATCTACGACGAACTCGACCTGCTGCGCGAAGCGGCCAACGCCAGCCAGCTGAAGCGCAACTTCGAAGGCTCGCCGCTGCTTTACGTGCCGCAAGTCTATTGGGACTGGTGCCGGCCGAAAGTGCTGGTGATGGAGCGCATCTACGGGATTCAGGTCACTGACCTCGCGACCCTGGCCGACCAGCGCACCGACATGAAAATGCTCGCAGAACGCGGCGTGGAGATCTTCTTCACCCAGGTTTTCCGCGACAGCTTCTTTCACGCCGACATGCACCCGGGCAACATCTTTGTCAGCACCGTGAACCCGTGGAGCCCGCAGTACATTGCGATCGACTGCGGCATCGTCGGCAGCCTCACCCCGGAAGACCAGGATTACCTGGCGCGCAACCTCTTCGCCTTCTTCAAGCGCGATTACCGTCGTGTGGCGCAATTGCACATCGATTCGGGCTGGGTGCCGGCGGAAACCAAACTCAACGAGTTCGAAGCGGCAATCCGTACCGTGTGCGAGCCGATCTTCGAAAAACCGTTAAAAGATATTTCCTTCGGCCAGGTGCTGATGCGCCTGTTCCAGACGGCTCGACGCTTCAACATGGAAGTGCAGCCGCAGCTCGTTTTGCTGCAAAAAACCCTGTTGAACATCGAAGGCCTGGGCCGTCAGCTGTACCCGGAGTTGGACTTGTGGAACACCGCCCAACCGTTCCTCGAACGCTGGATGCGCGAGCGGGTCAGCCCCAAAGCCTTGCTTGGCAACGTACAGAGCCAGTTCGAGCAGCTCCCGCATTTGGCCAACATGGCCCGCGACCTGCTCGAACGGATGTCCCAGCCTCATGCCTATGACCCGCCGCCACCGTGGCACCGGCGCCGGGATGAATGGTTCCTGCGATTGCTCGGCACCGCCCACCTGGCGGGTGGTGCGATACTCGCCATCGGCGGACCGCTGAACGAACTGGCTTACTGGCCGGCCGGAATCATGATGGCCGTCGGCTTGTATCTGGTCGTTCGCCGATAGCCGTATTGAGCTGCAAGCGATAAGCTTCAAGCTCCAAACGATATTCGCAGCGCTCACTTTTGGTTTATGGCTGTAAATTAGCAACGCTGCACAATATGAAAGCACGATACGGATTAGCTTTTACTTGTGGCTTAAAGCTTGAAGCTTGTCGCTGCCCCTCGGGAATCGAAGATGAAAAACTGGCTGGACGAGATCAAGTGGGATGCCGATGGCCTGGTGCCGGCGATCGCACAGGATCACAAGACCGGGCGCGTCCTGATGATGGCCTGGATGAACCGCGAAGCACTGGAATTGACCGCTGCCGAGAACCGCGCCATTTACTGGTCACGTTCGCGCGGCAAGCTGTGGCGCAAGGGCGAAGAGTCCGGTCATGTGCAGACGCTGCATGAGATGCGTCTGGATTGTGATGCCGACGTGATCATCCTGATGGTCGAGCAGATAGGTGACATCGCCTGCCATACCGGCCGCCAGAGTTGCTTCTACCGTGTCTTCGAGAACGGCGACTGGAAAACCGTCGACCCGGTGCTCAAGGACCCGCACGCCATCTATAGCGCAGGACACACCCATGAGTGACACGCTGACCCGTCTGGCCCAGGTACTGGAAGAGCGCAAAGGCGCCGCCGCCGACAGCTCGTATGTCGCCAGCCTGTACCACAAGGGCTTGAACAAGATTCTGGAAAAAGTCGGCGAAGAGTCGGTCGAAACCATCATTGCCGCCAAGGATGCCGCCATCAGCGGCGACTGCAGCGATGTGATCTACGAGACCGCCGATTTGTGGTTCCACAGCATGGTCATGCTCGCCCAATTGGGGCAGCATCCTCAGGCTGTACTCGATGAACTGGACCGTCGTTTCGGTCTGTCCGGACACGCCGAGAAAGCCTCGCGCCCGTCCGCCTGAACAATTATTAGAGAGGAGCAGCAACATGGGCATTTTTGACTGGAAACACTGGATCGTCATCCTGGTTGTTGTCGTACTGGTGTTCGGCACCAAAAAACTGAAAAACCTCGGCACTGACGTGGGCGAGTCGATCAAGGGCTTCAAGAAAGCCATGAGCGACGAAGACAAGCCGGTTGACCCGACTGTGACCCCGGCCCAACCGGTTCCACCGGTTCAGCCACAGACCACGCAGTCCGTGAACCAGCCGCACACCATCGATGTGCAGGCGCAAAAAGTCGAAGAGCCAATCCGCAAAGACGTGTGAGCACTGACTTATGTTTGGTATCAGCTTCTCTGAACTGCTGCTCGTCGGCCTCGTTGCCCTGCTGGTGCTGGGCCCCGAGCGTCTGCCGGGTGCTGCGCGCACCGCCGGCCTGTGGGTCGGCCGCCTGAAGCGCAGCTTCAACGCGATCAAACAGGAAGTTGAACGTGAAATCGGTGCCGACGAGATCCGTCGCCAACTGCACAATGAGCACATTCTGTCGCTGGAACAGGAGGCGCGGAAGATTTTCACGCCGACCCAGCAGGAAGCCACACCGGTCCAGCCGGTTGAGCCCGTGGCAGAGCAGACGATTCAGGCTCCAGCCGCTGCACCTGTTGCAGTGGCCGCCGAACCTGCGCCCGTTGTTGCAGCAACACCGGTTGAACCCGTTACGCCTGCGGCTGCGCCTGTTGCGCCGGCCCCTCATGACCCAACACTGCCGCCGCGAGCCCCATGAGCGATCTCCCTGAAAACGACCAGCACATGCCGCTGGTTTCGCACCTCACCGAGTTGCGTACCCGTCTGCTGCGCTGCGTAGCGGCGATTTTCATCATCTTCGCCGGGCTGTTTGCGTTTACCCAGCAGATCTACACCTTCGTCTCCACGCCACTGCGGGCGTACCTGCCGGCCGGCGCGACGATGATCGCCACCGACGTGTCGTCGCCGTTCCTGACGCCACTGAAGCTGACGATGATGGTCTCGCTGTTCCTGGCGATCCCGGTGATCCTGCATCAGATCTGGGGCTTCATCGCGCCGGGCCTGTACAAGCATGAGAAGCGCATTGCGGTGCCATTGCTGATGTCCAGCATTGTGCTGTTCTACACCGGCATGGCGTTCGCCTATTACCTGGTGTTCCCGCTGATCTTCAAATTCTTCGCCGCCGCCACTCCGGCCGGCGTGGAAATGATGACCGACATCACCAGCTACCTCGATTTCGTCATGACGCTGTTCTTCGCCTTCGGCGTAGCGTTCGAGATCCCGGTGGCCGTGGTCTTGTTGGTATGGATCGGCGTGGTCGACGTCAAATACCTGAAAAAAATCCGCCCATATGTGGTCATCGGCTGCTTCGTGGTCGGCATGATCCTGACGCCGCCGGACATCTTCTCGCAAACCTTGCTGGCGGTGCCGATGTGGCTGCTGTTTGAAATCGGCGTGCTGTTCGGCGGCTTGATCAGCAAACGCGGCGAGCATCCGGACGACCAGCCGGCGGACGATCACAACGACCAGCCGCCAGCGACCCAGCCGTGAACCTGCTGCTCCTCGAAGAGGCCGACTTCATTGCGGCCGACCGGGCGATCCTGCGTGATCGCCGGTTGACGCACATGCAGGAAGTCCATCGCTGCGCCGTCGGCGACAGCATGCGGGTCGGGCGTATCGGCGGGTTGATGGGCTCCGCCGAAGTGCTGCGCCTGGAGGCCGATGAAGCCGAACTGCGCGTCACCCTCGACCAGCCCCCACCGGCCAAGCTGCCGCTGACACTGGTGTTGGCCCTGCCAAGGCCCAAAATGCTGCGCAGGGTGTTTCAGACCGTAGCGGCCATGGGTGTGCCACGAATCATCCTGGTGAACAGCTATCGCGTCGAGAAGAGCTTCTGGCAAACGCCGTTCCTTGAACCCGAGGCGATTCGCGAACAATTGATCCTCGGCCTCGAACAGGCCCGGGACAGCGTATTGCCGGACATCGTTATCGAGAAGCGCTTCAAGCCGTTCGTCGAAGATCGCCTGCCCGCCATCAGCGAGGGCACCCTCGGCCTCGTTGGCCATCCCGGTCACTACCCGCCCTGCCCCCGCGGCCTGGACGAACCGGTGACCCTGGCGATCGGCCCCGAAGGCGGCTGGATCCCCTACGAAATCGACCTGCTCGGCAAGGCCGGCCTGCAACCGGTGCAACTCGGCGACCGCATCCTGCGGGTCGAAACCGCCGTGACCGCCCTCCTCTCACGCTTGTTCTGAATTCCCCCCCGGACGCTTCAGTTCTAGCGCGCCCTGCCGACACAGTGTCGTAACAACAAGAATCTGCGGCCAAGCCCGGCTTTCGTCTGTTCGCGATGGAGTGCTTCACATGTCTCGATGGTTAACCCAGAGAATGGGAAACGTGAGCGTCAGTCTAAAGCTTGGTATGGGATTCGGTCTGGTATTGCTACTGACCCTGCTGATTGCGACCACTGGCTGGATGGGTCTGAGCACCTTGATCGAGCGCGGCGAAAAGTTTGCGGCTATATCGCAGTTAAGTGAGTTGAGTAAAGACCTGCGTATCGCCCGCTTGAGTTTTGAACTGCAGAAAGGTCTTGAAGGCTCCGCTGAAATCGCTCGCATACGGGACAAGCTTGAACAGAGCGCGCAAGAACTTCGCCAGCTTCTGCAAGACCCGAAAGCCCGCGCCATGCTTGATGAAGAGTCTGTCTTGCTACGCGACTACAAAAACGACCTCAACAGCCTGATCGTGGCGATACAGAACCGCGAAACCAGCCGTAGCAACCTTGGCACCAACGCAGACCGCGCCGTCTTGCTGATTGGCGAGCTTGAAAAAACGCTATTGCAGAGCGAAAACATCGCGCAGTACAACAGCGTTATCGAACTGAGCAAACTCATTCAGCAAGCACGCTTCCAGGTTCGTGGCTACACCTACAGCGGCAAGACCGAAGCGGAACAACCAGCCCTGGATGCCATCGATCAGGCCCTGGCCAGCATCTCCAGCTTATCGGGCAAACTGCCGGAGCAATACGGCGCCAACCTGCAACAGGCTGGCGAAGCAATGAAAGCCTATCGTAGCGCCGTCGGCCAATACCACGACGCGCAGCTCAGCAGTACGCAAGCCTTCAAACAGATGGGTGAGAAGGTCATGCGTGTGTTCGAATTGAATACACAAATGAACGCAATACAAACCAGCAAACGCGACAACGAAGCCCAGCAGGCCAAGACCATGCTGAGCATCGCCGTCGCGCTTGCGCTGCTGCTCGGAGTTCTCGCCGCTTGGAGCATTACCCGGCAGATCGTCACTCCGCTGCAGCAGACCCTCCAAGTGGTCGAACGCGTGGCATCCGGCGATCTCAGCCAGAACCTCGACGTCCAGCGTCGCGACGAACTTGGCCAACTGCAACGCGCCATACAACGCATGACCGTCAGCCTGCGGGAGCTGATCGGTGGCATCAGTAACGGCGTCACGCAAATCGCCAATGCTGCCGAAGAGCTGTCGGCAGTCACTGAGCAGACCCGCGCCGGGGTCGACAGCCAAAAAGTCGAGACCGACCAAGTGGCCACCGCCATGAACGAAATGACCGCCACCGTGCAGGAAGTCGCGCGTAACGCTGAAGAAGCGTCCGAAGCCGCCGTCGCCGCCGACCAGCAGGCCCGCGAAGGTGACAAAGTGGTCGGCGAAGCCATCGCCCAGATCGAACGTCTGGCCAAAGAAGTCGGTAACTCCACCGAAGCCATGAGCCATCTCAAGCGCGAAAGCGACAAGATCGGCAGCGTGCTCGATGTAATCAAATCCGTGGCTCAGCAAACCAATCTGTTGGCGCTCAACGCAGCGATTGAGGCCGCCCGTGCCGGTGAGGCCGGACGTGGTTTTGCGGTGGTCGCCGATGAAGTCCGCAGCCTGGCCCAGCGCACCCAGAAGTCCACTGAAGAAATCGAAGAACTGATCGGCGGCCTGCAAAACGGTACCCAGCAAGTCGCCACTATCATGGACAACAGCCGCACCTTGACCGAAAGCAGCGTTGAACTGACCCGCCGCGCCGGAGGTTCGTTGACCAACATCACCCGTACCGTCTCAGCGATTCAGGCGATGAACCAACAAATCGCAGCAGCAGCGGAGCAGCAAAGCGCCGTGGCCGAAGAGATCAACCGCAGCGTGCTTAACGTGCGCGACGTGTCCGAGCAGACCTCGGCAGCCACTAAAGAAACCGCGGCGTCCAGCATTGAGCTGGCACGGTTGGGGACGCATCTGCAGATGCTGGTGGGCAGGTTCAAGGTTTGAGGTGATGCGAAGGCCTCGGTTCACTTTGGGACGAGGTGATGCCATCGCGAGCAAGCCCGCTCCCACAGGGTTCGGCGGTGTAACGCAAGTAGCGCAAACAACGAAATTACTGTGGGAGCGGGCTTGCCCGCGATGGCGGCCGTAAGGTCGCCGAAGTCAGAGAACCTGGCGCAAGAAGGCCTGCGCCCGTGGGTCTTTCGGCGCATCGAAGAACTCGGCCGGCGAAGCATCTTCCAGCAATTTACCGTGATCGAAAAATAACACCCGATCCGCTACTTCCCGCGCAAAACCCATTTCGTGGGTGACGCAGACCATGGTCATGCCTTCCACGGCCAGGGTTTTCATGACGTCCAGCACTTCGCCGACCATCTCCGGGTCGAGTGCCGAGGTCGGTTCATCGAACAGCATCACCTTGGGCTCCATGGCCAACGCACGAGCAATGGCCACACGCTGCTGCTGGCCGCCGGACAGGCGCGATGGAAACTCGTGGGCCTTCTGCGCAATACCGACCTTTTCCAGCAGCACCATGGCCTTGGCCTCGCGCTCTTTCTTGCCGCGCTTGCGCACGACTTTCTGGGCCAGGCAGAGGTTTTCCAGCACGGTCATGTGCGGGAACAGGTTGAAGTGCTGGAACACCATGCCGACTTCGCGGCGATAGGCGTTCACATCGGTTTTCGGATCGGCCAGTTGCAGCCCGTCGATGCTCACCGAGCCCGAGTCGAATGCTTCCAGGCCGTTGAGGCAGCGCAGGAACGTCGACTTGCCGGAACCCGAAGGGCCGATGACCACCAGCACTTCGCCCTTGGCCACCTGCGTGGTGACGTTATCCACCGCGCGAACCACCTGCCCACGGGTGTCGAAGACTTTTACCAGATTGCGGACTTCAATCACTTTGCGCGAGCCTCCGCTCAAGACGGCTGGCGATTTTCGACAGCGGCAGGTTGATCAACAGGTACAGCCCGGCCACGCAGAACAGTATTTCGAAGGGCGAGAACGAGGTGGTGATGACTTCGCGACCGCTTTTGAGCAGCTCGGTAATCGCGATCACCGACACCAGCGAGGTGTCCTTGACCAGGCTGATGAACTGCCCGGCCAACGGCGGCAGCACGCGCTTCAACGCCTGCGGCAGCACTACGTGGCGCATCGACTGGCCAGCGCTCAAACCCAGGGAACGCGCGGCTTCGTTCTGGCCACGGGCGATGGACTGCACGCCGGAACGGATGATCTCCGCCACATAGGCGCCGGTGAACAACGACAGCGCGGCGATCCCGGCGAACTCCCGGGACAGGTTCATCACCGTGCCGATGAAGAAGTAGAAAATGAAGATCTGCACCAGCAACGGCGTACCGCGCACCAGCTCAACGTAGATCGTCGAGAGATCGCGCAACGTCGGGTTATTCGACAGACGACACAGCCCCGTGGCGAGACCGATCAACAGCCCCAGCACGCCGGACACCACCGACAACCACAAGGTGGTCCACAGACCCCACATCAGCGGCCCTGCAGCCCAGTGACGGGTGACACCGATCACATCGCCTTCGGCAACGTCATCGCCTTGGGCAACTTGAAGACTGTTGTCGTCGACGGTCAGGTGCTGTTCATCGCCCGCGTCATTGCGCAGGGTGACTTCGGCTTTATCGCCCTTGCGCACCAGTTCGCTGACGGTAGAGATGTCGGCGGCGCGCTGGGACTCTTCGGCGTGGTAGGCGAAGTATTGCGGCACGCGGTTCCAGCGCCATTCGTAGGACATCAGCGAGGTGGCGTAATACAACGCGCCGGCCAGGCCGATCAGCACCAGCACGGTTAATACGTGCCACGGCCATTGGGCTTTTTTCTGTTTCATTTGCTTTGAAGCTTCCGAATTCTGTGTCGCCAGTGAGGGCCTCATCGCGAGCAAGCTCGCTCCCACAGGGTCTGTGCCGGACACTACAAATGTGTTCACACTGATCAACTGTGGGAGCGAGCTTGCTCGCGATTGCAGCGACGCGGTGTTACTGACACCGCGCCGTCAAAGGCGTTATTCCATGTCCTTGAGCCAAGCGGTGTCTTTGAACCACTTGTCATGGATTCGATCGTAGGTGCCGTCTTCGTGGATCTGGTGCAGGAAGTTGTTGATGAAGTTGATGCTGTCAAAGTCACCCTTCTTCAGACCGAAGGCCAGCGGCTCATAGGTGAACGGCTTGTCGAGGAACACCAGTTTGCCGGCACCGACCTTGTTCACCGCCACTACGTTGTACGGTGCGTCGTAGATGAACGCGTCCGCCTTGCCGTTGACTACATCGAGCACGGCTTCCTGTTCGTTGTCGTAGCCGTGGTACTTGGCTTTGGCGATCAGTTTTTTCGCGACCATCTCACCAGTGGTGCCCAGCTTGGAGGTGATGCGATAGTCAGCGGTATTCAGGTCTTTATAGGACTTGATGGTGCCTTCCAGCTCCTTGCGGATCAGCAGGGTCTGGCCAACCACAATGAAGGGTTCGCTGAAATTCAGGCGCAGGTTGCGTTCCTGAGTCAGGGTCATGCCGCTGCCGATCATGTCGAACTTGTCGGTCAACAGGGCCGGGATGATGCCGTCGTAGCCGGTGGACACCAGCTCCAGCTTGACGCCCATGGCCTTCGACAAGGCTTTGAGGATGTCGACTTCGAAACCGATGATCTCGCCGCGCTTGTTGGTCATTTCGAACGGCATGTAGGTCGGGTCCATGCCGACTTTCAGCGTGCCGCGCTTGACCGCGTCATCGATGGCACCGGCCTGCGCCGCGCCCGCTGCAACCAATGCCGTGACGCCGACCAGCAGCATCGACAGATACTTCTTCATCATCAAGTCCCCAAAACCATTGCGTTGTGAGGCGCGCAAACGGCGGTTTTTCTTTAGAAAACCAGCAGATACGAACAGAAAACTGTCCGGGCGCACCAATTCGGGGACGGATGCTAACCCACTCGGCCATTTGCACAAGGGGTTGGAAACGATCAGGCAAAAAAAAGCCCCGCTTTCGCGGGGCTTGTCATCAGGCCATCTGAGGTTGTGCGCTCAGTGGCTTGAGTGGCAGCAGCGGCGCATGGGGATCGGCTTTCACCGATTTGCGCCAGGCTCCCAGCCACTCAGGGTTACCTTCGTCCCAGACCTGTTCGTGCAAGCGAGCCAATGCCACCGGATCGCTCAGCAAGTACACACGCTCATTGTTGGTCAGCCCGTCAGGACCGACTTTCAATGCATGGCGAACCCGTTCGTTGCGCAGCCATTCGATCGGCTCGGCATGAGCATGACGCGAAGTCGCCAGCGAACACGCCAAGGCGTTCTGCTGTGGATCGACCACCGCGCGCACGAAGCCGTCATTCAGAGCATGCCAACGATTTTCGTGAGTGTACTGATCCGTCGCCAGCAACGCCTGCGGCGGATTGTATTCCTCAGGGATCAGGAACAGGCTCGCGTCGCGAGACTTGAGGCCCAGACCGACACGGCTGGAGATCACGGACACCGGGATCGACAGCATCAACGAACCGACGATCGGCACCAGCCACCACAGGAAACTCGGGTTCAGCCAGACCACCAGCAGCGCCCAGAAGAAACCCAGCAGGGTTTGCGGACCGTGGCGTTTGACCGCCTCGCTCCATGGCGTGGAGTCGTCGTCACGTTGCGGCGAGTTCCAGGTCGCAGCCCAGCCGAGGAACGCGGCGAGCACGAAACGGGTGTGGAAGATCATCCGCACCGGCGCCAGCAGCATGGAGAACAGCATCTCCAGCAGCATCGAGAAGGTCACCTTGAACTTGCCACCGAACTCTTTCGCGCCCTTGGCCCAGATCAGGATGATGCTCAACAGTTTCGGCAGGAACAGCAGCACGATGGTCGTCGAGAACAGCGCCACGGCCTTGTCCGGGTGCCATTGTGGCCACAGCGGATACAGCTGACGCGGCTCCATGAAGTACTGCGGCTCCATCAGCGTGTTGACCGCCAGCAGCGCCGTCGACAGCACGAGGAAGAAGAACCACAGCGGCGCCGACAGGTAAGACATCACGCCGGTCAGGAACACCGCACGGTGTACCGGGTGCATGCCCTTCACAAGGAACAGGCGGAAGTTCATCAGGTTACCGTGGCACCAGCGACGGTCACGCTTGAGTTCGTCCAGCAGGTTCGGTGGCAGCTCTTCGTAGCTGCCCGGCAAGTCGTAGGCGATCCACACGCCCCAGCCGGCACGGCGCATCAGCGCTGCTTCAACGAAGTCGTGAGACAGGATTGCACCGGCAAAAGCACCTTTACCGGGCAACGGCGCCAAAGCGCAATGCTCGATGAATGGCTTCATGCGGATGATCGCGTTGTGGCCCCAGTAGTGGGATTCACCCAACTGCCAGAAGTGCAGACCGGCGGTAAACAGCGGACCGTATACACGAGTCGCAAACTGCTGCATGCGCGCATAAAGGGTGTCCATGCCCGACGCACGTGGCGCGGTCTGGATAATGCCCGCATCCGGGGTCGCTTCCATCAAGCGCACCAGACTGGTCAGGCATTCACCGCTCATTACCGAGTCGGCGTCGAGCACAACCATGTACTTGTAGTCACCGCCCCAACGACGGCAGAAGTCGTCGAGGTTGCCGCTTTTACGTTTCACACGACGGCGACGACGGCGATAGAAGATCTTGCCGAAGCCCTTGGCTTCACGGCAGACGTCCAGCCAGGCTTGCTGCTCGGCAACGCAGATGTCGGCTTCATTACTGTCGCTGAGGACGAAGAAGTCGAAGCGATCCAGGTCACCCGTGGCCGCCACCGACTCGAAGGTCGCCCGCAAACCGGCAAACACCCGTGGCACGTCCTCGTTGCAGATCGGCATCACCAGTGCGGTGCGCGCATCCTTGGCAATCGGCTCGTTGCCGGCACTTTTACCGGAGATGCGGTATTTATCGTGACCGGTGAGCAACTCGAGGAAGCCCATCAATGCGGTCCAGAAACCGGCCGAAACCCAGCAGAACAGAATCCCGAACAGAATCAGGATGCTGGTTTGCAGCGCATACGGCAGTACTTGAGTAGCCGTTTGCAGCAGCGGTTGATGCAGCACTTCGTTCAGGTCGACGAACGACCAGCCCTGGTACGGCATGATGCCTTTCATGTACCAGCCGGCAACGATCGTCTGGCCCAGCATCAGCACCAGCAAAATGTAACGGCGGATCGAACCGACGGTGCGCCAGCGAGCCGCCGGCAACACGCGTTCATCCTTCGGCGGAGCCGGCGGATTGGTGCGACCGGTCAGACGACGCCAGCCACGCACCAGAATATTGGTACGCCACGGCTCCGGCACGACTTTGGTCCGACGGATCGGTGGTGTCGCTTTGAGTACGACACGACCGCTCGCGTCGACCCCCAGCATTTCCGCCTCTTCCAGCTCTTCAGCAGAATTCAGGAGCAGGCGCTTGCCCACCGAGGCTTGTGCAGCCTCGGTCGGCGCGTCGAACGTCGAAGATGACAGACGCTGGTGCAACTCGCTGAAGGACTTGCAGCCCGCGAGTTCCGCGCGCTGCTGGTCGGTCATCGGTAAATGCGCCAGATACTCGGCAAGAGTCTCTGGCTGTACTTGAGAATTACTCATCGGCAGGCAACTGGTAGCTCCAGGTCTCGGTCAGGACTTCTTCAGTCGATGCCGATTCCGGTGTGGCTGGGGCCGCGTCCGCAGCGACAGGCTGCTTGGCGTCTTTGTTGTCCTTGTTCTTGGCATCCGCAACTGGCTTGGCATCGGCCTGTTTGGCGTCAGCTTGCTTGGCGTCCTTGGCTTCCTTGTCCATCTTCTCTTGTTGCTTGGCGGCGACCTTGTCGGCCTTGGCAACAGAAGAATTGGAGGCTGGCAGCGATGTCTTGGCGAGGTCGGCAGGCACGATGTTTTCGACCAGTGCAGCACGCATCTCGGTAGGCTTGCCCGGATCCTTGATCTTCATCCGCAGAGTCAGGCGCCAGCCCTTGGTTTCCGGGTTGTAACGCACGCTGTTCTCGACCAGCTCGGCATTATCGCCAACGCTGACCTGACTGCGAACGTCCGCTGTTTCCGGCAGGGCCGCGAGGGACGGACCTTCAAAGTCCACCAGATAAGCCACGGTGCCGTCCGGCTGACGGATCAGGTTGGACTGTTTCACGTCACCTGTAGAGCGCAGGGTCTGTTGAACCCAGGCACTGTCCGGTGCATGAAGCGCGGCTTCGTCGATAGTCCAGTGCAAGCGATAAGCGACGTCCAGCGGCTGGCCAGGCTCCGGCAGTTTTTCCGGACTCCAGAAAGCAACGATATTGTCGTTGGTTTCGTCGGCAGTCGGAATCTCAACCAGATCAACGGAGCCCTTGCCCCAATCGCCTTTCGGTTCGATCCAGGCGCTTGGGCGCTTGTCGTAGCGGTCGTCGAGGTCTTCATAGTGGCTGAAGTCGCGGCCACGTTGCAGCAAACCGAAACCGCGCGGGTTCTCGATCGAGAAGTTGCTCACGGCCAGGTGTTTTGGGTTGTTCAACGGGCGCCAGATCCACTCGCCGTTGCCGGCATGGATCGACAGACCGCTGGAGTCGTGCAGTTCGCGACGGTAGTTCAGCACTTTCGATGGCTGGTTGGCGCCGAACAGGAACATGCTGGTCAGCGGCGCAACGCCAAGCTTGGTGACCTTGTCACGCAGGAACATCTGGGCCTTGACGTCGACAATGGTGTCGCTGCCCGGACGCAGGGTCAGGCGATAGGCACCCGTGGCACGTGGCGAATCCAGCAGCGCGAAGATGACCAGATGCTTGTCACCCGGCTTTGGCTGTTGAATCCAGAACTCGGTGAAACGCGGGAATTCTTCGCCGGACGGCAATGCGGTATCGATGGCCATGCCGCGAGCGGACAAGCCATAGGTGTGGCCCTTGCCGACAACGCGGAAGTAGCTCGCGCCCAGCATGGTCATGATTTCGTCTTGCTTGTCGGCCTTGTTGATCGGGTAAAGCACACGGAAACCGGCATAACCCAGTTGCTCGGTGGCTTTAGGATCGAACTTGACATCGCCGAAATCGAAACGACTTGGGTCGTATTTGATCTCTTCGACGGTGTTAGCCGTGATTTCGTTGATTTTCACCGGCGTGTCGAAATGCATGCCCTGGTGATAGAACGAAAGCTTGAACGGGGTTTTCTGGTCGGCCCACTCGGCTTTTTCGGTGCGGAAACGAATCTTTTGGTAATCCGCGAATTTCATCTCACGAAATTCGTTCGGCAGGTTACTGCGCGGGGCTTCGTATTTTTGCCCGGCCATCTCTTTTGCCTTGGCCGACACATCATCCAGATTGAACGCCCAAAGCTGGCCGGCGCTGAGCAGGCAAAAGAATGCCGAACCCGCTACAAGAGCGCTTCGCAACCGTTTGGCAGACAATTTTGGTGCATTACAGGGACTAACAATCACGAGCAACCCTCGCCGAAAACAGATCAAAAAACCAACGGCCAGTTAAAGGGCCTGTGAGGAATCCGGCATGAAAAAACCGACCCTACAGACCACTCTTGCCAAGTTGGCGAGCATTGTTCCGACTCCTATGGGGCTAAATGATTCCCCAACAGGTCCCGGACAAGTCTCTACCTAAGTCAAAATGGACCAACGAACGCCGATCCCCGTAGCGCGCGATTATCTAGTAGGCCGCGTTACAACGCATCAGGGCGAACAAAGTATTTATCGCGAAAAGCCCCTGTTTTCAGTCGAAAAGCCCTTAAAAAGGAGTTTCAAGGGCTTTCAGGTCTGTAACAGGAATGTCACCGGGCCATCGTTGACCAGATGCACTTGCATATCCGCGCCGAATCTACCTGATGCCACAGTGCCATGCACCTGTTTCGCTTTGCTTAATAGATAGTCGAAAAGCTCCTCGCCCAGGGCCGGAGGGGCCGCGGTCGAAAAACTCGGGCGCAACCCGCTTTTGGTGTCGGCGGCCAGAGTGAACTGCGAGACCAGCAGCAACCCGCCACCCACCTCCGCCAGGGACAGGTTCATCTTGCCCTCGGCGTCACTGAACACTCGATAGTTAAGCAGCTTATGCAGAAGTTTGTCGGCGCTGACACGAGTATCTTCCGGCTCGACAGCCACCAGCACCAGCAATCCCTGATCGACCGCACCGACCACCTCCCCCGCTACCTCGACTCGCGCGCCACGCACGCGTTGCAGCAGGCCCTTCATGCTTCTTCAGGTGGCAGGTCGAGCAGGCGACGAGCCATCTGGCCGGCGGCGCGTACCAGCGCATCGGTGATGCCCGGTTCGGAAGCGGCGTGGCCGGCGTCGCGGATCACCTGCAGTTCGCTGTTCGGCCAGTTCTGATGCAGTTCCCAAGCGTTGTCCAGCGGGCAGATCACGTCATAACGACCGTGGACGATCACACCCGGCAAATGCGCGATTTTGCCCATGTCGCGAATCAACTGGTTGGGTTCAAGGAACGCGTTGTTGGTGAAGTAGTGGCATTCGATGCGGGCGATGGACAAGGCGCGCTGAGGTTCGGAGAAGCGATCGACCACCAGCGGGTTCGGACGCAGGGTCGCGGTGCGGCCTTCCCAGGTCGACCAGGCCTTGGCGGCATGCATCTGCGCGATCTGATCGTTGCCGATCAGGCGTTTGTGGAAAGCGCTGAGCAAATCGTCGCGCTCGTCCAGTGGAATCGGTGCGACATAGTCCTGCCAGTAATCGGGGAACAGACGGCTGGCGCCACACTGGTAGAACCATTCGATTTCCTGCGGGCGGCAAAGAAAAATCCCGCGCAGGATCAGGCCGTGCACGCGCTCCGGGTGGGTTTGCGCATAGGCCAGGGCCAGTGTCGAGCCCCAGGAACCGCCAAACAGCACCCATTTTTCGATGCCCAGGTGTTTGCGGATCCGCTCAAGGTCGGCGACCAGATCCCAGGTGGTGTTGTTTTCGAGGCTGGCGTGGGGCGTGGAGCGACCGCAACCGCGCTGGTCGAATGTCACGATGCGATACAGGTTCGGATCGAAGTACCGGCGGCTCTGGGCATCACACCCGGCGCCCGGGCCGCCATGGATGAACACCACGGGCAAACCTTCCGGTGAACCGCTTTCGTCGACATACAGGGTATGGGTTTCATCGACAGCCAGATCGTGCCGGGCGTGGGGTTTGATCTGCGGGTACAAAGTCTGCATTGCGCGCTCCGTAAGGGGTCGAGGTCATCCCTGGGGGGACTTCTATTATTCTGCCGTCCGGCATCATAAACCCGAATTACGTCAATGAGCATGCCCTTGCTGAGTCAGAGTTTTGCCGCCAGAAATCCGAGCAGGGTTTCATAGAGCGCATCGACCTCGGCGACCTGGCCGCGCCCCCGCAAACAGCCGTGAACCAGCCCCTCGCCGTAATACAGCGTAGCGGCGACGCCCGCCGCATTCAGTCGCTCGGCGTAGCAGACACCGTCGTCACGCAGCGGGTCGAATTGCGCCACGGCGATCAGCGCCGGAGGTAAGCCAGCCAAATCCCCGGCGAGCAACGGCATCGCATAAGCGCTCGGCTTTCGCGAGCCGCGCAAGTACAGGGCGTGATAGCAATCCACGTCGCTGCTGCTGAGCAAGGGGGCGTCAATGCATTCACTGCGCGACGGCAACTGATGATCGCCCCCCAGCCCCGGGTAGATCAGGACTTGCGCCGCCGGCAATGGCTCGTTCGCATCCCGCAGCGCCAGGCAAAGTGCGGCGGCAAGGTTGCCGCCAGCGCTGTCCCCGGCTACCAGCGTTCGCGCGGGATCAAGCCGGAACGGGCCGCTTCGCAGCGCACGCCAGACACCCAGGCAATCGTTGAAGCCGGCCGGATACGGATGCTCCGGCGCCAAACGGTAATCGACAGCAACCACCAACACGCCAAGCGTGGACGCCAGTTCGCTGCAGATGAAGTCGTGGGAGTCCAGATCCCCCACCACCCAGCCGCCACCGTGCAGATACACAATGCACGGGCAACCGCCGGCAGGTGATGTCACTGACGGTTGATAGGACCGCACCGGCACGCCGGCCAATTCGAAATCGACCACATAAAGCCCGGCGGGACGTGGCGGGGTGAACGCCCGACACATCTCGCTGTAGGCCTGACGCAAACCGGGAAGGCTGGCGTCAGTGCTGTTGAAGCTGACGGTCTTCTCGACGAACGCCGTCATCTGCGCGGATAAAGGATAAGCCGTCATCAGGGTTTCAAACTGGCCTGAACGGTGGCGACGCCGTCCTTGCCATCGAGGCTGGTGACGCCTGACAGCCAGCGCGAAAGATCTTCCGGATGATCACGCAGCCACTGTTTGGCAACATCCTGAGGCGTCTTGCGCTCCATGATCGGCACCATCAACTGGCTTTCCTGGGCGGCGGTGAAGGTCAGGTTTTCCAGCAGTCGATACACGTTAGGGCAGCGCTGGGCATAGTCCGGTGCGGTTACGGTGGAGACGGTCGCAGCGCCTTCATTCGGGCCATAGACGTCTTCGCTGCCGGTCAGGTAAGTGATCTTCATGTTGATGTTCATCGGGTGCGGAGTCCAACCGACGAACACCACGAATTCCTTGCGGTTGACCGCCCGTTGCACGGCGGCAAGCATGCCCGCCTCACCGGACTCGATCAGTTTGAAATCCTTCAAGCCGAAGTGATTGGTCTCGATCATGGTCTTGATCGTGGTGTTGGCGCCGCTGCCCGGTTCGATGCCGTAGATCTTGCCGCCCAGCTTGTCTTTGAATTTGGCGATGTCAGCAAAGGTTCTCAGCCCCGCCGCCGCGACGTAGTCGGGCACAGCGAGGGTTGCCTGGGCGTCGGCCAGGCTCGGCTTGTCCATGACCTTCAACTGATTGGCGGCCACGAACGGGGCGATATTTTTGTCCATCGCCGGCTTCCAGTAGCCCAGAAAGATATCCAGGCGCTTGTCGCGGATGCCGGCGAAGATGATTTGCTGCACAGCACTGGTCTGTTTGCTTTCGTAGCCCAGCCCGTTCAACAGCACATCGGCCATGCCACTGGTGGCGATGACGTCGGTCCAGTTGACCACGCCCATGCGCACAGCCTTGCAGGAGGCGTCGTCGCTGGCCAGGACGCTGGTGCTCAGGAGAGCGGTGCCGCAGAGGATTGAGAGACAGCGGGTGAACAGTCTTTTCATCGGTAGGATCTCGTGCGGCAGATTATTGTGAGGTCGGTGTCTTCATGCACCGTGCCCCGAACATTACGCAGCGTCGAGAGGAGAAAAGCGAACTGTAGCGACCGAGATTTGCACAGTGGCGACTGTTCCATGTGGGAGCGAGCCTGCTCGCGATAGCGGTGGGTCAGACAACACTTGCGTCGACTGACACCCCGCCATCGCGAGCAGGCTCGCTCCCACAGGGGTTATGCGTTGTAGTGCTTCTGGCCCCAGGCCAACAGGCCTTGCAGCAATTCCTTGAGCACCACTTGCGTCGGCTCGGCCAGGTCCGGGCGATAACGGAACGGCTCGAACTCCTCCATGTACGTGCACTGGCCCAGTTCCAGCTGCACCGCATGGATGTTTTCAGCCGGGTTGCCGTAATGACGGGTGATGTGGCCGCCCTTGAAGCGACCATTGAGCACGTGGCTGTAATCGGTGTGCCTGGCGCAAATCGCTTCCAGTTGAGTGGCCAGCTGTGGATCGCAACTGGCGCCGTTGAAGGTGCCCAGGTTGAAGTCCGGCAGCTTGCCGTCGAACAGGTGCGGGATGATCGAACGGATTGAGTGCGCATCGAACAGCAATGCGTAACCGAATTCGGCTTTCAGTCGCGCCAACTCGTTCTGCAGTGTGCTGTGATACGGCGTCCAGACCTGCTCCAGATAGGTCGCACGCTCAGCCGCCGACGGCTCCATGCCCTCGCGGAACAACGGAATGCCGTCGAACAGCGTTGCCGGGTACAGGCCGGTCGTCGCGCCAACATACAAAGGCTTGTCGTCGGACGGCCGGTTCAGGTCGATGACAAACCGCGAGTATTCGGCAGCCAGGGTGCTGGCGCCGAGCTCGGCGGCGAATTCATAAAGCCGCGGGATGTGCCAGTCAGTGTCCGGCAGGCTTTTCGCGTCGGGGATCAACCCGGCTTCGACCGCCGGAGTCAGGCGCAGCCCCGCATGCGGCATGCTGATCAGCAGCGGCACGCGGCCTTGTTTGAAATTCAGAACCTTATCCACAACTGTTCTCCTAAACGCTCGTTTCGACGCCGTGACGCACGACGCGTTTTTCCAGGTCGCCGCCCAGCCAGTACGACAGGTCGGCGGGACGATCTATTTGCCAGGCGACGAAATCCGCGACCTTGCCGACTTCCAGCGAACCGTGAGTGTCGGCCATGCCCAGCGCGGTGGCGGCATGAATGGTTGCGCCGGCCAATGCTTCTTCCGGGGTCATGCGGAAACAGGTGCACGCCATGTTGAGCATCAAGCGCAACGACAGCGCCGGCGAAGTGCCGGGGTTGAGGTCGCTGGCGATGGCGATTTTCACGCCGTGCTTGCGCAGGGCCTCCATCGGCGGCAATTGCGTTTCTCGCAGGAAATAGAACGCACCGGGCAGCAACACCGCAACGGTGCCGGACTTGGCCATGGCGATGGCGTCGTCTTCGGTCATGAACTCCAGGTGATCGGCCGACAAGGCGTGATAACGCGCCGCCAGACTCGAACCATGCAGCGAGGACAACTGCTCGGCATGCAACTTCACTGGCAAACCGAGTTCCTGCGCGGTGATAAACAGCCGCTCGACCTGCGCTGGCGAAAACGCCAGGTATTCACAGAACGCGTCCACAGCGTCCACCAAACCCTCGGCAGCAAGGGCCGGGAGCATTTCAGCGCAGATGTGTTCGATGTAGTCGTCGGCGCGATCCGCATATTCCGGCGGCAAGGCGTGAGCAGCCAGGCAGGTGCTGCGCACGCTGACCGGCAGCTCGGCGCCGAGACGACGCGCGACCCGCAGCATTTTGCGTTCGTTGGTCAGGTCCAGGCCGTAGCCTGACTTGATTTCGACCGTGGTAACACCGTCGCGCATCAGGCTTTTCAGGCGCTTGGCGGCGCTGGCGAACAGTTCGTCTTCCGTGGCAGCACGAGTGGCGCGCACGGTGCTGGCAATGCCACCACCAGCCGCGGCGATTTCCGCGTAGCTGACGCCTTGCAGGCGCTGTTCGAATTCACCGCTGCGGTTACCGCCGAACACCGTGTGGGTGTGGCAGTCGATCAGGCCCGGGGTGACCCAGGCCCCTTTCAAATCGTTGACGGCCGGGTATTCGCCCGCCGGCAATTTATCGCGCGGGCCGACCCACTCAATGTGCGCACCGGACGTCACGATGGCCGCGTCTTCGATGATCGAGTAGACGCCTTGCGCCATGGTTGCGACGTGGCAGTGTTGCCAGAGAGTTTTCATCCCGAATTCCTCGTCTTGTTCAAATGATCGTTCCCACGCTCTGCGTGGGAATGCTTCAAGGGACGCTCCGCGTCCAGTGACGCGGAGCGTCACGGGCTGCATTCCCACGCGGAGCGTGGGAACGATCAGCTGGGGGGGGGTTAGAGGCTAGGCAGCAACTTCGCCGTGACCAGCTCGCTCAGGCAACGCGTGGCCAGCAACTCGGTCGCCGCATTTATGTCCGGCGCAAAGAACCGGTCCTTCTCATAGAACGGCACTTCATTACGCAAAATCGCCCGGGCCTTTTCCAGTTTTGCCGAGGTTTTAAGGCCTTCGCGCAGGTCCAGCCCTTGTGCGGCAGCCAACCATTCCACCGCGAGAACGCCGCGAGTGTTTTCGGCCATTTCCCACAAACGCTTGCCGGCGGCCGGCGCCATCGACACGTGGTCTTCCTGGTTCGCCGACGTCGGCAAGCTGTCCACCGAATGCGGATGGGACAGCGCCTTGTTCTCGCTGGCCAATGCCGCCGCCGTCACCTGGGCGATCATGAAGCCGGAGTTCACGCCGCCATTGGCCACCAGGAACGGCGGCAGTTGCGACATGTGCTTGTCCATCATCAGCGAGATGCGACGCTCGCTCAGGGAACCGATTTCAGCGATCGCCAGCGCCATGTTGTCAGCGGCCATGGCCACGGGCTCGGCGTGGAAGTTACCGCCGGAGATCACGTCGCCTTCAGCGGCGAATACCAGCGGGTTATCGGAAACGGCGTTGGCTTCCACCGCCAGCACTTCGGCGGCCTGGCGGAACTGGGTCAGGCAGGCGCCCATGACTTGCGGCTGGCAGCGCAGGGAGTACGGATCCTGGACCTTTTCGCAGTTCAGGTGCGAATCGGACACTTCACTGCGCTCGCCCAACAGATCGCGGTAAGCAGCAGCGGCGTCAATCTGGCCTTTCTGGCCACGTGCGGCGTGGATGCGTGCGTCAAACGGCGAGCGCGAACCCAAGACTGCTTCAACCGTCAGGGCACCAATAGCCACGGCCCCGGCGAACAGGTCTTCGCCTTCGAACAGGCCACGCAACGCGTAAGCGGTCGACACTTGTGTGCCATTGAGCAGCGCCAGGCCTTCTTTCGCGGCCAGGGTCAGAGGTGTCAGGCCGGCGACTTTCAGCGCTTCGGTCGCTTCCATCCATTCGCCCTTGTAACGGGCCTTGCCTTCGCCCAGCAACACCAGCGACATGTGCGCCAAAGGCGCCAAGTCACCGGATGCACCGACCGAACCCTTCAAAGGAATGTGCGGGTAAACCTCGGCGTTGATCAGCGCGATCAACGCGTCGATCACCACACGACGAATGCCGGAGAAACCACGGCTCAGGCTGTTGACCTTGAGCACCATGACCAGGCGCACCAGGGCGTCACTGATTGGCTCGCCAACACCGGCGGCGTGGGACAGCACCAGCGAGCGCTGCAGGTTTTCCAGGTCTTCGCTGGCAATGCGGGTCGAGGCCAACAGGCCAAAACCGGTGTTAATGCCGTAGGCGGTGCGGTTTTCGGCGAGGATCTGTTCCACGCAGGCAACGCTGGCTTCGATCTGGGCCGAGGCGCTGTGGTCGAGGGTGATTTTGACCGGGTGCTGATAAACATCACGCAGTTGGGCAAGGCTCAGTTGGCCGGGAATCAAATTAAGCGCAGTCACATCATTCTCCTTTTGAGAGCTTTTTATTAACTAACCAGACGCTCCGGAGATGTCCGTTGTCCGTCGCTTCCCATCTTTTTGAGAGGGCTGGCGCCTTGGCACGCTGGTGTTGTGGAAATCAGTTCAGGTTCGGTAAAGCCTTGTGCAGCAAAATCGGGTCTTTCAGCACGCCGGCCGCATCGGCGATATCAGGCGCCAACCAGCGGTCCTGGTCGTAGGCAGGAACCCGCTCGCGCAACAGACGCCACGCGGCATCGGTACCGGCGCCGAAACGTTGTTCCTTGAGGAACTCAAATGCCTGGGCCGCCAGCAGATATTCGATGGCGAGGATCTGCGTGCAGTTTTCCAGCGCGCGATGCAGCTTCAGTGCGGCGTTGGTGCCCAGGCTCAAGTGATCTTCTTGCAGGCCGGAGGTGACGTAGTTGTCGAGCACGGCCGGTTGCGCCAACTGGCGGTTTTCCGCGCACAGAGAAGCGGCCACATACTGGACGATCATCATCCCGGAGTTAACCCCCGGATTGGCCACCAGGAAGGCCGGCAAGCCGCTGACGTGAGGGTTGATCAAGCGGTCGAGGCGGCGTTCGGCGATGGAGCCGATTTCCGCCATGGCAATCGCCAGCAGGTCCGCTGCCAACGCGACCGATTGGCCGTGCGGGTTGGCCTGGGACATGACGCGGAAGTTGTCCGGCGTGCCCAGCAGCAAAGGGTTGTCGGTGCAGCTGTTGAGTTCGGTCTCGATCTGTTGGGTTGCGTGTGCAAGCTGATCGCGAGCGGCGCCGTGCACCTGCGGGATCGAACGAATGCTCAGCGCATCCTGCGTGCGGATGCCTTTGCTCGTTGCAATCACTTCACTGCCATCGAGCAACGCACGCAAATTGATCCCGACTTGCTGCATGCCCGGATGCGGCTTGAGCGCAATGATCTCGGCATCGAACGCCGCGATCTGACCGCGCTGGGCCTCAAAACTCATGGCGCCAATCACGTCGGCCCACTGCACCAGACGCGTGGCGTCGGCCAGTGCCAGGCAGCTCAGACCGGTCATGCACGGTGTGCCGTTGACCAGGCACAGGCCATCTTTGGCGCCGAGCTGGACCGGTTGCAGACCTTCTTCAGCCAGGGCTTGTTGCGCAGAAACGATCTGCCCGCGATAGCTGACATTACCGACACCCAGCAAGGCGATGCTGATGTGGGCCATGTGGGTCAGGTAACCCACCGAGCCCTGAGACGGCACTTGCGGGGTGATGCCGCGGTTGAGCAACGCCAACAGGGCTTCGACCACCCGACGATGAATGCCGGATTTGCCGTGACTGTAGTTGCGGATCGCCGCACACATGATTGCGCGGGTCTGCTCATCGGTCAGTGGAGCACCGACACCACAGGCGTGACTGAGCAGGGTGTTGCGCGACAGTTGGCTGAGTTGTTCGTCCTTGAGCGAGACGTTGCACAAGGCACCGAGGCCGGTGTTGACGCCATAGGCACGCTCGCCGCTGACGACGATGCGCTGGACAATGGCCTGCGCATTGTCGATCCGCGCCCAGGCCTGGGTCGACAGCTCAAGCTGTGCGCCATGACGGGCAACGGCCACCACATCCTGCCAACGCAACGGGGCATCGGCGATAACGATTTTTTCAGCCTGGGACATCATTAACCTCTTGAAGTTGATCGTTCCCACGCTCTGCGTGGGAATGCCGCTTGGGACGCTCCGCGTCCCGTTGTCAGGGCAAGACTCAAGCTCTGCGCATGGGTGACGCGGAGCGTCACGGGATGCATTCCCACGCAGACGGTTCGACGCCTCGACGTGGGAACGATCGACCTTTAAACCACCGCAGCCCGACGCTGCACGAACCGATCGACATACTCATCCGCCGGCGAATGCAGAATCTCTCGTGGGGTGCCGACCTGGATCAGGCGCCCGTCCTTGAGGATCGCAATGCGATTGCCGATGCGCACGGCCTCGTCGAGGTCGTGAGTGATGAAGACGATGGTCTTGTGCAGGGTCTTTTGCAGCTCCAGCAATTGGTCCTGCATCTCGGCGCGAATCAGCGGGTCGAGGGCACTGAACGCTTCGTCCATCAGGATGATATCGGTGTCCGCTGCCAGGGCACGGGCCAGGCCCACACGCTGACGCATGCCGCCCGAGAGCTGATGCGGGTATTTGTTTTCGTAGCCTTTGAGGCCCACGGTGTTGATCCAGTGCAGCGCGCGCTCGGAGCACATTTGCTTGCTCTCGCCACGCACTTTCAAACCATAGGCAACGTTATCCACCACGGTCTTGTGTGGCAGCAGGCCGAAGCTCTGGAACACCATGCTGATCTTGTGCCGGCGAAATTCGCGCAGGGCTTCCATGTCGTATTGCAGGATGTCCACGCCGTCCACCAGGATCGCGCCGCTGGTCGGGTCGATCAGGCGATTGAAGTGCCGCACCAGGGTCGATTTACCGGAACCGGACAGGCCCATGATCACGAAGATCTCACCGGTACCGATGCTCAGCGACAGATCGTTCACACCGACCACGCAGCCGGTTTCGGCCAGCACCTGATCCTTGGTCTTGCCCTGGCCAATCATGCCCAGCGCTTCCTTGGAACGGTTACCGAAAATCTTGAAGACGTTTTTGACTTCGATTTTGCTGATGGCTTCGTTGTTCATTTGCTCACCTCATGCCGTGGCCGACCATACGCCTGAGTAATGCGGTCGATCACCACTGCCAGAATCACGATCGCCAGACCGGCTTCAAGGCCACGTCCGACGTTGAGGGTCTGAATCCCCACCAGTACGTCTTCGCCCAGGCCACGGGCACCGATCATCGAGGCAATGACGACCATCGACAGGGCCATCATGGTGGTCTGGTTGATCCCGGCCATGATGCTCGGCAGGGCCAGCGGCAATTGCACGCCGAACAGTTGCTGCCAACGGTTGGCACCGAAGGCGTTGATCGCTTCCATCACTTCACCGTCAACCTGGCGAATACCCAGGTCGGTCAGGCGAATCAGCGGTGGGGCCGCGTAGATCACCGTGGCGAAAATCGCCGGGACCTTGCCCAGGCCGAACAGCATCAGCACCGGGATCAGGTAAACGAAGCTCGGCATGGTCTGCATGATGTCCAGCAATGGCATCAGCACCGAACGCAGGCGATTGCTGCGTGCCGAGAGGATGCCTAGTGGAATGCCGATCAGCACCGAAATGACCGTCGCCACCATCATCAGGGCCAGGGTCTGCATCAGCTTGTCCCAGAGGCCGACGGCACCCACCAAAAACAGCAGGCCGACAATTACGGCGGTGGTCACGACTTTACGGGTCGCGTGCCAGGCTACGCCTGCCACGATTGCCAGCATCAGCCACCAGGGCGCTGCACGCAGCAAACCTTCAAGATTGACGATGGCCCACAACAGGGTGTCGGAGATGTGCCGGAACACATCGCCATAGTTGGTGACCAGCGAATCGACCCAACCGTTGACCCAGTCGGCGATGGAAAAGGTAAAACTTTCGGGAAACATAAGAGACTCTCAATCAAGGGGTTGCGATTCAGCGTGCGACTGCCGCGTACGACAGTCGCAGAGGCTCAACCTACAAGGCCGCGTCGATTTTCTTGGCTGCGTCTTCGCTCACCCATGCGTGCCAGACTTCAGGATGTTCCTTCAAGAAGATCTTGGCCAGTTTTGGCGACTCGATCCGCTCTTTGGTCATGCGCCCAAGGTTCTGGTTCAGGATGTCGATGGGCACGTTGACCTTTTCCAGCACGGCCACCAGTTCCGGGGCTTGTTCGTGGAAAGTCTTGGACAGGCCGACCTTGATATCCACGGTTTTGTTCACGCCTGGTTTTTCTTCGAGTTTCACTGCGTCGATCTGGCCCATCAGCGGGGTTGGCGACCAGTAGTAGAACAGGATCGGCTCGCCACGCTTGTAGCTCGACAGCACGGCCGCATCCAGCGCCGGGCCGGTGCCTGGGCGGAAGTTGGTGTAGGTGCTTTCCAGGCCGTAGCTTTTCAGCATTTCGCTGTTGTCCAGCTCACAGGTCCAGCCGGCCGGGCAGTTGTAGAAACGGCCTTTGGATGGTTCTTCGGCGTCCTTGAAAATCGCTGAGTATTTGCCCAGATCGGCAATGTTTTTCAGGTCCGGCGCCTTCGCTTCCAGCTTGCGCTTGGCGTCGCCTTCAATCACGTAGCGCGGTACGTACCAGCCTTCGACTGCGCCAACGACTGGAGCACCGACGCCGACGACTTTGCCGGCCTTCTCGGCCTTGTTCCAGACTTCGCTGCGCCCGACCCACTCTTCGGCAAACACTTGAATGTCATTGCTGCTCAGGGCGTTTTCCATGGTGATGGAGTTGCCTGGCAGGCTGTCGGTCTTGCAGTCGTAGCCTTTTTCCAGCACGACTTGCAGCACGTCGGTTAGCAGCATGGCGCTTTCCCAGTTCAGACCGGCAAATTTCACCGGTTTGCCCGACTCACACCAGCCGGCAGCCTGAGTAGCGCCGGCACTGGCCAACAGGCCCATGGAAAGCAGTGTGGTCAGCAGGGTCTTGTTCGATTTCATTGTTGTGACGCTCCTAATCATGAATTGGCTTACGGCAGTCAAGAGGCATCCAGCCCTGTCTACGTCCAATCAGGCCTACGCAGTAGCAGCGCGGCCAGCCCCACTTGTTTTTGGTGCAATGACGCTGTCCTGCTCGATTGGCAGAATCAAGCGATCGGGTACGGCGCTGTGCCATTTTTTTGCGCACACGTAATACACGGCTGCGGGAAGCACCAGGCCGATGATCCAGGAAATATCCACATCGCCCAGGGCCGCCACCAGCGGACCGGTATAGAACTTGGTTGAAATAAACGGCAGCTGTACCAGCACACCGAACACATAGACGCTGATGCCGAGGATATTCCAACGGCCATAGCGACCGTTCGGATCGGCCAGCGCCGGCACGTCATAGCGCTCGCGAGTGATGCAGTAGTAGTCCACCAGGTTGATCGCGCTCCATGGCGTGAAGAACGCCAGCAGGAACAGGATGAAGGACTTGAACGCACCGAGGAACGAGTGCTGACCGAGCAACGCCATCAGGGTCGCAGCACCTACGATGACCAGCACGAAGGCCAGACGCTGCAAGCGCGATACTTTCAGATCACCACGAAAACCGCTGATGATGGTCGCGATGCACATGAAGCTGCCGTAGGAGTTCAGCGTGGAGATGGTGACCTTGCCGAACGCGATACTGAAGTAAAGCAGAGCAGCGGTGGCACCGGTACCGCCCAGGCCGACGATGTAGGCCACTTCATGGCCAGCGAACTGCCCGTTGGACGAAGCGGCGGCAAACACACCGAGGATCATCGCCACTTGTGCACCAATGACCGAACCGGCACCCGCGGCGAAAAAAGTTTTCACCGAGGAAGTCTTGCTCGGCAGGTAGCGAGAGTAGTCAGCCACGTAAGGACCGAAGGCGATCTGCCAGGATGCCGCGAGCGACACCGCCAGCAGGAAGCTGCTCCAGCTGAAGTGGCGAATTTGCAGGAGTGCACCCACGTCAGTCTGGCTCATCAAACGGCTGAACAGATAAACGAAGGCAATCACGCCAATGACACTGGCAACACGGCCGATCCAGTGGATTACCCGATAACCGAGCACTGTCACCAGCACAATGACACTGGCAAAAATAAGGATACCGATGCTGTCGCTGACACCGAACAACTGGCCCAGCGCCTGGCCGGAAAGCACGGTACCCGTCGCGGTGAAGCCGAGGTACATCAAACAGACCAGTACGATCGGGATGGCTGCGCCATACACGCCGAACTGCACGCGACTGGAGATCATCTGCGGCAGGCCAAGCTTGGGCCCTTGCGCCGCATGCAACGCCATCACACCGCCGCCGAGCAGTTGCCCGATCAGCAAACCGATCAACGACCAGAACACATCACCGCCCAGCACGACGGCCAGAGCGCCCGTCACGATGGCGGTGATTTGCAGGTTGGCACCCATCCACAGGGTGAACTGGCTAAACAGACGACCGTGTCTTTCCGCTTCCGGGATGTAGTCGATCGAGCGTTTCTCGATCAACGGTTTACTGCCTGCACGTTCGCTGTTAACAGCCATGATTCAACCTCTATGGATTGTTCCGGGTTTTGTTCTTGTTGTTGGCTTTTGTGGGAGTGAGCCTGCTCGCGATGGCGGTGTGTCAGTCAGCAAAATGCTGAATGTACTGACCACATCGCGAGCAGGCTCACTCCTACAGGTTTTTGCGTTTATTTGCCGGTAATCATCGGCAGGTTCAGACCCTGCTCCTTGGCGCAGTCGATAGCGATCTGGTAGCCCGCATCGGCGTGACGCATGACACCGGTCGCCGGGTCGTTGTGCAGCACGCGAGCAATACGCTCAGCCGCTTCGTCAGTACCGTCGCAGACGATCACCATGCCCGAGTGCTGGGAGAAGCCCATGCCGACGCCGCCGCCGTGGTGCAGGGAAACCCAGGTCGCGCCACTCGCGGTATTGAGCAGGGCGTTGAGCAGAGGCCAGTCGGACACAGCGTCGGAACCGTCCTGCATCGACTCGGTTTCGCGGTTCGGGCTGGCTACCGAACCGGAGTCCAGGTGGTCGCGGCCGATAACGATTGGCGCGGACAATTCACCGCTGCGCACCATTTCGTTGAACGCCAGGCCGAGCTTGGCGCGCAGACCCAGGCCAACCCAGCAGATACGTGCCGGCAGACCCTGGAAGCTGATGCGCTCACGGGCCATGTCCAGCCAGTTGTGCAGGTGGGCGTCGTCAGGGATCAGCTCTTTGACTTTGGCGTCGGTCTTGTAGATGTCCTCAGCGTTGCCCGACAGTGCAGCCCAACGGAACGGGCCGATGCCACGGCAGAACAGTGGACGGATGTAAGCCGGTACGAAGCCTGGGAAATCGAAAGCGTTCTCCACGCCTTCTTCCTGAGCCATCTGACGGATGTTGTTGCCGTAGTCGAAGGTCGGAATGCCCATTTTCTGGAATTCGAGCATCGCTTTTACGTGCACAGCCATCGATTGCTTGGCGGCTTTGACCACGGCAGCAGGCTCGGTCTTGGCGCGAGCGCGGTACTCTTCCCAGGTCCAGCCAGCCGGCAGGTAACCGTTGAGCGGGTCGTGGGCGCTGGTCTGGTCGGTGACCATGTCCGGGCGCACGCCGCGCTTGACCAGTTCCGGCAGGATTTCGGCCGCGTTGCCCAGCAGCGCGATGGAAATCGCCTTGCCTTCTTTGGTGTATTTGGCGATACGGGCCAGTGCGTCGTCGAGATCGGTAGCCTGCTCATCGACATAACGGCTGTTCAGGCGGAAATCGATGCTGACCTGCTGGCATTCGATGTTCAGCGAGCAAGCGCCGGCCAGGGTTGCAGCCAGTGGTTGAGCGCCGCCCATGCCGCCCAGGCCTGCGGTCAGGACCCAACGACCTTTCAGGTCATCGTTGTAGTGCTGGCGACCGGCTTCGACGAAGGTTTCGTAGGTGCCCTGGACGATGCCCTGGCTGCCGATGTAGATCCAGCTGCCGGCAGTCATCTGGCCGTACATGGCCAGGCCTTTGGCGTCCAGTTCGTTGAAGTGTTCCCAGCTCGCCCAGTGTGGCACCAGGTTGGAGTTGGCGATCAGTACGCGCGGGGCGTTGGTGTGGGTCTTGAACACGCCGACCGGCTTGCCGGATTGCACCAACAGGGTCTCGTCGTCGTTCAGGTTGGTCAGGCTTTCGACGATCTTGTCGTAGCATTCCCAGTTACGCGCCGCACGACCGATACCACCGTAAACCACCAGTTCTTTAGGGTTCTCGGCAACTTCCGGGTCGAGGTTGTTCATCAACATGCGCAGCGGCGCTTCAGTCAGCCAGCTCTTGGCGGTCAGCTTGTTACCGCGTGCGGCACGGATTTCTACGTTGCGGTACTTCGTAGGTTTCTGGGTATTGTCAGTCACGAAAAAGACTCCTCAGCGATCAATTCAAACCAACCCTGGCGGTGGGCAAGCCAGCCTGTGCGCGTCAACGCGTCACAAGCGAATCAGTGGACGCTGCGGAGAGTCTCGATCGACTCATACGCATACGTCTTTACTTGTACATACAAGCATATGCAATCAAGCGGCCAACTTGTTGGATGGGTGTTCAAGAAAAATGGCGCAAAGGGCTGTAAACCCTTTAGATCAAGGGTTTTGACGCAGATGATATTTTTCGGTGGGGATGTGCGGGGTCGGGCGTGGGAGTGTGGCGGCTGTTACTTAAGCGTGATTTTGCGCCACGCTGGGGCGTTCGGTAACAAGTTGGTGCGCAGTTTCGAATCAGATGATCGTTCCCACGCTCTGCGTGGTAACGCCTCTACAGACGCTCCGCGTCCGCTTCTTGCGACTGTGACGCGGAGCGTCACGGGATGCATTCCCACGCGGGAGCGTGGGAACGATCAGTGGAGGTGTTGGATCAGCGTGCAGTCAGTTCAATCACACAGCACGGGCCGCTAGTGGAGACTTGCAGCAGGCCAGCATTACCGTCAAGTTGCAGGCAATCGTGACGCCCCAGTTTTTCGTCACTGTTACCGGCCTTCACTTCAAGCAGCTCGGTGACGCTGAACACCAACACCGTCCCCGCTGAACTGAAAAACCGCTGCTCGCCGTCCAGCCATTGCAACCGTGCGTTGTAGCGCTGCGGCGCGTAGATCAGGTTGAAATCGCGAATTGCCCCACCGAGCAACGTGCAGGACACCTGACTCTCACCGCTGAAGGCAAACGGGTCCAGCGGTAACAACGGCCGCGTGTCCTGGCCATCAACGCGCAAGGTCATGCCCTCACCTTGCAGCACGGTAATCACTCGCTCGTAACCGGCGAACGTGGAAAACCCGCCCGACTCGCCAATATCGGCAATCGACAGGCGCCAGCCGAACCCTTCCAGGCCAGTGCCGGCATCACGGGTGATTTCTTCGGTGCTGCCACCGCCGTTTTTCCACGGCATGCGTGGGTAGTCTTTTGCGCGTAGAACCTTCGTTACATTCATTTATGGCTCTCTATTTATGAAACCGACCTTCCAGACGATGACGGGAACCGGGGTGGATCAAACGGGCGGCGGTCACTGGCTGACGGCCGGACCAGGTGCGACGGCGAATCAGCAGGCACGGCTCGCCCTTTTCAATCTGCAGCAACTTGCATTCGGACGCCTCGGCCAGAATCGCCTCAACCACGTGCTCGCCTTCAGTCAGCGGCGCGACCTGGTTCAGGTAGGCGTAGGGCGTTTGCAGGGTGAAATCCTGCTTGAGGTAGTCCGGCGCCACCAGCGCATTGACGAAACGGTCCTCGATTTGCACCGGGATGTCGTTTTCGAAATGCACGATTAGCGAATGGAACACCTTCTGGCCTTCGCGCATGTCCAGGGCCAGTGCGCGCTCCGAGCCGGCCGCCTCTTCTTCAAGGGTAATGACCTTGCACGTGTGACGGTGGCCGCGGGAGGCAATTTCGTCGGCGATGTTGTGCACTTCAAACAGCGCGGACTGGCTTTTCGGCTCGGCGACGAAGGTGCCAACACCCTGCATGCGCACCAACAGACCGTCGGCGGTCATCTCACGCAAGGCGCGGTTGATGGTCATGCGACTGAAGCCCAACTGGTTGACCAGTTCACTTTCCGACGGAACGCGGTAGTGCGGCGGCCAGTTTCCACTGTCGATTTGCTGGGTGATCATCTGTTTGACGCGGGCGTACAAGGGCGCCGGACTGTCGCCCATGTTCGCGGCCAACGGTGACACTGGGGGCGGAGTCGGCACGGTTAATCCTTGATCGTCTGTTAGAGGTTGCTAGCTTGCCGGAGTTTACCGAGCAGGCAAACGTCTGTATATGTATATACAAATAACACACGATGGGGTGCTGAACCATGTCCGCCTTCTTTGCCGAACGCGCGCTGCTGCCTAGTGGATGGGCCAACAATGTACGTCTTGAAGTCAGCGCCGACGGCGTTTTGACTCAAATCCAGGCCGATTCTCATGCAGATGGCGCAGAACGGCTAAGCGGTCCGCTGCTGCCGGGCATGCCCAATCTGCACTCCCACGCGTTCCAGCGGGCGATGGCCGGGCTGGCCGAAGTGGCGGGTAATCCGAACGACAGTTTCTGGACCTGGCGCGATTTGATGTATCGCCTCGTCGGAAAAATCAGCCCGGACCAACTCGGCGTGATCGCCCGTCAGCTGTACATCGAAATGCTCAAGGCCGGTTACACCTCGGTCGCGGAATTTCATTACGTGCACCACGACATCAACGGCCAGCCTTATGCAGATCCGGCCGAACTGGCACTGCGCATCAGCCAGGCCGCGAGTTCTGCCGGTATCGGTTTGACCCTTCTGCCCGTGCTTTACAGCCACTCCGGTTTCGGCGGCCAGGCCCCGAACGATGGCCAGCGGCGCTTTATTAACAGCACCGAAAACTACCTCAAGCTTCAGACGCGTTTGCAACCGATCCTGGCGCAGCAACCGGCGCAATCGCTGGGCCTGTGCTTCCACTCGTTGCGCGCAGTCACACCGCAGCAGATCAGCGAAGTGCTGGCCGCTAGCGACAAGCAATGCCCGGTGCACATTCACATCGCCGAACAGCAGAAGGAAGTCGATGACTGCCTGAGCTGGAGCGGCCGCCGTCCGCTGCAATGGCTGTATGAAAACACCGAAGTCGATCAGCGCTGGTGCCTGGTCCACGCGACCCACGCCAATCCGGAAGAAGTCACGCTGATGGCCAAGAGTCGCGCCATCGCCGGCCTGTGCCTCACCACCGAAGCCAACCTCGGCGACGGGATTTTCCCGGCGGTGGACTTCCTCGCTCAGGGTGGGCGCATGGGCATCGGTTCCGACAGCCATGTCTCATTGAGCGTGGTCGAAGAATTGCGCTGGCTGGAATATGGCCAGCGTCTGCGCGATCAGCGGCGTAATCGTTTGTATGGCGCGGATCAGCCGATGGTTGGGCGCACACTGTTTGACGCAGCGCTGGATGGCGGCGCCCAGGCGTTGGGGCAACCGATTGGTGCGCTGCAAGTGGGCAAGCGCGCGGATTGGCTGGTGCTGGACGGCAACGATCCGTACCTGGCGACCGCCAGTGGCGACGGGATTCTCAATCGTTGGTTGTTTGCTGGCGGTGATCGTCAGGTTCGCGACGTGCTGGTCAATGGCCAGTGGGTTGTGCGGGACGGGCGTCATGCCGGCGAAGAGGAAAGCAATCGCGCGTTCACCCAAGTTCTGCGCGATCTCCTGGGCTGACCCAAACTAAATGTGGGAGCGGGCTTGCTCGCGAAGGGGCCGTCAGATTCAACATCACTGTTGACTGACAGGCCGCCTTCGCGAGCAAGCCCGCTCCCACATGGGTTTTGCGTTAACCGTCAGTTCGAGGTCTTGGCCATCTGCTTATCCGATGCGCGCCAGATCAATCGCGTCGTGTCGTAACCCTGCTGACGCGCCTTGCTCAGCAGTTCTTCACGCACCACACCATTAACCGACGGCGTGCGGGACAACAGCCACAGATACTTGCGGCTTGGGTCACCGACGATGGCGGTCTTGTAATCGTCGCTGACGTACAGCACCCAGTATTCCCCCTTCGCCACGCCTGGCAGCAATCGCGAGAACCAGGTATCAAACTCGACCCACAATTTGTCGGTCTTGCCCGGTACCTGTGGATAAGCCGTGCCCTTGGCCTCTTCCCACTCCCAGTCTGCCGTCAGGCAGCGATTCAACACCTGGATGTTGCCATCAGGCTTGAGTGTGTAATGAGCTTCGGATTGCGCACAGTTGCGCTGAAAGTACATCGGCAGGCGGGCCAACTCGTACCAGGTGCCCTGGTATTTCTTGAGATTGACGCTGTTGACGGTCTTCGGTGCCAGTGAATCTTCGCCAGAAGTGGCGCAGCCGGCCAATACCAGGCCGGCAAAAAGCAGGATCAATAAACGCTTCATTATTTTTCTCCCGTAGGCGTATTGCCCCGGTTTACTTCAGGCCTTGGCCAGAAAACATCAGCACTTTGTCACCGGCATACTGCACGCTGATAAAGCTATTCTTGTCACCCCAGGTGCAACTGGACATGCCGAGCGCGCCCGAGCAATCAGTGGCTTTACCCAGCAAGGCTTCAACTTCTGCCTTGGGCATGCCGGCCGAGAGCTTCGAGTAGTTTTCCTGATTGATCTTGCTGCAAGCGGCCAAAAGCACGCAGAACGAAAGCAAGGCGATAGATCGCAGCGACATGGTGAAACTCCTGGTACGTAGGGGATTGGCACGGCTGCCAAGCAGAAGCTTAGAAGAGAAAACCCCCATCTGGTTCCCCACGCGCCCGGCTATTTATCGGGCCGCTCGTCTGCCGGTTTTTTTGAAAAATCAGCCACTTTCTCTGGCTATTGGGTATTTCGTCGGCTTTCGCAAAAAGACGCCTAATCTTTGGCGCTGGCCAGTCGACATAGAAGCAGCGCCAAGCCTCCTAGTGTGGCAAATTGACGCCCCCTCGCTGACCAGCCCCTCCGCGGTAGTGCATTCAATGACCAGAAACATGAAATTCAGCCACAAGATCCTGCTGGCAGCCGCCCTCGTGGTCGCCGTTGCGTTCGCCTGCTTTATCTTGTTCAACGACTACCGCCAGCGCCAGACCCTGCGCAGCAGCACCGAATCTTCGATGCAGGAACTCGGCAGCCTGACCACCAGTAACATCAAGACCTGGCTCGAAAGCCGTATTCAGTTACTGCAATCGCTGTCCCAGCAGATTGCCGTGGACGGCAGTGCCCAAGCCAACCTCAAACGCGCCATCGACTTGCCGGCCTACACCAGCAACTTCCAGCTCAGCTACTTCGGCGGCACTGATGGCGTGATGTTCTCGGTCCCTGCCGGCAATCGCGCCGCGGATTACGATCCCCGCGCTCGCGGCTGGTACAAGGCCGCCAACAGCGCGCAACAGACCATCGTTACCGAGCCGTACATCGCAGCTTCTTCAGGCAAACTGGTGATCACCGTGGCCACGCCGGTGCAGCATCAGGGCCAGATGATCGGCGTTGCCGGCGCGGACATCGACCTGTCCAGCGTCAGCGCGATCATCAACTCGCTGAACTTCGGTGGTCACGGCCATGCGTTTATCGTCAGCGCCGACGGTAAGATCCTGATCCACCCGGACAGCAAACTGGTGCTCAAAACCCTCGCCGAGGCCTACCCCAACGGTGCGCCGAACGTCAGTCCGGGCATGAAAGAGGTCGAACTCGACGGCAAGACCCAATTCATCTCCTTCACCCACGTCAACGGCGTGCCGTCAGCCGACTGGTACGTGGCGCTGGTGCTGGATCAAGACACTGCATTCTCGATGCTCAGCGAATTCCGCACCTCAGCGATCATCGCCATGGTCATTGCCGTGGTCATCATTATCGCGCTGCTGGGCATGCTCATCAGTTTCCTGATGCAACCGCTGCTGACCATGGGCCGTGCCATGCATGACATCGCCGAGGGTGAAGGCGACCTGACCAAGCGACTGACCATTCATGGCCACGATGAATTTGGCGCGCTGGGCATGTCGTTCAACCGCTTTGTGGAGCGTATTCACACCTCGATCCGCGAAGTCGCTTCGGCCACCGGCCAGGTCAACGAAGTCGCGCTGCGCGTAGTGGCTGCGTCGAACTCGTCGATGTTCAACTCCGATCAACAAGCTTCGCGCACCAGCAGCGTGGCCGCCGCCATCAACGAGCTGGGCGCCGCGGCTCAGGAAATCGCCCAGAACGCCGCCCTCGCCTCCCAGCATTCGAGCGACGCCCGCGAATTGGCTGAAGATGGCCAGCAAGTGGTGGATAAAACCATCGCAGCGATGCAGCAGCTCTCGGCGAAGATCAGCGATTCGTGCGGCAACATCGAAACGCTCAACAGCAATACCGTGAACATCGGGCAGATTCTGGAAGTGATCACCAGCATCTCGCAGCAGACCAACCTGCTGGCGTTGAACGCTGCCATCGAAGCGGCACGCGCCGGTGAAGCCGGCCGTGGCTTTGCCGTAGTGGCGGATGAAGTGCGCAACCTCGCCCACCGCACACAGGATTCGGCGCAGCAAGTGCAGAAGATGATCGAGGAACTGCAAGTCGGCGCCCGCGAGGCGGTCAGCACCATGACCGACAGCCAGCGTCAGAGTGAAAGCAGCGTTGGCATCGCCAATCAGGCGGGCGAGCGCCTGAGCAGCGTGACTCAGCGCATTGGCGAGATCGACGGAATGAACCAGTCGGTGGCCACGGCGACTGAAGAGCAGACCGCTGTCGTGGAGTCGATCAACGTCGACATCACCGAGATCAACACGCTGAACCAGGAAGGTGTGGAGAACCTGCAGGCGACCTTGCGGGCTTGCTCGGATCTTGAGCAGCAGGCGGCGCGGTTGAAGCAGTTGGTGGGTAGTTTCCGGATTTAAGCTGCTTTCACTGGACCCATCGCCAGCAGGCTGGCTCCCACAGGGGATTTGTGAACGACACAAACCAAATGTGGGAGCCAGCCTGCTGGCGATGGCGGCATCAGCTATAGCAGAAAACTAAAAGCGAGACCCAGGCCCCGAAAGAAACTCGATTTCCTCTGCCGTCGACTCCCGCCCCAATACCGCATTGCGATGCGGAAACCGCCCAAACCGCGCAATAACCTGCTGATGCTTCTCGGCATAGTTCAGGTAATCGGTAAACAGCGCTTGATCGGCTTCCGGCTGCTGTACAACAAGGTCGATGTATCGCGAAACCGCCTCGTTCTGCACCGCCAGATTCTCGCAATGCTCAAACACCAGGTAGATAAACACCCGCTGAATCGGCCGCAACTGGCGATCGAAATCCGCAGCAATGCCTTGCGCCACGAGTTTTTGGGCCCGTAGATCACCAGAGAACGATTTGGGAGTATCGCGATAGATCATGCGCGGGAGTTGATCGAGCAGCAGCACCAGGGCCAGCCAACCTTCGGGGCGTTGCGCCCAGTCAGTCAAACCGCCGGCCAGTGCCTGCTCGACCCAGTCCCCGAAACGCTCGCGCGCTTCGAGGTCCTGGCTGTCGCGCTTGCCGAACCATAACCTGCCCTTCTGCGCCGCTATCTCGCTGGGGGATTCGAAGTTTCCGAACCACCAGTCGAGCAACGGCTGCCAGGGCGCAGTCATGGTTTATTCCTTGTGGTAAGCCGTGACGCGTGCAACTTCTTCTTTCGAACCGAGGAACACCGCAACACGCTGGTGCAAGCCATCAGGCTTGATGTCGAGGATGCGCTGATGGCCATCGGTGGAAGCGCCGCCAGCCTGTTCAACCAGGAACGACATCGGGTTGGCTTCGTACATCAAGCGCAGTTTGCCCGGCTTCGAGGGTTCGCGGCTGTCGCGTGGGTACATGAACAGACCGCCACGGGTCAGGATACGGTGCACGTCGGCAACCATCGCGGCGACCCAGCGCATGTTGTAGTTCTTTTTCAGTGGACCTTCATCGCCAGCCAGCAATTCGCTGACGTAGCGCTGTACCGGCGCTTCCCAGTGACGCTGGTTGGACGAGTTGATCGCGAATTCCTGCGTGGATTCCGGGATCGTGATGTCTTCATGGGTCAGCACGAAGCTGCCCATTTCACGGTCGAGGGTGAAGCCTTTCACGCCATTGCCCAGGGTCAGCACCAGCATGGTCTGTGGACCGTAAATCGCGTAACCGGCGGCAACCTGCTGAGTGCCTGGCTGCAGGAAGGCCTTTTCGTTCAAAGGCTCGTTCTGGGTCAGATATTCATTCGGGCAACGCAGTACCGAGAAGATTGTTCCGACCGGCGCGTTGATGTCGATGTTCGACGAACCGTCCAGTGGGTCGAATACCAACAGGTAGGCGCCTTTCGGGTATTTGCCCGGAATCTGGTAGGCATTGTCCATTTCTTCGGACGCCATGCCGGCCAGGTGACCGCCCCATTCGTTGGCTTCGAGCAGGATGTCGTTGGACATCACATCAAGCTTCTTCTGCACTTCGCCTTGGACGTTTTCAGTGCCCATGCTGCCCAGAACACCGCCCAGGGCGCCTTTGGAAACGGCGTGGCTGATTTCCTTGCAAGCACGCGCCACCACTTCGATCAGGAAACGCAGATCGGCAGGGGTGTTGTTGCTACGGGTCTGCTCAATCAAATAGCGACTCAGGGTAACGCGGGACATGGAAGGCTCCGGTGGAATTGGGGGCTAAAAAACCCGCGCAGTTTAACGCGAGTCGAGGCGCATTTCCTCCTATCAGACGTGATCCGCCCAATAGAGTTCATGCGCCCGGTTGAGCGTAGTTCGAAACGGGGGAGATGTGAGTGGAGGAATTGTGGCAGTTCCGGGTTTTTTCTTCGGCTGACAGTCAGTCTTCGCGGGCAAGCCCGCTCCCACATTTGATCGCGTATTGCTGATACAACGCGATCACCTGTGGGAGCGGGCTTGCCCGCGATCTGGTGCGTAGCACCAGCAATCCTCAGGGTTTGACAGGCGGTTTTCGCAGCAAGCTGAACGCCATCGCCGCCAGGAACAAAACGCCCAGCAACAACACCGCCCACAGCCCGAATTTCTTCCAGTTGGTGTCAGTCGTCGCTGCCGCTGTCGCCGTGGAAGTGCTGCTCACCACTGCCGCGCCTTCGACCGAAGCCTTGCCCAACGTGGCAAACTTCGCGGCGCTGTAATCAGGAACAAGCGTCGACAACGGCAGGTTCGCCGCCTTCACCGTGGCGCTGCCCAGCGCCAGCGTGTAAGGGCCGGCGCCACGGGCCAGGAACACCACCTGCGTCGAGCGCACGGCAAACTTCAACGTCGGCGCTTGTGCGCCAAAGCCACCGCCGCGTTCGTCCACGACCAGCTTCAGTTGCTGCACGGTTTGCCCCGACAGCTGCAATTCGTTCTGCACCACGTCCTGACCATTCTGGGTCAGGCGATAGAGCAACCCGCTGCTCAGGGACTGCCACGGCAGGCTGCTCTCGCGCCGTCCGGACAACGTCACCGGCGCCAGGCTGTTGGGCTGACTCAATTCGACCTGCACGCGCTCGACATTCAGCCCCATCGGCAATTGCCAGGTGTATTCACCGCTCTTCACGCTGCTGCCGGCCAACGGTTGCGACCAGACCAACGGCAGCGGCAGGCTGCGCGTGCTGGCGCTTTCCAGTTGCGCCGACGTCAGCGTCGGCGCCGATTGCGATGAATTCCACAGCAAGCGCAGATACCGCGCCGGTTGTCCCGGAAGCCCCACCTCATGTTGCTCGACCCGTTCGTCGGCAAACGTCAGGCGCGCTACCTGCCCTTCGCCCCACGACTGCCAATGCTGCAAGTCGTCGCTGGCCTCAATGCTGAAACGCTGGAAGCCATCGCGCTCGCTGGTCCAGTCAAGGACCAGCTGCTGCAAGGGCGCCTTGATGCCGCTGGCGTCGAGCAACCAGCCACGCAGCACTTCCTCGCCCGCCTCCAGCTCAGTGGAGGGCTGCACTTCGACCAACGTGCCGCTCGCAGTCGATTGCACGCGTATACCCGGCGCGCGCTCCGTGGCGTCCGCGGTGTTGTACAGCGGGAACCATTTCACGTCGGTCAGAACGCGGCTCTCGCGGGTTGACGCTATTTCGCGAGCCAAGGCGTAGGCCTGGGCCTCGCCGGCGGCGTTGAACACACGAACATCGCTGAGATCCGTTTGCCGTGCATTGAGCTGCACGGCCAAGGGCAATTCCAGGCGATACCACGGACCCTCGCCGCTCACCGACAACGGCACTTGCGTGGCGAAGTCCGCCGGTTTTTCCTGGGCGTTGGCCGACAGCGCCACACCCAGCGCAACAGCGCCCAACCAGCCCAGGTTCAGCTTCTGACTCAAGACGACACTCCTTCGGTTTGCGGGGCCGGTTTTTCAGCATCCGGTATAGCCTCGGCGCGCTTGGGCGGCAGCGGAGCGAAGTAGCCCACTACCAACAGCAATACGCCGACGCCGATAAACGACACGATCCGCGCCAGGCCGCCGCGGTTACTCAGTTCGACAAAGAACAGTTTGGCCACCACCACGCCGATCAGCGCGGCGCCGATCAGCCAGACTTCGCGGCGATGCCGCAGATGGCCGCCGATCATCAGGCTCAGCGCCATCAGGGTCCAGACGATCGACAAACCGGCCTGCACCAGCATCGATTCGAGCAAGGCATCCAGCTCAAACGGCACGCCGCCCCAATGGTGAGCGGTGCGCATCACCAGCGCGGTAAAGAAGGCGAACAACGAGACACCGGCGATCAGTTGCGTGGCCTGTTCGGCGTAGTCCTTGCGAATCGCCAGTTGCGCCACGGCACTGCGGGACCAGACATAAACGCCGAACAGCGCAAACAGCAGGCCCAGCTCCAACGGGTTGATCAGCGGCACATAGGGCAGCGGCTCGGCGGTGCCGTCACTGGCGATGTTCGCCAGCCAGAACCAGCCAAGCATCAGCAACGCCAGCGGTGCCGCAGCGTAGACACGATACTCGCGAGCGTACGTCGACACCGGCCATGGCCAATTGCGCGGCGCTGCCATCAGCACCAGATACAGGCTCGGCAGGATCGCCCAACCCAGCCAGCGCCAGGCGTTGTACTGCTCGGACAACAGCAGCAAACCGTAACGCAGCTCCAGCGCCAGCACGCCGATCAACAGCCAGGCGCCGAGCACATGGGCGGTGCTCAAGGCGCGGGCCGGCAGCATTGGCGCCAAGCGTCGCAGGGAGACGAAATGCACGGCAAACACAGCCGTCCACACCAGCCAGCCAAAGTCGGCGGCCGGGTGATAACGCGAATGCCACGCGGCGAGCAACACAAGCGCGGCGGCGGGTATCAGCAAAGTGCAGAGCAGGCCGAGGGACGGCCATTTCAGGCGCAATGCCAACGCCGCCCACAGCGCCACGCTCACGGCCGTGACCGCCAGCAACCACGTCGCTTGCAGATTCAACGGCGCAAAGCGCAGCACTTCGCTGATCCACGCCAGCGCCCACCAACCCGCGCCCCACACCAGCAACACTTCAGATAATCGCTGCAAACTCAGCGCATCGAACGCCGAGCCGTGATTGCCGAGCTGCAAGCGCCAGGCCCCGACCAACGCGGCCAGGCCCAACACCAATGGCGTCCAGAAACCGCTGTGCGCCAGCGGCCTCAGACCTTCGCTGGCCAGCGGGCCAAGCAGGTCCGGCCCGGCCAGCAGAAACGCGCCGCCGCCGATGACCTGCAACAACAGGCCGAAGATGAAACTCACCCGTTGCTTGAGGTACAGACTGAGCCAAATGATGAACAAACCGCTGGCCGCCCACACCGCACTCGCGGTTTGCCAAGGCAGCACGAACAGCACGGCCAGATTGATCAGCACCAGACCGGCCAGCAGCACCACCGACAAGCCACGCAACAGTCGAACGTCGCTGCGCACCATGTCGTCACGCGCGGCGAGCAACATGCCAGCGATCAGCGCCAGGCCAATCAGGGACGCGCTGAGTAACCCGCTCCAGCCCGCACTGAACACGGCGCCGGACTCACCGCCAGCGCCCTGCAATCGCAGCAGGAACAACGCACCGCCGAGCAACTGCACGGCGAATGCGCTGAACAGGAACGTGCGCGATTGCAGGCGCAGGCCGACAAACAAGGTCGCCAGGCCCGCCAATGCCCAACTGATCGCAGTGCCCTGGGTGAAGAAGAACAACGGCGCCAGCAAATAGAGGAACGTCAGACCAAGACACGCCAGGACCGGCAATCCTTTGCGCTCCCAGTCTGACGTATGCTCAGGCAAGGCTTTGCGCAATTGGTAGAAGCTGAACAGCAACGCCGCACCGAGCATCAATGCACCCAGCGGAGCGCCGTCGAGCAGGCTGCTTTCGCCCGTGCGCAGCTCACTGAGAAACGCCAGCGCGGAACCGAGTTGCAGCAGCAAGGCAAACGTCCGGGCCAGCGGTCGTTGCTGACGCAGACCGAGCCAGAAAATCCCCGCACCTTCTACAGCCCAAGCGGCTGACGTCCAGCGAGCGTCGAGCCCCAGCGGAATCGCCAGGCTGGCGAAGATCACGCCCAGCGCCAGACAGGTTTCCGCCAGCAGCAACGCCCGCCCGCCCATCAGCAGACGAGCGAGCCCCATGTAGATCATGCCTAACGCCAATGCGCTGAACGCCGTGGCAAATTCCAGATGCTGAACCAGCGCGAACTGCAGACCGAAGCCCACCAGCGGCGGGCCGAACAACATCGTTGCGTCGACGTAATCGCCTTTAGCCGCCGACCAGCGCAGCAACGCCTCGCGGCTGTCGTCTTCGGGCGCGTCGCTCATTTCCAGCAGCTTGCGCCGGGTGAACAGCAGGCCGATGGCCAGGTACATCAGGAAGAACAGGATCAGGAACGGCTCGGTGCTCCACAGCAGTTCCGGCGTGTAGGAGCGCAGTCCCCAGGCGAAGCCAATGCCGAAGGTGCCGACAAAGCCAATCAGGTTGAGCAGACGCCAGGCCTTGAACCAGGCGATGGCGAGGATGCCGGCATTGAGCAAGGCGAAATAGCTGAACAGCGCGACATGGTTGCCGGTGCCGGTCGACGTCAGGATCGGCGCGGCGAAACCGCCCAGTGCGGCGACACACGCCAGCGCCAGGGAATCCTGGGTGATTGCCAGAATCGCAGAGAACACGGTCACCGCCACCAACAGGCCCAGGGCTGCCGTTGGATCAAGCAGCGGATGCAACCGCATGGCGGCGAACACCGTCAGGTACAACACGGCAATCCCGGTGCCTTGCAGCATCAATGCGTAATTGTTATTGCGATGGCGCAGCCACCAGCCCAACCCGAGCAAGCCCAGCGCAGCCGCTGCCACCCCGGCGTAACGCAGTTCAATCGGCACCACCATGCCTTCAGTGGCATAACGCAGCAAGAAGGCCAGGCCGAGAAACAACAGCACCACGCCGACCCGCAGCACGGTGTTGCCGCCGAACAGCCAGTTACGGGCGCCGCTGATGGCTCGGTCAATGAAATTGGGGCCACGAGGAATGGCGGGTTGTTGCGGCTCGCGAGCGACGGGCTCGGGTTTCCAGACATCGACTGGCAGCGGGCGACTGGTTTCAGTGGCTGCGGCAGTGACCGGTTGGAGTTCGGGTGGGAGATCCCAGATCAGCTCCGGGGCCTCGACGGGGATCTCGTCGAGTGTGAATTCAGGTGTCGGGGCGGGTTCGCTGATCACCGGCTCGCTGGTCTCAGGCGCCTTGAGGCCAGACACTTCGAGCAATGCCAAACGTTGCTGCACGGCATTGAGCGCAACCTGTGCCTGCTCCAGAAGAACGCGCTGCTCGGCGGTTTGTGAACCCAAGCGAGCGATACGGATGGCCTGGCCAATACCCAACCCGAGCAGCGCGCCCAACAGCGCATCGCTGAACGACTCGTCGAGTATCCAGCCCAGCACCAGCCCAATCAGCATGAAAATCCATTGCATGGTCGATATCCCTAAGCGGCCCATTGCCTTGTGGCGCCTACGCTGACGCCATCGCGGGCAAGCCACGCTCCCACAGGTCATATGTCGATCTTGCGACCCATGAAGTCCTGTGGGAGCGTGGCTTGCCCGCGATTGAGCGCGCAGCGCTCACTGAAACTGCTGCTTAGTATATCGATCAGGCCCAACAACCGTCGGGCCTTGCTCGCAATTATTGCTAAAAGTTACTCCAGAGCTTTCCAAATCTCCGTGGCGTACTCGCGAATGGTCCGGTCGGACGAGAACCAGCCCATCCGGGAGGTGTTCAACACTGCCGAACGCCACCAGGCTTGCGAATCGTGCCAATGGGCTTCCACGCGCATCTGCGCGTCCCAATAGGAATCAAAATCGGCGCAGACCAGGAAGCGGTCGTAGTCGATCAGCGAATCGATCAAGCCTGTGTAACGGGCCGGATCATCCGGCGAGAACACCCCGCCACGAATCGCCTGCAGCACGTCATTCAAGCGGTGTGATGCGGCAATGTCCGGCGTCGCATTGAACTCATGGTTCTGCTTGCGCGCTTCAACCTGCTGGGCGCTGAGGCCGAAAATGAACATGTGCTCGGCGCCGATGAATTCGCACATTTCGACGTTGGCGCCATCGAGGGTGCCGATGGTCAGCGCGCCGTTGAGGCCGAATTTCATGTTGCTGGTGCCCGAAGCTTCGAAACCAGCGGTGGAAATCTGCTCCGACAAATCCGCCGCCGGGATGATGCTCTCCGCCAGGCTGACGTTGTAGTTGGGCAGGAACACCACTTTGAGCAAACCACGCACGGTCGGGTCGTTGTTCACCACCCGGGCAATGTCGTTGGTCAGTTTGATAATCAGCTTGGCCTGGTGATAACTGGCCGCTGCCTTGCCGGCGAAAATCTTCACCCGCGGCACCCAGTCGATTTCAGGCTCGGCGCGAATCGCCTGATACAACGCAACGGTGTGCATCAAGTTGAGCAACTGGCGCTTGTATTCGTGAATCCGTTTGACCTGCACGTCGAACATCGCCGCCGGATTGACCGCGATCCCCAGTCGTTCATGAATCAGATACGCCAATGCTTTTTTACTGTGCAGCCGCTGCTCGGCGAAGGCTTTGCGGAACGCAGCTTTCTCGGCGAACGGCTCCAGATCCTGCAGGCGTGCTTCAGGGTTGTCCAGCAGGTCCGGGCCGAGAGCGTCGACCATCATTGACGTCAGCTCGGGGTTAGCCTGATAGAGCCAGCGTCGGAAGGTGATGCCGTTGGTCTTGTTGTTGATCCGCTCTGGATAGAGTTTGTGCAGTTCCGAGAACACGGTTTTGCGCATCAACTGCGTGTGCAGCGCGGACACGCCGTTGACGCTGTGGGAACCGAGGAACGCCAGGTTGCCCATGCGCACGCGGCGGCCATTGTCTTCTTCGATCAGCGACACCGCGCGCAGCACGTCGAAGTCGTGAATGCCTTTGGCGCGCAGCGAGTCGATGTGCTGGGCGTTGATCTGGTAGATGATCTGCATGTGCCGCGGCAGCATGCGCTCCATCAAACCGACCGGCCAGGTTTCCAGCGCTTCGGGCAACAACGTGTGGTTGGTGTACGAGAGCGTGTCGACGGTGACTTGCCATGCCGCATCCCACGCGACGTCGTAGACGTCAACCAGTTGGCGCATCAGCTCGGCCACGGCAATCGAGGGGTGGGTGTCGTTGAGCTGGATCGCTGCGTGATCGCCCAGTGTCAGCACGGAGGTGTGCATGTTGCGGTGGCGGCGCAGCAAGTCCTGCAAGGACGCAGCGACGAAGAAGTATTCCTGGCGCAGACGCAGTTCCTGGCCGGCTTCGGTACTGTCGGCCGGGTAGAGGACGCGCGAGATACTTTCCGCCCGGGCAACTTCGGCTACCGCGCCCAAGTGGTCACCGGCGTTGAAGCGTTCCAGGTGCAAATCTTCCACCGCCCGGGCACGCCACAGGCGCAGCGTGTTGACGCTCGCCCCACGCCAGCCGACCACCGGCGTGTCGTAAGCAATGGCGCGAACGGTTTCCACCGGGGTCCAGACCTGTTTGGTCTTGCCGGCTTCGTCGGTGACGGTTTCGACACTGCCGCCAAAACCGATCGGGTAAACCACCTCTGGTCGTTCAAATTCCCAAGGGTTGCCGAAATCCAGCCAGTGTTCGGTTTGTTCCTGCTGCCAGCCATCGACGATGGCCTGGCGGAACAAACCGTGTTCATAACGAATGCCATAGCCGTGGCCGGCAATGCCCAGGGTCGACATGCTTTCCATAAAGCACGCTGCCAGGCGACCGAGACCGCCGTTGCCCAGGGCCGCGTCGGGCTCCAGCAGGCGAATGCGTTCGAGGTCGACGCCCAGTTCGGTCAGGGCCTCACGGGCGACGTCCAGCAGGCCAAGGTTGCTCAGGCTGTCGTAGAGCAGCCGGCCGATGAGAAATTCCAGGGAGAGGTAGTAAACCCGTTTCTGACCTTTGCGGTAGATCTGCCGGGTGTGATCCATCCAGTGCTCGACCATGTGATCGCGCGCTGCCAATGCAATCGCTTCGAACCAGTCGTGGTCAAACGCGTGATCCGGGTCTTTACCCACCGCGTAGGTGAGTTTGGTCAAGACGGCGTCGCGGAATGCGGCCACCTCTGCTTCGCGAACAAGTGGTTCTTGAGTCATCGATAGGACCTCGAGCGAGCGTGAAGTTGTTGAGCCTAGACGGTCTGACCGGCCGCGGGGGCTCTGGTTCGGCAGTTTTTCCTGATAGTGCGAGATAGGCCGACATTACATTGTCATGTGCCTTAATCAATGCAGGGGCCGTGCCGGATTAACGGCGATATCGGACGGTTGTCGAAAAAAACTGGCGAAAGGTTGTTCAAAAATCCACCAGTCCCGGTATGATCGCGCGCCCTGATGCACACGCTGGTAACAACCGATGATGAAGTCCAACCTGATCGCCGCCGCCGAGATCGATCGCCTCGACACCTGGGCCAAGTATTCTGCGCCAATGTGCGGTTCCTGTGTGTCCAGCTGCTGCACACTGCCGGTCGAGGTCAAGATCAAGGATCTAATCCGTATCGGCATCGTCGACGAGTTCGAGCGCGGCGAACCGGCGAAGAACATCGCCAAGCGCCTGCAGAAGGAAGGGATCGTCGAGCGCTACAACCAGAAGTCCGAAATCTTCACGCTCCAGCGCATGAGCAACAACGATTGCCTGTACCTGGATCGTAAGAGCCGTCTGTGCACTATTTATGAAAAGCGCCCGGATACTTGCCGCAATCACCCCAAGATCGGCCCGCGTCCGGGTTACTGCGCTTACAAGCCCAAGGAAGTGGCGCGTGAGAGCAGCGAGAGCCGTCGCACGCTCGAAAAGTTCTGATCCAGGATCTCGCTGCCTGACCGGGCCTCATCGCGGGCAAGCCCGCTCCCACAGGGTTCGGCGCTGAACACAACTTATGTGAACACCCAAAATCACTGTGGGAGCGGGCTTGCCCGCGATAGGGCCAGCACAAACACTGCACAAACCCCAGACAAACAAAAACGCCCCCGACCTTGCGGTCGGGGGCGTTTTTTTTGCAGCTAACTAAATGACTTAGTTACCAGCTTTTTTCGCAGCGCGGGTACGCTCGCTTTCGCCCAGGATCTTCTTGCGAAGACGGATGGACTTAGGAGTGACTTCGCACAATTCGTCTTCTTGCACGAATTCCAGAGCCTGCTCCAGGGTGAAGCGGATAGGCGGAACCAGAGCGATGGTTTCGTCTTTACCCGAAGCACGCATGTTGTCGAGCTTCTTGCCTTTGGTTGGGTTGACGCCCAGGTCGTTGTCGCGGCTGTTGATGCCGACGATTTGACCTTCGTACACGTCTTCACCGTGACCCAGGAACAGTTTGCCGCGAGCTTGCAGGGTTTCCAGCGAGTAAGTCAGAGCCTTACCGGTAGCAACCGAAACCAGCACGCCGTTCTGACGGCCGGACATGTCGCCGGACTTCATCACGTCGTAACGGTCGAAGATCGAGGTCAGGATGCCTGCACCGGAGGTCAGGGTCAGGAACTCGTTACGGAAACCGATCAAGCCACGAGCCGGGATGTTGTACTCAAGGCGCACACGGCCCTTGCCATCCGGAACCATGTTGGTCAGGTCGCCTTTACGGATACCGATCTGTTCCATGATCGAACCTTGCGATTCTTCCGGCAGGTCGATGGTCACGTTTTCGTACGGTTCGTGCTTGACGCCGTCAACCATGCGGATGATCACTTCCGGACGACCAACACCCATTTCGAAGCCTTCGCGACGCATGGTTTCGATCAGTACCGAGAGGTGCAGCTCACCACGGCCGGAGACTTTGAACTTGTCGGCGGTGTCGCCTTCTTCAACGCGCAGGGCAACGTTGTAGAGCAGTTCCTTGTCCAGACGTTCCTTGATGTTACGGCTGGTGACGAACTTGCCTTCTTTACCGCAGAAAGGCGAGTCGTTTACCTGGAAGGTCATGGAAACGGTTGGTTCGTCAACGGTCAGCGGCTTCATCGCTTCGACGTTCAGTGGGTCGCACAGAGTGTCGGAGATGAACAGCTGGTCGAAGCCGCTGATGCAGACGATGTCGCCGGCAGCAGCTTCTTCAACGTCGATACGGTGCAGACCGTGGTGACCCATCAGCTTCAGGATACGGCCGTTGCGCTTCTTGCCGTCGGCGTCGATAGCGACAACCGGAGTGTTCGGCTTGATGCGACCACGAGCGATACGGCCAACGCCGATAACACCCAGGAAGCTGTTGTAGTCCAGAGCGGAGATCTGCATCTGGAACGGACCGTCACGGTCGACTTTCGGCGCAGGTACGTTGTCGACGATCGACTGGTACAGCGGGGTCATGTCTTCAGCCATGTCGGTGTGTTCCAGACCGGCAATGCCGTTCAGGGCCGAGGCGTAGACGACTTTGAAGTCCAGCTGTTCTTCGGTGGCACCGAGGTTGTCGAACAGGTCGAAGATCTGGTCCAGAACCCAGTCCGGACGCGCGCCTGGACGGTCGACCTTGTTGATGACCACGATTGGACGCAGGCCGGCTTCGAAAGCCTTCTTGGTCACGAAACGGGTTTGCGGCATAGGGCCGTCTTGAGCGTCAACCAGCAGCAGAACGGAGTCGACCATCGACATTACGCGTTCAACTTCGCCGCCGAAGTCGGCGTGGCCCGGGGTGTCCACGATGTTGATGTGGTAGCCGTTCCAGTTGATGGCGGTGTTTTTCGCCAGAATGGTAATACCGCGCTCTTTCTCCTGGTCGTTGGAGTCCATCACGCGCTCGTCGTTGAGCTCGTTGCGCTCCAGGGTGCCGGATTGACGCAAGAGTTTGTCTACCAGGGTGGTTTTACCATGGTCAACGTGAGCAATGATGGCGATGTTGCGTAGATTTTCGATCACTTGTGTATCTCGATCAGAGGATTCGGTGTGCTGACAAGTCTTGGCAGCGATTTACAGTAGAGTCAGGCCTTGCCGTTACAGCTTGACGGCAGAGTCGGGGGGCCGGTGACGCAGGCCACAGGCATACAGCCCCGGGCTCTTAGCTCGGTCGATAAACGCGCACATTGGCATGCCCCTCACTGAGCAAATGGTGGGCATGCAGGCGACTCATCACGCCTTTGTCGCAATACAGCAGGTACTGGCGAGTAGGGTCCAGTTCCTTGAAACGAGCGTTCAATGCATAAAACGGCATCGTTTGTACCTCAATGCCGGCGAGCTCCAGCGGGTCGTCTTCAGCGGCATCCGGATGACGGATGTCGATGATGATTTGCCCCGCCAGCGCTTCGCTGACTTCTTCGATCTGCAAGTCCTGGCCCAATTCGTCGATCACGCGATCGATCGGCACCAGTTTGGCGTTCTCGAGCGCACGCTCAAGGACTGCCATGTCGAACTGTTGTTCTTCGTACTCCACGCGCGGTCGCTTGGCGTGGGTTTTCGGGTTCACCGAAATGACCCCGCAGTATTCCGGCATGTGCTTGGCGAAGTCGGCGGTACCGATTTCGTTGGCCAGATCGATGATGTCCTGCTTGTGACTGGCGATCAGCGGACGCAAGACCAGCTTGTCGGTCACGCAGTCGATCACGGACAGGTTCGGCAACGTCTGGCTCGACACCTGGGAAATCGCTTCGCCGGTGACCAGCGCTTCGATGTCCAGCCGATCTGCAATACGGGAAGCAGCGCGCAACATCATACGCTTCAAAACTACACCCATATGACTGTTATCGACTTTACCGAGAATTTCTCCCAGTACTTCCTCGAATGGCACACTCACAAATAACACGCGTTGGGAGCTGCCGTACTTCTTCCAGATGAAGTGCGCGACTTCCATGACGCCCAGTTCATGGGCACGTCCGCCCAGATTAAAGAAGCAGAAATGGCTCATCAGCCCGCGACGCATGATCTGGTACGCAGCAACGGTGGAATCGAAGCCGCCGGACATCAGTACAAGCGTCTGTTCCAGGGCTCCCAGCGGATAACCGCCGATGCTGTTGTGCTGGCTGTGGATCACGAACAACCGTTTGTCGCGAATTTCGATACGAACTTCGATTTGCGGCTCTTTGAGCGAGATTCCGGCGGCGCCGCACTGTCGACGCAGTTGGCTGCCGACATATTTCTCGACATCCATCGAGCTGAATTCATGCTTGCCGGCCCGCTTGCAGCGCACCGAAAAGATCTTCCCGGCCAGCGCATCACCGAAGTGTTGCTTGCACTTGGCGACGATGTCATCGAAGTCGCCCAGCGGGTATTCATCGACCTGCAGGAAATGCGCGATGCCGGGCATGCAGCTCAGGCGTTCGGTCATCTCCTTCAAGGCCTTGGGCTCGCTGACGCGGGTTTCCAGCTCGAGATTGTCCCACACACCGTTCACCACCACAGCCGGGTCCAGGTCGCGGAGCACGGTACGGATATTTTTGGCCAACTGGCGGATGAAACGCATCCGTACCGGGCGGCTCTTGATGGTGATCTCGGGAAAGACTTTTACGATTAATTTCATGAAAACAGCGCGCGCAGGCCCAGCCGAAAAAGGGGGGCGCGGATTATAGCGGAAATTGCTCAAGGTTTAACCAGTTAATGTGCAGAAGGTTTCGCGCGCACCAAAACGGGTCATTTGCCGATTTAAACGCTACATTACAGGGCGTGATTTTCAGCTTTGCGCCGCTTTGCACCTTTATAAGCGTGAAATTGGGGCAAAAAACCCATGGTGGGGCACTGGCATGCAATTTGCTCCCTTGTGAGGCAGGTTGCCTTGGCAGAGTATTCGCGCCGGCATCACCCACATTCTAAGGGCATCCACTACTAAGCCCGAAGCCACCCGGAGGACACTATGTCGAAGTCGGTTCAACTCATCAAAGATCATGACGTCAAGTGGATTGATCTGCGCTTCACGGACACCAAAGGCACTCAGCACCACGTGACCATGCCGGCTCGCGACGCGCTGGATGAAGCTTTCTTCGAAGAAGGCAAAATGTTCGACGGTTCCTCCATCGCTGGCTGGAAAGGCATCGAAGCTTCCGACATGATCCTGATGCCGGACGACAGCACCGCTGTCCTCGACCCGTTCACCGAAGAGCCAACCCTGATCCTGGTTTGCGACGTGATCGAGCCTTCGACCATGCAAGGCTACGACCGTGACCCACGTGCGATCGCCAAGCGTGCCGAGGAATACCTGAAGTCGACCGGTATCGGCGACACCGTATTTGTTGGCCCGGAGCCAGAATTCTTCATCTTCGACGAAGTGAAGTTCAAGTCCGACATCTCCGGTTCCATGTTCAAGATCTACTCCGAACAAGGTTCCTGGATGTCCGACCAGGACGTGGAAGGCGGCAACAAAGGCCACCGTCCAGGCGTCAAAGGCGGCTACTTCCCGGTTCCACCGTTCGACCACGACCACGAAATCCGTACCTCCATGTGCAACGCCATGGAAGAAATGGGCCTGGTCATCGAAGTTCACCACCACGAAGTGGCGACTGCCGGCCAGAACGAAATCGGTGTGAAGTTCAACACCCTGGTTGCCAAGGCTGACGAAGTTCAGACCCTGAAATACTGCGTACACAACGTTGCTGATGCATACGGCCGCACCGCGACCTTCATGCCTAAGCCGCTGTACGGCGACAACGGTTCGGGTATGCACGTCCACCTGTCCATCGCCAAAGATGGCAAGAACACCTTCGCTGGCGAAGGTTATGCCGGCCTGTCCGACACCGCCCTGTACTTCATTGGCGGCATCATCAAGCACGGTAAGGCCCTGAACGGCTTCACCAACCCGTCGACCAACTCCTACAAGCGTCTGGTCCCAGGTTTCGAAGCTCCAGTAATGCTGGCCTACTCGGCTCGCAACCGTTCCGCTTCGATCCGTATTCCTTACGTGTCCAGCCCTCGCGCTCGCCGTATCGAAGCACGTTTCCCGGATCCAGCAGCCAACCCGTACCTGGGCTTTGCTGCACTGTTGATGGCTGGCCTGGACGGCATCCAGAACAAGATCCACCCTGGCGACGCAGCTGACAAAAACCTGTACGACCTGCCGCCTGAAGAGGCGAAAGAGATCCCACAAGTTTGCGGCAGCCTGAAAGAAGCCCTGGAAGAGCTGGACAAAGGTCGTGCGTTCCTGACCAAAGGCGGCGTTTTCAGCGACGACTTCATCGACGCTTACATCGCTCTGAAAAGCGAAGAAGAAATCAAGGTTCGTACCTTCGTACACCCACTGGAATACGAGCTGTACTACAGCTGCTGATCCGGTAGCGCTGCAACACGCGGCGTGAAAAAGAGAGGCCTCCTTCGGGAGGCCTTTTTTTTGGGGCAATTTCCGACAACGGCTTTCCCCATCTCCCCGGGCATTTACAGCATCGTCCGGCATAAACCTCTTTGAGTTGCTCGTAGCCTTGGGGCTGCTTTCACTCAAAGGATTGGACAATGAACCACCATTCTCTCAAGGCATTACTTCTCGCTCTCGTGCCCCTGGCTCTGCAGGCGTGTACCACTCCCTCCGCACCGACAGGAATAGAACGCAGCCTGCTACTTCAAAGCAGCGCGTCCTGGGACGGCACGCGTTACGCTCACTATCCCGACACCGCACCAGAACTGTCCCTGCTCAAACTCAAGATACCGGCCAACACCGAAATTCAATGGCACACTCACCCCATCCCCAACGCGGCGTACATTCTTGCCGGCGAGCTGACCATTGAAAGCAGGGACAGCGGTCAGACCCGACGCTATAAGCGAGGCGAGGCATTGGCCGAAATGGTCAACATTACCCATCGTGGGAAAACCGGTGACGAGCCGGTCGAACTTATTGTGTTCTATGCTGGCAGCCAGGGTATTCCACTATCGGAGTAATCCTCGCTGCTCACAGGGAGTCTGAATGCGGCCATTTTTAATGTTTATGCTGCTGTCTTTGGCTTTTCCCGTGATGGCCCGGATTTACAAATACACCGATGCCGACGGCAACACCGCCTATAGCAATCAGCCGCCTGATGGCGTCGCGGCGCAGGCGGTCGAGCTGCCACCGCTTAACAGTGTCGAGCCCCAGCCGCCTTCTGCGCCGCCCGGCGAACCCATGAGCCGCGAACAGCCCCATAGCGCTTATGAGGTGCTGGAGCTGACCAACCTGCCTACCACCGAAGCGTTGCGCGCCAACAACGGCACTTTTACCGTCAACGTGCTGATCAAACCCCGCTTGCAAGGCCCCCATTTACTGAGGCTGTTACTGGACAATCAGCCTTACGGCCAAGCGAGCAACGTGCCGATCCTGCAACTGGTCAATATTGATCGCGGCACACACAGCCTCGCAGTGCAGGTCATCGACGGAGAAAACATCGTGCAGCAAAGTTCCAACGTGACCTTCACCGTGCAACGGGTGCACAAGCCGTGAGGCTATGGCTTCTGCTCGCCTGCTTGTGTGCCCTGCCAGCGGCGGCCGAGGTTTTCACCTACATCGACGCCCAAGGCAATCGTGTCTACACCGACCAGCCAGGCTCCGGCAGCGCCAAACGCGTTCCGCTGGCAACAAGCAACCGCATGTCCGCCAAACCCGGCGGCGCAGCACCGGTGATCGCTGGCAAGAAGATGGAAACAACGCCGCTGTTCCACTACGACATGCTCAGAATACTGGTGCCAGAGCCCGACACCACGATTCGCAACAACGCCGGCGAGCTGATCGTCAGCGTCACCAGCGAACCCGGTCTGCAACACGGGCATCGCTACCGTTTGCTGCTCGATGGTCAACCCACCGCCGAACCAGGGCCGAGCCCGGTTTTCGCCCTGAATAAAATCGACCGTGGCAGCCACAATCTCTCCGTGGAAATCCTCGACGAGGACGGTCGCACTGTCGAACGCACCGCCAACCAGCCCTTCCACATGCTGCGTATCTCCCTGGCGCAAAAACGCCAAGTCAAACCTTGCGTCCTCGCCGACTACGGCCAACGACCGGAATGTCCGCTCAAGGACAAACCTGAAGAAGAAAAAAATCCCTTCTTGCGTTTCTTCTAACCTCGTTCAGGTTTGCGCACTATATTGGTGCAATAGATTGCACCGTACTCACATCACATCCCATTTTGGTTCGAAACTACCCGCAAAAGCTGGCAGAACGCCACGCAAACGAGCGTCAAGCGCCCGTTTCAGGCCTTAAACGCTTCTTTTCGGAGCCTTGGTTTGGTTTTTGCATTTTCCTCGTATCGGCGCGTTATTCATGCGCATGCCCTGCTCCAAAAGAGGTCCTGATGACCATTAGCGACGCACTGCATCGACTGCTACTCGACAACCTGACCACCGCCACCATCCTGCTCGACGCCGACCTGCGCCTCGAGTACATGAACCCGGCGGCGGAGATGCTCCTGGCCATCAGCGGCCAGCGTAGCCATGGGCAGTTCATCAGCGAGTTGTTCACCGAATCCACCGAAGCGCTGAATTCCTTGCGCCAGGCGGTGGAGCAGGCGCACCCCTTCACCAAGCGCGAAGCGATGCTCACCGCCCTCACCGGCCAGACACTGACGGTCGACTATGCGGTGACGCCAATCCTCGCCAACGGCGACACCATGCTGCTGCTCGAAGTCCATCCCCGTGACCGCTTGCTGCGGATCACCAAGGAAGAGGCGCAGCTGTCCAAGCAGGAAACCAGCAAGATGCTGGTGCGCGGCCTCGCCCACGAAATCAAGAATCCACTGGGCGGCATTCGCGGGGCAGCGCAACTGCTCGCCCGTGAGCTGCCCGAAGAAAGCCTGCGCGATTACACCAACGTGATCATTGAAGAGGCCGACCGCCTGCGTAATCTCGTTGACCGCATGCTCGGCTCCAACAAGCTGCCGTCGCTGGCCATGTGCAACATCCACGAAGTGCTGGAGCGCGTCTCTCATCTGGTGGAAGCCGAAAGCCAGGGCTGCATCACGCTGGTGCGCGACTACGACCCAAGCATTCCCGACGTATTGATCGATCGCGAACAAATGATCCAGGCGGTCCTGAACATCGTGCGCAACGCGATGCAAGCCATCAGCAGCCAGAACGAGCTGCGTCTGGGCCGCATCAGCTTGCGCACCCGCGCCATGCGCCAGTTCACCATCGGCCACGTGCGCCATCGCCTGGTGACCAAGATCGAAATCATCGACAACGGCCCCGGCATTCCCGCGGACCTGCAAGAAACCATTTTCTTCCCCATGGTCAGCGGCCGCCCGGACGGTACCGGGCTGGGCCTGGCCATTACCCAGAACATCATCAGCCAGCACCAGGGCTTGATCGAGTGTGACAGCCACCCAGGCCACACCACCTTCTCGATCTTTCTGCCACTGGAACAAGGAGCCACATCGACATGAGCCGTAGTGAAACCGTGTGGATCGTCGATGACGACCGTTCTATCCGTTGGGTCCTGGAAAAAGCCTTGCAACAAGAAGGCATGACCACGCAAAGCTTCGACAGCGCCGATGGCGTGATGAGCCGCCTGGCGCGCCAGCAGCCGGACGTGATCATTTCCGACATCCGCATGCCGGGCGCCAGCGGTCTGGACCTTCTGGCACGGATTCGCGAGCAACACCCACGGTTGCCAGTGATCATCATGACCGCGCACTCCGACCTGGACAGCGCTGTCGCGTCCTATCAGGGCGGCGCGTTTGAATACCTGCCAAAGCCATTCGACGTTGACGAAGCAGTCTCCCTGGTCAAGCGCGCCAACCAGCACGCCCAGGAACAGCAAGGCCTGGAAGTCCCGGTCGCCCTGACCCGCACCCCGGAAATCATCGGTGAAGCTCCGGCAATGCAGGAAGTGTTTCGTGCCATCGGGCGCTTGAGCCACTCCAACATCACCGTGCTGATCAACGGCGAGTCCGGGACCGGTAAAGAGCTGGTGGCCCACGCCCTGCACCGCCACAGCCCACGCGCGGCATCGCCTTTTATTGCGCTGAACATGGCGGCGATCCCCAAGGACCTGATGGAGTCCGAGTTGTTCGGCCATGAAAAAGGCGCATTCACCGGTGCAGCGAACCTGCGTCGCGGTCGCTTTGAGCAGGCGGACGGCGGCACCCTGTTCCTCGATGAAATCGGCGACATGCCGGCCGACACCCAGACTCGTTTGCTGCGCGTACTGGCCGATGGCGAGTTCTACCGCGTCGGGGGTCATGTACCGGTGAAGGTCGATGTACGAATCATCGCCGCAACCCACCAGAATCTGGAAACCCTGGTGCACGCCGGGAAATTCCGTGAGGACTTGTTCCACCGCCTCAACGTGATCCGTATTCATATTCCAAGGCTGTCGGACCGTCGCGAAGACATCCCGACCCTCGCCAAGCACTTCCTCAGCCGCGCCGCGCAAGAACTGGCGGTGGAGCCGAAACTGCTCAAAAGCGAAACCGAGGAATACCTGAAGAACCTGCCGTGGGGCGGCAACGTTCGACAGCTGGAAAACACCTGCCGCTGGATCACGGTGATGGCATCGGGTCGCGAAGTGCACATCAGCGATCTGCCACCAGAGCTGTTGAACCTGCCGCAGGATTCGGCGCCAGTGACCAACTGGGAGCAAGCGCTGCGCCAGTGGGCTGACCAGGCGTTGGCTCGCGGTCAATCGAGTCTACTCGACAGCGCCGTGCCGGCGTTCGAGCGAATCATGATCGAAACCGCCCTCAAACACACCGCCGGCCGCCGCCGCGATGCCGCCGTCCTGCTGGGCTGGGGACGCAATACCCTGACGCGCAAGATCAAGGAACTGGGCATGAAGGTCGATGGCGCGGATGAGGATGAGGGAGAAGAGGGTTAACTTTTACCGATCGTTCCCATGCTCTGCGTGGGAATGCAGCCCGGGACGCTCCGCGTCCCTGCCGAAGCGGACGCAGAGCGTCCATTGAGGCATTCCCACGCGGGAGCGTGGGAACGATCAACAGCCTTCCGTGCACCGCCTGAATGCACCGTGAACCGCAATCGAGCACGGCAACCGCCCCTGAATCCCGCCAGCTTTCGCAATCAAACCCGTATGAAATAAACACGAAAGCCCCGTAATACGGGGCTTTCAGCGTTTCAGTGCGGCTTTCTGTTTCAACTTGTTAAAACCTGGCACGCCCCCTGCAATAGTCCATTCAGTGATTCAGTTCACTACCCGGTTTCGGGGACCTTGGTACAGGCAGGCCGGGGATTCCCCTCTTTACATCGGGCTCACACCGCACTTGCGACGAGCCCAAACAGTTTTGGGGCCCTTGATACAGGCAGGTCAGGGGTTCCTTCTTTACACCGGGCTTGCGACGCAATGCGCAAGCCCCGCCGTTTTGGGAACCTTGGTACAGGCAGGCCGGGGATTCCCTCTTTTATTGCTCTCGGAGATGGATCTCCAGCCGCCAGCGGCCATCGACCTCGCTACCGGCCCACTCACCCTGCAGTGGCCGGGCCGCCACCACCGTCAGCAACAACCCTCCATCACTCAAACGCGTACGCCAGTTCACGACCTTGTCGTTGATTTTGAGCTGACCTTTCTGCGCCTTGCCTTCAGCCTCGAACAGCAGCCCGAGGCTGCCATCCACAAACTCACCGTGGGACTTGGGTTCGTTGTTGAACCACACCACCAGCCCATCGCCCGTGACCTCGACCTGTTGCAGTTCGCTGGGGTCGGGCGTCGTCAGACGGCCGATCATCAAACCCACCATCAGTCCGACAATCGCCAGTGAAGCCATCACGCGCGGTAATAGTTTCGAACGTGTATCGGCTGGCGGCGTAGAATGCCGCTCATCTTTACCTTCGGAGCCGTGCATGTTTCACGTCATCCTTTTCCAACCAGAAATTCCGCCGAATACCGGCAACGTTATCAGGCTGTGCGCCAACAGTGGCTGCCACCTGCATTTGATCGAACCGCTGGGCTTCGAGATGGACGACAAGCGTCTGCGCCGGGCCGGCCTCGATTACCACGAGTATGCCACCTTGCAACGCCATGCCGACCTTGCCAGTTGCCTGGAGAGCCTTGGCCATCCTCGCGTGTTCGCGTTCACCACCAAAGGCTCGCGTCCGTTCCACGATGCCAGTTTTGCCGAGGGTGACGCCTTCCTGTTCGGCCCGGAAAGCCGTGGCTTGCCAGCCGAGGTACTCGATGCCCTGCCCGGCGAACAACGCCTGCGCCTGCCGATGCGCGAAGGCTGCCGCAGCCTGAACCTGTCGAACACCGTGGCGGTTGCCGTGTACGAAGGCTGGCGCCAGCTCGGGTTCAAATAACACCGCATAACAAATGTGGGAGCGGGCTTGCTCGCGAAGGGGCCATAACATTCAACATCATCGTTGACTGTTACACCGCTTTCGCGAGCAAGCCCGCTCCCACATTGGACTTGCTTTGACTCAGGACCGTTACTGAACGGTCGGAGTCTCGCCAGCCGCTTGCATGCGTTGCAGTTCTTGTGCGTACAGCGCGTCGAAGTTCACCGGAGCCAGCATCAGGGCCGGGAACGAACCGCGGGTCACCAGGCTGTCCAGGGTCTCGCGAGCGTACGGGAACAGAATGTTCGGGCAGAACGCGCCGAGGGTGTGGCTCATCGAAGCGTCGTCCAGGTTCTTGATCAGGAAGATCCCGGCCTGTTGCACTTCAGCGATGAACGCCACTTCGTCGCCGTTTTTCACGGTCACGGACAAAGTCAGCACCACTTCGTGGAAGTCGCTTTCCAGCGCCTTCTGGCGGGTGTTCAGATCCAGACCGACGCTCGGTTCCCACTGCTGGCGGAAGATTGCCGGGCTTTTCGGGGCTTCGAAGGACAAGTCACGTACGTAGATGCGCTGCAAGGAGAATTGCGGTGCGGTTTCTTCTTCGCTAGCTGCAGTGTTCTGTTGGTCAGTCATCTCAGATCCTTTCTGATCTTGGGGTCTTATAGGGAAGGCGCTCAGGCCTTGAGCATGGCGTCGAGCTTACCGGCGCGCTCAAGCGCAAACAAATCATCACAACCGCCGATGTGGCGTTCGCCGATCCAGATTTGCGGCACGGACGTACGTCCGGCCTTCTGGGCCATGGCGGCACGCACCTGCGGCTTGCCATCGACCTTGATCTCTTCGAAGGCCACGCCTTTGTTCTCGAGCAGGTACTTGGCTCGCGAGCAGTAAGGGCAGTAATCGCTGGAATAGACGATGACGTTGCTCATATCACTTCACCAACGGCAGGTTGTCGCCTTTCCAGCTGGAAATACCGCCGGACAGCTTGGCGGCAGTGAAGCCGGATTTCATCAGTTCGCGGGCGTGGGTGCCGGCGGTCTGGCCCAGGGCGTCGACCAGTATGATGGTCTTGGCCTTGTGCTTTTCCAGTTCGCCGATGCGTGCCGCCAGTTTGTCGTGCGGAATGTTCAACGCGCCAACAATGTGACCGGCGGCGAAATCCTTGACCGAACGAATATCGACCACGATGCCCGCATCCTTGTTGACCAGGCCGGTCAGCTCACCGGTACTCAGGCTGCGGCCGCCGCCTTGCATCTGATAAGCGATCAGCAACGCCAGCAGTACGATGAAGATACCGACGAGCAGATAGTGGTTAGTGGCAAATTCAATCAGGTGAGCAACCATCGAAGGAGGTTCCAGGGCGTTAAAATGTCGGCCAGTATACACAGCCCCTATGGTGGGCCAAACCCCGTCTGGCGGTGACGCCGCAGGAACTTCGCTTTAAACTGCCACTCCCTTTTCCATCGCCCTCTTTTAATTCAGCCACGAGTGGAATCCATGACTACCACGCCTAAACCTTTGGTCCTGATTATTCTCGATGGCTTCGGTCACAGTGAGAGCCCTGAATCCAACGCCGTATTTGCGGCGAAGAAGCCCGTACTGGACCGCTTGTGGGCCACCGTGCCGAACGGCCTGATCTCCGGCAGCGGCATGGACGTCGGCTTGCCGGACGGCCAGATGGGCAACTCCGAAGTCGGCCACATGAACCTCGGCGCCGGCCGCGTGGTGTATCAGGACTTCACACGCGTGACCAAATCGATCCGCGACGGTGAGTTTTTCGAGAACCCGACCATCTGCGCAGCCGTCGATAAAGCCGTCGCCGCCGGTAAAGCCGTGCACTTCATGGGCCTGCTGTCCGATGGCGGCGTTCACAGTCACCAGGACCATCTGGTGGCCATGGCCGAACTGGCTTTCAAGCGCGGGGCTGAAAAAATTTACCTGCACGCCTTCCTCGATGGCCGCGACACGCCGCCGAAAAGCGCGCAGTCGTCCATCGAACTGCTCGACGCGACCTTCCAGGCCCTCGGCAAAGGCCGGATCGCCAGCATCATCGGTCGTTATTTCGCCATGGACCGCGACAACCGCTGGGATCGCGTGGCCCAGGCCTACAACCTGATTGTCGATGGCAACGGTGAATTCAACGCTGCCACCGCACAGGAAGGCCTGCAAGCAGCGTACGAGCGTGGCGAGAGCGACGAATTCGTCAAGGCCACTTCCATCGGCGAACCGGTGAAAGTCGAAGACGGCGACGCCGTGGTGTTCATGAACTTCCGCGCCGACCGCGCCCGCGAGCTGACCCGTGTGTTCGTCGAAGACGACTTCAAGGAATTCGAGCGTGCACGCCAGCCGAAACTGGCCGGCTTCGTCATGCTGACCCAATACGCCGCCAGCATTCCTGCGCCATCGGCCTTCGCGGCGGGCAGCCTGGAAAATGTGCTGGGCGATTACCTGGCGAAGAACGGCAAGACCCAACTGCGCATCGCCGAAACCGAGAAATATGCCCACGTGACCTTCTTCTTCTCCGGCGGTCGTGAAGAACCGTTCCCGGGCGAAGAGCGCATCCTGATCCCGTCGCCAAAAGTCGCCACCTATGACTTGCAGCCCGAGATGAGCGCCCCGGAAGTCACTGACCGCATCGTCGACGCCATTGAAAACCAGCGCTACGACGTGATCGTGGTCAACTACGCCAACGGCGACATGGTCGGCCACAGCGGTGTGTTCGATGCCGCGGTCAAAGCCGTTGAATGCCTGGACCTGTGCGTCGGCCGCATCGTCGAGGCCCTGGAAAAGGTTGGCGGCGAAGCGCTGATCACCGCTGACCACGGCAACGTCGAGCAAATGTCCGACGCCTCCACCGGTCAGGCCCACACCGCCCACACCACCGAGCCGGTGCCGTTCATTTATGTCGGCAAACGTGATTTCAAGGTGCGCGATGGCGGCGTACTGGCGGATGTCGCGCCGACCATGCTGATGTTGATGGGCCTGGAGAAACCGGCGGAAATGACCGGTACATCGATTCTGGTGTAACTCAACCTTCCAAACACCACCAAACCCTGTGGGAGCGGGCTTGCTCGCGAATGCGCAGTGTCAGCTAACATTGCTGTCGACTGACACTGCGCTTTCGCGAGCAAGCCCGCTCCCACATTGGTTTGTGGGTGTTTTTGGGTCCAGTCATCACACAGCCCCAATTGGGCATTTTTTTTGCGGCGCTTGGCGGGCATACTAGGCCGTCCCTTTCCCTGGTATCACCCGCCTCTATGCTTCGCGTCCTGATAGCCCTCGCTCTGACCTGCCTGCTCCAACCGGCCTTTGCTGACGAGCGCGCGCAAACCCAACAACAGTTGGACGCTACGCGTCAGGACATTGCCGAGCTGAAAAAAATGCTGGGCAAGCTGCAGGAAGAAAAATCCGGTGTGCAGAAGGACCTCAAGGGCACCGAGACCGAGATGGGCAAGCTCGAGAAGCAGGTCGAAACCCTGCAAAAAGAGCTGAAGAAAAGTGAATCCGAGCTGCAGCGACTCGATGGTGAGAAAAAAAAACTCCAGAGCGCACGCGTTGAACAGCAACGACTGATCGCCATTCAGGCCCGCGCGGCCTATCAGAACGGCCGACAGGAGTATTTGAAGCTGCTGCTCAACCAGCAGAATCCGGAGAAATTCGCCCGCACCCTCACCTATTACGATTACCTGAGCCAGGCTCGCCTGGAGCAGCTGAAGAATTTCAACGAAACCTTGCGCCAGCTGGCCAATGTCGAAAAGGACATCAACCTGCAGCAGGCGCAATTGCTGGTGCAGAAAAGCAGCCTGGACAGCCAGCGCGATGAACTCGACAAGGTTCGCAAGGAGCGCCAGCAAGTCCTGGCCAAGCTCAGCGATGACGTGAAGGCGCGCGATCAGAAACTCGCCGCCCGCGAGCAAGATCAGGCAGACCTGTCTAAAGTCCTTAAAACCATCGAAGAAACCCTGGCTCGCCAGGCTCGAGAGGCTGAAGAAGCGCGACAAAAAGCGCTGATCGCCCAGCAGGAAGCCGAAAAAAAGCGTTTACGTGAGGCCCAGGCGGCTGCAGACGCAGAGACCACCGACGCCCCACGCAAACCTGTTAAATCGACACCTGGCGCGCTGGTTTCAAGTTCAGGCGAAACCTTTGGCGGCCCTTTTGCGTCCTCCCGGGGAAAACTTCCCTGGCCTGTTGATGGTCGACTGTTGGCACGCTTTGGCGAAACCCGTGGCGACGATTCCCGGACCAAGTGGGACGGCGTGATGATCAGCGCTCCCGCCGGTAGCCAGGTCCATGCCGTGCATGGCGGTCGTGTGGTGTTTGCCGATTGGCTGCGTGGCGCCGGGCTGCTGGTGATCCTCGACCACGGCAACGGTTTTTTGAGTCTTTATGGTCACAACCAGACGCTGCTCAAGTCTGCGGGTGACGTGGTAAAAGCCGGTGAGTCCATCTCCACTGTCGGCAACAGTGGCGGGCAGGACACGCCAGCGCTGTATTTCGCTATTCGTCAGCAGGGTCACCCGAGTGATCCGGCGCAATGGTGCCGCGCGCAAGGATAGGCGTTGAGTCACCTACATTAGGAGTTCGTTCGACATGCTGCATTTGTCCCGCCTTACCTCGCTGGCCCTGACGATCGCCCTGGTGATCGGCGCGCCTCTGGCGTTCGCCGCTCAACCTGCCCCGGCTGTCGCGCCTGCGGGCACCGCTGCGACCACCAAGGCGCCATTGCCTCTGGAAGAGTTGCGCACCTTTGCCGAGGTCATGGATCGGATCAAGGCAGCCTATGTCGAACCGGTGGACGACAAGACCCTGCTGGAAAACGCCATCAAGGGCATGCTCAGCAATCTCGATCCGCACTCCGCCTACCTGGGCCCGGAAGACTTCGCTGAATTGCAGGAAAGCACCAGCGGCGAATTCGGCGGCCTGGGCATCGAAGTCGGCGCCGAAGACGGCTTCATCAAAGTGGTTTCGCCTATCGATGACACCCCGGCCTCCAAGGCTGGCATTCAGGCGGGCGACTTCATCGTCAAGATCAACGGCCAGCCGACCCGCGGCCAGAGCATGACCGAAGCCGTGGACAAGATGCGCGGCAAGATCGGCCAGAAAATCACCCTGACCCTGGTTCGCGACGGTGGCACGCCGTTCGACGTAGTCCTGACTCGCGCGATCATTCAGGTGAAGAGCGTGAAGGCCCAGCTGCTGGAGTCGGGCTACGGCTACATCCGCATCACCCAGTTCCAGGTCAAGACCGGCGAAGAGGTCTCCAAGGCCCTGGCCAAGTTGCGCAAGGAAAACGGCAAGAAGCTCAACGGCATCATTCTCGACCTGCGCAACAACCCGGGCGGCGTCCTGCAAGCGGCGGTGGAAGTGGTCGACCATTTCATCACCAAGGGCCTGATCGTTTACACCAAAGGCCGCATCGCCAACTCCGAGCTGCGCTTCTCCGCCACCGGCAAAGACGAAAGCGAAGCCGTGCCAATGGTTGCGCTGATCAACGGTGGCAGCGCCTCGGCCTCGGAAATTGTTGCCGGCGCCTTGCAGGATCAGAAACGCGCAGTGGTCATGGGCACCACCAGTTTCGGCAAGGGCTCGGTGCAAACCGTACTGCCGCTGAACAACGACCGCGCACTGAAGATCACCACGGCGCTTTACTACACGCCGAATGGCCGCTCGATCCAGGCTCAGGGCATAGTCCCGGACATCGAAGTGCGCAAGGCCAAGATCACCAGCGAACAGGACGGCGAGTACTTCAAGGAAGCCGATCTGCAAGGTCACCTGGGCAATGGCAACGGCGGCGCCGACAAACCGACCGGCTCCGGCAGCAAAGCCAAGGCCATGCCGCAGGATGATGACTACCAACTGGCTCAGGCTTTGAGCCTGCTCAAAGGGCTGAGCATCACCTCCGGCCGCTGAGATGCGCCTGCGGTTGCTGATCGGTCTGTTGTGCTGTCTGGCGGGAGTTGCTTATGCAGCGCCCGCCCCTCAAAAGGCCTACATCACTCTGATCATTGATGACCTGGGGCAGAACCTGCCCCGGGATCGCCGTGTGCTGGCCCTGCCTGGCCCTGTGACCACGGCAATCATGCCCGACACTCCCCACGCCACCGAATTTGCCCGCGAGGCCTATCGCGCCGGCAAGATCGTTATCCTGCACATGCCCATGGACCCGGCCACCGGCCCGTTCGCCTGGCACCCCGACTTACCCGTCGACGAGCTGGAAAAACGCCTGAACGCAGCGTTCAAGGTCGTGCCTTACACCGCTGGCATCAACAACCACATGGGCAGTCGCATGACGGCACAACCGGCGGCCATGGCCTGGCTGATGGCGGATTTGCAGCGCCGGCACAAGTTCTTTGTCGACAGCCGCACCAGCGCGCAGACAGTGGGGGCCGCCGAGGCACAGAAGATCGGATTGGCGAGCGTTTCGCGGGATGTGTTTCTGGACGATGAGCGAACTGAAGCGGCGATCCTGACGCAGTTGCAGACGGCGATCAGTTTGGCGCACAAGCAGGGTTCGGCGGTGATGATCGGGCATCCGTACCCGCAGACGCTGGCCGTGCTGGAGCGCGAGTTGCCAAGGCTGAAGGCTCAAGGGATTGAGTGGATCGACATCAAGCAGATGATCAGCGTGCGCAGCAATCGCGCGACGGCTGCGCATGGAAAGGACGGCGTCTACCGCTAATCCGCAACAACACAAAACCACTGTGGGAGCGGGCTTGCTCGCGAATGCGGTGTGTCAGTCAACATCATTGCTGCCTGATACACCGCATTCGCGAGCAAGCCCGCTCCCACATTTGATTGTGCATGGCACAAATCCAGTGCTGGCCGTTAGAGATACCGCGCCATGATTTCATCCACGACGCCTTCCTTGCGCAGTTGATCCAGTGCCGCCTGTAGCCTGGCGACCACGTCATCCGGTACATCCTTGTTCAAGGCCAGATACAGCTCCGCGCTGTTGAAGCGCAACACCGTCTTGAGGCCGTTAACCCCTTCCTGGCGCGCCAGATAACGACCGGCCGGATCACCCGTCGCCCACAAATCAATCTGGCCACTCTCCAGCTTTTTCGCGTTGTCCTGATCGCGCAGCACCACAATCGGATTCAACCCTTGCTTGGCCAGCGTCTCGGCGATTGCGTCACCCTTGTACGCGCCGATCTTGTATTTGCGCGCCTGTTCGAGCGACTCGATGCTGATCTTGCTGTCGTCCTTGGCCAGCATGATCCAGTCATCGGGGCCAATCGGGCCGACCCACTTGAAGAGCTTTTCGCGATCCGGCAAGCGCGCCATCACGAACACGCCGTAACCGGGTTTTTCGAGGGCGAGTTTGTAGATTCGCTCCCAAGGGAAACGCAGCGTCAAGCTGTAGGAGACTTCGGCGCGCTTGAACATCGCACGGACAATGTCGACGGCGATGCCGTTGATGTTCTCGTCCTGAGCGAAATTCTTGCCGTTCTTCGCCATGTTGTACGGTGGGAAATTTTCCGTCAGCAACACCAGGTCGGTGGCGGGACTTTCTTCGGCGTGCACGCCATTGATGAGCAATAGCGAAGCGCTGGCGAGGGCAAGAAGCAGGCGTTTGATCATGTCAGGCTACCGGAATCCATGGCGTGCCCAAGAGTGCCTTGAGCCTGCGATGATGTCTACTGGCACTTTGATAACACTGCTATCCGAACTGCAGAGCACAAGAGCTTCGCTGAGGTAAATAGTTACCGCCACTCCCCACCCTGCCCCTGATTAATTAGTGATGACCGGCAACAGCCTGGTTTTCCAGTCACGTATTCAGAGGCACCTGGCAAGCAGTCGGTCGCCTGGCAACCAACCTGGGCAACTGCACCGCATCGCTTATGACAAGTCGGGACAAGCGTCCGAACCCAGGATTGACGTGCTCAGCCGCGTGATTGAGGCGCAACAAGCCACATCAGCCGGGGCCGACGCGGCTCGTTGACAACGTTATCGCATGACGATGCCGCGATGCGCCATGTAGGCCTTGGCTTCCTGCACGGTGTATTCGCCGAAGTGGAAAATGCTCGCCGCCAACACCGCGCTGGCGTGGCCTTCGAGAATGCCGTCGGCCAAGTGCTGCAGGTTGCCGACGCCGCCGGAGGCAATCACCGGGATGCCCAGCGCGTCGCTGATGGCGCGGGTGACACCCAGGTCGAAGCCGTTTTTCATGCCGTCCTGGTCCATGCTGGTCAGCAGGATTTCGCCGGCACCGAGGCCTTCCATCTTCTTCGCCCACTCAACGGCATCGAGGCCGGTAGGTTTGCGACCGCCGTGCGTGAAGATCTCCCAGCGCGGGGTTTCACCCGGTCCCGAGACCTTCTTCGCGTCAATGGCGACGACGATGCACTGCGAACCGAAATGCTGGGCAGCCTCGCCAACGAATTCCGGGTTGAACACCGCCGCGGTGTTGATCGAGACCTTGTCCGCGCCGGCATTGAGCAGGTTGCGGATGTCCTGCACAGTGCGTACGCCGCCGCCCACGGTCAGCGGGATGAACACCTGGCTGGCCATGCGCTCGACGGTATGCAGCGTGGTGTCGCGACCGTCGACGCTGGCGGTGATGTCGAGGAAGGTAATCTCGTCGGCACCTTGCTCGTCGTAGCGACGGGCAATTTCCACCGGGTCGCCAGCATCACGAATGTTCTCGAACTTGACGCCCTTGACCACCCGGCCGTTGTCCACGTCCAGGCAAGGGATGATGCGTTTGGCCAGGGCCATGCTTAATCTCCGATTAAGAGTTGCAAGCTTCAAGCTTCAAGCTGCAAGAAAGAGCGGACCGCAGTCACGCTTCTAACTTGCAGCTTGTAGCTTACAGCTTGGAGCTGGTCGCGTAGCTATCGCAGAAAGCCTGAGCTTCTGCCACATCCAGCGTGCCCTCATAAATCGCGCGGCCCGTGATTGCGCCGATGATGCCTGGCGCCTTGGCGTCGAGCAGCGATTTGATGTCACCCAGATTGTGGATACCGCCGGAAGCGATCACCGGAATGCGCGTGGCAGCAGCCAGCGCAGCCGTGAACGGAACGTTGCAGCCCTGCATCATGCCGTCTTTGGCGATGTCGGTATAAACGATCGCGGACACGCCGTCGGCTTCGAATTGCTTGGCCAGGTCGATCACCTGAATGGTGCTGATCTCAGCCCAACCGTCGGTGGCGACAAAGCCGTCCTTGGCGTCCAGGCCAACGATCACTTTGCCCGGGAACGCGCGGCAGGCTTCGGCTACGAAGGCCGGATCTTTCACGGCTTTGGTGCCGATGATGACGTAGCTCACGCCCGCTTTGACGTAGTGCTCGATGGTTTCCAGGGAACGGATACCGCCGCCGATCTGGATCGGCAGGTTCGGGTAGCGCTTGGCAATCGCGGTAACGACTTCGCCGTTGACCGGCTGGCCTTCGAAAGCACCGTTCAGGTCGACCAGATGCAGACGGCGGCAACCGCCTTCCACCCACTTGGCAGCCATGCTCACCGGGTCATCGGAGAACACTGTGGAATCTTCCATGCGGCCCTGGCGCAGACGAACACAGGCACCGTCCTTGAGATCGATAGCGGGAATAATAAGCATGCTTTTCCTTCGTCAAAGAGCTGCAAGTTGCAAGCGACAAGCTGCAAGCGTGCGGCGACCAATTCTTGCAGCTTGAAGCTTTCGGCTTACAGCTGCTTCTATTCTTTCTCGAGCGCCCACAAGTCGCTTTCGATGCTTTCGAACCTCTCTTTGAGGTGCGTCTGCACATCGAAAATCGCCCTGTTGTAATAATGCGGCGCAATTTCACGGGTAAACAGCTCAAGGATTTCAGCCGCTTCGAACGAACCCAGGTCCAGTTCGAAGCGATCTTCCATGAAGCGTTTGATCTTCTGGTTCGCCTCGTTCTCCTGTTCGGGAGTGAGGGTCAGGATTGGTGGCTTCTTCTTGGCCATTTACCAGCGACCATCCCACGCGGCGAAGTTCTGCAGCAATTGCAGGCCATGGGTATGGCTCTTCTCCGGGTGGAACTGCACGGCGAAACGCGAGCCATCGGCCAGCGCTGCGGCGAAATCAACACCATAGTGACCGCCACCCACCACCTGCCGCGCATTGCCGGCGGCGATGTAGTAACTGTGCACGAAGTAGAAACGCGCCAGGTCCGGAATGTTGTGCCACAGCGGGTGACTCACCGTCTGTTTCACTTCGTTCCAGCCCATGTGCGGGACTTTCAGATGTTCGCCGTCTTCATGCAGGTCTTTGCCGAAGAACTTCACCGCGCCCGGGAACAGGCCGATGCAGTCGACGCCATCGTTCTCTTCACTGCTGTCGAGCAAGGCTTGCATGCCGACGCAAATGCCGAGGAACGGACGATCCTGGCTGACTTCGCGCACCAGCGAATCGAAGCCCAGGCGACGGATCTCCGCCATGCAATCGCGAATCGCGCCGACGCCGGGGAAAACCACCCGGTCGGCTTCGCGGATCACATCGGCATCGCTGGTGATCAGGACCTTGCCGGCACCAACGTGCTCGAGGGCCTTGGCCACCGAGTGCAGGTTGCCCATGCCGTAATCGATAACCGCGACCGTCTGCATTACAGAACGCCTTTGGTCGACGGCATCTGACCGGCCATGCGGTCATCGAGCTCGACGGCCATGCGCAGGGCGCGGCCGAAAGCCTTGAACACGGTTTCGATCTGGTGGTGGGTGTTGGTGCCGCGCAGGTTGTCGATGTGCAGGCTGACGAGTGCGTGGTTGACGAAGCCCTGGAAGAATTCCTGGAACAGGTCAACGTCGAAGCCGCCAACGGTGGCGCGGGTGTAGGGAACATGCATCTGCAGGCCTGGACGGCCGGAGAAGTCGATCACTACGCGCGACAGCGCTTCATCGAGCGGCACATAGGCGTGACCGTATCGACGGATGCCTTTTTTGTCGCCGATGGCTTTGGCAAAGGCCTGACCCAGGGTGATACCGACGTCTTCCACGGTGTGGTGGTCGTCGATATGCAGGTCGCCCTTGCTGACAATATCCAGGTCGATCAGCCCGTGACGGGCGATCTGGTCCAGCATGTGCTCAAGAAAAGGAACACCGATATCAAATCGGGCCTTTCCGGTGCCATCCAGGTTGATCGAGGCTTTGATCTGGGTTTCCAGAGTGTCGCGCTCGACTGACGCCTTACGTTCGGCCATCACCAGCTCCGCAAAATCATTGGGCGAAAAAGGCAACCATTATAGGGGCGCGGGCGCGAAACAGAAACACGGCAGGTGATATGACTGACGGAGTGAATTCCGTGCTGTCGGGGATAGACATGTCCATACAAGCCAGCAAAACACGGATTCTGTGTCTGGCGCAGATCAATGTGGGAGCGGGCTTGCCCGCGAAGAGGCCATCACATTCAACATAACCGTCGACTGTAAGACCGCTTTCGCGGGCAAGCCCGCTCCCACGGGGAGTTTTGCATTAGTGGAACAGGACAGCCGTTTTCTGCAGGGTCACCCAAACACCCCAAGCCAACGGAATGCCCACCACCAGCCACGCAGCGATCGCCAGTGGCTTGGTGCCCGGCGCGGCTTTCCATTCAAGAACGGTGGTCGCATCGGCACCTTTGTCGTGACCCAGTGCCTGCTCGACAGCCAGTTCAGCGTCGGTCATGAAGTACTTGTCGGCTACCGGACGCACCATCAGGTTGCACAGGAAACCCAGTACCAGCAGGCCTGCGAGGATGTACAAGGTGATGTCGTAAGCCGCGGCACGTTCAACGCCGATGCTCAGCTGATATTCACGCAGGTAGTTCACCAACACCGGACCCAACACGCCCGCCGCAGCCCACGCGGTCAACAGACGACCGTGGATCGCGCCGACCATTTGCGTACCGAACAGGTCCGCCAGGTAAGCCGGCACCGTCGCAAAACCACCGCCGTACATCGACAGGATGATGCAGAACGCCGCCACGAACAGCGCAACGTTGCCCAGGTGACCGAGGTTCGGGATCAGCGCATACAGCGCGAAACCGAGGGCGAAGAACACGAAGTAGGTGTTTTTGCGACCCAGGTAGTCCGAGAACGAAGCCCAGAAGAACCGACCGCCGATGTTGAACAGGCTCAGCAAACCGGTGAAACCGGCAGCAATCGCCGCAATCGAGGCCAGTTGCGAAGCATCCAGCTGACCGAACGTAAGGTTGTTGCCCAGCAATTTACCGGCAAACACTTCCTGCAACAGCGGCGACGCCATGCCAAGGATGCCGATACCGGCGGATACGTTCAGGCACAGCACCAGCCACACCAGACGGAATTGCGGAGTTTTCCACGCTACATTCACGTGGACGTGACGATGAGTGATCATCGCGTTCGAAGCTTTTTTCGCCGGGGCGGTCCAGCCTTCAGGCTTCCAGCCGGTAGGCGGAACGCGGTACGACAGTGCGCCACCGATCATGAACACGAAGTAGATCGCGGCCATCACCAGGAAGCTCTGCCACACGCCGACGCTGGTTGGCGAAGCGAAGTGGCCCATCAGGGCAGCGGCCAGCGGAGCACCGACCATCGCGCCACCACCAAACCCCATGATCGCCATGCCGGTGGCCATGCCACGCTTGTCCGGGAACCACTTGATCAAGGTCGAGACCGGCGAGATGTAACCCAGGCCCAGGCCGATACCGCCAATGACCCCGGAGCCGATCCACATCAGCCAGATCTGGTGGGTATACACCCCCAGCGCGGATATCAGCAGACCGCCACACCAGCACAGCGCCGACACAACGCCAGCCTTGCGCGGCCCGGCATGTTCCAGCCAACCGCCCCAGATCGCTGCCGAGCAGCCGAGGAAGATGAAAAACAGGGTGTAAATCCAGCCGAGCATCGAGATCGGCCAGTCGCATTGCGACGAGAAAACCTGCGAGATGAAGCTCATGTCCGGCGCGCAAGCCACTGGAGCGGTCACACCCAGGGCTTTGGACAGTGGCAACCAGAACACCGAAAAGCCGTAGGCCATGCCGATGCAGAGGTGGATGGCCAACGCGGCCGGTGGCACCAGCCAACGGTTGAAACCGGGCTTGGCGATGATGCGTTCCTTGGACAGGAACGCGGGCTGATCGGCGCTAAGGCCGTCCGCCGTGATGCTCGTTGTCATTGTGTATCCCCCAATTATTAGTAGAGTTCGCCAGCCATTCTTCCCCCTCAGCCTTTATGCGCACGCATGGCTGTTTTTTAGGGGAAGCTCCCTTTTGGTGCGACATCACGCCGCAGAAGGACGGACGAACTGACAGAGGTTAACATCTGTACGTGACAGAAAAACCAAAGTGATATCACCTTTTGTCTGTCATCTGTTCTCGTACCACTGAAGGAACCACCATGCCGATCATTGTCGAGCCGCTGAACGAAGCCACTTACCAGGATCAGCAAGATCTGCAGAAGATCTATCGCGATGCCCCGGACTGGCTGTTTGCCCCGTTTTCAGGGGACGTGCAGATGATTGAAGGCTGCCTGCGCGACGGTTCGCTGATCGCCGGACGCTTCAATGATCGACTGCTCGGCGCGGCTCGTTTGCAACGGCACCCTGGTGTCTGGCACTTGTCCCAAATATGCGTACGAAAAATCACCCGTCGTCGCGGTGTGGCTGAGCGCCTGGTGAATGAAGCACAGAAAATGGCGGCGCAATCGGGTGCGGTCCTGCGTTTGCTGGCACCGGCGGGGCATCTCGAAGTACAAGCGCTGGCCGCCAAGCTGAAGGTGGCGCTCGATGAATTGCCGGCGTGATCGCTGACCGGTCGTGCGCTTTGGAGCGCTATACTCCCCGGCTAAATTTCGAATTCGACTAAATACAAGGACTCGCCCATGAAAGCGTTCGGCAAAATCCTGGGTCTGGTACTTCTCGGGCTGTTGCTGATCATTGTGGCGCTGGGCTTTGCCCTGACCCACCTCTTCGATCCCAACGACTACAAAGACGAGATTCGCCAGATTGCCCGCGACAAGGCCCACATCGAGCTGACGCTCAATGGCGATATCGGCTGGAGCCTGTTCCCGTGGCTGGGCCTTGAACTGCACGAAGCCAGTGTCGCGACCCTGGCCAAGCCCACCGAGCCGTTCGCTGACCTGCAGATGCTGGGTCTCTCTGTCCGGGTTTTGCCGCTGCTGCGCCGTGAGGTGCAGATGAGCGATGTGCGCGTCGAAGGCCTGAACCTGCGCCTGAACCGCGACAAGGACGGTCATGGCAACTGGGAAGACATCGGCAAGGTCCCTTCCGCCGCACCGGCCACACCACCAGTCACCTCTGACCAACCTGCCCCTGCCCCGCAAACCACCGTCCCGGTAGAAAAGCCGCCGCAGCCGGCGCGCCTGGACATCGACAGCCTGACCGTAAACAACGCCCGCGTTGAATACAACGATGAGAAAACCGGCAAGCAGTTCAGCGCCGAAAGCATCCAGTTGAGCACCGGCCCGGTTCACGACTCGACCAACATCCCGGTCAAGCTCACCGCGTTCCTGGGCACTAACCAGCCGGTCTTGCGGGTCCGTACCGAGCTCAACGGCGAGTTGCGCTTCGAGCGCGCGCTGCAGCGCTACAAATTCGAAGACATGAAGCTCTCTGGCGAAGTCGCTGGCGACCCATTGCAAGGCAAAACCATGACCTTCGCCGCCCAGGGCCAGTTGCTGCTGGACAAAGCCGCGAACGTCGCCGAATGGACCGGCATCAAGATTTCCGCCAACCAGTTGCGAGCGCTTGGTGAATTGAAGGTCAACGACCTCGACAAGACACCGCAGATCAACGGCGCCATCTCGATTGCCCAATTCGACCTGGCAAAATTCGTCGACAGCATCGGCCAGAAACTCCCGGCCATGGCCGAAGGCAGCCTGAGCAAAGTCGAGCTGGTCAGCCGCGTGGCGGGTACGCCGACGAGCGTGTCCTTCGACAATATCAACCTGAAAGTCGATGACAGCAGCTTCAGTGGCCGCATCGCCGTCGAGGATTTCGCCAAGCAATCACTGCGCGCAGTGCTCAAGGCTGACACCTTCAACGCCGACCGCTACCTGCCGCCAAAATCCGCCGAAGCCAACAGCGCGACGCAGGTACGTCAGGCTGAAGTGGCCAACACCGAAGCCAGCGCCATGGCCGGTGCCGGCAGCACGCCGCTGCCCGAGGCACCGACCAAAACAGCGTGGAGCACCGAACGCCTGTTACCGGTAGAACGCTTGAGCAAACTCGACGTGGACGCTGACCTGACCTTCGGCGAGCTGACTCTCGACAAACTGCCGATCCACAACGCAGCACTCAAGGCCACTGGCCAGGGCGGCTTGCTGACGCTGGAGAACCTGCGCGGCGACCTGTACGACGGCAACTTCGAAACCAAGGGCACCCTGGACGTGCGTCAGGAAGTGCCGGCGCTGGCCATGCAGACGCGCATCACCCGAGTGCCGGTGGAACAAATCCTCGAAAGCCAAGGCAAGAAGCCACCGGTCAAGGGCCTGGTGACGCTCAACAGTGCATTGACCGCCAGCGGCAATAGCCAGAAAGCGCTGATCGACAGCCTCAACGGCAACGCCGGTTTTGTCATCAACAATGGCGTGTTGCTCAACGCCAACCTTGAACAACAACTGTGCAAAGGCATCGCCACCCTGAACCGTAAAACCCTCAGCGGCGAGCCGAAGGGCAAGGACACTCCGTTCCAGGAACTCAAAGGCAACCTGACCTTGCATAACGGCGTGGCCAGCAACCCGGACCTGAAAGTGCGCATCCCGGGCATGACCGTCAACGGCAATGGCGACGTCGACCTGCGAGTGCTGGGCATGGATTATCGCGTGGGCATCGTCGTCGAAGGCGACACCAGCGCCATGCCCGATCCGGCCTGCCAGGTGGGCGAGAAGTACATCGGTATCGAGTGGCCGCTGCGCTGCCGTGGCCCGCTGGAACTGGGTGCCAAAGCCTGCCGCGTGGACAACGAACGCATGGGCCAGGTCGCCGCCAAACTGGCGGGCGAAAAGCTCAGTGACAAAATCGACGAGAAGCTTGGCGACAAAGTCAGCCCCGAACTGAAAAACGCGCTGAAGGGGTTGTTCAAGCGATGAAAGCCGAGCAGTTTTCATCGGCGGTGCTGGATTGGTACGACCGCCACGGCCGCCACGATTTGCCCTGGCAACAGGGGATCACGCCGTATCGGGTGTGGGTCTCGGAAATCATGCTGCAGCAAACCCAGGTCAGCACCGTGCTGAACTACTTCGACCGTTTCATGGCTTCGCTGCCAACGGTCGAAGCCCTGGCCGCCGCACCGGAAGACGAAGTGCTGCACCTGTGGACCGGCCTGGGTTATTACACTCGCGCGCGCAATTTGCAGAAGACCGCGAAGATTGTTGTCGCCGAGCATGGTGGCGAGTTTCCGCGCGATGTTGAGAAGCTGGTTGAGCTGCCGGGTATCGGCTTGTCCACGGCGGGCGCGATTGCCAGCCTGAGCATGGGCTTGCGGGCGCCGATCCTCGACGGCAACGTCAAACGGGTGCTGGCGCGCTTTACCGCGCAAGAGGGTTATCCAGGCGAGCCGAAGGTCGCCAAACAGCTATGGGCGAACGCTGAACGCTTCACGCCGCATGATCGGGTCAACGCCTACACCCAGGCGATGATGGACCTGGGCGCCACACTCTGCACCCGCAGCAAACCGAGCTGCCTGCTCTGCCCGCTGCAAAAGGGCTGCGAGGCGCACATGCTCGGCCTGGAAACCCGCTACCCAATCCCCAAACCACGCAAAGCAGTGCCACAGAAGCGCACGCTGATGCCCATGCTTGCCAACGGCGAAGGCGCGATTCTGCTTTACCGTCGCCCTTCCACGGGCTTGTGGGGCGGTCTCTGGAGCTTGCCGGAGCTCGACGACCTCGACGATCTGCAACACCTGGCCTCCCAGCACTCGCTCGAACTGGGCACCCAACAGGCACTGCCAAGCCTGGTGCACACCTTCAGCCATTTTCAGTTATCCATCGAACCCTGGCTGGTTCAGGTCCAGGAGGCCGGCCATCACGTGGCCGAGGCCGACTGGCTCTGGTATAACCTCGCCACCCCGCCGCGCCTGGGCCTTGCCGCCCCGGTCAAAACCTTGCTCGAACGCGCGGCCGCCGTATTGAACGCAGGAGAGTCGTCATGACCCGCACCATCATGTGTCGCAAGTACAAAGAAGAATTGCCCGCTCTGGAGAAAGCCCCCTTCCCGGGCGCAAAAGGTCAGGACATTTTTGACCACGTCTCGGCCAAGGCCTGGGCAGACTGGCAAAAGCACCAGACCCTGCTGATCAACGAAAAACGCCTGAACATGATGAACGCCGAAGACCGCAAATACCTTCAGGGCGAGATGGACAAGTTCTTTTCCGGCGAGGATTACGCCAAGGCTGACGGCTACGTTCCACCTGCTCAATAATTGATCAAAATCCGGGGTCGACACGTAAGCGACGGTAATAATTAAATATTTTTTGAAAACTTGCTTGACGACCCCCTGAAAAACCCGTTTAATGCGCCCCGTTGCCCAGATAGCTCAGTCGGTAGAGCAGGGGATTGAAAATCCCCGTGTCGGCGGTTCGATTCCGTCTCTGGGCACCAAATACCGAAAACCCTGAATCGCAAGATTCAGGGTTTTTTTATGCCCGGGATTTGATGGGGCCCGGGTTTTGCGCCGAGCCGCCATCCCCTGCGGAAATCGGCAGACGCATCTGACACCTACAAAAAAAACCGCTTCCTGCGGTTTTTTTGTATGAATGCATTTTTTTAAAGTTATTAGCCCGAGACATATTGCTGGCCTGTCCAGTGAAGGTTCAGGTCACGGGCTGGACCGCTTCCGATGTCCACGGTATTGCGCCGTTCCTGGCCGTTACGCGTGGTGACTACCGTGTACTTGCCCGGAGGAAGTTGCACGTACACCAAGGGACCGGCCTGATCCAGGCTGAACACAGGATGTCCTTGTGCGTTCTGAACGACCACATTCACGTCGGGCAGAAATTCGTTTGCAGGTCCGATAGAGAAACTCATGTGCAAGTTGTACCCATGAGATTGTTGAACAAAGCGTGCCTCATCCTCACCAATGCCTCCTGACAGGTATCTGATTCCATTCTGCTGTTCTGGCTGAATCTGCACACCGGCTGTGTCGACAGGTCCCGGAGTTATTGCATGAGCCATGGCGGGAAACATCAACACACCGACAGCAGCGATGGGCAGCATCAATGAATGGATGTGTTTCATGATGACGACTCCCGGGTTCTACAGAACCCTTTCGTTACGTCATTTAGATTTCTGACGGGACGCTCAAGTTTTATATCGATTAGTACTGTGATGAGCCGCGAATAGGACTACACGATGTATTCCAAAGGGAACGCGCCTAGAGGCAACTCATGCTGCATGGCCAAACGACGCAAGCCTGATCAACTGGCCAGAGGCAGTCCCGACGGACTGCCACCGTCACTGATCTCCCTTCCAGTTGAACACCAGATTACGCACGTTATCCTTGCCGACATCTGTCGTGTCGCGCTTTGCCTCACCGTGACGGGTAGCAACCACGGTGTACTTGCCAGCAGGTAACTGGACATAAACCAGAGGCCCTGCCTGACTGAGAGTCAGCACTGATTGACCCTGAGTACTCTGGATAACCAATTCCACATCCGGCACATATTTGCCTTCCGGCCCAATAGTAAAGGTCATGTGCAGGTTGTAGCCGGTCGTTTGCTGAATGGCCTTCGCTTCATCCTCGCCAACACCGCCGGACAGATAGGTAATCCCGTTCTGTTCCTGCCGCTGAATTTGCACTCCTGTACTGTCGACGGGCTCGAGGCTGGCGGGCCAAGTCATGGCAGGTAACATCAGCACACCGACGGCGGCGATGGGCAACATGAGGGAATGAATGGACTTCATGATGGCGACTCCCGGGCTCCACGGAACCCAATCGTTAGTCCATTTAGATTTCTTGTCGAATGCTCAAGTTTTAGATTGATTGGTACTTGGGCTCACTGCGAATCGGACTACACGCTGTATTCCTGAATCACGTGCTGCAGTCGGTTGGTTCCTGCAAAACGAATCCGTTAATTCCTTCCGCTTTTCCAGCAGCGCCCTGCATCGCCGACGAGTGCTTACTTGTCATTCTCTTTCGCCTGACTCCCCAGCTGCGGAAGACCTCATGAGCCTCGTCAACCCCGATAACACTCAAGATTCACAACTCACTTCACTGGTGGGCAATCTCGGCGAACTGATACGCCAGGCACGTCTTACGGTGCTGCGAGCGGTTGATACCGCTCAAGTGCACACTTGCTGGCAGATCGGGCGGCATATTGTCGAATTCGAGCAGGAGGGGGCTCGGCGGGCCGAGTACGGCAAGCAGTTACTGCCGACGTTAGCGAAAGTATTGACGGCGGAATTTGGGAAAGGCTTTGACGCATCCAACCTTCGTTACATGCGCCTGTTCTATCAAGCATTCCCAAAGTGTGACGCACTGCGTCACGAATTGAGCTGGACCCACTACCGCAGGCTACTGCGTGTCGATAACGAACACGCACGTCACTGGTACATGAACGAATCAGCCATCCAGAACTGGTCAAGCCGCGCCCTGGAGCGCCAGATCAATACCTTGTATTACGAACGCCTGCTGGCAAGTCGTGATCGCCCCGCCGTCAAACAGGAAGCGGCAACCAACCTTCAAAACATCAACGCGCATCCTCGGGACTTCATTAGGGATCCGGTGATGCTGGAGTTTCTTGGATTACCCAATGCAGGACTGACCCAGGAAACCGATCTCGAACAAGCACTGATCCATCAGCTTCAAGCGTTCCTGCTTGAACTGGGCAAAGGCTTCGCCTTCATTGCCCGCCAACAACGCATCAGCACCGAAAGCAAAGATTTCTACATCGACCTGGTGTTCTACAACTACCTGCTCAAATGCTTCGTCATCTTCGATCTGAAGCGCGGCGAACTGACCCACCAGGATGTAGGGCAGATGGACATGTACGTGCGTATGTACGACGACCTCAAACGCGGGCCGGAGGATGGCCCTACCGTCGGCATCATCCTTTGTGCGCAGAAGGACGACTCCGTGGTGCGGTATTCGGTGCTAGAGGGGAATGAACAGCTGTTCGCCAGCAAATACAAACTGGTGCTACCGAGCGAGGAAGAACTTCGTGCGGAATTGGATCGGGAACGAGCAGCTTTAGAGGAGCGACTGTCGAATCAGAAGCTCCGATGAATACGCGAGAATTGTCCATTAGCGAGGCGAAGGCTATCGTTAGCAGCTACCCGCAAAGGTCCGGAAAAGATGAATTTGCAGGACACGTCCGCACTGCCGTCCCCTCAGATCGAGTCATCATTGCCTACGGCCACTCTCGGCGAACCCTTCAAGGAAGCGGCCGCAGACGGCTTCATCCTCGGCGGTTTCACCTGGCAGCACGCCTCGCCGGACACAACCCGCCCGGTAGTCATCATCAACGCCGCCACCTCCGTGCGTTGCCGTCACTATTCGCGATTCGCCGATTACCTGTTTGCCAATGGCTTCGACGTGATCACGTTTGACTACCGTGGCATCGGTGAATCACGCCCGGCATCGCTCAAGGAGCTCGACGCCTCATGGACCGACTGGGGCGCACTGGACTTTGAAGCGATGCTCAGACGCGCTCAGCGTGAATTCCCCGGGCAACCTATCGATGTCGTCGGCCACAGCTTTGGCGGCTGCGCAGCAGGCCTGGGAGCCTCAGGGCATGTGATCCGGCATTTGGTCACCGTGGGTGCCCAGTTCGCTTACTGGCGCGACTATGCGCCCGCCCATCGCTGGCGAATGTTTGGCAAGTGGCACTTGGTAATGCCACTCGTCACGATGATCTATGGCTATTTCCCCGGCAAACGCCTCGGCTGGCTGGAAGATACGCCCGCTGGCGTCGTCCGTGACTGGAGCACGCCCACCGATCGCTACGAGAAGCGCCCCAGCGGGCGCGTAGCCCACGCAACACACGGCCAACTGCCGTTCGCCAGGGTCAGCGCAAAAACCCTCGCCATCAGCATTAGCGACGATCCTTACGGCACCATTGCGGCCATCGAACGTCTGCTCGGTTACTTCACCCACAGCACAAACACCCACTTGCGAATCGAGCCGCATGACATCGGCGAAGAAGAAGTCGGACATTTCGCCTTTTTTCGCAGCGCATACCAAGCCACACTATGGCCCATTGCATTGTCCTGGCTGCAGACCGGCGAACTGGCCCCCGATACACCCGGGCGGCGAGTGCCACGCAGCTGACGGCTGTGCCCACTCAACGAATTACGGAACGACGCTCATGGCCTCCGCCAACAAGCAGAACAAACGCGCCACCCGCGCCAAAGCCAAGGCCAAGCAGAACCGCACCCAACGGGCTGCCGCACCGGTCGAGCTGGACCCGAACGATGATCGAATCGACTTCGAATCGGTGGACCTGACCGAACTGTTCAAGAAAATGATCGACGCCGAAAAAACCAGCCAGCAAGCGATGTGCGTGGCCTTCCTCGAAGACCCGCTGCTGGAACTGGTGTACGAGCAGGAAGGCGAAGAAGGTGCGATGGACTTCATCCTCGCGGCGCTGATCGAATATCGCCAATGGTCCACCGAAGTCGACGAAGCCGGGGCCCTGGCGTGGATCGAATCACCAGCCTTCCAGGCTGACTACGTGGCGGCGTCCGACGCCATCGCGGCCCAAACCCAACAGAAACCGAACTGAGTTCCCATGGCCTCCCTGAACAAACAGCAAAAACGCGCCAAACGCGCCAAGATCAAAGCCAAGCAAATCAATATCCACGGCCGCAAACCTGCCGCACTGGACGATGACCTGGGGGAAATCGGCGAGCCGATCCCGGAATACACCCTGGCGATGTTCAGCAAAATGCGCGACGCGGAAGCCATCAGCCGTGGCGACATGCTGAAGATCCTGCTGTCGGACCTCGCCGGTATCATCAGCGACCATCCGGAACTGCTGGACATGGAAAACGCCGACAACGAAGCCATGGCCGCCACTCACCTGGCCGCCGACATGCTGATCGACTACCGCATGTGGACCGATGGCATGGACCGCGATACCGCACAGGCCTGGCTGACCGATCCACAATTCATCACCGACTTCGGCGATGCGCTGGACAGCTATCGCCAGGCGCTGGATGCGCAGGAAGAAAAGGCCGAGTAAATAATCGCCTTCACAAACAAAAACGGCCGCTAGTCATCACTGACAGCGGCCGTTTTTGATGTTTCACCCGCATTGGGCCTGTGTCAGATCACTCAGCGAACTACCGCTGCGATCAACTGTTCGTTGCGACGACGACGGGCGACAAACAAGCCCGCAGCCACGACCAGCAAGCTCAGCAGACCGGTCGCGAGGATTTCCACGCGATGGGCTTCCTGGAACAGCATGATGGTCAGTGCGCCAACGATGAACACGATCACCGCGTAGGTCAGGCCCGGGAACAGCCACATGCTGAAGGCGATTTTCTCGCCGCGCGCCATACGCTGCTTGCGCATGCGCAGTTGCGAGAAGGCGATCACCAGGTACACCAGCAGCGCGATTGCGCCGGAGCTGGCCAGCAGGAATTCGAACACGGCAGCCGGGGCCACGTAGTTCGCAAACACGGCCAGGAAGGCTGCGCCGGTGGACAACATGACGGCCCAGTACGGCGTGCCGCTGTTGTTGGTGCGTTGGGAAATGGCCGGTGCATCACCGCGCTTGCCCAGGGAGAACATCATGCGCGATGCGGTGTAGAGCGCCGAGTTCAGGCAGCTGGTCACAGCAACGAGTACGACGATGTCGACGATCAGCTTGGCGTTCGGGATGCCCATGCGCTCAAGCACGGTCTGGTACGAACCGACGCTGGCCAGAATCGGGTCGTTCCATGGCACCAGGGCCACAACGATGAAGATCGACACGAGGTAGAACAAGCCGATCCGCCAGATCACCGAGTTGGTGGCCTTGGATATTTGCTGGCCAGGGTTCTTCGATTCGGCGGCCGCGATGGTCACGATCTCGGTGCCCATGAACGAGAACATGGTCGTCAGGATCGCGCCCAATACCGCGCCCATGCCGTTTGGCAGGAAGCCCTGGGTGTCGAACAAATGCGAAACGCCGCTGACCTGGCTGTTCGGCAGGAAGCCGAAGATCGCCATGATGCCCAGGCCGATGAAACCGATAATCGCGATGACTTTGACCAGGGCGAACCAGAATTCGAACTCACCGTAGTTTTTCACGCTGAACAGGTTGGTCACCGTCAGCAGCAAAGTAATGATCAACGTGAACGCCCAGATGGCCACGTTAGGGAACCAGGCATGCAGGATAGTCGCGGCGGCGTTGGCCTCCAGCGGGATGACCAGGACCCAGAACCACCAGTAGAGCCAGCCAATGGTGAAGCCGGCCCAGTGACCGATCGCGCGATCAGCGTAGGTCGAGAAGGAGCCGGTGTCCGGCGAAGCTACGGCCATTTCGCCGAGCATGCGCATTACCAACACCACCAGGGCACCGGCGGCAGCATAGGCCAACAGCACGGCTGGGCCTGCGGCGGCGATAGCGTGGCCGGAGCCGACGAACAGGCCGGCGCCGATAACCCCGGCGATCGACAACATGGTCACATGACGCGGTTTGAGCCCCTGTTCGAGGCCATTAGAGCTTTGGATACTGCTCATTGAAACTACCTTTGTAAGGGAAAGCGATTTGCATCCATCCCGCTCGGTGATCCTTCTCGTAAAAAGAAACCAACGGGGCGTTTCGAAATCTGCACGCAATATTTGCGCCAAAATGTTTCAAAACCCTCTACCACGGTGATCTCGTCTTGACCGGACAGTCATCGCAAGTCATTGAGAATAATGGCAATTCGCCAGAGCGTTACCCTGCGACCCACTTTAAAGTCGAGTCGGCGCACCGGAAACACACCTGAAAATCTCCTGACGCACAATAAAAGAGCGCAAGAGGAACGTTTGGCCGGTTAGCGCTTCCAACACCCCGCCAAAGCTGGCAACATCGCGCCCTTTTTTGGGACAGCCCCGCCCTTTTTATCGTCAGGCAGGGTTCAAACGGCTGTTCGGTTGATAGCAGCGCGACAGTCTGCTGTACCGATGCGACAACCTGCCACACGCCACCCGTTTACCGCCCGAAGCGCTGTTGGCTGCCATTCAGACGCTATGCTAGCTTGGCCGCCTCGCCAGGAAGGCCACCAACAGCAGGAGCGAAACACTATGAGGAACGCACATGGCTGAGGCCACGCCCGCGCTTGAAATCCGCAACTTGCACAAACGCTACGGACAGCTTGAGGTGCTCAAAGGCATCTCGCTGACCGCCCGCGACGGCGACGTGATCTCGATCCTGGGTTCTTCCGGTTCCGGCAAGTCCACGTTCCTGCGTTGCATCAACCTGCTGGAAAATCCGCATCAGGGCCAGATCCTGGTGGCCGGCGAAGAACTCAAACTCAAAGCCGCCAAGAACGGCGAACTGGTCGCAGCCGACGGCAAGCAGATCAATCGCCTGCGCAGCGAGATCGGTTTTGTATTTCAAAACTTCAATCTCTGGCCGCACATGAGCGTGCTCGACAACATCATCGAAGCGCCGCGCCGCGTACTCGGTCAAAGCAAGGCCGAAGCCATCGAAGTCGCCGAAGCCTTGCTGGCCAAGGTCGGCATCGCTGACAAACGCCACGCCTATCCGGCGCAACTGTCCGGCGGCCAGCAGCAACGCGCCGCCATCGCCCGCACACTGGCGATGCAGCCCAAGGTGATCCTGTTCGACGAACCTACCTCCGCCCTTGACCCGGAAATGGTCCAGGAAGTACTTAATGTCATCCGCGCACTGGCCGAAGAAGGCCGCACCATGCTGCTGGTCACCCATGAAATGGGTTTTGCCCGTCAGGTCTCCAGCGAGGTGGTGTTCCTCCACCAGGGCCTGGTAGAAGAGCAAGGATCGCCACAGCAGGTGTTCGACAACCCGCTTTCGGCGCGCTGCAAACAATTCATGTCCAGCAACCGCTAACGGAGCTACCCGCATGCAGAACTACAAAAAGGTCTTCCTGGCCGCCGCCGTCACCCTGGCCTTCAGCGCCGGTGCCATGGCCGAAACCTTGAAGATGGGCATCGAAGCGGCCTACCCGCCGTTCAACAACAAAGATGCCAGTGGCAATGTCGTCGGCTTCGACAAAGAAATCGGCGACGCCCTGTGCGCCAAGATGAAAGTCGAGTGCACCGTGGTCACGTCTGACTGGGACGGCATCATCCCGGCCCTGAACGCCAAGAAGTTCGATTTCCTGATCTCCTCGATGTCGATCACCGACGAGCGCAAGCAAGCGGTGGACTTCACCGACCCGTACTACTCCAACAAGCTGCAATTCATCGCGCCGAAGGACAAAGAGTTCAAGACAGACAAGGAATCCCTGCAAGGCAAAGTGATCGGCGCACAACGTGCGACCCTCGCCGGCACCTGGATGGAAGACCACATGCCTGGCGTTGAAGTCAAACTCTACGACACCCAGGAAAACGCTTACCTGGACCTGACCTCCGGTCGTCTGGACGGCATCCTGGCGGACAAATACGTCAACTATGAGTGGCTGAAAAGCGACGCGGGTCGTTCGTATGAGTTCAAGGGCGATCCGGTGGAAGAAAGCGACAAGATCGGTATCGCTGTACGCAAAGGCGACACCCTGCGTACGAAGCTGAACCTGGCCCTGAAAGAAATCGTTGAAGACGGCACTTACAAGAAGATCAACGACAAGTACTTCCCGTTCAGCATCTATTGATTCTGACCTGCCGGACCGGCGCCGTACTTTAACGGCGCCAGTCCCCGGCATTGCCTGCCGCGATTGAAAAGAAATCCATGACTATTGATCTCTACGGATTCGGCCCGGCGCTCGCCGCTGGCGCGCTGATGACTGTGAAACTGGCACTCTCGGCCCTGTGCCTGGGGCTGGTGCTCGGTCTGCTCGGCGCCTTGGCCAAGACCTCCCCGTACAAGCCGTTGCAATGGCTTGGCGGCACTTATTCGACATTGGTTCGCGGTATCCCCGAGTTACTTTGGGTGCTGTTGATCTACTTCGGCACGGTCAACCTGATGCGTGCCCTGGGCGAGTTCTTCGGCAATCCCGACCTCGAACTGAATGCCTTCGCCGCTGGCGTGATTGCGCTGGGGCTATGCTTTGGCGCGTACGCCACGGAAGTGTTTCGTGGTGCGATTTTGGCCATTCCCAAAGGCCACCGTGAAGCCGGCGTGGCCCTGGGCTTGTCGAAATTTCGCATCTTCACCCGACTGATCATGCCGCAGATGTGGCGCATCGCCCTGCCGGGTCTCGGCAACCTGTTCATGATCCTGATGAAGGACACCGCGCTGGTGTCGGTGATCGGCCTGGAAGAAATCATGCGTCACGCGCAAATTGGCGTGACCGTGTCCAAGCAACCGTTCACCTTCTATATGGTGGCCGCGTTCATGTACCTGGGCCTGACCGTGCTCGCCATGAGCGGCATGCACCTGATGGAAAAACGCGCCGCTCGCGGCTTCGCGAGGAGCACCCAATGAACTGGGAAATCATCATCAAATGGCTGCCGAAACTGGCCCAAGGTGCAACGCTGACCCTGGAACTGGTGGCCATCGCCGTGATCGCCGGGTTGTTGCTTGCCATTCCACTGGGCATCGCGCGTTCGTCGCGCCTGTGGTGGGTGCGGGCATTTCCCTACGGCTACATCTTCTTTTTCCGTGGCACGCCGTTGCTGGTTCAACTGTTCCTGGTCTACTACGGCCTGGCGCAGTTCGATGCGATCCGTAACAGCTCGATGTGGCCGTACCTGCGCGATCCGTTCTGGTGCGCGACCGCGACCATGACCCTGCACACCGCGGCCTACATCGCCGAGATCCTGCGCGGCGCGATCCAGGCGATTCCACCGGGCGAGATCGAAGCAGCGCGGGCGCTGGGCATGTCCCGGGCCAAAGCGCTGCTCTACATCATCCTGCCGCGTGCTGCGCGCATCGGCCTGCCGGCCTACAGCAACGAAGTGATTCTGATGCTCAAGGCCAGCGCCCTGGCCAGCACCGTGACCCTGCTGGAACTTACCGGCATGGCCCGCACCATCATTGCCCGGACCTACCTGCCGGTGGAGATTTTCTTCGCTGCGGGCATGTTCTATCTGCTGATGGCTTACGTGCTGGTGCGCGGCTTCAAGCTGTTGGAGCGCTGGTTGCGCGTCGATGCCTGCCAAGGGCGCTGATTCCCACGTGCTGACGGGCGAGGCCCTACTCGCCCGTTTCACTGCGCTGGATGCTTTTCTGATTGAGCATCAGGCGTTGTGGAAACCTCGACCGTTTACTTATCTGCACCTTCCTTGGGAAGCGTCCTACCCGGAGTTGGCGCTTTGGCTACGCGGTCGGTCGCTTGAGGACGCGGAAAGCAGTCATAACCAACCTTGTTTGCTCGATGCGCCGCAGCCGTTTGTATCGTTGGCGGCGATGTCCCTTGAGCTGAGTGCGGTGGGGGAACTGCCAGCTCAAACGCTGGAAGCCGCCGGACACCGGTTGAATGTCGATGTGCCGGGCCGTAAGTGGCAGCAGATCGAAGCCTTCGCCAGTCGCCTGTCATTTGCCTCGCCACCTAAGCATTGGCTGGATTGGTGCTCGGGCAAGGGTCACTTGGGCCGACGCCTGCTGCAAACGGGGCAACAACTGACCTGCCTCGAATACGACCCGGCACTGGTATCCAGCGGCGAAGCGCTCAGCCAACGCCATCACCTGCATGCGCTGCACGTCGAACAGGATGTGCTCGCGCCTGACGCGGCTTCTTTATTAAAAGCTGATCACACCCCCGTGGCACTGCATGCCTGTGGGGATCTGCACGTACGGCTGATCCAGCTCGCCAGCGCGGCGGGTTGTAAACAACTGGCCATCGCGCCGTGCTGCTACAACCGGATCAGTCTTGCTGCTTACCAGCCACTTTCCTCGGCCGGTTCGCGATCCGACCTACAACTATCCCTCGACGATCTCTCGTTGCCGATGAGCGAAACCGTCACCGCCGGTGCACGCGTCCGACGTCAGCGCGACACCTCCATGGCCCGGCGCTTGGGTTTCGACCTGCTGCAACGGCAACTGCGCGGCATTGACGAATATCTGCCAACCCCTTCCCTGCCCAGCGCCTGGCTGGATAAATCCTTTGCCGATTACTGCCATCATCTGGCCGCACTCAAAGAGTTATCCACAATCGGCCCGCAAGATTGGTCAGGACTGGAAGCCGCTGGCTGGCAACGCCTGGCCGAAGTGCGCAATCTGGAGCTGTTGCGTGGCCTTTTCCGACGCCCGCTGGAGCTTTGGCTGGTGCTTGATCGGGCACTTTTCCTAAGTGACCAGGGCTATACCGTTCGTCTCGGCACCTTCTGCGAAACCCCGCTCACGCCGCGCAATTTCCTGCTGCTGGCGGAACGTCCTTAAACAGTCTCAGCCTGTGGATAAGTCTGTTGATGAAATTATCGTGGATCCAATATAGCCGCCTGTTTCAAGGCTGAAACGCAACTGTTCAATTTTCGTACACTCGTTAAAAAAACCGAAAAAACAGGTATTTGCGGATAAATGAGAACGGGTCCACAAAAAGCCTAATGAAGGCAGCAAGCCACCGCACCTGTTGTGCATAAGCATTCATTGCAAAGGACATAAGTGCCTAATCCGGGACGTCACTGGCGGAAAATTGCGCCGCTTCCCCACTCTTGTTATACAAACAGCCAACGGCGCCGACAGCGCGGCCACGAACAAGAAAATCCGACCGACAGGATGCGACAGTGACGTTTATTTCCTACGCACAGAATTTCGAAGACATACGCCTGTGGCGCGCCCTCAAAACCGTTGAAAACGGCTTCTATATCGACGTCGGCGCCAACCACCCCACCCACGACTCCGTGACCAAAGCCTTCTACGACCGTGGCTGGACCGGCATCAACGTCGAACCGATGCCCAATTACTACGAAGCCCTGCGCCAGGAACGTCCCAAAGACACCAACCTGCAATGCGTGGCTGGCGCAAGCGCCAACGACCTGACCTTCTACGGCATCGCCGGCACCGGCCTCTCAACGCTCGACCCGACCATTGCGCAAATGCACAGAGACGCCGGCATGGACGTGCGTAGCCAGACCGTCCAGTCCCGCACCCTGACCTCCATCTGCGAAGAACACGCCCAGGGCCGCCCGATCCATTTTCTGAAAATCGACGTCGAAGGCCACGAAGAAACCGTGCTGCGCGGCATGGACTTCACCCAGTGGCGACCGTGGGTCATCCTCATCGAAACTCCGTGGGACCGCGACCAGACCTGGGAAACCCTCGTCACCAGTGCCGGTTACCACTCCATCCTGTTCGACGGCATCAACACCTACTACCTCGCCGAAGAACACCTGAACCTCAAACCCGCCTTCGACATCCCGCCGTGCAACCTGGATGAGTTCCAGTTCTGCAAAGGCCACAACTTCAGCCACCCCGTCAGCGACGCCGAACACCAGCTCGCCGCCGCCCTGCAACGCGCCGAACAGGCCGAAGCACAGCTGCGCGCGATGCAAAATAGCCGGGCCTGGAAAGCCATTCAGAAACTCAAGAAAACCCTGCTTGGCGCCTGACTTGAAGGCTGCGTAAAAATAGTCTGAATTCAGGGGTTTACAGAACCAATCCAATCGCTATAATCGTCGCCCTAACACGCCGGTATAGCTCAGTTGGTAGAGCAACTGACTTGTAATCAGTAGGTCCCGGGTTCGACTCCTGGTGCCGGCACCATACAAGGTTCCATAGAAAGCTTTCAAATTCTCTGGAACCCCCGAAAAACCCGCCTTCTGGCGGGTTTTTTCGTTTTAGCGTTCCATCGGTTTCCGTCAGAAACTGGTGGATTCCAACCGTTTTAGGGGTAGTGTTAGGGGTAAGGTAATTCGATAATGGGGGAGTACCCTTATGTCGCGCACCACTGCTCCACTCTCCGATTCGGCTTGCCGCTCAGCCAAGCCCACCGACCGCGCCTACAAGCTTTTCGACGGCGATGGCCTCTACCTTCTAGTCCAACCCAATGGCCGTAAAGGCTGGCGTCTCAGGTATGTCAAACCTGACGGACGCGAAGGACTGACCTCGTTCGGCAGCTACCCCGTGGTCGGCCTCGCCGATGCGCGCAACAAGCGCCTGGAGGTGAAGCGGATGCTGGCGAAAGGCATCGACCCCATCGAGACCAAACACCAAGCCAAGACGCAGGCCGCAATCAAAGGCCGTACCTTTGAAAGCGCTGCACTGGAATGGCACAACGCGATGTCTGCCAAATGGGCACCGGGTCATGCCAAGACGGTTCTGAGCCGCCTCAAAACCCATGTATTCCCGCTGATCGGCGCTCGCTCTATTGTCGATCTGGACACCCATGACCTGATGCAACCTCTGGAAGCGATCCAGAAACGCGGTACGATTGACGTCGCTTTAAGGGTACAAAACTACCTGCAAAGCATCATGCGCGAGGCGAAGCGTTCTCGGCAGATTACGGCAAACCCTGCCTACGACCTTGAAGGCCTGATCAAAGCCCCAAGAGTGATTCATCGGCCCGCTCTACCCTTATCACGTCTGCCTGAATTGCAGGAGCGTATCGACACCTACAAAGGCCGCGCACTTACCCGGCTGACGGTCATGCTCTCGCTGCATGTGTTCGTACGCTCCAGCGAACTGCGCTTCGCTCGCTGGAGCGAATTCGACCTTAAGCGCGGCACCTGGGAGATACCGGACACTCGACCCGCGTTGGACGGAGTACCTTTTTCAACAAGAGGTACGAAGATGGCCGGGGACATCCACCTTGTACCCTTATCGCCGCAAGCCGTGGCCCTGCTTGAACAGATCCACGCCCTCACCGGCAAATTCGACCTGGTGTTTGCAGGCGATGCCAAGCCCTGGAAGCCCATGTCTGAAAACACGGTAAACAGCGCGCTTCGAAAGATGGGCTACGACACCAAAACCGAAATCTGCGGTCATGGCTTTCGCTCAATGGCCTGTAGCGCACTGATTGAATCAGGACTGTGGTCCGAGACCGCTATTGAAAGGCAGATGAGCCACAAGGAACGCAATAACGTCCGCGCCGCATACATCCACAAGGCTGAGTTCATTGAGGAGCGCAGGCTGATCATGAACTGGTGGAGCCGGTATCTGGAGGCCAACCGGCAGGAGCATGTCACTCCACACGAATTCGCGAACCAGACCGGAGCGAACGTCACTCGCCTAAAAGCAAAACGTGGCGCAACCGAGTAAGCGCTCGGTCTTCAAATCTCAGTGATCCGCTTGTCCACGCGGGTCCATCCAAACAGGGCTGCAAAGCCGCCCTGCTTGGATGGACCTCACTTAAAAAATCTAAAGCCCACGCAACTGTCTGTGGAAAACCACTGATTTCCACCGGTGGATAATTTCATCCACAGCCGCAGAACTCCCGAAAATTCGAGCCTTGACCCAAATTATCCACAGGCGTAGAAAAGATCGGGCAAAGCGCTGTCGTTGACAGCAACCCAGGTAGCCAGAACCTTTGAGGCTACGCCACACCGTGGTGGTTCTCCCAAAGTGCGATTAGCGTCCGGCAGCTCGCACGGTCACAGCAATGTGATGGATGCCTACTTCTACCAGAGTGCCCACTGCGGCAACTCATACCCCTTTATAGCTGCCCTGCAGCAACCTATCCGCTTGGCCATTTCATTGCGCCAACCTGCGCCCGTCTCTTTCTCCCGGAAAGAGACGGGCGCTCCTACCGCTGCTGCAGCCCAACTCGTACAAGGCTTTGCGGCATTCCCCCTCGTGACAATCGGCGTGACAAACACCGAAATCACCAGCAACAGCGATGCAGATGATGGTGCCGCAGCCCACGGAATGGACTGCACCTGACTGACAGTCAGGTATGCCCCGGTCATTGCTTCACTGCCTTCACCCGACTCATGATCTCGCGGCGCCGGTCTCGTCAGCCAGTGCAGCCTCCACCCGCCCACTTCCTCGGAAGTGTTCAGGAGGCCAGATCATGAGATGCCCAAGCTCCCGGTCGTAAAGAGCCGCCAGTCCCGCGTTAGTGGACAACCCTCACAGGTCGCAGGGGCCTTGATCCCTGATAACACTCAACATTCTTGGCGGGATGACGTGGGGAAGGTTTTAAAGGTTTTGGCTTCAAGAGGTGTTCGATCATGGCACTGGTGGGCAGGCGAGATGGACGCAATTTTGGCTATGGTCGGCAGTTGAGCTATGCCGGGCCACAGGCATTGCGCGATCTATTTGGCGGCGGGCATTACGGCACGGTCAAGGCGCACAGTGATCGCTGGCAGGCGTTTGTGCGCTGGTGTCGCTCGGAGGACGGGCCGGGGTTCAACGATGCGCGGAAGATTGATCGGCAGACCTTGTTGGATTATGCCGGACATCTGCGCCAGCAAGTTGAACAAGGTGAGCTCGCCATCGCCACTGCGCAAAACCGACTGTCCAGCGTCAACCGTACCCTGGCCGCGCTTCGCGGTGATCAGTCTGTGAAGGTGCAGAGTCCGAGCAAGGCGCTTGGGATGAAGCGCACCAGCGTCCGCACCATGCCTCCGCAAGGCCAGGACCGCGATCACGTAAAACGTATCGTAGACGTCCTCTCCGAACATCTGCAGCCGCGCGCCGCGGCCATCGCTCAGCTGGCGCGAGCAACCGGCATGCGCCTGCGAGAGGCCATTTTGGCTGATCTTCCTCGACTGCGAAGAGAAGCCGAACGATACGGCAAGATCAACATTCAAGATGGCACCAAAGGTGGCCGCTCGGGTGCGTCGGCGCCTCGTTGGATCTGGGTGGATAATCATATTCGTGAAGCGCTCACGTACGCCGAGCAGGCCTCTCCCGTCGGAAGCGACAACTTGCTTGCACTGAACGAAAGCTACCTAGACTTTCAACAGCGAATCATCCGCCCTGCACGGGACATCCTTCACGCGCACCACCTCAAGGGATTCCACGAATTGCGTGCGGCCTACGCATGCGAACGGTATGAGCAGATTACAAACCAACTTGCGCCAATCAAAGGAGGTAGTTGCTACCAGCTCGACCAACACCTCGATCAGGAGGCACGCGCACAAATCAGCTATGAGCTGGGGCACGGTCGTATCGACGTAGTTTCGGCGTACATCGGTGGCCGAGCATGAGCAAGCCATTCGATATGGAGGTATTCCTCGCGGGAGTCATGAGCGGATCGCAAACGACACGTCAGCGCCACCTACACCAAGCAAAAGCCATCCAAGCAGCTATAGCTGTGCGCTGGCACCGAGACAACCCGTGGACTTGGCAGCGAAAACATCTTGTCTGGTTCTTAAATCAGCACGTGAACCAGCGCGCAGAATCAACGCGCTATTACTATATATTGACCGTAAACTTACTCACTCTTCGCCTAGGAAAGTCTTGGCAATTCCAAATCATTAGCAAAGCCAACCACCCATATTGAGTACCTCACCGTCAATACATAATACGGAGACCATCCAAGATGGTCTCTTTAACAACAGAAGCAGGCACACATAAAAAATCAGGGCCCTTAATTAACCGCAAAGACTTGTTTAAAGTCTAAACCCTCAGCATCCAAATTATACTTTTTGAATTTATATTGCATATAAGCCGACATTTCATCTTCGTGCGTGGAAAGAATTATTTGCCTATCGGAAAACTCAGTCCTTAACAAATCAACAAACCCAGCAACATTTATATCGTCTAGTGTTTGGACAGGATCATCAATTAATAAAATAGCGTTCCTTGCGTACCTCTTATTTAAAGCCAGCGTAAATGAAAGCACCAACGAAGAAAGCTGCCCTGAACTCATAGAGAATATTACATCATGCAATTTTTTAGGGTTTTCTCGAAATGACAGATTTTTACCATCGGTTTCAATAAAAATCCCAAGCCCACTTTGAAAATTCTGCAAAAGCCGCCCTGAATATATATGAAATAGCACTTCAATGCCTTTAGCAATTGACGCTACATAAGAGTTCAAATTCTCATTATAAATATCCCTGAGCTTACTTAGAGCCTTATCCAGATAAATGGCTTTCTTGTAAATATCTTCGGCCGCACTATAGGATTTTTCCTTGTCCTTGATATCGCCATAGATACTTCTAGTATAGGCAGCCTTCACATAGGAAATTTTTCTATCAATCGAATCCAATTCAAGGCTTAAAGCCGCATTATCATCTTCCAAAAATACTTGCTCAAAAATTTCTTGAAAATCCTCATCAATAGCATCATGATCGACAACGCGATACAAAGCACTAACAGCCTCACCAAGCCTGTTAACGCCCAAAGATTCTTGCAAGTCAAAGCTTATACAGTAAAAAGGTCTTACATCAATACCATAAGATAAGTATGCACGCACAAGCTTACGCAAATACGAAACCTGCTCCTCGCGAAGCTCTGTGATTTTCTTCTTATAATCTATAGAGTCTTTCTGAACAGCAGCGTGTTCGCCTATAGCTTTGCGAATAGGACCTAAGACTTTCCTTTCAAACAGTTCTATATTTCGTTTCAGCGCTTCGCCATTAACATCAACAAGGGTCTCTAGAACTAATCTTTGGGATTCCATGTGACGCAGCAACTCGTCGTACGACTTCCAATCATAGCCACATGCAGGACAATTGGCATCATCATGACTTATATGTTCAGAGGAGTACTTGGAAACAAATAGATCTCGAGCAGCCTTCAATTCATTGTAAGCAAGTTCGACGGCGCTTGAGTTCTCCACAATCAATTTTATTTCAGCAACAGCCTGTGAAAAATCATTGTAGTTCAACTCAAAACCAAAACTATCAAACACATCAGAATCAAACTTCAAATCTTCTTTTAACGATGAGGGAATCCCGCTTTCAAATTTACTTAAAAAATCCACACCAAAATCATAAAGAGCGACGTCATTTTTATATACTGCGATCGAATCCAGACGACCACCAAACCTTAGTAGGCTCTCAAGCGCCTCCTGCTTTGGCTTCAGGACCTTATCAATCTTAGAGTTATATTTGGAGTTAATAAAATTATCTACTCCTTCTATAAATTTCCTAAGCCTATTCAATGCCCCTTCATCACCTAACCAGGTAGCTATAATTGAAGACTTGACTACGATATCTTCATGATCCCATGGCTGATGAGTAGCAGAGATTAATCTTTGATAAGGTTCAATTACGTTTTCATCCCCGACATTAACAGATCGATGCAACTGCTCAATCTCTGTTTTTCGCGAATTCAAGTCTTCCCTTTTCGCAGTTGTCTTTAGGCTGGCGATCAACTCTTTCGCACTGTCAATTTTTTTAATTTTTTCTCTGTAATCCCCCACATCAAACAAGTGGTCAATTTTCTGTTGCTTAGTCGACGCTTTGCTCTTTAAAATAGCTGTATTATCTTCTTGCTCGATGTAATGAAAAAGCTTGAAATCTCGTAGATAACCGACCCCAAGTATTGTTCCTAAGAAAGACTCTTCATCCTGAACTAACCGCCCCTCCCCATCTATACTAGTCAACTCATAGAGCTTAAACAGCTTTAATCCAAGCCCCTTCCCTTTATCCAGCTTATCCTTACTCGCGCTTCTTTTTAAATAGAACAGCCCATGACTGGTTTCAATCTCCGCCACAATTGAAATTTCAGCCCCTGCAACCGCTTGGTCATGGACTATTGGGCTTCCTAAGGCTATCGAGCGCTTATCAACTACGGAGTTTTCCAAGTTGTTGTAGCGGCCAATATCGCCGGTCAGAAGAAACTCTACAGCATCAAAAAAAGAAGTTTTCCCAAACCCATTAGGTCCATCCAAGATTGCCAAGTTATAACTACCAATCTCAAATTGATGACCCACAAATGCTTTGAAGTTTTTCAGAACAAGTTTCTTAATATTTAACTTCATGGCCGGCCTCAGCTATTTTATCAACCAAATTTTTCAATAGAGACTCGGCGCTATCAAATCCATCAACATTCAAATCAAGCACACTGGACTCAATAAACGATAAGAGTTCCGGCTGTTTTGTGCTCCTAATTTTTTCGCGATGTCGAATGTAAAGCCCTTCTATATCAGCCGCCTCACCTTCTCCGATATCTATAAATCCAAGCTTTATGACTACCCTATAAATTAATTCCTCCCAGCTTTCAGTGCCCAAAGAGTTTTTATAACTGGAAAAAACATCAGGATTGCTCACCGAGTTTAAAATCAAATCTGCAACATTACCCTCTCCGAGCCTTTCATTGAGGCTAACTATCTCGGCATCTGTATGGTAGAGCACATGTTTCTTGAAAAAAAACAAATCTTCTTCCGTAGCATGAACCTCAGAAATAATTTTATCGGTGATTTTTTCGACAGGCCAAATACAAATTAGGCTCGTATTTTTCTCGATCGCAGGGTTTCGGTATATCTCTCGGCATTTAGTCAGCCAGGAATGCTGGTTCTCAATTACAGTTCGCGGCGAGGACTCTACAACCAGCCAGTAGGCCTCCTTACTAATATCGTCAGGCACGAACAGGCTAAACTCTTCAGTCAACGTCTCTGAATAATTATGTCTAGAGAATAATTCAGCTAAGAATTGCTTCATTTCTTAATCCCGCTTGGCAAATTAGCAATAGACACCAACGCTACATCTTTAAACTTATTAAATTTAGCATGATCATGAAGTGCGCCACCTCGCGGTCCAACATTCGCGACCGAAAATATAGAATCTGCATCTATATCAGTGGTTATCAATGTTCCACTTTCATAGAGAAATTCGACATCATGCTTTAGGGCATTATCGACAATTTTCTTACAAATAGCACCGGCACTCTTCTTTCCTTGGTGAATTGCCGTTGGATAATAACTGTTCCCAGAAAACTCCCAGAAAAAACCTGCATTCCGCGTCCCATCATTGAAGTCAGGCTCAATTAGATCATCGAAAACTCTAAACAATCCATACTGGAGATCATCAGAGTTTACAGACTCATCCTTGTACTCCGCCAAGGAGTTAAACCGTCCTTTTTTACTAGGTAGAATTGAGCGCATAAACACTTTTAGCTTTTCAACATCAAATTTATTAATCCTAGCAACGCACCTTCCTAATTTATCTAAATCCTCACGCGCCAAGTCGTTCTCATCGCAGAAATCGGAATAGTAACTACCAATGTCTTTAATTATTACCGAAAAGAAATAACTCTCACAAAGTATGGCAGAAGTTAACTCGGCAGATAGAATATCGAAAAAATCCAAGAAACTAATTTTCTCTCTATTTGCAATCTGACGCTGAACTGCCCCTTTGGTAAGCTGGATTTCAGCGTGCATAGAGATTATCTTGCTTACTATAATATCCTCTAGAAGATTTCTAGACCATTGTAAATAGTCCGATACAGCTTTATGCTTTGCGCCCGGTTCATACTTACTATAAAACTCGCATATAAGATTTTCCAGTAGCGAGTCAACTTCTGATAGCGCACAGTAACTTTCCGCTTGTGCAACTTTCTTGTAACTATAAAAGACTGCAGGCGAGTAAACACTACTGAAATCAGCAGGGAGGATAATGTCCTTGGAAACATGGAATAAGACCTTGCACCCAGGATATGCCTTTGACTTTGCGACTTGTTCGCTTATCGCCTCAGAATAAGCGGAAAAGTCATCGCTTTTATACGCTTTAACTTGATGCATGGACTGACATACACCATCTAATAAAATGGCAAAATCATCGATACTATCAAGCTGCAATGCTAATTTTTTACTATCAACCGCATTTTCCAACATCAAACTAAGGCAGTGATACAGCGCAATTTTTCCTTGATATATATATCCACCCCAAGTCGCAACCGCTGTATGAGGCAAGCTTGCTTCGACACTATTTTTCGCCATAGTTCTAAACCTTCAACTGCAGATTTAAATATCTGCGGCTTCAAATTGGCATGTAATTATATTCCGGCCTGCGCAACTAGACCGAAACGACGTAGCAAGCATGTGAGAATCCATAATTGCCTACTTGTATTTTTATCTTGGATAGTCTGAATCTGATTTGTACAGCGTGGCTTATATAAAGGATATGGCGACATGCCGGGTTGGCTAAGGGACGTCCAAGGCCGGACCTCAAAAATTGGCCGTAGCATCATCTGGCGACCCAATTCCACTTATAGGATTGATCGAATATATCTTCGGGAAGGACGATTTTACTTTGGCTTTCCATGGCCAGACTCCCACATGAATCGTTGACAGCGCAATGCCACTACTGACACTACCGTTTAGCGCCTAAACCGTAAAGGACCGAAGAAGATAAGGGGTGCTGACGCGCTGAAAAAGGCTTATGAGGCGACTATAGCCCCATTTGAAGCGATGCAGAGGAGGCCCGGAATCCAACCCTTGAGGCGAAAGGGGCCTCAACGCGCAAATTCGCTATGAACGGACAGGGTCGAATTGATGTGTTGTCGCCGGCGACACCAGGAAATGTAGAACTGAGAACAAACTGAGGATATTCCAAGAGGTAGAACTGAACTTGATCGCATGATAACTATATTTAAAACAATGACTTACTTTTCGATTCGACTCCTGGTGCCGCACCATACAAAACGAAGGCTCGCAGAAATGCGGGCCTTTTGTTTGTCTGCTAAACGTAACAAGCGACGTAACAAGGGATGGGCGTGATGAGCTGGAAGTCTCTAGACTGGAAATACCTGGTTATGTTTGCGCTCACGCTCGTCGGCATACTCGCCCCTGTCGTATGGCAATCAGTACAAGAAACACACTCGATTACAGTCAAGCTCCTCGCTTCGACCACCCTTCAGCCTGGGGGGCAAACTGGCATCCAAGACCTGCAAGTATCCCTAAACGGACGCAAAATTGATGACCCCTACCTTTCGTTAATGGAGGTAGTAAATGATGGGTCAAAATCGATCCTGAGCAATGACTTCGAAACACCGATCGAACTGATTCCGCAAGGCGAGAGCTTGATTGTGACTGCTCAAGTCACAAGCACAACTCCAGCGAACATCACTGCAAAGGTTTCGACTGAAGATAAACGGGTAATGATTGCGCCATACTTATCAAACCCCGAAGACTCCATTTTTATTACGGTTATCACGTCGGGAGGACAGCCTAGCTTCACGACACGCGCAAGGATTGCTAGCGTGAAAAACGTCAACTACCTTGATTCCTCTGTGCCGAAAACGAACAACGTGAAGTTCGCCATAAAGATTTTTTCAGCGTTCTGCATGACGATTATGTACTTCGTGTATATGTCGGCTGTAGGCAAACAGATCATCATGTCCAAACCGTTGGCTTACCTAACCGGTCTAGGCTTCGCGACCGGAGGTGGATACACCCTTGTAAGTGCCGCAACGCAAATTGACACCTTGCTGCCAACTACTACAGCCTTTGCCATAGCGTTGTCCCTGATGACGCTGCTTGCTGGATTAGCGGCTTTGCCAGTCTCGAAAAAGCTTATTCCAAGATAGTCTCTCCCATCGCAACTCTGCTTCCCAAGCTGATAAAGAGGGTTCGATTCCCTTCACCCGCTCCACTATTTTCAAGGGTTCCAGACGTGTCAGTTTGAGCGTTAGAGTGTTTGGTCACAGTTTGCGCGTGAGCGAGCTGCTGCAGGGGAGCGAGAACCTGCCGCCACCCCTCCCCTACCCGCCAAGCCTAGGGTGACCCTGTCAGCAAGCTCAAATCGTGCGGGTTTTTTCGGTTCGAAAAAAAGCCCTCGTAAAAATACGAGGGCTTTGTTGTTTCCGGTGTTTTGATTTTCATAAAGCAGGCACCAATCAATCAAACCCCGTAGAAACCGAAAGACTCTCCCAAGCATCAATCTCCCCCTGCAACCGCGCAATCTTTTCCCGCACCAACCTCACCGCATCCTCCCCCAGCAACAAATGAACCGGCGGCTTTTCCGCAGCGACCAAAGTCAGCAACGCCTGCGCCGCCTTGTGCGGATCTCCAGACTGCTTGCCACTCTTCTCCTCCCGAGCCTTGCGCACTGGATCGAACACCGCATCATAGTCACCCAAGGTGCGACCGGAGCGGATCATCGAGCGCCCCGCCCATTCGGTACGAAATGAGCCCGGTGCCAGGGCGGTCACGTGGATGCCAGGCTTTCGACTTCTTTGGCCAGCGCTTCGCTGATGCCTTCCAGGGCGAATTTGCTGCCACTGTAGTAAGCGATGCCCGGTAAGGTGATGAAGCCGGCCATGGAGGTGATGTTGACGATATGACCGCTGCGCCGTTCACGCATGCCGGGCAGCACCGCTTTGATCATTGCCACCGCGCCAAATACGTTGACGTCGAACTGGCGCTGCATTTCGGCCAGTGGCGATTCCTCGAGAATGCCTTCGTGACCATAGCCGGCGTTGTTTACCAGCACGTCTATCTGCCCCACTTCGCGCAGGATGTCAGCCACCAGCGGTTCGATTGCCGGGAAATCGGTGACGTCGAGCACGAACGCTTTAGCTCGATGGGCGTCCAGCGCTTCGAACGCGGCACGCTCGGATTCGCGCCGCACCGTGCCAACCACTGTGTGCCCTGCCGCCAGCGCTGCTTGCGAAAAGGCCAGGCCGAAACCTGAACTGACGCCGGTGATCAGGAAAACCTTGTGAACGTGGTTTTTCATGCTGGGTTCTCCAATAAAAACGCCGTCGATAGTGATCGACGGCGTTGTGGACAAGCTAACTCTGGTCTTAGTGACCGGCGCTCTGACCGCCGTCGACGTGCAGGATTTCGCCGGTGACGAAGTTGGCGTTGTCCAGATACACAACCGCCTGAGCGATGTCGCTGATTTCGCCCATGTGGCCGACCGGGTGCAGATTGCCCAGCGCTTCATGGGTTTCTTCGCCGTGCATCGGGGTCTTGATGATGCCAGGGGAAACCGCGTTTACCCGAATCCCGCGCTTGGCGTACTCAATTGCCAGGGATTTGGTCGCTGCGTTCAAACCACCTTTGGTCAGCGAGGCCAGTACCGACGGCACGCCGTCAATTGCGTGGTCTGTCAGGCTGGTGGTGATGTTGACGACGTGGCCTTTGCCCTGTTTTTCCATCTCGTTGATCGCGAGTTGGGTGATGTAGAAGAAGCCGTTCAGGTTCACCGACAGCACGTTGGCGTAGTCCTCGGCGGTGTACGCGGTGAACGGTTTGGCGATGAAGATACCGGCGTTGTTGACCAGGGTGTCGATGCGGCCAAAACGTGCGATGGCTTCACGGATAACTTGTTGTGCGACTTCCGGGTTGCCGATGTCGCCCGCCACGGTGAGGATGTCCGGGTCGGTGGACGGTTTGATCGAACGCGAAGTGGCGACAACTTTGTAATCCAGCTCGCGGAAGGCTTTGACCATGCCGGCGCCGAGGCCTTGGGATGCGCCAGTGATAACGATGACTTTTTTCGAATTGCTCATGATGAACCTCTACTCATTAATAATGGTTTGAAAAAGTAAGTAAAAATCAGGCTTCGGCGGGGGCCTTGGCCATTTGTCTCAACATTTGCTCGTAGTACTCGACCGACTGCGAACCGGACACCAGGTGGCGACCGTTCAGCACCATGGCCGGGACCGAATTGATGCCGCGCTGGCGGTAAAACTCTTCAAGCTCACGCACTTCTTTGGCAAACGCGCCGGACGCCAACACCTCTTGAGCAGCCGCCGCATCCAATCCCGCTTCAGCCGCCAGACGAACCAGCGTCTCGCGATCGCTCGGGTTCTGGCCGTCGGTGAAGTAAGCGCGGAGCAGGATTTTCTTGAGAGCGACCTGCCGCCCTTCCTGCAACGCCCACAACAGCAGCCGATGCGCATCAAACGTGTTGTAGAAGTGAGTGCGCTTCTCCAGATCGAACTTGAAACCGATGGCCGCGCCACGTTCGATCTGCATCGCTTTGCCGGCGGCAACGTCAGCGGCGGTGCGTCCATATTTGCGCATCAAATGCTCGACCGCTTTCTCACCGACCGCCGGCATGTCCGGGTTCAACTCGAAGGGCTTGTAGGTCAGCTCCACCGAAATTTCGCCAGCCACGTTCTCGATCGCTTGCTCCAGCGCCGTCGCGCCCAATGCGCACCACGGGCACACCACGTCGGAGATGAAATCGATGGAGACGGACGCGGTCATGACTTGCCCTCCGCCTCAGCCAGCTGCTTTCGATACTTGGTGGTGGTGATGCCGGCGTAGCCCCAGTTATCGGTGTCGACTTCTTCGATCACGATGTGGGTCAGGTGCGGATCCTTCTTCAGGACGCGTTCCAGGGTTTCAGTGATTTCGGCGATCACCTGAGCTTTCTGCTCAGAGGTAACGCCATCGCGAGTGATGCGTACGCTTACGAAAGGCATGAGGAATCTCCAAGTGACCTTCCCTTCGGAATGAATGGGTCGGCGTTGGAGCTCAATGTAGGGAGTTCGCTGGAGGGGATAAAGGTGGGGGCGGGAACATCATTAGTTACGTGGTGTAATTGGTGCATCGGCACTGGAACAAAAAAGGTTTGCATCAAAAATGATGAGTCGCTAACCTCCATTTATCGTAAATTTTAGATATCAGCCGAAAAGGTGGATGCTCATGGCAATTCAATTCTTTGACAGCCCGTTCCATGTCACGCATGACGAGGAGGTCGCCAGCAAAATGGCTCTGAAAATGGAGCTGTCGATCTTCATCACTGACTGCATCAAAAAACTGGGTCTCAAACAGAGTGAGGCCGCAGCCAGGTTGAACGTCACCCAGTCACGCGTTTCAGAGCTCACCACTGGCAAGATCGAGAAATTCACGATCGATGCAATGATGGACATGCTGGATAAACTCGGCTTTCGCACCACGTTTACCTTGCCATCCAACGATGCCGACGCGTTACCTCAGATCGTCATTTCACAAGTTCACACCTGCTAGACATTACATCCCATTTTCCGAAGTTCTCTTTTGAGCTCCTTCAACCGATCTTCTGCAACAGCCATTGCGTGACGATCAGTTCGATTCGTCGTTTTCACGAACGAATGAAGGACGAAAATGGTGTCCGCATACTTCGCGATGTAGATGCATCGGAATGCCGGGCTACCATTGATGATCAACTCAATCGCACCCGCCCCGATTGAACTCAGCTGCTTTATTGCCAGCTCTGGATCCCCGCCGTACTGCACGCGCATCAGGTCTTTCCCGAACTCATCCTGAACCCAGCTCGGCAAGTCCCTGTACTCACGAGTCGCAGCTTCACTTACAAAAGCAAATCTCTTCAAATGATGGATTCCTACCTGAAACAGTCGATGCCTTCTCAACGTCCAGTAGACGATTGAAGGGATGCTGTTTAGTAGTTATCGCAGGCCTCTTTTTCCGTAGGACTCAGCCCCTTTTGATGTAGTCCGTTTTGCTACGTGTCGCATTTTTTCAGTTTCTGCGACACGTTATGAGGACGTGTCGTTGGCAACGACATGTGCGAGTCAAAACGCTCCGGCATTGACAGCCTAGCCTCAGCGAAAGGAAGGTCTCCGCTCTCATTCATTTCGCGTACAGATTCCAGCAAATCTTTTTGAAACTGAGCCAATTCAATGTCCATTCCTGATGCCTGCTGCAGCAGGTCGAGTAGGCCTCAGCAAGCCTTTTCCAAAATTATGAAAATTATGGCTGGGCAATAATTATTGCCCAGCCATAAAAATCACTAAAACCTTCAAGCCACGCCACCACCTAGCCACGATTGCGCATCCGCCGCCCTCAAGCTACCTTCAGACCGTCGCTGCCAATTCAGCGACCGGGCCTGATAACCCGAGTAAGATACAGGCGCACAAGCGCCCATAATCACGATTGTTGGCGTTTTTTTGTGCCTGCATTTCCGTGTAATGGCGGCTGTGCGTGGGAGACCTTCGGGTCTGCCGGGTTCCTGTATCTCCGGTTTATCAGCCCGCGCATAGCTGCCACCCATTCGCCTGATAACGAACGTGGTAGCTCTAACTTGATTCAGGAGTTTTTGCTGATGCCCGCTATCGTTCCGTTCAAAACTTGCGCTACGTCTCCCCCGCTCCACGCCCACCACCGCCCAAAAACCGGAGGTGCCCAATGACCAACCCCAAAGACCTCAAAACCATCGGCCTCACTCCCTTCTCCTACCACGCCAACGAACCGCTCTTCCGCATCAACGCCGGCGTCCCGGTGATCGAAGCCCTGTCCCACGCCTCCGATCTGCTCCACGTAGCCAAACTGCTCGCATCAGACGCCGCCATGGTTCGCGACACCGACCGGCATGCCTGGGCATCGCATTATTTGCAGGATATGAGCAAGGCGATCATCGATGATGTGGTGAAGGTGCTCGATGCACCGTGTAACAACCAAGCCACTAACGCCGTAACCTGATCTAAATCGCACGCATAAAAAAGCCCCGAATCAATCGGGGCTTTTTGCATCAATGAGAGGGCGTTGGCATATGCCTTGTGCGCAAAAACGAATCCACGTGCATAAAAACGATCATTAAATGGGCCTTTTGCACAAAAACGATCACAACCTTAAGCGTTATCGACGCTCACCGTTTCCACAGTGATCTGCTTCAGCGCATAAAACGGCGCAAGCGCTGCCTCATCCGCCGTAGCACCGGTAATCAACCGCCACTCCCGCTCAATCGGCGTCCAATGCTGTTGCCTTGCACGCCCCAGCTTGTCAGTGTCAGCAAGCACAACAATCTGCGCCGCTCGCTTGATGATGCATTCCTTGAGATAAGCCTGCTGCGCACTCGCCTCACACAACCCAAACTCCGCCACCACGCCATCTGCACCCAGAAAAGCCTTGTCGACACTCAACCGGCTCAACGTCAGCTCCGCCAACGGCCCCAACGTGCTCATGCTCGAACCGCGCAAATCGCCGCCGATTAATGTCAGGCGCACGCCCGGCGCATTGGCCAGGGTCATTACGGCCAGCAGGTTATTGGTCACCACATGCACGTCTTGTCGCGAGCACAGGTGATGGGCCAGCGCGGCGCACGTGGTGCCGCCGTCGAGCAGGACGGTATCGCCGTCCTGGACGTGTGCCGCCGCCGCCAGGGCGATGGCGTCTTTTTGTTCCCACTGGGACGTTTTGCGTTCTTCGAGCGAGGCTTCCGGCTCATGTACGCCGATCACCGCAGTCGCGCCGCCATAGGTGCGCACCAGGTGCCGTTGTTTGGCGAGCATGGTCAGGTCGCGCCGCACTGTGGCTTCCGAGACTCCGAGCGCCGCGCTCAATTGCTCGACGTTGGCATCGCCAATGCGTACGAGATCGAGGATGGCGCGGTGGCGTTCGGAGGCTTTCATGGCGGGTCTCGTTGTGTGGACGGTGGTCGATCTTACACGACCGCGCCCCTGCGCCTCATCCCCGTCGCGTGGCAAGCTCGGCGCCCTGGCGCAGTGCTTCGAGCAGGCTGCGTTCATCGGCGATGCCTTTGCCGGCGATATCAAATGCAGTGCCGTGGTCGACCGAGGTGCGGATCACGTCCAGACCCACGGTGACGTTTACGCCCGCTTCCAGGCCGAGCACTTTGACCGGACCGTGGCCCTGGTCGTGATACATCGCCACCACCAGATCGAAGTCGCCGCGTCCGGCGCGGAAGAACAGCGTGTCGGCAGGCAATGGGCCGGTGACGTCGAGGCCGCGTTCCTGCAACAGCTTCACCGCCGGGATGATTTTTTCTTCTTCTTCGCCATAACCGAACAAGCCGTTTTCACCGGCATGCGGATTGATCCCGCACACGCCGATGCGCGGCTTGGCGATGCCAGCCTTGATCAGTGTCTCGTTACCGCGCTCGATGGTGCGCTGGACCAGGCCCGGCTCGATCTTGCGGATCGCATCGATGATGCCGATGTGCGTGGTCACGTGAATAACGCGCAGTTGCGGCGCCACGAGCATCATCGAGACTTCGTCGACGTTGGTCAGGTGCGCGAGCATTTCGGTGTGGCCGGGGTATTTGTGGCCGCCAGCGTGCAGCGCTTCCTTGTTCAGCGGCGCGGTGCAGATCGCATCGATCTGGCCAGCCTCGGCCAGTTGCACGGCACGGGCGATGTATTGATAAGCGGCGTCGCCGGCGATGGGCGACAGCACGCCGAACGGCAGGTCGTCGGGAATCAGGTCGAGGTCGATGCAGTCAATGGTGCCGGCTTCGTACAAGGCTTGGGAGGCGTCTTCGATGCGGCGCACTTTGGCGCTGCCGCCGACAATGACGTTGGCTTGTTCGAGGCGACGGGCATCGCCGATCACCAGTGGCCGGCATTGTTGGTAGACGATGTCATGAGTGAGGCTCTTGACGATGATTTCCGGACCGACACCGGTGGCGTCGCCCATGGTGATGCCGATGACAGGCAGGTAGTTAGTCATAGTGTTCATTGGAGTCCTTGGATTCGTGTGCGTGTGGGCGGGGAGCGATCGGCGCAGTCGCTCAAGTGTTGCCATGCCGCATACAAGGCGTGATCGGTGCCAAACGCGCCTGCCTTGGTAACGATGCCGGGACGATGCCCCTGCCGGGAAACGGTCGGGCGGGCGAAGGCGACGCCGGCTTCGATTTCCGTTAGCAGTTGCAGGCTGTCGATGCCGACAGTGGTCAATATTGCTCGCGCGGTTTCGCCGCCGGTGGCGATCAGGCCGCCGACCTTGGCGAAGTGCGGTTCGACCAACACGGCGAGCATGCTCGAAAGTTGCGCCCCCTCTTGGGGATCGAACGCTTCATCGCGGCCGATGCGCAACAGCAGATCACTCCAGCCGTCCAGTTGTTCGCCGATGCGCGATTGCCACATCGACCAATCGCTGTGAGTTGTGCCTTGGCGAAGGACTTCAGGCGGGACAACCAATTCGCTGACGCCGCCACGTTCTTTGAGCAGCGCGCACTGACGCTCGCAGACACCGGAAAGGCTGCCGACGAGAATCAGGATCGGCGCCTGGCTTTTTTCCAGGGCTGCGGGTTCGACGGCCGTGAACCGTGCTTCGGAAAAGTCCGGAAGACTGGCGATTTCCCGTGCCAGGCCACCCGAACCGATCCAGAACAGCGGTTGATCCATCGATGCGGTCAGGCGAGCGAGAGTCAGCAGGTCGTCTTCTGTTTGTGCGTCGACGATCAATGCTTGCGTGCCGCTGCGAGCGACTTCGGCAATGTGGCGGGTCAAGGCGTTTTCATCGCCGCGCAGCGTATCGAGGTTCAGTTTCGCTGTGCTCAGGCCGGCAGCGACCAGCATCGCTTCGACATCGGCCGGACGGTCGGCGTTTTCCAGTTTCCAGGTATCGGTCGTCTCCAGCGGCTGACCGTTCACAAACACCCGGCCACCGAGCAACGTACGTCCGGTAGCAGGAAACGCCGGGGCAACGATAGCCAGGCCCGCCAACGGTTGCAGGGCGGCGACTTCAGCCGCCCAATTGCCGCGCAGCGTCGAATCGATTTTTTTGTACAGCCGTTGCCCGGGTTGATGCAGCACTTTGAACGCGGCGACGGTACGTTCGGCGGCCCGCGCCGGTGAAAGGCGCCGGGTGTCCGTGTCGGCGGCAATCACTTGGGCGTCAGCCTTGTCATTCAAGGGGTCGAGGGTGACGACGGTTTCCATCCCCATGCTGGCAAAGCCGATGGCGCAATCCGCTGCGCCGGACAGATCGTCGGCGATGATCAGCAGCCTCATCGCAAGATCTCCTGCTTTGGTTCGAGCGCGGGATCGGGGATGACGACAGACTTGCGCTGCTGCACGCGCTTGGCGACGGCGGCGGTGAGCAGCGGAGCGAGAATCGCGGTGACCACGACGCAGGCGGCCACCAGAATGGTCGCGCTCTTGGCGGCTTCGGCGTACACCGGATTGGCTGCGGCGATCAGCGCGGGCACGGCGGCCGCGTTCCCGGCGGTAGTGGCTGCGGCAACACCGGCGACGCCCGTGCCACCGGTCAGGCGGTCAGCGAAGAACAGCGGGATACCGGTCACTACGACCACCGCTACGCCCATGCCCAGACCCAGCAAACCGGCCTGCCAGACATTATGCAGATCCAGGCTGGCGCCCAATGCCAGGGCGAAGAACGGAATCATGACCGGAACGGCCTTGGCCAGGAAATCGCGCATGTCACGGTCGAGATTGCCCAACAGCATGCCGAAGGCAAGCGGCAGGATACTGCCCACCAGCGTCGGCCACGGGAACGCCGACAGGCCGGCGATACCCAGGGTGACCATCGTCAGAAAGGGCCCGGACTCCAGCGACATCACCGAATAGGCGCCGACGTCTTCGGATCGACCGTATTGCCCCATCAGCGCCATGTACAAGCCGCCGTTGGTGTCGTTCATCGCGGCAACCACCGCCAGGGTCGATACACCGGCGAAGAGGCCCGACGAAATCGGCTGCTCGCCCAAAAAGTGCCCAAGCACAATACCAATCAGGACGGCGATGCCGACCTTCGTCGCCAACAACGTGCCGCCCTTCTTGAGCAGGTAAGGCGTGGCTTTGATATTGATGCTCGCGCCCATGCAGACATAGAACACCGCGAGGATAGGTAATGCCCCGGTGAACAGTGCATTGGTGAAAGAGCCGAAAAACTTTGGTGTGTCGGGAAGGAAGGTAGCCACCAGCGAACCGATCAGCAGCGGGACAATCATCATGCCGCCAGGGATGCGTTCTATGGTGCGCTTGATAGGGATCTGGGCCACGAGGGTCTCCTTTTATAATTGTTTGGTAAGACGTTTGTCACCTCGAAACTGACTGAACCGATCATTTCATGATTGATTCAGTCAAATTTATCTTAGGCCCTGGTTACAAATTGCGCAAATCAATCATTCAAATGATCGTTTTGATCATTTGTGGAAGGACTGATGTGACAGGCTGCTCATTCCCTCCCTTTATAGGAAGCGCATTGAAACAAGCATCATCGATACAGAGAATCGACCCAAGAGCGCGAAACCGACTGCCTTCAGGTGGCGAAAGTCGGCGTTAGGGACCCCGTTGATGACCTGAATATCAGCGCTAGGGTGAGACCTCTTTGAAAAGCAGCCTTTAGGGCTGCTTTTTTATTGGCGAAAAAAAGCCCCAAATCAGTCGGGGCTTTTTCTGTATGTTGCCAGCGTCATCTACAAGGACGCTGTAAACGCCTGGAGCGCTCTACTTGAATAGCTCTGAATGACTTCCGAGATCAACAAATGTGATCAGGTCGGAACGTGTGTGCTCATAGATCATCAAGAAATCACCGCCAATATGACATTCTCGGAAACCGATCCAATCACCCGTCAAAGCATGGTCAAGGTACTCGGGAGGTAAAGCCTCCCCCAGAAACAGCATGATCATCACTTGCCGGACCTCATTCATATCACGACGTGCAGCTCGCTTGTAACGTTCCCACGACTTCTTAAATACCGATGTTTGTGCACATTGTTTAGGTAGTTCAGCGCGCTTTTGCTTGTTCGCCGGTTTCGCCATCAGCATCCCTCAGCATTTCGTCTATCGAATCGAACTGCTGGCGAATATTTCGTGCTTCCATCATGGCGCGGGCTGTCTTCTCCGACGGGACGCGTACCTCAAAAGGGAGCCCCTGAGTCGCAACAACCTGACGGAGAAAGAGACGCATGGCATCACTGATGCTCAGGCCGCACGCGCTCAAGACTTCAGTTGCACGCATCTTCAAATCCTCATCAATGCGGCAACGCACATCAGTGGTTTTCAGCAATACACCCATAAAACGTCCTCACCGTGATTTTGTAGCTACATTGGCGCTACCTCTGCATTGTGGTCGAGCGTACCGTTTTCGGTCAATGTCGAGTTGATAAGCGGAGTTATAGACTGGATTGTCATGTGCTATTTCAGCTGTTTCCGCAGACGCTAACTATCAGTTCGATCCCCATTTTTTTAGAGATACGTCCGAAGACAACGCAGGAAATAATCCCCAGCGCTGTGAGTTTCGAACCCCAAAAAAAATGCCCAAACCTCTCGGTCCGAGCATTTTTTTGACCCTGATCACCCACCCTTCCCGAAAAACCCCGACTCTATGTCAGCCTCCAGCCATCGGACGCAGAATCATTTCGCTACTAAACTCGGGACAAGCGTGTTCATGTGCAGGATTATAGCCAGCACGTATCGCCCAACCGGCGGTCAGGTACTCAACAATAGCCAGCCCACATTAGAGGGCATTACCCAATGGATAGCAGAACCCTACGCAACCTTATGCGCATTGTTCAAACCGGCTCCTTGTCGGCGGCGGCAGAGCATTCGTGTTTAACCGTGCAGGCATTGGCTGCACAGTTGAACAAGGTCGAAGAACAGTTTGGTTTCAGGTTATTTCGTCGCTCCAACAAGGGATTGACCTTGACCACGCAAGGCACGGAACTCACGCCTTATATGGACAAGGTGTTGGTTGCCACGCGGCAACTTGAGGAAAAAGTGGCGGCGTTGAAGGTGCCTGGGCAGCGCACGCTCAAGGTGGCGCTGAACACCACGCTGTCGGGAGACTTCAATCGACGCATGATCGGACGCCTGATCGAGGTGTTTCCCGACTATCAGCTGGAATTCAGCTACGCCGAGTCGATGGAGAACCTCAGCAAGCTGAAGAACGAAGACTTCGACCTGGCCGTATTGATCGGCCCGCAGCAGCCGGGGTTGCCGAGCATTATCCTGCCCGAGGTCCAAGTGCAGGTTGTCGGTGCGCATTGCGGTCAGGAAAATGACCCGCTGGTCTTGCTTGGCAACAAGTTTCAGGTGCGTCCGGCAGACGATTGTCCGTATTCCCACAGCTTCTTGCGCTTTCTCGACGCCGGTCTTGGCAATTACGAGTCGGGCAAGCGGATGGTCTATTCCTGCAGCGAAACCCTGACATTGTCGTTGATTACGCAAATGGATGGCCTCGGCATGGTCTCGCGTGATGCAGCCCAACGTAACGGCTTGACCATTTTCCCCGGTTTCGAGGATGCCCTCGAAGTTCGGCTGGCGATCAATAACCCTGAGTTGTCGGGCCAGGCCTTGCACGATGTGGTCGACCTGCCGCTACATGAACGAGCCGAGCGCAATGTACGCAGCCGTTCCCAGCGCAACGGAGAGAAAGAGGTTTTTGCTGAAATACGCACATAACAACGTCGGAATCGCGGCATAAAATTCCGGGCGATCGAGCTGCACGTGCTGATCCTTGATCAACAACGGCGTAACGCTGATTGCAGCGACGATCGCCACCGGCAGGTATTCCAGCGCCCGGGCGACGAAGGGCGGCCAATGATCGGTGTTCACTTGCAGCGGCAGTGCGCGTGGCAAGAAGGTCACCGCCATCATCAGCGCGACGACCAGAATCAGGAACGTTTGGTCAGGCATACGCCCACTCCACAGCCGACGAAAGTGGCGGTAAACACGTTAAACGGCGAACTGCCTACCAGGCTCAGCGCGCCCATGCAGGCGACGGAGGCCAGTGCAGCGATGAGTTTGTTGCGCGTATTGCACAGCGATACCAGCACGTAGAGCATCATCGCGGTCAACGCGTAGTCGAGCTGATATTTGATCAAGTGCGCCGCGTACTGTGCGCAAATCGCTCCCAGCAAACCGCCGAGCACCCACGAGGTGTGGCAATACAGATTGAAACCGATCAGGTAACGCACGTTGACCGGCGCGCCCTTGCCCAGTTTGACGCTGTGGAAAGCGAACGATTCATCGGTCAGCCCGCCCGCGTAACACCAGCGCTCAAGCCGGCTGAGCCCCATCGCCTGCAACGCCTTGGCCATGTAGACCGACATCAGCATGTGCCGCGCGTTGATCAGAAACGTGGTGAGGATGATGGTGGTCAGCGAAGCACCACTGGAAATCAGTGCCAGGGCGGCGAACTGCGAAGCGCCGGCGTAGACAAACAGGCACATGGCAACGGGAAGCCACACGGGCAACCCGGCATTCACCGCCATCAAACCGAAGACAAACGACACCGTGAAGTAACCCGCAACCACAGGGCTTGCTTCGGCGAAGGTGCGCGAAGCGTGCGGCTCGACCATCAGCGGCGGGCTGCTGGACGTCTCATTCATAGGTCCCTCTCAAATGTTCTTTCGCCGCGCGGTTCGCAAAAACCCTGGGCACTCCAAAAGCGTTGGCCGGCAAGGTTGGCATCGTCGACAAACAGGAACATGCGCAGCACGCCCACGCGTTTCATGTCGGCCGAGGCGGCTTCGACCAGTCGTTGACCAACGCCCTGGCTGCGATACTCGGGGCTCACTGCCAAGTGATTGATCGTGCCGCGACTGCCGAGCATTCCGCCCAGCACCGCGCCGACGATTTCGCCACTGACATCCAGTGCGATAAATGCGGTGGTGGTCTTCTGCACCAGCACACCGCGCAGGCATTTGGCGTCCTGCCATTCACAGAAAGAGATTTCTTCGAATTGCCGAAAGAAGCGTTCCAGGCGCTGTGCATCCTTTGCCGTGGTGCGCCGCAGCATCACCGGTGCAGGGCACTCGGCGAGGCTGGTCACGGTGTTGTACTGTTCAGCGAACAATGTCGAAAGCGGTCCCGGGCCGCGAGAAAGAGATCGCCAGAATCTGCCGGTACGCCATGTCGTGAGAATGGGTATTGCGGGCAGGGGTCACGTAGTGACGCATGTCGCGATCGAGAAAGTAGGTGGTGTCGAGGATTTCCTGATAAGTCGTCGAGGCCAGGTGCTCTTGATTATCGGTGTCGTACAAACGGCTCTCTGCGCCGTCAACGTTATTGCGTCCCCAGAAGTGCACGCCGCTGAACGGATAACCGTCGCAGTGAATCCCTTCCGGGGTGATTTCCACTTGTTTGCCTGGCTTGATCTCGATGCGGATCTGATGAATCTGGCATTGCCAGATTTCATCGTGCAACTCCGGCGGCAAGACGTTTTTGTACACCTCGAAATCCGTATCGATCAGGCTGCGCATCACCGGCGAATTAATGATTTCTTCGGAGAAGTCCTGGAAGTGCCGAACCATTCCGCCAACGTAGCTGTTGTTGGCTTTGGACTGGATATAGGCGCGGTGCTCAAGTTGCTTCAGGTCGCGGGTGACCGGGTTGTATTCAAAATCGCTGTAGCGGCGATAGCGCATGCCCGCCTCGGACTGACCGTAGTAGCTGTCCGGCTCCATGTTTTCCCAACTTCTGGTCAGTCTGACGAAATCATTGAAATGACCGTAAAGATTGAAGTCAGCACCCCGGACATTGGCATATTTGTCACGCCGTAGAAATTCGCCCACTTCTTTGTTCAAAACGATCATTTTAAAAATCTCCGTGCATTTAGCTGCTTAATCTAGAGAGCACAGGATTTACGTCCATGAGAAAGAATTTGAGGCATATCAAGCGCTGCTTGAAACGGAGCATGACGTTGCTCGAATTCGACTTTTCATGATCGAAAATGGCCGTTTTATGCGTTTTTCGACGGTTCTCAGTCAAAAAAAACCCCGAACCAGTCGGGGTTTTTTGAGTGAAAAACTCAATCGATCATCAGAAGATGTTGATCGGGTAATCCACGAATACACGCACTTCATTACCGCTGACGTTGTACTCGCTGGATTTCTGCGACACGCGCAGGATCGAGCTGCGCAGTTTCACGCTCAGGTCTTTGGCCGGACCGCTCTGAACGACGTACTTGAACTGGTTGAAGATTTCGCGCTCGGTGCCACCGTCGCTGGTGGAGGTGGTGATGTTGTCACCGCGCACGTAGGCGACGTTATAGCTCAACCCTGGAACACCGAAGGTGCCAAAGTCCAGGCCGTAGCCCAGTTGCCAGCTGCGTTCGTCTTCGGCGTTGAAGTCGGACCAGTAGGAGTTCGCCAGCAAGATCGTATTGCCACCGTCGCCGATGCGGCCTTGATCTTTCTGGTAACCGCCATACGGGTAGCCCAGGTTGCTGTCGCCGGTGCTGCGCTGGTGAGCGAGCGTGAACGAGTGCGGGCCGGTGACGAAGGTCGCTGCCAGGCTCCAGATCTTGTTGTCGTCACCGGTCGCGCCGCTCTCGCGGACGTAGGAATCGTCCAGCTTGGTGCGGTAGCCGTTGAAGTCCAGGGTCAGGGATTGATCCTTGTCGATCGGGAACACGTAGTTGGCGTTCACGTATTGCTTCTTCAGCACGTCTTCGACATCGGAGGCGTACAGCGCAGCCTTGAACTGTTCGGTGAACTGGTAGCTGCCGCCCAACACGTTGATCGACTTCAGGCCACCGCTGTCGCGGCCTTCAGCGCTTTTGCGCGATTCGGCGGTGAAGCGACCGGCGTTCAGCTCCAGGCCTTTGATCTCCCGGGAGGTGATCAATGTGCCGGTGTAGCTTTCCGGCAACAGGCGCGAGTTGTCGTAGTTCAGAAGCGGCAGGACCGGCATCTGGTCGCCGTAGGTCAGCGTGGTGCTGGAGAGACGGAATTTGACCGCAGCGCCACCCTTGGACAGGTCGTCAGCGGCGTTACCGCTGTCGCCCTTTTTAAAGAAATCGATACCTTGAGCGCCGGTGCGACCTTTGCCGCCATCCAGGCGCAGCGCGTACAGACCGAAAGCGTCCACACCCACACCGACGGTGCCTTGGGTGAAGCCGGACGAGAACGTGCCGATGGCCGCTTGGCCCCACTCGGCTTTGTCCGCACGACCGTCTTTGTAGTCACGATTGATGTAGGCATTGCGCAGCAGCACATTGAGGCTGCTGTCTTCAACGAAGCCCTTGGATTGGGACTGATTGTCCGCCAAGGCCTGTGTAGCGCTCAACATCCCCAGAGCGATCAGGCTGATTCGCTTGTTCAACATTTTGTTTTTTTTCCTTAAGACCGATTGATACGCGCTGTGTCGAACGGCTGAAACGGCGCTATCGCACTCTTTTTTTACCCCAAAACAAAAAGGCCGCCCACGAGTAAATCGGGGCGGCCTTTTTATTGTTTTGTCAGTCATGGCGGTTAGCCACAGGCGTTGGGCGCGATCGTAGCCGCGCCTCGAACACTGTGTCAATTTGATGAATGGCCTATAGACGGCCACCTGCAGACTCTAAATATCGCTGATCCGGCGCGGCCAGAAATACCGAGTTCACTCCCACAAAGTAATCTGCGGTGATCACTAAAAACCTTCGCCCATAAAAAAGCGCCGCCTTCCCGGCAGCGCTTTTAGCAATCCTTTGTTTATTCTTCTTATCCTTCCATCACATCCCACAACGCGTCCAGTTCTGCCTCGCTGAATAAACCAGCAGGGTAGCGCTCGATCATCATCCGGCGCGGATCAGGTTTTCTGATCTGACGCGTTCCATTGGACTTCAACCAGTGCGCCAGAACCTGGAGCGATTCGCTATTAATTGCCAGGGGATGCAACGCCCGCTCGCTCACTACGTTCATTTCGGCGTTCATTTCAGCGCTCTCTCCTGGTTCGTGAGCGGCTAACTTATCCAAGGTTTATGACAGAACATCGCAGTTCTCCCCCTCCCTGTTTCACATCGTGGGAGATACAAGAGCTGTGCCAATGTTTCTGAGGTGTCGACAAGTGGATACAAAGAAGCCCGCAGTTCCTTTCGGGCTGCGGGCTTGCTGATGAACGCCGTTGCTTAAGCTGTCTGTGAGCGGTTTTTCAATCGACTCAAGCTGTTACAACCCCACTCACTCCTTGTGCGGTGCTGGTTGTTGTTGGGTAAGGCAGTGGATGTTACCGCCGCCCAGTAACAGTTCGCGGCCCGGTACCATCACCACCTCGTGCTGCGGGAACAGCGTCTGCAAGATTTCCTTGGCCGGACCGTCCATCGGATCATCAAAACTCGGCGCGATGATGCCGCCGTTGACGATCAGGAAGTTCACGTAGGAGCCAGCCAGACGGACGCTCGGATTGCGTTCCTGAGTGCCGTCCACCGGATCGACACCGGCGCACTCTTCCTCGGTCGCGTACAGCGGACCCGGAATCGGCATTTTGTGCACCGTAAATGGGCGCCCCTTGGCGTCGGTGCTGCTTTCCAGCACCTTCATCGCGGCCTGGCAGCGCGAGTAGTTCGGGTCTTGCGGGTCATCGGTCCAGGCCAGCAATACTTCGCCTGGGCGCACGTAGCAGCAGAAGTTATCCACATGACCGTCGGTTTCGTCATTGAACAAACCGTCCGGCAGCCAGATGATTTTATCCACAGCCAGATTCGCGCTGAGCACCGCTTCGATCTCTGCACGGTTCATGTGCGGGTTGCGATTGCGGTTGAGCAGGCATTCTTCGGTGGTGATCAAGGTGCCTTCACCGTCGACGTGAATCGAACCGCCTTCGAGCACAAAACCCTCGGTGCGATAGCGCGGGCTGCGTTCGATCTCAAGGATCTTGCCGCCCACTTGCGAGTCGCGATTCCACGGCGAATACAAGCCGCCGTCAAAACCGCCCCACGCGTTGAAGTCCCAGTTCACGCCACGGACTTCGCCACTGTTATTGATGACGAAGGTCGGGCCGGTGTCGCGAACCCAGGCATCGTCGCTGGACATTTCGACCACGCGAATATTCGGCACGTCGAGACGGGCGCGAGCGTTTTCGTACTGGCCGGCGGAAACCGCCACGGTCACCGGCTCGAAGCGCGCGATGGCCTTGGCCACCGCCACGTGAGCGGCTTGCGCGGGTTTGCCACCCAGGCGCCAGTTGTCCGGGCGCTCGGGCCAGACCATCCAGGTCTGGGTTTGCGCTGCCCACTCGGCGGGCATGTAGAAGCCGTCGGCGCGAGGGGTGCTGTTTAAAGTGGTCATGCGGTCAGGACTCCAGGGAACCGTCGAGGGTCTTTAGTGTGCCATACAGGTTCGGGCGACGATCGCGGAACGAACCCCACGCGCTGCGAATGTGCTCCAGTTCGTCAAGGTCGAAGCTCTGAACGAGCACGCCTTCTTCGGTCTTGTCGAGCTCCTGGACTTTCTCGCCGAACTGGTTGGCGATGAACGACGAGCCGTAGAACGTGATGTCGTAGCCGTCTTGCTCTTCATTGCCGATGCGGTTGCTGGCGACCAGCGGCATCAAGTTGGCGCCGGCATGGCCTTGTTGTACACGCTGCCAGTGGTCTCGGGACGAAATGGTCTTGTCGTGTGGCTCGCTGCCGATGGCAGTCGGGTAGAAGAGGATTTCCGCGCCGAGCAAAGCCATGCTGCGGGCGCATTCAGGGAACCACTGGTCCCAGCAGATGCCCACGCCGATTTTCGCGTAACGGGTGTTCCAGACTTTGAAGCCGGTATCGCCCGGGTTGAAATAATATTTCTCGTGATAGCCAGGGCCGTCAGGGATGTGGCTTTTACGATAAATCCCGAGGTTGCTGCCGTCGGCATCGATGATCGCGATGCTGTTGAAACGGGCACGACCGGCCAGCTCATAAAAGCTGATCGGCAGCACGACTTGCAGTTCTTTGGCGACTTTCTGGAAATGCTTGATGGCGACGTTGTCTGCAACCGTGGTGGCCAACTGCAGGTAATCCGGGTTCGGCTTCTGGCAGAAGTACGGGGCCTCGAACAGCTCCTGGATCAGGATGATCTGCGCGCCTTTGGCTGCAGCCTCTCGGACCAGTCTTTCAGCGGTCTCGATGTTGGCTTCGAGGTCCCAGGAACAGGCCATCTGAGTGGCGGCAACGGTAACGATACGACTCATGAATCATCTCCGGGCAAGTGCTTTCAGGTCGAAGGTGACATCGACCAATGACAGAACGGGTAGCACAGGCGTGATGAGTCACGCCGCGAGCAATGGCGACTTTATAGCCGATAAAAATCGACTTTAAAAGCGATAACCACGCCTACCGTCTAAAATTAAGCACTTAAACCCGATAACAATCGATATTTCGTCCTTTCACTGATCGTTCCCACGCTCCGCGTGGGAATGCAGCCGGGGACGCTCCGCGTCCCAAGAGCGGACGCGGAGCGTCCAGTGAGGCATTCCCACGCGGAGCGTGGGAACGATCAATGTGTTTACAGACCTTCGGCGAGCACCTTCGACAAAGTGTCGACAAAGAAATCCACGCTCTGGCGCGAGGTCACCATCGGCGGTTTGATCTTGAGCACGTTCAGGTAATCCCCCGTCGGCTGCATGAAAATCCCCAATTCGCGCAGGCGATCACACAGCGCTGTGGTTTCTTCGGTCGCCGGCTCCAGGGTTTCGCGATTGCGGATCAGCTCCACGCCCAGGTAGAAGCCAGAACCATGCACCGCGCCCACCAGCGGATGAATATCGATCAACGCCTCAAGCCGCTCCTTGAAATACCCGCCCACCACCTGGGCGTTTTCCCAGAGCTTTTCTTCTTCCATTACATCCAGCACTGCCATACCGATCTGGCAACTGACCGGACTGCCGCCAGCCGACGAGAAGAAGTAGCCCTCGGCCTCCAGCGCCTCGGCGATTTCCCGGCGGGTGATCACCGCGCCCAATGGCTGGCCGTTGCCCATGCCTTTGGCCATGGTAATGATGTCCGGCACCACGCCTTGCTCTTCGAAGCCCCAGAAGAAATGGCCCATGCGGCCGTAACCGACCTGCACTTCGTCCGCAATACACACGCCGCCCTGGGCGCGCACCATTGCGTAGACCTGTTTCAGATAACCCGGCGGCAGCGAGATCCCGCCGGCATTGCCGTACACCGGTTCGCAGATGAAACCGGCCAACTGGCGTTTCTGCTCGGCGATTTTCGCCAGGTTGTGTTCAACGCTGCGCACGTAGTCCGGCGCGCTGTCCGGCCCACGGAATTCACCGCGATAGGTGTTCGGTGCGGTCACCGGATGCACCCAATCGGGACGGCTGCTCAAGGCTTGGGGGTTATCGGCAATCGAGGTCGAGACCGCATCCGCGCCCACGGTCCAGCCGTGGTAGGCCTCCAGCACGCTGAGCATGTCGCGACCGCCGCTGTAGGCCCACGCCAGGCGGATCGCCAAGTCATTGGCCTCGCTGCCGCTGTTGACCAGGAACACCCGGTCCATGCCATCCGGCGACAACTTCAGCAGGCGCTCGGAAAACTCGGCGACCGCGGCGTAGTTAAAGCGCGAGTTGGTGTTGAGCAGCGACCACTGACGACTGGCCACCGCGGCCATGCGCGGATGACCGTGACCCAGCACCGCGACGTTGTTGAGCATGTCGAGGTAGGAGCGGCCCTGCATGTCGATCAGGTGATTGCGCCAGCCGCGCTCGATGCGTGGCGGGTCGACGTAATAGTGCTTCTGGGTGCGGGCGAAACTGGCGTCGCGGCGGGCCAGCAACGTTTGCGAATCCAGTTCTTCTTCGGCGTCACACGCCAGCCCCAGCAGCGCCGCCGGTGATGGGCACAACGCTTGCCAGGCCAAGGCGCGAGATGGCGTGCAAAACAGCGGCGCATTCAACAACGCGCCTCGACTCAATTGCACGATCAACGGTCCGCTGACCGAACCCAGCACCTGGCCTTTGACCAGCGCCGCGCCGCTGTGCAGCGACGGGGTCACGCCCCACAAGCGTACGCTCAGTTGCGGGCCGTCGAGTTGCAGCACACCTGCTGCCAACTGATGGACCACGCCGGCAAACGGCGATTCGACAGCCGTGCCATGCGGCACTCGCAACTCCACGTGCAGCGGACACGTTTCGGGCTCGGTCGAGCTATCGGGCCGTGTACGGGACAGCCGATAATGACCATAACGACTGGCCGCCAGGCCATGGGCCACCGCAGCCTCGGTCAACAAACGCTGATCAATCCCTTCCTGCTCCCAGTTACCGGCCTCGAAGTGTGGGCTGAGGACACCGAGATCGATCAAGGCAAACTCGCGCCCCACAAGGCTTGGCAGCAATGGTGCAAAACCTTCGCTACCGATGCTCGGCAACGCCTGGCCAACGCACGTCAGAATCGCCGCTTCCATCAAATCAAGCGGCACGGACATGGCCACCCGGAAGATCTCCCACTCATGGGTCAGGTTGTCGCGGCTGTAATCATTGCCCGGATCAATACTGACCTGATGCTCGCCACTGAGCACTAGCACCGCCGCACGCGCAACGATCAGTGGCCAGAGCGCCTGCAGTTCCTCACGCGTGAGCGGATTGACCGCGTGATAAGCCTGAACTGCCGGCAAGATATAAAACGGGTCGCCATCGGCGTGGTGCAGCAACGCCGCGCACGTCACCGACAAATCGGTAATGCGCCAAGTGCGAATCAAATCGCCGAAATCGATTACACCCTGCAATTGCCACTGGCGTTGCGCATCCCGCTGCCAGACCACGTTGTCATCGGTGATGTCCATGTGAATGGCCTGCACTGGCAGCGTGTTCACCAGCGGCTGCAAATGGCGCTGGGCCAACTCGGCCGCATCGGCGATCAACCGGCGTTGCGCGTCATCCTTGATCACCGGTAACAAATGGCTGATCAACGCGTTGGCGTGGCGGGCATCCCATTGAAGGGTGCGCTCAAGGCCCGGATGCTCGAAGGCCGCCAACGCCAGGTCCATTTCACCGCAGAGTCGACCAAAACCGGCCACCACGGCACCGGGCAGGTGATCAAGGTGTGTGAGCGACTGGCCTTCGATGTAATCGAGCAGGCGCACGTGCACCGCCTGACCACCGACGTCCAGCGTAAGCAGGTCAGCGCCATTTTTCGCGGGGATCACTCGCGGAACGTGAACATTGGACTTCTCACCCAAATGCTTGAGACCGGCATGCTGGGCTTGCAGCTCCAGCGCCGAGTAGTCGCCACGGCAGATCTTGAGAACAAAACGCCCCTGGTCACTGTCGAACCGAAAGTTGAGGTCCTGCTGACTGCCCAGGGCCTGCAACCTGCCGCTCAACCCGTAATGCCCCTCCAGCAGCTCTAGCGCTTGCTCCGCAGTCACTTGCGGGCTGGGCAAACTGGCGCGGTGAATCAACGTGGCGAGCGGCATACAACGACCCCTTAAATGTTATTAGGCGCTTATATCGCCACTGCTTGAGACGTTACGCAACCCCCTTTAAATGCAGTGCCCTCTCGCGCTGGTTTACACTTTGCGGGAGAATGCCGAGCATCAACGCCATTGCTGGAGAAACACCATGAATGTAGTCACCACCGACCTCCCCGGTGTTCTGATCATCGAACCCAAGGTATTTGGTGACGATCGCGGCTTCTTCTACGAAAGCTTCAACGCCAAAGCTTTTGAAGACGCCACTGGCCTGAGCCCCACCTTCGTTCAGGACAACCACTCCCGCTCGCAGAAAGGCGTACTTCGCGGTCTGCATTACCAACTGGAAAACACCCAGGGCAAACTGGTCCGCGTTACGGCCGGTGAAGTGCTGGATGTGGCGGTGGATATTCGTCGCAGCTCGCCGCATTTTGGCAAATGGGTTGCCGTGCGTTTGTCCGCTGACAACCATCGCCAACTTTGGATCCCGGAAGGTTTCGCCCACGGCTTTGTGGTGCTGAGCGATTTTGCCGAATTCCTCTACAAAACCACCGACTACTACACCCCGTCGGCTGAGCGCAGCATCCGTTGGGACGACCCGGACCTGGCCATCGATTGGCAACTGGACGAAGCCCCGCAGTTGTCCGGCAAGGATCAGAACGCCGCTTTCTTCAAGGACGCCGACGTCTTTTCCTGAAATCCGCTCTGAACCTTCGCCACAAGAACGACTTGGCCCAAGGTGCGCAGACTGCGCCGTCAAGCCTAGGCATAATGCGCCTGTACCCACAGGCGCTCGATGCTCATGACTCCGACCCTCCCCCGCAGACCCCGCTGGCGTAGCCTCGCACTGCTTGCGCTGTGCCTGGCGCCGTTGCTGTGGCCGCTGGAACATCTGGCCGAGCGTTATTACCGCAGCGAACTGGCCGGTCAGAACCGTCAGACCCTCGACCTGTACGTCGCCAACCTGTTGGGCACGTTGCACCGTTATGAAGTGTTGCCACAGATTCTCGGTGATCTGCCGGCCTTGCGAGCGGTGCTCGGGGCGCCGGACGACAGCGTCACGCAAGGCAATGCCAATCGCCTGCTGAAAAACATCAGCGCCCAGACCGGCGCCGAAGTCATGTACCTGATGGACACCACCGGCAAGACCCTCGCGGCGTCCAATTGGGACAAGCACGACAGCTTCGTCGGGCGTAATTTTGCCTTTCGGCCGTATTTCAGCGAAGCCATGGCCGGGCGGCTCGGGCGCTTTTTCGGCTTGGGCACAACGTCGGCCAAACGCGGCTATTTCTTCGCCGCCGCCGTACGTAACGGCGAGAAAATCGTCGGCGTGCTGGTGGTCAAGGTCGACCTGGACCACACCGAAAGCCTGTGGGGCAAAACCCCGGAACAATTGCTCCTGACCGACCAAAATGGCGTGGTCATTCTCACCTCGCGCCCTGAATGGCGATTCCGCTCGACCCGCCCCTTGAGCGAAACAGAAAGCAAAGCGATCACCGCGATTCAACCGTACCCGACCCGCGACCCGAAACCCTTGACGCTCAATCCCAACGCCTGGCTGACACAGACGCAACAGATCGCCGAAACCGGCTGGAACGTCAGCATCCTCGCCCCGCGCACCCTGATCGACCGCCCGGTTCGAACGGTTGTCGCCATTGGCGGTGCGACGCTGTTGGTGTTGATGTTGCTGCTCGGCCTGATGATGCAACGGCGCCGCCACTACCTTGAACGTATCGCTTTCGAAGCCAAGGCCCGACGCGAGCTGGAAGGCCGGGTCGCCGAACGGACCAGCGACCTGGAAGGCCTCAACCGGCGCCTGAAACAGGAAGTGCTGGAACGCGAGCACGCCCAGCAAGAACTGGTGCGCGCTCAGGATGATCTGGTCCAGGCCGGCAAGCTGTCGGCACTGGGGACGATGTCGGCGAGCATCAGCCACGAATTGAACCAGCCACTGGCGGCAATCCGCAGCTACGCGGAAAACGCCGAAGTGCTGCTCGACCATCAACGCACCGACGACGCGCGCGGCAACCTCAAGTTGATCAGTGAACTGACCGGCCGCATGGCCTCGATCATCGCTCATCTGCGCGCCTTCGCCCGACGCGATCGCCATGCACCGGAAAGCGTGGCGCTGCAACCGGCGCTGGACGATGCCCTGGCGTTACTGGCCAAGCGCCGGCGCAGCATGGAAGTCGAGCTGATCCGCGATCTGCCTGCCGCCACATTGTGGGTCGAGGCTGGGGAGACCCGTCTGCGTCAGGTGCTCGGCAACTTGCTGGCCAACGCACTGGACGCGCTGACCGAAAAAGGCCCGCCGCGTAAACTCTGGTTGAGTGCCCAATCCACTGCGGACGGCGTCACTTTGTACATTCGCGACAACGGCCCCGGCTTTTGCATGGAAGCCCTTGGCCGCGCCAGCGAACCGTTTTACACCACCAAGACCCGCACGCAGGGCCTTGGCCTGGGTCTGGCGATTTGCGAAACCCTGATGCGCGCCTTCGGTGGTGAACTGTCGTTCGCCAATCACAAGGAAGGTGGCGCCCTGATTACCCTGAAGCTGCGCGCCGGCGCACCGGGCGTGAGCCTGCAACCGTCCGAGGACCGAAGTGCATGACCATCGATAACCGCGTCCAGGTCGTGTTGATCGACGACGATCCCCATCTGCGTCAGGCCTTGAGCCAGACGCTGGATCTGGCGGGGCTGAAAATTCTCCCACTCGCCGAAGCCAAAGGCCTGGCCGCACAACTGGAGCGCGACTGGCCGGGCGTGGTGGTCAGCGACATCCGCATGCCCGGCATGGACGGTCTCGAACTGCTGAGCGAGCTGCATGCCCAGGACCCGGAGCTGCCGGTGCTGCTGATCACCGGCCACGGCGATGTGCCGCTGGCGGTGCAAGCGATGCGCGCCGGCGCTTATGACTTCCTCGAAAAACCGTTCGCCAGCGATGCCCTGCTCGACAGCGTGCGCCGCGCATTGGCCCTGCGTCGTCTGGTGCTGGATAACCGCAGCCTGCGCCTGGCCCTCAGCGACCGCAATGAACTGAGCACCCGACTGGTCGGGCAATCGGCGCCGATGCTGCGCCTGCGCGAACAGATCGGGGCACTGGCGGCGACCAAGGCTGACGTGTTGATCCTCGGTGAAACCGGTGCCGGTAAAGAAGTCGTCGCCCGGGCGCTGCACGATTTATCGAGCCGCCGTAGCGGTCCGTTCGTGGCGATCAATGCCGGGGCACTGGCCGAATCGGTGGTGGAAAGCGAACTGTTCGGGCATGAGCCCGGCGCGTTCACCGGCGCGCAGAAGCGCCGCATCGGCAAATTTGAATTCGCCAACGGCGGCACGCTGTTTCTCGATGAAATCGAAAGCATGAGCCTCGATGTGCAAGTGAAGTTGCTGCGCTTGCTGCAAGAGCGAGTCGTCGAACGTCTGGGCGGCAATCAGTTGATCCCGCTGGACATCCGCATCATCGCCGCAACCAAGGAAGACCTGCGCCAGGCTGCCGATCAGGGACGCTTCCGCGCCGACTTGTATTACCGCCTGAACGTCGCGCCGCTGCGTATTCCGCCGCTGCGCGAGCGCGGTGAAGACGCACTGATGCTGTTCCAGCACTTTGCCGACGAAGCCAGCGCCCGCCACGGCTTGCCACCCCACGAACTGCAACCGGGGCAACGCGCCCTGCTGCTGCGCCATAGCTGGCCAGGTAACGTACGCGAACTGCAAAACGCCGCCGAACGCTTTGCCCTGGGCCTGGAGTTGGCGCTGGACAACAGCGCACCCGAGGGCGCTACTGGCATGACGGTCGACGTGGTCAGTGGCGGTCTGAGCGAGCAAGTGGAAAACTTCGAGAAAAGCCTGATCGCCGCCGAACTGGCGCGCTCTCACAGCTCGGTGCGCAGCCTTGCCGAAGCACTCGGCATTCCGCGCAAAACCTTGCACGACAAACTGCGCAAGCATGGCCTGAATTTCGCCGACGGCGGCGCCAGCAGCCACACCGACGAACTCGATTGAGTTACCGTCCAATCATCATTTTCAAACAAGAGATCAATGCATGAGCCGCGACAGTCGTCACCTGGAATCAGTTCTCCATCACGACATTCCCCTGACGCGGGCCATGGGCATCAAAGTGCTCGACTGGCACGATCAGCAATTGCGCCTGTACTTGCCGCTGGACGCCAACGTCAACCACAAGAGCACCATGTTTGGCGGCAGCCTGTATTGCGGCGCCGTGTTGGCGGGTTGGGGCTGGCTGCATTTGCGGTTGCATGAAGAAGGGATCAAGGACGGGCACATCGTGATTCAGGAAGGGCAAATCGCCTACCCATTGCCGGTGACCATGGACGCAACGGCGATTTGCCAGGCACCGAGCGCGGCAGTGTGGAAGAAGTTTCTGGCAATGTATCAGCGTTATGGACGGGCGCGATTGACGCTGCATTCGCGGATCGTCAATGCGGACAGTGATGACGATGCCGTGACGTTTACCGGGCAATACGTCCTTCACAAATGATCGTTCCCACGCTCTGCGTGGTAACGCCTCAAGGGACGCTCTGCGTCCAGTGACGCGGAGCGTCACGGGCTGCATTCCCACGCAGAGCGTGGGAACGATCTTAACTACGCGCCAACTCCAACAATTTTTCGCGCCAGGCAGCCTTGGCCGGCAGCGCCAAAAAAAACTCATTCAGCAGTGATTCCCGCGCCGGATAACAGAACGGCGCGCCGCTCAGATCCAGCACCTCACCGCCCGCCCCTTCCAAGACCCCTTGAGCGGCAGCCGTGTCCCACTGTGAAGTCGGCGCCAGTCGCGGATAACAATCCGCCGCCCCTTCCGCCAACAGGCAAAACTTCAGCGAACTGCCGATATTGGCCAGTTGCAACTCACCCAGACTGGCGCTCAACCCGGCCAGCAAGCGCTCTTGCTCCGGACTTGAATGACGGCGACTGGCGACCACGGTAAAGGCTTCACCCGCCGCCAGCACTTCGCGAACCTGAATCGGCAGCGGCTCTGCATCTTTATCGCCACGCCAAGCGCCCAAACCGGCGCCACCGACGTAAAAGCGCCCGTTGGTCGGCATCGACACCACGCCGAACACCACCCGGCCCTGTTCGATCAAGGCAATGTTGACGGTGAATTCTTCACTGCCGGAAATGAACTCCTTGGTGCCGTCCAGCGGATCGACCAGCCACCAGCGCTGCCATCCGGCACGCACGCTCTGGGGAATGTTGGCGTCTTCCTCGGACAGCACGGGAATGCTTGGGTCCAGCGCGGTCAGCCCGGCGAGGATCAGATGATGAGCCGCCAGGTCCGCGGCAGTCACCGGCGAGTCGTCAGACTTGGCCGTCACGGCAGTCCCCGTGCGCCAGAACGGCAGAATCGCTTCGCCAGCTTTCAATGCCAGTTCAACGACCGGCGCCATCAATGGATGCGGAAAATTCATGGCAGGAACACCCCGCGCTGGGTCAACAGGTCACGGGTCAGGTACAGCGCCGCCAAGGCCCGGCCCTCCGTGAATCGTGGGTTCTGCGCCAGGGACGACAGTTCACGCAGGTTGATCTTGTCCACACCCATCGGCTCGGGCTCGTCGCCCTCAAGGCGCTCTTCGTACAGATCGGTGGCGAGCACCACCTGGATTTTCTGGCTCATGTAACCGGGTGACAGCGAAAGCTCGGTCAGATGCTCCAGCTGCCGCGCGCCATACCCGGCCTCTTCCTTGAGCTCGCGCTCGGCCGCCGCCAGCACATCTTCGCCCGGCTCGATCAAGCCTTTAGGCAAGGACAGCTCGTATTCATCGGTGCCACCGCAATACTCTTCGACCAAAACGGCGTGATCTGCGTCGAGCATCGCCACGATCATCACCGCGCCATACCCCGCGCCCTTGCCGACCAAACGCTCGTAGGTGCGCTCCACGCCATTGGAAAAGCGCAACTTGAGCTCCTCGACACAGAATAAACGGCTGGTGGCGACGATCTCGCGGGCGAGTATGGTGGGTTTCTGGCGCATGAAAGGCTCCTTGGCGTAAGCGGGTTACTATACCCGGCCTATCCTGATTGTTGACCTCGGATATCTTTTTTACCGTCTGGAGAAGTTTTTTATGTCCCTGCTGCCCTGGCGCGACATCGACACCGTTCTGCTGGATATGGACGGCACGCTGCTGGACCTGCACTACGACAACCATTTCTGGATGGAACACCTGCCACAGCGCTACGCCGAGCTGCACGGGGTAAGCCGGGCCATGGCCGAGATGGAATTACAGCCGCTGTTCGAACGCAATGCTGGCCAGTTGCAGTGGTATTGCCTGGATTTCTGGAGCGCTGAACTGAAGTTGCCGGTGCGCGAACTGAAACTGGAGACCGCGCATCTCATTGCCCTGCGCCCGGACGCGGATACGTTTCTGGCGGCAATCAAAAAGGCCGGCAAGCGTGTGGTGATGATCACCAATGCGCACCGCGACTCGCTGTCATTGAAGCTGGAACGGATTGAACTGGCGCCGTACTTCGAGCGATTGATCAGCTCGCATGATTACGGTTTCCCCAAGGAGCATCCGCAGTTCTGGGAAGCGTTGCAGGCCGATATCGACTTCGATCCGGCCCGCAGTCTGTTTATCGACGATACGTTGCCGATCCTGCGCAGCGCACGCGGCTTTGGCGTGGCGCATCTGTTGGCGGTGAGCGAGCCGGACAGCCGCAAAGGGCCGAAGGACACGGCGGAGTTTGCGGCGGTTGGGGATTATCGGGAGCTGATTACAGGGCTCTGAGACTGGGTCGCCTGCTTCGCGAGCAAGCCCGCTCCCACAGGACTTGTGTCGTACACATACATCGTGACCAACACAAAACCTGTGGGAGCGGGCTTGCTCGCGAAGGCCATCACACGGTCTTGAGGCTTACTCGGGAATCCGCAACGACTGCCCCGGATAGATCTTGTTCACATCCTTGAGCATCGGCTTGTTGGCCTCGAAGATTTTGTTGTACTTGTTGGCATCGCCATAGACGCGCAAGGAAATAGCGCTGAGGGTGTCGCCCTTCACGACCGTGACAAACTTCGCGGCCACTACCACCGGCCCGGTCACGGTAATCTGATCGTCCACGCTGCCAACACCGGCGATATTGCCCACCGCCAGCAGAATCTTTTCCTTCTCTTCCTGACTGCCAACTTCACCGGTGACCGTGACTTTGTCGCCGTCCACCGTAGCCTGCACATTCGGGTTACCCAGGCCGACCTTGCTGATGTGTTCCTTCAACTGCTCACTGGCATTGGCGTTGCCCGGTGTCAGTAGATCGATAAGTTTTTCGCCTGCTTCTTTCACAAAGCTAAAAATACTCATGGTGCACTCTCCTTGGGTTTTGGGTTCCAGACGCAAAAGACTAGACCAAGGCTGCAACACACGGTTCCCACCCGACCAATGACGCCGGTTGCACCCAGGCGCTAGAATCCAGTCCTTCCCGCGCCCTGGAGCGAAGATGGACATCAAGCAGCTGAAATTCCTCATCGCCCTCGACGAAACGCGCCACTTCGGCCAGGCCGCCGCGCGCTGCCACATCACTCAGCCGACCCTGTCCATGCGCCTGCGCAGCCTTGAAGAAGAGCTCGACTTGCCGTTGGTCAATCGCGGCCAGCGCTTCGAAGGTTTCACCGCGCCGGGCGAGCGAGTGCTGGCGTGGGCCCGCACCGTGCTGGCGGCTTACGACGGTTTGCAGGCCGAGGCCGCTGCGTGTCGTGGCAATCTGGTAGGTACGTTGCGACTGGGCGTGGTGCCGCTGTCGAGTTTCGATCCGCTGGCGTTAATGCAACGGCTACACACCCAACACCCGAACCTGCGCTTTGAACTCTCGTCCCTGAGTTCCGAACAGATCCTCGAACAACTGTCGAACAACCGCATCGACCTTGCCGTGTCGTACCTGGAACGCCTGGACGGTGAGCGTTTCGACTCAGTGGCCTTCAGCGAAACCCACATGGGGCTGCTCTACGATCAGCGCTTCTTCAGCTTCGGCGAGGCACCGCTGAGTTGGGAGTCGTTGATTGAGCTGCCCTTGGGCATGCTCACCAGCGGCATGCATTTTCGCCAGTCCATCGACCATAACTTCCACAGCCGTGGCCTGGTGCCGCAACCGTTATTGCAAACCGATGCCGTCCACCAGTTGTTACAAGCGGTACACGGCGGCTTCTGTTGCGCGGTGATGCCGTTGGACGCCGGTCTCGAAAACCTCACCGATCATTTGCGCCTGCAACCCATCGAAAACGCGCAAACCCTTGCCCGGCTTGGGCTGATCATGCGCCGCAGTGCCCCGCGTTCGGCGTTGGCGGAAGCCTGTTTTGCGCTGTATCAGAAATCGCGGACAGACTCTTGATCGACGTCATCTATCGGTAGATCAGTAATAGCGATTAGACGCGACCTATTGACGCGCCTAGGCTTAAAGCTGATCAAACCGTCGGTGATGCCCCATGAACGCCAAGCGCCCTGTCTGCGCGGCGCCCGCCCTTGAAACGCCCGCGCCCGCCGCTAGCCAGACGTACACCTACAGCGACCTTCAATACACTGAATCCGCCAGCACCGCGTTGGCCGAGGAGGTGGCGTTGGCGATCGCCTATAACGGCATCAGCCAGGCAGTGATGCTGGTGACGCCGACCGACCTTGAAGACTTCATCGTCGGCTTCAGCCTCGGCAGCGGCATCATCGAAGACGCCACTGACATCTACGACTTGCAGCTCAGCGGCTCGGGCTCGGCGCAATACGCGCAAGTGACCATCGCCAATCGTGCGTTCTGGAACCTCAAGCAACAGCGTCGGCAACTGGCCGGCACCAGCGGCTGCGGGCTCTGCGGAGTGGAAGCGGTCGAGCAGGCATTGCCGGACCTCAAGGTGTTGCCGGGCGCGCCGTTGCCGCCTGCCGAATGGCTCGATGGGCTACGCCAGCGCATCGGCGCCTTCCAGCCGCTGGGCCAGCATTGCGGCGCGGTGCATGCGGCGATCTTCATGAACGGTCAGGGCGAATTGCTGCTCGGCCGTGAAGACATAGGCCGGCACAACGCCCTCGACAAACTGATTGGCGGGCTGATCCGTCAGAAGATCCCGACCACGGGCGGCCTGGCGATTGTCACCAGCCGTTGCAGCCTCGAACTGATCCAGAAAGTCTTGCGCGCCGGTATCCAGACCCTGGTCAGCCTGTCATCGCCTACCGGCCTTGCCGTGCAATGGGCCCGTCGCCACAACCTCAATCTCATCCATTTGCCACAAAAGAATGCGCCACGGGTCTACAGCCCGGCTTCGGAGAATCAAGCGTGAGCCAACACCAACAAGCCGACCAGAAACCCGTTCCACGTTACAAACCCTATAAAGGCCCCGCCGGTGGCTGGGGCGCACTGGCCAGCGTTGCCCGGGCCTGGCTGACCAGCGACAACGCGTTGAAAAATCTGCGCATGATGCTCAAGACCAACAAAAACGGTGGGTTCGACTGCCCCGGTTGCGCTTGGGGCGATTCCAAGGAAGCCGGCATGGTGGCGTTCTGCGAGAACGGCGCCAAAGCAGTGAACTGGGAAGCGACCAAACGGCGGGTCGATGGCGCGTTTTTCGCCAAGCACAGCGTGAGTTCGTTGCTGGAGCAAAGTGACTATTGGCTTGAGTATCAGGGCCGTTTGACCGAGCCGCTGAGCTACGACGCTGAAACCGATCGCTACAAGCCAATCAGCTGGGATGCTGCGTTCTCCCTGATCGCCAAACACTTGCAGGGTCTGTCGAGCCCCCATCAGGCCGAGTTCTACACCTCGGGCCGTGCGAGCAACGAAGCGGCGTTTCTCTATCAATTGTTCGTGCGCGCCTACGGCACCAACAATTTCCCCGACTGCTCGAACATGTGCCATGAGGCCAGCGGTGTGGCGTTGGCGCAAAGCGTTGGCGTCGGCAAAGGCACCGTGACCTTCGACGACTTCGAACATGCGGATGCGATTTTTGTCTGGGGCCAGAACCCTGGCACCAATCACCCGCGGATGCTCGAACCGCTGCGCGAAGCGGTGAAACGCGGTGCGCAGGTGGTGTGCATCAACCCGCTGAAAGAGCGCGGCCTGGAACGTTTCCAGCACCCGCAACACCCGATCGAAATGCTCACCAACAGCGACAAGCCAACCAACACGGCCTACTTCCGTCCAGCATTGGGCGGCGACATGGCGATCATGCGCGGCATGGCCAAGTTCCTGCTGCAATGGGAGCGCGACGCGCAGAAGGCCGGTGAGCCGGCGGTGTTCGACCACGACTTCCTCAATGAACACAGCGTCAACGTGCTGGAATACCTGGGCACCATCGACGACACCCCGTGGGCGCAGATCGTCGAGCAATCCGGCCTGCCCCTGGTGGAAATCGAACAAGCGGCGCGCATGTATGCCAAGGGCAAGAACGTCATCATGTGCTGGGCGATGGGCATCACCCAGCACCGCCACTCGGTCGCGACCATCCAGGAAATCGCCAACCTGATGTTGCTGCGCGGCAACATCGGCCGGCCGGGCGCCGGCCTGTGCCCGGTGCGTGGTCACAGTAACGTGCAGGGCGACCGGACCATGGGCATCAACGAACGTCCCCCGGCGGCATTCCTCGACGCCCTGGAACGACGCTTCCAGTTCAATGTGCCCCGTGAAAGCGGCCACAACGTGGTCGAGGCGATTCATGCGATGGCCGAAGGCCGCGCCAAGGTCTTCATCGGTCTGGGCGGCAACTTCGCCCAAGCCACGCCGGACAGCCCACGGACCTTCCAGGCCCTGCGCAACTGCGACCTGACCGTGCAGATCAGTACCAAGCTCAACCGCAGTCATTTGACCCACGGTAAAGAGGCGCTGATCCTGCCGTGCCTGGGCCGTACCGACATCGACATCCAGACCGAAGGCCCGCAAGCGGTGACCGTTGAAGACTCGTTCAGCATGGTCCATGCCTCCAACGGTCAATTGCAGTCATTGTCGAACCAGATGCGTTCGGAGCCAGCGATCATCGCCGGCATCGCCGCCGCGACGCTGGGCAGCAAACCGGTGGACTGGAACTGGCTGGTGGCCGATTACAACCGCATCCGCGACTTGATCGCCGACACCGTTCCGGGCTTTCGCGACTTCAACGATAAGATCAAGAACCCGGGCGGGTTCTACCTTGGCAACAGCGCTGGTGCGCGCAAGTGGAATACACCGTCGGGTCGGGCCAACTTCCGTCCCAACGTCCTGCCCAAGGACCTGGTTCACGAACGCACTCGCGCCACGGGTGTGTTGCCGGATCTGATCATGCAATCGATGCGCTCCCACGATCAGTACAACACCACGATTTATGGTCTTGATGACCGTTATCGCGGGGTGAAGGGACAGCGTGACGTGTTGTTTGTGAACGAAGCGGACATCATTCGCCTGGGCTTCAAGCCAGGGCAGAAGGCGGACATCGTTTCGATCTGGGACGATGGTCGTGAGCGTCGCGTGAAGGGCTTTACGCTGCTGGCGTTTGATATTCCTGCGGGGCAGGCAGCGGCTTACTATCCGGAAGTGAATCCGCTGGTGCCTCTGGAAAGCACCGGTGACGGCAGCCATACACCGACGTCGAAGTTTGTCGCGATCCGCCTGGAGGCGGCGAGTGAGACCGGGTTGATCATGGCCAAGTCGGCCTGACGCGCTAGCAGGTATGGCCTCTTCGCGAGCAAGCCCGCTCCCACAGTGATCGCAATGTTCCTGAAAGAACTCGGTCATTGTGGGAGCGGGCTTGCTCGCGAAAGCGCTGAATCATTCAACGAAGATCTCGAAGCCAATACTTTTCCATCGCCCACAAAAAAGGCCGTTTCTGCATGGAAACGGCCTGTCCGAAGTAGTAAAAGACCAGCGAAAAACACTTAAGTTCCGCCTAAAAAACAGTAACTTATAGAAATGTGCTGAAGTCGTGTTACTCGTCGGAATTCGATTGTCACAACCATGACACAGCCTCAGGATCGCGCCGTCATCCCCTTGAGGTTCCTCTATGAAGTTCTCCTCGATTCTCTTGTTGTCCCTTGGCCTGGTCAGTGGCTTCGCTTCTGCCGGAGGCACCACCGAAGCAGGTGTGGGCGGCGCATTGGGCGGGGTTCTTGGCTCGGTCGTCGGTCAGTCCTTAGGCGGCAATACAGGTTCAACCATTGGCGCGGCCCTCGGCGGCGCGGGTGGTAGCGCCGTCGGCGCCGACAAACGCAGCCGTGGCCAAGCCGCCATTGGCGGTGCGCTCGGCGCAGCAGGCGGTAACGTGGTCGGCCGCAGCATGGGCGGCACCACCGGCAGCCTGATCGGCTCCGCAGCAGGCGGCGGTGCCGGTGGCGCGCTGGGTAACTACATGGGCAACCAGAGCAATGACGAAGATGATCGTCGCTCCTATCGTGGCCATGGTGATCGCCGCTATTACCGCGATGACCATCCAGGTCGCGGCCATGCTTATGGCCACCGCAAGCATCACCATCGCTATCACGACTGAGGCTTGATCGCCTCGCTTACGGTAGATGAAAAAATCGCAGCCCAAGGGCTGCGATTTTTTTTGCCGGTCAAACCACCAAACGTTCCAGCGCATCGCGCAACCCGGCAGGAATCGCCAAGGGTTGATTCGAAGCACGATCGACAAATACATGCACGAAGCGCCCGACCGCGCAGGCTTCATCGTCCCCCGCCTTGAACACCGCCAGTTCGTACTGCACCGAGCTGTTGCCCAGCTTGCCCACTCGCAAGCCGATCTCGATGCGATCCGGAAAGACGATAGATGCAAAGTAATCGCAAGACGAACTCACCACAAAACCCACCACCGCGCCGTCGTGGATATCCAGGCCACCGACTTCGATCAGGTAGGTGTTCACTGCCGTGTCGAAAAAACTGTAGTAGGTGACGTTGTTGATGTGGCCGTAGGCGTCGTTGTCATGCCAGCGAGTGGTGATGGGCTGGAGGTGCGGGTAGTCGGTGCGTTGTGGCATCAGTGTCGATTCCTGGAGTTGGATTGCCAGTCTAAGGCGAAAACCGCGTTGTATTCATCGCGAGCAGGCTCGCTCCCACCGGATCTGCTTCGTCAGCAAATTTTGTATTCACCGAAGATTTAATGTGGGAGCGAGCCTGCTCGCGATGAGGCCGGTAAAGGCGCGAACGAAATCACCTGTCAGCAAACCCTTTACCCACCGCCTCCAACTCGCCGATCAAGCGAGCAGGATTCCAGTGATCGCCCTGTCGGGTCTCCAGCGCCCTCAAGCGCTGATGAATATCCGTCAGCCCTTGCTGGTCCGCCCAAGCCATCGGCCCACCTTTGTCCGCCGGAAAACCATAACCGTTGAGGTACACCAGGTCGATGTCGTGGGCCGAGCCGGCGATGCCTTCTTCAAGGATCTTGGCGCCTTCATTGACCAGTGCCAGCAGACAGCGCTCCAGAATCTCCTCAGGTGTTATTTCCCGACGCTGAAACCCGAGCCTTTCGCTGACCTCCAGCACCAGCGCATCGACTTGCGGATCGTGCTCAGCCTGGCGACTGCCAGGTTCGTAGTGGTAATAGCCGTCGCCGCTCTTCTGCCCAAAACGCCCCAGTTCGCACAAGCGGTTATCCACCTGAACCTCCGGCGCATCCTGGCCTTGACCCGCCAGTTCCCGTGCACGCCATCCCAGATCGATGCCGACGACGTCGAACATGCGAAACGGCCCCATGGCAAAACCGAAACCTTGCAGCGCCGCATCCACCTGATAAGGGTAGGCGCCTTCAAGCAGCATCTTGCGCGCTTCAAGGACGTAGGTATTGAGCATCCGATTGCCGATGAAACCCTCGCAATTACCCGCCACCACACTCACCTTGCCCATGCGCTTGCCCAACGCCAGCGCCGCGTCCAGCACCGCCGGCGAAGTCTGGGCACCTCGGACAATTTCCAGCAATTTCATGATGTGCGCCGGGCTGAAGAAATGCAGGCCCAGGACCTGGGGCGCACGGCGTGTAGCCGCGGCGATGGCGTCGATGTCCAGCGCCGACGTGTTGCTGGCCAGGATGGCTTCGGGCTTAAGCAGGCCGTCCAGTTCACGGAAAATCTTTTGCTTGAGCTCCAGATTTTCGTAGACCGCTTCGATAACCAGGTCGACATCGCGGATCGCCGCATAATCAGCCGCCGCCGTGACCCGGGCAATGCGGGCGTCGGCTTCGGCCTGATCGATCCGCCCCTGACGCACATTGTGGGCGTAGGTATCCGCTACGGCGGACAGCGCCTGTTCCAGCATCTGTGGATTGTTATCGACCCACTGCACCGGCAACCCGGCGTTGGCCAGGCACATCACGATGCCACGGCCCATGGTGCCAGCGCCGATCACTGCGGCGCGCTGAATATTGAACGGTGTCTGGCTCATTGTTGTTCTCTTGTTAGCGATCCGAAGACAGTCCTCACCATAGTCAGCCACCGCGAGCTTTTGAAATTTATTCCTGTGATGAGCGACATTCAGCGGATGGATCTACACCGGCAAATGCGCCTGGGCCCACCCGCGCACCTCGGCATACGGGTAATTTTCCAGCGCTGCAAAACCTGGAATCGATCGTGCCTTGAGCTTGGTAAATAGCGGCACGCTGATCCCACACAGGAAACGCGTTACCCGTTCCGCCGAAGGCACATTGCCGGTGTGCTGTTCGTGCCTGTGGATAAAATCTCCGCACAGCGCTTCAAAGTTTTTATCCACAAGCGCCGGCAGCTCAGGTGGTGCTGGCAACCGCGCGACCTGACCATGACAGACCGAACAGTGCCCACATTGCCGAGGCGCATTGTCGTCGCCAAAGTACTCGGCCAAGCGAAAGCCCAGGCAATGATCAGTGGCGAACAAATCCAGCATGGCGTGAATCCGTGCGATCTCTGTGCGTTCGTGATGAGTGAAACAGGCATGCAGTTCGGCGCTCAGTGCCTGACTGTCGACATTTGTATCAAGCAGGCTGTAGACCTCGGTCATCTGCTTGCTTTCCAGCTCGACCCAACCTTTCTCCTGGAAATAATCCAGTGCCTTGACCACCCGGCTTCGCTCGGCCTGATGCTGCTCGTACAGCGCATCGAAATTCACCGTGGCCCAGGTCCGCGCGCGAGTGGAGGTCTGGATGATCGCTGCGACAAAGTCTTTGCGCTCACCCTCGAAACGGGCCAGCAAGTCCTCGGGTTCCTGTAAATACTTGTACCGGTATTCAGCGTAATAGGCGTAGCGCGGGGCAATGATCCGGCGCAGCTCAAGCTGCACCAACAAGGTTTTAAGCGGCAGTTGCCGGATATTGCTCTGATCCCCCAGCGGCCCCAGCAGAAACTCCCATTGCCCTTCGGGCGCGGCAGCTTTCAACTCATCCAGCACGCAGCGGATGCCGTCCAGTTCGGGCGTATCACCGTAGACGAAGTTTTCCAACACATTGAGGCTGTCGCGGTTGGCCAAGACCAGACAGTCGGACGGCAGGCCATCACGCCCGGCGCGACCAATTTCCTGGCTGTAGTTTTCGATGGATTTGGGCAGGTCGAAATGCACCACGTTGCGAATGTCGCTCTTGTCGATGCCCATGCCGAACGCGATGGTGGCAACGATGCAATTGGACTGCCCGCCCATGAAGCGCTTCTGGATGGCTTCGCGTTGCTCGTGGGGCAAGCCGGCATGATAGGCCTCGGCCTGTATGCCGTTGCGGCTCAGGTGTTCGGCGATGTGTTCGGCGGTTTTCTGCAGGGTGACGTAGACGATGCTGGGCTGCTCGGGGCGCTCGCCCATCCATTCGACCAGACGTCGGCGTTTGTCCTGTCCGCGGACAGGCTCGACCAACAGGTTGAGGTTCGGCCGATAAAAACCGGTGGTCACCACATCTTCCGGCGCGATGGAAAATTTGGCCTCCATGTCCGCAATCACCTTGGGCGTCGCGGTGGCCGTCAGCAGCAATGCCTGGGGAATATTGAACTGGCGTTGATAGTCCGGAAGTTTCAGATAATCAGGGCGGAAGTTGTGGCCCCACTCCGAGATGCAGTGCGCCTCATCGACGACCAGCAACGAGATCGGCACCTGCTGCAGGAAATGGCGGAAGCGCTCGTTCTTCAGGCGCTCCACGGAAATCATCAGAATCTTCAGCTCGCCGGACTTGGCCCGGGCCATCACATCGCTGGCGTCATCGCGACTCTGGGCCGAATCGATACTGCCGGCCGCAATGCCGTGGCGCTTCAGGAAGGCCAGTTGGTCCTGCATCAACGCCAGCAACGGCGACACCACCAGCGTCAAGTGCGGCAACAACAGGGCGGGCAGCTGATAGCAAAGGGATTTGCCGGAGCCCGTGGGAAAAATGGCCGCTGCCGAACGCCCGGCCAACACCGCGCTGACCGCCGCTTCCTGGCCGGGCCGAAACTGTGAAAAACCGAAAACCTGTTCCAGGGTGTTGTGCATAAGCTGTCACTCCGTTGACCGCTGCGAAGCCCAAAGCGTAGCCGGCAGATGCAGCGAGTCGAGAAAAGGTCGGGGACCAAAACGATACGGGATGATACAGCGTCGCCCCAACGTCCTTCGCCACAGGATGAAACAAACGAAACACTTTGTAGCTCGCGGCATCGCTCAATCTGGCGTTAAGGTCTTTTCGCGCAACCACCGCCCGCGCACTTCACATCACGGCAGGACGCCTGATGAGCGCGGCATTTGAAGAAGGAACGACCATGCCCCAAAAAACATTTTTTGTACTCGCCCTGATCCTGACAACCTTGCTGTCGAGTGGCTGCAACAGGATTCCCGAAGAGCCACCCTTGCTCGCGACGTGCGACACCCTGGAGTGTTCGGCGCAACAGGCTTGGCGCACATCCTGACGATGGCGGGATAAGTGGCTACAACACCCTCGCACACACCCGTCCACACCAACAGAATCGAGGCCATTCGTAGCCATTTCAAATATGGCTCCCTTTAGGGCGGCAACGAACTGCTCGACATCGCCCGCCAACGCCAGCCGAAAACCACCACCGGTTGAAGCCCCAAGGAAAAATCCCTGCGGGAGCCGGGCTTGCCCGCGATGAACGATAACGCGGTGCACCTGACAGCAAACGAGAGAATTTGCGGCTGGGAATAAGTCCGTAGGCAACGCCCTATCAAAGCTTCGTCCCGGTCCTACAAGAGACGGGGCTTTGTCGCCTATCGCGACGTGGCGGCTCACACCTATAGTCGTGACTGCCGCTGCCAAATCAGCGACTCGGGCTTGGTCACTCGACAAAGAGAATTCACATTTCCAACTAAATAAGGTGTTTCTCAGTGACAACGTTAAATCCTCTTTTTGATCGCTACCGCCCACTCCAAACCAACCTCACCGATTCCACGCCCCTGATCATCGACACAGAGGCCAACCCTCAGGACATTCTCGAAGCCGCCCTCCAGCGCATCCGAGCCTCCAGTGACCTCCTCAAAACCCTGCACTGCGTTTGCTTCAAACACGGCGACGTCGAAGACATCCCCCACATCACTCACGCGCTCTTCCTCTTGGCCCAGGACGGTTGCGACCTGCTGCAAGTCGCACAGCAACGCATGATCGGCTGGAAAGCACCCGCCTGACCCCAATGAAGATCGTTCCCACGCTCTGCGTGGGAATGCCTCTACGGACGCTCCGCGTTCGGCTCTTGGGACGCACAGCGTCCTGGGCTGCACTCCCTCGCGGAGCGAGGAACGATCAAACACGAGACAACTACGATGAGCGAATTAACGTTCAAACAAAAACAAACTCATTACGAAAAGGTCCGTCGTTCAAATTACTTGGCCAGCCTACATCTTTCAGGATTCGACACCTCACAGGCGGACCTCGACAGACCACTTCCTACACGAAAAGAAGCGCTCGCCAAATACCAACAAGCCATTCCGCAACAATCTGTTCCCGCTCTTCCCCCTAAGCCTGGCGGCCAATAAAATCCACCCAAGCCCAACCGGACACCCCGCAATGAACCTCGCCCCCAATTTCCCCGACGACCACACCATGCACCTGCTCATGCAGCTGCTACACGAAGAACTCGGCCTGCCCGAACGCAAAACCATCAGCCTCACCACCTCGATCAATTTCGACCTGGGCTGTAACGGCGCTGATGCGCGGCATTTGATGGAAGCGCTGGAAGAACAGTTCGGGATCGATTTCGTGGACTACGACGCCTATCGCTATTTTCAGCCGGAAGGATTTGATGTGCATCTCAAACGAAGGGCAAAGGGTCGCGGCGACAAAGTTCCGCTGACCATCGGCATGCTTTATCAAGCGGTGAAGGTGCAACGGTGGGATACACAGGGTTTGGAAGGCATGGAGCTCAACGCATAAGTGCCATTATTCTGGTCGTTTAGCGGAAATTCAGCTGGAATATTGGCAGTTGCGCACTCGATGGTTTAAACCGAACACCCACAAAAAAGCCGCCCCAAAAGGGCGGCTTTCTCATTACATCAAACCAAGCCTTACAACTTAGGCCCAGCAGCCTTGATCGCGTCGCTCACTTCAAACTTCTTGAAGTTCTCAACAAACAACCCGGCCAATGCCTTGGCAGCTTCATCGTAAGCAGCCTTGTCAGCCCAGGTATTACGTGGGTTCAACAGGCCAGTCTCAACGCCCGGTACGCTCAACGGCACGTCGAGGTTGATGGTGTCGAGGTGTTCGGTTTCAGCACCGATCAACGCGCCGCTCTGGATCGCTGCGATCACGCCACGAGTGGTCGGGATGTTGAAGCGTTTGCCAACGCCGTAGCCGCCGCCGGTCCAGCCGGTGTTGACCAGGTAGACCTTGGAGCCGAAGCCGCGGATGCGCTTGATCAGCAGTTCTGCGTATTCGCCAGCTGGACGCGGGAAGAACGGTGCGCCGAAGCAGGTGGAGAAAGTCGACTTGATGCCGCTGCCGGAACCCATTTCGGTCGAGCCCACCAGTGCGGTGTAGCCGGACAGGAAGTGGTAGGCCGCTTGTTCTTCGCTGAGGATCGAGACTGGCGGCAGAACGCCGGTCAGGTCGCAGGTCAGGAAGATCACAGCGTTTGGCTCGCCACCGAGGTTTTTCTCGGAACGCTTGGCAACGTGCTCAAGCGGGTAGGCCGCACGGCTGTTCTGGGTCAGGCTGACATCGGAGTAGTCGGCGTGCTTGGCTTCATCGATAACGACGTTTTCCAGGACAGCACCGTGCTTGATCGCTTTCCAGATAACCGGCTCGTTCTTCTCGGAGAGGTCGATGCACTTGGCATAGCAACCGCCTTCGATGTTGAACACCACGCCTTCGCCCCAGCCGTGCTCGTCGTCACCGATCAGGTAACGGCTTTCGTCGGCGGACAGGGTGGTTTTACCGGTGCCCGACAGACCGAAGAACAGGGTCACGTCGCCCGCTTCACCGATGTTTGCAGCGCAGTGCATTGGCAGCACGTCGGCGGCCGGCAGCAGGTAGTTCTGTACCGAGAACATGGCTTTCTTCATTTCACCGGCGTAGCGCATGCCGGCGATCAGCACTTTCTTCTGTGCGAAGTTGAGGATCACGCAACCATCGGAGTTGGTGCCGTCACGCTCAGGAACGCATTCGAAGTTGGCGACGTTGAGAACTTGCCACTCTTCACGACCAGCCGGGTTGTACTGGGCCGGGTTGATGAACAGGCAACGACCGAACAGGTTCTGCCAGGCAGTCTGCGTGGTCATTTTCACGGCCAGGTAGTGATCGGCAGATGCACCTACATGAACGTGGGAAACGAAATGCTCTTGCGCGTTGTTGAACGCTTCTACGCGGTCCCACAGGGCATCGAACTTGTCGGCCGGGAACTTGCGGTTGATCGGACCCCAAGCAATGGAAGCCGAAGTGGATGGCTCGTCAACGATGAAACGATCGACTGGCGAGCGGCCGGTGCGGTGACCGGTGCGAACAACCAGCGCGCCGGTATCGGCAAGCTCGCCCTCACCGCGACTCAGAGCTTCTTTTACCAGATCATCAACACTCAGATCGGTGTACACGGCGTTATTGGCTTGCGTCATGAGATTCCCCGTCGGCCAGTGGCCGAGTGTGCTCCAAACGTTTTGTAGTAGAAAGTCGTGCACTACTACCGCGACAAAAAGTGGGCCGGATTATGCCAGAAAAGCCCAAAAATAGTAGAGCCCTCCGGTCAGAACGGCGTTATTCCGGCGCTATCCAGTGAATTTACCTACGCTGAACCGTTTTAGTGACGGGTATCTGACGGCGTATCGACACCCGCTCCCGCGAACAATTGGGTGATATCCGCGGCATCAAACAGGTAGCGATGGTTGCAGAACTGGCAATCGATCTCGATGTGCCCACCATGTTCGATGACCAGCGCCTGGGCGTCTTCCATACCCAAGCTGACCAGGGCATTGCCTGAACGTTCGCGTGAGCAACTGCAATGAAAGCGCAGTTTCTGCACGTCGAACAGGCGCACCTGCTCTTCGTGGTAGAGGCGATGAAGCACGGTTTCGTTGTCCAGGCTCAGCAATTCATCGGCGGTCAGGGTGCTGGCCAGCGCGGTGATGTGCTGCCAACTGGCGGCGCGTTCTTCTTCGTCTTTCAAGCGGTCGGCGGGCAGTTGCTGCAGCAACAGGCCACGGGCGCGACGGCCATCGGCGTACAACCAGAAACGCGTACCGACCTGCTGGGACATCACAAAGTAATTAGTGAAGCACTCCGACAGGGTTTCGCCATCCAGATCAACAATGCCTTGATAACGCTGACCCTGGTTCGGATCAATGGTGAGCGCCAAGACACCATTAGGCATCAGGTCGGCGAGGGTCGCGCCGGGGGCAATCTGGTCGGCCTCGTAACGGGCCAGGCCACGGATGTCGCGTTCGCTGGAGCACTCGATCATCAGCAGCGGAATGGGGCCATCGGAACGGGCCTGGAGAATCAGCAAGCCATCGAACTTCAACGTGCCGACCAGCAATGAGGCGGCCGCCATCAATTCGCCGAGCAGTTGCGCCACCGGTTCCGGATAGGCGTGTTTGGCGAGCACTTCGGCATAGCTGCGCTCCAGCCCGACCAGTTCGCCGCGAGTGTCGCTGTCATCGAAGATGAAGCGTTGGGTGTAGTCGGTATCCGGTAGATCGGTCATAGGTCTGGGTATCTGAAGTAATGACAATAGGGTTACAAAACATGAAACTCGCGCCTGTGCGGCGCCGTTTTGTGCGCAATGTTCAGCCATGGGAGGCATTTTATGAACAATCCGGGTTTGTTCCAAGCAAGGTGGAACCTCCGCCGGTTGGCTCTGTGCAATTTTTTGCCCTTGGCGCTGCTGGCCTTCTGGTTATGGCCTACCGGCCAGATGCTGTGTGTGATTTTCGACGAGTGGCTTTTTCATCGATTGAATGCACCGCTGGCCAGTCACCCGATATGGCTACACAGTTGGGCGATTGCAAGTCTGCGCCCATTCGATACGGTGGTCGGCGTGATTCTGCTGGCACTAACGATCAAAGGCGACTGGGTATTCGAAAGGGATGAGGTGCGTCAGGCATTTTTGGGCTTTCTCTCGATTCTGCTGGTGCTGGTGTGTATCCGCCTGCTGTTTTCAACGCTTGTCGGGTACATGGACTGGCAGCACAACAGCCCATCGATGGTGATCAAAGGCGCCGTGCGCATGAGCGACTACTTCCCGGACCTTGAGAATCGCTGGGAATTGAAGGACCGGTCGACGCAAAGCTTTCCCGGCGATCACGCTTCAGTGTTGTTGATCTGGGCGCTGTTCATGACCGTGTTCAGCCGAAACTCATGGCAGACCTTGCTGATTTGGTCTTTGACGCTACTGTTCATGATGCCGCGACTGGTCGCCGGCGCAAATTGGGGCCAGGACGATTACATCGGCGGCGTGCTGCTGGCGGTGTGGGCGTTGGGCTGGGGTTACTACACGCCGTTTGCGTATCACGCTTCGGCGTTTTTCCTGAAAGTGACTGCGCCGGTATTTGGATTGTTGGAGAAGTTGCCGGTGGTGTCGCGGATGAGTGTGGTGCGTGGCGTCTGATCGGGCCTGCTTGCGAAAGCGTCAGCCCGGACGACACAAAACACCTGATCACTCGTCGTTGCTGCTACCACGAAACTTGAACAAATCCCGTCGCTGTTTCTTGCTTGGCTTGCCATCCGTGCTCACGCCCAGCGCGCCAGCCTTGCGCATGGCCGCGGCGGCTTCGCGCTTGGCAATGCTGGCTTCGGTTTCCGCGTACAAGGTCTGAGCCTCCGGCGCGCCACGGCGCACTATCGACAACGCCTGAACCACTACTGTACGTTCCTCGAACCCGGCACGAATCTGAAACTCGTCGCCGATCCGCGGCTCCTTGCCCGGTTTGCAGCGCTCGCCCCGGCAATGCACCTTGCCGCTTTCAATCGCAGCCTTGGCCAAAGCACGTGTTTTATAAAAACGCGCGGCCCACAGCCACTTATCGAGACGGACCTTGTCGTCCTCTTCCTGTTTTTGTCCCACTGGAATTCCTCGCTCGGTGAATAGTCGGAACTGTACTACCGTTTCTGTCGGGCGCAAGAACCCGGCAACCCTAGATAGAATGTGATCTTGGCCGGCTCCCGGCATGGAGTGATCGAATGACTATATTCCCTTCCTCATTGACTTCGCCTCAGTCTGGTTGCCAGGGCTGCCGACAAAGCGAGCCTTTGGGCTTTGATTTTGCGTTTGCCTACCAACCGATCGTCGATCTGCGCGACCAATCGATTTTCGCTAACGAAGCATTGGTGCGCGGAGTCAACGGTGAAGGGGCGATGTCGATTCTGGCGCATGTCACTGACGACAATCGCTACCGTTTCGACCAGCTATGCCGCACGCGAGCCATTGAAGGTGCGGCAGATTTAAATATGCAGACACACTTGTCGATCAACTTCATGCCCAACGCTGTGTACCGTCCCGAGCTGTGTATTCGCAGCACTCTGGAGGCGGCGAAAAAGCACAACTTTCCGATCAATCGTCTGATTTTCGAAACACTCGAAAGCCAGCCTGTAGATAACTATCGCCATTTGACCAATATTCTGCGTGAATACCGCGAATTCGGCTTCAAGACCGCCATCGACGATTTCGGCGCGGGTTACTCGGGGCTCAATCTGCTGGCTGATTTCCAACCGGACCTTATCAAACTCGACATGGCGCTGATCCGCGATGTCGATCGCGATCGTGTTCGTCAGGCTATCGTTCGAGGGATTGTCACAATCTGTGCGGAGTTGAACGTTACAGTCATTGCCGAAGGCATCGAAAGCGCCGGAGAACGGGATTTCCTGGCGGACTGTGGAATATTTCTGATGCAGGGTTACTGGTTCGCCAAACCTGCATTCAAAGCGTTGGCCCAGGTCAACCCTGAGGCCTGGACGCGTTAACCGCCGGTTTTTTCCTATTGAAGACATTTGATCATTTGACCGTTGTCGGTCTGCGCGAGTGGGTAGCGCTCCCGGATTTGGGAGTGGCGGGCCTGCGGGCAAAAATCGACACCGGTGCCAGCACCTCTAGCCTGCACGCCACGGACATTGAACCGTTCGAGCGCGATGGTGAACGCTGGGTGCGTTTTACCGCGCACCTGGGGACGGTGGTGCAACTGCGTCACCGACGTTGTGAAGCGCCACTGGTGACGATGAAAACCATTAAAAGCTCCAACGGTCACGCGCAGATGCGCTACGTGGTCAGCACCACGCTGGCTCTGGGTGATCGGGTCTGGCGGGTCGAGTTCACCCTCGCCTGCCGCAAATCCATGCGTTATCGCCTGCTACTCGGTTCCAAAGCCCTGATCGACGGCCAACTGGTGGTCAATCCGGGTATCAAGTACGTACAAGACAAGCCGGTGTTCCCGGTATCTACCTCCTCCACAGGTGTTGCATGAAGATCGCTGTGCTGTCGCGGAACCCGCGTCTGTATTCCACTCGTCGTCTGGTCGAAGCCGGCACCGAGCGTGGCCATGAAATGGTGGTGATCGACACCCTGCGCGCCTACATGAACATCGCCAGCCACAAGCCGCAGATCCACTACCGTGGCAAGCCGCTGGAGGGCTTCGATGCGGTGATCCCGCGGATCGGTGCGTCGGTGACGTTTTATGGCTGCGCGGTGTTGCGTCAGTTCGAAATGATGGGAGTTTTCCCCCTTAACGAATCGGTGGCCATTGCCCGGTCTCGCGACAAACTGCGTTCGCTGCAATTGCTCTCGCGCCGGGGTATCGGTTTGCCGGTCACCGGTTTTGCGCACTCCCCGGATGACATTCCCGACTTGATCGACATGGTCAACGGTGCACCACTGGTGATCAAGGTGCTGGAAGGCACCCAAGGCATTGGCGTGGTGCTGTGTGAAACGGCAACGGCGGCAGAGTCGGTGATTGAAGCGTTCATGGGCCTGAAGCAGAACATCATGGTTCAGGAGTACATCAAGGAAGCCGGCGGCGCAGACATTCGCTGCTTTGTGGTCGGCGACAAGGTGATTGCGGCAATGAAGCGCCAGGCCAAGCCTGGGGAGTTTCGCTCCAACCTGCATCGGGGCGGCAGCGCCAGCCTGATCAAGATCACACCGGAAGAACGCATGACCGCTTTGCGCGCGGCAAAAGTGATGGGGTTGGCGGTGGCGGGGGTCGATATCCTGCGCTCCAATCACGGGCCGCTGGTGATGGAAGTGAACTCCTCGCCGGGTCTGGAAGGGATTGAGACCACCACCGGGAAGAACGTGGCGGGGATCATCATTGAGCACCTTGAGAAGAATGGTGGGCCGAATATGACGCGGACCAAAGGTAAGGGCTAGACGCCCAGCCTTGAGCGGCAAGCTACAAGCCTCAAGTGAAAAGCAACGGCAGTTCCGCGCAGGATTTGCTGATCGTTCCCACGCTCTGCGTGGGAATGCAGCCCGGGACGCTCCGCGTCCCATTCAAAGCCGAACGCGGAGCGCCCGTTGAGGCATTCCCACGTAGACGGTTCGACGCCTCGACGTGGGAACGATCAGGTCAGACAGCATCCCGCGGCAGCATCAACCCAAGCGGCAACCGCACCCGCGCTTCCAGCCCGCCGCCCGAGCGATTGCGCAACTCGACATTCCCGCCATGCATCGAAGCAATGCGCTTGACGATCGCCAGGCCCAACCCGGTGCCCTTGCCACCCCGGGCACGATCGCCTCGAGTGAACGGGTTAAAGATCGCCTCCAGCTCTGACGGATCAATCCCCGCGCCACGGTCCATGACGCTCAGCACTACGTATGGCGCGCTGGTATCCCCGGAGACATACGCTGCCACCTCCACCCCGCTGCCCGCGTGGTGAAGGGCGTTACCAATCAGGTTGTTCAGCAACCGCTTCATTGATACCCGACGCAACGGGAACGGCTGGATCGGTTCCAGGCGCAGACGCACCTTCTCTTCATTCTGGTTATACGGCGCAGCGACTTCGCGAACCAGATCGCTCAGGTCCACTTCCTCAACCGACTCGTCGCGGCCATCGCGGATAAACGCCAGGAACTGGTCGAGAATCGCGTCCATGTCTTCGATGTCGCGCACCATCGCGTCGGTCAGGTCGTTGTGGTCTCCCATCAACTCCAGGGACAGCCGCAAACGGGTCAACGGCGTACGCAAGTCGTGCGACACCCCCGCCAGCATCAGCTCCCGCTCGCGTCCGGCCTGTTCGACGTCCTCGGCCATCTGGTTGAAGGCGCGGTAAACCTCGGTCATCTCACTTGGCGTGTCACTGATCGGCAGGCGCACGCTTCGGCCCTGGCCAAGCTGCCGTGCGGCGTAGACCAGGCGTTTGAGCGGTTGGTTGAGCTGGCTGACGAAAATCCACGCCGAGGCAGTGGAGAGCAGACCGATCGCGAGGAACCAGCCAAGTACGTTCCAGATTTTCTGGCCGCGCAGCGGGTGAGGATAGAGCGGCACTTTCAGCCAGCCATCGCCCAGGCTTGGCGCCCGGACCCACAAGGCCGGTGGCGAGTGCATGCGTAGGCGCACTTCTGTGTCGGCACCCAGCTCCGCCTGCATCTGCCGCTGATAAATCTCGCTGTAAGGCCAATGCTGCTCACCTTCCGGCACCCCGGCGCCCACCACCCGGATCAGGGTCGCGGCATCGGCAATCTTCGCGCGGTTTTCTTCATCGGCGGCCCAATAGGCGCGCAGCGTCAGGGCGACGCCGTGACTGTATTGGCGGTCCACCAGCACATCTTCGTTCATCAACAGATAAACCAGGGTCAGTGCCTTGGAGAACAGGACGACGATCAGCACCAGCCACAGGGTGCGGGAGAAAAAACTCTGGGGGAACCAAACGGGGGTTTTCATGGATAACCGCTACACACTTGCAGGAGCGAGCGATGCTCGCATATTGCGGATCGCGAGTCTGCGGACAACGTCATCTGACCCGTTGACCGCAAGACCCGCTCCTACAAATCGCCGATCACTTGGTGGCGGCGCCATCCGGAACGAACACGTAACCCACGCCCCAGACCGTCTGGATGTAACGCGGCTTGGAAGGATCGGGCTCGATCATGCGGCGCAGTCGGGAGATCTGCACGTCGATCGAACGCTCCAGCGCATCCCATTCACGACCACGGGCCAGGTTCATCAGCTTGTCGCGGGTCAGTGGCTGACGCGCGTTCATGACCAGGGCCTTGAGCACCGCAAACTCGCCGGTGGTGAGCATGTGCACTTCGTCACCGCGCTTCAATTCACGGGTGGCCAGGGACAACTCGTAATCACCAAACGTCACGCTTTCGTCTTCGCTGCCCGGCGCACCCGGCACAGGCGTCGACTGACGTCGCAGGACCGCTTTGACGCGGGCCATCAGCTCATCCGGGTTGAAGGGCTTGGCCAGGTAATCGTCGGCACCCAGCTCCAGGCCCTTGATGCGGCTCAGCTCATCGCCCTTGGCGGTCAGCATGATGATCGGGATCTGATTGTTCGCCGTGCGCAGGCGGCGGCAGGCGGTCAGGCCGTCTTCGCCGGGCAGCATCAGGTCGAGGACGACCAGGTTGAACACTTCGCGCGCCAGCAGGCGATCCATTTGCTCGGTGTTCGGTACGGCACGGGCGCGGTAGCCCTTGCTGACGAAAAAACGTTCCAGCAGGCTGCTCAGCCCTGGATCGTCGTCAACAATAAGAATTTTTTCGCCTTCAGCAATGTTTGCAGTGCTGCTCATTAGATGCTCCTTTTAGCTCGGCGCGCATTATGGCGTAGCTGCCGTTATACGCACCGAGTGCATTGTTAGCAGATTTTTCCTTCACCGTTAGAAATCCGGCCTTGGCGCGACAGCCTGCGATGTCCCTGAATGATAGAACGCTGGTTATAATGCGCGGCCTTTTGTGTCAGGCAACGTCTGATCATTACTGCAGACGGCCGTTTTTTATTTTCATGCCGGCGGCAGTAATTGTTCGATTTCACGGGTCAACGGGATGCCTGTTGATCCAGGTAGCGGCGCACGCCAGGCCGCTCAACCAGACTCGCCGAGCCTTTATTTCTGCGCCTGCGAGCCTGCTTTCACAATTTGTCAGGTGGTTTTATGGACAGCATCAACAGCCGCATCGCCGAGGAACTCGGTGTACGCCCACAACAGGTCGAAGCGGCCGTCGCGCTACTCGATGAAGGCTCTACCGTTCCCTTCATCGCCCGTTACCGGAAAGAAGTGACCGGCAGCCTCGATGACATCCAGTTGCGTCATCTGGAAGAGCGTCTGCGCTACCTGCGAGAACTCGACGAACGGCGCATCAGCATCCTCGCCAGCATCGAAGAGCAAGGCAAGCTGACCCCTGCACTTGAGCGCGACATCAAACTCGCCGATACCAAGACCCGCCTTGAAGACTTGTACCTGCCGTACAAGCAGAAGCGCCGCACCAAGGGCCAGATTGCCCTGGAAGCCGGCCTCGGCGAGCTGGCCGACGGCCTGTTCAACGACCCGACACTGACACCAGACGTTGAAGCCGCACGCTTCATCAACGCCGAAAAAGGCGTGGCTGACGTGAAGGCGGCCCTCGAAGGCGCAAAATACATCCTCATGGAGCGCTTCGCCGAAGACGCCGGCCTGCTGGACAAGTTGCGCAGCTACCTCAAGCAGGAAGCCACCCTCAGTGCCCGCGTGATCGCCGGCAAGGAAGAGGAAGGCGCCAAGTTCCGCGACTACTTCGAACATGACGAACCGCTGAAAAGCATGCCATCGCACCGCGCCCTGGCGATTTTCCGTGGCCGCAACGAAGGCATTCTCAGCTCCGCGTTGAAAGTCGGCGACGAGCTGCCGGGCACCATGCATCCGTGCGAAGGCATGATCGGCCAGCAATTCGGCATCCAGAACCAGAATCGCGCCGCCGACAAATGGCTGGGCGAAGTGGTGCGCTGGACCTGGAAGGTCAAGCTCTATACCCACCTGGAAACCGATCTGCTGGGCGAGCTGCGCGACGGCGCCGAAACCGAAGCGATCAACGTGTTCGCCCACAACCTGCACGACTTGCTGCTGTCGGCTCCGGCCGGCCCGCGCGCCACCCTGGGCCTCGACCCGGGCCTGCGCACCGGCTGCAAAGTCGCCGTGGTCGATGCCACCGGCAAGCTGCTGGATCACGCCACGGTTTACCCGCACGTGCCGCACAACAAGTGGGACCAGACCATCGCGATTCTGGCTGCCCTGTGCGCCAAGCACTCGGTGGACCTGATCGCCATCGGCAACGGCACCGCCAGCCGCGAAACCGACAAGCTGGGCGCTGAGCTGATCAAAAAATACCCAGCGATGAAAATGACCAAGGTCATGGTCTCCGAGGCCGGTGCATCGGTTTACTCGGCGTCGGAACTGGCCTCCAAGGAATTCCCGGACCTCGACGTGTCGATCCGTGGCGCGGTGTCGATTGCCCGTCGCCTGCAGGATCCACTGGCGGAACTGGTGAAGATCGATCCGAAATCCATCGGTGTCGGCCAGTATCAGCACGACGTGTCGCAGCTGAAACTGGCGCGCGGCCTGGACGCTGTGGTCGAGGACTGCGTAAACGCCGTGGGCGTGGACGTGAACACCGCTTCGGTGGCGCTGCTGGCCCGCATCTCCGGCCTCAACGTGACCCTGGCGCAGAACATCGTCAGCCACCGCGACGAGCACGGCGCGTTCAAAACCCGTGCAGCGCTGAAGAAAGTCGCGCGTCTGGGCGAGAAAACCTTCGAGCAGGCTGCCGGTTTCCTGCGCGTGATGAACGGCGACAACCCGCTCGACTCCTCCGCGGTTCACCCGGAAGCCTATCCGCTGGTGCAACGCATCGCCGCTGAAACCGACCGCGACATTCGCTCGCTGATCGGCGACGCCGCGTTCCTCAAGCGCCTCGATCCGAAGAAGTACACCGACGAGACGTTCGGTCTGCCGACGGTCACCGACATCCTGCAAGAGCTGGAAAAACCGGGCCGCGACCCACGCCCCGAGTTCAAGACCGCCGAGTTCCAGGAAGGCGTCGAAGACCTCAAGGACCTCGAACTGGGCATGATCCTCGAAGGTGTCGTCACTAACGTGACCAACTTCGGTGCGTTCGTCGATATCGGCGTGCATCAGGACGGTTTGGTGCACATCTCCGCGCTTTCGGAGAAATTCATCAAAGATCCGCGCGAAGCAGTGAAGGCCGGTGATGTGGTGAAAGTGAAGGTCATGGAAGTCGATATCCCGCGCAAACGCGTGGGCCTGTCGATGCGCATGAGCGACACGCCGGGCGAGAAAATCGACGGTGCTCGCGGTGCACGTCCGGGTTCGGCGCCACGCCAATCCCAGAACAACGCGCCACGTAAAGAAACCACGGCAGCGGCTCCGGCCAACAACGCCATGGCTTCGCTGTTCGCCAACGCCAAGCAATTGAAGAAACGTTGATGGACATTCCTGCCGGGCTGACCGAAAGCGCGTTTTTCAAATTGCTGGGGTGTCGCTTGCACAGCCTGGAAACCGGGGTGGCGCAAGTCGCCCTGGGGCTGGAACCGCAACTGCGCAATCGCGGCGGCAAGCTGCACGGCGGGGCGCTGTTCAGTCTGGTGGACATTGCCATGGGGCTGGCCTGTTCCAGCACCCACGGCTTTGACCAGCAGAGCGCGACCATCGAATGCAAGATCAACTACATTCGCGCTGTTTCAGACGGTGAAGTGATGTGCACGGCACGGGTAATTCACCCGGGCCGGCGCACGCTGGTGGTCGAAGCCGACGTGATGCAGGGCGACAAACTCGTCGCAAAAGCACAAGGCACGTTCGCTGTCCTGTAGATGAATGCCATCGTTTTGAGGTAATTTCGGCGCTGTGACCGCAGCGCCGAAATTTCCTGTGGGAGCGGGCTTGCTCGCGAAGGCGGTGTATCAGGCAATTTATTTGTTGACTGGCACTCCCTCTTCGCGAGCAAGCCCGCTCCCACATTGATTGCGGCTCGTTTCAAAACCAGGCGAAAACGCCAGTTTCAACTTCACCCTTGTAGACCGTCTTGCCCACCCCCATATTGGGGCGACTGACGCGTGAAGGAATCCAACTTGAGCGAACTTCTCAACCGCCGCCTGGCTCTGCTCGGCGAGCGCGCTAACCTCTCTCTGCTCGAACAGTGTCTTCACGGCATCGAACGTGAATGCCTGCGCGTGACCGGCGAAGGTCGCCTGGCGCAAACGCCGCACCCGGAAGAATTGGGTTCCGCGCTGACCAACGAACAAATCACCACCGACTATTCCGAGTCGCTGCTGGAGTTCATCACGCCCGCCCTGCCCGACCCGGCGGATACGCTGACGAGCCTGGACAAGATTCATCGCTTCGCCTACAGCAAGCTCGGCAACGAGTTTCTGTGGAGTCCATCGATGCCGTGCCCGCTGCCGGCCGAGGAAGACATCCCGATCGCCTATTACGGCACGTCCAACATCGGTCAGCTCAAGTACGTCTACCGCAAGGGCCTGGCCCTGCGCTACGGCAAGACCATGCAATGCATCGCCGGGATCCACTACAACTTTTCCCTGCCGGAAAAGCTCTGGCCGTTGCTTAAAGAGGCCGAAGGCTTTGTCGGCACCGACCGCGACTATCAGTCCTCTGCCTATATCGCGCTGATCCGCAACTTCCGGCGCTACAGCTGGCTGTTGATGTACCTGTTCGGTGCCTCACCTGCCCTGGACGCCGGTTTCCTGCGCGGTCGCTCGCACCAGTTGGAACAACTGGACCCGGACACCTTGTACCTGCCTTACGCCACCAGTCTGCGCATGAGCGACCTGGGTTACCAGAGCAACGCCCAGGCTGGTCTGACGCCGTGCTACAACGACCTGGCCAGCTACACCGACAGCCTGCGCAAAGCGGTGGCCACGCCGTATCCGCCGTATGTTGAAGTCGGCACGCATAAGGATGGTGAGTGGGTTCAGCTCAACACCAACATCCTGCAGATCGAAAACGAGTACTACTCCAACATCCGCCCAAAACGCGTGACCTACACCGGCGAACGGCCGATTCAGGCGTTGGTGGCCCGTGGCATTCAGTACGTTGAAGTGCGCTGCCTGGACATCAACCCGTTCCTGCCGATGGGCATCGATCTGCCGGAGTCGCGTTTCCTCGACGCTTTCCTGCTGTATTGCGCGCTGAACGACAGCCCGCTGCTGACCAACACCTCATGCAGCAACGCCACGTCGAACTTCCTCAGCGTGGTCAAGGAAGGTCGTCGTCCGGGTCTGCAACTGCAGCGCGACGGTCAACCGGTGGACATGAAGGAATGGGCCACCGAACTGCTGGAGAAGATCGCTCCGCTCGCCGCGCTGCTCGATCAGAGCCATGGCGGCGATGCGCACAGCAACGCGCTGGACGTGCAGATGGAGAAGGTCAAGGATTCGTCCCGCACACCTTCAGCCCAGGTACTGGCGGCAATGGCCGAGCATAAGGAAAGCTTTGCTCAGTTCTCCCTGCGCCAGAGCCGGGCGCACGCGGAGTACTTCCGCAGTGAGCCGCTTTCAAGCGAAGACCAGGCAAAATTCGAAGAGCGGGCACGTTCCTCGCTGGTTGAGCAAGCTGAGCTGGAACAGAACGAAGTCGGCGACTTCGATGTGTTTGTCGGGTCGTATCAGGCGAGCATTCTGTCGATCAGCAACTAAGCGGCGCCTGCTACAAGATCGCAGCCTCGTTTCACTCGACAGCTCCTACAGGAACCGTGTTTCGGTTGTAGGCGCTGTCGAGTGAAACGAGGCTGCGATTTTTGGATCCTTTAGAATTTTCCGCTCATAAGCTCATTCGAAAAAGTTATTTATTTTCGGATTCTTAGATCATTTAGTCTCCTTTCACGCCGACTCTCGGTCGCCTGACAAGGAGCTTTTCCATGAAACTGACTTTCCCTCTTCGCCTCCTGGCGGCCGCATCGCTGGCTGCGGCGAGTTTCTTTGCCCAGGCGGCTGACGTCACCGTCGCCTATCAGACCACCGTCGACCCGGCGAAAGTTGCCCAGGCCGACGGCGCGTACGAGAAAGCCACCAACGCCAAGATTGATTGGCGAAAATTCGATAACGGTGCCGACATCATCGCGGCCATTGCCTCCGGTGACGTGCAGATCGGTTACCTCGGTTCCAGCCCGCTGACGGCTGCGATCACGCGCAAAGTTCCGGTAGAAACGTTCCTCATCGCCACGCAGATCGGCGCTGCTGAAGCCCTGGTTGCCCGCGACGGGTCCGGGATCAAAACGCCTCAAGACCTGATCGGCAAGAAAATCGCCGTGCCATTCGTGTCCACCGGTCACTACAGCCTGCTGGCTGCGCTGAAGCACTGGAACATCGACCCGTCGAAAGTCACCGTACTCAACCTTGCCCCGCCCGCCATCATTGCCGCCTGGAAACGCGGTGACATCGACGCCACTTACGTCTGGGACCCGGCGCTCGGCGTGGCCAAGGAAAACGGCAAAGTGCTGATCACCTCCGGCGAACTGGCCAAGTTTGGCGCTCCGACCTTCGATGCCTGGATCGTGCGTAAGGATTTCGCCGAGAAGCACCCGGAAATCGTCACCGCCTTCGCCAAAGTGACCCTGGATGCGTACGCCGATTACCGCAAAGACCCGAAAGCCTGGCTCGCCAATCAATCCAACGTAGACAAACTGGTGAAACTCTCCGGCGCCAAGGCCAGCGACATTCCATTACTGCTGCAAGGCAACGTCTACCCGTTGGCGGCTGACCAGGTCATTACCCTCGGCGCACCGACCACCAAGGCCATCACCGACACCGCCGCGTTCCTGAAAGAACAAGGCAAAGTCGAGGCCGTGCTGCCGGACTACGCCCCGTACGTCAGCGCCAAGTACATCACCAACTGATCGGGAGTTAACCGCGATGGCTTTGCTACAGCTGGAGCGCATCAGCGCACAGTACCCCGGCAGTCCGGAACCGGTACTGGCGGATATTTCCCTGAGCCTTGGGCCCCAGCAATTGCTGGTCGCCCTCGGCCCGTCCGGCAGTGGCAAGACTTCGCTGTTGAACCTGATCGCCGGTTTCGTCGAGCCCAGTGCCGGGCGCATCACCCTTGACGGGGTGCCGGTCAAAGGCCCGAGCGCCGAGCGCGGCGTCGTGTTTCAGGACGACGCCCTGCTGCCATGGCAGGACGTGTTGGCCAATGTCGCCTTCGGCCTGGAACTGGCCGGCGTGCCCCGGGACAAACGCGAAATCCGTGCTCGGGAAATGCTCGCGCTGGTGGACCTTACCGGTTTCGAAAATCGCCGCATCTGGCAACTCTCGGGCGGCCAGAAGCAACGTGTCGGCCTCGCTCGCGCGCTCGCCGCCGACCCTCGGGTCTTGCTCATGGACGAGCCCTTCGGCGCCCTCGACGCCTTCACCCGCGAACAGATGCAAGAGCTGCTGCTGCAAGTCTGGCAGCGCACCGCCAAACCGGTGTTCCTGATTACTCACGATATTGAAGAAGCGGTGTTCCTCGCCACGGACCTGATTCTGCTGGCGCCGAATCCTGGTCAAATCGTCGAACGCCTGAGCCTGGATTTCGGTCAGCGTTACGCAGCCGGCGAGTCGGCACGGGCGATCAAATCCGACCCGCGCTTTATCGAAACCCGCGAGCATGTGCTCGCCAAAGTGTTCTCCCAACGCAGCGCCGCCCAGCGGCAGGAGCGCGCATGAGCAGCTATGAAATTCCTGCGGTGACGGTGAAACCGGGCTCGACGGTGATTCCGCTTCGTCGTAGCTTGAGCACACGCTGGATCAGCGTATTGACGCTGGTCGCGCTCGTGACCCTGTGGTGGGCGGTGACCGCTACCGGCATGATCGAACCGCTGTTTCTACCGCCACCGTCCGCCGTGCTGCAAAAAGGCTGGCTGCTGGTGACCACCGGTTACATGGATTCAACCCTGTGGCAGCACCTGGGCGCGAGCCTCAGCCGCATCGGCCTGGGCCTGGGCTTTGCCGTACTGACCGCCGTTCCCGTCGGCATTGCTATTGGCCACAACCGCATTGCTCGCGGCATTCTCGATCCGCTGATCGAGTTCTACCGACCGATTCCGCCATTGGCTTACCTGCCGCTGATCGTGATCTGGTGCGGTATTGGCGAGCTGTCAAAAGTCTTGCTGATCTATCTGGCGATCTTCGCGCCGATTGCCATCGCTACCGCGACCGGCGTACGCACAGTCGACCCGGCGAAATTACGTGCGGCGCAGTCGCTGGGCGCAACTCGGGCGCAGCTGATTCGTCATGTGATTCTGCCGAGCGCCCTGCCGGACATTTTGACCGGCGTGCGGATTGGCTTGGGTGTGGGTTGGTCGACCTTGGTCGCCGCCGAGCTGATTGCCGCCACCAGCGGTTTGGGTTTCATGGTGCAGTCGGCCGCGCAGTTCCTGGTCACCGATGTGGTGGTGCTAGGGATTCTGGTCATCGCACTGATTGCCTTCGCCATGGAAATGGGCCTGCGCGCGCTGCAACGCAAACTGGTGCCGTGGCACGGCCAGGCTCATTGAAAAATTACCATGTGAACAACTCTGTAGGAGTGAGCCTGCTCGCGATGGCGGTGTATCAGCCACAGCCGTGTCGCCTGACACTGCGCTATCGCGAGCAGGCTCACTCCTACAAAAGCTCGGCACCCCGGATTGAAGAGAAACACCATGAATAACCTGAACATCGTCCCCCTCAGCACGGCTCTCGGCGCGCAAATCAGTGGCGTCGACGTCAGCCAGCCACTGAACCTGGAGCAGCGCGACGCCATCGAGCAGGCCCTGCTCAAGCATCAAGTGCTGTTCTTCCGTGACCAGCCGATCACGCCGCAGCAACAGGCGCGATTCGCTGCCTATTTCGGCGACCTGCACATTCACCCGATCTACCCCAACGTGCCGGAACAGCCCGAAGTGCTGATCCTCGACACCGCCGTCACCGATGTGCGCGACAACGCGATCTGGCACACCGACGTGACCTTCCTGCCCACCCCGGCCATGGGCGCGGTGCTCAGCGCCAAGCTGCTGCCGGAGTTTGGTGGCGACACATTGTGGGCCAGCGGGATTGCGGCTTATGAAGCGTTGTCGGCGCCGATGAAGCGCTTGCTCGAAGGCCTGACCGCGACCCACGATTTCACCCGCTCGTTCCCACTGGAGCGTTATGGCAATACGCCTGAGGCCTTGGCGCAATGGGAAGAAGCACGCCACAAGAATCCGCCACTGTCGCACCCGGTGATTCGCACGCACCCGGTGAGCGGACGCCGGTCTTTGTTCGTCAACGAAGGCTTCACATCGAAGATCAACGAACTGTCTGAGACCGAAAGCGAGGCGATTCTGAAGTTTTTGTTTGCCCACACCACACGACCAGAATTCACCGTTCGCTGGCGCTGGCAGAAAGACGACATCGCGTTCTGGGATAACCGCGTGACACAGCATTACGCCGTGGATGATTACCGGCCGGCACGGCGGGTGATGCAGCGGGCGACGGTGCTGGGGGATGCGCCGTTTTTCCGGTGAGCCGATCACCAGATCGTTCCCACGCTCTGCGTGGGAATGCAGCGATGGACGCTCCGCGTCCACTGTGACGCGGAGCGTCACGGGAGGCATTCCCACGCGGAGCGTGGGAACGATCAGTTAGGGTGTTACTCAGCCGTCGAAGGCTTCTCCCAAAGATTGATCCCGCCCTCTTGGGCAAACCGGTCAATCTCCGCCAGCTCCTCTGCGCTGAAGCTCAAATTCTTCAACGCCCCGACGTTTTCGATAATCTGCTCCGGCCGGCTCGCACCGATCAGCGCCGAGGTCACGCGCGGATCGCGCAGGGTCCACGCCAACGCCAGTTGCGCCAGGCTCTGGCCGCGACGCTTGGCGATTTCATTGAGCCCGCGAACATGGGCGATGTTGGCTTCGGACAGATGAGATTCCTGCAGCGAACCACCGCCCGGACGATTGACCCGCGCATCCTTCGGAATACCGTTGAGGTACTTGTCGGTCAACAGCCCCTGCGCCAATGGCGTGAAAGCAATCACACCAGCGCCCAGTTCGTCGGTGACGTCCAGCAGATCCTTTTCAACCCAGCGATTGAGCAGGTTGTACGCCGGCTGGTGAATCAGCAACGGCACTTTCCACTCTTTCAACAGCGCCGCCATCTCACGGGTTTTCACCCCGGAATACGACGAGATACCGATATACAGCGCCTTGCCCTGCTGCACCGCAGTCGCCAGTGCGCTGGCGGTTTCTTCCAGCGGGGTGTCCGGGTCGAAACGGTGCGAATAGAAAATATCCACATAATCCACGCCCAAGCGCTGCAGGCTCTGATCCAGGCTGGCCAGCACGTATTTGCGTGAACCGCCGCCCTGCCCGTAAGGACCGGGCCACATGTCCCAACCGGCCTTGCTGGAGATGATCAACTCGTCGCGATACTGCTTGAAATCCTCACGCAGCAAACGACCAAAATTGATCTCGGCGCTGCCGTACGGAGGACCGTAGTTGTTGGCCAGGTCGAAATGGTTGATGCCCAGATCGAACGCCGTGCGCAACAGCGAGCGCTGAGTGTCGATCGGCGTGCTGTCACCGAAGTTGTGCCACAAGCCCAGCGACAGCGCCGGCAGCACCAGACCGCTGCGGCCTACGCGGCGGTACGGGATGGAGTCATAGCGGTTTTCGGCAGCGGTATAAGTCATCGAATCCTCTCTTGTCTGTCTTGAAATTGGTATCGACTGCTTCGCGAGTTGCCCAGCATACGCCCAGACAAACGCCGATAAACCTCGGACTCGAGAAAATGCTGAAACGTTTCACAGATTTCATCTTTGCCGTCAGCAGATCGTTCCCATGCTCCTCGCTGGATGGGACGCGGAGCGTCCCGGGCTGCATTCCCACGCAGAGCGTGGGAACGATCAACGATAAGAGCCGCGAGCAAGGTCAAACAGCCCCCGCAAACACCTCCCCCAACCAATCCACAAACACCCGAACACGTGGCGACATGTGTCGGTTGTGGGGGTACAGCACTGAAATCGGCATCGTCGGTGGCGGTGTGTCGGTGAGGATTTCCTGCACCAGCCCTTGGGCAATCTGCCTCTCCATTCGGTAATGCGGGCACTGGATCAAGCCGAGCCCGGCAATCGCCGATGCGGCGTAAATTTCCGCGCCGAACACTGAAAGCGCACCTTCAATGGCGACTTCTTTCAGGTGGCCGTCGACCATGAATTCAAACGGAAACTGCTTGGCGGTGGTGCGCGAGACGTAGTTCACGGCGCGGTGATGCTTCAGGTCGTCGAGGCATTTCGGTTCGCCGTATTGGCGCAGATAGGCGGGGCTGGCGCAGGTGATTTGACGCAGGTTGGCGATGCGTTTTCCGATCAGTGCCGAATCACTCAGCGTGCCGGCGCGCAACACACAGTCGACGCCTTCAGCGATCAGGTCGACGAAACGGTCAGTCTCGCTGATGGACAGTTCAATGTCCGGGTAACGCGCCATGAACTGCGGTAATGCCGGAATCACGAAATGCCTGGCCAGCGTGCCGTGCAGGTCGACACGCAACCGGCCTTTGGGGGCGCAGCCACGAAACGCCAACTCGGCCTCTTCCAGCTCCGCCAGCAATTGCACGCAACGCAGGTAGTACGCCTCTCCATCAAGCGTCGGGCGCACCTTGCGCGTACTACGCTCCAGCAACCGAGTGCCGAGCCAGGCTTCAAATTGATTCAGCGTGTGGGTCAGGGTCGCCCGTGGCAGGTTCAGGTCATCAGCCGCCAGGGTGAAGCTGCTGCGCTCATAGATCCGCACAAAAACCTTCATCGCTTTGACTTGATCCACGTTTGGCTCCTGGCGCGCGATTGTTGGCGGTTATTGAACAGTCAAGGCAACTCTCGGGCATTTATCGGCCTGAGTAAACATGTGAATCTGGCTTCACACCAACTCTCCCCCATCAGGAATCAACGCCATGACTACTCAGAAAGTTGCCATCGTGACCGGCGCCTCCCGCGGCATCGGCGCTGTGATCGCCAGACAACTGGCCAGCGAAGGTTTCGCCGTCGTCATCAACTATGCAAGCAGCGCCACAGAAGCCTCCAAGCTGGTGGTGGAGTTGCGTCAGGCAGGCCATCAAGCCATAGCGATCAAGGCTGACGTGGCCAATGCCGATGACGTGCGCCGGATGTTCGACGAGACCGAAACACAACTGGGCAAGGTCGACGTGCTGATCAACAACGCCGGCATTCTCAAAATGATGCCGTTGGCGCAGCACACCGATGAACTGTTCGACCAGACCTTCAACATCCACGCTCGGGGCACCTTCAATACCCTGCGTGAAGCGGCGACGCGGTTGAACAGCGGTGGGCGGATCGTCAACTTTTCCAGCAGCACGGTCGGCATGAACCTGCCAGGGTACGCGGTGTACATCGCCAGCAAAGCAGCGGTGGAATCGCTGACCCAGGTGTTCGCCAAGGAAATGCGCGGACGCAACATCACGGTTAACGCCGTGGCACCGGGTCCGGTCGCTACCGAGTTGTTTTTGCACGGCAAGAGTGAAGAACAGATTCAGACCTTCGCCAAGATGCCGCCGCTGGAGCGTCTGGGTCAGCCGGAAGACATTGCTCGGGTTGTGTCCTTCCTGGTCGGCCCTGACTCGGCTTGGGTCAACGGGCAGATTCTGCGGGTGAATGGCGGGTTGGTTTAACTATGCTCAACTTGAGACCGCAGTCTTGATCGTTCCCACGCTCTGCGTGGGAATGCCTCAAGGGACGCTCTGCGTCCAGTGACGCGGAGCGTCACGGGCTGCATTCCCACGCAGAGCGTGGGAACGATCAGTTACTCAGGAGGACACCCCCATGCACACCACGATCATCATCACCTTCGGCCTGATTCTGCTGGCGCTGATGCTGTTCATCGGCGAGAAAATCGGCTTCAGCCGCCAGACCCTGGCCTACAGCTTTGTGGCGCTGTGGCTGGCGCTGACGCTGATCAACGGCGCAGTCGGCATGGTTCATACCGGCCAACCGTTGAGCACGGAACTGGTGGTCGGCAGCGCCGTGTTCGGTGTACCGGTGGCGGCGCTGGTGCTGTTCATGGTGCTCAGCACTGAAGCGTGAGTGCCACCGGCACTCGATCAACGCACCAAGTGCAAGAACTGCAAATGCCGTTCGTACTGGTCAAGGATGTCGTTGATGATCTGGTCCTTGGTGTAGCCCACCAGATCGTAATCCTGACTGCCCTCGCTCAAATGCACTTCAGCCCGGTAATAACGACGGTTGTTGAGCTCCTTGGAGCCCATGCCGGCACGGGCAAATGATGGTGTGAAGTAACCACGCATCTGCGCCTGATAGATAAACGGATGTTCCTCACCATGACCGATTTCCAGGCTGACGTTGTCGTTGGCCGCATCCGGTTGGGTGACCACGTTCAAACCCTTCTCGACGAACACCGCCGAGACTTCTTCAATGGCCGGACGTACCGTCGTATCGAGGAAGCGATAGACCTCATCGCGAGACGGGAAATGCACCGCCTGAGTCAAGCGCTGACGCCAGCCGCCACGTCGCGAGCCGGACACCGGCGCCAGGGAATGCAGTTGCGCGATCTGCTTCTGCGATTCCAGGTAAAACGCCTTGTGCAGCCCCCACATCATCAGCAGCAAAATCAACGAGAACGGCAACGACGTCAGCACCACCGCTGACTTCAGCGCATCGATGCTGCCGGAAAACAGCAGCGCGCTGGTCACCAGCGCAGTCATCGCGCCCCAGAACACTCGCAGCCATTTCGGCCCGTCTTCGTCAGGATTTCCGCCTTTGGCGGACAGCGTCGACAGCACCACGGTGCCGGAGTCGGCGGAGGTGACGAAGAACACGAAGCTGATGAACACCGTGACCGCGATCACGGTTTTGCTCCACGGGTAGGTTTCCAGCAGCAGGTAAAGCGTCATCGACGGGTTGTCGATAGCCGACATACCAAGCGCGCTCATGCCGTGGTTGAGGACCTGGTCGATAGCGCTGTTGCCGAAGATCGACATCCACGCCAGGGTGAAACCAAGCGGAATCAACAGCACGCCAAAGACGAATTCGCGGATGGTGCGGCCACGGGAAATCCGTGCGATGAACAGGCCCACGAACGGCGACCACGCAATCCACCAAGCCCAATAAAACACCGTCCAGCCGCCGAGCCAGTCACTCGGTTTGTCGTAGGCGTAAAGATCGAAACTCTTCATCGGCAACGCGCCGAGGTAGTCGCCGATATTCTGGATCAACGTGTTGAGCAGGTGCTGAGTCGGGCCGGCAAACAACACGAACAGCAGCAGTGCGCAGGCCAGCAGCATGTTGATGTCGGACATCACCCGCACGCCTTTGTCGACGCCGGAGACCGCGACGATGATCGCCGCGCCCATCATCAGCGTGATCAAGCCAACCTGAATCCACTGGGTGTGAGCGATACCGAACAGGTAGTCGAGCCCTGAGTTGAGGTGCAACACGCCAAAGCCCATGTCGGCGCCGAGACCGAATACCGTGGCGATGATGCCGAAGCCGTCCACCGCATAACCGATGGGGCCATTGATACGTTTGCCGATCAGGGGATAGAGCGCAGAACGCAGGGCCAGCGGCAAGTTGTGACGGTAGGCGAAATAGGCCAGCGCCATGCCAACGAAGGCGAACACGCCCCAGCCATGCAGGCCCCAGTGCAGAAACAGAATCTGCATCGCCTGACGCGCCGCATCCGCCGTACCGGCCTCACCTTGCGGCGGTTGCGCCAGGTGCGTCAGCGGTTCGGACACACAAAAGAAGAACAGCGTGATGCTGATCCCGGCGGCGAACAGCATGCCGGCCCAGGACAGGTAGCTGAACTCGGGCTCGTCGTGGTCGGCACCGAGCTTGATCTTGCCGTAGCCGGACAAGGCGGTGACCACCACGAAGACCAGATACAGCGTCATCGCGAGCATGTAATACCAGCCGACCGTATTGGCCGCCCAGTTTTGCGCTTGCAGAAGCCAGGCGCCGGCCTGTTCAGGCATGGCGATAACGACGATGCCAAATAGCAGGATGAACGTTGCCGCGAAGTAAAATACCGGCGGATTCATGCGGACCTGGCCGCTGGCGGGGGTGGGCGATGCACTCATGAAAGGTGCACCTCAAGGGGGTGAATCAGGGCAATCAATAACGGACTCGGCAAAAGCAAGCCTCCTGTTGTGAGCGGGCAGCAAACCGGCGGTTTAACTTGAATGAGCGTTCAAGTTAAACATAAATAGGGTGCTAAGGACTAATCGCAAGGCTCGGCGGTACGTTTTGTACGCTAGTTCAAGGAGGGGTTTGAGGCAGGGTTATCGCGATCGTTCCCACGCTCTGCGTGGGAATGCAGCCCGTGACGCTCTGCGTCACATCGGTGCCAGACACAGCATCGGCGGCGGCCCTGGAACGCGGAGCGTCCCTTGAGGCGTTCCCACGCGGGAGCGTGGGAACGATCAGTACAGTCGGGTGAAAGGCTTACTTCTGTGTCCCATCATCATGCTGCAGATTCGCCTGCGTCAGGTTGCACCCCGGCGGTACGCTGCGGGTCAGCCAGACGTTGCCGCCAATGGTCGAGCCCTTGCCGATGGTGATGCGCCCCAGAATTGTCGCGCCGGCATAGATCACCACGTCATCTTCGACAATCGGATGCCGCGGGTGGCCCTTCTGCAACTGCCCGTCTTCATCCGACGGGAAACGCTTGGCGCCCAACGTCACGGCCTGATAAATCCGCACCCGCTCACCAATGATCGCGGTCTCGCCGATTACCACGCCCGTCCCGTGATCGATGAAGAAGCTGCGGCCGATCTGCGCGCCCGGGTGAATGTCGATGCCCGTGGCCGAGTGCGCGATTTCTGCACTGATCCGCGCCAGCAACGGCAGCCCCGCGCGGTACAAATGGTGGGCCAGGCGATGGTGAATCACCGCCAGAATCCCCGGGTAGCACAGCAACACTTCATCGACGCTGCGAGCCGCGGGGTCGCCGTGATAGGCCGCCAGCACGTCGGTGTCCAACAGACTGCGCAGGCCTGGAAGCGCGAGGGCAAAGTCCTGAATGATCTGAATGGTCCTGGCCTCGACCTCAGTGTCGGCCTGGGCACTGTGGCGCGCCGCGTAACGCAGTTCGAGCCGGGCCTGGGCCAGCAACGCATTCAATGCGACGTCCAGCGTGTGCCCGACGTAGAAATCTTCACTCTCCTCACGCAAATCCACCGGACCAAGACGCATCGGGAATAGCGCGCCGCACAATGCTTCGAGAATTTCCGCCATGGCCGCTCGGGAAGGCAATTCGCGACCGCCCTGCTCGCCGCTGGCGCGGCCGTTTTGTGCGCGCCACTGGTCGCGCGCTGTGCGCAGTTGGCTGACGATGGTCTGCAATTGCCAATGGCTGGAACGCTCGCTCACGGTTGAAACTCCTCATGGGCGGCCGGACTGTCTGGCCGCGCTGACGGCGATTACTTTACGGCAAGGTCCGGAAGCCGAATTAAGAACCGATTATGCTGTGGTCAGCACTTTTGGATATAAGTGATTGGCAGTTGCCCACGCTTGGGGGCGTGCCTATAGTCCTGAAACCTTTCTCCGCCAGTATGGAACCATGATCAAACAACAGCTCGACCGTTTTGACCGCCTCGATTTGCTCGGCCACCCGACCCCTCTGGAAAAACTCGAACGCCTCTCGACCTGGCTGGGCCGCGACGTGTACGTCAAACGCGACGACCTGACGCCGCTGGCAATGGGCGGCAACAAGCTGCGCAAACTCGAATACCTGGCGGCCGATGCCCTGGCCCAGGGCGCCGACACCTTGATCACCGCTGGCGCGCTGCAGTCCAACCACGTACGCCAGACCGCCGCCATTGCCGCCAAGCTCGGCCTGGGGTGTGTAGCGCTGCTGGAAAACCCGTTGGGCACCGACGACGCCAACTATGTCGGCAACGGCAATCGGCTGTTGCTGGACCTGTTCGATACCAAGGTCGAGCTGGTGGAAAACCTCGACAACGCCGACGAGCAATTGCAGGCCCTGGCCGACCGTCTGCGCAACAACGGCAAGAAGCCGTACCTGGTGCCGATTGGTGGCTCCAATGCGTTGGGCGCCTTGGGTTATGTGCGCGCCGGGCTGGAACTGGCCGAACAGATCAAGGACACCGGCCTGTCATTCGCTGCCGTGGTGCTGGCTTCAGGCAGCGCCGGCACACACAGTGGCCTGGCGCTGGCGTTGAGTGAAGCACTGCCGGATTTGCCAGTGATTGGTGTCACGGTTTCCCGGAGCGATGAGGATCAGCGGCCGAAAGTCCAAGGACTGGCCGAACGCACGGCTGAGCTTTTGGGTGTGAGCCTGCCGGCCAGTTTCAAAATCGAATTGTGGGACGAGTATTTCGGCCCGCGCTACGGCGAACCGAATGCCGGGACGTTGTCAGCGGTGAAACTGTTGGCAAGTCAGGAAGGTCTGTTGCTGGACCCGGTGTATACCGGCAAGGCCATGGCCGGGTTGCTTGACGGTATCGGTCGTCAACGCTTCAACGAAGGCCCGATCATCTTCTTGCACACCGGTGGGGCGCCGGCGTTGTTTGCCTATAAGGATTTTCTGTAGTGATCGTTCCCACGCTCTGCGTGGGAATGCCTCTGGGGACGCTCCGCGTCCAGTGACGCGGAGCGTCACGGGCTGCATTCCCACACAGGAGCGTGGGAACGATCGCTTAGTTCTAAAAAGAATAACAAAAATGATATTTATTATTTTCCTATCTAAAAGCGCCATCATATAGTCACGCCGCAGGCGAATTTGCAGCGAGACGCATACGCTGCTTTAGGGCAGGATATTGCAGTCGTCCAAATCCCGATTTTGCCAACATTCCTAAAAGCGTCTTCATAAGAAAACACAGGGGCTTGTCATGAATTTTTCCGCACTACGTCGAAATCTGCTGGTCGGTTCGCTGGGCCTGGCACTGAGCGCTGGCCTGCTGGGTCAAGCGGTTGCCGGTGAGCAGCTGCAAAAAATCAAGGACGCAGGCGTGATCAACGTCGGTCTGGAAGGCACTTACCCTCCCTTCAGCTTCGTTGACGCCGACGGCAAACTGACCGGTTTCGAAGTCGAGTTCTCCGAAGCCCTGGCCAAAGAGTTGGGCGTGAAGGTCAAACTGCAACCGACCAAATGGGACGGCATCCTCGCGGCGCTGGAATCCAAGCGTCTGGACGCAGTGGTCAACCAGGTGACCATCACCGAAGAGCGCAAGAAGAAGTATGACTTCTCCGAGCCCTACACCGTTTCCGGTATTCAAGCGCTGGTGCTGACCAAGAAGGCTGCGGAGCTGAACATCAAGACTGCTGCCGATCTGGCTGGCAAGAAAGTCGGCGTGGGCCTGGGCACCAACTACGAACAGTGGGTGAAAGCCAACGTGCCGACCGCTGACGTGCGCACCTATGAAGATGACCCAAGCAAGTTCGCAGACCTGCGTAACGGCCGCACCGACGCCATTCTGATCGACCGTCTCGCCGCGCTGGAATACGCCAAGAAGGCCAAGGACACTACCGCCGCAGGCGAAGCGTTCTCCCGTCAGGAAGCCGGCATTGCCCTGCGCAAAGGCGAGCCTGAGCTGCTGGCAGCGGTGAACAAAGCCATCGACAAGCTGCGCGCCGATGGCACGCTGAAAAAGCTTTCGGAAAAATACTTCAGCGCTGACGTCACCAAATAATGGAAGAAGCTTTCCAACTTGCGCTGGACTCCGCGCCCTTCTTGCTGAAGGGCGCGTACTACACGGTCATCTTGAGCCTTGGGGGCATGTTTTTCGGCCTGCTGATGGGGTTTGGCCTGGCGTTGATGCGCCTGTCGCGCTTCAAACTGGTGAGTTGGCTGGCCCGCATCTACGTGTCGTTCTTTCGCGGCACGCCGTTGCTGGTGCAGCTGTTCGTGATCTATTACGGCTTGCCGCAATTGGGCATCGAACTCGATCCATTGCCAGCGGCCCTGATCGGCTTCTCGCTGAACATGGCCGCCTACGCCTGTGAAATCCTGCGTGCCGCGATCAGCTCCATCGAACGTGGCCAGTGGGAAGCTGCCGCGAGTATCGGCATGACCCGTGCGCAGACACTGCGCCGGGCCATCCTGCCGCAAGCGATGCGCACGGCCCTGCCGCCGTTGGGCAACAGCTTCATTTCGCTGGTCAAGGACACCGCGCTGGCCGCCACGATCCAGGTGCCGGAGCTGTTCCGTCAGGCGCAGCTGATTACCGCGCGCACCTTTGAAATTTTCACCATGTATCTTGCCGCCGCGCTGATCTACTGGGTTCTGGCCACGGTGCTCTCGCACCTGCAGAACAAGCTGGAAGAGCGGGTCAATCGGCACGACCAGGAGTCCTGACCCCATGATTGTCGTGGAAAAACTGACAAAGCAGTTCAAGGGTCAAGTCGTGCTTAACGGCATCGATTTGCAGGTGAAGGAAGGCGAGGTGGTAGCGATCATCGGGCCTAGCGGCTCGGGCAAAACCACCTTCCTGCGCTGCCTGAATTTTCTGGAAGAACCCACCAGCGGCCGGATCAAGGTCGGTGACATCGAGATCGATGGCAGCCGTCCACTGAACCAGCAGCAGAGCCTGGTGCGACGCTTGCGTCAGCATGTGGGCTTCGTGTTCCAGAACTTCAACCTGTTCCCGCATCGCACCGCCCTGGAAAACGTCATCGAAGGCCCGATCATCGTGAAGAAGATCCCGCACGCCGAAGCCGTTGCCCTGGGTAAAAAGCTCCTGGCCCGGGTGGGTCTGGCGGGCAAGGAAGACGCTTACCCGCGTCGCCTTTCCGGTGGCCAGCAACAGCGTGTGGCGATTGCCCGCGCACTGGCGATGGAACCGGAAGTGATTCTGTTTGACGAACCCACTTCTGCGCTCGATCCCGAGCTGGTAGGGGAAGTGCTGTCGACCATTCGCAGTCTGGCCGAAGAGAAACGCACCATGGTCATTGTCACCCACGAAATGGGCTTTGCCCGGGACGTGGCGAACCGTGTGGTGTTTTTCGACAAAGGTGTGATCGTCGAGCAAGGCGAAGCCAAGGCGCTGTTTGCCAACCCGAAAGAAGAGCGCACGAAGCAGTTCCTCAGCAAGTTTCTGAATAACGCGCACTCTTGAATCACCGCTTCACTACTTGTTAACTTCCATGGATGGAAGTGACAACTATCCCCACCATCAACTTCCCTCTTGCATACTCCCCCACTGGCACTTTAGATAACCATTCAACGCTTTGTGCGGTACATATATATGTCCTGCAACAAAATCACTTCGCCTAAAATCCGCCAGAATCAACGCAATTCAAAGGGTGACCGTTGGTGATCAGAAGCGCGACAAGCCCCATAAATACAAGGCATGTTCGACAGGGCGGTACAGCTTATTAACTTCAATACGTAGGAAATTTCTGAATAACAGTTAATCAACAACTTAACTAGCAAGTTCTATTGACACCTCTTCAAGCGCACTCTTATCTAGTTGCCAGCAGGCGCCAACCTTTGCACTCAATCATTATTTAACTTGAAAATAATGAGCTGTTTTGTTGCTGGGTAATGCTCGCCTTTTGATCTTTCAGAAACGGAACTTCGCTGCAAGGCTTCAAGGAGAAACCCATGACAAGCACCTCGAATACATCCGGACTTGCGGCCCCTACCCTGGCGCAATCACACAAGGCCGGCATCAATGTCACCTCGGCCGCCTATCTGCTGGTCGACGTGGCGCCCTACCCCGGCATGGACGACGGCGACCTGATCGAACTGTTCTGGGACCGCTGCTACGTGGCCTCCCGTGTGCTGACTGCCGAGGATGTCGGCAAAGCCATCAGTCTGCGTGTACCGCAGAGCTTTATCGCCAACGGCGCCTCGCGCATCCACTACCGCGTCATGCAAGTCGGCCAAGGGCCGGCGGTGTCGCTTGCCGCTCAAGTAGAGATCAAGCTCGATTGCCCGGGCGGTCAAACGCTCACTCCGTGCGGTCACGAAAACGAACATCTGGCGCCAGTGGGCCTTCCCGAAACCATTCGCCGCCAGGGGGTCAATCCGAACCAGATCAAGCGCGGCGTTCCACTGACCATCGAGCCCTACCTGAACATGGCCACCGACGACGAAATCACCCTGCGCTGGGGCGATGCGCGCATGGATTTGCCACGGATCAAGGCGGGCGATGTGGGCCAGCCCATTCAGGTCTGGGTACCGCCGGCGATCATTCTCGAAGCCGGCGAAGACCTGCGTCTGGAAGTGACGTATTGCATCCTCGATCGGGTCGGCAACAACTCCGGTTGGGCGCCGCCGCGCAGGCTGAGGATTGGTTGCGCCAATCCTTATTTGAAGGTTCGGCCCAAGGAAATACTCATGGCCGCAGAGACCGGCAAGAAGTAAATCCTCCGTTTCCCCTGTGGGAGCGAGCCTGCTCGCGATAGCTGAATATCAGACAACGACGGAGTCGTCTGAAACGACGCTATCGCATTCAGACTCGCTCCCGCAGTGCTTTTTCCAGCGGCTGCAAGAGCAAGTGTTGCTCCATAAACAAGTGTTGCGCTACGAACAGGCCCTCTTCTATTCATATTCCAAAAAGTTAGTTTATTTAATTTTTATACACGCTTAGGGTATATACACCGGACCACCGGACATTCTTGTTTTTCGTTCGCCGCACAGAGAGCGGCGACCCCATGAGATGTGAGGTAGGTATGGTCCGGAACACAATCACCCCAGTGCAGATCGCCAGGGCATTGCGTGCAGCCAAGGAGCGGCACTGATGTCCAGTCTGGCAGATGCAATCGTTCAGAGTGATCTGGACATCGCCCCGTTGTTGTTGCCCGCGCAGGTTTTGCGCAACGACGCACAAGCCATCAAGGCCGCCCATGAGCTGGCGCAAGTCGCCCGCCTGCAAGCCGCCAAACGTGACCGCCAGCGCAAGTTGCCGTGGTCGGAAATCGAACAGTTCACCCGCAGCGGATTAGGCAGCATCGCCATCCCGCGCGAGTACGGTGGCCCGCAGGTTTCATTCGTCACCCTGGCGGAGGTCTTCGCGATCATTTCCGCGGCCGACCCGGCGCTGGGACAGATCCCGCAGAACCAGTTCGGCATTCTCAACCTGGTGCTCGGCAGTGCCACCGAGGCGCAGAAAAAACAGCTGTTCAAAAGCGTGCTCGAAGGCTGGCGCATCGGCAATGCCGGGCCGGAACGGGGCACCAAGAACACCCTTGAACTCAAGGCACGCATCACCGCTGACGGTGATGGTTTTGTCATCAACGGCCAGAAGTTTTACTCCACCGGTGCCCTGTTCGCCCACTGGGTGGCGGTCAAGGCGCTGAACGACGACGGCAAGCAAGTGCTGGCCTTCGTCCGTCGCGGCACGCCGGGATTGCGCATCGTTGATGATTGGTCGGGCTTCGGTCAGCGCACCACCGCCAGCGGCACGATTCTGCTCAACAACGTACGCGTCGATGCCGAGCTGGTGGTGGATAACTGGAAGATCAACGATCAACCAAACATTCAAGGTGCCGTGTCACAGCTGATCCAAGCAGCCATCGACGCCGGCATCGCTCGTGGCGCCATCGACGACGCCATCGAGTTCGTGAAAACCCGCGCCCGGCCGTGGATCGACGCCAATGTCGAACGGGCCAGCGATGACCTGTATGTGATCGCTGATATCGGCAAACTGAAAATCGAACTGCACGCCGCCGAAGCGCTGCTGCGCAAGGCCGGGCAAGTGCTCGATCAGGTCAACGCAGCACCACTCACCGCCGAATCCGCGGCTCGCGCCTCGATTGCCGTGGCCGAGGCCAAAGTGCTGACCACCGAGATCTCGCTGCTGGCCAGCGAAAAGCTCTTCGAGCTAGCGGGCAGCCGCGCCACCCTCGCCGAATTCAACCTCGACCGTCACTGGCGCAACGCCCGCGTGCACACCCTGCACGACCCCGTTCGCTGGAAATATCACGCGGTCGGCACCTATCACTTGAACGGTACTTTGCCCGCTCGCCATTCCTGGATCTAACGACCACAACACTTTTGACCAGATCTCTGGAGAAACACATGACTCTTTCTCACCACGTCGCGGTCATAACCAGCGATGAGCAAGCCCTGATTGTCGCCACTGACCTGGCCGAAGACTTCAAGCGTGACAGCGCCCTGCGCGACCGCGAACGCCGATTGCCGCACCCGGAACTGGAGGTGTTTTCCCGTTCGGGTCTCTGGGGCATCAGCGTGCCAAAAGAATACGGCGGCGCTGGCGTTTCCAACGTCACCCTGGCCAAGGTGATTGCGCTGATCGCCCAGGCAGACGGCTCCCTCGGCCAGATCCCACAAAACCATTTTTACGCCCTCGAAGTGCTGCGAGTGAACGGCAGCGAAGAGCAGAAAAAACGTTTGTACGCTGAAGTGCTCGCCGGGCAACGCTTCGGCAATGCCTTGGCGGAACTGGGCACCAAAACCGCCCATGACCGCGTCACCCGTCTGACCCGCGACAGTAACGGCTACCGCATCAACGGCCGCAAGTTCTACGCCACCGGCGCGATTTACGCTCAGCGCATCCCCACCTCGGTGGTGGATGAAAACGGCGTGCAGCAACTGGCGTTCGTGCCTCGCGACAGCAAAGGCCTGACGGTCATCGACGACTGGAGCGGTTTTGGCCAGCGCACCACCGGCAGCGGTTCGGTGGTGTTCGAAGACGTCTACGTCGCCGCCGAAGACGTGATCCCGTTTCAAACCGCCTTCGAGCGTCCAACCCCGGTCGGCCCGTTGGCGCAGATTCTTCACGCCGCCATCGACACCGGTATCGCCCGCGCCGCTTATGAAGATGCGCTGCATTTCGTGCGCACCAAAACCCGGCCCTGGATTGACGCCACACACGAAAAAGCCACCGACGATCCGCTGACCCTCAAGAGCTTCGGTCACTTGAGCATTCGCCTGCACGCCGCTGAAGCCTTGCTGGAACGCTCCGGCGAATTCCTCGACAAGGCTCAGGCCGAGACCAACGCCGAGACGGTCGCTGCCGCCTCGATTGCCGTCGCGGAAGCTCGCGCCCTGAGCACTGAAATCTCCCTCGCCGCCGGCAGCACGCTGTTTGAACTGGCCGGCAGCCAGGCGACGCTGATCGAACACGGCCTGGATCGCCACTGGCGCAACGCACGGGTACACACGCTGCACGATCCTGTGCGCTGGAAGTATCACGCCGTCGGCAATTACTACCTCAACGATGAAAACCCTCCGTTGCGAGGGACCATCTGATGGTCGCGAAAAAGAAGATCCTGCTCAACGCGTTCAACATGAACTGCATCGGGCACATCAACCATGGCCTGTGGACGCATCCCCGGGACACCTCCACTCAATACAAGACGATTGAATACTGGACCGAACTGGCACAGCTGCTGGAGCGCGGGCTGTTCGACGGTTTGTTTATCGCCGACATCGTCGGCGTTTACGACGTCTACCAGAACTCGGTGGATGTGCCGCTCAAAGAGTCGATCCAGCTGCCGGTCAACGATCCACTGCTGCTCGTTTCCGCGATGGCCGCGGTCACCAAAAACCTGGGGTTCGGCCTGACCGCCAACCTGACCTACGAACCGCCGTATCTGTTCGCCCGGCGCATGTCGACGCTCGATCATTTAAGCCGTGGTCGGGTCGGCTGGAACATCGTCACCGGCTACCTCGACAGCGCCGCCAAGGCCATGGGCCTGAGTGAACAAGTCGAGCACGACCGGCGTTACGACCAGGCCGATGAATACCTGGAGGTGCTCTACAAACTCTGGGAGGGCAGCTGGGAAAACGGCGCGGTGCTCAATGACCCGCGGCAACGGATCTACGCCCAACCCGAGAAAGTGCACAAGGTCGAGCACAAGGGTGAGTTCTACCAGGTCGAGGGTTATCACCTCTGCGAACCGTCACCGCAACGCACGCCGGTGCTGTTCCAGGCCGGCAGTTCGGATCGCGGTTTGCTGTTCGCCGGGCGTCATGCCGAATGCGTGTTCATCAGCGGCCAGAACAAACCATCGACCAAGATTCAGGTGGACAAGGTTCGCGCCAGCGCCGTCGGGGCTGGGCGCAATCCCGAGGACATCAAGGTGTTCATGGGATTGAACGTGATTGTCGGCGCCACTGAAGAGCTGGCCTGGGCCAAGCACGCCGAGTACCTGAGCTACGCCAGCGCCGAGGCCGGCGTCGCGCATTTCTCGGCGTCGACCGGAATCGATTTTTCCGAGTACGAGATCGATGAACCGATCCAGTACGTGAAGAGCAACGCGATCCAGTCGGCCACCAAAAACCTGCAAAACAACGACTGGACCCGGCGCAAATTGCTCGAACAACACGCCCTTGGTGGCCGCTACATCACGGTAGTCGGTTCGCCTGAGCAAGTGGCTGATGAACTGGAATCGTGGATAGCTGAAACCGGGCTCGATGGCTTCAACCTGACACGGATTGTCACGCCGGAAAGCTATGTGGATTTCATTGAGCTGGTGATTCCGGAGCTGCAGTGCCGAGGGTCGTACAAGACGGCTTATGACACGGGCAGCCTGCGGGAAAAGCTGTTTCATGCAGAGGCGCATTTGCCTGAGCAACATACTGGATCAGCGTTTCGACGCTAAAAGCATCGCGAGCAAGCTCGCTCCCACATTGGATCTCGGGTGTTCACACTTCACCCTGTGGGAGCGAGCTTGCTCGCGATGAGGTCCGACCAAACACCACACAACTATGCACTGACTGGAGAATCAATCATGAAAAAGACCCGCCTCTCTCACCCAGTCAAAGCACTGGCCCTGGCCCTCGGCCTCTTCAGCTCCGTCACCTTCGCCGCCGACGCGGCGCTGAAAGTCGGCACCACCGCCGCTTTCGCCATCCCGCTGGAAGCCGCCGTCGAAGAAGCCAAGAAACAAGGCCTGCAAGTCGACCTGGTGGAGTTCAGCGACTGGATCGCCCCCAACGTCAGCCTCGCGGCCGGCGACATCGACGTGAACTATTTCCAGCACGTCCCGTTCCTGGAAAACGCCAAAGCCGCCGCCGGTTTTGATCTGGTGCCATTCGCCCCCGGGATCATCAACAACGTCGGCCTCTACTCGAAGAAATACAAAAGCTTCGACGAACTGCCAGAGGGCGCCAGCGTCGCCATCGCCAACGACCCGATCAACAGCGGGCGCGGCCTGCAACTCTTGGCCAAGGCGGGCCTGATCACCCTCAAACCGGGAGTCGGCTACAAAGCCACCGAAGAAGACATCATTGCCAACCCGAAGAAAATCAAAATCCTTCAGGTTGAAGCCGTGCAACTGGTGCGCGCCTATGACGACGCCGACCTGGTCCAGGGCTACCCGGCCTACATTCGTCTGTCGAAGACCTTCGACGCCAGCTCTGCCCTGCTGTTCGACGGCCTCGATCACAAGGAATACGTGATTCAGTTCGTGATCCAGCCAAAGAGCAAAAACGATCCGCGCCTGATCAAGTTCGTTGATATCTACCAGCACTCGCCGGCCGTTCGTGCAGCTCTGGACAAGGCCCACGGCAAGCTCTACCAAGCCGGCTGGGAAAGCTGAGGATGACGGCGGCCACCCAATGGCGACTGGAAATTCCAGAGCCTCAAAAAGCTGCACAGACCGAACTGCACCCGGACCTCAATCGCGCCCACGTGCGCTTTATCGGCCTGGGTAAAACCTACAACGGCCAGCAAGGTCCGGTGGCGGCGCTGCACGGCATCGACCTGGCGATCCAGCGCGGTGAAGTGTTCGGCATCATCGGTCGCAGCGGCGCCGGCAAGTCGTCGCTGATCCGCACCATCAACCGCCTCGAACAGCCGAGCACCGGTCGGGTGCTGATCGATCAAGTGGACATCGGCGAGTTTGATGAGGATCGTCTGGTGGCGCTGCGCCGTCGGATCGGCATGATCTTCCAGCACTTCAATTTGATGTCGGCCAAGACGGTTTGGCAGAACGTCGAGTTGCCACTGAAAGTTGCCGGCGTGCCCAAGGAAAAACGCGAGCAAAAGGTCCGTCAATTGCTCGAACTGGTCGGGCTGCAAGGCAAGCACAAGGCCTATCCGGCGCAGCTCTCCGGTGGGCAGAAACAACGTGTCGGCATCGCCCGCGCGTTGGTGCACGACCCGGCGATTCTGTTGTGCGACGAAGCCACTTCCGCGCTGGACCCGGAGACCACGCAATCGATCCTTGGCCTGCTGCGCGAGATCAATCAGCGCCTGGGTTTGACCATCGTGTTGATCACCCACGAGATGGCCGTGATTCGCGATATCTGCGACCGCGTCGTGGTGCTGGAACATGGTCGAATCGTCGAGCAAGGACCGGTCTGGGAAGTCTTCGGCAACCCGCAACATGAGGTCAGCAAGACCTTGCTCGCACCGTTGCAACATGGCTTGCCGGAAGAACTGCAAAGCCGCTTGCGCCCTCAGCCACAATCCTCGGACGCTGCCGTGGTGCTGCGCTTGCAATTCACCGGCAGCGCGAGCGATGAACCGGATCTGGCGGCGCTGTTTACCGCACTCGGCGGTCGTGTGCGCTTGCTGCAAGGTGGCGTGGAACGGATTCAGGGCCATGCACTGGGGCAACTGCTGCTGGCAGTGACCGGCTCGTCCCACGGCGCAGAGCAATTGCGCCAGCGCGCCAGTGATTGGGCGCAACAGGTGGAGGTGCTGGGTTATGTGGTTTGATCGCTTGCTGCAAGGCTTCATCGACACGTTTTTGATGGTCGGTGTCTCGTCGCTGATTGCGCTGCTGGCGGGCATACCGTTGGCGGTGATCCTGGTCACCAGCTCCAAGGGCGGGATCTATGAAGCGCCTGGGCTGAACCGTGCATTGGGCGCATTCGTGAACCTGTTTCGCTCGATTCCGTTTTTGATCCTGATGGTGGCGCTGATTCCGTTTACCCGACTGATCGTCGGCACCACGTATGGTGTCTGGGCTGCCGTGGTGCCACTGACCATTGCCGCCACACCGTTCTTTGCGCGCATTGCCGAAGTCAGTTTGCGCGAGGTCGATCACGGGTTGATCGAAGCGGCGCAGGCAATGGGTTGCCGGCGCTGGCACATTGTCTGGCATGTGTTGTTGCCAGAGGCACTGCCGGGGATTGTCGGCGGTTTCACTATCACGTTGGTGACGATGATCAACTCGTCGGCCATGGCCGGGGCGATTGGCGCCGGTGGGCTTGGGGACATTGCGTACCGATATGGTTATCAGCGCTTTGATAGCCAGATCATGCTGACGGTGATTGTGCTGCTGGTGGTGTTGGTGGCGGTGATTCAGTTGGGCGGAGATCGTTTGGCGCGGGGGTTGAACAAGCGCTAAGTGGGGTGTCTGCCTTCAGAAGCGGGGAACATTTCCCACAGGAAAATCAGTGCGCCTACAGGCCTGATCCCTTCCACTTGCAGGACATTTCCTAGATCATTCCGCTCGCTTGCGCCTGCCAATTTCGGTGGCTAGTCTCGGTCCGTCACTGCTCATCAGTGATCGGGTTTAGTAGCCCGGAACAATAGGCGTATGGCGGTTCCATGCTCATGCCCGGTGTTTCTTGCCGCGTGCAGAAAATGGTGGCTGTGCGTGGGGCACCCTCGGGTGCACCGGTTTTCCTATTGACCGGCCTACTACCTGCGCACAGCTGCCACCCACCGCTTAGTAGGCGAAGGTGTCAGCTCCCATGCAGCAATAGGAGCAACACCGATGAAAAGATCCGTCCCCGATCCGCCTCCCGAAACATCCACCCAAGGCAATCCCACCGACGATCCGCCAAGAGACCGTTCCGCCCTATATCGTGCAATCGATTTCTACCTCACAGGAGAACAGCCATCAGCGCCCGATGAGCTGCGGTTCTACAACGTCAGTGAAGACGTGAGCTTTGAAGACACCCAACTCTATGTTGCGGATCTACTGCGTTGTGCCTCGGTCACGGCATATCAGTGTGGCGATCACCTCAAAGGGGCGGATCGGGCCATGGTGTTCTCGGTTTGGCATTTGCTGGAGATCGCCAAGGCCATGGTTGATCGATCCATTGATTGTTTGGGGATGAAGCAGGCCTGAGTCTGGCCGGAGTCTTCAGTCGCCAGTGTTACCGCTTTCGCGAGCAAGCCCGCTCCCACATTGGATCTGTACCGTACACAAAATTTGTGTTCGCTGGAGATCAACTGTGGGAGCGGGCTTGCTCGCGAATGGCTGCGAAGCAGCCCCATGTGTGATGGCGTATATTCGGCAAATCCCCATTGCCTGCGCAGCCGACCATGAAACAGACCCCCGCCGACCTCGAGCAGATCACCTCCACCACCCTGGGCCATTACAACTCAGTGGCCGAAGGTTTTCGCGAAGGGACTCGCGATCATGATGTGAGCCAGAACATCGATGCCCTGCTGCGGCATATTCAGGGCGAGGCGCCGTTCAGCATTCTGGATTTTGGCTGCGGTCCGGGGCGAGATCTGAAAACCTTCACGCGCATGGGCCACACCGCCGTCGGGCTGGATGGTTCAGAGAAGTTTACGCAAATGGCGCGCGAAGACAGTGGTTGCGAGGTGTGGCAGCAGGATTTTCTGAAGCTGGACCTGCCGGCTGAGCGCTTCGACGGGATTTTTGCCAATGCGGTGCTGTTTCACATCCCGCGCCAGGAATTGCCTCGGGTGTTGAAGGAGTTGCGCGGGGCGTTGAAACCGGGTGGCGTGTTGTTCAGTTCCAATCCGCGTGGCGAGAATCAGGAAGGCTGGAACGGGCCGCGGTATGGGGCGTATCACGACCTGGCGGCATGGCAGCAATTGCTGACAGAAGCCGGGTTTGTCGAGCTGGAGCATTATTACCGGCCGGCGGGGCTGCCGCGCGAGCAGCAGCCTTGGCTGGCTAGCGTCTGGCGTAAGCCCGCGTAGCTGGACAGGACGCCATCGCGAGCAGGCTCGCTCCCACAGGGGACTGAGTTTTCCGAAACAACTCGGTCAACTGTGGGAGCGAGCCTGCTCGCGATGAGCGCGAAGCGCTGGCCTTACCGCAGCTCTTTCTTCGGTTCGCGGATTTTGTACCAGGCCACATAAAGCGCCGGCAAAAACAGCAACGTCAGCAACGTGGCGATGATGATCCCGCCGATCATCGCGTACGCCATCGGTCCCCAGAACACTTCCCGGGCAATCGGGATCATCCCCAGGCTCGCTGCCGCAGCGGTCAACAGAATCGGTCGACGACGATGTTCCGTGGCCTGCGCCACGGCATCCCACGGTAAATAGCCTTCCTTCTCCAGCGCGTTGATCTGAGTCACCAGAATCACCGAGTTGCGGATGATGATGCCGATCAGCGCCAGAATCCCCAGAATCGCCACGAAGCCCATCGGCGTTCCCGTCGGAACCAACGCCAGCACCACGCCGATCAACCCGAGGGGCGCGACACTCGCCACCAGGAACAGCTTCTGCACGCTGTGCAACTGGATCATCAGGAAGGTCGCCATCAGGAACAACATCAACGGCACCACCTTGGCAATCGGCCCTTGAGCCTTGCCGCTTTCCTCTACCGTACCGCCGGTGGCAACCGAGTAACCCACCGGCAAACCGGCGGCGAATTTGTCGATGTCCGGCTTGAGCTGTTTCACCAGGTCGGTCGGCTGTATCTCGTCGCGCATCGCGGCCTTGACCGTGATAGTCGGCTTGCGGTCGCGGCGCCAGACCAGCGGCTGCTCCAGGTCATAGCGCACGGTGGCAAACGCCAGCAGCGGTATGGAGGTGCCGCCCGGTGTCACGATCTGCAAGTTCTGCAGGGTTTCCGGCGTGCCGCGTTCCGCGTCTTCAGCACGGCCCACGACGTTGATCAGATAGATATCGTCATCGACCTGGGTGATCGGCGCCCCGACGACGATGCTGTTCATCAGGTTGGCCACGTCTTCCGACGAAAGCCCCAACTGCCGCGCCTTGTCTTGGGCGATGTCGATACGCAGGACTTTGCCCGGCTCGTTCCAGTCGTAAATGATCTCGCCAATGTGCGAGTTTTTGTCCAGTACGGTGGCCAGGGCGATCGCCTGCTTGCGCACCTGATCGATGTCCTTGCCGCTGACCCGGTATTGAATCGGACGGCCGACCGGCGGGCCCATTTCCAGCGCCTGGACGTAGCTGCCAATGCCGACGAAATCTTTGCGCAACCTTTCACGCAGGCGCTGGCTGAGGGCAATACGCGATTCCAGGTCTTTGCTGACGATGACCAATTGCGCGTAGTACGGGTTCTGCAGTTGCTGGTCGAGCGGCAGGTAGAAACGAATCGCACCCTCGCCGATGTACGTGCTCCAGCGCACGATGTCCGGATCGTCCTTGAGTGTTGCTTCAAGTTTGTCCACAGCCTTGCGGGTTTCACCGATGGAGGCGTTTTGCGGCAGGTTCAAGTCGACGAGGATTTCCGGGCGGTCCGAGGACGGGAAGAATTGGTTTTGCACGAACTGCATGCAAAATACCGACGCCACGAACAGCGCAATGGTGATGCCGATGGCCCACCAGCGATTGCGCATCGCCCACAGCATGCCGTAATTGAACGCACGACCGATGCGCCCGGGCTCGGCGTCATGGGGTTTCACATTGGCGCTGAGGATGTGCACGCCGATCACCGGGGCGAACAGCACCGCGACGATCCACGACACCAGCATCGCCACGGCGATCACCGCGAACAGGGTGAAGGTGTACTCGCCGGCCGAACTGGCGTTGAGGCCAATCGGCACGAAACCGGCGACGGTCACCAGCGTGCCGGTGAGCATCGGGAACGCGGTCGAGGTGTAGGCGAAGGTCGCCGCCTGCTCCTTGGTCTCGCCCATTTCCAGGCGCGTGACCATCATCTCCACCGTGATCATCGCATCGTCCACCAGCAGGCCGAGGGCGATGATCAGCGCACCGAGGGAAATCCGCTGCATGGTGATGCCGCTGTATTCCATGAACACAAAGACCATCGCCAGCACCAGCGGGATCGAGCACGCCACTACAAGCCCGGCGCGTACGCCAAGGCTGACGAAACTCACGATCAGCACGATCACTACCGCTTCGAACAATGCACTGGTGAAACCGCCGACGGCTTTTTCCACCACTTCGGCCTGGTCGGACACGGTGTGAACACCGACGCCCACCGGCAAGTCCGCGGTCAGGTCGGTCATGCGCTGGTGCAGTGCCTTGCCGAACACCTGGATGTTGCCGCCCTTCTTCATCGCAATGGCGAGGCCGATGGCCGGGTGGCCGTTGAAGCGAAACTCCGGTGTCGCCGGGTCAACGTAACCACGGCTGATGTCAGCGATGTCGGCCAAACGGTAGAAGCGATCATTGAGTCGCAAGTTGACGTTGGCCAGATCCTTCTCGGATTCGAACTGCCCCGAGGTGCGCACCGAAATGCGCTCCGGTCCCGCTTCGATCACCCCGGCCGGCGTCACCGCGTTCTGGCCTTGCAGGCTCTGCACCACCTGGCGCTGATCAATGCCCAGCGCCGCCAGTTTGCGCGTGGAGAAATTCAGGTAGAGGACTTCGTCCTGCTCACCGATCATCTCGACCTTGCCCAACCCCGGCACTTCACGAATTTCAGCGCGCACTTGCTCGACGTAATCGCGCAACTGGCGCATCGACAAGCCGTCAGCGGTAAAGGCGTACACCGAACCAAACACGTCACCGAATTCGTCGTTGAACCCCGGCCCTTGCAGGCCCTGAGGGAAATCGCCGCGAATATCGTTGATCTTCTTGCGCACCTGGTACCAGATTTCCGGGATGTCCTTGGCACTGGTGGTGTCGCGCAGGTTGACGAACACGGTGGATTCGCCGGGACGGGTGTAGCTTTTCACGTAGTCGAGGGAGTCGAGCTCTTCGAGTTTTTTCTCGATGCGGTCAGTGACCTGCTTGAGGGTTTCTTCCTGGGTCGCGCCAGGCCAGCGGGTCTGGATCACCATGGTTTTGATGGTGAAGGACGGGTCTTCCTCGCGGCCGAGGTTCATGTACGAGAACACGCCCATCAACAGCGCGACGAACATCAAATACCAGACAAACGACTGATGCTTGAGGGCCCATTCGGATAAGTTGAAACTCCCTTTCATTGCGGGCTGTCCTCATCGATTTTGACTTTTTGCCCAGGTTTCAGGCTGTTCACACCGGCACTGACTACCCGCTCGCCGGACTTCACACCATCGGCCAGGATCATCGTCGAATCGGTTCGGCTGATCAGGCTGACGTCACGTGGGGCCACGGTCTGGGCCTGCGCATCGATGACCCAGATGCGGGTTTTGCCATCCACTTCCTGCAGCGCGCTCAAGGGCAGCTCGATCCGCGGTTTGATCGCCGAGCTGAGGGTCACGCTGATCGCGGTGCCCAGGCGAAAACCGGGGGGTGTTTCAGTCAGGGTCAGGCGGGCGCGACGGGTACGGGTCGCGCTTTGGGCCTGGGGTTCGATTTCGCGAATGGTCGCCGTCGTGGTGATGCTCGGGTCCAGTTGCGCCGCGACCTGGAAAACCACGTCCGCCGGCAACTGGTCGACCAGGGTATCGGGCAGGTCGATCACGGCTTCCTTGATGTCCGGTTGCGCCAGGGTCACCACTTGCTGGCCTGCGCTGACAACCTGCCCGGCTTCGGCATTCCAGGCGGTGACGATGGCCTTGTGGTCGGCGTGCAGTTCGACGTAGTTGAGTTGATCCTTGGCCTGGTCGACCGCAGCCTTGGCCTGATCGAGAGAAGCCTGGGTGGTCTTCAGGTCAGTCTGTGCGATGTCGAGTTGCGCCTGGGCGCCCACGCCGCGATCGAACAACTCCTGCTGCCGGCGGGCATTGGCCTGGGCGTTGATGAATTGGGCCTGGACACTGGCCAGATTACCTTGCGCGGAACGCAGCTGGTTCTGCTGATCGGTGGGGTCCAGCGTGGCGAGCAACGCTCCCTTCTCGACTTCGGCACCGACATCGACCTGACGGCTGGCAATGCGTCCTGGCACGCGGAAGCCGACGTTGCTTTCATAACGAGCCTGGATGCTCCCGGCGAAGCGTCCGAGATTTTCTTCGTCCAGCGCCTCGACCTTGATCGACAGCACCGGACGCACGGGCTCCGGCGGTGGTTCTTTTTTCGAGCAGGCAACCAGTAGCACCGCGGTGCAGACCAACAACAGGCGCTTCATGGCTGGGCTTCCACGGTTAAATCCTTATAAGTATTTTCGGCGATCTCAACTTTCACGCCGGGGTGCAGCAACTGGCCGCCCGCGATAATGACTTTCTCGCCACCGTCCAGGCCGGCGCTGATGATCACTTTGCCGGTCAGGTAGCGTCCGACCGTGACGGTGTGCAATTGCGCCTTGCCCTCGCCGTCGACCAGCCAGACAGCCGGTTCGCTGATATTTTTGGTCAGCGCCGACCAGGGCAGTTCAACCGCCGCCTTACCCGGCAATTTGGCCGTGGCGCTGACCACCGAGCCCAGTTGCATGCCTTCGGGCAGGCTGCCCAGGCTGACTTTGACCTGCACCGTGCCGGTCTGCGCCGAAACGGCCGGAGTGACTTCGCGCACGGTGCCGGTGGTTTTGATCGCCGGGTTGTCGAGCAGACTGACCTCCAGGGTTTTGCCTTCAGGCCGCTCCGTCAGCAGTGATTCGTAGACGTTGAACACCGCGTCACGCTCGCCATCACGGGCCAGGCTGAAAATCGGCACCGTCGCCTGCACCACCTGTCCAACCTCGGCCTGACGCGCTGTAATCACGCCCGGAGCGTCGGCTATCAACGCGGTGTAGCTGAGTTGTTCGCGCGCGTTGGCCAGCTGCGCCTGCGCGGCCGTGAGCGCGCTCTGACTGCTGCGCAATGCCGCTTGCGCGGAGTCGTATTCGCTTTGGCTGGTGTAGCCCTTGGGCAGGAGTTTTTGCTGGCGAACGAAGGCAGCGGAAGTCTGTGTGACCCGCGCTTGCTCGGCGACCACTTGAGCCTGGGCCGAGTTGAGGTTGGTCTGCAGGTCCTTGGGATCGAGTTTAGCCAGCACTTGTTTGGCCGAAACCCGGTCACCGACATCGACCATGCGCTGCACGATCTTGCCGCCTACGCGGAACGACAGTTCGGTCTGGACCCTGGCCTGAACATCACCGGTGAGTGTCACCGACGCAGCGTAATCCGCGGCTTTTACCTCTTGGACGAAGACCCGTGGGCGGTCCTTCTCAACGGGCTTTTTATCGCCACACGCGGTCAGCAGGACAAGAAGACTCAAGCCAACCGCTGTTTTCAATCCGGGACCAGCCATGCAAACTCCTTTGCGTTGTACGGACGTGCCAATGGCGATACGACTGTGAGCTTAGAACAGGGTTCCACAGGCGCATCTGGCGGCTTCAAATAAAGGGATCCTGTCACAAATCTTGTAACCGTGGCGAAGCCCTGTGGGATCACGGTGTTCCTGGCAATAGGGCAAACTGGCCAACTACACAGCAGGAAGCTTCCCATGCTTAAGACCCTCGCGGTGGCCAATTACCGCTCGATCAACAAATTGGTGATTCCGCTGGGCCGGTTGAACCTGATCACCGGCCCCAACGGAAGCGGCAAATCCAACCTCTACCGCGCGCTGCGCCTGCTGGCGGAAACCGCCCAGGGTGGAGTGGTCAATGCCTTGGCGCGCGAGGGTGGGCTGGACTCGACGTTCTGGGCCGGGCCGGAAAACATTACCCGGCGCATGCGTAATGGTGAGGTGCCGATCGAAGCGACCGTGCGCCACGGTGCCAAGCGCCTGCGCCTGGGCTTTGCCGGTGAAGACTTCGGTTACTCGATCAGCCTGGGGTTGCCCGAATCCAATGGCCATTTCATGTTGCCTGGAAACAGTTCGCCCATCGCGTCGCGTTTCAGCCTCGACCCGCAAATCAAGCGTGAATGTCTTTGGGCCGGGGCATTTTATCGTCAAGCGAGCCTGCTGGTGGATCGCGATGGCCCGATGATCCGCACCCGAGCCAACCGCAACTGGGAAGTGCAGGCGCAACATACGCCGAATTTCGACAGCCTGTTCGATCAGGTTGGCAGCCTGCGTACCTCGCCGGAGGTTCTGGAGATGCGCGAGTTCATCCGCCGCTGGCGCTTCTACGATCACTTTCGCAGCGACGCCGATGCACCGGTGCGTCAACCACAACTGGGCACCCGTACGCCGGTTTTGCATCACGACGGCAGGGATCTGGCGGCGGCGTTACAGACCATTATCGAGATTGGCGACCCCGAAGCACTGTGGAATGCAATCAGCGACGCGTTCCCCGGTGCACGATTGAACATCGCGCCGTTGCCGGGCGGGCGGTTTGCGATTGAGTTTTATCAGGAAGGATTATTGCGACCATTGTCCGCGGCCGAGTTGTCGGACGGAACACTGCGGTATTTGTTGCTGGTGGCTGCACTGCTGACGCCTCGGCCACCGACGCTGATGGTGCTGAACGAGCCGGAAACCAGCTTGCACCCGGACCTGTTGCCAGCGTTGGCGCGATTGATTATCCGCGCCTCCGAGCAATGTCAGGTGTGGGTCGTGTCGCATGCCCGACGGTTGATTTCGGCGCTGCAGGAAGATCCCGAATGCAATTGCATTGTGCTGGAGAAAACGTTGGGCCAGACCGGGATTGTCGGGCAGGGGATGCTGGATGAACCGGCGTGGTATTGGCCGGATTGATCATCGCCTGAAATACCGCCTTCGCGGGCAAGCCCGCTCCCACATTCAGACCGCGTCCGCCGAGACAACTCGGTCTACTGTGGGAGCGAGCTTGCTCGCGATGACGGCCGAGAGAGCACCGCAAAGGTCAGTGCATCACCCCTGCCACTTCCCACCCTCGACAATCACGCTTTCAGGCTTGGTGTCATCGCTCAGCTCTTTGCGCACGTATTGGTCATACAGCTTGAGCAGGTACTTCTCTTCACCCAGCTTCGCCAACTCGGCATTCACCCAGTCACGCAGTTCGATATTGCCCTTCTTCACCGCTGGTGCAATCGGCGCTTCGGCACCCAGCGTCTGGGTCAGCACGCGGTAGCCCGGGTTCTGCTTGGCCCAGCTGAACAGCACCAGATTGTCCTGCGCATAGGCATCACCACGACCATTGGCCAAGGCTTGCAGCGACTCGGAGTTTTTTTCGAACTTCAGCAGCTTCCAGTCCGGGTGATTCTTGGTCAGCCAGATATCCGCCGTGGTGCCTGTGGTCACGATGGTGGTGCGCGTCGCCAGGTCATCGAGGTTTTTCACCGAACTCGACTGAGGCACCAACGCCTGCACCGCCACCTTGAGGTTCGGGTTGGTGAACTCCACGGCTTCCTTGCGCTCCGGGGTAACCGTCATGTTGGCCAGGATCAGATCGACCTTGTCGCTTTGCAGGAATGGAATCCGGCTGGCAGGTTCCACCGCGACGAACTCGACTTTGTTCTCGTCGCCCAGCAGGTCCTTGGCGAATTGACGGCCGATGTCGGTATCGAACCCCACATAACGCCCGGCCTCATTGACGAACCCGAACGGCGGCTTGTCAGTGAAGACGCCGACGATCAGTTTGTCCCGCTCCTTGATTTTTTCAAGATAGCTGGTGCTGGTAGTCGCAGGTTTGGCAGGCGCTTCGGTTTTGTTGCAACCGGCCAGCAACGCTAGGCCGAACAGCGGGAGTAGCAGCAGTGAAGCCTTGGCAGTTTTCATAGCAGTTCCAGGTCCTTTGTTTGAGTCGTTTTGGGTAATGCGGCGACGTAGGAGAACTTCTCCAGGAACTGCTGCGCTCGTGCGGTTTGCGGGTTCGTAAAGAAAATCTCGGGAGGGTTTTGTTCGAGGATTCGCCCGGCATCCATGAACACAATCCGGTCAGCCACGGCACGGGCAAACGCCATTTCGTGGGTGACGATCAGCAGGGTCATGCCCTCGCGGGCCAGACCTTGAATGACTTCCAGCACTTCCTTGACCATTTCCGGGTCGAGGGCGGCGGTGACTTCGTCGAAGAGCATGACTTTGGGGTTCATGCACAGCGAACGGACGATGGCAATGCGTTGTTGCTGGCCACCGGAGAGCTGACGCGGGAAGGCGTCGCGCTTATCCAGAAGACCCACTCGCGCCAGCAGGGCTTCAGCCTGGTCGCGGGCTTCACGGCGGTCGCGCTTCTGCACTTTGACCGGGCCGAGCAGCAAGTTATCGAGCACGCTCATGTGCGGAAACAGGTGATAACTCTGGAACACCATGCCGATCTGTTGTCGCACGTCTCGCCAGTCGGTGCCCTTGTCCAGCAACTCGCGGCCGGCAAAATTCAAGCTGCCGCTGTGGGCGACTTCAAGACCGTTAAGGCAACGCAACAAGGTGCTTTTTCCGCAGCCGCTGGGGCCGAGTATTACGATGACTTCGCCCGGATTCACCTGGAGGTCGATGCCAACGAGCACCTGTTGCTCGCCGAAAAACTTGTTGAAACCCTTGAACTCGATCAGTGCGCTCATGCTTGCGTCCAGCGCCGCTCCAACACGCGCGAGGCGGCTGACAGCGGGTAGCAGATGAAAAAGAAAAACAGGAACAGTGCGCCGTAGATCAGCACTGATTCGTAGGTGCGTTCGATGATTTGCTGGCCGACCTTGATCACGTCCACCACACCAATCAGTACGGCCAGGGAACTGGTCTTGATGATCCGCGTGTAGACGTTGATGGTCGGCGGCGTCATGCGCTTCAGCGCCTGGGGCAGCAGCACGTAGCCGTAGAGTTGCGGTCCGCTCAGGCCAATCGACAACCCTGCCTCACGCTGCCCGCGTGGCAACGAATGCAATGCGCCGCGCACCACTTCGCCCACCTCGCTGACGCCCCACAACGACAGCACCAACACCGCGCACCAAAAGCTCGGAATGCTCAGGCCGAAGAAAATCGGCAGGCCAAAAAACAGCAGGTACAACCACACCAACACCGGGATCGCCCGGAACAATTCCAGGTAGACCCGCAGGATCGCGTTCAGCCATTTCGAATTCAGCGTGCGCAACACGCCGTAGAGCACACCGCCGACGGTACTGATGGCGATGCTCAGGAAAGAGATAGACAAGGTTTGCGCCGCGCCCTTGCCCAGTTGCGGCAACGACACCCACAGCAACTCAAGTCCCGAACTGGCCATGCTGGAGCCTCCTTTCCAGGCGGCTGAGCAGCAGCGACAGCGGCAAAAACAGCAGCACGCAAATCAGCGTCAGCACGGCGAGCATTTCGTAGGTTTTGTAATAGAGCGCGATGTAGCTTTTGGTGGTGTAGAGAATCTCTGGCACCGCCACGGCCGAGACCACGGTGGTTTCCTTGAGCAGGAAAATGAAATTGGCAAACAGCGATGGCAAGCTGAGTATTCCGGCTTGCGGCAGGATCACGTAGCGCAGCAATTGTCCGTGCGAGAGGCCGATGGAGCGACCGGATTCGAGCTGTGCCTGGGGCACAGCGTCCACGCCGGCACGCAGCACCTCGGTGAGGTAAGCGCCACCGAGGAAGGTCATGGTGATGATCGCCGCCGCAAAGCCCGATACCTTGATACCCAGCGCTGGCAAAGCGAAGTAAACGAAGAACAGTTGAATGAGCAGCGGTGTGTTGCGCGCCAGCTCTACATAGAGCCCGACTAGCCGTTGCAAGTAGGGCGTGCGGAACACCAGAATCGTTGCATTGATCAGGGCCACCAGCAGCGAAGTGCCGATGGCGATAAAGCCGACCTGGAGCGTCACGCCCACGGCGCTGAGAAACGCCGGCAGTGTGCTGAGGATAAAAGCGTAATCGAAGTTCATTGAACATCCTGGACGTCGCGGGGTAAGCGACGGTGGCGCAGTCCATGGGGCGTGGATAACGACCCGGCAGGCACCGACTTTAAAGGTATAAAAAGAAGAATTTAAATACCGTTAAAGCATATTGATATCACGCAAAAAACTATCCTGCGGATTTGCCGAGGCTGGGGAAGACGACTATTTTCCTTTGCGCTGTAGGAGGGATCTTTTTTTCAAAAAGCCTCTCCAAGGACGCACAGCTTTTGGCCAGACTCCCCCGGCCGAACTATCACAAGGAAGAGAAAATGGCAGACGTAAAAGTGCCGCAGCGGCTGGACCCGCAGGAAATCGTGAAGTTGTTGGTGGCGTTGCGCAGGGCGCTGGAGGCCAGGGCGGCCTAGGAGATGTGGATCGTTCCCACGCTCTGCGTGGGAATGCAGCCCGTGACGCTCCGCGTCACTGGACGCGGAGCGTCCCTTGAGGCATTCCCACGCGGAGCGTGGGAACGATCACGCCGACGCTATACCAGCCGTCGACGTTCGAAACCTTAAAGGGGTTTACCTCGCGAATCAGAACGCCGGCAGTACCGCGCCGCTGTACTTCTTCTCGATGAAGGCTTTCACTTCCGGGCTGGTCAAGGCTTTGGCCAGTTTCTGGATGGCAACGCTGTCCTTGTTGTCCGGACGAGCCACCAGGAAGTTCACGTAAGGCGAATCGGCACCTTCGATCACCAGCGCGTCTTTAGCCGGGTTCAGACCTGCTTCCAGCGCATAGTTGGTGTTGATCATGTCCAGGTCAACCTGGTCCAGAACGCGCGGCAGCATGGCCGATTCGAGTTCCTTGAACTTGAAGTTGTGCGGGTTCTTGGCGATGTCTTTCGGGGTAGCCAAGGCGTTTTTCGGGTCTTTCAACTCGATCAGGCCAGCCTTCTGCAACAGAATCAGGGCACGGCCGCTGTTGCTGCCTTCGTTCGGGATGGCAATGGTCGCGCCGTCCTTCAGTTCAGCCAGGGTTTTGACTTTCTTCGAGTAGCCACCGAACGGTTCGACGTGGACGCCAATCACGGTTACCAGGTTAGTGCCTTTGCCTTCGTTGAAGCTTTTCAGGTACGGCAGGGTCTGGAAGTAGTTGGCGTCCAGACGCTTCTGGTCGACCTGCACGTTCGGCTGAACGTAATCGGTGAACACTTTGATTTCCAGGTCCACGCCTTCTTTGGCGAGGGTTGGCTTGATCAGTTCCAGAATCTCGGCGTGTGGGACGGGGGTCGCCGCAACCACCAGTTTCTCGCCAGCCTGGGCCAGGCCCGCGGTCAGGGCAGCCGCCAGTGCGGTGAACAACAGAACCTTTTTCATGCAGTGTCCTTATCGAAAATCACGGTCGTCATCGACGACGGCTTGTTTAGTACGAGTGCCAGTGAAGTGCTATCGCTGGCGTGAAGCGGACAATACCGGGATTTTTTATTCCCGAACAATATCTTTTATTCACCTTCATATTCCATTTTGTTCATACAGGCCGCTACAGCGTTTGCGCCAGGCTATCCAGCAGGCTCTTCAGCGCTGAACGCTCGGCAGCCGTGCCGTTTTTAACGGTATGAGCTACTTGCTGCTCGATCTGCAGCAATGACACAGGCGCCTCTGGCAGATTCAAATGCTCCGGCAAAATCTCGTCGCCGGTGCTGACCAGCAGCGCAAAGTGAATGACGTTTTCCAGCTCCCGGGTATTGCCCGGCCAACTGTGTCGCTCCAGCACAAGCTGCGCTGCCTCGCTGATCAGCGGCACCGGCAGGTCAAGGCGCTGACTGTAGATGCCGAGGAAATACTCGGACAGCGACAGAATATCGCCGACCCGATCACGCAGCGCCGGCAGTTCGAGCTGACCTTCGCTGAGGTAGTGATAAAGCCGCTCATGAAATTTTCCGGCGGCCACTGCTTGCGCCAGGTCGATGCTGGTGGCGGCCACCAGACGTACGTCGACCGGGCTCGGTTGATGAGCGCCAACGCGCGTCACCTCGTGGTTTTCCAGCGCAGCAAGCAACTTGATCTGGATCGGCAACGGCAGGTCGCCGATTTCATCCAGGTACAGGGTTCCACCATTGGCCGAGCCGAACCAGCCTGCGCGACTGCTGGCCGAGCCGGTGTAACTGCCTGCGGCGTAACCGAACAGTTCAGCGTCGGCATAGGTCGGGCTGATCGCGCCGCAATTCACCGAGACAAACAGCCCGCCACGATCACTGGCGCGATGGATGTGCCGCGCGAGCAATTCTTTACCGCTGCCGGTTTCGCCACGAATCAATACCGAGATCGAGCGCGGTGCCAGTTGTTCCAGTTCCTGGCGCAACTGGCGAGAACGTGGATCGACAAACACCAGGGCCTTGGCGCGGATGCTCAGCGGGCTTTTTTCGGCGTCGGGAAAGGTCAGCAATGGCTGGCCAAAGGTTTCAAAACTCATGGCAGACTCCCGCCCAACACCGCCGGGAAACGGGGGGCGATTAACAATAAAAAGTTTAAGCACGTCGCAGGGCGTGGTGTTCCATTCGGTTTTGCAGGCGATAGAGATAGGCAAACCCCTGCTCCCAGCGCTGATGGCCGGACTTCACATTGATGTGACCGGCACCGGACAAAATCCCCGCCTCGGCGCCCCAGTTGCGGGCAAGCTCAAGGGCTCTGGCCGCACTCACGGCGCTGTCGTTGTCGGAGCTGACGACCTGGCTCGGGAAGGGCAGCAAGTGGCTCGGAATCGGCGCGAAGTTACGCAATGCCGGTGAGCAGGCCGGACGCTCGACATCCGCGGGTGCGACCAGCAAGGCACCGCGCACCTGACGCAAAAAATGCAGTGGCGCAGTGGCGGCCCAATGGGCGACGGTAATGCAGCCCAGGCTATGGGCGATCAAGATAACGGGGGTGCTGTCAGCGGCAATCGCCTCGGCCAGCGCGGCGACCCAGTCTTCACGACGCGGCGTCAGCCAATCGGCTTGCTCCACCCGCGCGCTGTTCGGCAGGCTGTTCTGCCAATGGCTTTGCCAATGATCTTCCGGCGATCCTTGCCAGCCCGGCACAATCAGGTAGCGAATTGATTCGTTGCGCATGGGGGAACTCTCCTGCTGCGTGTCTGTTCCTGGTCGAGTATAGGGAGGAGAGTTATATTCGTTAAGGAATAAGAAGCTATTTATTAAGACCTGTATCGAATATACAGACCCAGTCTCCCACAAGGGTTTGTGTTTGCCTGAAACAAAAAAGGGGCCGCACCCTGCCAAGGAGACGGCCCCGGAAACTCAAAATGTGTGAGCGCTGTTCGACAGCCCTGAGGCCCATGATTGGCGAAAGCAGTTATCTAATAAAGGAATATTTAATTACTTTATTAGGCCTGAATCGCATATACCAATCACCTTCAACAACCGCCGAACCATCGCTGCTTGCGTCACAACTTAGCGTCGCTTTGGGTCAATTTGATGACGGGCGTTTTCGCCTTTGAGTTTCCGCAGTTATTGCTCAGACCTGAGCTGCACGCACACGCCGGGTCTCTGTTGCATCCTTGCGCACAAATCGGTTCGCCCGTGTAAACGTACCGAAATCATTGAACCGCACCCCCATCTCGCGCATCACCTTGTGGGCCACTGGCACGGTCATCTGGCGGATGTAAAACGGCTCCTTCACCACAAAATGGTGAATCCCGTGACTGCTGCCGAAGTTGAAGCAGAACGCCTGCAAAGGCCACATCCACCAGGGGTTCAACACCTGGGTTTGCTGGATCACATTGCCCGGCTCCACATCACCGTAGTAATGCATGTTCGAGCTGACAAAATGCAGGCAGAACGTGCGCAATACGTTCGGTCCGATGATCACCACCGCCGCGATATCGATCACCTGCATCACCGACAACGTAGTCGCCGACCATTCAATTGGCGCCCCCAACAGATGGGCGATGCCATTGGCCGCATGGAAACCGAGAAACACGTACCACGCGCCCCAATGCACCAGCGCCAACGGCGCATAAACCTTCAACGTGCGCTTGATGATGCTGAATTTATGCGTCCAGGTTTTGGCCCGAAGCATGCGGATAAACGCCGACATCACGTTGTCGCCCACCATCAGCAACCGCGCAAAACCCCAAGGCTCGCCGTTGGTGATCGCACGTTCTTCCATGTCTGTTTCGGTGCCGGAAACCTTGTGGTGATTGAGGTGCAGATGGCGGCGAATCCACGGATTGATCGTGCTCGGCCGTGCCAGCCACACCAGGCCCATCATCAGGTTGTGCGGCACGCGTTGCTTGCGAAAGTACATGCTATGAATCAGGTCGTGTTCCAGCTCGTGGGTCAGCGAGGCGAAAAACGCGTTGAGCAACAGGCACGCCCACCAAGCCATGTGCCCGGTGATATAGAGCGCCGCCGAGCCAATCATTGCGGCCAGCGCGAAGGCCAGAATGCCGGCGCCCAAGGCGTCCTGATGGTTGAGAATCGGGTAGCGCTTGCGCAGCTCGACCCCTCTGGCCAGCACCACTTCGCGAATATGTGCTGATCGTTGAGCTGCATTCAGTCGCTGGGGACTTGCAGAAGTACGGTCCATGCTTCCATCCTCTGGTTATTGATGTTCGCATCCTGCCTTGTGAACCCTCGCAAGATGGTAGCCGTGAACGCCAACCTGTTGACCGGAAGCGCCAATCAGCATGACTGAACCGACCTCCCTCGCCAGCTGGACCCGCGCCCTGCGCAAGCAACTCGATGCGCTGGGCCTCGACAGCACCGCCCTGTGCCACCAGGCGGGGCTCGACCCGCAATTGATGGACGACCCGAACGCCCGTTACCCGTTGTCCGGCACCACGCGCCTGTGGGAAATCGCGGTGCAGGTCAGCGGCGACCCGGCGATCGGCCTTCGGGTATCGCGCTTTGTCAGCCCGACAACGTTTCATGCACTCGGCTATGCGCTGGTGGCCAGCGGCAGTCTGCGGGAAGTGTTTGAGCGCATCGTGCGTTATCACCAAGTGGTCAGTGATGCATTGGAGCTGGAACTGACCCGCGCCGAGGATCGCTACCGCTTCCGCCTGAAAATCCCGGTCGGCAACCCTGCCCCCGCGTTCGAAGCCATCGACGCCTTCACGGCCATCTACGTGCGCACCTGTCGCAATCGCCTGGGTCGCGAATACGCACCAATGGCGGTTTACCTGCGCCGCCCCGAACCTGCCGATCCGCATCAATGGCACAAAGTGTTCCGCTCACCGGTGTATTTCGCCGCCGACGAGGACCGACTGGAGTTCTCCCTCGTGGACTTCGACAGTCATCTGGACGACGCCAACCCGGAACTGGCCGAACACAATGAAGCGGTGCTCAAGCGCACCCTGGCGCAACTCAAACCACTGACCTGGGAACGCAAAGTCCGCGACGCCATAGAAGAGCAATTGCCCGAAGGCGAACCCTCGGCCGAACGCATCGCCCAGGCCTTGCACCTGAGTTTGCGCAGCCTGCAACGGCACCTGGCCGACGAAGGTTGTCGCTTCGACACGCTGCTCAACGAGAGTCGCGAAAACCTGGCGCTGCTGCACCTGCGCGACCCGCAATGCTCGTTGAGTGAGATCAGTTATTTACTGGGATTCGCCGATACCAGCAGCTTCAATCGCGCCTTCAAGCGCTGGACCGGGATGACGCCGGGGCAGTTTCGGGATGGGTTGCGGTGATCAGGTCCGCATGTCGGCTGGATTGACCGGCCTCATCGCGAGCAGGCTCACTCCCACAGGGGTTCTGCGTTGTTGACGGGTTTTGTGTCCACCGAGGAGCAAGTGTGGGAGCGAGCCTGCTCGCGATGAGGCCAGACTGTACACCACACAGAAATGCCTCAGCGGCCCCGATCCCGCCGCAACAACTTGCGCACCCGCGCCACCAGCTCACTCACGGCAAACGGCTTGAGCAGGTAATCATCCTCATGCAATTCCAACCCGCGCAGGCGATCTTCGATGCCGTCTTTGGTGGTCAAGAAAAGTACCGGCGTGTCGCCGAGCTTGCGGATCTGTTGTTGCAGCTGCCAGCCATTAAGACCCGGCAGCATCACGTCGAGGATGATCAGTGCGTATTCGCCGGACTCGATGTAGCGGCGGCCGTCCATGCCGTTGAGCGCCACGTCTACCGCATAACTCGCTTCGTTCAGGCCGTTGGCCAGACGTTTGGCGTCTTCGGGTTCGTCTTCCACTAACAGGACACGCATGGCACACCTCGATTATTCAGGAGTACAGGCTAGGCGCGTTCGGGCCGATTGCCCATCACAAACTTCAATACATGCCGCTAGGTGGTGACCAGGGCCCGCAAACGCTCAGCGTCCAGAATCTCGATCTCGCCATAGCCCAAACCGATAATCCCCTGCCCCTGCAAGTCCTTGAGGATCTGGTTGGTGGTCTGGCGCGACAGCGAGAGCATCGACGCCAACTGCTCCTGCGGCAGTTGCAGCACGCGGCGTGGCGGATCGATTTCGCCGTATCCTCCGGCGATCATCAGCAAGCGATGCGCCAGTCGGGTCGGGGCGGGCATCAGGCTCAGTTGTTCGAGGTTGATGAAGGTCAGGCGCAGTTTGTGGCTCATCAGCAATGCCAATTGCCGCCAGTACACCGGTTGTTCGTCGAGCAACTTGAGCAAGGTCGCCTGCGGGATGTGCAACAGGGTGCACTGGCCAACGGCGAAGGCATCGTGGGTGCGTGGCTGGTTGTCGAACAGACAGATTTCGCCGAACCAGTGCGGCGGTTCCACCAGGCTCAGCAGCGCTTCCTTGCCCTGCTCGCTGACGGCACCGATGCGTATGGCGCCTTCGAGCACCGCATACAACCCGCACGGCGGATCGCCGCGCTTGAACAACAGTTGCCCCATCGACAGGCGCCGAACCCTGGCCGCTGCCAGCAAACTATCCTGTAAGGAAACAGGGAGATGACTGAACCACTGCCCCATCATCAGGCACGAACGCCAAGCCTGCATATCCATGGAATCTCCTAAAGATTGTCGCCTGCCTGACAGAGCGAAAACAGAACACGGGGCATGATCAATCACCCTACAGGAGGAATAACAATGAAAAGCCTCGTTGACCATCTCAGTCAATACGCCGCATACCATCGCGACCCGCGCAACATTGCCAGCCACTTTATCGGTATCCCGCTGATCGTGGTGGCAGTGGCGGTGTTGCTGTCCCGTCCACAATGGGCAGGGGGCTGGCTTTCGCCGGCGGTGCTGGTGGCATTGGCGTCAGCCTGGTTTTACCTGCGCCTGGAGCTGCGCCTCGGGGTATTGATGAGCGTGTTGCTCGGCCTGTGCATTTGGGCGGGACAGGTTCTTGCACAGCAAAGCACGCTGGTGTGGCTGGCGAGCGGCATCGGGATGTTTGTGGTGGGCTGGGCGATCCAGTTTGTTGGTCACCACTATGAAGGGCGCAAACCGGCGTTCGTCGATGACGTGACCGGGTTGATTGTCGGGCCGTTGTTCGTGGTGGTCGAGCTGGCGTTTTTGCTGGGATTGCGTCGGGATCTGAAAGAGCAGATCGAGGCGCGAGTGGGTGGGGTGCGGGTCAATCCGAATCGCGCTGCGGCGTAGGACGTCATCGCGAGCAGGCTCGCTCCCACAATGATGCTTGATCGCTCCCACGCAGAGCGTGGGAACGATCAGCCAGGAAGGTTAAATATTGGCGAGTTTTTGCCAGACCTTGGGCTTGAAGAACAGCGTCTCGCCCTTTGCCAGACCGATCAGGCTGTCGTGGTCCTTCACCACTTCAGCTTCGATCAGTTCGCTCTGGCCTTCGACTTTCAATGTCACCCGCGTCGTTGCACCCAACGGACGAATATCACGCACTTCGGCCGCATGGTGATCCTCCAGTTCATGGCGCGACAGCGACACTTCGTGCGGGCGGAACAGCACGTGGTTGTCTTCACCCAGATGCAGCCGGTTCGAGTCACCCAGGAAGTGGTAAACGAAATCGCTGGCCGGGTTCTCGTAAACGTCGCCCGGTGAGCCGATCTGTTCGATCACGCCTTTGTTCATCACCACGATCCGGTCGGCCACTTCCATGGCTTCTTCCTGGTCGTGGGTCACGAATACCGATGTCAGGTTGATGTCTTCGTGCAACCGCGCCAACCAGCGGCGCAGCTCCTTGCGCACCTTGGCGTCGAGGGCGCCGAAGGGTTCGTCGAGCAGCAGGACTTTCGGTTCCACCGCCAAGGCACGCGCCAGAGCAATACGCTGGCGCTGACCGCCGGAGAGTTGTTCCGGGTAGCGATCCGACAGCCAATCGAGCTGCACCATGTTGAGCAGCTCATGAACCTTTACCGCAATCTGGCTCTCGCTCGGGCGCTGGTTCTTCGGTTTCATGCGCAGGCCGAATGCGACGTTGTCGAACACCGTCATGTGGCGGAACAACGCGTAGTGCTGGAACACGAAGCCGACGTTGCGATCACGCACGTCATGGCCGGAAACGTCTTCGCCGTGGAAAACGATGCTGCCCTGATCCGGCGTTTCCAGGCCGGCGATGATCCGCAGCAGCGTGGTCTTGCCGCAACCGGACGGGCCGAGCAGCGCCACGAGCTCGCCGCTTTGAATGTCCAGGCTGATGTTGTCCAGCGCCTTGAACGCGTTGAAATTCTTGCTGACGTTACGCACTTCGATCGACATGAATTATTCCTCCGCGGCGCTGGCGCGCAGGCGGTTAATACGGTTTTCGCTCCACTGCTTGAGCAGCAGGATGAAGAGCGCCAGGATCAGCAACAGGCTCGCCACAGCGAACGCGGCCACGTGGTTGTATTCGTTGTAGAGGATCTCGACGTGCAGCGGCAAGGTGTTGGTCACCCCGCGAATGTGCCCGGAAACCACCGACACCGCACCGAACTCACCCATCGCCCGCGCGGTACACAGCACCACGCCGTAAATCAGGCCCCATTTGATATTGGGCACAGTGACGTGCCAGAACATCTGCCAACCATTGGCACCCAGCAGGCGCGCGGCCTCTTCTTCCTGCGTGCCTTGTTCCTGCATCAACGGGATCAGCTCGCGGGCCACGAATGGCACAGTGACAAAAATCGTCGCCAGCACGATGCCCGGCAAGGCGAAGACGATCTGGATGTCGTGATCCTGCAACCACGGACCGAACAGGCCCTGGGCGCCGAACATCAGCACGTAGACCAGACCGGCAATCACCGGCGAGACCGAGAACGGCAGGTCGATCAGCGTCACCAGCATGCTTTTGCCACGGAACGAGTACTTGCTCACGCACCACGCCGCGCTGACGCCAAACACCAGGTTCAGCGGCACCGAAATCAGCACGGCGATCACCGTGAGTTTCAGGGCTGACAAAGCATCCGGCTCAAAGATCGCGGTGAAAAACGCGCCCAAGCCAAGCTTCAGGCCCTGGGACACCACGATGAACAGCGGCAATAACAAAAACAGCGCAAAAATCAGCCAGCCGAGGCCGATCAGGATTCGCCGCGAAGTGGCACTGCCACGGCGGGCGGCATTGGCCGAGGAAGCGGCCGCAATAGACGATTGGGACATTGTTCGCGCCTCCTTATGGGGTTTCGATGCGGCGTTGCAGCAAGTTGATCAGCAGCAACAGGACGAAGGAAACCACTAGCATCAGTACACCAATGGAGGTGGCGCCGGTGTAATCGTACTGGTCGAGCTTGACCATGATCAGCAGCGGCAGGATCTCGGTTTTCATCGGCATGTTACCGGCGATGAAAATCACCGAACCGTACTCGCCGACCCCACGGGCAAAGGCCAACGCGAACCCGGTGAGCCAGGCTGGAAGCAGTGCCGGCACCAGGATATGGCGGAAAACCTGCAACGGTTTTGCACCCAGGCACGCGGCCGCTTCTTCCACTTCCCGGGGGATATCGGCCAATACTGGCTGTACGGTACGTACTACGAATGGAAGCGTCACAAAAGTGAGGGCAAGGGTGATGCCGAGGGGGGTATACGCAATCTTGAAACCCAGGTCCGCTGCAAACTGACCAACCAAACCGGTGGGGGTGTACAGCGCGGTCAGCGCGATACCCGCCACGGCAGTGGGCAATGCGAAGGGCAAGTCGATCATCGCGTCGATGATCTTGCGACCGGGGAACGTGTAACGCACCAGCACCCACGCCAGCAGCGTGCCGATGATGCCGTTGATGATCGCGGCATAGAGCGCGGTGCCGAAGCTCAGCTTCAACGCCGCCAGCACCCGTGGCGCCGAGATAATCGCCCAGAACTGCTCCCAGGTGAGTTGAGCGGCATGCACGAACATCGCCGCCAGTGGAATGAGCACAATCAGGCTGAGGTACACCAAGGTGTAGCCCAGCGTCAGCCCGAAGCCGGGTATGACGGGGGAGATACGACGCGACATAAAAGTCCTTGGTTGAGAATGCGCAAAGCCCCGACGCATGAATCGGGGCTCGTTGATGGCTTATTTCAGGTTACTGCGCCTGATAAATCTGGTCGAAAACGCCACCGTCATTGAAGAATTTCGGCTGTGCGGTTTTCCACCCGCCGAAGTCCTTGTCGATGGTCACCAGGTCCAGTGTCGGGAACTGCTTGCTGTACTTGGCGGCCACTTCCTTGTCACGTGGACGATAGAAGTTTTTCGCCGCAATTTCCTGGCCTGCCGGGCTGTACAGGTGCTTGAGGTACGCTTCGGCGATCTCGGTGTTGCCTTTTTTCTCAGCGTTTTTATCGACCAAGGCAACCGGCGGTTCGGCCAGGATCGACAGGGAAGGCACAACGATTTCGAATTTGTCGGCGCCACCATCTTCTTTCAACGCCAGAAACGCTTCGTTTTCCCAGGCCAACAACACGTCACCCTGACCGTTGTTGACGAAGGTAATGGTCGAACCGCGAGCGCCGGTGTCCAGCACAGGCACGTGCTTGAACAGGGTTTGCACGTATTCCTTGGCTTTGGCTTCGTTACCGCCGTTGGCTTTCAGGCCATAGGCCCAGGCTGCGAGGAAGTTCCAGCGCGCACCGCCCGAGGTTTTCGGATTCGGGGTGATGACCGACACGTCGTTCTTGACCAGATCGCCCCAGTCCTTGATGCCTTTAGGGTTGCCCTTGCGTACCAGGAACACGATGGTCGAGGTGTAAGGCGTGCTCGCCTCGGGAAGACGCTTCTGCCAGTCGACCGGCAGGGTCTTGCCGAGCTTGGCGATTTCGTCGATGTCACCGGCCAGGGCCAGCGTCACTACGTCGGCGCGCAGACCGTCGATCACAGCACGGCCTTGCTTGCCCGAGCCGCCGTGGGATTGCTGGATTTTCACCGAGTCGCCAGCGTGATCTTTCTGCCAGAACTTGACGAATTCGGCGTTGTAATCCTGGTACAGCTCACGGGTCGGGTCATACGACACGTTGAGCAATTCGTAATCCTTGGCAACCGCGGAACCAGCAAAAAGGGCACTGGCCAAGGCGGCCAAAGCGAATTGACGAATCGACGACATGGTGAAAGCTCCTGGAATTCTGATTGTGTTGGCTTTTTTATGGTGTGCTGGAATCGGGTTGCCGGTGGTTTAGCTCGGTTTGTTGCTCGGATTCTGCAAACGGAATTTCTCTTTGCGTTCGATCTGGACTACCTGTGCGTTGTGCACGGTAATTTCCACGGCGCCAAAGCGCAGATCGCGCAGTGCACTCTGGATCTCACGCAAGATGGTGGCTTCGTCTTGACCGTCAACGCTACGTAGGGATGCGCTCATGGTGCTGCTCCTTAGACTGAGAGATTGCCTGGCAGCGGGGGCACTGCTTGCGGCGTGAGAGCAATAGTAGAGACGCGCGGATATTCTTAAAAAGACTATTTAAGAATGTTTATATAACCAGAAACGATTTTCTGACAGGACAAGGGCTTGGGAACGATTGGTTGCTTGAAAAGCAAAAGATCGCAGCCTCGTTTCACTCGACAGGTCCTACTGGAGTACGGATTTCCATGTAGGAGCTGTCGAGTGAAACGAGGCTGCGATCTTTTTCGGCTTAACGAATTTCCGGCGCGTGAGCCCAATCCAGTTGTTGGTCCGGCACCGGACGCCCAAACCAGTAGCCCTGACCCAGAGTGCAGTCCTGTTCGAGCAGGAAGCGCGCCTGCTCGACCTGCTCGATCCCCTCGGCATGCACCTGCATCCCCATGCTTCGCGCCAGCGCGATAATCACCCGCACGATGGCCGCGTCATCCTCATCCCACGGCAGACCGGCGACAAAGCCCTGATCGATCTTGAGCTTCTGCACCGGTAAACGCTTGAGTCGCAACAACGACGAATAGCCGGTGCCGAAGTCATCGATGGCTAACCGCACACCCAATTCGCGCAAGCGATGCATCTGCTCCAGGGCCACTTCAGGATCGTCCATCACTGCGCTTTCAGTGACTTCCAGCTCCAGATACGCCGGATCCAGCCCAGTCTCGCGCAGCACCTGAGCCACCTGTTGATACAACTCACGACGGGCAAACAAACGGGATGAAACATTCACCGCGACAAATGACAACGCCACACCCGCGGCTTGCCAGCGGCACATCTGCTCACAGGCCTGACGCATGACCCAGGCATCGATCGCGGCAATCAGCCCGGTGCGCTCGGCAATGGGGATGAACTCTGCCGGCGACACCAACCCGCGCTGCGGATGTTGCCAGCGAACCAGCGCCTCGACGCCGATCAGGCGACTGGACTTGAGGTCGTGCACCGGCTGGTAGTAAACCCGTAGCTCTTGCTGCTCCAGGGCGCGGCGCAGCTCGAAACCGATTTCCACTCGCTGCTGGGCGTGCGCGGTCAATTCTTCGGTGTACAAGGCGTAGCCATCGCGACCCGCGCTCTTGGCCTTGAACAGCGCTGAATCGGCGTTTCGCAATAGCTGCTCGGCGCTCAAGGCATCACTGGGAAACAGGCTGATGCCAATGCTGGCGTTGACAAAGAGCCGATGCCCCTCGATATGAAGCGGCTCACGAAGTTCATCGATGATGCGCTGGGCCAGCGACCCGGCGTGCACCAGTTGTGGACAACTCTCGGCGAGCACGGCGAACTCGTCTCCGCCCAGGCGTGCCAGGGTAATGCCCGGGTCGAGCAGGGCTTTCAAGCGTTCGGCCACAGCCTTGAGTAATTGGTCGCCGATCGTGTGCCCGAGGCCGTCGTTGATCATCTTGAAATGATCCAGATCGATCAGTAGCAACGCGCAGCCGCGTTTGTGCAGTTGCGCCGACGCCAGCGCCTGCTCGGCGCGGTCGGTGAAAAGCAAACGGTTCGGCAGCGTGGTCAGCGGATCGTGGCTGGCCAGGTACTTGAGCTCATGCTCGGAATTCTTGATCGCACTGATGTCTGAAAACACAGCGACGTATTGGCTGAGTTGGCGCTGCTCGTCGCGAATGATGCGGATGGTCTGCCATTGCGGGTAAATCTCGCCGCTTTTACGACGGTTCCAGATTTCCCCGCTCCACTCACCGGTGCCGTCCAGGGTGGCAAACATCTGCTGATAGAACGCTGGCGGGTGATGACCAGACTTGAACATGTTCGGGCGCTGGCCCAGCACTTCTTCGCGCTGATAGCCGGTAATTTCCATGAACGCCCGGTTCACGTGGACGATCAGGCCTTTGCTGTCAGTGACAAGCACACCTTCGCGGGTGCAATCGAACACCGCAGCCGCCTGACGCAAGCGCTCGCGGTCTTCACTGCGCTCGCGCAATTTGGCGCCGATCCCCAGGCAGCGGAACAAACGCGCTCGGGCAATGAAGATCAGCCCCGCACTGAACGCCACCCAGAGGTAACCGTTGATCAGTTGCCATCGCAGTAACTCAGTGGAGTTATCGAAGAAACTGTTCAATAGCTGGCCGCTAAACTGGAGCCAGACGACGGAAAGCACCAGGTAAAGCAGCGCAGCACGCAAGGCATCGCGATATGTGGCAGACATTCGACTGTCCATGTCCCTACAAATTGGTTGGAATTATATGCCAAAGAAACATCCCGCCACTCTTATCTGAAAGGGCGACTGGTTTTATCTGTGGGCTTAGTGATAATGCAACGGCTGTTTTTTTCTTTATCGAGGGCCCTATAGCCTATGTGGTACGAAGGTTTTCTCGGCTTGTCGCCCTGGTCACTGGTGGCAGTCACCCTGCTGATGACCCATGTCACGATTGTCGGCGTCACGGTCTATCTGCATCGTTATTCAGCCCATCGCTCGCTCGAGCTCAATGCTGGCCTGAAACATTTCTTCCGCTTCTGGCTGTGGCTGACCACGGCGCAGAACACCCGCGAGTGGACGGCTATCCACCGCAAGCATCACGCCAAATGCGAAACTGTCGATGACCCGCACAGTCCGGTCATCAAGGGCCTGTCCACGGTTCTGCGCAAAGGTGCCGAACTGTACCGCGCCGAAGCGGAAAACCCTGAGACCCTGCGCATCTACGGCAAGAACTGCCCCGAAGACTGGATCGAACGCAACCTTTACAGCCGCTACCCGCTGCTGGGCGTTGGGATTATGGCGCTCATCGACCTCATGCTGTTCGGCACCATCGGCATCACCATCTGGGCGATCCAGATGATGTGGATCCCGGTGTGGGCCGCCGGCGTGGTCAACGGTTTGGGTCATGCCATCGGCTATCGCAACTTCGAATGCCGCGACGCGGCGACCAATCTGGTGCCATGGGGCATCCTGATCGGCGGCGAAGAACTGCATAACAATCATCACACCTATCCTAATTCGGCAAAATTGTCGGTGAAGAAGTGGGAATTCGACCTAGGCTGGGCCTGGATCCAGGTTTTCAGCTTCTTCCGCCTGGCCAAGGTCCAGCGGGTTGCGCCGATCGCCCACCGTGTGGAAGGTAAAGGAAGCCTGGACATGGACACTGCCATGGCCATCCTCAACAACCGTTTCCAGATCATGGCCCAGTACCGCAAGCTGGTCATCGCGCCGCTGGTCAAGCAAGAACTGGAAAAGGTCGATCACTCGGTCCGCCACCAGTTCCACCGCGCCAAGCGCCTGCTTTCGCGGGAAACCAGCCTGCTGGATGAAAAACACCACGTGCGCATCCAGAACATGCTCGAGCACAGTCAGGCGCTGAAGGTAATTTACGAGAAACGCCTGGCCTTGCAGCAGATCTGGGTCAAGACCAGCTCAAATGGTCACGACATGCTGGCCGCCATCAAGGACTGGGTTCACGAGGCTGAAGCCAGCGGGATTCAGTCCCTGCGCGACTTCGCCGACCAGTTGAAGACCTACTCCCTGCGCCCCGCCGCTGCCTGACGCCGTTGATCGGTGCGCCCCGTTCGCGGGCGCACCCTCAGGAACTTCGTTCCAAATCGCCTATCTCAAAGACACTTCGCCACCCCCGGCGGGCTTCGTTGTCGCCGCGTTCGAACCTCGAGCGGCCCATGCCCTTTGAGATTTGTCCCAATGGTCCCTAAAAACCTGCACGACTCATCGCTCACACAATCACCCGACACCGCGCAAACCCTGATGGCGCTGATGCATGCCCAGGGCGAAGTCGCCAGACTGAGTGAACGCGAACAGCTGTTCAGCTCACTGCTGGTGAGCGTCAACGCGGTGCTTTGGGCCTTCAATTGGGAAACCCGCCAGGTGCTCTATGTCAGCCCGGCCTATGAGCGCCTTTTCGGCCGTTCCGCTGGCCTGTTGCTGTCCGATTACAACCAATGGCGCGACAGTATTTACCCTGATGATCTGGAGTACGCCGAGCGCAGCCTGGCCGAAGTACTGGAGAAAGGGGCCGTTGAAGACCGCGAGTACCGCATCATCGCCGCCGACGGCCAGGTGCGCTGGATCAGCGACAAGTGCTTCATCAATCGCCAGGCTGAACCGGGCCAACCGGTGATCATCGTCGGCATCGCCGAGGACATCACGGAAAAGAAACGTATGGAGGCGGAATTGCAGCGACTGGCCACCACCGATGTGCTGACTCAAAGCAGCAACCGACGCCACTTCTTCGAATGCGCTCAGCACGAGTTTGCGCAAGCGTGCAAGCAAGGCGCGCCGATGGCGTTCCTGCTGCTCGACATTGATGATTTCAAATTAGTGAACGACACCTACGGCCATCAAACCGGCGACATAGTGCTGCAACGAATCGCCGAGAGTGGTCGTGCCGCATTACGCCGGGGCGATCTGTTCGGGCGAATCGGTGGGGAGGAGTTCGCCGCTGTCTTCCCGGGCTGCGCCCCTGACATGGCCATGCAAGTGGCCGAACGCCTGCAGCGGATGATTCAACAGTTGAGCTTCAGTCATGACGACAAGACGTTCGGTATCACTGTCAGCCAGGGCCTGACCAGCCTGACCGCAGAAGACCAAAGCCTCGACGGTCTTTACGCCCGCGCGGATGCCGCGATGTATGAAGCCAAGCGCCAGGGCAAGAACCGCATCATCTCCGGCTGATCCCAACCTCAGGCGAAACACAAGACCAATGGTGGGAGCGAGCTTGCTCGCGATGAGGGAGTCACACCCAACATTGATGTTGGCTGATAGTCCGCTATCGCGAGCAGGCTCGCTCCCACAGGGTTATGTGTAGTGCTTATTTTTTGCGCAAGCGCATCAACTCCGGCAGCCCGATCTTGAGTAGCCGCGCCGTTCGGCTCTTGGCCAACGCCTCGATGCCCTCATGCTCAGTCAGACGCGCCAATTGCGCCGCCATGTTCATCACCAAGGCCTCGCGGGAGTAAACCCCGCCACCGAGCTGGTAGACCGCTGCAATCAGCTCTCGCAACTCCAGCGGCAGACGCCAGCGCGTGCGCAAGGCCGAACCGTACGCTGCGCCGAACTCGGCCAGGGCATCCCCAACCTCCTCCCACTCATCCAGCTCACCGCCGGCCTGCTTCCATTCCTGCAGACACCTCAACAGCGCCAGATCGCCGAGGCAGTGCAATATGCCCGCGCAGTAACAACGTTCCTGATCCAGATCGAGCAAGCGCGCCAGCGTCCGCGCGTATTCAGCGGTGTGCAGCGACAGGTCCCAATAACGCTCGGCGTAGTCGGCCAGAAATGGATCGCTGAGCCGGGCGCTGCGTTTGAGCGCCAGCCCCAGTATCAGGTTCATGCTTTGCGCGGTGCCCAAGCGGTGCAACGCCTGGCCCAAGGTCTGGACCGGATCGCCAAGGTGCTGCGCCGCGCTGTTGGCTGCCGCGATCAGCACCGCGGTGATCTGTGGGTCGGTGCGGATTTCGCCTTCCAGGCGGTTAAGGTCCAAGCCATTGGGATTGAGGCTGCGGTTAACCGCCACCTGCACGTCGGTCATCAGCGGCGCACCCTCGGCCAGTTCACGACGCCGCTCCAGGTACACCGACAAAGTCATGCCTGGCGCCAGCGTTTGCACCTCACAGGCCACCTCCTCCCCAGCATTCACCAGCAAATCCTGCAGGCGATGGGTCAGGCTTTCCATGTTCAGGGGTTTGGTCAGGTACGCCGCAGGCGCCAGGGGCAGTGCTTCACGCACGCTGGCGCTGTCGTTGCGACTGCTCATCAGGATGAAGGGCAGCGGTGGATTGCGCTTGCGTTGGCGCACGTTGCGCAAGACATTCAGGCCATCGATACCAGGCAGCTCCCAATCGACGATCACCAGATCGTAGGGATTGTCCGCCAGGAGGCGCAACGCTTCCTGGCCATCGGCGCACAGGTCCAACCGTGCGTCGCAGCGCACATTCAACAACACATGCTTGAGCAGATCCCGAGACCAGGGGTCGGCCTCGGCAATCAGCACACGCGGTACAGCCGGTAATACCACAGCGGTCATCTGCACGCTCCCTTGCGATGCTTGTACCTTAGTCGACGCGGATTATTTGAAACGAGGCGTCTATTTTGAGGGACAAAAAAACCCGCCGAAGCGGGTTTTTTGTCGATCAGCTCACATTTTCATGTAAGCACTTTAGATCAAAGCTCAGAGAAGCACTCTTCAATGATGGCCAGACCTTTGTCCAATTGCTCGTCCGGCGAAGTCAGCGGTACCAGGACGCGCAGAACGTTGCCGTAGGTGCCGCAGGACAGCAGGATCAGACCCTTGTCACGCGCCTTGGCGACAACAGCGGCGACCGCTGGAGCGTTCGGCTTGTGGCTGTCGCCGTCAACGAACAGCTCGACCGCGATCATCGCGCCCAGGGCACGGACTTCACCGATCACCGGGTACTTGGCCTGAATGGCCTTGAGGCCAGTCACCAGACGCTCGCCGACAGCCTTGCAACGGTCCAGCAGGTGCTCTTCTTCGAACACTTCCATCACGGCCAAGGCCGCGGCGCAAGCAATCGGGCTACCAGCGTAGGTGCCGCCCAGGCCGCCTGGAGCAATGGCGTCCATGTATTCGGCTTTACCGCACACACCGGCCAGCGGGAAGCCGCCAGCGATGGATTTGGCGAAGGTGGTCAGGTCGGCAGCAACGCCCATCTGTTCCATGGCGAAGAAAGTGCCGGTACGGCCAGCGCCAGTCTGCACTTCGTCAGCGATCAACAGGATGCCGTGCTGGTCGCACAGGGCACGCAGACGCTTCATGAACTCTTTCGGCGCGACGTAGAAACCGCCTTCGCCCTGAACCGGCTCGATGATGATGGCGGCGATGTCACGCGGCTCGGCGTCGTTCTTGAAGATGCGTTCAATGCTGGCGATCGAATCGTCGATGCTCACACCGTGCAGCTCGTTCGGGTACAGCGCGCGGAAGATGCCGCCTGGCATCAGGCCCATGCCGGCCGAGTAAGGCACGACTTTACCGGTCAGGCCCAGGGTCATCATGGTACGACCGTGGTAAGCGCCGGTGAAGGCGATCACGCCGGCACGGCCAGTGGCAGCACGGGCGATCTTCACGGCGTTTTCAACGGCTTCGGAACCGGTGGTCACCAGCAGGGTTTTCTTGGCGAAATCACCTGGAACCTTGGCGTTGATTTTTTCGCACACTTCTACGTACGGCTCGTAAGCCAGTACCTGGAAGCAAGTGTGGGTCAGCTTGTTCAGCTGCTCGGTCACGGCGGCGATGATTTTCGGGTGCACGTGGCCGGTGTTCAGCACAGCGATACCGCCGGCGAAGTCGATGAACTCGCGACCTTCAACGTCAGTCACGGTGGCGTTCTTCGCGGACTCGGCGAAGATCGGGTGAATCTGGCCAACACCGCGTGGTACAGCGGCTTCGCGGCGTTTCATCAGGGATGCGTTAGTCTTGCTCATAAAGTCCTCATTCACCGCTCATCGGGCGGCGTGGTTCAAGGAAAATGCGGCGGGGAGGCACCTACGGCAGCATGCGATGATCGACTGCCATAGCGTTCCCGGCCACAGAGAAAATTCCATTTGAAGCACGCAAAGGGACAGCGCTCTCGTGCCCTTTGCGTTTAAAGCAATGCCTTGCCGGTTCTTGTCTTGCGAGCTTAGATGCCCAGGCAGAGGTATTTGATTTCCAGGTAATCTTCGATGCCGTACTTGGAGCCCTCACGGCCCAGGCCCGACGCCTTGATGCCGCCGAACGGCGCGACTTCGTTGGAGATCAACCCGGTGTTGACGCCGACCATGCCGTATTCCAGGGCTTCAGCCACACGGAACACACGGCCCAGGTCGCGAGCATAGAAGTACGACGCCAGACCGAATTCGGTGTCGTTGGACATCGCGATCACTTCGGCTTCGTCTTTGAAGCGGAACAGCGGCGCCAATGGACCGAAGGTTTCTTCCTTGGCCACGGCTGCGTTCTTCGGCACGTTGGTCAGGATGGTCGGCTCGAAGAAGTTGCCTTCCATGACCTTGCCACCGGCCAGCACGGTTGCGCCTTTGCTGATCGCGTCAGCAATGTGCTCTTGAACCTTGGCCACGGCTTTTTCGTCGATCAACGGGCCAGTGGTGGTGCCTTCTTCCAGACCGTTGCCGATCTTGAGTTTGGCCACGGCCACTTTCAGCTTCTCGGCGAACGCGTCGTAGACCGAATCCTGAATGTACAGACGGTTGGCGCAGACGCAGGTCTGGCCGTTGTTGCGGTACTTGGAAATGATCGCGCCTTCGACGGCCTTATCCAGGTCCGCGTCGTCGAACACGATGAACGGCGCGTTGCCGCCCAGTTCCAGGGAAACCTTTTTGATGTCCTTGGCGCATTCAGCCATCAGCTGACGACCGATTTCGGTCGAGCCAGTGAAGGACAATTTACGCACGATCGGGTTGCTGGTCAGCTCGCTGCCGATGTCGCCGGCGCTGCCGGACACAACGCTGAACACACCATTCGGAATGCCGGCACGCTGGGCCAGTTCAGCCAAAGCAAACGCCGAGAACGGGGTTTGCGAAGCAGGCTTGAGCACCATGGTGCAACCGGCGGCCAGGGCCGGGCCGGCTTTACGGGTGATCATTGCAGCCGGGAAGTTCCACGGGGTGATTGCAGCGGTCACGCCGATTGGCTGCTTGATCACGATCAAGCGCTTGTCTGGCTGGTGGCCCGGAATCACGTCACCGTAGACGCGCTTGGCTTCTTCGGCGAACCACTCGATAAAGGAAGCGGCGTAAACGATTTCGCCCTTGGCTTCGGCCAATGGCTTGCCCTGTTCCAGGGTCATCAGGCGAGCGAGGTCGTCCTGGTTTTCGATGATCAGTTCGAACCAGCGACGCAGCTTGTTCGCACGGTCCTTGGCGGTCAGTGCACGCCAGGCCGGCAGCGCTTTGTCAGCGGCTTCGATTGCACGGCGGGTTTCGGCAGCGCCCATTTTCGGCACAGTACCCAGAATTTCGCCCGTTGCCGGGTTGTTGACCTTGATCGTCTGACCATTGTCCGCATCGACCCAAGCGCCATCGATAAAGGCTTGCTGGCGGAACAACTGGGTGTCTTTAAGCTGCATGTCGGCTTTCCTTAACAGCACCGCGACCAGCGCGGAGCGAATTATGATTGTAGAAAGGCGCCTCAAAGGCTGCCGTCAGGGAAATCATTCACCGGGCTGAAGCACATAAATAGCGCACTGATTGAAACTCGTGCGGTTCAGCACCCAGACAAGAGCGTTTGAAATCTCAAACGAATCCTAGGATCAAAGGGGGTAAAGGACAATAGCCTGTTCGAAAAAAAGAACGAAAACGCCGCATTTGCCCAATTTTTCTGATCAACGTAGCAAACGGTTGTTACGGTTGCGAAAACCATCGTCGATTCAGCAGCATGGACGCCCGCAGTGCATATGAGTATCATGGCGCCCGCTTGCACCAGTAGCTCAGCTGGATAGAGTACTGCCCTCCGAAGGCAGGGGTCGTGGGTTCGAATCCCGCCTGGTGCACCATACGTCGTAAATGAAAAAGCCTCAGATCTTAGGGTCTGGGGCTTTTTTGTGCGTGTTGTCTCTGAGCAGGGCAACCAGATTTGGGTCCAGTTCTGGTTTACTCCGTCGTCCAATCAAACTCGTCGTACTCATCATCCTCTTCGTCCTCGACCTCTTCATCGTCAAGGACGTCTTCCTCAAGAGCCTCTGCTTCCTGCTGCGCAAGAAGAAACTCCTTACGACTCTCGGTAATTGCCCGCCTCATCTCCTCCCCTTTCACAGGGCAGTTGAGCATTTGGGCGATGCGATCGATTTTTTTCGCCACGGCTTCCTCCAACGCATCGGCTATGGCCCGATAGTGCGCGCTTTCGGGCCTTGTTGCCAAATGGCCGACCGCTTTGCGTTTCAATTTTCCTGCAATTGCTTGAGTCTGGCCGTGAGGTTTTCCTTGGGAAAGCGTTTGTGCAATGTCGCCATCAGGTCAGCCGCCGCTTGAGCCTGACCTGCTTTTTGCAAGCGGATCACTTCCCTTAATTGATCGTTGATAAACTTTGCCGGCGCCATCACCGGGGGCTTGCTGACCTTTGCTTCGTCAGCCATTTCAGCGCTGATCGATTCGGTCTGCGCGGGGGCGGCAAAGTCGGCCATCGGCGCGGCTGGCGCTGGGGCAGACATCGCGCCAGCGGGAGCCGCGAGCGAACGCGCCAACTGCGCAGACTCCTTCTTGGCAACCGGGGCCGATGCTGTTGGTGCGGGTGCGGGTGCGGGTGCGAAGTCATAGCCTGGCACTTGCTCTGGCGTGCGTTGCACCAGCGCCAACATCAACGCGACACCCACGAGGCTGGCGAACGCGACTTGCCAGCGCGGTTTCTGGCAAGCCTTGACCCAGCGTTGCCAGAGATTCTGTTTCGGCGCAGGCGTTTCTCGGTGTGCGGCGGCCAGAATGAACGCATCAAGGTGCGCCGGGGGCTCATCGCGACTGTGTTCACGAAAATGCTGCAGCACTTGGTCTTCCGGTGTTTTGCGGGCGTCAGTCATGTCAGTACCTCCTCGGCCAGCAGCCGACGCAGTTTTTGCTGGGCGTAGCGCAAGCGGCTTTTCACCGTTTCCAGCGGTGTTTCGGTGAGGGTGGCGATCTGGGGGAAATCGAGATCGCTGTGGGCGCGTAGCAGGAACACTTCGCGCTGGTCGGCGGGCAGGTTTTGCAGGGCGGCTTCAAGGCGCTGACTGTCGCGGCTCAGGCTCAGCAGCTGCTCCGGATCGGTCGCCTCATCGATCACGGCGTGGGTTTGTTCGTCATAGCTGTCGTGCAAAGGGTTGTGAATGCCATGTTTGCGCCAGTGATCGATCAGTCGGTTACGGGCAATCTGGTAGAGCCACGTACGAAAGTTCGCCCGGCCCTGTGGCTGACTGGTGCTGCGGATCAGGCTCAGCCAGGTTTCCTGGTAAACCTCTTCAGCCAGTTCGGGCTTGCCACTCAGGCCAAGCAGGAATCGATAAAGCCCCTGGCGGTGACGGGCGTACAAAATCTCGAACGCCGGCCCGTCGCCCGCACGATAGCGGGCCAGCAATGATTCGTCGTTCGGCTCAAGCGCTGACATGTCAGTTGTAGCCTCCCTTCAGCGGCTCACTGTTGGAGGCCGTTGTGGTGCGCAGGCTTTGCGCCAACTCCACCAGTTGCACGAACTCTGCCCGCAGACCGAAACGGTCGTCACCCCGTGCACCGCGCGCCAGGGCCTCGGTGTCCTTCAGACTGAAATCACCGGTATATCGTCCATCCTTCAGTTGCTGGGAAAAAGCCGCCACGGCTGCTGCAAATCGCAGGTCATCACTGACTTTTCCGACCGAATCACCCGCAATCGGCCGTTCGATCAAGCGACTATTCCCACCTTCCGGCAACTGATAACGCACGCGTAACATCGCCAGTTCTCCGGTATTCCCGGAAACAACCGACTCCGACTGGCCATAGCGCAACGGCTCCAGCCAGCCCTTCTCGCCCTTGGGTACGATTTCATACAGCGCGGTCACCGTATGCCCTGCACCGATTTCGCCGGCATCAACTTTGTCGTTGCTGAAATCCTCACGCTTGAGCGTCCGATTCTCATACCCCAACAGTCGATACTCGCTGACCTGAGCCGGGTTGAATTCCACCTGCAGCTTCACGTTCTTCGCCACCACTGCGAGGGTTGATCCGAGTTGATCCACCAGCACTTTGCGCGCCTCGCGCAGGTTGTCGATGTAGGCGTAATTACCGTCGCCGGCGTCGGCCAGTTGCTCCATCAGGTGTTCATTGTAGTTATCCACACCGAAACCCAGGGTGGTCAGGGAAACGCCGGTCTTGCGTTTATCCACAGCCATTTGCTTGAGGCTGTCGAAATCGCTGACGCCGACGTTGAAGTCACCGTCGGTGGCCAGCAGGATGCGGTTGATGCCCTTGGGAATGAAGGCCTGCTGCGCCATTTGATAGGCCAGATCGATGCCAGAGGCGCCAGCGGTGGAGCCGCCAGCGTTCAGTTGATCGATCGCGGTACGAATTTTCGCTTTCTCGCGACCGGACGTTGGCTCCAGTACCACACGCGAATCGCCGGCATAGACCACCAGTGAAACGCGGTCCTGCTCGCGCAATTGATCGACCAGCAACTTCAGCGTGCTTTTGACCAGCGGCAAACCCTCGCGGCGGTCCATCGAACCGGACACATCCACCAAAAACACCAGGTTGGCCGGGGCCAGTTCCGCCACCGCGCGGTCAGACGCCTTGATGCCTATACGCAACAATCGGGTATGTGGGTTCCATGGCGATGGCGCCAGCTCAGTGGTCACACCGAAGGGCGAGCCATCGGTGGGCAGCGCGTAATCGTAGGGAAAGTAATTGACCATTTCCTCGAGTCGCACCGCGCCTTCCGGTGGCAGCCGACCATGATTCAGCAAGCCGCGGACATTGGCGTAAGCGCCGGTATCGACATCGGCGCTGAAGGTCGAGACCGGCGCTTCTGCGACGCTGTGAATCGGGTTATCCGCCAGCGCTTGGTACTGCTCGCGCGGCTCATCGCGATAACCGGACGCAGCAACCTCTGGCGCGAAGCTCGCCATCGGTGCCGGACGTACGCTGCGTTTAGCCATGGACGCATCTGCCGCAACGGGCTCGCTGCGCACCAATGCTTCAGTCGTCATTGCACCTTGAGCCGGCGGCGCCACCTCAGCGGGTTCAGGCTTGGAGGAAACGCCGCAACCGCCAACGGACAGCAACAACCCGATGGCGAAACCCTGGGCGGCCGGGCGGAGGAAATGCAGGGGGAGGAACATGGGGGCTGACCTCAGGAGGAAATTGATCCATTCATCCTCTGAGACGGACAGCCCGACAGGTTCGGGTTAAACCGCAGTGAAAAGAATCTTCAGCGGTGATAACGCCGCACCACGCTGCTGTTTCTCAGCACATGGTCTTTGATCTTTTCCATCAGCTGTGCGCGGGTAAGGCCAGCAGGCAAGGCGTCCGGGGCCAGGTCCAGGGCAAAAATCTGGATGATGTAGTGGTGCGCGCTATCACCGATCGGCGGACAAGGACCGATATAGCCCGTGGTGCCTTTGACGTTCATGCCGCCGACGCCTTCCAGGGCGGATTTGGCGCCGACACCGGCCGGGATCTGGTGGGTGGTCGGTTTGATGCCGTAAAGCACCCAGTGATCGACACCCTGGCCTTTCGCTCCGTCGGGGTCATGCATGACGATGGCGTAACTGAGGGTGCCCGCCGGGCCGGCGGTCCAGTTCAAGGCCGGTGACTGGTTGTGCCCGCCACAATTGGGCGCGTCACTGGCGGCGGCCGAGGTGAACAGGCGGTCATCGGTGACGCCTGGGATGTTCAGGGTGAAACGTTCCTGGGCCTGCACTGGCAGTTGCACACATAGGGCGACAGCAACGGCCGCCAGCCAAGGGTTCAAAGAGGTCAATCGGGTCATTCCGGAGCACCTTGTGCGGATGGGGCCGTCGTCGGCTTGCGAACTATAGCTGTACCGTTCGTGCGGTGGCAGCAGGAATTGGCTGAACCTCTAAACAAGCGCCAAACTCAATAGGTGAAACGCCTGTCTGGAGACCGATCATGGCACTGCAACGCGTCGCCCGTTTCACCGATGTGCCCGAAAATCGTGGCCTTGAAGTCCAGATCGGGCAAACCAAAATTGTATTGCTGCGCGTCGGCGATCAATTACGCGCATTTCAGGGCGAATGCCCACACGCCGGTGCACCGCTGGCAGAAGGGGCACTGTGCCATGGGCGCCTGATCTGTCCTTGGCACAAGGCAGCGTATCGGATCGAAGACGGCGCATTATGTGAACCTCCGTCGCTGGACAGTCTCAAGCGTTATCCGCTTGAAGTACGCGAAGGCGAGGTCTGGGTCGACGATCAGCCGATGAGCGATGCTCACACTCCCCCCGCGGACGATGAACGCACGTTCGCCATCGTCGGTGCCGGCGCGGCAGGCACAGCCTGTGCGGCGGCCTTGCGCGAAAAGGGCTTCGGCGGTCGCATCGTCCTGATCGATCGGGAACCCGAAGCCGGTTACGACCGCACGGTGTTGAGCAAATTCGTGATTGCCGGTGAAATGCCACCGCAAGAAGTCCCGCCGCTGCGTGATGCGAGCTATTACCAAACGCAGCGTATTGAGCAGCTGCACGGCGAAGTGGCACGTCTGGATTGCGCCAACAAGACTTTGCACTTTGTTGACGGACAATCGCTAAGTTACGACGCGGCATTGCTGGCAACCGGCGGTACGCCAAAACCACTGGCCGTGCCAGGCGCCGAACTGCCGCAAGTCTTCCTGCTGCGCTCCAGGGATCAGGCCCGGCGGATTCTGGACGCGGCAAAACCCGGTCAGAAAGCGCTCATCATCGGTGACAGTTTTATTGCCATGGAATCCGCGTCAGCCCTGCGTGAATACGGGCTGGACGTCACGGTCCTGGCTCGCCACGCAGTACCGTTCGCCAAGCAGTTCGGCGAAACCGTAGGCAAGGCAATTCGCGCCCGGCATCAGGCTCACGGCGTGGTGTTTCACACCGATGGCGAGGTCGTGCGCATCGAAGGAGCAGACAAGGTCGAAGCGGTGCATCTGGACAACGGCCAACGATTGCCCGCGGACCTGGTGCTGGTCGGCATTGGCGTGACACCCGCAACCGAGGCGTTTGCCGATCTGCCCAAGGCAAAGGATCAGTCGCTGCAGGTCGATGGCGGCATGCGTGTGACTGATGGGCTCTGGGCCGTCGGGGATATCGCGACCTTCCCGCTCAACGGTCAGCCGCAACGGATCGAACACTGGCGCCTGGCCCAGCAACAGGCACGCATCGCCGCGTCGAACATGCTGGGTGGCGACGAGCATTACCTGGATGTGCCGTATTTCTGGACCTGGCACTTCGGGAAAAACTACGACTACCTCGGCCACGCCGAATCCTGGGACGAGGTCGAGTTCAAGGGCGATCCCAACCATCCGCCCTTTATCGGCCTGTTCAGCAAGAACGGCGTGGTGGCCGCCGCGGTGGCCTGCGATCAGGAGCGGGCGATGGCGATGCTGGCTGAGCGCATGAAACAACCGTTGCCGGTGGATGAGGCGTGGCGGCTGATTCGGGACGAGGATTAGTCTTCAAAAACACCCGGACAGCAAAACGCCCGGCGTCTGCATTGCGCAGAAGCTGGGCGTTTTGTTGAAGCCAGCGGTTTATTGAACCTGTGGCTCGCCGGCGAATTTGCTCATCATGAAGCTGACAAACTCTTCAAAGGTCATTTTCTGGCCATTGAATTCCACCTTGTTGTTGGCGTAGTGCAATTTGCTGACGATATTGTTGCCATCCAGTTTGGCCAACTGCGTGCCGACCGCCATGCTGCTGAACATATCCGAGGTCGCAGTCGCCTGGTCGGCAATCAGCTTGGCGTCGGTCTGGCCGTCGATTTGCGACTGCACGGTGAGCAAGTCAACGAGCATAGGCTTGGACACTTGCACATTGACATCGAGCAACGCGATCAACTGTTGGATCAGTTGCTCCGACGGCAAGTCCATGGACTGTGGCTTGGTCAAGTCGAGCACCAGATTGGCGCGGCTTTCACCATTGGTGGATTTGAACGACAGATTCTCCAAAGCAACCTGCGGGCCGGCGGCGAGCAGTTTTTCCAGGCCGGATTTGACCTGTGCGTCTTCTTCCGGAGTCAAGACCAGCTCTGGAGCCGGCTCGCCAGCGGCAGCGGCTTCGGCGGCGGCTTTCTCGTACGGCTGCAGTTTGGTCTGATAGATCTGCATCAGCGACATGGTCGCCGGAATGTCGAGGTTCTTCAGGCTCATGGCCAACTGCGCAGAACCGAACGCCTTGCCGTTCAGGGAGACTTCGTCAACTTTGTAATCAGCACGCCCCGAAGCGCTGGTGCCCGACTCTTCCGTCTGGTTTTTCATCTCGAATTTCTTCAAGCCCAGGACGGATTGCTTGGCGCCGAAGGTGGTTTTGCTGTCGGTCAGCTCCAGGGTGTTCTCGCCGGTGTAGTAACCGTAGGTGCTTTTTATCAGGTTGCTGGCCACGGTCAGACCGCTCAGTTCAACTTTCACCGGTGTCTGGTCTTCAGCCACGGTGGTCAGCGTCATGCTGTCCATGTAACCGTTGGCCTTGATTTTTTGAGCCTGGGCGCTGGCAGCGACGTCAAGGTTCAGGCCAGAAAACTTCAGGTTGGACTTGGCATCCAGCGCTACGTCCAGCGGCAGCAATTCAAGCGTGCCGTTAGTGGAGTTGTCGTAGCCGATATTGACCAGTCCCTTGAGCGGCGACTGGTTCTTGGCTGCGGCAAACCATTTTTCCGTGGCTGCGGTTTTTTCAAGTTCGTAGTGACTGGTGGCCATGACCGGCAGCCATTTCAGCGACACCAGGCGCGAAAACGGCAGCGGGCCGTGCTCGATGTGATCGACGAAGAGCAATTCGACCGGGGTCTCGCCGAACATTTCACCCTCACCTTTGAGGCGATAGTGCGCGGTGCTGCTGAACACATGGCGCTCCAGCGAAACCAGCTCCAGCGACGCCGTGCCATTGGACCCCACCAGCGCGGCGTTCAGCTCTTTGTTGGCGTCGGCGATCGAGGAGTTGAGCACGCCTTCGATTTTGGTGCCGGTGTACCAGGCACCACCGGCGCTGATTGCACCGATGGCAACGACGATTCCAAGAAGCACGCCTGCTGATTTATTCATGTATTACCCAGTCAATGTCCGTTGTTAAGAGTGTGTCGTCTTCCCTGAACCCATGTCGGGTTGCGGTCACGACTGCGCGAAAAGTGCGAAGCAGATTAGCATCAGGCGCGTTGTGCGACCCAGTGATTAAAGGTTAAAGAGTGTCTATGGACCGTTCGCAAGGGTTGAGAGTTTCAGCGCACAGGAAATCGCTATCGCGGGCAAGCCCGCTCCCACAGGTTCGGTGAAATCCCTGTGGGAGCGGGCTTGCCCGCGATAGCGTCGGTTCAGGCGAATTCAATTCAGGAATATTGGACCTCAATCTCATCCAGCTGATGATCAAAACTTTTCAGCCGCGCCGTCCACGTGTACACCAGCACTTCAAAATCCCGATTGATCACCGCCCCGCCCGTAACTTCCGCGCGTGGATCGCAGAAGTCCAGCTGATAGCGCTCACGGGCCATGGCGGCCGCCACGTCGGAGAGTTCACGGGCATTATTGAGCCAGTGCCAGCCATCGTCGGAAACCTGCTTGTCCAGTTCAAGGCATTGTTTTTTCAAGGTCTCGAGGCTTTTTTCCAGCGGCGTGCCGGTGAGTTCACCCATGACTTCCTGGAACGTGCGCCCCGGTTGCCAGTAGCTGCCCCAGAAATACCGGTCAAACACCGTTTCGACCCGACGCAAAGCCACCTTGGTGTCCCAGATCAGCACCAGCGTCTTGCCTTGTTCGAGTTGTCTTTTTTTGATGCGCTGCCCCTGGACGGAAGCCCAGGCGACCACGACGATTGCCATCGTCGCAATCAGCGCGGATGCGCTGTCGAGAAACACCAGAGCCTTGTCGATCTGGTGGGACAGCATGACGCCGTAGAAATAGGTGGCCGACAGCAAAACCAATGCCGTGATAGCGCACCAGAAGCCGGGAGCATAAGGGTTTTTCATTATTAGATCCCCATGACCAACGCGAGCCTTGATCGATGAAGTCGACGCGCGACTCCATCAAGTCAAAGCATAGCAACGGCCTCAGGGTTTGCTGGTGTTAGTGCCTTGCGTTCGTCCGCTTTCCCAGCCGCCGCCCAGGGCGAGGAACAAATCGATCTGGCTCATTGCAACTTGGGTGTTGGCGGAAGCCAGTTGCGCCCGCACATCGGTGTAGGTGCGGGTCGCTTGCAGGTCGGCCAGAAACGACGCACGGCCGGCCTGGAAGAAACGGTGGGTCTGGTCGGCGGCCAATTGCGCCGACTGTTCGGCGTCGGCCAACGCATCGCGACGCTGCAACAGCGCGGAATACTGCGCCAGGCTGGTCTGGGTCTCGCGGATGGCGTTAAGCACCACGCCGTCGAAATGCGCCAGCGTGCCTTGGGTCGTCGCTTCCGCCTCGCGGATTCGCGCCCGAGAGCCGTTGGACGGCACGGTCCAGCTCAGCAACGGCCCGAAGCCCCAGCGATTGGTCGACGGCTTGCCGAGGTTCTCCAGAATACCGACGGTTCCGACCGTCGCGCCGATGCTGATGTCGGGATACAACTCGCCCGTGGCGATACCGATGCCGGCGGTCGCGGCGGCCAATCGACGTTCGGCCTGACGCACGTCAGGGCGACGTTTGAGCAAGGTGGCGCCGTCACCGACCGGCAACAATTGGGTAATTTTCGGCAATTCGGCGCAGGTGGCAGTGCCGGCAGGCAATTGGTCGACCGGTTTAGCCAACAGCATCGACAAGCGGAACAACCCGGCCTGACGCGCGGCCTCATAACGCGGCATGTCGGCGCGCAAGGATTTGAATTGGGTTTGCGAGCGAGTGACCTGGGTTTCATCGCCGCGCCCGGCATCACGCAGACGCTGGATCAGCGTGGTGCCCTGGGCTTGCAGGTCGAGGGAATGCTGGGCAATTTCCCGCTCTTCGTTGGCCGCGCACACCTGGGTGTAGGCCCGGACCACATCGGCCACCAAAGTAATGCGTGCCGTATCGGCAGCCGCTTGTGACGCATCGGCATTAGCTTTGGCGGCTTCGATACCGCGTTGCAGCGTGCCAAACAGGTCGAATTGATATGAGGTGGTAATGCCGATATCGCCAACGTTGGCCACCGGCACTTTCTCCGGTATCAAAAAGGCTTCGCCGGATTCCTGCAGACGCTGGGCACCCATCTTCACGCCGCCGCTCCAGCCACCGGCCGCTTGCGCCTCATCGACCTGAGCGCGGGCCCGGGAAAGGCTCGCCGCCGCCACGCGCAAATCGGTGTTGGTGGCCATCGCCTGCTGGACCAATTGGTCCAGGCGCGGATCCTGATACAAGCGCCACCAATCGGCGGGCACCGGGGCGGAAACGACATTTTTGCCGTCGACCGCCAGGTCGCCCTGCAAATCTTCGCGGTGGATGGCGGCCTCATCCGGCAAATGATAATCCGGCCCGACCACCTGACAGGCCGACAGCAACAAACCTAATCCGGCGACCGCCAAACCTGAGGCCCTGCTCATTTCGCGGGCTCCTGCGGCTGGTCATCCATGATCGATACGGTGGCGGTTCGGCCGGCGATCATGCGGAAATCCGCCGGCACGTCGTCGAAGGCGATCCGCACCGGAATCCGCTGGGCCAGTCGCACCCAACTGAAGGCCGGATTGACGTTGGGTAGCAGATTGCTGCCGCTGCTGCGGTCACGGTCCTCGATGCCGGCGACGATGCTTTCCACGTGGCCGCGCAGGCGTGCGCGGTCGCCGATCACCCGAATGTCGACGCTCTGGCCGACATGAATGCCGTCCAGTTTGGTTTCTTCGAAATAGCCGTCGATGTGAAACGAATTGCTGTCCACCACCGACAACACCGGGCGTCCGGCCGTGACGAATTCCTGCGCGCGCGGCGCACGGTCGTTGACGTAACCGTCCACCGGGCTGCGGATGGTCGAGCGGTCGAGGTTGAGCTGGGCGCTGTCCACCGCCACTTGGGCTTCCATCAACGCCACTTCGGCGCGGGCCACCCGCGACTGGCTCTCTTCCAGTTGCTCGCCGGGCACCAGATTGCCCAGACCACGGTTACGCTTGGCTTCGCGCTGGGCCTGGGCCAGGGTTTCCTGACGGTCGGCCACGGCGGCTTTGGCTTGGCGCAACGCCAGTTTGAAACGGTCCTGATCGATGCTGAACAGCACTTGGCCGCGCTTCACCAGTTGGTTATCGCGCACCTCCACTTGCTGGATCAGACCGGATACGTCCGGGGCGATCTGCACGATGTCGGCACGGATGTGCCCGTCCCGCGTCCACGGGGCGAACATGTAATACATCACCATGCGCCAGACCACGACGACGGCGAAGCTCACGATCAGCAGGGTCAGGACTACGCGACCCAGGGTCAAAAAAGGTTTTTTCATGTCATCAGGTATCGACTGAGTGAGTCCACGGCGCCGAGCAGCAAGGCGTAGAGGGCCACGTTGAACAATGCCCGGTGCCAGACCAGACGGTAAAAGTGCAGGCGTGTCAGCAACCCGTGCACCAACAGGAACAACAGATACGTAATGCCCATCAGCACCAGCAGCGTGGGCAGGAAGACCCCGCTGATATCCAGGTCACCGATCATAAAGGCGCTCCATCAATGCCATGGGGAAGCGGTTCTTCGAGTTCACCGGCGCTGACGAATTCAACACCGGGCAGCAAGGCCAGACGCAATCCGCTCAACGCGTGCAGCAAGTGCAGGCGCGCGCCGTCATCGCAGTCGGTATTTAACGAGCGGCGGGCGCGATCCAGCGTCATCAGCAGAGGACTCGGGGCCGGCAATCGTTCGCCAGCCTTCAGACACGCCTTGAAGTACTCGCCAACCTCGGCCACCACTTGATGCAGCAACGCTTGCGGCGTACCGACCACTCGCGGCGTGTAAGCGAGCAAATCGAGCACGTTCAAAGCCACACGCACTTCCCGCAGCGCAATACCGGTGTCTTGCCCGGTCATCGCCAGGCGCGGCAGATGCTGCATCAGCCGATCGAGCATCTGCACGCCAAGGTGCCGGTGTTCGGCCAGCGACGCCGGTTCGCTGAGGCTGACGATGTCGCGCCAGCTGAAACGCGTCAGGCGCTTGGCCGCCAGTTCCGCCCCGAACGGCCGGGCGATCAAGGTCCAGACGAACGCGAACAGCAAGCCGACCGGGCCGGCCAGGTTGGAGTTGGCGAAGCTGAGGAAATCCGCGTCGTAGGCGCCCTGAATACTGATGAAGGACGAGGTGTTGACGAGGGTCAGCAGCATGCCCAGATAGAATTGCGGCTTGACCGTCAGCGTGCCGATGCAAATGAACGGCACCGAAAACGCCAGCACCAGCATCGGGAAGTCATGCAGGTTGGGCAGCACCAGGAACAGATACAGGCTGGCGAACAGCACCGACATCGCAGTCCAGAAAAAGAACCGGAAAATCTGCGGCGCCGGGTCGTCCATCGAAGCGAAGAAGCTGCACGCCACCGCCGCCAGAATCACCGCCGCGCCGCCGTCGGTCCAGCCGAGCAGAATCCACAACACCGAGGCGACGATGATCGCAGTCACCGTGGACGCCGCCGAATAGAGCATCAATCCACGGTCGAGAAACGGCGACAGGCGACCCAGGCGCCAATGCCGATACACCGCACGCCAGCTGTCCTGGCTTTCGCACTGAATCGCCTGTTGCAGGCTGCGGCAGTCTTGCCACACATCGATCCACTCGCCGAGGCGATACAGCGCGTTGGAGAACAGCAGCTGCTTGCGATCATCCAACGCTTCGGCGGACGGTTGCAGCGCCTCGAGCCGGTCTTTCAACGCCTGCCATCGGCCGATGTCCGCATCCTTGTGGTCGAGCCATTCGGTGGTCGCGGCCAGCACCGGCGCGAACTTATCCACAAGCTCGGGAGTGCGTCGTTCAAGGGCATACAGCGCGTCATCAAGGGCGTCGATCACGGGCAGCAAGTGAATCATTCGCCCGCGCAGTTCCTTGGTATTGCGCACCGTCTGCGGCCGCGCGCCCTCGTGGGGCAACTGACCGATCATCAATTCCAGGCTGTTGAAGGTCGCGACCATCGCCGAGCGCAAGGCACTGACTTCGTCCGGTTGTACGTTGCGGCTGAGGAAACGCTGGCTGTAAGTCGAGGCGTCGGCGAACCACTTGCTCACCGAATCGTTGAACACCGGGGCCAGCCGTCGAGGCCAGAACATCGCGCCGACCACCGCGGCTACCGCGATGCCGAGGAAGATTTCTTCGGTTCGCGCTTCGGCCACGTCCCACACCGCCAACGGGTTATCCACCACCGGCAAGGCGATCAGCGGCAAGGTGTAGCCGGCGAGCATCAGCGCGTAACTGTTGGCCGTACGCAGATGCAGGGACAGGAACAACAACGTCCCGGTCCACAGCGCGATCACCACCACCAGCACATACGGGCTCTGGACGAACATCGGCACGAAAAAAACCGCTGCCGCCGCCCCGAGAAAAGTGCCGACGGCGCGGTATAGCGCCTTGGAACTGGTAGGACCGACAAACGGGCTGGAGACGATGTACACGGTCGCCATCGCCCAATATGGACGCGGCATTTGCATGAGCATGGCGATGTACAGCGCGATCATCGACGCCGCGAACGTGCGTACCCCGTAGAACCAGTCCCGTGCTGGAGGAACGCCAGTGAAAAATCCGCTCAAGGGTTGGCCACCGACGGCGCGTTGGCCGCTTCAAACGCTTTCAATACCCGCAGCGTCGCTTCCAGATCACTCTGGTCGATCCCTTCAAGCACTTCATGACGCAGGCGTACCAGCTCCACTTCAACCGCTTGCACCAACTCCCGGCCGGTTTGCGTCAGGCTCAGGCACTTGGCGCGCCGGTCATGGACGTCTTCGGTGCGACAGACATAGCCGGCGTGACACAGCTGATCGAGCAGACGCACTAGCGACGGACTCTCCATCCCCGCCGCTTGCGCCACGGTCACCTGCCGAACGCCCTCGCCCAAACGCCCGATCATCAGCAACGGGACGGCGCAGGCTTCGGAAATTCCATAGTTGACCAGCGTGGTCTGGCAGATTTTGCGCCAATGCCTGGCGGCCACCACCATGGAGCTGCTGATGTTCATCTGGAGAGCGTCGAGGGTTTTCGGCACGGCGGGAAATACACACTGTTAGTTTGCTAACTATCAATATGGCATTTGGAGGGAAAGCTGGTCAAGTTTTGACACAACTCTGTGACCAGAGGATGCTTCCCCTTAGATATTGCCCAACAATTTTTGCGCCTCGCTCTCGATAAAATCCAAAACCTCCTCCGACACGCTGTATTGAAACTGCTTACGACGGTGTTTTGAAACCTTGCCATCGTTGTCCAAACACATCATCACAAGCTTCGACAGATCGCTTCCCCGTACATCGAAACGCTGATTGACCGCTTTGACCACACGGTCGTAACGGTCCAGAAACTCGGTCTCCTCCCGAAGTTCGATCTCCAGCGCGCGGCGTGCCATCTGCAATGTGAATTCAACGCAGCGAGTGGCGTCCCAGAAGCGATAAACGGACGGGTGGCCAATGAATTCAAAGGCCATTTGATCAGCATCCAGCCAGGTGACGTTCCAAAAATCGCGAGCCGGTTTGGAGAAGTCTTTCAGCGCCTCAAGGTAGTTCGCTTCTTCGTGCTTCATGGCCACGGAAACCGGTAGCAACAGCCCATTTTCCAAGGCACCGCAATGGCAAAGGGTCTGATGAATCAGGAAACGTGAAAGTCGACCATTGCCATCCATGAACGGATGAAGGAAGACGAATCCAAACGCGGTCACGGCAGCCGCTACCAGTGGGTCGACTTGCCTCGAAGATTGATTGGCGAAGGTCATCAACTCCTCCATCAGTTCACGGCACAGATCCGGTGCGGGTGGTACGTAGCTGACGCCAGCAGCGCCCCGCAAACCGTTATGCAAGTGATTCTGTTCATGGCGAAACAGGACAGCTTTGTCAAAAGGATTGGAAACGGTGCTGTTCTGCAATTCGACCAGATAGTCTTCACTCAACGCCCGGCCTTCATGTGCCTGACGCAGCAGTTGAACAAAGCGACGTGATTTTTCTTCGCTGGGTTCTTCTTTCTCGATGGCGAAGGAATCGCGGGTTTCGTGCAGGTAAGCCCAGTTGATGGCGCGGTCCATCATTTCCGGCGGTAATGTCGCCATAAAGGCTTTGGCTCGGCCGAGAATATCGAGACTGAGCAGGGTTTCGAGTTCAGGCGTTCGTTCTACGGTGGCGCAGTAGCGCAGAGAGCCAAGCCCATTGAACTCAATACGCCAACGCGTGTTTCTAACAATTGGGCCAGTTACATAACGTGCGGGGTCAAAAAGCGGTGCAAACCTGCTGTTTATGGGGATTGCATAATCGAGTCGACGATTCGTTAACTCTTCCCAGAGAAAACAAGCCTTTCGTACAAAGACGCCATTTGGTGCTTTTGCCAATTCTTGAAGTAATTGCTCGGCAACGACTGCCTCAAGCGCGGCGGCCAGAATTGCGAGATTGATGCCTTCGTGTTTAAGCGCAAAAAAAATGTGTTCAAGGGTCGAGTCGGTTGCCGGCGCGACAGATTGAGGAACAGCCAGGCAATCTCCAATCATCGAGATGCGCGTGACTGGTTTGATCATAGCCACACGCGTCGGCGCGATAACCTTGAGTTTTAAAGCATCATGGAGGTGTGCGTATCCAACCAAGGGCATTGTGGGCGTCCACAGAAAAAGTTCACAAACGCGATTAAAGCCCAGATTTCTGCAACGCTTGTAAGTTTTTTGCACATTTCGGTCGTTTCGTTAAGATTTTTACACCCCTCGCCCCTTCCTCAACATCACATCCAGTTGATCCACCACCTCCGCCCAATCCGCGTCATCGAGAATCTCGCCCCGCAAAAAGTCCGCCTGACTCTGGGTCCAGAAAAACGCGTCCGCCAGATGCAGCTCGGGTTTGAGCGGTGAATGGGTGGCGATGAATTGGTCGATGCTGACCGGGTCGTTGTCCAGGCCGAGTTGTTTGAACAGCGAGGGAAGGCTGTGGGTTGGGGATTCCATGGTTGGCTCCTTTTTATGGCAAATGATGGATGACTGCTTTGCAGTCAATCGCGAGCAGGCTCGCTCCCACAGTTGATAGCGTTTCCCTGTGGGAGCGAGCCTGCTCGCGATGAAGGTATCACTGATGCAGCAAAACTCATTGGCTCAACTCACGCACCTCGGCATGGGGCACCATTTTCAGGAACTGCGGCATGTCCATGTGCAGCAGATTGGTGTGGTTGCCGGCTTCCAGGTAAATGTCTTTCTGACGGGTCAACAACGGGTCGATGACCACATCAAGCCCATAGGCTTCGCCCAAGGCAGGCACGGCGCCGCGTTCACAATCCTCAAACAGGTGCGGCAGATTGCTTTCCCGGGAGACCTGCCATTCGCCACTGCTGCGCACTTTACTCAAGTCCAGATGACGACTGGCCGGCAGCACGGCCATCAAGTAATGCCCGTGTTTGTCGTCGAGGATCACCGACTTGGCCACCCGTTCGGCAGGAATGCCGGCCAGCCGTGCAGTTTCAAGGCTGCTGGCCGAGTGAGGGTGGGAAACGATGTCATATTCGCAGCGCGCCTTGTCCAGGCTGCTCTGCACGGTTCTTGCCATACGCATGATGCACCTCGGTGTCCGCAACAACCTTTGGCGGACAGTGATTAACCCTTTTACACCCTTAAAAGTTTAGGCCCGCCGGGGCTATCCGGTGGGAAATCTGCTCGTCGGCAGACGTCGACATCTGATCAAAAATCGTACAGCCAGCAGCTCAGCTAGACTGTATACAGAACACCACAGAACACCCTGACTCTCCCGGAGGGTCACGTGAACACTCGCTGCTGTTTAGTTGCGCTGCTGCTGGCCTTGAGCGGATCGGTTTTCGCCGCCGACACCGTCGTGCTGCTGGTTCCCAACCCCATCGGGATCTGGCTGATCACGTTCGGCATTGCATTTCTGATCGCCGAAGCAGCGCTGCCCAATTACGGAGTGATCGGTCTGGGCGGCATCGCGATGTTTGTGATTGGCGCAATCATTCTGACCAACACCGAAGTGCCTGTGCCGTTGATGATCGGCTTGGGATTGATCAGTGCGCTGCTGCTGATTTACCTGCTGATCCGCGCCTTGAAAACCCGGCCGCGCCACGCCGTCACAGGCGATGCCGAGCTGTTGGGCAGCGTGACCGCAGTCACATCGCTGCAGGCCGACAGCGCCTGCAACGGTTGGGTGCATCTGCAAGGAGAACAGTGGCAAGTATTCAGCGCCACCCCGCTGCAACCCGGGCAAAAGGTCCGGGTGGTGGGCCGCAAGGGATTACTGCTGCAAGTGGCCGCGGCTGACGCGGCGCCGGGTGGAGAATAAACATGGGCCTGCAATTGGGTTTTGCCGCGCTGCTGTTACTGCTGATCGCGCTGGCGGGATCGACCTTTCGCATCCTGCGCGAATACGAACGCGGGGTGGTGTTCCAGCTCGGACGCTTCTGGCAGGTCAAAGGCCCTGGTCTGATTCTGCTGATTCCAGTGGTCCAGCAAATGGTCCGGGTCGACCTGCGGACTATCGTGCTCGATGTTCCACCACAAGACGTGATCACCCGCGACAACGTTTCGGTCAAGGTCAACGCCGTGCTGTATTTCCGTGTGCTTGATCCACAGAAAGCCATCATCCAGGTCGAAGACTTCCTCATGGCCACCAGCCAACTGGCGCAGACCACGTTGCGGGCCGTGCTCGGCAAACATGAACTTGATGAACTGCTGGCCGAGCGCGAACGCCTGAACATCGACATCCAGCAAGTGCTCGACGCCCAGACTGACGCCTGGGGCATCAAGGTCGCGAACGTCGAGATCAAGCACGTGGACCTCAACGAATCGATGATCCGCGCCATTGCCAAACAGGCCGAGGCCGAACGGGAACGCCGGGCCAAGGTGATTCACGCCGAAGGCGAATTGCAGGCCTCGGAAAAACTCATGCAGGCCGCGGAAATGCTCGGCCGCCAGCCGGGTGCGATGCAGTTGCGTTACATGCAGACTCTGAGTTCGATAGCCGGCGACAAGAGTTCGACTATTGTCTTTCCGCTGCCGATCGAGCTGCTCAAGGGGATGGCGGATTTGTCGGGCAAATCCTGATGACCCCAAAAGATCGGCTGCGCAAACACCAACGTCCGGTAGCTGCGTCGGAGATTTCCTTTAAGTTGTAGTGGTGTTGGTGAAGTTGTTACCGCCTAAACCGCCATCTCTTCACTGTTTCTGCCGACATCGACATTGAATCCCTACTGGCCAACGCCTCTGAAGACCTGCTGTCGATCAGCGCCATCGCGGCCGATCTGGCGGACGATGTCGAAGGCACGCGGCGTTCAGTAGCCCTGGCGCTTAGCCGCATGGCTGATGGTGTGCAGTTGCTTGTCGAGCGAGCGCTGGATCATTGGGAGGCGTTGCAGATGGAGAAGGCTCAAACCAAGGTTTAGCCGGGTAGATTGGTGGTGAATTGACCACCGTCATCGCGAGCAGGCTCGCTCCCACAATTGATTTTCAGCGAACACAACCTTGGTGTACGACCAAAATTCAATGTGGGAGCGAGCCTGCTCGCGATGGCTTCAGTACAGTCGATACATGGCTTGGCAACTGCCGCACTCTCGTTCAAGCGCGCGCAGGCCGCTCGACTCATCGTCTCGGCAGCACCGCGCATTCGCCGAGCCAGGTCAGTAAGCGGTCGAGGCACGCCTCAACCGACAGCACGCCGGTGTCGAGCACCAAGGCAGCCGATGGCGGCGTTTCATAGGGCGCGGAAACGCCGGTAAATCCCGCCAGGTCACCGCGACGTGCCCGGGCATAGTGACCTTTGGGATCGCGCTGCTCGCACACCGCCAACGAAGCGCTGCACCAGACTTCGCGGTAGTCCTCGCCCAGTCGCCTGGCGAACACCGCGCGTAGCTCAACCAGCGGAGCGATCATGGCGAGGATGACGATCTGCCCGTTCTCCACCAACAGCGCCGCCACTTCACTGGCTCGGCGAATGTTCTCCAGACGATCACTGTCGGTAAAACCCAGGTCGCGATTGAGCCCGACCCGCAGTCCGTCGCCATCGAGCACCAGGCTCTGCACGCCGCTCTCGAACAGTTTGGCGTGCAACGCCTGCGCCAGCGTCGACTTGCCCGCCGCCGGCAAACCGGTCAGCAGAATCGCCGTGCCGTGATGACCATTACGCACCTCACGCTGTTCGCGGCTGATGCTCGCTGTCGGCGCGCGCAGATTATTGGACGGGGGCATGGGTCACCTGCATGCTGATATCGCCCGACGCCCATGCCGCCTCGCGGTTGGCCAACGCGGTGGCAATGGACTGGACTTCGGTGGATTGGACCTCGTCCGGCATCGGATCGAGGCCGGCACTGGCGAAAATCTGACCGTAGGCGTTACGCAGATCAGCATAGGACAGGTCACGGCGCAAATCCGCCTGCAACGTATTCAGTTCACCCTGGATCAGGTCCAGTTCACCGAGGCCCGCCGCCTGATGACGGTTACGCAACTGCCCAAGAATCTGCCCGTCGATGCTCGACAACTCCTGATTGGTCTGGAACTGATGCAGCGCCTCCTGATAGTTGGCGTTGGCCACGTAGAGCTGGGCCAGCACGGCGATGGACATGGCCTGACGGCGCGCCTTGGCGACTTCTTCGCCCGCCTTGGCCACGTTGATCGCGGCCGGTGCGGAAATCACGTTGAACAGGTTCCAGGTCAGCTTGACCCCGTAGTCGGCCCACTTGTCATTAACCAGAAACGAGTTGCTGTCGTAGTGCCCGCCTGCCGAAAACTCCAGCCCCGGCAACAATCGCAGCATGGCTTTACGGGTTTCGGCGGTGCTGATTCGGGTTTGGTAATCCTGTTCGCGCAGTTCCGGTCGGCTGGCCAGGGCTTCGTGTTCCAGGCTGGCCATGCCGACCTTCAATTGCGGTATCGAGTAATCATCCGGGGTCGCCAGTTTTACATCGGTGCCCATCGGCAGGTTGATCAGGGTTGCCAGTTCGGTTTTGGCCAACGACAAGGCCCGGCGCTGTTCCTGCAACTGACGGGTCGCCTCGATCAGCGAGCGCTGGTAACTCAACGCCACGACCGGATCGCCGATGCGTTGTGTGCTCATGCTCTGGCTGTTGCTGCGCGCCGTATCGACCCGGGCCATCAGGCTGTCGATCTGAGTCAGTAGACGTTCGGCGGCCACTGCGCGCCAATAGGCCGAGCGCACGTCCTGGACGATGGTGTTGATCACCTTGCGCCGACGTTCCTGCACGATCAGGCGCTGGTCACCCTGCTGCTTGGCACTGATGTAACTGACGCCGAAATCGAGGACGTTCCACACCATGGTCAGGTCGGCCACTCGGCGGTCACGGTCCTGGGAGGTCGAAGGTTCCAGGGATTGGGTGCCAGTCAGCACGCTCTGGCTGCTGGAGGCACCCTGGTTGTTGCGCCCGACATAGCCTGCGTCCAGAGCCATGCGCGGCAGCATGTCGAAGCTGGCGAGGTCGAGTTGGCGCTTGGCCAACGCTTCTTCCATGATCTTGAGCCGGCCTTCGAGGTTGTATTTCACCGCGCGGGCCATTGCCTGGTGCAGAGTCAGCGGACCATTTAGGGGCTCCTGACCGGTGTACATCGTTTGTAGATCACTCTTGGCGCGCTGTTCGCTGACGCTACGCTCGATCGGTTCACTTTTGACCGCACATCCGCTGATCGCCAGCGCCAGCAGGCTGGCGCCGAATAACTTCTGACTTCTATTCATCCTTGAATGCCCCTGGATTGCGCATTGTTTTTAAAACTGTTCAGGCCTGCATTTCGCTGATGCCGACCTGTTTCAACGCCGCCGCCAAGCGGTCGACCTGCTGTTGCTCGGTGTCTTTGAGCTGTTGCAATTGCTGGTTCAGGGTCAACGCGCCAAACACACCGCGCAGTCCCTGGGAAGCATCCCCGCCCTTGATTGAATGACTGCCAAAAGTGTTCAGCGAATCCCGTTCACTGGCGGTGTCCTGATTGAACAGACTCGACAAAGTGCTGGTGCTGAACACCCCGCCATCGCCGCCGCCAAAGCCGAGGAAACCGTGGCCAGTGCCATCGCCACCGCTCTCGCTGCTGCTGAATACCTGTGCAATGAAGCTTGGCGACAGCGCGCCGCGATTCATGAAAATGTCGCCCAGCGGCCGGATGCCGTTGCCGATCACCCGGTCTTCGAACAACGGCGCAAACGTCAGCGGCGAGCCGAGAGTGCCGCTCGGTGGGCTGAAGATAATCGGCTGCAATGGCACGTTGGGTTGATCAGGCACGGTCACCGGTTGCGTGATGCGGAATTCCGGATCCGCCGGCACAATCACCAGCGGCGAGGTGGTCGCTACCGTGTTGACGGCGTAGCTGTTAGAGCTGCTGAGACCCACGCCGGCATTGCCGGACGCATCGCTGACACCCGAGGTGTTCACGCTGATGGCGTTATTGGCAGTGTTAACGTTGGCGCTCGGCGTCAGCACCGCTGTCCAGGTGATGCCGCCGTCGCTGCTCGACAGGTTGGACAATGTACCGTTGGCCACACTGATGTCAGACAGGTCGAAACCGCTGACGGCTTCATTGAAGGTGAACGTCACCAGCGACGTCTGGCCGGCGCCCAGGTTCGGGTTGGCGGTGACAATGGTGGCGATCGGCCGCTCGCCGTCGATGGCGTAATTGTTCGACACCGCGACGCTGTTGCCAGTGTTGCCTGCCTGATCGGAGACGTTGTTGGTGTCGAGGGCGATGAAGTTGCTCGGATCGGACATGTTCGCGGTCGGCGTGAAGGTCGCGGTCCAGGTTTTGCCGCCGTCGCTACTGGTGAGGTTGCTCAGATCGCCGTTGGTCACGCTCAAATCAGACAGATCGAAATCGCTCACCACCTCGCTGAAGGTGATCGTCACCAGTGTCGTCTGGCCAATGCCCAAATGCGGGTTGGCAACCACGATGGTGGCAGTCGGGCGAGTGGCATCGAGTGCGTAGTTGTTGGAGATGGCAATCGAGGCACCGGCGTTGCCGGCGGCATCGGCCACGTTGCCGGTGTCGAGCAGGATCAGGTTGGTGGCATCGTTGATGTTTGCCGTCGGCGTCAGGGTCGCGGTCCAGGTCATGCCGCCGTCACTGCTGACCAGGTTGGACAGCACGCCATTGGCCACGCTGAGGTCCGACAGGTCGAAACCGGACACCGCTTCGCTGAAGGTGATGGTCACCGTGGTGGTCTTGCCGATGCCGAGGCGGTTGTCTGCCACCACAATGGTCGCGGCAGGACGCGCCGTGTCGATTGCGTAATTGTTGGAATCGGTCACGCCCACGCCGGCGTTGCCAGAAGCGTTGATCACGCCGCTGTTGTCCAGACTGATCAGGTTAGTGGTGTCCGTCACATTGGCAGAAGGCGTGAAGGTCGCAGTCCAGGTGACGCCGCCGTCGCTGCTGCTGACGTTGCTCAACGTGCCGTTGGCGATGGTCAGGTCAGCGTTACTGAAACCGCTCACAGCTTCACTGAAGGTGATGGTTACCCCCGACGTTTCACCGACCTTGAGGGCGTTGTCGGCGATCACGATGGTCGCGGTCGGCACTTGGGTTTCAACGACGTAATTGGCCGAATTGGTAACCCCTGTCCCGGTGTTGCCAGCCAGATCGCTGACACCGGTATTGTTCAGGGTGATCACGTTAGTGGCGTCCGTCACACCGATAGTCGGGGTAAAGGTTGCGGTCCAGGTGATACCGCCGTCGCTGCTGCTCACCGCACTCAAGGTACCGTTGGCTATGGTCAGGTCACTGTTGTCGAAACCGCTGACAGCCTCGCTGAAGGTGATGGTCACCAACGCGGTTTCGCCCGGCTTCAGGGTCGCATCGCTTAACACGATGGTCGCGGTCGGGCGTTGGCTGTCGATGACGTAGTTGTTGGAGTCGGTGGTGCCGCTGCCTGTGTTCCCGGCCAGATCCTGAACGCCGGAGTTGTCCAGGTTAATGATGTTGCTGGTGGCGGTAATGCCGGCCACAGGGGTCAAAGTGGCGGTCCAGGTGATGCCGCCATCGCTGCTGCTGACATTGCTCAGGGTGCCGTTGTCGATTGTCAAATCCGCGTTGGTAAATCCGCTCACTGCCTCGCTGAAGGTGATGGTCACAAGACTGGTCTGACCCACGCCCAGAGCTGAGTCAGCCACGACGATGGTCGCGGTTGGACGCTGGGTGTCGATGGCGTAGTTGTTGGAATCGGTGGTGCCGCTGCCAGCGTTGCCCGAGCCGTTTTGCACGCCGCTATTGATCAGCGTGATCAGGTTGGTGGCGTCGGTGATGCTGGTGGTCGGCGTGAAGGTCGCTGTCCAGGTGATGCCGCCATCGGAGCTGCTCACTCCGGTGAGCGTACCGTTGGCGATGGTCAGGTCGGCGTTGGTGAAACCGGTCACGGCTTCGCTGAAGGTGATCGTCACGAGGGACGTTTCACCGATTTTCAGCGCATTGTCGGCGACCACAATGGTGGCCGTCGGCAGCACGGTGTCGATCGTGTAGTTGTCGGAATTGGTGGTGCCGCTGCCCGCGTTTCCGGACAGATCGGCGACACCAGCATTGGCCAGGGTGATGACGTTGGTCGAATCATTCACGCCAACCGTCGGCGTGAAGGTGGCGGTCCAGGTGATGCCGCCGTCGCTGCTGCTCACCGCCGTCAGCGTGCCGTTGGCAATGGTCAAATCCGCGTTGGTGAAACCGCTGACCGCCTCGGAGAACGTGATGGTCACCAGCGAGGTTTCCCCCGCTGTCAGGGTGCTGTCTGCCAATACAATCGTGGCGGTAGGACGCACGGTATCGATGACGTAGTTGTTGGAGTCGGTGGTGCCGCTCCCGGCATTGCCCGCAAGGTCGGCGATCCCGGTGTTGTCCAGGGTGATCAGGTTGGTCGTGTCGTTGATGCTCGCACTCGGGGTGAAGGTGGCCGTCCAGGTGATGCCGCCGTCGCTACTGCTCACTGCGGTGAGGGTGCCGTTGGCGATAGTCAGGTCAGCGTTGGTGAAACCGCTCACCGCTTCGCTGAAGGTGATGGTCACCAGCGAGGTCTCGCCGATGATCAGTGCATTGTCGGCCACCACGATGGTCGCCGTCGGGCGCACAGTATCAATGGCGTAGTTGTTCGAGTTGGTAGAACCGGCCCCGGCATTGCCGGACAGATCCTGCACGCCCGTGTTGTCCAGAGTGATCAGGTTGGTCGCATCATTGATGCTGGTGGTTGGCGTGAAGGTGGCCGTCCAGGTGATGCCGCCGTCGCTGGTACTCACTGCGGTGAGCGTGCCGTTGGCGATGGTCAGGTCGGCGTTGGTGAAACCGGTGACGGCCTCGCTGAAGGTAAAGGTCACCAAGGAGGTTTCGCCGATTTTCAGCGCATTGTCGGCCACCACGATGGTCGCCGTCGGGCGCACGGTATCGATGACGTAGTTGTTCGAGTTGGTAGAACCGGCCCCCGCATTGCCGGACAGATCCTGCACGCCCGTGTTGTCCAGAGTGATCAGGTTGGTGGTGTCACTGATGCTCGTGCTTGGGGTCAGCGTTGCAGTCCAGGTGATACCACCGTCGGCGCTGCTGAGCCCGGTGACCGAACCGTTGGCCACCGTCAGGTCCGCCGTGGTGAAGCCGGTCACCGCTTCGCTGAAGGTAATGGTCACCAGCGAGGTTTCGCCGATGCTCAGTGCGGTGTCGGCCACGACGATGGTCGCGGTCGGGCGCACGGTGTCGATGGCGTAGTTGTTGGAATCGGTGGTGCCCGTGCCGGCGTTGCCGGCCGTGTCGTTGATTCCGGTGTTGTCCAGGGTGATCAGGTTGGTCGCGTCAGTGATGCTGGCGGTTGGCGTGAAGGTGGCCGTCCAGGTGATTCCGCCATCGCTGCTGTTCACGGCCGTGAGGGTGCCGTTGGCAATGGTCAGGTCGGCATTGGTGAAACCGGTCACGGCCTCGCTGAACGTGAAGGTCACAAGGGAGGTTTCACCAATTTTCAGCGCGGTGTCCGCCAACAAAATGGTCGCCGTCGGGCGTTGGGTGTCGATGGCATAGTTGTTCGAGTTGGTCACGCCGACTCCGGCGTTGCCGGACAGGTCCGCCACGCCGGTCTTGTCCAGAGTGATGATGTTGGTGCTGTCGGTCAGGCTGGCGGTCGGGGTGAAGGTCGCCGTCCAGGTGATGCCGCCGTCGCTGCTGCTCACCGCTGTCAGTGTGCCGTTGGCGATGGTCAGATCGGCGTTGGTGAAGCCGGTCACGGCCTCGCTGAAGGTGATCGTCACCAGCGAGGATTCACCGATGTTCAGCGCGTTGTCCGTCACCACGATGGTCGCCGTCGGCGCCACGGTGTCGTGGATCACGTAGTTGTTGGAGGTGCCGGAACCGGTGCCGACGTTACCCGCCAAATCCTGCACCCCCGAGGTGTTTAGGGTGATTGCGTTGGTCGGTGCATTGATATTGCCCGCGGCGGTCAGGGTCGCAGTCCAGGTGACGCCGCCGTCGCCGCTGCTGAGCCCGCTGACCGAGCCGTTGGCCACGGTCAGGTCGGCCGTGGTGAAGCCGGTCACGGCTTCACTGAAGGTGATGGTCACCTGCGACGTGCCGCCGGAGTTCAGGTTTGTGGTGCCGACCACGATGCTCGACACGGTCGGCGGGGTCACGTCCGGTGCGTAGTTGGTATTGACCGTACCGCCATCATTGAAAATGTTGTTCACTGCGGCCGGGGAGGTGCCCGTTGCGCCACCGCCCATGGCGGGTCCGCCCGAACCGCTGCCGCCGACATTGCCGGCCATTGCGCCGAAGTTGGCCGCCGTCATCAGCAGGGTGCCTTTGTTCCAGATCGCGCCAACGCCCTTGCCGCCCGCACCACCAGGGTCGGCAGAGCCGCCGAGGCCACCGCCACCACCACCGCCACCGCCAGCCGCGACGTTGTTGGAGATAACGGACGTACCCACAACCGTCAGGGTGCCACTCGAGGCGTTGTAGATACCGCCAGACGCCGAAGCGCCGGCCCGGCCGGGCTTGTCCCAACCGGAGCCACCGCCACCACCACCGATGGAAACCGTGCCGTTGTTCGCTGTGCCACCGTTGCCGCCGTTACTGTAGTTGGCAGCGCCAGCACCTCCCGCACCGCCAGCGGTCCCGCCACCTCGACCGCCCATGTAGTTAGGGTTGTATCCCCCGCCATTGCCGCCATGACCGGCCGAGCCACTTGTACCGCCATAAACGCCAGTGCCGAACCCCGAAGTGCCGCCATGACCACCGAGTTGACCACCCAGCGCGCCGCCACCACCGCCGCCGCCGCCCACCGCACCGCCGACATAAGGTGAGGTCACACCGCCACCGCCACCGCCGCCCGAGGCCGCGTTATCGGTCACGGTAACGTTTTTAAGGGTCAGGTTACCGGAGTTGAAAATACCGCCGCCCATCGCTCCTGCGCCGTCCGTCCCTGCCGCCGCGCCCGCACCGGCCACCATGCCTTGCTTGATGATCAGGCCGTCAAAGGTCGCAGTGACGCCGGAAGTCACCTGCACCACGCGGGTTTTGTACTGGCCGTTAAGGGTGACATCTGCAATGCCGTCGTTATTCAGGTCACCATCAAGGGTTACGTTCTTGGTGATGGTCAGCTGCGAGTTCAGCCCGACAATCATGCTGCTGTTGAAGGTAACTGTGTCACCGGCCACGGCATCGGACAGGGCCTGGCGCAAAGAGCCCACGCCCGAGTCGCCGTTATTGAGCACGGTCAGTGTCGCCAGGCTGTACTGGTAGCCGGCCATGGAGGCGGATGACAGCACGTTGCGGCTTTCGATACTGCCGGTGGCGATTTCCAGATCCCAGTCACCGCCCACACCGGTACGGTTGGTGGACGCGGCTATATCGCGGCCGGTGAGTTGCGCCAGGGAATCGACAAAACTGACGCCGCGTTCCCCGGCACCGGTATTACAGGCATAGATCAGGATATCGCCACCGACGTTCATGCCCTTGCCGATCTGGGCCAGCACATCGCTGCGGGCGGCGACATTGTCAGCCGACAGGTAGCTGTTGCCGAGCCACAGGTCGCCGGCGTTGCCGTGGGCGATGATCTGCACCGAACTGACACCCTGATGGGTGTCCAGGTAAGCGGCAATCTGCTGCAAGCCGTCCTTGGTGGCGTCCAGCGTCACCACTTGGGTGCCTGGTGCCACACCTGTGAGCAGGCTGTCGGTATCCTTGATTCGCGAGTCGACGAACACCACGCTTTGGCCGGGTACGGCAGTGGGGGTTGCCGCCGGTGCGGGAGTCGCAGCCGAAGCGTTGTCCGCCTGGCCATGGGTGTCTTTGCTGGTAGCCGGGTGATCGACCGTCGGCGCCTTGGCAGCATCAGCCGTGGGGTGGCTGTCGGGCTGGGCGGCGTCGGCCACCGTGGCCGCGACCGCGCCGTCGAACAGCATGCGCGGTTCCAGGGACATGATCATCGGCGATGCCAGTGCGCGCGCACCCTGGGCCTTTTGCGATTTGCCGTTGTTCCACCACATGCTGCTCACCCGAACTCGAACTTTTATGACGGCCAGGAAACAACCGCGATCAATTAATTGATCGCGGCTTCGGATTTCATACGAATGACATTGGCGGCGCTGGAGGACCCATCGTGCCAAAAGGACAGTTCTGCATATTTGTCGAACAGGTCCGGCGGCAGGATGGTGCGCCGTGATTCCAGCGCCACTTGGCGTTTGACTCGATGCAGCCCCGAAACGCCCAGTGCCTGGTCAAACTCCGGCGCATCGTAGATGAGGTTGTTGAAGTCATGCTCGAACCACGGCTCGCCGATAAATTCGTACACCAGCCGCAACACCCGCTCCGGCGCCTGGCTGAGCAGGTCGTAATCGACGATCAGCAACGAGTCAGCGTTTTCACCGTAATAAGCTTCTTTGAGCGCAGTCCAGGCAAAACCCACCAGGCGATTGCGCTGGGCCAGGGTTTCACAACGGCTGTAGACGGTGTTGCGCTCGACTTCGTCGTTGAACAGCTTGGTGTTCTCGAACGGGTTGGCGCGATAAAGGCGCTCGAGGCTGTCCATCACCCAGGCGACGTTGCGCACGCAGGCAATGGTTTTGGCCTTGGGAAACAGATCCTGCAACGCCGGCAAACGCGAGCACCACTGTCGATTGGTATCGAAGATGACGGGCTTGTCGGCCTGATCGGCATAGTAGGAGTCGAACAATCCGCGCAACAGACGCCGACGCAACGGCGTGTCGATCACCGCACCGAACTCGCTACCGGCGCTGCATTGTTCGAGGACACTGGTAAAGAGCGTGCCAACGGGGCTGGTCATGCCTGCGTGAAAACGCGGGTTCTGCAACAGGATTGCCGACAGCAGGGTCGAACCCGACCGCGGCAAGCCTGAAATGAAATGGAACTGTTGCATCCGTTCACCTGCACATAAGTCCTTTACGTATGAGCAGCGTAGACGAAGAATGGCCTTACAAGTAGTGGTGTTTTGATATCAAATCGAAGCTAAATCCTTTAAAAATGTGATTTTTATTTCTGACTCAATGCATCACGAACAAGCGCGCATTGGCGCCTCCCGCCTGGGTTTTGCTAACGCCCTGCCACCCTGCTGGCAATGGTGCAAATTCGTCCGGCCCCTCGGCGGTTCCGATCAACCATACGCGGCTGGTGCCTTTGGGCAGGCTGCCAAGGCTGTCGAGATAAACGTCCTGAGTGACCAGCGTGCCGAAACCATAGGCATTCGGCCGGCTCGAAGTGCCATTGGGCAATGGGGGCGTATACAGCAACGGCTTGGTGTCGGTGCGGTTGTAATAGACATAGCTGAGGTACCAGAGCATGTCGCTGGTGACGATCCGGTCCCCGGCAACGAAGTGCTGGTTGACGTATTCGACCATGACACTGATCTGGTCATTGGTATCCACCGTGGCGTTGTTTTTCACTCCCACCAGTTCGACACCGACAAACAGCATCAGCGCCACCAGCGCAATCACCCGAAAACCCGAATACAGGCGATCAATGGCCAGCGCAGCGATCATCGGCAGCCCGAGGGCGTACGCAGTGACGTAACGCTCGATGAACACCGGCGAAATATAGGACACCCCAAACACCAGCAGCAGCGGTACAACGCTATAGATCGCCACCAAAGCACTGCCACGAAAAACACTGCGGTCGCGGGCCAGTGCCACCCACATCAAGGCCAGCACTGCCAGGGGCATGGCGATAAATAGCGGCGTCGGAAGCTTTTCGCCATCGTCCTGGATCAGGAACGACCAGATCATCGAAGGCAAGGAGCTGATCGTGACGGGATCTTCCCACCCGACATCACCATTGGCTTTGAGCTGATCCATGTGCTGGATCAGATCGATCAGGCTCGGCACCCACGGCAGGTACAACAGCACGATGGCCCCGTTCGCCAGCCACCAGCCAGGGCGCTGAATGTGCCGCAATCGATAGCCTGGCTGTAAACGAATCACCCCCAGGTACAGCCAGTGGCAAAGAACGCACAGGGCCGTGAAGTAATGGGTGTAGAACGCGGCCGTCATCAGCAGGGCGTAGGCGACCAGATAACGCGTGCGCCGGGGGTATCTGATCCAGTAGACCAAGGCAATCGTCGCACCGATCAACCACAGGCCCAGCAGCGAGTACATCCGCACTTCCTGGCTGTAGCGCACCGCCGTGGGCAGCAGCGCCAGCAGGACACCGGTCAGCAGCGCGGCACGCCGAGTGGCGATCAAGTCCATCAGCCATACGCCGAGCCATACCGTGGCGATTCCGGGTAATGCGCTGAGACATCGGATCGAGAAAATGCCATCGCCGAACAACTCGATCCAGCCGTGCAGGATCATGAAATACAGCGGCGGGTGTACATCGTGGGCGGCGTGCTGCCAGATCCCGCTTAACGAATACTGGCTCAATAGCAGACTGGAACCTTCGTCGCCCCAAATAGCCGCCGCCGTCAGGTCGTAGAAACGCACTGCCGTGGCCAAAATCAGGATCGGTAACAGCCAATGCTCGCGTACCCACCGCAGCAAACGCTGAACATGCGCCCAGGGGCGGGGTGCAGCATGCGGGCCCTGGGTGCCGTCAACCGGCGTTTCTCTACGTACTTCCATTGCTCCCCTCAAGATTGCCACTGACAAATACTGGATCGTGCGCTCACTGTAGGGCAGCGACAGTACCGTCGTCGATGCTGGCTTTACGACCAACGACATTCGGCAATCAGGCGGATCAACCAGGCTGTGGCGCGGCGTGACCCGGCCACAGAAATTTTTGGAGCCTGGGCTCCACAGAATTAGTCGAAGGTTTTTGCTCGCTGGAATTGCCGGAGCCGGGATGTTTCTAGTGTCCGGCGTCGTTTGCTCTTAGAAACCGCTTTCCCTGACACCCAGTGCCGCCATGCGTCGCCAGGCAACGCCCAGCAATGACTCGCCGCGTCCCTGCAACACCACCACGCCGCGCAAGGGTTGCATCGGCGTCGGCACCTCTTCGAGGGTGCTCAACCTGGCTCCGTATTGTCCCTGCACCGGTTCGGCCCGTTGATGCGGATCGCGACGCACCGCGATCGGCCCGTGATGATCGGACGTCAGCGCCTCCTGATCGACATAAGCCGCGCCATTGGTGTCGATTTCGGCCAATTTGACGGCGATCGCCGGGTGCATCGGGTCGTCGGCAATGAACCGCCCGGTGGCGCCCGGGGCAACGCGCCACAGTTCGGCTTCGGCCAGATAGCCACGCAACCGCGCACCGTCTTCAACGACGCGCGCCAAGGGGTCCTTGGTCGACAGCCAGCGACCGACCGTCAGTTGTGGCAACAGATCGCGTACGGTGCCGGCGTGAGGCGCGCGCAGCAGCAGACGTTCACGTTGGGCAGCCAATCCGCGATATTCAGCCACGGCCTCTGCCAGGCGTTGCTCGACAATACCGGCATCGGCGGCGGTTTCGCTGCGACTGGCCTGACGGCGCATCTGCAATTGCTGGATCTGGATTTCGCGACGGACGATGGCCTGGCGCGAATCCAGGTCCGGCGATTCCAGTTCAATCAACACCTCGTCCTGTGCAACCACCTGGCCGTCGTGCACATTTACCGTTTTGACTCGTGACGCAACCGGCGCATGCAGCGCACTGGCGCGTCCGGCCTCAAGCATCGTCGGCAACTCCACCGCGCTGCGCCATGGCAATCCCAGCGCCAGGAGCAGCCCAAGCAACGCCAGGCTGCTGAGCAAAACTCGTGGGGCATACGCCTGTTCCCTTCGGCTCCACCATTGCCGCCACTCGCTCAAAATGGGCAAGAAGATGAACCACACCAGCTCCACCAGCATCAGGAAAATCCCCAACACTTTGAAGAACAGGTGATAAACCGCCAGGGCGATCCCGAAAAACAACGCCGCGCGCCACAGCCACGAGCCGTAGCCCCAAATCAGCAACCGGCGCTGCATCTTCGGCGACCAAGGCTCCGGCGCCGCCGCGCCATAACCAAACAAAAACTCTCGTAGCCGCCAACGGCACAAGGCAAATGCTCGCCCTTGCAGGTTATCCACCTCCCATAAGTCGCTGAGCAAAAAGTAGCCATCAAAACGCATGAACGGATTGAGATTGATCATCAGCGTGGTGATCCAGGTGGCACTGGCGAGCATGAACGCCGCCGTGCGTCCGGGCCCCTCGGGCAGCAGTGACCAGATGAGGAGCGCGATGCAGGCCAGCAGCAGTTCCGCCAGCACACCTCCGGCGCCGATCAGCAGCCGCGCGCGGCGATCATTGACCCGCCAGGCGTCGCTGACGTCGGTGTAAAACATCGGCAGCAAGACCATGAACGCTACGCCCATGCTCTGCACCCGACAGCCCGCGCGCTTGGCCATGAACGCGTGACCGAACTCATGACAGAGCTTGGCGAAGAACAGCGCCACGCCGAACGCCAGCGCGCCGCCGAGGCTGAACAAATGCGGGAAGGTGGCGATAAAACGTTGCCAGTCCCGGGACACCAGAAATACCCCGAGCCCCAGGATGACCGGGAATCCGTAGCGCAGCGCTCGCGGGCCGAAGCGCTCAAGCCAAGGCCAGGCACGATTGAGAAAAGCGTCCGGGCGCCACAGCGGAATACGGAAGAACAAGTATTGGTGCAACAACACCTGCCACAGCGTCTGCCGCTGGGCGGCGGCTTTGAGGCTGTAACTGGCGCGCTGTTGCGGATCGAGCGCGCTGATCAGATCGTGGCTGCGCAAAAAGCCCAGCAACTGCTCCAGCTCCGCGCCATCGAGTGGCAAGCCGGGTTCGCGGTTGGCGGCACGCAGCACTTGTTCTGGGTCTCCCAGGGACCAATGACGCAGCAAACGCATCGCCGTCGCGCCGAGTTTGAAATAGCGGCCGCGCACCGGGTCGGCCAAGGTCCAGCGCGGCGAGCCATCAAGCGCCGGAGCAGCGGGCGTCAGCTGCAAGTCGGCGCGCAGGTTCGGCAGGCTCATCTAAAGGCCCACACTCTGGCGCAACCCGGCCAGCGGTCGGCGTAGCAGGTACAACGCCAGCGGTGCACGGTCGCCGAAAATCTTGGCGGTGCCGCGCAGGCCGATGCGCGGCGGCGCCCCCGCAAAATTCGCATCCAGACGATAAGCCAGTTGCCCGGCTACCGTGGGTTGCGCCTCATAGGCCGACCGTTCAAGTGTGGCCAGGTGTCGGTGCAACGGATCGCTGTCGAGAAACAGCGCGACTTGCGCGCCGGGCGCAAGGGCAATGGCGTCGCCCACCGCCAATTCGATACGTAACTCGGCCTGATTCGGGTCGGCAATTTCCATCAGCCGCTCGCCGGTCTGTACCGGTTTTCCTGTCCAGCGCTCCGCGTCGGCGAACACCGCGATACCGTCGCGCTCGGCGCGCACTTCGCTGCGTTTGAGCAATTCGCGGGCGTAATCCCGTTCGGCGCGTTTTTGCTCGACTCGCGCGGCCAACAGATCGATCTTCGAACTTGATTCAGCATCAGCGAACGAGCGTTGGGAATTGGCCTTGAGTTCCGCTTCGGCAACGCCCAACGCTCGTTCAGCCACATCGGCCTGAGCCTTGAGCGTGGTGCTTTCGAAGCGCAGCAACAGCTCGCCGTTTTTTACCGTCTGATTGGGCTTGACCAGGAACTCGGTGATCACCCCGTCCAGCGGCGCAGCCACCACGCGACCGCCCAACGGAACCACTTCGGCGGGCGCCAGCACCGATTGGCGCACCGGGATCAGCAACGCGAGCAACACCAGGGCAAGCAACGCCACCTGGCGTTTTCGGGTCCAGCGCAGTCGCCACGGCTTGCGCGGTTGCAGCGCCAGCCAGGCATGGCTGTAGGTGTCGCCCAGTTGCGACAGCAGCACCTGTTCGGAAGGATTCCACGGCAGATCCCGCGCCAGCCACAGACCTCCGAACACCTCACCTTCATGATCGATCAGCGGCAGCCAGAACACATGGGCCGCCGAAAGACTTTGCCAATCGGCCTGGATCGATTCACTGAGCACATTCGCCGGGATCACCCGGGCCAGTTTCAGCAGATCGGCCTTGAACAATTGAGCCACGGCCTGTTCGACGAACGCCACGAACGGCGCATTCGGCTCCACCGTGCTGACGCCCGTCACCGCTTGCACCTTGCCGGCGATCAACAGCGCCGCGTGGCGAAAGCCGAACAACGCCTGCCCGTCATTGACCAGGCTGTAGGCCAGCTGCGAAGGCGTGCGCGCCGCGCGGGTCAGACGCTCGAGATCAAGAAACCTGGCGAAGACTTGTTCGGCGCCGCTGGCAACCGGCGCGTTCATTTAAGCTCCGCGAATCGCGCCGTGCCACTCATGCCCGCCAGCAAACCGTTGGCATTGGGAAGCGTCGCGACCAGCAGCAAAGTCTGGCTGCCTTCATCGATCCGCGCACCGAGGCGCTTGACCGTGGCATCCAGTGGATGGCCGGTTTCATCGGGAACAAAACTGAAGGTCTGGCCGGGTTTGAGCCGGGCCATCCAGCGCGACGGCACCAGCAGATGAATTTCCAGGGTGCGGTTGTCGACCACGTCCAGCAAGGGAGCGCCAGCGGCAACACTTTCATAGCGCTTGACCTTGCGCTCGACCACTTGCCCATCGAACGGCGCCAACACGCTGCAGCGTTTGACCTGAACCTGATAAACCTGGGACTGCGCTTGTGTTTCGCTGACCTTGGCCTCGGCCCGCGCCACTTCAAAGCGCCCGACCGAATTCAACGCCGCCAGCTGTTTATTGTGCGCCAGCTCTTCACCCGCGCCACGGTTGGCTGCTTGAGCGGCATTGAGTTGGGCCTGATACGCCGAGCAATCAAAACGCGCCAGCGTATCGCCCTTCTTGAACGACTCGCCCTCACTGAACGGCAACTCGACAATGCGCCCGGACAACTCACTGGCAAGCACCGCTTGATCCCTGGCTCGCAACACGCCGCGAGCCTCACTGCTGGCCGTTGTGCTGCTGCCAGTGGCACTGTTTTCCAACAACGGATCGTCTGGAACGGGCGTTTGCGCCTGAACTGCGCATGTCACCAAGGTCAATCCAATAACCCAACCACGAACACGCTGCATAACCGTATCTCCCTGACGGATGAGCGGAGTCTATGACAGGGTGGATGGGCGTCAAGTGGATGGATGTTATTGGATGGAAATGTGATGTTTCAAAAAGACAAACTTTCTAGAGTGGGTGATTGATTGCCACCCGAAAGGATGGTCGGTATTAAATCCCACACGGAATCGGGAACCTCCGTTCAATATAAACTGATGCCGGCTATAGACAATTTTCAGATCTAACGAAAGACAGTGACCGTCAGGTCTCTCAAGCAGTGATTGTTAACAATTGAGCCTGGGAACACCTTGACCATCGACCATGCAAGTGCACAAAACTAGCCCTTGCCGGCGCTGGAAATCATCCAGTCGAAGGGGTCTTGGTCAAACGAGGTTGACGTGCGTGACGCACTCAATTTAGGATCAGCCCACTACTCAACCCCGTACGCAGAGATTAGGTTCTCTGGCAGTTGGGGTGAAAAAACCGGCTTCGGCCGGTTTTTTCGTTTCTGAGGGTTGTGTTTGTGCGCACTGCATTCTTCGTTGATGGCTATAACGTGTTCTACGGGTTACTGACTGACACACCTTATAAATGGCTAAACCTGCCGCAGTTGTTGGCTTATATCGCTCACATTGAAAACCCTCAAAGCTCTACGGCCTCAATTGACTATTTCACGTCCTCGGTCAAACCAGACCTGGCTACTCGCGGCATTGTTTCCAAGGAGGCTCAAGACAGTTACGTCCGCGCCCTAAAGGCTCACAACGTTGCCGTTCACTATGGTCGCCATCAACTCGAACCCGCACGCGCCCCCCGTTTTATCAGCAAGAAAATCAGAGCCTCGCGTCAAGACACAACCCCAATCTGGAAACTCGAAGAAAAGGAAACTGACGTCCATATCGCGATAAGCATGTACCGCACAGCAGCTAGACAAACCAAGGCTCCCGATGCTGAACGCATCCAGCAACTTGTGCTGGTGTCCGGGGATACAGACATGGCTCCCGCACTGAAAGCTATCCGAGAAGACTTTCCCCAAATAACCGTAGGTATCGTTCTTCCATACAGGAGTGGTTTCAAACGAACCCCGCCCGGCTCTTTGAAAGAACGCTCGCACTGGATGCGAAAGGCTATCTCCGCAGAAGAGCTGCAATCACACCAGTTCCCGGATCGCGTGCCTACCCGTAAAACGCCGGCAATCAAGCCGGATTATTGGTAACGGCATTGGCCAATGGATACACCGACTCCCATCCCCCACCCAACGCTTTATACAAACCCACCATCGCCAGCGAGACCGCGGTCGAGATCTCCACGAATTGTTCCTGAGTCGCCAGCAACGCGCCTTGAACCGTCAGCACGTTGACGAAGTCCACCACCCCTTCCACGTATTGCTGCTGCGCGGTGCGCAGGGCGATCTGGTTCTGGCGCACGGCTTCGGCGAGGCTGTCGCGGCGCAGTTGGCTGGCGTTGTAGACGGTCAGTTGATCATCTATTTCATGCCACGCACGTAGTACGGTTTGCTGGTAGGCGATAGCGGCCTCCTGTTGCTGTGCCTCGCGCAAGTTCAGAACGCCGCGCAAACGTCCACCATCGAACAGCGGCAAGCTCAGTTGTGGGCCGATGCCAAACGAGCGCGAGCCCCAGGAGCCGAAATCACTGAGCTGCAGGGCTTGCGAGCCGAGGCTGCCGGACAAGGTAATCCGTGGATAGAAATCGCCCTTGGCCACGCCGATGCTCGCTGTAGCGGCATGCAGGCGAGCTTCGGCCTGGCGGATATCCGGACGGCGTTCGGCCAATTGCGACGGCAGGCCGATAGCGACCTGACGCGGGGTTGGCGGCACGGGGACGTCTGTGGATAACTCGGCGAACAGCGCTTGCGGTGGTTCACCCATCAACAGGCTGAGGGCATTGATCAGTTGCGACTGACGCTGTTCAAGCGCGGGCAAGCGCGATTCAATGGCGGCGACTTGAGCCGCCGCTTCGGCGACGTCCAGGTCGGTGGCAACGCCGTCGGCCAGACGCAGTTGCGACAGTTTCAAGCTGTGGCGGGCGACGTAGAGGTTTTGCTCAGTGACGGCGCGAGTGCTTTGTACGCCGCGCAATTGAATGTAGTCCTGAGCCGTTTCGGCGAGCACCGACAGCAGCACGCCGCGACGATCGTTTTCCGCGACTTCAAGGGTCGCATCCGCAGCTTCGGTTTCGCGACGCACACGGCCCCATAAATCCAGCTCCCAGGATGCGGAGAAACCTGCATCCCACAGATTGAACGCCGAGTCGCCGTTGTGGCCGGACGGGTCCATCAATCCTTCGCCGCTGTTGCGTTTACGTCCGTAACTGCCCGTGGCGGCGGTGTTGGGGTAACGCTCGGCGGTAACCACCTGGCGCACGGCACGGCTTTGTTGCAGGCGGCTGCTGGCGAGTTTCAGGTCGAGGTTGTCGGTCAGGGCTCGTTGGCTCAGGGCGGAGAGTTTCGGGTCGTTGAAGACTTCCCACCAGCGCTCATCCATGGTTTCGGCGATGGCTTGGCTGGCAGCGGCTTTTACTGGTTTTGACCATTCGGTAATTTGTTGCGCTTGCGGTTTGTGGAAGTCCGGGCCGACAGTGCAGGCTGAAAGGCTAAGGACCAGTAAGGCGCAAAAAGTAAGTTGAGGCCACCGGCCTCTTCGCGGGCAAGCCCACATTGGAATGCGGTCAACTGTGGGAGCGGGCTTGCCCGCGAAGGCGTCAGCCCAGTCGAAAAATATCTTCATTGCTGAGCCACCTCACGCGAGGCGTTGCTCGCCGTATCGATCCTCGCTTCGACCGACATCCCCACCCGCAACCGCTCGGCCAATGCCTGCCCCGGTTCCAGCACAATCTTCACCGGAATCCGCTGCACCACCTTGGTGAAGTTGCCAGTGGCGTTGTCCGGTTTCACCGACGCGAACGTCACGCCGGTGGCCGGGGCGATGCTCTCGACGCGACCGTTCAGGACTTCGCTGCCAAGGCTGTCGACACGCACTTGCACGCCCTGACCCGGTTTCACATCAGTCAGTTGGGTTTCCTGAAAATTGGCCACCACGTAAGCCTGGGCCAGCGGCACCACCGCCAGAATTTTGCTGCCCGGCGTCACGTAAGCGCCAACCCGCACTGCGCGCTCGCCAACCATGCCGTCCTGCGGCGCAACGATGCGCGTGTAAGACAGCTCGTAGCTGGCCATTTCCAGCGCCGCTTGCGCTCGCTTCAGTCCACCTTCGGCCGCGTCGCGCTGAGCGGTGAGGATCTCCACTTGCTTGCGTTCCGCCGCCAGCACTGCGGTCACGTTGGCCAATCGAGCAGTGGCCTGATCAATGCGCGTGCGCGCTTGCTGAGCGTTCTGCACCGTACCCGCACCCACGCCGGCCAAGTGGTTGTAGCGATTCAACTCGTGCGCGGCAAAGTCCATTTCAGCCTTGGCCGACACCACTGACGCCTGCGCTTGAGCAATCACCGATGTCTGGCGCTCAAGGGTGGCCCGCGCGTTTTGCAATTGCGCCCTGGCCACCAGCGTTTCGGCGTCGGCGGCTTGGGCGGCGGCACGCAGATCCCGATCATCGATCAGCGCCAGCAACTGACCAGCCTTGACCTGTTGGTTGTCTTCCACCAGCACTTCCTTGATGAAACCCGCCACGCGAGGCACCACCAGAGTGAAGTCCGCCGAGACAAAGGCATCGTTGGTACTCTGTTGTGTGCGTTTGCCAAAAAAGCCTGGCGCCAGCAGGTAAACCAGCACGCCGACCGCCACCACAGCGACGATGCTGACCGCCATTTTTTGCTTTGCTTGAGTCGTCATAAAAACCTTCTGTCTCAGTGAAACGTTCATGTCGGTGCGCGCGGTGGATAAATCCGCGTCGGCAACCAGAAAATCAGCAGGATCAGCGTCACGGCGACGCCCGCCATGCACAGATAAAGATCGGATGCCGTCAGCACGACGGCTTGTTCATGCAGGCGATGAGCAAGGCCCGCATTGTCTCTGTCAGCCAGCGGCGAGTTACCGAGGTTGTCCACCAGCATGGTCGAGTGAAAATGCAGACGCGTGGTGGTCAACACTTCGATCACCCCGGTGGCAACCACCGCCGAAAGGCCTTTCACGGTGTTGAACCAGGCCGAGGCATAGGGGCCTTCCATTGGCGTGATGCTGCCGGTAGAAAGCATCAGCAGCGGCAGCACCGCCATCGGCTGACCGAGGATTTGCAGCCATTGCAGGACGTAGAAATCGTCGCGAATCCACACCGACGTCAGGTGCGAACCACCGATGCAAGACAGCGCCAACAGGCTCAGACCGATCCCCAGTACCCAGCGACAATCGACCCAACGCAAGTTGCACAACGCCGCCACCAACGGCAGCGCGATCAACTGTGGCAACGCCGCCAGCAGCATGATCGGCGCGGTCTGGACAGGGCGATAACCCTGCACCTGCGCCAGGTAGCTGGACGGAAGGATGATCACCGCCAACAGCACCACCAGCACGCCCGCCAGGGTCAACAAGGCGAACGACAGGTTGCGGATGCCGAGCATCTGCATCTTGAAAAACGGGATCGGCTGCGACCATTCATTGATCAGGAACAGCACCAGCAGCAATAGACCACCGCCGAGCAATCCGCAGATCAGGTTCGACTCGAACCAATCCAGCCGATTGCCCTGCAGGATGCCGATCACCAGCATGCAAATCGCCGGAAAACCAAGGAGTAATCCGCGCCAGTTAAATTGCTTGAAACGCTCCAGACGCAGCGGATCCTGCGGCAAGCCGTAGGCGACCGCCGCCATGGCAATCAGACACGGCGCGATGACTTGCCAGAAGGTCCACTGCCAGCCGACATACTCGGTCCACAAACCCGCCAACGGCGTGCCGAGGCCTGGGCCAAAAGTGGCCGTCAGCGCATAACCTGCCAGACCGTAAAGCTTCACGTTGGCCGGTAAAAATCGCAGCGCGACGGTCATCAGCATCGGCGGCAGCGCGCCGCCGGCCAGGCCTTGCAACGTGCGCATGAGCAGCAGGCTTTCGTAGTTCGGCGCGAACGGGCACAAGACGCCCAATACGGTGAAGGCGCTGATGGCGCAGAGGGTGAAGCGCCGCAACGAGAACGTCACCGCGCACCATGGCGCGAAGGCCATCGCGGCCACCGACGTCGCCGTGTAACTGGCGACCAACCAAGTGCCTTCGTCGTAGCCGATCGCTAACGCGCCACGGATGTCGGCCAGCGCGACTTTGGTCACCATCTCGTTGAGGCCCGACACCAGCACCGCCAGCAACACGCCCACCAGGCCGATGATGATTCGCGGGCCGAAGACCGGGGGCGCGGCGGCAGCCGGACTGGCCACGGCGAGCGGTGCCGTGACCGTAAGGGAAGTCATTGCTGCAAGCTCCGGGGTTTGAACACCGGGGCATTTTAAGAAGTGCAGGACATTACGAAAATTGACTTATCGGCAGCTTATAAGTGCACTGGACGCAGCAATGAAGAACGTGTGGGAGCGGGCTTGCTCGCGAAAGCGGCGTATCAGTCGCCATTGATGTTGAATGTGATGGCCCCTTCGCGAGCAAGCCCGCTCCCACAGCAAGTCAGTGATCAGCTTGCGGAGGGTTGCGCGGCCAGCCACGTCTCGTCGCAACAGGCCTTGAGTGTTTCACGCAGCCAACGATGGGCCGGATCATTGTCGTAGCGTGGGTGCCAGGCCTGGGTCAGCATCAGGGTTGGCAAGGGCACAGGCAGGGTAAAGGAGCGTAGTTTCAAGCCCAGGCGTCGCACGCTCAAAATGGCTTCCTGAGGAACCGGCAGGATCAAATCGGAATCCGGCAGCGCAAACATTGCCGCATGGAAACTCGGCGCAATCACCGCCACCCGCCGTTCCAGCCCCAACGCGCTGAGTGCCGTATCGATCGGCCCGCGAGCGATCCCGCGGCGGGACATGCTGATATGGGAGAACCCGGCATAGCGTTCAGCCGTGATCTCTTGCGCAAACAAGGGGTGATCTTCACGCACCAAGCCGACAAAGTGCGTGGAAAACAAGTTCTGCACCTTCACTTCCGGCATGACCGGACGATTGTTGCTGACGCTTAAGTCGATTCGCCCCTCACGCAAGGCCTCGTCATCGCCATCGCCCTCGGGCACGAAGCGCAATTCGCAGTGCGGGGCCTGGCGCTCCATCGTGTCGAAAAGCTTGCCCCCGTAAACACCAACGAAAAAATCGTTGGCCCGAATACTGAATCGGCGACGCAAACTGCCCAAGTCCACGTCATCGGCAGAGCGGAACAGCCGCGCGGCCTGCTCGACCAGATCGCGCACCTGCTCGCGCAACGCCAACGCCTTGGGCGTTGGCACCAGGCCACGACCGGCGCGCACCAGAATCGGATCGCCAATGGCCTCACGGATCCGCGTCAGGGTGCGGCTCATTGCTGCCGGACTGAGGTTCATTCGCCGCGCGGCGCCGACAACGCTGCCCTCGTCGAGCAGAGCGTCGAGGGCGACCAGAAGATTCATGTCCGGGAGTTGCATGGTGAGCACTCGTATCTGAGGTGGATTGACTCAGACGCAATGCTAACAAACATTCTCCTGACTTATGTGGTGGCAGGTCTGGCCCCTTCGCGGGCAAGCCCGCTCCCACAGGGATTTCCAGTGGATGCAGACTTTGTATTCAACACATAAACTGTGGGAGCGAGCCTGCTCGCGATGGCGTCAGCCCGGACACCACAAAACTCAGCGCTGCATCCCCCAGCGCTTGACCGTCACCCGCTCCAGCGAATCAAACACCAGGTTCTCCACCAGCAACCCGATCAAGATCACCACCGCCAACCCGGCAAATACTTTGTCGGTGTACAGTTCATTGCGATTCTGGAAGATATACCAGCCCAACCCGCCTTTGCCGCTGGTGGCGCCGAACACCAGTTCAGCGGCGATCAACGTACGCCAGGCGAAGGCCCAGCCGATTTTCAATCCGGCGAGGATCGACGGCAGTGCCGCCGGAATCAGAATGAACAACACAAAACGCATGCCCTTGAGACCGTAATTACGCCCGGCCATGCGCAAGGTTTCCGAGACCCCGAGAAATCCGGCATAGGTGTTCAACGCAAGCGCCCAGAGCACCGAATGCACCAGCACGAAAATCAGGCTGTTCTGCCCCAGACCGAACCACAGCAACGCCAACGGCAACAGCGCAATGGCCGGCAGCGGATTGAACATCGAGGTCAAGGTGCTCAGCAGGTCGCGCCCAAACTGCGTCGACACCGCCAGCGTGGTCAGGGCAAACGCCAGCACAATGCCGATCAGGTAACCCTTGAGCAGCACCACCAGGGAAATCCAGACCTTGCCGAGCAACTCACCGCTGAGCAAACCGTCATACAGCGCACTGGCGGTTTGTAAAAAACTGGGCAGCAGCAGGTCGTTGTTCTGCACGCGGGCAACCACTTCCCACAGCACCGCAAGCAGAATCAGGATCAGGCTTTTACGAATCCAGCCTTGCTGCCACAGGCGCTGACCAAGCGGTAGTTCACGCTCCAGCGGCACGCTCGTGAGCGGCTGCAGAACGATTTCGAATTCTTCACGCGGGGATGATAAATGGCTCATCGGGCGCTCCTCTCAATGGCTCAATAAGCGATGCGGATGTCAGTGAAATCCAGCTCACGTTCGGTTTCCGGTGACTGGCCTTCATCGAACAACAATCGGTGAATGCGCCGCGCAGACTCCTGAAACGCCACGCCGCCAAGGCTGTGCAGATCGTATTGATGGCTGTGGACTTCCGCCCGTACCCGCCCCGGATGTGGCGACAGCAACAGGATGCGATTGCCCACCACCAGCGCTTCTTCGATGGAGTGAGTGACGAACAGCAGCGTGAAACGCACTTCCTCCCAAAGCAGCAGCAATTCCTCCTGCATCTTGCGGCGCGTGAGCGCATCAAGGGCGGCGAAGGGTTCGTCCATCAAGAGGATTTTCGGTTGCATCGCCAACGCCCGGGCGATCGCCACGCGCGCCTTCATGCCACCGGACAAGGTGTGCGGGTAGGCATCGGCAAACGCCGCCAGACCGACCTTGTCCAGGTAGTGCAGCGCCCGCTCCTCGGCCTCTTTGCGTTTGAGGGTTTTCGAGGCGAGCAGCGGAAACATCACGTTCTGTTTGACGGTTTTCCATGGCGGCAGTTGGTCGAACTCCTGGAACACCACGATCCGGTCCGGCCCCGGCGCATCGACGGTTTGCCCTTGAAGGCGGATCTCGCCCTCGCAGGGCCGGATAAACCCGGCAACCGCCTTGAGCAACGTCGACTTGCCGCAACCTGACGGCCCCAGGAGCACAAAACGGTCCGCCGGATCGATTTCAAAACTGACTTGATGCGTCGCCCGAACCACTCGCTGCGGCGTGCGATATTCGAGGCTGACATTGTCGACCGACAGCAGCGCCTGTGCGGTGTCGTTCGGTTTGCTGACCGTGTGGCCTTGCAAAGGGGCGTTCATGGCAATCAGCTCCCTTGCAGTGGTTTGGCGTCCTGGAAGAAGTAGTCCTTCCACGAATCCGGTTTGTTTTTGATCGCGCCGACGCGGTAGAGGAATTCGGCCAACGGGTAAGTATTTTTCGGCGTGACGCTGAACTCGAATTGCGGGTTGTCGATGATTTTCAACAAGTCGGCGCGGTCGATTTTCGCCTTGGTGACACGGATGTAAGTGTCGGCGGCGGCGCCTTTGTCTTTCTGAGCGAACTCGGCCGCTTCAGTCAGCGCTTGGACGAAGGCTTTATATGTTTTCGGGTTTTCATCGCGGAATTTTTCGGTGGCAAACAGCACGGTCGGCGAGTTCGGGCCGAGCACGTCATAGGAATTCAAGACCACGTGCACATTAGGATTGGCCAGTTCCTGATCCTGGAACGGCGGGTTGGAAAAGTGCCCGGACAACTCGGTGCCTCCGGCAACCAACGCGGCGGTGGCGTCCGGGTGTGGAACCGCGATGGTGTACTTGTCGAGGCGATTGAATTCCTTGTCACCCCACTGCTTGGCCGCTGCGTATTGCAAGAAACGCGACTGCACCGAAACGCCAACCGCCGGCACCGCAATGCGATCCTTTTCGGTGAAGTCAGCGATGGTCTTGACCTTGGGATTGTTGCTCACCAGGTAGTACGGAAAGTTGCCCAGGGAAGCCACGGCCTTGACGTTCTGCTTGCCGTGGGTGCGGTCCCAAATCGTCAGCAGCGGACCGACGCCGGCACCGGCGATATCAATGGAACCGGAGAGCAACGCATCGTTGACCGCAGCGCCACCGGACAACTGAGTCCAGTCGACCTTGATGTCGATGCCTTCCTGCTTGCCGTACTTCTCGATCAGGTTCTGATCGCGCACCACGTTGAGCAACAAATAGACAATACCGAACTGCTCGGCAATGCGGATTTCACCTTCAGCATGGGCCACAGTCGGCGCCACCAGGCTGCCGGCAATCAAGCTGAAACCCAAACCGATGGCAGCTGCCAGCGGTGCGAATGGAAGACGTTTGGACATGATCGATCTCCGACGGAATCAGTAAGGCGCGTCGTCCTGGATGGTGGTTCGATACAACTTGCGGCGCAGATGACTTGGGCATCCGGCGGCAAGGTGGATCAGCGAGCGGTTGTCCCAGAACACCAGGTCGTGGGCCTGCCATTGGTGGCGATAAATGTTTTGCGGCAGCACGCTGTGGGCATAGAGCTCGGCGAGCAGTTGCTTGCTCTCGTCTTCCGGCAAACCGACGATGCGGGTAGTGAAACCCTCGCTGACGAACAACGCCTTGCGACCGTTTTCCGGGTGCGTACGGACGATCGGATGGATGACTTCGGCGACCTGAGCCAATTGCTCCGGCGTCAGCGTCGGACGCCAGTTTCCTTCGAATTTGGTCTCGCTGTAGCGCGCCGTATATGAGTGCGCAGCCGAGCGACCTTCGACAGCCTTGCGCAGCGCCTCGGGCAGGTTGTCCCAGGCTTTGTGCATGTCGGCGAACAGCGTGTCGCCACCTTCGGATGGCAGCTCCTGGGCGTGCAGCATCGAGCCCAGGCTAGGCAGTTCTTTATAGGAAAGGTCGGAGTGCCAGAACTTGCCGGCGTCACCGAGGCCGATGGATTGGCCGTTTTCGATGATGTTGGAAACGATGAGGATTTCCGGATGCCCGGCCAGCAGGAATTGCTTGAGCACGTGGATCTGCAACACGCCGAATCGGCGACTGAAGGCGATCTGCTGCTCGGGGGTAATGCGCTGGTCGCGGAACACCACGACGTGATGGTCAAGGTGCGCGCGGTGGATGCGGGCGAAGTCCTGATCATTGATCGGTCGGGACAGATCGAGACCGATGATCTCGGCACCGACAGCGCCGCTGAACGGGCGGATGTCGAAGGCTTGTGGCGCGATTGCGGGTGACGCAGAGACGGCTGACATAAAAATCACTCCCACGCACGGCACGCTCATGGGCGCGCACGTCGATCAAGAAACTCACGGAGGTTCCGTGTTGGTTCGTGTCGTGCGGCGCGCCGATTGGTCGGCAGGTACGCAGGGAAGTGACTTTATAGATATAAGAACTTAAATTTAAATATCGTTATCGAATAACGATATGGCTTTTGATTTTTATCGCTATTGAGGCCGCCATCGCGGGCAAGCCCGTTCCCACATTGGATTTGTGTCGATCACATAACCAATGTGGGAGCGGGCTTGCTCGCGAAGAGGCCCTAAGCCGCAAAGAAGATTTACCGTTCGTGCAAAGCCTCTGCCCGCGCCCGAATAATCGGTTTGAGCAGGTAGCTGAGAATAGTTTTCTTGCCCGTGATGATATCCACCGAAGCCACCATCCCCGGAATGATCAGCAACGGTTTCTCATCTGTCCCCAGGTGGCTGCGCTCCGTGCGTAGCTTGATGATGTAGTACGTGGTCTTCTTGTCTTCATCGGTGATGGTATCGGCACCGATCTGCTCCAGCTTGGCCTTGAGCCCACCATAAATGGTGTAGTCGTACGCCGTGAATTTCACCGTCGCTTCTTGCCCCGGATGCAAGAACGCAATGTCCTGCGGACGAATCTTCGCCTCCACTAGCAAGGTGTCGTCCAGCGGCACGATTTCCACCAGATCACTGCCCGGCTGGATCACGCCGCCGATGGTGTTCACCAGCAACTTGTTGACGATGCCTCGTACCGGCGAGGTGACCAGCGTCCGGCTGACCCGATCTTCCAGCGCTTTGCCGGTGGCCTGGGCCTTGTTCAGGTCCGTGCGTGCTTCATTGAGTTGGGTCAGGGCCTCGCTGCGGAACTTGCCGCGCGTCTCGTCGATCTTGCGCTGCACTTCCTTGATCGCCGATTCGGCGCGAGGGATCGCCAGCGTCGTGGCGTCCAGCTGGCCACGGGTTTCGACCTCGGCGCGCTTGAGCCGCAGCACTTCAACCGGCGATACAGCGCCCTGAGCCACCAGCGGCTCGGACATGGCGATTTCCTGACGTTGTAACGACAGTCCGTTGCGGTACTGCGACTGTTTGGAAGTAAATTCGCGCAGCTCTTGCTGACGCTGGATCAACTGCTCCTGCAGCCCTCCGATTTCATCGTGCAGTTGCTGGCGGCGGCTGATGTACAGCGACTCCTCGCTGGCAGCCTGGCCAGGAACAGCCTTGAGCACATCGGCGGGGAAATTCAGCGGACGATCATCGACTTCGGCGCTCAAGCGTTCCACGCGCAGCAGCATCGACAGTCGATCGGCTTCGGTTTCGCCCACGTTGGAGGCGAAACGGGTGTCGTCCAGGCGAATCAACGGTGCGCCCGCTTCGACGATCTGCCCTTCGGTCACGAACAGCTCGGAGACGATACCGCCTTCGAGGTTCTGGATTTTCTGGATCTTCGACGACGGAATAGCCTTGCCGTCGCCCTTGGTGACTTCGTCGATCACCGCGTAGTTGGCCCAGAGCATCAGGAACACGAAGAAACCGATGATCGCCCAGATCGTCAGCCGCACCACACGTGGGGCGTCTTCGATCAGCGCTTTATTGACCTCGGGCAGTGGCTGGCCATGCAGCGACTCGGAGCCTTTGAAGTAACGGCGAATGGAGTTCTTGACCCCGGACTTAAGCAACACTGATCTGCCCCTTTTTCAACGCTTCCATCACGGCGGCTTTCGGGCCATCGGCGAGAATCTGTCCACGGTCGATAACGATCAAGCGATCCACCAGCGACAACAGCGACGCCCGGTGCGTCACCAGCACCACGGTTTTGCTCTCGACGACGGCGGCGAGGCGTTGCTTGAGGCGTTCTTCACCGGTGTTATCCATGGCGCTGGTGGGTTCATCGAGCAGCAGGATCGGCGGGTTGAGCAGCAACGCCCGGGCCAGGGCGACGTTCTGGCGCTGACCGCCGGACAGGTTCTGCCCGCGCTCACCGACTTGGAGCTCATAGCCTTGCGGGTGCAGACGGGCGAACTCGTGTACTCCGGCCAGTTCGGCCGCTTGCAGGACCATTTCGTCTTCGACATAGCGCGCACCTGACACCAGATTGTCGCGCAACGTGCCGGCCAGCAACTGGATGTCCTGCGCCACATAACCGATGTTGTAGCGCAATTCACTGACATCGATCTGGCGAATATCGACGCCATCCACCAACAGTGCGCCCTCGTCCGGCTGATAGAGACCCACCAGCAGTTTGGCCAGGGAGCTTTTGCCCGAGCCGCTGCGACCGATGATGCCGATCTTCTCGCCAGGCTTGATGATCAGGTTGATGTTTTTCAGCGCCGCGTTTTGCTGATTCGGGTAGGTGAAGTTCAGCTGCCGGCATTCGATGGCGCCTTGCAGCACCTTGCGGCTCAACGGACGTTCATCGAAATTGCGCTCTTGCGGCAACTCCATCATTTGATCGACCGAGGTCATGGTCACACGCGCTTGCTGGTAGCGGGTCAACAGGCCCGACAACGAAGCCAGCGGGCTGAGCGCGCGGCCACTGAGCATATAACAGGCGATCAAACCGCCCATGCTCAGGTGCCCGTCGATGATCTGGTACACGCCGAAAACGATCATGATCACGCCAGCCAATTGCTGGATCAGCAAGGTGATGTTCATCGCCAGGCCGGAAAGCATTTTCACCCGCAGTTCGAGGCGGCTGAGGGTGCCGATGGTCTGTTCCCACTGGTACTGACGTTCACTTTCAGCGTTGTTGACCTTCACCGCGTCGAGGCCGGCGAGGGTTTCGATCAGGCTCGATTGACGCTCGGCGCCCAGGGCCATGGTTCGTTCCATGGTCGCCACCAACGGCTTCTGCAAGGCATAACCGATCAGCAACGCAATCGGGAACGCCAGCACCGGGATCCACACAAGGTGACCGCCGAGGATCGCGATGACCAAAAAGATCAGCAGCGTAAACGGCAGGTCGATCAGGCTGGTCAGGGTCAGCGAGGCGAGGAAGTCGCGCAGGCTCTGAAACTCATGGATGTTCTGGGCAAAGCTGCCGACCCGGGCCGGGCGATACTTCATGGCCATGCCGACAATGCGCTCGAACAACGTGGCCGAGATGATCAGGTCGGTTTTCTTGCCGGCCAGATCCAGGCACAAGCTGCGCAGGCTTTTGAGGATCAGGTCGAACAGATAGGCGCCCGTGATGCCGATGGCCAGCACCCAGAGAGTCGATTCGGCCTGGTTCGGCACAACGCGGTCGTAGACGTTCATCACGAACAGCGGCGCGGCCATGGCGATGATGTTGATCAGGAAACTGGCGGCAATGGCATCGGCGTACAGCCAGCGCGAACGCTTGAGGGTGTCGCGGAACCACGAGCGCGCACGCGGGATCAGCGTGCCGTGATTGACGTCGAATTTGTGTTGGGGCTGGGCGAAGAACACCTTGCCGATGTAGTCGTCGGCCAACAGTTCGCGACTGACAACGCTTTCACCGCCATCGCTTTCGCTGAGCAATACGCGGGCCTGATCCTCACCTTGCCAACCGAGCAGGACGGCACTTCGACCGTCCTTGAGCAGCAGCAGCGCCGGCATGGCAATCGTTGGAATCTGCTCAAGCTTGCGTTGCAGCACCCGCCCTTGCAGGCCGGCGCGGGCTGCCGCGCGGGGCAGCAGTTCCACACTCAGGCGCTGCTTGGGTAACGGCAACCCGGTGGTCAACATCGCGGCGCTGGCCGGCTTCTGATGCAACGTGCACAGGGCCAGCAGACCATCCAGTAACGGATCGTCGTGCAGCGCGCGTGGATCATGAATGAGTTGAACTCGACTGACTTCTGATTCCACGCTCGGCACTCTTGGCAAACAGTTGAATAAGGAAGACTCAATTCATCCCGGGTAGCTGGACCCTGGGCTTCACATCGTTCTGCACAACGGATGCCAACGGTGCGACCACTCCCTGGCTTTTGAGCAACTCGCCCATGGTCGCCTTGATTCGATATTGAGTAAATAACTGAATGTTCTTGATCTCCGCCAGGCGACGGGAAGCGGTGAACAGTTCGTTTTCACTGTCGAGCAGGTCGAGCAAAGTGCGTTCGCCCAGGCTGAACTGCCGCTGATACGCAGTGCGCACACTGGTGCTGTGATCAACATATTGCTGGGCGATCGGCACTTGGGCGTTGGCATTGTTCAGCGCATTCCAGGCCAGGCCCAACTCTTCATTTAATACGCGCAGGGCATTATTGCGGATATCCAGGGCCTGGTTCGACAGGTAGGACTTGGACTCCAGATCAGCCTTGTTACTGCCACCGGCATACAGGTTAAAGCGCATGCGCAGCATGGCTTGCCATTCGTTGGTGTGACCGTTCTGACCGTCGAGATCGTTGTCGGCGGTGCGACCCAGTTCGGCATCGAAGCGCGGGTAGAAGGACGATTTGGCGGTGTCGTATTGCTTTTCGGCAGCGGCGATATCGGACTCGGCGGAACGCAGGATCGGGCTGTTTTCCAACATCTGCGCGCGGGCTTCATTCAAGTTGGCCGGCAACAGCGCGAGGAATTCGGCTGGGCGCTCCAGTTGATCGGGCATCTGGCCCACAGCACTGAGAAAGTTGGTCTCGGCATCCGCCAGGTTGGTCTGTTCGGTGATCAAGTTGTTGCGGGCCTGGGCCATGCGCGCTTCTGCCTGATCGAGGTCGGCACCGCTGCCCACGCCACGCTGGGTGCGTAACTTGATCTGGTCAAAAATCCGCTCGTGACTCTTCAAGTTGTCGGTGGCCAGACGAACGAACTCGCGACGGGTCAGGACATCGAGATAGACCTGTGCAACGGTCAGTACAGTGCGTTCCGAGGTACCCAATAAAGAATAGGCCCGGGAGTTAACGGTGGCTTGTTGACGCCCCACTTCACTGGACGTCGCAAAACCGTCAAAAACCATTTGCGACAACCGCAAACTTGACTCGCCTCGGTTCAAAGTTTCCCAGTGATTATTATTGCCGGCAGACCGCGTATTGACGTTGTCCGCTCCCTCGCGACCATAACCGCCCAGCAGATCGACCCGTGGCAGGTATCCACCTTTTGCTGCCTTTAATTGATAATCCGCCGCCAATCGACTGTTAACACCTGCCTGAATTTCGGGATGGACGTCCAACGCCTGTTGCATGGCCTCCGGAAGTGACTGCGCCTGAACAAAACCGGCGGTTATGGCGAAAGGTAAAGCCTTGAGCAGCTGCAAACGCATGGTTGGAATTTCCCGGAATTACTTGTCTTGAATCACTGCAGAACGTGCCGCTGCATCGGATGATTGTCATCGTGATGACCGTATGTCGGAAATGTTGAACTTGTAACCGAGCTGCCTTCTGCGGGGCAGATAGCCACTTCAATATCAATGTGACATTACGGGAGCGAGTGTTTAGGATGAGAAGTGCAAGGTCAATACTTTGGCATATAGTTAATAGCGAAAAAGCATAGCCAAATGTTTGACGACCAAACGCGTCAACGTTACGCCTCGAATATTTTGAAAGTACGTCCAGACAGTTTTGGCGAGTGCGCCATCAGGTCCATGGAAGTCAACTGAACGTGACACCCGGAGAGTCTTCAATGAGCAGTGTTGTTGCTATCGTCAAAAGCATTGTTGGTCAGGTTTTCGCGGTGTCCCCAGAAGGCGTTCGTCGCATACTCGTTGAAGGCGACCGGTTGTTTGTCGGCGATCAGGTAGACACTGGCGCGGCAGGCGCCGTGACGCTCGAACTGGCTGATGGCCGAACCCTGGACCTGGGCCGCGACACTCAGTGGAGCGCCAGCAGCCCGGACTCCAGCGCTGACCTGGCACAAGCCACAGCGCAAGCCGCACCCTCCGTTGAAGAATTGCAGCAAGCCATCGCGGCGGGCGCCGACCCGACTACCGACCTCGAAGCCACAGCAGCGGGCCCAGCGGCCGCCGGCACGGGCGGTGCAGTCGGTGGTGGCCACAGTTTTGTGATGCTGGATGCAACCGCTGGCCGGGTGGACCCGACCATTGGTTTCCCGACTGCGGGCCTCAACGCCGCGGCACAGGCGGCACAGAACACCACTGGCGGGCAAACGGCCAACGCCAACGCCAACGCGGCGCGTGAGTCGACCTTGAGTCTGAGCGCCACGCCAACCATCACCGAGGCTGGCGGCGTACTTGTCTACACCGCGACCCTGAGTCAGGCGCCGCTGACTGACCTGAGCATCACCCTGTCCAATGGCTCGGTGATCGTGATCCAGGCCGGCCAGTTGACCGGCACCGTCAACGTCCCGCTCGCGCCAAACGACACTGTTTATAACGACGCCACCCAAATCGACGTGACCGTCACCGGCACCACGGGCGGCAATGGCATCGTCGTGACTGCGCCGACGACTCCGGCCGTAACCCAGGTTACCGACACCGTCGATACCACCACGGTCACCCTGAACGCAGGCGCCAGCGTCACCGAAGGCGGCCAGATCACTTACACCGCGACGTTGACCAATCCGGCGCAGACGCCGGTGACTGTCACCCTCTCCAACGGTTCGACCATTACCATCGAAGCCGGCAAAACCACCGGCTCCGTGAACGTCGACACCCCGGCCAATGACGTTTATCAAAACGGCAGTACCGTCAGTACCACGATCACCGGCGCTACCGGTGGCAACTTCGAGAATCTGGTGCCGAGCACTACGCCGGCGGTCACCACCATCACCGACTCAAAGGACGACACCGGCCTGAGCCTGTCGGCGTCCACCGAAGTGGCCGAGGGTGGTTCGATTGTTTACACCGCGAGCCTGACCAACCCGGCTGGCACGCCAGTCACCGTGACGTTGAGCAACGGCGCGGTGATCACCATCGCTGCCGGCGCCACTACCGGCAGCGTAAGCGTCCCGGCACCGGCCGATGACGTCTATAAAGATGCCGGCAAGGTTGAAGTCAGCATCAAGGACGCCAGCGGCGGTAATTTTGAAAACCTGGTTACGAGCTCTGCGGCGGCAGTAACCACTGTCGCCGACACCATCAACACCTCGACCGTCAGCCTGACCGCGACATCCTCCGTCGCCGAAGGCGGCACCGTGGTGTACACCGCGTCCGTCACCGCGCCGGTGACCGATTCGCCAGTGGTGGTGACCCTGTCCAACGGCCAGACCATCACCATTCCGGTTGGTGCCAGCAGTGCCAGCGTCAATTTCGTTGCGCCTAACGATGCGTTGGCCGGTGGCGGTTCCCTGAGCGTCAAGATTGATGATGCCAAGGGCGGTAATTACGAGAAGCTGGACGTTGACGGCAAGTCGGCCACTACCTCGGTCACCGACACCCAAGACACCACCACCATCAGCCTGAGCGCAACCGACTCCGTGGCCGAAGGCGGTTCGATTGTTTACACCGCGAGCCTGACCAATGCGGCCGGCACTCCGGTGACCGTCACCCTGAGCAACGGCGCGGTAATCAACATCGCCGCTGGCGCGACGACCGGCTCCGTCACCGTAAAAGCCCCAGCCGATGACGTCTACAAAGACGCCGGCAAGGTTGAAGCAACCATCAAGGATGCCAGCGGTGGCAACTTTGAAAATCTGGTGCCGAGCACTGTTCCGGCTGTCACCGACGTCACCGACACGATCAACACCTCGACCGTCAGCCTGACCGCAACATCCTCCGTCGCCGAAGGCGGCACCGTGGTGTACACCGCGTCCGTCACCGCGCCGGTCACCGATTCGCCAGTGGTGGTGACCCTGTCCAACGGCCAGACCATCACCATTCCGGTCGGCGCCAGCAGTGCCAGCGTGAATTTCGTTGCACCAAACGATGCCCTCGCCGGTGGCGGTTCGCTGAGCGTCAAGATTGATGATGCCAAGGGCGGCAACTACGAAAATCTGGTCGCCGACAAATCCCCGGTCAGCACTGCCGTGACCGATACCGCCGACACCACGACGTTGAGCCTGAGCGCGACCGACTCGGTCGCTGAAGGTGGTTCCATTGTCTACACCGCGAGCCTGACCAACGCCGCCGGCACACCGGTGACCGTGACGCTGAGCAATGGCGCGGTGATCAACATCGCCGCCGGCGCAACAACCGGCTCTGTGACCGTCAAAGCGCCAGCCGATGACGTCTACAAAGACGCCGGCAAGATCGAAGCAACCATCAAGGATGCCAGCGGTGGCAACTTTGAAAATCTGGTGCCGAGCACTGTTCCGGCTGTAACCGACGTCACCGACACGATCAACAGCTCGACCGTCAGCCTGACCGCGACATCCTCCGTCGCCGAAGGCGGTACCGTGGTGTACACCGCGTCCGTCACGGCGCCGGTGACCGATTCGCCAGTCGTCGTAACCCTGTCCAACGGCCAGACCATCACCATCCCGGTCGGCGCCAGCAGTGCCAGCGTCAATTTCGTTGCACCAAACGATGCGTTGGCCGGTGGCGATTCGCTGAGCGTCAAGATTGATGATGCCAAGGGCGGCAATTACGAGAAGCTGGACGTCGACGGCAAGTCGGCTACTACCGCCGTCACCGATACCCAAGACACCACCACCGTCAGCCTGAGCGCGACCGATTCCGTGGCCGAAGGCGGTTCCATCGTCTACACCGCGAGCCTGAGTAACGCCGCCGGCACGCCAGTGACCGTGACGCTGAGCAATGGCGCCGTGATCAACATCGCCGCTGGCGCAACGACGGGCTCCGTGACCGTCAAGGCCCCAGCCGATGACGTCTATAAAGACGCCGGCAAGGTTGAAGTCAGCATCAAGGATGCCAGCGGCGGTAATTTCGAGAACCTGGTCACCAGTCCGGCAGCGGCCGTGACCGACGTCACCGACACGATCAACTCCTCAACCGTCAGCCTGACGGCGACATCCTCGGTCGCCGAAGGCGGCACCGTGGTGTACACCGCGTCCGTCACGGCGCCGGTCACCGATTCGCCTGTGGTGGTGACCCTGTCCAACGGCCAGACCATCACCATTCCGGTCGGCGCCAGCAGTGCCAGCGTCAATTTCGTTGCGCCAAACGATGCCCTCGCCGGTGGCGGTTCGCTGAGCGTCAAGATCGATGATGCCAAGGGCGGTAATTACGAGAAGCTGGATGTCGACGGCAAGTCGGCCACTACCTCCGTCACCGATACCCAAGACACCACCACCGTCAGCCTGAGCGCGACCGACTCCGTGGCCGAAGGCGGCTCGATTGTTTACACCGCGAGCCTGACCAACGCCGCTGGCACGCCAGTGACCGTGACGTTGAGCAACGGCGCCGTGATCAACATCGCCGCTGGCGCAACGACGGGCTCCGTGACCGTCAAGGCCCCAGCCGATGACGTCTACAAAGACGCCGGCAAGGTTGAAGCAACCATCAAGGATGCCAGCGGTGGCAACTTTGAAAACCTGGTAAAAGACCCGGCTGCCGCTGTAACCAGCGTTACCGACACCCTCGACACCTCGACCGTCACTCTGACCGCCACCAGCAGCGTGGCCGAGGGCGGCACTGTGGTTTACACCGCCTCGGTGGGTGCACCCGTCACAGGTTCGCCGGTCATCGTGACCCTGGTCAACGGACAGACCATCACTATCGACATTGGTAAAAGCAGCGGCACGGTCAATGCCGTTGTTTCCAACGACGTGCTCAGCGGTCACGCACCACTGACCAACTCGATCACCAACGTCAGCGGCGGCAACTACGAAAACCTGGTCGCCGATAAAACCCCGGTCAGCACCAGCGTGACCGACACCGTCGACACCACTACCGTATCGCTGACTGCCACCGGCAACGTCAACGAAGGCGGCTCGATCGTCTACACCGCGACCCTCAGCAACCCGGCTGGCACACCCCTCACCGTCACCTTGAGCAACGGCGCGACGATCACCATCGACGCCGGTAAAACCACCGGCACGGTTAAAGTCGATGCGCCGAAGGACGACGTCTACAAAGACGCTGGCAAAGTTGAAGTCACCATCAAAGACACGTCCGGCGGCAACTTCGAGAACCTGGTGAAGAATCCGGCGCCGGCCGTGACCAACGTGGCCGACACCAACGACACCACACACCTGACCCTCAGCGCCGACAAATCGATACTTGAAGGCTCGCACATCACCTACACCGCGACCCTGACCAACGCCGCGCAGACGCCGGTAACCGTGAAGTTGAGCAATGGCGAGACCATTACCATTGCCGCCGGCCAGACCAGCGGTTCGGTGACCATCGCGGCGCCGGGCGACGATGTCTACAAGGACGCCGGCAAGCTCACCGTGAAGATCACCGACGCCAGCGGTGGCAACTTCGAAAATCTCGACGTCAGCAAGACGTCGGTGACCACCGCTGTCAAAGACACGATCGACAGCACGTCCCTGTCCCTGTCGGCCAGCAACACCGTGAGCGAAGGTGGCCAGATCACCTACACCGCGACCCTGAGCAACCCGACGGACACGGCCATGACCGTGAAGCTGAGCAACGGCGCGGTAATCAACATCGCCGCCGGCGCCTCCAGCGGTTCGGTCAACTTCGCCGCCCCGGCGAATACTCCCTACGTGGATGGCGGCAAAGTCCAGGCAACGATTACCAGCCAGAGCGGCGGCAACTTCGAGAAAGTCGTCACCGATCATTCGCCAGCGGTCACCACCGTCACCGACTCTGCCGATACCACCGGCCTGAGCCTGAGCGCAACCGGTTCGGTCGCCGAGGGCGGTTCGATCATCTATACCGCGACCCTGACCAATGCGGCCGGCAGCGCCATGACCGTGACGCTGAACAACGGCGCTGTAATCCACATCGCCAAAGGCGCCACCAGCGGTTCGGTGAACTACGCCGCGCCAGCTGATGACGTCTACAAAGATGCCGGTAAAGTCGAAACCAGCATCACCAAAACCACCGGTGGCAACTTCGAGAACCTGGTGGCCGACAAGACGCCAGCCGTCACCGATGTGACCGATACGATCAACAACAGCACCGTATCCCTGACCGCTACGGCCAGCACGGTCGAAGGCGGCGTGGTGGTTTACACCGCATCGGTCAACGCGCCCGTCACCGGCTCGCCGGTGGTTGTGACCTTGTCCAACGGCCAGACCATCACCATTCCGGTCGGTGCAAGCAGCGGCCATGTGAACTTCACCGCACCGAATGACGCCCTGGCTGGCGGCGGCTCCTTGAGCGTGAAGATCGACGGCACCACTGGCGGCAACTACGAAAATCTGGTGGCGAATCAAACCCCGGCGGTCACTTCGGTGGCCGATGTAAAAGACACCACCACCGTTAGCCTGACCGCCACCGATTCCGTGGCCGAAGGCGGTTCGATTGTCTACACCGCGAACCTGACCAATGCGGCCGGCACACCGGTGACCGTGACCCTGAGCAACGGTGCCGTGATCAACATCGCTGCTGGCGCGACGACCGGCTCGGTGACCGTCAAAGCCCCGGCTGATGACGTCTACAAAGATGCCGGTAAAGTCGAAGCGACCATCAAGGATGCCAACGGTGGCAACTTTGAAAACCTGGTCACCAGTCCGGCAGCGGCCGTGACCGACGTCACCGACACGATCAACACTTCAACGGTCAGCCTGACCGCGACGTCCTCGGTCGCCGAAGGCGGAATCGTGGTGTACACCGCGTCTGTCACGGCGCCGGTGACCGATTCGCCAGTGGTGGTGACCCTGTCCAACGGCCAGACCATCACCATCCCGGTTGGCGCCAGTAGTGCCAGCGTCAATTTCGTTGCGCCGAACGACGCCCTCGCCGGAGGTGGTTCGCTGAGCGTCAAGATCGACGACGCCAAGGGCGGTAATTACGAGAAGCTGGACGTTGACGGCAAGCCGGCCAATACCTCCGTCACCGACACCCAAGACACCACCACCGTCAGCCTGAGCGCCACCAATTCCGTGGCCGAAGGCGGCTCAATCGTCTACACCGCGAACCTGACCAACGCCGCTGGCACGCCAGTAACCGTGACGCTGAGCAACGGTGCGGTAATCAACATCGCCGCCGGCGCCTCCAGCGGCTCCGTGACCGTCAAAGCCCCAGCCGATGACGTCTACAAAGACGCCGGCAAAGTCGAAGCGACCATCAAGGATGCCAACGGTGGCAACTTTGAAAACCTGGTCACCAGCCCAGCGGCGGCGGTCACTCAGGTCACCGACACCATCAATACCTCGACCGTCAGCCTGACGGCAACCCCTGCGACCGCCGAAGGCGGCAACGTGGTGTACACCGCCTCCGTCAACGCGCCGGTCACTGGCAAAGACGTAATCGTCACGTTGGCCAATGGCGAAAAAATCACCATTGCAGTCGGTGAAAGCACCGCCTCGATCACCGTCAAAGCACCGAACGATGCCTTGGTCGGCCACGAGCCGTTGACCAACGCCATCAAGGAAGTAACCGGCGGCAACTACGAGAATCTGGTCGCCGACAAGACTCCGACTTCAACCGCCATCAGCGACACTCCGGACACCACCAAAGTGACCATGACTGCCAGCGACTATGTGGTCGAAGGCGGCACCATCACTTACACCGTCAACCTCAGCAATGCCGCCGGCACTGACATGACGGTCAAACTGAGCAACGGCGAAAGCGTCGTGATAAAGGCTGGCGACAAGTCGGGTTCCATCACCATCCCGGCGCCGGCCGATGACGTCTACAAGGATGGCAGCAAGATCACCGTTGGCATCGCCAGCACTGACGGCGGCAACTTCGAGAAACTCGACGTCAGCAACACAACGCACACCACTACTGTCAACGACACAGTGGACACCACCACGCTGAAGCTCAGTTCCGATGTGAGCACTGTCGGCGAAGGTGGCCAGATCACCTACACCGCCACGTTGAGCAATCCGGCCGACACAGCGATGACCGTCACCCTGAACAACGGCCTGGTGATCAACATCAAGGCTGGCGAGTCCAGTGGTTCGGCGCTGTACACCGTGCCCAATGACGTCTACACCGGTGCTTCGCCGGTCAGGGCAGCGATAGCGGACAGCACTGGCGGCAACTTCGAAAAACTCGACACGGACCGCTCGGCTGTCGTTACCAAAGTGACCGACGTCGCCGACACCACCACGGTCAGCCTCACCGCCACCGGCTCGGTCGCTGAAGGTGGTTCGATTGTCTACACCGCGAACCTGACCAATGCGGCCGGCACACCGGTGACTGTGACCCTGAGCAACGGCGCCGTGATCAACATCGCTGCCGGCACAACGACCGGCTCCGTCACCGTCAAAGCCCCGGCTGATGACGTCTACAAAGACGCCGGCAAGGTCGAAGCGACCATCAAGGAAGCGAGCGGCGGCAATTTCGAAAACCTGGTGAAAGACCCGTCTGCGGCGGTAACCAACGTAACCGACACCCTCGACACCTCGACCGTCAAACTCACTGCCACCGGCAGCGCGGCCGAAGGCGGCGTCGTCACTTACACCGCCACCGTGGGTGCGCCTGTCACCGGTTCGCCAGTGACCGTGTCCTTGGCCAACGGCCAGACCATCACCATCGACATCGGCAAAACCACCGGCGTCACCACCACCCTGGCACCGAACGATGCGTTGACCGGTCATGCACCACTGACCAACTCGATCACCAACGTCAGTGGCGGCAACTACGAAAACCTGGTCGCCGACAAAACTCCGGTCAGCACCAGCGTGACCGATACCATCGACACCACAACGGTCAGCCTGAGCGCTACCGGCTCGGTCGCTGAAGGTGGTTCGATTGTCTACACCGCGAACCTGACCAATGCGGCCGGCACACCGGTGACCGTGACCCTGAGCAACGGTGCCGTGATCAACATCGCCGCTGGCGCGACGACCGGCTCGGTGACCGTCAAGGCGCCAGCCGATGACGTCTACAAAGACGCCGGCAAGGTCGAAACGACCATCAAGGAAGCGAGCGGCGGCAATTTCGAAAACCTGGTGAAAGACCCGGCTGCTGCCGTGACCAACGTCACCGACACCCTCGACACCTCGACCGTCAAACTTACTGCCACCGGCAGCGCGGCCGAAGGCGGCAACGTGGTGTACACCGCCTCCGTCACCGCGCCGGTGACTGGCAAAGACGTAATCGTCACGTTGGCCAATGGCGAAAAAATCACCATCGCGGTCGGTGAAAGCGCCGCTTCGATCACCGTCAAAGCACCGAACGATGCCTTGGTCGGCCACGAGCCGTTGACCAACTCCATCAAGGAAGTAACAGGCGGCAACTACGAGAACCTGGTCGCCGACAAAACCCCGGTCAGCACCACCGTGACCGATACCACCGACACCACGACGCTGAGCCTGAGTGCGACCGACTCCGTGGCCGAAGGCGGTTCGATTGTCTACACCGCGAACCTGACCAATGCGGCCGGCACACCGGTGACCGTGACCCTGAGCAACGGTGCCGTGATCAACATCGCTGCCGGCGCGACGACCGGCTCGATGACCGTCAAGGCGCCAGCCGATGACGTCTACAAAGACGCCGGCAAGGTCGAAACGACCATCAAGGAGGCCACGGGCGGTAACTTCGAGAACCTGGTCGCCGACAAAACCCCGGTCAGCACCACCGTGACCGATACCACCGACACCACGACGCTGAGCCTGAGTGCCACCGACTCCGTGGCCGAAGGCGGTTCGATTGTCTACACCGCGAACCTGACCAATGCGGCCGGCACACCGGTGACTGTGACCCTGAGCAACGGCGCGGTGATCAACATCGCCGCTGGCGCGACGACCGGCTCCGTGACCGTCAAGGCGCCAGCCGATGACGTCTACAAAGACGCCGGCAAGGTCGAAACGACCATCAAGGAAGCGAGCGGCGGCAACTTTGAAAACCTGGTGAAAGACCCGGCTGCGGCAGTGACCAACGTCACCGACACCCTCGACACCTCGACCGTGAAACTCACTGCCACCGGCAGCGCGGCCGAAGGCGGCGTCGTCACTTACACCGCCACCGTGGGTGCACCTGTCACCGGTTCGCCAGTGACCGTGTCCCTGGCCAACGGCCAGACCATCACCATCGACATCGGCAAAACCACGGGTGTCATCACCACCCTGGCACCGAACGATGCGTTGACCGGTCATGCACCACTGACCAACTCGATCACCAACGTCAGTGGCGGCAACTACGAAAATCTGGTCGCCGACAAAACTCCGGTCAGCACCAGCGTGACCGATACCATCGACACCACGACGGTCAGCCTGAGCGCTACCGGCTCGGTCGCTGAAGGTGGTTCGATTGTCTACACCGCGAACCTGACAAACGCGGCCGGCACGCCGGTGACCGTGACGTTGAGCAACGGCGCCGTGATCACCATCGAGGCAGGCAAAACCACCGGCACCGTGACCGTTGATGCACCTAAAGACGACGCCTACATCGACGCCGGCAAGGTCAGCGCCACAATCGCCACCGCCACGGGTGGCAATTTTGAAAACCTGGTAAAAGACCCGGCTGCGGCAGTGACCAACGTCACCGACACCCTCGACAAGACCGAAGTCAGCATCACCGGCAGCACCTCGGTGACTGAAGGCCAGACCGCCAGCTACACCGTCAGCCTGACCAACCCGGCCCAGACCGAAGTCACCCTGAAGATCACCTACAGCGGCACTGCGGCCGACGGTTCGGACTTCACCGGTGTGTACACCGTGAAGATTCCGGCCGGCGCCAGCACTGCGAATTTCAACGTCGCGACGCTGGACGACAGGATCACTGAAAGCACCGAAAACTTCGTGGTCAAGATCGACTCGGCCACCGGAGGCAACTTCGAGAACCTGACAATCAGCGCGACCAATGGCAGCATCAGCACTGCGATCGTCGACAACGATGCGCCGCCGGTTCTCGACCTGGACGCCAACAATTCCAGCGGTGCCACCGGGGCCAATTACAACGTGACCTTCACCGAAGGCACCACCGGCCAGGGTGTGTCGATTGGCGACACCGATCTGAAAATCACCGACCCGGACAGCACCATGCTGACTGGCGCGACCATCGTGCTGACCAACCGTCAGCCTGGCGATGCGCTGAACCTGGGCAACAGCGTCAACGGCATTACCATCAATGCCAACAGCAAGGACGGCACCGTCACGCTGACGTTGTCGGGCAACGCGACGCTGGCCGACTACATGCAGCAGATCAAAAACATCAGCTTCACCAACAGCAGTGAAGATCCGAGCACCGTGCCGCGGATCATCACCGTGACCGTGACTGATGGCAGCAACTACTCCAACACCGCGACTACCACCGTCAACGTAGTGGCGGTAAACGACGCGCCGACCGCCGCACCGGTCAACGTCACCGGGACCGAAGACACACCGCTGATCCTCAACTGGTCGACATTTGGCGTCAGCGACGTCGACAGTCCTGCTGCAAGCCTCGGCGTGAAAATCACCGGCCTGCCGGGCGAAGGCAAGTTGCAGTACCTGAATGGTTCGACCTGGACTGATGTCACGAACAACCAGACCTTGACCAAGGCGGACATCGACGCGGGTAAAGTGCGCTTCCTGCCGGATGCCAACGAATCCGGTGCAAATGGTTACGGCGGCGCGGGCCTGGGCAACAATCTGGCGGACTACGCGCAGATCAAGTTCCAGCCAACCGACGGCTCGGCGCTGGGCAACACTGGCACGATCAAAATCGACATCACCCCTGTGGCCGACGCGCCATCGCTGAGCGTTGCGGACAACAGCGTCAAATCCACCGGGTTGATCAAAGAGATCTGGACTGGCCTGTCGGGTCTCGGCACCGATGGCAGCGGCGCGTCTTCGAGCACGCTGAAAAGTGTCATCGACGGCGCGGGCACACCTAACTCCAGCAGCACCGTCAGCAACGTGCAATCGAATGGCGACGTGGCCGTTGGCACCGCCTCGAAAACCTCCGGCTTGATCTATCTCGAAGCAGGCAAGACTTACACCTTCACCGGCACCGTCGATGACAGCCTGCTGGTGACCATCGGCGGCAAGAACGTCGCGGCCATCACGTGGGGCGCGGGCGGCAACCTGAACGGCTCGTTCATCCCGACCACCAGCGGTTACTACACGCTGGACATCTACCACCACAACCAGAGCGGCCCGGGCAACTATGACGTCAACCTGTCGGTCAACGGCGGCGCGGCAGTCGACCTGAGCAGTGCCGGCGTGCCGCTGTACACCGGCGTGGCGGATCTGGCGGCTTCCGGCGTGACCGTCTCCGACCTGCACGGCACCAACGGTGAGGGTTACTACGACGGCTACAAACTCAACTCCGGCGCCGAAGGCACCAGCGTTCACCTGACCGCGATCAAGACGGCCCTGACCGACACAGACGGTTCCGAAAGCCTGAGCGTGAAGATCGGCGGCATCCCGGCGGGTGCGGTTCTCACCGATGGCGCGGGCCACACGTTCACCGCGACGGCGACCTCCGGCGAAGCCAACGTCACCGGCTGGAACCTGGGCACCCTGACCGTGACCCCGCCGTCGTACTACAACGGCCAGTTCAACCTGACGGTGACCTCGACCTCCACCGAGGCCTTGGGCGGTTCGGCGCTGAGCACGGCGACGATCCCGGTCACCGTCTACCCGGCGGTCTACAACGCGATTACCGCCACAGCCGCCAATGACACCGTCACCGGCACTGACGGCAACGACATCATCGTCGCCGACATCGGTGGCCTGACCGTGGTGCCGGGCACCAACTACAACATCGCGTTCATGGTCGACAGTTCGGGCAGCATGAGTTCGTCGTCGATCAGCGCCGCCAAAGACTCGCTGACCTCGGTGTTCAACACGCTCAAGCAAAGCATGGGCGGCAACTCGGGCACGGTGAACATTTTCCTGGTGGACTTTGATACCCAGGTCAACAAATCGGTATCGGTCAACCTCAACGATCCGAATGCGCTGAACCTGCTCAAGTCGGTGCTGGACTCGATGTCATCCGGCGGCGGTACCAACTACGAGGACGTGTTCAAGACCACGGCCAACTGGTTCCAGAGTGCCGACGCGGTGGCCAACACCGGGGCCAAGAACCTGACCTACTTCATCACCGATGGCCAGCCGACCTATTACCAGAGCGGCGAGCAGACCAACCCGACGCTGTACGGCAACGTGAAGCTCGATGACGTGGTTAAAACCAGCAATTACAAGCCGGGCGATGCGTTCTCCACGTACATCGACAGCACGCACATTCTGAACATCAACAGTTCGGGCACCGTGACGCTGCAAACCTACAATTCGTGGTGGGGCTGGAGCTCCAGCAACCTGGGCACCGTTCACGCTCAAGGCGACGGCACCTACGAGCTGTCCAGCCTGGCGGGCAGCGGCAACAGCTCCGGTTCGAATACCACCGACAACGCCAACAGCAGTTTCGCACTGCTGGGCAACCTGTCGAATGTCGAGGCCATCGGCCTGAACAAGGACGTCAGCCTCTCCGACCTGAAACCGTACGACACCGACAAGACGCCGCAAACCAACATCGATCCTAAAGACCTGGCCAACTCGATCATCGGCCACACAGAAGCGACGATGCCGGGCAACGACACTGTCAGCGGTGGCGATGGCAACGACATCCTGTTCGGCGACCTGGTGAGCTTCAACGGCATTTCCGGCGAGGGTTACCAGGCAATGCAGGCGTTCGTCGCGCAGCAGACCGGCGTCGACGTCAGCAAAGTCACCACCAGCAACGTGCACCAGTTCATCACCGAGCACTACACCGCGTTCGATGTGTCCGGCGCCCATGACGGCAACGACACGCTGTTGGGCGGTGCGGGCAATGACATTCTCTTCGGCTCGGGTGGTAACGACGTACTCGACGGCGGCAAGGGCAATGACATCCTGCTCGGTGGCTCGGGCAACGATTCGTTGATGGGTGGTCAGGGCAACGACATCCTGATTGGCGGTTCGGGTGCCGACACCTTCGTCTGGAAGGCTGGCGACACCGGGAACGACGTGATCAAGGACTTCAAGGCCAGCGAAGGTGACCGCATCGACCTGCGCGACTTGCTGCAAGGCGAAAGCGGCAGCACCATCGACAACTTCCTGAAGATCACCACGGTGGATGGCGTTTCGTCGTTGCAAGTCAGTTCCGGCGGCAAATTCAACTCGGGCGATGCTGCAGCCGCGACGCCGGATGTGACGATCAAACTGGACGGCAACAACTGGTCCAGTGCGAATATCCACTCGCTGATTGCCGGCAGCGACCCGACCATCAAAGTCGATCACAACAACAGCTGATCCAACGAAAAACGGCCGCCCTTATGGGGCGGCCGTCACGTTTGCGCCTATCCCCCCGGTGACGATTTCGTCGCCGCACCGCATACTCGCGTTCCAGTTGGCCTATGCTGCTGACAGCATGACGCTGGTCCATTTCTGAGGGATGCTCAATGTTCTACGTGCAACGCGATGCGCAAGGTCAGTTAGTGCGCGTGGAAGCCGCGGCCTACGCCGAGGCCACGGAAACGCTGCCGGCTGATAATCACGAGATTCAGGCCTGGTACGCCAACGAGGTGATGGAAACCAGCCTCAAACAACTCAAGCAGAGTGACCTGGAAATGATCCGGGTACTCGACGACTTGATCCAGGTGCTGACCAGCAAAGGCGTGATCCGCGTCACCGACCTGCCGGCCGCCGCCCAGGCCAAGCTGATGGACCGGACCCAGGCCCGTGAAGCGTTGGGTGGGTTGAGTCATTTGATTGATGATGAAGAGACTGGGTTGATCTAAAGTCCCGAGCTCATGGGTGTCTGCACTGGCGCCTTCGCGAGCAAGCCCGCTCCCACATAGATCTTCAGTGAACACTCAATGTGTAAACAGCCGAGATTCAATGTGGGAGCGGGCTTGCTCGCGAAGGCGCACTCATTGGCGATGCAGCTATAACGCCTTACTGCCAAGGCTTCGGCTCACCAAACAGCTGCCCCTGAACCCCATACAGCCCCATCTCCCGAATCACCAACAACTCCCCTTCCGTCTCGACCCGTTCGGCAATCAACGGCAGATCAATGCTGTGCGCCGCGCGCTGAATCGCCTCGATGAACAAACGCTTGTCACTCTCCTGATCAATCGCACGGATGTAACTGCCATCGATCTTCAAGTACGCCAGGCCCAGTCGCGCCAGGTTGCCAATCATGCTGAAGCGCCCGCCAAAACGTTGCAGGCTCAATGAGAACCCAAGCTCACGCAGACGCCGCGTCAGATCTTCCAGCATCGCTTGCTCGGGCAGTTGTTCCTCGCCGATTTCCAGGGTCAGTCGCGGGCCGAGATCGGAGTGAATGCGCAAAATCTCGAAGATTTTGCTCAACGCCTGCGGGTCGACCAACGTCGCCGAAGACAGGTTCAGCGCCAGCGACTGTTCATGCTCGGCCATTTGCTCAAGCACCAGCTCCAACATCAGCCGATCCAGCCGCGCGGTCCAGCCAAACCGCTCCAGCCACGGCAGGAAGCGTCCAGCGGGAATGGTCTGGCCCTCGGCGTCGATCAACCGCGACAACACCTTGTAATGCAGCACCAGTTGCGTGTCCTGACTGGCCACCACCGGCTGGAAATACAATTGGAAGCGATGATGATTCAACGCCTGATCCAGCAAGGTGTGCCAGGCGTGATGGTCATCACCGACACTGGCCGAAGCACTGTGATCAAGGCACGCCCAGCTCTGCTCACCTTGCCCTTCGGCCTGGGCCAATGCCTGATCGCCCAGGCTCAACACGGCTTGCGGCGAGTCGCCGTGAACAAACGGTGCGAGCCCGATCGAGGCCACTGAAGCCACGTCGGTGGCGCCTGTCGCATGCAGGCTCGCCAAGGCGCTGTCGAGGTTCTGCGCCAGTTGCAGCGCTTCTTCACGCACCAGCCCTGGCGCCAACACGGCAAATTCGCCACCACGGATCCGCGTGACGAGGTTCTGCGTTTCAGGGTACTTGGCGCACTCACGGGACAGTTGCTCGCCCACCGCTTGCAACAATTGATCTGTGCGCTGACCACCCAGCCGCTGGTTCAAACCCGCCAGGTCCTTGACTCGCAACAGCAGCAGATAACCGGAACTTGCCTGTTCCGGGTTGCTGACCCGGGCATTCAACTGCATCTCGAAATAACGCCGGTTGGCCAGGCCCGTGAGGTTGTCCTGATAGGACTCGACACGCAGTTTTTCACTGCGTTCGGCCTGTTCCTGGAACAGCGCCTTGAGCTTCTCGACCATCTGATTCATGGCTTGCACCACACGTCGCAACTCAGGCGTGCGTGGCAGCTCCGGCAGACTGAGGAATTCGCGGCGAGCGATGGCGTGGGATTGCTTGACCATGTAATCCAGCGGCTTGAGTTGTCGACGCAACAGCAACGCACCCAACACCGCGCTCACAGCGCCGCAAATCAGCAACCAGCCGAGGCTGCCCAACGCGCTCTGCCATAGTTTGGCCAACGCGAACATCGGGTGGCTGACCACCTCGACCCGCGCCGCTTGTTCCCAACCGCGGCTGACAATCGCATCGCCACCGGCCGGTTCCAGGCCGATCATTTTGACGAACCAGTCCGGCACATTGTTGACCGCCGGAATGCCGCTGCGCTCGACGATGGTTTTGTCGTTGGACAAATCGACCACACGGATGCTCGCGTAATAGCCGCTGTCGAAGATCGAACTGACCAACAACTCGACCATCGCTGGATCATCGATATTTGGCGTCAGGGACAGCGCCAACGCCGTCGCGGCGTCCTGGGCATGGGAGCGCAACTGGTTGACGTACTGGGTACGCGAGCTTTCCAGGCTGACCATGAAGCTGCCGGTGAAGGCGACCACCAGGAACAGACAGATAGCGATCAACAGCTGTTTGAACAAAGACATCTGAGCGCGTGCTCCTAATTAGTCGTCTCGACCGGGAAACCTTCGGCCTGCATTTTCTTCAGTACGTCCTGCCAACGAGACAGGCGTTTGGTATCACCGACCTTTTTGTTGCCCTTGGCACCCGGCAGCCACAATCCTTCGGCATTGAAAGAGTAGACCGGCAACAAATCGGTTCGCTGGTTGGCCGGCTTGATCGCGTCAATCAAGCTGTCGAGCACCAGCGGCATGGCCTCTGGGCTCGAGTAATAGGTCAATACCATGTGCGCTCGGTTCAAACGCAACGCCTTGACGTAGGTGATGCGCAGCTTGTCACTGGACACACCGAGATGGCGCAGGCTGAAATACTTGGCAATGGCGTAGTCTTCGCAGTCGCCGGCGCCTTTCCACAAGGCTTCGATGGGAGTTTCCCAATAGTCGACTTCATGCCACAGATCGATGTCCTCGACGTAACGCACCTGTTTATTGAAGAACTGGTTCACCACGTTGAGCTGCTCCAGCTCATTGACCTGCTTTTGCGTCGCCAGCAAATGCTGCCAGGCGTCGATGCGTTGCTGCCCTTCGCCCAAGGGCCCGTACAATGCCTGCGCGCGACGGCTGATCAGCGAGAAATCCCAATCGGCATGCAACCCGCCCAGCATGACGCCGGCCAGCAGCAAGGCGCAGCACAGCCAGCGTAAGGTCCGAGGGATCGCGAAACGTACCGCCAATGCGAGGCATCCAGATCAGGCAGATGGAATTCGTTTGATGGTGAAGGTTAGCCCGGTAAAAGACAATGGCACCGTGCAATCACTGGTGACGCGCTAAACTTTGAATGGTGAATGACATAATAAGTGGCAGGCTTCGATCCCCGGATCGTTTGACAACCTGACAAGCAGTCACTAGTGTCCATTTGGATCCAAATATTTCAGTCAAACAGGGTGCGTAGTAGTGACACAGAAGCCCAACCCGCTCAGCAGTATCAAGGTCAACGGGCCGATTCCCGCTCATTTGGCACGCTCGGTGATCGAAGAAACCCTGCGTTCTGCCATTCTCGACGGTCGCATTCCGTGCGGCACTGCGTTGCGCCAGCAGGATCTGGCCGACCTGTTCGGTGTCAGCCGCATGCCGGTGCGCGAAGCCTTGCGCCAACTCGAAGCCCAGTCGTTGCTCAACGTCATCGCGCATAAAGGTGCCGTCGTCGCGCCGCTGGTTCAGGGTGACGCCGTCGAAACTTATGCGTTGCGGATTCTGTTGGAGTCCGAAGCACTGCGGTTATCGATTCCCTTACTCGACGCCGCGGATCTCGAAGAAGCTGCGCGCTATATCGATAGCCTCGAGACAGAAAACGACTACACCGAAATCGGTCGGCTCAATCGCCTCTTCCACATGGCGCTTTACAGCAAGGCGCCTAACCGCCGTCTGTTGAGACTGGTCGAAGACGGGTTGAACGAGGAAGAGCGCTTCCTGCGCTTTAACCTGGAAGCCATGGGCCTGGGCAAACTGTCCCAGGAAGATCACCGAGCGCTGTTGTTGGCCGTCGAAAATCGTGACGTCGAACGCGCGGTAAAGCTGCTCGAACATCACCTCAATCGCGGTGTGGAGGTCATCACGCGTTACCTCAACAGCCCCGAGGCGCAGAGCAGGAAAACCAACCGCTAATCTCGGCGGTCAATGAGACAGGGCAAATCCCTGAGCCTGTTTCATTGACCGCCATTCAACCTGATGAAGCCTCGACAAATCCTCTTACACATCCTCCGGCGTCCTGCCGAACCGCTGTAGCGACCGCACTTCCTGTGGCCAAGGCCCTTTCGCCGAACGACTTCCCTCCAGCCCATTCATTGCACCGGTTAATGACAACCCGGTGATAGCGGCTGCCTTGATTTACGCTCACTCTTGGGCTGCCAACAAATAAAGAACGGGCGACGCTCCGCATCCTGCGAAGCAGTCCCCGCACCAAGAACCTACGGAAGGAGTCTTGTCACGGGAAAGGAAGAACCGGCGTCGATCCCAGCCAACTTCCACCCCCTTAAGTCATCTAAACGACACCTTTAGAAAGTTGCTTCGAGTGAGGCATTCACTCTTTACCTGAATTTTGACTTTTATTAGTCGAAAGGAGCAACTACGCCCAAATAAAACAACTAACAAATGTTTTATCGGGACTTGTCGCGCGCAAGAAAATATAACTTCCAAATAATATAAAAATAACTTGCCGGGAACTTTATTCATGTATTAGTTTTTCTCCGCCCCCTTCCGAATATGGGTGCTAAACGCCTTTACCTGGCGCCTTACTTTCAACGCAAACTCATCAATTAACTTGAGGCATTCGCTCGCCAACAGAAAACTTTAAACGACTGTCACTTAATGATCAAAGCACCCCCTATCGGCATTTCAGATCAACTATAGGCTCGCTCATGAAAACGCATAAAGACCGCCTCAACCAAAAGAAAGCAGAACTTAGTGCGCACCCGATATTCGCTGAAATACATTCACTGTCGGTACTTCAACGCTTCATGGAAACCCATGTTTTTGCGGTGTGGGATTTCATGTCGCTGACCAAACGTCTGCAACAGGAATTGACCTGCGTTCAACTGCCCTGGTTGCCGCCGCGAGACCCGCAGGCTGCGCGCCTGATCAACGAGATTGTGCTCGGTGAAGAGTCCGATGATCGTCCGGCCCACGGTCATTACAGCCATTTCGAGTTGTACCTGGATGCAATGCGCGAAGTCGGTGCCAGTACGGTCGCGGTCGAACGGTTTGTGGCGTTGCAACAAGAAGGTGTGAGTTACGACGTGGCGTTGCAAAGCGTTGACGTTGATCCGGCGGCTGCGCAGTTCGTGCGCCATACCTTGCACACCGCGCTGCATGCACCGGGGCATAGCGTGGCGGCGGCGTTTCTGCACGGTCGTGAGAGTGTCATTCCACACATGTTCCAGCGGATCCTCGATGACTGGGGCATCGGCATCGAGCAGGCGCCGACCTTCCGTTACTACCTGGAACGGCACATCGAGGTCGATTCCGAAGACCACGGCCCGGCCGCGGAGAAGCTGCTGGCACGACTGGTCGATGGTGATCCGCAACGCGAGGCCGATGTCTACGCCAGCGCGATTGCCGCCGTAGAGAGCCGCATCGCCCTGTGGGACGGCTTGCGCCAGAGCATGAGCGAACCGGTTGCCGAGGTGAACGCATGAACGCCGCTGACTACCAATCCTTCGCCGACGCCTGGGAGAGCCGCGCGACCATCCGCACCCGTCCCCGGCGCGTGCTGGAGAACGATGACAAGTTGATCTATCCCTTGAGTCGCCAACCGCTGGTGCTGAGCGAAACCTTCCTGCGCGAATGCCCGGAGCAACGCGACTTCGCACTGGTGCAGACGCTCTACAAATTCATCAACGACGTGGTGATTTTCGAGACCGAGATCGTCGACAAGACCGCACGTAGCATCGCAAAGAACCGCTTCGCCCTAACGTTCCCGTTCGCCTGTCGCTATGACGCCATGACCGTGGTGGTGGACGAGGATTACCACGCGCTCGTGGCCATGGATTTCATGCAGCAGACCGTCGCCATGACCGGTATCACGCCGATCGAATTGCCCGATGAAATCGAATTGAGCCGAGCGATACCGGCGGCCGTGGCCCTCGCACCCGAGCACCTGCGCAGTGCCGTGGAACTGATTTGCGTGGCCATCGCAGAGAACACTGTGACCGGTGATGTCGCCGCGTTCGCCAAGGACGACACGGTCAAGCAATCGATCAAAGGCCTGATGGCCGACCACTTGCTCGACGAAGGTCGCCACTCCGGATTCTGGTCGCGGATGGTGCGCATCTACTGGCACACCGCGAGCGAAGACGACCGCCAACGCATCGCGCAAATCCTGCCGGTGTTCATCGCGCATTACCTGACCAACGACATCCAGAAGTCCTTCGATTTTCGTCTGATCGACTCGTTGCAGATCAGCGATGCCGCGCGTCGTGCACTCAAGAGCGAAGTCTCGGGACTGGCCTTCCCGATCAATCGCCATCACCCGCTGGTCGCCAATATCGTGCGGTTCTTCCGCAGCAGTTCGCTGCTCGATTCGCCGTGCGTGCAAGACGCCCTCAGCGACTACCTGGTTTAACGAGGAGAACATCATGAGACGTCTCGACATTCTGCTCATTGGGCAAAGCCAGGCCTTGACCGACCTGGCGCTGGAACTTGAACAACAGGGTCATTTGCTGGTGCGGCTTGAGGCGTTCGAAGGGACGCCATCGTTTGATTTGCTGATCGACGATGCCAGCCAGGCGTTTTCAGTCTTGGGCGATGCGCCACGTCTTACCCTGCAACTGGGCGTCGGCAAGCCAGGCATCACCGGGCTGGCGCCGATGGACTTGCTATGCATGCAAGCAGGCCGGCTTTTCACTCGTGTGCCAATTGCCGACGAGCCGTCGGGAAACGGCCAGGCATTGCGCCTCAAAGCGGTGGCGGAACTGGTGGATCATGTCGCGCTGCTGGTCAGTCGGTTCTCCCGGGACGCCGAGTATTTTCTGCAGGCCGAAACGGCCGATTCCGCTCACTTCGAGCATGTGGAAAACCTGTTGTTTCTAGAGCACCTGGCTTTCGTTCATCAATTCAACAACACCGCTCAACCCGCGCTGCTGCAACTCGCGCGGATTCCGATGATCGAGCGCCTCGAGCAACGCTTCATCGAGTCGCCCGAACGACCTGCGCTGAACATCGCTGGCACGTCCTTGAGCTATCGGCAATTGCACGCCCATAGCCGCGCGATCCAGCAGCGATTGCTGCCATTGCTCGCTCAACATCAGGGGCCGTTGGTCATCGGGATTTGCCTGCCCAAATGCACGGCTTTGTATGCGGGGATTCTGGCGATTTTGGGCAGCGGTGCGGTGTATTTGCCGTTGGAGCCAAGCCACCCGTTGCAACGTCAGCAATACATTCTTTCGAACGCCGGGGCCGTGTTGTTGCTGCATGACGGCCAACATCCGCTGGCCGATGAAATGCCAGCGCTGGACATCAGCCAAATCGACGCTGATGACGTCGACCTCGGCCAATCCTTGATGCGCCAGAGACCTGATCTCGATGCACCGTGCATGGCGCTTTATACGTCGGGCACCACCGGGCATCCCAAAGGCGTATTGCTCAGCCAGGCCAACCTCGCGCACTTCACCGCGTGGTACGCCGACTATGTGCAACTGACTGAACAAAGCCGGGCGCTGCAGTTTTCATCGCTGAGTTTCGACTCGTCGCTGATCGATATTTTCCCGACCTTGCTTCAGGGCGCCGAGCTGATCGTGCCCAGCGATGATCAGCGCCGCGATCCCTTGCAACTGGTTGAACTGATCCGTCATCAACGGCTGAGCCATGCGTTCCTGCCGCCGGCGCTGCTGAGCATTCTGCCGCTGGAGCAACTGCAGGTCCTGGATCATGTGATGACCGGTGGCGATGTCTGCGAGCCCTATGTCATCGAGCAACTCACCCGCCAGGGCAACCTCTACAACCTCTATGGTCCGACCGAAGCCACCGTCCTGATCACGGCCCGACAGCTGCGTAATGGCGACAGCAACCGCACTCTCGGCGCACCGATTGCCAACAGTCAGGTGCTGATTCTGGATGAGGCCTTTAGACCCGTGGCCGAGCAGACCGTCGGCGAGTTGTACATCGTCGGGCCGGGGGTTTGTCTGGGTTACCTGAACAACCCGCAGCAGACCGCCGAGCGCTATCTGAACCTGAGTCTGCCTGACGGCCAGACCCTGCGCGCCTACCGCACCGGCGACATGGCGAAGTGGACCACCGACGGCATCGAGCTGTGTGGACGACGGGACAACCAGGTAAAGATTCGCGGCTTTCGGGTCGAGCCGGAGGAGATCGAACGCTGCCTGCGCGACAGTCAGTTGTACCGCCAGGTGGCGGTGGTGATCGACAGTCAGCGGCGCATTCTGGCTTTCCTGGCGCAGCCACAGGAGAAGCAACCGGGTGCTGCTCGCGAAGCCTTGAGGGCTCACGCGATGCAGTTTTTGCCCGACTACATGCAGCCCGGCGCCTGGACCGAACTGACCAGCATGCCGTTCGCCAGCAACGGCAAGGTCGATCGCAAAGCGCTACTGGCCCTGCCGGTGAATGTTTGCGAAAACACGGTGCGACGCCTCCCGGCCAGCGCCGATGAAGCACTCTTGCTTGAGATCTGGGCCGAGTTGCTGGAGCTGCCACCCAGCGATATTTCGACCGACGAAAGCTTCTTCAATCTGGGCGGCCACTCGATTCTGTTGTCGCGGATGCTGCTGCGATTGCGTGAGGAATTCGGCCGCAGTATCTCGATCAACCGCTTTATCGAATTACCGACCATTGCGAAATTGGCGACCCTGGTCCGTGGCTCGGGCACCGAGGAAGTGCTGAGTGCGCAAGCGCTGGCAGATGCTTTCCGTGAGCTGGATATTCAGCCGCTGCCAATCAGCCGCATGGGCGATGTGCACAAGGTGATCGTCACGGGCGCCAACAGTTTTGTCGGTGTGCATATCGTCGAGGCGTTGTTGGCGTGGGGGGCGAGTGAAGTGGCGTGCCTGGTGCGTGATGGTGACGGGCAATCGGCGGCTGAGCGTTTCGCTCAAGCGTTGCGCGAAAACCGTCTGGAGCATCTGGACCTGAGTCGGGTGCAGGTTTACGCGGCGGATATTACGCGTCCGTCACTGGGGCTCGAACCGGCCATTTACGAGCGTTTGGATCGAGAGTTCGGCGCGTTGGTGCACAACGCCGCCAACGTCAATCACGTACTCGATTACGAGTCGCTGGCGCGAGACAACGTCGAGCCGATTTTCGAGTGCTTGCGTCTGTGCGAGGGGCGCAGCAAGAAAATCTTCAACTTCGTCTCCACGCTGTCGGCCTCCAGCACGATTGCCGACGATGGCCGGGTGCTGGAACTGCCCGCCGCACAAACCCCGCCGATCTACATCAAGAACGGCTACAACCTGTCGAAATGGGTCGGTGAACGGATCCTCGAACGAGCCCGCGAGCGCGGGGTGCGGGTCAATCTTTACCGACCGGGGAACATCAGTTTCAACAGCCTCACCGGCGTCTGTCAGCCGCACAAGAACCGCTTGATGCTGATGCTCAAGGGATCGATTCAACTCGGTCAGGTGCCGGAGTTCGCGCTCAATTTCGACCTGATGCCGGTGGACTTTCTGGCCCGGTTCATCGCCTTCCATGCCAGCCGCTATCAGGCCGAAAAAGCCGTGTTCAACCTGCACAACCCCGAGCCCCTGAGTTGGGACGACTACGTTGCGTCATTCCGTGATGCCGGCCGGGAATTCGCCATGGTCAGTGTCGCTGACTGGCAGCAGCAACTCGGTCGGGTCGACAGCGACAACGCGCTGTTCGGCGTGCTCGGGTTCTACCTCAACGGCTTCGAGGAAGACATCGGCGACATCTCGATGATCGGCCACGACAACGCCCAGGCCGGCGTACGACAGATGGGCGCGCATTACCCGGAAAAATCCCCGGCATTGCTGCGCCGTGGCTGCGACTACCTGAAAGAAATCAACTTCATCTGATTCATTCAAACCCAATGGAGCAAGACCATGAGCACTCTGCAACCCGATACCCTGATCAAAAACCCTCACGGCTGCCACGTCGTATCTTCTGTGGAGGTGCCGACGGATGCCGCAAAAGTCTGGGCGGTGGTCGGCAACTTTGCCGGCTTCGACAAATTCATTCCTGCGCTCTCGCATATCGAGATGACAGGAGAAGGCGTGTCGTCGCTGCGCAAGAAATTCTTCAAGGATGGCAACCTGGTGGTCGAGCAGCTTAATTCACGCGATGACCAGGCGCTGAGCATGACGTGGACCACGATCTACAACACGTTGGGCGTGGCCAATTTGTGGGCGGCGATGAGTGTAGAACCGCTGGGTGCGGGCAAGTCGCGGGCGACCTGGACCATCATTGCCGAGCCGGCGCAGGGCGGCGCCGAGGCCTTGCCGGGATTCAAGGATTTTGTGCAGGGGTTTGCCGATGATGCGATGAATAATGTGTTGAAGCTATTTGCGTAGGGCTTTCGTCTGGCGGTGATTGAGCTACCGCCATCGCGGGCAAGCCCGCTCCCACAGGTTAACCGGGTTCCTTCTGAAGGAGTGCGGTCAAGCGTGGGAGCGAGCCTGCTCGCGATGAACGATAACGCGGTCTGACCTGAATCAGATCTTGAAGCTATCCACCAGCTGCTTCAACCGGTTCGCCTGCAACGACAATGCATCGCAATCCTTCAATGTTTCATTGAGGTTCGCTACGCTCTGCTGGTTCAGCAGGTTGATCTGATTGACGTCAACGTTGAGGGTTTCCACGACTGCCGTCTGTTCTTCGGTCGCGGCTGCCACCGACTGGTTCATCCCGTCGATTTCGCCAATGCGCTGGGTAACACTCACCAATCGCAGACCGGCCTGATTCGCCACTTCGACAGTCTCTTCACTGGAGACCTGGCTCGCATTCATGGTCGTCACCGCTTCGCGGGAGCCGATCTGCAGCGAGGTGATCATCTTGTGGATCTCTTCCGCCGACTCTTGCGTGCGATGCGCCAGATTGCGCACTTCGTCCGCCACCACCGCAAAACCGCGACCGGCTTCACCGGCTCGAGCCGCTTCGATGGCCGCGTTGAGCGCCAGCAAATTGGTCTGCTGGGAGATGCCTTTGATCACATCCAGAATGTGCCCGATGTTATCGGTGCTGGCATTCAGGGTTTCGATCTGGGTGCAGGACAGGCTGATTTTTTGCGACAGCTCGGTCATGGCCAGAATGGTTTTTTCCACCACCTGACGACCGTCATCGGCCTGCTCGCTTGCGCCGCTGGCGTGCTGGGAAGCGTCCGCGGCGTTACGCGCGATTTCCTGAGTAGCGGCGCCCAACTGATTAATTGCGGCGGCCACGCTGTTGGTGCGAGCGCTTTGTTCGTCGGAGCCGACGATTGAGGCGTTGGACGAGGCCATTACACGCTGGGACAGGTCATGAACCTGCCGGGTCGCCGAGGACACTTCGGAAATCGAGGCGTGAATCCTTTCTACGAACTGATTGAAAGAGCCGCCCAGCTCGCCAAACTCGTCTTTGCTTTCCACGGACAGACGACGGGTCAAGTCACCCTCGCCCTGGGCGATGTCCTGCATCGCACGGCCCATGGTAGTCAGTGGGCGCATCAACACATTGATCAGCAGGCTCAGGAGCACTGCAATAACGCTGACGGCGATAAACATCGCGATCAACGCTGAGGTGCGGAATTGACTCAACGGCGCGTAGGCCTTGTCCTTATCGATCGACAGACCAATGTACCACTCGGCATTCGGCAAACCGCTGACCGGAGTGAACGAAAGGATGCGGTCCTGCTTGTTCAGGGTGACGTCCTGATTGCCCTTCTCGATGCGCACACCGGCGTTCGGATAGATGTCCTTGAGGTTTTTCATCACTTGGTCTTTGTCCGGGCTGACGATTACTTGCCCGTCGGCGCTGACCAGGAACGCATGGCCGATGCCACCGAAGTCTACCGAATTGATGATCTTCACCAGGGTTTCCAGGCTTAGGTCACCACCGACCACCCCGAGCAATTCTCCATTCTTCTTCACCGGCATGGCGATGGTGACCACCAGGCCACCGACAGCTGCCATATAGGGCGGAGTCAGCATGGTCTTGTCGGCAGCTACAGCTTGTTTGTACCAGGGGCGCTGACGCGGATCGTAACCGTCCGGCATCTTCGCATCGGGACGCTGAGTGAATACACCATTGGCCTGGCCAACATAGGTGAATTGGAAGTTGGAAGTGAAAGCCGGTTGATCGACCAAACCCGGAAGGTCAGCATTGGCGCCTTGATGAGCGACGTTTTGCGCGAGGTTTTCCAGGACCAGTACACGCCCACTCATCCAGTTCTGCACGCTGCTGGCAGTCAGGTCGCCGGCTTGCTGGACGGACGATTCGAGGTTCTGCCGGATCGTGTTTCGCTGCAGATAGTCGTTGTACAAAGTGAACAACGCAAACGCCAGCACCACGACGCCAGAGGCGGCCAGAAGGATTTTATGGCTGAATTTGAGATTCATTTCATGGGACTTCTATGCAAAAAGTGGGGATGCGTTCCAGGTGCAACATTCCATGTAACAGCGCAGACGGCGCTCTTCGACCGCTCTACTTTGGTGCACGCATGTCTCATCAGTCTTTCGGCACAAACCCGGGAATACTTAGCGGTTTAAATGAAATGCCCGGTATTCCCGCTGAACGGTGTGCTAGAGCGGCGCAGGCGTAACCGCTGGCACTTGAAAGGGTCGAGGACTGTTCTGGTGCCGAAAGGTGTCGGCTCGCAGAGTTCCTGAGTGTGGTGAGGGTAGGCGGGGTCGGCGTTTTTACGGACGTCAGAAAGACAAAACCCCTGTCTGCGTTAGCAAACAGGGGTTTTGGAATTGATCTTGACGATGACCTACTCTCACATGGGGAAACCCCACACTACCATCGGCGATGCATCGTTTCACTGCTGAGTTCGGGATGGGATCAGGTGGTTCCAATGCTCTATGGTCGTCAAGAAATTCGGTGGCTAGCCCGTTACAGTCGTAACGTGCCGGCAAAATCAGTGACTTATACTAAAACAAAACCCCTACCTGCATACGCAGATAGGGGTTTCGGAATTTAATCTTGACGATGACCTACTCTCACATGGGGAAACCCCACACTACCATCGGCGATGCATCGTTTCACTGCTGAGTTCGGGATGGGATCAGGTGGTTCCAATGCTCTATGGTCGTCAAGAAATTCGGTAGCCAGGTCGTGCTCTCTTGCGAGACCACGCTCCAGCGAATGGGTATGTGATAGCTTCGGTGTTTTGCGAGCCTTCTCGAACTTTCGGTTCGTTTCGTCTTCACACACCGCAATCTGATGCTCTTTCGAGTAGTCAAATTGCTTGGGTGTTATATGGTCAAGCCTCACGGGCAATTAGTATTGGTTAGCTCAACGCCTCACAGCGCTTACACACCCAACCTATCAACGTCGTAGTCTTCGACGGCCCTTCAGGGGACTCAAGGTCCCAGTGAGATCTCATCTTGAGGCTAGTTTCCCGCTTAGATGCTTTCAGCGGTTATCTATTCCGAACATAGCTACCCGGCAATGCCACTGGCGTGACAACCGGAACACCAGAGGTTCGTCCACTCCGGTCCTCTCGTACTAGGAGCAGCCCCTCTCAAATCTCAAACGTCCACGGCAGATAGGGACCGAACTGTCTCACGACGTTCTAAACCCAGCTCGCGTACCACTTTAAATGGCGAACAGCCATACCCTTGGGACCGGCTTCAGCCCCAGGATGTGATGAGCCGACATCGAGGTGCCAAACACCGCCGTCGATATGAACTCTTGGGCGGTATCAGCCTGTTATCCCCGGAGTACCTTTTATCCGTTGAGCGATGGCCCTTCCATACAGAACCACCGGATCACTAAGACCTACTTTCGTACCTGCTCGACGTGTCTGTCTCGCAGTCAAGCGCGCTTTTGCCTTTATACTCTACGACCGATTTCCGACCGGTCTGAGCGCACCTTCGTACTCCTCCGTTACTCTTTAGGAGGAGACCGCCCCAGTCAAACTACCCACCATACACTGTCCTCGATCCGGATAACGGACCTGAGTTAGAACCTCAAAGTTGCCAGGGTGGTATTTCAAGGTTGGCTCCACGCGAACTGGCGTCCACGCTTCAAAGCCTCCCACCTATCCTACACAAGCAAATTCAAAGTCCAGTGCAAAGCTATAGTAAAGGTTCACGGGGTCTTTCCGTCTAGCCGCGGATACACTGCATCTTCACAGCGATTTCAATTTCACTGAGTCTCGGGTGGAGACAGCGCCGCCATCGTTACGCCATTCGTGCAGGTCGGAACTTACCCGACAAGGAATTTCGCTACCTTAGGACCGTTATAGTTACGGCCGCCGTTTACCGGGGCTTCGATCAAGAGCTTCGCGTTAGCTAACCCCATCAATTAACCTTCCGGCACCGGGCAGGCGTCACACCCTATACGTCCACTTTCGTGTTTGCAGAGTGCTGTGTTTTTAATAAACAGTCGCAGCGGCCTGGTATCTTCGACCGGCATGGGCTTACGCAGTAAATGCTTCACCCTCACCGGCGCACCTTCTCCCGAAGTTACGGTGCCATTTTGCCTAGTTCCTTCACCCGAGTTCTCTCAAGCGCCTTGGTATTCTCTACCCAACCACCTGTGTCGGTTTGGGGTACGGTTCCTGGTTACCTGAAGCTTAGAAGCTTTTCTTGGAAGCATGGCATCAACCACTTCGTGTACTAAAAGTACACTCGTCATCAGCTCTCGGCCTTAGAATCCCGGATTTACCTAAGATTCCAGCCTACCACCTTAAACTTGGACAACCAACGCCAAGCTGGCCTAGCCTTCTCCGTCCCTCCATCGCAATAACCAGAAGTACAGGAATATTAACCTGTTTTCCATCGACTACGCTTTTCAGCCTCGCCTTAGGGACCGACTAACCCTGCGTCGATTAACGTTGCGCAGGAAACCTTGGTCTTTCGGCGTGGGTGTTTTTCACACCCATTGTCGTTACTCATGTCAGCATTCGCACTTCTGATACCTCCAGCAAGCTTCTCAACTCACCTTCACAGGCTTACAGAACGCTCCTCTACCGCATCACCTAAGTGATACCCGTAGCTTCGGTGTATGGTTTGAGCCCCGTTACATCTTCCGCGCAGGCCGACTCGACTAGTGAGCTATTACGCTTTCTTTAAAGGGTGGCTGCTTCTAAGCCAACCTCCTAGCTGTCTAAGCCTTCCCACATCGTTTCCCACTTAACCATAACTTTGGGACCTTAGCTGACGGTCTGGGTTGTTTCCCTTTTCACGACGGACGTTAGCACCCGCCGTGTGTCTCCCATGCTCGGCACTTGTAGGTATTCGGAGTTTGCATCGGTTTGGTAAGTCGGGATGACCCCCTAGCCGAAACAGTGCTCTACCCCCTACAGTGATACATGAGGCGCTACCTAAATAGCTTTCGAGGAGAACCAGCTATCTCCGAGCTTGATTAGCCTTTCACTCCGATCCACAGGTCATCCGCTAACTTTTCAACGGTAGTCGGTTCGGTCCTCCAGTTAGTGTTACCCAACCTTCAACCTGCCCATGGATAGATCGCCCGGTTTCGGGTCTATTCCCAGCGACTAGACGCCCTATTAAGACTCGCTTTCGCTACGCCTCCCCTATTCGGTTAAGCTCGCCACTGAAAATAAGTCGCTGACCCATTATACAAAAGGTACGCAGTCACCCAACAAAGTGGGCTCCCACTGCTTGTACGCATACGGTTTCAGGATCTATTTCACTCCCCTCTCCGGGGTTCTTTTCGCCTTTCCCTCACGGTACTAGTTCACTATCGGTCAGTCAGTAGTATTTAGCCTTGGAGGATGGTCCCCCATATTCAGACAAAGTTTCTCGTGCTCCGTCCTACTCGATTTCATGACTAAGAGATTTTCGCGTACAGGGCTATCACCCACTATGGCCGTACTTTCCAGAACGTTCCGCTAATCTCAAAGCCACTTAAGGGCTAGTCCCCGTTCGCTCGCCACTACTAAGGGAATCTCGGTTGATTTCTTTTCCTCAGGGTACTTAGATGTTTCAGTTCCCCTGGTTCGCTTCTTAAGCCTATGTATTCAGCTTAAGATACCTAACTTATGTTAGGTGGGTTCCCCCATTCAGACATCTCCGGATCAAAGTCTGTTTGCCGACTCCCCGAAGCTTTTCGCAGGCTACCACGTCTTTCATCGCCTCTGACTGCCAAGGCATCCACCGTATGCGCTTCTTCACTTGACCATATAACCCCAAGCAATCTGGTTATACTGTGAAGACGACATTCGCCGAAAATTCGATAATACTCAATTAAGAGCAACTCACAAATTTTACCTTAGCCTGATCCGTTACCAGTGAAAGTAACGTCCAGTCTATCTTTCTATCACATACCCAAATTTTTAAAGAACGATCTAGCCAAAGACTAGAAATCAACATTCACCATCATCACGATGGAATGCTCATTTCTAAGCTTTCAACAAACAGAAGCAGTGAGTGGTGGAGCCAAACGGGATCGAACCGTTGACCTCCTGCGTGCAAGGCAGGCGCTCTCCCAGCTGAGCTATGGCCCCGTATTGCTACAGGTTCCCACACAAAAATTGGTGGGTCTGGGCAGATTCGAACTGCCGACCTCACCCTTATCAGGGGTGCGCTCTAACCAACTGAGCTACAGACCCAATTTCGGGCTGCTTCTTATCGTCTTCTTCAATGAATCAAGCAATTCGTGTGGGAACTTATGGAGCAGCTGATGTCGTCGATTAAGGAGGTGATCCAGCCGCAGGTTCCCCTACGGCTACCTTGTTACGACTTCACCCCAGTCATGAATCACACCGTGGTAACCGTCCTCCCGAAGGTTAGACTAGCTACTTCTGGTGCAACCCACTCCCATGGTGTGACGGCGGTGTGTACAAGGCCCGGGAACGTATTCACCGCGACATTCTGATTCGCGATTACTAGCGATTCCGACTTCACGCAGTCGAGTTGCAGACTGCGATCCGGACTACGATCGGTTTTCTGGGATTAGCTCCACCTCGCGGCTTGGCAACCCTCTGTACCGACCATTGTAGCACGTGTGTAGCCCAGGCCGTAAGGGCCATGATGACTTGACGTCATCCCCACCTTCCTCCGGTTTGTCACCGGCAGTCTCCTTAGAGTGCCCACCATAACGTGCTGGTAACTAAGGACAAGGGTTGCGCTCGTTACGGGACTTAACCCAACATCTCACGACACGAGCTGACGACAGCCATGCAGCACCTGTCTCAATGTTCCCGAAGGCACCCATCCATCTCTGGAAAGTTCATTGGATGTCAAGGCCTGGTAAGGTTCTTCGCGTTGCTTCGAATTAAACCACATGCTCCACCGCTTGTGCGGGCCCCGTCAATTCATTTGAGTTTTAACCTTGCGGCCGTACTCCCCAGGCGGTCAACTTAATGCGTTAGCTGCGCCACTAAGAGCTCAAGGCTCCCAACGGCTAGTTGACATCGTTTACGGCGTGGACTACCAGGGTATCTAATCCTGTTTGCTCCCCACGCTTTCGCACCTCAGTGTCAGTATCAGTCCAGGTGGTCGCCTTCGCCACTGGTGTTCCTTCCTATATCTACGCATTTCACCGCTACACAGGAAATTCCACCACCCTCTACCATACTCTAGCTTGTCAGTTTTGAATGCAGTTCCCAGGTTGAGCCCGGGGATTTCACATCCAACTTAACAAACCACCTACGCGCGCTTTACGCCCAGTAATTCCGATTAACGCTTGCACCCTCTGTATTACCGCGGCTGCTGGCACAGAGTTAGCCGGTGCTTATTCTGTCGGTAACGTCAAAACAGATACGTATTAGGTAACTGCCCTTCCTCCCAACTTAAAGTGCTTTACAATCCGAAGACCTTCTTCACACACGCGGCATGGCTGGATCAGGCTTTCGCCCATTGTCCAATATTCCCCACTGCTGCCTCCCGTAGGAGTCTGGACCGTGTCTCAGTTCCAGTGTGACTGATCATCCTCTCAGACCAGTTACGGATCGTCGCCTTGGTGAGCCATTACCTCACCAACTAGCTAATCCGACCTAGGCTCATCTGATAGCGCAAGGCCCGAAGGTCCCCTGCTTTCTCCCGTAGGACGTATGCGGTATTAGCGTCCGTTTCCGAGCGTTATCCCCCACTACCAGGCAGATTCCTAGGCATTACTCACCCGTCCGCCGCTCTCAAGAGAAGCAAGCTTCTCTCTACCGCTCGACTTGCATGTGTTAGGCCTGCCGCCAGCGTTCAATCTGAGCCATGATCAAACTCTTCAGTTCAAACATCTTTGGGTTTTTAAGAAACCCTAAACTTGGCTCAGCAATCGTTGGTTACATCTTTGATTTCTCGCGGAGTAACTTGTGATGCTGATAATCTTGTTGACTATCAGTCTGACTCCACAAGCACCCACACGAATTGCTTGATTCAGTTGTTAAAGAGCGGTTGGTTAAGATCTTTCGTCTCAACCGAGGCGCGCATTCTACAGCAGCCTCTGTTGCTGTCAAGCGGTTATTTTCAGAAGTTTTCAAAGTTTCCTTTGCAACTTCAACCACTTGCGCTTCCGATCTCTCGTTAGCGGGAGGCGAATTCTACAGCGTTACTCGCTGCTGTCAACACCTCTTTTTCTCCGCTTTCGACCGAGAAGATCGAAACGTCCATAAGGCCAAACCCACCTGCCTTACCGACTCCTTCTGGGCTTCGATGACCTGAAGCAACTCGCTGCCGAAAACTGCGTAACTCTTTGTTTACCAAGGAGTTTTCCGTTTCGACCGCGCCGGAAGTGGGGCGAATTATAGACTTCCAGAATCTGCCGTCAACACCTATTTATGCTTTTCTATCAATAACTTGTAGAAGGCATGAAAACTGGTCGATTTCCCTCTATATAGAAGAGCAAAACCACGCCTTCTATATAGTAAGGCGGCTTTAGAGCACCCCCGCCACCTTGAAAGCCGCAACCGCATCAGCATCCAGGCCCAGCACCCGCTGCAAAACCTCCAGCGTGTGCTCGCCCAATAAAGGAGGCGCATTACGATATTCGACTGGCGTCTGCGACAATCGAATCGGGCTCGCGACCTGCGGCACCATCCCAGCCAGCACATGCGGCAATTCAATCGCCAAACCGCGCGCCTTAACCTGAGGATCGGCAAACATCTGAGCCAGGTCATTGATAGGGCCACACGGCACACCGGCCTGCTCCAATTGCAGCACCCACTCAGCGGTGGTCTTGAAGACCGTCGCCTGGCGGATAAGAGGGATCAACACCGCACGATTCGCCACCCGCAGCTTATTAGTCGCAAAGCGCGGATCGTCTGCCCACTGCGGCTGACCAGCCACCTCGGCAAATTTTCGGAACTGCCCGTCATTGCCCACAGTGAGGATGAAGTCGCCATCCGCCGTGGGAAAGTCCTGATAAGGCACGATATTCGGATGCGCGTTACCCAGGCGCTTGGGAGCATTGCCTGTCGTCAGGTAGTTCATCGCCTGGTTAGCCAGACAAGCCACCTGAACATCCAGCAACGCCATATCAATATGCTGTCCGCCACCAACATGCTCTCGATGAGCCAGCGCGGCAAGAATAGCCACGGTGGAATAGAGCCCGGTCAATATGTCCGTCAGCGCCACACCGACTTTCACCGGCCCTGCGCCCTCCTCCCCTTCCGGTCGACCCGTCAAGCTCATCAGCCCGCCCAAGCCCTGGATCATGAAGTCATAACCCGCGCGCTTGGCATAAGGTCCGGTCTGTCCAAACCCGGTGATCGAGCAATAGATCAGGTTCGGATTGATGGACTTGAGCGTCTCATAGTCCAACCCATAAGCCGCCAGACCACCGACCTTGAAGTTCTCGATCAGGATGTCGGACTTGGCCGCCAACTCACGCACCAGCTTTTGACCCTCTGGCCGCGTGAAGTCGATAGTCACCGATTGCTTGTTGCGATTGGCCGACAAGTAGTAGGCGGCCTCGCTGGTGTTCTCGCCATAGGCGTCTTTCAGGAAGGGAGGGCCCCAGGCGCGCGTGTCGTCGCCATTGCCCGGGCGCTCGACCTTGATCACTTCGGCGCCAAGGTCTGCAAGGATCTGCCCGGCCCAAGGCCCGGCGAGCACCCGCGATAAATCCAGTACCCGTAGATGCGAAAGCGCGCCCATGGCCGTTCTCCTATTAATAGAACGCCTGGATGCCGGTCTGCGCGCGACCGAGGATCAACGCATGGACGTCATGCGTACCTTCATAGGTGTTCACCACTTCCAGGTTCACCAGATGGCGAGCGACACCGAACTCATCGGAGATACCGTTGCCACCCAGCATGTCGCGCGCCATGCGCGCGATATCCAGCGACTTGCCGCAGGAGTTGCGCTTCATCATCGAGGTGATCTCGACCGCCGCAGTGCCTTCATCCTTCATACGACCCAGGCGCAGGCAACCTTGCAGCGCGAGGGTGATTTCGGTCTGCATGTCGGCCAGTTTTTTCTGGATCAACTGCGTGGCAGCCAACGGGCGACCGAACTGTTGACGATCCAGGGTGTACTGGCGAGCAGTGTGCCAGCAGAACTCGGCAGCGCCCAATGCGCCCCAGGAAATGCCATAGCGTGCCGAGTTGAGGCAGGTGAACGGGCCTTTCAGTCCACGCACGTCCGGGAAAATGTTCTCTTCAGGGACAAACACGTTGTCCATCACGATCTCGCCGGTGATCGATGCACGCAAACCCACCTTGCCGTGGATTGCTGGTGCGCTCAGGCCTTTCCAGCCCTTCTCCAGAACGAAACCACGGATGTCGCCTGCATCGTCCTTGCCCCAGACCACGAACACATCAGCGATCGGGCTGTTGGTGATCCACATCTTGCTGCCCGTCAGGCTGTAGCCGCCTTCCACTTTGCGTGCACGAGTAATCATCGCGCCCGGGTCGGAACCGTGGTTCGGCTCTGTCAGACCAAAGCAGCCAATCCATTCACCGGTAGCCAGTTTCGGCAGGTACTTTTGCTTCTGGGCTTCAGTACCGAATTCGTTGATCGGTACCATGACCAGCGAGGACTGCACACTCATCATCGAGCGATAGCCGGAGTCGACACGCTCGACTTCACGGGCAATCAGGCCGTAGCTGACATAGTTCAGGCCGCTGCCACCGTATTGCTCTGGAATGGTTGCACCCAACAGACCCACTTCGCCCATCTCGCGGAAGATCGCAGGATCGGTCTTCTCATGGCGGAAAGCTTCCAGAACGCGCGGCGCCAGCTTCTGCTGAGCGAACTGCTCGGCGGTGTCGCGAATCATGCGCTCTTCTTCGGTGAGCTGTTGATCCAGCAGCAGGGGATCGATCCAGTTGAAGCTAGCTTTACCGCCCATGAGTGAGTCCTCTCGAATCGGGTCAAATTGCGTGGGACTGATCCTAGGCCGGGTTCGGCGTGACAGCAAACGAGGATTTTGCATACTGTTGTGCTAATTTCTCACTCCGTAGCATCGTGAAGCGGCTTTTATACGATGCATTAGTGAGGTAGAAGTACATGCGCCGGAAAATCCCTAGCACAACTGCGCTGATCAGCTTTGAAGCGGCCGCACGCCACGAGAGCTTCACCAAGGCGGCACAGGAGCTTTCGCTCACCCAGGGCGCAATTTGCCGACAGATCGCCAGCCTGGAGGAGTTCCTCAGCGTTGAACTCTTCCGACGCTCGCGGCGCGGAGTCAAACTGACCGAGGCAGGACTTTCCTACAGCCGCCGGGTCGCTACCCAGCTCGATGCTGTCGAGCGCGACACGCTTTCAGTGATGGGGCAACAAGGCGCCAACGTGATCGAGTTGGCCGTCGTGCCGACCTTTGGCACTCAATGGCTGCTGCCACGACTGAAGGACTTCCAGCACAAACACCCGGAAGTGACCGTCAACCTCACCAACCGCACACGTCCCTTCCTCTTTGCCGACACTGACTTCGATGCCGCTATTTACTTCGGTGATGCGGACTGGTCGGGTACCGAATCCCACAGGCTGATGGGTGAAAATCCGATGCCAGTGTGCAGTCCAACGTTACTGGGCAATAAGACCTCCCTGTCAGCCGATGAAATTGCCGACATGCCCCTGTTGCAGCAAACCACTCGGCCCTATGCCTGGCGCCAATGGTTCAACTCGCAAAACCTTAATGTGCCGCGAGACATGACAGGGCCGCGCTACGAGCTATTCTCCATGCTTGCCCAGGCGGCGATGCACGATATGGGGATCGCCTTGATTCCGCCCTTTCTGATTCAACGCGAATTGGCCGAGAAGCGCTTGGTGATTGCCAACCCCCAGGCACTGTCGAGCATCAAGGCCTATTACCTGATGATTCCTGAGCGAAAGGTCGAATCGGCGTCTCTACGCGCTTTTCGTGACTGGTTGGTGAACCAGGCGCAGAGCTACAGCCTAGAGGGATAAAGGGTCAACGCCATTTGTTGACCTCGTAGTCAGCAAAGTAAAAGCCCTACAGATATAAGTATTTGTCGCATATTCGCAGACTGTACCGAAAAGCAGTACAAACGTCCCACAAGCGCCTGCCTACGTGGCTTTGAGCCTCTACTGATGGGCAATAACACCTCATTCACGGTGCGGATGCGTAAATTCTTTAATTTTCGCCAAAATCCTTGTAAGGCACGGCCTGTATGGGATTGAGGTGGTAGGTTGCGACATTCGGTCACGGGGTGACTTGTAGTTAATTTTCCGTCACCCGTCATAATCCCTTGAAGGGCACAAAGTTCGCCTGCAAAATGCCGCGCCCCGCCCTGATTTGGCGGGATCGTGCTGATCGGCCGCCCCAGCCGCACCATCCGTAGTGCCTGGGTTTACTCAATAAGATCACGCAGGAGATTTGACGTGCACATTGGTGTTCCTCTCGAAACCCAGACGGGTGAAACGCGGGTTGCTGCAACCCCGGAAACCATCAAGAAGCTGATCGGCCAGGGTCATAAGGTCACTGTACAAAGCGGCGCAGGCATTAAAGCCAGTGTTGTTGACAGTGCCTATGAAGCGGCAGGCGCAACCATTGGCAGCGCCAACGACGCATTTGGTGCCGAGCTGATTCTCAAGGTGGTCGCTCCCAGCGACAGCGAGCTGACGCTGATTAAGAGCGGCACCGTTGTGGTGGGCATGCTCAACCCGTTCAACAATGAAACCATTGCCAAGCTGGCCGAGTGCGGCATTACCGCGTTCGCGCTGGAAGCTGCGCCACGCACCTCCCGCGCCCAAAGCCTGGATGTGCTGTCCTCCCAAGCGAACATCGCCGGTTATAAAGCCGTGCTGCTGGCCGCTCACTACTACCCTCGCTTCATGCCGATGCTGATGACTGCTGCGGGCACCGTGAAAGCGGCGCGCGTGCTGATTCTCGGTGCAGGTGTAGCCGGTTTGCAGGCGATCGCCACGGCGAAACGTCTGGGTGCAGTGATCGAAGCGTCCGACGTGCGCCCTGCGGTGAAAGAGCAGATCGAATCTCTGGGCGCCAAGTTCGTCGACGTCCCTTATGAAACTGAAGAAGAGCGCGAATGCGCCGTCGGTGTCGGCGGTTACGCGCGACCAATGCCTGCCAGCTGGATGCAGCGTCAGGCCCTGGCCGTGCACGAACGCGCCAAACAGGCCGACATCGTCATCACCACCGCCCTGATCCCGGGCCGCAAGGCTCCGACACTGTTGAGCGCCGAAACCGTGGCGCAGATGAAGCCGGGCTCGGTGGTCATCGACCTCGCGGCAGCCCAGGGCGGCAACTGCCCGCTGACCGTGGCTGACCAGGTCGTCGTCGAGAATGGCGTGACCATTTGCGGCCCGACCAACCTGGCCGGCGAAGTCGCCGCAGATGCTTCGGCCCTGTACGCCCGCAACTTGCTGGACTTCCTGAAGCTGGTCTTCAACAAGGAAGGTCAGTTTGAAGTGAACCTCGAAGACGACATCGTCGCCGCGTGCCTGATGTGCCGCGACGGCCAAGTCATCCGCAAAAACGCCTAAGCAGGGATTCAGACGATGGAAGAGCTTATCTCCCCCGGTATCTACAACCTGATCATCTTCGTGCTGGCGATTTATGTCGGTTATCACGTGGTCTGGAACGTAACGCCTGCGCTGCACACGCCCCTGATGGCAGTCACCAACGCCATCTCGGCGATTGTCATTGTCGGTGCCATGCTGGCCGCCGCGCTGACCGTGACGCCACTGGGCAAGACCATGGGCACCCTGGCAGTCGCTCTGGCTGCAGTGAACGTGTTTGGTGGCTTCCTGGTCACCCGCAGGATGCTTGAGATGTTCAAGAAAAAAGCCCCGAAAGCCGTAAAAGAAGAGGCGCCCAAGTAATGAGCATGAACCTTGTCACGACGCTCTACTTGATCGCGTCGATCTGCTTCATCCAGGCCCTCAAAGGCCTGTCGCACCCAACAACGTCACGGCGCGGCAACGTATACGGCATGCTCGGCATGGCACTGGCGATCCTCACCACGGTCGGCCTCATCTATAAGCTGGGGGCAGAGTTGGCTACGGCCGGCATTGGTTATGTCATCGTCGGTCTGCTGGTCGGCGGCACTGCCGGTTCGATCATGGCCAAGCGCGTTGAGATGACCAAGATGCCGGAACTGGTCGCCTTCATGCACAGCATGATTGGTATGGCCGCGGTGTTCATTGCCATCGCCGCTGTGGTCGAGCCGCAATCCCTGGGCATCGTCAAACACCTGGGCGATTCGATTCCGGCGGGCAACCGTCTGGAGCTGTTCCTCGGTGCGGCCATCGGTGCAATTACCTTCTCCGGTTCGGTCATTGCGTTCGGCAAATTGTCGGGCAAGTACAAGTTCCGTCTGTTCCAGGGCGCACCGGTACAGTTTGGTGGTCAGCATAAGTTGAACCTGCTGCTGGGCCTGGCGACACTGGGCCTCGGCGTGACCTTCATGCTGAGTGGCAACCTCAGCGCCTTCGCGCTGATGCTGGCCCTGGCCTTCGTGCTGGGCGTGCTGATCATTATCCCGATCGGCGGCGCAGACATGCCGGTCGTGGTGTCGATGCTCAACAGTTACTCCGGCTGGGCGGCGGCAGGTATTGGCTTCTCGCTGAACAACTCGATGCTGATCATCGCAGGCTCGCTGGTGGGTTCGTCCGGTGCGATCCTCTCGTACATCATGTGCAAAGCGATGAACCGTTCGTTCTTCAACGTATTGCTCGGTGGTTTCGGTAACACGGCCGACGCGGCCGGCCCTGCGGGCTCGAAAGAAGCCCGTCCGGTGAAATCCGGTTCGGCTGACGATGCGACCTTCCTGCTTACCAACGCCGACACCGTGATCATCGTTCCCGGCTACGGCCTGGCGGTGGCACGGGCGCAACACGCGCTGAAAGAACTGACCGAGAAACTGACCCATCGCGGCGTGACCGTGAAGTATGCGATCCACCCGGTTGCCGGTCGCATGCCTGGCCACATGAACGTGTTGCTGGCGGAGGCAGAAGTGCCTTACGACCAGGTGTTCGAGATGGAAGACATCAACTCCGAGTTCGGTCAGGCCGACGTGGTACTGGTGCTCGGCGCCAACGACGTGGTCAACCCGGCCGCGAAGAATGACCCGAAATCGCCGATTGCCGGCATGCCGATTCTCGAGGCATTCAAGGCCAAGACCATCATCGTCAACAAGCGCTCGATGGCCAGCGGCTATGCCGGTCTGGACAACGAACTGTTCTACCTCGACAAAACCATGATGGTCTTCGGCGACGCGAAGAAGGTCATCGAGGACATGGTTAAAGCAGTCGAGTAAAAACTGCTCCAACGCAATGCCCAAAACCCCGGCCTTTAGTAGGCTGGGGTTTTTTTATTCCTCATGAAACCCGACCAAAGGCTCTAAATCAGTGGTCTGCATTCGACCATGGTAGCGGGAGGAATTTTTCTGAAATCACTAGACTGCAGACCTTGCTTCCGTTACCCGAGATAACAATCCATGTACCGTGATCGTATTCGTTTGCCTTCGTTGTTGGATAAGGTGATGAGCGCCGCTGACGCTGCCGCTCTGATTGAGGACGGCATGACCGTCGGCATGAGTGGTTTCACGCGCGCCGGCGAAGCCAAGGCCGTACCTCACGCATTGGCCGAACGCGCCAAAATCACTCCACTGAAAATCACGTTGATGACCGGCGCCAGCCTGGGCAACGACCTCGATAAACAGCTCACCGAAGCCGGCGTACTGTCGCGACGCATGCCGTTCCAGGTCGACAGCACACTGCGCAAGGCTATTAATGCCGGCGAAGTGATGTTCATTGACCAGCATCTCTCGGAAACCGTGGAATCGCTGCGCAACCAGCAACTCAAACTGCCGGACATTGCGGTGATTGAAGCCGTGGCGATCACTGAGCAAGGCCATATCGTGCCGACCACGTCCGTGGGCAACTCGGCCAGCTTCGCGATTTTCGCCAAACACGTGATCGTTGAGATCAACCTGGCGCACAACCCGAATCTGGAAGGTCTGCACGACATCTATATCCCGACCTACCGCCCGACGCGCACGCCGATCCCGCTGGTGAAGGTCGACGATCGTATTGGCAGCACCGCGATCCCGATCCCGCCGGAAAAGATCGTCGCGATTGTGATCACCAATCAGTCCGACTCTCCATCCACCGTCCTGCCGCCGGACGTCGACACCCAAGCCATTGCCGACCATTTGATCGGCTTCTTCAAGCAGGAAGTCGCCGCAGGGCGCATGACCAACAAGCTCGGCCCATTGCAGGCCGGCATTGGTACCATTGCCAACTCGGTAATGTGCGGCCTGATCGATTCGCCGTTCGAAGACCTGACCATGTACTCCGAAGTGCTGCAGGATTCGACCTTTGACCTGATCGATGCGGGCAAACTGAGTTTTGCTTCGGGCAGTTCGATAACCTTGTCGAGCCGGCGTAATGCCGATGTGTTTGGCAATCTCGAACGCTATAAGGACAAGCTGGTTCTGCGGCCGCAGGAAATTTCAAACCACCCGGAAGTGGTGCGCCGCCTGGGCATTATCGGCATCAACACGGCGCTGGAGTTCGACCTGTATGGCAACGTCAACTCTACCCACGTCTGCGGCACGCGGATGATGAATGGCATCGGCGGTTCCGGGGACTTCGCGCGCAACGCGCATCTGGCGATCTTCGTTACCAAGTCCATCGCCAAGGGTGGCGCGATCTCCAGCGTGGTGCCTATGGTCAGCCACGTCGATCACACCGAGCATGACGTCGACATCCTTGTGACCGAGATAGGCCTGGCGGACTTGCGAGGTCTGGCACCACGCGAGCGCGCCAGGGTCATCATCGACAACTGTGTGCACCCGGATTATCGCCAGGCACTGGATGACTACTTTACGGCTGCTTGCGCAGTGGGTGGGCATACACCGCATATCCTGCGCGATGCCCTGAGTTGGCACATCAACCTGGAAGAAACCGGGCGAATGCTGGTGGTCTGATCCAGGAAAATACAGCTGACACAAACACAGTTGTGTCAGCTGCCCTTCGCTTCCTTCGATTCCGTTTAAAACTGTACTTCTGTACCGGTCATTTCTTACCGTATCGCCCTACCAAATCGTGTAAGACGGGCATTTTTGCCCCTTATTGGTGCAGACAAGTACAGTTGCCTCAATTTCGACCAGTACACCGTCTATTAACAGTTAACTGGTCCCTCACAATACAGGTGAACTGTATCTACAGGGACTGGCCAAACGAGAGGATCATTGGCATCAGTTAAACCACTACCTAATCCCGCCATAAGCGGAAGGATGTCAACCATGGAACGTACACTCAGTTCCGAACTGTTCTTCGAAGACACTGCTGCAAAATCCCAGGCTTCCATGCCTCTGCGCGTTATTGCCAACCTGATGTTGTGGCAGCGCCGCATCTCCAGCCGCCATCAACTGGCTCGTCTGGATTCGCGTCTGCTGGCTGATGCCGGGATTAGCGAAGCACAACGCTACGAAGAGCTGAGCAAGCCGTTCTGGCGCTAACTTAGCGTCGCTGGCCCTGACCCACCGGGTCCACTGCCAGCATCCAAATTGAAAAAACAGAGCCCGTCGTGGGAAACCACGACGGGCTTTGTCGTTTTCGGCATCAGGCGGCGGCTATACAGAAGAGATAACGGAGAATAGGTACAGTTTAAGCATTTCATCTATTGAACCGGTACAATTTGACATCGGTGTATCTGTTGCTCCGGTACCAGCGGCATCAACATGTACGTCCTGACTCACCAACTAAAGGACTGCGTCATGGATGACTTACTGAATGTCCGCACCCCTTCCCTACAAACCAAACTGCGATTCAGCAGACTCAAAGGTGTGTTGACGGCATTCGCTGATAGCCTTGAGCGAGCTCGAACCCGGCGTTTGTTGGGCCAAATGAATGAACATCAACTCTCGGACTTGGGCATTAGCCACGCCGATCGCCTGAATGAATTGGACAAACCGTTCTGGCGTTGACGCCCTGCACTGAAAGACAGGACTATTCGAAGTGATAAAAGCAGGCTTAATATCCAACCCGAACGTGGCGAGCGCTGCATGACAAGCGTCTGATCCAACAGCGGCTTCATCACCTCACTTTCGGTTATCCAAAGGAGTTACACCATGTCCCGTCTTCGTCTGCTCAGCGCCGCAGCCCTGCTTGTCGTGGCTGCAAATTCCCACGCCACCAGCTTTATCGTGACCACGGATGCAGTGGTTGGCGCGCTGAAGTCCAGCTCCGATGCAACCTCGGATGTCACTTCTTCCTTTCGCGATAACAAAATTGTTCGCGCCGCCCGTGACGACGCCGCCAGCTATGTGGCCAGCGAAGGCGCCATTCGTGGTGTGAAACTGGAAAGCGCATTTGACTACATTCGCCGCCAGGTTCCTCAACTGAACGCAACCGATGCCCAACTGGCCCAGGCTATTCTGGCAATCTAAATCCCACGCTCCATGAGATACGCCGGTCGTGTCCCAATGTTTCGACGCTGGCTCTACGCCGGGCGTTGAGCTAGCCTTGGGACTCGCTTTCGGCAATCGAGTCTCATGCGTTTTATTCCAAAGCTTGTTTACTTTTCGATCATTCTCCCGGCCTTTTGGTCGGGCTCAACGCTTGCCTACGACGCCTTCAATCTTTCCACGCAAGGCATTGTCGCCACGGGTTACGCCACCAGCATGGTGACCACTGCCCCCTTCGACCGTAAGCTGCTACTGGCTGCGCACGATGACGCCGCAGCATTCATTGCCAGCGACGGCCAGCTACGCGGAGCGCGGCTGGAGTCGGCGCTGATTTACTTGCGCCAAACCCAACCAAAACTTCATGCAAGCGACCTTGAACTGGCGCAGGCAATTCTCGTCCAATAGTTATCCTTGTTCTTGCGGAGCTGTTCCATGCGTACCCCCCTGATCGCCGCCACTCTTGGCCTGCTGCTGTTGGCCGACATAGCTCATGCGCAAACCCTGGTTGCCACCAGCAACATCCTCATCAATGCCACCCGGCGCACGCTCGATTTCACGTCTGACACCACGACGTCCATCCGCGACTCCAAGATCGTCCGTGAAGCCCACGACGATGCAGCCAGCTTCGTTGCCAGCAACGGCGACATACGCGGCGCTCACCTGGAAGCGGCCTTCAATACCTTGCGCATCCGCGTACCCGAAGCCCGCGACGCCAGTGATCAGGTTCTCGCAGAAGCCATTCTCGCACTGTGAAGTTTCCCGTAGCCTGGCTGCTGGCCGGGGTAATGCTACTGCTTTGCAACACGGCTCAGGCGAGCCTGCAATTACGGCTCAAGACTGAAGGCCTGAGCCCTGAACAACAGCAGGCCAGTCAAACGTTGCTTGATGAAGCCATGCAGGCCTTGCCGCCACGCTTCATTGAGCAACTGGACCGGCGCATTGATGTCGGCTGGACCGATGACATGCCGAGCAATGCTTTCGGTCAGGCGTCGCTGGTCTCTGAACTCGACCTGAACCGCAACCTGCTCGCCAGCCTCACCGACGGCAGTGCCGCGACAAAGAAGACCTATCGCCCCCACGGCACTGTCCGCCGCGAAATGCTCGCGACGGTACTGCATGAACTCACCCACATTTACGATCGCTCACGCCTGTGGCCCGACGCGGAGCGCAAGCTGATCCAGCGTTGCACCCGACGTAATGACAGCTCAGGCCTGATTGGCCTGCCCGATGAATGCCGAGGCCAGTCCGCACGGCGTTTTACCTTGAGCGATGATCCTCGCCTGCTGGATCTGGCCGGATGGCAGCAATACGTCGGTCGCCGTGGCGAGCGCGAACAGCACAACCGACAAATTGCCCGAAGCCCGGACATCTACGAGACGAGCAGTCCCAAGGAGTTCGTCGCGGTCAACATGGAGTATTTCCTCCTCGACCCGAGCTATGCCTGCCGTCGTCCCGCGCTGTATCGCTACTACAAAGAACATTTCGGTTGGGCGCCCGCCGCCAAAGACACTTGCGCCAAATCCTTCGCCTTCCTCAACGCCGGCAACGACTTCGCCAAACAACCGCTGGGACAGGTCGATCCGGAACGGGTGTATGCCGTCGACTATCTGCTAGCCGAAGCCAACCAGAACTGGGTCAGCCGCTGGGGCCACAGCATGTTGCGCCTGGTGATCTGTGCGCCGGGGCGGCCAAGGGGACCGGACTGTCGCCTGGATCTGGACCAGCATCTGGTCTTGTCCTACCGCGCCTTTGTCGGTGACGTGCAGCTTTCCAGTTGGGATGGACTAGTCGGCAAATACCCGTCGCGCCTGTTCGTCCTGCCGCTGTCCCAAGTGATCGACGAATACACCAAGACCGAGTTGCGCAGCCTGGCGTCGGTACCCCTGAACCTGTCCCGCCGAGAGATCGAAGACGTGGTGGAACACGCCGCCGAGATGCACTGGAGTTACGACGGCAACTATTTTTTCCTGTCCAACAACTGCGCGGTGGAAGGCCTGAAGTTACTGCGCAGCGGCACCAACAATGCGCAACTGGTCGGGCTCGACAGCATCATGCCCAACGGTTTGCTTGAAGTGCTCAAGGGCCGGGGGCTGGCGGATACCAGTGTGCTGGATGATCCGCGAGAAGCCCTTCGCCTGGGCTATCGCTTCGACTCCTTCCGCGATCGCTACCAGGCGATGTTCGACGTGCTGAAAAAGCATTTGCCGATCAAGCAGGAAAAGGTCGAGGACTGGCTGGCTTTAAAAGCCGTCGACCGCCGGCAATGGTTCGAACAGGCTGACTTGCGCACCAGTGCGGCATTGTTGTTGCTGGAGCAGGCAAGCTTCCGCCAGCAATTGGTGTTGGCCCAGGACGAAGTGAAACAGCGCTATCTGGGTGCCAGAGAGTTGAAGAACGGCGGAATGGACAAGGCCAATGCAACCTTGCAGCAGATTCTTGCCAATAGCGGCTTCCTCAGCCGTCCGGCAGAGCTACTGGGTAGCGGCGGATATGGTTTGCCTCAGCCCAGTGAATGGCAGCGACTGGAGTCGGAAAGCAGTCTGCGCCAGAAGCAGCTTCAGTTGCTCACCGGTGATCTGGACAAGGAAGTCCGGGCGCTGCTCGATCCGAGTCGTGCCGCTGAGATGGCCGCCAATGAAGCCAACCTGAAACAGATTGGCGAACATTTGCGCAAGTTGCACAAAGCGGCGGGCGGATTGGAATTGCCATAAAAAAGAAGGCTTCGTGGATGATCCACGAAGCCTTTTTGTTACCTGCAGGTTAAATCAAAGCACGCCTTCCAGAATCTCGTAGACGATCCCGGTGCTCACGGCGATCAACACGATGTCGCCGCCCGCACGGCGCCATTCGTAACCAGGGTAATACGGCAGTCGACCCAAGGCGCGGTTATCCAGGCGTTCGCCGTAATAGCCATGAGGCAACGGTCGACCACGAACCAGGTGAATACCTGGAGGTGGCGGCGCGCCCCTTACGAAATAGCCATGATTGTCGTGAATGGTCTGGCGCACCGGGCCGAAGTCTCGCGGTGGAGGGCCGCCGCGACGGTTGTCCTGCGGACCCCGGTGATCATTACCATGGTCATCGCCACGATTATCTCCACGGTTATCGTAATGGCCCTGCTGCTGGTCGCCGCGGTCGTGATCGTCACGCTGATCGGCGCTCGCATGCAACAGCGGGGTGGCACTGAGCATCAGCACACCCAGGCTGGCAATCAGACGTTTCGGCATTTTCATCAGGTCTTTCCTCACTGCGCATACAGCAAAAAGGGCTTCAGAACGGTGTCCTGAAGCCCTCGGTCTTGCTATTTAGTGTGTGCCGCGAGGCGCTAATTCCTCTGTATCAGGAACTTTACCTTCAGCTGACGCGGGCCTTACGCACGCCATCGGCCAATGCCGCGCAAAGACTCAACACTCCGTCCACGGCCTGTTCCGACGTCGAGGCATTGGCGATGTGATCGATCAGTGCCGAACCCACCACAACACCATCCGCCAGGCGTGCGATGGCCGCCGCTTGTTCTGGAGTCCGAATGCCAAAACCGATGCTGATCGGCAGATCGGTGTGACGACGCAGGCGCGCCACCGCTTCTTCCACGTGCTCCAGCGTCGCCGCGCCCGCACCGGTCACACCGGCGACGGACACGTAGTAGACAAAGCCCGAGCTGCCATTGAGAACAGTCGGCAGGCGCACATCATCGGTCGTCGGTGTCGTCAGACGGATGAAGTCCAGGCCCGCGGCCTGAGCCGGATCGCACAGCTCGGCGTTATGCTCTGGCGGCAAGTCGACCACGATCAGGCCATCAACGCCGGCCGCTTTCGCGTCGGCAATGAAACGCGGCACGCCGTACATGTGAATCGGGTTGAAGTAACCCATCAGCACCAGCGGCGTGTCGCTATTGCCTTCACGGAACTCGCGAACCATTTGCAGGGTTTTCGCCAGGTTCTGCTTGGCGCCCAGCGCACGAATGTTCGCCAACTGGATCGCCGGGCCATCGGCCATCGGATCGGTGAAGGGCATGCCCAGCTCGATCACGTCGGCACCCGCACCGGGCAAGCCTTTGAGGATCGCCAGGGACGTGTCATAGCTCGGGTCGCCGGCGGTGACGAAGGTCACCAGAGCGGCACGATTTTGTTCCTTGTGTTCGGCAAAACGTGTTTGCAGGCGGCTCATCAGTGTTTCTCCTGCTGGGAGTGCTCTTGTTGAGAGTGTTCCATATGGTGCATCACGGTTTGCATGTCTTTGTCGCCACGACCGGACAGGTTGACCACCATCAGGTGATCCTTAGGCAAGGTCGGCGCGCGCTTGAACACTTCGGCCAAGGCGTGGGCGCTTTCCAGTGCAGGAATGATCCCTTCCAGGCGGCAGCATTTATGGAACGCATCAAGGGCTTCGTGATCGGTCACCGAGGTGTACTGGACGCGACCGATGTCATGCAACCAGGCGTGTTCAGGGCCGATGCCTGGATAGTCGAGGCCGGCAGAAATCGAATGGGCATCGATGATCTGGCCATCGTCGTCCTGCAGCAGGAAAGTACGGTTGCCATGCAACACGCCTGGCACGCCGCCGTTCAGGCTGGCGGCATGCTTGCCGGTTTCAATGCCGTGTCCAGCGGCTTCGACACCAATGATCTCGACGCTTTTGTCGTCCAGGAACGGGTGAAACAGGCCCATGGCGTTGGAACCGCCACCGATGCACGCCACCAGGCTGTCCGGCAGGCGGCCTTCCTGAGCTTGCAGTTGATCACGGGTTTCTTTGCCGATCACGGCCTGGAAATCACGGACCATGGCGGGATAAGGGTGCGGACCGGCAACGGTGCCGATCAGGTAGAACGTGTTGTCGACGTTGGTTACCCAGTCACGCAGGGCTTCGTTCATCGCGTCTTTGAGCGTACCGGTGCCGGCCACGACCGGAATCACTTCGGCACCCAGCAGTTTCATGCGGAACACGTTGGCCTGCTGACGTTCGATGTCAGTGGTGCCCATGTAGATCACGCACTCCAGGCCGAATCGAGCGGCCACGGTGGCAGTCGCCACACCGTGCATGCCGGCGCCGGTCTCGGCAATGATGCGTTTCTTGCCCATGCGCCGCGCCAGCAGGATCTGGCCGATGCAGTTATTGATCTTGTGTGCGCCGGTGTGATTGAGCTCTTCACGCTTCAGATAAATCTTCGCACCGCCGCAGAACTCGGTCAGACGCTCAGCGAAATACAGTGGGCTTGGACGTCCGACATAATCACGCTGGAAGTAGGCCAATTCTTCTTTGAATGCCGGATCTTCCTTCGCCAACTCGTATTCACGGGCCAGGTCGAGAACCAACGGCATCAGGGTTTCGGCAACGTAGCGGCCGCCGAACGAGCCAAACAGGCCGTTGGCATCGGGGCCGGTACGCAAATTAGTCTGGGTCATGGGTCGCTCCAGTTGGATTCGTGAGATGACAATGACGATCACTCTACCCCTGACGCCCAGGCCTGAAAACCGATAAGATCGCCACAACCTGTCAGGAAAACTCACAGATCCCATGAGCCACGACCTCCCCCCGCTGAACGCCCTTCGTGCTTTCGAAGCGACTGCCCGCTTGAACAGCGTCAGTCAGGCCGCCGAACAGCTGCACGTCACTCATGGTGCCGTCAGCCGGCAACTCAAGGTGCTTGAAGAACACTTGGGCGTCAGCCTGTTCATCAAGGATGGACGCGGCCTGAAACTCACAGATGCCGGCGTACGGTTGCGTGATGCCAGCAGCGAAGCCTTCGAGCGTTTACGCACGGTATGCGCCGAGCTGACCCAAAGCACCGCCGATGCGCCATTCGTCCTGGGTTGCTCGGGCAGCTTGTTGGCGCGCTGGTTTATTCCGCGCCTGGGACGACTGAATGCGGACCTGCCGGACCTGCGTCTGCACCTGTCGGCAGGGGAAGGCGATCTGGATCCGCGTCGGCCGGGGCTCGATGCCTTGTTGGTGTTTGCAGAGCCGCCATGGCCGGCAGACATGCAAGTCTATGAACTGGCCAGCGAACGGATCGGCCCTGTCATGAGCCCGCGCTTCGCAGGTTACGAAAAGCTGCAAGGTGCACCGGCCAGCGCGTTGCTAACCGAGCCGTTGCTGCACACCACGTCGCGCCCGCAGGCCTGGCCGAGCTGGGCACAGCAAAATGGCCTCGACGCCAAGGCGTTGAAGTACGGTCAGGGTTTTGAGCATTTATATTATTTGCTGGAAGCTGCAGTAGCGGGGTTGGGCGTGGCGATTGCGCCTGAGCCGCTGGTGGCCGAGGACTTGAAGGCCGGTCGCCTGGTTGCGCCGTGGGGTTTCAGTGAAACCCCGGCGCAACTGGCGTTGTGGCTACCCAAGCGCGCCGCGGACGGGCGCGCTCGGCAGTTGGCGCAATGGCTCAAGAATGAGCTGCGCCAACCAGATTAGTCACCGCGCTTGCACAGAAGGTACGCCGCGAGCAAACCGAGGGCACCGACAGCGACGCCAGCGGTAGTCCAAGGGTGTTCCTGGGCGTAGTCCCGAGTGGCAATCCCGGTTTCGCGGGTTTTGACTTTGACTTCCTCATACGCATCGCTCAGCAGATGGCGCGAATGCTTTAGCGCGTTCTCGGCGTTGCTTTTAAGCGCTTTGAGGGTTTTACGCGACTCGTCCGAGGCATCGTCTTTCAGGCTTTCCAACGATTTGAGCAGACTCTCGATCTCGGCTTCCATGCTTTGCAATGAGGCTTTACGTAAAGAGGTGTTGGCCATGGTGGCTCTCCTTCATTGATATGAGTTGCGTGTGTTGGTTGGGACTTCAAGGGTTCGAGAAAGTGCAGTAAATCTGAACTTATGCGTGACATCAGCCGACAGAAGTAAGACGAAAAATCACTGCTAGGCTGTATTTCACACCCTGAGGAGAACACCCATGACTGATCACCACACGTACAAAAAAGTCGAACTGGTTGGCTCATCCACGTCCAGTATCGAAGACGCGATCAACAATGCACTGGCCGAAGCCAGTAAAAGCATCAAATACCTGGAATGGTTCGAAGTCACCGAAACCCGCGGCCACATCAAGGACGGCAAAGCGGCACATTTCCAGGTGACTCTCAAAGTCGGCTTCCGGATTGCCAGCAGCTGACTTTGAGCTAGTCTTCTGAACTTGCGCGCTGGCCGAGCGCCATAGGGAAATGGCAAGCGCTAGATGAGTGCCTCTAGCCCATGGCTGGATGCTCCCTTTGACCCGACCAGGAATGCGATCGATGAAGAATCTTATTTTGGCGATAGGTTTATTGAGCCTTGCGGGGACAGCCTTCGCCGATGGCAAATCGTGTGAAGAGCTGAAAGCTGAAATCGCGGCGAAACTGGATGCCAAGGGCGTTTCCGGTTACTCACTGGAAATCGTCGATAAAGGCGCCGAAGCCGGCGGGAAAAAAGTAGGCACCTGTGAAAAGGGCGCCAAGGTCATCGTTTACAAGAAATAAGCAGGTCCTGCACCAATGAAAAAGCCGACGCAATGCGTCGGCTTTTTTGCGGGGCTTGTGAGCCTCAGCCCTTCATGACCTGCGCCAGCAACTCATAGGAATGCACGCGATCAGCGTGTTCGTACAGATCACAGGTGAAGATCAGCTCGTCAGCCTGGGTCTGCTCGACCAATACTTCCAGTTTGGCGCGGATTTTCTGTGGGCTACCCACCATCGCAAGGCCGAGGAAATCGCCGACGGCTTCTTTCTCATGGGGCAACCACAGGCCATCCATGGTCTTCACCGGCGGACGTTGCACCAGGCTCTGACCGCGCATCAACGCGAGAATACGTTGGTAGACCGATGTTGCCAGGTAATCCGCTTGCTCATCGGTGTCAGCTGCCACCAGCGGCACACCCAACATCACATAGGGTTTATCCAGCACGGCTGAAGGCTTGAAGTGATTGCGGTAGACGCGAATCGCTTCATGCATGAAGCGCGGTGCGAAATGGGAGGCGAACGCGTAGGGCAAACCGCGCTCACCGGCCAGTTGTGCGCTGAACAGGCTGGAGCCGAGCAGCCAGACCGGGACATTGGTCCCGGTGCCCGGCATGGCGATGATCCGCTGGTCCGGCGTACGTGGCCCGAGGTATCGCATCAGTTCGGCGACGTCCTCGGGGAACTCGTCAGCACTGCCAGAGCGTTCACGACGCAGCGCCCGCGCGGTCATTTGATCGGAACCGGGCGCACGGCCCAGGCCCAGATCGATCCGTCCCGGGTAGAGGCTCTCGAGGGTGCCGAATTGCTCGGCAATCACCAATGGCGCGTGGTTGGGCAGCATCACACCGCCGGAACCGACCCGAATGGTCGAGGTGCCGCCGGCCAGATAACCCAGCAATACCGAGGTAGCCGAACTGGCGATGCCGTCCATGTTGTGGTGTTCGGCAACCCAGAAGCGGTTGTAACCGAATTTCTCGACATGTTGCGCAAGGTCCAGCGAATTACGCAGCGACTGGGCCGCACTGCCATTCTCGCGCACGGGCACCAGATCGAGGGTCGAAAACTTGATATCGGACAGTCGTTTCATAAACCTGCTTCTCCAATTGAGGTCGCAGGTTTTTTCTCTCGAACGAAAACCTGCCAAATCCATAAGCGTGTTCCATGCAATGAGGGCATATACCCGAGTTTCAATAGCCAAGCCAAAAAAACCTACGAAAACGGTAGGAATAATCAGATCAGGTGAACTTTGCGCCACCGTCTATCCTCAGAACCCTAGCAACCGAAAACCACGAAGGTGCGACGTTCCGCACCGGATCTTGAGGAGGCAGACATGGCTATCACGAAGAAAGCATCGGCTCATTGGGAAGGTGACCTGAAAACCGGCATCGGCTCGATCTCCACTGAAACCGGCGTACTCAGAGAAGCGCCTTATGGTTTCAAGGCTCGTTTCGAAGGCGGTAAAGGCACCAATCCTGAGGAGCTTATCGGCGCAGCCCACGCAGGCTGTTTCTCCATGGCGTTTTCGATGATCCTCGGCGATGCTGGCCTCAAGGCTGAGAGCATCGACACCAATGCCGAAGTTACCCTGGATCAGGTCGAGGGCGGTTTTGCGATCACCGCAGTGAAGTTGATCCTCAAGGCGAAAATTCCTGGCGCCACCCAGGCGCAGTTCGAGGAGTTGAGCAATAAAGCCAAAGAAGGCTGCCCGGTGTCCAAAGTGCTGAATGCGAAAATCAGTCTGGATGCAACGCTGGTTAGCTGATAACCAGATACAAGCGTCTACACGAACAGGCTCGCTCCCCACATTTGGAATGCATTCAATATGTGGGGAGCGAGCCTGTTCGCGATGCGAGTTTATAAACGACACCCTCCCAACGGCTCAACATGTGAGCGAAGTCAGAACTCGCTTTGCAAAACTGTGGTCGAATAAATGACAGCAGCTGAAACGCAGGTCCCTGCGCGCTGCCTCAATGGAGCCTCACCATGAAACGTTTTGCCTTGGCGATTATGTGTTGTGCACTGGCCACATCGGCTCTGGCGGCAACGAAATCCTGTGAAGAACTCAAGGCCGAGATCGAAGCCAAGATCCAGGCGAAAAACGTCTCGTCCTATACCCTGGAAATCGTCACCAACGATGAAGTGCACGATCAGAACATGGTTGTCGGTACGTGCGACGGCGGCACCAAGAAAATCATCTACCAGAAGAACGACCGCTGATCCGCCTCACATGAGGCAATAGGACTCTCGATCTTCGGCGACGATTTCCCGCTTGGCGTTATACAACCTGGCACCGGGGGTAAACGCTAATGACTGACCTACCAGCACGTAACGCTGGCCGGCTTCGAAATGATCGTATTGGATGGTCAGGTAGCAAAGCCGCTCCGTAGGGCCGTCCATAAAACTCGGGCCGCCCCCTCCGGGCACTTCGAAGTCGAATCGAACAATCAGCTCATGGCTGCCGGGCGTCACTTGAAAAAAACGCCCGTCAGGCATTCGCTGCTTATCCAGACGTTCGGCCATGAGCAATTTGTCGTTGGGGAACGGTGTAGAAAAGTCCACCCAGGCCATTTGCGGGTTAACCGCCGGCAACGGGCTCTGACAGCCGGCAACGACGCCGGCAGCGAGCAACAACATCAACCTGCGCATGATGAATGTCCCACTGATTGGTGATTCAGCATACCGCCGATCAGCTGCGTTGGCAGCCTGCCGGTGTGCCCTGACCAATCACTTTTCGCTGCTGATCATAAAGTTTCGCCCACGGCCGAAAACCGATATTCCCCGCTTGCAACTGATACCGCTCGCCGGCGTTGAAGTCGTTGAATTTCACATTCAGCTGGCAGTCGCGCCACAGCGGCTTGGCATCAGGACCGATATTGCTGGGCTGGACCGCAAACTGGTAACGCACCGTCAACTCATGGCTTCCCGGCTGAACCTCGAAGTAGCGTTTGTCGGGTGAAGCCTTTCTATCGACTTTCAGCGCTTGCAGTGTGGTGTCTTCCTGCCGCGAATCCAGGTCGATCCATGCTTGAGACGGATCATGGCGAGGGAATCCGAATCCAGCACAGCCGGTCAGCATCAATAAGCTTCCCGTCAGCATCAATTTGCGCATAGCGGAGCTCCAGTCAGGCGGGATAGTCTTGCGGGCAGACTCTCCATGGATGATTTTTATTTTGATCAGGCCGCTTCCAAGCCTTGGGTTACTTGATCGCGTTTTTCGGATTTTGTTTCCGGGTGTACTGCTTTTACTGCTCAGCGGCTGCGCCAGCGTCAGCTATTACAGCCAACTGGCCAGCGGTCAGCTGCAATTGCTGCGAGCCAGGGAGCCGGTTTCCAGCGTCATCGCCGATCCGCAGCGCAGCGAGCAATTACGTGCACATCTGGCGCAATCACAAAAGGCCCGCACCTTTGCCAGCCAACAGCTGCACCTTCCGGATAATCAGAGCTACCGACTGTATGCCGACATCGGCCGACCGTTTGTGGTCTGGAACGTCTTCACCACGCCGGAATTTTCCCTGACACCACAGACCCATTGCTTCCCCATTGCCGGCTGCGTCGCCTACCGCGGTTATTACAACCAGAGTGCCGCCCGTGGCGAGGCTGCGATGCAACGCCTGAAAGGTATGGATGTGTCGATTGGCGGCGTCGAGGCCTATTCGACGCTTGGCTGGTTCAATGATCCGATTATCAGTTCGATGATGGGTTGGGGCGACGAGCGGTTAGCGACGTTGATCTTTCACGAACTCGCCCATCAGCGCTTCTATGTGAAGAACGACACTGAGTTCAACGAGTCTTTTGCCACCTTTGTCGAGCAGGAAGGCACTCGCCAATGGCGTGCATTACGCGGCCTGCCTCCGGACGATGGCGTGCAGTCACAACACCGGGATCAGTTCATCCAGTTGGTTCTGGACACTCGCAAACGACTTGAAAAGCTGTACGCCCTGCCGTTACCCGCAGACCAGATGCGCCAACGCAAAGCGGCGGAGTTCGAACGACTGCGCCAGGAATATCGACAGCTGCGCGACAGCCGATGGGCCGGGGACAAACGCTACGACGCGTGGATCAATGCACCGATGAATAATGCGCGGTTGTTGCCGTTCGGGCTGTATGACCAATGGGTGCCGGCGTTTGCGACGTTGTTTAAGCAGGTTGGTGGAGACTGGGTGAAGTTTTATGCGGCGGTCGAGAAGCTGGGCGCGTTGCCGATGGGTGAACGCAAGGCGGCGTTGAAGGCTTTGGCTGGTTCATAAAATTTCGGCGGCTTATAGGGCCTCATCGCGAGCAGGCTCGCTCCCACAGGATCCGTGTGGACGCGCGGCTGCTCGCGATGGCGATAAACTAGCGCTGCAAGAACGCCTGATGCATCTCTTCCAGCGTTTCGAAGTGATACGCGGGCGCTTCAGCGTTCAACTCTTCCCGACTGCCAAAGCCATAACCCACCGCCGCCGCATCCAGTCCATTACTGCGAGCACCGATCAGGTCGTGTTTGCGATCGCCAATCATCAGCGTGCTGGCCGGATCCAGGCCTTCTTCGGCCATCAGGTGGGCTATCAACTCGACCTTGTTGGTCCGGGTGCCATCCAGTTCGCTGCCGTAAATCACTTTGAAGTGCTTGGCGAAATCGAAGTGCCGGGCGATTTCCCGGGCGAATACCCACGGTTTGGACGTCGCGATGTACAGCTGGCGCCCTTGCCCGCTCAAGGTTTCCAACAACGGCGTAACGCCGTCGAATACGCGGTTCTCATACAAACCGGTCACCTTGAAGCGTTCGCGGTAGAAATTCACGGCTTCCCAGGCTTTGGCCTCGTCGAACGCGTAAAACTGCATGAACGCCTGCAACAACGGCGGGCCGATGAAGTGTTCGAGCTTGGTCAAGTCAGGCTCATCGATGCCCAGTTTGCTCAGGGCGAACTGGATCGAGCGCGTAATGCCCTCACGCGGATCGGTCAGGGTGCCATCGAGGTCGAACAGTACGGTTTGGTAATGCATGAAAATTCCTGGGCAAGTGCGAAACGCTTTCCGTTAGTCGAGGCTCAGAGCTGGTCGTAGCCTTCGGCCATGTGCAAATCCTTGAGCTTCACGTAATTCGCCGCACTGTAGGTAAAAAAGGCTTTTTCCTTGTCCGTCAGCGCGCGGATCTGTTTCACCGGACTCCCCACATAAAGGAAGCCGCTTTCCAGGCGTTTGCCCGGTGGCACCAGGCTCCCGGCGCCGACGATCACATCGTCCTCGATCACGGCACCGTCCATGACGATGCTGCCCATGCCGATCAGAATCCGGTTACCGACGCTGCAGCCATGCAGCATGACTTTATGGGCAATGGTCACGTCGTCTCCAATCAGGCAGGCGAAGCCATCGGGGTTGAACGGCCCGGCGTGAGTGATGTGCAACACGCAGCCATCCTGAACACTGGTGCGCGCGCCGATACGGATGCGGTGCATGTCGCCACGGATGACCGTCAGCGGCCAGACAGAGCTGTCTTCGCCGATTTCGACGTCGCCGATCACCACTGCCGAACCGTCGACAAAAGCGCCTTTGCCCAGTAGCGGCGTATGGTTCTGATACTTGCGAAGGGTCACGATAGGGTTTCTCTCTGTTGCCGATAGCTGCGGTGAGCGTCGATTGTAATTAAGATGGCCGCATGTTTCTTCCAGCCAAGGTGCCAACCGTGAGCGTGAACAACCCTCTTTTGCAGTCCTACGACCTGCCGCCGTTCTCGGCGATCCGTGCCGAACACGTGCAACCGGCCATTGACCAGATCCTCGCTGACAACCGCGCCGCCATTATCGAGATCCTCAAAACCCAGCGCAAACAGCCTACCTGGGCCGGTCTGGTGCTGGCGATGGACGAACTCAATGATCGCCTGGGCGCCGCCTGGAGCCCGGTCAGCCACCTGAACGCCGTGTGCAACAGCGCTGAACTGCGCGAAGCCTACGAGTCGTGCCTGCCGGCGTTGAGCGCCTACTCCACCGAACTGGGCCAGAACCGCGAGCTGTTCGAGGCTTTCGAAGCCTTGGCCAACAGCCTTGAGGCTGCCGGTTTCGATGTGGCGCAGAAAACTATCCTGGAACACTCACTACGCGACTTCCGTTTGTCGGGTATCGACCTCCCGCCAGACGAGCAAAAACGCTACGCCGAAGTGCAGAGCAAACTGTCGGAGCTCGGCAGCCGCTTCTCCAACCAGTTGCTCGACGCCACTCAAGCCTGGACCAAACACGTTACCGACGAAGCCGCCCTCGCCGGCCTGACCGATTCGGCCAAGGCGCAAATGGCCGCAGCGGCCCAAGCCAAAGGCCTGGAAGGCTTCTTGATCACCCTGGAATTCCCGAGTTATTACGCGGTGATGACCTACGCCCACGACCGCGCCTTGCGCGAAGAAGTCTACGCCGCCTACTGCACCCGTGCGTCGGACCAGGGCCCGAATGCCGGCCAGAACGACAACGGCCCGGTCATGGAAGAAATCCTCGACCTGCGTCAGGAGCTGGCCAAGCTGCTGGGTTTCGCCAGCTTCTCGGAGCTGAGCCTGGCGACCAAAATGGCCGAATCCAGCGATCAGGTGCTGAGTTTCCTGCGCGATCTGGCCAAGCGCAGCAAACCGTTTGCCGTCCGCGACCTGGAACAACTCAAGGCTTACGCCGCCGAACAAGGTTGCCCGGACCTGCAAAGCTGGGACAGCGGTTTCTACGGTGAAAAACTGCGCGAACAACGCTACAGCGTTGCCCAGGAAGCACTGCGCGCTTACTTCCCGATCGACAAGGTACTGGGCGGCCTGTTTGCCATCGTCCAACGCCTGTACGGCATCGAGATTGCCGAGCTCAAGGGCTTCGACACCTGGCACCCGGATGTTCGTCTGTTCGAAATCAAGGAAAACGGCCAGCACGTCGGCCGCTTCTTCTTCGACCTCTACGCTCGCGCCAACAAGCGTGGCGGTGCATGGATGGACGGCGCACGCGACCGTCGCCGCACCATTAGCGGCGTATTGCAAAGCCCGGTGGCTAACCTGGTGTGCAACTTCACACCAGCGGACAGCGGCAAACCTGCGCTGCTGACCCACGACGAAGTCACCACCCTGTTCCACGAGTTCGGTCACGGCCTGCATCACCTGCTGACCCGCGTCGAACACGCTGGCGTGTCCGGCATCAACGGCGTGGCGTGGGATGCGGTCGAGTTGCCAAGCCAGTTCATGGAAAACTGGTGCTGGGAACCGGAAGGCCTGGCGCTGATTTCCGGTCACTACGAAACCGGCGAACCGCTGCCGCAGGACCTGCTGGAAAAAATGCTCGCGGCGAAAAACTTCCAGTCCGGCCTGATGATGGTTCGACAGCTGGAGTTTTCGCTGTTCGACTTTGAACTGCACGCTACCCACGGCGATGGCCGCAGCGTGGCGCAAGTGCTCGAAGGTGTGCGCGACGAGGTGTCGGTCATGCGTCCACCGGCCTATAACCGTTTCCCCAACAGCTTTGCGCACATCTTCGCTGGCGGTTACGCGGCGGGTTACTACAGCTACAAATGGGCTGAAGTGCTGTCGGCGGATGCCTTCTCGAAATTCGAAGAAGATGGCGTGCTGAATGCCGAGACCGGTCGCGCCTTTCGCGAAGCGATCCTCGCCCGCGGCGGTTCTCAGGAACCGATGGTGCTGTTCGTCGACTTCCGCGGACGTGCGCCGTCGATTGACGCACTCTTGCGCCACAGCGGCCTGACTGAGGTCGCAGCAGCATGAGCGAGGGTCCTGTGATCACGAAGAAGCGCTTTATCGCCGGGGCGGTCTGCCCGGCCTGCAGCGAGCCCGACAAATTGATGATGTGGAACGAAGACGAGGTCCCGCACCGCGAGTGCGTGGGCTGCGGTTATTCCGACACGTTGAATGAACAAGGTCTGTCCGTGCCCAAGGAATTGGGCACGCGGGTCAATACGTCGGCGCTGAAGGCACCGGATGCCAAGGTTCAGGCGGTGCAGTTTTTCCCGAACCCGAAGCTGAAGAAAAAGCCTGACGAGCAACACTGAGTCACCACCGTCCACACCTTAAGGGTGTGGACGGTGGCCTCATGATCCCTTCTAACTATTTATTCTCGACGTTCGCCGATTTGAACCAGTTCTTCATGGAGCACATGGCAAATGGGCTGGTACTGCAATCGCCATTGGCCAATGCGGTACGCAATTTGTCGGTATCCGCCTGCATCATGTAGCGAACACCGTCCTTGAAGTGGGTGCTGTCACCAAAACCGCCCTCGGTCATTTCGTTCAGAGCGTCTTCCTTGCTCCAACCCTGCACAACCACCCGATACATGGCCGCCATCAGGCCCGTGCGGTCGGAACCGTGTTTGCAATGCATCAACACCGGGCCTTTGGCCTCGGCATCCTGAATTGCGCGAAGGGCAGCGATGACCTGTGCATCATCCACGTGATTGGTGCGATAGGGCAGTTGGACCTGGTTGATGCCTGGTGTAGACAACCAGCGGGAGTCCGACTCAGGCAGGAAGTTGATGACGGTTCCAACCTTGAGCTTTTCCAGCAGCGGCACCACTCCACTGTCCGGCAATGCGCTGCGGTAGAGAGTCGGGGACATCTGGAAGAGGTTGTACTTCGCCTCCACCGGCTGCGCCCATTCCGCTGGTCGCGATGATGTGCTGTCGCCGGCCAAGGCCAGCGATACATTGAACAAGGCAACAAGCGACAGACACATAGCTGGGATAAAACGAGTAATGGGCATGCTCGGCGGCCGTAGGGAAGAAGGGAATAATGACGCTCAGCTTCAGCCTTGAGCGGTCAAAGCGCTGTGAGCCAACTGTCAAAGAATCGTGAATGCAGCAACTTTCGTCACAAAACCCGGTTTATTTCCGCTGAATCGGTTCATCGTGATACTTAGCCTGCTACCATTTGTTACCAAAGTTTGCAGATGCGCAGCGTTATTACGGCCGCCAAAGATCCGCATCCCTGCCAAAACACAAAGCCGTTCGACGAAACGGCTGAAAAAACCATCAATGCCTGATGAGGTGCCCCCCATGTCTGATCAAGATCGAGACAACCCGCGGCGTGAGTTTTTGCGCAAATCCCTGACCTTGATCCCGGTGGTCACCGTCGCCAGCACCGCGCTGGGCAGCTCCGTCCTGCTCGCCGCGCCAGAATCGGCGCCGGCCAACCCTGGCAGAACTCCGGTCAGCACCAGCACCTATGAACCCACCTACTTCACCGCCGAAGAATGGACATTCATCAAGGCTGCCGTTGCTCAATTGATCCCCAGTGATGCCCAAGGACCCGGCGCGCTGGAAGCCGGCGTGCCGGAATATATCGACCGCCAAATGAATACCCCTTACGCCGCCGGTGCCCTGTGGTTTATGCAAGGGCCATTCAACGCCGATGCCGCGCCAGAAATGGGTTGGCAGAGCAAACTGGTGCCCAAAGAGATCTATCGCCTGGGTATTGCTGCTACGGATGCTTGGTCGAAGGCGTTCAACGGGAAAATATTTGCCGAGCAAGACAGCGCTACCCGAGACAATTTGTTGAAACAACTCGAGGCCGGGAAGCCTGAGTTCGATAGCGTCCCATCGAAGATTTTCTTCAACCTGCTGCTGCAAAACACCAAGGAAGGGTTCTTCTGCGACCCGATCCACGGTGGCAATAAAGGCATGGTCGGCTGGACCATGATCGGCTTCCCCGGCGCCCGCGCCGATTTCATGGATTGGGTGGAACGCAATGAGCAATACCCCTTCCCGGCAGTTTCGATTCGCGGCGAGAGGGCATAAGCATGGCAACGGTAATGAAGAAGGTCGACGCAGTGATCGTCGGTTTTGGCTGGACTGGCGCGATCATGGCCAAAGAGCTGACAGAAGCAGGCCTGAACGTGTTGGCGCTGGAGCGCGGACCGATGCAGGACACCTACCCTGATGGCAACTATCCCCAGGTGATCGACGAACTCACCTACAGCGTGCGGAAAAAACTCTTTCAGGACATCTCCAAAGAGACCGTTACCATTCGCCATAGCGTGAATGACATTGCACTGCCGAACCGCCAACTCGGAGCGTTCCTGCCCGGCAATGGCGTGGGCGGCGCCGGCCTGCACTGGTCCGGCGTGCATTTTCGGGTCGATCCGATCGAGTTGCGGATGCGCAGCCACTACGAAGAACGTTACGGCAAAAGCTTCATCCCCAAGGACATGACCATCCAGGACTTCGGCGTCAGCTACGAAGAGCTGGAGCCGTTTTTCGATTACGCCGAGAAAGTCTTCGGCACCTCGGGTCAGGCCTGGACGGTCAATGGCCAGTTGGTTGGTGAAGGCAAGGGCGGCAACCCTTACGCGCCAGATCGCTCGAATCCCTTCCCGCTGGAATCCCAGAAAAACACGGTTTCCGCACAACTGTTCCAGAAAGCCGCCACAGCTGTAGGTTACAAACCCTACAACCTGCCGTCGGCCAATACGTCCGGCCCGTACACCAATCCCTACGGCGCCCAGATGGGCCCGTGCAACTTCTGCGGTTTTTGCAGTGGTTACGTTTGTTACATGTACTCCAAGGCTTCGCCGAACGTGAATATTCTTCCGGCCCTCAAGCCGCTGCCGAATTTCGAGTTGCGGGCCAATTCCCACGTGCTGCGGGTCAACCTCGACAGCACCAAGAGCAAAGCCACCGGCGTGACTTACATTGACGGCCAGGGCCGAGAGATCGAGCAACCTGCCGACCTGGTGATCCTCAGCGCGTTCCAGTTCCACAACGTGCGATTGATGCTGCTCTCCGGCATCGGCAAGCCTTACGACCCGATCAGCGGCGAAGGCGTGGTCGGCAAGAATTTCGCCTACCAGAACATGGCCACCATCAAGGCGTTCTTCGACAAGGACACCCACACCAATAACTTCATTGGTGCCGGCGGCAACGGTGTGGCGATTGATGACTTCAACGCCGACAACTTCGACCACGGCCCCCACGGCTTCGTCGGCGGCTCGCCGATGTGGGTCAACCAGGCCGGCAGCCGGCCGATTGCCGGGACGTCCAACCCACCAGGCACGCCGGCCTGGGGCAGTGCCTGGAAACGTGCCACCGCCGATTACTACACCCACCAAGTGTCGATGGACGCCCACGGCGCGCATCAGTCCTACCGTGGCAACTACCTGGATCTCGACCCTGTTTACCGCGATTCCTACGGTTTGCCACTGCTGCGGATGACCTTCGACTGGCAAGAAAACGACATCAAGATGAACCGTTTCATGGTCGAGAAACTGGGCAAGGTCGCCGAAGCGATGGGCCCCAAAGCCATCGCCGTGATCGGCAAACAGGTCGGTGATCACTTCAACACCGCGTCCTACCAGACCACCCACCTCAACGGTGGCGCGATCATGGGCACCAACCCGAAAACCAGTGCCTTGAACCGTTACCTGCAGAGCTGGGACGTGCACAACGTGTTCGTCCCTGGCGCGTCGGCATTCCCACAAGGCCTGGGCTACAACCCTACAGGTCTGGTCGCCGCATTAACCTACTGGTCGGCGCGGGCGATCCGCGAGCAGTACCTGAAAAACCCCGGCCCGCTGGTTCAGGCTTAAGGAGCGATGAGCATGAAAGCATTCGTTATCGCGACCTTGGCCCTACTTGGCAGTGGCTCGATCAGCGCCGCTGAAGTTGATCAAAACCTGATCAAACAAGGCGAATACCTCGCCCGTGCCGGCGACTGCGTGGCCTGTCACACCGCCAAGGACGGCAAGCCATTCGCCGGTGGCTTGCCGATGGAAACGCCGATAGGGACGATCTATTCAACCAACATCACGCCGGACAAAACCGGCCTGAGCGACTACAGCTTCGAGGACTTCGACAAAGCCGTGCGCCATGGCGTAGCCAAAAACGGTAGTACTTTGTACCCGGCGATGCCGTATCCGTCCTACGCCAGCGTCAACGCAACCGACATGCAAGCCTTGTACGCCTACTTCATGCACGGCGTGGCGCCGGTGGCCCAGGAGAACAAGGCCAGCGATATTCCCTGGCCATTGAGCATGCGCTGGCCGCTGATGGGGTGGCGCTGGCTGTTCGCCCCGGCCGTGGCTGACGACAAAGCGGCGCCTGGCGCAGATGCCGTGGTCAGTCGTGGGGCTTATTTGGTTGAAGGCCTGGGACATTGCGGCGCCTGCCATACGCCGCGTGCCCTGACCATGCAGGAAAAATCCTTGAATGCCGGGGAAGGTAGTACGTTTCTGTCAGGCAGTGCGCCACTGGAAGGCTGGATCGCGAAAAGTCTTCGCGGTGATCACAAGGATGGCCTTGGCAGTTGGAGCGAAGAGCAACTGGTGCAATTCCTCAAGACCGGGCGCAGTAATCGAAGTGCGGTGTTCGGTGGCATGAGCGATGTGGTCACCCACAGCATGCAGTACATGACCTACGCCGACCTGACCGCGATTGCCCGTTACCTCAAGTCCCTGCCGGCCAATGACCCCAACGACCAGCCGCACCAGTACGACAAACAAGTGGCCCAGGCGCTATGGAAAGGTGACGACAGCAAGCCCGGCGCCTCGGTATACATCGATAACTGCGCGGCCTGCCACCGTACCGACGGTCACGGATATACGCGGGTGTTCCCGGCGTTGGCGGGCAACCCGGTGTTGCAGTCGGACGATCCGACGTCGTTGATCCACATTGTGCTCAAGGGCGGGACCTTGCCGGCCACGCATACGGCACCGTCCACTTTCACCATGCCCGGGTTTGCCTGGCGGCTGTCGGATCAGGAAGTGGCGGATGTCGTGACCTTCATCCGCACAAGTTGGGGAAATAAAGGCACGACCGTAAAGTCTAGCGATGTAGCCAAACTGCGCAAGGATGATATGAAAACAACTTCCGGCGACGATCTTGGCCAACTCACCCAGCATAACTAAGCTGTCGTAATGAAGTGAACCTGCATGAGCGATCATGCAGGTTTAATTAGTTATCAAACTATCAAGGATTGACGATAACGGAATAGGCCTTGGCCAGAGCCAGCAGCTTTCCCTTGTCATGACTATCGATATCACCGTCACCATCTACATCACTGCTGATTGTCTGGATATTAAAGGATCGACCGCCATCCGCCGAGACTGCTGTGATGTAGACGGAATCCACCAGTGCTTCGGTCTGTACGCCATTGACGGCATCCCAATCCAACTCCTTGCGGGCAAGTTGCATCGATACTTGCGCTTCATTTGGATTGACAATAGTCGGGGCCAACAACTGCAAAAAAATACCGCGCTGATTAAACATTGACATTTATTAATTCCATTTAATAAGTAATTCACGAAGGTTTCGTGTGCCGGAGATAATACTTACCTCACTACACTACAACCTACTATTTATATGTTTCCCATGATGACGACATGCCTCGTTAATACTCCCGATGCAAAAACTGTTTGATGCGGCAGATCGCCGAACGGCACTGGCCGAATTTTTCGGGCCCCTATACTGTATGTGCATACAGCCTGGAGCAAAAATCATGGCCACCCCTCTGCCACCACGCGGTCGCGGCACCGCCACCAACCCGCACAATCGCTTCGCACCGAATCGCTCGGTGGTCGAGGATGACGGCTGGTATCAGGAAGCGCCGGTCACCCAAGGCACCGAGGTACGCATCGAAACGGCAAAAACCATCATCACCCGCAACAATTCGCCGGACTTGCCTTTCGACCGCTCGATCAACCCCTATCGCGGCTGTGAACACGGTTGCATTTACTGCTACGCGCGGCCCAGTCACGCTTACTGGGACATGTCGCCAGGGCTGGACTTCGAAACCAAATTGATCGCCAAGACCAACGCTGCCGATGTGCTGGAAGAACAACTGTCCAAGCGTGGCTATCAATGCGCGCCCATCAACCTGGGCTCCAACACCGATCCTTATCAACCGATCGAGCGTGAACACAAGATCACTCGCAAAACCCTCGAAGTGCTGCTGCGCTACCGCCATCCGGTGACTATCATCACCAAGGGCTCACTGATTCTTCGCGATCTGGACCTGTTGGCCGAACTCGCGGAGCAAAGGCTGGTGGCGGTGATGATCAGCCTCACAACCCTGGACGATGAGCTCAAACGCATCCTCGAACCCCGTGCCGCGGCGCCCAAGGCCCGGTTGCGCGCGATCAGGGTGATGCGTGAAGCGGGTATCCCGGTGGGCGTGCTGTGTTCGCCGATGATTCCGATGATCAACGACAGCGAACTTGAAAGCCTGCTCACCGAGGCTCACGCAGCGGGCGCGCAAAGTGCGGCCTACATGATGTTGCGTTTGCCGCTGGAGGTGGCGCCACTGTTCGAAGAATGGCTGGCGGCCCACTACCCTCAACGTGCCGCGCATGTGCTGAGCCTGATTCGACAAAGCCGCGGCGGCGAGCTCTATGACAGTCGGTTCGGTGCCCGGATGCGCGGTGAGGGGCCGTTCGCCGATCTATTGGCGCAACGTTTTGCCAAAACCATCAAACGCCTGGGGCTCAATCATCGCGAAGGCTTTAATCTGGACTGCGATTCCTTCTGCCCGCCGGGTCGCCAGATGTCATTGATTTGAGGACAATGGGCGTATGGTTGAGGAGTGGGAAATACATTTGGCCATGACGCCGGTCACGTTTTTTGTGACCTGGAACACACGTTCTAGAGCGTTCGATTCAGTTTGAGTTAAGTTTCGACGGCTACCTTGTTCATCGAGTGACTGACGGGTCTAGCTTCTCGGCCTGGATGTTTTTTAAACAGCCACTGGCTTCACACCGGACAAAACGGGAAAATTCCCTGACTCCGCCAAAGAGGATGAATCATGAGTGACAAGGATAAACAGCCGTTAGCTGCGTCGGCTTCAGCCCAACACGAGACGGAAACCTCCGATGCAGCGCTGAAACATATTGTTGACGGCTTTTTGCACTTTCATCACGAGGTTTTCCCGCAGCAGGAAGAACTCTTCAAAAAACTCGCCACGGCCCAAAGCCCGCGAGCGATGTTCATCGCCTGCGCCGACTCGCGCATCGTTCCCGAGCTTATTACCCAAAGCTCCCCCGGCGACTTGTTCGTAACCCGTAACGTCGGCAACGTCGTTCCGCCTTATGGTCAGATGAACGGCGGTGTTTCCACGGCCATCGAATACGCCGTGCTGGCCCTCGGGGTGCAACACATCATCATTTGCGGGCACTCCGATTGCGGCGCGATGCGCGCGGTGCTCAACCCGCAAAGCCTGGAAAAAATGCCCACGGTCAAAGCCTGGCTGCGGCATGCCGAAGTGGCGAAAACCATGGTCCAGGAAAACTGCCATTGCACTGACGAAAACGAGACCATGCACTTCCTTACCGAGGAGAACGTGATCGCCCAGCTGCAGCATTTGCGCACTCACCCGTCGGTTGCTTCGCGCATGGCCAACGGTCACCTGTTTATCCATGGCTGGATCTACAACATCGAAACCAGCGAAATCAGAGCTTACGACGCGGATCAGGGGTGCTTCCTGCCGCTCGATGGCACTCATCCGATTCCGGTGGCGACGCCCAAAGCGCGCTTCTAAATCCTCCTAAATCTATGTGTGGTTTAGCCGAGGCTGCTGATTGAGTAGCCTGGCTTTGCCATGCCTGAAGAAAACTTCGGGAGAATCACCATGCGTGCTGCGCAATTGAAAGCTGTTCTGCCACGGGAGCTGCTGGCATCCGTGGTCGTGTTTCTCGTCGCCCTGCCCTTGTGCATGGGCATCGCGATCGCTTCGGGTTTGCCGCCCGCCAAAGGTTTGATCACCGGGATCATTGGTGGACTGGTCGTCGGTTGGCTTGCCGGCTCGCCTCTGCAAGTCAGTGGCCCAGCGGCAGGTTTGGCGGTGCTGGTCTTCGAATTGGTGCGCCAGCACGGTATTGCCATGCTCGGGCCGATCCTGCTGCTGGCGGGTTTTCTGCAGCTGGTGGCCGGGCGCTTGAAGCTGGGTTGCTGGTTCCGGGTCACGGCGCCAGCCGTGGTTTACGGCATGCTTGCCGGGATCGGTGTGCTGATCGTGCTTTCACAGGTGCATGTGATGCTCGACGCCGTGCCCAAGCCTTCCGGCCTGGACAATCTCGCGGCCTTCCCGGCTGCCGTCATGCAGGCATTGCCGTCCCTTGGCTGGCAGGCAGGCTTGCTTGGGCTGTCGACGATTGCCGTGATGTGGCTGTGGGAAAAATTTCGCCCTCACTCATTGCGCTTCATTCCCGGTGCACTGCTCGGCGTCGGGTTGGCGACTGTCGCCAGCCTGATCCTCGCGTTGCAGGTCAAACGGGTGGAAGTCCCGGCCAATCTGGCGGAAGCCATCGACTGGTTGAAACCGGCCGACTTGCTCAACCTCGCGGACCCGACCTTGCTGATCGCCGCTTTTGCCGTGGCCTTCATTGCCAGCGCCGAAACCTTGCTCTCGGCAGCAGCGGTGGACCGTATGCACAGCGGCCAGCGTTCAGACTTTGACCGAGAGTTATCGGCGCAAGGGGTGGGCAATATGCTCTGCGGCCTGATGGGTGCGCTGCCGATGACCGGTGTGATCGTGCGCAGTTCGGCCAACGTTCAGGCCGGTGCCACCACGCGTCTGTCGACGGTGTTCCATGGTTTGTGGCTGCTGGCCTTTGTGTTGCTGTTGTCCAGTGTGCTGCAAAGTATTCCAGTAGCGAGCCTGGCAGGGGTGCTGGTGTACACCGGCTTCAAACTGGTCGACATGAAGGCCTTTCGAAGCCTGGGCCGCTATGGCCGGATGCCGATGTTCACTTACGCGGCGACAGCGTTGGCCATCATCTTCACCGACCTGCTGACGGGGGTGTTGATCGGCTTTGGCCTGACGCTGGCGAAACTGGCGTGGAAAGCTTCGCGACTGAAAATCAGCCTGATCGACCTGCCCACGGACGGTGAAATGGAGTTGCGCCTGATGGGCGCCGCGACTTTTCTCAAAGTACCGGCATTGACTCAAGTCCTGGGGACCATCCCCGCAGGTACGACGGTGCATGTGCCGCTCAATAACCTGAGCTACATCGATCACTCGTGCCTGGAATTACTGGAGGAATGGGGCCGGGCCAATGCGGCCAAGGGGTCAAAGCTAATCATTGAAGCGAGGGGGCTCAAGCGCAGGTTGGAAGGGCGTTTGCGGACAACCACCGGCGTAGGTTCAGCCGCGTAGAAAACAATGTGGGAGCGGGCTTGCTCGCGAAGGCGGTGTATCAGTCAACATCAATGTTGAATGATCGACCGCATTCGCGAGCAAGCCCGCTCCCACAGGTGTTCGGTTTCTCCCGTTGGATCAAGCCGCCGGCTGATCCAGTTCAAAGCCCACGCCTAAACGGCGCGACATGCACGGCCAGCGCTTCCACGCGGCGCCAGTGTCCGGGCTGCTGAGCTTTTCACGGTAGGCCTCGACCGATTCCAGCGCAAAGCTTTCCTCGTTGAGCATCTCGTCCACGGCGTGATGTACCGCCTCGTCGAGCTGGTTGGCGAACTCCTCACCGATCAATTGGTGGGCAATCAGGTTGGCGACAGTCATGTCCAAGGGGATCAGTGGCTGGCCAAAATGCTTGATGTACAGGTCGTTGACCTCTTCAACCAACCGATGTGCCAGATATGCCTCGTCCAGCAGGCTGTCCAGACCGACATGACCGGCCATGATCGCCGGTGGCTGAAGGAAATACTGTTCGGCAATCGTCAGCACCGGTTTGATCTGTGACTCGATACCCGCTTCCCTGGCGACTTCATTGGCTGCATCCAGCAGATCAGGCACTTCATTTATGTAAGCGGCGACGAAACGCGCCAGTACACCGTTGGCATCCGTTTCCGGCAATTGAATCGATGGATGTAAATGAGGCAGTTTGCTTTCCAGCTGACGAGTCAGCAGGCCGGTATCGGCTTCATGTTGTTGGGCTTTTTGGATCTGCTCGCGCAATGCGGCGGTGTTCATGAAAACTCCAGGAAACAAGGCAATGAAATAGGGAAGACATAACTTAGCTGGCGTATGACGAACGCTAAGACGCATTTGTCATAATTGTTTCATCCTTGAGACGCCTCCGTTATATCGGTTTGCCACCACTCGTCTGCATCCTTCTCCATTCGTGACCTTGAACGCAAGTCCCAGCTGTTTCAGATCATTTACGCCATCACATTGCGAGGTCGCGGTCGCTGTCTATACTCGGGTTGGAATGGAGTTAGCTGATGACGCCCGACTGCACATGCAGCAAGGCACGGCGATTCAAGTTCGTAGTCTGAAAATGCCGCTCCCTTGCCGCTGGTGTTTGCCGGCGGGATAACAAGAACGATAAGGGGAACCCGCAATGATGCGACATCCACACGTCTGGATGGGCCTCCTGTTGTGGTCGATTTTCAGTCCTGCGCACGCCGCCTGGACTGTGAATATGGCGCCGGGAGCGACTGAAATCAGTCACGCAGTATTTGATCTGCACATGACCATCTTCTGGATCTGTGTGGTGATCGGCATCATCGTCTTCGGCGCCATGTTCTGGTCGATGATCCTCCACCGCCGCTCGACCGGGCAGGTGGCTGCAAAATTTCATGAAAGCACCACCGTCGAAATCCTCTGGACCATCGTGCCCTTTCTGATCCTGGTGGCCATGGCGGTTCCTGCGACCGCAACCCTGATCAAGATGTACGACGCCAGTGAACCGGATATCGATATCCAGATCACCGGCTATCAGTGGAAGTGGCATTACAAATACCTCGGCCAGGACGTTGAGTTCTTCAGCAACCTGAACACTCCTGCCGATCAGATCCACAACAAGGAAACCAAGGGCGAGCACTACTTGCTCGAGGTCGACAAGCCGCTGGTGCTGCCGATCGGCGCCAAAGTTCGCTTCCTGGTGACTTCCGCCGACGTCATCCACTCCTGGTGGGTGCCGGCCTTCGCGGTCAAGCGCGACGCGATCCCGGGGTTCGTCAACGAAGCGTGGACCCGCATCGACAAACCGGGCATCTACCGTGGCCAATGTGCCGAATTGTGCGGCAAGGACCACGGCTTCATGCCGATCGTGGTCGAGGTCAAGGAAAAGGCCGACTACGACAAATGGCTGGCCGAACGTAAAGCCGAGGCCATGCAGCTTAAAGAGCTGACCAGCAAGGAATGGACGCTCGACGAGCTCAAAGAGCGCGGCGACAAGATCTATCACACCACCTGCGTGGCCTGTCACCAGGCCGAAGGCCAGGGCCTGCCGCCGATGTTCCCGGCGCTCAAAGGCTCGCCGATTGCTACCGGCCCCAAAGCCGACCACCTGCACCGCGTTTACTTCGGCAAACCCGGCACCGCCATGGCGGCGTTCGGCAAGCAGCTTTCGGAAGTCGATATCGCGGCGGTCGTGACCTACGAACGTAACGCCTGGGGCAACAACAAAGGCGACATGGTCACTCCTAAAGAAGTGCTGGAGCTGAAACAGGCGGAAAGCAAATGACCCGGTCTATTGCGCACGTAAGGAACCGGTCGGGGCTGCACGCCCTGACCTGCCCAGCCCCTCTGTTTGCAGGAGACAGGACATGACTGCTGTCGTCGATGACCATGTTCAAACCGAGACCGCCCACGCCCATGGCCCTGCCAAAGGCCTGATGCGCTGGGTGCTGACCACCAACCACAAGGATATCGGGACGCTGTACCTGTGGTTCGCGTTCTGCATGTTCCTGCTGGGCGGTTCGTTTGCGATGGTGATTCGCGCCGAACTGTTCCAGCCCGGACTGCAAATCGTCGAGCCGGCGTTCTTCAACCAGATGACCACCATGCACGGCCTGGTGATGGTCTTCGGTGCGGTGATGCCGGCCTTCGTCGGCCTCGCCAACTGGATGATCCCGTTGATGATCGGCGCGCCGGACATGGCCCTGCCACGGATGAACAACTTCAGTTTCTGGCTGTTGCCGGCCGCGTTCATCCTGCTGGTCTCGACCCTGTTCACCCCCGGTGGCGGACCGAACTTCGGCTGGACGTTCTACGCCCCGCTCTCCACGACCTATGCACCGGAAAGCGTCACGTTCTTCATCTTCGCCATCCACCTGATGGGGATCAGTTCGATCATGGGGGCGATCAACGTGATCGCAACCATCCTCAACCTGCGCGCCCCCGGCATGACGTTGATGAAAATGCCGCTGTTCGTCTGGACCTGGCTGATTACCGCGTTCCTGCTGATCGCGGTGATGCCGGTATTGGCCGGCTGCGTGACGATGATGCTGATGGACATCCACTTCGGCACCAGTTTCTTCAGCGCGGCCGGTGGCGGTGACCCGGTGTTGTTCCAGCATGTGTTCTGGTTCTTCGGTCACCCCGAGGTGTACATCATGATCCTGCCGGCCTTCGGTGCCGTCAGCTCGATCATCCCGACCTTCTCGCGCAAGCCGCTGTTTGGCTACACCTCGATGGTCTATGCGACAGCGAGTATTGCGTTCCTGTCGTTCATCGTCTGGGCGCACCACATGTTCGTGGTCGGCATTCCACTGGTGGGCGAACTGTTCTTCATGTACGCCACGTTGCTGATCGCTGTGCCCACCGGGGTCAAGGTGTTCAACTGGGCCAGCACCATGTGGCAAGGCTCGTTGACCTTCGAGACGCCGATGCTGTTCGCGGTGGCGTTCGTGATCCTGTTCTCCATCGGCGGCTTCTCCGGCTTGATGCTGGCCATCGCCCCGGCGGACTTCCAGTACCAGGACACCTACTTCGTGGTCGCGCACTTCCACTACGTGCTGGTGCCGGGGGCGATCTTCGGGATCTTCGCGTCAGCCTATTACTGGATGCCGAAATGGACCGGCCACATGTATGACGAAACCCTGGGCAAGCTGCACTTCTGGCTCTCGTTCATCGGCATGAACATGGCGTTCTTCCCGATGCACTTCGTGGGCCTGGCCGGCATGCCGCGGCGGATTCCTGACTACAACCTGCAATTCGCCGACTTCAACATGGTGTCGTCGATTGGCGCGTTCATGTTTGGCGCCACGCAGATTTTCTTCCTGTTCATCGTGATCAAGACCATTCGCGGCGGCCCGCCAGCACCGGCCAAACCGTGGGATGGGGCCGAAGGCCTGGAGTGGAGCATCCCGTCACCGGCGCCGTATCACACGTTCACCACGCCGCCGGAAGTGAAATGAACGCACTGACCCTTGTGGGAACCGGCTTGTTCGCGATGGCGATTTGTCTGACTCACCGTGTCGCGTCCATCGCAGGCAAGCCAGCTCCCACAGGGTCTGGTGTTGAGGGCTTGAATCATGGCTGATTCGATTTCGCTGAAGAAACTCGTCACCCGCCTGCTACTGGTGGTGGTGGCGATGTTTGTTTTCGGCTTTGCCCTGGTGCCGATCTACGACGTGATGTGCAAGGCGTTCGGCATCAACGGCAAGACCGCCGGGCAATACGAAGGCGAGCAAGTGGTGGATATGTCGCGGCAAGTGCGCGTGCAGTTTCTGTCGATGAATAACGCCGACATGGTCTGGGAGTTCTATCCCAAGGGCAATGAGCTGAAGGCGCATCCGGGGGCCGTGAACGAGATGATTTTCGTCGCCTACAACCCGACCGATCACCCTATGAGCGCCCAGGCAGTGCCGAGCATCGCACCCAGTGAAGCGGCGGCGTACTTCCACAAAACCGAATGTTTCTGCTTTACCCAGCAAGTGCTGCAGCCCGGTCAACGGATCGAGATGCCGGTACGTTTCATCGTTGACCGTGACATGCCCAAGGATGTGAAGCACCTGACGCTGTCCTACACGCTGTTCGATATCACCGCCCGACATCCACCGGTAGCTGTAAACACTGGCGGTTGAGCGTGCCCGATAAGGAGAACAATAAATGGCAACTCATGAACATTATTACGTTCCGGCCCAGAGCAAATGGCCGATCATCGCCACTGTCGGCATGCTCACGACCGTTTTCGGCCTGGCCACCTGGTTCAATGACCTGAAAGCGGCGCGACCCGAATCCCACGGTCCGCTGATCTTTTTCGTCGGCGGCCTGCTGGTGGCCTACATGCTGTTCGGCTGGTTCGGCACGGTAATCAAGGAAAGTCGCGGCGGCTTGTACAGCGCGCAGATGGACCGCTCGTTCCGCTGGGGCATGAGCTGGTTCATCTTCTCCGAGGTAATGTTCTTCATCGCCTTCTTCGGCGCGCTGTTTTATGTGCGACACGTCTCCGGACCGGCCCTCGGTGGCGAGGGCGCCAAGGGCATCGCCCACATGCTGTGGCCGAACTTCCAATTCACCTGGCCGTTGCTCAACAACCCCGACTCGAAACTGTTCCCGCCACCCAAGGAAGTCATCAGCCCTTGGGGTTTGCCGTTGCTCAATACCGTGTTGCTGGTGAGTTCCAGCGTCACCATTACCATCGCCCACCACGCCTTGAAAAAGGGCCATCGCGGTGCGCTGAAAATCTGGCTGGCGATCACCGTGCTGCTGGGTTGCGCGTTCCTCACCTTCCAGGCTGAAGAGTACATGCACGCCTACCACGAGCTGGGCCTGACCCTCGGCTCGGGCATCTACGGCGCGACGTTCTTCATGCTCACCGGTTTCCACGGCGCCCACGTGACCATCGGCACCATCATTCTGTTTGTGATGCTGATGCGGATCATGCGTGGACACTTCGATAACGAACATCAGTTCGGCTTCGAGGCCGCGAGTTGGTATTGGCACTTCGTCGATGTGGTGTGGATCGGGCTGTTTGTTTTCGTCTACGTGCTCTGAGGTTTTACCAAGGTGCCGTAGAGACCAACTGGCCGCTGTAGAAACCCCAGGCGATCAAGCCGACGGTCACGGCGGCCAGTGCAACACGAACACTCAAGGCAATGACGAGGCGGTTCGAGCTGCTGTCGTCCTTGACCAGAAAAAACAGGCCGCTGAACAGGCTGACAACCGTGGCAATCAGCATCAGGACGATGGCTGCTTTGAGCATGGTGAAACTCCGGGGGAAAGGCGATGCACTTGAGTATAGCTATCGCGATGACCGACTTTCTGGCGACGCCATGAAGCGCTTCCGGCCGGGTGTCGTGCCAACGCTGGTGGTCGCAATCCTGCTGCCGCTGCTGGTGTCGCTCGGGTTCTGGCAATTGAGCCGGGGCGCGGAAAAAAGCGCGCTCCTGCACACCTACACCGAACGCCGTGCCGCTGAACCGATGGCCAGCACCGCACTGCAACACACTGAAGATCCGGCGTTTCGCCGCGTTCACTTGCGCGGCCAGTTCGATCCCGCCCACAGCCTGCTGCTGGATAACCGCCAACGCGACGGCAAGGTCGGCGTCGAGTTGCTGCAACCGTTCCAGGATCAGGCCACCGGACTCTGGCTGCTGGTCAATCGCGGCTGGCTGCCGTGGCCGGACCGGCGCACACCGCCGCAATTCACCACGCCGACCGAGGCGTTGAACCTGACTGCCTGGGTTTACGTGTCCCCCGGCGCGACGTTTCAGTTGCACGCCGACCCGAGCACCACAACCTGGCCACAGCTGGTGACGGCCGTTGACCCGGCGAAGCTGTGGACCACGCTCGATCGTGAAGGCTTTGCCTACGAATTACGTGAAGAAACCGGCCCCGCGTCCTACCAGGCCGATTGGCCCGTGGTAGCCATGGGGCCGGAGAAACACATCGCTTATGCCGTGCAGTGGTTCGCCATGTCGATCGCCCTGCTCGGCCTTTTCATCTACCTCGGCTGGCACAACGCAAAGGAGAAACACCATGGGAGCGGCCATGAATCCACCCAGCATGTCTGAGGCGAAAACACCGGTGAGCCGGCGCAAGGGTCGCTTGCAGTTGCTGCTGATCCTGCTGGGGGTGATCGGTCCGATGATCCTCGCCACCGGCATGTACAAATTGCAGTTCTGGGTACCAGAGGGCCGCAGCTATCACGGCGAACTGATCGGCAATGGCCAGTCCCGCGCCGACCTTGGCGTGCAGGCGCAAGAGGACCGTTGGCAATTGCTGGTCACGGCGCCCAAGGAGTGTTCGGTCGACTGCCAACAACTGGTGTACCTGGCGCGACAAGTCCAGATCGGCCTTGGCCGCGACGCCGGGCGCGCCAGTCACGCACTCGCCGCGGCGCAACCGCTGAGCAGCGATTACGACGCCAAACTCACCCGCGAGTATCCTCAATTACAGCGCTATCCACTGAATTTGACCGAGTTCCATAAAGCCGCCGGCGACCAGGCAGTACCGCAACTCTGGATCATCGACCCTCACGGCAATCTGGTGCTGCGCTACGACCCGACGGTCAAGGGTAAGGACCTGCTCAACGACCTGCGTCATCTGTTGAAACTGTCGAACATCGGATAAGGGCATCGTCATGGCCAAACCTGGATTTCGCCTCGCGTTGTTTGCCACCTTGCTGGCACTGATTGTAGTGCTGCTCGGCGCCTACACCCGCCTGACCCACGCCGGCCTCGGCTGCCCGGACTGGCCGGGCTGCTACGGCTTCATCAGCGTGCCCAAAGGCGAAGCTCAACTGGCCCATGCAGAACTGCATTTTCCCGAGGCGCCTGTCGAAGCCCATAAAGGCTGGAACGAGATGGTCCACCGCTATTTCGCCGGCACACTGGGGCTGTTGATTTCGGTGCTGGCCGGGCGTGCCTGGGTGCATCGCCGTCATCCGGGGCAACCGGTGAAGTTGCCATTGTTTCTGTTGGGCGTGGTGTTTGCCCAAGCGGCGTTCGGCATGTGGACGGTAACGCTCAAGCTCTGGCCGCAGGTCGTCACCGGGCATTTACTCGGCGGATTTGCGACGTTGAGTCTGTTGTTTTTGCTGACCTTGCGCCTGTCCGGCTTAGTGCCGGCGCTGACGGTGCCACGGCGTCTGCAACACTGGGCGACGGCGGGATTGCTGCTGGTGATCCTGCAAATCGCCCTCGGCGGTTGGGTCAGCTCCAACTACGCGGCAGTGGCCTGCATCGATTTCCCGACCTGCCATGGGCAATGGCTGCCGCCGGCTGACTTCGCCAACGGCTTTCACCTGACCCAGCACATCGGCCCCAATTACCTTGGCGGGCAACTGGACAGCGATGCCCGCACGGCGATTCACCTGACTCACCGGATCGGCGCGTTGCTGGTGACGCTCGTACTGCTTGGGCTGGCCTGGCAACTGAAGGTGGTCGGTATGACCCGCCTGGCAGGGCTGGTGCTGATTGCACTCGGCGCACAAATCACCCTCGGCATCAGCAACGTGCTGTTCCACCTGCCCCTGCCGGTGGCTGTCGCCCATAACGCCGGTGGCGCGGCGCTGCTACTGACGATGGTCCTGGTCAACTATCACGCGCGAACCAGCCTGGTTCGGGTGAAGCAGCAAACTCCGCGCTGGCGCTTCAGCCCGCGTAAACATTCGGCCGGCCCCATAACAATAAAAGGAGAGACGCCATGGCGACTCTGATCGGCGCGCGTCACAGTCAGGCCATCTGGCGTGATTACCTGGAGCTGACCAAGCCCAAAGTGGTGGTGCTGATGCTCATCACCTCGCTGGTCGGCATGTTTCTCGCGACCCGCGCCGGGGTGCCGTGGACCGTGCTGGTGTTTGGCAATCTGGGGATCGCGCTGTGCGCAGGCGGCGCAGCGGCAGTTAACCATGTGGTCGACCGGCGTATTGATGCGGTCATGGCTCGCACGCACAAACGCCCCTTGGCCGAAGGTCGGGTGTCCCCGGCGGCCGCGCTGATTTTTGCCCTGGTGTTGGCGCTGCTTGGACAAGCCGTGCTGCTGGCCTTCACCAATGCGCTGACGGCCTGGCTGACCCTCGCCTCCTTGCTCGGCTACGCGGTGGTCTACACGGGTTTCCTGAAGCGTGCGACGCCGCAGAATATTGTCATCGGTGGCCTGGCCGGTGCCGCGCCGCCGTTGCTCGGCTGGACCGCTGCGACGGGGCATGTCAGCGCCGAACCGTTGCTGCTGGTGTTGATCATCTTCGCCTGGACCCCGCCACACTTCTGGGCCCTGGCCATTCACCGCAAAGAGGAATACGCCAAGGCCGACATTCCGATGCTGCCGGTCACCCATGGTGAGCACTACACCAAAATCCACATCCTGCTTTACACCTTCGCGCTGCTGGCCGTCAGCCTGATGCCCTACGTGATCCACATGAGCGGCATGCTCTACCTGATTTGCGCGCTGGGACTCGGCGCCAGATTCCTGCAATGGGCCATCGTGCTGTACCGTGGCACTCGGCCGCACGCGGCGATCAACACCTTCAAGTACTCTATTTACTACTTGTTCCTGCTGTTTATCGCGCTGCTCGTAGACCACTACTTACTGTTGAACCTATGACTCGAACTCAGAAAACCGTCTTCATCCTTGTCGCCCTGATCGCACTGGTTCTGGGCCTGACCATCAACAAAGTGCTGTCCGGCAAAGGCCAGGGCGATCCGACAGCGCTGATCGACGCCGGGATCATTTTGCTGCCGCAAAGCCGCAACCTGCCGAACGTGACGATGACGGACGAAGACGGCAAGCCTGTCACGGTCAATGAGTTGAAAGACAAATGGTCGCTGCTGTTCTTCGGTTACACCTTCTGCCCGGACATCTGCCCGACCACCCTCGCCCAGTTGCGTCAGATCAAGAGTGAATTGCCGCCAGAGGCGGTGGCCAAGTTGCAGATCATTCTGGTCAGCGTCGACCCGAACCGTGACACGCCCAAGCAACTCAAGCAGTACCTGGGTTACTTCGATCCGCAGTTCAAGGGCCTGACGGCCTCTTCGGTGGACGACATTCAAAAACTGGCCAACGCGGTGAGCATCCCGTTTATTCCGGCGGACACCAGTAAGCCGAACTACACCGTCGACCACAGCGGCAACCTCGCAGTGATCGGGCCGGACGGGACGCAACGTGGATTCATACGAGCGCCATTGAACAACACGAAGTTGGTGGCGCAGTTGCCGGTGATGCTTAACCGCAAATAGTTGTGCTGACACAGAACTAATGTGGGAGCGGGCTTGCTCGCGAAGGGGCCAGTACATTCAACATTTGTATTGACTGGCATACCACTTTCGCGAGCAAGCCCGCTCCCACAAGGTCGATGTTTCAGGCAAAAAAATGGGGCGCATTCAATGCGCCCCATTTTTCGTTCAAGCGGTAGATCAGAACGCCGGCAATACCGCACCTTTGTACTTCTCGAGGATGAAGGCTTTCACTTCCGGGCTGTGCAGGGCAGCAACCAGTTTCTTCATCGCGTCGCTGTCCTTGTTGTCCTCACGGGCTACGAGGATGTTCACGTACGGCGAATCGTTGCCTTCGATAACCAGCGCATCCTTGGACGGATCAAGTTTGGCTTCCAGCGCGTAGTTGGTGTTGATCAGCGCCAGATCGACCTGAGTCAGCACGCGCGGGATGGTCGCGGCTTCCAGTTCACGGAATTTCAGGTCCTTGGTGTTCTCGGTGATGTCCTTGACGGTCGACAGGATGTTGTTGGAATCCTTCAACTTGATCAGGCCAGCCTTGGCCAGCAGCAACAGCGCACGGCCGCCGTTGGTGGCGTCGTTCGGAATCACCACGTTGGCGCCACCAGGCAGTTCGGTCAGCGCCTTGTACTTGCTGGAGTAAGCGCCCAGCGGTTCCAGGTGCACGCCGGCAACGGCCACCAGGTTAGTGCCCTTGGCCTTGTTGAACTCATCAAGGTACGGCTGGTGCTGGAAGAAGTTGGCGTCCAGACGTTTTTCGGCGACCTGCACGTTCGGCTGGATGTAATCGGTGAAGACTTTGACCTTCAAGTCCACGCCTTCCTTCGCCAGGGCCGGTTTCACGAATTCGAGGATTTCTGCGTGCGGAACCGGGGTGGCCGCGACGGTCAGTTCATCGGCGTGAGCAGCGAACGCTGCAACAGCGGCGAACGCGACAAGTAGTTTTTTCATTCAGCTAACTCCATGTGAGGCGCCTGCATTTGGGCGCCTGCCAGCGAATGGCCGGCTCATTTGTCATTTACGTGAAAAGTGTACGACCATCTTATCGCCGACGGTTTGCAGCACTTGAACCAGTACCAGCAGCAACATCACCGTCACGACCATCACATCAGGCTGGAAACGCTGGTAACCGAAACGGATCGCCAGGTCGCCCAGACCACCCGCGCCCACCACACCCGCCATCGCCGTGTAGGACACCAGTGTAATGGCTGTCACCGTTATCGCCGCGAAGATGCCCGGGCGGGCTTCCGGCAGCAAGGCATTGGTGATGATCTGGCGCGTCGTGGCGCCCATCGCCTGGGTCGCCTCGATGATGCCGCGATCGACTTCACGCAAGGCGGTTTCCACCAGTCGTGCAAAAAATGGCGTAGCGCCTATCACCAGCGGCGGAATCGCACCGGCGACACCCAGGGACGTACCGGTAATCAGCACGGTGAACGGAATCATCACGATCAGCAGAATGATGAACGGCAGCGACCGCAGGATGTTCACCATCAGCGACAGCATCGCGTAGACGCCTTTGGCTTCCAGCAACTGACGCGGGCTGCAGAGAAACAGCAGCACGCCAAGCGGCAGGCCGAGCAAAACGGTAAACAACAGCGAACCGAAGAGCATCAGCAACGTATCGCCGGTGGCCAGCCAGATTTCGAACCAGTCGATATTGACGAAGAAACTTGTCAGGACTTCCATCAGCGCAACACCTCCATGTGGACGTCAGCGGCGGTGAAATGGGCGAACGCCGCTTCCATGTCGCCACCGGTGACGGCCAGGGTCAATTGCCCGTAGGGAATGTCTTTGATGCGGTCGATACGACCGGCGAGGATGCTGTAGTCCACACCCGTTTCCCGGGCAACGGTTCCCAGCAATGGCGCGTAGGTCGCTTCGCCCTGAAAGGTCAGGCGTACTATGCGGCCCGGCACGTGAGCGAAGTCATCGCGCTGTTCGCTTTCGTCGATCTGTTCGTCTTCTTGCACGAAGCGCTTGGTGGTCGGGTGCTTCGGATGCAGGAACACCTCGGCCACCGAACCTTGCTCGACGATCACGCCCGCGTCCATCACCGCCACTTGATCGCAGACCCGACGGATCACGTCCATCTCGTGGGTGATCAGGACGATGGTCAGCTTCAACTCGCGATTGATCTCGGCCAGCAATTGCAGGACCGACGCAGTGGTCTGCGGGTCCAGTGCGCTGGTGGCTTCGTCGCACAACAGGATTTTCGGTTTGGTCGCCAGGGCGCGGGCAATGCCGACGCGCTGCTTCTGGCCACCGGACAACTGCGCCGGGTACTTTTTGGCGTGATCGGACAAACCGACCCGTGCCAGCAATTCCGATACCCGCAAGTCGATTTCACTGCGCGACAGTTCGCCGGCGAGGGTCAGCGGCAGCGCCACGTTGTCGGCCACGGTCTTGGATGCCAGCAGGTTGAAGTGCTGGAAAATCATCCCGACCTGCTGGCGGAAACGCCGCAAGCTGTTGGCGTCGAGCGCTGTGACTTCTTCGCCGTCGACAATGATCTTGCCGCCACTGGATTCTTCCAGGCGATTGATCAGACGCAGCAGGGTACTTTTTCCCGCACCGGAATGGCCGATCAGGCCAAAGACCTGACCGTTCTCAATCGTCAGACTGGTCGGGTGCAGGGCGGGAATATCCTTACCGGCGACGCGGTAGGTTTTGTGGACGTTTTGAAACTCGATCACGTAGCGAACCTTGTGGGGCGCGTTGGAAAAGGATCAGCGGTTAGCCGGGCGCGCATTTTAGCCTGTCCGTATAGAGGTTATTAGCATTTATTCCGCATTCAACCTTCCATTTGGCAATAACGCGATCAAAGGTTAGAAAAAAGGAACGGCGCAAAACGTCATCAGTCACTTATTAGGCAACTCGAAAACGCCCCCGGTGCCGTGCCTGGGGAATTGCTCAAGAGTCCTGGCTACGGCGGGAATCGCAACGAGGAGTTTAAAACCGATGAGTACCAAGAAGCCTGCCGCTCCAAAAAGCGCACTGGCCGGGACCGATACCCTGGACCGAGGCAACACCAATACCAAGCTCGACAGCCTGGAAAAATTTCGCTCCGATGCCACTGATCAGGCCCTGCGCACCAATCAGGGCGTGAAAGTTTCGGACAACCAGAACACCTTGAAGGTCGGCGCTCGCGGGCCGTCGTTGCTGGAAGATTTCATCATGCGTGAAAAAATCACGCATTTTGACCATGAACGCATTCCCGAGCGCATCGTCCATGCGCGCGGCACCGGTGCTCATGGTTATTTCCAGACGTACGAAAACCATTCAGTCCTGACCAAGGCCGGTTTCCTGCAAGACCCCGGTCATAAAACCCCGGTCTTCGCGCGCTTCTCTACGGTCCAGGGCCCGCGCGGGTCGGGCGACACCGTGCGCGATGTGCGCGGTTTCGCCGTGAAGTTCTTCACCGAGGAAGGCAACTTCGACCTGGTCGGCAACAACATGCCGGTGTTCTTCATTCAGGACGCCATCAAGTTTCCTGACTTCGTGCACGCCGTGAAGCCGGAGCCGCACAACGAGATTCCTACCGGTGGCTCGGCTCACGACACCTTCTGGGATTTTGTGTCCCTGGTGCCGGAGTCGGCGCACATGGTGATCTGGGCCATGTCCGACCGGGCCATTCCGAAAAGCCTGCGCAGCATGCAAGGTTTCGGTGTGCACACCTTCCGGCTTGTCAACGCCGAAGGTAAATCACGCTTCGTCAAATTCCATTGGCGCCCTACCGCCGGGACTTGCTCGCTGGTGTGGGATGAAGCGCAGAAGCTCGCCGGTAAAGACACCGATTTCCACCGTCGCGATCTCTGGGAGTCGATCGAGATGGGCGACTACCCGGAATGGGAACTGGGCGTACAGATCATCGAAGAGGAGAACGAGCACTCGTTCGACTTCGATATCCTCGACCCGACCAAGTTGATTCCGGAAGAACTGGTGCCGATCACGCCGCTGGGCAAAATGGTGCTCAACCGCAACCCGGACAACTTCTTCGCTGAAACTGAGCAAGTGGCGTTTTGCCCAGGGCATATCGTGCCGGGCATCGACTTCTCTAACGACCCTTTGCTGCAAGGTCGACTGTTTTCCTACACCGATACGCAAATCAGCCGACTCGGTGGACCGAATTTCCACGAGATTCCGATCAACCGTCCGGTCGCGCCATTCCACAACGGTCAGCGCGATGCCATGCATCGCACCACCATCGACAAGGGACGCGCTTCCTACGAGCCGAACTCCATCGATGGCGGATGGCCGAAAGAAACGCCACCGGCGGCACAGGACGGCGGGTTCGAGACTTATCCGGAGCGCATCGACGCCAACAAGATCCGCCAGCGCAGCGAATCGTTCGGCGACCACTTCTCCCAGGCGCGGCTGTTTTTTCACAGCATGAGCAAGCACGAGCAGGAACACATCATCGCGGCCTACAGCTTTGAGCTGGGCAAGGTTGAGCGTGAATTTATTCGTGCGCGCCAAGTGAATGAGATCCTGGCCAACATCGATCTGGAACTGGCCAAGCGCGTTGCGACAAACCTTGGTTTGCCAGCGCCCAAAGCCGGCACCGTCGAAGTGCGCAAGACGTCGCTGGATCGCTCACCCGCCCTGAGCCAGGCGAACCTGCTGCCGGCGGATATCAAAACCCGCAAAGTGGCAATTCTTGCAGCCAACGGTGTCGATGGTGCAGCGATTGATGCCATGAAGAAGGCGCTTCAAGCAGAAGGCGCGCACGCGAAATTGCTCGGCCCGACTTCCGCGCCCGTGAAAACGGCAGATGGCAAATCACTGCCGGTGGATGCATCGATGGAAGGATTGCCTTCGGTGGCGTTCGACGCGGTATTCGTACCGGGTGGCGCAGCGTCGATCAAAGCGTTGAGCGGCGATGGCGTGGCGCTGCATTACCTGCTCGAGGCGTACAAGCACCTGAAAGCCATTGCGCTGCATGGCGAGGCTAAACAGTTGTTGGATGTGCTCAAGCTTGAGGTCGATGCGGGGCTGATCGTGGGCGCGGATGCCAAGTTGATCAAACCGTTCTTTGCCGCCATCGGGCAGCATCGGGTTTGGGATCGGGAGCCGAAGGCCAAGGCGATTCCGGCTTAAGGATTTGTGTAGTCAGGGACGACGCCTTCGCGAGCATGCTCGCTCCCACAAAGATTAGTTTCGTTCGCTATTTCGTGAACGATTAAATCCTGTGGGAGTGGGCTTGCCCGCGATGCTTTTAAGGCTGCTTACGCGGACTCAAGACCATTTGCGCGGGAACGTTGCGCAGGATCTGCTTCTCAAGCTTCAGATCAAACCCGGAATCCAGCTTCTTCACCCTTTTGGTGAGCAATGTCGCCAACCAAGGAAAATCCTCGGTGCGTGGCGCTTGAATGCTCACGTCGCACTGGTAATTCACCACATCAGCAGCAATCGCATCGAGCTGCCGGCGAAGCTTTGTCATATCCGCGAGGTTCAGCGCGATCGTCGTGCTTTCTGCCGTCGGATCGATCACTTTCGCCTGGGGCTGGGCCTCTGCAGCCATGAGCGCAGCTTCGGCTCTATCCAGTTCGGCCTTGCGAGCATTGACGATGGCGTTGTTGACGCCACCTGTCAGCGCCGGAGCCTTGGGCATCAACGCGCGAGCACGGGCCAGCGCCGTTGCGGCAGCATTGACATCGCCTTTTTGCAGCACGATCTGGCTGCGACGCAGGTACGCTTCAGCCAATTGCCGCTGATACGGCACAAGGGATGGATCGTTTGGCGACTGCGCTTGTAAGGCAGCCAGTTGATCTTCGGCAGTGGCCAGCTCGCTGCTGGCCAGGTTTTGTTCCAGCTGCGCGATGGCCGCAGCCCGTGCATCGGTCGCCTCAGTGGCGGCCGGCGGCGTGCTTTGACATGCGCCCAGTAGCAGCGAAAATGCGACAAGGAGCAGATAACGGGAGGCTAACAGCTTCATTCCTGCGACTCTCTATTTGCGCAAAAAACGAGCAAGTCTACACCCCTCGACGGGGCAGGACAAAACTCAGCAGAAACAGTGCGGCGGCCGTCACAACAATTGACGGGCCCGCCGGGGTGTCCTTGAACCATGACAACGCCAACCCGCCACAGACCGCGAGCATACCCAGCAGGCTCGCGCCCAGTGCCATCTGCTCCGGTGACCTGGCGTGACGTTGTGCCGCAGCCGCCGGAATGATCAGCAACGAAGTGATCAGCAACACACCGACAATCTTCATCGCCACCGCGATCACCACGGCGATCAGCAACATCAGGGTCAGGCGCAACGCCGCGACCGGCAAGCCTTCGACCGTGGCCAGTTCTTCATGCACCGTGATTGCCAGCAACGGCCTCCACAATGTCACCAGCAAGGCCAGTACGGCCGCGCTGCCGCCCAGAATCCAGGACAAGTCAGTCGGACTGATCGCCAGCAAGTCGCCGAACAGATACGCCATCAGGTCGATCCGCACTTCGTGCATGAAGCTTAGTACGACCAGGCCCAAAGAGAGCGTGCTTGGCGCGAGAATGCCCAAAAGCGTGTCGGAAGCCAGTGGCTGACGTTGTTGCAGGGTCACCAGCAACACCGCCAACAGCAGGCAGCCAACGGTGACGGCCACGGCCGGACTGACATCCAGCAGAAAGCCCAACGCCACACCCAGCAAGGCCGCGTGGGACAGGGTATCGCCGAAATAGGCCATGCGCCGCCAGACCACAAACGAACCCAGAGGTCCCGCGACCAGCGCCAAAGCCAGACCTGCGAGCAGGGCGTAGAGCAGAAAATCAGCCATGCTTGCAGCTATCTCCATGGACGTGGGTATGGACCGCCGGGGTCGCGGTGACCACCGAGCCATGCAGGTCATGGGCGTGGTCGTGATGGTGGTGATAAATCGCCAGGCTTTGTGCGTTCTTTCCGAACAACTCGACGAAAGCCGGATCGCCGCTGACCTGTTCCGGGTGCCCGGAGCAGCAAACATGGCGATTGAGGCAAACCACCTGGTCGGTGGTGCTCATCACCAGGTGCAAATCGTGGGAAACCATCAACACGCCACAACCGTGACGGTCGCGCAGGCGTGTGATCAAGCTGTAGAGCTCGGCCTGACCGGCCACATCGACACCTTGCACGGGTTCGTCGAGCACCAGCAATTGCGGTTCGCGCAACAATGCCCGAGCCAACAACACGCGCTGCATTTCGCCGCCGGAAACACTTTGCACCGGACTGTCGATCACCTGTTCGGCACCGACTTCCTTGAGGGCCGACAGGGCCATGGCGCGATCCACGCCCGGCACCAGGCGCAAGAAGCGCAGCACCGAGAGCGGCAAGGTCGGGTCGACGTGAAGTTTTTGCGGCATGTAACCGACGCGCAGCTTCGGCTTGCGCCAAACGCTGCCGCTGTCAGGCTTCAACAGGCCGAGCACCGCCCGAACCAACGTGGTCTTGCCCGCGCCGTTAGGGCCGATCAGCGTCACGATCTGCCCTGGCTCGACGCTCAGATCAATGTTGTCCAGAACGTTTTGCCCGGCAAAAGTGACGGCAACCTTTTCGAGGCGGATCAGCGTGTTGCTCATCAAGCCCCCTGACATCCCGAGCAGAGCCCGACCACTTCAACGGTCTGGCCTTCGACGATGAAACCGACATCCTTCGCGCTGCCAACGATGGCGTCGCTGATGGACTTCTGCTCCAGCTCGATGGCGGCGTGGCATTCGCGGCAGATCAGGAACTGCCCTTGATGGGCATGCTCCGGGTGATTGCAGCCGACGAAGGCGTTCAGTGAGGATATGCGGTGCACGAGGCCGTTTTCCAGCAGGAAATCCAGCGCGCGGTACACAGTGGGCGGCGCGGCACGGCGACCGTCCTGCTCGCTGAGCACTGCCAGGATGTCGTAGGCGCCCAACGGTTTGTGGCTTTGCCACACCAGTTCCAGCACCCGCCGACGCAAGGCGGTCAGGCGCAGGCCTTGCCGCGCGCACAAAGCATCGGCCTCTGACAGAGCGCTATGCACGCAATGAGAGTGGTCGTGGGGACGGCTGGCAATCGGTGTTTTAGGCATGAGCGGCGACGAGTTTTGTGAGAGACGTTATTATGTTACCCGTTCTCGCCTCTTCGAGTGGTCATCGTGTCCCGAATTTTTTCCTTCTTTGTCGCCTTTTCCGCCAGTTTCCTGTTGATCGGCTCGGCGCAGGCCGACGTCAAGGTCCTGACCAGCATCAAGCCGCTACAGTTGATTGCCGCTGCAGTGCAGGACGGCGTGGCGATTCCGGAAGTGCTGCTGCCACCGGGCGCTTCGCCGCATAACTACGCCTTGCGGCCTTCCGACGTACGGAAGGTGCAGTCGGTGGACCTGGTCTACTGGATCGGTCCGGACATGGAAGGTTTCCTGCCTCGGGTGCTCAATGGCCGATCACTGCCAAGCGTCGCGGTGCAGGATTTGCCGGGACTTAAACTGCGACGATTCGCCGAAGATAGCCACTCACACGCCGAAGAAGCCGACGAGCATGACCACGATCACCGCCCAGGCAGCCTGGACGCGCATTTGTGGCTGTCGCCGGTCAATGCCCGGGTCATCGCCGCGAAAATGGCGGCTGACTTGAGTGCCGCCGACCCGGCCAACGCAGCACGCTATCAAAGCAACCTCAAGGCATTCGATGAGCGTCTCGATGCGCTGGATATACGCCTGAAAAAACGTCTGGCCTCTGTCGAAGGCAAACCTTACTTCGTGTTCCACGAAGCGTTCGACTACTTCGAAGACGCCTATGGCCTCAAGCACACCGGCGTGTTCAGCGTTGCCGCCGAAGTGCAGCCGGGAGCCCAACACGTCGCAGCGATGCGTGCGCGGTTACAGGAAGTCGGCAAGACCTGTGTATTCAGCGAGCCGCCATTGCGCCCACGCCTGGCGGAAACCCTGGTAGCCGGCCTGCCGGTGAAACTGGCGGAACTGGACGCGCTCGGCGGATACACCCCGGCGACCGCTCAGGGGTATGAGCAAGTGTTGGAGAAGTTGGGGAATGATTTGGCGGGGTGCCTGGAGTCGCTTTAAACCTATTCGGCTTCGCCTCAATCGCGGGCAAGCCCGCTCCCACAGGTTCGCGGTGATCCTTGTGGGAGCGGGCTTGCCCGCGATTCTTTTCAGAGGGCGAAGGGCAATGAAGTACTAACCTTCTGGCGCTGCGCCAAGCGCTGCTGAAATTCCATCGGATCGTGAATCAACACGTCCTGCCCGGCGAACGATTCCGCGGCGATCAACCGTGACAACCAGAACCGCACACACGCCACGCGCAGCATGGTCGGCCACAGCTCAGCCTCGGCTGCCGTGAACGGTCGCAACGCGGCGTAGGCCCCGAGCAACGCCCGCGCTCGCGGCCCGTCGATCTGCCCGTGTTCATCCGAACACCAGTCATTCAATGCAATCGCAACGTCATACAGCATCGGGCCCGAACAGGCGTTGTAGAAGTCGATCAGGCCGGTCAGATGCGTGCCTTCGAACATCGCGTTGTCGCGGAACAGGTCCGCGTGGATGTTCGCCCGTGGCAACGCGAGAATTTTCGTCTTCTGCTCGGTGATTTCATCCAGTGCACGTTGCAGCAGATCGCTTTGCTCGGCATTCAGGTGCGAGAGGAACTGCGTGCCCTCCTCCAGCATCCAGTCCAGGCCACGATCAGTCTTGCGCTTGATCATGTTGTCCTGGGTCGCCAAGTGCAGGTGGCCGAGCAACTCACCGACTTGAGCGCAATGCTGCGCATTGGCTTCCTTGATGTGCTTGCCGGCCAGGCGTGGCTGCAACAACGCGGGTTTACCGGCCAGTTCGCGCAGGGCGACACCGTCGGTGGTTCGCAGTGCATACGGCACTGGCAGGTCAGCCTCGTGTAGCACGTCGAGCAGTTCGATGAAGAATGGCATCTCCTGAACCGGACCACGCTCAACCAGGGTCAGGACAAATTCGCCCTGCTCCAGGCTGATAAAGAAATTGGTGTTTTCGCTACCGGCGGCAATCCCCTGGAAATCAAGCAGGCGGCCGAGCCCGTATGGGGCGAGAAAGGTTTCCAGCTCGGGCCGAGCCAGCGGGGTAAACACAGACATGGTTAAAAACTGCTCAGTTCGGGCGCCGCGATTAAGCCGGCGCCGATTAAAGTTAGGAAACTACTTCCAGGTAAAAATTTCCCACGACGGAATCAACATATCCGGCTGGTCGGAACGTATGTAGTTCGCGTCTGAACCATCGGCGCGCACCAGGAAATAGGGTTTGCCCACCTTCGGTGTGACCTTGATCGCATACACGAATCCACTCCGGCTGTATTCCTGAATGACCTTGTCACCTTCCTTGTGCGTCTTGATGGTAACTTCCGGCTCCGAAGTCGGCGCGGTGTCCGCCGCCATGACGGCAAGCGGAACGGTTGCAAACAAGCCAGCCAGCAACAGGCGATTTAGTGTGCGCATGATAACCTTGTCCCTTTGTCGTCAACGGTCCCGCTATTCTAGCGCCGGACCCGCCGAAAAGGTTGATCCTGCTCATGAGCCAAGCCCCCCTCGTCCTGGTGGACGGTTCTTCTTACCTGTATCGCGCCTTTCATGCACTGCCGCCGCTGACCACCTCCAGAGGTTTGCCGACCGGTGCGGTCAAAGGCGTGTTGAACATGCTCAAGAGTCTGCGCAAGCAGTACCCGGACAGTCCGTTCGCCGTGGTCTTCGACGCCAAGGGCGGGACCTTCCGCGACGAAATGTTCGCCGAGTACAAGGCCAATCGCCCGAGCATGCCCGATGACATGCGCGTGCAAATCGAGCCACTGCACCAGAGCGTGATTGCCCTGGGCTTTCCATTGCTGTGCGTCGAAGGCGTCGAAGCCGATGACGTGATCGGCACCCTGGCCCGCAGCAGCGCGGCCGCCGACCGTCCAGTGGTCATCTCCACCGGCGACAAGGACATGGCCCAATTGGTCGACGGCCACATTACCTTGGTCAATACCATGACCGGTAGCGCGCTGGACGTGGAAGGCGTGAAGGAGAAATTCGGCGTCGCTCCCGAGCAGATCATCGATTATCTGGCATTGATGGGCGATTCTTCCGACAACATTCCCGGCGTTCCAGGCATCGGTCCAAAGACGGCGTCTGGCTTGTTGGTCGGCGTAAACGGCGGCCTGACCGAGCTATATGCGAATCTCGACATCGTTCCGACGCTGCCGATTCGCGGCGCCAAGACCCTGCCGGCCAAGCTGGAAGAGCACAAGGAGATGGCGTTCCTCTCCTATCAACTGGCGACCATCAAGATCGACGTACCGCTGGACATCGGTCTCGACGATCTGCAAATGGGCCAGCCGGATCACGACAAACTCGCCGAGCTCTACACCCTGCTGGAATTCAAAAGCTGGTTTGAAGAAAACCAGCGCGATGCCAAGCGTTCCGGTCAGGAAGTCTCTGTTCCGGTGGCTGAAGAAGCCGCTGTCGACACCGAACTCAAGTACACAACGATCCTCACCCAGGCTGATTTCGATCTGTGGCTGAAGAAACTCAACGACGCCAAGCTGATCGCCTTTGATACCGAAACCACCGGCATCGATGCGCAGCAGGCGCAATTGGTGGGCCTGTCTTTCGCGGTACAAGCCAACGAAGCGGCCTACATCCCGCTGACCCATTCCTACATGGGCGTGCCGGATCAGCTGGATCGCGACACCGTGCTGCGGGCGCTGAAACCGATTCTGGAAGATCCGAGCAAACTCAAGGTCGGCCAGCACGCCAAGTTCGACATGAACATCCTGGCCAACTGCGCCATCGGCGGCGATCAGAGCTGCGGCATCACCGTGCAAGGCATCGCTTTCGACACCATGCTCGAATCCTACGTGCTGGACTCCACAGCCACCCGCCACGACATGGACAGCCTGGCGCTCAAGTACCTGAATCACACCACCACCAGCTTCCAGGACATCGCCGGCAAAGGTGCCAAGCAACTGACCTTCGACCAGATTTCCCTGGAACTGGCCGGGCCTTACGCCGCAGAAGACGCCGACGTGACACTGCGCCTGCATCAAACCCTGCAGGAAAAGCTCAATGCCATTCCGAGCCTGAGCAAAGTCCTGAGCGAAATCGAAATGCCGCTGGTGCCGGTGCTGGCACGGATCGAACGCCAGGGCGCGCTGGTCGACGCCAACCTGCTGGGCATTCAGAGTGTTGAACTGGGCGACAAAATGGTCGCGCTGGAGCGTGAGGCGTTTGCCATCGCCGGCGAGGAGTTCAACCTCGGCTCGCCCAAGCAACTGGGCGTGATCCTGTACGAAAAACTCGGCCTGCCGATCCTCAGCAAAACCGCCAAGGGCCAGGCATCCACCGCCGAAGCGGTGTTGGCTGAACTGGCCGAACAGGATTACCCGCTGCCTAAAGTGCTGATGCAGTACCGCTCGATGAGCAAGCTTAAAAGCACGTACACTGATCGTTTGCCAGAGCAGATCAACCCGCGCACCGGGCGGATTCACACCTCGTACCATCAGGCCGTCGCGGCCACTGGCCGTTTGTCGTCCAGCGATCCGAACCTGCAGAACATCCCGATCCGCACCGCCGAAGGCCGTCGCATCCGTCAGGCGTTCATTGCCCCTAAAGGCTACAAGTTGCTGGCAGCGGACTACTCGCAAATCGAACTGCGGATCATGGCTCACCTGGCCAAGGATGAAGGGTTGCTCCATGCGTTCCGCAATGACCTGGACGTGCACAAAGCCACGGCGGCCGAAGTCTTCGGTGTCGAACTGGCCGACGTCACCACCGATCAGCGTCGCAGCGCCAAGGCGATCAACTTCGGTTTGATCTACGGCATGAGTGCGTTTGGCCTCGCCAAGCAGATTGGTGTTGATCGCAAACAGTCACAGGCGTACATCGACCGCTATTTCACCCGCTACCCGGGTGTTCTGGAGTACATGGAACGCACCCGCGCCCAGGCAGCCGAGCAAGGTTTCGTTGAAACCATTTTCGGACGTCGCCTGTACTTGCCGGAAATCAACGCGAAAAACCCGGCCCTGCGCAAAGGCGCCGAGCGCACGGCAATCAACGCCCCGATGCAAGGCACCGCGGCGGACATCATCAAGAAAGCCATGGTAGCTGTGGATAACTGGCTGTCGACCTCAGGCCTCGACGCCAAAGTCATCCTGCAAGTGCACGATGAATTGGTGCTTGAGGTGCGTGAGGATTTGGTCGACCAGGTTCGCGACGAAATTCGCGCGCACATGAGCGATGCCGCGAAACTCGATGTACCGCTTCTGGTTGAAGTCGGCGTGGGCAACAACTGGGACGAGGCTCACTGAGCCGTCTAGCTCGGGGTTTTCTGCTGCGGCACAGTGCCGCGGCAGAACAGCGAAGGGGCTTATTTCGGAAAACGAGGGGGCTTATTTCAAATGGTTTCTGAAACGCCGGAACTAAACCTGTGAACTGCCACTCAGAGTTACTGAATGGCTGGTGAAGCCCTTCGATGCTCCTATGTTGTGTTAAGTGTTGGCAGATATCTGGACCCCGCCCTAGCGGTCCGGAACTTGAACCCCGGAACTTCCCCCTCCCCATAAGAAGTCCGGGGTTTTTTTTGCCCGCGATTTATTGCCCGGCAACCTCCGAGCCCTTGTCCGCGAGTTCCATCCAGCCTGCCAGTACAGTGTAGGCGTCTTCCAGGCCCATGCGTTTCGGCGCCGAAAACAATTGGATGCTGATCGCATCACCCCAGCCTTTGCGAATATCCGCCTGAACCTTGAGCAGGACGTTTTTCGCTGCGCCGTACGTCAACTTGTCGGCTTTGGTCAGCAAAATGTGCATCGGCATGCCACTGGCGACCGCCCAGTCGAGCATCAACAGGTCGAAGTCAGTCATTGGATGGCGGATGTCCATCATCAGGATCAGACCTTTCAAACTCTCGCGACCACCCAGATAAGCTTCCAGGTGACGCTGCCAGTGCAGCTTCAGCGGAATGGGTACTTTTGCGTAACCGTAGCCCGGCAGGTCGACCAGACGACGATCATCGTCTAGCTTGAAGAAGTTCAAGAGTTGCGTGCGACCCGGGGTTTTCGAGGTTCGCGCCAGGCTGGCATGCGTCAGGGTGTTCAACGCGCTGGATTTACCGGCATTGGAACGCCCGGCGAATGCCACTTCGAAGCCTTCGTCGTCAGGACATTGATCGACTTTGGCAGCGCTGAGCATGAAGGTGGACTGTTGGCACAGGCCGAGGATGGGGTTCTTGAGTTGCATGGGATTTCCGATGTGGGCGGCGCCGGGAATGGACGCGGCGAGCAGTGTCGTTTCCGTTTCAGTGACGCCAGTATATAATGCCGCAGATTTTGTGTGCGCTTTGTCCCAGCGTAGGATGAAGTTCACGAGAGCGAATGACCTTGATTGCGCATTAGAACGCAAAACGCTCTCAACCCTGAAAAGGTCGTTTTATGACGAAATGGCTGCTAGTTGCCGGTGTCTTGATGCCGCTTTACAGCGCTCAGGCTACACAGGATCCGGAAACTGTGTACAACCGTGTTTGTGGTGCCTGTCATTCCGGCCAACTACCCATGGCCCCTCAAAAGGGCGATCAGGAAGCTTGGACGCCGAGGTTGGCGAAAGGTATGGAGACGCTGGTGCAACACGTGACCCAGGGTTTCAAGGCGATGCCGCCGCGTGGTTTGTGCATGGACTGCAGTGCCGAGGATTACCAGGCCATCATCCACTGGATGAGCGAGTGATCCCGGTCCATAACTCTTTAACCCTTAGCCGTAGTTGGATTAGCTGATGAACAAATTGATCGTGAGTCTGCTGTTGACCGTGGGGATCTCCGGCATTGCCCATGCTGCAGGTGATGCAACTGCTGGTCAGGCGAAAGCCGCAGTATGTGGCGCCTGTCATGGCCCGGATGGCAATAGCATGGCGCCTAACTTTCCGAAACTGGCAGGCCAGGGCGAGCGTTATCTGAACAAGCAGCTGCACGACATCAAGTCCGGCAAACGCACGGTACTGGAAATGACCGGACTGCTGACCAACCTGAGTGATCAGGACCTGGCCGATATCGCCGCCTACTTCTCCAGCCAGAAAGGCAGCGTTGGCGCCGCCGACCCTAAAGTCGTGGCTCGCGGTGAAGCATTGTTCCGTGGTGGTGACCTGGCCAAGGGCCTGCCCGCCTGCACCGGTTGCCACTCGCCCAATGGCGCAGGCAACCCGGCAGCTGGCTTCCCACACCTGGGCGGTCAACACGCTCAATACGTTGCCAAGCAACTGACCGAATTCCGCAAGGAAGAAGGCGGCCGCACCAACGACGGCGACACCAAAACCATGCAGACCATTGCCAAGCGGCTGAGCGACGAAGACATCGCAGCAGTGTCCAGCTACATTCAGGGCCTGCACTAAGACCGGCGAATCGGGGGTCGCGCAGGATGTACATCTCCTGCCACGTTAACGCTCCATTAATCCGTCGCAGCAAGTATAAAAAGGGTGGCTTAGGCCGCCCTTTTTTGTGGCCGCTGCCGTTACACTACAGAACTCACGCCCGCCATGACCTGTCTGAAAACAGGTCGCGCGAAGCGACCAAAATTGTCCAGGAGTAAAGCATGCGTAATCTGATCATCAGCGCCGCACTCGTCGCTGCCAGCCTGTTCGGCATGACTGCCCAAGCCGCCGAAGCACCCGCCGCCCCTTATGTCGAACTGAGCAATCCGGTTCCGGTCGCCGTGCCTGGCAAAATCGAAGTCGTGGAGCTGTTCTGGTACGGCTGCCCGCACTGCTACGCTTTTGAACCGGTGATCAATCCTTGGGTCGAGAAGCTGCCTTCGGATGTAAACTTTGTCCGCATTCCGGCGATGTTCGGCGGCCCTTGGGATGCACACGGCCAGATGTTCCTGACCCTTGAAGCCATGGGCGTCGAGAGCAAGGTTCACGCCGCGGTGTTCAACGCGATTCAGAAAGAACACAAGAAGCTGACCGATAAAGCCGACATGGCCGACTTCCTCGCCACTCAAGGCGTAGACAAGGACAAGTTCCTCGCGACCTTCGACTCCTTCGCCATCAAGGGCAAGATCGTCCAGGCGCGTGAACTGGCCAAGAAATATGAAATCTCCGGCGTTCCAACCATGATCGTCAACGGCAAGTATCGCTTTGACGTGGGCTCTGCCGGCGGTGCCGAGCAAGCCCTGCAACTGGCCGACAAACTGGTCGACAAAGAGCGAGCGGCTAACAAGGCTGCCGCCAACTAAGCGCGGGGCCTGCCATGCGCCGCTGGGGTACTGAACGGGTCGTTGGCCTGCATGATCCGCAGGTCAACGAACATCATCTGGAATCGACGGGCTTGCCCGCAGACAGCCGTCTGCGCCTGCTCAGTTTCAATATTCAGGTCGGCATCAGTACCGAGCGTTATCGGCACTACCTGACCCGGGGCTGGCAACATCTGTTGCCACACACCGGGCGTGCCGACAACCTGCAAAAGATCGGCAATCTGTTGGGCGACTTCGATCTGGTTGCCCTGCAGGAAGCTGATGGCGGCAGCCTGCGATCGGGTTACGTCAATCAGGTTGAACACCTGGCGCAACTTGGCGCCTTCCCCTACTGGTATCAGCAACTCAACCGCAATCTCGGCCGCCTCGGCCAGCACAGCAATGGCGTGCTGAGCCGACTGCGCCCGTGGGCGATTGAAGATCATCCACTGCCTGGCCCCAAAGGCCGCGGAGCCATCCTGGTGCGCTTCGGCGAGGGTCCGGAGGCGTTGGTGGTGGTGATGATGCACCTTGCGCTCGGCGCTCGGGTGCGCACGATGCAACTGGCTTACATTCGCGAGTTGATCGGCGGCTACAAGCACCAGGTGCTGATGGGCGACATGAACACCCACGCCAGTGACCTGCTGCAGAACTCCCCGTTGCGTGACCTCGGCCTGCTCGCGCCACAACTGGAAGCGACTTTCCCCAGTTGGCGTCCGCAGCGCTGCCTGGACCATATTCTGCTCAGCCCCACCCTGACCCTTGAAAAGGTCGAGGTGCTGGCACAACCGATTTCAGACCACCTGCCCGTCGCGGTAGAGATTCGTCTGCCGGGTTCGCTCACGGCCGATGCATTGCCCGCGTTGAGTCCTGCCCCTCGCGGATCCCTTGAATGAGCGACGAAACAGAGCGTTGGAAAGAGAAATACCTCAAAAGCATCGAACAACAGGAAAAGCTCGAACGCCGATGGAACGCCAGGCTCGACCTGCTGCGCCGTGGCCTGGTACGCAGCACGCTTGCCGCGGAGGGCACCGATCGCGCCGTTGATCAATGCATGAAGGAAATGCGCGAAGTCGTGCGTTCCGATGATATGGACGCCGGCCTGGCCGCCTTGTTGCCACGGCTCGAAAAAGCCGTGCTCGACTCCGAACAGCGCCGGGAAACCCGGGTCAACCAGACCAGCGCTGCACTGACTGCACTGGTTACGCAGCTGCAAACGCTGCCGCTGCCACGCGAAGTCAGCCGACCGCTCAAGAATTTTGCCAAGCAACTGGATGCCCGGGTCAGTCAGGCAAAGGAAATTCCGTTGCTGCTTAGCGAGCTTAGTGGCTTGCAAGGCAACGCCTTGCGCCAACTGGATAACCCGACAGAGCCTGATCGCCCCGGTTTTTTGCAGCGGCTGTTCGGTAGCCGGGAAGCGGATGAGGCTGCGCCTCAGGTTGCCGTCGCTACCGTGCAAGCGCCTGCCCAGCAGACCGTTGAACCGGCTAGCCCACTGGCTGCCGAGACTCAACCGGTGACAGCCAATCCCGCGCCCACGATCGAGCCGCCGCCAGTCGCGTCGCCAGTCGCCCCGTCACCGGCCTACGACGCCCAGCCCGTCGCTGCAATCCCTGAGCCCCTGGTGATACAGGCCGCTCCCAAAGCGGTTACCGCTCCCGACGTCGTGGCGTTTGTCCCAACTGTCCTTGCCCCCACGCCTGAATGTACGCAGCCGGTAGATACACAAGAGCCGAGCGATTTTGAACAACTGGAAGAGCCTGCACAGCCAGTCATCGCACCTGCCGCGCAGGTTCAAGAGGTAATCAATCCTGACGAATTGAACCCGGCAGTGGCGATCGGCGATGCGCAGCAACCTGAGTCTGGAGACGCTGTTTATGCCTTGCCAGATTCACCAGAGCCTTCCTACAGCTCTGTCGCCAAGCACATTGAAGACACGCTGCTGGGCCTTCTTGACGACCTGACGCTGCCTGAGCGCCACCGGCCGCAAGCCGAAGCGATGCGCGACCGCCTGCAAAACGGCTTGAACTGGTACGAGTTGATTCCGATCCTCGACGATCTCGCAACTTTGATGCTGGCGATCACCGACAGCGGCCAGCACGAATTCGAAGCTTACTTGCAGCATCTCAACGAACGCCTGGAGTCATTCCAGAGCAACTTGCAGGCGGCCAGCGACGGTCATGCCGACAATCGATCTGCCGCGCGCGAAATGGACACGCAGATCCGTGAGCAGGTCGACGGCTTGCAAAGCAGCATGCAGGAAGCGGCAGATCTGGAGGACCTCAAACACGTCCTTGAGAACCATCTCGAAGGCCTGCTGGGCACGATGGACCAACACCAGAAGCAGCGCGACGAGCGTGAACATGAAATCGCCGCACGCCTGCAAAGCCTGGCCGAGCGGGTGGCGCACATGGAACAGGAAGCGCTGGGCTACCGCGAGCACCTTGAAGAACAGCGCCAGAAGGCGCTGATCGATCCGCTCACCAGCCTGCCCAATCGAGCCGCCTGGAGTGAGCGACTGGAGCACGAGGTTCACCATTGCCAGCAACACGGCAACACCTTGTTGCTGGCGATGCTGGATCTCGACCACTTCAAACGCATCAACGATAACTACGGGCACCTTGCGGGTGACAAAGTACTGAAAATCATCGCCAGCGTGCTGCGCAAGCGCCTGCGGGGAACCGATTTCATTGCACGGTTCGGAGGTGAGGAGTTTGTCATGTTGATGCCTGACACTTCATTGGTAACCGGCGCAAAGCTGCTGGAAACGTTGCGCGCCTCCATTGAAGCCTGCCCTTTTCACTTCAAGGGCGAGCGGGTGACCATCACGCTGTCCGTAGGTTTTACCGCATTGAAAACCGCGGAACACAGTGATCAAGCACTGAAAAGAGCCGATCAGGCGTTGTATCGCGCAAAGAATGGCGGCCGCAACCGGGTCGAGCCGGGCTGACAGGCAATTGTTCCTTTTTATTTAAAACAGCGCTTTTGCCCTCTGCACGCGAGGCAGTACGTTACACTGTTGCATTACTGTCTTGCGTGTATTGCCTCCAGCCATGAAATGTCTTGCTCTCATTGTGTCGCTGCTCCTGCTGGCGGGTTGTGCCAGCGGTCCGCGGATCGACACCAGTCACCCTTCAGCCAACTACGACAGTCGCATTCAGTTCGTGGTGGTGCATTACACCAACGCCTCGCTCGAGCGCTCTCTGCAGTTGCTGACCCATGGCGAGGTCAGCAGCCACTATCTGATCGGCGATGATAAAGGCGCCACCATCTATAAGCTGATGGATGAAAATCTGCGCGCCTGGCACGCCGGTGAAAGCGAGTGGCAAGGCCGGACCTGGCTGAACTCCAGCTCCATCGGCATCGAGATCGTCAATCCGGGCTTCAAGGACACCCCGACCGGTCGCCTGTGGTATCCCTACAGCGAAGCTCAGATTCAATCGTTGATCTTCCTGCTCAAGGACATCAGCAAACGTCACAACATCAACCCTGACGCCATCATCGGTCATAGCGACATCGCGCCGCTGCGCAAGCTCGACCCCGGCCCGCTATTCCCCTGGAAACGCCTGGCCGCCGAAGGCCTGGGTATCTGGCCCAACGAGCAGGCGGTTGCACGCCAGCAAGCCCGGTATGCAGTCGAACTGCCAAGCATCAGCTGGTTTCAGTCACAGTTGGCTCACCTGGGTTACTCCACTCCGCAAACGGGTGAGCTGGATGTAGCGACACGCCATGTACTGGCCGCTTTCCAGATGCATTTCCGCCCAACCCGCTTCGACGGCACCCCGGACGCTCAAACCGCAGCATTGCTACAGGTCTTGAATCAGACAAAATAATGACGCCCGCCCGACGGTCGAGGCTATTTCCAAATCAGCAGCTATAACTCATTGGTAATTCTTCGGATATCCATGATGGCTGTAGCTCGAGAGACGCTTCGTAGTTGGTTCTATCGCCCTTGGTTCCTGGCGATACTGGCTGCTGCCTTCAGCGCAACACTATTGATGGCCGGCAGCCTGTTCGTGGCAATGCATCAGGTCGAACAGAGCGAGAGCGAGGAAATGAACGCTCAGGGCGAACGCTTCCTTGTCCGCCTCGAGCAGTTGTTCGGGCAGCTTCGAGAGAGCCTCGACGACCTGGAAGCCCAGCCGTTACGAACGTGTGATACGGCGATGGTCGCGACGTTGCAACAGGTCAGTTTCAACTACCGCTTCGTTTACGAAGCCGCTTACATGGATGGCCCGCGAATCTGCTCAAACCGCCCTCGCCAGGAAGTGTTGTCGCTGACACGACCACCGGACATCAGGGGCCCCACCTACAGCTTCTGGTTGAACACCACGACCGAGCCCGATGAAAACCGTGCTGCGCTGATGCTCGGACGTGGCAACTTCCGTGTCGCGACGTCTCGCGGACATTTGACCGACATGGTCGATCTGTCCCCCGGTAGCAGCCTGCTGGTCGTGCTCGATCACGGCAACCGGGCGATTCCGGTTCTGGGTGTCGAGCAAGTCTGGCCGCCCACACAACCCTGGCCCCCAAAAAGCCAGGATGCATTGCAAGTGACTCAAACTCACTTGATTTACCGCATGCCCACCAACAACCCCGAATACCAATTAGTGCTGATCACACCGCGCACGGGCATGCATGTGCCTGCCGTTTGGTGGTGGCTGCTACCGGCCAGCCTGGCCCTGGGTGTCTTCGTTGGTTTCATGGTGTTTTTGCTGGTGCGACAGCGACAGTCGCTGGACGCCGAATTGAACGGCGCCATTCGCCGAGGCGAATTGCAGGTGTTGTATCAACCGATCTTCGATCTCGACAGTCGCAACTGCGTCGGTGCCGAAGCCTTGTTGCGCTGGCGAAGGCCGGACGGCACCCTGACCAGTCCCGACCTGTTCATCCCGATGGCCGAAAACACCGGCCAGATCCGTCAGATGACCGACTTCGTATTGCAGCGGTTGCTTGAACAGCTGGGGCAATTGCTACGCGCCAATCCGCAGTTGTACATCTCCGTGAACCTGGCGGCTTGCGACGTCATGGTCCCGCGTATCGGCCAGGTGATGGCCCGCCTGCTGACCTTGCATCGGGTTGCGGCAAAACAAATCGCTTTCGAGGTGACTGAGCGTGGCCTGATCGATGTGGTGGTGGCCAGGGAAAACCTGCAAGCGCTGCGCGATGTCGGGCATCAGGTGTTGATCGATGACTTTGGCACGGGTTATTGCAGCCTCGCCTACCTGCAAACCCTGCCGGTGGACTGCCTGAAAATCGACAAGGCGTTTATCGATGCTCTGGGCCATGACGCCGCCAGCAGCGGTGTGGCACCACACATCATCCATATGGCGCAGGCCCTGCAACTCAAGGTGATTGCAGAAGGTATCGAGCATGAAGCCCAAGCGAAGTTTTTGAGCAGTGAAGGCGTGAGGTATGGCCAGGGTTGGCTTTTCGCCCATGCGCTGAGCGCCGTCCAGTTCATTGAACTGATTACCCGCGGTCGCCGGCTGAGCGCGCGGCGTCTGGATGATGAAGCCTGAAGAAATGGCTGCGGCTTATACCGCCAGTGCCATGTAGAACTGCGTCCCCTGCCCCGGCCGCGAATAGACACCCATCCGGCCGCCGTGCAGCTGCACGATTTCCTTGCACAGCGCTAAGCCAAGCCCCGCACCACCCTTCTTGCGCCCGACCTGAACAAAGGGCTCGAAGATCCGCCCTTGCTGGCCGTAAGCAATGCCTTCACCGTTGTCTTCTACGCTGATAATCACCCGTTCCCCATGACGTCGGGCCTGCAACCGTATCAACCCACCCTGAGCGGTGTGGCGCAAAGCGTTATCGATGAGGTTATCGAGTACCCGGTCCAGTTGCCCCTGGTCGACCTGCAACCTGGGCAGCGGCCCCTGCACTTCCACCAGCAATTCAATGCCCTTGAGCGTCGCAACCCCGGAAAAACGTCCCCGGGCCTGCTCAAGCAGATCTTCGATGGCACAAGGTGCCAGCGTCAGTTTCTGCAATCCGTTCTGGTAGCGCGAGAAATTCAACAAGTCGTTGATCAGCTGCATCAAGCGCTGCATTTCTTCATTCACGGTGTCCAGCAAATCAGCTTCGCGCGAATCCTCAGGAAACTTCGCCCGTTCGCGGAACAGGCCGAAAGCCATGTGCATGCCAGTCACCGGGGTGCGCAGCTCATGGGAGGCCCGCAGGACAAACTCACTGCGCACCCGTTCGAATGCACGCTGTTCGGTGACATCATGCAACACCATCACAGCGCCAAGAATGTGGCCCTGTGTATGGCTGACCGGCGTCAAGCTATAGGTCAGCAACCTCGATTCGCCGTCTACCTCAACGCTCAGGTCTTCCGGTGCCCGCTCGAGGGTCCCGCCGCGCAGCACCAGTTGCAGTTGTTCATCCAGTTCGGGGCGTTCAAGCGCCGTCCCCAGCCCTTGGCCAAGACGATCGGTGTCCCAGCCCAACTGGCGCTGCGCCACTGGGTTGAGGTGCTCGAGATGACCATCGCGATCGATCATCAGCAACCCGTCGTCGATACTGTCGAGTACGGCCTGCAATCGTTGCTGACCGGCAAGCAGCTCATCGATATTCATCGCCTGGTGCTCGCGCAACGCCTCGGCCATGATGCCGAAACGCTTGGTCAGCTGGTTCATTTCCACGGCGGAGGACACCGGCAAGGTCACTTCGAAATTGCCCTGGCCGATATTGTCCGCAGCTTGCACCAAGGCTTCGATCGGAGCGCCAAAACGCCTGGCGATTGCATGGGCGGTAACGAACCCGATGATCAGGACCGCCAATCCCACCAATCCCAGCAAGCCGGCGATCAACAGCGCCCGCTCACGAGCCTTGCGTTCGGTGTCATTGATGCTATCCAGCGCACGCTTGTGCTCGGTGATCAGGCCATTGCGCAGTGCGTTGAATTTTTCCGTCAGCGCTTCTTTGCCACTCAATACCTGCGTCGGTTCACGCGCCTGGCTGTAGGCCTCAAGAAATTCGAGGTAATCAGCCTTCGCCTGCTTGAATCCGTACAAGTCGCCGTTGCCGGCTTGCTCATGGGCGATGCCTTCGTCCAACAACTGGAGGTAATGCTGGCGGGTCGCCTCAAACGCTTCCGGGTTGGGCGTCTCATTGACCATGACCATGAGTTGATCGCCCAAGGTCTGGCGCAATTTCAGCCCCAGATCCAGCGTGACAAAGTTCTCGCGAACCAGTGCTTCCTGGGTCGCGGCCATCTGCATCACGCTCACCAGCCCGAGCAAGAGCCCGAGCAATGCCACCGTGATCAGCGCCGAAATACTCAGGAACAGCCGAGTACGCAGCTTCATCGCCAGTTTCATCGGACAGCGCTCACAGGTTGTACTGCTTGCGCTTGCGATACAGGGTCGAAGCGTCGATGCCAAGGGTTTTGGCCGCCTGGTCCAGCGTGTCGGCCGTGGCCAGCACGGCACCGATGTGGGCTTTCTCCAGTTCGTCCAGACTCAACGCAGCACCGATGCGCGGTGCGTTGTTGATCGGCGTCTCGGCCATGCCCAAATGACTGATCTCGACCCGCTCCTGTGGACAAATGATGCTCGCCCGCTCCACCACGTTACGCAGCTCGCGAATGTTGCCGGGCCAGCGGTAACCCAGCAGCGCCTCACGGGCTTCATCGCTGAAGCCTCTCGCCGGTCGGGCGTACTCCTTGACGAAGCGCGCAAGAAAACGGTCAGCCAGGTTCAGGATGTCTTCCCTGCGCTCGCGCAGTGGCGGCAAGTGCAGGGTAATGACGTTCAGGCGATAGAGCAGGTCTTCACGAAAACGACCGTCGCGCACCATGTCTTCGAGGTTCAGGTTGGTCGCCGCAAGAATTCGCACGTCGGCGCGGCGCGTCACTGGGTCGCCCACACGCTCGTATTCTTTGTCCTGGATGAAACGGAGCAATTTGGGTTGCAACGTCAGAGGAAAATCGCCGATCTCGTCGAGGAACAACGTGCCGCCATCCGCTTGATTGACTCGTCCCAAGGTGCTTTCACTGGCACCCGTAAACGCGCCACGGCTGTGGCCAAAGAGTTCGCTTTCCATCAATTCCGCCGTCAGCGACGGGCAGTTGATAGTGACGCAGGACTTCTTCTGACGTTTGCTCCAACCGTGAATGGCTTGCGACAGCTCACCTTTACCAGTCCCGGACTCGCCAAGGATCAGGATGTTGGCGTCGGTGCCGGCCACCTGGCGTGCGGTCTCGAGCACAACTTTCATGGCCGGGCTATGTGAGTCCAGGCCGTCCTTGGATTTACGCACTTCGCCTTCAAGGGCCTCAAGGCGCGCGGAGAGTTGGCGCACTTCCAACTGCTTGGCCGTGGCCAGGCGCAATTGGTCGGGGCTGCAAGGTTTGACGAGATAGTCGGCTGCACCGGCCTGAATGGCATCGACTGCGGTGTCTACGGCGGAGTGAGCTGTGACGATCACCACGCGCATCCAGGGTGCCTGGATGCGCATCTGGGCCAAAACATCCAGGCCATTGTCTTCGCCCAGGCGCAGATCGAGAAAGCACAGATCGAAAACCTGGCGCTGCAACAAGGCGTCGGCCTGTGCTGCGCTGTTTGCGGTAGCGACGCTATAGCCTTCATCTTCGAGGCAATAACGGAAGGTTCGCAGAATGGCAGATTCGTCATCCACCAGCAGAATGCGGCCTTGATGCTCAGTGGCTGATTCCATGTTCCTGCGCTCCATTTAGTGAATGATCTTGGTTAGTCCCGGAAAAATCGGGCAAGTTGCATGGTTTATTCTGATCCATTCCAGCCCTGGCAGGGTAGTTCTCTACCGATCTGTTAGCTAATGGTCTGATTTATCTGGTTTTTTACTTAAATATCGCTTTTAAGGCGATTACCCACGTCCCTTTCTGACATCTGCGCCCTCCTCGCAATTCAAAAATTCTCAAAGTTCCCTCGATGCGATCGTGCAATACGCACGACCTTGCGCAGGACATCGTGCAGGATGCGTCCTGCGCGTATTTCACCAACAACCTAACTACTTGATTTTAAACGATTTAATTCTATGAAAAAGCTGGCATGCAGGCTGCAATGTATAGGGTAAGCAGGGCATAAATTATCGACGCCCATTAGCAGATCACCCCACCAGAGTGGGAGGAGCTTCAGGATGAATCGTCAACGTGCCGGCCAGTTGCCTATATCGCCATTGCATATCCAGCAAGGCCTGTTTGCCCTTCTGGCCCTGCTGATCACGCTGATTGCGGGCCAACAGTTCCTTCTTTGGGAACAGAGCCAGCAGCCAGAGGCGCCGCACGTATCGATTCACCCTGCAACCCAGACTCATTTCAGAGCCGTCAGCAGCAACCAGGCTGACCTCGCCCCGATGCGAATGATGGACGTCGACCAGGCTCAGCCTGCGGATCAGATGCCACGTCAGGAACATTGGGTGTTCTAGGCAAACGAACTTGGCGCGATCGATGCGCCGGGAAAAGCACCACACGCACTACCTCTAATATAGAAGCGTAAGGAGAATCACCATGTTGAGCTGGGCAATCACATTCTTGATCATTGCCATCATTGCTGCGGTACTGGGCTTCGGTGGTATCGCGGGCACCGCCACGGGTATCGCCAAGATTCTCTTTGTCGTGTTCCTGGTGATGTTTATTGCTTCGTTCTTCTTTGGCCGTCGCGGTCGAGGTTGAAGATGAGCGTCACGTTTAAGACATTGGCAGCCGCCCTGCTTCTGGGCGGTAGTGCCATGGCAATCGCTGCCAATGATGGGCAGTCGCGGGTCAACGAGTTGCTGAGCGCAGACCCGCAGTACCGTGAAACCTGGACAAAAGTCGTTAAAAAGGAAGAACGACTGCCGGAATGGGTGATGAACCTGTCTGGCGATGCCGAGCAAATGAATGCTCTTGAAGAAGATGGCGACAAGTATCTGGTCGGCCCGCTGTGCGAAACAAAGTCGACGTGCCGGACCAAACGCTTGATCGTGGCATTCAGTTTCGACAAAAAGGACGCCTACGCCATGTTGATCGAAGTGCCTGCAGGACTGCCGGCCGACAAGTCGCCAACGCGACATGCCGATTACCGCTTCCTCGGTAAACCCGATCAAGGTATGCAGGATTTGTTGATGGAACAGCTCAAGAAAGATCCAAACTGGTACTGAGTTCGAAACACGGAAGAGGCGGCACCGCTTCTTCCCTATGCGCTACCCGAGGAAGGTAGTCGCATGACCAAGGGGTCGGGACGTTCTGACTGTTTCAGGGTCGGAGTGACCTACGGGCACATGGAGTGCCTGCGCGAGGGCCGGGTCAGGAATAGCTGCGACGCAAGTTCGCCAATCCCGTGTGATTTGACGAGCTTGCGTAGAGCTTTTTGCATGAAAAGCATCGTCCTAGAGCGTTCTGCTCATCCCCTGTCCTTAAGATATGGCGACTCTTCGCAAAACCGTTGCGCGGTGTTTCTTTCGTGACCGTATATCGAGAAAGATCTGCTTTGCGTACGAAGTGTTTTCGCTTTGAAACGTAGGCTTTTTCCTAAGTTTTGCCCTACACATCCCCGCTCAAGAAATGACCAACCTCCCCTGTAATGGCCGGTTCACGGCACTTATGCCTGCCGAAATGTCGTATTCGAACCGGTTGGGACGCGAGTTTGAATTGAAAAAGCTCATGCCGATTCGGCATAGGGTAGGCGTTTACGGCATTAGACGTCGCAGCCTTGCATCGGAATAGTTGCGCCTTTTTTCGCCTGCCAGAGAGCCATACAACTCGCTCCGGGGCACCTTATACGGGGGCAGAGGCATACGACTTTTTCGCCACAAGCGTTCCAGTTCCTGCATCTGCCTGAGTCAAACGCAAGTAAGGGTAAAGATATGAAGAAGGCAAAGCTTAGCCTCGCCTGGCAGATCCTCATCGGTCTGGTATTGGGGATTGCAATCGGTGCGCTGCTCAACCATTTCAGTGCCGAAAAAGCCTGGTGGGTCAGCAACGTCCTGCAACCGGCAGGCGATATCTTTATCCGTCTGATCAAGATGATCGTTATCCCGATCGTCATTTCCTCGCTGATCGTCGGCATCGCAGGCGTTGGTGACGCGAAGAAGCTTGGACGTATCGGTCTGAAGACCATCGTTTACTTCGAAATCGTCACCACCATCGCCATCGTGGTCGGTCTGGTGCTGGCCAACGTGTTCCATCCGGGCACCGGCATCGACATGAGCACCCTGGGTACGGTGGATATTTCCAAGTACCAGGCGACCGCTGCCGAGGTTCAGCACGAACACGCGTTCGTCGAAACCATCCTCAATCTGATCCCGTCGAACATCTTCGCGGCCATGTCTCGCGGCGAGATGCTGCCGATCATCTTCTTCTCCGTATTGTTCGGCCTCGGTTTGTCGAGCCTGCAATCGGACCTGCGTGAACCGCTGGTGAAGATGTTCCAGGGCGTCTCGGAAAGCATGTTCAAAGTCACCCACATGATCATGAACTACGCCCCGATCGGCGTTTTCGCACTGATCGCGGTGACCGTGGCCAACTTCGGTTTCGCCTCCCTGCTGCCGCTGGCCAAACTGGTGATCCTGGTCTACGTCGCCATCGCCTTCTTCGCCTTCGTGGTGCTGGGCCTGATCGCCAAGGTATTCGGCTTCTCGGTGCTCAAGCTGATGCGCATCTTCAAGGATGAGCTGGTGCTGGCTTACTCCACCGCCAGTTCCGAAACCGTGCTGCCGCGCGTGATCGAGAAAATGGAAGCCTACGGCGCACCGAAAGCCATTTGCAGCTTCGTGGTGCCAACCGGTTACTCGTTCAACCTCGACGGTTCGACCCTGTACCAGAGCATCGCGGCCATCTTCATTGCTCAGCTCTACGGCATCGATCTGTCTATCAGCCAGCAACTGCTGCTGGTGCTGACCCTGATGGTCACCTCCAAAGGCATCGCCGGTGTACCGGGCGTATCCTTCGTGGTGTTGCTGGCCACCTTGGGCAGCGTCGGTATTCCGCTCGAAGGCCTGGCGTTCATCGCCGGTGTCGACCGCATCATGGACATGGCCCGTACCGCACTGAACGTGATCGGCAACGCCTTGGCCGTACTGGTCATTTCCCGTTGGGAAGGCATGTATGACGATGCCAAGGGTCAGCGCTACTGGAACTCCCTGCCGCACTGGCGCAGCAAGGAAAAGCTGCCTGCCGGCGAAGTGTCCAGCAACTGACACAAAACCTTGTAGGAGTGAGCCTGCTCGCGATAGCGGTGTATCAAACAACAGAGATGTTGGATGTGCCGCCCTCATCGCGAGCAGGCTCACTCCTACAAAGGTCCAGTCCAAGCCGTACAAACAAACCCCGGAGAAATCCGGGGTTTGTCGTTTCTGCACACCCCGCTATCATTCGCCGCATCTTCCGGGGGATTTGACTGATGCTTAATGGCCTGTGGCTTGGCTTCTTCATCGTGGCTGCCATTTCGGCGCTGGCGCAATGGCTGATTGGCGGGAACGCCGGGATCTTCGCGGCGATGGTGGAAAGCATCTTCGCCATGGCCAAGTTATCGGTCGAAGTCATGGTCCTGCTGTTCGGCACACTGACGCTCTGGCTGGGCTTTCTGCGAATTGCCGAAAAGGCCGGCATCGTCGAATGGCTGGCCAAAGCGCTCGGCCCGTTGTTCCTGCGTCTGATGCCGGAAGTCCCACCCGGTCACCCGGCCATCGGCCTGATCACGCTGAACTTTGCCGCCAACGGCCTGGGCCTGGACAACGCCGCCACGCCGATTGGCCTCAAAGCCATGAAAGCGCTGCAAGAGCTCAATCCCAGCGACACGATTGCCAGCAACGCACAGATCCTGTTTTTGGTGCTCAACGCGTCCTCGCTGACCCTGCTGCCAGTGACGATCTTCATGTACCGCGCCCAGCAAGGCGCGCCCGATCCGACGCTGGTGTTTCTGCCCATCCTGTTGGCCACCAGTTGCTCGACCATCGTGGGCTTTTTGTCGGTAGCGTTCATGCAACGTCTGCGCATCTGGGACCCGGTGGTGCTCGCCTATCTGATTCCCGGTGCCCTGGCCCTCGGTGCCTTTATGGCGCTGCTGGCGACCCTCTCGGCGAGCGCTCTGGCGGGTTTGTCATCCATCCTCGGCAACCTGACGCTGTTTGGCTTGATCATGCTGTTCCTGGTGATCGGCGCGCTGCGCAAGGTGAAGGTGTACGAAGCGTTCGTCGAAGGGGCCAAAGAAGGCTTCGACGTGGCCAAGAACCTATTGCCGTACCTGGTGGCGATGCTGTGCGCGGTCGGTGTGCTGCGAGCCTCCGGGGCACTGGACTTTGGTCTGGACGGTATCCGTCACCTGGTGGCATGGGCCGGCTGGGACACGCGCTTCGTCGACGCACTGCCAACGGCGATGGTCAAACCGTTCTCCGGTAGCGCCGCCCGGGCAATGCTGATCGAAACCATGAAGACATCGGGTGTAGACAGCTTCCCTGCGTTAGTCGCGGCGACGGTGCAGGGCAGTACGGAAACGACGTTCTATGTACTGGCGGTGTACTTTGGCGCGGTGGGGATTCAGCGCGCGCGGCACGCGGTCGGGTGTGCGTTGCTGGCGGAGCTTGCTGGCGTACTGGGTGCGATCGGCGTTTGCTACTGGTTCTTCGGTTAACCGAAATTCCCTGTGGGAGCGGGCTTGCCCGCGATGGCGTCGTATCAGGCGACGATGATGTCGACTGATAGTCCGCTATCGCGGGCAAGCCCGCTCCCACATGGGGTTCTGTGGTGGATTCAGGGCTTTGGCGGCGGCGCGACTTTCTGGCCTTGCTCAACCGCCCAACTCACCACCTGCGCCGTCAACTGATCACTGGCCTGGCCAAACCCGGCCACCACCGCCGGCACCTGCACATCGCTCAACGGCTGGCGCACTTCGAAGCGACGGCTGGCGAGGATTCGCTGGTCATACCCGCGCACCAGCAACGCATCCAGACGCACGACCACACTGGCCGACGTGCCTTGATACTCCGTCTGAAAGGCCTGCAGATTGCCGCCCAACTCCAGATCAGCCTGGAAATTGCTGTCATCGGTGCTCAACAACGGCACCCGCCCGTCACGCTGGAAACCATCGAGCAGGCGATTGCGCAGCAACACCGGCGCCGGATCGCTCCAGCGTGACGCCTTGTAGCTGCTGAGCAGGTCACCCTGAGGGATGACCGCGATGTTCGGGCTGTTCAAGGCCTGGCTGGCCTGGGGCTTGGTCAGGCGCAGCGACCAGCGTTGCGGCGCGCCGTGGCTGGCCGCGACGCTGCCCTGGGACGCGGGCAAGCGATAGACATCGGACGGCTCTGACTTGGGCAGGATCGAACAGGAACTGACCCAGGTGAAGCTGGCGAGGAGGGCGAGGTGAACAAACTTCATGGCGTGAATTCCTTGTTCTTGTCATCACCCAGCAGATAACCGCTGGGGTTGGCTTGCAGGCGTTGGGAGATGGCCCGCAATGCCGTCAGGGTGTCGCGCAGTTCACGCACCGCTGGCGCCAGGCCATTGAGGCCCTGCATCCCGCTGTTGAGCGAATCCTGATTGGTCGTGAGGAGGGTGTTGATAGTCGCGCTGCTTTGCTCCAGCGATTTCATCGCCTGCTCGGCGCTGCCGAACACCTGCTTGCCCTGATCATTGAGCAGGCCATTGGCGTTGCGCATCAGCGCTGACGTCTGTTCGAGCATGGCCCCGGCTTGCTTGCCGACCGACGCCAGTTGCTGCATCGCCTGACGAATATCACCGCGTTGATCGGCGATGGTGCCGGTGGTTTGCTCCAGATGCTCAAGCGTCTTGCTGACGCGATCGACGTTGTCCGGAGAAAACATCTGATTGGCGTTATGCATCAACGTGCTCACGCCGGCCATCAAATCATTGCTGTCGTTCATCAAGCGCGCGATGGGCGAGGGCGACGCCACAATCGTTGGCAAGTGACCGTCCTTGCCCCTCAGCGTCGGGCTTTGCGGCGTACCTCCGCTGAGCTGGATGATCGACGTCCCCGTGATCCCGGTCAGCGCCAACTTGGCCTGGGTGTCTTCCTTGATCGGCGTATCGCCCCCCAGGCGAATCCGCGCCAGCACCCGACGCGGGTCTTTCGGGTCAAGGCGCAACGTCACCACGTCGCCAACCTTGATCCCGCTGTACTGCACCGCGCTACCTTTGGACAGACCGCTGACCGCCTCGTTGAAGACGATCTCATAATCCTTGAACTCGGTGTCGACGCTGGACTTGGCCAGCCACAGACCGAAGAGCAGGGCGCCTGCCACCACCAGCACGGTGAACAGGCCGATCAATACATGATGGGCTCGGGTTTCCATGTCAGACCTCTTTCAACTGTTGAGCGGCCGTCAGCGCCGCGCGGCCGCGAGGGCCATGGAAGTATTCGTGAATCCACGCGTCGTCGGTTTCCGACACCTTGTCGATGGCGTCCGCCACCAGCACTTTCTTCTGCGCCAGCACCGCCACCCGGTCGGTGATGGTGTAGAGCGTGTCGAGGTCGTGGGTGACCAGAAACACACTCAATCCCAGGGCATCACGCAGGGTCAGGATCAATTGATCGAACGCCGCAGCGCCGATCGGGTCGAGGCCGGCGGTAGGTTCGTCGAGAAACAGGATGTCCGGGTCCAGCGCCAGCGCCCGGGCCAGTGCCGCGCGCTTGATCATGCCGCCGGACAGCGAAGCAGGGTACTTGTCGGCCGCCGACAGCGGCAGACCGGCCAATGCGAGCTTGACCGCCGCCAGGTGCTCGGCGTCTTCACGGCTCAGACCCGCGTGTTCGATCAAGGGCAGTGCGACGTTTTCGGTCACGGTCAGCGAAGAGAACAGGGCGCCTTTCTGGAACAATACGCCGAAACGCCGTTCGACCAGCGAGCGCTCGTGTTCGGACAGGGTTGGCAGGTTCTTGCCGAAGACTTTCACCACCCCCTCACTGGGCTGACGCAAGCCGACGATGCTGCGCAGCAACACCGATTTTCCGCTGCCGGAACCGCCGACCACGGCGAGGATTTCGCCCTTGTACAAATCGAGATCAAGGTTTTCGTGCACGCTCTGGCTGCCAAAGCGATTGCACAGGCCACGGACTTCGATCACCGCCTCGGAAGGCGCGCGCGGTTGTCGACTCACCAGCCCATCTCCATGAAAAACAATGCGGCCACGGCGTCGAGCACGATCACCACGAAAATCGACTGCACCACGCTCGACGTGGTGTGCGCACCGACAGATTCGGCACTGCCGCTGACTTTGAAGCCTTCAAGACAACCAATCGAGGCAATCAGGAAGGCGAAGATCGGCGCTTTGACGATCCCCACCAGAAAGTGCTGAACGCCAATGTCCGACTGCAGCAGCGAAAGGAACATCGCCGGCGAGATATCCAGCGACACGGCGCACACCACACCGCCGCCGACAATGCCTGAGAGCATCGCCAGAAAAGTCAGCATCGGTAGCGCAAACAGCAAGGCCAATACGCGCGGCACCACCAGCAATTCCACCGGGTCGAGACCGAGCGTACGGATGGCGTCGATTTCTTCATTGGCTTTCATCGAGCCGATCTGCGCAGTGAACGCACTGGCAGTGCGCCCGGCCATCAGGATCGCAGTCAGCAATACACCAAATTCGCGCAGGAAGGAGAACGCCACGAGGTCCACGGTGAAAATGCTCGCGCCGAAACTGGCCAACACCGTCGCCCCGAGAAACGCGACCACGGCGCCCACCAGAAAGGTCAGCAGCGCAACGATGGGCGCGGCGTCGAGGCCGGTCTGTTCGATGTGCGCAACCATCGGCGTGATACGCCAGCGCGCGGGGCGAAACAGATTGCGCGCGATGGTTTCAAGAATCAGGCCGACGAAACCCAGCAGTTGCAGGGTGTCCTGCCAGACCGCATCGACGGCGCGACCAATGCGCGTCAGCAGTTGAATGCCAACGCTGATTTCCGGCTCCTTGAGAGGCACGCAGAAATCGGTAAGCGAGCAATAAACCGTCTGCAACAAGGCACGGTCGGCAGAGGAAAGCGTGCAATCGGGATGCTCGGCGGACCGGCCCAGACGCTCGGAGCCGAGTAATTCCACCAGCAGCGATGCCCCGGCAGTGTCGAGGGCGCCGAGGCCATTGAGGTCGATGTGCGTGCTGTCGTCGTACTGGCCACGGAGCTTTTCGCTCAGTTGCTTGAGATCGGCGTAATGGGCGAGCGTCCAGTCACCCGTAACCCGCAATTGAGCAGGGGAGTGAGAGGCGTCTAGTCGGGCATTGCCGGCCACTGTGCTACTGGTCATAAGCTCCGTGCTTGTTCGGCTGATACGCAGGTCTACGTAATAGCACGAACCGGATTAGTTTTCTTTTATCGGTGTGCTGTCCGCGATCTTGAAGCGCAGCACCCCGATCAACTGGCCGTCTTCGGTCAGCACCCGAACCTGCCATTTACCCGCCGGGTTGCCGGGGAAGTTCTGCTTGTGGGTCCAGGCCCGATAGCCTTCCTTGCGCCCGCCATGGATGTCCAGCGGGATGCGGTCAACCTCTTTGCCGTTGAACATCCACACGTGATAAATCCGTTCATCCAGACCGCGCGGAGCGTTGATCGCGGTGTAGGCGTACAGGCCATCTCCGCGGATCTGTTCGGCGCTGACCTCTTCAAGGCTCTTGCCTGGCGTGCGGTCTTGCATCTGCGTGCTGATCGCCACGTCGGTCATCCACAGCGTCGCCGGCGGCACCCACGAACGCAGCACCCAGCCAACGCCGCCGATACCTACGGTAATGCTCAGAATCGCCAACGCGTTGCGCACTGTCCGTATCGGGAAAATCGACGCCAGGCTCGGGAACGACAGCACGACGGAGATACCCAGCGCCAGTTTGAAACTCTGGGAGGTGGTCAGGTGCATGATGACGGGCAGGGCAGTGAGTAGCGCAGCAAACAGCGTCAGGGTGTGCAGCGCCAGGAACGCCCAGCGTCGGGGCGCCAGCCATTTGTAGTAGAGCGGGTCGATGATGGAAATCAGCGCCGCAATCCCCAGCATCCCGGTAAAAAACAACTGGCCGCTGTTCCAGGTGGTGGTGATGAAAAAGAATGGCAGGACGAAGAACAGACTTTCCTGGTGAATCATCTGCGTCGCATAACGCAGCAAAGGCTGGGGAATTTCGCGTTTGAAAATTCTGGTGAAGAGCTTGGTCAGGCTGTTTTCCAGCATCAGCCAGATCCAGCTGAGCACCATGATGATGGTGATCCACGTCGCCAGGCTCTGTTGCCGATCAACCAGAATGAAACTGCCGACCCCGGAGATAAAACCGCCGAGCGCAATGACGCCTGGATAGCGCTTCATCAATTCCAGGATGCGCTGTACGTATAGGGTCAAAGTAGGCATTCGGCGATTCACAATAGTCGTGGGAAAAATCCTCGACAGACTACCGCCCGTGGGGCGGTGTGGCGAGGTTCGCAATCCAGACCCGCCCCCCCTGTAGCACCGCCAAAGGCAGCGGTTATACGGTTGGCGGACCCCTTCGGTGCATGCGCCAGCCCAGCACCATCAACACGATAAGGCCAAACACGCCGGCAATCGCCCACATCAACTGGTCATAGCTCAGCAGTGGCTTCTCGATTCGCAAGTAGCCCGGCTGCATCAGCAACTCACGCATCGCCTTGTTCGCTTCTTCGAGCGTCACGCCTTGCAGCTCCTTGGCCGGATCAGCGAAGCGTCCGTCCTCGTAGTCTCCAAGCGCACTCCAATAGTAATCGGCCAGTGCGCTGTTTCCTTGAACGGCCCAGGCCTGGCGGGCGATTGCGGCCTGTTTGAGCCGGTTGAACGTGTTCGCGTTGAGGCCGTCCCTGAGCATTCCGGCCTTCAAGTCTTCCAGCACTTGTTTGGCTTCAGGCACGTCGTCGCGTTCCAGGTCTGCGTTCAGGCTCATGAAGCCCACCCCGCCAAACAGTTCGCGCTCAGCCGAGGGGCCATAGGACAAGCTGTGGGCAAGGCGCAATTTGCGATAGAGCGCCCAGTCCAGATACTCCTTGAGCAAATCGAAGGTTTCGTCATGCAGGTCCTCCAGCACCGGCTCCGGAACCAGCCAGTGGAGCTTGGCGCCACCTCCGACGAATCCAGTGTTCAGCGTTCGCTCGTGGGCAGCGCTGGCCTGGATTTGCGGCAGGGCCAAATGATCGCTCGGGTCGACAGCCGCAAGTTCGCCATAGGTTCGCTCCAGATAGGCTGGCAGCAGGCGGTCGAGTTCGCCGACGACGATCAGCGTCATATTGTTGGGTGCATACCAGGCCTTGCGCACTTTCTCCAACTGTTCACGGGTCAGGTGATCGACTTGAGCCCGCTCCGGGCATTTGAGGCCCAGCTCCACCGCCAGTTGATTACTTGCCGTGTGGCCCAGGTCCTGACGATCCAGCCAGCGTTGCAAGTGCGAGTAATGGCCGCCGTCTTCGCGCTCGACCACTAGTTTGGCCGCGTTGATCGCGTTGTCATCGATTCGGGTCTGAGTCAGGAGCGCCAGCAGCAGGTCGAGGACCTTGCGCTGGTTTTGCGCCGGGGCCTCGATGGTGAACGTGGTGTCGGCGTTGCTGGTGAACGCGTTCCACTCACCGCCCAATGCCTGCATGCGCTCTTCCAGACCACCTTCGCCGGTGGCATCGATGCCGCTGAACAGCAAATGCTCGAGCAAATGCGGCAGCTCCTTGTCGGCGCAGCTGAAATCATCCAGGCCAACGCCGACCACCAGACGAATCGCCACATGCCCGCGCTCGGTGCCGGGCTTGAGCAGCAATTGCAGACCGTTGGGCAGCGTATAGCCTTCGACCTGAAAACGATCCAGGGCAAACGACGGCAATGAACCCAGCAAAAGAAAGGCGAACAACAGACAACGCATAGAAAGCTTCCAGGCAACCAATCGGAGATCCGTGTCGTCCTTCAGGCCGCTATCGCGGGTTGCCCACGAAGACGGCCTTGAGGCTGAACCACTGTAACTGACTGACCACACTGCCAGACGTTCAAGGCGAATGCGTAATGTCAGCCAAATCGTCGACGGCGAGCGCGCCAGTGTCAGACGTTTCCAGCACCACATAAGCGCTGCTGCAAAACAACGAATTCAAGCGCTTCATGTCGGCGATCAGTTCCAGGTGCAACGAACTGGTCTCGATACTCTGTACGATTTTACGTTGCAACCGGCTGACATGCGCATGGGCCAGGCGGCGTTCCTGTGCGCGAAAGCGACGTTTCTCACGCAGTAACTGGCGGGCACTTTCCTTGTCGGCACTGAGGAACACCGACAATCCCAGGCGCAGGTTAGAGATTAGCTGAGTGTGCAATCCTGCAAGCTCTTCCAGGCCGACCTCGGAAAAAGACCGGCGCTGCGAGGTTTTCTGCTGCTGGACCTTGCGCAACATGCGCTCGATCAGATCGCTGGCAAGTTTGAGGTTGATCGCCAATTCGATGATTTCTGCCCAGCGCCGGCTGTCTTGATCGCTGAGGTCCTCACGAGGCATCTGCGCCAGATAGAGCTTGATCGCGCTGTAGAGCGCTTCGACATCATCGGTCAGCCGGCGCATTTCCTGGGTGACAGCACTCTGTTTGCCGCGCAGCACGTCGAGCATGGCTTCAAGCATGTTGTCGATCAGATCGCCAATGCGCAGGGTTTCCCGGGCGGCGTTGGCCAGCGCCAGGCTTGGCGTGAGCAGGGCCGTGGGATCAAGGTGCCGCGGTTTGGCCGTGCCATTGAGCTCCGGGCGCTCGGGCAGCAGCCACGCGCAAAGCCTGGCCATCGGACCGACGCTGGGTAACAGGATCAGGCATCGCGCGGTGTTGTAGAGCAGGTGGAAGCCAATGACCATTTCCTGAGGGCTGAAATCCAGGCTGTCGATCCAGTGCACCAGCGGATCGAGTACCGGAATGATCAGCAGCAGGCCGATCAGCTTGTACAACAGGCTGCCCAGCGCCACCTGACGACCGGCGGCGTTTTGCATGCTGGTGCTGAGGAACGCCAGGATGCCGCTGCCGATATTGGCGCCAATCACCAGACCAATGGCCACTGGCAGACTGATCACCGCAGCTCCGGCCAGGGTTGCCGTCAGCAGGACGGCGGCCAGGCTGGAGTAGGAAATCATCGCGAACATCGCGCCGACCAGGGCATCGAGCAGAATGTCACCGGTCAGTGAGGCGAAAATCACCTTCACGCCCTGCGCATGAGTGATGGGCGCGGCAGATTCGACAATCAATTGCAGCGCCAGAATGATCAGGCCCAGGCCAATACTGACGCGGCCCATCTGCCCAAGCCGCGTCTGTTTGCGAGACAGAAAGAAAATCACCCCGAGGAAGATCAGCAGCGGCGACAGCCACGACAAATCGAACGTCAGCACCCGCGCCATCAGCGCCGTGCCGACGTCGGCGCCGAGCATGGTCGCCAGGGCCGGCGTCAGCGCCATCAGGCCTTGGCCGACAAAGGAAGTGACGAGCATGGCGGTGGCGTTACTGCTCTGGACCATCGCGGTCACGACGATTCCGGAGATGAAAGCCAACCAGCGTTTGGACATGTTCTGGCCGATGACATGGCGCAGATTGGAACCGAAGACCCGCAAGATGCCGGTTCGGACGATGTGCGTGCCCCAGATCAGCAAGGCCACGGCGGATAACAAATTGAGCAGGGTGAGCATAAGGGCCCCCTGTGGTGTTAGCGCCCCAGAGGGGCAAGTTGACGGTGCCGCGCGACGTTCTACGTTTTGTACTTAAGCTGTAGTTGGCTAACGGCCTGCGCGCCAGCATCGCACAGCTAAAGAAGCGATTGAAACAAAACTGTCATGAAAACAGGTTGATGCGGATGTGAAAAAGGGGCCGAAGGCCCCTGCAATTCATGTGAGAGCAAGCTCGCTCCCACAGGTTTTGTGCACTGACTGACACCAGCCAGTGCACAGGTTCGGGTTATTGCCCCGGAATGTCCTTGCGCAGTTTCACCGGTTCCTGCTGCTTTTTCTTCGCCATCGCGGTGCGCATCTTGATGTTGATCGCTTCAACCGCCAGCGAGAACGCCATGGCGAAGTAGACGTAGCCTTTTGGAACGTGCACGTCGAACGACTCGGCAATCAGCACCGTACCGACGATCAACAGGAACGACAGCGCCAGCATCTTCAGCGACGGGTGCTTGTCGATGAATGCGCTGATGGTGCCCGACGCCCACATCATCACCAGCACGGCAACAATGATCGCCGCGACCATGACCGGAACGTAGGAGACCATGCCGACCGCAGTGATCACCGAGTCCAGCGAGAACACGATGTCGATGATCGCGATCTGAATGATGGTGTAGAAGAAGTTGCCGCCCTTGCCGCCCGGCTCTTCATTGCTTTCGTCTTCGCCTTCGAGCGCGTGATACATCTCTTGCGAGCTCTTCCACAACAGGAACAGGCCACCGAAGAACAGAATCAGGTCACGCCCGGAAATGCCTTGGCCGAACACTTCGAACAGGTCGGCGGTCAGGCGCATGACCCAGGTGATCGACAGCAGCAACAGGATCCGCGTGACCATGGCCAGCGCCAGGCCGAAAATCCGCGTGCGCTGTTGCATGTGTTTAGGCATGCGGCTGACCAGGATCGAAATCATGATGATGTTATCGATACCCAGGACGATTTCCAGGGCGGTCAGGGTAAAGAAGGCAACCCAGATTTCAGGGTTGGTCAGCCATTCCATGTGTATTCCTTTGAGCGAGTGTTAAACCATAAAGGGCCCGGGCTTCAAACCGCGAAGCCTGGACCCCTTACGGTGAGTCTTGGGCTTATAGAGTGCTGAACAGAGGAAAGATCCCCATCAGCAATGCTGCAACCAGTATGCACATGCAGACCAGCACTGCCCATTTCAGGGTGAAGCGCTGATGGTCACCAAAATCGATACCGGCCAGGGCCACCAACAGGTAAGTCGACGGTACCAGCGGGCTCAACAAGTGGACGGGCTGACCAACGATCGAGGCACGTGCCATTTCAACCGCGGTTATACCGTAGTGACTGGCTGCTTCGGCAAGTACTGGTAACACGCCGTAATAAAATGCGTCGTTCGACATGAAAAACGTAAACGGCATGCTCACCAGCGCGGTGATCACGGCCAGGTACGGGCCGAGGAAATCCGGGATAACCGCCAGCAGGCTTTTCGACATGGCGTCGACCATGCCGGTGCCCGACAGGATACCGGTGAAGATACCGGCCGCGAAGATCAAACCGACTACCGCCAGCACGCTACCGGCATGGGCCGCGACGCGGTCCTTCTGCTGTTGCAGGCATGGATAGTTGACGATCATCGCGATACTGAACGCCACCATGAACAGCACTGGCAGCGGCAACAGGCCGGCAATCAGGGTGCACATCAATGCGAACGTCAGGGCACCGTTGAACCAGATCAACTTCGGACGACGGGCATCCGGGAACTGCGAAACGCTGATTACACTGTGGTCGACTTCTTCGCCCACCAGGTGCAATTCACCCAGACGCGCACGCTCACGTTTGCCGTAGAAGTAGGCGATCAGGAGGATAGCCACCACGCCGGCGGCCATTGCCGGAATCATTGGTACGAAGATCGCGGAAGGGTCCACATGCAGCGCACTGGCCGCACGGGCGGTCGGGCCGCCCCACGGGGTCATGTTCATCACGCCTCCGGCGAGGATGATCAGACCGGCCATGATTCGCGGGCTCATGCCAATGCGGCTGTAGAGCGGCAACATGGCGGCCACACAGATCATGTAAGTGGTCGCGCCGTCACCGTCCATGGACACGATCAGCGCCAGTACGGCGGTGCCGACCGAAACTTTCAGCGGGTCGCCCTTGACCAGTTTGAGGATCTTGCGCACGGCCGGGTCGAACAGGCCGGAGTCGATCATCAGGGCGAAATACAGAATGGCGAACATCAGCATCACGCCGGTCGGCGCGAGTTTGGTGATGCCTTCGAGCATCATCGGGCCGATCTTCGGCGCAAAACCGCCGAACAGGGCGAAAACGATCGGGATGATGATCAGGGCGATCAGCGCGGACAGGCGCTTGGTCATGATCAGGAACATGAACGTGATGACCATGGCAAAGCCAAGGAAAGTCAGCATAGGAGTACTCCAGGCATAGCGCGGCTAGGGAATGGGCGAACCGGTTGGGGTCAGCGCAGAACGGGAAGCGCGAGGCGTATGAACGGAGTGACAGCGAAGCGGCGGGTAGCAGAGGACATCAGGATCACCATTGTTGTTGTTAAATGGACCGTGCGAGCAATCAAACACGCGCTTTGGCCAACCGGTCTGTTGCCGGCAGTGGGGGCGATCCTAATCGGGGAAGCTTTCAGCCAGCTTTCGTTGACGAAAGCATTGACCGGATGTGCAACCGGTCGTCGGACAGGGCTTATGTCCCGGAATACGGGACAGGAGGAGAAAAATGAATGACATTCATTCGGGCGGCTGTCACTGCGGACATCTGCGCTATCAATTCAACGGGCCGTTGCACGACATCGCCCACTGCCATTGTTCAATTTGCCGGCGGGTCAGCGGCGGGATCGTGACCACCTGGATCACAGTGCCCGCATCGGCGTTCCAATGGATGAACGGGACGCCGGCGCAGTACGCGTCCTCGTCCACCTGCCTGCGCTATTTCTGCCCGACGTGTGGGGCACAGATGGCGTTGGTGTCACGCCTCAGCCCGGAGACTATCGACGTGACCATCGCCACCCTTGACCACCCGGAGCATGCACCGGCCGAGCGGCACATCTGGACGGACAACCAATTGCCCTGGCTGCACCTGGACGAACACTTGCCCGGCGAAGCGCAAGAAAGCCTCTGATCAAAAAACAGACAGGTCCAGCGGACGGACCGCGCCCATCCAGATCGCGTGCTCTGTGTGGTCGAGCAAATCGTTCCCCGTATCAGGGTGCAGGAACACCACCAGCCCCTGGCGATTGAGCGCCAGCCAGGGCAGCACTTCGCCAAGCAGTTCCGGGGCAAAAGCCAGTTGGCAGCTCCAGTCCGGGTGCGGACCGACGGGGCGCTCATGCACGCGTCCCATCCTCAGCGGGAATAGCTGTGCCGCCCGCTCACAGATATCCCGCGCCCGCTCGATGCTGTCGGCGTCAAAATAGACATGGGCGTGATAGCCCTTGATCTGCTGCATCTCAATCCCTCTTAAACCCGTTCGAACCCTCACCGTTCCCCACAGGTCACACGTCATATACGTAGAAAACAAGGACTCAGCCATGAAAAATGCCGAAACCCCCGTTGTGAAAGTGGTGCTTTATGGTGCCATGAGTAGCCTGGGCAGTGCGCTGATGGCTGAAATGCTGCGGCGCCAGCATGAAGTCATCGCGATTCTGGACGACCTGACGGCCCTCGCGCCACGCCCGGGTTTGCGCACCAAGACCGGTGACCTGTTTGAGGCTGAACGGGTGAAGCAAAGCGTTGCAGGCAGTTCAGCGGTTATCTGTTTGCTCGACGCGCCAGGGCTGCCCTTCAACAGCGACAGTGTGGAAAAGACCATCGTCCCGGGCCCGGTCGAGCAAGTGCTGGCTGTGGATGCGTTGGTTGAAGGTATGCAGGCCGCGGGCATTTCCCGGCTGTTTCTGGTGGGGGATTTCGAGGTACTGGACGATCTGGAGACTGACGATAGCCTGCAACGCCATGCCGCCGAGGAAATCCGCGAAGCGCTTCAAAGCAGTGCGTTGCACTGGACGCTGGTGAACGCGCCACGTGGGGTGCCCGGGCTGACCATCGAACATTTCAGCCAGGTCAGCAGCAGCCTGGAACCGGGGCTGGCAGAACCGCTTGAGCGGTTGAACCGCGTCGCCGTCGGCATTGCCGATGAGCTTCAGCTGAACCTGCACGTTCGCGAGCACGTCAATTTTGTAGCGGTGGACGCTAAACAGCGATAGACGGCAACGCAAGGCCGGTAAGCGATTGCGCACTGCTGGCTTGTTCTGCCATCAACCAATCGACAAATAGCTGGATCAACGCTCCCCGCCGTTTGCGTTGAGGCAACACCACGTAATAGCCGAGCCTGGAAATCACCGTGTCTGCAATCGGCCGGCACAACAAACCTTGTGCCAGCAAGTTATCCACAAGGTGACGCCAGCCGATCGCCACGCCTTGGCCGCCAATCGCGGCTTGAATCAACAGCGTGTAATTATCGAAACGCAATTGCCCCGGCGCAGGCGCTGAAGTGATGCCCAGCTCGCGAAACACGCCGCTCCAATCGAACCAGTTACTGCTGTTTTCTCCGCGTAAATGCAGCAGCGGAAATTCCAGCAATGATTGAGCGGGCAAGGGCAGGGGACGGTCCTTCAACAACAGCGGGCTGCACACCGGAAACACTTCTTCGCTGAACAGCCAATGGCTTTCGCCCTGTTTGAAGCGCCCGTCGCCGAACAGCACCGCCACGTCGATATCGGTGCGCAGCATGTTGTGGTTGCGCTCGCTGGTAACCAGGCTCACATCCACTTGCGGATTGGCGGCATGAAAACGGTGTAATCGCGGCATCAACCAATACGCGGCAAACGCGAAGTCGGTGGCGACCTGCAAGACCTCGTGTTGCTGTTGTGCGGTTATCGCGCTCAATCCTGCGTCGATATTCTGCAAACCGAGCTGAACCTGCTCGAAAAGAATGATCCCGGCTTCCGTCAGTTCAATGCCGCGATAGATACGGTCGAACAGCCGTGTGCCGAGTTGTTCTTCCAACCGCTTGATCTGCTGGCTGATGGCCGGTTGCGTTGTTCCAAGCTCCACTGCGGCGGCGGTGAAACTGCGTTGACGGGCAGCCGATTCAAAAGCGCGGAGCAAATCCAGCGACAAATCACCGAGGGATTCATACATAAGCTGTGCTTATCCTAGTCATTGCCGTGCATGGGCTTTACCACAACAAGCATGGACTCCATGCTCGATTGCAGCACTCTCGCATAAATATTCACTATGGAATGCCGCGATCACATGAAGCGCAAGAATATTCTTTTCATCATGGCCGATCAGATGGCCGCGCCAATGTTGCCGTTCTACGGCCCTTCGCCCATCAAACTGCCTAATTTGAGTCGCCTCGCCGCCGAAGGCGTGGTGTTCGACGCCGCCTATTGCAACAGTCCACTCTGCGCGCCGTCGCGTTTCACCCTGGTCAGCGGTCAATTGCCGAGCAAGATCGGCGCTTACGACAACGCGGCCGATTTCCCTGCCGACGTACCGACATACGCTCACTACCTGCGTCGACTCGGCTACCGCACCGCGCTCTCGGGCAAGATGCACTTTTGCGGCCCGGACCAACTCCATGGCTACGAAGAACGCCTGACCAGCGATATTTACCCGGCCGACTACGGTTGGGCCGTGAATTGGGATGAACCGGACGTCCGTCCGACCTGGTATCACAACATGTCGTCGGTGCTGCAAGCCGGGCCGTGCGTGCGCACCAATCAGCTGGATTTCGATGAAGAGGTGGTGTTCAAGGCCCAGCAATACCTGTTCGATCACATCCGTGAGGATGGCGATCAGCCGTTTTGCCTGACCGTGTCGATGACCCATCCACACGACCCGTACACCATTCCCAAAGCTTTCTGGGACCTGTACGACGATGCCGACATCCCATTGCCTGAAACTCCCGTGCAGACCTCGCTCGACCCGCACTCCCAGCGTTTGCTCAAGGTCTACGACCTGTGGGACAAACCGCTGCCTGTGGATAAGATTCGCGACGCGCGCCGCGCTTACTTTGGCGCTTGCAGCTATATCGACAGCAACGTCGGCAAACTCCTGCAAACCCTCGAAGAAACCGGGTTGATCGATGACACCATCATTGTCTTCTCTGGCGATCACGGCGACATGCTCGGCGAGCGCGGCCTCTGGTACAAAATGCATTGGTTCGAAATGGCCGCGCGAGTGCCTTTGCTGATCAGTGCACCGGGGCAATTCGGGGCTGGCCGGGTCAGTGCGTCTGTTTCCACCGCCGACCTGCTGCCCACCTTCGTGGAACTGGCCGGAGGTTCGCTGGAGCCAGGCCTGCCGCTGGACGGCCGCTCGCTGGTGCCGCATCTGCAAGGGCAGGGCGGTCACGACGAAGTGTTCGGCGAATACATGGCCGAGGGCACCATCAGTCCTTTGATGATGATCCGTCGCGGCGCCTACAAATTCATCTACAGCGAAGACGACCCTTGCCTACTCTTCGATGTACACAATGACCCGCGTGAGCAAGAAGAACTCAGCCAATCGCCGCAGCATCGGCAGCTGTTCGAGGATTTTCTCGCCGAGGCGCGGGCCAAATGGGACATTCCGGCCATTCACCAACAGGTGCTCGCCAGCCAGCGACGCCGGCGTTTCGTCGCCGATGCGCTGACCATCGGCAAGCTGAAGAGCTGGGATCACCAGCCGCTGGTGGACGCCAGTCAGCAGTACATGCGCAACCACATCGATCTCGACGATCTGGAGCGCAAAGCACGTTATCCACAACCCTGCCAAAACCAATAATGTTAAGGGGAAGTCCATGCAAAAGTTATCCACAGTACTGACGGTCGGGCTTTTGGCTCTGGGCAGCGCATCGGTTTACGCCGACCAAAGCTGCGACACGGTGAAAATGGCCGACCCTGGCTGGAGCGACATCGCCGCGACCAACGCCATCACCGGGTTTCTGCTGGATGGCATGGGCTACAAGGCCAAGGTCGACACCCTCGCGGTGCCGATCACCTTTGGCGGGTTGAAGGATGGCCAGGTGGATGTATTCCTGGGTAACTGGATGCCAGCGCAGCAGGGCTTCTACGACAAGTTCGTGGCCACCGGCGATGTCACCCAACTGGCGAAGAACCTCGACGGTACCGAGTTCACACTGGCAGTCCCGGATTACGTGTGGGACGCGGGTGTGCATAACTTTGCCGACCTGAATAAATTCGCCGACAAGTTCGACAAGAAGATCTACGGCATCGGTTCGGGCGCTCCGGCGAACATTTCGCTGCAAGAGATCATCAAGAAGAATGACTTCGACATGGGCCAGTGGAAACTGGTCGAGTCCAGCGAGCAAGCGATGCTGGCCGAAGTGTCTCGCGCGGTGAAGAAACAGAAATTCGTGACCTTCCTCGGCTGGACCCCGCACCCGATGAACGTGCAGCTGAAAATGCATTACCTGAAGGGCGGCGAGAAGTATTTCGGCGACACTGGCAGCGTCCACACGCTGACGCGCAAAGGTTATGCACAGGCCTGTCCGAACGTTGGCAAGTTGCTGACCAACCTGAGTTTCACCCAGGAGATGGAAAACAGCATCATGGCCGAGGTGGTAAACAAGAAGGTCAGCAATGCCGATGCGGCCAAAGCGTGGATCAAGGCAAACCCGGCGGTGCTGGACAAGTGGCTTGACGGTGTGAAGACCGTGGACGGGAAGGATGCGTTGACGGCAGTGAAAGCCAAACTTTAAGGTTTGCAGACGCTATCGCGAGCAGGCTCGCTCCCACAGGATCACCGTGAATATGTGGGAGCGAGCCTGCTCGCGAATCGATTTATGCCCTTGCGCCTACGCAACTGACACACCACCCTGACGCCTTACAGTCACTCACCGAGAGGATCCATGGCCTTCCCCAGCCGCCATTCACTCTTCCCCTTCCTTTCCTGGTTGCCCCGGCAAACCCGCGCCAGCGTCGGCCGTGACCTGATTGTCGGACTCAGTGGCGCCATTCTCGCGTTGCCGCAATCCATTGCCTACGCACTGATCGCCGGTCTCCCGCCCGAATACGGCCTCTACGCTGCGATCATCCCGGTGTTGATTGCCTGCCTGTGGGGTTCGTCGTGGCATTTGATCTGCGGTCCGACGGCGGCCATTTCCATTGTCCTGTACGCGAGCGTCAGCCCACTGGCGGTTCCTGCGACCCAGGACTACGTGACGTTGATCCTGTTGCTGACCTTTCTGGCCGGCATTTTCCAATGGCTCCTGGGTTTGCTGCGGTTTGGCGCGCTGGTGAATTTCGTCTCGCACTCGGTGGTACTGGGTTTCACCCTCGGCGCGGCGGTGGTGATTGCCATCGGCCAACTGCCGAACCTGCTGGGGCTGGACCTGCCCAATCAAGCCACGGCGTTGAACAGCCTGATGATGCTGTTGAGTCATCTCGGTGAGATGGACAAGCCTTCACTGGTACTGGGCGTGGCAACGGTCGTGGTGGGCGTGATCCTGAAAATGCTGCTGCCACGCTGGCCGACGCTGCTGATCACCTTGGTGTTGAGCGGATTGCTGGTGTGGGTTTGGCCATCGATGTTCGGCCATGTGAAGTTGGTTAGCGCGTTTGTCGGGCGGCTGCCGCCGTTCAGCCCGCTGCCGCTGGACCTGGATCTGGTCCTGCGCCTGCTGCCCAGCGCCGTGGCCGTCGGAATGCTCGGGTTGGTGACGAGCCTGTCGATTGCCCGTTCCTTGTCGGCGCGCTCACAGCAATTGCTCGATGCAAACCAGGAAGTCCGCGCCCAGGGGTTATCGAACATTGTCGGTGCGTTCTTTTCCGGATCGCTGTCGGCCGGCTCCTTCACCCGTTCGGGCCTTAGCTACGAGGCGGGTGCCTGCTCACCGTTGGCTGGTGTCTTCTCGGCCATGTGGGTGGCACTGTTCGCGATCTTTGGCGCGGTGCTGATCGCGCACATTCCGATCCCGGCGATGGCGGGCAGTATTTTGCTGATCGCCTGGGGCCTGGTGGATCATCGCGGCATTCGCGCGTTGTTGCGGGTCAGTCGCGCCGAGTTCCTGGTGATGGCGCTGACCTGTGTCGCCACGCTGCTGCTGGAGTTGCAGACGGCGATTTACGCCGGGGTGCTGGCGTCCTTGTTCTTCTATCTCAAACGCACTTCGCAGCCGCGCGTGCAGCATTGGCGCGAAGGCGATGAAGATATTCTGCGGGTCGGCGGGTCGATCTTTTTCGGCGCCAGCCATTACCTGCAAGTACGTCTGCAACGCATGCACGGCGCGCGGGTCGTGATCGAGGCGCAGCAGATCAACTTTATCGACTATTCGGGGGTGGAAATGCTGCATCAGGAAGCACGACGGCTTCTGCGCCAGGATCGCAGCCTGACCCTGCGCGGTGCGCGCCCGCCAGTGATAGAAGAATTGAGAAAGCTCGAAGGCGCGGAGAAATGCCCGATCCGGTTTGAGGATTGATCCGTCATGGCGCAAATCCCCTGTGGAAGCGAGCTTGCTCGCGATGGCGGTCGTTCTGATACATCAATGTTGGATGTACCGTCGTCATCGCGAGCAAGCTCGCTCCTACAGTAGTTACAGGGCGAGTTGCCGGCGCAGTTCGGCCAGCACTGGCGCCGTGTCCGGACGCACGCCGCGCCACAGGAAGAAGGCTTCAGCCGCTTGTTCGGCCAGCATGCCCAAGCCGTCCATCGACACTGCCGCGCCGTGTTCACTGGCCCAACGACAGAACGAAGTCGGCTCTTTGCCGTACATCATGTCGTAGCACACTGTTTTGCCCGGTTCGATCAGGCTGCTGGCAATCGGCGGCACATCGCCCGACAGACTCGCCGACGTCGCATTGATGATCAGGTCCACCGGCTCGCGCAACCAGTCGAAACCGCTGGCTGATACCGGCCCCAAGTCGCAGAACAGCTCCGCCAGTAGCTCGGCTTTTTCCACTGTACGGTTGGCGATGATTACCGACGCCGGCTGCTCGGCCAGCAACGGTTCCAGCGCGCCACGCACCGCGCCGCCAGCGCCGAGCAGCAGGATGCGTTTGCCCTTGAGGCTGAAACCGGCGTTGACGGTCAAGTCGCGCACCAGCCCGGCACCGTCGGTGTTGTCACCGAGCAGCGTGCCATCGTCGAGTTTGCTCAAGGTGTTTACCGCGCCAGCCCGTTGGGCCCGTTGCGTCAGGCTGTCGGCCAGGCGAAAGGCATCTTCCTTGAACGGCACCGTGACATTCGCCCCACGGCCTTCGAGGAAAAATTCCCGGGCGAAACCGGAAAAATCGTCGAGTGGCGCCAGCGAAGTGCTGTAATCCAGTTCCTGAGCGGTTTGCTCGGCAAACAAACGGTGAATCAGCGGCGACTTGCTGTGGCCAATCGGGTTACCGAATACGACGTAACGGTCCATCAGAACTCCTCGTTCAGGCTTCGGCCAACCAATCGCGATCTTGCAGGAAGTATTCGGTCAGGCGTGCTTCTTCGCTACCGGGCTCGGCTTTCCAGTCGTAGCTCCAGCGCACTTGCGGCGGCAGCGACATGAGGATCGACTCGGTACGCCCGCCCGATTGCAGGCCGAACAGCGTGCCACGGTCGTAGACCAGGTTGAACTCGACGTAGCGCCCGCGACGGAATTCCTGGAATTCACGCTGCTGGGCAGTGAACGGATCCTGTTTGCGGCGTTGCATGATCGGCAGGTAGGCGTCGATGTAGGCGTCACCGATGGCGCGCATGAAGGCGAAACTGGTGTCGAAGTCCCACTCGTTCAAATCATCGAAGAACAGACCGCCGATGCCACGCGGCTCGTGACGGTGCTTGATGTGGAAGTAGCTGTCACACCAGGCTTTGTAGCGCGCGTAGACGTCCGGACCGAACGGCGCACATGCCTGCTCGGCGACACGGTGCCAGTGCACGCAGTCTTCGATGTTGCCGTAGTAAGGGGTCAGGTCGAAGCCACCGCCGAACCACCAGACCGGTTCTTCACCTTCTTTTTCCGCGATGAAAAAGCGCACGTTGGCGTGGGAAGTCGGCACGTGTGGGTTGTGCGGGTGAATCACCAGCGACACGCCCAGGGCTTCGAAGCCACGTCCGGCCAGTTCTGGCCGATGAGCGCTGGCGGACGGTGGAAGACCGCTGCCAAAGACGTGAGAGAAGTTGACGCCGCCCTTTTCAATCACCGCGCCGTTTTCGATCACTCGCGTGCGACCTCCGCCACCGGCGGGCCGGGTCCAGGCGTCTTCGACGAAGTGCGTGCCGCCGTCTTCGGCTTCCAGGGCAGCGCAAATACGGTCTTGCAGGTCGAGCAGGTAGGCTTTTACGGCCTCGGTGCGGGTCGTCATGTCATCACCTTGAATCGGGCAAAGCTACGCGGCGCTCCATCGGAGCAGGGGGCGGCGCAAACGGGCGCGTAGCATAACATCGCAGATGGGCCTGCCGCAGTTGACGAAGGTCAAGCTTAGGAGTCCGATAGGGAGCTTCGCACATGACCTAAGGAGAGTTCTGATGGCAAAGCGTATTCAGTTTCGCACCCATGGCGGCCCCGAAGTCCTCGAGTATGTCGACTATCAACCCGCCGAGCCCGGCCCGCAGCAGGTTCGCGTCACCAACAAGGCCATCGGCCTGAACTTCATCGATACCTACTACCGCAGTGGTCTCTATCCACTACCCGCCCTGCCATCGGGCCTGGGTGCGGAAGGCGCGGGCGTGGTCGAGGCTGTCGGCAGCGAAGTCACCCGCTTCAAGATCGGTGATCGTGTGGCGTACGGCAGCGGCCCATTGGGCGCTTATAGCGACGTTCATGTGTTGCCGGAGGCCAATCTGGTGCACCTACCGGATGCCATCAGTTTCGAACAGGCTGCCGGGGTGATGCTCAAAGGCCTGACCGTGCAGTACCTGTTGCGTCAGACCTATGAACTCAAGGGCGGTGAAACCATTCTGTTCCACGCCGCGGCCGGCGGTGTCGGTTCGCTGGCTTGCCAATGGGCCAAGGCTCTTGGCGTGAAGCTGATCGGAACGGTCAGTTCGCCGCAAAAGGCGGCGCTGGCAAAAGCCAACGGTGCCTGGGCAACCATCGATTACAGCCACGAAAACGTGGCACAACGCGTGCTGGAATTGACGGACGGGAAGAAAGTCCCGGTGGTGTACGACGGCGTCGGCAAGGACACGTGGCTGACGTCGCTCGACAGCGTTTCTCCGCGCGGTCTGGTGGTGAGCTTCGGCAATGCGTCCGGAGCGGTCGATGGGGTGAACCTGGGGATTTTGGCGGCGAAGGGATCGTTGTACGTCACCCGGCCGACGCTGGCGACTTACGCCAACAACGCCGAAAACCTGCAGCGCATGGCGGATGAGCTGTTCGAGATGATCATCAGCGGAAAGTTGAAAGTCGACATCAGCCAGAAGTATCCGCTGGCTGAAGCCGCTAAGGCGCAGGCTGAGTTGTCGGCGCGGCGGACCACAGGCTCGACAGTTTTGTTGCCCTGAAGGACGCCATCGCGAGCAGGCTCGCTCCCACAGTTGACCGGGTTTCCTCAGAGGAATGCGGTTAAATGTGGGAGCGGGCTTGCTCGCGATTGGCAGCGCCGCGATCTTAATCCGGGCGAATCACGTCGCCCGTCGCCAGATCTCGAATCACGCTCGGATTCTTGCGCCCGCCCAGATTCCCGCCCAACACGTAATCCACCTGCCCACGGAAATACTGCTCGACGCGAATTCGCGTACGCGCCGCCGGCCGGCCCTGCGGGTTGGCCGACGTCGAAACCAACGGCCCGACCACCGCGCACAAATCCCTCACCAGCGGGTGATCGCTGACACGCAGCGCCACCGTTTCATGCACGCCGGTAATCCACTGCGGCAACATATTCTGATGCGGCACCAGCCAGGTGTTCGGCCCCGGCCAGGTGCTGGCCATGCGATCCATCCACAATTCAGGAAAGTCTTCAAAGAGGAAGTCGAACTGGCGGATGTTGTCAGCCACCAGAATCAACCCTTTTTCCACTGACCGTCCCTTGATCGCCAGCAGACGATAGACCGCCTCTTCGTCCCACGGGTCGCAACCCAGGCCCCACACGGCTTCGGTTGGATAGGCGATCACCGCCCCTGCGCGAACGGCTTGTGCGGCTTGTTGCACACGCCAACTGTTGACCATGAAAAACTCTCCGGAATAAGGCTCTGCGCAGTTTACCGATCTTCCTTATAAAACCTAGCTCACCCGTGCAAACCAACGCCCGCTTTCGCAGACTGCCCGGCCGTCCATTTCCAGCTCCGTCAACGCCGCCAGCACTTTGGACAAGGCCCAGCCGCTGCTCACGGACAACGCTTCACTGGTGTGGGGCGCGGCGTGCAGTAGTTTGAGCAACGGATGCGTCACCGCTGGAGTCTCTGTGGATAACGGCAACCGTTGCCAGCCGCGTAGCGCTTCAAGGATATGTTCAATGGTTTCCACCAACACTGCGCCGTCGCGGATCAATTGATGACAGCCCTTGGCGCCGGGATGATGGATCGATCCCGGAATCGCGTAGACCTCGCGCCCCTGTTCCGCCGCCAGCCTCGCGGTGATCAACGAACCGCTCGCAATACTGGCCTCGACCACCAGCACACCCAGGGATAAACCGCTGATGATCCGGTTGCGTCGAGGGAAGTTGCCAGCGCTAGGACCGGCGTCCAGCGGGAACTCGGAAAGCACCGCGCTACCCGATGCAATCATGGCGTCCGCCAGCCGTCTATTGCGCTGTGGATAAAACTTTTCAAGTCCCGTGCCAAGTACACCGACCGTTCGACCGCCCACGTCCAAAGCGGCCTGATGCGCGGCAGCATCGATGCCCAGCGCCAGACCGCTGGTAATGACGAAACCGGCACCGGCCAGACTGCGCGAAAACGCCGTGGCGGTGTCCATGCCCGGTCGCGAGGCGCGACGACTGCCGACCATCGCCAGCTGCGGAATCTCCAGGATCCCCGGATCACCCGCCACAAATAACAGCGGCGGCGCATCGCTGATCTGCGCCAGCAACGCCGGGTAGTCAGGCTGGTCCCACATTAATAAATGCTGGCCCGGACGCTCTATCCAGGCCAATGCGTGGCTCGCGCCATCGCGCACTTCCTGGGCCCGTCGCGCTTCGGCGCAGGCCAGCGGCAAGCCCAACGAGCGCCAGGCGCTGGCCGGTGCGCTGATGGCTTTGGAGGCCGATCCAAACGCTTCAAGCAGTTTGCGAAAACGTGCAGGGCCGATTTCCGGCAAGCGGTGCAGGCGTAAACGAGCTTCCAGTTCCGCAGGGGAAACCGGTGTGACGGCAGACAGCGACATGGATCATCCTTGATCGTTATGAGCCCCGTTCAAACGGGAATAAGCTGTGGATAACTCTGTTGGTAACTTGTGGAGCAGGCTTACGGATTTCGCACCTTGTCCATGACGGCCAAGGAGCGCGACGCGGTGAGTACCAAACCGTAACTAAGCTTGTCGTAGGTGCGGAAAACCATCAGCAACCCCGCGCGCTCATCGGGAATTTTCAACGGTTGACCGGTGATCCGGTCACGTACGGTTTCGCCGGTTTTCATCACCACCAGCACGTTGCCTTCAACCAGACCATCGCGCTGGCCTTTGTTCAACGTGACAACATCCAACGCACCAATCTGGGTAACCCCGCGCGGCACATCGATAATCAAGCCGTTGACCGGCGTCTTGGGCGCGCTGGGCATGAAGGTCGAGTTGATGGATCGCTCTTCCCCACTGAACAAACGGTCACCCAGTCGAACTTCCTGGGTCGTGCGTTGCAGCGCAAGGGTGGCGACGTCACCTTCGGTGGCGACAATCTCGCCGCCGCCGATGTCGTCGGCGTTGATCCCCAGAAACTCTTTGCTGTCGGGATCGGTATAGACCTTGCCCTGACGGAAGATGCCGTAGACCGGCTGGTTCGGGTCGAAATGGCCGCGGGCGAAGATGCGATCGCCGGTGCCGCTGAGCACGCGTTCGGCATCTCCGGCGACGATGTAGGGCGCCTTGTCGAAGTCCTCGACCTTGTCGACGATGCGGTTGCTCAACAAGAAACTGTTGATCGATTTCAGCGGAATGCTCGGGATTGCATCAGCCACCGGCGCGCTGCGTACCCGAGGCGAGAGCTTGATAGTGCCCCGGGAAGCGCCGCGGTTGAGGGTCAGGCGCGGCTGGCCATTGACGTAGACCAGCGACAACGAATCGCCTGGATAGATGAGATTGGGGTTTTCGATCTGCGGGTTGGCCTGCCACAACTCTGGCCATTTCCATGGCTCTCGCAGAAATTTGCCCGAAATGTCCCAGAGTGTGTCCCCCGCGACCACCGTGTATTGCGCTGGAAAACCTTCCTTGAGTTGCACCTGCCCGTGCGCCAAACCGGCCGAGGCCAGAAGGAGCAAGGCGAGTAGTGATTTCCTCATGCGGTGAATCCCTTTATTATGTGCGTTCGCGTGAAACGCCAGAGCCCTCGTGGCTCGCTCATCTATTCTGAAAAGAACAGGGAGCTACGCTTCACAACGGTAGCCGGCATCTTCGGACCCGCCAGGCCATCGCCCGACTTTACCTCACACGTGCAGCAATTAAGCTTATGGCCATTTTAGACATCCTCGAATTCCCCGACTCGCGCCTGCGCACGATCGCCAAACCGGTGACCGTAGTGGACGACGAAGTGCGTCAGTTGGTCGATGATATGTTTGAAACAATGTATGAAGCGCCAGGCATCGGCCTCGCCGCGACCCAGGTCAACGTGCACAAACGTATCGTCGTGATGGACCTCTCCGAAGACCGCAGCGAACCGCGGGTGTTCATCAACCCCGAATTCGAAGCGCTGACCGACGAGATGGAGCAATACCAGGAAGGCTGCCTCTCGGTGCCGGGTTTCTACGAAAACGTCGACCGTCCGCAGAAGGTCAAGGTCAAGGCCCTGGATCGCGACGGCCAGCCTTACGAACTGATCGCCGAAGGCCTGCTCGCGGTGTGCATCCAGCACGAATGCGACCACCTGAATGGCAAATTGTTCGTCGACTACCTGTCCAACCTCAAACGCGACCGAATCAAGAAGAAACTGGAAAAGCTCCATCGCCAGAACGCTTGATGCCCTCCTTTCAAAGGCTTGCCGCGGCAAGCCTTTTTCTTTTCAGAGATTGCTCCCATGACTGAGCCACTGCGCATCGTCTTTGCCGGCACCCCGGAATTCGCCGCCGAACACCTCAAGGCCCTGCTCGACAGCCCTTACGAGATCGTCGCGGTCTACACCCAGCCGGACCGTCCGGCGGGTCGCGGGCAAAAACTGATGCCGAGCCCGGTCAAGCAACTCGCGCTGGAAAACAACATCCCGGTGCTGCAACCGCCCACCCTGCGCAACGAAGACGCCCAAGCCGAATTGGCTGCACTCAAGCCGGACTTGCTGGTGGTGGTCGCCTACGGCCTGATCCTGCCGCAAGCAGTGCTGGATATTCCGCGCCTGGGTTGCATCAATAGCCATGCCTCGTTGCTGCCGCGCTGGCGCGGTGCGGCGCCGATCCAGCGCGCCGTCGAAGCGGGCGATAGCGAAAGCGGCGTGACCGTGATGCGCATGGAGCTGGGCCTGGACACCGGGCCGATGCTGCTCAAAGTCACCACGCCGATCACCGCTGAAGACACCGGCGGCAGCCTTCATGACCGTCTGGCCGAAATGGGCCCACCGGCTGTGATTCAGGCGATTGCCGGCCTCGCCGCCGGCACGCTGAAAGGCGAAGTGCAGGACGACAGCCTCGCCACCTACGCGCACAAATTGAACAAGGACGAAGCACGCATCGACTGGAACCGCCCGGCGGTAGAGTTGGAGCGTCTGGTCCGTGCCTTCAATCCATGGCCGATCACCCACAGCACGCTGAATGGCGAAGCCCTGAAAGTGCTGGCCGCGAGCGTTGCCGAAGGGCAGGGCGCACCGGGGGAAATCCTCAGCGCCAGCAAGGACGGCTTGATCGTCGCCTGCGGTGAGCGGGCTTTGTGCCTGACCCGTTTGCAATTACCCGGCGGCAAGGCGCTGAATTTCAGCGACTTGTTCAACAGCCGTCGTGAGAAATTTGCCGTCGGCACCGTGCTCGGCCAAACGGCGGACGCTCAATGAACCCGCGTCTGGCCGCCGCCAAGGCACTGGCTGCTGTGCTCAACGGTAAAGCATCCCTCAACAGTTCGTTGCCGACGCAAATGGACAAGGTTGAAGACCGGGATCGCGGCTTCACCCAGGACCTGGCGTTCGGTACCGCGCGCTGGCAACCGCGTTTGTCGGCGCTGGCGGCCAAGTTGCTGCAGAAGCCGTTCAAGGCGGCGGACGCCGATGTCGAGGCGTTGTTGCTGGTCGGTCTCTACCAATTGCTCTACACCCGCGTTCCGGCCCACGCCGCCATCGGCGAAACCGTAGGCTGCGCCGACAAGCTGAAAAAACCCTGGGCCAAGGCCTTGCTCAATGCCGTGCTGCGCCGCGCCCAGCGTGAAAGCGAAGCGCTGCTGGCCGAACTGGAACATGATCCGGTGGTGCGCACTGCCCATCCACGCTGGCTGCAGAAATCCCTGAAGGCCTTCTGGCCTGAGCAGTGGGAAGCCATTTGCGCGGCGAACAATGCACATCCGCCGATGATTCTGCGGGTCAACCGTCGCCATCATTCACGCGATGCGTATCTGGGGCTGCTAACCCAAGCCGGCATCGCCGCCACGCCGTGCATTTACAGCCGGGACGGCATCATCCTAGAAGCAGCGACCGACGTGCGCAGCTTGCCGGGCTTCGCCGAAGGCTGGATCAGTGTGCAGGACGAAGCGGCGCAACTGGCCGCTGACCTGCTCGACCTGGCGCCAGGCCAACGGGTGCTGGACGCCTGCTGCGCGCCAGGCGGCAAAACCTGCCACATTCTCGAGGCCGAGCCAAAACTGGCGGGCGTCGTGGCGGTGGACCTGGAAGCCAAGCGTCTGGTGCGAGTGCGCGAGAACCTTGCGCGCCTTGGCCTGAGCGCCGACCTGATCGCCGCCGATGGCCGCGACACCGCCACCTGGTGGGACGGCAAACCGTTTCAACGCATCTTGCTCGACGCGCCGTGCTCAGCCACCGGCGTAATCCGTCGTCACCCGGACATCAAGCTGACACGCCAACCCGACGACATCGCCGCATTGGCGGTGCTGCAAGGGGAGCTGCTCGACGCCCTGTGGATAACTCTGGAAGTCGGCGGGATTCTGCTTTACGCCACCTGCTCCACGCTGCCGACCGAGAACACCGAGGTCATCGAAGCGTTCCTCGCTCGCACGCCGGGTGCCCGTGAACTGGACCTCGCCACAACGGCCGGCATCAAGCAGCCGCACGGTCGCCAGTTGCTGGCCCAGGAAGGTGGCCACGACGGTTTCTACTACGCCAAGCTGATCAAGATCGCCGCCGCGCGCGGTTAACGGGATTCCAAGGGAGTGACTGGATGAAAATCATCATCCTCGGCGCAGGGCAGGTCGGCGGTTCGTTGGCGGAACACTTGGCCAGCGAGGCCAACGACATCACGGTGGTGGACACCGATGGCGATCGCCTGCGAGATCTCGGTGATCGGCTGGACATCCGCACCGTGCAGGGCCGCGGCTCGTTGCCGACGGTGCTGCGCCAGGCCGGCGCGGATGACGCCGACATGCTGGTGGCAGTGACCAACAGCGACGAAACCAACATGGTCGCCTGTCAGGTCGCCCACACCCTGTTCCACACCCCGACAAAAATTGCCCGGGTCCGCGAAGCGGCGTATCTCACGCGATCCGAGTTGTTCGATAACGACGCGATTCCGGTGGACGTGCTGATCAGTCCGGAACAAGTGGTCACCAACTACATCAAGCGTCTGATCCAGCATCCGGGCGCCTTGCAGGTGATCGACTTCGCCGAAGGCAAAGCACAATTGGTGGCCGTGAAGGCGTACTACGGCGGACCGCTGGTGGGTCAGCAACTGCGTCAGTTGCGCGAGCACATGCCAAACGTTGAAACCCGTGTAGCGGCGATTTTTCGTCGTGATCGGCCGATTTTGCCTCAGGGCGATACCGTCATCGAGGCCGACGACGAAGTGTTTTTCATTGCCGCCAAAGCGAATATTCGCGCAGTGATGAGCGAAATGCGCCGTCTGGATGAAACGTACAAACGTATCGTCATCGCCGGCGGCGGGCAGATTGGTGAGCGTCTGGCCGAGGCGATCGAAAGTCGCTACCAGGTCAAGATCATCGAGATGAACCCGGCACGCTGCCGCCATCTCTCGGACACCCTCGACAGCACCGTGGTATTGCAGGGCAGCGCCTCAGACCGTGACTTGCTGATGGAAGAGAACATTGCCGACGCCGACATCTTCCTGGCCCTGACCAACGATGACGAAGCCAACATCATGTCTTCGCTGCTGGCCAAGCGCCTTGGCGCGAAGAAGGTGATGACGATCATCAACAACCCGGCGTACGTTGATTTGATTCAGGGCGGTGACATCGACATTGCCATCAGCCCGCAACTGGCGACCATCGGCACCCTGCTGGCCCACGTGCGCCGCGGCGATATCGTCAGCGTGCACTCACTGCGCCGCGGCGCGGCCGAGGCCATTGAGGCGATTGCCCATGGTGACGCGAAGTCGAGCAAGGTGATTGGCAAGGCCATCGAGAACATCGGCTTGCCACCGGGTACGACGATTGGCGCGATCATTCGCGATGAGGAAGTGATCATTGCCCACGACGATACGGTGATCGCAGCGGGCGACCATGTGATTCTGTTCCTTGTGGATAAGAAGCATATTCGGGATGTGGAAAAGCTGTTTCATGTGGGGTTGAGCTTCTTCTGATCCAGAAGCTGCGGCGGCCGGTCTGGCCTCATCGCGAGCAGGCTCACTCCCACAGTATTTCTTCAGTGAATACAGATCTTGTGTCCGGCAAAAATCCACTGTGGGAGTGAGCCTGCTCGCGATGGCTATCTTGAAGCTGACCAACCTCTAGAAGGAGTCCACCCAATGCTCGAATCCCTGGAAAAAATGCTTGCCAAGGGTGTGGATAACTCATTGCTGCGCTTCGGCCTGGGCAAGGGTTACCTGGATCTTGGGGAAAACGCCAAAGCGGCCGAGCATTTCACGCGTTGCGTCGAATTTGATCCGAAGTATTCGGCGGCCTGGAAACTATTGGGCAAGGCTCATCTCGCACTCGCGGACTTTGCGGCCGCGCGTCAGGCATGGGAACAGGGTCTGGAAGCTGCCCGCGCCCATGGCGACAAGCAAGCAGAGAAAGAGATGACGGTATTTCTGAAAAAGCTTGAACGCCAGTCGCACTGATCAGAGATAGCGCAAGCCTATGCCATCGGCATCGACCAGCACCACTTCCATACGCACCCGCGGAGCACCTGTGGGTAAGTCCTGCACTTGACCGTAAACCACCGCGCCTCGGGACAACGACGACAAGCGCGGATGCCTGACGTAGACGCCTGTATCCGAAAGATTGCGGGTCTGGCCGAGGCATTCGCCAAAGCTTTCGTGAGTGATCTTGATGCGAAACGATTTGCGAAGTTCGGACATCTTTTGCGCCCTTGAATGAACGGTTGTGGATAACGTTGGCCCCAAGGTTATCCACAGATCATGCCAATCGAGTCAATACCAGCGCTCTTCGCCTGGCGGACGTTTCTTGAAACGTTTCATGCTCCACATGTATTGGCTCGGATAGGCCCGTACATAACGCTCCACGACCTGGCTCATGGCGGCGCAGGAGGTTTCGGTATCCGTGCTGTACATGGCCTCTGGCGCGGCTTCGAGGATCACTTTGTAACCGGAACCGTCCGGCAACCGCAGCGCATGCAGGAACACACCGACGGCTTTACCGCCAGCGAGCATGTTTGGCACGAATTTACTGGTCAGCGCCTGCGTGGCGAAGAACGGTACAAAGATCCCGGCGGATTCGGCCGGTTCCGGGTCAGCCGGAATGCCGACCGCACCACCTTTGCGCACTTCCTTGATAACGCTGAGGATGCCTTCCTTGGTCGAGGCGGCCACCCGGTTGCCCAATTGGACACGTTGCTTGCGCAGCAAATCATCCACCGCCTTAAGCTTGGGCGGACGATAGAAGATGATCGGTTTGCACTGGCTGCAATAGAAGTGGTTCAACACTTCCCAGTTGCCCAGGTGGCTGGTGATGCCGACGACGCCTTTGCCGGAAGCAAGCGCGTCTTTCAACACGTCGAGGCCTTCGACTTCGCGCACCAGGTCGATTGAACGCTGGGCCGGCCAGATCCACGCACAGGCGCTTTCAGTCAACGACTTGCCAATGTCTTTCAGGCTCTGGCCCACCAGGCGCTCACGTTCGGCCGGGTCCATCTCGGGAAAGCACTTGGAAAGGTTGATCCGCACCACGTCGCGGGAACGGTTAGGTGTTTTCCACATGACCCAGCCAATGGCCGAGCCCACGGCTTGCACTGCCCGCCACGGAAGCAAGGCAAACAGCCGCAGAGCGCCTACCAGCAAGGCGCCTTTAAACTTATCCACAGGTCACTCCTGATCTTGTGCTGTGCGCGAGGCGGCTATTCTAACCGCCGTTGGCGAGCTGAGCGTAGCGGTCGCAGTCTTGCGTGTGGTCCATGACCATGCCCGAGGCCTGCATCAGCGCGTAGCAAATCGTCGGGCCGACGAAGGTGAAACCGGCCTTTTTCAAGCCCTTGCTCATCTCCACGGCAACTGGCGTGATCGCCGGTACCTCGGTGCGATCCTTGAAATGATTGATCACAGGAGTACCTCCAACGAAAGACCAGAGAAACTCCACCGGGTCTTCCAGCGTCAGCCAGGCCTGGGCGTTGCGCCGGGCGGCGTTGAGTTTCAGGCGATTGCGAATGATGCCCGGATCGAGCATCAATTCATCGATTTCCGCGTCGCTCATCTGCGCTATGCGTTGTACGTCGAAGCCGAACAGCACCTCGCGATAACGCTCACGTTTACGCAGCACGGTGATCCACGAGAGGCCGGCCTGGAACCCTTCGAGCAAAAGCAACTCGAACAATCCCTGCGCATCGCGTAGCGGCGCGCCCCACTCCTGGTCGTGATAAGCCATGTACAGCGGATCTTCGGAACACCAAAAGCAGCGTGGCATAAGGCTCCAGGGGGCGTGCGCAGCAATGAATCGGGTATACTCCCGCTCTTTAAATCGCAGCCCAAGAAACAGGTGAATTTCGTGAGCCAGCCTACGCCAGCCGTGCGTACCTTCCAAGACTTGATCCTCGCCCTCCAGCAATACTGGGCCGAGCAAGGTTGCGTGGTACTTCAGCCCTACGATATGGAAGTAGGCGCCGGTACTTTCCACACTGCCACGTTTCTGCGCGCCATCGGCCCGGAAACCTGGAACGCCGCTTATGTGCAGCCCAGTCGTCGCCCGACTGACGGCCGCTACGGCGAAAACCCGAACCGTCTGCAGCATTACTACCAGTTTCAGGTTGTCCTGAAGCCGAACCCGGACAATTTCCAGGAACTGTACCTGGGCTCCCTCAAGCATGTCGGCCTGGACCCGCTGGTCCACGACATTCGCTTCGTCGAAGACAACTGGGAATCGCCGACACTGGGCGCCTGGGGTCTGGGCTGGGAAGTCTGGCTCAACGGCATGGAAGTGACGCAGTTCACTTACTTCCAGCAAGCGGGCGGGATCGAGTGCTACCCGGTGACCGGCGAGATCACTTATGGCCTGGAACGTCTGGCGATGTACCTGCAAGGCGTGGACTCGGTCTACGACCTGGTCTGGGCGGACGGTCCGTTCGGTAAAGTGACCTACGGCGACGTGTTCCACCAGAACGAAGTGGAGCAGTCGACCTACAACTTCGAACACGCCAACGTCGAGAAGCTGTTCGAACTGTTCGATTTCTACGAAAGCGAAGCCAAGCGCCTGATCGAACTCGACCAGCCGCTGCCATTGCCAAGCTATGAAATGGTGTTGAAGGCATCCCATACCTTCAACCTGCTGGATGCACGCCGGGCAATCTCGGTGACCGCGCGTCAGCAATACATCCTGCGTGTGCGCACCCTGGCGCGTTCCGTTGCGCAAGCCTACCTGCTGGCTCGCGCCAAGCTGGGCTTCCCGATGGCGACCCCGGACCTGCGTGATGAAGTACTGGCCAAGCTGGAGGCTGCACAATGAGTGCTCAAGATTTTCTGGTTGAACTGGGCACCGAAGAACTGCCACCCAAAGCCCTGAACACCCTGGCCGACGCGTTCCTGGCCGGTATCGACAAGGGCTTGCAGGCCGCCGGCCTGAACTACGAAACCAAAACCGTCTACGCCGCGCCGCGTCGTCTGGCTGTGCTGATCACTTCGCTGGCCACCCACCAGCCGGATCGCAGCATCAACCTCGACGGCCCGCCACGTCAGGCCGCGTTCGATGCCGAAGGCAATCCGACTCAAGCGGCACTGGGTTTTGCCAAGAAGTGCGGCGTCGACCTGAGCGAAATCGATCAGAGCGGCCCGAAACTGCGCTACAGCCAAAGCATCGCGGGCAAACCGACCGCGAGCCTGCTGCCGACCATCGTCGAAGATTCCCTGAACGACCTGCCGATTCCCAAGCGCATGCGCTGGGGTGCTCGCAAGGAAGAATTCGTTCGCCCAACCCAATGGCTGGTCATGCTGCTCGGTGACCAGGTCATCGACTGCACCATCCTTGCCCAGAAGGCTGGCCGTGATTCCCGTGGTCACCGTTTCCATCACCCGGAAAGTGTGCGCATCACTTCGCCGGCCAACTACCTGGCCGACCTGCGTGGCGCTTACGTGCTGGCCGACGCCAACGAGCGTCGCGCGCTGATCAGCAAGCGCACCGAAGAGCTGGCGACGATGCAGGAAGGTACTGCAATCGTTCCGCCTGCCTTGCTCGACGAAGTGACTGCGCTGGTTGAATGGCCGGTGCCGCTGGTGTGCTCGTTCGAGGAACGTTTCCTCGACGTGCCGCAAGAAGCCCTGATCACCACCATGCAGGACAACCAGAAGTATTTCTGCCTGCTGGATGCCGACGGCAAATTGCTGCCACGTTTCATTACCGTGGCCAACATCGAAAGCAAAGACCCGCAGCAGATCATCGCCGGTAACGAGAAAGTGGTTCGCCCACGCCTGACCGACGCCGAGTTCTTCTTCAAGCAAGACAAGAAGCAGAAACTCGAAGACTTCAACCTGCGCCTGCAGAACGTGGTGTTCCAGGAAAAACTCGGCAGCGTCTACGACAAGGCCGAGCGCGTTTCCAAACTGGCCGCGTTCATTGCGCAACGCATTGGCGGCAACGCAGCCTGGGCTTCCCGTGCCGGCCTGCTGTCCAAGTGCGACCTGGCGACCGAGATGGTTGGTGAGTTCCCGGAGATGCAAGGCGTCGCCGGTTACTACTACGCCCTCAACGATGGCGAGCCGGAAGATGTCGCTCTGGCGCTAAACGAGCAATACATGCCGCGCGGTGCCGGCGCTGAACTGCCGACCACCCTGACCGGTGCGGCCGTGGCCATCGCCGACAAGCTCGACACCCTGGTCGGGATTTTCGGCATTGGCATGTTGCCAACCGGCAGCAAAGACCCGTATGCACTGCGCCGTGCCGCACTCGGCGTGTTGCGCATCCTGATCGACAAGAAGCTCGACCTCGACCTCAACGATGCCGTGGCGTTTGCCGTGAATGCGTTCGGTACCAAGGTGAAAGCTGCCGGTCTGAATGACGCGGTGCTGGAATTCATCTTCGATCGTCTGCGTGCCCGTTATGAAGACGAAGGCGTGGACGTCGGCACTTACCTGTCGGTACGTGCCCTGAAGCCGGGTTCGGCGCTGGACTTCGACCAACGCGTACAAGCGGTGGAAGCATTCCGCAAGTTGCCGGAAGCCGCTGCCCTGGCCGCAGTGAACAAGCGCGTGTCGAACTTGCTGAGCAAGGTCGAAGGCTCTGTTCCGTCGGTCGTGGAAGCCAAGTACTTCGACAATGCCAACGAGTTCTCCCTGTACTCGGCGATCCAGCAGGCTGACCAGGCTGTACAGCCGATGGCCGCTGCGCGTCAGTACCGTGAATCGCTGGCTCGTCTGGCTGCCCTGCGCGAGCCGGTGGATGCATTCTTCGAGGCCGTGATGGTCAACGCTGAAGATGCCAAGGTCCGCGCCAACCGCTATGCATTGCTGGCGCGTCTGCGTGGGCTGTTCCTCGGCGTCGCCGACATTTCGATGCTGGGCTGAGGAGCTGCTGTTGAAACTGCTGATTCTCGATCGGGACGGGGTGATCAATTACGACTCCGACGCTTACATCAAGTCGGTGGAGGAGTGGATTCCGCTCCCGGGCTCGATCGAGGCGATTGCGCAGTTGAGCAAGGCCGGCTGGACGGTGGCGGTAGCTACCAACCAGTCGGGCATTGCTCGCGGTTATTACGACATCGCCACCCTGGACGCCATGCACGAGCGCCTTCGCTCGCTGGTGGCGGAGCAGGGCGGTGAGGTCGGGCTGATCGTCTATTGCCCGCACGGGCCGGACGACGGCTGCGATTGCCGCAAGCCAAAACCGGGGATGCTGAAAACCATCGCCGCGCATTACAACGTTTCGCTGACTAATCTATGGTTTGTTGGCGACACGCTCGGTGACCTGGAAGCCGCCAAAGCCGTCGATTCTCAGCCAGTTTTGGTAAAGACCGGGAAAGGCGAAAAGACTTTGGGCAAGACCCTGCCGGTGGGCACCTTGATTTTTGACGATCTTGCGGCGATTGCCGCAGAACTTATCCACAATTAGAGCGCTTTCGAATTTCCTGACCAAGGATTGATCGGGAGTGCGCTTTATATAGACGGGCAGAGCCCGCACGGTAAATGTCGCCATGTCGATACTGCAGGCCATCAGAACCTTCCTCTTTTACCTGCTGCTGGGCACCAGCTCCTTGCTTTGGTGCAGCCTGAGCTTTTTCATCGCGCCTTTTCTGCCGTTCAAGGCGCGGTATCGCTTTATCAATGTTTATTGGTGCCGTTGCGCCTTGTGGCTGAGCAAAGTCTTTCTGGGCATCAGCTACGAAGTGAAGGGCGCGGAGAACGTGCCAGACCAGCCCTGTGTGATTCAGTCGAACCACCAGAGCACCTGGGAGACGTTCTTCCTCTCGGCCTACTTCGAGCCTTTGAGCCAGGTACTGAAGCGTGAACTGCTCTACGTTCCGTTCTTCGGTTGGGCCATGGCCATGCTGCGTCCGATCGCCATCGATCGCGACAATCCGAAAGCTGCGCTAAAGCATGTGGCCAAGAAGGGTGACGAATTGCTCAAGAATGGTGTTTGGGTGCTGATTTTCCCGGAAGGGACACGCGTTCCCTTTGGCAGCATCGGCAAGTTCTCCCGCGGAGGCACCGCGTTGGCGGTCAACGCGGCACTTCCAGTGCTGCCGATTGCACACAATGCCGGCAAATTCTGGCCGAAAACCGGTTGGGCAAAGAAGCAGGGCGTGATCACCGTGATCATTGGCGCACCGATGTACGCCGAGGGTAGCGGGCCGCGCGCCATTGCCGATCTGAACGACCGTGTGCAGCACTGGAACGAACAGATGCAACGGGAAATGGGTTCGCTGCCAGCAGCCCCTGCAGCACCCTCTGCCAACGATCAGGTCGCTGTCTGAGATTCTGTGGATAACCTGTGTACCGTTTTTCCAAAACGCGGCTTATTTAGTTCGTAAGCATATGATTTATATGTATATTTCTTAAACTGATAAAATTCCGAAAAAGGTGCATAAGTTTTTTTCGGGCGCAAAAAAACCGGCTGATATAGCCGGTTTTTTTATGCCCGAAATTGCTGTGTTTCAGTGGCTGAACAATGGCTGTGTCAGGTTGTTAACGGGGTGGCTGAGATGCAATAAAAAAGGCCAACGCTGAGCGTTGGCCTTTTGGGTTTGGCAGGATTTCGCTGAATCAGAAGTCCAGGTTGGAAACCGCCAAGGCGTTGCTTTCGATGAAGTCACGACGAGGTTCGACCGCATCACCCATCAGGGTGTTGAAGATCTGGTCTGCGCCGATGGCGTCTTCGATGGTCACTTTGAGCATCCGGCGCTGGCTAGGGTCCATGGTGGTTTCCCACAGCTGATCCGGGTTCATCTCGCCCAGACCTTTGTATCGCTGAATGGTGTGACGCTTGGTGCTTTCAGCCATCAGCCATTCAAGAGCTTCCTTGAACTCGGTGACCGGCTTCTTGCGCTCGCCACGCTGGATGTACGCGCCGTCGTCCAGCAAGGTGCTCAACTGAGCGCCGAGGGATACCACGGTTTTGTAGTCATTGCTGCCAAAGAAGTCGCGGTTGAAGGTGACGTAGTTCGACAGGCCATGGGAGATCAGCTCAACCTCTGGCAGCCAGACGTTACGTTCACGGTCTTCACGCAGGCTGGCTTTGTACACCAGGCCGGACTTCTCAACAGTGCGCAGACGAACTTCGTACTGAGCCAGCCAATCCTGCATCGCTGCGTGATCGGACAGTTGCTCCATGCTCACTGCAGGCAGGTAGATGAAGTGTTCGGTCAGTTCCTGTGGGTACAGGCGCGACAGACGCTTGAGGGTCTTCATCACCAGACGGAAGTCATTCACCAGACGCTCGAGGGCAGGGCCGGAGATCCCCGGTGCTTCCTCGTTCAGGTGCAGGCTCGCGTCTTCCAGGGCCGACTGCGTCATGTACTCTTCCATGGCGTCGTCGTCTTTGATGTATTGCTCTTGCTTGCCCTTCTTGACCTTGTACAGCGGTGGCTGGGCGATGTAGATGTAGCCGCGCTCGATCAGCTCAGGCAACTGACGGAAGAAAAAGGTCAGCAGCAGGGTACGAATGTGCGAACCGTCGACGTCAGCATCGGTCATGATGATGATGTTGTGATAACGCAGCTTCGCAATGTTGTACTCGTCGCGGCCAATGCCACAGCCCAGTGCGGTGATCAAGGTGCCCACTTCTTGCGAAGAGATCATCTTGTCGAATCGCGCTTTTTCAACGTTCAGGATCTTGCCTTTGAGTGGCAGGATGGCCTGGGTTTTACGGTTACGTCCCTGCTTGGCGGAGCCGCCAGCAGAGTCACCTTCCACGAGGTACAGTTCGGAAAGGGCAGGGTCCTTTTCCTGGCAGTCAGCCAGTTTGCCCGGCAGGCCGGCAATATCCAGCGCGCCTTTACGACGGGTCATCTCACGGGCTTTACGCGCCGCTTCCCGCGCACGAGCAGCATCGATCATCTTGCCGACGACGAGCTTGGCTTCGTTCGGGTTTTCCAGCAGGAAGTCGGAGAAGTACTTGCCCATTTCCTGTTCGACCGCGGTCTTCACTTCGGAAGAGACCAGCTTGTCTTTGGTCTGCGAGCTGAACTTCGGATCCGGTACTTTCACCGAAATGATCGCGGTCAGGCCTTCGCGGGCATCGTCACCAGTGGTGGCGACCTTGTGCTTCTTGGCCAGGCCTTCAGCTTCGATGTAGGTGTTCAGGTTACGCGTCAGTGCGGAACGGAAACCCACCAAGTGAGTGCCGCCATCGCGCTGTGGAATGTTGTTGGTGAAGCACAACAGGTTCTCGTTGAAGCTGTCGTTCCACTGCAGGGCGATTTCCACGCCGATGCCGTCTTCACGCTGGATGTTGAAGTGGAACACCTGGTTGACCGGAGTCTTGTTGGTGTTCAGGTATTCAACGAACGCACGCAGGCCGCCTTCGTATTTGAACAGCTCTTCCTTGCCGCTGCGCTCGTCCTTGAGGACGATGCCGACGCCGGAGTTGAGGAAGGACAGTTCGCGGATCCGCTTGGCCAGGATATCCCAGCTGAAATGGATATTCTTGAAGGTCAGGTCGGATGGTTTGAAGTGAATCTGGGTACCGGTGGTTTCGCTCTCGCCGACGATTTTCATCGGCTCTTTCGGTACACCGTGGATGTAGGTCTGTTCCCAGATCTTGCCACTGCGGCGAACGGTCAGAACCAGCTCTTCGGACAGGGCGTTAACAACCGAAACACCTACACCGTGCAGACCGCCAGAAACCTTGTACGAGTTATCGTCGAACTTACCGCCGGCGTGCAGTACGGTCATGATGACCTCAGCTGCCGAGACGCCTTCTTCTTTGTGCACGTCTACCGGGATGCCACGACCGTTGTCGCGAACGGTGATGGATTCGTCCGGGTGGATGATGATGCTGATGTCGTCGCAATGGCCAGCCAGTGCTTCGTCGATCGAGTTGTCGACCACCTCGAACACCATGTGGTGCAGACCGCTGCCATCGTCGGTGTCACCAATGTACATACCGGGACGTTTGCGTACGGCATCCAGGCCTTTCAGCACTTTAATGCTCGTTGAGTCGTACGTATTTTCTTCGCTCAATGCCTTCACTCCCGATGGTCGTGGGTCTGGGTGATACGGCCCTGTTCCACGTGGAACAGAGCGACTGGCGTTTCCGTCTGCCAGCCTTCCCTCAATAATTCGTGATCTACACAGGTGATAAACACCTGGCAGCGTAAGTCTTCCAGCAAGCGGCAAAGCGCGCGACGGTGGTGCTCGTCCAGTTCGGACGGCAGGTCATCCACCAGATAAATACACTGGCCGCGCCGGGCCTGGCTCACCAGGTGCCCCTGGGCAATCCGCAATGCACAGACCACTAACTTCTGCTGGCCGCGGGACAAGATGTCTGCGGCATTATGTGCGCCCAATCTGAGACGCAAATCAGCACGTTGTGGTCCGGCCTGGGTGTGCCCCATTTGCTGATCCCGCTGAAGGGAACCGGCGAGCACTGCGCTCAATTCTCGGTCCTTGTCCCAACCTCGGTAATAGCTGAGCGTCAAACCTTCAAGCTCAACCAGTTCGCTCAAGGTTTGTTCAAAGACTGGTTTCAAGGCTTTGATGTAAGCGCGGCGGTATTCATCAATTTCAGCGCTGGCCTGGCACAACTCCCTGTCCCAAACCGCTTGCGAAACGGCGTCAAGTGTACCATGCCGCAGCCAAGAGTTTCTCTGGCGCAGGGCCTTCTGCAAGCGCTGCCAAGTTGACATGAATCGCGGTTCCACGTGGAACACGCCCCAGTCGAGAAACTGCCGGCGAATCTTGGGTGCACCTTCCAGCAAGCGAAAGCTGTCAGGGTTAATCAGCTGCAGCGGCAGGATTTCTGCCAGCTGTGCCGCACTGCGGGCGTTCTGCCCATCGATACGGATCTGAAATTCGCCCTGACGGTCGCGGGAGATTCCCAAGGCGCTGTGCCCACCTTCCGCCAACTCCACCTGACCAAACACCGTACACGCCAACTGCTCGTACTGGATCACCGGCAACAGACGGGTGCTACGAAACGAACGGGCAAGCCCCAGCAGGTGGATGGCTTCCAGAACACTGGTTTTGCCGCTGCCGTTGGCGCCGTAAAGAATGTTGATTCGGGGGGAGGGGGAGAAGGTCACCGGGTGCAGATTGCGCACCGCGGTGACCGAGACGCGACTTAAGGACATCTAGCTTCTGCTGAGCATGATTACAGACGCATCGGCATGACAACGTAGGCCGAATCGTCGTTGTCGGACTCTTGCACCAGCGCACTGCTGTTGGAGTCGGACAGGATCAAACGAACCTGCTCTGTGGTCATCACACCCAGCACGTCGAGCAGATAGCTGACGTTGAAGCCGATTTCCAGATTGCCGCCGTTGTACTCGACGCCAACTTCTTCTTCAGCTTCTTCCTGCTCCGGGTTGTTCGCCTGGATCTTCAACTGACCGTTGGCCAATTGCAGACGAATACCACGGTATTTCTCGTTGGAGAGAATCGCGGTACGGCTGAATGCTTCACGTAATGCCTGACGATCACCCAGCACCAGTTTGTCGCCGCCTTTAGGCAGAACGCGCTCGTAGTCAGGGAACTTGCCGTCGACCAGCTTCGAGGTGAAGGTGAATTCGCCGGTGGTCGCGCGGATATGATGCTGACCCAGCACAATGCTGACAATGCCGTCCGGTTCGGTCAGCAGGCGCGCCAGTTCAAGGATACCCTTGCGCGGCACGATGACCTGGTGACGATCCGGCTGACCAATATCGGCCTGCATCGAGCACATAGCCAGACGGTGCCCGTCAGTGGCCACGGCACGGATGATGCCGGCAGAGACTTCCAGCAGCATACCGTTGAGGTAATAACGTACGTCCTGCTGGGCCATGGCGAAGCTGGTGCGTTCGATCAGACGACGCAGTTTGCTTTGCTCCAGGCTGCAGGTCAGCGAGCCAGGACCTTCTTCGACGGTCGGGAAATCGTTGGCTGGCAGGGTCGACAGGGTGAAGCGGCTACGGCCGGCTTTCACCACCAGCTTCTGCTCGTCGACCTTGATGTCGATCAGCGCGTCGTTCGGCAGGCTCTTGCAGATGTCCATCAACTTGCGCGCAGGCACAGTAATGGAGCCCGGGTCCGCAGGCTCTTCGAGTTGCACACGACCGACCAGCTCGACTTCCAGGTCGGTACCGGTCAGCGACAATTGCTGGCCTTCGACAACCAGCAGCACGTTGGAGAGCACCGGCAAGGTCTGGCGGCGCTCGACGACGCCTGCGACCAGTTGCAGGGGTTTCAACAGGGCTTCGCGTTGAATGGTGAAATGCATGGTCTAGTCCCTTGCCTTAATAAGCTGCGCTGGTGTTCATCAAGTGGTCAGTGTACGCAGCAGGTTCTTGTAGTCCTCGCGGATGTCCGCGTCGGATTCCTTAAGTTCGTTGATCTTGCGGCAAGCGTGCAAAACGGTGGTGTGGTCCCGGCCGCCAAACACATCGCCGATTTCCGGCAGGCTGTGGTTAGTCAACTCCTTGGACAACGCCATTGCAACCTGACGCGGACGTGCGACCGAGCGCGAACGACGCTTGGACAGCAGGTCGGAAATCTTGATCTTGTAGTACTCAGCGACCGTGCGCTGAATGTTATCCACAGAGACCAGTTTGTCTTGCAGCGCCAACAAGTCCTTCAGGGATTCGCGAATCAACTCGATGGTGATGTCGCGGCCCATGAAGTGCGAGTGGGCGATCACGCGTTTCAGCGCGCCTTCCAGCTCACGGACGTTGGAGCGAATACGTTGTGCGATAAAGAACGCCGCATCGTGTGGCAGATCGACTTTGGCCTGATCGGCCTTTTTCATCAGGATCGCTACGCGGGTTTCCAGCTCTGGCGGCTCGACCGCTACGGTCAGGCCCCAGCCGAAGCGGGATTTGAGGCGCTCTTCAAGGCCTTCGATTTCTTTAGGATAGCGGTCACTGGTGAGAATGACCTGCTGACCACCTTCAAGCAGGGCGTTGAAGGTGTGGAAAAACTCTTCCTGGGAACGCTCTTTGCGGGCAAAGAACTGAATGTCATCGATCAGCAACGCATCCACCGAACGGTAAAAGCGCTTGAACTCGTTGATTGCGTTCAGTTGCAGCGCCTTGACCATGTCGGCCACGAACCGCTCCGAATGCAGGTAAACCACCTTGGCATTCGGGTTCTTCTTTAATAGGTGGTTACCCACCGCGTGCATCAAGTGGGTTTTACCCAAGCCGACGCCGCCATAAAGGAAGAGCGGGTTGTAACCGTGCTTCGGGTTGTCCGCCACTTGCCAGGCCGCAGCCCGGGCCAACTGGTTGGACTTACCTTCGACGAAGTTTTCGAAGGTGAAGGTGCGGTTCAGGTAACTGGTGTGCTTGAGCGCGCCCTCGACCTGCACGGTGCGCTGCTCGGAGCGAACCGGCGCCTGTTGCGAACTGGCCCCGGCCATCGGATCGAAGCTGTCACGCGACGGCTCTTCACTGACCTCGGCAACTTTTTGCGTCGCGCGCTTGGTCGGTGTCGTCGCCGGGGCGGGCGCCGGAGCGTTCACTGGCGCTTGGCTCGCCTGAGCTTGGGACGCAGCAGCGGCCAACGGCGCATTTGGAGCCGCACGCGGTGCTGAACTGCGTTTGCTGCCTATTAATAAGGAAAGCGCAGGCGCCATGCCATTGCCATGCTCATCCAGCAGTTCGAGGACACGGCCCAGGTACTTTTCGTTGACCCAGTCGAGAACAAAACGATTCGGTGCGTAGACACGCAACTCGTCGCCTTCGGCTTCGACCTGTAGTGGACGGATCCAAGTGTTGAATTGTTGGGCAGGCAGCTCATCGCGCAAAAGCTCCACGCACTGCTGCCAAAGTTCCACTGACACGGATATCCCCTAAGTTGAAAGCCGGTGAGGCAAAAACAAGCGGCCATTGTAGCGGCCAGACGTCCACTTATCCACATGCAGGTTGCGCACAGGCCATGAATTATCAACGCGTTACCCCTCATAAAGGCGACCAATGGTATGTGCATAAGCTCTGTGGATAACCGACCATGAGGGCACTGGACAAGTGGGGGCGAAACTCGGTGGATAACCTGCCTGTGGATAACTGGCCGTTCCACACACAGCTTATCCGATAGCGCAGCACAGGCTGACCACCGTTTTCCACTGTAGTTGTCATTCTCTGTACAGTGCACAGTAGAAGGGCTGAAGCTACTTATCCACAGAGGACGGCGTCCCTAGCTTTTATAAGCTTTACAAAAAAGCTTTAAATAACTTCCTTCTTTATTTCTATATCTAGCGAAGGCTGTGCGAACCAGAAAACGCCTGGAGATCTATTTATAAGGAAACGTTGGTTGGAAATTGACCTAGAGGCTTGCTTTCTCTAGAATCCCCGGTCTCTTAAAACGGGGGCCATTCCGGCCCGTTGTGGACGAACCAGGTAACACGACAATGAAACGTACTTTCCAACCAAGCACTATCAAACGCGCTCGTACCCACGGTTTCCGTGCTCGCATGGCTACCAAGAACGGTCGTGCCGTCCTGTCGCGTCGTCGCGCCAAAGGTCGTGCGCGTCTGGCAGTTTGATAATCCGGCACTGGAGGTGAGTCAGGACTTCAGTCGGGAAAAGCGTCTGCTTACTCCCCGGCATTTCAAGGCAGTCTTTGACTCCCCTACCGGCAAGGTTCCGGGGAAAAATCTCCTGCTCCTTGCGCGCAACAACGATCTCGATCACCCCCGTCTAGGGCTGGTTATCGGGAAAAAGAGCGTAAAGCTCTCCGTCGAGCGCAATCGCCTCAAACGTCTGATGCGCGAATCGTTTCGCCTGAACCAGGATTCACTGGTCGGTTGGGACATCGTAATCGTCGCGCGCAAAGGTTTGGGTGACGTAGAAAACCCCGAATTGATTCAGCATTTCGGCAAGCTCTGGAAGCGTCTGGCACGTAGCAAGCCGGTACCAGCAGTCAACACCGAAACTGTAGGGGTAGACAGTCCCGATGCGTAAACTGGCCCTCGTTCCGATCCAGTTTTATCGCTATGCCATTAGTCCCCTGATGGCCAACCACTGTCGCTTCTACCCCAGTTGTTCCTGCTACGCGTTAGAGGCCATAGAAAATCATGGTCTTCTGCGCGGTGGCTGGCTGGCCTTTCGTCGTTTAGGTCGCTGTCATCCGTGGAATCCCGGTGGTTATGACCCGGTTCCATCTATCCCTACCTCCCGTTCTTCTTCGATGGCCGAGTAATCATGGATATCAAACGCACGATCCTGATCGTCGCCCTGGCAATCGTGTCCTATGTTATGGTCCTTAAATGGAACCAGGACTATGGCCAGGCTGCCCTGCCGACTCAGAATGTTGCTTCCAGTACTTCCGCACCGGGCCTACCGGACACGGCGACTGGCAATAATGCTTCTGTCAGTGACGACATTCCACGCGCCGCAAGCGATACCAGTGCGACTGCACCTGCTGAAACATCGGTAGCTGCGAGCAAAGACCTCATCCAGATCAAAACGGATGTGCTCAACCTGGCTATCGATCCACAAGGTGGTGATGTTGCCCAGCTGACGCTGCCGCTGTATCCACGTCGCCAGGACCATCCGGAAATTCCATTCCAGTTGTTCGATAACGGCAACGAGCGGACTTATCTGGCCCAGAGCGGTTTGATCGGTACCGATGGTCCGGACGCAAGTCCTGCCGGTCGTCCGGTTTACTCCTCGGAGAAGAAGATCTACCAACTGGCTGACGGTCAGGACCAATTGGTCGTGGACCTGAAGTTCAGCAAGGACGGCGTCAACTACATCAAGCGTTTCACCGTGAAACGTGGCCTGTATGACGTAACCGTTACCTACTTGATCGACAACGAAAGCGCCAAGCCTTGGTCCGGTGCGATGTTCGCTCAATTGAAGCGTGACGCCAGCGCCGATCCATCGTCCAGCACTGCCACCGGTACCGCGACTTACCTGGGCGCTGCCCTGTGGACAAGTAACGAGCCGTACAAGAAAGTGTCCATGAAGGACATGGACAAGGTGACCGAAGACAAAACCAAGCCACCAATCACCTATAACGTGAATGGCGGCTGGGTTGCATGGTTGCAGCACTATTTTGTAACCGCGTGGATTCCTCAGCCTGGTCAGAACAATGCGGTAGTTGCTCGTAAAGATGGCAAGGGCAACTACATCATCGGCTACACCGCGCCAGCAATTACTGTTGCGCCAGGTGCGAAGGCCGAGACCAGCGCAGTTCTGTACGCAGGTCCGAAAAGCCAGGCTGTGCTGAAACAGTTGTCCCCAGGTCTGGAACTGACCGTCGACTACGGCATCCTGTGGTTCATTGCCCAGCCAATTTTCTGGCTGCTGCAACACATCCACGCGCTGGTCGGTAACTGGGGCTGGTCGATCATCTTCCTGACCATGCTGATCAAAGGGCTTTTCTTCCCGCTGTCGGCTGCCAGCTACAAATCGATGGCCCGCATGCGTGCAGTGGCACCGAAACTGGCCGCGCTGAAAGAGCAACATGGCGACGACCGGCAGAAAATGTCGCAATCCATGATGGAGCTGTACAAGAAAGAGAAGATCAATCCGCTGGGTGGTTGCTTGCCAATCCTCGTGCAGATGCCGGTTTTCCTTTCGTTGTACTGGGTTCTGCTGGAAAGCGTTGAAATGCGCCAAGCGCCGTTCATGCTGTGGATTACTGACCTGTCGATCAAGGATCCGTTCTTCATTCTGCCGATCATCATGGGTGCAACCATGTTCATCCAGCAGCAGTTGAACCCTACACCTCCGGATCCGATGCAGGCCAAGGTGATGAAGCTGATGCCAATCATCTTCACCTTCTTCTTCCTGTGGTTCCCGGCAGGTCTGGTGCTGTACTGGGTAGTGAACAACTGCCTGTCTATCACCCAACAGTGGTACATCACTCGTAAAATTGAAGCGGCTACCAAAGCAGCTGCCTGATTTACACTGTGGATAACCACTCAAAACGCCCCCTAGTGGGGCGTTTTGCTATCTGTCACTTTTGTCTGGATACCGGTTTATGAGCGTTCCTCGTGAAACCATTGCAGCCGTCGCCACCGCTCAAGGTCGCGGGGGTGTGGGCATCGTCCGTATTTCCGGACCGTTGGCGAGTGTTGCCGCCAAGGCGATCAGCGGTCGCGAACTCAAACCCCGATTTGCCCATTACGGCCCGTTTCTCAGTGAAAACGAAGAGGTACTGGACGAAGGCATCGCGTTGTATTTCCCGGGACCGAACTCCTTCACCGGCGAAGACGTGCTTGAACTGCAGGGGCACGGCGGTCCGATCGTGCTGGACATGTTGCTCAAGCGTTGCCTGGAACTGGGCTGTCGTCTCGCCCGTCCGGGTGAATTCAGTGAGCGTGCGTTCCTCAATGACAAACTCGATCTGGCCCAGGCGGAAGCTATCGCCGACTTGATCGAGGCAAGTTCTGCACAGGCCGCACGCAACGCGCTGCGTTCATTGCAGGGAGCATTTTCCCAACGTGTGCATAACCTCACCGAACAACTGATTGGCCTGCGCATCTACGTCGAGGCGGCGATCGATTTTCCGGAAGAAGAAATCGATTTCCTTGCGGACGGTCACGTACTGGCCATGCTCGACAAAGTGCGTGATGAATTATCCACAGTGCTTCGCGAAGCCGGGCAAGGTGCCTTGTTGCGTGACGGGATGACGGTGGTCATTGCCGGCCGTCCGAACGCCGGTAAATCCAGCCTGCTGAATGCATTGGCCGGTCGGGAAGCTGCGATCGTCACCGAGATTGCCGGCACCACCCGTGACATTCTTCGCGAACATATCCACATCGATGGCATGCCGCTGCACGTGGTCGACACTGCAGGCCTGCGTGATACCGATGACCAGGTGGAAAAGATAGGGGTCGAACGGGCGTTGAAAGCCATTGGCGAGGCTGATCGGGTGCTGCTGGTGGTTGATGCAACCGCTCCCGAGGCACTTGATCCATTCGCTTTATGGCCGGAATTCCTTGAAATCCGCCCGGATCCATCCAAAGTCACACTGATTCGCAATAAAGCGGACCTTACCGGGGAAGCGATTGCCCTGGAAGTCAGTGACGATGGCCATGTCACGATCAGCCTCAGCGCGAAATCCGCCGGCATGGGTCTGGAACTGCTACGCGAGCATCTCAAGGCATGCATGGGCTACGAGCAGACCTCTGAAAGCAGCTTCAGTGCTCGCAGGCGTCACCTTGAAGCGCTGCGACATGCCAGCGCGTCCCTTGAGCATGGCCGTGCACAGTTAACGCTGGCAGGGGCCGGTGAACTGCTGGCCGAAGATTTGCGTCAAGCTCAGCACTCTCTTGGTGAAATCACCGGTGCCTTCAGCTCCGATGACCTGCTGGGACGCATTTTCTCCAGCTTCTGCATCGGTAAATAGCCCCTTCGTTATTCACAGACAGGCCATTCGAGCCTGTCTGTTTCCTCCCTTTGTCTAAATTTTTATCCAATGCAGAGCACATTCCTTCCGCTCGAGCGGATTTTCCGTGCCTGCAATTCCCTCAATCAGCGCTTTTCTGTGGATTAAGCCCTGTGAGTAACTGCCACTAAGGGCAGTTGATAACAGGGCCTCAAAACTGAAGATAACCGCCCCTGTGGATAACCACCCCTTTCATCCACAGGCTTAAACCAGTTATCCAAGGGCCTCATTGACACATGACCACAGGGTTTTGAAGCTCTGTACACATTGAATATAAAGGCCTGTAGAGATCTATCCACAGAAAGGAGCCTCAGTAGAAATAAACATAAAAACAAAGATTTAATAAATTTCTCTCTTTTTAATTTCTATAACCCCGATTTCTCCACAGCTGGTTAAATTTTGTGCAAAGGGTTCTTTAGGAAGGGCGAAGTCCCTATACTTGCCGACCAGGTATAGAAACCTGAGCTCAAACTATTCCTGATTACCTGACTGAAGCAGGCACGAGGTGCGTGGTGGATTTCCCTTCCCGTTTTGAAGTGATCGTCATCGGCGGCGGTCATGCCGGTACCGAGGCAGCACTGGCGTCAGCACGCATGGGGGCAAAAACCCTATTGCTGACGCATAACGTGGAAACCCTCGGTGCCATGAGTTGCAACCCCGCCATTGGTGGGATCGGTAAAAGCCACCTGGTCAAGGAAATCGATGCCCTCGGCGGCGCGATGGCCATGGCAACCGATAAGGGCGGTATCCAATTTCGCGTGTTGAACAGCCGCAAAGGTCCGGCCGTGCGTGCAACTCGCGCCCAGGCAGACCGGATTCTGTACAAAGCCGCTGTCCGCGAAACATTGGAAAACCAGCCCAACCTGTGGATATTTCAACAAGCCGCTGATGACCTGATCGTCGAACAGGAACAAGTGCGCGGTGTGGTTACCCAAATGGGCCTGCGTTTCCTGGCAGATTCCGTGGTATTGACCACTGGCACCTTCCTCGGCGGACTTATCCACATCGGTATGCAGAATTATTCCGGTGGTCGCGCCGGCGATCCGCCATCGATTGCCCTGGCTCGCCGCCTGCGTGAATTGCCGCTGCGTGTCGGTCGCCTGAAAACCGGTACACCGCCACGTATCGATGGTCGTTCTGTGGATTTCTCGGTAATGACCGAGCAAGCAGGCGATACCCCGATCCCGGTGATGTCGTTCATGGGCTCCAAAGAGCAGCATCCGAGACAGGTCAGCTGCTGGATTACCCACACCAACGCCCGTACCCACGAAATCATTGCCGCCAACCTTGATCGTTCGCCGATGTATTCCGATGCCGGGCAGATCGAAGGCATCGGCCCACGTTATTGCCCGTCGATTGAAGACAAGATCCATCGCTTTGCCGACAAGGAAAGCCATCAGGTCTTCATCGAACCGGAAGGCTTGACCACCCACGAGCTGTACCCGAACGGGATATCCACATCCTTGCCGTTCGACGTGCAATTGCAGATCGTGCAATCGATTCGTGGCATGGAAAACGCGCACATCGTGCGTCCGGGCTATGCCATCGAATACGACTATTTCGACCCGCGTGACCTGAAGTACAGCCTCGAAACCAAAGTCATTGGCGGTCTGTTTTTCGCCGGGCAAATCAACGGTACCACCGGTTACGAAGAAGCTGGCGCCCAGGGTTTGCTGGCCGGAGCCAACGCCGCCCTGCGTGCACAGGGCAAAGACGCCTGGTGCCCGCGCCGTGACGAGGCGTACATCGGCGTATTGGTCGACGACCTGATTACCCTCGGTACTCAAGAGCCGTACCGGATGTTCACTTCCCGTGCCGAGTACCGTCTGATCCTGCGCGAAGACAACGCCGATCTGCGCTTGACCGAAAAAGGTCGCGAGCTGGGTCTGGTCGATGACGCGCGCTGGGCGGCGTTCTGCAAGAAACGCGAAAGTATCGATCTGGAAGAGCAACGCCTGAAAAGCACCTGGGTCCGTCCCGGGACTGAGCAGGGCGACGCGATTTCCGAGAAGTTCGGTACACCGCTGACCCACGAATACAATTTGCTCAACCTGCTGAGCCGTCCGGAAATCGACTACGCTGGTCTGATCGCCGTCACCGGTGGAGGCGCAGAAGATCCACAGGTCGCCGAGCAGGTCGAAATTAAGACCAAGTACGCCGGGTACATCGATCGTCAACAGGATGAAATCGCTCGCCTGCGGGCCAGCGAAGACACAAAACTGCCTGTGGATATCGATTACACGAACATTTCCGGTCTCTCCAAAGAGATCCAGAGCAAGCTCGGTGCGACCCGTCCAGAGACATTGGGCCAGGCATCACGTATCCCGGGCGTCACCCCGGCAGCGATTTCGCTGTTGATGATTCATTTGAAAAAACGCGGCGCGGGCCGTCAGTTGGAGCAAAGCGCTTGAGTTCGTTGGTCACCTCGCAACACGCCGAAGAGTTATCCACAGGTGCTCGCCAGCTCGGTGTCACACTGACAGAAACCCAGCACGCGCAGCTGCTGGGTTATCTGGCCCTGTTGATCAAATGGAACAAGGCTTACAACCTGACCGCCGTGCGTGATCCGGACGAAATGGTTTCCCGTCACCTGCTCGACAGTCTGAGCGTGATGTCGTTTGTCGAAAACGGCCGCTGGCTGGACGTTGGCAGCGGTGGTGGTATGCCGGGGATTCCGCTGGCCATCCTGTTTCCAGAGTCACAAGTGACTTGCCTGGACAGCAATGGCAAGAAAACCCGCTTCCTGACCCAGGTCAAACTCGAACTCAAACTGGATAACCTGCAAGTTATCCACAGTCGCGTCGAAGCCTTCCAGCCTGCACAGCTCTTCAACGGGATTATTTCCCGGGCTTTCAGCAGCATGGAAAACTTCAGCAACTGGACTCGCCACCTCGGCGATGCCGATACACGCTGGCTGGCAATGAAGGGCGTTCATCCGGCCGATGAGCTGGTAGCATTGCCGGCAGACTTCCACCTCGATAGCGAACACGCCCTGGCCGTACCTGGTTGCCAAGGCCAACGCCATCTGCTGATACTGCGCCGCACGGCATGATTGGGAACACAAGCAAGAATGGCTAAGGTATTCGCGATTGCGAACCAAAAGGGTGGTGTGGGCAAAACCACCACCTGCATCAACCTCGCAGCTTCCCTGGTCGCTACCAAGCGCCGGGTGCTGTTGATCGATCTCGATCCACAAGGCAACGCCACCATGGGTAGCGGTGTGGATAAACACGGCCTGGAAAACTCGGTCTACGACCTGCTGATCGGCGAATGCGACCTGGCTCAGGCCATGCACTATTCCGAGCACGGTGGTTACCAGCTGTTGCCGGCCAACCGCGACCTGACCGCGGCGGAAGTGGTTCTGCTGGAAATGCAGATGAAGGAAAGTCGCCTGCGCAGCGCGCTGGCGCCGATCCGCGAAAACTACGATTACATTTTGATCGACTGCCCGCCGTCGCTGTCGATGCTTACGCTTAACGCACTGGTCGCCGCTGACGGGGTAATTATCCCCATGCAGTGCGAGTATTTTGCGCTCGAAGGCTTGAGCGACCTTGTGGATAACATCAAGCGAATCGCTGAATTGCTCAACCCGAACCTGAAAGTCGAAGGCCTGCTGCGGACCATGTATGACCCGCGCCTGAGCCTGATGAATGATGTTTCGGCGCAGCTCAAGGAACACTTCGGCGAGCAGCTGTACGACACCGTCATCCCACGAAACATCCGTCTGGCCGAAGCACCCAGCTATGGCATGCCGGCACTGGCTTATGACAAAGCATCGCGTGGCGCAATCGCCTATCTGGCATTGGCCGGCGAGCTGGTTCGTCGTCAACGCAAAAACTCACGCACTGCCGCCGCTCAGGCAACTTAAGGAATCCCCATGGCCGTCAAGAAACGAGGTCTCGGACGTGGACTGGATGCACTGCTGAGTGGTCCGACTGTCAGCTCGCTGGAAGAACAAGCGGTGCAAGCCGACCAGCGTGAGCTGCAGCACCTGCCCCTGGACTTGATCCAGCGCGGCAAGTACCAGCCGCGTCGGGACATGGATCCTCAGGCGCTGGAAGAGCTGGCGCAGTCGATCAAGGCCCAGGGCGTGATGCAGCCGATCGTTGTTCGTCCGATCGGCAGCGGTCGCTTCGAAATAATCGCCGGTGAACGCCGTTGGCGCGCCAGTCAGCAGGCCGGTAAGGAAACCATCCCGGCGATGGTCCGCGACGTGCCGGATGAAACGGCGATTGCCATGGCGCTGATCGAGAACATCCAGCGCGAAGACCTCAATCCGATTGAAGAAGCGGTGGCCTTGCAGCGTCTGCAGCAGGAATTCCAGCTGACGCAGCAACAAGTGGCCGAAGCAGTGGGCAAATCCCGCGTGACTGTGGCCAACCTGCTACGCTTGATCGCGTTGCCGGAAGTTATCAAGACCATGCTGTCGCACGGTGACCTGGAAATGGGTCATGCCCGTGCTTTGCTCGGTTTACCGGAGAATCAACAGGTTGAAGGGGCGCGACATGTTGTCGCACGGGGGCTGACTGTGCGCCAAACCGAGGCACTGGTTCGCCAGTGGTTGAGTGGCAAACAGGAGCCTGCTGAACCGGTAAAGCCGGACCCGGATATCGCCCGACTCGAGCAGCGCCTGGCTGAGCGCCTAGGCTCTGCGGTGCAGATCCGCCACGGTAAGAAGGGCAAAGGGCAGTTGGTAATTGGTTATAACTCCCTCGATGAGCTACAAGGTGTGCTTGCACATATTCGTTGAAACATTTCCTCATGTAGCGTGCAGGCGGAAATCACTACCTGACAGTTGAATAGGGGCTGAACCGCCCCTATACTCTGCGCGCATTTTGTCGGCACAAATTATGCCAAGTTATTGAATTCTGGCAGCCGACCATTGGAGAGCAATAGTGATGGAAACACGCACGCCAAACCGCTTGCCGTTCCATCGCCTGGCAGTTTTTCCGGTGTTAGCGGCTCAATTTGTCGTTTTGCTGATCGCCGCTTTGGCGCTCTGGCAATGGCACGGAGTCGTTGCCGGGTACTCAGGACTCTGCGGAGGTCTGATAGCCTTGCTGCCCAATGTTTATTTCGCTCACAGGGCATTTCGGTTTTCCGGCGCCCGAGCAGCTCAAGCCATCGTCCGGTCTTTTTATGCCGGTGAGGCGGGCAAACTGATTTTGACGGCAGTGCTCTTTGCATTGACGTTCGCAGGTGTGAAGCCATTGGCGCCGCTAGCTGTATTCGGCGTCTTCGTGTTGACCCAACTGGTCAGCTGGTTCGCGCCCCTGCTGATGAGAACAAGACTTTCGAGACCTTAGGGCGTTTGAGGCAACCATGGCAGAAACAACCGCTTCGGGCTATATCCAGCACCACTTGCAGAACCTGACCTTCGGGCAGCACCCAACTGGCGGGTGGGGTTTTGCCCACACCGCAGCAGAAGCCAAAGAAATGGGCTTCTGGGCTTTCCACGTCGATACCCTCGGCTGGTCGGTCGCGTTGGGTCTGATTTTCGTTCTTCTTTTCCGCATGGCGGCAAAGAAAGCGACTTCCGGTCAGCCTGGTGCTTTGCAGAACTTCGTTGAAGTATTGGTCGAATTCGTCGATGGCAGCGTGAAAGACAGCTTCCATGGCCGTAGCCCGGTGATTGCACCGCTGGCACTGACCATCTTCGTCTGGGTGTTCCTGATGAACGCCGTCGACCTGATTCCGGTCGACTGGATTCCTCAGCTGGCCATCCTGATTACCGGCGACCACCACATTCCGTTCCGTGCAGTGTCGACCACTGACCCGAACGCGACCCTGGGCATGGCCCTGTCGGTGTTCGCGCTGATCATCTTCTACAGCATCAAGGTCAAGGGCATCGGCGGCTTCATCGGCGAACTGACCCTGCACCCGTTCGGCAGCAAGAACATCTTCGTTCAAGCGCTGCTGATTCCGGTGAACTTCCTGCTGGAGTTCGTGACGCTGGTGGCCAAGCCAATCTCCCTGGCACTGCGTCTGTTCGGCAACATGTACGCCGGCGAGCTGGTCTTCATTCTGATTGCTGTGATGTTCGGCAGCGGTCTGCTCTGGCTTAGCGGCCTGGGCGTAGTTCTGCAGTGGGCGTGGGCTGTGTTCCACATCCTGATCATCACCCTGCAGGCGTTTATCTTCATGATGCTGACCATCGTTTACTTGTCGATGGCGCACGAAGAGAACCATTAAGACCAGTCTCGACTGGTCTGATGTCCCACTCGGTCAAACGAGTGGGGGCCCGAACTGGGCTATGAAACGATTTGTTTTACCGCTTTAAAATCTAAAAAACCTAAACCATACGACGTAAAAGTCGGGAGGAAAGATGGAAACTGTAGTTGGTCTAACCGCTATCGCTGTTGCACTGTTGATCGGCCTGGGCGCACTGGGCACCGCAATTGGTTTCGGCCTGTTGGGTGGCAAGTTCCTGGAAGGCGCAGCGCGTCAGCCAGAGATGGTTCCAATGCTGCAAGTTAAAATGTTCATCGTTGCCGGTCTGCTCGACGCCGTAACCATGATCGGTGTTGGTATCGCTCTGTTCTTCACTTTCGCGAACCCATTCGTTGGTCAACTCGCTGGCTAATTACTCGAACCTTCGAGTAATTGGTGTGATGTGCAACGAACGAGCGAGGTGTTGGCGTGAACATTAATGCAACCCTGATTGGCCAGTCCGTTGCGTTCTTCATTTTTGTACTGTTTTGCATGAAGTTCGTGTGGCCTCCGGTCATCGCGGCTTTGCACGAACGTCAGAAGAAGATCGCGGATGGACTGGACGCTGCCGCCCGAGCAGCTCGCGACCTGGAATTGGCCCAAGATAAAGCGGGTCAACAACTGCGCGAAGCAAAAGCTCAGGCAGCCGAAATCATTGAGCAAGCCAAGAAACGCGGTAACCAGATCGTTGAAGAGGCTGTTGAAAAAGCCCGTATCGACGCTGACCGTGTGAAGGTTCAGGCTCAGGCCGAGATCGAGCAGGAACTGAACAGTGTCAAAGACGCGCTGCGTGCCCAATTGGGTAGCCTGGCAGTCTCCGGCGCCGAGAAGATCCTGGGTTCCACAATCGATCAAAACGCGCACGCGGAGCTGGTAAATAAACTGGCTGCTGAAATTTAAGCGAGGGCGATCATGGCAGAATTGACCACGTTGGCCCGACCTTACGCTAAGGCAGCCTTCGAGCACGCCCAGGCCCACCAGCAACTGGCCTCTTGGTCAGCCATGCTCGGCCTGGCTGCAGCAGTGTCGCAAGACGACACCATGCAGCGCGTGCTCAAGGCCCCGCGACTGACGAGCGCAAACAAGGCCGCCACGTTCATTGACGTGTGCGGCGACAAGTTTGATGTCAAGGCACAGAACTTCATCAACGTCGTTGCCGAAAACGACCGTCTCCCGCTTTTGCCGGAGATATCCGCTCTGTTCGACCTGTACAAGGCTGAACAAGAGAAGTCGGTAGACGTTGAAGTGACCAGTGCTTTTGCATTGAACCAAGAACAGCAAGACAAACTCGCCAAGGTTCTCAGTGCACGACTCAACCGGGAAGTGCGCCTGCAAGTCGAGGAAGACAAATCCCTTATTGGGGGCATTGTCATCCGCGCCGGCGACCTGGTTATCGATGGCTCGGTTCGCGGCAAACTCGCGAGCCTTGCCGAAGCATTGAAATCTTGAGTTTGAAGGGGCAGCAGAGCAATGCAGCAACTCAATCCTTCCGAAATAAGTGAAATTATCAAGGGCCGCATCGACAAGCTCGATGTGACCTCCCAAGCCCGTAACGAAGGCACAGTCGTCAGCGTATCTGACGGTATCGTGCGGATTCACGGTCTGGCCGACGTAATGTACGGCGAGATGATCGAGTTTCCGGGCGGCGTCTTCGGTATGGCTCTCAACCTGGAGCAAGACTCCGTAGGTGCCGTTGTATTGGGCTCCTACCAGTCTCTGGCTGAAGGCATGAGCGCCAAGTGCACCGGCCGCATCCTCGAAGTTCCGGTTGGTAAGGAACTGCTGGGTCGCGTAGTCGACGCACTGGGTAACCCAGTTGACGGCAAAGGTCCGCTGAACAACACCGAGACCGATGCGGTCGAGAAAGTTGCTCCAGGCGTGATCTGGCGTAAGTCGGTAGACCAGCCTGTACAGACTGGCTACAAGGCTGTCGATGCCATGATCCCTGTCGGCCGTGGCCAGCGTGAGCTGATCATCGGTGACCGTCAGATCGGTAAAACCGCTCTGGCGATCGACGCGATCATCAACCAGAAAAACAGCGGTATTTTCTGCGTCTACGTAGCCATTGGTCAGAAACAATCGACCATCGCCAACGTGGTTCGCAAGCTGGAAGAAAACGGCGCGCTGGCTAACACCATCGTCGTGGCCGCGAGCGCTTCGGAATCTGCAGCACTGCAATTCCTGGCTCCGTACTCCGGTTGCACCATGGGTGAATTCTTCCGCGACCGCGGTGAAGACGCGCTGATCGTTTATGACGATCTGTCCAAGCAAGCAGTGGCTTACCGCCAGATTTCCCTGCTGCTGCGCCGTCCACCAGGCCGTGAAGCTTACCCAGGCGACGTGTTCTATCTCCACTCCCGTCTGCTGGAGCGCGCATCGCGCGTTTCGGAAGAATACGTAGAGAAGTTCACCAACGGCGCAGTGACCGGCAAAACCGGTTCCCTGACCGCACTGCCGATCATCGAAACCCAGGCTGGCGACGTTTCCGCGTTCGTTCCGACCAACGTGATTTCCATCACCGACGGTCAGATCTTCCTGGAATCGGCCATGTTCAACTCCGGGATCCGTCCTGCTGTGAACGCCGGTGTTTCGGTATCCCGTGTGGGTGGTGCCGCTCAGACCAAGATCATCAAGAAGCTCTCCGGTGGTATCCGTACCGCTCTGGCTCAGTACCGTGAACTGGCGGCATTCGCCCAGTTCGCTTCTGACCTGGACGAAGCGACCCGTAAGCAACTTGAGCATGGTCAGCGCGTTACCGAGCTGATGAAGCAGAAGCAATACGCACCAATGTCGATCGCTGACATGGCGCTGTCGCTGTATGCCGCTGAGCGTGGGTTCCTGACTGACGTCGAAATCGCCAAGATCGGCAGCTTTGAACAAGCGCTGATTTCTTACTTCAACCGCGATCACGCCGATTTGATGGCGAAGATCAACGTGAAGGGTGACTTCAATGACGAAATCGATGCAGGCATGAAAGCCGGTATCGAGAAGTTCAAGGCCACCCAAACCTGGTAAGCCGCAGCGGGAGCCGCAAGGCTCCCGCTTGCTAACCTGATAGGTGTTACATGGCAGGCGCAAAAGAGATTCGCAGTAAGATTGCGAGCATCAAAAGCACGCAAAAGATTACCAGCGCCATGGAAAAAGTGGCGGTCAGCAAAATGCGCAAGGCACAAATGCGCATGTCGGCTAGCCGTCCTTATGCGGAGCGCATCCGCCAGGTTATTGGCCATCTGGCCAACGCCAACCCGGAATATCGCCACCCATTCATGATCGACCGTGAAGTAAAGCGTGTCGGTTATGTCGTGGTGAGCAGTGACCGTGGTCTGTGTGGTGGCTTGAACACCAACCTGTTCAAGGCCCTGGTCAAGGACATGGCGGTAAACCGCGAAAACGGCGTCGAGATCGATCTGTGTGTTGTTGGTAGCAAGGGTGCGGCTTTCTTCCGCAACTTCGGCGGTAACGTCGTTGCAGCTATCAGCCACCTGGGTGAAGAGCCGTCGATCAATGACCTGATCGGCAGCGTCAAGGTGATGCTGGATGCCTACCTGGACGGCCGTATTGATCGCCTGTCCGTGGTGTCCAACAAGTTCATCAACACCATGACGCAACAGCCTACCGTGGAGCAGTTGATTCCATTGGTGGCAACCCCGGATCAGGAACTCAAGCACCACTGGGATTATCTGTACGAACCGGACGCCAAAGAGCTGCTTGACGGCTTGATGGTCCGTTACGTGGAGTCGCAGGTCTACCAGGCGGTGGTCGAGAACAACGCGGCTGAACAAGCTGCGCGGATGATCGCGATGAAAAACGCTACCGACAACGCCGGTGATTTGATCAGCGATTTGCAGCTGGTCTACAACAAGGCGCGTCAGGCTGCGATCACCCAAGAGATCTCGGAAATCGTCGGCGGCGCTGCCGCGGTTTAACGGTTCAAATATTCAGAGGATCCAGCTATGAGTAGCGGACGTATCGTTCAAATCATCGGCGCCGTTATCGACGTGGAATTTCCACGCGACAGCGTACCGAGCATCTACAACGCGCTGAAAGTAGTGAGCGCGGCTGAAACCACCCTGGAAGTTCAGCAGCAGCTGGGCGACGGCGTGGTTCGTACCATTGCGATGGGTTCCACCGAGGGCTTGAAGCGCGGTCTGGAAGTCACTGACTCTGGCGCAGCCATCTCCGTACCGGTCGGTAAAGCGACTCTGGGCCGGATCATGGACGTTCTGGGTAACCCGATCGACGAAGCTGGCCCGATCGCCACCGAAGAGCGCTGGGGCATTCACCGTCCTGCGCCAACCTTCGCTGAACAAGCGGGCGGCAACGACCTGCTGGAAACCGGCATCAAGGTTATCGACCTGGTTTGCCCGTTCGCCAAGGGCGGTAAAGTAGGTCTGTTCGGTGGTGCCGGTGTAGGCAAAACCGTAAACATGATGGAATTGATCCGTAACATCGCCATCGAGCACAGCGGTTATTCCGTGTTCGCCGGTGTGGGTGAGCGTACTCGTGAGGGTAACGACTTCTACCACGAGATGAAGGATTCCAACGTTCTGGACAAAGTGGCACTGGTTTACGGTCAGATGAACGAGCCGCCGGGTAACCGTCTGCGCGTAGCACTGACCGGCCTGACCATGGCCGAGAAGTTCCGTGACGAAGGTAACGACGTTCTGCTGTTCGTCGACAACATCTATCGTTACACCCTGGCCGGTACTGAAGTATCCGCACTGCTGGGCCGTATGCCTTCCGCAGTAGGTTACCAGCCGACCCTGGCCGAAGAGATGGGTACTCTGCAAGAGCGTATCACTTCGACCAAAAACGGTTCGATCACCTCGATCCAAGCGGTATACGTACCTGCGGATGACTTGACTGACCCGTCGCCAGCGACCACTTTCGCCCACTTGGACGCCACCGTCGTTCTGTCCCGTGACATCGCTTCCCTGGGTATCTACCCAGCGGTCGATCCACTCGACTCGACTTCGCGCCAGCTGGACCCGAACGTAATCGGCCAGGATCACTACGACACCGCTCGCGGTGTACAGTATGTTCTGCAACGTTACAAAGAACTGAAGGACATCATTGCGATCCTGGGTATGGACGAGCTGTCGGAAGCCGACAAGCAGTTGGTAAACCGTGCTCGTAAGATCCAGCGTTTCTTGTCGCAGCCGTTCTTCGTGGCTGAAGTCTTCACCGGTGCTTCGGGTAAATACGTTTCCCTGAAAGACACCATTGCTGGCTTCAAAGGCATCCTCAACGGTGACTACGACCACCTGCCAGAACAAGCGTTCTACATGGTCGGCGGCATCGAAGAAGCGATCGAGAAAGCCAAGAAACTGTAATCCCGGCGCCTGGCAACGGGCGCTAATTTAGGTTGAGGCAATCAGATGGCTATGACAGTCCATTGCGATATCGTCAGCGCGGAAGGAGAAATCTTTTCCGGTCTGGTCGAGATGGTGATTGCGCACGGTGCACTGGGTGATCTTGGTATCGCCCTGGGTCACGCGCCGTTGATCACTAATCTCAAGCCGGGCCCGATCCGCCTGGTCAAGCAGGGCGGGGAAGAGGAGGTGTATTACATCTCCGGTGGTTTCCTCGAGGTTCAGCCGAACATGGTCAAGGTTCTTGCCGATACCGTGCAACGTGCTGCCGACCTGGATGAAGCCTCCGCTCTGGAAGCCGTTAAGGCTGCCGAGAAGGCCTTGCATGAGCGGGGCGCGGAATTCGATTACGGTTCTGCATCCGCACGTCTGGCCGAGGCTGCAGCTCAGCTGCGCACCGTCCAGCAGATCCGCAAGAAGTTTGGCCACTAATAGGCCATCGCTTGTTGCGCGATTGATTAAAAAGGGTAGCCTCGGCTACCCTTTTTTCTTTTTCGACTTTCATAACCTGGTCGCAGCCGCTGACCACCCAGGATTGGTAGCCAGTCATGTCTTTAGAAATCGTTATTCTCGCTGCCGGCCAAGGCACTCGCATGCGTTCGGCGTTGCCGAAAGTTCTGCATCCCATTGCCGGCAATTCGATGCTCGGCCATGTTATCCACAGCGCACGGCAACTTGATCCACAGCGCATCCATGTGGTGATCGGTCATGGCGCCGAAGCCGTGCGTGAGCGCCTGGCGGCGGACGATCTGAATTTCGTCCTGCAGGACAAGCAGTTGGGTACCGGTCATGCAGTGGCGCAAGCCGTGCCATTCATCGAGTCCGACACCGTGCTGATTCTGTACGGTGACGTGCCTTTGATTGAAGTCGAAACCCTGCAGCGTTTGCTCAAGAAAGTTGCACCGCAGCAACTGGGTTTGCTTACCGTTGAACTGGATGACCCGACGGGTTACGGCCGTATCGTCCGTGATGCCGACGGTAAGGTCACCGCCATCGTCGAGCAGAAAGATGCCAACGAGGCCGAGCGCGCGATCACTGAAGGCAACACCGGGATTTTGGCCCTGCCTTTCGCGCAATTGGGTGGATGGATGAGCCGTCTCTCCAATAACAACGCCCAAGGCGAGTATTACCTGACCGACGTGATCGCGATGGCGGTCAGCGATGGTCTGGTGGTGGCCACCGAGCAACCACACGACGCCATGGAAGTGCAGGGCGCCAATGATCGCAAGCAACTCTCTGAACTCGAGCGCCACTACCAGTTGCGTGCTGGTCGCCGATTGATGGCGCAAGGCGTGACCCTGCGTGATCCGGCACGTTTCGATGTTCGTGGTGAAATCACCGTGGGCCGCGATGTGCTGATCGACATCAACGTGATCCTCGAAGGCAAAGTGGTCATCGAAGATGACGTGGTGATCGGTCCGAACTGCGTGATCAAGGACAGCACCCTGCGCAAAGGCGTGGTGATCAAGGCCAATAGTCATATCGAAGGCGCGATTTTGGGTGAGGGCAGCGATGCCGGTCCATTCGCGCGCTTGCGTCCAGGTACAGTGCTTGAAGCCCGAGCGCATGTGGGTAACTTTGTCGAACTGAAAAACGCGCATCTGGGTGAAGGCGCAAAAGCTGGTCACCTGACGTACTTGGGTGATGCCGAAGTCGGCGCGCGCACCAACATTGGCGCAGGCACAATCACCTGCAATTACGACGGCGCCAACAAGTGGAAAACCGTGCTGGGTGAAGACGTATTCATCGGCTCCAACAACTCGCTGGTGGCGCCTGTGGATATCTCTTCCGGTGCAACGACGGCGGCCGGTTCGACGATCACCCAGAATGTGGATAACGCGCAGTTGGCGGTTGGTCGGGCGCGGCAGAAGAACATCGACGGCTGGAAGCGGCCGGAGAAGATCAAGAAAAGCTGAGTTATCCACAAACGTTTTTCAAGTTTGAGTTATTCACAGCCTGATCGATCGTCATCGCGGGTAAGCCCGCTCCTGCAAGGTTTCACGGGACCTTTCAAGAGCGAGCTTGCCCGCGCTGCATTTATCCACAGACATTTTTTCTTACAGACGCTTGACGAAGTTTCACCAATAGGTTTTGATTGCTTCCGTTATCTTTCGAATCGAAACTTACTTGCTCATGTCGAAGCGCAATACACCACAACGTCGCCACAACATTCTCGCCTTGCTCACTGAACAGGGCGAAGTCAGTGTGGATGAGCTGGCCAAACGCTTCGAAACTTCGGAAGTTACGGTTCGCAAGGATTTGGCTGCGCTTGAGAGTAATGGCCTGTTGCTTCGCCGCTATGGCGGTGCGATCACCATGCCTCAGGAACTGGTCGCCGACATCGGCCAGCCGGTTTCCAAATACAAACAGGCCATCGCCCGCGCCGCCGTGAAACGGATTCGCGAGCATGCGCGAATCATCATCGATAGTGGCAGCACCACCGCCGCCATGATCCCGGAACTCGGCCAGCAGCCAGGCCTGGTGGTGATGACCAATTCCCTGCACGTCGCCAACGCCTTGAGTGAACTCGAACACGAACCGGTGCTGTTGATGACCGGTGGTACCTGGGACCCGCATTCCGAGTCCTTTCAGGGGCAGGTTGCCGAGCAAGTACTACGCTCTTACGACTTTGACCAGTTGTTCATCGGTGCCGATGGCATCGATCTGGTCCGTGGTACCACCACCTTCAACGAATTGCTCGGCCTTAGCCGTGTCATGGCCGATGTCGCCCGTGAAGTGATCGTGATGGTAGAGGCCGACAAGATCGGCCGCAAGATCCCCAACCTGGAACTGCCCTGGAGCAGTGTCCATACCCTCATTACCGATGATCGCTTGCCGCAAGATGCAAGGGATCAGATTCAGGCCCGCGGCATCAATTTGATTTGCGCGTCTGTCAGTCAGGAGAAATAGCATGTGTGGAATTGTCGGCGCAGTTGCAGAACGTAATATCACCGCCATCCTGCTCGAAGGCCTCAAGCGCCTGGAATACCGTGGCTATGACAGCGCCGGTGTGGCGGTCTTCACCAACGATGAAAAGCTCGAACGCACGCGTCGTCCGGGCAAGGTCAGCGAACTGGAGCTCGCCCTCGAAGCCGAACCTCTGGTTGGTCGTCTGGGCATCGCCCATACCCGCTGGGCCACCCACGGCGCACCGTGCGAGCGTAATGCGCACCCGCATTTCTCCGGCGACCTGGCGGTGGTACACAACGGCATCATCGAAAACCACGAAGCCTTGCGTGAACAGCTGAAAGCCTTGGGTTACGTGTTCACATCGGACACTGACACCGAAGTCATCGCTCACCTGCTGAACCACAAACTCAAGGACCTGCATGACCTGACCGTGGCCCTCAAGGCGACCGTTAAGGAACTGCACGGTGCTTACGGCCTGGCCGTGATCAGTGCTCATCAACCTGATCGTCTGGTCGCAGCCCGCAGTGGCAGCCCGCTGGTGATTGGTCTGGGCCTGGGTGAAAACTTCCTGGCATCCGACCAGTTGGCCCTGCGTCAGGTCACTGACCGTTTCATGTACCTGGAAGAAGGCGATATCGCCGAAATTCGCCGTGACAGCGTGCACATCTGGGACGTTGATGGCCAAGCCGTCGAGCGTGAAACCGTTCAGTATCGCGATGGCGCCGAAGCGGCCGACAAGGGCGAGTTCCGCCACTTCATGCTCAAGGAAATCCACGAGCAACCGGCCGTGGTTCAACGCACCCTCGAAGGTCGTCTGAGCCCCAATGGTGTACTGGTACAGGCTTTCGGCCCACAGGCGGCTGAGCTGTTTGCCAAAGTGCGCAATGTGCAAATCGTTGCCTGCGGCACCAGCTATCACGCCGGCATGGTTGCCCGTTACTGGCTCGAAGAATTGGCCGGTATCCCGTGCCAGGTCGAAGTCGCCAGTGAGTTCCGCTACCGCAAAGTCGTGGTGCAGCCAGACACGCTGTTCGTCACCATTTCCCAGTCCGGCGAAACCGCCGACACCCTGGCCGCCCTGCGCAACGCCAAGGAGTTGGGCTACCTCGCCAGCCTGGCGATCTGCAACGTCGGCATCAGCTCGCTGGTACGTGAATCCGACCTGACCCTGCTGACCCAGGCCGGTCGCGAAATCGGCGTCGCCTCGACCAAAGCCTTCACCACTCAACTGGTTGGCTTGTTGTTGCTGACTCTTTCTTTGGGTCAGGTTCGCGGCACATTGTCCAAGGACGTCGAAGCGACCCTGGTCGAAGAACTGCGTCGTCTGCCAGCTCGCTTGGGCGAAGCCCTGGCCATGGACAGCACCGTGGAGAAAATCGCCGAGCTGTTCGCCGAGAAGAACCACACCCTGTTCCTCGGCCGTGGCGCGCAATTCCCGGTGGCAATGGAAGGGGCCCTGAAACTCAAGGAAATCTCCTACATCCACGCCGAAGCCTACCCGGCGGGCGAGCTCAAGCACGGCCCATTGGCGCTTGTGGATAACGACATGCCAGTGGTCACCGTAGCGCCGAACAACGAACTGCTGGAGAAGCTCAAGTCCAACCTCCAGGAAGTCCGCGCCCGTGGTGGCCAACTGATCGTCTTCGCAGACGAACAGGCAGGCATGACCAACGGCGAAGGCACCCACGTTGTCCACATGCCGCACATCCACGACATCCTGTCGCCGATCCTCTACACCATTCCGCTGCAGTTGCTGTCGTACTACGTCGCCGTGTTGAAAGGCACAGACGTTGACCAGCCGCGCAACCTGGCGAAATCGGTGACTGTGGAATAAGTTATCCACAGGTGATCGAACCTTAAAAAATCGCAGCCTCCGGTTGCGATTTTTTTTATCTGCATGAAGGACAAGCGCCATGGACCGATTCCAGGAAATGCAAGTCTTCGCCGCCGTCGCCAAGGAGCAAGGTTTTTCGGCAGCGGCTCGGCTTTTGGGGATGTCGGCGGCGAGTGTCACTCGGGCCGTGGCGGCGCTGGAGAAGCGCATTGGCACTCAGTTACTGACGCGCACCACCCGCAGCGTGTATTTGAGCGAGGCAGGTCAGCGTTTTCTGGAGGATTGTCGGAGAATTCTTGCCGAGGTGCAGGAAGCTGAGGATTCAGCCGCCGGAAGTCATGCCCAGCCCCGTGGGCAACTGACTATCACGGCGCCTGTGTTGTTCGGTGATTTGTTCGTCACGCCGATCATGGTCGGTTACCTGACGCAATTTCCTGAAGTCAGCATCAATGCGCTTCTGGTCGACCGGGTGGTGAGTATGGTTGAGGAGGGCGTCGATGTGGCGGTGCGCATCGGCGAGCTGCCGGACAGCAATCAACATGCAATCCGTGTCGGTGAAGTGCGGCGGGTGATTTGCGCTTCTCCGCAATTCCTGAAAGCCCATGGTCGGCCTCGGCATCCATGCGAATTAAGCGCAGCACCGATCATTGCTACCTCGGCCATCGGGCAGCTCAGGAGCTGGCCGTTCCTTGAGGCGGGAGAGCCGATCAGCGTTCGTGCAGAACCGCGTCTTGTGGTCACCGCCAATCAGGCCGCTATCACGGCCGCCGCCATGGGCCTGGGGCTGACCCGAGTGCTGTCGTATCAAGTGGCGAGCAAGATTGCTGCGGGTGAGCTGGAAATAGTATTGGCTAACTTCGAACTGCCGCCGTTGCCCATTCATGTGGTCTATCAGGGCGGGCGCAAGGCTCCGGCGCGGGTCCGTAGTTTTGTCGACTTTGTTGTGAAGACACTGCGTGAACACCCGGCGCTGCAGGGCTAACGCGTTATTGCGCTGGATGAAATAATTGATTGCATTTGCTGGTTATTCTGTTGTTTTGGTTGTAGGTGGAAGATAGCTCCAATTGGCGCCGACCTAAACGGCGCCACCCACCAGCGGAGCCGACCATGCAAGCCATCAAACTCTACAACTTCCCACGTTCCGGCCATGCTCACCGTGTGCAGTTGATGTTGTCCCTACTGCAGCTGCCGACCGAGCTGATCTTGGTCGATCTGGCCAAAGGCGCGCACAAGCAGCCGGATTACCTGGCGATCAACCCGTTCGGTCAAGTCCCGGCGATTGATGATCAAGGTGTGGTGCTGGCCGATTCCAACGCGATCCTGGTTTACCTGGCCCACAAATACGGCAACGGGCGCTGGCTGCCCACCGATCCGGTCGGTGCGGCCAGAGTTCAGCGCTGGTTGTCGATCACCGCAGGGCCGATTGCCTACAGCGTTGCCCGAGCACGGCTGATCACGGTGTTCGGCGCGTCCTACAATGCTGAAGAAGTCATCGCCAACGCCCACGCCGTGCTCAAAGTAATCGATCAGGAATTGGCCGCTACGCAATACCTCGTCGGCAACGAGCCAACCATCGCCGATGTCTCGGCCTACAGTTATATCGCCCATGCGCCGGAAGGCAATGTGTCGCTGGACGACTACGCCAACATCCGGGCGTGGCTGGCGCGAGTTGAAGCGTTGCCAGGATTTGTCGGCATGCCGAGCACCATCGCCGGCCTGCAAAAAACCGCCTGATGCTCACGGCCCGACCCAGTCGGGCTGCTCACATTGCGCGATCGGCGCAGGGGAGAAACCGTTATGGAACGTTCACCTTGGCACGCTGGCGAAAAACAGTTGCAGGCTCACGTGGGTGTTGCAGAGCGAATGGACGTCGTAGGTCGTAAGGTGATTCGCAGCGAGATGCCGGATCAGCACCGCATGTTCTATCAGCAACTGCCGTTCATGCTGTACGGCGCGGTCGATGCCGATGGCAACCCTTGGGCCAGTATTCTTGAAGGGCCGCCAGGTTTTGCTCATTCCCCGGAGCCTGCGTTGTTGCAGTTCGACAGCCTGCCTGGCAACGACGACCCTGCGCAGTTGCAAGAAGGCGCGGCGATTGGCCTGCTGGGCATCGAACTGCACACTCGGCGTCGCAACCGTCTCAATGGCCGGGTTGGCGCCGTGACGGCGAACGGCTTTGGAGTGACGGTCGAGCAATCGTTCGGCAATTGCCCGCAGTACATTCAGCTGCGCCAGTTCCGCTCCGTGCCTTTGGCGGACCCGTCGACCCGTGTCGCGCAGCACCTCAATGCGCTGGATGACGCGGCCACCGCGATGATTGCCGACGCCGATACCTTCTTTGTCGCCAGCTACGTGGACGTCGATGGCCAACGCTCGGTGGACGTTTCTCACCGAGGTGGCCAAGCCGGTTTTGTCCAGGTTGAGGGCAATCGCCTGACCATTCCGGATTTTGCCGGCAACCTGTTCTTCAATACCTTGGGCAACCTGCTGATCAACCCTCGTGCGGGTTTGCTGTTTATTGATTTCAATTCGGGCGACTTGCTGCAGCTCAGCGGTCGCGCGCAGGTCATTCTCGAAGGCCCGCAGGTCGAAGCCTTTCAAGGGGCCGAGCGGTTGTGGACGTTCGAGGTGGAGCGTGTGGTGCGCCGGCCTGCCGCCCTGGCTTTGCGCTGGCGCTTTGACGGCGTGTCTCCGACCAGTTTGCTGACCGGCACCTGGGCGCAGGCGAACGCGCGGCTGCAAGCCAAGGCCCTGGGCGACAGCTGGCGGCCGTTGCGAGTGGTGCGCATCGAGCAGGAAAGCCACGCCATCCGTTCGATTTACCTGGAGCCCAGCGACGGCGCGGGGTTGCCGCTGTTTCAGGCCGGGCAGCATTTGCCGTTGCGATTCAACATTGCAGGCGATGTGCACATCCGCACGTACAGCCTGTCGAGCGCGCCCTCCGATGACTTTTTTCGCATCAGTGTGAAGCGTGACGGGTTGGTGTCTTCGCACCTGCATGAACATATTCGCGTCGGCGATGTGCTGGAAGCTCGTGCGCCTCAAGGGCATTTCACCGTGGCACCCCACGAGCGTCGGCCATTGGTGTTGTTGGCCGCCGGTGTTGGCATCACGCCGTTGCTGTCGATGGTGCGTGAGGTGGTTTACCAGGGTTTGCGCACCCGGCGCATTCGCCCGACGTGGTTTTTCCAGAGTTCGCGAACCTTGGCCGATCAGCTGTTTCGTCCGGAGCTGGATCGGTTGCTCGACGGCCTCGGTGACTCGGTACACGTGATGCGATTGCTCAGTCAGCCCGAAACGGATGCCCATGAGGGGGAAGATTTTGACCTGACCGGGCGGATCGACGCCGACCTGATCAAGACCGTTCTCGAAGTGGACGACTACGATCAGGTGGATTTTGTCCTGTGCGGTCCGGGCAGTTTTACCCAAGGGATGTATGACAGCCTGCGCAGTCTGGACATCCGCGACGCGAGGATTCATGCCGAAACCTTTGGCCCCTCGACATTGCGTCGTACGCCGGACCCGGATGCCGTGGTCATCGAGCAACCACCGGCTGCCACTGTTTCGGTGCCTGTCGTGTTCCAGCGCTCGGCCAAAGAGGCGCGCTGGCAGCCCGAGGGCGGCAGTTTGCTGGAGCTGGCGGAAAGCCGCGGATTGCGCCCGGAATTCAGCTGCCGCGGCGGATCTTGCGGCACCTGCAAAACGCGCCTGATCAGCGGCGAAGTGAATTATCCACAGCCCCCGGCGGAAGTGCCTGAGGCTGGAGAGGTGCTGATTTGTTGTGCGGTGCCGGCGCAGGGTTCGCAGCCGTTGGTGCTGGATTTGTGACCTATCGGGAATGCACAGGAGATCCCCTTGGGGAGTGAGTTGGCTCGCGATAGCGATGTGTCAGCCAACTTCAATGTTGAATGTTAAACAGCCTTCGCGAGCAAGCCCGCTCCCACATTGAGGTCGATGTTGGCCTGAAATTTACTGCGAACGTCCTACAAGCTTGAGCGTTCCTGGGGATGATTCCGACATGATCTGGCGGTTGTCGTGTCGGAAGTCGGAGGATAGGCTTCGCGGGGCGCTGCAAATTCAGTGATCGGGTTTGGTCGCTCAGGTTTAGAATGGCGCACGTTTGTGCTTGCTTCATGGCGAGCTGTGCGTGGGAGGGCTTAGGCTCTGCCGGGTTCCATTCCCTGGTCGACCAACCCGCGTACGGTTCGCCTCCCTTCTGCTTGGTCGCAGTGTTGGCGAGCTCCAGTCCTCGAATGGAGCTTCACCATGATTAAAGAAACCCCCAATCCCCCCGAATCCGCCGACGTTTCTCCCTACGAATCCGCCGACTCCAAAAAATTCAACGACGCTGCCGAACTCGCGCTGGATCACTACCTGAATCCCGCCGCTCTCAAGTCACCGGCCAACCGCAAACCGAGCACCCTGTTTCTGGTTGCGCCGGATATCAAAGACGAAGACCTGTTGGCCCACACCTGCGAGTCGCTGGCCCAGACCAGTGTGATGGCGAGTGATTTTGCGGGGTATCTGGAAGGTCCGCATCGGCACACGGCAATGGCGATTCAGCAGATCGTCATGCTGGCCGAACTGGCGGTGAACCGGATGCGGGATAACGTTGCCGTACCGAAACTTCAGCCGCACAGCTGATCTATTGTGGGAGCGGGCTTGCTCGCGAAAGCGGAGTGTCATTCAGCATTGATGTTGACTGAACCACCGCCTTCGCGAGCAAGCCCGCTCCCACATCAGTTACGCGTAGGACAGGGATTTTTCTTCCAGTAGTTCCTCGTACAACTCGGTCCACTTGCGGCCCATTTCGTCGGCGGTGAATAACTGCCGATAACGCGCCTCAGCCTTCGCGCCCATTTGCGCTGCTCGTGCCGGGTTTTCCCACAGCGTGCGCATGGCTTCACGGAAGGCAAGCGGTTGACTCGGTGGGACCACCAGCCCGGTTTCGTTGTGGATATTGATGTAGCTGGTGCCGGTGCCGATTTCGCTGGAGATCATCGGTTTGCCATACATCGCGCCTTCGAGCAGCGAGATGCCGAACGCTTCAGAGCGTAGATGCGAAGGAAACACGATGGCGTAGCTCAGTTGCAGCAGCGCCACTTTGTCTTCATCACCCAGGCGCCCGAGGAAGTGAATATTGCGCAAACCCAAGGCCGCTGCCTGTGCATGCAGCTCCAATTCCAGTGGGCCTGCTCCCACAATGACCACTGGGTAATCCAGGTCTTTGAGCGCATCGAGCAGGATGTGCAAACCCTTGTAGTAGCGCATCACGCCCACAAACAGGAAAAACTTATCCCCAACCGTTTGCCGCCAATGAGCCATGCGCTCGCTGTCGGGCTGTGGATAACCTGCCTTGTTCAGGCCATAGGGGATAACCCGGGTCTTGGCCTGGAACTGTTGCAATACATCGCTGGTGTGCAAGTAGTTGGGCGAGGCGGCGACGATCCGGTCGGCGCTTGCCAGGAACCGGTTCATCAGAGGCCGATAAAGCTTGAGCAGGTGCTTCTGGCGAATGATGTCCGAGTGGTACGTCACTACGCTGGGTTTCTTGATGCCGCTGGCGAAGTGCACCAGGTCCATGAACGGCCAGGGGAAGTGGTAATTGACCACGTCGGCTTCAGCGGCCATTTCGCGAAACTGCTTGAAGACGCTCCAGGAAAACCCCGTGGAAGCAAACTGAATATCGAGTTTGGCCCGGTGAACCTCGTGTTGCCCGAGTCGAACCACCGGCGGTGTGGGATCGGCACTGAGTGTCAGTACCTGGCTTTCAACGCCATGCTGGGCACCGCTTTCGCAGAGCTGGAAGATGACTTGCTCGATGCCGCCAACGGAGTCAGGCAGGTACGTCTTGAAAAAATGGAGTACTCGCATTCAACCTCCTAATGCCTGGCGATAGGCGCTGGCCGTGATAGTGGCGCAGCGCTCCCAGGTAAAAAGCCTTGCCTGTTGCAATCCGGCTTCCCGGCATGCCTGCCAATGCACTCGATCGTCGATCAGACGGATCATTGCCTCGCGCAAGCCGTCGGGATCGTCAGCTTCAATATAGTTGCCCGCAGCCCCTGCCACTTCCGGCATGGCCGAACGTCGGGTGAGGATTACCGGCGTGCCGCTGGCCATCGCTTCCAGAACCGGTAAGCCAAAGCCTTCGTAAAGCGACGGAAAAATCAGCGCCCGGGCGCCGGCCAACAGCTGCGCGACTTGCTCGTCGGGCAGGTAACCCAGCAGGCAGACATTCCCGGTGGCGAGCGCCCGCTGCAGTTCTTCGCTGAACTGGTCGTGCTGCCAACCGGCCATGCCAACAATCAGCAGCGGAAAACGCTGGCGGATTGCCTCGGGCAACCTTGCATGGGCGAGCAGGGCCAGTGTCAGGTTCTTGCGTGGCTCCAGGGTGCCGACGCAGAGGAAATACTCCCGCGCCTCGACGCCATGAGCCTTGAGCACCGCGTCGATGGCCTCCGGCTCGCGGGGGTGAAAACGCGACGCCACGCCCAATGGCGCAACGACAAACCGTTCTGCTGGCAAGCCGAAGTGCTGTTGAGCTTCGTCAGCGATGTACTGCGAGTCGGTGAGAATCAGGCTCGCCCGCTGCACCCCGTCGGCGAGTCGCCGTTCGATCTCTCGCAAGCGCGCGGGCGGTTGCGTCTCGGGGTAGTGCAGGTGGGTCAGGTCATGCAAGGTGATGACCGTCGGGCCGTCGAACGACAGTGGCCACAAACTTGGTTCGTGGTAGAGGTCGATGGTTTGCGTGCTCCCCTGATCGAAGCGTTTCTGTTCCAGCCAGCGGCGGGCTTGGTAGGCCCCGGGAATCCTGCGCAGCAACGGCGTCAGCCGTGAATAGCCCGGCATGGCTGCCTCAGGGAGTACGGAACTCCAGCCCCAGCCGTGGAACAGTGCCAGCTCGACTTCGGGTTCAGCGGCGAGGGCGCCAGCCAGTTCAGCAACGTAATGGCCTATGCCGGTGCGCGGGCCCTGGAGGATCCTGGCGTTAAGGGCAATTCGCATGTTGCCTCTCTGGCACGGCCGGTTCTTGCAGATTGCGCAAGGTGCGTTCGGCCAGTTGTGCACTGGCTTCACGCCAGCCGATCCACTGCCAATCCGCGACGTTGCGCGCGGCCGGAAATTGCCCGGAGCGTTCGAACTCCATGACCAGGTCCGCCAGGCTTTGTGGCTCGGCCAGATCAAAGTACGCCATGAACTCGCCGCCGATTTCACGGAAGATCGGAATGTCACTGCCCATGGCCGGCAAACCGCGTTGCATGGCTTCGACCAGAGGCAGACCGAAACCTTCGACCCAGGATGGAAACACCAGCGCGCTGGCGTGGGAATAGGCGTGTTCGAGACTTGTGTCGCTCAGGTCGTTGAACATGAACAGGCGTTTGTTCAGTTCGGCGTGATTGCGCACGCGGGCGAGCAGGACGTCGCATTTCCAGCCGATACGCCCGGCGATGCACAGCCGTGCGCTGGAACCGGATGCCCAGGCGCGCTCAAAAGCGTCGAGCAGGTAATCGTGGTTTTTGCGTGGCTCGATGGTGCTGACCATCAGAAACACCGGTTCTTGTGTTTCGAACAGCCGTGCCAGGCGCGGCTCGACCACGGCGCTGACTTCGCTCAGGTCCAGTTCGGAACCGAGGTGAAAATAGTCGAACCACAGTCTGTCGGTTTTGGCTGGGCCCAGGCGTCGCTGCACTTCTTCACGCACCTGATCGCGCACCGTGGCGGAGATCGCCACATAGCCGTCGGCGATTTGGGTAATCCAGTTGAACCACTCGGTGAAAACCTGCACCAGCCGCGTGTCATAGAACTGCGGATGTGTCAGCGGAATGAGGTCGTAGATCACCGAAACGATGCCCACGCCTTCGCGTTTGAGCTGTTCGGCGAACGGGAAAAAATCGCTGTGCCAGGAGGAGTCGAGCAACACCAACTGATCGCCCGCCTGATGCTGCAAGGGCGAGCAACGTTTGGGCAGTTGATATTGGTTGATGCCCTCGATCAGACGCAATGGAATGCTGAAACAGGAGATCGCCGTGACGCGGTAGGCCACGTGTAGCAAGCGCTTGATCACTCGCGAGTTGCTGCGGTTGTGCAAGTGTTGGTGCATTTGCCAGAAACGATGAGCGAGCCGTCCGAGGCGCCCGCCAAAGGTCATCAGCCCATCGTAAAACGGAATGTTCAATGCGCCCAGTTTCAGCACTCGATAGAGTTTGCCGTTGAGCATCACCACTGGGATGCACTCCACACCGTCGACACTCTTCGGCAGCTGATTGATGACGTTGCGCACCACTCGCTGAATGCCCGAATTGACTTTGGGGTGCTGGAACACGTGGGTGCATTCCACCAGAAGACGCGTCATGGCCTGCCCTCCGAAACAATTGATTCGGCAGAGTGGGTGATGGAGGTTTTCGCCCCCGGCCACGAGCAACCGACGAAGTCTTCATGGCGGTTGTTGATCACATGGAACACCAAGGTCAAACCGTCCTGCCGTATTGGTCTTCGAAGCGAACGATATCGTCCTCTCCCAGGTATTCGCCGCTTTGCACTTCAATGATCACCAGATCGATCACGCCCGGGTTTTCCAGGCGATGCTTGTGACCGGCGGCAATGAAAGTGGATTCGTTCTTGGCCACCAGATGGGTGCCGGTGCCGTTGTTGGTCACCTTGGCCATGCCTTCGACGACCACCCAGTGTTCATTGCGGTGGTGGTGCATTTGCAGCGACAGCTTGCCGCCGGGCTTGACCACGATGCGCTTGATCTTGAAGCGCGGGCCTTCCTCGAGCACGGTGTAGGTGCCCCAAGGCCGACTGACCGTGCGGTGCAGGCGATAGGCCTCGTGTTTCTTGTCCTTGAGCTGCTTGGCGACCCGGCGCACATCCTGCGCGCGATCGGCGTGGGCGACCAGCACCGCGTCGGCGGTGTCGATGATGATCAAGTTATCCACACCCACCGTTGCCACCAGCCGGTCTTCGCACTGGACAAAGTTGTTGTGGCTGTCGATGAACACCGCATCGCCGCTGGCGCGGTTGTTTTGCGCATCCGCCGGCACCAGCGCGGCCACCGCGCCCCAGGAGCCAATATCGCTCCAGTCGAATCCGGCGGGCACCACGACCACCTTCTCGGAGCGTTCCATCAAGGCGTAGTCGATGGAAATGTCGGTGATCTCGGCGAACAGCTCCGGGGATAATTCCTGCTGCAGACACCCAACCGTTTCCACCGGGGCACTGGCTGCCATGCAGGTTCGCGTCTGCTCAAGCAGTTCGGGGGCGTGCAGTTGCAACTCGGCCAGCACCGTGGCGACCGAGAAGCAGAACATGCCCGAGTTCCACAGGAATTTGCCGCTTTCCAGATAATGCGTAGCGGTTTGCAGGTCAGGTTTTTCGACGAAGCGTTGCACCTTGGCCGCGCCTTTTTCGTCCAGTGCCGCGCCGGTTTCGATGTAGCCGAAACCGGTCTCCGGGGCAGTCGGCACCACGCCAAACGTCACCAGGAAACCATCCTTGGCCAGCGCCACGGCGTGGTCAACGGCTGATTTCAACGCATCTTCATTGCGGATCAAATGGTCGGCAGGCATGACCACCATGATCGCTTCGTCGCCGTGCAATGCTTGTAGCGACAGGGCGGCGGCTGCGATGGCCGGGGCCGTGTTACGGCCAGTCGGCTCAAGCAGGAAGTGTCCGCGATGACGATTGAGCTGCGCCTCCTGATAGTGATCCTTGCTCTGAAAGTAGTACTCACGATTCGTCACCGTGACGATATCGCCCCAGCCATCAAGCAGCCCGGCCGCACGCCGATACGTCTTGCCCAGCAGCGACTGGCCGTCGGGCAATGTCATGAACGGCTTGGGGTGCCCTTCGCGGGACACCGGCCACAAACGAGTCCCGGCGCCGCCGGAAAGGATCACTGGAATCAGCATGGCCTACTCCTTGGCGACGCGTTTCATGTCCGCGTCCATCATCATGCGGATCAAGGTATCCAGATCTGTTTTTGGCTTCCAGCCCAGTACGCGCTGGGCTTTGGCCGGGTTGCCGAGCAGCACTTCGACCTCGGCCGGGCGGAAGAACGCCGGGTCGATTTTCACGAAGTCGCGGTAGTTGAGGCCAACGTGGTCGAAGGCAATGCGGCACATTTCGCGCACGGTGGTGGTTACGCCCGTGGCGACCACGAAGTCGTCAGGCTTGTCCTGTTGCAGCATCAACCACATGGCTTCGACGTAGTCGCCGGCAAAACCCCAGTCACGTTTGGCGTCGATGTTGCCCAGGCTTAATTCCTGTTGTTTGCCTTGCTTGATGCGGGCAGCGGCGTCGGTCACTTTGCGGGTGACGAACTCGATGCCGCGCAGCGGTGATTCATGGTTGAACAAGATCCCGCTGCTGGCGTGGAGGTTGAAGCTTTCGCGGTAGTTGACGGTGATCCAGTGGCCGTACAACTTGGCCACGCCGTAAGGGCTGCGCGGGTAGAACGGGGTGTTTTCGTCTTGTTGCTCGGCCTGGATCAAGCCGAACATTTCGCTGGTCGAGGCTTGGTAAAAACGCGTGTGCGGGCTGAACTGGCGGATGGCTTCGAGCAAGTGGGTCACGCCCAGCCCGTCGACAATACCGGTGGTGACCGGTTGATCCCAGGAGGCGGCGACAAAGCTTTGTGCGGCCAGGTTGTAGATTTCGTCCGGGGCGGATTTGATCACCGCGCGTTGCACGGAGCAGGCGTCGGCCATGTCACCGTCCAGATAAACGATGTCGCCCTCGACGCCCATTTCTCGCAAGCGCCAGCGCGCATCGCTGCTGCGACGAGCGACTAGACCGTGGACTTTGTAGCCCTTGTCGAGCAGTAGTTTGGCCAGATAGGCGCCGTCTTGGCCGGTGATCCCTGTGATCAGTGCACTTTTAGTCATTCTTGTCGTACTCGCTTCTCCCAGTCGGACAGGATCGCCCGCAGGGATTGTTGTGTTGTGATTTCAGGCGTCCATCCTGTGGTCTGGGTCAGCTTGGCAGAGCTGCCACAAACGCGACGCTGATCCGCGCGGCGAAGACGCGCAGGATCCTGAATCAGTTGCATGTCGACCTGGGCGAGGTCGCCTAGTTGTTCGATCAAACTGCGAATGCTCTGCTCGCGCCCCGAGCAGATGTTGTAGACCTGTCCCGCCACGCCCTTTTCCAGCAACACCAGGTAAGCCGAAATAACGTCGCCCACGTCCAGGAAATCGCGGGTGACATCGATGTCACCGACTTCCAGTTGTGGCGCTTGCAGGCCTAGCTTGATGCGGCTGATCTGCCGCGCGGCGCTAGCGATGACGAAGCTGTCTTTCTGGCCCGTGCCGATGTGATTGAACGGGCGCGCGACCATTACCGGCCAGCCTTCGCTCAAGCCCCATTGCAGGCTCAGGAATTCGGCCGAAAGTTTACTCACGGCATAAGGATTGCGCGGGCAGGGTGGCTGGCGTTCGGTGATCGGCAGCTCTGATTCGGCAACCTGACCGTAGACGTCGCCGGAGCTGACATAGAGAAAGGTGCCATTGAAACCGCGTGCCTTGAGCGCTTGAAGCAGGTTCAAGGTGCCGAGCAGGTTGATGTTCAGCGTGCGTGCCGGATCACGAAAGGCTTCGGGGACAAAGGTCTGGCCGGCCAGGTGAATGACCGCGTCGGGCATCTCGGGCCACAGCCCTTCGAGGCTGTTTGGCTGGCTCAGGTCGTACCGCGATGCAACAGTCAGAAGTTCCCATTCCGAGGCATCAGCCTTCAGGCGAGATTGGAGGTGTTGTCCTACGAATCCACTCAGACCCGTAACGAACAGACGCTTTTTCAAACAGTCGCCCCTTGGTCATAAAACTTCGTCCATTCCCCACAGGCTATGTGGAGATGTCTGACAGACCGGGTGGATTGCTTGGTCGAAAGACAGGCGAAATATGTTGTTGTAGTTGTTTGGTAGCCAATCTGTGCCAATTGCTCGGCAATTTCAACAGGTCCCACCGTGACCGGTCAGTTCTCGTTAGCGTAGCCCGATTTATTCTCGTCGGGCGGTTCACGAATCCTCGATGGATGTGTTTAGAATGCCCCTCGTCACGATTACCCAGGGTTCGGTCGGGTTGTTTTCAAACCCCGCGAAACGGGCCATTAAAACAAGAACGTAGACGGGCAAGAAGACGATGGACGACGACCGGTAAACGCCGGGTCGATCCGTGGTTTTGCCGTCATAGAGTGAGGCTGCCGGGATGGCGGTTTCATCGTGGGGTGCCATGAATTTCATTCTTTACTCGGACGTCAACGACAGCTCGATCAGCCAGAGCCTCGGTCGTCCCGAATACAGTTACTACTTCGTGCTTAAGGCCTATCGCCCTGTGCTGGAAAGCCTTGGGCGGGTGCATGTGGTGTCCTCCACCGCCGAGGTCGATCCCCTCTATCGACAATTGCTGGCCGCCGGCGAAGACAGCCTGTTCCTGTCATTCACCCCACCGCAGAAAACCCCGAACGACCTTGAGTGCCCGACGATCTGCGTGGTGGCCTGGGAGTTTGACTCGATTCCCGATGAGCAATGGGACAACGACCCGCGCCAGGACTGGACGCAAATGCTGGCGCGCCAGGGGCGCGTCATCACGCTTTCCAGCCACACGGCCCGGGCGATTCGTCGGGCCATGGGCGACGATTTCCCTGTGTTGGTTTTGCCGACCCCGTTGTGGGAAAACTTCGCGGGCATTCGTAGCCGTCACACCAGTCATCCGGTGAATGCCGGCTCGACCCTGGACATCAAGGGCTGCATTTTCGACACACGCGCGCTCGCGCTGTCTGCCGATGCGCTGATTCCCGTACCCCCGACCGCCGAGGAACTGGCGGCGCTGGAGGCTTTGAAGCCGCCACCGCTGACGCTCAAACGCCGTTTTGTCATTGCCCGTCACTACTTGCACATGTGGCGCCTGGACAAGGGCAAAACGCTGCCGACCCCGGTGCATCGCACGCAGCTCTTGAGCAATTGGTATTGGGAGGGTATTCGCGACTTGCTGTCGGACGCCGCTCATGCGCGCCTTGCCCAATACCTGCCGGCCATCGCTGGCCCGCAGACAATCGCAGCGCACGAGCCGCAACCACGCCAGTGGCCGGACACGACTTCCCAGGTCGAAACCCGGGTTGATGGCGTGGTCTACGCCACCGTGTTCAACCCTCGTGACGGTCGTAAAAACTGGCATCAATTGATCACCGCTTTCTGCTGGGCCTTCCGCGAAACGGACGACGCCACGCTGGTGCTGAAGATCACCCAAAGCGACCTTTCGTCCTACTACGACGAGCTGATGACCTTGCTCGCGCAACTCTCGCCGTTCGCGTGCCGTGTGGTGGTGATGCACGGTTACCTGGATGATCCGCAATACGCCCGGCTCTATGAAGCCACCAGTTATTACGTCAACGCATCGCGCTGTGAAGGCCTGTGCCTGCCGCTGATGGAATTCATGGCCAGCGGCAAACCGGTGATCGCCCCGGACCACACCGCCATGGAGGATTACATCGATGAGCGCGTGGCGTTTGTGGTCAAGTCCAGCGAGGAGCTGACTATCTGGCCGCAAGACACCCGGATCATTTATCGCACGCTGCGTTATCGACCGGATTGGGGCTCGTTGAAAACGGCTTATGAAGCCAGCTACCGAATAGCCAAGGAGCAACCGCTTGAATACCAGCGGATGTCTCGCGATGCGGTCGAGCGCATGCACGATTACTGCGCCTTCGCCCCGGTGCAGGAACGCCTGGCGAATTTTTTCGGGCTGACGCCGCAGGCTCTGCCGAAAGCGACCGTGACGGATAACGCCTCATGCTGATCATCATTCATTCGGAAACCAACCAGTACACCATTACTCAAAACCTGGGTCGTTCGGAGTACAGCTATTACTTCGTGCTCAAGGAATATCGGCCCGTGCTGGAACGGCTGGGGCGAGTCGTGGAAGTCAGTGACCCGCAGACCGAAGTCGATGCCTTGTACCTCGACGCGCTGTCGCGTGGTGAAGACTGCGTGTTCCTGTCTTTTTCGCCGCCGCATCGCACACCCGTGCACCTCGCCTGTCCGACCTTGCCGGTGTTCGCGTGGGAATTCAGCACCATTCCCAACGAGCCCTTCGTCGGCGAGCCGCGCAATGACTGGCGCACCGTTTTGCGGGCGTGCGGCGCGGCGATTACTCATTCGAGCTACACCGTGAATGCCGTGCACGAGGCGATGGGTGCCGAGTATCCGATCGTCGCGGTGCCGGCACCGGTGTGGGATCGTTTCTCGGCGCGTGGCGCCCAGTTGCAGCGCCAGCCAACGGCGCATCAGGTTCGATTGACGATCAAAGGCCTGGTGGCGGACAGCCGCACCCTCGATTTGCGGGCCTTTGGGCCGGCGCAGCTGCGCGAGGGCGAAGGTATCGATTTTACGGCGCCACCGCTCGAGCATGAGGTGCTGCTCGACGGCGTGATCTACACCTCTGTGTTCAACCCGGGTGACGGGCGCAAGAACTGGGAAGACATGCTTAGCGCGTTCTGCGTGACCTTCCGTGAGGTCGAGGATGCAACGCTGGTGCTCAAACTGACCCACCATGATGCCGAAGAAGCGCTGTCCGACATCCTTCATCACTTGTACAAAAACCAGTCATATCGCTGCCGCATCGTGCTGATTCACGGCTACCTCGCGGATGCGGACTACGAGCAACTGGTGCAGGCGACCAGCTACGTGGTCAACACGTCCTACGGCGAAGGCCAATGCCTGCCGCTGATGGAATTCATGTCGTGTGGCAAACCGGCGGTGGCGCCCCGTACTACGGCAATGATCGACTACCTGGACGCCGACAATGCGTTCCTGATCGACTCGACCGAGGAGCTGACGGCCTGGCCTCACGATCCGCGCCGGGCGTTCCGTACCCTGCGCTACGTCACCGACTGGGCGTCGTTGTGCCGCGCTTATCGGGCGAGCTATGACGTTGCCAAAAACGATGCCGGGCGCTACGCACGGATGTCCGGGCATGCGGTGTCCAGCCTCGAAAAATTCTGCAGCCAGGCGACCGCCGAGCAACGTCTGAAAGGCTTTTTGTCCAAACTGTTCGAAACCCGCGCCGTGGAAACCCCTGAAGCATGATCCGCGCCCTGGCGAGACGTCTGTTTCCAGCGGCGAAACCCGAGCTGGAATCGGTGCCGGTGCCAGTGGAGCAGAGCCGTGTGTCGCCACGGGACGTGGGTTTGCACGACGCGGTGCTCGACGGTTGGTTTTTGGGCGACAGCGGTGAATTGCTCAAAGGTTTTGCCATCACCGCCGACGACACCCTGCTGGATGTCGGTTGCGGCGAAGGGGTTGCGACTTTGTTTGCGGTGCGTCAGGGCGCGTCGGTGATTTTCACCGACAGCGAGCACGACAAGGTCCGCGACCTGGCCCGGCAAGTGGATGCGCAGTCGGACAAGGGCAATCTCGGTCTGGTCAGCAACAGTTTGCCGCTGCCATTGGCCGACGGTTGCGCGAGCAAAGTGGTGTGCATGGAGGTGCTGGAGCACATCGATCAACCCGAGCCGTTCATGGCCGAACTGGTGCGCATGGGCCGACCGGGGGCGTTGTATCTGCTCAGCGTTCCAGCGCCGGTGGGCGAGCATCTGCAGAAGGGCATCGCCCCCGCGAGCTACTTTCAATCGCCCAATCACGTACAGATCTTTACTCCGGAACGCTTTGCCGCACTGGTCGAGGACGCCGGCCTGGTGATTGAGCATCGACAGGCCACCGGGTTTTTCTGGGTGATGGGCATGATTTTCTTCTGGGCCAGTGAACGGGCCGCCGGAAGGGATCTGGGTGGCGCGGTGCGCGACCGGATCCAGGCGCCGTATCCGCCACTGATGGAGAGCTGGGCGAAAACCTGGCAAGACCTGCTGGCGCAACCGAACGGTTTGGCGATCAAGCAGATGCTCGATCAGTTCATGCCCAAGAGCCAGGTGATCATTGCGCGCAAGCCTTTGGATGCCGGGAGGACGTCATGAGCAACGACAGACGGATCATGGACATCGAGTTGTTGCGCGGCATTGCGGTGCTCGGCGTGCTGTTCCATCACTTGCAAGACAGCCTGTTCGCGGCCCCGGTGCCTCTGTTGCAAGCGATCACCGCGCTGGGCCAGCCGTGGTGGGGCGTTGATCTGTTTTTCGCCATCTCCGGGTTCGTCATCGCACGCAGCCTGATCCCAGCGTTGCAAGGGTGCAGCACGCGCCAGGAATACTGGCAGCAAACACGCAATTTCTGGTTGCGACGGGCGTTTCGATTGTTGCCGTCGGCCTGGTTGTGGCTGGCGCTGATGTTGCTGGCCTGTCTGTTTCTCAATCGCTCCGGGGCGTTCGGTACGTTGCACGCCAACCTGCAAGCGACCCTGGCCGGGGTCGCGCAGTACGCCAACTTCCGCTTCGCCGACAGTTTCTTTCACTATGAGTACGGCACCAGTTTCGTCTACTGGAGCCTGTCGCTGGAGGAGCAGTTCTACCTGCTGTTTCCGCTGCTGATTCTGCTGTGCCGCAAGCATCTGGTCTGGGCCTTGCTGGCGCTGGTCGCGGTGCAGATATTCACCTTACGCACGCCGATCCTGATGGTGGTTCGCACCGATGCGCTGGCACTTGGCATCCTGTTGGCGATGTGGAGTGCGCAACCTTCATATCTGCGCTGGGAGCCTACTTTTTTACGCCGTCCCTTGGCCGGTCTTTCGGCGCTTATCGCGTTGTCGTTGGCGCTCAGTTTCATGGCGACGGACCGTTTCACCTTTACTAATTACCGCATCGGCGCGATTGCCTTGCTGTGCGCGGCGCTGGTCTGGATCGCTTCCTACAACCGTGATTATTTGATGCCGCGCGGTGTGTTCAAGAACGTGATGACCTGGGTGGGCAGTCGCTCCTACGGGATTTATCTGATCCACATTCCTGCGTATTTGCTGGTGCGAGAATTCACCTTTCGCTTGCAGGCTGTTGGTCTGCCCAGCCCGGGCGGTCACCCGATCCTGACGTTGCTGGTGGCTGGCGGGCTGATCGCCTTGCTCAGTGAACTCAACTACCGCTTTATCGAAATGCCCATGCGCAACCGCGGCGCGTCGCTGGTCAAACGCCTGGGCACGTCCCGAACAGCCGCCCAAACCTCTGGAGCTACCTCATGCTGAGCCTTTTGAAGAAACTCACGGCGGGTACGCCCGCTCCCGCACCTGCGGCGGACAAGGTCGAGAAGGTCGACCCTTACATGCTCGGCCTGCACGATGCGATGCTCAGCGGCTGGTTCAATCAGGAAACCGGTGAGCTGTTCACCGGGTTCCCGGTGAGGGCTGAGGACACGCTGCTGGACGTTGGCTGCGGTGACGGCGGTAACGTGCATTTCTGTGGCATGCGCGGGGCCAAAATCATCATCGCCGACATCGATGCGGCCAAGGTTGAAGCCACCCGCCAGCGTTTGAGCGACACGCCGGCGCGTGACATCGAATGCCATGTCACCGACTGCAACCCGCTGCCGATTGCCGATGCGACCGCTACCCGCGTGGTGTCCACCGAAGTCATCGAGCATGTCGACGATCCGGCGCAGTTCCTCGCCGAACTGGTCCGCGTTGGCAAACCGGGCGCGTTGTACTTGCTTAGCGTCCCGCACCCAAGCTCCGAAGACCTGCAAAAAGACATCGCCGCCCCGGAGTATTTCCAGAAGCCCAACCACATTCGCATCATCAGCGAAGAGCAGTTCAAGGCGATGGTCAGCGACGCCGGCCTGGAAGTGCTCAGCCATAGCCAGTACGGCTTTTACTGGTCGATGTGGATGCTGTTGTTCTGGGAAGCCAAGGTCGATTTCAGCAATGCCGATCACCCGTTGCTCAACCACTGGGCCGACACCTGGCAGGCTGTTCTGGCATCGCCCCGTGGCGCGCAGATCAAGCAGGCGCTGGACGCGGTCGTGGCGAAAAGTCAGGTGATCATCGCCCGCAAGCCCTAGCCCCCACGGGTTTTGTGTACCCTGCGACTTTGCGTTGGCAGGGACCCGGCATTTCATGTGTTTAATTCGTTTGGCGGTGGTGTTTGCCGCGTTGATGTGGCTCAACGGTTGCGAGCAAAAAACCGCACCGCCGCTCGATCAGCAACTCTACGTCTGGCAACGGCAATGGACGCCGGCCCATGACGCCGCGCTAAAGGACAGTCGCGCGGATTTTTCGACGTTGCGCGTGCTGGCGTTGCAGGCGTTTCCTGGGGCCGGTTGGAGCAGGGCGCGGATCAATCCGGCGCTGCTCAAACGCGATGGCCGACCGCTGATTGCGGTGATTCGCCTCGATGGCCAACTCAAGGCGCTGGATCAGGACGAGGTTACGGCGCAAATCCAGCAAGTGCTCGGCGATTGGCAAGGGCAGGGGCTGATTCTCTCTGGCGTGGAAATCGACCATGACGCGGGTAGCGCTCGGCTGCCGGCTTATCGGGAATTTCTGACGCATTTACGCGCGGTTATACCCGCCTCTGTACCGTTGAGTATTACCGCGCTGCCGGCCTGGATCGACAGCCCTGAGTTGCCGGCACTTCTGGCGACCGTCGACAGCAGCGTGTTGCAGGTGCATGCGGTCAGCGATCCGCGTCGTGGCTTGTTTGACGCGGTTCAGGCCGGGAAATGGGCCAAAGCCTGGAGCCGCATTACTTCGAAACCTTTTTATCTGGCGCTACCGGCCTATGGCGTGGCGTTGTTGCCCGGGGCCAGCGGTGCGCCGGTGGTGGAAAGTGAAGTGCCGGTCGAACGAGTCGGTAAACGCCGGGAATTGCTCGCGGACCCTGTGCAGCTGAGCAAGCTTGCCGCCGAGTTGCGCGCCGATCCACCCGCGCGTCTGGCCGGTTTGATCTGGTTTCGCCTGCCGCTGGCGGGGGATCGTCGTGCCTGGAGCCTGAACACGCTGGGTGCCGTTGCGCGCGGTGATGTGCTCGACAGTCACTTGAGTTTGAAACTCAGCGCACAGGATGGTCTCTATGACATCAGCGTCAGCAATCCAGGCAACCTCGACAGTGCCTGGCCCGAACGTGTGACGCTGGCGGTTCAGGGCTGTGATGGCGCTGATGCGCTGGCCGGTTATGCATTGCAACAAAGCCCGGATCTGCTTACCTTCACCCGCCAGCGCGAGGGCCGGCTACCGGCCGGCGGGCAACGCGGCATCGGTTGGGCACGCTGCACACACATTGATCAAGGAGGTTCGAATGTTCACCCGTAACTGGCCCCGCCATCTGCTTTGCCTGAGCCTCAGTCTGCCGCTGGGTTCGGCGCTGGCCTGTGGGCCGGACTTCCCGATGCGTTTGCTGGACAACCGCGCCCAGTCGCTGGCAGAGCTGCCGGAAGGCAACTTCCAGTTCGAGATCAATCGCCTCGGACATGCGATCGCCGGGCTGAAGAATGTCACGGCCGCCACCAACAATCCGTCCTCCGGCTACGGCGATGAGCCCAACTACGCCGATCAACGGGACCAGGCCGAGCAAGTCGCCTTGACGGTTGAACAGCAGGCGCTGGTCAAACAGTTGCGCACGCTGACCGATGCACATCAAGTCGAGGCTCAAGGCGCGAGCCTGCCGCCTGAGCACATGCTCTACCTGGCGGGCGCTGTGGCGTTTGGCGCGGGTGATCATGGGTTGGCCGCCGAGTACTTCCAGAAGGTGCTGGCATTGCCAGCGGATCAACGCCCGTTGCGCAGCACGTGGGCGGCCTACTCGCTGGGCCGTGCGCTGTTTGCCATGAGCGCCGAGACGGACGCAACGCCTGACCTGCTGGCGCAGTCGCGAAAGGCCTTCGAGCAGACCCGTCAACTGAGCATTGACGGCTTCAGCGACCCGCTGGAACTGGGTGTCGCCAGCCTCGGCGAGGAGGCCCGCGTGGCCCGGACGGCGGGCGACTGGAACAGCGCCGTCGAACTCTACGCCACACAAAACCTCCACGGTTCGGCGGTGGGCTACACCTCGCTCAAATTGTTGATGGCTGATCTGCTGGCATTGCCTGACGATCAACTGACCGAGCTGCTCAAAGGCAAACCGGTGCAGCAGATGGTCACGGCATCACTGATCAGCCGCTTGGGCTGGTCATTCGGTGATCAACCGCCAAATGAACAAAAATTGATCAAACTTCTGCAAAGCAGCACGCGCGGCAGCCTGGATAACGCTGACCGACTGGCGGCGATGAATTATCAACAGGGCGATTACGCCAGCGCCAAAGCGTTCCTTGAGCATGCCGGGGACGGCGGTCTGGCGTGGTGGCTGCGGGCGAAACTGGCGTTGCGCGAGGGCGATAAAAACGCGGCGGCTGCGGCGTATGCCAAGGCGGCCCAAGCCTTCCCGCAGAATGAGTCCTGGGGTGAGCGGCGCACGCCGGACTACGACTTTGAAAGCCTCCAACCCAAATGCCGGGTCGAGGGTGAAAGCGCAATTCTGTCGCTGCAACGCGGCGATTACCTGCAAGCGTTCGATCAGCTCTATCGTAGCCAAAGCATCTACTGGCTCGATGCCGCGACCGTTGCCGAGCGCGTGTTGACCGTCGATGAACTCAAGCACTACGTCGACACCCAGGTGCCAGCACCGCCACCGCTCAGCCAGCAGGACCGTGATAACTACGTGCCGTTGCCGGTGGCGGCGAAACTGCGCAATTTGCTTGGGCGGCGGTTGCTGCGTGAAGAGCGGTATGACGAGGCGCCGAAGTACTTCGACAGCGTGGAGTTACAACAAAAGGCGACGTGGTATGGGCAATTGCGCCACGATGCCGAATCGAAATGGTGGCCAACCAAGCGTGCATTTGCTTATTACTATGCTGCGACAGTGGCCCGTTTTGACGGAATGGAGCTGTTGGGTTACGAAATGTCACCGGATTACGCCACCTTTGGCGGCAATTACAGTCTGGAAACTCCCGAACTCAAGGTCGGCCCGCTGATGGCCCCGGGTGAAGTGCAGCGCCAGCAAGCCTCGTTGGCGCAACCAGATGAGCGTTTTCATTACCGCTTTGTAGCCACGGCCCTGGCGAGCAAAGCCGCTGATCACTTGCCCCATGGCAGCCAGGCGTTTGCTTCGGTGCTGTGCAAGGCTTCGTCGTGGGGCACCAGCCTGCAAGAGCAAAGCGCCTTCTACCGTCGCTATGTTGAGGAGGGCCCTTATGTGGTTTGGGCAGGTGATTTCGGGCATCAATGCCAAGAGCCGGACTTTCAAAGGGCCGATAAACGGTACGTGACCCAGGTTACCGACGCCGCGCGCTCGGCGTTGCGCCCCTACAAAAAGCCATTGCAGATTGGCGGTGTGATAGCGGTAACGGCAGCGGCGCTGGTGGTGATCAGTCGGCGCCGCCGTCGTAAAGCGCAGTAAGGATCAAGCCTGTTGAACAAAGGTCAGCCGCACGGCGAAACCAATCAACAGGCTGCCGAACAACCACTGTTGCAGGCGCTGAGCCGACGGGCTGCGTTGCAGCCAGCGCCCCAGTGCGGCTCCGGCCAAGGCGTAGGCGCTGTCGAACAGCAAACCGACGCTGACCAGGATCACGCCCAACACCGCAAATTGTGCGAGTACCGGCCCGGCACTGGGGTTGATGAACTGCGGCAGCAATACCGAGCAGAACAGCAGCGCTTTAGGGTTGAGCAGGTTGGTCAGCAAACCTCTTTGGATCGCGTCACGCCAACGTGATTTCTCGGTGGTTGTGTCTGCACTGTTCAGGCTCGGCAGCATCGTGGTTCGCAGACATTGGATGCCGATCCACAGTAAATACGCAGCCCCCGCCAGACGCACCACATCGAAGGTCCACGGCGCGGCTTTGAACAACGCCGCCAACCCCAAGGCAGCCAACGCCACATGACAACCACGGGCAATGCCCAGGCCCACCGCCGTCGCCAACGCCGCGCCTTTACCCTGCCGGGCGCCGGTCTGTAGCAGCAGAATCATGTCGGGCCCCGGCAACAAATACACCACCACCAGCGCCATGAAAAACAGCCAGAGCCCCGCCATGTTGCACCCCATTCGTTGTCGATTTGGTAGCGCCAGTCTAGGGCTCAAGGGTGGGGCAGGTGCTTGCGTTGTGCGCTTCTAAAGCCTCGATATTTGGCATAACCTGCCACTTTGAGGTGTGCAAGCCATCAGGATCTGCCAAACAGTGAAACTAGACGCCTACGACCGCAAAATTCTCGCCGCGCTGCAACGGGACGGCCGCTTGAGCAATGTGCAACTGGCGGAGGAGATCGGTTTGTCTGCCTCGCCGTGTTTGCGTCGGGTGCGAATGCTGGAAGAAGCCGGGGTGATTCGCGGCTATCAGGCCAATCTGGATCGTGACGAGGTGGGGCTTGGGCTGACGGTGTTTGTCGGGGTCAAGGTCGAACGCCACAACGATGAGCAGGCAGAAGCCTTTCGCCTGGCGGTGACGGCGCTGCCTGAGGTGATTTCGGCGTTTCTGGTGTCAGGAGAATCGGATTTTCTGCTGCAAGTGGTGGTGCCGGATTTGCGCGGGTATGACCGGTTTCTCACCGAGCGACTGCTGAAGTTGCCGGGGGTGAGTGACATCCGCAGCAACTTTGCGATTCATACGGTGAAGACGCCAGGGGCGTTGCCGTTGGGGCATTTGCCAACTTAAAATTGCGTTGCCGCTATATCCGATCGTTCCCACGCTCTGCGTGGGAATGCAGCCCGTGACGCTCCGCGTCACATCAAGAGCCGAACGCAGAGCGTCCGTAGAGGCATTCCCACGCAGAGCGTGGGAACGATCATCTGCAGGCTTCTTACATCTGCGTCGCCATCCCCTCCACATTCATCGCTGCCTGACGCAACGCCTCGGACCGTGTCGGATGCGGATGGCAGGTCAGCGCAATGTCTTCAGCTGACGCGCTGAACTCCATCGCCACGCAATACTCGCCGATCATTTCACTGACACTCGGTCCCACCAGATGCACGCCGAGAATCTCATCCGTGCGCTCATCGGCCAGCACTTTGGCGAAGCCTTCGGTCTCGTGGTTGATCTTTGCCCGGCTGTTGGCGGTGAAGGGGAACTTGCCGACCTTGTACGCGCGACCTTCAGCCTTGAGCTGCTCTTCCGTCTTGCCGACGCTCGCCAGCTCAGGCCTGGTGTAGATGACGTTGGGAATCAGGTCGTAGTTGACCTCGCCAGCCTTGCCGACGATCTGCTCGACGCAGGCCATGGCTTCATCCTCGGCCTTGTGGGCAAGCATCGGCCCGGAAGTGACATCGCCGATCACCCACACGCCCGCCGCTTCGGTGCGATGGCCCTTGTTGGCCAACATGCCGCGCTTGTCAGTGGTGAGACCGACGTTTTCCAGCCCGAGGCCTTCGGTGTAAGGCCGCCGGCCGATGGCTACCAGCACGTAATCGGCCTCAATCGTTTCGGCTGCACCGCCGGCAGCGGGTTCGACATTGAGTTGAACGCCGCTTGCCGATGGGGTGGCGCGGGTGACTTTCGAGCTCAGCTTGAAACTGATGCCCTGTTTGCTCAGCGAGCGCTGCAGGGTTTTGCCCGCCTCTGCATCCACGCCAGGGCAGATACGATCGAGAAATTCGACTACGGTCACTTGGGCACCCAGGCGCCGCCACACCGAACCCAGTTCCAGGCCAATCACGCCGGCACCGATCACCACCAGGTGCTTCGGCACTTCAGCCAGAGACAGCGCACCGGTGGAATCGAGGATACGCTTGTTATCGATCTCGACGCCGGGCAGGGGAGTGGGCTCGGAACCGGTGGCGATGATGATGTCCTTGGCGCTCAGCTCGGTCTTGGCGCCCTGGTTGTCAGTCACGGTCACTTTGCCTGGCCCGTCGATATGGCCCCAGCCTTTGATCCAGTCAACCTTGTTTTTGCGAAACAGAAATTCGATGCCCTTGGTCAGCCCGGCGACGCTTTCATCCTTCTGCTTCATCATCTGGGCGAGGTTGAGGGTCGGTTTGACCTCAATCCCCAGGTTGGCGAATTCACTGCCCATGGCCGCGTCATAGAGCTCCGAGGCATGCAAAAGCGCCTTGGAGGGCATGCAGCCGACGTTCAGGCAGGTGCCGCCGAGGGTCGCGCGGCCTTCGACGCACGCCGCCTTCAATCCCAACTGACCGGCACGAATCGCTGCGTTATAACCACCGGGACCACCGCCCAGAATCACGACGTCGTAGGTGTTCATGGATGCACTCCTGGAAGGGGAATCGGGCTGGATAAAATAGTCTTTGAATAAAATTACGAGCGTAATATGTGCGTTTCCGGCTATTTCGGTCAAGGCTTCAGGCAAGCGACAGGTCGTGCGTTTTTAGATAAAGCGATTTAGCACATAAATTTCACCACTTTCGTTATATCGTAACGAATTGCGATGTGATCAATGATAAGCAATGGGGTGGTATGCAAGTCGATCTCGAAGTCGATGGGACGCCGGTAGCAGGGCTGCCGCGCTTTCAGCAGGCGGTTTTTCAAGGACGGCGATTGCGCCAGTTCGCCATTGGCCTGAGTGCCTTGGCGGCAGTTGGTTTAGCGTTGGCGTTTTTTGTCGGGCTGTTTGCACCGTTGTCGCTGTGGGCCGCATTGCTGGTCAGTCAGAGCGCTGGCTTGCTGGTGCTGATCGCCGGTCTGCAATCGGCCTGGTGGGTGACGCAGTGGCGGGCGTGGGCCATGAACCCAACATTGCCGGTCGTGGTGGAGGTTGACGACGCCGTTGCCCCTGAAGGCTGGTATGAGCGGCTGCTGGACGGCCTCGGTCAGCGTTCGGCGCGCCTGCTGAGTCAGGTCGGTGCGCCGACACTCTGGCTCGGCGGCTGGGCGTTGTTGACGTTGTACAGCCTCAGCCAGTTCTGGAACCTGGCATTGCCTCCCGGCCCGCTGGATGTATCGGCGAGCATTGGCGCCGCGCTGTCTTTGTTGCTGGCGTTTGGTTTGCTGGTGTTGGAGCGCCAACTGGCTCAGGAAAATGTGGCTGAGTGGCCCGAGGCAGCGCCGTTGGCGCAGATGAGCCGGGTCGCGATCATTTGCCTGGTGCTCGGCGCCTTGTGTTTGTTGTTCGCCAGCGAAGCATCGGTTTGGCCAGTGCGTCTGGCCGTTTTGATCGGCTTGCTGCCGGGACTGGTCGCGGTCGAGTTGCTGCTGCGCGCGGTGCTGTCGTTGTTCAGTCCTCGTCGTGAATCCCTTGAGCCGGGTTTATTGGCGCGAAGTTTTGTCGCCGACCTGCTGCGTTGGCCGCCGCAACCCTTGCTGGCGTTGCAACACGAACTGCACAACCGCTTTGGCATCGACCTGCGGCAGATTTGGGCTTTCACCTACATGCGCCGGGCGTTTCTTCCGGTGTTGGCAGTGGTGGCAATCGTGGGCTGGTTGCTGACCGGTATTCACGAAATTCCCCTCCAAGGACGAGGTATTTACGAGCGCTTCGGCAAACCGGTAGACGTGTTCGGCCCCGGTTTGCACGCCGGTTTACCGTGGCCGTTGGGTCGAGTGCTGAGCGTTGAAAATGGCGTGGTTCACGAACTGGCGACCAGCGTTGGCGATGCCTCGGCACCGCTGGTGACCGATCCTGCTGAAGGTCCGCCGCCAGCAACAGCCAATCGGTTGTGGGACGCCAGCCATGTGAACGATAAATCCCAGGTCATTGCCAGCAGCCGTGGCGACAAGCAGAGCTTTCAGATCGTCAATATGGACGTGCGCTTCGTCTATCGCATCGGCCTGACTGACCAAGCCGCGTTGGCCGCGACCTACAAAAGCACCGATGTGCCGACACTGATCCGCAGTACCGCCAGCCGCATTCTGGTTCATGACTTCGCCTCACGAACCCTCGACGGTTTGCTCGGTGAGGACCGGGTAGGGCTGGCCGAGGAGATTGGTCGGGCGGTACAGGCGGACCTGCAAAAACTCGACAGCGGTGTGGAAATTCTGGCCACCGTAGTCGAAGCGATTCATCCGCCAGCGGGCGCCGCCAACGCCTATCACGGTGTTCAGGCGGCGCAGATTGGCGCTCAGGCATTGATCTCCCGCGAGCGCGGTGCGGCAGCAGAGGCGACCAATCAGGCGCAACTGCAAGCCAGTATCGCTCGCGATCAAGCGACCGCCAGTGCGCGCGAAATCAATTCCACCGCTCAGGCGGCGGATTTGAAATTCACTGCCGAGCAGAAGGCGTATGCCAGTGCGGGCCAGGCTTTTGTGCTGGAGCAGTATTTCAGCCAGCTGACTCAGGGCCTGGCCAATGCCAGGTTGCTGGTGCTCGATCATCGTCTGGGCGGCAGCAGCAATGCGCCGACCATCGACCTACGTACTTTCACGCTGCCGGCTGATCCTGCGTCGCCGCGTTCCAGCGTTCAACCAGGAGCTGCCCATTGAGCCCGTCGCACACCCACGATCACGATGACCACGCCGGCCACGATCAAGGCCATGGCGGGCATCACCACGGCCACCATCATCACCATCACGGTGATCCCGAAGAAGCGGGGCCATTCCCATGGCGGCGCATGGGGTGGGCGGCGTTGCTGGTGGCGTTCGCCATCGCCGCCGCGAGCCTCGTCCAAGTTCGGTCAGGTGAGGCGACGGTGATCACACGCTTCGGCAATCCTTCGCGGGTGTTGCTGGAACCAGGACTCGGCTGGCGCTGGCCTGCACCTTTTGAAGCCGCCATTCCTGTCGATCTGCGGCTGCGCACGACTTCCAGCGGTTTGCAGGATGTCGGCACGCGCGACGGCTTGCGCATCATTGTTCAGGCTTATGTGGCGTGGCAGGTTCAGGGCGATCCCGATAACGTGCAGCGTTTTATGCGCGCAGTGCAAAATCAGCCGGACGAAGCGGCGCGGCAGATTCGTACCTTTGTAGGCTCCGCTCTGGAAACTACAGCGAGCAGTTTCGATCTGGCGAACCTGGTGAATACCGACGCCAACCAGGTCCACATCGCCGATTTCGAGGCGCAGTTGCGTCAACAGATCGATCAACAATTACTCACCACTTATGGCGTTCGGGTGCTGCAAGTGGGTATCGAACGCTTGACCTTGCCGTCGGTGACGCTCACCGCCACCGTTGACCGCATGCGCGCCGAGCGTGAAACAATTGCGACCGAACGGACTGCCATCGGCAAACGTGAAGCGGCGCAAATTCGCTCCGCCGCCGAGCGTGACGCGCGAATCGTACAAGCAGATGCAACGGTGAAAGCGGCTGACATCGAAGCCCAATCCCGCGTCGAAGCGGCGCAGATTTACGGGCGCGCCTACGCCGGCTCACCTCAGCTTTACAACTTGCTGCGCTCGCTCGACACGTTAGGCACGATCGTTACGCCGGGGACCAAACTGATTTTGCGCACCGATGCCGCGCCTTTTCGGGTGTTGGTTGATGGGCCGCCGACCCTCGATATCAAACCCGGGTCGCAGCCATGAAATTAGTTCCACGTGGAACACATGAGTTAAGTAGCCCATGGATTCAGGCTGGACGATTGGCTTTTCTCGCGCTTTATGCGGTGACTGTTCTGGCTGCGTTGGCGTGGGCGTTTTCCAATGTGCGGCAAATCGATCCGCAAAATCGCGCAGCGGTTCTGCATTTTGGCGCCCTGGATCGCATCCAGAACGCCGGCCTGCTGTTGGCTTGGCCGCGACCTTTTGAGCAAGTGATTCTGTTGCCGGCAGCAGATCGGGTGATCGAACGACGGGTGGAAAATCTTCTTCGCAGCGATGCAGCGTTGCAGGGAGATCGAGTGGCGTCGTTCGCGACCCCCTTGAGCGATGCGCTCGCAGGCTCTGGTTATTTGCTGACTGGAGACGCCGGCGTGGTGCAACTCGATGTACGGGTTTTCTACAAGGTCACTGAACCTTACGCCTTTGTGCTTCAAGGTGAGCATGTGCTGCCGGCACTCGATCGACTGGTCACTCGCAGCGCCGTTGCGCTGACGGCTGCCCGGGACCTGGACACGATCCTGGTGGCTCGCCCGGAACTGATCGGCACGGATACTCAATCGGCCGAACGCCGCGAACGTCTGCGGGGTGATTTGGTGCAGGGCATCAATCAACGCCTGGCCGAGCTTAAAGCGACAGGGCAGGGCATCGGCATCGAAGTTGCGCGCGTGGACGTGCAGTCGAGCCTGCCAGGCCCTGCGGTAAACGCCTTCAACGCCGTGCTGACCGCCAGCCAACAGGCCGACAAAGCCGTTGCCAATGCGCGTACCGAAGCCGAGAAGCTGACTCAGACCGCCAATGAGCAAGGTGATCGAACGCTGCAAGTCGCCCATGCCCAAGCGAGCGAACGACTGGCAAAAGCCTCTGCCGATACCGCCACTGTGTTGAGCCTGGCCAAGGCGCAACAACAGGGCACCGACCCGCAAATGTTGCTACGAATTTACCGTGAGCGCATGCCGAAAATTCTCGGCCAGGCCGGCTCGGTGACAACGGTCAATCCGAAAGACGATTCGCGCCTGATCATTCAGGGAGCCGCACAATGACTGCCCAAACCACCGCGCCGAGCCTGTTGTCCTCGGCTGAACAACGCAGCGCCGCGCGTCAATTGACCTTGGCCATGCTTGCACTGGGCTTGCTCAGTCTCGGGCTGATCTGGCGTTGGTTGTCGCCACAGCAGACCGGTGTCAGCCAATTGTTGTTGGGCTTCGCTTCGCTACTGGTGGCTGTGCCGGTGATGCGCTCGGCGTGGTACAGCTTGCGTTATCCAAGCCTGCACGGAATCACCGATCAACTGATCGCTCTCGCCATGTTGGGTGCCTGGGCCACGGGAGATTTGCTGACCGCCGCCTTACTGCCAATCATCATGATCTTTGGCCACGTGTTGGAGGAGCGCAGCGTCATCGGTTCTCAGGAAGCGATCCGTGCCCTCGGCAAACTGACCCGCAGCCATGCCCGCAAGATTCAGGCAGACGGTTCGATACTCGAAGTCGACAACGGCACACTCAAGGCCGGCGACATCGTGGAAGTGCGTGCGGGCGATCGAGTGCCGGCCGACGGTCGAGTGTTGTCGGGACAGGCGAGCCTCGACACCGCATCGATTACCGGTGAGTCCGTTCCGATAGAGGCGGGTGTCGGCATGCAGGTCTTCGGCGGAGCGATCAATCTCGACGGCCTGTTGCGGATCGAAGTGACGCGCACCGGCAACGAATCGACCTTGGGCAAAGTCATCGCGCTGATGCAAAGCGCCGAGCGGTCCAAGCCACCGATCACCCGTCTGCTCGAACGCTATGCCGGCAGCTACATGGTGTTGGTGTTGTTGTTAGCGGCAGTGACCTGGTTTGTCACCAACGATGCCCAGGCGATGCTCGCGGTGTTGGTGGCGGCGTGTCCTTGTGCATTGGTGTTGTCGGCGCCCGCCACGGCGATTGCTGGTGTCGCGGTCGCGGCACGTCACGGGATACTGATCCGCAGTTCGGCGTTCCTTGAGGAGTTGGCTGACCTCACCTCACTGGTGGTCGACAAGACCGGAACGCTGACGTTTGGCACGTTGCGGTTGCAGTCCATCGACAGTCCTTTGGTGGACCGCAGCCATGTCATGAAGCTCGCCGCGAGCCTTGGTTCGGCCAGCAGTCATCCAGTCAGTCGCGCGCTTGCCGGGTTGGTCACGCAGGAACATTTTCTGCTGCTGTCGGACATTCACGAACGTCAGGGTTTGGGCGTAGTGGCGATGACAGAGCAGGGCGAAGCGGCACTCGGTCGCCCGGAGTTGTTTGCGCAATTGGGCATCGTCACGTCGGCGGTTCCCGAACACGATGGCCCGATTGCCGGCTTGGCGCTCAACGGTGAATTCCTTGCCTGGCTGTTGCTCGCCGACAGTGTCAAACCTGAGGCTCGATTTGCCTTGAGCGAGTTGCGAGAGTTGGGCTTGGGTCGTCAGTTGTTGCTCACCGGTGATCGGCAAAGTGTCGCGCACACGCTGGCTCGTGATGTCGGCATCAGCGATGTCGAAGCGCAAGCCTTGCCTGAGGACAAACTCAATCGTGTGCTGACGGAAATCGAAAACGGTTTCCGGCCTATGGTGGTGGGCGATGGCATCAACGACTCGCTGGCACTCAAGGCCGGTGTCGTCGGTGTGGCCATGGGTGCTGGCGGTGCGGACATCGCGCTGGCCTCTGCCGATATCGTGCTGATCGGCAGCGACCTGCGTCGGCTCGGCACTTGTGTGCGGTTGAGTCGCCAGTGTCGGCAGACGTTGCAGGTCAACGTCATCATCGGTCTGGGCTGGACCCTGGCGATTGTTGCCTTCGCGGCATTCGGCTGGCTCGGTGCCGCCGGCGCCATGATCGCCGCATTGCTGCATAACCTCAGCACGTTGCTGGTGCTCGGTAATGCCGGACGATTGCTGCGTTTTCAAGAGCCACTGCTGAAGTTGGAGGAGGCGCCTTAGGCGCCCCGAAAACTTTTTTCGTTCCTCTGTAACGCCGTTGGGGGCACCGCGCTCTAGTGCTGTGTCGGGACTGAACAAACCGTCCAGCCGACCACCCTGACGATTACCGAGGATATAAATATGAACTTCAAAAACGCCACTGCCGGTGCCGCTCTCGCTTTCGCCGCAGCGACTTTGTTTGCCGGTGTGGCCACGCAGGCACAGGCTGCTGACGCTGTTCAGGTGCACTGCTACGGCGTGACGTCGTGCGCAGGCATGAACGATTGCAAGACTGCGGAAAATGCCTGCAAAGGTCAGGGCGTTTGCAAAGGTCACGGCTTCAAGGCAATGACTCAGACGGAATGCATGAAAGCAGGTGGCAAGGTCGGCGAATAACCGACCACCCGTGCCGCCGCAGTGGTGTGCGCCACTGCGGCCACTTTGCGAGGAGCCCGCAAATGTCTGCTTCCCTTCCTTGCCTGGGCTACGGCCTGGGTTTACGCAGTGCCTACTATCAACAGATTCTCGAGCAGTCACCCGCCGTGGACTGGTTCGAGGTCGTCTCCGAAAATTTCATGGTTCAGGGCGGAAAAGCCTTGTACTACCTCGATGCAATTGCCGAGCGTTATCCGGTAGTGATGCATGGCGTTTCGATGTCCATCGGCGGTCCCCATCCCCTGGATCTCGCGTATTTGAATCAACTCAAGCTTCTGGCTGAACGAGTAAAGCCAGCGTGGATTTCAGATCACCTGTGTTGGAGCCGCGGCAACGCTCATCAGCTGCATGACCTGCTGCCGTTGCCCTACACCGAAGAAAGCCTTTACTACGTGGCTGAGCGGGTTCGGCAGGTTCAGGATGTGTTGCAACGGCCGTTGGTGCTGGAGAACGTCTCCAGTTATGTGCGCAGCGCCGACGATGACTTCAGCGAATGGCAATTTCTTGAGGCACTCAGCCGGCTGAGCGGCTGCGAGCTGTTGCTGGACGTTAACAATGTGTACGTGAGCTCGCGCAATCACGGTTTCGATCCGTGGACTTTCATTCAAGGGCTGCCGGCAAACAAAGTTCGGCAGCTTCACCTGGCGGGTCACAGCGATTATGGCGATTACGTGATCGACACCCATGATCATCCCGTGAGCGATTCGGTCTGGGCGCTTTATGAGCGTACGCTTGAGCATCTCGGCCCGGTGGCCACATTGCTGGAACGCGATGACCATCTACCGCCCTTTGAAGAGCTGCTTGGGGAACTGCAAAAGGCTCGAGAGCTGGGCGATAGCGTGCTGGCCCGGAGACTGAAATGCGCCTGATCGATTGGCAACTGGCCTTTGAAAGTTATCTGTTGGGTGAGCAGTCCGCAGCCTGTCCGGCATTGAGCACCGGCCTGATTGGTGGCCCGACGCTGGACGTGAATACGGGTCTGGCGATTTATCACAGCGCCTATCAGGCTCGGCTTTTGGAAGTGTTGCGTGGCGACTATCCGGTTATCTGGCATTGGTTGGGTGACGTTGAATTCGAACAGCTCGCCGCTGCCTACATTCGTCAATCACCCTCGGTGCATTTCAGTTTGAGATGGTTAGGCGAAGGTTTTGAGTATTTCATTCGCCAGCATCTGGTGCCTGAGCAAAGCGCGGCGCTCGCCGAGTTGGCAGCGCTTGAATGGGCATTCACCCTGGCGTTCGATGCACCTGAATGCAAGCCGTTGACGCTGCAAGACATGGCCATTTTGCCGCCGCAGGACTGGTCGACGCTGCAGGTCTGTCCGAGTACCACCGTGCAATGGCGAGAATGTGCGTACAACAGTGTTGCGCTATGGCGCTCGGTAAAAGACGAAAGCGGTTTCCCCGGTAGCGCAGCGTTGAAAGCCCCTCATGTGGTGGTGATCTGGCGCAGCGAGCTGGTTTGTCATTACCGAAGCGTCGAATCTGGTGAGGCGAGGGCTCTAAAAGGCATGTTTCAGGAGCACTGGAATTTTGCTGAACTGTGTTCCGATTTAGCAGTCAGCTATGGTGAGGGCGCGCCACTTCAAGCTGTTACATGGCTGAAACAGTGGATTCAGGACGGTTGGTTGAAGCGCCGCGAACCATAGAAAATGGCTATTCATTCGATAGGCAGCTAATTTTCTAAGATGGTCTACCCTCACATCAGACGTCTGAAACAAGGGGGATTATCCATGCTCGCGCAACTTCCACCGGCCTTACAGAATCTGCAGCTACCGTTACGCCTGCGACTCTGGGACGGCCATGAATTCAATCTGGGGCCGGCGCCCAGCGTCACAATTGTGGTCAAGGACCCACATATGGTTTCCCAGTTCACTCATCCAAGCCTGGACGCGCTCGGAGCGGCGTTTGTCGAAGGCAAACTCGAACTGGAAGGCTCGATCAGCGACGTGATTCGCGTCTGTGATGAATGGAGCCAGGCGTTACTCAGCGAGGACGGGGACAGCCAGCCTGTGCGCACTGTTCACGACAAGGAAACTGACGCCAAGGCCATTTCCTACCATTACGACCTCTCCAATGCGTTTTATCAGTTGTGGCTCGACAGCGACATGGCGTATTCCTGCGCGTACTTCGAGACCGGCAGTGAAAGCCTGGAGCAAGCCCAGCAAGCGAAATTCCGTCATCTGTGCCGCAAGCTACGGCTGCAGCCAGGCGACTACTTGCTGGATGTCGGTTGCGGTTGGGGCGGACTGGCACGGTACGCGGCCCGTGAGTTCGGCGCGAAGGTGTTCGGGATAACCCTCAGTAAAGAGCAACTGGCCCTCGCCCGTGAAAGGGTGACCGCCGAAGGCCTGGACGATCTGGTGGAACTGCAGCTGCTTGATTACCGTGATCTGCCTCAGGATGGTCGCTTCGACAAAGTGGTGAGCGTCGGCATGTTTGAACACGTCGGTCATGCAAACCTGGCCGAGTATTGCAAAACGTTGTTCGGAGCGGTGAAAGAGGGCGGGCTGGTGATGAACCACGGGATCACCGCCAAGCACACTGACGGGCGTCCGGTAGGACGTGGTGCCGGTGAATTCATCGAGAAGTATGTGTTCCCCAACGGCGAGCTGCCGCATTTGGCGATGATCTCCGCAGAGATCAGCGAAGCGGGGCTGGAAATTGTCGATGTCGAGAGTCTGCGTCTGCATTACGCGCGCACCCTGGACCACTGGAGCGAACGTCTGGAAGACAACCTGGAAGCAGCTTCCAAACTGGTCCCTGAACAGGCATTGCGGATCTGGCGGTTGTACTTGGCGGGATGCGCCTATGCGTTCGCCAGGGGCTGGATCAATTTGCACCAGATTCTCGCGGTGAAAGCTCATCCGGATGGCAGTCATGAACTGCCATGGACTCGCGACGACATCTACCTTTAGAGAATCGGTGAAATAAGCCGGGCGATCCGCATGCCAATGTGTTGCAGGCGATGGGTCTCCCGGCTTTCTTCTTTGGCGATTTCATGGGCCTGGGCGAAGTCGTCGTTAAGCATCTGTTCCACTTCGGCGGCAAACGCGCTGTCAACTGTCAGCAGCATCACTTCGAAATTCAGGCGGAACGATCGGTTGTCCAGATTGGCACTGCCGATGGCGCTGATTTCGCTGTCGATCAACACCACCTTCTGATGCAAAAAGCCCGGCTGGTAGCGAAAAACCCGTACACCTGCACGCACGGCTTCGAAGGCATACAGGCTGGAGGCCGCATAGACGATGCGGTGATCCGGCCGAGACGGCAGCAACAATCGCACATCCACACCTCGCAAAACCGCCAGTCTCAAGGCTGCGAACACGGCTTCGTCGGGAATGAAATACGGGCTGGTAATCCATATCCGCTCTGTCGCCGCATGGATGGCTTCGACGAAGAACAATGAACAGGTTTCGTAGGAATCGGCCGGACCACTTGCCAGTAATTGGCAGAGCACGCCGTCGTCCGGGTAGGCGTCCGGCAGGATCAGCTGTGGCAACGAGCGCGCCGCCCAGAACCAATCTTCAGCGAACGACTCCTGCATGCAGGCCACCACCGGCCCGCGCACGCGTACGTGGGTGTCGCGCCAAGGCGCCAGCGGTGGTTTCTCGCCCATGTACTCGTCGCCGACGTTATGCCCGCCAACGAACCCCAGCACACCATCGACCACCACGATCTTGCGATGGTTACGGAAGTTGACCTGGAAGCGGTTGAGCCAGCCACTGCGGGTGGCGAAGGCTTTGACCTCGACGCCCGCATCGCGCAACGGTTGCACGTAACTGTGGGGCAAGGAATGGCTGCCGATGCGGTCGTACAACAGATAAACCGCCACGCCTTCAGCCGCTTTCTTGATCAGCAGATTTTGCAGGCGTTGGCCGAGGCGGTCGTCGTGAATAATGAAGAACTGAATCAGCACCGCTTCCTTTGCGTTCTCGATGGCTGCGAAAATCCCGTCAAAGGTGGCTTGGCCATTGATCAGCAATTGCACTTCGTTGTTTGCCAGGCACGGCATGCGCCCTAATTTCGGCATGGCTCTCAACGATGCGTAGGCACTTGAAGCACGGGCGGTCAGCGCTTCTTCCACCCACGGACGCCAGTTGAGCTCGGAGATGGCTTTGCGCATTTCCTCGTTGGCCTGGCGCCGGGCCTTGATGTAACCATCGAAGGTGCTGCGGCCGAATACCAGATACGGAACCAGCGTGAGGTAAGGAATGAATATCAAAGACAGGGCCCAGGCGATAGATCCCTGGGCGGTCCGGACGGTGAGCACGGCGTGTATGGCAGCGATCAGGCCCAGCGTATGAAGCAGTGCAATCATGTAGCCGAAAATGTGCGGTCCAAAGTAATCCATGGGGCAGCCTTGCTCCTGAAGATTCAGTGCTTAACAGACCATGTTCCGTGCAGAATGTCGCTATTTAATTGGTCCATGAACCGAAGCCAATGGCTGACGTCTAACGGCCACTACTGATCAGGAGTTACTCGATGAACGTTCGTCTGCTGGGCTTGGCCTTGGCTTTTGGTTTAGCACTCCCCGTGGCCGCTCAGGCACAGATGCTGCAGCCAGGTTTGTGGGAGCTGACCACGAGCAACATGAAGGTCGATGACCAGAATCTGCCGGACTTGCAGCTGATCCTCGGCCAATTGCAGGGCCAGATGACCCCGCAACAGCGCGCGCAGTTGGAGAAGCAGGGCATCACCATGGGTGGCAAGGGGATTCGCGCTTGCCTGACGCCAGAGCAGGTGAAATCAGACAATATTCCGTTGACTGATCCCCAATCGGGCTGCAAACAGGAAATCACTGACCGCAACGGCAATCAGTGGAAATTCCGTTTCAGTTGCCCGAAAGCGCAGGGTGCCGGTGTAGCGACTTTCCTCAGTGACCGTGAGTTCACCACCAAGGTCAACGGCACATTCAACGCGACGGGCATCCAGCAAAAGGGCAGTCTCGATACCCGTGCTGTCTGGTTGGGGCAGGACTGCGGAACGGTTAAGCCTAGAGCTTAATAGCATCGCGAGCAGGCTCGCTCCCACAGAGACGGTATGTATCTGAAGGGGGCGAGCCGGTTCATGTGCCCGCAATGCCTGTCGACCTCAGCCAGTCACACACCACCTCAACAGCCATCGTGCCGAAATCTTCCCCCGTTCGGCTGCGCACACTGACAAACCCGCCTGTTTTTTCTTTTTCCCCGATCACCACCAGATACGGCACCTGCTGACTGTGCTCGCGTATCTTGTGGCGGACCTTTTCATTGCGTAAGTCCGCACGAGCGCGCACACCGTTTCGACGCAGGGCCTCGGTCACCGATTGCGCATAATCGGCCTGACGATCATCCATGTTGACGATAATGACGTGTGGCGGCGCCAACCAGTCTTCGAGCTCCTGTTGGCAGGACCAGCAAGTGCCATAGATCCGCTGCGGCGCAGTTCCGCTGATGTGGTCGAGGGCGAATGCCTCCAACACTCGGGTTGCTGGCACATGCGGGCCCACTGACACGCACTCGAAGTCCCCAATAAGGTAGGCGGACAACGTCTGAGTGAGCATACGGCACCGGATTGAATGATTGGTTGCTGCCAGGATCTTCATGCGCGTTTCGATGCACGCCAGGTCAAACAGGTCTAAGGGGCGCTCAAACGTAAACTCATAAAAAAAGCCGTCACCCAGTGCCGCTCCGGTCTGCAATTGCGCCTTTGGATAGAGTTGTCTGATGGACATCGCGAGCATCAGCGCGCACGAGCGCCTCAAGATCTCCAGCCCGTCAGGCTCTTGAGGCGTGACAATGCTCACGCGGGCGTCAGCCTCGATCATGAACCTGCAGTCCACCAACACCCCGTCGACCCGACCGGCCACAGCTGCTTTAGCCAAGCCCGCACCGATGCTCGCGGCGAATTCATACACCGACAAGGGTTGGTCGTACTCACGCAATGAACCGTCGCTCAGGGTGATGTGGATCATGTCGGTGCACTCGAGGACAAAAGAAACGCGTGTTAGCGCATGAACCGTAGGGGATAACCCTGACAGCTGTCATTTAGACGTTTGTCGGGCCAGGCAATTCGTCCCGATACGAACGTGGTGCTGACGCTGTTACGGCAAAACTGTCCGGCGAAGGGTGTCCAGTTGCATTGAGACAGGACCGGTTGTCTGCAAACGGAAAAAGCCGCGTGGCTCTGGTTTGATCAGAATAACGTCGGCCCGGTAGCTTTCTCGAAGATAACCCCGGTCGGAAATGGCGAACAGATCTGCCACGCGGTGACTGGTCTTGGCCACGAGGGTGGTTATCGGATTTCATCTTCCACCAGTTCCAAGAGCGCGGGCAAGGCAAATCCCCCTCAGACTCACAGTCTTCGGGCAACTGACGGCCATCGACCGCCGAGTTGTGTCCACGTGAGCCGACTCGGTAATCAGCGGTAAATCACCCGATGGATTCTTGCGGATCATGGCTTGCTCAACGCGTCGTACAGGGTATTGAGGTTGTATTGGAACAGGCCGGCGAAGGTGCTGGCCGGGCCGGTTGCCGCCAAGGCATCGGAGTACAACGTGCCACCGATGTGCGCACCGCTTTCGTCGGCTATTTGTTTGAGCAGGCGCGCGTCCTTGATGTTCTCCATAAACACGGCTTTGACCTTGGCCTGGCGAATTTGAGTGATCAGCGCAGCGACTTCGGTGGCCGAAGGTTCACGTTCGGTGGACAAACCTTGCGGCGCCATGAAGTCGATGCCGTAAGCCTGACCGAGGTAGCCGAAGGCGTCATGGGAGGTGACGATCTTGCGGTTGCCCGGTGGCAGTGAACCGAGCTTGGCCTTGGCTTGGGCAAGCAGCGCGTAGATCTGTTTCAAGTAAGCCTGGCTGTTGCGCTCGTAGTCGGCTTTGTTCGCCGGGTCAGCCGCGATCAGCGCCTTGGAGATGTTGCTGATATAAAGCTCGGTATTGGCCAGGTTGTGCCAGGCATGAGGGTCCGGCACGGTCTCGCCGTCCTCGTCCAGTGAGCGTGGGATAACGCCGTGGCTTGCGCTGATCACAGGCGCTTTGGTCTCGGTGCTGGTCACCAGCCGGTCCAGCCAGGGCTCGAAACCCAAACCGTTCTTGATGATCAGTCTGGCGTTGAGCAGTGCCTTGGCGTCGTCCGGAGTCGGCTCGTACGTGTGGGCATCGGCATCGGGGCCAACCATGTTGGTGATCTGAATATGGTCGCCGCCGACCTGATGCGTCATGTCGGCGAGGATGCTGAAGCTGGTAACCACCTGTAGTTTTTCCGCCGCCGACAATGACATCGACAGCATCAAACTGAACAGCACGAGTAGAGCGCGCATCGGGAAACACCTCATTGGGATGTGAGCAAAGGCGGGCGCCGCAGCAAGCCGTGTACCGGTCCGAACACCACGCAGAGCACATATAAACTGCCTGCGACCAAGACAATGGCAGGTCCGCTGGGCAGCGAGTAATAGAACGACAGCAGTAATCCGAGCCACACCGAGAGGCAGCCGAGGAGAGCAGCAATCGCCATCAACACCGGCAATCGACGGCTGCAGAAACGCGATGCAGCGGCGGGCAACATCATCAAACCGACGACCATCAGTGCGCCGATGGCTTGGAATCCGATCACCAGGTTGAGCACCACCAAGGTCAGAAATACGCCGTGTGCCAATGGACCGAGACGGCTGACGGTTTGTAGGAAGAGCGGGTCGAGGGTGTCCAGCAACAGGGGTTTGTAGATGCAGGCCATGGCAATCAGGCTGAAGCCGGAGACCCAGAGCATCCCCGTCAGCGTTGGGCCGTCGACCGCCAGTGCCGAGCCAAATAGCAGGTGGAGCAGGTCCAGGCGCTTGCCGGCGATACCAAGTATCAACACGCCGCCGGCGAGGGAAATCGGGTAGATCGCGGCAAGGCTCGCGTCTTCGCGCAAACCTGTACGGCGGGTAATCCACGCCGCGATGCCGGCCATGCTCAGACCTGCACCAAGACCGCCGAGGGTCAGTGCCGGCAGACTCAATCCGGCGAACCAGAAGCCGAGTGCTGCGCCAGGCAGGATGCCGTGAGCGACTGCATCGCCGATTAGGCTCATGCGTCGCAGGATCAGGAATACGCCAAGCGGTGCCGTGCTGCAGGCTAAAACCAATCCCCCGAGCAACGCCCGGCGCATGAACACGAATTCGTGGAACGGTTGCCAGAGTTGAGCGACAGCGAGCATCAGGCCACCTGCGTATGCGGTTGCTGGAGAATCAGCTCAGTGCTCGGACCAAGAACGCAACCGCTGCTTTTGATCAATAACGTCTGGGGAATGTGTTGGCGAACGGCACCGAGGTCATGACACACAACCACCAGCGTTCGCCCTTCGGCGTGCCAAGCGTGGATGTGTTTCCAGAGCAACGACTGACCCAGTTCATCAAGCGCGGCATGGGGCTCATCGAGTAATAGAACTGGCGCTGCGGCGAGGCTCAGACGGGCGAGCAGGGCGCGTTGCAATTCGCCGCCGGAGAGTGCCATCAGCGGGCGTTGCTCCAATCCTGTGAGGCACCAATCCTCCAGTACGGCTTTAAGGCGATCGCGGCGTATCTCTGGCGATTGCTTGCTGCCCCAAAAACCGGCGGCCACCAACGCTTGCAGGCTGATCGGAAATTGCCGGTCCAGATGTTGTTGCTGGGGGAGAAAGGAGAGTGAGCCCTTGCGTGGAACATCGAGGATGACCTTTCCGTTCAGCGGTTTTTGCAGCCCCGCGATGACTTTCAACAAACTGCTTTTACCCGAACCGTTAGCGCCGATCACGGCGGTGAGGCTGCCCTTCGGCAACTCAAAATCCACGGCGGGCGTCAGTGGTTGGCCGGGTGCGCCCCAACGCAGCGCTTGGCAATGGATCATGCTGCCTCCCAGTTCCATCGGCTTTCGGCGACGGCATCGTGCGCATGCAGGCTCTCGGCGTGCACGACGCGCAGGTGGAAAGCATTGAGTCCTGGAGAGCGTTTCATCGCCAGATTCAAACGCCGAACGGCGTCTTCGCAGAACATCAGATTCTGCCCATTCGCCAAGGCAAAGGCCTGCTCGTCGGCGCGTTTCACTGCGGTTTGCACGGCGGTCCCGAGTGCTGCCTCGGCGTCGTTGATGAACGCGATTAGCGGAAATTCATCCAGATAATCATCCAGACGCAAGCACAAATGAGCGGTGCTCCGCTGGCTATGAGGCGTCGCAACGATGCCTTTTGTGGAACCAAGCCAGGCCAATACTTCAGCGTGCTGCAGGGCTTTGTTGGCAAAGTCTTCGACGAATTGTTGCTGAATCAACTGCCGCGACAGGGCTGCGGAACATGGGCAAGTCGAGGAATATGAAACATCGATTTTTAGTTCCACGTGGAACATCGCGTTTTTCAAACGCGCTTCAATGCTCACGGGATAAGTTTTCCAGCCAGCCAATGGGCTGATCAGCGCCGGCCTTTTGAGCAGCAAGTCGGTGTGAATTTTCAGGTACGCGCTGCGCGACAGTCCTTCATGGCTGTCTAGAAAACGTTGCAAGACTCGCCGCAACAAAGCGGGAGTCAGGGTTTCGTGCTCCAGCATTTCCAGTGCCACATACAGGCGCGACATATGGATGCCGCGCGCCTCGCCGTCGTCAAGACTCACGCCAGCGTCAGCTTTTGCACTCAGCCTTTGGCCATCGAACAAAACAGGAAGAGCAATGCCGCACATGCCCACCCAATCGAGCGGCAGGGCTTGGCGTGAGGCCTGCGCGGCGATATCCGGCAGAGTCAGCGCATTCATGAGCAGGTCCATCGTGGAAGTTGAACTTGCATGTTATGTTATTACATTAAATTCCACTACGCCTTTTTCATGAACGAGTCTTCAGCATGCACAGACGTCACTTGCTCAACTGGATTCTGGCCAGTGCGGCCTTCGCCTTGCCGTTTGGCGTTTCGGCCACGCAGATTCGCAACGCGCGACTCTGGCGTTCGGATGACAAACTGCGATTGGTGTTTGATCTGAGTGGGCCGGTGCATTACAAAACGTTTTCCCTGAGTGCGCCTGAGCGGCTGATCATCGACTTGAGCGGGGCCACTCTCAGCGGCGACATCAGTCAGTTAGCGGTCGACAACACGGTAATTCGCTCGATCCGCTCCGGGCATTTTGGCCAAGGAGATACGCGGATCGTGCTCGACCTTGGCGGCCCGGTGCAGCTCGACAGTTTTCTTCTGCCGCCACAGGATGGGCAGGGCCACCGGTTGGTGCTCGATCTGAAGACGGTTGCGCCGTTACAAATCGCCGCGGCGCCACAGCAGATCCTCGACAAGGCTCACCGCAAACGCGACATTATCGTGGTGGTCGATCCTGGCCACGGTGGCAAAGACCCTGGCGCGGTCGGCGCCAAAGGTGAGCGCGAGAAAGACGTGGTGCTGTCCATCGCTCAGCTCCTGGCCAAAAGGCTCAAACGCGAGAAAGGTTTCGACGTGAAGCTGGTGCGCAATGACGATTTCTTCGTTCCGTTGCGCAAACGTGTAGAGATTGCCCGCAAGCACAATGCCGATATGTTTATCTCGGTACACGCGGACGCGGCGCCGCGTCTTACCGCTTCAGGCGCTTCGGTGTATTGCTTATCTGAAGGCGGTGCCACCTCGGCCACTGCACGTTTCATGGCGCAGCGAGAGAACGGCGCAGACCTGCTGGGTGCCACCCGTTTGCTCAATCTCAAGGACAAGGACCCGATGCTGGCCGGGGTGATTCTCGACATGTCGATGAACGCAACCATTGCTGCGAGCTTGCAGCTGGGCAGCACCGTCCTCGACAGTTTGGCGGGCATCACCACGCTGCATCAGAAACGTGTGGAGCAGGCGGGATTCGCCGTATTGAAGTCGCCGGATGTGCCGTCGATCCTGGTGGAGACCGGCTTCATTTCAAACTCTCGCGACAGCCAGCGACTGGTTACCGCACGTCATCAGCAGGCCGTGGCGGACGGCCTGTTCGAAGGCTTGCAGCGCTACTTCCAGAAAAATCCGCCGACCGACAGCTACATCGCCTGGCAACAATCGCAGAAAAAACTGCAGGCCTAACAACCGGCAATCCGGCTACATGTGAATTTGGCGCTGCTGCCGCCGGAACTGGAGAAGCGATTGATCGTGGTCCAGCCAACCCGGCGGTTGTAGCCGACCCAGGCTTCGCCGTCGGAAGCGATACCGGTGAAGAATGTCAGTTGCCCGTAGCGGCTGTTGGTCTGCGCCCAATAGCGTTTACCGGTTTTTTCGAAGCCTCGCAGATAGATCGTGCTGCCAACCGTGTTGACGCTATAAGCGTTGCCATCGGCATCTGCGCAGACGAGCAAGTTGGCGCTTCGGGTGCATTTGGCCAGGCTCGGGATTTGCGCCCAGGCATTCATAGTCAGCAGCGGCACAACGCTCAGCAGCGCCAGTTTCAGGGCGATATGCATGGGATTTCCCTCGGGCCAAACGGGCTTCAGCATCGGTCCCTTTATCGTCGTGAGCAAGAGGAAAGTGGCTAGATTGCGTTGTTATACTATAACATCCAATCAAGCCCGACACTGCGACCGGGCATCCCTTGTGAGGAATCCCTGATGCCCAATCGTCTCCCCGTCACCGTCCTTTCGGGCTTTCTCGGTGCCGGTAAAAGCACGCTGCTCAATTACGTACTGCGTAACCGCGAAAACTTGCGCGTTGCCGTGATCGTCAACGATATGAGCGAGATCAACATCGATGGCAGCGAAGTCCAGCGCGATGTCAGCCTGAACCGCGCCGAGGAAAAACTCGTCGAGATGAGCAATGGCTGTATTTGCTGCACCTTGCGCGAGGACTTGCTCGAAGAAGTCAGCAAGCTCGCCCGGGACGGCCGCTTCGATTACCTGTTGATCGAATCCACCGGCATTTCCGAGCCGCTGCCCGTGGCGGAAACCTTCACGTTTCGGGATGAGGAGGGGCAAAGCCTCGCCGACATCGCGCGCCTGGACACCATGGTCACCGTGGTCGACGGCATGAACTTCCTGCTCGACTATCAGGCCGCTGAAAGCCTCGCTTCCCGTGGTGAAACGTTGGGCGAAGAAGATGACAGGTCGATCACAGACTTGCTGATCGAGCAGATCGAATTTGCCGATGTGATCCTCATCAGCAAGATCGATTTGATCAGCAGCAGCGAGCGTCAGGAGTTGGTCGCAATCCTTGAGCGTCTCAATGCCCAGGCTGAAATCATTCCGATGGTCATGGGTGAGATTCCTCTTGAAAAGATCCTCGACACCGGCCGCTTCGACTTCGACAAGGCTGCTCAGGCACCCGGCTGGCTGCAAGAGTTGCGGGGCGAACATGTACCGGAAACCGAGGAATATGGCATCGCTTCGACGGCCTATCGCGCGCGCCGGCCGTTTCATCCGCAGCGTTTTTTCAGCTTCATCGACCGTCCGTGGGTGAATGGTAAGTTGCTGCGCTCCAAAGGTTTCTTCTGGCTGGCCAGCAAGCACATGGATGCCGGCAGTTGGTCTCAGGCCGGCGGGTTGATGCGCCATGGTTTCGCTGGGCGCTGGTGGCGCTTCGTGCCGAAAAACCAGTGGCCGCAGGACGAAGAAAGCACCGCCGCGATCATGCAAAACTGGACCGGCGTCACCGGCGATTGCCGTCAGGAATTGGTTTTCATCGGCCAGAACATCGACTTCGCACAACTTGCCGTCGAGCTCGATAACTGCCTGCTGACTGACGATGAAATGGCCTTGGGCGTCGAAGGCTGGCGTTTACTGGCCGATCCGTTCGGCCCGTGGCACGAAGAGGCTGCAGCCTGATGTTGGCACCCAGTTCGAAGCGGCAAACGATTGTTCAACAGGTTCAGGGTGAAACGCCGCAAACACTGACCCGAATTCTTGAGGACGGCGTCAATCTCGCCGTCTGGAAACGCCAGCTTCCCGTGCACATTGGCGATTTTGCGCGCTTGCTGCTGTCCTTGAACGAGCCGCTGGCCGAGTCGCTGGTGCTGGAAATGCCCAACGATGACACCGAGCCCAATCTGCTTGGCCTGGCCTCATGTTTCAGCGATCTCGAGGGGTATGAGGGTTTTATTGCCGACGTGTCCTGGCTGGTCAGCGCGTTCTCTTGCCTGTTGGGCGCCAAGCGCGTTGGCTTGCGTGTACGGATTCTGGACAAGGCCATGTGCCCGCGTTTCCACGTCGATCATGTGCTGGTGCGGTTGATCAGCACCTACGCTGGCGTGGGCAGTCAGTGGCTGAAAGAAGGGGTGATGGATCGACGGTTTTTAGGCACACCAGACGCTGAACCCCTTCAAGATTCGCTGATCGAACACATCGGCAGCGGTGAAGTCGCGCTGCTCAAAGGGGAGAAGTGGCATGGCAACGAAGGGTTTGGTTTGATCCACCGCTCGCCGCAACTGCCACCAGGAGCACGGCGGTTGATGCTGACCCTGGATTGGTTAGCCTAGTGCCTCAGGGCTTGATCCAGGTGCCCTGGCTCTGGGCTTCGCAAAACGGCTTCAAATACGCTGTGTCGGTGGCCACGCCGTAATAGTGAATATCCTGCCGGTAAGGCATATTGGCGACTTGGGCGTTGCTGCACACACCAAAAGCGCCGGTGGGGCATTGGTCGACGTACTGCACCTCGACTTTCTGACCCGGGAGATTCGGCTGGCAGAAACCGTCGGCGAAGAGCTTTTCCGGGATGTTGCGGTTCTGCTGGCAGACTTTCACGTCGAGTCGCTCGGCTGTGCTATGTACTACACAAGCCTGCGCCAGTGCCTCGCCGGAACAGAGCACCAAGAGCAACGATAATCCCGTCAACCGCATCCATTACCTCCCAAGAAAATATCGATCATGTTGCAGAACATTCCCACTCACGTCATTGCTGGCCCTTTGGGTGCCGGCAAGACCAGCCTGATCAAGCACCTGCTGCTACAGCGGCCGATCGGCGAGCGCTGGGCAGTGTTGATCAATGAGTTCGGCCAGATCGGCCTCGACGCTGCGCTCCTGACCCAGGACGCCGATGGTATCGCACTGGGTGAAGTGGCCGGCGGCTGTTTGTGTTGCGTGAACGGTGCGCCGTTTCAGATCGGACTCGGGCGGTTGTTGCGCAAGGCTCGGCCGGATCGGCTGTTCATCGAACCCTCAGGCCTGGGCCATCCGGCGCAGTTGCTTCGCCAGTTGAGTGAAGCTCCGTGGGCAGGCGTGTTGGCGGTTCAGCCGAGTGTTCTGGTGCTGGATGCCCAAGCCCTTGCCGTTGGCAAGCCGCTGCCGGAATCACAGCAGGCCGCGCTAAGTAGCGCTGGTTTGCTGTTGCTGAACAAGTCTGAAGGCCTGGACGGCAATGATCGTCAGCGAGTCGCCGAGCAGTTGCCTGATCGCAATTTGTATTGGACGCAATTGGCTCAATTGCCCTTGAACGAATTGCCGGGTTACAGGGTTCAGGCGGTGGCGGGTGTGGATAATTTCATCGTCCCCAAAGGATTGGCGCAGATGCCTGCGATCTGGACCGATCCAACGCTGCCGATATGCTTGAGCCAGCAACAGGAAGGTATCTGGAGCATTGGTTGGCGTTGGCATCCGAGCCAGACGTTCGATGCCTCGCTCGTTGGGAAATGGCTCGACAGCCTTGCCTGGCGGCGCGCCAAGCTGATTATCCACAGCGTCGATGGCTGGGTGTCGGCGAATGCGTTGGATAACTCGCCATTGCAATGGCAGCCCAGCGAATGGCGTCAGGATTCGCGCATCGAATTGATTTTCAGTGAGCAGCAGGACATTGATTCACTGCAAAGCGCCCTGGCCGACTGTCGGTCGGGTTAAGGACGCCATTTGGTGTGTTCCTGGCGCCACTGGCTTAGTTCGATTACTTCAGCGCGCGGCTTCACGACGTCGACCACCGCTGGGGTGTCATCAAAGGGCATCGGGTAGGGCGCCAGTTCGATCTGTGCACTGTGGGCGCCGAATTGGGTGATGGTGCCGTTGTGGCGGGTTTCACCGGTCACGGTGAACTCAAAGTTATACACACGGGCCAGACGTCGACGGCCGTTGGCGTCTTTGATGAACGCGATTTTTTTCAAGGCGACGTTGCCGTCCAGCAGCTCGATACCGAGCTTGGCGCAATGCTGCTTGACCCGCTCCAACGCGCGCTCGCGCAAGCCGTGGTTGTGCCACAGCCAAGCGCCACCGGTGGCGAGCAGCATCAGCACGAAGATATTTCCGAGGGTCAGCATCAACGGGTTGCTCCAACAAGGTAGTGCCAGCTTAACTGTGTCGCCGGTCTGTCGTACAGGCTGCGTTTAGTCGCATACTGCGCAGCTCGAATTTCAATCGTTTGACGGAAAAATCACCGCATGAAACGTACGCCCCATCTGCTCGCCATTCAGTCCCACGTGGTGTTTGGTCACGCTGGCAACAGCGCTGCGGTCTTCCCGATGCAGCGGGTCGGGGTAAACGTCTGGCCGCTCAACACGGTGCAGTTCTCCAACCACACCCAGTATGGGCAATGGACCGGAGAAGTGCTGGCACCGCACCAGATTCCCGATTTGATCGAAGGCATCGCGGCGATTGGCGAGCTGGGCAATTGCGATGCGGTGCTGTCCGGTTACCTCGGCAGTGCCGCCCAGGGCCGGGCAATCCTGACCGGCGTGGCGCGGATCAAGTCGATGAACCCCAAGGCGCTGTATATGTGCGACCCGGTCATGGGCCATCCGGAGAAGGGTTGCAGTGTGCCGGCCGAGGTCAGTGATTTTCTGCTGGAGGAAGCGGCGTCGGTGGCGGACTTCATGTGCCCGAACCAGCTGGAGCTGGACAGCTTCTCGGGACGCAAGCCGCAGTCACTGTTCGATTGCCTGGCAATGGCGCGAGCGCTCCTGGCACGCGGACCGAAAGCTATCTTGGTCAAGCATCTGGACTATCCCGGTAAACCGGCGGATGGCTTTGAGATGTTGCTGGTGACGGCAGAAGGCAGCTGGCACCTACGCCGCCCGCTGCTGGCGTTTCCGCGACAGCCGGTGGGCGTTGGCGATCTGACGTCCGGGCTATTCCTGGCCCGGGTGCTGTTGGGCGACAGTCTGGTGGCGGCCTTCGAATTCACCGCGGCGGCAGTGCATGAAGTGCTGCTGGAAACCCAGGCCTGCGCCAGCTACGAGCTGGAACTGGTGCGAGCGCAGGACCGGATAGCGCATCCACGGGTCAAGTTCGAAGCGACCGCGATCAGCCTTTGATCTGCGTTGACCGCCATCGCGAGCAAGCTCGCTCCCACATTGATCGGGTTGTTCACAAACCCCTGTGGGAGCGAGCTTGCTCGCGATGGCTATCTGATGTTAACCGCAAGCCTCAAGCATCGCCCTTGATTTCCTGATAGCGCTTTTCCAGCTCCTGGCGAATCTGCCGGCGCTGCTGGGCCTGGATGAAGCGGCGCTTGTCTTCGCTATTCTGTGGCTGCAGCGGCGGCACTGAAGCCGGTTTACGGTCGTCATCCACCGCCACCATGGTGAAGAAACAGCTGTTGGTGTGGCGCACCGAACGCTCGCGAATGTTCTCCGTCACCACCTTGATGCCCACTTCCATGGACGTGTTGCCGGTGTAGTTGACCGATGCCAGAAAGGTCACCAATTCGCCGACATGAATCGGCTCGCGGAAAATCACCTGATCCACCGACAAGGTCACCACGTAGCGGCCGGCATAACGGCTGGCGCAGGCGTAGGCCACTTCGTCGAGGTATTTGAGCAGGGTGCCGCCGTGGACATTGCCAGAGAAGTTGGCCATGTCGGGGGTCATCAATACCGTCATCGACAGCTGGGCGTTTCCGGGTTCCATAGCGTTCTCACGATTCAAGGCAGAATTTCGGAAGGGCGGCGCCTCTATGGGGGCCTGGTAGGTTTTTTCAAACCACAGTTATCGGGACGCCGGGCGGGTGATTGCCGTCACGCCGGATCGATCTGTTTCCATATATTGCACCGCCTTTCTGGCGGAAGTCGCGGTGTTACCCTCCAAAAGTCCACCTCAAGGAGCCCACACCATGCATGCCATCAGTTTTATTCAGGATCTGGCAGTGATCATGTTGGTCGCGGGCGTGGTGACCGTGCTGTTCCATCGGTTCAAACAGCCGGTGGTGTTGGGCTACATCGTTGCCGGCTTCATCATAGGCCCGCACACACCGCCGTTTGGCCTGATTCACGACGAAGAAACCATCAAGACCGTCGCCGAACTCGGGGTGATTTTCCTGATGTTTTGCCTGGGCCTGGAGTTCAGTCTGCGAAAGCTGTTCAAGGTCGGCGCCACGGCATTTATCGCAGCGTTCCTGGAAATCGTGCTGATGATCTGGATCGGTTACGAAATCGGCCGTTGGTTCGACTGGAACACCATGGATTCATTGTTCCTTGGCGCGATTCTGGCGATTTCCTCGACCACCATCATCGTCAAGGCGCTCAATGACCTGAAGATGAAAAACGAGCGTTTTGCGCAGTTGATTTTCGGCGTGCTGATCGTCGAGGACATCCTCGGCATTGGCATCATTGCCTTGCTGTCGAGCATCGCCGTCAGCGGCACGGTCAGCTCCGGCGAAGTGTTCTCCACGGTGGGCAAGCTCTCGCTGTTCATGATCGTTGCGCTGGTGATCGGCATCCTGCTGGTGCCTCGGCTGCTGGCTTATGTGGCGAAATTCGACAGTAACGAAATGCTGCTGATCACGGTTCTCGGGCTGTGTTTCGGCTTCTGCCTGCTGGTGGTGAAGCTCGAATACAGCATGGTCCTTGGCGCGTTCCTGATTGGTGCAATCATGGCCGAGTCCCGCCAATTACTGAAGATTGAGCGCTTGATCGAGCCGGTTCGCGACTTGTTCAGCGCGATTTTCTTTGTCGCCATCGGACTGATGCTTGATCCGATGATCTTGCTGCAATACGCCTGGCCGATCGCCGTGATCACTGTGGCGGTGGTACTGGGCAAGATGCTGTCCTGTGGCCTTGGCGCCTTTATCGCCGGCAATGACGGACGCACCTCTCTACGGGTCGGGATGGGTCTTTCGCAGATTGGCGAATTCTCCTTCATCATCGCTGCGCTGGGCATGACCCTGCAGGTCACCAGCAACTTCCTTTACCCGGTCGCCGTGGCGGTGTCGGTGATTACAACGTTGCTGACGCCGTATCTGATCCGCGCGGCGGATCCGCTGTCGATCAGGCTTGCGGCAGTGATGCCGCAGCGCCTGGGCCGAGTGTTGGGAATGTATGGCGAGTGGTTACGCAGCATCCAGCCTCAGGGCGAGGGCGCGCTGCTGGCGTCGATGATTCGGCGGATTCTGTTGCAGGTGGGGGTCAATCTGGCGCTGGTAATTGCGATCTTCTTTTCGGGCGCGTTCTTCGCCGAACGCATGTCCACTTACCTGCAAGACTGGATCAGCGATTCGAGCTGGCAGAAGGCGTTGATCTGGGGTGGGGCGTTGCTGCTGTCGCTGCCGTTCCTGATCGCCGCCTATCGCAAGCTCAAGGCGCTGTCGATGTTGTTGGCGGAGATGGGCGTGAAGCCGGACATGGCTGGCCGCCATACGCAGCGAGTGCGTCGGGTGATCGCCGAAGTGATCCCGATCCTTTCGCTGCTGGTGATCTTCCTGCTGCTGGCAGCCTTGTCGGCCAGTATTCTGCCGACCAACAAGTTGCTGGTATTGATCGCCGTGGTCGCGGCCGCCGTGGCGGCCTTGCTCTGGCGCTGGTTCATTCGCGTGCACACGCGCATGCAGGTGGCCTTGCTCGAAACCCTGGACAACCACAAGGATTCATCCGGGCATTGACCCTGTGCCGCTTGTTACTCAGCTTTCCAGCCAGACGTCCCGCGCCCAGTGCCACACCGATTCCCAGGTTTCTTCGGCGAGCAGCTCTTCTTCGGCGAGCCACAGCACCACGGTGCCGTCTTCTTCGACGAGGTAATAATCGTCACCGTCCTGGCAGATCGGGATCATGCTGCGGTCAACACCTGCGTCCCAGGCGTTGGCGGCAACGTCCGGCAGGTAGGTGTGGGATTGTGGATCGGTGACTGTCACCGGTTCCAGGCTGCCGTAGACCACATCGCTGACGGTCAGCAAGAATTCTCTGAAGACAAACGGGATGTCGATGAACAATTGTTCCTCGATTTCCACGATCTGGTCTTCGTCTGGCAATTCCAAGGGGACCGGTACCGGTTCGTTGGCTTCACGCAGTTGTTCGATGATTTCTTCCACGTCCGGGATCCTCTTGCTTGATGGCGCGGTGTTTATATGGGGCGGTTTATACAGTAGCTCGCTATAGATGCAACTGCGAAATAGAAAACCCCGGACAAGTCCGGGGTTTTTATTACTGCCTGTTTAACGCAGAGGTGATCAGCCGTTCTGGCGGATACCAGCGACCAGCCAAGGCTGGTTCTCGCCTTGCGGACGTTCCATGTTCCAGCTTTCGCTGAACACTTCGCCCTGGTCGAAGCGCGAAGTCTTCGACACACCGCTGAAGGTCAGGGTGGCGATGGTCTTGTCCGCACGGTCATCCACGCCGTCCAGTTGTACATGGAGGTTGTCGATGTAGGTCGACTGGAAACCGTCGCCCAGGTCCGCACGTTCGCGTTTGAGGAACTCCAGCATTTGCGGGGTCACGAACTCGGCGATCTTATCCATTTCGTTGGCGTCCCAGTGCTGTTGCAGGGACTGGAAGTGGTTGCGGGCCGCTTCAATGAAGTTCTGCTCATTGAACCAGGCTGGCGCGTTGATTACCGGACGAGCGGCGGCTGGCGCCGGCGAGCCACCGAAGATCGAACCGCCGGCAGGCTTGTTCTCGAACACTTCACGTTGCATCGGCGCGTGGCCAGCCGGAGCCATGTGCTCCTGTTGCTTGCGACGACGGGCGGCGATGAAGCGGAAGATCAGGAAGGCGATGACCGCCATGATCAGGATGTCGAAGATCTGCATGCCCTGGAAGCCGCCGCCCATGAACATGGAGGCCAGCAGGCCGCCGGCTGCGATACCGGCCAGAGGGCCGAGCCAGCGCGAAGCACCGCCAGCCTTGGCTGCAGCGCCAGCGGCACCGGCAGCACCCGCGGTCGCGGCAGCGCCACCGCCACCGGCAGCAGAAGAAGGCGCCATTTGGCTGGTTTGGTGGGTCGGCGCGGCGCCGACGCTTTTGCCGCCACCAAAGCGCTTGGCGTTGGCGTCGAGGCTCATCGTCAGGCCGATGCACAACGCCATGGCGATGCTAAGAAAACGTTTCATAAAGGGAATTCCCATTTGTGGATGGCACGCGCGCCATGTTGCACAGCGAATGTGTAACTGGCTAGCGGCAGAGTGTTTCGGGCTTTTGCCTGACAGCTTGTGTTCAGCTTCGGTCAGCGCAATAAGGCCTGTTAACTTTAGTTCGTAGGATGAGTGGATAGTTTCTGTAGGACCAATGCCTAGCGTCGCAGCGCCAGCATGACCACACCGGCTGTAATCAAGCCGATACCGCCCCATTGGCGCAGGTCGAGTTTTTCGCCCAGCAGGACCACGCTGAGCACCGCCACCAGCACCACGCTGAGTTTGTCCACCGGGGCGACCAATGAGGCTGGTCCCACTTTCAGTGCGCGGAAATAGCAAATCCACGAGGCGCCGGTGGCCAATCCCGACAGCAGCAGAAAAAGGTAGCTCCTGGCCGAGATCGATCCTAATGATTGATATTGGCCCGTGGCGTACAAAATCAAGGCCAGGCTGATGAGAACTACCACGGTGCGCAGCAGGGTGGCGAAGTCGGAATTGACGTTTTCGATGCCAATCTTGGCGAACAGCGCGGTCATCGCGGCGAATGCCGCCGACAGCAGGGCCCAAAATGTCCAAGAAGAAAAGAAACCTGAGCCCATGTTGTCGCGCCTTTGTAGATAGATCGTTCCCACGCTCTGCGTGGTAACGCCGCCATGGACGCTCTGCGTCCCACTGTGACGCGGAGCGTCACGGGATGCATTCCCACGCAGAGCGTGGGAACGATCAGCTAGTAGAGAACCTTAAATAGCTTCCAGCTTCGCGTAACCCAACATCAGCCACTTGCTGCCTTCACTGAAGTTCACCTGCACCCGAGCCTGAGCCCCTGCGCCTTCGAAATTCAGGATCACGCCGTCGCCAAACACCGAATGCCGTACGGCCTGACCGAGGCTGAACCCGGTGTCCGGGATTTCGCTACCGCCAAACAGGCTGCTGGAACTCTGTTGCTGACCGCCACCGAACGGACGGCTGACGCTGTTGGACAGCCGCACTTCCTGGATCAGGCCCTTGGGCACTTCACGGACGAAACGCGAGACTTTGTTGTAGGTCTCGCTGCCGTACAGGCGTCGGGTTTCAGCATAGGTCATCACCAGGTTCTGCATTGCCCGGGTGATGCCGACGTAGGCCAAACGACGTTCTTCTTCAAGGCGGCCGGGCTCTTCCAGGCTCATCTTGTGCGGGAACAGGCCTTCTTCCATGCCTACCAGGAACACGTAAGGGAATTCCAGCCCTTTGGCACTGTGCAAGGTCATCAGCTGAATACTGTCTTCATGCTCGTCGGCCTGAGTGTCTCCGGCCTCCAGCGACGCATGACCGAGGAACGCCGCCAATGGCGACAAGTCTTCGTCTTCTTCAGCGTTTTCGAAGTTGCGAGCGGCACTGACCAGCTCCTCAAGGTTTTCTACCCGGGCCTGGCCTTTCTCGCCTTTTTCCGCTTCGTGGTAGGCAATCAACCCGGACTGCTCGATGACCGTCTGGGTCATCAAGTGCAGCGGCATGTCCATGCATTTGGCGGCGAGGTTCTCGATCAGCTCGATAAACGCCCCAAGCGCGCCTGCTGCTCGCCCGGTCAGGCCTTTATTGGCGACCAGCAAGCGCATGGCTTCCCACATCGACACATCGCTATGGCGCGCATGATCGCGAATCGCTTCAACGGTTTTCTCACCGATGCCGCGAGCCGGAACGTTAATCACCCGCTCCAGCGCCGCATCGTTGCCACGGCCTTCGAGCAAACGCAGGTAAGCCATGGCGTTCTTGATTTCCGCGCGTTCGAAGAAGCGCTGACCGCCATAGATGCGGTACGGAATGCGCTCGCGCAACAAGGCTTCTTCCAAAACGCGCGATTGGGCGTTGGAGCGGTACAAAATCGCAATATCGCTGCGGGCCAAGCCGGTTTTCAGCGCGCTTTCAATGGTTTCCACCACATAACGTGCTTCGTCATGCTCGTTGAACGCGGCGTACAAATTGATCGCTTCGCCTTCACCGCCATCGGTCCACAGTTCTTTGCCCATGCGCCCGGTGTTATTGGCGATCAGGGCGTTGGCAGCCTTGAGGATGCCGGCGGTGGAGCGGTAGTTCTGCTCCAGACGAATGGTCTCGGCGTCCGGGAAGTCGTCGGAATACTGATAGATATTCTCGATCTTCGCGCCACGCCAGCCGTAGATCGACTGATCATCGTCGCCCACTACCATGAGGCTGTCGCCACCCTTGGCCAGCAGGCGCAACCAGGCGTACTGCACGGCGTTGGTGTCCTGGAACTCGTCCACCAGAATGTGCCGGAAGCGCTTCTGATAATGGGCCAGCAACCCTGGATTATCGCGCCACAGGTCGAGTGCGCGCAGCAGCAGTTCGGAGAAATCGATCACGCCCGCGCGCAGGCACGCGGCCTCATAGGCCTCATAGATGCTGCGCATGGTCGCCAGGAACAGATCGCCGCTGGCTTGAATATGTTGTGGGCGCAGACCTTCGTCTTTCTGCCCGTTGATGAACCACTGGGCCTGGCGGGCCGGCCAGCGTTGTTCGTCCAGGCCCAGCTCGCGGATCACCCGCTTGACCAGCCGTTGCTGGTCGTCGCTGTCCAGAATCTGGAACGTCTGGCTCAGGCCGGCTTCCTGCCAATGCGCCCGCAACAAGCGGTGCGCCAGGCCGTGGAAGGTGCCGACCCACATGCCGGCCGGGTTGATACCCATCAGCTGCTCGATGCGATGACGCATCTCGGCAGCGGCCTTATTGGTGAAGGTCACCGACAGGATCGAGTGGGGCGAGGCGTTCTCGACCTGGATCAACCAGGCGATACGGTGCACCAGCACTCGGGTTTTACCGGAGCCAGCACCGGCCAGGACCAACTGACGACCCACGGAGGCAGCTACGGCCTGGCGTTGGGCATCGTTGAGGGAGTTCAGCAGAAGGGAGAGATCATCGCGCATCGGGGCATTCTAGGGTGCGCCGCCACACGCGGCAAACCGAGCTTTGCATTAGCCGATGAAAGAAGCACGGATGACGACCGGTCGGTCACTCGCTGCAAGCGTTGGCGGGGCTCGCTTCAAGGGTTTTCAGGGGGCGACGGGGGGCTGAAGTTTTGTTGAATTTATGATCTGGAGCAGTTTGGTAAGGGCATTGGCTTGTGTATGCTCCGTCCACGTTTCGGGCTCATGCTCATCATTATAAGAACAAGAACATTGCCTATGACCCTCAGCTCCGACCTGTCGGGCCCTTCTGTGGAGCCCCGGGTTATCCGTAAACAGTACGCCATGGAAATGGCGGTCGAGCGCACACGCCTGCTTTACCAGGGTTCCCTGCTGCCTACGCTGTTCATGCTGATCAACGGTCTGGTCTGCGCCGGCTTGCTCTGGAGTCCGCAGCGCTACTTCCTGGTCAGTGTCTGGTTGGTCTGGCTGTTGTCGCTGGTAGCCTTGCGCGTGATTCAAGTCGCAGCCTTCGATTCGGCCATTCCCAACCGTCAGGCGCATCCGGTCTGGCGTCGCATGTTCCTGCTGGGTTCTGCCATGACTGGTCTGACCCTGGCGGGCGCCGGTATCGCTCTGGTGCCCGCTGACAACTTCATTCAGCAAGCCTGGGTATTCGGCCTGATCGGCGCCGCCGCGCTGTCGGCCAGCGTTGCCTATGCGGTCAGCCTTCCGGCGTTCCTGTCCTTTACCTTGCCTTGTCTGTTGCCGGCCATTGCCTACCTGTTCTGGGGCGGCGATGAGCAGGAGCACGGATGGGGCTGGTTCGGATTGATATTGTTGGGCGCGCTGAGCGTGGTTGCCTGGCAGGTCAATCGACTGATCGACAACGGTTTGCTGCGACGCTTCCAGAATCAAGCCTTGATCGAACACTTGCAGCAGGCCCGGAGCTGCGGAGATCAGCTCAATCACGAATTGGCCAAGGAGATTGATCAGCGCCGGTGTGCCGAGGATAAATTGCGCGAAGCCCAGGTCGAGCTGGAAAACCGCGTTGCCCAGCGCAGCCTTGAGCTGGACGCTGCCAACCAGGCGTTGAGCAAGAGCGAAGCACGACTGGCGCTGGCGCTGAAGGCCAGTGAGTTGGGGTTGTGGGACTGGAACCTGCAAACCGATGAAGTCCATCACACCCAGCTTCAGGAGTTGTTTGGCCTGGCACCGGAATTCGTCACCGCGATGCTCAGCCACCTCAAGCCGCGCCTTCATCCTGAAGACTTGCCGGCGCTTCGACGTGCGCTGGTCGAGCATTTGAAAGGCCGCAGCGAGGATTACCAGATCGAATACCGCGTTCGGCATGGCGACGGCCACTGGGTCTGGATCGAGGACCGTGGCCGTGCGGTTGAGCGCAGCGAAAACGGTCGGGTGATCCGCATGGTCGGCACCCGCCGCGACATCAGCGCGAGCAAGGGCCAGGAAGAACAACGCCAGCTGGCGGCGACGGTGTTCGAGGCAGCCAGCGAAGGCATCGTGATTTTCGACCCCAATTACGCATTGATCGCGATTAACCAGGCTTTCAGCCGTGTCACCGGTTACGACATCGAAGACATGCTGGGGCGTAACGTGGTCGAGTTGCCGTGCAGCCGGGATGCCCGCCGGCACTATGGCGCTATCCATCAGGCGCTGGAGCAGCACGGCACCTGGCAGGGTGAGTTGGTAGAGACGCGCAAGAACGGCGAGCTCTACCCGCAGTGGCTGCAACTGAACGCCGTGCGCGATGCTCGGGGAAATGTGAGTCATATTGTCGGCTTCTTCGCTGATTTGTCTGCTCGGCGTGAATCCGAAGAGCGCATGCGCTACCTGACTCACTACGACGAACTGACCGGCCTGGCCAACCGTTCGCTGTTCCGTGAACGGCTGCGAGACGCTCATCAGCGGGTGCGTCAGGGCGGACGTCGAAGTCTGGCGCTGCTGCACATCAACCTGGATCGTTTCAAACTGCTCAATGCCAGTCTCGGCCATGAAGTCGCCGACCAGCTTCTGCAAAAAATGGCTCGTCGATTGGTCAATGCACTGCCAGAAGCGGACACCATCGCCCGGCTGTCCGGTGACGAGTTTGCGGTGCTATTCGATGCTTACGGCAACCTGTCGAGCCTGGCGCGAGTGGCGACCCGCTTGTGCGCCAAACTGCGTTTGCCGATCACCGTCGATGGTCATGAACTGGTGGTCAGCGCGTCCATGGGCATCAGCATGCTGCCGGACAACGCTCGGGAAATTTCCGCGCTGGTGAGCCAATCCAACATTGCCATGCAACATGCCAAGCACTTGGGCGGCAACAACTTCCAGTTCTATACCGAGAGCCTGCAGGCCAGCACACTTGAACGCCTGCAGCTGGAAAACCAGCTGCGCAAAGCCATCGAGGAAAAGCAGCTGCAAGTCTTTTACCAGCCCAAACTGTGCCTCGCCACAGGCCGCCTGAATGCAGCGGAAGCGTTGGTGCGTTGGGATCACCCGACCATGGGGCGGGTACCGCCGGGGGAATTCATCGGTCTGGCCGAGGAAACCGGTTTGATCGGCCCGATTGGCGAGTTCGTCTTGCGCCAGGCCTGTTGGCAGGCCTGCGAATGGCAGCGCCAGGGGCTTGAGCCGATTCGGGTGTCGGTCAATTTGTCGGTGCATCAGTTGCGCCAGGGCAAGCTGGTCAGCCTGGTGCGGCAGGTGCTGGAAGAGACCGGTCTGGCGCCGCACTGCCTGGAACTCGAACTGACCGAAAGCCAGTTGCTCGACAGCGTCGAACACATCATCGCGACGTTCCAGCAGTTGCGTGACCTGGGCGTGAAATTGGCGATCGACGATTTCGGCACCGGGTATTCGTCCCTGAGCTACCTCAAGCGCATTCCGGTGGATTACGTGAAGATCGATCAGGCGTTCATTCGCGGTCTGGGGCAGGGCAGCGAAGATGCGGCGATCACTCGGGCAATCATCGCCATGGCGCATGGCTTGTCACTGAAGGTCGTGGCCGAGGGCGTGGAGCGGGCAGAGCAGCTGGAATTTTTGAAAGCCGAGCACTGTGATGAAGTGCAGGGCTATTTGATCAGCCGCCCGGTGGAGGCTGATGACTTGGCCGCCCTGTTGCGCCACGACACGGCACTGTAAGAGCTTGCGGCAACTGCCAAAGGGTCCCGGAGGGCTACATGGAGCGCATGTGGCGTGGAATGGGGATATCGAGTTACGCATTGAGCAGGCAAAAAGCCGATTCATGTAGTATAACTACAAGCTTGCTACATCCCCGACACCTGCCAATAACAAAGAGTCCAGCCCTTTGAATCTGCTGCAACACATCGCCCAGTCACGCCACCTCTTACGCAAGTCGGAGCTCAAGGTCGCCGACCACGTGCTGCTTGATCCTGCGGCGGTGATGCACAGCTCCATGGCCGACCTGGCCCACAGCGTGGGCATCAGCGAGCCGACCATCGTGCGCTTCTGCCGTGCCATCGGTTGCTCGGGTTTCCAGGACCTGAAACTGAAGCTGGCGCAAAGCCTTGCGGCGGGCGCGAGCTTCGGTCAGTTCGCCATCCATGAAGACGATTCGGTCGCCGACTACAGCCTGAAAATCTTCGACACCACCCTGCATACCCTGATGGAGGTTCGCGAGAAGCTCGACCCGGTGGAATTGCAACGGGCCGTGTCGCTGATGTCCCAGGCCCAGCGCGTCGAGTTCTATGGCTTTGGCGCTTCGGGTGCGGTGGCGGCGGATGCCCAGCACAAATTCTTCCGCTTGCTGCTGACGGCGGCGGCGTACTCCGATCCGCACATGCAGGCGATGTCGGCCGTGACGTTGAAGCCGACCGACGTGGCGATCTGCATTTCCCAGTCCGGTCGTTCCAAGGATCTGTTAATCACCGCCAACCTGGTGCGCGAAAGCGGCGCCTCGCTGATCACTTTATGCCCAAGCCAGACACCGTTGGCCGAACTGTCTACCGTCAACCTGGCGATCGATGTGCACGAAGACACCGAAATCTACACACCGCTGACGTCGCGCATTGCCCACCTGGTGGTGATCGACGTGTTGGCGATGGGCGTGGCCATGGCGCGCGGGCCGAGCCTGGTCAATCACCTCAAGAGCGTCAAGCGCAGCCTTCGCAGCCTGCGGCTGTCGCCCAAGTCAGTGAAGGCGCTGGACGACTGATGTCGTCGTAAGGTCGTTCCGACCTTAATCGCGAGCGGGCTCACTCCCACATTTGACCGCGTTCTCCTGCCGGACGCTGTTCTCCTGTGGGAGCGAGCCTGCTCGCGATGGCGTCTTCGAGAGCGCCGAAGATTCACATCCCTGTAATCCCTTCGCCGCCAAACCGTCATCCCTCGCGCCTATCTTGAAACTCCCGTAATCGCCTTGGGAGACTCGAAATGGCCCAGCCCTACGAAGAACGCAACAGCGCTGTCAGAACCCGTCGTCAGCAGGAAGATCAGCGCCGCATGGAGTTCCGCCGCGCCATCGAAGATCGCTGCGAGCGCCGCCAATTGCTGGCCGAGATTGGCGATTTTCCTGCCGATCTGGAACTCAACTACTGGCAGGCAGCTCCCGCAACTTCCCGTCGAAGCGCTCAACCAACGCGCTGATCTGCACCCGTTCGCTGCGGATAAACGCAAGGAATGCGTGGGCCACCGGTGACAGCCGTTTGGCCTTGGCCTGCACCAGGCACCAGCTGCGATACAGGGGCAGTTCTTCGACCGGCAGCTCGATCAATCCACCGGTCGCCAACTCAAGGTTCAGGGCGTGGCGCGTCAACAGCGCGACGCCCAGACCCGCCAGCACACATTCACGCTGGGCTTCAGCCGAGGAAACCTCCTGCGTCTGGTTGAAGTGCACGCGTTTTTCCTTGAAATACTCTTCGCACGCCAATCGCGTTCCGGAGCCGGGTTCGCGCAGCAACAACGTGTAAGGCTCAAGGTCCTGCAAGCGCAGAGGTCCCATGTGGCACAGCGGATGATCCGGTGGTGCCACGGCCACGATCGGGTTGTTGAGGAACGGCAGAAACTCCAGCCCCATGTCTTGCGGCACCATGGACATGATCACCAGGTCGTCGCGGTTATCCGACAGTCGACGGATCACCTGTCCTCGATTGACCACCGTCAGTTGCAGATTCACTTCCGGATGCTGGCGCTTGAACGCGGCGAACAGGTGCGGCACGAAATACTTGGCGCTGGATTCGATCGCCAGTTTTAACTGGCCCTGCAGCGAACCCTGCATATCCGAAAGCTGCATGTCGAGGTTTTCCAGGCGTCCGAAAATGTCCCGACTGGCTCGCTGTAGTGCTTCTGCCGCCTCCGTCATGTAGAGTTTTTTGCCAACATAGTCGAACAGAGGCTGGCCAATCAGCTCTTCGAGTTGACGAATCTGTAGGCTGACGGCCGGTTGTGTGAGGGACATTTCGTCGGCCGCACGGCTGTAGGACCTCAAATCACAGACTTCATTGAAAATCTGCAATTGACGCAATGTCATACGCATCAAGGACTTACGCATTTTTTGTAGTCTCTGCTCGCAGGCTGATGACTCAACTATAAGTCTTTACTTATGCCTAACCCAATTATTAATCATTTTTGTTAATCCCTTGTGGGGGCTAGTGTGGGGCTGCGACTAAATTGAAACATTTAGTCACGCGTCGACCTGGTCTAGCAGGTCGTGGGTACCACCGGCTCAAGGGAACCTCCAAGTGATAAAAAAGATCCTGATCGCCAACCGTGGTGAGATTGCCGTACGAATCGTGCGTGCCTGCGCCGAGATGGGCATTCGCTCGGTCGCGATCTATTCCGACGCCGACCGCCATGCCTTGCATGTGAAGCGCGCGGATGAGGCCCACAGCATTGGTGCCGAGCCATTGGCCGGTTACCTGAATGCGCGCAAGCTGGTCAATCTGGCGGTAGAAACCGGTTGCGATGCGCTGCACCCCGGCTACGGATTCCTTTCGGAAAACGCCGAGCTGGCAGACATCTGCGCCGAGCGCGGCATCAAATTCATTGGTCCATCGGCTGAAGTGATTCGCCGCATGGGCGACAAGACCGAAGCACGCCGCAGCATGATCAAGGCGGGCGTACCGGTCACTCCAGGCACCGAAGGCAACGTCGCGGATATCGAGGAGGCCTTGGTCGAAGGCGACCGTATCGGTTACCCGGTGATGCTCAAGGCGACTTCCGGTGGCGGTGGGCGTGGTATCCGTCGCTGCGACAGCCGTGAAGAACTCGAACAAGCCTTCCCGCGAGTCATTTCCGAAGCCACCAAGGCCTTCGGTTCCGCGGAAGTGTTCCTGGAAAAGTGCATCGTCAATCCGAAACACATTGAAGCGCAGATCCTCGGCGACAGCTTTGGCAACGTGGTGCACCTGTTCGAACGTGATTGCTCGATCCAGCGCCGCAACCAGAAGCTCATCGAAATCGCCCCGAGCCCGCAACTGACCCCGGAACAGCGCGCCTATATCGGTGACCTGTCGGTGCGTGCAGCCAAGGCCGTGGGTTATGAGAACGCCGGCACCGTGGAGTTCCTGCTCGCCGAGGGCGAGGTGTACTTCATGGAGATGAACACCCGGGTGCAGGTGGAACACACCATCACCGAAGAAATCACCGGCATCGACATTGTGCGTGAGCAGATCCGCATTGCGTCCGGCCTGCCGCTTTCGGTGAAACAGGAAGACATTCAGCACCGCGGTTTCGCGCTGCAATTCCGGATCAACGCCGAAGACCCGAAAAACAACTTCCTGCCGAGCTTCGGCAAGATCACCCGTTACTACGCCCCCGGCGGCCCCGGCGTACGTACCGACACGGCGATCTACACCGGCTACACCATTCCGCCGTTCTACGATTCGATGTGCCTGAAACTGGTGGTGTGGGCGTTGACCTGGGAAGAAGCGATGGACCGTGGCTTGCGCGCCCTCGACGACATGCGTCTGCAAGGGGTCAAGACCACCGCCGCGTACTACCAGGAAATCCTGCGTAACCCGGAATTCCGTAGCGGCCAGTTCAATACCAGCTTCGTTGAAAGTCACCCTGAACTGACCAACTACTCGATCAAGCGCAAACCCGAAGAGCTGGCCCTGGCCATCGCCGCCGCCATCGCCGCCCACGCAGGCCTGTGAGGAAAAGAACAATGAGCAACTCTCAACCTACAAAGCGTATCCACGTAACCGACACGGTCCTGCGCGACGCCCATCAATCGCTGCTCGCTACCCGCATGCGCACCGAAGACATGCTGCCGATCTGCGACAAGCTCGATAAAGTCGGCTACTGGTCGCTGGAATGCTGGGGCGGCGCGACCTTCGACGCCTGCGTACGCTTCCTGAAAGAAGATCCGTGGGAGCGCCTGCGCCAACTGCGCGCGGCGTTGCCTAACACGCGCTTGCAAATGCTCCTGCGTGGCCAGAACCTGCTGGGCTACCGCCACTACAGCGATGATGTGGTCAGAGCCTTCGTCGCCAAAGCGGCGGTCAACGGCATCGACGTGTTCCGCATCTTCGACGCGATGAACGACGTGCGTAACCTGCGCGTGGCCATCGAAGCCGTGAAAGCTGCTGGCAAACATGCCCAAGGCACCATCGCCTACACCACCAGCCCGGTGCACACCATTGAGGCCTTTGTGGCCCAAGCCAAGCAAATGGAAGCCATGGGTTGCGACTCGGTCGCGATCAAGGACATGGCTGGTTTGCTGACGCCGTATGCCACCGGCGAACTGGTCAAGGCATTGAAGTCCGAGCAATCGCTGCCGGTCTTCATCCACTCCCACGACACTGCTGGCCTGGCCACAATGTGCCAACTCAAGGCCATCGAGAACGGTGCTGATCATATCGACACCGCTATTTCCAGCATGGCCTCGGGCACCAGCCACCCCGGCACCGAGTCGATGGTTGCCGCCCTTAAAGGCACCGAGTTCGACACCGGCCTGAATCTGGAACTGCTCCAGGAGATCGGCCTGTACTTCTACGCCGTGCGTAAGAAATACCACCAGTTCGAAAGCGAATTCACCGCCGTCGACACCCGCGTTCAAGTCAACCAGGTACCGGGCGGGATGATTTCCAACCTGGCCAACCAATTGAAAGAGCAGGGCGCCCTGAACCGTATGGGCGAAGTGCTGGCTGAAATCCCGCGCGTTCGTGAAGACCTCGGCTTCCCGCCGCTGGTGACCCCGACCTCGCAGATCGTCGGCACCCAGGCGTTCTTCAACGTGCTGGCCGGCGAGCGCTACAAGACCATCACCAACGAAGTGAAGCTCTACCTGCAAGGCGGCTACGGTAAAGCGCCGGGCACCGTGAACGAAAAACTGCGTCGCCAGGCAATAGGCAGCGAAGAGGTGATCGACGTCCGTCCAGCTGACCTGCTGAAGCCTGAAATGGCCAAGCTGCGTGCCGAAATCGGTGCCGTGGCCAAGTCTGAAGAAGACGTGCTGACCTACGCCATGTTCCCGGACATCGGCCGCAAGTTCCTTGAAGAACGCGCAGCCGGCACCCTGACTCCAGAAGTGCTGCTGCCGATTCCTGAAGTAGGCGGCGTGGCCTCGGCCGGCGGCGAAGGCGTACCGACCGAGTTCGTCATCGACGTCCACGGCGAAACCTATCGCGTCGACATCACCGGTGTTGGCGTGAAGGCCGAAGGCAAGCGTCACTTCTACCTGTCCATCGACGGCATGCCGGAAGAAGTGGTGTTCGAGCCACTCAACGAATTCGTCAGCGGCGGCAGCAGCAAGCGCAAGCAAGCCACTGCACCGGGCCACGTCAGCACCACCATGCCGGGCAACATCGTCGACGTGCTGGTCAAGGAAGGCGACACCGTGAAAGCCGGGCAAGCCGTGCTGATCACCGAAGCGATGAAGATGGAAACTGAAGTCCAATCGGCCATCGCCGGCAAAGTCACCGCCATCCACGTGGCCAAGGGCGACCGGGTGAATCCGGGCGAAATCCTGATCGAGATCGAAGGCTGAATTAACAGCCTCGATTGACCGCTTTAACCTCGGGGGGGCATGTGCTCCCCTTTTTTTTCGCCCGGGATTTGTGGTTTAGAAATTCATCCGCCATTGACCCGTTACGCCATGGTTTCGGCTGTCGGTGCCGAACTCACCATTAAGGCCGACACCAAGCGTATGGTTCGCCGACAGCCCAAGGTCCAGACCTGCATCGACCAGCAAACTGTCCCGATCCAGCGGTGCACCGTAAACGCGGTAGTTTTTCCCGCCTGTTACCAATCGCTGACGGGTATCGCTGTAGACATCCCCGTAGGTGTGCTTCCAGCCGGCGCTGAATCGTGGGGTCAGTTGCATGCCGTTATCCAGGGTGTTGAGCTTCGCCAGCCGCAAGCCGAATGTGCTGTTCAGGTTGTTTTGAGTCTGGCTCTGGACCTTCAATGCCGCGGCGCCACCTTTTTCGGTGTAGCCGTCACGCTGATAGCGCTGGTAACCCAGGCTGGCGAACGGTTCGATGCTGACGTTGGCACGGCCCAGGTTGTAGCCCACTTCAGCGAAAGCCTGTTGGGTGCTGGCATCGTAGCGACCTTGCGGACGGTCGCTGAAACCGTTGAAGGCAACACGGCGTTTGGTGCTGCCATCGTGATTGCTGTAGATCGCGCCCAAGCGTAGCGCCACAGGACCGCTCTGGCGCTGGGCGTAGGCGCCCACATGCCAGCTGTCGAGATCGCCGTCGAGGTCACGGCTGTCCAGGCGAGTGTCGGATTTGCCGGCCATCACGCCGATACGCCATTGCTCATCGATGCGCCAATCGGCGCCCAGCACCAAGCCATGGGTGGAATGTTTCAGAGGGTCGTAGTCGCGATCCAGCGTTCCGCCGTGACCTAGCGCCTGCAGCCAGACTCTGCTGCTGTGTTCACTGCCTGCTGCTACACGCGGCGAATTCTTCTGACTGCCGAAGCCTGCCGCGCTGTCCATTTGGCGTATGGCCGAGAGCAGGGTTGTGCTGATCGGGCTGTCGCTGTTGAGGGTTGCCTTCGCGAGGTTGGCGTTGTTGCTGCCGGCCAGTTGCTCGATTGCAACAGAGGCGGTTTGTATATCGGCGCCGATCAGCGCGATGACAGCGGCATTGGTGGGCGTGGGCGTGGGAGTGGGATTTGCTGCTGTCGCAGGAACTGAAGCGGTGACAGGCGTATCAGCGACTATGGGTAGCGTCAGCGCATCAGCGACGAGGGGAGCATTCTCAGGTGCAGTCTGGGTTTGCGGTATGTCGATCGGCTCTTCAACACTTTGGGCGAATTCCTCCCCGTTCTCGGTAATTGCGAAAGCCTCGATAGGCACGTCGTTACGGGTAAGGATCAGATCGACTTTCTTCTCTTCGTATTCAACCTTGGGCGTTAAAAACGCAAGGTTATTGAGGACCTTTCCAAATTCCCCTTCGACTCTATTGGCTAAAAGAATGGTGTTTGTGCTGACGTATGGATAGTCGCCCGATGACGCAACAATGTTCAGCGTGGCGTCCCCCAGACTGGCGGTGCCGCCGACTACAACCGTTGCACTTTTGCGGTCGGCGTCGACCTCGTAGGTCAGTTCGGCCGTTTTGGAAAGCCTCAAATCGCCCGACACGGTCGGCGCTCCGTGTACCTTATCGACAGAGAAACGGCCGTTGACCTGCAATGCCCCGACTCGACCATTACCGGCGAATACACTTTTCTCATCAACCAGCACCTCGCCCATGACAATCCCAGAGTTGGTCAGGGTGCCACCTGATTGAACCGTTACGCCGCCGCCGATCTCGCCTGTGTTGACAAGAGAACCCTGGACCAACGCTCCTCCTTCGATACCCCCGTCATTGATGAGTGTTGCCCGGGAGCGCACCCATACACCCGTTTTGAAGTCATTTGGACTGTTGACGGTCCACGTGCTTCGTTTCAGTTCCAGGCCTTCGAAGTTGCGACTCTCGCCCAGCGTGCCGCCACTTGCCGTATCAAGCTGCAGGAAATTGGTCCCGCCACGACCGTCTACCGTGCCGGTGAGGGCTCCCCGGCCAGTGACTATGACAAGGTCATTTCCTTCGCTGAAAGCCCGATTACTTCCATCGACTGCTCTGGTGATGGAGGTCTTGATGGTGTCGGCGTGACTGATAAAAGCCTCGAGCTGCCCGATGAGCTGCTCCGGTGTTTCAGAAGAAGGAGTGCCGGCATCGATGGACGTCTGCTGGGCAAACGAAAAATCAACGCAACCCACCGCCAGCGCGATGGCCAGCGCCAAGTGGTGTGGACGGAATCTGTGTTGAACAAGCATTGAATTAAGCCTCTATTGAGAAGAGGCCAAACTCTAAGGAGAACGCTTCGTTGCCGATGTCAGGCGGTTCTGGCGGGTGTGCAGGTGTTGTCAAATCGTGGTGTCGAAAATGACGACTCGCCGGGTAACAGCGGTTTTTTAGCCAGTCGAATCGGCGACCTTTCTCACAACTCATCGAGACATTGCCGGCTTTCGCAAAATCAGAAACTCATGTCCAGAGTCGAAATCGACGATATCTGCATTATTTTGCGTTTCAGACGAACAATAAGTGCCATAAATGCATTTTATTGCATTTTTTGGTTCGCTAGTGTTGAGAAAAATGCACTATATTGCATCTGAAGACCAAAATAGCTCTTGAATATGCATTCAAATGCAGGTGATGACGGTATGTACACCCTGACGTTACAGATATTCGCCGCAGGGATCTGGCGCGACGCAATGGACTTAAACTTCGACAGCCCGGAAAAAGGTTTCGAAAGTCGATGTAATTTCGGCTACGAAACACCCTATCTCGTCGAAAGCATTGAAGATATTGGGTCACCCTTTGCCAAGGCAGTGAGTGCCAGGTTTCCTTTGGACTTCGAGGGTAAGCGGTCTAACGCGCCAGCCTTTCTGCATGACATTGCTCCTGCCGGTGCAGCCAAGAGGTTTCTTCTGGCACACCTAGGTCGCGACAAACCTGCTGACGTCAGTGCCGACCTTTATTTACTGGCCAGAAGCACTCCGGCACCGATTGGCAATATGCGCATAAAGGAATCCGCCGAGGCAGTAGATCAGCGCGAGCCTATAGGGTTTAAACGCCAGGACGTCATTAGTCGTGATAACCGGTTTCTCGAATATGCCTATGAGCAGGGCGCAGCAATTGGGGGGGCTACGGGGGCTGGTGGCGAGGCTCCAAAACTTTTGTTGGCTCAGGGTAAGGATGGAAATTTATATCCCGACGCAGTATTGGACGACGCAGCGGTCACCCAGCACTGGTTCGTGAAGTTTTCTCGTGGCAAAGGAACCCGCAACGATCAGGACATCCTCAGGAGTGAGTACCACTACTACAAGGCACTACAAAAGCTGGGCATCGAAACGGTGGCAGAACAGGGCTTGGCCTTGGAGGAGGCAACCAAACCTAGCTTGTGGATGCATCGTTTTGATCGACAAGTGACCCCTCAGGGTGTCGAGCGTTTTGCCGTGGAGTCGATCTACTCTCTGGCGCAAATAACCACGCCCGGTAGCCCGATGGACCACATGGAAGTTATCCGGCTGCTTGCGGGGCTATGGCGTGATGCGGGGCAGGCTGACCAAATCCCGAATCTCGTTGCTGACTACCTGCGTCGGGATCTGCTCAATAAAATCCTCGGCAACTCAGATAACCACGGGCGCAATACCGCGATCATCCGCGATACGGCCTCGTTTCGCCTGGCACCGATCTACGACTTGGCGCCAATGGTGATGGACGACGAAGGCGTCACAAGAACCACCAAGTGGCCAAAAGAATTGGAGAGGGCTGGGGATGTAAATTGGCGTGGTGTGTGCCAGGCATTGGCCGACATCGCTGATCCGAATGATCCGCTGGCAGCGCTAATTGATTTACCGGGTTCTTTTGAACGCTTGCGGGAAGATGCCAGACACTTGTTGGCACTCCCGGACATTCTGACTGACAGCGGATTGCCCGACGCCACAATGAATCACCCGCGAATTGCATTGAAAAATCTGGAGCAGCGCTTGAAAGAGTGGGACCTGAAATGAGCATGACGGTAGCCGAGCGCACAGTGCTCATAGAAAGCATTCAAGAGGCGCTGGCCCAAGGCACTCTTGAGATTGGTGAGGCAGTCCGTCGCTTGCGGGTGGAAGTCACAGGCCTGCACCAGACCCAGTTTGCAAAGATGTGCAAAGTCTCGGTGCGCACGCTGGTGCATATCGAACATGGGGAAGGGAATCAGACGCTGAAATCGCTGAATTCGGTGTTCCGACCATTTGGATTAAAGATGGGCGTGGTGCGGGTTCGACGTGATCTCAGTTGAATCGACACTGTTTGCACGCAATGTCGACGGCGCTTGCTCAAGTCGGACCACCCTATACTCCGGAACTTGAGCTTGCCCGGTGACATTCAATACGGCATCTACAGCATTCGACGGCTGCGACATTTTGCTAACTACGACTCAAATACGCCTTCCCGTAATGCCGCTCCATCCTTGCCTGAATCAGCTCCAGCCCAATCGACATCACCCAATAAATCACCGCCGCGGTCGTCAGCATCTCGATGTACCGATAGCTCGACCGTCCATACGATTGCGCCAAAAACATCACTTCCCAGACGCCCATCACCGAGATCAGTGACGAATCCTTGAGCATGGAGATGAATTGGTTGGTGGTCGGCGGAATGATGGTGCGCATGGCCTGGGGGAGGGTAACGCGCCAGAAAATCACGGTTTCGCGCATGCCCAGCGCCAGAGACGCTTCGCGTTGGCCGTGGGGAACGCCGAGGATGCCGGCGCGGAAGATTTCGCTGAGGTAGGCGCCGTAGTTCAGGGACAGGGCGATGATGCCGGCGGCGATGGCACCCGGGACGATGCCGAGTTGCGGCAGGCCCAGGTAGATCAGCAGGATCTGGATCAGCAGCGGCGTGCCGCGAAAGAACGAGGCGTAGAAACTTGCGATCCCGAAGGCCACGGCGCTTTTCGAAAGTCGCGCCAGAGCGGTAATGAAACCCAGTAGCGACGACGTCACGATTGAGCACAGGCACAAAAACAGTGTCAGCGCCGCGCCTTGCAGGAAGCCGTTTGGCGCCAGGTGCAGGCCAATCAGGTTGGGCAGTTTGTCGAGGATGATCGAGAACTTCAGATCGAAGCTCAGGAAGAAACTGGCGAACAAACCGAACATCGCCGCCCACGTCAGGTATAGCCGCGTGCGAAAGCCGAAGATTCGTCGCAGCCTGGATTCAGCCACCGGTTGCGGTGGCTGAGGGGGTGTCGGGAAAGAAGTCATTTGCTGATGTCGGCACCGATCCATTTTTGCGAGAGCTTGCTCAGGGTGCCGTCCTGTTTCAGTTGCGCAAAGACTTCACGCACCTTGGCGTCCCACTGTGCATCGCCCTTTTCGATGGCGACCGAGTTGGGTTCCGAGTACAGCGGCTCACCGGCCAGTTTGAAGCGTTTGTCTTCGGTCAGACGTGGTTGCGCGGTGACGAGATTGGTGAGGATCGCATCGAGCCGCACACCAGCGCCCAGCCCCAAGTCCTGGAACGCTACGTTGTCGGTGTCATAGGGCGCGATCTGCACATCTTCAAACGGATACTGCAATTGGGTGTCTTCGGCGCCTTCGATCACCAGGTTTTTGTTCAGATAGCTTTCGTAGCTGGAGGCGCTGGTGAGGCCGACTTTCTTGCCACTCAGGTCTTTGGCGCTATGGATGCTGTCATCCTTGGCGTTGACCACGATCACCGCTGGCGAGGCGTAATACTCGACCGGGAAATCGAAGACCTCGGCGCGGGCCTTGCTCGGGGTCATCGAGCAGACGCAGATGTCATAGCGCCCGCTCCAGCGGCCGGCGGCGATCACATCCCACGAAGGGGTTTCGAGGCGCAGTTTGACGCCCAGTTTATCCGCCACGGCTTTGGCGACATCAACGTCGAAACCGGCGAGCTGGTTCTGCTCATTCAGAAACGAGAAGGGTGGATAGCTCTCCATCAACACGCCCACCAGTTCCTTCTTTTGCTCGATGCGATCCAGCGTGGCGCCGCCAAAGGCTTGGGTGGAGGCAGCCAGAATTGTCAGGCCCAGGGCCAGTAGTGGTTGGAATTTCACAGTCGATCCCTGATAAAAAAATGGTTGTTATTAACCGGATGGTGCGTATTAAATAGTTATAAGGGTGACTCGGGTAGTGAGTTATTTTCATAAGCATATGAGTAAAAGGCATATGGACGCAGCGAATACGGTAATTCTGGATGGCGGCATGGGGCGTGAGTTGCAACGCCGAGGAGCACCGTTCAGACAGCCGGAATGGTCGGCACTGGCCTTGAGTGAAGCGCCGCAAGCAGTGGAAGCGGTGCATGCGGCTTATATCGAATCTGGCGCGGACGTGATCACCAGCAACAGCTATGCGGTGGTGCCGTTTCACATTGGCGAAGAGCGTTTTGCCGCTGAAGGTCAGGCCCTGGCGGCACTCGCCGGTGAGTTGGCCCGACGTGCCGTGAATGCCGCGGGCAAGCCTGTGCGGGTAGCAGGTTCATTACCGCCGCTGTTCGGTTCTTACCGCCCGGACCTGTTCAACGCTGCCCGGGTGACTGAATTGCTGGCCCCCCTGGTGACCGGGCTGGCACCGCATGTCGACCTGTGGCTGGCTGAAACCCAGAGCTCGATTGTCGAGGCGCGGGCGATTCACGCGGGTCTGCCGAAGGACGGCAAGCCGTTCTGGCTATCGTTTACCTTGAAGGATGAAGACACGGACGAAGTGCCGCGTTTACGTTCCGGAGAACCGGTCGCTGAAGCGGCTGAAGTGGCGGCTGAGTTGGGCGTCGAGACATTGCTGTTCAACTGCAGCCAGCCAGAAGTCATCGGGGCTGCAATTGATGCGGCGAGGAAAACCTTCGAGCGTTTGGGGGTGAAGATTCACATTGGCGCGTACGCCAACGCCTTCCCGCCGCAACCGAAGGAGGCCACGGCCAACGACGGTCTTGATCCGTTGCGCGAAGACCTTGATCCGCCAGGTTATCTGCAATGGGCGGCGGACTGGAAGGAACGCGGCGCCAGCCATTTGGGAGGCTGCTGCGGGATAGGGCCGGAGCACATCGCAGTGTTGGCCCAGAAACTCGCCTGAAAGATCTCCCGCGTCGGCCCCGGAAGGCGACGCGGGATGCATTCCCATGCAGAGCGTGGGAATGCTCGTCAGGCGCGGCACTCCGCCAGGGTTTTCACCTGGCCCGAATCCGTCTGGTTCTCGTCGGATAGCCACCGCTCGAACCCGGCGCCAATCGCCGGCCATTCCGAATCCAGGATCGAGTACCACGCCGTGTCCCGGTTCTGCCCCTTGACCACCATGTGCTGGCGAAACACACCTTCAAAACTGAACCCCAAGCGCTCCGCTGCGTACTTGGAGCGGGCGTTGCCGTTGTTGCACTTCCACTCCAGGCGCCGGTAACCCAGTGCGAACGACTCCTTGGCCAGCAAGTAAATCGCTTCGGTGCTTTTTGGCGAGCGCTGCATCGGCGCGCCGAAGGTTACATGGCCGATTTCGATGCGACCCTGGGCAGGAACAATCGACATCAGACTGAGGATTCCCTGCACGTCACCGCTGGCCCGGTCGATCACGCTGAAGAAATACGGGTCGCTGTTGGCCGCATGATTGTTCAGCCAGTCATTGAACGCGCTGCGCTCAGGAAAAGGCCCGTACGGCAAATAGTCCCAGAGTTTTGGGTCTGAGCCCGGGCCTTGCAGGGCTTTCCACAATCCATCGGCGTGACGCGCCGGGTCGAGTTTCTCCAGACGGATGAAACGCCCTTCGAGGGTTTGAACCGATGGCGCCGGGACGCCTTTCCAGTTGGCGAGTGAAGTCGACATGTTGTTCTCCTTGAACGTTAAAGGGCTTTGCGAAACTGGATGAAACCGGGGCGTTCGGCGATGCGCTCGTAGAGCTGGATCGCGGTGGCGTTGGTTTCGTGGGTCAACCAATGGACTTTGCAGCAGCCATCCTCTTTGGCGGTGGCGTAAACGAATTCGATCAACTTTCGGCCGACGCCAGTGCCGCGGGTTTGCGGCACTACCAACAAGTCTTGAAGGTAGCAGGAATTTTCAATGCTCCAGTTCGAGCGATGGTAGATGAAGTTCACCATGCCGACCGCTTTGCCATCGAGCCAGGCCAAAGCGGAATGAGTCGGCTCGTTGTGGTCGAGCATGCGCTGCCAGGTGCTGTGCGTAACCGCCTCCGGCAACTCGGTGTTGTAGAAGTGCAGGTAGGCTTGCCACAGCGGCAACCAGGCGGCGTGATCGTCGGCGCTGACCTGGCGAATTTCAATCTGACTCATGTTCATTTCCTTAACGCATCAAGTGGGCGAGGGCCTGGTCGTGGACGTCAGGGCTGGCGGCGAGGCCTTCGCGCACGCCGGCGATGTCTGCGGTGCTGCGGTTCTGGCTGAGCTTGCGTTTGCCTTCCAGGCGCTGGATTGGCAGGGCAAACCCGACGATGGCTTTGAGCATGCCGTCGATGTAGTCGGCGGGCGCGTCCGCCACTTTCCACGGCTGAGCGCGGCCGGCCTCGTGGCGATCGGTCAGCGCGCTGACCAGGCCAAGCAGGCGATCGGCATCGCTGAACACTTCGGCCGTGCCGTAAGCGTGGACGGCAACGTAGTTCCAGGTGGGTACGACTTTGCCGTGCTCGGCTTTGCTCGGATAAAACCCCGGGCTGACGTAGGCATCGGCACCGGCAAAAATCACCAGCGCCTCGGCACCCTCCTGCAATTCTTTCCACTGCGGATTGGCACGGGCGAAGTGACCGTAGAGGGTGCCGTTGGGGCCTTCGTCAGAGCGAAAGAGCAACGGCAGATGACTGGCCTGCAAGCCTTGCGCGCCATGCGTAATTACCATGGCGAGGCGGGTGCCGAGGATCTGCTGGTGCAGTTCATCCACATCTTTGATGGCAAAGCCGTTTGGGTTGTACATAGAAAAAATTCCTTGGCGAATGTCTGCATCCTAGGCAGGCTATTGGTCTGTTGTAAGAGCCATTAATGACCAATTTCATAGGTCCATTGCCATGAGTCAGGCGCCGCTTTCTCTTTCATTCAACCCCGCCGGTATCGAACTCGATCGTCGCCAGGGCTTGAGTCGCCAGCTCTATCAGGCGTTGCGCCTGCGGGTGCTGGACGGACGACTGGCCAGCGGCACGCGATTGCCGGCCAGCCGGGATCTGGCGGAGGCGCTGGCGATTTCCCGCAACAGTGTGGTCCGTGCCTACGATCAGCTTTACGCCGAAGGGTTTATCGAAGGGCGTGTCGGCGATGGAACTTACGTGGCGCAATTGCCGCAAACCGCGCTCCCGGTGAAAAAATTATCCACAAAAGTATCCACAGGGTTGTCAACAGGGTTACCCACAGCCTTATCCACAAATTGGCTGGATTTGCCTGTGGTTCCATCCAGTAAAGTTATCCACAGTGGTGCTTTGGGGCGCGTCGAGAAGAACCATTTGGCGCTGCCGCCGAGTGGTCCTCCCCGGGCATTTCGGGTTGGCGTTCCGGCGTTCGATCTGTTTCCTTTCGAGGTCTGGGCCAAGCTGAATGCGGCTTTCTGGCGAAAACCGGATCTGCAGCAGCTGTGTTACGGCGATCCGGCAGGGGATGAGCGTTTGCGCGGCATGATCGCCGCGTACTTGCGCAGTTCCCGGGGCATGCAATGTTCGGCTGAGCAAATAGTGATCACCAGTGGCGCGCAGCAGGGGATTAGCCTTTGTGCACAGCTGCTGGTAGAGCCTGGCGATGGCGTCGCGATTGAAAATCCGGGGTATCGGGCGGCGGGGCATGCGTTCGCGGTGGCAGGGGCGCGTTTGCACGGTGTGGCAGTGGACGCCGAGGGCATCGATTGCACCGAATTGAACGGGCTCAATGATTGTCGTCTGGCCTATGTCACGCCGTCGCATCAATACCCGACCGGTGTGGTGATGAGCCTGGCGCGACGCCTTGAATTGCTGGCGTGGGCCGAACGTACCCAGGGCTGGATCGTCGAGGACGACTACGACGGCGAATACCGTTACAGCGGCGCGCCGCTGGCACCGTTGGCGGCTCTCGATCGGCAGGGGCGGGTGCTGTATGTCGGGACCTTTGGCAAGGTTGCATTCCCGGCGTTGAGACTGGGTTATCTGGTGCTGCCGCCCGGCCTGGTTCAGGCCTTCTCGCAACGCCGGGCGGTGGATGTTCGACATTCGGAAGTGAGCACACAAGCGGTAATGGCCGAGTTCATGGGCGCAGGGCATTTTCAGCGGCACATCCGCCGCATGCGCCGTGCGGCCCTAGGTCGGCGCAATACCTTGTTGGCCGGTTGGCCGCAAAATATCCCCGGCATCGGCAGCCTGCCGAGTGTCGCGGCAGGCTTGCACCTGACGGTGGCGGTCGACTCACAGGCCCGTGAACGCGAACTGATCGAGCAAGCCGCCAGCGTCGATGTCGAGATCAATGCACTGAGCAGCTACTGGCTGCCCGATACACAAATACCGGTGGACCAGCGCGCAGGCCTGGTCCTGGGATTTGCCGCGGTGCCCGAAGCGTCGATCAACGCAGCACTCGCGCGTCTGGAAAAGGTCTGGCGTTAATCACGCGGTACCTCAGGTTTCGGTCTGTGGTTCCAGACTCAGAAACAGTTGGCGCAGGTCGGGATCGAGCAGTTTGCGCAGGACACCATCAATCGGCTCGACGCTGCTCAAGACCTGCTGCTGTTCAGGGGCGAGGTTCTTGAGAAAGTCATCCGAGACTTTCAAGTGTGCCGCGGTGGGGTTATCCGCTGGGCTGTCGAGCGCTTCATAGTGAAAATGCGCCAGCCAAAATACCTGGTTGGTTGCCTTGTCGAGAATCCGGTATTCCTGGAAGACGTCGCCTAAGCCTTTGGTCTGGATGCGTCCTCGTTCGTCGCGACGGATCTCAACCTGTCGGTTCTCATGCAGCCATTTGAAAGCGCTTTGTGTCGGTTTGCGCTTTTGGTACAGGCGCGCTCGCACTTTAATTCCTTCTTGACGCATCCGGCGGGCCGTCTCACGCAATTCCAGGCTGAGCGTGGCGATTGGCGGGGGCGTTCCCCCTGCTTTGCTGATCCGGATCATGGCCTGATCCACCTGGCTGGCACCGTGCTCCAGTTTGACTGCCTGTTGGTCAAACACATCCTGCATGTCGGCGGGGATGCGCCTCGGACGCAGGGCATCTTTACGCGTCTGGGTGATGAACTCACGAGTATTGAGGTTCAGTTCAATGCCGGCCTCGATAACCCCGTTGTCATCGAGGGCCGAGGATGGCAATTGGCGGGTCAATGCGATGGGCTTGATGGGTTCGTCTGTGGTGTTCTCGACGTCAGTGCGGCTGGAGTCGCGTGGTCGGCTCTTGCGCACTTTGGCCGGTTGCCGTGAAGGGCCCTGCTGTCCTCGCTCTGCCGGTTTTCGCACAATCTGCGGCTCTGGCAGCAATGCCTGAAGTCGGTCCTGTGCCAGTTGTTCGAACTCGGCAACAAGCGCTCGCAGATGATTAAGCCGGGGTTGCCTGACCAGGCCAGGGTAGGAGACGGGCAGTTCCTGAATACGCTGATCGGCGTCGGCGAACGCCTCCACCAAACGGCTCATCACTTCGACAGGCGGCTGCAAAGGGTGGGGGGCATCAGCCGCTTTTATCAGGTCCACCAGCTGATTGGCGGCATGGGCGGCACTTACGACGATCTTGCCGACGGCGTCTCGCGCCTGGGACATCATCGGGCTGGCTTGCTCTTGAATGCACAGCTCCTGGGCCATGCCGATTTCATTGGCTTTGAGATCCAGCGCAGTGAACGAAGGCGTGAGCTTCCTTATTTCGACTGATCGCTCGATACCGGCTCGTCCCGCCGCGCGCATACCCTCAAGCGTTGAGCTCGACAGGGCCAGTTTATCGACCATTTCGTGGCTCAAGTCGGTCGCCTGCTGGATCCTGCTGATGTAGCTCTCCAGCGGCAGCGGATCTGCCTGGCCTGAGTTGCTCAGCATATGGGTGGCCTCGGCATACTGGTTTTTTTTGATCACAAACCACAACGCGAGATTCTTTTGCAGCAAGGTGCTCATGCGTAGCAGGTCGTAGACATAGTTCTTCGATCCACCCAACGTGCGCCATTCCTGCAGTTGTTCCAACGCCTTGTGATACCCGCCGATGATCGTGTCCAGTTTTTGCGCATAGGCCATGCATAAGCGGTCGTAGTCTTGGCTATCGGCTTTCTGAATATCGGTATGCATCGCCGTCAGCTCGGTTTCGCTCTGCGCTTCCTGGCTTTTGAAGGTTTCCAGAACCTTGTCCAATTCATGTTTGCGCAGCTCGCCGGCAGCGACCTGGGGTTTACTGAACACATTCCCGGCTCCCCCGCGCAGGCGTAACCGCAGATCGATAAACCATTGCCCTGTGCTGTTATGAACCAGTGGCGGACCGGTTCGGCTGAGGTGGCCGGGGTCAACAATACAAGCCTGTCCGTCCCCGTTGACCAGGACCTGGAACCATCGATCGCCGACCTGGGCAAACTGTTTGTCGTCGAGCTGGTAGAGATGGGGAGGCGCTTCGTTCACCTTCGTCACGTTCTCGGCCGCGATATCGATTGCCGGGACTTTGAATGTATCCAGCCAGGTGCCCAGCGCCGCAGGTGTGCGACGTGGCACTGCACCCGCGACTTCAAGCGAGGTGTAGTGCTCCGGCGCAAGTTCCGAGGGCAGCGGCACGGGGTTGAAGGTGATGGCGCCAGGCTCGATTTTCGGCGGGACTTCCTTCTCCGCCGAACGCCGTGTTTTGCCTGATAGCGTCTTGCGCCGCAGCACGGCGTGATGGCTGAGAATAATGCCCAGGGTCAGGAGAATGTCCGAGACGGAAGTCCACACGATAACGCTGTCGCCCTTGTCACTGGCGTCGAGAGCTTCTTGGATTTCGTTGATGCTCTGCCATACCCAGACGGCCGTTCCAACGGCGCCGCTGAGGACATTCGAAGCTGCGTTGAACAAAGCCCAGCTGCTGTCTTTGAGCAGGCTCCAGCGTCGCTCCGCATTCGATTGCGACTGGCGGTCAGCCAGATCAACCAATGCCTGCGCATTGCTCTTGAACAGCACCGACAGGATGTTGCCGGTGATTTCTTCACTCTCGAACACCACGCGCCCGAAGCGGTCCGCGCGCTGCAATGGATTGACCAACTGTTCGGCCACCAGCCAAGGGGAAGGCAGGCCCACCGGGAAAACAGACTGAGCGTATTCAAAGCTCAGGGTTTTGTCGGGCAGCCATGCCAGTAGCGAGTCCCTGAGTTCGCCGGGTTGGTGCAGCGCGTACAGCAGGTTTTGCCTGGAGGGAAACTGCAACAAGGGCTGATCCAGCATCGGGCGATAAAGCAGACAAGGGCCGCTGCGGGCATTTCGAGGGCTGATGATGAACATGTTTGCGACCGTGTCGCTGGCGCTGATCAAGCGATGTTGCGGTGTCAGCGTGAGTGGGTAGATGGCAATGGACCGGGTTGTTTCGTTGTCGGGATCAAACAACTCCCTGACGTATCGATAGCAGTATTCATCGATCCCTGCCTCTTGTTTGACCTTGCCCTCCAGCGCCAGAAGCGGCAGCAGCAACCGCAACTGATCGCAGTAGAAAGATTCCTGGCGACGGGATTCGACGGGGTCATCGATCAGTTTGCGCTTGATCAGTGTGGGGTACGCTTCGCCGACGTTGACCTGCGCCGCCAGGCTGGAGAGAAACGCAGGCGTCAGCCATTGCGGCAGCGGATGGTCGGGGATGAAAAAAACCGTCGCCATGTAAGGCGCCTCGTTTTCCAGCGCGAAGTCGGCCAGGGTTTCGATGCGCTGATCGAGGGGATTGGGCAGCGTCAGATTATCGGCAGTGAAGCTGCTGGTGACGCGGATTCGCAGGTCATCCAGCGGTAGGCTCGCAGCGCCGATGGCGCGAGGATCAGCGATGATCGCTTCACGCATCAGGCGTTGTGCATAGTCGGTAATGGAAGGTATCTCGGCTCTGGCGGCTTTGTTTTGCGGTTCCCGATAGAGCATGCCCAGCGCGCTGATGTAACGACCATAGTCTTGAATATCGGTGGTCGATGCGTCGCGCAACCAGTCGGGAATGGCCGAATCCAGATGCTGGAAGCGAGCGTATTCGAGGGTGTCCGGTCCGGTCTCGGGCAAAGCGGCGTCACCGACAGGCGCATCAATGGACCTCATCGAGTCTATGGCATCGAGTTGTGACGTCACCAAGGCCCAGGCCATGTGGTCAAAGACGTTGCCGTCAGGCTCGAACAACTGCCACCTGAGGGCCCGCCCTGTGGGTTGATCGTCCAGGCGAGCGGGCAGCGAGTCGCCCAGTTGTTCCATTGAAGCGAAGGACTCATAACCACGCTCGATCGTGTACATCATCAGCAATTCGCGTTTACCGCGGGTGGCCCTGAGCACCAGGGCGCCACCGATCAACAGATGGCTGTCGACATCGTTTTCAACGGTATCGATATCAATCAGGCAGGCCTGGATCGCCGACAGCCCGCTGATTGAATGTTGGCGGGTGGCTCGATCCGGATCGTTGAACACTGCACGCGCCATGGCGCATTCATCGGCGTCCCAGCCTTTGACCGATTGCACGTTCAGTGTTTTGCGCAATGAGTCGGAGAGCTCCAGCCAGCGAGCCATTTTCCTGCCTTTGTGGTTCCAGAATTCCAGTTGCTGACGTTGCAGCTCGATGAACAGCTGCGGCGCGGTGTCGTTCAGTACCTTGGCAATTTCCTCGATGCTGACCGCAAGGTGAACCGGGTTCTTGACGTCGGGTTCCAGTGTCAGGAAATGCTGCCCTTCAAGGAAATTGGCTTTTGTTCCGAACAGGCTATTGCGCAAGAGTGTGAAGGTCAGTGACTGGAATTCGATCGGGCCTGCTTCGACCTGATCGTTCACGACGTTCCATTGTGGTGTAGCGATGGTCGTTTGGTCCGGGTCGATGTTCAGTTGCGGATAGAGCGTTCCCAATGCCTGGCGCAACAGCTGTGAGGCCACATCTTTTGGCAAAGGACCGTGACTGATCTGCCCGATCAGCTCGCTTTTTTCTACTAAAAGCGTGGCGTCATCCAGGGACTCGGATGGAATGATATTGCTCATGACGGCTACCTTGGAGCAGGGAGGAGGACAAGAAGGACCTCTTGATTGCACCAACGGTAATGGGGCGCCAGGAGCCCGGGGTGGTAACTATTTATGCCTTCAAAAAAAGACCCGCTATCGCGCGGGCCTTTGATCTTGAGGGGGAATCAGGTCCCGGACTTGATTTTGGTCCAGGCCCGGGTCCGTGCGCGTTCGGCATCGCGCGGCAGCGGTTGCAGGGTGTAGAGCGTGCCCATCGCTGTTTCGGTCGGGTACAGGTTCGGGTTGTTGCGAATGGCCGGGTCGACCATTTCCGTGGCGTCCTTGTTCGGGTTCGGGTAGCCGACGAAATCGCTGACCGGGGCGATCACCTGCGGTTGCAGCAGGTAGTTGATGAAGGTGTAGGCATCGTCCGGATTCTTCGCGCCTTTAGGGATGGCGAGCATGTCGAACCAGATCGGCGCACCCTCTTTTGGCAGGCGCATGTCGACGATGACGCCGTTCTTGGCTTCCTTGGCGCGGTTGGCGGCCTGGGAGAAGCTGCCGGAATAACCGACCGCGACGCAGATGTCACCGTTGGCGATATCGGCCATGTACTTGGAGGAATGGAAGTAGGTGACGTACGGACGAATCTTCATCAACAGCGCTTCAGCCTTGTCGTAGTCCGCCGGCTTCTTGCTGTTGGGGTCCAGGCCAAGGTGTTGCAGGGCCAGCGGCAGGATCTCCGATGGCGAGTCGAGCAGGGCGACGCCGCACTGCTTGAGTTTGCTGATGTTCTCTTCCTTGAAGATCAGGTCCCAGCTGTCCACTGGCGCGTTGTCACCCAGGGCGGCTTTGACTTTGTCCGGGTTGAAGCCGATCAGGATGGTGCCGTACATGTACGGCACGGCGAATTTGTTGCTCGGGTCGTTGGCTTCGATCAGCTTCATCAGCTTGGGATCGAGGTGGTTCCAGTTCGGCAGTTTGCTGCGGTCCAGTGGCTGGAACACCCCGGCTTCGATCTGCTTGGCGAGGAACACGTTGGACGGCACCACCACGTCGTAGCCGGAGTTGCCGGTCAGCAGCTTGGCTTCCAGCGCTTCGTTGGTGTCAAAGATGTCATAGACCAGTTTGGTCTGGGTGTTCTGCGCCTTGAAATCTTCCAGGGCCTTGGGCGTGATGTAGTCGAACCAGTTGTAGACGCGCAACGTTCGCTCTTCAGCATGGACGGCGCCACTGAGCACTGTGGCGCACAGTGCCGGGGCGATAAAACGCTTGAGTCTGTTCATTGTTTTAATTCCTCATTGGGCGCTTTCAAAACCTTCGAGAACATTCACGGCGTTGATGCCGATTTCTTCCACCGCGTAGCCGCCTTCCATCACAAACAGCGTCGGCTTGCCGAGACCCGCGATGCGCTCGCCCATCGCCAGGTAATCCGGGCTGTCGAGCTTGAATTGGGAGATGGGGTCGTCCTTGAACGTGTCGACGCCCAGGGACACGACGACGATGTCGGCGCCGTATTTTTCGATTTCCTTGCAGGCGTGTTCCAGCGCTGCGCTCCAGCTGTCCCACCCGCTGCCGGCGGGCAAAGGGTAGTTGAAGTTGAAGCCTTCACCGGCGCCTTCGCCCAGTTCGTCTTCATAGCCGAGGAAGAACGGGAACTCGGCTTCGGGATGGCCGTGGATCGAAGTGAAGAGCACATCGCTGCGCTCATAGAAAATCGATTGCGTGCCATTGCCGTGGTGGTAATCGACGTCGAGAATCGCGACCTTTTTATGGCCTTGGTCGAGGAAGGCCTGAGCGGCGATGGCGGCGTTGTTGAGGTAGCAATAACCGCCCATCAAATCGCTGGCGGCATGGTGTCCCGGCGGACGGCACAGGGCGAAGGCACTGCGGGCGCCATTCTGAATGGCGGCTTGTGCGGTGAGGGCGACCTGGGCTGCGCTGTACGCCGCTTGCCAGGTGCCGGCGGTGATCGGAGCACCGCCGTCGAAGCTGTAATAACCGAGCTGGCCGTGCAGGCTGGTCGGCAGAATCCGGCGCAAGGTGCGGGCCGGCCAGGTGTAGGGCAGCAAGTCGCCGTCGGTGTTGAATTCGGTCCAGCGTGCCCAGGCACCTTTGAAGAAATCGAGGTAGTCGCGGCTGTGGATGCGCGCGATCGGATCGAGGCCGAAATCCTGTGGCGCCTGGACCGGGCCCAGGTTCTGGTTTTGCACACGTTGCAATACGTGGTCGGCACGTGAGGGCATCTCGAAGCAGGGCATCAATTGCCCGTCCATCAATTCGCAACGGCCGTGGTGCAGGTGGTGATCGTCCGAGTAGATCGTCAGCATTTTCTTGTTCTCCGCAGGCTGATTCGGTTGAACACAGTCTTGCGGCGCGGCGCGATTCGGAGAACGGCAGGAAAGGCCAAAAGGGGATAAATATGGCCAAAATACATGACCGAAATTCGCCCCTTATTGGCGCGATGGTGCCCCGGTTCAGAGCATGTGCTGTTGAACCTGTGGGAGCGGGCTTGCTCGCGAAGGCGTTCTTTCGGTCAATGGAAATGTGTCGAATGTGCTGGCCTCTTCGCGAGCAAGCCCGCTCCCACAAGGGTTATCCGTGTGGCCTGAACTGACTCGGCGCCACACCGCTCCAGCGCACAAAGGCATGGCGGAAACTGGCGGTCTCGCTGAAGCCCAGCGCCTCGGCGATCCGGTAGATCGGCATCTGGTCTTCACACAGCATATGTTTGGCTTGTTCAAACCGGAGTTCATCAAGCAATTCCTGGTAACTGCAGCCCAGGTCCTTGAGGTGCCGACGCAAGGTTCGCGCTGAACAATTCATCTGCTCGGCCAATCCTTCAAGACCGGGCGCCGCATTGAGTTGGGCGCTGAGCAGTTGGCGAATCCGTCCCAGCCACGCCTGACGCCCGGTGAACTCGGTGTTTTGTTTGCGGCAGCGTTCGGCCATGGCCTGGTGGGTGATGACGTCGGCGAGCGGCAGGGGGAGGTCGAGCCAGCATTTATCGAAGGCAAAGGCGTTGTCCCGTGCCTCAAAGTGCAGCGGACAGTCGAAGTGCTCCGCGTAGGTCGCCTCGTAGTCAGGGGCGGCATGTTCGAAGCGGGCCGCCAGCAATGGCAGCGGATGCCCGATCAAGTCGTCGCAGATGACTTTCAAGGACACCAGGCAAAATTCGGCATTGAATACGGCCATCGCCGGACTTTCCCGGTAATCGGCGGCCACGAACCAGACGCGCTCGCCATCGCTTTCCAGGCTCAACTCGAAAAGTGTTCCCAACAGCGCCGGATAACGCATCGCCAGCCGTAACGCGTCACCGAAGGTGGCACTGGTGAGCAGCGCATAACCGAGCATGCCGTAGGAGGAAACGTGCATGCGCCGCCCCAGTTCCAGGCCGATGTCACGCTTGAGCGCGACCGCATTGGCGCAGACCTGCATCTCCTGGTTGGTGGTGATGCGCGTGTCCGCCCGGCTCAGATCCGCCGCGCTGATGCCGCTTCCCGCGAGCAGCGCTTCGCTGGACAGGCCTTCGGCCTTGAAGGTGTTGAGCACCAGTGAGACAGCGTTGAGGGTGGTGAGGTGGGAGTGGAGCATGGGTGGTTCCAGCCATTGGATGCTGGAACCGCAGCAAGTTATATGCCGAGCGCAAAACCCTGTGGGAGCGGGCTTGCTCGCGAAGGCGGTGTGGCAGTCACGTCGATGCTGAATGTGGCGCCGTCTTCGCGAGCAAGCCCGCTCCCACAGGTTTTGTGGTGTTTCAGATGAGTTCGCCGCAGAGGTCGAGCTCGATGAGTCGGCGTACTTCGGCGGTGTCGAGCCCGGTACCCAGCAACCCATGCAACTTGCCAAACGCTGCCTCACGGGTCATGCCGCCACCCGACAACACGCCAGCACCGCGCAAGCGACTGCCGGCCTCATACACATCCAGCTCAACGCCGCCTTCGTGGCACTGCGTTACCGCGACCACCACAACGCCTTTGTCCCGCGCCCGCTCCAGGCTGGCGAGAAACTCGGGGTTATCGCTCGGCCCCGTGCCACTGCCGTAACACTCCAGCACCAGGCCTTGAATGCCACTGTTCAACACACCGTCCAGCTGTTCGGCACCAATCCCGGGGAACAGCGGCAGCACGGCGACTTTGGCCAGTTGTTTCGGTTGGTTGTAGGTTAATTGCGTCGGCAGCGAAGTGGCCTTCACACCGCCGCCCTGACGCTCAAGACGCTTGAATGGATGGCGCCCGAAACTGCGCACTTTCGCGCAGCGGGTCGGGGCCAGCAGTTCACCGTGGAAGTACAGATGAACGCCCGATGGCAAGCCTTGGCCCAGCGCAACCAGCGCGCCGCTGAGGTTTTCCCAGGCATCGCTGTCGGTCACGCCGGCAGGCAGCATTGAGCCGGTAAACACTACGCGGGCATGCAGGCCGAGCAACTGAAAGCTCATCGCCGCTGCGCTGTAAGCCAAGGTGTCGGTGCCATGCAAAATCAGCACGCTGTCGCAGCCTTGAACATCAACGGCGTCGACCACCGCTTCACGCAGTTGCTGCCAATAGGTGGGAGACATGTTGGCGCTGTCGATCAGCGGCGACATTTCACGAAAGCGCCACTGCGGCACAACCAGGTCAGGCTGGCTGTGCAGGTAGTCACGCATCCGCGCTTCAAAACCGGACGCCGGGGCCAGGCCGTTGGCGCTGGCCTGCATGCCGATGGTGCCACCGGTGTAGAGCACCATGACGTGCTGGGCGGCAGGAAAGGAATTGGCAACCATGGGGAAGTCTCCACAAGAGATGACATGTGGGAGCGAGCAGGCTCGCTCACACAAGTTGTGCACTTTAACTGACGGGCGCAGGGGATGCGCCCGTCATTCACCGATCAGCGTTGCGCTGCGGGTACGCCTTGCGGCTGTGCTGCGGCCTTGGGAGTGGCAGCGGGCGGATTGGCAGGCCAGGCTTTCAAGTCCAGGTCCAGATCCGGGAACTTGCTCGAATCGAACACAGGCGTCTTGATGCCGGCCGAGCGCTGGTCATCGTAGTCACGCAGGATGCGCATGCCGACCTTGAACAGCAGGAACAGCGCGATAAGGTTCACGAACGCCAGCAGGGTCATGGTGATGTCGGCGAAGGCGAACACCGTGCCGAGGTTTTCGATCGCACCCCAGAAGATCAGCACCAGCACCAGTGCGCGATAGCCGATCAACGCCTTGCGGTTTTCACCGATCAGGAAGCGCAGGTTGCTCTCGCCCAGGTAGTAGTTGTAGAGGATCGAGGTGAACACGAACAACGACAAGGCCACGGAGATGAAACTACGGCCCCAGTCACCGACCACGGCGGCCAGCGAGTTCTGGGTCAGGGCAATGCCATCGCCTTCAAAGCCTGGGGTATAGAAACCCGACAAAAGAATCAGCAACGCGGTGCAGGTGCAAATCACGAAGGTGTCGAGGAACACGCTGAAAGCCTGAACCACACCTTGTGCCACCGGGTGTTCTACCGAGGCTACGGCGGCCACGTTCGGCGCACTGCCCAAACCGGCTTCGTTGGCAAACACGCCGCGTTTCACGCCCATGACGATGGCACTGCCGATCAGGCCGCCGAAGGCTTGATCCAGACCGAAGGCGCTTTTGACGATGGTCATCAACATGCCAGGAACGTGATCGAATTGCAGCACGATCACGTAGAGGGTCACGCCGATGTACACCAGGGTTTTCACCGGCACCAGCAGGTCAGCGACCTTGGCGATACGCTTGATCCCGCCCACGAACACCAGGCCCAGCAATACCGCCAGAGCCAGGCCGGTCCAGGTGGTGTCGAGGCCGAACGCGTTGTTCAGCGAGTGCGTCACGGCGTGGGATTGCAGCCCATTGAAGGCAAACCCGAAAGTCACCAGCAACAGGAAGGCCATGATCATGCCCAACCAGCGCTTCTGCAGACCGTGCTGAATGTAGTAGGACGGACCGCCACGGTAGGTGCCATCGGCATCGGCGCGTTTATAGAGCTGACCAAGGGAGCATTCGAAGAAGCTGCTGGACATGCCGACCAGTGCGGTCACCCACATCCAGAAGACTGCACCCGGACCACCCAGGGTTACGGCGATGCCGACACCGGCGATGTTGCCCGCACCAACGCGGCCGGCGAGGCTGAGCATCAAGGCCTGGAACGAACTGAGTTGCCCGGCGCTGCTTTTGAGGCTGTCGCGGAACACCGAGAACATGTGGAAGAAGTGACGCAGTTGAACGAAACGCGAGCGGATCGTGAAGTAGCTACCGAGCCCGACAATGAGCACGATCAGTACTTTCCCTGAGAGGAAGTCGTTAATGACTTCGAGCATGGATTATTCCTCGCTGTTTTTTGTTTAGGCAAATGCTGGACGAGTCGAAACATCGCGTTACACCGGTTTGCACTTGGCAAGACAGGTGAGGCGAACATTCGTCCCGGTTTCATATTGCGGGTTTGTTATTAGTTCGGGTTTCGCATGGGTTTGAGCCTCGTTACCGACGACCGCTCACGCGAAGAGGGGCGGCACTATACCTACCAGAGTGACGTCCGTCTGCACGATTGTGGTGCAAGCGATGAATCGAAGCCTTGAAGCACCTGACGTTACCGGCGCCAGGCTTATGCAGAAGCTGCTCTTACATTTCAGCTTCCAGACATTCTGTCTTACTGCCAAAGAGTTAAAAAAAAGGGCTTGGGGAATAAATCCCCAAGCCCTCAAAAGGTGAGAGGTGTCTAGTCCCTCGACCTGGTGAGCGTGGCTCCCGTTGCTCTTGGTTAAAAGAGCAAGAGCCGGCGTTGCGTTCGGTTAGGCCTTCAGAGGCACCAGACGCGGAGCAATCATGTTTTCCGGGCGCAGGATGTCGGCGAGCATGTCTTCGTCGAGCAAGCCTTCTTCGCGCACAAGTTCCAGCACGCCGCGGCCGCTTTCAAGAGCGATACGGGCGATGCGGGTGGCGTTTTCATAGCCGATGTACGGGTTCAGCGCGGTGACCAGGCCGATCGAGTGCTCGACCAGTTCGCGGCAGCGCTCTTCGTTGGCGGTGATGCCGACGATGCAATGCTCGCGCAGCATGTCCATGGCGCGTTGCAGCAGGCGGATCGAGTCGAAGATCTTGAACGCGATCAGCGGCTCCATCACGTTCAGTTGCAGCTGGCCGCCTTCGGCCGCGATGGTCAGCGCCAGGTCGTTGCCGATGATCTGGAACGCCACTTGGTTCACGGCCTCCGGGATGACCGGGTTGACCTTGCCGGGCATGATCGAGCTGCCTGGCTGACGCGCTGGCAGGTTGATTTCATTGATGCCGGTGCGTGGGCCGCTGGACAACAGGCGCAGGTCGTTACAGATCTTCGACAGCTTGACCGCGGTGCGCTTGAGCATGCCGGAGAACAGCACGAAGGCGCCCATGTCGGAGGTGGCTTCGATCAGGTCGGCGGCTGGAACCAGCGGTTGACCGCTGATCACGGCCAGGCGCTGAACGGCCAGGTGCTGGTAACGCGGGTCGGCGTTGATGCCGGTACCGATTGCGGTGCCGCCCAGGTTCACTTCGGTCAGCAGTTCGGGGGCCAGCGTCTTCAGACGGGCCAAGTCTTCGCCCAGTGTGGTGGCGAAGGCGCGGAATTCCTGGCCGAGGGTCATCGGCACGGCGTCTTGCAGTTGGGTACGGCCCATTTTCAGGACGTGAGCGAATTCCTGACCTTTGGCGGCGAACGCCTGGATCAGGCTGTCGAGGCTGGCCAGCAGCGCGTCATGACCCAGCAGCAAACCCAGACGGATTGCTGTCGGATAGGCGTCGTTGGTCGACTGCGCCATGTTCACGTCGTTGTTCGGGTGCAGGTATTGGTACTCGCCTTTCTGGTGACCCATGGCCTCCAGCGCGATGTTGGCGATCACTTCGTTGGCATTCATGTTGGTCGAAGTGCCGGCGCCGCCTTGAATCATGTCCACCACGAACTCTTCGTGGAAATCGCCGCGGATCAATCGTGCACAGGCTTCGCTGATGGCAGCGTGCTTGGCTTCGCTCAGGTGACCCAACTCGCGGTTGGCGTCAGCGGCGGCCTGTTTGACCATCGCCAGGCCGACAACCAGTTTCGGGTAATGCGAAATCGGAACGCCGGAGAGACGGAAGTTGTTCACCGCTCGCAGGGTCTGGATGCCGTAATACGCTTGAGCCGGTACTTCGAGTACGCCAAGCAAGTCTTTTTCTGTGCGGAAAGATGCAGCGGAGGACATGATAGAAATCATCTCGATATGGACCCGGTCTGTGCCGGAACGCTGCAAATGCTAGGCTTGTGGATAATTTTCGGCCAATGCTGTTAAACACTGGCCTATGCACATTCGGCATAATGCCCATGTGACGCCACGTGTGTGGCGAGCGTGTGACCTAAATTGGTGCGTGTCCGGGAGGGCGTGATGAATCTGGAAAGTAAATGGCTTGAGGACTTCAGTGCCTTGGCCGCCACCCGCAGCTTCTCCCAGGCTGCCGAACGACGTTTTGTGACCCAGCCGGCCTTCAGTCGGCGAATCCGCAGCCTTGAAGCGGCGCTGGGGCTGCAACTGGTCAACCGTTCGCGTACGCCGATCGAACTGACGGCGGCGGGACAGCTCTTTCTGGTCACGGCGCGCACCGTGGTCGAGCAGCTCGGTGAAGTGCTGCGCCATCTCCATCACCTGGAAGGCGGGCAGGGCGAGGTCATGCAGGTGGCCGCCGCTCACTCGCTGGCGTTGGGTTTCTTTCCGCGCTGGATCGCCCAATTACGCAACGAGGGGCTGAACATTGCGACGCGCCTTGTGGCGACCAACGTCGGCGATGCGGTGCATGCCTTGCGCGAAGGCGGTTGCGATTTGATGCTGGCGTTCTATGACCCGGACGCGGCGTTGCAGATGGACTCGGAAATTTTCCCGTCGCTGCACTTGGGCGATACCGAGATGCTGCCGGTTTGCGCCGCCGATGCAGACGGTAAACCGCTGTTCGATCTGGAGGGCGAAGGCAGCGTGCCATTGCTCGCCTACAGTGCCGGCGCGTTTCTTGGACGCTCGGTGAACATGTTGCTGCGCCAACGGGCGCTACGCTTCACCACCATTTACGAGACCGCCATGGCGGACAGCCTGAAAAGCATGGCGCTGGAAGGGCTGGGCATCGCCTGGGTGCCGCAACTCAGCGTACGCGCCGAGCTGGCTCGCGGTGAACTGGTCGTCTGCGGCGGCCCGCAATGGCATGTGCCGCTGGAGATTCGCCTGTATCGCTGCGCATTGGTGCGCAAGGCGAATGTGCGGTTGTTGTGGCGCAAACTGGAAGGTGGCGCGGCAGCGAGCGCATAAAGAGCCACAGGCGCGAGAGTCATCTCGCGCCTCTGGCTAGTTTTAATACCGGCTGTCGACATAGGCCTTGATGCGTTTCCTGTTGCCTTCGCTAAAGACGAAACAATTCGATCGAAGGGGCAAGGGTTCGAACATGAACGTCTCGCACCACCAGCCGTTATAAAGCACTTCTCCTTCTTCATGGATGGCATTGAAAGAATGTCCCAATTCATGCCCAATCGCCTGTTTGAAGTCGAGCGAAGCAATAGCGGCAGATCCGGGCTGATTTGCGATACCACCCACACCGCCAAATATAGGGCCGCCGTTAATGAAGTCGTTGGTGATCAACAGGACTCGGTCATTACTTGAGATTGGGAATTCATTGCTCTCATGCCGTAGCCTTCGATACTCCCACGCCAGCTTTTGCCAACCCTGAAACATATCGCTTTGATTTTCGGATTTATAGTTGAAGTTGGTGTAGGGAGGTCTGTTTCGATCAAAGATAACGTGAATTTTTCGACCGGTAATGTTCTCGAATTCAACGGTGAAAGGGCGAATATGATCAGCGTAGGTCGCGCTTCGTTTCGCTGCCGGGACATCATCGTGGAAAATCGCAAAAAGCCGGATGGGATTCGCAGGGTCATCGTTAAGCTTGTCTGGAGAGTCGACAGCGTGTGCGTTCATGTTAATCATGAGTGCGGCGATAAATGTAAGAATCGGTTTTAATAGTGAGTGCATAAGTTTGTCTCATAGGGGTATCGCTCTCGGTAAAATTTAAGAGGACGATGTCTGTTTGTTGTTAGTGATGCTGAAACAGGCTTGGCATTACTTGGTATTTTTTTTGCGAAGGCTTTATGTGCTTTACCTTCGAATCAATAACTTGATTTATAACAGCGGGCGACCTGTCGTTTCTGCCCATAGTAAAGGGCTGGATCCAGGCGGCCGTCGCTCGTCCCGTCGCGAACTCGAGGGCGACACGGCTGGCCTTGCTACTGAGATGGGTGAAAGGCAAGTCCATCCCTATCACCTGGGATAAATGATTTTGCGGATGTCAGTCGAATTGACTGAGATAGTTGCGAATATTGTCGCGGTTCTTTTCGCTGAAATGGTAGTAATTACCTCGAACGGGAGAATTAGCGTCATATTTCATAATTGTGTCATGCCACCAGCCGTTGTAGACGATATCCGAATCTTCATGGGTGGCACCGAACATATGACCTATTTCGTGAGCAGGCGTCAGGTAGGAATCGATCGTCGCCATTGCGCTCTGACCTCTATTGGAAGCGATTCCCGCGACGCGGCTGTTCATCCCGTTACGAGTGAGTAACAGAAATTTGTCCAGATTAGGATTGAAAGGGAATGTTGTATCCGCTTTCGCTTTCAATTCTTTAACCTTGTTTTCCCAGCCCCGAAGGGCCTCTGCAGCGTTTTCATTTCTGTAGTTGTAATTGGTCATTTTCGGAGTGGTGGATTGAGAGTTGAAAATAACCGTAACTGCGCGACCGGAGATGTCTTCAAGCTCGGTCTCCAGCCAAGAAAAGTAGTTGTCGTAGAGCTTGCCTTTATCGTGGTCATCAAGATCGTCGTGGATAAAAACGAGTAAAAGAATGGGCTTTTTGAGGCGCTCAGGTTGCCCGTCATTTATCGGCGAACGTCTGTGTCGCACGCTGTCATTGTTTTCAATTGTGTTGTCTTTCAGATTGTCGATGATCTGACTTGCTTTGCCTTTGTTCATGTCATAGTCCTTTATGTACTTCCCGCTGGGCGGGATTGGTGTTGTTTGGTGTCGACGATGTTTATAGTTGTGGTGATGCGGGGTGTATAGTTTGTGTGGCGTTTATATTTGAAGTTGTAAGTTAAGTTTGGTTGCTTGCCGTGGCAAGTTTCAAGTTGTTCTGTAATGTGTCTTGGGTGTTAATGGCGTAAGAACTCAGAGCTCAAAATAGTTATGGGCTTTTGCACTATAGAGGCCAGTACGACTGCCACGACAAAGCGCTTTTTTGGTTGACTTTCGAGTCAGTAACCTGGGCTTTTAGTGATCTATGACAGATGGTCGGCCAAGGGGCTGTTTATCTGCTTCATTGAGGTATACTGCGCGGCCTTCGGCCGGTTCGTCCGGCCATTTTTCGTACAATCAAGCCACGCATTTCTGCGTGGCTTGTTGTTTTTGACGCGCCTGCGGGCGCCCAGAGAGAAGAGGCACGACGATGAGTGCACTGGTTGGCGTGATCATGGGCTCCAAGTCCGATTGGTCCACCCTTAGCCACACCGCCGATATGCTGGAAAAGCTCGGCATTCCTTACGAGGTGAAAGTGGTCTCTGCCCACCGCACCCCGGACCTGCTGTTCCAGTACGCCGAAGAGGCTGAAGCGCGGGGCATCGAGGTGATCATCGCCGGTGCCGGTGGCGCGGCCCACTTGCCTGGCATGTGTGCGGCCAAGACCCACCTGCCAGTGCTGGGCGTCCCGGTGCAGTCGTCGATGCTGTCGGGCGTCGATTCGCTGCTCTCTATCGTGCAGATGCCCGCGGGCATTCCGGTTGCGACCCTGGCCATCGGCAAGGCTGGCGCGATCAACGCCGCCCTGCTGTCGGCGAGCATCCTGGGCGCCAAGCACCCGCAGTTCCATGCGGTGCTGAAAACTTTCCGTGCTGAGCAGACAGACAGCGTCCTGGACAATCCAGACCCACGCATCGCCTGAGGTTGTTGACGATGAAGATCGGTGTAATCGGTGGCGGCCAGTTGGGTCGCATGTTGGCACTGGCGGGCACTCCGCTGGGCATGAACTTCGCTTTCCTGGACCCGGCGCCGGATGCTTGCGCAGCCGCATTGGGCGAACACCTGCGAGCCGATTACGGCGATCAGGATCACCTGCGTCAGCTGGCTGATGAAGTCGATCTGGTGACCTTTGAATTCGAAAGCGTCCCGGCCGAAACCGTGGCGTTCCTGTCGCAATTCGTCCCGGTCTACCCGAGTGCCGAAGCGCTGCGCATCGCTCGTGATCGCTGGTTCGAGAAGAGCATGTTCAAGGACCTGGGGATTCCCACCCCGGCGTTCGCCGACATTCAGTCGCAAGCCGACCTCGATGCTGCCGTGGCGTCCATCGGCCTGCCGGCGGTACTGAAAACCCGCACGCTGGGTTACGACGGCAAAGGCCAGAAAGTCCTGCGCACACCGGAAGATGTCGTTGGCACCTTCGCTGAGCTGGGCAGTGTTGCTTGCCTGCTGGAAGGCTTCGTGCCGTTCACCGGCGAAGTTTCGCTGATCGCCGTGCGTGCTCGCGATGGCGAAACCAAGTTTTACCCGTTGGTTCACAACACTCACGAAAACGGCATCCTCAAGCTGTCCGTGGCCAGCACCGACCACCCGCTACAAGCGCTCGCTGAGGATTATTCCAGCCGCGTGCTCAAGCAGTTGAATTACGTCGGCGTGATGGCGTTCGAGTTCTTTGAAGTCGACGGTGGTCTGAAGGCCAACGAAATCGCCCCGCGTGTGCACAACTCCGGGCACTGGACTACCGAAGGCGCTGAGTGCAGCCAGTTCGAAAACCACCTGCGGGCCGTCGCCGGTCTGCCGTTGGGTTCGACGGCCAAGGTTGGCGAGAGCGCGATGCTCAACTTCATCGGCAAAGTGCCTGAGACGGAAAAAGTCCTGGCCATCGCCGATTGCCATCTGCATCACTACGGCAAGGCGTTCAAGGTCGGCCGTAAAGTCGGTCACGCCAACCTGCGTTGTGCAGACCGCGAGACGCTGGCGGCACAGATCCTCAAGGTCGAAGCACTGATCGCCGAATAAATAGTTTCATGTGGCAGCGGCGGAACCATTCAGGGGATGCCGTTCTCTCATGGCAGGATGCGAAAGTCTGACTAGGCTTTCGCAAGGTGTCCAAATCAGAGGGAAATGTCATGGGAATTATCGGAACCATCTTTATCGGCTTGATCGTCGGCCTACTGGCCCGGTTCCTGAAACCGGGCGATGACAGCATGGGCTGGATCATGACCATCCTGCTCGGTATCGGCGGTTCGCTGGCGGCCACGTATGGCGGTCAGGCTCTGGGCATCTACCAGGCCGGTCAAGGCGCAGGCTTCATCGGTGCGCTGGTCGGTGCGGTGGTATTGCTGGTGATCTACGGCTTGATCAGAAAGAACTGATTTAAGCGACAAAGTCCTCTCTGCGCGGCGCGCGGGGAGGGCTAGAATGCCCGGCGTTACACAGTCCTTTCATTACCGAGCACTTCCATGCGCCGTCTTTTGTTGACTCTCCTCTTACTGGGCAGTGGTTTGGCCCACGCTGGCGAACTGCCGGAAACCGACTGGCTCGAACTGATGCCAAAGTCGGATCAGAAAGCTCTTGAGGCCATGCCCGAGATCGATCACAACTCCCCCGAAAGCAATGGCACCTTTACCCAAAAGGGTGGCATGAAGCAGAGCAAAGGCCTGCCGGCGGTGATGTACTCGACCAAAACCGTGCCGTCGATGAACGACAAGAACATCCGCATCGGCGGGTATCCGGTGCCGCTGGAGTCCGATGCCAAGGGCCGCAGCACGCTGTTCTTCCTCGTGCCTTATCCGGGCGCTTGCATCCACGTGCCGCCACCGCCGCCTAACCAGTTGGTGCTGGTGCGGTATCCGAAAGGGTTGAAGCTGAACGATATCTACACCCCGCTGTGGGTCACCGGCACGTTGAAGATCGAGAAGGTCAACAACGATCTGGCTGATGCGGCGTATGCGCTGGATGCGGAGAAGGTCAGAGTGGTGAAAGAGTCGGATTTGTAAACAACGCCAGTGGGCCTGGCATAACAACTGTGGGAGCGAGCTTGCTCGCGATGTGGCCATAACATTCAGCATCTATGTTGACTGTTATACCGCCATCGCGAGCAGGCTCGCTCCCACATTGGTTTTACGGTGTTAGAGCGATTTGCTGGCGATGCTCACGCCAAGGGTGTGGCTGGCACCCGGCGCCAATGTCACCACGTCATCCATCACGTTCGCCGTCTCGATGCACAGCATGCGCTGCCAGCCATCGTTGGCCATGTCGCTGAACGCCGCGGCGCGATCAATCCACGGGTTCCAGATCACCGCCGAGCGCGATCCGCTGCTGGTCAGTTCGATGCGCCGTTCCCAGGCCGGGTCAACGATGCTCAGTGTCGCCGGGACATTTTGATAGATGCGATCGGTCTCGCCGGCAAACCGCAGATCGCCGTGCTGAGTGACGGTTTTCCAGTCGTCCAGCGTCTCGATGTAGCTCAAGCCATCCAGCCCTTCAACGTGCACGTTGCGAACATCGCTGACGGCGAAATAGCTGTGCAGCGCCTGGCTGATGGTGACGCTGTCCGTGCCCTGATTATGGCTGGTCAGGTTGATGTGCAACTGCTCATCCAGGCGGATGCTCAGCTTCAAATCCACTTGATGTGGCCAGCCCGGGAAGCCGCCTTCGGGGTAGGGCAGGATGAATTCCACTTTCAGGCTCTCGCCCTCGGCTTCGATGCCACCCAGCTCCCAATTCATCGCCCGTACAAAACCGTGGGCCGTCGGCGGTTCCTGACTGACGCGCATGGCCTGGACGCTTGGCGGGTTGCGCGAAAAATTGCCGAACCACGGCCAGCACACCGGCACACCGGCGCGGATGCTCTTGCCGTTCTGGAACACCGCCTCGTCATTGAGCCAGATCAGCGGCGGCTGGCCGGCCAACTGATAACTGAGGATGTGCGCGCCTTGCTGGGCGACCAGCAATTCGGCCTGCCCGTGGCGGATGCGCCAGCAGTTCAGTTCATCCAGTTTCACGGCTTCAACGTTGGGCGTGCTCATGGGGGCAACTCTCGATCTCTAACAGGACTGCAATGGACCGCAAAACAGTCGCAGCGTTTAACGCGCTCGTGGTGGAACAGAGCGAGTGCGGCCGCTGCCGTCGATGGCGACGAACACAAACACGGCTTCTGTCACTTTGCGCCACTCGCTGGACAGCGGATCGTCGCTCCACACTTCGACCATCATCTGAATCGAGCTGCGGCCGATTTCCAGGGCCTGTGTATAGAAGGAGAGCTGTGCGCCCACTGCGACAGGGACCAGGAACGCCATGCGATCGATCGCAACGGTCGCAACGCGCCCGCCAGCGACTTTGCTCGCCATTGCGGTGCCGGCCAAATCCATCTGCGCTACCAGCCAGCCGCCGAAAATATCGCCAAAGCCGTTGGTTTCGCGAGGGAGCGCGGTGATTTGCAGGGCGAGGTCGCCTTGCGGAATTGGATCTTCTTGTTCGAGCTCTATCATGCCGGGGGTGCCTCTGACCCGTGACTCTTCATAAGTACTTCAGGTGAATAGCCGTCTCCAGGAAAAACGATTCAACCCCGAACATGCTCTGTTCGTCACGTTTTTCGTAAGGCGCCTAAAGGGAAACTCTGCGAAATCGGCTGACAGTTACCAACGACGTTTTCGCACAGCAACCCCTTACAAGCAGGTCCAGGATTGCGAGTATATCGGTCGGTAGACTCCGAGACGACCGTCCGGTTCTCATTTTGACCGTCAAATACGCTCATCTATGTGCTTTTTCGAACAATTTGCTATCGTGCCGGACCTGCCCAAGCCTCCGCCAGCGTTGTTGGGGTTGCAGATCCGACTATAAGAGAAGCCCTTGCCATGACCACAGCGCCCTCGAGCATCGCGCAGCCAGCTCAACCCGCACGTCCGCTGACCCGCAACGACTACAAGACTTTGTCGCTGTCTGCCCTTGGCGGCGCGCTGGAGTTTTACGACTTCATCATCTTCGTGTTCTTCGCCACGGTGGTGGGCAAGCTGTTCTTCCCCGCCGACATGCCCGAGTGGCTGCGCCTGATGCAGACCTTCGGCATCTTCGCCGCCGGCTATCTCGCCCGCCCGTTGGGGGGCATCGTGATGGCCCACTTCGGCGACTTGCTGGGTCGCAAGAAGATGTTCACGTTGAGTATCTTCATGATGGCGGTGCCGACCCTGATCATGGGTTTGCTGCCGACGTATGCACAAATCGGCATGTGGGCTCCGATCCTGTTGTTGCTGATGCGGGTGATTCAGGGCGCGGCCATTGGCGGTGAAGTGCCGGGTGCGTGGGTATTCGTTTCCGAACACGTTCCGCAGCGGCACATCGGCTATGCCTGCGGCACGCTGACGAGCGGTCTGACTGCGGGCATCCTGCTGGGCTCGCTGGTTGCCACTGCGATCAACAGCATTTATACCCCGGTGGAAGTGGCGGATTACGCTTGGCGGATCCCGTTCCTGCTGGGCGGCGTATTCGGCCTGTTCTCGGTTTACCTGCGCCGCTGGCTCCACGAAACGCCAGTGTTCGCCGAACTGCAACTGCGCAAAGCGCTGGCCGAAGAAGTGCCGCTGCGTGCGGTGTTGCGCGACCATCGTGGGGCGATCCTGATTTCCATGCTGCTGACCTGGCTGCTGTCTGCCGCTATCGTGGTGTTGATCCTGATGACGCCGACCGTGCTGCAGACGGTGTACCACTTCTCACCAACCACGGCGCTGCAAGCCAATAGCCTGGCGATCGTATTCCTGAGTTTTGGCTGCATCATTGCCGGCGCACTGTCGGATCGGTTCGGCGCAGGACGGGTCTTCGTGTTTGGCTGTGCGGCGTTGTTGCTCAGCTCCTGGACCTTCTATCACAGCCTGGCAGCGCATCCCGACTGGCTGTTCCCGCTATATGCCCTGACCGGCCTGCTGGTCGGCACCATCGGCGCCGTGCCGTACGTGATGGTCAAAGCCTTCCCGCCTGTGGTCCGTTTCAGTGGCCTGTCGTTTTCCTACAACGTCGCCTACGCCATCTTCGGCGGCCTGACGCCGATGATCGTCAGCCTGTTGCTTAAGGAAAGTCCGATGGGGCCGTCATATTACGTGGCGGTTCTTTGCGGTGTCGGGATTCTGGTGGGTGGGTATCTTTGGAAGAAGGGCCGCTGATCCCGAAATTGTCTGTAGCTGTATCGGCCCCAATCGCCAGCAGGCTAGCTCCCACATTGAAACGCATTCCAATGTGGGGGCTAGCCTGCTGGCGATTGGGGCGCAGGAATTATTCGGTAAAAACCCGAATGCTGGCCTTTCATCCAATTGTCATATTTCAGCCATAGAGTGTTCACACGGCCTGCTAATACTTGGCCCCGACTTAACACACCCTATCTGCTAGGAGTAAGGCATGAAACTGAAGCGTTTGATGGCGGCAATGACTTTTGTCGCTGCTGGCGTTGCGACCGCCAACGCGTTCGCCGCTGTTGACCCGTCGATCCCGAGCTACACCAAGACCACTGGTGTGTCGGGCAACCTGTCCAGCGTCGGCTCCGATACCCTGGCCAACCTCATGACCCTGTGGGCTGAGAACTACAAAAAAGAATACCCGAACGTAAACATCCAGATTCAGGCCGCTGGCTCCGCCACTGCGCCACCTGCGTTGACTGAAGGCACCTCTAACCTGGGCCCGATGAGCCGCAAAATGAAGGACACCGAACTGGCTGCCTTCGAACAGAAGTACGGCTACAAGCCAACCGCTATCCCGGTTGCCGTGGACGCCTTGGCCGTCTTCGTACACAAAGACAACCCGATCCAGCACCTGACCATGGAACAAGTCGACGCGATCTTCTCGTCCACTCGTCTGTGCGGCGCTAAAACCGAAGTCAAAACCTGGGGTGACCTGGGTGTGACCGGCGACCTGGCCAACAAGCCGGTTCAACTGTTCGGTCGTAACTCGGTATCCGGCACCTATGGCTACTTCAAAGAAGAAGCCCTGTGCAAAGGCGACTACAAGCCAAACGTCAACGAACAACCAGGTTCGGCTTCGGTCGTGCAGTCGATCAGCTCCTCGCTGAACGGCATCGGTTACTCGGGCATCGGCTACAAAACCGCTAGCGTGAAAACCGTTGCTCTGTCGAAGAAAGGCAGCACCGAGTTCATCGAAGACAGCGAAGAAAACGCACTGAACGGCAAATACCCGCTGTCGCGCTTCCTCTACGTTTACGTCAACAAAGCCCCGAACAAGCCTCTGGCCCCGCTGGAAGCCGAGTTCGTGAAACTGGTTCTGTCCAAACAGGGCCAGGAAGTTGTAGTGAAAGACGGCTACATCCCACTGCCAGCCAAGGTTGCTGCAAAAGCACTGGCTGACCTGGGTCTGGCGGAAGGCGGCGCTGAAGTCGCAAAAAAGTAAAGCCCTGAACCCGGGGTAGTCCCCGGGTTCAATGTGGGAGCGGGCTTGCTCGCGAATGCGGTGGTTCAGTCAGCATTAATGTTGAAAGTGACGGCCCCCTTCGCGAGCAAGCCCGCTCCCACACCCCAAATTTCCGATCCTCTGCCAGTTCCCGCTGGCGGCGGATTTGTTGCGTCACTGCACTGTCATCTTTCTGTCATACAGGATCGCTAGGGTGTGCGCATGAATGATCTGGCCAATTCCACCATGACTACGAATCCCCCCAAGCGAATTGACTTCAATACGCCTGAGCTGCAACGCAAGCGCCGCATCCGCGCGCTCAAGGATCGCCTGACCCGCTGGTATGTCCTCGTGGGCGGCCTCGCCGTTCTCGGTGCGATCACGCTGATCTTCTTTTTCCTCGCTTACGTTGTCGCGCCGCTGTTCCAGGGTGCCAGTTTGACCGCCAAAGACGCCATCACGCCCGCCTGGATGCAAGACGCCGGCAAGCCGTTGATGATCTCGCTGGAAGAGCAGAACCAGGTCGCCATGCGGGTTTCCGAAAAGGGCCAGGCCTTATTCTTCGACATCGACAGTGGCGCCGAACTCAAGCGCGTCGATCTGCCGATCCCGGCCGGCACCACGGTCACCTCCATCGCTGAAGACCAGCCAGGTCATCCATTGGTGGCGGTCGGCTTGTCCAACGGCCAGGCCCTGGTGTTCCGCCACACTTATAAAGTCAGCTATCCAGACGGCAAGAAGACTATCTCGCCGGCCATTGAATACCCGTACGGCGAAACCCCGATTGCGTTGAACGAGGCGGGTGGTGCGCTGGAGCACGTCAGCCTCAATGCCACCGATACGACGCTGATGCTGGTCGGTTCCACTGGTGCGCAACTCAATGTGCTGTCGCTGACCAGCGAAGAAAACATGATGACCGGCGAAGTCACCAACGAGCAGAAGCGTATCGATCTGCCGCAGATGACTGAAACGGTGAAAAACATCTTCGTAGACCCGCGCCAGCAGTGGCTGTATGTAATCAACGGTCGCGCCCAAGCCGACGTATTCAGCCTGCGCGACAAGAGCCTCAATGGTCGCTACAAGCTACTCGAAGATGGTGAAGCGCAAATCACCGCCAGTACTCAACTGGTGGGCGGTATCTCGTTGATCCTTGGCGACTCCAAGGGTGGCCTGGCCCAGTGGTTCATGGCCCGCGACCACGACGGCGAATTGCGTTTGAAGCAGATCCGCACCTTCCAGATGGGCACCACACCAATCGTTGAAATCACAGCCGAAGAGCGCCGCAAAGGCTTCATCGCCCTCGATGCGTCCGGCAAGCTCGGCGTATTCCACAGCACCGCTCACCGCACCCTGCTGGTGGATCAGGTGGTCGACGGCCAAGGCATCTTCGGTCTGTCGCCACGGGCCAACCGCGTGATCGTGGAAGCGGGCGGCAAGATTCAACCGCTGTTGCTCGACAACCCGCACCCGGAAGTGTCCTGGAGCGCGTTGTGGAGCAAGGTCTGGTACGAAAACTACGACGAGCCTAAATACGTCTGGCAATCGACCGCCGCCAACACCGACTTCGAACCCAAGCTGAGCCTGTCGCCGCTGACCTTCGGTACGCTGAAAGCCGCGTTCTACGCGATGCTGCTGGCCGCGCCTTTGGCTGTTGCTGCGGCGATCTACACCGCTTACTTCATGGCTCCGGGCATGCGCCGCAAGGTAAAGCCAGTGATCGAGCTGATGGAAGCAATGCCAACAGTGATCCTCGGTTTCTTCGCCGGCCTGTTCCTCGCGCCGTATGTAGAAGGGCATTTGCCGGGCATCTTCAGCCTGTTGATGCTGGTGCCGATCGGCATTCTGGTGGCCGGTTTCATCTTCAGCCGCTTGCCTGAATCCGTCCGTCTGAAGGTGCCGGATGGCTGGGAAAGCGCGATCCTGATCCCGGTGATTCTGTTCGTGGGCTGGCTCTCGCTGTACATGAGCCCGTACATGGAGACCTGGTTCTTCGGTGGCGACATGCGCATGTGGATCTCCCACGACCTGGGCATCACCTACGACCAGCGCAACGCTCTGGTAGTGGGCCTGGCCATGGGCTTCGCGGTGATCCCGAACATCTACTCCATCGCCGAAGACGCCGTGTTCAGCGTGCCTCGTGGCCTGACGCTGGGCTCCCTGGCACTCGGCGCCACGCCGTGGCAGACCATGACTCGCGTGGTGATCCTCACCGCCAGCCCGGGGATCTTCTCGGCACTGATGATCGGCATGGGCCGTGCGGTCGGGGAAACCATGATCGTGCTGATGGCCACCGGTAACACCCCGGTCATGGAAATGAACCTGTTTGAAGGCCTGCGCACCCTGGCGGCCAACGTAGCGGTGGAAATGCCGGAGTCGGAAGTCGGCGGCAGCCATTACCGCGTGCTGTTCCTCTCGGCGCTGGTGCTGCTGTTGTTCACCTTCGTCATGAACACCCTCGCGGAACTGATTCGTCAGCGTCTGCGCAAGAAATACTCGTCGCTTTAAGAAAGGTAGAAGTCTGTGAAACAGAACTCCCTGAAAGGATGGTTCAAGAGCGGCGCCCCCGGCGTCTGGATCAGCGGTGGCGCGGTGTCCATCGCGGTCATCATGACCATTGGCTTGCTGGCGGTGATTGCCGTGCGCGGTCTGGGCCACTTCTGGCCGGCAGACCTGGTGCACGCCAATTACGACGTGCCGGGCCAGGCCAATCACCTGGTGATCGGCGAAGTGGTGCAGAAGGAAGAAGTGCCACGCGAGCGCCTGAAAACCGCTGGCCTGCCGGTGCCCGATCAGGGCCCGGAGTTCATGACCCGCGAGCTGATCAAGGTCGGCAACCGTGACCTGAACGGCAACGACTTCACCTGGATCGTCGGCGAGTGGCTGACGAACCAGAAGACGCCACCCGAGCTGATGACCATCGAGCGTCGCGAGTGGGGCAACTTCTACGGCTACCTGGTCAACGTCAAACAGGACGGCAAGGTCATCGCTGAAGGCGAAGCCGCATGGCCTGAGTTGCAGGCCCGTGTCGATCGCGTGAACAAGCTGGCCGCACAGCTCAAGAGCCTGGAAAAAACCGATATCGGTGCGATCAACGCCGGTCTGGAGCGGGTCCGCCTGCACGGTCGCAAACTGGAACTGGCCGGCCATCTCGACGCCACGGCTCAAGCAGACATGGAGTCCGAGCGCGCCGAGCTGAATGCTCGTTATCAAGACATCGAAGCACGCCTGAATGACCTGCATGCCCAGTTCAACCGCGACAGCCTCACGGCCCGCGATGCGAACGGCAAAGAGATCGAGATCGGCATCGGCAAAGTGGTTCACGCCTACCAGCCGAACGCCATGAGCACCTTCACCAAAGTCGGCTTCTACTTCAGCAAGGTCTGGGAATTCCTCAGCGACGATCCGCGTGAAGCGAACACCGAAGGCGGGATCTTCCCGGCGATTTTCGGCACCGTGATGATGACCCTGATCATGGCGATGATCGTGACCCCGTTCGGCGTGCTGGCGGCGGTTTACCTGCGTGAATACGCCAAGCAGAACGTGCTGACCCGGATCATCCGTATCGCGGTGAACAACCTGGCGGGCGTTCCGGCCATTGTTTACGGCGTGTTCGGCCTGGGCTTCTTCGTCTATGTACTGGGCGGCTCGGTTGACCGGATGTTCTTCCCTGAAGCCTTGCCGGCGCCGACCTTTGGTACGCCGGGCCTGCTCTGGGCGTCCTTGACCCTGGCGCTGCTGGCGGTGCCGGTGGTGATCGTGGCCACTGAAGAAGGCCTGGCGCGAATTCCCCGCACTGTGCGCGAAGGCTCGTTGGCCCTCGGCGCGACCAAGGCTGAAACCTTGTGGAAGATTGTGCTGCCGATGGCCAGCCCGGCGATGATGACCGGCATGATCCTCGCCGTGGCGCGCGCCGCGGGTGAAGTGGCGCCGCTGATGCTGGTCGGTGTGGTGAAACTGGCGCCGTCGCTGCCGGTGGACGGCAACTACCCGTACCTGCACCTGGACCAGAAGATCATGCACTTGGGCTTCCATATTTATGACGTCGGCTTCCAGAGCCCGAACGTCGAAGCCGCGCGACCGCTGGTTTACGCCACGGCGTTGTTGCTGGTGCTGGTGATCGCCACGCTTAACTTGTCGGCCGTCTACATCCGTAACCACCTGCGCGAGAAGTACAAAGCGTTGGATAGCTGATTGATAAGCCACGAGCGGCAAGCTACAAGCGGCAAGAAAATGCTGCTCGCCGCCTTTGCTCAAAACTTGCAGCTTGCAGCTTGAAGCTTGCAGCTACGAACGGAGTGAGACCCCATGCAGCACGAAACACATACCCACGGCATCAACATGTCTGCCCTGGGCCGCGACAAACAGAGCCTGAGCCTTGAACAGGAAACCGTGGCCATCGAAGTGCCGGGCCTGAGCCTGTTCTATGGCGAGAAGCAAGCGCTGTACGACGTCAGCATGAACATCCCGAAGCAGCGCGTGACCGCCTTCATCGGCCCGTCCGGGTGCGGCAAGTCCACGCTGCTGCGCACCTTCAACCGCATGAACGACCTGGTCGACGGCTGCCGTGTCGAAGGCGCGATCAACCTCTACGGCAACAACATCTACCGTAAAGGCGAGGACGTGGCTGAACTGCGTCGTCGCGTCGGCATGGTGTTCCAGAAGCCGAACCCGTTTCCGAAAACCATCTACGAAAACGTGGTGTATGGCCTGCGCATCCAGGGCATCAACAAGAAACGCATCCTCGATGAAGCCGTCGAGTGGGCGTTGAAAGGCGCAGCATTGTGGGACGAGGTCAAAGACCGTCTGCACGAGTCGGCACTGGGCCTGTCCGGTGGTCAGCAGCAACGTCTGGTGATCGCCCGCACCATCGCCGTGGAGCCGGAAGTCTTGCTGCTCGACGAACCGTGCTCGGCACTCGACCCGATCTCCACGCTGAAAGTCGAAGAGCTGATCTACGAATTGAAATCGAAGTTCACCATCGTCATCGTGACCCACAACATGCAACAGGCCGCGCGGGTGTCTGACTACACGGCGTTCATGTACATGGGCAAACTGGTGGAATTCGGCGACACCGACACCCTGTTCACCAATCCGGCGAAGAAGCAGACCGAAGACTACATCACGGGGCGGTACGGCTAGCCGTACAGCTGCAAGCCGCAAGTTTCAAGCGGCAAGAAAGAAGCGGTGCGATATCAGGACTTACATAACTGCTTGAAGCTTGCAGCTTGAAGCTTGCAACTTTCGCGGAGCGAAACAGATGATTAGTAAAGAAGGCCTTACCCATCACATTTCTGCGCAGTTCAACGCCGAGCTTGAGGAAGTGCGCAGCCATCTCCTGGCCATGGGCGGGCTGGTGGAAAAACAAGTCAACGACGCGGTGACCGCGCTGATTGAGGCCGACTCCGGCCTGGCGCAGCAAGTGCGTGATATCGATGACCAGATCAACCAGATGGAACGCAACATCGACGAAGAATGCCTGCGCATTCTGGCCCGTCGTCAGCCTGCGGCGTCTGACTTGCGCCTGATCATCAGCATCTCCAAATCGGTGATCGACCTGGAGCGTATCGGTGACGAAGCGACCAAAATCGCCCGCCGTGCCATCCAGTTGTGCGAAGAAGGCGAAGCGCCGCGCGGTTACGTCGAGGTGCGCCACATCGGCGACCAGGTGCGCAACATGGTGCGCGACGCGCTGGACGCCTTTGCCCGCTTCGACGCCGACCTGGCGTTGTCGGTGGCGCAGTACGACAAAATCATCGACCGCGAATACAAGACCGCGCTGCGCGAGCTCGCCACTTACATGATGGAAGACCCGCGCTCTATCTCGCGGGTCTTGAGCATTATCTGGGTGCTGCGTTCGCTGGAACGCATCGGCGACCACGCGCGCAACATCTCGGAATTGGTGATCTACCTGGTACGCGGCACCGACGTGCGTCACCTGGGCCTCAAGCGCATGAAAGAAGAAGTTGAAGGCACAAGTGGCGAAACCGCTAATGTTCCGGGCAAAGCTGACGATAAGTAAGACTGCCCAAGAAAAACGCCCGGTCCTTTGGCCGGGCGTTTTTGTATGGGGTTGACGACTTTAAACGCAGCACCCGCGAACGAAAAGTCCCGGCGTGACTGAAGGTTTTTGGCAATGTGCCATCAGTAAGACGGTATGCTTGCCGGGATTTTTTCGAGGGGTGGTGGATGAGCAAGATCAGTGTGTTGGTGGTGGACGATGCGGCATTCATTCGCGACCTGGTAAAGAAGTGCCTGCGTAACTACTTCCCCGGTATCCGGACCGAAGATGCCATCAACGGCAAAAAAGCTCAGGCCCTGCTGGCCAAGGAAGCGTTCGACCTGGTCCTGTGCGACTGGGAAATGCCCGAAATGTCTGGCCTGGAACTGCTGACCTGGTGCCGCGAGCAGGACAACCTCAAGACCATGCCTTTCGTGATGGTGACCAGCCGTGGCGACAAGGAGAACGTGGTTCAGGCGATTCAGGCCGGCGTTTCCGGCTACGTCAGCAAGCCGTTCACCAATGAGCAACTGCTGACCAAGGTCAAGCAGGCGCTGAACAAGGTCGGCAAGCTGGACGCCTTGATGAGCGGCGCGCCGACCAAAATGAACTCGGCGTTCGGCAACGATTCCCTGAGCGCGTTGACTGGCGGCAAGGCTGCCGTGGTCGCGCCTGCAGCGGCACCGGCCAACCCGTTCGCCAAACCTGCGGCCGCCGCCGCGCCAGCCCCAGCCCCGGCTGCTGCATCCCGCGGCCTGCTCAACAGCCCGCCGATCAAGCCTGCAGCGTCCTCCGCAGCGCCAGCTAGCGGTCGTGGCCAGGGTCAGTTGCGCCTGCCGAACGGCATTCAACAGTGCGTGATCAAGGCCTTGAGTCTCAAGGAAGCACTGCTGGTCGTGAAGCGCACCGACACCCTGCCGCAAGTGCTCGACAGCGCCGTGCTCGACCTCGAGCAGGGCGATAACGCCGAAACCGCCCGCCTTAACGGCTACTTGCACGCCATCGTCGCTCACGAGCAGAAACCCGACAGCGAATGGCTACAACTGACCTTCCGCTTCGTCGATCAGGATGCGCAGAAGCTCGATTACATCTCCCGCTTGATAGCACGTGGTACGGCACAGAAGCATTTCGTACCGGGCGCGTAATCCGTACCGCTGATCGTTCCCACGCTCTGCGTGGGAATGCCTCCCGGGACGCTCCGCGTCTGCTTCGGTGGGACGCGGAGCGTCCCTTGCTGCATTCCCACGCAGAGCGTGGGAACGATCATTTGAAACATCTGCCGACGACTCGGGTCCATTGCAGCTGCTAGGCTCCTCCCAGGCCTTACTCGACAGACTCTTTGCCCATGCTCGCGCGCCTGCTGTTTTTCTGTGGTCTTTTCATGGCCTCCACCTCGGCTGTGGCCATGACGATCTACAAGTCCAAAGACGCCAATGGCGTGGTCTCCTACAGCGACCGCCCCAGCAAGGGCTCCCAGGTGTTCGTTTTTCGAGATCGGATGGACGAGCACCTCGAGCGCCAGGTGTATCTGGACATCAAAAAGCAGAAGGGCGCGGACAGCGTGTTCGTGCGCAACGATCTGTATGCGCCCGTCGAGATCGAGTTGAGTTTCGCCGGGCTGAGTAATGTCAGTGGCGCACCGAGCCGGCCGATCCGTCGGGTGATGCCGGCCCGCAGCAACCTTCGTCTGGCGCTGCTCACGGCGACGCAGCCTGGAAGACCGCTGGCGTATACCCCAAGGTTCGAATATTCCCTGGGCGATCCCTCAGGCGCCGCCATGGCCTATCGATACCCATTGCCCTGGCGCGGCGGACCGTTTCGCCTGAGCCAGGGCGCGAACGGCCAATACAGCCATTTCGGCGCCAAGAATCGTTACGCCATGGACATCGCCATGCCCGAAGGCACGCCGATCATTGCGGCGCGGGGCGGAGTGGTGGTGAAAACCGAGAATGCCCAGACCGGGCGCGGCACCGATCCATCAGGCAACTTCGTGCGAGTGCTGCACGATGACGGAACCATGGGCGTGTACCTGCACCTCAAGCAAGGTTCGGTCAGCGTTCGCGAAGGGCAACGAGTATCGGTGGGCAGTGCGCTGGCGCTGTCGGGCAATACCGGCAACAGCAGCGGGCCGCACCTGCATTTTGTGGTGCAGCGCAATACGGGACTGGGGCTGGTATCGATTCCGTACCAGTTCAATCAACCGGTCGGGTCGTTGCCCAACTTTGCGTTGGGCAAGCAATGATGGGTTGCCTGTCCTGACGCCATCGCGGGCAAGCCCGCTCCCACAGGGTTTACGTCGTCCTTGTGGGAGCGGGCTTGCTCGCGATGGGATCGACCCGGTTGCGGATCAGCGCATCAATCGAGCATCAACACCTTGGCCAGAATGATCTTCGGCCCTTTCATCTTCTTGATGATGATCCGCAGTCCTTCGACTTCCAGCACTTCTTCCTCTTCCGGCACCCGTTTCAGGGTTTCGTAGACCAGCCCGGCGAGGGTTTCGGCTTCGACGTGGTCCAGGTCGATACCCAGCAGGCGTTCAACCTTGAACAAGGGCGTGTCGCCGCGTACCAGCAATTTGCCCGGCTGGTAGGCGAGGATCCCGCGCTCCGCCTTGCGGTGTTCGTCCTGAATATCGCCGACCAGCACTTCCAGCACGTCTTCCATGGTCAGGTAGCCGATGATGTTGCCATCGGCCTCTTCAACCAGCGCGAAGTGCGAGCCGCCCTTGCGGAACTGCTCCAGCAGCTGCGACAGCGGCATGTGCCGAGACACGCGCTCCAGCGGGCGGGTCAGCTCGGCGAGGTTGAACGATTCGGGAATGTGGTCCAGGGCCGCCAGTTCCAGCAGCAGATCCTTGATGTGCAGCAGGCCGACGAACTCCTGACGGTCGCTGTCGTACACCGGATAACGGCTGAATTTGTGGCGACGGAACATCGCCAGGATTTCCTTGAGCGGTGCGTTGAATTCCAGCGTCACCAGGTCTTCCCGGGAGTTGGCCCAGTCGACCACTTCCAGCTCGCCCATTTCCACGGCGGACGCCAGCACACGCATGCCTTGGTCGCTCGGGTCCTGGCCACGGCTGGAGTGCAGGATCAGTTTCAGTTCTTCACGGCTGTAATGGTGCTCGTGATGGGGCCCGGGTTCACCCTGGCCAGCGATCCGCAGGATGGTGTTGGCGCTGGCGTTGAGCAGGTAAATCGCCGGGTACATGGCCCAGTAGAACAGGTACAGCGGCACGGCAGTCCACAGGGACAGCAACTCGGGTTTGCGGATGGCCCAGGATTTCGGAGCGAGTTCGCCGACGACGATGTGCAGGTACGAGATGACAAAGAACGCCGCAAAGAACGACACGCCTTTGACCACTTCGGCCGACTGCACGCCGACAGCTTCAAGCATCGGTTCCAGAATATGTGCGAACGCGGGTTCACCGACCCAGCCAAGACCCAGCGAGGCGAGGGTAATACCCAGCTGGCACGCCGACAGGTAGGCATCGAGCTGACTGTGAACGGTGCGCAGGATGTGTCCGCGCCAGCCGTTTTTCTCAGCGATGGCCTCGACCCGGGTCGAGCGCAATTTGACCATGGCAAATTCCGCCGCAACGAAAAATCCGTTGAGCAAAACCAGGATCAGAGCAAAAAGAATCATGCCGAAGTCGGCAAAGAGTGTCGCGAGGGTCAAGCCAGGGGAAGGGTCCATGATGGAGTTTTGCGGTTTCCGTGTATTCGAAAGGAAAGAAAAAAGTGCACCTGAAAGGCAGGCACAAGTCAGCCAATGTAGCGGCTGACCGGGCGATTGCCTAGGGGGGAGTGCTGGCCGGTATCAGTCGGCAGCACTGATGACCCGGGATTTGGTGACCTGGGCCGGCGCAAAATGGCAGGTAAACGTGCTGCCATGCCCCGGCACGCTGCTGATTTCCATCCGCGCACGATGTCGTAACAATACGTGTTTGACGATCGCCAGGCCGAGACCGGTGCCGCCGGTATTGGAATTGCGACTGGAATCGACGCGGTAGAAACGTTCGGTCAGGCGCGGCAGGTGCTTACTGTCGATACCGATCCCCGAATCCTGGACGCTCAGGTGCGCACCTTGCTCGTCACCCCACCAGCGAATGCGGATGTTGCCATCGGCCGGCGTGTATTTCACCGCGTTGAACACCAGATTGGAAAACGCGCTGCGCAACTCAGCCTCGCTGCCCTTGAGCAGAATCGTCGGATCGGCTTCCAGGGTGATGCGCTGGTTTTTCTGGCCGGACAACTGCTGGGCGTCTCCCTTGATCGATTGCAGCAAGCCTTCGATGGCCACGGGCTGGTTGTCCGAGGGGTAATCGGTGGCTTCCAGTTTGGCCAATAGCAGCAAGTCGTTGAGCAAGGTCTGCATGCGTCCCCCTTGCTGCTGCATTTGCTGCAGGGCACGGGTCCAGCGCGGGTTCACTTCCTCGACGTTGTCGAGCAAGGTTTCCAGGTAACCGCAGATGACCGTCAATGGCGTACGCAACTCGTGGGAAACGTTGGCGATGAAGTCTTTGCGCATCTGTTCCAGCTGATGGATGCGCGTCACGTCGCGCACCAGCATCAAGTGTTCGTTGTTGCCGTAACGGGTGATGTACAACTGAATGCGCAGGCGATCGTTGGTCGGTGAAGGGATTTCCAGCGGCTCGGCGTAGGTGTCCTGCTCGAAATATTCCTTGAAGCGCGGATGGCGCACCAGGTTGGTGACCGGCTGGCCACTGTCTTGCGGTGTCTTGAGGCCGAGCAGGGTTTCGGCGGCGCGGTTCCACCATTCCAGGTTGCCGTCGCTGTCGAGCATGATCACCGCGTCTTTCAGCGCAGCCGTGGATTCCTGGACGCGGTCGATCACCGCTTGCAGGCGCCCGCGTACCCGTTGGTCACGGCGTTGCAGGTGATAGATGCTGTCGAACACTTCGCCCCACAAGCCATAACCGTCGGGCGGTGCCTCATCGGGTTTGTGCAGGCGCAGCCATTCGTGCAAGCGCAGCAGTTGCTTGAGGGTCCAGCCCAGGTAAATGCCCAATCCTGCCGCCAGGCTCCAGCCGTAGTAGCCGGTCATCAAACCGATGACCAGGCAGCCGGTGACCAGCAACAGCATGTGACGGATCAGGGTGCCATGCCAGTTTTGGTTCACGGGGCGTCCTTAACGCAGCTTCCAGTTTCAAGATGCAAGCCGCAAGTTAGAGCGGCTGTGCTTGCCGCTTATAGCTTAAAGCTTGCCGCTGCTTCTATGCTTTGGTGGAAAAGCGATAACCGGTGCCGCGCACGGTTTGTACCAGATTTTCGTAGGCATCGCCGAGGGCTTTGCGCAGGCGACGGATGTGCACGTCGACGGTGCGTTCTTCGACGTAGACGTTGCCGCCCCAGACCTGATCCAGCAACTGGCCACGGGTGTAGGCGCGTTCCTGGTGAGTCATGAAAAATTGCAGCAAGCGGTATTCGGTCGGGCCCATCTCGGCGGGTTTGCCGTCGATGGTCACGCGGTGGCTGATCGGGTCCAGCAGCAGGCCACCGACTTCGATCGGTGCTTCGCCGTCAGTCGGGCCAGCGCGGCGCAGTACGGCTTTGAGACGCGCTACCAGCTCACGCGGTGAAAACGGTTTGGTGATGTAATCGTCGGCGCCGACTTCCAGGCCCTGAATCTTGTTGTCCTCTTCGCCCTTGGCCGTGAGCATGATGATCGGGATGTCCCCGGTCAGCTCATCGCGCTTGAGGCGGCGGGCCAGTTCGATACCGGACGTGCCCGGCAGCATCCAGTCGAGCAGGATCAGGTCCGGCTTGCGGTCGACGATGATGGCATGGGCCTGCTGCGAGTTTTCCGCCTCCAGGCAGTCATAGCCGGCCATTTCCAACGCAACGGCGATCATTTCGCGGATGGGCGCTTCGTCGTCGACGATCAGAATGCTCCTGCCAACCATGCCTTTAATCCTCTTGTCATTTAACTGTCTTGCGCCGCATTAGATAACGGAATTATTGCAGTCGTGTGACAACAATTTAGCAGCCCGGCGATTGTCATGATCCTGAACTAAGCTCTAAGTCCGAATCCTGACAACCACAAAAGGAAGGTTTCCATGAGTCAATACACGTTCTCCCTTAAGGCTTTGATGTTGGCCGCTGTCCTTGCTTTGCCAACAATGGCCTTCGCTGCCGAACCCGCCATGATGAAAGACGGGATGATGGTGGATCACAAAGGCATGACCGTTTATACGTTCGACAAGGACGCTGGCGGCAAGTCAATGTGTAACGGTGATTGCGCTAAAAACTGGCCGCCAATGATGGCTCCGGCGGGTGCCAAGGCCGAGGGCAAATGGACCGTCATCAAGCGTGATGACGGCACGATGCAATACGCTTACGACGGCAAGCCGCTGTACACCTTTGTGAAGGACGAAAAGCCTGGAGAAATGAAAGGTGATGGCATGAAAGACGTGTGGCATGTGATGCGCGAGCATAAGTAAATGATTCGCTGATGCTATGAAAAGATCGCAGGCTTGGGCAGCGCCCACAATCGCGTAGGAGCCGCCCAAGACTGCGATCTTTTGCAAACGTCAACGCAACCCGTAATCCAGCACAATCCCCACGAAAATCGCCAGCCCGGCCCAATGGTTGTGCAAAAACGCCTTGAAGCAACGCATCCGGTCCTTGCCTCGGGTGTACCAGAACTCCCAGGCAAAACAGCCCGCCGCCGCTAGCAAGCCAAGGTGGAACCAGCCGCCGAGCTGGAATTTCGACCCGGCCAGCAGCAGGCAACCCAGCGCCAACCCTTGCAACGTCAGGATGATCACCCGGTCCGCATCGCCAAAGAGAATCGCGGTGGATTTCACCCCGATCTTCAGGTCATCGTCGCGGTCGGTCATGGCGTAATAAGTGTCATAGCCGACCGTCCACAACAGGTTGGCGATCCACAGCAGCCACGCCGCAGCTGGCAGCTCACCGGTTTCAGCGGTGAACGCCATCGGCATGCCCCAAGAGAACGCCGCGCCCAATACCACTTGCGGGTAATAGGTGTAGCGCTTCATGAACGGGTAAGTGAAGGCCAGCGCCAGGCCACCGAACGACAACCAGACCGTTTTCGCATTGGTGCACAGCACCAGCAGGAAGGCCACGCCCATCAACAACGCGAAGAACACCAAGGCTTCTTTGGAGCTGATCTTGCCACTCACCAGTGGCCGTTGTTCGGTGCGTTTCACGTGGCCGTCGACCTTGCGGTCCGCCCAATCGTTGATCACGCAGCCGCCGGCCCGGGTCAGCACCACGCCCAGCACGAAAATCACGAGGTTGGCCAAGGACGGCGAACCTTTGCCGGCAATCCACAGCGCCCACAATGTCGGCCACAGCAGCAGATAGATGCCGATCGGCTTGTCCATGCGGGTCAGTTGAATGAAATCCCAGGCCCGTGGATTCAAGCGATTCAGGGACTTGAGCAGGCTCTGATACATCAGCAATTCTCCGGATGGGCGCGGGTGGCGAGCCACAAGGTCGGCAAGAAAATCTCGGCTACCAGCACGCTCAAGGCACCGCGGTCGAACCGCGAGCGGCGGCCCCACAGCTCAGGTGCCCGGGCCTCCATCGGCAGCCATTCCTGAGGATAGTGGCAAACCTCGATAGCCCGACGCTGGAACGCTTGATCGCAAAACAGCAACTCACCCAGCGAGCGACTGCCCAATTCGTCCATGTGCAAGCCATCGCCCTGCAGCGCACTGCGCGCCGCCACGCTGCGGGCAAACACCCACGCTTCGCCATGGCCACGCAAATACACCTCGCGCACCCAGCCTTCACTGCCTTCATCAAGTTCCAGCGCGGCACATTCGTCGGCGCGCAGTGGTTGCCAGCCTTCAAACAGCGGCGTGACACTGAAAGCATTATTCGACAAACGGATCAGCCGGCGGGTCAGCGAGCCTTGGTCAAACAACCAGTCGAGGGTAGACGTGTCGGGGCGGGGCGTCAGTTGGCTTTGAGGGAGCCATAACGGGGTCGCGGAGGGGGATTTTGAGTGCGGCACAGTGAGTCATTATTGGCAGCAAATGAGGCGGCGAGCTTAACATGTCAGCCAGCGATTTTGATTGATCCGGGCCGCCGTTGCGCCGAACACGCTTGCATCTGCCGAGCCCGATCAGTACAAAACGCCCCTGAGCCGAACGGCAACGCTGCATCTATCGACCGTTTGCGCCGGCATCAAGCCTGAATCCTGAGGAAGTACCTGAATGAAAAAGTGGCAATGTGTGGTCTGCGGCCTGATTTATAACGAAGCCGACGGCTGGCCGGACGACGGCATTTTGCCGGGCACTCCGTGGCAAGACGTGCCGGAAGACTGGCTTTGCCCGGACTGCGGCGTGGGCAAGATGGATTTCGAAATGATCGAAATCAACTAAGACATTTAAAGGAGTAAGGAATGAACGCACCTGTCGTGATCGTCGGCACCGGGCTGGCCGGCTACAACCTGGCCCGGGAGTTTCGCAAACTCGATGGTGAAACACCGCTGCTGCTGATTACCGCCGATGACGGGCGTTCCTACTCCAAGCCGATGCTCTCCACCGGTTTCGGCAAGAACAAAGACGCCGATGGCCTGAGCATGGCCGAACCTGGCGCGATGGCCGAGCAACTGAAGGCCGAAGTGCGTACCCACACGCGCATCAGCGGTATCGATCCTGGACACAAACGCTTGTGGATCGGCGAGGAATCGGTGATTTACCGCGACTTGATCCTGGCCTGGGGCGCGGAAACCGTGCGAGTGCCGATCGAAGGCGACGCCGCCGACGCCGTTTTCCCGATCAACGATCTGGAAGATTACGCGCGCTTTCGCGCGGCAGCGGCCGGCAAACGTCGGGTGCTGTTGCTGGGCGCCGGGCTGATTGGTTGTGAATTCGCCAATGACTTGATCCTGGGCGGTTACGAGGTGCAACTGGTTGCACCGTGCGAACAAGTCATGCCGACCTTGCTGCACCCGGCGGCGGCCGCAGCGGTGCAGGCCGGGCTGGAAAGCCTGGGCGCGCGCTTCCACCTTGGCCCCGTGCTCAATCGCTTGCAGCGTGTGGATGATGGCTTGGAGGCGCATTTGTCCGATGGTCAGGTGATTCCTTGCGATGTGGTGGTGTCGGCCATTGGCCTGCGTCCGCGTATCGACCTGGCGGCGGCAGCCGGTGTGCAGGTCAACCGTGGTGTGGTGGTCGACCGTCACCTGAAAACGTCCCACGCCAATATCTACGCCCTGGGCGATTGTGCCGAGGTCGATGGGCTGAATCTGCTGTACGTCATGCCCCTGATGAGCTGTGCGAGAGCGCTGGCGCAAACCCTCGCCGGAAACCCTACCGCTGTCACCTATGGCCCAATGCCGATCACGGTGAAAACACCCGTCTGCCCATTGGTGGTTTCGCCGCCGCCACGGGGTATGGAGGGCGTCTGGACAGTCGAAGGGCAGGGTGCTGACGTCAAGGTTTTGTGCCGCGATTCCGGCGGAAAACTGCTCGGTTATGCTCTGACAGGCGCGGCGGTGATGGAAAAACTGGCCCTCAACAAAGAGCTTCCGGCACTGCTGGCGTAAATACCGGTCGTTCTGTCGGAATCACCCCTCTTTTGCCCCTACAAAGGTCGCGCCGAGACTGGCGCGGCTCTTCCGTGCGTGCCATTCTCACTCCCGTCTGCCGCAGAGTAGAGCACCTGCGGCGCTTTGGGCGCTGTTCCAACGAGAACAGCACGGACATAACAACAAAAAACCGTCAAAGGGGCTTCACTAATGCGTAAACCAGAACTCGCCGCTGCAATCGCTGAAAAAGCAGATCTCACCAAAGAGCAGGCAAACCGCGTTCTCAACGCCGTTCTCGAAGAAATCACCGGCGCACTTCACCGCAAAGACAGCGTCACGCTGGTGGGCTTCGGTACCTTCCTGCAACGCCACCGCGGTGCCCGTACCGGCAAAAACCCGCAAACCGGTGAGCCCGTCAAAATCAAGGCCAGCAACACTGTTGCGTTCAAGCCAGGCAAATCGTTGAAAGACAGCGTTAATCCGTAATTGCGGCGAACTCCCTGAATAAAGGGGAGAACCGTATTGAAAAATGGGCATGCCGATTAAATCGGGTGCCCATTTTTTATGGTCGATTGCAATACAACATTAGCCCGCGACCGGGGACCGCCAGTCATCGGAACCCGAGGTGCCGGCGACTTCGTGGGTCCAGGTGATCTTGCGGTAGGTGAATTGCACGTCTTCCAGGTGCGTGAAGTGCGAGTTCGATGGGTCCTGGCAGTTGTGCATTGTGTTGGTGATGGCGACGATGATCGCGTCTTCCAGTTTGGTGGTGTAGTAGTGCTCTTGGGTACCTTGAGCCGAAGTGCGATACCACTGGATAACGATTTCGCTCAAGCGCTCGCCAGAAGTCAGGGCCGCTTGTAGCAGGGGCGAGGACTTATCGTAGACCTTGGTGATCACAACTGGCTTGTGAACGCGCTGACCGGTTGGCTGGCCGGACTGTGGGTCACGCGGGATGATCACGTCGTGGCTGAAGGCCTGAACCATGACCTGGTCTTCGTGACCTTCCTGGTAGGTGTTGCCAACCGAGTCGGCGGTGAAGGCGCCGGCAGTGATCAGACCTTGTTTCTCGCCGGTGACGGACATGTACGCGGGTGTTGCCATGGGTTTGCTCCTTGCTCAATAAGTGAAAGTGCCCGTGAAGCGATGTCGCCTGCCGGGTGCCTTACACATGTCAAGCTTCGTACCATGTCGGGGAAACTACTTATGAATCAAGACTGAGTAATTTTGATCTGTAGGATATTTATCTGGTTATTCGAAGGAGCCGCTTCGAGGGTGCGCAAGAAGTTGCACACTGCTGCGCAACTTCTTGCGCAATGGGTTGCAGGCCTTTAATTTCAGGGCCTCTAGCGTTCTTTGGATCGGCGTTTAAGTATTTGACTGCGCAACTTTTTGCGCATGGTGGCAGCGCCTCAACTAGAGGGCATATGAAAAAAAGGGCACGCCAACGAGGTTGGGTGCCCTTTTTTTTATGGATTGCGGATCAACTGGATCGGGTGTGTTTTCTGGCGAGAAGCGCCGCCATTTCCGGCTCGTCGAGGTCATCCAGCGCTCGTTCTACCAACAAATGCACGCCATCAGCCATGCGGCTAAGCGCCAAGGCTATGGAGCGTTGTGGGCCGCTCACATCGTCGGCGAGTTCGGCGGCGATGGCGCTGATGGACCGTGAGTCTTCCGAAGCGTTGGCAAGCAGTGCATCAGTATTGATGTCCGGGCAGACGCTGAAGAGTTGGCCGTTGCGTTTCGGTGGTTTCTGTTCGGCTGGCGGGAAGTGATGGTCGAGGGCGCGCTCGGCTGCATCGTTGAGTTTTTTTGAATCAGGGTTTTCGTAAGGGGAGACCGGATCGGTGTCCGGTGGATTTGGAGTTACCTTGAACATGATCTTCAATTCCATAAGTGATGCTGACACCACTTCGCCGACTAAACGAAGGGGTGGCGGCTGTACGCAGGTTAGTCGGACCGGGGAATTGAAGAAGCCGGCGCACCCGAAGGTGCCCTGCGCACAGCCACCATCAAATGCAGGTAGGAGATACCTGTCTGACGGAAGCTTGTGCAACTTCAATTACCAGCGGGCGACTAAACCCGTCCACTGACGATCAGTGACAGGAACCAAGTTACCGACCGGCCGAAAGGCGCACAAGCCGGCGGATTCTGGCGTAGCCGTAGGCAACGGCGCAAGGTGTTGTAGCTTGCAGGACGTAACCTTGAGGCGTTTTAAACAAGCGCTGTAGCGCGGTGTTTAACCATCGAAATTGTTGGCATTCCTACCAACTGCCATAGGGAATGCCAAATTTGTCGATGTAGGCTTTTGATTCTTCTGAAAGCGGGCGATGTTTCCCGTTGGATGTGCCCTCGTAGGGGCCTTTGGGATTTATCGTGCCTTGAACGCGGGTGACCTCAGTCGACAATAAGCATTGGCCGCCCAGCCAAACCTTCGCGACTCCTCCAGGCGCCAAGCCTACTATCAGCATGTCTCGGTAATCCGTTATCCATTTACCGTCTGCGCGACAGAAGGTTTTTTCACCCTCAACCATGGTGTGTCGCGCCGATTCGGGGATCTCGATGTACGCCTCATAAGTCTGCGGTTCGGCCATGGACTGCCAGCGTACGTAGACTAAACGTGGTAGATCGGCTCCCCTTACAACTCGACCTTTTCCTTTCGGATGCTCATACCAACCCTTCGCATCGCCCTTGAAGTGAGCCGGCACCCCTTTACTTCCCCCACGGGGATAACCAGTCGAGGGGATTCCGCGACCTGCACCTCGAAACACACGGTCATTGATATCAACGATATCCGCCGTTTCGACCCAGACCTCCATGTAATCGGGCGAAAAAAACCTTAGGTCCCAGCCGTCATAGGGTAATGATCTGCGATGGTCTTTGGCGCATCCACTCAAAAAGAGCGCAAGCGCTACTGCACAGCCTGCTTTAAACAGAGAGGCGGACTTATGGATTGAGAGTTCCTCCGGTCGAGTTTTTTGGTGATTGTTCATGGGTTACCAGGAGCCATAGGGAATGCCGAACTCGTCGATGTAGGCTTTTGCTTCTTCTGAAAGCGGGCGGTGTTTCCCGTTGGATGTGCCCCCGTAGGGGCCTTTGGGGCTGATCGTGCCTTGGACTCGGGTGACTTCGGTCGCCGAGAGGCAAGGGCCCTTCACCCATACTTTGGCGATACCTCCAGGGGCCAAGCCAACCACAAGCAGTTGTCGATAGTCCGTTATGACCTTGCCGTCAAATGCGCAAAATACGTCCTCGCGTTTACGCATTAACTGTCTGACTGATTCAGTAATCTCGATGTAGGCTTCATAGGTCTGTGGTTCGGCCATGGACTGCCAGCGCACATAGACCAAACGAGGCAGGTTAGCCCCCGTTACATATCGACCCTTTCCTGCTGGATGTTTAAACCACCCCTTTGCATCGCCCTTGAAGAGAGCTGGAATGCCTTTACTTAGCCCCCGGGGATAACCAGTCGCCGGGATTCCGCTACCTGCACCTCGAAACACGTGCTCATTTATATCTACGACATCCGCCGTTTCGATCCAGACCTCCATATAGTCGGGGGCAAAAAAATCGAGGCTCCAAGCGTCGTAAGGTAATGATCTGCTCTCGTAAGAGACACATCCTCCCAACAACACAAATAGCAGCGCAAAGCCGGTCTTAAGCAGGGATGAGCGCTTACGCATCGGGATGCACCACGCGCTTATAGTTTTCGGCAGGTCGATTAATAAACACGATGTTCAGATCGCTGTTGTTCCAGCCTTTGGCGGCATTCCAGTTGGCAGACAGATGGATGTAGCGGCGGTAGAGCAACTCCTCTTCGTCGAGGCTCAGGCTCGTCCGGCGAGTGGTGCCTAACGCGTAAGCCATGAGTTTTTCGGCAATCGATTTCAGCTCTGTCGGTAATGCGTACGTTTGATCATCTTCGTCAATAACCTTGAACGGGACTTCGTGCCTGGCCCCTAAATCGCGCATGATTCGCAGGTAAACCAACGCCAGATCGTTGCGCACCGTTCGCTGGCTGCGCACTGCTGCATACACATTTTTCGACTTGGATCTGTCGCCTTTTGCGTTGTTGATTACCTCCACGTCCCAGGTTTTCACCTCCAGTGCAAGCCCATACAGGTTAAGTTGATCCTGAAGGCGACCTAGTTCCTGCTCAGCCCAACGATAGGCGGGCGACGCTGTGGAAGGCATGTGAAGGTCCATGTCGCGGCTGCACCGCGGCTTGCTAAGCAGTACTCGTTCAATGAAGTTGGGTACGTACCCCCCACCCAAGTCGGAGTGGACCCCGGGCAGCTCGATATCAGCAGCGCCGGCGCTGTTGAGTGAGAAGTTATGGCGTCGTTCGTCCCGCGCCACCAGATGCACGACCTTTTTTGCCACTTCGGGCGCCAGATGCAAGTTAACACCGGGGTTGTTGGCGTCGTGCACGCTAAAGTCACCGTCAGTCATGCTGGCTACTGCGGCAGCGGTGTCGAAAATGCCGATAAAGTTGATGGAGACATCGATGTTGGTGCGCCAGGAAAACTCCTCAGTGAACATTGATGAGTTGGCTGGCCATAACGCTGCCAGCGAGCTTTTTTCTCCTTTCAAGACTTCATTGGCAAAATGCCGTGCGGCAGCGGCGCCGCGACTGAAGCCGAAGATATCAAACACGATAGACTCAACTTTTCGGTCGGGGTTTGCCAACTCGAAAAGTCGGACTTCTTTAAGGATATTTGTTGGACTTTGCTTGACCCTTGCCAATACACCCTGTGCACCTACGCCGGTCATTGGTGAATAAAGTGAATCCTCTTTACCACTGCTCGTGCCGATGCCCTCCAGATAAACGGGGATGTACCCGATGGTTTCCTCAGCAGCCAACAGCCGCTCACTGTCATTGGTGTACAGCTCATACAGCTTCGCCACATTACTCGTGTCATTCCCATAACTATCATCCGGCGTATTCCCCAAACCGTCATACCCATACGCCTTACAAAACCGCTGAATATCCTCAGCCTCCTCCAGCAGATTTACATCCCGCGCATAACATCCAGCCGCCATCTCACTGTTGGACCGGTTATTCCCGGTCCCATCGAAGAACACCCCAATCCGCAAAGTAATCCCTTCCTCTTCGACTTCTTCCTCCTCTTCTTCCAGCTCATCGGATTCATTCACTTCCGATGGCGAAGGTTCAGGCGCAACGGACACCAACAAGCCCGCCGCAGCCCCCTGCAGTAATGTATATGCAGCTGTACCCGGCGTTGGAGAACCGCCGACCTCAATCGCGCTACTACTGAAAATACCGTCGGAGTTGAGCACGATGTGTTGATCGCCGACCTTCATGGAAAGGCTCTCACCCGCATCTAACACAAGGTGTGTGCCGGCCTTGATGTGCACGTACTGACCGGCTTCGATAACCAGCGTTTCATCAGATCTTGTGTGGCTGTCGCCAGAGACATGCAGGTAGTCGTTGCCGCTTACCTGGATTTTTCGATCCGACGTGATAGTGAGGTGCTCTTCAGATCCCAGCACCGTAATACGGTTGCCCTTGATGGTGACTCGACTCTCATTGCCCACTTCCAGCCGGCTGTCGTTCCCGACCTTCTGCTCCATATCCCGCTGAGCACGCAGGTGGATCAATTCATCGCCAGCGCGATCTTCCATCGACAGTTCGTTGTAGCCACCCGTAGCGGGGGAGCTGTGGGTTCGAAGCACGGTTTTGGTTTTGTTCTCGGGCAAGGGATAGGGCGCTGGCGTGACCTTGTTGATCAGGCAACCGGTTATCAACGGATTGTCGGGATTGCCTTCGAGGTAGGTGACGAGTACTTCCATCCCGATGCGCGGAATGATCACTGTGCCAAAGTTGTCCCCCGCCGAACTGGACGCTAGTCGCAGCCAGCAACTGCTGTTTTCAGTGTTACGTTCAGATCGGTCCCAGTGAAACTTGACTTTGACGCGACCAAATTCGTCGCAGTAAATCTCTTCACCGGCAGGTCCGGTGACGCGAGCGGTCTGGCAATTCAGCATGGGTCTTGGTTCAGGCATCGGTGGCCGATAAAACACATCCCAGGGAATCACGCTGAAGCTGTTGCGGTAGCCCTGGGTAAAGCCGTCCTCAGGTTCGGTCGCGTTGGTGACTGACTCTTCGAGCACCTGAGGTTGCTTTCCAGAGTGGGTGACACTGAGCAGCAGCCATAGATCGTTGTACGTATCGCGTGGGTGATCCGTCAGACTGAAAAAGTGGCCGCAGCGCAGACTGGGCTGATCGCTTTCGCCCTCGGCCAATTGGTAATCGGCACGGTGTCGTTCCAGCGCGTGCCGGGCGAGTTGCTGGCCGAGTTTTTCACTCTTGAAAAATAGTGGGTAACGATAGTCTTCATGCTCAGGGCTGAACTCAGCAGTGAAGCCACTTTCCAGTAAAAGGCTCGGGCGTTCCGGGTCGTAATGTCGCCGGGTAACCCTGCTGGGGCGGGTGCTGAAACCCATGGATAACTGGCTGACGACGGGATGCTCCGCCACCATTCCGGAGTCTTGCTGATAGGGGGTTTCGCCCAGTTTTGGGAAGAAAGTCTGGTCGTCGGTGAACACCAGCACATGGCCTTCCCGCGAATGCTGGTGATGCCAGGAAATACCGTCCTCGGCGCATAACCGCTGGACGAACTCAAAATCATTTTCGCGGTACTGCGTGCAGTATTCGCGCTCGGGACTCGTTTTGACGTGGAAGGTAAACGCATCAGCCTGGATGCCATGTCCCTTGAGTACCTTTTCGATGATTTGCGGCACTGTCTTGTGCTGGAAAATCCGTTGATCGTGGCTGAACTGCAAGAAGTGCAGGGCCGGTACCAGGTTTATGCGATAGCGGGTCAGGCGCTTACCGACATCGCCTGTGGACACCCCAGCGATATGGCCATGAATGCCTTCGCCTTTGAAGCCGAATTGAAGAAATGCAGGCTGGTTGAGCAGACTTTCCAGATCGAACTCGGGGTACTCACTAACCAGATCGACGCTGATTGAGTACAACGCGCAGATGGTTTCAGTGCCATTGAAGGCCAGCACTTTGAAGTCGTTGCGAACGGTCGGGATCACAAGGGTGAATTGAGGGGCATTAGCCGGTGCGAACATGCGCTGGTCCTTTTGCTTCATGGCTGCTCGTCCTTGAGCACAGAAAACTGAAGATCGCGACGCGGGCCTGCCTTGGCCTTTGCACGCGATGATGCTCTGCACGCTAACAAGGCAAGAAGAAGCTAGATGTAAGACCGAGCCGGAAACTCTGTGAGATATTTCTGGATGTCAGAATGTTGCATCAACATCAGCGAAGTTCATGCAGGCACGCGGCGTATTGCCGAACTTGAGTATTTGTTCAAATGAAAAGTGCCATCACTTCGATGGCACTTTTTTGCGTCTCAATTGTCTTTCCCTTGTTTTTTTAAATTCACGAAACATTTTCGGAGGTTTCCTACATTCTTCCTTGGTAATTATTGGCATGCTGCGCACCTATCGCGGGGGGGTATGGAACCCGATATCCGTGACAGATTAGACAAACCGCTCTGCGTCAATGGTTTCAGGGAGATCTGATGATGAGATGAATATTAATGCGACACCAGGGAATCCCCTTACACATATAGGGAGATCTCCTACGTGCAATAAAGATCACTTCGTCTTGTTGTTTAATCGGATGCTTGCTAGTGGCCATCATAGTGATTACGATGCGCGCACTTGAAAGAGCACGAACTCAATTGGATGAGACTCATCGTAGCTCTTTGATACTGTCCTGGCCCCTTGAAATCTTCATGGGGGCGTATGACCGTAATCCTAAATAAAGGCCATGGATGTCCTACTCAAGCAAACTTTCTGCTCATTACCTTGATCTCGCAAAAGCCTCTGTTTCCAAAGAGAATTTCGCGGGCGAGGACGTTCGTTTTTCGAGCGAATATGAGGCATTGGAAAGCGAGCTGGGCAAAGCCTCCTCGATGCATGAAAGCGGTCAGATTGACTGGCTGAAAATCCGTGAAAACAGCGAAAGCCTGCTGCGTACCCAGTCCAAGGACTTGCGGGTCGGTGCCTGGCTGACTTGGGCGTTGTACCAGCGCGAATCCTTTCAAGGACTGCTGGCGGGCCTTGGTTTGTTGCATTACCTGTGCGAAAGCCACTGGGCCGAAGTCCACCCGAACAAGGCTCGCACCCGCTCCGCTGCGATCAGTTGGCTGGTGCCGCGTCTTGAGCAGGTGTTGACCGAAAACATCGCGATCAAAGAGCAGTTGCCGATGTTCCGGCGCCTGGTCGAACACCTTGAAGGCCTCGACGCCGCCTGCACCGAGCACTTGGGTGACGATGCGCCACTGCTGCTGCCGATCTCTCGCCGCCTGAAAAACATGGTGCAACGCGCTGCTGACAACCAGCCGGAACCCGGTGTGGTCGGCGCCGCAGTCGCCCAGGTCAAGCAAGCCGCCACGCAGTTGTTCACCCCTGGCGCACCGATCGATAACGAAAAAGAAGCCCACAAAGCCCTGCGCGCCCAACAGGAAAGCGCGCGGCCGTTATGTGCCTGGTGGCTCAAGCAGAAAGCCACCGACCTGCGCGCCCTGCGCCTCAATCGCACGCTCCTGTGGCTGCCGATTGATGCGGTTCCCGAGCGCAACGCCGAACAAATCACCGTTCTGCGCGGCTTGCCCGCGGACAAGCTCAAGTCTTATCAGGATCGTTACGACCAGGCCAAGTACGCCGACCTGTTGGTGGAACTGGAGGCGAGCCTGGCGAAGGCGCCGTTCTGGTTTGATGGCCAGCGCATCGTCTGGGAATGCCTGCAGGGCTTGAACGCCGAATTGGCCATGCGCGAAGTGGAAATCCACTTCGCGCTGTTGATTCAGCGCCTGCCCGGCATCATCGAATTACGTTTCCATGACGGCGCACCATTCGCTGATCCGGCCACCCGCGCCTGGATCAGCGCCCACGTCATGCCACACCTGCAAAGCGCCACTGCGCCCCGCAAGGTCGAGGTCGCCGACTCCCAGCCGGCTTGGGAAGTGGCCCTGGAAGAAGTTCTGCCGATTTTGCGCAAGGACGGCCTCAAGGCCGCCGTGCAGATCCTCAAGCAGGGCCTGCAGAGTGCCCACGGCGGACGCGTACGGTTTTTCTGGCAGTTCGCCCTCGCGCGACTGTGCTTCATGGCCAAGAAATACGAACTGGCCAAGACCCAACTCGAAACCCTCGACCAAACATTACAGGACTCAGGCCTGAACGCCTGGGAGCCCGATCTTGCGCTGGAAGTGCTGCATTTACTGCATAGCTGCTGCGAGTTGTTGCCGCAGAACCACGCCGTACGTGAACGCAAGGAAGAGATTTATCGCAGGCTGTGCCACCTCGATCTCGAAGTGGTACTCGAATAGGCCCCCGGGCCACAACCGCAAGGAGAAAAGCCATGGCCAAAGAAGGCTCGGTAGCCCCCAAGGAACGCATCAACGTCACGTTCAAACCTGCCACCGGTGGTGCACAGGAAGAGATCGAACTGCCGTTGAAACTACTGGCAATCGGTGACTACACCCACCGCAAGGACGAACGCAAAGTCGAAGATCGCAAGCCGATCAGCATCGACAAGACGACCTTCGACGAAGTGCTGGCCAAGCAAGAGCTGAGCCTGACGTTGAGCGTGCCTAACCGTCTTCAGGAAGAGGGCAGCACTGAAGAGCTGGGCGTGCAACTGCGCGTCAACTCGATGAAGGACTTCAACCCGGCCAGCCTGGTCGAGCAAGTGCCTGAGCTGAAAAAACTGATGGAACTGCGCGACGCGCTGGTGGCCCTCAAAGGCCCGTTGGGTAACGCGCCTGCGTTCCGCAAAGCCATCGAAGGCGTTCTCGCCGACGACGAATCCCGCGGTCGCGTACTGGGTGAGCTGGGCCTGAACGCCGCAGCCCAGGACGCCTGAGTCTCTATCAGCCAAGGAAGCCAACACCATGAGCACTAGCGCAGCACAGCAAAAGAGCAAAGAGAACGGCGAATACAGCATTCTCGACAGCATCATCGCCGAAACCCGCCTGACGCCGGACGACGAAGCCTACGACATCGCCAAGCGCGGTGTGTCGGCCTTCATCGAAGAGCTGCTCAAGCCGCAGAACAACGGTGAGCCGGTCAAGAAGGCAATGGTTGATCGCATGATCGCCGAGATCGATGCCAAGCTCAGCCGCCAGATGGACGAAATCCTTCACCACCCGGACTTCCAGTCCCTGGAATCGTCGTGGCGCGGCCTGCAGTTGCTGGTCGATCGCACCAACTTCCGCGAAAACATCAAGATCGAAATCCTCAACGTCTCCAAAGACGATCTGTTGGACGACTTCGAAGATTCGCCGGAAGTGATGCAGTCGGGCCTGTACAAGCACATCTACACCGCTGAATACGGTCAGTTCGGTGGTCAGCCTGTGGGCGCGATCATCGCCAACTACTTCATGTCCCCAAGCTCGCCGGACGTGAAACTGATGCAGTACGTGTCCAGCGTCGCCTGCATGTCTCACGCGCCGTTCATCGCGGCTGCCGGTCCGAAGTTCTTCGGCCTGGAAAGCTTCACCGGCCTGCCAGACCTGAAGGATCTGAAAGATCACTTCGAAGGCCCGCAGTTCGCTAAATGGCAGACTTTCCGCCAGTCGGAAGACTCCCGTTACGTTGGCCTGACCGTGCCGCGTTTCCTGCTGCGCAACCCGTACGACCCGGAAGAAAACCCGGTCAAATCGTTCGTGTACAAAGAAACCGTCGCCAACAGCCACGAGCACTACCTGTGGGGCAACACGGCCTACGCGTTCGGCACCAAGCTGACCGACAGCTTCGCCAAATTCCGCTGGTGCCCGAACATCATCGGCCCGCAGAGCGGTGGCGCGGTTGAAGATCTGCCGTTGCACCACTTCGAAAGCATGGGCGAAATCGAAACCAAGATCCCTACCGAGGTTCTGGTCAGCGACCGTCGTGAATACGAACTGGCCGAGGAAGGCTTCATTTCCCTGACCATGCGCAAAGGCTCCGACAACGCGGCGTTCTTCTCCGCGAGCTCGGTGCAGAAGCCGAAGTTCTTCGGTATCAGCGCAGAAGGCAAGGCCGCAGAGCTGAACTACAAGCTCGGCACGCAACTGCCATACATGATGATCGTCAACCGCCTGGCTCACTACTTGAAAGTGCTGCAGCGCGAGCAACTCGGTTCGTGGAAAGAACGTACCGACCTCGAGCTGGAACTGAACAAGTGGATCCGCCAGTACGTGGCCGACCAGGAAAACCCAAGCGCCGAAGTCCGTGGCCGTCGTCCACTGCGCGCTGCCCAGATCATCGTCAGCGATGTCGAAGGCGAGCCTGGCTGGTACCGCGTCAGCCTGAACGTGCGCCCGCACTTCAAGTACATGGGTGCTGATTTCACCCTGTCGCTGGTTGGCAAGCTGGACAAAGAGTAAGAGGAGCCTGAGTCATGACTGGATACGGCAGCCTTTTCGAACGCCTGGGTGGCGACGCGGAAAAACGCGTCGGCTGGAGCCGTGAGGTCTCCGCCATGGCGTCCGTGGCTGCCCATCTGGCCAAGATGCTCAGCACCCGTGCGGGCAGCGTGCAAACGCTGTCCGACTACGGGCTACCCGATCTCAATGACATGCGTCTGAGCCTGCACGACTCCCTGAGTCAGGCCCGTCTGGCCATCGAAAATTTCATCGAAGCCTACGAGCCACGCTTGAGTAATGTGCATGTCATCTCCCTGCCGCGTGATCACGATCAGCTTCGCCTGTCCTTCAGCATCGAAGGTTTGCTGGAAGTTGATGGTTTCAAGCGTCAGGTCAGTTTCGCCGCGCGCCTGGATGGCAGCGGTCAAGTAAAGGTCAACTAAGGAGATTCGTATGTCCGGCAAACCCGCAGCCCGCGTATCCGACCCCACCGCTTGCCCGCTCCCCGGCCACGGCACCAACCCGATCGCCGCCGGTTCCGGCGACGTCTTCTTCGACGGCCTCGCGGCCGCCCGTCAAGGCGATGCCTCGGCGTGTGGTGGTGCGATGTCGGGCGGGTTGGCGACGACGGTTTTGATCAACGGCAAACCGGCGGCAACGGTGGATTCGGTTGGTACTCATGGCAACAAGGTTACGGCGGGTTCCGGGACGGTGATTATCGGGAATTCGCATTCGCCGGCGCCGTTTGTGGCGCCGTTGCCTTTGATTTTTCCTGGATTTGATGAGCAGTTTGCTTTGACAGATGAAGCTGGTATGCCCATTGCCAATCGTAGATATCTGCTCGTTCGCCAAGACGGTACGCAGGAAGAGGGTGTTACTAATGAAAAAGGTTTCACTCACCGACTAGCTCGTCACGAAAGTGCAGAGCAAGTTGAAATCTATGTTGCAAAAGGAGATTGATAGATGGGCGCCGATGTCATCAATACTTCAAGTGGTGCTTTTACAAAAGTCGCTGCGATGCAAAGTACACCGACTAAGGATCTGACGCCTAAACCGATTGTTGTTGAACAAGGGCTGACAGTATTTTTGGGCGGCGCCGGGATGATTGGTGCTTATAACGCAGATATGGTGGCTGCGTTCAAAGAGGCTGAAATTTTAAATGCCGTTTATGGGAACTACTCATCTCTAATAACTGGATGGGATAAGCATGTGCCCGATCTGGTCGACATGCTTAGTGATGCTGCGTCTGTGGTGCTCTACAACCAAGACGAAAGTGATCCAGTCGTATTTGAGTATGGCGAAATTCAGAAGTGCAAATATGGCGGCGAATACATAGAGAAAAAGTATATCTATGGTTTGATCACTATCAAAAGCAATAGCGTAGTGGAATGTACCCCGACAAGCGATATGTTGGCGATCAAGATAGGGCGGGATATTTCAAAAATCAAAACAACGGAGTTTCCGTTGAGCGCATTGGAAATCACCAAGCCAATTCCAAAGATCGGGCAATTCAATATAGTAGGTTACTCTTGGGGCAGCGTAGTCGCGGCCCGTACTGCTATGCACTATGCCCGTTCGGGCACCAAAATAGACCACCTTGTCCTCATTGGTGCTCCGATCAATAAAAGTTTGAAAGAAGCTGTTAGTAATCATCCAAACATCGGTAGCGCAATAATTATCGACTTGAAGGATAAGGGCGACCCTATCTATGCGGGCATGACTGATAAGGAACTTGTCGACTCGGCTCTTGAACTTGGTAGGCAGATGCCAACGGCGGAAGGGCACTTTTACTATTCCGGCGACAGTGCAGAAGGAAAAGCAAGGCGTCGAGAGCTCGCCAAGCTTCTCTATTCAAAGGGGCTACGCTAGATGCTTCGTTATTTTTATTTTTTTGTGGCTGCGGTATTGCTGCTGATGTCGTGCACTGACCCGAAAACCCAATGGTCAATAGACGGATTTGATGTTTATGGGAGCTTGTTTGTTTTTTGTCTGGCTCTTTATATTCCGATGATGGCGCTCTCTTTTTATTATTTTGTAAAAGCGTTAACAAGATTTTTTAAATATAAAAACTCTCGCGATGGTTTTTTGTTATTGGCGTCCACTGTTGTGGGTGTTGTTGCTCTTTACAGTTTTAATCACTGGGTGTTCAGTGAAATTTACTAACGATTCGGCGCAGGGCATTCGGAAAAGTGAAGGCTGCCCTAATCCAAATTTTTTCAGAGTAGCGCTCTGGTCTCCGCTCCTGGTGCTGTTGGCTCTGATACTGGTCGAGCAGGGCAATGGACACGCAGCGATTCTGGACTTGCAACAAATGCTGTTGATCTACGTCCTCACATTCGGCATCCCGGCCTACATCGCCTTTGCCCTGTGGGCAACGCGAGCACTGAACGGAAAAACCGAACAGCAAATTTTGAAAAGCGTGTGGCGCGCACCGCTGACGTTCATCCCTTTTTACGCCGCTCCGTGGGTGATTTATGGGTTGGCCCATGTGCTTTTGGGGAGCCTTGCCGGGTTCCCGATGATGTTTGGCTGGCTGGCTTTTTTACCGTACCTGCTCATCGCCGGTTACGTAGTTGCCGGTCTGACAGTCGCGCTCTACAGGACGTTTTTTTCATGAGTTCCACTACCAGGAAGGTACCCCGTGTCCTTTAACCACTACTACCAAAGCGAACTCACCGCACTTCGCCAGTTAGGTCGCCGATTCGCCGAGCGTAGTCCGGCGTTGGCGCCTTTCCTGGGTCAGGCCGGGCGGGATCCGGACGTGGAGCGGTTGCTGGAAGGTTTTGCATTCCTGACCGGGCGCCTGCGCCAGAAGCTCGACGACGAGTTGCCGGAGCTCAGCCATTCGTTGATGCATCTGCTGTGGCCCAACTACATGCGGCCGCTGCCGGCATTCAGCATTTTGCAGTTCGACCCGCTGAAGCGTTCGGGTCCTGCGTTGATGGTCGAGCGCGACACTCCAGTTGAGAGCGTGCCGATCGATGACGTGCGTTGCCGCTTTCGCACCTGCTACCCGACCGAAGTGTTGCCGCTGGATCTGGCCGCGCTGAATTACTCGGTGAAGGGCGACGGTTCGTTGTTGAGCCTGCGTCTGGAGATGAGTGCTGACGGTCACCTCGGCGAACTGGAACTGAGCCGTTTACGTCTGCACTTCGCCGGTGAGCGCTACATCAGCCAGATGCTCTACCTGAGCCTGTTGCGCAATCTGGAAGGCATCGAACTGATCCCGCTGGATGGCGCCGGCAAACCCATCAACGGCGTCAACGGCACGCCGATGGCGTTCAAGATGCCCGGCGACCGTGTGCAGCCGGTGGGTTTTGCCGAAGAAGAAGCGTTGATTCCCTATCCGCTGAACACCTTCCGTGGCTATCGCTACCTGCAGGAATACTTCGCCTTCCAGGACAAATTCCTGTTCGTCGATATCAACGGCCTGGACCTGCTCAAGGCGCTGCCGGAAGACACGCTCAAGCAGGTGCGCGGCCTCGAATTGCGTTTCGATATTCGCAAGAGCGGCATCCTGCGTATGCGTCCGACGCTGGACAACGTGAAGCTCTACTGCACGCCCATCGTCAACCTGTTCAAGCACGATGCACTGCCGATCCGCCTCGACGGCAAGCAAGACGAATACCTGCTGTTGCCCGCCGAATTCGATCTGCAGAACTGCGGCGTGTTCTCGGTGGAAACCGTCACCGGCTGGAAGCCCGGCGGCCTCGGTTACCAGGAATACGTGCCGTTCGAATCCTTCGAGCACGATCCGAGTTTCGACGTGCCCAACAGCCGTCCGCATTACAGCATCCGCCAGCGTTCGTCTTCGTTGCACAACGGCCTCGACACCTACCTGAGCTTCGGCATCCGCCACACCGAAGCCCACGAAACCCTGTCGATCGAGCTGATGTGCACCAACCAGAACCTGCCCAAAAAACTCAAGCTCGGCGACATCAGCCAGGCGTGCGAAGACACGCCGGAGTTTCTGAGTTTCCGCAACATCACCCCGGCCACTCCAAGTTATGCGCCGCCGCTGAACCGTGACTTCCTCTGGAAGCTGATCAGCAACATGTCGCTCAACTACCTGTCCCTGGCCGACGTCAATGCGTTGAAGGTGATTCTCGAAACCTACGACCTGCCGCGCTACTACGACCAACACGCGGAAAAAGTCAGTAAGCGTTTGCTGGGCGGGCTCAAGTCGATCAAGCACCAGCACGTTGATCGGTTGCACCGAGGGTTGCCGGTTCGCGGGTTGCGCACCGAGCTGACCATCGACCCGGAAGGGTATATCGGCGAGGGCGACCTGTTCGTTTTTGCCTCGGTTCTTAACGAGTTTTTCGCGCTTTACGCCAGTCTCAATTCTTACCACGAGCTGCGGGTAAAAAGCACACAGGGAGAGGTGTACCAATGGACACCACGTATGGGCCTTCAGCCGCTTCTTTAAGCGGACTGACCCGAGGAATACGCGAGTACTCGCTGTTTCAGGCCGTGCTGCTGGTGGTTGACCGGCTGCGCGAGGCCCACCCGCACCTGAGCCAGGACGATTTGTACGATCAGCTGGAATTCCAGGCCAACCCGAGCCTGGGCTTCCCGGGCAGCGACGTCGATCGCGTGGAGTTTTTTCACGAGCACGGGCAGATGCGTGCGCGCCTGCGATTCAACCTGATCGGCCTGGTCGGTTCTGGCTCGCCGCTGCCAGCGTTCTATGGCGAACAGGCCCTGGGCGACAGCGAAGACGGCAACCCGACCCGCAACTTTCTCGACCTGTTTCACCATCGTCTGCAACGGCTGATGCTGCCGATCTGGCGCAAGTACCGCTACCGCGCCAGTTTCGAAAGTGGCGCCCTCGACCCGTTCTCGGCGCAGCTGTTTGCGTTGATCGGCCTGGGCGGCGAAGAGATCCGCAAGGCTCAGGAACTGAATTGGAAACGCCTGCTGCCGTACCTCGGCCTGCTCAGCTTGCGCGCGCACTCGGCGGCGTTGATCGAAGCGGTACTGCGTTACTACTTCAAGCACGCCGAACTGACCATCGAGCAGTGCATCGAGCGTCGCGTGGAGATTCTCGACGAGCAGCGCAATCGTTTGGGGCGCGCCAACAGTCTGCTCGGCGAAGACCTGGTGCTGGGTGAACACGTGCGCGACCGCAGCGGCAAATTCCGCATCCACATCCGCGAACTCGACTGGCAACGCTTCCACGAATTCCTGCCGATCGGTTTCGGCTACCAGCCGTTGTGCGCGCTGGTGCGGTTCACCCTGCGTGACCCGCTCGATTACGACATTCGCCTGGTGTTGCGCCAGGAAGAAATCCGCGAACTGCGCATCGGTGAGCAGAACGCCTGTCGCCTGGGATGGACCAGTTGGCTGGGCCGCGAAAAAGCGGACGGCGTAGTAACCCTGGGCAGCAAAATTCATTAAGGACAGATGACCAATGATCAACGTAGACCTGCAACAACTTATCCAGGCGCTGGACGCCGAAACCCGTCGTGATCTGGAAAGTTCTGCCGAGCGCTGCGTCGCCCGTGGCGGCAGCAAGATCCTTGTCGAAGACTTGCTGCTCGGCCTGCTGGAGCGCCCGCAAGGCTTGCTCGCACGCGCGCTGCAAGATGCCGAAGTGGATGCCGGTGAACTGAGCGCCGCGTTGCAATCGCGGGTCGAGCACAGCGCTTCGCGCAACCCGGTGTTCGCCCCGGAACTGGTGCAGTGGCTGCAAGATGCGTTGCTGGTGGCTAACCTGGAACTGGGCCAGAGCCAGGTCGAGCAAGCCGCGTTGATCCTCGCGCTGCTGCGCAATCCGATGCGTTACGCCGGCAGCCGCTACCAGTCGTTGCTGGCCAAGCTGAACATCGAGCGCCTGAAAGAATTTGCCCTGTCGCAGAAAGAACAACCGGCCACCGGCAAACCGGGCGTGCAGGGCGAGTCGCTGCTGGAGCGCTTCACCCACAACCTCACCCAACAGGCCCGCGACGGCAAACTCGACCCGGTGCTGTGCCGCGATGGCGCAATCCGGCAGATGGTCGACATCCTCGCCCGTCGCCGCAAGAACAACCCGATTGTGGTCGGTGAAGCCGGTGTCGGCAAAACCGCCATCGTCGAAGGCCTGGCCTCGCGCATTGCTGCTGGTGAAGTGCCGCTCGTGTTGAAAGGCGTCGAGTTGTTGTCCCTGGACATGGGCCTGTTGCAGGCCGGTGCCAGCGTCAAAGGTGAATTCGAACGTCGTCTCAAAGGCGTGATCGATGAGGTCAAAGCCTCGCCGAAACCGATCATTCTGTTCATCGACGAAGCTCACACATTGATCGGCGCAGGCGGCAATGCCGGAGGTTCCGACGCGGCCAACCTGCTCAAACCCGCCCTGGCCCGTGGCGAGCTGCGCACCATCGCCGCCACCACCTGGGCCGAGTACAAAAAATACTTCGAAAAAGACCCGGCCCTGGCCCGTCGTTTCCAACCGGTGCAACTGCACGAACCAACCGTCAGCGAAGCAGTGACCATCCTCCGTGGCCTGGCTCAGGTTTACGAGAAGAGCCACGGCATTTACCTGCGCGATGACGCCGTGGTGGCGGCGGCTGAGTTGTCTGCGCGTTACCTTGCTGGTCGCCAGCTGCCGGACAAGGCTGTCGACGTGCTCGACACGGCCTGCGCCCGCGTCCGCATCAGCCTCGCCGCCGCCCCGGAAAGCCTGGAACGCCTGCGCGGTGAACTGGCCGAAGGTGGTCGTCAGCGCCAGGCTCTGCGCCGGGATGCCGAAGCTGGTTTGCTGATCGATCACGAAGCGCTGAGCGCCTTGGAAGATCGCCTGGCCGCCGCCGAAGATGAAAGGGCCGCGCTGGAAGCCCTGTGGACCGAACAGAAAGCATTGGCCGAGCGCCTGCTGGACCTGCGTCAGCAACTGGCCAAGGCTCGCGAAGTGGCTGCCGCCCCGCCAACCCTCACAGTTGAGGAAGACGCCGAAGGCACCGTGATCGAAACGCTGCCCGTAGACGAAGCGCAGAGTGTCGAAACCCTGGAAGCGGCGCTCAACGAAACTCACAAAGCCCTGACCGAGCTGCAAGTCAAAGAGCGTCTGGTGAGCTTCGAAGTCTGCCCGCGTCTGGTCGCCGAGGTGATCAGCGCCTGGACCGGCGTGCCGCTGGCACAACTGGCCCGTGAACACAACGCCAAAGTCGCCAGTTTCGCCACCGACCTGCGTACGCGCATCCGTGGTCAGGAACAAGCCGTTCACGCCCTGGACCGCTCGATGCGCGCCACCGCTGCCGGCCTGAACAAACCGGATGCACCGGTCGGCGTGTTCCTGCTGGTCGGCCCGAGCGGCGTCGGCAAGACCGAAACCGCACTGGCCCTGGCCGACTTGCTGTACGGCGGTGATCGTTTCATCACCACCATCAACATGTCCGAGTTCCAGGAGAAGCACACGGTCTCGCGCCTGATCGGTGCGCCGCCAGGCTATGTCGGTTACGGCGAGGGCGGCATGCTCACCGAGGCCGTGCGCCAGAAGCCGTACTCCGTGGTCCTGCTCGATGAAGTGGAAAAGGCTGACCCGGACGTACTCAACCTGTTCTACCAAATCTTCGACAAAGGTGTGGCCAACGACGGCGAAGGGCGCGAGATCGATTTCCGCAACACGCTGATCCTGATGACCTCGAACCTGGGCAGCGACCGCATCAGCGAACTCTGTGAAAACGGCGCACGTCCATCGGCCGAAATCCTCGAAGAAACCATCCGCCCGGTCCTCAGCAAGCACTTCAAACCAGCGTTGCTGGCGCGGATGCGCGTGGTGCCTTACTACCCGGTCGGCGGCCCGGTGCTGCGCGAGCTGATCGAAATCAAACTCGGTCGTCTGGGCGAACGCCTGAACCGTCGTCAGCTGGACTTCACTTACTCGCAAGACCTCGTCGATCACCTGGCCGAACGCTGCACCCAAAGCGACAGCGGCGCGCGCCTGATCGACCATTTGCTCGACCTGCACGTCCTGCCGCTGGTGGCCGACCGCTTGCTCGATGCGATGGCCACCGGTGAAAGCCTCAAGCGTGTCCACGCGACGCTCGACGGTAACGCCAGCGTGAATTGCGAGTTCGCCTGAGGTGGGTGTGATGTTCACTCAAGTGCCCCAGCCGCTGGTTTATGCCGAAGCCTTGCTGGCGCAATTCGCCAGCCTGTCGCGGGCGGCGGACGGTGCTGCGCTGCTGGGTGACTTCGTGCGCGGGTTGGCCGAACTCAGCGGCTGCGAGTTGACGCAGTTGTACCTGCTGGACGCGACTCACACGTGCCTGGGGATGAACGCCGAGTGCCTGAACGGCATCCTGCAACCCCGGGAAGCGGCGAGCCTGCCGGCGGATTACAACGGTGAGCAACTGCTGCAGTTCGCCCTGTGTCAGAACCGCGTGGTGAGCCTCAGCGAACTGAGCGGCAGCCTGCACGAAACCAGTTTTCTACCGCCTCAGGCCACGCCTTGGCAGTCGCTGCTGTGCGTGCCAATGGTCAATCAGCAGAAGGCCGTCGAAGGCTTGCTGCTGTGCGCCAGTCGCCGGCACATCGACCTGCAAGGCTTCGCCGATTCCCTCGGGCAACTGGGCTCGTTCGTGCTTGGTCAACTGCATTTGCTGCAGCGTTTGCGTCAGCCGACTGGGGAGTCTCGACCGGTGAAGGCCAGCGTTCCGAACGCCAGTGGTTACGGCTTGATCGGCAAGAGCAAGGCCATGCGCGAGACTTACTCGCTGATCAGCAAAGTCCTGCACAGCCCGTACACCGTGCTGCTGCGCGGCGAGACCGGCACTGGCAAGGAAGTGGTCGCGCGCGCCATTCACGACTGCGGCCCGCGCCGTTCCCAGGCGTTCATCGTGCAGAACTGCGCGGCGTTCCCGGAGAACCTGCTGGAAAGCGAGCTGTTCGGGTACCGCAAAGGCGCCTTCACCGGCGCTGACCGCGACCGGGCCGGGCTGTTCGATGCGGCCAATGGCGGCACTTTGTTGCTCGATGAAATCGGCGACATGCCGTTGTCGCTGCAAGCCAAGTTGTTGCGCGTGTTGCAGGAAGGCGAGATCCGCCCGCTGGGTTCCAACGACACGCACAAGATCGACGTGCGCATCATCGCCGCGACTCACCGGGATTTGTCGGTGCTGGTCAGCGAAGGCAAGTTCCGCGAGGACTTGTACTACCGCCTCGCGCAATTCCCGATCGAGTTGCCGGCCTTGCGTCAGCGCGAAGGCGACATCCTCGATCTGGCCCGGCATTTCGCCGACAAGGCGTGCTCGTTTTTGCAGCGCGACGCGGTGCGTTGGTCCGATGCGGCGCTGGATCACCTGTCCGGTTACGCCTTTCCCGGCAACGTGCGCGAACTCAAAGGCCTGGTCGAGCGTGCGGTTCTGCTGTGCGAGGGCGGCGAGTTGCTGGCCGAGCATTTCTCCCTGCGCATGGAAGCCATGCCGGAAGACAACAGCCTCAACCTGCGCGAACGCCTGGAGCAGGTCGAGCGCAGTCTGCTGCTCGATTGCCTGCGCAAAAACGACGGCAACCAGACCCTCGCCGCCCGCGAACTCGGGCTGCCGCGCCGCACGCTGCTGTACCGCCTCGGCCGCTTGAATATCAACCTGGGCGACTTCGATGGGTAGGCAAATGACCGTCGATTTCACCTCAACCGCTTTTAACAGCGCCGCCCAAACGGGTCGGCGCTTTGTGCTTTGTCTATCCCTGGAGACCCTCTGATGCCTGTTCGTCACTGGCAAGCCGTCCTGCTGACCCTCGTCGTTCTATGCGGCCTCGGCGGCTGTAGCGGCAATTACAAATACAACGACAACACCTATCGCCCATTGGGTGATCCGCAGGCGGTCAATCGCGGCAAGTGACCGCAAGGAGTATCACCATGGAACTGGTTTTCGAAATGCTCAACACCAAGCAGTTCGTGCCCACGGATTTGTGCCAGAAGACCTTCAAGCAGGCCGGTGGCGTGATCGGCCGGGGCGAGGATTGCGACTGGATCATTCCCGACCGCAAGCGTCACCTGTCCAACCACCACGCGTTGATCAGCTACCGCGAAGGCACGTTTTTCCTGACCGATACCAGCAGCAACGGTATTTCGGACAGCGAAAGCGGCGCACGCCTGCGCAAGGGCGAAGCGATGCGCATCGAACACGGCAGCGTCTACGTGCTGGGTGATTTCGAGATCCGTGCGCGGCTGGTGCGCGACCCGGCGACCTTCGATGTGGAAGTCGGCCGTCCGCAAGCGGCGGGCAGCATCATTCCGGACGACGCGTTCCTCGATCTCGATCCGCTGAACGCCCTCGATCAGCAAGAGCGCGTGTATTCGGAAATCGACGAGCTGATCTCTCCAAACAACGCGCCACAGGACACCCGTCAGCGCGCCGACTATGCACGCATCGACATGGAAAGCCTGCTGGTCCCGGAGCTGATCAACGCCCCGGCCGAGCCAGCCCCCGCGCCGCCGCCGAAACCGGTCGAGCGTCAGAGCGAAGGTTTCTGGGAGCACTTCGGCGCGGCGCTGGGCGTGGACCTCAAGGGCCTCGACCACGATGCTCGCGAAGCACTGGCGCTAAACGCTGCTCGTTTGCTCAAGCAAAGCGTCGGCGGTTTGCAGCAGAGCCTGCGCACCCGCAGCGAACTGAAAAACGAACTGCGCCTGGCCCAGACCACCGTGCAAGGCACGCAAAAGAACCCGTTGAAATTCGCCGTCGATGCCGGTGAAGCGCTGGGCATCTTGTTGCAGCCGAACAAGCCGGGGCAGTTGCCGGCCGAGCAAGCGATCTCCCGGGCGTTCCGCGATTTGCAGGCGCATCAGGTGGCGTTGCTGACTGCCAGCCGCGCCGCCGTTCGCGGCACGCTGGAACACTTCTCGCCACAGCAATTGACCTTGCGTTTCGAGCGCGACAACAAGCCGTTGCTGGCCACCTCCGGCAGCCGCTGGAGAGCCTACGGTCGTTATCACCAGGCCCTGCGTCAGGACGATGACTGGAGCGAGCGCCTGCTGGCCCGCGACTTTGCTCAGGCTTACGAAGAACAGATCCGCCTGATTTCCACCCTTCACACCGACCACCAAGGATGATGCGCATGTCTCGCTGCTCGACCGCTTTTTTCAAGACGCTGACGGCGTTCGCGGCCCTGGTGCTGCTGGCCGGCTGCTCGTCGCTGTCGCCGTACTCCCACGTCACCAAGCTCAATCTGAAGCTCACCGCCAGCGATCAGTTGAACCCGGACCTCAACGGGCGTCCGTCGCCGATCGTCGTGCGTCTGTTCGAGCTCAAGCACCCGGTGACCTTCGAGAACGCCGATTTCTTCAGCCTGTACGAGCGCGCCAAGGAATCCCTGGCCCCGGACCTGGTGGCCAGCGAAGAAATCGAACTGCGCCCGGGTGAAACCGTGGAAATGAAACTCAGCGTGGAGGAGGGCAGTCGCTACGTCGGCATTCTCGCCGCCTACCGCGACCTGCCGGAAACCAAATGGCGCTACACGGTGCAAGTCACTCCGGTGGAAGTCACCGACGCTGATTTGACCCTCGACCAGGCCGGCATCCGCAACAGCAACGAAAAGCTCGCCAAGGCGGATGACTGATCATGAATTCCCATAAAGTCATTTGGCAGGAAGGCATGCTGCTGCGTCCGCAGCACTTCCAGCATAACGACCGCTATTACGAACACCAGATGAAGACCCTTACCCGGTTGCTGGGCAGCTACACCTGGGGCTTCCTCAATCTGGAAATCGATTTGCAGTTCCTCAACATGGGCAAACTGGTGATCAGCCAGGCCTCGGGGATTCTGCCGGACGGCAGCCTGTTCGAACTCGGCGGCAACACCGAGCCGCTGGCGCTGGATGTGCCGCCGAACACCGGTAACACGCCGATTTACCTGGCGCTGCCACTGGTCACCGGCAACCACATCGAAGCCCGTCGCCCGGAGCAATCCGATGTGCTGGCGCGCTACACCGCTTATGAAGTGGAAGTCGCGGACTCCAATGCCGGCGACGATTCCGCCAGCCAGGTCAGCTGCGGTCGCCCGGACTTCAAATTGTTGCTCGGCGAACAGCAAAGCGATCAGGCCTACGTGAAACTCAAGGTCTGCGAAGTGCTCGACACCACGCCCGATGGCGTGATCAGCCTCGACCCGGATTTTGTGCCGACCTACATTCAGGCGCATGCCTCCAGCTACCTGCTGTCGTGCCTGAAAGAAGTGATCAGCATGCTCGGCCACCGTGGCGACACCATTGCCGAACGGATTCGTTCCAACGGCAAGGTCGGTGGCGCCGAAGTCGGCGACTTCATGATGCTGCAACTGATCAACCGTACCGAAATGCTGCTGCGTCACTACCTCGGTCTGGAACAGGTTCACCCGGAAGAGTTGTACCGCACGCTGCTGACCATGCTGGGCGACTTGGCGACGTTCTCCAGCGACACCAAACGCCCGCGCCTGGACAGCCGTTACCAGCACAGCGACCAGGGCGCGAGTTTCCGCAAACTGATGGAAGCGATTCGTCAGGTGCTGTCGATGGTGCTCGAACAGCACGCCATCGAACTGGTCCTGCAAGCGCGCCAGTACGGGATCATCGTTTCGCCGTTGCACGACCACAAACTGCTGGGTTCGGCCTCGTTCGTGCTCGCCGCCAGTGCCAACTGCGACTCCGAAGAACTGCGCCACCGCTTGCCGGCGCACCTCAAGGTCGGCCCGGTGGAGCGCATCCGCCAACTGGTCAACCTGCACCTGCCGGGCATCAAGGTCAAACCGTTGCCGGTGGCCCCGCGGCAGATCGCGTTCCACTCCAACAAAACCTATTTCATTCTCGAACTCAGTTCCGAAGACCTGGCACAACTGGAGCGCTCCGGCGGCTTCGCGTTCCATGTGTCCGGCGAATTTGCCGAGCTTGAACTGAAATTCTGGGCCATCAGGAACTGACCGACATGATCAAGGACATGGAACATAACCAGGACGACAAAACCGTCCTGCTCGACCGCCAGGGCCACGGCCCGGCGCAGAGTCCGCTGACAGATTTCGCCGCACCGCCGCGTTTCGAACAGCTCGAAGAACGGATGATCTACGCCGCGCGCCTGCGCCCGGCCGAAGCGTTCAACATCAGCCTCAATTCGCTGGTGGCCGCCGCCTCGGACCTGTTGTCGGAAGTGGTACGGCTCAAGCACAGCGACACCCGCGAAGACATGTACGCGCTCAACGAGCGACTGACTTCCGGGCTGAAGCTGTTTGAAGTACGCGCCCTGCACAACGGCGCTGAAAGCAGCCAGGTGATGGCCGCGCGTTACGTGCTCTGCACCGTGGTCGACGAAGCTGTCGTGACCACGCCGTGGGGCAACGAAAGCGAGTGGTCGCAGATGAGCCTGCTCAGCAGCTTCCACAACGAAACCTTCGGCGGCGAGAAGTTTTTCCAGCTGCTGGATCGCCTGTCGAAAAACCCGGTCAAGCACCTGCCGATGCTGGAGCTGATGTACCTGTGCCTGTCCCTCGGTTTCGAAGGCAAGTACCGCGTGCAAGCCCGCGGCATGCTCGAACTCGAAGGCATCCGCGACGCCTTGTATCGCCAGATTCGTCAGCTGCGTGGCGACGTGCCGCGCGAGCTTTCGCCGCATTGGGAAGGCTTGAACGATCAGCGCCGCAGCCTGGTGCGTATTGTGCCGGCGTGGATGGTGGTGCTGTTCACCGTGGTCTGCCTGGTGGTGATGTATTCGGGTTTCGCCTGGGTGTTGGGCGAACAACGCGAAACCGTTCTGCAACCTTTTCAGCAGCTAGATCCGGCCGCGGTCCAGCCGCAGTCGCAGCCGTAAACAGGGACGTGTGATGAAAAAGTTTTTCAAGAAAGTCGGCGCATTCTTGCGCAAGACCTGGGTCTGGACCTTGCTGGTGGTGCTGTTTCTGGCGCTGCTGGTGTGGTTCGTCGGGCCGCTGCTGGCCGTTGATGACTACAAGTTCTGGGAAGGTTCGACCTCCCGCCTGCTGACCATCAGTGTGCTGTTCCTGATCTGGGGCCTGACTATGGTCTTCGTCAGCTGGCGCGCTGGCGTGCGTAAAAAAGCTATCGAAGACACCGAAGATGGTCGGGACCGCATCCGCCGTGAAGAACTGATCGACGAGGAGCAGAAAGAGCTTCGCGTGCGCTTCAAGGATGCGTTGAAGACCCTGAAGACTTCGAGCCTCTATCGCGGTCGCAGCGAGCGCTGGCGCAGTGACCTGCCGTGGTACTTGCTGATCGGCCCACAGGGCAGCGGCAAGACCAGTTTGCTGGACTTCTCGGGCCTTGAGTTTCCGATCAACAAGATCGACCGCAAACTGACCCGCGACACCCTCGGCACCCGGCATTGCGACTGGTATTTCGCCGATCACGGTGTGCTGATCGACACCGCTGGGCGCTACCTGACCCAGCCGGATTCCGAAGTCGATGGCAGTGCCTGGAGCACGTTGCTCGACTTGCTGCGCAAGCGTCGCCGCAACCGTCCATTGAACGGCGTGCTGGTGACCATCCCGGTGGAAATGCTGCTGGGCAACACCGAGCAGGATCTGGACACATTGGCGCGCCAGGTGCGTGCTCGCTTGCAGGACGTGCATCAGAAACTGCACGTCGATGTGCCGGTTTACCTGGTGTTGAGCAAGGCTGACAAGCTGCTCGGTTTCGACGAGTTCTTCGATCAGCTGACCCGCGAAGAAAGCGATCAGGTGCTCGGCACAAGCTTCCGCAAAGAGCAGAGCGGCACCGATGTCGCCGTTCTGCGCACCGAATTCGAAGAGCTGCTGCGTCGCTTGAACAGTCAGGTGATCATGCGCATGCACCAGGAGCGCGATACCCAGCGCCGTGGCCGCATCCTCGACTTCCCGCATCAATTGGGGCAGATCGGCGAGCGCCTGTGCCTGTTCGTCGACATGGCGTTCACCGGCAACCGCTACCAGCGTGTCAGCCAGTTGCGCGGTTTCTACCTGACCAGCGCACCGCACCTGAACCAGGAAATGGACCAGACCACCGCTGGCATCGGCGCCAGCCTGGGCATGAACGCCGGCGTGCTGCCGACCTTGCGCAGCGGCCGTTCGCGATTCATTCACCATTTGCTCAGCCGAGTGATTTTCCCCGAGGCCGATCTGGCCGGTCTGGACAAGCGCGAACGCAGCCGCATCCATTGGGGCCAACGTGCGCTGTACGTGGGCGCGCTGGCGGCATTGGCGCTGTTCGGCATGTTGTGGGCGGGCGGGTTCTCCGCCAACTACGAGCGTCTGGAAAACCTGCGCAACCTGGCCTCCAACTGGAATCAACAACGTTCGGCGCTGACTGCGCGTGATGACTCCATGGCGGTGCTCAAACCCCTCGACAGCAGCTACGCGGCGACCCAGGTTTTCCCGAACAAGGGTGACGTGTCGTATCACGAGCGCGGTGGTTTGTATCAGGGCGAAGAGGTCAATCCGGTGGTCAAGGACGCCTACGAGCGAGAGCTTGAAGCGCAACTGCTGCCGAAGGTCGCAACGCTGCTGGAAGGGCAGATCCGCGCCAACATGAATGACCGCGAACGCCTGCTCAACAGCCTGCGTGCGTACCTGATGCTGAACATGAAGGATCGCCGCGACGGTCCATGGCTCAAGGATTGGGTCGCCACCGAGTGGTCCCAGCGTTACGCCGGCAACACCGCGGTGCAGAACGGTTTGAACACGCACTTCGAACGCTTGTTGAAGCAGCCGTTTATCTACCCGCTGAACGATCAACTGGTGGCCCAAGCACGTCAGGTGCTGCGCAGCGAGTCGCTGGCCAATGTGGTTTACCGGATGCTGCGCGAGCAGGCCCGTAATCTGCCGGAATACCGTTTGAGCCAACACATCGGCCCACAGGCCTCGCTGTTTGTCGGCACCGATTATGTGATCCCGGGCTTCTACACCCAACAGGGTTACCAGCAGTATTTCTCGATCCAGGGCAGTGCGCTGGTCAGTGACATCCTGCGCGACAACTGGGTACTGGGCGAAGGCTCGGGCATCAGCGGCATGGACTTGCGTCGCTTGATGGTCGAACTCGAGCAACTGTACTTCCGCGACTACGCCAACTTCTGGAGTGAAGCGGTCGGCCAGGTGGCCTTGCCACCGATCAACGACGCGGGCGAGGGCGCCGAGCAATTGGCGGGCCTGACCTCAGCCAATTCCCCGGTGCTGCAACTGCTGGTGGAAGTGCGCGAGAACACCCGTTTCCCGGCAGAGGCCGAACCGGTTGATCAAGCGGCTGATGCCGCTGAAGCGCTGGCAGGGCAGAAAGGCAAGTTGGGCAAGCTGGGCAAACTGGCGTCTGCCGCTGCGGGCCAAGCCTCGGAAATGGCGGCGATCAAAAACCTGCCAGACACCGCGAAGAAATCCCTGCAACGTCGCTTCGAACCGCTGCACCGTTTGCTGGATGACAACAACGGCCCGGCCGCTGATTTGACCCCGGCACTCGCAGCGCTCAACGACCTGCAACTGCAACTGGCGAGCCTGGCGCGTGCCAGCTCGCCGGATCAGGCCGCGTTCGAAATGGCCAAGACCCGCATGAGCGGCCAGCGTGATGCGCTGAGCAACTTGCGCAATGCGTCGAACCGTCTGCCGCGTCCGGTCAGCGTCTGGTTCAACGTGCTGGCTGAAGACACCTGGCGTCTGGTGCTCAACGATTCCTACCAGTACCTGAACCAGCGTTACCAGAGCGAGCTGTACAGTTTCTACGGCAAGGCGATCAACAAGCGTTATCCGTTCAGCGCCCACAGCACCAGCGATGTTGCGATCAGCGACTTCCGCGAGTTCTTCAAGGCGCAGGGCATCAACGATCGCTTCTTCGAGACCTACATGCGTCCGTTCGTCAGTGGCGATCCGGGCAACTACCGCCTGCGCAGCATTGACGGTCACAGCATGCCGATCTCCAAGGTCTACCTCGACCAGATGGCCGCGGCCCAAGTGATTCGCCAGAGCTTCTTCTCGGCCAACCCGGCCGAGCCGCAAGTGCAGTTCAAACTGGAGCCGTACACCCTCGACCCCGCTGTCAGCCGCTCCGAGTTCAAGTTTGGCGACAAGACCATCGAATACCGCCACGGCCCGATCGTGCCGGTATCGTTCAAATGGCCGACCGACGCTGAAGACGGTCGCACCAGCCTGGTCCTCGACAAAATGGCCGGCCGCCCGATCGGCATCGAGAAGAACTCCGGCCCTTGGTCGCTGTTCCGCTTGTTCGATCTGATGCAGACCGAGTATCTGAACGGTCGCGACGTGATGGTGCTCAAGGCGGACGTGGGCGGCCTGCGCGCCAACTACCTGCTCAGCAGCCAACGCACGCCGAACCCGTTCGACATGGGCGTGCTGCGTACCTTCCGTATGCCGGTGCAGCTCTGATGCTGGTTGCCAGTCCTTGGCGCAGCGCTGCGCGTACCGATGCCGGCAAGGTTCGGGCGCGCAACGAAGATGCTTTTCTCGACTGTCCACAGCAGGGGCTGTGGGTGGTCGCGGACGGCATGGGCGGTCATCAGGGGGGCGACATCGCCAGCCAGTTGATCGTCGCCAGCCTGGCGGAATTGCCGGTGCAGGACGGCTTCGACGAACGACTCAAAGGCATTCGCCAGTGCCTGCACTGGCTCAACCGCCGTTTGGGTCAGGAGTTGACCGTCACCGCCGGGCGCCACGACAGCATCATGGGCAGCACCGTGGTGGCGCTGTTGGTGGAAGGCAATCGCGCGGCCTGTATCTGGGCCGGCGACAGCCGTTGCTACCTGTGGCGCGGCCAGCGTTTGTATCAGCTGTCCAAGGACCATTCGCTGCAACAGCAACTCATGGACGAGCAACAGATGAGCCTCGAAGACGCCCGTGCGCATCCTTCCGCCCATGCGCTGACCCGTGCGGTCGGCGCGGCTGATGTGTTGACGCTGGACGTGCTCGAACTCGAGGTTTATCCCGGCGATACGTTCCTGTTGTGCAGCGACGGTTTGTACCAAGGGCTCAGCAGCGATGCCCTGGGCAACGCCCTGAGCCTGACCGCGCCACACGTTGCGCTGGAGCGTCTGTTTGACGGCGCTCTACGCGGCTCGGCGCGGGACAACCTGACTGCCGTGGTGATCCGCCAATGACTGAACTCATGCCGCCGCTCGACGACCTGCTGGTGAGCGAAGAGCAAGACAGTAACCTGACTTACTTTGCGTTCGCCAAGTCTCTGAACGACAAGCCGCACAAGGCCGAACCCGCGCTGGCGCCAACCAAGGCCAGCATCGGCGAAATGCCCGACGTGCTTGCGGGCCGTTACCGCATCGAGCGTCTGCTCGGTGCTGGTGGCATGGGTGCGGTTTACCGCGCACGGGACTTGCTGAGCGAACAGTTCGGCGATCCCGACCCTTACATCGCGCTGAAAATCCTCAGCGAAGAATTTGCCGAATCGCCGGATGCCAGCGCCTTGCTCTACAGCGAGTTCGCCCTGATCCGGCGCCTGCGCCACGACAACGTGCTGCGCTTGCACAGCTTTGAAGTGGACACCGATTGCCAGCGCGCCTTCATCACCATGGAACTCATGCGTGGGCTGACCCTGGACAAACTCCTCTGCGAGCGGCCCTTGGGCCTGCCGTGGAAAGAACTGCGCGACATCGCGCTGCCGCTGCTCGACGCGCTGGCCTACGCCCACGCTCGCGGTGTGCTGCACGGTGACATGAAGCCGAGCAACGTGATGCTCAGCGAAGAAGGCGTGCGCCTGTTCGACTTTGGCCTGGGCCAGGCCGAAGAGGGCATCCTGCCCGGCCTGCCACACCTGAGCCGCGACCGTTTCAACGCCTGGACCCCGGGCTACGCCGCCCCGGAACTGCTCGAAGGCCAACCGCTGTCGGCCAGCGCTGACGTGTATGGCGTGGCCTGCGTGCTTTACGAACTGGCGGGTGGCAAACACCCATTCCGCCGCATGTCGTCGGTCGAGGCCCGCGACGGTCAACTCGACCGCGAGCTGCACGCACCGCGCAATCTTCCGAAACACTGCTGGCCAGCCCTGCGAACGGCGCTGGCTTTCGATGCGGCCAAGCGCACCATCACCGCCGCTCAATTGCGTGACGCCATGGGCGCCACTTCGTCTTTGCTGCAACGCCTTCGACTGCGGGCGTAACGGATGACTACCGAACAGGGAGCAAGCAATGTTCAACTCAGCTAACGAAACGCATTTCAGCCTCACAGTCGAAGACTATGCCGGCGACCTGCAAGTGCTGTCGTTCACCGGCACCGAAGGCATCAGCCAGCCGTATCGCTTCGACCTGGAACTGGTCAGCGAAAACCCCGACCTGGACCTGGAAAAGCTCCTGCACAAGCAAGCGTTTCTGGCGTTCGATCCGAAAGGTTCCGGCATCCACGGCCAGATCTACCGCGTCGCTCAAGGCGACGCCGGCAAACGCCTGACCCGCTACAAAATCTCCCTGGTGCCGCAGCTGCAATACCTGCATCACCGCACCAACCAGCGCATCTATCAGCAGATGTCCGCGCCGAAAATCATCGCGCTGATCCTCGATGAGCACGGCATCAAGGGCAACGCCTACAAATTCCAGTTGAGCCAGCCCTGCCCGGACCGTGACTACTGCGTGCAATACGACGAAACCGACCTGCACTTCGTCCAGCGTCTGTGCGAAGAGGAAGGCATTCACTACCACTTCCAGCACAGTTCCAAAGGTCATCTTTTGGTATTCGGCGATGACCAGACAGTGTTTCCAAAACTCGGGCAGCCCACCGCCTACGTCCAAGGCAGTGGCATGGTCGCCGACGAGCCAGTGATCAAAGGCTTCAAACTGCGCCTGGAAACCCGCACCGGCCGCGTCACCCGCCGCGACTACGACTTCGAAAAACCACGCCTGCAACTCGAAGCCGCGTACAAACCCGACGGCGAAAGCACCGAACCCGACCTTGAAGATTACGACTACCCCGGCCGCTTCCTCGACCGCGCGCGCGGCAAATTCCTCAGCCAACGCGCCCTCGAACGCCACCGCGCCGACTACCAGCAAGCCGAAGGCCGTGGCGACCAGACCACCCTCGTCAGCGGCCACTTCCTGGAAATGTCCGACCACCCGCGCACCGAGTGGAACGACCTCTGGCTGCTCACCGAAATCGTCCACGAAGGCAAACAACCGCAAGTCCTCGAAGAGTCCGTGACCAGCGACACCACCGACAACAAAGACGACTTCCACCAGGGCTACCGCAACCGCTTCCTCGCCACCCCGTGGAACGTGTTCTACCGCCCTGCGCTGCAACACCCCAAACCCCGCGTCCTCGGCAGCCAGACCGCCATGGTCACCGGGCCCAAAGGTGAAGAAATCCACTGCGACCAGTACGGCCGCATCAAAGTGCAATTCCACTGGGACCGCGAAGGCCTGGCCGACGACAAAACCAGCTGCTGGATGCGCGTCTCATCGAGCTGGGCCGGCGACCGCTACGGCGCCATCTCCATCCCGCGCATCGGCATGGAAGTCCTCGTCACCTTCCTCGAAGGCGACCCCGATCAGCCACTGGTGACCGGTTGCCTGTACCACAAGGAAAACCAGGTTCCCTACGAACTGCCAGCGAACAAGACTCGCACCGTCTTCAAAACCCTCAGCTCACCGGGGGGCGGCGGGTTCAATGAATTGCGAATTGAAGACAAGAAAGGCGCCGAGCAGATCTTCATCCATGCCCAGCGGGATTGGGATGAAAACATTGAGCATGATCAGAAGATCCGAGTAGGTAACGAACGCCACGACACAGTGGTGAAGAACACCTACACCGAGCTGAAAGCCGAAGAACACCGCACCACCATCGCCGACCGCAAGGTTGAAACGCGGTTAGATGATCACCTGACGATTGGGCAGAACCAGCATGTGAAGCTGGGGACTGCGCAGCTGACCAGCGTGGGGAAAGAGATTCATCTGAAGGCTGGGGCGAAGATTGTTATCGAGGCTGGCAGCGAACTCACCATTTTGGGTGGCGGGAGCTTTATCAAACTGGATGCCGGTGGGGTGACGGTTGTTGGGCCGGTGGTGAAGATCAATGCGGGTGGATCGGCGGGCTCGGGGACTGGGATAGGCATCAAGCCGCCAGTGTTGCCGGGGGCGGCGGATAAGGATAAGGCGGGGAGTTTGATGGATCAGGCGTTGGGGAATGTGGTGCCTGAGAAGGTTAAGCCGAAGGCTTTTTTTGTGTTTTCTGAGTAAGAAAAAATTAAATCAAGGGTTTAGAAATGAAAGCTCAGCAACGTTTCAGTTTTTTTATTTTGGCCATAGTGCTTGGTTTGTTCTCCGTCAGTGTTCAGGCGGCTAACAGTGGTGCAACTTTATGCCCCTCAAGGGAATTCACTCAATTTTTAGCTGCATTTGCTGAGAGCTCTTCAGTTCAGGAAGAGTTTACTAATTTACCGCTTAAGAAAATTATCACTGTAGATGCGGAGCCCGAACCTAAACAAGAAGCCATTCTCATTGAAAAGACAAGAGTGGTATTTCCTGTAATGCCTGACAAGAAACGCCAGGAGGAGAGTGGTCTTGAATTGAAGGTTCTAGATAGTACGAGTGAAGTGGCCACAGTAAAATTAGAAAAGCCTGATACAGACTACCAGATCATTTACGTATTTAAGCTCAGCTCGTGTTGGTTTTTGGACGAAGTCAAAGATTACTCACTTTGATTGCCATTTGAAAAGGAAGTTTTATGTCTTTCGCTGAAGTGATGCTTCGTGTTTTACCACCCGTAAATGGTCAACAGCCACATATCACGGGTCATTATGGTGAACAACGCCCAAGTGGCCCCCATGGTGGTACCGATTTTAATTATATCGGCGGGCAGGCCGGTATAAATTTGCAGTATCCGAAGGTATATGCACCAATAGCTGGTGTAGTCACATTTACAGGCGGAACATACGGCACGATAAAAATCAAGGATGCAGAGGGTAATAGCCACGAGATCCTGCATACAAGCAGCCACATAGTAAGCGTGGGCGCAACTGTTGCTGCGGGGGATGAAATTGGCGCTATGGGTGGGCAAGGACCAAATGGTGCTGCACAGTACCCTCGTCACGTTCATTATCAAATGAAAAGTCCCACCAACGCGTTGATTAGTCCTGAAATATGGTGGAATGAACAGTCGGTCCCACCGACCACCCCCACAACTGCTCCTGGACCAGTTACATTCAGCCTTTTGAATTTTCAGTTTCCAATACGAAAAACAGGCGGCGCTCAGTATAAAGATGTAGACGAAATTTTTACTGCCATCCAAGCTGAAAATTCTGGGCACTATCTACTGGGGAGTCACAAATTTTGGCACGGTGGAATACATATAAGTAATTTAAGTGCTCCCCAATGCATTAGTGATGAACCGGTTCGATGCATGGCTGATGGTGTCGTCGTGGCCTATCGTTTGAATAAAGACTATCTGGAATCGACATTCGAGGGTAGTGGCGGTGCAGAAGTGCTTAAGTATTCAAGCTCTTTTTGCTTGGTGCGACATGACTACAAATCCCCGCCCAATACTCAGGTGACTCCAAATACGAGTAATACACTGACTTTTTATAGTTTATATATGCATTTGCTGCCATTTAATCGCTACCCCCTCGAACCCGGTGGCGGAACGAAAGCTCGGTCAAAGCCTGGCTATTGGCAGGGCAAAGTACGGGCAAAAGTGACTGGTAGTGGATTAACGCTTCGAAATGCTCCAGCGAGTTTGACTCATGGAGCTAATGCAGGAACAAAAAAAGGTAGTTCTATGGTCCTGTGCACCAATAGTATTATCGAGTTCGATAGCGCGAAGGTGATCAACTTAAAGTTAAACGGAAAATTGCTCCGAATGGCGGAGTGTATATTTATTCCGAGTTCTTCAAATCCGCCAACGGGGCTCAAGAACCTAAATACGCCAGTACCATCTTCATTTTGGGCTTGCGTAGAGGATGTGAGCCCTAACCGAGTAGTTGAATGGCAAGAGTTAATACCTGCAAATTTTGATATCGTCGTCCCAATGAACATGAAGATTAAAGCGGGCGACACAGTGGGGTATTTGGGTCTAAACGAAGTCCTGGCTAGCCCCAATGGAGGAGTGGTCCGTAAGCATCAAGTGCATCTAGAGATTTTTACAGCAGATCAAAAAATCAACGAATTCCTGATAAACCATGCTGGCGTAACGAAAGGTAAGCGATATCTCTATTTAGCGAGCGGAACGCTATTGACGAAAAAAGCTCCAGAGACAGGAGAAGTGGCACTGTCGGCAGACCACAGTGTTGAATTAAGCAAAGCTCCAATATTCAAAAACCCTACTGAATGGTATGAGGTCTCTGTAAAGGAAAACAATCAGACAATCACCGGGTTGGTAAAAAAAACGGAATCTAAAATTATCAGTCAGCATGATTGGGAAAAATTGGGTTTTCGTATAGTTAAAGAAGTAAATCCTAACGCCGATGGTTTTTTAGATCCGGATGATATGCCGCCTTTCTTTAAAAAACTATATGATGATTTGGACGCGTTGGGCAACCATGATCAAACAGTAACACCTGAAGATTTTCCAGAGGCTTTGAAGGACGTAGAATTCAGAGAACACTGGTCAAAACTAATTGCGTTTCATCCTACAGAATGGAAGGAAAAATCAAATTCGACTAAATGGAGTCGACTAAGTCAAATTCTTGAGAGCTCTCCGGATGTTCTTAAGCATGAAAAAGATCGAATTGATAAGCTTGTTTTTTGGGAGGATCCTGTAATTCAAGATGCAGGGCTGGGAGACGGCAATATTTGGCACTTTCATCCAGTTGCTATGGTCGGTAATTTTTTGGCCAAGGAGTCGTCGAAAGCGGGACAAATAACTTACGACGCAGAGGGAAATGATATTCCGGGGTCACCTTATTTTAGTCGTCATATCCATTGGCCAGGAAATGACTTATCAGGTGTTACTTTAGGTCGCGGTTACGATATGGGCTCAAGAACCGAAACAGAAATATACAATCATATGATTGCCGCTGGAGTTGACTCGGCTCAGGCAACGAAGATATCCAAAGCGCATGGATTAAAGGGGTCTAGTGCCAGTAACTTTGTAACGCATAATCGTGCCGATATTGGAAATATTACGCTTGACCAGCAAGAGGCGTTATTTGACTTAATTTATCCGGACTATGTTGCTAAAGCGATTGTCAATTACAATCACTGGACAGCTTCTCTTTCTGAACGTCTGGAATGGGATGCCTTGAGTTCTATCGTTAAAGATATTTTGGTGGATTTTGTGTACCAAGGGTTCACAAAAGGCGCAAATCCCATGAAGGCTGGAATGAAGGACGATGTCGATCAGTTGATAAGCTATATCGAAAATACTCCCGCTATAAGCCAATATGAGCAGGGTAGAAAACGGGCTGCATACTTGAGAAAAAATCGCTAGGAGATAAGCATGAAAAAATTTCTATTGCTGGTTGCTCTGTTACTCCCTCTGTCAGTAGTTGCAGCACAAACTGATTGCGGAGACATTTCTACAAGTCGACAGGTGGATGCTTGCGCAAAGCTGGCAAAAGAGTCAGCAGATGCTAACCTTAATGCTAGTTATAAGAAGCTAATAAGTAGAGTGAAATCTCAGTACCAAGCCGATCCAGCTCTTGGCGAAAATTTCATGGCTAAGCTTAAAGACTCTCAGCGTGCTTGGTTGAAGTTGCGTGATGCGAACTGTGCTCTCGAAGCATTTGAGATTGACGTAGGGCAACCCGCCTATTTGACTACAGTGAATAATTGCATCGCGCGAATGAGCTTGGAGCGTTCAGGTTATTTAGATAAGACACTACCAGATCTTTAAAGAAAATGGGGCGGATTTATTTAAGGTGGATTAGGTTTTGGTAAATGAGTCTGTCCCCATTTTCTGCTCGAGTTGAAGAACGATCGCATTGAGCGCAAAGGGATAGATTTATTTATGAGACGGGTGCACTGCCGGTAAATAAATTTATCCCGTTTTACTCGTTGCGGTCCATTTTTCGTGCCGTCAGGGCCGTATTCATAAATAGGGAGGTATGTTGAAAAGACTTTTGTTGGCGACGTTGTTGCTGGTTGCTTTGCCTGCGGCCGCAGAACCGGTGTTCCCGTCACTCAAGTCCTGTAGTCAGGCCGGTAGCGATTGCGCATTGGTGTTGGACGCTAACAACTATCTGGTGGATGCCAATTCCGGTGACAAGCTATCAGACACAGCAGAGTCGGTCGGGGCCATGAATTCCTTCGAACTGTATCGCGATGGTGATCGGTACATTTTGGAGAACGAAAATTTCTCCCAAGCGAAGTCTCGTCGATGGCTGATTTTTGACTATGACAATGGAAGAGTGGCGCTCGAGGGTGCCTATGTTTTCTCGATGGATATCAACCCGAGTACGGGGCCGTACTGGCACGGTTACGACTGCCGTGCCGACACCAAGCTGTTCGCCCGCCCTTCAGATGATTCGTTCAGTGATGCCGCTTTGCGTGCATTATGCGGTGATGCGGAAGGTATGGTTGTCCCGGGGCAGAGCTCCAGCGTGACCGCGCCAGCCAAAGGACTGACCGTCAGTGTCCCCGTTTACAAAGCTCGCATCCGCGCTGGTTCCGCGACTTATCTGTTTGCTGGAAGCGAGGAACCGGATATCTCGACGTTGGCTTGTCTATCGAATTGTGTCTCCGGCACACAATGGCAGGAGCGCGTTGCAGTACAGCCTGCACTATTGACTGACGAGCAGAATGAAACGCTCTGTTCTGCAGACGAAGACATTTATTTCAGCTGCCTGTTGACGGGAGGAAAGACGGTTTCCGTTTGTGCGTGGGGAAATAACAAACCTGCGGCCGGTGCTGTTCAGTACCGTTACGGTATGCCGGGAAAAATAGAAATGCTCTACCCGCAGAACAGCGCGCCTCCCAAGGACAAGTTCTTCGTGGTCAATGCGTCGGAAGGCAGCGTTAACCTGAACATTATCAAGTTCAAAAAGGGGGCTTATAACTACCTCGTTAACCAGGCCTTTGTGAGTTCTTTGACGGTGCTCAAGGGCGACAAGGTTGTATTCCGGCAGTCCTGTGGCGCGGGTGGTCATGCCTTCGTTAGTCGGGCTGCGATGCAGGGTATGGAGTCGCTTCCTAAAAGTGCGGAAGATTTTCGCTAGTTTTGATGGCATGCAAAAGTAGTTGCAGAAAGGGGACTCAACGTCCCCTTTTTTTATCCCGTGGCTCCGCTACACCTTCGCCCGATGCTCCGCCGGATTCTGCGAATCAATGTGATCCAGCGCTCGCTCCACCAACAACCGAACCCCATCCGCCAATCGGCTTAGCGCCAAGGCTAAGGAGCGTCGTGCGCCGTCAACATCATCCGCCAGGTTAACGGCGATGGCGCTGATGAACAGCAGGTCTTCCGAGGCGTTGGCCAGGAGGGCTTCGGTGTCTATGTTGGGGGAGACGGCGAAGAGGTTGCCTTTGCGAGGCTTGGGTTTATCGCTGGATGGGGCGAAGTGGTGGTCGAGGGCGCGTTCGGCGGCTTCGTGGAATTTCTTCGAATCGCTGGATTCGTAGGGGGATGTGTCTTCGTGTTCTGGTGGGTTAGCTTTTGAAGTGGTCATAGGTGTAAATCCTCGGAGTTAATAAATACTCTCCCGGTTACGGACTTGCACATCCGTGTCACCGTTTTGCGGTGACGAACAAAAGGTTATCGGTAAAGCCAAGAATCGCCTAGTTCATGAACAGCCCTTCTTTTTGAAGGAAATGTCCGAGAGGTTTGTGGGTCGCAAGACGGAAGGGTGTAAGGCGCGTTTCGTCGGGAGCATTTGCAGTGGATGGTGTGACGCGGAGCGTCACGGGATGCATTCCCACGCGGAGTGTTGGAACGATCAGGTGAAAGTATTTCGTCAATGACTTGGTAGTCATCAGCGTCAAAAACTACGGCATCTTCCGCTATCAATGCTCAACAGTGGCGTTCTCGCTTGAAGCCGCTACACTGCGCCGGCCGTTCACTTTTCTCTTGAGGCTGTGCGCATGAAATTTCGTTTTCTTCTGTGGATGCTGGGTTTGTTGATGGGTAAGGCCAGTCGGACTAATCCTGCGTTTCAGCAGCAGTTGGGTGACAAGGAATTGGTGTTCCAGCTACAGACCCTGGACGGGAAAGTGGCGCGGCATTTCTTTGTGAAGGATCAGCGCATCACCAGCAAGTCGGGTGTGTATGCCGAGCCGGCGTTTGCGATTGCGTTCAAGGATGCGGCGTATGGCTTTGCCACGATGCAGGCGAAGAACAAGCAATTGGCGTTTATGACGGGGATTCAGGACAAGTCGATTCAGATCAAGGGAAATCCGGCGCTGGTGATCTGGTTTCAGGGGTTGACCAAGTATTTGAAGCCGCGCAAGGCTAAAGCCAAGGTATGAAGTCTTTCAGGTAGACCGGGTTGGATTCATCGCGAGCAGGCTCGCTCCCACAGGGTTTAGGTGATCCCCTGTGGAGCCTCTTCAGCCACTCGACTCAGGAGGCTTGCGGGCGCCAAGTGGCTGGCCTCGGTATGACTTGTAGATTTGCTGGACTTGCGGGTTGTCCAGGTTCTCGTACGTGATGTCTTCCTTGTCCAGGCCATCCAGGCCTCTGATACCACCGATGGTCTCTGGCCACTCGTCACGACTGGATATATCGACTACGAACGGGTTGAGGTAGTTATCGAGATGCCTCTCGCGAGGCTCTCGGATCTCGTCGCTGAGAGCCCGCAGGTAGTCGTCTTTGCTCGTCCTTGACCAGTCGATGGCGAACTCGGCGCGATAACAGAGTTCCATGAAGACTAATAGAATCGTGCGCCCATTGCCGTCCAGGAATGGGTGTGCGAAAGCCAGCTGACCCATCACCCCGCCGGGGTGGTCTCTGAAGCGTTTTTTGTCAGCGGCTAGCTTAAGCGCATAGTCGACAGACATTTTGATGGAGTCCGGGCGCTCGAAAACGGTGCTGCGGGGATCGTCGAGGGAGCCCTTGAAGACTGCCAGATGAGGGACAAGCTCGTTCCGGTCTTTTCCTGCCCAGTGATAGAAGCCGGAGAACAGGATTTCGTGAACTTTGAGTACAGTCTTGTAATCGATGGGCTTTTTCTTGGCTAAATAGGCAAGCGCTTCTTCGATACTCAATTCGAACGAAAGATGCTCTGACTCTTTTACTTCAGTGGGATCTTTCAGTTGCAGCGAGTTTTGAAGATATCCAGCAGCTTCAAAGTCGCCGAACGGATCAAAAGTCATGCGCTACGTTTCTGTGCACGCCTTTCCTGAAGATAACGCCCTTGGAGCGCCAGGATTTCAGCTTTGCTCAGAACGCCTTTTCTCTTGAGATTGACGAGCAACTGCTCGATGCCATCCAGCTCGACGACGTCGCCAGCCAAACGGGTAATGCTCACGGCCATACGACTCATGCCATCACGTTCGGCGGTGACCTTGTTTTCTTTCGCAAGCTTACGGACTTGGCTTGCAACACTGACAGCAGCTGATTGGGTCATCGGAAAGCCCTCTATTTGCCGTCAAATCATAGCAGGGCGCCTGCTTATTGTCCTCGCTGGCTCATAGCCAACGATCAGATGAAAAGTGTGCCTTCCATATCACCGAGCCGGCATTTGCGATTGCGTTCAAGGATGCGGCGTATGGCTTTGCCACGATGCAGGCGAAGAACAAGCAACTGGCGTTTATGACGGGGATTCAGGACAAGTCGATTCAGATCAAGGGGAATCCGGCGCTGGTGATCTGGTTTCAGGGGTTAACCAAGTATTTGAAGCCTAGGAAGGCTGAGGCTTAAGTTTCGTGTGATGGGGTGACGCGGAGCGTCACGGGATGCATTCCGACGCAGAGCGTGGGAACGATCGAGGTGGTCATGTAGACCGTGTTGGCTTCATTGCGGGCGGCATCCGACGATGCTTTTAGGTCTGGCTGAATTGTGAAGCGAGTTCGCGCAGCAACACTTCGTCTTCGGAGACTTTAATGACGACATCGTTGGCTTGTTTGGCTTTAAAAGTCATATTTCTGGCCTGCAAAGACTACAGAACTGTTATTTGTGACAGGTGTTGGTAGCTCTGCTTGCGTGTTCCACTGTGATCGATGTCATAAACATCTTCGCATCATCACAAGGGAGTGCGGTTATGTTACAGGTACAAAATAAATCAAAGCCGGGAACGCTTGATCCTGGCTTTGGCGTAGACGGCACGGTATCGCTGCCGCTAGCCGGTATTGTCGGCAGCATCCCCGCGGCTATTCACGCTCTTCCCGAAAATAAAACGCTTGTCGCAATTCGCGCATTGAGGCCAGAAAATACTCCGGCCCAATTGGTACGGTTGAATGTAGATGGAACGAAAGACAAAACGTTTGGTGATGGAGGCCTCGTTAAAGTGCCTCTTCAAGGCGGCGATTTATTTTTACCAGCCTCAATCCATCCTCTAGCGGATGGCAGATGGCTGCTCGCCGGTTCGGCTCTTCGAGAAACGGAGAAAGGTCAAGTGCGTGATCTGGCCGTCGTAAGGCTGGATCAGAATGGCAAAATGGACGGCACTTTCGGCCGCGGCGGGGTAGTCCAGATTAGCGTTGAAGGCCTTGTAGGGACTCAGGCTGGGAAGGATGCAAGGTTTGTATCTCGCCGCAATGATGAAAAAACAGATGAAAAATTTACAACTACTCCAGACTTTTTAGTATTCCCTGGCAGCGCCCAACTGGATGGCAAGATCGTCCTGGTCAGCACTCTCTACTTTAGTCCCGCGAGTCAGAGAGGGGTTGTATTGCGTCTTGAGATTGATGGCTCTTTCGACTTGAGCTTAGCGGGGAAAGGCTATTTGTTTGTCGATCTGCCTGGTTTCACCGGAGCCTCGAATCAGGCTGCTGGTGTGGCAGTTGAGCCGGACGGCAGCGTGTTGGTCTGTGGCGAGTTCGATCACCCCGAAAGAATGGCGGCTTATGTTATTCGCTACGATCGTTTCGGTGCTGTCGATAAGACGTTTGGCGTTAGCAAGAACGGTCTAGTGATCATTGCCGATGACACTCGTTTGCCGATGTTGTTCGCGATGGCCCTAAAGCCGGACGGTGGGATCGTCGCAGTGGGTGGTACTCTCGGATATCTAGACGTGTCGGGTGTAGGCCTGATTGTTGTTCTAACGACCGACGGAAGATTCAATTCTGACGTTAATGATGGACGGCCAGTTTTCTCTGACGTTCTGGGATATCACCGCTGGCATAGATGTTTGTTGCAGTCGGATGGAAAAATCATAGTGAGTGGACAAGGCTTCTCACCCGTTTTCAATAATACGGCAACAGTGGCTGCACGCTTTTCCCCTGATGGCCGGAAGGATCAGGCATTTGCAAATGATGGCTTGGTCGTGATCGAGGATGAAGGCGGTTATGGAAGCGACCAAGACATTACGCTTAGGGCGGATAACAGGATTGTTTTGGGTTGCACCGCGGGATCTCCCATTCGGGGAGCCGTGATGTGTTTTTTCCGATGAGACTGACTAGTTAGACTGAGATGGATTCATCGCGGGCAACCCTTGCTCCCATGGGAGTAGGGGCTTGCCCGCGATTGCTTTTAGCCCTGGCCGAATTGCGATGCCAGTTCGCGCAGCAGCACTTCAGCCTCAAGCACTTTGCTGACGACGTCGTTGGCTTTGTCGCGGCTCAGGCCGACGCGTTCCAGCAGGGCGTCGGGGATGTCTTCATCCGGCCCGGAGCCAATCCCGCGGCTACGCAACAAACGCACCGCCAGACACACGAGGTTCGGGTACTCGGCGTAGTCGCCGTCGTAGCCCGGGTCGTGCTGGAAGCGCAGCGCGGTGGCCAGTTCTTCGGGCATGTCCCAGTAGCGCATCAGCCACGAGCCGATCTGTTCGCGGCTGATGCCGAGCAGGTGTTGCTCGACGTAGCTGTGGCACAGGTGCGGGTTGACTTCCAGGTGGCGGCAGATCAGCGAGAAGTGCGGCGGGAAGACGTGGGCCAGCAGCAAGTAGCCGAAGTTGTGCAGCAGGCCGGCGAGGTAGGTCAGACCGGCTTCCGGGCGCTGGGCGCGGGGCATGGCGCGGGTCAGGCCTTCGATGACGGCGGCGGTGTAAATCGATTGCTGCCAGTACGGTGTGGTTTGTTGCGGGTGGTCTTTGGGCAGGCTCAGGGTTTTGCCCAAGGCCAGGCCCAGCGCGAGGTTGATCACCAGATCGAAACCCAGCACACGCACGATGGCGTCTTCCACTGAACGAATCTTGCCCGGCGAGGCGTAGTACGGCGACGCGGCCCAGCTGACAACTTGCGCGGCCAGCGCCGGGTCGGTTTCAACGACGCCGGTGATGTCGTCGATAGTGGCGTTGGGGTCGACGCGCAGTTTGATGATTTTCTGCGCGGTCTCGGCCAGCGGCGGAATTTCGATGGTGGCTTCCAGGCGTTGCTGGATGCGTCGTGCGGTGAACGCCTGGACGGCCTGGGTGATTTCCTCGCGGTCATCGTCGGGGCGGTCGAGGTTCGGGCGGATGCTGGTCAGGTTTTCGCCGAAGTTGGCGGCGCTGGCCTTGGTCAGCATGCTCTTGAAATCTTCGCTGGTGATTTCCAGCAGCACGCCTGGCTCGCCCGAGTTGATCAGCAACTTCGGTTCGCGCAGCAGGCTTTCTTCGTACAGGCATGGCGAGCTGGTCAGCGCCGGCAGGCCGGGCAGCATGCTCAGGTTGTGTTTGCCGAGCATTTTGACCAGGCGTTCGGTGGGCACGGCGGTGAGGCGTCGGCCCGTCAGTTCGGCGAGGCGATTGAGGTCCAGCAATTGGCTTTGTGGAAACAGCACCATCAAGGCGCCGACTGCGTCGTCCACCAGCACCGCCTGTACTTTGCGCGAGGCGTTGAGGCCGTGGTGATCGAGGACTTCTTCGTAGGCAATGCCCATCTTGCCCAGCAGCAACCGAATAACAGACGGAGCGTGCAGGGGTTCCGGGGCGAGGGCAGCTTCAGTCATAGTCTGTATCCGTATTCAAACAATTGCAGGAGTATAACCAGCTTGTTTAAAAGCATCGTCTACAAACTGCGACGGTGCTCACACTTGGCCGTATTGCTGCCCATGACGCAGCCAGCGGTCGAGCAGCGGGCTGACGTGATCCGGCCAGCGCTCCAGCAACGCCTGGGCGGCGTCGCGTACGGCGGGTAACAAGTCAGCGTCGCGCATCAGGTCGGCGACCTTGAATTGCAGCAGGCCGGTCTGGCGCGTGCCGAGCATTTCGCCGGGGCCACGCAGTTCGAGGTCTTTTTCGGCGATGACAAAACCGTCGTTGGTTTCGCGCATGATGCCCAGTCGTTGACGACCGATCTGCGACAGCGGCGGATGGTAGAGCAGCACGCAATGGCTGGCGGCGCTGCCTCGACCGACACGGCCGCGTAGCTGGTGCAATTGCGCAAGACCCAGGCGTTCGGGGTTTTCGATGATCATCAGGCTGGCGTTCGGTACATCGACGCCGACTTCGATCACCGTGGTGGCGACCAGCAGTTGCAGGTTGCCGGCCTTGAATTCAGCCATGACGGCGGCTTTTTCGGCGGGCTTCATGCGGCCGTGGATCAGGCCGACCTTCAACTCGCCGAGGGCGGCGGTGAGGTCTTCGTAAGTGGTTTCTGCCGCTTGGCAGGTCAGCTCTTCCGACTCTTCGATCAGCGTGCACACCCAGTAAGCCTGGCGCCCTTCGGCACAGGCACCGCGCACGCGTTCGATGACTTCCACGCGCCGAGTATCGGTGACCAACACAGTGTTGACCGGGGTTCGGCCGGGCGGCAGTTCGTCGAGGATCGACGTGTCGAGGTCGGCGTAGGCGCTCATGGCCAGCGTCCGTGGGATCGGCGTGGCAGTCATGATCAGCTGATGCGGACACATTCGCCCGCCGACGCCTTTCTGCCGCAACGCCAGACGCTGCTGCACGCCGAAGCGGTGTTGTTCGTCGATGATCGCCAGCGCGAGGTTCTTGAACTGCACTTCTTCCTGGAACAGCGCGTGCGTGCCGACCACCATCGGTGCGCCGTTGGCGATCTGTTCCAGCGCGGCCACGCGATTCTTGCCCTTGAGCTTGCCGGCCAGCCACGCGACTTCGATGCCCAACGGTTCGAGCCAGCGCTTGAAGGTGATGAAGTGCTGTTCGGCGAGGATTTCCGTGGGCGCCATCAGCGCCACTTGGTAACCCGCCTCGAGCGCCTGAAGCGCGGCGAGGGCGGCGACCACGGTTTTGCCCGCGCCAACGTCGCCCTGAATCAGGCGCAGCATCGGTTCATGCTGGCTGAGGTCGTAAGCGATTTCATTGCCAACCCGTTGTTGGGCGCCGGTTGGTGTGAAGCCCAGGTTGGCGAGGTATTGCGCCGGCAGCCTGGTGGCTTTCGGCATCGCTGGCGCGCGCAGGGAACGCATGCTCTCGCGCAGGCGTTGCTGGGACAGTTGATGGGTAAGCAGTTCTTCGAAGGCCAAACGGTGCTGCGCCCAGTGATGACCGAGGGCGAGTTCATCGACGTCGGCATCGGCGGGCGGGTGATGCAGGTAGCGGATCGCATCGGCCAGTGGCGCGAGTTGATAGTCGCGGGCCAGTTCTGTCGGCAACCAGTCAGGCAGGCTGGTGGGGCCGAGCAACGTCAGGGTTTGCATGCACAACTGGCGCAAGCGTTGTTGGGTCAGGCCTTCGGTGAGCGGGTAGACCGGGGTCAGGGTTTCATCCACCGGCGGCGGCTCGTCGCCAGTGATTGCGCGGTATTCCGGATGATAGATTTCCAACCCTGACGCGCCTGGCCGTGCTTCGCCGTAGCAGCGAATCCGCGTGCCGCGCTTGAGGCCTTCTTTCTGGGCGTTGCTGAAATGGTAGAAGCGCAGGCTGAGCCCGCCGGTGCCGTCCTGCAAGCGAACGACAAGACTGCGGCGCCGGCCCATGACCACGTCGGCGCCGCTGACGGTGCCTTCGATCACGGCGTCTTGCCCCGGTCGCAAATGGCCGATCGGGACGACACGCGTGCGGTCCTGATAGCGCAGGGGCAGGTGGAACAGCACGTCCTGGAGATTCTCCAGGCCGACCTTGGCCAGTTTCTCGGCCATGGCCTCGCCGACACCCTTGAGTGCCGTTACCGACACTTGCGACAACTCAGTCATCGCGACTTACGCCGCAACCACCGGCGCGGACGGCTTGGCCACCGAGCACAGGCGAATGGAGTCAGCGAGGATTTCAATCGCCTTCGGCCGCGGGAAGCTCGCGCGCCAGGCAATGGCCACGGTGCGGAACGGCACCGGCGGCGACAGTGGGCGCACTTCAATCACGCCCGGGGCGTAGTGATGGCTGTCCACGGCCGACAACGGCAGGATCGAAATGCCGAGGCCGGACGCAACCATGTGGCGGATGGTTTCCAGGGAGCTGGATTCCACCGTGGTGTGCTTGGCGCCGTCGTTGCCTTTGGCCAGGGTCGGGCAGGCTTCGAGCACTTGATCGCGGAAGCAGTGGCCTTCGCCGAGCAGCAGCAAGCTCTTGTCGTTGAGCAGGGCGGCGTCGATGGACTCTTTTTGCGTCCACGGGTGCTGGGCCGGCATCAGGACGTAGAACGGCTCGTCGTAGAGCTGCAATGTCAGGACGTCTGCTTCGTTGAACGGCAGGGCGATGATGATCGCGTCGAGCTCGCCGTTGCGCAGTTTGTCGCGCAGCACGTGGGTGAAGTTTTCTTCGATGTACAACGGCATCTGCGGGGCGACCCGGTGCAGTTGCGGAATCAGGTGCGGGAACAGGTACGGACCAACGGTGTAGATAGCGCCGACTTTCAGCGGGGCGGTCAGCTGGTTCTTGCCGGCCTGGGCCAGTTCGCGGATGCCTTGGGCTTGCTCCAGGACTTTCTGCGCCTGGGCCACGATGCCCTCGCCGACCGGGGTCAGGCGCACGGCACTCTTGCTGCGCTCGAAAATCAGCACACCGAGTTCGTCTTCAAGCTTTTTCACGCCCACCGACAGGGTCGGCTGACTGACGTGGCAACGCTCGGCCGCATGGCCAAAGTGCTGCTCTTGGGCGAGGGTAACGATGTAGCGTAATTCTGTGAGGGTCATAGCAAGCGTCCATGAAGTTGCGGGCCAAGCATACCGGCTGCAATCGATAGACGCACGTTATCAGACTGGGTGTGGTGAGTGACACTGGGTAATGCCGGTTTGCCGCTGGCAGGTATGAAAAAGGCACCTTTCGGTGCCTTTATTGGCTGGAGTCTTCCGCCTGGCAGATAACCTTGTGGGAGCGGGCTTGCCCGCGATGAGGGAAATACATCCAGCAAATTCGTTGAATTTTAACCCGCTATCGCGGGCAAGCCCGCTCCCACAGGGGTCGGTATTGCGTTTAGCGGCGGCGTCTATCCAGCGAATAAACAAACGGTGCAACGATTTCGATGGGGCCGTTTTTCAGCATGTCGGCCGGGGGCTTGGGCAGAGGCTGTGCGCGTCTGATCATTTCCAGGGTGGCCCGGTCCAGATCGGCATTGCCAGAGAGGCCCACCAGTTCGAATGACACCACATTACCTTCACCATCCACGACGAAACGCAGACGGTTCACACCTTCCTTGCCCCGCGACTGTGCGCTGGATGGATACTTTTTGTACTTGCCCAAGTGCGCAAGCAAAGTGCCTTCCCAACTGGCTTTGGCAGCCTGTTGCGCTGGCGATGGACCGGGTGCCGGTTGGGCGGATTTCTCCGTCGGCGCCTGGGTCGGTTGCGCGTCGCTAGGCTTTTCCTCGGACGGTTTCTCCTTCGGCGGCTCCGGCTTTTTCTCCACAGGCTTGGGCGGTTGCGGCTTGGGCTTGGGTTTGACCGGTTTCGGCACGGCGATCTCGGCCTTCGGCACTTCTGCCAGTTTCGGGATCGGCAGCTCTTCCACCGGGGCCGGTGGCTGTGGCGGCGTTTTGACCTTCGGCGGTGCCGGTGGTGGTGGCGCGGGAACCGGTGCCAGCTCGACCATCATCGCCTGCGGAGGCAGCTCGACGGGTGGGCGCGCAGTCCAGTTCATCGCCAGCGCAATGGCCAGCGCATGGACGCCCAGCACCACGGCCAGGCTCGCGCTATAACGCGTCAGCTTATGGCGCGTCGTGATCATTTCTTGACTGCCGTCTCGAGTCCGACCAGGCCCACCTTCAGGTAACCGGCGGAGCGCAGGTTGTCCATCACGCTCATGAGGTCGCCGTAATCCACGCCTTTATCGGCCTGGAAGAAGATCGTCGTGTCTTTCTTGCCCTGAGTCCTGGCGTCGAGAGTGGCGCCGAGTGCTTCGGCCTTCACTTCCTCTTCGCCGAGGTACAGGCGCTGGTCAGCCTTGACGCTGAGGAACACCGGTTTCTCTGGCCGAGGTGCCGGTTTGGCGCTGGAGGCCGGCAGGTCGACCTTGATGTCCACGGTGGCCAATGGCGCCGCCACCATGAAGATGATCAGCAGCACCAGCATCACGTCGATAAACGGCGTGACGTTGATTTCGTGGTTCTCGGCCAGATCGTCGTCTGCGCCTTCTTTCAAATGCAAGCCCATGGCTGATTACCCTACTTTGACCATGTGCGGTTGCGTGGAGCGCTCGGCGGTCGGCAAGTGATCGAGGTCACGGCTGACCATCAGCAGGACTTCAGCCGAGGCATCGGACACTTGCGCCTTGTAACCGGCGATCGAGCGGGCGAAGACGTTGTAGATCACTACCGCAGGAATGGCCGCGACCAGACCCAACGCAGTGGCCAGCAGGGCTTCGGCGATACCGGGGGCGACGACGGCGAGGTTGGTGGTCTGGGTTTTGGCGATGCCGATGAAGCTGTTCATGATGCCCCACACGGTACCGAACAGACCCACGAATGGCGCGGTGGAACCGATGGTGGCGAGGACGCCGGTGCCGCTGCTCATGTTGCGACCGCAGGCTGCAACCAGGCGCTCCAGACGGAAGGCAACACGTTCCTTGATGCCCTCTTTCTCGCGGCTGTTGACCGACAGGCGCATCTCTTCCAGGGCGTCATGGACCAGCAGGTTGGCGAGGGTGCCAGGCTTGGTGGCGGTCGCACTGGCTTCTCTGAGGGTGGTGGCTTTTTTCAGGTGGACGATTTCGCTGCGCAGACGACGCTTGGCGCCTATCAGCTCGAAACCCTTGGCGATCCAGATGGTCCAGGTGATGATCGAAGCGATGGCCAGGCCGATCATCACGATTTTCACAATGATGTCAGCGTTCTGGTACATGCCCCACGGCGAGAGGTCGTGGGCCATGCCCAGGCTGTTGTCGGCTTCAAGGACTTCAGGAGCGTCCTGGGCGACTACTGCCTGCGCCGGGTCGGTCGCGGCAGGCGCTACGGTTGGTGCGGTGTGATCGGCGGGCGCTGGAGCAGCAGCGCTGGTGGCCGGAGTCCCAGGCGCTTGTGCATCAGCGAAAGCGGCGATGGGCGCCAGCATCAGGCTGAGCAGCAGGGCGGCCGCAACGCTCCAGGCGCGAGGTCGTTTGGTTGGCGAAGCGGAGAATTGATTGCATGTCATGCTGGCCGGACCTGAGAGAGAAAATAGGGTAAATGTTCTTCCAGGCCTCGTGAGGCCGAGAACAAAAGTGGCGGGTATTATTGCAATTAATTCTTGTTAACAAAAGTGAAAGCGTCTCTTTTTTCTTTCATCGCTAGCCGCTCGTCCATTGCTGGCGCTAGTCTGTGGCTTTCCAAGAGGAGTTTCTTGATGTCCGCGCCTTCTGTTTTGATTGCCGGCTGTGGTGATGTCGGCAGTCGTCTGGCCACGCAATTGCTGGCCTCCGGGTGGGAGGTTCATGGCTTGAGGCGTGACATCTCGCGCCTGCCCGAGGGGGTCATTGGCGTTGCCGGCGACTTGTTCAATAAGGAATGTCCGGAAACCTGGCCCATTGGGGCGGTGGATTACCTCGTGTATTGCGCGGCCGCTACCGATCACGATGAGGCCGGTTACCGCGCCGCTTATGTCGAGGGTTTACAGCATGTGCTGGAGTGGCTGGACGACTACGGTCAGGTGCCCAATCGCCTGCTGTTCGTTTCCAGCAGCAGTGTGTATGGCCAGCAGGATGGCGAGTGGGTCGACGAAACTTCTGAGACCATCGCAGCAGGCTATTCGGGGCGATTGATGCTGGAGGCTGAACAAATTGCGCTCAACAGCGGTATCCCTGCCAGCATCGTGCGCTTGACCGGCATTTACGGCCCGGGACGCGAATGGCTGCTGACCCAGGTTCGTCGCGGTTATCGCGTGGCTGTTGATCCGCCGCTGTATGGCAATCGCATTCACGCCGATGACGCGGCGGGGCTGATGGCGTTTCTGCTTGAGGCGGATCGACGCGGCGTGGCGCTGGATGACGTCTATATCGGTGTCGACGATGCGCCTGCACCACTGGCGGAAGTGGTGGGCTGGTTGCGCGAGTATTTGGGTGTCACCGAATGGTCTGAAGATGCGAGCGTGCGCCGTACTGGCAGCAAGCAGTGCAGTAATGCCCGGGCGAAGGCCTTGGGGTGGGCTCCGAAATATTCGACTTATCGTGAAGGCTACGCTGCGATTATCGAAGGGCGCTGCTGACCCCAATACACCCTAAAACAACTGTGGGAGCGGGCTTGCCCGCGATGAGGCCATAACATTCAACATCCTGGTTGACTGTTACACCGCCATCGCGGGCAAGCCCGCTCCCACAGGGTTATCTGTTGGCTTCAGGGCCGGGTTACTGCTTTTCCAGCAACCATTTGCGCTCGCCGGGCGTGAACTGAGGCATTTCGTCTGCCTGTGCGGTATTCACCGCCTGCAGAATTTCCAGCTCTTTGCCTTTGCGCGCAAAGATCCAGGTGTTGCCCTGGCCACTGAGTTGCAGCCACATGTTGTCATTGCCACCGCTCATCGAGGCGCAATCGCCCGCCAGGCACAAGGCATAACGATCGGCACCCGGAAGACCGGCAACCTGGCCATCGGCCTGGAATTGCACGGAACTGCCTTCGCCCGGACCGCTGACGATTTTCCAGTTGCCGCCCATGTAGGCGGTGTACAGCGCGCGTTCGAAGCTGGCGCCAATCGGTGCGCCGTCCGGCACCTGAATCAGCGCACGATCAAAGACCTGCTCCGGTTCGTTGTCGTTGGCGGCCTGGTTCAGTCGCTTGCCGTCTCGCTTGAGTTCGCTTGCGGAGCTGCCATAAAAGTCGACTTTCCATCCGCCGGACTCTTCGCCCAGCAGCTTGCCTTCGACATTTTCAAAACCGTTGGTGTAGCGAGCCTGAGCGGCCTTGGTGTTGACGTTCCACTCAAGGTTCGGACCGTAGGCCTGGAGCGCTTCACGCAGGGGACCGCCTTTGGCCGCAGCGTCGATTGCCGCCTGATTGATCCAGGTGCCGCTGATATCACGATCGGCCGGATTGCTGGCACATCCGCCCAGGAACAGGGCAACCAGCGAGAGAGCTAGCGCTTTGCGCATTTTGGAATCCTTTCAGAACCCTTTTTTTACAAGATCGGCAGGCGCAACCTCAAAAGGCTGCGCCGTACGCATTTACTCGATAACCAGAATGGCATCCATCTCGACCTGCGAACCCTTTGGCAGGGCTGCAACGCCGATGGCGGCGCGGGCAGGGTAAGGTTGGTCGAAGTATTTGCCCATGATCTCGTTGACCTTGGCGAAGTGGCTCAGGTCGGTGAGGAAGATGTTCAGTTTGACGATGTCCTTGAACGAACCGCCAGCCGCTTCGGCGACCGCTTTGAGGTTCTCGAACACCTGGACGGTCTGGGCTTCGAAGCCTTCGACCAGTTCCATGGTTTTTGGGTCCAGAGGAATCTGACCCGACATGAAAACGGTGTTGCCAGCCTTGATCGCCTGGGAGTAAGTACCGATAGCGGCCGGGGCCTTGTCGCTGGTGATAACAGTCTTGGTCATGAATGACTCCTTGTAATGGGTTGGCTTACGCGCGCATGCGGGTGATGCGAATCACCCCGGTCAGTGCGCGCAGTTTCTTGATCACGCGGGCCAAGTGCACGCGGTCGTGCACGCTGACCACCAGTTGGACCACGCTGATACGACCATCGCGTTCGTCCATGCTGATTTTTTCGATATTGCCGTCGGCCGCGTTGACGCTGCTGGCCAACAGGGCGATCAGGCCGCGCTGGTGTTCCAGCTCGACACGCAGCTCGACGTTGAATTCGCCGGTGACATCCTTGGCCCACGAGAGCTGGATGCATTTTTCCGGGTTGTGGCGGATCTCGCTGATGTTGCGGCAGTTGTCGAGGTGCACAACCATGCCTTTGCCTGCCGAGAGGTGACCGACAATCGGGTCGCCCGGGATCGGCGTGCAACACTTGGCGTAGCTGAGGACCAGGCCTTCGGTGCCGCGAATCGCCAGCGGGCCTTCCGGACTTGGCAGCTGTTCGCCTTCGCCGAGCAGGCGGCGGGCGACCACATAAGCCATGCGATTGCCCAGGCCGATGTCTTCGAGCAGGTCTTCGATCAGTTCCAGGCGGTATTCGGTGAGCATTGCCTTGACGCGCTCGGCCGGGACTTTTTCCAGCGAGCTGTCGAAGCCATTCAGCACTTTGTTCAACAGGCGTTCGCCCAGGCTGATGGACTCGGAGCGGCGTTGCAGTTTCAGCGCGTGGCGGATGTGCGTGCGCGCCTTGCCGGTGACCACAAAGTTCAGCCACGCCGGGTTCGGCCGTGCGCCGGGTGCGCTGACGATCTCGACCGTGGAGCCGCTTTGCAGCGGTTCGGACAGCGGTGCGAGACGACGGTTGATCCGACAGGCGATGCAGCTGTTGCCCACGTCGGTGTGCACCGCGTAAGCGAAGTCGACCGCCGTGGAGCCCTTTGGCAGCTCCATGATCCGGCCTTTGGGCGTGAACACGTAGACTTCGTCCGGGAACAGGTCGATCTTCACGCTCTCGATGAATTCCAGCGAGTTGCCGGCGCGTTGCTGCATTTCCAGCACGCCCTTGACCCACTGCCGGGCACGAGCGTGAGTGCCTTTGGGCTGCTCGTCGCCGCTTGATTTATACAGCCAATGGGCAGCGATGCCGTTGTTGGCCATCTCTTCCATTTCACGGGTGCGGATCTGGATCTCGATCGGAACACCGTGCATGCCGAACAGCGTGGTATGCAGCGACTGGTAGCCGTTGGCCTTGGGAATCGCGATGTAGTCCTTGAAGCGTCCCGGCAACGGTTTGTACAAATTATGCACAGCACCCAGCACGCGATAGCAGGTGTCGACCTTGTCGACGATGATCCGGAACGCATACACGTCCATGATCTCGTTGAAGGCCCGACGCTTGCCGCGCATTTTCTTGTAGATGCCGTAGAGGTGTTTCTGACGACCGCTGACCTCGCCCTGAATGCCATCGATGGCCAGGCAGTGGCTGAGGGATTCCTCGATCTTGTTGACGATTTCCTTGCGATTGCCCCGGGCGCGTTTGACCGCCTGGTTGATCCGTGCGGAACGCATCGGGTGCATGGCCTTGAAGCCCAGGTCTTCGAATTCTATGCGGATGGCGTGCATGCCCAGCCGGTTGGCGATGGGCGCATAGATTTCCAGGGTTTCCTTGGCGATCCGTCGGCGTTTTTCGCCAGACAGGACTTCTAGCGTGCGCATGTTGTGCAGGCGGTCAGCCAGCTTGACCAGGATCACGCGAATGTCGCGGGCCATGGCCATGGCCATTTTCTGGAAGTTTTCGGCTTGGGCTTCGGCTTTGGTCTCGAAGTTCATCTGGGTCAGTTTGCTGACCCCATCGACCAGTTCGGCCACGGTTTCACCGAACTGCGCTTGCAGCGCTTCTTTGGCGATACCGGTGTCTTCGATCACGTCATGCAGCATCGCAGCCATCAAACTCTGATGGTCCATGTGCATGTCGGCAAGAATATTCGCCACCGCAAGAGGATGCGTGACGTACGCCTCACCGCTACGGCGGCGTTGGCCGTCGTGGGCTTGTTCGGCGTAGAAGTACGCTCGGCGGACCAGATTGACCTGGTCCTTGCCGAGGTAGGTCGATAAGCGATCGGCGAGGGCGTCTATGCTCGGCATGATGAATCCTGCCGTTCGCTGTGACCCCGCGCCGTGCTACGTCGACCAGGCATGGCTTAGACGGCCTCGTTGGACTCGTCCTCGAACGCTGCGAACAGCGGTTCGTCTTCGACGATTTCAGCATTGGCGATGAACTCGTAGCTCATCAGGCCCTCAGCGATTTCACGCAGCGCTACTACGGTAGGCTTGTCGTTTTCCCACTGAACCAGGGGCTCTTTGCCACCGGTGGCCAGTTGACGGGCACGCTTGGTAGAGAGCATGACCAGCTCAAAGCGGTTTTCCACGTGTTCTAGGCAATCTTCAACGGTTACGCGGGCCATGGTATTCCTCGGAGCGAATGCAATATGCGCGCTGCCCGGTTGGGCGAGCGGACTCAACAGTTTAAAAAATCACCAGCGTTTAGGGAAGCGCTGATTTTTTGACCAAGCTCTTCAACGCGCTGCAAGTGCCAATGTAAAGCCCTTGCAACGGTTTTGGGAAGCGCTGTTTCAGCCCAGCAATTCAGCCAGCAACATGCCGAAACGCACCTGTTGGCGCTTCTGTTGCAATTGATTGGCACGGAAAATCGCCTTCAGGTCATCCAGTGCGTGGGAGAAATCGTCATTGATGATCAGGTAGTCGTACTCGACATAGTGGCTCATTTCGTTGACGGCTTCACGCATCCGGCCGGCAATGATCTCGTCGCTGTCCTGGCCACGGTTGGTCAGGCGCTGGTGCAAGGCTTGCAGCGATGGCGGCAGAATGAAGATCGAACGCGCCTGGGGCATCAGCTTGCGCACTTGCTCGGCGCCTTGCCAGTCGATTTCCAGAATCAGGTCGTGACCTTCGTCCAGCGTTTGCTGCAGATGGCTTTGCGAGGTGCCGTAGAAGTTGCCGAATACCTCGGCGCGCTCCAGGAAATCACCGTGCTCGCCCATTTTCACAAACGCTTCGCGGCTCACGAAGTGGTAGTTCACGCCGTCCACTTCACCCGGACGCATGGCGCGGGTGGTGTGGGAAATCGATACGCGAATCTCCGGGTTGGTGTCAGTGAGGGCCTTGACCAGGCTGCTCTTGCCCGCGCCCGAAGGGGCGGAAATGATGTACAGGGTGCCGGTGCTGTGGGTCATGTCTGTTTGCCTTACTCAATATTCTGCACTTGTTCGCGCATCTGCTCGATCAACACTTTGAGGTTGACCGCCGCCTGTGTGCTGCGCGGGTCGAAGGCTTTGGAGCCCAGTGTGTTGGCTTCGCGGTTGAGTTCCTGCATCAGGAAGTCCAGGCGCCGACCGGCAGCGCCACCGGACTTGAGCACCCGGCGAACTTCGATGATGTGAGTGCTCAGGCGATCCAGTTCTTCGGCGACGTCGCTCTTTTGCGCGAGCATGACCATTTCCTGTTCGAGCCGCTGCGGGTCCATCTCGGCCTTCATGTCGGCAAAGCGGTCGAGGACTTTCTGGCGTTGGGTCGCGAGCATTTGCGGCACCAGTTCACGCAAGGTGACAACGTCTGCTTCGATGGCGGTCAACCGATCGCTGATCAGCCGAGCCAGCTCCGCGCCTTCGCGCTCGCGGCCGGCCTTGAGTTCTTTCAAGCCTTCGTTGAACAGTGCCAGTGCCTCGGCGTTCAAGGCTTGCGGGTCTGTCGCATCGCCTACCAGCACGCCAGGCCAGGCCAGGACTTCCAGTGGATTGAGCGCGGCCGCGTTCTTGATCAGGCCGGCGATCGTCTCGGCGGCGGCGACCAATTGGGCGGCGCGCTCGCGGTCCACTTGCAGTGGCTTGTCAGTGTTTTCTTCGGTAAAGCGCAGGGTGCATTCGAGTTTGCCTCGGGATATGCCCTGGCGCAGCGCTTCGCGTACGGCGCCCTCGAGGTCGCGAAACGACTCCGGCAGACGCAAGTGCGGCTCCAGGTAGCGACTGTTGACCGAGCGCAGTTCCCAGCTCAGCGTGCCTTGGGCGCCGGCTTTTTCGACACGGGCGAAGGCGGTCATGCTGTGCACCATGGAGGTACCTCGCAATGCAGGTTCATGCGTTACCAAAGGTTTCGCAGACCCGATCTAAATGAATTTAAGCCCAGAGGCAGCAAAGGCGCAGGATTGTAGCGCAGTGGGGCGGATGCGCCCAAACACACGGCGTGACAAAGGGCTGCAGGCCGTCGGTAAAGCGGTGTCCCAAGCTCTGATCAGGGCCTTCAATCGTCGGGCAGATTTTTTAGACGTGCCCAGTCTTGGCCGGCGGCTCTATAATGCTCGGCAGTTTTCCGTCCCCAGTACAGGTATTCCCTATGAAACGTCCAAGTGGTCGCGCTGCCGATCAGCTCCGCTCGATCCGCATTACCCGCAACTACACCAAACACGCCGAGGGTTCTGTGCTGGTCGAGTTCGGTGATACCAAAGTCATCTGCACCGTCAGCGTTGAAAATGGCGTGCCGCGTTTCCTCAAAGGTCAGGGCCAGGGCTGGTTGACCGCCGAATACGGCATGCTGCCGCGCGCCACCGGCGAGCGTAACCAGCGTGAGGCGAGCCGCGGCAAGCAAGGCGGCCGCACGCTGGAAATCCAGCGTCTGATCGGTCGTTCCCTGCGCGCCTCCCTGGACATGTCCAAGCTGGGCGACGTCACCCTGTACGTCGACTGCGACGTGATCCAGGCAGACGGCGGCACCCGCACTGCGTCCATCACCGGCGCCATGGTTGCGCTGGTCGATGCCTTGAAAGTGATCAAGAAGCGTGGCGGCCTGAAAGGTGGCGACCCGCTCAAGCAAATGATCGCTGCTGTTTCGGTTGGCATGTACCAGGGCGAACCGGTCCTCGACCTCGACTATCTGGAAGACTCGGCTGCCGAGACCGACCTGAACGTGGTGATGACCAGCACCGGCGGCTTCATCGAAGTCCAGGGCACAGCCGAAGGCGCACCGTTCCAGCCCGAAGAGCTGAACGCTATGCTGGAGCTGGCGAAGAAAGGCATGACCGAGATCTTCGAACTGCAAAAGGCCGCACTGGCCGACTGATCGGATGTTCCACGCAAGGAGGACACCATGAGTGACGAGCAGCAGCTACTTCCCATCCCGAGCAAAGACGTTCGGCAGTGGGCGATGTTTTGTCACCTGTCCGCCTTGCTGGGGATCTGGATTCCATTCGGCACATTGATCGGCCCGCTGATTCTCTGGCAGATGAAGCGCGAGATGGACCCGTTTGTCGATGCCCAGGGCAAGGAGGCGCTGAACTTTCAGATCACCGTCGCCATTGCCTCCGCCATCTGCTTCCTGCTGATGGTGGTGATCATCGGGTTCTTCCTGTTTGGTCTGGTGGCGATTGGCGCGTTGGTGCTGACGATCATCGCGGGCGTGAAAGCCAATGAAGGGGTGCCGTATCGGTATCCGTTCACCTGGCGGTTGATCAAATAAGCCACGACACAAATCCCTATGTGGGAGCGGGCTTGCTCGCGAAAGCGGTGGGTCAATCAACTTCAATGTTGAATGTTAAACCGCCTTCGCGAGCAAGCCCGCTCCCACAATAGAAATCAGCGCACACAAAAAAGCCGACACTGCTGTCGGCTTTTTTGTATCTGCGAAACGACGCTTAGATCGTCAGCGTCCAGTCGTAGTCCACGATCAGTGGCGCGTGCTGCGAGAACCGCGGCTGACGTGGCAGGCGTGCGCTGCGAACAAAACGGCGCAGGCCTGGGGTCAGCAGCTGATAGTCGAAACGCCAGCCCAGGTTGAGCATCTCAGCCTGTTCGTTGTCTGGCCACCAGCTGTACTGGTCGCCTTCACGGCTGACTTCGCGCAGGGCATCGACATAACCCATGTTGCCGACAATCTCGTCCATCCAGGCACGTTCAGGCGCCAGGAAGCCCGGGGATTGCTGGCTGTCGCGCCAGTTCTTGATATCCAGCTTCTGTTGCGCGACGTACAGCGAGCCACAGTAAATGTACTCGCGACGTTTGCGCCGCTGTTTATCCAGATAACGGGCGAAGTCGTCCATTAGCTTGAACTTCTGGTTCAAATCTTCATCGCCATTCTGCCCCGAAGGGAGCAGCAAGGTCGCGATGCTGACCTTATCGAAATCGGCTTGCAGGTAGCGCCCGTAGCGGTCGGCCGTCTCGAACCCGAGACCGCTGATGACTGCCTTCGGTTGCAACCGCGAATACAAAGCCACGCCACCCTGGGCGGGAACTTCGGCTTCGCAGGCATAAAGGAAGTAGCCATCCAGTTGGAAGGCTGGATCGTCCAGTTCAAAGGCGGAGGCGCGGGTGTCCTGCAGGCAGATGACGTCGGCATTCTGTGCTTGCAGCCAACTGAGCAACCCTCGCTCCACTGCAGCCTGAATACCATTGACGTTCACACTGATGATCCGCATAAATGGCCCCAAAAATCGCGTGCGTGTATGATACACGGCGTCAACCTAATTAGCTAAATCCGTGGTATTTGGGGTTTTTTTCATGCAAGCGTATCAGCGCGATTTCATTCGTTTTGCCATCGATCGCGGCGTTTTGCGCTTCGGTGAGTTCACCCTGAAGTCCGGACGCACCAGTCCTTACTTCTTCAATGCCGGCCTGTTCAACACAGGCAAGGCCCTTGCACAGCTGGGTCGTTTCTACGCGGCGGCCATCGTCGAAAGCGGTATTTCGTTCGATGTTCTGTTTGGCCCTGCGTACAAAGGCATCCCGTTGGCGGCGACCACCGCGGTGGCGTTGGCCGAGCATCACGACCGTGATTTGCCTTGGTGCTTCAACCGCAAAGAGGCCAAGGCCCACGGCGAAGGTGGCAGTCTGGTTGGCGCGCCATTGACCGGCGATGTGCTGATCATCGATGACGTGATTACTGCCGGCACCGCGATCCGTGAAGTGATGCAGATCATCGCTTCCCAGGACGGCGCCAAGGCGGCGGGCGTGCTGATCGCCCTGAACCGTCAAGAGCGTGGCAATGGCGAGCTGTCCGCGATCCAGGAAGTGGAGCGCGACTTCGGCATTCCGGTGATCAGCATTGTTTCGTTGAACCAGGTACTGGAATTCCTGGCGGACGATCCGCAGCTCAAGCAGCATTTGCCAGCCGTAGAAGCCTACCGGGCGCAGTTCGGCGTCTAAAGAAAAGGCCCTGTGAGAACAGGGCCTTTTTTCATTGGAAAACCAAACTTCGTTTTACCTGTTTGGATATGGGTCTTTCACCGCGTCGCCCTGACCGGTCAGAACTTTCCATCCGTTTCGCGTGTGCGTTGATTTAAGGCGCTGAGGGCAAGGCGGAATCGAGGTCTTTGCCTGATTCGAATACCGATGCCCGCAGTCCACACATTCAAAAGTGCCTGCTGAAACATCACTGCCGTAAGGAACGTAATCTTTTTGCATGGGTAACTCTCCTGTGGATACAGGGAAGATCCTATGCGGATTGATGCTGGCACGATGTCGGATGTTTCGCTGAGTCAGGTAGGACGCTTCCGGCGCGCATAAAAAAGACCGCAGTCTTCGCCAGCGCCTACAGAATATTCGTACTTCTGTAAGTGCCGGCGAAGGCTGCGGTCTTTTGTCGTTCTTGAATCAGGGACGCTTGCGATTGCTGATCAAAGTACCCACACCGGTATCGGTGAAGATTTCCAGCAGAATCGCATTTGGCACCCGGCCATCGATGATCAGCGAGCTGCCCACGCCGCCCTGTACCGCTTCCAGTGCGCAACGGATCTTGGGCAGCATGCCGCCGTAGATCGTACCGTCGGCAATCAGGTCGTCGACTTGCTGGGTGCTCAGGCCGGTCAGGACCGTGCCCGACTTGTCCATCAGGCCGGCGATGTTGGTCAGCAGCATCAGCTTCTCGGCTTTCAGCGCTTCGGCGACCTTGCCGGCCACCAGGTCAGCATTGATGTTGTACGACTCGCCGTTCTCGCCGACGCCGATTGGCGCGATCACCGGGATGAAGTTGCCTTTGACCAGCAAGTTCAGCAGCTCGGTGTTGATCCCGACCACTTCGCCCACCTGGCCGATGTCGATGATTTCCGGTTGGGTCATCTCCGGGGTCTGGCGGGTGACGGTCAGTTTCTTCGCACGAATCAGCCCGGCGTCTTTACCGGTCAGGCCGATGGCGCTGCCGCCGTGACGGTTGATCAGATTGACGATGCTCTTGTTGACCTGGCCGCCGAGGACCATTTCCACCACATCCATGGTTGCGGCGTCGGTGACGCGCATGCCGTCGACGAAGTGGCTTTCGATCGACAGGCGCTTGAGCAGGTCGCCGATTTGCGGGCCGCCGCCATGAACCACCACCGGGTTGATGCCCACGGCTTTCATCAGCACGATGTCACGGGCGAAGCCGGTTTTCAGCTCCTCGCTTTCCATCGCGTTGCCGCCGTATTTGATCACCAGGGTCTTGCCGACATAGCGTCGGATGTAAGGCAACGCTTCGGACAGGACCTGGGCGGTATGGGCGGCGGCTTCGCGTTCGAGGGTCATTCAGGGCTCCGGGTGCTTCGTTAAATCAGAACGGTAATTGGAGATCAGGTGCAACACGCTTCAGCTGGACTTTGAATACGTCCTTGATGCGCTGCAGTTCAGCCTCGTCATCGGCCTCGAAACGCAGCACCAGCACCGGTGTGGTGTTGGATGCGCGCACCAGGCCCCAGCCTTTGGCGTAGTCGACTCGCACGCCGTCAATGGTGGTCAGGTCGGCGCCTTCGCCCCACTTCGCATCGTGCAATGCATCAATGATGCTGAATTTGCTCTCTTCGGTCACATGGATATTGATTTCCGGCGTAGAAATATCGTTCGGGAAGGTCGCAAACAGCTCCTCCGCGGTGGATTTTTCCTTGCTGAGGATCTCCAGCAGACGCGCGGCGCTGTAAATGCCGTCGTCGAAACCGAACCAGCGCTCCTTGAAGAAGATGTGCCCGCTCATTTCGCCGGCCAACAGGGCGCCGGTTTGCTTCATTTTCTTTTTGATCAACGAGTGACCAGTCTTCCACATGAGCGGACGACCACCGTATTCCTTGATCAGCGGCGTCAGGCGGCGGGTGCATTTGACGTCGAAGATGATTTCCGCGTTGGCGTTGCGCGCCAGTACGTCGCGGGCAAACAGCATCAGCAAGCGGTCCGGATAGACGATGCTGCCAGTGTTGGTCACAACACCCACGCGGTCGCCGTCGCCATCGAACGCCAGGCCCAGGTCAGCGTTGGTTTCCTTGACCTTGGCGATCAGGTCGACGAGGTTTTCAGGCTTGCCCGGGTCCGGGTGGTGGTTGGGGAAGTTGCCGTCGACGTCGCAGAACAGCGGGATCACTTCGCAGTTCAGCGCTTCGATCAGTTGCGGGGCGATCACGCCGGCCGCGCCGTTGCCACAGTCGACCACCACTTTGAGGCGGCGAGCGAGTTTGATGTCCTGGACGATTTCGGTGTTGTAGCGATCGAGAATCTCGACCCGGGTAACGCTGCCCATGCCGCTGCTCAGATTGTTGGTCTTGAGACGGTCATGCAGGGCCTGGATCTGTTCGTTGGCCAGGGTATCGCCAGCGATCACGATCTTGAAGCCGTTGTAGTTCGACGGGTTATGGCTGCCGGTGAGCATCACCCCCGATTTGCCGGCCAGCACGTTGGCGGCGTAATACAGCGCAGGCGTTGGCACCAGGCCGACGTCGCTGACGTGACAACCACTGTCGGCCAGGCCCTTGATCAGTTGCTCGACCAGCTCCGGGCCGGACAGGCGACCGTCGCGGCCGACTGAAACGTTCGGTTCGTCCTGGGCCAGACTCTGGGCACCGATGGCGCGACCGAGCCAATAAGCGGTTTCAGCGTTCAAGAATTCCGGGACGGTGCCACGAATATCGTAGGCGCGGAAGATGCTGTCCGGAAACTTGGGTGGGACTTGGGCTGGGTTACTCATCTGTAGGAATGCTCCATCTCGAAAGTGACTGGACAGGCCTGCGAAAAATGCGTCGGCCGGCTCAAACTGAAGGGTATGACGGCGTTTTCCACTGAGAGTTCGTGGTGTGTAAAGGCCATGCCACCTGCGTTTACGAGGTAATGACCGGTCAATGCCTTGATTTTGGGCACTAAACCTTCCAGATGAACTTTGTGCGAATGTTGCCTTGGCAGACCGAAGACAAGGTTCAGGCCGGGCAGCGCGCCCAGCCTGAACACCTGGAATCAGTGGCTACCCGAATGCCCGAAACCGCCCGCACCACGTTCGGTTTCGACGAACTCTTCGACCATCTCGAAGTGTGCTTGAACCACCGGCACCAGCACCAGTTGGGCCAAACGCTCGCCCACCACCATGTTGAAATCGGTCTGGCCACGGTTCCAGCACGACACCATCAGCGGGCCCTGGTAGTCGGAGTCGATCAAGCCGACCAGATTGCCCAGCACGATGCCGTGTTTATGGCCCAGGCCGGAGCGCGGCAGGATCAGCGCCGCCAAACCGGGGTCGCCAATGTAAACGGACAGGCCGGTCGGGATCAGCACGGTTTCGCCCGGCTTGATCACGGTGTCTTTTTCCAGCATGGCGCGCAGGTCCAGGCCGGCGGAGCCTGGAGTGGCGTACTGCGGCAACGGGAATTCGGTACCGATGCGAGGGTCGAGGATCTTGGCTTGCAAAGCGTGCATGTAAATTAAACCTGGTTCAGACGTTCGGCGATAAAGGTGATCAGCTGGCGAGCAATCTTGCTCTTGCTGGTCTGGGCGAAGAGTGTGGCGTGAAGCTCACGGTCGATCACGCTGCAGGCGTTTTCTTCGCTGTTGAAGCCAATGCTCGGGTTGGCGACGTCGTTGGCGACGATCAAATCGAGGTTCTTGTCTTTCAACTTGCGGGCAGCGTAGTCGAGCAGGTGTTCGGTTTCGGCGGCGAAACCGACACTGAACGGACGGTCGGGGCGCGTGGCGATGGTGGCCAGGATGTCCGGGTTACGCACCATCTGTAGCAACAAGCCGTCGCCGTTCGTAGGGTCTTTCTTGAGTTTTTGTGGGGCGACGACTTCCGGGCGGTAGTCCGCAACCGCTGCCGAGGCGATGAACAGGTCGCAAGGGATCGCGGCTTCACAGGCGGCGAGCATGTCGCGAGCACTGACCACGTCGATGCGAGTGACGCGGTCCGGGGTCGGCAGGTGCACGGGACCGGTGATCAACGTCACACGGGCGCCGGCTTCCACCGCGGCTTCGGCCAGGGCAAAACCCATTTTTCCGGAGCTGTGGTTGGTGATGTAGCGCACCGGGTCAATGTTTTCCTGGGTCGGGCCGGCGGTGATCAGCACGTGTTTGCCGGTCAATGCCTGACGCTTGAAGCAGTCCGCCGCGCATTGGGCAAGTTCGACGGCTTCGAGCATGCGGCCAAGACCCACGTCGCCACAGGCCTGGCTGCCGGAGGCTGGGCCGAAGGCTTTGATGTCGCGGCTCTCGAGGGTTTTCAGGTTGGCCTGGGTCGCCGGGTCGCGCCACATGGCCTGGTTCATCGCCGGGGCAATGGCGACCACAGCGTCGGTGGCCAGCACCAGCGTGGTCAGCAGGTCGTCGGCGATGCCTTGGGCAAGGCGGGCGATCAGGTCCGCGGTGGCAGGGGCGATCAGCACCATGTCGGCCCATTTGGCCAGCTCGATGTGGCCCATCGCGGCTTCAGCTGCCGGGTCCAGCAGGTCGAGGTGGACCGGGTGGCCGGACAGCGCCTGCATGGTCAACGGAGTGATGAACTCGCTGCCGCCACGGGTCATGACCACGCGCACTTCGGCGCCCTGGTCGATCAGGCGGCGAACCAGGTCGGCGCTCTTGTAGGCAGCGATGCCGCCGCCGACGCCCAGAACGATGCGTTTCCGATACAGCCGCTGCATAGGTCTGCCTTTCATTTCGATGGTTGCTGCATGGCGATACCCCCTCCCCAGGGATGAAATCGCCCGCAAAAAAGATGGGCTACGATATCACAGCGACCGCTATGGAACAGCGGCGCCCACATTCCAGGGAGGTGCTATGAGTATTCGTGATTGGCCGGCGGCCGAGCGGCCGCGGGAGAGATTGCTCGAGTTGGGCTCGGGGAGCCTATCGGACGCCGAGCTGTTGGCGATTTTTTTACGAACCGGCGTATCGGGCAAAAGCGCGGTGGATCTGGCGCGACACCTGTTGAATCAGTTTGGCAGCCTGCGTTCATTACTCGAGGCCGATCAAGCAGCGTTCAGCAGTCAGTTGGGGCTCGGGCCTGCGAAATTTGCGCAGCTGCAAGCGGCCCAGGAAATGGGTCGGCGGCATTTGGCCGAGCGCGCACGTCAGAAGTCGGCGCTGGAAAATCCACAGGCCGTTCGCGATTACCTGAAATCAATGCTGCGCCACGAGCCCCATGAGGTGTTCGGCTGTCTTTTTCTGGATTCCAGGCATCAAGTCCTGGCCTTTGAGGTGCTGTTTCGCGGCTCCATCGACAACACCAGTGTTTATCCGAGGCAAGTGGTCAAACGCACGCTGGCCCACAACGCCGCGGCGTTGATCCTTTGTCACAACCATCCGTCAGGTAATACCAACCCCAGTCAAGCCGACCGAACGCTGACCAAGCGCCTGCAAGAGGCATTGGAGCTGATTGATGTGCGGGTGCTTGACCATTTCATCATCGGGGACGGGGAGCCGCTGTCGATGGCTGAGTACGGGTGGATGTAAGGGGAGGCAGGGCCAGCACGAAACTAATGTGGGAGCGGGCTTGCTCGCGAAAGCGGTGTGTCAGGCAACAGTGTTGTCGACTGACTCACCCTCTTCGCGAGCAAGCCCGCTCCCACAGGTTTTGTGGCAACCCTTTTACTTGAGGTTGACCTTGGAGTAATCCTGACGGCCAAACGGGCTCACCGAGTAACCCTCGACATCCTTGCGCGTCAGCGCGAAGGCCGTCGGGTGAGCCAACGGCAGCCACAGTGCCTGCTGCTGGATCTGCGCCTGGGCCTGTTCGTAGAGCTTGGTGCGCACACCTTGTTCGCCGGTGGTCTTGCCAGCGCTGATCAGCTTGTCCAGGTCCGGGCTGCAGTAGCGCGCGAAGTTGGTGCCGGACTTGACCGCGGCGCAGGAAAACTGCGGTGTGAGGAAGTTGTCAGGGTCTCCGTTATCGCCGGCCCAGCCCATGAACAGCAGGTCGTGCTCACCCGCCTTGGCGCGGCGAATCAGCTCGCCCCATTCGATCACGCGGATCTCAGCCTGAATGCCGATTTCCGCGAGGTCGGACTGCAGCAATTGGGCGCCCAGGCTCGGGTTCGGATTCAGCAGGCTGCCGGAAGGGCGGGTCCAGATGGTGGTCTGGAAGCCGTCCTTGAGTCCGGCCTTGGCCATCAATGCCTTGGCTTTCTTGACATCATGGGGATAGCCCGGCAAGCCTTTGGCGTAGCTCCAAGTGTTGGGCGGGTACGGGCCATTGGCGGGCTCGGCGGTGTCTTCGAAAACGGCTTTGACGTAGTTGGCCTTGTCGAACGCGAGGTTGATGGCCTGGCGCACTTCAGGTTTATCCAGCGGCGGATGTTGGCTGTTGATGCCGACGAACGCGGTCATGAAGGCGTCAGTCTTTTCGACTTTCAACGTCGGCTCTTTCAGCGCGGCATGTACGTCCAGAGGCTTGGGTGACAAGGCGATCTGGCATTCATTGCGGCGCAGTTTCTGCAGCCGCACGTTGGCATCCGGGGTAATGGCGAAGATCAGCGGGTCCACCGAAGGCTTGCCGCGGAAGTAGTCCGGGTTGGCCTTGTAGCGAATCGAAGCGTCTTTCTGGAAGCGCGTGAATACGAACGGACCGCTGCCGATCGGCTGGCTGTTAAATTTCTCCGGGGTGCCGGCCTTGAGCAGCTTGTCAGCGTATTCAGCTGAATAGATCGAAGCGAAGCCCATGCTCAGGGTCGCGAGGAAGGTCGAGTCCGGATGGTCGAGGGTGAAGCGTATGGTCAGCGGGTCCAGTGCATCGATCTTCTTGATCAACGCCGGCAACTGCATCGACTGGGCGTGCGGGAAGCCGCTTTGAGCCACTTCGTGCCAAGGATGCGCCGGGTCGAGCATGCGGTCGAAACTGAACTTCACGTCTTCGGCGGTCAGCTCACGCGTCGGACTGAAATATTCAGTGCGGTGGAATTTCACCTGCGGGTGCAGTTTGAATACGTAGGTCAGCCCATCGGGCGAGACTTCCCAGCTGTCTGCGAGGCTGGGGACCACTTTGCCGCTGGCGGTATCGAAGTCCACCAGGCGATTCATCAGTACGTCGGCCGAGGCATTGGTGGTGGTCAGCGAGTTGTATTGCACCACGTCAAACCCTTCAGGGCTGGCCTCGGTGCAGACGGTCAGGGCGGCGGCATGGGCCAGTGGGCTCAATAGAAGCGGGGCAAGCAGCAGCGGTAGGGCAGCGAGGCGCATGGTCGGATTCCTTTACAGATCGAAGGCCCATCTGCAAGTGCAGTCTGGAAAAGGCTTACCCTAGAGGGCTCTTTTGCAAATGACTATCCCCTTTTTCATTTTAAGGGGAGTATGTGCGATTGTTTTCGGTGCGTACTGACCGACGAAAACCCTGGATTGGCCTGTTGGCCGATTCTCTGCGACGAGCGGTCTTTATCGACGATAGCCTTTATTCAAGGCGCTTGGAGCCAGAAAAGTCGGGTTTTTATAAAGTCTGTGCGCACGGAAAGTTGTTGCTCTCTAGTCTTTCTGGTATAAAGCAGCGCTCTTTTCTAGGGGCCCGGTTCCTTCACTTGTAGGTGTAGCCGGTAAGACCTCTAAAGAAACGCGGCGCCTGGCGCCAAATGACTGAGAGATTAAGCGGCCAACCCATGCCGGGTTGGGCATGTGGTTTTAGAGGGCTGAGGCATGTCGAGAGTATGTCAAGTTACCGGTAAGGGTCCGGTGACTGGGAATAACATTTCCCACGCAAACAACAAAACCCGTCGTCGTTTCCTGCCGAACCTGCAGCATCACCGCTTCTGGGTTGAAGAAGAGAAACGTTTCGTGCGTCTGCGCGTATCTGCCAAAGGCATGCGTATCATCGACAAGCGCGGCATCACTGTCGTGCTGGCCGAAATCCGCGCCGCTGGCAAGATCTAAGGGAGCTAATCATGCGTGAATTGATTCGTTTGATTTCGAGCGCCGGTACTGGTCACTTCTACACTACCGACAAGAACAAGCGCACTACTCCGGACAAAATCGAGATCAAGAAATTTGATCCGGTTGTTCGTAAGCACGTGATCTACAAAGAAGGCAAAATCAAGTAATTGATTTTTCCCTCTTACGAAAAAGGCCCGTATCGCGAGATACGGGCCTTTTTTGTTGCCTGAATTTTGTCGTGCTGGTCAGGGCCTCATCGCGAGCAAGCTCGCTCCCACAGGTTTTATGATCGACACCGATCCCCTGTGGGAGCGAGCTTGCTCGCGATGAGGTCGGCCAGGGCAACGCAAATCTTCAGGCCTTCTGTTCAAACGCCACATAGATCTTGCGGCACGTTTCCAGCACTTCCCAGGTGCCCCGGAACCCGGCTGGAATCACGAAGCGATCACCCGCGCGCACGGTTTTGCTGTTGCCATCATTGTCGCGCAGCACTGAGACGCCCTGAACGATCTCGCAGTATTCGTGCTCGGTAAAATTCACCAGCCACTGGCCAACCGCACCTTCCCAAACACCCGCGTTCAACTGGCCGCAAGGGCTGTTGTAGTGGTTGTAGACCACTTGTTCCGGGTCGCCTTTGAGGATTTTCGCCTGGTCCGGTTTATAGCGTTCGGGCTCGGTTTTGGCTTGGTTGAAGTCGACGACATCCTGGATATTCATTGTTCTAATCCCCCGTGGTTGCGGCGCTATGGCTGGAAAGCGCAAAGTCTATGTTTATTAAAATGAACATCGCAAGGCCGTTTGCCGGCCTTATGTCAAATATATTGAAACATGAGGGGTGGCTGGTTTAGGGTGGCGGTTGCCTTGGGCCGAAAATGCAGGCTGGCCGGGCAGAATTCCTGAGGACGCCCGCGAAGAGCGCGGGGCGCTCGTATTCAACAAGAGGAGGACACTCGAATGACCACCCTGACTCGTGCCGATTGGGAACAACGGGCTCGCGATCTGAAGATCGAAGGCCGTGCCTACATCAATGGCGAATACACCGATGCCGTCTCCAGCGAGACCTTCGAGTGCATCAGCCCGGTCGATGGCCGTCTGCTGGGCAAGATTGCCAGCTGTGACGCCGCCGACGCCCAGCGCGCTGTTGAAAACGCCCGCGCCACCTTCAATTCCGGCGTCTGGTCGCGCCTGGCGCCGACCAAACGCAAAGCCACCATGATCCGTTTCGCCGGCCTGCTCAAGCAGCACGCCGAAGAGTTGGCGCTGCTTGAAACCCTGGACATGGGCAAGCCGATCAGCGACTCCCTGTACATCGACGTTCCCGGCGCAGCGCAAGCCCTGAGCTGGAGCGGCGAAGCCATCGACAAGATCTACGACGAAGTCGCCGCCACCCCGCACGATCAGCTGGGTCTGGTGACTCGCGAACCGGTCGGCGTGGTTGGCGCCATCGTGCCGTGGAACTTCCCGCTGATGATGGCCTGCTGGAAACTCGGCCCGGCGCTGTCCACCGGTAACTCGGTAATCCTCAAGCCATCCGAAAAATCGCCGCTGACGGCTATTCGCATCGCGGCCCTGGCCGTTGAAGCCGGCATCCCGAAAGGCGTGCTGAACGTGCTGCCGGGATACGGTCACACCGTCGGCAAGGCCCTGGCCCTGCACAACGATGTCGACACCCTGGTGTTCACCGGTTCGACCAAGATCGCCAAGCAACTGCTGATCTACTCCGGCGAATCGAACATGAAGCGCGTCTGGCTTGAAGCCGGCGGCAAGAGCCCGAACATCGTGTTCGCCGATGCCCCGGACCTGCAAGCCGCAGCCGAAGCGGCCGCAGGCGCCATTGCCTTCAACCAGGGCGAAGTCTGCACCGCCGGTTCGCGTCTGCTGGTCGAGCGTTCGATCAAGGACACTTTCCTGCCGCTGGTGATCGAAGCGCTGAAAACCTGGAAGCCGGGCAACCCACTGGACCCGGCGACCAACGTCGGCGCTCTGGTCGATACCCAGCAGATGAACACCGTGCTGTCCTACATTGAGTCCGGCCATGCCGACGGTGCCAAACTGGTGGCGGGCGGCAAGCGCACGCTTCAGGAAACCGGTGGCACTTACGTTGAACCGACGATTTTCGACGGTGTGAGCAACGCGATGAAAATCGCCCAGGAAGAGATTTTTGGTCCGGTACTGTCGGTGATCGCATTCGACACGGCCGAAGAAGCCATCGCGATTGCCAACGACACGCCGTATGGCCTGGCCGCAGCCGTGTGGACCAAGGACATCTCCAAGGCCCACCTGACCGCCCGCGCACTGCGTGCCGGTAGCGTTTGGGTCAACCAGTACGACGGTGGCGACATGACTGCCCCGTTCGGTGGCTTCAAACAGTCGGGCAACGGCCGTGACAAGTCGCTGCATGCGTTCGACAAGTACACCGAGCTGAAGGCGACCTGGATCAAGTTGTAAGTCGGTTTTCTTAACGACGTAGATCCCCTGTGGGAGCGGGCTTGCCCGCGAAGGCGCCGTAACAGCCAACGATGATGTTGGATGTGATGGCCTCTTCGCGAGCAAGCCCGCTCCCACATTTGTTTTGTGGGGGCTGTGAAAAATAATATCCACAGGAGCGTGGAACATGCGTTGGGCGACTTATTTCGCCGTGTTGGCGTCTGTCTTGAGTGTCGGCCTGGCCTTGGGTGTCAGCATGCCGCTGGTGTCGTTTCGCCTGGAAAGCTGGGGCTACGGTTCATTTGCCATTGGTGTGATGGCGGCGATGCCGGCCATTGGCGTGTTGCTGGGCGCGAAGATTTCCAGCCATCTGGCGGCGCGTCTGGGTACGGCCAATCTGATGCGTATGTGCCTGTGGGGCGGGGCGTTGTCCATCGGTTTGCTGGCGCTGTTACCGAGCTATCCGATCTGGTTGCTGTTGCGGTTGATGATCGGGGTGATCCTGACACTCGTCTTTATCCTCGGTGAAAGCTGGATCAATCAACTGGTGGTCGAGCAATGGCGCGGGCGGCTGGTGGCGTTGTACGGCAGCAGTTATGCGTTGAGCCAGTTGGCCGGGCCATTGCTGCTTGGCGTGTTGGGCACGGACCACGATTACGGATTCTGGGTCGGCGTCGGCTTGCTCACGGCCGCGCCGCTTCTGTTGCTGGGTCGTAGCGGCGCGCCCACCAGCGAAGCCTGCAGCGTGACCTTCAGCGACTTGCTGGGCTTCTGCCGTGGCTTGCCGGCGATTGCCTGGGCGGTGTCGTTGTTCGCGGCGTTTGAAGCGATGATCCTGACCTTGTTGCCGGTCTATTGCCTGCGTCAGGGCTTCAGCACGGACATCGCACTGGCGATGGTCAGCACCGTGGTGGTTGGCGATGCCTTGCTGCAATTGCCGATTGGCGCGCTGGCGGATCGCTTGTCCCGTCGCACGCTGTTCACCGGGTGCGCCGTGGTGTTGCTGGTGTCGAGCCTGGCGATTCCGCTGCTCATCGATACGTTGCTGATCTGGCCGCTGTGGGTGTTGTTCGGTGCCAGTGCTGGCGGGCTGTTCACCTTGTCACTGATCCTGATCGGCGAGCGCTATCGTGACGATGCGCTGGTCCGCGCCAATGCCCATATCGCGCAGCTATGGGGGATTGGTTGTCTGGTCGGACCGTTGGCGGCGGGGGCGGGTAGCCAGTGGATCAGCGGGCATGCCTTGCCGTTGCTGATGGCGGCGGGTGCGTTGGGCCTGGTGGTTCTATTGTCGCGACAAGGCGCGTTTGGCGCGGTGACTGAACCGGCTTGACGCTGAACCTTCAGTCAGCCAATCGCCCTGTCAGAGCATCCGCTCCAGGCCTACGGTCGTGCTCATCCAAGATTCGAACCGCCGCCACCAGCTGCCCGGCTCGGTGGTCAGGGTGTGCAGCTTGCCGTTGTCTTCGGTGACCCAGACCACCTTGCCGTTTTCCAGTTTCGCCTGATAACTCAGGGGTGGCGCCATGCCTTGCATCGCCAGTTCGCGAACACGCGCTGCCAGCTCGGGGCTGTCCACCAACACGCCGACCTCGGTGTTCCACAGCACCGAGCGCGGGTCGAAATTGAACGAACCGACAAAGGACTTCTGCTGGTCGAAGATCATCGCCTTGCTGTGCAGGCTGGAATCGGAGCCACGGTAGGCCTTGCTGTGAAACACATGCGGACCGCTGCCTCCGCCCGCCCCAGGCTGGCGCCGCAGTTCGAACAACTGCACGCCGTGTTCCAGCAACGCCTTGCGATACGGTGCATAACCGCCGTGCACAGCCGGCACGTCAGTGGCTTCCAGCGAGTTGGTCAACAGCTTCACCGACACCCCGGCATCTGCGCGGCCTGTCAGGTACACCAGCCCCGGCTGTCCGGGGACGAAGTACGCCGAGATCATGATCAGCTCTTTACTGACACCTTTAAGCTCGGGCGCCAACTGCGTGGTCAGCAGCAAATGCGGATCAGGTTCGCCCTTGGCCAATACCTTGCTCGGCGCGTCCCATAGCGCCTGGTTCCACGCCCAGATCAGCTCCCGACGCCAAATGTCCAGGCGCGGATGGGTGGTGAACCTCATGAGTTGCTGATAGAGCGCGTGATTCTGTTTGCGGGTTTCTTGCAGTGACTCTTCCAGCTGCGTGCGGGTGTTTGCCAGATCCTTTGCGGTGGGTCTGCTTGAGAGAAACTCGTCGATCGGCTTGCTCAGCGCACTGTTCCAGTATTGGTCGAAACTGTGCCCGAGCTGTTCAGCGACCGGCCCGACGCTGAGCATGTCGATGTCGGTGAAATTCAGATTGGGTTCGGCATCGAAATACTCATCCCCCAGATTGCGTCCGCCCACAATGGCCACGCTGTTGTCCGCCAGCCACAGCTTGTTGTGCATGCGTCGGTGCTGCTGCGAGAGGTTGAGCACCCGTCCGGCGGTGCGCGTCACGCCAGTGCTGCGACCAAGGTTCAGCGGGTTGAACAGACGAATCTGGATGTTCGGATGCGCCGCCAGTGTCGCGATGATCCGGTCGAGGCCATCGCTGGTGGTGTCATCGAGCAGGATCCGCACTCGTACGCCACGGTCGGCAGCCTTCAGCAACTCCTCAATCAGCATCCGCGTGCTGATGCCGTCATGAACGATGTAGTACTGCAAATCGAGGCTGCTTTGAGCGTTGCGGATCAACTCGGCGCGGGCGGTGAAGGCTTCGGTGCTGTTGGACAACAGGCGAAAGCCGGACTGCCCTTGATGAGGTGCGGCCTGGGCCTGGATCGAGCGGCCGAATGCCGAGTCGCTGGCGGGCAACGCCTGGCTCGGTTCGCGAGGAACGTCGAGGGTCGCGCAGCCACCAAGAAACGAGGTGAGTAGCAGAAGAGCGGGCAGTGGCTGTCTGAATCTCACGTGAGATCGTTCCGAGTGGCGGCAGTTATCGGCATATGGACGCTGGTTTTGCGAGAAAGGTCAGTCTGGCGTTCAGTCGTTTTGCGCCAGTAGCTTGATGGCGGCCGCGCCGACCTTGCGCACCGCGTCTTCGATCTGCGGTGTGGGCTTGGCAGCGTAGTTCATGCGCAGGCAATTGCGGTACTTGCCTGAGGCGGAAAAGATACTGCCGACTGCAATCTGTACGCCTTGATCGTGCAGGGCACGATTCAGTTTCAGGGTGTCGAAGCTTTCCGGCAGTTCAACCCACAGCATGAAGCTGCCTTGCGGACGGCTGGCGCGGGTGCCGGCGGGGAAGTAGCGGGTGACCCAGTCAATCATCAGGTCGCGATTGCGCTGGTATTGCGTGCGCATCCGCCGCAAATGCGGTTCGAAATGCCCGGCCTTGAGAAATTCGGCGATAGCGATCTGCGGCTGCGGCGCGGTCGAACCGGTGCTGATGTATTTCATGTGCAGCACCCGTTCCAGGTATCGGCCGGGTGCAACCCAGCCAATGCGCAAGCCCGGCGCCAGCGTCTTGGAAAAAGAGCTGCAGAGCAGGACGCGGCCGTCTTCGTCGAAGGATTTGATCGTACGCGGGCGTGGGTAGCTGTAGGAGAGTTCGCCATACACATCGTCTTCGATGATCGCCACGTCGAAACGCTGTGCGAGCGTCAACAATGCACGTTTTCGCGACTCCGGCATGATGTAGCCCAGTGGGTTGTTGCAGTTTGGGGTCAACTGTATGGCCTTGATCGGCCATTGTTCCAGGGCCAGTTCGAGCGCATCGAGGCTGATCCCGGTGATCGGGTCGGTCGGGATTTCCAGCGCCTTCATGCCCAGGCCCTTGAGGGTCTGCATGGCGCCGTGAAAGCTCGGCGAGTCCACCGCCACGATGTCGCCGGGCTCGCAAATGGAGCGAATGCTGGTGGACAGCGCTTCGTGGCAACCCGTGGTAATCACCAGATCGCTGGCAGTCAATTGGCAACCGGAATCGAGCAGCAGGCGGGCGATCTGCTCGCGCAGTTCGAGGGTGCCGTAGATGTTGTCGTAATACAGGCCGGGCATGTCCTGGCGGCGACTGATTCGCGCAAGGTTGCGCAGCAACGGTTTCATGGTTGGCGTGGTGATGTCCGGCATGCCCCGGCCCAATTGCACAACATCCTTGCGCGGCACGGCGCGGATCAGCTCCAGCACCTGATCCCATTGCGAAATATCCACCGGGCGCTGGGCCGGGCGGCCAATCGCCGGCAACTCGGGCAATTCGCGACCTACCGGCACGAAATAGCCGGACTTGGGTTTGGGCGTCGCCAGCCCGCTGTCTTCCAGCATGCGATAGGCCTGCTGGACCGTGCTCAGGCTGACGCCATGTTCAACACTCAATGCCCGCACCGAGGGCAGCCGGTCACCGGGGCGATAGAAGCCCTGTTCGATACGTGTGCCGAGCAATTCGGCGAGATTTACGTAAAGGGTCATGGTGCAGTCTCGGTTTAGGTGATTCGGTTAACCAGTACAGATTGGGCAAAAATACAGGATTCAGTGGTAGAAGCACCTAATCTGTATGGAGTTAATACAGTTGTGTTGAATCTGTAATGCTTTTCGTCGTCCGCGCATCATGAAAGCTCTGGCTACCCAAGTAAACAGGAGCAATCAAAATGAACGGCTTGAGCGATGTGCGGCTGACGTTACACAGTCAGGAACTGGCGGCAGGGCAACACAACGGCGCGCGCGAGGCGGTGATGCGCAACGCACCGTCCGGCCTGAGTCGCTGGGGTCTGTTCTGGCATCGCCTGCACACGCGCAAGACGTTGCTTGAGCTGACGTCGGAGCAACTCAGGGATATCGGCTTGAGTCGCGAGCAGGCGCGGGAGGAGGGCTTGAAGCCTTTCTGGCGGATCTGAGTTTTGTGGCGCTCTTAAGGGCCTCTTCGCGGGCAAGCCCGCTCCCACAGGAGATTTGTGAGCGATCTGAATCCTGTGGGAGCGGGCTTGAACTGGTCAAGTAAATCCGGACACCGGTTACGGTGTTTATGCCGCTTTTTGCTCCATGGCTATTGGCGACAAGTATTTGTTGTAGCTGTGGAGCCTGGTGCGGTTGTAGTACATGAAAAAACGGACCATGTCGGTTTGTGCTTCTTCGCTCGTGCCATAGCCGCCACGCGGCACCCATTCTGACTTCAGAGTGCCGAAAAAGCGTTCTGTTGGAGCGTTGTCCCAGCACTGCCCGCGATGACTCATGCTTTGCAAGATGCCATGACGCGTCAGCTCCTCTTGAAACTTGCGGCTGGTGTACTGACAGCCTTGATCCGAATGGAACATCAGTCCAGGTATGCACACTCGAAGCTCTGTCGCCATCCGTAGCGCTTTGCTAACCAAGTTGGCGTCATTAACCAGGGAAAATGCCCAACCAATGACACGGCGCGCAAACAAGTCGATCACGATGGCCAGGTGAACCCAGCGCTTACCCACCATCAAACTGGTAACGTCGCCACACCAGACTTGGTTGACCGCGGCTGGCTTGAAATTGCGCTTAAGCAGATTGGGCGCGACAAATGCTTCAACTCCTTTGGATCTGAATGGGTGAGGCTGGCGCTGTTTACTGACAATGTTGGCCTCCCTCATCAGTGCTTTAGCCAGGCTTCTGCCTACAGCTATGTTTTGGGCCTGAAGATGCTTGCTGATCGCTCTGGACCCCATGGCTTCCCGGCTTTCGCTGTGTAACTCGACGACTTTGCCTCTTAGTTCTTCGCGTCTGATCCTTGGCTTGGTGCACCGCTGAACCCATTCATAAAAACTACTGCGCTTAACGTCGAAAACGCGACACAAGATGGCGGTCGGGTATGACTCTCTTAGCTCCGCGATCATCGAAAACGATCGGGGTCCGACATCAAGAGAGCGGTAGCCTTTTTTAAGATCTCGGCCTCCATTTCCATGCGTTTGATTTTGGCTTTCAAATCCTGAATCTGGCGCTGATCTTCGGTAATGGCCTTGGTGCCTTGAACCGGTTGCCCCTTGTGTTCCTTGCGAACCTGATCCACCCAACGTCGTAAGGCTGTGGCACTAATGTCCAGCGACGCGCAGACTTCCTGTACCGAACAATTGTCATCAATCACCATGTTGGCCGCACGGTGTTTGAACTCGCGGGAAAAGACTCTTCTTTCTTTCATGGAACCTCCAAATTGGCGAAATCATATCGCCCTTAAGAAGTGTCCGGAATTATTAGGCCAGTTCAGCTTGCCCGCGAAGGCGTCCGCATGGGCGCAGCAAATCTCTCAGACCAACTCTTTAAGCCGATGCCACAACATCCCCAACGCTAACAGCGGCGAACGCAAATGCTTGCCCCCGGGGAAGGTGACATGGGGAACCCGGGCGAACAAATCAAACCCGCCGTTCTGCTGCCCACTGATCGCCTCAGCCAACAACTTGCCCGCCAAGTGCGTGGCATTTAGCCCATGGCCCGAATACGCCTGGGCGTAATACACATTTGGCTGATCCTTGAGCCGACCGATCTGCGGCAATCGATTCGCACCAATGCCGATCATCCCGCCCCATTGATAGTCGATCTTCACCTCGGCCAGTTGCGGGAAAACTTCCAGCATCTTCGGGCGCATGTAGGCACCGATGTCCTTCGGATCGCGACCCGAATAATGACAAGCGCCACCGAACAGCAAGCGCCGATCCGCCGAAAGCCGGTAGTAATCCAGCGCCACTCGCTGATCGCAGACCGCCATGTTCTGTGGCAGCAGCGAGTGCGCCAGTTCCTCACTCAATGGCTCGGTGGCGATGATGTAGCTACCGGCGGGCAGCACCTTGCCGCTGAGTTCGGGATTGAGTTCATTGAGGTAGGCATTGCAGCCGAGCACCAATGTTTTCGCGCGGACCGAGCCTTGGGCGGTATGGACCTTGACCTCGGGGCCGTAATCGATGCGGGTCACGGCCGATTGTTCGAACAGTTTCACCCCCAACTGCTGCGCGGCTGCCGCTTCACCCAGCGCCAGGTTCAGCGGGTGCAGATGGCCGGAGCCCATGTCGATCAAGCCGCCGACGTAGCGGTCGGACCCCACCACCGAGTGCATTTCATTGGCTTGCAACAGACGGGTCTCGTAGCGGTAACCGAGGCTGCGCAGTTCTTCGGCGTCTTCGGCAAAACCTTCAAGATCGCGAGGCTTGTTCGCCAGATCGCAATAGCCCCAGGTCAGGTCGCAGGGGATTTGAAAACTCTCGACCCGTTGTCGGACGATTTCCACTGCTTCCAGGCCCATGAGTTTCATCTGACGCACACCGTCGGCACCGATGACGTTAGTGAACTGATCGAGCCCGTGACCGACGCCGCGAATCAACTGCCCGCCATTGCGTCCGCTGGCGCCCCAGCCAATCTTGTGCGCTTCCAGCAGCACCACGCTGAAGCCGCGTTCGGCCAGTTCCAGCGCCGTGTTCAGCCCCGAAAATCCGCCGCCGACCACGCACACATCGGCCACCTGCTCTCCTTGCAACACCGGATGATCGGGTTGCGGCAGGCTGCTGGCGGCGTAATAAGAGGCAGCGTGCCGGTGGCTTGGAGCAGGTTGCTGGGCACGGGCATTCATGTGCGTCTTCCTGATTCTTGTGTCGAGAAAATTTGACGGAGCATAAGCCGGACCTTCCGGCACGGGCAACATTGGTCAGTTGCTGCTGTCTGGATCGGGGCTTTTGCGTCAGAATCCCGGTCTATCCCGCCATTGGTTAGCGCTTCGATGAGTTGCAACAGTCAGAAAATCCGCACGCTGCGTCAGCAGATTCCCTCGTTCGAGTGCGTGCCCGGCTGTCATGACTGCTGTGGCCCGGTGACCACTTCACCGGAAGAAATGTCGCGCCTGCCGCGCAAGACCCGGGCCGAGCAGGATGCGGCGATGGATGAACTCAATTGCGTGCACCTGGGGCCCGACGGCTGCACGGTGTATGACGAACGGCCGCTGATTTGCCGGCTGTTCGGCACCACAAAGACCTTGCCGTGCCCCAATGGGCGGGGGCCGGTGGAGCTGATTCATCCGCGGGTGGAGAAGCAGATTCATGAGTATATGGCGTCTACCCGACAGGTCCTCGTCTGACGAAAGACCGAGTCGCCTGTAATCGTTAGCAGGCTAGCTCCCACACTGGATCTGTGTCATGCACAGAATGTGTGTCCGCTGAAGATCAACTGTGGGAGCCAGCCTGCTAGCGATGGGGCCAGAACAGGCCGCACAAATCTTCAATCCGGAATCGGCAAGCACAAACTCTCTTTCACCTCTTCCATCACGATATAGCTCTTGGATTCGCGCACATGCGGCAGCTTGAGCAGAATGTCGCCCAGCAGCTTGCGGTACGAGGCCATCTCGGAAATCCGCGCCTTCACCAGATAGTCGAAATCCCCTGACACCAAGTGACATTCCAGCACATGGGGCAGTTTGAGCACCGCGCGGCGGAACTCCTCGAAAGTATCGCCTGATTTGTAATCCAGACTGATCTCGACGAACACCAGGAGACTGCCCTTGAGGTGCTGCGGATTTAGCCGGGCGTTGTAGCCCATGATGATCCCTTCACGTTCCAGGCGCCGCACCCGCTCGGTACACGGTGTGGTCGAGAGCCCGACCTTTTCCCCAAGCTCGGTGAAGGAGATGCGGCCGTCCGCTTGCAGGATCCGCAGGATGTTGCGGTCGATCTTGTCCAGCTCACGTTTGGTTTGAGTGTTGGTACGCATAGGGGATGCGCCTCCGTGAAAAGGGTTTTTGCCGAGAATTCTCGCCAAATATAGGCAGTTATATAGTGAAATGCACTGCCTAATCTTTTTTACACTGCGCACATCAATGCTCTACAACTACGAACGTCAGCGGCAAGCCGCGATGAGGGATATGAAAATGCGCGTTATGGTCTTGGGTAGCGGCGTCATCGGTACCACCAGTGCTTATTATCTGGCCCGTGCCGGGTTCGAAGTGGTGGTGGTGGACCGTCAGCCAGCCGCTGCCATGGAGACCAGTTTCGCCAACGCCGGGCAGGTCTCGCCGGGTTATGCCTCGCCGTGGGCCGCGCCGGGCGTGCCGCTCAAGGCCATCAAGTGGCTGCTGCAGCGCCATGCACCGCTGGCGATCAAGGCGACTGCCGACATCGATCAATACCTGTGGATGGCGCAGATGCTGCGCAACTGCACCGCCAACCGTTATGCGGTGAACAAGGAGCGCATGGTCCGTCTGTCCGAGTACAGCCGTGACTGCCTCGACGAATTGCGCGCTGAAACCGGCATTGCCTATGAAGGCCGCAGCCTGGGGACGACCCAGCTGTTCCGTACTCAGGCCCAGCTCGATGGCGCGGCGAAAGACATCTCCGTGCTGAAAGAGTCCGGCGTACCGTTCGAACTGCTCGACCGCGCCGGCATTGCCCGCGTTGAGCCGGCACTGGCCAACGTTACCGACATCCTCGCCGGTGCCCTGCGTCTGCCGAACGATCAAACGGGCGACTGCCAGATGTTCACCACTCGCCTGGCCGAAATGGCCGTCAAAATGGGCGTGGAATTCCGTTTCGGCCAGGATATCCAGAAACTCGATTTCGCCGGTGACCGCATCAACGGCGTGTGGATCGACGGCAAGCTGGAAACTGCTGACCGTTACGTGCTGGCCCTCGGCAGCTACTCGCCGCAGTTGCTCAAGCCACTGGGGATCAAGGCACCAGTTTATCCGCTCAAGGGTTACTCGCTGACCGTGCCGATCATCAACCCGGCGATGGCCCCGACATCGACCATTCTCGACGAGACCTACAAGGTCGCGATCACTCGTTTCGACAATCGCATCCGCGTCGGCGGCATGGCTGAAATCGCCGGTTTTGACCTGTCGCTGAACCCGCGTCGGCGCGAAACCCTGGAGATGATCGTCAACGACCTCTATCCTCAGGGCGGCGATCTGGCCCAGGCCAGTTTCTGGACCGGTCTGCGCCCGACTACCCCGGACGGCACGCCAATCGTTGGCGCCACACCGTTCAAGAATCTGTTCCTGAACACCGGTCACGGCACACTCGGCTGGACCATGGCTTGTGGCTCCGGTCGCTTGCTGGCTGACCTGATGGCGAAGAAAACGCCGCAGATCAGCGCCGAAGGCCTCGATATTTCCCGTTACGGTAAGAAAACCCAGGAGTCCGCAAAACATGTCAATCCAGCGCCAGCTCACCAATGAGCGCATGAGCCAGATCGTCAACCATAACGGTACCGTATATCTGGCAGGGCAAGTCGGCGACGATATGAGCGCCGGGATTGAACAGCAGACCCGTGAAACCCTCGCCAACATCGAGCGCTTGCTGGATCTGGCCGGGACCGACAAGAACCACTTGCTGTCGGTAACGATTTACTTGAAAGACATTGATGCGCACTTCGAAGGCATGAATGCGGTGTGGGACAAGTGGCTGCCAAAAGGCGTCGCCCCGGCCCGCGCGACTGTCGAGTCGAAGCTGTGTGAACCCGAGATCCTGGTTGAGCTGTCGGTTGTCGCCGCTCTGCCATAAGCCTGCAAGAAAGATCCCTCTTCCGGTGCTGGTGGCGGTTCACGCCGCCAGCCAGCGCCGGTTTTTTATTCCCATGACCGCCTAGAAGTCTGCCGCCATGCGTCCAGCCCGTGCCCTGATCGACCTTCAAGCCCTGCGTCACAACTATCAGATCGCCCGTGAAATCACCGGGGCCAAGGCCCTCGCGGTGATCAAGGCCGATGCCTACGGCCATGGCGCGGTGCGTTGCGCCCAGGCGCTGGAAGCCGAGGCAGACGGGTTCGCCGTGGCGTGTATCGAAGAGGCATTGGAGCTGCGTGCCGCGGGTATCCGTGCGCCGGTACTGTTGCTCGAAGGTTTTTTCGAAGCCGATGAACTGTCGCTGATCGTCGAGCATGATTTCTGGTGCGTGGTGCATTCGTTGTGGCAACTCGAAGCCATCGAGAAAGCCACGCTGAGCAAGCCGATCACGGTCTGGCTCAAGCTCGATTCGGGCATGCACCGTGTGGGGCTGCACCCAAAGGATTATCAGGCGGCCTATCAACGGTTGCTGGCCAGCGGCAAGGTGGCGAAGATTGTGCTGATGAGCCACTTCGCCCGGGCCGACGAGCTGCACGATCAGGCCAGCGACGAGCAAGTCGCGGTGTTTGAAGCAGCGCGTAAAGGTTTGTCGGCCGAGATCAGTCTGCGCAACTCGCCAGCGGTCCTGGGTTGGCCGCAGATTCCGAGCGACTGGGTTCGTCCCGGCATCATGCTCTACGGCGCGACGCCATTCGAGGAAGCCAACGCCGTGGCATCGCGCCTGCAACCGGTGATGACGCTGGAGTCGAAAGTGATCTGCGTGCGGGAACTGCCGGCCGGTGAACCGATTGGTTACGGTGCCAAATTCATTACGCCAAAGCCGATGCGCGTCGGTGTGGTGGCCATGGGTTACGCCGATGGTTATCCGCGCCAGGCGCCGACCGGCACGCCGGTGTTGGTCGCCGGGCAACGCAGTCAGTTGATCGGCCGGGTGTCGATGGACATGCTCTGCATCGATCTGACCGATGTACCGCAGGCCGGTCTGGGCTCGACTGTCGAGTTGTGGGGCAAAAACATCCTCGCCAGTGATGTCGCGGCGGCTGCCGGGACGATTCCTTACCAGATCTTCTGCAACCTGCGCCGGGTGCCAATGCTCTATTCCGAGGGTTAAGGCCAAACGCCGCGAACCGGAAGTCGCCTCGCTGAACAGGATTCAGGTCCAAGTGTTGTAAATACTGAACGCTCTCGCCATGATAACGCTCAATATTCAAACAACCTGAATCCCTGGAGGCGCTAGCATTGGACGTCGGTGAACGACTGCAATCCATCCGTAAGCTCAAAGGACTTTCCCAGCGTGAGCTCGCCAAGCGCGCGGGTGTGACCAACAGCACGATTTCGATGATCGAGAAGAACAGCGTCAGTCCCTCGATCAGTTCGCTGAGGAAAGTCCTGGGCGGGATTCCCATGTCCATGGTCGAGTTCTTTTCCGAAGAAATCCTGCAGGAAAAACCGACGCAGATCGTCTACAAGGCCAACGAACTGATCGATATTTCCGATGGCGCAGTGACCATGAAACTGGTCGGCCGGGCTCATCCGAGCCGGGCTATCGCATTCCTCAATGAAATCTACCCGCCTGGCGCCGACACCGGTGACGAGATGCTCACCCATGAGGGCGAGGAGACCGGGATTTTGGTAGAAGGGCGACTGGAATTGGTGGTCGGGCTCGAAACTTTTGTGCTCGAAGCCGGCGACAGCTACTACTTTGAAAGTACCAAGCCACACCGTTTCCGTAATCCGTTCGATGCGCCGGCGCGACTAATCAGCGCAGCCACGCCAGCCAATTTCTAAGGGAAGAGGCGTCCTGCCAGTATGGCGGCGGCACCCGAAGTGTTTTTCCGCCGCGTCACAAGACCCCTTCGACTTTGGGGTTGTTTCAGTGCGGCGGGCTTACCGTTATACTTGCGCCCGCCTGCGAACCGTGGCCGTGGGCGTGACTAGCCACCATTGAGGGTGAACGCGTGAATCTAATTATGAAAATGCTGGCTGCACCAGCAACCGTATTGGCCCTATGGGCTGTCAGCGCTCAAGCTGCGACGAACGACGATATTGCCAAGCGCCTTGAACCAGTCGGCCAGGTCTGTGTGACGGGTCAAGAGTGCAAAGGGATGGAAGTGGCTGCCTCTGCTGGCGGCGGCGGTGCCAAGACCCCTGATGAAGTGATTGCAAAACATTGCAACGCTTGCCACGGCACCGGCCTGTTGGGCTCGCCGAAAATCGGCGACGCGGCGGACTGGGGCAAACGTGCCAAAGAACAAGGCGGCCTTGACGGTCTGTTGGCCAAAGCCATCACCGGTATCAATTCCATGCCGCCAAAAGGCACCTGTGCCGATTGCTCCGATCCTGAGCTGAAAGGCGCGATCGAGAAGATGTCCGGCCTGAAATAAGCCTGCCTCCTCAACAAAAAGCCGCTTAAGAGCGGCTTTTTTGTGCCCGCGATTTAGCCTCGCAGGCTATTCATTGCAGCAAAGACACGGCAAGCTCGGTCCAACCCCAATTCACGGAATGTAAGGGAAGATCAGATGGTGCAGCTGTGTTCTATCGAGCAAGCGGTCGATGATGTGTTGACTCGGTTGCCGGCGCATATCCATATGGGTCTGCCACTCGGTCTGGGTAAACCCAACCATTTCGTCAATGCGCTGTTCCAGCGCGTCGCGCAATTGCCCGAGCGGCAGCTGACGATCTACACCGCCCTGTGCCTGGGTCGTCCTGCCTTGGGCGACGGTTTGCAAAAGCGCTTTCTCGAACCCTTCATCGAGCGGGTGTTTGGCGACTACCCGGAACTGGATTTTCTCGCGGGACTGCAGCACGACAGCCTGCCGAGCAACATTCATGTGCATCAATTTTTCATGCAACCGGGCAGCCTTCTGCATAGCGCCTCAGCCCAGCAGGATTACGTCAGCAGCAACTACAGTCATGCTGCGCGGGACATCAATGCCGCCGGTTTGAACCTGGTGGCGCAGTTGGTGGCCAGCCATGGCGAGCATCCCGATCGCCTGAGTCTGAGCTGCAACCCGGACATCACCCTCGACCTGTTTCCGATGATCGCCAAACGGCGGGCGGCGGGGGAGACGATCCTGCTGGTCGGCCAGGTGCACAATGATTTGCCCTATATGCCGGGGGATGCGGAAGTCGGCATCGACGCTTTCGACTTGCTGATCGACGAGAAGGACAACAGCACGTTGTTCTCGACGCCGAACATGCCCGTCGGGTTCCAGGATCACTTCATCGGCTTGCACGCCAGCACCCTGGTGCGCGATGGCGGCACGTTGCAGATCGGCATCGGTTCCATGGGCGATGCCCTGACGGCCGCCTTGTTGGCGCGTCAAGCTGACAATGATGGCTACAAGGCCTTGCTGGCAGATATCAATCTCAGCCAGTGGGCGCAATTGATTGACCGCGAAGGCGGTGTCGAGCCATTCGTCAAAGGCCTCTACGGTTGCAGCGAAATGTTCGTCAACGGTTTGCTGGTGCTGGCCGACGCCGGGATTGTGCGGCGCAAGGTTTACCCGGATGTGCCGACCCAGCAACAGGCGAATGCCGGCACCCTGGACGAGGCCGCGCAAAGCGACGGCATTTCGGTGCACGGCGGGTTCTTCCTCGGGCCGCGCAGTTACTACGAGCGCTTGCGCGAACTGCCGCAAAACAAGCGGCTTGAATTCAACATGACCCGCATCAGCTACATCAACGAGCTCTACGGTCAGGAAGAACTCAAACGCTTGCAGCGCCTCGATGCGCGCTTCATCAACTCCGCGTTCACCGTGACCCTGCTCGGCGCTGGCGTTGCCGATCAACTGGAAGACGGGCGGGTGCTCAGCGGGGTTGGCGGACAATACAACTTCGTCGCCCAAGGCCATGCGCTGGAAGGCGCGCGTTCGGTGTTGATCCTGCGCAGCTGGCGCGAGTCGGGGGGTGAAGTCAGTTCGAATATCGTCTGGGAATACGGCCACTGCACGATCCCTCGGCATTTACGCGACATCGTGGTGACCGAGTACGGCATCGCCGATTTACGCGGCAAGACCGACGCGGCGGTGATCGAGGCATTGCTCAACATCAGCGACTCTCGCTTCCAGCCGGGATTGATCGAGCAGGCGCAGAGCGTTGGCAAGTTGCCGAAGAATTTCCGTATCGATCCACGTTTTTCCGACAACAGCCCGCAGCGTTTGCAGGCGATCCAGGCACGGCACCCGAACCTGTTTCCGGAATATCCGCTGGGGTGTGATTTTACGGAGGTGGAGCGGGATCTGTTGCGGGCGCTGAACTGGCTGAAGAGCAAATTCAAGCTGACGGAGATTCTGGAACTGGGCAAGGCAGCGCTGGATGCGCCAGAGCCTGCGGCGTTTCCCGAGCATCTGGAGCGGATGCAGCTGACCAATCCGGAAGGCTTGAAAGAGGACTTGTTTCAGCGACTGTTGCTCACCGGCTTGAAGGCCACCACGCAATAACAGCCAACACAAAACAACTGTGGGAGCGGGCTTGCTCGCGAAGGCGGTGTGTCAGTCGACATCATCGGTGACTGACACGGCCCGTTCGCGAGCAAGCCCGCTCCCACAGGGGGATGTGCGTTGTGGCGGGTTATTCGATGAAGGTGACGACGCCGCCGGCCAGCGACTGAACGCGAGCCAGCGATTCAACGCGATAACCCTGCGCATCCAGTTCCGCACGGCCGCCCTGGAACGATTTCTCGATCACGATCCCCAAACCGGCAACGGTGGCGCCAGCCTGTTTGATGATCGAGATCAGCGCTTGCGATGCCTTACCGTTGGCCAGGAAGTCATCGATGATCAGCACGCGGTCGCTGCTGGTCAGGTGGCGCGGGGAGATGGCCACGGTGCTTTCGGTCTGCTTGGTGAACGAGTAGACGGTCGCCGACAGCAGGTTTTCAGTCAGGGTCAGGGACTGATGCTTGCGCGCAAAAATCACCGGGACGCCCAGGTTCAGGCCGGTCATGATCGCCGGGGCAATGCCCGAGGCTTCGATGGTGACGATCTTGGTGATCCCCGAGTCCTTGAACAGCGTGGCGAATTCGTCGCCGATCAGCTTCATCAGGGCCGGATCAATCTGGTGGTTCAAAAAGGCGTCGACTTTCAGGACCTGGTCGGAAAGCACGATGCCTTCTTCGCGAATTTTCTTGTGCAGTGCTTCCATGAAGCTTTCCTCAAAGGACGGCGGTGCGTCCAAGGCTGGTTAAAAAGTAGTCGATTCTAGCGCTTTAACATCGCGCGTATATCCGCCAATGCGGTATTGCCACGAACGGCCTTGACCTCGACGGGCGTGTCGTCGGTGCCTTCCCAGGCCAGATCGTCCGGCGGCAACTCATCGAGGAAGCGGCTCGGCGCGCAATCGATGATCTCGCCGTATTGCTTGCGCTTGGCGGCGAAGGTGAAGGCCAGGGTCTGACGTGCCCGGGTAATCCCGACGTAGGCCAGCCGGCGTTCCTCTTCGATGGTGTCGGCTTCGATGCTGGAGCGGTGCGGGAGGATTTCCTCTTCCATGCCCATGATGAACACGTACGGGAATTCCAGGCCCTTGGACGCGTGCAAGGTCATCATCTGCACACCTTCGGCGCCGTCTTCCTCTTCCTGCTGACGTTCCAGCATGTCGCGCAGCACCAGTTTGCCGATGGCGTCTTCGACGGTCATCTCGCCTTCTTCGTCCTTCTCCAGCGTGTTCTTCAACGCTTCGATCAGGAACCAGACGTTGCCCATGCGGTAATCGGCGGCCTTGTCGCTGGAGCTGTTGGTGCGCAGCCAGTTCTCGTAGTCGATGTCCATGACCATGCTGCGCAGCGCCGAGATCGGGTCTTCGCCGGCGCACTGTTCGCGCACCTTGTCCATGAAGCGCTTGAAGCGCGACAGGCGATCGGTGAAGCGCGCATCCAGGTGTTCGCCCAGGCCGATTTCGTCGGTGGCGGCGTACATCGAGATCTTGCGTTCGGTGGCGTAGTTGCCCAGTTTTTCCAGCGTGGTCGAACCGATTTCCCGGCGCGGAACGTTGATCACTCGCAGGAAGGCGTTGTCGTCATCCGGGTTCACGATCAGGCGGAAGTAGGCCATCAGGTCTTTTACTTCCTGGCGACCGAAAAAGCTGTTGCCGCCGGACAGTCGATACGGAATCTGGTGGTGTTGCAGCTTCAGCTCGATCAGCTTGGCCTGGTAGTTACCGCGATACAGGATCGCGAAATCGCTGTACGGCCGGTCCGTGCGCAAGTGCAGGGTCAGCAGTTCCACGGCCACGCGCTCGGCTTCGGCGTCTTCGTTGCGGCAGCGGATCACGCGGATCTCGTCGCCGTGGCCCATTTCGCTCCACAGCTGCTTTTCGAATTCGTGCGGGTTGTTGGAGATCAGCACGTTGGCGCAGCGCAGGATGCGGCTGGTGGAGCGATAGTTCTGCTCCAGCATGACCACTTTCAGGGACGGATAGTCGTCCTTGAGCAACATCAGGTTTTCCGGTCGCGCCCCGCGCCAGGCGTAGATCGACTGGTCATCGTCGCCGACCACGGTGAACTGGTTGCGGGTGCCGATCAGCAACTTCACCAGCAAATACTGGCTGGCGTTGGTGTCCTGGTATTCGTCCACCAGCAGGTAGCGGACTTTGTTCTGCCATTTTTCGAGAATGTCGGCGTGTTCCTGGAACAGCTTCACCGGCAGCAGGATCAGGTCGTCGAAGTCCACCGCGTTGAACGCCTTGAGCGTGCGCTGATAGTGGGTGTAGACGATGGCGGCGGTCTGCTCCTTGGGGTTGCGTGCGTTTTCCAGGGCTTCGGCCGGCAGGATCAGGTCGTTTTTCCACGAGCCGATCATGTTCTTGATCTCGTCGACGCCGTCGTCGCCGGCATATTCCTTCTGCATGATGTCGGTCATCAGGGCTTTGACGTCGGTCTCGTCGAAGATCGAGAAGCCCGGTTTATAGCCCAGCCGCACGTGTTCCTTGCGGATGATGTTCAGGCCCAGGTTGTGGAAAGTGCACACGGTCAGGCCACGGCCTTCGCCGCCCTTGAGCAGGGTGCCGACCCGTTCCTTCATCTCGCGCGCGGCCTTGTTGGTGAAGGTCATGGCGACGATGTACTGGGCGCGAATGCCGCAGTTCTGGATCAAGTGCGCAATTTTGCGAGTGATCACGCTGGTCTTGCCGGAGCCAGCACCGGCGAGCACCAAAAGAGGGCCGCCGACGTAGCTCACGGCTTCTTGCTGCCGGGGATTGAGTCGGGACATGCGTAGTCAGGGAGTCATTTGTGAAATGGGCCGGCATTTTAACAGGCTCAGCGAATTGTGCTGCTCTCTCCGACTTGTGACGTACTGCGCTATCTCTATTTGCCGGTTTTGATACTTTCAAGCAGGATGCGCGGTGAATATGCGGCTAATGTTCGTATTCCAGACACAAAGCCTCGCTTGAAAACTGATGTCAGTTGGTCATTGGTTGGCGGCGCGGCATAATGCCTGCCGCCTACATCTTTGCAGAGTCTAGGGAGCTAGCTTGTCTACGCCTGTCGAACCCTTGCGTTTGCTGCTACTGGCCGAAGAGCCAGCGTGGGCAGCGTTGTTGCGCGAGTGTCTGGCTCCGATGGGGAGCTCGGCCGTGCTCATCAGCGCTCCGAGTTGGGACTCGGTCAGCAGTCTGTTCGATGACAACCGCGGTGCGGTGTTGTTGACGGTTCCTGCTCTTCAGCCTGCGCCCGGCCGTTGCAACCTGCCGACGGTGTTGCTGCTCGAGCACGAACCGACGTCGCCGCCCGATGGCGTGAGCGACTGGTTGGTGCGCGATCATCTCGATCCCGGCATGCTGCGCCGTTGCCTGCGCCACGTGCGTGAGCGCGGTGTGCTGGAAAACACCTTGCAGCGTCTGGCCGAGCAAGACCCGCTCACCGGCATCGCCAACCGTCAGGGTTTCCAGACCTTGCTGGCAGCGCGTCTGGCGGAAAACGACGGCCGCGGCCTGGCCCTCGGGCACCTGGATCTCGACAACTTCCGTCACGCCAACGATGCCCTCGGCCATCAGGCCGGCGACCGGTTGATCCTGCAAGTGGTCGCGCGGCTGAAAAGTCAGCTTGAGGCCAGCGATCAACTGGCACGACTGGGCAGCGACGAATTCGCTCTGCTGATCGACACCCGTCGTGCGCCGCAACGCGCCGAATGGATGGCCGAACGCATCACCGAAGCCCTGGCCGAACCTTATTGGGTCGATGGCGAAAGCCTGTTGATCGGTTCCAGCCTGGGCATCGCCCATGCCCGGGCCCAGGCTGGCGCCGACCCTCTGATGTGGCACGCGCACATCGCCATGCAGCAAGCCAAAAGCACTCAGGGCTGCACCTTTCATATCTTCAATGAACGCATCAACCGTAATGCCCGCAGCATGGCCGATCTCGAAAGCGAGCTGCGCCGGGCCTTGCGTCGTGACGAACTGGAGTTGCATTACCAGCCACGCCTGAACCTTGAGGACGGCAAAATCGTCGGCCTCGAAGCCCTGGTGCGCTGGCGCCATGCCGAGCGTGGTTTGTTGGCCCCCAGCGAATTCGTGCCGCTGGCCGAGCAAAGCGGTTTGATCGTGCCGCTCGGTTACTGGGTGATTTCCCGCGCCCTGCGCGACATGCAGGCGCTGCGCGAGCGCGGTTTGCCGGCGTTGCACATGGCGATCAACCTGTCGTTCCGTCAGTTCCAGGACAGCCAATTGTTGTCGACCCTGAGCCGGCTGATTGCCGAGCGCGGCGTCGAGGCGCAATGGCTGGAGTTCGAACTGACCGAAACCGCGGTGATGCGCCGCAGCGACCTGGTGAAGCAGACCATGGATGCCCTCGGGCGGCTGGGCGTGCGCTTTTCTCTGGATGACTTTGGCACCGGGTTCTCGTCCTTCGTGCACCTCAACAGCCTGCCGATTGCCTTGCTCAAGGTCGACAAGAGCTTTGTCGGCGGCATGGAAGAGCGCGAAGAGAATCGCAAACTGGTGCACGCGATGATCAACCTGGCGCACAACCTCAATCTTGAAGTGGTCGCTGAAGGTGTGGAAACCACAGAACAACTGAATTTGCTGCGAGGGTTTGGTTGCGATCAGGTGCAGGGTTACCTGATCAGCAAGCCGCTGCCGCTGACGGAACTGGTTGAGTATTTGACATTTGACAGCGACCAGCAGCCGATGATGGAAGTGATGGTTTAAACACGGTCAAAAAAGTGGGAGCGGGCTTGCTCGCGAAAGCGGTGTGTCAGTTAACATCCCCATTGACTGGCGCACCGCTTTCGCGAGCAAGCCCGCTCCCACAGGGGATCTTCATTCGGTCTGGGGGATCTCGAAACGCTGCGACACAGGCTCGCGCCGAATCATCCGCTTCATCTTCCACTCGAACGCCAGCGTCAGACTTACCGCCGCACACGCCAGGCCCAGCGCCAACCCCCACCAGACGCCCGTTGGCCCCCCGTTCAAGTTGAACGCCATCCACCATGCGGCCGGTGCCCCGATCAGCCAATAGCAACCGAGCCCGACCAGGAAGGTGGTCTTGGCGTCCTTGAGCCCGCGAATGCAGCCCATGGCGATCGTTTGCGTACCGTCGAACAGCTCGAACCATGCGGCGACCGCCAGCAGGCTCACAGCGAGGTTGATGACGTCGCGAAATGCCGGGTCGTTGTGGTCCAGGAACAAGCCGATCAACTGATTGGGGAAGAACCAGAACACCATCGCGAACCCGAGCATCGATGCAGCCCCGAACGCAATCCCGACCCGACCCGCCAGCCGCGCATCCAGCAACTGCCCGGCGCCGTAATGCTGGCCGATGCGCATGGTGATCGCGTAGGAAATCCCCGCCGGTACCATGAACGCCACGGAAACAATCTGCAGGGCGATCTGGTGCGCGGCCAGTTGCGTGCTGCCCATGGTGCCCATGCACAGCGCCGCGAACGCAAACAACCCGACTTCGACCGCGTAGGTGCCACCGATGGGCAGGCCGAGGCGCCACAGCTCTTTCAAGTACTGACGGTTAGGCCGCGACAGGCCCTGGCGCAGCGGATAAGCGTCGTAGGCTGGATGCCGACGGATGTGCAGCGCCAGCGCCACGGCCATCAGGTTGGCGACGATGGCCGTGACCAGACCGATGCCCATCAGGCCCAGTTTTGGCAGGCCGAACATCCCGGTGATCAACGCATAGTTGAGCAGGAAGTTGGCCACGGTGCCGCCCAGGCTGATGACCATCACCGGCGTCGCCCGGCCGATGGCGCTGGTGAATCCGCGCAGGGCCATGAAGCTCAGGTAGCCGGGCAGGGCGAAAGGCAGGATCAGCAGGAACTGGCCGGCAGCGTGGACGTTGGTTTCGGTCTGGCCGAATAGCAGCAGCACTGGTTTGAGGTTCCACAGCAGCAACCCGGCCACCAGCGCCATCAGCCACGCCAGCCACAACCCGGCCTGGGTCAGTCGCGCAGCACCGACGATATCGCCGGCGCCCTGACGGATCGCCACCAGGGTGCCGACGGCGGCGATCACGCCGATGCAGAAGATCGACACAAACGAATACGTCGCCGCACCCAGGCCGCCGCCGGCCAGCGCTTCGGGACTCAGGCGCGCCATCATCAAGGTGTCGGTGAGGACCATCAGCATGTGCGCCAACTGCGAGGCAATCAGCGGCCCCGCCAGCCGCAGGATGGCCCAGAGTTCGGTACGTGCTGGATGCTGCATGATCATCACGCTCGACTATCGAGGAGAAAAAGGAAACCCCAAGGAAATCAGGAGAACGCTGATTCTCGGCGCTTCACGGGGATTGCACAAAGGGATAAAAAGGATGGGTGGCATGAGTCAAACTCATGCTGGCAAGTTTCTGCTAACGTTGTGCAACTGCGCCTCAGGAGCTTTGCCGATGTCCCGTCGTCTTCCACCCTTGTATGCCTTGCGCGCATTTGAAGCGGCGGCACGGCATAGCTCGTTTACCCGTGCGGCGGAAGAACTGTCGATCACCCAAAGTGCGGTCAGTCGGCATATTCGTACGCTCGAAGAGCATTTCGCCTGTCGTCTGTTTCACCGCAGCGGACGCAACCTGCAATTAACCGAGTCGGCGCGGCTGATTCTTCCTGGCATTCGTGAAGGTTTTACCGCCCTGGAACGTGCCTGCAATACCTTGCGCGCCGAAGACGACATCCTGCGCATGAAAGCCCCCTCGACGCTGACCATGCGCTGGCTGCTGGCGCGGCTCAGCCGTTTTCGGCACTTGCAGCCGGGCAACGAGGTGCAACTGACCAGCGCCTGGATGGACATCGACTCGGTGGACTTCAATCAAGAACCGTTCGACTGCGCCGTGATCCTCAGCAACGGGCATTTCCCGCCGGACTGGGAGGCGACGCTGTTGTTTCCCGAGGAGTTGATTCCCGTGGGCGCGCCGAATCTGTTGAAGGATCAGCCGTGGGACGTTGCGCGTCTGGCCACCACCGAACTGCTGCACCCGACGCCGGACCGCCGCGACTGGCGCACATGGCTGGTGCGCATGGGCGTGGATGATCAGGTGTCGCTCAAGGGCGGGCAGGTCTTCGACACACTGGAGCTGGGCATGATCGCCGCAGCCCGGGGTTATGGCGTATCCATGGGCGACTTGCTGATGGTGGCGGAAGATGTCGCGCAGGGTCGTCTGAGTTTGCCGTGGCCGACCGCCGTGGCCAGCGGTGAGAATTATTACCTGGTCTGGCCGAAAACCCGTCCGGGAGGTGAACGTTTGCGCCGCCTCAGCGATTTCCTGCTCGGGGAGGTCCGGGCCATGGATTTACCGGATGTCGATCACCTGAGCTGAATCGATAGAGCCCCAGTGGTAGAGGCCTTGAGCCATATCCTCGTTTTTTACTCAAGTATTAAGGTTTGCCGCCGAATATCTGCAGATGGAACCTTCGTGCAGGTTCGTCGCAATTCCCTTTGAATATTGCCGAGTGTGCATCGTGATCAGGATTATCTGGTCGCTCGGCCAGGAGCTGTCATGTCTCAACCCCGTGCCCGGATCGCCTCACAACTTGGTCTTGCGCTTGCCGTGATTCTGGCGATTGTCATCACTGGCAGTACCGTATTCGCCCTGCGCTCGCTGGACAGCGCCAACCTCGCCACCCGCGAGGAGCACCTGGCCAGCGAAGCCCGGTTGCTGGCCGACCAATTGAGCACCTTTCACGGCACGTTGCGTGAAAGTACCCAGCGCCTGGCCGGCCTGTTCGAGAAACGCTTCAGTGCGGGTCTGAGCGTGCACCCGGATGAGCCGTTGGCCGTCGCGGGTACGCAGGCACCGGGCTTGCACCTGGGCAGCGAAGTGTTGAACAACAACTTCAAGGAAGTCGACGAGTTCAAGCAAATGACGGCGGGCGTCGCGACAGTGTTCGTGCGCAGTGGCGAAGACTTTGTCCGGGTCAGTACCTCCCTGACCAAGCAGGATGGCAACCGGGCCATCGGCACCTTGCTGGATCACGCCAACCCGGCCTATGCGCGGTTGATGGCGGGGCAGAGCTACGTCGGTCGCGCCTTGCTCTTCGATCGCTCCTACATGACTCAGTACACCCCTGTACGCGACAGCAGCGGCAAGGTGATTGCCGTGTTGTTCGTAGGGTTCGATTACACCGATGCACAGAACGCGCAGTTCGAAAACCTCAAACGCTTCCGCATCGGCCAGACCGGTTCCTTGGCGCTACTGGATGAGCAGAACAAGTGGCTGGTGCCGATTGCGGGCGTGCAGGCGCTCGATAAAGCAGTCCCGGCCATCACCGGCCTGGCGAAAAACCCGGGCAAGGGCGATTTCTGGAGCGACAAGTCCGAAGACTTCTACAGCGTGGCCGTGCCGTTCGACGGCGGCCCTTGGTCGGTGGTGGCGAGCATGCCAAAAACCGAAATCAGCGCCGTGACCTGGAGCGTCGGCATTCAACTGGCGATCGGCAGTCTGCTGGCGACGTTGATTGCCGTGGGTTCGGCGGTCTGGTTGCTGCGCAGCAAACTCGCACCACTGGGCGATCTGGTGCGCCAGGCCGAAGCGCTGGGCGCCGGTGATCTGAGCGTTCGCCTGAACGTGTCGAGCAATGACGAGATTGGTCAGCTGGCCCGCGCCTTCAACCAGATGAGCCAAGCGCTGTCGACGATGGTCGAGCACATCCGCAAGGCCTCCGGCGAGGTCAACAGCCGCGCTCAGGCGTTGTCCGGCCTGTCCGGCGGTGCCTATGAAGGGATGGAGCAGCAGTCTGGCGAAATCACCAGCATGGCCGGTGCCGTGGAAGAGTTCAGTGCAACCTCGCTGAACATCGCCGACAACATGGGCAGCACCCAGCGCCTGGCCCAGGAAAACGCCCAACAAACCCAGATCGGTCGCACCTCGATGGACGAAGCGTCCTCGTCTCTGGAGCAAATCGCTGGCGCCCTGAACAGCACCGCCACCGTGATCAACACCCTGGGCCAGCGCTCCCAGGAAATCGGCGGCATCGTCGGCGTGATTACCTCGATCGCCGAACAAACCAACCTGCTGGCGCTGAACGCGGCCATCGAAGCGGCGCGTGCCGGCGAGCAAGGTCGCGGCTTTGCGGTGGTGGCCGATGAGGTGCGCAACCTGGCGTCGCGCACCCGCCAGGCCACCGATGAAATTTCCGTGATGATTCATAGCATCCAGCAGGAAACCGGTAACGCGATCAGCACCATGGAGCAAGGCAATCTGTTAATGCAGGAAGGCCTGTCGCGTAACGCCAACGTGGCCTCGGCCCTGGCGCGCATCGACGAACAAAGCCGCTCGGCCGGCGAGCAATTCGCGGCGATCACCACGGCGACTCAGGAACAGAGCAGCACCGCGACCTTGCTCAGCAGCAACCTGCAAAGCATTGCGCTGGCCAACAGCGAGCAGCGTGAAGTGGTGTCGAACCTGGCCGTTACCGCCAAAGAGCTGGAGAAGCTGGCGGCGGACTTGCGCCAAGAGGTTGACCGGTTTCGTTGAGGCGGCCGAAGCCGCTATCGCGAGCAGGCTCCACACTGGATTTGTGAACAACACATATCCTGTGGGAGCGAGCCTGCTCGCGATTGGCCTCACCTCAATCTTCAAGTCGAGCGATCAATCACACTTGGCATTACTCGACACTTCCTTCGTCGCCTGTTTCAACTGGCTACCCAGCTCAGCCGCATTGGTGCTGCTGTAAACCCGGCCACCGGTATTTTCAGCGATGCAACGTGACGGGCCACCGGTGCCGATTTTCACCACGTTGACCCGCAGGCGTGGCTGTTCCCTGGCGATGCGACGGGATACCGCGCAGGCGTCTTTATTGCAACCGTCCTCGCCGTCGACGAACATCACGATCACTGCATCGTTATTGCGCCCGTCGACCTTGCTGGCGGCGTAGGCCAGGCTGTCAGCCAGTGGTGTGCCATCGTTGGGAACCAGGCCGCGAATCCCGTTGATCAGCCGCGGGCGGTCGCCAAGCTTGAACACGCCCTGGTCCGGTGTTCTTTCGCAACCGGCGAAGGTGATCAGGCGCGTGTCGATCTTCGGGTCCAGCCCATTGATCATGCCCGCCAGCGATTCCTTGGCGACGTCCATGCGGCTGGGCTTGGCGAAGATCTGCATGGTGCGGTTCGGGTCCAGGTACTTGTTCAGCTCGTTGCCGAAGAACCAGTCCTCGTCGGCTTTCACCGACTTGATGTTCAAATCCATCGAACCCGAGGTGTCCAGTACCACGACAAATTGCGGGGGCACGGCATCAGGCGCTTTTTTGCGGCATGCGTAGTTATCCAGCGTCGGGGCTGGAGGTGGAGGTGGTGGTGGCGGTGGCGGCGGCGCGACCGGTTTTGGTGGTAGGACCGGCTTGGGCGGCGGCACTGGTTTTGGTTCGGGCACCGGTTCTGGTTCCGGAGCAGGTTCCGGTTCCACGACAGGCTCGGGAACCGGTTCAGCCGGTTTCTCTACCGGTTTCTCCACAGGCGTCACCACCGGCGCTACCGGTGGAACCACGACAACCGGTTCACGGTGCAGGAACCACCAGAGCCATAGCGCCAGAAGCAACAACAGCAGCGCCAGCAGGGCCGCCGCAATCCACCAGCCACGGCGCGACGGCGGTACGACCGGCACGACAGGAACCACCGGCGGCACGATCGGTTTGGGCGGACGCTGGTTCCAGCGCACCACCAGCGGCTCGCCATTAAGACTGTAAAGCTTGTCCAGTTCGGGCGTGCCGAGCAGGCTGCGCAGGTCTTGCGCTTCCGTCGATTGACCGCGTCTTTGCAGTTCGTCCGCCAGCTGTCCTAGGGACGTTTGACGCACTTCATAGGTTTCCAGCAAACGTCGTTGCGCGTCCTCGTTGAGGTCGGCATAGGGCGTGGGTTGACCACCCAGTTCGGTCCACCATTCCAGCACGTCACCGCTGCCCATTCGCGGAATGGCGAAGAGGCTGGCGACGGTCGGCGGAAAGTGTTTCTGGATGAGGGCGACTTTGGCTTGCAGCGCACTCATCCCCTCCGGTGTGGCTTGCGCATCCCTGATGACCCGCTGCATGACGACGATTCCTGAAAAAGGTACCGGCCTCCCTCGGGAGGCCGGCGGGGTGAAAAGTTACTCTTCGTAACCGAGGCTGAATTGCAGTTGGTTGACCTTTTTCTGCAAGACCTTCAGCTGCTCCTGCTTGGCGGCCAGCGTCGCGGGCGAGGCCTTGGTCACGGGCGCCGCCTGCGAGGCCTTGAGCTGCTGCTCAAGCCCGGCGATCTGCTTCTGCACCTGGCTTTCATTGGCATGCCGGGCTTTCAGGGAGGACAGCAACTGACTCAGCGACTGGTTCAGCGCCGCCTGGGATTTCTGCTGGCTGGCCAGGTCGGTCTTGGTGCTTAGTTGCTGGGCCTGAATGTTCTCGTAGACCTGGCGGAACATGGCGTTTTCCTGGCGAGAGGCTGACAGGGCCTGTTCTTTCTGCTTGACCTGATCGCTGTAGCCACCGGAGTAGTCGCAGTTCATTTTGGTCAGCATGCTGCTGTCGCGATTGGTCGCATCGCATTCGCCGGGCTTGGTCGCGCAACCGCTCAAAGCCAGGACGGCGGTAAGGACCGCCAGTGGTCGTAACGTCATGTGCTTAGCCCAAGGTGATCGCGGAGCGCTGGGAGTACAGACCGTCGACTTCCTTTTGCAGGGTGGCGACTTTCTGGTTCATTTTCTTAATGTTCATGTCCACCTGCTTGATCTCGGCGCCGGTGGCGCCTTGTGCACGCTCGGCGTCTGCCACCTTGGTGTACTCGGTGACTTTGACGCGCATGTTGCCGAGGTCTTTGCGCAGGCGCGCGATGTTGGAATCGATCTCGGCGATTTGCGCCTGGGCCTGGCTCTTGTTGACTTTCTTGTTGGCGATGTCCTTTTTGATCTGGGCAATTTTCGCCTGATCATCATTGATCACTTGCTGAGCAGTCGCGGTACGGGCGATCACGTTCTGGGTGTCTTGTTCGACGTCGCTGTTCATTTTTGCCAAGCGGGTTGAGGTGTCGGCGTATTCGCTGCGACGCTGATCCAGATAGTAGTTCGCGCCCATGGCCACGCCACACGCGGTAATACCGGCGGCGATGGCGCACACACCCTTGTTGTTGCTGTTGGACAGTGCGCAAGCGAGGATGCCGACACCGGCACCGACGGCGCAGGCCTGGTAGCCGGACTTGCTGAAGAACTGAGCGTCCTGGCCCTGGGTCAGGCGGGGGTCGGTTCCGTCGCTGTCGCCGAGCATGGAGCTACCGGTGTTGGCGCAACCAGTCAGCAGCAAGCTGCCGGCGACAACGAAAGCGATCTGTAGCTTGAAGCGAGTCCAAAGGCTGCGCGACATGGTGAGACTCCTTGATGACGGTGTTAACTGTTTTTGTTGAGGTGAGTTATTGAGTGACGGTTTTGCAACTGGTCAGCCAGGCGTCCGTGTCGATTTTCTGCTTTTGCAGAAAGGTCTTCTGATTGGCCCAGTGGGTGCGCAAATAGGGTTTGAGTTCTTGCAGCTGTTTGTTGCGGGTGATGATTTCTTCCATCACCGGGACCTGCGCTTCAAGCAGCGGCTGGCCGTATAAGGTCGCTGATTCCACCAGGCTGCTCGCATAGTAACGGCTGAGTTTGTGCAGGCGATCCTTCTGTTCGTCGAGCTTGCCTTTGCGCATGTCGCAACTGGCGTCCCTTTCCGCCGCTTCGCAATTGAGCTTGTAGTTTTTTTGCAGGAAGTCCAAGTACTGGCCGTCGTCGAGCATCTTGGTGCACAGGAACGCACCGAGGTTGAGGCTGGCGCGGATCGCCTGGTCGCGGGTTTCTTCCTGCTGCTGGTTGCTGGCGCGCAGTTGGTTTTCCAGGGCCTGGAGTTTTTCCTTGAGCGCCTTGTCTTCCACGCCCGAGGCCAGCGAGTTCAGGGATTGCACCGTGCCTTTGTCGGCCGATTCGGTTTCCTTGCTGCCGGTGCCGAGTTTTTTCCAGCTGCTTTCGATGCTGGCGACACGCTCGCGAGAAGTCAGGGTCGGCGAGACCAGCACCAGGCGCAGGCCGGTGGTTTTGTTTTTCACCTGGCCTTCGGCGTTGTAATACGGCTCTTCCTTGCGCAGCGCGGTGCGCAGGTCGGCCTGGGCGGTCAAGTAGTTGCCACCGCGCACCACATAGCCGCCGGCCTGACCGTGCTGGCGATCAAGTTTGTTCAGGCGAAACGGCTCGAACATCATTTCGTCGACGTTGCCGAGCATGTCATGCAGACCCAACGGATTGGGCTTTTGCAGACCGGACAACTGCACTTTGCCGTTGGACGATTGCGCCCCGGCGAACCACTCATAGGCATTGATGCCCTCAGGCATTGGGTAGTGCGTGTCGCGAAACTCTGCAGCACCGACTTCCAGCCCACCGCGCGCGGCGAACTCCCACTCCACTTCAGTCGGCAAGCGCAAGAAGCCCTGCGCGCCGTCTTCCTTGGGCAACTTGTCGGCAGCGTTTTTGCGCAGCCACAGGTTGTATTTGTCGGCGGCTTCGATGGCTTGCACCCAGCTCACGGCCGTCTGGGGCACGCGCAGTTTGGTGGCGGCGGTGGGGCAGGTGGCTTCGGTCAGCGCGGCGTATTGCAGCTGACTCATCTCGTACTTGGCCATCAGGTAATAGCGGGATTTGTCGTTCTTGCCGCCCGTAAAGCTACCGGCGATGAACGTCGGTCGAGTCTGTTCGACGTAGCCGTATTCCGCGCCGTCCTGACCAATGTTGATCGGGTAGTCGTCGAGCGGCCCGGCCACCGGGATGAACACCTTGCGAAACACCATCGAGCCTTCGCAGGGCATCGGCAGCACCACATCGGCAGCGTCCGGCATCGGGTTGTAAAGCTTCTCTTCCCAGCCCGCCGCCGAGGCGTCGAGCAAATAGCCGAGGCTCAGGGGTAACAGCAAGCCAAAACGTTTATAGCTCACGCAGACTCTCCGCAGGTTGGATGTTGATGGCTCGTAGGGCGCCGATCACGGCCACCAATGCAGCGACCAAAAAAGTCAGGAGCAGGGCGGCAAGGCCATGCCAGACAGTGATGTGGCAAACGAAGGTGCCGGTGGCCTGACTGCTGCCGAGCAAATAGTCGAACAGATGACTGCCGACGGCATAAAACCCCAGTCCGCCAACGTAGCCGGCCAGGCTCAGTGCCAGCGCTTGCAGGACCACGAAACCGCCAACAGCACGACGCTTGAAACCTAACAGACGCAGGACCGCGAGACTTTTGCGTTTGCGGTCGATGTTGGCCAGAAACGCGCCGACCATTGACGCCACGCAGCCAATCAGCGCCGCCATGGCGATCACACCGAAGATCAGCCCCAGCACATGGTTGATGGCTTTGACGTTGTCGATGTCGGCCAACCGGCTCGACGTTTCGATGTGTTGTTCGTTGAGCCAATGCTCCAGCGGTGCGACTTGATCGATGTCACGGGCATAGACGCGAGCACGGGCATACAGCGGTTGCAGATCGCCCAGAGGCTTGCCGGTTTCGATGCCGAATGCGCTGACCTGATAACCGTCGCGAAAGCGCTCCAGATCCAGCAGCAGCGGCGGGGCGACAAACCCGGCCGCGCGGCCGAAGCGGGCGCCGTCGAGCACCGCCAGTACCGTCAGGGTCATCTCTCCTCGTTCATTGACACCTTCCAGACGACGCAACGCACGCAGTTGCACACTGTCGCCGGCCTTGGCTTGTAAACGTTGCGCGGCGCTGGCGCTGAGGATCACTTGATTACCGACAGGGATGAGCGACGACAGGTTCAGCTGTGGATCGCCCGGTTCGGTGGCGATGATCTCGGCGCCTTCTACAAACCGTTGCATGCCGATCAGCAGGTCAGCCTGGGTATTGAGCGAGCGCGTCTGGCCGAGGGCAAAACCGGTTTCGGGGCGCAGGCGCAAACGCTCGATCCAGGCCGTGTCGTAGTTGCCGTTGCTGAGCATCTTCACTTCAAGGTTGCGCGGGTCGCGCAGCAGTTCGTCCTGCAACTGGCTGACCACCCCGTGCTTGAGCCCGAACAGCAGCAACAACGGCGCAATCACAGCCACCAGCGACGCGGCGATGCACAGCGAGACCTTGCGGTCGTGCCAGAGGTCTTGCAGGGCCAGTGAGACCAGCAGGCGCAGTCGTTCAGTCCATCGGTTCAAACGATGTCTCTCCCTCACGGCTGATCGCACCGAGTCGCGGCAAGCCGAAATCCTTCAGCAAGGCCCAGTCATGGGACACAACGAGCGCGCTCAAACCCATGCTCGACACCAGGCTCAGCAACAACTCGAACAAGCGCCGGGCGCTGTGGGGGTCGAGCGCAGCGGTGGGTTCGTCGGCCAACAGCAACAACGGTTCATGGGCAATTGCCCGCACGCAGGCAACGCGCTGACGCTCGCCGATCGACAAGGCCTGGGGTTGTTTATCCAGCAATCCTTGCAGGCGCAACACGTCAACCGCATGGTCGATGTGCTCGCTCTTTGCCGGCATCCCGAGCAACCGGCGCGGCAGGCTGATGTTGTCCCGCACGCTCAGGAACGGCAGCAAGCCGCCACTCTGCAAAATGAACCCCAAGTGTCGCGAGCGCACGGTCGCCAGGGCTGGCTGGTCGTCGTTGGCAAGCAGTTGGGCGATATCCTGACCCTGCGCCGCGCCCAACCGAAACCGCTCGAGCTCCATCGGCGCCAGCAATAGGCCGATGGCTTCGAGCAACGTGCTTTTGCCGCTGCCGCTCTCGCCGGTAATGGCGAGGATTTCCCCGGCACCGATCTGCAAGTGGGGCAGGCGCACGTGATGGGCCAGCGCGCCTTCACCACGGCGCACCAGCAGGTTCTTGATATCGAGCATCAGCGTCTCGTTAAGGCATCATTTCCAGTGGCACGGGGTACACGTTATCCCGCGCATCGCTGTCCTTGGCTAAAGCCACCCAACGGTCGACGTCAGCGTTGTAACGCTGGTAATGCCGAAGTTTGGTGTTCAGCGTTCGGATGAATTTCTCTTGCGCCAGACCGTCCCAGCTCTTCCAGGTTTCTTCGTCCAGGTTCAGCACTTCGCTCTGATAGGGCAGGTCCTCCAGGTACTCACCGAGCACTCCCATGTCCGCCAGTTTGGCGTTGCTGTTCTGCTTGAGCTGATTGGGGTCGGCGCCCATGGTCGCGGCTACCGAACGCAGGCGATCGAACATTTCCGTCGGCGAAATCAGGCCTTCGTTGGCAGCGTCGAGAATTTTCTTCATCACGTCGCTCAGGTCGCTGAGCTGGGACTTGGTCAGCAGCACCCGCACGTCGGTGGTGGGGATGTTCTGCTTGATCAGGTCACGGTCGGTGATCCACGCCTTGAACACTGGCGGCGCCTTGCTGTTGGTCTTCTCACCTAGATAGGCCAGTTGCATGGCGTGGCCGATCAGGGCCGCGTCCTCAAGCATTTTCTTCTCGGCCGGGTCCTGCTTGGCGTTCGCGGCGCTGCCGATGGCGTCTTCACCCATGTAGGCGGCTTTCACCTGGGAGGTGATCGCGGTGGCCAAGGCGTCGACCTTGTGCCCGAACTCCTGAACGTCACCGGCGTTCACCGGGTAATACAGCGAGGTGTTGGTGCCTGGGTAGGTCGACAGGTTCCGGTACTGCGCCTCGGCCTTGGCGTGATCCTTGACCCCGGCTGGGGTTTTCAGGTGCAGCGTGTAGATCGCCACGCCCGGATTGGCCGCTTCGAGGCGAACCTGCGAGGCGCTCAAACCGGTCTTCGACAATTTGTCGTCGCCTTCGATGGCGCCTGCGTCGGTGATCAGCACCACGTAGCGTGCGCCGAACTGGCTCCAGTCGACCTTGTCGATGCTCTCCATGACACCGGCAAAGGCGTCTTCATCGAAGCTGCTGCTGGAGACTTTGGCCTGCTTGAGGTCGGCGACCTTGGCGAGGAAGTCGGCGCTGTCTTTCACCTTGGTAGGGTCGGCGTACATCTTGGTGGTGTATTCGAGCCCCGGCACCGCTTGGGTGTTGGAGCGGAAAGCGACCATGCCGAACTTGACCTGCTTGCCGAGGTTCTGCGCTTCGATCTGCTGATAAACCTTGCGGATCGCCTCGCGGGTGCGGTCGATGTACGGGTCCATCGAAATCGTCGAGTCGATGACAAACACCACCGCCGCACTGAATTCTTTCAGTTGGTTGGACGTTTTGTCCGCTGCTGCCTTGCCGCCGGCCGCGATGTTTGCCGCACCGCCTGTGGCATTCTTGTCATCCGGCTTGCTGACTGACGCGACGTTGAGCAGGCGCGTGCGGAAACCGCTTTCGGTCATGACTTCTTCGCCACTGAGCACCGGCAGCAGGTAGAACTGCTTTTGCAGGTCGACAAAGTATTCAGGTTCTTCAGCCAGTACGCCCGGTGCTTTTTGGCCTTTTTTCAGTGTGGCCCGCAGTGGCGCGACTTTGCTGACCGGGTCCGGCGCATCAAGGATGCCTACGACGGTGGCGCGGTCCTTGAAAAACAGCAGCCGGTCGCGGTTGGCCGGGTTCGTGAAGGCCAGCGTCAGCTGCATTTTCCAGTCGGTGGTGCAGCCGGCGGGCAACCAGCCAATGGTTTTGCCATAACTGTCGGGGCCGACTTTCAGCCATTCCGCGTTGTTCGCTTGGGCGCGTTCGTACACATAAAAGCGGCTGAACACCGGCTGTTCGTCACCGGCGGCACCGCCCGCCGTCGGGCTGATCTTGCAGCCGGGGGTGGTCAGCACGCGCTGGAACAAGGTTTTTTTACCAGCCTGGATCAGCGGTTTGTCATCGGCCTGGGACAGCGGGCTGATGCACAGCGCCAACAGGGCGGCGCCGCTCAGCAGGAATCGACTCATGGGAGAGCGCATCACTTCTGCAACTCCTCGAAACGCTGCTTGGCTTCGGTGTTGTTCGGGTCCTGGGTGAGGATGGTTTCGTACCAATAGGCGGCGGTGGCGTTGTCGGCAGTCGGGAAGCACTCGCTGGCCTTCAGGTATTTAGGGTCGTATTCGCGGGCGTAAGCGTTGGCGATCAGCGCGTCACCGGCCTGGGCACGGTTGGCGTACAGCCGTTGGGCGACGCCGCAGTGTTTGCCGGCCTTGGCCTGGTTGATGATCTCCAGCAACTTGGCACTGTCGGGCGCCGCCTTGATGCAGGTCTGGACGAAGGTCAATTCAGGCAGGCTGTTCATGCTCTCCACGGTACAGGCTTGAGCATCAGCGCCGGCCGGTGCGGCGGCAGGGTTGGCGGCCACCGGGGCAGGCGCCGGGGTGCGTTTGTAGAACCAGAATCCGCCACCCGCAGCCAGCAACAACAGCACGACAATCAGCAGGCCGATCAGGCCTTTGTTGCTTTTCTTCACCGGACGGGGAGGTGGTGCGTAGTCGGGCTCGTGGGGCACTGACTCCAGCTCCACTTCGGGCTCGGCGGAGGACAGGACCAGCTCAGGCAGCTCCGGGATTTCCAGGATTTCCGGTGCCGGTGCACTCGGCGCGGTCAGTTCGGCGCCGCCATACGTCGAGCGCGTCTGGCCGCCGGCCGTGGACGGCAACACGCCAACGCCTGGGCGAACCACGCCTTTGTCGGTGTGGCCGTGGCTCTGCTCGCGCAGTTCAATCTGGAATTGCGAGTTGGCGCCACCTTCGAGCAGCGGGTCGACCACGTCCGGGCCGACCTGCGCTTCCAGGCCATCGCCGCTGGCCGTGACGTTGAAACGCGAGACCTTGAACCAGAATGGATTGTTGCTCCAGGCCTTGTGGTCCTGGAGGTAAAAACCGTCCTGGTTACGCTGAATGGAAAACTCCAGCTGTTCCTCGCCACCCTGCCATTTCTTCACAGTGAGGCGGGCCTGGCCAGGCACATTGGGTTCTAAGGCGAGCAGGTCGACACGAATTGGCATTACTTATCTCGCTGCGAAGGCTGTGAGCACTTTGCCCAGCCGTTCGTTCTGTTCAGGGGTGATTTCACGTCCGGCACCATGGCCGGCATTGTCCTGCGTGATATAGGCCAGGCCCGAGAGCCAGTCGCCGAGGTAGCGCTGCGCCTGGTTCGCCGGCTGTGCTGGCAGCACGGGCACTTGTCCCGGACCAACGTCGGTGTAGAACGAGAACAGCGGCGCCTTCGCACCGGCGCGGCTGTTCGGGCGCTCGTTCACCGGTTTCTGCAGGTAGCCGAACCAGGACACGAAATCACGCAGCACACGTTGCACTTCGAATACCTGACGCTCGACCAGTTGATCGCGCCGCGCGCCACTTTGTGCACGCTTGAGGACGGCGCGGCTCAGTTGCCCCGGCAAGTCCTGGCGATAGCCGGCGGTGATCAGTTCGTCGACCACCGCTTCGAGCAAGGCCTTTTCCAGACCGAGCAGATTGAGAAGGCTTTGGCGGGTGGTCAGTTCACGCAAATGCGCGATCCAGGCCTTGAAGGCGGCTTTGGCGAAACGGTGCTCGTTGCTTTGCAGCTCGGGCGCCAGGGCGCCGGCGTTGTTGTTGCTGACCGGTGCTGCAGGGCTTGTGTCATCACCGAAATCGAAATCAAACCCGGCGTCGTTGCCGTACAGGCTCTGGCTCGGTGTCGGGGCGACAGGTTCATCGTTCGCGGCCGGCTCGTCATCGGTTTCATACACACCGCTGAGGTACAGGTCGCGCACCTCTTCGCTCGGCATGTCGAGTTGATCGATCAGCTCGCCGAGCACTGCCGGGCGACGGCCGAGGCCGGTCAGAATCATTTGTGCCTGGGCTTTCTTCGCGGCGGCGGCACCATCGGCGTCGGCGTGGTACCAGGTGCTCAGGCCGTGAGTGGTCAGGCCTTCGAGGCATTCGCTCAATTGCTCGCGGATGCGTTGCAACTTGAATTCAATGTTGGCCACGCCCTTGAAGCTGCTGCTGAAGTGGCTGATGCCACCGTCATCGTTGCGCAGCATTTCTTTCCAGGCATTGGCGGGACTGTTGATGTGTTTGCGCACCAGTTCGTTGTCAGCAAAGCTCGCGCCCAAAGCGTCGACACGATCCTGATAGCTGGCATTGAGGCCGGTTTCGGCGCCGCTTTCATCTTGTACGATGAACGCCGCGTCCATCCGCGGTTTGCGCACCAGGAAGGTATTCTGGAACGGCGTGCCGGCCCAATCGTTCATCCAGCTCAGGCTGCCGAAACGCTCGAGCATGGTCAGCTTGACCATGCCGTTCCAGCTCTCGTCGTACTGATCAGGGGTCAGACTCAGCGAGTTGGTGATGCGCAGGTCGAGCATGGTCAGCGCCCAGATCAGGCCGGTGTCGCGTTTGCTGCGAGCGGCGGCATCGGCGCCTTGAGTCTTCTCGATCCAGCGCGTCAGCACCGGACCGACGTCATTGACGTCGCTCTGCTTGGTCGAGCCGGTGCAGACCACCAGCGCGTTCATTTCCTGATTGTCGGTGTAGCGTTCGAACAGGTAGGCGACCTTGCCACGCAGGATCAGCTGCGAGACGGAGTTGTCCTTGGTGCTGGATTCCGGGTCGCGGGAGTCGGCGATCTCGTGCAGCTTCTTGCGTCCGCGATAACCGGGGAAGTCCAGCAAGTCGACCTGATTGACGATGTCGTCCGCTGGCGCCTCGATCAGGCCGAAGGTCATCTCGGCGGTCAGTGCTGCCAGTTGCGCGACCGGGATGCCCTGACTGTTTTGCAGGCGTCCGTCGACCTGGGGCCGCACGTCGATCGGCAAGTCCTGCGGGCTGCCGAAGCGCTCGAGGATGTCGACGTTCATGATGCTGTCGCGCTGGCTGTAGGTATCGTTTTCGAAACTCACCAAGGCGTGCAGCGGGGCGAACACGGTTTCGGGCAGACCCAGCCTGTGCAGCGCACCGGCCAGTTGCTGGTACACACGCGTCAGCTCGCTTTGCTCACCCCAAAGGATCGAAAACAGCTCGGCGCGTTCCTGGAAGTTCAGGCGCGGCGCCAATTGCAACGCCGTCGGCCAATACAGGTGCTCAAGCTTTTTCACCGAGTTGCGGAAGTTATCCCGCAGGTAATCCCACAGCGACACCAGGTCGTCGGCACTGACGCCCGGTTGCAACGGTCCGGTCTCGCGTCCTTCGAACGGTTTCAGTACGCGCTGGATGCGCTCTTCGTCGATCTCGTAGGAAATCCGTTCAAGGTCGAAATCCTTGAACCAGGAGTTGGCGAGAATCTTCGCCAGCTCAATTTCCTTGAACAGCGTCAGCTCGACCGGGAACTGCGGATCCTGGCTCGGCGTGGCGCGACGACTGAAGCGCGTCACCAGGCCAGTGGCTTCCTTGCCTCCACCCACCGGGTTGATGTGCTTGATGAAGTCCAGGCGCTGGCCCCCGAAATCGGTTTCCAGTTTGCCGTTCTGACCGGCCGCCAGCGCCGAAATCAGGTAGGACTTACCGGCCTGGGACAAGCCGAAAAAGCCGATAGTCATCGGCGTGCAGGCCACGCGACCCAGGCTGTGAGCCAGGTTGCGGGCACGGTGCAGGCGGATGTTCAGGTTGTCGGCTTCGCTGTCCAGCCGCGGCGCGTTGCCGCGCGTCTGGGCAATCCAGTCCAGCGCCTGACCGGCGCCTTCATAAACAGCGGCCCAACTGGCAGAGAGCTGAGTTTGATCGGGGGTCAGGTCATTCATTTGCGTTTCACACTTCCACTGTCGAGCCAGTACTTGGTCTCGCTCAGGCCGGCGTCGAGCATGGTGTTGAGTTCCAGCTCGAGGTCGCTGCGCGGGTTGAAGTTGACGTTGTTACAGTTGGATTCGATGTTGCGAACCGAGAGGCGGTCGCTGACCAGATCCTGCTTGCGGGTGTACTTGTCCGCCGGCTTGACCTCGAACCGTACCTTGAGCAACGGCGCACTGCCGTTTTCACCGATCGCCCGGGAAAACTTCTCCCGACCGGCCTTGGTGAACCGCAAGGTGTACAGCGGTGAGGCGGCCCAGCGGTCAGCGGCCAGTTGGCGGAAACCGAGGCGCAGATCGCCGCGCATTTCCAGTTGTGGCGTGTCGGCGGCTTCACCCACGCCGATTTCCGGCAGCTTGATTTTGTAGTCTTCGGACTGGATGTCGCGGTACAGCACGTCGGCATCCTTGATCACGTTGTTCAGGTCGATCACGCCGATGTTCTTGACCGTCGAATACGGCTTGAGCGCCGACGCACGGAAGTAGAAGTTCGGCACGCTATGGTTGGCGCAGAGCAGGCAGAGCATCGCGCCGACTGACGCGGTGCTTTTCGGGTCGTCGATCCGGCCGTTCTTGTGGAACGGATACCAGCCGCCGGTGCGGTAGTTTTGCAGCGCCAGAATACGGCCCGGTGGCAGCGGCAGCACCTTGCGAATGAACGCCTGGATGCCGGGCAGGCGCGAAGGGCGGCCAGTCAGTAGCAGGACGTCGCACGGGTAATGCGCGACCACTTCACACAGCGCACCGAGAATCTTGGTGATGTTGATCTGGTCGTTGAGGAACGCGGCGTGGAGCTTCTGCAGGTCGAAGCTGATCGGCGCGGCATACAGGTCGAAACCGTTCTGACCACCGACATCGCGGCGCACGGCGGCGTTGACGTAGTCGAGCACGGTCTGGCTGATCGCGTTGTCACCGAGCAACTGGCGATAGCTTTGCGGGGTGACTTCTTGCGGGACCTGCGGATCGTAGTGCTCGTACGCCTTGAGCAGCGCCAGGCCAAGCGGGACGAACACCTGCAGGTTCAATTGCTGGCGCAGGATCATGTCCTGGGCGCTGACCGATTCGTCGCCGCACAGCCGCGACATCAGCGAATCCGGGGCTTTCACGCCGGCGTTCTGCAAGGCTTTTTCGAAGCTCGGCAGGATGAAGTCCTGAATCACGTCCAGCAGGATGTCGTCACCGGCCACTTTGAAGCCATCGCGAAAACGCTGCTCGGGCACGATGTGCACGTTGCTGCCGCTGCCGGTGTTGCCGGCGCGGTCGAGGCGGTAGTCGGTGATCACCAGGTCGGTGGTGCCGCCGCCGATGTCGATGGTCGCCAGGGTGATGCGTTCGCGGTCGGTCTTGTCCGGCCGGGCGATAGTGTCGAAAAACTCCTCCGGGTGACCGGCGAAATTCTCGTTGACCTCGGTGTACAGGTACACCAACTGGCCACACGAGGCCTCGTCCCATTCCACGCGGATGCTCGGGATCGGCGTGCGCGGGCTGACGGCCTGATCCTGATGCGGGTCTTCTTCGCCGACATGCCAGCCGAGGCTTTTCCACACCAGGCCGATGGCTTGCAGCATGCGTTCGTTGAGAATGCTGCGCTCGGCCTGGGGCATGCCCGGCGGCACGGTCAGGGTGATGCTGTTGAGCTGGCGTGGCACGCGGGTGTGACCCTGGCGCGAGCGCTGGGCCGGGCTGTTGATTTGCGACAGCGCCTGGGCCAGCACTTCGGCGAGCATGAAGGTCATCAGCGAGCTGCGTGAATAACGCGGCATGAACACCGGCAGACGATCGTCTTCTTCGAGGCTGTAAAGCGCCTCGCCGGTTTCGTTGATCAGGTGAGAGAACGGCGCGGCGGTGGCGTAGGGCTCGCTGTCGGTCTTGATGTACGAGCAGTTGAACCGCCAGCCGTGGCCGTAGGCGTTTTCATCCCACAAGTAACGTTTCGGACTGGACAGGCCGGTGGAGCCTTCGGTGCCGCGACGACGGCTGGCCAGACGGCTGGCCTCGTTGCCGACCCGGGCGATCGTCGCCCACTGGAAGGCATCGTGCCGACCGCTCTTGACCGAGCAATGGTCCTTGCCGAAATACGCCTGGGCGAATTCGACGCGGCTTTCGAACGGCAGGTTGTAGGTGTGCTCAGGGGTGATCAGGTCGCGCAGTTCCAGCACGTAATTCTGCTTCAGTCCGGAGCCGGCCTGACCATGGTTCTCGATCAGAATGCCGCAGGTGCGCGAGTTGCCGACGTCCAGCACCAGGTCCACCGGAATCGGTTTGACCAAGCCGTTGCTGTCGTTGGCGACCACTTTCAGCTCGGGTATTTCAACTTTTGCACGGACCGTCGATTGCTGGGCGGCTGACGGTGTGCTCAACAGGCTGAGCAAATTGAGGTAGTGCGCCAGGTGATAGTTGGCGCGGATATCGTTGTCCAGTTCTGCGCGCGAACGGTGGGCATTGCCCTCGTTGAAGACTTCCAGCAGCCATTCGTTGACCCACGGCTGGGCCAGGAACCAACGGGTCTCGCTGGCCTTGGTCGCCAGTTTGAAGGACACGCCAGAGCTGATGTCTTCTTCGTTTGGCGCCAAGTAAGCAGTGCCGTCACGCTTGGGCATCACACGGCTGTCGAACGCCATCGTCAGACGGTGGGTGTTGCCGTCAATGTCGGGTGTCGCCAGTTTCACCAGGCGCATGCGCGACCAGTTGGTCGGACCTTCATCGAAGCGATGGGGCGGCATGAAGCGGAAAAACGGGGTCGGCAGCCAGACACCATCGAGCAGCTCGAGGCTGCTTTTCATGTCGACGCTGAACGCAGGTTTGGCCTTCTCGACCTTTTCCGGCTCCGGCTCGTAGAAAAAGAAGTCTTTCTCTTCGTTGTACGACAGGCGGCAGATCAACCCGCTGATCATCGGCGCGAACTCGCCCGCCGGTTCTTTGCGAGGATCCAGGCGCAGGGCGAAATCCATGAACTGGATGCCGGTATCGCTGACCAGCGTGACGGTGTCTTCGAATTGAGTGACTTCAGGCAACATGTCGGGTTATTCCGTTTTTATTCGGCCACGTGCCGCATGGACATGGGGAATTGTTCTTTGCCATAACCGCCGGTGCAGTCTGCGACTGTGGTCGCCCCTTTGCGGCAGTTGACCTTGGGCATGTCGTAAGTGCTGCCGTCGGCGCACACGGCCTGACCCTGGCTGTCGATGGCCAGGCTGCCTCCCTTCATGGTAGCGCTCACTGGCCCGCTGCACTTGGTGCCGTCGGCCTGGTGCACGGTGACTTCGCCCTTGCCGTCCTTGAGCTGGTACTCCAGACGCAGGGGTTTGCCGGTTCGGCGATCCTGAATACCGGCACCGGCGCGGAACTGACCGTCGAGGAACTTGGCGGCACCGTCGGCTGCGTCTGGCGGAATGCTCAGGGGCGGGCCGGGTTTTGTGGCGGTGGATTTTTCTGCCTCGGGCGATGTGATATCCGGCGGCGCGGTTTTGTTTTCGGGTGGCGCGGTTGGCGATTCGGCGGCCGGGTCTGCTGCCGGGTCTTTGGCCGGGTCTTTGCCGGGATCTTGGGTCACGCCGGCGGGCGCTGTGTCAGCCTCGCTACCTTCGACCGCCGGCGCTTCCACGCCATGAGTTCCGGTCACGGCGGTGTCGGTTCCCGTGGTGGAGCCCACCACAGTGCCATTCACCGGAACGCCATTCAACGTCGTGACATTGCCAGTCAGTTTCGGCTCTTCCAGTTGTTTTTCCACCGGCACGATGCCCTCAGGCAGCAGGTCTACCGCCACCGACGGAATCGGCACGCAACCGCGCAGGCCGAGCAGCAGCCACAAAAGCAGCAGCAGGAGTGGCAGCAGTAACAGCCACCACCAGCGACGCCACCATGGACGGGCAACCACCGGCACGACAGGCGCTACAGCAGGCGCGGGTTCGACCTCAGGTGGAAGCGTGAACGCGGGCGGAACCTGATAGAGGCAGTGCAGGGGATCGCGAGTACCGTTACCGGCATGCTCGAAACCCCAAAAGGTTAGCACCGGTTTGCCCTGCACCAGGTAGACGAAATTCTCGTCGGGGAAATGAATGACGCGCTTGAGCAGCTTGCCGAACACGGCTTTGTCGCCTTGCTGCGGTTCGCCGGAATCAGTGACCAGGAAACGCTGGCTCAACTCTTCGAGCGCGGTTTTCAGCGCTTCAAGTTGGCGGCGGGCAGGGGCGCGTTCTTCTTCGGTCGCACTGCTCCACGGAATTACATCGCCGTCGAGGCCGCTGTACCAGTCGATCTGGTTACCGAGCTCATCGCTTTGAGGGATGGCCAGATGATCGACCAACTCAGGATTTTTGCGGCGAATGGCTTCGCGCAATTGCAAGGCAGCCCGGTAGACCGGTTGACCTGTTTCGCCCAGGGCAATGAATGACCCGCTCTTACCGCTGCGTAATAGTGCCCCGCGCATTCAAACTCCATATGTTCCGTTGCGCAAAATTGACAGACAAAGGTGTCTGCGCTTGCTCCTGCAATTAGCTGGCGACCTTAATGTCATAATGATGTCGCCGTCAATTAGCGGAGGTCCAAAACCGTATGAGACTAGCGTAAGTGTGCAGAGGTTGCATGAGGTCAATTTGAATTGACTTGGGAAGGCTCGGAGGGGGGCTTTTTTAAGCTTGCTGAAACGTTTCATCAGCGTTATAAAAAACGCACAACTCCAAGAAAGGCTTTCCCCATGAACCCGCTCAAACTCGCTATCGCCTTCGGGGCGCTCACCGCTGCCTCTCACGCCCTGGCCTGGGATTACGTGCTGCTCGACAGCGACAAGGCTCCCCAGAATTGGCAGATCACCAGCCAACAACTCGGGGTGAAGACCGACCGACCTTTTTCCGTGACCCTTCGCACCTTGCACGGCGGTCGGCAAGAGGGCGTCAGCATCGTCGACATCGATAACGGCACGATGAAACTCTCGGTGGTACCGACTCGCGGGATGAATGTCTTGCAGGCGTCGGTCGGAACTGTGCGCATGGGCTGGGATTCGCCGGTCAAGGACGTGGTCAATCCGTCCTTCATCGAACTCAACGGCCGAGGCGGACTGGGTTGGCTCGAAGGCTTCAACGAACTGGTCGCCCGCTGTGGTTACGAATGGGTCGGCCACCCCGGCATCGACAACGGCGAACTCCTGACCCTGCATGGCCGCGCCGCCAATATCCCCGCCAGCAAAGTCACCCTGCACATCGACGAAAAACCGCCTTACGCCATCAGCCTGCGTGGCGAGCTGAAAGAGCAGGCGTTCAAGAAAGTCGACTTCTCCGTCGCGACCGAGTTGGTCACTGAACCCGGCAGCGTCGCGTTCGCCCTCAGCGACACGCTGACCAACAACGGCGACTATCCGAAGGAATACCAGGCGCTGTACCACAGCAACTTCAGCACTCCTTTCCTGGAACAGGGCGCGCGGTTTGTTGCGCCGGTGAAACAAGTGTCGCCATTCAACGACAAGGCCAAAGGGGATTTGCCGGATTGGCAGACTTACCGAGCGCCGACCAAAGACTACGACGAGACGGTTTACAACGTCGTGCCTTACGGCGACGCCAAGGGCGATACGCTGACCGTGCTGCATAACAAGGCCGGGAGCCTTGGGGTGTCGGTTGGGTTTAATACTCAGCAGTTGCCAGTGTTTTCGCTGTGGAAAAACACCGATACGCAAGGGCAGGGGTATGTCACCGGATTGGAGCCTGGGACGAGCTTTTCCTACAACCGCCGGTATCAGCGGCCGCTTGGTCTGGTGCCGATGATTGGGGTTAAAGAGCAGAAGCAGTTTCAGATCCGGTATAGCTTGCTGGCGGATAAAGGGGCGGTGGATAAGGCTTTGAAGACGGTGAGCGAGATTCAGGGTGGGCGGGAGACTGAGGTAAGGCAGGCGCCGTTGGTTGATCTCTCCAAGGAATGACTTTCGTCAGTTTGTGCTTGGCCGATACTGCAATGCCTCAGCCAGATGCTCGCGGGTGATGCCATCGATCTGTTCAAGGTCTGCCAACGTGCGCGCAACCTTGAGCAGTCGATGGGCTGACCTGAGTGACAAGGTCAAACGCTCGCAAGCAGTTTCCAGCCACGCCTCGTCGGTTGTGGATAACTTGCAGTGTCGACGCAGCCCGGGCAAATCAAGGAATGCGTTGGCACAGCCTTGGCGTTTGTTTTGAAGCTCCCGGGCGTCGGCGACCAGTACCGCAGCAGTGGCGGTGTCATCACCGGGTTTTAGCGCAGGATTTAGAGCCGTGGCTTCTCGGGCGACAGTCAGGTGCAGATCGATCCGATCCAGCAGCGGCCCCGACAATTTGTTGCGATAACGCTGGACCATGTCCGGTGTACAACTGCATTTGCCGCTGGGTTCGCCAAGATATCCACAGGGACACGGGTTCATCGCGGCCACCAGTTGAAAGCGCGCCGGAAACCTCACGCGATCCTTGGCGCGGGAAATCACGATGTGCCCGGACTCCAGCGGCTCCCTTAAAACCTCCAACACCTTTCGATCGAATTCCGGAAATTTGCTGTATGACACGTGCAGTGTGCCAAGTTGTCAGGCGTTCAGATGCTTCTGAGGTTCGCTTCCAGCACTGATACCCAATCAGTATTCGTTCGGACAGGGTGTGCCTCCATGAGCCGTTCATGGGCCAGCAGCGACACTGGATGTGTAAGAGAGCGTCTGAGAGCCTCTCCACATCAGTGATGAACAGCTCCGAGATGAACGCTTGGAGATTGCTTCTCCGTGCCGCTATCGTCTATTGGTAGAGAGGATCATCAATACGAGCGTATGACCAATGAGGCAGCTTGAAGAAACGCGCAAACCTAAGGTACTACCTGCCGAGACGTTTTGGAGAGAGATGGCTTTTTACGAAAGCGGGCCAGGGCTCTGGAAGGCAATTCACGTCGGACTATCAGCCGTATTTTTCTTTCGAATGGCAAACCTTCTAGGGCTTCGGGAAGGCGCATTGGCTGAAATGCTATCGATAAAACTCAGCATGCGTCGTCGGTGGAGCAAATCAGGACAACTGAGCCGTACTGAAAGTGATCTCCTATATCGAATTGCTGAAGTTTTTCGGGACTCTCTTAGCCTTTTCGAGGGCGATGTGAGTTCCGCAATAATGTGGCTCCGTACGCCCGCGACGGCTTTGAATCAAATACAGCCAGCAGCCCTTCTGACTACCCATGTTGGCATCAACCTGGTTAAAGCCCATATCGGTCGCATCGAGCATGGAGTTGTAGGATGAACGAATGCCCTAACGACGATGATAAACGGCGTCAGGAACCGTAGATTGAACGAGGTTCCGTGAGGCGGCGAGCATTAATATCCAGAATAGGTTGCTACTCACAGGTTAATGCTCATCGGGCACTGGTGAGATCCCTTTCCACCAAGGCGAACATCTCGCTCAAACTCTCAATTCCCTCCTTTTTCATGTAGCAGCTCACCATAAGGCTGACGGCATGTACTCCAAGCACAGAAGCTAGCCCGTCCACCTTCTCAAGCGTCGGGGACTTTTTCCCATGCTCCAGCATGCTTACGTACTCACGACTCATTACCGACGCAAACTGGTCCTGAGTCTTTCCCTTGCGTATGCGCAGCTCACGCAAGGCTTCAGCGAAGGCTGGATTTAGCTCCATTACGTCGTCCCGTCAAAAGGGACGATGAAGCCCGGTTGTGATCTGTATTTCTATGAACTATAGTTCACATCCCACGTTAATGGCTGATTAAACATGTTCGAAACCTACGAGGCGGCTCGTATACCAGCGTCTCCCTTCATCCAGCGAGACACCTCTCGCTGGGCGTTTGTGATGCTGTCAGCGAATGACAGGTGGTTCTATGTAACGCTCAACTGCGTACAGAACGGAGAAACAGACGAGATCTGCCAACAACAGTATTTGATCCCCTCCATGCTTTGCCTGTTGGGGCTGATTCGATCTGATACCGCAGACACATACGTGGCGTCTATCCAACTCGTCTCACCTAGCTGGATGAACGGGTCCGATGAGTGGCGGATGCAGCCAATTCAACAGATCATGTGCTTGCCTTCTCATGCTAGTGAGCGGTACTGCTACCAACTAAAAAATGGTGACCTGTATCCCGCAGCGTTCGCACGACTAGCCGCAGAAAAAGGAACAGTGGTTTGGCCCACCAAAGGAGGCGTCAGTGAGTCCTGACCTTGATGAACAATTGTGCAAAGAAAATCCTACCCTCTTTCCTAGCGCAACTCTGATCAATGGCAAAATGTTTTGGGGGTTCGAATGCAATGACGGCTGGTTTAACCTCCTCCGGCATGCCTTTGCACTGGTTACAGTACGAAGTGAAATCTCACCTGGATGTGGCTCCGTGATCATTGAGGAGGTGAAAGAAAAAAATGGAACGCTACGGATATATTATCGTGGAGGAGACGACTTTGTTCATGGTGCAATAAATTTGGCGGAAGCCATATCTGTTCATGTATGCGAGATATGCGGTAGAAACGTAAAAAATCGTCGAATGCACTATCATTTCCCAAGATGCGATGAGCACATAGATCTATGACGTATGTGTCGGCTGATCACCCCTACCTGTTAGATTATTTATATTCTGAGCTTTCTTACGAAAGAAAACTTGGCTTGATCGATTTCGATCTTGTTAGAAACTTCGTTTCATCGCCCCGAATCATGGATATCTATGTCCGCGAAGCCGTGATTGAAACTCCAAGTTTTGTTGGTGACAGCTATCTAGATCAAATAACAATGCTGGCAGATAAGCGTCAAAAAACGGTCGGTATATCTCTAAAAGCATGGGCAGTATTAGAGAAGACAGCTGGCCGAGTCGAAAAATATCATTTCGACGACGCGAGTATTTCAGTGCTTCAGATATGGCCGTTTGATCCGATGAGTTTAAGTGATGAGCACTTAAAAATCGCAATAGCACTGTCTTATACCACCGGAGAACTCCGGGCTGAATCACGCATAGTAGGGGCCCTGAACGAGGTGCTCGAAGGGTTAGGTTTTGGAATTGTCAGCGAACGCTATTAAGTGGACGAACAGCGGCAGGCGACTAGAGAGTAGTGTCTGTACATCGACGGACCAGATCGACTGCTTTGGTCGATTTCCGTCAGTCGTGACAAACGAGTGGGCCCAAAACCAGCGTTAGTGTCAGGCAGAAATCGGCCATAAGAAGACTGTCGCAGAAGAGTGTTTTCGTCCGAAATTTTTCACTCCGTGCGACCGGCGTGGAGGTGTAGGTAGTCTGAAAGTGGTCGGCTTACTGGATTACAAACCGTAAATCCTCTCGCGTCCTATCTGTCATGCGACCGGCTAAGCTGCATTAAATTGCGACCTCAGAACAATAAAATATTTCGACAACGTCTATTCACGCTCTCGTTAATATTGACGAAAGTTTTTCTTTTAATGCTCTCGCTCTGCCTTTAGGTATATATGAAACATTTAATCTTTGACACATCTCTTCGACTTCTGGCTTGTCGTGAACCGAGTAAACTATTATTTTGTTGCCGTTAATCCCTTTAGTTCGAGCTTGCTGCGCTACAAAAAGCCCTCTGAACTCTTGAAACAGTTTGCCCCTCTGCTCCAATACGCTTTCAAACTCAGAAGAGGCCGGCACATTGAGATCAAAAATCAGTGCTGCATAGTCATCTACGCTGGCGTCCAATAGCTTTTTATTTGCTTCATCTATCGAGGTTGAAAAATCCACGCTGAAACCTAGTGACTCGACATAGTCCTCTAGCCAATCCAAAAACATAGGTTCATCATCAAGAATTAGAATTTTTGCGCTCATTTTAAAAACCCATTTGGAATTCTGATTTCAAATTTCGTAACTCCAGAAGATGAATGACTCCCCTCAATCGTCCCCTGAAATGCATTCTCGACGATTAGCTTACAAATATGAAGACCCAAGCCGGACCCTGAAGATGTTCTTTCTTTTGCACTTTTTGCTCTATACCCGATTGCAAAAATATCGTCTTGGTTAGAAAATGGTTCGCTTTGTCCTTCAAATGTAATGATCAGGTTATCAGTTTTTTTCTGTATCCAATTTTTTATTGTCAAAGTCGAGCCGGCCTTGCCGTATTTAACTCCATTATCGATGAGATTCATGAAAACCTGCTTAAGTAAATTCGGATCACCCTTCACGCAGTTTTGAGTGTTTCTATCCTCTAGCTCTACCTTTACCTTACTACTCGTCCCTTGCTCTTGAAAGAATTGCGCAGACTCGATAATGGCCTGCGGTATGACGGTAGTTTTGATAGAGGAGTTCGAAATTGACTCAGTATTTCCCGATGCGTACTCTGCAAAATATGAAAGGTTTCTTATCAACGAAACCGTATACTCTAATTGCGCCCTAGCGCGTGCTAATCGCTGAGCCTTTTTATTGTCTGGGATTACGTCATTTATTAAATTGTCGAGTGTTCCAATTACACCACTCATTGGGTTAATTGCTTGATGAGTAATATTTTGAATAAGGAATAAAGTTTCTTTGTTATCCATTTATACGGCCCTTTTAATTATAGACAACCTAATACTTTCAGTTCCCAACTGAACGCTAAAATTTGACAGGCCTGAAAGCGCTTGGATGTGATTTTCTTCCGACTCAATTAACGCTCTCGGCAACTCAATTGCCAAGTTAAGTTCTTGGCCTTGCGTGATAACTGGAGCTTTCTTAAAAATAAAGAATAAGTACGCAAATAGCGCTCGAATAGAGAACCGATCAAAATATTTAACGCACAACCCTGAATATTCTATCCATTCGAATTGATCTTCAATCTTGTGAGTTCGAAAATAGAATTCATCTGAAACTTTTATGTCTGACATCCTAGTCGATACCAGTTCGCTGACAGAATGAGCTAGCCATAGTTTGACTTCAGGTATCGGTCCGGTGTCCGGCGAAAGAGTATTAGATATTTTAATAAGGAGCAATATGGAAGGGTAAAATAGATCGAGTTTAGATGCCGCTTCTGATCTCAGCCCATACTTCCTCGCAAGCTGGGGATAAAGATTTAATTTCGTAGTAACCTCAACTGCTCCCCAGAATCTAATAATTGGTTTTTTTCTTGATTCATTCCAAGCTCTAACTTGATCCACTGCTTGCGGCGTGAGGGAAGAGCTTGTTACAAATAAAAGCATATCAGCGCTTTGCGCTTCTGCATACGATATTTTATTCCACACTGTAGGCCAGTCAACAGAACCTGTATACCTCTTGCATTCAACATACCACCTTTGGCGTTGATACTGACCGGATAAATCCGAAATAAAATAATCTCCTTCAATGTCTCTTCCGACATCGCTCCCAGGAGTTCTCCATACTGTATTCCTCAACCCAAGAGCATTAACAATATCAAATGTCATACTTTCAAATTGTTCTGGGGAAAGGCTTAATAGATTCAATTTTCCTCCTTGTTGAAAAGTCTAGCAGTTCTTGACAAATGAAGTAATGACAGTGATTTCAGCCACTCCAGATAGGCTGTTAAGGCTCCAAGGATATTGATAGCACTTTAAGACCTATGACAAGACATTTAGTTAAGCATAAAAGGTTATGCTGGCAAATCCATAGTATATTCATCTCCGTTTTTTATCTTCTCAAGTAACTGTCGCAATAAGTTAGAGTATCTATGCGCCTGAACTTCATTGCCGTTCATTACAGCGCAATGATACTTATTGTCGAACGATTTTATATCTACACCAGTAGTATTCTTCAAAATTTCAAGCAGCTTATTCGCGTCGTGCCATCCTTTGAAACCTAAGCTTACTCCTAAAGTGGATGGCGTATGTGGAAAATTGACGTTGAAAGCTAGGCCGTCAGAGGCGTCAGCTATTCCGTAAAGTTTAGCTAATGCCCCCTCTGACTCAGAAACGTTTGCAAGTACAGTGTAATCAACCTGAATGGGATTTTTAGGGATGTCAGAACGCACTAGTTCATAGGTTCTTGCCAGTAGCGCACGCAGCAGCTTTGGGTTGACATTGTCCAATGCTTGGTTAGCACCAAAAGCCTTGTATACCCAGCTATAGTCATGGGCGACGATACTTTTAATACGTATGCTTTTATTCTCTGATACCGATATCAGGCGTTCACGCCTAGGATATTCGGTGACTTCCTTACTTGACCACTCCAAATGATAAATATTTGGAATTAACGCGCCATTTTCGGAAAGAATCTCATCAATGTCTGACAGTATAGCTCTAATGTTTGGATCTTCGGCGCTGTAGCCAACAAAAATAAGAGGATGCTCCGCAAAAAAAGCAAGCATTTTGGCACTTAGATACTTTTTCTTTTTCAGAAAGTTATCATAGTCCTCTCGTGTGATGACTACGCTCCTAGAATCCGAAGCACATCCATGTATCTTGAATATTTCACCTATGCTTGAATGATTCGCATAGAGAATTTGCTGCCCAATGATCGGGGCGTAGTCAGGAAAAATGCTCTCTAGTAAACAATCATAGTTGGTAGTGATTATCGAATGAGGGTGAATCTTTTTCAGGAGTTCAATTTCATCGTTGTCCGTGGCAACTGTTTCACTCAATAAATTCTTAAAAATTTCACATACTGCATGTTTGAAATAAATATCGGACTCATTACCTGAGCCAAATAATTCACCGGGAAACTCGTCTTCGCCGCCACTCCAAGCCCAGTCATTGAATTTTTCTGCGAAGACGGTTCCGATGTCGACGAGATTAGGATAACGCTGCAAATAATATGCAAATTTTTTATCGATCTCGGGACACATTTCACTAAGTGAGTGCAGTAACTCCTCCCAATTAGGGCCGTTAAGGTACCTTTTAGTTAGGCCTGATCCCACGAAAAGTATAGGCTGGCAGCCCATCGCCTCAATACATGTTTTGATATCATCCGTCACATCGTCTTTATACTTATCATAATCGCTCATATGCGCTCCCTAGTGTTTTTATGCCTGCTGAGCGAGGGGCGGGCACATGACGGGTTCGTCAAGGATCTCAGTCTCCCCCAATGAGCAATCTCAGAATAGCCACTAGCCATCTCTGGTGGCTAGTGGATTGACCAAGATTGACGAATTTCATTTCTTTGATAACGATTACAGAGTCCTGGCAAGCAGGATCCGGCGCATCCAGCTCAATGATTCGGATGACAGCTTGTGGCCGATCTCTGACTATGGCCACCGTTTATATTGGGTCGTTTTCTGCCCCGTCATGTACGCGAATCATTCTAGTCAAATCTGATGCAAAAGATTGGTCAGGTCGAATACAAACGGGTGGGCAAATCTGTGCAATTACCCAAGGCTCTCAGGACTGGCACCGCGCCCGTCTAGGTCCGGTTTTGAGCAGGGGTGCCGCATGCTTCTATTGGTAAGGCCACTGATACGTGGCCTCCTTAAATTTACTCATTAGCCGATCAAATTGCTCTCAACCATTCCAAGCAGGCCTTCAGCAACGGCGCCCTCGCCTCAGTTGATGCACCATCAGCACCACGTAGAAAATCCTCTTGTTCAAGAATGGCTTCTTCGCCTTTTTCGTGAATACCGAATACATCCTCGATACAGCCGATAGGCCATACCCACGTAGTTCGGGCCAGAAGCTCTTGGTGAACTGCCTCCGCTAATTTGAGGCCCTCCGCGTCCTGTGCGAAAAGCGCCCAGGTATCCGCCGCTCTCAATCCATCAGCATTAACGGGCAGACCGTTCCCACCCAGCGGCACACCTTGCTCTGCTCCAATTCTGGCCAACACGTTTCTTGCTTTGGCCATATCCTCTCCGTCTTTTGATAACCAAGACTCGGCACCACTCCTGGCGTGTGTGAAAGCAAAATCCAAGTCTGCTATCACTCCACAGGTGATACCCATAGCTGAGAGCACCGAAACGCCTTTAGGGATGCTGGAGCAACTGCCAAGCGCCACAAAGCAGATGCGATCAAGTTCTGGCCTCGATCCATAAAGCCTTTCGTACACTAACGGCAGCAGACGCTGATCGGTTTTACCTTCACAAAGAATTACCTTCTCTGCGAAGTAGATGTCAGCAACGTTGCCTAACTCGAAAAGAGTTCGCGATTGAGCCTGAGCCTCCTCCATTGCAGCAGCTACAGCTTCGCGTAACTGCGCGCGGACGACAGAGCCATCAACGGGATGCCTACGAACGATGACTGTATCTGGAGCGTTATCCCTGCTGAGCATTAGGGGAGAGTGGGTAGTGAACACAACCTGAAAGCCCACCACCGAAAGTTGTTTAAGCGCTTCTCGAAGCTTGCGGACTCCTTGTGGGTGTAAGAACAGTTCCGGCTCATCAATCAGCAGCATCCGCCTAGAAATTCCCTGGGCGGTGGCTTGGCGCAAATCCGCCAGCAACCGGATGAGCGCCATCTGAATTGCTCGTTGTGCGCCACTTCCCACCTGATCAAATCGTCGACGGTCACCGGACGCCTCGTCGGTAACGTGTAGGTCTCCCGATTTAAAGAATTCTTTTACATCGATTGAGGGGACATCTAAATCCAAGCGCAATCCCGGGAAGAACTCTCCGAGGGCAGCGGTAGCGCTACTGTCAAAGCCTGCCAATACAGGAGATCTCTGATCGCCATCAACCGTCAATATGCGTCGAACTGCTTCCAAGGCTTGTGTGACTTCGACATGTGCTGTGAGGATTGGCGTCATGATTTCATCGAGCAGCCCGCGAATAGTGCTGCCAGCTTTTCCTTTTCCTAAATCCTCCGGCACATCGTCCATGGCTTGAATATGAAGAGCTTCAGGAAGCAGAGCAGAAACAACTGACGGCAGTCCTGTCGGGTATGCGCGCCAGGTTGTAGGAATGCCATTGGCATCCTTCTCATCAGGTTGCCAAACCTCCTGAACTGGCTTGGAGGTGCCAGTGCCGGTGGTGCGGATCCATAGCTCTCCATTAACGCAATAGGGTTCAATAGCTAGGCGGTGTCTTGGCTCTGGAATTAACGCGATCAATTCCGGAGTTATTCCAGAAATACAGGCGCTGAGGACTATTGGCAACGCCGGGTCAGAAGCATCATTTTTTGCGAACGCTTTCGGCGCCAGAACTATACGGATTGCGTCTAGTACCGTGGATTTGCCAACGTTATTTTGTCCCACCAGAGGGGTGAAGCTGCCTAGGGATAAAGAAACGTTTTTACACGCCCGAAAATTCTGAATGTGGATCTGGGTCAGTCCATGCATTTCACTTTCTCCTGATTTGCCCTAACTCTGGGGGGGCGGGGCTTAGGAGGTGGAGCGTAGAACCCATTTCTCTCGGCTGCCTTATAGAAGAGGGATTTTCCAGTCGAAAAGTCGTCGATGAACACGGAAGGATCTTGAAATATCATTCACGCGCCAGGGCATGACACTCCGGCGTACCAACCCGTGATGGAAACTCCTAGAGTTCCGGAGGTTCCCAGCCCTCAAAATGCTTGAGCGCGTCCAAGTCACCGATCAGATCCTTCGCTTTTTCCAACCGATCTAAGACGCTTTGCCGCTGCTCCGGACCAAGACGGTCGGCGCTGAGTGCTATGTCGTCGAAGAAAGAACGAATGCTGTTCACCTTCGCCCAGGTCTGAATGACCACTTCAAGACTATCTCGGCTGTCCTGAATCGCCTTCAGCCGACGCTTCTCGGCTTCCTTTCTTCTCCATTCTTCCATCTGCAACTCATGCCGATGGCGTTCCTGTTCGCTCCGCACTCGCTCGATCTCAACCTTACCGGCGAGAATGGGAGCTTCGGCTTTCAGTGACTTCACTACACTTGGAATTTTGCTGACCAAGTCTACAGGCTTGTTCTCAGTCCAGCGTTGAATCCAGTCCACGCCGTAGTACGGTGAATACACCTGCAAGCAAAGTCTGCCCGTCGGCATATCCGCGCTCATCATCCAACCATCTCGGTAATCGGAACGCCGTTTAGTCACCGGCAGATCCGCCACCCTGATGTATTTTTTATCCGGTCGCTTAACGTGAACGTATTCGCTGATCTCATAGATGGACAGGCCAAAGACGACGGTCCCTATGTGAACCACCGTAGGCCGTTGGGGTCGCCATAGGGCAGGGTGCACGTACCTCTTAGACTCTTGCTCTCGATGGTCTACGGAAGCGCGACCCATATGCGAGGTTGGATCGGACAGCGCAACCGCGAAGCCTTTTCCCATGAACGCCAAGTACAGCTGATTAGCAAAGTCGACGGCATGGCTTACTCCAGAGCGGCTTACTATCAGGTCTGCCATGGAGCGTTTCGATGGACGAAGGTAACCTTCATCTGTTTCGTGGGCTTTCTTAAAATGCTCCTCGATGTCTATCAATAGCGGATGCCGACGAGGAAGTAGTTCAAGGCGATCAGCCAGCTTCCCGCGGCTCCTTATAGGGGCTTTTGGAAGAGATCGGGAGATTTGCTCAGGCGCTCCATTCCTGCTCCAGGCAACGAGCGCGCCTGGTTGGGCCTCAGGGAGTGCCGGCGGCGTTTTACGCTTCCCTACAGCCACTTGGGCCCAATATCCCACCGGAGGGCGGGGTATATTAAGGTTTGTAAAAATGCGTGCTAGGTAACTGGAGGAAACGCCATACCGCTCAGCTATTTTGGTCATGGGTGCAGACCAAGCCTGTTCGTAAAGAGACTCCCGAGTAATGGTGTCCTCCAACGAATCAGCAGTGGTGGCTAAGGAGTTTGGAATGTCTTCCATGCATGAGCTTCTTGAGGGTGATTGGCAAATTCAGTAGTGACCACATCAGCCTAGCTCAAGGCTTATGACGATTATGGGATTGAACCCCGCACGCATACCAACACCCATAGCGCCCCCGATGATGAAGCTCCGGTATCGCCGGGGGCCAGGAGCACCTTTTTAGAATAATCCATCATGTCTCCAAGGTGCAGAGTCATACACACCCATGGATCATTCTCCCGAAGTACATCGTTTTGGTCACGTGAGTGGATAAGACTCGGGTTGGCCGTTTTCTGCTCTCATGGCAGGCAAGAACCGGCCGATCCTGTTGAAAAAGTCGGTTTGCCCAAAACGCTCAAATATTGATGGGTACAAACACCTCTTTTGCGTGCTGCTAAGTGAAATCCAAGTCGTGAACCTTCTGCCCAAAGCACAGATTTCATTCTCAGGCGCGAACTTTTCTGCCGTGGAAACCGAAGCCGACTTTTTCAACAGAATCGGCCAAAAGCAGCCACTCATGACCTGTGCCTTTATAGACACGCTGACCTCGCCTGGATCATGCTGACACTGCAACTCGCACCTACAGTACCGCTGAATCAATCACCAAGGCTGCTCCATGACACGTTCGACAAGATCAAAAAAAATCGACGAGGCCACAGATTTAATTTCCTATCTGGATTTAATTTATGGTTTCCCAAACAGCAACTCCGCTTTAAGCTGCTATCGTGGACAAGATGACAAATCTTGGATTGTGAAACCTTCGGTGATGCGTAGTCTAAAGGCGGACGCAGAAAATAATATCTTAAGCGAACTTTTGGTCGAAGCACCGAGCGAGTTTGGCTCTGATAGAAACATGTTCGACAAGCTTGTGCGCGCACAACACTACAGCCTACCTACACGGTTGCTAGATGTAACTTTAAACCCGCTCGTAGGTTTATATTTTGCCTGTAGCGATGAGAAAATGTTTTCTGTCGACGGTGTAGTGCACGTTTTCAACTTTCCTAAGAACAATGTGAAATTTGCCGATAGTGATACTATAAGTATTATCTGCAACCTAGCCAGGTTGTCCGACGAAGAGCGGACAGAAATATCAGACAACTACCGAAAAGTCGGGACAAAAATCTCTGACTGGACAAAGGGAAAGATAAGCGCTTTTCAATCCACCCCGGAAGTTAAACGCCTTATGCAATTCGTCAGAGTCGAAAAGCCTTATTTTCTGGACGCCGTTAGGCCATCTGACTTATTCAGGTATTATTTCGTATATCCATTAAAAAATAATAAGCGCGTCATTGCGCAATCCGGAGCCTTCATTGCTGGAGGGCTTTTGCAGTATCGAGCAATACAGCGCGCCTTGGGTCTGACGCATAACAAAATTATTATTCCAGCCGCAAGCAAACCTAAAATTATTAAGCAGTTAGATACGTTAAATATTAATTCGCGCTCCTTATTTCCAGAAATAGAATTTGCATCTACTTACATTAAGCGCAAATGGTCAGACAAGATATAGCCACTTGCAGGAGGCCTGGTGGATTCCGACCTGACTATAGAGAAAATGCGTTATTCTTTACCCATCCAACAGAATGAAGGCAGTTCACGGGGCCCAACCAGCTTATAATCGCGCTAACGCTTAGCGACCAGGCTGGTACGATGTGATGCCGCAGCATTCGGATTGATACCGGAAATATGCCAACCCACTGTTTAATTCAAGGAAGTATTGTGAGCAAACTCAATCAAGTATGGACACTAGCGCTCGCATGGGCTTCTAAGAGAATTCGAAGCCCATTTTCAAATTTTGCCACAAAATTTGTGCTATTTTTAGGATCTGGAATAGTCGCCACCCCACTTTTAGAGCACCTGATCTTCAATGCTGTGTTAAAACATTTTTTCGGAATAGATCTGGGAATTGAAGTTCCTGACACTCAAGCCTACATCGCGGGAGTGGTGCTGATAGCACTTTCTTTAGCGCATAATCTGCTTTTCAATAAGCTAGATCACAGTTATCAAGTCAATATCAAAAATGTAGAGACTTCAATATATAAGTCCTTATGGAAAAATCTAGATGCGGTCTTGGATGACACTGCTAGACTCAGTAATTTATACTCTACCTACTACTCCGCCCAAGACGATGACTTAGCGCTTAAGGCGGAAGAGTCTATTATTTCCTGCGCGGATCATCTGAGAAAAAACCGACCATTTTATTTTTCGGATGCTTTCTACGAAAAGTGTATATCAATATGTAATGATGCATATGTTGAAGCACGAGCATTTCGAGCTTGTATACAAGCTAAAAAAGAAGAGGAGCTGGCTATCGGTAGGGACGCTTCGTTATCAGAGAAAATTGACTATTACGAGAAGCACTATAATTACGACAAAGCTCGCAAAGAAGCGAAAAAGAACCTGGCTGTCATTAAATCTCAATCGGAGAAAGTTTGCGTAGATATCAGGGCGCATATCGGGTTTATTTAACCACTGGAAGGTGCTCAATGGGTGCCTGAGGATGCTCCAATCACACTCCATATCTTCCGACACTTCGTTAGAGGCGCATTGCTGGGTTGGTGGGATCATATGGCCGAATCTCAGAGTAAGTGAATAGCCCGTCTGTACTGGCCGAAAGCTGCTGGACGTGAACGGCAGCAATTGGCCGTTCAATGCCGGTCATGATTGCTAAGTGCGCTGGTCAATTCCGATTCAAATGGGTGGTCAAGTCAGTGCAAGTACCCAGGTGTCAGCGGATCTGGAAAAGTGGTCCCCAACCAGCGGCGAGATGATCTAGGCTTCCCGCACCATCACTCAAGGACGTTAGCCATGTCAGATAATTCAGAGGCCCACATCGCCACAGCGGACGCACTGACATTGCTCCTGCACAACCAGCACGCCTTAGCTGCTGCCATCGAAGAGGTTACTAAGTGGCTCTCAGAGAGCGGAGTAGGGAGTGTCGCCGATAATGCAATGACTGCCATGGAAACGCTGGACACGAATGCACAAGCGATCACAGATGCCATCATGCGGATACGCAAGTCGTAGGCATATCTAACTTCCCTGCCCCTCCTTGAAGAGCGAATCCCGATTTAATGCGAGAGTAATGGAATTCTGGGCTGCCCAACCGTTTGCATTCGACTTGGCCAACAAGCGCCGTAGTGACGACCGAAAGAGAACGGCCAGATAGAGACAGTCAGCACGTCACTCCACTGACGAGCCCCAAGCGCAGCAGGCATTTATCGTGCCTGCAATACTGGAGGCGCCGTCAATAGACGTACTGATTAATTAGTACTGAATAATCATCTTCCTATAGAAGTGAGGGTCATTTATCGTGGGGCTAAACAGACAGTCAATGAATTCACCGTCAGTCCCTCCAAAACCATCATCCATACCGCTTAGTACAAAGCAGCTTCTATAATTTTCATAGATTTCATAGTGCAGGGTTTGAAAGAAGTCTATAAAGTCCACATCATAAAAACATTCAGAAACTGATTTTGACTCATGGAATCTTTTTCTTTTGGTCGTGCCATCGCTATATCTGTAGCGATCTTCTAAGCGAGCCAATATATCGCTCTCTACCATTTTCAGTTCGCTTATTGATAGGTCATGCCTGCATTTGAATGCACAAAACAAATAATAATTCGGATTGCCTGAGCTGTAGGATCTAGATGATAGATCCCCCATAGTCAGTCCTACTTTCGCGAAAGTAGGATTGCTGGCGTCAGCACCTAAATACAGCCACCCTTCCCTCGACTCCATATCTAGCTTCGTTCTTTCCCAGACATACTCCATCTTGTAGTCGTCAAAAGTTTCAATATCCTCGATGGTTATTTTGTCTTTTCTCAATTTGTCATTCCTTAGCAAAAAAAGATTAGAATTGGAAACATAAGATAAATTGTTTTTGATGGATTCATCCCTGCCCATGAGTATTATGACAGGCATGTTCACCTTGAGGCTAGGTGACACGTTTTCCTGCTTCGTAGTCAGCCGAAATAGTACACACCTGGTAATTGCCGATGATGAACGGCTGCTTCGGGTCGTTTTCAGCCCTTCGCAACGGATAACAATCGGCCAAGCGGACTGTCACGGGCGCTAAGACGGATAGCTGCTCGCCTTGCGGATAGGTTGTGCGTCATACCAATCTGCACTTGCGTACGGGTTGCTCACGGTGTGCTCTCGGCGACCTGGAGCACAGTGCTTGTTCTCTAATGTGCTTCAACTTCGTCTTCACCCTCATCGTAGTAGTCAACCAAGTTCCCCGTCACTTCACCAACCTCAAACTCGCCCAAAGCTTTGGTGCCGAGCAACAAGGTGTTTTTTATTTCGACGCTAAACTCAATATCACGACCGGGTACATCGTGTTCCTTTCGATGATCGCCGCTTGCTGAACCGGCAAAAAGAACCTTTAAGCCATTATCAAACGTAATAGAGTCTAAATCGCCAATCTCGACTTCATCGTATATAGTATCTGATTCTGTGATGGGGCCTGATAGCTCTTCACCTTGCAGTAAGTCATACTTGTGCTTTTCGCAGATGTCTCTGCACACTTCTTCTACTTGATCCTTGGTGATCAATTTATATTCTAAGTTTTCGAAGGCTGAAATGACATGGTCGAATAATAGGTCGGACCCTAATTCCTCGTTGTCTGACCCTTCAGCTTGTACAATATTGTCAAGGCTTGAGGCAAGATCTGTAGGGTCATAGTAAATATATATAACTTGTGATAGTTTTTCGTTATTGAAATTTTCATCGAGTATCAACGACTGGAAGTCTTTATACCCAAATGTCGTTGCTACGACCTCACCTAGTCCGGCCAGGGATAGCTGAATACCGTCTGCTTTCAGGCTTTCTTCGATAGCCAGCATGAAGCTATACGACGAGGGAAAACGATTTGATGCCTGTGCCGACTTTAATCTAGCATTTGCCACAGTAAATCGTTGTCTTTCGATTGTGGCATTCTGCTGTTTTTTCTCTTCTTCTAATTGAGCTTGATTCGCTCGGCTTTTAGCTTCTGTCGCTGCGGCTATCGCCGCTTCCGATGCAGCTGCTGCCGCTTCGGCTTTTTCTTTGAATTTTGCACTCCTTAGCTTTAACTGTTCAGCTATTTCTTTTCGGCGATCAATATCTAATTGGACGTTCTGCTCCAGAAATTTCTTGTCTGGATCCGCAAGCAGCTTTTGTCTATTCAAGGCTTCTTGTTGCTTAGTTTTGCTCAATTCAATTGATATTGCTTGCTGGTGTAGTCGATCATTTGCAAATTTCTGTATCGATTTCAGCAATAATGAAACCCAAGGGAAAGCGAACAAAAAGAGAGTCGTCATTAATAAAGGGATGACAATTATTGTATTGAACGCTACTACGTCGGTTTCTTTTATGTATTTACTGAGCGTGTTAATCCTTTCTGTAGTGGTTCCGTCGCCCCATATTAGTATTGCCAAGTGACTCCAATTACAGACAATCCATGACCCTATGAACGCGCCAATGAAAGGATCGTCGACCTTTGTTTTCGTGTTTCCGGAGATTGACTGCAATATATCGTCAAGAAATTTCATTCCGTATGACCTGCGTTCCCATGTTCAAAATGAGGTATGACTTGCCCTCAAGGCGCTGACGAGTATGGCGATATTGGGGACCTATCGATACCATCTGATGGCTGCGAGGCTTCACAAATTCCATAACGGTCGAGTCCGCACCAGCCATGGTTCGCCCGCCCACCTTGACTCTCCTCGTTAATGAGGGAGTAGTAACCGTCGAGGATGTCGACGCAGCGGTTAAACTTTGGGCCAGGCGTTCGATGGTGCGTGATGAGCCACTGCATGCTTACCAGCGCCACTAGTTGGTTCGCCTACGAGAGGACGGCAAGCTGAAGGCACAGATGCACCCGCGCCATGTCCCTAGCGAGGTGCCTCTCGCTCAGTTCACAAGCGGAGTGACTCGTACCGCCTGGGGCGTACGTTCTTGAGCGTTTTACAAAGCTCTCGGCCGATATGTGTCTATCTGATAACTTTGTACGCTATGGCCAAATTACCTAGAAAACTAAAAGATCAAACAGCTCGCTTTGGAATCGGAGAGTGGTATGGGTACAACCTGACCCAGCTATCGAGTACAGAAAGACAGCTCCTCGCGGCTGAAACACTGAAACCGAAGAAAGCTAGAGCCAAGCAGCTGTGCCCATTTCAAGCGCGCAAGCAAGATGCTCTTTGCTCAAAAGATGGAGGCGTCTGCTCATTACGTCTCTACTCATATGCAGCGCATCCAGGAACTGGGCGGGCCATGGGTGTCCCGGTTGACGGTAAACAGGGCGATCTTAGGGCTACGTGCCCAAATCGCTTCCATGAAGACCTAGAAATTTTTAAGTGGGTAGGTGAAACCATCCTCGGCGACTCTGACCCGAAACTTGTTGCTGAGGTAGGTTTTTTAGAGGCCGGCGCGACAACCGACAATGAAGGCGGTGAAGACGTTGGCCGAATTGATATGGTTCTTGTCAGCACGAAGACACCGCCAGGAGCGCCTATGGAGTGGGCGGCGCTGGAAATTCAAGCGGTGTATTTCTCTGGTGACGCAATGCGAGGCGAGTTCGAGGCTTTTAGCGACACTGCGGTAGATTGGGTAGTATTTCCAGCAGGGCGTCGTCGCCCAGATTACCGAAGTAGCGGGCCGAAACGTCTCATGCCTCAGCTCCAAATCAAAGTTCCAACGCTTCGGCGGTGGGGGAAGAAGATGGCCGTCGTTGTAGATCGCGCCTTCTTTGACTCTATCGGTGAAATGGACAACGTAAAAGACATCTCGAATGCTGATATCGCATGGTTTGTCGTGCGATTCGAGGAAGTCGAAGGCCAAAACCGTACACGAATTGTGCCTGACGAAGTCCGATACACGACCCTTGAGCGCTCAGTAGAAGGTTTAACAGGTGGAAAGGCGGTGCCCCTTTCGACTTTTGAAGGTCGGATCAGTGATAAATTTGTCTGGCCTGTGCCAATAGAGCAGGTCAGTGGATCTGACCTGCTTGCTTTTGGTGATTTCGAAGCACCTTTACCTGAGTCGGATTAAGACCGTCAGGCGCAGATTTCTTCTTGCGCCTGTACTACTTCAATAAACATGTCTTTTTGGTCAGCCAGGTGATTTACCAGTTGATCAGCAATGGCTTTTGCCATCAACACCGGTACTGCATTTCCGACCTGCTCGTACTGTGATACGCGAGAACCTACAAAACGATAGGTGTCAGGAAAAGACTGGAAACGTGCTGCTTCGCGCACTGTCAGAGTTCGGTCTTGATCTGGCAGAAAAACTGTTCCCCAGTGTGGGTCGCACTTGGTCAACATAGTCCCAGACAAACCATCGTTATGGAGTCGACCATAACGTTTTGTATGATCAGACTTGCGGGCGCGCTGCATACCTTTAGGCAGAAGATCGTGGGGGATATCACGCCATGATCCACCGGGCTTTACATGCTTCATACGCTCAGCATTCTGCTTAGAAAGCTTGGCGGCAATGTGGTTAAAAGTTTCTTGCGCACCATTACGCATTGTTTGAGCGTAGGCGCTGTGAGCGGCTGCCTGATATTGGACAATTTCAGCCCCTTCCCCCATCTCTAAGCGTGGGAGATCGCCAATGGCTTCGTTAACGTTCACCCATGGGTTGAGGCGGGAACGGTCACTCTCAGATAGCTGGAATGTCATCGTGCTACCGCCACGGAAATTGGCGCGGCCAACTGCGTAATGTGTAGGTTCAGGATGCTGAACTTCACTGAAGCGGGAGCCGAGAAGAATTAGCCGCCAGCGTTCTTGCGGAACACCGTAATGAGCTGCGAACAGAATCTTGGCCGTTACGTGGTATCCCAGATTGGTAAAAATATCGATGATCTGACGGAACACTTTTCCGTCATCTAGAGATAGCAAGCCAGGAACGTTCTCGAATACGAACGCCTTGGGCAGGAACTCTTCTAGGAAACGCTCATAGTGCCTGAACAAAGCATTCCGGGGATCACTGAGAAAACGCTCTGGGGCGTTAATCGAGAAACCTTGGCAGGGTGGGCCTCCGACTAGAACGTCTAGCTCACCAGGCTCCAGGCCGAGAAGATTTCTAACCTCTGCTGGATCCACCTCTTCGATAGTCCGGCAGTCTGCAATGGCTTCTGGATGATTGAGCTTAAACGTCTCGATGGCCTCTGGCATCACATCGTTGCCATAGAGGCTGACATAACCAGCTTGTCTAAAGCCCTCGGTGATTCCACCTGCACCACAAAACAAATCGATTGTGCGCAGCGGCTTTTTTTTCTTCCGCGATCCACGAGCTTTTTTGGGCACAGGAGTGTCGATGGAGCTGCCGCCTGTACCTACGTAGATTTCGCTGTTTGCTTCGATTGTCATACCATACTCATTAGCCATTGCTTCTACTCCTTTCAGTAGACATTGGTCAGGTGTGGCCAGGGTCGCAATCCCTGGTCGCACCGTTATCTTCTGTTCAGCTCAGCGGCGTGGCGCTGCTGGCCACAACCTATCAAACCTTGTTGGTTTAGCTGCCGTGTATTGCACGGTGTGCTGAATGTTCTTGTGCCCTAAATAGTCCTGGATTAACCGTGTATCTGCACCTTGGTTGGCCAGTTCGTACCCGCAAGCGTGGCGCAGCATGTGCGGATGGGTAGCCAGAGGTAAATGAGCCTTCTCGCCATATCGACGAATGGCATCCCAAGCGGTACGCCGATTCAAAGGATTCAGTCTCTCTGAAATGAAAAAAGCATCATTTTCAGGTTTCATTTGAGCCCTAACCCGAAGCCAGGCTTTTATATACTTCAGCTCATCTGTACGTAGCGGATGCGTTGTAGAAAGGCCTTTTTTCAAGCGAAAAACGTGTAGAACACGAGACTCAAGGTCAACTTGCGCCAATGTCATGCCACAGGCTTCAGAGACGCGTAGGCCATGACGGAACATGAGCAGCAGTAGACAGCGATCACGCATTTCGTGGCGACTCTCTTTGGTCGCCGCAATCAATCGATCGACTTCGATCTGCGTCAGGTGTTTTCGGGGCTCGATCATTTTGTCCAATCTTCGATGCAAAACAAACGGCGCAATCCCGCGCCGTACCGCAAAAGGATAACACCACATTGGACAAAATGAATCTTTTTGTCCTTAGTTATCCAAGCTATTTCGACCGCCCTCGGCGCGTTTTGACTCCCGCGACTCGTGGCGTCACCAGTGATGCTTCTATGGGCTCCACTGCGCTAGGATTGATTAAGCCGGAATAGATGATCTAACTGTGTTTTTATACAGTATGATTCAAGTTTTTGCTATTGCCATCTGCTGCGTCAAAAATTTACGGGAGCAATGATTCAGAGATTCAGAGGGAACTTTACGCAGTTAGCTGCCTGTTGCGAAGGGCCGGAATCGTACAGATATGGCGCAGCATGTGGTGTTCATCGGTGGTCCGGAGCCGGTAGTAGCGCGCCGTATCGGCGACAGGCGCTACCTTGAGTTGAAGACTGGTCTAGGCGGACGGAGGGGCTGCTGTCGATGTTAGCCGAGCTGGAACATTCAGGATGTGGTCAGCGCTCAAGCTGCCTGATTAAAGTACTAACTCCACCGTCACCAGCAGGGCATCACGCCCGGCGATGGGAACCGCAGCCGTACCTGCGTCATGACTCGATCAGGGTTGGTGTGACGTCTCAGGTCGACGCGTAAAAAACATCAATGGCATCGGCAGATCATCAAATGTAGCGCTATTGCGGAGTGCGCCAGGCCTCCGTTTGATAAGCGGGACGTAGTGCTGCCGGTCGCAGCTGACCTAGTCTCGATCATTGAGTCGTTTGTGACTGGCAATCATCGTTTCATCGGTAATGACCACCACCAAAGAGGGATACAGGCGGCTGCTGACCCACTGGCCGACCCGCTCGCAAGGTACCGAGTGACGATTTCGGTCCACGCTGATCAAGCAGGTAGTGGAGGCCCTCACCGTGCATTCGACCTAACCATCAAAGGCGGTCAGCATTGACATCATTTCAGCTCGTTCAAGCTCCGGAGCCACCACCGTTAGCCCGTTGTACTGCGGGTGCACCAGGTCGCTCCGAAGAGCACGGCGGTGTTAGCCTAGGCAGGCATTCAGTTCGTCGAAGGGGTGGAACATGCAGATTTGAGCATCGAGCCAAATGCGCCGTCGGCTGTCGTGGAGATTCTTTACAACGATGCCTTTTCCTAATCCGAGGGCGCGTTGCAAAAATCTGGGTCGAACAGGTAGTGGGCTCAAATTACGGCAAACCGGGTATGACCGTGCGCCCCTAGCCCCTGTTGCCCCTTATCGACAGCGGTCTTCATGTTGTCGTAGATACCGCGACGCGGCATTCCACCTAACGCACCAACTGAGCGGGTATAGGCATCGACCAGCATCTCGTGGCCTTGGCTGGGATATGCAACTGGTGAAACTCATCCACCTGTGGTTAATAACTTGTTTAGAAAAAAATACTTAGATGCCTCATTCATCGGTCGTTACTAATGGGGGTGGCAGAAACGGAAAATTTTTGGATAGTTCTAAGAGGCCGTCAACGATATGCCTTGGACCACCACGTGCTTGTAATTCTGCCGAATAATTTATAATTGCTCGCTTTGCTGCATCAACTTCTTTAAATTTATTTAGAGCATCTAGCGTCTCTTTTAATTTTAAATGCTCTGCGTATGCTAGTTTTATATATGGTTCTATAGATTTTGGAGATTTATGCCCCGTAAAATCTAAAACCTGGACCTTGAAAAACTCTAGATCTAAAAGTTTGTTGCGGAAGTCGGACTCGTTAGCAAATTTGAAACTTTCAATTAAAGCGATCAAGTGCTTGGTGACGTAGCGGTGTCTGAACATGTGTGGATGAGCACGACCTAGAACTCCTGCTAGGTTTCGTAGATAATGTATCTCTTGAGTTATGGTGTTAGGTCTTACCGATTGACCAGTCCGTTCACTTACAAAAACATAATCATGACTAGCTTTTTTAATAGAAAGCAAAGGCTCCAAATTCATCTCAATAAAATCTTTAAGAAAGCGAAGGTCACTGTGCGAAATACGAATTCTCCGCGTCACATAGGTATTACCGCCTTTCTTCAAGTTCCGCATTTCAAGCACCGGTTGCGTCATTGCTAGCGCTTTATAAACTGCGCTACGCTGTAATTCCGCTACCTCTGAACGCCGTCCACCGGTAACTTCTAATACCAGTAACATAGCTAGCCTGCGTTTCATAAGGAAAAAATTGGTGTCGCCGTTCGCTGCTGCTGTCCTCAGTTTATCTATCGCAATAGCAGAAATTGAATCCCTAGTTGTCGTCTCACTCTCAATCGGCATCTCAGAATGATCCCAGTACCACCTAGGCGCTGCATCATGTGAATGGTGGACCTGTTTTGATAGTTCAATTTTCTTTTTGAACCCCTTGATGTCTCCATCAATTGCAACATAGTCTGATCGATGCCGGGATCTACCTACGAAGTCAAGAAACTCTAGAGTTCTGCGCAGAATAGAAACAGAAGTCTTAGTTGTTATAATTTTCCCATTAGGGCGGGGGGTGCTTTGTAGTTTTATAAATTCTATAAAATCTGAATCTACTAGTTGGTCTAGGTTTCGTTTCTTGTCGAAGCAAAACCTTATGATGTGTGACAGTTGCGTGGCGTATTGTTTAAGAGTGCCTCCGTCAGAGTGCGTCGATGCACGATTAAAAAATTTAGAAATTAAGTATTGGTTTGCATCGTAACACCAAACGCCGTTGGGCCAGCGCATCGAAACCAAATTTGGAGCGTTTACCAGTTGAGGCTTTTTGTCGAAGCTGAGAGAATGAAATAGCTGAAATTCAGCGGAAGTCAGGAAATATAACTTTGCCATTTTTATCAATTCCTAATTCTATGTTTTTCAGAGGGGAGAGCATTTGATAAATTTCATGATGATGCTCTCTGCAAAGATCAATTAAGTCAGCGCGGCCAGACTCGGTTATGAGTTTCCAGCTTTTATTCAGTGATAGGGTCAGCGCGTAGCTTAAAACAATGAGGTCTTCACGTTGCGTTTCACTTAAATGCTCGACTTCTTTAAGTCTGACTTCGAGGCCACTTTTCGACTGCTTGCGTGGTCGTTTTTGACTAGGCGTTGTATTGACTTTTTTTTGCGCTGCCTTTCGCAATTTATCGAGGTAGCTGTAACCTCCTTTGAGGTAGAGATCTGCTGAGCGTTTGAGGCTATTTATAGTAGTTTGAATAATTTCTAATTCAGGATTAACGTAGCTCGAAAGCGATTTTTGGCTTGCCAAATAAATGCTTGGTTTTGCTCCTCCCCAATGTATGTAGTTTCCTTCGATTGTATCGAGAAGTAATTGTTTAAGTTTTAAAATCGATGTCTGCTTAATTCTCTCGCTCTCAAGCATGCTTCACCGCCGTAATGATCGTAAAGTTTTCATTGTTATTTGACATACTAAAAACGGGTTCGGTTGTTATCTGGTTTCTGGAAATTAAATAGTTTAAGTATGGCCGCAATTCAGCCTCTTGAATCACCCTGATATTGGACGTGCAAAATCTTTTCTCTATAAGTCTAGCGAGAGGAAGGTATGTTAGGTCTCCGCGTCGTGTAATCTCGGAAAGTACTTCGGCTTTTACGCTATTAATAGTGTCCCCTGATACTGTATCCGTGATGTAGTGAAACAAATGGCGGTAGTTGCTATGGCCTAGGAATTGTCGAAGAGCTTCCATGTCGCCAAAACCTCCCCAAAAAAACATCTGCGCAAAGAACCGCCTGAATTGATGTTCCCGGAAAAGGTAGATTTGTCCTTCGTTGTTGGTGTAATTGAATTTAAGGCAAAGCTTGTCTAGTGCATCATTATAAACAACGCTACCAAAATATTTTTTTATCCCCAGTGTTTTAGTGTATGGAGGGGATAATAATGACCTATTCTTACAACAAAATCCCAACGTCTCAATGTTGGAATGAAATTTTATCAGCTTTGCGAAGATGTCTACGCATATCTTTGGGATTGGGCAGGGAAGAGGTTGTCTTATATCACCCTCTCCAGACTTACCGTTCTGGAAAATAATCTGTCCTGACAAAATATCTATATCTTTGCGAGTTATTCTTATTAATTCTTCTTGGCGTCTTGCTGTAAGCGCCCCAAGAATTAGTTCGAACGATCCATAGAGAATCTTTATATGCCAATATAGCTCGCTTTTTTCCTGCGCATTCTGGGCCTCTCGGGACTCCCAATTAGGTGTCTTCCAGCGTGTAATTCCTAATTCGGATAGAGATGCTGGTATGCAGGTTGGCAATCGCTGCTGGCAAGTCAAATCTATCGGCGTTAAATCGCCGCATTCTTGGTAGTATTCCAAACAGGCTTCAAAGAGGCCGTCGGCGTACCTTGAGACATAACTGATCGCTTCCTTTAGGGCACTTATTACGAGAGGGTACGGAATGCTAGAGAAATTCCCTGTAATTGTTGATTCATCCGAGATGAGTTGTGCTCTATCAGTTTCAAACGTTTCAATTGGCGTAGGTAAATCAAAGCGACCTAGTTCGAGAATATCCTTAAAGCAGGAAAGGTGCCTGGAGATAGTCTGTGTTGAGGGCGTGTTGCGGTTTGTTCTCGTTGGTACTCTATTTATAGACTTCTTTTTTTTGAGCGGTTGTATGTCAATTTCTGGCGGGCAAGAAAATTTCGAACCTTTGAATAGGCAGTTCAGAAATATTGACCGCGACAACTCTCTTGCCGAATAGTTTGGGAAGGACCTTTTTGTACTTGAAAGTTGTCGGCGTTCATGGTGGAAAAAAATTCGAGCCGATCTAGCTTGGCTTTTGGTGAGATCGCAAGTATACGATGCTAGATCGAGGTCGGACTGTTCTACGCAAACAGGATATAGGCCGCCATTATCCAGCTCTTTAGTATTTTCCTCAATTTTGCATTTCACTAATGTCGAGAAACGCTCGGTCCAATTGTAGTAAATGTCATCATCTGAATTGTAATTGTTAACTCTATATACGAGCATGCTATAGAAGCTTTCTGAAATTGCTGCAAACCCGTCTCTGCGAAGGCGCGAAATAGGTATGTGCTGAAGAATAAAGTCAGCCTGTTTTAAGACTAAAGTTAATCTGCGCGTTCTCACATTGGTTTTATAGGGGATATTCGTAGCACAATCCGCACCTTGCATCAAAAGCCATGTTTTAATGCTGCTCAAAATTTTTGAATTACGGTAATCGGTTAATTTTGACCCGTCCGAAAGCAACACATTGAAATCAATTGGCGTTGCTAACCCTTCGATTATCCATAGCGTTGAGCCAACATCAGAGGTCAAGCCTTTCAGTAACGGGTTGGTTTTTGATGGTTCATAGCCATCGTCTAGAAAGCTTAATGACGGGATGGTTGAATTACTTACGCGGCGAGTGTCAATCATGTGCTCACCACTGGTGTTATCAGTCGTGCGGATGCGAGCATCGCCTTAATGTCTGGTCGGTTGAAATTTTCATCTCCAATATGATCAATTAATAGCCTACTTATTCTTATCCAATATGAGTCCGTCGAGTCGTTGTTTTCTCTATTTAAATCGCGATTGCTAAAGTCTAGCAGCAGTCTTAAGGAGCTAATGCCCACCGAAATAATGATCTCAGTATCGTTGTCATTAGCCTGTATAGAACCTGCATTCTCGCATTCAGTATTGAAGTGTTTTCTGAAGTTCACGACATGATTTTTGATGAACTGATTAGCCTGATCAATCGTCATTCCCGTTGCTGGCGATAAGTAATCCGTATCGCTAACCGCTTCGAATATAATTAGGTGTTGTACAATTCGAATCCAGCGTACCGCAAAGAAGCGAATGAGTGCGCTAGGAACGTACCTTTTAAGGAGCTTTATAGAAAACTCATCGTGCCCTAATCGCTTGGAAACCCCAGCAAGATCTCTATCTTCTATATAAAGTTTGATTGCAGAAGTAGCCCTGATCGCCGTGAGTGTTATCCGTTTTGCAAGAGTTCTCGCGTAATTTGAACTTATATTAGTTGATTCAATAAGTTCTTTTTCTAGGGTGGATCTATATTGGCTGCCCATTTCGAATTTGACGGGGCTAGGGTATGAGAAAAGTCGACCGCGACTAAGAAATAAAAGTCTCCAGTTATCATCCCCGTTTCTTCGTAGAAACTCTCTAAGTGGCCGAGCCATTTCAATGAGCTTTTTCACGGCGTCATTAGTTTCAGGCGTTAGAAATACAATCTGTTCAGCTTTCTTTTTTCCTTTTCTACGCTTGTAGCCTTTTAGATAAACTACATTATCCACTTCAATATAGCCGGAGTATCTACCGTGTACATCGTATAGCTCCAGGGTCGATAGAAACGATGGGGTCACCTCCGGATGGACGACAATAAGGTATGCTGCATAAGCGGTCAGGATCTCTCGATTCGGTAGCCCTAAGATTTCAGCCGCCGCTGTGAGGGGGACCCTGAAGTGTTGCGTTCCAGCAAGTGAGTCTGGGTAGGTTTGGTAGCCAAACTCGCGAAATTTATGAACTACATATTGTATCTGCTGTGGCGATAACTCTGCCATGCTGTCTACTTTCTTTACAATGTTCGCTACTGGCGTGATGCTGCCTATTTGGCCGTGTTTAAGTGCCGTGTCGAATGTTTTATAGTGTCTTGCTATTGAATATTTCGCCCAGCTAGTAATTGTGGTAATGTCTTTGCTAACTTGGCCGAATATAAGTTCGATGGCTTCGTCGTCAGTGACTTCCAGCGGAACGTCAAAAGTAAGCTTGCTACTTATATTTTTGCCGTCTTCGTTCTTCCCCATATGTGTTTCAGCCAAGTGTTTTGGCGGGGTGTTTGTAGGCAAGCCACGTCGTGGTTTAGCTATCAGACCTGAAGGAAATAATTTATTCTCCAGAAAGAATGAGATAGGTCCGCGCCAATGTTTGCATAATGTACGAAATCGTGTCGGACTGTTCTCGTCATGATTTTCCAAAAAGTACTTTTTTCGCATATCCGAAAACAGTCTTTCGGTAAAATCTGGGTCGTTAAGTTCCAGTGCCGTAGAGTCTTTATATTCGTTGGTTAGGAGGTTTATAAGAGGCCTAATTGCATAGATGTAGCATGAAGCTCTTGTGGCCAAATAACTTTGGCAAACATTATAAATGCCGATGGTGAACTCTGCGCCATGAGATGCGTATAACTCGTAGAGTTCGATGCTTACGGTTTTACCTTTGGCGTTTCTACATTTCCAGCCATTCAGATATAGTTTTACTTCTGGTCGAATTGATAGTTTTTCAAAGTTATTAACTAAAGCGTTTAGATCTTCGCTATTAAGATAAAATCCGATGTCCGGTAGTTTATAATCCAGGCGATGATGGTCATAGATTAGCTGGATCAAAACTTTACATTGTTCAGTTACTGAATATCGGTGTCGATTGGTCCAGCCTGCAAATTTTTTGGATGCAAGTGCTCCTATGAGTAGATTCATAATTTTCATAAACTCAGGTGAATCTATTTTTTCGCGTGATAGATCTATGCTGGCTATCAGCAAAACACACTCAAGGAGCTTAAAAAATTTCCCTAATGATAAATCATCCTTGCAGACGTACTTATTGGAGTCAGCGATGTACATCACATGAGCGACGAAGCACGGACTCACCCGCGTAAGCGGCATTTTGTTCAAGTAGCTCGTCGGTGATGGGATTAGATGCGGCATGTAGAGTATCTGATAGAGATGAGGTTCTTTCAGATTACATAAGTTTCAGCGGCCTGCAACAGTAAAAAAATATTGCTCATGGTGTCGTGTTCTTTATTTTTTGTTAAATGAAAAAAGTGTATCAATCAAAATTTTGTGCAGGTTTGTATCTCTATGTATTTTAAAAGATTTTATATTTTTGTTTATTATGTGCTTTACAAGTTTTGCAAATAATAAATGATAAAGTTCAATAAGATTTTTTTCTGCTGGTGGTCGTGTTGAGTTCGGTTTTGGGGTGGGCCGCGCCGCAACTGCCTGGGATGTAGCTAGTGTCATACATGAGTAAGGATATTCAAAGGTAGTGATTTCTGAGATTCAACTTTGAGATTCCGTTTGCTTCTGGGGGCTATAAGGTACTGCACCTCACGACCTTCGATGTGGTGCGTAGATACTGTAACGATTGTGATGCAGCCAATTAGCATGCGCCCGTTGGGGTATGGAGGTCTTGAGGTGTTCAGCTGGTTGGTCCGATTTAGAATTGGAAACGGCGAGCTTGGGTGGTGGTCACTCCGTGGGCCGTATCACACGGCTCAACACTGTTTATTTGGTGCGCTGGACTTGGTTTGTCAAGGACTGCGTTGGAGCGATAGTTGTCAGATAATTCGATTGCGAAATATCATAAAAAAACAGATATAAATCAATTAGATATGCATGCTTGACAATATGTGTATCACAGCAAAACTTGAAGTTCGTCGAGGAACAGCACGCCATGATGGGCGAGGGTGATCTCGCCGGGTTGCGGCTTCGAACCGCCGCCCACTAACGCCGGGCCCGAGGCGGAGTGATGGGGTTGGCGGAAGGGTCTTTGCGGCCAGTGGCTCAAGGGCACGCAACTGGTGACGGATTGAATGGCTGCGACTTCCAGCGCCTCATTTTCTGCTAACGGGGGAAGCAGCCCCGGTAACCGACTCGCCAACAGTGTTTTCCCGGTTCCTGGCGGTCCGCTAAACAGCAAGTTGTGAGCCCCAGCCGCCGCAATCAGCAAGGCGCGCTTGGCCGAGATTTGCCCCTGCACTTCATTCAAGTCCGGATAGGGTTTGCTGGCGTAGAGCAAGCCATTGGAAACGTAGGGCTCAACCGGCGTATGTCCGTTGAAGTGCGCAACGGCTTCCAGCAGGTGGTCCACGGCAAACACCTTCAACCCGGACGCCAGGCACGCCTCCTCGGCGTTCGCCCGCGGCACCATCAACGAACGCCCGGCTTTGCGTGCAGCCAGTGCAGCCGGCAACACACCTCTGACGGCACGTACCGCGCCGGACAACGCCAACTCTCCCAGGCATTCAATGTCATCCAGCGTCAACGTCGGCACCTGCACACTGGCTGACAGAATCCCCAAGGCAATCGCCAGATCGAAACGTCCGCCGTCCTTCGGTAAGTCCGCAGGCGCGAGATTCAGCGTGATGCGCCGCGCCGGGAATTGCAGACCCGAGTTGATGATCGCGCTGCGTACCCGATCCTTACTTTCCTTCACCGCCGCTTCGGGCAAACCGACCATCGTCAGCGATGGCAAGCCGTTGGCCAGATGGACTTCGACGGTAACGGCGGGCGCATCCACGCCAATCTGGGCGCGGCTGTGGACGATGGATAGGGACATGGTCGTTCCTTGAGCTTTACGGGAACCGCTTCCTGCGGTTTTTTGAAGGGTAGTCGGGGGCGCGTGATGGCGCAGGTGCCAAATCTTCGCAGGATGTTGCGAGTGTCTTTCTGATGGGTGAAGCGTAAGGGAGTGGGGATTTGCGACGTAATCAGTCGCGGGATGAGGTTGTTGTAGGACGTTGCCTGGATCTATGAAGGACGGCGGCGAAAGCTAAATTGAAGGCGAAAAAAACCGCCTTGAGTAGGCGGTTTTTTATTTGCAGGCTTCGGTGAGGCCGAGGCCTGCGCTTCCTCAACGAAAACACTCACGATGGGAAGCCTATTCAAATTTGATCTTCCAGGCAAGCGTCAATAGCGATCTGCTTATGGTAGGAACCAATAACAGCGAGGAGATGGAAAGGACGTTCGCCACTTCATGATTTGATACAACTCGTTAGCAGATTTGAAAGGTAAGCATTGAAAGAACTGCGATAGCATTCGCCGCGATGAGGCTCGATGAGTGAGTGATTTCGAAGTGTGGCTGGGGGCGTAAAGATTTTCATGTTCCTCAACACGATGTGAGAGTCGTGCCGGCGCAGGTTTTGAGGAACCCACACCCGGCCGCCTCAGCGAACACACTCACATGTATTCCCAAAGGTGTGCGTACACCGGAAAGTGCACTGGAGGTTTGGCCTCACGCAAGGAGGGCCAAAGTATGTCTAAGTTTCTTAAACATATGTGGAGCCTCGTTAGAAACGCGCTATGGGCTTTTCGCCTGTACGAGTTTCTGCGGGACCGCTGGGATGATCCGCGGTAAGGATTGACTCGGCGGAAACCGCTCCAGCTTCGGCTGGGGCGGTTTTTTGATCTGTACGAAATTTAAGAACTTCGCGTTTCGAGTAGGCACCGCTGCTCAACGCTGAGTATTCATTCTCGGGGCAGGAGGCAATGGGGCGTAATGATTAAGAAAGGTATGCGTCCGGTTCACCCCGGCGAGATCCTCAAAGAGGAATACCTGGAGCCTCTGAGCCTTACGGCGGCAGCCCTGGCTAGAGCATTGAGCGTTTCGACACCAACGGTGAACGATATCGTGCTCCAGCGCCGGGGTGTCAGCGCTGATATGGCTTTAAGGCTATCTATCTGTCTGGACACGACCCCGGAATTTTGGCTGAACCTGCAATCGACTTACGATTTGCGCAAAGCTGAGATTGAGCGAGGGGCAGTTATCCGGGATCAGGTTGAGCGGCTTCCGCACTGCGCCTGATCCTCAATTGCTGGACGAACCCCACGCTATAACGTGGGGTTTTTTTATCGTTCAGAATGCCTGGAGTATTCGCGAAGCACGCTTCCACCACGGTGCATTGATCGAGCGCTGCGGCCGTTCACTATCCGCCAGCATCTGCGGAACATCCTGCAGCCGTATCCACGGTTGGTTATTCCAGTGCAGCAAACTCAACGACATCTCGGGCCAGTTCAGCAGGCTCAGGATCGGGCGTTCGGTTGCGGTGGGTTGTTGGGCGTCTCTGAGGGCTGGTACTACGTCGTGGGTCAGCCATTCGCGCAGGCCTCGGTATTCGGGGCAGTAGTGGTAGACGAGCAGGGCGTAGACGCCGGATTCGCTGATCAGCAGGGTGTTTTCGAGGGTGCCGTGGATGAGAACTCGCGCGGATTGATGTTGATCGGGATCGAGTTTTCGGACGGCACGTTCGTCGAGGAAGAGGCGAAGCAGGCGACCCAGGTCTCGGGCGCTGAACCAAGGCTGGTTTTCGATCAAAAGCGCGTGAAGGTGGAGTTTGTGGCGGGTGAAGACGTGAGGGATTAGATAGTTTTCATTCATGGTGCAGCTCCCGGATGCGAATTAAGGAAACTGCCTCTGATCGTCGCCAAACGAAAAGGGTGGCAGCTATGCGCGGGTTGGCGAACCGGTGCATCCGGAAACCGGCAGACCCGAAGGTCTCCCACGCACAGCCGCCATAATTCGAGATGGGAATAATTCCCTGATTCGAACGTGGTCGCGATGCGTTTAGATGCTATCCAGGTCGCCAAACCCAGTGCTGAATATTCAGCTGGGATGAGCTTAGGAACCTGGGCTTCGCGGCGCTATCGGACGGCGGTGTGATCTTTGTAGGACGTTGCCGAGATGGTGGCGGGGCGGAAGATCAAAAGATCGCAGCCTGCGGCAGCTCCTACAGGGTTTGGTCTATCCAGTGTGGGAGGGCTTGTAGACCGAGGTGACGCTATTCGCGGGCAAGCCCGCTCCCACAGGGATTTGCAGTGTTACTCGGCAGGCGGATTAAGCTTCGCTTCAAGCTCCGCCACCTTCGCCTCAAGACTCTCTAACCGTGCCCGGGTCCGCGCCAGCACGACCATCTGGCTATCGAACTCTTCGCGGCTCACCAGATCCAGCTTGCTGAAGCCACTCTGCAACAAAGCCTTGAACTGGCTTTCGATTTCGCTTTTCGGCAATGGGGTTTCGCCGCTGAAAAGGCGTGAGGCGGTGCCGGTCAGGGCGTCGAGGAAGTCTTTGGGTGCGAGCATGGCAAATGTCCTGTCAACAATGGCGGGCAGTGTATCACGCAGTGTCTATAGTCAATTCCAGCGGCAGGGATGCACGCTTTTCGCGCATGCGGACGGACGGCATCGCACCGTTGTTGTGCGTAACGCGTCAGGTGTTGCGGTGATGTGGTGGGTATCTGCGGCCAAAGGCTTGAAAACAGTAGGTTTTGTGGAGATGGCAAGCTTTCTGCTTAGTCAGTAGTAACCCATGCACTGATGCAGTCGCTGTGACGAATGCAGTGCGCCAAGCGGAACGGGGAGTTGTTTCGTGAGGAGCGGTTAGCTGGCGTCGGACGGGCAGGTAAGGTCGACGATGCGTTACAAAGCCAGGCACTGCGCTTAGACTTGAGTCGGGTTTGTTTTCCTGGGGCAAGTCCACCAATTCGGGAGAGAGTTTTCATGAAGCTAGTCACTGCCATCATCAAGCCGTTCAAACTGGACGACGTGCGCGAATCGCTGTCCGAGATCGGCGTGCAGGGCATTACCGTTACTGAAGTCAAAGGCTTCGGTCGGCAGAAGGGTCACACCGAGCTGTACCGCGGCGCGGAGTACGTGGTCGATTTTCTGCCCAAGGTGAAGATCGATGTCGCCATTGACGACAAGGATCTGGACCGGGTTATCGAGGCGATAACCAAGGCTGCCAACACCGGCAAGATCGGTGACGGCAAGATCTTCGTGGTCAATCTGGAACAGGCGATTCGCATCCGTACCGGCGAAACCGATACCGACGCGATTTAAAAGCCGCCACAAACCCAACGCCCCAGGAGAAAACAATATGACTCTGCGTAAATTCGCAGGGCTAGGAGCCCTGTTGTCCCTCGTAATGCCCGGCCTGGCTATGGCGGCAGATCCGGCGGCGCCTCCAGTCCTCAATTCCGGCGATACCGCCTGGATGATGACCTCGACAGCCCTTGTGCTGTTCATGACCATTCCCGGCCTCGCGCTGTTCTACGGCGGCATGGTTCGTTCCAAAAACGTTCTTTCGTTGATGATGCAATGCTTCGCCATTACCGGCCTGGTCACCATCTTGTGGTTCATTTATGGCTACAGCATGGCGTTCGATACCACGGGGATGGAAGCCAACGTCGTCAACCTCAACTCCTTTGTCGGCAGCTTTGCCAAGGCCTTCCTCGCGGGCATCACGCCTGCCAGCATTACTGGCCCGGCGGCGCTGTTTCCTGAGGCGGTGTTTGTCACCTACCAGATGACGTTTGCCATCATCACTCCGGCGCTGATCGTCGGTGCGTTTGCAGAACGGATGAAGTTCTCCGCGATGCTGGTGTTCATGGGGATCTGGTTCACCGTGGTTTACGCGCCGATTGCGCACATGGTCTGGAGCGGTCCGGGTTCGCTGTTGGGCGACTGGGGCGTGCTCGATTTCGCCGGCGGCACCGTGGTGCATATCAACGCCGGTGTGGCCGGCCTGGTTGCCTGCCTGGTGTTGGGCAAGCGTAAAGGTTTCCCGACCACCCCGATGGCTCCGCACAACCTCGGCTATACGCTGATGGGCGCCGCGATGTTGTGGGTCGGCTGGTTCGGTTTCAACGCAGGTTCTGCTGCCGCTGCCAACGGCACTGCCGGCATGGCGATGCTGGTGACTCAGATCGCTACCGCAGCAGCAGCCTTGGGCTGGATGTTTGCCGAGTGGCTGACCCACGGTAAACCTAGCGCACTGGGTATCGCTTCGGGCGTGGTTGCCGGTCTGGTTGCGATCACTCCGGCGGCAGGTACCGTTGGCCCAATGGGCTCGATGATCATCGGTCTGGCAGCGGGCGTGGTGTGCTTCTTCTGCGCCACCACCCTGAAACGCAAACTCGGTTATGACGATTCCCTGGACGCCTTCGGTGTGCACGGTATCGGCGGTATCCTCGGCGCGATCCTGACCGGTGTCTTCGCTGCACCGTCCCTGGGTGGCTTCGGCACCGTGACCGACATCGCCGCACAAGTCTGGATTCAGTGCAAAGGCGTGGGCTTCACGGTGATCTACACCGCGATCGTCACCTTCATCATTCTCAAGGTCCTGGACGCTGTCATGGGCCTGCGTATCACGGAAGAAGAAGAGGCTGTCGGCATCGACCTGGCGCTGCACAACGAACGCGGCTACAACTTGTAAGCACGCGCATAAAAAACTTGCCCGGCTTGCCGGGCATTTTTTTGTCCGGGATTTGTCCATGAAGGAACTGCTGAAAGGTTTTTTCCTACATGTTTAGTGGTGTTTACGGCGGGCGTTTTTCTGCGGCCAATGGCTTACATGATTGAAGGAATATTAGGGCCTTTGTTTTTTCCCAGAGCGCGCTAGAATGCGCCCCGAACGTGCGGAGAACTGTATGTGGCAACAGACTCTGATAACCCTGCGGGCAAGGCCCCGGGGCTTTCATCTGGTAACGGACGAGTTACTCGCCGGCTTGCCTGAAATAAAGGCGTGCCGGGTCGGCCTGTTGCATTTGTGGCTGCAGCATACCTCGGCGTCGTTGACCATCAACGAGAACGCCGATCCGGCGGTACGTCGCGACTTCGAACGATTCTTCAATCGTCTGATCCCACAAGGAACAGACGGCTATGAGCATAACGACGAAGGCCTGGACGACCTCCCGGCGCACTTCAAGGCCAGTGTGCTTGGCTGTCAGCTCAGTTTGCCGATTTCGGCGGGCCGACTGGCGCTGGGGACCTGGCAAGGCGTTTATCTGGGCGAGCACCGTGATTTTGGCGGTGCCCGTAAAGTCCTCGCCACCGTGCACGGTGAAGAGGCATGAGCCGCTGGTCACCAACGGCTATTGAATTTTTCCGGCGGCCTTCGACAGATGGCGAAGCTGGGCTATAACTAATCTGCTTTTCGCAAGTCATGAGGTAGAACATGAGCGACGATGATCTGGAAAACGACGACCTCGAAGTAGGCGACGACGACGAAACCGAAGAAGGTCTGGAAGCAGCGGCCGAAGACGTCGCTGAAGACGACGGCGGTGATACGCCCGTTCCGACCGCCAAAGGCAAAGCCAAGGCAGCGGTCTCGGTCGATGAGCTGCCGAGCGTTGAAGCCAAGAACAAGGAACGCGACGCCCTGGCCAAGGCCATGGAAGAGTTTCTGGCGCGGGGCGGCAAGGTGCAGGAAGTGGAGGCCAATGTGGTCGCCGATCCTCCCAAGAAGCCTGACAACAAGTACGGCAGCCGGCCTATCTAAGCGCCTGCTACCTGCTTGCTGAAAAAGCCCGCCGTCGCTGCGGGCTTTTTCATGACTGAAACAAAATTCTTCGGTTTGGCACTATCCCCTGTGGGAGCGGGCTTGCTCGCGAAGGGGCCGTGTCAGTCAGCATTGATGTGACTGACACTGCGCTTTCGCGAGCAAGCCCGCTCCCACATTGGGTGTGCGTAATCTCAGGATGAGTGTTGGGAATTCCAGTGGGCCAACAACGCCGGCAACTCGGTCAAGCTGCGAATCTCGGCATCCGGTGCCTTCTCGGCTTCCCAGGCCTTGCCCGCCGGGTTGAACCAGATCGCCCGCAATCCCGCCTGCTGTGCTCCGGCAATGTCATCTCCAGGATGATCACCGATATGCACCGCGGTCTCCGGCGTCGCCCCGCCACGCTGCAATGCCTCATGAAACAGTCGCGCATCGGGTTTGGCGATGCCGATGTCTTCGGCGCACAACGCAAACTTGAAGTAGTCCGCCAGCCCGAGCCGGCGCACATCGGCGTTGCCGTTGGTGACCACGCCGAGGGCGTAGTGCTTGGCCAGCGTACCCAGCGTCGGCTCGACGTCGGGGAACACCTCGATCTGGTGCCGTGCGTGCAGAAACACTTCAAAACTTTTGTCGGCCAGATCAGAAGCCTGGTCATGGTCGTAGCCGGCTTCTTCCAGCGCATGGAACAGCACCCGGCGGCGTAGCGCGCTGATGCGGTGTTTGAGGCCCGGTTCGCTCTCCAGGATACGCTCGCGAATCGTCCACAGATGCTCCACCGGCACCGCGCCCAGGTTGGGTGCATGCTCGGTCAGCCATTCACGCAGTACGGCTTCGGCGCTGACGATCACCGGAGCGGTGTCCCAAAGGGTGTCGTCGAGGTCGAAGGTGATCAATTGGATGGTCATGAATCATCGCCCTTAATGCGTTTGGCCCGTGGATGGGCGCTGTCGTAGACCGTTGCCAGGTGCTGGAAGTCCAGGTGGGTATAGATCTGAGTAGTCTTGATGTCCGAGTGGCCCAGCAGTTCCTGCACCGCTCGCAAGTCCTGAGAGGACTCCAGCAAGTGGCTGGCGAAGGAATGTCGCAGCATGTGCGGGTGCAGGTTTTGCCCCAGCTCGCGCTCACCGGCTGCCTTGACCCGTACCTGAATGGCCCGTGGGCCAAGGCGCCGGCCTTGCTGGCTGACAAACACTGCATCATCCGCCGGGTTGGTCATGGCTCGCAACGGCAGCCACAGCTCCAGCGCTTCGCGAGCCTTTTTACCCACCGGAAGCAGTCGGGTCTTGCTGCCCTTGCCGAGCACTTGAACCATGCCGTCGGCCAGATCCAGCTGATCCAGATTGAGTCCGGTCAGTTCCGATAGCCGCAAGCCCGAGGAATAGAACAGCTCCAGAATGGCCTGATCCCGGCGCGCGAGGAAATCATCCTCCACGGCGCCTTCGAGCAGTTGCAGTGCGCGGTCGGTATCGAGGGTTTTAGGCAGCCGGCGTTCGCCTTTGGGCGGTGCCAGGCCATTGGCCGGGTCGTGATCGCACAGGCCTTCGCGGTTCAGATAGTGATAGAGCCCGCGCACTGCCGAGAGCAGGCGCGCAAGGCTGCGGGACGATTGACCCTGTGAATGCAGGCGTGCGATCAGGCTGCGCAAGCGTTGAATGTCCAGGGCGGCCCAACTGCTGATGTTCTGTTTGACGCACCAGCCAAGCACTTTGTCGAGGTCGCGGCGGTAGGCGTACAGCGTGTGGGGCGACACCTGGCGCTCACTGCGCAGGTGTTCGCAGTAAGCGTCCAGTTGCCGTTCCACGATCAGCGTACCGAGCGCAGGGAACTGTTGACCCGTGGCAGCACTCGGCCCATGACTTCGGCGATGTAGCTCAGGAACAGCGTGCCGACCGAGCTTTTATAGTGCTGCGGATCGCGACTGGCGATGGCCAGGACGCCGTGGATGCCTTGATGGCTGATGGCGACGACGGCGGTCGAGCCGATCTGCTTGCGCTGTTCTTCGCCGAACAGGAAGTCCAGTTCGTGATCGCGCAGGCTGCCGCTGACGCTTTTATCTTCCGAGAGCAAACCGCCAATGGCCGTTTGTGCTTCGGCATGGGTCGCCCAGCGGCCGACCGGCATGGGATTGTCACCCAGCAGGATCAGGCTGACAAAGGGCACCTGGAAGTCCTGGCGCAAGCTGTCTTCGACGCTGATCACCACGTCTTCCAGGCTGTTGGCGTCCATCAGCGCGAGAATCAGGCGGCGGGTCTTGTCGAACAGGCGGTCGTTGTCGCGGGCCACGTCCATCAAGTGCGAGAGGCGATGACGCAACTCGATGTTGCGGTCGCGAAGGATCTTCATCTGGCGTTCGACCAGCGAGACGGTATCGCCACGCTGGTGCGGAATGCGCAAGGCCGGGAGCAGTTCTTCGTGCTCGACGAAGAAATCCGGATGAGCCTCCAGGTACGCGGCAACTGCCGCCGCCTCAAGGCTTTCGGAAGGGGATTCGTCGGGCTGTAGGGCGGGAACCTGGGGCTTATCTTTCATGGATTCGACTCTCTCAAAGACGCACTTGTCCTTCATAAACGCGCACTGCCGGGCCGGTCATCATGACCGGTTGGCCTGGGCCTGCCCATTCAATGGACAGACGCCCGCCGGGCAGGTCGATCAATAGCGGCGAATCCATCCACCCCTGGCTGATCGCGGCCACTGCAGCTGCGCAAGCGCCGGTGCCGCAGGCCTGGGTTTCCCCGGCGCCACGTTCCCAGACGCGCAACTGCGCGCGGTTGCGGTCGATGACCTGGAGAAAACCGACATTGACCCGTGCCGGGAAGCGCGGGTGGTGTTCGATTTTCGGCCCCAGTTCATGCACCGGTGCGTTATTGATGTCGCTGACCCGGAGCACGGCATGGGGGTTGCCCATGGACACGGCGGCCAGTTCGACCGTGGTGCCATCGACATCGAGTTTATAACTCAGCGCCTGTTCTGGCGCGTCGAATGGAATCTCGGCCGGCACCAGGCGTGGCGCGCCCATGTTGACACCGATCTGGCCGTCGCTGCGGATATCCAGCTCGATGATGCCGCTTTTGGTCTCGACGCGAATCTGCCGCTTGGCGGTCAGGCGCTTGTCGAGCACGAAGCGGGCAAAACAGCGCGCACCGTTGCCGCACTGTTCCACTTCGGAGCCGTCGGAGTTGAAGATCCGGTAACGGAAATCAACGTCCGGGTTGCTCGGCGCTTCGACGATCAGCAACTGGTCGAAACCGATGCCCGTGTGCCGATCGCCCCAAAGCTTCGCGTGCTTGGGCAGGATATGCGCGTGCTGGCTGACCAGGTCGAGGACCATGAAGTCGTTGCCCAGGCCGTGCATCTTGGTAAAACGCAGCAGCATGGGGTTACTCCGGCAGCAGGCTTTCGCCAGCAAACAACTCGGCTACCGTCTCACGGCGACGCACTTCGATTGCCTGATCACCGTCCACCAACACTTCAGCGGCGCGGCCGCGGGTGTTGTAGTTGGAACTCATGACAAACCCATAGGCGCCGGCCGAATGCACGGCCAACAGGTCGCCTTCTTCCAGGGCCAGTTCACGGTCCTTGGCCAGGAAATCGCCGGTCTCGCAGATCGGGCCGACGATGTCATAGGCACGCGCGGCAGTAGTGCGCGGACGCACGGCGGTGACGTCCATCCAGGCTTGGTACAGCGCCGGGCGGATCAAGTCGTTCATGGCCGCATCGACGATGGCGAAGTCTTTGTGTTCGGTGTGCTTGAGGTACTCGACCTGAGTCAGCAGCACGCCGGCGTTGGCGACGATAAAGCGGCCCGGCTCGAACACCAGTGCCAGGTCGCGACCGTCGAGACGCTCGCGCACGGCTTTGATGTAGTCGGCAGCCAGCGGCGGCTCTTCATCGCGATAACGCACGCCCAAGCCGCCACCGAGATCGATGTGGCGCAGGTAAATGCCGCAATCGCCGAGGCGATCGACCAGGCCCAGCAGGCGGTCGAGGGCATCGATGAACGGAGGCAGGGTGGTCAGTTGCGAACCGATGTGGCAATCGACGCCGACCACTTCCAGGTTCGGCAGCTGCGCGGCGCGGACGTACACGTCTTCGGCGTCGGCGATGGCGATGCCGAACTTGTTCTCTTTGAGACCGGTGGAAATGTACGGGTGGGTACCGGCATCGACGTCCGGATTCACACGCAGCGAGATTGGCGCGCGAACACCCAGCTCGGCGGCGACCACTTGCAGGCGTTCCAACTCGTCGGTGGATTCGACGTTGAAGCAATGCACGCCGACTTCCAGGGCGCGACGCATGTCGTCACGGGTCTTGCCGACGCCGGAGAACACGATCTTGTCGGGGCTGCCGCCAGCGGCCAGGACGCGTTCCAGCTCACCACGGGAGACGATGTCGAAACCGGCGCCCAATCGCGCCAGGACATTCAGCACACCCAGGTTGGAGTTGGCCTTGACCGCGAAGCAGACGAGGTGCGGCATGCCGACCAGCGCATCGGCATACGCCAGGTACTGGGCTTCGATGTGGGCACGGGAGTAGACATAAGTCGGCGTGCCAAAGCGCTCGGCGATGGCCGACAGGGCAACACCTTCCGCGAACAGCTCGCCGTCACGGTAGTTAAAAGCGTCCATGGCGTTCCCTTATTGGTAGACGTCGTGCTTGTGTGCTTTCGACGGGCTCTTTTGCGAGGATTGGGCTTGCTCGGCTGGATCCTGGGAATCGTCAGGCAGGTACAGCGGGCCTTTTTGACCACAGGCCGACACAAGGCAAGCAACCGCGACGAGCGCAGCAAGGGAAGAGATCAGGCGCTTCATGGCGAAATCCTTGAAAATGCGTTAATTGCGCCGGAGTATACCGGCCACCCGTCAGCTTGCCTATGTAACGGAGCTCCCGTCCGGCGGGGCTTGGAAGATGTCCATCAGTTATGTGCAATCCATTGTGGGAGCGAGCCTGCTCGCGATGACGGAGTGTCAGTCAACAAAGATGTTGAAACTGCTGACCCCTTCGCGGGCAAGCCCGCTCCCACATTTACTGTGTTTGATGTACCTATATCGGTGCTTGATCGTTATCCTTTGCAATCGTCGGGGCTCGCCCGTATCTTGCGGCGCTTGAGCGTGAACAGACATTTTTTGAGGTTGCCGCAATGAGTTTGACCGAAGCCCGTTTCCACGATCTGGTCGATACCACCCAGCAAATGCTGGAAGATATTTTCGACGAGAGTGATCTGGATATCGATCTGGAGAGCTCGGCCGGTGTTCTCACCGTCAAGTTCGAAAATGGCAGTCAGTTGATCTTTAGCCGCCAGGAGCCGTTGCGCCAGCTGTGGCTCGCGGCGGTGTCCGGTGGCTTCCACTTCGACTATGACGAAGAGAGCGAGCGTTGGATGTGCGACAAGAGCGAAGAGCAACTGGGCGAGATGCTCGAGCGCATCGTCAAGCAGCAGGCTGATGTCGATCTCGATTTCGAAGGTCTGTGAGATCGTGACCCAGCCCGTTCGTCCGCCCAAGCCGCTTTACAGCAATGTCAGCCCGGCAGTGCCGTCTCCTTGCAGCGGTGTCTGTCGGCTGGACGAGCAAAAGGTCTGCCTCGGCTGTTTTCGCCATGTCGAAGACATCCGCGAATGGCGCTCGGCGGATGACGATCGCCGGCGAGCGATTTGCGCCCAGGCGACCCAGCGCAAATCCTGCGCCTGACCCTGCTGCAGGGCCTCCTTTGACTCAGCTTGCAAAGGACAAATCGGGGCTTGGTCGCCCTGACTTGTATATTTATTGAGCTGTGATAGTGTCCAGAAACGCCTCAACCCATCGAGGCTCGTGAAAACCCCGCCTTTTTCTGGCGGGGTTTTGCTTTTTCTGCGCAGAAGAAAGGAGTCTGCCTTTATCATGACTGAACCTTCCATCACCCTTACTCGTCTGGACGTACAACGTCTGGAGCGCCTGATCGACAGCCTGGATGACACGCTGCCGGGCGTTATCGCGCTGCAAACCGAACTGGACCGTGCCGATAACCTGGTCAGTCACGAAGAAGTGCCTGCCGATGTCGTGACCATGAATTCACGTGTGCATTGCCGTGAAGAAATCAGTGGCAAGGACTATCACCTGACGCTGGTTTATCCCAAGGATGCCAATGCCGATGAAGGCAAGATTTCCATTCTGGCGCCGGTTGGCAGCGCGCTGCTGGGTCTCAAGGTCGGGCAGCACATCGACTGGCCGGCACCGGGGGGCAAAACCCTGAAACTGACCCTGCTGGAAGTTGAATCACAGCCTGCCAATGGCGGCCACTTCCCGGAATGACCCTGTCCTAGACCTGCTCGAGCGCCTCGTTCAGTGCGCGCTCCAGATCAGCCTTGTAGCGCAGATACAAATTGCTTGAGCCATGCCCATCACCGATCAGGCCCGAGAGGTCCAGGTCGGTGATGTAGCAGCGATAGCGCTCGAATTCACGGCGCTGCTCGACGATCTCCTGGGCGACCACGCTGAACAGTTGGTCGCCATATTCAAGCTCCGAAAACTCCCGCTGATTGCAATACAACGTGACCTGCACCTGCCCCGGTGCGGCTTTGCCGACGATGGCCTGTACGTCATAGAACGGCTTGTCGATCGGGGTTTGCGGTGCGGGTCGGGCCTCGACCCGGCGAGCGCGTCCGGGGCCTGACGGCAATAGCTGGTAGTACAGCGTGTCCAGGCTCAGGGGCTGGGTGCTGTTCATGGGTAGCAGCGCATCGCGTCGGTATTGAATCGATTGCAGGAACCGTTGCAGCGGCACCAGCAGGCTTTGTTCGTCGTGATAAGGCAAACGCTGTTGCCACAACGCATTGAACTCATCCAGGACGTAGACATCGGCGTGCTGTTCATAGACGCGGTAGAACACCTGAATGCACTCAGGCTGGCCCATGGGCAGAAGCAACGCCAGGTCGTGATCCTCCAGCGCCATCGGGTCCAGCTGCAGCGGGCTGTAGCTCGCCAGTTCTTCGCCAAGGTAATCCAGCAGCGCTGGCAGCGTGGCGAGGGCAACGTGATTGACCTGGCCGGGTACCAGCTCCAGCACGTGATAATGCTGCTGGACCTGAATCAGGTAGCGATGATTGAGGTTGCTCAGCAGCAGGTTCTGCGCGGTGTCGAGGACCTCTTCGACCCGGCGTGCGATGAATTGCGCGCGGTTGTGGCAAAAGCAGCGAACCCGCAACTTGGGTTGTTGTGCTCCGCCAGGGAGATTGTTGAGGTAGTCGCGCAGGCAGTCGAGCAGCGCATGAGGCCCGTCGTAGCGGCTGACCAGCACTTCGTTCCAGCTATTAAGCGTGACCTGGTCAAGGGTCAGTACCAGATTCTCGCGGACCCCGGCGTAGCTCAAGGAGTCGGTGCGCTCGGTGGTCATCAGGATGTTCAGGTCGCGGTGATGCTTGAGCGGATCGACGCCGACGTTCACCAGAATCAGCACTTCACTTGGCACGCTGGGGCGCAGCAACGGCTCTTCGGCAACCGTTACCAAGGGCAGGGCGATGGTCTGTTGCAGGCTGCCGAGCAGGTTGAACAGTTCAAACTCACTCAAGTCGCTGGTGCCGGGGTGCAAGGCGAGACGGGTGCTGCTGTCGATCACACCGTTACGATGGCACCAGGTCAGCAACTCCAGCAATTGGCGGCTGCGCTTGATCGGCGCGAAATGTTCCCACTCATGGGCGGCCAGGCTGCCGTTGTACAAACACCACTGAACGTTCCCCGGCTCTTTTTTGTTGGGTGCCTGAACCAGCGTCAGGGTGTCTTCGGCCAGATCCGGGGCGATGCCCGGGTTGATGAACTCGACTTTGTCGGCTTTGCGCTCAAAAGCCGCGTACAGCCGTCGACCCAGCACATTGAGGTCGCGTTTGTTGATCAGGCTGACGGTTTGTTCGTTGCGAGCAAACTGGGTCAGGAAGCGGTAGCTGTAGTTCAGCTCGTTGACCAGGGCGCGGCGTTCTGCGCTGACCTGGCGGACCTTCCATTGGCTGCGGCTGTCGAGCAGCGCCAGTTGCCGCTGATCCCAATTCCATTCATGAGCCAGCCGCTCAAGCAGTGAGCGCTGCCAACTCTGGGTGCGACTGCTGCCGGTGAGCTTGCGGTTGACCTTCAGGTACAGCGCGCGGCGCACCAGTTCAAGCCGTTCAGGCTCGCCACGGGCGGTGAGGTATTCCTCGATGCGCCGATAAACCACGATGTAGGGATCAAGCTCATCGAGGTCCAGCTGATTGGCGAACACCGCTTGCTTGAAGCGCAGGCTCAGGCAATGCACTTTAGGATGTTCGCTGGCGTAGACCTCGGTCAGCAACAGCTTGAGCACGGACTTGTACGGCGACTCGATGCCCTTGAACAACTGCCAGAGCCCGGCACCGATGAATTCGCCGGGTGGGATGTAGGCCAGGTGGCCCAGATCCAGTGACTCGTCAGCCCGAATGAAACGCTTGGACAGCAGTGTGTGGGTGTAACGGTCGTAGGCCGCTTCCTCGTAGACCGGCACCAGCCACCAGATGGGCGTGCGTCCGGCCAGCCAGATGGCGGTGCGGTAGAACTCGTCCAGCAACAGGTAGTGCTGAGTGGTGCCGCAGTCTTCCGAGCTCAACTGCGTGTCGCGCTCGCCGAGCACGAAGCGCGCCGGGTCGATCAGAAAGAAATGCGCCTCGGCGCCTTGGCTGGCGGCCCAGACTTCAAGCAACTGGCACTTTTTACGCAGCTCGCCGAGTTCATTTTCGCTCAGGTCCGGCGCGTGACAGACCCACACATCCATGTCGCTCTGATCGGCCTGGGCCAGGGTGCCCAGGCTGCCCATCAGGAACAGGCCGTGAATCGGTCGCGGCGGATTGCTGCCGTGGCGCGGCTTATAGGAAAACGATCGGGTCAGGCGTTGGGCTTCAGCGAGTGCGTTGGCGTCAGGCTCGAAATTCGCCAGTCCCGCCGGCGTGCTGCCCGACACGTAACCTGGCAACAGCGGATGATTGACGTGGAAAAACAGTGGCAGCAGCGTCAGCACTGTTTGTTGGCGCGTCGACAGCCCTTCCATGGCGCGGGCCATGCGACCTTCGTTGAGTTTCAGAAATCGTGCGCGCAGTTGACTCAGAACCTTGCGGTCGATTCCCTCGTCCAGATCGGGGCGGATTTCGTGGGTGCGGGTCATGTCAGCTCAAACCGGCTCGCGTGGCTCGGACGCAGGGTCTGCGGATGAGGGGCAGTTTAGCGCCTCGTGCCCGGGACTTTTAAGCTGATTTTGTGTTTTTGACGTCAGATTTTTATCGTACGGCGACAGCAGGAAGCCAAGTGTGCCCGCGGAAATCCCGTGGCAGGGGTTTCCGTGGGCGATGCGTTGATGTTCAGGCTGTTTCCTGGACGCTCAGAATCGTCAGAACGGTTTGTATGCTTTGTGCGGCGTCACGACCCAGACTGGTCAGATAACCGCCATCGGGCTGGTCGATCAGTTCTTTTTCGTACAGGCGTTGAGCGGCAGCAATGGCTTTCGGGGCAGCGGTCTGATGAATTTTCAAACCTTCCTGGGAACTGTCCAGGTTGAAGAGGGCAAGGATTTCCAGTTCGGCAACCAACTCAGGGGTAAGCGACATAAGGACTCCAGACTTTCTAGGAATTGGACGACAGCGCCCCTAAGGTGAGCCCACTCGTGCGGCATGTCCAGTGCCTGCATCAGGGTTTTTTCGCCTCGGGAAGCATTCCCCGGCGGGTGGTGCGGCAGCGGGGTGCATACCAGTGTAGTCAGGGGCTGGGGGAAGGCAGGAATGTTTCGTGACAATCTGTGTTGGGAGCGCGTTGCACGCTCCCAACGGTGTCCGATTTACTTCTTTTCCGGCGGCAATTCCGGCAGCGCACGCAGCGCTGTTTCGTACCATTCGGTGTTGAACGCGCGGTCTTCTTCCAGGATCGCGTCGATTTCTACCGCTAACACGTGAGCCATCAGGTTGAGGATTTCTTCACGCTCGTAACCCACCAGGGTCAGCTTGTTGAAGGTGGCCTTGGCCGCTGGCGGGTTGTCGCTTTCAATCTGGTTTTCGATGGCTTCGATCAGGGTGTTTTCGGCGAACTCTTCTTCGTCGATCTCGATATCAGTTGGCTCGCTCATGGCAGGCTCCTCAAGTTAAGGCGGCCAGTTTACCTGCATTCAGCGCTGTGATGCTGCTGGCAAGAATCGCCATGGCGTTCTATAAACAGGCACTGCCAACCCCGCACGGCCTGGAGGCTATGTGATGCTCAAGCTTTATGGTTTTCCCGTCAGTAACTACTACAACATGGTGAAGCTGGCGCTGCTGGAGAAGGGACTGCCGTATGAAGAAGTGCCTTTTTATGCCGGCAATAGCCCCGAGGCGCTTGCCATCAGCCCGCGCGGAAAAGTGCCGGTGCTGGGCGTCGAGCAAGGTTTTATCAACGAAACCGCCGTGATTCTTGAATACATCGAGCAAAGCCAGGCCGGCACGCCGCTGTTGCCAAGCGATCCGTTCGAGCGTGCGCAAGTGCTGGCGCTGGCCAAGGAAATCGAGCTGTACATCGAGTTGCCTGCTCGGGCCTGTTTTCCCCAGGCGTTTTTCGGCATGCAGGTGCCGGACGCGATCAAGGACAAGACCAAGGCGGAGCTGTTGCTGGGGTTTGCGGCCTTGGGCAGGCACGGCAAATTCGCTCCTTATGTGGCGGGGGAACGTCTGAGCCTTGCCGATTTGTATTTCGTGTACAGCGTGCCGCTGGCCTGTGCGGTGGGGCAGAAGCTGTTCGATATCGATCTGCTGGCCGATATGCCGGGAGCCAAGGCGCTGCTGGAGCGTCTGGAGCAGAATCCGAACGTGAAGAAAATTGCAGCGGACAAGGAAGCGGCGATGCCAGCGTTTATGGCGATGGTCGCGTCCAAAAAGTGAGTTTTGTAAGCTTCTGAAGTCAGTCATCGCGAGCAGGCTCGCTCCCACAAGGATCACGCTGAACCTGTGGGAGCGAGCCTGCTCGCGATGTTCTTGGCTTTTGCCTTAACGGCTGGCGAGCAGCGCCTGGCCGCGCGCCACCGCCTTCTTGACCTGCGCCGGCGCAGTGCCGCCGATATGGTCACGGGCATTGACCGAGCCTTCCAGGGTCAACACGGCAAATACATCCTGATCGATCTGGTCGCTGAACTTGCGCAGCTCTTCCAGGCTCATTTCCGCCAGGTCTTTACCGCTTTCCACGCCGTACTTCACGGCATGACCAACGATTTCGTGGCAGTCACGGAACGGCAGGCCACGACGCACCAGATAATCGGCCAGGTCGGTGGCGGTGGAGAAACCGCGCAGGGCCGCTTCGCGCATCATCGCGTGCTTGGGCTTGATCGCCGGGATCATGTCGGCAAAGGCCCGCAGCGAGTCGCGCAAGGTGTCGGCGGCGTCGAACAGGGGTTCCTTGTCTTCCTGGTTGTCCTTGTTGTAGGCCAGTGGCTGGCCTTTCATCAAGGTCAAGAGGCCCATCAAGGCGCCGAACACACGGCCGGTCTTGCCGCGAACCAGCTCTGGCACGTCCGGGTTTTTCTTTTGCGGCATGATCGAGCTGCCGGTGCAGAAACGGTCCGGCAGATCGATGAACTGGAATTGCGCGCTGGTCCACAGCACCAGCTCTTCGGAGAAGCGCGACAGGTGCATCATCGCGATGCTCGCGGCCGAGCAGAACTCGATGGCGAAGTCGCGATCGGACACGTTGTCCAGCGAGTTGCCGCCGACGGCGTCGAAGCCCAACAGCTGAGCGGTGTATTCACGGTCGATCGGGTAGGTGGTGCCGGCCAGCGCCGCGCTGCCCAATGGCATGCGATTGGTGCGCTTGCGGCAGTCGACCAGGCGTTCGTAGTCGCGGCTGAGCATTTCGAACCAGGCCAACATGTGGTGCCCGAAGGTCACCGGCTGTGCGGTTTGCAGGTGAGTGAAGCCCGGCATGATGCTGCCCGCTTCGCGCTCGGCCTGTTCCAGCAAGCCTTTTTGCAGGCGGGTGATTTCGCTCAGGATCAGGTCGATCTCGTCACGCAGCCACAGGCGGATGTCGGTGGCCACCTGGTCGTTACGGCTACGGCCGGTGTGCAGCTTTTTACCGGTAACGCCGATGCGGTCGGTCAGGCGCGCCTCGATGTTCATGTGCACGTCTTCGAGGTCGATGCGCCAGTCGAACTGGCCGGCCTCGATTTCACCCTGGATGGTCTTCAGGCCATCGGTGATGCTGTCGCGCTCGGCATCGGTCAGCACGCCGACCTTGGCCAGCATGGTGGCGTGGGCGATCGAACCCATGATGTCGTGGCGATACAGGCGCTGGTCGAAAGTGACGGAGGCGGTGAAGCGGGCGACGAAGGCGTCGACGGGTTCACTGAAGCGGCCGCCCCAGGACTGATTGGTCTTGTCAGTGCTCATGAATTCGCTCGTATCGGCTGGAGAAAAATGTCGTTGGAAGCTGTCGCGGATAATAACAGGGTTGCCAATCCTGTCGCTGACACTGGTCGACACGTTTTTTTCTCATCCCCCGGTCCATACTCAGGACAGGCCTTGTGGGAAATTGCACAACGATATTTTTCAATTGAGCAATATCGTCTCGGCAACCGTCTACAGTTGGACAGTAGGATCAGCGCACTTCTGGGCGCTGCCGCTGACTATAAGAAGAGGGGTGTTCATATTGTGTATCGGCAATCCCTACGGCGATACCTCGCTAACGCGGGCCAGAGCCTCCAATTATTCGGCAGTTGAAAATTTAGCCGCCGGTCTCGCGGCACTTTTTGGCCCTCGCGCCAGTCTTAGCGTGGATCGCGGTGACGGACGTCACTTCCCCTGTCTACGCTATCCTTGTGCGAGACTCACGCAGGAATCCAGCGCAATATGAATGTCCTGATCGTTGATGACGAACCCCTAGCCCGCGAGCGCCTGAGCCGAATGGTTGGCGAACTTGAGGGATACAGTGTCCTGGAGCCCAGCGCCACGAACGGCGAAGAGGCGTTGGCACTGATCGACAGCCACAAGCCGGATATCGTGCTGCTCGATATCCGTATGCCGGGCCTTGATGGCCTGCAAGTGGCTGCCCGGTTGTGCGAACGCGAAACCCCGCCCGCCGTGGTGTTTTGCACCGGGCCCGATGAATTTGCCGTGGAAGCCCTGCAGGCCAGCGCCGTGGGCTATCTGGTGAAGCCTGTGCGAACTGAACATTTGCAAGAAGCATTGAAAAAAGCCGAGCGGCCCAATCGCGTCCAGCTCGCAGCCCTGACCCGTCCCGCCGCCGAAACCGGCAGCGGTCCGCGTAGCCATATCAGTGCCCGTACCCGTAAAGGCATTGAGCTGATCCCCTTGGGTCAGGTGGTGTACTTCATTGCCGACCATAAGTACGTGACCTTGCGCCACGAAGGCGGCGAAGTACTGCTGGATGAGCCGCTCAAGGCCCTTGAAGATGAGTTCGGCGATCGATTCGTGCGAATCCACCGTAATGCACTGGTCGCTCGCGAGCGTATCGAGCGCCTGCAACGCACGCCTCTGGGGCATTTTCAGCTGTTCCTCAAAGGCCTGAACGGTGACGCCCTGATCGTCAGCCGTCGCCATGTGGCCGGCGTGCGAAAAATGATGCAACAGCTTTAATACGCTGTTCGCAGGCGGATTTCATACCCGATTGCTGGACATTTCAGGCCAGGGAGGCCGCGCAGTGTCTGATACAAGTCAAAGTGGATTTGGCTGAGCTGTTATTATCCGCCGTATCTATTCAGTACGGATTGATCCATGTCCTCTCGCGAAATCCGCATCGCCACCCGCAAAAGTGCTCTCGCCCTGTGGCAGGCCGAATACGTCAAAGCCCGTCTGATCGAGGCCCATCCGGGTCTGCTCGTGACGCTGGTGCCCATGGTCAGTCGCGGCGACAAGCTGCTCGACTCGCCGCTGTCGAAAATCGGTGGCAAGGGCCTGTTCGTCAAGGAACTGGAAACCGCGCTGTTGGAAAACGAAGCCGACATCGCGGTGCACTCCATGAAAGACGTGCCGATGGACTTCCCTGAAGGCCTCGGTCTGTTTTGCATCTGCGAGCGCGAAGACCCGCGTGATGCCTTCGTCTCCAACACGTTTGCCAGCCTGGATGCGTTACCACCGGGCAGCATCGTCGGTACGTCGAGCCTGCGTCGCCAGGCCCAATTGTTGACCCGTCGCCCGGACCTGGAAATCCGTTTCCTGCGCGGCAACGTCAACACGCGTCTGGCCAAGCTCGATGCCGGTGAATACGACGCCATCATCCTGGCGGCAGCCGGCCTGATTCGCCTCGGCTTTGAAGATCGCATTACCTCGGCGATCAGCGTCGACGATAGCCTGCCAGCCGGTGGCCAAGGCGCAGTCGGTATTGAATGCCGCAGCGCCGACAGCGAAATCCACGCGTTGCTGGCGCCGCTGCATCACCAGGACACCGCCACTCGGGTGATCGCTGAACGCGCTCTCAACAAACATTTGAATGGCGGCTGCCAAGTGCCGATCGCCTGTTACGCCGTGCTTGAAGGCGAGCAACTCTGGTTGCGCGGCCTGGTGGGCGATCCGAGCGGCGGCCTGCTGCTCAGCGCCGAGGCCCGTGCGCCGCGCGGTGACGCAGAAGCCTTGGGCGTACAAGTCGCCGAAGACTTGCTGAGCCAGGGTGCCAACGACATCCTCAAAGCGGTCTACGGCGAGGCAGGTCACGAGTGACGGGTTGGCGCCTGCTGCTGACACGCCCTGCGGATGAGTCAGCGGCGTTGAGTGGCGCGTTGGCGCAAGTGGGGATTTTCAGCAGCAGCTTGCCGCTTTTGGAAATAGCCCCGATCCCGGTCTCTGACACAATGCGCGACGTCATTCAGGGGCTGAACCGGTTTGACGCGGTGATCGTGGTCAGCAAGCCGGCCGCTCGAATCGGCGTTGACTTGCTGAATCTATATGGGCCGCAGCCACCCCGTCCACGCTGGTTCAGCGTGGGCGCGGCGACCGCGCAGGTCCTCGCGGATAACGGGTTGATTGTGAGTTTTCCTGCCGAGGGCGATGACAGTGAAGCCTTGCTTGAACTTCCCTCGTTGCGCGAGGCTGTCGCTCGAGCCTTTTCACGCGTGTTGATCATGCGCGGGGAGGGTGGTCGTGAGTTGCTGGCTGAGCGTTTGCGCGAGCTTGGTGCTAGTGTCGAGTATCTGGAGTTGTACCGTCGGGGGCTGCCTCAGTACCCGCCGACGGCGTTGCCTGACCGGATTGAAGCGGAACGCTTGAACGGGCTGGTGGTCAGCAGTGGACAGGGTTTTGAGCACCTGCGCCAATTGGCGGGTGATGCCTGGCCTGCGCTGGCGCGGTTGCCGTTGTTTGTTCCAAGCCCCAGGGTCGCCGAGCTGGCACGTGCCGCCGGGGCCCTGACAGTTGTGGATTGTCGTGGCGCCAGTGCCGCGGCTTTGCTGACGGCGTTGCGGGAGCATCCCGAACCCGTTTTTTAATGCAAAGGATGGATACGTGAGCGAAACAGCCTTGCCTAAAGATGACGTCCAGCCGGTGCTTGATACGCCGGTTGATGCACCGGTTCAAACACCACCACCCGCTGCTGTGCAGCGCCGGGGCAATGGGCTGGCAATCGTCGCGCTGCTGTTGGGCGCTGCCGGTGTTGCCGTAGGCGGTTGGGGTGTCTGGCAGGTGCGTCACCTGCAAGCCAATACCCAGCAGCAATTGAGCCAGGTCCAGGCGTTGAGCGATCAGGCGCAAAGTCTGAAACTTAACGAGCAGCGACTGAGTGCGCGCCTTGAGCAACTGCCCGCGGCCGAGGAACTGGACGCTCGCAGCCGTCTGGTGATTCAGCTTCAAGCGGATCAGCAACGCCTGAACCAGCGTCTGGAAACCGTCCTCGGTGCCAGTCGCAAGGATTGGCGTCTGGCCGAAGCGGAACACTTGTTGCGTCTGGCCAGCCTGCGCCTTTCCGCGCTGCAGGACATCAGCAGCGCTCAGGCCCTGGTGCAGGGCGCCGATGAAATTCTTCGTGAACAGAATGACCCGGGTTCCTTTGCCGCTCGCGAGCAAGTGGCCAAAACCCTGGTGGCTCTGCGCAGCACCGAACAACCGGATCGCACCGGACTGTTCCTGCGACTGGGCGCTTTGCGTGATCAGGTCATTAACCTCACTGAGCTGGCGCCCGAGTACAAGGATCGCGGTGAGTCGCTGTTGGGCCTGACAGCCGATGGCGATGGCGCCAGTCGTTGGGCGCAGTGGTGGGATCAGATTTCGCGCTACATCCGTATCGACTTCAATGCCGACAAGAACATCCGTCCGCTACTGGCAGGGCAGAGCCTGAGTCAGGTGCGTCTGGCCTTGAGCCTGGCGCTTGAGCAAGCGCAATGGGCCGCGCTCAACGGTCAGGCTGCGGTTTATACCCAGGCGCTGGCCGAGGCGCGTGACGTACTGAAAGGCAATTTCAACCCGGACAACCCGCAAAGCAAAGTCATGCTTGAGCAGGTGGGCGAGTTGAGCAAGCAGCCGGTCACCGTCATAACGCCAGACCTGACCGCAACGTTGAGCACGGTGCAGGGTTATCTGGAGCGCCGCAATGTGAACGCCGAAGATTCGATCAAGCCAATGGCCAAACCTGCTGCGAACGCTGCGCAGGAGGCCACGCCATGAAGCGTCTCTATGTGATCGTGTTCCTGGTCATCGCGGCGGCCGCCGCGCTGGGCCTGGCGATCGCCGAGCATTCCGGTTACGTGTTGATCGCCTACAAAACCTTTCGCTATGAAGCGAGCCTGTGGGCAACCCTGGCGCTGGTCGCGGTGCTCTGGCTGGTGTTCTGGGGTATCAAGGCGTTGATCGGCCTGGTGACGACGTCCAGCGGCGTGGTCAATCCCTGGTCCCGACGCAATCGCAGTCGTCGGGTGCAAGTGGCGATCGAGCACGGCCAGCTGGACCTGGCCGAGGGGCGCTGGGCCAGTGCGCAGCGTCATCTGCATCGCGCCGCCGAAGCCGAGCGCCAACCGCTGCTCTACTACCTCGGCGCGGCGCGTGCCGCCAATGAACAAGGTCTTTACGAGGAAAGCGACAACTTGCTGGAGCGCGCCCTTGAGCGTCAGCCCCAGGCCGAACTGGCCATCGCGTTGAACCATGCCCAGCTGCAGACCGATCGAGGCGACACCGAAGGCGCCCTGACGACCCTGCAAGCGATGCACGAGCGCCATCCTCATAACGTCCAGACCCTGCGCCAGTTGCAGCGCCTGCACCAGCAGCGCGGCGATTGGTCGGCAGTGATTCGTCTGCTGCCGGAGCTACGCAAGGATAAAGTCTTGCCACCCGCCGAACTGACCGAGCTGGAGCGCCGGGCCTGGGGCGAAAACCTTACGCTGGCGGCGCGTCAGGAAGAGGACGGTACGGTCGGACTGCAATCGCTTAACCGCGCCTGGCAGCAGCTCACTTCCGCTCAGCGCCAGGAGCCACAGCTGGTGCTGGCCTACGCAGAGCAATTGCGGCAACTGGGCGCACAAGTCGAAGCTGAAGAGGTTCTGCGCACGGCCCTCAAGCGTGAGTACAACAGTCACCTGGCGCGTCTCTACGGCCTGGTTCGCGGCAGCGATCCGGCGCGTCAGTTGCACACTGCCGAAGGTTGGCTCAAGGATCACCCGGCAGACCCGAGCCTGTTACTGACACTCGGCCGCTTGTGTCTGCAGAGCAGTCTGTGGGGTAAAGCGCGGGACTATCTGGAAAGCAGTTTGCGGGTGCAGCGCAATCCCGAGGCGTGTGCCGAACTGGCACGGTTGCTCGCGCAACTGGGCGACACGGAACGCAGCAACCAGTTGTTTCAGGAAGGTCTGGGGCTGCTGGATGAGCGTTTGTTGGCGGCACCGCTGCCGGCTCCCGTTTACGCCTGAAGCCGGTGCCCCGTAGCTGTAGCATTGCGCAGCTACTACCGGGACGAGAGCTGATTTTTGAGCCTGTTCTTCGACCTGAAACGGCTTGAATGTTTGGTGCTGTAGTCCCTGATAGGCATCGTCCTACAGGGGACTACACCAAGTCCTCTAGCTCCTGTCGGGAATTCCCTACACTTTTGGTGAAGTGTCCGTGCTGGCCTGCCTTGAAAGGCTGGCGCGCTTTCCTCTACCGTAACAGCCTGTCTCTACTGTTACGGATAAGCCATGTTTTTGGCCTGCTCACGCTCCTTGTTTTTCATGGCTTTCATTGCAGGTGCCCTGGCCTTGGGTGTTTCCTATTACCTGGAATATGCGGTCGGTCTCAAGCCTTGCGGATTGTGCCTTTTGCAGCGACTTTGCCTGGCATTGTTCGCTGGTGTCTGCCTGGTGGGTTCGGTACATGGCCCCGGTCGCTTCGGGAACTTCCTCTATTGGCTACTCGGTCTGTTCTGCAGTCTTGCGGGTACGGTCACCGCGTGGCGACAGGTTTTACTGCAGAGCGATCCGTCGCAGCTCTCGGCTTGTCCGGTCAATCCCGGGGCGTTTTATGAGGACTTACCGTGGTTGTGCCAAGTGACGAAAATGTTCAACGGAGACGCGGATTGCGCAGAAATCTCCTGGACGCTGTTCGATTTGAGCCTGCCGGAATGGAGTCTGCTGCTGTTCATGGCGATGACGATCCTGGGGATCTATCAGCTGCTGCGCATTGTCTGGCTTGCCTGCAAACGACCGCTCAGCGGCACGTCGTCGCACCGGGCGCCGGCGGGAGATTAAACACTTGTATGAACTTTATCTCCTGCGTACCTTGAAGCCATTGTCGCGCGGGCATAATCTGGCCCGCACGTGTCATTGGAATTATGTTGCTCGATGACGCTCTGCCTGATCGTTTCTTGATTTCAAGTCTGCGACAGGTGTAGGGCAGCATGACCCACAAGGGAAGAGAGATCACCATGCTCGAAAGTTGTCAGAATGCTCAGGAACGCTGGGGTGGAGTGCATCTGCTGATCGATCGCTGGTTGCAGGAGCGTCACGAACTGGTTCGAGCCTACGATGCTCTCGGTGCCAAGCCAGAGGCTTTGGGCGAAAATCGAAAACCTTTGCAGGAATTTTGCGGAGTGCTGGTTGACTACGTGTCTGCCGGGCACTTCGAGATCTACGAACAGCTGACCGGGGAGGCCAAAGCCTTCAACGACAAGCGTGGTCTGGAACTCGCAGAGACCATTTACCCGCGCATCGATGTCATTACCGAGAAGCTGCTCGCGTTCAACGATCTGTGTGATGCAGGCAAATGCGTCGCGGAGAAATTCAAGGAGCTGGGTGGGCTGCTGCACGAGCGCTTCGAGCTGGAAGATTGTCTGATCGAAGTGCTGCACACCGCTCACAAGGAAGAGGACTCGGTTCAGGCCTGAGCCTTCCCTGCAAGATCCTCCCTCCCAAAGGGAAGCTGAAAAACGGTGCGCGATGCGCGCCGTTTTTCGTTTCTGGCTATCAGCTCGTGACGCCGCGCAATTCGACTTCAAACACCAGCGGCGTAAACGGCGCGATCAGGTCGCCGGCACCGTCCGCGCCATAGGCTTGAGACGATGGAATCACCAGTCGCCATTTCGCGCCGACCGGCATGTTTTGCAAGGCGCTGCGCCAGCCGCTGATTACGCTGTCGAGACTGAACCATTGCGGCTTGCTGTTCTGGTCGAACACGGTGCCGTCCGGAAGGCGTCCGATATACACCACTTCGACCTTGCCGTTAGGGCCAGCCTTCGCTCCAGTGCCCGGCGCCAACTCCGTCAGTAAAATTCCATCCGCCAGTTCGCGAACACCGGGCCTGGCTTTTTCCTCGGCGAGAAAATGCTGCTCTTTTTCAAGCGCAACTTCACTTTGCGGGACGGAGGACTGCTCGGCGACTTGCGCTTCATGCTGGGCAAGAATCTGTTCAATCTGCTCGTCTTTCAACGCCAGCGGTTTGCCTTGGTAAGCTTGCTGCAAGCCGTCGAGCAGTGCCTGGATTTGCAGGTCCGGAACCTCTTGGCGCAAGCGTTCGCCCAAGCTCGCACCCAGGCTGTAAGCGAGATCGTGAGCGTCATTTGCAGTGGTTTTTTCCGCGGCCTGGGCAACGGAAAAAAACACGCACAGCGATAAAAAAAGGTAGCGCGACATGGGCACTCTCCGACCTGAGATGCGGTGGATTATGCCAGTGTGAAAGCGCTCGAAGGTAAACTGGTTTTGCGCAAGTGCAGAAGATTTTCGATTCGTTGCAACGCAGCGCTTTCGATACTGTCAACATGCCCTAGCGGCGGTGTCTGCAGAGGTCTAGTATGAGCCGCACCCACGTCAGCCAGGAGGTAAACCATGTCGGCCACCAAGAAGCCAGTAAATACCCCGTTGCACTTACTCCAACAACTCTCGGGCAGTCTGCTCGAGCATTTGGAAACCGCTTGTTCGCAAGCCTTGGCTGATGCTGAAAAACTGCTCGCCAAACTGGAAAAGCAGCGCGGAAAAGCGCAGGAGAAATTGCACAAGTCCCGTACCAAATTGCAGGACGCCGCAGCAGCTGGAAAAGCCAAGGCGCAAACCAAAGCCAAGGATGCGGTGAAAGAACTTGAGGACTTGCTCGATGCCCTCAAAGATCGTCAATCCGAAACGCGCAGCTACATTCTGCAACTCAAGCGCGATGCTCAAGAAAGCCTGAAATTGGCCCAGGGCGTCGGTCGTGTACAAGAGGCTGTCGTCAAGGCGTTGTCCCTGCGTTCGGCCAAGCCAGCTGCGGCACCGGCCAAGAAAGCTGCTGCCAAACCGGCTGCTGCAAAAGCACCGGCCAAGCCTGCTGCCAAGGCACCGGTGAAAGCTGCCGCAAAACCGGCGGCGAAAAAACCAGTCGCTGCCAGCGCTGCCAAACCAGCTGCTAAAGCGACGGCTGCCAAACCTGCCGCCAAGCCAGTTGCTGCAAAAACAGCTGCCGCTAAACCTGCTGCAAAAACTGCTGCTGCCAAACCGGCTGTGGCGAAAACCGCAGCGGCAAAACCAGCTGCTAGATCGGCCGCAAAACCAGCCGCGAAAACTGCTGCTGCCAAACCTGCTGCCAAGCCAGCCGTTAAAGCAGCCGCTGCCAAACCGGCTGCTAAAACTGCAGTTGCAAAACCGGCTGCCAGAACTGCTGCTGCCAAACCTGCTGCCAAGCCAGCCGCGGCAAAAACCGCTGCAGCCAAACCGGCTACAAAAGCTGCGGTAAAACCCGCCGCCGCAAAACCAGCTGCAGCTAAACCCGCCGCTGCGAAGCCAGCTGCAAAACCTGCAGCCAAACCAGCCGTGAAAAAGCCGGTCGCTACTGCCAAGCCAGCCACTGCGCCAGTTACAAAGCCAGCGACTTCGACTCCGGCACCTGCTGCATCGGCTGCTCCGGCGCCAGCAACAACCTCGACAACTACGCCTGCGCCAACGCCAGCCGCCGCGTCGAGCACCAGCACCACCCCAACCAGCGCTTCCTAAGTGCCGGTTGCCGCGACGCGCAGCTGATGCAGCGCGTCGCGGTCCAGGTGTGCGGCGCCTGCCGCCACACCTTCCAGCCAGGCCGTTAGATCGGTCGCCTCATACTGCGGCCAACGCAGCGCCAAACGCTCCAGCCGCGACAACAAATGCCGTTCGGCTTCCATCTCCAGTGACTTCACTTTCTCGCGCAATTCATCCAGCCCGGCGTCCTCGCTCGCGGCGGCTTTCCATTGCCGGCGTAAAGCGCGCAACGGTTGCACGACATCCGCGTCCCAAGGCCCCGCTACATCGCGAAGCTGCTGCAAGCGTTGTTCGTTACAGGTCACGCCACGTTCTTCCAGCCACAACCCGCACAGCAGAAGGCACACGTTCACGCCCGCCGACTGCAAGTGCAGGCACGAACGTTCTACCCCAGGACGGGCGTAGGTGGTCAGGGAAAAGCTCCACAGGTCAGAGGACATAGTGCTACTCGCGCCAGTTGCGAGCGAAGCTGGTAGACTCCGCCGCCATTATGATTCGACTTCAGAACCTGACTTTACAGCGTGGCCCTCAACGTCTGCTAGAAGACGCTGAGCTGACCCTGCACGCCGGCCACAAAGCCGGCCTCATCGGTGCCAACGGCGCCGGCAAATCGAGCCTGTTCGCCTTGATCCGGGGCGAACTGCACCCGGACTCGGGTGACTGCTTCCTGCCGGCCGACTGGCGTATCGCCCACATGCGCCAGGAAATCGAGACGCTCGAACGCCTGGCGGTCGACTACGTGCTCGATGGCGACCTGCGCCTGCGTGAGGTGCAACGAGACCTCGCCGCGGCCGAAGCCGCGCATGACGGCGCGGCTCAGGCCCGCCTGCACTCGGAACTCGACAGCGCCGACGGTTACACCGCCGATGCCCGAGCCCGCAAACTGCTGGCAGGCCTCGGGTTCACCAATGAACAGATGGATCGCCCGGTAGGAGATTTCTCTGGTGGCTGGAGGATGCGTCTGAACCTGGCGCAGGCTTTGATGTGCCCATCGGACTTGCTGCTGCTCGACGAACCGACCAACCACTTGGACCTCGACGCCATCATCTGGCTCGAAGAGTGGCTCAAAAGCTACCCCGGCACCTTACTGTTGATTTCCCACGACCGGGATTTCCTCGATGCCGTGGTCGATCACGTCGCCCATGTCGATCAACGCAAAATCACCCTGTATCGCGGTGGTTACAGCGCCTTTGAACGCGCCCGTGCCGAACGTCTGGCGCAGCAACAGCAAGCCTACGAGAAGCAACAGGCGCAACGTGCGCACATGGAAAGCTACATCGCCCGCTTCAAGGCCCAGGCCACCAAGGCCCGTCAGGCGCAGAGCCGGATCAAGGCGCTGGAGCGGATGGAAGAACTGTCCGCCGCCCACGTCGATTCGCCGTTCGACTTCGTCTTCCGCGAATCGCAGAAGATCTCTAGCCCATTGATTGATTTGTCGGATGCTCGTCTGGGTTACGGCGACAAAGCGGTGCTGGAGAAGGTCAAGCTGCAACTGACTCCGGGGGCGCGGATCGGTTTGCTCGGGCCAAACGGCGCCGGTAAGTCGACCTTGATCAAAAACCTCGCCGGTGAACTCGAACCGTTGTCCGGTCGCCTGACGCGCGGCGAGAACACCGTCGTGGGCTACTTTGCCCAGCATCAACTGGATTCTCTGGACTCCAAGGCCAGCCCGTTGCTGCACTTGCAGCGCCTGGCGCCGACCGAACGCGAGCAGACCTTGCGCGACTTCCTCGGTGGTTTCGACTTCCGTGGCGCGCGTATCGATGAACCGGTGCTAAATTTCTCCGGTGGTGAAAAGGCCCGCCTGGCCCTGGCCTTGATTGCCTGGGATCGACCGAACCTGTTGCTGCTCGACGAACCGACCAACCACCTGGACCTGGAAATGCGCCTGGCGCTGACCATGGCCCTGCAGGAATTCAGTGGCGCGGTATTGGTGGTCTCCCACGATCGTCATCTGCTCAAAAGCACCACTGACAATTTCTACCTGGTGGCCGACGGCAAGGTCGAGGAGTTCGACGGTGACCTGGAAGACTACGCCCGTTGGCTGGTCGACTACCGTCAGCGCAATGCCCCGGTCAGCAATACCCCGGTCAATCCGGACAAGACTGACAAGAAAGCCCAGCGCCAGGCCGCTGCTGCGTTGCGTCAGCAACTGGCGCCGCACAAGCGCGAAGCTGACAAGTTTGAAGCCGAGCTGGGCAAGCTGCACGAGAAGCTGGCGAAGATCGACACGAGTCTTGGCGACAGCGACATTTACGAACCGGCACGCAAGAACGATTTGCGTGACCTGCTGGCGGAACAGGCCAAGCTGAAGGTGCGTGAAGCCGAGCTGGAAGAAGCCTGGATGGAAGCCCTGGAACTGCTGGAAAGCATGCAGGCGGAGCTGGAGGCGCTGTCCTGATGGAGGCCTTCAAGCTGCCACTGCCGGCGGTGTGGATCGAGCCGATCTGGCTCGTCGCGCAAATCCTGTTGATCCTGCTGGCCGGCTACTTCGCCCAGCGCTTTGTCGCCAAATGCCTGACCCGTCTTGGCGATCGCTACCCGTTTCCGCCGCAGTTGCTCATGCCGCTGCGCGGCGGGTTGCGCTGGCTGATCATGGGCAGCGCGCTGATTTTCGTGCTGGAACGCCTTGGCGTGTCGGCGACGGTGCTCTGGACGGCGTTGTCCGGGTTTGTGGCCGTCGCGGCGGTGGCGTTCTTCGCCATGTGGAGCGTGCTCTCCAATCTGCTGTGTGCCGTTTTGATCTTCACAGTTGGCCCGTTCCGCCTCGGCGATGTGGTCGAACTGGTGGACACCACCGACAAGCCTGGCGTCAAAGGTCGGGTCGTGGCGATCAATCTGCTTTACACCACGCTGATCGAAGCGCAAGAGCTCGGCACTGGTAGCGCCATGGTGCAAGTGCCCAACAGCCTGTTCTTCCAGCGCTCGGTTCGACGCTGGCGCGGCAGTGATGTGATTCCTTCGAGCGGGTTTGAGAAGTAGGTCTTCTGATAGACCGCATTTGCGAGCCTGAAGCCGTAAACGCTGGTCGGCAGCCGCAACATCCTGCAAAAAATCGGTGGTCATCGGCCCAAAGCCGCATTAGCTTAGACGTCTGATACGAGTCTGAGTCGAGGTGTGCGATGGAGCTTCAAACATGGCTGGCGTTTTTTGCTGCCTGCTGGGTGATCAGTTTGTCTCCCGGTGCCGGCGCCATTGCGTCGATGTCCAGCGGTCTGCAATACGGTTTCTGGCGTGGTTACTGGAATGCCCTGGGCCTGCAAATAGGTCTGGCGGTACAGATCGCGATTGTTGGCGCCGGTGTTGGCGCGATTCTCACGGCGTCTGCTTCAGCTTTTTACGCGATCAAATGGTTTGGCGTGGCGTACCTCGTGTACCTCGCGGTCAAGCAATGGCGCGCGCTGCCCAGCGACATGAGCGACGACGCGGCCGTGCGCCAGATTGGCAAGCCGATGGCGTTGGTGTTCCGGGGATTCCTGGTCAACATCAGCAACCCCAAGGCGCTGGTGTTCATGCTGGCGGTGTTGCCGCAGTTCATTGATCCGCATGCGCCGCTGCTGGCTCAGTACCTGATCATCGGCGTGACCATGGTCTGCGTTGACCTGATCGTCATGGCCGGTTACACCGGGCTGGCGTCGAAGGTATTGCGCTTGTTGCGTACGCCCAAACAGCAAAAACGCATGAACCGCACGTTTGCCGGATTGTTTATCGGCGCTGCGGCGTTTATGGCGACTCTGCGCAAAGCCGCGGTGTAAAACCATCAGCCATACAAAAGGCGACCCGAGAGGTCGCCTTTTTCGTTCCAGGGTTCAGCGCAGAATGACTGGCGCGGTATCCGGCGGCAGGTCATTGCGTGGTTCTGGTTGCCCCGACGGCACATACTTGCCATCCCCGAGCTGTTCGATCAATTGGCGAGCCACGTCCTCGCCCAAGGACCTGGACACGTCCCGCACCACTCGCGGGCGGTTCACCGATACGTGGATATCACGATCATTCACCAGTTTAGTGTCCTGGGCTTCACCCATGGCGGTGAACGCCGAGGTGATCTCGTACGTCCTGGTGTTGATCAGGCTGAAATCCGCGACGAGGGTGAGTGCCAGCACCGCCGAGTAGCTGTCGGTGTTGGCCAGTTCATTCATGTCCTCGGTGAAATCGATGTCCGACAGTGTGCCGAACAACACGTATTCGGCCCCTTCGAATTGGCCAGCCTTGATGCGATTGATCACGTCGTACACATCGCTTTTGGCGCTGGCGGTGTAGGGCGTGCCTTGAATCAACTGGAACCTGCCGGTCTTGAGCATCTGGCCTTTGATGTCGCCACTGAAACGACGGATTTCGGTCTGTTCCAGATAGCTGTTCTGCGTCGTGTACTCGTCATAGCTGGACGAGCCGCTGGCGCCGTAATAATCCTGCTGATGGTTGTCCCGGGCCGAGATCACGTGGACGTATTGATCCACGCTGGCTTCGTAGGCAAGGTCGGTAACGGCGATTTTCGGGGCTGCCTGGGCGCTAACGGCGCAGGCCAGGGCCATGATGCCAATCCATGCACGCATTGCTTAGCGCTCCGTGGTTTTGCGGATTTCTTTCTCGTCCATCCACTCGGCCAGCCCGCTTTCGACGTCGACCAATTGCAGGCTGAATTTGTAGAAGACGTCCTTGTAGTCGTTGCTGCGCTTGATGATCGAACTGATCGAGCCTTCCAGGCGGTAGCGGGCGGCGATCATGTTGCCGGTTTTGGCCACCGTGCTTTTTTTGTACAAACCGCTCTGGTTCTGCAATTTGAGGTGGTCGACCTGGCTCTGCATGTCCGTGTTGTCGCTGGCAAAGCGCGCGGTGCCGGAGCGCATCAGTTGGGTCTTGATCGACGTGGTGATTTCGCGGGTATCGATGTACTCGCTGGTCTTGTTCATCACGTCGTAGACCTGAACCACCGGCCGCCCTTTCAGCACGCCCGACTGCGCGAGCGAGCGGGTCATGCTTTCAGCGATCATCTGCAGGTCAGTCGAGCCGAATTCGTTGGTCACCAGTTCAACAGCTTTCGGGTCGCCGTAGCTGATGTTGCCACTGCCTAGCACAGGCGAGCGATTCTCAGCGCAGCCACCGATCAGCAGCGCGGCCAGGGTCAGCAACGAAACGCGTAAAAACATGGGCAAGGTCTCAAGGGGGCGGTTCACGGCGTATTGATCTCCAGGCGGAAATCCACGGCTTGTGGCACGGGGGCGATAGCCGGCACAAAACTGGTTTGTCCGGCGTACAGGGTCAAGCTTTTCCACGTGTCGGCTTCGGCCACGGGAAAACCTTCCGGTCCCATCCACAAATAGCGGTAATAGAGCGTTCGATTGTGGGTGTCGGTGTTGCTCAGCTGCGCGCTGACTGTCAGGAAACCGTTCTCCCTGGCCATGCGCATGGGACCGATTGCCACGTCCTCAATCGGTCCAGTGGCCAGCACTTTGCTGGCGGCACTGCCCGGCTCCGGTGGCGGTGGGGTAGCGCAACCAGCCAACAGGGCCAGCGCGACAATGGCGAAGCGTTTCAATCCCATGAAATTCTCCGTTCAGGGGCGGGCAGGGCTGGCTGCAGCCTGCGGTGCGGGAAGGGGGGCGAGTTGCAAGGCAACATCAGCGGCGAATCTGCGGCGACCCACCGCGCGCAAGCTGAAGGCTTGATGTGTCTGTTCCACCTTGAAGCTGACCGGTGTTGCGTCCGGCGCATTGGGCACGGTCAGTTGATGCACGCCTTTCTTGAGTCGCAGGCGGGCGACCAGCGTCTTGTCCGGCAGTGTGCGCCAGACGCGGGTGTCGGCATCCTCACGTTGCGTCTGCAGCAGGAGTGTTTCCTCAAGCTTCTCGGGCCTGTGTTTTTTCAGATAAGCCAGGTATTCGACATTGGACCGGGCGCGATGGAGCGTGCGTTGAATAATGCCCGGCATGTCGTCACGCAAGGTGCGCCGTGACATGTCGCCGAAGCTGTTGAGCAGCGTCAGCCTGTGTTTTTTGCCGTCCACCATAACGAAGTCCACGGGGGGCGTGGAGGTGTCGGGGACGATGATCGGGAACGACATGTTAGTGATGTAGGTTTCACCCTCGACATCTACCGAAATTGGCACGCGCACCGAACTGCGAGCCGGCGCCAGCCCGGTTTGCACAATCAGCAGGACATCACTTTCACCCGCCTTCAGCGGGGATTTGGCCAGGTTACGCAATGATTGTTCGAGCAGCGGCGTATCGGGGCGCAGTTCAATGGCTTGGCGATAGCCCGGCGCGGCGAGGTCTTTCTCGTCCAGCGTTTCATAGATGAAACCGGCGAGGTAATGGCTGAACGCACTCTGGTAGCTGTTTTTCAGTGCGATCACTTCTGGGGCATCGAGGGTCGCTACCGGGTAGCCCTGAAGGTCCTGGAATTTCATCGCGACCCCTTGCTCTTTCGCCTGGGTTTCCAGTTCCAGATATTGCTTGTCACGTTTGTCGGCAATGGTTGCTTCGCGCTCGTGGGTTTTCTTGATCATGACGCGCGCCAGTTCCGTTTCGGAGCCGGAGAGCAGCATCAGGGCCATTTGCGTGGTCAGGGCGACTCTCTCGAAATCGTAGCCATCGTATAAGCGCACCTTGTCGTTGGCGCTGTAACTGTTGAACTCGGTGAATTTTTTGAAGGGGACGAACATGGGCGAATTGTCCCACCCTTCGATCAACCGGTCGGCGTAGTCCCAATGTTGATAACTGTCGGGGAAATTACCGCTGAGGCGCAGCAATTCGCCTTTTTCGAAGTGATAAAGCAGGTCGCCCGGAGGAGTGGGGTTGTTGCGGTCGAGTACGGCAACCGCATCGTCGAGCTGACCGGCCTTGAAATAATCGAGGGTCTCGTTCAGTTCGGCGTTGTAGTCACGCATGGTAGGACAGCCACTCAGTAGCAGGCACGCACTGAGTACAAACATGAAGCGCAGGCGGGTGGCCATTTGCGGTGTGTCTTCCTTGAAAATAAGCCGCCATGAGGCGGCAAATTATAGACTTGGATGATGGCACTTTGTTCCTGCACTTCAGCGGCGGCCGCAGACAAAGCTTGAGTGAATGACATTGGGAGTGAACAATGTATTACTTCGTATTTCCAATTGAGATTCATTCATGACTGCCCCGTCCCGATTTCTGGCCTGGCTGGTGTTTCCGCTGTTTGCCTTGTGCAGCTTCAATCTGCTGGCCGACACCGTAGAAGGCGCGCCGCAAGCGCTGCATTTGCTCGATTACATCGGTGCGGATTACCCGGACACGGTGCAAGCGGGCAAGGTCATTGATGAGGGTGAATACCGCGAGCAGCTGGAATTCATCAAAGTGTTGCAAGGCTTGATCGCCGCGATGCCGGCCAAGCCGGAAAAAGACGGGCTGGAGCAGGGCATCAGCACGCTGCGTAACGCCATTTCTGCGCGTCAGGACGGTGCGGACGTCGCCCGCCAGGCCCGCCAGCTCGGTGCGAAACTGGCCGTGGCTTATGAAGTCAGCCAGGCGCCGATCATTACCCCGGATCCGACACGGGGTGCGCCACTGTACGCCCAGCATTGTTCGGTTTGTCATGGTGATACGGGGGGCGGTGATGGCCCGGCCGGTGTCGGCCTGACGCCGCCACCGGCCAATCTGCGTGATGCCTCGCGACTGGATCGCCTGAGCTTGTATGCGATCTACAACACCTTGGGGATGGGCGTCGAAGGCACCGACATGCCCGCCTTCGCCGATCAGCTGGATGATCGGCAGCGCTGGGACCTGGCGACCTACATTGCCAGCTTCAGTGCCGCCCCGGCCGTAACCAAAGCCGAAAAAACCTACAACATTGCCGACCTGGCCCGTCAGACCCCGGCCGAAGTGCTGGCCGCTGACGGCCCACAAGCTGCGGCGACCTTCCGTGCACAGCGCGCACAACCGGCGCAGGTCAAGCGTGGCCCGGCACAATTGCTCGATTACACCGCCGCCACGTTGGACAAGAGCATCGCCGCCTACCGTGCCGGCGATCACGATCAAGCCTATGACCTGTCGGTAGCGGCGTATCTGGAGGGCTTCGAGCTGGTTGAAAGCTCGTTGGACAACGTCGATGCCAACGTGCGCAAGGACACCGAGAAATCGCTGATGGCTTACCGTCAGTCGTTGCAGGACGGTTTGCCGGCGGCCGAGGCGCAGCTGCGTCTGGACGCGGCCAAGGCCAAGTTGAAGCAGTCGGCGGGTTTGTTGGGCAGTGATGGCTTGAGCTGGTCCCTGAGCTATATCTCCGGCTTGCTGATTCTGCTGCGTGAAGGGCTGGAAGCGATTCTGGTGCTGGCGGCGATCCTCGCATTCCTGCGCAATACCGGCCAGCAATCGGCGGTGCGCAGTGTCAACATCGGTTGGGGCCTGGCGCTGTTGGCGGGCCTGGGGACCTGGGCGGTGGCGGCCTATGCGATCGATGTCAGCGGATCGCAACGGGAATTGCTGGAAGGTGCGACAGCGTTGTTTGCCGCCGTCATGGTGCTCTGGCTCGGCGTGTGGATGCACGACCGTCGCCACGCGGCGGCCTGGCAGGATTACATCAAGAGCAGTCTGGTGGGCGGTGGCGGACGTTTCGGGTTTGCGACGCTGGCGTTCTTCTCGGTGTATCGCGAGTTGTTCGAAGTGATTTTGTTCTACGAGACCTTGTGGTTGCAGGCTGGGCCTGCGGGGCATAACGCGGTGCTCGCCGGTGGTGCGACGGCGCTGGTGCTGCTGGTCGGCCTGGCCTGGGTGATCTTGCGGGGTTCGGCGAAGTTGCCGCTGGCGTTGTTCTTCAGCATCAACGCCGGTTTGCTCTGTGCATTGTCGGTGGTGTTTGCCGGACATGGCGTGAAGGCATTGCAGGAAGCCGGCATCTTTGGCACTCGGCCGGTGGCGTTCTTCGACTTCGATTGGCTGGGGATCCACGCGGATGCGTACTCGCTGAGTGCTCAGGCGGTGGCGATCATTGCGATCATCGTGTTGTATGGGCGTAGCTGGATGGCGGAGAAGCGGCGGGTGCCTGCTTCTTAAGAGCATTCGCTGCGCTCATATTCGCGGGCAAGCCCGCTCCCACAGGTTTAGCGTTAACCTTGCGGGAGCGGGCTTGCCCGCGATGCTTTTCAAAAGAGGAAAACACAATGCGTGTCTGGATCGATGCAGACGCCTGTCCACGGGCGGCCAAGGATCTGGTGGTGAAGTTTGCGCTCAAGCGTCAGTTCGAAGTGGTGCTGGTGGCGGGACAGCCGCAGATCAAGCCGGGCCTGGCCCTGGTCAAGCTGATCGTGGTGCCGAGTGGCCCGGATGCAGCGGACGATTATCTGGTGGAGCACGCGGTGCCGGGTGAACTGGTGATTTGCAGCGATGTACCGCTGGCGGATCGGCTGGTGAAGAAGGGCGTCGCAGCGCTGGACCCGCGAGGCAAGGAGTTCGATGCGCAAAACATGGGCGACCGGCTAGCGGTGCGCAACCTGTTCACCGATTTGCGTGAACAAGGTCAAATGAGTGGCGGGCCAGCGCCGTTTGGCGAACGGGAGAAGCAAGCGTTCGCCAATGCGCTGGACCGGATCCTGACACGGCTCACACGCAAAACCTGAGCCTTGCAAAGAGCCCTGTGGGAGCGGGCTTGCTCGCGAATGCGGTGTATCAGTCGACATCAATGCTGAATGACGCACCGCATTCGCGAGCAAGCCCGCTCCCACTTAGTCCGTGTTACACATCATTCTCGTGGGTCAGTTCAAGGACGCGGTCGATCAGTTTGTTGATCCCCGACGCCGCTTCGCTGATCGATTGCGCCAGCATATACGCCGGGGTGCTGACCAGTTTGCGTGCCTTGTCTTCAACAATGTCGGTCACCGCGCAATCAGCGTGGGTCGCGCCCATCTTGTTCATGGCGGCGGCGGTATCGGCGTCATTGCCGATGGTGCAGGTCACGCCCGGCCCATAGATCTTGGCCGCCAGCGCTGGCGAGATGCAGATCAGGCCGACCGGTTTCCCCGCTTCGGCGAACGCTTCGGTCAAGGCCAGGACATCCGGCTGCACCGTGCAGCCAGCGCCTTCGATGGCGAAGTTCGACAGGTTCTTGGCCGCGCCAAAACCGCCAGGCACGATCAGCGCGTCGAAGTCTTCGACGTTGGCCTCACGAATATCCTTGATGTTGCCCCGGGCAATCCGCGCCGACTCCACCAGCACATTACGCGACTCGGGCATTTCGTCGCCGGTCAGGTGATTGATCACATGCAACTGCGAGATATTGGGGGCAAAGCACTGCACCTGAGCGCCGCGCTGGTCCAGGCGCAGCAAGGTAATCACGCTTTCGTGGATCTCGGCGCCGTCGTACACGCCACAGCCGGAAAGGATCACTGCAACTTTTTTGCTCATGGGTTTTTCTCCAGATTCATGGCGTTAAATGTCCACTAATTTGTCACTCGTTGCCATAGGGTTAATTCGCGGCTACACCTAGCATCTGTCCTCAAGATTCCGATCAGGGCGCGTCATGGACTTCATTCTGTATGCGGTGCCGTTCTTCTTTGTGTTGATTGCCGTCGAGCTGCTCGCTGATCGTTGGCGCGGGGTGAGCAACTATCGGGTGGCGGACGCGATCAACAGCATCAGCACCGGCGTGTTGTCGACCACCACCGGCCTGCTGACCAAGGGTGTCGGCCTGGTCACCTACGCTTTTGCCCTCAAGCATCTGGCGCTGTTCGAACTCTCTGCCGACAGCGTCTGGGTCTGGGTGTTTGCCTTTGTTCTCTATGACTTCTGTTACTACTGGCTGCACCGCATGGGCCATGAGCGCAACATCCTCTGGGCCGCGCACTCGGTGCATCACCAGAGCGAGGACTACAACCTCTCCACAGCCTTGCGCCAGACCAGTACCGGTTTCCTGTTGAGTTGGATTTTCTACTTGCCGATGGCGGTGGTCGGGGTGCCGCTGCTGGTGTTTGTCAGCGTTGCGGCGTTGAACCTGCGGTATCAGTTCTGGGTGCATACGCGGCACATTCCCAAGCTTGGCTGGTTCGAGTGGTTCTTCGTGACGCCGTCCAATCATCGGGCCCACCATGCGCAGAACGCTCTCTACATGGATCGCAACTACGGCGGGGTGTTCATTATTTGGGACCGCCTATTTGGCTCGTTCCAGGAAGAGGATGAAAACGAACCGGTCATCTTCGGCGTGACCACGCCCCTGGCGAGCTGGAATCCGTTGTGGGCCAACGTGCAGTTTTACGCGCAGCTCTGGGACGATGCGCGGCGGGCCGAAAGCAAATGGGACAAGGTGCGGATCTGGTTCATGCGCACCGGTTGGCGGCCGGCGGATGTGGCGGCCAGGTACCCGATGAGCAAGCCGGACTTGAGCCAGTTCCGTAAATTCGAGGTGCCAGTGGACGGGCGTCAGCAGCTGTACGTGGCGGTGCAGTTCTGTGTCTACATCGCGCTGGGCAGCTACCTGATGAATCTGGAACCGAGTTTGCCGACCGCGGCGCTGGTGCTCGGCTGGAGTGCCGTGGCGCTGGGTCTGTTTACCTTGGGCATGGCCCTGGAGAATCGCCCGCATGCGCTGAAGCTGGAACTGCTGCGGCTGGCATCGAACGTGCCGCTGGTGTGGCTGGCGCCGCTGGTCGGGTTGTGGCCGGCCAGCGCGGTGGGTTGGGTCGGCTTGCTCAGTTACAGCCTGCTCAGCGGGATCGGTCTCTACTGTTGCAGAAACCGCTTCACTCGACTGGCGTCTTAGTCTCGGCGGCCTTGGCCAGTTTAGCCTGCTCGTCGGCGTAGATCTTCTTCGCCAGGCGGGCATTCTTGAAGCGTCGGCGCAGCCACAGGCACAGCCCCAGCAGGAGCAGGGCACCGAGCACCCACAGCTCGTACTTCTTGACGCTGCCCAGCATGCCTTCAAGCACCGCGCCGAAGTGATAGGCCGCAGCAGCCAGCGCGGCGGCCCAGACTGCAGCACCAATCCCGTTGAGCAGCAAATAACGTCCTGGCGGATAACCCGACAGGCCGATGGCCACCGGCATCACCGTACGCAGGCCATAGACGAAGCGGAAGCTCAGCACCCAGATGTCCGGGTGTTTACGAATATGTTCCAGCGCGCGGTCACCCATCAATTGCCAGCGCGGTTTGCGCGCGAGCAATTTGCGGCCGTGCTTACGCCCGAGGAAATACCACAGCTGATCACCGGCATAACTGCCACAGAACGCCACAATCGTGACGATCTGGATGTCCATGTATCCGCGGAACGCGAGGAAGCCTGCGAGAACCAGAATGGTTTCGCCTTCGAAGAACGTACCGAGAAAAAGGGCGAAGTAGCCGAATTCCTGAAGAAATTGTTGGAGCATTGTCTGGATGCTGGCGAAATGAACGCGCAGCCTAACCCTTCGTGCACATTCATGAAAGTGTCCAAATGTGTCTCGACGTGAACATTTCCTACAAGGACAATGGAATGCGACTACCTGCCACAGGGGTGCACATAACTGTAATACGACGGTCATAATGGTCGCTTATAACTGTCACGCTCGCCCCCAGCGGGCTCAGGAGTCTGCCGTGAGCTTTACCCCCGCCAACCGTTTGTTTCCTGCAACCCGCCTGCGCCGCAACCGTCGTGATGATTTTTCGCGTCGACTGGTTCGTGAAAACGTGTTGACCGTCGATGACCTGATCCTGCCGGTATTTGTGCTGGACGGTGAAAACCGTCGCGAAGCGGTAGCGTCGATGCCGGGCGTCGAACGCCTGACCATTGATCTGTTGCTTGAAGAAGCAGCCAAGTGGGTCGAGCTGGGGATTCCCGCGCTGGCCCTGTTCCCGGTGACGCCGCCGGAACTCAAGTCCCTGGACGCCGCTGAAGCCTGGAACCCCGACGGTATCGCCCAGCGCGCCACTCGCGCCTTGCGTGCGCAGTTCCCTGAGCTCGGTGTGATCACTGACGTCGCTCTGGATCCGTTCACCACCCACGGTCAGGACGGCATTCTCGACGAGGAAGGCTACGTGCAGAACGACATCACCGTCGACGCACTGGTCAAGCAGGCCTTGTCCCATGCCGAAGCCGGTGCTCAGGTGGTGGCCCCATCGGACATGATGGACGGTCGCATCCAGGCGATTCGCGAAGCGCTGGAGCTGGCCGATCACGTTAACGTGCGGATCATGGCTTACTCGGCCAAGTACGCCAGCGCCTATTACGGCCCGTTCCGCGATGCGGTGGGTTCGGCGCTGAACCTGGGCAAGGCCAACAAGGCGTCTTATCAGATGGACCCGGCCAACAGCAATGAAGCCCTGCATGAAGTGGCTGCGGACTTGTCAGAAGGCGCGGACATGGTCATGGTCAAGCCTGGCATGCCGTACCTGGATATCCTTTACCGGGTCAAAGAAGAATTTAAAGTGCCGACCTTTGTTTATCAGGTCAGCGGTGAATACGCCATGCACATGGCGGCGATACAGAATGGCTGGTTGAGTGAAGGGGTTATCCTCGAATCCCTGACCGCTTTTAAACGAGCAGGGGCTGATGGCATCCTGACTTACTTTGCCGTGCGTGCCGCTCAATTGTTACGAGAGCAAAAATAGCCCTCACAGGAACATTCCATGAATACCGAAGGACTCACTGAAGTTGCCGTAAAAGACGCTCAACCCCTGGTGGAGCAAATCACCGAGACCCCGCCGGAGCTGGAACCAGCTCCCGTCGTGGTGGTGGCCGATGGCGCAGCCGCAGCGGCGGCCCCGGCGATTGCCATTCCCGGTCTGGATGACAGTAGCCTGTATATCCACCGCGAGCTGTCGCAACTGCAGTTCAATATCCGCGTGCTGGAACAGGCGCTGGACGAGTCCTATCCCTTGCTGGAACGGCTGAAGTTTTTGCTGATCTTCTCCAGCAACCTGGACGAGTTCTTCGAAATTCGCGTGGCCGGCCTGAAGAAGCAGATCACCTTCGCCCGTGAACAGGCGGGCGCCGATGGCCTGCAACCGCATCAGGCCCTGGCCCGCATCAGCGAGCTGGTACATGGTCACGTCGACCGCCAATACGCGATCCTCAACGACATCCTGTTGCCTGAACTGGAAAAACATCAGGTCCGCTTCATCCGTCGTCGTCACTGGAACACCAAGATCAAAACCTGGGTGCGCCGCTATTTCCGCGACGAGATCGCTCCGATCATCACCCCGATCGGCCTCGACCCGACGCACCCGTTCCCGTTGCTGGTGAACAAGAGCCTGAACTTCATCGTCGAGCTCGAAGGTATCGACGCCTTTGGTCGCGATTCCGGGCTGGCGATCATTCCGGCACCGCGCCTGTTGCCGCGTATTATCAAACTGCCGGAAGAAGTGGGCGGGGCTGGCGACAACTATGTGTTCCTGTCGTCAATGATCCACGCGCACGCCGATGACCTGTTCCAGGGCATGAAGGTCAAGGGCTGCTACCAGTTCCGCCTGACCCGAAACGCCGATCTCGCGGTCGACACCGAAGATGTCGAAGACCTGGCCCGCGCGCTGCGCGGTGAGTTGTTCTCCCGTCGCTACGGTGATGCGGTGCGCCTGGAAGTGGCCGACACGTGCCCGAAACAACTTTCCGACTACTTGCTCAAGCAGTTCAACCTGCACGAAACCGAGCTGTATCAGGTCAACGGTCCGGTCAACCTGACCCGGCTGTTCAGCATTACCGGCCTGGACAGCCAGCGCGCGCTGCAATACATGCCGTTCACGCCGCAGATCCCGAAACTGCTGCAAAACAGCGAGAACATTTTCAGCGTGATCAGCAAGCAGGACATTCTGCTGCTGCACCCGTTCGAGTCGTTTACCCCGGTGGTCGACCTGCTGCGTCAGGCTGCCAAGGACCCGCATGTGTTGGCGGTCCGTCAAACCCTTTACCGTTCCGGTGCCAACTCGGAAATCGTTGATGCGTTGGTGGATGCGGCGCGCAACGGCAAGGAAGTCACCGCGGTGATTGAATTGCGCGCACGGTTCGATGAAGAGTCCAACCTGCAACTGGCCAGCCGTCTGCAAGCGGCCGGTGCGGTGGTGATTTACGGTGTGGTCGGCTTCAAGACTCACGCCAAGATGATGCTGATCCTGCGTCGCGAGGCTGGCGAAATCGTGCGCTACGCCCACTTGGGGACTGGCAACTACCACGCGGCCAACGCCCGTCTGTACACCGACTACAGCCTGCTGACGTCCGATGACGCCTTGTGCGAGGACGTCGGCAAACTGTTCAGCCAGCTGATCGGCATGGGCAAAACCCTGCGCATGAAGAAGCTGTTGCACGCGCCGTTCACGCTGAAGAAGGGCATGCTCGACATGATTGCCCGCGAAACCCAGTTCGCCCTCGACGGCAAACCGGCGCACATCATCGCCAAGTTCAACTCGCTGACCGATCCTAAGATCATCCGCGCGTTGTACAAGGCCAGCCAGTCCGGGGTGCGTATCGATCTGGTGGTGCGCGGCATGTGCTGCCTGCGTCCGGGCATCGCCGGGGTCTCGCACAACATCCACGTACGCTCGATCATCGGTCGTTTCCTGGAGCACACCCGGGTCTTCTACTTCCTCAATGGCGGTGAAGAACAGATGTTCCTCTCCAGCGCCGACTGGATGGAGCGCAACCTCGACAAGCGCGTCGAGACTTGCTTCCCGGTGGAAGGCAAGAAATTGATCATGCGGGTCAAGAAGGAGCTGGAGCTTTACCTGACCGACAACACCCACAGCTGGAGCTTGCAGGCTGACGGTCGTTACATCCGCAACACACCGACCGGCAACCAGAACCCGCGCAGTGCGCAGGCGACATTGCTGGAGCGTCTGGGCAGCCCGATCCTGGCCGTGCGTTAACGCATAAAACCTGTGGGAGCGGGCTTGCTCGCGAAGGCGTCGTTTCAGTCAATATCGTTGTTGCCTGACACACCGCTTTCGCGGGCAAGCCCGCTCTCACATGAGGTTTATGGTGTTTGCTGGACACAAAAAAGGCCTTCCGAAGAAGGCCTTTTTTTATTTCAGCGAACGTTTTTAGCGAACGTTCAGGATGAACCCTACGCGGGTCAGCCATTCCGCTTCCAGGGCGAAGTCGGCCTGGGTCAGCTGGTTTTCGTCCAGCCAGTTTTCCGGGAACAGCACATCGAGGTTCTCGCCGTTGGCTTGCAGCATCACCTGAGGCATTTCCTGGGTGCCGCGGATGTGATGGAACAGGATCGCAAAGCGCAGCAGCACGCACAGGCGAATCAGCTTGATGCCTTCATCGCCGAACTCGGCAAACTTGTCCTTGGGAATATTGCGACGGTGGCCCCGTACCAGTAGCGCGAGCATCAACTGGTCTTCGCGGGAGAACCCGGCCAGGTCCGAGTGCTCGATCAAGTAGGCGCCGTGCTTGTGGTACTGATAGTGGGCGATGTCCAGGCCCACTTCATGCACCTTGGCCGCCCAGCCCAGCAATTCACGCCAGACGCCGTCGTCCAGATCCCAGTCTTCGGCGACCTGATCAAAGGCATGCAGCGCTTTGCGCTCAACGCGTGCCGCTTGTTCCAGATCGACGTGATAACGCTCCATCAAGGAGCTGAGCGTGCGCTCACGGACGTCTTCGTGATGATGACGGCCTAGCAGGTCGTAGAGCACGCCTTCGCGCAGGGCGCCTTCACAGTGGTCCATGCGTTGCAGCTCGAGGGCGTCGAAGATCGCTTCGAGAATCGCCAGACCAGCGGGGAAAATCGCCCGACGGTCGGGCTTGATGCCTTCAAAGTCGATCTTCTCGACGTCGCCGAGTTTGAACAGTTTGCGCTTGAGCCAGGCCAGGCCTTCGGCATTGACCTCGCCGGCACCGTGGCCGCCGGCCTTCAGCGCCAGGCCAATGGCGCGAATGGTGCCCGAGGAGCCGATGGCTTCATCCCAGGTCAGGCGGTGCAGGGCGTGCTCGATGCTCATGATCTCCAGCCGCGCCGCGGTGTACGCCTGGGCGTAACGGGCCGGGGTGATCTTGCCGTCCTTGAAATAACGCTGGGTATAACTGACGCAGCCCATTTGCAGGCTTTCACGCAGCAGCGGTTCGAAGCGCTGGCCGATGATGAACTCGGTACTGCCGCCGCCGATGTCGGCGACCAGGCGTTTGCCCGGGGTGTCGGCAAGGGTGTGGGACACGCCGAGGTAGATCAGGCGCGCTTCTTCACGGCCGGAGATGACTTCCACCGGGTGACCGAGGATTTCTTCGGCGCGGCGGATGAATTCGTTACGGTTACGGGCTTCACGCAGGGCGTTGGTGCCGACGATCCGCACGGCGCCTGGAGGCATACCGTTGATCAGTTGGGCAAAACGCTTGAGGCAATCGAGCCCGCGTTGCATGGATTCTTCGCTGAGCTGACGCTCTTCGTCGATGCCGGCGGCCAGCTGAACCTTCTCCCCGAGACGTTCGAGAATACGGATTTCGCCATTCTGGGCCTTGGCCACGACCATGTGAAAGCTGTTGGAGCCCAGGTCGATCGCGGCGATCAGGGACAGATTCTTGGCTTGGGATTGCGGCATGATCAGGGGGTCTCGGTCGATTACCTCGACATCGTGCCACGATCAAACGCTGGCGCCAACGCGTAGCGTTCAATGCCTTGATCCAGCGCAGTCATACCGGTGACCGCTGGGTGGCCAATCGCGAGCAGGCTCGCTCCCACAGGTTTTCTGTGCAGTCATCCATCTCGCGTACGACACAGAACCAATGTGGGAGCGGGCTTGCTCGCGATGGCGCCCTTCAGACCGCCGCCTCAACCGTTCCGATGAAGTTCGCCAGCTCCGCCGTCTGCGGATTGGCGAACAACACCTTTGGATCCCCCACCTCGTGCACCTTGCCCTGATGCATGAACACCAACTTATCCCCAACCTCGCGGGCAAAACGCATCTCATGGGTGACCATAATCAATGTCATCCCCTCCCTGGCCAGTTGGCGAACCACGCTGAGCACCTCGTTGACCAGTTCCGGGTCCAGCGCCGAGGTGATCTCGTCGCACAGCAACACTTTTGGCGACATCGCCAGGGCCCGGGCAATCGCCACTCGCTGCTGCTGTCCACCTGACAGCCGATCCGGGAAAGCGTCAAACTTCTCCCCCAGCCCGACCCGCTCCAGCATCTCCCGGGCCAGCACGGCCGCTTTGGCTTTAGGCACTTTCTGCACCACTTGCGGCGCGAGCATGACGTTCTCGCCCACGGTCAGGTGCGGGAACAGGTTGAACTGCTGAAACACCATCCCGACTTTCTGCCGCAAGCTGCGCAGGTCGGCGCGAGCGGCATCCAGGTATTCACCGTCGACTTCAATCACGCCATCGTTGATCGACTCCAGGCCATTGAGCGTGCGCAATAACGTCGATTTGCCCGAGCCGCTACGGCCGATGATCGCCACGACCTGGCCTTCCTCGACGCTCAGGTCGATGCCTTTGAGCACATGGTGGTCGCCGTAATATTTATGCAGGGCCGAAATTCTAAGCAGAGGCATGCAGTCTCCTTTCCAGGTAGCGCGCGCTGAGGGACAAGGGGTAGCAGAGCAGGAAATAGCCAAGGGCCACGAGGCCGTAGACCATGAACGGTTCGAAAGTCGCGTTGGCGAGCATGCCGCCGGTCTTGGTCAGTTCTGTGAAGCCGATGATCGAGGTCACGGCGGTGCCTTTGACCACTTGCACCGAAAATCCCACCGTCGGCGCCACGGCCACGCGCAGGGCTTGCGGCAGGATCACGTAGCGCAATTGCTCCAGCGGGTTGAGCGCCAGGCTCGACGAGGCTTCCCATTGGCCGTTGGGAATCGACTCGACGCAGCCGCGCCAGATCTCCGCCAGGTAAGCACTGGTAAACAGCGTCAGGGCCAGCGCCGCCGCCATCCACGGTGAAATCTCCACGCCGGCCAGGGCCACACCGAAGAACACCAGAAACAGCTGCATCAACAACGGCGTGCCCTGAAACAGTTCGATGTAGGTGCGGGCGACGTTGCGTGGCAGGGACTTTTTCGAAATGCGCATGACCATGATCAGCAAACCGATCAAGCCGCCGCCAATAAACGCCACCAGCGACAGTGCCAGCGTCCATTGCAGGCCGGTGAGCAGGTTGCGCACGACGTCCCAGAAGGTGAAATCGCTCATTGGCTGCTCCTTGCGATGTAGCGCCGGCCGATCCAGTTCAGCAGTTGGCGGATCAGCAAGGCCATGCACAGATAAAGCAGCGTGGTCAGGGCGTAGGTTTCAAACGCGCGGAAGTTGCGCGATTGAATGAAGTTGGCGGCGAAGCTCAGTTCTTCGGTGGCGATCTGCGAACAGACCGCCGAGCCGAGCATGACGATGATGATCTGGCTGCTCAGCGCCGGCCAGACCTTGCCCAGCGCCGGCAGCAAGATCACGTGGCGAAAGGCTTCGAAGCGGGTCATCGCCAGCGCGGCAGCAGCTTCGAGCTGTCCACGGGGAATCGCCTGAATGCCCGCGCGAATGATCTCGGTTGAATAAGCCCCCAGGTTGATCACCATCGCCAGCACCGCCGCCTGCCATTCTGAAATCTGCAGGCCCAGCGACGGCAAGCCGAAGAAGATGAAAAACAACTGCACCAGAAACGGCGTGTTGCGGATCAACTCGACGTAAATCCCGAAAATCACCGAGAACGGGCGAATGTTCCACGCCCGCACCAACGCCCCGACGATGCCCAGCCCTACGCCCAGCACCGCGCCGATGGCCGTCAACTCAAGGGTGAACAGCGCACCGCGCAGCAGCAGGTCGGTGTTTTGCACCACCGGTATGAAGTCGAACTGATAGGCCATATCAAATCTCCCGAGCGACGATCAGAGATCGGCCGGCAGCGGCTCTTTGAGCCAGGTTCGGGAGTTTTTCTCCAGCGCACCGTCAGACTTGGCGGTCGCGAGGATCTGGTTGACCTTGCCCAGCAGCGCCGGCTCGTTCTTGTTCACGCCGACATAGACCGGCGAATCCTTGAGCTTCACTTTCAACGCAGGCACACGCTTCGGACTTTTTTCGCTGATCGCGACCATCACCACGTTGCCGCTGGCGATCAGGTCGACTTGCCCGGCGAGGTACGCGGCGATGGTCGAGTTATTGTCTTCGAAGCGCTTGATGGTCACGCCTTCGGGGGCGACTTTGGTCAGTTCGATGTCTTCGATGGCGCCACGGGTGACGCTGATGGTCTTGCCCTTGAGGTCGTCGAGGCTTTTGATGTCGGCGTCTGGCGGGCCGAATACGGCGAGGTAGAACGGCGCGTAGGCACTTGAGAAGTCGATGACTTTCTCGCGCTCCGGGTTTTTACCGAGGCTTGAAATCACCAGGTCGACCTTGCCGGTGGTCAGGAACGGGATGCGGTTGGTGCTGTTGACTGGGGTCAGTTCGAGTTTGACCTTGAGTTGGTCGGCCAGCAGCTTGGCGGTGTCGATATCGAGGCCGCGCGGTTTCATGTCGGGGCCAACCGAGCCGAATGGCGGGAAGTCCTGTGGCACGGCCACCTTGAGGACGCCGCGTTTGACCACGTCCTCCAGTCCGTCGGCATGGGCGGGCACCTGGCTCAGCATCAGGCTGGCAAACAGGGAGGCGAGGAGGGCGCTGTAACGCAGGGTCATGGCAAATCTCCGGATCGGCGAGAAGTAATTTCTGCGGATCGACAGAGCACGGGCCATGCCAAGAATCGGTTTTGGGGGTTGCAGGCCACGGTTTTGCTGGGTTGGTTCGGTCTTACTGGTCTGAACAGTTGCGCCGCGATTCGCACCCCGATGGCGCATCGGCCTGAACCTTCGAACCCCCATGGGGCACGACTTGCCGGGCGTCGCGAATAGCTTTAAAACTAGCGGCACATTCGCCTGGTCCGTCTGAAAAAACATGAACTCGATCTCACGAGCCGTACCTGAAGTGGCGCTGCAAGCCATCCGCAAACTCATCACCGAGCAGGGTTTTGGGCCAGGCGATGCCTTGCCCTCGCAGCGGGACCTGGCGGTGCAGTTGGGGGTCAGCCGTGCGTCGTTGCGCGAGGCGCTGTCGTCATTGAGTGCCTTGGGCGTGATCAGCATTCAGCCCGGTAAAGGCGTGTTCGTGCAGTCGCCGGTGGACCTGTCACGGTCAGAAGCCGCGTTGAGCTGGCCGTTCGCGGCCCAGGCCTCGCCGCTGGATATCTTCCAGCTGCGCTATGCCCTGGAGGGTTTCGCCGCCGGTTTGGCCGCCGGGACCCTGAGTACGCAGGAGCTTGATGCGCTCGAAGACAACGTGGCTGCCATGCGCAACGATTTGAAGGCCGGCGATTTCGAGGCGGCAGCGCGATTGGACTTCGAATTCCACCGGCGGATCCTGCTCGCCAGCGGTAATCAGGCGATGCTGAGCATCCTGACGGCCAGCGCCGAGATCTTTCTGGAGAGCCAGAAGCTACCGTTCATCCGGGCCGAAAGAGCCCTGGAAACCTGGCAGGAGCACCGCAAAATCCTTCGTGCGCTGGCTCGGCGCTCGTCCTCCGCGGCGCAGAAGGCCATGCATGAGCATGTGCGCAACGCAGCACTGCGCACAGGAATTGCCTTCGTCGCTCCCGCCACCTCCTGACTTGAGCTATACCCAAACTCATGCGCCACCATAGCGAGACTCAATCATCTGCACCTTCCTGAACGAGGGAAGGGCGGCTATGATGGGCCACGTTTTTTTGCTTACAACCTGGAGACTTCCATGAGCAGCGATCTTATCAAACACGTTAGCGACGCTAGCTTCGAGGCCGACGTACTCAAGGCCGAAGGCGCTGTACTGGTCGACTACTGGGCTGAATGGTGCGGCCCTTGCAAAATGATCGCTCCTGTTCTGGACGAAATTGCTGAAACCTACAAAGGCAAGCTGACCGTTGCCAAGCTGAACATCGATGAAAACCAGGAAACCCCGGCCAAGCATGGCGTACGTGGCATCCCGACCCTGATGCTGTTCAAGAACGGCAACGTTGAAGCGACCAAGGTCGGCGCACTGTCGAAGTCGCAACTGGCTGCTTTCCTCGACGCCAACATCTAAGCGTCGTTGTAAAGTGTCCGAAAAAAAGGCCCCGCACATTGCGGGGCCTTTTCGTTATTCAGGGCTAGACGCTCTGAAACTCAGGTGGTACATTCGGCCCCGCACTGGTTTCTCCATTGCCCCCTGCTAGCCGTCGCCGACGCACTCCTTTTCGAATAAGTACGCGATCCTGTCGCCTTCTCTGCGGCGCGGCCTCATTAAGCCAAAAGCTTAATTTCCCCCCCTCCATAAATGATTACGTCATTCCTATATGAATCTGACTGAACTCAAGCAAAAGCCGATTACCGAACTGCTCGAATTGGCCGAACAGATGGGCATAGAAAATATGGCCCGTTCGCGCAAGCAGGACGTGATTTTCTCCCTGCTCAAAAAGCACGCGAAAAGCGGCGAGGAAATCTCCGGTGATGGCGTGCTGGAGATTCTCCAGGACGGCTTCGGCTTCCTGCGCTCCGCTGACGCTTCCTATCTCGCCGGCCCAGACGATATTTACGTCTCGCCGAGCCAGATCCGCCGTTTCAACTTGCGCACCGGTGACACCATCGTTGGCAAGATCCGCCCTCCAAAGGAAGGCGAGCGTTATTTCGCACTGCTCAAGGTCGACACGATCAACTACGATCGTCCCGAGAACGCGAAAAACAAGATTCTCTTCGAGAACCTGACCCCGCTGTTCCCGACCGTTCGCATGAAGATGGAAGCCGGCAACGGTTCGACCGAAGACTTGACCGGTCGTGTCATCGACCTGTGCGCCCCGATCGGCAAAGGCCAGCGCGGTCTGATCGTTGCACCGCCCAAAGCGGGCAAGACGATCATGCTGCAGAACATCGCGGCGAACATCGCACGTAACAACCCTGAAGTTCATCTGATCGTGTTGCTGATCGATGAGCGTCCGGAAGAAGTAACCGAAATGCAGCGCACCGTGCGCGGCGAAGTGGTTGCCTCGACGTTCGACGAACCGCCAACCCGCCACGTGCAGGTTGCCGAAATGGTGATCGAGAAGGCCAAGCGCCTGGTCGAACACAAGAAAGACGTGGTGATCCTGCTCGACTCCATCACCCGTCTGGCCCGCGCCTACAACACCGTGATCCCGAGCTCCGGCAAAGTGCTCACCGGTGGTGTCGATGCTCACGCGCTGGAGAAACCGAAACGTTTCTTCGGCGCTGCACGGAACATCGAAGAAGGCGGCTCGCTGACCATCATCGCCACCGCGCTGGTTGAAACCGGCTCGAAGATGGATGAAGTGATCTACGAAGAATTCAAAGGCACCGGCAACATGGAACTGCCTCTGGATCGTCGTATCGCTGAAAAACGCGTCTTCCCGGCCATCAACATCAACCGTTCCGGCACCCGCCGCGAAGAGTTGCTGACCGCCGACGACGAGTTGCAGCGTATGTGGATCCTGCGCAAGCTGCTGCACCCGATGGACGAAATCGCTGCCATCGAGTTCCTGGTCGACAAGCTGAAGACGACCAAGACCAACGACGAGTTCTTCTTGTCGATGAAACGCAAGTAAGACGGTTTTCAGCCGTCAGGAATGGCGCCCTTCGGGGCGCCATTTTTTTTGCCTGAAACATTTGATGACGCAGGACTTTGCCGCGTCGAGCTCGATGTTCACTCGCTGTATACCGATGACAATCAGCTGTCTGAGGTCGGTGCCCGCTTCATCGCGCCGGTGCTTGAGCCCCTGTTCAAGCGCTTGCAAACCCTGGCAGCTCTGAGCAACGGCAACGTGAATGCGGCCAAGTAAGCAGCGATAAGCTGCCAGCGGGCGGCAGAGCAGGTAGGATGTACGCCTATTTTAGGGGTGCCATCGTCAATGAAATTCAAGGACCTTCGGGATTTCGTGCAGCAGCTTGAGCAGCGCGGAGAGTTGAAACGCATCAAGATCCCCGTCTCTCCAGTGCTGGAGATGACCGAAGTCTGTGATCGCACGTTACGGGCAAAAGGCCCGGCGCTGCTGTTCGAAAACCCGACCGGGTACGACATCCCGGTCCTCGGCAACCTGTTCGGCACCCCCGAGCGGGTGGCCATGGGCATGGGCGCCGAGGCGGTCAGCGAGCTGCGCGAAATCGGCAAGTTGCTGGCGTTCCTCAAAGAGCCCGAGCCACCGAAGGGCTTGAAGGATGCCTGGTCCAAATTGCCGATCTTCCGCAAGATCATCGCCATGGCGCCGAAAGTCGTCAAAGACGCGGTGTGCCAGGAAGTGGTGATCGAAGGCGACGACGTCGACCTCGCGATGCTGCCGGTGCAGACCTGCTGGCCAGGCGACGTCGGTCCGCTGATCACTTGGGGCCTGACCGTCACCAAAGGTCCGAACAAGGATCGCCAGAATCTCGGCATTTATCGCCAGCAAGTGATTGGTCGCAACAAGGTGATCATGCGCTGGCTGAGCCACCGTGGCGGCGCGCTGGATTACCGTGAGTGGTGCGAAAAGCATCCCGGCCAGCCATTTCCGGTGTCCGTGGCACTGGGTGCTGACCCTGCGACCATTCTTGGCGCCGTGACGCCGGTGCCGGACAGCCTCTCCGAATATGCATTCGCCGGTCTGCTGCGCGGCAACCGCACCGAACTGGTGAAGTGCCGCGGCAACGACCTGCAAGTGCCGGCCACCGCCGAGATCATCCTGGAAGGCGTGATCCATCCGGGCGAGATGGCTGATGAAGGTCCTTACGGCGATCACACCGGTTACTACAATGAAGTCGACAGCTTCCCGGTGTTCACCGTCGAGCGCATCACCCACCGGATCAAACCGATTTATCACAGCACCTACACTGGCCGTCCGCCGGATGAGCCGGCGATTCTGGGTGTGGCGCTGAACGAAGTGTTCGTGCCGATCCTTCAGAAACAGTTCCCCGAAATCACCGACTTCTACCTGCCGCCCGAAGGCTGCTCCTACCGCATGGCCATCGTGACCATGAAGAAGTCGTATCCGGGTCACGCCAAGCGGGTAATGCTCGGTGTCTGGTCGTTTTTGCGACAGTTCATGTACACCAAGTTCGTTATCGTCACAGACGACGACATTAACGCGCGAGACTGGAACGACGTGGTCTGGGCCATCACTACGCGCATGGACCCCAAGCGCGACACGGTGATGATCGACAACACGCCGATCGACTACCTCGACTTCGCCTCGCCGGTCTCCGGCCTGGGGTCGAAGATGGGGCTCGATGCCACGCATAAATGGCCGGGCGAAACCACTCGCGAGTGGGGCCGGGTCATCGTCAAGGACGAAGCCGTGACCCAACGGATCGATGCCATCTGGAATCAGTTAGGAATAGATTGATGCGTGTAACCTTGCAGCCCTCCGGAGCAGTGCTTGAGATATTGCCCGGCGAGCGGATTCTCGATGGCGCGCGGCGCCTGGGCTATGAATGCCCGCAAAGCTGCCGCAACGGCAATTGCCATGTGTGCGCGGCCTTGCTGGTGGAAGGGCGGGTCGAACAGGCCGGCGGTGTGCGCGATCATGGCGAGTTCTACACTTGCATAGCAGAGCCGCTGGAAGACTGCATCGTGCTGTGGGATGGCGTGCTTGCGCTGGGAGAACTGCCGGTGCGCAGCTTGTCGTGTCAGGTCATTGAATGCAGGGACGTCGGCGGAGATACCTTTCGCGTGCACCTGCGAGCGCCGGCCGGCAAGCCGCCACGCTATCACGCCGGTCAGTATTTGATGATCGAGCGCGAGAACGGCGAGAAATCCGCCTTCTCCCTGGCCTCGGCACCGCACTCGGGGCGCGACCTGGAAATCCATGTGCTGGCGCGCGAAAGCAGTGCGCTGAATCTGATCGAGCAACTTCGGCGCAATCCGATGGTGCGCATCGAGATGCCGTTCGGCGACACCCACCTGGCGGAATTGCCCGACGGTCCGCTGGTGCTGATCGCCGCCGGCACTGGCATGGGACAGATCCACAGCCTGATCGAGCACTGTCGCGCCACCGGCTTCAAGCACCCCGTCCATCTGTATTGGGGCGTGCGTCGACCTGAAGACTTTTATGCCATCGAACATTGGGATGAGTGGCTGAAGCTGCCCAACCTGTTCCTGCATAAAGTTGTCAGCGATCAGTGCGGCTGGCAGGGGCGCTGCGGGATGCTGCATGAGGCGGTGTGTGAAGACTTTACGGACCTGAAAGCCTTGCATGTCTACGCCAGTGGCTCACCGGCCATGGTCTATGGGACGCTGGATGCGCTAGTTGAAGCCGGGATGGATGCTCACCAGATGCGCGCAGACGTTTTTGCATATGCGCCACGATCTTGATCCTCGATCTTGATCCTCGATGTGGATCCGCGATCTGATCCGCGATTTTAAATCGTTATAACTCTCCATATAGCCGATCGGTATTTATAGATTTATATAAATGCCGGTAGGTTATAACTCGTTCAGGTAATTATTCAAAAACAGTGCATGGCACTTAAATTGCCTTAAAACATATGTGCCTTATTGTTACAGCGGTGCGTTCTATTAAGTAATTCTTTATTCGCGGGGAGCTGAACGCTATTCGCCATGAGTGCCATTGAATCTGGGTTTTTGAATCCGGCTTACCCTCCGCGGCTCGATCTGGGGCCGCAGCTTACGCACGAACAATTGCTCAGCTCGATGCAATCGACCATGGCGCGCCACAAGGGCGGGCCGGTCTGGCTGTTTGCTTATGGTTCGCTGATCTGGCGTCCCGAATGCCCGGCGGTTGAACGTGTCCGCGGCCGAGTGCATGGCTACCATCGCGGTTTGTACCTGTGGTCCCACGAACATCGCGGCACCCCCGAAGTGCCAGGGCTGGTGTTTGGTCTGGATCGGGGTGGTTCCTGCAGCGGCTTCGCTTATCGCTTGCCTGAAGAACAACTTGAAGCGTCGCTCTATGCCTTGTGGCAACGCGAAATGCCATTCCCGTCCTATCGCCCACACTGGCTCAACTGCCGTCTCGAAGATGGAAGCCAGGTTCAGGCGTTGGGGTTTGTATTGGAACGACACCTGCCCAGCTATGCCGGCAACTTGCCGGATCACGTGCTGAGTCATGTGTTCGAAAATGCTTGCGGGCGTTACGGCACCACTCGCGATTATGTCGAGCAGACCGCCAACGCCCTGCGTAGCCACGCCATGCCAGACCGGAATCTGGAGGCGCGGCTCAAGCGCTGCAAGTCAAAAGCCGATCAGGCGATCGCTTCGCGAGTCTGACTGGCGACGTTCTGCTACCGTTGGAAATTCCCGGGTTGCTCTGACCCCGGAAAATAAAAAAGCGGCCTGGACCAACCAGACCGCTTTTTTTTTTTGCTCAACGAACCTGAACCACCACTTTGCCGACCGCCTTGCGCTGGCCAAGATCATTGATCGCCTGTGCCGCATTGCTCAGCGGATACACCTGAGACACCAACGGCTTCAACTTGCCTTCGGCAAACCAGTCAAACAGTTGCTGGAAGTTGGCCGCGTTGTCCTGCGGCTGGCGCTGGGCAAACGAGCCCCAGAACACACCGACCACGGCGGCACCCTTGAGCAGCGCCAGATTCACCGGGAATTCCGGGATCCGGCCGCTGGCGAAGCCGACCACCAGCAGGCGGCCGTTCCAGGCGATGGCGCGCACGGCCTGGTCAAACAGATCGCCGCCGACCGGATCGTAAATAACATCGGCGCCTTGGCCGTCGGTCAGGCGTTTGATTTCGTCCTTGAGGCTGGTTTCGCTGTAGTTGATCAGTTCATCGGCGCCGGCAGCCTTGGCCACGGCCAGTTTCTCGGCGCTGCTGGCGGCGGCGATCACGCGGGCGCCCATGGCCTTGCCGATTTCCACCGCGGCCAGGCCGACACCGCCGGAAGCACCGAGCACCAGCAGGGTTTCGCCCGGTTGCAGGTTGGCGCGTTGCTTGAGCGCGTGCATCGACGTGCCGTAGGTCATGCTGAAGGCGGCGGCGGTGTTGAAGTCCATCGACGGTGGAATCGGCAGGACGTTGTAGCCTGGCACCGCGACCTGTTCGGCGAAGCTGCCCCAACCGGTCAGGGCCATGACCCGGTCACCGACCTTGAGGTGGCTGACCTTTTCACCCACCGCACTGACCACGCCCGCCGCCTCGCCACCCGGCGAGAACGGGAAGGGCGGCTTGAACTGGTATTTGCCCTCAATGATCAGCGTGTCCGGGAAATTCACCCCGGCGGCGTGCACGTCCAGCAGGATTTCGTTCTTCTTCGCGACAGGGCTGGCGACCTCTTCCAGCACCAGCGATTCGGCAGGGCCGAAGGCTTTGCACAGCACGGCTTTCATCAGGGCTATTCCTTTGGGAGTGATGGCCGATAAGTGTAGGTGTGTGAGTCGATGGGTCAACGAGCATGCCCGACCCTGATAGTCAGCCATAAGCTTGTGCTTGAGCGGCGGGTCGTTATGCTAGGCCGCAAACCGGATAAGGAGCGAATTGTGAAAGCGTGGATCATGTTGTTGCTGGCCCTGTCTCTGCCTGTGGCAGCGATGGCCGAAGAAGCCAAAGAAGGTGAAGCTCCGAAGGTCAATTACATCACCTTGAGCCCGCCGTTCGTGGGCAATTACGGGTTGGACGGTACGCCGAAGCTTAAGGTCTACAAGGCCGACGTGGCGTTGCGCGTGACCGGTGAGGATGCCACCAAAGCGGTGAAGGCCAACGAGCCGTTGATTCGCAATCAGTTGGTCGCGTTGTTCGCACAGCAGACTACCGAGACGATGAACAACGTTGAGGCCAAGGAGAAGCTGCGTCAGGAAGCCCTGAAGCAGACTCAGCAAGTGATGAACGATGAAACGGGTAAGCCGGTGGTTGAGGATTTGCTGTTCAACAATCTGATCATTCAGTAAGCACCCCCGTTTGCGAGTAGTGCTGGTCACTTAAGATGGTTTTGGGGTTTGGGATTGGGATTGGGATTGGGGGCATATCCGTTTCTGCGGTAACGGCGGCTTAGGGTTCCGCCCTGACGGCGGGTCACTTGGAGAAGCGCCAAGTAACCAAGCGCTCTTGCCCCTGACGTTCGGTGCCTCGCTAAGGCTCGGCATGCCCTCGCTCCGGTCCTGCTCCGTGGGCCCGCCGCCATCGGCCATCCATGGCCGGGGGCGGCTACCGCGGCATCCCTGCCGCGGTGCCCACTGCGCAGAACCTCCACTCGGCCTCACGAGGGGGCGTGCACCGCCAAAGCCAAAGCGAGGCGGCCTGCGGGCCGACCTGGTTCTTCAACGCTTGCGCGTCGTGATCCTGACCCTGATCGTTCCCACGCTCTGCGTGGGAATGCATCCCGTGACGCTCCGCGTCACCCTTGCGCAAGACTCAAGCCTGGTGTCGACAGCGGAACGCAGAGCGTCCCCGGCGGCATTCCCACGCGGAGCGTGGGAACGATCAACAGCATCGCGAGCAGGCTCACTCCCACATAAAGCAGAGCAGGCCGGCGCAGAGCTTTTGCTCCTCACCACTCATCAGGCCGAGCGTTAGCTCGCCTTGCGCTTTTGATCTTGATCTTGATCTGCTCCGTCGGGAGGCCGAACGCAGGTTCTGCGTAGTGGGCAACCCGGCATGGATGCCGGGTTAGCCGCCCCCGGCCATGGATGGCCGATGGCGGCGGGCCCACGGAGCAGGACCGGAGTGAGGGAATGCCGAGCCTAAGCGAGGCACCGTACGTCAGGGGCGCAAGCGCTTGGTTACTTGGCGCTCTTCCAAGTAACCCGCCGTCAGGGCGGAACCAATAGCCGCCGTTACGCCAAAAACGGATATGTACCCACCCTCAACCCCAACCCCAACCCCAAAACCGCCGCCATTCAAGACGCCAGACTCTTGCGAAACCGCATCAACGCAATCGCAAAGAACAGCAGCCCGATGACGGCCAATGCCAACAGATCCGGCCAGACCACGCTCAGCCCTGCGTCGCGAAACAGAATGGCGGCGCCAAGGCTGACAAAATGCGTCGATGGCGAACCCTGCATCACCCATTGCAGCCATTGCGGCATGCTGTCCAGCGGCGTGCTGCCACCGGACAGCAACAACATCGGAATGATCACCGGAATGGCCAACAGGCCAAATTGCGGTGTCGAGCGGGCCAGGGTCGCGAGGAAAATCCCCAGCGCCGTACTGGCGAACAGATAAACCGCGGTGACCATCAAAAACAGACTCATGGAGCCCGCCAAGGGCACGCCCAGTGCGCCTTTGACGATCACTTCCAGCGAAATCCAGGTGCACACCACCACCACCAGCATGTTGCTCCAGATTTTCGCCAGCATGATCTCCAGCGCGGTCAACGGCAGCACCAGCAAGTGATCGAGGGTGCCATGTTCACGCTCGCGCAGCAGTGCCGTGCCGGTCAGGATTATGGCCAGAATGGTGATGTTGTTGACGATCTGTATCACCGCCAGGAACCAGCCACCTTCCAGATTGGTATTGAACAGCGAGCGGGTGGTCAGCAGGACCGGTGCCTGATTGGCCGGATCGTTTTGCCCGCCGTAATTGAGCAGTTCGCGCTGGAAGATCCGCCCGATGTAACCCGCGCCCATGAACGCCTGGCTCATGGCCGTGGCATCCACGTTCACTTGCACCGCCGGTTGGCGACCGGCTAACAGATCCGCCTGGAAATTCACCGGCACATTGATAACGAAGGTGTATTTCCCGCTGTCCATGACCTGATCGAGTTGCCCGTAAGGCAACAGCACCGGTCGCTGGAACTCCGGCGGTTGCAGGGCTTGCGCCAGTTGGCGTGACAGGTGGCTGTGATCTTCGTCCACCATCGCGACGCTGGCGTTGTGCACGCCAATCACCGAGCCGGCGGCCGGCATATAGATCGCCACGGTAAAGGCGTAGAACAGGAACACCAGCAACACGCTGTCGTGCCGCAGGCTGGTCAGCTCCTTGAGGCCCAGCCGAAAAATATGCGCAAGCTTGTGCATCAGGCCTCCTGCTTTTTCAGCATCACCAGGCTCAGCCCGGTAAAGGCGAGAAAGAACCCGAAAAGCGCCAGGCATTGGGGCCATAACTGTCGCAGGTCGAGCGCTTTGGTGAAGGTGCCGACGGCGATATCGAGAAAGTAACCGGCCGGAAATAGCATTCCCATGACTGCAGCGGCGCCTTCCAGGGAAGAGCGCGGCACGATCAGCCCGGAAAACTGGATAGTCGGCAGGCTGGTGATGATCATCGTGCCGAGGATGGCGGCGATCTGGGTGCGAGTGAATGCCGAGATCAACAGGCCCATGCTGGTCGTTGCCAGCACATACAGCAGCCCGCCGAAGGCCAGGGTCAGGCCGCTGCCCTTGAACGGTACGCCGAACAACCAGCGGTTCATGGCCGTCAGCACCGCCAGGTTGATCAGGCTGACCGCCAGGTAGGGCGCTTGTTTACCGAGCAGGAATTCCAGACGTGTCAGCGGTGTGGCGTAGAAGTTGGTGATCGACCCCAGCTCTTTTTCCCGCACGATCCCCAATGCCGTGAGCATGGCCGGAATGAAGGCGAGAATCAGCGCCATCACCCCGGGGCCAATGGCGTTGACGCTGACCACATCCTGGTTGTAGCGGAATCGGGTTTGCAGTGTGGCCGCGGCTTGTCGATTCAGCGCGGGGCTACTCTGTTCGGCCAGCTGTTCAATGTTGGCCTGATGCACCGCCTCCACGTAATTGCGGCTGGTCTCCGCCCGAAACGGCATGCCGCCATCGAGCCAGGCTGCCACGGCCGGTTGACGTCCGGCGTACAAATCCCGGCCGAAACCTGGCGGCACTTCCAGCGCCAATTTGATTTCCGAGCGTTGAAGGCGTCGATGCAGCTCTTTCGTGTCACGAATCGGCGCTTGTTCGGCGAAGTATCGCGAGCTGCGGAACGCTTCCAGATAGGTGCGGCTTTGCGGCGTCTGGTCCTGATCGAACACGGCGAACGCGAGTTTTTCCACGTCCAGGGAAATCCCGTAGCCGAAGATCACCATCATGAAGATCGCCCCGAGCAAGGCGAACGCCATCCGCACTTTATCGCGCAGCAACTCCTTGGCTTCGCGGCTGGCCACTGCCACCAGCCGTGCGAAACTGAAACCACGTTGCTTCATCGGAGGGGGCGGTGCGACGGCTACTTCTGAAGGCGCTGCAGGCGTCGGTGTTTCGCTGGAGCCTTGGGCCTGTTCCAGGCAAGTGACAAAAGCTGCTTCCAGCGTTTCGCCCTTGAACTGTTGTTGCAAGGCCGCCGGGGTGTCACAGGCCAGCACCTTGCCGGCGTGCATGAACGAGATGCGGTCGCAGCGTTGGGCTTCATTCATGAAATGCGTGGAGAGAAAAATGGTCACGCCTTGCTCGCGGGACAGTTCGATCAACAAACGCCAAAAGTCGTCTCGCGCGGACGGATCCACGCCGGAGGTGGGTTCGTCGAGGATCAGCACTTCCGGGCGATGCAACACCGCCAAGGCCAGCGACAGTCGCTGCCGCAAACCCAAGGGCAGGGCGCCGGACGGCTGATCGGCGACGTTGTCCAGATTGAAGCGTTGGATAAGTTCGTCGATACGACGGGCGCTGTCGACCTTGGGCAAATCGAACAGTCGCGCATGCAAGTCCAGGTTCTGTCGCACGCTGAGTTCGCCATACAGCGAGAAACTCTGGGACATGAAACCGACCCGTTTGCGGGTGGCCAGGTCCTTGGCGTTTACCGGATTGCCCAGCAGGGTGGCGCTGCCTTCAGTGGCGGGCATCAATCCGGTGAGGACTTTCATGGTGGTGGTCTTGCCGCAGCCGTTGGAGCCGAGAAAGCCGAAAATCTCACTGCGACCGATGGCGAAGCTGACGTTATCCACCGCAGTAAAATCGCCGAAGCGCAAGGTCAGGCCGTGGGCCTCGATGGCGATGTCCGTGCTGGCGGTGGTTCTGGGTGGTATCACCAGCGGCAGGTTGTCGTGGCCGCTGGCGCCCTGAAAGTGGGTGAACGCTTCGTCGAGTTTGCCGCTGGGCGTCGCGGCAGCCAATTCGCTGGTCAGTCCCGTGGCAATCAGTTTGCCGCCGTCGAGCATCAGGCAGTGTTCGAATTGCTCGGCTTCTTCCATATAGGCGGTGGCGACCAGCAACGTCAGTTGCGGGCGTTGGCGGCGAACGTCGTCGACCAACTCCCAGAAACGTCGGCGGGATAACGGGTCTACGCCGGTCGTTGGTTCATCGAGGATCAGCAGGTCCGGTTCATGGATCAACGCACAACACAGCCCGAGTTTCTGTTTCATGCCACCCGAGAGTTTGCCCGCCGGGCGGTCGGCGAACCGCAGCAGGTCGGTGGCCAGCAACAGGCTGTGCATGCGCTCATCGAATTCGGCTTTCGACAGGCCGAACAGGGTGGCGAAAAAGTGGATGTTCTCGCTGATCGACAAATCAGGGTATAGGTTGCCGCCCAGGCCTTGGGGCATGAAGGCGATTCGGGGATAGAGACTCGTGCGGTGGCGGCGATCCTGGATCGAGCCGCCCAGTACTTCCAGTTGACCGTCCTGCAGGGTTTTCACGCCTGCGATCAGTCCCAGCAAGCTCGACTTGCCGGCACCATCGGGGCCGATCAACCCGCAGCGGGTGCCTGCCGGCAGGCTGAACAGGATGTCACTGAGTGCGTGCTGCTTGCCGTAACGGTGGTTGATGCCGGTCGCTTGCAGCGCCAGGACGGTCATTGCAGGTTGGCCGGCCAGTTGATCGGCGCCGTGCGCACGTAACCGGCGCCCGGCATGCCCGGTTTAGCCTGAGGCAGGGCGCTCGGGTCGGTCAGGCGCAACTTGACGCGGAACACCAGTTTTTGCCGCTCGTCGCGCGTCTCGACTTCCTTGGGGGTGAATTGCGACTTGGCCGCGACGAAGCTGATTTTTGCCGGCAATGGATGGTCGGGCAGGGCGTCGAGGAGGATCCGCGCTTCTTCGCCGACTGCCAGGCGTCCGGTGATGGAGGCCGAGAGGTAAAGGTTCATGTATTGGTCGCTGGGGTCGATCAGTAACAGCACTCGTCCGCCAGCGCCGAGCACTTCGCCGGGTTCGGCCATGCGCAACTGGATCACTCCGTCGATGGGCGCGCGCAGGCTGCTGTCATCGATTTCGCTGGTCAACATGGCGACCTGGGCCTGCGCCGCGCCGATCGCTGCGCCGACTGCCGAGACTTGTGCTCGGGCCGCTGCGACCGCAGCACCGCCGGTGTCCAGGCGGGCTTGCTGCTGATCAATGATCTGGCCGCTCACGAAACCGTGTTTGAACAGTTCCTGAGACCGTTTGAGTTCCTGTTGCGCGAGCAGTTGTTCGCTCTGGCGCAGTTGCACGTTGGCCTGGGCAGCGGAAAGGTTTTCCCGCGCACGCAACACCTCGGCTTGCGCCTGTTCGCGCTGGGCTTCGAGGGTACGCGTGTCCATCCGGGCCAGCAGTTGGCCTTTGCTGACCTTGTCGCCTTCATTGACCAGCACTTCGGCCAGTCGGCCAGGTGTTTTGCTGGCGATCTGCACTTCAGTGGCCTCGAGCCGGCCGTTGCCGACGTACAAGCCTTCGGGCAACCGGTCATGCATCGACTTCCAGTAACCAAAGCCCCCGGCGGCCAGCAGTAAAACCAGCAAGGCGCTGGCGAAAAGTATCGAAGAGCGGCTGTGAGTCGACATGCTGGCATCCTGCGGCTATTGCGTCCTAGTCTGGCAGAGCAAACGCCGGGGCGAGTTGATGCCAGTCAACTGGGACACAGGCTAACCCGGTTCCGCGCGAAAAAGTGATGGCGAAGTGGTTTTGATTTTTTAGCGTAGATCGAGAACGGCCGCCCACTGCTCGGGGGTCACCGGCATGACCGACAATCTCGAGCCTTTCTGCACCAGCGGCATCTGCTCCAACGCCGTCTGCTGCTTCAGATAATCGAGCTTCAACACCTTGGCAAACGTCTCGACATGCGCGACATCAATGGCGCTCCAGGCGTTTTTTTCTGCGTTGGCCTTCGGGTCGTAGTAATGGCTTTCAGGCTCCAGTGCCGTCGGGTCCGGGTACGCGGCTTCGACAATCTTGCCGATTCCGGCAATCCCGGGCTCGGGGCAGCTGGAGTGATAGAAGAAAAACTCGTCGCCCACCGCCATCGCACGCAAAAAGTTGCGCGCCTGATAGTTGCGAACCCCGTCCCAGCGCGCTCGACCCAGCTTCTCGAGGTCTTTGATCGAGAGCTCGTCGGGCTCGGATTTCATCAGCCAGTAGGCCATCGTTTTTGCTCCTTGCGAGGTGGTTGGGCAAGTTGTCGGGCGATTTTATGACAAACCGACGGTCGGTTGACGCCAGCGTTTGCGTGTCAGTTCACGTTGTCGCAAAATGCCGGCCTTCTAAGCTTGACGCTGCTGCACGGCCTACAACGGAAACCGCTGCTGTCATCGTGTTGATGTGCCTTTGGGGGGCAATCGATGAAACGCAAACCGGATTTACTATGGATTTTGGTTATTTTGTTCGGCCTCGGCGTCGTAACCACTGGCTATGCCCAAAGCTTGTGGAGCAACAAGACCGACGCGCCAATCGAAATCGCCCAGCAACAACCCTCGGCTTTCAAACGCTGAACCCGTCTTCGGACGCCGCTGATACCAGTGGCGTCTAGCCTGCGAAATACCACGCCCTGTCTGTCACCGTTCCTTGTAACGGCACATCCCAGCTCGCTTGAGCCAAACGTTCGACTTTCTGACATTCATGGGCCAGTCCCAGCAGCGTTGGCTTGCGCCAGGTTTGGCGGCGCGCCATATAGGCCAGGCTTCGATCATAGAAACCACCGCCCATGCCGAGGCGTCCGCCGACATCGTCAAACCCTACCAATGGCAGCAACACCAGGTCTAGCGCCCATACCTTGCGTTGCCGGGCGATATTGGCCCGGGGTTCGAGAATGCGAAAACGGTTGGGTTTGAGTGTCTCGCCGGGACGGATTCGCTGGAAAACCATTTTGGTCCGCGGCCAGGCACTGAGCACCGGCAGATACGTCGCCTTGCCCCGGCGTTGCGCGGCGCGCAGCAACAGGCGCGGATCGATTTCACCGTCGGTGGGCAGGTACAGGGAGATGTGTTTTGCGCGGCGAAACAATGGCTGCTGGGCCAATTGCTTGTACAACCCGCGAGCTGCCTGGCGCTGCTGACTGGGCGTCAGTGCGCGGCGGGCCTTGCGCAGCATGCGTCGAAGTTGCGGGCGGGGTAGCAGCGCAGGTTCGTTCATGGATTCAGGCTTCGGCAGGACGAGTACATAAAGCGTACCCGTAAAAAAGCCGATGCCGGTAATTAAACCGGCATCGGACACAAATCAGGCTCCCCGGATGAACCGCTGCTGACTTAGCCCTTGAACCCGAAAGTTCAAGGTGGAAGATGCAGTAGGCTTTAAGGCTTTCCGTCTAGCGGACATGCACACCAGCCCAACGTGCAACTTCCAGGGTAGTGCGAATCGGCTCAGGGACGTGGTCAACTGGCAAGCACCCCAGGGAGTGATGCGAGTATAACCCAAGCTGTCCGCCGAATCAGCCCTTGGTGACATCCGGATCAGTGGCGAGCACCAGATCGACGCGATCGAGCAGGTCGCGAACCTGCTCGCGGGTCGAGCCGCTGGCCTGCACATCCGGGCGTTCTTCCTTGTGCAGAAGATCGTGGGTGATGTTCAGTGCGGCCATCACGGCAATACGATCGGCGCCGATGACTTTGCCGCTGCTGCGGATTTCGCGCATCTTGCCGTCCAGGTAACGGGCGGCGCTCACCAGGTTGCTGCGCTCCTCTTGCGGGCAGATGATCGAATATTCTTTATCGAGGATCTGCACGGTAACGCTATTGCTTGAACTCATGAGTCTTGCTCCAGGGCCTTGAGGCGCGAAATCATTGATTCGACCTTACGCCGGGCGATTTCGTTCTTTTCAATGAGGTGAGCGCGTTCCTCGCGCCAGGTTTTTTCCTGAGCTAATAGGAGTCCGTTTTGACTCTTTAGTTGCTCGACCCGATTAATTAGCAGTTCGAGTCTTGCCATCAGCGCTTGCAGGTCGGTGTCTTCCATTGTGTCCACTGAATTCGGTCTGATGGATGGTAGATGGCGGACAGCCTTTAATAGTCTTGGCGAGTCTGTCGATGTAGGATACAAGGCCTTCATTCTAGACATAGCGCCGTCTGGCGCCTAGCTACCATGCCCATTCAGAATTCCCCGTACCAAGCCTTCGCCACCCTGCTGACTTCCAGCGGTCATAACGTCTCGCCTGCCGAACTGCACGGCCTGTTGCTCGGCCGCAGTTGCGCCGGTGCAGGTTTCGACGCCGAAGGCTGGCTGGTCGATGCTGCCGAACTGCTCGAAAACGAGCCACAGGACAATGTCCGCAACGCCCTGATCGGCTTGCAGGAGATGGTCAAGGGCGAGCTCACCGGCGACGACGTGACCGTCGTTCTGTTGCTGCCGACCGATGACGAACCGCTGGCTGACCGTGCCGTGGCACTGGGCCAATGGTGCCAGGGTTTCCTCAGCGGTTTCGGCCTGAACTGCCGTGACAGCAGCATGCTGAGCACCGAGGCCACCGAAGTGTTGCAGGACCTGGCGGCGATTTCCCAGGTGCAAGATGCCCTGGAAGAGTCCGAAGACGGTGAAACCGACTACATGGAAGTGATGGAATACCTGCGGGTCGCGCCATTGCTGCTGTTCTCCGAAACCAAAAAAGCAGATGCGCCGGCCGCGGCCAAACCGTCGCTGCATTAATCGTTTGCCAGGGAAAGCCATCTGCCCATGATTCATATCCCGAAATCGGAATACAGCCGTCGCCGCAAGGCCTTGATGGCGCAGATGGAACCCAACAGCATTGCCATCCTGCCCGCCGCCGCGGTGGCTATCCGCAACCGCGACGTCGAGCATGTCTATCGCCAGGACAGCGACTTCCAGTACCTCAGCGGTTTCCCCGAGCCTCAAGCCGTCATCGTCCTGATGCCGGGCCGAGAGCACGGCGAATACGTGCTGTTCTGCCGTGAGCGCAACGCCGAGCGCGAATTGTGGGATGGTCTGCGTGCCGGCCAGGAAGGCGCGATCCGCGATTTCGGCGCTGACGACGCGTTCCCGATCACCGACATCGACGACATCCTGCCGGGCCTTATCGAAGGCCGTGACAGAGTCTATTCGGCCATGGGCAGCAACCCGGAATTCGACCGTCACCTGATGGACTGGATCAACGTGATCCGCTCCAAGGCGCACCTCGGCGCGCAGCCACCGAACGAATTCGTTGCCCTGGATCATCTGCTTCACGACATGCGCCTGTATAAATCGGCGGCAGAAGTGAAGGTAATGCGCGAAGCCGCGCGGATATCGGCCCAGGCGCACATCCGCGCCATGCAGGCCAGCCGGGCCGGGCTGCACGAGTTCAGCCTCGAAGCGGAACTCGATTACGAGTTCCGCAAGGGCGGGGCGAAGATGCCGGCGTACGGTTCGATCGTCGCGTCGGGGCGCAACAGCTGCATCCTGCATTACCAGGAGAATGACGCGGTGCTCAAGGATGGCGATCTGGTGCTGATCGATGCCGGTTGCGAGATCGACTGCTATGCCAGCGACATCACCCGCACCTGGCCGGTCAATGGCAAGTATTCACCTGAGCAAAAGGCGATCTACGAGTTGGTGCTGGCGTCCCAGGAAGCCGCATTCGCCGAGATCGCCCCGAACAAACACTGGAATCAGGCGCACGAAGCCACGGTCCGGGTGATTACCGCGGGACTGGTGAAGTTGGGCCTGTTGCAAGGCGACGTCGACGAGCTGATCGCCAGCGAAGCCTATAAAGCCTTTTATATGCACCGCGCCGGCCACTGGCTGGGCATGGATGTGCATGACGTCGGCGATTACAAGGTCGGCGGCGAATGGCGCGTGCTGGAAGTCGGCATGGCGCTGACCGTTGAACCGGGGATCTACATCTCCCCTGACAACCAGAACGTAGCGAAGAAATGGCGCGGCATCGGCGTGCGCATCGAGGATGACGTGGTAGTGACCAAAACCGGTTGTGAGATCCTGACCAACGGCGTGCCAAAAACTGTCGCCGAGATCGAGGCCTTGATGGCTGCTGCACGGACACACGCGGCATGAGTCGAGTCAATCTGGCGATTATCGGTGGTGGCCTGGTGGGCGCCAGTCTGGCGTTGGCCCTGCAGGCCGGGGCCAAGGCGCGCGGCTGGAAGATCGTACTGATCGAGCCGTTTGCTCCCGGCCACACTTATCAGCCGAGCTATGACGCCCGTTCTTCGGCGTTGTCCTACGGTGCCAAGCAGATTTATCAACGGTTGGGCGTGTGGCAGGAAATCTCCCGTCGCGCCGAGCCGATCAAGCAGATTCATGTCTCCGACCGTGGGCGTTTTTCCACCGCGCGCTTGTCCGCGATGGAAGAAGGCGTTCCGGCGCTGGGTTATGTAGTGGAAAACGCCTGGCTGGGCCAATGCCTCTGGCAAGGCCTGGACAAGGACGTGGTCACTTGGCGTTGCCCGGCAGAAGTGACACGCATGGAGCCGTTGACCGACGGCTATCGCCTGACCCTCGACGACGAAACCATCCTCGAATGCGACCTTGCGGTGCTGGCCGATGGCGGCCGTTCCGGCCTGCGTGAGCAGCTGGGGATCGGCATCAGGAAGCGCCCGTACAACCAGAGCGCCCTGATCGCCAACATCACCCCGAGTGAAGCCCACAACGGCATGGCATTCGAGCGCTTTACCGACGACGGTCCGATGGCGTTGCTGCCGCTGCCGGAAAACCGCTGCGCCCTGGTCTGGACCCGCCTGGGGATGGACGCGCAACGGTTGGCGGCGCTCGATGAGCGCAGCTTTCTCAGTGAATTGCAGGGCGTGTTCGGTTATCGCCTCGGTACCCTGAAACAGGTGGGCGCGCGGCATCTTTACCCGCTGACATTGATCGAGGCCGAAGAGCAGGTGCGCCCGCACCTGGCAATCCTTGGCAACGCCGCCCACAGCCTGCACCCGATTGCCGGCCAGGGCTTCAACCTGTCCTTGCGTGATGCGCAGGCGTTGGCCGATGCCTTGTTGGCCAGCGAGAAAGGGCCCGGCGACTTTGCGACCTTGCAGGCTTACCGCGAGCGCCAGCGCCTGGATCAGAACCTCACCGTGGGTTTCTCCGATCAGGTCACCCGATTGTTTGGCAGCACCCAGCCGCTGGTTTCACTGGGCCGGAATATCGGCTTGCTCGGCCTCGATCTGCTGCCTCCGGCCAAGCGCTGGTTCGCCCGGCAAGCCATGGGGCTGGGTACGCGTCCCGATGCTTAAGTGGCTGACCGACACGTTCGGCAAAGCGCGGTTGATGCGCTGGTTCATGACCTTTTACCCGCCTTACTTGGGCGCCGGGGTTCGGGTTCAGCACATCAGTGATGACTTTCGGGACATCAAGGTGTCCATGGGCTTGAGCTGGTACAACCGCAATTACGTCGGCACCCAGTTTGGCGGCAGCCTGTATTCGATGGTCGACCCGTTTTTCATGCTGATGCTGATGGAAAACCTCGGTCATCGCTACATCGTCTGGGACAAGGCCGCCGACATCGATTTCATCACGCCGGGCAAAGGCCCGGTGTTCGCCCGTTTCACGATCGACGACACCTTGCTCGACGAGATCCGCCGGCAGACGGCCAATGGCGAAAAATACCTGCCGCAGTTGCAGGTCGATATTCATGACGGCGCCGGTCACTTGGTGGCACGGGTCGGAAAAACCCTTTACGTGCGGCGCAAGCCGCAAGCGAGACAGGCTTAAAGCATGGAAATGCGCGCAGATCTGTTGATTGTCGGGGCCGGAATGGTCGGCAGCGCCTTGGCGCTGGCGTTGCAGGACAGCGGGCTGGAAGTCCTGCTGCTCGACGGCAGCCCGATGAGCGTCAAACCCTTCGACGGGCAAGCGCCGTTCGAGCCACGGGTGAGCGCCTTGTCGGCCGCCAGCCAACGGATTCTCGAACGCCTCGGCGTGTGGGACGGCATCGCCAGCCGGCGCAGCAGCCCTTACACCGACATGCATGTCTGGGATGGCAGCGGCACCGGGCAAATCCACTTCTCGGCCGCCAGCGTGCATGCCGATGTGCTCGGGCATATCGTCGAAAATCGCGTGGTTCAGGACGCCTTGCTCGATCGTTTGCACGACTGCGACCTGGGCATGCTGGCGAATGCCCGCCTTGAGCAGATGCGTCGTTCCGGCGACGACTGGCTGCTGACCCTGGCTGATGGCCGCACCTTGCGTGCGCCGCTGGTCATTGCGGCCGATGGCGCCAACTCAGCCGTGCGGCGCCTGACCGGCGTGGCAACGCGCGAGTGGGATTATCTGCATCACGCGATTGTCACTAGCGTGCGCAGCTCCAGACCGCATCAAATGACTGCGTGGCAGCGCTTCACGGACAACGGTCCGCTGGCGTTTCTACCGTTGGACCGCGACGGACAACAGGATTGGTGTTCGATCGTCTGGTCGACCACGCCGAGCGAAGCCGAGCGCTTGATGGCGCTGGGCGATGATGCGTTCTGCCGTGAGCTGGAGCGAGCCTTCGAAGGCCGGCTCGGCACGGTTCAAAGCGCCGATCCGCGTCTGTGCGTGCCGCTGCGCCAGCGTCATGCCAAGCGATACGTGGCCGAGGGCCTGGCATTGATCGGCGACGCCGCCCACACCATCCATCCGCTGGCCGGGCAGGGCGTCAACCTGGGCTTCCTCGATGCCGCGGTCCTGGCCGAAGTGCTGTTGCAGGCGGCAGAACGTGGCGAGCGGTTGGCGGATGTGAAAGTACTCAGTCGCTATGAGCGTCGGCGCATGCCGCACAACCTGGCCTTGATGGCGGCGATGGAAGGCTTCGAGCGCTTGTTCCAGGCCGATCCGTTGCCGGTGCGCTGGTTGCGTAACGCAGGCTTGAAGATGGTCGATCAGATGCCCGAGGCCAAGGCACTGTTTGTGCGCGAGGCGTTGGGGTTGATCGGGGACCTGCCGGCACTGGCCAAGGCCTGATCACTTCATCGCGGTTGATGGTCCCATCGCGAGCAGGCTCGCTCCCACATTGGTTTTGTGAACACTGAAGATCACTTGTGAGAGCGAGCCTGCTCGCGATGGGGCCGGAACATTCCACCGCCAATTTCCAGCGGTGCAACATCTGGTAACTCCTCCGCGAACTGTTCGATTGAGAAGCTAAATGTGAGTCCTTATCATTTGGCCTCATTTTTTCAATCGTGAGATCGCTCCCATGTTGGCACCGAAGCGTCTACTGACCGCACTCGCCCTGACCCTGATTGGCAGCACTGCCACACAGGCCGCTGACGAGGTGGTGGTTTACTCCTCGCGTATCGACGAGCTGATCAAACCGGTCTTCGATGCCTATACCGCGAAAACCGGTGTGCAGGTGAAGTTCATCACCGACAAGGAAGCGCCGCTGATGCAGCGCATCAAGGCCGAGGGCGAGAACGCCACCGCCGACCTGTTGCTCACCGTCGATGCCGGTAACCTCTGGCAGGCCGAGCAGATGGGCATCCTGCAACCGTTCACCTCCAAGGTGATCGACGCCAACATCCCGCTGCAATACCGCTCTTCCGCCCATGCCTGGACCGGCCTGAGCCTGCGCGCGCGGACCATCGCTTATTCCACTGATCGGGTGAAGCCGGGCGAGCTCGCCACCTATGAAGGTCTGGCCGACAAGAACTGGGAAGGACGCCTGTGCCTGCGCACGGCGAAGAAGGTCTACAACCAGTCCCTGACCGCCACCATGATCGAAGTGCACGGTGCCGACAAAACCGAGAAGATCCTCAAAGGCTGGGTCAACAACCTGTCTACCGACGTCTTCTCCGACGACATCGCGGTACTGGAAGCCATCAACGCGGGCCAGTGCGACGTCGGCATCGTCAACACGTACTACTACGGCCGCCTGCACAAGCAGAAACCTGACCTGGCGGTGAAGCTGTTCTGGCCGAACCAGGGGGATCGTGGTGTGCACGTCAACCTGTCAGGCATCGGCCTGACCAAGCATGCACCGCATCCAGAAGCCGCCAAAGCCTTGGTGGAGTGGATGACCACACCTGAAGCGCAGCGGATCTTCGCTGACGTGAACCAGGAATTCCCGGCCAACCCTGAGGTTCAGCCCTCCGCGGAAGTCGCGAGCTGGGGCAAGTTTGTCGCCGATACCCTGCCAGTGGAAATTGCCGGCAAGCGCCAGGCCGAAGCGATTCGCATGATGGATCGCGCAGGCTGGAACTGACACTACTGCTGATCGTTCCCACGCTCTGCGTGGGAATGCATCCCCCGACGCTCCGCGTCGAAGCGTGACGCAGAGCGTCACAAGATGTGTGCCCACGCAGAGCGTGGGCACAATCATTTAACAATTCTAGAGAACCCCCGTGGCCCACCCCGCCCAACGCCGCTGGTATCCCCTGGTCTTCGCCATCGCCGCGCTGGTCCTGCTGCCACTAAGCGTTCTGCTTTTGTCCTGGCAAACCATCGATCATCAAATCTGGTCCCACCTCTGGGACACCCAGATGCCGCGCTTGCTGGGAAACACGCTGACCCTGGTGCTTGGCGTCGGTGTCGGCGTGACGCTGTTGGGCGTCAGTCTCGCCTGGCTCACAAGTCTCTGCGAATTCCCCGGCCGGCGCTGGCTGGATTGGGCGCTGATGCTGCCCTTTGCCATTCCTGCCTACGTGCTGGCGTTTGTCTTTGTCGGCCTGCTGGATTTCGCCGGCCCCGTGCAAACCCTGATGCGCGAATGGCTCGGCAGCGGCCTGCGGCTACCGCGAGTGCGCTCCACCGGCGGAGTGATCATCGTTTTGGTGCTGGTGTTCTATCCCTACGTTTACCTGTTGGCGCGCAGCGCATTCCTGGCCCAGGGCAAAGGCTTGATGGAAGCGGCGCGGGTCTTGGGACAGTCCCCGTGGCAGGCCTTCTGGCGAGTCGCCTTGCCGATGGCGCGCCCAGCCATCGGTGCCGGTGTAGCACTGGCGTTGATGGAAACCCTGGCGGATTTCGGTGCCGTATCGGTGTTCAACTTCGACACGTTCACGACCGCGATCTACAAAACCTGGTACGGGTTCTTCAGCCTCTCCAGCGCCGCACAACTGGCCAGCCTGTTGCTCTTGGTGGTGATGCTGGTGCTGTATGGCGAGCGCAGGGCGCGCGGGGCGAATCGGGCGAGTAACGAACGGCCACGGGTCAAGGCGCTGTATCACCTGCGCGGTTTTAAAGCTGTGGTTGCCATGAGCTGGTGCGGTCTGGTGTTCGCCTGTGCCTTTGTCATTCCGATGCTGCAACTGATGGTGTGGTTCTGGCAGCGTGGGCGCTTCGATCTGGATGAGCGCTACGCCGCACTGATCGTTCACACCCTGTACCTGGGTGGCATGGCGGCGTTGATCACCGTCAGCGTTGCCTTGGTGCTGGCGTTTGCCCGACGCCTGGCGCCGACCCGGTCGATCCGTATCGGGGTCAGCCTGGCCAATCTCGGCTATGCGCTGCCGGGTTCGGTGCTGGCGGTGTCGATCATGCTGGCGTTCAGTTATCTGGACCGGGAGCTGGTGATTCCTCTATCAGGTTGGCTCGGCGGAGCAGGCAAGCCGCTGTTGCTGGGCAGTCTGTCGGCATTATTGCTGGCCTATCTGGTGCGTTTCATTGCCGTGGCTTATGGGCCGCTGGAAAACAGTCTGGCGCGAATACGGCCATCTTTGCCCGAAGCAGCACGTAGTCTTGGGGTCAGTGGGCCACGACTGTTTTTCAAAGTGTATCTGCCGTTATTGCTGCCCGGCACGTTGAGTGCGGCGCTTCTGGTATTCGTCGATGTGCTCAAGGAAATGCCCGCAACCCTGCTGATGCGCCCGTTTGGCTGGGACACGCTGGCCGTACGGATATTTGAAATGACCAGCGAAGGGGAGTGGGCGAGGGCCTCGCTCCCGGCCTTGACGCTGGTTTTGGTCGGGCTTCTACCGGTCATCGGATTGATTCGACGTTCGGCGCATCGAAACGCCTAGGTGCCAGTCCTACACCTTGAGGCTACAATGCGCGGCATTCGGTGCGGTCCGTCCTTCGGACCCGGTAGCTGAGATCGGCTGGAAGCCTTGTATTTCAAGGCTTTCAATGGTCAAGCACCTGCCCGCACCTTCGCCACGCCCGGAAGGAGAAACCCATGGGACAGCGTACGCCTCTGTATGACCTTCATCTCGCCCTCGGCGCGAAGATGGTCGATTTTGGCGGTTGGGATATGCCTTTGCATTACGGCTCGCAGGTCGAGGAACACCATCAGGTGCGCCGCGATTGCGGGGTATTCGATGTATCCCACATGACCGTGATCGACGTCAGCGGTGCCCAGGCCAAAGCCTGGCTCCAGCATTTGCTGGCCAATGATGTCGCGCGCCTGCACAGCCCCGGCCGTGCCCTGTACAGCACCATGCTCAATGAGCGTGGCGGAATCGTCGACGACATGATCGTCTATCGACTCGAGGACGGTTATCGGTTGGTGGTCAACGCCTCCACCCGCAATCAGGACCTCGCCTGGATGCAGGCTCATCTCGACGGTTTCGATGTGCAGCTCAACGAGCGCTCCGAATTGGCAATGCTGGCCATTCAGGGGCCCCATGCCCGGCATAAAATCTCCGAACTGGTGACTCAGTCCCGCAGCAACCTGATCCAGATGCTCAAGCCCTTCGAAGGGCTGGCCGACGGTGACTGGTTCATTGCGCGCACCGGTTACACCGGCGAAGACGGGCTCGAAATCGTTCTGCCGGCCAATCAGGCACCGGGTTTCTTCAACGATCTGGTGGGCGCCGGGATCTCGCCAATCGGCTTGGGCGCGCGCGACACCTTGCGCGTGGAAGCCGGCATGAACCTGTACGGCCAGGACATTCATCAAGACGTTTCACCACTGGCCTCGAACATGGCGTGGAGCATTGCCTGGGAACCGGCCACGCGCCAGTTCATCGGTCGCACTGCCCTGGAAGCCGAGCGGGCGGGTGGCGTTCAGCACAAACTGGTCGGTCTGGTCCTTGAGGAGCGTGGTGTTTTGCGCGCTCATCAAGTGGTCCGCATCGCCAATGTTGGCGAAGGAGAGATCACCAGTGGTAGTTTCTCTCCTACGCTTAGCAAGTCGATTGCACTGGCGCGCGTGCCGATGGCAACTGCCGACCGCGCAGAAGTGGAAATCCGTGGCAAATGGTACCCGGTCCGAGTGGTCAAACCGACCTTCGTACGCCACGGCAAAACCTTGATCTAACCTTTTTTGGCGGGCAACGACCGCTGACAATTTTCTTGAGGATACAGAACATGAGCGATATCCCTGCCGACCTGCGTTTTGCCGAAAGTCACGAATGGGCCCGTCTGGAAGCCGACGGCACCGTCACCGTGGGCATTAGCGATCACGCTCAGGAAGCCTTGGGCGATGTGGTATTCGTTGAACTGACCGAAGTCGGCAAAGTGTTTGCTGCCGAAGATCAGGCCGGCGTGGTGGAGTCGGTTAAAGCCGCCTCTGACATCTACTCACCGATTGCCGGTGAAGTGATCGCGGTCAACGAAGAACTGAGCGGGTCGCCTGAATTGCTCAACTCCGACCCGTACGGCGCCTGGATCTTCAAACTCAAGCCAAGCAACGCCGCCGATCTGGACAAGCTGCTCGATGCCGCAGGCTATAAAGCCGCCATCGGCGAGTAAGCCCCGGACAAGCAAAAGCCTCGATCACTCGAGGCTTTTTTTTGGGCTTTTTTCAGGCCGCTCGCAAAACCGTCTTCACCGCTGCCACCGATCGCTCGACATCCGCTTTGCTCATGGCCGTAAACATCGGCAGCGAAACAATCAGGCGTCCGACCCGTTCTGCTACCGGGAACATGCCTTCCTTGAATCCGCGCTCGCGGTAAAGGCTCAGCAGATGAATCGGCGGGTAGTGATAGCCAATACCGACACCCAATGCCTGCATCTGCTCCATGAACGTGGCCCGTGCCGCGAGGCCATCCTTGCGTTCCGGCAGCACCAGCTGGAATAAATGCCAATTGCTGTTCTCGAAATCCGCCGGGGGCAGTTGAGCGCCGTATTGGGCTTCGAAGTCCTCGCCAAAGCAGGCGAAATAGTGCTTGGCCAGCTCACGGCGATGAGCCGTAATCGCCTCGATGTGAGCAAATTGCCCCAGGCCAATAGCCGCCGCGACATCGGTCATGTTGAATTTGCCGCCCAACACATCCACGTCCAGCCCATCGAAACCGGTGCGGGTTACACCCTGTAATCGGTACTTTTCCGCCAGTCGGGTTTCTTCGGCCGTGTTCAGCACCAGGCAACCGCCCTCCGAGGAGGTGACGTTTTTGTTGGCCTGAAAACTGAAGGACACGAAGTCGCCGGTTGCGCCGATGCGCTGTCCGTTCCAGCTCGAGCCCAGCGCCTGGGCCGCGTCTTCCACTACCCGTAAACCGTGCTTTTTCGCCAGTGCGTAAAGGCGCGTCATGTCCACCGGCAGCCCGGCGAGGTACACCGGGATAATGGCTTTGGTGCGCGGGGTAATGGCGGCTTCAAGCTGATCCAGGTCGATGTTGCGAGTGACCGGGTCGATGTCGGCAAACACTGGCGTGGCGCCGACCTCCAGAATCACGTTGGCGGTGGCTACCCAGGAGATCGGCGTGGTGATCACTTCATCGCCCGGTCCGATCCCGGCGATGCGCAAGGCGATTTCCATGGTGCAGGTGCCGGAGTTGAAGGTGCGCACTGTGCGCCCTCCGAAATATTCCGAGAGTTGCGCTTCAAAGGCCTGAACCTTGGGACCGCTGGTAATCCAGCCTGAACGCAAGACATCGCCGACAGCGGCGATTGTGGCCTCGTCAATGGTGGGTTTGGAAAAGGGCAGAAAAGGCAGTTGGCTCATAAGTATGGACACCGATCAGCGGACGTAAGGCATACGCCGAACATGATGATGCGAATTGGCCAACCGCGCTACGCCCCTCCGCATGATTATCGACTGCTATGCTGCTTTGACCGTGTTGCATCGACGTTGAGCGCCAGTCAAGAGAGAGCCCGTCATGTCCCAGTTGCCATCCTTGAGCCAGTTACGCGATCCCAATGCCTTTCTTCGCCGCCACCTGGGGCCCGATGCCGCCGAACAGCAGGCGATGCTCGACAGTCTCGGTCTGGGCAGTCGAGTGGAGCTGATCGAGCAAACAGTTCCGCCGGGAATCCGCCTGAACCGGATGCTCGACTTGCCGCCCGCCCTCGACGAAGAAGCCGCGCTGGCCAAGCTGCGCGGCTACGCCGAACAGAACCAGGTCTGGACCAGCCTGATCGGCATGGGCTACCACGGCACGCTCACGCCGAATGTCATTGCGCGCAACGTGCTGGAAAATCCTGGTTGGTACACTGCCTATACGCCTTACCAACCGGAAATCGCGCAAGGCCGGCTTGAAGCGCTGCTCAATTTCCAGCAATTGACCATCGACCTCACGGGCCTCGAACTGGCCAATGCTTCGTTGCTCGATGAGGCCACGGCCGCCGCTGAAGCCATGGCCTTGGCCAAACGTGTCGCCAAGTCCAAGAGCAATGTGTTCTTCGTTGACGAGAATTGCCACCCGCAGACTATTTCCGTGGTGCAGACCCGCGCCGAAGGCTTCGGTTTCGAGTTGATCATCGATGCACTGGATAACCTGAAAGCGCATCAGGTATTCGGCGCGTTGCTGCAATATCCCGACACCCACGGCGAGATTCGCGACCTGCGTCCATTGATCGATCACCTGCATGCCCAGCAAGCCCTGGCGTGCGTCGCCACAGACTTGCTGAGCCTGCTGTTGCTGACGCCTCCGGGAGAACTGGGGGCCGATGTGGTGTTCGGTTCATCCCAGCGTTTCGGCGTGCCCATGGGGTACGGCGGTCCTCACGCGGCTTTTTTCGCCAGTCGCGATGAATACAAACGAGCCATTCCCGGGCGCATCATCGGCGTCTCGAAGGACGCGCGCGGCAACACCGCGTTGCGTATGGCCCTGCAAACCCGCGAGCAGCATATTCGTCGGGAGAAGGCCAATTCGAACATCTGTACCGCGCAAGTGCTGCTGGCCAATATCGCCAGCTTCTACGCGGTTTATCACGGCCCCGAAGGCTTGAAGCGGATTGCCCAGCGGGTGCACCGGCTGACCTGCATCCTCGCGACCGGTCTCGAACGCCACGGCATCACCCGGCTCAACAAACACTTCTTCGACACCTTGACCCTGGAGGTTGGAGGTACGCAGACCGCTATCATCGAAAGCGCCCAGGCCGCGCAGATCAACCTGCGGATTCTGGGGCGCGGGCAATTAGCGCTGAGCCTCGACGAAACCTGCGACGAAACCACGGTCGCCAAGTTGTTCGATGTTTTCCTTGGCTCCGATCATGGACTCAACGTCGACGAACTGGACGCCGAAACCGTGGTTTGCGGCATTCCCGTCGAGCTGCTGCGCACCTCGCCTTATCTGCGCCATCCGGTGTTCAGCACCCATCACAGCGAAACCGAGATGCTGCGCTATCTCAAGCAACTGGAGAACAAAGACCTGGCGTTGAACCAGTCGATGATTCCACTCGGTTCTTGCACCATGAAACTCAATGCCACCAGCGAGATGATTCCCATCACCTGGCCGAAATTTGCCAACCTGCACCCGTTTGCACCGAGGGAGCAAGCGGTGGGTTATGCGCTGATGATCGAAGAACTGGAGCGTTGGTTGTGCGCGATTACCGGTTTCGATGCGATCTGCATGCAGCCCAACTCCGGCGCTCAAGGCGAGTACGCGGGGTTGCTGGCAATTCGCAAATACCACGAGAGTCGTCAACAGGGGGCACGGGATATCTGCCTGATCCCGTCGTCGGCTCACGGCACCAACCCGGCTTCGGCACAAATGGCCGGGATGCGCGTGGTGATCGTCGAGTGCGATGAGGCGGGCAACGTCGATCTGGATGACCTCAAAGGCAAAGCCGCGGAGGCGGGCGACAAACTCGGCTGCCTGATGGCCACCTATCCTTCGACCCATGGCGTGTACGAGGAAGGCATCAGCGAGATATGTGAAGTTATCCACAGTCACGGCGGCCAGGTGTACATGGATGGCGCCAACCTCAATGCCCAGGTCGGCTTGGCGCGTCCGGCGGACATTGGCGCCGACGTGTCGCACATGAACCTGCATAAAACCTTCTGCATTCCCCACGGCGGCGGCGGGCCAGGCATGGGACCGATCGGGGTGCGCGCGCACTTGGCGCCGTTTGTCGCCAATCACCCGGTGGTGCCCATCGATGGACCGCTGGCGCAGAACGGCGCGGTCAGTGCGGCGCCTTGGGGCAGTGCGAGCATTCTGCCGATCAGCTGGATGTACATTGCGATGATGGGGCCGCAACTGGCGGATGCGAGCGAGGTGGCGATCCTTTCCGCAAATTACCTGGCGCAGCATTTGTCCGGCGCGTTTCCAGTGCTCTACACCGGGCGCAACGAACGAGTGGCTCACGAATGCATTCTGGATTTGCGGCCGATGAAGGCGCTGACCGGTATCAGCGAAGAGGACGTCGCCAAGCGTTTGATGGATTACGGCTTCCATGCGCCGACCATGTCGTTCCCGGTACCGGGGACGTTGATGGTCGAGCCGACCGAGAGTGAATCGAAGGCCGAGCTGGACCGGTTTATCGGCGCGATGCTGAGTATCCGCGCCGAGATCACCGAAGTGCAGAATGGCAACTGGTCAGCCGAAGACAACCCGCTCAAGCGTGCGCCGCATACCTTGGCCGATATCACCGGGGTGTGGGAGCGGCCTTACAGCATTGAGCAAGCGGTGACGCCGGATGCACACACCAAGGCGCACAAATATTGGCCGGCGGTGAATCGGGTGGATAACGTTTATGGCGATCGCAATTTGTTCTGTGCCTGCGTGCCGGTAGACGATTACCGCTAACCTCACGGGAGATATAAATCCCATGTGGGAGCGGGCTTGCTCGCTAAAGCGGACTGACAGTCGACATCAATGTTGAATGTTATGGCCCCTTCGCGAGCAAGCCCGCTCCCACATTTGATCGCGCTCAGGCATAAAAAATGCCGCTCATATGAGCGGCATTTTTGTTCAGCTGGAACGCTTACTCGGAAGCAACGGCGTTCTTCGCCAGGATCGCGTTCGCCAGTTCCATGTCCGTGGCCTGCAGGCCTGGGTTGTCGGCGCGGACTTTCTGCATCGCGGCTTCCAGATAAGGACCGCGAATGCCGCCATCACTGGCAACAAAGCTGCCGGCATCGTCCTGGGCTGCGACGATCAGCTTGTGATCCTTGAAAGTCAGGTAGGTCGAACCGGTGGTTGCGCCGGACGAAATGACGTTACGCCAAAAGCTATCGGCCATCGCCGAACCGACTGGAAGGGACAACAAGGCGAGGGTAGCGACAGCAAGTTTGAGACGCATAGGGGTACTCCACTGGGTTAACTACGGGATTTGATTGCCATTCCCTCAATCGAGTTCCGTGACGCCCAGCCTACTTCTGCTCGCTCTGTGGTGTCACCCGTAGAACCTCCTCGACCGTGGTCAATCCTGCCGCCACTTTCTGTGCCCCCGACAAACGCAAACTGCGCATGCCTTCCTTGAACGCCTGTCGCCGCACCGCGAGCAAATCGGTATCGGGATTGATCAGCGCTTTGACGCCGTCAGTCAGTTGCATGATTTCGTAGACCCCGGCGCGACCGCGATAGCCGGTGTCGCGGCATTCCAGGCAACCGATGGCGCGCTGGGCATTGGTGGGCAGTGGCGCTTGCCAGGGTTTGGTCAGGGTTTGCCAGTCTTCTTCGCCCAAGGTCAGCGGGGCCTTGCAATCGGGGCACAAGGTTCGCACCAGTCGCTGGGCCATGACGCCGAGCACCGTGGCCTTGATCAGGTAATGCGGCACGCCGAGTTCGAGCAGGCGACTGATGGCGCTCGGTGCATCGTTGGTGTGCAGCGTCGAGAGCACCAAGTGACCGGTGAGCGCGGCCTGGATCGCCATTTCAGCGGTTTCGAGGTCGCGGATCTCGCCGATCATGATGATGTCCGGGTCCTGTCGCATCAGCGCGCGCACACCGGCGGCGAAGGTCAGGTCGATGTTGTGCTGGACCTGCATCTGATTGAAGGCAGGCTCGACCATCTCGATCGGGTCTTCGATGGTGCAGAGGTTGACCTCCGGTGTCGCCAGTTTCTTGAGCGTGGTGTACAGCGTCGTGGTTTTGCCTGAACCGGTCGGCCCGGTGACCAGAATGATGCCGTTGGGCTGGCGGGTCATGTCCTGCCAGCGGCGCAGGTCTTCGGCGGAAAACCCCAATTGGTCGAAATTCTTGAGCAGCACTTCCGGGTCAAAGATCCGCATGACCATTTTTTCGCCAAACGCGGTCGGCAATGTCGACAGCCGCAACTCGACTTCGCCGCCATCCGGCGTCTTGGTTTTCACCCGTCCGTCCTGGGGTTTGCGCTTTTCCGCGACGTTCATCCGGCCGAGGCTTTTCAGGCGACTGACGATCGCCATCGTTACCTGCGGCGGGAATTGGTAGACGTTGTGCAGCACGCCGTCGATGCGAAAACGCACGGTGCCTTGCTCGCGCCGGGGTTCGATGTGGATATCGCTGGCGCGTTGCTGGAATGCGTATTGGAACAACCAGTCGACGATGTTGACGATGTGCGCGTCGTTGGCGTCCGGTTCCTGGTCGCTGGCACCGAGATTGAGCAGTTGTTCGAAGTTGCCCAGGTTGCTCGTTTTTTGATCGGTGGTGGTCGCGCCGCTGACCGATTTGGCCAGACGGAAAAACTCGACGCTGAAGCGCTGGATGTCCACCGGGTTGGCCACCACGCGTTTGATCGGCAGCTTCAACACGTGGGTCAGGTCGGCTTCCCAGCCGTTGACGTACGGTTGGGCGCTGGCCACGGTCACTGCGTCGCGGTCGACGGACACCGCCAGAATCTTGTGACGCTGGGCGAAGGCATAGGACATCAGTGGTGTGATGGCCGCGACGTTGATCTTCAGCGGGTCGATGCGCAGGTAAGGCTGACCGGCCTGTTGTGACAGCCACAGGGTCAGGCTTTCCAGGTCCAGGTGTTTACCGGGACGGCTGAGGTCGTCCAGGTGCTGGCTGGCGATGAATTCCAGTGGATGCATCTGGCCACTGGTGGCGTGGCGACGGCGGGCATTGAGCGCTTGCTCGGCCGAGTCCTGGCTGATGAAGCCTTGGGCGACCAGTTCGCGCAGCAAATCATTGAGATCCAGCCAGCGGTCCTGAATGGTGAGTTGAACGGACATGCGGGCACCTCATGAACAACGGTGCGCAAAGGATAGTCGCGCAGCCACCTACCGTTGGGCCACTACTCGACGAAGCCGTGTCGAGGTTTGTCAGCCAGCCGCTTGAACCGGTTCATTCCAGGCCGCATCAGCGGTTTGCAGGTCTACCGAAAACACACTGATCAAGTTACGTAGTTTTTCCGCAATCACTTCGGCCCGATGCCAGCTCAGGCCGTCCATGACGATATCGATCGCCAGCCGACCGTCCGTGCGCTGCACATTGACCTGTTGCGGCGTCAGGCACTGCAACGCAAAAAAGTTGAGGGCTCTGCACAGCAGGTCCGGCTCGGCCTCGGCCAGCAATTGATAGTGGACGCGGCAGTGGGCGTTGCTGACGTTCCAGACATCGGCGCGAGTGGGCAGGGTGTTGACGGCTTCCAAAGGGGGCATGGTCGATCTCCAAATTCTCTGGAGGAATTTTTACATTCGTTGCCGGGCATTTCTTATCTATGATTGGTCGTATTGGCGATTTATCGAATCGTTTAATTCAATAATGCGTTGATTGAAGGTTTTATTATGCACAGCGAGCTGGATGGCTACGACCGCAAAATTCTGGCGTTACTGCAGGAGGACGCTTCGCTCTCCAGCGCGCAGATCGCCGAACAGGTGGGGCTCTCGCAGTCGCCGTGCTGGCGGCGGATTCAGCGCATGAAAGAGGAGGGCATCATTCGCGGTCAGGTGACGCTGCTTGATCGCAAGAAGATCGGGCTTAACACGCAGATCTTTGCCGAGATCAAACTCAACGCGCACGGGCGTTCGAACTTCACGGAGTTCACCGAAGCGATTCGCGGTTTTCCCGAAGTGCTGGAGTGTTACGTGCTGATGGGGTCGGTGGATTTCTTGCTGCGGATCGTGACGGCGGACATCGAGGCGTATGAGCGCTTTTTCTTCGAGAAGCTGTCGATGGTGCCGGGGATACAGGAGGTGAACTCGATTGTGGCGTTGTCGGAGATCAAGTCGACGACGAGTTTGCCGGTCTGAAGCTTTGCGGTGGATGGGCCGGCCTCTTCGCGAGCAAGCCCGCTCCCACATGAGATCTTCAGTGGACACAAAATTTGTGTACGACCGAGATCAAATGTGGGAGCGGGCTTGCTCGCGAAGGCGGTATCACATGCGCAGCAGCATCTTCCACGCACGATTCTGATACACCGCAATTGCCTGCTGCTTGCGCGCATCCAGCGATTCATCGGTGATTGGCTCGTTGGCCAGTTGCGCCAACAGTTTCAGCTCACCGTACAGGCGATCCATTTCCGGGATGTCCAGCACGTTACGGGCGTGATGCAGCCAAGCCTGGATGCGCTCGATGCGCGGCAATTGCTCAGCCAGGTCTTCTGGCTGCTGCTGATAACGCTGCAATTGCAGGGACGTGGCTTCTTCACCCAGCAGGCGCGGCAACCAGCTGCCCAGTTGCGCAGCGCCCTGGCGGTTGCCACGCACGTTACGGTCGGCAGTCCAGGTGCGGGCCAGCAACCAGCGCGAGGTGTTCAGCGAGAACAAACCCCAGCGCGGGTCTTCGAGTTCCTCAAGGAACTGCTCCGGCGCGGCTTTGCGCACGTCTTCGTCGTCGATACCGGCTTGCACCAGTGGACGCCAGTCTTCGAGCAAGGCATCCAGCGCGACACGCAGATCGTGAGTCGACTGACGCGGTGCGGCCTGGCCCAGGCTGCTCAACAGTGCACGCAATTCCGCCAGGTTTTCGACCCAGTCCAGCAACAGGCGCCAATGGCCATTGAATCGATACTGTTCGGCCAGGCGCTGGCTGCTGCTCAGCAAGTGCCAGGCCAACGCCGCGAAGGCGTCGTCCAGCGGAGTTTCGGCGGTGATCTGCGGCGCGGGCAGGCTAAGCGAGTAGCTGTTGGCGTCGTACAAGCGATAACCGCGCTCGGCCTTGCTGATGTCACACGGCATCAGGGCCAGGGTTGCAGCCAGTTCCGCGGCCAGTTCCAGCAACGCGGCCGGTTCGCCTTCGCGCAGTTCCAGTTCCAGCTCGCAGATTTCTTCTTTCTGCTTGCCTACCACCACGTGGCCCAGATCCAGCGCGGCTTCGATGACCACTTTGGTCTTGCCACGGCCCCAGGCGATTTCGGCGCGTTCGCGCACGAAGTCGGTGGTGAAAATCGGCTTCAGGGTTTTCTTGTCCAGTTCGGCCAGCTCGACCGGCCAGCATTCGCCGTCGAGTTTCTTCACGTCGAGCTTGGCTTTGGGCAGGTTCCAGTCGTATTCGTTACGCTCGGACAGACCGGCGACGCTCTGGCCACGGGTCTTGAGCGTTTGAATCACTTCATCCCCATCCTTGCGCAGGCGCAGGGCAACCTTGGCGCGGGCCAGGTCGCGCTCAGGCGTGTCGAAGTATTGGTTCATCAACTCACGGCGTTCCCAGCCATTTTTGTTGCGTTTTTTCAGGAGCGGGTGCTCGCGCAGTGCAGCGAGGGTTTCGCGGCTGACGCGGAGTTTGATTTCGGTTTCTTTCTGCATGGCCGGAAAATCCAGGATCGGGAGCGCAGCCGGGGGGAATGTGTGGCTGCCAAGGTCGTGCAGTGTACAGGACTCGATCATCCTCCGCGCCGCGGCGGTTTATTCCTGTCGCCAGATGGCTCTATGATGGACTTCAATTCGGGAGTGGGAGTCAGCGATGCCTTTGCCGTCCATGAAAGATCAGTTCGCTGCGCTGATCGCCGCACCGTCCGTCAGTTGTACACAGCCCAGCCTCGATCAGACCAACCGTCCTGTCATCGATTTGCTGGCCACGTGGCTTGGCGACCTGGGTTTTGCCTGCGACATCCAGCAGGTCAGCCCCGGCAAATTCAACTTGCTCGCCACTTTCGGTTCCGGCCCCGGCGGCCTGGTGCTGGCGGGCCACAGTGACACCGTGCCCTTTGATGGCGCCCTGTGGCAGACCGATCCGCTCAAACTCACCGAAGTCGATGGCCGCTGGGTTGGATTGGGCAGTTGCGACATGAAGGGTTTTTTTGCCCTGGCGATCGAAGCCGTCATTCCGCTGCTCGACCAGCCGTTCAAGCAGCCGCTGCTGATCCTCGCCACTTGCGATGAGGAAAGCTCCATGTCCGGCGCCCGCGCGTTGGCCGAAGCCGGGCGTCCATTGGGGCGCGCAGCGGTGATTGGCGAGCCGACCGGGCTCAAGCCGATCCGCATGCACAAAGGCATCATGATGGAGCGTATCGACATCCTCGGGCAGAGCGGCCATTCCTCGGACCCACGCCTGGGTCACAGCGCCCTCGAAGCCATGCACGATGCCATCGGCGAACTGCGTGGCCTGCGTCTGTTGTGGCAGCGCGAGTTCCGCAATCCGCAGTTCGGGGTGCCGACGCCGACCCTGAATCTCGGCTGCATCCATGGCGGCGACAATCCCAACCGTATTTGCGGCCAGTGCTCGCTGGAGTTCGACCTGCGGCCGTTGCCAGGCATGGACCCCAAAGCGTTACGGGCGGAGATTTTGCAGCGGCTCAAGCCGGTTGCCGAACGCCATCAGGTGAAGATCGACTACGCGCCGCTGTTCCCCGAAGTGCCGCCGTTCGAGCAGGCCGAAGACGCCGAATTGGTCCGGGTCGCGGAAAAGCTCACCGGCCATCGGGCCGAAGCAGTGGCGTTCGGCACCGAAGCGCCTTATCTTCAGCGCCTTGGCTGTGAAACGCTGGTGCTGGGCCCGGGTGATATCGCTTGTGCGCACCAACCGGGGGAATACCTCGAAATGTCACGTTTGCAGCCTACGGTGCATCTATTACGTTCATTGATTGAACATTACTGTCTGATACCGGCCAAAACGCCGATGCCAGTCAGTTGAATGAAACCCCTGTGTCATGGCTGGCAATCCTTGTAAATTGCCAGTGTCCCAACCCGTATTCATGAGGAGAGCGCGCGTGTCGCCAAGCCTGTTCCGACGATAACCATCAGCCCGCTGTGCATGTCAGTTTCACCCATTTTTTGGCTGCTATTTATTACAGGCCCAGGTTCATGCCCGAATACGTTAATTGGCTTCGCCACGCTTCGCCTTACATCAATGCCCACCGGGATTGCACCTTCGTTGTCATGCTGCCCGGCGACGGCGTCGAGCATCCCAACTTCGGCAACATCGTCCACGACCTGGTGCTGCTGCACAGCCTGGGTGTGCGGCTGGTGCTGGTCCACGGCTCACGTCCGCAAATCGAAACCCGTCTTGCCGCACGCGGCCTGATCCCGCATTACCACCACGGCATGCGCATCACCGATGCCGCAACGCTTGAGTGCGTGATCGATGCGGTAGGCCAACTGCGGATCGCCATCGAAGCGCGGCTGTCGATGGACATGGCCTCGTCGCCAATGCAGGGCTCGCGTCTGCGGGTGGCCAGCGGCAACCTGGTGACCGCACGGCCGATCGGTGTGCTCGAAGGCGTCGATTATCATCACACCGGCGAAGTGCGTCGTGTCGACCGCAAGGGCATCAATCGTCTGCTGGACGAGCGCTCCATCGTGCTGCTCTCGCCGTTGGGCTACTCGCCAACCGGTGAGATCTTCAACCTGGCGTGTGAAGACGTCGCCACCCGCGCGGCCATCGATCTGGGGGCGGATAAATTGCTGCTGTTCGGTGCGGACCTGGGGCTGATCGATGAAAACGGTCGTCTGGTTCGCGAATTGCGCCCGCAACAAGTGCCGGCGCATTTGCAGCGCCTGGGTAGCAACTATCAGGCTGAACTGCTGGATGCTGCGGCAGAGGCTTGCCGGGGCGGCGTGGCGCGCAGCCATATCGTCAGCTACGCCGAAGACGGTGCGCTGCTGACCGAACTGTTCACCCGCGACGGTGGCGGTACGCTGGTCGCCCAGGAGCAATTCGAGGTTGTTCGCGAAGCGGCGATTGAAGACGTCGGCGGTTTGCTGGACTTGATCAGTCCGCTCGAAGAGCAAGGCATTCTGGTGCGCCGCTCTCGCGAGGTCCTGGAGCGTGAGATCGAACAGTTCAGCGTGGTCGAGCGCGAAGGCATGATCATCGCGTGTGCGGCGCTGTATCAGATTGCCGATTCGGATGCCGGGGAGTTGGCCTGCCTGGCGGTGAACCCGGAGTATCGCCATGGCGGTCGCGGTGATGAGCTACTGGAACGCATCGAAACCCGTGCCCGGGCCCAGGGGTTGAAAACCTTGTTCGTGTTGACGACCCGCACCGCTCACTGGTTCCGCGAACGTGGTTTCGAGCCGAGCAGCGTCGAGCGCCTGCCATCGGCGCGGGCTTCGCTGTACAACTATCAGCGTAATTCGAAGATCTTCGAAAAGTCCCTGTGACCTGCTCGTTCCCACGTCGACGCCTCGGCGTGGGAACGATCATTACGTGTGTTATTCAGCAACGAACTTCGCGCTGACATACGCCGAATAATCCGGCAGCACCGTCTCGACCTTCCCTTGCTCCTTCAAAAATTTCGCCGTCTCGCCAATGGCCTTGGCTGTTCCACCGTCCAGCAACGCGGTGGTCTGTTGCGCCTTGGCATCCGGGAACGCGGAACCGGCCAGCAGCTCCGGCACATCAGCGGCATTGGCACCGGTCAGTTTGGCGATTTTCTGCACGGGCACCGAGTCCGCCGTCCAGCTGTCTTTATGCGCGGCATAGTCGGCGAAAGAGTCCAGCGTGACCTTGGCGAACTTGGCCACTACGTCTGGATGCTTCTGCGCGTAATCCTTGCGTGCCACCCATACCTCGAACGTCGGTGCACCCCATTGGCCGACTTGTGCTGCGTCGGTCAAGGTCTTGCCAGTCTTGCGGATTTCCCCCAGCGCCGGCGACCAGACAAACGCGCCATCAATGTCGCCTCGCTTCCACGCCGCCGCTATTTCCGCCGGTTGCAGGTTCACCACTTTGACTTTCGAGGCATCCAGCCCCCAATGCTTCAACGCGCCGAGCAAGCTGTAGTGGGAGGTTGAAACGAATGGCGTAGCGATGGTCTTGCCGATCAGATCCTGCGGTTTCTCGATGCCGCTGCCGTTGCGCACCACCAGTGCTTCCGCCGCGTTGATCTGGGCGGAAACGATAAACGCCACGATCGGTAAATTGCGCGAAGCGGCTGCCGCCAGCGGACTTGAACCGAGGTTGCCGATCTGTACGTCACCCGAAGCAATCGCCGTGACCACTTCCGGGCCGCTATTAAACCGGCGCCAGTCGATTTTCTGGCCTATGGTTTGCTCGTAAGTGCCGTCAGCCTGGGCGACTTTGCTGGGGTCGATGCCGGTTTGATAGCCCACGGTGAGGTTCTCCGCGTGAGCGCTCGAAGAAACCACTAGCAATACATAAACTGTAACAATTAAGCTGGATAGTGCGCGTTTGGTCGTCATGGCGCTGCCTTTCGATTGGGTTTGATTACGGGGTTTCATCAAAGCTAATCGATCTAAAAAAAGGCTAATAAATACCATTTAGGAATTAGCTTATGAGCCGGTGCCGCGCCCTGGTTCAAGGGGAAAGCGCGGAGCTAAATTCCTAAAGGGTATTAAAAAGAATTGGGTGATTTCTTTTTGGGCTGACGTCCCGGCAGGAGCGAATTTAATGGGGGTTAGACGATGGTCGTAGACACACATAGTTACGATTGACTTGTGAGTCACGGTCTGGCGCTAATCGCGCATCTTAGGATCCCGGGCATTCGACTCAGGGCCAGGAACACAAGAATTAGAAACGAGAGGAGCTGAACAATGAACAAGTCCACCTTGGCCCTGGCCGTGGCAGTAGGGGTTATGGCGCAGCAGGCAGGCGCCGCGGGTTTCCTGGAAGACAGCAAGGCTTCCGTTAGCTCTCGCACCATGTATTACGACGCTGATATGCGTGAAGGCGCGGGCACAGCTGCTAACAGACAGCGCGAAACCGCTGAAGGGCTCAAGTTCGATTACCTGTCCGGTTTTACCCAAGGTACCGTTGGTTTTGGTATCGACGCCCAGGCGCTGGTTGGTATCCATCTGGATGGTGGCAAGGGGCATCACCCGGTGGGTAACGCCAACTCCTTCTTCCCTAGCGACGGCAATGCTTCGGCGGATGAGTGGAGCCGTTTGGATGGCAACGTCAAGGCGCGCTTCTCGAAGACCGAAGCCCACCTGGGTGGCGCTCTGGCACCTAACTTGCCGATCCTGATCGCGAACGACAGCCGTGTGCTGCCTCAGACCTTTGACGGTGGCACCATCACCTCGAAGGAAATCGACAATGTGACCTTCAACGTCGGTCAACTGGAGCACGCCTCGGGTCGCGCCTCCTCCAACAGAACTGGCTTGGCGGTAGCAGGCGGTACGCAGGACAGCAACCAGTTCCGTTACGCGGGCGCTGACTGGAAAGTGACCAAAGACCTGTTGCTGCAGTACTACTACGCGAACCTGGAAGACTACTACAAGCAGAACTTCCTCGGCCTGGTGCACGTTTACCCGATCGCTCCCAACCAATCCTTCAAGACCGACATTCGCTATTTCGATAGCCGCTCTGACGGTAAGAACGGCGACGTCGGCTACCGCTTCAACAACAACAACGGTTTTGCCAAGACCCCAGGCGAGGTTGATAACAAGACCTGGAGCGCCATGTTCACGTACACCCTGGGCGGTAACGCGTTCCTGCTCGGGCACCAACGTGTCAACGATGACGGCGGCTTCGTTTTCCTGAACCAGGGCAGTCTTGTTGATGACAAGGGTCGTCAAGAAGGTGCCGGCGGCGCCAGCTTCTACTCGTTTACCGATGCCACGGTTGGCAGCTTTATCCGTGCCGGTGAAAACACCACGTTCGGTCAGTACTCCTATGACTTCGCCTCACTGGGCGTGCCAGGTCTGAAAGCTTCGATCGCTTACCTGAATGGCCAGGACATCAAGGCTACCAACGGTATCGGTAAAGACCTGAGTGAGCACGAGACCGACGCGCGTATCGACTACGTGATTCAAACAGGCTTGCTGAAAGGGTTTGGTACAACGCTGCGTCACGGTACCTACCGTGGCAACACCAGCACCCTGGATCAAGACCAGACTCGCTTGATCTTCAACTACACCTACAGCTTCCTGTAAGTACCATCCAAAAAAAGAGCCTCGCCTTCGGGCGAGGCTTTTTTTTGTCCTGGCATATTCCAAATAGATATCACTTAGTAATTTTATATTCTTTTTGGCTTTTAGCGTAAACGCCTAAAGTGGGCGGCAGTCGGGCCGATAGCCTGTGTCACGGCGCCTATCTATATTCCTGAATGGCATGAAAAATAATTAAATAGATATTTTTAGGTTTAACATGCCGGCCCGAATCACGTGGGACAGACCACGACACTAGATACACGCAGTCCGGTGGACGTGCGATCTGGCGCTAAACGCGCACTTCAGGATCCGGGGCATTCGACCCAGGACCTAAAAATTAGAAACGATAGGAGCGAAACAATGAACAAGTCCACCTTGGCCCTGGCTGTGGCCGTAGGGGTTTTGGCGCAGCAGGCGAGCGCCGCCGGTTTCATCGAAGACAGCAAGGCTACTTTGGGGCTGCGCAACTTCTACATCAACACCGATAACCGTGACAGCGCTGCCGGCACTGCGGCCAACAAGGCTGCCGGTGTCCAGAGCAAGAACGAAGAATGGGGCCAGGGTTTCGACCTGCGCTTCATCTCCGGTTACACCCAAGGCACCGTCGGCTTCGGTATCGATGCCATCGGCCTGCTGGGCGTACGTCTGGATTCGGGCGGCGGCACCAACGGCGCCACTGCCACCTCTTACGGCGGCACGGTTTTCCCAAGCAAGTCCAACGGTGAAGCGGTTGATAACTTCTCCAGCCTGGGCCTGACTGCCAAAGCCAAGATCTCCCAGACCGAACTGAAGCTGGGCACCCTGCAGCCAAAACTGCCGGTAATCGTGACCAACGATGGTCGTCTGCTGCCGCAAACCTTTCAGGGTGGCCAGATCACCTCGAACGAGATCAAGGACCTGACACTGGTCGGCGGTCAGATCGAGCACGTCAAGGGTCGTAACTCCAGCAACAACGAAGAGTTGTCGATTGCCGGTGCGAACTCTCCTACCTCTTCTGGCCGTCACAGCAACAAGTTCATCTACGGCGGTGGCGACTATAAACTCACCAAAGACCTGACGGCCCAGTACTACTACGGCAACCTGGAAGACTTCTACAAGCAGCACTTCCTGGGTCTGGTTCACAACTGGGCCATCGGCCCGGGCGTGTTGAAGTCTGACTTGCGTTACTTCAACAGCTCCGATGACGGTGCCAACGGTCACGACTCGGCTTACTTCAGCAGCGGTAACTATCAAAGCTTCCGTGCCGGTAAGGGCAAGGTCGACAACAACCTGTACAGCGGCCTGTTCCTGTACTCCGTTGCCGGTCACACCTTCGGTGGCGGTTACCAGGTCAGCAACGGTAGCAGCGACTTTCCTTGGCTGAACCAGGGCGACGGCTCGTCGGCTTACATCATTACCGACTCGCAGATCGCCAAGTTCGCCCGCGCCGGTGAACGTACCTGGCAAGCTCGCTACTCGTATGACTTCGCCAAGGTTGGCCTGCCAGGCGCGACTGCCGGCATTGTCTACCTGCGTGGTGACAACATCGACACCATCAGCAGCACCAGCACCGCTGTGGCCGGCTCCGGCCGTTCCGAGTGGGAACGCGACCTGACCCTGGCGTACGTCGTCCAGGCTGGTCCACTGAAAAACCTGGGCCTGACGTGGAAAAACGCCATGTGGCGTAACGATGTTCCAGGCCAGCGCGACCAGGACGAAAACCGTCTGATCGTCAGCTACTCGATCCCGCTGTTGTAATAGCGTGTGGGAGCGAGCCTGCTCGCGAAAACGGTATGTCATTCAGCAAAATTTGTGACTGACACGGCGCCTTCGCGAGCAGGCTCGCTCCCACAGTGGATAATCGAGGTAAAAAAAAGCCCCGCCCGGCATCTCGCCGGGCGGGGCTTTTACGTTTCAAGGCGAGCTCACCCCCGTAATCCCGCCTTGAATTTTCCCTCTTTGCAGCAACTCAAGGCCTTCTCGAACCTTGTGAACGATAGTCGTCTCGATGTTCACCAAGGTCCAGTGAACAGATCTTTAATATTCATTTATGATCTAAATAAATTGATATTTATTCTTTTTAATCCATAAAAAACTTAGGCACAGTTGAGCTCAACAAGCACTCACCAGGAGCAGCACCATGAGCCTCAGACTGGGCGACATTGCCCCCGACTTCGAACAGGATTCCAGCGCCGGCACCCTCCGTTTTCACGAATGGCTGGGCGATAGCTGGGGCGTGCTGTTTTCCCATCCGGCGGACTTCACTCCGGTGTGCACCACCGAATTGGGTTTCACTGCAAAGCTCAAGGATGAGTTTGCCAATCGCGGCGTCAAAGCCATTGCCCTGTCCGTGGACCCCGTGGATTCGCACCACAAGTGGATCGAGGACATCAACGAAACCCAGAACACGCTGGTCAATTTCCCGATCCTTGCCGATGCCGATCGCAAGGTCTCGGACCTCTACGACCTGATTCATCCGAATGCCAACGACACCCTGACCGTGCGCTCGCTGTTCGTGATCGACCCGAACAAAAAGGTTCGGCTGACGATTACCTACCCGGCAAGCACCGGGCGCAACTTTCACGAGATCCTGCGGGTGATCGACTCGCTGCAACTCACCGACAACTACAAGGTGGCCACACCGGCCAACTGGCAGGACGGTGATGAAGTGGTGATCGTGCCGTCGCTCAAGGATGAAGACGAAATCAACAAACGCTTTCCCAAGGGGTATCGCGCGGTGAAGCCGTACCTGCGCCTGACGCCACAACCCAATCGATAACTCAGCTAACTATCGTTCCCACGCTCTGCGTGGGAATGCCTCAAGGGACGCTCCGCGTCCAGTGACGCGGAGCGTCACGGGCTGCATTCCCACGCGGAGCGTGGGAACGATCACCATAAAGCAGGGAATTTCGGGCCGTTTTTTACGGCCTTTTTTTTGCCTGGAAAAAGTCTGTCTGCATAGATCTACAACGAATAACCAAATGAATAAATATGATTTATGGATATAACAATCACCTGTTAAGGTCACTTCCATCCAAGCGAGATCGCAAACTGCGAATCGCCACCACCCTTCAAGGAATCGTCTGAATGCTGGTCGTCTCACTCGGTGGCAGTCCGAGCCAACGCTCCCGTTCCGGGGTGCTACTGGAGCGCTCCCAACGCTGGTTGCAGGAGCAAGGTGTGGAAGTGGTGAGTTATCAGGTACGGGACTTCCCGGCCGAAGACTTGCTGCACGCACGCTTCGACAGCCCGAAGGTGATCGACCTGCTGCAACAGATCGAAAACGCGGATGGCCTGCTGATCGCCACGCCGGTTTACAAGGCATCGTTCTCCGGCGCTCTGAAAACCGTGCTGGACCTGCTGCCCGAACGCGCCCTGGCGCACAAGGTGGTCTTGCCGATGGCCACCGGCGGCAGCATCGCCCACATGCTGGCGGTTGATTACGCGCTCAAACCGGTGCTGTCGGCGCTGAAAGCACAGGAAATGCTCCACGGGATTTTCGCCGTAGACAGCCAGATCGCGTATGGCGAAGGCAGCGCCCAGGCGCAGTTGGCGCCAGAGCTGGAACAACGACTGAATGAATCGCTGGAGCTGTTTTTCAGCGCCATGGCCCGACGGCCCAAGCCGCTCGATCCGAACCTGTTGAATGAACGTTTGTTGAGTGCTCGCTGGAGCATTTGACGCTTTTTAATTTTTTAGTTTGAAAAGTCGCCGAGCGAGTGCAGGCACTTTTCGAACAAAAAATCACCTTACTCAGCCGCTAACGGCTTAGCAGGTGCAGCCAAAACCCTACTGCAAAAAGGAGAGCGCTATGCGCACTGTCATTTTGCGTCGTGGTCTGGTCGCTCTGTTTATTGCGGCTGTGTCCTTCGGCGCCATCACTCAAGCTCAAGCCGAGACGTTGCGAATCGGCTATCAGAAATACGGCACGCTGGTGCTGCTCAAAGCCAAAGGCACCCTCGAAAAGCGCCTCGCCGCTCAAGGCGTGGACGTGCAATGGACTGAATTTCCCGGTGGCCCGCAATTGCTCGAAGGCCTGAACGTCGGCTCCATCGACTTCGGTGTGACTGGCGAAACCCCACCGGTATTCGCTCAAGCGGCAGGCGCCGATCTGCTCTACGTCGCCTACGAACCACCCGCACCCCACAGCGAAGCGATCCTGGTGCCAAAGGACTCGCCGATCAAATCGGTGCAGGACCTCAAGGGCAAGAAAGTCGTCCTGAACAAAGGCTCCAACGTTCACTACCTGTTGGTTCGTGCGCTTGAAGACGCCGGCCTCAAATACACCGACATCCAGACCGTTTTCCTGCCGCCGGCCGATGCCCGTGCCGCGTTCGAACGCGGCAGCGTCGACGCCTGGGTGATCTGGGATCCGTACCAGGCGGCCGCCGAAAAACAACTGCAAGCGCGCACCCTGCGCGATGGCCAGGGCATCGTCGACAACCACCAGTTCTACCTGGCAACCAAGCCTTACGCACAGAAAAACCCTGAGGTGATCAAGACCCTCGTGGAAGAAGTGCGCGCGGTCGGCGAGTGGTCCAAGGCCAATCCTGAAGACGTGACCCAACAGGTTTCGCCTCTGCTCGGCCTGCCAGCGGACATCACCCTGACCTCGGTGAAACGCCAGGGCTACGGCGCGCTGTTCCTCACGCCTGAAGTGGTCGCCGCCCAACAGAAAATCGCCGACAGCTTCTACCAGCTCAAGCTGATTCCGAAGCCGCTGAGCATCAAAGACGTGATCTGGACGCCCCCGGCAGCCGTTGCCAAAGCTCAGTAACCAAAAGCCCGGCAACCAAAAGCCCAGTCACTCGATTCCCTAAGGAGACCACTCCATGAGCCTTAATATCTTCTGGTTCCTGCCTACCCACGGCGACGGCCATTACCTTGGCACCGCCGAAGGCGCTCGCGCCGTCGACCACGGTTACCTGCAACAGGTCGCGCAAGCGGCGGATCGCCTGGGCTTCGGCGGGGTGCTGATTCCCACCGGTCGCTCGTGCGAAGACTCGTGGCTGGTGGCCGCGTCGTTGATCCCGGTGACCCAGCGTTTGAAGTTTCTTGTCGCACTGCGCCCCGGGATCATTTCCCCGACGGTGGCCGCGCGTCAGGCTGCGACCCTGGATCGTTTGTCGGGAGGCCGTGCGCTGTTCAACCTGGTTACCGGCGGTGATCCGGAAGAATTGGCCGGCGACGGTTTGTTTCTGACTCACGAAGAACGCTATCAGGCCTCGGTGGAATTCACCCGCATCTGGCGCCGTGTGCTGGAAGGCGAAACCGTTGATTACGACGGTCAGCACATCAGCGTGAAGGGCGCCAAGTTGCTCTATCCGCCGATTCAGCAACCGCGTCCGCCACTGTATTTCGGCGGCTCGTCGGAAGCGGCGCAAGACTTGGCGGCAGAGCAGGTGGAAATGGTCCTGACGTGGGGCGAACCGCCAGCCGCCGTTGCCGAGAAGATCGAACAAGTGCGCGCCAAAGCCGCGAAACTGGGGCGCACCGTGCGCTTCGGCATTCGTCTGCATGTGATCGTGCGCGAAACCAACGCCGAGGCGTGGCAAGCGGCGGATCGTCTGATCTCGCATCTGGACGACGACACCATCGCTCGCGCCCAGGCTTCTCTGGCGCGCTTCGACTCGGTCGGCCAGCAACGCATGGCCGCGCTGCATGGCGGTAGCCGCGACAACCTGGAAGTCAGCCCCAACCTGTGGGCCGGTGTCGGCCTGGTACGTGGCGGGGCGGGTACGGCGCTGGTGGGCGATGGTCCGACCGTGGCCGCTCGCGTGAAGGAATACGCAGACCTGGGCATCGACACCTTCATCTTCTCCGGTTATCCACACCTGGAAGAGTCCTATCGCGTCGCCGAATTGCTGTTCCCGCATTTGGACATCGAACGCCCAGAGCTGCCGAAAAGCGCCGGTTACGTCAGCCCGTTCGGCGAGATGGTCGCCAACGACATTCTTCCCAAAGCCGCGTCCCAGAGCTGAGGCGCACCATGAAGAAAATCATTCATAACCTCGCGCCCTGGGCGTTGCCGGTGTTGCTGCTGGCGGTGTGGCAGTTGTCGGTGTCGGCGGGCTGGTTGTCGACACGGATTCTGCCGGCACCCATCGCGGTCATCGAAGCCGGCGTGAGCCTGGTGCGCAGCGGCGAAATCTGGACGCACCTGGCAATCAGCGGCTGGCGCGCGGCGCTGGGTTTCACCATCGGTGGCAGCATCGGCCTGGCGCTGGGTTTTATCACCGGCCTGTCGAAATGGGGCGAACGCCTGCTCGACAGTTCGGTGCAGATGATCCGCAACGTGCCGCACCTGGCGTTGATACCGCTGGTGATCCTGTGGTTCGGCATCGACGAGTCAGCAAAGATTTTTCTGGTGGCGCTGGGTACGTTGTTTCCGATTTACCTGAACACCTATCACGGCATCCGCAACGTTGATCCGGCGTTGGTGGAAATGTCGCGCAGTTATGGCTTGTCCGGTTTCAGCCTGTTCCGTCAGGTGATTTTGCCGGGTGCGCTGCCGTCGATTCTGGTCGGCGTGCGCTTCGCCCTTGGCTTCATGTGGCTGACGCTGATCGTGGCAGAAACCATCTCCGCCAGCTCTGGCATCGGCTACCTGGCGATGAATGCGCGGGAGTTCTTGCAGACTGATGTGGTGGTGCTGGCGATTCTTTTGTACGCGGTGCTCGGCAAACTCGCCGACCTCGCGGCCCGCGGCCTTGAGCGCGTCTGGCTACGCTGGCATCCGGCTTATCAGGTTGCCAAGGGAGGTGCGGCATGACGGCTCAACAACCTCCACGCCTGCTGCGCGGTATTCCGCTGGTGGTGCGCAAACTGCAGAAGACGTTTGGTTCGCGGCAAGTGCTGCGCGAGATCGATCTGCACATCCCGGCGGGTCAGTTTGTCGCCGTGGTCGGTCGCAGCGGTTGCGGCAAAAGCACCTTGTTGCGCTTGCTCGCCGGTCTGGACAAACCCACCGGCGGCGAACTGCTGGCCGGTTCCGCGCCGCTGAGCGATGCGCGGGAAGACACCCGATTGATGTTCCAGGAAGCACGCCTGCTGCCATGGAAAAAAGTCATCGACAACGTCGGTCTCGGGCTCAAGGGCAACTGGCGGCCACAAGCGCTGGAAGCGTTGGAGTCGGTCGGCCTGGCGGACCGCGCCAACGAGTGGCCGGCGGCCCTGTCCGGTGGCCAGAAGCAACGCGTGGCCCTGGCCCGCGCGCTGATCCATCAACCGCGCTTGCTGTTGCTCGACGAGCCACTAGGCGCACTGGATGCGCTGACCCGAATTGAAATGCAGCAACTGATCGAACGGCTCTGGCAGAAGCACGGCTTCACCGTGTTGCTGGTGACCCATGACGTCAGTGAAGCGGTAGCGATTGCCGATCGGGTGATCCTGATCGAAGAGGGCGAAGTCGGCCTCGACCTGCACGTTGAGCTGCCGCGCCCTCGTGTGCGCGGCTCTCATCGGCTGGCGGCGCTGGAAACCGAAGTACTCAATCGCGTGCTGTCGCTACCCGGACAGCCGCCGGAACCTGAACCTGTTTCACCCTTGCCTACGCAACTGCGATGGGCGCAATAGAAGCAGCGGCAAGTTGCAAGCTTCAAGCGGCAAGAGGAAGCAAAGCGCTTTTACTTGCAGCTTGTCGCTTGGAGCTTGCAGCTCATTTCGACTCGAGGAGAAATCGCATGACTATCAAAGCCATCAACGTTCGTAACCAGTTCAAAGGCTCGATCAAGGAAATCGTGCTGGGTGACGTGCTGTCGGAAATCGACGTGCAGACCGCTTCCGGCATCGTCACTTCGGTGATTACTACCCGCTCGGTCAAAGAGCTGGAACTGGTGGTCGGCAGCGAAGTGATCGCCTTCGTGAAATCCACCGAGGTGTCGATCGCCAAGTTGTAAGTCAGTCAGTGAGGTTGGCGACCAGATCGTTCCCACGCTCTGCGTGGGAATGCCTCTTCGGACGCTCCGCGTTCGGTTTTTGGGACGCAGAGCGTCCCGGGCTGCATTCCCACGCGGAGCGAGGGAACGATCATTACGAGGGGAAGGTGCGCTTGAGCAGATACGGCGGTAGATACAGCCCCAGATAGGCGTCGAACACTCGCATCCCTTCTTCCGCCATGCGCGGCGTGATCTGCCCGTGCTGCTGCACCGAGCGCGCATACACCCGATCACCCAATTCCATCGCCAGTGCAAACACGTCAACCTCGGTCGGCAGCTTCGGCAATTCGAAGTGGTGATCGAACAGCTTGTGCATCAGGTCGCCCAGCTCGATGTCGTGCTGACGGTCGGCCTGGGTGACTTCAGTCAGCCCGTGCTGGGCGAGAATGAGTTGGCGGGCGGCGGCGTCCTGATCGTAGATGTCGAGCATGCGTTGTTCCACGAGACGCGACAGGTCGCGCCAGCCTTTGAGCGCGCTGTGATCGATGGGCGCTTGCAGGCAGGCGCGAAACGCGGCGTGGACGTCGGCGGTCAGTGCTTCGAGCAGAGCCGGGACGCTAGCGAAGAAGTGGTAGACGGAGGAGGGCGGGATCTGCGCGCGTTCGGCGACGCTGTAGATCGACAGACTCGCCACGCCTTCGGCTGCCAGCAGCGTGCGGGCGGCATCGAGTATCGAGTCGATCCGGGCCTGACTGCGTGCGCGGGGTTTGCGAATGGTGGCGGGGCGGGTCATTGAAGTCCTCCTGCGGGGCAGCGGGCATTGTACGAGCAGGCATCCGTGTTGTCTGCCAGGACGCCATCGCTAGCAGGCTAGCTCCCACAGGGATTTGCGGTGTATACAGAATTTATGTTCACTGGAGATCAACTGTGGGAGCTAGCCTGCTAGCGATCCGCCGCAGGCGGCAAAAAAAACGCCGCAAGCTGTAAGGCTTGCGGCGTTGTTTTTACTGCAACCGCTTACACGGTATGCAGGTACCAGTTGTACTCAAGGTCGGAGATGGAGTGTTCGAACTCCTCCAGCTCACTTTCCTTGCAGGCCACGAAGATATCGATGTATTTCGGATCGATGTACTTGGCCATGACTTCGCTGTCGTCCAGCTCACGCAACGCATCGCGCAGGTTGTTCGGCAGGCTTTGCTCGTTCTGCTCGTAGGAGTTGCCTTCCACGGGCGCGCCCGGCTCGATCTTGTTGGTCAGGCCGTGGTGCACGCCTGCCAGGACCGAAGCCATCAGCAGGTACGGGTTGGCGTCGGCGCCGGCCACACGGTGCTCGATGCGCACGGCATCGGAGGAACCGGTCGGCACGCGGATCGCCACGGTGCGGTTGTCCAGGCCCCAGCACGGCGAGTTCGGCACGTAGAACTGTGCGCCGAAACGACGGTAGGAGTTGACGTTCGGGCAGAGGAAAGCCATCTGTGCGGGTAGGGTCTCGAGCACACCGCCGATCGCGTGACGCAGTGCGGCGTTCTGCTCGGGATCCTCGCTGGCAAAAATGTTTTTGCCGTCTTTATCAAGAATCGAGATGTGGACATGCAGACCGTTGCCCGCTTGGCCCGGGTAAGGCTTGGCCATGAACGTGGTGTCCATTTCATGGTCGTAGGCGATGTTCTTGATCAGGCGCTTGAGCAGGACCGCGTAGTCGCAGGCCTTGATCGGGTCAGCCACGTGGTGCAGGTTCACTTCGAACTGCGCCGGGGCACTTTCCTTGACGATGGCGTCGGCCGGGATGCCTTGCTCTTTCGCACCTTCCAGAATGTCCTGGAGGCAGTCGACGTATTCGTCGAGGTCGTCGATCAGGTAGACCTGTGTCGAGTGCGGGCGTTTGCCGGACACTGGCGAGCGTGGTGGTTGCGGGCGACCGTTCACGTTCTCCTGGTCGATCAGGTAGAACTCCAGTTCGAACGCAGCGCAGATGGTCAGGCCCATCTCGTCGAACTTGCGCACGACATTGGCCAGCACTTCTCGCGGGTCGGCAAAGAATGGCTGACCTTCGAGTTCGTGCATGGTCATTAACAGCTGCGCGGTAGGGCGCTTCTGCCAAGGCTCATTGCAGAGGGTGTCAGGGATTGGATAGCAGATTCGGTCAGCATCGCCGATGTCCAGACCCAGACCGGTGCTTTCGACCGTCGAGCCATTGATATCCAGAGCAAATAGAGAGGCCGGCAGGTTGATGCCTTTCTCGTAAACCTTGTGGAGGCTGGTGCGTTCTATGCGCTTGCCGCGCACCACACCATTCATATCCGCAATCAGAAGGTCAACGTACAGAACCTCAGGATGTTCCTTAAGGAACGCGTTCGCTTCGTTAAGCTGAACGGCACGCGGGGGTACCGACATGATGCAACACCTTTGTTGTTAAAAATATCAATCATTGATCTCTTCGGATTCCAGTCAACCCGAACGGCATGCCGAAGTCAAGCGAGGCCTTTTTTGCCCCAAAAAAGCGCTCGTAGGGCTTTTTTGAGGCAGTTTGGGGCGTTTTTATGCTGTTCAGTGCTTTGGCGGCCGCAGGCTTGAGCGGGCCGTGTTGTATTTTTTACGGGGGTGTTGTGTAAAAAAATGAACAAGGCTAAGCTCGAATCAAACCCATAACAGCAATAATACCGGGGTGTTTCATGTCTCGCCTGCCGTTAATCGGCGTCGCCATCTGCTCTAGGCAGATCGGTCTGCATGCTTATCACATCAGTGGCGACACTTGCGCCCATGCCGTGGCCTCAGCGGCCCCGGGCTTTCCGGCAATCCTCCCGATGCTGATCGATGACGTATCCCCGTCCGATATTCTGGACAGGCGCGATGACACCCCCATTACGGTTACTTCATTCAATATAGAACCGATTCACAATAGCGGCTCGGCGATTGCGCAGGGCACCGCTCGTGATTCTGCACGCCTGGCATTTGCCGAGCGGTCCGAAAAAAAACACGATAGCTTGTCGTAGACACCCGATTCAACGCGACGCCCATGCGTCAAACATCGCCTGACTTGCGAGAGTCAGGAAACTCAAAGCCTAGAGGCATTTATGAGTCACAACCTCGACCAGCTCACCGATTGGTTGAAAGACCACAAGATCACAGAAGTCGAATGCATGATCGCCGATCTGACCGGGATCACCCGGGGCAAGATTTCGCCGACCAACAAGTTCATCGCCGAAAAAGGCATGCGTCTGCCCGAGAGCGTTCTGTTGCAGACCGTGACCGGCGACTACGTCGAAGACGACATCTATTACGAACTGCTCGATCCGGCCGACATCGACATGATCTGCCGCCCGGATGCCAACGCCGTGTTCATGGTGCCGTGGGCCATCGAGCCGACCGCCCAGGTGATCCACGACACCTATGACAAGCAAGGCAACCCGATCGAGCTGTCGCCGCGCAACGTGCTCAAAAAGGTGCTCAAGCTCTATGCCGATAGAGGCTGGCAGCCAATCGTGGCGCCGGAAATGGAGTTCTACCTGACCAAGCGCAGTGACGATCCGGACTACCCGCTGCAACCGCCGATTGGCCGTTCCGGTCGCCCGGAAACCGGTCGTCAATCGTTCTCCATTGAAGCGGCGAACGAATTTGATCCGCTGTTCGAAGACGTCTACGACTGGTGCGAATTGCAGGAGCTGGACCTCGATACGCTGATCCACGAGGACGGCACGGCGCAGATGGAAATCAACTTCCGTCACGGCGACGCCCTGTCCCTGGCCGACCAGATCCTGGTGTTCAAGCGCACGATGCGTGAAGCCGCGCTCAAGCACGACGTTGCCGCCACCTTCATGGCCAAGCCCATGACCGGCGAGCCGGGCAGCGCCATGCACTTGCACCAGAGCATCATCGATATCGAGACCGGCAAGAACGTTTTCTCCAATGAAGACGGGACCATGAGCCAACTGTTCCTGCACCACATCGGTGGCCTGCAGAAACTCATCCCCGAGCTGTTGCCGCTGTTCGCACCAAACGTCAATTCGTTCCGCCGCTTCCTGCCGGACACTTCGGCGCCAGTGAACGTGGAATGGGGCGAAGAGAACCGTACCGTGGGCCTGCGGGTTCCGGATGCCGGGCCGCAAAACCGTCGGGTGGAAAACCGCCTGCCGGGCGCCGATGCCAACCCGTACCTGGCGATTGCCGCGAGCCTGCTATGCGGTTACATCGGCATGGTCGAAGGCCTGGAGCCGAGTGCGCCGGTGGTAGGTCGTGGCTATGAACGCCGCAACCTGCGCCTGCCACTGACCATCGAAGACGCGCTGGAACGCATGGAAAACAGCGCGACCGTCGAGAAATACCTGGGCAAGAAATTCATCACTGGCTACGTCGCGGTCAAGCGGGCCGAGCATGAAAACTTCAAGCGCGTGATCAGCTCCTGGGAGCGGGAATTCCTGCTATTCGCCGTCTGATACGCCGGGCGCCGTGCTGTCGACGGCGCTTTCACCTGATTTTTTAAGGAGATTCGTATGACCAGCAACAATCCGCAAACCCGTGAATGGCAGGCCCTGAGCAACGATCACCACCTGGCCCCGTTCAGCGACTTTAAACAGTTGAAAGAGAAAGGCCCGCGCATCATCACCAATGCCAAAGGGGTTTACCTCTGGGACAGCGAAGGCAACAAGATCCTCGACGGCATGGCTGGCCTGTGGTGTGTCGCTATCGGCTACGGTCGCGATGAACTGGCGGACGCTGCCAGCAAACAGATGCGCGAGCTGCCTTACTACAACCTGTTTTTCCAGACCGCTCACCCGCCTGTGCTGGAACTGGCCAAGGCCATCGCCGACATCGCGCCGGAAGGCATGAACCACGTGTTCTTCACCGGTTCCGGCTCCGAAGGCAACGACACCATGCTGCGTATGGTTCGTCACTACTGGGCGATCAAGGGCCAGCCGAAGAAGAAAGTCATCATCAGCCGCAAGAACGGTTATCACGGTTCCACCGTGGCCGGCGCGAGCCTGGGTGGCATGACCTACATGCACGAACAAGGCGACTTGCCGATCCCGGGCATCGTCCATATCGCCCAGCCTTACTGGTTCGCTGAAGGCGGCGACATGACACCGGAAGAGTTCGGTGTGTGGGCAGCCAACCAGTTGGAAGAAAAAATTCTCGAGATCGGCGTCGACAACGTCGGTGCCTTTATTGCCGAGCCGATCCAGGGTGCCGGCGGCGTGATCATTCCGCCTGACACCTACTGGCCGCGCATCAAGGAAATCCTCGCCAAGTACGACATTCTGTTCGTGGCTGACGAAGTGATCTGTGGTTTTGGCCGCACCGGTGAGTGGTTCGGTACCGATTTCTACGACCTCAAGCCCGACATGATGACCATCGCCAAAGGCCTGACGTCCGGCTACATCCCAATGGGTGGCCTGATCGTGCGTGACGAAGTGGTCGCGGTGCTCAATGAAGGCGGCGATTTCAACCACGGTTTCACTTATTCGGGGCACCCGGTGGCCGCTGCGGTCGCACTGGAAAACATCCGCATTCTGCGCGAAGAAAAAATTATCGAGCGCGTTCATGCTGAAACGGCACCCTATTTGCAAAAGCGTCTACGGGAACTGAACGATCACCCGTTGGTGGGAGAAGTGCGTGGAGTGGGCTTGTTGGGGGCCATCGAGCTGGTTCAGGACAAAGCCACGCGCAAGCGTTACGAAGGCAAGGGTGTCGGCATGATTTGCCGTCAGTTCTGCTTCGACAACGGCCTGATCATGCGCGCGGTGGGCGACACCATGATCATTGCTCCGCCGCTGGTGATTACACCGGCAGAAATCGATGAGTTGGTGACCAAGGCACGCAAGTGTCTGGACCTGACCCTGAGTGCGTTGCAGGGCTAAGTGCTAGGCTCTGAGCGGAACACATGAAACTTTCGCTCAGAGCAGTCTTGAAGGGCGGGCTTTCCTTGAAAGACCGCCTCGGATCTTGCCAGACTAGTCGCGGTTCCAGTTGTCCGGGTTCGGCCGCTGAACAAAGTGGTTCAAAAAAGAAAAATTTGGAGCATTACGAATGAAGGCATTAGGCAAAAAGTTTGCTGGCAAGACTCTCCTCGCCATGTCCCTGATGGGCATGATGGCGGGCGCGGTGCAGGCGGACGACAAGGTCCTGCACGTGTACAACTGGTCCGACTATATTGCACCGGACACCATCGCGAACTTTGAAAAAGAGTCCGGGATCAAGGTGGTGTACGACGTTTTTGACAGCAACGAAACTCTGGAAGCCAAGTTGCTGGCAGGCAAGTCCGGTTACGACATCGTCGTACCGTCGAACAACTTCCTGGCCAAGCAGATCAAGGCCGGCGTTTACCAGAAGCTGGACAAGTCCAAACTGCCTAACTGGAAGAACCTGAACCCTGACCTGCTCAAAGCGGTATCGGTGAGCGACCCGGGCAACGAACACGCCTTCCCTTACATGTGGGGTTCGATCGGTATCGGCTTCAACGCCGAGAAGGTCAAGGCTGCATTGGGTGCCGATGCTCCAACCAACTCCTGGGACCTGATCTTCAAGCCTGAAAACGCCGCCAAACTGAAGTCTTGCGGTATCAGCCTGCTGGATTCGCCAACCGAGATGATCCCGGCGGCGCTGCACTACCTGGGCCTGCCAACCGACACCCAGAAGAAAGAAGACATCGACAAGGCTGAAGCGCTGCTGCTGAAAGTCCGTCCTTCGATCGCTTACTTCCACTCCTCCAAGTACATCTCCGACCTGGCCAACGGCAACATTTGCGTCGCAGTCGGTTATTCGGGTGACGTCTATCAGGCCAAATCCCGTGCCGCTGAAGCCGGTGACAAGGTGAAAGTCAGCTACAACATTCCGAAAGAAGGTGCAGGCAGCTTCTACGACATGGTCGCCATCCCTAAAGATGCCGAAAACGTCGAAGGCGCCTACAAGTTCATGACCTACCTGCAGAAGCCGGAAGTCATGGCTGCGATCACCAACGCCGTGCGCTTCCCGAACGGTAACGCCGCCGCCACCGCACTGGTCAATAAAGACATCACCAGCGACCCGGGCATCTACCCGCCGGCGGACGTGCAGGCCAAGCTGTACGCGATTGCCGACTTGCCGGCCGCGACCCAGCGGATCCTGACGCGCAGCTGGACCAAGATCAAATCGGGTAAATAAGCCGGTTTGAGGCAATAACCTGCTGTCTTCGCCTGCGCGGTGACGGCAGCAGGTGTAATTAAATGACAGAAAGTTTTGCTGGAACGGTTTTTCGAGGGTAAGTTGCGCGCCGGTTTTGTTGCTGGGCAGCCATGACTGTCATGTAACGCGGGGCAACTTGGGCCCAACTAATTTTAGAGGACCTCCACTTGCCTGTTTTTTCTTTGTTGCGCAATGCCGTGCTGGTCGGCGCCGGACTGACACTGGCTGTCAGCGTCCAGGCCGCAAGTACCGTGCATATTTATAATTGGTCGGACTACATCGGTTCGACGACCCTGGCCGACTTCCAGAAAGAATCCGGCATCAAGCCGGTTTATGACGTTTTCGACTCTAACGAAACCCTGGAAGGCAAGTTGCTGGCCGGGCGCACTGGTTACGACGTGGTCGTGCCGTCCAATCACTTCCTTGGCAAGCAGATCAAGGCTGGCGCGTTCCAGAAGCTCGACAAGTCGAAGCTGAGCAACTATGCCAATCTCGACCCGGTGCTGCTCAAGCGACTGGAGCAAAACGACCCGGGTAACCAGTACGCCGTGCCATATCTGTGGGGCACCAACGGCATCGGTTACAACGTCGACAAGATCAAGGCGGTATTGGGCGTCGACAAGATCGACTCCTGGAGCGCGGTGTTCGAACCGGAAAACATCAAGAAACTGCAAAGCTGTGGCGTGGCGTTCCTCGACTCGGCCGATGAAATGATGCCCACGGTCCTCAACTACATGGGCCTCAACGCCAACAGCACCAACCCCGAAGACTACAAAAAGGCCGAAGCCAAGTTGCTGGCGGTGCGGCCTTACGTGACGTACTTCCACTCGTCCAAGTACATCGCGGACCTGGCCAATGGCGATATCTGCATCGCGATCGGCTTCTCGGGTGACATGTTTCAGGCCAAGGCCCGGGCGACTGAGGCCGGCAAAGGCATGAACATCGCCTACTCCATTCCCAAAGAGGGCGGCGCGCTCTGGTTCGACATGCTGGCGATCCCCAAGGATGCGGCCAACGTCAAGGAAGCCCACGCCTTCATCAACTACTTGTTGAAACCCGAGGTGATCGCACAGGTCAGTGATTCTGTTGGCTATGCGAACCCCAACCCCGGCTCGGACAAATTGATGGAACAGTCCATCCGCACTGACGAGTCGGTTTATCCACCGCAAGCAATCCTCGACAAGACCTACGTGTCAGTCGAGTTACCACCAAACATTCAACGTTTGATGACCCGCAGCTGGACCAAGGTCAAGTCGGGTAAATAGCTGCAAGGCTCAAATTATCCAAGGTTGGCTCACCTTGAGCGAACTGCAAATTTGTTGGGAGTTTCGTAAATGGCAGTTGCCTCCGGCGCCTATAAGAAAGCCCTCGAGGGCGACCAGACACCTAAACAGGTGTTGGTCAAAATCGACCGGGTCACGAAGAAGTTCGACGAGACGATTGCCGTGGACGATGTGTCCCTGGAAATCAAGAAAGGCGAGATTTTCGCCCTGCTCGGCGGTTCGGGATCGGGCAAATCCACGTTGCTGCGCATGCTCGCAGGCTTCGAACGGCCTACGGAGGGGCGTATTTTCCTCGATGGCGTAGACATCACCGACATGCCGCCCTACGAGCGGCCGATCAACATGATGTTTCAGTCCTATGCGTTGTTCCCGCACATGACCGTGGCGCAGAACATCGCCTTCGGCCTCAAGCAGGACAAAATCCCCGCCGCTGAAGTCGATGCCCGTGTCGCGGACATGCTCAAGCTGGTTCAGATGACGCAATACGCCAAGCGCAAGCCGCACCAGCTTTCCGGTGGCCAGCGTCAGCGTGTCGCCCTGGCGCGCTCCCTGGCCAAGCGTCCGAAGCTGTTGCTGCTCGACGAACCGATGGGTGCACTGGACAAGAAGCTGCGTTCGCAAATGCAGCTCGAACTGGTCGAGATCATCGAGCGCGTCGGCGTAACCTGCGTCATGGTGACCCACGACCAGGAAGAGGCCATGACCATGGCCGAGCGCATCGCGATCATGCACCTGGGCTGGATCGCGCAGATCGGCAGCCCGATCGACATCTACGAAACCCCGACCAGCCGCCTGGTCTGTGAATTCATCGGCAACGTCAACATCTTCGACGGTGAAGTGATTGACGACGCCGAAGGCCACGCGACCATCACTTGCAAGGACCTGGATCGCCAGATCTACGTCGGCCACGGCATCAGCACCTCGGTGCAGGACAAATCCGTGACCTACGCGATCCGTCCGGAAAAACTGCTGGTGACGCCGACCATGCCGACTTGCGAATACAACTGGTCCAGCGGCAAGGTGCATGACATCGCCTACCTCGGTGGCCACTCGGTGTTCTACGTCGAACTGCCGAGCGGCAAGATCGTCCAGTCTTTCGTCGCCAACGCCGAGCGCCGTGGCCAGCGCCCAACCTGGGGTGACCAGGTGTACGTGTATTGGGAAGACGATAGCGGGGTGGTACTTCGCTCATGAACATGCGCAAATTGAAACGCCGTTTCAATCGAATAATTCCCGGTGGCCGTCAGATGGTCATCGGGGTTCCATTCCTGTGGCTGTTCATGTTCTTCATGTTGCCGTTCTTCATCGTTCTGAAGATCAGCTTCGCCGAAGCCGACGTGGCCATTCCGCCGTATACCGAAATCTACAGCTATGCCGAACAGAAGCTGCAGTTGCTGCTCAACCTGAGCAACTACGCGATGCTGGCCGGCGACGAGTTGTACATCGCCGCTTACCTTGGCTCGTTGAAGATGGCGCTGATCAGCACCGTCCTCTGTTTGCTGATCGGCTACCCGATGGCCTACGCCATCGCCAGTGCCCGTAAAGAGCTGCAAACGGTGCTGGTGCTGCTGATCATGATGCCGACCTGGACCGCGATCCTGATCCGCGTCTATGCGTGGATGGGCATCCTCAGCAACAACGGTCTGCTCAATGGTTTCCTGATGAGCATGGGCTGGATCAACGAGCCGCTGCAGATCCTCAACACCAACCTTGCGGTGTACATCGGCGTCGTTTATTCGTACCTGCCATTCATGATCCTGCCGCTCTACGCCAACCTGGTGAAACACGATGCCAGCTTGCTGGAAGCCGCGTCGGACCTGGGTTCGAGTACGTTCAACAGCTTCTGGAAAATCACCATTCCGCTGTCCAAGAACGGCATCGTCGCCGGTTGCATGCTGGTGTTCATTCCGGTCGTGGGTGAGTTCGTGATCCCGGAACTGCTGGGCGGTCCGGAAACCCTGATGATCGGTAAAGTGCTCTGGCAAGAGTTCTTCAACAACCGTGACTGGCCGGTGGCGTCTGCCCTGGCGGTGGTAATGCTGGCGATCCTGATTGTGCCGATCATCCTGTTCAACCGTAGTCAGGCCAAAGAAATGGAGGGCAAAGAATGAAGCGCTTTCGTTTCTCAAGCTTGATGCTGGTGTTGGGTCTGCTGTTCATCTACGCACCGATGCTGATCCTGGTGATCTACTCGTTCAACGCCTCCAAACTGGTAACGGTATGGGGCGGCTGGTCGATCAAGTGGTACGTCGGCTTGATGGACAACACCCAGCTGATGGGCTCGGTGGTGCGCTCGCTGGAAATCGCCTGCTACACGGCGGTAGCAGCGGTGGTGCTGGGTACCTTGGCGGCGTTTGTCCTGACGCGAATCACTCGCTTCAAGGGTCGCACGCTGTTCGGTGGACTGGTGACAGCGCCATTGGTGATGCCCGAAGTGATCACCGGTCTGTCGCTGTTGCTGTTGTTTGTGGCCATGGCGCAGATGATCGGTTGGCCGCAGGAACGCGGCATCGTCACCATCTGGATCGCCCACACCACCTTCTGTGCGGCGTATGTCGCGGTGGTGGTATCGGCGCGCTTGCGTGAGCTGGACCTGTCCATCGAAGAAGCGGCCATGGACCTCGGTGCGCGGCCGTGGAAGGTGTTCTTCCTGATCACCATCCCGATGATCGCGCCATCCCTGGGCGCCGGCGGCATGATGTCTTTTGCCCTGTCGCTGGATGACCTGGTGTTGGCCAGCTTCGTGTCGGGCCCTGGCTCGACGACCTTGCCGATGGAAGTGTTCTCGGCGGTGCGCCTGGGCGTGAAACCCGAGATCAACGCCGTGGCCAGCCTGATTCTGCTGGCGGTTTCGATGATGACGTTCCTGGTCTGGTTCTTCAGCCGCCGTGCCGAAGAAAGTCGCAAGCGTGCAATCCAGCAAGCGATCGAAGAAGGCGCTGCCGACTCCTGGAAACAACCGGACGTGCGCCGCGCCCCGGCACCAGAAGCGGCATAAAGGTTGGCCACAATTACGTGGCCAACCCGATCCAATGTGGGAGCGAGCCTGCTCGCGATAGCGGTCTATCAGTCAACATCTTTGTCGACTGACATGGCCTCATCGCGAGCAAGCTCGCTCCCACATTTGTTTTAGGAAACCCAAGGCGATTTGCGGATGATCTCGACGAAGTTCATCGGCTTGAACCCCGGCTCGCTGTCCACCAGCACGTCGGCATTCACGGTGCCGAACGTGGTGTCCGGTTTGTGCTTGAAGCCGTTGGCGAACGCACACAGGATGCATTCCTTGAAACCCTCTCCCCGTGGATGCGCATGCACCACCGCCTCACGCTGTGCAGTGGGGAACGCCGCGTAGTCGATGCCCAACACATCCATCTCGACGCCGGCAGTCACCAGCGCAACGTTAGGCCGCAAGTGCTGCGGCACGCCCGGTGTCGTGTGCAGCGCGATCGACAGCCACACCTGCTCGATATCGTCGTCGGACAAACCATACGGCTTGAGAAATGCCTTGGCGGCGTTGGCGCTGTCGACTTCGAAACGCTCGTCGTCAGTGCGATGGCCTTCCACCAGGCCCAGGTCATGGAACATCGCGCCGACGTACAACAACTCCGGATCGTAGGCCAATTGCTTGCGCTCGCCGCTCAAGGCGCCGAACAGAAACACCCGGCGTGAATGGTGGTAAAGCAGGTCAGGCTCTGCGTCGCGAATGTATTCAGTGGTGGCCCTGGCTAAGGCGCTGTCGGGGATTTGGATACCGGCGATGGTGCTGCTCATAGGTGCTTTCCTCGTGGGGAACGCCGTGGCGGCGCTGATGGAACAAGTCTGTTCCGGGCCCCCGGACCGGACAATCGATCCATGGCTGCGATCCCGGCCAATGAGCATGCATATCGCGCCAACCTCGCTTGTTGCGCACGGATTGGCTAGGGTTGGAAAGTAATTGCGGTCCCTGTGGGAGCGAGCTTGCTCGCGAAAGCGCTGTATCAGTCGACATCTCTTTCGACTGACGCGGCCTCTTCGCGAGCAGGCTCGCTCCCACAGGTTTTGTGTTTGCCGTCATTGCGGCATCCACCCTTGAGGACGTTTCCTGCCATGAGTAAAACGGTTGCCATCGTGGTGTTCGCGGGCGTCCAGTCGCTGGACGTCACCGGTCCCATGGATGTGTTTAGCGAGGCCAATCGCTTCCTTGAGCCGCAAGACCATTACCGGTTGGAGGTGATCGGTGTCGAGCACGGAGTGATGCCGTGTTCCAACGGTCTGTCGCTCAATGCCCATCGACATTTCAGCGAAGCGCTGCAGGCTTATGACTTGCTGCTGGTGGCCGGCGGCCCGCAGTTACCGTTCACGAATTTCGGCGTGGCGTTCGATGTCTGGTTGCGCGATGCGTGTGGGGCTGCGCGGCGCTTTGGTTCGATCTGCAACGGTGCGTTCTTGCTTGCCCGCGCCGGGTTGCTTGAGGGGCGAACCGTCACCACGCATTGGAATGATGCGCCAGCATTGGCCGCGTTATGCCCGTCGACGCAGGTGGACGCCGATCGGCTGTACGTGCAGGACGGCGAGCTGTACACATCGGCCGGGGTCACGGCCGGGATCGATTTGTCGTTGTATCTGCTGGCTCAAGACTACGGACCGGAAGTGGCCTTGAGCGTGGCCAAGCGCCTGGTGGTGTTTACCCAGCGTTCGGGTGGGCAATCGCAGTTCAGCCCGTTTCTCACGCCGCACGCCGAGCCGACCTCGGCGGTGGCGCTGGTTCAGCTTTATGTGCTGGCCAACCTCACTGGCGACCTGACCATCGCCGATCTGGCGAACGCGGCCAACATGAGCGCCCGCAACTTTTCCAGGGTGTTCGCCAAGGAAGCGAAAGTCACCCCGGCGGAGTTCGTCGAGCGGGCGAGGGTGGATGCGGCGCGGGTGCTGCTTGAAAGCACCCGCTCACCGCTGAAAACCGTGGCGTACCAATGCGGATTTCGCGACGCCCAGCACATGCGCAGCGTGTTCAATCGCAGGCTTGGGGTGACGCCGCAGCAGTTCAGGCAGAACTTTGCGGCGATGGTTTGAGCAGGTATTTGCGTTGTTCTTGAGTCCCTCATCGCGAGCAAGCCCGCTCCCACAGTTGCAACGCAATCCCTGTGGGAGCGGGCTTGCCCGCGATGGGGTCAGCCCAGTCAACAAAAATCTAAGGTGCCGCCCGCGCCGGCAAAAACTTCAACGTACTGCGCGTATTGGCCGTGACTTCTTCTTCATTGAAATGCGCCTGGTAGTAAATCCCTTCGACATACGCCTCGGCCTGATCCTCATAGTGGCTGTCGAACGGTACGCCGCTCTGGCCGACCGGGTTGATGGTCAGGCTGTGGGCCGGATCGGCAAAGTCGACCAGGCGCCGTGTTGACGGTCCGTACGTCACCGGCCATGGCGCCGGTCCGATCTTGGCCGATAGGTTGTTCGGCACTTCGTGGGTGCCGGGCGCCGCGAACGGGCCGACGTTGAAAATCCGCTCCAGCGGCTTTTGCGTCCCCAGCGGGTGACCATGGGTCAGGGTGTGCGCCTTGCCCCATTGCCATTGCGTGAAGTCAGGTCCCAGGACGGTCTTGAGATGGGCAATGCTCGCTTGCCACGCGACCTTGACCGTATCAGCACGGGTTTCCTTGCCGAGGGTGTTGCGGTTGTCCCACCACGGTGAATCGGGGTTGGCCGCCAGCCGCGGCAACGCGGCATCAATCACTCGGGTCGAGAGCAGGGTTTCGAAAAAATCGTTGCCCAGTTCGTCGTGCATCGTCGCATCGGCCAGATTGAACAGGAACTGGTTGAACAGCGTGGCGCTGGTGGACTCCAGCGGGTAATCGCCTTGCCACCGGGCCAGTTGCTCGACCAGTTTGAGTTCGGCCGGATCGCTCACCACTTCACGCAGTACCGGCAACAACGGCGCCAACAAGCGAGGGCCATAGGCGGTGGTGGTGCCCAGTTGCAGTTTCTGGTTGGCGTCGTTGTCCCACTTCACGTTCTTGTCGCCGAGCTGGCGATTGAGTTGCTGGCCGCGATCGGCGAGGTTGTAGTAACCGGGAATCTCCATGCCGGTCGGCGACACAGGCTGGAAGTTGGCCGAAACGATATAGCCACGCGCCGGATTCTCTTCCTGAGGGTTGGCGCTGAACGGGTAGAAACCTTCCTTGTCAGCCTGACTGGTGCTGCCGTCGAGAATGAACCCGGGCTTCACTCCGGCTGCACGTTTGGGCAGCAGCGCCGAGGCCCACCAGCCAATATCGCCCTTGGCGTTGGCATAGACGATGTTCAACCCCGGCGCCTGAACCTTGGCCGCTGCGGCGCGCGCCTTGGCCAGGGTGTCGGCGCGGTTGAGCTGGTAGAAGCCGTCGAGGATCGGATTGGGTGTTTCAAGGAACGCCCACCACATGGCGATCGGTGTCTTGCCAGCGGCAGTGCCGAGCACGTCATTGATGATCGGGCCGTGGGGTGACTGGCGCAGTGTCAGCGTGACCGGTGCCTGGCCTTTCACCGCGATCTGTTGCTCGGTGTTGACCATGTCCACCCAATTGCCGCGATACCAGACCTGGTTCGGGTTGTCCGGGTTGATCTTCTCGGCGATCAGGTCGAGGTCATCGTTCTGGAACATGGTCAGGCTCCAGCCGAAATCCAGGTTGTGGCCGAGAAAAGCGAACGGCACCAGCGCCTGATGATGACCGTATAGCTCAAAGCCCGGCGCCGACAATTGAGCTTCGTACCACACCGACGGCACCGAGAAGCGAATGTGCGGATCCCCGGCCAGCAGCGGTTTGCCGCTTTTGCTGCGATTGCCGGAAATCACCCAGGCGTTGCTGCCTTCGAATTGCGGCAAGCCGTTCTCGGCCAATGCCTGTTCACTCAGGCGGGCGAGGGCGTTCAGGTCTTTCCAGTCATTGGCGGCAAGCGCCGGGGCGGCAGCTGGGCGGGTCTTGGCCAGCACGCCTTTGGGCTGCCAGTCGAGGTCAAAAATGTTCAGGTACTCGGCGCCCAGTTGATCGCGCACGTAGGTCAGCAACGGTTCGGTGCGAAACGCAGCGGCAAAGCTGTACGCCATGTAGCCGGCAACACTGATGCTGTCTTGCGCCGTGAAAGGACGCTTGTGGATGCCCAGCACGTCGAACTCGATGGGCGCCGTGTGAGTGTCCTGATATTGATTGATGCCATCCAGATAGGCTTCCAGCGCCTTCCACGCCGGTGACTGACGATCCAGGGCGGCCACATAGCTTTCGGCGCGTTCACGAATGCGCAGGCTGCGGAACAGTTTGTCGGTGTCCAGCAGTTTCGGGCCGAGCACTTCGGCCAGTTCGCCCCGGGCGAGGCGGCGCATGGCTTCCATCTGGAACAACCGGTCCTGGGCCTGCACGTAGCCGAGGGTGCGGTAAAGATCGGTTTCGTTTTCGGCACGGATGTGCGGCACGCCGCGCTCGTCGTAGCGCACCGTCACCGAACCTTGCAGGCGTTGAAGTTCCACTTGGCCCTGGCGCGTCGGCTGCTTGATGTACACGTACCCGCCAACTCCGATGGCGAGCGTGACGATCAGCAATACAAGTACGGTCAGGACGCGTTTCATGGAGACTCCTTGTTCTTCGGGATTGCCGCCGTCGTGGGCTGCAACATGTAGCACAGACCTCCTGTGCCGGGCATCGCGGTCCTGGAAAAGTCAGGAATGCCTTACTTCACATCCGCTTGCCAAGGGCAGTAGCAGCCGACGGCCAGCGTATGGGTCGCGCCTACCGTGCGACCTTCGCTCAGTGCTTGCAGAATGGGTTCGATAAAGCTGTTGTTCGAATTGCAGGTCAGGCCTTCGCTGTACGGGCCGAAATACGCCAGTTTGCCGCTGCGGTCCCAGATCGCCACCGCAGGGCTTGCGGGGATCTGTTCGGAACCCGGGAGTACGCTGATGGTTTTCAGGCGGCTCAGGGTGCTGGGCAACTGACCATGGCTGCCGGGCTTTTGTACCGAATAAAACTCGACGCCGCGCGACGCATACTGCTCAACCAGTTCGGTCAGGTGTTGCTGGTTGCCGACATTGCACGGGCAGGCAGGATCCCAAAAATGCACCAGGCGGATGGGGCCGGGGCCGGCGAGCTCGTCGGGCAGGCGCAGCGGATCGCCTGAAAACACGGCGGTGTGTGAACTGAACGCGCGCAGGTAGCGACCCTGAAACCAGTCATACGCAGCCCACAACACGCCAGCACACACGAGGGCGAGCAGGCTGGCAAGCAGTGTGGTGCGATAGGCCGGACGCATGGGTTTCAATCCTCGAAGGTCGGCTAGCTTGCCATGCTTGCCGCGACAGATGAATATCGCAGGCCCATAAAGTCTGTTTAGCGTCTGGAATCGTACATGCCTGCCACTTTCGACCCCGATCATCTGCGCGCCAGCTTGCGGCCATTGGCCGAGTGGCAGCCGCTTTCGGCAGAAGCCCTGGCGTACCAGCGGTTTTACGGGCTGGAATTCGCCGGGCGAACGCTGCGTCGCGGGCTTGGGCGTTTCGAGGTCGATGGCTATCAAGTGGTCAGCCAGGTCTGGTGGCCCGAGCAAGCGAAGGCGACGCTGTTTCTGTTCCACGGCTTCTACGATCACACCGGACTCTATCGGCATGTGATCGAGTGGGCACTGGATCAAGGCTTTGCGGTGATTGCCTGCGACTTGCCCGGCCATGGTTTGTCCAGTGGCGAGCGAGCCAGCATCAAGGATTTCGCCGAGTATCAGCACACCCTGCAAGGGTTGTTTACCGACGCCGTGGCCCTCGATTTGCCGCAGCCGTGGCACTTGTGCGGGCAAAGTACCGGCGGGGCGATCGTGATCGATCATGTGCTGAATCAGGGGGCAAGCAGCCCGGCCCAAGGGCAGTTGATTTTGCTCTCGCCGCTGGTTCGGCCGCGCGCCTGGGGCTGGTCGCAGCTCAGCTATTACCTGCTCAAACCCTTCGTCAAAGCGATCGCCCGACGCTTCAGCGAGAACTCCAACGACCCTGACTTCTTGCCGTTCCTGCAAGCCGATCCGTTGCAGCCGTTACGACTGCCGACTGCCTGGGTCGGTGCACTGGCGCGGTGGATCAAACGCATCGAAGCCGCACCAAACAGTCCGCGACGTCCATTGATCGTGCAGGGGCAATCGGACATGACGGTGGACTGGGAGCATAACCTTGAGGTGTTGAAGGCCAAGTTCGATCGGCCGCAGGTGCTGATGCTGCCGCAGGCGCGGCATCATCTGGCGAATGAGACGCTGGCGTTGCGGGAGGAGTATTTCGGGTTTTTGAGCAAGCGGATCAAAGGGCGAAATATTTAGCGACTGTCAGGGCCTCATCGCGAGCAAGCTCGCTCCCACATTAGACCGAGTACGTCTGGATAACTCGGTCAACTGTGGGAGCGGGCTTGCTCGCGATAGCGATCTATCAGGCACCGAAGATTACTGGGAAAGACTCGAAGTCTCCTGTCCCACCGCCAGCCCTGCCCGAATCGCCGCCAACGCTGCCTGATAATAAGCCTTGCCCTCGGCGGACTCGGCAAACGTGGCGAACTCTTCCAGTTCTTCATCCGACAGATCGCGATAGACATACAGCAGCGTGTTGTTCAGGTCTGCGCCGATCTGGTCCATCAAGCGCTGGCGCTGACCATTGAGCATGCCTTGCGCCTGACCATTGCCGAGCAAACCGGGAATCATCGAGCTGAGGCTGTCCGCCGCAACGCCGGCGATCGCCAGGCTGACCTCGGCACCGGCCTCGCGGGCGGGCAGGGCCTGGGCCAGATGGCCGATGATCAGTGTGCGGCTGTCACTGGCTTGAATCTTGGGTAACCCCTTGGCATTTTTCGCCAGCTGATCGCGGCGCGTCGCCAGCAGTTCGGCGGCGACGATTTTTTTGCCCAAGGGGGATTGAAAGAAGGTCAGCGCGGGTTTCGGATCGGTGAGGCTTTTGCGCAATTGTGCTTCGGCGCGTTGATCCACAGCCTGAGGAGCGAAACGCTGATTGCTGTTGTTGACCAGGGCCTGAAACACCGCCGGTGGCAGGCTGTTCTGGTAGCGCTGCTGCGCCGCCGAGAGCGCGTCGTTGAAATGCGCGCGCTGATCTGGCCAACCGGCGACCTTGTACAACTGGTCGTGGCCGTCTGCCCATGCGGGCAAAACACAGAGTATCAGCAGTGAAAAAAGCAAACGGCGCATAGGGACTCCTGTCAGCAGGCGACTATTCTCCGTGCGGCTTTCGTACTTGTCGAGAATTCGTATCAGTAATCCGACAAATCCTCCGCTGCGCGGCTCTGTCGGATTTGCAGGCACAGGAATACTATGCGCGCCATGCAAATATCCTCTGATCACCCGCTGCTGTTACGTATCGTCGACGACCTGGCCGAACGCGGCTGGTCGCAGCAGAATATCTTCCTGCCTCTGGATCTGACCCGAGTGTTGGCGGCTGAGTGCCATAAACGTGCAGCCGAAGGCGAATTGGCCCCGGCGGCCGTCGGGCGCGGGCCGACGTCGGAGATTCGCGAGGGGATTCGCGGCGACCATATTCAGTGGCTTGAACCCGGTGAGAATGAGGCTTGCGACCGTTATCTGAGCTTGATGGACAGTCTGCGCGAGGCGATGAATCGCGGGTTGTTCCTGGGACTGGAAGACTTCGAAAGCCATTTCGCGCTGTACCCGCCCGGCGCCTTCTACCTCAAGCATGTCGACCGTTTCCGCGATGACGATCGGCGCATGGTGTCAGCGGTGATCTACCTTAATGACGCCTGGTTGCCCGAGCACGGTGGCCAGTTGCGCATGTACCTCGAGGGAGGCGTCGAACACGATGTGGTGCCCACCGGCGGATGCCTGGTGGTGTTTCTGTCGGGCGAGGTGCCCCATGAAGTCCTGCCCGCGACCCGGGATCGCCTGTCATTGACGGGCTGGTTCCGGCGCCGTGGTAACGAGCCGTTCTGAGCATGCAGAAAATTCTGGTAAGCCGCTGCCTGTTGGGCCACCGCGTACGTTACGACGGCGGGGCGAGCGGGCCGTTTGATCAGCTTCAACAGTGGCTCGACGAAGGTCGCGTCGTGCCGTTGTGCCCGGAAGTCGCGGGAGGCTTGCCGACCCCCAGAGCGGCAGCGGAAATCCCCGGCGGGCAGGGCGCCGAAGTGCTCGATGGCCATGCGTCGGTGATCACGACCGCGGGCGAGGATGTCAGTGCGGCGTTTCTATCCGGGGCTTATCAGGCGCTGGAGCTGGTGCAAAAGCACGGCATCCGCATCGCGGTGCTCAAGGCCAACAGCCCGTCCTGCGGGAATCTGTTCACGTATGACGGGACGTTCAGCGGCGTGAAAGTCAGTGGCGAAGGGGTGACGGCAGCGTTGCTCAAGCGCAATGGCGTTCAAGTGTTCAGTGAACTGGAGCTGGCCGAAGCGGCGGATGCCCTGGCAGCCCTGACCTGACGTCCTGCATAGAACCCCTGTGGGAGCGGGCTTGCTCGCGAATGCGGTGTGTCAGTCGACATCTCTATCAACTGACACACCGCATTCGCGAGCAAGCCCGCTCCCACATTAGATTTACAGCGTCTTATGGTTTGGACTCCTCGCCCGCCTCGGCTCCAAACCATTTCTGCTCCAGCTTCTGCAGTCGCCCATCCGTCTTGATCCGCTGCAAGGCGTTTTCCAGGCTGGCGTGGAACGCCGGGTTACCCTTCTGAAACGGAATCGCCAGGCTCACGGCCGGGGCGGCTTTGGGCTTTTCTTCCGTCAGCGACTGCACCAGCAGAATTGAACGCGGTGTGTCGTCTTTCTGCGCGATCAATTGCGCATGGGTGCGAATGTAAGGTTCGGTGAAGTCGAAACGATCCTTCAAATCCGGGGTCATTTCTATGTGGTTGATGGCGATGTCGTACTTGCCGGTTTCAACACCGGACAACAGGTCGCTGGAGTCAGTCACGACGAAGTCGGTTCGCACATCGAGCTCGCTGGCCAGTAGTTGGCCCAGTTCGACTTCGAAGCCCGTGAGTTTGCCGTCGTCCTTGAAATTGAACGGCGGTGTATTAGCCTCAAGGGCAATGCGCAGTTCGCCACGGTCGTTTACATCGTCAATCAGTTCGGCATGAGCCAAAGGGCTCAAGAGGGGTAGCAGGCAGATCAGGCCAGGCAAAAAGCGCATGGTCACTCCTTTGAATACATTTATTGCGATGCTCTGAGTCAGGCTCGCTTTGCTATGGTTGTCGAGTGCCTTCGACAACAAATGGCCGTGAAGTTGTCATGGCCACGCCGATTTTACGGAAAAACTGGAGAAGAGAATGAAAACGTTTATGTCACGAGCAGCATTGGCTGGCCTGTTGATGGGTGTGTCGGTGCTGGCCAGCGCTGCGACTCCGGCGCCGAAAGGTGCGGAAGTGTTCATCGTATCTCCCGAAGACGGCGCCACTGTCCCGGAAAACTTCACCGTCAAATTCGGTGTCAAGGATGTCTCGCTGGCTCCGGCCGGTGATGTGACCAAGAACACCGGTCACCACCATCTGCTGATCGATGTCGACAAAATGCCTGCCGCCGGCGCGCCGATTCCGAATGATGCCAACCACATGCACTTCGGCAAGGCGCAGACCCAGGCTGAAATCAAATTGGCCCCGGGCAAGCACACCTTGCAGCTGGAGTTGGGCGACAGCGGCCACATGCCGTTCGATCCGCCAATCGTGTCGAAGCAGATCACCGTCAACGTAAAGTGACAGTGTAGCGCCTATGAAAAAGGAGCCCCGAAGGGCTCCTTTTTTTTTCGCTCAAGTCGCTATCAGAACAACACACGGCAACGGATGGTGCCGTTGATGTGCTGCAGCTTCTCTTGTGCCATTTCCGAGTACTCGGCGTCGACGTCGATTACCACGTAGCCGACTTTCTCGTTGGTCTGCAGAATCCACCAAAGAATTTCTGCCGGAAATCGGATTTTTTGATGTAAGACTTTTTACCATAGATAGTAGTTGTATTGAATTTTACGTAATTTTTAATCACGGAATATGCAGTAAAAATTTTACTGTTGATAGGGTGCCGTTGTTGCGGCATAACTTAGGTGTTTTTACCAAAGGGAATTCAATTTATTGCAAGGGATGCTGCATGCAAAAATCTATCGCTTTTCCTCCGCCTTTGAAATCGTCGAGCGGTCTGCTCAACGAACACAAGAAATATCCAGAATATATTTCAGGTTTAGACAGTGCTCTAAGCTGGGACGGAACTCTCCCTGAAGTCGCTGTGGCTTACCGTATTGAAACTATCGATAGAGAGCGCGACACATACTCAAAGTTGGTAGCCATAGGGCATTCGGTGCAAGATCAGATAGGAAGCGTTTTTTCGAATAGCACGGCGAGTGTGCGAAGTGAAATAGAGGAGCGCTTAAGTTCAGCTGTTGACACCCATCCATTTAATGATCTGGAGGGCACTTTAAAAAAGAAAGTGGTTATTGTCGAGCTTCTGCAACAAATCAAGATGAATAGAAGCTGGTATGAGGCGAATATATTTGCTGGCATAGATTTATTGTCATTGGACAGTATGGAAAATGCCGAGGCATTCGCCGCTAGTTTGGATACGGCAGAAGACGAGGAAGAACGCCGAGGCTATTACGAAAATTTTCTGAGATCGCTGACAGCCGCCTACGTTAAACGAATCCTTGCCGAAGCTGTTTCAATTTTAGAGGACGCTTCGCCAGCAATAGATGCTGCGATCCATTCTGCCTTGGCTAGAGGTGAAACTGCCTACAGCTTCAATTTAACCTTTAGTCAATCCGCACAGGTGGTAACTGTGGCGGGGGCCGCCACTCTCCAAAACGCGGAAGGTTGGACCTTCGAGGCAGCGATCCGTAAAGGCACTCTGTTGTTGACCGGTTTGGGAGAAGCACTTCTCAGTCGAGCGACGGCGATCGGGATCGGCACTTTGCTCTATTCACCCGCTCTGGGTAACGGCGAGCGATATCCTCAAACGGTTCTCAAATTATCGGGTAGTGCAGTCTTGCCAGGTGCACCGACTAACCTGAATGAAATCGCCGCTGTCGAAGGAACCATCGATCTTCCCTATCGGATTTATGGTGACCTTGGCCAATACACGCTCGTTGCAACACCGAAGGGAGGAAGCGTTTCGCCAGCGGTACCAGTTCGTGCGCTGGAGTTCGACCAGAAGACGAACAGCTACAGTTTCACCTCCGCCGACACACCGCCCATCACCCTCAGTTTTCCAATTATCCACTGGGGTAACAGTTCGACAACTTCACCTGCCAGACCCGTGGAAGTGCCGCGTTACAGTGGCGTTGAGCTGTTGCCACTACTCGTGCAGCCCGAACCATTGCCTGCGTCCGAGTTACCGGATTTCAGGGATTGTATTTACTGCTTTCCGATCAGCAGCGGCCTAGCGCCGATTTACATTGTTTTCAATAGCCCTTATGAAGGGGCTACCACTAGAGGGAAGTACAGCGGCCGATTGTTTAATCCTGCCCAGGCTGGAGGCCCAATCCTGGTTCTGGATTGGACCAATACTAGCGTCACGAAAGCGGGTATTGATCTTGTCAAATTGCATACGGGCCGCTTCGAACCTTCTGATGCCAATGCAATCATGGTTGATCGCTTGGAAAGGATACTTGAGGGTAAATTAGTAGTCACGGCTACCGACAAACGTTTCTATACTCATGAGTTGAGAGAGCTTGAGCGTTTCAGAATATTAGGTGTGGTGGATGGCGTAAGGCCGAATGATGAAGGTGCTACTTGGAATAATACCCACGCGGCGACTTTGGAAGACTACAAACTCAAGGATGCTTCTGAATTGCTCTACACACCTGATGCTTTAGAGGCGGATGAAAAGCAGCGGGAAAAAATGTACAAACAACTGGGCGGAGTAAAATAATGGGTGTCATAAAAGAAATTGTGCTCAACGAAGAGCCCGAAGAGGTGATTCTATTTTTCACGAAGCCTGAGTTAGGTATCTCGCTTCCTCAACTGGACAGATTTTACAATATGGCTGGATGGGCGCATGTGGGAGACAATATGGGGCTGTTGAACCTCGTGAGAAATATGCGTGATGCTGGTTATGTAGAATTTAGTGGGGGCGGAATTGTGAGGGGGGCTAATTGGAGAGAACCTATATTCATGGTCGAGGGAAAATATACTTTTGATTGATGTTACTAAACATTATTAACCTTTCGGGGGGCGATAAATAACATCTATTATTTGGGAAATTTCCAGTTTTCTGATGCTGGTGATTAGATTCTGCCTAGTTTAGATAAATTTACGATTGTTCCGAACAAGAACATGAAAAAGGGAGCCCTAAGGCTCCCTTTTTTTGTCGCTCAAGTCGCTATCAGAACAACACACGGCAACGGATGGTGCCGTTGATGTGCTGCAGCTTCTCTTGCGCCATTTCCGAGTACTCGGCGTCGACGTCGATTACCACGTAGCCGACTTTCTCGTTGGTCTGCAGGAACTGACCGGAGATGTTGATACCGTTTTCGGCGAAGACCTTGTTGATCTCGCTCATCACACCCGGGATGTTCTCGTGGATGTGCAGCAGACGGTGCTTGCCAGGGTGAGCCGGCAGGGCCACTTCCGGGAAGTTTACCGACGATACCGAGGTACCGTTGTCGCTGTACTTGACCAGCTTTTCCGCCACTTCCAGACCGATGTTGGCTTGCGCCTCAGCGGTGGAGCCGCCGATGTGCGGGGTCAGGATCACGTTGTCCAGGCCACGCAGCGGGCTTTCGAACTCTTCGTCGTTGGAGCGAGGCTCCACCGGGAACACGTCGATGGCCGCGCCGATCAGGTGCTTGTCCTTGATCGCGTCCGCCAGGGCGTCCAGTTCGACCACGGTGCCGCGCGCGGCGTTGATCAGGATGCCGCCCTTCTTGATGGCGCGGATTTCCTTCTCGCCGATCATCCACTGGGTCGCAGCGGTTTCCGGAACGTGCAGGGTGACGATGTCGGACATGCCCAGCAGTTCGTGCAGGTTGCCGACCTGGGTGGCGTTACCCAGTGGCAGCTTGGTCACGGTGTCGTAGAAATACACCTGCATGCCCAGGCCTTCAGCCAGGACCGACAATTGAGTACCGATCGAACCGTAACCGACGATGCCCAGCTTCTTGCCGCGGATTTCGAAGGAGTTGGCAGCGCTCTTGATCCAGCCGCCACGGTGGCAGGAAGCGTTCTTCTCAGGGATGCCGCGCAGCAACAGGATCGCTTCGGCCAGCACCAGCTCGGCAACGGAGCGAGTGTTGGAGTACGGCGCGTTGAACACCGCGATACCGCGTTCGCGAGCAGCGTTCAGGTCGACCTGGTTGGTGCCGATGCAGAAACAGCCGACAGCGACCAGTTTCTTCGCGTGATCGAAGATTTCTTCGGTCAGTTGAGTGCGGGAGCGAATGCCGATGAAGTGCGCATCAGCGATCTTTTCCTTGAGCTGGGCTTCCGGCAGAGAACCTGTAAGGTACTCGATGCTGGTGTAGCCCGCCGCCTTGAGGACGTCGACAGCCGATTGGTGGACGCCTTCGAGAAGAAGGAACTTGATCTTGCTCTTATCGAGAGAAGTCTTGCTCATCTGCGTAAACCTGTATCCCGGAGAAAAATGGCAGGAAGCCAGCAGACGCTGACCCGGACGGCAAGAATGCCGTCGCCGCAGAAGGCCGTTGGGCACTATGCTGCGGGGTCGGTATGCTAGCATATGCACCCCGCTAAACACTCATTCCTGCGACGTGAAGCGTTCTCAGGATGACCATGAATTGTTCGAGAGTTCTGTCGATGACCAATCCTGCCTTGATTGAAGAGCTGAAGACCCTGGTTGAGCCTGGCAAGGTGCTGACCGATGCCGACTCCCTGAATGCTTACGGTAAGGATTGGACCAAGCATTTCGCCCCGGCCCCGACTGCCATTGTGTTCCCCAAGACCACCGAGCAGGTCCAGGCCATTGTGCGCTGGGCCAATGAACACAAGGTGGCGCTGGTGCCATCCGGTGGTCGCACCGGGCTTTCCGCCGCGGCGGTCGCCGCCAATGGCGAAGTCGTTGTGTCCTTCGACTACATGAACCAGATTCTCGAAGTGAACATGACCGACCGCACCGCGGTCTGCCAGCCAGGCGTGGTCACCGAACACTTGCAGAACGTCGCCGAAGAGAAAGGCCTGTATTACCCGGTGGACTTCGCTTCGGCGGGTTCCAGCCAGATTGGCGGCAATATCGGCACCAATGCCGGCGGGATCAAGGTGATTCGCTACGGCATGACCCGCAACTGGGTGGCAGGCATGAAGGTCGTCACCGGCAAGGGCGATCTGCTCGAACTGAACCGCGACCTGATCAAGAACGCCACCGGCTACGACATGCGTCAGCTGTTCATCGGCGCTGAAGGCACCCTCGGTTTTGTGGTCGAAGCGACCATGCGCCTGGACCGTGCCCCGAAAAATCTCACCGCGATGGTGCTTGGCACCACTGATTTCGACTCGATCATGCCGGTACTGCACGCCTTCCAGAGCAAGCTCGACCTGACCGCCTTCGAATTCTTCTCCGATAAAGCCCTGGCCAAGGTCATGGCGCGCGGTGATGTGCCGGCGCCATTCGAAACCGATTGCCCGTTCTACGCGCTGCTGGAATTCGAAGCGACCACCGAAGAAGTGGCCAACCACGCCCTGGAAACCTTCGAACACTGCGTTGAGCAGGGCTGGGTGCTGGACGGCGTGATGAGCCAGAGCGAAACCCAACTGCAGAACCTGTGGAAGCTGCGCGAATACATCTCCGAAACCATTTCCCATTGGACGCCGTACAAGAACGACATTTCGGTCACCGTATCGAAAGTCCCGGCGTTCCTGAAGGAAATCGACGCGATCGTCGGTGAACACTATCCGGATTTCGAAATCGTCTGGTTCGGTCACATCGGCGACGGCAACCTGCACTTGAACATCCTCAAGCCGGATAACCTGAGCAAGGACGAGTTCTTCGCCAAGTGCGCCACCGTGAACAAGTGGGTGTTCGAAACCGTCGAGAAGTACAACGGTTCGATATCCGCCGAACACGGCGTGGGCATGACCAAGCGGGATTACCTGACCTACAGCCGCTCGCCGGTCGAGATCGAGTACATGAAAGCGGTCAAGGCGGTGTTCGACCCGAATGGCATCATGAACCCGGGCAAGATTTTCGCTGTTTGACTTTCGAACTTAAGCGCTACGAACCAGGAGTCGGTCAATGAGCTATCAGCACCAGTATGTCGACGGCACGCGTATTCATTTCCCGCTAGGGAAAGTGGTTTGTATCGGCCGCAACTACGCCGAACACGCCAAGGAACTGGACAACCCAGTGCCTACCGAGCCGTTGCTGTTCATCAAGCCGGGCAGTTGCGTGGTGCCGCTGGAAGGCAGTTTCAGCATTCCGACCGAGCGCGGTTCGGTGCATTACGAAGCGGAAATTGCCGTGTTGATCGGCAAGCCTCTGTCGACCAAGCCAAGCCGTGAAGAAGTGCTGGATGCGATTTCCGGTTTTGCCCCGGCCCTGGACCTGACCCTGCGCGACAAGCAGGCCGAGCTGAAATCCAAAGGCTTGCCATGGGAAATCGCCAAGTCCTTCGACGGTGCGGCAGTGATTGCGCCGTTCGTGGCCGGCAGCACCTTTGCCGACCTGACCGACATCGGCATCCGCCTGACCATCAATGGTGAAGTGCGCCAGGATGGCAACAGCAAAGACATGCTCAATCCGATCGTTCCGATGATCCAGTACATGGCCGGCTGCTTCTCGCTGCAGGCCGGTGATGTGATCCTGACGGGCACCCCGGTGGGCGTCGGTCCGCTGAATGTTGGTGATGACATCGTGCTGGAATTGCCGGGCGCCAGCCGCTTCACCAGCAGCGTGCGCTAACCGAAACACCGCAAACCCTGTGTGGGAGCGGGCTCGCTCCCACATTGTTTCTTGTGGTCTCAGGTCTGGCAGCGGAAGGGTCATCCGCCATTTGCCGTTTTTTTCACGTCGTCTCTGGATAATTCCGCGGATCCGGGCCTCCCAGCCGGCCCACTTGTGCTATTACCTTTAGCCTGAATTTCTGGAACGGACCCCGAATGGCCACCCAACCGCTGCCCACTTTCAAAACTTCCCGTCGCTCACGGTTCGCCTTGCGTTGGTATATCTGGCTGCTGGTGGCGGCCGTCGCATACGGCGTCGCCTTTGCAATGCATTGGGATGATCGCGGCGTACTCTGGGTTAAAGAGCAATTCAAGAGCCCGGCCGAGCGTCAGGCCAGTGTCTGGCTACCGGATTACCGAGCGGTGATCGACGGCAAATTGCTGCCGGGTATGGAAAAGGACGAAGCCTCGGACCTGGCCTACGACCCACAGACCAAGACACTGTTTTCGGTCATGGGCAAAAATCCGTTCCTCGTCGAGCTGAACTTGCAAGGCGACGTGCTGCGCAAAATGCCCTTGGTGGGCTGGAGCAACCCGGAAGGCGTCACCGTGCTGGGCAATGGCCTGCTGGCGATTGTCGATGAGCGCTCGCACTTGATCACCATCGTCAAGGTCGATGCCGACACCCGTGAATTGAACATCGATAATTTTACGAAGTACGATCTTGGGCCTTCGAAAGACCAGAACAAGGCCTTTGAAGGTGTCACCTGGGATTCGCAAAACCAGCAGCTGCTGCTGGGCGAAGAGCGTCCGCCGGCATTGTTTGCCTGGAAAGGTGACGGCCGAGTCCTTACCGGTGACAAGCTGAAGCTGGCCAGCCATGCGCTGGACATGCGCAACCTGTCGGCCCTGGCCATCGACCCGCGCACCGGCCACATGCTGGTGCTGTCCGCCGACTCTCACTTGTTGATGGAACTGGATAAAAAGGGCGAACAAGTCAGTTTCATCGCCCTGCTGGGTGGCTTCAACGGCCTGAAGAACACCATTCCACGTGCCGAAGGCGTGACCATGGACGAGGCGGGTAACCTGTACATGGTGAGTGAGCCGAACCTGTTCTACCGCTTCGAAAAGAAGAAGTAATCGCCACACACCCGCTGTTGTGGTCGCAAGCCACTGGCCATTAAGCTTGAGTTCATACGGGCGTGATATTTCATCCGCCCGTTTTGTTTTCGAGCTCGCCTGAATGCGTCGACTTGCGCGTCCCAAACTCCTCATTTTGATCCTGTCAGTGATTGCGCTGATCGCTCTGATTGCGGTCGGCCAATACATGCGTCTGTTCGAGCGTGCGTGGTTCAACCTGAATACGCTTTGGCAGCCGCAGAGCAGCGAATCCATCGGTCTGGATCAATTCCGAGTGGACATCGATGCACGGGTGATCGACGGGCTGGACGATAATGTCTCCGCGCTGACGTTTGATCCGGTGCGCAAAAGCCTGTTCACGGTTACCAACAAAAATTCAGAGCTGGTCGAGCTGTCCCTTGAAGGCAAAATCATGAAACGCGTGGCGTTGATTGGTTTTGGCGACCCGGAGGCGGTGGAGTTCATCAGCGCCGACACCTACGTGATCACCGACGAGAGCCAGCAACGGCTGATCAAGATTCACCTTGAGAAAGACACGGCGTTTCTCGATGCCGCGGATGCCGAGCAGATGACCCTCGGCGTGCATATGGGCAGCAACAAGGGCTTCGAAGGCCTGGCTTACGATTCAGTGGGCAAGCGCCTGTTTGTGGCCAAGGAGCGCGACCCGATGCTGATCTACGAGGTGCAGGGCTTCCCGCATTACAACCCGGAGAAATCCTACGCTGTGCACGTGGTCAACAACCCCAAGCGTGATGCAGGAATGTTCGTGCGAGATCTTTCCAGTCTGCAATACGACGAGCGCAGCGGCCATTTGCTGGCGCTATCCGACGAGTCTCGATTGATTCTGGAGCTGGATGTCGATGGGCGACCGCTCAGCACCCTGTCCCTGAGCAAGGGGCGTCAGGGGCTGCAAAAGTCAGTGCCACAAGCGGAAGGCATCGCCATGGATGACGACGGCAACCTGTACCTGGTGAGCGAGCCAAACCTGTTTTACGTCTTCAAAAAACCAGCACAGCCCTGACCTGCACCACAAAACCACTGTGGGAGCGGGCTTGCTCGCGAATGCGGTGTGTCAGTCAATAAAGATGTCGACTGACCCACCGCATTCGCGAGCAAGCCCGCTCCCACAAGTTTTTTTTGCGTTGGGATTACTTGGCGCGCAGGGTTTTGACGCCTTCGCTGGTGCCCAGCAGCAGCAGATCCGCCGGACGTGCCGCGAACAAGCCGTTGGTGACCACGCCAACAATGGCGTTGATCTGCTTTTCCAGCTCTACCGGGTTGGTGATCTGCATGTTGAAGACGTCGAGGATGATGTTGCCGTTGTCGGTCAGCACGCCTTCACGGTAAACCGGGTCGCCGCCGAGCTTCACCAGTTCGCGGGCCACGTGACTGCGGGCCATCGGGATCACTTCGACCGGCAGCGGGAACGCGCCGAGTACCGGCACCAGTTTGCTGGCGTCGGCGATGCAGATGAAGGTCTTGGCCACGGCGGCCACAATCTTTTCGCGGGTCAGGGCTGCGCCGCCGCCCTTGATCAGGTGCAAATGCTCGTCGCTTTCGTCGGCACCGTCGACGTAGAACTCCAGGTCGCTGACGGTGTTCAGTTCATACACCGGAATGCCGTGGCCCTTGAGGCGGGCGGCGGTGGCTTCGGAACTGGCGACGGCGCCATCGAACGCGCCCTTGTGCTGGGCCAGTGCATCGATGAAGCAGTTGGCGGTGGAGCCGGTGCCGACCCCGACGATGCTCTTGTCGTCGAGTTTCGGGAGGATGAAGTCGACGGCGGCCTGAGCCACTGCCTGTTTGAGTTGATCCTGGGTCATGCGGGCTCCGAAGCGGGCAAGGGGAACGGAAAGGCCGGCATTATAGCCCCTTGCCCGGCTAAAACCTCTGGATTCGTGTGGTCGCCCGCCTAAAAGCCGGGTTAGACTCGTTGGCCCTGCCCAACCCGCTCAGTGATGCTTTCCGATGCTCGAACAGTACGTCAAAAAGATCCTCACCTCGCGCGTTTATGACGTTGCCGTAGAAACCCCATTGCAGACTGCCCGTCAGCTCTCCGAGCGGCTGGGCAACAGTGTCTGGCTCAAGCGCGAAGACTTGCAGCCGGTGTTCTCGTTCAAGATTCGCGGCGCCTACAACAAGCTCACCCAGCTGAGCGATGAAGAGCGCGCACGCGGCGTGGTCACCGCCTCGGCGGGCAATCACGCGCAAGGCCTGGCCCTGGCGGCGAAAGTGTTGGGCGTGAAAGCCACCATCGTGATGCCCAAGACCACCCCGGAAATCAAAGTCGAAGGCGTGCGCTCCCGTGGCGGCAAAGTGGTGCTGCACGGGGATTCGTTCCCCGAAGCCCTGGCTTACTCGCTGAAACTGGTCGATGAAAAAGGCTACGTCTACATCCACCCGTATGACGATCCGCACACCATTGCCGGGCAGGGCACGGTGGCGATGGAAATTCTGCGTCAGCACCCGGGGCGTCTCGATGCGATTTTCGTTCCGGTCGGTGGCGGCGGGCTGATCGCCGGCATCGCGGCGTATGTGAAATACCTGCGCCCGGACATCAAGATCATCGGCGTCGAGCCGGACGACTCCAACTGCCTGCAAGCCGCCATGGCGGCCGGCGAGCGCGTGATTTTGCCGACCGTGGGTATCTTCGCCGATGGTGTTGCAGTGGCCCAGATCGGTCAGCACACCTTCGAAATATGCAAAGACTATGTCGACGATGTCATCACCGTCAGCACTGACGAAATTTGCGCGGCAATCAAGGATATCTACGACGATACCCGCTCGATCACCGAACCTGCTGGCGCGTTGGGCGTGGCGGGGATCAAGAAGTACGTCGAACTCAATGGTGTCACCGGGCAGACCTTCGTCGCCATCGACTCGGGCGCCAACGTCAACTTCGACCGCTTGCGCCATGTCGCCGAGCGAGCGGAGCTGGGCGAGGGGCGAGAAGCCATCATCGCCGTGACCATCCCCGAGAAGCCGGGCAGCTTCAAGGCGTTCTGCGAAGCCATCGGCAAGCGCCAGATCACCGAATTCAACTACCGCTACAACACCGGCAGCGAAGCGCACATCTTTGTTGGCGTGCAGACGCACCCGGAAACCGACCCGCGCAGTGCGCTGATCGCCAGCCTCGGCGAGCAGGGTTTCCCGGTGCTGGACCTGACCGACAACGAACTGGCCAAACTGCACATTCGCCATATGGTGGGCGGTCGTGCGGCCCATGTGGTCGATGAAGTGATTCTGCGCTTCGAATTCCCGGAGCGTCCGGGCGCGCTGTTCAACTTCCTCAACAAGCTGGGCGGGCGCTGGAACATCTCGATGTTCCACTACCGCAACCATGGCGCGGCGGATGGCCGTGTGGTCGCGGGTCTGCAAGTGCCGCACGATGAGCGTCACCTGGTGCCGGCAGCGCTTGAGGAAATTGGCTACCCGTACTGGGACGAAAGCGACAACCCGGCCTATCAGCTGTTTCTCGGCTGAGCGGCTACGCTGATGGGCAGCCCATAAGGAAATCGAACAATGGAAACGTTAACCGCCCTGAAAGTGGCTCACGTCGTGTCGACGGTCGTGTTGCTGCTGTGTGCGTTGGGCATGGGGATCTGGGTCTGGCGCACGCGGCGTAATGGCGATCCGACGGCGCCCGCGCGCACATTGCAGCGGCCGCGAGGGCTTGTCTGGCTGCTGATGGGGCTGGCATTGCTGAGCATGCCGGTCACGGGATGGTGGATGGTGCATCTGGTGGGCTGGCCGTTGGGGCAGACCTGGTTGCTGGCGTCCAGCGTGCTCTACACCGTGGCGGCGTTGGCATGGTTCTGGATGCTGGTGCGGCTTAACAAGCTGCGCAAGGCGCAGGGCGGTAATGGCAAGTTCACTTTCGCCCTCGCGCTGCTCAGCTTTGTCTGCTTTATCGCTATTGCCGGGTTGATGGGTGCCAAGCCGGTTTAAGGCTTTAAACCGCATCGACCCAATCTCGAGCAGGCTCGCTCCCACATTGGAATGCGTTCCCCTGTAGGAGTGAGCCTGCTCGCGATAGCAGTTTTAGTCGCGCAACGAAATCACCGGCCAGCCACGTTTCTCGGCTTCGGCACGCAGATTAGGATCAGGATCGACTGCAACCGGATTCGCCACTTCCTCCAGAAGTGACAAATCATTCATCGAGTCGCTGTAGAAGTAGCTGTCTTCCAGCGAATGCCCGGTCTCTTCCAGCCAGCGATTGAGTCGCGTCACCTTGCCTTCGCGAAAGCACGGAACGTCGGTGCTGCGCCCGGTATAACGGCCGTCGATCATTTCGCATTCCGTGGCGATCAAGGTTTCGACCCCGAGTCGCTGGGCAATCGGCCCGGTTACAAAACGGTTGGTGGCCGTGATGATCACCAGTTTGTCGCCGGCCTCACGGTGTTTACCCAGCAGCTCGATAGCTTTGGGCAGCACGATCGGTTCGATGCAATCGCGCATGTAATCCAGGTGCCATTGGTCCAGGGTGGCCATCTCGGTGCGGCCGAGGACCTCCAGGCAGAAGTTCAGGTAAGCGTCGTTGTCCAGCTTGCCGGCCAGGTAATCCTGGTAGAACTCGTCATTGCGAGCCTTGTAGGCCACGGCGTCTAGAAGGCCGCGCTCGCACAGGTAATCGCCCCAGGCGTGGTCGCTGTCGCCGCCCAGGAGGGTGTTGTCCAAGTCGAATAAAGCCAGGCGCATTGCAGTTACTCGCTGAAAAGTCTGTAGAAAGGTGCCCAGAATACGGACTTTTCACAAGAGTGCACATAAGCTCGGTCGGCTCGTTGCTGCCTTCACAACCTTTGTGGAACAATGCGGCGACATGCGTTTGCGAGGTTGTTGCCGTGATCGACCCCGATGGTTTCCGCCCCAATGTCGGGATCATTCTCACGAATGATGCCGGACAGGTGCTATGGGCTCGCCGTATCAATCAAGATGCCTGGCAGTTTCCACAGGGGGGGATCAACCCTCAGGAGACGCCGGAAGACGCCTTGTACCGCGAGTTGAACGAAGAAGTGGGGCTTGAGCGCGAAGATGTTGAAATTCTCGCCTGCACCCGGGGCTGGTTGCGCTATCGTTTGCCGCAACGTCTGGTCAGGACGCACAGCCAACCGCTGTGCATCGGCCAGAAACAGAAATGGTTTCTCCTGCGCCTGATCTCCAACGAGCAGCGGGTGCGGATGGATTTGACCGGTAAACCGGAATTCGATGGCTGGCGCTGGGTCAGCTATTGGTATCCGTTGGGCCAGGTGGTGACATTCAAGCGCGAGGTGTATCGACGCGCTCTCAAAGAGCTTGCCCCGCGCCTTTTAACGCGCGACTGACGACGGAGTTCGACCCCGAGCCATGCTCAATACGCTGCGCAAGATCGTCCAGGAAGTTAACTCCGCCAAGGATCTCAAGGCGGCGTTGGGCATTATTGTATTGCGCGTCAAAGAGGCCATGGGCAGCCAGGTCTGCTCGGTCTACCTGCTTGACCCTGAGACCAACCGCTTCGTGCTGATGGCTACCGAGGGCTTGAACAAGCGCTCGATCGGCAAAGTCAGCATGGCACCCAACGAAGGTCTGGTCGGCCTGGTCGGCACGCGTGAAGAACCCCTGAACCTCGAAAATGCCGCGGATCACCCGCGCTACCGTTACTTCGCCGAGACGGGTGAAGAGCGCTATGCCTCTTTCCTCGGGGCGCCGATCATTCACCACCGCCGCGTCGTCGGCGTGTTGGTCATTCAGCAAAAGGAACGCCGCCAGTTCGATGAAGGTGAAGAAGCCTTCCTCGTGACCATGAGCGCGCAGCTCGCCGGCGTTATCGCCCACGCCGAGGCCACCGGTTCGATCCGTGGCCTGGGCCGTCAGGGCAAAGGCATCCAGGAAGCCAAGTTCATCGGCGTACCGGGTTCGCCGGGTGCGGCGGTCGGTACCGCGGTGGTCATGCTGCCGCCGGCCGATCTGGACGTGGTGCCGGACAAGACCATTTCCGACATCGACGCCGAACTGGCGTTGTTCAAGACCGCCATCGAAGGCGTGCGCGCCGACATGCGAGCGTTGTCGGCCAAATTGGCCTCGCAGCTGCGTCCCGAAGAGCGGGCCTTGTTCGACGTCTATTTGATGATGCTCGACGATGCCGCACTGGGCAACGAAGTCACGACCGTGATCAGGACTGGCCAGTGGGCCCAGGGTGCGTTGCGCCAAGTGGTCACTGAGCACGTCAACCGTTTCGAATTGATGGACGACGCCTACCTGCGTGAGCGCGCCTCGGACGTCAAGGACCTTGGCCGGCGTTTGCTGGCGTATCTGCAGGAAGAGCGTCAGCAGAATCTGGTTTACCCGGAAAAAACCATTCTGGTCAGCGAAGAGCTGACGCCGGCAATGCTCGGCGAGGTGCCGGAAGGCACGCTGGTCGGTCTGGTCTCGGTCCTCGGCTCGGGTAACTCCCACGTCGCGATACTCGCCCGGGCGATGGGCATACCGACGGTGATGGGTCTGGTCGACCTGCCGTACGCCAAGGTCGACGGCATCGAATTGATCGTCGATGGCACCCGCGGCGAGGTCTATACCAACCCAAGCGAAGTGTTGCGCAAGCAATTCGCCGAGGTGGTGGAAGAAGAGAAACAACTGGCGCTCGGTCTCGACACCCTGCGCGACCTGCCGTGCGTGACCCTCGATGGCCACCGCATGCCGCTGTGGGTCAACACCGGCCTGCTGGCGGACGTGGCGCGGGCGCAGAAACGCGGCGCTGAAGGCGTCGGTCTGTACCGCACCGAAGTGCCGTTCATGATCAACCAGAGGTTCCCCAGCGAAAAGGAGCAGTTGGCGATCTACCGCGAGCAACTCGCCGCGTTCCACCCGCAACCGGTAACCATGCGCAGCCTGGACATCGGCGGTGACAAGGCGCTGTCGTATTTCCCGATCAAGGAAGACAACCCGTTCCTCGGCTGGCGCGGCATTCGCGTCACCCTCGACCACCCGGAAATCTTCCTGGTCCAGACCCGCGCCATGCTCAAGGCCAGCGAAGGCCTGAACAACCTGCGGATTCTGCTGCCGATGATCTCCGGTACTCACGAACTCGAAGAAGCCCTGCACCTGATTCACCGGGCCTGGGGCGAAGTCCGCGACGAAGGCACCGACGTGCCGATGCCGCCGATTGGGGTAATGATCGAGATTCCGGCGGCGGTGTACCAGACCAAGGAATTGGCGCGGCAAGTGGACTTCCTGTCCGTGGGTTCGAACGACCTTACCCAGTATCTGCTGGCCGTGGATCGCAACAACCCGCGAGTGGCCGACCTCTACGATTACCTGCACCCGGCAGTGCTTCAAGCCTTGCAGAACGTGGTGCGCGATGCCCACGCCGAAGGCAAGCCGGTGAGTATCTGCGGTGAGATGGCCGGTGACCCGGCGGCTGCCGTGCTGTTGATGGCGATGGGTTTCGACAGCCTGTCGATGAACGCCACCAACTTGCCGAAAGTGAAGTGGATGCTGCGTCAGATCAACCTGAGCAAGGCCAAGGAATTGCTCGCCGAGCTGATGACCATCGACAACCCGCAGGTTATCCACAGCTCGCTGCAACTGGCGCTGAAGAACCTCGGGTTGGCACGGATGATCAATCCGGCTTCGGTCAAAACCCTTTAAACGGCTGATGGCCCCATCGCGAGCAAGCTCGCTCCCACCATTGAAATGCATTCCAATGGTGGGAGCGAGCTTGCTCGCGATGGGGCCAGTCCAGTCAACAATGAACTAAACCCTGATCTCCACTTCCCCCAAGTGCCCGCCATACGGCCCGAAACTTCTTTCGACCATATGCCGCGTCCCGTCCGCGTGAACAATCAACGCCGTACTTGCTCGCGTCCCATAAGTCGGACTGGCAATAAACACGCTCGACAACAATGTCTCAGTCGCCAAACCCACTCCGGTATCTGGCAGCTCGGCAAAGGGCGCTGTCTGCGGATCATTCAGCAAGGCCAGCAAAGCCTGGGGCTGTGGATCTTCCAGCACGGTCTCCAGTGCCGCTCGCGCCTTGAGCAGTTTTGGCCACGGCGTATCCAGCCCGGCGTTCGACAACCCATAGACACCCGGTGGCAGCATCACCGCCTCAGGCTCCCGGGCATTGAAGTGCCACAACTCATTGGCGTTGCCGATCAGCAGGTTAAACCCGGCGTATTCGAGTGAACGTCTGACAACATCGTCTAAGTAGTCGTCAATCGACATCTCGCCCAACAGAAAACCCGCCACCAGCTCACCCCGTGATTTGCGCGAGGGCGGTTGATGCGGATCGCGAATATTGGTCAGCGCCGCGAAGCGTCCATTGGCGCCGATACCGAGCCAAGTACCGCCAGCTTCCAGGTCGCGCCCGGCATAGACGTGGGGCGTGTGCGGCCATTGCGCCAGCGGCTGGCTGGGCCGGGCATAGAATTCGTCGCGGTTGGCCGCGACGATCAGCGGTTGGGCGTGACCCGGCCGCCAGGCGAAAACAATCAGGCACATAAGGTGGTCCTTGTGTGTTTTTTGCTCACTTTACGCAGACATCTTGCTTCTATCCATCGCCATCCAGTGGAGCCTTGGCCCCTGCATCCGTTACCATGCCGCAGCTTTTTTTGAGAAGCACATAGGGAAGGTCATGGAATTTCTGCTCTATCTGGCGCTGGGCGCCTGCGCAGGCGTGCTGGCCGGGCTGTTCGGGGTTGGCGGCGGGATCATTATTGTCCCGGTGCTGGTGTTCAGTTTTACCCTGCAAGGCTTCGATCCATCGATCCTGACCCACCTGGCGGTCGGTACCTCCCTGGCCACGATTATCTTTACGTCGGTCAACGCGGTGCGCGAACACCATCGTCGCGGCGCTGTGCGCTGGCCGATATTTGTCTGGCTGACCGTCGGTATTCTGATCGGTGCCGGTTTCGGCGCGTTGACGGCGGAAGCTATCTCCGGCCCGAACCTGCAAAAGATCATCGGCGTGTTCGCGCTGGTCATCGCCGCGCAACTGGCGCTGGATGTCAAACCCAAGGCCAGCCGAACGGTGCCGGGTAAAGTGGGTCTGACCGTGGCCGGCAGTGTGATTGGCTGGGCTTCGGCGATTTTCGGCATTGGCGGCGGCTCGCTGACCGTGCCGTTCCTGACCTGGCGCAGCGTGCCGATGCAGCAGGCCGTGGCGACATCATCGGCCTGCGGGCTGCCAATTGCCCTGGCCAGTGCGTTAAGTTTCATGATTCTGGGGTGGCACGATCCATTGCTGCCGGCCCATAGTCTCGGTTTCATTTATTTGCCGGCGTTGTTGGGGATTGCCCTGACCAGCATGTTCTTTGCCCGCATTGGCGCGCGACTGGCCCACAGGCTGTCGCCGAAGTTGCTGAAAAGACTGTTCGCCGCTTTGCTGTTCTGCGTGGGCCTGAATTTTCTGCTCTGACCCTTTCCGCAATCCTGGCTTAATCCTGGCGTGACAGCGTCGCCCGGGAATTTTGAAGGTTTCAACTCTAACAAGGAGTCGCAATGCTGCCTTACCCGCAGATCGACCCGGTGGCCCTGGCCATCGGTCCGCTGAAAATCCACTGGTACGGTTTGATGTACCTGATCGGCATTGGCGGTGCGTGGCTGCTGGCATCACGCCGGCTTAACCGCTTCGACCCGACCTGGACCAAGGAAAAGCTTTCCGACATGGTCTTCTGGATGTCGATGGGCGTCATTGTCGGCGGCCGTCTCGGTTATGTGCTGTTCTACGATCTGCACGCTTATCTCGCCAACCCGACGCTGATTTTTGAAGTGTGGAAGGGCGGCATGTCGTTCCACGGCGGGTTTATCGGCGTGATGCTGGCGGCGTTGTGGTTCGGGAGAAAGAACGGCAAGTCCTTCTTCCAGCTGATGGACTTTGTGGCGCCGATGGTGCCGATTGGCCTGGGCGCCGGGCGTATCGGCAACTTCATCAATGCCGAGTTGTGGGGCAAGCCGACCGACGTGCCGTGGGCGATGATCTTCCCGCCGTTCAGCGATCCGGCGCAGTTGCCGCGTCACCCGTCGCAGCTGTATCAATTCGCACTGGAAGGTGTGGCGCTGTTCCTGATTCTCTGGCTGTTCTCGCGCAAGCCGCGGCCAACCATGGCCGTGTCCGGGATGTTCGCGCTGTTTTACGGCATCTTCCGTTTCATCGTCGAATTCGTCCGCGTGCCGGACGCGCAACTGGGCTATCTGGCCTGGAACTGGCTGACCATGGGCCAGGTGCTCTGCGTTCCGATGATCGTCGCCGGGCTGTTCCTGATCTGGCTGGCCTATCACCGCGCCCCGGCGGCCCCAGCGGCGGCAGTATAAATTCGATCCCGGGGCGTTGGCCCCGGGTTCAAGGACACAGGTAACTCATGAAGCAATATCTCGAACTGGTCGCCCACGTCATCAAGAACGGCACCAAGCAGGCCAACCGCACTGGCGTAAACACCATCAGCTTCCCCGGCGCGATGCTGCGCTATGACCTGAAGGAAGGTTTCCCGGCGATCACCACCCGCAAGATGGCCTTCAAGTCGGCCATCGGCGAGATGTGTGGTTTCCTGCGTGGGGTGAACAACGCCGCCGAATTCCGTGCACTGGGCTGCAAGGTCTGGGATCAGAACGCCAACGAAAACGCCCAGTGGCTGGCCAACCCGTTCCGTCAGGGCGAGGATGACCTCGGCGAGATCTACGGCGTGCAATGGCGCAAATGGCCGGCGTACAAACAGATCCCGGTCAGCAATAAAGCCGCCATCGAGCAGACGCTGAGCCAGGGTTATCGGCAGATCGCTGAAGGCGAAGAAAACGGTCAGGCCTATGTGGTGCTGTACAAGGCCATCGACCAGATCCGCCAGTGCGTCGACACCATCATCAAGGACCCGGGCAGCCGGCGCATCCTGTTCCACGGCTGGAACGTTGCGCAGCTCGACGAAATGGCTTTGCCGCCGTGCCACTTGCTCTACCAGTTCCACCCGAATGTGGAGACCAAAGAGATTTCTCTGACGCTCTACATCCGCTCCAACGACCTGGGCCTTGGCACGCCGTTCAACCTCACCGAAGGCGCGGCGCTGTTGAGCCTGATCGGTCGCCTGACCGGTTACACGCCGCGCTGGTTCACCTATTTCATCGGTGATGCCCACGTCTACGAAAACCACCTGGACATGCTCAACGAACAGCTCAAGCGTGAGCCGTTCCCGATGCCGAAACTGGTGATCAGTGATCGTGTGCCGGAATTCGCCAAGACCGGTGTTTATCAGCCGGAGTGGCTGGAGTTGATCGAACCGGGCGATTTCTCGCTTGAGGGTTATCAGCACCACGCCCCAATGACCGCGCCGATGGCGGTCTAAGCCTTAACGCCGACCAAGTGTGGGAGCGGGCTTGCTCGCGAATGCGTCGTGTCAGTCAACGATGATGTCGACTGGCATACCGCTGTCGCGAGCAAGCCCGCTCCCACATTTGATTTTCGGTGGCCTTAATGGCCGTGGCTGCGGCCCACATGGGAATGCTCCACCTCCGTCGCCACAACCCCGCCACTTACCTCCAGCCGCTGCAAAATCCCGCACTGATCAATATCCGGCCCTTCGCTACAGCGTTGGCGCAGGTCGAGCAATTGCGTCTGCAATGCCAACAACCCATCGATCCGCGCCTTCACGTGATGAATGTGTTCGTCGATCAACGCATTGACGTTTTCGCACTGATCCTGCGGGCTGTCGCGCAGGGCCAGCAGGCTGCGGATTTCCTCGAGCGTCATGTCGAGGGTGCGGCAATTGCGGATAAAGGTCAGGCGCTCGGCGTGGGCCTGGGTGTAGACGCGGTAGTTGCCATCGCTGCGGGCGGGCTCCGGCAGCAGGTTTTCGCGCTCGTAATAGCGGATGGTTTCGACAGCGCAATCGGTCAGTTTGGCCAGTTCTCCGATCTTCATTGCGACAATCTCCAAATGGTTGCTTGACCCTATAGTGGCTACAGGGTCTTTACTTGGCAACAGGCACCTTTATGGACGCGACCAATGAGCGATTCCCTTCACACCCACAAACCCGAGGCTGATCACGATCACGATCACGATCACGATCACAGCCACAAGCTGCAGCCAGTGCAAAAGCACGAGCATGGCGGCCACGGGGATTCCTGCTGTTCGGCCAAAGTGGCAGCACCGTCGCGGGTGTTGCTGAGCGAAACTCCGACCGCCGGCGCGCGGCTGAGCAGTTTTCGCATCGACGCGATGGACTGCCCGACCGAGCAGACGCTGATCCAGAACAAACTGGGCAAGCTTGCGGGTGTGCAGCAGCTGGAATTCAACCTGATCAACCGCGTATTGGGCGTCACCCACGACTTGCCGAACACGGCGCCGATCATCGAGGCGATCAAGTCGCTGGGCATGGTCGCCGAGCCGATGGATCAAGGCACCGAAACGCCGGCCCCCGTTCCCGAGAAAAAACACTGGTGGCCCCTGGCGCTGTCCGGTGTCGCTGCGCTTGCCGCTGAAGTCATCCACTTCACCAATGCGGCGCCGACCTGGGTCGTGGCAATCATCGCGCTGGTCTCGATCCTCAGCGGCGGCCTGACCACTTACAAAAAGGGTTGGATCGCGCTCAAGAACCTCAACCTGAACATCAACGCACTGATGAGCATCGCGGTGACGGGTGCGATCCTGATCGGCCAATGGCCGGAAGCGGCGATGGTGATGTTCCTGTTCACGGTTGCCGAGTTGATCGAAGCCAAGTCGCTGGACCGGGCCCGCAACGCCATTGGCGGTCTGATGCAAATGGCGCCGGAGCAGGCCACGGTGCTGCAGGCCGACGGGAATTGGGTCGAGCAAGACGTCAAAACCATCGAACTGGGCGCGCGGGTGCGAGTGCGTCCCGGCGAGCGGGTCGGCCTGGACGGCGAAGTGGTGTCGGGCAGTTCGACCATCGATCAGGCGCCGATCACCGGCGAAAGCCTGCCGGTGGAGAAAACCGTCGGTGACAAAGTCTTCGCCGGCACCATCAACCAGTCGGGCTCATTGGAATACACCGTGACCGCTGCGGCCAATAACTCGACCCTGGCGCGGATCATCCACGCGGTGGAGCAGGCCCAAGGCGCGCGGGCACCGACCCAGCGCTTCGTTGATCAGTTCTCGAAAATCTACACCCCGTCGGTGTTCATCCTGGCCTTGGCTGTCGCGGTCATCCCGCCGTTGTTCATGGGCGCCGTGTGGTTTGACTGGATCTACCGGGCGCTGGTGTTGCTGGTAGTCGCCTGCCCTTGTGCACTGGTGATTTCCACCCCGGTGACCATTGTCAGCGGCCTCGCCGCGGCGGCGCGCAAAGGCATTCTGGTCAAGGGCGGCGTCTATCTGGAGGGCGGTTACAAGCTCGATTACCTGGCTTTGGACAAGACCGGCACGATCACACATGGCAAACCGGTGCAGACCGATTACCTGTCACTCGATCCGACCGCCGAGGAAACCGCCCCGGCGATTGCCGCAGTGTTAGCCGGTCGCTCGGATCACCCGGTGTCGCTGGCCATCGCCAACGCGGCTGTGGATAAACAATCCATGCCGCTCGTTGTGGATAACTTCGAGGCTCTGGCCGGGCGTGGTGTACGGGGCGAGATCAACGGTCAGGTCTACCACCTCGGTAACCACCGCTTGGTAGAAGAGTTGAACCTGTGTTCGCCTGCGCTGGAAGAAAAGCTGTTTGCGCTGGAGAAACAGGGCAAGTCAGTGGTGCTGCTGCTCGACAAGTCTGGCCCGCTGGCGCTGTTCGCCGTGGCCGACACCGTGAAGGAGTCCAGTCGCGAGGCGATTCGGCAGCTGCATGAACTGGGCATCAAAACCCTGATGCTGACCGGCGACAACGTCCACACTGCGCAGGCGATTGCCGAGCAAGTGGGCATCGATGTGGCCAGAGGCGATCTGCTGCCGGCTGAAAAACTGCAAGCCATCGAAGCGCTTTATGCACAAGGTCACCACGTCGGCATGGTCGGCGATGGCATCAACGATGCGCCAGCGTTGGCGCGGGCCGAGATCGGTTTCGCCATGGCTGCAGCCGGCACCGATACCGCCATCGAGACTGCTGATGTCGCCCTGATGGACGATGATCTGCGCAAGATTCCGACGTTCATCCGACTGTCGCGGCAAACCTCGAGCATCCTCAAACAGAACATTGCCCTCGCGTTGATCATCAAGGTGATCTTTCTTGGGGTAACCTTCGCCGGGATCGCCACCATGTGGATGGCGGTGTTCGCCGACATGGGCGTGAGCCTGTTGGTGGTGTTCAACGGTTTGCGCCTGTTGCGCAAATAAACGATGGGGGACGGGTGTGCTGAGTGCCGAGCTGAAGGCGTTTTATATGGTGGCCCGTCTGGGCAGCATCACTTTGGCGGCGAAAAAGCTTGGTCTGAGCCAACCCACCGTGACAACGCAGATCCGTAACCTGGAAAGTCAGTACTCGGTTGAGCTGTTCTACCGGGGCGGACGCCGCCTCAGCGTCAGCGATGAAGGCGCGCGCCTGCTGCCGATGGTCAAGGCGCTGTTGCAACAGGAAGCCGACATCGAGTTTTTCCTGCGCAACAGCGGCCAGGTCCAGGGCACGCTACGCATCGCTGCCACCGCGCCGTATTACATCCTCGATCTGGTGAAAACCTTCCGCGAGCGTTTGCCGCACGTTGAAGTGTCGGTGGAAATCGGCAACTCCCAGCAAGTGCTCGAAGCGCTGGAGGAATACCGGGTGGACGTCGCGGCGTCGTCACAGTTGCTGGACGATGCGCGCTTGATTCGCCGGGTGCTCGGCAGTGATCCGCTGGTGCTGGCGGTGCACCGCAATCATCCGCTGGCGGTGCATGACCATGTGCCACTCAGTGCGTTGGCCGGGCACACGTTGTTGATGAGGGAACCGGGCTCCACCACCCGGCGCCTGACCGAGGAATTGCTGGCCAATGCAGGTGTGAGTTTCGGGCCGCTGCTGGAGATTGGCAGCCGTGAATCGATTCGTGAAGCGGTGCTGCGCAACATCGGCATCAGCATCATTGCCCGGCAGGAAGTGCCACACGACCCACAACTTCGCGTGCTGACCCTCGAGAATGCGCCGCAGATTCCCGAGTATCTGTATTGCCTCAAGGAACGAAAAAGCGCGCGGTTGCCGGCGGCGTTTCTCGGCCTGGCGCAGGAAATGGCCCCTGCCTAAGCATTGTGGTGAATCGGAGGGCCTCATCGCGAGCAGGCTCGCTCCCACAGGGGAATGCGGTCAACTGTGGGAGTGAGCCTGCTCGCGATGGCTCCAGTCCAGGCAATCCCTGCCTTGAAGGCCCAACCCAAATCCTTGAATACCACTATCAGCCGTTTTTGCCTTACTGCCACATGACGGACGCATTACATCCCTAGGATGGCCTTCATCTGCTTGATGAGGCCTGTCCATGAACCATTCGATCGCAACTGCCTTGACCAACCCCGGCGCACCGATGAAGGTGCGTGGCGTGCAGAAACGCTTTGGCGCCTTCACCGCGCTGGATAACGTTTCCCTCGACGTGGCGGCCGGTGAACTGGTGTGCCTGCTCGGCCCGTCGGGCTGCGGCAAAACCACGTTGCTGCGGTGCATCGCCGGTCTGGAAAAACAGGACAGTGGCGAGTTGTACCTCGGTGATCGCGACGTTTCCCACCTGGCGCCGCAAGCCCGGGACTACGGCATTCTGTTCCAGTCCTACGCGCTGTTCCCCAATCTCACCGTCGAAGCGAACATTGCCTACGGCCTTGCCGGCAGTGGTCGCGATGAAGTGCGTCAGCGTGTCGGTCAAATGCTGGAACTGGTCGGCCTGATCGGCAGTGAGAAAAAATACCCGGGCCAATTGTCCGGCGGCCAACAGCAGCGAGTTGCACTGGCCCGCGCCTTGGCGCCGGCACCGTCCTTGTTGCTGCTGGACGAACCGATGTCCGCCCTCGACGCCCGGGTCCGCGAGCACCTGTGCACCGAACTGCGCCAACTGCAACGCAACCTCGGCGTCACCACCCTGATGGTCACGCACAATCAGGACGAGGCCATGCTGATGGCCGACCGCATCGCCGTGATGAACAACGGCAAGGTCGAGCAATACGCTACGCCACAGGAAATCTATGATCGCCCGGCCACTCCGTTTGTGGCTGAGTTCGTCGGGCAGGGCAACTGGCTGCCATTCCAGCGCAGCAGCGACAGCCATGCCCAGGTCGGCGGGATGAACATGCGCCTGGCCGAAGGCAGCGCCAAAACCGCGTCGGGCCGTTTGTTTTGCCGTCCGGAAGCCATCAGCGTCAACCCGCCAGTGCATGAAGAAAACCTGTTCCCGGCCAAGGTTCGCGAAATCACCTTCCTCGGCAACCGCTGCCGCATGAGCTTCGAGCTCGATCAATTGCCAGGCCATGCACTGCTGGCGGAATTGGCACCGCAAGACATGCCACGTCTCGGCGCGCAGCAGATCATGGTCGCCTTGCCGCCACGTAGCCTGCAGGTATTTGCCTGATGAGCGCGAACGTCGCGCTGCCGATACCGCACAAGCAGGTTCGGCAGACTTCCCGTGCCGAGATTGGCGACCGGCTGTTCGTGGTCGGCGGCAAGGTGCTGTTGCTGGTGCTGCTGGGCGTTGCGGTGTTGATGCCATTGCTGGCGATCTTCTGGCGCGGCTTCAGTTCCGAAGCCGGGCAGGGCGGAGGCCTGGTCGCCGCCCGTGAACTGGTGACCAGTGCGAACTTCCACTGGTTGCTCGGCAACAGCCTGAAAGTTTCCCTCAGCGTCGCGGCCATCGTCGTACCGTTGGCTTACCTGTTTGCCTACGCGCTGCAACGCACATTGATCCCCGGCAAGGGCATCTGGCGCGGTATGTCGCTATTGCCGTTGATGGCGCCGTCGATGTTGCCGGGCATTGCGCTGGTGTATCTGTTCGGCAATCAGGGCCTGTTGCGCGGTTTGCTCTCGGACAACATCTACGGGTTCTGGGGCATTGTGCTCGGTGAAGTGATCTACACCTTCCCACACGCCTTGATGATTTTGCTGTCAGCGTTGTCCCTGGCGGATGCGCGGCTGTTCGATGCCGCCTCAAGCATGGGCGCGAGCCCGTCGAAAGCCTTTCGCAGCATCACTTGGCCGGCCACCCGTCAGGCGGTGTTCGCGGCGTTTTGTCTGGTGTTCACCCTGACCATCACCGACTTCGGCGTGCCCGTGGTGGTCGGTGGTGACTATCAAGTCCTGGCGCTGGAAGCCTACAAAGCCGTGGTCGGCCAACAGCAGTTTGGGCGCGGCGCGTTGATCGGCATGGTCTTGTTGCTGCCGGCATTGTTCAGTTTCGGTGTCGACGCCTGGTTGCGCCGGCGTCACGGCGACGCCATGAGCGGCCGGGCGCAAGTCTTCCAGCCGGCACCGTCGAAGCTGCGTGACGGTTGTTACCTGGCCATCGTGCTGCTGATCTGCGCGGTGTTGCTGCTGGTGTTCGGCATGGCGGTGTTTTCATCGCTGGTGAAATTCTGGCCGTACAACCTGTCGCTGTCGCTCAACCATTACCAGTTCAACGACACGGCGGGCGGCGGTTGGCTGGCCTACGGCAACAGCGTGAAGATGGCGATGTGCACGGCGTTGATCGGCAGCGTGCTGATCTTCACCGGCGCCTACCTGATGGAGAAAACCCGTAGCCAGCGCGGGCTGAATCTGACGCTGCGCATGCTCAGTTTCGTACCGATGGCGGTGCCGGGTCTGGTGCTGGGCCTGGGTTACGTCTTCTTCTTCAACCTCAACGGCAACCCACTGCATGTGCTCTACGGGACCATGACCCTGCTGGTGGTCTGCACCATTGCGCATTATTTGACCACCGCGCAAATGACGGCCACCACTGCGCTGCGCCAACTCGATGCCGAGTTCGAAGCTGCCGCGCTGTCGCTCAAGGCGCCTTTGTATCGGCATTACTTGCGCGTCACGGTGCCGATCTGCCTGCCGGCGCTGCTGGACATCGTGCGCTACCTGTTCGTCTCGGCCATGACCACTGTCTCGGCGGCGATCTTCCTCTACAGCCCCGACACCATCCTCGCGGCGGTGGCGGTGCTGAACATGGACGACGCCGGCAACGTCGGCGGCGCGGCGGCGATGTCGACCCTGATTCTCTTCACCTCGGCGGGCGTGTCCCTGCTGCTGGCCTGGGCCTCGCGCGGTTTGCTGCGCCGCTCCCAGGCCTGGCGGCAGACCGCGCCCGGTCATTGATTCCGTACAACCCCTCAACTCAAAAACAGGAAAAGATCATGTTCAAGCCCCTGGCCCTGGCCGCTGCTGTCCTCACCGCTTTCAGCCTGAACGCCTTCGCGGCGAAAACCGAGTTGACGGTGTACACCGCCCTCGAAGCCGAGCAATTGAAGACCTACAAGGATGCCTTCGAAAAGGCCAACCCGGACGTCGAGATCAAGTGGGTACGCGATTCCACAGGGATCATCACCGCCAAGCTGCTGGCCGAAAAAGCCCGCCCGCAGGCTGACGCCGTGTGGGGTCTGGCCGCCTCCAGCCTGGCGATCCTCGACCAGCAAGGCATGCTGCAAAGCTACGCTCCGAAGGACCTCGGCAAGATCGGCGGCAACTACCGCGATGCCGCCAATCCGCCGGCCTGGGTCGGCATGGACGTCTGGGCCGCCACCATCTGCTTCAACACGGTCGAAGCCGAGAAGCAGGGCCTGAGCAAACCGGTGAGTTGGCAGGACCTGACCAAGCCTGAGTACAAAGGCAAGATCGTCATGCCCAACCCGGCCTCGTCCGGCACCGGTTTCCTCGACGTCAGCGCCTGGCTGCAAACCTTCGGCGAGAAGCAGGGCTGGGCGTACATGGATGCTCTGCACCAGAACATCGGCCAGTATGTTCATTCCGGTTCCAAGCCTTGCAAACTGGCAGCGGCGGGTGAATTCCCGATTGGCATTTCCTTCGAATATCCGGCCGTTCAGCTGAAGCGCCAAGGCGCGCCGCTGGACATCATCCTGCCGAAAGAAGGCCTGGGTTGGGAGATCGAAGCGACGGCTGTGATCAAGGGCACTCCCCATGAAGACGCCGCGAAAAAACTCGCTGACTTCTCTGCCAGCCCGGCGGCGATGGAGCTTTACAAAGAGAACTTCGCCGTCCTCGCGCAGCCGGGCATTGCCAAGCCGCAGACCGAATTGCCGGCGGATTATGAGCAGCGCTTGATCAAGAACGACTTTGCCTGGGCCTCGAAAAACCGCGACGAGATCCTGACCGAGTGGCGCAAGCGCTATGACGGCAAGTCCGAGAAAGTGGTCGCCAAGTAAGCTCTCTATTGGCTGACAGGGCCTCTTCGCGAGCAAGCCCGCTCCCACATTTGGAATGCGTTCCCCTGTGGGAGCGGGCTTGCTCGCGAATGCGGTCTGTCATTCAGGACAAAACCCAATGACACAACACAACGACATGCTGATCGTAGGCGCTGGCATCCTCGGCCTGTCCCACGCCTATGCCGCCGCCAGACGCGGCCTCAAGGTCACCGTCTTCGAACGCAGCGAAACGCCTTTGGGCGCCTCGGTGCGCAACTTCGGCCAGGCACTCGTCACCGGCCAACCTCCGGGCGTTATGCTCGAACTGGCCAATGCCAGCCGTGAGATCTGGGGCCAGTGGGCACAACTCGCCGGCCTGCAACTCAAGCGCAACGGCTCATACCTGTTCGCCCGCACCGAAGCCGAAGAACATCTGCTGCAAGCCTTTTGCAACGGCCGCGCAGTGGAACACAACTACAACGTCGAGCTTCTGCGCGGTGCCGCGCTGCGGGATTTGTACGGTGGCCAGTTCAGCCATCACCGCGCCGCGTTGCACGGCATGGACGATCAGCAGCTGTATTCGCGCGAAGCAATTCCTGCACTGATCGATTTCCTGCGCCGCGAACTCGGCGTCGAGTTTCACTTTTCCACACTGGTGCGCGACATCGAGCCCGGCCGTCTGCACAGTACCGCCGGCAGCTTCAGCGCCGAGCAGATCATTGTCTGCTCCGGCCACGATTATCAGACCTTGCTGGCTGAGCCGATCGCCGAACTCAATCCGCAAATCTGCCGCCTGCAAATGCTCCGGGCCCGTCCGCACATCAACCTCAATCTGCAACACGCGTTGCTCACCGGTTTGAGTTGCGTGCACTACGGCGCCTTCGCCGATCTGCCGGAAGCGGCGGCCGTGCAGGCAAACATCTTGCGAGACGAACCGCACCTGCATGAAAACGGCATCCACCTGCTGATCAGTCCGACGCCTTACGGTGAACTGATCATCGGCGATTCCCACCACTACGGCAGCGACCCGTCACCGTTCAATGCCGAGCAAGTGGACAACTGGATGCTTGAACTGGCTGAGCAGACCTTGGGCTGCAAAGTGCAAGTGATCGAGCGCTGGCAGGGCGTCTATGGTTCACGAGGGCCGGGACCGTTCTCGTTCCTGCGTCCGCTGCCGGGTGTGAGCGTGGCGCTGATGCACACCGGCGTCGGCATGAGTGTCGGGCCGGCGATGGCTGATCGCAACATTGCACAGTTGTTGGGGGAAGGTTGATGGAGCGTCATCAGCAAGTGATCGCCGAAGTCTTCGGACTGTATGAGCGCTTTGGCGACAGTGATTACATCGGTGAACCGGTGTCGCAGATCGAGCACATGTCCCAGGCCGCCGAACTGGCGATGGCCGAAGGTTTCGATGATGAAGTGGTGCTGGCCGCTTTTTTCCACGACATCGGGCATATCTGCGCCGAGAACGGGGAGAACATGGAAGGCTTTGGCGTGGTCAGTCACGAGCGTCTGGGCGCCGATTACCTGCGTCGGGCAGGGTTCGGTGAACGCCTGGCGCGACTGGTGGAATATCACGTGCAGGCCAAGCGTTATCTGACACTCAAGGAGCCTGGGTACTACGAGCGCTTGAGTGAAGCCAGTCGCCGCACGCTGGCATATCAGGGTGGAGTGATGACCGAATCCGAGGCCGAGGCGTTCGAGAAAGATCCGTTGTGCGAAGTCAGTCTGCGGATGCGCCAGTGGGATGAACGGGCCAAGGAGATGTGGGTGCCGGTGATTGATCTTGAGATCTTGAAGCGCAAGGCCGTCACGCTGTTGTCTGGCGAGGCGCGCTGAGTTGTCTCACACCGGATAGGGAAACGGTTGATGGAGCCGCCTGCAACAAAGGCTCAGTCTGGACGTTTCGAACAGGAGCGCATGGATGCGTTATTTGAAAGTGATTGCACAGGATGTGAGCGGGAAGGGTCAGGCAGACACGCTTCATTTTCGGTTTCACGAAGATGAACACGGGCTGCGCGAGGCCACGGAGACTGAGCGTCACCGGCTCAAGACCTTCGGCAAAACGTATTTGAAATGTGCCTGGTTCAACGGCGGGGAGAGTGAAGAGCGGCATTTGCGGATCTTTGCTGAAAATACGACCGGCGACGGTTCGCCGGAAGCTGTACGACTGCATTTTCATGAGGGACCGACGATTGCCTACAAGGCAGCGGCTCGTGATCTTGATAACGATGGGAATTTCGAGCTGATGTTGAGCTCGGATGTCGACAATGACGGGCGTGCGAATCGCACCGATCGCAATCGGGTCAGGGCGTTGGCGCGGGAATATCTGAAGCTCGACTGGTAACGTTCCTCTCGATACCGAGTCACGGCCATCGCGAGCAGGCTCGCTCCCACAAGGTCACGGGTGAGGCCGCAAATGTATGAACAACAAAGATCCCTGTGGGAGCGGGCTTGCCCGCGAAGGGGCCAGAGCGGACACCACAGATTGCGGGCCTTTAAAGTTGTTGCGCCAACACCTCGATTTGCTCCTGCCGTTCAGCCTGGCTCAACCTGGGCTGCTTGTTCAGCGAAGACCACTGCGGATGTGCCCGAGCCTTGTTCAGCGCTTCGGGCAACTTGCCTTCGCGCCAGGTCTTGTCCTGGGGCGTGGCGAGCTTGATGCTGTCCATCGCGGCATGGCCGCGCGCGTTCAATGCCTGCAAAAGCTGTCGCTGACGCAACGCCAACAGGCGCAACACGCTGTCGTCAACGGTCAGCTCCCGCTGGCCCTTGATCTTGCCCATCAATCGACTGCCATAACTGCGTGCGGTTTGCAGGGCGCCGCCGGCAATCGCGCCGGCCAAGGCTGCCGCGCCGAGGGTCAGACCACCCACCAGCAAATCGACGCCAGCGCCGGCTGCCGCACCGGCCGCGATGCCGCCGCCGACCCGAACGCCCAGTTGTTTGAGGGTTTCGGGGTTGAACAAGTCATCGCCCCAACGGCCATCGAGCAATGGCAGGTCACTGGCTGCGGCGTCCTGTGGACGAAAGGCGTACAGCTTGAGCAGCGCTTCGACGCAGCGTTGTTCCCGTTGTCGAACGGCTTTGCGCAATTCGCTGATGGCGTGCTGTTCTTGCGCGGCATCGCTGACCACGCTACGCCGGCAGGCTGCGCAATCGATCAATAATTCGGCAATCAGTCGCGCCGCACTTTGCTGCCGGGCCAGGCGCTGGGCCTGTTGGTCGGCGATCAAGCGTTCCAGTTGTTCCCGTGAGCCTTCCAGCAGTAGCGCGAGGCTTTCATAGAGGCGACGTTCGCCATCTTCTGGCGGCGCCACGCTGTCAAAACGCACCAAGGCGTGCAGGCCCAGGCGCGCCAGCGCTTCACGCCAGTCCGGCTCGCGGTGGTTGGCGCTGCTGACGAAATTGAGCACCGGCAGCAGCGGTTTGCCGCAACTGGCTAACACTTCCAATTCGTCGCGGTACTTGGCCAGCACCGGCTCCCGGGCATCGATCACGTAGAGACCGGCGTCGCAGGTGAGCAGTTGTCGCAGCACCTTGGCTTCCTGCTCGAACCGTTGGCGCGCTTCGCTGCCGTCAAGAAATCGCGCCAAACGTGCCGGGCCGTCGAGGCGTTCGCCGGGACGTTCCAGGCGTTCGAGATAGTCGAGCAGGGCGATGGCGTCTTCCAGGCCCGGCGTATCGAAAAGGTCAAGCAACGGCTCGCCGTCCACCGACAACCGTGCGCCTTCGACATGGCGTGTGGTGCTGGGGCGATGGGACACTTCGCCGAAACCGACATCCCGGGTCAACGTCCGCAGCAATGAGGTTTTACCGACATTGGTGTGGCCGACCACGGCGAGCTTCAACGGCGCTTTCCACGGATTAGTCATGGCCGCTCTCCAACCAGTTCATCGGCGCGCAGTCGGCGAAAGGCAGGTTCAGTTGTTGCAGTGCCACGTGCCAGTCGCCCAAACGTTCGGAGTCCAGCGCTTCACCGTTGGGCGCTTGCAATAACCAGACTCGCGTCGCGGCCGCGTTACGCGCCAGCTCGGCAATCAGTGCAAGACTGCCACGGTCCGGCGAACGCCGTGGATCACAGGCGATGGCCAACCGCTCGGGCGGGAAGCGACTCAGCTGTTCGAGGAGTTTGTGGCGAGATTCCCGGCTGTCGAGAATGCCGGCGTTGTTCACGTTCTTGGGCAGTTTCGGCGGCCACGGGCGTTGATCGTCCAGCTCGATGGCCACCAATAGCGCGCCGTCGCTTTGCAATTCGCTGGTGCTGCTTTCGATCTGATGAAGGTTGTCCGGCGCCGCATCACTGATGCCCAGGCGTTCGCTGGTGGGCATCAGGCGTTCACGCAATTGAGCGTAGCCAGGCAGGTTCAGGTCCAGGCGCAAGGCGGCTTGCCCGGTGTTCCAGCGCCACAGGCAAAACAGCGCGAGCAGCAAGCGCGGCAACACACCGTAAACCACCAACACACCGACCAGCCATGTAGCCCAGGCCTGGCGGGCGCTTTCGATATTGAGCGCGGTGTCGCCGCTGGCGCGGATCATTTCCACCGTCGGGACGTTGAAACCGAGTATGGAAGGCAGAGTGCCGAGGGCTTGGGTCATCGCCACGAAGGTGTCGGCGCTGAGCAGGGTAGTTTCCCAGACGAAGCCGTAGCGCCGGGTCGCCATCAACGTCAGCAGAATCGCCAGGGCACTGAGCATCGCCAGCAACCACAGGCTGTTGACCAGCACGCCGATTGCCCAGCGATTGAGTTTCTGACGTTGCAATAACAAGAGCAGGGCCGGCGCCAGTTGCGCTGCTTTGGCGTCGCGGGCGAGTTTCTCGCTGAGCCATAACCACAAGCGCCCAAGGGTGTCGCCGTGTTCGCCGACGAACATCAGGCCCAGCGCCCAGCTCAGTAAAAGAATCAGGTTCAGCACGAGCAGACTGCCCAAGGCCCAGAACACATTGACCGGCGTCTGCCCGTCCCCCAAAGCGGCAAACCCCAGGCCGGCGCCGCTGACCATGGCCAGCACCGCCAGGACGATCAGCGCCAGTCGCGCGCCTTGCAGCCAATGCTTGAGGGCTGCGGCCAGGCCGTCGCGTTCAGCCAGCCACAGGGCCCGATGCTGAATCCGCGTCGGCAGATCGCCACCGGCGCTGCGGGCCAGTCGGTTGGCTTCCAGATCCTCCAGGGGCCCGGCGTGTTCTTCACGCAGGCGCACGGTTTCGGTCAACCAGAGGTTTTGCAGTGGCGTCAGTTCAGTCACGCGACATTCCGTTGCTCAATTGAGCTGTGAGCATAACCGCTGTGGTGCTTATCGGGGTACGGGAGGCTCTGGTATCCTCGCCGACATGACTAAATCACTCCCCCTCAGCCTGATCGCAGCCCTCGGTGAAAACCGTGTGATCGGTGTCGACAACAGCATGCCCTGGCACTTGCCGGGGGACTTCAAATACTTCAAGGCCACCACCCTGGGCAAGCCGATCATCATGGGTCGCAAGACCTGGGATTCCCTCGGTCGTCCGTTGCCGGGCCGATTGAACATCGTGGTCAGCCGTCAGGCCGATCTGGTGCTGGAAGGCGCGGAGGTTTATCCGTCGCTGGAAGCTGCGGTGATTCGCGCCCAAGCATGGGCGAAAGAGCAGGGCGTCGACGAGTTGATGCTCATTGGCGGGGCGCAGTTGTATGCGCAGGGATTGGCTCAGGCGGATCGGCTTTATTTGACGCGCGTCGCGCTCAGCCCTGAGGGGGATGCGTGGTTTCCGGAGTTTGATTTGAAGGAATGGAAGCTGGTGTCGAATGTTCCGAATCCGGCAGAGGGTGATAAGCCGGCATACAACTTTGAGGCGTGGGAACGCACTTGAGATCGTTCCCACGCTCTGCGTGGGAATGCAGCCCGTGACGCTCCGCGTCACTGGACGCGGAGCGTCCCTTGAGGCATTCCCACGCGGGAGCGTGGGAACGATCAGTACCGGTCAAGCGTGAGCCAACTCCGCATGCTCATCCGCATCCAGCAAGTCTTTATCGGTCTGCTGCATGATCTGACTGGTAATCGCCCCGGCCGTGATCGAACCGCTCACGTTCAACGCCGTACGACCCATATCAATCAGCGGCTCTACCGAAATCAGCAACGCCACCAATGACACCGGCAAGCCCATTGCCGGCAGCACGATCAGCGCCGCAAAGGTCGCGCCACCGCCCACGCCCGCCACGCCCGCCGAACTCAGCGTCACAATCGCCACCAGCGTCGCGATCCACAGCGGGTCCAGCGGATTGATGCCCACGGTCGGCGCCACCATCACCGCCAACATGGCCGGGTACAAGCCGGCGCAGCCGTTCTGGCCAATGGTCGCACCAAACGAAGCGGCGAAACTGGCGATGGACTGCGGGATGCCCAAACGACTTGTCTGCGCTTCGATGCTCAGCGGGATCGTCGCCGCACTTGAGCGGCTGGTGAAGGCAAAGGTCAGCACCGGCCAGATCTTGCGGAAGAAGCGCAGCGGATTGATCCCGGCCGCCGACACCAGCAGGCCATGGACCACGAACATCAGGCCCAGGCCGATGTAAGAAACCACCACGAAACTGCCAAGCTTGATGATGTCTTGCAGGTTGGAACCGGCGACCACTTTGGTCATCAGCGCTAATACGCCGTAAGGCGTCAGCTTCATCACCAGACGCACCAGGCGCATCACCCAAGCTTGCAGGGTGTCGATGGCGTTGATCACTTTCTGACCTTTTTTCACGTCATCTTTCAACAGCTGCAAGGCGGCGACACCGAGGAACGCCGCGAAGATCACCACGCTGATGATCGAGGTCGGCTTGGCGCGAGCCAGGTCGGCAAACGGGTTTTGCGGAATGAACGACAGCAGCAGCTGCGGCACATTCAGGTCGGCCACCTTGCCCGCGTAGTCGGTCTGAATGGTTTGCAGGCGGGCCATTTCCTGAGTGCCGGCGACCAGGCCTTCAGCGGTCAGGCCGAACAGGTTGGTCAAGCCGATGCCGATCAGCGCCGCGATGGCGGTGGTGAACAGCAAGGTGCCAATGGTCAGGAAACTGATCTTGCCCAGCGACGACGCGTTGTGCAGCCGCGCCACAGCGCTGAGGATCGAGGCGAACACCAGCGGGATCACGATCATTTGCAGCAACTGCACGTAACCGTTGCCCACCAGATCGAACCAGCCGATCGAGGCTTTCAGCACCGGGTTGCCCGCGCCGTAAACGCCGTGCAGGGCAACGCCGAACACCACACCCAACGCCAGTGCGAGCAGGACTTTTTTCGCCAGGCTCCAGTTCGTGTGACGGGTTTGCGCCAGGCCAAAGAGCAGGGCGAGGAACACCAGCAGATTGAGGATCAGCGGCAGATTCATGGGAAAGCTCCGATAAGGCATGTGCCAGTCACCTTCCGGGGTGACTGCGACCGGCAAGCCTAACAGCTTGATTTCCAATGAATTAATATCAAAAACGTATGGAATCCGTCGTTTTTGGAATAAGCACGCGTCGCTCTCAGGGATGCAGCTGGCGCAATAGGGACGTGAGCAGTCGCTGACAGACGAGGACTGTCACACTTATTTGTTAGCGTCGATGCCTCTACATCAGGATCTTTTATAAGGGAATCATGCCGATGAAGTTCGCACCGAAATTTCTGGCTGCTGCGTTGGGATTGAGTTTTGGCCTTGGCCTGGCCGGTCAGGCCTTCGCTACGGATTTGAAGCATTGGCCTGCCGATCAGGCCAAGGCACTGGACGCGATGATTGCGGCCAACGCCAACAAAGGTAATTTCGCGGTGTTCGACATGGACAACACCAGTTACCGCTACGACCTTGAAGAGTCGTTGTTGCCGTTCATGGAAAACAAGGGCCTGATCACCCGCGAGACACTCGATCCCTCCCTGAAACTGATTCCGTTCAAAGACACCGCCGACCACAAGGAAAGCCTGTTCAGCTACTACTATCGCCTCTGCGAAATCGACGACATGGTCTGCTACCCATGGGTCGCCCAGGTGTTCTCCGGCTTCACCCTCACCGAGCTCAAAGGGTATGTCGATGAGTTGATGGCCTCCGGCAAACCGGTACCGACCACGTACTACGACGGCGATGTGGTCAAGACCCTCGACGTCAACCCGCCGAAAGTCTTTACCGGCCAGGCTGAGCTCTACAACAAGTTGATGGAGAACGGCATCGAGGTCTACGTGATGACCGCCGCCTCCGAAGAACTGGTGCGCATGGTCGCTGCCGATCCGAAGTACGGCTACAACGTCAAACCGCAGAACGTCATCGGCGTGACCACGATGCTCAAGGACCGCAAGACCGGCGAGCTGACCACCGCACGCAAGCAAATCACGGCGGGCAAGTATGACGAGAAGGCCAACCTGGGTCTGGAACTGACGCCGTACTTGTGGACACCGGCTACCTGGATGGCGGGCAAGCAAGCCGCAATCCTGACTTACATCGACGAGTGGAAAAAACCGGTATTGGTTGGCGGCGACACCCCGAGCAGCGACGGTTACATGCTGTTCCACAGCGTTGACGTGGCCAAGGGCGGCATCCACTTGTGGGTCAACCGCAAAGACAAATACATGACCCAGATGAACGGCATGATGGCCAAAAACGCGGCAGCCCAGGCCAAGGAAGGGTTGCCAGTGACGGCGGACAAGAACTGGGTGATCGTCAAGCCGGAAGAGATTCAGTAAAGGCCACGATAATCGCCCCTGCACAGTGTGTGGACGCGACAGGCCCCGCCAATGCGGGGCTTTTTATTGTTCGCAATAACGACGCGCAGTGGCTGTCTGCTGCCTATATTCATTGGTTAGTCACTGGGTGATTGGCGCTGGGGCAGTTGGTTCGGGCGACGACCGAAGGAACGGGGGCATGCGACGATTACATCGGGTCTTTATCGCGTGGGTTATCGCCACGTTGAGCGGATATGGCTGGCTTTGCACTAGTGCAGCGGCTGAGTTGATGCCGGGAAATGATCACGTCATTTCACCAGGCGTGCCTCAAGGGGCCGCGCCCCTGAACTTGAGTAAGCTGGTGGGCAAACTAAAGGCCTCGCGCAATACGTCGATCAGTATCGTGCAACTGGGCGACTCTCACACGGCTGCCGATTTGTTCACCGGCGAAATGCGCCGCCTGTTCCAGCAACAATACGGCGCCGGCGGCATAGGCTTTATCGCGGCGATGCCTGTACCAGGCACTCGTTACGATCAAATTGTTCTGTCGACGGTAGATGGGCAATGGCGTCTGGTTTCCAGTCGCAATCAGTACAGCGGCGAGTTTCCATTGGGGGGGTATCTGTCGCTACCCATGGGCCAGAAGGCAGGGGTACATATCGAATCACGAACGTCGAACGAAGGCGTATATAGAATTTCGGCGCTGTACCGTGCGCTCTCCAATAGCCAACTGATCGCCAGTGCTGGAGGGAGCTCGACCAGTGTCGAGTTGTTGCCGACATCCGGAAAGTGGCGTTTCAGCCCGGCTATCCAACCCGTAAGTCTGCCAGTGGATCTGGTGATAGCCTCGAGTCAGGACGTAGAACTGGGAGGTTGGAACATCGAGTCTTTGACGGAGAATGGGGTCACGTACTCCGCATTAGGTGTCAATGGTGCGATGTTGAAGATTCTCGACAAGTGGCAAGACGGCTGGCTAAGCACACTGCAAGCCTTGCGTCCGGACTTGCTGGTACTCGCGTACGGGGGTAATGAAGCATTTGATGACGATCTGGACCTGACACTTTATGAGGCTGACCTGAGCGAAAAGCTTGCCCTGTTGCGACGCGCCTTGCCTGATACCGTGATCTTGCTGGTCGGGCCAGCAGACTCGATAAAACAACGGTCCGCTGACTCATGCGCCGGGCGCCAACCGGCAAAGCTGGCTCAGATCATTCAAATTCAAAGACAAGCAGCACTGAAGGCCGCGGCCTTGTTCTGGGACTGGCAAGGTTACATGGGCGGCGCCTGTTCAATTGAGCGCTGGCAGGCAGCGCATTTGGCTCAAAATGATCTGATTCATCTGAATGGTGAAGGTTATAAAAAAAGCGCCGGCGAACTTTACGAGTATCTGCAATCCCTGCTGGTGGGGCCTTAAAGCGAGATCTCATCACCATAAAAAAGCCCCGCACTTGGCGGGGCATGATGATCGTTCCCACGCTCCCGCGTGGGAATGCCTCAAGGGACGCTCCGCGTCCAGTGACGCGGAGCGTCACGGGCTGCATGCCCACGCAGAGCGTGGGAACGATCGGCAAAAAAATACCCCGCCAAGTGCGGGGTATTTTTTTGTTCGACGGTTAAGGGTTACAGCCCGTCGAGCATCGCCTTGTTACGCACAGCACCCTTGTCGGCGCTGGTCGCCAGCAGGGCGTAGGCTTTCAGGGCCGTAGTCACTTTACGCGGACGTTTTTCCACTGGCTTCCAGCCTTTCTGATCCTGCTCGGCACGGCGTCCGGCCATCTCTTCGTCGCTGATCAACAGGTTGATCGAGCGGTTCGGAATGTCGATCAGCACTTTATCGCCGTCCTGCACCAGACCAATCGCGCCGCCCGCTGCCGCTTCCGGAGAAGCGTGGCCGATGGACAGGCCCGAGGTGCCGCCGGAGAAACGGCCGTCGGTGAGCAGGGCGCAAGCTTTGCCCAGGCCTTTGGATTTCAGGTAAGACGTCGGGTACAGCATTTCCTGCATGCCCGGGCCGCCTTTCGGGCCTTCGTAACGAATGATCACGATGTCGCCGGCCTTCACTTCGTCAGCGAGGATGCCGCGTACGGCGCTGTCCTGGCTTTCGAAGATCTTCGCGTTGCCTTCGAAGACGTGGATCGACTCGTCGACGCCGGCGGTTTTCACCACGCAGCCGTCCAGCGCGATGTTGCCGTAGAGAACAGCCAGGCCGCCTTCTTTCGAATAAGCATGTTCGACACTGCGGATGCAGCCGTTTTCACGGTCGTCATCCAGGGTTTCCCAACGGGTCGACTGGCTGAACGCGGTCTGCGTCGGAGTGCCCGCAGGACCGGCCTTGAAGAAGTGATGCACGGCTTCGTCGTCGGTCTGGGTGATGTCCCACTTGGCGATGCCTTCAGCCAGAGTCTTGCTGTGTACGGTCGGCAGTTCGGTGTGCAGCAGGCCGCCACGGGCCAGCGAGCCGAGGATGCTGAAGATCCCGCCGGCACGGTGCACGTCTTCCATGTGGTACTTCTGGATGTTCGGCGCGACTTTGCACAGTTGCGGCACGTGACGGGAGAGACGGTCGATGTCGCGCAGGTCGAAATCGATCTCGGCTTCCTGGGCCGCAGCCAGCAAGTGCAGGATGGTGTTGGTGGAACCGCCCATGGCGATGTCCAGGGTCATGGCGTTTTCGAACGCCTTGAAGTTGGCGATGTTGCGCGGCAAGACCGACTCGTCGTTCTCGCCGTAGTAACGCTTGCACAGCTCGACGATGGTGCGGCCGGCCTGCAGGAACAGCTGTTCGCGGTCACTGTGGGTGGCGAGGGTCGAACCGTTGCCCGGCAATGCCAGGCCCAGGGCTTCAACCAGGCAGTTCATCGAGTTGGCGGTGAACATGCCGGAGCACGAGCCGCACGTCGGGCAGGCGCTACGCTCGTACTCGGCGACTTTCTCGTCAGAAGCGCTGGAGTCGGCGGCGATCACCATGGCGTCGACCAGGTCGAGGCCGTGGGAGGCGAGTTTGGTCTTGCCGGCTTCCATCGGGCCGCCGGAAACGAAGATCACCGGGATGTTCAGGCGCAGGGCGGCCATCAGCATGCCGGGGGTGATCTTGTCGCAGTTGGAGATGCAGACGATGGCGTCGGCGCAGTGGGCGTTGACCATGTACTCGACGGAGTCGGCGATGATCTCGCGGCTCGGCAGCGAATACAGCATGCCGTCGTGGCCCATGGCGATGCCGTCATCCACGGCGATGGTGTTGAATTCCTTGGCGACACCGCCCGCGCGTTCGATCTCGCGGGCGACCAGTTGACCGAGGTCCTTGAGGTGGACATGGCCCGGTACGAACTGGGTGAAGGAGTTGGCAATGGCGATGATCGGCTTTTTGAAGTCGTCATCTTTCATCCCCGTGGCGCGCCACAGTGCGCGGGCACCGGCCATGTTGCGGCCGTGGGTGGATGTTTTCGAGCGGTAATCAGGCATGAAGCACTCCGGGCGGCTAATCAGGTATCAAAAGGGAAGTGAGCTTCTATTGACGTCTGGAACACCCAGAAATGGCCGTGTGTCCGGAAGTTGCCGATAACTTTGCGGGATCGCCGCGCGCTTCAGCTTGAGCTCATAAACCCGCCGGGGGATGACTGGCGATGAATGTCGCGATTCTACACGGCTGGCGTCAGGAGGGAATGCCGGGAAGCGTTGATCTGGCGGTGACGGGGCGTGCGGGATGACGACTGGCAGGCATCAGCCGGTACTCATTGCCTGATGCCGTCGGCTGATCAGCGCATTGAGGCCTATTCCCACGGCGCTCAATGCCAGGAAACTGAAGGCAAGCGTCACCGGCAGATGACTGGTGCTCAAGTTGATCAGCGCGCTGACCATTCCACCGAAGACAAATACCAGGGTGTTGCCGGCCGAGGCCGAAGTGCCGGCGTTGCCGGGGAATATGTCCATGGCTTTGGACGTCGCGATCGGACGGGCGATGGTTGTGCCAGCGGTGCAGACGATCATCGGGATCAGTATTGTCTGGATCGAAAGCCCCAACGTTGCCGATAGCCAGAGCATCAAGATGCCCGAAAGGAAGATCAGGCAAAGACCCACAATAATTTGCGTGTTCGGTGCGATCCGGTTGGCAAGCACCCGAGCGACGACTCCGCCGAACAGGTAGGCCACGCCGTAGAACAGCAGGGTCAGGGAGAATTCGTACGGCGAAAGCTGAAGCTGCTCCATGAAGATCAGCGGCGAGATGACAATGAAGGAAAAGTGGCAGGTGAAAGCGATGGCGGCGATCAGCCAATAACCGAGGAAACCTGCGTCGGCACAGATCATTCGGTACGACTGGAGCATGCCGTGGCTGGGTGCGGTAGCGGGGCGCAGGTTTTCAAGAAAGAAACAGGCCTTGAGGAACACCGCCGCGGCCAACGCGATAAAGGCTATAAAGCTCCCCGGCCAGTCCATGGCGTGTTGCAGCACGGTGCCTGCCAGTGGCGAAACTGAAATGAAGATACCGCTGGCGGTGACCATGAGAATCCGTAGTTGATCGCGTTCCTTGCCGTCGAACAGGTCCTGAACCAGCGCCTGCGCGAGAACGAAACAACCGCAGCCGATGGCCTGGACTAACCGGAACATCAGGAACCAGGCGTACTCGTTCGACATCACGCAACCCAGCGCGCCAATGATGGAGACCACCATGCCCGCCAGCAGCAAGCCCTTGCGCCCGATGACATCCGAGAGCGGTCCGATCAGCAGTTGAGACAGCGAGATGCCGATCGCGAACAAGCTGATGGAAAGGGCGATGTCGGATGGCGTGGTCCGGAAATGTTCAGCCAGCGCGGGGAAGGAAGGCAGCAATACGTCGAGGGGAAATACACCGAGCAATACCATCGTCAGCAACAGAATGACCGCCGCTCGACGTTTTTTTATACCAACGGTCCCTTTCGCTTCACTCATCGAAAAGCCCTGCCCTGGAGAACAGCTGGCGATTGGCGGGCAGGTCGAAGAATCCCGCTTTGTTCAATGCGCTCAATGTCGCGCCAGCACCTGATCGAGCACGGCGCTGGCAGGCGGACGGAGACGTCAGCTCGCACAGTATCTCTACGACAAACGCCTCACCAACGCCGGCGCTGCGCAGGCTTTCGCCAAGCCAGCGTTCATCCGCTTCAAAGAAAACCAGCAGGATTTCCAGGAGCAACCTGGCGGTGAACGTGCGTTGACCGCTACTGAGCTGCAACCACAGGAAGTGGAACACCTCAGAAAAATAACGGCTGTGTCGCGCCTCGTCGGTGAGGTGGTCTCTGAGCATTGCCTGAACGCTGCACACCAGTTCGTCGCGACAAACGTCGAGCAATTCCTTGGCAATGATCGTCTCCGAGACGAACCCGACGAGAAACCAGGCCAGCGCTTTGTGTTTGTCCGGCGCGCCATTGATCAAGGCGTTCAGCCGGACTATCCGTTGAGGCATGACCGGACGCTCGGTGATGCCGTAGCAGTCGGCAATCTGTTCGGCGAGTTGATGGGAGAACAGTGCGTGGTAACCCTCGTCCGTGTAGAGCTGAAGCGCGGCCGTTTTCATTTTTGAAGGAATGCAGACGCCGAGCTCATTGTGGATGATGGTTTCAACGGATCGGTTGACGATCCGGTGCTCAAGCAGGGTGGTGTAGTCGAGGAAATACACCAAATGGTTGGCGGACAGGCGATGAGCAAGCGTTTTACCGGCTGCCTTGATCTCCGGGTGGTTCAGGTAAGGCAGAAACGCCGGTGGAAACCAGTGGCGTGTTTCCAGTTGTTGCGCCAGATCCAGAGGTAGCCGGTAGTTGTGCTCGCTGGTTCTTACCGAGGCTCGGGTATTCCAGTCGCCGAGGGTGAAGCGCTGGGCCCACGAGGCGGGGGCGTAGGCGGGCGCGGTATTGGAGCCGGTCATTGTTCCTGCCCCTGAGCGTACAACAGCGCTTTTAACTCCATGCACATCACCTGCCCGTCGCTCTGACCACAGCCAACAAAAAACAGTGGCTGCTCCGCGCTGTCTTCAAGTCCCAGCAGTGCTTCGACCTGATTGTCGGTCAATGCGCCCGTTAACCAGGTGTGCAACCCCAGCACGGTGGCCACCAATTGAAACGTCTGGGAAATATGACCGGCCTCGACGTAGGACATTCGGTAGGCGCGCGAGTGTTCGTATTTCCACCACAGCTTGTCGAAGCGGCTGGTGATGAACAGCCCGACGGGCAAGTTGTTGATGAAATGCTGCCCGCAAAGCAGCTGCCCCAACGGCTGAACAGGCAATGGTCTGATGAAACTCAGCGCATGTTCGGCGGGGCGATAGGCGTAAAGGCCGGGTTCGAGGCCAATGACGTTTTGCACCAGAAGAAAACCTTCGCATGCATTCAGCCCGCCACCCGAGGGGCTGCTTCGACGCGCGCCGAGGCCTTCGACGACGCCGTCGTCGATGCCGTTTTCACGTTCATGTAGATAGCCAAGAGACAGGTATAAAAGCGTGCTGACGGACTCCAGGGAAACGGCTTCACCGGTGAAGGCGCGACAGGTTTTTCGCTTGATCAGAGCCTCTGCCAGCGAGCCTTGCGGCAGCCTGCAAGGTTTTGGCAGGACCGTCAGCGCGTCTGCCGAGCGTTCGCAGGCTCGTGCTTGCGGGGCGGGTGTGGTCAACACCTCGGTGCAATGGTCGAGATACTGTTTCGACCATTCATGAATATCGTGTGGAACATGGTCGCAAGGGATGTTCTTGGTGCCGATATGAAATATCTTCGACAGTTCATCCCAGCCCCATTCAACTGTGACGGGCGTTGTCGTTGATACGATGCCCGCACTTAGAAGTTGTGCGTCAATAGTATGTTGGTTATTGAAGTTGTTCGGATTGTCGATAAGTTCGGCGAGTCGGGTTGAATACTTCAGGTTGAGTTCAAATTGTTTGTGATTCTTGTAATCCCAGACAATTTGACCGGGCGTGCGCGGAAGTATGAATAGATGCGGGTTTATATGCATGTGGATCGCGCTCTCTCTGGACACTGCGTCGGAAACGCTGGGTAGCCGGCACTCCCCAGCGTTTTATCTACTTAGCGGGCTTTTGGAGCAACCAGAAAAGCCAGGTTGGCGATTTTGTTAGCTTCCAGAGTAATTGCTTTCATGTTGGAACTCCTTGTAATTGAAAGTGAGCGCCACCTCGTGGTGACAACTCAATCATAGATAGTAATGGAGGCTTATCAAGGAGATATTAGGTAAGAGGCTTCTAGTAATTGTGTCGGATCGGTCCTACAGAACAATTAATTTTGTAAGTTCTATCCGGTAAAACAAGAAGTACAGGGAAACTTCCTGCAAGCCAGTAGGCTGCCAAGGTAGGACGCCAGGAATTAAATAACAGATAACAGAAGGGGAGCCGATTGGCTCCCCCCTTCAAAACCGGCTTGATCAGCTGTTTGGCAGCAGACGGCAGGTGATGCTTTTGATGTAGCGGGTTTCGGCGATGGCCGGGTGAACCGGATGATCCGGGCCCTGACCGCCACGCTCGAGCATCTGGATGTTGCGATCCAGGTGACGGGCACTGGTCAGCAGGATGTTCTGCAGGTCATCTTCCGGCAAGTGCATCGAGCACGAAGCGCTGACCAGGATGCCGTCCTTGCTCAGCAGGCGCATGGCTTGCTCGTTCAGGCGACGATAAGCGCCTTCACCGTTCTTCATGTCTTTCTTGCGTTTGATGAACGCAGGAGGATCGGCCACGATCACGTCGAAACGTTCTTCGCTGGCTTTCAGCTCTTTCAGGGCTTCGAACACGTCGCCTTCGATGCAGGTCATTTTCTCGGCGAAACCGTTCAGCGCGGCGTTGCGCTCGACGCCGTCGAGGGCGAAGGCGGAGGCGTCGACGCAGAACACTTCACTGGCGCCGAAGGCCGCCGCTTGCACGCCCCAGCCGCCGATGTAGCTGTACAGGTCCAGTACGCGTTTGCCTTTGGCATAAGGGGCCAGGCGCGCGCGGTTCATGCGGTGATCGTAGAACCAACCGGTTTTCTGGCCCTGGATGACCGGCGCTTCGAATTTCACGCCGTTCTCTTCCAGCGCCACCCACTCCGGCACCAGGCCGAACACGGTTTCGACGTAACGGTTGAGGCCTTCGGCGTCACGGGCCGCGGAGTCATTCTTGAACAGAATGCCGCTTGGCTTGAGCACTTGGGTCAGCGCCGCGATCACGTCTTCTTTATGGGCTTCCATGGTCGCCGAAGCGATCTGCACCACCAGGATGTCGCCGAAACGGTCGACTACCAGGCCTGGCAGCAGGTCCGAGTCACCGTAGACCAGACGATAGAACGGCTTGTCGAACAGACGGTCGCGCAGGGACAGGGCGACGTTCAGGCGATGCACCAGCAGCGATTTGTCCAATGGCAGCTTGATGTCGCGCGACAGCAGACGTGCGCAGATCAGGTTGTTCGGGCTCATGGCAACGATGCCCAGCGTCTTGCCGCCGGCCGCTTCGAGGATCGCCTGGTCACCGGCCTTGAAGGCGTGTAACGGGGTGGCGGCTACATCGATTTCATTGCTGTAGACCCACAGGTGGCCGTTTCGCAGGCGACGGTCGGCGTTGGCTTTGAGGCGCAGGCTAGGCAGGGACATGACGTCGCTCCGGAAAAAAGAGCGGGAGTATAGCGTGTTGCGCAAGGCCACGGTTTGGCGGATGGACATGCGGTGAGGCCGCCGGGCATTTGATTAAACTGCGGGCGATGTCGCCGCCAAGGTGTCGGATCCAACTTTATAAGGGTTAGAATCGCCGCCTGACCCAGAGTGTGTACTTATGTCCCAAGAGCTGACGACCGAACAGATCCAACAGTCCCTGCAAGGCATCAGCGTGCCGGCCCAACCGCAGATCATGGTGGATTTGCAGATGGAGCAGTACATGCCCGACCCGGACCTGGAGGTGATCGCCAAGCTGATCTCCCAGGACCCGGGACTCTCTGGGGCTTTGCTGAAGATCATCAACTCGCCGTATTACGGCTTGAGCAACAAGATTGCCTCGATCCAGCGTGCGGTGAATCTGCTGGGTAGCCGCTCGGTCATCAACCTGATCAACGCGCAGTCGATCAAGGGCGAGATGAACGACGACACCATCGTCACCTTGAACCGGTTCTGGGATACGTCCCAGGACGTGGCAATGACGTGCCTGACCCTGGCCAAGCGTATCGGCGCCCAGGCAGGTGACGAGGCGTATGCGTTGGGTCTGTTCCACGACTGCGGCGTGCCGCTGATGTTGCAGCGCTTCCCCAATTACATGAGCGTGGTGGAGGAGGCTTACGCCAACGCCAGTGCCGAGTGCCGAGTGGTCGACACCGAAAATCGGGTGTTCAATACCAACCACGCCGTCGTCGGGTACTACACCGCCAAATCCTGGCGCCTGCCGGAGCATGTGAGTGCGGCCATCGCCAATCACCACAATGCGTTGGCGATTTTCAGCGACGAGTCTTCGCGTAACGCCCAGCTCAAGAACCTGCTGGCGATCTTGAAAATGGCCGAACACATTTGTGCGTCGTACCGGGTGCTGGGTAGTCAGACCGAAGACCATGAATGGAATAGCATCGCACCTCTGGTGCTCGATTATGTCGGTCTCTCGGACTACGACTTCGACACCCTCAAACAAACGATCCGCGACCTTGGCACTCACCGCTGAGGGTCGGACAGCCTGATTCGAGAACAGCATGCCTGAACTGCCAGAAGTCGAAACCACTCGCCGCGGAATTGCACCCCACCTGGAGGGCCAGCGCGTCAGCCGGGTGATCGTGCGTGACCGCCGTTTGCGCTGGCCGATTCCTGAGGACCTCGATGTGCGGTTGTCCGGCCAGCGCATCGTGCTGGTGGAACGACGCGCCAAGTACCTGTTGATCAATGCCGAGGTCGGTACGCTGATCAGCCATTTGGGCATGTCGGGGAATTTGCGGCTGGTGGAAGTCGGCATGCCGGCGGCCAAGCATGAGCATGTGGACATCGAACTGGAGTCGGGCCTGGCCCTGCGTTACACCGATCCGAGACGGTTTGGCGCGATGCTCTGGAGCCTCGATCCGCTCAATCACGAACTGCTGATTCGCCTGGGGCCGGAGCCGTTGACCGACCTGTTCGATGGCGAACGCTTGTTCCAGCAATCGCGCGGACGCTCCATGGCGGTCAAGCCGTTCATCATGGATAACGCGGTAGTGGTCGGGGTCGGCAATATCTATGCGACCGAAGCCTTGTTCGCCGCAGGCATCGATCCGCGCCGCGAGGCCAAGAGCATTTCCCGGGCACGCTATTTGAAGCTGGCGATCGAGATCAAGCGCATTCTGGCCGCCGCTATCGAGCGCGGTGGCACCACGCTGCGCGACTTCATTGGCGGCGACGGGCAGCCGGGTTATTTCCAGCAGGAATTGTTTGTCTACGGCCGTGGCGGCGCACAGTGCAAAGTCTGTGGCACAGAGCTTCGGGAAGTGAAACTGGGGCAGCGCGCCAGCGTCTTTTGCCCGCGTTGCCAGAGCTGATACGTCCCAGGGTCTATAGTCAGTGTTCTCACTGCCTAGCCGAAGGACCGTGCCATGAATTCGTTTCGAACCCTTGTCGTTGCGCTGCTGCTGAGCATCGGTGCACCCGCGCTGGCGGCCAGCAACGGCAGCGGTGACCCGCGCTACACCATCCAGAATCCCCCGGCGTACGCCATGATCGGTGACTTGCTGATCGCCCGACCTTTGCTGGTCGTAGCGACGGTGATCGGTGCCGGGGTGTTTGTCGTGTCGTTGCCGTTCACCGCACTGGGCGGTGGCATCGGCGATGCCGGGCAGGCGCTGGTGGTGGATCCGGCCAAAGCCGCGTTTGTGCGGTGCCTGGGGTGTATCGGGGAGGGGTTTGAGCAGCGGGAGTGAAGTCAGCTGGATTTTTTTTGTGTGGCTGATGGCCTCATCGCGAGCAAGCTCGCTCCCACAGTTGATCGCGGTCTAATGTGGGAGCGGGCTTGCTCGCGAAGAGGCCCGAACAAACGCTACAAAACCATCGGGCTCAAGCCTTGCCGGTAAGCTTGCGATACTTCTCCATCAACTGCTCTTCAGTCTCCGGATGCGCCTCGTCCAGTGGAATGCAATCCACCGGGCAGACCTGCTGGCACTGAGGTTCGTCGTAGTGACCGACGCACTGCGTGCACAGGTTCGGGTCGATCACGTAGATCTCTTCGCCTTGGGAAATGGCGGCGTTCGGGCACTCGGGTTCGCAGACGTCGCAGTTGATGCAATCGTCGGTGATGATCAGGGACATGCTAACTCCAGCCGGGGCGCAGAGCCCTGGCGCAATAAACCAATGCGCGCAATTGTGCCGCATTGGCGCCCGCAGTGCACGCGGGCGCCGCTTGAGCGGTCGTTACTTCTTGAAGCGCTCGGTGAGGGCATCCGCCACCGCAGGGTGGACGAACTTGGTGATATCACCACCCAGCGCGGCGATTTCACGGACCAGCGTCGAGGAAATGAACGAATAACGTTCGGACGGAGTAAGAAACAGACTTTCCACATCCGGCGCCAGTTGACGGTTCATGTTGGCCAGCTGGAATTCGTATTCGAAGTCCGACACCGCGCGCAAACCACGCAGGAACACGTTGGCGTTCTTCTCTTTGGCGAAGTGTGCGAGCAGCGTCGAGAAACCGACGACTTCAACGTTCGGCAAATGTTTAGTGACCTCGCGGGCCAGCTCCACACGCTGTTCCAGGGGAAACAACGGGTTTTTCTTCGGGCTGGCAGCGACGGCGATGATCACATGATCGAACAGGCGCGCGGCGCGTTCGACCAAGTCGCCATGGCCCTTGGTAATAGGGTCGAAGGTACCTGGGTACAACACTCGGTTCATCGCGTCGTCCTGGCGGGAGTCCGTTGGGGAGTCGGATGGTATCGCAGCCTTCCCGGTCGGCCAAGTCGCCTGTTGGGTAACAAAGCACTATAGACGATGGGAATATTCGCTCTTTTCATGGGTTTTTCAAACGTTCGGCGAGGGAAGTCGCCAGTTGCGCCGTCAGTCCGTAGACCGACAATTGCGGGTTTGCGCCAATGCTGGTGGGGAATAGCGAGCCATCGTGGATCGACAGATTGCTCAGTTGATGATGACGACCGAGGCTGTCGGTCACCGCGTTTTTCGGGTCTTCGCCCATCGCGCAACCGCCCATCACATGAGCGCTGCCCAAGCGAGTGCGATACAACTCCAGGCTCAAACCGTCGATCAGCGTGCGCGCTTCGGCCAGGGTTTTAACATAGCGAGCGTCGGCGTGCATCGGCATGACGGCGCTGGCGCCGCCGGCGAACTGGATCTCGGCCATGCTGTGGAAGGCCCGGCGCAAACCGTCCCAGGCATACGCTGAAACCTGATAATCGAGCACCGGCGTGTTGTCACCGCGCAACTCGACGCTGCCGCCGGGGCTGTCTGGGTGGAAACCGTCGCGCAACAACGCCAGCATGGCGTGGGTATGGGGCAGGTTTTCCATGTGCCGGGCGTTTTCCTCGCCGAAACCGCCGAGCAACGTGGTCGCCAGCGCCGGGTGCAGCGGCGGCACTTCAAGTTTGTAGGACATCTTGCCGGTGGTGCCGTCCTGCCATTGGAAATGGTCGGAATAGATCGACTGCGGAGCGCCATAGAACGGGTTGATGACGTCGTCGAACAGCCCGGCGGACATGTTCACCAGGTGCAGGAACGTGCGCTTGCCCAAGCGTTTGTGCGGATCGGGTGCGTCTGAGCGCAGAAGCAGCGCCGGGCTGTTGATTCCGCCGCCTGCCAGTACGTAATGCCGTGCCTTGACCGTGATTGTCTTGCCGGTGGGCGCAACGCAGCGTTCATCCATCGCGACACATTTAAGCCCGGAGACCTTGCCGTCCTTGATCGAGAGCGTTTCAGCACGGGCCAGATAAAGCAGCTCGCCGCCGTTTTCCAGGGTCGCCGGAATGGTCGTGACCATCATGGATTGCTTGGCGTTGGTCGGGCAGCCCATGCCGCAATATCCGAGGTTCCAGCAACCGCGCACGTTGCGCGGAATTACATGCCAGCTGTATCCAAGCTTTTCGCAGCCTTTGCGAATTACGTCATTGTTGGCATTGGGCGGCACCCTCCACGGTGCGACGCCCAGGCGTTGTTCCATTTTTTCGAACCAGGGGGCCATCTCGACGGAGCTGTGGCCTTTGACGTCATGTTCCCTGGCCCAGTGTTCGAGGGTCGGGTCCGGGGTGCGAAAGCTCGATGTCCAATTGATCAGCGTGGTTCCGCCCACCGCGCGGCCCTGGAGGATGGTGATCGCGCCGTCCTTGCTCATGCGCCCGATGCCTTCCTGATAGAGGCTGGTGTAGGCCTGGTCCTCAAGCATCTTGAAGTCGCTGCTGGTCTTGAGCGGGCCTTCTTCGATCAGCAGCACCTTGTAGCCCGCGGCGCTGAGGATTTCCGCGGTGGTCCCGCCACCGGCGCCGCTGCCGATGATCGCCACGTCCGCTTCGAGGGTCAGGTCCTGGGTCAGTTGCGAGCCGTTGTGGGTTTTCCAGCCACGGGCCATGCCTTCGCGGAACGGATCGGGTACGGGCATTCTCAGGTTCTCTTATTGTTTTGGATTCGGTTGTGACGCATCTGACGCCTTCGCGGGCAAGCCACACTCCCACAGGTTTTGAGGTGGGCCACCCTTTTGTGAACGATTCAAACCCTGCGGGAGCGTGGCTTGCCCGCGATGGTGTCGACTCGGTTTCAGACCGTAGGCGGCCCCGGATACCCGCAGTGCACCCACGATTGCGCACGGCTGTACCACGCCATCATCACCAGTTGCAGCAACGAGCTATGCCCCATGCGCAACAGGCTCAACGAACTGTTTTCCCAGCGATCGAGGAAGTGCCGGATCTCATCGGCACTGGCATTTTCCCAACTGCCCCAGATCCCGGTCAGCGGTCCGCGCGTCACGGCCATCCCCAGCACATCGAACAATTGTTGAGTCAGCTTGAGCATTTCCGGCGACAAGTGATTCAGGGAGTTGTCCAGGCTGTGCAGGGTGTCAGCGACGGCATTCGGCATTTTCTCGACGGCCACCGCGCCGTCGAGCATCACCGGCACCAGCGCCCGAAGAAACATCAGGTCGGCGCGGCGCAGGATCGCAAAACCGTCGGCAGGAATACTGGACGAGCAGCCGCTGAGGCTTGCGCCCAATCCAGCCGTAGCCAGAAAAGCGCTCGCACCGAGGCTGAATTTAAGCAGGCCGCGCCGGGACAGCGCGGGTGTTGCAGGCAGGCTGGGGCTCATTATTTTTATTACCCGGCAGTGGTGAGCGTTAGCGGATAAACAGCTTCTGGATCAGTTTCTGAATCGCTTTGCCGTACGGCGGATAAATCAGTTTCGCCGCGTTGAAGCGCTGTTTGATCAGCACACCCTTGGCCTTGCTAAAGGTCAGGAAACCTTCGTGACCGTGGTAATGGCCCATGCCCGAGGCGCCAATGCCGCCGAACGGCATATCGTCCTGGGCGACATGCAGCAGCGTGTCGTTGAGGCAAACACCCCCGGAATGGGTCTCGTGGAGCACACGCTGTTGTTCGCGTTTGTCGTAGCCGAAGTAATACAACGCCAGCGGGCGAGGGCGCTGGTTGATGTAGGCAAATGCCTGATCCAGATCCGCGTACGGCACGATGGGCAGCACCGGGCCGAAGATTTCGTCCTGCATCACAGTCATGTCGTCACTGACATTGAGCAACACGCTGTGGCTCATGCGTCGGCCCTGGCCTTGATCGAACAGCGGAATCAGCAACGCGCCCTTGCTGGTGGCATCGCTGATATAGCCGTTGAGCCGCGTCAGTTGCCGGTCGTTGATGATGGCGGTGTAGTCCGGGTTGTCGGCCAGTATCGGATAAAACCCGCGCACCGCCTGACGATAGGCGTCGACGAATCCGCCGACGCGATCCTCAGGCACCAGCACGTAGTCCGGGGCAACACAGGTTTGCCCGGCGTTCAGGGTTTTGCCGAAAGCGATGCGTTCGGCTGCGTCCTTGAGCGGCACATCGCGCGAAACAATGGCTGGGGATTTGCCGCCGAGTTCGAGGGTCACGGGGGTCAGGTTCTCGGCCGCCGCGCGCATCACGTGTTTACCGACGCTGGTGGCGCCGGTGAACAGCAGGTGATCGAAACGCAATCTGGAGAAGGCCACACCGACATCGGCTTCGCCCAGCACCACGCAAACCAGGTCTTCGGGGAAGATCCGAGCGAATAAATCCTTGAGCAGCAAACCGGTGGCGGGGGTCGACTCGCTGAGTTTGAGCATCACCCGATTGCCTGCCGACAGCGCACCCACCAACGGGCCGATGGCCAGATACAGCGGGTAGTTCCACGGCACAATTACGCCGACCACGCCCAGCGGCTGGTAGACAACTTTGGCCGACGCCGGCTGAAAAGCGATGCCGACCTTGCGCCGCGAAGGTTTCATCCAGCTTTTGAGGTGCTGACTGGCGTAATGAATGCCGTGCAGGCTGGGCATCAGTTCGGCGAGCAGGGTTTCATCGGCACTGCGGTGGCTGAAGTCCTGGCTGATGGCATCGATCAGCACCTCGCGTTCATTGCTCAACATATCCCGTAGGGCCTTGAGCCATTGCTGGCGCTGGGCAGCTGGCGGCATCGGGTTGGCGGCGTAGGCTGCGCGTTGCGCGTCGAACAGGGTTTGGAGAGCCTCCAGGGGCTGCTGCGGATTCTGCAGGTAGGCAATGTCAGCAGTCATGATCGGCTCCGGATTTATTGTAATCAGCACTTTCTAGAGTCTATGCTCTAGAAAGTCAAATGACATCCTGGTGCAGCTTTGTTTATCCACCCGCGGATAGGTCGTAAGATGCCCGTCAACGCACTCTTAATTAAAGCTCAAGCCATGGCCCCTCGGATCAAAACCAGCGAGCGCATCGTGCAGAACAGCCTGGAGCTGTTCAATCAGCAGGGTGAGCGCAGCATCAGCACCAACCACATTGCTGCCCACATGGAAATTTCCCCGGGCAACCTGTACTACCACTTCCCTAACAAGCAGGCGATCATCGCCGTGTTGTTCAGTGAGTACGAAAGCCTTGTGGACAGCTTCCTGCGCCCGCCCCAGGGTCGTGCGGCCACGGTCGAGGACAAGCGCTTCTACCTTCAGGAACTGCTGGCCGCGATGTGGCGCTACCGCTTCCTGCACCGAGACCTTGAGCACCTGCTCGACAGCGATCCGGAACTGGCTGCCCGTTATCGGCGTTTTTCCCAGCGCTGTCTGATCCATGGCACGCATATCTACGCGGGCTTCGTCGAGGCTGGCATCCTGCAAATGGACAAGGTTCAGATCGAATCCCTGACGCTCAATGCCTGGATCATCCTGACGTCCTGGGTGCGTTTCCTGTGCACCACGCGGGAAAACTCCAATCACCTGAGCGAGCAGGCGATCAAGCGTGGCGTTTATCAGGTGCTGGTGCTTGAAGCCGGCTTCGTCACGGACCAGTCTCGTGATGCCGTGAATGCGCTGTATGAAGAGTTTTACGTGCCGTTGGCCCAGGCCCTGGAAGAAGTGCAGTAGGATTTGAAACCGACTTAGTCACAGGAGCCCGTTATGCCCATTGCGCAACTGATCAGCCCGCAAGCACTGGACCTGAAAAAGGACCAGCCTGGGCTGGTGATTCTGGATTGTCGTTTTGCCCTCGAAGACCCGGACTACGGTCAGCGCAGCTATGCCGAAGGGCATATCGCCGGGGCCAGGTTCGCCGATCTGGAGCGTGACTTGAGCGGGGCGGTGGTCAAGGGTGTGACCGGGCGCCATCCGTTACCGAAGCCTGAAGAGTTGATCGAGCGTCTGCAGGCCTGGGGCATCAACGCCGACAGCGAAGTGGTTTTGTACGACGACGGCCCCGGTGCCTTTGCGGCGCGGGCGTGGTGGTTGCTGGCCTGGCTGGGCAAGCGTGAGGGCGTGTTTATCCTCGATGGCGGGCTCAAGGCCTGGCATGCGGCGGGTTTGCCACTGAGTCTGGATGCGTGCGACACCCGGCGCGGCACTTTCACCGGAACGCCGGACAGTGCGCTGGTCTTGAGCGCCGAGCAGCTTCAACAGCGTCTCGGCCAACCCGCGCTGACTTTGCTTGATGCTCGCGCCTTGCCGCGCTTCAAAGGCGAAGTCGAACCGATCGACCCGATTGCCGGGCACATCCCCGGCGCACAATGTGCGGCGTTCACCGACAACCTGGGCAGTGACGGGCGTTTTCTGCCGGCCGAGCAGCTCAAACAACGGTTTGCCGCGAAACTGGGCAATCGATCACCCAGCGATCTGGTGGCGTACTGCGGTTCAGGCGTGACGGCTTGCCACAACCTGTTTGCCCTGTGCCTGGCGGGATATCCGCTGGCCCCGTTGTATGCCGGGTCGTGGAGCGAATGGATCAACGATCCCGCGCACGGCATCGCTACCGGGGAGTAGCCAACAATCAAAATGTGGGAGCGAGCCTGCTCGCGATAGCGGTGGATCAGTCCGCAGATATGCTGAATGTTAAACCGCTATCGCGAGCAGGCTCGCTCCCACAGGAGGCATTGAGGCTTGGGCTATCACCGCAGCCGGGCACTGCGATATGCCCCCGGCCCAACCCCGTAGACCTGCTTGAATTGTCGACTCAAGTGACTCTGGTCGGCAAACCCCAATTGCATCGCCACCTCCAGCGGCAAACAACCACCCTGTAATAACCCCCTCGCCCGGGCGATGCGTTGCTGCATCAGCCAGGTGTGCGGCGGCATGCCCGTGGCGCGGCGAAATACCCGGGCGAAGTGGAACGGCGAGAGGTTGACTGCCGCTGCCAGTTCTTCCAGCGAAGGCGGTGCCGCCAACTGCGCTTGCAGCAGATCCTTGGCCTGCGTCACCGCCCGATGTTCCTTGCCCGGTTTGCCCGCAATCGGTACTGCTGCGTGACGTTGCAGCAGCAACAGCATCATTTCTCGCCAGACCGTCTGCTGTTGCAGCGCTGTGGACGGACTTTCCAGCAAGCGATGCAATTGGCAGAAGCCCTTCACCAAGTCTGGATCGCGGTACAACGTGGCGCCAAAGGCCGGCAGGTTGTTGCTCGGCAATTCCAGCTCATCCAGCAGCGAGAGAATCTGAGTACTGTCGGGATAAAACGCCCGGTACAGCCAGCCGTCCTCTGTGCCTTTGTGGCCGGTGTGCAGTTCGTCGGGGTTGATCAGCACCAGCGTGCCGCTGCCCGCCAGGTGTTCGGCGCCGCGATAGCGATAACGCTGGGCCCCGGCCATGATCATGCCGATCACATAGCCGTCGTGCACATGGGGCGCGAAGCGATGCTCGATGTAGCGCGCGGACAACAGCTCGACCCCGGCCAAAGGCGCCGTTTGCCAGAAGTGGATCGACTCGCCCTGATCGGTTTCCATGACCTACTCGCGGCCCACGGCACTCAGCCACTGCGGGATGCGCCGTTCGAGGTAATAACCCGGATGCCGGAATGAGCCATCGACAAAGCCGACATGTCCGCCCTTGGTCTGCAATTCGAATTGCGTGCAATCGGACAATTCTTGCGGTTGCGGCAGGCTATGTGGAAAGACAAAGGGGTCGTCAGCCGCGTGGATGATCAAGGTCGGCGTGCGAATTTCGCCAAGGAAATAGCGGCTCGAAGCGCGGCGATAGTAATCATGGGCATCGACGAAACCATTCAGCGGAGCCGTGACCCGGCCATCGAAATCCCAGAAGGTGCGCATGTTTTCCAGCGAGCCCAGCGCCTCGAGGGCCGCCAGTCCCTCTTCGTGTCCGTCATGCTGGAACTGGCGCTGCTTGTTCTTGATGTAAGCCACCATCTCGCGCATGAAATGCGCCTGATAGATCTTCGAAAAACCCTGGCCGATCCGATCGGCACATTGATCCAGGCGAAACGGCACCGACACCGCCACTGCGCCAAGCACGCCGCTGTCACTGCCGGTTTCGCCCAGGTGCTTGAGCAGGACGTTGCCGCCCAGGGAATAGCCGACCGCATACAACGGAGCGAGAGGGCGCTTGGCCCGCAGGTGTTTGATGGCTTCGGCCAGGTCTTCGCTGGCGCCGGAATGGTAGCTGCGTGGCAACAGATTGGGTTCGCCGGAGCAGCCACGCCAGTTCAGCGCGACGCTGGCCCAGCCTTGGGCACCGAGCGCTTTCTGCACACCGGCCACGTAAGGCGAATTCGAAGAGCCGGTCAGGCCGTGCAACACCAGCACCAGCGGCGCATTGGCGGTGTGCGGGCCGTGCCAGTCCATATCGAGAAAGTCGCCATCCTCAAGCCACAAGCGTTCGCGCTCGCGTTCGATGTGCGTGGTTTTGCGCCACAGCGGTCCCCACAAGGTTTGCAAGTGCGGATTGCCGAGGCCGAAGGCGGGCGTGAAACGTTCAGGCGGATGGGGCACGTTTATTCTCGATGCAGCGGTGCGCAACCGGTGCGCACCTTTTTCAGGCCGATTGGTTAACCGGCGATCTCTGCCATACGTTGCCACAGCGCGTAATACACCCGCCCGGATTTCTGCTCCCGGTGCAGGCGCCAGTTGCCTGGCAAGCCAAGGCTCGATGGCGCGTTCTCGCTTTCAGTGTAGATCCAGGCCTCGTTGGCCAGCCACTGACGCTCCTCCAGCAGCGCACAAACGCCGGGCAGCAGGTTCTGGTTGAACGGCGGGTCGAGGAACACCAGGTCGTAGGCCGTTGCGGCCTGGGTTTCCAGGTAGCGCAAGGCATCGGCGGTCTGGATCTGGCCGGTGGTGCAGCGCAACGTGCCCAGATGCTCCTTGATGCTGGCGACCGCAATGTTGCTGGCGTCCAGCGCCTGGCCCATGGCCGCGCCACGGGACAAGGCTTCGAGGAACAACGCGCCGCTGCCGGCGAACGGGTCGAACACTTTGGCCCCGGCCACGTACGGCGCGAGCCAGTTGAACAGGGTTTCACGCACCCGGTCCGGGGTCGGGCGCAAGCCCGGTGCATCGGGGAAGCTCAGTTTCCGGCTGCCCCATTCGCCGCCGATGATGCGCAGTTGGTTCACGCCGTTATGTACGTTGTGAACAGGTTTTTTTGGACGAGTGGCCATTAATGCTCCGGAACCCCGAGCGGCTGCTCGGCAGGTTTATCAGATGGGGCCGGTAACGGCTTTTGCGGCACGGTCGGGCCAGCGCTGACGACGACCATTTTGTCCGTGCTCAGGTGTTTGTTCAGTGCGGCTTTGACCTGCTCGACAGTCAGGCTCTGGGACTCGCGCATAAAGTCATCCAGATAGCTCAGCGGCAGGTTGTAGAAACCCATGGCGCCGATTTGGCCGACAATGTCGGCGTTGCTGGCGGTGGACAGCGGGAAGCTGCCGGCCAGTTCACGCTTGGCGTCGTCGAGTTCTTTCTCGGTCGGTCCGGTTTTAAGGTAGTCGGCGAGCACGTCCTGCACCAGCTTGAGCGTACCTTCGCTCATCTCGGCGCGGGTTTGCAGGTTGATCATGAACGGGCCGCGCGCCTGCATCGGAGTGAAACCCGAATACACGCCGTACGCCAAGCCGCGCTTCTCGCGCACTTCACTCATCAATCGCGTGCCGAAACCACCGCCGCCGAGGATCTGGTTGCCCAAGGACAGCGCGGCGTAGTCCGGATCGTCACGGTCGATGCCCAGTTGCGCGAGCATCAGGTTGGTCTGCTTGGACGGGAACTCGATGTGGCTGACGCTGGCTTTCGGTTCTTGCGGTTGTGCGATTTTCGCCAGCGCCGGACCTTTCGGCAGTGCACTGGAGACCTGGGCGGCGATGGTCTCGGCCTCGGCGCGGGACAGGTCACCGACCAACGCAATCACCACGTTGCCAGCGGCGTAGGCTTTTTGGTGGAACGCCTTGAGTTGCGCCACGGTAATCGCCGGAATGGATTTCGCCGTGCCGTCACTGGAATGCGCGTACGGATGGTCGCCGTACAAGCGATTCATCAGTTCCAGGCTCGCCAGTTTGCCCGGGTTCTGCTTCTGGTACTCGAAGCCGGCCAGCATCTGGTTCTTGATGCGCGCGAAGGAGTCGGCGGGGAAGGTCGGTTTGCCGATGACTTCGGAGAACAGCTTCAGCGCAGGCTCGCGTTTGTCGGCGGCGCTGAGGCTGCGCAACGAAGCCAGCGCCATGTCCTTGAATGCGCCGTTGCCGAAGTCGGCACCCAGGCCTTCAAAGCCCTGGGCAATTGCGCCGACATCCTTGCCGGCCACGCCTTCGTTGAGCATGCCGTTAGTCAACACGGCCAAGCCTGGGGCTTCACCGTCCTGGCTGCTGCCGGCGGCAAAGATCAGGCGCAGGTCGAACATTGGCAATTCGCGGGCTTCGACGAACAGCACCTTGGCGCCTTCGGCGGTGTTCCAGGTTTGTACGTCGAGGGAGCGGTGGCTGGGGGCCTTGCCGTCCAGTTCGGCCAGCGATTGCAACTTCTGGCTGGACTTGGCCTTGTCGAGGGCTTCGCTGGCCTTGGGGTCCTGGCTTTTCGAGAAATAAAATGCCGTGGACCCGATCAGGGCGACAGCGATCAGGCCGATCAGGGCCAAACGTGATTTCTTACGCTCACTCATGAGTCGTCTCCGGTGGCAGGACATGGGCGACGCTGAGACGTTCGCGGGTGAAATACAGCTTGGCGGCTTTCTGAATATCTTCCGGGGTCACGCCTTCGAGGTCGGCGAGTTCGGTGTCCATCAGTTTCCAGGACAGGCCGACAGTTTCCAGTTGGCCAATCGAAGTGGCCTGACTGGTGATCGAATCACGCTCGTAAACCAGGCCCGCGATGACTTGAGCCCTTACGCGCTCCAGTTCTTCAGCAGACGGCGCGGTGGTTTTCAGCTGTTCGAGCAGTTTCCACAGGCCCGCTTCGGCCTGAGCCATGGTTTTCTTTTTCTGGGTATTGGGCGTCGCCGACAACGTGAACAGGCTGTCGCCACGGGTGTAGGCGTCGTAACTCGACGAACCGCCGGACACCAGCTCTTCGCCGCGCTCCAGTTGCGTCGGGATGCGTCCGCTGTAGCCGCCGTCGAGCAGGGCCGAGATCAGGCGCAAGGCATTCACCAGGCGTTTGTCTTGAGCGGTGGCGATGCTTGGCACGTTGAAGCCCAGCATCAGGCTCGGCAATTGGGTCTGCACGTGCAGGGTGATCTGGCGCTCACCCGGCTCGGCCAGCTCCACCGGGATTTTCGCAGGGGGCACGTCGCGTTTGGCGATCGGGCCGAAATAGCGCTGGGCCAGGGCTTTGACTTCGTCCGGGGTCACGTCGCCCACGACCACCAGCGTGGCGTTGTTGGGCACATACCAGGATTGATACCAGTGGCGCAGCTCCTCGACCTTCATGCGGTCCAGATCAGCCATCCAGCCGATGGTCGGCGTGTGATAGCCGCTGGCCGGGTACGCCATGGCCTTGAAGCGTTCGTAGGCCTTTGACATCGGCTTGTCGTCAGTGCGCAGACGACGTTCTTCTTTAATGACTTCGATTTCGCGGGCGAACTCGTCGGCCGGCAGGCGCAAATTGGCCATGCGGTCGGCTTCCAGTTCAAAGGCCACGCCCAGGCGGTCGCGGGCCAATACTTGATAGTACGCAGTGAAGTCGTCACTGGTGAAGGCGTTCTCTTCGGCGCCCAGGTCGCGCAGGATCAGCGACGCTTCACCGGGACCGACTTTCTCAGTGCCCTTGAACATCATGTGTTCCAGGGCGTGGGACAGGCCGGTCTGGCCTGGCGTTTCGTAGCTTGAGCCGACCTTGTACCAGACTTGGGAAACCACCACGGGCGCACGATGGTCTTCGCGCACAACCACCTTCAAACCGTTGTCGAGGGTGAATTCATGGGTGGGTTGCGGGTCGGCGGCCAGGGCAGAGAGGGGCAGACAAACTGTGCTGAGCAGCAGGCCTGCAGCGCGGCGGGCTAGAGCATTCATTCGTTTTTAAACCTGTTGGGCTGCCCGCTTGGTCTTAGCGTCGGCGGGCGAGAGGGTGCTAGGATACTGGTCCGTTTTACTGGCGGCCACGCCTATCAGGCCTTTGATCGGCCGGAAGGTTGCATGGGTTACCTGCGGAAGCTTTGAATTTGTCAGCTAAACTCAGCGTTTTCGCCGACGATGCCGTTCCAGTCCTTCGTATTAGTCGACCTTTGAAGTGCCGTGGGCACTTCGACAAAATGTTGCGCGTGAACAAGCTGGGTCAATCGCAGTCTGTTCTGCATCGAATATTTATTTGCCGGGGCGCCCTTTGGCGCGTCGCTACCGTGAGATAGCCGTCCTCCATGTTTGGTTCCAACGACGACAAGAAGACCCCAGCTACGGCTGGCGAGAAGAAAAGCCTGTTCGGATGGCTGCGCAAAAAGCCGCAGGAACCCGTCGTCGAACAGCCACAACCACTTCCTGAGCCAACTCCCGCGCCGGTTCCGGTTATAGAAGAAGAGCTCGCACCAATAGTCCTGCCGATCACCGAGCCTGTGTTGCCGCCGGTGGCCGAGGCCGAGGCCGAGCCTGATCGGGTCGCCGAAGTCGTGACCCAGGCGCCGCTGGCGCCCATCGCCGAGCCATGGCTGACATTGCCTGTGGCCGAAGAGCCGGTGGCGTTGGTTGCAGACGAGTTGGCGCCACACGTTACCCCGCCGATTCCGGCGCCGACTGCTTTTTCTCCCGAACCTGTTCAGGTTCCGGTGGTTGAACCGGTTGAAACGCCGGTCGTGGTGGCTGAGCCCGCGCCGGTTGTGCCGCCGCCTGCTCCGCAGCCTGTTGCGCCTGTATTTGTTGCTCCGGCTCCGGCTCCGGCTTCGGCTCCTGCACCTGTGGTCGTTCCCGCAGTCGCTGCGCCTGTTGCCCCTGTTGAAACGCCGGCCGAAACCAAAGCCGGCTTCTTCGCCCGCCTCAAGCAAGGTCTGTCCAAGACCAGCGCCACCATTGGCGAAGGCATGGCCGCCCTGTTCCTGGGCAAGAAGATCATCGATGACGAGCTGCTCGAAGACATCGAAACCCGCCTGTTGACCGCTGATGTCGGCGTCGAAGCCACCTCGGTGATCATCCAGCGCCTGACCCAGAAAGTCGCGCGCAAAGAACTGGCCGATGCCGATGCGCTGTACAAATCCCTGCAGGCTGAACTCGCGGCGATGCTCAAGCCTGTCGAGCAACCGCTGAAAATCACCTCGCAAAACAAGCCGTTCGTGATTCTGGTGGTTGGCGTCAACGGTGCCGGCAAGACCACCACCATCGGCAAGCTGGCGAAGAAGCTGCAGCTCGAAGGCAAGAAAGTCATGCTGGCGGCCGGCGATACCTTCCGCGCCGCAGCGGTCGAGCAATTGCAGGTCTGGGGCGAGCGCAACAAGATCCCGGTCATCGCCCAGCACACCGGCGCCGACTCGGCTTCGGTTATCTTCGATGCCGTGCAAGCCGCCAAGGCCCGAGGCATTGATGTGCTGATCGCCGACACCGCCGGTCGCCTGCACACTAAAGACAATTTGATGGAAGAGTTGAAGAAGGTTCGCCGGGTCATCAGCAAACTCGACGCCGATGCGCCGCACGAAGTGCTACTGGTGCTCGACGCCGGGACCGGGCAGAACGCGATCAGCCAGGCCAAGCAATTCAACCAGACCGTCGAACTGACCGGCCTGGCGCTGACCAAGCTCGATGGCACGGCCAAGGGTGGGGTGATTTTCGCCCTGGCCAAGCAATTTGGCCTGCCGATTCGCTATATCGGCGTCGGTGAAGGCATCGATGATTTGCGAACTTTTGAAGCAGAACCCTTTGTCCAGGCACTGTTTGCCGAGCGGGAGCGTTCATGATTCGTTTCGAACAGGTCGGTAAACGCTACCCGAACGGTCACGTCGGCTTGCATGAGCTGAGCTTTCGAGTCCGACGGGGCGAATTCTTGTTTGTGACCGGCCATTCCGGTGCCGGTAAAAGCACGTTGTTGCGCCTGCTACTGGCGATGGAGCGTCCGACCACCGGCAAATTGCTTCTGGCCGGCCAGGACCTCGCCACCATCAGTAATGCGCAGATTCCTTACCTGCGCCGGCAGATCGGCGTGGTGTTCCAGAACCACCAATTGCTGTTCGATCGCACGGTGTTCAACAACGTTGCGTTGCCATTGCAGATCCTTGGCCTGTCGAAGGCCGAGATCGTCAAGCGCGTGGATTCGGCGCTTGAGCGCGTGGCGCTGTCGGATAAAACCGATCTGTACCCCGGCGACCTGTCGACCGGCCAGCAGCAGCGCGTCGGCATTGCCCGCGCCATCGTTCACCGCCCGGCCTTGCTGCTGGCGGACGAACCGACCGGTAACCTCGACCCGCGTCTGGCGGCCGAGATCATGGGCGTGTTCGAAGACATCAACCGCTTGGGCACCAGCGTGCTGATCGCCAGTCACGACCTGGCACTTATCGCCCGTATGCGTCATCGCATGTTGACCCTGCAGCGCGGGCGATTGATCGGCGACGGGGAGGCTGGCGTATGAGTGCGACACGCAGCCCCAAGGTTTCCGAACGAGTGGCCCCGAAGGCCGCCGATCCGCAGCCGCAGAAGAAAAAGCGCGACGATGACGACGGCCCGGACTTCGCCACGCTGTTTCGTGCCTGGGTCGAAAGCCATCGCGCCAGTCTTATGGACAGCCTGCGCCGTCTGGGCAAGCAGCCCATTGGCAGCTTTTTCACCTGCATGGTGATGGCGGTTGCCCTGAGCTTGCCGATGGGCCTGTCACTTTTGCTAAGCAACGTCGAGCGCCTGGGCGGATCCTGGCAGCGTGCGGCGCAGATTTCGTTGTACCTGAAAATCGACGCCAGCCCTGCCGAGGGCGAGTCGTTGCGAGAGCAGATCAAAGGCATGCCCGGTGTGGCGGACGCTGAATATGTCGGTCGCGATCAGGCGCTGGAAGAATTCCAGCAACAGTCCGGTCTTGGCGAGGCGCTCAAGGAGCTGCCGGAAAACCCCTTGCCCGGCGTGGTTCTGGTGACCCCTAAAGAGGTCGACAAGCCAGCGCTTGAAGCATTACGACAAAAACTTTCCGAGCTGCCGAAGGTACAACAGGCGCAACTTGATCTAGTCTGGGTCGAGCGTCTGGCGGCAATTCTCAAGCTGGGTGACCGTTTTGTCTTCGGTCTGACCGTGCTTCTGGTTTCTGCATTACTTTTGGTGATAGGCAATACCATTCGTCTTCATATTGAAAACCGCCGCACAGAGATAGAAGTGATTAAACTCGTGGGCGGCACTGACAGCTATGTGCGCAGGCCCTTTCTGTATATGGGTGCGTTGTATGGCTTCGGTGCGGGGATACTTTCCTGGGGCGTATTGGCGTTTGGGCTGAACTGGCTCAACGAGGCGGTAGTCGGGCTGGCCGGTTTGTATGGCAGTAATTTTGCGCTGGCCGGCGTGCCGGTTGCCGACGGTCTGTCTCTCTTGCTTGGCGCGGTGCTGTTGGGGTATATCGGTGCATGGATTGCAGTCGCACGCCACCTGAGGGAGCTTGCGCCTAAGTAGTATCATTTTGCTCGTATTGACCTTTCAGCGTTTATGGGAACTTGTCTTTCGGTTTCCGGTCAATTTTCGCAGTGCTGAACTGCACGAGTTTGTAAGTCGGAGGTTTTTTCGTATGACCAATTCTTTGCAACCTGCATATGCTCTGGTCCCGGGTGCGAACCTGGAGGCCTACGTGCACACCGTCAACAGCATTCCATTGCTGACGCCGGAGCAGGAGCGTGAACTGGCCGAGAGTCTCTATTATGAGCAGGATTTGGGGGCGGCTCGGCAGATGGTGCTCGCCCACCTGCGTTTTGTTGTACATATCGCCCGTAGCTATTCCGGCTACGGCCTGGCTCAGGCTGACCTGATCCAGGAAGGCAACGTCGGCCTGATGAAGGCCGTGAAGCGTTTCAACCCGGAAATGGGTGTGCGCCTGGTGTCGTTCGCTGTGCACTGGATCAAGGCGGAAATTCACGAGTTCATCCTGCGCAACTGGCGCATTGTGAAAGTCGCGACCACCAAGGCCCAGCGCAAGCTGTTCTTCAACCTGCGCAGCCAGAAGAAGCGTCTGGCGTGGCTGAATAACGAGGAAGTCCACCGCGTGGCGGAAAGCCTCGGTGTGGAGCCTCGGGAAGTGCGCGAGATGGAAAGTCGCCTGACCGGCCATGACATGGCCTTCGATCCGGCTGCGGAAGCAGACGATGACAGCGCTTTCCAGTCGCCGGCCAACTATCTGGAAGACCACCGGTACGACCCGGCCCGTCAACTGGAAGATGCCGACTGGAGCGACAACTCCAATCACAACCTGCACGAAGCGCTCGAAGTGCTGGACGACCGCAGCCGTGACATCCTCTACCAGCGCTGGTTAGCTGAAGAGAAAGCCACGCTGCACGACCTGGCGCAGAAGTACAACGTGTCGGCCGAGCGTATTCGTCAGCTTGAGAAAAGCGCGATGAACAAGCTCAAGTTGTCGATCGCGGCCTGACCTGCGAACCAGCAATAAAAAACGCCCCGATCATTGATCGGGGCGTTTTTGTTTCAGCCCGTTTTTCCTGCACCACCACAAAACCAATGTGGGAGCGGGCTTGCTCGCGAATGCGGTGTGTCATTCAGCATTAATGATGCCTAACGCACCGCATTCGCGAGCAAGCCCGCTCCCACTAGGGGATTTTCGGTGTTATTGATCCCAAGGCGCCCGCCGCGAATTGTTGAGCTCCAGCAGATAGCTTTCGCCACCCAACTGACTCATCTGCTGCCGAATCCATCCGGCCCGACGTGCAACATAGTTGGTCGGATGGCTGGCGCTCCACACTCGCGGGTTTGGCAGTACGGCGGCCAGCAAGCTTGATTGTTGACGGCTGAGACCTTTAGCGCTGACACCAAAGTGATGCCGGGCCGCTGCTTCGGCGCCGAACACTCCGTCGTCCCACTCGACGCTGTTCAGATACACCTCAAGAATTCGCTGCTTGGGCCAGAACACTTCGATCAGCCCGGTAAACCAGGCTTCCAGGCCTTTACGCAGCCAGCTGCGTCCGGACCACAGAAACAGGTTCTTCGACACTTGCTGGCTCAAGGTGCTGGCGCCACGAATCGATCCGCCGAGTTCGTTGTGGGCCAGCGCCGCCTGGATCGCGCCGAAGTCAAAACCCCAATGCTCCGGGAATTTCTGATCCTCGCCGGCAATCACCGCGACTTTCAGGTCATCGGAGATTTCATCCCAAGGCTGCCAGGTCCGTTGCAGGTCGATGGGTTCGCCGTCGAACCAGGATTCGACCTTGCGTTCGACCATCAGCGCCGTTCCCGGCGGTGGCACCACGCGAAAAATCAGGACCAGCAATATGCTGCCGCCCGCGAACCACAGCAGGGCTTTGATGAATCGTTGCAAAAATAAACGCAGCATAGAGATGGCTTGGCCGAACCCGTTGAGCGGGCCATTATACAGACCCTGTTGATCGAGTCTGACTGGAGTTCTTCATGCTGCGTGGCTTTTTGATGCTGGCCGCTTTCTTCGGCTTCACCGGCGTTGCCCTTGGCGCGTTCGCCGCCCACGGCCTGAAAAACCGTCTGACCCCTGAATACCTGACGATTTTCCATACAGGCGTCACCTACCAACTGGTGCACACCCTGGCATTGCTGGGCGTCGCGCTGCTGGCCACGCAGATGCCGGGGCGCCTGATCACTTGGGCTGGTGCGTCCTTTGCCATCGGCATCCTGTTGTTCTCCGGCAGCTTGTATCTGCTGACGATCACTGGCGTGAGCAAGCTTGGCATCATCACGCCTTTTGGCGGCCTGGCATTCCTGGTTGGCTGGTTTTGCCTGGGCCTTGCCGCCTGGCGCTTGCAGCTTACCGCTTGACGCTTGTTGCTGACCTTTAGGTCATGATCGGGCTAGAATGCCACCCCCTAAAAATGATGGCGGCATTCGGTATGCGCATTCAGTTGAACGGCGAATCCCTTGAACTGCCCGACGGTGAAACCGTTGCGGCCCTGCTGACCCGTCTGGAACTGACCGGACGCCGGGTGGCGGTCGAACTCAATCTGGATATCGTCCCGCGCAGCCAGCATGCCGACACCGTTCTCAACGACGGCGACAACGTCGAAGTCGTGCACGCCATCGGCGGCGGCTAGTAGCCCGGCCCGCAAGGGCACAGAATTCTGCAAGAACCTCACCCCTACAGAGGATTTCCCATGAGCATCGTTCGTAGCGACAAGCCTTTCGTCCTGGCCGGTCGTACTTACCAGTCGCGTTTGCTGGTGGGTACCGGCAAATACCGCGACATGGAAGAAACCCGCCTGGCCATCGAGGCCTCGGGTGCCGAGATCGTCACATTCGCCGTGCGCCGCACCAACCTTGGCCAGAACGCGGGCGAACCGAATCTGCTTGAAGTCCTGTCGCCGGATCGCTACACCTTCCTGCCGAACACCGCAGGTTGCTTCGACGCTATCGAAGCCGTGCGCACCTGCCGCCTGGCCCGCGAACTGCTCGGCGGCCACAACCTGGTGAAGCTGGAAGTGCTGGCTGACCAGAAAACCCTGTTCCCCAACGTGATCGAAACCCTCAAGGCCGCCGAAGTGCTGGTCAAGGAAGGTTTCGACGTGATGGTTTACACCAGCGATGACCCGATCATTGCCCGTCAACTGGCGGAAATCGGCGTTATCGCGGTGATGCCGCTGGCCGGTCTGATCGGTACAGGCCTGGGGATCTGCAACCCGTACAACCTGCAGATCATCCTTGAAGAAGCCAAGATTCCCGTGCTGGTCGACGCCGGTGTCGGTACAGCTTCCGACGCGACCATCGCCATGGAACTGGGTTGCGAAGCGGTGCTGATGAACTCGGCCATCGCCCACGCCCAGCAGCCAATCATGATGGCCGAAGCCATGAAACACGCCATCGTCGCGGGCCGCCTGGCCTACCTCGCCGGCCGCATGCCGAAAAAACTTTATGCCAGCGCCTCTTCGCCGCTGGATGGTCTGATCAAGTAAGAGCCATTGATGACTGAATCAAACGACACGCCAATCCAGACGGAAGAAGGCGACGAGCGCCAACACCGCCGCATCAAGAGTTTCGTGATGCGCGCCGGGCGCATGACCGAAGGCCAGCAAAAAGGCCTGGAGCAGGGCACGCCGCTGTTTGTCCTGCCATTGGCCGACGCGCCGGTGGACTTCGACCAGGTGTTCGGCCGTTCGGCGCCACGTTCCCTGGAAATCGGTTTCGGCATGGGCCATTCGCTGCTTGAAATGGCCGCGGCTTCGCCGGAACAGGATTTCATTGGTGTTGAAGTCCACCGTCCGGGTGTTGGCGCGCTGCTCAATGGTGTGCTGACCCAGGGCCTGACCAACCTGCGAGTCTACGATTGCGACGCGATCGAAGTGCTCAACCGTTGCATCGCCGACAACAGCCTTGATCGCCTGATGCTGTTTTTCCCGGATCCGTGGCACAAGAGCCGTCACCACAAGCGTCGTATCGTTCAGGCGTCGTTCGCTGAACTGGTGCGCAGCAAGTTGAAAGTGGGCGGCATTCTGCACATGGCCACCGACTGGGAACCGTACGCCGAGTACATGCTGGAAGTGATGAACGTTGCGCCGGGTTATCGCAACCTGGCCGAAGACGGCAAGTGCGTCCCGCGCCCAACCGAACGCCCGATCACCAAGTTCGAACGCCGCGGCGAACGTCTTGGGCATGGCGTGTGGGATTTGAAGTTCGAAAAGCAGTCTTAAGTAGTCCAACGCTGTAAAAACTGTGGGAGCGAGCTTGCTCGCGATGAGGCCATATCATTCAACATCCAAGTTGACTGTCAGGCCGCCATCGCGAGCAAGCTCGCTCCCACATTTGTTTTATGCAGTATTCAAGATCAGCGGTGATCCGCCGAAAACTCTAGGTCCCTACTTGTAAAGGAAGACGGGTTTTGAAAGTCATCTTCGCCTGCACGCTGTTTTTAAGTCTGCTGTTTTCCGCCGCATGCGAACGCGTCGTCACGCCCGATGAATACTTTGCAAGCGCCCAGCGAGTGGCCGACAAAATCAAGCGTGACGCCGATGAACGGTTAAGGCTGGAAGCCGCCGGGGAACCTGCTTTCAAGTACAGTCCAGAGCAGCTGCGCAATGCGGAAGGTGATTTGGAAGCGCTCGTAGACAATCTGAAACGAGCGTCTGATGGCGGACACACTGGAGCAACGTATTTTCTGGCGAACCTGCAGGACAATCCGATGTTCTCCGAGCGGACGCGCAAAGAGACGTGTGGTCTTTACCAAAAAGCCATGGACCAAGGTTTGCTGGCAGCTGCGGTTGGCTATTACCACTTGTGTGATAAGGCATACGAGAGGTTTGATCTGCACAACGCGGATCACCTGAAGTACTTGCAGTCGCTGGAGCAATTGCTGCAAAAGCCTGACGCCCATGGTGACGCCTATCCGTTACCAGCCAAGCATTCCCTATGCTTCGTGGACGAAGCGGCGCCCTTGCCGCAGCAGGGTGTGCTAGCGGCCATGCATGCTCGCGCCGTTGCGCTAGTCCTGACCGAAGATCAATATCGTGCCGAGGCCAAATACATTCTGGCGCTGACGCGGGTAAACGAAAATGACCGGCCTGACCGTCAGAATATTGCCTATCTGGATGAAGCTGAAGCGCTGGGCTGCAACGACTTCCATGGGCTAAGCGCCATGATGCGCAACGCAGTGAAGGTCGCCGACAAGCAATAAAGAGTATTCGTAATACAAAAACTGTGGGAGCGGGCTTGCCCGCGATAGCGGTCTAACACTCAACATCGATGTTGAATGTGATGGCCTCATCGCGGGCAAGCCCGCTCCCACATTTGTTTTGTGTGTGACGCAGATTCAGCGGCGGTCGGCGACTACGCCGATGAGCACCAGTACGACCAACAACACTGGCGCCAGGCTGTAGTTGTTGAACTGGCTCAGGCCTCTGATGATCCATGGCGTGGCGTAGATCAGCGCCAAGCCGCTGCCGACCATGCACACCAGAGCCATCAGCGGGACGCGCAAGGCGCCGGCGATGCTGCCCAGGCGTTGGTCGACCCAGCCTTTGATGTCGGCGCCGAACAGCACTAGCAGGCAGCCCACCAGCGCCAGGGCGATTTCCGACAGGTTGCTACGGCTCCAGCGGGATGCGGTGGCGAGCAGGTCGAGTATCAAATCCATTCGTTTTCCCTTAAGGCTGAAATCAGCTCAGAAATGTCTGCAGCAAGTCATTGAGAAAGAGTTGTCCGCGCATCGTGGCCGCCAGACGTGACGGTTCGACCTGCAACAAGCCACTTTGTTCGGCTTCGCGGCGGCCTTCGGCGAGGCTGTCCAGGCTCAGCCCGGTGCGCTGCGGATACAACTGCGACTCGACGCCCTCGGTCAGGCGCAAGGCGTTCATCAGGAACTCGAACGGCAGTTCGTCATTGGTCAGCGCTTTCTCGCCAGCCTTGAAGCTTTTGGCCGGGTTGAGGTAATCCTTCGGCAGTCGCGTCTTCCAGGTGCGCACAATGCGTCCGTCCGGATGGCTGAGTTTGCCGTGGGCGCCGGCGCCGATGCCGATGAAGTCGCCGAAGCTCCAGTAATTGAGGTTGTGCCGCGCCGCACGACCGGGCAGGGCATAGGCGGAGACTTCGTATTGCGCGTAACCGTGTTCAGCGAGCAGGGCCTGGCCGGCTTCCTGAATGTCCCACAGCGTGTCGTCTTCCGGCAGCGTCGGCGGTTGGTTCCAGAACACCGTGTTCGGCTCCAGCGTCAGCTGATACCAGGATAGGTGCGTCGGCTTCAGGGCGATGGCCTGGCGCAGGTCGCTCAGGGCGTCCTCCAGCGACTGATCGGGCAAGCCGTGCATCAAGTCCAGATTGAAGTTATCGAACCCGGCCTGGCGCGCCATGCCGGCGGCACGCACCGCTTCGTCGCCGTTGTGAATGCGGCCCAGGGCCTTGAGTTTTTCTTCCTGGAAACTCTGGATCCCGATCGACAGGCGATTGATGCCCAGCGCGCGGTAGGCGAGAAACTTCTCTTGCTCGAACGTTCCCGGATTGGCTTCCAGAGTGATTTCGATGTCGCTGGCAAACGGAATGCGCTGCTCGACGCCCTTGAGTAAACGCCCCAAGGCATCGGCGCTGAACAGGCTCGGCGTGCCGCCGCCAAAGAAAATCGAGCTCAGTTCGCGACCGTAAACGGCATGAAGGTCCTGATCGAGGTCGGCCAGCAACGCGTCGACATACTCTTCTTCCGGCAGCACGGGGCTCGCGGTGTGGGAGTTGAAGTCGCAATAAGGGCATTTGCGCACACACCACGGGATGTGGATGTACAACGCCAGGGGCGGCAGCACGGGGAGCGCGGCCCGAGGCGATTGGGCGGCACCGCCGAAGATCAGCGGCGACGCAGAGGAATCGTGGGTCATTTCAAGCCCAGACGCTGGCGCAGCAGATCCATTGCACGGGCGCGGTGGCTGATGAGGTTCTTGTCGCTCGGGCTCAACTCGGCGCTGGAGCAATCGCGCTCAGGCACCCAGAACAGCGGATCGTAACCAAAGCCGTGTTCGCCACTGGCTTGGGTCAGGATGCGCCCGTGCCACAAGCCTTCGCAGAGGATCGGCAGCGGGTCATCGGCGTGACGCACCAGCGCCAGCACACAGACGAACTGCGCGCCGCGCTCGGCTTGCGGGACGTCTTTCAACGCGTCGAGCAATTTGGCGTTGTTCGCCGCATCGCCTTTGCCATCGGCATAACGAGCGGAATAGATGCCCGGCGCACCACCAAGGAAATCCACCGCCAGCCCCGAATCGTCGGCCAATGCCGGCAACCCGGAAATGCGCGCGGCGTTGCGGGCCTTGAGGATGGCGTTCTCGACAAACGACAGGCCGGTTTCTTCAGGCTCGACGCTGCTGAACTCGCCGATCGAGCGCAGTTGCACCGATTCGCCGAGCATGGCCTGGAGTTCCTTGAGTTTGCCGGCGTTGTGGCTGGCCAATACGAGTTGCGTGAAGTTGATCATTCGCCGGGGAAAAGCTCTTGGTTGAAATTGATGGTGTTGATTTTATCGCCGTTCTGCACCTTGATCTCGAAGGTGCGGATTTCCTGCTGATCCACCGGGTATTGAGCGATGTAGTAAATCGCGCCCTGTTCGGTGATCTGTTTGAAGTTCAATGGCACGCTCTGGCTGGTCAGGTCTTTCACCGAACCACTCACCTGCGCCATCTGCGGTTTGCCGTCCTTGATCACCGACACGTTGATCACGCCCTGGTTCTTGCTGCGGATCAGCTCGGCGGCCTTGGCGATGTCCGGTGTCAGATAAGTCGAGTTGAAGGTGTTGTAGTGCACTGTCACATCGCCAAATGTTTCCTGGCGTTCGCTTTTGATGACGTCGGCGGCCATGGCGGTGACGCTCAGGCAGGCAGTGAGTAAAAACAGCGCTAGACGACCCATGTTCGTTCTCCTTGGAATGTCGTGGTTCAGACAGCGACCTTGTGATCCTGCAGCCCGGGGCTGCTGACACGGTAAATACCGATCTCACCTAACAGATTAGGCCATAGCTTACTGGCCCACCCGTGGCGGTGCTGTTGATCCACGGCAAGCCGATCAATGACCTTGGCTTCACGTTCGCGGCATAACGCTTCAAAGTCTTCGAAGGTGCAAAAGTGGATGTTCGGCGTGTTGTACCAGGTGTACGGCAGGAACTCGGACACCGGCATCCGGCCCTTGCTCGCCAGGTACCAGCGGCAGCGCCAGTGACCGAAGTTGGGGAAGGTGATGATGCACTGGCGACCGACGCGCAGCATTTCGTCGAGGATCTTGTCCGGGTAATGCACGGCTTGCAGCGCCTGGGTCATGACCACGATGTCAAAGCTGTTGCTGGCGAAGTTGCCCAGGCCCTTGTCCAGGTCCTGCTCGATCACGTTGATGCCCTTGGCCACGCACTCGGCAATGTTGTCCGGGTCGTTTTCCAGGCCATAGCCGGTGACTTGCTTGTGGTCGCGCAACCAGGTCAGCAACTCGCCGTCACCGCAACCGAGGTCGAGCACGCGGCTGCCGGCGGGGATCCATTCCTGGATGATTTCCAGATCGGCTCTCATGTCTTCCTCAAAGCGAAATTCGGTTCATGTAATTGCTGAAGGCCTGCAAGTAGCGCGGGATCGGAATCAGGAAGGCGTCGTGGCCTTGCGGAGCGTCGATCTCGAGGTAGCAGACGTCTTTCTTGGCCGCCATCAGCGCGTCCACCAGTTCCCGCGAGCGGGCAGGGGAGAAGCGCCAGTCGGTGGTGAAGGACATCACGCAGAACTTGGCCTGGGCGTTGGCGAAGGTTTTCGCCAGGTCGTCGTCGAAATTTGCCGCCGGGTCGAAATAGTCCAGGGCCTTGGTCATCAACAAGTACGTGTTGGCGTCGAAACGCCCGGAGAACTCTTCGCCCTGATAGCGCAGGTAGCTTTCGACCTGGAACTCGACGCTGTGGAAGTCGTAGTTGAGCTTCTCGCTTTTGAGCCCACGGCCGAATTTCTCGCCCATCGAGTCATCCGACAGGTACGTGATGTGGCCGACCATCCGCGCAAGCATCAAGCCGCGCTTGGGGATCACGCCCGCTTCCTGGAACGAACCGCCGTGAAAGTCGGGGTCGGTGAGGATTGCCTGGCGTGCGACTTCGTTGAAGGCGATGTTCTGCGCCGACAACTTGGGTGCCGAGGCAATGGCCAGGCAATGGCGAATGCGATCGGGGTAAGTGATGCTCCATTGCATCGCCTGCATTCCGCCGAGACTGCCGCCAATCACCGCGGCCCATTGTCGGATGCCGATGCGATCGGCCAGGCGCGCCTGGCTGTGCACCCAGTCTTCCACGGTCAGCACCGGGAAATCGGCGCCGAAGGGCTTGCCGGTTTCTGGATTGATGCTGCTCGGGCCAGTGGAACCGTTGCAGCCGCCGAGGTTGTTCAGGCTGACCACGAAGAATTTGTTGGTGTCGATCGGCTTGCCGGGGCCGATGCAGCTGTCCCACCAGCCGGGTTTGCGGTCGTCGGGGCTGTGGAAGCCAGCCGCGTGATGGTGACCCGACAAGGCGTGGCAAATCAGCACGGCGTTGCTCGCCGAGGCGTTCAGCGTGCCGTAGGTCTCGTAAATCAGGTCGTAGGCTGGAAGTGAACGGCCACAGGCCAAGGCCAGGGGCTCGCTGAAGTGCGCCACTTGCGGCGTCACCAGACCAACAGAATCGGCGGGAAAGGCAGTTGGCATCGACCCTGCTCTCGTTGAAATGAGGCGTAAGTCTAAAGACCGCTGCCCCGAGCAGCAAGCAAAGGGCGGGCCTGATTTCATTCAGTCAGATCGTGGTGTTGCAATCGCGAGCAGGCTCACTCCCACATGGACTGAATCAATCCTGTGGGAGCGAGCCTGCTCGCGATGAACGATGACGCGGTGGGCCTGCCGATCAGATCAGGCCGAGCAACCCCTGTGGCATGAAGGCAAAGTAGGCCAGGCGTGGGATCAGCCAGCTTTGCAGCAACTGGATCGCGATGAACGCAAAGATCGGCGAAATATCGAGGCCGCCCAGGTTCGGAATGATCCGACGGAACGGGGCAAGCACCGGTTCAGTAATCTGCGCGACCAGCTCAGCACCCGGATTGTGGCTGCCCGGGGCGACCCAGGACAGGATCACGCTGATGATCATGGCGTAGAAAATAATGTTCAGGAACAGCGAGAACAGCGCGATCAGTGCCCAAGGTATCAGCAGCACCCAGTCGACCAAGAAGCCCTTGAGGAACAGGATGACCGCGATCAACAGCATTTGAATGATCAGCGCCAGCACCAGCGACGACATGTCCAGCCCGAACATGCTCGGGATAACCCGGCGCAGAGGCTTGAGCAGCGGTTGAGTGGCCTTGACGATGAACTGGCAGAGCGGGTTGTAGAAGTTCGCCCGAACCAGTTGCAGGATGAAGCGCATCAGCACGATCAGCAGGTACAGGCTGCCTAAGGTTTTAATGATGAAAACGGCAGCGTCATTGAGTCCGAGCATCTTTGATTCCTTTATAAGAGCTGATTAGCGACCGAGTTGCTCAGCCATTTCGGCCGAACGATGTGCGGCGGCGCCGAGTGCTTTTTCAACCAGCGCTTCGAAGCCGCCGGCCTGGAATGACTTGATTGCAGCTTCCGTGGTGCCTGCTGGCGACGTCACGCGACGGCGCAGTTCGGCTGCATCGACATCGCTGGCGACGGCCATGTGAGCGGCGCCCAGCGCGGTTTGCAGGGTCAGTTGGGCGGCAATGTCCGCTGGCAGACCGAGTTTCACGCCCGCAGCGGTCATGGCTTCGATCAGCAGGAAAAAGTACGCAGGGCCCGAGCCGGACACTGCGGTGACTGCGTCCAGTTGCTGCTCTTCGTCCAGCCACAGGGCAACGCCCACGGCCGACAGCAGCTCTTGAGCCTGCTGGCGTTGTTGCGCGTTGACTTGGGCGGTGGCAAACAAACCGCTCACGCCTTGGCGCAGCAGCGCCGGGGTGTTGGGCATGCAGCGTACGATCGGCTGGGCGCCGAGCCAGGTGTTCATGCTGGCGCAGGTGATGCCCGCGGCAATCGAGACCACCAGTTGATTCGGCTTGAGGTGTGGACGAATCGCTTCGCACACTGCCTTCATTGCCTGCGGTTTGACCGCCAGCACGACCACGTCCGCGCCTTGAATGGCATCGGCGTTGTCGGCGAATACTTCGATGCCGTGTTCGGCGTTCACTTTGGCGCGGGTTTCGGCGCTCGGATCGCTGGCGCGGATCTGCGCGGCGTCCAGACCCTTGGCGCGCAGGCCGCCGATCAGGCTGGCGGCCATGTTGCCGGCACCGATAAAGGCAATACGTGTCTTGCTCATGTCAGGTCCTTATAGAGAAGTGTGTCGGCCATGGTTCAAGGCTGACTGTAGTCGCGGGCGCCAAACAAGGCTGTTCCGATGCGGACCCAGGTGGCGCCCATGGCGATGGCCGACTCAAGGTCGTGGCTCATGCCCATGGAAAGTGTGTCGAGCGGCAGGTTCAGGCTGACTTGCGTGCTTTTCATCAAGTCGCGCACGGCAGCAAACGCGGCATCCTGGGCGGCGCGATCGTCGCTCGGCTCGGGGATTGCCATCAATCCGCGCAACGTGATGCGCGGCAGTTCGCTGATGGCCTTGGCCAGCGCGGGCAGATCGGCCGGCGTGCAGCCGGATTTGCTGGCTTCACCGCTGACGTTGACCTGGATGCAGATGTTCAGTGGTGGCAAATCGGCAGGACGTTGTTCGGACAGGCGTTGTGCGATTTTCAAACGATCCACGGAGTGCACCCAGGCGAAGTGCTCGGCGATAGCACGAGTCTTGTTCGATTGAATGGGGCCGATGAAGTGCCAGATCAAGGGCAGGTCGGCCAGTTCGAGCTGTTTGCCCAAGGCTTCCTGCAGGTAATTCTCGCCAAAGTCGCGCAGGCCGGCGGCATACGCCTCGCGCAGGGCCTCGGCGGGCTTGGTCTTGCTTACGGCCAGCAACTGGACGCTGTGCTCGTCGCGGTGGGCGGCGAGGGCGGCGGCACGGATGCGTGAACTAACCAGGGCTATGTTGTCTGCTATCGTGGACATTCGATCCTGCCTGAAAAGTGCCTGCACTCGATCATGCGGCGTTAAAACTCGACTCAGAATGCTCATTGACTGACGTCAACATCGCTTCTTCGCCGACTTTTGCCTTGCCTGATCATCGCTCGGCGACTTTTCAGACTGGGATCAAGGCGCCAGCGGGTCTGAGGTTGGCGGCATTCTACTGGAATTGAGGAGCGCTATGGATATCACTGAGCTGCTGGCCTTCAGCGCTAAACAGGGCGCGTCCGACTTGCACCTGTCCGCCGGCCTGCCACCGATGATTCGCGTCGACGGCGATGTGCGGCGCATCAACCTGCCGGCCCTGGACCACAAACAGGTGCACGAGCTGATCTACGACATCATGAACGACACCCAGCGGGTGGACTTCGAGAAACACCTGGAAACCGACTTTTCCTTTGAAGTGCCTGGCGTCGCACGGTTTCGGGTTAACGCCTTCAACCAGAATCGCGGTGCCGGCGCAGTGTTCCGGACCATTCCGTCGAAGGTCCTGAGCATGGACGAGCTGGGCATGGGCGAAGTGTTTCGCAAGATTACCGAGGCGCCTCGGGGGCTGGTGCTGGTCACCGGCCCGACCGGCTCAGGCAAATCCACCACCCTGGCGGCGATGATCGATTACCTGAACAACCATCGGCACCACCATATCCTCACCATTGAGGACCCGATCGAGTTCGTCCATGAATCACGCAAATGCCTGATCAACCAGCGCGAAGTTCATCGCGACACCCGCAGCTTCGCCACGGCCCTGCGCTCGGCATTGCGCGAGGATCCGGACGTAATTCTGGTGGGGGAGATGCGTGACCTGGAAACCATCCGCCTGGCGCTGACGGCTGCCGAGACTGGTCACCTGGTGTTCGGTACGCTGCACACCACATCGGCGGCGAAAACCATCGACCGGGTCGTGGATGTATTTCCGGGCGATGAGAAGTCGATGGTGCGTTCGATGCTGTCCGAGTCGTTGCTGGCGGTGGTGTCGCAGACACTGATCAAGAAAATCGGCGGCGGGCGAGTAGCGGCGCACGAAATCATGCTCGGTACGTCGGCGATCCGTAACCTGATCCGCGAAGACAAGGTGGCGCAGATGTATTCGTCGATTCAGACGGGTGGGTCGCTAGGCATGCAAACGCTGGATATGTGCCTGAAGGATCTGGTGACCAAGGGCGTGATCAGCCGCGAGCATGCGCGGGAGAAGGCGCGGTCGCCGGATAATTTTTAGGATGAGAGATTGATCGTTCCCACGCTCTGCGTGGGAATGCAGCCCGGGACGCTCCGCGTCCCTTTCAGAGCCGAACGCGGAGCGTCCGTTGAGGCATTCCCACGCAGAGCGTGGGAACGATCATCCCGGGACAGGCCCGGGATTTCAATTCAGCGCTGAACGACGCGCATCTGATTCGGCTCTTTTGGCAGAACCCGCTTGGCAACCACGTAGTGGCTTTCCCAGTACGGCTTCTTCAAGGTGTCGATAGTGACCGACTTGCCACGACGGGGTGCGTGGATGAAGCGGTCGTTGCCCAGGTAAATGGCGACGTGATTGACCCGACGGCTCTTGATGTTGAAGAAGATCAGGTCGCCCGGCTTCAAATCGTTACGATTGACCTTCTCGCCATGACCACTGGCCATTGCGTTGGATGTACGCGGCAGGTCAAACGTGGCGTCGTTAAACGCGTATTTCACCAAACCACTGCAATCGAACCCTTTACTTGGGGTGCTGCCGCCCCAACGATAAGGTGTGCCGAGGACATTCACGGCGCGGCTCAACACATTGCTGCTTGTCTTGGTCGCCATTGGCGGAACAAGTTTGCCGTTGGCTTTGCTCAACTGCGTTGAGAATTTTGCATTGTGTTTGTTTTTGCTCGAAGGAGCAGAAACGTGTGATTTTGGGGTGTAACCATTAACGTTTGGAAGACGTTGCTCACGATTGGTGGCGTGGGCGGCCAGTGGCATCAAAAGGCAAATGGTTAGCCATGTCTTGAAAAATGGACGCATTAGGCAGGGCTCATATGGGGAAGCGCGCAACTTTATAACAGCTTTTTTGTCCGTTCCGAGGCCGTTGGTCGATTCAACCTAGGGGGTAACGGAACCAAATAAGCGGTAAATGGACGCAATTGTCTGACAGAAGTCAGGTGCTACAAGGCTTTGACGGGAGACACAGTAGCATTTGCCATACGTCGGCAACCTGTAAAAAAGTCACAAAGAATTAAAGAATATTTATCTATCGCGTGATTCGAGGTCCTTCATGAACACCTATCAACAGGCTGGCCCGCATCAAGATACGCACAGCAAGGTGATCGGTTACCTGCTGTGGATTTTCGGTTTCACCGGGGCTCATCGGTTCTACTACGGCAAGCCGGTCACAGGGACAATCTGGTTCTTCACGTTCGGTTTGTTGGGTATCGGCTGGTTGATTGACGTATTTCTGATCCCTGCCATGGACCGCGAAGCGGACCTGCGGTTCACTGCCGGGCCCATCGAATACAACGTGGCGTGGATTCTGCTGACGTTTCTGGGGGTGTTCGGCGTGCATCGGATGTATCAGGGGAAGTGGATCAGCGGTCTGCTGTACCTGGTGACGGGCGGGTTGTTCTTCGTCGGGGTGCTGTATGACTTCTGGACGTTGAATGACCAGGTATCTGTGCGCAACGCGCAGAACAGAGGCACTTTCCAGTAAGCCATCTTGAGCAGGCTCGCTCCCACAGCGATTAGATCCATGTGGGAGCGAGCCTGCTCGCGATTGAGTACAACGCGGTCTTACGCCTGGTGGCTGATCCGCCCATCCACCAGGGTGTAACGCACCACGCCCGGCAGGGTATGGCCAATGAACGGGCAGTTCTCGCCCTTGGACAGCCAGGTTTCACCGGCAATGGTCGACGCCGCAGGGTCGAATAGCACGATGTCCGCCGGCCCACCTACCGCCAACTTGCCCGCAGGCAGGCGCAACGCCTCGGCAGGCCCGGCGCTCAAGCGTGCGAGCAACGTCGGCAAGTCCAGCAAACCATCCTCCACCAACGTCATCGCCAGCGGCAGCAACAGTTCAACACTGCTGATGCCCGGCTCGGTCGCGCCGAACGGGGCCAGCTTGGCATCCCGTTCGTGCGGCTGGTGATGGCTGGATATCGCGGACACAACCCCGGACTTCACGGCTGCACGCAGGCCGTCGCGGTCGGCGCGAGTGCGCAGCGGCGGCTGGACGTGATAGAGGCTGCTGAAGTCGATCAGTGCTTCGTCGGTCAGGATCAGCTGATACAGCGCCACATCGGCAGTCACCGGCAAACCGCGAGCCTGAGCCTGAGCAATCAGCGCCACACCGCGCGCGCTGGTGAGCTGGCTGAAGTGCGCGCGCACGCCGCTTTGCTCGACAAGCAGCAGGTCCCGGGCCAGGGCCACGGTTTCCGCCGTTTCCGGAATGCCCGGCAAACCTAGGAAGCTGGCGGTCGGGCCTTCGTGAGCCAAACCGCCTTCGGCCAGGTCATGGTCCTGCGAATTGAAAATCACCGTGAGGTCAAACGTCGCTGCGTATTCCAGCGCCCGGCATAGCGTGCGGGTATTGCGGAAGCTCTCCAGACCGTTGCCGAAAGCCACGCAACCGGCATCGCGCAAGGCGACCAGCTCGGCCAGTTGCTCGCCGTCCAGGCCTTTGCTCAGTGCGCCAACCGGGAAGACTTTGGTGTTGCCGGCTTCGCGAGCGCGGTCGAGGATCAGTTCGGCCACCGCCGAGGTGTCCAGCACAGGCTTGGTTTTCGGCGGGCAGCACAGGCTGGTCACGCCACCGGCTGCGGCGGCGCGGGTTTCGCTGACAATCGAGCCTTTGCGGCTGTAGCCCGGCTCACGCAGGGCGACGTTCAGGTCAACCAGGCCCGGGGCTGCTACCAGACCTTTGGCATCAATGGTGTCGACGGGGACAAAACCGGCCGGAGCGGCGCCCAGGGCGACAATCTTGCAGGCTTCAACATGGATATCAGTCACTTGATCCAGGCCACTGGCCGGATCGATAACACGGGCGCCGAGAATGCTGAGCTTCACTGGGCGTTCTCCTGCTCGAATTGACGCTGGGCGGTTTGCCCGCTCATGGCCATGGACAGCACGGCCATACGAATGGCGATGCCGTAGGTCACCTGGTTGAGGATCACCGAATGCGGACCGTCGGCCACCGCCGACTCAATCTCCACCCCTCGGTTGATCGGTCCCGGGTGCATGACGATGCAATCCGGCTTGGCCCCGGCCAGGCGTGCGGTAGTGAGGCCGAACAAGCGGTAGAACTCACCTTCGCTCGGCAGCAGGCCGCCGGCCATGCGCTCACGTTGCAGGCGCAACATGATCACCACGTCGACATCTTTCAGGCCTTCGGTCATGTCGGTGTAAACCTTCACGCCGTATTGCTCGATGCCGATCGGCAGCAGGGTTTTTGGCGCGATCACGCGGATGTCCGGGCAACCGAGGGTTTTCAGCGCAAGCATGTTCGAGCGTGCGACGCGTGAGTGCAGGATGTCGCCGACGATGGCCACCGAGAGGTTTTCGAAGCCGCCCTTGTGTCGGCGGATGGTCAGCATGTCGAGCATGCCTTGGGTCGGGTGCGCGTGACGGCCATCGCCGCCGTTGATGATCGCCACTTGCGGGCAGACATGCTCGGCAATGAAGTGCGCCGCGCCGGAGTCACCGTGACGCACGACGAACATGTCGGCAGCCATCGCTTCGAGGTTGCGCAAGGTGTCGAGCAGGGTTTCGCCCTTGCTCGCCGACGATGTCGACACGTTCAGGGTGATCACGTCGGCCGAGAGCCGTTGGGCTGCCAGCTCGAAGGTGGTGCGGGTGCGGGTGGAGTTTTCGAAAAACACGTTGCACACGGTCTTGCCGCGCAGCAAAGGGACCTTCTTCACTGCCCGGGCGCCAACTTCGAGGAACGAGTCGGCAGTGTCGAGGATTTCCGTCAGCAGCTCGCGGCGCAAACCGTCGAGCGAGAGGAAGTGGCGCAGCTGGCCCTGATCATTGAGCTGCAGCGGGCGCTTGGTATGTAGAGGCGTCATCGCGAGGGGGACTCTCAATAGGGCGAATTAAAGGGCGAGGTCTTGCAGTTCGAGCTTCAGTTCCGGGCCGGACAGCTTCACCCGTTCGTGAGCTGCCAGCGACAAACTCGCGCCGACCACGTTGGGACGGATCGGCAGTTCGCCAGCGTCCAGATCCAGCAGGCACACCAGCGTCACGCTGGCCGGGCGGCCGTAGTCAAACAGTTCATTCATCGCGGCGCGGATGGTGCGACCGCTCATCAACACGTCGTCGATCAGCACCAGGTGCTGGCCTTCGATCTCGAACGGCAACGCCGAGGGGCGCACTTGCGGGTGCAGGCCGTTCTGGCTGAAGTCGTCACGATAGAAGGACACGTCCAGGGTGCCGAGCGGCGCATCGCTGCCCAGTTCATCGAGCAATGCCTGGGCGACCCAGACGCCACCGGTGCGAATACCGATGTAACGCGGTGCGCTGATGCCACGGTGTTCCAGGTATGCCTTGAGACGGATCGCCATCTGGCTGATCAGTTCGGCGGGATTGGGCAGGCTCATGGTTGCTCCTTCTTGGGTCCGAGCCGGATGTTGCTTGAGTGATGGCTCGGGTTGTCGCTATAGAGAGTCGCTTGCGGCGGCCCTTCAGAATTAGATGCGGTCAGGACTCGAACAGCGCGCTGTTTTCGTCGAGCCAGCCTTGCAGCAGCAGGGCCGCGGCGATGGCATCGACCGGGTTGTCGCGGTAACTGCCCTTTTGCCCGCCGCGATCACGGCGCTCGCCCTTGGCTTCGAACGTGGTCAGGCGCTCATCGTGGGTATAGAAGGGCAGGTTGTAGCGGCCGTTCAAACGGCGGGCGAACTTCTCGGCGCGCAGGCACATGTCGCTGGACGTGCCGTCCATGTTCAGCGGCAGGCCGACCACCACGGCATCGGGTTTCCATTCCTTGATCAGCGCTTCGACCTGATTCCAGTCGGGAATCCCGTTTTGCGCCTTCAAGGTGCACAGTTCGCGGGCCTGGCCGGTAATCACCTGGCCGACCGCCACGCCGATCTGTTTGGTGCCGTAGTCGAAACCCAGAATCAGGCGCAGGGCCATCAGGCGTGCCCCGCCTGACTGGTGAGCAGGCTGAGGTTGACGCCGAGGCGCTTGGCCGCTGCTTCCAGGCGAAGTTCGCTGCTGGTGTTGAACAGGATGGCGGCATCGAACGGGCAAGTCAGCCAGGCGTTCTGTGCCAGCTCGGCCTCCAGTTGTCCGGCTTCCCAGCCGGCATAACCGAGGGCAATCAGGCTTTTCGGCGGGCCGACGCCATCGGCAATGGCGAACAGCACGTCCTGGGAGGTCGACAAGGAAAGATCGCCCTCCAGATCAACGGTCGCCTGAAACGTCTTGCCAGAGGGGTGCAGGACAAAACCGCGATCGGTCTGCACCGGGCCGCCGATGAAGATCGGCACATGCTGGCAGAGCGTCGGCGGTTCGATATCGGGGCGCAGTTGCTCGAGGATGTCGGCCAGATTCAAGTCTTGCGGACGGTTGACCACCAGCCCCATGGCGCCATTGGCCGTGTGCTCGACGATGTAGGTCAAGGTGTGCGCAAAGTTCGGGTCGGCCATGTGAGGCATGGCGATCAGGAAGTGATGCTTGAGGTAGCTGGGGCTGACGTTCTTCATGTGCGCTAGTGTGGCGTTGGAGGGGCAAACTGACAAGCTGGGGATGGCGCAATTTGGCAGTCGACGCAGATCAAATGTGGGAGCGGGCTTGCTCGCGAAGGCGGTGTGTCATTAGACATTATTGCTCAATGACACACCGCCTTCGCGAGCAAGCCCGCTCCCACAAGGGGTTTTGCGGTGGTCAGTTACTGGAAAGCCTGTCCCCAGGGGCAAACTTCCAGGTGCGGATGATTTCCAGGCGGTCGATATCCGACAAATCCCCGGTAAACGGTGAAAACGGTGCCGCCAGTCGCACAATACGCTGGGCCGCCTGATCCAGCAGCGGTTGCCCGGAGGATTCGAGCACCAACACTTCATACAGCGAGCCGTCGCGGTTGATCGAGACCATCAGTCGCAAATTGCCATAGATCTGCTTGCGCCGCGCCTCGTCGGGGTAGTTCAGGTTGCCGATGCGCTCGACCTTCTTGCGCCATTCGTCTTTATACCAGGCGCCCTTGTCACGCATGGTCGAGGCCGCGCTCAGGCGGTGAATGCGCGGGCGCTTGGCGTATAGCTGCTGTTCGTTGGCCAGTTCCGCTTCCAGGCTGGCGATGTCGCTGGACAGCTGTTCACTGTCGAACGTCGGCGCGGCCACGGCGGGTTTGGTCTGGGGTTTGACCTCTTCGGTCTTGGCAGCGGCTTTTTTCGGCTTCGGCGCGACGGTCGTCACGGCTGCCTTGGGCGGCGCTTCCTGCACTTCAGGCTTGGCGGCTGGCGGTGGGGTGACTTTTTGCACCTTGTTGTCCTGGAAAGGCGCGACCTCGGTGGTCTTGGGAATGGCCTTTTTATCCAGGGTGCCGCTGCCTTCCTGATTTTCCTGGGCAAGGAAATCGGCTTTCGCAGGCTTCTTTTCGCTTTTGAAGGTGGCGAGGGTGATTTCCAGGGTTTTGCTGATCTGCTTGGGTTCGACCATCGTAAAGCCGACGCCCAACAGCAAGGCCAAGTGAATCAGCGCCGCGAGAAAAAGGGTAAATCCGAGGCGATCGGCCGGGCGCACGCCACGATGGGCGAGTTCAACGGGAAGATCGGACGGGAGTGTCATCAGAAAAAAACCAACATCGCGTTTTTACAAGCCCGGCATGATAACGCAATGTTGGTTTTTAGCTTCAAGCTACACGTTTGAAGCGACAAGCTGTATGTCGCGTATTTCAAGTTTGCGGCTTGAGGCTTGCAGCTTGCAGCTTCTTCTCGATCGCATCCATCAGCAGCCCACCGATGTCGGTGCCGAAGGCATTATCAATCTCGCGAATGCAGGTCGGGCTGGTGACGTTGATCTCCGTCAGGTGCTCACCGATCACGTCCAGACCGACGAACAGCAGGCCTTTTTCACGCAGGGTCGGGCCGACTTGCGCGGCGATCCAGCGATCCTTCTCGGTCAGTGGGCGGGCTTCGCCACGGCCACCGGCTGCGAGGTTGCCACGGGTTTCACCCGCCGCCGGAATCCGCGCCAGGCAGTAATCCACCGGCTCGCCGTCGATCATCAGGATGCGTTTGTCGCCGTCGACGATCGCCGGCAGGTAACCCTGGATCATGATCTGCTGCTTGCCATGCAAGGTCAGGGTTTCAAGGATCACCGACAGGTTCGGGTGACCGGCGGTGTGACGGAAGATCGACGAACCGCCCATGCCGTCCAGCGGTTTGAGGATCACATCACCGTGGTGATCGGCGAACTCGCGCAGTACGTCCGGGCGACGGCTGACGATGGTCGGCGGCGTGCACTGCGGGAACAACGTGGCGAACAGCTTTTCGTTGCAGTCGCGCAGGCTCTGCGGCTTGTTGACCACCAGTACGCCTGCGCGCTCTGCTTGTTCGAGCAGATAAGTGGAGTAGACGAATTCCATGTCGAACGGCGGATCCTTGCGCATCAGGATCACGTCCAGATCGCTCAACAGGGCGTCGGTCTCGGCTTCCAGTTCGAACCATTTTTGCGGATCGGCGAACACTTTCAGCGGGCGCATCCGCGCCCGGGCTTCGCCCTCGGCCTGGTACAAATCGGCCTGTTCCATATAGAACAGTTCCCAGCCGCGCTTCTGCGCGGCCAGCAGCATGGCCAGCGAGCTATCCTTTTTATAGGAAATGCTGGCGATAGGGTCCATGACAATCCCGACGCGAACGCTCATGGGTGTTTCCTCGAAATAGGGTGGTCCGAATGGACACGAAAAAGTGGCGTCAGATTGGCGCCCACGGTGTTCCCGGTCAAGGAAAAACCACGGTGCCGGTCCCCCGATAGATTGGAGTGGGAGACTGTGCTAAAAAGGCTGCCATGTCATGCTGGCCCTTGAGTATCAAGGGTTTCGAGCCACCGAAGATCCGTAAACGGACAAATTGATTCGCAAAGGCGACGGTAGAGCATTTATGGAACAGCATTCCAGCGCCTTGAAGGTCATGGTGATCGACGATTCGAAAACGATTCGCCGTACCGCCGAAACGCTGTTGAAGAATGTGGGTTGTGAAGTCATCACGGCCATCGACGGTTTCGATGCCCTGGCCAAGATTGCCGACAATCACCCCGGCATTATCTTTGTCGACATCATGATGCCGCGTCTGGATGGCTATCAGACCTGCGCTTTAATCAAGAACAACAGTGCGTTCAAGTCCACGCCAGTGATTATGCTGTCGTCCAAGGACGGGCTGTTCGACAAGGCCAAGGGGCGCATTGTCGGCTCCGACCAGTTTTTGACCAAGCCTTTCAGCAAGGAAGAACTGCTGAACGCGATCCAGGCCCATGTTCCGGGCTTTGCCGCCGTTTTGCCGCAGTAGGACACTCACAGTGACGTTCGGCCAGCGGGCTCGGCGTCGACAAGAATGGGGAAGACCATGGCACGTATTCTGATCGTCGATGACTCGCCGACCGAAATGTACAAACTGACCGGCATGCTGGAAAAGCACGGTCATGAAGTGTTGAAAGCCGAAAACGGCGCAGACGGCGTGGCCCTGGCTCGTCAGGAAAAACCGGACGCGGTCCTGATGGACATCGTCATGCCTGGCCTCAATGGCTTCCAGGCGACCCGCCAGCTGACCAAAGACCCGGAAACCGGGCATATTCCGGTGATCATCATCACCACCAAGGATCAGGAAACCGACAAGGTCTGGGGCACGCGCCAAGGCGCCAGGGACTACCTGACCAAACCGGTCGACGAAGACACCCTGATCAAAACCCTGAACAACGTATTGCCCGATTGATCGCCCCGTCATGACCGAGTCGCTGACGGCGTTCGAACGGCTGCTGCAGATTGATCAGCGCTGTCGCCTGCTGGCGGCGGATTTGCCGTCGCAGCCGACCCGACAGGACCGCTGGAGCGGTATCGGGTTTCGCCTGGGCGAGGCCTGGTACGTGGCGCCGATGGGCGAAGTCAGCGAGGTCCTGCATGAACCGCGTTTCACTCAGCTTCCTGGGGTGAAACCCTGGGTCAGGGGCGTGGCCAACTTGCGCGGGCGATTACTGCCGATCATGGACTTGTGTGGTTTCTTCGCGGGTAATGACGCCAGCCATGAACTGTCAGCGGTGCGCAAACAACGTCGCGTGTTGGTGGTAGAACATAACGAGGTGTTTGCCGGGTTGCTGGTCGATGAAGTCTTCGGCTTGCAGCACTTTGACCAGGACAGCCTGGCGCCGGCAGCGAACTTGAGCGGCCCGATAGCTCCGTTCATTAAAGGCCGGTTTCAGCGTGAGCAGGATTGGCAGGTGTTCAGCCCGTTTGCGTTGGCGCAATCGCAGAGCTTTATGCATGTGGCGGTGTAACTGGCTCGACACCAACCCAATGTGGGAGCGGGCTTGCTCGCGAAGGTGTCGTGTCAGTCTACTTCAATGCTGAATGACACACCGCTTTCGCGAGCAAGCCCGCTCCCACAGGGGTTCTTTGGTGGGGTCTAAACGTTGGTTAACAGGCGAGGACCGATGATCAAAACAACAACAGGCAAGCCGGAAGCATCGCGCAGCCGCTCGCAGATCATCGTGCTGTTTATCGCGCTGATCATCTTCATCATGCTGCTGTTCGCCAACTTCGCTTACCTCAATACGCAAGCCTCGTACGACAAACAGTACATCGGCCACGCCGGCGAGTTGCGCGTGCTGTCCCAGCGCATTGCCAAGAACGCCACTGAAGCCGCCGCCGGCAAGGCGGCGGCGTTCAAGTTGCTGAGCGATGCGCGCAACGATTTTGCCCAGCGCTGGGGTTACCTGAAGAAGGGCGACCCGGCCACCGGCCTGCCGCCAGCACCGTCCACCGTGCGCCCGGAAATGCGCGCCGTGCAGCAGGACTGGGAGCGCCTGCTGAAAAACACCGATGCGATTCTCTCCAGTGAGCAGACCGTGCTGTCGCTGCATCAGGTCGCCGCGACGCTGGCCGAAACCGTGCCGCAGTTGCAGGTCGAGTACGAAAAAGTCGTCGAAATCCTCCTGCAACGGGGCGCGCCGGCGGCTCAGGTGGCCATGGCCCAGCGTCAGTCGTTGCTCGCCGAACGTATTCTCGGCGCGGTCAACACCGTGCTGTCCGGCGATGAAAACTCGCAGCAAGCCGCTGACGCGTTCGGTCGTGACGCCGCGCGATTCGGTCAAGTGCTAAACGGCATGCTCCAGGGCAATGCGGCATTGCGGGTCAGCCAGGTCGAAGACCGCGATGCGCGCGCTCGCCTGACCGAGATTTCCGAGCTGTTCGAGTTTGTCTCCGGCTCTGTGGATGAAATCCTCGAAACCTCGCCGGAGCTGTTCAAGGTTCGTGAATCGGCGACCAATATCTTCACCCTGTCGCAAACCCTGCTCGACGAAGCCTCGCACCTGGCCACCGGGTTCGAGAACCTGGCCGGCGGGCGCGACACCGATACCCTCGGCGGCTACGTGCTGGGTCTACTGGCGCTGATGTCGATCATCCTCATCGGCCTGGTGATGGTGCGCGAAACCAATCGCCAGCTGCGTGAAACCGCCGAAAAGAACGAGCGCAACCAGACCGCGATCATGCGCCTGCTCGACGAGATCGAGGATCTGGCTGACGGCGACCTGACCGTCACCGCCTCGGTGACCGAAGACTTCACCGGGACCATCGCCGACTCGATCAACTATTCCGTCGATCAACTGCGCGATCTGGTCGCGACCATCAACCTCACCGCCGGCCAGGTGGCCGCCGCCGTGCAGGAAACCCAGGCCACCGCCATGCACCTGGCCCAGGCGTCGGAGCATCAGGCGCAACAGATCAGCGAAGCGTCCACCGCGATCAACGACATGGCCCAGTCCATCGATCAAGTGTCGGCCAACGCCGCCGAATCCTCGGCGGTGGCCGAGCGCTCGGTGGAAATTGCCAACAAGGGTAACGAGGTGGTGCACAACACCATCCACGGCATGGACAACATTCGCGAGCAGATCCAGGACACCGCCAAACGCATCAAGCGCCTTGGCGAGTCTTCTCAGGAAATTGGCGATATTGTCAGCCTGATTGACGACATCGCCGACCAGACCAACATCCTTGCGCTCAACGCGGCCATTCAGGCTTCCATGGCCGGTGACGCCGGGCGCGGTTTTGCGGTAGTGGCCGACGAAGTGCAACGCCTGGCCGAGCGCTCGTCCGCCGCGACCCGGCAGATCGAAACCCTGGTGCGGGCGATTCAGGCTGACACCAACGAAGCGGTCATTTCGATGGAGCAAACCACCACCGAAGTGGTGCGTGGCGCGCGTCTGGCGCACGATGCCGGCGTGGCCCTGGAAGAAATCGAAGGCGTGTCCAAGACCCTGGCGGCGCTGATCCAGAGTATTTCCAACGCCGCGCAGCAGCAGACGTCTTCGGCGGGGCAGATTTCCCTGACGATGAATGTCATCCAGCAGATCACCACGCAGACCTCGTCGGGTTCTACCGCCACCGCCGAAAGCATCGGTAATCTGGCGAAAATGGCCAGCCAGCTGCGGCGTTCGGTGTCCGGTTTCACCTTGCCGGCCGCCAAGGTGCAGGCTGCGGATAAAGTGTGAAGCGCCGCTGGGCGAATGCTTTTTTTTGAGTAGAGCAGTGATTTGGAGTGGTTATGGGTGATCGGCACGACTATGTGGCCCTTGAATGGGTCAAAGGCGAGATTGCCGAAACGCTGAAAGTGGCTCATCAGGCTATCGAAAACCTGCTGGATGACCCTCAGGCGACGCACATGCTGAGCGATTGCCTGGCGTGCATCCACCAGGTTCACGGCAGTTTGCAGATGGTCGAGTTCTACGGCGCGGCCTTGCTCGCCGAAGAGATGGAGCAACTGACGAGCGCCTTGCTGAACAAACGCGTCAGCCATCGCGACGAGGCGATCCATCTGTTGATGCAAGCACTCGGACAACTGCCGATCTACCTCGACCGGGTACAAGGCGCGCGCCGCGATTTGCCCTTGGTCGTGCTGCCGTTGATCAATGACCTGCGCAGCGCCCGGGGCGAAAGCCTGTTATCGGAAACCAGTCTGTTCAGCCCGCAGTTGCCGGACCTGCCGCCGCTCGGCGAAGAATCGCTGGCACTGCTGGAACCGGCGGATTTGCCAAATGTGCTGCGCAAGTTGCGACAAATGTTGCAGATGGCCCTGGTTGGATTGCTGCGTGAGCAGGATGGCGAGACCAACCTCGATTACCTGGCCAAGGTTTTTTCACGCCTGGAAGGGCTGTGCGCCGATGCGCCGCTGAGCCCGTTATGGCACGTTGCCTCGGCGCTGGTCGAAGGCATGCGCGCCGGCGCGATCGCCAACAGTCCGGCCTTGCGCAGCCTGTTCAAGGACGCCGACAAAGAACTCAAGCGCCTGCTTGAACAAGGCATGAGCGCAATCAATCAGCCGGCACCGCCGGAGCTGCTTAAAAGTTTGCTGTTCTACATTGCCAAAGCCGAACACCCCACCGGGCAGATGCTGACCATGAAAGATCGCTACGGACTGGACGACGCGCTGCCTGACAGTGCAATGGTCGACGAAGAACGCGCACGTCTGGCCGGCCCCGACCGCGATGCCATGCGCTCGGTCCTGGCCGCGCTCTGTGAAGAACTGGTGCGGGTCAAGGAACACCTGGACCTGTTCGTGCGCAGCGATCGCCAGCACACCTCCGACCTTGGCAACCTGCTGGCGCCGCTGCGACAAATCGCCGACACCCTGGCGGTGCTGGGCTTCGGCCAGCCGCGCAAAGTGATCATCGATCAACTGGCGGTGGTGCTGAGCCTCGCTCAGGGCCAACGCGAACCCAACGACGCCATCCTCATGGACGTTGCCGGCGCCTTGCTCTACGTCGAAGCAACGCTGGCCGGCATGGTCGGCACCGTCGAGCCGGAAAGCCAGGAAGACAGTCATCTGCCGACCATCGACCTGACGCAGATCCATCAGATCGTGATCAAGGAAGCCCGCATCTGCCTGCAACAGGCCAAGGACATGATCGTCGACTACATCGACGCCGACTGGGACCGCCAGCAGTTGCAGGCATTGCCTGCTTTGCTGACCCAAGTGCGTGGCGCGCTGTCGATGATTCCGCTGGGCCGTGCGGCGAGCCTGATCGAAACCTGCAATCACTTCATCCGCGAGCATCTGCTGCTGGAACCGGGCCAGCCCGGTTGGCAGGAACTGGACAGCCTCGCTGACGTCATCACCAGCATCGAGTATTACCTTGAGCGTCTGAGTGACGACCCCGAAGCACCCGGCGAACAACTGCTCGACGTGGCGGAAAAAAGCCTGGCTTCACTCGGGTTTTTCCCAAGCGAACAGCACGTGCCGATGCTCGAAGATGTACTCAGCCCGAGCGAAGCCCAAGTCATGCAGGACCTGCAGGCGCTGGATGATCCCGACACCGTCAAGTCGCTCGCCGATGTCCTGGCCAGCCCGGTGTCGTCGGTCAATCCGCCCGCCCTGAACATTCCTGGCAGCCTGTTGCCGCCGCCCGCCGGTGAAGAACCGGTGGACGATGAGCTGCGGGAAGTGTTCCTCGAAGAAACCGACGAGGTTCTGGAAGTCCTCCGTGATTATCTGCCGCGCTGGCTGGCCAATCCCGACGATCAGGCCGCCTTGAGTGAATTGCGCCGGGCGTTCCACACCTTGAAAGGCAGTGGCCGGATGGTGCGTGCGCTGGTGCTCGGCGAGCTGGCCTGGGCGATGGAAAACCTGCTCAACCGTGTGCTGGAGCGCAGCGTCGCGCCTGGCCCTGCTGTCCAGCAACTGCTCGGCGATGCATTGAAACTGCTGCCGCAACTAGTGGCCGAATTCGCCGCCAACGCCCAGCGCCAATGCAACGAAGTCGACCATCTGGCTGCTCGCGCCCACGCCCTCGCCAAGGGCGAGACGCCTGCCAGCGATGAAGATACCCAGGACGTTGCAGCCCTCGATCCACTATTGCTGGAGATCTTCCGCAAGGAAGCCGAAACCCATCTCGCCAGCCTCAACCGCTTCCTCGACCAGGCTGCCGAGCATGTGCCGCTGCAGGCCAGCGACGAGTTGCAGCGGGCGTTACACACCTTGAAGGGCAGCGCCTCGATGGCCGGCGTATTGCCGATCGCCGAACTGGCGACCCCGTTGGATCAACTGGCCCGTGAATACAAAGCCCACCTGATCGCCCTCGATCTGGATGAAGTCGAGTTGCTGCTGGAGGCCGAAGGGTTGTTCCGCCTCGGGCTGCGGCAACTCAAGGATGATCCGCTGGCCGAGATTGCGGGTGCTCCTTCGTTGATCGAACGCACCAAATCACTGCTCGCCGAGCGCCTGGACGCGCTACAGAAGGCGCCGACCACGGCACAACGCACCAAGCGTGATCCGCAGTTGATCAATAACTTCCTGGCCCAGGGCATGGACATCCTGCTGGACGCCGAAAGCCTGTTGCAGCGCTGGCAACAGCACCCCGGCGAGCGTCAGGAACTCAGCGCGTTGCTCGACGAATTGACCACCCTGGGCGAAGGCGCGCACCTGGCCGATCTGCATCCGGTGGACGAACTCTGCGAAGCCTTGCTCGACCTCTATGGTGCGGTGGAAGAGAGCAGCCTGGCAGTCAGCGAGCGGTTTTTCCACGAGGCGCAAAGTGCCCATGAAGCGCTGATCAACATGCTCGACGAACTGGCCGCCGGCCAGGAAGTCAGCCCGCAACCGGAACGCATCCGGGCCTTGCGTGGCTTGCTCGATGAAAGCCTTGATCCTTCGTCCATGGGCCTGATCCGCAGTGATGGCAGCCGCAGCCTGAGCATTCGCGAACTCGGCAGTGCCACCGCCGAACTGCAACAGACGGCGACTCAGGTCGAGCTGGACGATGAAATTGTTTCGATCTTCCTCGAAGAAGCGGTGGATATCCTTGAGAGTGCCGGCCAGGCCTTGCAGCGCTGGCTGAGTGATCCGGATAACGCCGCGCCGTTGTCATCCTTGCAGCGTGATTTGCACACCCTCAAGGGCGGCGCGCGGATGGCCGAGGTCGAGCCAGTCGGCGATCTGGCCCATGAGCTGGAAAGTCTTTACGAAGGCCTGGTGGACCGCCGTTACAGCCACAGCGAAACCCTTGCGCAGCTGCTGCAACAGAGCCATGACCGGCTCGCAGTGCAGCTTGATCAACTGCAGAACCAACACACGCTGGATGCCCCGGACGATCTGATCGAGGCGATTCGCAAGTTCCGACAAGGCAATGTCATCGGCGCTGACGCGGCGCATCCAGCGCCCGCCAACGACTCGCCTGGCCATGACCCCGAGCTGCTGGAGATCTTCCTCGAGGAAGGTTTCGACATCATCGAAAACTCCGGTGCGGCACTCGTGCGCTGGCAAGCCGAACCGAATAACCGTCAGGAAGTGGAAACCCTGCTGCGCGACCTGCACACGCTCAAGGGCGGCGCGCGGATGGTGGAAATTGCCCCTATCGGCGACCTGGCCCATGAACTCGAATTTCTTTACGAAGGCCTGTCCGCTGGCGTGCTGCAACCGACCCCGGCGCTGTTTTCCCTCCTGCAAAGCAGTCACGACCGACTGGCACAAATGCTCGATGCCACGCGCGCCGGACAACCTCTGCCACCGGCCGAGCAGTTGATCGATGCGATCAAGAACTTCAGTCATCCCGCTGTTCTCGATACGCCAGTGGTGACGCCCGCCGCCATGCCCAAGGCCGAGACTGCCTCGCCACTGAGCGAGGCGGGCGCGGACATGGTCAAGGTCTCGGCAGAACTGCTCGACGACCTGGTCAACCTGGCGGGTGAAACATCGATCTTCCGTGGCCGTATCGAACAGCAGGTCAACGATGCGCGGGTGGCCCTGAACGAGATGGAAACCACCATCGAGCGCATGCGCGATCAACTGCGCCGGCTCGATACCGAAACCCAGGGACGAATTCTCAGTCGTCAGCAAGTCGATGCCGAACGCCTGGGCTACGAAGAATTCGACCCGCTGGAAATGGACCGTCACTCGCAGTTGCAGCAACTGTCGCGGGCGTTGTTCGAGTCTGCTTCCGACCTGCTCGACCTCAAGGAAACCCTCGATCGACGCAATCAGGACGCGGAAAACCTGTTGCAACAGCAGGGCCGCATCAACACCGAATTGCAGGAAGGCCTGATGCGCACGCGCATGGTGCCGTTCGAACGCATGCTGCCGCGCCTGAAACGCATCGTGCGCCAGGTCTCCAGTGAACTGGGCAAAGACGTCGAGTTTGTGGTCGGCAACGCCGAAGGCGAGATGGACCGCAACGTGCTTGAGCGCATGGCCGCGCCGCTGGAACACATGCTGCGTAACGCAGTGGACCACGGCCTGGAATCGACCGAGGCGCGGATTGCGGCCGGCAAACCGGCTCAGGGCCGCATCACCCTCGACCTGTCCCGAGAAGGCGGCGACATCATTTTCGACATCCGCGACGACGGCGCCGGCGTGCCGCTGGAAGCTGTGCGGCGCAAGGCAATCAAACGCGGGTTGCTGGCGCCGGACGCCGATCTCAGCGACCACGACGTGCTGCAATTCATCCTGCAGCCGGGGTTCTCCACCGCCGAGAAAATCACCCAGATCTCCGGGCGTGGCGTGGGCATGGACGTGGTTCACGAAGAAGTCCGGCAGCTCGGCGGCACCATGAGCATCGATTCGGTGCCTGGCCAGGGCGTGCACTTTCGCATCCGTCTGCCGTTCACCGTCTCGGTCAACCGGGCCCTGATGGTGCAGTGCCTGGATGACCTGTACGCGATTCCACTCAACACCATCGACGGCATTGTTCGCGTGCTGCCCAACGAACTCGAAGGCCATTACCGGCTCGATCCGCCGACCTACCAATACGCCGGGCAAACGTATGAGCTGTGCTACCTGGGTGAATTGCTGAAAACCAGTACGCGCCCGAAATTGCTGGGCCAGAGCCTGCCGCTGCCGGTATTGCTGGTGCAATGCAACGAACGGCACATCGCCGTGCATGTCGACGCCATGGCCGGCACCCGCGAGATCGTGGTGAAAAGTCTCGGTCCGCAGTTTGCCGCGGTACAGGGTTTGTCCGGGGCAACGATTCTGGGGGACGGGCGGGTGGTGCTGATTCTCGACTTGTTGGCGCCAATCCGCGCCATGCAGGCGCGCGTGCCACAACGGCCGATGTCGGAAGATGTCGAGGTAGAACCGCACAAACCGCTGCTGGTGCTGGTGGTCGACGATTCGGTCACGGTGCGCAAGGTCACCAGCCGTCTGCTCGAACGTCACGGCATGAACGTATTGACGGCCAAGGACGGTGTCGACGCCATGCTGCTGCTCCAGGAGCACATGCCCGACGTGATGCTGCTGGACATCGAAATGCCGCGCATGGACGGCTTCGAAGTGGCGACTCAGGTGCGCGCTGATGAACGATTGCAACACCTGCCGATCATCATGATCACCTCGCGCACCGGGCAGAAACACCGCGATCGCGCCATGGCCATCGGCGTCAACGACTACCTCGGCAAGCCGTACCAGGAATCGGTGCTGCTCGAAAGCATTGCCCTATGGAGCAAAACCCATGCATGAACAACGCACCAGCAACCTCACCGGTCTGCTGTTGCCTCTGGCCGACCGCAACCTGATCCTGCCCAACGTTGCGGTGGCGGAGTTGATCGACTATCAGCCGGGGGCGTTCGATCTGGATACGCCGCCGTGGTACCTGGGGCTGGTGCAGTGGCGGGACCGGCAGATTCCGCTGCTCAGTTTCGAGTCGGCATGCGGCCAGAAAATCGTCATCGGCGAACGGGCACGAATCGTCATTCTCAATGCCCTCGGTGGTCGACCAGAGCTGAAATTCATCGCGCTGCTGGTGCAAGGGATTCCGCGCTCCTACAAACTCGACAGCCAATTGAGCTATGTGGACGTGCCGTTGTGTCCACTGGAACAGGCGGCGGTGCAGGTCGGGGAGCAAGTGGCCAAGGTGCCGGATTTGCTGGCGTTGGAGGAATTGCTCGTTAAAGCGGGGTTAGCCCACTGATCGTTCCCACGCTCTGCGTGGGAATGCCTCAACGGACGCTCCGCGTTCGGCTCTGGATGGGACGCAGAGCGTCCCAGGCTGCATTCCCACGCAGAGCGTGGGAACGATCATGAGTTCACCGCAGCCCCGTCTGTTAAGCGCCGGCCTGAACCTTCAGTACGATTCCTCATGGTGGTCCAGCGCCCGTCGCCCATTGCCTTTTTTCAAACAATCGAATCGATATCGAGGGTATGCGGTGCCCCGATGGTATGTCCGTAGATCGACGCCAGTAACGCCTCATCATTCCCGCTGCTTGGCGCCATGGCCAACTGCTCCTTGACTTGATTTTCGGCATGGGCAAGCCAGCGTTGAAGGTTTTCTGCCAGCCGCTCGGGCTGAGTCGAAAGCGATCCGTAGACCTCTTTTTCGCCGATACGCTGGTCCCGCAAGGTTTTCAGTCGAGCGAGCGTGACGTGCACTTTGTCGACCTCAAGACTGAAGGCTTCGACTCCCGGCCTGTAAGTTTCTTGATGTTTCGGGGTGGAGTTCGGCATTTGACTTCGCTTGGCACGCAACTGCTCGGTGATGCGTTTGAGTGCCTGCTCTACCAATCCAAACTCCCCGTCGGTAACGAGGGAGTGTTTTTTCTTTAGAGCCTCCTGTGAACGCTTGAGTGATGCCCAGCACGCGGGAATGTAGCTGCCGACCATCGAGTGGTGTCCGGCGTTAAAGAGTTGGGTCAGTAACGTCGGTCTGTCCGGTAGCCCGTTTTTTTGCTGGATGGCTACCGAGCACGCGGCATGCTGGGTGATGGTGTCGCAGCCGGGCTCCCACAGGATCATGGACACTTCCTTGCGGCTGAACTGCACCGGCATCGCATGACGCAGGGTGCCGTGATGGTCGTAGGGTTCGCCTGTCCAGTTAGTGATGCCGGCAACAAATACCGAGAGGCCAGCCGGCACGTTGACGAAGGTCAGTGCCGCGCCCGTTCCGAAAACACCCGCCTTGGTGTTCATCCAGGTGCCGGGCACGCTCGGCACCGGGTCGTTGTGGTTGACCATTCGGTAATGCACCAGCTGTTTTGCACTTTTTGTGAAATTGGAATCGCCTGCGCGAGGTGCGCCGTAGGTGTAGAGCTGGATGTTGTAGCCTTCCGGTCTGCGGCGCAGCATTTCCGAGAGTAGCAATGCCACCGCTCCACCGAGGCTGTGGCCACAGATCAGCAGTTTTTGACCGGCATAAAACCTGTCGAGGTATTTGACGACAAAGTCGTAGGTTTTCTGCGCTGCCTCGTAAAAACCACGGTGTACTTTGCTGTCAGTGTCTTCAAACGGCACTTGAAGCGCATCGGCATCGCGCAGGCCATCCGCCATGATTTCGAAGGTACCACGCACTGAAATCAGGATCATCTCGTCGTGGTGAGTGATGAAGGCCTGGGTATCGGTGGATTCTGCACCAACCTTCCCGTCGTCGAAAAAATGCACTACAGCGGGATGTTCCTGATCATCTTTCAGTTCAGGGCTGTTTACGGCATAGAGGGCTGGGTCGAAGGGCACGATTTCCAGTCGTTTGGAGTACGGCACGTCCTCATACAGCGGGTAGTAAGCGGTTGGTTGCGCCGAATCGACTTTCCCGAGTTCTTCAAACTTGGCCAGTGCGTCTCCGAACCAGTTGCCCACGCTGGGTTGCAGGGGAAAGCTCACTGTGATGGTCTCGACGGGGTGCGTATCGGGTTTTTGGCCAAAGGGGCAATAACTCAAAGTGGCCATCAGTGCCAGTTGATACAGGTTTAGCGCGCAGAACTCCGTGTCGGTCGACAGCATGGGGCGCAAGGCCCGCAGCGGCCGCACTTCCAGCACGGTGTGCTGCATCGGCAACAGCGTCACGCCAAGCGCGCCATGCTTGCCCATGATTTTCGCCGGTCCGGCACTGTGCGGGTAATGGCGATAAACCTCAGGGGGCAAATGCGAGACATGCCTGACCAGATGACGCACCTCGACCTGAACGTATTGATCCGCGCAGGTTTGTGCGGGGTTGTCTCGGGTGCGGGTGGAGTTTTGGTTCAGAAAGCGGGTTTGCTCGGCGCGTACCTGGAGTTCGGTGATTTCGAGGGGGTAATGGGGTCTGGTTTGTAAGTCTTTATATAGCTCTTCTGACCCTTGGTACTTTTGATCGACGATGAGCGCAATCGGTCCTGCAAAGTGATTAACAACCTTGCCTGTGCCGGTAACATCGAGGCTGCCGTGGTAGGTTTTCCTTCTGAATCGGTTACCACGTAAGCCAACCCTGCGTAGGGTTCGCCAGAGCCGAACTCGTCGACCAGTTGGAAGCTGCTCGATCGACCCTGTGCAGGACATGCCAATACGCGGCTGCTCAGCGGCGATTCCAGTTCCTTTTCCAATGACGTCATGTCGTGAATTCCTTATTCGGTGCAGCCTGGGTAAATGGTGCATTGCCGTCCGTCGGGCATCAGAAAGCCGCTGAAGTCTTTGTAATTGCCGTTGCAGTAAGCACGTTGATCCTCATAGCCTTTGCCCATGCAGCGCTTCCAGCCATTCGGAACTTTGACCCACGTGTCTCCCCAGCCAGGCTTTTCCTCGTCAGCCAACTTGATGTGCATCTTCACGGTTTTGCCCGGCAACTGGTCCGGGGTGAACGCCGCGAAAGGCTGGCCACGTCCCCGCTCGCCTTGGGCATCGATTGTTTTGCAGTTGAGGATTTTCCTGAGGACGCGAGGCTTGCCTGAGGTGCGAAACAGCCATTGGCATTCACCGTAGAAGTTACTTTCGCCTGCCTCGTTAACGACACTTTTGTACTGTTCTTCCACCTCGTCGCGAATGAACACACTGGCGATATCCCCGCCAAAATCTCCCCGGGTTTTGCCGTAGGTCGCGTTGATATCCAGCTTGATGCGGCTGATGACCAGCGGGCAGCCGCTGACCGTCCGGCGAAGGAGGATTTCAGCGGTCGGCTGGTAGTTTTCACGCCATTTCATGTTGTACCCAACTTCGGTATTTCGCCCGCCCGGCACGGTGCAGGTTTCACCTTTTGCGGGCACATAGACGGCAATGGCCTGATATGCAAAGTCAGGCGGTAAATCGGCGGTGAAGGTAAAGGTGTTCGGCTGATTGGCGGCGCAGCCTGCAGTGAAGGCGATGCCCAAACCCATAGCCGCGCTTTTAAACAGCCACTTCACCCGCTGATACAACGTTGTCATTGGTATGTCCTTATTCCGTGCAGCCTGGATAAATGGTGCATTGCCGTCCGTCGGGCATCAGAAAGCCGCTGAAGTCTTCGTAGTTGCCATTGCAGTAAGCACGTTGGTCTTCATAGCCTTTGCCCATGCAGCGCTTCCAGCCATTCGGAACTTTGACCCATGTGTCTCCCCAGCCAGGCTTTTCCTCGTCAGCCAACTTGATGTGCATCTTCACGGTTTTACCCGGCAACTGGTCCGGGGTAAACGCCGCGAAAGGCTGGCCACGTCCCCGCTCGCCTTGGGTATCGATTGTTTTGCAGTTGAGGATTTTCGCGATGCGTCGTTTTGGCCCCACGGTGCGAAACAGCCATTGGCATTCACCACGGAAGGTGGTTTCGCCCAATTCGTTAACGACACTTTTGTACTGTTCTTCCACCTCGTCGCGAATGAACACACTGGCGATATCCCCGTCAAAATCTCCCCGGGTTTTGCCGTAGGTCGCGTTGATATCCAGCTTGATGCGACTGATGACCAGCGGGCAGCCGCTGACCGTCCGGCGAAGGAGGATTTCAGCGGTTGGCTGGTAGTTTTCACGCCACTTCAAGTTGTACCCGACTTCGGTATTTCGCCCGCCCGGTACGGAGCAGGTTTCACCTTTGACGGGCACATACACGGCAATGGCCTGATATACGAAGTCGGGCGGTAAATCGGCGGTAAAGGTGAACGTGTTCGGCTGACTGGTGGCGCAGCCTGCGGTGAAGGCGATGCAACAGCCCAGACTTGCGATTCGTAATGCACCTCTCACAGCGGGGCTTCTCCTTGCCAAAATGCCGTTGCCTGTTGCACCCGTTCGAAGTGCTCGGTCGGGGTTTCATTAGGCCGCACTTGCCAGTGCGGGGCCAGTGTATAGGCTGGCGCCTGCAAGCTTTGGGACAGCAAAAGCTCCAATTGCTCCGGGGCCAGCCAGCCCCATGCCTCGGCCTGCGCCAGCCTGCCGCGCAGCCACGCATCGGGGTCATGTTGCTCGGCAAGTTGGGCGTAGGCCCGGACATGTTCCGCCAGCAGGTAACGATGGGCATTGGTCAGGCGAGTCTGATCAGACTGCTCATTGGTTGAAGGGACTTGGTGCCAGAGCGGCTGATCTGGCACAGGGTACGTGCCGGGGGCTGGATTGCCGGTGCTTTCCCAGCGCTCCCCCTGCCAATGGCACACACTGATCGCCGGCCCGAGATAGGCCGGATAGGCCTCGACAGGTAGATGCGCAAGGGCTCGGTCCAATACCCGATTATCGTGAAAGCGATACAGCGACTGATGAGGGCGTACGCCGACAATCAGCCGCTCCTGCCAATGTTTGACAAGTTCGGGCAGGTCGCCCTGTTGAATGCTGGCGAACCAGCCCCAGTTACGCTCCGGATGCGTGAGCAGTTCGTCGATGTGTACGTCGTCGGCGGGATCAAGGGTGAAGACAAACGGACCAGCGTCAGCCAGATCAGCTAACGGCGTTTTGCCGTACACGCTCAGGTATTGGTCGAATTGGCAGGTCTTCAAAAGAGCCTGGCGTATATCGCGCTCGTTCTGTGAATCCAAAACGATACACAGGGCATGGCCATTGCGTCGTTGCCCGGTTATCCATTGGCGCAGTAATGAATCACTCATGCGGCGACTCCTTGCGTCAGGCAGACACCGTCGCGGCAAGCCTCGCAAATCGGGCAGAAATCCGATCCCATCGCGCTGCTGGCTACCATCAGCGCACGTTGGCTTGGCGCGATGATCGGGGGCAGCTTCGGTGGCGCCACCAACCCGTCCATTGACCCTGGCAGGGATAACGAGGCGGCTGCGCTCGCGACCGGGGCACCTCCGCGCTGTATGTCGCTGCTGCTGAAAATCCCGCCATGGCCAATCACGATGTGCTCACCACCCGCACTCAAACTGATGCTCGCCCCGGCATCCAGAACAAGATGTGCCCCGGCCTTGATGTGGACTTGCTGGCCCGCTTCGACGACCAGTGTTTGCTCTGCCCGGGTTTGGCTGTTGCTGGCGACGTGCAGGTAGTCGTTTGCCTTGAGCTGAACTCTACGGTCGGCGGTGATGGTTCGATGCTCTTCGGCCTCCAGAACGCTGATGCTGTTGCCCTTGATGGTTTCCCTGCGTTCGTTGCCGACCTCCAGACGGCTATCGTTTTCGACCTTCTGCTCCATGTCGCGTTGGGCGCGAAGGTAAATCAACTCCTGGCCGGTGCGGTCTTCAAGGTGCAATTCGTTGAATCCGCTGCTGTCCGGCGAACTGCGGGAGCGAAACACGCTACGGGTTTTGTGTTCGGGCAGTTCGTAAGGCACCGGGTTGGCGCTGTTGACCAGACACGCACTTATCAGAGGTTGATCGGGGTCACCTTCGAGGAAGCTGACCAGCACTTCCATGCCCACTCTCGGGATGGTGACGCTGCCATGGGCGTTGCCGGCCCAATTGGAGGCCACCCGTAACCAGCAACTGCTTTTGTCGTCGTGGCGACCTTCGCGGTCCCAGAAAAACTGGACCTTGACCCGACCATATCGGTCGCAGTGGATTTCCTCGCCTTTGGGGCCGGTGACCATGGCGGTCTGACTGCCCTGCATCCGCGGCTTTTCGTAATCGTGTGGCGGACGGTAGAAAACATCCCACGGCGCGGCGACAAACTGGTTTCGATAACCTTGAACAAAGTCATTCTCATGATCTGAAACACCGCTGGTGGTGGTCTCTTCAAGCACTTGCGGCTGTTTACATTCGTGTCGAACTTCTGTCAGCAGCCAAAGACCGTTCCACTCCGTGCATGGATGTTCCGACATTTGCAGAAAGTGGCCGGATACCAACATCGGCTGATCGCTTTTGCCCTCCACTTGCAGGTAGTCGGCACGATGGCGCTCCAGCGCTCGCTTACTGAGCAGTTTTCCCCGCTCTTGCAGGATAAAACGGCCAGGATAGTCGTAGTCTTCCAAGTCTGGCTGTGCGAGATGGGCGTCAGGTTGGTAGTCAGACTCCAGCAGGATGCGGGACTTTTCAAAATCGTAGTCACGGCGGGTGGTTCGACTGGGACGTGCTTCGAACCGGTCTTGAAAATGCTTGATCACCGGCCCGTGGGCCACCATGCCGCTGTCCTGTTTGTAGGGCGTTGGCCGGTCAAGTTTGAGGAACACTGTTTGGTCATCGCCAAAGACCATCAAATGTTTATCGCGACTGTGCCTGAAGTGGTAATGGATACCTTCCTCTTGGCAGAGGCGTTGAATGAAGTGCAGATCTGACTCGTCGTACTGCACGCAGTATTCACGTTTCGGGTAGGTGGTACCCAACTGAAACAGGTGAAGATCACGATGGATGCCGTGTTCCTCCAGCACCTGCGCAATGATCTGCGGAACGGTCAATTGCTGAAAAATACGTTGATTGATGCGATGAACCAGATACGCCACCCGAGGAACGAGCGTGATGCTGTAACGGGTCAGGCGCCTACCGGCATCGCCTTTGGCAACGCGATGTATTTGCCCGTGAATACCGTTGCCATCGCTGAAGGAAAGAAACGCTTGTTTATGCAGCAGGCTTTCTCGATCAATGTTCGGTCTGTCGCTGACCAGAACCACATCGAAGGCATAAGGCGTGCTAATCGCCTCCCGGCCTGTGAACTCAAGAACTTGAAGATCCTTCTCCATGTCCTGGATTGTCAGATTGAAACGTGCGAGGTGGCTGTGGTTAAACATCCTTTGTTCCTTCGACGGCCGCTGAGGTGCTCACATCCTCATTTGTGAGGCGGATGCGAGTGACCGAAAAACTAACAATCGTGCCGAAGAAAAAATGTAAGACGGTTCTTTGAGCGTCGTAGGACGGGGCTCTGAATGTTTAGTCCATTAAGTTTTTACTTACGCGAGCATAAGCAGATTCGCACCCACACAGAGCCCAGTCATTTACACACATTGTGTTCGCTGAGGCTCAACTGTGAGAGCGAGTCTGCTCGCGAAGGCGGCCTTTAATTCACCACAGACCGGACTGCTAAGCGTCGGCCTGAACCTTCAGCTGCGATACCTCATGGTGATCCAGCGCCCGCTCCACCAACAGGTGCACACCATCCGCCATTCGGCTGAGCGCCAGGGCTACCGACCGGCGTGATCCTTCCACATCGTCCGCCAGATCGGCCGCAATGGCGCTGATGGAGAGCAAATCTTCGGAGGCATTGGCCAGCAAGGCTTCGGTGTCGATATCGGGGGAAACGGTGAATAAGTGGTGTTTGCGGCGCTTGCCCGGTTTTTCGTGAGCGGGCGGGAAGTAGTGAGCGAAGGCGCGGTCGTCGGCTTCCTTGAGTTTTTCGGTTTCGAGGGATGCGTCGGAACCGGTGTCGGTTTCCGGGGGATTGGGAGTGGCTTTGAACATTGTGAATCTCCAGTAATGTGTTTCAGCTGCTCCTTCGGTTCCAGCCGAAGGGGTGGCAGCTGTACGCGGGCTGGAACCCGAGGTGGAGAAAACCCGGTAGACCCGAAGGTCTCCCGCGCACAGCCGCCATAACTGAGCGCACACATTAAAGGTGCGCAAGCATACGTCATGAGGGGGCGCTATTGCGCCTTCTACACCTCGGGATTCCAGACCCGGTCGCTGAGTTGTCAGCGACCCACAAACGATAAAGCTCAACACAAAACCCCACCAGTCAGCGGCTTCCGGCATTGCTGTAGGTGGCGACGTCACGCTGTGTAGCCTCCCACCCTTCCGGCGGACAAACTTTTAAACACAAACCTCCAATCGACCGGCAAAGGTTGATCGTTCCCACGTCGAGGCGTCGAACCGTCCGCGTGGGAACGATCATGACAAAGCCTCAATCCACTGGCGAAAGTTGAAGATTCCCAAAAAGGGACCTATCGTTCCCTTTTTGGGACTCATCGGTTGCCACTGTGAAAAACCTTTCTCTCAGCGAAGCTCTGTTCACCACCACTCAGCAAAAAGTGCTGGGCTTGTTGTTCGGCAAACCCGATCGAAGTTTTTACGCCAACGAAATCGCCCGCTGGGCTCAAGTGGGTAAAGGCAGCCTCATGCGCGAGCTGGACCGGTTGCAACAGGCAGGCGTGTTGACCCTGAGCCGCCAGGGCAACCAGACCCACTATCAGGCCAATCCGCAATGCCCGATCTATGCCGAGCTGTTGGGCATCGCCCGCAAAACTTTTGGCATCGCCGAGCCTCTGCGCCAGGCGCTTCAACCCTTTGCAGAACAGATCACCTGGGCATTTGTGTACGGTTCAATCGCCAAGGATTCGGCAAACGCATCCAGTGACATTGATCTCATGCTGATCGGCGAAGGCCTGCACTACAGTGAAGTGATGGAGCGGCTTATGCCTCTGGAGGAGCAACTAGGCCGCGTCCTCAACCCGACGCTCTACACCCCCGATGACTGGGCCGCAAAACTGGCGGCTGAAAACAGCTTCGTCGTGCGGGTAGCGCAGCAGGACAAGATCAACCTGATGGGGGAAAACCCTTTGGAGTCCAAGGATGGGCAGCAACGAGAATCTGGAGAACCTGTTACGTAGCGGCGGATTGAAAGCCGAGCCATCGGATCGCAAGGAATGTGAAGGGCTGATGCGTTCCGCTGTGGATCGATTGAAAGCATCGCGGACCTGATCGTTCCCACGCTCCGCGTGGGAATGCCTCTACGGACGCTCCGCGTTCGGCTCTGGATGGGACGCAGAGCGTCCCGGGCTGCATTCCCACGCAGAGCGTGGGAACGATCGTTACGGTGATCGTAACGATCCGTCTCTGTGCTTGATTGATGCCGCCGACCCAACGCTCCTAAGGTGACACCCACGACAGCGAACCCGTGGAGTGGTCATGACAACAACAATATCCCCCGACTCGCGATGGACGCGGCGGCGCAGCGAAAAGCAGCGGCGTCTGGCGCTTGTGCGGGATCTGGCCGACGGTGTGGTGTTGCCCACCGACAAAATAGTCGCCGCGCTGGAGGCATTGATCCTGCCCGGCGACCGTGTGGTGCTGGAGGGCAATAACCAGAAGCAGGCGGATTTCCTTTCCCGCTCCCTGGTCAAGGCCGATCCGGCCAAGCTGCATGACCTGCACATGATCATGCCCAGCGTCGGTCGCTCAGAGCACCTTGACCTGTTCGAACGCGGCATTGCCCGCAAGCTCGATTTCTCCTTCGCCGGCACCCAGAGCCTGCGCATCAGCCAGTTGCTGGAAGACGGCCTGCTGGAAATCGGCGCGATTCACACGTACATCGAACTCTATGCGCGGCTGGTGGTGGACCTGATCCCCAACGTCGTGCTTTCGGCCGGTTTCATGGCCGACCGCGCCGGCAACATCTACACAGGCCCCAGCACCGAAGACACCCCGGCATTGATTGAACCGGCGGCCTTCAGCGACGGCATCGTCATCGTTCAGGTCAACCAATTGGTGGACGATGTCAGCGACCTGCCTCGCGTCGACATCCCCGCATCCTGGGTCGATTTCGTGGTGGTGGCCGACAAGCCGTTCTACATCGAGCCGCTGTTCACCCGCGACCCGCGCCACATCAAGCCAGTGCACGTGTTGATGGCGATGATGGCGATCCGTGGGATCTACGAAAAACACAACGTCCAGTCGTTGAACCATGGCATCGGCTTCAACACCGCCGCCATCGAATTGATCCTGCCGACCTACGGCGAATCCCTGGGCCTCAAAGGCAAGATCTGCCGCAACTGGACCCTCAATCCGCACCCGACCCTGATCCCGGCTATCGAAAGCGGCTGGGTCGAAAGTGTGCATTGCTTCGGCACCGAACTGGGGATGGAAAACTACATCGCGGCGCGGCCGGATGTGTTCTTCACCGGGCGCGATGGCTCGCTGCGCTCCAACCGGATGTTCAGTCAGCTCGCCGGGCAATACGCGGTGGACCTGTTCATCGGTGCGACCCTGCAAGTCGATGGCGATGGCCATTCCTCCACCGTGACACGCGGGCGCCTGGCTGGTTTCGGCGGGGCGCCGAACATGGGCCACGACCCGCGCGGTCGCCGTCACAGCACCCCGGCCTGGCTCGACATGCGCCACACCGACGTGGCCGAACCGATGCTCGAGCGCGGTAAAAAACTCGTGGTGCAAATGGTCGAGACCTTTCAGGAGGGCGGCAAACCGACCTTCGTCGAAACCCTCGATGCCATCGACGTGGCGAAAAAAAGCGGCATGCCGCTGGCGCCGATCATGGTCTACGGCGACGACGTCACTCACCTGCTGACCGAAGAAGGCATCGCCTACCTGTACAAGGCGCGTTCGCTGGAAGAGCGCCAGGCGATGATCGCCGCGGTCGCCGGTGTGACGGTCATCGGCCTGCGCCATAACCCCAAAGACACCGCGCGCATGCGCCGCGAAGGCCTGATCGCCTTGCCCGAAGACCTCGGCATCCGCCGTACCGATGCCACCCGCGAACTGCTCGCCGCCAAGAGCGTGGCCGATCTGGTCGAGTGGTCCGGCGGTCTCTACAACCCGCCCGCCAAGTTCAGGAGCTGGTAATGCACGCATTCAACCTGCAACCGAAAACCCTCACCCTGGCTGAACGGCTGGCGGACATGGCCGTGGACGCGCTGATAGACGAAGCAGACCTGTCGCCGAAACCGGCGCTGGTCGACCGTCGCGGCAATGGCGCGCATACCGATTTGCACTTGGGACTGATGCACGCCTCGGCGCTGTCCTTGTGGCCAGCGTTCAAGGAAATGGCCGAAGCAGCCATCGAATTTGGCGAGGTCGGTCTGCCATTGCGCGAAGCCATTGGACAGATCGGTCGTGACGGGGAGCAAGAGATGCTCGCCACCACCCGCGACGTGAACACCCATCGCGGAGCAATCTGGGCGTTGGGTCTTTTGGTCACTGGCGCCGCGCTGGAACCTCAATCCAGTGACGCGAGCGCAGTCGCTTTGCGCGCCGCACGCCTGGCCTTGCTCGACGACCGTTACGCACCACGTCCTTTGAGCCACGGCGCCCAGGTCGCCCAACGTTACGGTGCACGCGGTGCCCGTGAAGAAGCACAACTGGGTTTCCCTGCGGTGATTCAGCGCGCGCTGCCACAACTCAAACGCAGCCGCGCCGCCGGCCACGGCGAACAGAACGCCCGGCTCGATGCCTTGCTGGCGATCATGACCCGACTGGCCGACACCTGCGTGCTCTACCGCGCAGGCGAACTGGGCCTGCACACCATGCAACTCGGTGCTCAAGCCGTGCTCGACGCAGGCGGCAGTGCCAGCCTCGCCGGTCGCCGCCGACTGCATGAGCTGGACCAACAATTAATCGCATTGAATGCCTCGCCCGGCGGCGCTGCCGACTTGCTCGCAGCCTGCCTGTTCATCGACCGTATCGAGTCCTGCGACGGCGTTATCCAGGGAGCTTTTTGATGGAAACCTTATCCTTTGAATTTCCTGCCGGTCAGCCATCACGGGGCCGCACGCTGGTGGGCTGCGTCGGCTCGGGCGATCTGGAAGTGATGATCGAACCGGGTCAGTCCGGCACACTGACGATCAAGGTGCAGACCTCGGTCAATGGCGCCGAACAACGCTGGCAGCAGCTGTTTGCGCGGATGTTCGACGGTCAGACACCGCCGGCGATGGCCATCGATATCCACGATTTCGGCGCGACGCCTGGCGTGGTGCGTTTGCGTCTGGAACAAGGCTTCGAGGAGATCAGCCATGACTGACAATGCAGAACTCCTCAACAAACACAGCTTCGTCGAACTCGGTGCCCGGCAACGGGCCAAGGCCTTGCTCGACGCCGGCACCTACCGCGAGTTGCTCGACCCGTTTCAACGGGTCATGTCGCCGTGGCTGTCACGTCAGGGCGTGGTGCCGCAGGCCGATGACGGCGTGGTAATTGCCAAGGGCAGCATCGATGGTTTGCCGGTGGTCATCGCCGCCATTGAAGGCGCCTTCCAGGGCGGCAGCCTCGGCGAAGTCGGCGGGGCGAAGATGGCCGGCGCCTTGGAACTGGCCGCCGAAGACAACCGCAACGGCATCCCGACCCGCGCCGTGTTGCTGCTGGAAACCGGTGGTGTGCGCTTGCAGGAAGCCAATCTCGGGCTGGCGGCGATTGCCGATATTCATGCGGCGATTGTCGATCTGCGCCAGTACCAACCGGTGGTTGGCGTGGTCGCCGGCAGCGTCGGTTGCTTTGGCGGGATGTCGATTGCTGCCGGGCTGTGCAGCTATTTGCTGGTGACCCAGGAAGCGCGTCTGGGCCTGAACGGTCCGCAAGTGATCGAACAGGAAGCCGGGCTTGAGGAATACGACTCCCGGGATCGTCCTTTCATCTGGAGCCTGACCGGTGGCGAGCAACGTTTCGCCAGCGGTTTGGTGGATGGTTTTGTTGCCGACGATGTGGCGCAGGTTCAGCAACAGGTCAGCCAATTGCTCAAGCGCGGTTTGCCAGCGCAGCAGCGCAGTCGTCAGGCCGAGTTGTACCTGCAACGCCTGGCCCGTCTGGACGCCGCACCGCAAATCGAGCCGTCAGTGGTTCGCGATCTGTATCAAGGAGAGCGCTCATGAGCACGTATTCCCTGAGGGGCCTGAACTGGTTTAACGCCTTGAGTGCGGGCGCGAAACCGGTGGAGGGTTTGCCGGCTTCGTTGAAGGTGGCTGACGGCGTGTTGGGTGACCAGCCTGTTCGCTTCATCGCCGTGGTGGCTGATCCTGACAACCGGTTCGTCCGTGCGCGCAATGGCGAGGTCGGGCTGCTGGAAGGCTGGGGGTTGGCCAAAGCGGTGGATGACGTCATCAGCGCTGATGCTGACAAAGCGCACAAGCGCGCCTTGATCGCCATCGTCGATGTGCCGAGCCAGGCCTACGGTCGGCGCGAAGAAGCACTCGGCATTCATCAGGCATTGGCCGGTGCGGCGGACAGTTATGCCCGCGCCCGACTGGCCGGCCATGCGGTTATCGGTTTGCTGGTGGGCAAGGCGATGTCCGGCGCGTTTCTGGCGCACGGGTATCAGGCCAATCGGTTGATCGCGCTGCGTGATCCGGGCGTGATGGTGCATGCCATGGGCAAGGCGTCGGCGGCGCGGGTGACGCTGCGCAGCGTCGAGGAACTTGAAGTGTTGGCCGCCAGCGTGCCGCCGATGGCCTATGACATCGACAGCTACGCCAGCCTTGGACTGCTGTGGGAAACCTTGTCGGTGGAGCAGATCGAACAACCGACATCAGCCGATCTGGCACGGGTTTCTGAATGCCTGAGCCTGGCGATTGACGATGTTGCCGCCAGCGGTCGCGACTTGAGCAGCCGCTTGGGCGCCACCAATCGTGCAGCGTCAAGCACGGTTCGCCAATTGCTGAGAGCGCAGTGGTGAACACGCTTCTGGCCCACGACCTGCTCTGGGGCATGACTCCGGAGCAGTTGCCTGCGCACGCGCCTTCATGGGTGATCGACTCGCTCGGTGCGGGTCAGCCGGTGGTGGTTCGGCGCGCGTTGAGCGCGCAGGGGCAAGTGGCGGTCGGGGTGCGTGGGCGGTTGCGTGAGCAGCGCCATGCAACGGTGATGTCAGTCGATGTGATTTCCCGCTGCGTGAAACCGGAAGCGCTTTGCCATGTTTTGATTGATCGGGATTTGCCAGCCGTACACGCCCTCCATCAACTGCGGCCGCTGCTCGATGGCTGCGGTTGGGTGTGGGGCGTCAGCGGCAGCGCCGGTTTTGAGCTGGCCAGTGGTATTCAAGCCTTGCACGAGGGCAGTGATCTGGACTTGATCCTGCGCACGCCGCAACCGCTGGCGCGTTCTCAGGCGCAGGACCTGTTGAACATGCTTGAGGCGGCTGTGTGCCCGGTGGACATGCAGTTGCAGACGCCTTTCGGCGCCATTGCGCTGCGGGAATGGGCCGGTTCTGCGCAGCGTGTATTGCTGAAAAAGGCCGGCGAAGCCTGTCTGGTGATCGATCCGTGGAACCCGCAGGAGCAAGCAGCGTGAGCAGTTTGCTGGTGTTCCCCGGCCAAGGCGCGCAGCAGCCGGGCATGCTCCACGGTTTGCCTCGTGAAACGTTGATCGAGGCGAGCGAGGTGCTCGGCGAAGATGCGTTGCTGCTGGATTCTGCCGAAGCGTTGAAGTCGACACGGGCGGTTCAACTCTGCTTGTTGATTGCCGGTGTTGCGGCGTCGCGCCAGTTATCGATGGCGCCGGATTACGTTGCGGGCTTGTCCATCGGCGCCTATCCGGCGGCAGTGGTGGCGGGGGCCTTGAGCTTCAGCGATGCGTTGCTGCTGGTGCGCCTGCGCGGCGAGTTGATGCAGCAGGCGTATCCTCAGGGCTATGGCATGACCGCGATCATCGGCCTGGATCTGGCGACTGTGGAAGGTTTACTGGCGCAGGTTCACAGCGTTGATAAGCCGGTGTACCTGGCCAATATCAACGCCGATAACCAAGTGGTCATTGCCGGCAGCGATGGGGCGATGGCAGCCGTCGCGCAGTTGGCGAAAAGTCGCGGTGCAGGCCTGGCCAAGCGCCTGGCTGTGAGTGTGCCGTCGCACTGCCCTTTGTTGGATGCCCCGGCCAAAACCCTGGCCGAAGCCTTCGCCAACGTGCAGTTGAAAACACCGACTCTGGGTTACCTGAGCGGCAGTCGCGCCCGGCCCGTCATCAACATTGACGCCTTGCGCGACGACCTGGCGTTCAACATGTGCCGCGTGGTGGATTGGCGCGGCACCGTACAGAGCGCCTACGAGCGCGGCGTACGTCTACAGATCGAACTGCCGCCCGGTGCGGTGTTGACCGGGCTGGCGCGCCGGGTGTTCGAGCAGGGCACCGTGATTGCCTTCGACGGTGCGCGCCTCGATACCTTGCAAGCGCTGTTGCGTGAGGAGGGAAGCCGCCAACTTTAAACACCGACTCAGGCCTTCGAACAACAAAAACAACATTCGACGATGCACTTTGAGGACTACAACAATGATTATTTACGGTGTGGCGCTGTTGGCGATCTGTACGCTGGCAGGGGTGATATTGGGTGACCTGCTCGGTGTGTTGCTCGGCGTGAAATCAAACGTCGGTGGCGTCGGGATCGCGATGATCCTGCTGATCTGCGCGCGGTTGTGGATGCAAAAACGCGGCGGCATGACCAAGGATTGCGAGATGGGCGTCGGTTTCTGGGGCGCGATGTACATTCCGGTGGTGGTCGCGATGGCTGCGCAACAGAACGTCGTCGCGGCCCTTCACGGTGGCCCGGTGGCGGTGTTGGCGGCAATCGGCTCGGTCGTGATTTGCGGCTGCACCATTGCCTTGATCAGCCGGACTCACAAAGGTGAACCTTTGCCCGATGAACCGGTGGACATCACGCCGGTCGGCACCCCAGTAGGAGGCCGCTGATATGTGGGAGCTCATCCAGAAGGGCCTGGTCAATAACAGTCTGATCACTGCGTTTGCCTTTGTCGGCGTGATCATGTGGGTGTCGGTGGTGTTGTCCAAGCGCCTGACGTTCGGACGGATTCACGGTTCAGCAATTGCCATTGTGATTGGCCTGGTATTGGCCTGGGTCGGCGGCACCATGAGCGGTGGGCAAAAAGGCCTGGCGGACCTGTCGCTGTTTTCCGGCATCGGCCTGATGGGCGGCGCCATGCTGCGAGACTTTGCCATCGTTGCGACGGCGTTCGAAGTGCAGGCCACCGAAGCGAAAAAGGCTGGTTTGATCGGCGCGATTGCGCTGTTGCTGGGCACGATCCTGCCGTTCATTGTCGGGGCGAGCATTGCCTGGGCCTTCGGTTACCGCGATGCGATCAGCATGACCACCATCGGCGCGGGCGCGGTGACTTACATCGTCGGGCCAGTGACCGGCGCGGCGATTGGCGCGAGCTCGGATGTGGTGGCGTTGTCGATTGCCACCGGGCTGATCAAGGCGATTTTCGTGATGGTCGGCACGCCGATGGCGGCGAAATGGATGGGGCTGGATAACCCGCGCTCGGCGATGGTCTTTGGCGGTCTGGCCGGGACGGTGAGTGGCGTGACAGCCGGGTTGGCGGCAACGGATCGGCGGCTGGTGCCTTATGGCGCGTTGACGGCGACCTTCCACACCGGGCTTGGGTGCCTGCTGGGGCCATCGTTGTTGTACTTCATTGTTCGCGGGATTGTTGGTTAAGCCGGTAGATCATCACTGAGTGTTCCGACGCCTTCGCGAGCAAGCCCGCTCCCACATTGGAATGCATTCTCCTGTGGGAGCGGGCTTGCTCGCGAAGGGGGCGCCGCGGTCTTAAGCATGCCGGTTGGCATACATCCGACACTCCGCCAGCAGCGCCAGCAAGTTCGGATCGCGCTCCTTGGCCTTCAAGAACACCACGCCGATGTGTTGCTGCAATCGATACTTTTCCTGCAACGGAATCAGCTTGACCCGATTCTCGTACACCGCCGCGATCCTCCCCGGCAGCAACGCATAACCGACCCCGGAGCTGACCATGCTCAGCAGGGTAAAGATGTCGTTGACCTGCATCGCCACCTTCGGCTCGAACCCCGCCTGCTTGAACACCCGATTGCCGTCCTGATGCGTGGCAAAACCCTGGGTCAGGGTAATGAACGTCTCGTCGCGGACTTCGGCGAGGTCGACTTCCGTGCGTTGGGCGAATTTCGAATCCGCCGGCGTGGCGAGGAAAATGTCATCGGAAAACAGCTGAATCTGCTCGCAGTCCGGGTCGTTGACGCTGTCGTCCAGGGACACCAGAATCGCATCGACTTCCATGTTCTTGAGCTTGTACAACAGGTCGAAATTCGAGCCGAGGATCAGGTCGATATTGAGCTCGCTGCGACGGATCTTCAGGCCCATGATCAGTTGCGGCACGGTTTTCACGGTCAGCGAATACAGCGAGCCAAGCTTGAAGCGTTCAGCGGAGAACCCGGCGGCTTCGCGGGTCAGGCGCACGGTTTCGACCACGTCCTGAATCAGCTTTTGCGCCCGTTCTTCCAGGACATAGGCGCTTTCCAGCGGTGTGAGGTTGCGCCCTTCGTGTTTGAACAGTGGGCAGCGCAGGGCGCTTTCCAGGGAATGGATGGCTCGGTGCACGCTGACGTTGCTGGTCTGCAACTCGGCGGCGGCCCGGGCCAGATTGCCGGTGCGCATGAAGGCCAGGAACACCTCGAGTTTTTTCAGGGTCAACTCTTCGTCAATCAGCATGGGCATCGCTCTTATTCGAATAGCTCGATTGTGCACGCATGCGGCTTCTTGTAGGAGCTGTCGAGTGAAACGAGGCTGCGATCTTTTGACTTTGATTTTTTAGAAACAAGGTCAAAAGATCGCAGCCTCGTTTCACTCGACAGCTCCTACAGGGGATTTGTGTTTGAAACATTGCGCTTTTACGCTCAAGGCTTGAGCCTTGCGCAATGTTGTAGCGAATTCAGAGGTGAGCAATACATGTATCACGGGGAAAGATTGAATGCCTGGACGCATCTGGTCGGGGCGGTGGCGGCGACGGTCGGAGTGGTGTGGATGCTGGTGATTGCCAGCATGGACGGCAGCCCATGGAAGATCGTCAGCGTGGCGATTTACGGGTTTACCTTGATGGTGCTCTACAGCGCGTCGACCGTGTATCACAGCGTGCGCGGGCGCAAGAAAGCGATCATGCAGAAGGTCGATCACTTTTCGATCTACCTGCTGATTGCCGGCAGCTACACACCTTTCTGCCTGGTCACCCTGCGCGGGCCGTGGGGCTGGACGTTGTTCGGGATTGTCTGGGGCCTGGCGCTGATTGGCATCCTGCAAGAGATCAAGCCGCGCTCGGAAGCGCGGATTCTGTCGATCGTTATTTACGCCGTGATGGGCTGGATCGTGCTGGTGGCGGTCAAGCCGCTGATGGCCGCGCTGGGCACTGCGGGGTTCGCCTGGCTGGCGTCGGGCGGCATCTTGTACACCGTGGGGATTATCTTTTTTGCCCTGGATCATCGCCTGCGGCATGCCCACGGGATCTGGCATCTGTTCGTGATCGCCGGGAGTTTGCTGCACTTTGTGGCGATTCTGTTTTATGTCTTGTAGACCGAGGTGCGGCCATCGCGGGCAAGCCCGCTCCCACAGGTACGGCGGCGTCCTTGTGGGAGCGGGCTTGCCCGCGATAGCGTCTTAGAAGTCGCCCCAAAGCTGCTGGGCAACCGCAAGCGCCACTACTGGCGCAGTCTCAGTGCGCAACACCCGAGGGCCGAGGCGGGCGGCGTGAAAGCCTGCAGACTGAGCCTGATCCACTTCAGCATCCGACAACCCACCCTCGGGGCCAATCAGGAACGCCAAGGTCGCGGGCTTCGCATGACTCACCAACGGCTCAGCCACTGGATGCAGCACCAACTTCAGTTCAGCCTCGGTCTGCTTCAACCAGTCCGCCAGCAGCAGTGGTGGGTGAATGACCGGCACTCTTGAACGCCCGCATTGTTCACATGCGCTGATTGCCACCTGGCGCCAATGCATCAGGCGTTTGTCGGCGCGTTCGTCCTTGAGCCGGACTTCGCAACGGTCGCTGAAGATCGGGGTGATTTCAGTGACGCCCAGTTCGGTCGCCTTCTGAATCGCCCAGTCCATGCGCTCGCCACGGGACAAGCCCTGGCCAAGATGGATCTGCAAGGGCGACTCGACCTGACCGGCAAAGCTTTCATCGATTTGCACCACGACGCGCTTCTTGCCGACCTCCACCAGTGTGGCGCGAAACTCTTGGCCCGAGCCGTCGAACAGCTGCAGCGCATCACCCTCGGCCATGCGCAGCACGCGACTGATGTAATGGGCCTGGGCCTCGGGCAACTCGTGTTCGCCAGTGCTCAAGGGGGCGTCGATAAAGAAGCGGGACAGTCTCATGCGGGTTCTCTTTGAATTGATCGTTCCCACGCTCTGCGTGGGAATGCCTCACCGGACGCTCTGCGTCCGCTTCTGGGACGCAGAGCGTCCCGGGCTGCATTCCCACGCAGAGCGTGGGAACGAGCGTTGCTCAATTAGCCCGGATCGCGGAAGCCCGGGTGAAAGTCTTTCGGCACCGAAACGCTGACGCTGTTACGGGTCGCGATGTCGATGCCTTCGCTGGCCACTTCGGCCAGAAAGTCGATCTGCTCGGGTGTAATCACGTACGGCGGCAGGAAATACACCACGCTGCCCAATGGACGAAGTAAAGCACCGCGCTCCAATGCATGCTGGAACACCTTCAAGCCGCGACGCTCCTGCCACGGATAAGCTTCTTTCGTTGCTTTGTCCTTGACCATCTCGATGGCCAGCACCATGCCGGTCTGGCGCACTTCCGACACGTTCGGGTGATCGACCAGATGCGCGGTGGAGGAGGCCATGCGCTGCGCCAGGGCTTTGTTGTTTTCGATGACGTTGTCTTCTTCGAAGATATCCAGCGTCGCCAGGGCTGCGGCGCACGCCAGCGGATTGCCGGTGTAGCTGTGCGAATGCAGGAAGGCGCGCAGGGTCGGGTAGTCGTCGTAGAAAGCGCTGTAGACATCGTCGGTCGTCACGCACGCCGCCAGCGGAAGATAACCGCCGGTAAGGGCTTTGGACAGGCAGAGGAAGTCCGGACGGATGCCTGCCTGTTCACAGGCGAACATCGTCCCGGTGCGACCGAAGCCAACGGCGATTTCGTCGTGGATCAGGTGCACGCCGTAGAGGTCGCAGGCTTCGCGCAGCAGTTTGAGGTACACCGGGTGATACATGCGCATGCCGCCGGCGCCCTGGATCAGCGGCTCGACGATCACCGCGGCGACGGTGTCGTGATGCTCGGCCAGGGTCTGTTCCATGGCGGCGAACATGTTGCGCGAGTGTTCTTCCCAGCTCATGCCTTCGGGGCGCAGGTAGCAATCGGGGCTCGGCACCTTGATGGTATCGAGCAGCAGCGCCTTGTAAGTCTCGGTGAACAGCGGCACGTCGCCCACCGACATCGCCGCCATGGTTTCACCGTGGTAGCTGTTGGTCAGGGTGACGAAGCGCTTCTTGTTCGGCTGGCCGCGGTTGAGCCAGTAGTGAAAGCTCATTTTCAGCGCGACTTCGATGCAGGACGAACCGTTATCGGCGTAGAAGCATCGGGTCAGGCCTTCCGGGGTCATCTTCACCAGGCGCTCGGACAGCTCAATCACTGGCTGATGGCTGAAACCGGCCAGAATCACGTGTTCCAGTTGGTCGACCTGATCCTTGATGCGCTGGTTGATGCGCGGGTTGGCGTGGCCAAACACGTTGACCCACCAGGAACTGACTGCGTCGAGGTAGCGTTTGCCTTCGAAGTCTTCCAGCCAGACGCCTTCACCGCGCTTGATCGGGATCAGCGGCAGCTGTTCGTGGTCTTTCATCTGGGTGCAGGGATGCCACAACACGGCGAGATCGCGTTGCATCCACTGATTATTCAGGCCCATTTTCAGTCTCCTCGAGGCGGCTCGCGACAGGCGCGGGCAAACAATCGCGCAAGCCTATGCAATGCGTCGCCTGGGGACAACCTATTGTGTGGTTTGAACTACTTTGTATAGGGAGTAAAGACGTCGCTGGCGGCCTTTTGATGGCTGACGTATTCTTCGCGGTTCTTTGAGTCGTCTGGCTCCTAAAACCGCTATTTCCTCGTGTATTTCCGGAGTTCGCTGAATGTCTGCTGGTTGGCTGCGCGCCTGTGCGCTGGTGATGTTGGGGCTGTTCAGCGTGTCTGCGCTGGCCAAGGATAAAACCGCGATCGTGATCGGCGGCGGGCTCTCGGGCCTCACCGCAGCTTACGAACTGCAGAACAAAGGCTGGCAGGTGACCCTGCTGGAAGCCAAGCCGAGCCTGGGCGGTCGCTCCGGCATGGCCACCAGTGAATGGATCGGCAACGACAAGACCCAGCCGGTCCTGAACAAATACGTATCGACCTTCAAGCTGAGCACCACGCCAGCCCCTGAATTCGTGCGGACGCCGGGCTACCTGATCGACGGCGTGTATTACACCGCTGCCGACCTGGCGACCAAGGAACCGGCCACCAGCGATGCGCTCAAGCGCTACGAAAAAACCCTGGATGACTTGGCACGCTCGATTGAAGACCCACAGAATCCGGCGGCCAACAACACCTTGTTCGCTCTGGATCAGATCAACGTGGCCAACTGGCTCGATCGTCTGAGCCTGCCCGCCACTGCACGTCAGCTGGTGAATCAGCAGATCCGTACCCGTTATGACGAGCCTTCGCGCCTGTCGCTGCTGTACTTCGCACAGCAAAACCGTGTCTACCTTGGCGTCTCCGACCGTGACCTGCGCGCTTCGCGCTTGCTCGGTGGTAGCCCGGTGTTGGCCCAGGCCTTCGTCAAGCAGCTGAAAACCATCAAGACCAGTTCCCCGGTGTCGAGCATCACGCAGGACAAGGACGGCGTGACCGTCAAAGTCGGCAGCGTTGGCTATCAGGCGGATTACGTCGTGGTTGCAGTGCCATTGCGTGCCCTGAGCAAGATCCAGATGACCCCGTCCCTGGATGCTCAGCACATGGGCGCCATCAGCGGCACCAACTACGGCTGGCGTGACCAGATCATGCTGAAATTCAAGACGCCAGTTTGGGAAAGCAAGGCGCGCATGTCCGGCGAGATCTACAGCAACACCGGCCTGGGCATGTTGTGGGTCGAGCCGGCCCTGAAGGGCGGCGCCAACGTAGTGATCAACATTTCCGGCGACAACGCGCGGGTGATGCAGGCCTTCGGTGACAAGCAGATGGCCGATCAGGTGCTGATTCGTCTTCACGCGTTTTATCCACAGGCACGCGGTTCGTTCACCGGTTATGAAATCCGCCGCTACAGCACCGACCCGTCGATGGGCGGCGCTTACCTGGCCTTCGGTCCTGGCCAGATCAGCAAATACTGGCGCTTGTGGGAACGTCCGCTGCAACGCGTAGCGTTCGCCGGTGAGCACACCGACACCTTGTACCCGGGCACTCTGGAAGGCGCATTGCGCACCGGTCAGCGTGCAGCCAGCCAGGTTGAAGACCTGGCCGCCGGCAAGTCGTTTGAGCCAGCGAAGGTGGTTCCGGCAGCGACGGCTGTTGCAGCCGGCGCGGTGGCGGCGAAGAAAGGCAACTTCTTCACCAACCTGTTCAGTGGTTCGTCGAGTGATGACAAGAAACCGGAACCGGTCAAGGCGCCAGAGCCTGTAACTCCGCCAGCACCGACGCCTGCTCCAGTGCCAACACCGGCCCCTGCGCCCGTGGAAGCACCGAAGCCTGTGGAGCCGACCAAAGCCGAGCCCGCTAAAAAAGCCGCAACCAAACATGGTGCGAAGAAGCCTGCGGCCAAAACCGAGACTAAAAAGGCAGCGGCTAAACCAGCGGCCAAGAAACCCGCGGCTAAACCTGCTGCGACTGCCCCGGCAGCGACTGAAACCAAAGCGCAGTAAGGCTTTGGGGTGAAGAAAAGCGCGGCACAGATGCCGCGCTTTTTTTATGCCCGAAGAAAACCAGGTTCAAAGAATCGAATAAACCAAGTGACGGAAGTGTTCATTAGGTGGACTTCGATTTTTTCCGCACACTGGGTCTTTAATCTTTCCTTAACAGATGCCTTACAGACTCTTGATCGTATTTCTCGATATTTCAAAGCGAAATTTTCCGCTTTAATTCGATAAGTAAATCGATAGTCTTGGGCCAGCACTTACAGGGACTCGGCAATGCAACTACGAAACTCTACTTCTCGCTACGGCTGGGTCAGCATCTTCATGCACTGGGGCGTAGCGCTGGCAGTCTTCGGTTTGTTCGGCCTGGGTTTGTGGATGGTCGGTCTCGGCTACTACGATCCATGGCGCAAGGCAGGACCTGATCTGCACAAGAGCATCGGTTTGATCCTGCTGGCTGTCATGGTATTGCGCGTATTGTGGCGCTTCATCAGCCCACCGCCGCCTACGCTGAGCAGTTACAGCCGCATGACGCGCCTTGGCGCCAAGTTCGGGCATGCCTTTCTGTATCTCTGTTTGTTCGCTGTGATGATTGCCGGTTACCTGATTTCCACCGCCGAAGGTGTCGGGATTCCGGTGTTTGACTGGTTTGAAGTGCCTGCACTGGTTTCCGGGCTACCGGACCAGGCAGATAACGCCGGTGCGATTCATCTCTACCTGGCCTGGTTGCTGGTGATTTTTTCCGGTCTCCATGCGTTGGCAGCTTTGAAGCACCACTTCATCGATCGTGATGTGACACTGAAACGAATGCTGGGTCGTAAAGCCTGACGTTCAACTTAGCCCCTCAAGGAATACAAGACATGTTGAAAAAGACTCTCGCCGCTCTGGCAATCGGTTCTGCACTGTTGTCCGCCAACGTGATGGCGGCTGACTATGTTGTCGACAAAACCGGGCAGCACGCCTTCGTCGACTTCAAGATCAGCCACCTGGGCTACAGCTACATCACCGGTACCTTCAAGGACATCGACGGCAAGTTCAGCTTCGACGCAGCCAAGCCTGAAGACAGCAAGATCGAGTTCAACGTGAACACCGCCAGCGTGTTTACCAACAACGCTGAACGCGACAAGCACATCTCCAGCAAAGACTTCCTGAAAGTGGCTGATTTCCCTAAAGCCACGTTCGTGTCCACCAGCGTTAAAACCACCGGCAAAAACGCCGACGGTAAAGTCACTGCCGACGTGGCCGGCGACCTGACCATTGCGGGTGTCACCAAGCCAGTCGTGGTCAAGGCCACTTTCCTGGGTGAAGGCAAGGATCCATGGGGCGGCTACCGTGCCGGTTTTGAAGGCACTACCAGCATCAAGCGTTCTGATTTCGGCAAGATGATGGACCTGGGTCCACAGTCCGATGCTGTTGATCTGTACGTCACCTTTGAAGGTGTCAAAGCGAAGTAACTTTCTCGCCTGACACAAAAACGCCCCCGGCCTCACGGTCAGGGGCGTTTTTTATTGCCCACCAAAACCTGTTCAGACAATGCGAAACATTGTGGGAGCGGGCTTGCCCGCGATTGCGGTGGATCAGGCAATATAGGTGTTGGCTGGATTGACGCCTTCGCGGGCAAGCCCGCTCCCACAGGGTTTTTCATCAGGCTAAAAAAATGCCCCGGATCTTGCGATCAGGGGCATTTTTCATTGCGGCGATAACTTAGCGATTGCGGGTCAGCAAGGCTGGTTTTTCACCGCGAGGACGGCCTGGCAGTTGATCAAGTTGCTCAGGGGTCGGGAAACGATCGGTTTTCGACTCCTTGTGAATGATCTTCGGTGCCGGGCCGCGCGGGTTTTGCACGGCTGGTTCCGAACGCGGCTGATCGTCACGAGCCGGACGACGGTTGCGCGACTCTTCGCGACGGGCTTGACCGTCACGTGGAGCGCCGTTGCGTGGGCCGCTGCGCTTGGCCGGCGGAGTGCCGGTGGTCGCGCCATCGCTGCTGCGTGGACCGCTTTGGCGACCCTGAGGCTTGCCGCCGGTGCGTGGAGCACCTGTGCCAGCTGCCGCGCCTTGTGCCGGAGCACCCGGACGGCGGCCACGGCCCTGGGCCGGTTTGGCCTGAGGCACGTAATCAACGCGGTTACCGAAGTTATCCACGTCGTCGTCCAGGAACTCGTCCGGAGCACGGTCAGCGGCAGCGCGAGGCGCTGGACGCTGTTGTTCGCGAGCCGGCGTGCCTTCGCGTGGCTTGTGTTCACGGGCCGGACGATCGCCGCGACCAGTGGCCGCCGGTTTTTCCTTGCCGCCCTTGTCCTTGCCTTTGTCTTTACGACCGCCGCCACCGCCTGTGCCGGTCGGACCGTCGCCGCGCGGGCCACGTGGGTTGCGCGGGTTACGCACATCCGGACGCTCGCGGACTTCAGGTTTCTCGGCTTCTACAGCGCTGGAGTCGAAGCCCATCAGATTGCCGTCGGCAATCTTCTGCTTGGTCATGCGCTCGATGCTTTTGAGCAGCTTTTCTTCGTCGGGAGCGACCAGCGAGATCGCCTCGCCCGAACGACCGGCACGGCCAGTACGGCCGATACGGTGGACGTAATCTTCATCGACGTTCGGCAGTTCGAAGTTGACCACGTGTGGCAACTGGTCGATGTCCAGACCGCGAGCGGCGATGTCGGTGGCAACCAGGATGCGCACTTCGCCAGCCTTGAAGTCGGCCAGGGCTTTGGTGCGCGCGTTCTGGCTCTTGTTGCCGTGGATCGCGACGGCGGAGAGGCCGTGTTTGTCCAGGTACTCGGCCAGGCGGTTGGCGCCGTGCTTGGTGCGGGTGAACACCAGCACCTGTTCCCAGGCGCCTGCGGTGATCAAATGCGCCAGCAGCGAACGCTTGTGGTTGGCCGGCAGACGGAATACGCGCTGTTCGATGCGCTCGACCGTGGTGTTCGGCGGCGTGACTTCGATGCGTTCCGGGTTGTGCAGCAGCTTGCCGGCAAGGTCGGTGATGTCTTTGGAGAACGTCGCCGAGAACAGCAGGTTCTGACGTTTGCTCGGCAGACGGGCCAGGACCTTCTTCACGTCATGGACAAAGCCCATGTCGAGCATGCGGTCGGCTTCGTCCAGCACGAGGATTTCCACGTGGGACAAATCGACGCTGCCTTGACCGGCGAGGTCGAGCAGGCGGCCAGGGCAGGCCACCAGCACGTCGACACCACGGGACATGGCCTGAACCTGTGGGTTCATGCCGACGCCGCCGAAGATGCAGGCGCTGACGAACTTCAGGTCACGGGCATAGACCTTGAAGCTCTCGTGCACTTGAGCCGCGAGTTCGCGGGTAGGGGTCAGGACCAGTACGCGTGGTTGGCGCGGGCCGTGACGCTGGGATTTGTCCGGGTGACCATTGGGGAACAACCGCTCCAGAATCGGAAGGGCGAAGCCGCCGGTTTTACCAGTACCTGTCTGTGCCGCGACCATCAGGTCGCGACCTTGCAACACGGCGGGAATGGCCCGCTGTTGCACCGGAGTAGGCTCGGTATAGCCCGCTGCCTCGATGGCGCGGACTAAAGCCTCGGAGAGACCGAGGGAAGCAAAGGACATGAGTAATCCTGTTTTAGTTAGGGCTTGGCCCAATGGGAGTCTTGCCTGGCGCGAATGGCGTTTAAGAGGAACGCAATCCCGTCCGGTCCTGCTGGGTTTCGAAGGCTCGTCTGGAGCGCTCGCGCGGGCTGAAAAGCTGCGCTGTAGCGGGGTCGAGATGCCTTGAACGATTCCGAGCGTCCGGGCGTGAGCCTGGCGGGAAGGCCGGAGTATAACAGAGCAATCACTGCGCGCCGCTTTCCTGCTGCTCAACGGTTTTTACGAGGGTCGAGGAGGCGCTGGCCGCTTTCACATTGTTGACTGGATCGGCGCCGTAACGGGCGCTCAGCTCGGCATAGGCGGGCTCGCGCTTGAAGCGCTTGAGTTCGGCACCGAAGCGCTGCACCAGCAAATCCATGCCGGCATTGCGGCGTACTGCCAAAAACTGGCTCTGGTGGCTGATGACGGTAGGGTTTTCAGTGATCTTGTCGCGGATGCCCAGCTCATCGAGCAAATGCTGACCGACCCGGCGATCGGTGATCAGCAAGTCGATGCGCCCGCGCACCAGTTTGCCGAAGTTGGCCTCATGAGTCGGCGCCGGTTCCCGTGTGAACAAGGTCGATTCCCTGAAGTCCTGGCTGTACAGATAACCGGGCGAGGTGCCGATGGTCAGGCCTTTGAGGTCGTCCAGGGTGCGGAAGGGGTGAGGGCGCTCGTTGGCGTAGAACATCACGAACTCGACTTCCGACAGCGGTTCGCTGGGGTAGAGCAGCGTCGCGTCGCGTTCGTCGCTGTGGAAAATATCCAGCGCACCGTCCGCTTGACCCGTTTCAAGCATCGAAAGGCAGCGTTTCCATGGCAGGAACTGCCAGTCCACCTCGATCCCCAGGCGTTTGAAGACGATGGCCGTGGTTTCGTAATCCAGGCCCAGGGATTTACCGTTTTCCTCGTACACGTACGGCGCCCACGGTTCCGTGACAATGCGCAGCTTCTCGCCCCGGGCGGCAAAGCTCAGGCAAGTAAAAAGAAACACGGTGAGTAACTGCGCGATCAGAGGCATGGCTTGAGATTACGACGAGAAATCATAAAGAGCCAGAAACTGGATCCAGAAGCTCTGGTTCGGGCGTTAAACGCAAAAGATCGCAGCCTCGTTTCACTCGACAGCTCCTACAGGGATTTGTGCAGGAGCTGTCGAGTGAAACGAGGCTGCGATCTCTTGATCCTGCTTTTAGCGCGGCAACTTCAGGTTGTTCCACACCGCCAGACTCGCTTCAGCCTGATTCAATGTGTAGAAGTGCAGCCCCGGTGCGCCACCTTGCAACAGGCGTTCGCACATTTCGGTGATGACTTGTTCGCCAAAGGCTTGAATGCTCTGGGTGTCGTCGCCGTAGGCTTCCAGTTGCTTGCGGATCCAGCGCGGGATTTCCGCACCGCAGGCGTCGGAGAAGCGCGCGAGCTTGCTGTAGTTGGTGATCGGCATGATGCCTGGCACGATCGGGATGTTCACGCCCTTCGCCCGTACACGCTCGACGAAGTAGAAGTAGCTGTCGGCGTTGAAGAAGTACTGGGTGATGGCGCTGTTGGCGCCAGCGTTGGCCTTGCGCACGAAGTTGTTCAGATCGTCTTCGAAATTGCGCGCTTGCGGATGCATTTCCGGGTAAGCGGCGACTTCGATATGGAAATGATCGCCGGTCTCTTCACGAATGAATTCAACCAGGTCGTTGGCGTGGCGCAATTCGCCGCTGGCCATGCCCATGCCCGACGGCAGGTCACCGCGCAGGGCGACGATACGCTTGATGCCGGCGGTCTTGTATTGAGCCAGCAGGCCGCGCAGGTCGGCCTTGCTGTCGCCAACGCAGGACAGGTGCGGTGCGGCAGGGACTTTGACTTCGCTTTCGAGTTGCAACACGGTATTGAGGGTTCGATCACGGGTCGAACCGCCAGCGCCATAGGTGCAGGAGAAGAAATCGGGGTTGTACGTAGCCAGCTGACGAGCAGTGGCGAGCAGCTTTTCATGCCCAGCGTCGGTCTTCGTAGGGAAGAACTCGAAGCTGTAGCGACGGTCTTGGGACATGGAGGGGGCCTCCAGCTGCAAGTTGCAAGCTTCAAGCTGCAAGAGAACGGCGCACCGACTCTTGTTGTTGAAGCCCGCAACTCACGGCTGCAAAAAAGCGATGAAGAAGCAAGCGCCTGCCTCAAGCCACAAGTAAACGAACCGCTTTTACTTGCAGCTTGAAGCTTGCCACTTGCAGCTGCTGTCAGTACCGGTAAGCGTGCGGCTTGAACGGGCCTTCGACGGTCACGCCGATGTAGTCGGCCTGGGTCTTGGTCAGTCGAGTCACTACGCCGCCGAAACCGCGAACCATTTCCAGGGCCACTTCTTCGTCGAGTTTCTTCGGCAGTACTTCAACGGTCAGGCGCTCGGCTTTCTGGGCTGGCGACAGGTCGGCGTACTTTTGACCGAACAGGAAGATCTGAGCCAGCACCTGGTTGGCGAACGAACCGTCCATGATGCGGCTTGGGTGACCGGTAGCGTTACCCAGGTTAACCAGACGGCCTTCGGCCAGCAGGATCAGGTAGTCGTCGTTCTGGGCGTCGAACGCGCCAGGACCGGTACGGTGGATCTTGTGAACCTGAGGCTTCACTTCTTCCCATGCCCAGTTCTTGCGCATGAAAGCGGTGTCGATTTCGTTGTCGAAGTGGCCGATGTTGCAGACAACAGCGCGCTTCTTCAGGGCTTTGAGCATGTTCGCGTCGCAAACATTGACGTTGCCGGTGGTGGTCACGATCAGGTCGATCTTGCCCAGCAAGGCTTTGTCGATGCTGGCTTCGGTGCCGTCGTTGATGCCGTCGATGAACGGCGAAACCAGCTCGTAGCCGTCCATGCAGGCTTGCATTGCGCAGATAGGGTCGACTTCGGAAACCTTGACGATCATGCCTTCCTGACGCAGGGACTGAGCGGAGCCCTTGCCCACGTCGCCGTAACCGATGACCAGCGCTTGCTTGCCGGACAGCAGGTGGTCGGTGCCGCGCTTGATCGCATCGTTCAGGCTATGACGGCAGCCGTACTTGTTGTCGTTCTTGGACTTGGTCACCGAGTCGTTGACGTTGATGGCCGGGATTTTCAGCTCGCCCTTGGCCAGCATGTCCAGCAGGCGGTGAACGCCGGTGGTGGTTTCTTCGGTCACACCGTGAACGCGATCAAGGATCGCCGGGTATTTCTTGTGCAGCAGCTCGGTCAGGTCGCCGCCGTCGTCGAGGATCATGTTGGCATCCCAAGGCGCGCCATCTTTGAGGATGGTTTGCTCCAGGCACCACTCGTACTCAGCTTCAGTCTCGCCTTTCCAGGCGAAAACCGGGATGCCGGCAGCGGCGATAGCGGCTGCGGCCTGGTCTTGAGTCGAGAAAATGTTGCAGGACGACCAGCGTACTTCGGCACCCAGGGCAACCAGGGTTTCGATCAGCACGGCAGTCTGAATGGTCATGTGGATGCAGCCGAGGATTTTTGCGCCTTTGAGCGGCTGCTCGCTGGCGTACTTGCGACGCAGACCCATCAGGGCAGGCATTTCGGATTCGGCGATGATGGTCTCGCGACGGCCCCAGGCAGCCAGGGACATGTCAGCTACTTTGTAATCGTTAAAATCTGCAGGCGTGATAACAGCGCTCATGAAGAGCCTCCATTCGTAATGTATGCGAATGGGCGCCGTTGTGCGTTTAGTGTCCGGCCGATCATGGCCAGTCAACGCCCCATCCGAGCCTGACAGGTCGAACCTGCTGCAGCGCCCCTCGGACAGGTGGCGGGAAAACGGCAGTAGCCGTTCTAAAACGGTGGCGATTATAGCTTTCTTTATCCGGCTAGTGGCAAGCGACAAGCTACAAGCGGCAAGTAAAAGCGAATCTGCTTTTAACTTGCAGCTTGTCGCTTAAAACTTGAAGCTGGGGGGCATCACCTGTTGCCCAAGCACCTCAAGCCCGGAGCCCCCCATGAATTTCCACACCCGCAAATGGGTAAAACCCGAAGACCTGAACCCCAACGGTACCCTGTTCGGCGGCAGCCTGCTGCGCTGGATCGACGAAGAGGCGGCGATCTACGCCATCGTCCAGTTGGGCAATCAACGCGTGGTGACCAAGTACATTTCCGAAATCAACTTCGTCAGCGCCTCGCGCCAGGGCGACATCATTGAGCTGGGGATCACCGCTACCGAATTTGGCCGCACCTCGATTACCCTGACCTGCGAAGTGCGCAACAAGATCACCCGCAAGAGCATCCTGACCGTCGAGAGGATGGTCTTCGTCAACCTCGGCGAAGACGGACTGCCGGCACCGCACGGGCGCACCGAGATCAAGTACGTCAAAGACCAGTTCAAGGAAGATGAATTGGTCACCAAGTAACCTCGGCGGCGGCTGATCGCTGATCGTTCCCACGCTCTGCGTGGGAATGCAGCCCGGGACGCTCCGCGTCCCAAGAGCGGACGCAGAGCGTCCATTGAGGCATTCCCGCGCAGAGTATGAGAACGATCTGTTGAGGGCAGTGAACAGCTCCGAACCCAGCGTGTCGTACCTTCATGACACACCACTGGTTCCGGAGCTTTATGGACACGCAAAAAGACGGCAAGACCCCGAACCTCTCGCCTGAAGAGCAGAAAGACGTCGACAAGAACCAGCCACCGCGCGCGGCGGTGCTGCACGAGATCATTCGCACCCAGGGCGATCAGGAGCTGGAACGCAGTGTCGCTGCCTTGTGGTGGTCGGCGTTGGCCGCCGGCCTGACCATGGGGTTGTCGTTGATGGCCATGGGGCTGCTCAACTCTCGGTTGCCTGACGGCGAAGCGTTTAAAGTGATCGCCAGTTTCGGCTACTGCGCAGGGTTTCTCGCGGTCATCCTCGCCCGCCAGCAATTGTTCACCGAAAACACCCTGACGGCCGTGCTGCCGATCATGACCAAGCCCACATTGAGCAATGTCGGCCGGTTGCTGCGTTTGTGGAGCGTCGTGCTGGTCGGCAACCTCTGCGGCACCTTGCTGGTGGCCTACGTGATGTTGCATTTGCCGATTTTCGACAGCAAGACCGACCTGGCCTTTCTCGAGATCGGACGCAAGATCATGGAAAACAGCGCCAGCCAGATGTTCGCCAAGGGCATCGTCTCCGGCTGGATGATTGCCACCATGGTCTGGATGATTCCGTCCATGGAAAGCGCAAAGATGTGGATCATCATCCTCATCACCTACCTCATGGCGCTGGGGGATTTCACCCATATCGTGGTCGGGTCCGCCGAGGTTTCTTACCTGGTGTTTGCCGGCGAGTTGCCGTGGAAGGATTTCTGGCTGGTGTTTGCCGGACCGACACTGGCGGGCAACATCATCGGCGGCAGCTTCATCTTCGCGCTGATCAGCCATGCGCAGATCCGCAGCGAAAGCGGACCGCCGAAGAACACTGCGAATCAGGGCGCGGCCCCCGATCCGCAGAAACGCAAAGACTGATCAGTGATGCTCGGCCTGTGCCGCTGGCGCAGGCTCATCCCGGGTCACGAACTTGACCAGTTTGCCAATGCTCAGACCCTGCAACAGGATCGATGACAGCACCACGATGTAGGTGATGCTCAGCAGCAAGTCACGCTCCGGCCCCAGCGGCAGGGCCAGGGCGAGCGCAACCGAAACACCACCGCGCAAGCCACCCCAGGTCAGAATCCGGATCGTTCCGCGCGGCACCGTGCGCCAGCGCCGCAGCAGCAGGATGGCCGGTGCGACTGTCAGCAGGCGCGACAGCAGAATCGCCAGCGCCAGCAATCCCGCCGCCAGCGCATGCAGCCAACTGAACGGCAGCAGCAACAATTCCATGCCGATCAGGGCGAACAGCAGGGCGTTGAGCATGTCGTCGAGCAGTTCCCAGAAACCGTCCAGGTACTTTCGCGTCATGTCGTTCATCGCCAGGTTGCGGCCCAGGTTACCGATGATCAGTCCGGCGACCACCATCGCGATCGGTGCGGACACATGCAGCTCCGACGCCATGGCCGAACCGCCGATCACCAGCGCCAGGGTCAGCATGACTTCGATCTGATGCTGCTCGATGCTGTTGATCATCAGGTACACCAGATAGCCGATCAGCCCACCGAACAGAACGCCGCCAATCGCCTCATGAGCGAACAGCATCGCCGTGGCGCCGACGGTCGGGGTTTCGCCGAGTTGAGCAATGCCCAGCAGCACGGTGAAAACCACCACGGCGGTGCCATCGTTGAACAGCGACTCACCGACGATGGTGGTTTTCAGTGGCTTGGACGCATTGGCGGTCCGTAGCACGCCGAGCACCGCGATCGGGTCGGTGGGAGAAATCAACGCGCCGAACAGCAGGCAATAGAGAAAGCTCACGTGCCAGCCGAACAGGGCAAAAATGTAATAGGCGAGGCTGCCGATCACTGCGGTGGCGATCAATACGCCGAACGTCGCCAGCAAGCCGATGGGCCAGCGATAGTTGCGCAGGTCATTGAGGTTGACGTGCAGGGCGCCGGCGAACAGCAGGAAGGACAGCATCCAGTTCATCAACAGATCGCCAAAGTCGATCTGGCTGATCAACTGCTGGACCCGATCTTCGAGGCCGGGGTAGCCGAGCAGACTCAGGCCTTGCAGCAGCAGGGAAAACATCAGGGCCGTGACCATCACGCCAATGGTCGGGGGCAGGCCGATGAAACGGAAGTTTACGTAGGTGAGGAGCGTGGTGAGGCAAATGAATGCAGCGACAAGTTCAAGCATCCGGGGTCCTTGGATGTGAGGTAGGAAATAGCGATTGCGTAAATCGGCAGGTTTACCGCGTCAGCTTCATCGCGAGCAGGCTCGCTCCCACAGGGATCTACGCTGTCCAAGCGGGAACGAGCTTGCAGGACGCAATGATTCAGCCGGACACATTGACCGCAGCCGCGCTGCGACGTTGCAGGTAAATAAAGAAAAGCGCGGTCAGCACGGTCAAGCCACTCACAAAGGCGCCGGTCCATGGCAGGTCTGCCAGGTCCGCGCCGCTGGCCACCACTAGCCCGCCGATCCACGCACCAGCCGCGTTACCGAGATTGAAGGCGCTTTGGTTCAGCGTTGATCCCAGGTTCGGTGCTTCATGCGCTTGGTCGATGATCAGCAATTGCAGGATCGGGCACAGGGCAAAAGCGAAGATGCCCCACAACACTAGCGTGATCGCCGCCGGAATGACCGAGTGACTGGTCTGGCTGAAAGCAGCCAACACAACCGCTACGGCCAGCGCCATGCCCACCAGGGACGGCAACAATCGGCTGTCCGCCAAGCGACCGCCCAGCATGCTGCCCGCGGTCAGGCCGACGCCAAACAACAGCAGCATGATGGTCACGCCATGCGGGCTGACGCCGGTGATGTCCTGCAGGATCGGCGCGATATAAGTGAACACGCTGAACAGACTGGTCGACGCCAGCACGCTCATGCCCAGTGCCAACAACACATTGACCTTGCCCAGCACTTTGAACTCGCTGGCGAGGTTAGCCTTGTCCATTGCGATGTGCTTTGGCAACCAGGCCCATTGCGCGATGGCGGCAATCACACCGATCACCGAGACCGCCCAGAACGTCGAGCGCCAGCCGGCATATTGACCGAGCGCGGTGCCCAGCGGCACGCCGAGCACATTGGCCAGCGTCAGGCCGGTGAACATCATGGCAATCGCCTGCGCCCGCTTGTTCGGGGCGACCAAGCCCGCCGCAACCACCGAACCGATGCCGAAGAACGCACCGTGGCACAACGCAGTGACCACTCGCGCGGCCATCAGCGTGGCGTAGTTCGGCGCCAGCGCGCACAGCACGTTGCCGAGGATGAACATCAGCGTCATGCCCAGCAGCGTGGCTTTGCGCGGCATGTTGGCGGTGCCGATCGCGAGGATCGGTGCGCCGAATACCACGCCCAGGGCGTAGCCGGTAATCAGCAAGCCTGCATGGGGAATGCTCACGGCGAGGTCGCGGGCGACATCGGGGAGCAAACCCATGATGACGAATTCAGTGGTGCCGATGCCGAAAGCGGCAACAGCGAGGGCAAGCAAAGCGAGTGGCATGCGCAAGGTCTCTGTCGGTAGTCTTGACGCTCTGATCAGGCATACGCATGCCGATGACCGTTCTCGAGGAGAGCGGGCAGTGGCAGAAATTATTGGAATTGGTCTGTGCGCAACTGAGTGCGGCGTGGTCGCTTGCAGTATAAACAGCTGCGAGCCTATGGCGAATCAATAATCCGGGTGCGTCTGGCAGGGAACAACAACAAAATAAGGAGTGTGCCGTGCTTGCGACGGTGTTGGTGTTGGTGGCGGCGCTGTTGCACGCGGCGTGGAATACCCTGATCAAATTCAGCGCCGAACGGTTGCTGGTGGTGGCCTGCATGGACAGCGTGGCGCTGCTGTTCGTCGCTCTGATGCTGCCCTTTGTGGCATTACCGCCGATTGAGATTTGGCCATGGATTCTGGCGTCGGCGGCGTTCGAATTGCTGTATCGCTATTTGCTGATCCAGGCGTACCGGGTCGGCGACCTCGGGTTGGTCTACCCGCTGATGCGCGGTTTGTCACCGCTGGTGGTGCTGGCACTGACACTGATCTTCGCTGGCGAAGTACTGACGAACCAGCAGGTCTTCGGGATTCTGTTGATCCCGTTCGGCATGCTTTGCCTGTTGTGGCAGGGCGGTGGCGGGGCTCGGTTGCCTTGGTCGATGTTGCCGGTGGTGGCGCTGATCGGCCTGTGCATCGGCTGCTACACCTACATCGATGGCCAGGCGCTGCGTCGCTGGTCGCACCCTCTGGATTACCTGGTCTGGGTCACGCTGCTCAGCGCCTGGCCGTTCCCGTTGCTGGCGCTGGTGAGCAAGCGACCGGCGTTCATGCTGTTCTGGCGCGAACAGTGGCGGCTGGGGCTGGCGGTCGGGTTTTGCGTGTTGTTCAGCTACGCTTTGGTGCTGTGGGCGATGCAGCTTGGGTCAATTGCCGAAGCGGCGGCATTGCGCGAGATCAGCGTGATACTGGTGGTGCTGTTCGGCATGCGTTACCTGAAAGAACCTTTCGGCCGGCCACGGCTCTTAGCCTGTGGGCTGGTGCTGATCGGCATGCTGGTCATGAAGTTTTGACGGCCCTCGAATTTTGAAACCTGAAGAAAGGACTGCTTATGACGGCTGCTCTGTGGTGCATTTTGATCGCAATCTTCCTGCCTTATCTCTGCACTGCTATTGCCAAGGTCAGTGGCAGGTACACGTTGAAAGACAACCATGACCCCCGGGACTTTCTCGAATCGCTCAATGGTGTGGGCCGACGCGCGCATGCGGCGCAACTGAACGGCTTTGAGGTGACTCCCGCCTTTGCGGCGGCAGTGATCGTGGCGCATCTGGCCGGCAATGCCGAACTGGTGACGATCAATGTGTTGTCGGTGTTGTTCATCACCAGCCGGTTGCTCTACATCATTTGCTACCTGGCGGACTGGGCGATCTTGCGGTCGCTGATGTGGTTTGTGGGGATGGGGTTGATCGCCAGTTTCTTTGTGGTGTCGATCTGAGAATATTGAGGTGATTTTACTGGCCTCATCGCGGGCAAGCCCGCTCCCACATTGGTCGGCGTTGAACACAAAGTTTGTGTCTGGCACCTATCCCTGTGGGAGCGGGCTTGCCCGCGATTGCTATTGACCAGTCGCCGCAGAATTCAGGGGCTCGTTTTGACCGCATCGGCAACTTGAGGCACTTGCGGCAGCGGCGCACCTTTTGGCCATAGCATCCAGATTTGTCCCTGCTGCTTCATGTCCCCGGCCAGTTGCCCGGCCGCCTCGCCAGTGCCCCAGAACAAGTCCGCACGCACTTCGCCAGCAATCGCGCCACCGGTGTCCTGAGCCGCAACCGGCCTTACCAGTGCGGTGCCATCCGGTTTAGTGGTCGACAACCACAACAGGCTGCCCAGCGGAATCACCTTGCGGTCCACAGCTGCGCTGTAACCGGCAGTCAGTGGAACGTTCAGCGAGCCTCGCGGGCCTTCGTTGCTGTCGGGATTACGGGTGAAAAATACGTAGCTTGGGTTACTGCCCAGCAATTGGGGAATGCGCGACGGGTTGGCCTTGGCCCAGGTGCTGATCGCACCCATGGTCACGTCTTCTTTTTTCAGTTCGCCTTGCTCCACCAGCCAACGGCCGATGGGACGATACGGATGGCCATTCTGGTCGGCATACGCAATGCGCAGTTGGCGCCCGTCGTCGAGCTGAATGCGGCCCGAACCCTGGATTTGCAGGAATTGCAGGTTCATCGGATCGGTCAGCCAGGCCACGACCGGTGCCTTGACCCCTTTGGTTTCAATCGTTGCCGCATCGTCGTAAGGCTTGAGTACGCGACCTTCGAGTCGTCCGCGCAGGCGTTTGCCCTTGAGTTCCGGGTAGATGCTGTCCAGCGAGACGATGATCATGTCGTCAGGTACGCCGTACACCGGAATGTTCGCTGTCTCGGTCTGGGTCAGGCTGCCGGGGTAGACCGGTTCGTAATAGCCAGTGATCAAACCGTTGGCGTTGTCATTGGCGGCGCGCAGGCCGTAGACGTCGAGGTTCTGCTTGAGGAAAGCACGGATGTCATTGGCGGTTTGCGGCACATTGGCGGACGCCGCGCAGGTCGAACCCCAGACCGGATCGGCCTTGAGTCGCGTGCAGGCGCTGCGCCACGAGCCGAAGCCGGCGACGAGGTCGTTGTCGGTCACCGCCGGCAGTGCTTCCCAGGTGGCGCTGGAATAGGTGGCCAGCGCGTGGGTCTTGGGCGCTTTGTTGTCGCCGCCGGTGCAGCCCGCGAGCACGGCCACCATCGGAAGTGTCCAGGCCAGATTGTGACGCCACGCCTTGAAAAGGCTATTCATGGAGTATTTCCTTTGCCGGTTGCCTGAGTGCTCCATGCGCTCAAGCAACCCGTATTGATAATAGGGCTATTGGTCTTTGCCGGCGACGCGAGGATACTGGCGGCCGTTTCCCGTGATCTGAAGCCAACATGACTCTTAAAAGACTTTCTGTTGTATTGCTGGCATGCCTGGCCTTGTCCGCTTGCGGTGGTGTTGACCCGAATTCGCCGCTGGGTCAGCGCAAGGCGATCTTCAAGCAGATGCTCAAGACCGGTGAAGACCTGGGCGGCATGTTGCGTGGTCGCATTCCGTTCGACGGTCCGAAGTTCGCCGACGGCGCCGTGAAACTCGATACGTTGTCCCATGAGCCCTGGAAGCATTTCCCGCAGGTGCGTGAAGAAGATCACACCAGCGCCAAGGACAACGTGTGGCAACAGCAGGCACGTTTCCAGGAAATGGCCCGCACCCTTGAAAGCGCCACCGGTGAGCTGGTGATTGCGAGCAAGGTTCAGCCTTACAAGGCCAGTAACCTGGGCCCGGCCGTGCAAAAAGTCGAAGATGCCTGCAGCGCGTGTCATAAAGAATTTCGGAATCATTGATTCTCGTGTGAGGCTCTGAGTTGATCGTTCCCATGCTCCGCGTGGGAATGCCTCAAGGGACGCTCCGCGTCCAGTGACGCGGAGCGTCACGGGCTGCATTCCCACGCAGAGCGTGGGAACGATCAATCAACACTTTCCTATTTATCCAGTTCATCGAGCGCGTCCTGCAATTCCTTGCGGGACTCGGCGAGTTTGTCTTTACGTTTGTTGATCTTGTCGGGATCGCCATTCTTCATGGCTTTGTCGAGGTCGGCCTGACGCTTGCTGACTTCATGCTTCGCGTCGAGCACCTTGTTTTCCCGTTCCTTCTTCAACGAGGCGTCGGTGCAATGGGCGGTGACTTCGCTCAGGGCCGTCTCGAGGCCGGCCTGCTGATCAGCGTTTCCGTGGGATTTGGCCAGCTCTATCTGATTGATGATCCCCTGTTTCTTGGCCGCGCAACCGGTCAGCTCCGGGGCTTCTTCGGCGGCCATCAGTGGTGCGGCCAACACGCTGCAAAGGGTCAACAAGGCGAGCGGTGAAAGAAATTTCATAAAAGCTCCATGAGCAAAGGCGATCGTGTCGATGTGGCGATGGGCGTTGGAGCCCATTGGCACCTTTGGGTTCCCGGCTGGCGAGACGTCTGCGTTCAGAATCCGTTAATACCGGCCATGTGTAATGTTTCACTCAGTGCCAGAACTTGCGGATCGCGGAAAAAGGCGCTCAATTGCGCCGCGCGTCCCGGGCCGATACCAGGTTCTGCCTGCCATTGTTCGGTATTTCGTTGCGCCAGGTCCTTCCATGAATCGCCAAGCCGTGCCTGACCTGTCGGCGGTAACCCCAAGGCTTTGAGCCAGCGAGTAAATGGACGTTGGCGGGCGCTGCTGAAACTGTCTAAAAGTCGAGCGCTGCTACGCTCACCGAAGCCGTCAATGTTAGCAAGCTCTTGAGCGTCGAGGGTCAACCAATCCAGAAGGCCGTTCAGGTGGCCTGTGTCCAAAAGTTTCTCCCAGGTGCCGCGTCCGACGTGAGGCAACGCCAGCCCCTGCTTGCTGCCGAGCCAGGTCAGGCGCGCGAGGAATTGGCTCTCGCAGCCTGATGTGGGTTGCCAACAACTCAAATGATGAAAGTCTGACGCTGACGGCACATTCAGTTCGGCGCGCTCGGTACTGCGCAGCACAACGCCCTCGAGTCTTGGAATGGTCAGTCCTGCGAGGCTGATGGACACCTGATCGCCGGGGCGAATGTCCATGTCCGTCCAGCGTTGCAGAGAACTGACGCTGACGCGCTTGATCTGTCGGTCATCGAGCTTGACCGGCGTCAGATCCAGCACCGGCGTAATCCGCCCCGTTCGACCAATGTTGAAGTGGACCCTGCGCACTTCGGCCAGCGCCTGGGCGAACGGATACTTCCAGGCAACACTCCAGAAGGACGGCCGCGCCTGCCAGCGTTCGGCCGGTGGACGCTGGCTTTGACGCAACACGATGCCATCGCTGGCGAACGGCAGCGGCGCGCGATACCAGTGATCGCGCCAACGCTCGGCCTCGGCAAATGTCTTGATCGGCTGACTGTAGGGCGCCGTACTCGGGAAACCCAACACATCCAGGGCCGCCACGCGTGCCGGCAACGTGGCCGGGCCCTGCGGCCAGTCCCAGACAAACAACCCGATCCCTTCGGCCTGTTCGGTGTCCAGATGTTTGCGCGCCATCAACCCGGCCACCGTGGAGCGAGCATTGAGGCTGCCGGCCTGGGCTTGAATGTGGTCGGCCAGGCGCCAATAAAGTTCGCCTTGCACCAGCACGTCCAGCGGTTGTGGCAACGTTTGAGGAATCTGCGCGATCTGTCGCGCCGAAGTGGTCCAGTCCTGTCCGTTTACCCCGTCGCCGCGACTGATCGCTTGATGCAGAACACCGTTGCGATAGATCAGCGTCACCGCCACGCCATCGATCTTGGGTTGGGCCCAGATATCGCTTCGATCACGCAGCCAGTGTTCCACCGCCTGAGCATCACGCAACTTGTCCAGCCCTGTGTGGGCGACCGGGTGGGCGATCTTGCCGCCAGCGGTGCGCAACGGTTCCGGCGCCAGTCCCAGGTCAAAACAATCTCGCCATTCGTTCAGTTGTGCGCGGGACTGATCATAGATTTCGTCGGCGACCAATGAGCGCCCGCCCCGGTGATAGTGGTCGTCCCAGAGGTCGATCTGCTTTTGCAGCGCGGTGATTTCGTCCAGGGCACGGGCCGGTGACCAGCCGGGGCAGTCGGCGGCATTAGAGTTCAGGCAAAGCAAGGTCAGGAAGGTAACGGTAAACAGGCGCAGAAGCATCGTGAGCGTCCTTGCTCAAGGGGGAATGCTTGAAGGGTAGTCAGCTTTCGCGTGTTGTTATCGAGGATGTTTTTCGGTGTGTTTCGAGATGGGTAAACCAAAAGATCGCAGCCTCGTTGCACTCGACAGCTCCTACAGAGAATGGTGTAGGAGCTGTCGAGTGCAACGAGGCTGCGATTTCTTGATCTTCGGCCAATAAAAAGCCCCGCACGGCGAACCGTGCAGGGCTTTTGGTACCGCGGGGAAAGTCTTACAGGCCGGCAGCCAGACGCAGGTCGTCGGCGCGGTCGGTTTTTTCCCAGGTGAAAGTGGTGAAAGTGTCTTCGCCCACAGTCTTGGTCGCCGGGGTGCGACCGAAGTGGCCGTACGCAGCGGTTTCCTGGTACATCGGGTGCAGCAGGTCAAGCATGGTGGTGATTGCGTATGGACGCAGGTCGAACACTTCGCGAACCAGTTTGACGATTTTGTCGTCGCTGATTTTGCCGGTGCCGAAGGTGTTCAACGAGATCGATGTAGGCTGGGCAACACCGATAGCGTAGGAAACCTGAATCTCGCATCGCTCGGCCAGGCCGGCAGCGACGATGTTCTTGGCCACGTAACGACCGGCGTAGGCCGCCGAACGGTCAACCTTCGATGGATCCTTGCCGGAGAACGCGCCGCCACCATGGCGAGCCATGCCGCCGTAGCTGTCGACGATGATCTTGCGACCGGTCAGGCCGCAGTCGCCCACCGGGCCGCCGATGATGAACTGGCCGGTCGGGTTGATGTGGAACTGGGTGTCTTTGCTCAGCAGTTCGGCAGGCAGCACGTGCTTGACGATCAGCTCCATCACGCCTTCGCGCAGGTCTTTGTAGGACACGTCAGGGTTGTGCTGGGTCGACAGAACCACGGCGTCGATACCCACAACCTTGCCGCCTTCGTAACGGCAAGTCACTTGCGACTTGGCGTCCGGGCGCAGCCAAGGCAGCAGGCCGGATTTACGGGCTTCGGCCTGGCGCTTGACCAGTTGGTGCGAGAAGGTGATCGGTGCTGGCATCAGCACGTCGGTTTCGTTGCTGGCGTAGCCGAACATCAGGCCCTGGTCGCCAGCGCCCTGATCTTCAGGCTTGGCACGGTCAACGCCCTGGTTGATGTCAGGGGATTGCTTGCCGATGATGTTCATCACGCCGCAAGTAGCGCCGTCGAAGCCGACATCGGAGCTGTTGTAGCCGATGTCCAGAATGACGTTACGCACGATTTCTTCCAGGTCGACCCAGGCCGACGTGGTGACCTCACCTGCGATGATTGCCACACCGGTCTTGACCAGCGTTTCGCACGCCACACGGGCGAACTTGTCTTCAGCAATGATGGCGTCCAGCACCGCATCGGAAATCTGGTCGGCGATTTTATCCGGATGCCCTTCGGACACGGACTCGGAGGTGAAGAGGGAGTATTCGCTCATCTCGATTTTTTCCTGAATTTACCGATGGTGAGTGTCGCCAGCCGGTCGCTGAAAATGGCGGACCTGGATCTGGAAACCATTACGTAAGCCTACATAGAGGCTTTCCCCGGGAACGAGTCCCGCAGCGGTGGCCCAACGGGCCAAATCGTCCTGTTCAAACCCCAACCAGAGATCACCGCAGGCCTCCCTGGCCCAACTCTGGTTGTGGCTACATAACTCTGTCACGAGCAGGCTACCGCCCGGTTGCAGCAAGTCGGCCATGTGCTTGAGCGCATCCGCCGGCGCGGCGAAATGGTGCAGCACCATGTTCAGTACAACGCAATCGGCCTTGAGACTGACGCCATTCAATGCATCGGCCAGTTGCAGGCTGACGTTAGCCAACATTTCACGTTCGCAGACCTGGCGCGCCAGTTCGAGCATCGCCGGGCTGTTGTCCAGCGCGGTGACCTGGCTGAAGCGGCGCGCCAGTTCCGGCAGGAATCCGCCGTCGCCGGGGCCGACTTCGATGGCCGTGGCGCCCTCGCTGAAACTCAACTTGTCGAGCAATGCCACCACGCTTTCGCGGTACTGCGGCAGGCCGGCGATCAAGTCTTGCTGGGCGCGAAACTTCTCCGCCACCCGCGAGAAAAAATCCTGGCTGGCCGCTGCTCGTTGCCCGTGGACTTGAGCGATCCGCGCCTGCACATCGGCGGGAAGGGTCAGGTTGTCCGCTTCTTCCAGCAAGGCAGTGTGCAGCTTGCCGCCCAGCAGATCGGTGTGGGGCAGGGCGCGACGATAGAAAATCGCGTTACCTTCGCGGCGAGTCGCCACCAGGTCGGCCTGGGCCAGGACCTTGAGGTGGTGACTCATGCCGGACTGGCCGATGCCGAAGATCTGCGCCAGTTCCAGCACGCCGAACGAATCGTTGGCCAGCGCGCGCAATACATTCAGGCGCAGAGGATCACCGCCGGCCTTGCACAGGGCCGCCAGCTCATCGCAATCGTCATGTTGAATGGAAGGCGCACGTAAATTCATAAGGCCAGCAGTCTAGTGACGGGCAGAAATCATCGCAAGAGCAATATCAAAAAGTTTTGATATTGCTCGATAGATGGCACTTCTCGGCGTTAGCTTCAGTCAACAAACGGATAGCGGAAAGGTTTCATCAGTCGAAACAGTCGTTATCCTTTGGAAAAACGCCTCTGGATGACTATCTGTCATTGCCCCGAGGCGTGTGGGTGAGGGAAAATGCTCGCCTTTTTTCCGTTTCGTTTTATTCACTCTCGATACAGAACCCGCAGGAGAACAGCGATGCCCAGCCGTCGTGAGCGTGCCAACGCCATTCGTGCCCTCAGCATGGATGCCGTGCAAAAAGCCAACAGCGGCCATCCCGGTGCCCCGATGGGTATGGCGGATATCGCCGAAGTACTTTGGCGTGACTACCTGAAGCACAACCCGAGCAATCCATCGTTCGCCGACCGTGACCGCTTCGTGCTGTCCAACGGTCACGGCTCGATGTTGATCTACTCGCTGCTGCACCTGACCGGCTACGACCTGTCGATCGATGACCTGAAAAACTTCCGCCAGCTGCACAGCCGCACCCCGGGTCACCCGGAATTCGGCTACACCCCGGGCGTTGAAACCACCACCGGTCCACTGGGCCAAGGCCTGGCCAACGCCGTGGGTTTCGCCCTGGCTGAAAAAGTCCTGGCGGCGCAGTTCAACCGTCCTGGCCACAACGTTGTCGATCACCACACCTACGTGTTCCTGGGTGATGGCTGCATGATGGAAGGCATTTCCCACGAAGTCGGCTCCCTGGCCGGTACTTTGGGTCTGGGCAAACTGATCGCCTTCTACGATGACAACGGCATTTCCATCGACGGCGAAGTCGAAGGCTGGTTCACCGATGACACCCCTAAGCGCTTCGAAGCCTACAACTGGCAAGTGATCCGCAACGTCGACGGTCACGATCCGGAAGAGATCAAGATCGCGATCGAAACCGCGCGTAAAAGCGATCAGCCAACCCTGATCTGCTGCAAGACCACCATCGGTTTCGGTTCGCCGAACAAGCAAGGCAAAGAAGACTGCCACGGCGCCCCATTGGGTGACGCGGAAATCGCTCTGACCCGTGCTGCACTGAAATGGAACTACGGCCCGTTCGAAATCCCGGCTGACATTTATGCCGAGTGGGACGCCAAGGAAGCCGGCCGCGCAGCCGAAGCCGAGTGGGACCAGCGTTTCGCTGCCTACTCCGCCGCTTTCCCTGAGCTGGCCAACGAACTGGTTCGTCGCCTGGGTGGCGATCTGCCGGAAGACTTCGCTGAAAAAGCTTCGGCTTACATTGCTGAAGTCGCGGCCAAGGGCGAAACCATCGCCAGCCGTAAAGCCAGCCAGAACGCACTCAATGCCTATGGCCCGCTGTTGCCTGAACTGCTGGGCGGCTCCGCTGACCTGGCCGGTTCCAACCTGACCCTGTGGAAAGGTTGCAAAGGTGTTTCGGCTGAAGACGCCAGCGGCAACTACATGTACTACGGCGTTCGCGAATTCGGCATGAGCGCGATCATGAACGGCGTGGCTTTGCATGGTGGTCTGGTGCCTTACGGCGCGACCTTCCTGATGTTCATGGAATACGCCCGCAACGCTGTGCGCATGGCTTCGCTGATGAAAAAGCGCGTGGTGTTCGTTTACACCCACGACTCCATCGGCCTGGGCGAAGACGGCCCGACTCACCAACCGGTCGAGCAACTGACCAGCCTGCGCAGCACGCCGAACCTCGACACCTGGCGTCCAGCCGATGCCGTTGAATCGGCCGTTTGCTGGAAAGCAGCCATCGAGCGCAAGGACGGCCCTTCGGCGCTGATCTTCTCGCGTCAGAACCTGCAGCATCAGGAACGCAGCGCGCTGCAGATCGCCGACATCGCCCGTGGCGGTTACGTGTTGAAGGACTGCGCAGGCGAGCCTGAGCTGATCCTGATCTCTACCGGTTCGGAAGTGGGCCTGGCGGTTCAGGCTTACGACAAGCTCACCGAGCAAGGCCGCAAGGTTCGCGTCGTTTCGATGCCGTGCACCAGCGTGTTCGATGCCCAGGATGCCGGCTACAAGCAAGCCGTTCTGCCGTTGCAAGTCAGCGCCCGTATCGCCATCGAAGCCGCTCACGCGGACTACTGGTACAAATACGTGGGCCTGGAAGGCCGCGTGATCGGCATGACCACCTACGGCGAGTCGGCGCCAGCGCCAGCCTTGTTCGAAGAGTTCGGCTTCACCCTGGAAAACATCCTGGGTCAGGCTGAAGAGCTGCTGGAAGACTAAGTCCGACAGCTGCGTTGTCCGGGCTGACGCCATCGCGAGCAAGCTCGCTCCCACAGGGGATTTGTTGTGTGACACGAGCAGTGTTCACAACACAAACCCAATGTGGGAGCGGGCTTGCTCGCGATAGCGTTGGTCCAGTCAGCACAACACTGACAGATTCACCACGGTAATCGAGAACCCCATGCCTCAACCGCGTCCCTACAAAGTTGCACTCAACGGCTACGGCCGGATCGGTCGTTGTGTCTTGCGTGCTTTGTTCGAGCGAGGAGCGAAGGCCGGGTTTGAAATTGTCGCGATCAACGATCTGGCTGACATGGCCAGCATCGAATACCTGACACGCTTCGACTCCACTCACGGGCGTTTTCCCGGTGAAGTGAGGGTTGAGGGCGATTGTCTGCATATTAATGGCGACTGCGTGAAGGTCCTGCGCAGTGCCACCCCCGAAGGTATCGATTGGGCGTCTCTGGGCGTCGATCTGGTGCTGGAGTGCTCCGGCGCCTACCACACGCGGGCCGATGGCCAGCGCTTCCTCGATGCCGGTGCGCCACGTGTATTGTTTTCCCAGCCGATGGCCAGCGAGGCGGATGTCGACGCCACCATCGTCTTCGGCGTGAACCAGGATTGCCTGACCGGCGACGAGCTGCTGGTGTCCAACGCGTCCTGCACCACCAACTGCGGCGTGCCGCTGTTGCGCCTGCTGGATCAGGCCATTGGTCTGGAATACGTGTCGATCACCACCATTCACTCGGCAATGAACGATCAGCCGGTCATCGATGCCTATCATCATGAAGACCTGCGCCGCACGCGTTCAGCGTTCCAGTCGGTGATTCCGGTGTCCACTGGTCTGGCGCGAGGCATTGAGCGCCTGCTGCCGGAACTTGCCGGACGAATTCAGGCCAAAGCCGTGCGGGTGCCGACCGTTAACGTGTCTTGCCTCGACATCACGATGCAGACCGTAAGCGACACCGACGCCACCGAGGTCAACCGGATTCTGCGCGAGGCCGCCACCAGCGGCCCGCTCAAAGGCCTTCTGGCCTATACCGAGCTTCCCCATGCAAGCTGTGATTTTAATCATGACCCACATTCGGCGATTGTCGATGCCAGTCAGACCCGAGTTTCCGGCCCACGGCTGGTGAACATCCTGGCCTGGTTCGACAACGAATGGGGTTTTGCCAACCGAATGCTGGACGTAGCAGAACACTATCTGCAAATAGCCTCTCCACTCCCTGTTTCTCAGAAACTGTAACTCAGGAAATGCGACCCATGACCGTGTTGAAGATGTCCGACCTCGATCTGCAAGGTAAGCGCGTACTGATTCGCGAAGACCTCAACGTCCCAGTCAAGGACGGTGTTGTCACCAGCGATGCGCGAATCCTGGCCTCGCTGCCGACCATCAAGCTGGCCCTGGAAAAAGGCGCGGCCGTGATGGTCTGCTCGCACCTTGGCCGTCCGACCGAAGGCGAGTTCTCGGCCGAGAACAGCCTCAAGCCTGTTGCTGACTACCTGAGCAAGGCCCTGGGCCGCGAAGTGCCGCTGGTGGCTGACTACCTGGGCGGCGTCGACGTCAAGGCCGGCGACATCGTGCTGTTCGAAAACGTGCGCTTCAACAAGGGCGAGAAAAAGAACGCCGACGAACTGGCCCAGCAATACGCCGCCCTGTGCGACGTGTTCGTGATGGACGCCTTCGGCACCGCTCACCGCGCCGAGGGTTCGACCCACGGCGTGGCCAAGTTCGCCAAAGTCGCCGCCGCAGGTCCGCTGCTGGCCGCTGAACTGGACGCCTTGGGCAAAGCCCTGGGTTCGCCGGCCCAGCCGATGGCTGCAATCGTTGCCGGTTCCAAGGTGTCGACCAAACTCGACGTGCTGAACAGCCTGAGCCAGATCTGCAACCAGCTGATCGTCGGTGGCGGCATTGCCAACACCTTCCTCGCCGCTGCCGGTCACCCGGTCGGCAAGTCCCTGTACGAACCGGACCTGCTGGACACCGCTCGCGAAATCGCCGCCAAAGTCAGCGTGCCGTTGCCGGTGGACGTGGTGGTTGCCAAGGAATTCGCTGAAAGCGCGACGGCCACCGTCAAGCTGATCGCCGACGTGGCTGCCGACGACATGATCCTGGACATCGGCCCACAGACCGCGGCGAATTTCGCCGAGCTGCTGAAGTCGTCCAAGACCATCCTGTGGAACGGCCCGGTGGGCGTGTTCGAATTCGACCAGTTCGGTAACGGCACCAAAGTCCTGGCCGAGGCCATCGCACAAAGTTCGGCATTCTCCATCGCTGGCGGCGGCGACACCCTGGCGGCCATCGATAAGTATGGCGTTGCTGATCAGATCTCCTACATTTCTACCGGTGGCGGCGCATTCCTCGAATTCGTCGAGGGCAAAGTGTTGCCAGCCGTTGAAGTCCTGGAAAGCCGGGCCAAGGCCTGAGGCCGCCCATTTGACCAGGCAAGGGAGTGTTCACATGGTCAAGACCTTAGCGCTGTTGATCGCTGCGGGTATGCTGGCGGCTTGCGGGAGTAACCCCAAAGCCACGCCGGAACCCGCGCCGCAATCGGTGGAAAAAGGCTGCTACCAGGCTGACTGGCAAGCGGAAACCAACCCGGTGATCAATAAGCGTGCGGGGCCTGATGGCCTGGATAAATACGAGACACAGACACCCTCCAAGGAACATGGTTGCCCTTGACGGGTCTGACTCATTACTCAGGGCTGGCGGCGTGCGCCGTCAGTCGAGGAACATGGATGAAAGGTTTTATCGCCGTTACGGCGTTGGCATTGCTGGCAGGTTGTGCAAATTTCAACCTGTTCAAGCCTGCCGAATCGACGGACAACTGGACCACCTGGACCTGTGACAGCCAGGCCAAAGTGCTCTGGCGCTACACCGACGACAGCCGCAAGGAAGTCGACGTGCGCCTGGGTGGAGCCGATCAGGTCTACCGCTTGAAGCAGGAGCCGGGCGCGTCGGGTTCGCTGTACAGCAACGACATGCTGGCGTTTCACCAAAAAGGTGAGGAAGGCCTGGTTTACTGGGTCGCCACCAATGATTTGATCGGCCGCGGTTGTAAAGCGCAGTAATTGACACACCACAGGCCTAATGTGGAAACAGATCCAAATGTGGGAGCGGGCTTGCTCGCGAAAGCTGTAGGTCAGCTTGCAGCAATATTGAATGTAAGACCGCATTCGCGAGCAAGCCCGCTCCCACAATGGATCTGTGTAGGTACTCAAGATTCAGGCAACACCGAATTCGCAGCCCGGGCCAACCCCCGATCTGCAATAACTTGAATAGCCGCCGCCGCTACGGCAGGCTGGCACGATTAACGACCCAAACCGGGAGAGACATACACAATGGCACTTATCAGCATGCGCCAGATGTTGGACCACGCAGCCGAGTTCGGCTACGGCGTTCCAGCCTTCAACGTCAACAACCTTGAGCAGATGCGCGCCATCATGGAAGCCGCTGACAAGACTGACTCCCCGGTGATCGTCCAGGCCTCGGCCGGTGCTCGCAAATACGCCGGCGCTCCGTTCCTGCGTCACCTGATCCTGGCGGCAATCGAAGAATTCCCGCACATCCCGGTGTGCATGCACCAGGACCACGGCACCAGCCCTGACGTCTGCCAGCGCTCCATCCAACTGGGCTTCAGCTCGGTGATGATGGACGGTTCCCTGGGCGAAGACGGCAAGACCCCGACCGACTACGACTACAACATCCGCGTCACCCAACAAACCGTGGCCATGGCTCACGCCTGCGGCGTATCGGTAGAAGGCGAGCTGGGCTGCCTGGGTTCGCTGGAAACCGGCATGGCCGGTGAAGAAGACGGCATCGGCGCCGAAGGCGTTCTGGACCACAGCCAAATGCTGACCGACCCGGAAGAAGCCGCTGACTTCGTCAAACGCACCCAGGTCGATGCCCTGGCCATCGCCATCGGCACCAGCCACGGCGCCTACAAGTTCACCAAGCCACCTACCGGCGACGTGCTGGCCATCGACCGCATCAAAGAAATCCACAAACGCATCCCGAACACCCACCTGGTGATGCACGGTTCGTCTTCGGTTCCACAAGACTGGCTGGCGATCATCAACCAGTACGGCGGCGACATCAAAGAAACCTACGGCGTGCCGGTTGAAGAAATCGTCGAAGGCATCAAGCACGGTGTGCGTAAGGTCAATATTGACACTGACCTGCGTCTGGCATCCACCGGTGCAATGCGTCGCCTGATGGCCACCAACCCAAGCGAGTTCGATCCGCGTAAGTTCTTCGGCGCGACTGTGACGGCGATGCGTGATGTGTGTATCGCTCGTTATGAAGCGTTTGGTACGGCGGGTAATGCTTCGAAGATCAAACCGATCTCGTTGGAAGGGATGTATCAGCGGTATTTGAAGGGTGAGTTGAACGCTAAGGTTAACTAAGCCCTCCGCGTTTTAGTCGCATAAAAAACCCGCCGTGAGGCGGGTTTTTTATGCCGAAAAACCACGCTGGCCTTAATTAGGTGTCACTTATTTTTATTGGTTTAACTAGAAGATGTAGACTTCCTTTGGGACGCTCCAATAGGAATAGTTTTTATTGTCAATTGTTTCGCGGACTCGAACGCGAATTGTTTGACCTTTAAACTCTCTAAGAATAATTTCTTGCGTGTTTAGTTGGTAGTTTCCCTGCGAGTCAACATCGATATTTCCAAGCATTTCTCCTGTGTCATCCTTGTGTAAGTCTATCCTGTAACCTTCAGTGCCTCGTCCATATACAATAAGAATCCCTGGGCCACTTTTGAGGTGGTCAATATATGCAGCCATGATTTTAATTCCTTTTTAATGAGGATAATTTTTGTGTTGTAAAAAGAGCAGGGTGGGTTATTTGTCCTGTCTATTTTTTTATATTTCATAGGTAAGTTAGCTGTGCGTCGGCATGTGGTCACCTGTAAAAAATGACAGTTTTTAATATTTTTTTGCTATAGGTCGCTACGATTAAGTTCGACTAAGAAGGTGGATGTGTACTGGGTTGCCATTACCTATAGGGAAAGGGGACAGATTTATTTAATTGTCCCCTCGCTTTGGTGCCTCTATTCGGTTTGCTTCGTAGGCCTGCCTCGCGCGCGACGTGATATTCGCGTTCCAGTGATACTTTCTATCTCGTCTGTGAATCGAGGGTTGCCCGTCAATTGTCCGCGCTGAAGGGCGCCTCTGATCAATTGCAACTCCGAGGGAGGAATCGTCTGTTCCATAAAAGAGGTGTAGCGGGCAAGGCGATCGGTATGGGTTACGCCGAGTTCGGTGAAGCAAAGATCCTCATCCAGCCAATGATTTTCAGCCGTTTCATTGAGCCGCAGGTGCAGGCTCGACCAAGGGTAATCCTGTGCATCCTGAACCATTTGCGCTCGCACCGGGTTCAGTTCGATGTATCGACTACAAGCCAGCAAATAGGTGTCGGTTTGAACCACGCTGGATTTGTACCGACTTTCCCACAAGGTGCCGGAGCGTCCCTCCAGCTTGTTGCGATAGCGTGTCATTCGGCCTGCCAGGCCTTTCATCAATTGTCCGAGGCTGCTGCGGAATTTCCTGGTGCGAGCAGTAGATGGACATGATTGGTCATCAAGCAGAATGCATAAACTTTAACGTTGTATAGCGCTTTGAGCTCTCGCAGGTCCTCGAGGTAGCGCTGGAAGTCCCCCGGCTCGGCGAACACAACCTGCTTATTGTGGCCTCGTTGCACGACATGATGCGGATAATTAGGTAACACAACACGTCCCATTCTGGGCATATAGCCTCCTACGTCTTTGTAGTGATGGTTGAAGCATAGCAGCAGACAATCGATTAAATAATAAATCTGTCCCCTTTGTTATTGTTATTGTCCCCTTTGTTATTCCTTTGTTATTCCTTTGTTGTTATCTCTGTTATCGCAAAAACGCATTAAAAACTGTCATTTATTACAGATGATTTAATGCTGGTCGCTGGCTATTCTTTAATGCGTAACCCGAGAGGAAAGGAAGGGGGTTAAACGATCTGTCCCCTTTGTTGCCTTTGTTATTTACTTTTGTATATGGAGATAAATGTTATGGCGACTCCAGACGGAATCTACGCTGGAACGATGACTAGGGAGGGTGTCTCCAAAGAAATCGTCTTGACTATTAAAGGGGCAGATGACAGTTTGCCGGCAAATAATATAGGCCAAACAAAACTGTTACGTGGTGGGACGGAATTCGACGTTTCGGGGACGTTCATCTTTGGAACGTTGGAAGACACCGGCCCAGTTGTGTTCAGGCTAACGGCAAGTCCTGTAATTGGGTTTGAACCAATGTATTTTATTTCGCTTCGTTCAATCGATAGGAGCTACTCGGTCTTGGAAGGGGAACTGGAAATCGATCGGGGGGTCGGTCAAGGTGAACAATATAAGATGGTTTTTAACAAAAATATTGTAGTAAAAATCTAAAGTGTGGAGAGGGGACGCCAATTAACCCGAAGGTCTCCCACACACAGCCACCATAAAGAAGGGGAGCGAGTGTTGACGCGCCCCTTTTTTCGAGGCGCTAGGTTACTACACGTATCGTTAGGGCTGCGAAACCCTGTCGCCAACAATGGTCAGCGACGGGCCAACTTTAGGCAGCGATTCGGGTAGCCGCAACCGGGCTGTAGGACCTGTATGCGGTCATTGTGGCGAGGGAGCTTGCTCCCGTTCGGCGGCGCAGGCGCCGTAAATCGGGGGCGTGGCGTGTCTGTGGGAATCAGGTGGCAGGGTTTGGGGCTGCTTCGCCGCTCAGCGGAAGCAAGCTCCCTCGCCACAGTCGGAGACGTCCTGCGCGTTTTTCGGACGCTGTAGCAGCCGCTCGGCAGCTGCTACAGGGATTGCGAGCTGCGGGGCTTACTTATCGTGATCAATATCCAGCTTGCTGAACGTCACTTGCGCGCCTTCGCTGGTGTAACCGGTGTGGTCCTGCACATAAACCCCAGCCTTGAAATACAGCGGTTTTACGCTCCAGGTCTTGCTGATGTCGGTGTCCCATTGATTGCCCGCAGCGCTGATGCCGAGCGCGCCGCGACGGCTCAAGTGAATGAGGTAGGAGAACTCCTGATCCAGCTTCACGCCGGTAGCGATGGTGATCACCCGGCCTTCGCCGTCATCCGGGTGCATGCGCACTTTGGCGACGATGTTGCCGGTCGAGGTGCTGGTCTTGTACTGATACTCGAGCTTCACCAAAGGCTTCTGGCTTTCATAGGCATGGATCTGGCCGATGACGACTTTGCCTGAACTCGGCACCTGGTTCACCGCCAGGGTGGCGTGCAGTAGGTTGTCGGCGTCCGGGTAGAGCCAGTTTTTCAGGGTGCCATTACTGTAGGTTTCGCGAAGTTCGGTACGGGGGTACTTGGCGTTTTCGGTCTTGGAGCCGGTGACGGGGGCCCAGAAAAACAGTGTGCCGGTGTTCGAGTGGAAGTATTGATCCTTGAAGCCTTTAACCAGTTTCGGCGTGTCAACGGTGTACGGCGGGTTGCCGACAGGAACGCTGAGGTTCCAGGTTGCGAGATCGATCATAGGAAAAGCTTCCACAAATTTTACTGCACGCGCGTACTAGAAGCTCTAGCACAAGCATTGGGGGGGGTCTTTATAATCGTAGAAGTTCAATTTGTTAACAGCGGATCGACAGGTGGCTGACGCCAAAATCCTGTCAAAAGGCCATCTTTCCCGGTTTCAGGGGCTTTTAGCGGTGACCGTTAGTCGGCAAATGAACCTGATGGTTAAATGATGGCGCACTGACAGCTTCTGCTTTTGCGGATCCCGGTCTAGAGTGAAGTCTCAGTATTTGTCCGGTTTTCACGAGAAACCGGCCTGACGCCCCGAACAAGAGAAGCAGCATGGAATGCGCGCACCCCACGCCAGCTGAAGGCAACTCGATCCTTTTAATTGTCGATGACTACCCTGAAAACCTGATCAGCATGCGGGCGTTACTTCAACGCCAGGATTGGCAGGTCATCACCGCGGCTTCTGGCTTTGAAGCCCTGAGTCTTTTACTCGAACATGACGTCGACCTGGTGCTGCTGGATGTGCAGATGCCGGGCATGGACGGTTTTGAAGTCGCGCGTCTGATGCGCGGCAGTCAGCGAACCCGCCTCACTCCGATTATTTTTCTCACCGCCAACGAACAGTCTCAGGACGCCGTGATCAAGGGCTATGCCAGTGGTGCGGTGGATTACCTGTTCAAACCGTTTGACCCGCAAATTCTCAAGCCCAAAGTCCAGGCGTTGCTCGAGCACCAGCGCAACCGCCGTGCGTTGCAGCGCTTGAGCCGCGATCTTGAGGTCGCTCGCGCGTTTAATGCTTCAGTGCTGGACAACGCCGCCGAGGGCATCCTGGTGGTGGGGGAAGACGGTTTGATCCGCTTTGCCAATCCGGCGATGTCGCGGCTGCTTAACGCCACCGTGCAGGATCTGCAAGGCAAGGAATTCCTCGATTTCCTGCAGAAACCACACATCCCGGTGTGGGCCGATTCTGAGCTTTATACCGGTTACAAGCGCGGTGAAACCTTGCGCCTGCACGACGCGCTGTTGCGCACCGCGCCTGGCCAGCAGGTGCCGGTGGCGCTGTCTTGCGCGCCGTTGCCCAGCGAACAGCATGCGATGGTCGTCACGGTGCTGGACATGTCGGTGGTGCGCCATCTGCATCAGCAGCTGGAATTCCAGGCGGTGACCGATCCATTGACCGGGCTGCTCAATCGTCGCGGCTTCTATCAGACCGTCGAAAACCTGCTGTTGCGTGGCGAACGGTCCGACAGCGCATGGGTGCTGTTGTACCTGGACCTCGACGGCTTCAAGCGCGTCAACGACTCCCTCGGCCACGATGCCGGTGACCGGGTGTTGCGCTGGGTGTCCGAGCAATTGAAGGCGTGTCTGCGGCCCTTCGACATTCTGGCGCGCATGGGCGGCGACGAGTTCACCGCGTTGCTGGACCTGGAATTCCCGGAACAAGCGGCGAAGATTGCCGAGAAGCTCATCGAGCGGGTGTCGATCTGTCAGCAGATCGATGGGCTGGATATCGCCTTGGGCGCCAGCATCGGCATCGCTACTTTTCCGGATTGCGGGGCCAATCTCGATGGCTTGTTGCGTGCGTCGGACATCGCGATGTATGAGGCCAAGCGCGCTGGCCGCCAGCAATACCGGTTTTACGATCACGAAATGAATGGACGGGCGCGCTCGCGATTGATGCTTGAAGAGAGTGTGCGCACGGCCATCGAAAACCGTGATTTCAATCTGGTGTATCAGCCGCAAGTGGCCATCGATGGCGGGCAGATTCGCGGGTTTGAGGCCTTGTTGCGCTGGCAGCATCCAAGCGTGGGCGACGTACCGCCGGGGCTGTTTTTGCCGTTGCTGGAAGAGGCGCGCCTTATCAGTCGTCTGGGCAGCTGGATCTATCATCGCGGTGCCGGACAGCGCAAAGCCTGGGAAACCCTGTTTGCCGAGGATCTGGTGCTGGGCGTCAGTTTGAGCAGCACCCAGTTCGGCATGCCCAACCTGGTCACCGAATTGCGCCAGGTGATTGAGCGTCATGGCTTGCAGCCTCGGTGTCTGGAAGTCGAAGTGACGGAAGACGCGTTGATGCAAAATCCCGAGGAAACCCGCAAAACGCTGCGTCTGCTGCGCAATCTTGGGGTGCGGGTGGCACTGGACGACTTCGGCTCCGGGCCGTGCTCGCTGGCTCATCTGCGCGACCTGGAACTGGACACGCTCAAGTTCGACCGGCATTTGATTGCCCGGCTGCCGGAGTCCGAGCGGGACGCGGCGTTGGTGCGCAATGTGATCGACCTGTGTAAGCAATACGGGATGCTGGTGATTGCCGAAGGGGTTGAAACCGTTACGCAATATGAATGGCTGCAAGCCAATGGTTGCCAGTATGTGCAGGGTTTTCTGGTGGGGCGGCCGATGATGGCCGAGGACGCCGGCGACTTTGTGCAGCCGTTTGACTGGAGCGCGCTGCCCCGTTGAATTCGCTACACTGGCGATCTTTTCGTGATCGTGTGTTGCCGACCTCAATGACTGCGTTGAAATACCTCCAGGCCTATCCCGCTGCGTTGCAGGATCAGGTGCGCCAGCTGATCGCCGAAGGTCGGCTGGGCGATTACCTGAGCAATCGCTACCCGGAACAACACGCTGTACAGAGCGACAAGGCGCTGTACACCTATGCGCTGGAGCTCAAGCAGGAATACCTGCGTAACGCGCCGGCCATCGATAAGGTGTTGTTCGACAACCGCCTGGACCTGACCCATCGCGCCCTCGGCTTGCACACCACGATTTCGAGGGTGCAGGGCGGCAAGCTCAAGGCCAAGAAGGAAATCCGGGTGGCCTCGTTGTTCAAGGAAGCGCCCTCCGAATTTCTGAAAATGATCGTGGTGCATGAACTGGCGCACTTCAAAGAGTCGGATCACAACAAGGCGTTCTACAAACTCTGCGAACACATGTTGCCGGGGTATCACCAGGTGGAGTTCGATCTGCGGGTGTACCTGACGTGGCGGGATATGCAGTAAAAGATCAAAAGATCGCAGCCTGGAGTGTTTGAATGGATGTCAGCAAGACCAAGAGCAGCTTCTACCGCCGTTTATACGTGGCGTACCTGATCGACAGCGGGCTGGCGAGCAGCGTCCCGGCGCTGACCGAAGTGACCGGCATGCCCCGGCGCACGGCGCAGGACACCATCGCCGCATTGGCGGACCTGGACATCATTTGCGAATTTGAACAGGAAGAGGGCGCACGCAATCATGCGGGGCGCTATCGGATTCGCGAGTGGGGGGCGATTGATCGCGGATGGATCGAGCGCAATCTTCGGCAGATCAAAGCAGTGCTCGAGTATCCCTGAAATTTTCAGTGTTGCGGCTGACACTATCGCGGGCAAGCCCGCTCCCACAGGGATTTCGCTGTACCTGTGGGAGCGGGCTTGCCCGCGAAGAGGCCCTCAAGGACGGCGCATCCCGATATGCGGAATATCATCCTCAAGAAACTCCTCGCCCGACACCACAAACCCGTACCGCCCGTAATACCCCTGTAAATGCGCCTGGGCCGAGAGATAGATCGGCACGTCAGGCCAATGTTTTTCGGCCTGCTTCAGCGCCTGCTCCATCAATGCATGCCCAAGCCCGGTGCCACGCGCCTGAGGTGCAATGATCACGCGGCCGATCACCACGTCGCCACCCTGGGTTTGCGGATCGAGCAATCGCAGATACCCCACCAGTTGATCCTCGTCCCACGCCATCAAATGGCAGGTGTCACCTTCCAGATCCTGGCCATCGACATCCTGATAAGCGCATCGCTGTTCGACGACGAACACTTGCGCACGCAACTGCAAAATCGCATACAGCTGTTCCTTGCCCAGATCGCTGTGGTGTTTGCAGACACAATCAATTGTCATCTTCACATTCCTTGAACAACGTCGCTTCGATACTAAGCGTCCTGTCGATGGATGTCTTTATGGCGGCTAAATCTGTGATGAAGGCCAAAATGCCATCATTCATTTCGCGCGGCGTTGTCTTCTTTGTGTAATCTGAGATTGAGCGCTGTGCAGTGGCTCCAATGAGCTAACGTAGAGTACCTGGCTTGTCGGTACATGGATCTTGGAGTTTGGCTGAAAAATACGCCGGGCAATCCGCCCGCTAAGGATTTTCAAGCATGCCGCGATTGCATCGAGCGTTTGCTTTGATCGGATTGCTGTTGCTGGCACAGAGCGCGGCAGCGGAAAAATTGCGCCTGGTGGCCGACGCCTGGCCGCCCTTTACCGATGCCACGCTGGTCAATGGCGGCTTGGCCACGGATATCGTCAGCACTGCGCTGGCCCGGGCTGGCTATGCCAGTGATTTCGAGCAGGTGCCCTGGGCGCGAGCCTTGTTGGGCCTTGGTGAAGGACGTTACGACGTGTTGGTCAACGCCTGGTACACCGAGGATCGCACCAAGCTGGGGCAGTTTTCGGGAGAGTACCTGCTCAACCGCGTGCGCTTCCTGAAGCGCAAGGATGCACCGATCGAGTTCAACAACCTGCAGCAACTGCACACCTATCCGATTGCGGTGGTGCGCGGTTATGCCTACTCGGCGGCATTCGATGAAGACGTGTCGCTGCAGAAAGTCCCGGTGCATAACTTCGCTATGGCCGTGCGCATGGTGGCGGCGGACCGGGTCAAGTTGACGCTGGAAGACGAATACGTCGCCCGTTATTACCTGGCTCGGGAATCATCCAAGGTGCGCAATGCCGTGGAATTCCTGCCCAAGCCATTGAGCGAGAACAGCCTGCACATACTGGTCAGCCTGAAAAATCCGCAGCATGAACAGATTGTCGCCAACTTCGACCGCGAGATTGCCGAGATGAAGGCGGATGGGAGTTATGAGCGGTTGATCAAGCAGCACGGGATGTGAGATCTTAGGTTTCGCTGGTGTCCTTGATCAGGTGCGCCGCCAGCGTGCGCAATGGTCCCAACTGTCGGCAAATCAACGCCAACTGCGTCTGCACCAATCGCTGGCCTTCATCGATTTCATCCGGCATCTGTTCCAGTTCATTGGCCAGCGCTTCTTCCGCATCACTCTGAATCGCTATCGGTAGTTTGTTTGTCAGGCCCTGGGCGATCTCGTCGATGCTGGCGGCCAGGCTCACGCCCGCACCGTCGATCAGGTGCTCGCGCACATCTGCCGGCAGTTGGGTTTCGCGGTGTGCACCCAAGCCCGACAAGTAACTGAGCAATGTGTGCGACAGCACCAGGAAGCGAAACCCGACATCCGCTTCCTTACGAAAATGCCCCGGCTCCATCAACATGTTCGCCAGCGTCGTCGACAGCGCCGCGTCTGCGTTGTGCGCGTTGCGTCGGGCCAGGCGATACGCCAGGTCATCGCTCTTGCCGGCGGCGTATTGCTGCATGATCTGGCGCAGGTAAATGCTGTTGCAGGTCAGGGTGTTGGCCAGCACTTTGTTCAGGCGCCGGCCCTGCCAGTCCGGCAGGAACAGGAACACCGAGAGCCCGGCGATCAGGCTGCCGAGCAGGGTGTCGAACAGTCGTGGCAGGAACAGCCCGTAGCCGTCCCCGACCTGGTTGAAGCAGAACAGCACCATCAGGGTGATTGCGGCCGTGGCCAGGGTATAGCGGGTAGTACGGTTGATAAAGAACACCACCCCGGCGGCAATCGCGAAGCACGACTGAATCAACGGGTTGGGGAACAGATCGAACAGTGCCCAGGCCAAGGTCAGGCCAATCGCCGTGCCGATGATCCGCTGCCCGAGCTTGCGTCGGGTCGCGCCGTAGTTCGGCTGACAGACAAACAGCGTGGTGAGGATGATCCAGTAACCCTGCGACGGGTGAATCAAATGCACCATGCCGTAGCCGATGCTCAAGGCCAGGGGCAGGCGCAGTGCATGGCGAAACAGCAGCGACGTTGGCGTCAGCTGCGTGCGCAAGCGAATCCACACATCCTTGAGGTTGCGTGGCGAACGGTCGAGCAGGCTGCTATCGGTGGCGTCGGCCAAGGCGTCGGGGTTGCTGGCATCGCTGAGCAAACGGTCGAGAGTGCCAAGGTTGGCGGCCAGTGCGCGCAATGAACGCAGCAGACCTCGCCAGGCCGGGTTGCTCTGGATGCGCAGGTGTTCGAGCGAGGCGTGCAGGTCGCTCAGGGCTTCGGCGAAGCTGGCGTCATAGATGAAGGGCTGGCGCATCTGGATCGATTCGGCCAAGGCGCGGCAGGCTTTGCCTTGCTGGCGCAGCAGGCGCTGACAGCGGAACAGCACGTCGCTGTGGAAGAACGCCTCGGCCAGCGCGTTGTAAGGATAGTGCGAGGAACTGGCGCGCTCATGGATGTCTTGAGCGAGGAAGTACAGCTTGAGGTAGCGGCTGACCTTCGACCCCGGCCGACCATTGCCGACCCGATGCAGGATGATTTCCTTGGCCGCATTGAGCGCCGCCACCACCCGGCCGTTTTGCTGGGCCAGTTCCAGCCGACGCGCCTCCACGTCCAGTTGCCGGATCGGCTCGAACAATGAAGCCTTGAGCTTCAGGTAATAGCCCAATTCGCGGAACAGCCGCGCCAGGCTTTGCTGCACCGGCTGATTGGAGAACAGCGCCTGCCACAGCACTGACAGCAAACCGTACCAGGCCGCGCCGGCCACCAGCAGCACCGGCTCGTGCCAGAAATCGGTGACCGCGCCGCCGCGTTGGTCCACGCCGATCATGGTGTAGACCGACAGAATCAACGTTGCCGAAGCAATCGCGCCATAACGTTCACCGAGGGCGCCGAGCATGGTCAAGCCGAAACTGGCCAGCGCCAGGGCGATGACGAAAATGATCGGGTAGGGGAACAGCAATTCGACGGAGAGGGCGGCAACGCTGAAACACACCAGCGTCACGGCCAACGCGTTGAGGCGGCCCTGCCAACTGTCGTCGGTCTCGGCAAGGGCGCTGGCGATGATCCCCAGGAACAACGGGATCAGCAGCCCCATTTCATCCTGATACCAACAGACAGCCATGCTGCCGGTCAGGGCGATGAACACCCGCACGCTGTAGCTGAATTTATCCAACGCCCAGAGGCGGCGCAGAGACTGACTAAAAGGGGTCGATGACATGAAGTGCGAGGGCCTTCCGAGGCGATGACGCTAAATTGAGCCAGTAATGACGCTGACGCAATGGCGCCGATCACATCTGACAGCAAAATCTGTTCCTTACCTATCAGTGCATAACAAATGTGGGAGCGAGCCTGCTCGCGATGAGGCCAGCACATGCAGCATCGATGTTGCCTGGCAGACCGCTATCGCGAGCAGGCTCGCTCCCACAGTTTTGTTTTTTGCAGGTCAGACGAATTGCGCGGCGGCGTAGCCCGAGGCCCAGGCCCATTGGAAGTTGAACCCGCCCAGATGCCCGGTGACGTCGAGCACTTCGCCGATGAAATACAGGCCGGGGCTTTTCAGCGATTCCATGGTCTTGGACGAGACTTCGCGGGTATCCACGCCGCCCAGGGTCACTTCGGCCGTGCGATAACCTTCGGTGCCGGCCGGCACCACTTTCCAGCTCGCCAGTTTTTCGCCGATGTCGGCAATTTCCGCGTGGGTGTATTGCTTCATCGGTTTGGACACGAACCAGTTGTCCGCCAGCAGGTTGGCCATTTTCTTGGTGAAGATTTCACCGAGCAAGGTCTTCAACTCGCTGTTCGGGCGTTCGGCTTGCTGCTGTTGCAGCCAGCTCGGCACGTCGTGGTCCGGCATAAGGTTGATTTCGACCGTGTCGCCGGATTCCCAGAACGAGGAAATCTGCAAAATCGCCGGACCGCTGAGGCCGCGGTGGGTGAACAGGATGTTCTCGCGAAAGCTCTGGTCATTGCAGCTGACCAGGCAATCCACTGATGTACCGGACAACTCGGTGCACAGCTCTTTGAGCTGATCGGTGATGGTGAACGGCACCAGGCCAGCGCGGGTCGGCAGCAGATCGTGACCGAACTGCTTGGCCACCTGATAACCGAAACCGGTCGCACCCAGCGTCGGGATCGACAGTCCGCCCGTGGCGATGACCAACGATTCACAGGTGATCTGGCCCAGCGTGGTGTCCAGCAGATAACCGCTTTCGAGCTTCTCGATGGTCTGGATCGAGGTGTCCAGGTGCAAGCTCACGCCGACCTGATCGCACTCATTGAGCAGCATCTCGAGGATGTCGCTGGATTTGTTATCGCAGAACAGCTGGCCGAGTTTTTTCTCGTGGTACGGCACGCCGTGTTTGGCGACCATGCCGATGAAATCCCACTGGGTGTAGCGCGCCAGTGCGGATTTGCAGAAGTGTTCGTTCTGCGAGAGAAAATTGCTGGGTTCGGTGTACATGTTGGTGAAATTGCAGCGGCCACCGCCCGACATCAGGATTTTTTTGCCGGCCTTGTTCGCATGGTCGAGCAACAACACCTTGCGCCCACGCCCGGCGGCGGTCAGCGCGCACATCAACCCTGCGGCGCCAGCGCCAATGATCACGACTTCGGTAGAGCGCAAAACGGTGTCCTCATACAAAATTCAGATTCACCGACAAACCAATGTGGGAGCGGGCTTGCTCGCGAAGAGGCCAGTACATTCAACATAGAGGTTGTCTGTCAGTCCGTCTTCGCGAGCAAGCCCGCTCCCACATGTGATCTCTGTCAGCCAGAAGATCTTTTACAAAATACGCACGCGCAGCGAGCGGCCTTTGATCTTGCCATCGTTCAGGCGCTGCAAGGCCTGCTTGGCGATCCCGCGTTCCACGGCCACATAGGCCTGGAAATCGAAAATCGCGATCTTGCCGACCTGGGCACCGGGAATGCCGGCATCGCCCGTCAATGCACCCAGAATGTCGCCCGGACGCACTTTGTCTTTACGACCTGCGCCAATTACCAGCGTGCTCATCACCGGAAGCAGCGGTGCGCCGCCCTGGGATTTGAGGTTGTCCAGCTGATCCCAGCTCAACGGCGACTTCTGCAGTTGCTCGATGGCCTGGGCGCGGTGTGCTTCGGACGGCGCGACCAGGCTGATCGCAATGCCTTTCTCGCCAGCACGACCGGTACGGCCGACGCGGTGAATGTGGATTTCCGAATCACGCGCCAGCTCAACGTTGATCACCATGTCCAGCGCGTCGATGTCCAGGCCGCGAGCCGCGACATCGGTGGCGACCAGTACCGAGGTGCTGCGGTTGGCGAACATGGCCAATACCTGGTCACGGTCACGCTGTTCCAGATCGCCATGCAGGCCGACGGCAGAAATGCCTTTGGAGGTCAGGTGATCGACGGTTTCCTGAACCTGCTGCTTGGTGAAGCAGAACGCAACGCAGGAGGCCGGACGGTGATGCGCGAGGACTTTGACCACCGCGTCCATGCGCTCATCCGGGGAGATCTCGTAGAAGCGCTGCTCGATCTGCGTGTCGTCGTGGAACGCCTCGGCCTTCACTTGCTGCGGGTTACGCATGAACTTCGACGCCAGCTGCTTGATGCCCACCGGGTAAGTGGCGGAGAACAGCAGGGTCTGGCGGCGCTCCGGGCACTGAGCGATGATTTCTTCGATGGAGTCGTAGAAGCCCATGTCGAGCATGCGGTCGGCTTCGTCGAGGATCAGCGTGTTCAGGCCATGAAGTACCAGTGAACCCTTGCGCAGGTGCTGCTGGATCCGGCCCGGGGTGCCGACGATGATGTGCGCGCCGTGCTCAAGCGAACCGATCTGCGGGCCGAACGACACGCCGCCACACAGGGTCAGGACCTTGATGTTGTCTTCTGAGCGGGCCAGGCGACGGATTTCCTTGGCGACCTGGTCAGCCAGTTCACGGGTCGGGCAAATGACCAGCGCCTGGCAACCGAAGAAGCGCGGATTGATCGGGTTCAGCAGGCCGATACCGAAGGCGGCGGTCTTGCCGCTGCCGGTCTTGGCCTGGGCGATCAGATCCATCCCCTTGAGGATCACCGGCAAGCTTTGCGCCTGGATCGGCGTCATCTGGGTATAACCGAGCGAGTCGAGGTTAGCCAGCATGGCGGCGGACAGCGGCAAAGTATTAAAAGCGGTGGCGATGGTGGTCACGGGACTGGCCTGCAAAACAAAATGTCGCGCAGTGTATCAGTCCCGTGGCCATTGGCCCTAAGGTTCGATGTGTTCTTCCGGACGTTTGACGCGCCGTCCGTCTTCCTTTGACAGCTGGGAGAAGATGGTGGCGGCCAACATTGCCATGATTCCGACGGTCACAAAAGTCAGCTGGAATGCGCCCAGCACGGTGTCGACGCCATCGTTGCCGATTTCTGCGGTGAAGCCACCGAGCAGCGCACCGGCGCAAGCAACCCCCAGGCTTAGGGACAATTGTGCGACCACCGACAGCAGGCTGTTGCCGCTGCTGGCGCTGGCATCGTCGAGGTCGATCAGGGTCACGGTGTTCATCGCGGTGAACTGCAACGAGTTGATCGCGCCGAGAATGGCCAGCATCCCCAGCAATAACCAGTACGGCGTGTGCTCACTGACCAGGCCCATGCTCGCCAGCATCAGCCCCAGTGCCAAAGTGTTGCCGGTCAGCACGATACGATAGCCCAAGCGTTCGATCAGCGGTCGTGCCACCGACTTGGCGAACATCGCCGCAGCGGCCAGCGGCAGCATGCTCATCCCCGCCTGTGACGGCGAGTAACCCAGCGCCACTTGCAGCAACAACGGCACCAGAAACGGCAACGCGCCGCTGCCCAGGCGGGCGAACAGGTTGCCGAGGATGCCCACGGCAAAGGTCCGGGTCTTGAACAGTGACGGCGCGAACAGCGGATTCTCGGTGTGCCCGGCCCGCAGCCAATACGCCGCCAGGCACGCCATGCCGCCGAACAGCAGCAACATCACGCGCAAGTGCGGCAGGTGCAGTTCTCCCAGGCCTTCCATGGCGATGGTGATGAGCACCATTGCCGCGCCAAACAGCAAAAATCCCAGGCTGTCGAAACGCGTACGTTCACTGCCGCGCAGGTCAGGGATGAATTTCCATACGGCGTAGCAGCCGACGGCACCCACTGGCAGGTTGATCAGGAAGATCCAGTGCCAGGTCAGGTATTCCACCATCCAGCCGCCCATGGTCGGGCCGATCAGCGGGCCGAGCAGTCCGGGAATAGTGATGAATCCCATGATCCGCACCAGTTCCGAGCGCGGGTAGGCGCGCAGGACCACCAGTCGCCCGACCGGCAGCATCAGCGCACCGCCCAGACCTTGAATCACCCGGGCGCCGATCAGCGTGCTCAAGGTGCTCGACAATGCGCAGAGCAGTGAGCCGAGGCTGAACAACAGGATGGCGCCGAAGAAGATTTTCTTGGTGCCGAAGCGGTCAGCGATCCAGCCGGAGGCGGGGATCAGCAAGGCGACGGTGAGCATGTAGGCGATGATCACGCCTTGCATGCGCAGCGGATCCTCGGCCAGATCGCGAGCCATGGCGGGTAGGGCGGTGTTGAGAATGGTCCCGTCGAGGGACTGCATGAAGAAAGCAATGGCGACGACCCACGGCACCCAGCGGGCGGTGATAGCGTCGAGAGGTTGGCGGTTGGGCATGGGGCCTCATTTGATTTGAACGTTGATCGTTCCCACGCTCTGTGTGGGAATGCCTCAATGGACGCTCCGCGTCCGCTTCGGCAGGGACGCAAAGCGTCCCGGGCTGCATTCCCACGCGGAGCGTGGGAACGATCGGTATCAGAGGGTCAAGGTCAACCGGCTGACCAGCGCACCCGGCAACAACGACGAGGCCGTGGCTCGCTGGCTGTAAGTACTGGCCGATAACATCAGCTCCCGCTCCTCGGTCAACGCTTCCAGGTGCGAACCGAGCAAGCTGTAGGCACTGTCATCAAAGCGCATCGTGCTCACCGGCGCCTGGATCTCTCCGTTCTCGACCCAGAAGGTCGCAAAACGCGTCATGCCGGTCAGGCGCGCCGCCGGTTGGTCGGAGTAGTTCAGATACCAGAGATTGCTGATGTACAGCCCGGTGCCCAGTTGCTTGAGAATCTCGGCGTCAGGCAATGTGCCGGCCGCCATGTTCAATGCACTCGGCATTTCACCGCCACCGGCGCCATTGGCCGTCAGGCCGTACTCGGCTGCGCTGCGTGAATTGACCATCTGCGCCCCAGCCTTGCCTTCGACAATCAAGCCAAGATCGCTGCGCGGATAACCTTCGCCGGAAAACGCCGGGCTCAACGAGCCGCTGACCTTTTCATCGACCGACACCAGCGGGCTGAACGAACTGTCTCCCGCGTACAGTTTCTGCAGCGGACTGTGTTTGCTGGCAATCGACTGCGCCGAGAAACCGCCCCAGCCGAGCATGTCCATGATTTCTCCCAGGGCAGCGGGCGCCAGGTAGGCGCGATACTGACCGGGCGCGAGGGTGCGTTGCGGCCTGCCCAGAAACGTCAACTGCTCGCGCGCCTGGGCAAAGCGCCTGGCAAACCCTTCGCTGCTCCAGTCGTGCCCGGCGTAGCTGGCTTTCACCGCTTGGCCATTGTCATGGAACAGGCTGAAGTCAAAGTTGAAGCTGTTAGCCTGATGCCAGCCGAACGCACCTGCCGAACTGGCGAAGCCACGACTGATCGGCCCGGCGGCATAGAAACCCACCAGGTCCAGCCCTTCGGCCGCCCGGGTGATTTCAGCGACCACGTGTTCAGTGTCCGGCAGCGGGCGCTCCTGCACGTTCTTGCTCTGCCAGCCGTTGTGATTGAGCAGCAGGTACGGATCCTTCGGCAGCAGCGGCAGTGTTTCACGTAACTGTTGCAACCCTTCCGCCAGTCGCTGACGGTCGACTTCAGCGTCGCCGGCCAGGGTGATGTGGAGGTCGGCATGCCGGCCTTCGTTGATCAGTTTGAAACCGACGCTCGCTTGCTGCACCTGTCCGGCCTGACGCACCTTGGCGTGGTTGAAGCGCACGAAGGCCGAGGATTCGGCGGCGTAGCTGAGGGTGAATTGCTCCGGCTCGCGAATCGCATCGCGCAGCCAGGTCACCAAGGCCTTGAACGAGGCGGCCTGATTATTGGACGTACTCATCAGGCGTCTCCCCCAAACACATCAACGTTGCTGAACACGCAGGCCGGCGAGGCATGACCGACGCGGATCACCTGGTTCGGTTCACCCTTGCCGCAGTTCGGCGTGCCCAGAACCTTGAAGGTGCTGGCGTCGCCGACGGCGCTGAGACTCTTCCAGAATTGCGCGGAAATCGCCCGATAGTTCGGGTTCTTCACCACGCCTTTGAGCTCGCCGTTTTCGATCAACTGCGCCCATTCGCAACCGAACTGGAATTTATTGCGTGCATCGTCGATCGACCATGAGCGGTTGGTCGACATCATGATGCCGTGCTCGATGTTGCCGATCAGTTGCTCCAGCGGTTGATCGCCGGGCTCGATGTTCAGGTTGGCCATGCGGTCGATGGGCGGGCGATTCCACCCGCAGGCGCGGCTGTTGGCGACGCCGTCCATGCCGGCACGGAATTGCGAAAGCGCGCCGCCCAATGGACGCAGCAGCAAGCCTTCCTTGATCAGAAACTGTTTGCTCGCGGCGGTGCCGTCGTCGTCATGGCCGTAGCTGGCGAGCTGTTCGGGAATGTCCGGATCGAAGGTCACATTGAGCAGCTTCGAGCCGTATTGCAGATGACCGAAATCTTCTGCCTTGACGAAACTTGTGCCGGCGTAATTGCGTTCATCGCCGAGGATGCGATCCAACTCCAGCGGATGGCCGATGGATTCGTGGATCTGCAGCATCATCTGGTCGGGCATCAGCAGCAGGTCTCGCGGACCTTGCGGGGTGTTGGGCGCCAGCAGCAATTGCAACGCTTGGTCGGCGACTTTCGGGCCGGCACCGATCAGCCCGCAACGGCTGATCACATCAGCGCTGCCTTGCTGGCCGAAGTTCTCGCGGCCCAGGCTTCGAGTCTGGCTGTCGCTGCCGTCGTAGGCGGTGACATCCAGGCCCGGGTAGACGAACCGTTGCGCCTGGCGCAGCTCGGCGCCAGCGCTGTTGAGGTAGATCTGCTCGACGTGGGTGATGCCGATGCTCACCTGCCAGTTCACCAGTCGCTCGTCCTTGGGCACGGACGCGGATTCGGCGCCGAGCAATTGGTAGCAATCGCTCAGGGACGGGAAGGGCTGGTCGAGGTTCGGCGAGAAATAGTCGGCGCGGTCGCTGGAAACGGTTTGTTCGCGCAAGTCCAGCAAGGCGTGGGGCTTGAGGCGTCGCGCTTGTTGCTCGGCCTTCTCCAGCGCGGCTTGCAGGCCTTGTTGCGACAGGTCGTTGGTCGCGGCGTAGGCTTCGACACCGTTGACGCGTACGGTCAGCATCGCGCCTTCGTCACGGCTCAGGCTCGGAGGTTCGGCGACATTCTTGCGCACCGACAGATACCGGCCGGATTCGCGCACATAACGCAGCGAAAAGAATTCAGCGCCCGTGCGCAAGGCAGCGAAACGCTGCTTGAGCTGGGGGTGGAAATCGAACATTCGGCAACCTCCTTGGTATGGAGTGGCGGTGTAGCGGTGTTGCGAAGGGGGGTGAAACGTTTGCGTGGCGCTAGATTAGGCCTGTGCGGGGAGCGATATCAAGAGTGGAGCGGTGTAGGAAAGGATTACCTGGGGGTGTCGGATGGGGATGTGTTGTTTGGTAGGGCCCCTTCGCGAGCAAGCCCGCTCCCACACTGGATTTTCAGTGAACACAAAATTTGTGCTCACCCGAGATCCAGTGTGGGAGCGGGCTTGCTCGCGAAGGCAGCACAGCGGTGTTACGAATTACTGAGCAGTCGGGCTCACATCACGCAACGGCTTGCCACGCACTGGCGCATCGCCGGCCACGAAGTAAGCTGCCTTGCTACGCGGCAACGGCTTGCGACCACGGATCTTGTCGGCGATTTTCTCGGCGATCATGATCGTTGGCGCGTTCAGGTTGCCGGTGGTGATGATCGGCATGATCGAAGCATCGACCACGCGCAGGGCTTGCATGCCATGCACACGACCTTCGCCATCGACCACAGCCATTTCGTCGGTGCCCATCTTGCACGAGCAGGACGGGTGGAACGCGGTTTCGGCGTGTTCGCGGATGAACTTGTCGAGCTGCTCATCGGTTTGCACGTCGATGCCCGGGCTGATTTCGCGGCCACGGAATGCGTCCAGTGCAGGCTGCTGCATGATTTCACGGGTCAGGCGGATGCCGTCACGGAACTCCTGCCAGTCCTGCTCGGTGGCCATGTAGTTGAACAGGATGCTCGGGTACTCGCGCGGATCCTTGGACTTGGCCTGGATACGACCCCGGCTTGGCGAACGCATGGAGCCCATGTGCGCCTGGAAGCCGTGTTCTTTCACGCCGTTGCTGCCGTTGTAGTTAATTGCGACCGGCAGGAAGTGGTACTGGATGTTCGGCCAATCGAATTCCGGACGGGTGCGGATGAAACCGCCGGCTTCGAACTGGTTGCTGGCGCCGATGCCGGTGCCGTTGAACAGCCACTCGGCACCGATGGCTGGCTGGTTGTACCAGAGCAGCGACGGGTACAGCGAGACCGGTTGGGTGCAGGCGTATTGCAGGTACAGCTCGAGGTGATCCTGCAGGTTTTCGCCGACGCCCGGCAGATCGTGGACCACCGGGATGTCGAGTTTTTTCAGCAGTTCGGCCGGGCCGACACCGGAGCGTTGCAGGATCTGCGGCGAAGCGATGGCGCCGGAGCACAGCAGTACTTCTTTGCGGGCGCGGGCTTCAACACGCTCTTCAGCCGCACCGATCAGGTAACGCACGCCGACGGCACGCTTGCCTTCGAACAGGATCTTGTCGGTCAGGGCGTGGGTGATGATGGTCAGCGTCGAACGCTTTTTGGCGATGTCCAGGTAACCGCGAGCGGTGCTGGCGCGACGGCCGTTCGGCGTCACGGTGCGGTCCATCGGACCGAAGCCTTCCTGCTGGTAACCGTTGAGGTCTTCGGTGCGCGGGTAACCGGCCTGCACCCCTGCTTCAACCATCGCGTGGAACAGCGGGTTGTTGCCGGCTTTTGGTGTGGTCACGCTGACCGGGCCGTCGCCACCGTGGTAGTCGTTCGGACCGATGTCACGGGTCTCAGCCTTGCGGAAATACGGCAGGCAATCGAGGTACGACCAGTCTTCCAGACCCGGCAGTTTCGACCAGTTGTCGTAGTCCATCGCGTTGCCGCGGATGTAGCACATGCCGTTGATCAGCGAAGAGCCACCCAGGCCCTTGCCGCGACCGCATTCCATCCGGCGACCGTCCATGTGTGGCTCTGGATCGGTTTCATAGGCCCAGTTGTAGCGACGGCCTTGCAACGGGAACGCCAGGGCCGCCGGCATTTGCGTGCGAAAATCCATGCGGTAGTCCGGGCCGCCCGCTTCGAGCAGCAGGACGGTGACGCCTTCGTCTTCAGTCAGACGGGTGGCAAGGGTGTTACCCGCAGAACCGGCCCCTATGATGATGTAGTCGTATTCTGTAGTCATGTGTTCTCCTGGGGGAGCTGCAAGCCACAAGCTTCAAGCTGCGAGGAAAAGCAGCGAGCGGTGTCTTTGAAATCGGGTAGTGCGGCAAACCAAACTGCTTTTACTTGCAGCTTGAAGCTTGCCGCTTGTAGCTGGATCAGCTAATCAAAATACCGAAACGTACTCACCCAGTTCGACTTGCACGGACTTGATGCGCGTGAAGTTGTTGAGAGAGCTGATCCCGTTTTCACGGCCCACGCCCGACTGCTTGTAGCCACCGACCGGCATCTTGGCGTCGGATTCGCCCCAGGCGTTGATCCAGCAGATACCGGCTTCCAGTTGATGAATCACGCGGTGGGCGCGGTTCAGGTCCTTGGTGACGATACCGGCGGCCAGACCGAAGTCGGTGTCGTTGGCACGACGGATCACTTCTTCTTCGGTTTCGTAAGTCAGGATGCTCATCACCGGGCCGAAGATTTCTTCGCGAACGATGGTCATCTCATCGGTGCAGTCGGTGAACACGGTCGGTGCCACGAACGCGCCTTTGGCGAACTCGCCTTCGGTCAGACGGTCGCCGCCGCACAGTACGCGAGCGCCTTCTTCCTTACCTTTGGCGATATAACCCAGCACGCTTTCCATGTGGGCGAAGCTCACCAGCGGACCGAAGTTGGTGTTCTCGTCTTCCGGGTTGCCGACGCGGATGCGCGCAACGCGCTCAGCGATCTTGGCTTCGAACGCAGCTTTAAGGTGAGTCGGTACGAACACGCGAGTGCCGTTGGTGCAGACCTGGCCCGAGCTGTAGAAGTTGGCCATCATCGCGGTGTCGGCGGCGCGGTCGAGGTCGGCGTCGTCGAAAATGATCAGCGGGGATTTGCCGCCCAGCTCCATGGTCACGTCTTTGAGCGACGAGGCAGAAGCGCTGGCCATGACTTTCTTGCCGGTGTCGGTGCCGCCGGTGAAGGAGATTTTTTCGATGCGTGGGTGCTCGGTCAGCCAGGTGCCGACTTCACGACCGCTGCCGGTCAAGACGTTGAACACGCCAGCCGGAAGGCCTGCTTCGGTGTAGATCTCGGCCAGTTTCAGCGTGGTCAGCGAGGTGACTTCGCTTGGCTTGAAGATCATTGCGTTACCGGCTGCCAGGGCAGGCGCGGATTTCCACAGGGCGATCTGGATCGGGTAGTTCCACGCGCCGATACCGGCGACGACGCCCAGCGGCTCGCGACGGGTGTAGACGAACGAAGTGGTGCGCAGCGGGATCTGCTCGCCTTCGATGGCGGGCACCAGGCCTGCGTAGTATTCCAGCACGTCGGCACCGGTAACGATGTCGACATACTTGGTTTCGGAGAACGATTTGCCGGTGTCCAGGGTTTCCAGGGCGGCCAGTTCATCGTTGCGCTCGCGCAGGATGTCGACGGCACGGCGCAGGATGCGCGAACGCTCCATGGCGGTCATCGCAGCCCAGATTTTCTGGCCCTTTTCGGCGCTGACCACAGCGCGCTCGACGTCTGCCTTGGTCGCACGCTGAACGATTGCGAGGACTTCACCGTTAGCCGGGTTGATGGCTTCGAAGGTGGCGTCGCTGCTGGCGTCACTGTAGCCGCCATCGATGTAGAGTTTTTGCAGTTCGAAACGGGCCATAAAGTCCTCGCAAGTGCATAAGTGGTTGGCGTTGACCACTGGGCGTGCCGTGTAGCCTGGGCATCGCTGATCAGTGGCGGTTCAGGTGGTTGAGCGTTTTATGTGTGCTCTAACTCACCTGCTTGGCCAATTGGATATCCATGTATTCGTAAGCGATCCGTTGCGCCTGCTCGGTGTCGAAAGCATCTCCCGACAGCGCGCCGCGCAACCACAAACCGTCAATGAGGGCTGCCAGGCCCCGGGCGGCGCCGCGCGCTTGATCAAGCGGCAACGCACGGCGGAACTGGCAGCACAGGTTGGAATACAGACGGTGATCGTTGATCCGCTGCAACCTGTGCAAAGACGGCTGGTGCATGCTGGTGGCCCAGAAGGCCAACCAGGTTTTCATTGCCGGGCCATTGACCTGGCTGGCGTCGAAGTTGCCTTCGATAATCACCTGCAGATGCGCCCGCGGGCTGTCATCTGTCAGCGCCTGACGGCGCGCGGTGACGTTCTCGCTGAGGACACTCATCAGATACCGCATCGTGGCGGCGATCAGGCCATTCTTGTCCTGAAAATAGTGACTGATGATGCCGTTCGAGACACCGGCCAAACGGGCGATCAGCGCAATGCTGGCGTCCCCCATGCCGACCTGATCGACGGCCAGTAGCGTGGCTTCGATCAATTGCTGGCGACGGATGGGTTGCATACCGACCTTGGGCATCTTGCACATCTCCTTAGGCCTCTCGGTGGACGAATACGCCTACCGGATTGAGGGCCAGTCTATTTTGTTTTGATTGAACGTTCAATCAACAAAGAATAAGATCTGCGACAATTCGTCGCTGCCTACAGATTTTTCCTGCTCGTAGTTAGCGGAAAACCGACATCACAAAATGCTCGAAACCCGTGCGCACTGGCGCTCACGGGCTTCGGGCTTTTTTCGGGGTGTCTTTATATCACCCGCCGGTCGGCTGCCAACTAACCGATTGGTCGGGTAACGCGTTGCCTTGTGTTCTTCTCTCGCACTGCCTGGAGCATCTGTGCCATGAGTTCTGCCTCTCTTATAAAGACCCCGCCCGAGAAGGTGACGGTCAACGGTTGGGTGTTCTACACCTCTACCGCGCTGATCCTGTTGTTGACCGCCATTCTGATCATCGCCCCGCAAGAGGCTGGCAGATTGCTCGGTATTGCCCAGGCCTGGTTGTCCCGCAGCTTCGGCTGGTACTACATGGTGGTGATTGCCGCTTATCTGGTATTCGTCGTCGGCCTGGCGTTTTCGTCCTACGGCAAACTCAAACTGGGCAGCAAGGACGACACCCCGGACTTCAGCTACGGCGCCTGGGCGGGGATGCTGTTCTCGTCGGGTATTGGCATCTCGCTGTTGTACTTCGGCGCTTCGGAGCCGCTGGATCACTACTTCAATCCGCCGGAAGGCGTTTCGGCCAGCAACATGGCCGCGCGTCAGGCCGTGCAGCTGACGTTCCTGCACTGGGGCCTGCATGGCTGGGCGATTTACGCCCTGGTCGGTTTGGCCGTGGCGTACTTTGCTTACCGTCACAACCAGCCGCTGGCGTTGCGTTCGGCGCTGTATCCGCTGGTGGGCGAGCGCTGGGTCAAAGGCGCGGCCGGCCATGCCGTGGACGGCTTCGGCATGTTCGTGACCCTGCTGGGGCTGGTGACGAACCTGGGGATTGGTTCGCTGCAAGTGTCCTCGGGCCTGGAAAACCTGTTCGGCATGGCACACAGCAACACCAACCTGCTGATCGTGATCATCGTGATGAGCACCGTGGCGACCATCGCTGCCGTGTCGGGCGTGGAAAACGGCATTCGCCGCCTGTCCAACCTGAACATCGTGCTGTTCAGTGGTTTGCTGATTTTCGTGCTGCTGTTCGGCCCGACCCTGCACCTGCTCAATGGCTTCGTGCAAAACATCGGTGACTACCTGAACGGCGTGGTGCTGAAAACCTTCGATCTCTACGTGTACGAAGGCGACAGTGAGAAGTCCGACCGCTGGTTGGGTCTGTGGACCTTGTTCTACTGGGCCTGGTGGATTTCCTGGGCCCCATTCGTTGGCATGTTCATCGCGCGTATTTCCCGTGGTCGTACGGTGCGTGAGCTGGTGGCTGGCGTACTGCTGATCCCGCTGGGTTTCACCTTGGCGTGGCTGTCGATCTTCGGTAACTCGGCCCTGGACCTGGTGATGAACCATGGGGCGGTGGAGCTCGGGAAGACGGCGCTCGAACAGCCGTCCATGGCGATCTACCAACTGCTTGAGCATTACCCTGCGTCGAAGATTGTGATCGGTGTGTCGATCTTTGTCGGTTTCGTGCTGTTCCTGACCCCGGCGGATTCCGGCGCGGTGATGATGGCCAACCTTTCCTGCAAGGGCGGCAATGTCGATGAAGATGCGCCGCACTGGCTGCGGATTTTCTGGTCGGCGGTAATTACTCTGGTGACCATCGGCCTGTTGTTCGCCGGTAACTTCGAAGCCATGCAAACCATGGTGGTGCTGGCCGGTCTGCCGTTCTCGGTGGTGCTGGTGTTCTTCATGTTCGGCTTGCACAAGGCGATGCGCCAGGACGTGCAGATCGAACAGGAGCAAGCGGAACTGGCTGCACGCGGTCGTCGTGGTTTCAGCGAGCGTTTGACCCAATTGGATCTGCAACCGAACCAGTCGATCGTTCAGCGCTTCATGGATAAGCAGGTCAGCCCGGCGCTGGAAGATGCGGCGGTGCAATTGCGTGCCCAAGGGCTGGATGTGCAAACGCTGTTGGGCAAGTCCAAGCGTTGCATGGGCGTGCGGATCGAGATGGAAGAAGGCAACCCTTTTGTCTACGAAGTAAGCCTGGATGGCTATCTGGCAGCGGCGAGCGACACGGTGTCGGCGGAAAGTGCCGATGAACCGCGTGCGCGCTATTACCGCGCCGAGGTGTACCTGCACAACGGCAGCCAGGACTATGACCTGATGGGCTTTACTGCGGATCAAATCACCCGTGACGTGCTCGATCAGTTTGAAAGCCATCGGCAGCTCCTTGGCCGGGTTTATAGCTGAGTTTCGATAGGGTGCGGTGATTCAGTCTGAAGCACCGCGTCGGCATCATCGCCAGCAGGCTGGCTCCCACATTGGAACGCATTCCCTTGTGGGAGCCAGCCTGCTGGCGATGGCGTCTTCAACTTCAACACGGCATCGCCCGATATCCCATAAACAAAAACGCCGCGATCCTCTCGCGGCGTTTTTGTGTCTGCTGCCTTACCCCAGGTTCTTGCCGAGCAGCGCGTGATACAGCTCGCTGTCGCCGAGAATCCCGACCACTTTGTTGTTGTCGTGCAGCACCAGTTTGTTGCCGGTCTGATAACGAATCTGCAATGCATCACGCATGCCGATGTTGGAGTCCACCAGCGTTGGGCGACGGCCCAGGCCTTCAACTGCTTGCCCTGGAATCCAGTTCTGCAGATCCAGGCTCGCACCGTTCTGGCGGGCGCCTTTGATGGTGTTGCCTTCGGCCAGGTCCAGCCACGAATCGCCGCCCGGATCGAGGCAGACTGAGCCGTTGATGCGTTTGCAGTTGTCCAGGGTGCGCATCAGGCTGCGACCGCACAGAACGTTCAGCGGGTTGGTGTGGGCCACGAAGGTCCGCACGTAGTCGTCCGCCGGGTTCAAGACGATTTCTTCCGGCTTGCTGTACTGGATGATCCGGCCGTCTTTCATGATTGCGATACGGCTGCCCAGCTTCAGGGCTTCATCAAGGTCGTGACTTACGAAAACGATGGTCTTGCTCAGCTTGCGTTGCAGTTCCAGCAGTTCGTCTTGCAGACCTTGGCGAATCAGTGGGTCGAGTGCCGAAAACGGTTCGTCCATCAGCAGGATGTCGGCGTCCATCGCCAGGGCGCGGGCCAGGCCCACACGTTGCTGCATACCACCGGAGAGCTCGTTGGGTTTCTTGTTGCGCCATTGGGTCAGGCCCACCAGCTCAAGCTTGTCATCCACCAGTTTGCGGCGTTCTTTCTCGGGACGGCCCTGCATTTCCAGGCCGAAGCTGATGTTCTCGCGAACGGTCAACCAAGGCATCAGGGCGAACTTCTGAAACACCATCGCAATGCGCTTGGTGCGCATCATTTTCAGTTCTGCCGGGGTGCAGGAGGCAATGTCTATCTGCCTGCCTTCGTGCTCGACGAACAGCTTGCCACGGCTGACCGTGTTGAGGCCGTTGATGCAGCGCAGCAAACTGGACTTGCCGGAGCCGGACAGGCCCATCAGTACGCAGATTTCACCTTTTTCGACATCCAGGCTGGCTTTTTCCACGCCAACGATCTGCCCGGTCTTTTTCAGGATCTCGTTACGGGTCATGCCTTGATCCAGCAGCTTGAGAGCCTCGCGCGGATCCTTGGAGAAGATAACGTCGACGTTATCGAAGCGAATAATGCTCATGCGTCACCCCCTACTTTGGCGTCGGGTTGTTTGCAGATACGGTCGAGCATGATCGCCAGCAGTACGATCGCCAGGCCTGCTTCGAAGCCCAGGGCGATATCAGCAGTGTTCAGTGCGTTGACCACGGGTTTGCCCAGGCCGTCGGCGCCCACCAGTGCCGCGATCACCACCATCGACAACGACAGCATGATGCACTGGGTGATACCGGCCGCGATGCTTGGCATGGCGTGGGGCAGTTCGATTCGCGAGAGCAGCTGACGTCGCGAGCAGCCAAAGGCCTTGCCGGCGTCCATCAGTTCTTCCGGAACATCGCGAATACCCAGGTAAGTCAGGCGGATAGGCGCGGCAATCGCGAACACTACCGTTGAGATCAGGCCCGGGACCACACCCAGACCGAAGAGGGTCAGGGTAGGAATGAGGTACACGAAGGTCGGGACGGTCTGCATGAGATCGAGCACCGGACGCATCAATGTGTAGAACATCGGTTTATGCGCAGCGACGATGCCCAACGGCACGCCGATGACTACGCAGACCAGGGTCGCGAAGAGCACCTGGGCGAGGGTTTCCATGGTTTCCTGCCAGTACCCCAGATTGAGGATCAGCAAGAAGGAGGCGATGACGAAAACAGTCAGCCCCCACTTTCGTTGAATGAAGTGTGCCAGTAGCGCGATGAGGCCGATCAATGCCAGCGGGTTGAACCAGGTCAGCGCAAAAGTCACGCCGTGGATCATCGTTTCCAGTGACACGGCGATTGCGTCGAACGTGCTGGCGCCGTGTTGCGTCAACCATTCAACGAAGCCCGCGATGTACTGGCCTAAAGGGATTTTCTGATCAATCAGCATGGTAGTGAACGTCCGCATGCAAGGAAATAAACAGCCCGGGCGAGCGAACCCGCCCGGCGTAAGCGATTACTGCGCGAGCTTGGCTTTCACGGCCTCCAGGCCTGGTTTACCGTCAATGGTGGTCACGCCAGCGAGCCAGGTATCGAGGACCTGTGGGTTCTTTTTCAGCCAGGCCTTGGCGGCCGCGTCAGGCTTCATTTTGTCATCCAGGATGTTGCCCATCAGCGAGCTCTCCATGTCGACGGTGAATTCCAGGTTTTTCAGCAACTGTCCAACGTTGCTGCATTCCTGGACGTACCCCTTGCGGGTGTTGGTCGCCACGGTGGCGGCACCGAAGTCCGGTCCGAAGAAATCGTCACCACCGGTGAGGTATTGGATTTTGAAACGTTTGTTCATCGGGTGCGGCGCCCAGCCGAGGAACACCACGGCGGTGTCGCGTTTTTGGGCGCGGTCAACCTGCGACAACATGCCGGCTTCACTGGACTCGACCACTTTGAAACCAGCGTCTTTAAGGCCGAAGGCGTTCTTGTCGATCATACTCTGGATCAGGCGGTTACCGTCGTTACCAGGTTCGATGCCATAGATTTTGCCGTCGAGCTCTTTCTTGAATTTGGCGATGTCGGCGAAGTCATGCAGCCCTTTGTCGTACAGCGCTTGCGGCACGGCGAGGGTGTACTTGGCGCCGGTCAGGTTGGTGCGCACGACGTCGACGGTGCCGGCATCACGATAAGCCTTGATGTCGTTTTCCATGGTCGGCATCCAGTTCCCCAGGAATACGTCCATGTTCTTGCCGTCGGCCAGGGACTTATAGGTCACCGGCACGGAAATCATCGTGGTTTTGGTCTTGTAGCCGAGGGCGTCGAGCACGACGCTGGTGGTGGCGGTTGTTGCGGTGATGTCCGTCCAGCCGACATCAGAGAAGTTTACGGTACTGCACTGAGCCGGTTCTGCGGCTTGAGCCAGAAACGGCAGACTCAGCATGGCGGCCAACAACAACGACGGGGAACCTTTCATGGATGGACTCCTTGGTGTTTTTTTTGGCAGTGTTCCGACTGGACCACCGCACTTATAGGTTGCGGTTGGATGGCGTTTTGGAGACAGCTCTACCACGGCGCCTTGCAATCGAGTCGATACGATCATGTACCAGTGAAAATCTGACGCCTACAGGGGGCGTCGTAACCAGTACAGGGATGGTCGCATCCAGTGTCGGTGACGTCGTTTACAGCTTTTTTCAGCCCTTTTTCCCCCTCTGATCCGTTAAAAAACGGCGAAAACATTGCGTCGCCGCCTCGCGGCGTTAGTGGGCATGAGTGCGTCGGTGTGAGACGTCGAACGACATGACAAAAGCCTGATGATGCGGCCATCTCGGCGGATTGCAGCTTGAGCGTAGCAGCTCCGCCACTGGGCGCCTTTGCGTCTGGAGTCGGCACATCCAGGAGTTCGGCAGTAATGGCTATCAGTGTTTTCGACCTGTTCAAAATCGGCATCGGCCCTTCCAGTTCGCACACCGTGGGGCCTATGCGGGCCGCCGCGCTGTTCGTGCAAGGTTTGCGTGAGCAGGGTCTTTTGGAACAAGTACGGCGCGTCGAAGTTCAGCTTTACGGGTCGTTGTCGGCTACCGGCATCGGTCACGGCAGCGACAACGCGGTGATCATGGGCCTGATGGGCGAGTGGCCGGATGCGATCGATCCGTCGCAAATCGGCATTCGTATCGAAACCTTGCGCGAAACCCACACCTTGTTGCTAGACGGTCGCTTGTCGGTCCCGTTCATCTGGGCCCGGGACATGCGCCTGATCGACGAAAACCTGCCATTCCATCCCAACGCCATGACCCTGATTGTCGAAGGCGATGACGGCGAACTGCATCGCGACACCTACTATTCCATCGGCGGCGGTTTTGTTGTCGATGAAGCGCAGGCTTCCAGCGGCGTGGTCGATCTGGACAGCACGGTGTTGCCGTACGATTTCTCCAGCGCCGTCGAACTGCTCAGTCTCTGCAAGCAGCACAACCTGCGCGTGGCTGAATTGATGATGGCCAACGAAAAGGTCTGGCGCAGCGAAGAAGAAATCCGCAGCGGCCTGATGAAACTCTGGCGCGCCATGCAGGATTGCGTCGACCAGGGCCTCAAGCACGAAGGCATCCTGCCCGGCGGATTGAATGTGCGCCGTCGTGCGGCCAAATTGCATCGCAGCCTTCAAGAGTTGGGTAAACCCAATGTCATCGGTTCGACCTTGAGCGCCATGGAGTGGGTCAACCTGTTCGCCCTCGCGGTCAACGAAGAAAACGCCGCTGGCGGACGCATGGTGACAGCACCGACCAACGGCGCGGCGGGGATTATTCCGGCGGTTCTGCATTACTTCATGAAGTTCAGTGAAGCGGTGACGGACGCCAACGTTGTCGACTATTTTCTCAGTGCCGCTGCGGTGGGGATTCTATGCAAGAAAAACGCTTCGATCTCTGGTGCCGAAGTCGGTTGCCAGGGTGAAGTCGGTTCGGCTTGTGCGATGGCGGCGGCGGGGTTGGCGGAGATTCTCGGCGCCACGCCGGAGCAGCTGTGCAACGCGGCGGAAATCGGCCTGGAACATAACCTTGGTTTGACCTGCGATCCGGTGGGCGGGCTGGTTCAGGTGCCGTGCATCGAGCGCAATGCGATTGCGGCCGTAAAAGCGATCAACGCGGCGCAGATGGCGTTGCGCGGTGATGGTCAGCACTTTATCTCGCTGGATCGGGTGATCCGGACCATGCGTGATACCGGTGCGGACATGCATGACAAATACAAAGAGACATCGCGTGGTGGATTGGCGGTCAGCGCGGTTGAGTGTTGAGATTGAGTTGACCCCATCGCGAGCAAGCCCGCTCCCACAGGATTTGTTGTGTGGCCGTGAACTAAGGCACACCAAAAATCCTTGTGGGAGCGGGCTTGCCCGCGATAGCGCCAGACCAGTCAAAACTGCGCGCTAAGTGAACACCGAATTCAAAACGCGCCACGTTTTGGCGCGTCGCTTACAGATAAGTGACTCATCCATGGCCAGGGATCCAAAATGGCCATTACCGCCTGTCACCTGTGCTTGCGGTGACACTCTCCCTCAGGTCGCTGTAGCCCTGTTCCCACAAGTGCTACCGATTTGCTCAAGCCCAACGGGGCAGAGCGCTTCCCGCCGATAATGGCACTTATAACCCCCACTCTGCGCACGGCTTATATAGACACGCCGCGACGTCGTTTTCAGGAGTTATTGAATGCCCATTCAACTTTAGGCATGGCAATTGCTCTGTCATTACAAAGCCCGTCTCCCACGCGAGAACGATGGCAATAACAAGAGCCTCCGCCTGAGGCCATCACCCGCTTTGTGTGAGGAGATACCGCGATGACGACGTTCAACTCAGGGGCCCAACCCCAGAACCGTGCGCCTCAATCCATCGGCTTTCTGCTGCTGGACAATTTCACGCTTATTTCTCTGGCCTCCGCAGTAGAACCACTGCGCATGGCCAACCAATTGTCCGGTCGCGAGTTGTATCGCTGGTCGACGCTCACCGTCGATGGCGGTCAGGTCTGGGCCAGTGACGGTCTGCAGATCACCCCCGATTGCTCCATGCACAAAGCGCCACCCCTGGACACCATCATTGTCTGCGGCGGTATCGGCATTCAGCGCACCGTGACCCGCGAACATGTGTCATGGCTGCAAAGCCAGGCTCGCCAGTCGCGCCGTCTTGGTGCGGTCTGCACCGGCAGCTGGGCCCTGGCCTGCGCCGGCCTGCTGGACGGCTTCGATTGCAGCGTGCACTGGGAATGCCTGGCCTCGATGCAGGAAGCCTTCCCCCGTGTGGCCATGAGCACCCGCTTGTTCACCCTCGACCGTAACCGTTTCACCAGTTCCGGCGGCACCGCGCCACTGGACATGATGCTGCACCTGATCAGCCGCGATCACGGTCGTGAACTGTCCGCCGCGATCTCGGAAATGTTCGTCTACGAGCGCATCCGCAACGAGCAGGATCATCAGCGCGTGCCGCTCAAGCACATGCTGGGCACCAATCAGCCAAAACTGCAGGAAATCGTCGCGCTGATGGAAGCCAATCTGGAAGAGCCGATCGACCTCGATGAACTGGCGGTGTATGTCGCTGTTTCGCGTCGTCAGCTGGAGCGTCTGTTCCAGAAATACCTGCACTGCTCGCCATCGCGCTACTACCTGAAACTGCGCCTGATCCGGGCTCGGCAACTGCTCAAGCAAACGCCGATGTCGATCATCGAAGTGGCGTCGGTCTGTGGCTTCGTGTCAACGCCGCACTTCTCCAAGTGCTACCGCGAATACTTCGGCATTCCGCCACGTGACGAGCGTGTAGGTTCGAACACCACGCAACAGGTGGCGATGATGCCGCTGCCGCAAGCCTTGGTACTGTCGCCGTTGTCCGGGCCGTTGTCGGCGTTGAGTCAGGCGCGCAATGAGTCGACGTTCGCCAGCGTAAGGCTCTAATGCTCTGATCGTTCCCACGCTCTGCGTGGGAATGCCTCAATGGACGCTCTGCGTCCGCTTCGGCAGGGACGCGGAGCGTCCCGGGCTGCATTCCCACGCAGAGCGTGGGAACGATCAGTGGGAGGAAGTATTCAGGCGCTACGGCTCTGCTGGTAGGCCGCCAACGCTGGCAACAACTGCTTGTCGATCGCCTGGCGCACGGCGGGCAGGATGGTCGCGCTGCTGGTGTACATCTGCTTGACCATCGTACGCAGCGTCATCGCCCGTTCATCATTCAAGCCTCGCACTGCGCACTCGCAAGCCTGCTCGGCCGTGGCCCCGCTCGGCACTTGAAAACCCAATGACTTCAGCTGGCCCAACAGGTCTTCCTGGTCTATCAAATCGGCGTGCATCATGACGCAATCCTTCTTTAGGGAACGGTGTCTTGGTTCGATTCTCATAGGGGTGCGAAGTGGCGGCAAGGACGATTTGTCGCAATGGCCGCAATACCTATGAACAGGTCGTTTTCGGCTAACTTGCCAGAGAGGAGAGTGGGCACACTGGATTCAGCTGGCTACACGAAGGTTTGGTCACCCTCGCGCAACGGCTCCTCAACAGTACCCTCCTCAGCTCCGATCTTGTCACGGCTTGATCGGGGTTTTTTTTGCCTGTGAATCAGGGAGATATGGTGTATGGACTAACGCCATCGCGAGCAAGCTCGCTCCCACATTGGAACTGTGTCGTGCACAAATACTGTGTCCGATGCAAATCCCTGTGGGAGCGAGCTTGCTCGCGATGAACGGTGACGCGGTCTAGCGCTGCAACACCAATATCCGCGACAACAACTCGTCACGATCGATGTAGCAACCCTGGAAATGCCGGGCGCCGGTAGCGGGGTCGAAGGCGTTGCGGGCGTGCAGCGTGCGGCGGTTATCGAAGCACCACAATTCGCCGGGGTTGAGCCGCGTCATCACCCGGAAACGCGCTTCGCGGGTCATGGCAATAAAGCGCCGATAAGCGCGATAGAGCTTGGGCATGTCTTCCATCGACGCATCAAACGGCCCGCGCAAAAAGTTCGCCATGCGGATCTCCGAAACCTGCCCCAATGCATCCAGAGCGATGATCGGCGCCAGGCAGCGATAGTCGCTGTGGCGGTCCTTGTTGCGAAACTCCACGGGGATTTCACACAAGGCGTTGAACGACTCGGGATCTTCCTCGCGCAAGGCGTGGGCAATGGCGAAACCGTCGACGAAAATGCTCTCGCCGCCCTCGGCGTCATTGACCAGGCAATGCAGAAATTGCAGCCCCGGTTGCAACTCACGGGTCGGCAAGTCGCTGTGCAATGGCAGGTTGAAAGCGGTGTAGGCGTTACTGTCGGCATCGGCCTTGGATTGCACGTTGAACAGCACGCCGAAATTGCTTTCGCGGATGAAGGAAATCCGCTGGGCGATCAGCTTCAACGAGCCGGGTTCGGTGGGCACGCCGCGCACTTGGGTCAGGCCGATGTCGCGCACCGCCAACAGCCATTGCAGCAAGGCGTCGTTGTCGTTCATCAGCGCCTGGTAGTCGAATACCGGCAGCTTCAGGTTGCTGTTCCACAGCTGGCTTTTGGGCTTGGCGGCGCGACGTTCGGCGCGGGACTCATCGTCATAGGCGTGGGCGCGTAACCAGCCGGGATCGAAGCGGCTGAGGTGGCCGTCTTGCCACTCGAGGTTGAGGCAACCTTCGGCATCGACATCAGCCTTTGAAGGCGTCAGGTCCTGCGCGACGTCGACGATTTCCAGCACCTGCTCGCGCGTCACGGTGTAGACGCACAGCGGGCAAGGGCAGTTGTCGCGCAACCATTGATGATGGAAAGGGCTGAGACGACCATCAGCCCATCGCACGTGAATACGGTCCGCCAGGGTTTGCACGGCGGTCAACGCGCTGATCAACGGGTAAGTACGGAAGTCGGCAAAAGCGGCGGCGGTGTTCAATGGCGATCTCCTTGTTATTTTTTAGGCGGTAACGCGATCACTCGGCCGATGTAGTCGGGGGCGGGAAGGTCGGCTTGCTCGGCGACGATGGCTTGCAGCTTGCTTAATGTCGCTTCGCTGAACGGCGCAGAGCGCGGGCCGGCGAGGTCGACGTGGAGCAGCATTTGCTCGTTGCCGGCCAGTTCCTTGTCATCTCCCACCAGATGCAGGCTGTGATAGAGGTGCAGGCGTTTGCTGTCGTGGCCAATGATCTGTGTTCGTACTTCGACGTCGGCATCGAGCTTCACTTCGTGCAGGTAGTTGAGGTGCAGTTCGAGGGTGAACAGCGAGTTGCCGCTGGCTTCGCGATTGTTGCTGTCCATGCCCAGCCGATCCATCAGGGCATCGGTGGCGTAGCTGAAAATCAGCAGGTAGAAGGCGTCGCGCAGGTGGCCGTTGTAGTCGACCCAGTCGGGGATGATTTTGGTTTGGTAGGTGGTGAGGGTGGGCATGTGTGAGGTTCCGATATTGGTGGTGACTGAGCTGCCGCTTTCGTGAGCAAGCCCGCTCCCACAGGGGGATTTGTGGTGTGAACACTGTCGATGTCACAACGCAGAACCCATGTGGGAGCGGGCTTGCTCGCGAAGAGGCCAGGCTTGCTGACGCGTCACTCGCTAAACGCCATCCCGTGCTTCTCTTTGGTGGTCTTCACCGCTTCGAGCACCGCCAGCAAGCAATCATCACGATAGCGCTCCAGCGCCGAAATGCTGTGTTTGCCTAACTGATCGCTGGTGCCGTCGACCACGTCATCAATCAACTTGTCGGTCAGTTCCGGTGCGGGCAGATACGTCCATGGCAACTGCAATGCCGGACCGAATTGCGCCATGAAGTGCCGCATGCCTGCATCGCCACCGGCCAGGGTGTAGGTCAGGAAGGTGCCCATGAACGACCAGCGCAGGCCCGCGCCAAAGCGGATCGCGTCGTCGATTTCACCGGTGGTCGCGACACCGTCGTTGACCAGGTGCAGCGCCTCGCGCCAGAGCGCTTCGAGCAAGCGGTCGGCGATAAAGCCGGGCACTTCCTTGCGTACATGCAGCGGGCGCATACCTAAGGATTCATAGACTTTCATCGCCGCTTGAACGGCTTCCGGCGCAGTGTTTTTACCGCCGACCACTTCCACCAGCGGCAGCAGGTAAACCGGGTTGAACGGGTGACCGACCACGCAGCGTTCCGGGTGCGTGGAGCTCTCGTAAAACTCGCTCGGCAACAGGCCCGAAGTACTCGAACCGATCAGGGCATTGGGCTTGGCCGCCGCGCTGATTTTGCTGTGCAGTTCCAGTTTCAGGTCCAGACGCTCGGGGGCGCTTTCCTGAATGAAATCCGCATCGCGAACACACTCTTCGATGGTCGCGACAAAGCGCAGACGATCCTGCGAGGCGCCGGGTGCCAGGCCTTGTTTCTCCAGCGCGCCCCACGCATTGGCGACGCGTTTGCGCAGTGCGGCTTCGGCACCGGGCGCCGGGTCCCAAGCCACTACGTCGAGGCCGTGGGCGAGGGCACGGGATACCCAGCCGCTGCCGATGACACCGCTGCCCAAGGCGGCGAAGGTTTTGATTTCGGTGATGAAGGTCATGGCGACGTCCTAAAAAATTCGGTGATCCAATGTGGGAGCGAGCTTGCTCGCGAAAGCGGAGTGTCAGTCGACAGAGATGTCGGATGTAACGGCCTCTTCGCGAGCAAGCCCGCTCCCACAGTTGGAAAGAGTTGTCAGCAGTTAGCCGCGCTTGGTCAGGCCCATTTTTGCCCGGCCTTCAGCCGGTGTCAGAACACGGGCGCCGAGACGGCTGAGGATTTCCGAGGCGCGTTCGACCAGTTGGCCATTGGTCGCCAGTACGCCCTTGTCCAGCCAGATGTTGTCTTCCAGCCCGACTCGCACGTTGCCACCGAGCAGCACCGCTTGCGCCGCCATCGGCATCTGCATGCGGCCAATGCCGAAGCCGGCCCACACCGCGTTGGCGGGCAGGTTGTCGACCATGGCTTTCATGGTGGTGGTGTCGGCCGGCGCGCCCCACGGGATGCCCAGGCAGAGCTGGAACAGCGGGTCGTCGAGCAGGCCTTCCTTGATCAACTGTTTGGCGAACCACAGGTGACCGGTGTCGAAAATTTCCAGCTCGGCTTTCACGCCCAGCTCTTGAATGCGTTTGGCGCCAGCACGCAGCTGGGCAGGGGTGGACACGTAGATGGTGTCGCCGTCGCCGAAGTTCAGGGTGCCGCAGTCCAGGGTGCAGATTTCCGGCAGCAATTCTTCGACGTGCGCCAGACGGGTCAGCGGGCCGACCAGATCGGTGTTCGGGCCGAACTCCATCGGGTTCTCGCCAGCGCCGATTTCCAAGTCGCCGCCCATGCCGGCGGTGAGATTGACGATGATGTCGACGTCCGCCTCGCGGATACGCTCCATCACTTCACGGTACAGCGCCACGTCACGGCTGAATTTGCCGGTTTCGGGGTTGCGTACGTGGCAGTGGACCACCGTGGCGCCGGCCTTGGCCGCTTCAACGGCGGCAGCGGCGATTTGTTTCGGAGTGACCGGCACGTGTGGGCTCTTGCTGGTCGTGTCGCCAGCACCGGTGAGTGCGCAGGTGATGATGACGTCGTGGTTCATTTGATGGTTCCTTGCAGGCGTGGTGGTCCCGTTCGCAGCCCGGTCGGGCTGCGAATCGGTGGTTCGGTTCGGTTTATTTGCTGGTCAGTTGCAGGTTTTCAGCCGCTGGTTTGCCATCGAAGGTGGTCACACCTTCCAGCCAGCGTTGCTTGTCTTGCGGATGATCCTTGAGCCATTGCTTGGCCGATTCGAAGGCGTCCTTGTGATCCAGCAATGGCTGCATCATCCGGCTCTCGTCTTCGGCGGTGTACGTCAGGTTGCTCAGCAACTTGCCGATGTTCGGGCATTGCTGCGCGTAGTTCGGCGAGGTGACGGTCCAGACGGTGGCCATGCCTTCGTTCGGGCCCAGGGCATCTTCGCTGCCGGTGAGGTAGGTCATCTTCACGTTGACGTTCATCGGGTGCGGCGCCCAGCCGAAGAACACAATGGCTTCATTGCGTTTGGTGGCGCGGGTGACCGCCGACAGCATCCCGGCTTCACTGGATTCGACGAGTTGGAACTTGCCGAGGCCGAACTGGTTCTTGGCGATCATTTCCTTGATCTGGGTGTTGGCGCCCGAACCTGGCTCGATACCGTAGATCTTGCCGCCCAGTTCTTTCTCGAACTTGGCGATGTCGGCGAAGGTTTTCAGGCCCTTGTCGGCAAGGTAAGTCGGTACGGCGAGGGTCGCGCGGGCGTCTTTGAGGCTAGGTGCTTCAAGCACTTTGACCTGCTTGCCATCGACGAACGGGGAGATGGTCTGGGTCATCAGCGGGTTCCAGTAGCCCAGGAACAGATCCAGGCGCTGGTCGCGGATCCCGGCGAAGATGATTTGCTGGGAGGCGCTGGTTTGTTTGGTGTTGTAGCCGAGGCCGTCGAGCAGTACCTGGGTCATGGCGCTGGTGGCGATCACATCGGTCCAGTTCACGACGCCCATGCGTACGTTCTGGCATGAAGCAGGTTCGGCCGCCATGACACTGGCGCTCAGGAAAGCGGTACCGCTGAGTGCAAGAACACAGCTGCTGATCAGTCGTTTCATCTCAGGTTTCCTCGGCAGTCGTTATTGTGGGTCCCGGCATCTTCGTGCGCCGGTGATGCCAAGTTACGCAGCTACGCCCCCGTGAAAGCGCACTGCGGCGACCAGCTCTTGCACTGCAGCGACCTGTGCTCTTGATTGCCGCTTGCAAGTGGCGTATCAACGTCAACACGCTACCCGCCCTGACATTACCCGCCTATCGAGTGCGCTCCATGTCCCAGGATTTCTACTTCTTGTTGATGCCGGGTTTCTCGGCGATTGGATTTATCTCGGCCATCGAGCCGCTGCGGGTCGCCAATCGCTTTCGCGGCGAGCTGTATCGCTGGCATGTATTGAGCGCGGACGGCGGGGCGGTGCTGGCCAGCAACGGCATGTCGGTCAACGCCGACGCGGCGCTGGAACCGCTAAAGAAAGGTGCGACGCTCTTGGTGGTCGCCGGTTTCGAACCCTTGAAGTTCGCCACCCCGGCGCTGGAGCACTGGTTGCGTCGGCTGGACAACGAAGGCGTGACGCTTGGCGCCATCGACACCGGCAGTTTCATCCTCGCCGAAGCAGGGCTGCTCGACGGCCATCGCCTGACCCTGCACTGGGAAGCCATCGACGCCTTCAAGGAATCCTATCCACAGCTCAGCGTCACCCAGGAGCTGTTCGAGATCGATCGCCGGCGCATCACCTCGGCGGGCGGCACCGCGTCCATCGACCTGATGCTTGACCTCATCGCCCAGGCCCATGGCCCGCAACTGGCGATCCAGGTCAGCGAACAATTCGTACTCGGGCGCATCCGCCCGCGCAAAGACCACCAGCGCATGGAAGTCGCCACGCGCTATGGCATCAGCAACAAGAAGCTGGTGCATGTGATTGGCGAGATGGAACAGCACAGCGAACCGCCGCTGAGCACGCTTGAGCTGGCCGAATCGATCAAGGTGACGCGCCGGCAACTGGAGCGCCTGTTTCGGCTGCACTTGAACGACACGCCGAGCAATTTCTACCTGCGGTTGAGGCTGGAGAAGGCGCGGCAGTTGCTGCGCCAGACCGACATGAGCGTGCTGGAGGTGAGTATTGCCTGCGGGTTTGAATCGCCGTCGTATTTCACCCGCAGTTATCGGGCGAAGTTTGAACGGTGCCCGCGGGAGGATCGCCGACGGTTGGGGGATGGGCGAGAGCTGGTTTGAGCCAAGCGCAAAACGAAATGTGGGAGCGGGCTTGCTCGCGAAAGCAGTCCGTCATCCAACATTGATGTTGGCTGGTACACCGTCTTCGCGAGCAAGCCCGCTCCCACATTTGATTTGCGTTTATCTTACTTCTTCATTAAGGCCGAACACGCGGCCTTGTAAGCTTCATGCTGATACTTGTTCAGCGTCGCCGGCAGTTCGAAATTGTGTTTTTTTGCCTGCGCATTGATCGTCTGCGGCGACAGCAGCGTCACCTCGCAACTCTCCAGCAACTGGAAAATGCCCTCGATCTTGAACGTGGTCGGCCCACCGGCGAACTCGCCTTTCTTGCTGCGCTTCTTGATCGCAATCCGATCAATGGAATTCTCACGTACAAACGACGCCACCTGAGCGGCAAAGACTTTGACGTTGGCGGCTTCATCATCATCGTCGAGGGCGATTTTCTTGGTAGCCAAGGCGACGTGGCTCAGTGCCTGACCGTCGAGGGAGGCCACGGCGATGATCGCTTCGCTGCCTTTGATTTCGATGCCGCAGATTTTCATTTCAATCCCTTTCACAAATGGTGGTTTGCAGCCTACAGCTCAAGTTGATTGGCCGTAATGCCAAGCGCCACGGCAATCTTCTCGCGGGTGGCCTTGCGCGGCTTCGCAACCGTCTCTTGCTGGGCGAAGGCCGGTTGGGAAATACCCATGCGTTTGGCAACTTCGTCCTGTGTAAGGTTCAGGTGTTCACGCCAGGCGCGAATCGGCGTCGCGCCATCGACGATGCGGCTGACCACTTCATGGGGAATCAGATCGGGCTCAATCTTCTGCGCCACATATTGCGCGTAGGGAATGACCACAAACGCAGGATTCCCCTCTGCGTCATTGATGATTTGAACGTCAGTAGGTGCGTTCATCGCGTTTTTTGACCTCTTGAATACTGACCACTTTGATTGCGCCTTCCCAGTCGAACATGACTCGATAGTTACCCACTCGAAGTCGATAGGCATAGTCATGACCGACCAGTGCTTTCACATTGCCTATATCAGGCATGTCAGTCAGCACCGTGACGGCATCACGAACCTGGATCTGGTGAGCGGAATGCAATTTCAGAAGCTGCTTAACGGCCTTTCGAGTCCAGTGAATGCTGTTCATAGGAGAATATAAGTCTTTTATAAGATTTCCAATCTTTACTTATAATTCTCAATCGGCCAATTAACGAAGCATGTCGGGATGTTGCCCGGGGAACAGGGTCTGCTTCGTGGTGCTGGGAGTGCTGTTGGCCAAATTGGCGATGTTTGTAGGAAGCATCATTCTTGAGTATCGAAAGCCGGCGACGGTGCCAGCTTCCGACGGAAATTCAGGATCACTCCTGCCCAATCGACTCCAAAAATTCCGACCGCTCATCACTCATCCGCGCCACGCAATCATTTTGCGCGATGGTAAATGCCTTGCTACCGCTGGTCGCCGGGAACGCTTCAACTGCGCAGTCTGCGTCCCGGGTCTTGATCCATTGCTGTTGTGCGGTCTTGAGCTTGGCGGTGATGTCGGCCAGTTGCGCCGGGTTCTTGCTGTAGGTCGTTTGCATGCGTTCGTTCAGGCTTTTGTAGTTGTCTTTCAGCAGATCTTCCGCGGTGGTTCTGCTGTAGGCCGAGCATTCCAGGGTCTGGACGTCGTTTTCGACCGCATCGCACGGGTTAATGTCGGACTCTTCAGCCGCCTGTACGCCGGTCGCTATCAGTGCCAAAGCCAGGAAGATTGATTTCATTGCGCCGCCGCCCCTTTTTCCAATGCATATTCAGTGATGCGGCGAATTCTGGCCCATGCGCAGGCCCTTGAACAGGTGCGTGATCATGCCCGGCGACGACCCTTTGTCGCGGATTGACGCTTTCGGCAAACCCCCTGTCGTTTTTGCACCCGGCTGCCCCGTCCCTCAGGCATATGCTGGCCCCAAAGCGCCGGCACACGATTCGGCGCATGAATCGCTAATAGGGGACAGCCTGATGAGCCCAGCCGAATTGCACGCCGACAGCATCGTTATCGACGGGCTGATTATTGCCAAGTGGAACCGCGAGCTGTTTGAAGACATGCGCAAGGGCGGTCTGACTGCTGCCAACTGCACCGTGTCGGTGTGGGAGGGCTTCCAGGCCACCGTCAACAACATCGCCGCCAGCCAGAAGCTGATCCGCGAGAACAGCGACCTGGTGATTCCGGTGCGCACCACCGCCGATATTCGCAAGGCCAAAGAGCAGGGCAAGACCGGCATCCTGTTCGGCTTCCAGAATGCTCACGCCTTCGAAGACCAGATCGGCTATGTCGAGGTGTTCAAGCAGCTGGGCGTCGGCATCGTGCAGATGTGCTACAACACCCAGAACCTGGTCGGCACCGGCTGCTACGAGCGCGATGGCGGCCTGTCGGGCTTCGGTCGTGAGATCGTTGCCGAGATGAACCGCGTTGGCGTCATGTGCGACCTGTCCCACGTCGGTTCGAAAACCTCCGAAGAAGTCATCCTCGAATCCAAGAAGCCGGTCTGCTACTCCCATTGCCTGCCGTCGGGTCTGAAAATCCACCCGCGCAACAAATCCGATGAAGAACTGAAGTTCATCGCCGACCACGGCGGTTTCGTCGGTGTGACCATGTTTGCGCCGTTCCTGGCCAAAGGCATCGATTCGACCATCGACGACTACGCCGAAGCGATCGAATACACCATGAACATCGTCGGCGAAGACGCCATCGGCATCGGCACCGACTTCACCCAGGGCCATGGCCAGGACTTCTTCGAATACCTGACCCATGACAAGGGCTACGCCCGCCGTCTGACCAGTTTCGGCAAGATCATCAACCCGCTGGGCATCCGCACCGTCGGCGAGTTCCCGAACCTGACCGAAACCCTGCTCAAGCGCGGCCATTCCGAGCGCGTGGTCCGCAAGATCATGGGCGAGAACTGGGTCAACGTCTTGAAAGATGTCTGGGGCGAATAAGCCACCGCCCCCCCTCTGAATCCTTTCCCCCGGCCGTCCGCGCCGGGGGCAACACCAAAATTTTTCTGGAGTTAAGTTTCCATGGCCAAGATCGCCCCGCAATTGCCAATCGAAGTCGACAGCGAAACCGGTGTCTGGACCTCCGACGCCCTGCCAATGCTGTACGTACCGCGTCACTTCTTCGTCAACAACCACATGGGCATCGAGGAAGTGCTGGGCGCCGACGCCTACGCCGAAATCCTTTACAAGGCCGGCTACAAGTCCGCCTGGCACTGGTGTGAAAAAGAAGCTGAATGCCACGGCCTGGAAGGCGTCGCGGTGTTCGAGCACTACATGAAGCGCCTGTCGCAACGCGGTTGGGGCCTGTTCAAAATCCAGGACATCGACCTCGACAAAGGCACCGCCAGCGTCAAGCTCGAACACTCGGCATTTGTCTACGTGTACGGCAAGGTCGGACGCAAGGTCGACTACATGTTCACTGGCTGGTTTGCCGGTGCCATGGACCAGATCCTGCAGGCCCGCGGCAGCAAGATCCGCACCGTTGCCGAACAGGTTTACGGTGGCTCCGAAGAAGGCCACGACGACGGCCTGTTCACCGTCAAGCCGTTGTAAGTCGAGGAACCCGCCATGGCTTTCGAAGCAATGTTCCAGCCGATCCAGATCGGCAAACTGACCATCCGCAACCGCGTGCTCAGCACCGCGCACGCCGAGGTTTATGCCACCGACGGCGGCATGACCACCGACCGGTACGTCAAGTATTACGAAGAGAAAGCCAAGGGCGGGATCGGCCTGGCGATTTGCGGCGGTTCTTCCAGTGTGGCCATCGACAGCCCGCAAGGCTGGTGGAAGTCGGTCAACCTGGCCGACGACCGGATCATCCCGCACTTCCAGAACCTGGCCGATGCCATGCACAAGCATGGCGCCAAGATCATGATCCAGATTACCCACATGGGCCGACGCTCGCGTTGGGATGGCGAGCATTGGCCAACCCTGCTGTCGCCGTCGGGCATCCGTGAACCGGTGCACCGTGCGACCTGCAAAACCATCGAGCCGGAAGAAATCTGGCGGGTGATCGGCAACTACGCCAGCGCTGCGGCGCGGGCCAAGGCCGGTGGCCTGGACGGCGTCGAACTGTCTGCTGTGCACCAGCACATGATCGACCAGTTCTGGAGCCCGCGAGTCAACAAGCGTACCGACGAATGGGGCGGCAGCTTCGAGAACCGCATGCGTTTTGGCCTGGAAGTCCTGAAGGCTGTTCGCAAGGAAGTCGGTCCGGATTTCTGTGTCGGCATCCGTCTGTGTGGTGACGAGTTCCACCCGGACGGCTTGTCCCACGAAGACATGAAGCAGATCGCCAAGTATTACGACGACACCGGCATGATCGACTTCATCGGCGTGGTGGGTTCGGGTTGCGACACCCACAACACCCTGGCCAACGTTATTCCGAACATGAGTTATCCGCCGGAGCCGTTCCTGCACTTGGCGGCCGGTATCAAGGAAGTGGTGAAGGCTCCGGTGCTGCACGCGCAGAACATCAAGGACCCGAACCAGGCGACCCGTATTCTGGAAGGCGGTTACGTGGACATGGTCGGCATGACTCGTGCTCACATCGCCGACCCGCACCTGATCGCCAAGATCAAGATGGGTCAGGTCGACCAGATCAAGCAATGTGTCGGCGCCAACTACTGCATCGACCGTCAATACCAGGGCCTGGACGTGCTGTGCATCCAGAACGCCGCGACCTCCCGTGAATACATGGGCGTGCCGCACATCATCGAGAAGTCGACCGGTGTGAAGCGCAAGGTTGTGGTGGTCGGTGCCGGTCCTGCCGGTATGGAAGCGGCGCGCGTCTCCGCTGAACGTGGCCACGACGTGACCCTGTTCGAGAAGAAAGAATTCATCGGCGGGCAGATCACCACTGCCTCGAAAGCCCCGCAACGGGACCAGATCGCCGGCATCACTCGCTGGTTCCAGCTGGAGTTGGCGCGTTTGAAAGTCGACCTGCGCCTGGGCGTAGCCGCCGATGCGGCGACCATTCTCGACCTGCGTCCTGACGTGGTGGTGCTCGCCGTTGGCGGTCATCCATTCCTGGAGCAGAACGAGCATTGGGGCGCGGCCGAAGGCCTGGTGGTCAGCAGCTGGGACATCCTCGATGGCAAGGTTGCACCGGGCAAGAACGTGCTGGTCTACGACACCATTTGCGAGTTCACCGGGATGTCGACTGCCGACTTCCTCGCCGACAAGGGCAGCCAGGTCGAGATCGTCACTGACGACATCAAGCCGGGCGTAGCGATTGGCGGCACCTCGTTCCCGACTTACTACCGCAGCATGTACCCCAAAGAAGTGATCATGACCGGGGACATGATGCTGGAGAAGGTCTACCGCGAAGGCGACAAGCTGGTAGCGGTGCTGGAAAACGAATACACCGGCGCCAAAGAGGAGCGGGTGGTGGACCAGGTTGTCGTCGAAAACGGCGTGCGCCCGGACGAAGAAATCTACTACGCGCTGAAGGAAGGCTCGCGCAACAAAGGCCAGATGGACATCGAAGCCCTGTTCGCGATCAAGCCACAACCTTCGCTGAGCCAGGCGGGCGACGGCTACTTGCTGTTCCGCATCGGCGACTGCGTGGCGCAGCGCAACACTCACGCGGCGATCTATGACGCGCTGCGGTTGTGCAAGGATTTCTAAGCCACGAACTGATCGTTCCCACGCTCTGCGTGGGAATGCCTCAATGGTCGCTCTGCGTCCGCTCTTGGGACGCAGAGCGTCCCGGGCTGCATTCCCACGCAGAGCGTGGGAACGATCATTGACCCTGCGGTCTTTGGGAGCTCCACCATGTTGAACACCCTTCTTCCAATCCTGTTGTTCGCTGCCCTGGGCCTTGCGGTTCTGGGCGCGTTGCGGCGGGTGGCTATGTGGCGCCGAGGCCGGGCTTCGAAAGTCGACCTGATCGGCGGCCTGTTCGCCATGCCCAAGCGCTACATGGTCGACTTGCACCATGTCGTCGCGCGGGACAAATACATCGCCAACACCCACGTCGCCACGGCTGGTGGTGCGGTGGCATCCATCGTGCTGGCGCTTCTGGTGCACGGTTTTGGCCTGCATAACCGCATCCTCGGTTATGCCCTGTTGCTGATGACGGCCGTGATGTTCGTCGGTGCGATCTTCGTCTACCTGCGTCGACGCAACCCGCCGGCCCGCCTGTCCAAAGGCCCGTGGATGCGCCTGCCGAAAAGCCTGCTGGCGTTCTCGGCGAGCTTCTTCCTGTTGACGCTGCCGGTTGCTGGCATCCTCCCGGAAAACTTCGGTGGCTGGGTGCTCGCTGCGATCCTCGGTGTCGGTGTGCTGTGGGGCGTTAGTGAACTGTTCTTCGGCATGACCTGGGGCGGGCCGATGAAGCACGCCTTCGCCGGCGCGCTGCACCTGGCTTGGCACCGTCGCGCTGAACGCTTTGGCGGCGGCCGCTCCACCGGTTTGAGACCGCTGGACCTCAACGATCCGAACGCGCCGCTGGGTGTGGAAAAACCCAAGGATTTCACCTGGAACCAACTGCTCGGCTTCGACGCCTGCGTACAGTGCGGCAAGTGTGAAGCCGCGTGCCCGGCGTTCGCCGCCGGCCAGCCGCTGAACCCGAAAAAACTGATTCAGGACATGGTCGTCGGCCTGGCCGGTGGCACCGACGCCAAGTTCGCTGGCAGTCCGTATCCTGGTAAAGCGATTGGCGAGCACGCCGGCAATCCGCATCAACCGATCGTCAACGGCCTGGTGGACGCTGAAACCCTGTGGTCCTGCACCACCTGCCGCGCTTGCGTCGAGGAATGCCCGATGATGATCGAGCACGTCGATGCCATCGTCGACATGCGCCGCCATCTGACCCTGGAAAAAGGCGCGACCCCGAACAAGGGTGCCGAAGTCCTGGAAAACCTGATCGCCACCGACAACCCGGGCGGTTTCGCTCCGGGCGGGCGGATGAACTGGGCGGCGGACCTGAACCTCAATCTGATGAGCGAGAAGAAATCCGTCGACGTGCTGTTCTGGGTCGGCGACGGTGCGTTCGACATGCGCAACCAGCGCACCCTGCGTGCCTTCGTCAAAGTGCTGAAAGCGGCCAAGGTCGACTTCGCGGTGCTCGGTCTTGAAGAACGCGACAGCGGTGACGTAGCCCGACGTCTGGGCGACGAAGCGACCTTCCAGTTGCTGGCCAAGCGCAACATCCAGACCCTGGCCAAGTACAACTTCAACCGCATCGTCACCTGCGACCCGCACAGCTTCCACGTGCTGAAAAACGAGTACGGCGCCTTCGATGGCAACTACCTCGTGCAGCACCACAGCACCTACATGGCCGAAATCATCGGCGCTGGCGCCCTGAACCTCGGCCAGCACAAAAGCAGCAGCGTCACCTATCACGACCCGTGCTACCTCGGCCGCTACAACGGTGAATACGAGGCGCCGCGTGAAGTGCTGCGCGCCCTCGGGATTGAAGTCAAAGAGATGCAACGCTCCGGTTTCCGTTCGCGCTGCTGCGGCGGTGGCGGCGGTGCGCCGATCACTGACATCCCGGGCAAGCAACGGATCCCCGACATGCGCATGGAAGACATCCGCGAGACGGGCGCTGAGCTGGTGGCCGTGGGTTGCCCACAGTGCACCGCAATGCTTGAAGGTGTGGTCGAACCGCGACCGCTGATCAAGGACATTGCTGAACTGGTCGCCGATGCGCTGCTCGAAGACGCAGCGCCGGGAAAGCCTTCGGCACCGGCCAAACGTGAACCTGCGGAGGTGCATTGATGAGCGACATTATCCGCCGCGATCCTCGCGCTGAATGGATCGCCCGCAACCGTCTGCACCCGCTGCACGCGGCCATGCAACCGGCGCAACACAGCTGGATGGGCCCTAACGGAGTCATCCGTAAAAATCTGCATGGCATCGGGTTTATCGGCCCCAATGGCATCAAGCGCATCGACCGCAGTGGCGCACAACAGGGCGGGGCGACCAAACGCTCGGCCGCCGTTGAGGTGCAACTGCCGCTGCATCAAGTGTCTGCGCCCGCGTTCTACATCAGCGTGGTGCCGGACATGGTCGGTGGTCGCTTGAGCAGCCACGACCGCGACTTGCTCGGCCTGGCGCATCAACTGGCCGGCAAGGACGGCGCGGTGTTGGCCGTGGTCTTCGGTGAACACAAAGAAAGTGCTTTTGCCACGGCTGGCGTCGATCGCTTGCTGGTACTGGAAGGTGACGAATTCAGCGGTTATGCACCGGAACAACGGGTCCAGGGTCTGCGGGCTGTGGATAACCAGTTCAGTCCGCGTCACTGGTTGCTGCCGGACAGCCGCAGCGGTGGTGGTGAGTTGGGCCGACGCTTTGCCGCGGCACTGGGCGAGCGCCCGGCCACGCGGGTCTGGCAGGTCAAGGATCAGGAATGCATCGGCCGCGCCGGTGCTGGCTTGCAGGACCTTGCGCGCCCGGTGGCACGCTTGATTCTGGCGGCTGCCGAATGCGCCGAACCGGTCAGTGAAACCCGTCATGAAGCGTTGCCGGTGGAGTTATCCACAGCCGTCGCACGCAGCCTGTCGCGCATCGAAGATCTGGGCGCGGTGGCGGTGGATCCGGCGGCGATTCCGATGGCCGAAGCCGAGTTCATCTTCTCCGGCGGCAACGGGGTCAAGGACTGGGGACTTTTCCACAGGACTGCCCAAGCCTTGGGCGCCACCGAAGGCGCCTCCCGCGTGGCGGTGGACGATGGCTTCATGGCGCGAGACCGTCAGGTCGGCGCGTCGGGCACCTGGGTGACCGCGCGGGTCTACGTGGCGGTGGGGATTTCCGGGGCGATCCAGCACCTGCAAGGCATCGGTGCCTGCGACAAGGTGGTGGCGATCAACCTCGACCCTGGCTGCGACATGATCAAACGGGCCGACCTGTCGGTGATCGGCGAAAGTGCCGAGATTCTTCAAGCCTTGATCGCGGCGGTAGAGGCTTACCGCAACGAAGCCAAGCGCGATGCGGCTTAAGGAAAGGAAAGGGTTATGAGCACGAAAATCATCAGCCTGGTGTCCATCGGCGCCCACCCGACCTCCGGCCGGCCGCGCCGCGCCGAGCAGGACGCCCGCGCCGTGGAACTGGGTCTGCAACTGGCTGGGGATAACTTGCAAGTGCTGCATGCCGGCGACGTTGCCGAGCCTGCATTGCGTGCGTACCTGGGCATGGGACTGGAGCAGTTGCATGTGCTTGAACAACCTGCTGGCGCCGATGCATTGCCGGCCTTGACCGCGTATTTACGCGACGCCGGGGCGCAGGTGGTGCTGACCGGCAGTCAGGCGGAAACCGGTGAAGGCTCGGGCATGCTGCCGTTCCTGCTCGCGGAAAGCCTCGGCTGGCCGTTGGTGGTGGGGTTGGCGCAAGTGGAATCCATCGACGGCAGTTCGGCCCTGGTGCTGCAAGCCTTGCCCCGTGGTCAGCGCCGTCGCTTGAAAGTGCGCCTGCCGTTTCTGGCCACTGTGGATAACGCCGCGCCGAAGCCTCGGCAGAGCGCCTATGGGCCGGCCCGGCGTGGTGTGTTGCAGGCGGACGAAGTGGAAGTCATCGACGATGAACTGCTCGCGGTCGCAACGCTGCAACCGGCCAAGCCACGGCCAAAGCGCTTGAAGGTGATCAAGGCCAAGAGCGGCGCGGACCGGATGAAAGCGGCAACGGCCAAGGCCAGTGGCGGCGGCGGTCAAGTGCTCAAAGGGTTGAGTGCCGAGGCGGGGGCCGAGGCGATTCTCAAGTTGCTGATCGAAGAAGGCGTGGTTCGCTAGCGGTCTTGTTGGGGGCAGGAAAATGGCAGTTGAGTTTCGTTCGGCGCGGCGCAGCGATGCGCGCGAGATTGCGCGTTTGTTCCAGATTTCATCAGAAGGCGCTGCGGATTACATCTGGAGCCAGATAGCAGAGCCGGGCCAGGATCTGCTTGACGTCGGTGCTCTGCGTTATGCCCGTGACGACGTGGACTTTTCTTATCAGAACTGCCTGATTGCCGAAGCCAACGGGCAGGTCATCGGCATGATGCACAGCTACATCATGCGTCACGATCCGATGGCGGCTCCCGTGACCGATCCGGTCCTGGCGCCCTACGCCACGATGGAGATTCCCGACACCCTCTACATTTCCAGCCTGGCGCTGCATGAAGAGTGGCGCAATCAGGGCCTGGGCAAGCAATTCCTCGCTTACGCTTACGACCGCGCCAACCAGTTGGGGCTCAATGGCTTGAGCCTGATCGACTACGCCGCAAACACCGGCGCCCGACGCTTTTACGAGCGGCATGGCTTTCGTGTCGTTGATACCTGCCAGATCACACCGCATCCGATGATTCGGGTCACGGGTGAGGCCTATCTGATGTATCGGCCGTAGTGAGCTACATTTCACTATGAGCTGCCCGGGTTCGCAGCAGCGCTAATTCATAAAACTCGTTTTCAAGAATGGGTTGACGATGGCAGCGGTCGGTCGGCGTCAGACAGGTCGGATCGGCGGCATCTCCCTAACGTCGTCTCTGCTGCTGTTTGCGTTTTGCCTGTGCGCAGCGCCTTGTTCGATGGCGCAGGCCGGCAAGGCATCGGTAGATTTCTACACCTGGCTGGCGTCTGAGCAGGGAAAAAAAGCTTCGCTGGCGCAAATGAGGCAGCAATGCGACGACGTGTCGGATGCTGGAAAAAACCTCGATTGCTCAGTGTCGGTTTTCGCCCGCATGTTCGAGGCGAAAGCGGCAAACCAGATTCCCGACTACTACCTGGCGATCAAGCGACGTCACGCCCAGACCATCGCTAAAGATCCCGAGCTCAATGCCCTGTTTTCCATGTTTGGTAACGAGTCCATCGCGGCGCTGCGCTCGGTCGGTGATTTTTCGGTGACCAGGTCCAGGCATCGCGAAGAGCTGGCGATTCATCCTTATCCCCGTGACGGTGATGTGACCGATGAGGTGTTTCCCTACATTGATGTCAGCGCGGCCAATGGCGCCTCGTCACGCTTCATTGTGGACACGGGAGCGCCGCAAACCCGCGTCAATATCGACACCGCGAAGCGGATGGGGATCACCTTGTTGGGCGACTCCCATTATGGCTACAGCACCTTTTACGGAGAGCATGGCCTGTCTGCCAAGCTTGGGATCTTCAAGTCCCTGAAGATCGGCGGAAGCGAGTTCAGGAATGTGCTGGTGTTCGTCAGCGACCGGGACAACTTATTAGGGCTCGATTTGATCGGTAAGCTGGGGCGCCTGAAAGTCACGAAAAAGACCTTGGTGCTCAATGCCGAGCCGCCAGAACGCTGTGACTCGAACATTACGTATGAGCGTATGGATATCAACCAGTGGCTGACCATCGCGGCACGCCTGGACCGCAAGGCCACATTGGCAATTATTGACACTGGCAACGTTGATTACCTGACGTCGGCCGCTCCGGGCAACAAGCCCATCAGCGTCGTCAATAACCCGCTCTATCAAACCTACAGGGGCGAATTGAGCCTGTCAGGGCACACCCGGCTGATCACTTACAAATTCTACCCGGACTTCACGATTCCGCCGTCCATGCTGCGCGGCAAGTACGTACCGTCGATTTTGTTCGGGTGGCGCGCATTCGATGACTATGAGTTGAATCTGGATCTCGACGCGGGTCGGTCATGTTTCAACAGGATCTGATCGCGCTTACCCACAATCCCTGTTAGCGCTTCTGTGGATAACATGTTTGCCCCTTGCTGCACCCCAGGTAAATAGGGGCGTGCAAGCCTTCGTACAAAAAATAACCAGGCTAACTTACGGTTTTTACTGGTTTTTTCCTGAGGATAAGTGTGTTCGCGCAAGCATAGTTGCCCCCAAAGTCTGTTGGCGCTTCTGTGGATAAGATGTTCGCTAACCGCTACAGGCCTTACAAACCGGGCCTGTCAGGGTTCTGATTAAAAAACGATCAAATCATCGGTTTGCACCGGTAAACACCACGCAAACCCCGATTTATCGCGGGTTTCAACGGTTTTCCACAGCAATGGTGAAGTTGCCCCCAAAGTCTGTTGGCGCTTCTGTGGATAAGGTGTTCGCCATCCTCTACAAGCCACGTATAACGTGCCTTTCAAGCTTTAGATCAAAAAACAACCAATGGCTGTTGAAAACCCTGCTTCTGGATAAGTCACGGATTTTCTTCGGTTTCTGTGGGAAAAATTTGCGCTGGAAACACACTTGTCCCCAATTGCTGTGGGTGGAGGTGTGGATAAGTTGTTTGCGGAAGGCTGGGAGCCACGTGCGGTATAGGCCTGAACGGAATAGATCATATTTCGTACAGTTCTAAATCAGGAAAGGGGGGGGTTGCAGGAGAGAAGGTGTGACAGGGAAGCCGCCATCGCGAGCAGGCTCGCTCCCACATGGGACTGATGGTGTTCACCTATTTAGTGAACGACATCAAACCTGTGGGAGCGGGCTTGCCCGCGATGCTGTTGAGGTTTTAGCCTTGAACCGGAACGCCTTTGAGGTACGGCGCAGGCTCAGCACCGAGGTTGTTCAGCAGGCGCTCGCTGTACCAGTCCACAAAGTTCACCACGCCAAATTCATAGGTCTTGGAGTAAGGCCCTGGCTGGTAAGCGGTGGAGTTGATGCCGCGCTGGTTCTCTTCGGCCAGGCGACGGTCCTCGTTGTTGGTTTCATCCCAAACCTTACGCATGCGTTCTACATCGTAATCCACGCCTTCGACCGCGTCCTTGTGCACGATCCACTTGGTGGTGACCATGGTTTCCTGCGCACTGATCGGCCACACGGTAAAGACGATGATGTGGTCGCCCATGCAATGGTTCCACGAGTGCGGCAGGTGCAGGATGCGCATCGAGCCCAGGTCAGGGTTCTGGATCCGGCCCATCAGTTTGTTGCAGGCTTGCTTGCCGTCCAGGGTCATCGACACGGTGCCCTTTAGCAGCGGCATGCGCACGATGCGGTTACGCAGGCCGAAGCTGGCGTGAGCGTATGGAATCTTCTCGGCTTCCCAGGCAGCGGCGGAGGCCGCGACGTGGTCCTTGAAGGCCTGATCGGCACGCGGGTCGGTGACGTCGTCCCATTCAAGCAGGGTTTTCAGCAGTGCCGGGTGCGACGCGTTGCAGTGGTAGCACTCGCGGTTGTTTTCCAGCACCAGTTTCCAGTTGGCTTTTTCGAACAAGGTGGTCTGGATGGCCACCTTGGTGTTTTCCATGTCGTACGGTTCCATGTAATGGCTCAGCGTCGACAGGAAGTCATCAATGGCGGGTGGGTTCTCCGACAGGCTGATGAAGATGTAGCCACCGGCAGTCTTTACGTTGACCGGTTTGAGGCCGTACTGCTTCATGTCGAAGTCGTCGCCCATTTCGGTGCCGGCGAACAGCAGGCGACCGTCCAGTTCGTATGTCCACTGGTGGTAGTGGCAAACCAGTTTGGCGACCTTGCCTTTTTCAGTGGTGCACAGCCGCGAACCGCGATGGCGGCAGACGTTGTGGAATGCGTGCACCACGCCGTCGGCGCCACGAATCACGATGATCGGGTTCTTGCCGACTTCCAGGGTCAGGAAGTTGCCCTTGGTCGGGATCTCGCAGGTCATGCCGGCGATCAACCACTCTTTCTGGAAGATTTCCTGCATGTCGATATCAAACAGCCGCTCGTCAGAGTAGAACGGTTGCGGCAGGGAAAAAGTACGCTCGCGCTCTTGCAGCATCTGCGCGGTGGCCTTGCGTGCGGGTTCCAGTGGATCGCCCAGGCTCAGGGTAGTGGTGACGTCCATCGTGTATTTCCTCAAGGCCATCTGCGTGGCCGCGAAAGTGGCTGATCAGGGTTGCTACGCAAGGTGTAAAGGTTGTGTCTTGGTATGGGGCGAGTGTGGGGCCGGCGCCGGGCAGAACCTTATCCACGAGCGACATGGCCCACTCTGTTCCCGACGCGCAACCCCCGGTAGTTGGGGGCTGGTCGCGATAAGTATGTGAATGTCGCAGATAGGTAAATGGGTGATTCGCGCTATACGCAGAATCGCCAACATAAGGCCGACCATCGGCGGTGGAGAACAGCATGTCCAACAGCTTCCTGAATCCGGTAACTACCCAGACCTGGGCCAATGGCCGCCACATTGTCCGTTGCGTCAAAGTCATCCAGGAAACCTGGGATGTGCGCACCTTCTGCTTTATGGCCGACCAACCGATCCTGTTCTTCTTCAAGCCGGGGCAGTTTGTCACCCTGGAGCTGGAAATCGAAGGCGTGCCGATCATGCGCTCCTACACCATTTCCAGTTCGCCATCGGTGCCGTACAGCTTTTCGGTAACGATCAAGCGCGTGCCGGGCGGCAAGGTTTCGAACTGGCTGCACGACACCCTGCATGAAGGCCAGGAGCTGGCCGTGCACGGACCGGTCGGGCTGTTCAACGCCATGGATTTCACCGCGCCGAAGGTTTTGTACCTCAGCGGCGGTGTCGGCATCACGCCGGTCATGTCGATGGCGCGCTGGTTCTATGACACCAACGGCAACGTCGACATGGTGTTTATCCACAGCGCCCGTTCGCCCAAAGACATCATTTATCACCGCGAACTGGAACACATGGCGTCGCGGATCGACAACTTCAGCCTGCACCTGATCTGCGAGAAGCATGGTCTGGGCGAACCGTGGGCCGGTTATCGCGGTTACCTGAACCATAAGATGCTCGAGTTGATGGCGCCGGACTTCATGGAGCGCGAAGTGTTCTGCTGCGGCCCGACGCCGTACATGAACGCGGTCAAGCGCATGCTCGAAGCGGCTGGCTTCGACATGAAGCGCTATCACGAGGAATCTTTCGGCGCGACGCCCCCGGAAGCCCGTGCCGATGCGGTGGAGCAAGCCGAACAAGCGGCGGATGCACCGGAAGTCGATTTGGCGGACCTGCATCAGGTCGAATTTATCTCCTCTGGCAAGAGCATTCGCGTGGCCCCGGGTGAAACCGTGCATGCGGCGGCGGCCAAGCTCGGCCTGCTGATTCCGAAGGCCTGCGGGATGGGTATCTGTGGCACATGCAAGGTGCTGAAGCTGGGGGGCGAGGTCGAAATGGACCACAACGGCGGGATTACCGAGGAAGACGAAGCCGAGGGTTACATCCTGTCGTGCTGCAGCGTGCCGAAGGGCGATGTGCGCATCGAGTTTTAAGCAACACCCTCTATCCTCTTGTGGGAGCGGGCTTGCTCGCGAAGGCGTCATTTCAGTCGACAAATATGTTGAATGAATAACCGCTTTCGCGAGCAAGCCCGCTCCCACAGAGGTGGTGTTTTCAGTCGACAAACAGGTCTGGCATCAGCGTGTCCGTCGAGTCCGGCTCAAACCGATACCCCTCAAACTCCGTCACTCCATGTTCCCGCAAAATCTCTTCATCTATCAGCAACCGCCCGGTAATGCTGCGATTGCTGCTGTCCAGAATGACGTGCGCCGCATCCGCCATGATTGCCGGCGACCGCGCATGCTTGAAGGATTCGCGTGAACCCAGCTGGAATTCGATGGCGGCGGTCGCAATCATCGTTTGCGGCCACAGCGAATTGACGCTGATGCCGTAGTTCTCGAACTCCTCGCTCATGCCTAGCGTCAGCATGCTCATGCCATATTTGGTCACGGTATAAGGGCTGTACTGGGCGAACCATTTGCTGGCCAGGTTCAGCGGCGGGGAGATGCTGAGGATGTGCCCGTGGCTTTTCTTCAAGTAGGGCAGGGCGGCCTGGCTGCACAGCAGCACGGCGCGGGTGTTGATCTGGTGCATCAGGTCGAAACGCTTGAGTTCGATGTGTTGAACTCCGGTCAGCTTGATCGCGCCGGCGTTGTTGATCAGCGCATCAATGCCGCCGAAATGTTCGTTGGCCTTGGCCAGGGCTTCACGCACCGCGATTTCATCGCGTACATCCACTTGCAGGGCCAACGCCTTGCCACCGGCTGCTTCGACTTCCTTGGCCACGCTGAAAATCGTGCCCGGCAATTTCGGATGCGGTTCGGCGCTCTTGGCAGCAATCACAATGTTGGCCCCGTCCCGCGCGGCCCGCAGCGCAATCTCACGACCAATCCCGCGACTGGCGCCGGTAATGAACAGGGTTTTGCCTTTCAATGACATGCGTACGCTCCTGATTATTGTTATCTGAGCGGATTAATGTAGACCAAGGCGTACGCCACGACTGATCGTTCCCACGCTCCGCGTGGGAATGCAGCCCGTGACGCTCTGCGTCACAACGTTATCCGGCATTGCATCAGCGGTGAGGCTGGAACGCGGAGCGTCCCGAGAGGCATTCCCACGCGGAGCGTGGGAACGATCAGGAGGTCTTAATACCACCGTTGAATCTCGATTAACCCTTCCATTCCTGCATAGTTCCTCGCGCTGGAATAACGCCATTGCTCCGGCAAGTCCACATACCCACGCTTCACCGGGTTGTAGTGAATGTAATCCAGCTTTTGTCGCATCACCGTTTCGCTGTACAGCATCTCTGCGTGTGAGCCTTCCTGCCAAAGCTGATAAACGCGATCCTTTTTGTGCGCTCGTTTACTGAAACGCAGGCGCTGCAGCGCACGCTCGGCACCTTTGCTTTGCAAATCATCGAGGATTTGTCGGGCAGTAAAGGACTTGAATTGGCTGAGGCATTTGTTGAGGTCTGGAGCTTCGGCAACGAAGTGGAGATGGTTCTCCAGGACCACATAGCCGTACAGCTTTAGACCTTGATGGGTTTGTTGATAGCGCCAGCAATTGAGCAGGTGGTCGACGATGTAGGGGCGGATGAACAGCGGCAGCCATTCCATTAGGGTGCAGGTGAGGAAGTGGGGTTTGTCGGGTTCGGTGATGGTGTAGCGGCTTCGGCCCATGAGTGCATTCCTTTGCAGGGGGAATGGCTAGGGTGAGCGCCTTGGTGTGATGGGTCTAGCAGACAGCGACGCGAAGCAAGTGGGAAATTGCGACACGCCCGTAATGATCGTTCCCACGCTCTGCGTGGGAATGCAGCCCGTGACGCTCTGCGTCACAACGTTATCCGGCATTGCATCAGCGGTGAGGCTGGAACGCGGAGCGTCCCAAGAGGCATTCCCACGCGGAGCGTGGGAACGATCAGGTGTGGAGTTAGTGGGACATCACTTCCCGGATGTCGGCCGCCAATTCGCGCACGCGTTCTTCTTCGGTGTCCCAGGAGCACATGAAGCGTGCGCCGCCGTTGCCGATGAAGGTGTAGAAGCGCCAGCCCTTGGCGGTCAGTGCGGCGATGGCCGGTTCCGAGAGTTGCAGGAACACGCCGTTGGCCTGCACCGGGAACATCAGTTCCACGCCGGGAATGTCGCTGACCAGTTCCGCCAGCAGTTGCGCGCAATGGTTGGCGTGGCGGGCGTATTTGAGCCAGGCGTCGTTTTCCAGAATCCCGACCCACGGCGCCGAGAGGAAGCGCATCTTCGAGGCCAGTTGCCCGGCCTGTTTGCAGCGGTAGTCAAAGTCTTCGGCCAGTTTGTGGTTGAAGAACAGAATCGCCTCACCCACCGCCATGCCGTTTTTCGTGCCGCCGAAGCACAACACGTCGACGCCGGCCTTCCAGGTCAGGTCCGCTGGCGAACAACCGAGGAAGGCGCAGGCGTTGGAGAAGCGCGCGCCGTCCATGTGCAGGTTCAGGCCCAGTTCTTTGCAGGTCGCGCTGATGGCGCGGATTTCTTCCGGGGTATAGACGCTGCCGACTTCGGTGGCCTGGGTCAGGGTCACTACGCGGGGTTTGGGGTAGTGAATGTCCTGGCGCTTGAGGGCGACCTCGCGGATCGATTCCGGGGTCAGCTTGCCGTTTTCGGTGCGGGCGATAAGCAGCTTGGAGCCGTTGGAGAAGAATTCCGGTGCGCCGCATTCGTCGGTTTCGACGTGGGCGGTTTCCGAGCAGATCACGCTGTGGTAACTCTGGCACAGCGACGACAGGGCCAGGGAGTTGGCGGCGGTGCCGTTGAAGGCGAAGAACACTTCGCAGTCGGTTTCGAACAATTTGCGGAAATCATCGGACGCGCGAGCGGTCCATTCATCGTCGCCGTAAGCGCGCTGGTGGCCGTGGTTGGCCTGTTCCATGGCAGCCCAGGCTTCAGGGCAGATACCGGAATAGTTGTCGCTGGCGAATTGTTGGCTCTTATCGGTCATGGCCCTGCTTTCCGTGATCGAGACGCTTATGGTGAAGCGTGTCGTGGTCAATGATGGTGCGCACTTTACCGAAGATCATCCGGCGAGCACACGGGATGCGTCTGACAGAACAATACAAAGACGACGGGCAATTATGCACATGACGCAAAGGGATAGGGCACTGGATCTTCTCAAGTGGATGGCGCTGTTGTGCATGGTGCTCGATCACCTGCGATATGTCGGTTATTCCGTCGATATCCTGTATGTGCCGGGCAGGTTGGCATTTCCGTGGTTTTGCCTGGCGATGGCGGCCAATCTGTCCCGTGCCCGGAGCCAGGCAACTGAAGGCCAGTGGCGTTATCTGGGTTGGTTGCTGCTGTTTAGTGCTATCAGCGAAATTCCCTACCGGATGTTCATACCTGATCCCGACACGTTGAACGTGATGCCTACCTTGGCGCTTGGTTTGTTAGTGGCACGTGGCTGGCAGGACCGAACCCTGCAAGCGCGTCTGTTTGCGGCAGGTGCGTTACTGCTGGCGGCGCTGTTTTCCGAGCACCTGATGTTTGGTCTGTTCGGCGTGCTGTTGCCGTTGGCGATGTTATGGGTGATCAAGCAGCCCTGGTATTTCAGCCTGTTGCCCGGGCTGGTGTGTCTGGCGGCTAATCAATGGGAGGTGTTGTATCAGGCCGCCCTGTTCGGTAACACGGCCGCCGCTCTCGGGATTGTCGCTTGTCTGATTGCGCCATTGCTGGGATTGGTCGTGTTGCGACATGCCAAGCATCTCAAGCCGCCACCGATGCGTCGTTGGGCGTATGTGCTCTATCCGCTGCATTTTCTACTGCTGTTACTCGTCCGCAATATCGCCGCCTAACCCTTGTGGGAGCGGGCTTGCCCGCGATAGCGGTGGGTCAGCCGACATCAATGGTGGATGTGACGCCGCCATCGCGGGCAAGCCCGTTCCCACAGGGGATCTTCGCTGAATCGAAGATTGAGTCCGGTCAGCCATTTCCTGCCATGTCGTAAACGCACCTTTGCGTGGCGTCCGTAGGCATTTGGCCTGTCTGCGCCGGTCATACCATCGCATTCAAAGGGCACTGTCGAAACACCGGTGCCTTACCGAGACGAATGGCGCATAGATGCCGCTGGGAGAGACGCGATGTTCAGCAAGCAAGACCAGATCCAGGGTTACGACGATGCACTGCTGGCGGCGATGAATGCCGAGGAGCAACGCCAGGAAGATCACATCGAGCTGATCGCGTCAGAGAACTACACCAGCAAACGCGTGATGGAAGCGCAAGGCAGCGGCCTGACCAACAAATATGCCGAAGGTTATCCGGGCAAGCGCTACTACGGTGGCTGCGAGCACGTCGACAAAGTAGAAGCCCTGGCCATCGAACGCGCCAAGCAACTGTTCGGCGCCGACTACGCCAACGTGCAGCCGCACTCCGGCTCTTCGGCCAACAGCGCTGTGTATCTGGCCCTGATCCAGCCAGGCGATACCATTCTCGGCATGAGCCTGGCCCACGGTGGTCACCTGACCCACGGCGCCAAAGTGTCGTCCTCGGGCAAACTGTACAACGCCGTTCAGTACGGCATCGACACCAAGACCGGCTTGATCGATTACGACGAAGTCGAGCGTCTGGCGGTTGAATGCAAGCCGAAGATGATCGTTGCCGGCTTTTCTGCTTACTCCAAGACCCTCGACTTCCCACGTTTCCGTCAGATCGCCGATAAGGTCGGTGCGCTGCTGTTCGTCGACATGGCTCACGTTGCCGGTCTGGTTGCTGCCGGTCTGTACCCGAACCCGCTGCCGTACGCCGATGTGGTCACCACCACTACCCACAAGACCCTGCGCGGTCCACGTGGCGGCCTGATCCTGTGCAAGGCCAACGAAGAAATCGAGAAAAAGCTCAACGCCGCCGTATTCCCGGGTGCCCAGGGTGGCCCGCTGATGCACGTCATCGCTGGTAAAGCGGTGTGCTTCAAGGAAGCGCTGGAGCCGAGCTTCAAGGCTTACCAGCAACAAGTGATCGACAACGCCCAGGCCATGGCCGGCGTGTTTATGAAACGCGGCTACGATGTAGTGTCCGGCGGCACCGATAACCACCTGTTCCTGGTCAGCCTGATCCGTCAGGGCCTCACCGGCAAAGAGGCGGATGCAGCACTCGGTCGCGCCCACATCACTGTGAACAAGAACGCTGTCCCGAACGATCCACAGTCACCGTTCGTGACCTCCGGCCTGCGTATCGGCACCCCGGCTGTGACCACTCGCGGCTTCAAGGTGACCCAGTGCGTTCAACTGGCCGGCTGGATCTGCGACATCCTCGACAACCTCGGCGACGCCGACGTGGAAGCGAATGTCGCGCAGCAAGTGTCGGCCCTGTGCGCAGACTTCCCGGTTTATCGCTGAGCGCGGTTTTGGAGTAAATGACTATGCAACGCTACTCGGGCTTCGGCCTCTTCAAACACTCCCTCAGCCATCACGAAAACTGGCAGAAGATGTGGCGCACGCCGACCCCTAAAAAGGTCTATGACGTGGTCATCGTCGGCGGTGGCGGGCATGGTCTGGCGACCGCCTACTACCTGGCCAAGGAACACGGCATCACCAACGTGGCCGTGGTCGAGAAAGGCTGGCTGGGCGGCGGTAACACCGCGCGCAACACCACCATCGTTCGCTCCAACTACCTGTGGGACGAGTCGGCGCACCTGTACGAACACGCGATGAAACTGTGGGAAGGCCTGTCCCAGGACCTGAACTACAACGTGATGTTCTCCCAGCGTGGCGTTTACAACCTGTGCCACACCCTGCAAGACATTCGTGATTCCGAGCGTCGGGTCAGCGCCAACCGCCTCAACGGCGTTGACGGCGAGCTGCTCGATGCCAAGCAAGTGGCCGACGAGATTCCGTACCTCGACTGCTCCAAGAACACTCGCTACCCGGTGATGGGCGCAACCGTCCAGCGTCGCGGCGGCGTGGCCCGTCACGATGCCGTGGCGTGGGGCTTTGCCCGTGCCGCCGACGCCTTGGGCGTGGACCTGATCCAGCAGACCGAAGTGATCGGTTTCCGTAAGGAAAACGGCGTGTGCATCGGTGTTGAAACCAACAAGGGCTTCATCGGCGCCAAGCGCGTCGGAGTGGTGACTGCCGGTAACTCCGGGCACATGGCCAAACTCGCCGGTTTCCGCCTGCCGATCGAATCCCATCCGCTGCAAGCGCTGGTGTCCGAGCCGATCAAGCCGATTATCGACAGCGTGATCATGTCCAACGCCGTACACGGTTACATCAGCCAGTCCGACAAGGGCGACCTGGTGATCGGCGCCGGTATCGACGGCTACAACGGCTACGGCCAGCGTGGTTCGTACCCGGTGATCGAACACACCATCCAGGCCATCGTCGAGATGTTCCCCGTACTGTCTCGCGTACGCATGAACCGTCAGTGGGGCGGCATCGTCGACACCACGCCGGATGCGTGCCCGATCATTTCGAAAACCCCGGTACCGAACATGTTCTTCAACTGCGGTTGGGGCACCGGTGGCTTCAAGGCAACACCTGGCTCGGGCAACGTATTTGCCGCGAGTCTGGCCAAGGGTGAAATGCACCCATTGGCTGCACCTTTCTCCATCGACCGTTTCCACAACGGTGCGTTGATCGATGAACACGGCGCTGCTGCGGTTGCCCACTAACAGGAGAAATCCCCATGTTGCATATCTTCTGTCCTCACTGCGGCGAGCTGCGCTCCGAAGAGGAATTCCACGCATCCGGCCAGGCGCACATCCCGCGTCCACTGGATCCGAACAGCTGCACCGACGAGGAGTGGGGCAACTACATGTTCTTCCGCGACAACCCTCGCGGTCTGCACCACGAACTGTGGGACCACGTTGCCGGTTGCCGTCAGTACTTCAACGCCACCCGTGACACCGTGACCTACGAGATTCTGGAAACTTACAAAATCGGCGCCAAGCCACAGTTCACCGACAAGACCGATAGCCCGAAAGCGGCCGCCACGGCTCTGGGAGAGAAGGTATGAGCCAGATCAATCGCCTGTCCAATGGCGGACGGATCGACCGCAACAAAGTGCTGAGCTTCACCTTCAACGGCCAGGTCTACAAAGGCTTTGAAGGCGACTCGCTGGCCGCTGCACTGCTGGCCAACGGCGTCGACATTATCGGTCGCAGCTTCAAGTACTCCCGTCCGCGCGGCATTTTCGCTGCAGGCGCCGAAGAGCCGAACGCCGTGTTGCAGATCGGCGCGACCGAAGCCACGCAGATCCCTAACGTACGCGCCACGCAACAAGCGCTGTATCAAGGCCTGGTTGCCACCAGCACCAACGGCTGGCCGAGCGTGAACAACGACATGATGGGGATTCTCGGCAAGGTCGGCGGCAAGCTGATGCCACCGGGCTTCTACTACAAAACCTTCATGTACCCGCAATCGTTCTGGATGACTTACGAGAAGTACATTCGTAAGGCCGCAGGTCTTGGCCGTTCGCCGACCGAAAACGATCCGGACACCTACGACTACATGAACCAGCACTGCGACGTGCTGATCGTCGGCGCTGGCCCTGCGGGTCTGGCGGCTGCACTGGCGGCTGCGCGCAGCGGTGCCCGTGTGATCCTGGCCGATGAGCAGGAAGAGTTCGGCGGCAGCCTGCTCGACTCCCGCGAAAGCCTCGACGGCAAGCCGGCTACCGAATGGGTCGCCAGCGTCATCGCCGAGCTGAAGAACACCCCGGACGTGCTGCTGTTGCCGCGCGCCACGGTCAACGGTTACCACGATCACAACTTCCTGACCATTCACGAGCGCCTGACCGATCACCTCGGCGACCGCGCTCCGATTGGCCAGGTGCGTCAGCGCATCCACCGTGTTCGCGCCAAGCGCGTGGTGCTGGCGACCGGCGCTCACGAGCGTCCACTGGTCTACGGCAACAACGACGTGCCGGGCAACATGCTCGCCGGCGCTGTGTCGACTTATGTGCGTCGTTACGGCGTGGCGCCAGGCAAGAAGCTGGTGCTGTCGACCAACAACGATCACGCCTATCGCGTGGCCCTGGATTGGCTCGACGCCAGCCTGCAAGTCGTGGCCATCGCCGATGCACGCAGCAACCCGCGCGGTGCGCTGGTTGAAGAAGCGCGCGCCAAAGGCATCCGCATCCTGACCGGCAGCGCCGTGATCGAGGCCCGTGGCAGCAAGCACGTGACCGCCGCTCGCGTGGCCGCCATCGATGTCAAAGGACACAAAGTCACCAGCCCCGGCGAATGGCTCGAATGCGACCTGGTGGCCAGCTCCGGCGGCTACAGCCCGGTGGTTCACCTGGCTTCGCACTTGGGTGGCAAGCCGATCTGGCGCGAAGACATCCTCGGTTTCGTACCGGGCGAAGCACCGCAAAAACGCGTGTGCGTCGGTGGCATCAACGGCGTCTATGGTCTGGGCGATTCCCTGGCCGATGGTTTTGAAGGCGGCGCTCGCGCAGCCAGCGAAGCCGGCTTCAGTGTGGTCGAAGGCACCTTGCCAAAAGCCCTGAGCCGTCTGGAAGAGCCGACCCTGGCGCTGTTCCAGGTGCCGCATGAAAAGAACACCGCACGTGCACCGAAGCAATTCGTCGACCTGCAAAACGACGTCACCGCCGCCGCCATCGAACTGGCGACCCGGGAAGGCTTCGAGTCGGTCGAGCACGTTAAGCGCTATACCGCACTGGGCTTCGGTACTGACCAGGGCAAACTCGGCAACGTCAACGGCCTGGCCATCGCCGCCCGTTCGTTGAACGTGACCATCCCGCAGATGGGCACCACCATGTTCCGTCCGAACTACACGCCGGTGACTTTCGGTGCTGTGGCCGGCCGTCACTGTGGGCACATTTTCGAACCCGTCCGTCACACCGCGCTGCATCACTGGCACGTGAAGAACGGCGCCGAGTTCGAAGACGTCGGTCAATGGAAACGTCCTTGGTACTTCCCGAAAAACGGCGAAGACATTCATGCGGCGGTGAAACGCGAATGCAAAGCCGTGCGCGACAGCGTCGGCCTGCTGGACGCTTCGACCCTGGGCAAGATCGACATCCAGGGCCCGGACACCCGCGAGTTCCTCAATCGCATCTACACCAACGCCTGGACCAAGCTCGATGTGGGCAAGGCGCGTTACGGCCTGATGTGTAAAGAAGACGGCATGGTGTTCGACGACGGCGTGACTGCATGTCTTGCCGACAACCATTTCGTGATGACCACCACCACCGGCGGCGCTGCACGCGTGCTGCAATGGCTGGAAATCTACCACCAGACCGAATGGCCGGACCTGAAGGTGTACTTCACTTCCGTGACGGATCACTGGGCAACCATGACCCTGTCCGGGCCGAACAGCCGCAAGCTGCTCAGCGAAGTGACCGACGCCGATCTGAGCAACGAAGCCTTCCCGTTCATGACCTGGAAAGAAGCACTGGTCGGCGGTGTGCCGGCGCGGATTTTCCGGATTTCGTTTACCGGTGAGCTGTCGTACGAAGTCAACGTGCAGGCCGACTACGCCATGGGCGTGCTCGAGAAAATCGTCGAGGCTGGCAAGAAGTACAACCTGACCCCGTACGGCACAGAGACGATGCACATTCTGCGGGCCGAGAAGGGCTTCATCATCGTCGGTCAGGACACTGACGGCTCGATGACCCCGGACGACCTGAACATGGGCTGGTGTGTCGGTCGCACCAAACCGTTCTCGTGGATCGGCCAGCGTGGCATGAACCGCGAAGACTGCGTACGTGATCAGCGCAAACAGTTGGTGGGGCTGAAGCCGATCGATCCGAACGTATGGCTGCCGGAAGGTGCGCAACTGGTGTTCAACGCCAAGCAGGCGATCCCGATGACGATGGTTGGTCACGTGACTTCCAGCTATCTGCACAACTCCCTGGGCTATTCGTTTGCCATGGGCGTGGTCAAGGGCGGCTTGAAGCGCATCGGTGAGCGTGTGTTCGCACCGCTGGCCGACGGCAGCGTGATCGAGGCGGAAATCGTTTCTTCGGTGTTCTTCGATCCAAAAGGTGATCGCCAGAACGTGTAAGTCGATCGTTCCCACGCTCTGCGTGGGAATGCATCCCGGGACGCTCCGCGTCCCAAGAGCGGACGCAGAGCGTCCATGGCGGCATTCCCACGCAGAGCGTGGGAACGATCAACAAAAGAAAGGTGCTTTATGACCGCAGCCAATGTTTACCAACAACGCCCAACCAACGGGGCCAAGGCCGAGTCGTCGCTGCATCACGCAGGCCTGCAAAGCCTGGTGGGCAAGGGCCGCAAGAACGCCGGCGTGATCGTGCGTGAGAAAAAACTCCTCGGCCACCTGACCATTCGTGGCGATGGCCACGATGCGGCTTTTGCAGCAGGCGTGCACAAAGCCCTCGGCATCGAACTGCCCGCTGCGCTGACCGTCGTCGTCAAAGGCGAAACCAGCCTGCAATGGATGGGGCCGGATGAATGGCTGCTGATCGTGCCGACCGGTGAAGAGTTCGCCGCCGAGAAAAAGCTGCGTGAAGCGCTGGGCGACCTGCACATCGCAATCACCAACGTCAGCGGTGGTCAGCAGATCCTCGAACTGAGCGGACCGAACGTGCGCCAGGTGCTGATGAAGTCCACCAGCTACGACGTGCACCCCAACAGTTTCCCGGTCGGCAAGGCTGTGGGCACCGTGTTTGCCAAGTCGCAACTGGTGATCCGCCATACCGCCGAAGACACCTGGGAACTGCTGATTCGTCGCAGCTTCTCGGACTACTGGTGGTTGTGGTTGCAGGACGCTGCCGCCGAATACGGGCTTAGCGTTCAGGCCTGATCAGAGTCAGTCATGGAGGCGATCAACTGTGGGAGCGAGCCTGCTCGCGATGGACTTGAGGGCAACGCGTCGATTCAGGAAGTACGCGTTATCGTTAACCTCCATCGCGAGCAGGCTTGCTCCCACAAGATGCAGCTTTCGTTTATCGATGCCTCAGGAGTCACCGCACTATGAGCCGCGCCCCAGACACATGGATTCTGACCGCCGACTGCCCAAGCGTTCTCGGCACCGTGGACGCGGTGACGCGCTTTCTGTTCGAGCAGGGCTGCTACGTCACCGAGCACCACTCTTTTGATGACCGGCTCTCGGGCCGTTTCTTCATTCGCGTGGAATTCCGCCAGCCCGACGGCTTTGATGAACAGGCATTTCGTCTCGGGTTGGAAGAACGTGGCAAAGCCTTCGGCATGGTCTTCGAACTGACTCCGCCGAATTACCGGCCAAAAGTGGTGATCATGGTCTCCAAGGCCGACCACTGCCTCAACGACTTGCTCTACCGTCAGCGCATCGGCCAGTTGTCGATGGACGTGGCCGCCGTGGTCTCCAACCACCCCGACCTCAAGCCGCTGGCCGACTGGCACCAGATTCCGTATTACCACTTCCCCCTGGACCCGAACGACAAGCCGTCGCAAGAGCGCCAGGTGTGGCAGGTCATCGAAGAGTCCGGCGCGGAACTGGTGATCCTTGCCCGCTACATGCAAGTGCTGTCGCCCGAGCTGTGCCGCAAACTCGACGGCAAGGCGATCAACATCCACCACTCCCTGCTGCCCGGTTTCAAAGGCGCCAAGCCTTATCACCAGGCCTACAACAAGGGCGTGAAACTGGTTGGCGCCACGGCGCATTACATCAATAACGACCTGGACGAAGGCCCGATCATCGCCCAGGGCGTAGAGGCCGTGGACCACAGTCATTACCCGGAAGATCTGATCGCCAAGGGGCGGGATATCGAAGGGCTGACCTTGGCGCGGGCCGTTGGGTATCACATTGAGCGGAGGGTGTTCCTCAACGCCAATCGTACCGTCGTTCTTTAGATTGCCATCGCGAGCAGGCTCGCTCCCACAGGGGGTTGTGACAGTGCACAGATCCCGGGCACAACAAAGATCCACTGTGGGAGCGAGCCTGCTCGCGATGAGGCCCTAAAGGACAACGCAAGACACAGGCAACAAACCAGAGCAATCAACGCGCCGCCGTTTCATGGCGACGCGACCGCTACATAAAAACAACAGCGAGGTGAAAGCATGTCTGGCAATCGTGGTGTGGTGTATCTCGGCAGTGGCAAAGTCGAAGTACAGAAAATCGACTATCCAAAAATGCAGGACCCGCGCGGCAGGAAGATCAACCATGCTGTCGTCCTGCGTGTGGTTTCCACCAACATCTGTGGTTCCGACCAGCACATGGTGCGCGGTCGTACCACCGCTCAGACCGGTCTGGTGCTGGGTCACGAGATCACCGGTGAAGTGATCGAGAAGGGCAGCGACGTCGAGAACCTGCAGATCGGCGACCTGGTTTCCGTACCGTTCAACGTGGCTTGCGGGCGCTGCCGTTCCTGCAAGGAAATGCATACCGGTGTATGCCTCAGCGTTAACCCGGCGCGTCCGGGCGGTGCCTACGGTTATGTCGACATGGGCGACTGGACCGGTGGCCAGGCGGAGTACGCGATGGTGCCGTACGCCGACTTCAACCTGCTGAAACTGCCTGATCGTGATCGCGCGATGGAAAAAATCCGCGACCTGACCTGCCTCTCCGACATCCTGCCGACCGGTTACCACGGCGCAGTGACCGCCGGCGTTGGCCCAGGCAGCACCGTATACATCGCCGGTGCCGGTCCAGTCGGTCTCGCCGCAGCCGCTTCCGCTCGCCTGCTGGGCGCGGCGGTAGTGATCATCGGTGACGTCAATACCGTTCGCCTGGCACACGCCAAGGCGCAGGGTTTCGAAATCGCTGACCTGTCGCTGGACACCCCGCTGCACGAGCAAATCGCTGCACTGTTGGGCGAGCCAGAAGTGGATTGCGCCGTCGACGCCGTAGGCTTCGAAGCGCGCGGTCACGGCCATGACGGCGTGAAACACGAGGCTCCGGCCACCGTGCTCAACTCGTTGATGGGCGTGGTGCGTGTGGCTGGCAAAATCGGTATCCCGGGCCTGTACGTAACCGAAGATCCAGGCGCAGTGGATGCCGCCGCGAAAATGGGCAGCCTGAGCATTCGCTTCGGTCTGGGCTGGGCAAAATCCCACAGCTTCCACACCGGCCAGACGCCTGTGATGAAGTACAACCGTCAGCTGATGCAGGCGATCATGTGGGACCGCATTCACATCGCCGACATCGTTGGCGTGGAAGTCATCAGCCTGGATGACGCGCCACGTGGTTACGGTGAGTTCGATGCGGGCGTGCCGAAGAAGTTTGTGATCGATCCACACAAACTGTTCAGCGCGGCGTAAGACTTCACGCTATACAAAACGGCGACCCTCGGGTCGCCGTTTTTTTGTTCGATAATGATCGTTCCCACGCTCTGCGCGGTAACGCCTCCTGTGACGCTCTGCGTCACGATTTGGGACGCAGAGCGTCCCGGGCTGCATTCCCACGCAGAGCGTGGGAACGATCATTAGAGGACCACCAACGCTCCTTGATATAGAACGGGTCCTGTCGGTTGCCCCGTCGGCGAACCCCCTTTGGGCTCAAGACTCACCGCCAACGTAATCGGCTTGGCGATCAACGCTTTCTGCGCATCGCTGAGCTCTACGCGACCTTTGCCGTCAGCCGGAATCACGCCGAGGGAAACGGGTTTTCCATCCGCAATTGCCCACAGCTCCAGACTGCGCCCCGGTTCGACGGCGGCGAGGGTGAGCGGTTCGACGTTCAGGTAGTTCTTGTGGGCTTCGACCTTCAGCGCAGGCTGTGCGTCGGCTGTCAGCAACGTGGCGCTGTAACGCGCGCTGTCACGGTTGTAGATCACGCCCAGCGTCACGGCAATCACCAGCGAACACACTGTCGCCGTCACCCGCAACCAGTTCCAGAACGGACGCTTTTGCGGCACATGAAGCACCTGCGGTTCGATTCTCGCGGTGATGCCTTTCCAAACGCGATCTGGCACCGGCTGCTCGGGTAACGCGTCGGTCAGACTGGCGAGGCTTTCCTGCCATTGCGCCAGTTCCACGCGCAATGCCGCATCCTCCAGCAATAACTGCTCGAAACGCCGACGAGCGGCGGCAGGCATCAAGCCGATGGCGTAATCGGCGGCGAGGGCGCGGCGCAGGGTCGGGGTTTGATAGTTCATGATTCAAGGCACCTGCGCAGTCGCTCCATACCGCGGCGGATCCAGGATTTCACCGAGCCCAGCGGCGCGGCCAGATGTTCGGCGAGCTCAGAGCAGGACAATCCCTGGAAGTAAGCGACAGTGATCGATTGGCGCTGCATGCCTTCGAGGCTTTCCAGGCAGCGCTTCAAAGCCCCGGCTTCGCGTGCGCTGGCTAACTGTTCGTGGGCCGACGGGCTTTCATCCACCAGCGCTTGTTCTTCGAGTTCGCTCAATGGCCGGTCACGGTGTTTGCGTAACTGGTCGATGGCCTGGTTGCGGGTGATGTTGATCATCCAGGTCAACGGCGCGGACAGGTGCGCCTCATAGCGCGAGGCATTGTTCCAGATGCGCACGAAGCTTTCCTGCAGCACTTCTTCGGCCAGATCCGCACGCCCCATGAAACGCAGGGCAACACCGTGCAAGCGTGGGCCGACGCTACGGTAAAGCGTCTCGAACGCACGGCGGTCACCCAGTGAACACTGGGCCAGGAGTTGCCTGAGTTGATCGGTGTCGGCGGTGGAAATAGTGGTTCTCCGGACAATCGGCGCGGACTGCGCGTGGTTCTTGTTGCAGGCAGAGGTTAGTTGACGGCGCGCAGTTGTTCCATTCACGGCAGACACCTCGGGAAACCGCCGACCCTGATGTTCAGGATCGGCGGCACGGCTCAGCTTTTTGGCATCAGAACTTTGTCGATGACCTGAATCACGCCGTTGGATTGATACACGTCATAGGTGGTGATGTCGGCGACGTCACCTTTTTCATCCTTGATGGTGATGTTGTGCGGACCGTTCATCATCGCCCACAGTTTGCCGCCAGCGACGGTGGTCAGCTCGGCTTTGCCGCCACCGGCCTTGATCTTCTCGGCGAGGGTCATCATGTCCAGTTTTCCGGCGACGACGTGATAGGTGAGAACGTGAGTCAGGGTCGCTTTGTTGGCGGGCTTGAGCAGAGTGTCGACGGTGCCGGCAGGCAGCGCTGCGAACGCCGAGTTGACCGGCGCGAATACGGTGAACGGGCCTTTGCCCTTGAGGGTATCGACCAGGCCTGCGGCTTTGACGGCGGCCACCAGCGTGGTGTGGTCGGCGGAGTTGACGGCATTATCGATGATGTCCTTGCCCGGCATCATGCTCTGGCCACCGACGATGACTGAATCGTGGCTCATGTCTGCGGCTTGCACGGTGTTCAGTGCGAGTGCCCCGCCAAGGGCGAAGGTCAGCAGGCTGGCAATCAGGGGTGTTTTGATCGAAGTGCGTTTCATGGTGATGATCCTTTGTGGGGAGAATCGGCCAGGAGTGTCTGTCCGTGCTTGATATACGTGGGCAGGGTCATACTGGATGCAGCGACGAAACATTCTTTTTTAACGGTTCGTCAGACGCTCGCAAGGACTGGGAACAATCCCCCGGGATGCCAGTCAAACAGGCAGTTTTTCGCCGCCCGCTTGCCGGGCGGTTTTCATGGCACAAGAGGATGTCTGGATGAAGATTTCACGCGGTTTTGCATTGGTTTCGCTGATGACTCTGGCCGCCAGCCCGGTCTTTGCTCAGTTCAACCTAAGTGATGCGGCCAGTGCCATTTCCGGTATGAAGGGTGATAACACCGCAGCCTCAGCCGCGCAGACTCCACAAACGGCTGACCTGCTGAGTGCACTCAGCGAATTGAATGTCACGCCAGAACAAGCCATTGGGGGCGCCGGGGCAATGCTGGGGCTGGCCAAAAATCAACTGAGCTCCACCGATTACTCGCAGCTGGCCAAAAGCGTTCCGGGGATCGACATATTGTCCGGCGGCGGTGAGCTGGGTGCGCTGGCAGGCTTGCTCGGGTCTTCCGGCAACGCGGCCGGTCTGGGCAACGCCTTGGGCGCCGTGAAGAACACCACCGATTTGAGCAGCGCGTTCAGCGCATTGGGAATGGACGCCGGCATGATCGGCCAGTTTGCCCCGGTGCTGTTGCAATACTTCGGTCAGCAGGGCGTTGGCGGTTCGCTGCTGAACAGTCTGGGCGGGATCTGGGGCGCCGGCTCGGGTATCTGATCTAACGGTTTTCGGCGCGCAAGGCGTCGATGCGCCGGTCCTTTTCGATCCAGAGGTGGTTGACCCAATTCTGGATCGTCTGGCGAAACACCGGGTCGTTCTCGTAATCGCCCTGCCACAATGCCGGGTCGAGTTCGCGGGTCTTGATATCGATGATGACCCGCGGCACGTTGCCACTGATCAAGTCCCAGAACCCCGGAATCTTCTGCTGCGGATACACCACCGTCACATCAAGAATGGCGTCCAGCTGTTCGCCCATCGCTGCCAGCACAAACGCCACGCCGCCCGCCTTGGGCTTGAGCAAATGGGTGAACGGTGATTGCTGCTGGGTGCTTTTTGCCGCGGTGTAGCGGGTGCCTTCCAGGTAATTGACCACCGTCACTGGCTGGCGCTTGTACAGCTCGCAGGCTTGTTTGGTGATCTCCAGGTCCTTGCCGGCCAGCTCCGGGTTTTTCGCCAGAAACGCCTTGCTGTAGCGCTTCATGAACGGATAATCCAGCGCCCACCACGCCAGCCCCAGGAACGGTACCCAGATCAACTCTTTCTTGAGGAAGAACTTGAAGAACGGCGTGCGCCGGTTGAGGGTCTGGATCAGCGCCGGGATATCGACCCAGGATTGATGGTTACTGATCACCAGATACGACGTGTCGCGGCGCAGCTCATCGCCGCCCCTGATGTCCCATTGGGTGGGGATGCACAGGCGGAAGATCAGCTTGTCGATTTCGGCCCAGGTCTCGGCGATCCACATCACTGCCCATGAGGCATAGTCGCGAAAGCGCCCGGGCAGGACCAGTTTGAGCAGTGCGAACACCATCAGCGGTCCGAACAGGACCAGGGTGTTGAGCAACAGCAGCAAGGTAACGAAACAGCCGGTGAGCAGGCGGCGCATAAGAGACTCTTGTAAGCATTTGGGCGCGCCATGATATGCAGCTTCGGGCGTCAGGCCAAATCGGCGGTGACGAATGTTTCACCTTTGAACCTTTAGTCTCGCTACACAAATCATTCCCCGCAGCGCGTGGGAACGATCTATCCAATCAAGGTCTAAAATCCCGCTGCCCACTCCTTATGGATGCCCAATACGTGAAATCCCTCCTAGCAATGCTTTCCCTCGTGGCCCTGCCAGTCCTGGCCGCTGAGCCGACCCTGTACGGGCGCTACGAATACATTGCGCTGCCGGAAATCGGTGGCCAGGTCCTCAAGGCCAAGATGGACACCGGCGCCCTGACCGCCTCGCTGTCGGCCAAGGACATCGAAACCTTCACTCGCGACGGCGAAGAGTGGGTGCGTTTTCGCCTCGCCACCAAAGACGCGAGCAACAAGGTCTACGAACACAAGGTCGCGCGGATCAGCAAGATCAAGACCCGCTCCGAAGAAGAAGACGATGACGCGAACGTGAGCGCACCGACCAAGCGTCCAGTGGTCGATCTCGAACTTTGCCTGGGCAACGTCAAGCGCACCGTCGAGGTCAACCTCACCGACCGCAGCAGCTTCAATTATCCGCTGTTGATCGGTGCCAAGGCGTTGCGTGAATTCGGCGCAGCGGTGAATCCGGCACGACGTTTCACGGCCGACAAACCCGACTGCTGAGGCAGGACAGCCAGCAAAGCTCTAGACCTTCGGCATCGTCGCCAACATCGAAGGCCGCTGACTCACCTCAAAATACCAGGCCGCCAACTGCGGATTCGTCTCGCGCCACCTCAGGTCCGGGTGGCGCAAGTCGAGGTAACCCAACGCACACGCCACGCTGATCGCCGCCACATCGAAATGGCTGGTCAGTTCGGCAATCGCATCTTTCTCCAACAATGCCAAGGCACGCCTGATCTTGTCGCGCTGGCCATCGAGCCACGCATCCCAGTGTTTCTCCGGCGGGCGCAGGGCGACTTCGTAACGAACCATCACCGAAGCATCCATGATCCCGTCGGCCAAGGAGGCCAAGGTCAGACGCCGCCAGCGGGCCGATCCGTCGCGAGGAATCAGCGGATTGCCGACGTGTTGATGATCGAGGTAATCGAGAATGACCCGGCTGTCATGGATGACGTTGCCGTCGGCCAGACGCAGGGCCGGAATCTTGCCCAGCGGGTTGTCTTCATTCAGGGCCGGGTCCGGGTTCACCGGTGTCAACACGCAGTCTTGCAACGCCACGCGGTCGGTCTGACCGGTTTCGTGCAGCAGCACCATGACTTTGCGAACGAAGGGCGATAAAGAATTGTGGAACAGGGTCATGCTGGGGGCGGACATGGCAGCATCTCGGTGTGGGGCAGTGCCGGGCAGCATAGCGCGTTGAAGCGATAGCTCAAGATGAGCAGCGAACACAAAATCCCTGTGGGAGTGAGCCTGCTCGCGATGGCGGTATGACAGGCAACAGAAATGTCGACTGATACACCGCTATCGCCAGCAGGCTTGCTCCCACACAGGGTTATGTTCAGGTTGCCGGTTGCAAGGTGGCTTGTGGACCCGAAGCAGTCTGCTGTGGCTTCAGTTCGCGGGCGACGGTCCAGACGATGAACGCGGCCACGATGTCGAAAATCGCCAGCACCACGAACAGCGGGCTGTAACCGATCTTGGTCACCATCACGCCGAACACCATGGTGAAGGCCGCAGCGCCCAGGTAGCCGAACATCCCGCCCATGCCGGTGGCCGTGGCCACTTCATTCTTGCCGAACGAGTCGGAGGTGATCGCATACAGCGCACCGGACAATGTCTGGTGAGCGAAGCCGCCGACGCACAGCAGCGCGATCGCGGTGTAGGGGCTGGCCACCAGGCCGATGCAGGCCGGGCCGATCATGCACGAGGCACCGAACAGCAGGACCATTTTGCGCGAGGTGAACAACGATACTTTGCAGTGCTTGTGGAACAACGGGCTCAGGTAACCGCCCAGGACGCAGCCAAGGTCGGCGGCCAGAAACGGCAGCCAGGCGAACATCGCGATCTCTTTGATGTTCATGTGCCGTTCGGTCATCAGGTACAGCGGGATCCAGGCGTTGAACGTCTGCCAGGCGGGCTCGGAGAGCATCCGCGCACTGGCGATGGCGTAGAAGTTGCGGCTGCCGATGATCTTCTTCCAGCTGCCCTTTTTCGTGGTGGGGTCTTTGAAGTGATCTTCCTGGCCGCTGAGGATGTAATCGCGTTCTTCATCGCTCAGGCGTTTTTGATCGCGTGGATGTTTGTAGAGGATCAGCCAGAGGAAGCTCCAGACAATGCCCAGCCCCCCGACGATCAGGAATGCCAGTTCCCAGCCACTGTGCAGAATCGCCCAGACCACCAGCGGCGGCGCCAGCAGTGCGCCGATCGAGGAGCCGATGTTGAACCAGCCAATCGCGACCGAACGCTCCTTCGCCGGAAACCATTCGGTCGAGGCTTTGACCGCTGCCGGCAAACCGGCCGCTTCCGTCAGGCCCAACAGGCCCCGAACGAACGCCAGCCCTTGCCAGCCTGACGCCATTGCCGCTGCAGCACAGGCAATCGACCAGGCGAAGGCGAAGATCGCAAAGCCCATTTTGGTGCCGATGGCATCGATGATGTAGCCCGCCACCGGTTGCATCAGCGCATAGCAAACCTGCCATGCAACCACGATGTGCGAGTACTGCTCGGTGGAGATGTTCATTTCGCTCATCAGGGTCGGAGCGGCCACTGAGAGGGTATTGCGAGCCAGGTAGTTGACCATCAGGCCGGCTGTCACCAGGCCGACCATCCACCAGCGGATGCCTTTGACTTTCATTGCTTCACCATGATTATTTTTGGATTTTGGTGTTAAACAAGGTTTGTTGTAGGTTGTCGTACAACATGCGCCTTTATAGAAGTGCAAGGGCGAAACTGTCAATAAATATGTCAAAGAATTTGCGGGTTCAGGCGACAGGCGGGGGAATGATGTCGTCGTATGACCGAAGGGTTTATACCGACTGTGGGAGCGAGCTTGCTCGCGATGGCGGACTTCCATTCAACATCGATGCTGAATGTGATGGCCTCATCGCGAGCAAGCTCGCTCCCACAAGGATCAGCGGCGTTGCAGCAAACCGCGCAGGGCGAGGACCGCGGGGACACCCAGGCCAAGCCAGCTCAAGGCGTCCCACACGCCATCCCCCAGCAGCGCGGCGAATAACCCCGCGGCGCTGAGCAGGGCAATGACGGTAGGCGTGGCAAACACCTTCCAGAAGTTCGACTGCCTTGGCCTCATGATTGAGCCTGCGCGTATTTCACCACCGGCTTCGCCGCCTTGCGCCGCACCACCCACAGATAAACCCCGCTGCCCAGGACAATAATTGTCAGTACATCCAGGGTCGCCCAGAGGATTTTCATCGGCATGCCGCCGTAATCACCGAAGTGCAGCGGTTGCGACATGCCCATGGCGTCCATGTACCACGGTCGTTCGGCTACCGCTGTGACTTGCAGGGTACTGGCGTCGATCAGCACTGGTGTCAGCAGGTGCGATGTCAGGTGGGTGCTGCCTTTCATGAACACCGCGTAATGGTGCTCGCTGGAAAATCGGGTGCCGGGGAAGGCGATGAAATCAGGCGTCATGCCCGGTGCGACTTCCTTGGCGATGTCGAGCAAACGGGTCGCGGGGGCCAATTGCGTCAGCGGCGGTGCGTCCCGATACGGCGCGACCATCGCACTCAGGCTGTCGTTGCGCCAGGCGGCGATCAGCAGGTCGGCGCAGGCACTGATCACCCCGGTCACACCCACGACCAACGCCCACGTCAGGGTGACCACGCCGATCAGGTTGTGCAGGTCGAGCCAGCGCAGGCGAGTCGATTTGTCCTGGCGCACGGTGGCGAATTTCAAGCGGCGCATGAACGGCAGGTACAGCACCGTTCCGGAAACAATGGCCGCGACAAACATCAATCCCATGAACGCCAGCAGTAACTTGCCCGGCAGCCCGGCAAACATGTCCACGTGCAGGCGCAACATCACCATCATGAAACCGCCGTTGGCCGACGGCATCTCCAGCGCTTCACCGGTACGGGCGTCGAGCATGAAGGTGTGCGACGAGTTCGGCTCGGTGCCGGCAGTGGCTGCCATGATGGTGATTGCAGCGTTGGGCTCGTCTTCGTCAAAGCCGAAATATTGCAGGACGTCGCCAGGGCGATGTTTTTCAGCCGCCAGCACCAACTGCTGCAAATTCAGCTGCGGCGTGTCTGCCGGCATCTGCTTCAACTCCGCGGCATCGCCCAGCAGGTGGTCGATCTCATGGTGAAAAATCAGCGGCAGGCCGGTCAGCGCCAGCATCAGCAGAAATACCGTGCAGATCAGGCTGGTCCAGGTGTGGACGCAGGACCAGCGTCGAATCGTTTTGCTTTTCATCTCATAGCCTTCAGAAATACCAAAGCCGTCCCTGTTGGACGGCTCGGTCTTGGGCGTGACAAATCAGGCCATTACCACTTGTAAGTCGCACTGGCGACGACACTGCGCTGGTCGCCGTAGTAGCAGTAGAAACTGTCACAGGTGGAGATGTAGTCCTTGTCCAACAGGTTGGTCGCGTTGAGGGCCAGCGATGCGCCTTTCAAGCTGTTGTCCAGACGACCGAGGTCGTAATGCACCGCCGCGTCGAACACGGTGTAGGCGTCGGCCTTGCCCAGAAAGGTGTTGGCCTGGTCGCCATAGGTGTTGCCGGTATAGCGGGCGCCGGCGCCGAGGCCGAAGCCGTCGAGCACGCCGTTGTGCCAGGTGTAATCGGCCCACAGCGAAGCTTGCTGGTTAGGTATCAGTTGCAGGCGATTGCCTTTGAAATCGCCTTTTTGCACTTCGGACTTGGCCAGGGTGTAGGCGGCGATGATTTTCAGGTTGTCGCTGACATCAGACACTGCTTCCAGCTCCAGGCCCTTGACCTTTACTTCACCGGTCTGGCTGGTGATCGGCGTGGAGCCGACGGTGGTGGTGACGGAAACGTTTTGCTGGGTCAGGTCATACACCGCCGCGGTGAGCAGGGTTTTGCTGCCCGGTGGCTGGTATTTCACGCCCAGCTCCCACTGCTTGCCTTCGGTAGGCTTGAACGATTCGGTGGCCGAGGCCAGGGCGCCGGTGGTTGGCTGGAAGGATTCGGCATAGGACAGGTACGGCACGAAGCCCGAATCAAACACATAGCTGATCGCCGCGTTGCCGCTGAAGGCCTTGTCGCGCTCGGTGTTGGTGGCGTCGCCCTTGTTGAAGAATGTTGTGCCGGTGTGCACCCAGTCCTCACGGCCGCCGAGGGTCAGGCGCCATTGATCGAGGGCCATCTGGTCCTGCACGTACACGCCGGTCTGGTGGGTTTTTTGGTCGTAGTCGTAGAACGCGGAGGAGCGCGGTGGACGAACGATGGGCTGGCCATAGATCGGGTTGTTGACGTTGGTGGTCAGCCCGTCACCGAAAATCGAGGTGTAGTTGGTGTTGCTGCGCTGGTGGTCGAGACCGAGCAGCAGGGTGTGGCGCACATCGCCGGTGGCGAAGTCAGCCTGGAAGTTGTTATCCACAGCGAACTGGCTGATGTCTTCGTCGACGGTGGTGCTGGTGCGCCCGACGTTTCCTTGGTTATCCACCTGCGTAAACGGGTAAGAGCCGACCGTGAGAGCCTGGAACGACAGGTCCGATTTGGTGTAACGCAGGTTCTGACTGAATTGCCAGACATCGTTCAGGCGATGCTCAAACGCGTAACCCAGCGCGTAGTAAGTGCGGTCGTAGAATTCCCAATCCGGATCGCCCAGGTTCTTGTGATGGGACACCTTGCCAAACGGCATGTCGATCTTGGTGCCCTGCACCGGCAGGAACTGGCTGGTGATACCGGTATCGTCGCGGGTGAATTGCGTGAGCAGGGTGAACGAGGTGTCGTCGTCGATGTTCCAGGTCAGGCTTGGCGCAATGTTGTAGCGCTTGTTGTCGACGTGGTCGATCTGTGTGCCGCTGTCGCGCACCACACCGTTCAGGCTGTAGAGAAACTGGCCTGCGTCATCGATCTTGCCGGTGCTGGCGAAGTTGATCTGGCGCTGGTTGTCGCTGCCGTATTGCAGCTCGATCTCATGGCTGTCTTGCGCAGTGGGACGGCGACTGACCATGTCCAGCAAGCCGCCCGGCGGGGTCTGGCCGTACACCGACGAAGCCGGGCCGCGCAGCAGGGCGAGGCGCTCGAGGTTCCAGGTTTCCTGTTTCGGGTTGGCATACACGCCTTTGGGCAGCGGCAAGCCGTCCAGGAACTGGGTCGGTTCGAAACCGCGCACGCGCAACCAGTCGGCGCGGGTGTCACTGCCGTAGCTGCTGGCGACGATGCCGGGCATGTAGCGCACGGCATCATCGAGGTTCTGCACGTTGCGATCGTCCATCTGCTGGCGGGTGGCAATCGAAATCGAGCGCGGCGCTTCGACCAGCGCGGTGTCGGTCTTGGTGCCAGCGGCGGTGCGGGTCGCCAGGTAGCCGTCGACCGGCCCCCAGGCACTTTCGGTATTTTCGACGCCGATGACGGCGGTTTCCGGCAGGGCCAGCACACCCTCGGGAATGGCGACCAGACTGAAGGTGCCAGCGCTGCTTTGTTCCAGTTGCAGACCGCTGCCACGCAAGGCTTCACGCAGCGCGCCGGCAGCGTCGAACTGACCCTTCACCGGTGACGAGGTCTTGCCTGCTGCCAATGATGGATTCAATGACAGCGCCAGGCCGGCCTGGCTGGCGATCTGATTCAGGGTGCTGGCCAATGGCGCGGCCGGCAGGTCGTAGGCGCGAACGCTGGACGCCTGTTCTGCGGCGATCAGCGGGCTGCTGGCCAGAGGGGCACAAAAGGCAATGGCGACTGCCAGCAAGCTGGGACGCAACAGGGTGTCGAGCGAACGGGACATACAGCGGCTCCTGAATGGAAATATTTCTCAATTGCCTAGGTGCCGCACGAGATTCCAAAAGTGATAGGGCTGGATGAAAATAATTTTTATTCAGATAGCGAGCCGTTACACATATCGGGATCGTTCCCACGCTCTGCGTGGGAATGCATCCATGGACGCTCTGCGTCCGCTTCGGCATGTGACGCGGAGCGTCACGGGCTGCATTCCCACGCAGAGCGTGGGAACGATCATCAGGGGTTGGTTTGAGCCTTCGCCACCGTCACCCACCACGGCGTGTGCTGTTCGATCTGCACCGGCAAGGTCGGCAGCAGCGCGTTGAGGGCCTTGTCGGTGTCGTGCAGCGGGAAGCTGCCGGTGATGCGCAGGTCGGCGATTTCTGGCGCAACGCCAAGATGCCCGTGTCGATAACGAGCGAGTTCATGCACCAAATCTTCCAGTCGCGCGTTGTCCACCACCAGCATGCCGCGGGTCCAGGCATCGGCGCCGAGGTTGAGCGTGGTGATCGGTCCCAGGCCATTGCCGCGCATCAGCACTTGCTGGCCTTCATGCAGAATCTGTTCTTCAGGACTTGATTGCGGATGCGCGGCCACCGCTGACTGCAACACGCTCAGGCGCGTGCCGTCGTCTTCGCGCCGGACGAGGAAGCGGGTGCCGAGTGCGCGCAGGCTGCCTTCGCGGGTCTCGACGATAAATGGCCGGGCATCGCCATGACCGGTCTCGACGAGAATTTCCCCTTCCTGAAGGACGATCAGCCGCTGCTTTTCATCGAAGCGCACGTCGATGGCGCTGTGGGTGTTGAGGTTGATCAGCGTGCCGTCAATCAGGCGCAGGGTGCGTTGCTCGCCGGTGGCGGTGCGTTGGTCGGCCAGCCAATAGTCGATGGGCAGATAACGATCACCGGCGAATAGCGCCAATCCGATCACTGCAACCAGGCTGGCCACGCCGCTGCCCAGTTTGCGCACCCGGCGGCGAATGCTTTCGCGCGACTGCAACAGTGCCGTGCGGGCCGGGCCGCTGGCGACGCTGAAACGCTGGTCGAGCATGCCCAGTTGGCGCCAGGCACGAGCATGTTCTTCGTGGGCAGCGTGCCACTTGGCGAACTCTTCGCGTTCCACCGGGTTGCCGGAATCGAGGGACAATTGCCAGGCAATCGCCGCGTCCAGCACGTGGGCGGACACCGGTTTGGAACTGGCCGGGCTCATACCGGCTCTCCATACAGCGCGATGTAGCACTGACGAATACCTTGGGCCAGGTACTGGCGAACCCGAGGCACCGACACGCCCAGGCGTTCGGCGATGTCGGCATGGCCAAGGCCGTCGAGACGGCTAAACAGAAACGCTGCCCGCGCCTTGCTCGACAGTTTGCCGAGCAGGCGGTCGATGTTTTTCAGGTCTTCGAGAATCAACAGCTGTTCTTCCACTGACGGTTGTTCGCCTTCGGGGATCAGCATCAATTCGGTGAGGTAGGCCTGTTCCAGCGCTGCACGGCGGAAATAGTCGAACAGCAAACCTTTGGCGATCGCCACCAGAAACGCACGCGGTTCGCGAGGTTCCTTCAGCTCGTCGCGGCCCAGCAACCGCACGAAGGTGTCCTGACTCAGGTCTTCGGCCCGTTGCGGACAGGCCACGTTGCGTCGTAGCCAGGCCAAGAGCCAACCGCGATGGTCGCGATATAACGCACCAACGAGCTCACTCTGAGGGCTTTGGACTGACGACACGCGGCATCACCGATTGGGAAGTATTAACTAACGAGAATTGTTCGCGATTGTGGCAGAGGCGGGGGATGTAAGCAATTGGCCACTGGTCAGGTCAGGTGGGAGAAGCCCGTAGGATTTGTGCAGGAGCTGTGTAGGAGCTGTCGAGTGAAACGAGGCTGCGATCTTTTGACTTTGTTTTTTAAAAGACAAGATCAAAAGATCGCAGCCTCGTTTCACTCGACAGCTCCTACCGGGGGACGGGATATCAGAACGACGGTGCGCGCTGCCGGCGTTTCCACTGATTCACCCGCTGCTGCAAATTCAGCGGGCTATGAATCTGCTGCTGTCGTGCGCGGCTGAACAGAATCAACGCCAGCTCGGCAGTGGCCAGCGCATCGGCACTGGCGTTGTGGCGTTCGAAGACTTCAAGTTTGAACCAGTCGATCCAGTCATCCAGCCCGGCGTCGCGAATGTGCGCCTGAGGACACAGTAGCGGTGCGATGTCCGCCACATCCAGAAACGGATGTTGCAGCTTGTAGCCCAAATGATCTTTGAGCGCGCGCCCGAGCATGTGTTGATCGAACGGTGCATGAAACGCCAGCACCGGACTGTCACCGACAAACTCCATGAATTCGAGCAGCGCCTGCGCCGGATCGCTGCCAGCGGCAATCGCGCTGGGCCCCAGGCCATGAATCAACACGCTGGGGGCCAGTTTCAGATCGGCGCATTGCAGCGTGCGTTCGAACTGCTGGCTGAAATCAATCGCCCCGTCCTCAATCACCACCGCACCGATGGACAGCACTCGATCCTTGTTCAGGTTCAACCCGGTGGTTTCCAGATCCAGCACCACCCAGCGTTGTTCGCGCAGGCTGCATTCACTCAGCTCCGGGACCGAAGGCAGCCGTTGCAGGCGTTGCTGGAGTTCTCCGGGAAGGCTTGGACCCGCCGGACGCAGCCATGAAAACAGGCTCATAGCTGATACCGCAGGGCCAGGCTGCTTTGCAGGCGTTGAGCCTGACGCAGGGATTCACGCAAGATCCGCCGATCCAGATGATTGAGGCTGTCCGGGTCGACCCGGTTGGAGTAGGGCAAGTTCTCCCGGGTTTGCAGCTGATGCTGTTGCATACGGGTTTGCTGGATAAAGTGGTAGGCCTCTTCATAGGCTGCGCCGTCCAGTCGTTCGATGACTTCCCTGGCGACCAATTGGCGAAAACGCTCCAGGGTATTGTTCGCTTCGATTCCGTGGGCCAATGCCAGCAGTCGGGCGGCATCAACGAAGGGCGTCAGCCCCTGGACTTTCAAATCCAGCGTGGCTTTTTCGCCATTCTTGCGCGCCAGCACAAACTCGCGGAAACGTCCTACCGGCGGCCGGTTGCGCAACGCATTCTCGGCCATCATTCGCTGGAACAATCGGTTGTCGCCGACCTGGTCGAGAATCCCTTTGCGCAACTGCTCGCAACCTTGCTCATCGCCCCAGACCACGCGCAGGTCGAAATAAATGCTCGATCCCAGCAGGTTCTCCGGTGTCGCCTCGCGGATAAAGGCTGCAAAACGCCGCGCCCATTCAGCACGCGACAAACACAGCTCGGGGTTGCCGGCCATGATGTTGCCTTTGCACAGCGTGAAGCCACACAGCGCCAGGCTTTGGTTGATCTGCTGGGCGATGGGCAGCAACTTGCCACGAATCTCCGCCGCGTGAGCCGCGTCCTTGGCTTCGAACAGGATGCCGTTGTCCTGGTCGGTGTGTAGCGTTTGTTCGCGGCGGCCTTCACTGCCAAAGCACAGCCAACTGAACGGCACGCCCGGGTCGCCTTTTTCGGCGAGGGTCAGTTCGATCACCCGGCACACGGTGTGGTCGTTGAGCAGGGTAATGATATGGGTGATCTGAGTTGACGAGGCGCCGTGCGCCAGCATGCGCTCGACCAGTTGGCCGATCTCGCCGCGCAGCGCCACCAGGTTTTCCACTTTCTGCGCACTGCGAATGGTCCGCGCCAAGTGCACGAGGTCCACCCGTTGCAGGGAAAACAGGTCCCGCTCGGACACCACGCCGCACAGACGATGGTCCTTCACCAGGCAGACGTGGGCGATGTGCCGTTCGGTCATGGCAATCGCCGCATCGAAGGCGCTGTGGTCCGGCGTCAGAAAAAACGGCGCGCGGGTCATGTGGCGCTCGATGGCTTCGTTGAAATCATTGATGCCGTCGGCCACTACATGACGCAAGTCGCGCAGGGTGAAAATGCCCAACGGCGCTTTATGCTCGTCGACGATCACGATGCTGCCGACCTGTTGCTCGTGCATCAGGCTCACGGCCTCACGCAACGGGGTGGCGCAACTGCAGGTTACCGGGTGACGCATGGCCAATTCGCCAAGGCGTGTGTTCAGCGAGTATTGAGTGCCAAGGGTTTCCACGGCCTTTTGCTGGACTTGCTGGTTGACCTGATCGAGCAGGCTGCTGACGCCGCGCAGGGCAAAGTCGCGGAAGGCGTTGGACAGCGCGAACAGTTTGATGAACGCCAGCTTGTTCAGCTGCAGGCAAAAGGTGTCTTCGGCGGCCAGGTGTTCGGTGCGGGTCGCACGCTCACCCAGCAGCGCCGCGAGGGGGAAGCACTCTCCGGTGGTGATTTCAAACGTAGTCTCAGTCCCACCCTTGGCCGTGTGCGGGCGTTCACCCACGACCCGGCCTTGCTTGACGATGTAGAAATGCTCGACCGGCCCGTCGGCGGGTTTGATGATGCTTTCGCCCGGGGCATAAAAACGTAGCTGACATTGTTCAACCAGGTACGCCAGGTGAGCGTGTTCCATTTGATTGAAGGGCGGGAAGCGCTGGAGAAATTGCAAGGTGCCCTGGATGTTCTGCAACACCGCGGTTTTCCCTGCCTGGGTGAAGGCGTCCGCTTTACTCATAACCTATTACCGCAGTCTTTTTTTTGAATTGTTGTGGTCGGGTGACTCCGTCATGGTCGGCCCCTGCGCGCAGAGTGCCCATTGGACGTAAGTCTAGGTAGGGCGTGCGAGTGTCGGAAGTTAGGAAATGTCTGACGCAAATACGGGAAAAACCCCCTACATTGGCTATAGGAAAAGTTTCCGACGAAGTACACATTGAAGGTCTGCTTAGCGATGTCTGACGATTGTGCTAGGGGATTGAATTGAAACTGTAGAGAAAGCCATGTCCGACCACGATATTTTGAGTGACGCCGAGCGCGAGGCGCTGAGTGCAGTCATGCTCGAACCCGATTTGCCGCCACAGCGAGTGTTGATCGTCGATGACGACAAGGACGCGCGAGAGTTGCTTTCGGAGATTCTCGGACTGGATGGCATCCGCTGCCTGACCGCTGCCAGTGGCGAAACCGCCCTCAAGATGTTGAGCGAGAAACCATCGATTGGTCTGGTCATCACTGACTTGCGCATGGGGCATATCGATGGCCTGGACCTGATCCGCCATGTTCGTGAGTCAGTTCGGGCGGCCATGCCGTTCATCATTGTTTCCGGTGACGCTGACGTCAAAGATGCAATCGCCGCGATGCATTTGAGCGTGGTCGACTTCCTGCTCAAACCTGTCGATACCGGCAAGCTGTTGGCGCTGGTCAAGCATGAGTTGGGATTAGGAATGGATGTGCAGGACCCGATTTGAAATAAAAAAGCCCTGATCTTTCGATCAGGGCTTTTTTTTGTCCGGCGTCAGCGCTCAGTTACAGGCCATTGGCAGCCTTGAACTCGCGACGACGACGGTGCAGGACCGGCTCGGTGTAGCCGTTCGGCTGTTTGGTGCCCTCAACCACCAGTTCGACCGCTGCCTGGAAGGCGATGTTGCTGTCGAAGTTCGGTGCCAGCGGACGGTACAGCGCGTCATTGGCGTTCTGACGGTCAACCACCGGCGCCATGCGCTTGAGGCTTTCCATCACTTGCGCTTCGGTGACGATGCCGTGACGCAGCCAGTTGGCGATGTGCTGGCTGGAAATACGCAGCGTCGCACGGTCTTCCATCAGGCCGACGTCGTTGATGTCTGGCACTTTCGAGCAACCCACGCCCTGATCGATCCAGCGCACCACGTAACCGAGAATGCCCTGGGCGTTGTTGTCCAGTTCGTTCTTGATCTGCTCTGGCGTCCAGTTCGGGTTGACGGCCAGCGGGATGGTCAGGATGTCGTCCACCGAAGCGCGCGCACGTTTGGCCAGTTCGGCCTGACGCGCGAACACGTCGACCTTGTGGTAATGCAGAGCGTGCAACGCAGCGGCGGTTGGCGATGGAACCCATGCAGTGTTGGCGCCGGCCAGCGGGTGAGCGATTTTCTGTTCGAGCATCGCGGCCATCAGGTCGGGCATTGCCCACATGCCTTTACCGATCTGGGCGCGACCTTGCAGGCCGGTGCTCAAGCCGATATCGACGTTCCAGTTCTCGTAGGCACCGATCCACTTCTCGGCCTTCATGTCGGCCTTGCGCACCATCGGGCCGGCTTCCATGGAGGTGTGGATTTCATCGCCCGTGCGGTCGAGGAAACCGGTGTTGATGAACACCACACGCTCGCTCGCTGCCTTGATGCACGCCTTGAGGTTGACCGTGGTGCGGCGCTCCTCGTCCATGATCCCGACTTTCAGCGTGTTGCGTGCCAGGCCCAGGACTTCTTCGATGCGACCGAACAGCTCGTTGGTGAACGCGGCTTCTTCCGGACCGTGCATCTTCGGTTTCACGATGTAGACCGAGCCGGTACGGCTGTTCTTGCGCGAGCTGTTGCCATTGAGGCTGTGAATCGCCGCGAGGCTGGTGATCAGGCCGTCGAGAATGCCTTCCGGCACTTCGTTGCCGTCTTTATCGAGAATCGCGTCGATGGTCATCAGGTGACCGACGTTGCGCACGAACAGCAGCGAACGACCGTGCAGGCTCAGTTCCTTGCCGTCGACACCGGTGTAGGTGCGGTCGGCGTTCATGGTGCGAGTAAAGGTCTGGCCGCCCTTGGAGACTTCTTCCGCCAGGTCGCCCTTCATCAGGCCGAGCCAGTTGCGGTAGATCACCACTTTGTCATCGGCATCGACAGCGGCAACGGAGTCTTCGCAGTCCATGATGGTGGTCAGCGCGGCTTCCATCAGGATGTCTTTGACGCCGGCAGCGTCGGTCTGGCCGACCGGGGTGCTGGCATCGATCTGGATTTCGAAGTGCAGACCATTGTTTTTCAGCAGGATCGCGGTCGGTGCCGAAGCATCGCCGTGGAAACCGATCAGTTGGGCATCGTTGCGCAGGCCACTGTTGCTGCCGCCTTTAAGGGCGACGACCAGTTTGCCGTCAACGATCTTGTAGCCGGTGGAGTCGACATGGGAGCCGGCCGCCAAGGGCGCCGCTTCGTCGAGGAAGGCGCGGGCGAAGGCGATAACCTTGTCGCCGCGAACCTTGTTGTAGCCTTTGCCTTTTTCCGCGCCGTTGGCTTCGCTGATGGCGTCGGTGCCGTAGAGCGCGTCATACAGCGAACCCCAGCGGGCGTTCGAGGCATTGAGTGCGAAACGGGCATTCATGACTGGCACCACGAGTTGCGGGCCGGCCATACGGGCGATTTCGTCGTCGACGTTTTGCGTCGTGACCTGGAAATCGGCCGCTTCTGGCAGCAGATAACCGATGTCTTGCAAGAAGGCTTTATAGGCCACGGCATCATGCGCTTGACCGGCACGCGCTTGGTGCCAGCCATCGATACGAGCCTGGATATCATCGCGTTTGGCGAGTAGGGCTTTGTTCTTCGGTGCCAGGTCATGAATGACCTTGTCGGCACCGGCCCAGAACTTATCGGCGGTGAGGCCGGTACCGGGAATGGCTTCGTTGTTCACGAAGTCGAACAGGACTTTGGCGACCTGCAGGCCACCGACTTGAACGTGTTCAGTCATTGCTTGCCTCACTCTGCTCAGCTATTTCGCTTTTCAGCTCTTCAAATTAACAATGAAGCCTCGGGCTATTTAAACCACAAACCCCTTCCACCAGTACATGCCATTTCGGGCGGCTGGGATGGAACCGATCAACGGCGTTGAGGCCTTGCTGATAGGGCTTTCAGGGATGCGACTGTGCCTGTGGCAGACATCGATCCAACGTTATGTAGTGCGCGCTGCGGCATACTACATGATGAATTGCGGTTGTGAAAATTAGACTAATTACGTCGTTCTGCGACCCCATGACGCATTGCAGTCACGACGGGGCACGGGATGTTCTCAAAAAACTATCGGATTGTTCCAGTTAAATATAAAAACTTGTACACGATTTGTGGTCGGCAGGTTTGTCGGCGGCGCTCCAATCGCGAGCAAGCTCGCTCCCACAGGTACAGCGCAGAACCTGTAGGAGTGAGCCTGCTCGCGATGGCGTCAGTTGATTCAGCGCAGGATCAAGCCTTGCCTATACTTCTGTTTCTATAACAAAAGAGGGCTGCGCCATGGACCACCTCGTACTCACTGTTTTCGCTCCGGACAAGCCTGGGCAGGTCGAGCGCATTGCCCAATGCATTGCCGAGCACGGCGGTAACTGGCTGGAGAGCCGCATGTCGCGCATGGCCGGCCAGTTCGCCGGAATTCTTCGCGTGGGCGTGCCGGCCGAGGCCTACGATGAATTGGTCGATGCCCTGAAGGCGCTGTCAGCTCAAGGCATTCGCGTAATGATCGCCGAAAGCAGCATCGAGCAATCCTGCACCTGGAAACCGATCGCCATGGAACTGGTGGGCAATGATCGTCCGGGGATTGTCCGTGACATTACCCGTCTATTGAGCGAGCAAGGGGTGAACCTGGAGCGTCTGGTGACTGAAGTCCGCCCGGCGCCGATGAGCAGCGAGCCGCTGTTCCACGCCGAAGCGATTCTTGCGGTGCCGCTGACCTTGTCTCTGGACGTATTGCAGTCGCGTCTGGAAACCCTGGCCGACGATCTGATGGTGGAATTGGTGCTACGTAGCGAAGTTTGAGCAGGTTATCCAAGTTATACGTGCACCTGCCTGTGGATAACCTGTAGAGACAGCCCGCCAGGCCACACGGGCCGGGACTCTTCAGGAATTGATCAAAAAACCAGCAGTTTCAATAAGTTGCACACAAACGCCGGGGATCACGTTGTGGATAACCTTGGGAAGGAATGATGCAGGCCACGGACAACGTGGCCTGCAGAGGTTTGTACGTTTTCTGATCAGCTACGGCGGCGCATGCTGATCACGGCATCGACGGTGTAAACCGCCAGGCCGGTCCAGATAAAGATGAACGTCACCAAGGTGCTCGGCGACATTTGTTCACCAAACAGCAAGACGGCCAGCAGCAGCACCAATGTCGGCGCCACATACTGGAGAAATCCCAGCGTGGTGTAGGGCAAATGCCGTGCAGCGGCGTTGAAACACACCAGCGGCACCAGCGTCACGGGACCTGCCGCCACCAGCCACCAGGCTTGGGAGGTAGTCCAGAACTCAGGCTGCGCGCTGGTAGCTGTCTGATTGAACAGCAACCAGGCGATGGCAATCGGCACCAGCATCCAGGTTTCCACCACCAGCCCCGGCAACGCCTTGACCGGTGCTTGCTTGCGGATCAATCCGTAGAAACCAAAGGTCAGAGCCAACACCAGTGACACCCACGGCAGAGTGCCGACCTGCCACACCTGTTGCGCCACGCCAATGGCGGCGAGGGCTACCGCCAGCCACTGCATGCGCCGTAGCCGTTCACCGAGAATCAACATCCCCAGCAGCACGTTCACCAGCGGGTTGATGTAGTAACCGAGGCTGGCTTCGAGCATCCGTCCGTTGTTCACCGACCAGACGTAAGTCAGCCAGTTGGCGGCGATCAGCGTGCCGCTCAGGGCCAGGATCGCCAGGCGTTTCGGGTTCTCGCGCAGCTCGCGCCACCAGCCGGGGTGTTTCCAGACCATCAGCAACAAGGTGCCGAACAGCGCGGACCAGAGTACGCGGTGGATGATGATTTCTACGGCCGGCACCGAGGCGATGGCTTTGAAGTAGATCGGGAAAAGTCCCCAGATGATGTAGGCACTCAGGCCCAGGATGTACCCGCGACGCGGGTTGGCAGCTTGCATGCAGAATCCTTGCTTAGGCAGCTAACAAAGGGGGGATTGTAAGGAGATTTGTCGGCGAATGTCCTGCCTGAATAGGTTGGGCAATTGTGAACACAATACCTGTAGGAGTGAGCCTGCTCGCGATAGCGTCGAGTCAGTCGACATCGATGTTGATTGATCAACCGCTATCGCGAGCAGGCTCGCTCCCACAGGGGGGCAGGGTGAATCAGAAGAGTTTAAGTGGCTCTTCATTCAGTGCAGCGAGTTGCTCGCGCAACGCCAACACCTGATCGCCCCAATACCGTTCACTGCCGAACCACGGGAAACTGTGCGGGAACGCCGGGTCATCCCAGCGGCGGGCGAGCCAGGCGCTGTAATGCATCAGGCGCAACGCCCGCAGCGGCTCGATCAGTGCCAATTCACGCGGGTCGAAGTCATGAAACTCGTTGTAGCCGTCCATCAATTCCGACAACTGACCGAGACATTCCTGACGGTCGCCCGCCAGCATCATCCAGATGTCCTGTACCGCCGGGCCCATGCGGCAGTCATCGAGATCGACGATGTGGAACATCTCGTCGCGGCACATCATGTTGCCGGGATGGCAGTCGCCGTGCATGCGGATGTTCTGGTGCGGCGTGGCCTTGTAGACCTCTTCGACTCGCTTGAGCAGGTCGCGGGCTACGGACTCGTAGGCCGGCAGCAGGCTTTTGGGGATGAAATTGCCTTCGAGCAAGGTGGTCAGGGAATCATGACCGAAGTTTTTTACCCCTAGCGCCTCACGGTGCTCGAACGGCTTGGTCGCACCGACCGCGTGCAGTCGTCCGAGCAATTGACCCAGGCGATACAGCTGATCGAGATTGCCCGGCTCCGGCGCGCGGCCGCCACGGCGAGGGAACAGGGTGAAGCGGAAACCGGCGTGTTCGTGCAGGCTGGCACCGTTGTGAATCATCGGCGCGACCACCGGCACATCGCACTCGGCGAGTTCGAAGGTGAACTGGTGCTCTTCGAGAATCGCTTCGTTGGTCCAGCGTTGCGGACGGTAAAACTTGGCGATCAGCGGCTCGGAGTCTTCGATGCCGACTTGATAGACGCGGTTCTCATAGCTGTTGAGCGCCAAAATGCGCGCGTCGCTGAGAAAGCCGATGCTTTCGACGGCATCGAGCACGAGGTCTGGGGTGAGGGTTGCAAACGGGTGGGCCATGCTGACTCCTGCGCGCAGCAGGCTGCCGCGTCCGGCCAAGCATGGTAGCGCAGACGGGGCTTCTTTAGGGGGTGGGTTGAGATGTGCGGTGTTTGGACTGACGCCATCGCGGGCAAGCCCGCTCCCACATGGGCCTGTGTTGTGCACACGACTTGTGACACAAAGCAGATCCTGTGGGAGCGGGCTTGCCCGCGATGAGGCCTGATCAGGCGCCGACGACTCCGCCATCTTCACGCGTAATCGCCATCACCGACGACCGCGGCTTGCCGTCAGGCAGATGCTCAGGGAATGTCGATCCGCCGTTTTCCCCCGGATGCTGAATCCCGACGAACAGCGTTTTCTGATCCGGCGAAAAACTGATCCCCGTGACCTCGCAGCCGATCGGCCCGACCATGAAGCGACGTATTTCCCCGGTTACCGGGTCGGCACACAGCATCTGATTGTTACCCATGCCGGCAAAGTCACCGGCGTTGCTCGAATCGCCATCGGTGAGAATCCACAAACGTCCGGCCTTGTCGAAGCCCAGCCCGTCCGGGCTGTTGAACATGTTCTGCGGTGTGATATTCGACGAACCGCCCTTCGGCGTACCTGCGTGGACGCTCGGGTTGCCGGCGACCACAAACAGGTCCCAGGCAAAGCTCTTCGAGCCGTGATCGTCCCGGTCAGTGCGCCAGCGCAGAATCTGCCCGTAAACGTTCTTCTCACGAGGGTTCGGCCCGCCCACCGGCTGGCCGTCCTCGCCACGTTTGGCGTTGTTGGTCAGCGTGCAATAGACCTGGCCATCCTTGGGGCTGACGACGATCCATTCCGGGCGATCCATGCGCGTGGCTTTCACCACGCTGGCAGCGAGGCGCGCGTGAATCAGTACTTGAGCCTGATCGGCAAAGCCAGTGGTGGCGTCAATGCCGTTTTTGCCATGGCTCAGTTCAATCCACTCGCCCTGGCCTTTCGGATGGTCGGCGTTGCCGTCGCCCGCGTCGAAGCGCGCAACGTACAAGGTGCCGTGGTCCAGCAGGTCGCGGTTGGCCTTGGGGTTTTTGTGGTTGATCTTGTCGCGGCTGACGAATTTGTAGATGAACTCGCCACGTTCGTCGTCGCCCATGTACACCACGGCACGGCCGTCATGGGTTTCGGCCAGGGCCGCGTTTTCATGTTTGAAGCGACCCAGGGCGGTGCGTTTGACCGGGGTGGATTGCGGATCGAACGGGTCGATTTCCACGACCCAGCCGTGACGGTTGAGTTCGTTGGGATTTTTCGCCAGGTCGAAGCGATCGTCGTGTTGATGCCAGTTGATCTCTTTGCTGGCGGCCACTGCGCCGTAGCGCTTTTGCGCGGCGTCAAATTTCTGCTCGGCATTGCTGCTGCCGAAGCAGTCGGTGAAGTTCTCTTCGCAAGTCAGGTAAGTGCCCCATGGCGTCTTGCCGTTGGCGCAGTTCTGGAACGTGCCGAGGACATTCTTGCCCTGAGGGTCGGCGCTGGTTTTAAGCAGCTCGTGGCCGGCGGCCGGGCCGCTGAGGCTGATCGGCGCGTTGCCGTGAATGCGCCGGTTGAAACGCGAGCCTTGGACGAATTGCCACTGACCGTTCTTGCGCTGCACTTCAATCACCGACACGCCTTCGCAGGCCAGCGCCTTGCGCACTTCTTCGGCCGATTGCGGCATGCCACCGTGCGGGTAGAGGTAGCGGTAGTTGGTGTATTCGTTGTTGATCGCCATTAGCGCCCGGTTTTTATCTTCGGGAAACTCGAACAGGCTCATGCCGTCGTTGTTATCGCCGAACTGGACTTCCTGCTGCTCGGCGGTGCCGTTGCCGCTGGGGTCGAACGCCGGACCGTCTTTTTGTAGCGGCTGGCCCCAACTGATCAGCACCGAAGACTTGTAACCCGGTGGCAGGCTGATGGCGTCGCTGGTGGCGGCGGGGATGCTGTCAAAGCCCAACAGTTTGCTTGTGCCGGCACTGACGCTCGCGGCCAGTACGCTGCGGCTCAGCAGGTTGCCACCCAAAAACATGGCCGCACCGCAGAGGGCGCCGGCGCTGATGAAGCCGCGGCGGCTGAGACCGACCATTTTTTCGAGGTCGGTGGACTGGTCTTCTTCTAATAGGCTCACATCAGGCTCCCTGCTGGTTTTTGCAGCCACCTTAAAGAGCCTTAATGAAGCTTTTGTTTCAGAGCGGTGTCCCGAGCAACACGTTGGAGGGCGCGAACTGCACCAGCACCGGCTTGTCAGCGGCCAGCCCAAGTGCCTTCAAGTGCAGCGGTGCCGCCAGCGCGCAGAGTGTCTGGCCATTGGGCAGGCCGATGCGCACTTCGCTGGGTCCGTCCTGGGCATCGAGAATGGCTTCAATGGTGCCGTGCAGAATATTGTTGCCAGGTGTTGCCTGGTGATCAATAGCCAGCAACTCCAGCCATCCCGCCTTGATCAATGCGACGACTTCGGTGCCGGTTTCCAGCTCCAGACGCACCGTGCTGTCGTGTGTGATCTGCGCATCGAGGGTCAAGCCTTCGGCCAGTTCAAGACGGATACGATCGTTGTGCCCCTGGCTTTCAATCGCCAGGACCTTGCCATGCAACTGATTGCGCGCGCTGGTCCTGAGCATCAGCCGACCGAGGAGATCCAGATCGCTGGCTTCTTCGGCGGCTTCCAGCACCTGAGCCTGCAAGGCTTGGAGCTTTTGATACAGGCGCAATACGCGCTCACCTTCGCTGGAAAGTCTGGCGCCACCGCCGCCCTTGCCGCCGACGCTGCGCTCCACCAGCGGTTTTTGTGCGAGGTTGTTCAGCTCGTCGATGGCATCCCACGCCGCCTTGTAACTCAGCCCCGCGCTTTTCGCCGCGCGGGTGATCGAACCCTGTTCGGCAATGTGTTGCAGCAACGCGATGCGCTGGGGACGGCGGACAATGTGTTGGGACAACAACGTAGGCAGGGACATGGTGAGGTGCTTCGGGTCATGGCGATGAGAGGACGTTCGCCGCTTGGGGGCCGGTAGTCAAGTCAGGCCGCACTCCTTGTGGGAGCGAGCCTGCTCGCGATGGCGTCGATGTAGCCGACATCAATGTTGAGTTTTATGGCCGCATCGTGAGCAGGCTTGCTCCCACAAGCCTCGGTGTTCGTTACTCAAGCTGTGTCACCGGGTTTGGGTGTGCGGGCCAGGCAATAGACATCAACTCGTGCCGCGCCAGCATCCATTAGCAATCGGGCCAGAGCCTGCGCTGTGGCACCGGTGGTCAGCACGTCATCGACCAATGCCAGATGCCGGCCCTTGATTGACGCATCCGGCACCAAGGCAAAGGCATTGCGCAGGTTCTTTTTGCGAGCGTCGGCAGTCAGGTCCTGTTGCGCACTGGTGTCCTGGACTCTCAGCAGCAGCCGTTCGTCACACGGTAGGTCAAGGCGGGTGCCAAGCCAGCGTGCGAGCATCGCCGCTTGATTGAAACCACGCTGGCGCAGGCGCCTGGAGGCCAGCGGCACTGGGACCAGCGCATCTGGCCGGTTCAGGTCCTCATCGAAGCGATGTTGCAGGAATTGGGCAAGAAGTTCGGCCAGCAGGTGGCCAAGTGGCCACTTCGCTGAGTGTTTGAAACGGGTAATCAAGGTGTCCACCGGAAAGCTGTAAGTCCACGGCACGGCGACTTGCTCGAAGGCGGGCGGTTGATTCAGGCACTGGCCACAGGTCAGGCCGGCGGAGGGTAACGGCAGCGCGCAGGTTCGGCACTGATCACCCAGCCAGGGCAACTCGGTTTCACAGGCGATGCAGATGGGCGTTGCCTCATCGGCCTCTTCCGAGCAAAGCAAACAGAATTGTTTGTTTTTTAACCAGATGTAAACCGGTCCTTCGTATCGTGGTTGACAGCGCATCGCTCTTCCTTAAATATGCCGAACATCCGTGTCGCGTCTGTGGGTATTCCATCCCTCAGCCGCTTGCCAAGCATAAAACAAAGGAAGCACCCATGAGCGCCAGCACCACTGCAACCCTGCGTCATGACTGGTCTTTGGCCGAAGTCAAAGCACTCTTCGTCCAGCCATTCAACGACCTGTTGTTCCAGGCGCAGACGGTGCACCGCGCGCACTTCGACGCCAACCGCGTGCAGGTGTCGACGCTGCTGTCGATCAAAACCGGCGCATGCCCGGAAGATTGCAAATATTGCCCACAGTCCGGTCACTACAACACCGGTCTTGAAAAAGAAAAACTGATGGAAGTGCAGAAGGTCCTCGAAGAGGCCGCTCGTGCCAAGGCCATCGGTTCGACCCGTTTCTGCATGGGTGCGGCGTGGAAACACCCGTCGGCCAAAGACATGCCGTACGTGCTGGAGATGGTCAAGGGCGTGAAGGCCATGGGCCTGGAAACCTGCATGACCCTCGGTCGCCTGGATCAGGACCAGACCGCAGCGCTGGCCCAGGCCGGCCTCGACTACTACAACCACAACCTCGACACCTCGCCTGAGTTCTACGGCAGCATCATCACCACCCGCACCTACAGCGAGCGCCTGCAAACCCTGGCCTACGTGCGTGAATCGGGGATGAAGATCTGCTCCGGCGGCATCCTTGGCATGGGCGAGTCGCTTGATGACCGCGCCAACCTGCTGATCCAGCTGGCCAACCTGCCAGAGCATCCGGAGTCGGTGCCGATCAACATGCTGGTGAAAGTCGCGGGTACACCCCTGGAAAATGCCGACGATATCGACCCGTTCGACTTCATCCGCATGCTCGCTGTCGCACGCATCCTGATGCCGCAATCCCACGTGCGCCTGTCCGCCGGCCGCGAAGCGATGAACGAGCAGATGCAAGCCCTGGCTTTCTTTGCTGGCGCCAACTCGATTTTCTACGGCGACAAACTGCTGACCACCGCCAACCCGCAGGCCGACAAGGACATGCAACTGTTCGGTCGCCTGGGCATCCTGCCGGAAGCACGCGAAGAGCACGCAGACGAGGTGCATCAGGCCGCGATCGAACAGGCACTGGTTGAGCAGAAGAGCAGCGAGCAGTTCTATAACGCGGCTGTTTGAAGCTTTCCCGACCTTTCTGAACAAATGCAAAACCCTGTGGGAGCGGGCTTGCCCGCGATGACGGCGTCACTATCACCATAAATATCGGCTGATAGATCGCTATCGCGGGCAAGCCCGCTCCCACATTGAGTTTGTGATCTGACCGCCGAGGCCTGCATGTCATTTGATCTCGCCGCACGCCTTGCTGCCCGTCGTGCCGAAAACCTTTATCGCCAGCGCCCGCTGCTCGAAAGCCCCCAAGGCCCGGAAGTGGTGGTTGACGGCCAGCCGTTGCTGGCGTTCTGCAACAACGATTACCTGGGCCTGGCCAATCACCCGCAAGTGATTGAGGCGTGGCGCGCCGGTGCGTCTCGTTGGGGTGTTGGCGGAGGGGCTTCGCACCTGGTCATCGGTCATAGCAGCCCGCATCACGCGCTGGAAGAAGCCTTGGCCGATCTGACCGGTCGACCGCGTGCGTTGCTGTTCACCACCGGCTACATGGCCAATCTCGGTGCGGTCACTGCGCTGGTCGGGCAGGGCGATACGGTGCTGGAAGACCGTCTCAATCATGCGTCTTTGCTCGATGCCGGTTTGTTGTCGGGTGCGCGTTTCAATCGCTATCTGCACAACGACGCGGCGAGCCTGGCCAAACGTCTTGAGAAAGCGACCGGCAATACGCTGGTGGTCACCGACGGCGTGTTCAGCATGGACGGCGATATCGCCGACCTGCCGGCGCTGGCCCGGGAAGCCAAGGCCAAGGGGGCGTGGCTGATGGTCGATGACGCTCACGGGTTTGGTCCGCTGGGCGCCAATGGCGGCGGGATCGTCGAGCATTTCGGTTTGAGCCAGGAAGACGTGCCGGTGCTGGTCGGGACCCTCGGCAAGGCTTTCGGTACGGCCGGGGCGTTTGTCGCCGGCAGCGAAGAGCTGATCGAAAGCCTGATCCAGTTTGCCCGTCCCTACATCTACACCACCAGCCAACCGCCGGCGCTGGCTTGCGCGACGCTCAAGAGTCTCGAGTTGCTGCGCACAGAGCACTGGCGGCGTGAGCATCTGAAAACGCTGATCCGCCAGTTCCGCCATGGCGCCGAGCAGATTGGCCTGGAACTCATGGACAGCTTCACGCCGATCCAGCCAATCATGATCGGCGACGCCGGGCGTGCGGTTCGGTTGTCGCAGATGCTGCGTGAGCGCGGTCTGATGGTAACGGCGATACGTCCGCCCACCGTGCCTGCCGGCAGCGCCCGTCTTCGTGTGACGCTGACCGCCGCCCACAGCGAGGCGCAGGTACAGCTATTGTTGAATGGACTGGCCGATTGTTTTCAACAACTTGGACCGGAGCCAAGCCATGCGTGATCGACTGATTCTGCTTCCCGGCTGGGGTCTCGGCATTTCGCCGCTGGAGCCTTTGGCGGCAGCGCTGCAAGGGCTGGATGAACACCTGCGGGTCGAGATCGAGCCGTTGCCGGAACTGCAATCAAGCGATCTTGAAGAATGGCTCGATGAACTCGATTCAACGGTGCCGCAGGATACGTGGCTCGGCGGCTGGTCGCTTGGCGGCATGCTCGCGTCCGAGTTGGCGGCGCGGCGTGGTGATCGTTGCTGCGGTTTGCTGACGCTGGCGAGCAACCCTTCTTTTGTCGCCCATGAGCAATGGCCGAGCGCGATGGCCGGCGAGACTTTCGATGCGTTTCTGGCCGGCTGCAAGGCTGATCCGCGCCTGACGTTGAAACGCTTTTCACTGCTTTGCGCTCAGGGTTCGGAAGATCCTCGCGGACTGTCGCGATTGTTGCTCGGTGGTGCGCCGAATACGTCCGCATCGATTCTCATGAGCGGTCTGGAGCTGCTTGCACAACTGGATACGCGCCAGGCGTTGCAGGCGTTCCGCGGCCCACAACTGCATTTGTTCGCCGGCCTCGACGGGCTGGTCCCGGCTGAAGCAGCGGGGGACTTGCTGGCGTTGCTGCCGGATGTCGAAATCGGCCTGATCGAACAGGCCAGCCATGCGTTTCTTCTGGAAGACCCCCACGGCGTGGCCGGGGCGATCCAGGCCTTTTTGCACGAGTCCGGTGATGACTGATTTATCTTTTCCCCATCTGCCCGGCGGCTTGCCCGACAAGCGCCAGGTAGCGGCCTCCTTTTCCCGTGCGGCGGCGAGCTACGACAGCGTGGCGCAATTGCAGCGCGATGTCGGCAACCAATTGTTGAGCCTTTTGCCGGGCGAGTTTGTTCCGCGTGTCTGGCTGGATCTGGGCTGCGGCACCGGGTATTTCAGTCGGGCCCTGGGCGAGCGATTCCCCTCGGGTAACGGCTTGGCGATGGACATTGCCGAAGGCATGCTCAACCACGCCCGACCATTGGGTGGTGCCAGTCATTTCATTGCCGGCGATGCGGAGCGTTTGCCACTGCGGGATTCGACCTGCGACTTGATCTTCTCCAGCCTTGCGGTGCAGTGGTGTGCGGACTTCGAATCGGTGCTGAGCGAGGCGTTCCGGGTACTCAAACCGGGCGGGATTTTCGCGTTTGCTAGTCTTTGTGTAGGGACGTTGTTCGAGTTGCGTGACAGCTGGCGTGTGGTGGATGGCATGGTGCATGTCAATCGCTTCCGCGAGTTGGACGTTTATCAACAGCTGTGTGCGGCCAGTGGCCTGGGCATTACAAGTCTGCAGGCCCTTCCTCACGTGTTGTATTACCCGGACGTGCGCAGCCTGACCCATGAGCTCAAGGCGTTGGGTGCGCACAACCTGAACCCCGGTCGACCGGGTGGTTTGACCGGTCGGGCGCGTATCCTCGGCTTGATCGAGGCTTATGAGCAGTTTCGTGAGGCCAAAGGACTGCCAGCGACTTATCAGGTGGTCTACGCCGTGTTGGAGAAACCCGTATGAGCGCAGCCTATTTCATCACCGGCACTGACACTGATGTCGGCAAGACCACCGTTGCTGCAGGCTTGTTACATGCTGCGCGATCGGCGGGCATGAGTACGGCGGCGGGCAAGCCGGTCGCCTCGGGCTGCGACGTGACGCCCAAGGGATTGCGCAACGCCGATGCGCTGGCGCTGCTGGCCGAGTGCTCATTGCCTTTGACTTATGCACAGGTCAATCCGGTGGCATTCGAGCCAGCGATCGCTCCGCATCTGGCGGCGCGGGAGGCCGGGGTGGCACTGACGGTGCAATCACTGTTGACCCCCATGCTCGAGATTCTCGACATGCAGGCCGATTTCACCTTGATCGAAGGCGCTGGCGGCTGGCGCGTGCCGTTGGCCGATCAGGACAATCTGTCCGACCTTGCGAAGGCGCTGGGCTTGCCGGTGATTCTGGTGGTCGGCGTGCGATTGGGTTGCATCAATCATGCGCTGCTGACGGCCGAAGCGATTGCCCAGGACGGTTTGCAGCTGGCAGGTTGGGTGGCGAATATCATCGATCCGAAGACCTCGCGGCTGGAGGAGAACCTCGCGACCCTCGCCGAGCGGATTCCTGCGCCTTGTCTTGGGCGCGTGCCGAAACTCAAATCGGTGACGGCCGAAGCGGTGGCGGAGCATCTTCAGCTGGATTTGCTCGACTGACGTCGGTTCTCTCTATGACAAGGCACTGTGCCATTAGTGTTTTTGTCGGGTCTTTTGTCAGTGGGTCTGTTTCAATGGCCACTGTTGATCCTTTGCAGGACGAGGTCCTTTATGGAAATCTCAGGAAACAGCGCTTTTTATGCCGGTCTGAACGCTATTCAGGCAGGGCAGAACCGTGTCGATCAGGCCTCGAGCCAGATCGCCGGCAATACCGTCGAACGTTCGGTGACGAGCCAGTCTTCCGAAGCTCAGGTCGATCGTTTGCGTTCGGTAGACCGCAGTCAGCAATCGGACCTGGCCAGCAACATGGTCGAGATGGCACAAGGCAAGTTCCAGGTCGAGGCCGGTGCAAAGGTCGCCAAGGCTTCCGATGAAATGCTGGGAACGTTGATCGATACCTTCGCTTGATCCCTCGCTGAATCCGTCTCTCAAAACGCCGCGACTATTCGCGGCGTTTTTGTGCGTAAGTCCTTCTCTCTCAACTAATCTTCCCTACATAACGTGTTGCTCGTTCAACGGCGGTGCGCGGTCGCGCGCCGAGCATTTGTCTGGCGTGATGACGAACGGCAAAAGATCGGCGCTTGACAAGATTTGGGCGTAAACGTATGTTTCAAACAACTGTTTGACCGTCACAACAAATCAACACGGTCGTTCATTCCCGGTTACATCAGCAGAGGTTTATCGCTATGCCTGACTACAAGGCCCCCTTGCGTGATATTCGCTTCGTTCGTGACGAACTGCTCGGCTACGAAGCGCACTATCAGAGCCTTCCGGCTTGTGCAGACGCAACTCCAGACATGGTTAGCGCCATTCTCGAAGAAGGCGCCAAGTTTTGTGAGCAGGTGCTGGCTCCGCTGAACCGCGTGGGTGACACCGAAGGCTGCACCTGGAGCGAGTCCGGCGTTAAAACCCCGACGGGCTTCAAAGAAGCCTACAAGCAATTCGTTGAAGGCGGCTGGCCAAGCCTGGCTCACGACGTAGAGCACGGCGGCCAAGGCCTGCCGGAATCCCTGGGTCTGGCTGTCAGCGAAATGGTTGGCGAAGCCAACTGGTCGTGGGGCATGTACCCAGGCCTGTCGCATGGCGCGATGAACACCATTTCCGAACACGGCACGCCTGAGCAGCAAGAGGCTTACCTGACCAAGCTGGTGTCCGGCGAATGGACCGGCACCATGTGCCTGACCGAACCGCACTGCGGCACTGACCTGGGCATGCTGCGTACCAAGGCTGAACCTCAAGCCGACGGTTCCTACAAAGTCTCCGGCACCAAGATCTTCATCTCGGCCGGTGAACACGACATGGCCGACAACATCGTCCACATCGTGCTGGCACGTCTGCCGGATGCACCGGCTGGCACCAAAGGCATCTCGCTGTTCATCGTTCCCAAGTTCATGCCAAACGCAGACGGTTCGATCGGCGCTCGCAACGCTGTGACCTGCGGTTCCCTGGAACACAAGATGGGCATCCACGGCAACGCCACCTGCGTGATGAACTTCGACGCGGCTACCGGTTTCCTGATCGGCCCGGCGAACAAAGGCCTGAACTGCATGTTCACCTTTATGAACACCGCACGTCTGGGCACCGCGCTGCAAGGTCTGGCTCACGCCGAGATCGGCTTCCAGGGCGGCCTGAAATACGCTCGCGATCGTCTGCAAATGCGTTCCCTGACTGGCCCGAAAGCGCCGGAAAAAGCCGCTGACCCGATCATCGTGCACCCTGATGTACGTCGCATGCTGTTGACCATGAAGGCGTTCGCCGAAGGCAACCGTGCAATGGTTTACTTCACTGCCAAACAAGTCGATATCGTCAAATACGGCGTGGACGAAGAAGAGAAGAAGAAAGCCGACGCACTGCTGGCCTTCATGACGCCAATCGCCAAAGCCTTCATGACCGAAGTCGGCTTCGAATCCGCCAACCACGGCGTGCAAATCTACGGCGGTCACGGCTTCATCGCCGAGTGGGGCATGGAGCAGAACGTTCGCGACAGCCGCATTTCGATGCTGTACGAAGGCACCACCGGTATCCAGGCACTCGACCTGCTGGGCCGTAAAGTGCTGATGACTCAAGGCGAAGCTCTGAAAGGCTTCACCAAGATCGTCCACAAGTTCTGCCAGACCAACGAAGGCAATGAAGCCGTCAAAGAGTTCGTCGAGCCCTTGGCAGCGCTGAACAAAGAGTGGGGCGAGCTGACCATGAAGGTCGGTATGGCTGCCATGAAAGATCGCGAAGAAGTCGGCGCGGCATCGGTGGATTACCTGATGTACTCCGGTTACGCCTGCCTGGCCTACTTCTGGGCTGACATGGCGCGCCTGGCTGCCGAGAAACTGGCTGCCGGCACTTCCGAAGAGGCGTTCTACACCGCCAAGCTGCAGACTGCGCGCTTCTACTTCCAGCGCATCCTGCCGCGTACCCGCACTCACGTTGCAACCATGCTGTCGGGCGCCAACAACCTGATGGACATGAAAGAAGAAGACTTCGCGCTGGGCTACTAAGCCTTAACGCGGTCCTTCAAAAAAACCGCCGCTTCCTCCGGGAGCGGCGGTTTTTTTTTGCGCCGAGGTCAGGCCTTGATCACCATGGCGTCGGATCCAGCGGGCCGACGCCAGTCGGGGTGCTCACGCCTTCGCCATTACGTATGAACGGCAGATGCCAGAAGTCGTTAGGCACTACAGGATCGCCAGGCTTGACGCCTTCCGGAAAGATGAACTCAAACACCGGTGCCACATACTGTCCGGCAATCAGTCCATTGGCGACGGTCAGCCTGCCCGCATTCTGGAGGCAACTGTCCACGGCGGTCTGGGATAAGCTTTGCTGTGGCACGCAAAGTGATCGTGCAACGACGCGCAAGGTACGTGTCGGCTGGCTAAGAAGCCCGGCTGGCGCTTTGGTCGCACGTAATCTGGCACGTTGTGGCTGAGGGCCCGTGTTCTGTGTGGTAATGCCCCCCGAGGCTCCCAGGCAACCGGTCGCAAGGCCCAGCGCAGGGTTGCATTCACCCGTCATCTCATAGGGTGTAACCCAGCGATTGGTTTGCACACCTGTCGATGGATTGACATCTATCAGATAGATGTCGACCGGGGTCTTGATGTCGGTGGTCGAGGCTTCAAGGAAAATCCGGTCCTGCGTCTCTTGGGCTACCCCGTTGATGGCCGTTGCGGCGGGGTCGGCCGTACCGATGCCAAATTCCCCGATAGCCAGGTAGCTGGGCTGCGAACCAGGCTGAGTGTAGATCCCGACATTCGCCTCGATCGTGTGTGCAGAAATGAAGTCCGGGGCCCCCGATGTTGCGGACTTGAACAGCGTACCGGACCAGCTGATGAAGTCGCCGACTTCAAAGGGTGCCTGTTGTGTCGGGTCGGGGTCCGTCGCCGTGCGTGTAGCATCGCTGAATCTCTTCATGACGTACTGGCTGCAATAGACCTGCCCCACCACTGGCGCCGAGAGTTCCCCACTGGCCGGAGGCGTGACGCCGGCCTGGCTGAAATTGCGGCAGTTGTTGGTCGTGGTCGGGGTGACCACTTTTGGGCGGTTTTTCTGTGGGCAGAGCGCATCGTCTCCGGAAATAGTGCGTGGCACGCACATCGGGTAGCCGGTGGCGGCATGGATGGTCGGGTTGGCATCATCGACGGAGAAGCGTGGGTCGGGGCTTTGGGGGCGACCAAAACGTCCGCTAGGGTCGTTGATCTGAATAATCGTGGGTTGCGTCGGGTTCCCGCTGTCAACTTCAAGGTTGCCGTTGGTGTAGTCGATCCGGGTAATGAAACCGCTTCCCGCGTTGACTGATTGCTGGGAGACAAAGATCAGCCCGGCAATCTGCTTGTTGGAGACGCTATTGCCCACCACATGAATCTCGAACGAGGGGTAGGCCGCCGCAGATTTTCCGAGCGCCAGGGTTCCACCCCTGACGAAGTCGGCCCAGGTCAGGGTGTTGGCCGGCATCTGTATAACGGTGTTGCAAGGAACAGTAATCGTGACGCCGTTTAATTGAACGGTCCCCCCATAGCGGCCCGGGTCGCTGGTATTGGGGCAATTCGCATTAGAGGTGTCCAGCGTCATGTTCTGGATAAAGCCTGTAACGTCAAACCCATGTATCGCAGTCGGGTTTGTAAAAAGCGGGTCTGGCAGTGTGGGAGTCGTGAACGGCGAGGGCGTTCCCGGGGGCTTGGCAGTCCCGCCGCCACCACCGCCGCCAGCTCCGTTTTTGGCAAATGCAACTCCGCCACCACCCATGGTCAGTGCGACAGCGACGGCACTGGCGAGCAATGCTCGGCGACTGAAGATGCCGTTGAGTCGTTTGTTGGGCAGCAGCGGTATGCCGAGCGTTTTTTCGTACAAAGATAAGCTCATGGCTCACTCCAGTATCTTGCAAGACCAATTGCCGGCCAATCGAGCCCTTGGATTTGCTGATGCGCTGAATCCTGCGCAGGAAAAACGCAAAGCCGTGAGTGTCGAATTTTGGCCCGATCCAGCGGTGTAAGTGCCTGCGTGAGGTTGACACTTGCCGTTCGGATGCTTTCACCTGCGTTGCGTCGGCCGGTTATGGACGCAAACGCGAGAGACATTTCCTTGAGCCTGAAACGTACAAAGCAGTTGTCGTGCCTGTTTTGAAACAATTAGACACAAACAACCGCCGACACACTCAAATTGCGGGCTGCGCGGCCAGGGATGATGTTGCGCATGACGCTATCGAATTAATACCCACCAACATAGGGGGGGATATATGCCCAGGATTGGGAGTGTGCGAAGTGAGATTTAGGTATTCGCTGTATCAGTCTGGCACTAAGTAGTGAATGAGAAAGGTTGTCTATATCTACTCCGGGCGGAATGATATTTCAAGAAAAATGTATTGGCGGATTAACCAAAAATTTTTGTCGTGATGTTAAATAAAAGCCATAGCTCGCGCAGTGCAACTAGTGCACGCGCGGAGTGTTTGATTCTTATAAAAGGCTATCCCCCTGATAACCAGGCTTACATACAGTTCGGTAAATTAATTTAGTTTCCATTAAGAGTGATTGAGCATTTGCTATGCCAAACCGTAAAAATAAATCTTAAAAAATATTTTCCTTTAAAATCATATAGTTTTGGTTCCTATGCAATCCGGTGTTTGCTTGCATTGGGGGTTGTTACCCAGTATTGGGGGGAAGTTCACCAAATTTGAGGGGGAGGCGTTTGTAGTTTTTTTGTTATGTGTGTGGGGTGTGTTTGCAAGGCATTTTTATTTGAATCGATTCAGAAAAAAATTTTGATTTTTTTCGGTTGAAATCTTTTGTTACAGCTAAAGTTCGGTTAAGCGCACCGTCGGTGTGACAGAGCAGTGTCTTAATCAAGCCTGAGCCAAGAGAGTACTTTGCCAGTTATGCGTTGCCTTGCCCGAGCCATTTCGAGTGGTGTAACTACTGGTGCAAGCGGCAAGCATTGTGGCGATGAGTTCATCTCGCAACAGGACAATCCCGGAGCCTGGCTACTCCGTACTGAATAGAGAATGTCATGATGTTTAAGTACTTGGACCTCTATCGAATTACCCGTTTAGCCTGTGCGATGGCGGGCGTTCTACTGACCATCGGTCTACCGGCCGCGAGTGCCTGGGCTGCCGACCCGGTAGCGGTCGATCCTCCTGTACCGGACGTGCCCACTCTGCAATCGCTGCGTGGGATGGTACCGCCCGACCCGTCGGGAACCGAAGGCGGGCGCAAAGTCGATCTCATGACCGACTACGTGCTTAATCGCTCTGCGGCGGTTCTCTTGGGCAAAGCACTGTTCTGGGACATGGAGATCGGCAGTGACGGTTCGACGGCTTGCGCCTCCTGCCACTTCCACGCGGGTGTTGATCACCGCACCACCAACCAGATCAATCCAGGTCAGGCGAACACCAACGCGAACGTCTCGTCGATCTTCAACAAGCCGTTCACCGCCTCGGACATTCCAGGCGACGTGCCGAGCTACACCACTAAATCAGGAGGCAAGGGCGGCCCAAACTACCTGCTGAAGAAAGATGACTTTCCGACGCATGTGTTGGCTGATCCGATGGATCGCAATTCGGCGATTGTCTATTCGAGCGACGATGTGATTGGGTCCCAAGGCGTATTCGACGCTAACTTCGTCAAACCTCATCAGGCTCGTTTCGACAAGTGCATTCAGCAACCGGACGGCATCTTCCAGGTCGGTGGCATCAATGTTCGCCGCAGCACCGGGCGCAACGCACCCACGGTGATCAATGCCGCGTTCAACGTGCGTAATTTTTGGGATGGCCGCGCCAATAACGTCTTCAACGGCTTCTCTCCATTTGGTAATCGCGATCCTGACGCCGGGATTTTCGTGACCAGCGATCGCAGTGGCGTGGCGACCAAAGTCAGGTTGGCGCTCAAGGATGCTTCCGCCGCTTCACAAGCGGTAGGGCCTCCCGGGAGTCCGGTGGAAATGTCCTGCGGCGGTCGTACCTTCGCCGACATTGGCCGGCGCATGCTCGACACCTTGATGCTCAAGCAGCAGCGGATTTCGTCTACCGATTCGGTACTGGGCCCAGTGTCCGGCGCCCGCCGGCCGACCTACCGTGAGCTGATCAAGAACGCGTTCCAGCCGCGCTTGTGGAATGCCACGCAGCAGGTCTCGCTGGGTGGTGCGCCCTACACCCAGATGGAAGCGAATTTCCCGCTGTTCTTCGGGCTGGCGATTCAGATGTATGAATCCACGCTGATCTCGGATCAGGCGCCGTTGGATGCCTATTTGCAGGGCGATCATACGGCCATGAACGACCAGCAGGTCAAGGGCATGAATCTGTTCCTGGGCAAGGGCAAGTGCATCAGTTGCCACGGCGGTGCGGAGTTGACCAACGCCGGCAGCCGGTTGCTGTTCCATCCCCGGGAACGGATCGAGCGCATGGTTATGGCCGACAACCTGACCACGCTGTATGACAACGGCTTCTACAACACCGGGGTGCGTCCAACGTCGGAAGACCTGGCCCTCGGTGGCTCGGATGCCTGGGGCAATCCATTGTCCTTCACTCGCGAGTACAACACCCTACTCCAGGGCGGCCAGATCCCTGACCCGCTGGAGGTCGATGTATGCACCTTCGAAGCGCGTTTGAGCTCGGCGATCCCTTGTGATGCGACGCTCAAGCCGAATGTCGGTTTCCGCGACGCGGTCGATGGCGCCTTCAAGACGCCGACCCTGCGTAACATCGCGTTGACCGGACCGTATTTCCACAACGGCAGTCGCGCGACGCTGCGTCAGGTCATGGAGTTCTATAACCGTGGCGGCGACCGGCGTGGTGAAGATGCCAGCAATACCAGTGGCTTTGACCACCCTACGGTTAATCAGCACAACGGCTCAAACCTCGATCCGGACATGACTCGGCTGAACCTCACCCCGGATGAAGTGGATGCACTGGTCAAATTCATGGAAGTCGGACTGACCGATCCACGGGTCGCATGGGAACGGGCACCGTTTGATCATCCTTCGCTGGTGCTGCCACAGGGCGAAAAGGGTGATGAAAACTCCGTCGGGCAAAAGCCGGCGAGTCCGAAGATCACTACCCGGCAAGCGCAGGATGCCGAAATCCAGCTCAAACCGGTCGGTGCTGAAGGTCGCCCAAGTCTGGAGGGGCCACTGCAACCGTTCAACAACGACCTGTAATCCTGATTCCCTTTGCGTCACTGGCGGTTGATGGACGCCAGTGACGCCCTTTGTAAATTCCGCAGTATTTCACTCAGCAAATCGGGGGTTCTGCCGTTACAGTGCGTGGGCACAATGCCATCTATTGCTATGACGGTCGGAGCTTTACCCTTGCCGCGTTCTTCAGCTGTACGTTTCAGCCATTTTTTACCGTCTTTGCTGCTATTGCTTGCGGGGCTGGCGGCTGCCTACGTCAAGGATCTCAACGTCTTCTTCACCTCGCTGTTCAACGTTTTGCCCACGTTGGTGCTGTTGCTTGGCGGTGCGTATTGCGCGGTTTACCGACGTCAGCGAGAGCTGTTTCTGATGGTCACGGTGTACATCGCCTACTTCCTGCTCGATACGCAGACCGACTATTACCGCGACAACGGCAAAGTCCGCGATGACGCCGCCGTGGTGTTTCACCTGTGTTGCCTGTTGTTACCGTTGATGTTCGGTGTGTTCGGTGCCTGGCAGGAACGCACCCACTTGTTTCAGGACATGGTGGCGCGCTTCGCTGTCTTGCTGGCCGTCGGCAGTATCGCGTTGGGCCTGGAGCAAAGTTACCCACAGGCTCTGCTGCTGTGGCTGTCGGAAATTCGCTGGCCAGCCCTGCATGGTGCGTGGATGAGCCTGATCCAGCTGTCCTATCCGGTGTTCATCGCATCGTTCCTGCTGCTGAGCTGGCAATACTGGCGCAACCCGAGACCCTTGCACGCCGCGCAATTGGTGGGTTTGCTGGGTTTGTTCTGGGCGCTGCCGAAAACGTTCATCCTGCCGTTCACCCTGAACATCATGTGCAGTCAGGTGATGCTGATGATTGCGGCAGCGGTCGCCCACGAGGCCTATCAAATGGCCTTTCGCGATGAACTGACCGGTTTGCCGGGGCGTCGAGCCCTGAACGAACGGATGCAGCGGTTGGGACGCAATTATGTGCTGGCCATGAGCGACGTCGATCACTTCAAGAAATTCAACGACACCCACGGTCACGACGTCGGCGACCAGGTATTGCGACTTGTCGCCAGCAAGCTGTCGAAAATCGGCGGGGGCGGTAGGGCATATCGCTATGGCGGTGAGGAATTTGCGCTGGTGTTCGCGGGCAAGACGCTTGAAGAGTGCATGCCGCACCTGGAAGTCATTCGCGAATCCATCGCCACGTACAACATTCAGCTGCGCAACCAGGACAGTCGGCCTCAGGACGATCAGCAAGGTCGTCAGCGGCGCGCGGGCCCGGGTGCTGCCAGTGTTTCGGTCACCGTCAGCATTGGCGTCGCCGAACGAGTGGATCAGCGCACCCCTGAAAAAGTGCTCAAGTCCGCGGATGAAGCGCTCTACAGCGCCAAGGGCGCCGGGCGAAACTGTGTGGTGGCGTTCGGTCAGAGCCGCCGTGGCGCGGTACGCATGGACACCGCTGCGGGTTGAGTGATGATGGCGCATTCAGCGTCTGGACTGTGATTGTGAGGCGTGGTGGGCGGCAGTAGGTTTGAATGATCTGCTGACGGAGAAATGACCATGCCCGAGTACAAAGCCCCCTTGCGCGACATGCGCTTTCTGATCGACCACGTCTTCGACTTCCACACCAACTACGCAGCGCTGGGCGCCACCGACGCCAGTCCGGACATGGTCAATGCGATCCTCGAAGAAGGCGCGAAGTTTTGCGAGAACGTTCTTGCGCCGCTCAATCGCAGCGGCGACGAAGAAGGCTGCCATTTCGACAATGGCGTGGTAACGACGCCTACAGGCTTCAAGCAGGCATTCGCACAATACGTGGAAGGCGGCTGGCATGGACTGGCGGCTGATCCGGCGTATGGCGGTCAGGGTCTGCCGAGTTCGCTGGGGCTGGTTATCAGCGAGATGGTCGGCTCCAGCAACACCTCCTGGGGCATGTACCCCGGCCTGACCCACGGCGCGATGTCAGCCATCCACGCCCACGGCACCGAAGAACAGAAAAACACTTACCTGAGCAAACTCACCGCAGGCCAGTGGACCGGCACCATGTGCCTGACCGAAGCCCACTGCGGCACCGACCTGGGCATCATCAAGACCCGTGCGGTGCCCGCGGCCGACGGCAGCTATGCGATCTCCGGCAGCAAGATTTTCATTTCTGCCGGCGAGCACGACATGAGCGACAACATTATTCATCTGGTGTTGGCGAAACTGCCGGACGCTCCGGCGGGCACCAAGGGTATTTCGTTGTTTATCGTTCCCAAATTCCTGCCCGATGCCGAGGGTGAAGCGGGCGAGCGCAATGGTGTTTCCTGCGGGTCTATCGAGCACAAAATGGGCATCAAGGCGTCGGCCACGTGTGTGCTGAACTTCGATGAGGCCAAGGGCTTCTTGATCGGTGAGCCGAACAAAGGCCTCAACTGCATGTTCACCATGATGAACCATGCGCGGCTTGGCACCGGAATGCAGGGCTTGTGTCTGGGCGAGGCCAGCTTCCAGGGGGCGATCAAGTACGCCAACGATCGCCTGCAAATGCGTTCGCTCACCGGTCCGAAAGCCCCCGAAAAAGCCGCCGACCCGATCATCGTTCATCCCGATGTGCGGCGGATGCTGCTGACCATGAAAGCCTTCAACGAAGGCAACCGCGCGCTGACGTACTTCACCGCGCAGCTGCTGGACGCGGCGCACCTGAGCCCGGATGAATCCGCGCGCCAGTATGCCGAAGACCTGCTGGCGTTCCTCACGCCAATCTGCAAAGCCTTCATGACCGACACTGGGCTGGAGGTGACCAACCACGGCATGCAGGTTTTCGGCGGTCACGGCTTCATTCGCGAATGGGGCATGGAGCAGTTGGTTCGCGACTGCCGGATTGCGCCGATCTATGAAGGCACCAACGGCATTCAGGCGCTGGATTTGCTCGGGCGCAAAGTGCTTGGCAGCCAGGGCAAACTGCTGCGCGGCTTCACCAAAATCGTCCACAAATTCTGCGCAGCGAACGCTGAACATCCGCAGCTGGCCAGCTACGTGGCACAGCTCAACGAGCTGAACCAGCAGTGGGGCGAGTTGACCACCAAGGTCGGCATGGCCGCGATGAAAAATCCGGACGAAGTCGGTGCTGCGTCGGTGGATTACCTGATGTACAGCGGTTACATCATCCTCGGCTATCTGTGGCTGCGCATGGCGCTGGTGGCCCAGACCCAACTCGATGCTGGCAGCGGCGATGCCGATTACTGCGAGGGCAAACTGGCGACCAGCGAGTTTTACTTCAAGCGATTGCTGCCGCGCACCGCCGCTCATCGTGCCGCCATTGAGGCGGGCAGTGATTGCCTGATGAAGCTGCCGGCGGAGTTGTTTGCGCTTTAATCTTTAAAACCAGTGACAAAGGAAGCCCGCGCTAATGCGGGCTTTTTCATGACTGTTTAGTCAGTGACTAAACATTACAAAACGGTCACTGGCTGACCCTATGTGTCGCAAAAGTTGTTGGGGTACACTCCGACCCAACGAAAGCACTATTCCTACGAATCACCTGTAAAGATCTTGCGAGGTTTGCCATGGCTGACTACACAGCGCCCCTGCGCGATATGCGCTTCGTCCTCAATGAAGTATTCGAGGTCGCCAAACTCTGGGCCGAACTGCCTGCGCTGGCCGATACCGTCGATGCGGAAACCGTCGAGGCCATTCTCGAAGAAGCCGGCAAAGTCACCAGCAAAAGCATCGCGCCGCTGAGCCGTGCGGCTGACGAAGAAGGTTGCCATTGGGCGGACGGTGCCGTCACCACGCCGGCAGGTTTCCCACAGGCTTATCAGACTTACGCTGAAGGCGGCTGGGTCGGTGTCGGTGGCGATCCGACCTACGGCGGCATGGGCATGCCCAAGGCGGTTTCGGCGCAAGTCGAAGAGATGGTCAACTCCGCGAGTCTGTCGTTCGGTCTATACCCGATGTTGACCGCCGGCGCCTGCCTGTCGATCAACGCCCACGCCAGCGACGAGCTGAAAGCCGCTTACCTGCCGAACATGTACGCGGGCGTCTGGGCCGGTTCCATGTGCCTGACCGAACCGCACGCCGGCACGGACCTTGGGATCATCCGCACCAAGGCCGAACCTCAGGCCGACGGTTCCTACAAAGTCAGCGGCACCAAGATCTTCATCACCGGTGGTGAACACGACCTCACCGAAAACATCATCCACCTGGTGCTGGCCAAGCTGCCGGATGCACCGGCTGGGCCGAAAGGCATTTCGCTGTTCCTGGTGCCGAAGTTCATGGTCAATGCCGATGGCAGCCTGGGCGCGCGCAACCCGGCGAACTGCGGTTCGATCGAACACAAGATGGGCATCCAGGCGTCTGCGACCTGTGTGATGAACTTCGACGAAGCCGTGGGCTATCTGGTCGGTGAGCCGAACAAAGGCCTGGCGGCCATGTTCACCATGATGAACTACGAGCGTCTGGGCGTCGGTATCCAGGGCCTGGCCACGGGCGAGCGCTCCTACCAGAACGCCATCGAGTACGCCCGCGACCGTCTGCAAAGTCGTTCGCCAACCGGCGCGCAGAACAAGGACAAAGTCGCTGACCCGATCATCGTCCACCCGGACGTGCGTCGCATGTTGCTGACCATGAAAGCCTCGAACGAAGGCGGCCGTGCCTTTTCGACTTACGTGGCGATGCAACTGGACACCGCCAAGTTCAGCGAAGACGCGACCACCCGCAAGCGTGCTGAAGACCTGGTGGCATTGCTGACCCCGGTGGCCAAGGCGTTCCTCACCGATCTGGGCCTGGAAACCACGGTTCATGGCCAACAGATCTTTGGCGGCCACGGTTACATCCGTGAGTGGGGCCAGGAGCAACTGGTGCGCGACGTGCGTATCACCCAGATCTACGAAGGCACCAACGGCATTCAGGCGCTGGACCTCGTCGGACGCAAGATCGTCGGCACCGGCGGTGCGTTCTACAACCTGTTTGCCGACGAGATTCGTCATTTCACCGCCACGGCCAGCGCTGACCTGGCGGAGTTCACCAAGCCGCTGAACGATGCCGTGACCACCCTCGACGAACTGACCGCCTGGCTGCTGGACCGCGCGAAAAGCAACCCGAACGAAATCGGCGCTGCGTCGGTCGAGTACCTGCAAACCTTCGGTTACGTAGCCTACGCCTATATGTGGGCATTGATGGCCAAGGCAGCCTTGGGCAAAGAAGCGCAGGACGATTTCTACGCGAGCAAGTTGGGCACGGCGCGGTTCTATTTCGCCCGCCTGCTGCCGCGCATTCACTCGTTGAGCGCGTCGGTGAAGGCCGGCAGCGAATCGCTGTTCCTGCTGGACGCCGCACAGTTCTGACTATGTAGCGTCATGTAAGCATTCTCTTACATGACGTACTGCTGTTTTCCCATATGCGAAGATTGGATCCAGAGCTAATCTACTTCACATGGACGTCGCGCAGGAAGCGCAAAGCAACAACACGGACACGTAGGATTCTGCCAGGACGGCGGAGTGAAATGGATGTCAGGGAAACAGTCTGCAAAGCCCCGCTTCGGCGGGGTTTTCTTTTGCCTGCAGAAAAGTATTCAGCTCAGTGCGTCGAGAGTTGGCGCGCTGTTCAAGCGGTCATCCGGCCCATTCATGACTTCCTCCAGCAATGTCCGCAATAAGGCCAGCGAAGCTTGTTGCCGTTGCACATCGCGGCACACCAACCCGACCTTCAGCGGCACCCGCGGCTCGGTCAGCGGTTTCCAAAGCAGTTCATTATTGTCGAGGGCCTTTTGCGAGCGCCCCGGCAGGACCGTTGCCAGCCGCGTGTGGGGCAAGCTGTCGAGTATCCCCGCCATGTTGTTCAGCTCCGCCTGCACCTGCGGACGCCGTCCCAGATTGGCCAGCTGTGTCTGCCAGATCTGCCGTACCTGAAACTCTTCCCCCAGCAACAGCATCGGCAATTCGGCGGCCTGACTCATCGAGACTTTCTTGAATTCACGCAACGGGTGGTCCGCCGGGATCACCAGCGTCAGTTCATCTTCGTACAACATCACGCCGTGCAGACCCGGCTGACGAGGCGGCAGGTAGCTGATACCGATATCGAGTGAGCCATTGAGCAGCCGGCGTTCGATCTCCAGCCCGGTCAATTCATAAATCTGCACAACCAGGTGCGGCTGCGCCTTGCGCACGCGTTCAAGCATCTGGGGCACCAGGCTGCTGTGAACCGTTTGCAGCACGCCGATGGCCAAGGTACGTAACGCCTGGCCCTTGAAATTGCCCAACGCCTCGCGCGCCCTTTGCAAGCCATCGAGCAAGGGCAGGGCATGGTTGTACAGCGTGTGTGCGGCCAATGTGGGCAACAGGCGTTTGCTGCTGCGCTCGAACAGGCTCACATCGAGGTTTTGTTCCAGCTGACGGATCTGCTGGGACAGTGCCGGCTGGGAGATGGAAAGTCGCTCGGCGGCCCGGCCCACGTGGCCTTCTTCGTAGACCGCGACGAAATAACGCAGTTGCTTGAAATCCATAAGGTGTACTTATCGAAAATGCTGGGAAATCGAAATGGCTCAACGCCTCGCCTGGGCCTAGTCTAACCGCATTCACAAGGCTTACAGGGCCATAGAACGCGATGAATACCGTTTACCTCGATGGTGTTTGCATAGGTAAGACAAAAAACCTCTCGCGAGGCTTTTTTGCATGAATTTGTTCAGTTTGCGGCGCAATCCGCCGAGTCTTGATGACCTGGCCGTCGATACTTTCCGGCCATCGCGTAGCGACAACCTCTCCAGTGAGTTCCTGATGCCCAGTGTCGAGCGGCCGAGCCAGATTTTCGTCCGGGGCCAGGGCTCATGGTTGTGGGACAGCGATGACCGCGCGTACCTGGATTTCTCACAGGGCGGCGGCGCCAATAGCCTGGGGCACAGCCCGTCGGTGCTGGTCAACGCGATTTCGGAGCAGGCCCGGTCGCTGATCAATCCGGGATTCGGCTTGCATAACCGCGGCATGCTCAGCCTTGCCGAGCAGCTTTGCGCCCATACCGGCAGTGATCAGGCCTACCTGCTCAACAGCGGCAGCGAGGCGTGTGACGCAGCGATTCAACTGGCGCGTAAATGGGGTCAACGTCATCGCGGTGGAGCTTCTCGGATTATTGTGGCCAGTAATGGCCAACGTCCGGGGATGACTTCCGCTGGAGACTTTCACCACGTTCCTTTCAATGACCTTATGGCGATGCACGCGGCGGTCGATGCCCGGACCGTGGCAATCATGCTCGAACCGATCCAGAACGAAGCCGGAGTGATTCCAGCCACCGAGTCTTACCTCAAAGGTGTCGAACACCTGTGCCGGGAACTGGGTATTTTGTTGATCCTCGACGAAGTGCAAACCGGTATCGGTCGCTGTGGCACCTTGCTTGCCGAACAGTCCTACGGCGTTCGGGCAGACATCATCGTCCTCGGTGGCGGGCTCGGTGGTGGCGTGCCATTGGCGGCGTTGCTGGCGCGAGGCAAGGCGTGCTGTTTCGACATCGGCGACCTTGCGGGCACCCATCACGGCAACGCGCTGATGACGGTCGCCGGGCTGGTGGTCCTCGACAGTGTGCAAGACCAGGGCTTTCTCGATCATGTCGGGCAAACCGGCCAGCACCTGCGCGAAGGCTTGCAGCGTTTGTCCCATCGTTATGGTCACGGCGAGTTACGCGGGCAAGGATTACTCTGGGGGCTAAGCCTGTCCGACGATTCTGCTGATGCCGTCGTCAAGTCAGCGTTGTACGAAGGCTTGCTGCTCACCGCCCCGCAACCTGACTGCCTGCGCTTTACCCCGGCGCTCACCGTCAGCAAAGCCAACATCGACGAAATGCTCCTGCGACTGGCCCGTGCCTTCTCCCGAGTACGCACCGCGCAATTGCAGTGCCGCAAAGGTATCGCGGTCTGATCAGACCCGACCTGCACGAATTTCCGAACCGTCTCGCGGTAATAACGCATCGCCCCACGTTGGATCTTTTCGCGTGGGGCGTTTTTTTGTCTCTGCGTTTTGCCAAATGCAATAAGCGGTTGAGCAACCGCTCGATAAATGGCTTTTTGAGACAGTTGGTCGACTTGAGCGAGTTAGCCGAGTCATACGCAGGGCTGACCGAGATGGATATCGGGCGCCTGCTGGATATGAAGGAGTTTGTGGAGATATCTCATGAGTAAAAAATTCAAAAGTGAAGTGTCTGAATCGATACACGAATCGGCCAGTGCCCTGTTTGCTGTCGGAGCAATCAGCAAGGCAACCATGCGCGAATTCGACGAGTCGTGCCTTGCAACGGTGCCAGAGTCAATTGATGCAGAGCAGATTAAAGCGCTGCGCGAGCGCAACAATGTCAGCCAACCCGTGTTCGCTCGTTATTTGAACACCAGTGCTTCGACAGTAAAGAAATGGGAGGCAGGGGATAAACACCCCAGTGGCATGGCGCTGAAGTTGTTGAGCATCGTGCAGAAACACGGTCTTGAGATATTGGCCTGATGGTCCGCACTGAACCCTGACGAATGACGCTGGTCGATTGACTGTGTGGCTCACACGAGCCAACTTCAATCAGGAGCTACCCCATGGACTTTATTCGAATCATCATTGCCATTCTGTTGCCGCCATTGGGTGTGTTTCTGCAAGTCGGTTTCGCCGGCGCGTTCTGGCTGAACATTCTGCTGACGTTGTGCGGTTACATTCCGGGGATCGTGCATGCGGTGTATATCATCGCCAAGCGCTGAGTTTAGCGACCTTAGATAGACCGCTATCGCGAGCAGGCTCACTCCTACAGGGATTTCTGCAACACCGCAGATCCAATGTGGGAGCGAGCCTGCTCGCGATGGCCGCGCCGCTAATCAGGCATTGCCCCCAAGCGCCATCACCCGCCGATAAAACGACCCTTCCTGCTCGAGCGCATGGGCCTGGTTCCGCGCCTTGCGAAAACCGTGGCGTTCATCGGCGTAGTAATGCGCTTCCACCAGAATCCCGTTGTCCTGCAGCGCGGTGACCATGTCACGGGTCTGTTGCGGCACCACCACGGCGTCCAGTTCGCCCTGAAAGAAAATCACGGGTACGCTGATGTTCTGCGCATGCAGCAGCGGCGTTCGCGCAGCGTAGCGTTCGGCATCCAGCAGTGGATCGCCGATCAGCCAATCCAGATAATCGCCTTCGAATTTGTGAGTCGCGCGCCCCAATGCAACCGGATCGCTGACCCCGTAGAGGCTGGCGCCAGCGCGGAAAACCTTGTGAAAGGCCAGTGCGCAAAGAGTGGTGTAGCCGCCGGCACTGCCACCGCGAATAAATGCCTTGTCGCCGTCGATCAATCCGCGTCCGGCGAGATGGGCGACGACAGCGCAGGCGTCCTCTACATCTACCTCACCCCAACTTAAATGCAGGGCCTGGCGATACTCCCGGCCATAGCCGCTGCTGCCACGGTAGTTGAGGTCGGCCACGGCGAAGCCGCGTTGCGTCCAGTACTGGATGCGTGGATCAAGCATCGGGTAGCAGGCCGAAGTCGGGCCGCCGTGGATGAACACCACCAGCGGCGGCTTTGCGTCTGCGGTCATCGCCGGATAGAAGAAACCATGAGCTTCTCCCGCGCCGCTGGGGTAGCGCAGGGTTTGAGGGACGCTGATCTGTTCGGCGGGCAACGGGGCAATGCCTCCGGCCAATACGTTGACCTGCCGGGTAGTGCGGTCGATAGCAATGACCGCTGCAGGGCTGACCGGCGATGCGGCGATGCAGTAAATGAATTGCTCATCCAGGGCGAGATGGCGAAAGCGGCTGTAGTCACCAGTGAAATCCTCACTGACGTCGCCGCATAAACCCAAGCGACCAAACCCGCCTTCCGTCCAGCTTGCCAGGTAGTTGCTGTCGCCCAGCGGCAACCAAGTGCTGCCACCCAACTGCCACGGCGCCGGTCCATGATCGGCGGTGGCGCTCGGCAGTGGGCTCAGGCCGTCCGCCGACTCCACCCAAGGCTGCCAATAACCGCCGCGATCAGTCAGGCAAAACAGACGGCCGTCGCTATCGAAACGGGGTTGTTGCAACGACTCCTGAACGCCATCGCCCGCTACGCAACGCGATTGAGCGAAACCACCCTCGCTTTTACGTTCGGCAACCATCAGGCGGGTCGCGGTCCATGGCTGATCCGGACGGCTCCATTCGATCCACGCCAATCGTTGCGCGTCGGGACTCAGTGTCGGCGCGGCGTAGAAGTCAGCGCTTTCGGCCAGCAGATGTCGCCGGCCGTCTGCCACATCGATCGCCACCAGTCGATGCCGATCGCGATGCTCTTCAACCGCCAGCACCTGACCGCTGGCGAACTGTAGGTCACCATAACGGCACTCCCCCGACGTCAGCACTTCAGGTGCCTCGCCAGCCATTGATTGTAGATACAGCTGCTGGTCGGCCTCGTTGACGAAAACAATCCCGTCATCGGTCAGGCAAAACGCGCCACCGCCGTATTCGTACACGCGACTGCGCACGCTGAAGCCTGTCGGCGTCAGGCACTGCGCCTGGCCATCGCGCCAATGCCAGATCCGGCAGGCGGCATCCTGGGGACGGTACTCGTTCCAGAACAGGCCATGCTTGCCGACCTGCAACTCGGCGAAGTCGATACCGGCCGCGACGGCCCGGGCTGCGCTGAAGGGTTCAGCTCTTGGCGATGAGTCGTGAGTTTCGTTCATTGCGAAAGGCCAGTTGTTCGATGGTCTGAGTCGCGTGCTCGGCTTCTTCGCGGGCCTTGAGGATCACGCCGTGATGTTCGGACTTGCTGCATACCGGGTCGGCATTGCTTGCGTCACCCGTGAGCATGAACGCCTGGCAGCGACAGCCGCCGAAGTCCTTTTCTTTCTCGTCGCAGGAGCGGCACGGCTCGGGCATCCAGTCGTAACCGCGAAAGCGGTTGAAGCCGAACGAGTCGTACCAGATGTGTTGCATGGTGTGGTCGCGCACATTGGGAAACTGCACCGGCATCTGCCGCGCGCCGTGACAGGGCAGTGCGGTGCCATCTGGCGTGACTGTCAGAAAGATGCTGCCCCAGCCGTTCATGCAGGCTTTCGGGCGCTCTTCGTAATAGTCCGGCGTGACGAAAATCAGCTTGCACGGATGCCCTTCGGCTTCGAGTTTGGCGCGGTATTCGTTGGTGATGCGTTCGGCGCGGACCAGCTGTTCTCTGGTGGGCAACAGGCCGACCCGATTGAGCTGTGCCCAACCGTAGAACTGGCACGTGGCGAGTTCGACGAAGTCGGCCTCAAGGGCGATGCACAGCTCGATGATCCGGTCGATCTTGTCGATATTGTGCCGATGGGTCACGAAGTTCAGCACCATCGGATAGCCGTGGGCTTTCACCGCACGGGCAATTTCCAGTTTCTGTGCGAAGGCTTTTTTCGAGCCGGCCAACAAGTTGTTCACTTGTTCGTCGCTGGCCTGGAAGCTGATCTGGATATGGTCCAGGCCGGCCTTCTTGAAGTCGCTGATTTTCTGCTCGGTGAGGCCGATGCCGGAGGTGATCAGGTTGGTGTAGAAACCCAAGTTGCGCGCCTCGGCGATCAGTTCGGCGAGGTCTTGGCGCACCAGCGGTTCGCCGCCGGAAAAGCCCAGTTGCGCGGCGCCCATCTCCCGCGCTTCGCGGAACACCTTGATCCACTGCTCGGTGCTCAACTCTTTGCCTTGCTCGGCGAAGTCCAGCGGATTGGAGCAGTAGGGACATTGCAGCGGGCAACGATATGTCAGTTCGGCGAGCAGCCAGAGCGGCAAGCCGATTTCAGGTTTAGGCGGTAACGTGTCTGACACGGAATCAGACAAGTTCGATCCAGTGCTGAGCACGGGCGACCTCCATGAATTGCTCGATGTCTTCACCGAGTTCGGGCACGCCGGGGAACTGCTCGTCGAGTTTGGCGATGATCGCCGCAACATCGCGTTCACCGTCGATCAAGCCGCCGATCAGCGCGGCGCTCTCGTTGAGTTTGATCATGCCTTCCGGGTAGAGAAGGACATGGCCTTTCTGCGCCGGTTCGTATTGATAGCGGTAACCCTGGCGCCAGGTCGGGATCTTGCTGCGATCGAAACTCATAAGGTGATTCCTTTATGCCAGACCCGCTGGTCGGTCACGCTGTGATACGGCGGACGGTTCAGTTCGTAAGCCATGCTCATGGCATCGAGCATGCTCCAAAGAATGTCCAGTTTGAACTGGAGAATTTCCAGCATGCGTTCCTGGCCTTCGCGCGTGGTGTAGTGCTGCAAGGTGATTGCCAGACCGTGCTCGACATCGCGGCGCGCCTGGCCCAGGCGGGTGCGGAAATACTCGTAGCCGGCCGGATCGATCCACGGGTAGTGCTGCGGCCAGCTGTCCAGACGCGATTGGTGAATCTGCGGGGCGAACAGCTCGGTCAGCGAACTGCTGGCGGCTTCCTGCCAGCAGGCCCGGCGGGCGAAGTTGACGTAGGCGTCCACGGCGAAACGCACGCCGGGCAGGACCAGTTCCTGGGAGCGCAACTGGTCCGGGTCGAGGCCGACGGCCTGGCCCAGGCGCAGCCAGGCTTCGATGCCGCCGTCTTCGCCGGGCGCGCCGTCATGATCGAGCAGACGCTGAATCCACTCGCGACGGATCTCGCGATCCGGGCAATTGGCAAGGATGGCAGCGTCTTTCAGGGGGATGTTCACCTGATAGTAGAACCGGTTGGCGACCCAGCCCTGGATCTGCTCGCGGGTCGCCCGGCCTTCATACATCGCCACGTGATACGGGTGATAGATGTGGTAATACGCGCCCTTGGCGCGCAGGGCCGCTTCGAACTCGGCGGGGGACATCGGGGTGTCAGTCATTTCAGTTCTCCGGGTACGACCGGTGGATTCTTTGGTGTCAGGACCGGCCTTATCGCCAGCAGGCTGGCTCCCACAGTTGATCGCATTCCCCTGTGGGAGCCTGCGCCGCGGTCTTGATGTCCTACAACACAATACTCATGCCGTCATACGCCACTTCAACCTTGCGCCGAGCCAACTCCGCGCGCTCCGGCGAATCCTCATCGAGAATCGGGTTGGTGTTGTTGATGTGGATAAGCACCTTGCGCTGCTTGGGCAATTGCTCCAGCACTTCGAGCATGCCGCCAGGGCCGTTCTGTGCCAGGTGACCCATTTCCCGACCGGTGCGAGTGCCGACGCCACGGCGTTGCATTTCGTCGTCATCCCACATCGTGCCGTCCACCAGCAGGCAATCGCTGGCGGCCATGATCTCCAGCAGTGGCGCGTCGACCTTGCCCAGACCCGGGGCGTAGAACAGTTTGCCGCCGGTGTTCAGGTCTTCGACGATCAGGCCGATGTTGTCGCCCGGGTGCGGATCGAAGCGATGCGGCGAATAGGGTGGCGCAGCACTGCGCAAGGGCAGCGGGGTGAAGCGTAAACTCGGGCAGGCCGGGATGGTGAAACTGTGATCGAGTTCGATGCGGTTCCAGTCCAGCCCGCCATTCCAGTGGGTCAGCATGGTGAACAGCGGGAAACCGGTGCTCAGGTCTTCGTGGACCATGTCGGTGCACCAGACCTGGTGCGGGCAACCTTCGCGCAGGCTGAGCAGGCCGGTGGTGTGGTCGATCTGGCTGTCCATCAGAATGATCGCGCCGATGCCGGTATCGCGCAGGGCGCGGCCCGGTTGCATCGGGGTGAAGCTTTGAAGCTGGGCGCGGATGTCCGGTGATGCGTTGCACAGGATCCAGTTCACGCCGTCATCGGAAATCGCGATGGACGACTGGGTTCGCGCCTTGGCCCTGAGGGTGCCGTTGCGAAAACCTGCACAGTTCACGCAGTTGCAGTTCCACTGCGGGAAACCACCGCCAGCGGCGGAACCTAGAATCTGGACAAACATGGCCGCTCCATCATTTCAACACTGAAAATAAAAACGCCTCGGCAATACCGAGGCGCTGAACCACACGACAATCTTAGCGGCTTGCGAAGTACATGGTGACTTCAAAGCCGATACGCAGGTCGGTGTAAGCAGGTTTGGACCAGGACATGGGAGCGCTCCTCAGGGTGATGGGACGGTTGAGATCTATACATATAGTCCACCTCCAGCTGGAGATGTTCAGATAGTTAGGTGGCTATGTTACTCAAAATTACCGAGTGATTGGCCTGCTATCTCGGAAAAAGCTAATTGCGCCAGCGGTAATGATCATTTTGTCACTTGCCAAGGCGCTTGCGGTTCCGAGCTGCTGGCCAGGCAGCGCCAGCCACCTTCGGCGTTGCTCAGTCGATGCGCGGCGGCGACCAAGGCGTCGCGATCGATGGCCAGAATCGACAAGGGCAGCTGCGTCAGGTAATCCGACGAACGGCCAGCCTGCTTGCCCTGCCAGAGCAGTTCGGCGGCTTGGGTCAAGGGTAATGCAGTCGCCTTGAATTGATCGGACAACGCCTGACGTTGTGCGATGAACGTAGCCTCCTCGATTCCGTCGATCATGGCAGGCAAGTCGCGCAGGAAGCGTTCCATGTGCTCCAGCAACGTCAATGGTGCGGTGCCCGGAGATTGCACACCAAACACAATACCGGTATGCCCATGGATCTGGCGCAGTGCGCTGAACACCGCGTAACCCAGTTGCAGTTCCACGCGCAGGCGCTGATAGATCGGGGTCTGACAGACGAGCGCCAACAAGCGCCAGACGGCTTCTTCGCAGATGTCCTGCGTTGCCGCCGGGCAGAAGAGCAGCAATGCATGTTCGCTGGAACCGGTGTCGAGCGTTGTCCACAGACGCTGCGAGTTGATCGATGGTGGCGTAGGCGGTTGGGTGTCGGCAACGCCGGGTACGCGGCTCAGGGGTAAAGCCAAGGCCGCTTGAGTGTGTGCTGACAAGCCGACCGCCAGGCCTTCCCAGCGCGCACTCGACCACAGTTGTTGCAAGTCGCCAGAGCTTGCCGAAGGTTCGAGGCAAAGATCGGGCAGTGCCTTGAGCAGGTGTTTAATCGGTATGAGTGCAGGGCTTTTCGGCTCTTCCTGTGAGAAATCCCTGTCAGGCGTTGTCAGTGCTTTCAGCGCATGTTCGAGGACAGTCGGCATCGGCGCTTGCAGCCCCGTCATCTTCAGCAACCATTCATTGCCTGAGACGCTGAAAGACACGTCAACGCCAGCCTGACGTGCATCTTCGCGCAACGACTGCAGGCCATTTTCCAGATGGTATTGAAGGCGGGTGTGCGGTTTGGACTCGAGGCGCCAGCGCAGATAAATCGCACCTTGTGCCGTGTTGTCCGGCAAGGCCTGGCTGAACTGCATCGGGGAGTTTTCCCGGCGACTACGCGAGCGGTCCTGGGCAAACGTCCTCAGGCCCCGGTGTTTACTGGTTTGCCCGCGAATCAGCCCGGCATTTTGCGCCGGTGCCTCGACGTGTAAAAACGGGTTGGGCGCTGGCAGTTGCCAGTCGCCGATGAAGTTATCCACAGCGCCGATTTTCTTCAGGATGTCCTTGAGTGCTACAACGCCTTGCTCGGTTAACCCGTCTTCAAGCTGTTCGCTGTCGCGCCGGGCCAATTCCAGAGCACTACTGACTTGTTGCTGGCGCTCAAGCACCGTGGCGTACTCTTCGCGCATACGAGCCCAGTCTTGCTGCGAGGCAAAAAAGCCCAGCCAATCCAGGAGTTTCTCGCGAATCGCGCTCGCCGGCGCAGCCTGTGTCAACTCGATGTGCAGTACGGCTTGTCCGGCAAACTGATACAGCAGTGTGGCGTTCAAATGTTCAGTCAAACCGCGCGAGCGCAATTCAGCCAGCAACCCACCGGGTTTCGCGGCGTTCAACCAATGGCACAGGAACGCCAACGCTTGGGCCGATGAAGGCAGTAGCGATTCGAAAGCAAACAGCAGATCGAGCCTGGGTCCGTTGACCTGTTGATAACTTGTCTGTGAAGACTCCATCAGCCGCACAGGTGCCACTTGCGGGACGTTTGCTCCCCCGGGAATCGCCGCGCCGAAGCTCTGCGCCATTTGCTTGAGCTCTTCAATACTTTGCGGGCCGGCCAAGCTCAACGTCATCTGCCCGGCTCGATAGAACTTCTGATGGAAATCCTTCAGCGCTTGTTGAAAGGTTGATTGCTGCACGGGAAGGCTGTCGCGGTTACCGGCATGAAAACCACGCAACGGGTGACTCGGCGACAATCCGTCGAATAGCGCCAATTGCTGTTGCGCTTTCTCATCCTGCGACCAGGCAACAAACTCTGCATGCAGCACTTCCCGTTCTCGCTGCTGATCGTCCAGATTCATACGCGGGTGAGCGAGCATGTCTGACAGACGCTCAAGGCCAGCGGCAAATGCGTGCGGTGGCAATTCGAAAAAGAAGTCGGTGGTGCGCTCGCTGGTCCGAGCATTCACCTGCCCGCCATGACCCTGGACGTAGGCCATCAGCCCTTGTTCCGCAGGAAAACGCTCGGTGCCAAGAAACAACAGGTGCTCGAGAAAGTGTGCCAGGCCTGGCCATGCCAATGGCACGTCGTGACTGCCCGCAGAAACCCGCAACGCAGCAGCGCAGCGCTTCAAATCTGGAGCATGACGCAGCGTCACCCGCAGGCCGTTGGCCAGGGTTTCAGTGTGGGGGCGAGGGGGATTCAGCGCAGGCATGAGCACTTCCAGAACAGAGAAGCGCTAATGCTAGCGGATAACGCTGACTCAGCGCTTGTTCAGTGCACCGTAAAGCTCCGGACGACGATCGATCAAATAGCGGTTGGCCGCGCGGGAATCGATCATTAACTGCCGGTCCAGCTCGCCGACAATCAGCGCTTCATCCAGGCCCGCCTGGGCGATACGGCTGCCATCCGGCGCGGCGATGCTGCTCTGGCCGCAGTAGTGGATCTCGCCTTCCTGCCCGCAATAGTTGGCATACGCCACATAACACTGGTTTTCGAAGGCGCGGGAACGCACGGTGACGTCGGCCACGAAGTCGAAGGGGATCATGTTCGCCGTCGGCACCAGAATCAGCTCGGCGCCGGCCAGGGCCAGGCGTCGGGCGTTTTCCGGGAACTCCAGGTCGTAGCAGATCAGAAAGCCGAGCTTCCAGCCATTGAGTTCCACCAGCGGAAACTCATCCTGTCCGGCGCTGAACATCGAGTGATCGAGGTCGCCGAACAGGTGAGTCTTGCGGTAGTTGCACAGGCGCTCGCCGTTGGCGTCGATCAGCTGCACGGCGTTGTAGATCTGCCCGTCTTCGGTGCGCTCGGGGTAGCCATACAAAATGGCGATGCCCGCCGTCTTGGCAATGCGCGCGATCTGCTGGGCCGATTCACCGTTGTGCACTTCCGCCAGCACGCTGACCGCATCGAGGCCGATGTTGTAGCCGGTCAGGAACATCTCCGGCAGCACCAGCAAGTCTGCGCCCTTTGCCTCCAGCGCCAGTTGATGCAAACGTTGCAGATTACCGGCGACATCCAGGGGTAACGGTGGACATTGGTACAGGGCTACGCGCATTTCTCGATTCCTTTTACTCGGGCAGGGCGATCGGACCGATCTCGTTGAACACATCACCTGGACCCGGGTTCTCGGCGTGAGTTTCACCGCCGAAGTGTTTCATGATGCCCCACACCGCGTTGAGCGAGGTCTGCACCGCGCCTTCGACCCACGCCGGCGTCCACGAAACATCGTCACCGGCAATGAAAATCCCGCGCTGCTCGGCCGGCATGTCGTCCTGCATGAAGTGCGCATACATGCGCTGGTTGTAGCGGTAGTGACCGGGCAGGGCGCCTTTGAAAGCCCCGAGGAAATGCGGGTCGGCTTCCCACGACACGGTGATCGGATCGCCGATGATGCGCGCGGCGATGTCGACTTTCGGGTAGATCTTCTTCAACGCGTCCAGCGCCAGTTTCACGCGCTTCTCAACCGGGTGCGGGAGCATTTTCAGCGCATCGCTCATCCACGAATACGACAGGCAAATTACCCCCGGCTTGTCGTCGCCGTTGTCAAACAGGTACGTGCCGCGGGTCAGGCGATCGGTCAGGGTCATGCTCATCAGGTCGCGGCCGGTTTCCGGATCCTTGTCCTTCCAGAACGGGCGGTCGACCATGACGAAGGTTTTCGACGATTGCATGTAGCGGGTGCGGTCCAGGGCCATCCACATTTTTTGCGAAAACAGCGTTTCATCGCATTCGATCTGCGTGGTCAGCAGCCAGCTCTGGCAGGTGGTCAGCACCGCTGCGTATTCGCGGGTGTCGCCATAAGTGTCGGTGACGGCAAAACGGCCGCCCGGCGCGTGGGCAATTTTCTTCACCCCGGAACGCGGCGCGCCCCGGTGCAACGAACTGAGGCTGGTGCCTTCAGGCCAGTGCACGCAACGCTCCGGCACATGGCGCCAGATGCCCAGCGGCACTTGTTCCACGCCGCCGACCACCAAGTGCTGGTGATCGTCGCAGTTGGTCATCACCACACGGAAGATTTCCAGCATCGAGTTCGGGAAATCGGAGTCCCAGCCGCCGGTGCCGAAGCCGACCTGACCGAACACTTCGCGGTGATGGAACGACAGCTTGGCAAAGGCTTTGGAGGTGGCGACGAAGTCGTAGAAGGTGCGGTCGTCCCACAGCGGAACCAGGGTGTTCCACAACTCTTTGAGGCGCGGCACATCGCGGTCGCGGATGGCTTGCTGGATATCGGAGAACTGCGAGCCGGCTTCCAGCGCGTCCGCCCAAGCATCAGCCACTTCCTGGAACAGTGCAGGAAGATCCGCCAGTTTCTGCGCGTAATGGGTTTTGCCTTCGATGTCGATCACCGTGCTGCCCGACGCGGGCGTCAGCGGGTTCGGGAAGGGCTTGGTTTGCAGGCCGAGCTTGTCGACATAGTGATAAAATGCGGTGGACGATACCGGGAAACGCATGCCGCCCAGTTCGGCGATGATGCCTTCTGCGCCATTGAATGCCTGCGAGCGCAGGCGGCCGCCCATTTTCGAGGCTTCGTAGACGACGGGTTTGAGACCCAGCTTCATCAACTCGTAAGCCGCTACCAGGCCGGCGATACCGGCGCCGACAATCGCCACTTCGGCGCCGTGGTTGTGCGCAGGAATAGTGCCCAGGCCAGCCGGGTGTTCGATCCAGTCGTCAAAGCCGAACGGAAAGTCCGGGCCGAAAATAGTGACTGGTTTTTTACCGTCTGCAGGATGGCGATTGTTCTTGTTCATGGCTGACCTTGCTGGCGACCCGACGCGGAATGCGCATCTGAGTATAGGAAAAGATGGCAGCCATTCTAGAGAGCGTAGAACACGTTAATAAGACGCAATGTGTCGTCGTTTTGCCAAATAACTGATCAATATGACGATCAACTGCTACACACCGACCAATGTGGGAGCGAGCCTGCTCGCGATGAGGCCCTCAAAGACGCTGCAGATCAAACCGGTTGCCCCCGATCAATCTTGCTGCTCAGGATGATCGAAGTCGTCGTCTTCTCCACCCCGTCCACACTGCCGATCTGATCGAGCAACTGATCAAGCTGCTCTGGCGAATCGGTGCGCAACCACGCCACATAATCAAATTCGCCGCTCACCGCACACAGTTGCTGCACCTGTGCCATGGCGCTGAGCCGGCGCAGCACTTCCTTGCCCGAGCGCGGTTGCACCGTGATCCCGACATACGCCTGCAAGCCGCCATCCACCACCCGCTGACCTAAACGCACGCCATAACCGGTGATGACTCTGGTTTTCTCCAGTCGCGCCAGGCGCGAGGTCACCGTGGTGCGGGCGATGCCCAATTGGCGAGCGAGCATGGCCACGCTTTCGCGAGCGTTGATCTGCAAGGCCGCGATCAATTGGCGGTCGATTTCGTCAAGAACAGGCGGGCGGGTGTCAGGCAAGGGTCGTCTCCAGCAACACAAAACATTGATTTGGCATGTTACAGCACGGCTCGCACAACGCAGGTTTGATCTGGCCTCAGTACCGTTCGGGACATTTTTATCTGCGACAAATTGCCATAAGTAACTAGGTAGTACATCATTTCGCGCTTGTCACAAATGGGGATAATTTCCGACATGAATAATTCTGGGGCTGCCGGCGGCGGCAAATGGTTGCTGTTGGGGCTGGGTATCCTGATCGCGTTGATCGGACTCGGCCTGGCCGGCGGCGGTGTTTATCTGATGTCGCTCGGCGGGAGCGCGTACTTCTTGCTGATGGGCCTGGCGATGCTGGTTTCGGGCCTGATGATCGCCCGTTGCAAGCCGCAAGGCGCGTGGCTGTATGGCGTGGCGTTGATCCTGACAGCGATCTGGGCGGTCTGGGACGGCGGTTTTGAATACTGGCCGCTGGTCTCGCGCGTGCTGACCTTTGCCGTGATCGGCCTGGTCGTGGCGCTGGTCTATCCGACGCTGGTACGTGCTTCGGGCGCGACGGCGGGCCGTGGTGCTTATGGTTTGGCCGGTATCCTCGGCGTCGGCGTTGTTGCAACGATGGCGTACATGTTCGTGCCGACTCACGTCGTCAAAGCCAGCACGGAACCGGCTGTAACGCCGGTCACACCCGGCTCCGAACAGAAGGATTGGGCCCACTGGGGCAACACCACGGCCGGTAACCGTTTTGCCGCGCTGGATCAGATCAACAAAGGCAATATCGACAAGTTGCAGGTCGCATGGACCTTCCGCACCGGCGACATCCCGCAAAGCACCGGGGCCGGTGCCGAAGACCAGAACACGCCGCTGCAAATCGGCGACACGGTCTACACCTGCACTGCCTATGGCAAAGTCTTCGCCCTGGACGCCGACACCGGCACTCAGCGCTGGAAATTCGACCCGCAAGGCACCGCGCCTAACTGGCAACGCTGCCGGGGCCTGGGCTATTCCGAAACCCCTGCATCGTCGGACATCCAGCCCACTGCCTGTACGAAACGTCTGTTTCTGCCGACCGGCGATGCGCGTCTGATCGCGATCAATGCCGACACCGGCAAGCCCTGCGAAGAGTTCGGCAACAAAGGCACGGTCGATCTGACCACCGACATGGGCGAAGTAAAGCCCGGTTACTACCAGCAAACCTCGACCCCATTGGTAGCGGGTGATGTGGTGATTGTCGGCGGTCGTGTTGCCGATAACTATTCCACCGGCGAACCGCCAGGCGTTGTTCGCGCATACGACGTGCGCAGTGGTGAACTGGTGTGGGCGTGGGATCCGGGTAACCCGAACACAACCAAACGTCCGCCAGCCGGTGAGACCTACACCCGTGGCACGCCGAACGTCTGGTCAGCAATGTCCTACGACGCCAAACTTGGTCTCGTGTACCTGCCAACCGGCAACGCCACACCGGACTTTTTCGGCGGCCAGCGCACGGCATTCGATGACAAGTGGAACTCGTCCATCGTTGCCATCGACGTGAAGACCGGTCAGGTGCGTTGGCACTTCCAGACCACTCACCACGATTTGTGGGACTTTGACCTGCCGGCGCAGCCACTGCTGTACGACGTGCCGGACGAAAAAGGCGGCATGCAGCCTGCCTTGGCGCAAGTCACCAAGCAGGGCGAGATTTTCCTGCTCAACCGCGAAACCGGCGTGCCAATCGCCCGTGTCGAGGAGCGTCCGGTGCCACAGGGTAATGTGCCCGGCGAACGCTATTCGCCGACCCAGCCGTTCTCGGTGGACATGCCGTCAATCGGCAACAAAACCCTGACCGAGTCCGACATGTGGGGGGCCACGCCGTTTGACCAGTTGATGTGCCGCATCCAGTTCAAAGGCATGCGCCACGAAGGCGTCTACACCCCGCCGGGCCTTGATCGAGCGTTGCAATTCCCGGGCTCGCTGGGAGGCATGAACTGGGGCAGCGTTTCGGTGGATCCGAACACGAACTACATGTTCGTCAATGACATGCGCCTGGGCCTGGCCAACTACATGATCCCGCGCAACAAGATTGCCGCCGGGGCCAGTGGTATTGAAATGGGCGTGGTGCCGCAGGAAGGCACGCCGTTTGGTGCCATGCGCGAACGCTTTCTGTCGGCGGCCGGCATTCCGTGCCAGAAACCGCCGTTCGGCACGATGTCCGCCATCGACCTCAAGACCCACAAACTGATGTGGCAAGTGCCGGTCGGCACCGTGCAAGACACCGGTCCGTTGGGCATCCGCATGCACCTGCCGATCCCGATCGGCATGCCGACCCTCGGCGCTTCGCTGGCCACCCAGTCGGGCCTGTTGTTCTTCGCCGGTACTCAGGATTTCTACCTGCGTGCTTTCGATACCGGCAACGGTAATGAGATCTGGAAGTCGCGTTTGCCGGTCGGTAGCCAGTCGGGGCCGATGACCTACGTTTCACCTAAAACCGGCAAGCAGTACATCCTGCTCACCGTCGGTGGCGCTCGTCAGTCGCCGGATCGCGGCGACTACGTGATTGCCTACGCGTTGCCCAAGTAAGGTCTGAATCGCAGGTACGAAAAAGCCGCGCCTTTGCGCGGCTTTTTCTATTGTGGAGTTCACCCGGGTGGGGCAAGGATGCCGGGATGGACACGAACAGACAGTCATAGTCGAATGCGACATCGAGGGATGCGAGGTGATGAACATGACGCAGAAAATGCCTTCCGCTGTACGGGATCATGCGATGCAGATTGCCCATCACGAAATGGGGCACTACGTCGTCGCCCGCGCCTTGGGTTTTGAAACGGGCGGCGTGACCCTGACAGTCACCATGGACTTGAGGCATCAAGCAGGCGCGTCCATTACCCTGGCGCGGTCAATGTCGTCGATAGACGCCATCAAGGACTATCTGGAAGCCCGGATGATGGTGCTCTTTGCTGGCGCGATGGGGCAGTCATTGGCGTCGGAACACTCGCACGGCAAACGTGTCGATAAGCGCAAGGCGGCCACAATCCTGAAAGGGGAGCAGGGGGCGGAACAGGATTACGCAAAAATAAGAGAGCTGGGGCACTTACTGCGCAACATCACTTACCCCGATACGAATGCGGCTTCATATGAACGTACAGCGATCGAGCTGAAAGCGATAACGGATCGCCTGTGGTTTCGGACTCAAACCATCGTCGAAGAACTGGCCGATACGATTACCGAATTGGCGCGGATGCTGGTAGACGGCATGGTCATTGTCGAGCAATGGGGCAGGGCGTCGGATACGTATGAGGGGGTGTTGACGAGGGAAGTGCTTGATGGGCTGCGGTTAGTGCATGCAATCCCTGCGTCAGGTGTCAGAACTTATTAACCCCGGCATTTCTGCCGGGGCTGTCAGCAACGTAGTCAGGCTCATGCGCATACTTTCGCCTGATTGTGCCATTCGCCTTCGAACTCCAGATTCAGTTTATAAAGGTCATGGTCCAGTTTGTTGATTGTATTGATAGCAGCCATCAGATCCGCTTCGCCAGTTTTGGCTTCAAGATAAAGACCACGCAAATACCGGTCATTTACCATTGGGATTTTGTCGGTTTTTTCCCAAATCGCTACGGCTTGACTCGTCAAACCGACGATCTCGGCGAGGCTTTCCTGAGACAGCCCAAGCTCTTTTCTTGAAAATCTAAACTCAGCCCCCGTCAGCACTGAAGGCTTCTCAGCGATGGCCTTGCCGATAACGTCATGCAGTCCCTTCACATCCGTGATGGCGACAGACTCGCCATATGCGGTCTGTTTCACCACGAAGCCATTGCTAAGCCATACGTTTGGTAGGCCGCTTTCTACGTAGTGGTACATAAAATCCACCTTTTATCTTGACCCTCGACTTTAGTTTGCTGGCATGTCGAGGTGAACTCGTTTTGGGTAATTCAGATGCTTCTGACGGAAAAAGCGCTTGGAAACTTGAACGCTAGAAACGGAAAAGCCGCGCATTTGCGCGGCGCCGGATAAGCGGGGAACCGTGAAAGGAAGGCAGATATACAGATTTGCTAGAAGCCTCTAGCAGCCATCCCAATCGTGATGACCCGCTCAAATATTGGGGAGCCCCATCAGAGATGGCTCGTTACTGTTCTTCGGATTCCGTTTCGGTCCGGGGAGGCCGAGGTGTCAACACCTTCACCACATCATCAATAACCGCCTTACCCATCGCTGTCAGATAGTGCGCGGCCCATGCGTGGCGGTCGGTGTCTTTTGCGTAGGCTGCGTCCTCGGCAAAAGATTTGGCGAGGAACAGCAAATCGGAGGCTTGTGACAACGCTTCGACGATGGGGACACCAGCGCGGACGTTGAACAACGCCTGATCCGAGCAGTAGATGAGTGGGGTGAAACCGATGGTTTTTAGGTCTGAGGATGTGGACGGATTTGTTTTGCTCATTGTTTCGCTCCTTAAAACGAGGAGCTGCCGCATTCGTTACCACACGAATGGGTGGCAGCTGTACGCAGGGTGGTAAACCGGAGAGCAAAGGAACCGGCAGACCCGAAGGTCTCCCACGCACAGCCGCCATAACGAAGGATTACAGGCGTAAAAACGCATGAAATCGTGATGGGAGCACTGTTGCACTTTGCCTAGCCGGGTTACCACACCCGATCACTGCATTTGCAGCGACGTCCGGAGAGTATCCCGTCGAAGAGAACGCCAACAAGGCGGCAAAGTGCCCAAACGCACCCATTACGCAATTCTCGGAGTTTGCCTACAACCTTAGAGGACGTCATCCGATAACCCGACGATTGCGTAAAATATAACCTAAGGGCAGAAAGGAAAATGACTCACGTTCCGCCGCGGAGCAGCGCACAGGACGCGACCCGAGCCCCGATAGGATGACTGATGTTGCAAAATGACCGCGATAATCTGGAGCTCGATAAGCTTCAAGTCGAAATCCGGAAATTCATGGCCGAAACCCGCAAGTTTATGGCAGAAGAAAGCAAACTTAGGCAGGAGGCTTTTTGGTATCCGTTCGCAGTGGGCGCTGGTCTGGTGACCGCCGTTGTCGCCGCCGTCGGACTGTGGTCCAAACTTTAAAATTCCAACGCATGGAAGCGACCAATCATCGGGGATGCTTGAGTTTTACCGCTTAGCAGCCCACCTTACCTAACAAGGGTTAGCGTATTAGGCGCGACCCGTGATCTCTGCAGGAAGACGCAGTATGTCCACACCTCCAACGACTCAGGCCAGCATTGAACAGTTACACCGTGACGTGGCCGCTTTGGCTGAAGACATGCGTAGCCCAACCCCAACCGCAACCCGAGCGATCCTTCTGCCGTTTGGCCTCGGTGCCGCGTTGGCTCTTGTAACTTTTGTTGCTGTCGCCTTTTTGGCTCGACTGGTCTGATCTCCTAGGCCAATCGTTAATCTCAGAAAAGCAAAAAGCCGCGCATTTGCGCGGCTTTCGTGTTTGGTGGGCCCACACGGACTTGAACCGTGGACCAAAGGATTATGAGTCCTCTGCTCTAACCAACTGAGCTATAGGCCCTCAGTAGGCCGCGGATTATAGCGATGGTTTCTCGGCTGTGCTATCCGAAAAATCCGATACGGCTATACGAAGAAACGTCGCGGCGAATTCATCCGGGGGCAGAGGCAGGCTGACGATGTAGCCCTGGATCTGTTCACAGCCTTCCTCGGCAAGGAATTGCTGTTGCGCGAGGGTTTCGACACCCTCAGCGATGACCGTGAATTGCATGCTGCGCCCCAAGGCAATAATGGCCCGAACAATCGCCGCATCGTGCGGATCGTCAGGCAGGCCGCGGACGAAGGACTGGTCGATCTTGAGGATGTCCAGTGGCAGGCGCTTGAGGTAGCTCAGGGACGAGTAGCCCGTACCGAAGTCATCGATCGCCAATTGCACGCCCAGATGTTTGAGTTGGTGCAGCACTGCCAGCGCTTCTTCGGCCTGGCTCATGATGAAGTTTTCGGTAATCTCCAGTTGCAGAAAACCTGGCGCCAGGCCGTGGTCATTGAGCAGTTGTTCGATTCGTCCAAGCAGGTTCGGCTGACGTAGTTGAGCGCCGGCGAGGTTGACCGACAGTGGCCCGACGCTTTCATACACCTGGTTCCATTCGTACATCTGTCGGCAGGCGGTTTCCAAGACCCAGTCGCCGATTTGCAGGATCATGCCGTTTTCTTCCGCCAACGGAATGAAGTGCTCCGGCGGCACCGCACCGAAGGTCGGGTGATGCCAGCGTATGAGCGCTTCGGCGCCGACCAGTCGATGGTCCTCGAGGCTGATTTTCGGTTGGTAGTAGAGAACCAGCTCATTGCGTTCCATGGCGCGCCGTAATTCATGTTCCAGCGCCACGCGTTCGCTGGCCTGGGCCGTGAGGTCGCGGGTGTAGCTCTCGACCCGGTTACGCCCCTTGGCCTTGGAGCGATACATGGCGGCATCGGCGTTCTTGACCAGCGTGGCGACATCGCAGCCGTCCCTGGGGTACAGGCTGGTGCCAATGCTGGCGCTGATGAAAAATTCGTGTTCGCCGGCCTGGAAAGGGGCGGAGAAGCAATTAAGCAGCTTGGTCGCAATATTGTCTGCGTCGCTGGACTGCTGCAGGCCGGGCAGCAGAATGATGAATTCGTCGCCGCCCAGCCGCGCAACGGTATCGATATCGCGCAACTGCTCCTTGAGGCGAACGGCGATGCCCTTGAGCAACAGGTCGCCGACCGGATGGCCAAGGCTGTCGTTGATGTGTTTGAAACGGTCGAGGTCGAGAAACAGCACTGCGCCCTGACCGCCATTCTCCTGTTGGGTGTTGAGCGCGGTCAGCAGGCGGCTCTCGAACAGCGTGCGGTTAGGCAGGCCGGTCAGCGGATCGTGGTGCGCCTGGTAATCGAGTTTGGCTTGAGCGTGCTTGAGGCTGGAAATGTCCGCAAACACCGCTACGAAGTGGGTGATGAACTTTTCCCGGTTGCGCACGGCGCTGATGGTCAGCCAGCTTGGGTAGAGCTCGCCATTTTTGCGCCGGTTGGAAATCTCGCCTTGCCAGTGACCTTCGGCCGTCAACTGATGCCACATTGCCGCATAGAACGCGCTGTCGTGCAGGCCGGAGGCGAGCAGGCGGGGGGTGTGGCCCAGTGCTTCGCTCTCGCTGTAGCCGGTAATCTCGGTAAAGGCGCGGTTGACCGCGCTGATGTGCTGCTGGGTGTCGGTGATCAACACGCCTTCGGCGGTGCTCTCGAACACCGTGGCCGCCTGCTGCAGTTTTTCCTGCATCAGGTGCCGCTCGGTGATGTCCCGGGCAATGGTCAGCATGCAGTCTTCATCGCCGATGGGCAAGGGACGGCTGGACACTTCGCAGAGACGAATCTGCCCGTCGCTGCGGCGGATGTGGCAGGTGAAGTCGCGAACGAAACCATCGCGATGCAGCAAGTCGAGCATCTGTTTGCGTTCGTTCAGATTGACCCAAATCCCCAATTCCAGGGCTGAGCGGTCCACAGACATGGCGCTGTTGAAGCCTGTGATGCGGCTGAAGCCTTCGTTAACCTCCAGCAGCAACCCGTCGCTCTGCCGGGACAGTAACAATCCGTCCGGGGAGGCGTGGAAGGCCTTGGCGAATTTTTCTTCGGAGGTTTGCAGTTGTTGCTGGGTTTCCTTGAGCTGGCTGATATCGCGCACCACGACGACCAGGGCAGGCGTCGTATCGAGGTCGAAAGGCTCGGCGGAAATCAGGCCGGTAAACACCTGGCCGTTGTTGCGGCGAAAGGGCATTTCCAGGTTGCGGATGCTGCCAGCCTGCAGGCGCTGCAACAAACCCGGGCCGACACCGGGTATGCCCCAGATATTGAGGTCGGTAGCGGTCTGGCCGATGACGTCTTCGGCCTTGAGGCCTATCTGCTCCTCGAACGCTTTGTTGACCTCCAGCAGACAGCCGTCGGACAGCCGTGCAATCACCAGGATGTCCGGGCATTGCTTGAACACGGAAGCAAATTTTTGCTCGGAAAGGCGTAATGCCTCTTCAGTGCGCTTGGCTTCGCTGATGTCGATCATCAAGCCGCGCAACACCGGTTCGTGACCATGCTCGATCAGGCTGACGATATCGCGCACCCAAAGGCACCGGCCATCGGCCGTGATGACCCGGTAATCGACGCTGTAATCGCGTCCGGCCAACACTTCGTGATCGCAGAACGTCTGGGCTCGGGTCAGGTCTGCCGGGTGAATGATGTTGCGCCAGAAGCCTGGAATCAGCCAATGGGAAAGGGGATAACCGAGTAGGGCTTCGGCATGGGGCGACACGTAGCTGTAGGTGTAATCGCTCATCCGTGCTTCCCAGGCGATGGCCGAAAGGCTCTCTACCAGGCCACGATAGTGGTATTCGCTGCTGCGCAGTTCCTGTTCGAGGTCGACTCGCCGGGCAATTTCCGAACTCAGCCGGCGATTAATCCGAATGACGATCGCCAGCATGATGATCAGAAACAGCAGCCCAGGCAGGCCATAAACCAGCAAGTCCGACCAGAAGGTTCGATGATCCAGGACATTACCAACCCAGTGTTCCTGAATGGCATTGACCTCACTGGAGGACATATCTGCCAGGACTTTATCGAGGATGCCGACCAGTAGCTTATTGTCGGGGGGCACGGCCATCGCCAACTGATAGCGATAGGGCGTTTCGCCGCTGACATACAGGCCCTCGAGCTTGAGTTGACGCAGGCTCCAGACGCTGGAGGCGAGATCGCCTACCACGGCGTCCACCTTATCAGTAGCCAGCGCCTGCAAGGCCGAGCTGACATTGGGCATCGCCACCAGATTCAGGTCGGGGTGGTGCGTGCGCAACAGTTCATGGGGCGCATAGTTTTCCACCACGGCGATCTTCAACCCGTAAAGATCTTCGAGTTTGCGCGGTTGCGGGCCGCCGACATGAGCGAGGATGACAATCGGAAAGTCCAGGTAAGGACGGGTGAACGACAGGTAGGACTGGCGCTCCGGGGTCGACATGATGCCCGGAAGTACGTCGAGTTTGCCCTGTTTGGCCTGCTGCAAGACTTCGGTCCAGCTGACTGGCTCGATGGGTGTCAGCTTGATGGCCAGCCGTTGACGGATTGCGTCGATGTAATCGGCTGCCAGGCCTTGGTAGCGGCCTTGGTCGTCACGGAACTCAAACGGCGGCCAGGATGCATCGACACCCAGGCGCAGGTCCGGGTGAGCCTTCAGCCAGCCACGTTCTTCGTCGGTTAGAGTCAGCGCGCCAGCCGTTGCGGTCCAGGTCATTAGCGACAGCAAAAAAAGCACGGACGGCAGTATGGGCATAACCGGTCTCGTTATGGCTCGGGGGTATGTTTCGAGTGTAGACGGGCAATTCGGCGGGGGAGAGGTGCGGGGGATTTAATCTGCATAAAGCAAAACCCCCGGCCTGGGCCGGGGGTTTTGTGATCACTCGTCGAGGAAGGAGCGCAAATGCTCGCTTCTCGTCGGGTGGCGTAGCTTGCGCAACGCCTTGGCTTCGATCTGACGAATCCGTTCACGGGTCACGTCGAACTGTTTACCAACCTCCTCGAGGGTGTGGTCGGTATTCATGTCGATACCGAAGCGCATGCGCAGCACCTTGGCTTCACGGGCAGTGAGGCCGGACAGCACTTCGCGAGTCGCTTCTTTAAGGCTCTCAACGGTGGCGACATCGATTGGCGACTGCATGGTCGAGTCTTCGATGAAGTCACCCAAGTGGGAGTCTTCGTCATCACCGATCGGGGTTTCCATGGAGATCGGCTCTTTAGCGATCTTCAATACCTTGCGGATCTTGTCCTCAGGCATTTCCATCCGTTCGCCCAGCTCTTCCGGGGTCGGTTCGCGACCCATTTCCTGCAACATCTGCCGGGAAATGCGGTTGAGCTTGTTGATCGTCTCGATCATGTGCACCGGAATACGGATGGTGCGGGCCTGGTCGGCGATCGAGCGAGTGATCGCCTGACGGATCCACCAGGTGGCATAAGTCGAGAATTTGTAGCCGCGGCGGTATTCGAACTTGTCTACCGCTTTCATCAAACCAATGTTGCCTTCCTGGATCAGATCGAGGAATTGCAAGCCACGGTTGGTGTACTTCTTGGCGATGGAGATCACCAGACGCAAGTTCGCTTCAACCATCTCTTTCTTCGCGCGGCGGGCCTTGGCCTCACCGATCGACATGCGACGGTTGATGTCCTTGATCTCGGCGATCGTCAAACCGGTTTCGGTTTCCAGTGCTTTCAGCTTCTGCTGGCAACGAATGATGTCCGGTTGCAGGCGACCAATGGCTTCAGCATATTTGCTTTTGCCTTTGGCCAGTGCATCCGTCCAGCTTTCGTCGACTTCGTGGCCCGGGAACTGGCGCAGGAAGTCGGCACGCGGCATGCGGGCATCACGAACACAAAGCTGCATGATCGCGCGCTCTTGCTGACGCAGACGATCAAGGGCACTGCGAACACGCTCGACCAGGCCTTCGAATTGCTTCGGAACCAGTTTGATCGGCATGAACAGCTCAGCCAGAAGCACCAGCTCGGCAATTGCCAGCTTGTTGCCACGACCATGCTTTTTCAGGGCCTTGCGGGTGATTTCCATCTGATCGGAGACAGCGCCAAAGCGCTGGGCTGCGATGATCGGATCCGGACCGCTTTCGGCTTCTTCTTCGTCATCCGTCGCTTCAGCGTCGTCGTCATCGGTGTCGTCGTCCGTTTTCACGGCTTTCGGATCGATTGGCGGCGGCACTTCTGCAGCAGGCGGCGCAATGCCGTCGTCCGGGTCGATATAACCGCTCAGGACGTCGGACAGGCGGCCACCTTCGGTGGTGACGCGAGTGTATTCGGAGAGAATATGGTCAACCGTGCCAGGGAAGTGCGCAATTGCGCCCATCACTTCGCGGATACCCTCTTCAATACGCTTGGCGATTTCGATTTCGCCTTCACGCGTGAGGAGCTCTACCGTACCCATTTCACGCATGTACATGCGCACTGGGTCAGTGGTGCGACCAATGTCGGTCTCGACCGCTGCCAACGCTGCTGCTGCCTCTTCGGCCGCGGCTTCGTCGGTATCGGCGTCGGCCAGCATAAGGGAATCCTTATCTGGCGCAACCTCGAATACGTTGATCCCCATGTCATTGATCATGCGGATGATGTCTTCCACCTGTTCCGGATCTGAAATATCCTCCGGCAGGTGGTCGTTGACCTCCGCGTAAGTCAGGTAGCCCTGCTCACGACCAAGTGTGATCAACTCTTTGATACGAGACTGCTGTTGCGCTTTTCCGGACATAACACCCTATCCACTGAAGGTCTTGGCGGGCAAAAAACAAGCCGAGGATTATACCTGAGCTATGACCTCACGCGCCAGTTGAGGTCGGGGTTGATACAGCCATATTGCGTTTTAATAGGTCGCGCATCTGATTTGCTATCTGATTTGCTTCCTCCGCGGTCAGTCCTGGCTGCCTTGCTTTTCTGATTAGTGCTTCCAGGCTATCCGTGTGTTGAGAGGCCGATAGCCTAGTAATGGTGTCTAAAAACTGTTGTTCAAGGTTGTCGCCTGCAATCAGCCATTCCTTTTCCGCCAATGCCTTGAGCAAACGCCCCTGTTCCGTCCCGTGCCAGCGGGCCATTAACTGGATTGAGTTTAGCTTAGGATTTTTTTGCACCGCCTCGATCAGCGCGACCAGCAGCTGAGCGTAGGTGTTGCTTTCGTTGGCGAAGTGGTTGGCGGTTTCGACCTTGCCAGCCAGGTCCGGATGATGGATCAGGGTGCGTAGTGCAATCAGGGTCGGGGCTTCTACTGCAATCGGCGTGCGTGGGGCGCTCGGTTGATCGCGATCACCGCCGCGCTTGCCATTCTTGTCCCATGGCTTCTTGTCCCACTTCTTGCCGCCGGCACCGGGTTTTTTCGGTGTCCATTCCTGCTGTGGCACATACATCTCTTGTGCCTGCGGCTGATGGTAGTCGCTGTAATCCGGCATGGCGTCGTAATCGACGCCCGGGTCGTAGGTCGGCGGTGCATCCTGAGGCGCGCTTTGCACCAGCTGGCTCACGGCTTCACCGCTGAGCCCGGTAATCTCGGTCAGGCGCTGACGCATGAGGATGCGCAGGTTCGCGCCCGGGACCTTGTCGATAAGCGGTGCGGCTAGGGTGGCCATATGGGCCTTGCCTTCGAGCGAGCGCGGATCGGATTCTTCCGTCAGCTGCTGAAAGAAATAATCCGCCAATGGCTGGGCGTGCTGGTTGATTCGCGCGCGGAAAGCGTCAGTGCCTTCGGAGCGGACCAGCGTGTCCGGGTCTTCGCCTTCGGGCAGGAACAGAAAGCGTGCGCGCCGTCCGTCTTGCAGGCACGGCAGTGTGGCCTCCAGTGCTCGCCATGCGGCGTTGCGGCCCGCCTGGTCGCCATCGAAGCAGAACAGTACGTTGGGCACGACACGAAACAGTCGTTTCATGTGTTCTTCGCTGGTGGCGGTACCCAGGGTCGCGACAGCATTGCGCAGGCCTTGCTGGGCGAGGGCGATGACATCCATATAGCCTTCGACAACGATGATTTCGTCGAGGTTGCGATTATTTTTTCGCGCTTCATACAGGCCGTAGAGCTCCTGGCCTTTATGGAATACCGGCGTTTCCGGCGAGTTCAGGTATTTCGGCTTGTCGTCGCCCAGCACTCGGCCGCCGAAAGCGATGATGCGCCCGCGGCTGTCACGGATCGGGAACATTACCCGATCGCGGAAGCGGTCATAGCGTTTGCCGGTTTCGGCGTTCTCGATCAGCAGGCCGGCATCGACCATGGCTTTCTGTTGCAGGGTGTCACTGCTCAGATGCTTGAACAGATTGTCCCAGCCGGGCGGGGCAAAGCCGAGGCCGAAGTCCCGGGCGATTTCGCCGGTCAATCCGCGACCTTTCAGGTAATCCACGGCGGCTTTGCGCGATGGATGACTTTTCAGCGCTTGACGGTAAAAGTCGGCAGCGGCGGTGAGCAGCGGATACAGCGGCGAATCGGTCGGCTGGCGCGGTTTGTGCGGCCGGCCGCTTTCTTCGCGGGGTATTTCCATGCCGGCGGCTTTGGCCAGTTCTTCGACAGCCTGGACGAAATCCAGGTTGTCGTGGTCCATCATGAAGCCGAGGGCGTTGCCGCCAGCGCCGCAGCCGAAGCAGTAGTAGAACTGCTTGTCGGGGCTGACGCTGAAGGACGGGGTTTTCTCTTTGTGAAACGGGCAGCAGGCGGTGTAGTTCTTGCCGGCCTTTTTCATTTGCAGGCGAGAGCTGACCACATCGACGATGTCGGTGCGGTTCAGAAGGTCGTCAATGAAGCTCTGGGGAATTAGCCCGGCCATGGCGTTCTCGTCAACTGCGCTGAAATGGACCCGAAACGAAGGGCGGCCGAACGCGGGTCGTTGTTTGAGGCGCGCAAAATGTGCGGCTCGACCGGTGTCGTCTGCGTAATCGCTGTCGGGAAGTGTATCTGCCGAAAATCCACTGACGTTAGTACCAATCAGTATTCGACTATGTGAAAGTATTGCGCTGAACTCCGCTGCGGCCAGTCGATAGCCTCGGATAGCTCATAAGCGGGCACACAAGAAGGTGCCTTGGGCTGATCGTCGTGAGAGGAATCAGTGGGTGTGCTCGTCAGTAGCCTTGGAAGGCTCGTCAGAAAAGACGTGCACCGCTGGCAAAAGAGCCAGGTCTGACGCTGTGAAGCAGTTTGTCTCGGTCGCGTCTGCGGCTTTGACGGTGAAGCATCAAGCGTACTCCGCAAATGCCATTAGCCCGGCTGAGGGCCGGGCTTGGCAGAAGCTTGCTACGAACGTCTGTGTATTAGTACAGACGAACGGCGCGGCGCTGTTCGCGCTGTACTTTCTTGGCGTGACGCTTAACAGCGGCTGCTGCTTTACGTTTACGCTCAGAAGTAGGCTTCTCGTAGAATTCGCGGCTACGAACTTCAGCCAGTACACCGGCTTTTTCGCAGGAGCGCTTGAAACGACGCAGAGCTACGTCGAAGGGTTCGTTCTCTTTTACTTTGACGGCTGGCATCCAGAGCTACCTTCATTCATTACCGGGGTCAACATCCTCGTGGCAAAAGAGCACTTGAAGACGTCGGTTTTTAAGGGTTGCGGATGTTAACCCCTCATCGCTCGGAATGCAAAGCCTCTGATCGAAAACCGCTAGTCGGGGCATCACGCGGCGACTATTATGCGCGCCTTCGAATTCAGCCTAAACAAGGCGTAAACCCATGCTAGTACTGGGATTGGAAACCTCTTGCGACGAAACCGGTGTCGCACTTTACGACAGTGAACGTGGCCTGTTGGCCGACGCGCTGTTCAGTCAGATCGACCTGCACCGTGCCTATGGCGGTGTGGTGCCGGAGCTGGCTTCTCGCGACCACGTCAAGCGCATGCTGCCCTTGATCCGTCAGGTGTTGGCCGAGGCCGACTGTGTTCCGACCGAGATCGACGCCATTGCTTATACCGCAGGTCCCGGTCTGGTCGGTGCATTGCTGGTGGGGGCGTCCTGTGCCCAGGCGCTGGCGTTTGCCTGGGGCATTCCGGCCCTCGGCGTCCATCATATGGAGGGTCACTTGCTGGCGCCGATGCTGGAGCCGCAACCGCCCGAATTCCCGTTCGTCGCTTTGTTGGTGTCGGGTGGTCATACACAGCTTGTTCAGGTCGATGGTATCGGCCACTACACGTTGTTGGGCGAGACCCTCGACGATGCCGCCGGTGAAGCGTTCGACAAGACTGCGAAGATGATGGGGCTCAATTATCCGGGTGGTCCGGAGATCGCCAAGCTGGCACAGCAGGGCGTTGCCGGACGTTTCACTTTTCCGCGTCCGATGTGCGACCGTCCGGGGCTGGCGTTCAGCTTCAGCGGCTTGAAAACCTTTGCCCTGAACACCTGGCAGCAGAGCGTCAGCGCCGGGGACGACAGCGAGCAAGCCCGTTGCGACATCTCGCTGGCGTTCCAGGAGGCCGTGGTGGAGACTTTGACCATCAAGTGCAAGCGAGCCCTGAAACAGGCGGGTATGAAGCGTCTGGTGATCGCTGGGGGCGTCAGCGCCAACAAGGCACTGCGCGTGTCCCTGGAGAAAATGCTCGGGGACATGAAGGGCGATGTGTTTTATGCCCGTCCGGAATTCTGTACCGACAATGGCGCAATGATTGCGTTTGCCGGTTGCCAGCGCCTACAGGCCGGTCAGCACGAAAGCCTGGCAATCAGCGTGCAGGCGCGCTGGCCGATGGAGCAGTTGTCGGCGCTGTGATGAGCGGCGCTCACGTGCAGGAGTCAAAAATGCCGTTCGCGCCCGGCAAACAGGTCGCGTAGATTGCCGCGATGGCGCCATACAATCAGCCCCGTAAGTGCGGTCATGGGCAGCAGCGCTGCCGGTTCCTGCCAAGCCAGCAGCGGCAGGGTCAGGGGCGTTGCGATCAGAGCGGCCAGTGAGCTGGTGCGGGTCAGGTAAAACGTCAGCAGCCAGGCACAGACCGCCAGCAGGGCTGCGGGCGGATAGAGTCCCAGCAACATGCCGGCCGCGGTGGCGACACCCTTGCCGCCGCGAAAGCGGAAGTACAGTGGAAACAGGTGGCCGATGACGGCGCAGATGCCGATCCAGGCCTGCTCCTGCAGCGAAAGCCCGGCAAGACCTGCGATCAGCACCGGCAAAAGGCCTTTGAACAGGTCGCCGAGTAAAGTCAGGGCGGCGAGTTTTTTGCCGACCAGGCGCAACATATTGGTGGCGCCGGCATTGCCCGAGCCACTCATTCGCGGATCGGAGTTACCGGTCAGGCGGCTGAGCAAAATGGCGAAGGACAGCGAGCCGAGCAGGTAGGCGAGAGTCGCCAATAACCAAAACATGCTAACTATTCCGGGCGAGGACGCCCTGATTCTAACGGCGCATTGCGCCCTTGTCGTGCAGCGGAGAAAAGTGCTTGGACAGAGTGTTTATCGAGGGCCTGGAAGTCGACACCGTAATTGGTGCCTACGACTGGGAACGAGGCATCCGACAGTGCTTGCGACTTGATCTGAGTTTCGCCTGGGACAATCGCCCGGCCGCCGCCGGTGATGACCTGACTCTGGCGCTCGATTACGCGAGCGTTTCGTCGCGCATCCAGGCCTTTGCCGAGCAGGCACAGTTCCAGTTGGTCGAAACCTTCGCCGAACGACTGGTGGAAGTGTTGATGAGCGAATTCAAGATCACCTGGATGCGCCTCAAACTGACCAAGCCAGGCGCTGTCCCGGCGGCCACCGGTGGTGTGGGCGTGGAGATCGAGCGCGGATGCCGCTGACTCAGGTGTACCTAGGGCTCGGTAGCAATATCGAGCGCGAAACCCATTTACAGGCGGGCCTGGAAGCCTTGGCGGCTTTTTTGGTGGATATACGCTGTTCGGCGGTGTTCGAAAGCCAACCGGTGGGGATCAAGAGCGGACCGTTCTTCAATTTCGTGGTCTCGGCTTACACCGATCTTCCGCTGATGGAGCTGGATCGCCGCCTGAAATTCATTGAGGCGGATAACGGTCGTTATGCCCCTGATCGCAAGGGTTTGCCGCTGGACATCGACGTGCTGCTGTTCGGCGATCTTGTAGGCAATTTCGATGGCCTGACCTTACCGCGAGCGGAGATTCTGAAAAATGCCTTTGTGCTGTGGCCGTTGTCGCTGATTGCGCCGGATCGGGTTCATCCAGGCGTAGGCAAAAGCTTTGCGGCGTTGTGGCGCGAGGCGCAGATCGATCAGGTGTTGGCGCCGGTGGCGTTCGAGTGGCGTGGCCAGCAGTTGACCCCTGCGAATTTACTGAGATCTGGCTGACGCAATCACGGCAAGACCGCTCCCACAGGGATTTACATAGACCCTGTGGGGAGAGGTCTTGCTGCGATGCTTTTCAGGCGGACGCCGCCTCTTTGTAGGCTTTCAGTGCCTTGAGTCGTTCACGTTTGATCGCCTCTCCCAACTCCGGCCCTTTAAATCCCTTCTCAAGCAGCGGCTGAACCGCCACGCTGTGGGCGGCAATCGCTGCGCCGCGCAAGTAATCCGCCTGTGGGTAACTTCGCTGCTCGAGCCCTTTGCGCCCACGCGCATCCATTTCGCAAGCCGCAACGAACTCTTCAAATCGCTGGGGGCGACGGTACACGTCAAAACTCTGCAATAACTCCAGCAAAGTCGAAGGCTTCAGCTCCAGGGCGCGATGGCCATGGGTGTGATATTGGCCCACCAGCAATGCCAGTTCCTGGCAATCCTTGGGCGCCTTGAAGCGTTCATTGACCGCTTTGATCAACTTCAGGCCCGTGTGTTCGTGGGCAATGTGACGTGGCCATTCTTCTTCGGGCGTCAATCCTTTGCCCAGATCATGCAACAGGCACGCCCAGCGCACGGTCAGCGGTTGTTTGTGCAGCGCCGCTTGTTCAAGCACGCTCAGGGTGTGCACGCCGGTATCGATTTCCGGGTGATGGGTTTCGGGCTGTGGCACGCCGAACAGGGCATCCACTTCCGGCATCAGCACCTTGAGCGCGCCACATTCGCGCAACACCTCGATAAATACCTGAGGCTGATCTTCCATCAGCGCCCGGGAAATTTCTTTCCAGCTACGTTCGGCGGTCAAGGCTTGCAGTTCGCCGGATTGGCTAAGTTGGCGCATCAGCTCCAGGGTTTCAGGTGCGACGGTAAATCCCATGCCGTAATAGCGAGCGGCAAAGCGGGCAACGCGCAGGACTCGGAGTGGATCTTCTGCAAATGCGGGGGAAACGTGGCGGAGTATGCGCGCCTCAAGATCACGCTGACCGTGGTAAGGGTCAGTCAGGTTTTGCTGATCGTCTTCGGCCATGGCGTTGATTGTCAGGTCGCGACGGATCAGGTCCTCTTCGAGGGTGACTTCAGGGCTGGCGTGAAAGGTGAAACCGCCATAACCGCGACCGCTTTTGCGTTCGGTGCGGGCGAGGGCGTACTCCTCACCACTTTTGGGGTGAAGAAAGACCGGGAAATCCGCGCCTACCGGGCGATAGCCCTTGGCGAGCATTTCTTCAGTGGTGGCGCCGACCACGACCCAGTCGATATCGGTGACAGGCTTGCCCAGCAGGCGATCGCGTACCGCACCGCCGACTTTATAAATCCGCATAAAAAACCTCCGTTAGCCCGACAGAATAACCGTTGCATCGAGCTTTCGGAGGCACAAAGACGCTTAAAGGTGAATGACAGCCAGGTCCAGCCGGCCGTAATCGCCCTCGCCGTGCTCGCTTCTGGGGGGAACATGATGGGTTTTCATCACCTGATCCCCTTGCAGGGTTTCCAGGTGAATATCGAAACCCCAGAGCCGGTGGAGGTGCTTGAGCACTTCCTCGGTGGACTCGCCCAGCGGTTTGCGGTCGTGTTGCTGGTGGCGCAGGGTCAGTGAGCGATCACCACGCCGGTCGATGCTGTAGATCTGCACATTGGGCTCGCGGTTACCCAGGTTGTACTGCGCGGCCAGGGTTTCGCGGATGATGCGATAGCCACCCTCATCGTGAATCGCCGGAACCAGCAAGTCGTCCTTCTGATCGTCATCGAGAATGCTGAACAGTTTCAGGTCACGAATCACCTTTGGTGACAGGTACTGCAGGATAAAACTTTCATCCTTGAAACTGCTCATCGCGAACTTGATGCTCGATAGCCAGTCGGTGCCTGCTATTTCCGGGAACCAGCGGTAATCCTCCTCGGTAGGGTTTTCACACATGCGGCGGATGTCCCGGTACATGGCAAAGCCCAGGGTGTAGGGGTTGATGCCGTTGTAATAGGGGCTGTCGAAGCCGGGTTGATAGACGACACTGGTGTGGGACGTCAGGAACTCCATCATGAAGCCGTCAGTCACCAGTCCTTCGTCATACAGGTCATTCATCAATGTGTAGTGCCAGAACGTGGCCCAGCCCTCGTTCATCACCTGAGTCTGGCGTTGTGGGTAGAAGTACTGGGCAATCTTGCGCACGATCCGCACGATCTCCCGCTGCCAGGGTTCCAGTAGCGGCGCGTGTTTTTCGATGAAGTACAGGATGTTTTCCTGAGGTTCGGCGGGGAAGCGTGCGTTGTCCTTGTCACTGAACTTGTCCGCACCTTTAGGAATGGTGCGCCACAGATCGTTGATCTGTTTCTGCAGGTGCTCCTCCCGATCTTTCTGACGACGACGTTCCTCTTCCGCCGAGATCGGATATGGACGTTTATACCGGTCGACCCCGTAGTTCATCAGCGCGTGGCAGGAGTCGAGGAGATCCTCCACCGCGTCGATGCCGTGGCGTTCTTCGCACTGCATGATGTACTGCTTGGCGAAGACCAGGTAATCGATGATCGAGCTGGCATCGGTCCAGGTGCGGAACAGGTAATTGCCTTTGAAAAAGCTGTTGTGCCCGTAGCAGGCGTGGGCGACGACCAGAGCCTGCATGCAGATGGTGTTTTCTTCCATCAAATAGGCGATGCACGGGTCAGAGTTGATCACGATCTCATAGGCCAGTCCCATCTGCCCGCGGCTGTAGGATTTTTCGGTGCTGAGAAAGTGTTTGCCGTAGGACCAATGGTGATAACCCAGCGGCATCCCGACGGAGGCGTAGGCATCCATCATTTGCTCGGCAGTAATCACCTCAATCTGGTTGGGGTAGGTATCGAGTGCGTAGCGAGCCGCCAGGCGACTGATTTCTTTGTCGTAGGCCTGGATCAGCTCGAACGTCCATTCGGAGCCGGTGGAAATGGGTTGGCGCTTCTGCTCTTTGGCGGTCATGTCACTAACCTGCGCTGGAAGAGTTCACGAAAGACCGGATAGATATCCCCGGCCGAGACCAGTTGCTGTTGGGCAAAAGTGTCAGAGAAGGCTTCGGCGATGCGTTCGTACTCGAACCACAACGCCTGATGTTCGCGCGGGGTAATCTCAACGTAAGTGTAGTACTGCACGAACGGCATGATCTGATTGATCAGAATGTCGCGGCAGATCGGTGAGTCGTCGTTCCAGTTATCGCCGTCGGAGGCCTGGGCGGCGTAGATGTTCCACTCGTTGCTCGGATAGCGCTCGGCCATGATCTCCTGCATCAGTTTCAGGGCGCTGGAGACGATGGTGCCGCCGGTTTCCCGGGAGTAGAAGAACTCTTCCTCATCCACTTCGCGCGCGCTGGTGTGGTGGCGGATGAACACGACATCAATCTTGTCGTAGTTACGCTTCAAAAACAGATACAGCAGGATGAAGAAGCGCTTGGCGATGTCCTTGGTCGCCTGGGTCATGGAGCCGGACACGTCCATCAGGCAGAACATCACGGCCTTGGAGCTCGGGTTCGGCTGTTTGATGAGCAGGTTGTACTTGAGGTCAAAGGTGTCGAGAAACGGCACGCGATGGATACGCGCACTGAGTTTTTCGATTTCCGCTTCGATTTCCTGAATATCGCCAAAGTTGTCCGGTTCATCGCGCTTGAGTCGCAACAACTCCTCTTTGGCTTCGCGCAATTTTGCCCGGCTGCTGCCAGACAGGGCGATACGCCGGGCATGGGCCGAACGCAGCGTGCGGATGATGTTGATGCGTGACGGGTTGCCTTCGTTGCTGATGCCCGCGCGCACGGTCTTGAAGGTGTCGGTGCCGGTCAGGTTGCGCTTGACCAGGTTTGGCAGCTCAAGGTCCTCGAACATGAACTCGAGAAATTCCTCCTGGGTGATCTGGAAGACAAACTCGTCCATCCCTTCGCCCGAGTTGCCGGCCTTGCCAGGGCCCCTGCCGCCGCCCCCTCCAGGTGGACGGGCAATGTGCTCGCCGCTGGTGAATTCCTTGTTGCCGGGGTGCACGACAGTCTGCTTGCCACCGCGGCCATGGTGAAGCACCGGCTCGTCGATATCACGTCCGGGAATACTGATTTGCTCGCCGTGCTCCATATCGGTAATGGAACGCCGGCTAACGGCCTCTTCGACGGCCTTTTTGATGTGATCACGGTAACGCCGCAGAAACCGCTGGCGGTTCACCGTGCTCTTGTTCTTGCCATTGAGACGTCGGTCGATCACATAGCTCATAGGGCCCTCCGGGCAGCTTCAAGTTGTGAGCTACAAGCTGCAAGTAGAAGCTACCCGGATATCAGGACTACGCGCTTTTTCTTGCCGCTTGTAGCTTATGGCTTGCCGCTGCGTCATTGCGATTTCCGGACCCGTAGGTACCATTCGGAAAGAAGCCGTACCTGTTTGTCGGTGTAACCCCGCTCGACCATCCGTGTGACGAAGTCGTTGTGCTTCTGCTGGTCCTCTTTGCTGGCCTTGGCATTGAAGCTGATGACCGGCAGGAGGTCCTCGGTGTTGGAGAACATTTTCTTCTCGATGACCACCCGTAGTTTTTCGTAGCTGAGCCAGGTCGGGTTCTTGCCATTGTTGTTGGCCCGCGCGCGCAATACGAAGTTGACGATTTCGTTGCGGAAATCCTTCGGATTGCTGATGCCGGCCGGTTTTTCGATTTTCTCCAGCTCTTCGTTCAGGGCGACGCGGTTGAGAATCTCGCCGGTCTCCGGATCGCGGTATTCCTGATCCTGAATCCAGAAGTCGGCGTACAGCACGTAGCGATCGAAGATGTTCTGGCCGTACTCGCTGTAAGACTCGAGGTAGGCAGTCTGGATCTCCTTGCCGATGAATTCGATATAACGCGGTGCCAGGTATTCCTTGAGGAAGCGCAGATACCGTTCACGAGTCTCGGCCTGGAATTGTTCCTGTTCTATCTGTTGTTCCAGCACATAGAGCAAATGCACCGGGTTAGCGGCAATTTCGTGCGGATCAAAGTTGAATACCTTGGACAGGATCTTGAACGCAAACCGGGTCGACAGACCGTTCATGCCCTCGTCTACGCCGGCGTTGTCGCGGTATTCCTGGATCGACTTGGCTTTCGGATCGGTGTCTTTGAGGTTCTCGCCGTCATATACCCGCATCTTGGAGTAGATGTTGGAGTTTTCCGGCTCCTTGAGGCGCGAGAGCACGGTGAACTGGGCGAGCATCTTCAAGGTATCGGGCGCGCAATGAGCCTTGGCCAGGGAGCTGTTGAACAGCAACTTGTCGTAGATCTTCACTTCGTCGCTGACGCGCAGGCAATACGGTACTTTGACGATATAGATCCGGTCGATGAAGGCTTCGTTGTTCTTGTTGTTACGGAAAGTATGCCATTCCGATTCGTTGGAGTGCGCCAGCAGGATCCCGGTGAACGGAATCGCCCCGAGGCCTTCGGTACTGTTGTAGTTGCCTTCCTGAGTGGCGGTCAGCAATGGGTGCAGCACCTTGATTGGCGCCTTGAACATTTCGACGAATTCCATCAGGCCCTGGTTGGCCCGGCACAGCGCGCCCGAGTAGCTGTAAGCGTCGGCGTCGTTCTGTGGGTATTCCTCCAGTTTGCGGATGTCGACCTTGCCCACCAGCGCCGAGATGTCCTGGTTGTTTTCGTCTCCCGGCTCGGTTTTGGCCACCGCGATCTGATTGAGGATCGATGGATAGAGCTTCACCACGCGGAACTGGCTGATGTCGCCGCCGAATTCGGCCAAGCGCTTGGTCGCCCATGGCGACATGATGGTGTTGAGGTAGCGCCGTGGAATGCCGAAATCTTCCTCGAGGATCGCGCCATCTTCGGTGGCGTTGAACAGACCCAGAGGCGACTCGAATACCGGCGAGCCCTTGATCGCGTAGAAGGGCACTTTCTCGATCAGCTGTTTCAGCTTCTCGGCCAGGGACGATTTACCGCCACCGACGGGGCCCAAGAGATAGAGGATTTGTTTCTTCTCTTCCAGTCCCTGAGCGGCATGGCGGAAATACGACACGATCTGGTCAATGCATTCTTCCATCCCGTGGAAGTCTTCAAAGGCCGGATAGCGGCGGATTACCTTGTTGGAGAAGATTCGCGACAGTCTCGAGTTGGTCGAGGTGTCGAGCAGCTCCGGTTCTCCGATGGCCAGCAATAGACGCTCGGCGGCGGAGGCGTAGGCGCTGCGGTCCTGTTTGCACAGTTCAAGATACTCTTGCAGCGTGAGTTCTTCCTGGCGTGTGGACTCGAATCGTTGTTGGAAGTGGCTAAAGATACTCATGACGTCACCTCGCTCGATACGTGGAGCCGACGCCGGATCATTCAGTCGATGCTGGCAGCAACCGGATATGCAGTCGCTGTTTACCCCCCAGAACTCTTTCAGAGCTTACTACCCCGAAAGCTACTCCCGATGACCCGCGCGCCGGTGTACCGGCTCTCCCCTGTTTTGGATGGCCTGCGCTTAAGGATAGTTGGGAATTCGTGAGGTAAAGGCAAGATGCGTAATTAGTTGTGGCAGACCGTTCGTCTGCCACCGCGCTAAGCCACCGGGGCCGGGGCTTACGCGTTACAAAAAAATTATTCTGAGGTGCCTTGCGCCGTTTCCGCTGGATAAGTCGTACGCCACAGCTCAAAACCGCCATCCATGCTGTAGACGTCAGAGAAGCCCTGGCTGATCAGGTAAGCGGCGGCGCCCTGGCTGGAGTTACCGTGGTAGCAAACCACGACCGTCGGTGCATCCAGATCGGCAGCCTGAATAAAGGCGTGCAGAGAATGATTGTCCAGATGCTTCGAGCCGCTGATGTGCAGCGCGGCAAAAGTAGCAGGATCGCGGACATCGACCACCACTGCGCCTTGTTCGCGCAGGGCTTGGGCCTGTTCCGGGGGAATACGTTTGAATTCGCTCATGGCGGGCTCCTGTGGCTCGGCTGAAAGCGCAGTCTAGCGCGGCGCGCTGGCTGGCGTTGGTTCGCTGGTTTGTGGGGCGACTGGTGGCTCGGCGGCATGGCCATGCTCATCGCACTTGCAGGACAGGCGTTCCCCGCTATCGACATCCATTAGGGTCAAGGCTCCGCCCCAGACGCAACCTGTGTCGAGGGCTGAAACGCCCGGCTCGTCGCACTGGCCCTCAAGCGCGGCCCAGTGCCCGAAAATGATTTTCACACCCTTGGTCTTGCGTTCCTTGTGCTGGAACCAGGGTTTGTAGCCAGGTGGTGCAGTGTCCGCGCCTTCCTTGGTCTTGAGATCCAGCTTGCCTTCGGCGGTACAGAAACGCATACGGGTGAAATAGTTGGTGATCACCCGAAGGCGCGTGACACCTTTGAGGTCGCTGTCCCATTTCGCCGGATCATTGCCGTACATACCGTCGAGGTAGGGTGGCAGCAGATTATCGTCGCGCAGGGCCGTCTCGACCTCGGCGGCGCACTTGAGGGCTTTGCGCAGCGACCATTGCGGTGGAATACCGGCATGCACCAGCACGACGTTACGTTGCTCGTCGTAGTGCATGAGCTTTTGCTGGCGCAGCCATTCCAACAGCTCGGCACAATCGGGGGCTTCAATAATCTCGCGAAGGGTGTCGGACTTCTTCAGGCGTTCGATGTTTTTCCCGGCGGCCAACAAGTGCAGGTCATGGTTGCCAAGCACGCATACCAGCGATTCGCGGATGCTATAGAGGAAGCGCAAGGTGGCCAGCGACTGCGGACCACGGTTGACCAGATCTCCCACCAGCCACAGACGATCCTTTGTCGGATCGAAGGCTACTTTTTTGAGCAGGCATTGCAGGGCTTCAAGGCAGCCTTGCAAATCGCCGACCGCATACGTCGCCATCAGTGCAAGGCTCCGGGCACCGCCAGCCGGAAGGGCGCAATGACAGCATCGAAATGCTTACCGTCGTCGGCAAGCATTTGATAAGTGCCTTGCATCGTACCGACCTTGGTGGTCATCACGGTGCCACTGCTGTAGGTGTGTTCTTCACCGGACTGGATCAAAGGTTGCAAACCCACGACGCCGGCACCGCGAACCTCCTCGACATGTCCGTCGCCGTCGGTGATCACCCAGTGCCGTGACAATAGTTTGGCCGGTAGCTCGCCATTGTTGTGCACGGTGATGGTATAGGCGAAGGCAAAGCGGTTGTGCTCGGGTTGCGATTGTTCTGCCAGATAGCGGGTGACGACGCTGACGTCGACCTGATAACGAGGATCGGACATGCAAGAGGCCTTAAATCAAAGCGGGACGCGGGGCGTAGCTGATACAAATCAGTCTAGGCCAAGTACCGGGTAGTAAACCAGACATCGCGTCTGGCGTCCCACCCGATAACGCTCATCGCCTGTCAGTCGGCGGCAGGCGCCAGCGAGACTTGTTCGCTGAGCTTGTCGGCCAGGCGCACGAAAGCGGCGAGGTCGAGCTGCTCCGGGCGCAGGCTGCCGTCGACACCGGCGGCGGTGATCTCGTCGTTGCTCAGCAGCAGCTTGAGGGTGTTGCGCAGGGTCTTGCGGCGCTGGTTGAAGGCTTCGCGCACCACACGCTCCAGCAGTTTGTGATCCTTGGCCGGGTGCGGCAGCACGGTGTGAGGCACAAGGCGCACGATGGCCGAATCGACTTTCGGTGGTGGATTGAACGCACCGGGGCCGACGTTGAACAGGTGCTCGACCCGGCAGTGGTACTGAACCATGATCGACAGGCGACCCCAGTCACCGCCGCCAGGTCCCGCCGCCATGCGCTCGACCACTTCCTTTTGCAGCATGAAGTGCATGTCGCGAATCAGGCTGGCGTTATGCAGCAGGTGAAAAATCAGTGGCGTCGAGATGTTGTATGGCAGGTTGCCGACGACCCGAAGGCTGCCCGGTGCCGCATTCAGGCTGTTGAAGTCGAACTTCAGTGCGTCGCCTTGATGCAGGTTGAAATTGCTCTTGCTGGCGAACTGTTGGTTCAGGATCGGGATCAGGTCCTTGTCCAGCTCGACTACGTCCAGTTGCGCGCCGCTGCCCAGCAGGCCTTGGGTCAACGCACCCTGGCCCGGGCCGATTTCCAGCAGGCGGTCTTCCGGTTTGGCGTGGATGGATCGCAGGATGCGGTCGATAACGCCTGCATCGTGCAGGAAATTCTGGCCGAAACGCTTGCGCGCCCGGTGTTGGTAATGCTCGGTCATAAACGGGTCTCGGCCATCTGGTAGGCGGTTTCCAGGGCGACTTGCAGGCTGCCGGTATCGATTTTACCGCTGCCGGCCAAGTCCAGGGCGGTGCCGTGGTCGACTGACGTGCGGATGATCGGCAAGCCGAGGGTCACGTTGACTGCCGCGCCGAAACCTTTGTATTTCAGTACGGGCAGGCCCTGGTCGTGGTACATCGCCAGCACCGCGTCGCAGTGCTCCAGATATTTGGGGGTAAACAGAGTGTCGGCGGGCAGGGGGCCGCGAAGGTCCATGCCCTCACCGCGCAGGCGCTCTAATGTAGGTTCGATGATATCGATTTCTTCATGGCCCAGGTGTCCGCCTTCACCGGCATGCGGGTTGAGTCCGCAGACCAGGATGCGTGGCTGGGCGATGCCGAACTTTTCTCGCAGGTCGCTGTGCAGGATCCGCGTGACCCGTTCCAGGCGCTCCGGCGTGATCGCATCGGCAATCTCGCGAAGGGGCAGGTGAGTCGTTACCAGCGCTACACGCAAGCCGCGCGTGGCGAGCATCATCACCACTTGTGCGGTATGGGTCAGATCAGCAAGAAACTCGGTGTGCCCGGAAAAGGCTATCCCGGACTCATTGATCACGCCTTTGTGCACTGGGGCAGTAATCATGCCAGCGAAATGCCCATCGAGGCAGCCTTGGCCTGCACGGGTCAAGGTTTCCAGGACGAAAGCGGCATTGGCTTTGTCCAGTTGCCCGGCAGTGACTGGAGCACTGAGCGGGGTATCCCAGACATACAGGCTATTGGCGGGCGCCGGAGCGTCCGGCCAGCTGTCCGGTGTGACGGGGAGCAAGTCGACAACCACGCCCAGCTGCGCGGCCCGCTCAAGGAGCAGGTCACGGCTGGTTATGGCAATCAGGGGGTGGGGCTGGGCTTGCGCGGCGAGCAGCAGGCACAGGTCGGGACCTATGCCGGCCGGTTCGCCGGGCGTCAGCGCGAAACGCTTGGGTTTCACTGCGCTGCCTGGTCTGCACCAGGGAGTTTGATCTCTACATAAGCTTCGTCGCGGATCTGACGCAGCCAGGTTTGCAGCTCTTCGTCGTATTTGCGGTTGCGCAGTACGGTCATTGCTTGCTGCTCACGGGCCTGGGTAGTGCTGTCAGTGGCGCGACGGCCAAGGACTTCCAGAACGTGCCAGCCGTATTGGGTCTGGAACGGCTTGGACAGCTGACCTTGCGGGGTCTTGGCCATTACTTCGCGGAACTCGGGCACCAGCGCGTTCGGGTCGACCCAGTTCAGGTCGCCGCCATTGAGGGCTGAACCCGGATCTTCCGAGAAGCTTTTCGCCAACTCGCCGAAGTCTTCGCCGGCTTCGATACGGGCGTAGAGCGATTGGGCCAGTGCCTTGGTTTTTGCTTCGTCGCGAATCGGACTCGGTTTGACCAGGATATGACGCACGTGCACTTCATCGCGTGTCTGGGTTGCACCGCCACGCTTTTCGAGGATCTTCAGGATGATGAAGCCGCCCGGTGTGCGCATGGGTTTGGTGATATCACCGACTGCCATGGTGCTCAGCATGCGATCGAATGGCGGTGGCAATTGAGCAGCTTTACGCCAGCCCATATCGCCGCCTTCCAGTGCAGTTTCGCTGGCGGATTTGGCAATGGCCAACTGACTGAAGTCAGCGCCTTGCTTAAGCTGCTGGTAGACAGCATCCGCTTGTTTGGCGGCATTCTGAATCGCATCGGAGTTGGCGCTTTCCGGTGTAGGAATCAGGATGTTCGCCAGACGAAATTCTTCGGAGAGCTGCATCTTGCCGAGGTCGGAAGCGAGGAAGTTCTTCACTTCCTGCTCGGACACCTGGATGCGTTCGGCCACACGACGCTGGCGCACACGGCTGATGATCATTTCGCGGCGAATCTGTTCACGGGCGTCGTCGTAAGACAGACCGTCGTGAGTCAGGGCGGCACGGAACTGATCAATCGACATGTTATTGCGCTGGGCAATGGTGCCGACGGCCTGGTTCAGCTCTTCATCGGTAATGCGGATGCCGGAACGTTCGCCAATCTGCAGCTGCAGGTTTTCGACAATAAGGCGTTCCAGCACTTGCTGATCCAGCACGCTGGCAGGCGGTGCCGCAGCACCGCGTTTGGCGATGGTTTGCTGAACTTCGTGGACACGCTGGTCCAGTTGGCTCTGCATGACCACGTCGTTATCGACAATGGCCACCACTTTATCGATGGACTGCACTGCGGCGTTGGCCGCAGTACCCAGGAACATCGCGCCCAGCAATAGCGGGCGCAGACAATCAGAAAGCTTGGTCTTCACGTTCACGATAACCTTGGATGCCTTTGTCGAGGAAGCTCTCTACTTTAGCGCCGGTGAGGCCGCCGAGACCTTTCAGAACGATTTGTAGGAAGACGCCGTGGTCGCCTTTTTGGTTTTGTGGCGCTTGTTGGCTGAACTCGTCGAAATTAATGAAGTAACGGTTGATCACGCGCAGCTTCCAGCAGCAGTTGTCGTATTCGAAACCACCGAAGGCGTCAAGGGTCCGGTTTTGGTTGTAGTCATATTGCCAGCGGCTGATGAGATTCCATTGCGGTACGATCGGCCAGATCACCGAGAAGTCATGCTGTTCGATCTTGTAGTAGTCCTTCACGAAGCCAGGCGTGCCAGGGGTGCCGTAGTCACCGCCGAATTGCCATTGACCGGTGTTCTGGTTGTAGATCACCTGGTCGTTACGATAGCGATAGCCGGCGTTGATGACCTTGTTAGGGTTGTCTTCAGGCTGGTAGTGGAACATCGTGCTGCCCGAGCGAGTGCTGCGGCTGTTCGGGTCCCAGTTGAAGTCGGCGGTGGTATACCAGTCGCGGTTCCAGTGATATTCGTATTCCAGTGCATAAGGCGAATTGCTGGTTTTCGCGTCGGCGCGGGTATTTGGATTGACACCGGGCAACTGGACTGCGCGGTCCTTGAAGTACAAGGCCTGACCTATAGAGAAGCGTTGACGCTCAAAGCCATCTTCTTCGATCCAGCGGTTGGTGATGCCCAGAGACAGTTTGTTCTCGTCGCCGACACGGTCGGAGCCAGAGAAACGGTTGTCCCGGAACAGCGATGCATAGTTGAAGGTGTATTCACTGGTGTCGAACACAGGAATGTCTGTCTGGTCTACCTCTGGTACATAGAGGTAGTACAGGCGCGGCTCCAGTGTCTGGCGGTAGTTCTTGCCAAACCATTGGGTGTTGCGATCGAAGTACAGGCCACTGTCAATGCTGGCAATCGGCACGCCACGGTTCTGGTTGCTGCCGAAATTGCCGTTGAAGTTTTTAGTCCCGGCGGCAGCGGCGGCTTGATCCTGAGCCACGATCTGGCCCTTGCCGATGCTGTCGAGGTCCAGTTGGTACTGGGTGTATTGGTACTTGAGCTTCGGCTTCAAGAAGCCATAAGTCCAGTCCAGCGGCAGGCTGACGGCTGGCGCCAGGTTGAGGCGATCGCCGTTGGCACGTGCCAGGCCTTGAACGTTGGTGTCCAGACGTGGGGATACGTTGCCGTCTTCATCGGTGTACGTACCGTTTAGCAGGTCTCGATCGAACCGCACGATTTCGGTGTCGTAGGTGAAATCCAGACCGCCTGGATGATCCGGCAGCTCACCGTTGAAGGTGATCTGCGGCAAGCGATCATACGGCGTGATGGAGGCAACAGTCGCCAGTTGAAACGCCTGGGCGTTGACGCGAGCGGTGTAGTTGTCACCGCGGTAGCTGACGGAACCCTGCTGGTTCACGAAGTCAGCGCTTTTCACACCAATCTGGTCGGTCTGTAGATCCTGGAAATAGTAAGGGTCGCTGAGCTTGGTGTAGTCGACTTGCGTGAAGACGCGCTCATCGAGACCACCCTTGTGCTGCCAGTTATACATGTAGCGTTCTTTCTGGAAGTCGGACTGCTTGTCGCGCTGGGTGTCCTCATCATTGAGGAACGCCGCACCGAACTGGCCTTCACTTGACTTGGTCAGGTAGCGGAATTCGCCTTCCATCAACAAGCCATGCTTTTCCATGTAACGCGGGTACAACGTGGCATCGTAGTTCGGTGCCAGGTTGAAGTAATACGGTGTGACCAGCATGAAGCCGGTATCGGTGCCCGTGCCGAAGCTCGGCGGCAGGAAGCCGGACTGGCGACGGTCGTCGATCGGGAAATAGATGTAGGGCGTGTACAGGACTGGAATGTCCTTGACGCGCAATGTCACGTTGGTTGCGGTACCGAAGCCGGTCGCCGGGTTCAAGGTGATGTTGTTGCCCTTGAGCTGCCAGGCGTTGCTGTTCGGTTCGCACGTGGTGTACGTACCGTCCTTGAGGCGGATGATCGCGTTTTCTGCCCGTTTGGCGTACAGCGCGTTACCGCGGATGCGGGATTTATGCATCACGTATTCGGCGTTATCGACCTTGGCTTCACCGGTGTCGAGCTGCACGTCAGCATGGTCGCCGACAAGTAGCGCGCCGTTGTCGCGAATACGGACGTTGCCGCTCAGTTCGCCACGGCTCTCGGCCTGGTAGAGGTTCGCTTCGTCGGCTTCGACCTGCATGCTGCCTTGGCGCATGACGACATCACCGGCAAGCGTGCCGACCTGATCTTCGGTGTTATAGCGCGAAGCCTTGGCGCCGATAAAGGTCGGTGCGTCACTTTTATTCGTCTTGTCATTCATGCCAGGACGAATCGGTTCGATATAGGAACCAGAGCAGTAAGGACCGGTCTCGGCCAATTGCGCAGCAGTAAGGTTCTCGCGCGGAACCCAGTCGAGGTGACTGTAGTCTGCACTACGCGACTTCAGGCCACGGCCTTTGGCCTCGGTAACCAGCACAGGCTTGGCGCCGGTGTCTTCACGGGTGCCGCCTTCGGGCGAGGCTTCGCCCGTGGCGGAAACTGCGCTGCCCTCATGGACGGGACGCGGAGGCAAGGCCGCCGCTGGCGATTTTGGCGCACAGGCCCAGGCACCCGAAGCAGAGACTGAGCAGTCATACTGTTCCGCGGCGACCACGAATGAAGTGGCTAGGGGTTGCAGGGCCAGCAGACTGCCGGTAACCAACAACGGAAATTTTTTACGAAACGCGGGGGATTTCAATGCCATCTTATTAGTCCGGGCTTCCTGCGTGCCATCTGCCCGCGGTGTGGGCCGCACGCCTCTCGATGGTCTGAAAAAGATGCTGGATAATAAAGCATGACCCGCTTGACGGCTAGCGCCGTCGGAGACCCTTGCAATGCCTGACCAAGATGTACGTTTGCAACACCTGAAAGTTTGGCTCGATGAGCAGTTGGCAGTCCTTTTTGCAGAACAGGATTGGGGCGCCGTACCCCCGGCCACGTTGACCGCAGCCAGTAGTGATGCGAGTTTTCGGCGCTATTTTCGTTGGGAAGGCGCAGGCAGAAGTTTCGTCGTGATGGACGCGCCACCGCCCCAGGAAAACTGCAAACCCTTCGTGGATATCGCTTTTTTGCTGGCGAAATCCGGAATAAATGTGCCGAAAATTTACGCCGAAGACCTCGAACGCGGTTTTCTTTTGCTCAATGACCTGGGCAACAAGACGTATCTGGACGTGATCGACAGCGAAAACGCCGACGATTTGTTCAAGGATGCCCTGGATGCGTTGCTGGCTTTCCAGCAGTTGCCGATGGTTGCGCCGCTGCCAAGTTATGACGTGGCGCTGTTGCGTCGTGAGCTGGAGTTGTTCCCCGAGTGGTACGTGAAGCGCGAGCTGGGCATCGAATTCGATGCTGCGCAACAAATGCTCTGGCAGAACGTCACCGATCTGTTGATCGACAGCGCCCTGGCTCAGCCTAAAGTGTTGGTGCACCGCGACTACATGCCGCGCAACCTGATGCTCAGCGAGCCGAACCCTGGCGTGCTGGATTTCCAGGACGCGGTCTATGGCCCGGTGACCTACGACGTGACCTGCCTGTTCAAGGATGCCTTCCTGAGCTGGCCCGAAGAACGTGTCCGCGGCTGGCTGGAAAACTACTGGCAGCAAGCGGGCGAGCTCGGAATTCCAGTGCAGCCTGACTTTGAAGACTTCCTGCGGGCCAGCGACCTGATGGGCGTGCAGCGCCACCTGAAAGTGATCGGCATTTTCGCGCGCATCTGTCATCGCGACGGCAAACCCCGCTACCTGGCTGATGTGCCACGCTTCTTTGCCTATATAGATGCAGTGATTGCCCGCCGCCCTGAATTGGCCGAGCTGGATGTGTTGCTATTGAGTCTGCGCGCTGGAGTCCCGGCATGAAGGCGATGATTCTGGCGGCCGGCAAAGGCGAGCGCATGCGCCCGTTGACCCTGTCCACGCCAAAGCCGCTGGTTCGTGCCGGCGGCGTGCCCCTGATCGAGTATCACTTGAAGGCCCTGGCGACTGCCGGGTTCACCGAGGTCGTGATCAATCACGCCTGGCTGGGTCAACAACTCGAAAGCTACCTGGGTGACGGTTCGCAATACGGCATGCGCATTGAGTACTCGCGAGAAGGTGAGCCTCTGGAAACCGGCGGCGGGATTTTCCGCGCGTTGCCATTGTTGGGTGACGAGGCTTTTGTGGTGGTCAACGGTGACATCTGGACCGACTACGACTTCAGCGTGTTGCATCAACCCATTGCCGGGCTCGCCCACCTGGTGTTGGCGGATAACCCGGCCCATCATCCAGCCGGCGACTTCACGCTGGTTGACGGGCAAGTGCACGACGCTCAACCGGGCGCCGCGACCCTGACCTACAGCGGCATTGCCGTGCTGCATCCGCAGTTGTTCAACGGTTGCTCGGCGGGGGCCTTCAAACTCGCACCGCTGCTGCGCAAGGCCATGGCCGAAGGGCAAGTCACGGGCGAACACCTGCGAGGGCATTGGGTGGATGTCGGCACGCACGAGCGTCTGGCCGAAGTTGAAACCTTGATAGAAGCGAGACGCTGAGATGCTGTGGCCAGGGACTCTGATTGGAGCCGGAGCGGGCTTTGCCATAGCCAGTATTCCGGGGGCCATGCTCGGCGCTTTGTTGGGGCAGGCACTGGATCGGCGCCTGCACTTGCAGAGCTGGGGACAGTTGCGTGAAAAGCTCGGCGGTCGTCCGATGCTGCGCAACGATGAGCTGTTATTCGTGTTGCTGGGGCGCTTGGCCAAGAGCGATGGGCGTGTGGTGGACGGCCATATCCAGCAGGCCCGTCAGGAAATGCGTTCGCTGGAGATGACTGAATCGGCGCAGCGACGTGCCATTGCCGCGTTCAATCGTGGCAAGTCGGGCAATGACCGGTTACGCGGGTATCTGCGCCGCTTGAGTGCGCAGCCCCATGCAGCGGAAGGTGTATTGCGTGCCTGTTGGCGGATGGTCTGGGCCGATGGCCGTGCCGGTAGCCGCGAGCGTGAGCTGATTGCGCAGTGGGGGAAATGGCTAGGCTGGACACCCCATCAGGTTCAGGCACTGGCGGCCGACTATGAACAGCACAAGCGGCCGTTAGTCAGCGGCACCCTGACTTATCAGGATGCGCTGCGGCTATTGGGTGTGTCAGCGACCAGTGAGCCGGCGCAGATCAAGCGTGCCTATCGGCGCCTGCTCAGTCGCCATCACCCGGACAAGATTGCCGGCAGCGGTGCCACCGCGTTGCAGGTGCGTGAAGCGACTGACAAGACACGTGAACTGCATAGCGCCTACACGTTGATTCGTCAGCGACGGGATTTTCGGTAGCAGGGTAGAAATGTGTCGCCAGTGATACCGCCATCGCGAGCAAGCCCGCTCCCACAGGTTAAATGTCGATAGCAAATATTGCGTGCGACTCAAATCATGTGGGAGCGGGCTTGCTCGCGATGGCGGCGACGCGGTCTTTCAGTCCGACGCTTTTTGCGGATTCAACCAGCCGCGCACTCGACGCACCAATTGCTCTTGCTCCGCCGCGGCATTACCGGGCAGCGCCTTGAGCGAGACCTGGCTGAACGCCGAAGTTTTCAACCGCTTGCTGGCCTGCATCCGCTCCAGCGCCGCGTTGCGATCCAGTGGTTTATCCACATAAAAAATGTCTGCCGTCGGCAGCTTCAGCGTCGGCGTCAACTCAACCAACTCGGGTTTCGCCGCCACCGGCGTCTGCACCGCGATCATCACGAACTTCTCCACTTGCGCAGGTTGCTTTTCGCTCAGATATCGCGCGGCCCAGTAAGCGCCGGTGCCATGTCCCAACACCACAATGCGTCGAGCACTTTGTTGCTCGGCATAGGCAACGGCGGCATCAATACGGGCGAAGATGCGTTCGGCGTCAGCCTTGGCTTGCTCCTCGGTGGTTTCGGCAATGGCCTTGTCGGCCACCTCCGATTCGCCGCCGGCTGCTTGCTCGATGGGGGCTGCCGTGGTCGAGTCCTTGCTACCGGTTTGCGGCGCCTTGAGCGTTGGCGGCATTTCCACGACGCGTGGCGCAATGGCATCGCTTTGCAGGTCCGGTAGGGTGATACTCAGGCTGCTCCACTGGGCGTCAGGTAATTTGCGCCGCAATGGACCGATTACTTGCGGCCAGTCAACGGTTTCGCCGGCGCCCGGGATGATAATCACCGCACCTTTGGGCTCGGCGGTATTGGCCGGTTTCCACAGTGCCAGGAAAGTGTCGGCACCGGCTTGCAGTTGTTGCTGTTCCTGAGCAGGGATTTTTCGCTCTAGTGCTGTTGCTTCCTCCTGACTACGCTCAAGCAGCGGCTGGCGTTCGACCGGTTTTTCTTCTGCGGGTTTTTCCGCCGCGGCAGGTGCCGGATCGGCCGCTTCGACGGAAAAGGCACAAGGCAGGATCAGCGACAGGCACAATGCTGGCAGTGCCAGGCGGTAGACAGGGGGCATCGGATATTCCAGGCCAGAAGTTATTCCGGCAGCCTAAAGGGTTGGTCAGTATTTGTCAGTGTGTGGAACTTCAATGATGCGTTTTCGCTGCCTGTGGGTTATCGGCTGTTTGTGGTTTCCCTTGATCAGTTGGGCGGCCTCCGCGCCAGCGGCGCACGTCGCGCCTTTGTCGGCCTGGCAACAACAGTGGCTGGCAGAGCATGGCGAATTACGTGTGGGGCTGGTGTTGCAGGCGCCTTATGCGCAATACGATCGCCGTTTGCAGCGGTTGTCCGGGGTTAACGTCGAGTTGATGAAATGGCTGGCCAAGGCCCTAAAGGTCGAGCTGAGCTGGCGCAATTTCCCCGACCTTGAACAATTGGAAGCTGCCGCGCGCGAGGGTGAAATCGACATCGCCCCCGGGTTGACCCAAACCCCCGCCAGCCTGAGGCTTTGGCAATTCACCGATCCCTATATGCGCGTGCCGCAACTGGTGGTCAGTGACCAGAAAAGCGCCGGCGTGGTGGAATTGGAAAAACTCGACAGCCATATCCGCGTTGCCGTACGCATGCCAAGTCCTACGGCGGATTACCTGCGCAGCAACTACCCGCATCTGAACCTGCAAGGCGTACCGATCGAGCGTCAGGCGTTGCAGCTGTTACTGAGTCAGCAGGCCGGTTACGCGATCGTCGATGAAGCGCAGTTGGGGCGTTTGTCCATTGAGCCGGAGTTCGCCGGGCTGGTCGTGGTGGGGGACATCGGTTTGCCGCAATTGCTGCGCGTGGCCACGCGCAGGGACTTGCCGGAGTTGGCCGGCATCGTCGAAAGCGCGCTACGGGCGATTCCGGCCAAAGACCTGGAGCAACTGCATAACCAATGGCTGCAACCCAAGTACCCGCGTCTGACCGAATCACCGGGATTCTGGCAAAACCTCTGCCTGCTGATGGCAGTGTTGATGCTGACCAGCATGGCCATCGTGATCTGGCAGCGTCGCCAGCAGCACAGCCTGGAGCAGCGCCTGTTGGCGGCGCGCGAAGACATTGCCCTGCGCGAGGCCAGTGAAGAAGCGTTGCGCCTGACGCAGTTTTCCATCGACCAGAGCACCGTCGGCATCCTCTGGGTCAATTGGGACAGCCACGTGCGCTACGCCAACCGTGCCGCCGAAACCATGCTCGGCTACCCGGCGGGCGGGATCATTGATCGGCCGCTGATCGACTTCGAACCCGGTTTGCATATGGATCGTTGGCTGAACCTGTGGAAGCGTGCGCGGGCCAGCGAAGAAGGGCCGCAAAGTTTCGAAACCAACTGCGTGCGGGCCGATGGCAGCATTCTGCCGACCGATGTTTCGTTGAGTTTCCTGCGCTTTCGCGACGGCGAATACCTGGTGGTCTACCTCAATGACGTCACCGAGCGGCGTCGCGCCCTGGCCGCCTTGCAGGAAAGCGAGGCACGGTTGCAGGGGATTGCCGCCAACGTTCCGGGACTGGTCTTCCGCCTGGAGCGGGCACCGGTGACAGGGCAGATCGACTTTGCCTACATCAGTGAGGGCAGCGAGAGCCTGGTCGGTTATTCGCCGGCCACCCTGGCGCATCGCGACAAAGGCCTGCGCAGCCTGGTGCATCCGGACGACAAGGCCAGCTACCACCAGACCCAGGATCATGCGCTGGACACTGACAGTGACTGGTCATGGCAGGGGCGGATTCTCACGCGTTCCGGCGAACAGCGTTGGGCCGAGATCAAGGCCATTACGCGCAGGCTTGAGGATGGCGCCTATGTCTGGGACGGGATTGTCTGGGACATCACCGAGAGCAAGCGCATCGAACTGGAACTGGCCAGCTCCCGCGAGCAACTGCGTGAATTGTCGGCTCACCTGGAGAGCGTGCGGGAGGAGGAAAAGGGCCGCATCGCTAGGGAAGTTCACGACGAATTGGGTCAGATGTTGACGGTACTCAAACTGGAAACGTCGATGTGCGAGCTGGCCTACGCGCAGCTCGACCCAGGTCTGAATGAACGATTGAACAGCATGAAACGCTTGATCGCTCAGCTGTTTCAGTTGGTGCGTGATGTGGCGACTGCGCTACGGCCACCGATTCTCGATGCCGGTATCGCTTCGGCCATTGAGTGGCAGGCCCGGCGATTCGAGGCGCGCACACAGATTCCGTGCCTGGTGCAGGTGCCGGAAAACTTGCCGGTGCTCAGTGATGCCAAGGCGATTGGCCTGTTCCGGATCCTTCAGGAAGCGCTGACCAATGTCATGCGCCATGCCCAGGCGCATACTGTTGAGCTGACCCTGACCCTTGAAGGCGATGAGTTGTGCCTGACCGTCAGCGATGATGGCGTAGGATTTGTTCCGGCTACTGGCCGGCCAACGTCCTTTGGCGTGGTAGGCATGCGCGAACGGGTGTTGATCATGGGCGGGCAGTTGTCGCTTGAAAGTGAGCCGGGGGAGGGCACGACGTTGAGCGTGCGTGTTCCGGTGGATAACACCTGATGGTTTTGTGTTGATTGAGCTGACGCGATAGGTCTTGAACCTGGAGAAGAACGTGATCCGTGTACTGGTAGCCGAAGACCACACCATCGTCCGTGAGGGCATCAAGCAGCTGATTGGCCTGGCCAAGGATTTGCTGGTGGTGGGGGAGGCGAGCAATGGTGAACAATTGCTCGAAACCTTGCGTCATGTGCCCTGCGAGGTGGTGTTGCTGGACATCTCGATGCCCGGGGTCAATGGCCTGGAGGCGATTCCACGGATTCGCGCGCTGAACAATCCTCCGGCGATCCTGGTGCTGTCGATGCACGATGAAGCGCAAATGGCCGCCCGGGCGCTGAAGGTCGGCGCTGCGGGTTATGCGACCAAGGACAGCGATCCGGCACTGCTGCTGACCGCGATCCGCAAAGTCGCGGCGGGCGGGCGTTACATCGACCCGGACCTGGCGGACCGGATGGTCTTCGAAGTCGGCCTGACCGATTCGCGACCGTTGCACTCCTTATTGTCGGAGCGCGAGTTTTCAGTATTCGAGCGCCTGGCCCAGGGCGCCAACGTCAACGACATCGCCCAGCAACTGGCCCTGAGCAGCAAGACCATCAGCACCCACAAGGCGCGCCTGATGCAAAAGCTCAACATCACCTCCCTGGCGGAACTGGTGAAATACGCGATGGAACACAAACTTCTCTAAGGTTTCCCTCCGTCCACTGTGGGAGCGGGCTTGCCCGCGATGACGGATGAACATTCAAGGTATGTATCTCTGGCACACCGCAATCGCGAGCAAGCTCGCCCCCCACAGGACAGCGGTGGCATATCCATTTGCGACAGCCTGCAAACCCGCTTTTGCCGGTCCTTGCGGCCTGCAGCTGACCACTTGCCGCTGCGTTTGCCAAAACGCGCCATCCTTGTAGGGCAATCCCTACCCCCAACCTTCCATATGGCTGAGGCGATTCTCTCCTGCGCCCCGATTTGCGTGCTCCCCAGCGTCCACTAGGCTTAGTCCACAGCAGTCATCAATAACAAAGGTGTGGGTATGAGCCAGGTCGATTCAAGTACAGGGGCCAATGACATTCTGGTCAGCTTTCGTGGAGTGCAGAAGAGCTACGACGGCGAGAACCTGATCGTCAAAGACCTCAACCTGGATATTCGCAAAGGCGAATTCCTCACCTTGCTCGGGCCATCCGGTTCCGGCAAGACCACCAGCCTGATGATGCTCGCCGGTTTTGAAACACCGACCGCCGGCGAAATCCTGCTGGCCGGACGCGCCATCAACAATGTGCCGCCGCACAAACGTGATATCGGCATGGTGTTCCAGAACTACGCCTTGTTCCCCCACATGACCGTGGCCGAGAACCTGGCCTTCCCGCTGACCGTGCGCGGCTTGAACAAGAGCGATGTCAGTGACCGGGTCAAGCGTGTCTTGAGCATGGTGCAGCTGGACACCTTCGCCCAGCGTTATCCGGCCCAACTGTCCGGCGGTCAGCAACAGCGTGTGGCGCTGGCCCGTGCGTTGGTGTTCGAACCGCAACTGGTTCTGATGGACGAACCGCTCGGCGCACTCGACAAACAACTGCGCGAACACATGCAGATGGAGATCAAGCACCTGCACCAGCGTCTCGGCGTGACCGTGGTCTACGTGACCCACGACCAGGGTGAAGCCTTGACCATGTCCGACCGTGTGGCGGTGTTTCATCAGGGCGAAATCCAGCAGATCGCTCCGCCGCGCACCCTCTATGAAGAGCCAAAGAACACCTTCGTCGCCAACTTCATCGGCGAGAACAACCGTCTCAACGGGCGCTTGCACAGCCAGACGGGCGACCGTTGCATCGTTGAGCTCGGTCGCGGTGAAAAAGTTGAAGCGCTGGCGGTCAATGTCGGCAAGACCGGCGAACCGGTCACGCTGTCGATCCGCCCGGAACGCGTGAGCCTCAATGGTTCGAGCGAGTCCTGCGTCAATCGCTTCTCCGGGCGGGTGGCGGAATTCATCTATCTGGGCGACCACGTCCGGGTTCGTCTGGAAGTCTGCGGCAAGACCGACTTCTTTGTGAAACAACCGATTGCCGAGCTCGATCCCGCGCTCGCCGTCGGCGACGTGGTACCGCTTGGCTGGCAGGTCGAACACGTTCGCGCGCTCGACCCACTTCTAGAGGCGCATTAATCGCCCCGGCTACACCAACACCAACCTGCACGTGGAGAGAACAATAAATGTTGAGATCCCTGAAATTAACCGCTTTGGTCATGGGCATGATCGGTGCGGCGCACGCGATGGCGGCGGGCCCGGACCTGACCGTGGTGTCCTTTGGCGGGGCGAACAAGGCCGCGCAGGCCAAAGCGTTCTACGCACCGTGGGAAGCGGCAGGCAACGGCAAGATCGTGGCGGGCGAATACAACGGCGAGATGGCCAAGGTCAAAGCCATGGTCGACACCAAGAGCGTGTCCTGGGACCTGGTAGAAGTTGAATCGCCAGAACTGTCCCGTGGTTGCGACGAAGACATGTTCGAGCAGCTCGATCCGAAGCTGTTCGGCAAATCCGAAGACTATGTCAAAGGCGCTATTCAGCCTTGCGGCGTGGGTTTCTTCGTGTGGTCGACCGTGTTGGCCTACAACGCCGACAAACTGGCCTCCGCACCGACCAGCTGGGTAGATTTCTGGGACACCAAGAAATTCCCCGGTAAACGTGGCCTGCGCAAAGGCGCCAAGTACACCCTGGAATTCGCTTTGATGGCCGACGGCGTCGCGCCTAAAGACGTCTACAAAGTGCTGGCTGGCAAAGACGGCCAGGACCGCGCGTTCAAGAAACTCGATGAACTCAAGCCAAACATCCAGTGGTGGGAAGCCGGCGCACAACCGCCGCAATACCTCGCTTCCGGTGACGTGGTCATGAGCTCGGCCTACAACGGCCGGATCGCTGCCGTGCAGAAAGAAAGCAACCTGAAAGTCGTGTGGAATGGCGGCATCTACGACTTCGACGCATGGGCAATCCCGAAAGGTCTGGACAAGGCACGCGCTGAAGCGGCGAAGAAATTCATCGCCTTCTCGGTGGCGCCGCAGCAGCAGAAGACCTACTCGGAAAACATCGCCTACGGCCCGGCCAACACCCAAGCCGTACCGTTGCTGGCCAAGGATGTCCTGAAAGACATGCCGACCACCCCGGAAAACATCGCCAACCAGGTGCAGATCGACGTCAGCTTCTGGGCTGACAACGGCGAGCAACTGGAGCAGCGCTTCAATTCCTGGGCTGCGAAGTAAGCACGACCCACAGGACGACGGTTCACCGGTTGATCGTTCCCACGCTCTGCGTGGGAATGCTGCCCGGGACGCTCCGCGTCCCTGTGACGCAGAGCGTCACTGGATGCGTTCCCACGCAGAGCGTGGGAACGATCAGTACCAAAAGTTCGAGGCGGCGTTTGCTGCCTCAGTAACGATCAAAGATTTCCGGAGTACGCCATGGCCACCGCCATTCCCCTGAACGCGGGCACTGACCCCACCTTGAAGCAGCGGCTCAAGCACGCCGAGCGGATCAACCGCTGGAAGGCACAGGCCTTGATTGCGCCCTTGGTGCTGTTTCTGTTGCTGGTGTTCCTGGTGCCCATCGTGGCGCTGCTCTACAAAAGCGTTGGTAACCCGGAAGTGGTCGGCGGCATGCCGCGCACCGTGGCGGCCATCGCCAGCTGGGACGGCCGCGGCCTGCCCGCTGAACCGGTTTACAAAGCGGCCAGCGAAGACCTCGCTGAAGCCCGCAAGAATCAAACCCTGGGCGATCTGTCCAAGCGCTTGAACATGGAGTTGGCCGGCTACCGCAGCCTGCTGACCAAAACCGCACGCGCCTTGCCGTTCGCTACTGAGCCGGCCTCTTATAAAGAAGCGCTCGAAGGTCTCGACGAGCGTTGGGGTGACCCGGCCTATTGGCAAGCGGTGCGCCGCAACACCAGCAGCATCACGCCGTACTACTTGCTGGCGGCGGTCGATCACCGCATCGACGACCTCGGCGAACTCGCCCCGGCCACGCCGGATCAAGCGATCTACCTCGACATCTTCGCCCGCACTTTCTGGATGGGCCTGGTCATCACTGTGATCTGCCTGTTCCTGGCCTATCCGCTGGCCTACCTGCTGGCGAACCTGCCATCGCGCCAAAGCAACCTGCTGATGATTCTGGTGCTGTTGCCGTTCTGGACTTCGATCCTGGTGCGGGTAGCCGCGTGGATCGTGTTGCTGCAATCGGGGGGCTTGATCAACAGCGGCCTGATGGCGATGGGCATCATCGATAAACCGCTGGAGCTGGTGTTCAACCGCACCGGGGTCTACATCTCCATGGTGCACATCCTGCTGCCGTTCATGATTCTGCCAATCTACAGCGTGATGAAAGGCATCTCGCCGACCTACATGCGCGCCGCGATTTCCCTCGGTTGCCACCCGTTCGCCAGCTTCTGGCGGGTGTACTTCCCGCAGACCTATGCCGGTGTCGGCGCCGGTTGCCTGTTGGTGTTCATCCTCGCGATTGGCTACTACATCACCCCGGCGTTGCTGGGCAGCCCGAACGATCAGATGGTCAGTTACTTCGTCGCCTTCTACACCAACACCAGTATCAACTGGGGCATGGCGACCGCGCTCGGTGGACTGCTGCTGTTGGCGACCGTGGTGCTTTATCTGATTTACAGCTGGCTGGTGGGCGCCAGTCGCCTGCGCCTGAGCTAAGGGGAGAATGAAATGCTGAGTCCTTATATGTCGCCCATCGAACGGGTGTGGTTCTACGGCTTGCGGATTCTCTGCGGCCTGGTTCTGCTGTTCCTGATTCTGCCGGTGTTGGTGATCATTCCGCTGTCGTTCAACTCCGGCAGCTTCCTGGTGTACCCGCTGCAAGGTTTTTCGCTGCACTGGTATCAGGACTTCTTCGCTTCGGCCGAATGGATGCGTTCGCTGAAGAACAGCATCATCGTCGCCCCGGCGGCAACGGTGCTGGCGATGTTCTTTGGCACATTGGCGGCGATCGGCCTGACCCGCGGCGACTTTCCCGGCAAGGCGCTGGTCATGGCGCTGGTGATTTCGCCGATGGTGGTGCCAGTGGTGATCATCGGTGTGGCGAGTTATCTGTTTTTTGCCCCGCTGGGATTGGGTAACAGCTTCTTCTCGCTGATCGTGGTGCATGCGGTGTTGGGTGTGCCGTTCGTGATCATCACTGTTTCGGCCACGTTGCAGGGCTTTAACCAAAACCTGGTGCGCGCCGCTGCCAGCCTCGGTGCTTCGCCCCTGACGGCGTTCCGCCGGGTGACGTTGCCGCTGATCGCGCCAGGTGTGATCTCGGGTGCGCTGTTTGCCTTCGCGACGTCGTTCGATGAAGTGGTGGTGACGCTGTTCCTCGCAGGTCCCGAACAAGCGACCTTGCCTCGGCAGATGTTCAGCGGCATCCGCGAAAACCTCAGCCCGACCATCGCAGCCGCCGCAACGCTGCTGATCGCTTTCTCGGTGATCCTGCTGCTGACCCTGGAATGGCTGCGTGGCCGCAGCGAGAAATTGCGCACCGCCCAGGTCTGACGGATCACACTATCTCCTGTGGGAGCGAGCTTGCTCGCGATAACGCACTGACATTCAACATTGATGTTGACTGACCCGCCGCTATCGCGAGCAAGCTCGCTCCCACAGTTGTTTTGGTTGTTTTCGGCATCTCTGTTCATTCATGACCTGAATAGCAGACAAACCCCAATCCCCAGCTACTCTTGTGCCCAGCTCCCCTATTTATAAGAGGCTGCGCGCATGAGTCTTTCCTCTTTCAAAATCGCTCACAAACTGATCACCGGCGCTGGCGCCATCGAACAACTGGCCGCTGAACTGAACCGCCTGGACATCGACAACCCGCTGATCGTCACCGACGCCGCCCTGGTGAAGTCCGGTACGGTCGAGCTGGCGTTGGCGCAGTTGGGAGATCGAACCTACGAAATCTTCGATCGTGTATTGCCGGACCCGGAAATTGCCATCGTCGAAGACTGCATGCGGGTTTACCGCGAAGGCGGGCACGACGGTCTGATTGGCCTGGGCGGCGGCAGCGCCATCGACATTGCCAAAAGTGTCGCGGCCTACGCCGGTTACCACGGCGCGCTAGAGGATTTGTTCGGCGTCGATCAGGTGCCGCGCAAAGGCCCACCGCTGATCGCCATCCCGACCACGGCCGGTACCGGATCGGAAGTGACCAACGTTGCCATCCTCTCCGACAAGGTCGCGCAGCTGAAGAAAGGCATCGTCAGCGACTATCTATTACCGGACGTCGCGCTGGTCAGTCCGCAAATGACCCTGACTTGCCCGCGCAGCGTCACCGCCGCCAGTGGCGTCGATGCGCTGGTGCATGCCATCGAATCCTACCTGTCACTCAACGCCTCGCCGATTACCGACGCGCTGGCCATCGGCGCGATCAAGCTGATCGTCAAGGCGCTGCCCAAGGCGTACGCCAACCCGTCCAACCTGCAAGCCCGCGAAGACATGGCCACCGCCAGCCTGATGGCCGGCATGGCATTCGGCAATGCCGGTGTTGGCGCGGTGCATGCGCTGGCGTATCCGCTAGGCGGGCGGTTCAACATCGCCCACGGCGTGAGCAACGCCTTGCTCCTGCCATACGTCATGACATGGAACAAGATGGCCTGCGTCGAGCGCATGCAGGATATTGCCGAGGCCATGGGCGTGAAGACCGCTCATCTGAGCGCCACTGACGCGGCCGACAAAGCCGTGGAGGCGATGACCGGACTGTGCGCCGCAGTGGAAATCCCGTTGGGCTTGCGCAGCTTCGGCGTTCCCGAGGATGCGATTCCGGCGATGGCCGTGGAAGCGGCGGGGATTGAGCGCTTGATGCGCAACAATCCACGCAAATTGAGCGCGATTGATATCGAGAAGATCTACCGCGCGGCTTACTAGGGCCTGGCCCAATCATCGCGGTCACGGTGCGCGCGCCAAAGCATGAGGTATACAATGCGCGCCATCGTGATTCTGTTCAAAAAAGGTGCGTCATGCAGCCCTTCGTCATTGCTCCATCGATCCTCTCCGCCGACTTCGCCCGCCTGGGTGAAGAAGTGGACAACGTCCTGGCCGCTGGCGCCGACTTCGTGCACTTCGATGTCATGGACAACCACTACGTGCCGAACCTGACCATCGGCCCGATGGTCTGCGCTGCGCTGCGCAAGTACGGCGTGACCGCGCCCATCGATGCACACTTGATGGTCAGCCCGGTGGATCGCATCGTTGGCGACTTCATCGAAGCTGGCGCGACCTACATTACCTTCCACCCGGAAGCCACTCAGCACGTCGACCGTTCCCTGCAGTTGATCCGCGAAGGCGGTTGCAAGTCGGGCCTGGTGTTCAACCCGGCGACGCCGCTGGACGTGCTCAAATACGTGATGGACAAGGTCGACATGATCTTGCTGATGAGCGTCAACCCGGGTTTCGGCGGGCAGAAGTTCATTCCCGGCACCCTCGACAAACTGCGTGAAGCACGCGCGCTGATCGATGCTTCCGGCCGTGATATTCGCCTGGAAATCGACGGCGGCGTCAACGTGAACAACATTCGTGAAATCGCAGCGGCGGGCGCGGACACCTTCGTCGCCGGCTCGGCGATCTTCAATGCACCGAATTACCAAGAGGTAATTGAAAAGATGCGTTCCGAACTGGCGTTGGCTCGTCCATGAGTGGCTTTGAGCAGCTGTTCCCGGGGCGTCTGCCGCGGCTGGTGATGTTCGATCTGGATGGCACGCTGATCGATTCGGTCCCTGACCTCGCGGCGGCTGTGGATTACATGTTGCTCAAACTGGGGCGTGAGCCGGCCGGCATCGAATCGGTGCGTGAGTGGGTCGGCAACGGCGCGCCGGTGCTGGTTCGCCGTGCGCTGGCCGGTGGCATCGACCATTCGACCGTCGATGACGGTGAGGCCGAGGCCGCGCTGGAGATTTTCATGGAGGCTTACAGCCAAAGCCATGATCTGACGGTGGTGTACCCCGGTGTGCGCGACACCCTGAAGTGGCTGAACAAGCAGGGCGTGGAGATGGCGCTGATCACCAACAAGCCGGAGCGCTTCGTTGCGCCGCTGCTGGATCAGATGAAAATCGGCCGCTACTTCAAATGGATCATCGGCGGCGATACCTTGCCGCAGCAGAAACCCGACCCGGCTGCGCTGTTCTTTGTGATGAAAATGGCCAACATCCCGGCCTCGCAATCATTGTTTGTCGGCGACTCACGCAGCGACGTGCAGGCGGCGAAAGCCGCGGGCGTCAAGTGCGTGGCCCTCAGTTATGGCTACAACCATGGCCGGCCGATTGCCGAAGAATCGCCAGCGCTGGTGATCGACGATCTGCGCAAACTAATTCCCGGTTGCCTGGATCCAGCCGCTGAGATAACGTTGCCCGACGTTGCTCAATCCCCTTCTGGAAACGCCATCGTGGTGGTCACTCGCAAACTCTGGATGAAAGTCATCAAGGCCCTGGCCCGCTGGCGTTGGCGCGCCTGACTCGATTCTGGCCGGCTCGCCGGCGCGTTTGCATACCTGACTGTTAGCACCTCAAGCCACGAGGCTACCCCATGATCCGCGAAGAATTCCTGCGTTTGGCCGCTGCCGGCTATAACCGTATCCCGATGGCCTGTGAAACCCTGGCCGACTTCGACACGCCACTGTCGATCTACTTGAAACTGGCCGACGAGCCCAACTCTTACTTGCTGGAATCGGTGCAGGGCGGGGAGAAGTGGGGCCGTTATTCGATCATCGGCCTGCCATGCCGCACCGTGCTGCGGGTTCACGATCACCACGTGAGCGTGACCCACGATGGTGTCGAGATCGAAAGCCATGATGTCGAAGACCCACTGGCATTCGTCGAAGCCTTCAAGGCCCGCTATAACGTGCCGACGATCCCGGGCCTGCCACGCTTCAACGGCGGGCTGGTGGGTTACTTCGGTTATGACTGTGTGCGTTATGTGGAGAAGCGTCTGGGCAAATGCCCGAACCCGGATCCACTGGGCGTGCCGGACATTCTGCTGATGGTGTCCGACGCGGTGGTGGTGTTCGACAACCTCGCCGGCAAGATGCACGCCATCGTTCTGGCCGACCCGTCGCAGGCCGAGGTTTTCGAGCAAGGTCAGGCGCGTCTCGAAGCGCTGCTGGAAAAACTCCGTCAACCGATCACTCCTCGCCGTGGCCTGGATTTCAGCAAGCAACAATCGGCTGATCCGGTGTTTCGCTCCAGCTTCACCCAGGACGATTACGAAAAAGCCGTCGATACCATCAAGGAATACATCCTGGCCGGTGACTGCATGCAGGTCGTCCCGTCCCAGCGCATGTCGATCGACTTCAAGGCTGCGCCGATCGATCTGTACCGGGCGCTGCGTTGCTTCAACCCGACGCCGTATATGTACTTCTTCAACTTCGGCGACTTCCATGTCGTCGGCAGTTCGCCGGAAGTGCTGGTGCGGGTCGAAGACAACCTGATCACCGTACGCCCGATCGCCGGCACCCGCCCACGCGGGGCTAACGAAGAGGCCGACCTGGCGCTGGAAAAAGACCTGCTGTCGGACGACAAGGAAATCGCCGAGCACTTGATGCTGATCGACCTGGGCCGTAACGATACCGGTCGGGTGTCGGAAATCGGTTCGGTGAAGCTCACCGAGAAAATGGTCATCGAGCGTTATTCCAACGTGATGCACATCGTGTCCAATGTCACCGGCCAATTGAAGGCTGGGCTGACGGCGATGGACGCACTGCGGGCCATTCTGCCGGCGGGCACGTTGTCGGGCGCGCCGAAAATTCGTGCGATGGAAATCATCGACGAACTGGAACCGGTAAAGCGTGGCGTCTACGGCGGCGCGGTCGGTTACTTCGCGTGGAACGGCAACATGGACACCGCGATTGCGATCCGCACCGCGGTGATCAAGGACGGCGAACTGCACGTTCAGGCCGGTGGTGGAATCGTCGCCGACTCGGTGCCGGCGCTGGAATGGGAAGAAACCCTGAACAAGCGCCGCGCGATGTTCCGTGCCGTGGCCCTGGCTGAACAGACCCCGGACGCTTGAGTTCACGCCAAACTACCTGTGGGAGCGAGCCTGCTCGCGATGGCGATCTTTCAGTCAACATAGATGTTGAATGTTCCAGCCTCATCGCGAGCAAGCTCGCTCCCACATGGACTTTCATCAGCAAGAAAAAAAACGCGGCGTCTGTGAGGGCACCGCGTTTTTTCTTGCCTGCGATCTAGAAGTCCAACGCAACCCCGACATTGATGCCTTGTTGAGTGAAGTCATCATCCTTGCGAATGTCGTAGCTAGCGCGCAATGACAGGTCCTTGGTGAGGTTATGGCTGACGCCCAGGTTCAAGCGGTTCAGGTTGGACTGCGGGGTATAACCGGCCAGGGTGTAGCGGATGTTTGGCAGGCTGTTGAGGTTCATCGTCACATTCTGGGTGTCGTCGTTGTACTCGCGCTCGTGGGCCAGTTCGCCAAACACTTGGGTTTGCGTGGTGATCTGGTACTTGCCCTGGAGCCCGAGGCCAAGACGCCGGGAATTGCGTGACTGGTCGTCATAGGTCAGCGCGGTGGAGTCGGCGCCATTTTCCGAGTAACCATTCACTTCAACTTTGGAGAAGTCCGCGCTCACGAATGGCGACAAGTGCCACGGGCTGCTCGCTTCTGGCGCGATGTCATAACCCAGGCGGCCGCTGATGGCGACCAGGTAACCGTCGGTGTCGCCTTTCTCCCCGCGTTCGTTGACCCCCAACTGGAATTTGCGTTTGAGACTGTCGTAGTCCAGATGCCCGGCCGTCAGCGCCGCGTCACCCCAAATGCGATTCTGTTGGTATTGGGCGAAAGCGGTGCCCATGTAGGTGTTGAGCTTGTAATCCGAATCTTTATCGCCGGCTTCGAGTTTCTGGTTATAGAAGCCCGCCGCCAAGCCAACGCGCCATGCGTCGTTGAGTCGATAACTGCCACCGATGTTCACGTTGGCGCCATTACCGTCAGCGCTCGCACCACTGCGCTGGCTGTCGAAATCCTGGTGTTGGCCGCCGGCGGCGACAATCGCCCGCCATTGACCCACGCCTTGCCAATTTTCCCAATCGGCCAGCCACTGGTTGCGCAACTCATCCTGATGAGAACGCAACGTGCCCTGGGCCATTTGTGGCAGCAGGCTTGCTTCCCATGGCGCGGACAGCAGCGAGTAAGCGTAATCGGCAATCAAGCGTTGCCCGGCTTCGGTCGGGTGCACCGAGTCGTTGTAGATCAGTTTGATCGGGTCCGGGGTAGCACTGTTGATGCCGTATCGGGCGTTCTCGGAGCAACTGTCGCCGCTGAAGCAGGTGGCGCTGAGGTTCTGGTCGGTGGCCAGGCCGAACTGGCCAGGGTTGGCAAACGTCTCTTTGAGCAGTACCGGAATGTTCAGCGGGATGATGTTGGCGTTGATGCCTTGCAGTCGGCTGACCAGTTCAGTGTTGAACTGGGAACTGAGCTGGGACGTGAAGGCCTGCAAGGGTGTGCCGTTGAAAGCCGGGGTAAAGCCAATGTCCGGCAGCAACCAGACCATGATGTAGCGGGCCCCGGCCTGTTGCAGGGTCTGCACGCTGCTGGCCAGGCGATCGGCGGCGGCGCTGGCTTGAGGCAGGCTGGTCACGCGCCCCTGCAGGAAGTCATTGCCGCCTCCCGAGAGGTAATACAGTGCATTCGGGTCGGCGCGGAAATTGTTCGACGGCAGATAGCCCGCACGGGTGCGTTCGCCGGTGTCGGCGGTGCTGGTGATCGAGTCGAGAATCTGGTCGGTGCGATAACCGCCGACGGCCCAGTTGTTGCCATCGGGCAGGCCTTCGCTGGCGCGTACCGCCGAGGATGATGACGCCGTCTGATCCGGCGAGAACCCCAGTTTCCCCCCAAGGACCTGCGTGGCGTTGAGCGAACGGACTTCGCCGCTGCCATCCAGATAAACCGGCCCCGTACGGTTGGTAAAGCGCTCTGTCGCCCCGGCAGGTCCGCCGGTATCGGCAAATGTGCCGGCGTCATTGAGGCTGTCGCCGAAAACGATGAAATTGGTGTAGGGATTAGGCGAGGCATTCGCCTGGGCGCAGGCCATCGCGAGCAGGCATCCTGCGAGTGGTACAAACAACGTCTGTTTGATCATGAGCAAGTCCGTTTTATTTATTGTTTTAGTAAACGAAACGACAGTACCAAAAACTTCCGGCGTTTTGCCATCGGTCGCGAACCCTTCGATTGTTTCGCGAGCTGTCACTCCGGCCATATTGCACGCTCTGCCCAGCTAAGTTACTGTGCCGAGACGTATGAATGAGACCTTCCCCGTGTTGATCATCAGCAAACTCCTGGATCAAGTCATCAAGGCACATGCCCGCTGGCGTTGGCGCGCCTGAATCTTTTCTGCCGGCCTGGCCGGACCTGTACCGCTTTGCCTTCTTCACCCGTTAGACATACCGCTTTGCTGGCGCATCCTGCGACAGACAAAGTGCAGGACGCTGCGGGTAATCGTTCGAAGGCTGTCTTAAAAGTCAGTGAATTCAAGAGGTTCTGAACGCCATGTTGCTGATGATCGATAACTACGACTCTTTTACCTACAACGTTGTGCAGTACCTTGGTGAGCTCGGCTCCCAAGTCAAAGTAGTGCGCAACGATGAACTCACCATTGCCGAAATCGAAGCCCTCAACCCTGAGCGCATCGTCGTGTCCCCCGGTCCGTGCACCCCGACCGAAGCCGGCATCTCGATCGAAGCGATCAAACATTTCGCCGGCAAGCTGCCGATTCTGGGCGTCTGCCTCGGCCACCAGTCCATCGGCCAGGCGTTTGGCGGTGATGTGGTCCGCGCCCGTCAAGTCATGCACGGTAAGACTAGCCCGGTATTCCATGAGGACAAGGGCGTATTCGAAGGCCTGAATCGTCCGCTGACGGTAACGCGCTACCACTCGCTGATCGTCAAGCGCGAAACCTTGCCCGATTGCCTGGAGCTGACCGCCTGGACTCAGCTCGAAGACGGCTCGATCGACGAGATCATGGGCCTGCGCCACAAGACATTGAACATTGAGGGCGTGCAGTTCCACCCTGAGTCTATCCTCACTGAACAGGGCCACGAACTGTTCGCCAACTTCCTCAAACAAACCGGCGGCACGCGCTAAGGACTTTCCATGAATATCAAGACAGCCCTGAGCCGTATCGTCGATCAGCTCGACCTCAGCACCGATGAGATGCGCGATGTGATGCGCGAAATCATGACCGGGCAATGCACGGATGCGCAGATCGGCGCGTTCATGATGGCCATGCGCATGAAGAGCGAGAGCATCGACGAAATCGTTGGCGCCGTATCGGTCATGCGCGAACTGGCAGACAAGGTAGAACTCAAGACCCTCGACGGTGTAGTTGATGTCGTCGGCACTGGCGGCGATGGTGCGAACATCTTCAACGTGTCGACAGCTTCCTCTTTCGTCGTGGCGGCTGCCGGTTGCACCGTGGCCAAGCACGGTAACCGTGCGGTATCAGGCAAAAGTGGCAGCGCTGATTTACTGGAGGCGGCCGGTATCTACCTGAACCTGACGCCGGTCCAGGTGGCGCGTTGCATCGACAACGTCGGCATCGGTTTCATGTTCGCTCAGACCCATCACAGTGCCATGAAGTACGCTGCCGGTCCGCGCAAGGAGCTTGGCCTGCGTACCCTGTTCAACATGCTCGGCCCGCTTACGAATCCGGCCGGCGTGAAACATCAGGTGGTAGGCGTATTCAGTCAGGCGCTGTGCCGGCCATTGGCCGAAGTCTTGCAGCGTTTGGGCAGCAAGCACGTGCTGGTGGTGCACTCGAAGGATGGCCTGGACGAGTTCAGTCTGGCGGCACCGACGTATGTGGCAGAACTGAAGAATGACCAGATCACCGAATATTGGGTCGAACCTGAAGACCTGGGCATGAAGAGCCAGAGCCTGCATGGCCTGGCAGTAGAAAGCCCGGCTGCCTCCCTTGAGCTGATCCGCGATGCCTTGGGCAAACGCAAGACCGAATTTGGCCAGAAAGCCGCCGAAATGATCGTGCTCAATGCCGGTGCCGCACTGTATGCCGCCGACCTGGCGACTAGTTTGAAAGAAGGCGTTGCCCTGGCGCACGATGCGCTGCACACAGGCCTCGCCCGGGAAAAACTCGAGGAATTGGGTGCATTTACCGCGGTATTCAAAGTGGAGAATGAGGGATGAGTGTACCGACGGTTCTGGAAAGCATTCTGGCTCGCAAAGTCCAGGAAGTTGCCGAGCGTAGCGCCCGTGTGAGTCTGGCGGAGCTGGAAAGCCTGGCCAAGGCGGCCGATGCACCCCGTGGTTTTGCCAAGGCATTGATTGCTCAGGCCAAGCTGAAACAGCCGGCAGTCATTGCCGAGATCAAAAAAGCGTCACCGAGCAAAGGTGTGATTCGTGCGAATTTCGATCCCGCCAGCATTGCCAAGAGTTACGAGAAGGGCGGCGCAACCTGCCTGTCAGTGCTCACCGATGTCGATTTTTTCCAGGGCGCCGATGCTTATCTGCAACAGGCTCGGGCGGCGTGCAAACTGCCAGTGATCCGCAAGGACTTCATGATCGATCCGTACCAGATCGTCGAAGCCCGTGCCCTTGGCGCTGATTGCGTGTTGTTGATCGTCTCTGCACTGGACGATGTGAAGATGGCCGAATTGGCGGCCGTGGCTAAAAGTGTCGGCCTCGACGTGCTGGTGGAAGTGCACGACGGCGGCGAGCTGGAGCGGGCCTTGAAAACCCTCGACACGCCGCTGGTCGGCGTGAACAACCGTAACCTGCACACCTTCGAGGTCAATCTGGAAACCACCCTCGATCTGTTGCCGCGCATCCCTCGTGATCGTCTGGTGATTACCGAAAGTGGCATTCTCAACCGGGCCGATGTCGAGTTGATGGAAATCAGTGATGTGTATGCGTTCCTGGTCGGCGAGGCGTTCATGCGCGCCGAAAGCCCGGGCACCGAATTGCAGCGCCTGTTCTTTCCTGAACGTGGTACTGCGGTGAGTGGTTCTACACTCGACTGACAACATCTTCGCAGGCAAACCCGATTCACTGTGGGAGCGGGCTTGCCCGCGAAGAGGTCATCAAGCCCCCCAAAAGACTTCATGTCTTACGGAATCGTCCATGCTCCAGCCAATCTCTCTGACTGTCGAAGCCGGCCTGCAAGCCGAGCAAGATCTGTTGGCCCATGTCTGCACCGGCGACTCGGACTTTGGCCTGCTGTTCTGGCAACCCAATGATCGGGCGCTGGTGATGCCGCGCCGCTTGAATCGTCTGCCAGGTTTCGAGGCCGCCTGTGAAGTCTCGGCAGCGGCCGGTTGGCCAGTGTTGCTGCGCGAAACCGGTGGTGAGCCGGTGCCGCAATCGGCATCGACCATCAATATCGCACTGGTCTACGCACCGCCACGTCGTGAAGGCGATCAGAACCGGATCGAAACCGCTTATCGTCGACTCTGCGATCCGATTTGTCAGTTGCTCGATGAACTGGGCGGCGTTTCGTCCCTGGGCGAAGTGGACGGCGCGTTCTGCGATGGTCGTTTCAACGTCAACCTCGACGGTCGCAAGATGGTCGGCACCGCTCAGCGCTGGCGCCAGAGCAAGGGTGGGCAGCGTCCGGTGGGGTTGGTGCACGGCGCTTTGTTGCTCGATAACGAGCGAGAGTCGATGGTCGCAGCGGTCAATCGCTTCAATCAAGCGTGCGGTCTGGAGCAGCGGGTTCGCGCCGAAAGCCACATTGCCCTGCATGAGAAGTTCGCCGCGCCTGACGCATTGGAGCGGCTTGATGCGCTGTATCGCCAGTTGCTGGCAGACATGCTTGAGGCATAAGTTTTCGAGCTAGCGTGTACCGAAGACCACCATGGTCTTGCCTTTGACGTCCACCAGGTTGCGCTCTTCGAGATCCTTGAGTACGCGACCGACCATTTCACGTGAGCAGCCGACAATCCGGCCGATTTCCTGACGGGTCACTTTGATCTGCATGCCGTCCGGGTGAGTCATTGCGTCTGGTTGCTTGCACAACTCCAGCAGGCAGCGTGCGACGCGACCGGTCACATCGAAGAATGCCAGGTCGCCGACCTTGCGCGTGGTATTGCGCAAACGTTGTGCGATTTGTCCGCTGAGTACGTAAAGAATGTCTGGATCTTGCTGGGACAGCTCGCGGAATTTCGCGTAGCTGATTTCCGCCACTTCACATTCGATCTTGGCCCGCACCCAGGCGCTGCGTTCCTGTTCAAGCCCCGCTTGTTCAAACAGCCCCAACTCGCCGAAAAAGTCCCCGGAGTTCAGGTAGGCGATGATCATCTCGCGGCCGTCATCGTCCTCGATCAGGATCGTCACCGAGCCTTTGATGATGAAGAACAGCGTGTCCGAGCGATCGCCTGCACAAATGATGTTGCTCTTGGCCGCATAGCGACGGCGCTGGCAATGCATCAACAGCTTGTCGAGGTTCTTGATCTTGGGGGTTGGGGCAATAGCAACCATGGTTGTATCCCGAAAGGCTTCACGGTGTGTTTGGTTTTTTTATGAGTCGTAGGTTGCTGCAAAGCTGGCTATGCGCCAGCGAATTGGCGCCAGCTTAACAGACACTTCTGGCATTTTTCGAGAAATTACCTACTGCCCGGAAGGTTATGCCCTACAAACCCAGGGCGCTGTCAATCACGGGCCCTGTGCTAAGCTGGCGACCCTTTTTTATACAGTGGAGTCTTGGCGATGAAGGCACGCATCCAATGGGCTGGCGAAGCCATGTTCCTCGGTGAATCCGGTAGCGGTCATGTCGTGGTCATGGACGGTCCGCCCGATGCCGGCGGTCGCAACCTGGGTGTCCGGCCAATGGAAATGCTCCTGCTGGGTGTCGGCGGTTGCAGTAATTTCGACGTGGTCAGCATCCTCAAGAAGTCCCGTCAGGCAGTCGAAAGCTGTGAAGCCTTCCTCGAAGCCGAGCGTGCGACCGAAGATCCGAAGGTCTTCACCAAGATCCACATGCACTTTGTGCTCAAGGGGCGCGGGCTCAAGGAAGCTCAGGTCAAGCGCGCGATCGAGTTGTCTGCGGAGAAGTATTGCTCGGCCTCGATCATGCTCGGCGCGGCCGGCGTAGCCATCACCCACGACTACGAGATCATCGAACTCGGTTGATGTGACATTCAACTATCATAAAGGCAGTGCAGAATCTGACGGTCTCAGTTTGACGTCTGCACGATGCGCCACTTTTTTCTGGGGCGTGGCCCGTCATCCGACAGGCCGCGCACCCGAACAGACAACCAAAATCGCCATCGCGAAGAGGTGTTAACCGTCCTACGCAGCTGCGTTGTTCGCATCTGACGGGCATGCTTGATCACGCGGCCCGGGCCGCAATACATAGAGAGTTTTTAACGGTGAAAAGCAAACTCAAGCTCCACGGGTTCAATAACCTGACAAAGACCTTGAGCTTCAATATCTATGACATCTGCTACGCGGAAACCCCGCAAGATCAACAGGCTTACGTCGAGTACATCAATGAAGAGTACAACGCGAAGCGCCTGACGCAGATCCTCACGGAAGTTGTCGATATCATTGGTGCCAACATCCTGAACATTGCCAGTCAGGACTACGACCCACAGGGCGCCAGTGTCACGATCCTGATATCGGAAGAGCCGGTGACCCCGACTGAAAGCCAGATCGAAGAGTCCCCGGGCCCGTTGCCCGAAATCATCCTGGCCCACCTCGACAAGAGCCACATCACAGTGCACACCTACCCGGAAATCCATCCGGTCGACGGTATTGCGACCTTCCGTGTGGACATTGATGTGTCGACCTGTGGCGTCATTTCACCGCTTAAAGCCCTCAACTTCCTGATTCACCAGTTCGATTCGGACATCGTGACTGTGGATTATCGCGTGCGCGGTTTCACCCGTGACGTTGAAGGCAAAAAGCACTTCATCGACCACGAGATCAATTCGATCCAGAACTACCTCTCCAAAGACACCCGCGACGCGTACCAGATGACCGACGTGAACGTGTATCAGGAAAACCTGTTCCATACCAAAATGCTGCTGAAGAACTTCGAACTGGACAACTACCTGTTCGGCGACGCGACCAGCAGCCTGTCCTCTGAGCAGCGCGCTCAGGTGACCGACCGTGTGAAACACGAGATGTTGGAAATCTTCTACGCGCGCAACATGTCGAGCTAAGATTTTCGAGCACAAAAAAAGGCGACTACCTCACGGCAGTCGCCTTTTTCATGGTCGGAATACAGGTCAGATTCGATAAGTGCTCTTGGTCATTACTTTGGCCAACAGACTCATCCCGAATTTCACCGGTGCCGGAAAGCGAAACCCTCCCGCATCCAGTGCGCTTTCTGCGTGATGTTCTTCATCGATACGCATCTGCTCAAGAATGGCCCGGGACTTCTCGTCCTCGGCCGGCAGTTGCTCAAGGTGTTCGTTCAGGTGCTTGCACACCTGATGCTCGGTCGCGGCCACGAAACCCAGGCTGACCTTATCGCTGATCAACCCGGCCACCGCGCCAATCCCGAATGACATGCCATAGAACAGCGGGTTGAGAATACTGGTGTGGCTGCCCAGTTGGTGGATGCGTTGCTCGCACCAGACCAGGTGATCGATTTCTTCTTCGGCAGCATGTTCCATCGCTGCACGCACGTGCGGCAGCTTGGCGGTCAGGGCCTGCCCCTGGTACAGCGCCTGGGCGCAGACTTCGCCGGTATGGTTGATGCGCATCAGACCGGCCACGTGCCGGGTGTCTTCGTCGCTCATTTGCGCATCCGGCTGCACAATGGCAGGCGACGGACGGTACGGCTGGCCACTGAAGGGCAGCAAGGTACGCATCGCGGCATCGGCTTGCAGCAGAAGACGGTCAATCGGCGAGTAGTGACGTTGGGTAGTCATGCTGACCTCCGGGAAGAATCTCGGCGGCCAGTTTAACCCAATCGGCCGGGGAAGGTTTGCGCTGGGTCATTGTGAAGCAGGCGCGTTGCGTTGAACCCCTGTGGGAGCGGGGTTGCTCCCACAGGATGATTGCAATCAGCCCGGCGGCCAGTGCATCTGGCGCTGGCCGAGCACATGCATATGAATGTGATAGACGGTCTGCCCACCCAATTCATTGCAGTTCATGACCACGCGGAAACCATCATCGCAACCCAGTTCCTTTGCCAGGCGCTGGGCGGTGAACAGAATGTGCCCGGCCAATGCCTTGTCGTCCTCGGTGAGGTCGTTAAGGGTGCGCACCGGCTTTTTCGGAATGACCAGAAAATGCACCGGCGCCTGTGGGGCGATGTCGTGGAAGGCCAGTACCTGGTCGTCCTCGTAAATGATCTTGGCCGGGATTTCCCGGTTGATGATCTTGGTGAACAGAGTATCCACAGCTGTTTTCTCCGTTGTTTGGGCTGGCCTGAGTGTACTCATGGGTTATCCCCGAGCCCAGCCCAGCCTTTTATCAGCGCGGGCAGTAGGCCTTATTGACCATGCCGGCAATTGTGCGGTTCAACCAGCGAGAGCCGAGCCGTGGCAGAAAAGCGCGCCAGCGGTTGCCTCGACCTGGAATGATGATCGCGCGATCTTTCTCCAGGGCCCGTACGGTATACAACGCTACCTCTTCCGGGCTCATCAGCATTTTACTGTCGGCCAGTTTGCCGGTATCCAGTTGCGCCGTACGGAAGAACCCGGTGCGAGTCGGGCCGGGGCAGAGCACCGAGACCTTCACCGCACATTTCTTCAACTCGACGCGCAAGCCTTCGGAAAAGTGCAGCACATAGGCTTTGCTGGCGTAGTAAGTGCTCATCCACGGGCCGGGTTGGAATGCTGCCATTGAAGCGACGTTCAGAATCTGCCCGCCACCCTGCAAGGCCATGCTGTTGCCGATCGCATGGCACAAGCGGGTCAGCGCCAGGATGTTCACTTCGATCAGGTCCTGTTCGGTCATCCAGTCCTGTGCCAGGAATGGACCGCAAGTGCCGATGCCGGCGCAGTTGACCAGCAAATCGATCTGCCGGTCACCTTCTTCCAACTCCAGCAGAAACCCCGACAACCGCAAGGGTTCGCCGAGATCGCAGGCGCGAAACAACACTTCCACGCCAAACCGTTGAGTCAGTTCAATCGCAATACTTTCCAGCTGATCACGCTGTCGGGCCACCAGAATCAGGCTGCGGCCGCGCCGGGCCAGCGCTTCGGCCATCGCCAGGCCGATGCCGCTGGAAGCGCCAGTGATCAGAGCGTAACGGGTCATGCAGTTCTCCATCGCAACAGCTCCGCGCCGGCGACGCAGGTGTCACGGGCGGGGAGCGCTGTTCATTCTTTTGCAGAGTCTACAGGGGCCGGGGCTTCTTCGGCTTCATCGTCTGCGGAATCGGGTACTTGTTCAGCCTCTGCGGCGGGCTCGACTTCAACGTCTTCGGTGGTGACCGAGCTGCTGTCATAGCTGGTTTGGGCGGCGTTTTCGTACTCGTTCTGAATGGCGGTGATGCCGCCGGCCAATGCGCCAATCAGAATGAGCGCGATAAACACGACCCAAAGCGAAGACAGGACCTTGACCGCCGTGCTGTTAGGCGGAGGCGGTGCGCCGTAGCGATTGGCGATGTTGGTGCCTGGCACGACCATGATGACCAGCGGAAAGAAGCTGCCCACGAACGGTACAAGGTTCAACAGCCAGAGCCAGCCGGACCAGCCGATGTCATGCAAGCGCTGAACACTGAACTGAACGCTGACGACCGCCAAGGCGATGAACAGGATAAAAGCAACCAGGCCACCAAGAATAAGGCCTGCGGTGGAATCGGCGCTGATGATGGCAAAGGCGAAAATTGCCAATACCGAGCCGACGGCCAGCGTCACCAGCGTCAGGGCCATCGTCCAGGCGAGATAACGCAAGCGGCCGATGCGGCCTTCGATGCTGAAAGGCTTGAGCGTCGCGAAAGCGGGCAGGCTTTCGCCGACAGTGGACCGAGGCGGGGCGTACGGGGAGGCCGGGTCGGTGAAGACCGGCTGGCTGTTCACAGGCGGGTGTTCATGAGCGTCAGCCAGGTTCAGCTCGATGGACGGCTCGCTTTCGATCCGGGCATCAATGCCGGTTTTCTTCAGGGCCTGCAGGTAAGTTTGCGCGTCGGTGTTCGACAGGCCTTGTTTGAGCGTAACCGATTTGCCGGTGAACAGCCGTTCGACGGCAGCGACCTCGCTTTTGTACAGCGCGGCCAGATTCAGTTTGGCGGTTGTGACGTCAACACCTGGCAGCAAAGCGCCGTCGAATACGATCTTGAAACGGTTGTCGCTCATTGCGAGGCATCCTTGTCGCGAATAATTGAGTGTTAAGACGTTGCAGGTGTTAAGTGTAAGGCCAGCCAGGGCGGGCTGGCCAAGCTTTCATTTCAGCGCGGCCAGCGTTTTGGCAACTGTGCTGCCAGTTCCAGTGCCTTGCGGTATTCGGCGTCCAGCCGTGCGACCAATTCATCGACACTGGGCAAATCGTCGATTTCGCCGACACCCTGGCCTGCGGACCATACGGTTTTCCAGGCTTTGGCTTCATCGTTCAACGGTTTGAGCTTGGAGCCGAAATCCACTTCACCTTTGGCCTGCAGCGCCTTCATGTCGAAACCGGCAGCTTCCAGGCTTTGGCGCATGAAGCTCGCCGGTACGCCCGACACCGCTGGAGTATGAATGATGTCAGCGGCTCTGGATGTCAGCAGCATCTCCTTGTAGGCGTCAGGGGCATGACTTTCAGTGGTGCCGATAAATCGCGTACCGAAGTAGGCCAAATCCGCACCGAGCAATTGTGCCGCGAGAATCTCGTGGCCGTGGTTGAGGCAGCCGGCCAGCAGCAAGGTCTTGTCGAAGAACTGGCGGATCTCGGCAATCAATGAGAACGGGCTCCAGGTCCCGGCGTGCCCACCGGCACCGGCGGCCACGGCGATCAAACCGTCGACCCCGGCCTCGGCCGCTTTCTCGGCATGACGACGGGTCGTTACGTCGTGAAACACCAGGCCGCCGCAGCCGTGGACGGCATCGACCAGTTCTTTCACGGCGCCGAGGCTGGTGATCACGATCGGTACTTTGTGCTCGATACAGATCGCCAGGTCGGCTTGCAGTCGAGGATTGCTGTTGTGAACGATCAGGTTCACAGCGTAAGGCGCCGGGTTCTCCAGAGTCGCCAAGCCTGCTTCGATCTCTTCCAGCCAGGCCTTGAAGCCGCTGCTCTCGCGCTGGTTCAGCGCGGGAAAGCTGCCAACCACGCCATTACGACAGCAGGCAAGGACCAGTTGCGGGTTCGAAATCAGGAACATCGGCGCTGCCACCACGGGCAATCGCAAACGTTGTTCGAGCAAAGCGGGCAGCGACATTGGAAGTACCCCGGTAGTTGTGCTTATTAGAATGGCCGAACGACGACCAGAATGACGATAGCCAGCAATATCAGAACCGGTACTTCATTGAACCAGCGATAAAAGACATGGCTGCGGGTGTTCTCGCCACGGGCAAAGCGTTTTACCTGTGCGCCGCACATGTGGTGGTAGCCGATCAGGATGACCACCAGGGTCAGTTTGGCGTGAATCCACGCACCCGAACTGAAGATGCTTGGGTTAAGCCAGATCAACGCAATGCCGAATATCAGGGTGGCGATCATCGCCGGTCCCATGATGGCGCGGTACAACTTGCGTTCCATGAGGCTGAAGCGTTCCTTGCTGACGCTGTCCTCGCTTTGTGCGTGATAAACAAACAGGCGCGGTAGATAAAACAGGCCGGCAAACCAGCAGACCATGCTGACGATGTGAAGCGCTTTGAGCCACAGATAAAGCATTTTTGGTTATTCCCTAGTTCACGGTAGTCCGGATAGTAGAGGCTTGTTCGGCCGCACGTCACCTAAGCGGTTGTCGCAGGGCCGCGCGGCCCCTATTATCGACGGCTTTCCAGTGGGTTCGTTGAGGGCAGGTTTATGGTCAAGGTCGGTATCGTCGGCGGCACGGGTTACACCGGTGTCGAACTGCTGCGTCTGTTGGCACAGCATCCGCAAGCAGAAGTGGTCGTGATCACTTCCCGATCCGAGGCCGGTCTGGCCGTGGCTGATATGTATCCGAACCTGCGAGGCCATTACGACGGCCTGGCATTCAGTGTTCCGGACATCAAGACGCTGGGCGCTTGCGACGTGGTGTTCTTCGCCACGCCACACGGTGTTGCCCATGCGCTGGCCGGCGAGTTGCTGGCGGCCGGCACCAAGGTCATCGACCTGTCGGCGGACTTCCGTCTACAAGACTCTGCGGAGTGGGCCAAGTGGTACGGCCAGCCTCACGGTGCGCCGGAGCTGCTGGAAGAAGCCGTCTACGGCCTGCCGGAAGTCAATCGTGAGCAGATCAAGGACGCTCGCCTGATTGCCGTGCCGGGTTGCTACCCGACCGCAACGCAATTGGGTTTCCTGCCATTGCTCGAAGCGGGTCTGGCCGACACCACGCGTTTGATCGCTGATTGCAAATCCGGTGTGAGCGGTGCAGGGCGTGGTGCTTCGGTGGGATCGCTGTACTCCGAAACATCGGAAAGCATGAAGGCCTATTCCGTGAAAGGTCATCGTCACTTGCCGGAAATCCGCCAGGGTCTGCGTCGCGCAGCGGGTAAGGACGTGGGGCTGACCTTCGTTCCGCACCTGACGCCGATGATTCGCGGTATTCACTCGACGCTCTACGCCACTGTTGTGGACCGCTCGGTGGATCTGCAGGCGTTGTTCGAGAAACGCTATGCCAATGAACCGTTCGTCGACGTTATGCCGGCTGGCAGCCACCCGGAAACCCGCAGCGTGCGCGGTGCCAACGTTTGCCGTATTGCCGTGCATCGTCCACAGGATGGTGATCTGGTGGTGGTGTTGTCGGTGATCGATAACCTGGTCAAAGGCGCGTCGGGTCAGGCGGTGCAGAACATGAACATCCTGTTTGGCCTGGATGAGCGTCTGGGCTTGTCCCATGCGGGCATGCTGCCGTAAGGCGTTTCTTGCGCAGCAAAAAGGCCCGTCTGACGGGCCTTTTTGTATTTCGGGCTGACAAATGTGTTGATTGATATACCGTAACAATAGTTGACCAATTTTCTAGGAGAAGCGGATAATGCGCGTCATCACGCATTATGGCGGCGTAACGCCGGGAGATAGTTAGCATGAGCGTCGAATCCTTCACCCCCACGGCTTTGCAATTCACCCACGGTGCCGCGCACAAGGTGAAGAGCCTGGTCGATGAAGAGGGGAATGATCGCTTGAAGCTGCGCGTATTCGTTACGGGCGGTGGTTGTTCAGGTTTTCAATACGGCTTTACCTTCGATGAAGAAGTGGCCGATGACGACACCATCGTCGAGCGCGAAGGTGTGAGCCTGGTGGTCGATCCGATGAGCTTCCAGTACCTGGCGGGTGCCGAGGTGGATTATCAGGAAGGTCTGGAAGGTTCGCGTTTCGTGATCAAGAACCCGAACGCCAGCACTACCTGTGGCTGCGGCTCTTCGTTCTCGATCTGATTGCGTTTCACGGCTTTATCAAGCGCCGCATGGCCTCGGGCTTTGCGGCGTTTTGCTGTGTGGCGTTTATGCCGGGTAAATGGCGCCGAGTACCCGCAGGCCTCGGGCGCCAGTGACGCTTGGGCGATTGGCGGCAATGCCTTCCAGGCAGCAATGCGCCAGCCAGGCGAAGGCCATGGCTTCGACCCAATCCGGGTCCACCCCGTGCGTTGCGGTGCTGCTGACCTTCGCGTTTGGCAACAGGGTGGCCAAACGCTTCATCAGCGTAGCGTTGTGCGCACCACCGCCACAGACCAGCAGTTCCTGAGTGTCCGACTGCGCGTGTTGCAGTGATTCGATGATGGTCAGTGCGGTCAGTTCAAGCAGTGTTGCTTGCACGTTTTCGGCGGCGAAAGTTGGCAGTTTCGAAAGATGCTGCGTCAACCATGGCAAATTGAACACTTCGCGACCGGTGCTCTTTGGGCCTTTGGTTACGAAAAATGGATCACTCAGCAACTCATTCAGCAGGATCGGTTCGACCTTGCCGCTGGCAGCCCATTGACCGTCGCGATCAAAGTTGTCGCCCCGCTGTTGGTGAATCCAGGCGTCCATCAGGACATTACCCGGGCCGCAGTCGAAACCGGCTACTGGTTTGCCGGGGTCGATCAGGCTGAGGTTGCTGAACCCGCCTACGTTCAATACCGCGCGGTTGCCTGCGTGCTCTTCAAACAATGCTTCGTGAAAGGCTGGGACCAATGGGGCGCCTTGTCCGCCTGCCGCAACATCACGGCTGCGGAAGTCGCTGACCACCGTAATACCAGTCAATTCGGTCAGCAGGGCAGGGTTGCCGATCTGTACGGTGAAGCCGCGCGCCGGCTCGTGGCGGATGGTCTGCCCATGACTGCCAATCGCGCGAATCTGTTCAGGCTTCAGGTTCTGTTGGTCGAGGAGAGCATGAATGCCCTGTGCTGCCAGTTTCACCCAGTTCTGTTGGGCAATGGCAGAGCGGGCGATCTCGTCCGGGCCGCTGGCGCACAAGCCAAGCAGCTCGGCTCGCAGGGAATCGGGCATAGGGGTGTAGTGCGTGGCGATCAGATTGATCGCCGGAGTCAGCTCGATCAGTGCAATGTCCAGGCCGTCGAGGCTGGTCCCGGACATCACACCTATATAGAGCGTCATGGCTTAGCGCTTGCTCGAAGCCAGCATGGTGGCCTTCTCTTGGTCCATGCGTGCCATCAGTGGTTGACTCTGAGCCAGGAAACGCGCGCGTTCAGCTTTGGCGATCGGATCGGCCATCGGCAGCTTCTGGCCCAGCGGGTCTACGTGCACGCCGTTGACCTGGAACTCGTAGTGCAAGTGCGGACCGGTGGAGAGGCCTGTTGTACCGATGTAGCCAATCACTTGGCCTTGCTTGACGTTGCCGCCAGTCTGCACGCCTTTGGCGAAGCCCTGCATGTGGCCGTACAGCGTACGGTAGGTGTTGCCGTGCTGGATGATCACGGTATTGCCGTAGCCGCCACGGCGACCGGCCAACAACACTTTGCCGTCGCCTGCCGCCTTGATCGGCGTGCCGCGCGGCGCAGCGTAGTCAACGCCTTTGTGGGCGCGGATTTTGTTCAGGATGGGGTGTTTGCGGCCCATGGAAAACTTCGAGCTGATGCGGGCGAAGTCTACCGGGGTGCGGATGAATGCCTTGCGCATGCTGTTGCCATCAGCGGTGTAGTAGCTGCTGTTGCCTTGTTTGTTGGTGTAACGCACGGCGGTGTACGTCTTGCCGCGGTTGGTGAAGCGTGCGGAGAGGATCGGGCCGTTGCCAACAGCTTTGCCGTTGACGACTTTCTGCTCGTAGATCACGTCGAACTCGTCACCCTGGCGAATATCCTGGGCGAAGTCGACGTCATAGCCAAACACGCTGGCCATGTCCATGGTCAGGCTGTGCGACAGACCGGCGCGCGCGGCAGACTGCGACAGCGAGCTGTTGATCACGCCATGAACGTAGGCAGAGCGTACGGTGGGCTTGGCGGTAATTCGATTGAACGTGTAGCCCTTGTCGTTCTTGGTCAAGGTGATGCTTTCGAGGTCGCTGACCTTGCTATGCAAGTTGGTCAATTGGCCATCGGGGTTGAGTTCGAATTCGAGCTTCTGGCCGTGTTTGAGCTGGCTGAACTGCTTGGCTTGCTTGTCGCTGGCCAGGATTTCATGCACAGAGGCGGCAGGGAGCCCGACTTTCTCAAACAATGTGGAAAGCGTATCGCCTTTGCCAACGATCACTTCCCTGTGGTTTGGCGCCTTCTTTGTTTCGGCGGCGTGTGCCGGTGCCGGGGCAGGTGCGGCCTGGGCGGTTTCCTGAGTGTCTTCGGCGCTGTTTTCGATCTGCGCGAATGGGGAGACTGCTGGCTCATTTGTGGCTTGAACGGCTTCAGCAGCGTCTTGATCTTGTGTCAGTTGTTCAGCAGGGCTTTCCAGTTCAAGACTCAGGGTCGTCTTTTTGGCTTCTACATCACTGGAAGGGAATACCAGAAGCGCCAGGCTCAATAGAGCGGCGATACCACTTGCGGCTAGCAGGTGGGTCTTCGGGTAAAGCGGGGGCGCTTTAGACGATTCTTTGGTCATAAGTAATTTTTGACTTTGAAAAAGATGAATTGGAAAAGATGAATGACATGATGAAGATGAAATAACTGTATAAAATATAACCAAATCATCTCTGAAGCAAGTCCGCGGACGCTCTGTCATCGGATTGGCGCCATTGCGCCGGTCAAACTTTGTATTTGACGCGTGATCTTGTATGGTTGGTTCCCTTTGAATTCGAGCCTTGCGGGTCTGTTATGAAGTCGGTTGAAGAGCAGCTAGCGCTGATTAAACGTGGTGCGGAAGAACTGTTGGTCGAGTCCGAGCTGATCGAAAAGCTCAAGCGTGGCCAGCCACTGCGTATTAAGGCAGGCTTCGATCCGACTGCGCCGGATTTGCACCTGGGTCATACCGTGCTTATTAATAAGCTGCGTCAGTTCCAGGAACTGGGGCATCAGGTGATCTTTCTTATAGGTGACTTCACCGGGATGATCGGCGATCCGAGCGGCAAGAGTGCTACGCGGCCTCCGCTCACTCGCGAGCAGGTTCTCGAGAATGCCGAGACCTACAAGACTCAAGTCTTCAAGATTCTTGATCCGGCCAAGACCGAGGTGGCGTTCAACTCCACCTGGATGGATCAGATGGGGCCGGCGGACTTCATTCGTCTGACCTCGCAATACACCGTGGCTCGGATGCTGGAGCGCGACGACTTCGACAAGCGCTACACCACCAATCAGCCAATCGCCATTCACGAATTTCTCTATCCGCTGGTTCAGGGCTATGACTCGGTCGCATTGCGCGCGGATGTCGAGCTGGGCGGTACCGATCAGAAGTTCAACCTGCTGATGGGACGTGAATTGCAGCGCGGCTATGGTCAGGAAGCTCAATGCATTCTGACCATGCCGCTGCTCGAAGGTCTGGATGGCGTGAAGAAGATGTCCAAGTCCTTGGGCAACTACGTCGGGATCCAGGAAGCGCCGGGTGTCATGTACGGCAAGCTGGTTTCTATTCCGGATGCTTTGATGTGGCGTTACTTCGAGTTGCTTAGCTTCCGGTCCATGGACGAGATCAATGCGTTCCGTGCCGATGTAGAGGCGGGCGCCAATCCGCGCGATATCAAGATCAAGCTGGCTGAAGAGATCGTTGCGCGTTTCCATGGTGAAGAGGCTGCGGCCAATGCGCATCGTGCGGCGGGTAACCGTATGAAGGAAGGTGAGTTGCCGGATGATCTGCCGGAGATTGAATTGACTGCGGCGGAAGACATGCCGATCGCTGCGGTCCTTAATAAGGCAGGCCTGGTCAAGAACTCGGCTGTGGCGCGAGATCTTCTGGGTTCTGGTGGTGTGCGTATAGATGGCGAGGTTGTCGATCGCTCCTTTATATACGTACTGGGCGCGACCCATGTTTGTCAGGCCGGAAAGAAGGCATTTGCGCGTATTACGCTCAAACTTGAATAAAGCTGAAAATAGGTGTTGACGGCAGATTCTGGAAGTCTATAATTCGCCCCACTTCCGGCGCAGTCGAAACGGAAAACTCCTTGGTAAACAAAGAGTTACGCAGTTTTCGACAGCGAGTTGCTTCAGGTCATCGAAGCCCAGAAGGAGTCGGTAAGGCAGGCGGGTTTGGCCTTATGGACGTTTCGATCTTCTCGGTCGAAAGCGGAGAAAAAGAGGTGTTGACAGCAGCGAGTAACGCTGTAGAATTCGCCTCCCGCTAACGAGAGATCGGAAGCGCAAGTGGTTGAAGTTGCAAAGGAAACTTTGAAAACTTCTGAAAATAACCGCTTGACAGCAACAGAGGCTGCTGTAGAATGCGCGCCTCGGTTGAGACGAAAGATCTTAACCAACCGCTCTTTAACAACTGAATCAAGCAATTCGTGTGGGTGCTTGTGGAGTCAGACTGATAGTCAACAAGATTATCAGCATCACAAGTTACTCCGCGAGAAATCAAAGATGTAACCAACGATTGCTGAGCCAAGTTTAGGGTTTCTTAAAAACCCAAAGATGTTTGAACTGAAGAGTTTGATCATGGCTCAGATTGAACGCTGGCGGCAGGCCTAACACATGCAAGTCGAGCGGTAGAGAGAAGCTTGCTTCTCTTGAGAGCGGCGGACGGGTGAGTAATGCCTAGGAATCTGCCTGGTAGTGGGGGATAACGCTCGGAAACGGACGCTAATACCGCATACGTCCTACGGGAGAAAGCAGGGGACCTTCGGGCCTTGCGCTATCAGATGAGCCTAGGTCGGATTAGCTAGTTGGTGAGGTAATGGCTCACCAAGGCGACGATCCGTAACTGGTCTGAGAGGATGATCAGTCACACTGGAACTGAGACACGGTCCAGACTCCTACGGGAGGCAGCAGTGGGGAATATTGGACAATGGGCGAAAGCCTGATCCAGCCATGCCGCGTGTGTGAAGAAGGTCTTCGGATTGTAAAGCACTTTAAGTTGGGAGGAAGGGCAGTTACCTAATACGTATCTGTTTTGACGTTACCGACAGAATAAGCACCGGCTAACTCTGTGCCAGCAGCCGCGGTAATACAGAGGGTGCAAGCGTTAATCGGAATTACTGGGCGTAAAGCGCGCGTAGGTGGTTTGTTAAGTTGGATGTGAAATCCCCGGGCTCAACCTGGGAACTGCATTCAAAACTGACAAGCTAGAGTATGGTAGAGGGTGGTGGAATTTCCTGTGTAGCGGTGAAATGCGTAGATATAGGAAGGAACACCAGTGGCGAAGGCGACCACCTGGACTGATACTGACACTGAGGTGCGAAAGCGTGGGGAGCAAACAGGATTAGATACCCTGGTAGTCCACGCCGTAAACGATGTCAACTAGCCGTTGGGAGCCTTGAGCTCTTAGTGGCGCAGCTAACGCATTAAGTTGACCGCCTGGGGAGTACGGCCGCAAGGTTAAAACTCAAATGAATTGACGGGGGCCCGCACAAGCGGTGGAGCATGTGGTTTAATTCGAAGCAACGCGAAGAACCTTACCAGGCCTTGACATCCAATGAACTTTCCAGAGATGGATGGGTGCCTTCGGGAACATTGAGACAGGTGCTGCATGGCTGTCGTCAGCTCGTGTCGTGAGATGTTGGGTTAAGTCCCGTAACGAGCGCAACCCTTGTCCTTAGTTACCAGCACGTCATGGTGGGCACTCTAAGGAGACTGCCGGTGACAAACCGGAGGAAGGTGGGGATGACGTCAAGTCATCATGGCCCTTACGGCCTGGGCTACACACGTGCTACAATGGTCGGTACAGAGGGTTGCCAAGCCGCGAGGTGGAGCTAATCCCAGAAAACCGATCGTAGTCCGGATCGCAGTCTGCAACTCGACTGCGTGAAGTCGGAATCGCTAGTAATCGCGAATCAGAATGTCGCGGTGAATACGTTCCCGGGCCTTGTACACACCGCCCGTCACACCATGGGAGTGGGTTGCACCAGAAGTAGCTAGTCTAACCCTCGGGAGGACGGTTACCACGGTGTGATTCATGACTGGGGTGAAGTCGTAACAAGGTAGCCGTAGGGGAACCTGCGGCTGGATCACCTCCTTAATCGACGACATCAGCTGCTCCATAAGTTCCCACACGAATTGCTTGATTCATTGAAGAAGACGATAAGAAGCAGCCCGAAATTGGGTCTGTAGCTCAGTTGGTTAGAGCGCACCCCTGATAAGGGTGAGGTCGGCAGTTCGAATCTGCCCAGACCCACCAATTTTTGTGTGGGAACCTGTAGCAATACGGGGCCATAGCTCAGCTGGGAGAGCGCCTGCCTTGCACGCAGGAGGTCAACGGTTCGATCCCGTTTGGCTCCACCACTCACTGCTTCTGTTTGTTGAAAGCTTAGAAATGAGCATTCCATCGTGATGATGGTGAATGTTGATTTCTAGTCTTTGGCTAGATCGTTCTTTAAAAATTTGGGTATGTGATAGAAAGATAGACTGAACGTTACTTTCACTGGTAACGGCTCAGGCTAAGGTAAAATTTGTGAGTTGCTCTTAATTGAGTATTATCGAATTTTCGGCGAATGTCGTCTTCACAGTATAACCAGATTGCTTGGGGTTATATGGTCAAGTGAAGAAGCGCATACGGTGGATGCCTTGGCAGTCAGAGGCGATGAAAGACGTGGTAGCCTGCGAAAAGCTTCGGGGAGTCGGCAAACAGACTTTGATCCGGAGATGTCTGAATGGGGGAACCCACCTAACATAAGTTAGGTATCTTAAGCTGAATACATAGGCTTAAGAAGCGAACCAGGGGAACTGAAACATCTAAGTACCCTGAGGAAAAGAAATCAACCGAGATTCCCTTAGTAGTGGCGAGCGAACGGGGACTAGCCCTTAAGTGGCTTTGAGATTAGCGGAACGTTCTGGAAAGTACGGCCATAGTGGGTGATAGCCCTGTACGCGAAAATCTCTTAGTCATGAAATCGAGTAGGACGGAGCACGAGAAACTTTGTCTGAATATGGGGGGACCATCCTCCAAGGCTAAATACTACTGACTGACCGATAGTGAACTAGTACCGTGAGGGAAAGGCGAAAAGAACCCCGGAGAGGGGAGTGAAATAGATCCTGAAACCGTATGCGTACAAGCAGTGGGAGCCCACTTTGTTGGGTGACTGCGTACCTTTTGTATAATGGGTCAGCGACTTATTTTCAGTGGCGAGCTTAACCGAATAGGGGAGGCGTAGCGAAAGCGAGTCTTAATAGGGCGTCTAGTCGCTGGGAATAGACCCGAAACCGGGCGATCTATCCATGGGCAGGTTGAAGGTTGGGTAACACTAACTGGAGGACCGAACCGACTACCGTTGAAAAGTTAGCGGATGACCTGTGGATCGGAGTGAAAGGCTAATCAAGCTCGGAGATAGCTGGTTCTCCTCGAAAGCTATTTAGGTAGCGCCTCATGTATCACTGTAGGGGGTAGAGCACTGTTTCGGCTAGGGGTCATCCCGACTTACCAAACCGATGCAAACTCCGAATACCTACAAGTGCCGAGCATGGGAGACACACGGCGGGTGCTAACGTCCGTCGTGAAAAGGGAAACAACCCAGACCGTCAGCTAAGGTCCCAAAGTTATGGTTAAGTGGGAAACGATGTGGGAAGGCTTAGACAGCTAGGAGGTTGGCTTAGAAGCAGCCACCCTTTAAAGAAAGCGTAATAGCTCACTAGTCGAGTCGGCCTGCGCGGAAGATGTAACGGGGCTCAAACCATACACCGAAGCTACGGGTATCACTTAGGTGATGCGGTAGAGGAGCGTTCTGTAAGCCTGTGAAGGTGAGTTGAGAAGCTTGCTGGAGGTATCAGAAGTGCGAATGCTGACATGAGTAACGACAATGGGTGTGAAAAACACCCACGCCGAAAGACCAAGGTTTCCTGCGCAACGTTAATCGACGCAGGGTTAGTCGGTCCCTAAGGCGAGGCTGAAAAGCGTAGTCGATGGAAAACAGGTTAATATTCCTGTACTTCTGGTTATTGCGATGGAGGGACGGAGAAGGCTAGGCCAGCTTGGCGTTGGTTGTCCAAGTTTAAGGTGGTAGGCTGGAATCTTAGGTAAATCCGGGATTCTAAGGCCGAGAGCTGATGACGAGTGTTCTTTTAGAACACGAAGTGGTTGATGCCATGCTTCCAAGAAAAGCTTCTAAGCTTCAGGTAACCAGGAACCGTACCCCAAACCGACACAGGTGGTTGGGTAGAGAATACCAAGGCGCTTGAGAGAACTCGGGTGAAGGAACTAGGCAAAATGGCACCGTAACTTCGGGAGAAGGTGCGCCGGTGAGGGTGAAGCATTTACTGCGTAAGCCCATGCCGGTCGAAGATACCAGGCCGCTGCGACTGTTTATTAAAAACACAGCACTCTGCAAACACGAAAGTGGACGTATAGGGTGTGACGCCTGCCCGGTGCCGGAAGGTTAATTGATGGGGTTAGCTAACGCGAAGCTCTTGATCGAAGCCCCGGTAAACGGCGGCCGTAACTATAACGGTCCTAAGGTAGCGAAATTCCTTGTCGGGTAAGTTCCGACCTGCACGAATGGCGTAACGATGGCGGCGCTGTCTCCACCCGAGACTCAGTGAAATTGAAATCGCTGTGAAGATGCAGTGTATCCGCGGCTAGACGGAAAGACCCCGTGAACCTTTACTATAGCTTTGCACTGGACTTTGAATTTGCTTGTGTAGGATAGGTGGGAGGCTTTGAAGCGTGGACGCCAGTTCGCGTGGAGCCAACCTTGAAATACCACCCTGGCAACTTTGAGGTTCTAACTCAGGTCCGTTATCCGGATCGAGGACAGTGTATGGTGGGTAGTTTGACTGGGGCGGTCTCCTCCTAAAGAGTAACGGAGGAGTACGAAGGTGCGCTCAGACCGGTCGGAAATCGGTCGTAGAGTATAAAGGCAAAAGCGCGCTTGACTGCGAGACAGACACGTCGAGCAGGTACGAAAGTAGGTCTTAGTGATCCGGTGGTTCTGTATGGAAGGGCCATCGCTCAACGGATAAAAGGTACTCCGGGGATAACAGGCTGATACCGCCCAAGAGTTCATATCGACGGCGGTGTTTGGCACCTCGATGTCGGCTCATCACATCCTGGGGCTGAAGCCGGTCCCAAGGGTATGGCTGTTCGCCATTTAAAGTGGTACGCGAGCTGGGTTTAGAACGTCGTGAGACAGTTCGGTCCCTATCTGCCGTGGACGTTTGAGATTTGAGAGGGGCTGCTCCTAGTACGAGAGGACCGGAGTGGACGAACCTCTGGTGTTCCGGTTGTCACGCCAGTGGCATTGCCGGGTAGCTATGTTCGGAATAGATAACCGCTGAAAGCATCTAAGCGGGAAACTAGCCTCAAGATGAGATCTCACTGGGACCTTGAGTCCCCTGAAGGGCCGTCGAAGACTACGACGTTGATAGGTTGGGTGTGTAAGCGCTGTGAGGCGTTGAGCTAACCAATACTAATTGCCCGTGAGGCTTGACCATATAACACCCAAGCAATTTGACTACTCGAAAGAGCATCAGATTGCGGTGTGTGAAGACGAAACGAACCGAAAGTTCGAGAAGGCTCGCAAAACACCGACAGCTATCACATACCCATTCGCTGGAGCGTGACCTCGCAAGAGAGCACGACCTGGCTACCGAATTTCTTGACGACCATAGAGCATTGGAACCACCTGATCCCATCCCGAACTCAGCAGTGAAACGATGCATCGCCGATGGTAGTGTGGGGTTTCCCCATGTGAGAGTAGGTCATCGTCAAGATTAAATTCCGAAACCCCTATCTGCGTATGCAGGTAGGGGTTTTGTTTTGCCCGCAGGAAAATCAGTTCTCCAGGGTTTCTATGCAACGGCTCAGGGCATGGCTATCATGCGGGCCTCATTCTGAGGCGAGACTTGCATGCTGACGTTGTTAAAGCTTCTTAAAGATGGCCGATTCCATTCAGGTCAGGACCTCGGCGTCGCCTTGGGTGTTAGTCGCAGTGCCGTCTGGAAGCAGCTTCAGCATCTCGAGGCTGAGCTTGGATTATCTATCCATAAGGTGCGTGGTCGCGGGTATCAGTTGGCTGCTCCACTGACACTGCTCGATTCGGCCGATATAAAAGCGCACGCGGCCGAATGTGATTGGCCAATACTCATCCTTGATTCGGTTGACTCCACGAATGCCGAGGCGTTGCGTGCTGTTGAGCGTGGCCAGGCTGCACCATTTTTAGTGCTTGCCGAGAGGCAAACTGCAGGTCGGGGTAGGCGTGGACGCAAGTGGGCAAGTCCTTTCGCGGAAAACATCTACTACAGCCTGGTATTGCGCATTGAGGGTGGAATGCGGCAGCTGGAAGGTTTGAGCCTTGTTGTCGGTCTTGCTGTAATGCAAGCGCTACGGGCGCTTGGCGTTTCGGGTGCAGGCCTGAAATGGCCTAACGATGTTTTGGTTGGTCAGAAAAAAATCGCCGGAGTATTGCTCGAGTTAGTGGGTGATCCTGCTGATGTGTGTCATGTGGTGTTAGGTGTCGGAATTAATGTGAATATGCAGATGACCGATGAGGTTGATCAGCAATGGACATCCATGCGGCTTGAGACGGGCAAGGTGTTCAATCGCAATCACCTGGTCGCAGAGTTGGGGGTGATGCTCAGGGCATATTTGAATCGCCATCAGCAGGCCGGTTTTTCAGCGATTCATGCTGAGTGGGAGCAAGGTCATATTTGGCAGGGGCGAGCGGTGTCATTGATTGCCGGCGTGAACCGGATAGATGGTGAGGTGCTGGGTATCGACAGTCGGGGTGCCCTGCGCCTGAAGGTGGATGGTGTGGAAAAAGTCTTTAGTGGTGGCGAGCTCAGTCTGAGGTTGCGTGATGATTCTTGAGCTTGACTGCGGTAACAGTTTTATTAAATGGCGTGTGCTCAGTGCAGATGCCAGGCAGGTGATTGGCGAAGGTATTGTCGACTCCGATCTTGCATTGCTCAAAGGCCTGAAGGGGCTTGAGGGGCTTGCTCTCGCGCATTGTCGACTGGTCAGCGTGAGAACTGCAGAAGAAACCGAAGCCTTGATATCGCTGCTGGAAGGCGCTTTTGGTGTTTCCGTGATGTGCGCCGCGCCGGCTAGAGAGATAGCGGGGGTGCGCAATGGTTATGAGGATTTTGAGCGACTGGGGCTGGATCGCTGGCTTGCGATGCTTGGTGGCTTTCATTTGGCCTCGGGTCCATGTCTTGTGCTCGATTTTGGCACGGCTGTTACAGCTGACTTTATAGATGGGGATGGCGGGCATCTTGGAGGATTTATCTGTCCGGGGATGTCATTGATGCGTAACCAGCTCCGTACACACACGCGGCGGATTCGCTATGGTGATCTTGCCGCCGAGCGCGCGCTGGAAAGTCTCGTTCCTGGTCGTACGACCGTCGAGGCTGTCGAGAGGGGATGCTCACTTATGCTGAGAGGGTTTGTCCTGACTCAGTTGGAGTTGGCAAGTCGTTATTGGGGTGAGAATTATTCTGTGTTTCTCACGGGGGGAGATGCGGGACTGGTCTCCGAGATTGTGCCTGAGGCCAAGGTGGTTCCGGATCTGGTGTTTGTAGGGTTGGCTATGGCGTGTCCCTTGTCCTGAGGTTTCTATGCGTTGGTTGTTTCTGCTGCTGCTCGTACTAAATGTCTTCTATTACATCTGGCACCAACAAGAGGCTCCGCTGCGTGCGAAGGACGTGACGCCTTTGAGCTTGTACAAGGGGGCGCAGCAGGACATTCGACTGCTGAGCGAGGCGAATGATACGACGCGTGAGAAGGCCAAATCAGCGGTTATAGACGGCAGCTGTCTCTATTTAGGAGGTTTTGCTCGCCAGGAAACTGCTCAGCTTGCAGAAAAGCGTTTGGCTGGTATGGATGTAAAGTTTCAGTCCTTGCCGAAAGACTCCGCCGACTCTGCCGGTTATTGGGTGCGGATAGCCCCTGAAAGCCGGCGTTTTCTGGAAGACTCGCAGCTACAAAACCTTTCCAAAGAATTCAATGAGTTAAAACATAAAATAATGCCTTGCGAGGGGGTTGCACCCGCTGAATAGTTTGCATAGAATGGCGCCCGCTTCGCAGTGAAGACCTTTAACGGTAAGCAGTGTGAAACGAGGTCAACGCAGCTAACCTCAGGTTTTTAATGAGAAAATGCTTGACAGAAGGCTGGCATGATATAGAATGCCGGCTCGCTTAGGAGGGGTTCCCGAGCGGCCAAAGGGATCAGACTGTAAATCTGACGTCTACGACTTCGAAGGTTCGAATCCTTCCCCCTCCACCATTTTTAGCGAGAGCTGCAAGCCTCGCGGGTATAGTTTAGTGGTAGAACCTCAGCCTTCCAAGCTGATGATGCGGGTTCGATTCCCGCTACCCGCTCCAAGTTTGCAGGTTTTGCACAGTGTTACGCTCTTGTAGCTCAGTTGGTAGAGCACACCCTTGGTAAGGGTGAGGTCAGCGGTTCAAATCCGCTCAAGAGCTCCATATAACAAGGCAGATATGAAAATATCTGCCTTTGTTTTAATGGTAGCGTTCGCGCCATTGTTGTTTTTTGCAGGGCGATCGAGCGGGTGGTTTTGGTGTTGAAGTCAAAGCTGCTGAGTAAATTGTTGTAATGTCTTTTTCGGGCCGGCATAATGGTCGGCCTGATTTTGTTTTAGGTCAGTAGCTCAATTGGCAGAGCGACGGTCTCCAAAACCGTAGGTTGGGGGTTCGATTCCCTCCTGACCTGCCAGATTCACTTGGTGTGTCTGGCTTTCTTTTCACAGGATCTTCATAGATGACTCCTAAAGCTGAAGTTCAAGGCTCTCGCTTCGATCTGCTCAAGTGGCTTGTGGTAGTCGCTTTGGTGGTTGTTGGCGTTGTCGGTAATCAGTATTACTCTGCTTCGCCGATCCTGTATCGCGTACTTGCATTGCTCGCCATTGCTGCTGTAGCTGCCTTTGTAGGCCTGCAGACAGTCAAGGGCAAGTCTTTCTTTGTACTGGTTAAGGAAGCTCGCACTGAAATTCGTAAAGTCGTATGGCCAACTCGCCAAGAAACCACGCAGACCACGCTGATTGTTGTGGCTGTCGTTCTGGTTATGGCGTTGCTGTTGTGGGGGCTTGATTCCCTGCTCGGCTGGCTTGTTTCCTTGATTGTCGGCTAAGGGTGTCCCGTGGCTAAGCGTTGGTACGTTGTGCATGCTTACTCCGGTTACGAGAAGCATGTAATGCGCTCGTTGGTAGAGCGCGTAAAGCTGGCTGGCATGGAAGATGGCTTTGGCGAAATTCTGGTTCCCACTGAAGAAGTGGTTGAAATGCGTAATGGCCAGAAACGCAAAAGCGAGCGCAAGTTCTTCCCAGGTTACGTGCTGGTTCAGATGGACATGAATGAGGGTACTTGGCACTTGGTCAAGGACACTCCTCGGGTGATGGGTTTCATCGGCGGTACCGCTGATAAGCCTGCGCCGATCACAGATAAAGAGGCAGAAGCGATTCTGCGTCGCGTTGCTGATGGTAGCGACAAGCCGAAGCCCAAGACGTTGTTCGAGCCGGGTGAGTCGGTACGTGTCAATGACGGTCCGTTTGCCGATTTTACCGGTACGGTCGAAGAAGTTAACTACGAAAAGAGCCGGATCCAAGTGGCAGTGCTCATTTTCGGTCGCTCTACTCCGGTAGAGTTAGAGTTCAGTCAGGTCGAAAAGGTCTAGCTGAGCAAGCATCCCAACCCCGCAGCCCTAGGCTGTGGGGTTTTGTCGTCACTGGGATAAACGCGCAAGTAACCGGGGAGCCTTTCGAGGCGTTCGAACCCGTAATTGGAGTGCCTCATGGCCAAGAAAATTACCGCTTACATCAAGCTGCAAGTGAAGGCCGCTCAGGCTAACCCAAGCCCACCTGTTGGTCCTGCTTTGGGTCAGCACGGCGTGAACATCATGGAATTCTGCAAGGCTTTCAACGCCCGTACTCAGGGTATTGAACCAGGTCTGCCGACTCCAGTGATCATCACTGTTTATAGCGACCGTAGCTTCACTTTCGAAACCAAGTCCACGCCTGCTTCGGTTCTGCTGAAGAAGGCTGCTGGTCTGACTAGCGGTTCCGCTCGTCCGAACACCGTTAAGGTTGGCACCGTGACCCGTGCTCAGCTGGAAGAAATCGCGAAAACCAAAAACGCGGATCTGACTGCAGCTGATATGGATGCAGCCGTGCGTACTATCGCCGGTTCTGCTCGTAGCATGGGCCTTAACGTGGAGAGTGTGTAATGGCTAAGTTGACCAAGCGTCAAAAGGCTATCGCCGGCAAAATCGAAGCAGGCAAGTCCTACAATTTTGTAGATGCTGCTGCTCTGCTGGCTGAGCTGTCGACTGTCAAGTTCAGCGAGTCGTTCGACGTTGCTGTGAACCTGGGTGTTGACCCGCGTAAATCTGACCAGGTTGTTCGTAGCGCTACTGTGCTGCCACACGGCACTGGCAAGACCGTTCGCGTTGCAGTGTTCACCCAGGGTCCAGCTGCTGAGGCCGCTCTGGCTGCCGGCGCTGACCGTGTAGGTATGGACGACCTAGCTGCCGAAATGAAAGGCGGCGACCTGAACTATGACGTAGTTATCGCATCCCCGGATGCCATGCGCGTTGTGGGTCAGTTGGGTCAGATCCTCGGTCCTCGCGGCCTGATGCCTAACCCTAAAGTCGGCACCGTAACTCCAGACGTAGCTACCGCGGTTAAAAACGCCAAGGCTGGTCAGGTTCGTTATCGCACCGACAAAAACGGCATCATTCACACCTCCGTTGGCAAAGTCGGCTTTGATGCCGTCAAGCTGAAGGAAAACGTTGAAGCCCTGATCGCTGATCTGAAGCGTATCAAGCCAGCTTCCTCGAAAGGTATTTACGTCAAGCGCGTTACCCTGAGCACCACCATGGGTCCAGGTCTGGTCATCGACCAAGGCTCGCTCGACGCGTAAGACACAGATTGGCGCAAGCAATTGCGCCAGTTGAAAGATTGGGGTCCCTGCCTGGCGGGGGCTATCCAAGACCGTAGGCGACGCAAGTCTTAAACCTCAAGCCTACGCAGATGGTGCTCCCGGTTCCTTACCGAATCAGACACCAAAACGACATCCGGCTCAGGCCAGATGAAACGGTAACAAGCAGGAGTTAAACCCGTGGCAATTAATCTCGAAGACAAGAAGGCCATCGTCGCTGAAGTCAACGAGGCTGCCAAAGTTGCCCTGTCCGCTGTTGTGGCTGATGCCCGCGGTGTGACAGTAGGCGCAATGACCGGACTCCGTAAAGAGGCTCGTGAAGCTGGCGTATACGTACGTGTTGTACGTAACACCCTGCTCAAGCGCGCTGTTGCTGACACTGAATACAGTGTCCTCAACGACGTGTTCACCGGCCCGACTCTGATCGCGTTCTCCAAAGATCATCCAGGCGCTGCTGCCCGTTTGTTCAAGGAATTCGCCAAGAGTCAGGATAAGTTCGAGATCAAGGCAGCTGCGTTCGAGGGCAAGTTCCTCGCAGCTAACCAAATCGACGTACTGGCAACACTGCCGACCCGTAACGAAGCTATTTCTCAGCTGATGAGCGTGATTCAAGGCGCTACCAGCAAGTTGGCTCGTACTCTGGCTGCAGTTCGCGAGCAAAAAGAAGCTGCTGCAGCCTAAGGCTGAGCAACTCCTTTCGCGTATTTTTGTTTATTTCGATGGCCGCGTAGGCCGTCCCCCAATTCAGGAAATACAGTAATGTCTATCTCCCAAGAAGATATCCTCAACGCCGTAGCTGAAATGTCGGTTCTGCAGGTTGTTGAGCTGATCAAAGCTTTCGAAGAAAAATTCGGCGTTTCCGCTGCCGCTGCTTCCGCCGGTCCAGCTGCTGCTGCCGCCGTTGTTGAAGAGCAAACTGAATTCAACGTCATGCTGACCGAAGCTGGCGAGAAGAAAGTTAACGTGATCAAGGCAGTACGTGAACTGACCGGTCTGGGCCTGAAAGAAGCCAAGGCAGTAGTTGACGGCGCTCCTGGCATCGTTCTGGAAGCTGTTTCGAAAGACGCAGCTGACAAAGCAAAAGCCACTCTGGAAGAAGCAGGCGCTAAAGTCGAGCTGAAGTAAGCATCGACTTTGCTCCTCCAGCCCGAGCGTTAAGCGAAAGGCTGATGGCTGGTGGCTCTTGCCACCGGCCTTTTTCCGTTATTGGCAGCCGACTGGGTCGGTGTTGATAGCGAGCTGTAACCACCCGATGCGGTGGCGCAAACCATGGGGTTTGCACGATTTTCTGGCTGCTCCCGTCGGGAGGGGCCAAACAAGCAGGTGACCAAGCTGGGGAACGCTGATGGCTTACTCATATACTGAGAAAAAACGTATCCGCAAGGACTTTAGCAAGTTGCCGGACGTCATGGATGTGCCGTACCTCCTGGCCATCCAGCTGGATTCGTATCGTGAATTCTTGCAAGCGGGAGCGACTAAAGATCAGTTCCGCGACGTGGGCCTGCATGCGGCCTTCAAATCCGTTTTCCCGATCATCAGCTACTCCGGCAATGCTGCGCTGGAGTACGTCGGTTATCGCCTGGGCGAGCCGGCATTTGATGTCAAAGAATGCGTATTGCGCGGTGTAACTTACGCCGTACCTTTGCGGGTAAAAGTGCGCCTGATCATTTTCGACAAAGAATCGTCGAACAAAGCGATCAAGGACATTAAAGAGCAAGAAGTCTACATGGGTGAAATCCCCCTGATGACTGAGAACGGTACCTTCGTAATCAACGGTACCGAGCGTGTAATCGTTTCCCAGCTGCACCGTTCCCCGGGCGTGTTCTTCGACCACGACCGTGGCAAGACGCACAGCTCCGGCAAACTGCTGTACTCCGCGCGCATCATTCCTTACCGCGGTTCGTGGCTGGACTTCGAGTTCGACCCGAAAGACTGCGTATTCGTGCGTATCGACCGTCGTCGCAAGCTGCCTGCATCGGTACTGCTGCGCGCGCTCGGCTATACCACTGAAGAAGTGCTCGACGCGTTCTACACCACCAACGTTTTCCACCTGAGCGGCGAAACCCTCAGTCTGGAACTGATTGCTTCGCGTCTGCGTGGTGAAATCGCTGTACTTGATATTCAGGACGAGAAAGGCAAGGTCATCGTTGAGGCTGGTCGCCGTATTACTGCGCGCCACATCAACCAGATCGAAAAAGCCGGTCTCAAGACCCTGGAAGTGCCTCTGGACTACGTCCTGGGTCGCACTACCGCCAAGGCCATCGTGCATCCGGCAACCGGCGAAATCCTGGCAGAGTGCAACACCGAGCTGAACACCGAGATCCTGGCGAAAATCGCCAAGGCCCAGGTTGTTCGTATCGAAACTCTGTACACCAACGATATCGACTGCGGTCCGTTCGTCTCCGACACCCTGAAGATCGACTCCACCAGCAACCAATTGGAAGCGCTGGTCGAGATCTATCGCATGATGCGTCCAGGCGAGCCGCCAACCAAAGACGCTGCCGAGACTCTGTTCAACAACCTGTTCTTCAGCCCTGAGCGCTATGACCTGTCTGCGGTCGGCCGGATGAAGTTCAACCGTCGTATCGGTCGTACCGAGATCGAAGGTTCGGGCGTGTTGTGCAAAGAAGACATCGTCGCGGTTCTGAAGACTCTGGTCGACATCCGTAACGGCAAAGGCATCGTCGATGACATCGACCACCTGGGTAACCGTCGTGTTCGCTGCGTAGGCGAAATGGCCGAGAACCAGTTCCGCGTTGGCCTGGTACGTGTTGAGCGTGCGGTCAAAGAGCGTCTGTCGATGGCTGAAAGCGAAGGCCTGATGCCGCAAGACCTGATCAACGCCAAGCCAGTGGCTGCGGCGGTGAAAGAGTTCTTCGGTTCCAGCCAGCTTTCCCAGTTCATGGACCAGAACAACCCGCTGTCCGAGATCACCCACAAGCGTCGTGTGTCTGCACTCGGCCCTGGCGGTTTGACTCGTGAGCGTGCCGGCTTTGAAGTCCGTGACGTACACCCGACTCACTACGGTCGTGTATGCCCGATTGAAACGCCGGAAGGTCCGAACATCGGTCTGATCAACTCCCTGGCTGCCTATGCGCGCACCAACCAGTACGGCTTCCTCGAGAGCCCGTACCGTGTGGTGAAAGACGCTCTGGTCACCGACGAGATCGTATTCCTGTCCGCTATCGAAGAAGCTGATCACGTGATCGCTCAGGCTTCGGCCACGATGAACGACAAGAAAGTCCTGATCGACGAGCTGGTAGCTGTTCGTCACTTGAACGAGTTCACCGTCAAGGCGCCGGAAGACGTCACCTTGATGGACGTGTCGCCGAAGCAGGTAGTTTCGGTTGCAGCGTCGCTGATCCCGTTCCTCGAGCACGATGACGCCAACCGTGCGTTGATGGGTTCGAACATGCAGCGTCAAGCTGTACCGACCCTGCGCGCTGACAAGCCGCTGGTCGGTACCGGCATGGAGCGTAACGTAGCCCGTGACTCCGGCGTTTGCGTCGTGGCTCGTCGTGGTGGCGTTATCGATTCCGTCGACGCTAGCCGTATCGTGGTTCGTGTTGCAGATGACGAAGTTGAAACCGGCGAAGCTGGTGTCGACATCTACAACCTGACCAAGTACACCCGCTCCAACCAGAACACTTGCATCAACCAGCGTCCGCTGGTGCGTAAAGGTGATCGGGTTCAGCGCAGCGACATCATGGCTGACGGTCCGTCCACCGATATGGGTGAACTGGCTCTGGGTCAGAACATGCGCATCGCGTTCATGGCATGGAACGGCTTCAACTTCGAAGACTCCATCTGCCTGTCCGAGCGTGTGGTTCAGGAAGATCGTTTCACCACGATCCACATTCAGGAACTGACCTGTGTGGCGCGTGACACCAAGCTTGGGCCAGAGGAAATCACTGCAGACATCCCGAACGTGGGTGAAGCTGCACTGAACAAGCTGGACGAAGCCGGTATCGTTTATGTAGGTGCTGAAGTAGGCGCAGGCGACATTCTGGTAGGTAAGGTCACTCCGAAAGGCGAGACCCAGCTGACTCCAGAAGAAAAACTGCTGCGTGCCATCTTCGGTGAAAAAGCCAGCGACGTTAAAGACACCTCCCTGCGTGTGCCTACCGGCACCAAGGGTACCGTCATCGACGTACAGGTCTTCACCCGCGACGGTGTTGAGCGTGATGCTCGTGCTCTGTCGATCGAGAAGACTCAACTCGACGAGATCCGCAAGGACCTGAACGAAGAGTTCCGTATCGTTGAAGGCGCAACTTTCGAACGTCTGCGTTCCGCTCTGGTCGGCCACAAAGCCGAAGGCGGCGCCGGTCTGAAGAAAGGTCAGGACATCACCGACGAAGTTCTCGACGGTCTTGAGCATGGTCAGTGGTTCAAACTGCGCATGGCTGAAGATGCTCTGAACGAGCAACTCGAGAAGGCCCAGGCCTACATCGTTGATCGCCGCCGTCTGCTGGACGACAAGTTCGAAGACAAGAAGCGCAAACTGCAGCAGGGCGATGACCTGGCTCCAGGCGTGCTGAAAATCGTCAAGGTTTACCTGGCAATCCGTCGCCGCATCCAGCCGGGCGACAAGATGGCCGGTCGTCACGGTAACAAAGGTGTGGTCTCCGTGATCATGCCGGTTGAAGACATGCCGCACGATGCCAATGGCACCCCGGTCGACGTCGTCCTCAACCCGTTGGGCGTACCTTCGCGTATGAACGTTGGTCAGATCCTTGAAACCCACCTCGGCCTCGCGGCTAAAGGTCTGGGCGAGAAGATCAACCGGATGATCGAAGAGCAGCGCAAAGTGGCTGAACTTCGTAAATTCCTCGACGAGATCTACAACCAGATCGGCGGTCGTAACGAAGATCTGGATAGCTTCTCCGACCAGGAAATCCTGGATCTGGCGAAGAACCTGCGTGGCGGTGTTCCAATGGCCACTCCAGTGTTCGACGGCGCGAAGGAAAGCGAAATCAAGGCCATGCTGAAACTGGCAGACCTGCCGGAAAGCGGCCAGATGCAGCTGACTGACGGTCGTACCGGCAACAAGTTCGAGCGCCCGGTTACTGTTGGCTACATGTACATGCTGAAGCTGAACCACTTGGTAGACGACAAGATGCACGCTCGTTCTACCGGTTCGTACAGCCTGGTTACCCAGCAGCCGCTGGGTGGTAAGGCGCAGTTCGGTGGTCAGCGTTTCGGGGAGATGGAGGTCTGGGCACTGGAAGCATACGGTGCTGCTTACACTCTGCAAGAAATGCTCACAGTGAAGTCGGACGATGTGAACGGCCGTACCAAGATGTACAAAAACATCGTGGATGGCGATCACCGTATGGAGCCGGGCATGCCCGAGTCCTTCAACGTGTTGATCAAGGAAATTCGTTCCCTCGGCATCGATATCGATCTGGAAACCGAATAACACGTGACGCGAATCGAGAGCGGGGCAGGATTGCCCGCTCTCTGCTCCGCCAGGAGGAAAGGCCTTGAAAGACCTACTGAATTTGCTGAAAAACCAGGGTCAAGTCGAAGAGTTCGACGCCATCCGTATTGGATTGGCCTCGCCAGAGATGATCCGTTCGTGGTCGTTCGGTGAAGTTAAAAAGCCGGAAACCATTAACTACCGTACGTTCAAACCAGAACGTGACGGCCTGTTCTGCGCCAAGATCTTTGGCCCGGTAAAGGATTACGAGTGCCTGTGCGGTAAGTACAAGCGCTTGAAGCACCGTGGTGTCATCTGCGAGAAGTGCGGCGTTGAAGTCGCGCTGGCTAAAGTTCGTCGTGAGCGCATGGCGCACATCGAGCTGGCCTCGCCAGTTGCCCACATCTGGTTTCTGAAATCGCTGCCGTCGCGTATCGGCTTGCTGATGGACATGACCCTGCGTGATATCGAACGCGTTCTCTACTTCGAGAGCTATGTCGTTATCGATCCAGGCATGACCACCCTTGAAAAAGGTCAGCTGCTCAATGACGAGCAGTACTTCGAAGCGCTGGAAGAGTTCGGCGACGATTTCGATGCCCGTATGGGTGCAGAAGCTGTCCGCGAACTGCTGCACGCTATCGACCTGGAACACGAGATTGGTCGTCTGCGTGAAGAAATTCCGCAAACCAACTCCGAAACCAAAATCAAGAAGCTGTCCAAGCGTCTGAAGTTGATGGAAGCCTTCCAGGGTTCTGGCAACCTTCCAGAATGGATGGTGCTGACCGTTCTGCCGGTTCTGCCGCCAGATCTGCGTCCACTGGTCCCGCTGGATGGTGGTCGCTTCGCGACTTCCGACCTCAACGATCTGTATCGTCGAGTGATCAACCGTAACAACCGTTTGAAGCGCCTGCTTGATCTGTCCGCTCCGGACATCATCGTGCGCAACGAAAAGCGTATGTTGCAGGAAGCCGTCGACGCACTGCTCGACAACGGTCGTCGTGGCCGCGCTATCACCGGTTCCAACAAGCGTCCTCTGAAATCCCTGGCTGACATGATCAAGGGTAAACAAGGTCGTTTCCGTCAGAACTTGCTCGGTAAGCGTGTTGACTACTCCGGTCGTTCGGTAATTACCGTAGGTCCGACCCTGCGTCTGCACCAGTGCGGTCTGCCGAAGAAGATGGCTCTCGAGCTGTTCAAACCGTTCATTTTCGGCAAGCTGGAAATGCGTGGTCTCGCGACCACCATCAAAGCAGCCAAGAAAATGGTTGAGCGCGAACTGCCAGAGGTTTGGGACGTTCTCGCTGAAGTGATCCGTGAACACCCGGTTCTCCTCAACCGTGCACCGACCCTTCACCGTCTGGGTATCCAGGCGTTTGAGCCGGTACTGATCGAAGGTAAGGCTATCCAGCTGCACCCTCTGGTCTGTGCTGCGTACAACGCCGACTTCGACGGCGACCAAATGGCCGTGCACGTACCGCTGACACTGGAAGCCCAGTTGGAAGCGCGTGCGTTGATGATGTCGACCAACAACATTCTGTCGCCAGCCAACGGTGAGCCAATCATCGTTCCGTCGCAGGACGTTGTATTGGGTCTGTACTACATGACTCGTGAAGCGATCAACGCCAAAGGCGAAGGTCGTGTATTCGCGGATCTGCAAGAAGTTGACCGTGTGTTCCGTGCCGGCGAAGCCGCACTGCACGCCAAGGTTAAAGTGCGGATCAACGAAACCGTAAACGATCGTGATGGCGGCAGCGTCAAGAACACCCGTATCGTCGACACCACTGTCGGCCGTGCGCTGTTGTTCCAGGTTGTTCCACCTGGCCTGTCGTACGACGTCGTCAACCAGCCGATGAAGAAAAAGGCGATCTCCAAGCTGATCAACCAGTGCTACCGCGTGGTTGGTTTGAAAGAGACCGTTATCTTCGCTGACCAGTTGATGTACACCGGTTTTGCCTATTCGACCATTTCCGGCGTTTCCATCGGTGTTAACGACTTCGTTATCCCGGATGAAAAAGCCCGCATCATCGGTGCTGCTACCGATGAAGTGAAAGAGATCGAAAGTCAGTACGCCTCCGGCCTGGTAACCCAGGGCGAGAAGTACAACAAAGTGATCGACCTTTGGTCCAAGGCGAACGACGAAGTTTCCAAGGCGATGATGGCCAACCTCTCGAAAGAGAAAGTCATCGACCGTCATGGTGTCGAAGTCGACCAAGAGTCCTTTAACTCGATGTACATGATGGCCGACTCGGGCGCACGGGGTTCTGCTGCGCAGATCCGTCAGCTCGCCGGTATGCGTGGCCTGATGGCCAAGCCGGACGGTTCCATCATCGAAACGCCGATTACTGCGAACTTCCGTGAAGGTTTGAGCGTACTTCAGTACTTCATCTCCACTCACGGTGCTCGTAAAGGTTTGGCGGATACCGCGTTGAAAACTGCGAACTCCGGTTACCTGACTCGTCGTCTGGTAGACGTGGCGCAGGATCTGGTTGTGACCGAGATCGATTGCGGCACCGAACATGGCCTGGTAATGACTCCGCACATTGAAGGCGGTGACGTTGTTGAGCCGTTGGGTGAGCGCGTATTGGGTCGTGTCATTGCCCGTGACGTGTTCAGGCCGGGTACCGAAGAAATCATCGTTCCTGCCGGTACTCTGGTAGACGAGAAGTGGGTCGAGTTCATCGAGCTGAACAGCATCGACGAAGTGATCGTGCGTTCGCCGATCAGCTGCGAAACCCGCTACGGTATTTGCGCCAAGTGCTACGGCCGTGACTTGGCTCGTGGTCACCAGGTGAACATCGGTGAAGCGGTCGGCGTTATCGCCGCCCAGTCCATCGGTGAGCCGGGTACCCAGCTGACCATGCGTACGTTCCACATCGGTGGTGCGGCAAGCCGGACCTCCGCAGCCGACAGCGTTCAGGTGAAGAATGGCGGTACCGTCCGTCTGCATAACCTGAAGCACGTTGAGCGAGTGGATGGTTGCCTGGTTGCCGTGTCTCGTTCCGGTGAGCTGGCAATCGCTGATGACTTCGGTCGTGAGCGTGAGCGTTACAAGCTGCCGTACGGTGCTGTGATTTCGGTTAAAGAAGGTGACAAGGTCGACGCTGGCGCAATCGTGGCCAAGTGGGATCCGCACACTCACCCAATCGTTACCGAAATGAAAGGTACCGTGACCTACGTGGGCATGGAAGAAGGCATCACGATCAAGCGTCAGACTGACGAATTGACCGGTATGACCAACATTGAAGTACTCGACGCCAAAGACCGTCCAGCTGCCGGTAAAGATATCCGTCCTGCTGTGAAGATGGTTGATGACAACGGCAAGGATCTCTTGCTGCCGGGTACTGACGTAATTGCTCAGTACTTCCTGCCTGCCAACGCCCTGGTCGGCGTGGCGGACGGTGCGAAAATCGCGATCGGTGATGTTATCGCTCGTATTCCGCAAGAGACTTCGAAGACCCGTGACATCACCGGTGGTCTGCCGCGTGTTGCCGACTTGTTCGAAGCTCGTCGTCCGAAAGAAGCCTCGATTCTGGCTGAAGTCAGCGGCACCATCGCGTTCGGTAAAGAGACCAAAGGCAAGCGCCGTCTGGTTATCACCCCGAACGACGGTAGCGATCCGTACGAAGAGCTGATTCCGAAGTGGCGTCACCTGAACGTCTTCGAAGGCGAACAGGTAAACCGCGGCGAAGTTATCTCCGACGGTCCGAGCGATCCACACGACATCCTGCGTCTGCTGGGTGTAAGTGCGCTGGCCAAGTACATCGTGAACGAGATCCAGGACGTTTATCGTCTGCAAGGCGTGAAGATCAACGATAAGCACATCGAGACCATCTTGCGTCAGATGCTGCGTAAAGTTGAAATCGCTGAATCCGGCGATTCCAGTTTCATCAAGGGCGACCAGATGGAATTGACTCACGTTCTGGTAGAGAACGAGCGTCTGGCTGGCGACGAGAAATTCGTTTCCAAGTTCACTCGTGTATTGCTGGGTATCACCAAGGCGTCGTTGTCCACCGAATCGTTCATCTCGGCGGCTTCCTTCCAGGAAACCACTCGTGTACTGACCGAAGCGGCGGTAACCGGCAAGCGCGATTATCTGCGCGGCCTGAAAGAAAACGTGGTCGTGGGTCGTTTGATCCCGGCCGGTACCGGTCTGGCTTATCACAGCGAGCGCAAGCGTCGCCGTGATGCTGACAAACCGTTGCGCGTAAGCGCCAGTGAAGTGGAAGCTGCACTGACCGAAGCGCTGAACTCGAGCGGTAACTGAGTTCTGCGGTAAATGAGTGTGAGGCCCTGATCATTCCGTTCATCGAATCGCGACAATTTGTCGAGGTTGGATGAGCGGGGAGTTCGGGGCCTTGCCTTGACTGGGGACAAGATCCTCTTTAGACTCTTGTACCCCTAAATTTGGCGGGAATTCGTTCCTGCCATTTTGCTTTTCTTGCAAGACAATAGCGTCGCAAGACAACAGTGGAGCTAGTAGATGGCAACTATCAACCAGCTGGTACGTCAGCCGCGTAAGCGTATCGTCGAGAAATCCGACGTGCCTGCGCTGCAGAACTGCCCGCAACGTCGTGGCGTATGCACCCGTGTGTATACCACCACGCCGAAAAAACCTAACTCGGCACTGCGTAAAGTATGCCGTGTGCGTCTGACCAACGGTTTCGAGGTTTCCTCGTACATCGGCGGTGAAGGCCACAACCTGCAAGAGCACAGCGTGGTACTGATCCGCGGCGGTCGTGTAAAAGACTTGCCAGGTGTTCGTTACCACACCGTACGCGGTTCTTTGGATACTTCCGGCGTTAAAGGTCGTAACCAGGGTCGTTCGAAGTACGGTACCAAGAAGCCTAAGTAGTAGCGGCTTTTTGTAAAAACTGATTTTCTATTTTTCTGAGTCGATAAGAGTAAGGTCGGAGGCGTCCCGAAAGGGCACCGATTCCGAGCGAACCTGAAGACCGTTTGAGGGCTTATCCATGCCAAGAAGACGCGTAGCAGCCAAGCGCGAAGTGCTTGACGATCCAAAGTACGGAAGCCAAATCCTGGCCAAGTTCATGAACCACGTGATGGAAAGCGGCAAGAAAGCCGTTGCCGAGCGTATCGTTTATGGCGCGCTGGAAAAGGTTAAAGAACGCAAGAACAGCGACCCCCTGGAAATCTTCGAGAAAGCTCTCGACGCCATCGCTCCGCTGGTCGAAGTAAAGTCGCGCCGTGTAGGCGGTGCTACTTACCAGGTTCCGGTTGAAGTTCGTCCGTCCCGTCGTAACGCTCTGGCAATGCGCTGGTTGGTAGACTTCGCCCGCAAGCGCGGCGAGAAGTCTATGGCTCTGCGTTTGGCTGGCGAACTGTTGGACGCTGCCGAAGGTAAAGGTGCTGCAGTTAAGAAGCGTGAAGACGTGCACCGTATGGCTGAAGCCAACAAGGCTTTCTCGCACTACCGCTTCTAATTTTAGCGTCACTAATTTTGCGAGGGCTTTATGGCTCGTACAACACCGATTAATCGCTACCGTAACATCGGTATCGTTGCTCACGTGGATGCTGGTAAAACCACCACCACCGAGCGCGTCCTTTTTTACACCGGCAAAAGTCACAAAATGGGCGAGGTGCATGACGGCGCCGCGACCACAGACTGGATGGTGCAGGAGCAGGAGCGTGGTATTACCATTACTTCTGCTGCTATTACCGCCTTCTGGCAGGGTTCCGAGAAGCAGCACAAAGACCAATACCGTTTCAACGTCATCGACACCCCGGGCCACGTTGACTTCACTATTGAAGTTGAACGTTCCCTGCGTGTTCTCGACGGCGCGGTCGTTGTGTTCTGCGGTACCTCGGGCGTTGAGCCTCAGTCGGAAACCGTATGGCGTCAGGCCAACAAGTACGGCGTTCCACGTCTTGTTTACGTAAACAAGATGGACCGTGCTGGTGCGAACTTCCTGCGCGTGATCGGTCAGATCAAGCAGCGTCTGGGTCACACTCCGGTGCCAATCCAGTTGGCTATCGGTTCCGAAGACAACTTCCAGGGTCAGATCGATCTGATGGCTATGGAAGCTGTTTACTGGAATGACTCCGACAAAGGCATGGTTCCAGTTCGTAAGCCTATCCCTGCTGAGCTGCAGGAACTGGCTAACGAATGGCGCGGCAACATGATTGAAGCTGCGGCCGAAGCCAGCGAAGAGCTGATGAACAAGTACCTCGAAGGTGAAGAACTCACCAACGCGGAAATCAAGGCCGCTCTGCGTCAGCGTACTATCGCTGGTGAGATCGTTCTGGCTGTTTGCGGTTCTTCCTTCAAGAACAAGGGTGTTCCCCTGGTTCTCGACGCCGTTATCGACTACCTGCCTGCTCCTACCGACATTCCTGCCATCAAGGGTACTGACCCGGATGACGAGACCAAGGAAATGGAGCGTCACGCAGACGACAGCGAGCCGTTCTCGGCTCTGGCGTTCAAGATCGCTACCGACCCATTCGTGGGTACCTTGACCTTTGTTCGAGTTTACTCGGGCGTGTTGGCCTCCGGCGACGGCGTGATCAACTCGGTTAAAGGCAAGAAAGAGCGTGTGGGTCGTATGGTGCAAATGCACGCAAACGCCCGTGAAGAAATCAAGGAAGTGCGCGCTGGTGACATCGCGGCCTTGATCGGCATGAAGGACGTCACCACTGGTGAGACTTTGTGCAACGCTGACAAGCCAATCATCCTGGTTCGCATGGACTTCCCGGAGCCGGTTATTTCGGTTGCCGTAGAGCCTAAGACCAAGGACGACCAGGAAAAAATGGGTATTGCTCTGGGCAAACTTGCTCAGGAAGATCCATCTTTCCGCGTCAAGACTGATGAAGAGACTGGTCAAACGATCATCTCCGGCATGGGCGAGTTGCACCTGGACATCCTGGTTGACCGGATGCGCCGTGAGTTCAACGTCGAAGCCAACATCGGTAAGCCTCAGGTTTCGTACCGTGAGCGCATCACGAAGAGCTGCGAAATCGAAGGTAAGTTCGTTCGTCAGTCCGGTGGTCGTGGCCAGTTCGGCCATTGCTGGATTCGTTTTGCTCCTGCTGACGAAGGTCAGGAAGGTCTGCAATTCCTGAACGAAGTAGTGGGTGGTGTGGTTCCTAAGGAATACATCCCGGCTATCCAGAAGGGTATCGAAGAGCAGATGAAGAACGGCGTTGTTGCCGGCTATCCGCTGATCGGCCTGAAGGCTACCGTGTTTGATGGTTCCTACCATGACGTCGACTCCAACGAGATGGCGTTTAAGGTGGCTGCTTCCATGGCGACCAAGCAACTGGCCCAGAAGGGCGGTGGTGAGTTGCTCGAGCCGATCATGGCGGTAGAGGTTGTTACACCTGAAGACTATATGGGTGACGTGATGGGCGACCTTAACCGTCGTCGCGGCATGATCCTGGGTATGGAAGATACGGTTTCCGGTAAAGTAATTCGTGCCGAGGTTCCGTTGGGCGAGATGTTCGGTTATGCGACCGACGTTCGTTCCATGTCCCAAGGTCGCGCAAGCTACTCTATGGAATTCAAAAAATACAATACGGCTCCGTCGCACATCGTCGAAACCGTTACCAAAAAACAAGGCTGATTCAGCCCCTTTAGGCTAGGAGTTAATTGTCGTGGCTAAAGAAAAATTTGATCGTTCCCTTCCGCACGTCAACGTTGGCACCATCGGTCACGTTGACCACGGTAAAACCACTCTGACCGCTGCTCTGACTCGCGTCTGCTCCGAAGTTTTCGGTTCGGCAAAAGTTGAATTCGACAAGATCGACAGCGCGCCAGAAGAAAAGGCTCGTGGTATCACCATCAACACCGCGCACGTTGAGTACAACTCTTCGATTCGTCACTACGCTCACGTTGACTGCCCAGGTCACGCTGACTATGTGAAGAACATGATCACTGGTGCTGCGCAGATGGACGGCGCGATCCTGGTTTGCTCGGCTGCCGATGGTCCGATGCCTCAGACTCGTGAGCACATCCTGCTGTCCCGTCAGGTAGGCGTTCCGTACATCGTGGTTTTCCTGAACAAGGCTGACCTGGTAGACGACGCTGAGCTGCTGGAACTGGTTGAGATGGAAGTGCGCGATCTGCTGAGCACTTACGACTTCCCGGGCGATGACACTCCAATCATCATCGGTTCCGCGCGTATGGCGCTGGAAGGTAACGACGAAAACGAAATGGGCACCACTGCCGTTCGTAAACTGGTTGAGACTCTGGACAGCTACATCCCAGAACCAGTTCGTCTGACCGACAAGCCATTCCTGATGCCAATCGAAGACGTATTCTCGATCTCGGGTCGTGGTACTGTTGTGACTGGTCGTATCGAGCGCGGTATCGTTCGCGTTCAGGATCCACTGGAAATCGTTGGTCTGCGTGACACCACCGTCACCACCTGCACCGGTGTTGAGATGTTCCGTAAGCTGCTCGACGAAGGTCGTGCTGGTGAGAACTGCGGCGTTCTGCTGCGTGGCACCAAGCGTGATGACGTTGAACGTGGTCAGGTTCTGGTTAAGCCGGGTTCGGTTAAGCCGCACACCAAGTTCACCGCAGAAGTTTACGTTCTGAGCAAGGAAGAAGGCGGCCGTCATACTCCGTTCTTCAAAGGCTACCGTCCACAGTTCTACTTCCGTACTACTGACGTGACTGGTAACTGCGAGCTGCCAGAAGGCGTTGAAATGGTAATGCCAGGTGACAACATCCAGATGACTGTCACTCTGATCAAAACCATCGCGATGGAAGATGGTCTGCGTTTCGCTATTCGTGAAGGCGGTCGTACCGTCGGCGCTGGCGTCGTAGCCAAAATCATCGAGTAAGCTCTTTTTGAGTAAGCTTTGATGATTTGAAAGAGCCCCCGCTTAGCGGGGGCTTTTTTATTGGGTTGACACCTATATGGGGCGTCTATAGAATTGCGCCTCCTTTTAACGGGCGTATTGCGCTCGGTGGGAATAGCAGCCGGAGTCTGAAATCCAATGCAAAATCAGCAAATCCGTATCAGGTTGAAGGCTTTTGACCATCGCCTGATCGACCAATCCACCCAGGAAATCGTGGAAACCGCGAAACGTACTGGTGCTCAAGTGCGTGGTCCAATTCCACTGCCTACCCGTAAAGAGCGGTTCACCGTTCTGGTCTCCCCGCACGTCAACAAAGACGCGCGTGACCAGTACGAGATCCGTACTCATAAGCGCGTTCTGGACATCGTCCAGCCAACGGATAAAACCGTTGATGCTCTTATGAAGCTTGATCTTGCGGCCGGTGTGGAAGTGCAGATCAGCCTCGGCTAAGACTCGGTCTTAGTCGTGTAACGCTCTGAAATGGGCGGCCATAGCGGGTGAAAGCCCCGTACACTCATGAGGTTTACAACATGACTATTGGTGTAGTCGGTCGTAAATGCGGTATGACCCGTATTTTCACCGAAGAAGGTGTCTCCATTCCGGTCACGGTCATTGAGATCGAGCCGAATCGCGTCACCCAGTTCAAAACTGAAGAGACCGATGGCTATCGTGCAGTGCAAGTCACTGTAGGCGAGCGTCGTGCTTCGCGTGTTACAGCTGCTCAGGCTGGCCACTTCGCTAAAGCGAACGTTGCCGCTGGTCGTACCGTAATGGAATTCCGTCTTGAAGAAGGCGAGTACCAGGCCGGCGATCTGATCAACGCTGAAATCTTCGCCGCTGGTCAACTGGTTGATGTAACCGGTCAGTCCAAAGGTAAAGGCTTCCAGGGTACGATCAAGCGTTGGAACTTCCGCGGGCAAGATAATACCCACGGTAACTCCGTGTCCCACCGCGTTCCAGGCTCTATCGGCCAGTGCCAGACTCCTGGTCGTGTATTCAAGGGCAAAAAAATGTCCGGTCATATGGGCGCTGAGCGCGTGACCGTGCAGTCCCTGGAAGTAGTGCGCGTGGACGCTGAACGCAATCTGTTGTTGGTCAAGGGTGCTGTTCCTGGCGCTACTGGCGGCAACTTGGTTGTACGTCCAGCAGCCAAGGCTCGCGGTTAAGGGGAAGCTGACATGCAATTAAATGTAAATGACGCTCAAGCGATCGAAGTTTCCGAACTGACATTTGGCGGCGAATTCAACGAGACGCTGGTTCACCAAGCAGTCGTGGCCTACATGGCCGGCGGCCGTCAAGGTAGCAAGCAGCAAAAGACCCGTTCCGACGTTCGTGGTGGCGGTAAGCGCCCATGGCGTCAGAAAGGTACTGGCCGTGCTCGTGCCGGTACTATCCGTAGCCCAATCTGGCGTGGCGGCGGTACCACTTTCGCAGCTCGTCCTCAGGATCACACCCAGAAGCTGAACAAGAAGATGTATCGCGCAGCAATGCGTTCCATCCTTGCTGAGCTGGTGCGTACTGATCGTCTGGTTGTGGTTCAGGACTTCGCTGTTGATGCACCGAAGACCAAAGATCTGCTGAACAAACTGACCGGCATGGGCCTGACTGACGTCTTGATCGTGTCTGAAGTAGTTGATCAGAACCTGTACCTGGCTGCTCGCAACCTGCCACACGTTGATGTACGTGACGTGCAAGGTTCCGATCCAGTTAGTCTGATCGCATACGACAAGGTGTTGATCACCGTGTCGGCCGTGAAGAAATTCGAGGAGCTGCTGGGATGAACCAGGAACGCGTATTTAAAGTTCTGCTTGGCCCGCACGTTTCCGAGAAGGCTACGGTTCTGGCTGACAAGAAAGGCCAGTTCGTTTTCAAGGTTGCAACTGATGCAACCAAGCTGGAAATCAAGAAGGCCGTCGAAAGCCTGTTCAGCGTGAAAGTAGAGCGTGTTACTACCCTGAATGTTCTGGGTAAGAGCAAGCGCACTGCTCGCGGTCTGGGCAAGCGTAATGACTGGAAGAAGGCAGTTATCTCCCTTCAGCCAGGCCAAGATCTCGATTTCAGCAGCAGTGCTGAGTAAGGAAGGGGTGCATCATGGCAATCGTTAAATGCAAACCGACTTCCCCTGGCCGCCGTTTTGTGGTCAAGGTGGTCAACCAGGAGCTGCATAAAGGCGCTCCTCACGCACCGCTGCTCGAGAAAAAATCGAAGACTGGTGGTCGTAACAACAATGGTCGTATTACCACTCGTCACATTGGTGGTGGCCATAAGCAGCATTATCGTCTGGTCGATTTCCGTCGCAACGACAAAGATGGCATTTCTGCCACTGTCGAGCGTATTGAATACGATCCAAACCGTACTGCTCACATCGCTCTGCTGCTGTACGCAGATGGCGAGCGTCGCTACATCATCGCCCCTAAAGGCGTGAGTGCTGGCGACCAGCTGATCGCAGGTGCTTTGGCGCCGATCAAGCCGGGCAACGCTCTGCAACTGCGTAACATTCCAGTTGGTAGCACCGTACACGGCATCGAATTGAAGCCAGGTAAAGGCGCGCAAATCGCTCGTTCCGCTGGTGCTTCGGCTCAGCTGATCGCTCGTGAAGGTGTCTACGTGACCCTGCGTCTGCGTTCTGGTGAGATGCGTAAAGTGCTGGCTGAATGCCGCGCGACCCTGGGTGAAGTCTCGAACTCCGAGCACAGCCTGCGTTCGCTGGGTAAAGCTGGTGCCAAACGCTGGCGTGGCGTTCGCCCAACCGTTCGTGGTGTTGCCATGAACCCGGTTGACCACCCACATGGTGGTGGTGAAGGTCGTACCTCTGGTGGTCGTCATCCGGTATCGCCATGGGGCTTCCCGACTAAGGGCGCGAAGACTCGTGGTAATAAGCGTACCGACAAAATGATCGTCCGTCGTCGCAAGTAAATAGAGGGATACGACAGTGCCACGTTCTCTGAAAAAAGGTCCTTTTATTGATCTTCACCTACTGAAGAAGATCGAAGTGGCGGCGGAAAAGAACGATCGCAAACCAGTTAAGACCTGGTCGCGCCGTTCCATGATCCTGCCACAAATGGTCGGTTTGACCATTGCTGTGCATAACGGTCGTCAACATGTTCCAGTTCTCGTGAACGAAGACATGGTCGGCCACAAACTAGGCGAGTTTGCCGGTACCCGCACATATCGTGGGCACGTGGCAGACAAGAAAGCCAAGCGTTAAGGGGTAAGGAACGATGGAAGTAGCCGCTAAGTTGTCGGGCGCTCGAATCTCCGCCCAGAAAGCCCGCTTGGTCGCCGACCAGATCCGCGGGAAGAAGGTGGGCGAAGCGCTCAACCTGTTGGCTTTCAGCAGTAAGAAAGCCGCCGAGATCATGAAGAAAGTGCTGGAGTCGGCCGTAGCCAACGCCGAGCATAACGAAGGCGCAGACGTTGATGACCTTAAAGTCAGCACCGTTTTCGTCAACGAAGGGCGTTCGCTGAAGCGAATCATGCCACGTGCCAAAGGCCGTGCTGATCGCATCGTCAAGCGGTCTTGCCATATCACTGTCAAGGTTGCTGACAAGTAACGGAGTCGAAGAGATGGGTCAGAAAGTACATCCCATTGGCATTCGCCTGGGAATCGTCAAGGAGCACACCTCCGTCTGGTACGCAGACGGTCGGACTTATGCGGACTATTTGTTCGCTGATCTGAAGGTGCGTGAGTATCTCCAAGACAAACTAAAAAGCGCGTCCGTAAGCCGTATCGATATCCATCGTCCGGCTCAAACAGCACGTATCACCATCCACACCGCTCGTCCAGGTATCGTTATCGGGAAGAAAGGTGAAGATGTTGAGAAACTGCGTCAGGACCTGACCAAGCAAATGGGTGTGCCTGTGCACATCAATATCGAAGAAATCCGCAAGCCGGAGCTCGACGGTATGTTGGTTGCGCAGAGCGTAGCTCAGCAGCTGGAGCGTCGCGTAATGTTCCGTCGCGCTATGAAGCGCGCTGTACAGAACGCCATGCGCATTGGTGCCAAAGGCATCAAAATCCAAGTGAGCGGTCGTCTCGGCGGTGCTGAAATCGCACGTACTGAATGGTATCGCGAAGGTCGTGTGCCACTGCACACCCTGCGTGCCGACATCGACTATGCCAACTACGAAGCTCACACCACTTACGGTGTGATCGGTGTAAAGGTTTGGATCTTCAAAGGCGAAGTAATTGGTGGTCGCCAAGAAGAACTGAAACCACAAGCACCAGCGCCTCGTAAAAAAGCTGCTAAGTAAGGGGTACGCCAAATGTTGCAACCAAAGCGTACGAAGTTCCGCAAGCAGATGACAGGCCACAACCGTGGTCTGGCTCAGCGCGGTAGCAAAGTCAGCTTCGGCGAGTTCGCGCTGAAGTCTGTAGCTCGTGGTCGTCTCACCGCTCGTCAGATCGAGTCAGCGCGTCGTGCTCTGACCCGTCACGTTAAACGTGGCGGCAAGATCTGGATCCGTGTATTCCCGGACAAGCCTATTTCCAAAAAGCCACTCGAAGTTCGGATGGGTAAAGGTAAGGGTAGTGTGGAGTACTGGGTTGCCCAGATTCAGCCAGGCAAAGTCCTGTATGAAATCGAGGGCGTTACTGAAGAGCTGGCGCGTGAGGCTTTTGCCCTGGCTGCTGCAAAGCTGCCGCTCGCCACTGCCTTCGTTAAACGGACGGTGATGTGATGAAAGCGAACGAACTTCGTGAAAAAGACGCGCCGCAGCTTAACGAGCAACTGCTCGGCCTGCTGCGCGACCAGTTCAATCTGCGCATGCAGAAAGCAACTGGCCAGTTGGGGCAGTCTCACCTGCTCCGGCAAGTTAAGCGTGACATCGCTCGCGTGAAGACTGTGCTCAAACAGCAGGCAGGTAAGTAATCATGGCTGAAGCCGAAAAAACCGTCCGTACGCTGACTGGCCGTGTTGTCAGCGACAAAATGGACAAGACCATCACCGTTCTGATTGAGCGTCGCGTTAAGCACCCGATCTACGGTAAATACGTTAAGCGTTCGACTAAGCTGCACGCGCACGACGAAACCAATCAGTGCCACATCGGCGACAAAGTCACTATTCGTGAAACTCGTCCGCTGGCCAAGACCAAGTCTTGGGCATTGGTTGATGTTCTCGAACGCGCTGTGGAAGTCTAAGGACTAGGGGTCGGAGAAATTATATGATTCAGACTCAATCCATGCTCGATGTGGCCGATAACAGCGGCGCTCGCCGCGTTATGTGCATCAAGGTGCTGGGTGGCTCCCATCGTCGTTACGCTGGTATCGGTGACATCATCAAAGTTACCGTGAAGGAAGCAATTCCTCGCGGTAAAGTGAAAAAAGGCCAAGTGATGACTGCTGTTGTAGTCCGCACTCGTCACGGCGTACGTCGTGCTGATGGCTCCATTATCCGCTTTGATGGCAACGCTGCTGTTCTTCTGAACAACAAGCAAGAGCCGATCGGCACCCGTATCTTTGGGCCAGTGACCCGTGAACTTCGTACTGAGAAGTTCATGAAGATCGTCTCGCTCGCCCCAGAAGTGCTGTAAGGAGATCCGACATGCAAAAGATTCGTCGTGACGACGAGATCATCGTGATCGCCGGCAAAGACAAAGGTAAGCGCGGTAAGGTGCTTAAGGTTCTCGCTAATAACCGTCTGGTTATTGGTGGTCTGAACCTGGTTAAGCGTCATACCAAGCCTAACCCGATGTCGGGCGTACAAGGCGGTATCGTCGAAAAAGAAGCTCCACTGGACGCTTCTAACGTCGCCATTTTCAACGGCGAAACCAACAAGGCTGACCGCGTTGGTTTCAAAGTAGAAGACGGCAAGAAAATTCGTGTCTTCAAGTCGACCCAAAAAGCGGTTGATGCTTGAACACTGCTAGGTAGAAGACCATGGCACGACTAAAAGAGATTTACTGGAAGGAAATCGCACCGAAGCTTAAGGAAGAACTTAAGCTCTCGAACGTGATGGAAGTTCCACGCGTTACCAAAATCACCCTGAACATGGGTCTGGGCGAAGCTGTCGGCGACAAAAAAGTCATCGAACACGCTGTTGCTGACCTGGAAAAGATCACCGGTCAGAAAGTCGTTGTGACTTACGCTCGGAAATCCATCGCTGGCTTTAAAGTCCGTGAAGGTTGGCCGATCGGCGTCAAAGTGACTCTGCGCCGTGAGCGTATGTATGAATTCCTGGATCGTCTGCTGTCGATCTCCCTGCCTCGGGTTCGCGACTTCCGCGGCCTGAATGCCAAGTCCTTCGATGGTCGTGGTAACTACAGCATGGGCGTTAAAGAGCAGATCATCTTCCCGGAAATCGACTACGACAAGATCGATGCTCTCCGCGGTCTGGACATTACCCTGACCACCACTGCCAAGAACGATGATGAAGGTCGCGCGCTGCTGCGTGCTTTCAAATTCCCGTTCCGCAACTGATTGGAGTAGGAAAATGGCCAAGATGAGCATGAAAAACCGCGAGCTGAAGCGTCAGCTCACGGTTGCCAAGTACGCCAAGAAGCGTGCAGCACTGAAAGCTATCATCGTTGATCTGAACGCAAGTCCAGAAGCACGTTGGGAAGCTACAGTAGCTCTGCAGAAGCAGCCACGTGACGCAAGCGCTTCGCGCATGCGTAACCGCTGCCGCCTGACCGGTCGTCCACACGGCGTTTACCGCAAGTTCGGCCTCGGCCGTAACAAACTGCGTGAAGCCGCAATGCGTGGTGACGTACCTGGTCTGGTTAAAGCCAGCTGGTAAGCAATATCGAAGTCTCGACGGTCGGGATCGCAAGATCCTGACCATCGGTGACCTTGAACTTGAATCAAGCCCCTATTGGGGCTTGATTCATTTGTGGGGTGTGTCTAGAATACCCGGCTCGCCTGAGCCCGTGCTTTTTTCGCATGGATGAGCTCGGCGACAAGTAGTAGCCGCAAGGCTAATTTTTTTGTATTAGGAGCGTCTAGCCCATGAGTATGCAGGACCCGTTAGCGGACATGCTAACTCGAATCCGTAATGCCCAGATGGCTGAAAAGTCCGTCGTAAGCATGCCATCTTCTACTTTGAAGGTAGCTGTTGCCAAAGTCCTGAAGGACGAAGGTTACATTGCGGGTTATCAGATCAGCAGCGAAATCAAACCACTGCTGTCCATCGAGCTGAAGTACTTCGAAGGCCGTCCGGTCATCGAGGAAGTGAAGCGCGTTAGCCGTCCAGGCCTGCGTCAGTACAAGTCCGTCGATGATCTGCCAAAAGTTCGTGGCGGTCTCGGTGTGTCTATCGTCTCCACCAACAAAGGTGTGATGACGGATCGTGCTGCGCGCGCTGCCGGTGTCGGCGGCGAAGTTCTTTGCACTGTGTTCTAAGGGGGGATAAGCATGTCACGCGTCGCTAAGAACCCCGTTAAGCTGCCAGCCGGTGTCGAAGTAAAATTCGCAGGCCAACAGCTTTCGGTGAAGGGTGCCAAGGGCACTCTCGAACTGAACATCCATTCGTCCGTTGAGATCGTTGAAGAAGCTGGTGAGCTGCGTTTCGCTGCTCGCAATGGCGATCAACAAACTCGCGCAATGGCTGGTACCACTCGTGCGTTGGTAAACAACATGGTCCAAGGCGTTAGCCAAGGCTTCGAGCGTAAGCTCCAGCTGGTCGGTGTTGGTTACAAAGCGCAAGCAAAAGGCACAGTGCTGAACCTGGCTCTTGGCTTCTCGCACCCAGTGGATTATGAACTGCCGGAAGGCATCACCGCTGAGACTCCTAGCCAAACCGACATCCTGATCCGGGGTATCGATAAGCAGCTGGTAGGTCAAGTGGCCGCCGAGATCCGCGACTTCCGTCCACCAGAGCCGTACAAAGGCAAAGGTGTGCGCTACGCGGACGAAGTCGTCCGTCGTAAAGAAGCCAAGAAGAAGTAGGGCATAGCAAATGACCGACAAAAAAGTTACTCGACTGCGTCGCGCTCGCAAAGCACGCCTGAAAATGCACGAACTCGAAGTCGTGCGTCTCTGCGTGTTCCGCTCGTCGCAGCACATCTACGCCCAGGTCATTTCGGCCGACGGCAACAAAGTCCTGGCATCTGCCTCGACTTTGGATAAAGAACTGCGTGATGGCGCCACTGGCAACATCGACGCGGCCACTAAGGTTGGCCAGCTGGTCGCTACGCGTGCTAAAGCCGCTGGCGTCTCGCAGGTGGCTTTCGACCGCTCTGGCTTCAAGTACCACGGCCGCGTCAAGGCGCTGGCTGATGCTGCTCGTGAAGCTGGGCTGGAGTTCTAAGTTATGTCAAATAACGACCAAAAGCGCGACGAAGGCTACATTGAGAAGCTGGTTCAAGTTAACCGCGTAGCCAAAACCGTAAAAGGCGGCCGTATCTTCACTTTCACCGCGTTGACCGTGGTTGGTGATGGTAAAGGGCGTGTTGGCTTCGGCCGTGGCAAGTCACGTGAAGTGCCTGCTGCGATCCAGAAGGCAATGGAAGCTGCTCGCCGCAACATGATCCAAGTTGATCTGAACGGCACCACTCTGCAGTACGCAATGAAGTCCGGTCACGGCGCTTCGAAGGTGTACATGCAGCCTGCTTCTGAAGGTACCGGTATCATCGCTGGCGGCGCTATGCGTGCTGTCCTCGAAGTTGCTGGCGTTCAGAACGTTCTGGCCAAGTGCTACGGCTCGACTAACCCGGTAAACGTGGTTCACGCCACTTTCAAAGGTTTGAAAGCTATGCAGTCTCCTGAATCCATTGCCGCCAAGCGTGGCAAAAGCGTCAAGGAGATCTTCTGATCATGGCTACCGTTAAAGTTACGCTGATCAAAAGCATGACCGGCCGCATCCCTAACCACAAACTGTGCGTTAAGGGTCTGGGTCTGCGTCGCATCGGTCACACTGTAGAAGTACTTGATACTCCCGAGAATCGCGGGATGATCAACAAGGCTTACTACATGCTGCGTGTCGAGGGTTAATCGATGAAACTCAATGATCTGAGTCCAGCGCCGGGTTCCCGTCGCGAAAAGCATCGTCCGGGCCGTGGTATCGGTAGTGGTTTGGGCAAGACCGGTGGCCGTGGCCACAAAGGTCAGTCCTCCCGCTCCGGTGGCACCATTGCTCCAGGCTTTGAAGGCGGTCAACAGCCGCTGCATCGTCGCCTGCCGAAATTCGGTTTCGTTTCCCTGAAAGCCATGGATCGCGCAGAAGTGCGTTTGTCCGAGCTGGCTAAAGTGGAAGGCGACATCGTCACCGTGCAGTCCCTGAAAGATGCCAACGTGATCAACGTCAACGTACAGCGTGTGAAAATCATGCTGTCCGGCGAAGTTACTCGCGCTGTCACCATCGGAAAGGGAATCGGCGCCACCAAAGGTGCGCGTGCGGCTATCGAAGCAGCTGGCGGCAAGTTCGAGGAATAAATGGCTAAGCAAGGTGCTCTCTCTGCGCTCGGCAAAGGCGGTATGTCTGAACTCTGGGCTCGTCTGCGTTTTCTGTTCCTGGCGATTATCGTCTACCGAATAGGCGCACACATCCCGGTTCCAGGTATCAACCCGGACCGACTCGCGGACCTGTTTCGACAGAATGAGGGGACCATTCTTAGCTTGTTCAACATGTTTTCCGGCGGCGCGCTGGAACGGATGAGTATCTTTGCACTGGGGATCATGCCGTACATTTCGGCATCGATCATCATGCAACTGATGACCGCCGTCAGCCCGCAACTGGAACAGTTGAAGAAGGAAGGTGAAGCTGGCCGTCGCAAGATCAGCCAGTACACCCGCTACGGCACTGTCGTCCTCGCTCTCGTCCAGGCAATTGGCATGTCCATTGGCTTGGCAGGGCAGGGCGTTGCGTTCACTGGTGACTTTGGCTTCCATTTCGTCGCGGTATCCACTTTTGTGGCTGGTGCGATGTTCATGATGTGGCTGGGTGAGCAGATTACTGAGCGTGGTGTTGGCAACGGTATCTCGATGTTGATTTTTTCGGGTATCGTCGCCGGTCTTCCGAGAGCGATCGGGCAGTCTTTCGAGTCTGCACGTCAGGGTGATATCAACATCTTCGCCCTGGTTGCCATCGGTTTGCTGGCAGTAGCGATTATCGGTTTCGTGGTGTTCATTGAGCGTGGTCAGCGTCGTATTGCTGTTCACTACGCCAAGCGTCAGCAGGGCCGCAAGGTTTTCGCTGCGCAGACTAGCCACTTGCCGCTGAAGGTGAACATGGCCGGTGTTATTCCGGCCATTTTCGCGAGCAGCATTTTGCTGTTCCCGGCTTCGTTGGGTGCCTGGTTCGGTCAGTCTGAAGGTATGGGCTGGTTGCAGGACATCTCGCAGTCGATCGCTCCTGGTCAGCCGTTGAATATTCTGCTGTTTAGTGCAGGGATTATTTTCTTCTGCTTCTTCTATACGGCGTTGATGTTCAATCCGAAAGACGTAGCGGAAAACCTGAAGAAGTCCGGTGCCTTTATTCCGGGCATCCGTCCAGGTGAGCAGTCTGCGCGCTACATTGATGGCGTTCTGACTCGCTTGACCATGTTCGGTGCTCTTTACATGACGGCCGTGTGTCTGTTGCCCCAGTTCCTTGTGGTTGCGGCAAACGTACCGTTCTACCTTGGCGGGACCTCGTTGCTGATCGTCGTCGTGGTTGTGATGGACTTCATGTCCCAAGTACAATCGCACCTCGTTTCGCACCAGTACGAATCCCTGATGAAGAAAGCCAACCTGAAGGGTTACGGCAGCGGCATGTTGCGCTGAGTACCCATAAGGTTCGAGGAGTTGGTGATGAAAGTTCGTGCATCGGTGAAAAAGCTGTGCCGTAACTGCAAGATTATTCGCCGCGAAGGTGTTGTTCGAGTAATTTGCAGCGCGGAACCGCGTCACAAACAGCGCCAAGGCTGAGTGTGATTGTGCTTCAAGCCCGGTAGCTAGTGCGCTACCGGGTTGATTATTTGTTATTACAGCGATATTATCTCGCGCCCTATTTCTTGGCTTCCGGGGCGTAGGTAGCTGTCAATTGGAGTCCCACTGAATGGCCCGTATTGCAGGCGTTAACATTCCAGATAACAAGCATACTGTTATCTCGCTGACCTACATCTATGGTGTTGGTCGCACTACTGCACAGAAGATTTGTGCAGTGACTGGGGTAAACCCAGCCGCAAAGATCAAAGATCTGAGCGACGAGCAGATTGAACAGCTGCGTGGCGAAGTGGCGAAGTTCACCACTGAAGGTGACCTGCGTCGCGAAATCAACATGAAAATCAAGCGTTTGATGGACCTCGGTTGCTATCGCGGTCTGCGTCATCGTCGTGGTCTTCCAGTGCGCGGTCAGCGTACCAAGACTAACGCGCGTACCCGTAAAGGTCCGCGTAAGCCGATCCGCAAGTAATCGCCCCAGCGAATCGACAGGAAATTAATCATGGCTAAACCTGCTGCTCGTCCTCGTAAAAAAGTCAAAAAGACAGTGGTTGATGGCATCGCCCACATCCACGCGTCTTTTAACAACACAATCGTGACCATCACCGACCGTCAAGGCAACGCTCTTTCCTGGGCTACCTCCGGTGGTTCGGGTTTCCGCGGTTCCCGCAAGTCCACCCCGTTTGCTGCTCAAGTAGCTGCTGAACGTGCTGGTCAAGCTGCGCTGGAATACGGTCTGAAAAACCTCGACGTTAACGTCAAAGGTCCAGGCCCAGGTCGTGAATCTGCAGTCCGCGCTTTGAACGGCTGTGGCTACAAGATCGCCAGCATCACCGACGTGACGCCAATCCCGCACAACGGGTGCCGTCCGCCGAAGAAGCGCCGCGTGTAATCCAGGAGATTGTAAAGAATGGCTCGTTACATTGGTCCAAAATGCAAACTCGCTCGTCGCGAAGGCACCGATCTCTTTCTGAAGAGCGGCGTGCGCGCGATCGAATCGAAGTGCAACATCGAAGCAGCACCTGGTATCCACGGCCAACGCCGCGGTCGCCAGTCCGATTACGGCACCCAACTGCGTGAAAAGCAGAAGGTCCGTCGTATCTACGGCGTTCTCGAGCGTCAATTCAGCGGCTACTACAAAGAAGCTGCTGGCAAGAAAGGTGCAACCGGTGAAAACCTGCTGCAACTGCTCGAATGCCGTCTGGACAACGTTGTATACCGTATGGGTTTTGGCTCTACTCGTGCCGAATCCCGTCAGCTGGTATCGCACAAATCCGTCAGCGTTAACGGTCAGACCGTAAACGTGCCGTCTTACCAGGTTCGTGCTGGTGACGTGGTCGCGATTCGCGAGAAAGCAAAGAACCAACTTCGCATTGTCCAAGCTCTCGATCTGTGTGCCCAACGTGGCCGCGTAGAATGGGTAGAAGTAGACACTGAGAAGAAGTCGGGCGTTTTCAAGAACGTTCCTGCTCGCAGTGATCTGTCCGCCGACATCAACGAAAGCCTGATTGTCGAGCTCTACTCCAAGTAAGGGCTAGAAAATAGGTGCATCCATGCAGATTTCGGTAAATGAGTTCCTGACACCCCGCCATATTGATGTGCAGGTTGTCAGTCCAACCCGCGCCAAGATCACTCTCGAGCCTCTCGAGCGTGGTTTCGGCCACACCCTGGGCAACGCGCTGCGCCGCATCCTGTTGTCCTCAATGCCCGGCTGTGCAGTAGTCGAGGCCGAGATTGACGGTGTACTCCATGAGTACAGCGCCATCGAAGGCGTACAGGAAGACGTAATTGAAATCCTGTTGAACCTTAAAGGTCTGGCTATCAAGCTGCACGGTCGTGACGAAGTTACGCTGACCTTGTCGAAGAAGGGTTCGGGGGTGGTTACCGCTGCCGATATTCAGCTGGATCATGATGTCGAGATCGTTAACCCCGATCACGTAATCGCTAACCTGGCGTCTAACGGCGCCCTGAACATGAAGCTCACCGTAGCTCGTGGTCGTGGTTATGAACCGGCAGACTCGCGTCAGAGCGATGAAGACGAAAGCCGCAGCATCGGTCGCTTGCAGCTTGACTCTTCGTTCAGCCCGGTTCGCCGTATCGCATACGTGGTGGAAAACGCCCGTGTCGAGCAGCGTACTAACCTGGACAAGCTGGTTATTGATCTGGAAACCAACGGTACCCTGGATCCTGAAGAGGCTATCCGCCGCGCTGCAACCATTCTGCAACAGCAGTTGGCTGCGTTCGTCGACCTCAAAGGTGACAGTGAGCCAGTGGTTGTTGAGCAGGAAGACGAGATCGATCCGATCCTGCTTCGCCCGGTTGACGATCTGGAACTGACTGTACGTTCGGCTAACTGCCTTAAGGCGGAAAACATCTACTACATCGGTGACCTGATTCAGCGTACCGAAGTAGAGCTGTTGAAGACTCCGAACCTTGGCAAGAAATCCTTGACTGAAATCAAGGACGTTCTGGCCTCCCGCGGTCTGTCCCTCGGCATGCGCCTCGACAACTGGCCGCCTGCAAGTCTTAAGAAGGACGACAAGGCGACTGCCTGATCGTCGTAATCACCGAACGTCGTGTTTGGTAAGGAATGAACCATGCGTCATCGTAAAAGTGGTCGTCACCTGAGCCGCACTAGCTCGCACCGCAAGGCCATGTTTCAAAACATGGCAGTGTCGCTGTTCGAGCACGAGCTGATCAAAACTACACTGCCGAAAGCTAAAGAACTGCGTCGCGTTGCTGAGCCGCTGATCACTTTGGCCAAGACAGACAGCCTGGCTAACCGCCGTCTGGCTTTCGACCGTACTCGTTCGAAAGCTATCGTTGGTAAGCTCTTCAACGACCTGGGCAAGCGTTACGCTACCCGTGAGGGTGGCTACCTGCGCATCCTCAAGTGCGGTTTCCGCACTGGCGACAACGCGCCTATGGCGTACGTCGAGTTGGTTGATCGTGCTACCGGCGGTGAAGCTGTATCCGCTGAGTAAGGCGTCAGTCTGAAACGAAGAACCGGGCCTAGTGCCCGGTTTTTTGTGCCTGATCGAAAAGCATCGCGGTCGACATACATTCCTGAATGTAATTAGTAATTATCTATCGATAGTCGAAAGTTAATGAATTTGTGGCTGTAACGTTCTTGATCAATACTCCCTCTCAGCCGATTAGCCGGCAGTTCAAGACTGACAGAGGAAGAGATTGCATGAGCCAAAATAAAACGCTTACCACCGCCAGTGGCGCTCCTGTCGCCGACAACCAGAATTCCCGTTCCGCCGGCCCTCGCGGCCCGCTGCTGCTCGACGACTTCCACCTGATCGAGAAGCTTGCCCACTTCAACCGTGAAAACATCCCTGAGCGTCGTGTGCACGCCAAAGGCTCGGGAGCTTACGGTACGTTCACCGTGACTCGGGATATCACCGAGTACACCAGCGCCAAACTGTTTGAATCGGTCGGTAAGCAAACGCCGACATTCTTGCGCTTCTCTACCGTCGGCGGTGAGCGCGGTTCGGCCGACACCGAGCGCGATCCACGTGGCTTTGCTTTGAAGTTTTATACCGAGGAAGGCAACTGGGACATTGTTGGCAACAACACGCCCGTATTTTTTATCCGCGATCCACTCAAATTTCCGGACTTTATCCACACCCAAAAACGTCTGCCGCAAAGCAATCTGAAAAGTGCGCAGATGATGTGGGACTTCTGGTCGCACTCGCCTGAGGCGCTGCACCAGGTCACCATCTTGTTTTCGGACCGTGGCATTCCTGACGGATACCGCCACATGCATGGCTTTGGCAGCCACACCTACAGCCTGATCAGCGCCAAAGGCGAGCGGCATTGGGTGAAGTGGCACTACAAAACCAAGCAAGGCATCAAGAACCTCGCGCCGGCAGAGGCTGCACGCCTGGCCGGTACCGATCCGGATTACGCGCAGCGTGACCTGTTCGAGGCGATTGAGCGTGGTGACTTCCCGAAATGGCGTGTGTGCATCCAGATCATGTCTGAAGCACAGGCTGCGGCTCACTACGAGAATCCGTTCGACGTGACCAAAACCTGGTCGCAGAAAGAATTTCCGCTGATCGAAGTGGGCGAACTCGAGCTCAATCGTAATCCGCTGAACTACTTCGCTGAAGTGGAGCAGGCGGCGTTCGGTCCGAGCAACATGGTCCCCGGTGTTGGTCTGTCCCCCGATCGTATGCTCCAGGGGCGCGTGTTCGCTTATGCCGATGCCCACCGCTACCGTATCGGCACCAATCATCAACAACTGCCGGTGAATGCACCTCGTAGCCCGGTGAACAGCTACCAGCGCGATGGTTCGATGGCGTTTGGCAGCAATGGCGGGGCGGCACCGAACTACGAGCCGAACAGCTACGTCGAGTCGCCAAAGCAGGCTCCTCGCTACGCCGAGCCGCCTCTTGCGCTCAGCGGTGCGGCTGAGCGATATGATCATCGCGAAGACACTGACTACTACAGCCATGCCGGCGCGCTATTCCGACTCATGAGCGATGAGCAGAGGGCCTTGTTGGTCAGGAACATTGCCGGTGCAATGGCCGGGGTTTCCGATGACGTGGTCGATCGTCAGTTGCAGCACTTCTACAGTGCCGACCCGGCGTATGGAGAAGCAATCGCGAAGGCGTTGGGCGTACAGCTTAACGAAGTCTAAACGAGAAGTAGAACCGCCCTCATTAGGGCGGTTTTGGCGTTATTTAAGCCACTTATCCCAGAATATCTTCGCTTTTATAGCGCAAACGAAGTGACCAAACAGTCGTCGTAGTTCAAACTACAGCCTTTCAAGCAGGGAGATGTAGGGCATGCAAGGGCACCCGGACGTAATCGATTACCTCAACACGTTGCTGACCGGCGAACTGGCCGCGCGTGATCAATATTTCGTTCACTCGCGGATGTATGAGGACTGGGGATTCACCAAGCTCTACGAACGAATCAACCACGAGATGGAAGAAGAAGCAGGGCATGCCGATGCCCTGATGCGCCGTATTCTGATGCTTGAAGGCACGCCGCGCATGCGTCCGGATGACCTCGATGTCGGCACCACCGTGCCGGACATGCTTGCCGCCGACTTGCGACTGGAATACAAAGTCCGCGCCGCCCTGTGCAAAGGGATTGAGCTTTGCGAATTGCACAAAGACTACGTTAGCCGCGAGATGCTGCGTATTCAGCTGAACGACACCGAAGAAGATCACACCTACTGGCTCGAGAAGCAGTTGGGTCTGATCAAGCTGATCGGTCTTGAGAACTACCTGCAATCGCACACCTGATTGCACCGGCTACAAAAAAGCCCCTGTCACTGATGAAGTGACAGGGGCTTTTTCATGGGCCGGATTCAGGCTTTGTCGCGAGCCAGCAGCGGCTTGAGGTAGAAACCGGTGTGAGACTGCTTCATCTCGGACACTTCTTCCGGTGTCCCGACCGCAATGATCTGTCCGCCCTTGGAGCCGCCTTCCGGCCCCAGGTCGACCAGCCAGTCGGCAGTCTTGATGACATCGAGGTTATGCTCGATCACCACCACCGTGTTGCCGTGGTCGCGCAAACGATGCAATACGTCGAGCAGTTGCTGAATATCCGCGAAGTGCAGGCCAGTGGTTGGCTCGTCGAGGATGTACAGCGTCTTGCCGGTATCTCGCTTGGACAGTTCCCGGGACAGCTTCACCCGCTGGGCTTCACCGCCTGACAACGTGGTCGCCGATTGTCCCAGCTTGATGTACGACAGACCGACATCCATCAACGTCTGAAGCTTGCGCGCCAGCGCCGGAACTGCATCGAAGAACACCCGGGCTTCCTCGATGGTCATCTCGAGGGTTTCGTGGATGCTCTTGCCCTTGTACTTGATCTCAAGGGTTTCGCGGTTGTAGCGCTTGCTCTTGCAGACGTCGCACGGGACATAGATGTCCGGCAGGAAGTGCATCTCGACCTTGATCAGACCGTCGCCCTGACACGCCTCGCAACGTCCACCCTTCACGTTGAAGGAGAAGCGTCCCGGGCCATAACCGCGCGAACGGGACTCCGGCACACCCGCAAACAATTCGCGGATCGGCGTGAACAGACCGGTATAGGTCGCCGGGTTGGAGCGCGGCGTGCGCCCGATCGGGCTCTGGTCGATGTCGACCACCTTATCCAGGTGCTCCAGACCTTTGATGCTGTCGTGAGCAGCGGCCTCAAGTGTCGTTGCGCCGTTGAGTGCGGTAGCGCTCAAGGGGAACAGCGTGTTGTTGATCAGTGTCGACTTGCCCGAGCCGGACACGCCGGTCACACAGGTCAACAGACCAATCGGAATGTCCAGGTCGACATTGCGCAAGTTGTTGCCGCGAGCGCCCTTGAGGGACAGCGACAGCTTCTTGTTACGCGGTGTGCGCTTGGCCGGAACGGCGATCTTGACCCGGCCCGACAAATACTTGCCGGTCAAGGAGTCGGGGTGAGCCATGACCTCGGCCGGGGTGCCTTCGGCGACGATGTGCCCACCGTGGACGCCCGCACCCGGACCAATATCGACGACATAGTCCGCCAGGCGAATGGCATCTTCATCGTGCTCGACCACAATCACCGTATTGCCGATGTCGCGCAGGTGCTTGAGCGTTCCCAGCAATCGATCATTGTCTCGTTGGTGCAGACCGATGGACGGTTCGTCGAGGATGTACAGGACGCCCACAAGGCCAGCGCCAATCTGGCTGGCCAGGCGAATCCGCTGGGCTTCACCGCCAGACAACGTATCCGCGCTGCGATCCAGGGACAGATAATCCAGGCCGACGTTGACCAGAAACTGCAGGCGCTCGCGGATTTCCTTGAGAATCTTGTCGGCAATTTCGCCGCGACGGCCCGTGAGTTTCAGTACGCCAAAGTATTCACAGGCGTCGCCAATCGGCAGATTCGTCACCGCTGGAAGCGTCTTCTCACCCACCCATACGTGTCGCGCTTCGCGACGCAGACGAGTCCCGCGGCAATCCGGGCAAGGCTGGGTGCTGAGGAACTTGGCCAGCTCTTCACGCACCGATGCCGACTCGGTTTCGCGGTAGCGGCGTTCCAGATTCGGCACGATGCCTTCGAACGGGTGCGAGCGTTTGACGATATCGCCACGGTCGTTCAGGTACTTGAAGTCGACGTTCTGCGAACCGCTGCCGTGCAGGATGGATTTCTGCTGATCGGCCGACAGATCGTTGAACGGCACCTCCAGGCTGAACTTGTAGTGCGAGGCCAGCGAGCCGAGCATCTGGAAGTAATAGACGTTACGCCTGTCCCAGCCGCGAATCGCCCCTTCGGCCAGCGTCAACTCGCCATTCACCAGTCGCTTGATGTCGAAGAACTGCTTCACGCCCAGGCCATCGCATGTCGGGCAGGCGCCGGCCGGGTTGTTGAAGGAGAACAGCTTGGGTTCCAGCTCGCTGATGGCATGACCGCAGATCGGGCAAGCGAAGCGCGCGGAGAAGATGATCTCTTCGCCAGGCTCGTCGTCCATTGGCGCAACCAGGGCAATGCCATCCGCCAGCTTCAAGGCGGTCTCGAACGACTCGGCCAGACGCTGTTGCAGATCGGCGCGAACCTTGAAGCGGTCGACCACGACATCGATCGAGTGCTTCTTCTGTTTGTCCAGCTTGGGCAGCTCGTCGAGTTCGCAAAGCCGTCCGTTGACTCGCGCGCGCACAAAACCCTGGGCGCGCAGTTCTTCGAAGACCGAAAGGTGTTCGCCTTTGCGCTCGCGAATCACCGGGGCCAGCAGCATGAGTTTGCTGCCCTCCGGTTGGGCGAGGACCAGGTCGACCATCTGACTGACGGTCTGCGCTTCCAGTGGAATGTCATGGTCCGGGCAGCGCGGAATACCCACGCGAGCGTAAAGCAGGCGCAGGTAGTCGTAGATTTCGGTGATGGTGCCGACCGTCGAACGCGGGTTGTGCGAGGTCGATTTCTGTTCGATGGAAATGGCTGGCGACAGACCTTCGATGGTGTCGACGTCAGGCTTTTCCATCATCGACAAAAACTGCCGGGCATAGGCCGACAGCGATTCGACGTAGCGGCGTTGGCCTTCGGCATACAGCGTGTCGAACGCCAGGGACGATTTGCCGGATCCGGACAGGCCGGTGATGACGATCAGTTTGTCCCGTGGCAGGGTCAGGTCGATGTTCTTCAGGTTGTGGGTTCGGGCCCCACGAATCAGGATCTTGTCCAAAGTGGCCTCGCTTGGCGGGCGTCGAAAACGTAGGAGTATACGGCCAAATACTGGATGGATGCACACTATCAAACGAGCGGGTTGATGTCTTACATGAAGAGTCTGTCAGCAGAGCGCGTCAAAGCGTCGCGATATACCCTGTCAATCGATGGGACTGGTAGAATCGCCGCCGGTTCACATGAGGTTTTTCCATGCACGATCCCCACAGCGAACGCATGAGTGGCAGTGAGACCCGCGCAGCAAGCGGTCTGGCCCTGGTGTTCGCCTTCCGTATGCTTGGCATGTTCATGGTGTTGCCGGTATTGGCGACCTATGGGATGGATCTGGCAGGCGCGACCCCGGCCCTCATCGGGCTGGCGATTGGCGCTTACGGCCTGACCCAGGCGATTTTCCAGATTCCTTTCGGCTTCATTTCCGATCGCATCGGACGACGTCCAGTGATTTACCTGGGCTTGATCGTCTTTGCCTTGGGCAGCGTGCTGGCGGCCAATGCCGATTCGATCTGGGGCGTGATCGCCGGACGAATCCTGCAAGGCGCCGGGGCGATTTCCGCCGCCGTGATGGCGCTGCTGTCTGACCTGACCCGGGAACAGCATCGGACCAAAGCCATGGCCATGATCGGCATGACGATTGGTCTGTCGTTTGCTGTCGCCATGGTTGTAGGACCGTTGCTGACCCGTGCGTTCGGCCTTTCCGGCCTGTTCCTCGCCACCGGCGGCATGGCCCTGTTCGGCATCGTGATCGTGATGTTCATGGTGCCGCGTTCGACCGGGCCGTTGCAGCACCGCGAATCCGGCGTCGCGCGCCAGGCGCTGATACCGACGCTCAAGCATCCGGACCTGTTGCGTCTGGACCTGGGTATTTTTGTGTTGCACGCGATGTTGATGTCGAGCTTCGTTGCACTGCCTTTGGCGCTGGTCGAAAAAGCCGGGCTGCCTAAAGAGCAGCACTGGTGGGTCTACCTTACTGCGCTGTTGATCTCTTTCTTCGCCATGATCCCGTTCATCATCTACGGCGAGAAGAAACGCAAAATGAAACGAGTTTTATTGGGCGCGGTGCTGACGCTGATGCTCACTGAGCTATTCTTCTGGCAGTTCGGCGACAGCCTGCGAGCTCTGGTGATTGGTACGGTGGTGTTCTTCACCGCGTTCAATCTGCTGGAAGCTTCATTGCCATCGCTGATCAGCAAGGTTTCACCAGCAGGCGGCAAAGGCACGGCGATGGGGGTTTATTCCACCAGTCAGTTCCTCGGTTCGGCGTTGGGCGGGATCCTCGGCGGCTGGCTGTTCCAGCATGGCGGTCTGTCGGTTGTGTTCCTCGGATGCGCCGGCCTGGCTGCCCTCTGGCTGGCCTTTGCTGTTACCATGCGCGAACCACCTTATGTCACGAGCCTGCGCTTGCCGTTGTCGCCCGAGGCGATCCGCGAAGCGGGTCTGGTTGAGCGCTTGAAGGCCGTCGTAGGGGTAACAGATGCGGTGATCGTTGCTGATGAGGCGGCGATTTACATCAAATTGGACACAGAACTATTGGATCGCACGACCCTTGAGCGCCTGGTGAACAACCCGGCCGAGGCAGCGTGCGTAGCCTAGGAGAACGTTATGGCCCGTGGGGTTAACAAAGTCATATTGGTCGGCACTTGCGGCCAGGATCCCGAAGTTCGCTACTTGCCTAACGGTAATGCCGTGACCAACCTGAGTCTGGCGACGAGCGAACAGTGGACCGACAAGCAAACCGGTCAGAAGGTCGAGAAGACCGAATGGCACCGTGTTTCGATGTTCGGCAAAGTGGCCGAGATCGCCGGCGAATACCTGCGTAAAGGTTCGCAGGTGTACATCGAAGGCAAGCTGCAGACCCGCGAGTGGGAAAAAGACGGTATCAAGCGTTACACCACAGAAATCGTGGTCGACATGCAAGGCACCATGCAGCTGCTGGGCGGCCGTCCACAGCAGGGCGACCAACAAGGCGGGGGCAATAACTACCAGCAGTCCGCTCCGGCCCCACGCCAGCAGGCTCCGCGTCCGCAGCAATCGGCACCGCAACAGTCGCGTCAGGCTCCGCCTCCACAGCAGGCAGCGCCGCAACCGGCTCCGGATTTCGACAGCTTTGATGACGATATTCCGTTCTAAAAAGCAGCGATCCCAGTCAGTAAAAAAAAACGAAGCCATCTGGCTTCGCTTTTTTTGTGGGCGCCGTTAACGGGATAACGTCGTTACGTTGGTCCGTGCGGTATGCAGTTTTTTGTAGCTCTCGATCAAGCGCAAATGCCTGTCGAGCCCCTCCAGTTTCATGCTGGTCGGCGTCAAGCCATGGAACCGCACGGTGCCATCTACCGAGCCGATCGCTGCATCCATCCGCTCGTTGCCAAACATCCGGCGGAAGTTGGCTTCGTAGTCTTCCAGTTCCAGGTCTTCGTCCAGCTTCATCTCCAGCACGGCATTGATCGCCTGATAGAACAAGCCGCGCTCAACGGTGTTGTCGTTGTACTGCAGGAACTGTTCTACCGCCTCTTTCGCTTCTTCGAATTGCTGCAAGGCGAGATAAATCAGCAGCTTCAACTCCAGGATCGTCAGCTGACCCCAGGCGGTATTGTCGTCAAATTCGATGCCGATCAAGGAGGTGATGTCGGTGTAGTCGTCCAGCTCACTTTCCACCAGACGCTCAACCAGCGCCTGCAGCTCTTCTTCGTCCAGGCGATGCAGGTTGAGGATGTCGGCGCGGAAGAACAGCGCTTTGTTGGTGTTATCCCAGATCAGATCGTCCGCGGGATAGATTTCCGAATAGTCCGGTACCAGGATTCGGCACGCCGTGGCGCCGATATGCTCGTAGACGGCCATGTACGCTTCTTTGCCCATGCCTTTGAGAATGCCGAACAAGGTCGCGGCTTCCTCGGCATTCGAGTTTTCACCCTGGCCGGAGAAATCCCACTCCACGAATTCGTAATCCGACTTTGAGCTGAAGAAGCGCCACGACACCACGCCGCTGGAGTCGATAAAGTGCTCGACGAAGTTGTTCGGCTCGGTCACCGCATGACCTTCGAACGTTGGCTGCGGCAAATCGTTGAGGCCTTCGAAACTGCGGCCCTGAAGCAACTCGGTCAGGCTGCGTTCCAATGCCACTTCCAGGCTCGGGTGCGCGCCGAAGGAGGCGAACACACCGCCGGTACGCGGGTTCATCAGCGTGACGCACATCACCGGGAATTCACCGCCCAGAGACGCATCCTTCACTAACACCGGGAAACCTTGCTCTTCCAGCGCCTGAATGCCGGCCAGTATTCCCGGGTACTTCGCCAGCACGCTGGCCGGCACATCCGGCAGGGCGAATTCACCTTCGATGATTTCGCGTTTTACCGCGCGCTCGAAGATTTCCGACAGGCACTGCACCTGGGCTTCGGCCAAGGTATTGCCGGCACTCATGCCGTTGCTCAGGAAAAGGTTTTCAATCAGGTTGGACGGGAAATACACCACCTCGCCGTCCGACTGGCGCACGAATGGCAGCGAGCAGATGCCGCGCTCTTCATTGCCCGAGTTGGTGTCGATCAGATGGGAGCCACGCAGCTCGCCGTCGCGGTTGTAAATCTTCAGGCAGTACTCGTCGAGGATTTCGGTCGGCAGCGCGTCTTTACGGCCAGGCTTGAACCAGCGTTCGTCCGGGTAGTGCACAAACGCTGCGTTGGCGATGTCCTCGCCCCAGAACTGGTCGTTGTAGAAGAAGTTGCAGTTGAGTCGCTCGATAAACTCGCCCAACGCCGACGCCAACGCGCCTTCCTTGGTTGCACCCTTGCCGTTGGTAAAGCACATCGGCGAGTGCGCGTCGCGGATATGCAGTGACCATACGTTGGGCACGATATTGCGCCACGAAGCGATTTCGATCTTCATGCCCAGGTCCGCCAGAATGGCCGACATGTTGGCGATGGTTTGCTCCAGCGGCAGATCCTTGCCGGCAATGTAAGTGCCCGCCTCGGAAGTTGAGTTAGAAGCAGGCATCAGCAACGCCTGGGCATCGGCGTCGAGGTTTTCCACTTCTTCGATCACAAACTCAGGCCCGGCCTGCACCACTTTTTTCACGGTGCAACGGTCGATGGAACGCAGGATGCCCTGGCGATCCTTGTCGGAGATGTCCGCCGGCAACTCGACCTGGATCTTGAAAATCTGGTTGTAGCGGTTTTCCGGGTCAACAATATTGTTCTGCGACAGGCGGATGTTGTCCGTGGGGATATTGCGCGTGCTGCAATACAACTTCACAAAATACGCCGCGCACAACGCCGACGACGCCAGGAAGTAGTCGAACGGTCCCGGTGCCGAGCCATCGCCCTTGTAGCGGATAGGTTGGTCGGCCACCACCGTGAAGTCGTCGAACCTGGCTTCAAGTCGAAGGTTGTCGAGAAAGTTGACCTTGATTTCCATGGGGGATTACCAGAATAACGGCTAAACGAATGGCCGCCATTATCCGGCATTTCAGCCATAAGTCTTGTGGGCGTCTGACTATCTGTCCGTTCCCGGTCTTTTTTATGGGCGCAGGATGGATCAGTCGAGTATCAGATGCGGCAAGAACCGGCTTGAATCCTTGGTAATCAAACTATTGTCCTCGCGCACGCCGATGCCGGCCGCCTGATCCCCGATCACCCAGGCACCGATCAAGGTAAAGCTGTCACCAAACTGCGGCAGCGGAGCGAACTCCTGAAGGATAAACGGCGCGTCGGTGTAGGGGCCGTCCTCTTTTACGATCAGACCTTCGGCTGTTTGCAGTTCGATGTTGGCGCCTTCCCGGGAGAAGAACGGTTTACGCACCCAGCCTTTGGGCACCGCTTTGTTCGGCTCGGTATCCAGGTGCGCCGCCAGCAGGTTCGGGTGACCTTTGTTGAATTCCCACAGCAGCGGCAGGATGCCTTTGTTGGAAATGATGGATTTCCAGGCCGGCTCGAAAAACTGCGTGTCGCTCTGGGCGATGGCTGCGCCGAAAGGCTCGTGGAAGATGAATTCCCAGGCGTGCAGCTTGAACAGATGCGGGATCCAGCGATCTTCGAGGTCGACGAAACGACCGTCGCTCGTCAGGCCGATGTCTTCGATGTCGATGTGGCGTGATTCGATGCCCACCTTTTCCGCGATCAGGCGCAAGTAATCGGTGGTGCCTTTGTCTTCGACCGAGTCTTTCATCGAGGCGAAATAGAAAGGCTGTTTGAGCTGCAGTTGGGCGAAAGCCTGATGCAGTTTGGTGTCGATGCTGTTGAACTGGTCGGCATGCTTGGGCAGCAAACCGCGCTCGATGCACTGTTCCAGCCAGCCCCATTGAAACGCTGCGGCCTCATACAAGCTGGTCGGCGTGTCGTAGTTGAGTTCCAGCAACTTCGCCGGGCCGTTGCCGTTGTAGGAAAAATCCATGCGCCCGTACAGATGCGGGTGGCCTTCGAGCCAAGAGGTGCGAATCAGGTCGAAGTACGGCGCGGGAATGCTCAGGCGCTCCAGCAATTGCTCGCTCTGCACCACCCGGGCCACCAGGTCCATGCACATCTCGTGGATCTCGGTGGTCGGGTCTTCGAGATCGTTCTCGATTTGCTTGAGCGTGAACTGGTAATACGCGCTCTCGTCCCAATAGGGTTCGTTGTCGATGGTATGGAACAGAAAGCCGAGACTCTCGGCCGTCTGTTTCCAGTCATGACGCTCTGCGCAGAGGATTCTCTTCATGGTCCGGTTCCTTAACTGCTCGACCCGCCGCCGCCCCAGCCGCTGCGTGCGCTGGCCTTGCTGCCAAAGCCACCACGGGAGGTGGACGAAGCAACGGAAACCGGCTTGCTGGTGGAGGAACGGACCGAGTCGGCGTAGTTGCTGCTGCCGTACCTGGCCTGATTGGACCTGGTAAACGTCGAGCCTTTGGAAATCCGCTGGTTGAGCGTTGAGGAACCGTAATTACCGCGATCATCGCGATAACGGTACACCGGCTCGGAGTAGTAGCTGTTGCGGTTGCTGCTCAGCATGTTGCCGATCAGCAGGCCGGTCAGCAGGCTGCTGGTGGAGAAACCCGAGCCACCCGTGTTCGCCGTTTCCGAGGCGGGTAATTGAGCCTTGGCCGCGTCGACCTGGGATTGCGTGACCTGGCCGTCGGCGGTCAGTTCGAAACCGCCCAGCTTGGGGATGAACTTGCCAGCGGAATCCTGCTGGCACCAGTCGGCGACAAAGTCGGCATTACAATCGGCCTGGTTGTCGTACACCGGCGCAATACGGCGATGCTCGGCCATGGCGGTCATGTAGGCGTCGGAGCAGACATCCACCGGCAATTTTTCATCAGCGCACTGCTGCACGGACTGGAAGTTGTACTTCTTCTGCACCGCGTAGGTTTTTTCTGTCGGCCCGCAACCGGATATCGCCATGGCGACCGATGCGGCCAGCGAGAGCTGAACGTACTTGCTTCGTTTCATCGGGATCTCCGTTGCGCAATCAGTTCTGGGTAGGGGTCATGCAGGCGGCGTTGAGCATGCCGACGCTGATGGCCACTGCTGCGACGTAGATGCCGGCCGCGATTTCACCTTTCCTGATGCGTTCAGAGGTGCCTTTGAGCACCAGGCTGGTCACCAGGAATGCCAGCAATTGAACGAGGGCTGCAATCACCGCCCAGACAGCGAAGTCCAGAATGCTGATGGAGTAGGCAATCACGTTGCTGGCCGGAATGGCGAAGCCGACGATTGCACCGCCCAAGGCGATAGCGGCGGCCACGTTGCCCGAACGGATCAGCTCGAACTCCTTGTGCGGAGTGATGCGGGTGTAGATGAACTGGAACAGGGCGAACAACACGGCGGCGCCGAGCAGGTAGGAAACAAACCCGAATACGGCGGCTTTGTTCAGGGAGATGGAGAGCGCTTCTAGCATGGACTTGTTCCTTTTTAGAACGTGTTCAGGTCGGTTGTGTACAGCGAGATGCCCAAGGACGTGCTCAAGCTGATGGTGCCTTCAGCGTCTTCTTCAACGGAAAACAGCAGGAATTCCCGGCGATCGGTCAGGCCGGTTTCGCGGGCGTACAGCATCGATCGGTGCTCGATGCTGTAGGACTCGTCCGGGTTTTTCAGTTGTTCGCTCAGTGCCACCAGCTCTGTCTGGCCATTCTCGGTGCCCCATTCGCGGGTGTATTCCACGCCGTTGTGGGTGTAGGTCGGCAGCCCGATCAGGCTTTGCGGGCCGGCCAGCCGACGCAGTTCCGCTTCACTGCTGATGGTGATGTAGCTGAGGTAATTGAACAGGATCACCGACTCGACCTGCCCGGCGATGTCGCCGGTGGTGTGCACCTGCAGCCAGTAGTCTTCGTCGTTCATGTAATAGCGCGACAGCCAGGTCGACTGCCCGAGGTCGATGGTGCCGTTGCTCCAGATCTGCTGGGAGCCCGGGATGGTCACCGTGGTGTTGCCGTCGAGCAACAATCTCAGGGACGTGTCGAACATCACGCCCTTGCCCAAGGCCAGTCCCAACGGGCCGTTGGCGGGTGACGCGGTTTCGCTGGCCGTCCATTTCGAATCGGTATTCGCGTTCGGGGCCTCAAGCCCCATCAATTGTTTAAACCATCCCATTGGAGATTTCCTTGAGGCGAGTGGAGGCGATTTCACTGTCATTGAAGTGGGCGAGGACGTGCCCGAACGGGCTCAGTGGATTGACCGCCAGCACGGTGGCCGGAGTCAGATCGTCTGATGGGGTTTGCACCAGGCCTGCCCAGCCGAATCGGTGGAATTGGGACGAGGCGTACAAGCGCAATAAAAGGAAAATCGACATTTTGTCCCTGACTCCGTGGGTACTGATTCCTGGCGACGTTATCGCCATGGCATCTGAAAGCCTGATAGCGGTTAACGGGCCGCATTAAACCTGCTGCGCGGCGCAGAAAAAAGTACCTTGGCTGCAATAAACCCGGCGAATGCGCCAAAGAGGTGACCTTCGAAGGAAACCCCTTGGCGAGGCAGGAAGCCAAAAATCAAACCGCCATAGAGCAGCGCCACGACGCTGGCCGTCACCAGGTTGCCCCAGCTTCTCTGGAACCAGGCACGCGCCAGAAGGTAAGCCCACAGCCCGAACACCCAGCCGCTGGCGCCGATGTGCACGCCTTTGAAACCGAACAGCCAGACCAGCGAGCCGCCCAGCACAATGATGATGGCGCTGACCGCCAGAAACCGGTTGAGCCCTTCGATAATTACGAGCGTGCCCAGAATTAAAAAAGGGATCAGGTTGGCGCTCAGGTGCGCAAATGAGGCGTGGAGAAAAGGCGAGGTGAGGATGCCGGGCAGCCCGAAGAGCGTTCTCGGGACCAGGCCAAATGACAAAAGGCTGTAGCCGGTCATGGCGTTGAGCACCTGCAGCGCGACCATGAAAATTGCCACGCCGGCGATTGTCTTGAAACCCTTCAGGGCATCCATCCTTGACCTCGACGTAAAAAAGAAGGGCAATGAATCAGCACCGATCCATGTGGGCGCGAGCTTGCTCGCGATGGCGATGTGTCTGTCAGCATTAATGTCGACTGGCAAACCGCAATCGCGAGCAAGCTCGCTCCCACAGGTTATGCGTCCGGTAAAGTTACTCGGCCGACTTCTGCTTCAGGCGTTCCAGGATCGCATTGGCGCTGCCCGAATCCGGTGTGATGCCGGCTTCGCGCAATTTGCGCTCCAGGTCAGTACCAGTCGACGCATCCGCCAGTTCGTCCTGAGCTTGCAGTTCAGCGGCACGTTGCTGCTGCTTGGCTTGCAGACGGTTCAGTGTACCGACGGCGGTTTCCAGCTTGCCGTTGGCGCCGCCACTGGCGATGGACGCGCTGACCTGGGCCTTTTGTACGCTTTCACGTGCCTTGGCCATGTCCACTTGCTGGCGCAGGCTCTTGATGCGGTTTTCGGCCTTGGTGATGTCTTTGCGCATGTTGTCCGCGTATCCACCGAACTCGGTGGCCTGCTTTTGCTCGACGTCCAGTTCGTTGGTCAAAGTCGAAATGGCTTCAGCCACTTCCATCGCCAGGTCTTCACGGTTGGCCTGGATGGCGGCCAGGGCCTTGGATTCCAGGTCCTTGATCTTGGCGTTGTATTCGCTCACGCGATCAGCCGACAGTTTGTGCTTGGCCATGATGGTGACCAGCTCACGCTTGGCGTTGGCCAGGGCGCTGTCAGCATCACGAATTTCCTGGTCGAGGATACGCAGGGCCTGTTGGTCGACGATCGATTCGCCGACTTCATTGGCACCGCCGCGCAGCGCGGTGAACAATTTGCTCCAGATGGACTGAGTCATTGGATAATCCCTATTCCTGAAAAATTAATGGAAAAAACGTTCAAAGGCTTCGCTGGCGCGTTGCACATTGTCGACCAGGGTTTTGACCTCGGTCACGACGTTGGTCAGGCTGGAATCGGAGCTCAGTGCGCCGAACATGTTGTAGACGATCTGGCCGTTCGGCATCGACTCGATACCGATCGAGGACAGCGGGAACAGTTCGCGACTGCGCAGTACGGCATCGTTGAAAGCCGGCACATCCTTGATCGACTCGACGTCTACCAGAACCGTGTCGACGATGATCTGCTCGCCCACCACCGCGATGTAAATCGGCAGGCCACCGAAATCGTTCATTTCCAGCTTGATGCTGGACTCGGAGCCTTGAACCAGAGAAAGCGTGATGTCGTTAGAAACCACTTCGTCCAGTGCCTGAAGGGCGCTGAACAGACGATCGATGTTCCAGTTAGTACCTGCGCTCATGTAATTCTCCGACATGAATGAGCCAGCCAGAATCGGTTGGCGTAGCTGTTTCTCCATCTGCTTGAGCAGGCTTCGGTTTTCGGGAAGCACCCAAGTCTCGTGTTTCACATAACCGGCACCCGCCAGGCCCGCGCGCATCTGCTTCATATAGAAACTCGATGGCTTTTTCGCGGACGGTTTCGAGCGCTCTCCCTTCTGGCTCGCTGAATCGGTTACAGGCTCGGCAGGCGGACCTGATGGAGAGCGACTTTTCATACTGGTGACTCCGTTGTGAAAATCTCACGCGTGAGAAACACTACAGGCAAATTCTGTCGCTCTCAATAGCTCACGCGTGAGATTTTTTGTCTCACTTTTTTCTTGGCAAAAAAAGACCCGCGGCGCTCCAGCGCGGCGGGTTCATTTCGGAATTCGATCAAACAGTTGAGGCGTTAGTGGCTGGCCGCCAGGAATTCGTCAGTGGAAATCACGTTGGCGTAAGCGAATCCGAGGGCCGACATGAAGGCGGCGTGAACCTGGGCGGCTGGCACGGTGATGCCGTTGAATTCCAGATCACGCGAGGCACAGGCGTCATGGATCACGGTGACGGTGTAGCCGAAGTCGGCAGCGGCGCGGGTAATGCCGTCGACGCACATGTGGCTCATGCTGCCAACGATCACCAGTTCCTTGATGCCTTGCTCGTCAAGGATCGATTTGAGCTCGGTTTCGCGGAACGAGTTGACGAAGTGCTTGAGCACCACCGGCTCATCGGCGCGGTTGAGAATCTTGGGATGCAGCTTCGCGCCTTCGGAGCCCGGGGTAAAAAATGGCGCCTCGCTGGAGGTGAATTCGTGGCGGATGTACACCACCGAATCACCGGCTTCGCGAAAGGCTTTGAGCAAGCGGACGGCGTTGTCCGCGGCGGCGTCGGCTCCGACCAGCGGCCACTTGCCTTGGGGGAAGTAGTCGTTTTGGATATCGACTAGGATGAGTGCTTGCTTGGCCATGACTGTTTCCTCGGCGTGTACGTTGGTGTGGAATGGAGTATCGGGGCTGGCAGGCCGTCCCGGGATTGGCCGCACCGACAATAGAAGGGGTAAAACTGACAATGGATGCACAAAGGGCAATCGTCGAACTGGGCGTGTTGATGTACCCCGGTGCGCAGATGGCGGCGGTGCATGGGCTGACAGATTTGTTCGGGGTGGCGAACCGGATTGCTGCCGAGCATCAGACGGCGCAGTTGCCACTGTTGCGGGTCAGCCATTGGCAGGTCGAGGGCGATCAGCCCCCTGCGCGGGTGTACGACAGCCATCCGGGGCCCGACAACGCCTTGGTGGCAGTGTTGATTCCGCCGTCGATTGGCGGATTTTCCAAAGGCCAGGTATCGCAGGCGCTGATTCATTGGCTTCATCAGCAACATGCTGGCGGGGCAACCCTGGGCGGCGTCTGTGTTGGCTCGATCCTGCTGGCCGAAAGCGGCCTGCTCGATGGCCGCAGCGCGACCACTCATTGGACCTCGGCCAAGTCTTTCGCCGAACGTTACCCGGCGATCAAACTCAAGGCCGACACCCCCATCGTCGATGACGGCGACCTGATCACCACCGCCGGGTTGATGGCCTGGTCGGAGTTGGGTCTGCGTCTGGTTGACCGCCTGCTCGGCCCGAGCATCGCCACCGGCACTGCGCGTTTTCTGGTGGTGGAACACAGCGACAGCGCCAGTGAATGTGGCAGCAATTTTTCACCGATCCTGAGCCATGGCGATGCCTCGATTCTCAAGGTTCAGCATTGGCTGCAAAGCACCGGGGCTACCGATGTTTCGCTGACGGCGATGGCGGAACGGGCGGGGCTGGAGGAGCGCACTTTCCTTCGGCGTTTCCGTTCGGCGACCGGGCTCAAACCCACCGAATACTGCCAGCATCTGCGGGTGGGCAAGGCGCGGGAGATGCTTGAGTTCAGCAACGGCACCATCGATCACATTGCCTGGACAGTGGGGTATCAGGACCCCGGTGCGTTTCGTGCGACCTTCAAGAAAATTACCGGGCTGGCGCCGAGCGATTACCGGGCTCGATTTGGGGTTACGCCGACTGCCTCCATCGCGCGGTAGCCTGCATCGACACCGGATAAGTTGTGGGAGCGGGCTTGCTCGCGAATGCGGTCTATCAGTCGACATTGATGCAAATTGATACACCGCCTTCGCGAGCAAGCCCGCTCCCACAGTGGATCTGTGTCTGTCGTGCAAAATGCAGGAGTTAGAGCCTCCGTCGTGCAGAATAAAGCAGGCCTGGTGCTATCAGTGTTTTCGCAACTGACTGATTTCAAAATCGTTTCCATCCATCGCCCCTTGGCCTGATCTCTGCACCCTTCAAACTACATTCATCGAACGCAGATTGAAGGGGGACGCATGACCCCAACAAACCGCAAGAAGCTGGTGGTGGCCCATTCAGTCCGCCCCGAAGCGCCCCAGCATGAAGTCGAGACCAATCGCGCCCTGGCCCGCTGGCTGGCGCAAATCCTGGGGCTCAAGTACGGCGGCAGCTACGATCCAGAGCTTCATAAAGGTCAAGACCTTTACCTGTTGCCAACCCAGACCCTGGTGGGCGTTGCGGTAGCCCGGCAACTGGGCGTCAAGGGGCCGGAGGATTTGTGGGGCGGTTACGTCGACCATGATTTCATCTGCACCAAAGCCATCAGCCACGGCCTGCTCAACAAGAATGCCCACGCCCCGCAAGGCTGGTCATCGCAGTTTTGCGAGCGCGTACGCAGCGTGGTGCTCGATGGGCTGAGCGTGTTTGCTCTCGACGACGCACGCCCGGCGGCGAAGCAATTGCTCGACAGCGGTCCCATCCGCGTCAAGCCGGTTCATGCCTGCGCCGGACGTGGCCAGGAAGTGATCAAACGCCTTGACCAGTTCGATGCCGTGCTGGCTCGTCCCGATGCCTATGAGCTGTTCACCCAGGGCGTGGTGCTTGAGCAGGACCTCGACAACGTGGTCACCCACAGCGTCGGCCAGAGTTTTATCGGCGACAAGGTGCTGACTTATTGCGGTGATCAATACTTGACCGAAGACGGTCAGGGCGAGCAGGTTTATGGAGGGTCCAACCTGCTGGTGGTTCAAGGCGATTACGACGATCTGCTGGCGCTGCCTCTACCAGAGGATGTGCGACTGGCTATCCGCCAGGCCCAAGTGTTTGACCGCGCCGCGAACGAAGCCTATCCCGGTTTCTTTGCCTCGCGGCGCAATTACGACATTGCCCAAGGCCTGGACAATGCCGGCAAACAACGCAGCGGCGTGCTGGAACAATCCTGGCGCATGGGCGGTGCCAGCAGCGCTGAAGTGGCCGCGCTGCAGAGCTTCATCAACGACCCGGGGATGCGTGCGATCCACGTCTCTTCGGTGGAAACCTATATCGATCAACCGCTGCCGGCGGACGCCATCGAGGTGTATCGCGGCCCTGCGGAAAACACCGACTTTCTTCTCAAGTACGTGACGGTTAAATCCTATGACGGCTAGAAGTGAAACCATTCAGATCGACATCGACGATGAACAAATGAGCGGGACGTTTCTGAGCCCCAAATCGAAAGTCCCCGGTGTGTTGTTCGTCCATGGTTGGGGCGGCAGTCAGGAGCGGGACCTGGAGCGGGCCAAAGGCATCGCCGGTCTGGGCTGCGTATGCCTGACGTTCGACCTGCGCGGTCACACGGGCGGCACCGGCATTCCGCTGACCCGGGTGACGCGTGAAGACAACCTGCGAGACCTGCTGGCGGCGTACGATCGCCTACTGGCCCATCCGGCGCTCGACACGTCCGCCATCGCGGTGGTCGGCACCAGTTATGGCGGTTATCTGGCGTCGATCCTGACGTCGCTGCGACCTGTGCGCTGGCTGGCGCTGCGGGTGCCGGCGCTGTATCGCGACGATCACTGGCACACGCCCAAACGTGATCTGGACAAGGCTGACTTGCGCGATTACCGCAACACGCTGGTGCGCGCCGACAGCAACCGCGCGCTGCACGCCTGCTCGCAATTCACCGGCGATGTGCTGCTGGTCGAATCGGAGGCGGACGACTATGTGCCTCACGCAACCATCATGAGCTACCGCGCCGCGTGTCAGCAGACGCATTCGCTGACCCACCGAATCATCGATGGCGCGGATCACGCGTTGAGCGAGCCGGTGTCGCAACAGGCGTACACCTCGATTCTGGTGGACTGGATTACCGAGATGGTGGTGGGTGAGCGGTTGAGCATTATTCAGTCCAGCTGAGATTTGCAGTGCTTGTGAGTACGCCATCGCGGGCAAGCCCGCTCCCACATTTGAACGGGTACTTCAGGAGAATACGATCCATTGTGGGAGCGGGCTTGCCCGCGATGGCGTCCTCACAAACACCCTGTCACTTTGGTTTTTTCGAGATCCGCAACGACTTCGCCTTGGCCTCCACAACCAGGTACATCACCAACGTAATCAACAGCGGCAAAATAAAGTAAATCGCCCGATACGCCAGCAATCCCGCCACCAGACTTCCCCGCGAAGCCTCGTGTTGCAGCAACGCCACAAACACCGCCTCCAGCACCCCGAGCCCTGCAGGAATGTGCGTGATCACCCCGGCAATCGCGCTGATCAACAACACCCCCAGGACTAACGGATAGTCGAGCTTGCTCGGCAGCAGCGTGAAAATCACCGCAGCCATCAACGACCAGTTCAGCGCCCCGAGTGCCAGTTGCAGCATCGCCATGCGCAGCGACGGCAGGTTGATTTCCACCCCGCGTATTGCCCATTCCCGACGCTTGGAAAACCGGCACGCCGCCAGATACCCCGCGCTCACCAGCAGCAACAACACGTCCACACCCTGCAACGCGTCGCTGCTCAGCTTCCAGCCAGGCGGCATTCGAACCAGCCCGCTGCTGAACACTGCGCCGGCAATCACCATGTAGCCGAACCAGTTCGTCGCCAGACTCAACCCGAGGATTTTCGCGATGTTGCCTTTGCTCACGCCGAGCCGTGAATACAGCCGATAACGCATGGCAATGCCGCCGACCCATGCGCTCAGGTTGAGGTTGAAGGCGTAGCTGATAATGCCCACCGGCAGGATCTGCTTCCAGGTCAGGTCCTGGCGGATGTAGGTGCGGCCGATCAGGTCGAAGCAGGCGTAGACCAGAAAACTCACCAGTGTCAGGCCGGACGCGATGATCAGTGTGCGCACCTTGAAATCGGCCAGGGTGTCGAACACTTCGTTCCATTCGATGCGCTGGGCGAGCATTGTGAACAGCACAATCAGCGCCAGGAAAAACAGCATCGTCAGCGGCTTTTTCCAGCGGCTTAGACGTGATTTCCCTGGCGCGGTGGCGTGGCTGGTCGAGGAGGCTTCAGCGCGGCTCATGGCGTTTCGCTCCCTGAATGGGTAAAACGCTTCAAGCGCGGCTTATGCGCTGGCAGCCAACCGGCCCACGCGGGGAAGTGGCGCAAAAAGTGAAACACCAGAAAGCCGACGGTCATATGCCAGACCCGTCCACGCGGCGCCTTGTCCGGTGACATGGCTTTGCAGTGGTGTTTGCTCAGGATATCGAGGCGTTCGAACAGTTCGCGGTTGAAGGCGCGATCGCGGATCAACACGTTGGCCTCAAGGTTCATCGACAGGCTCAACGGGTCGAGGTTGCTGGAGCCGACCGTGCTCCAGTCTTCGTCAACCAGCGCAACCTTGCCGTGCAGCGGTCGCTCGCAATATTCGTGAATCTGCACGCCGGATTTGAGCAGATAGTCGTAGGTCATGCGCGCGGCGAGTTTGGCCACCAACAAATCCGGCTGGCCTTGCAGGATCAGCCGCACATCAACACCACGGCGCGCGGCGTTGCGGATCTCGCGCAGCAGGCGATAACCCGGAAAGAAGTAGGCGTTGGCGATCACCACGCGGCGCTGGGCGCTACGCAACGCCAGGCGATAAACCTCTTCGATGTCGGTTCGATGGTCACCATTGTCGCGGTACACCAGCCTGACCTGGCCGTCGTGCTCGCTGAACGCCAGTTCCGAGCGTCGTTGACGGCGCCGCTGCCACCAGTATTTGGCGCGCCCCGGGCGGCCACTCTGCATCAGGGCGAAATGATGAATATCGGTCACCGCCGGGCCTTGCACTTCAACGGAGTAATCCTGTTTCGCCTCGGGACCGAAGTCGGCCAGGTGGTCGGCGGAAAAGTTGATCCCGCCGATGAACGCAATTGTGCCGTCCACCACCACAATCTTGCGGTGCAGGCGGCGGAACCAATTAGTGCGAATGCCCAGGCGTTTGGGTGCCGGATCGAATATTTGCAGGTGCACACCGGCCTGGCTCAACGCCGCCAGATACTCGGTGCTCAACTCGCCAGAGCCGAAGCCGTCAAGACTGGCAGTAACCCGCACCCCGCGTTGAGCTGCGTCGATCAACACTTGCTGCAGCTCTTTGCCGACCTTGTCCTCGAACACAATGAAGGTTTCCAGGAGGATTTCGCTCTTGGCCTGGCGCATGGCCTCGAATACCCGGGGGAAATACGCTTCGCCGTTCTCCAGCAGTTGCACCAGGTTGTTGCCCTGCCAGCCGTATTCAACGTCAACCACGCCGGGCTCACGCACCGGCGGGGTGCTGGGTACGTGTTCAATGGTGGCTGGCTCTATTGGCGCGCTGCTCATAACTCGATCTCCACCGATAGCGGTGCGTGGTCGGAAAGGTGTGACCAGGGGCGCGCTGTCAGGACTTGCGGGCGGCTGGCCTTGAGGTTGCGCACATAGATGCGGTCCAGACGTAGCGTTGGCAGCCGCGCCGGAAAACTGCGCGCCGGTTTGCCGTGGTGCTCGGCGAAAACCTCTCGCAGACCAGAGGGCTTGAGCAGCGCGTCGGCACGCTGGCGCCAATCGTTGAAGTCGCCGGCGACAATCACCGGCGCGTCGGCCGGAAGCTCTTCGAGGCGTTGTTCCAGCAATTTGAGTTGTGCCGTTCGGTGGGTTTCGCGTAGCCCCAGGTGGACGCAAATCGCATGCACCTCAGGCCCGTCGCCGGGCAGGCGCAATACGCAATGCAGGAGACCACGGTTTTCATGGCCGCTGATGGACACGTCGAGGTTGTCGTGACGCACGATCTGGAATTTCGACAGCAGCGCATTACCGTGATCGCCCTCCGGGTAGACCGCGTTGCGGCCATAGGCAAACTGCGGCCACAACGTGTCGGCGAGGAATTCGTACTGAGGCTTTGTCGGCCAGTTGCTGTAGCGCTGCGGATGATGCTCGTGGGTGCCATGCACTTCCTGCAAAAACACCACATCGGCTGAAACGCTGCGCACCGCTTCGCGCAATTCGGGCAGGATGAAACGCCGGTTGAGTGCAGTAAAACCCTTGTGCGTGTTGACAGTCAGCACGGTAAATCGCCGCACGGCGCTGAGGATTTCCGGCTGATTATCGGCATGGCCCAGCGGCTCGGAAATGTTCATGGCAGCACTCCTTCGGCAACCGGTTCACCGGGGGCGGTGGCGAGGCCTTGATCGAGGTGGAAATGCTCAAGCAAGCGCCGCGCATCGAAGGGCGCGCGGACCTTGATGTCGTTGTCGAAATAGCAGAACACTTCGCGGGACTTGCGCGCCTTGGGTTTTTGCTTTGGCGCGATCAGCTGTGGATCCGCTGGTTGCTGCCCGTGGTTCCAGGCCTCGATTCGTTCACCCCAACGCTCCAGCGCCTCAGGGGTGTAACCGCTGGCGTAGAGCTCTTCGGCTCCGTGCAGGCGCAGGTAAACGAAATCACTGGTGAGGTCTTCGCGGTACGGCCATTTACCGGCGGTGTCGGCGATGACCAAGGCAACGTTGTAGCGCTTGAGCAGGCGCACGAACGCCGGATCGACAAAGGTTTCGTTCCTGATTTCAACGGCGTGGCGTAACGGCTTTTTCTTGTAAGCCTTCATGCTGGCGTGACCGTGCAGGTGCGAATCGTGCTGGCGGGCGAGGGCGGCAGCCTGTTGTGTGTCCTGGGGTAATTGCTTCAAAAAACTTTCGAACAGCTCGGCATCGAATTTGAAATTGGGTGGAAACTGCCAGAGTATTGGGCCGAGTTTTTCTTTCAGCTCCAGGATCCCGGAAGCAAAAAAATTCGCCAGCGGCTTATGAATGTCGCGCAGACGTTTGATGTGGGTGATGAAGCGTGGTGCTTTGACGCTGAAGACGAAATCGGCCGGGGTTTCGGCGTACCACTGGGTATAACGTTCTGGCCGTTGCAGGGCGTAAAACGATCCATTGATTTCAATGCTGTTGACCGCCCGGGACGCAAATTGCAATTCACGCTTCTGGGTCAGCCCCTTTGGGTAGAAACCACCTCGCCAAGGTGTGTAGCGCCAGCCTGAAATACCGATATGAATCGCCGCCATGTCGCCTCCGTCAAATGGTCTTTGGGCTGCCCCGCTGTCTTTTGATGACTTCTGGGCAGTCGAGAAAGTTTCGACGGGTTTACGGATGGCTTGTACTTTGCCGAACACCACAATCAACTGTGGGAGCGAGCTTGCTCGCGAAAGCGGTGTGTCATTCAGCATTGATGTCGGCTGATAGACCGCATTCGCGAGCAAGCCCGCTCCCACAGGGATTATCAGTGGCTGGTGACGACGCGGGTTGATCCCTCGGCATACACCGGGCCGAGACGATCCAGGCGACCACTCCAGGCCGTCAGCGCCAGCGCCACCAACACCACCAGACCACCGATCCAGGCCGTGTGAATCAGGCCCATGTGAGCCACGATCAGACCACCGCCCCACGCACCACCGGCAATGCCGAGGTTGAACGCGGCGATGTTCAGCCCCGAAGCCACGTCGACCGCGTGCGGGGTGTGATGCTCGGCCTGGCGCACCACATACACTTGCAGCCCCGGCACGTTACCGAACGCGACGGCACCCCAGACCAGCACCGTGGCCAGCGCCAGCCAGGGATTGCCAGCGGTAAAGGTCAGCACGAACAACACGGCCGCCAGCAAGGCGAAGATGATTTTCAGCGCGCTGATCGGACCGCGTTTGTCCGCCAGTTTGCCGCCCCAGATATTGCCTACCGCCACTGACACGCCGTAGACCAGCAACACCAGGCTGACGGTGCTGGCGCTGAAACCGGAAATGTCCTGAAGAATCGGCGCCAGGAACGTGAAGGCAATGAACGAGCCGCCGTAACCGATCGCGGTCATGGCGTACACCAGCAGCAGGCGCGGTTGCTTGAGCACCTGCAATTGCTGCAACAGCGAAGCGGGTTTGCTGTGGGCGATGTTTTTCGGCACGTAGAGCAGGCTGCCGATAAAGGCGATCACACCCAATGCGGACACGGCGAGGAAGGTTTCACGCCAGCCGAAATGCTGGCCGATGAAGGTCCCCAGCGGCACGCCGGTGACCAGCGCCACCGTCAGGCCGGTGAACATGATGGCGATCGCGCTGGCGGCTTTTTCTTTCGGCACCAGACTGGTGGCGATGGTCGAGCCAATCGAGAAAAACACTCCGTGGGCCAGGCCGGTGACGATCCGCGCAATGACCAGCGATTCGTAGCTCGGCGCTTTCCACGCCAGCAGGTTGCCGAGGGTGAACAGCACCATCAGCGACAACAGCAGCAATTTGCGCGGGACTTTGCCGGTGAGGGCGGTCAGCACCGGGGCGCCGACGGCAACGCCCAGGGCGTAAAGGCTGACCAGCAGGCCGGCGGACGGCAGGCTGACGCCGAGGTCGGCGCCAATGGTGGGTAACAGGCCAACGATGACGAACTCGGTCGTCCCGATGGCGAAGGCGCTGAGGGTCAGCGCGAGCAAGGCAATGGGCATGACTGCAACTCCGGTGGGTTTGATTGATGGAGCGCAGTGTCGGGGTTTGGGTTGTGCGGAAAAATACAGGGACGGGCATTTGATATTTGCGCTTATGTCAAATATCGACAAAACACCACAAAACCCTGTGGGAGCGGGCTTGCTCGCGAAAGTGGTGGTTCAGGCACATCGATGCTGGATTTGCTGCCGCTTTCGCGAGCAAGCCCGCTCCCACAGGGAACTGCGGTGTTTGTTATATCGGGCGTTAAACCGAACTTGCCCGGCATTTACCGATCAGTTCCTTACAGACCCTTTCGGAGGAGCTCCCCGTTTTGCTCAAGTTCAAGACCGCAATACTACTGGGGGCGTTGCTGTTCCTTGGCAGCAACGAGCTGGAAGCCGTGACGCTGCCGGGTGTTCCCGCCGCCGCTTCTACCGAGGAGCCGGCAGCGCCTGAACCGTTGGTCCAGGGCGGCCTGCTCGGAGCCATCAGCTCCAGCATCGACGATGTCCAGGAAAAGCTCGACCTCAACGAAAACCTCGTCGATGCCTGGCGCCTGCGGGCCGATCGAGCCGCTAATGAGGTCGACAAACTGGTCAATCGACCCTCGAGCCGTTCTGGCTGGAGCGTGATCGGCGACTTCATGATGTTGTCCGGGGTCTGGCTTGGCAGCTTTGCCTTGCTCACCGTGCTCGGTGGCATCCTGGCCAAGCGCCTGAACCAGGGCCGTTGGTTGCGTACCCGCCAACGCAGCCAGGACCTGCTCAATTATGTGATGCCTTACACGTTACCGGCCGTGATCTGCCTGCCGTTGACCCTCTATGTCAGCCATTTCCTGCCCGCCTCGGTGGGCCGTGCGCTGGCGTTATGTTTCGCCTACGCCACCAGCAGCGGCATTTTTTCGACCTCGATGTTGCTGTGTGTGATCGTCATGTTCAACACGGGCCACAAACGCACAGCGGTGCGGATCATCCGCGATTATTGTCCCAAGCCGTTGTTCCTGATCGGCTTCCTCGCGGCGCTCAGCGATGCGTTGACCAGCCCGCAAATCGCCCGTCAACTGGGCGGCAACATCACCAGCAGCGCTGCCGTGCTCACCGGCTTTTTCGTCTCGATCATCTTCGGGCTATTGGTGATTCGTCTAAGGCGTCCGGTGGCGCATCTGATTCGCAACCGGCCTCTGGCTCAACGCCTCAAACAACCTTCGCTGCAAGAATCCCTGCGGATCTTTTCCGGGCTCTGGTACTGGCCGATCCTGCTGATGGTCATGGTCTCGGCGATCAACCTGATTGGCGTCGGCGATGACAATCAGAAGGCCCTGCGTTGTGCACTGTTTACTACCATTCTGCTGATCGCCACGGTGTTTCTCAGCACGATTTTCCAGCACATGTTCAAGTCCCGTCAGGTCGAAGCGATCCAGCACAGCAGCGCTTACAAGGAGCGTTTCCTCAGTTTGCTGCACGCGTTGCTGCGGATCGTCATGGCCGTGGCCTTCATCGAAATCCTCGGGCGAATCTGGGGCATTTCGCTGTTCAAGTTCGCCGAGCAAAACTCGGTGGGCCGGGCGATCAGTGATTCATTGAGCAGCATGGGTCTGATCTTTCTTGTGACCTGGTTGCTGTGGGTGGTACTCGACACGGCGATCCAGGAAGCGCTGAAACCGCCAGTCAACAAACGTACGACGCAGCCGAGTACGCGAGTCAAAACCATCCTGCCGCTGCTGCGCAATGCGATCAAAATCATCCTGGTGGTGATCTGCGCGATCACCACCATGGCCAACCTTGGGATCAACGTCGCGCCGTTGCTGGCCGGTGCCGGGGTTGTCGGCCTGGCGATTGGTTTCGGCTCGCAGCAATTGGTGCAGGACGTGATCACCGGGCTGTTCATCATCATCGAAGACACCCTGTCGATTGGCGACTGGGTCGTGCTCGACTCCGGCCACGCCGGCACCGTCGAAGGCCTGACCATTCGCACCTTGCGCTTGCGCGACGGCAAGGGCTTTGTGCACTCGGTGCCGTTCGGGCAGATCAAGGCCGTGACCAACCAATCGCGGCAGTTCGCGTATGCGTTTTTCTCGGTGCAGTTCACCTATGACACTGATGTCGACAAGGCCATCGAGTTGATCCGCGAGGCGGGGGATTCGATCCGTGATGACGACTTTCTCAAGTACAACCTGCAAGGGCCGCTCGATGTCTTCGGCGTCGACAAGATGGACCTCAACGGCGTGGTCCTGACCGCGCAATTCCGCACGGTGTCCGGTGGGCAATATGCAGTGAGTCGGGCGTTTAACCAGCGTTTGAAAAAGCTTGTGGATAACAGCCCGTGGGTGCATTTCGCGCAGACTTATCCACAGCAGGTTTTGATGCCACATCGGGTGATGGACGAAGAGGGTGGGTCTGTTGCGGAGAATTCACCGGTGTTGTTGCCGGATCAGCCGCGTCCCCAGTGATTTGAGTTGTTGCTGATGGCCTCATCGCGAGCAGGCTCACTCCCACAGGGGATCTGCGGCGTTACACAAATCCAATGTGGGAGCGGGCTTGCTCGCGAAGAGGCCCGCCCGGACACCATCAATGCCGGATCAGCTTGTTGTGAAGCTCGGCAGTCGATTGCTGATCCAGCTCGAGCCAGAACACCTGCTTGCCGGCAATCTCCGCAGCCGCCGGCAACCCGTCGCGATACACCAATCGATTGCTCGCCAACGCCGGCACCTTGGCGCCGGGCAATAACGTCCCGGCAAGGTTCAGTGGATCAACTCCGCACACCGCGATCAAACTTCCGTCCTGCGGCCGTCGACGCACTTCACGCAGCAGGGGAATTGCCTCTGGCAACGCAAATTGTTCACCGGCCAAACCACTGACGAATCGCCCACCCCGAATCTCGCCGCGAGCTTCCAGCCGATGGAACGTGCGCAGCAATTCCCGCCAGCTCGGCAGCCAGTCCGCTTCACGCTCAAGCAAACGCCAGAACACTACGCCGTAGCGGCGCAGCAAGGTCATGGCGATATGTTCCACCGTGTCGCTCGGCGTAGCGGAAGGACGTTTGTTATCCACAACCGGCGGCGTTGGTCCGCGACGCAACAAGGCCCAGCGACCGGCATCGTCCATCCCCCCGACAAACGCCCCGCGTCCGCGCCGGCTGCTGCGATTCTGCCGTTTGCTGGCCGGGGTAATCAGCGCCCGCAGGCCGGCGAAGCTGTCGGCATTCACCAGCCCGGCGCCGACCAGTTCCTGCAAGGCTATTTCCAGTTCCGCGCGCAGCAGGCGCGCTTCGTGAATCAGCTCATCGAAAAACAGCGCGCCGTGCTGGCTCAGCGCCTCATGGACTTTTTGCGTTTTGGGCGAGAGTTCGCTGATCGGCGTCTGCTCGGTCAGGCTGCTCCAGAGCCCGACCTGGCTGCGCGGCAGCAACACAATCGGGGTGCTGCGCAGCGCCGTGCTGGCGGCCTTGTTGCGCGCGGTCAGGCGCGTCCAGACCAGTTTGCCGCTGCGGCACAGGTCATCCAGCCAACTCGCCGAATAGCCTTTGATCCGCGTCGGCAGGATGTCGCTGTCCCAGGCGGATGCGGCAGCGGGGTAGCCTTCGAACTGCGCGACGATGGCGGGCAACACCGCGTTGCCCTGGCCTTGGGTGGCGGCGGACAGGTGCTGCCAGTCGAACAGAAACCGCATGAAATCCTGCAGCGCCACCGGCTCGATTTCCCGCCGCAGTCGCTTGACCGTGTAGCGGTGAATCCGTGCCAGCAGATGCCGTTCGCACCATTCTTCCCCAGCGGCTCCCGGTGTGAATTGGCCACGCAGTACATAACCTTCGCGCTCCAGGTGCGCGAGCGCTTGGGTGACTTGCGACGTGAGCAGCCCCAACGGTTCGGCAATTGCTTCCAGCGGCAGCGGACCAAAGGCGCTGAGTCGCGCACGGATCACTTCCAGCACCGCTTCATCCGGCTCCCAGGCTTCATCGAACCCCGGCAACGCCTCAATCGGTGGCAGCAAATCGGCTTGTGGATAAATCGCGCGCAGGCAAGTCAGTCGTTCCAGCGCCAGCCATAGCGATTGCCCGGCGTTGATCTGCAAACGGCTGGCGCGTCCACTGTGTGCAAGTGCATTCAGCCATTCGTGCCAATGCGCATTGCCCTGCGCCTCAACCTCGCTGATGCACGCCAGGCTCATCAACGCTTCATGCATTTCATCGACGCTGGTGGGCGTTGGCCAGGCTTCGTCGCGTACGGCCTGGATCGCTTCGCCATCCAGCGCACCGAGGTCGTCAGTGGACTGAGGGTCGGTCCAGCGCCGGTTGAGCACCGCTTGAGTGCGGCGTTCTTCCAGCGGCGCATCGTCGAGAAAGGTGTAGGGGCGGGCGCTGAGGATTTCTGCCGCCAGTGGCGAGGGCGCCGGCAAATCGCGGCTGATCAGCCGCACCTCGCCACGCTCCATGCGCCGTAATAATGCGAGCCAACCTTCGCTGTCCATGGCCTCGTGCAGGCAATCGTCGAGGGTTTGTTCGATCAGTGGATGCTCGGGGATTTCACGTTCGCCGGCGAGGTTCTCCACGCAGGCAATCTGATCGGGGAACACGCTGGCGACCAGGTCTTCACTCTTCATGCGCTGAATCTGCGGCGCGACTTTACGCCCGCCGGTATAGCGTGGCAGCGCCAGTGCGACCCCGGCGTTCCAGCGCCAACGCACACCGAACAGTGGCGCATCCAGCACCGCTTGAATCAGCAGGTGTTCGGCGGTGTTGCTGTGCAGGTAGCGCCAGACATCATCGAGCTCGAAACTGTGGCTGGTGGATAGCGACAACACGATGGCGTCTTCACTGGCGGCGGCTTGCAGTTCGAAGTTGAAGGTGCGGCAAAAACGCTTGCGCAGGGCCAGGCCCCAGGCGCGGTTGATGCGACTGCCAAACGGCGTGTGGATGATCAGTTGCGTGCCGCCGGACTCGTCGAAAAAACGCTCCATCAGCAGCGTGTCTTGCGAGGGCAGCGCGCCGAGGGTCAGGCGCGCACGGGCCAGGTAATCCACCAGTTGTTCGGCACTGGCGAGGTTCAGGCCGAGGGTGTCGGTCAGCCAGTCGATGGCGGGCTGCAAATCACCCGGCGTGGCGCCGAGCAATTCGTCGAGTTGCGCTTGCAGGCGTGCCACGGCAAACGACAGTTCCGCGCTGCGCCCCGGCGCTTCACCGAGCCAGAACGGAATGGTCGGCGGCTGACCCTGAGCATCCTCGACCCGGACCTTGCCGGTTTCGACGCGCAGGATTCGATACGAGGTATTGCCCAGCTGGAAGACATCTCCGGCGATGCTTTCCACGGCAAAGTCTTCGTTGACGCTGCCGATGTTCAGGCCTTGTGGCTCCAGCAACACGCTGTAATCAGCGTTGTCGGGAATGGTCCCGCCACTGGTCACGGCCGTCAGTTTGGCGCCCCGGCGACCGCGCAGGGTTCGGGTCAGCGCATCGCGATGCAGATAAGCGCTACGCAAACCCTGGCGACCGTTGTAGCCCTCGGCGAGCATCTGCAGCAGCGCCTGGTAATGTTTTTCGTCGAGCTCGGCGTAGGGCGAAGCCTTGCGTAACATCTCCAGCAGCGCTTGCTCCTGCCATTCCTGGCAACTCACCTCGGCGATGATTTGCTGGGCCAGGACATCCAGCGGCGCCTTGGGAATCTGCAAGGTGTCGAGTTCACCACGGCGCACGCAGTCGAGCAGGGCGGCGCATTCGATCAAATCATCGCGGGTGGTGGCAAACAACCGGCCCTTGGGCGTGCCGCCGACCTGGTGCCCGGAACGGCCGACCCGTTGCAGAAACCCGGCGATCGAGCGCGGCGAAGCGATCTGGCACACCAGGTCGACGTCGCCAATGTCGATCCCCAGCTCTAGCGAGGCCGTGGCGATCAGCACTTGCAAGTCGCCGCGCTTGAGCCGTTGCTCGGCGTCCAGGCGAAATTCCTTGGCCAGGCTGCCGTGGTGCGCGGCGACGGCGTCTTTGCCCAGGCGCTCGCTCAAGTGCCGGCTCAAGCGTTCGGCCAGGCGCCGGGTGTTGACGAAAATCAGGGTGGTGCGGTGTTCGCGGGCCAGGACGGCGAGGCGGTCGTACACCAGTTCCCAGACATCATTGGCCATCACCGCCGACAGAGGCACGGGCGGCACTTCGATGCCCAGGTCCCGTGGACGGGCATGGCCGATGTCGATGATTTCGCACTCGCGATCACGGCCAACGAGAAAGCGCGAGACCGCTTCGATGGGTTTTTGCGTGGCCGACAGGCCGATGCGCATCAACGGTTCTGCACACAAGGCCTGCAAGCGTTCGAGGCTCAGGGCCAGATGGCTGCCGCGCTTGCTGGCGGCGATGGCGTGGATTTCATCGACGATCACCGTGCGCGTGGTGCCGAGCATCTTGCGGCCGGAATCGGAGCCGAGCAGCACGTAAAGGGATTCTGGAGTGGTCACCAGAATGTGCGGTGCGGTTTTGCGCATCGCCGAGCGGTCTTTTTGCGGGGTGTCGCCGGTGCGCACGGCGGTGTTGATCTGCAGTTCGGGCAGGCCCATCACCCGCAATTGCTCGGTGATCCCTGCCAGCGGGTTTTGCAGGTTGATCTGAATGTCGTTGGACAGGGCTTTGAGCGGCGAGACGTAGACCACCAGGGTTTGATCGGGCAATCCGTCTTCGCTTTCCAGGCCGCGGTGAACCAGATCATCGATAACGGCGAGAAACGCGGTGAGGGTTTTGCCGGAGCCGGTGGGCGCGGCGATCAGCGTCGAGCGGTGCTGGCGAATGATCGGCCACGCCCGGCCCTGGGCGGCGGTGACCGTCGGAAAGGTACTGCGGAACCAGGCGCTGACGGCGGGGTGAAAGCCAGCCATTGCAGCGTCTGGAGGGATAGGCAGATTCATGGGGTAATTTATGCGGGCGAGGTGGGGAAGATGCAAGTACCACTCAAGACCTTCGCCGATCTCCAGGGCCTCTTCGCGAGCAAGCCCGCTCCCAAAGGGGATTTGTGTGCGCCCTAGACCAATGTGGGAGCGGGCTTGCTCGCGATGAGGCCATCACAGGCACCGCAAATCCAGCGGATCTACACTTTACGGATGACGGTTGCGCACTAAACCCGCAAAATGCAACGATTCCGGTAACTATCGATGGCATTGCCTGCGGGTGGTGTCGATAAACCATTTGTTCCAATCAGACTGGGCCTGCTGACTCTATGCGAATGCGCCTTATGTTACTGGGCGGCGGAAATGCCCTTGGGCAGGCGCTGATTCGCCTCGGTGCAGAGGAAGACATCGGCTTCCTCGCCCCCCGCCCACCGCAAGACGGCTGGGACGCCGCGAGCCTGACGCAGCTGCTCGACGACACCCGTCCAGACGCGCTGATCAACCTCGCCTACTATTTCGACTGGTTCCAGGCGGAGACGGTCAGCGAGCAGCGTCTGGCCGGGCAGGAGCGCGCGATCGAACGTCTGGCCGAACTGTGCCAGCACCACAACATCGTGCTGCTGCAACCTTCGAGCTATCGCGTGTTCGACGGCTCCCGGGCGACTGCTTACAGCGAAAAAGACGAACCGGTTCCCTTGGGTCAGCGGGGGCAGGCGCTGTGGCGGATCGAACAAAGCGTGCGCGCCACTTGCCCGCAACACGTGCTGCTGCGATTCGGCTGGCTGCTCGATGACAGCCCCGAAGGCACCCTCGGCCGATTCCTCGCCCGTGCGGAATTGCCGGAAGAATTGCTCATGGCCGATGACCGCCGGGGTAACCCGACACCGGTCGACGACGCGGCGCGGGTGATCATTTCGGTGCTCAAGCAACTCGATTGCGCGGCGCCGTTATGGGGCACCTATCATTACGCCGGACATGAGGCGACGACGCCGCTGGCATTGGGACAGGCCATCCTGACCGAAGCGCGCAGCCTGCACCCGCTGGCCATCGAAGCACCGACGGCTCAGGCTCACGCCGCGCGCCCGGATGCCGCCGAAGAGCCGCAACACGCGGTGCTGGCCTGCAAGAAAATTCTGCACACGTTCGGGATCAAGCCTCGCGCCTGGCGCGCAGCGCTCCCGGGTTTACTGGATAGGTTCTATCGCCATGGCTGACGGCCCTGTTCTGATCACCGGCGGCGCCGGATTCATTGGCTCGCACCTGACCGATGCCTTGCTTGCCAAGGGACATTCGGTCCGTATTCTCGATGACTTGTCCACGGGCAAACGCAGCAACCTGCCGCTGGACAATCCGAAGGTCGAGCTGATCGTGGGCGATGTCGCCAATGCCGCGCTGGTGGCTCAGGCCATGGCCGGTTGCAGCGCGGTGGCGCACTTGGCTGCGGTGGCATCGGTGCAGGCTTCGGTGGATGATCCGGTGAAAACGCACCAGAGCAATTTCATCGGCACGCTGAATGTCTGCGAAGCCATGCGCCAGACTAGTGTCAAACGGGTGTTGTACGCGTCCAGCGCAGCGGTCTACGGCAACAATGGCGAAGGTCAGTCAATCGACGAAGACACACCCAAGGCGCCTCTGACGCCCTACGCTTCGGACAAATTGGCCGGCGAGTATTACTTCGATTTCTACCGCCGCGAGCATGGCCTCGAACCGGTGATATTCCGCTTTTTCAATATTTTCGGTCCGCGTCAGGACCCGTCTTCGCCGTATTCCGGCGTGATCAGTATTTTCAGCGAGCGTGCGCAGAAAGGCCTGCCGATCACCGTGTTCGGCGATGGCGAGCAGACTCGTGATTTCGTGTACGTCGAGGATCTGGTCGACCTGCTGGTGCAAGCCATCGAGAAACCGCAGGTCGAAGTCGGTGCAGTGAATGTCGGCTGGAACCAGGCGACCTCGCTCAAGCAGATGCTTGAAGCGCTGGCGGCGGTGGTCGGTGAATTGCCGCCGGTGACCTACGGTCCGGCGCGCTCCGGCGATATCCGCCATTCGCGGGCGAACAACCAGCGATTGCTGGAACGCTTTACCTACCCGGAGCAGACACCGATGAGTGTCGGGCTGGCGCGGTTGTTGGGGCGCTAAGGTTTGATGATCGTTCCCACGCTCTGCGTGGGAATGCCTCAATGGACGCTCCGCGTCAGCTCTCGAGACGCAGAGCGTCTCTGGCTGCATTCCCACGCAGAGCGTGGAAACGATCAGCTCCAGTCAGGTTGTCAGAACTTGTAACCCAAGCCGACCATGTAGATGAACGGGTCGACATCCACGTCGACCTTGGCCCGAGTGCCCGGAGCCACGGCGTCGTTTTCCACGGTCGCCGTGGTGTCGATGTCGATGTAGCGCACCTGGGCGTTGAGCATGATGTTGTCGGTGATCATGTAGTCAGCACCGACCTGAAACGCCATGCCCCAGGAGTTATCCGCCTTGAAATTGCTGAAGCCGTTGGCCTGGGCTTCGCTGCTGACGTGTTCGTCGTAGATCCAGGTGTAGTTGATACCCGCACCGACATACGGCTGGAACGGGGACTTCGCAGCCAGCGGGTAGTACACCACGCTCAAGGTCGGCGGCAGGTGTTTGAGGGTGCCGAGTTTGCCGTTGGCTGCGCCCAGGGCGGTGCCTTTGAGCTTCACGTCATGCTCGAATGGCGAAGCCGCCAGCAGCTCGATTCCCCAGTGGCTGTCGATCATGTAAGCGAAGTTCAAGCCCAGTTGCGTGTCGCTGTTCATGGTGGCCTTGCCACCCAGATTGGTGCCGGCCAACGGGCCTTGATCGACCTTGACGCTGGAGCTGTCGGCTTTGGGGTTGACGGTGATTGCACCGGCACGAACGATGATGTCGCCTGCTTCGTGGGCGTAGGCGAGCGGGGCTGCGAGCGCGAGGGCAAGTAGCGACGCGCAGAGCTTGGACTTGTGCATGGAGGGCTCCAAAGGACGTTAAAAATATTCGATGTCCAATGGTACGGAGGCGTCTGATCCGGTCTTTTGATGCAGCTCAATGAAACAGTGATGGTCCGTTTTTTGTGGTGCGGCAGATTGCCACTTCGCGAGCAAGCCCGCTCCCACAGGGATCGCCTAATCCCCGTGGGAGCGAGCTAGCTCGCGAAGGCTATCTAGTGGGCAATACAGAGCGACCGGATTCACTCCGGCAGCTCATACACAAAAATCTTGTCAGCCTCCATCTGATACCCCGCATCGGCCAACTCGCTGGTGGACGCCTTGACCTGCAACGCACCCTCGATCCAGTACGGCTGATACAGCTCATCGAGCTTCACGCCGACGGCGCTTTTCACATGCACGATCTGATTCGACGGCGGTGGCGGCACATGGATGCAGGCGCCGAAATACGGCACGAGCAGGAACTCCGTGGTGCGACCTTCCTCACTCACTTCCAGCGGCACGATGTAGCCCGGCAAGCGAATGTTCTGACCATCAAGGCTCTTCACCACTGGCGCGTTGGGCATGTCTTGTTTGGCGGCCGGCGCCGATTCAGCGGCCAGCGCATTGCCCATCTGCGACAGGTCGTGCAGCGGCGTCATGTTCGGCACTTCCGGCATGGCGTCCGGTGGAATCATTTCCGACCAGGTCAGTTCTTTCGGCTCGGCCGCCCACAGCGGCAGGGCGACCAGCATCAACAGCGTAAGCAAGGCGCGGGGCATCGTTAACGTCCTCATAGTCGGATCGACAGGCCATCGGCCAGAGATTGGCGATACGCGCGCCAGGCCGGCACGCTGCCCATCAGCAGCGCGGCGATCAGGATGCCACCGAGCAGCGTCCATTCATATTCGCTGGGCCAGGCCAGCGGCAAATACAAACCATAATTGGCCTGCACATACCCCTGCGCCGCAGCGATGCACACGTACAGCAGCGCCACGCCGGCAATCACTCCTGACAGCGCCAGGGCAAAGGCTTCGAGCACCAGCAAGGTTGCGATGTGCCACGGCCGCGCGCCCACCGAACGCAGAATCGCCATCTCGCGGCGACGTTCATTAAGGCTCGTGAGAATCGCCGTGAGCATTCCGATCAGCCCGGTCAGCACCACGAACAGCGAGACCACGAACAAGGCTTTTTCCGCCGTGCTCATCAGGCTCCAGAGTTCTTGCAGCGCCACGCCCGGCAGGATCGCCAGCATCGGTTCGCCGCGAAATTCGTTGATTTCACGCTGCACGGCGAAGGTGGAAATCTTGTTGTTGAGGCCGAGCATGAACGCGGTGATCGCTTGCGGCGTCAGGTCCATGTTGCGCGCCTGATCAGCACTGATCCGACCGTTGCCGCGCGCGGGCACACCGTTGTGCCAGTCGATGTGAATGGCTTCCATGCCACCGAGGCTGATGTGCAGCGTGCGATCCACCGGGGTGCCGGTGCGTTTGAGAATGCCGACCACGGTGAATGGCTTGTCGTCGTGCTTGACCAGGCTGATCGCTGCCACACCGTGGGACAGCACCAGTTTGTCGCCGAGCTTGTAGTGCAACGCATCCGCCACTTCGGCCCCGAGCACCACCTCGAACGGATCGGTGGCGAAGGCGCGGCCGTCGGCCAGTTCCAGGTACTGTTGATGGCCGTACTGGTAATGCTCGAAGTACGCCTCGGTGGTGCCCATCACGCGATAACCGCGATGGGAATCACCGAGAGACATCGGGATTGCCCATTTCACTTTCGGGTCGTTGGCGAAGTGCTCGAAGCTGTCCCAACGAATGTTGTTGGTGGCGTTGCCAATGCGAAACACCGAGTACAGCAGCAGGTTCACCGAACCGGACCGTGCACCGACAATCAAGTCAGTGCCGCTGATGGTGCTGGCGAAACTGGCCTTGGCTTCGGTGCGCACCCGTTCCACGGCCAACAACAGGCAGACCGACAGGGCGATGGCGAACGCGGTAAGAATCGCGGTGAAGCGGCGGTTAGCCAGGCTGGCCAGGGCTAGACGAAACAAATACATCTCAAACCTCGGACGGGGTGGCGGCGCGATTGAGATCGGCCAGCGACAAATGGCGATCGAACAGTGGCGCGAGGCTCTGGTCATGGCTGACAAACAACAGGCTCGATCCGGCTTCGCGACACTCGGCGAACAGCAAGCGAATAAAGTTTTCGCGCGCGTCGTAATCCAGGGCTGAGGTCGGTTCGTCGGCAATCACCAGTTCCGGCTGACCGATCAATGCGCGAGCAGCGGCGACCCGTTGCTGTTGGCCGATGGACAGTGAATCGGCGCGGCGGTTGAGCAGGCTTTCATCCTTCAGGCCCAAATGCGCGAGCAGGGTGGCTGCGGCCTGATCGACGCTGCCGTGACGCTGTTTCGCCCGTTCGGCACGCAGTCTGGAGAAGTGGCAGGGCAACTCGACGTTTTCGCGCACCGAGAGAAACGGCAGCAAGTTGAACTGCTGGAAGATGTAGCCGGTGTGATCGACGCGAAAACGGTCACGTGCGCCGGCACCGAGTTCAGTCAGTTCCTGGCCCAGCAGGCGAATGCTGCCGCGTTCGGGCTTCTGCACGCCGCCGAGCAGGCCGAGCAGGGTGGTTTTGCCACTGCCGCTGGGGCCCTTGAGGAACAGGGTTTCACCGGGCTCCAGGCGGAACGCCGGGATATCCAGCAGCGGCGGGTGACCGGGCCAGCTGAAGCTCAGGTCGGACAGTTCGATGAGTGCTTGGGTCATGTGAAACCGGTCAGGTTGGTGGTGAACCTTGCGGGAGCGGGCTTGCTCGCGAAAGCGTCATGTCAGTCAACGTCTCTGTTGAATGTGACGGCCCCTTCGCGAGCAAGCCCGCTCCCACATTGGATTTGCGGTGGATTTAGAATTTGAGGGCAGCAGCCTTCGCGGTCACGTCAACCCCTTGCTGGCCGCTCGGGCTGATCAGTTGTACCTGAATCTTCTTAGTCGCCGGGAACGTGTTGAAAATATTCGCCAGGTCCAGGTTTTTCAGAGCACCCGGGGCCGCGCAGGTGAATTGATAGTGCGCGTGGATTTCGCTGTGGTCGTGGTGGTGTTCGTCCTTGGCGTCTTCATCGTGATCGGCATCTGGCTTGTCACCGAACAGCGGGCTTTCCAGTTCCTGAGTCGCCACTGTGCAGCCGGCGGCTTTGGGCAGGTTGAATAGCGTCAGCGGTTTTTCCAGCTGCGCACGGACGGCGGCGACCTTGGCTTTATCGGCATCGGTGGTGGCGGCGTGTTCGAATCCGACCAGGTTCATCGCCGGGCTTTCCAGCTCCAGTTCCAGAGTCTGGCCATCCAGCGCCGCGTTCAGGCGACCGACGCCATGTTCGTGCGCACCGAGACTGCCGTGCTCATGGTCATGTTCATCCGCGGCGTGGGCTACGGCCAGCGGCAGCAGGGCAAACGGCAAAGCGAGAAGCAGACGGCGCATGACGGGTCTCCGGAAAGCAAAATGAATAATTTGTTATGTAATCTTATAACGTAAGTGCGAGGAGTTTGACTGTCTGCTTGGCGTTGCGCAAGTCACATGGGAGCATGCACGTCAGAAATGTGCAGGAGCAGACTCATGTTGCGAATTCGCGGAAGCATCGGCGACTGGCCGGTGGATTTGACGCTGGAGATGGATGACAGCGACTGGGCGCGACTCGGCGCGCAGCTGCAAGTGACCCAACCTGAGGCCGTTGCGGCTTCGGCCAAACCGGTGAATCAGGATGATGCGCTGTGGCAGATCGCCAAAGACCTGCTGCGCAAGGCCGGGCAATTGAGCGGGCCGGACTTGCTTGATCAACTGGAAGGACTGACCGGCAGCGCAGCCTCGGGCAAACGCCTGTTGGTGCGCCTGCGTCACTGCGCCGATGTGAAGGTGACAAGCGGCGGCGATACGCCGCTCTATAGCTGGATCGAGTAAACCGCAAAAGATCGCAGCCTCGCTGCACTCGACAGCTCCTATATGGGATTTAGCTTTCCTGTAGGAGCTGTCGAGTGCAACGAGGCTGCGATCTTTTGATTTTTTAATAAAGCGCAGCAAACAACTTGCGGCGGTAAGTGGTCACCAACGGATGATCATTGCCCAGCAATTCGAACACCTGCAGCAAGGTCTTGTGCGGCAAGCCTTCACTGTAGCTGCGGTTGCGGATGAACAGCTTGAGCAACGCATCCAGCGCGGCGTCGTATTGCTGGCGGGCCAACTGCTGGATCGCCAGTTGATACACCGCCTCATCGTCCTGCGGATTTTTCGCCAGGCGCGCTTTCAGGTCCGCCGCATCCGGCAAGTCCTTGGCCTGACCGAGGAACTGGATCTGTGCCTTGGCGCCGGCCAGCGCTGCTTTGTGCTCATCGCTTTTCACCGCATCCAGCACGGTTTGCGCTTCGCCCAACTCACCACGTTCAGTCAGGCAGCGGGCATAGAGAATCAGTGCGCGAGCGTTGGTGTTGTCTTCGCCCAGCAGCACTTTGAGCACGGCTTCGGCGTCGGCGAAACGGCTGTCGTCGAACAAGGCCTGAGCCTGCTCGATGGGGTCGGTCGCTGCCGGTGGTGGCATTTGAACGTGAGGCTCGAGCATTGCCCGCACCGCCGATTCCGGTTGCGCGCCGGCAAAACCGTCCACCGGTTGACCGTCCTTGAACAGCACCACGGTCGGCAGGCTGCGAATGCCGAAACGGGCGACGATGTCCTGTTCGAGATCGCAATTGACCTTGGCCAGCAGCAACTCGCCCTGATAGCTCTCGGCAATGGTCTGCAGCATCGGCATCAGCACTTTGCAGGGCGCACACCATTCGGCCCAGAAATCCACCAGCACCGGTTTATGGAAGGAGTTCTCGATCACCGACTGGTCGAAATCGGCAGTCGTGGCGTCGAAGATGTACGGCGTTTCCTGACTCATGGGGGATCTCTTGGAAGCGTGAATAAGGCCACTATACGGCTTGGTGGTGGGCGGCCGGAAGTCGGAGCAATGATCGTTCCCACGCTCCGCGTGGGAATGCCTCCTGTGACGCTCTGCGTCACGCTGTACGAATGGACGCGGAGCGTCCAGGGCTGCATTCCCACGCGGAGCGTGGGAACGATCATGTCCGGGTGGCGTGGTAGAGGCTTACATAGCGAAACTCTTCAGGCTCGGCCAGATCCGGCAGGGTCATCGCCTCCAGCATTTCGATGCGTTGATACAGCGGATGACGAAAGTCCCTCACCCGCGAATCCGCCACCAGCGCCTGCTGGCCACGGCTCAAAAACTCATCGAGCAACGGCAGGTTCGCCCGGTCGTAGAGCACATCGGCCACCAGAATCAGATCGAAGCGGTCCGCTTCGGCGAAAAAATCCGTCGAGTAGTTGAGCTGTACGTCATTGAGTTCGGCATTCGCCCGACACGCCGCAATCGCCAGCGGGTCCATGTCACAGGCCACCACTTCCAGCGCGCCAGCCTTGACCGCGGCAATCCCCGCGACCCCGGAGCCAGCGCCGAAATCCAGCACGCGTTTGCCTTTGACCCACTGCGGAAATTCGGCGAGATAACGGGCAACCGCCAGGCCGCTGGCCCAGCAGAAACTCCAGTACGGTGGTTCGTGCAGAATTCGCCGGGTTTCTTCCGGGCTGAAGGCGCGGTCCATATTGTCGCCGTCGATCAGCCAGAGTTTCAGCTCGCAGTCCGGCAGGGCGACAGGCACAAGTTGCGCATCACCGAGTAATTGCCCCAACGCCTGTTGCAGGTCGAACGGTGCAATCATGGCGCTTTGACGAATTGCAGCTGACCCAGTGCTTGCGTCGTTGGCTGGGTAATGATCTGCGACGGCAGATGCAAAATCAGCTGGCCGGACTGGCTGGCGCGGCCGCGCAGTTCAACGCGGGCACCCACCGGAAACGAGTCCGGGTTGAAACGCAGGTGAAACGGCAACACTTGATTGGTGCCGATCAGGCTGGAGCTGGCGAGCAATTGTTGCGGACGGGCCTTGTCATCGATCACCAGCAACGCCAATTCGACTTCGGCACCCGCCGGCACGCCTAGCAGGGTGCCACTCAATTCGCGCTGATAAGCGGGCAGTGGGCCGAGGTTGGCGGACTCTTGGGCTTTCTTCTGCGCCGCCTGCGGGGCGGGCCCCGGCGTTGGCGGCTGGGGCTTGGGCGCATCGCTGCCGCAGGCCACCAGCAGGCTGAAAAGACTGAGCATAACGAGCGGTCTTAGGGACATTTGCGGCTCCAGCGAGGTGAAATCCATGGATCAAGCTCTATAACCCGTCTGTATACCGCAAACCCTATGGCTTGTCTTGCCACGGGGATGCGCTACCATGGCCCTCCCTTTTTTTGTTGCCTGCCACCATGCACTGTCCCTTCTGCGGTGCCAACGACACCAAGGTCATCGACTCGCGTCTGGTCGCCGAGGGCGAACAGGTGCGCCGCCGGCGTGAATGCCTGGCCTGCGGCGAGCGTTTCACGACGTTCGAGACTGCTGAACTGGTGTTGCCGCGCCTGATAAAAACCGACGGCAGCCGCCAGCCGTTCGACGAAGAAAAACTTCGTGCCGGCATGCAGCGAGCGCTCGAGAAGCGCCCGGTGAGTGTCGAACGCCTGGAATCGTCGCTGGTGCACATCAAACACAAGCTGCGCGCCACCGGCGAGCGCGAGGTCAAATCCCTCGTGGTCGGTGAACTGGTGATGGCCGAGCTGCAAAAGCTCGACGAAGTCGCCTACATTCGTTTCGCCTCCGTGTATCGCCGCTTCCAGGACCTCAATGAGTTCCGTGAAGAGATCGATCGCCTGGCCCGTGAGCCGGTGAAAGAATGACCACCACCCCGGAACAAGCCATCCTCGACGCCCATTACATGGCCCGCGCCCTGGAACTGGCGCGCAAAGGTCATTACACGACGCACCCCAACCCTCGGGTCGGCTGCGTGATCGTGCGTGACGGCCAAATCGTCGGCGAAGGCTGGCATGTGCGCGCTGGCGAACCGCATGCCGAAGTCCACGCCTTGCGCGCCGCCGGTGACAAGGCCCGAGGTGCGACGGCGTACGTGACCCTCGAACCTTGCAGCCACCACGGCCGCACGCCGCCCTGCGCCGATGCGCTGGTGAACGCCGGTGTCGCGCGGGTAGTGGCCGGCATGCAGGACCCTAATCCTGCGGTCGCCGGTCGCGGCATGCAGCGTTTGGCCCAGGCCGGTATCGCCATTGAAAGCGGTGTGCTGGAAGGCGAGGCGCGCAAGCTCAACGAAGGCTTCCTCAAGCGCATGGAACACGGCTTGCCGTTCGTGCGGGTGAAGTTGGCCATGAGCCTGGACGGTCGCACGGCGATGGAAAGCGGCGAAAGCCAATGGATCACCGGTCCGGCCGCACGTTCGGCGGTTCAACGCCTGCGCGCGCAAGCCAGTGTGGTGCTGACCGGCGCCGACACGGTGCTGGCCGATAATGCCCGTTTGACCGTACGTGCCGATGAGCTGGGGCTGGACGCCGAGCAGACCGCACTCGTCATGAGCCGTCCGCCACTGCGGGTGTTGATCGATGGCCGTTTGCGCGTGCCGCTGGACGCGCCGTTCTTCAAGGCCGGCCCGGCCCTGGTCGCCACCTGCATGGCGGTCGAAGAGCAATATGCAAATGGCCCGGAATGCCTGATCGTGACGGGCGAGGACGGTTTGGTCGACCTGCGCAAGTTGCTGGTTGAGCTGGCCCATCGCGACGTCAACGAAGTGTTGGTCGAGGCCGGCCCACGCCTGGCAGGGGCTTTTGCCCAGCAAGGTCTGGTGGATGAGTTCCAGATTTTTATCGCTGGCAAGTTTCTCGGCTCATCGGCACGGCCTCTGCTGGATTGGCCGCTGGCGCACATGAAAGACGCACCCGAGTTGAAAATTACCGAAATCCGCGCGGTTGGCGATGACTGGCGAGTCATCGCCATTCCTGTGCCAGCGGCGAGCGTATAATTCCCGGCCTGCGTCACGCGTCGGCCCTGTTCTCGAGGAGGACTCCATGTTTACCGGCATCATCGAATCCATCGGCAGTATTCGTGCATTGACCCCAAAAGGCGGAGATGTGCGGGTACACGTAGAAACCGGCAAGCTCGACTTGAGCGACGTCAAACTGGGCGACAGCATCGCGGTCAACGGCGTGTGCCTGACGGCGGTTGAATTGCCAGGCAACGGCTTTGCGGCGGACGTGAGTCGCGAAACCCTCGACTGCACGGCAATGAATGACCTGAAAAGCGGCAGTCCGGTGAACCTGGAAAAAGCCCTGACCCCGACCACTCGCCTGGGCGGACATCTGGTCAGCGGTCACGTCGACGGCGTGGGCGAAGTCGTTGCCCGCACCGAGAACGCGCGCGCTGTGGAGTTCCGCATCCGTGCGCCCAAGGAACTGGCCAAGTACATCGCCCATAAAGGCTCGATCACCGTCGACGGCACCAGCCTGACCGTGAACGCGGTCGATGGCGCCGAGTTCCTGCTGACCATCATTCCACACACCCTGAGCGAAACCATCATGGCGTCGTACCAGCCAGGTCGCCGGGTGAACCTTGAAGTTGACTTGCTTGCCCGTTATCTGGAACGCCTGTTGTTGGGCGACAAGGCCGCAGAGCCTGCAAAATCCGGAAACATCACTGAAAGCTTTCTGGCCGCCAACGGCTACCTCAAATCCTGACTCAAGGGGGTGCCTTGTGGCGCTCAATAGCATCGAAGAACTGGTTGAAGACATCCGCCAAGGCAAGATGGTCATCCTCATGGATGACGAAGATCGCGAGAACGAAGGCGACCTGATCATGGCCGCCGAGTGCTGCAAGGCCGAACACATCAACTTCATGGCCAAGCACGCCCGTGGCCTGATCTGCATGCCGATGAGCCGTGAGCGCTGCGAACTGCTCAAGCTGCCCCTGATGGCGCCACGCAACGGTTCCGGTTTCGGCACCAAGTTCACCGTCTCCATCGAAGCGGCCGAAGGCGTGACCACCGGCATCTCCGCTGCCGACCGTGCGCGCACCGTGCAAGCGGCTGCGGCGAAAGACGCCAAGGCTGAAGACATCGTCAGCCCAGGCCACATTTTTCCGCTGATGGCCCAGGCCGGCGGCACACTCGCTCGCGCCGGTCACACCGAAGCGGCTTGCGATCTTGCGCGCATGGCCGGTTTCGAGCCGAGCGGCGTGATCTGCGAAGTGATGAACGACGACGGCACGATGTCCCGCCGCACCGAACTCGAAGCCTTTGCGGCTGAACACAACATCAAGATCGGCACCATCGCCGACCTGATCCACTACCGGATGATCCACGAACGTACCGTTCAGCGGATTGCCGAGCAGCCTTTGGACAGCGAACTGGGCCAGTTCAACCTGGTGACCTATCGTGATTCCGTGGAAGGCGACGTACACATGGCCCTGACCCTGGGCACCGTGTGCGCTGATGAACCGACCCTTGTTCGGGTGCATAACATGGACCCGTTGCGCGACCTGTTGATGGTCAAGCAACCGGGGCGCTGGAGCCTGCGCGCCGCGATGGCTGCGGTGGCCGAGGCTGGCAGCGGTGTGGTGCTGTTGCTGGGTCATCCGCTCGATGGCGACGTGTTGCTGGCGCACATCCGCGAAACCGCCGATCAGACCGCGGTGAAAAAACCGACCACCTACAGCATTGTCGGTGCCGGTTCGCAGATCCTTCGGGACCTGGGCGTACGCAAAATGCGCCTGATGAGTGCGCCAATGAAATTTAATGCGATATCCGGTTTTGATCTGGAAGTTGTAGAATACGTGCCCTCCGAATAATGACCGGTTGTTCCCGGCCCTGTATTCGCGGTTCAAATATCACTGAGGGATGCGTAGAAAGCGCGTCCCGGCTCTTTAAGAGATCTAACGAATGACCCTGAAGACCATCGAAGGTACCTTCATCGCCCCTAAAGGCCGCTACGCTTTGGTAGTGGGCCGTTTCAACAGCTTCGTCGTTGAAAGCCTGGTCAGCGGTGCAGTTGATGCCCTGGTTCGCCATGGCGTGAGCGAAAGCGACATCACCATCATCCGTGCGCCTGGCGCCTTCGAAATTCCCCTGGTTGCGCAGAAAGTCGCTCAAAAGGGTGAATACGCGGCAATCATCGCCTTGGGCGCGGTCATTCGTGGCGGTACTCCGCACTTCGAATACGTGGCGGGCGAATGCACCAAGGGCCTGGCCCAGGTGTCCATGGAGTTCGGCGTTCCGGTCGCTTTCGGCGTCCTGACCGTTGATTCCATCGAACAAGCCATCGAACGTTCCGGCACCAAGGCCGGCAACAAAGGTGCTGAAGCTGCCCTGTCCGCTCTGGAAATGGTCAGCCTGCTGGCGCAGTTGGAGGCCAAGTGATTAGCGACGAAAGTGATCGTTTCAACCCGCGCGATCCAAAGCCTGCGGATGCCGGCAAGCCATCGAAAAGCGTCAAGCGTCGCGAAGCCCGTCAGCTCGCGACTCAAGCGCTATACCAATGGCACATGGCCAAGCAGTCGTTGAACGAGATCGAAGCGCAGTTTCGGGTCGATAACGATTTCAGCGATGTCGACGGTGCCTACTTCCGCGAAATCCTGCACGGGGTTCCAGCGCAGAAGGACAAGATCGACGCCGCACTCAAGCCTTGCCTGGACTTGACCATCGAAGAGCTGGACCCGGTTGAACTGGCGGTGTTGCGCCTGTCCACCTGGGAACTGCTTGAGCGTGTCGATGTGCCGTACCGCGTTGTGATCAACGAAGGTATCGAACTGGCCAAGGTCTTCGGTTCCACCGACGGTCACAAGTTCGTCAACGGTGTGCTCGACAAGCTGGCCCCGCGTCTGCGTGAAGCTGAAGTGAAGGCGTACAAGCGCTAATCGGCGCTTGCAGTGTCCTGTCTCGCCGATACGTTCGTTTTTTAGCGAGTGGCTGGTGTTGCCAGACAAGGCGCCGCGACGAGTCATAGCGTGCTATGGCGAGGAGCGGCAACGCAGTATGGCGACACCAGACGCCGCTTAAAAATGAACAGTATTGGTGAGAGAGGACACCCCTATGGGTGAGTTTGAGCTGATCCGCAATTTCTTCGCCGCCGCGCCTTGTGCGCAGGGCGGCGAGGGCGTTGCTCTCGGAATCGGCGATGACTGCGCCTTGCTGACCGTTCCCCCCGGGGAGCAGTTGGCCATTTCCACCGACACGCTGGTTGCCGGCGTGCATTTCGCAGATCCCTGCGATCCTTTCCTGCTCGGTCAGCGCTCGCTGGCCGTCGCGGTCAGTGATCTGGCCGCCATGGGCGCCACCCCCATTGCCTTTACCCTTGCCCTGACCTTGCCGACGGTGACCGCCGATTGGCTGCAGGCCTACGCCCTTGGTTTGACCGTCATGGCCCAGGGCTGCGGTGTGGCTTTGGTGGGCGGCGATACCACTCGCGGCCCGTTAAGCATCACGATGACGGTGTTTGGGCGCGTGCCGACAGGTCAGGCGTTGACTCGCAGCGGAGCGCAACCAGGCGATTTGCTCTGTGTGGGCGGCGAGTTGGGAAATGGGGCCGGCGCCTTGCCACTGGTCCTCGGGCAGCGAACCGCCGATGTGGCCATCGCCGACCCGCTGCTGCGTCATTACTGGTCGCCGCAACCGCAACTGGCTCTCGGTCAGGCGCTACGCGGCAAAGCCACCTCGGCGCTGGATATCTCCGACGGTCTGCTGGCTGATTGCGGGCATATCGCCCTGGCGTCGAGAGTCGGCATTCAGGTTGAACGGGACCGATTGCCGCTGTCCAACGCTTTAGTGGCTTTCCTTGGCCAATCGGGTGCCGAAAGCGCAGCCTTGAGTGGCGGTGACGATTACGTGCTGGCCTTCACCCTGCCGCCCGTCGAGTTATCCTCGTTGCTGGCCGACGGCTGGCCGATCCATGTGGTCGGGCGTGTCGTGGCAGGGCAGGGCGTCGTGCTGCTGGATGCCGATGGACAAGACATCACCCCGCAAACCCGCGGCTATCAACATTTTCGGGAGACACCGTGACAGATCATCCCAAACAGGTCCCGGCGGAATTCGTACCGCCGTCGGTCTGGCGCAATCCCTGGCATTTCCTGGCGTTCGGCTTCGGCTCGGGCACCTTGCCAAAGGCACCGGGCACCTGGGGGTCGTTAGTTGCGCTACCCTTTATCCCGTTATGGCAGATGCTGCCCGATTGGGGTTACTGGCTGATGCTGGGCGTCACCATGCTGTTCGGCTTCTGGCTGTGCGGCAAGGTTGCCGACGATTTGCGGGTACACGACCACGAAGGCATCGTCTGGGACGAAATGGTCGGGATGTGGATCACCCTTTGGCTGGTGCCGGAAGGTTGGTATTGGTTGCTGGCGGGATTCCTGATGTTCCGCTTCTTCGACATTCTCAAGCCCTGGCCGATTCACTGGATCGACCGGCATGTGCACGGTGGCGTCGGGATCATGCTCGACGATGTATTGGCAGGCGTGTTTGCGTGGCTGGCGATGCAGGGGTTGGTATGGATTTTCGCCTGACAGGCGAAACAGGGGACTAAGGATGGCTCTGCGCTGGTTGGCTATGATGGTGTTCACCACGTTTTGCTCGCTTGCCAGCGCGGGCGATGCCGCGACGACACCGTCGGTGATTCATCTGGCCAGCGAAGACTGGGAAGACTACACCGCCGCTGACGGTCATGGCCTGGGTTGGGACGTGCTGCGGGAGGTGTTCGAGCCGGCCGGCGTCAAACTGGACATCCGCACAGAACCTTACCTGCGCGCGATCGGCCTGGCACAACGTGGCGACGTCGACGCCTGTGTCGGCTCCTATCGTGATGAGACCCACGACCTGCTCTATCCGCGCTGGAATTTCGATACCGATCACATCTATGCCTTGGGGCTGGCGAGCAATCCGGCGCCGACCCCGCAAACCCTGGGCAACTATCGGCTGGCCTGGGTCCGTGGCTACAGCTTCGAGAATTACCTGCCCAACGTGACCCGCTATAACGAAGTCGTTCGGCGCACCGGTATTCTGTCGATGCTGACCCACAATCGAGCCGACTACTACATCGACGCACTCGCCGAGGTCGACTATGTCCTCAAGCGGGCCAAGGATCCGGCGCAGTTTCGTCGCACGCACATCGCGGATTTGCCGCTGTACCTGTGCTTCGCCGATACGCCCACGGCTCGCACGTTGATGGCGCTGTTCGATGAACGCATGGAACTGCTGGTGAAAAGCGGTCGGCTGAAACCGATATTCGAGCGCTGGAAACAGCCGTATCCATTCGATTCGAACTGAATACACAGCTTCCTCTGGGGGCTGGGGTGGGCCTGAGATCAAACTTTTTGATCGTTATGCCCCATAATTCAGCCTAAGCGTCCACGGGAGCGTGCTGTTACAATGCCGCGTCTGCGAATCTCCAGTACTTTTGATCAGGAGCACACCGGTGCCTGTCGTTTTTGTCGCCGCTTCCAAGCTGCCAACGCCTTTTGCGCAATTCACCATGCACGGCTTTCTCGATGAAGAAAACGGGCGCGAGCACGTTGTGTTGAGCCTGGGTGAGTTCGACGATGGTGCCCCGGTACTCGGCCGGTTGCACTCCGAATGCCTGACTGGCGATGCCTTGTTCAGCCAGCGTTGCGACTGCGGCTCGCAACTTGAGGCCGCGTTGCAGGCCATCGCCCGTGAAGGGCGCGGCGTTCTGCTTTACCTGCGTCAGGAAGGCCGGGGCATTGGCCTGTTGAACAAGATCCGTGCCTATGAATTGCAGGACGGCGGCGCCGACACCGTTGAAGCCAACGAGCGTCTGGGCTTTGCCGCCGACCAGCGCGATTACGCCATGTGCCTGCCGATGCTGGAGCACCTGGGCGTGAAATCCCTGCGCCTGATGACCAACAACCCACGCAAGGTCAAAGCATTGACCGACATGGGTATCGTCGTCGCCGAGCGCGTGCCGCTGCACACCGGCCATAATCCGCACAACAAACTCTACCTGGCCACCAAGGCCAGCAAGCTCGACCACATGATGGGCAACGAGCATCAGGGCGAGGCAGACCGGGCGTGACGCGCGGGCAGGTTCGGCGGCGGCTGTCTTTCAACTGGTGGCAGTATCTGGCCCTGGCCTTGCTGCCGCTGTTCGTGATCAATGGCGTATTCGGTCAAAGCGAGGCGATCCTGCCGGTGCTGGCGATGCCATTGTTCATTGCTGGCGTGGCCTCGATGTTCGTCAGCCTGAAGTTTTTCGGTGGCTACAAACACGCCCTGATCGCCACCCAGAAAGCCCTCGACACCCCTGAAGAACCCGCAGCCTGGATCGCCCTGGCGGCCAAGCGCCGCGTTGCGTTCCTGGCGGCTGCGCTGCCGGCCTGGATCGGCGCGCTGGCGGTGTTCGTCGGCCTCGAAGCGGTGCCATTGGTGCTGCTCGCGTTGTCGACCACGGTGTTGTTCTACCTCTACCGTATCCCGCGTCAACTCGGCTGATGGTTCGTGTCTGGCTGGCGGTGTTGCTGCTGGCCGTCAGCGGCTCGGCATTCGCGGCCTTGCGGGTTGTCAGTCTTGCGCCGTCACTTTCTGAAATCGTTGTCGAATTGAACTCGGCGGACCTTCTGGTCGGCGTATTGGATGCCGGTGAGCGTCCTGCCGAACTCGACGGTCTTCCATCCGTTGGCCGCTACGGCCAGTTGGACATGGAGCGGTTGCTCAGCCTAAAGCCCGATTTATTGCTGCTATGGCCGGGCAGTGTGGGTCCGGCCCAGCGTGACCAGCTCAAGCGACTGAATATCCCCACCTATATCGCCGAACCGCACAACCTCGGGCAACTGACCGCGCAGATTGAAGCGATTGCCGCGCAGCTCGGCCGGCCTGAGCGTGGCGTTTCATTGGCCACAGCGTTGCGTCAGCGACTGGCCGCCTTGCGCCAGCGCTATCGTCGGGACGAGCCGTTACGGGTGTTTTATCAGGTGTGGGATCGGCCGCTGTATACCGTTGGCGGCGGGCAGATCATCAGCGATGCGCTTGACGTGTGTGGCGCGCGTAATGTGTTCTCGGACCTGACGTTGCCGGCGCCACAAGTCAGTGTCGAAGCGGTATTGCAGCGCAATCCCGAGGTGATTCTGGCCAGCGACCAGGCGCAGCTGAATGCGTGGAAGGCCTGGCCGCAGGTCGCGGCGGTGGTGCAGGGGCAATTGCTGTTAGTCGCGGACAAGGGCCTTGAACGACCGAGTGGGCAGATGATCGAAGCGACCGCCAAACTCTGCCAGTTGATCGCGCCGGACCGCTGAGACCGAGGCGTATTCATCGCGGGCAAGCCCGCTCCCACAGGGATCACGCAAACCCTGTGGGAGCGGGCTTGCCCGCGATGAGGTCAGTGCAGCCGCTACACATTCCAGATCAGATTTCGGGCGTCCAGGTCACCCCGAACATCCACGCCCGTCCTTCCTCGCGATACCCATACTGACTGCCCTCATGGCTGTACAGCGCCCGGCTGTAACCCTTGTCCAGCAGGTTATCGACCTTCAGCTCAAGTTTGATTGCGCGATTGAGTTCCCAGCTACTGCGCAACCCGAGCAATGCGTACCCGCCCAGGGCTTGCTGATTGTCCTGGTCGTCATAACTGCTGCTCACCGCCTGCCAAGTGGCGCCGAGCCCGAGCCGGTCAAACTGCCGATCCAGATCCAGGCTCAACGTGCGCCGCGCGCGACGAGCCAGGGTGTGACCGCTGTCGCGATCTCGCGGGTCGATGATCGCCACGCCAAGGCTGCTCTGCCAGCCGAACAGGTCTTGTTTCAGCGCCGCTTCAAAACCGTTGATCCGCGCCGAAGCCACGTTCTGCGGGCGAGAATTGCTGCCAAAAATAATCGCGTCTTCGAGGTTTGTGCGGTACAGCGAGGTTTCCAGTCGGCTGCTGTCGGTCAACTGGCTGCGCCATTGCAGCTCATAGCTCTTCGAGGTTTCGGGCTTGAGCTCCGGGTTACTGAAATCCGGGTAATACAGGTCATTGAAGGTTGGTGCGCGAAAGCCTTCGCTGTAGGTCAACAGCACGTCGTTGTCCGGGTTCAGCGGCAGGGTAAAAGTGCCACTCCAGCTGTTCTGCCCACCGAACTGCTGGTTCTGGTCCCGGCGCAGGCCCAGTTCCGTGGAGAAACTGTCCGACTGGTAGCGATGCTGGATAAACACCGCACGGTTCCAGCGGCTGTCCTCGTCGAAAGGTGTGCTGCTGTTGATCCGGTCTTCGTACCAGTCGCCGCCGAGGATCAGGCTGTTGCGCTCGTCGAGCGTCAGGTCGTTCTGCCAGTTCACCGAATCACGGTAGGTGTTGAACACGCTGCGCTCGTCGCTAAGCTTGTCGAAGGTCTTTTCGCGGTTTTCGCTGTGGCCGAATTCGACGCGGGTTTTCCAGCGGTCGTTAACCCGGGCATCGACGTAACTGCTGATGCTGCTGACGTCAAAATCGCTGTAAGGCTGCTGTTGCACCGATTCGAAGGTATTCGTGTCGAAGCGCCCGAACGGATTGTCGAACTCGCTTTTACCGCGGTTATCGAGGATGTTGGCGCCGATTTCGATGTCATCGGTTAGGGCGTGGCTCAGGCTCAGGCTGAGCGACTTATTGCGGTACTCGTCGTGATCGCCGTCGCTGGGATACGACTCGTGAGTGCGATTGATCCCGGCGCTTTCATCGAGACTGGTGCCAAGGTTGAAACGGGTTTTGTCATCGCCGCCTGACACGCCGAGGCTACGTTCCCACGTTTGATGGCTACCAAATCCGACGTGCATTCGTGGCTGCAAGCCCGGTTCGCCGCCACGGCGGGTGAAAATCTGAATCACCCCGCCAATCGCATCGCTGCCGTAAATCACCGAGCGCGAGCCACGCAACACTTCCACGCGCTCGACCTGTTCGATATTGATGTGTTGCAGGTTGCTGTCGCCAGACGTCGAGTTGCCAATCCGTTGGCCGTCCACCAACACCAGGCTTTGCGCCGAGTTTGTGCCGCGAATGTAAATCCCCGGCAGACTGCCGCGCCCGCCGGTTTGTGCGACTTGCACGCCAGGCACGCGACTGAGCAAGTCAGTGACGCTGACCGGTTGCAGGCGGTCGATGTCCTCGCGGGTGAACACGGTATTGGCGGCGCTGCTGTCGTTGCGCGCTTCGACCTGACGGTTGGCGCTGATCAGAATGTCGGGCAGCTTCAGGGCCTCGTCACGTTCGAACGTGTCGGCCAGCAGTGGGCCGGCCGGCAGAAGCGTCAGCGTCAGGGCGAGGGGGGAGAGTTTCATTGGGCAGTCCGTTGGCGCTTTAAAGCGAACACAAATTTTGAAAGGTATAGAAACCACTGTGGGAGCGGGCTTGCTCGCGATGGCGGTGTGTCAGTCAACAAATGTGTCGACTGTCAGTCCGTCATCGCGAGCAAGCTCGCTCCCACAGGGTGATGCGTTTAAATATTTAGCAGATGCAGGCGCTGACGAATGGACGCTTCGATCCCTGCCTCATCCAGTCCGCACTCAGCCAGCATTTGCGCAGGCTTGGCGTGTTCGACGTAGCTGTCCGGCAAGCCCAGATGCAGCATCGACTTGAGGATGTTTTCCCGGGCGAGGAACTCGCTGACCGCGCCACCGGCGCCGCCCATGATCGCGTTCTCTTCGACGGTGACCAGCAATTCATGGCTGCCGGCCATTTCACGAACCAGTGCTTCGTCCAGCGGTTTGACAAAACGCATGTCGACCACGGTTGCATCCAGCGTCTCAGCGACTTTCAGCGCTTCGGCCAATTGCACGCCAAACACCAGCAGGGCGACTTTGCTGCCCTGACGACGAACCACGCCTTTGCCGATCTCGATCGGCTCAAGGTTTTTCTCGATCGTTGCATTCGGACCGGATCCACGTGGGTAACGCACCGCCGCCGGGCCATTGAACAGGTGGCCGGTGGTGAGCATTTTGCGCAGTTCGTTTTCGTCGCTCGGGGTCATCACCAGCATGCCGGGGATGCAGCGCAGGAACGACAGGTCGAAGCTGCCCGCGTGCGTCGGTCCGTCTTCGCCCACCAGACCGGCGCGGTCGATGGCGAACAATACGTCGAGGTTTTGCACGGCGACGTCATGGATCAGTTGGTCGTAACCGCGTTGCAGGAATGTCGAATAGATCGCCACCACCGGTTTTGCGCCTTCACAGGCCATGCCGGCGGCGAAGGTCACCGCGTGCTGCTCGGCAATCGCCACGTCGAAGTAGCGCAGCGGGAAACGCTCGCTGAAGGCCACCAGATCGGAACCTTCCTTCATCGCCGGGGTGATGCCCACCAGGCGCGGGTCGGCGGCAGCCATGTCGCACAGCCATTCGCCGAACACACCGGAATACTTCGGCCCGCTGGCTTTTTTCGGTGCGGCCGCCGGAGCGTCCAAAGGTTCGAGCTTGGTGATGGCGTGGTAACCGATCGGATCGACTTCCGCCGGGGCGAAGCCTTTGCCTTTCTTGGTGACCACGTGCAGGAACTGCGGGCCTTTGAGATCGCGCATGTTGCGCAGGGTGGCGATCAGGGTCGGCAGGTCGTGACCATCGATCGGGCCGATGTAGTTCCAGCCCAGCTCTTCGAACAGCGTGCCGGGGACCAGCATGCCTTTTGCGTATTCTTCTGTGCGACGGGCGATTTCCCAGGCGCCGGGCAGGCGTGAGAGGACCTTTTTACTGCCCTCGCGCATGCTTGCGTAAGTGCGGCTGGAAAGAATCTTCGCCAGATAGTTCGACAAGCCGCCGACATTGCGCGAGATCGACATGTCGTTGTCGTTGAGGATCACCAGCATGTTGGCGTTCACTTCCGGCGCATGGTTCAGCGCCTCGAAGGCCATGCCGGCAGTCAACGCACCGTCGCCGATCACGGCGATGGCCTTGCGATCACTGTTCTGCAGGCGGGCGGCAATGGCCATGCCCAACGCTGCACTGATCGAGGTGCTGGAATGGCCGACGCCAAAGGTGTCGTACTCGCTCTCGGAGCGGCGCGGGAAGGCGGCGACGCCGTCCTTCTGGCGCAGGGTGCTCATGCGCTCGCGACGGCCAGTGAGGATCTTGTGCGGATAGGCCTGATGACCCACGTCCCACACCAGCCGGTCGTCGGGGGTGTCGAAGACGTAATGCAACGCAATGGTCAGTTCGATGACGCCCAGGCCTGCACCGAAATGCCCACCGGTCTGACCGACCGTGTAGAGCAATTCCAGGCGCAACTCATCGGCCAGGGTTTCCAGCTCGGCTTCGCCTAACCGGCGCAGGCCGTCCGGCGTGTTGGCACGGTCGAGCAGGGGCGTGGTCGGGCGCTTGCGGGGAATCTCATGAAACGTCGTGGGCATCAGGCGAATCGTTATAGGTATAAAAGATGCGGCAGTTTACCTGATGCATCGCCCCCTGCCCACGCGTTGGTTTTAACTTGGCGGATACGCCGTCAGCTGCGACGCTCGACGATGTACCTGGCCAGGTCGCGCAGTGGCTCGGCGGCCGCGTCAAACGGTCGCAGCGCGTGCAGGGCCTGATCGCGCAGTTCCAGGGCGTAGGCCTTGGCCGCGTCGAGGCCGAGCAAGGCCGGGTAGGTCGGTTTGTCACGCGCAATGTCGGCGCCCTGGCGCTTGCCGAGGGTTTCGGTATCGCTTTCGACGTCGAGTATGTCGTCCTGCACCTGAAAAGCCAGACCGATGGCCTGTGCATAAGTCTGCAGGGACTTCAGTTCGTCTTTCTCGGCACGACCGCTGGCCAGGGCGCCGAGCTTGACGCTGACCTCGATCAGCGCGCCGGTCTTGTGCCGATGCATGTATTCGAGGGCTTTCTGATCGAGTTTCAGACCGACCGAACCAAGGTCGATGGCTTGACCGCCGACCATGCCCGCTGGGCCTGCTGCCAACGCCAGCGCGCTGACCATTTGCAGTCGAATTTCAGCATCCGAAGCGTTCAGGCGCGGGTCGAGCAGGGCGCTGAACGCCAGGCTCTGCAAGCCGTCACCGGCCAGAATCGCGCAGGCTTCATCGAATTTCTTGTGCGTAGTCGGCTGGCCGCGGCGCAGATCGTCGTCGTCCATCGCCGGCAAATCGTCGTGCACTAGGGAATAGGCGTGGATCAGCTCCACTGCACACGCCGCGCCATTGGCTTGCTCAGCCTTGCCGCCCAGCGCCTCGCAGGCGGCATAGGCCAGCAGCGGACGCACGCGTTTGCCGCCGTTCATCACGCTGTAGCGCATGGCTTCGTAAAGCCGCGCCAGCTCAGGGCCTGGCGGATTGAACAGGGTTTCCAGTGCTGCGTTGACGCGGGCCTGGCTGGTCGCCGAATACGCTGCAATCATTCTGGCTGATCCGCGTCGAAGGGTTCCTCAGCCAACTCGCCATCACGCTCGAGCAGCACTTGAACCTTTTGCTCGGCCTGGGCCAGCGCCGCCTGGCAATCGCGGGTCAGACCGATGCCTTGCTCGAAAGCCGTCAGCGAGTCTTCCAGCGACAGTTCGCCGTTCTCCAGACGCTCCACCAGCGTTTGCAGGTCAGCGAGAGATTGTTCGAAATCCAGTGCAGCTTTTTTGCGGGCCATGGCGGCTATTTCCGGTTGACGTTAAACCGGCGCGACACTAGCAGACATGGGGGTTATGGGCAAATGAGCGGGGCATTTCAGCCACTGCTTTCGGGATAGCTGATCTGGTATCGAGTATTACGCCCACCCCCCGCAAGCCGCTTCACATAGCCTTTCTCCAGCAATTCAGCCAGATGACGAGTGGCAGTGGCCTTGGACACCTTTGCCACCGCCTGATACTGCGCAGCGCTGATGCCTTCCTCGAAACCGCGCTCCCCGCCATCCAGCAAGCGATTCAGCACTTTGGTTTGCTCCGCCGTCAAAACGGACTCGCGGTGGGCCTGCCAGAAACGCGCCTTGCCTAGCACTGATTCAATCCGGGTCATGGCCTGTTGCAGGCTGCGTAACAGGGTTTGCAGGAACCACTCCAGCCAATCCGTGATATCCACGGTAGCTTTTTGGCTGGCCTCAAGCACCCGGTAATAGCCGGAGCGGTCCTCAAGGATGCTCGCTGACATTGCATAAAAACGGATCGCCTGCGCTTCGCCCTGAGCCAACGCCAGATCGGTGATGGTGCGCGTCAGTCGTCCATTTCCATCATCGAAGGGGTGCAGGGTGACGAACCAGAAGTGTGCGATGCCTGCCCGCAACAAAGGATCGAGCCCCACCTGACTCCGGCTGGCTTCAAACCAGTTGAGGAAGGTGTCCAGCTGCTGCTCCAGTCCTTTGCGCGGTGGTGCTTGAAAGTGAATGGTGGGTCTGTCGATACGCCCGGACACCACTTGCATCGGCTCATCGCCGCGTAAAGCACCGACATGGATAGAGCGAGTGGCAAAGTTTGTGTCCTGATCCGGGAACAGCCATTCATGCCATGCCAAAAGTCGCTCCAATGTCAGGGGAGAGGCGAAGTGTTGAGTGGCATCGAGCATCAATTGCGCCAGCCCTTCGCTGCGTTGGCTGACTTGACCGCCATCGACTGCTTCCAGGCCCAGACGCCGTGCCAGTGAAGAACGCACCGAGCCAACATTCAGTTGTTCACCCTCGATAGCCGAAGACGTCACGATGTTCTGCAACAACGCATCCAGTTCGGTCTGTGCGCTGAGTGAGCGGCCCACAGAACTGGCCATGCCCATCAACTGACCTTGGGCCTGCACGCACTCGCGCAACAACGGCGTCAGGCGCTCGGCGTGCCAGTTGAAATTGGGCCAATCGGGCTGTTGCCAGATCCAGTGAGGTGCCATTAACCGGGTGCTCCAGGGTGAATGAGCCGAATAATAGTCCTATTCGGCTCATTTGGTGAGCCGAATAACTCCGCTATTCGGCTCATGCCTCGCTTTCACCGTGATTCCCGCCACAAATAAAGATGTATCCGATTGTTAAAAAACCACCAAATCGTTAACCTTCGCGCCTTCTACGACCCGATAGTCATGGGTCTTTCTGACGAAACGCAGTTTTTAGATCTGTAACGCGCCGAGGATCGGGCGCAAGGTTTCGTTATGCATGGCAGGAGGCGTCTCATGCGTTCATTTCTTTTGCTGGTGATGGGGCTGGTCTGCGCGAGCGCGGCCTGGGCCGAACCGACGGCCGAGGTGTCGGAACCGGTGGGCGGCTGGCGCTATTCCGGCCTGCTCGATCGCAGTGAAAATCCTCAAGTCGCTTATCCCACACCGCCCATCGACCGGGGCGTGCAGCGCAATCGCACGATGATCGAAGGCCAGCTCAAAGCCATCGGCACTCAACGCGGGCCCCACACCCTGGCGGTCAATGGCAATCCACTGAATCTGTACACCGACGACGAAGGGCGTTTCGCCCGGCCGTATGCGTTCGGCGCGGGTTCCAACAGCGTCGAAGTGCGCAGCGCCGAAGGCAAGTCGCTCAAGCGTGTTCAATTCTATGAAGCCAACAGCCTGCGCACCCCGGCACGAATTCGCGTGGTGCTGGGTTGGGACGATCCGAAAGCCGAACTCGACCTGCACATCATTACCCCCGACGGCCAACACGCGTTTTTCGCCCACACGGCGCTGACCAATGGCGGCGGTCTGGACCCGGATGGCGTCGATGGCCCCGGTCCGGAGATGTTCACCATGACCGCGCCGCTGCATGGCACTTATCTGGTTTACGTGAACTATTGGGGCAACTTCGGCAGCGAAGGCTATAACTTCGATGAGACCAGCAACCAGAACGAGGTCATCACCTCGCAAATCAATCTGGTGCTGAACGAAAACACCGTCGACGAAAAACGCGAGACCTTCATCGTGCCCCTGCGCGCGATCGGTGACCTGCTGCTGGTCAAGACTTTCAACTATTAAGCATCCCGCTCCACGGATGAAATGGGCTTTGTGAACATGAGCGATAACACTGTGACTCCTGCCGCTGACGCACCGGCCGCCAAACCTTCCCGCCGCTGGCCGGCCGTGCTGGTCGGGCTGGTCCTGGTCGCTGGCGTGGCAGGCGGATTGGGCTGGTTCATGCACAAGCCCAAGGCACCACCGGCCGAGCTGGCCAGCGACAAACTGGGCATGAGCCGCCCGGACGGCCTGCTCGAAACCCACTCCTTGAGCCAATTGCCCAAGGACTTGCTGGCGGTGCCGTTCCTCAAGGAAACCCTGACCGAAGATTTCGTCTTCTATTACGAAGCGCACGCCGATCGCCTCGGCTTGATCGGCAGTCTGCGGCGGATCATTTACGAACATGACCTGAAATTGCAGGACAGCCTGATCGAGCAGCTCTTCGATCAACCGGCGGATGTAGCGCTGTGGCGTGGGGCGGACGGTCGTCTGAAAGACTTTTTGTTGGTGATGGATCGCGGCGGACTGGCCAAGGTGCTGGAACCGTTGGCCAAAGTGGCGCTGGATGATTCGCAACTGACCAAACTGAGTGACGTGAAAGTCGGCACCGACGACGTGGCGCTTTATCAACTCACCTACAACGCCAGCAAGGCGCTGGTGTTCGCCTCCCACGGCGACAAACTGGTGGTGCTGTCCAATCCGACCAAGCTCTACGACCCCGAAAGCGGCACCTCCGAAGAACCGGGCAGCGTCTCGACCAAGGCGATTGCCGCGTTGCTCAACGGCGACAAACTGTTCCCCGAAGCGTTTGGCCTGCCACCCCGCGCGCCTGAGGTGAAACAACGTCTTTCGGTCAACGCCAGTGTGTTGGCCATGGGTTACCAGCGTTTCATCCCGAACTTCGCCGGTCTGCGTTTCGACATGGATGACAAAGGCTGGCACAGCTTCCTCGCCATGGATGAACTGGACAAGCAGCCAGACTTCGATTTCAAACCCATCTGGAAAGCCATGCCGATGGGCGCCAGCGCCTGCGTCGCGTTGCCTCTGGCCGCCGAACAACAGAAACCGCTGCTGGTGAAACTCGGCGCCGACGAAACCGTGGCTCAGGCGCTGACCGAACACATGGCCGGTGCTGCCGGCCTGTGCTGGTACGCCGATTCGCGGTTGTACACGCCGCTGCTGGTGGCCAGCCTGAATGATGATGACAGCGCCAAGCTCGACGGCGATCTGGGCAATCTGTTCAGTTCGATGGTCGGCGCTTACGAGGGCAATGTTGCAGACCACGCCTTCCCAGTGGTCGAGAAGCAGGAAGGCACCACTCACCAATGGCAGCGCCAGGTCAGCTCCAACTTCGGCCCTTACGCGGCCAAGGACGCCGAGCAACCGGACGCGATCACCGGCAAGGCATTCATGCGCGTGAGCCTGGCCCGTCACGGTTCGACGTTGCTGTTCTCCCTTGACGACAAGCTGGTCGACAAAGCCCTCGGCACCCTCGACAAACGCTTCCCGCCGATGGCCGACGTTGTGCCCAAGGATTTGCTGATGCCGGTCTACTTCGGCCCGGATTCGATGGCGCAGCTGATGCAACAGGAAACCCTCGACAGCTTGCCGCAGGATATGGAACCGGTGTTCTACAACGCCGCGCAAACCTACCTGATCCCGAAACTGCGCAAGCTCGGCGGATACGGCAAATATGCCCTGACCTTGCCCGAAGGCAGCGAACCCGATGGCCACTGGCAATGGCTGTCGCTGGAATGGAAAGCCCTGTGACCGCACTCATCCGAGGCCTCGGCCTGCTGGCGATGTTGCTGGGCAGCCGTGCATTTGCCGGTGACGCACCCGCGCTGGATCCGCAGCAATCCCAGGTGTTCCGGGCCTGGTTCGTGCGCATCGCCCAGGAGCAACTGACCCAAGGCCCGAGCCCGCGCTGGTATCAGCAGGACTGCGCCGGCCTTGTGCGTTTCGCCGCCAACGAAGCGCTGAAAGTCCATGACGACAAATGGCTGCGCAGCAACGGGCTGTCCAACCGCTACCTGCCGCCCGAATTGCAGTTGAGCGAAGCCCAGCGCGGCCTCGCCCAGCAATGGCAACAGGGCGGCGGCAAGGTCGGGGCATACGTCAATGCGATCAAACTGATTCAGTTCAACAGCCATCTGGTCGGTCGGGATGTGGCGCAAGCCCGGCCCGGCGACCTGATGTTTTTCGATCAGGGCGACGACCAGCACCTGATGATCTGGATGGGCCGCTACATCGCCTATCACACCGGCACCACCACCCCCACTGACAACGGCATGCGATCCGCGAGCCTGCAGCAACTCATGACATGGAAGGACACCCGATGGATACCCGACGCAGCCAACCCCAACTTCATCGGCGTCTATCGACTGAACTTTCTCTCCCAATGATCGGTGCCCGCATGCTGCGTATCTGTTCGAAACTGCCGTTGTTGCTGGCGCTGATTCTGCCGCTGACGCCGGTCAACGCCGAAGACACCGTCGAGCCCAGCGGCTACACGCCGGTGGCCGGTGAAAGTTTCTTCCTGCTGGCCGACAGCAGCTTCGCCAGCGACGAACAGGCGATGGTGCGGCTCGAAGCGCCGGGCCGTGACTATCGTCGTTTCCGCATGGAGCCTTACGGTGGCGCGGATATTCGCGTGTACCGGATCGACAAGCCGCTGGATTTTCTCAAGCGTCAGAAGAACCTGCACCGTGTGGTCAGCGACGGCCAGTTCAAGGGCGAAGGCCTGTCGAACACCCTCGCGTACCTGTGGGACAACTGGTACCGCAAATCCCGCCGGGTGATGCAGCGCGCGTTTTCCTATGAGTCGCGTAAACAAGTCACTGAAGAAGTGCCGGAACTGAAGATGGGCAACGCGATTGCCGCGCCAACGCCTTACGATGCGCAGCCGCAATTCGCCTTGATCCCGGGCCTGCCGGTGGTCACCCAGTTCCGTTATCCACTGTGGCAAGCCAAGCCGATCCAGCCGCCTGAGGGCGTGAACCTGGCCGGCTCGTCCAGCGAGTTCGTCAGCGTCGCGCCGGGCAACGTGTACATCCCATTGGGCAACCTGAAACCGGGCCTGTATCTGGTGGAAGCGCTGATCGGCAAGTATCGCGCAACAACGATGGTGTTCGTTTCCAATACCGTGGCCGTGAGCAAGATTGCCGGTGATGAATTGCTGGTGTGGGCCGCGCGCAAACACGAAGGCAGTTCGGTGCCCAAGGTCAATGTGCTGTGGACCGATGGCCTGGGCGTCATGAGCAGCGGCGCTACCGATGCCGATGGTCTGCTGCGTCTGAAACACGTCAGCCCCGAGCGTTCGTTCGTGATCGGCGAGGACGAAGAGGGCGGGGTGTTTGTCTCCGAAAACTTCTACTACGACAGCGAAATCTACGACACCAAACTCTATGCCTTTACTGATCGGCCGCTGTATCGGCCGGGGGATTGGGTGTCGCTGAAAATCGTCGGTCGCGAGTTCAAGAACGCCCGGGATTCCGTGGCGCCGACGGCTGCCGACGTCAACGTGACCGTGCTCGACGCCACCGGCACCGCCCTGCAATCGCTGGCGCTGAAACTCGATTCCAAGGCCGGCACCCAAGGTCGCTTCCAGTTGCCGGACAACGCTGTGGCCGGCGGTTACGAACTGCGTTTCAGCTACAAGGACCAGGCCTATAGCAGCGCCTTCCGTGTCGCCGAATACATCAAGCCGCACTTCGAAATTTCCTTGAACCTGGCCAAGCAGGATTACCGCACTGGCGAGCCGGTGAAAGGCAGCCTGGTGCTGCTGTACCCGGACGGCAAACCGGTGGCCAACGCCAAGTTGAGCCTGAGCCTGCGCGCTCAACAACTGTCGATGGTCGACAACGAACTGCAATACCTCGGGCAATTCCCGGTAGAGCTGACCAGCACCGAACTGACCACCGACGCCAAGGGCAACGCGACCCTCGAGCTACCCGCCGCTGAAAAACCAAGCCGCTACATGCTCACGGTTTTTGCCAGCGATGGCGCGGCGTATCGGGTCAAGACCACCAAGGAAATCCTCATCGACCGTGGCGCGGCGAGTTTCAGTCTGCGTGCGCCGCAACGCTTCAGTGCGGTGGGCGACAAGGTCACGTTCAGCTATCTGAATGAAGGCGGCAGCGAACAAGGCAAAGCGGTGAAACCGGCCAGCTACGCTTGGGTGCGTCTTGAAGACCAGAGCACCGGCGAAGGCAAACTGGCCGCAGCGGATAAAGGCTTCACGCTGGCCTTCGAACGTCCGGGTACCTACAACCTGACGCTGAAGGATGACCATGGCCGCGTGGTCGGTGCGACCGGTCATTCAGTCACTGGCGACGGCGTCAAAGCCGTGCCGGGCACGGTGGAAATCGTCCTCGATAAACCCGAATACACGTCGGGCGATGAAGCCCTGGCGCTGATCACCTTCCCCGAGCCTGTCAGCGATGCATTGCTGTCGCTGGAGCGGGACAAGGTTGAGGCCACGGCGCTGCTGTCCAAGGGCGGCGACTGGCTGAAGATGGAAAAACTCAGCGACACCCAATACCGCGCGCGCATCCCGGTGAAGAGCACCTTCGCACCGAACCTGACGTTCTCGGTGCTGTACACCAAGGGCGGTCAATACAGCTTCCAGAACGCCGGCATCAAGGTGATCGCACCGCAGATCGACGTGGCCATCGCCACCGATAAAGAGACGTATCAGCCGGGCGATACGGTGTCGGTTGACCTGACCACGCAGTTCGCCGGCAAGCCGATTCCGGCGCACCTGACGGTCAGTGTCGTCGACGAAATGATCTACGCGCTGCAACCGGAAGTCGCACCGACCATCGACCAGTTCTTCTACCACCCGCGCCGCAACAACGTGCGCACCAGTGCCAGTTTGTCGTTCATCAGCTACGACGTTGCGCTGCCGGGTAGCCCGGGTGCGCCGGGCAAAGCCAATCGCAGCGAGCGCGGCGTGAAAGTGCTGGAGCGGCCGCGTCGCGAAGACGTCGACACTGCCGCGTGGCAGCCTGAATTGGTGACCGACGCCAGTGGTAAAACCCGTTTCACCTTCAAGATGCCGGACTCGTTGACCCGCTGGCGCATCACCGCGCGAGCCATCGCCGATGACGGCCAGGTCGGGCAGAAGAAGCAATTCGTGCGCTCGGAAAAACCGCTGTACCTGAAGTGGAGCGGCCCAAGCAAATTCCGTACGGGCGACAAGCCGGATCTCGGTGTGTTCGCGTTTAGCCAGGCTGAAAAACCGGTCAAGGCCGAGCTGGTCATCCATTACGGTGGCGCCGATCAACGTGTGCCGGTAACCCTGAACAACGGCATCAACTACATCGCACTGCCAGCGTTTGCATTGGCCTCGGGTGAGTGGACCGCTGAACTGGTGCAGGACGGCAAAACCGCCGATGCGCTGGCTGTGCGACTGACCGCGACCGGTGAAGGCTGGCAGGTCACGCAAAGCCAAAGCCTGGACGTGGCCAGCGGTGATACGCCGCTGACGCTGCCGGCGGACGCTACGGATATTCGCCTGCGTCTGGATGACAGTCCGCAAGCGCTGTTCCGCTCGGCGCTCGACGATTTGCTGAGCTATCCGTATGGCGGCGTCGAGCAGACGGCCAGCCGTTTGTTGCCCTTGAGCATCGCGTATCCGGCCTTGTCCTCGAACCCGCAGATCCGTGATCGCTTGCGCCTGATCATGCAAAACAGCCGTCTGCGCCTGGTGCAAATGGCCGGGCCATCGGCGAGCTTCACCTGGTGGGGCATGGACGGTGAGCCGGATGCGTTCCTCACCGCGTACGCCTATTACGCCGATTGGCACGCCAGCAAAGCGCTGGAGTTGAGCCTGCCACCGGAGCATTGGCAGCGGGTGCTGGAGGTGTATGCCAAGCAGGCGAAAAATACCCCGCTGTTGCAGCGTGCACTGATTCTGTCGTTCGCCAAGCAGATGCAATTGCCGGTCAACACGTTGCTCAGTGGGTTGATGGATGACCTGTCGAAAGCCGGCGAGGGTAATGCGGCGAACCTGATGGAGGACGGCGAAGACAGCATTGTCATGAGCGATCCGGATTCGGCACTGGGGCTGGCGGCAGCGCGTGCGTTGACGGCCTCTCTGGCGCGCCAGTCCAAGGTGACGCTGCCTGATGCCTTCAATCGTCAACTGCCTGATGCGCAGCAGCGTCTGGCTGTCAGTTCTCAACCGTTTGCCGAGGCGCTGAACCTGTCGCTGCAAACCTTCGATCAGGCTCACGCGAAAGCGCTGTTGCAACGTTTGCTGCCGCAGCAATCGACACTCGAGCGTGCGTTGGCGCTGACCTGGTTGCAACGCGGTATCGAACAGGCTTCGCCGACCATCGCACTGGCGCCCGGCGAGGGCTGGAAGAAACAGTACGGCGCTACCGGTGAGATGTATTGGACGTGGCAGGGTGCTACGCCTGTGCCTGCGGTGCTAACGTTGGTGGGAACGCAAGAGCGTCCGCTGGGGGCGGCATTGAGCTTCCAGACCAAACAGCCGCCGGTTGACCCGATGGCGGTGAGCATCACCCGTCGCCTGTCGCGTCTGGTGCCGGGCGACGAAGCCTTCAACTTCAAACTTGAAGCGGTAGGTGGCAAACCGTTGTCCAGCGACAGCCTTTATCTGGACGAAGTGATCATCACCAGCAAGGCCGCGAAACCGCTGCGCTACGGCATGATCGAAGTGCCGCTGCCACCTGGTGCAGATGTCGAGCGCACCACTTGGGGTATCAAGTTGATGGGCAAGGCCGGCACCGAACCGACCGCGCTGGAGAAGGCACGTTTCGAGCCGGGGCAGATGGCTTACGCGATTCCTGTGGATGCCTTGAGCGGCGAGTTGCGCCTGCGTCATCTGGTGCGCTTCTCGCAGAAAGGCCAGTTCAACCTGCCGCCGGTGCGCTTCACACAGGTCTATGCGCCACAGCATCAGGCCCAGGAACAGCAACCGGCGCTTGGCCAGATCACGGTCAACTGATGTGATCCGTCCTCTGGTCTGGTGGCTGCTGTGTTTGCTCCCTGCGCTGGCGACAGCGCAGGACGAACCGCTGCGCCTGGGCTTCAAGGGTGAATTGATTTCGTTGAGCCGCACGCAGGTGATTTCACGCGAGCCGCTGCCTGATGATTTACAGACCCCGTTGGGCAGTGTGTGGAAGTTGTTTGTGTACGGCTGGCTGGTGGATAGCGGCGCTGATGAATCGCCCTATGAATGTCGCGGCCAGTCGAAGGAAGAGGTTTATTGCTGTTCCGCGGGCGGCAAGATTGAACGCGATCAGGCGTTGGTGAAGTCGTGCGGGTTGTATTTCGAGCCGGCACGCTTGGGCATCACTGCCGCTGACTGGCGCACGTACTGGCAGGCGCGACAGGCGCCGGAGTGGCTGCTGAACTTGCCGTCGCTGCAGCCTTCGACACGAGTGCCGGTGGCTGAATTGCTCAAAGCGCTGGCGGTTATGCCCGCGCAGGATCAGGCGCGGCGGGTGTTGCTGGATGTGGTATTGAACGCCGCTGACGGCAACGTCGTGGGTGAACTCGGTGGTCGGTTGCGGGTGAAAACCTGGAGCTGGTTGGGAGATCAGGATCCGTCGTCGCGTCAGGGCGGGTTTGCCGGTTGGACGGTGGATGGCACGCCCGTCTGGGCTGGAGGGCGCGGAACCAGCCAGATGGTGCTGCGTCATTACGGAGCGGCGTTGGCTTCGGTGTTGCCGGTGGATTGGCCCTCGGAGGCAGGACGCTGCGTCGAGGTCGGGCTATTTTCCCGTTATCCGGTCGGGCGTGTACTGGCCGGGGATCGGGTTGTTACTGCCGGGCCGTTGCAAGGCGATTACCGCGTTGAATTCACCAGCGGCAATCAACTCGATATCCACAGCGACGGCGAACTGTTTCTGCTCAAGGACAAGCTCATCGCCCGTCTGGACCGCGAAGAATACGTCGCCCGAGTCCTGCAACGGGAAGCCAAATCCGAACCTGCCGAAGCCGCCAAAGCCCTGGCCATCGCCATCCGCACCTACCTGCTGCAAAACGCCACCCGCCACGGCGACTGCCTGAGCATCGACGACAGCAGCAGCCGACAACGTGTTGCCCCACGTCCGGCCACTGCCGAGTCACGCTACATCGCAGCCTGGACCAGCGACCTGGTTCTCGCCGGCAGCACCGTCACCTACCACTCCGACCAACCGGGCCCGGACAAACTCTCCTGGCAGCAAGCCGTCGAACAAGCCAACGCCGGCCAACGCTACGACGCCATCCTCCTGCACGCCTACCCGCGTGCCAGCCTCAGCCGCTGGGACAACCCCGTCGCCTCCTGCGAAGCGCTCCCCGCCGCCCAGGACTGGCTGCAAACCCAACGTCGCGGCTGGCGCCAACGTCTGGAAAGCGAAGTCGGCTACAACGAAGTCAGCACCTTCGCCGTCTGCCGCCTGGCCTTCGGCCGCCCCTACGTCGACCGCGAACGCCAACGCATCTACGTGCGCGGCGTGCTGTCACTGCAAGACCGCCTCGACCTGACCCATGAATACCTGCACCTGGCCTTCGAAGCACATCCCAACGGCCAGGATGAAACCTACATCGAAGGGCTTGCCCGCCACCTCTTGCTGGAATAGGCCATGAAACTCCGTTACCCACAGGTCTTCCTGTTCCTTTGCTCTTTTTGCGTATTGCCGACGGTGTTCGCCTCCGATAGCGCCGTAAAACTTGATACGCCTGTCGGCGGTTGGCGTACGGGCGCTGTTGAGGGGGAAGGTGAAAACTTCCGTCAGACAGTCAACTACCCGGCGTCGTCAGTGAACACGCCGGTGGGCCAAGCCAACACCGCGCGCATCACCGGCCAGATCAAAGCCACGCCCAAGTCCGGTGAACCCGGCCGGTTGATCGTCAACGGCGTCAGCATGCCGCTGAAGATTGATCCCGCCGGACGCTTTGATCGCCCGTTCTCGTTTCCCAATGGCAGCAACAGCGTCGAAGTCCGCAGCCCCGATGGCCAACAGCGCCATCGCACGCAGTTTCTAAACGCCAGCGGCGGCGCAACCCCGGCCAAGTTGCGGGTGTTGTTGTCCTGGGACAGCGACAACACGGATCTGGACTTACACCTGATTACGCCCGACGGCGCACACATCTGGTACGGCGATCGTGTCGCACCCAACGGCGCGGCGCTGGATGTCGACGTGACCACTGGGTACGGTCCGGAAATCTTCGCCATGCCGGCGCCGATCAAAGGGCAGTATCTGGTGTACGTGAACTACTTCGGCGGCGGGTATCGCAGTGATGAAGAAGGACAGGAAGAGGCGGTTCAGCCGCTGACGACGGCGCAGGTGACGGTGATTACGGAGGAAGGGACGCCGAACGAGAAGATGGAGACGTTCCTGGTGCCGATGCGGGCGGTGGGGGAGTTGACGTTGGTTAAGGGGTTTAGTTATCCGTGAGGAATTGTGCAGCAGCTTGCTGCACTATTTACTTTTCTGCAGGCATTAAAAAGCCGGCTTGTGGCCGGCTTCTCGGGGACTGGCTTGGTTCATTTTTGGTAAACCGCGCCAGCCTTCAAAACGTACACCCGGATCTTGCGTCCGGCTGTGGGACTTGGCGAGAAAATCATCTGCCTTGTCGGTGCGATCGGGCCACGGGGCGGGTCGATGCGCAAATGTGGGGCGCAGCATACTGATTTTTTTGGGGAATTCCCAGTGTGGTGTGCGTATTAGAGCTGTCGGGGCTTGGGATCAGGTGGCATGTCCGGATTTTTTCGGGTGAATGTTGTATCGCCTTCGCGGGCAAGCCCGCTCCCACCAGGATCGTGTGATGCCGGTGGGCGTGGGCAGATGTCACAGAAACGGCACCACCGGCCGCCGCTTGTTCAGCGTCGACCACCAGAACACCCAGCCCAATACCCGGATGTTCTGCTTATCAATCTGTTCGGCATTGAAGATCTCGTCGGGGTGCTCGGCCTTGTTGTAGCTGCGCAACCGCAACGCATTGCCTGGCATCCGGTGCAAGTATTTGATTCGCAGCATTCCGTCGTGCTCGATCGCGTAAATCTCTCCGTCAATCACCTTGGTCAGGCCTCGGTCGACGGCGAGGGTGGAGCCATCCTCGATCCTTGCCCCCATGCCGTTGCCGACCATCTGCACGCAGAACACATCCGCATGGTTGATTTCCAGGGAGTCGAGGTGGCTTTTGGGCAGGCGGATTGATTGGCCAGGATCTTCGACGACATGGGTTTTGCTGGACCCCGGGTTTATGGGCCTTTCCATGTAGACGGGCAATTCGACGTCAGTGGGCTCAATGACCGTGTAGATGCCACGAATTGCCTGGGCGTCGAAGGTGTTGCCTGACTCGTCGAGCAGGTGCAGGTGTTTGGAGTCCTGTGGACCTTCGCCGGTCTTGAGCCAGTCGCTGTTGACCGAGAGTAATCTGGAGACTTCTTCCATGCGGTAGGCGGGCACACCGCGGGTGTACCAGTTGTGGATGTTTTGAGCTTCCGTGTCGAAAAAAGCAGCGAATCCTGTCGTTGTGATCTTCGCTTTTTCGAGGAGCGCCTTGAACCGTGGGCCGCTAGTGTTCTTTTTCATAAACACGAGTCTACGGGCGCAGGGCGGGGCTTTGAATAAACGAACCGTTCAAATTTGGCGGGAAATTTACGACCGGATGTAAGACGTATTTGGAACAAATTAAACAGAAAAAAACCGCGACAGCTAAACGATAAACACGCTGTTTAATGCGCTTTATGAGCGGCCACAAAAAACCCCGGATCAACCGGGGTTTTTTTCAAGTCGTCAGTGGCGCAAGGCCAATGGCGTCTCAGCCTTTATAAGCTGCAGCCGACTTGGTGATCGCTTCGCGAGCGGCATCTGCACCGGCCCAGCCTTCGATCTTGACCCATTTGCCTTTTTCGAGATCTTTGTAGTTCGCAAAGAAGTGCTCGATCTGCTGGATCAGCAGTGGTGGCAGGTCGGTGTATTCCTTCACGTCGACGTACAGCTGGGACAGCTTGTCGTGTGGGACTGCGATGACTTTGGCATCGCCGCCGCCGTCGTCGGTCATGTTCAGGATGCCGACTGGACGAGCGCGGATCACCGCACCTGGAGCAACCGGGTAAGGGGTCACGACCAGCACGTCGAGGGGATCACCGTCGTCAGCCAGGGTGTTCGGGATGTAACCGTAGTTGGCCGGGTAGAACATCGGGGTGGCCATGAAACGGTCAACGAACAGGCAATCGCTGTCTTTGTCGATTTCGTATTTGATCGGCGCGTGGTTGGCCGGAATCTCGATCGCGACGTAGATGTCGTTCGGCAGGTCTTTGCCAGCCGGAATCTTGCTGTAGCTCATTGGGCGGTGCCCCCGTTAGTTGACCAAAAACACTTGGCCGGATTGACCAAAAAGTGGCGGCGATTATAGGCATATTCCGCCACCGTTGCTATGGATCAGAGGTCGTGTAGACCTTAGTCTCGTGCCTGATAGACCGGGTCTTCGGCCAGAAGTTGCCGCAGCCGGGCCAATGGGTCCTGGCGGTAAAACAGCTTCAACTGCTCATAGACCTTGGGATAAGCCTCGAACAGCAGATCCGGGGCGCTGAAGAAGTATTCGCTGGTAACCGCAAAGAACTCGGCGGGGTTTTCCGCTGCGTAGGGGTCGATGGCTGTTTCTGCGTCCGGATTGCGGTCGAGTTGCCGATTGAGGTCGTCGTAGGCTTGCTGCATGACCTTTGCCCAGTCGCTGACGCGCATGTCGGGGTGCAATGGCGGCAGGCCGTTGGCGTCGCCGTTGAGCATGTCGAGCTTGTGCGCGAGTTCGTGGATCACCAGGTTGTAGCCTTCCCAGCCGCCACTGGCCATCACTCCGGGCCAGGCGAGGATGATCGGGCCTTGCTGCCAGGCTTCGCCGCTGTGTTCGCCGTCCCACACGTGTTCGACGCCGCTGGCGTCACGATGACGCTGGGGGCTGAGGAAGTCGTCGGGGTAGAGGACGATTTCGTGGAAGCCCTGATACCAGTTCAGATCGCCCAGGTGCAGCAGCGGTAACTGCGCCTGAGCGGCAAGCAGCAGGCGCTGTTCCTGGTGGAGTTCGACGCCCTGCAAGGCGGTGAGGTGTTTGTCCTGCAGGAACAAGACACAGGCTTCACGCAGCCACTGGTCTTCAGCGGCGCTGATGCCATCGAGAAAACTCAGGTGGTGACGCACCCGTTGCCACAGGTCGTCGGCAATCGGGTGTTTGGCCAGTGTGCGCTGGCGACGCCAGGCACTAAGCGACCACATCGTGGATCAGCGCTATTGGACTTTGGACGCGGCATTGCCGTAACGGCTGCGGATGAAACCGATGATCATCGGCAGCAGCGACAGCAGAATGATGCCCACGACCAGCAGCGAGAGGTTTTTCTTGATGAACGGGACGTTGCCGAAGAAGTAACCGAGGGTCACCAGGCCGCCCACCCAAAAAACGGTGCCGAGGACGCTGAAGGAAAAGAAACGCAGGTAAGGCATTTTGCCGACACCGGCGACGAACGGTGCAAACGTTCGGATGATCGGCAGGAAGCGCGCCAGGGTGACGGTCTTGCCACCGTGCTTGTCATAGAAGTCGTGGGTCTGTTGCAGGTAGTCGCGGCGGAAGATTTTCGAGTCTGGATTGCTGAACAGCTTCTCGCCGGCCGTTCGGCCAATGATGTAGTTGGTACTGTCACCGAGGATCGCCGCCAGCATCAACAGGCCGCCCAGCAATACCGGGTCCATGCTGCCGCCAGCGGCTACAGCGCCGGCGATGAACAACAGGGAGTCGCCCGGCAGGAACGGCATCACCACCAGACCGGTTTCGCAGAAAATCACCAGAAACAGGATGGCGTAGATCCATAACCCGTAGTTTTTTACCAGCAAGTCGAGGTAAACATCGAGATGCAGAATAAGGTCGATCGGGTTGAAATCCATGGAGGGCACCTGTCGTGATGGCCCGACTCTGCAGGCCTGTGCGGATGACTTCGCGAAAGCCTACAGACGAGTGTAGTTTTTCGTACAAGCCGGAAAGTGCGGCATTATACGATTTGATTCGTGAAAAACCTGTCGAGTTTGTAGCGGGGAATGTCAGAGGTCCGACAGGCTGCACACCAACCCTGTGGCGAGCGGGGGCAGGCCCGTCGCCACACAGGAGCAACCTTAAAGTTCGTCGCTGATCGGCAACACGTAGTTCTTGAATTCGGTGTCTTCCTTGAATCCGATGGACTCGTAGGTTTTCTGCGCCACTTCATTGTTGCTACTGGTGGAAACACGCATGCGCACAGCATTGGTTTCCTTGGCCATTTTCTTCGCGGTGCGGATGAGATTGTCGGCCACCAGTTGGCGGCGGGCTTCTTCGGCGACGTAAATGTCGTTGAGGATCCACACGCGTTTAAGCGAAAGGGACGAAAAGCTCGGATACAACTGACAGAAACCCATCAGTTTATTGCTGTCGTCATCGGCCAGTGCCAGGTAGATCACCGATTCCTTGCGTCGCAGGCGTTTCTCAAGGAACGCCCGGGACGAGTCCGGATACGCCAGGGCGCCATAAAACTCGCGATATTTGACGAACAACGGGGTCAGCAGGTCCAGGTGTTCGAGGGTCGCTTGAATAATCCGCATCGATAGGTCTCGTCTTCAAGTGGCTGTCATCACGTGCTCTGACGGCGAACGGTTCTTCACTCGGGCAGCCGTGCATCGATCCTGCCTGAAATCAAAGCACAAACGCAATGCGGAAACGGTTCAGGCATCAGGTGGACTGAGCAGGAAATTACCTTTCATGTCCGCACCTGCGTCCGACTCCAGAGTGTGAATCTGCGCTTCGTCCTTCAAGTTGACGCCCGACAGTTGGCGCCGGCAAGCCTCACGCATCAGGTACAGCAAACGGTGTGCCGCCATGCCGTAACTCAGGCCCTCAAGTCGAACATTGGAGATGCAATTGCGGTAGGCGTCCGTCAGCCCGACCTTGGGACCGTAGGTGAAATATAACCCCAGGCTGTCCGGCGAACTGAGGCCCGGACGCTCGCCAATCAGGATGACCACCATTTTTGCGCCCAACAGCTCGCCAATCTCGTCGGCCACGGCGACCCGGCCTTGGGCTACCAGTATGACCGGCGACACCGACCAGCCTTCCGCCTTGATCTGTTCTTCCATTCGCGCCAGAAACGGCAGCGTATGACGATGAACGGCCAGCGCCGACAGTCCATCGGCCACGACAATCGCCAGATCCACGCCGCCAGGATGAGCCAGGGCGTAATCGCGCAAGGTCTGCGCCGACTCATCACTCAATTTTCGCCCCAGATCGGGGCGTTGCAAGTAACTGTCCCGGTTGGTTGCGGCGCTGTGCAACAACAGACTGTCGCGCCCGCATTCAGCCAGTTGCGCGCTGAGCCCGGCATGATCGAACGGCAAATGCACCGCATCCCGTGCCTGGGCGTGGGCGTACTGGAAATCCAGTTGCGCGCTGGTCGGCATGCTGGTGCCGGTGCGGCCCAGGGCAATGCGTGCTGGCGTCAGGCGACGCAATTCCAGCAGCGGATTTTCTGCATCTACAGGCGGTTTATCCATTTCAACACTCATCCCAGTTGCGCCATCGCTTGGCGGAAAGCCGGCGGTAGCCTGTCACCGAAGTGAATCTTGCCATCCGCCTGGGTGAGGATGCCCATTTTCGCCAGCCACTGTTCGAACTCCGGCGCCGGTTTCAGCCCCAGTGTCTGGCGGGCATACAAGGCGTCGTGGAACGAGGTGGTCTGGTAGTTGAGCATGATGTCGTCGGAGCCGGGGATGCCCATGATGAAGTTGATCCCGGCCACGCCCAACAGGGTCAGCAGGGTGTCCATGTCGTCCTGGTCGGCTTCGGCGTGGTTGGTGTAGCAAATGTCGCAACCCATCGGCACGCCCAGCAGCTTGCCGCAGAAGTGGTCTTCGAGGCCGGCGCGAATGATCTGTTTGCCGTTGTAGAGGTATTCCGGGCCGATGAATCCTACAACTGTATTGACCAAAAACGGCTTGAAGTGGCGGGCCACGGCGTAGGCGCGGGTTTCGCAGGTCTGTTGATCCATGCCGTGGTGGGCGTTGGCTGACAGGGCACTGCCCTGGCCTGTCTCGAAATACATCAGGTTGCGGCCCAGCGTTCCGCGATTCAGGCTCAGGCCGGCGTCGTAACCTTCCTGCAGGACATTCAGGTTGATGCCGAAACTGGCATTGGCCGCTTCAGTGCCGGCGATCGACTGGAACACCAGGTCCAGCGGAACGCCGCGATTGATCGCCTCGATGGAGGTCGTGACGTGGGTCAGCACGCAGGCCTGGGTCGGAATCTCGTAGCGCTGGATGATCGCGTCGAGCATTTCCAGCATGGCGCAGATCGAGGCGATGCTGTCGGTGGCCGGGTTGATGCCGATCATCGCGTCGCCGTTGCCGTATAGCAGGCCGTCGAGAATGCTCGCCGCGATGCCGGCCGGTTCGTCGGTGGGGTGATTGGGTTGCAGGCGGGTGGATAAACGTCCACGCAGGCCCATCGTGCCGCGAAATTTTGTGACGACACGGATTTTCTGCGCCACCAGCACCAGATCCTGCACGCGCATGATCTTTGACACGGCGGCGGCCATTTCCGGGGTCAGGCCGGGGGCGAGCGCGCGCAGGCTCTGTTCGTCAGCGGCGTCGCTCAGCAGCCAGTCGCGAAAACCGCCAACCGTGAGGTGGCTGACGGCTGAAAAAGCCTGAGTGTCGTGGGTGTCGATGATCAGCCGGGTGACTTCATCGGCCTCGTAAGGAACCAGCATTTCCTCCAGGAAGTGCGTCAGCGGGATATCGGCCAGGGCCATCTGCGCGGCCACTCGCTCGCCATCGTTGAGTGCAGCGACGCCGGCCAGAAAGTCCCCGGAACGCGCCGGACTGGCCTTGGCCATGACGTCTTTGAGGCTGGCGAAGCGATAAGTCTGGGCGCCGACGGAATGGGCAAATGTGGCCACAGTGTCCTCCTGATTCAATCAATAACTCAAATTCAGCACTAACCCCTTGTAGGAGTGAGCCTGCTCGCGATTACGGTTTTACATCCGCCACATGCGCTGAATGAAACACCGCAATCGCGAGCAGGCTCACTCCCACAAGGGAACCGCATGCACTTCTATAAAGCAGGCGCCGGCAGATTGGCCCGGCGCCGGTGCAACTCAGACGGTTTCGAGCATCGCATCCGCCGGGGCGTCGAAACGCTGCTTGGCGGTCAAATGGAAATACAAGTATCCGGCCGCCATGAAGCCGAGGAACACACAGCCGATCAGCGTGTTGAACCAGGCCATCGCCACCAGGCACACCACCGCCAGAAACAGCGCAATCCCCGGCACGATCGGATAGCCCGGCGCGCGGAAGGTGCGTTCCAGGTTCGGCTCGGTTTTACGCAATTTGAACAGGCTCAGCATACTGATGATGTACATCACGATGGCGCCGAACACCGACATGGTGATCATCGCCGCCGTCAGGGTCATGCCTTGCAGATTGACCAGGCCGTCGCTATAGATCGCCGCGATACCAATCACGCCGCCGGCCAGGATGGCCCGGTGTGGCGTCTGGAAGCGCGAAAGCTTGGCCAGCGAAGGGGGCAGGTAACCGGCCCGGGCCAGGGCAAAGAACTGCCGCGAGTAGCCGAGGATGATCCCGTGGAAACTCGCCACCAGACCGAACAGGCCGATCCAGACCAGCATGTGCATCCAGCTCGAATTGTTGCCGACCACGGCTTTCATCGCCTGCGGCAGCGGATCGTTGATGTTCGACAGTTGGCGCCAGTCGCCGACGCCGCCGGCCATCACCATCACGCCAATGGCCAGGAACACCAGGGTCAGAATGCCGCTGACATAGGCCTTGGGAATCGTGCGTTTCGGGTCCTTGGCTTCTTCGGCCGCCATGGCCGCGCCTTCAATGGCGAGGAAAAACCAGATAGCAAAGGGGATCGCCGCAAAGATGCCGGGGATCGAAGCCATGGTGAATTCGTTGGAGCCCGACCAGCCATTGAGCACGAAGTTACTGAAGCTGAAGCCGGGAGCAACGACGCCCATGAACACCAGCAGCTCGGCGACCGCCAGTACGGTGACCACCAGTTCGAATGTGGCTGCGATGCTGACGCCGAGAATATTGAGGGTCATGAAGACGAAATAGGCGCCAACGGCGGCGATCTTCGGGTCCAAGTCCGGGTATTGCACGTTCAGATAGGCGCCAATGGCCATGGCAATCGCCGGGGGCGCAAAGACGAACTCGATCAAGGTGGCGATGCCGGCGATCAAACCGCCTTTCTCGCCAAAGGCCCGCCGGCTATAGGCAAATGGCCCGCCAGCGTGGGGAATGGCGGTGGTCAATTCGGTGAAACTGAAGATGAAGCAGGTGTACATCGTCGCCACCATCAGGGCGGTGACGAGAAAGCCCAGGGTGCCTGCGGTGCCCCAGCCGTAACTCCAGCCGAAATACTCGCCGGAAATCACCAGGCCGACGGCAATACCCCATAAATGCAGGGTGCCGAGTGTGGGTTTGAGCTGTGTGGAAGAAGTCATAAGTCCTCGCTGTATTTTTATTGTTTGATCTTTTGGACTTTCGGATACGACGTTTGGGTGTGGAGCGGGCACGCAAGGCCCGTGCCAGAGCGGCAGGGCAATGTTTTTATGTTGTCGTTAAGGACGCCATCGCGGGCAAGCCCGCTCCCACAGGGTTTTGGGGTGAACCAAAATGTTGGGAATAACCACAAATCCCTGTGGGAGCGAGCCTGCTCGCGATAGCCATTTGAAGGGCGACACAGAAACTTCTGTGTCGCCCCCGGTTTTTAGAAGAAGCCCAGCGGATTGATGTCGTAGCTCACCAGCAGGTTTTTGGTCTGCTGATAGTGATCGAGCATCATTTTGTGGGTTTCACGCCCGACGCCAGACTTTTTGTAGCCACCGAACGCGGCATGCGCCGGGTACAGGTGGTAGCAGTTGGTCCACACACGACCGGCCTTGATGGCGCGGCCCATGCGATAGGCGCGGTTGATGTCGCGGGTCCAGAGGCCGGCGCCCAGGCCGAACTCGGTGTCGTTGGCGATGGCCAGGGCTTCGGCTTCGTCCTTGAACGTGGTGATGCTCACCACCGGGCCAAAGATTTCTTCCTGGAACACGCGCATTTTGTTGGTGCCCTTGAGCAGGGTCGGCTGGATGTAATACCCGGTCGCCAGGTTGCCCTCAAGTTTTTCTATCTTGCCGCCAGTCAGCAGTTCGGCGCCTTCGCCCTTGGCGATTTCCAGGTACGAAAGGATTTTGTCGAATTGCTGCTCGGACGCCTGGGCGCCGACCATGGTGTCGGTGTCCAGCGGGTCGCCACGTTTGATTTGCAGGACTTTGTTCATGACCACTTTCATGAACTCGTCGTAGATCGATTCTTGCACCAGGGCGCGCGAAGGGCAGGTGCAGACTTCGCCCTGGTTGAAGAACGCCAGCACCAGGCCTTCGGCGGCTTTTTCGATGAAGGTCGGTTCGGCCTGCATGATGTCTTCGAAGAAGATGTTCGGCGACTTGCCGCCCAGCTCCACGGTGGACGGAATGATGTTTTCAGCCGCGCATTTCATGATGTGCGAGCCGACCGGGGTCGAGCCGGTGAACGCGATCTTGGCGATGCGTTTGCTGGTGGCGAGCGCTTCGCCGGCTTCTTTGCCGAAGCCTTGCACGACGTTCAGCACGCCCGGCGGCAGCAGGTCGCCGATCAGTTCCATCAGCACGGTAATGCCCAGTGGCGTTTGCTCGGCAGGCTTGAGCACGACGCAGTTACCGGCAGCCAGGGCCGGGGCAAGTTTCCACGCGGCCATCAGGATCGGGAAGTTCCAAGGGATGATCTGCCCGACCACGCCCAGCGGTTCATGGATGTGATAAGCCACGGTGTTGCCGTCGATCTCGGCGGCGCTGCCTTCCTGAGCACGGATGCAACCGGCGAAGTAGCGGAAATGGTCCGCGGCCAGCGGGATGTCGGCATTGAGCGTTTCACGCACGGCTTTGCCGTTGTCCCAGGATTCGGTGATTGCCAGCAGTTCCAGGTTCTGTTCGATGCGGTCGGCGATTTTCAGCAGCACCAGCGAGCGCGCCTGGACGGACGTGGCGCCCCAGGCATCGGCAGCGGCGTGGGCGGCGTCCAGGGCTTTGTCGATGTCTTCGGCCGTGGAGCGCGGAAATTCGGCAATCGGTTGGCCATTCACTGGCGAGGTATTGGTGAAGTACTGACCTTTGACAGGCGCGACGAACTCGCCGCCGATGTAGTTACCGTACTTGCTCTTGAACGAAACGATAGCGCCTTCAGTACCGGGGTGAGCGTAACGCATAGTGATTTCTCCTTGGCTTTTGTACTTATAAGAGAGAGCGCATGTGCGCTTGCTATAAGCGTAGAGCAAAGGTCGGGCCACTGCCTTGCAGGTCAGGTAAATCAAGGCCTTGCGCTGTTTTTGTCGGACGGGCGGAACGCCGCTGTGACGCTTTCGGTACAGTCGCCGTGACACTTTGTACCGCTTGTGGCACAACCTGTGACCGAGCGGTCTTGCCACCATTGCAATGCCGGCTAGGCTGGAGGATGCTCGCTACAGCCGCATAACCCTTGTAGGAGCTGTCGAGTGCAACGAGGCTGCGATCTTTTGATGTTGTTTTTTAAGAGCACGATCAAAAGATCGCAGCCTCGTTGCACTCGACAGCTCCTACGGGGGCGGTGAAAACCGCTCGGGGAGAACAATAAGAAAATGCACGACAATCATTTGAGTCGCCATGCCCAGCAGGTCCTGACGGTCACTCAGGGCAAATCCCACCTGCACGGCCCGGGCAGCGATCCGTCGATTGCCCGTTCCTGGCTGCGGTGTCTTGAGGACTATCACCTCGACCCGGCCCTGACCGTAGCGCCAACGGTGCTGGAGCACGGCCGCGTACTGGAAAGCCGCGAGCGCTTGCAGCAAGTGCTGCACATCGCCGGCAACGAAATGACCAGCCTGCATCAACAACTTTCCGGCGCCGGCCACGCGGTGCTGCTGACCGACGCCCGTGGCGTGATCCTCAATTGCGTCACAGCGCCCGCCGAACGCAAGATTTTCGAGCGTGCCGGGCTCTGGCTCGGCGCTGACTGGAGCGAAGCCTGCGAAGGCACCAACGGCATCGGCACCTGCCTGGTGGAGCGTCAGTCGTTGACCATCCATCAGGACGAACACTTTCGCGGTCGCCACACTGGCCTGACCTGCTCGGCGAGCCCGGTGTTCGACCCGCATGGCGAATTGCTGGCGGTGCTCGACGTGTCTTCGGCGCGTCACGAGGTTTCGCGTCAGAGCCAGTTTCACACCATGGCGCTGGTCAATCTGTCGGCGAAGATGATCGAGAGCTGCTATTTCCTGCGCTACTTCGACAACCAATGGCTGTTGCGTTTTCACCTGCAGGCCGAGTCCGTCGGGCTGTTCAGCGAAGGGTTGCTGGCGTTTGACGGAGAAGGGCGGATCAGTGCCGTCAATCAAAGTGCCCTGAACCTGCTGGGGCATGGTCGCTGCGGATTATTGGGGCAGCCGGTCGAGGCGTTTTTCGATTGCTCGCTGGATGAGTTGCTCGGCCGCGCGAGCGTGAACGCCAGCGCCAGTTGGCCGCTGCGCACCCGAGACGGGCGGAGTCTGTTTGCGCTGTTGCGTGGGCAGCCACGCAGCATTCCGGTGCCGGTGGTGCAACGTCCGGTGATTGCCGAGCCGGCGCGCCTGTCGGGGATTTGTATTGGCGATATCGCGTTGCAGGAAGAATTCCGCAAGTCCCTGCGCGTGTTCGAACGGGACGTGCCGCTGTTGATCAACGGCGAAACCGGTTCTGGCAAAGAAGCGTTCGCCAAAGCCGTGCACCAGGCCAGTCAACGGGCCGAAAAAGCCTTCGTTGCCCTCAATTGTGCGGCCATTCCCGAAAGCCTGATCGAGAGCGAACTGTTCGGTTATCGCGGCGGCAGCTTCACCGGCGCGCGCAAGGAGGGTATGCGCGGCAAGTTGCAGCAGGCCGACGGCGGGACCTTGTTCCTCGATGAAATCGGCGACATGCCGTTGGCATTGCAGACCCGGCTATTAAGAGTGCTGGAAGATCGCCAGGTGGTGCCGATCGGTGGTGAGCCGGAGCCGGTCAATGTGCGGATCATCAGCGCCACGCACCGTAATTTGCTGGAGCGCGTGCAGGACGGCAGTTTCCGTGAGGATCTGTATTACCGGCTCAATGGGTTGGAAGTGGCGTTGCCGGCGTTGCGCGATCGCAGTGATAAATCGCAACTGCTCGACTTTTTGCTGGCTGAAGAGGCGGGCGGTGAGACGGTGGTGATCGATGAGCCGGCACGGCAGGCGTTGCTGGGCTTCGCATGGCCGGGAAACGTGCGGCAATTACGCAATGTGCTGCGCACCTTGGCGGCGCTGTGTGACGGTGGACGGATCGGGCTGGAGGATCTGCCGGCGATGATTCGTCAGGTTCGGCCATTGCCGGTAGTGGCCGTGGAAGAGCCGTCCGAGTATCCGCTGGACGATGCCGAGCGATTGGCCTTGCTCAATGCGCTGGAGCAGACGCGCTGGCATATGACGAATACAGCGGAACAGCTTGGTGTAAGCCGCAATACGCTTTATCGAAAACTGCGCAAGCACGGGATTGCCAGGTAAACCGCGTTGCGGCCAATCGCGAGCAAGCCCGCTCCCACATGAGTTGCGGTGGCTGATCGTTCCCATCACCTAAAGAGTGCGATTTCCCCCTCCCTACGCTAACCTGCGGCCATGTTTTACGAGGTCGACTAATGCACATTCATATTCTTGGTATCTGCGGCACTTTCATGGGTTCGATGGCGGTTCTGGCCAAAGAGCTGGGTCATCACGTGACGGGCTCCGATGCCAACGTCTATCCGCCGATGAGCACTCAGCTTGAAGCGCAGGGCATTGAGTTGACCCAAGGCTACGATCCCGCTCAACTCGATCCGGCTCCGGATCTGGTGGTGATCGGCAACGCCATGTCCCGCGGCAACCCGGCCGTGGAATACGTGTTGAACAAAGGCCTGTCTTACGTCTCCGGCCCGCAATGGCTGGCGGACCACGTGCTGCAAGGTCGCTGGGTCCTGGCCGTCGCCGGCACCCATGGCAAAACCACTACCAGCAGCATGCTTGCCTGGGTCCTGGAGCACGCGGGCATGAGCCCGGGCTTTCTGATTGGCGGCGTGCCGCAGAATTTCTCGGTGTCGGCCCGCTTGGGCGAGACGCCGTTCTTCGTCATCGAAGCCGACGAGTACGACAGCGCGTTTTTCGACAAGCGCTCAAAATTTGTTCACTACCGCCCACGCACAGCGATCCTGAACAACCTCGAATACGATCATGCCGACATCTTCCCCGATCTGCCGGCCATCGAGCGCCAGTTCCACCATTTGGTGCGGACCATCCCGAGCGAAGGCCTGGTGATCCACCCGACGACGGAACCCGCCTTGCAGCGTGTCATCGAGATGGGCTGCTGGACACCGGTGCAAACCACCGGCGCCGGCGGTCAGTGGCAAGTCAAACTGCTCAGCGAAGACGGCTCGAAGTTTGAAGTGATGTTCGAAGGCGTCGCCCAAGGCATGGTCGAGTGGGACATGACTGGCCAGCACAACGTCGCCAATGCCTTGGCCACGCTGGCTGCGGCCCGCCACGTCGGCGTCGTGCCGTCGATGGGCATTGCTGCATTGAGCGCCTTCAAAAGCGTGAAGCGCCGGATGGAAAAAGTCGCGGAAGTTCGCGGCATCACCATCTATGACGACTTCGCTCACCACCCGACGGCCATCGCCACAACCCTTGATGGCCTGCGCAAGCGCATCGGTGATGCGCCGTTGATTGCGATCATCGAGCCGCGCTCCAATTCCATGAAACTTGGCGCCCACCGCGATGGCTTGCCGGAAAGCGTGGTCGATGCCGATCAGGTGATCTGGTACGCCCCGGCCAACCTCGGCTGGGACTTGGGCGCGACCGCTGCGTTGTGCACCGTGCCATCGATCGTCAGTGATTCGCTGGAAGGCATCATTGAGCGCGTGAAGTCCCAGGCTCAACCGGGCACCCATGTGGTCATCATGAGCAACGGCGGCTTCGGCGGCCTGCACGGCAAGCTCGCCGAGGCGCTCAAATGAACAGCGGCCCGGAACGCATCACCCTGGCGATGACGGGCGCTTCGGGCGCCCAGTACGGCTTGCGTCTGCTCGACTGTCTGATCCGCGAAGACCGCGAGGTGCATTTCCTGATCTCCAAGGCAGCGCAACTGGTGATGGCCACCGAAACCGACGTCACGCTGCCCGCCAAACCGCAGACGATGCAGGCTTTCCTGACCGAATACACCGGCGCCGCCGCCGGGCAGATCAAGGTGTACGGCAAGGAAGACTGGATGTCGCCGGTAGCCTCGGGCTCCGGTGCTCCAGCGGCGATGGTGGTGGTGCCGTGCTCGACCGGGACGCTGTCGGCGATTGCGACCGGCGCCTGCAACAACTTGATCGAGCGGGCGGCCGACGTCACGCTGAAGGAGCGTCGCCAGCTGATTCTGGTGCCGCGTGAGGCACCGTATTCGAGCATCCATCTGGAGCACATGCTCAAGTTGTCGAACATGGGCGTGACGATTTTGCCGGCCTCGCCAGGTTTCTATCATCAGCCGCAGACCATCGATGACTTGATCGACTTTGTGGTGGCGAGGATTCTCAATCTGCTGAACATCCCGCAAGACATGCTTCCGCGCTGGGGGGAACACCATTTGAGCAGCGATGAATAAGCTGCTGATCATGGTGCTGGTGTTGCAGCTGACGGGTTGCGCCACGGCGCGCACCCTCGATGCGGCCAAACCCGGGGCGCCCGTGGTGTACTCGGGCACGCGTCTGGATTTGTATGCGATGAACGGCGGTTGCTGCGCGAAGGACCGGTTCGGGGCCGAAGCCCCGAGCTATCCCGGTGTCGACCTGCCGGCCAGCGCATTGCTCGATACGCTGCTGCTGCCGTTGTCGGTGCTGACGGTGATCGGCGTCAGCTTCCAGGCAACTGGCGGGATGTAGCGTTGGGCATTAATTCGGTGTCGCGTCCTTCGCGAGCAGGCTCGCTCCCACATTAACCGAATTGTCCGAGCGACCACGGTCAAATGTGGGAGCGGGCTTGCCCGCGAAGGTGTCGGTACAGTCGATGAAGAGTTATTTGCCGAGTTTGCGCAACTCATCCGACTCGACAATCCGCACTCCATCCTGCTCTTCCAACGCCAATCGCCACATCGCACGCGCCAATTGGCAGGCCTCGATGCCACGGTATTTGCCGGGAATCAGTCGCGACAACGGTCCGGCGATTTGTTCCGCCATACGCGGTTCCACGCGATCGCCCAGCAGCAATGACGGCCGACAAATGGTCAGTTGCGGCCAATTCTGTGCGATCAACGCGTGTTCCATCTCACCTTTGACCCGATTGTAGAAAACAGGCGACCTGCGATCGGCTCCCAAGGCACTGATCACGATCAGGTGCCGTGCGCCCATTTCCCGAGCACGCTTGGCGAACGCCACCACCATGTCCAGGTCGACCGCGCGGAAGGCTTGTTCGGAACCAGCCTGCTTGATCGTGGTGCCAAGGCAGCAGTAGGCAATGTCGACGCGACCGTTGAGTTGCGGCAAAAACACCGCCGGGTCGCCGACCGGGTTTTCCAGATGAGGATGCTCGGCCAGTGGCCGGCGTGAGGGGGCCAGTACCCTTGAAATCGTTGGCTCATTGAGCAAGCGATCAAGCAAATGTTCACCGGTCAGCCCGGTAGCACCGGCAAGCAATACATGCTGAGGCGTCAAGTACATAGTGTTTCCCCCTTGATACTGTTCAGCTTAGTTGCTGTTTGCATCCCTGCTGCTTATAGAGACACTTTGCAAAGCTTTTCGTGCCTGCTGCTTGCGCAAGAGCTGCCAGTGGGAGAGGACGGTTTTCGGTGCCCAGATCTGCGGTTCAGAGGCTTCGAAGCTGTCAGCCAGTTCACGTTCAGCCACCGTGGCCTTGGCCAGTTTGAAGGCTTGCTCGAGGTCGTCGGTCTGGTTCAACGCCTGGGCGAACAGCGCGTCGCCGAAGTAGGTGAAGTTGGCTTCTTCCGAGCAGCCGAAAGACACTCGGTCGGCCCGCGAGGCGGTCATGATCAGCGTGCGTTCGTCCTTGAGAGCAGGGAGGAAACCGCCGGAGTAGCAGGCCGAGATGACGATGATCTTGTCGCGATTCTTCAGGGGCGCGAGCACCGCGGCCAGTTCGTCGGCCGGCAAGTCGGCCAGCTCCATACGCGGCTGGTCGAGTACCAGTTCATGTTCGCTGGTGCCGTGGCTGGTCAGGTAGATGAAGATCAAATCTTCCGGTCCGCTGCGTTCGGCGAGGGTCAGTGCCGCGCGGCGCAGGTTTTCCCGGGTGGCCATCGGCCGGTCTACAAGGTGATCGCGATGGTTGACCAGGCGGATCTGGCCGTAGGCACCAAAGCGGCTGTTGAGCATGTTGCTGACGTAATCGGATTCGCGCAGGAATACGCTCTGTTTGCCGTCACCGCCCACGGTCAAGGTGTAGAGCTCAACCGCTGGCGTAGAGGCTGGCACCTTGGTCAGTGCATCGTCGAGCAAGCGGCCCTGGGCCAGCAAGCCGAGTTCCAGGCTGTCGGGCAACAATTTGCCATCGGCATCGCGCACACGCTGACCATTGGCCCACGTACCGCTTTGTACCGTGCCGTCCGTCAGCACCAGCGTGCCGCGACCCGAATAGGCGTCTGCATCGAACTGGCCGACGTAGAAGCTGCCGTCGGGCAGGTTCAAACGGCCCTCGCCGCTGAAGCGCCAGTCGCTGAACTGGCCGACGTAATGACTGCCATCGGCGCCGATCAACTCGCCCTTGCCGTTCAACGAGCCGTCCTTGAACTGACCCAGCCAGACATCGCCGTCGGCATTTTCGTAGCGGCCCTTGCCGTTCAGTTGATTGTTCTTGAAACCGCCGACGTAGATATCGCCGTCAGCGCTGTTGAAGGTGCCGTTGCCTTCCAGTTGTCCGTTGACGAAGTGCCCGGTGAACTGATTGCCGCTGGCATCGCCGCGCTGGCCTTCGCCGTTGGGTTTGCCGTTGGTGAATTGGCCCTGATAGGAGCTGCCGTCTTCGAGTTCGAGACGACCGAGCCCTGAATACTGATCGGCCTTGAATTCACCGCGGTAGGTCATGCCGTTTTCTTTGAGCGTGCCTTCACCGTCGCGGCGCCCGAGCTTGAATCCGCCGGTGTAGCTGCTGCCGTTGGTGGTCAGCGTGCCTTGGCCGTCGAACAACCCCTGGTTGAATTGCCCGCGATAGACTTCGCCGTTGCTGCCATGCCATTCGCCCTGGCCATGCCATTGGCCCTTGTCGAATTCGCCGGCATACCAGCTGCCGTTCGGGTAGTCGACCCGGCCCTGGCCTTGCAGCAGGCCATTGACCAGATCACCGCGATAGCGCCCACCGTCCGGCAAGCGGGCATCGGGGGGCAACAGCGATTCGCCATCGCCGCAAGCGGTAAGCAAAAGGGTCAAAGCAAGGAGGGCGAGTGAGCGCATAGCGGGATCCGGGCAATTAGGCGACCGAGTATGCCGCAGCTATGTGTCGTATATATAGAGACGCGGCGCGAAACAGCGTTAGCTGTTTCGCAATCAGGCATGTATCAGACGAAACAGAGGGACAGCGGCTCGGCAATATACGCCGGTTTGTCCGAACCTTCGATCTCAAGTGTGGCGGTGGCTTTGAGCAGCCATTGGCCGGGTTTTTTCTCGGTGACCTCGTTCATGTCGACTTTGAGTCGAACTCTGGAGTTGACCTTCACCGGCTGGATGAAACGTACGCTGTCCAGTCCGTAGTTGACGACCATCTTGACCCCTTCAGGCAGGACCAGAATGTCTTCCATCAGCTTCGGCATCAGCGACAGGGACAGGAATCCATGGGCGATCGTGCTGCCAAAGGGCGTTTGCGCGGCTTTGACCGGGTCGACGTGGATGAACTGATAATCGCCTGTGGCTTCTGCGAACAGGTTGATGCGCTCCTGGTCGATGGTGAGCCATTCGGAACGTCCAAGTTCCTTGCCGACATAATCTTTGAGCTCTGCAACGGGAACATAGGGCATTGAGACTCTCCTTGGGTTTCATCGGATTTATAGTTTTTCGGGTGGGGGGATTTGACCTCCCTGCGAACCACTTTAGATCAACATGGCAATTTGCTCCGGTCAACTGACCATGCTTTTGGCGAATGCCGGTCCATAGCGTTGACGTGCTTATAATGCCCGGCCCCTGATTTGTGGGGAGAGCGTGGGGAGATGCGGGATGTTGTTACGTGGCCTGACCTGGCTGGTGCTGTTCCAATTGCTGGGCACAGCCCTCAATCATTTGTTTTTACCGGTACTGCCCGGGCCGATTGTCGGCCTGCTGCTGTTGCTGGTGTACCTGATTTCACGCGGGCAAGTCGGTGAGCCTTTGAACCTGGCGGCCAGCAGTCTGCTGCGCTATTTGCCGTTGCTGCTGGTGCCGCCCGCCGTGGGCGTCATGGTGTACGCCAAGGACATTGCCGCGGACTTCTGGGCCATCGTTGGCGCGCTGGTGTTGTCGCTGGTGCTGTCCATGGCATTTGCCGGGGTGCTGATGCAGCGCATGGTCAAGCGTCATGCCCGTCGCGGAGATCACTCATGATCCTCGACTGGCACGGCGCGCTGGACTCGGTGATTCATCACCCGTTGTTCGGCATTGGCGTTACGTTGGGCGCCTATCAGCTGGTGCTGGCGGCGTTCGAGAAAACCCGCTGGATCTTTCTGCAGCCGGTGCTGGTGTCCATGCTGTTGGTGATTGGCGTACTGACGGTGTCTGGCATCACCTTCGTTGAATACCGCAAGAGCACCGAGATCCTCAGTATCCTGCTCGGGCCGGCGACGGTGGCGCTGGCGGTGCCGCTTTACCTTAATCTGCGGCGGATTCGGCAGTTGTTCTGGCCGATATTTACTACGCTGGTGATAGGTGGCGTGGTCGCCACGGGCATGGGAGTGTTGCTGGGCTGGTGGTTTGGCGCTGAACACATGATCCTCATGACCATGGCGCCCAAGTCAGTGACCTCGCCCATTGCGATGCTGGTGGCCGAGCAAATCGGTGGCGTCGCGGCGCTGGCAGCGGTGTTCGTGTTGATCACCGGCGTGATCGGTGCGATCTTCGGGCCGAGCCTGTTGACCCGGCTCGGGGTGCACAGCCCTGAAGCGCGCGGCATGGCACTGGGCATGACCGCCCACGCCGTCGGCACGTCGGTGGCCTTGCAGGAAAGTGAAGAATGCGGCGCCTTCGCGGCGCTGGCGATGAGTCTGATGGGCGTGGCCACGGCGGTGTTCCTGCCGTTGGCGGTGTCGATGGTGGTGTAAGGAATTGTCTATGAGCTTGCCGCTTTTTCCGCTGAACACGGTGTTGTTTCCTGGTTGCATCCTCGACTTGCAGATCTTCGAGGCGCGCTACCTGGACATGATCAGTCGCTGCATGAAACAGGGCAGTGGCTTCGGTGTGGTGTGCATCCTCGACGGCGAAGAGGTCGGCATTGCGCCGGCGGGTTACGCGTTGGTGGGGTGTGAAGCGCTGATCACCGATTTCAAGCAACAGGACAATGGCCTGCTGGGTATCCGGGTGCAGGGCGGACGGCGTTTTCACGTGTTGCGCTCCGAGGTGCAGCGCGATCATTTGACCATCGCTGACGTCGAGTGGCTGGAAGATGAGCCTGAGCAACCATTGCAGGACGAAGACGCCGACCTGGTGGCGTTGCTCAAGGCTCTGGCCGAACACCCGATGGTCGAGGCGCTGAACATGGGCACTGAAGCGACCGGACAACAGTCGCTGGCCAATCAACTGGCGTATCTGCTGCCGTTTGCCGAAGTGGACAAGATCGATCTGCTGCAACTCGATGACCCGCAGCAGCGACTGGATGCGATCCAGGCGCTGCTCGATGAGTTGCAGGGTGAGTTGTTTGCCTGATCAATAGGCATACCGCAACATCGCAGACGGCAAATACCGCAGTGCGAAGAACCCGAACAGTGCCACCATTGGAGGCAATACCAGCCACCAGACCTTGCGTGGCATCGGGTTGAGCGGCGTCTGGCGTTGGCTCAGCCACAGGCTCGCCGCGCACACGCACGCCGCCAGCATTGCGCCGGCCAGCACATCCGTTGGCCAATGCGCGCCCAGATACACCCGGGACAGGGAAATCGCCAGCGCCGGCAAGCAAGCGAGCAGCAACCACGTCAGGCGCATGCGCGGCGGTTGGCCGCGACCGGCCAGCACGGCCAGGGTCAGGAACAAGGCGAATGACCCCGAGGCGTGACCGCTGGGCATGCTGTAGCTGGTGAACGGATCGCTCAGCACTTCCGGGCGGATGCGGGCGAAAAACTGCTTGGTGAATGTGTTGCCCAGGGCGGTGAAGAGCAGGGTGCCGCCAGCGAAGATAGCCTGGCGCCATTGCCGGGTGAGCAGCAGCAAACCGGTCAGCAGGGCGCTAAACACCAGCATGTTGCGGAACTCGCCGATCAGCGTGAAGGTGACGGCGACTTCATCGAGCATCGGGCTGCGGTGTTCCTGCACCAGGGTCATCACGCCTTGATCGAGGGCGGTCAGGTGTGGGTAGCCGATGAACAGTCCCAGCAGAATCAGAAAGCTCATGCCGCTAATCAGCACCGTTGCCTTGCGATGGCGACGCATGCTGCTGGTAATGCTCAAGCCCACCATGACGGCGATGCTGCCTGCGACGATACCCGCCTCGGGCCAGAACCCGTCAGGCAATGGCAGGCGGATGGCCGCGCCCGTGGCCCAACCGGGCAGCAGGTAGGCAACGCTCCAGCCTGCGGCTGCCAGCAGACTGACAGCGGCGAAGCGTGGGAAGGGCATGTCGAACATCCCGGCGACCATCGGCAGCATTGGCCGTAGCGGGCCGATAAAGCGCCCGACCAGCAGACTGGCAATGCCGTAGCGCTGGAAATACGATTCGGCGCCGGCGATCCATTCCGGGTGATGACGCAACCCTGGCAGGCGCCGGATGTTCTGGTGGAAATGTCGACCGATGAAATAGGAGACGACATCGCCCAGCACCCCGGCGACGAACCCCAGCAATAGCGTTTCGCTCAATGACAGCGCACCACTACCAGCCAGTACCGCTACGGCAAACAGCAAAACCGTGCCGGGCACGATCAGCCCGGCAATCGCCAGGCACTCCACAAAGGCCACTATGAATATCGCCGCTGCCAGCCATTGCGGGTTAGCCGCCAACCAACCGGTCACGCTATCGAGCCATGGGCCCATAAAAACAACTCCATCGAATGTTCAGTTGGCCGCAAAAGGGCAAACGTAGCTTCCAAATACTGCAAAACCCTGTGGGATCGTTTCCAGCATCAAGTCAGTAAAAAATAATCGCGACCTTCAACCTGCCCCCGTCGCAACGGGTTGCGCGTGCAATACGGCGCGTAAGCCGCATCGACGAAGCGGTACATCAAATGCTCATCGCGTCCCTGGGGGATGCCCAGGCGCGTGGTCTGGATGATGTGAACCGGTGCCGGGCCGACATTTTCCACCAGCAGCACTTCATGATCGAAGCGTTTGGCGTCCCAGACCGGCACCTTCAGGCCCAGCGACTTGCAAAGCAATGTCTGTCCAGCGCACAGCTTTTGCGAGGGACGAGGCCGTCCTTGAGCATCAGGATTGTTCACCAGCATCTGCGCCAGACTCGCCGGCCCGCTCAATTCGTCGACCCATGGATAGGCGGATTTGATCAATACCGCGTTGCCGGGACCTTTGGCGCTGAAGTTCAGGGAGTCGCCACCACGGGCGTAATACATATAGATGTGGCCGCCATCCAGAAACAAAGCCTTACGCTTTTCTGTGTAGCCAAGGGACGCGTGGCTGCCTTTTTCTTCGCAGTAATAGGCTTCGGTCTCGATGATGCGAGCACTGAGCCACAGGTCGCCGACCCGGTGGCGGATGATTTTGCCCAGTAAATCCCGGGCCAGCGTTTGGGCGTCTCTGTCGAAAAAGGCGTCCGGGAGCCCTGTGGGAGGGGGCGCGGCGGACGTGTTAACAGTCAGGTTTGACATAATGAACGGCATTATTCAGGGCTGATTGAGCGGCGATGATAACAATTTGCAGCTTAATCACGGCTGAACGTCGGCAAATCGCCCTCCATTTCGACCATCCGCCCGTCACTGCTGTTAGTCGGGGGGCGCGACAGCTATAATCTGCCGCTTTACTTTACCAAGACCTTAGCAAAGACCACTCCAGACCATGACTGAGTCCGTTCTTGACTACATGACCCGCCTGGGTCGCGCTGCCCGCGAGGCTTCTCGCGTGATTGGCTGTGCCAGCACTGCGCAGAAGAACCGCGCGCTGCAGGCGGCTGCCAATGCGCTGGATGCTGCACGCGCCGAGCTGACGGCTGCCAATGAACTGGATTTGGCCGCTGGTCGTGCCAATGGTCTTGAGCCGGCATTGCTTGAGCGTCTGGCGCTGACCCCGGAGCGCATCGACGGCATGATCGTCGGCTTGCGTCAGGTGGCGGCATTGCCTGACCCGGTTGGTGCGATCCGCGACATGAGCTTCCGTCCGTCGGGCATTCAGGTCGGCAAGATGCGCGTACCGTTGGGCGTGATCGGGATCATCTACGAATCCCGGCCGAATGTGACGATTGACGCTGCCAGCCTGTGCCTGAAGTCCGGTAACGCAACCATTCTGCGTGGCGGCTCCGAGGCGATTCATTCCAACCGTGCCATCGCCGCCTGCATCCAGCGTGGCCTGGCCGAGGCCGAGCTGCCGGCCGCCGTGGTGCAAGTGGTCGAAACCACCGATCGCGCCGCCGTCGGCGCGCTGATCACCATGCCCGAATACGTCGACGTCATCGTGCCCCGTGGCGGCCGAGGCCTGATCGAGCGGGTCAGTCGCGATGCCCGTGTGCCAGTGATCAAACACCTGGACGGCATTTGCCACGTGTATGTCAGTGCCCACGCCGATCTGCCCAAAGCCCAGCGCATCGCCTTCAACGCCAAGACTTACCGTTATGGCATCTGCGGCGCGATGGAAACGCTGCTGGTGGATCAGGCCGTTGCCAAGGATTTCCTGCCGTCGATGGCTGCACAGTTCCGCGAAAAAGGCGTCGAGCTGCGCGGTTGCGAACGTACGCGAGCGATCATCGACGCAGCGCTGGCCAGTGAAGAAGACTGGACCACCGAATACCTGGCGCCGATCCTGTCGATCCGCGTGGTCGACGGACTGGACCAGGCCATCGAGCACATTAACAAGTACGGCTCCCATCACACCGACTCGATTGTCAGCGAAAACCTCGCAGACACCCGGCGTTTTGTGGCGCAAGTCGATTCTTCGTCGGTGATGATCAATACGCCGACCTGTTTTGCCGATGGCTTTGAATACGGATTGGGTGCCGAGATTGGCATTTCTACTGATAAGCTGCACGCCCGCGGCCCGGTGGGCCTCGAAGGGCTGACCTGCCAGAAGTACATCGTGGTCGGTGATGGTCAGTTACGCGGTCAGGCGTCGGTCTGAGTTGGGCGACCTTGACCCGACAGCCCAAGTGACCGCCAGCGAGCCACAACCTCGTCGCATTGGCGTACTGGGCGGGACTTTCGACCCGGTGCACATCGGCCATTTGCGCGGTGCGCTGGAAGTCGCCGAGTCGCTGGCGCTGGATGAATTGCGCCTGACGCCAAGTGCCAGGCCGCCTCATCGCGGCACGCCGCAGGTGTCGGCGCAGGACCGGCTGGCAATGGTCGAGTGCGCGGTGGCCGGTGTGGCGCCGTTGGTGGTGGACGCGCGGGAGTTACAGCGCGACAAACCGTCCTACACTATCGATACCCTGGAACTGATGCGTGCCGAACTGGCCGTCTCTGACCAGGTTTTTCTACTTTTGGGCTGGGACGCATTTTGCGGCCTGCCCACTTGGCATCGCTGGGAAGAGTTGCTCCAGCATTGCCACATCCTGGTGCTGCAACGCCCGGATGCCGACAGCGAACCGCCGGATGCCTTGCGCAATCTGTTGGCGGCACGCTCGGTGAGCGACCCGCTGGCCCTCAAAGGGCCGAGCGGACAGATTGCATTCGTCTGGCAGACACCGCTCGCGGTATCCGCCACCCAGATCCGTCAACTGCTGGCCAGCGGTAAGTCGGTACGTTTCCTGGTGCCCGACGCGGTCCTGGCCTACATCGATGCGCACGGTCTCTACCGTGCGTCGAACTGAAAAGAGGCATGCTTCCAGGCACGCAATGACGTGCAGTGAAGCGCCCGAACATACGAGCAAAACGAGTTTTATATGACTGACAAAGACGTAACTAAAGTAAAGCGCAAAGGCACATTCAAGAGCGCTCCGCTGCCAGTAGAGGCTCCAACCGGGCCGGAGCTGCGCGGTGAAGAACTGGTCAAGGTTGCCGTGGCGGCCCTGGAAGACGTCAAGGCCCAGGACATCCAGGTCATCGACGTTCGTGAAAAGCAGAGCATCACTGACTTCATGATCATCGCTACCGGTACCTCCAACCGCCAGATCGGCGCGATGCTGGACAAGGTTCGCGAAGCCGTCAAAGCCCAAGGCGTCAAGCCGCTGGGTGAAGAAGGCAAGGGCGACAGTGACTGGGTCCTGCTGGATATGGACGATGTCATCGTGCACATGATGACCGCTTCGGCCCGTCAGTTTTACGACCTGGAGCGCCTGTGGTCCGGTGCTGAGCAGAGCCGTGCTCTGAACGCTGCTCACCACAGCCCGGAAAACACCCATGAGCACTTCATCAAGCTCAACAAAGACCAGCAATAAGGGACCGCTGTGCGACTGCGACTGATCGCCGTCGGTTCCCGCATGCCCAAATGGGTGGAAGAAGGCTGGCATGAGTATGCCAAGCGCCTTCCGTCCGAGCTGGCGCTGGAACTGGTGGAAATACCGCTCAATACCCGTGGCAAGAACGCCGACGTGGCGCGCTTTATCCGTCAGGAAGGCGAAGCCATGCTGGCAAAGGTCGGGCCGAACGAGCGCGTTGTGACCCTCGAAGTCCACGGCAAGCCCTGGAGCACCGAGCAACTGGCGGTCGAGCTCGATCGCTGGCGGCTGGACTCGCGCACGGTCAACTTCATGGTCGGCGGCCCCGAAGGGCTGGCGCCGGAAGTCTGTGCGCGGGCTGATCAGCGCTGGTCGTTATCGCCGTTGACGTTGCCGCACCCGCTGGTGCGGATTCTGATCGGCGAACAGCTGTATCGTGCCTGGACAGTGCTGTCCGGCCACCCTTACCACAAGTAGTTCTGCCCTCATGTCCCAGCCGATCCGCATCAAGGACCACGAAAAAGACGCCCGTCTGGTGCGTGGTCGCGTCGTGTTCGGGGCAATTGCGGTGGTAACGCTGATCTGTGTGCTGATCGCGCGGCTGTATTTCCTCCAGGTGATTCAGTACGAGTACCACTCGACTCTGTCGGAAAACAACCGTGTCCATGTGCAGCCAATTCCGCCGACGCGGGGGCTGATTTACGACCGCAATGGCGTGGTGGTTGCCGACAACCGGCCCAGCTTCAGCCTGAGCATGACCCGCGAGCGTTCCGGCGACTGGCAGCAAGTGCTCGATGTAATTGTCGAAGTGCTGGAACTGACGCCCGAGGACCGGGTTATCTTCGAGAAACGCATGCGTCAGGGGCGTCGGCCGTTCGAGCCGGTGCCGATCCTGTTCGAGCTGACCGAAGAGCAGATTGCCCGGATTGCGGTCAATCAGTTCCGTCTGCCTGGCGTGGAAGTGGTTGCACAGCTGGTTCGGCACTATCCGCAGGGCGCGCACTTTGCGCACTCGGTTGGGTACATGGGCCGGATCAACGAGAAAGAGCTGAAGTCGCTCGATCCGGTAAGTTACAGCGGCACCCATCAAATTGGTAAAACCGGCATCGAGCGTTTCTACGAGCCCGAGCTGCACGGTCAGGTCGGTTACGAAGAAGTCGAGACCAACGCCCGTGGCCGTGTGCTGCGGGTGCTCAAGCGCACCGAGCCGATTTCCGGCAAGGACATTGTCCTGAGCCTGGACATCAAATTGCAGGAGGCTGCCGAAGCCGCGCTCGGCGGGCGTCGAGGCGCTGTCGTCGCGCTGGACCCGAAAACCGGCGAAGTGTTGGCGATGGTCAGCCAGCCAAGCTTCGATCCGAACCTGTTTGTTACCGGCATCAGCTTCAAAGCCTATTCCGAGCTGCGCGATTCCATCGACCGCCCGCTGTTCAACCGCGTATTGCGTGGTCTGTACCCGCCGGGTTCGACCATCAAGCCAGCGGTGGCCATCGCCGGTCTGGATTCGGGTGTGGTGACGGCATCGACCCGGGTGTTCGACCCCGGTTACTACATGCTGCCCAACTACGATCACAAGTACCGCAACTGGAACCGTACCGGCGACGGCTACGTCGACCTGGACACGGCAATCATGCGTTCCAATGACACCTACTTCTATGACCTGGCCCACAAACTGGGGATCGATCGCTTGTCGTCGTACCTGGGTAAATTCGGTATCGGCCAGAAGGTGTCTTTGGACATGTTCGAAGAATCGCCGGGGTTGATGCCGTCTCGCGAGTGGAAACGCGCGACCCGCCGTCAAGCCTGGTTCCCGGGTGAAACGCTGATTCTGGGGATTGGTCAGGGCTACATGCAGTCGACGCCGCTACAACTGGCCCAGGCGACGGCGTTGGTCGCCAACAAAGGTGTCTGGAACCGTCCGCACCTGGCCAAGACTGTCGAAGGCGTGAAGCCCAAGGATGAAAATCCGATGCCGGACATCATTTTGCGTGACCCGTCCGACTGGACCAAGGTCAACCACGGCATGCAGCAAGTGATGCATGGCGCCCGGGGGACCGCGCGCAAGGCATCGATCGGCGCGCAATACCGCATCGCCGGTAAAAGTGGTACGGCCCAGGTGGTCGCGATCAAGCAGGGCGAGAAGTACGACCGTTCCAAGGTTCAGGAGCGCCACCGCGACCACGCCTTGTTCGTCGGATTCGCACCGGCCGATAACCCGCAAATCGTGGTGTCAGTGATGGTCGAGAACGGCGAGTCCGGTTCTGGCGTCGCGGCGCCTGTGGTGCGTCAAGTCATGGACGCCTGGCTCCTGGACCAGGACGGCCGACTGAAAGCCGAATACGCCAGCCCTACCAGTGCGGAGGCTACAGCCAGTGATGAATAATTTTGATCGCATGCTCTCCAGTGAGGATGTGATGCGTCGTCGTGCCACGCTGTTGCAGCGTCTGCACATCGATGGCCCGTTGTTGATTCTGCTGCTGACCCTCGCGGCCGGCAGCCTGTTCGTGCTGTATTCGGCCAGCGGCAAGAGCTGGGATTTGCTGGCCAAGCAAGCCACCTCGTTCGGCATCGGGCTGGTGTCGATGATCGTCATCGCCCAGTTCGAACCGCGCTTCATGGCTCGCTGGGTGCCGATCGGCTATGTACTCGGCGTGCTGTTGCTGGTGGTGGTGGATGTCATGGGCCACAACGCCATGGGGGCCACGCGCTGGATCAACATCCCCGGGGTGATCCGCTTTCAGCCTTCGGAATTCATGAAGATCCTGATGCCGGCGACCATTGCCTGGTATCTGTCCAAGCGCACGCTGCCGCCGCAGCTCAAGCATGTCGCCGTCAGCCTGTTTCTGATTGGCCTGCCTTTTATTCTCATCGTGCGTCAGCCCGACCTCGGCACCTCGCTGCTGATCCTGGCCGGCGGCGCTTTCGTATTGTTCATGGGTGGCCTGCGCTGGCGCTGGATCCTCAGCGTGATTGCCGCTGCGGTGCCGGTGGCCGTGGCGATGTGGTTCTTCATCATGCACGACTACCAGAAGCAGCGAATCCTGACGTTCCTCGACCCGGAAAGTGATCCGTTGGGCACTGGCTGGAACATCATTCAGTCCAAGGCTGCCATCGGTTCCGGCGGTGTGTTCGGCAAGGGCTGGCTGCTCGGCACCCAGTCGCACCTGGACTTCCTGCCTGAAAGCCACACCGACTTCATTATTGCGGTGTTGGGCGAAGAGTTCGGCCTGGTGGGCATTTGCGCACTGTTGCTGATTTATCTGTTGTTGATCGGTCGCGGGCTGGTCATTACCGCCCAGGCCCAGACATTGTTCGGCAAATTGCTCGCGGGCAGCCTGACCATGACGTTTTTTGTTTACGTTTTCGTCAACATCGGTATGGTCAGTGGCCTGTTGCCGGTTGTGGGGGTTCCGTTGCCGTTCATTAGCTACGGAGGAACTTCGTTGGTGACGCTACTGTCAGCGTTTGGGGTTTTGATGTCGATCCATACCCATCGTAAGTGGATCGCACAGGTTTGAATAAGGTGAAATTTTCAATGCAAGTAGTGCATGGCTGGGCGACTCGATACGCGCCGTGGGTCGGCCTGGTAAGCATCCTTGGCACAGCGCAGGACGCGCTGGCCGGCGATTACGAAGGCTCACCCCAGGTGGCCGAATTCGTCGGTGAAATGACCCGCGACTACGGTTTTGCCGGTGAACAGCTGATGGGGGTGTTCCGCGAAGCCGAGCGCAAGCAGTCGATTCTTGACGCGATCTCGAAACCCGCCGAACGCGTCAAGCAGTGGAACGAATACCGCCCGATGTTCATCACCGATGCGCGCATCGCCCGTGGCGTGGACTTCTGGCGTCAACACGAGGCCGTGCTGGCGCGTGCCGAGAAAGAATACGGTGTGCCGGCTCAGGTCATCGTCTCGATTATCGGCGTTGAGACCTTTTTCGGTCGCAATACCGGAAATTTCCGGGTGATCGACGCCTTGTCGACCCTGGGTTTCGACTATCCTCCTCGTGCCGAATTCTTCCGCAAGGAATTGCGTGAGTTCCTGTTGCTGGCGCGGGAAGAACAGGTCGATCCGTTGACACTCAAAGGCTCCTACGCCGGGGCAATGGGCTTGCCGCAGTTCATGCCGAGCAGCTTCCGCGCTTATGCAGTGGACTTCGACGGTGATGGGCACATTAATATCTGGACCAATCCGGACGATGCCATCGGCAGCGTCGCCAGTTACTTCAAGCTTCATGGCTGGGTCGCCGGCGAACCGGTGGTCAGTCGCGCCGATGTTCGTGGCGAGCAGGTCGACGAAGGTTTGACGACGGGCATCGAGCCGACTAAAACGGTCGGGGAGTTGCGAGCCTTGGGCTGGTCGAGTCATGATGCGCTGCGCGATGATATGCCGGTTACGGCTTTCCGCCTGGAAGGCGATAATGGCTCCGAATACTGGATGGGCCTGAAGAATTTTTACGCAATCACGCGTTATAACCGCAGCGTGATGTACGCCATGGCTGTACATCAACTGTCTGAACAGCTTGTCCAAGCACGGGGCGTCAAGTAATGCGGGCATTGCCTATGAATAAACCCCTGAAGCTGATGGCGTTCGCCGCATTGGCGGTGCTGCTCGCCAGTTGTTCGACCAGTCGCGCGCCGACGCAAAAGTCTTCGACCGCCGTCCGTGCCATGCCAGGCCTGGATATCAACCGGGCTCACAAGGACGGCGCGCCGTGGTGGGACGTCGACGTGTCGCGCATCCCGGACGCCACACCGACCCTGCACTCCGGCCCTTACAAGGCCAACCCGTATACGGTACTGGGCAAGACCTACTTCCCGCTGCAAGACTCCAAGACCTATGTCGCCTCGGGCACGGCGTCGTGGTACGGCACCAAGTTTCACGGCCAGAACACCGCCAATGGCGAAGTGTATGACCTGTACGGCATGAGCGCCGCGCACAAGACTTTGCCACTGCCGAGTTACGTCCGGGTGACCAACCTGGACAACAACAAGAGCGTGATCCTGCGGGTCAATGACCGTGGGCCGTTCTACTCGGACCGGATCATCGACTTGTCCTACGCTGCCGCCAAGAAGCTTGGTTATGCCGAAATCGGTACGGCGCGGGTCAAGGTTGAAGGCATCGATCCACAACAGTGGTGGGCACAGAAAGGCCGTCCGGCGCCTTTGATGCTCAACGAGCCGCAAGTAGCGCAAAATGCCGCGCCGACGATTACCGCATCGGCCGGCACCGTCGAGCAATGGACGCCACCGCCGCAGCAACACGCTGCGGCCGTTGTGCCCGTTCAGCTTGATGCAAAAAAAAACGCTTCTGTACCAGCCTCTGGCCAGTATCTGCAGGTGGGCGCGTTCGCCAACCCGGACGCTGCAGAACTCCTGAGATCGAAGCTCAGCGGGATGGTGAGCGCTCCGGTGTTCATCAGTTCGATCGTGCGCAATCAACAGACGCTGCATCGGGTGCGTCTGGGGCCGATCGGTTCGCCGGGTGAAATCCAGCAGGTGCAGAACAGCGTGCGTCTGGCCAATCTCGGTTCGCCGAGCCTGGTCACCGCCGAGTAAGACGTAGTACTTGATTGATGGTTCGCTTGCGGTTTGGGGGGCGAACCGGGTTGTTGGCTCGTTGAAGAACAAAAGCCCGGCAAGGGTTACTGAGTTGAGCAACTGAACACGCGATGGCCCGTTAGAAGGTCATCTGATTAGTTTTGCCCTTGGGCAGTTTCCATTAGCGATTTCGAGAGACGGATGAACATCACCACCTTTGCCAAACGCCTGTTCCTGCTAGTCCCGCTACTCCTCTCGCCCGCGGCTTTCGCGGTCGAGATGATGCCATCGCCACCACAATTGGCCGCTAAAGCCTATGTGCTCATGGATGCCAGCAGCGGCAACGTGCTGGTCGAGAACAATGGTGATCAGCGTCTGCCTCCGGCCAGCCTGACCAAGCTGATGACCGCGTACATCGCGACGCTGGAAATCCGTCGTGGCCAGATCGGCGAAAACGATCCGGTGACTGTCAGCGAAAACGCCTGGCGTACCGGCGGTTCGCGGATGTTCATCAAGGTCGGCTCGCAGGTCACTGTCAGCGACCTGCTGCACGGCATCATCATTCAGTCGGGTAACGACGCCAGCGTTGCGCTCTCCGAGCACATCGCCGGCAGCGAAGATGCGTTCGCCGACCTGATGAACAAAACCGTCGCCGACCTGGGCATGACCAACACCCACTTCATGAACCCGACCGGTCTGCCGAACCCTGAGCACTACTCGTCGGCTCACGACATGGCTGTGCTGGCTCGCGCGATCATCCACGAAGACCCGGCTCACTATGCGATCTACTCGCAGAAAGAGTTCTTCTGGAACGGCATCAAGCAACCTAACCGCAACCTGCTGCTGTGGCGCGACAAGACTGTCGATGGTCTGAAGACCGGTCACACCGACGAAGCGGGCTATTGCATGGTGTCTTCGGCTGTACGTGACGGCATGCGCCTGATCGCCGTGGTGTTCGGCACCAACAGCGAAGTGGCTCGCGCCTCCGAGACCCAGAAGTTGCTGACCTACGGTTTCCGTTTCTTCGAAACCCAGACCTTCTATCAGAAAGGCGCCGAGCTGGCTCAGGCACCTGTCTGGAAGGGCAGCACCAATCAAGTCAAGGCCGGCCTGGCTGAAGACCTGACCATGACCCTGCCAAAAGGCCAGCTGAAAAAGCTCGCCGCCAGCATGACCATGAACCCGCAACTGGTTGCGCCAATCGCCAAGGGCGACGTGATCGGTAAAGTCGAAGTGAAACTGGACGACAAGGTGGTGCACAGCGCTGACCTGATCGCCCTGGACGCTGTCGAGGAGGGTGGTATCTTCCGCCGCATGTGGGATAGCATCCGTCTATTCTTCTACGGCTTGTTCAACTGATAGTGTGCACCTGCAAAGCCCCTCGCCGATCCGGCCAGGGGCTTTGCCCGTCGCCACGGCTTACGCTTACGAGGCCGTTACGCCATGACCGATACCGAAGTAAAGGCGCCTAAGATCGAATTCCCCAATGTTGATTACCCGGTTAAGGTGATCAGCGATACGGGTGTAGGCAACAAAGACAGGATCATCGAGATCGTCAAGAAACACGCGACGGTCAACGATGAGCGCGTTGATGAGCGTCAAAGCACCAACGGCAAGTACACCACGATTCAGTTGCACATCGTCGCCACCGATCAGGACCAGCTGTACAACATCAACAGCGAACTGCGGGCTACCGGCTTCGTGCACATGGTGTTGTGATGCCCGGCACGCTGGGCTTTCGCGAGCTGGGTCAGATGGCTTACGAGCCGGTCTGGCATGCCATGCAGCGCTTCACCAACGAACGCGGCAGCAATGCCGCGGACGAGATCTGGCTGGTTGAACACCCTCCGGTGTTCACCCAGGGCCAGGCCGGCAAGGCCGAGCACTTGTTGCTGCCAGGGGATATCCCGGTGGTGCAGGTCGATCGCGGTGGTCAGGTGACTTATCACGGTCCCGGCCAATTGGTGGCCTACCTGTTGCTCGACGTTCGCAAGCTGGGTTTCGGCGTGCGTGACCTGGTCACGCGCATGGAACACTGCCTGATCGAGTTGCTGGCCAGCTATGGCGTTGCCGCCAACGCCAAGCCAGACGCGCCAGGTGTCTACGTCGAGGGGGCGAAAATTGCCTCCCTGGGCCTGCGGATCCGCCACGGTTGTTCTTTTCATGGCCTGGCCCTGAACGTGGATATGGACCTGGAACCGTTTCGACGGATTAATCCCTGCGGTTACGCCGGGCTGGCAATGACCCAGCTAAGCGATCACGCAGGATCGATTGAATTTGCCGAGGTAAGTGCCCGGCTGCGCGCGCAGCTCGTCAAACACCTCGACTATGCTGAGCAGACGACCCTAACGGGCGGAATCGACTGATATGACTACTGATGCAGTGCAAACCATGATCCCGACGCTTGATGTCACCGAGCGTCCGGCCCCGCGTGCCAAGGTTGAAGCCGGCGTCAAGCTGCGCGGCGCCGAGAAGGTTGCACGTATCCCGGTGAAGATCATTCCGACCACCGAACTGCCGAAGAAACCCGACTGGATTCGCGTGCGCATCCCGATTTCCCCGGAGGTCGATCGCATCAAGGCGCTGCTGCGCAAACACAAGCTGCACAGTGTGTGCGAAGAGGCGTCCTGCCCGAACCTGGGTGAGTGCTTCTCCGGTGGCACCGCGACCTTCATGATCATGGGCGATATCTGCACCCGCCGCTGCCCGTTCTGCGACGTTGGCCACGGTCGTCCGAAGCCACTGGACGTCAACGAGCCCGAAAGCCTGGCCATCGCCATCGCCGACCTCAAGCTCAAGTACGTGGTGATTACCTCGGTTGACCGCGACGACCTGCGCGACGGCGGTGCCCAGCACTTTGCCGACTGCATCCGCGAGATCCGCAAGCTGTCGCCGAATGTGCAGCTCGAAACCCTGGTCCCGGACTACCGTGGCCGTATGGACGTCGCGCTGGAAATCACCGCTGCCGAGCCGCCGGATGTGTTCAACCACAACCTGGAAACCGTGCCGCGCCTGTACAAGGCCGCGCGTCCGGGTTCGGACTACCAGTGGTCACTGACCCTGCTGCAACGCTTCAAGCAGATGATGCCGCACATTCCGACCAAATCCGGCCTGATGCTGGGCCTGGGCGAAACCGACGAAGAAGTCATCGAAGTCATGAAGCGCATGCGCGAGCACGACATCGACATGCTGACCCTGGGCCAATACCTGCAACCGTCCCGCAGCCACTTGCCGGTTCAGCGTTTCGTGCACCCGGATACCTTCGCCTGGTTCGCCGAGGAAGGTTACAAGATGGGCTTCAAGAACGTCGCTTCCGGTCCGCTGGTACGTTCTTCGTACCACGCCGACGAACAGGCGAAACTGGTCAAGGCCGAGCTGATGTCGTCCTGATCCACGGCGAGCAAGCAAAAGCGCCTGCGAGGTTTCTGACCTTGCGGGCGTTTTTTTGTCTTGTTCACGGCAACTTAACCTCTTCTGTTTGTCCCCGTTCCTGACTACTGTGTGCTGAAGCTTTTTGCGCAGGGAGATTCATGGATGACCGTTCGACCGACTCACACGCTTTATCCCCACAAACCCGTCCCTGCGTTGCCTTCCCAAGGCTTGATCGGTGTGATTGCGCCTGCGGGGCCCGCCGGGCTGGATACCGACAAGGCCGTTGCGTGGATGCGTGCCCGCGGATATGCGCTGCGTGTGTTCCCCGGCGTATACGAGCAGGATGGCTACCTGGCTGGAGGCGACGATGTACGGCTCAATGACTTGCATGCGGCGTTCGCTGACACCGAGGTCGACGCCATCATTTGCCTGCGCGGTGGGTACGGTACGCCGCGTTTACTCGATTGTATCGATTTCGAATTGCTGCAAAACAACGCGAAACCATTCATCGGCTACAGCGACATCACCGCGCTGCACGTCGCGATCAGCCGTTACGCCGGTTTTGTGACCTTTCACGGGCCGCTGCTCAATGCCGATTTGTTGGGCGCAAAGCAAAAGCCGACCGAGTCTTCGTTTTTCAACATGCTCAGAGGGCAGGTGAAGGCCGGCAGCGTGCTGTCGCATCCGTCGGCCTACCCGCTGACCACAATCGAGCCGGGCATTGCTCACGGGCGTTTGCTGGGGGGCAATCTGTCGATGCTGGCCGCGACGATGGGCACGCCGTTCGAAATGGAGGCCGAGGGCGTCATCCTGTTCATTGAGGACGTCAACGAGCCGCTGTATCGGATTGACCGTCTGCTGACCCATCTGCGCCTGGCGGGCACCTTGGGCAAGTTGCGCGGCGTTCTGGTGGGGGATGTGGCCGGGGTTGATACGCTGGCGCTGGAGCGTTTGCTCAAGCAGACCTTCGAACCGTTGCGGATACCGGTGCTGTCCGGGTGGCGCAGCGGGCATTGCGATCCGAACCTGACATTGCCCATGGGGGCACTGGTTCGATTGGATGCGGGGAAGAAGGAATTGGTGCTGGAGCAGGATGTGGTGGTCAAGCTGTAGGCATTTGTCGCCTGACAGTCAGTCTTCGCGAGCAAGCCCGCTCCCACAGTTGACCTGGTCCTTCCATAGGAATGCGGTCGAATGTGGGAGCGGGCTTGCTCGCGAAGGCGGCATCAGCCATTCGGCCGACTATCGGTTACGCAGTCCTTCCAGCAACTTGTGCGTCGGATAGCCATCTGCTGGCCAGCCAAACGACTGCTGTGCGCTGCGGATCGCTTTGCGGGTGTTGGCACCAATGATGCCATCCGGCGTGCCTGCATCGTAGTTCTGCGCGCTCAACAAGCTTTGCAGTTCGATCCGTTCGGTACGGCTCAGCGGCAAATCATCTTTTGGCCAAGTGCCGCTGATCAAACCTCCACCCGTGAAGCGCTCGGATAACAGGCTCACGGCCAGCGCATAGGACGAGGAGTTGTTGTACTTGAGGATCGCGCGGAAGTTGTCGAGCACCAGGAACGCCGGGCCACGATAGCCGGCCGGCAGCAACAGGGCGGCCGACAGGTGTTCGGAGCCCGCCGGAACCTTGGCACCATTGGGTAGCGAGACGCCCAGTTGCAGCCATTCAGCAACGCTTTTGCGCAGAATGCCATCGGCCAGCACATAGTTGAAGGAGCCTGGCAGCTGCACTTCAAAACCCCACGGCTGGCCTTTCTGCCAGCCGGAGCTTTGCAGGTAATGCGCGGTCGAGGCCAATGCATCGGCGGGGCTGCCCCAGATGTCGCGGCGACCGTCGCCATCGAAATCCACGGCGTGGGTGTTGTAGGTGGTCGGGATGAACTGGGTCTGGCCCATGGCGCCGGCCCAGGAGCCGAGCATTTTCTCCGGAGTGATGTCGCCTTGTTGCAGGATCTGCAAGGCGGCGATCAATTGCGCCTGAGCAAAGCCTGGGCGCCGGCCTTCATAAGCCAGGGTCGCCAGGGAATTGATCACCGACTTGGTGCCCTGGAACTGCCCGAAATTGCTCTCCATGCCCCACACCGACACCAGCGCCTGGCGGTCGACGCCGTAGCGCTGTTCGATGCTTTGCAGAATGTCGGCGTATTGGTTGACCAGCGTCTGACCTTTGCGTACCCGAAGCGGCGAAAGGGCGCCATCAAGGTATTCCCACACGGGGCGCGCGAATTCCGGTTGGCTGCGGTCGGCGCGAATCACGCTCTCGTCGAAGCTGACATTGGCGAAAGCGCGGTCGAACACGTCGGCGCGAATCCCGGCGGCCAGCGCCTCTTTGCGAAAACCCGCCTGCCATTCAGCGAAGGTCTGGGTGGGCTGGATGTCGAGGTTTTCATCGGCCGGCACTACAGGCGGAATGACCGCAGGGGCTGTCGCGACGGGAAGGGTCTGAAGCGGTTGAGCGTCCGCGGCGGTCGGTTTTTCCGCGCAGGCGACAAGTAGAATGAGGCTGGAGGCAGCGATCAGTTGGCGTAGGGGCCAGCGACGGGAAAGACGAAGGGGCATGCACAGTTCCAGGGAATACGAATCAGGTGAAGACCTTACCATGTTGAGCGGTCGCTTGCCTTTCAGGCCGCCAGAAAGTAAAAAGCCTCCCAGCTATTAGACTGGAAGGCTTCGCGGCGGTAGCTGCCTTTGCCCTTGCCGGCTCGTTCCTGACGGCTGCGGAACAGTGGCTGGGCGATGATTGATTTGGCCTTGTTGGGGCCACTTTTAGATGGCTTTTGGCTCATGATGAGTACTCTCAGTCAGTGGGTTTTGCGGTGCAAATCATCTGCCGAAGTTGGGGGGCTGTCTAGAGGGGAAATACGGATTTGATTTGTAGGAAGCATGATCAAAAGATCGCAGCTTCGTTGCACTCGACAGCGCCTACATTGAAATGCGTTCTCTTGTAGGAGTTGTCGAGTGCAACGAGGCTACGATCTTTTGACCTTACTCAGCAGGCAAGGACAATCGTTGGCCCGCCATCAACAACGACAACCGACTCAGACTCATCCACGGTGATCCGGCAGCCTGGCCTTTGATCTGTGCATCGATGCGCTGCGCTTCCAGCAACAACTGCGCCCAGCGTGGCGCCGAGTAGCGTTGCAGGGCTTTGCTCATCAGTGGTTTGCGTTTGTCCCAGACCGGCGGTCGGGCCTGGCTGAAGGCCTTGTCCAGCGGCACACCCTGGCTGTATTGCAACGACAGGTTGGCCAGCAGGCGCAGTTCCCGGGCCAGCGCCCAGAGAATCACCGGCGGCTCGACGCCTTCACCACGCAACCCTTCGAGGATGCGCAGCGCATGGGCGGCTTCGCCATTGAGAATTGCATCGGTCAGGCCGAAGACATCGAAACGGGCACTGTCGGCCACCGCGGCTTGCACGGTTTCTACGGTGATCTGGCCACCTTCGGCCATCAGTTTGAGCTTTTCGATTTCCTGGGCGGCGGCCAGCAAGTTGCCTTCGACCCGCGCGGCGATCAGTTCGACCGCGTCCTGACTGGCCGAAAGGCCGGCCTGGGACAGCCGTTGACGGATCCAGCTCGGTAACTGGTTGGCATCCACCGGCCAGATCTGCACGAACTGCGTCTGTTGACCTTCTACCAGCGCCTTGCCCCACTTGGTTTTCTGCGCGCTGCCATCCAGCTTGGGCAGACTGATCAGCAACACCGTGTCTTCGGCCGGGCGCGCGCAGTACTCGATAAACGCGGCGGCGCCTTTGTCACCGGGTTTGCCGGATGGCAAGCGCAGTTCCAATAGACGCTTTTCGGCAAACAACGACATGCTGGCACCGGCCTGCAGCAGCGTACCCCAGTCGAAACTGGCGTCGGCGGCGAAGACCTGGCGTTCATCGAAGCCTTGCTGGCGAGCGGCGGCGCGGATGGCGTCGGCGGCTTCCTGGCACAACAACGGGTCATCGCCGCTGATGATATAGATGGGTGCAAGGGGACCTTGCAGGTGTTTAGCGAGTTGGGCGGGGGCAAGTTTCATAAGAAAGGGCGAACGGGGCGCCTGAGCACCCCGTAAGTCTTATTGCTGCGGAATTTCGACGGGCGACTGACGCGGGGTTTCCGCTTCAGCCTTCTGTGCCGCTTCCAGTGCCTGAGCTTCGGCCTTGGCCCTGGCATCGGCAGTCTGTTGCATCTTCTCCAGTTGGGTTGGAGTCAGCTGTGCCAGACGCAGCATCATGCGCTGAATCAGTTCGCGCCGGGTTTCTAAGCGAGCAGTACTGGCTTCCTGATCGGAACCCATCAGGTTGTTGCCGTCGTGCATAAAGATTTTTTGCACTACAAGCTTGTCGCTCATCAATGGCAGGTCGTGTGCGCCACGGATGTCATAGTTCAGCACGGTATTCACCTGATACTCGCCAGTACCACCGGCACCGGCGTAGCTGAGGATGCGCTGGGTTTCCTGCTCATCGGTCAGCACCAGTTTGTACGGTGCACCGGAGTAGACCTTGACGCCGCTGCTTTGCAGGGCCTGGCGCAGTTGCGTCACAGTTTCGCCGTAAGCGTTGCGTGCGCTCAGGTCGAGTTCCCTGATCGCCAGTTCGGTGGTGCCAGTGCCGCGCAGCTGGAAACCGCAGGCGCTCAACAGGACTGCGAGGCCCATCACCAGCAAATTGCGTTTGATCATCTTGTTGCTCCCCTTGAAACCAGGTGGGCCGACCGTGCGGCCCGAAAGGTTTTACGCGGCGCCAGGCTGACCTGGCGCCTGATCCAATTTAGCTGGCGACGATATTGACCAGTTTCCCGGGCACTACGATCACTTTACGAATAGTCAGGCCGTCGACGAAGCGCAACACGTTCTCGTTGACACGGGCTGCGGCTTCGACTTCTTCGCGCGACGCGGTGGCCGGCATTTCAATCTGGCCACGCAACTTGCCGTTGACCTGGATAACCAGCGTCAGGCTGTCCTGCACCAGCGCGCTCTCGTCCAGTACCGGCCAGCCCGCGTCGATCACCGGGTCTGCGTGGCCCAGTCGATGCCACAGTTCATGGCAGATGTGCGGGGTGATCGGAGCCAGCAGCAGGGTCACGGCTTCCAGGCCTTCATGAACCAGTGCGCGATCCTGTTCGGTGCCTTGCGCGGCTTTTTCCAGCACGTTCATCAACGTCATCACCTGGGCGATGGCGGTGTTGAATTTGTGGTTCTGGCCGACGTCGTGGCTGGCTTGCTTGATTGCCAGGTGGATCGAACGGCGAACGGCTTTCTGCTCGTCGTTCAGGCTGGCGATGTCCAGTTTGCCTGGCAGGCCTTGCGTAACGTGTGCTTGCGCCAGGCGCCAGACGCGCTTGAGGAAACGGTGCGAACCTTCTACGCCGGAATCGGACCATTCCGCGCTCATGTCGGGCGGCGAGGCGAACATCATGAACAGGCGGCAGGTGTCTGCGCCGAACTGGTCAATCATCGACTGTGGATCGACGCCGTTGTTCTTCGACTTGGCCATCTTCTCGGTGCCGCCGATTTCCACCGGCAGGCCGTCTGCGATCAGTTTGGCGCTGATAACCTTGGCTTTGCTGTCGCGTTCGAGTTCGACATCTGCCGGGTTGAACCAGGTGTAGGCACCATTGGCTTCGCGACGATAGTAAGTCTCGGCGATCACCATGCCTTGGGTCAGCAGGTTCTTGAACGGCTCGTTGGAGCTCACCAGGCCTTCGTCACGCATCAGCTTGTGGAAGAAGCGCGCATACAGCAGGTGAAGAATGGCGTGTTCGATACCGCCGATGTATTGATCCACCGGCAACCAATGGTCGGCCGCCGATTTTTCCACCAGGCCGCCTTCATAGTGCGGCGAGGCGTAACGGGCGTAATACCACGAGGACTCGACGAAGGTGTCCATGGTGTCGGTTTCACGCTTGGCCGGTGCGCCGCATTTCGGGCAAGCGCACTCGTAGAACTCAGGCATGCGTGCCAGTGGCGAACCGGCGCCATCCGGCACCACGTCTTCCGGCAGCACGACGGGCAGTTGATCTTCCGGGACCGGCACATCACCGCAGCTAGTGCAGTGGATGATCGGGATCGGGCAGCCCCAGTAGCGCTGACGGCTGATGCCCCAGTCGCGCAGGCGGAACTGGGTACGCGAGGCGCCGAGGTTTTTCTTGATCAGCGCCACTTCAATGGCGTCGAACGCACCAGCGAAATCTAGGCCGTCGAACTCGCCGGAGTTGATCAGCGTGCCGTGTTCGCCGTAGGCGTCCTGCCAAGGAGCCGGATTGGTGTCACCTGCGCTGGTGCGCACCACGGACTTGATCGGCAGGTTGTACTTGTGGGCGAATTCAAAATCACGTTCGTCATGAGCCGGTACAGCCATGACCGCGCCGTCGCCGTAGTGCATCAGCACATAGTTGGCGACCCATACCGGGAGTTTCTCACCGGTCAGTGGGTGCTCGACGAACAGCGAGGTCGGCAGGCCTTTTTTCTCTTGAGTGGCGACGTCGGCTTCAGCGACGCTGCCGCCCTTGCATTCAGCGATGAACGCTTGCAGCTCAGGGTTGTTCTGCGCTGCCAGGGCGGCGAGGGGGTGCTCGGCGGCCACGGCAACGTAGGTCGCGCCCATCAGGGTGTCCGGACGGGTAGTGAAGACTTTCAGCGCACCGGTTTCGCCGATGGAATCGACGTCGTACGGGAACTGCACTTCCATACCGCGGGATTTGCCGATCCAGTTGCGCTGCATGGTCTTGACCTGTTCAGGCCAGCCAGTCAGTTCGTCGAGGCTCTCCAGCAGCTCATCCGCGTAGGCGGTGATCTTGAAGTAGTACATCGGGATTTCGCGCTTTTCGATCAGCGCGCCGGAACGCCAGCCGCGACCGTCGATCACCTGTTCGTTGGCCAGGACGGTCTGGTCGACCGGGTCCCAGTTCACGGTGCCGCTTTTTTTGTAGATCACGCCTTTTTCGAACAGGCGAGTGAACAGCCATTGTTCCCAGCGGTAGTAATCGGGTTTGCAGGTGGTCACCTCGCGTGACCAGTCCACCGCCAGGCCCAGGCTGCGCAGCTGGGTTTTCATGTAGGCAATGTTTTCGTAGGTCCACTTGGCCGGCGCTACGTTGTTCTTCATTGCGGCGTTTTCCGCCGGCATGCCGAAGGCGTCCCAACCCATCGGTTGCAGAACGTTTTTGCCTTGCATGCGCTGGTAGCGGGAGATCACGTCGCCGATGGTGTAGTTGCGCACGTGCCCCATGTGTAGCTTGCCGCTGGGGTAAGGGAACATCGACAGGCAGTAGAAAGTCTCCTTGCCTGGCTGTTCACTGACTTCAAAGGACTTTTGCTCGTCCCAGAACGACTGGGCGGCGGCTTCGATTTCACGGGGCTGATATTGTTCGTGCATGGCTACTTTTGAACTGAATAGGGGTGGCCTAATCCTCTTCAATGCAACGCTGGACGGTGACGACGCCAAATCGGCGTTTCGGTGCCCAGGCGAGCTGGAAGTGGAGTTACAGGAAGCGCCGTAGCATACATGACCGCGCTCTACCGAGGGAAACCCTGATTGCACGCAGGCGTTGCCCGATTTGCCCTGCGAGGGCCGTTGGTCGCGGCACTCAGCCGGTTTGTTCATGGAAGCTAAGCTCTAAATGGGGAGTGAGTCTTATCTTCAATGAGGTGAGGGATGGTTGAGTCACAGCAAAAAGTCACAAAGCCGGAGCTGTACGAAAGACTGATTGATCGTCTTGGGATGGCTCTGGAGGCTGCAAAAACCGCTGGTCGGCTACGCGATGAGCGTCCCCTTGAGCTGGAACTGCGTGGATTGAGTCCCGCAGAGTTTGCATTGGTCAAAGCCTATTTGGACCGCAGTGAACGTGAGACGCACGGATGCCTGTCAGCCGCAGTGAAGCAACTTGATGCACCGCGTTCGGCCAAGATCGTCTGGCTTAAGGACAAGGCAACTGGTAGTGGCTCGGAAAAGGTCCGGTCGCTGCAATTCAAATAACGGCTCCACGTCATTAAACACGTTTTGTTGAAGCATAATCCTTCCGCATTTGTTGTCGCTTTGCGTCAACCAACTTAGGCTTCGGGCATCTTATGGAGATGCCCGATGCCTTTTCGCTATTTCGTGAAACAACTTCTATTACCTCCCGGGATTCTGTTGCTGCTGCTGGTTCTTGCCTGGTGGTTGCGCCGCTCAAGGCCGCGCCTTGCGACGGTGTGTTTTGTCTTGGGGGCGGGCGGCTTCTGGCTGATGAGTCTGCCGGTGGTCGTGCAGTGGGGGGCGAAAGCCCTGGAGAGTCAGCCGCCGTTGGCGCGTGACGAATGGTCAACCCTGGGCCAGCGCGCTGATGCAATTGTGTTGCTGGGTTCCGGGCGTGAGCGGGGTGATATTGCCTGGGGCGCCGATCAACCGACAGGGATCGGTCTGGAGCGTGAACGGTATGCCGCACGTTTGGCGAAGGCGTCCGGGTTGCCCATTCTCACCAGTGGCGGCCTGCATTACGGCACGCCACCCACCGAAGCAAAACTGATGGCGGACTCGTTGCTCGACGATTTCGGCGTGGCCGTGCGTTGGCAGGAGGGGCAAAGCCGCACGACGTGGGAGAACGCGCAGTTCAGCGCTCATGTGCTGTTGCCGGAGGGGATCAAGCGGGTGGTAGTGGTCACGCAGGCCTGGCACATGCCGCGATCGGTCTGGAGTTTCCGGCAAGCCGGATTTGAAGTGGTGCCCGCGCCGGTGGGGTTTTTAGGCGTGGACAATGCCCGGCCGCTGGGCGGCTGGATGCCGGAATTCAAATCGATCTGGCAGAGCGGGCAGTTGTTGAATGAGGCCGTAGGGCAGCTCGGGTATTCGCTTTTCTATCGCTGATCGTTCCCACGCTCCGCGTGGGAATGCCGCCATGGACGCTCTGCGTCCGCTTCTGATGCTGTGACGCAGAGCGTCACGGGATGCATTCCCACGCAGAGCGTGGGAACGATCAAGCTCAGCAGTTTCAGACAGTCTTGGCCATCCGGCTCGCCACCAGTGCCCAGCCAAACAACAGCAAACACAGGATGATCAGCGGCCACGAACGCCATTGCAGGTAAGGCGTCAGGTTGTGCATCGGCACCACTTCGCCGTACAGGATGCCGCGTTCGAACTGCGGGATCCGGGCAGTGATCTGACCGAACGGGTTGATCAGGCCGGTAACGCCGTTGTTGGTGGCGCGGATCATCCAGCGGCCCGCTTCCAGCGCGCGCATCTGCGCCATCTGCAAATGTTGCAGCGGACCGATGGAGGTGCCGAACCAGGTGTCGTTGCTGATGGTCAGCAGCAAGTCACTGCGAGCGGCAAGGCTTGCGGCGAACTCCGGGTAGACCACTTCGTAGCAGATGAACGGCGCAATCTGGTAACCCTTGGCTTGCAGCATCGGCTGGTCAGACGGACCACGGGCAAAATCGGACATTGGCAGGTCGAAGAAGGCGATCAGCCCGCGCAGCACGTCCTGCAACGGTACGTATTCGCCGAACGGCACCAGTTTCTGCTTGAGGTAAGTGCCATCGCCTTCGCCAACGACGGTGATGCCGTTGAAGAAGCGCTTCTCGTGACGCACTTCCTGGCGAATCGGTACACCGGTAATCAGCGCAGTTTTACGGTCCGCGGCGAAACTCCCCATCATGTTCAGGTAGCCCTCGGCGGACTCCTTGAGCACAGGAACAGCGGTTTCCGGCCAGATCAGCAGGTCGACCCGCTTGGAGCTGAAGCTCATGTCGCGGTACAGCGCCAGCTGCGCGTTGAGCTGTGCCGGGTCCCACTTCATGCTCTGTTCGATATTGCCCTGAATAGCGGCGACGCTCAGCGCCGGCCCTGCCGGGCTGGTCCAGGCGTGTTCTTTCAATGCCATGCCGGCGACCCAGGGGCCAAGCAGCAACAACACGCCCGCGGCGATGAAACCTTTACGCCCCGCACGAACCAGGCGCATGGCGTTGCAGATCAGCGCGGCTGTCAGGGCCAGGGTGAAGGAAATCAGCCACATTCCGCCGATTGGCGCGAGCCCGGCGAGCGGGCCGTCGAGCTGGCTGTAACCGGAGTAGAGCCACGGAAAACCGGTGAGGAACCAGCCACGAAAGGCTTCCTGGGCGACCCACAGCGCGGCAAATGCCAAGGCATCGGCCAGTGGCGCTTCGTTGCGGCGCAGCCAGCGCGCCCAGATCCAGGCGGGCAGGGCGAAGAACCAGGCAATCGCTGCGGTGAAGGCGAGCATCAGCATTCCGGCCAGCAGCATCGAGGCGCCACCGAAGTTGTGAATGCTGTAGTAGATCCAGCTGGTGCCGGCGCCAAACAGGCCGAAACCGAAACACCAGCCACGACCCAGGGCCTGACGGGGGCTCAGTTCTCGCAAACCGGCATAGAAAAAACCGACCGCCAGCAAAGCCAGCGGCCAGATATCGTACGGCGCCAACGCCAGGGTAGTGAGTGCACCGGCCACCACGGCCAGCAGATTACCGGGCCAGCCGGGGCGGGTTACGCGGAGCATGTCAGTCCTTAGCGTGCAATAGGAGTCAGGCGCAGCAAGTGAATTCGACGGCTGTCGGCGTTCAGGATGCGAAAGCGATAAGGGCCGATTTCAGTGATTTCATTACGTTTTGGCAAGTGCCCGAACGCGCTCATCACCAGGCCGCCAACTGTGTCGAACTCATCGTCGGAGAACTCGCTGTCGAAGAACTCGTTGAAGTTCTCGATCGGCGTCAGCGCCTTGATCAGGAAATCACCGCTGGGCAATGGCTTGATGTAGCTGTCTTCTTCGACGTCGTGCTCGTCTTCGATGTCGCCGACGATCTGTTCCAGCACGTCTTCGATGGTCACCAGGCCGGCCACGCCGCCGTATTCGTCAATGACGATGGCCATGTGGTTGTGGTTGGCGCGAAATTCACGCAGCAGCACATTCAGGCGCTTGGACTCCGGCACGAAGGTGGCCGGGCGCAGCAGGTCCTTGATGTTAAAGCTGTCGCCGTTCTCCTTGAGGATCAACGGCAGCAAGTCCTTGGCCAGCAACACGCCCATCACGTCATCGTGGCTTTCGCCGATGACCGGGTAACGGGAGTGGGCCGAGTCGACCACGGCAGGCAAAAACTCGCGAGGTGTCTGGGTCGCCTTGATGCTGACCATCTGCGAACGCGGGACCATGATGTCCCGCACTTGCAGGTCAGCGACCTGGATGGCGCCTTCGACGATGGCCAGCGCTTCGCTGTCCAGCAGTTTGTTTTGGTGTGCATCGCGCAGCAGCTCCAGCAGCTCCTGGCGGTTCTTCGGCTCGTGGGCAAAAGCCTGGGTCAGTTTACCCAGCCAAGACTTCTGCCCGTTGCTCGATCGATCTTCGCTCATAGCGATTACTCTGAATCCTTTGTTGTAACGATAGGGGATGTGTCGGTTTCGTCGTCCGCGTACGGGTCGGGATAGCCCAACTCTGCAAGCAACGTTCGTTCCAGTGCTTCCATTTCCTCGGCTTCGTCGTCATCTATATGGTCGTAACCCAGTAGATGCAAGCAGCCGTGAATCACCAGATGGGCCCAGTGGGCCTTTAGTTCCTTTCCTTGTTCGGCGGCTTCACGTTCGACCACCGCCACGCAGACGACCAGGTCGCCCAGTAACGGGATGTCGAGAAACTCATCCGGCACATCGGCAGGAAATGACAAGACGTTGGTGGCGTAGTCCTTTTGCCGCCAGGTCTTGTTCAGCTCGCGGCCTTCGGCTTCGTCGACCAGGCGAATGGTCATCTCGGAGTCGGCCGTGCGCTGGCGCAGAGCCAGTTCGCACCATTGGCGGAACTCGGCTTCGCTTGGGGCCGGCGCTTGGGTAGCCAGTTGCAGATCAAGCTCAAGCATCGTGGCGAGTGTCCTTGGGCGAGAACTTCGCCGGTTCATCAGCTACGCGATTCTCGAAGCGCTCGTAGGCTTCGACGATCCGCTGCACCAACGGATGGCGCACGACGTCTTTGGGCATGAAATGGGTGAAGCTGATACCCGGCACGTCCTTGAGCACCTCGATCACATGGTGCAGCCCGGACTTGGTGCCTTTCGGCAAGTCGACCTGGGTGATGTCACCGGTGATGACCGCGGTGGAGCCGAAGCCGATTCGGGTCAGGAACATCTTCATCTGTTCGACGGTGGTGTTCTGGCTTTCGTCGAGGATGATGAAACTGTTGTTCAGCGTACGACCGCGCATGTACGCCAGTGGCGCAACTTCGATGACTTGACGCTCGATCAGCTTGGCGACGTATTCGAAGCCGAGCATTTCGTAGAGTGCGTCGTACAGCGGGCGCAGGTACGGGTCGATCTTCTGCGACAGGTCGCCAGGCAGGAAGCCGAGCTTTTCGCCCGCCTCAACCGCCGGACGCACCAGCAGGATGCGCCGGATCTGTTCACGCTCCAGCGCGTCTACCGCGCAGGCAACGGCAAGGTAGGTCTTGCCGGTGCCGGCCGGGCCGATGCCGAAGTTGATGTCGTTACCGAGGATTTCCTTCACGTAGCGCAGCTGATTCAAGCCGCGAGGGCGAATCATGCCTTTTTTGGTGCGCAGGGCGACGGAGGGTTCGGCGGGGGAGACGTTGTCCAGCTCTTCGACGGCCGATTCCTGCAGGAACAGGTGAACCATGTCCGGCGACAGCTCGGTACCCTTGGTTTCCCGGTACAGACGGCGCAGGAGGTTTTCCGCGGAGGTGGTGTGTTTGGGCTCGCCGATCAGTTCGAACTGGTTTCCGCGGTTGCGGATCTCGATGGTCAGGCGCTGTTCGATCAAGCGCAAATGCTCGTCGAATTGCCCGCACAGATTGGCGAAGCGGCGAGCCTCAAAGGGCTCGAGGATAAAACGATGTGGTTCTATGGGTGCGTTCAAGGTCGTATTTAGCCGCCCTGGGGCAATTAAGATGAAATCAAGGATAACGCCAGAGGGCTGGGTGCGAAAGCTCTTAAATAGATGAACCTGTTCTCAGGAACAACGCAGGTCCAGTGTGGGAGCTGACTTGCCTGCGATGACGGGCTCACATCCAAAAGAGATGTTGCCTGTTACACCGCTATCGCAGGCAAGCCAGCTCCCACATTTGATCTCCATTGATCTGAAAATCGGTGTCACTGAATCAACGAGCCCCGCAGCGAGTGAGGCTGTGCGGCGTCGATGTGCACGTCGGCGAACTGGCCGATCAGCGTGGGATTGTCGCAGCGGAAGTTGACGATCCGGTTATTCTCGGTCCGGCCTTGCAGCTCGCCGGGGTCCTTTTTCGAGTAATCGGTAACCAGAATCCGCTGGATCGAACCGACCATTTGTCGGCTGATCTCGAAACCTTGCTGGTTCAGGCGATGTTGCAGGGCATTCAGGCGTTCTTTTTTCAGCGCTTCCGGGGTTTCGTCAGCCAGGTCTGCGGCCGGAGTGCCCGGGCGCTGGCTATAAACGAACGAGTAGGAGAAGTCGAAGCCGACGTCTTCAATCAGCTTCATGGTCTGCTCGAAATCTTTTTCGGTCTCGCCCGGGAAGCCAACGATGAAGTCCGAGCTGATGCAGATGCCTGGCACAGCGGCCCGCAGCTTGCGCAGTTTGGATTTGTATTCCAGCGCGGTGTGGTTGCGTTTCATTGCCGCGAGGATCCGGTCCGAACCCGATTGCACCGGCAAGTGCAGGTGTTTGACCAGCTCCGGCACATCGGCGTGGGCCTGGATCAGGCTGTCGGAAAACTCCAGCGGGTGCGAGGTGGTGTAGCGAATCCGGTCGATGCCATCGACGGCTGCCACGACGCGGATCAACTCGGCGAGATCCGCCAGGCGTCCGTCGTGCGTAGTGCCACGGTAACCGTTGACGTTCTGACCCAGCAGGGTCACTTCCCGCACGCCGTTTTCCGCCAGATGCATGATCTCGGCAATCACGTCGTCGAACGGGCGGCTGACTTCTTCGCCGCGGGTGTAAGGCACCACGCAGAACGTGCAGTACTTGCTGCACCCTTCCATGACCGACACATAAGCACTCGGGCCATCGATGCGCGGCTCTGGCAGGTGATCGAATTTTTCGATTTCCGGGAACGAGACGTCGACTTGCGGCAGCTTGGTGGCGCGTGCTGCGTCGATCATTTCCGGCAGGCGATGCAGGGTTTGCGGGCCGAAGACCACGTCGACATACGGTGCGCGATCACGGATGGCCGCGCCTTCCTGGCTGGCCACGCAACCGCCGACGGCGATCACCATGTCCGGGTTGGCCAGTTTCAGTTCGCGCCAGCGGCCGAGCTGGGAATACACCCGGTCCTGCGCGCGTTCGCGAATGGAGCAGGTGTTGAGCAGGATCACGTCGGCGTCTTCAGCGCGAGCGGTCACTTCCAGGGCCTGATGTTCGCCCAACAGATCGACCATGCGCGAGCTGTCGTACTCGTTCATCTGGCAACCGTGGGTTTCGATGTAAAGCTTCTTGGCCATGGATACAGTCATCACGTGATTCAAAGAACCGCGCATTATAGGGAACATGTCCCAAGGTTCCTACCGCTGTGCGTCCGGCGGCTATGCTATAGTTCGCGCCCTCATTTTTATCCCCCGATGTGTTGCTCGCCCACCATGACCAAACGTGAAGCTCCAATCTACAAGGTGATTTTCCTCAATCAGGGCCAGGTGTACGAAATGTATGCCAAGCAGATCTATCAAAGTGATCTGTGGGGCTTCCTGGAAGTGGAAGAGTTCGTCTTTGGCGAGCGCACACAAGTGGTCGTCGACCCGAGCGAAGAGAAGCTCAAGGCTCAATTTGAAGGCGTTGTGCGCAGTTTTGTGCCGATGCATTCGATTGTGCGCATCGATGAAGTCGAGCGTCTGGGCACACCAAAAATCAGCGAAGCCCGCGGCGCGGTCGGCAATGTCATGCCGTTCCCGATGCCGATGCCTGAGAAGTAAGTCTCAAGACCGAGTCGCCCCCATCGCGGGCAAGCCCGCTCCCACAGGGAATGCGTTTTTTAATGAGAATGCGATCACATGTGGGAGCGGGCTTGCCCGCGATGGGGCCAGAAAGATCGAAACAGAATTAAGGCAGTGGCGAAAACGGCGTACGCCCATCGGCGCTCTGCAATTCCATCAGGTATTTACGAAAGATTTGCCCCAGCACCTGGGTCGCCACTTCAAGTTCTTCTCGAGGCATTTTCTCAGCCACTTCGTCCGCCGTATCCAGCGCATCTTCAGCGCCATTGACCGCGGCCATTTTCAGCACGATATACGCCTGAACGTTATTGGCTGGTACGCCTTCGCCGTGGAAAAACATGGTGCCAAGTTTGAACTGCGCCTGGGCGTGGCCCTGCAATGAGGCCTTCTCGAAGTAGTCCAGGGCTTTTTTGAGGTCGCGCGGCGTGTTTTTGCCGTCGTAGTAGAACGCACCCAACTCGTATTGCGCTTGTGCATCCCCTTCATCCGACGCTTTCTGACAGGCGGCCAGCGCTTGCGTCAGGTCTTGCGGCTGAGTATTGAGGGTGCAACGACCCATCGCTGGGATTAACAACGAGTTGCCGCCTGCTTGTGCGAGCGCGAGCAGGGGCTGAAGGAGCAACAGGCAGCCCAGTGCAAGGGCGCGGCCGGTGCGGTTCATGGGAATCGACTTACCTCTGAAGGGCGCGCGGACCCATCGAGGGGATCCAATAAGCGCGCATTATGAAATAAGCAGGGCCAACCTTACAAAGTCTTTACTCGTTTTTCTGCTGCGCGGGGAATATATCGCCCAATTTGTCGGGAATTCTTGGCACAAGCGTCGGAATAAGGGCGTAAATGCAGGCGAAAGCTGACGCCGGCATTGGCCGACGTCAGCGACACAGGGTTATTTCAATACAGCGAAAGCTCGTTCGGCGGCATCCAGTGTCAGTTTCAACTCGGTCTCGCCGTGGGCGATCGAGGTGAAGCCTGCTTCGAATGCGCTCGGCGCCAGATACACGCCGCCTTCGAGCATCAAGTGGAAGAAGCGACCGAACAAGGCTGCATCGCTGGCCATCACGTCATCGAAGGTCACGATGTCGTCGGCACCGCTGAAGTACAGGCCGAACATCCCACCGGCCTGGGTGGTCACGAAAGGAATGCCAGCGGCATCGGCACGCTGTTGCAGGCCATCGAGCAGACGGCTGGTGTAGTCGCTCAGCTCGTCGTGGAAACCAGGACGGCTGATCAAGCGCAAGGTGGTCAGGCCGGCGGCCATCGCCAGCGGATTACCCGACAAGGTGCCGGCCTGATAGACCGGGCCCAACGGTGCGATGCACGACATGATTTCACGCTTGCCGCCGAAGCAGCCTACCGGCATGCCGCCACCGATGATCTTGCCGAACGTGCTCAGGTCCGGCGTCACACCGAAGTGAGCTTGGGCACCGCCGAGTGCGACGCGGAAACCGGTCATCACTTCGTCGAAAATCAGCACCACGCCATGTTTGTCGCACAGGGTGCGCAGGCCTTCGAGAAAACCTGGCGCCGGCGGTACGCAGTTCATGTTGCCGGCCACCGGCTCGACGATGATGCAGGCCACGTCCTGACCGACTTCGGCGAGCATGGTCTCCACTGCGTCGATGTCATTGAATGGCAGGGTCAGGGTGTGCTTGGCGAAGTCCGCCGGCACGCCGGCCGAGCTCGGTACGCCTTGGGTCAACGCGCCGGAACCGGCCTTGACCAGCAGGCTGTCGGAGTGACCGTGGTAGCAGCCTTCGAACTTGATGATGTTGTCTCGACCAGTGAACCCACGCGCAAGGCGGATCGCACTCATGGTCGCTTCGGTGCCGGAGCTGACCATGCGCACCATTTCCATCGACGGCACGATCGAGCAGACCAGGTCGGCCATCTCGGTTTCCATCGCGGTCGGGGCGCCGTAGGACAGACCGTGTTCCAGCTGTTTACGCACCGCGTCCAGCACGTCCGGGTGGCTGTGGCCGAGAATCATCGGACCCCAGGAGCCGACGTAGTCAACGTAGCGCTTGTCGTCTTCGTCGGTGACGTAGGCACCTTCAGCGTGTTTGAAGAACAGCGGGGTGCCGCCAACGCTTTTGAATGCGCGAACAGGCGAGTTCACGCCTCCGGGAATGTGTTTCTGGGCATTGGCAAACAGGGTTTCGGAACGAGACATGATCGGGCTCTCAAAAATCAGGATTTGAACAATTCGTTAAAGGCGTGGGCGCGGCGGGTGACTTCAGCCGTGCTCTCGGCGCCAAACAGGCCGTGGACGACCGCCAGCAGATCGACCCCGTGTGCCACCAGCGGCGCGGCGTTTTCCAGGGTGATGCCGCCAATCGCGCAGATCGGCAGGTGCAGTTTGCTGCGCGCCTGATCGAGCAACTCAAGGCTGCAGGTCGGTGCGCCGGGTTTGGTATTGGAGTTGAAGAAGCGACCGAAGGCGACGTAACTGGCGCCTTCCTTGGCGGCTTGTTCGGCGAGTTCGAGTTGTGCGTGGCAGGTTGAACCGATGATCGCCTGACGACCGAGCAATGCGCGGGCCGGGGTCAGCGGGCCGTCGGTCTGGCCCAGGTGCACGCCGACGTTCAGGCGCGCAGCCAGCTCGGCGTCGTCATTGATGATCAGCTTGGTTTTGTAGCGCTCGCACAGATCGCGCAGGGCTTGGGCCTCGCGCAGACGCCTGGCCTCGTCGCTGCTCTTGTCGCGGTATTGCAGCAAGGTGACGCCGCCTTCGAGCGCCGCCTCCACGTACGAAAGAAATTTACCGGCCAGCAACTGGCTGTCGGTAATGGCGTACAGGCCACGTAGTTTCATCGGACAAGCCTCTGCGCTTTACGCATCAAAAGTTACGAACAGAAATCCAGCGGCAGGCGGCGCGGCACGAACTGGCCTTTGCCCAACTGCTCCGCATCGCGCAGGGTACGCCAAGTGTAGTCAAGCGCGGTCTGCACGGCGCTGGTGAGGTGTTCACCCAAGGCCAGGCGACCAGCCAGCGCGCTGGCCAAAGTGCAACCGGAACCGTGATAACTGCCGGGCAGGCGCTGGCAGGTAAACGTCTGGCGGTGTCCGTCGCGGCTGTACAAGCGATTATGGATTTCGTGTTCGTCGCCATGACCGCCAGTGATCAGCAAGTGCTTGACGAACGGCAGGAGTTTTTCAGCGCATTCGTCCGCGGTGCCTTCGGGCAGTTCGGCGAGGATGCGGGCTTCAGGAAGGTTGGGGGTGGCGATGATTGATAGCGGCAACAGGCGTTCGCGCATGGCATAGCCGACTTCGTCCTTGCCCAGTCGTCCGCCGCCACCGGCGCGCAGCACCGGGTCACAGACCACCGGCAAATGCGGGTGCGCCGAGAGCAGTTCGACAACGGTGTCGACCATTTCCAGGGAACCGAGCATGCCCAGTTTGACTGCGGCGACTTCGGAATCGTTAAGCACGGCGTTGGCCTGGGCCAACACCCACTCGCGATCGAGGACGCGGAAGTCAGTGACATTGACTGTGTCTTGCACGGTCAGGGCGGTGACGGCCGGAGCCGCATGACAACCCTGAGCGAGCAGGGCTTCGATATCTGCCTGCAAGCCGGCGCCACCACTTGGGTCGTGGCCGGAGAGACAGAGGACAACGGGGCGAGAGCTGTAGATATTCATGGTGCGCGAGCTTACCACCAGTCGACCAGCGAGTCATGACGGTCCCTGTGGCGGCCTTCGCCTGAATGCCATCGGAATGTGCCAATCGTCGATCCATTTTCACCTTCAGACGAGGCTAACGGCTCTAGCTCAATACGCAGCGCTGGAACGCCCGTCGTAGAGCCTTTGTAGGAAAAATTTCAATGGTGTTCAATGGCCATCAACCGCTATGCTAGAGTGGATCCAAACCAATAACAGGTAATACCGGTTTTACGTCTACTCAAAAGGAATGAGGGGCTTCCTGAGATAACCGGACAGGCCACGCTGGGGCTTAAATGCGCTATTTGTTGATGTTGCTGTTGTGCTTGCCCCTCATGGCAAGTGCCGTTGAATTTGATGAATTTACCCGAAGCCTTCCCTTGGGCCGAACCCTGCAAGTGTATGAAGACGCGGGTGGTCAAGCGACCATCGCCGATGTTCGTGCGCAAGCCGCTGCCGGTAACTTCAAGGCCCACGATAAAGACACCCTTAACGCCGGTTATTCGCGTTCAGCGTTCTGGCTGAAAATCGACCTGCATTACCGACCTGCCGACCCTGCGGCACAACGCACCTGGTTGCTGGAACTGGCCTATCCGCCCCTCGATCACCTTGATCTTTATCTGCCCGATGCTGGCGGGGACTATCAATTGGTCCGGCAAACCGGCGATGCATTGCCCTTCGCCACTCGCGAGATCCGCCAGAACAACTACCTGTTCGATCTGAACTTCGCCCCTGACCAGGCGCAAACCGTTTACCTGCGCCTGCAAAGTGAAGGGTCGGTCCAGGCGCCCGTGACGTTGTGGTCGAGCACGGCTTACCTCGAAGACCAACCGGTGCGCCTCTATGTGTTGGGGCTGATCTATGGCGTGCTGCTGGGAATGCTGGTCTACAACCTGTTCATTTACCTCAGCGTGCGTGACACCAGTTACCTCTATTACATTTTCTACATCGCCTCGTTCGGCCTGTATCAGCTATCGGTGAACGGCGCGGCAGTGCAGTATTTCTGGCCGGACAATCCCTGGTGGGCGAATGCCGCGACACCGTTTTTCATCGGTTGCGCAGGTCTGTTCGGCAGCCAGTTCGCCCGTAGCTTCTTGCAGACGGCCAGCCACAGTCGCTGGCTCGATCGCCTGCTGCTGGCACTGGTAGCGTTCAGTGCGGTGGTGGTCGGCTTGTCATTGATGACCAGCTACGCCTTGGCCTTGCGTCTGGCGACGGCCCTGGCTTTGGTTTTCACCGTGGTGATTTTCGTCGCCGGGCTGTGCGCCTGGTTGCGGGGGCTGCGCGTGGCGCGGTATTTCATCATTGCCTGGTCGGCCTTCCTGCTCGGCGGCATCGTCAACACGATGATGGTGTTGGGTTACCTGCCCAACGTGTTCCTGACCATGTACTCCAGCCAGATCGGTTCCGCCATCGAAGTCGCATTGTTGTCCCTGGCGCTGGCCGATCGAATCAACGCCATGCGCGAACAGCAGGCGCAGACGCTGTTCGATGCCGGTCAAAAGCTCGAAGTGCTGAACCAGCAACTGGCCCACAGTAACAAGCTCAAGGACGAATTCCTCGCGACCCTGACCCATGAACTGCGCACGCCCATGAACGGTGTGATCGGTTCGCTGGAGTTGATGCAGACCGTGGAGATGGATCCGGAGCTTGCGCAATACCAGCAAACCGCCGCCGGTTCTGCGCGAGACATGATGCGCATGGTCAACGGCATCCTCACCCTGACCGAGTTGCAGGCGGGCAAACTCAAGGCCAGTTCGGCAACGTTCAGTTTGCGCGGTGTGGTCGAAGCCTTGCGGATGCAGTTCGAAGGCAATGCCTTGAGCAAGTCGCTGGATTTCAAAGTCGATGTGACACCGGGCCTGCCGGATCGCTTGAATGGCGACAGCGCCAAGCTGTCGCAATGCCTGGAATGCCTGCTCGATAATGCGATCAAGTTCACCCGCGTCGGAGGGCTGGCGCTGCGGGTGACGGGCAAGCCGGTGGACAACGGTCGACTGGCGTTGTCGTTTGCGGTGATCGACACCGGCATCGGTTTCACTGATCTGGGGGAGGCGACGCTGTACCAGCACTTCTTCCAGCTCGATGGCTCCATGACCCGTGAATACGGTGGACTGGGCGTGGGCCTGGCGATCTGTCGGCAACTGGTCGAACTGCTCGGCGGGCGTCTGACCCATCGATCCGAACCCGGCAGTGGCAGCCGCTTCCAGCTGGACGTCGAGTTCGAGCTGCCAGTGGTGGAGCGGCCGCCAGTGCCGTTGGTGAATCGCGAATTCTCCGGTTTGCGCCTGCCGCAGGATTGCTCGGTGTTGTTGGTGGATGACAACAGCATCAATCAATTGGTGATGCGCGGCATGCTGCTCAAACTCGGGTTCCGGGTGCGTGCTACCGACAGTGGCGCTGCCGCACTCGATCAATTACAGCGTGAACATTTCGATGCGGTGTTGCTCGATTGCCAGATGCCCGCACTGGACGGCACCTCTCTTTGCTGCCAGATCCGCGCCTTGCCGGGGTGTGCCGAGTTGCCGGTGTTCGTGGTTGCCATGAGCGGTGAGCGGGAGCGCTGTCCGAACGGCGCCTTGATCGACTATCTGAGCAAACCGGTTAAATTCGAGGATTTGCAAGCAGCGCTCTATCGGCGCGTGCTCTGTCCGGGGCAAGGCGAAAGCGCCGACATTTAGGCAGATATGACACTTTGTTCGGTCAAGGGGCGGTGCTTAACTGAATCCCTTGGCTGATCAAAGGAGCCCCGTCATGAACCTGCATCAGTTCGCCGAAACCCACGAAGTCACCAACCAGCCACCGTCACTGGACGGCACCAACCTCTATCGCATCGACCTGCCGTTGCAAGAGTGGTCACGGCGTTTCGGGGCCGGGTGGGCCGAGTCGCGGATTGACGCTTACGGCGCATTGGCCGGCGGGCCACTGATGGAAGCCGGGTTCCTGGCCAATCAAAACAAACCGGTGTTCGTCAGCCATGACCGTTACGGCCATCGTATCGATCTGGTGGAGTTTCATCCCGCGTATCACCAATTGATGCGCACGGCGATCGAGCACGGGTTGACCTCGTTGCCCTGGGCGCATCCGCAGCCCGGCGCGCATGTCGCGCGCGCGTCCATGTCGTATCTGCACAGCCAGGCCGAAGCCGGTAGCGGTTGCCCCTTGACCATGACCTTCGCCAGCGTGCCGGCGATGCGATTGCAGCCGGATCTGGCCGAGCAGTGGCTGCCGAAAATCCTGTCTACCGAATACGACCCGCGCAATGTCGGCATGGCCCACAAGGCCGGTGTCACCATCGGCATGGCGATGACCGAAAAACAAGGGGGCACCGACGTTCGGGCCAACACCACCAAGGCCTATCCGGTGGGCGCGAGCGGTCCTGGCCAGGCCTATGAACTGGTGGGGCACAAGTGGTTCTGTTCCGCGCCGATGTGCGATGCCTTCCTGACCCTGGCGCAGACGGACAAGGGGCTGACCTGCTTCCTGCTGCCGCGCCACCGCCCGGACGACACGCGCAATCAGTTCTACATCCAGCGCCTGAAAAACAAACTGGGCAATTGCTCCAATGCGTCCAGCGAAGTCGAGTTCCGGGGTGCGCTGGCTTGGATGGTCGGCGAAGAAGGGCGCGGCGTTCCGACCATCATCGAAATGGTCGCGATGACGCGTTTTGATTGCATGGTCGGCTCCAGTTCGCTGATGCGCCAGGCGCTGACTCAGGCCAGCCATCACTGCGCGCACCGTATGGTCGGCGGCAAGCTGCTGAGCGAACAACCATTGATGCAGAACGTGCTGGCCGATCTGGCACTGGAAAGCGAAGCGGCTTTGGCGTTGAGCCTGCGCATGGGCAAGGCGCTGGATCATCTGGATGACAGCCATGAAGCCAAATTCGCCCGCCTGGTGACGGCGGTGGGCAAATACTGGATCTGCAAGCGCGCGCCGGCAATGATCAACGAAGCCGCCGAATGCATGGGCGGTGCCGGGTATGTCGAAGAAAGTATCCTGCCGCGCCTTTACCGCGAGGCACCCGTCAACTCGACGTGGGAAGGCTCCGGCAACGTGCAATGCCTTGACGTATTGCGCGCGCTGTCGAAAGAGCCGGGCGTGCTGGATGTGTTGTTCGGTGAACTGGGCGATGGTCATGGCGATAAACGCTTGGCCGCGCACATCAGCCAATTGCAGGCAGCGTTCAAGGACACCAGCGACATTCAATACCGTGCGCGGCAACTCACCGAAGATATTGCATTGGGGCTCCAGGCCAAATTGTTGCTGGAGGCCGGCAATTCAGCGGTCAGTGATGCGTTTATAGCCAGTCGGCTAGGCTCGGCCGGGCGGGTGTATGGCGCGTTGCCGCGAGGGCTGGAAGTGGAAGCGATTGTCGCCCGCTCAACCCCGCTTGTGTGAACGACATATAACCCCTTGTGGGAGCGGGCTTGCTCGCGAAGGCGGACTGTCAGCCAACATCACTGTTGAATGTTGAACCGCTTTCGCGAGCAAGCCCGCTCCCACATTGGATTTACGGTGGACTTGGGATTTGTGTAGCAGCCACTGTTCCCGTGAAGCGATGATGCAGGCAAGATGAAGCACTGCAAGTCAGAACACAGGATGCTGATCGTGACCGAAGCTTTTATTGTCGTTCAAACCGCCGAGCAAGCCGTGGATCGGCTTGCGCTCTTGCACAATCGTGCAACCACCGCGCTGAACCAGGCGCTCAAGCGTTACCTCAAGGATCGTGTCGAGCCCGACGCCGAGCAGCGTGCGATGTTTCGTTATCCCGAGCTGCGTCTGACCTATCACTGCCAGGGTGAGGTCCCACAGACCACTCGCGCCTATGCCAAGGTTCAGTTGCCTGGGACCTACAGCGTGACCGTCACCCATCCGGCGGCTTTCCGAAAATACTTGCTGGAACAACTCGTGCCGTTGATGCACGACTTCACCGTGACCGTGGAAGTCGGCGTCAGCCAGCAAAACATTCCGTATCCGTACGTGGTCGAGCAGGGCGATGAGCTGGCTGGCTCCGGCGTCACCGCCGCCGTATTGGCGCGGGTGTTTCCGAGTACGGATTTGTCGGCCGCCACCGACGGTATTGCCGACGGTTTGTACGATTGGGAAAACACCGATCCGCTGCCTTTGGCGCTGTTCGACGCCGCGCGGGTGGACTTTTCCTTGCGCCGACTGGTGCATTACACCGGCAGCGATTGGCGCCATGTGCAGCCGTGGATTCTGCTGACCAACTACCATCGCTATGTCGACCAGTTCATCGTCCATGGCCTGGAGCAGTTGCGCAGCGACCCGCGTTTTGTGCGCATGGTCTTGCCGGGCAACGTGATCATCGAAAAGACCATGGACCACGGCGAAGCCTCGGCGATTGCCGCTGGCGTGGTCTGGCACCGTTATCAGATGCCGGCCTATCACCTGATTGCCAGCGACGGTCATGGCGTGACGCTGGTGAACATCGGCGTCGGCCCGTCCAACGCCAAGAACATCACTGACCACCTGGCGGTGCTGCGTCCGCATTGCTGGCTGATGATCGGCCACTGCGGCGGTTTGCGTCAGTCGCAGACCATTGGCGACTACGTGCTGGCTCACGCTTATATGCGTCGCGACGGGATTCTTGACCGGGTGGTGCCGCCCAATATTCCGATTCCAGCGCTTGCCGAAGTACAGATGGCGTTGCAGCAAGCAGCGGCCAACATCACCGGCGAGAAGGGCGACGAGCTGAAAAAACGCCTGCGCACCGGCACCGTCCTGACCTACGACGACCGTAACTGGGAACTGCGCTGGGCGCAGGAACGTCCGCTGATCAACCTGTCTCGCGCCGTGGCGGTGGACATGGAAAGCGGTACCATCGCGGCCCAGGGTTATCGCTTGCGGGTGCCGTATGGCACGTTGCTTTGCGTGTCGGACAAACCGCTGCACAGCGAAATCAAGCTGCCAGGTTCGGCCAACGCCTTTTATGAGCGCGCGGTCAGCCAGCACTTGAAGATCGGCATCGAGGCTGTTGACCTGTTGCGCACTGAGCTCAACTCGCTGCACTCGCGCAAACTGCGCAGCTTCGACGAGCCACCATTCCGCTGATTGCGAGATGGTCATTTAGCGGTCAGGGCACTAGCATTAGCAGCCCTGACCGTTAGATGTTGTTTTCCCCATGTCCCGTCCGCCGCGTCCTCCTTCTCGCCGTCCAGGTGCGAAGCCAGCTTCTTCAGCCCCGCGCCGTGTCGCCAAAGCGCCGCCGGCCGAGCCGAAACTGATTCTGTTCAACAAACCATTCGATGTGCTGACGCAGTTCAGCGACGGTGAAGGGCGCGCGACACTCAAGGACTACATCGACATTCCGGGGATTTACCCGGCAGGACGGCTTGACCGCGACAGTGAAGGTTTGCTGCTGCTGACTAACGACGGGCAACTCCAGGCGCGGATCGCTGATCCGAAACACAAACTGGCCAAGACGTATTGGGTGCAAGTGGAAGGCGAGCCGAGCGCCGAGCAATTGCAGCGCCTGCGCGAGGGTGTCGAGTTGAACGACGGCATGACCTTGCCGGCCGAGGCGCGGCAACTGGATGAACCCGAGTTGTGGCCACGCAACCCGCCGGTACGCTTTCGCAAAAGCGTGCCGACAAGCTGGCTGGAATTGGTGATTCGCGAGGGACGCAACCGTCAGGTCCGGCGCATGACCGCGGCAGTCGGCTTGCCGACGTTGCGTCTGGTACGGGTCAGAATCGGCGACTGGACGATCGAAGGGCTCGATCAGGGCCAGTGGAAGGAAGTGCCGGCGCGTTTATAACGTGCCGGATTCGATCAGGCCGATGACCACGCTTTTGATCACGAATGCAGCGACACCCAAGCCCAGTACGAAGAACAGGATGAAAGAACCGAAGCGTCCGGCTTTGGATTTCTTCGCCAGATCCCAGACGATGAAACCCATGAAAATGATCAGGATGCTGACCAGTCCAGTCATCATCCACTCTTCGAATACTGCAGGATCCATCGGACATCTCCAGCGCGGGCGTGGCTAAAAGGCGCTGAAGTATACGGTATGGGGGATTGGCGAAGTATTGACCTGCGGCAGTGTGTCGCAGCTATTCGTCGCCTAGGTCGGCCCCATCGCGGGCAAGCCCGCTCCCACAGAAGATCTTGGGTGTTCAGGAGATCCCCTGTGGGAGCGGGCTTGCCCGCGATGGCGTACTTAGCTTCGCAGATGAGTCAACGGCAACTCAGTGCTGTTAAGCACCTGGTTCAACACAAAACTCGACCGCACGCTCGTCACCCCTTCAATCCGGGTCAGATGTCCCAGCAGCAGTTTCTGATAGTGATCCATGTCGGGCACCACCACCTTGAGCTGATAATCCGCATCCATCCCGGTCACCAGGCTGCATTCCAGCACCTGCGGTAATGTACGAATCGCCGCTTCGAAGTTCTCGAATCGCTCCGGCGTATGGCGGTCCATGCCGATCAGCACATAAGCCGTCAGGCTCAGGCCGAGCATTTTGCGGTCCAGCAAGGCGACTTGGCGGGAGATGTAGCCATCGTCTTCCAGCTGCTTGACCCGGCGCGAGCACGGCGAAGGCGACAGGCCGATGCGTTCGGCCAGTTCCTGGTTGGAGATGCGCGCGTCACGCTGCAATTCCGCCAAAATACTCAAGTCGTATCGGTCGAGTTTGCTCATCAATCAGGCCTTTGTCATAACTATTGCGGCAGATTATCTATCCAGGGTTAAAAATTGCGCAAGTGATGTTTATTTGAGCAATCTTCGCAATCCTCTGCCGGCGCCTCCGGCCTATTCTTATCACCAGAATCACTGCTCGGACAAACAGTCCACAGCGGCTCGCCCAATCAGGCCAGTCGCGGTCGCCACCCCCACAGGGGATGTGTCGGCCCCCGAGCTACACACTGTCCAGAAGACGGCGTGAGGTGAGCCGGCGCCACAAGCGTCGAGCACGGACGAAGTTCTCTAAAGGGAGGCCGACGGGTCTCCCTTTTCTTTTGCCCTGAATTTGACGATGGCGCTCAATAAATAAGTTTCGCGACTGATAACCTGTTGCAGAACCGGCCTGTGCTTTTCCAGTCTTACGTACAGGCCCTAACCCGCAGTGAGGAAAAGCATGAAGTCGCGCATCTGGCGTTTGGCCGGTGTTGGTTTGCTGTGTATCAGTGTCACTGCGCAATCGCTGGCCGATGATCAGCAGAACCGTGGCCCCGAAGGCGGGCAACGTGGATCGGATGGCCATGAGGGCAACAATAGGGGTCATGGCGGCGAGAATCAGCCGCGTCCGCAAAATCAGCCGCAGCAAAATCAGCCGCGCCCGCAGAACAACGACATCATTCGTGGCGACAACAGCCGCCAGTTCGAGCACAACGGGCAGAACCAAAACAACGGCCAATGGCAGAACCGTCAACAGCCCAACTACAACAACCCTGTTCGATCGGCGCCACCACCGCCTCAGTTGCCGGCCAATGACCTGCCGATCCAGGGGCGACCTGACACCGTGCGCCAGACCCAGCAGCCACAGCGTGGTTACTATGAGGACATTCCGCGGCGCTACGATAACAACCCGCATTGGCAGAACAACGGCACACGTCCCGATGATCATCACTGGGCCGGTCGTCCGGACGGACATGGTAATGGATGGGGTGCAGGCCCGCAGTATCGTCCCGGCCAGGTGATCGATCGCTTCCCGGACCGTGAATACCGCGTGCCTTATGGCGGCCGTGATTACTTCTATTCCGGCGGCTATTGGTATCGCCCGCAAGGCCCGCGTTACGTCGTGGTCCAACCGCCTCGCGGAATTCGGGTCGGCTACTTGCCCGATTACGCCCGTGAAGTGTGGATTGGCGGTGCGTTGTTATTCCTGGCCGCCGGTTCGTATTACGCCTATCAGGAAAGCACGCAGGATTACGTCGTGGTCGAGCCACCGGTGCAGCAGCCACCGCAACCGCAACCGGCCAGCAATGGCTATGACGTCGTGGCGTATCCGGCCAACGGCCAGTCGCCGGAGCAGGTCAATCAGGACGGTTACGAGTGTTATCAATACGCGGTGCAGCAGAGTGGTTTCAATCCGCGCACGGCCACTTACCAGCCAGACCCGTCGGTGGTGCAAGCCTACCGCCAGGCCCAAGGCAACTGCCTGAGCAGTCGCGGTTATCAGGTTTCCTACTGAGCCCTGGCGGCCATCACCACTTCCTGCGGGTCGGCGTGCACCAGCACTTCGGCTCGCGGGTAAGCGGCGTGAATCGCGTCCGCCGCCTGATCGCTGATCCCGTGGGCGACTGACAGCGTCAGGTCTCCCGGCAATTCCAGATGCAACTGCACGAACCACTGATTGCCGGAAATCCGCGTGCGCAAGTCGTGCGCGCCCAATACCCCCGGTACGCTGCAGGCAAGCTCGAGCATGTGTTGGCTGACATCGGGCGGCAATTCTTCATCCATCAGCACCGTAAAACTTTCCTTGGCGATCTGGATGGCGCTCCAGAAAATGTACGCGGCGATTGCCATCCCGAACCACGGGTCGACCTGATGCCAGCCAAACCCGGCCAGAATCAGCGCGACCAGAATGCTGCCATTGAGCATCATGTCCGAGCGGTAGTGCAGTGAGTCGGCGCGCACGGCATTGGAACCGGTGGCTTTGACGACCCGATGTTGAAGTATCAGCAACGCCAGGGTCAGCGCCAGGGAGAACAAGATCACCCCGATGCTGATCCACGGCGCGCCCACCGGCTCCGGGTGTTTCAACCGATCGATTGCCTGCAAGGCAATCAACACTGCACTGCCACCAATGAACAGCGCCTGAGCCATGCCGGCCAGGGACTCGGCCTTGCCGTGCCCGTAACGGTGGTCATCGTCGGCGGGACGCAAGGCGTAATGCACCGCCAGCAGGTTGAGCAAAGAGGTGACGCCGTCGAGTGTCGAATCGGTCAACCCGGCAAGCATGCTCACCGAACCGCTCATCCACCAGGCGATGGCTTTGGCGACGATCAGCGTACAAGCGACCGCCACTGAGGCACGAGTCGCCAGCCGCAACAGGCGGGCGTGTTCGGAGCTGGAAATCATAAGTGCGGCGGTTCCTTTGAATGCTCGAATTACGCGGCGGGTTGCAGGCCGAACAGGGCCAGTTGCTGGGCGCTGCCCTTGTGCTGGATCAGGCGTGGGTCATCCAGCGGGAAGCTGCGGCCCAGTTCAGTTTCCAGAATAGTCTGCAACTTGTGGTTATCGACTTTGCCGTCGGCGCCGATGGCTTCCTTGAGTTTTTCCGGAGCCACCTGAGCGGTGTGGCCTGGCTCGAAATAAATCGCGCCGGTGGCGAAGTCCACTGCAAACGCGATCAGGCCCGGGATGATGTAGAACAGCAGGCCCACGGCATCGAGCGCCGCGATCGCCGGGTCGATCTTGCCGTCGATCTGCCCACGACGGTCAGGGTAGAAAATCGATCCGCAAGCGGTCACTTGGGTCAACAAGGTCGCGACCAATACACCGCCAATCAAGCGAAAGGGAACACGCATATTAAATCTCCTGAGTCATTTGGAAAACGAAGGGGCGTCTATATGAATAGGACCGTGATTAACGCCGGGCAGTTCGCCGTTATACTCGCCGCTCTGTTTTGGAGCCAGCATGATTTCTTTGCCGATTGATGAAGTTTTACCCGCACTGCGTGAAGCCTTGGCGACACGCCATGAAGCTGTGCTCGAAGCACCGCCCGGTGCCGGTAAAACTACCCGTGTTCCGCTGGCCTTGCTCAACGAGAGCTGGCTGGCCGGGCAGACCATTCTGATGCTTGAACCGCGTCGTTTGGCCGCGCGTGCGGCGGCGGAGCGTCTGGCCAGTGAGTTGGGTGAGAAGGTCGGTGAAACCGTCGGCTACCGAATTCGGCTGGACAGCAAAGTCGGGCCCAGGACCCGTATCGAGGTGGTCACCGAAGGCATCCTTACCCGACGCTTGCAGGACGACCCGGCGCTGGAGGGCGTGGGCCTGCTGATCTTCGATGAATTCCATGAACGCAGTCTCGATGCCGACCTGGCGTTGGCCCTGAGCCTGAATGGCCGGGAGCTGTTTCGTGACGACCAGCCGCTGAAAATCCTCTTGATGTCGGCAACGCTCGAAGGCGAACGCCTGGCCGGGTTGCTGGACGACGCGCCGATCCTGCGCAGTGAAGGTCGCATGTACCCGGTAGCGATGCGCTGGGGGCGGCCGTTTCAGCCTGGCGAATTCATCGAGCCGCGGCTGGTGCAGACCATCCTCGAAGCGTTGAACGATGAAACCGGCAGTGTGTTGGTATTCCTGCCGGGGCAGGCGGAAATCCGTCGTGTTCATCAGCAATTGGCCGATGCGCTGGGCGACAATCCGCAGGTTCTGCTCTGCCCGTTGCACGGTGAACTGGACCTCGCCGCACAGCGCGCCGCCATCGATCCGGCGCCTGCCGGCAAACGCAAAGTGGTGCTGGCGACCAACATCGCCGAGACCAGTCTGACCATTGACGGCGTGCGCGTGGTGATCGACGCGGGGCTTGCGCGGGTGCCGCGATTCGATCCGGGCAGCGGCATGACTCGCCTCGACACCCAACGGATTTCCAAGGCCAGCGCTACGCAGCGCGCGGGTCGGGCCGGACGCCTGGAGCCGGGCGTGTGTTATCGCTTGTGGTCGCAGGATCAGCACGAGCAACTGGCGGCGTATGCCAGTGCCGAAATTCTCTCGGCAGACCTTGCCGGTCTGGCGTTGCAGTTGGGTCGTTGGGGCGTGACGCCGACGCAATTGGTGTGGCTCGACGTGCCGCCCGCCGCCGCTTATGCACAGGCTCAGGATCTGCTTGAGCGCCTGGGTGCTTTGGACGGCGAAGCGCTGACCCGTCACGGTCAGGCCATGGCCGAACTGCCGGCGCATCCGCGCATCGCCCATTTGCTGTTGCGCGGGCAGGCGCTCGGCCTGGCAGACATGGCGTGCGATGTCGCGGCCTTGCTCGGCGAGCGGGACATCTTGCGCGGCGCGGGCGCCGATCTGCACAGTCGATTGACGCTGTTGTCCGGCGAAGAGCGGGCCGCGCGCGGTGCCCAGGGTGGCGTCCAGCGTGCCCGGCAACTGGCGCGGCAATATCGCGGTTATCTGCGCGGCAAAGCATCGGAACCGGTCAGCGACCCGGATCATCCGCGCTGGCTCGGCGCGCTGCTGGCGTTGGCGTATCCCGACCGCGTCGCTCAACAACGACGTGCCGGTGGCGCGGAATATCGCTTGGCCAACGGTCGTGCGGCGTTGTTCGCCGAAGCCGACAGCTTGATGAAACAACCCTGGCTGGTGATCGCTGACCTCGGCAGTCGTCAGGGCCAGCGTGAGGAACGGATTTATCTGGCGGCGGATTTCGATCCGGCGCTGTTCGATTCCGTGCTGGCCGAGCAAGTGCGCGTGGTCGATCAACTGGATTGGGATGAGCGCGAAGGCGTGTTGCGCGCCGAGCGTCAGCGCAAGGTCGGTGAATTGATCCTCAGCCGTGAACCCTTGACCGGTCTCGATGAAACCGCCCGCAGCCAAGCGCTGGTGAACCTGGTGCGGCGCAAAGGCCTGGAGCTGCTGCCGTGGACCCCGGAGCTGCGTCAGTGGCAGGCACGGGTGGCCTTGTTGCGGCAGTTGGACCTTGGCAACAAAAGCGACAGTGAGTGGCCGGATGTCAGCGACGCCGCGTTGCTCAAAAACCTCGAACACTGGTTGATGCCGTATCTGGGGAAAGTCTCGCGGTTGAGTCACTTCGCCAACCTGGACCTGTCGAGCATCGTTCACAACCTGCTGCCGTGGCCATTGCCGCAACGGCTCGATGAGCTGGCGCCGCATCATCTGAGCGTGCCGTCGGGCTCCTCGATTCGTCTGGACTACAGCGAGCAGCCGCCGATTCTGGCGGTGCGCTTGCAGGAGTTGTTCGGCCTGGCCGAAACCCCGCGTATTGCCGGGGGCCGGCAGGTGGTGAAGCTGCATCTGTTGTCTCCGGCGCGGCGGCCGGTGCAGGTGACCCAGGATTTGGCCAACTTCTGGCGCAGCACGTACGCCGAGGTGAAGAAGGATTTGAAGGGGCGGTATCCGAAGCACTACTGGCCGGATGATCCATTGGTGGCCGAAGCAACGGCGCGGATCAAACCCCGCAAAAGCTGAGGAATCTGATCGTTCCGATCGTTCCCACGCTCTGCGTGGGAATGCCTCAAGGGACGCTCCGCGTCACCATTGCGCAGGACTCAAGCCTTGCGATAACAGCGGGACGCGGAGCGTCCCCGGCGGCATTCCCACGCGGAGCGTGGGAACGATCAAAGCCTGGCTTCAGCCTTCGCGGTGAGCTGCTCCCGACAATAGTCGGCAAACAACTGCGCCGGTTTGGTCAGTTGCCCACGCTTGAGCCACGCCGCTACCAGCCCCGAGCCGGTGACGTCTTCGACGATGTCCACGCACACCACTTTCTGGCCGTCATAGGTGCATTCCGAATGCGGTCGGGTGACCAGGATCGAAAAGCCGAAACCTTGCCCGACCATGCCCCGGACCATTTCAATCGACGGCGAGCTGAAGGCAATGTTCGGCGACAGGCCCAATTCCTCGAACAGGCTGACGAAGTAGGTCCGGCTCGGTTGCACGTCCAGCAGAATCATCGGTTCCAGGCACAAATCACGCAGCGACACTTGCTTGAGCTGGGCGAAGCGATGGTCCGCCGGCAGCAACGCGTACGGTCGCTGCGCTGGCATCAGGGGTTCGGTCTGGATGGTGGCGTCGAGGTCATGTTCATACAGGATTGCCAGGTCGAAGGTGCCGGAGGTCAGGCCTTGCACCAGCTCTTGCTGCTCGCCGTCACGGATGCGGATTTTCACCCCCGGATATAACGCCGAGAACCCGGCAATCAATTGCGGCAGGTACAGCGGCGCGACCGTTTCGAAACAGCCGATATCGATTTGCCCGGACACCACATCGTTGTCGGCCAGGGCGTTCTGTTCGAACTCCTTGGCCATGCGCAGCAGTTCCTGGGCCTTGCGGTAGAAACGTGCGCCGCTGGGAGTCAGGGAGACGCCTTGAGCGTGATGGCGGATCAGCAGTTGCACGCCGAAGCTGTCTTCCAGGCCTTTGATCGCCGTGGAGATGGCCGGTTGCGCGATGTACAGCTTGCGCGACGCCTCGGCGACGCTGCCGCATTCGACGGTGGTGATGAAGTATTTCAGTTGACGCAGGTTGTAGGCAGCCACGGCAAACCTCGGGGTGGATGATCTCGACATCCAAGCAAATTGCGAGCCGCCCGCGTCCGTTCGTTCGACGGTGTTGTTGTGCCTGAACAATAACCACATCGCACGCGACGGGGGAGATTCGCTGCCCAGTTTTTTCATGGTCTGCGAAGACATTTTTACTATTTTTCCTGGACAGGGGCCTGAGCGACCATCCAATTCACAAGAAAAGCCCATGGAGCATCTGAACGTGTTCGAGCTTGCATACTGGCAAAACAAGGCCGCTGCACTGCGGTTTCCCGACCTGGCCGTGATCGACGGCAAATCCCGTTCGGCGCTATCGGGGCAGACCTTCGCGGCGATCAATCCTGCCACCGGCCAGTGCCTGGCCAACGTCACCGCGTGTGGTGAAGAAGACGTGGACCTAGCGGTGCACAATGCGCGGCAGGTGTTCGAGGCTGGCACCTGGTCGGCGCGCTCGCCGGCTGAGCGCAAGCAAGTGCTGCTGCGTCTGGCTGATCTGATCATGACTCACCGTGAAGAACTGGCGCTGCTCGATTCGCTGAACATGGGCAAACCGGTGATGGATGCCTACAACATTGATGTGCCGGGTGCGGCCGGGGTGTTTCGCTGGTACGCCGAAAGCCTCGACAAACTCTACGACCAGATCGCCCCGAGCGCGCAGAACGTGCTGGCGACCATCACGCGTGAAGCGCTGGGCGTGGTCGCTGCCGTGGTGCCATGGAATTTCCCCCTCGACATGGCGGCGTGGAAGCTCGCGCCAGCGCTGGCGGCGGGCAATTCGGTGATCCTCAAGCCCGCCGAGCAATCACCGTTTTCCGCCTTGCGTCTGGCTGAGCTGGCACTGGAAGCGGGCCTGCCAGCGGGTGTGCTGAACGTGTTGCCGGGCCTCGGCGAACAGACCGGCAAGGCCCTCGGTTTGCACCCGGATGTCGATTGCCTGGTGTTCACTGGGTCCACCGAAGTCGGCAAATATTTCATGCAGTATTCCGCGCAGTCGAACCTCAAACAGGTGTGGCTGGAGTGTGGCGGCAAGAGCGCCAATCTGGTGTTCGCCGATTGCCAGGACCTGGACCTTGCCGCCGAGAAAGCCGCGTTCGGGATCTTCTTCAATCAGGGTGAAGTCTGCTCGGCCAATTCGCGGTTGCTGGTGCAACGTTCGATTCATGATGAGTTTGTCGAGCGCCTCAAGGCACAGGCACAACGCTGGCAGCCGGGTGATCCGCTGGACCCCTCGAGCAGCGCCGGGGCGATTGTCGATAGCCGCCAGACCGCGCGCATCATGAAGTTCATCGAGCAGGCAGAGCGCCAGGGCGCGACCAGGGTGTGTGGCGGTCGGCAGTCGATATTCAATGGCTCCGACAATTTCATTCAGCCCACGATTTTCACCAACGTAACAGCGGACATGCCGCTGTTTCGCGATGAAGTGTTCGGTCCGGTGCTGGCCGTCACGGCGTTCGAGGACGAGGCACACGCCTTGCAACTGGCCAACGACAGCGTTTACGGTCTGGCTGCCTCACTGTGGACCGACGATCTCAATCGCGCCCACCGCGTGGCGCGGCAATTGCGCGCGGGCACCGTGTCGGTCAACAGCGTCGATGCGCTGGACGTGACCGTGCCGTTCGGCGGCGGCAAGCAGTCCGGTTTTGGCCGCGACCTGTCGCTGCATTCATTCGATAAATACACCCAGTTGAAAACCACCTGGTTTCAGCTGCGCTCATAACAGTTGCTAAAAACAAAAACGGAGAACTGGCGATGACCACACCACGTGAAACCCGCGACTACCAGGCCGCCGATGCTGCGCACCACATCCACGCATTCGTCGATCAAAAAGCGCTCAACGATGAAGGGCCACGGGTGATGGTCCGTGGCGAGCGCCTGCACCTGTGGGACAACGATGGGCGGCGTTACCTCGATGGCATGTCCGGGCTGTGGTGCACCAACCTCGGTTATGGGCGCAAGGACCTGGCTGCGGCTGCGACCAGACAGCTTGAGCAATTGCCGTACTACAACATGTTTTTCCACACCACCCACCCGCAGGTCATCGAGCTCTCGGAGCTGCTGTTCAGCCTGTTGCCGGGGCACTACAGCCACGCGATCTACACCAACTCCGGCTCCGAAGCCAACGAGGTGCTGATCCGCACGGTGCGTCGTTACTGGACGATTCTCGGCAAGCCCGAGAAGAAAGTCATGATCGGACGCTGGAACGGCTACCACGGCTCGACCCTGGCGGCGACGGCGCTCGGGGGCATGAAGTTCATGCACGAAATGGGCGGCATGCTGCCCGACATTGAACACATCGACGAGCCGTACTTCTTCGCTCATGAGGGCAACCTGACCCCGGCCGAATTCGGCCTGCGGGCGGCGCAGCAACTGGAAGCGAAGATTCTCGAACTGGGCGCGGACAAGGTCGCCGGGTTTATCGCCGAACCGTTCCAGGGAGCGGGCGGGATGATCTTTCCGCCCGAGAGTTACTGGCCGGAAATCCAGCGCATCTGCCGCAAGTACGACGTGCTGTTGTGTGCCGACGAAGTGATCGGCGGCTTCGGTCGTACCGGCGAATGGTTTGCCCACGAGTACTTCGGTTTTGAGCCGGATACGCTGTCGATTGCCAAGGGTTTGACCTCCGGTTACATCCCCATGGGCGGGCTGATTCTGTCGAAGAAAATGGCCCAGGTGCTGGTGGAGCAGGGCGGTGTATTCGCCCACGGGTTGACCTACTCCGGGCACCCGGTGGCAGCGGCCGTGGCCATCGCCAACCTCAAGGCCTTGCGCGATGAAGGCGTGGTAACCCGGGTCAAGGATGACATCGGGCCGTACCTGCAACAGTGCTTGCGCGAGGTGTTCGGCAATCACCCTTTAGTGGGCGATATCCAGGGTGTCGGCATGGTCGCGGCGTTGCAGTTGGCCGAGGACAAGAGCAGTCGCAAGCGCTTTGCCAACGAGAATGATATTGCCTGGCGCTGCCGCACGATCGGCTTTGAGGAAGGCGTGATCATTCGCTCCACCCTGGGGCGGATGATCATGGCGCCAGCGTTGATTGCCAGTCGTGAAGAGGTTGATGAACTGGTCGGTAAAACCCTGAAAGCGGTTGATCGAACAGCGCAGGAATACGGCCGTCTCTAATATCCACTGATCGTTCCCACGCTCCCGCGTGGGAATGCAGCCCGGGACGCTCCGCGTCCCTGTGATGTGACGCAGAGCGTCACTGGAGGCATTCCCACGCAGAGCGTGGGAACGATCATTTGCGCAAATAACTTCCTTCCTGTCTGTTTTGCACCCACCCCGTGCACCCCGCAAACAGTGCTCATTTGCAGTGCGCACTACCCAGTTTTTTCATCATTCCCAACGACATATTTCCTGATTTTCCTATTCCCGGCCTTGGTCCAACATCGACTTCGCCAGTCAGCCGAACGCTGCCCACTCGAAGGTCCATCAGAGACCACCAGTGACAGCTCACCCAAGGCTCCTGGCCGTACTGCCCATGACAAAACTAAATCAACAGCTTTGGGAGTGCTCCATGATCAAGTCCTTGTTTACCCGTTTCGCTCATCCACTGGCGGTCACCGCCATCGCCGCGACGGTCGCCACCAGCGCCCAGGCCGGCACCTTGTCCATCGGCCATACCACGTGGGTCGGCTACGGCACGCTCTACCTGGCTCAGGACCTGGGCTACTTCAAGGAAAACGGATTGACCGTCGAATTGCCCGTGGTCGAAGAGGCGTCGATGTACATGGCCGCCCAAGCCTCGGGTGAATTGTCGGGCTCGGCGTCGACCATCGACGAGGTGCTCAAATACCGTCCGCAATTCTGCTTCAAGGCGGTAGCGGCACTGGATGACAGCCATGGTGGCGACGGTGTTCTGGTGGGCAAGGACGTCAAGAGTCTGCAGGAACTCAAAGGCAAAGCCGTCGCGGTGAACGAAGGGTCGACCTCGCAGTTCTGGCTGTCGTACCTGCTGAAAAAGCACGGCATGAGCATGAGTGACATTACCGTGCAAAACATGACGGCAGACGATGCCGCCACCGCGTTCATCGCCGGTCGCGTACCCGCCGCCGTGACGTGGGAGCCGCACCTGTCAATGGTGCGCAGCAAACAGCAAGGCAAGGTGCTGATCGACAGCAGCAGCACGCCGGGTGTGATTGTCGACGTGGTTGCACTCAACTGCACGGTCATCGAAAAGCAGCCGGAAGACGTCAAGGCACTGGTTGCCGGTCTCTACAAAGCGGTGAAATACACCCAGGAACATCCACAGGAAGCCTACAAAATCATGGCCAAAGGCGTTGGCGGTTACCTCGCCGATCCGAAAGAGCTGGAAGCCGCCGCGCATGGCGTGCGCTTCTACGATCAGGCCATGAGCGAGAAACTCCTGGGCTCGCCAGGCAAACCGGGCGACAGCGAACCGCTGATCAAACTGGCCAACGAAACCGCCAGCGAATTGCAGGGCAAACCCTACAACGTCAGCAATGACGACCTGATCGACAACCGTTTCGTCAGCCCGCTGTAGGAGGTTCGCATGTTCAAGCGCAATTCATGGCTGAGCCGCTGCATCACGCCCAAGACCGGTCTGCCAGTGCAGGTGATCTGGAGTGCGAGCGGTCTGGCCTGGGTGTTGTTGATTGGTCTGTGGGCCGGTTTGTCTTACGGCGGCGTGGTGCCGGGCATGTTCCTGCCGACACCGGGCGCGGTGGTCGAGGCGGCCGTGCGCCTGAGCCGCGATGGCACGCTCGGCCAGCACGTGTGGGCCAGCGTCGAAGTGGTGATGGTCGGCTTCATCGTCTCGTCCCTGGTGGCGGTGCCGTTGGGACTGTTGATGGGCAGCTTTCGTATCGTCCAGGCGTTCCTCGAACCGATGGTGAATTTCATCCGCTACCTGCCGGTGACCTCGTTCGTGCCGCTGTTCATCCTGTGGATCGGTATCGGTCTGGAGCAGCGGGTCTCGGTGATTATTTTCGGCGTGTTCTTCCAGCAGCTGGTGATGATCGCGGACGTGTCCAAGGGCATCTCCAAAGACTTGATCAACGCGTCTTACACCCTGGGTTCGAATCGTCGCGATGCGGTGCTGCATGTGATCGCCCCAGCGTCGTTGCCCGGCGTGCTCGACACCTTGCGCGTGACCATGGGCTGGGCCTGGACGTACCTGGTGGTCGCCGAGCTGGTCGCCGCTTCCAGCGGTCTGGGTTACCTGAGCCTCAAAGCCATGCGCGGCTTTCAAGTGGATGTGATTTTCCTGGCTATCGCGATCATCGGCCTGCTGGGCCTGGTCACCGATCAACTGTTCCGTTTCCTTCGTCTGAGGATCGCCGCATGGGCTCAGTAAGCGCCGTAAACCCACGTTTCGTCACACCGACGGCCGCCCCGGTGCAGGCGGCGCCCCGACTGCAAGTGGACAAGGTCAGCCTGCGTTATCAGAAACCTGACGGCGGCATGTTCACCGCGCTGGAGCAGGTGTCGTTTGAAGTGCCGGATCAACAGTTCGCCGTGCTGGCCGGCCCCTCGGGCTGCGGCAAGTCGAGTTTGCTGTACCTCACAGCGGGCCTGAATGAGCCGACCGAAGGCGAGATCTATGTCGGTGGCCAGCAGGTGCAGGGGCCGGGTGCGGATCGCGGCATGGTGTTCCAGAGCTACACGCTGTTCCCGTGGCTGACCGTGCGCCAGAACGTCGAGTTCGGTCTCAAGCGGCGCGGCATGGCAGCGGCCCAGCGCAAGGAAATCGTCGACTATTACGTCAATGAAGTTGGCCTGACGGGATTCGCCGACAACTACGCCAAGCAATTGTCCGGCGGCATGATGCAGCGTGTGGCGATTGCCCGAGCGCTGGCCAATGACCCGCAAATCCTGCTGATGGACGAACCGTTCGGTGCGCTCGACAGCCAGACGCGCCTGCAAATGCAACAGCTGCTGCTAAGGGTCTGGGGCAACAGTAAAAAGACCGTTTTGTTCGTAACCCACGACATCGACGAGGCGATTCTGTTGGGCGATCGGGTCTACGTGATGGGTGCCAGACCGGGGCGGATCAAGCAGATTCTGGACGTGCCGATCGAACGCCCACGAACGCTGGATATGGTCATGGAGCGCTCGTTCATCGACATGAAGCGCAGGATTTTCGGGTTGCTGCATGACGATTTGGAGGAGGTGCATTGATCCGGTTCTACGGGGCCGGCGGCAACAGGAACCGTGCAATCACCGGCAAGTGATCGGAGATGCGCAACGTATCGTCCTGCCTCACCATCGCCTCGACCCGTTTGATCCGCGGACTGTAGAACAGGTAGTCGACCGTCCGGTCGGGGCCGTTCAAGCCCGGATCATTCGGGTAATGGGTTAGCCAGTGCGCCCGGTCGACACCGCTGGCTTCGTTGTTGGTCGGGATCATCGGGTATTTGTCCCACAGCACATGCAAGGCGCTGTCGGCGGAGTAGGGCGTGCGTTGGTCATCGGGCAGGCGTCGATACTGGCCTAGCGGCAACAGGTTGAAATCACCACCGATCAGCCACGGCGTGCCGCGGCTTTCGTACTTGTCGAGCACCTTGGCCACGGCGGTCACTTGCGCTTGCAAGGTGTCGTCGGGCTGGACGACGCGGTCCAGATGAGTGTTGAGCAGCGCCATCTGCCCGCCGTCGCTTAACGGCATATAGGCCACCAGCAAGGCGTTTTTCGGTTTGAACTGACGACTGATGAAGTTGGCCGGCGCGACCGGCAATTGCAGGCGTTCGGCGTGTTCGATCTGGAAGCGGCTGAGGGTGGCGAGTTGCCGGCCGACGCTGCCGAAGATATGCGGCTCAGGCACGAAGTCGGCTTTCCAGTCGAAGGCGCGGGCGCTGCACGGATAAAGGTCGGCGAGGCGTTCCTGGAGCAACTTGAACTGGTTCTGGTAATCGCTGGCCTTGGCGTCGTCATCCAGTTCCTGCAAAAGGACGACATCGGGTTGCTCGTCGCGAATCACCCGTGCCACTTCATCGAGGCTGAACGCCATGTCTTCGAGAGTAGGTTTTTCGTCGTCGCCAGCGGCCAGGTCATTCCAGAAAACATAGCGTTTACCCGCCAGGTACTGGACATTCCAGGTCATCACTTTCAGCGCCTGGCCGGGCACCAGCGTCGGTGCCTGAGCGTTGCAGCTCACCGGTAAAACTTCCCTGGCCTCCGGGCGCCAGGTCAGGCTGTAGATCAGCAGGGCAATCAGGCCGGTCACGATCAACAGGGCCAGCAGGGTGTAGCGCAGTAGACGGGTCATGGCTCGGCTTATAGCGTTACAAAAGATGGCTCCGAGCATAACCGACAGTCGGGTTTAAGCCCACGGTCAGCGCGGTCCGTCAATTTTCTCGGGCACATCACTGATGAGCATGAACAGGCGAAACAGCACCACGCTGGTGAACAATTGCAGGAAGCTGTGAGCGCTGTCGATCAGCAGTGAAATCACCGGGTTCTGCGGGTCGGGATAGACCGCCAGGGTTGCGCCCTTGAGCACCCACAACGGACCCATTACACACAATATGCACACCAGGATCCGCATGAAGTGGCCGCGGGTCAGGCGCAGGCTTTCTTTCATTGCGGCCAGCGGGGACAGGCCCCTGAGCACCAGCAGGTATTCGCCGAAGGCCAGCGTCACCATCAGCCAGATACCCGGCAGGAAATACAGCGACAGACCCACCAGGATCAGCAAGGTATTGAGGCCAGTGAGCAGAGCGAAGCGCGGCCACAGGTAGGCCGACCTCGACAGCAGCTCGCGGGTGGTCGGCGATTCGCCACGACTGCGGGCATCGAGAAACAGGATCAGCGCGGCGGTGTACAGCGGATACACCAGCAGACCGACCAGCACGCTCATACCTGGGAAGCCGTCCGGCTGGCTGGAGTGGTCGACCACTTGCTGCAGCAATGCCTCGATGATCACCAGCGGCAGGCACAGCTGCACAATCTGACCCAGATTGCGCTTGAAGAAATACAAAGAGTCACGCAGTACGTCGAACGGATTCATCAGTCGGTATCGCAATTGAAAGCAGTGGCCCACTTTAACCGATGATGCGCTGTCGCAAGCAAACGTAAACGTTCTGTAAAGGCTATTGAAACAACTTGTTTCAGCCTCCATTAAGGTTGAGCACCTTATCCTCTTTGGAAAAGAGCAACGATTTCTCCGGCAATCTACGAGGTCGCCATGAACAGCGAAGAACAAACCCTGATCGATGGACTGTTTTCCCGGCTGCAACAGGCCGAAACGGACTCAGCCCCGCGCGACGCCCAGGCCGAGGCGCGGATCAAGGAACACCTGACTCGCCAACCCGCGGCAGGCTATTTCATGACCCAGGCGATTCTGGTTCAAGAGGCAGCCATCAAAAGCCTCAACGAACAGAACAAGCAGTTGACCCAGCAAGTGCAGCAATTGCAGGCCGAACTGCAAGCGGCCAAGGCACAGGCACCAACGCCGGCGCCTGCCAGTGGTGGCTTTTTATCGAGCATCTTTGGTGGAAGCTCCCGCGAGCCGCAACCCGTGCCCGCCCAGAGCGCTCCGGCCTCCACCGGCGGATGGCGTGAACCGGCGCGGCCGTCATTCAACTCGCAGCCGCCACAGCAGAACTACGGTGCAGCACCGCCACCGCAGAACTACGGACAACCGCAACAACCGATTGGCAGCGGTTTCCTCGGCGGCGCCTTGAAAACCGCGGCCGGTGTGGCCGGCGGTGTCATGCTGGCAGAAGGCATCAGCAGCCTGTTTCACCACAACCAGCAGCCGGAAGTGGTTGAAATCATCAAGGAAGAGCCGGCCCAGGTCGCCGATAAAAGCGCTGACAATAGCTGGGGCGACGACCAGCGCGTGGCCGATAACGGCAACGACCAGGGCGGCTTCAGCGACGCCGACTACAGCGATGACAGCTCATCGTTCTTTGACAACGACGACGATTCCTTCGTCTGATGTGCCATTCGTCCGGAGCGCTACGGCGCTTCGGGCCGATTATTCGCGGAACAATCCTTCAGGCTGGCATACTGGGCAACTTTTCGGGCCTTGCGCCTGATCCTGCCCGCGCTTTGGCGCGCAAATGAGGATGACCGGTGAAAAAAATCGCAGTGTTCGCCGATGTTCAGAACCTCTATTACACCGTGCGCCAGGCCTATGGTTGCCACTTCAACTACGCCGCTTTGTGGGCTGATATCAGCAAACAGGGCGAGATCGTCGAAGCGTATGCCTACGCCATCGATCGTGGCGACAGCAAACAACAGCAATTCCAGCAGATCCTGCGCAACCTCGGTTTCATCGTGAAACTCAAACCCTACATCCAGCGCAGCGACGGTTCGGCCAAGGGCGACTGGGACGTGGGCATCACCCTCGACATCATGGACGCGGCCGATCACGTCGACGAAGTGGTGCTGGCTTCCGGCGACGGCGATTTCGACATGCTGCTGGAGCGCATCATCAACAAGCACGGCGTGCAAGCGGTGGCCTACGGCGTACCGGGCCTGACCGCCAACTCGCTGATCCGCGCCGCCAGCCGCTACGTGCCGATCGAAGGCGCGCTGCTGCTCAAGAATTGATTTTTACGGAGCTGAAACAGGTTTGGAACGCATAGCAGTCATCGACTTTGAAACCACCGGGATCTCCCCGAGCAGTAGTTGCCGGGCCACGGAAATTGCCGTGGTGATCCTTGAACAGGGGCGCATCGTCGACCGTTACCAAAGCCTGATGAACGCTGGCGTGCGCGTGCCGGGTTTCATCGAACAACTCACCGGCATCAGCAACGCCATGCTGCGCACCGCGCCGTCGGCCGAGCAGGTGATGAACGAGGTCAACGAGTTCGTTGGCATCACGCCACTGCTGGCGCACAACGCGGCATTCGACCAGAAGTTCTGGGACTTCGAGCTGGGCCGGATCAAACGCACCCGCTTGCAGAACTTTGCCTGCTCGCTGCTGCTCGCCCGACGCCTGATGCCCGGCGCACCGAACCACAAACTCGGCACCCTCACCACCTTCGCCAGCCTGCCCGACACCGGCAAGGCTCACCGGGCGATGGCCGACGCCGAGATGGCAGCCAACCTGACCGCGCACCTGGCGCAAGAGCTACGGCAAAAGCATGGCTTGCGCGAGTTGTCCCATGATTTGCTGGTCAGTTTGCAGAAAGTGCCGGCGGCGAAGATCAATGAACACCTAAAGCGCCATCGCGGGTTCTGAAAACACTGCAAATCCCCTGTGGGAGCGGGCTTGCTCGCGAAAGCGATTCATCATTCAGTATTGATGTTGACTGACACTCCGCTTTCGCGAGCAAGCCCGCTCCCACAGGGTATGTGGCGTATCAGAGCTTTCCATTCCCTTCCAGCTGCCCCAGCGGCACGCGCTTTTCGATGGCGCTCGACAACACAATCGACGTCTTGCTGAAGCCGAATTTGGCGATCCGGTTAATCAGCTCTTCCAGCTCCGGCATCGAGCCCACCGCCGCTTGCATGATTACGCACGGATCACCGGTCACCCGGTGGCATTCCGTCAGCTGCGGGATTTTGATCAGGTCGTCGTAGGCCTTTTGGTTGCCGTGCTGGTTCAGGCGCAGTTCGATTACGCACTGAATCGGCAATCCCAGCTTGGCCATGTCGACTTTTGCCTGGTATCCAGTAATCACCCCGCTGGCTTCGAGCTTGGCCACGCGCTCGGCCACGGCCGGGGCGGAGAGATTCACTTTGCGCGCCAGGTCGGCGTAGGACGCACGACCGTTTTCCAGCAGGGCGCCGAGCAGCATGCGGTCGTATTTGTCCATGGTCGTATTCCTGAAAATGCCTGACTTTCGAAAACACGGTTTATAGCGCTGATCTCCGTGTTTTGAAAAGTGTACCGACGCTATAAACAGGTTTTGTAGCTTATTTTTCGCCGTTGGCCTTTCTAGAATAGCTGTTCACATTGTCTTGTCATCGAGCTGCCCATGCCTGGCTTACGTCGTTTTCCCTTACCGCTGATCGCTGCCTTTTTCGCGTTGTACGTGATTTGGGGCTCGACTTACCTGGTGATTCGCATTGGTGTCGAATATTGGCCGCCGTTGCTGCTCGCCGGTATCCGCTTTGTGCTTGCCGGGACGCTGATGTACGCATTCCTGCGCTGGCGCGGGGCGCCGGCGCCGACTTGGGCGCAGTGGAAGGCTGCCGGGATTATCGGGATCTTGCTGCTCGCTTGCGGTAATGGCGGGGTCAGTGTGGCGGAGCACATGGGCGTCGCGTCGGGCGTGGCGGCTTTGGCGGTGGCGACGGTGCCGCTGTTTACCTTGCTCTGCGGCTATTTCTGGGGCGCGCGCAATACCCGTCTTGAGTGGGCCGGGATAGTGCTGGGACTGATCGGCATCGCCATGCTCAATCTGGGTTCGAACCTGCAATCGAGCCCGCTGGGTGCGCTGTTGCTGGTGTTCGCGGCGGCTTCCTGGGCGTTCGGTTCGGTCTGGAGCAAACACTTGCCGTTGCCCCAGGGCGCGATGGCCAGTGCCGTGGAAATGCTGGTCGGCGGCGTGGTGCTGCTGATCGGCAGTGCGCTGAGCGGTGAGCAACTGCAAGCCATGCCGCCGATTGAAGGCTGGGCAGCCCTGGCCTACCTGACCTTCTTTGGTTCGATCATCGCTTTCAACGCCTACATGTACCTGTTGAAAAACGTGCGTCCGGCGGCGGCCACCAGTTATGCCTACGTCAATCCGGCGGTGGCGGTGTTGCTGGGTATCGTGTTTGTCGGTGAGACCATCGGCATCGAAGAAGGGCTGGCGATGCTGGTGATCATCAGTGCCGTGGTGTTGATCGGATTGCCGCAATGGCGGCGGGCGCCGGTTCAGCCCGCTGTAGCCGTGCCGACAGAATCCCGCGTGAATTAGGGTAAACTGCGCGCCATTGCATGCCCGCGCTGAATTTTCCTACGGTACTCCCATGACTTTCGCCTCCCTTGGCCTGATCGAACCCTTGCTGCGCTCTCTCGAGACGCTCGGCTACCAGACCCCGACGCCGGTTCAGGCGCAAGCCATTCCGGCGGTGCTGGCCGGTCGCGACCTGATGGCCGCCGCCCAGACCGGCACCGGCAAGACCGCCGGTTTCGCGTTGCCGCTGCTGCAATTGCTGGCCATGGAAGGGCCGAAAGTCACTGCCAACTCGGTACGCGCGTTGATCCTCGTGCCAACCCGCGAGCTGGCCGAACAGGTCCACGAAGCCGTGCGTCAGTACGCCGAGAACCTGCCGCTGAGCACTTACGCGGTGTACGGCGGCGTCAGCATCAACCCGCAAATGATGAAGCTGCGCAAAGGCGTCGATCTGCTGGTGGCGACCCCGGGCCGCTTGCTCGATCTGTTCCGTCAGAACGCGCTCAAGTTCAACCAGTTGCAAACCCTGGTGCTGGATGAAGCGGATCGCATGCTCGATCTGGGCTTCTCCGAGGAGCTGGGGAATATTTACAAGGCGCTGCCGAAGAAACGTCAGACGCTATTGTTCTCGGCGACCTTCTCCGATGCGATCCGCACCCTCGCCGGACAAATGCTCAACGACCCGCTGAGCATTGAAGTCAGCCCGCGCAACGTGGCGGCCAATACCGTCAAGCAGTGGGTGGTGACGGTGGACAAGAAGCGCAAGCCGGAGCTTTTCGTACACTTGATGCGCAAGGGCAAGTGGAAGCAGGTGCTGGTGTTCGCCAAGACCCGCAATGGCGTGGATGCGCTGGTGGAAAAACTCCAGGGCCTGGGGATCAATGCCGACGGTATCCACGGCGACAAACCGCAGGCAACTCGCCAACGTGCGCTGGACCGTTTCAAGGCCAGTGAAGTGCAGATTCTGGTGGCGACCGACGTCGCCGCCCGTGGTCTGGATATTGAAGATTTGCCGTTGGTGGTCAACTTCGACCTGCCGATCGTGGCTGAAGACTACATCCACCGCATCGGTCGCACCGGCCGTGCGGGCGCAACCGGGCAGGCTATTTCGCTGGTCTGCGCCGATGAAGTGAATCTGCTGTCGGCCATCGAGACGTTGACCCGTCAGACGTTGCCTCGGCAGATGGAACACGACTTCGAACCCGAGCACCGGGTGCCGGACACCGATGCCAGCGGCCAGGTAGTCAAAAAGCCGAAAAAACCGAAGAAGCCAAAGACGTCCAGTGGCGGTAAACGCAATCTGGGCAAGTGGGTCGAGAGTGGCGACGCTTCGGCGCCGGAACCTTCGATCAAGCCAGTGCGCAAAGTGCCGGTGTTCAACACCGGACCGCGTAAGCGCAAACCTTGATCGCTTAAGGATCGTTCCCACGCTCTGCGTGGGAATGCAGCCCGGGACGCTCTGCGTCCCTTCAAAGCCGAACGCAGAGCGTCCGAAGAGGTATTCCCACGCAGAGCGTGGGAACGATCAGTCGATCAGGTTCGGTGTTTCAACCATTCGAGCATCCCCAACCCCGCCGCGCGCCCACTGGCGAAACACGCGGTCAACAGATAGCCGCCCGTCGGCGCTTCCCAATCGAGCATTTCCCCTGCGCAGAACACGCCGGGCAGTTGCTTGAGCATCAAGCGTTCATCCATCGCCTCGAACATCACGCCACCCGCGCTGCTGATGGCCTCGTCCAGTGGGCGGGTTTTCACCAGGGTCAGTGGTAAAAACTTGATCGCTTTGGCCAGCAGTGCCGGATCGGTGAAGCAATCGGCCGGCGTCAGCTCTCGCAATAGCGCTGCTTTCACGCCATCGATTCCAAGCTGACTGTGCAGGTGTTTGGACATCGACCGCGAGCCACGCGGTTTGCTCAGTGCTGCCTGAACTTTATCCACAGGTCGGCCCGGCAACAGGTCGAGATGGATTGTCGCCGAACCGTGCAGGTTGATCGCTTCGCGGATCGGTGCTGACAGGGCGTAGATCAAACTGCCTTCGATGCCCGTTGCCGTGATTACACATTCCCCGAGTCGTGGCACGTCGTCATTGAGGCCGATGGCGATGTTTTTCAGCGGTGCTCCGGCGAATTTGCTGACCATCAGTTCGCTCCAGGCCTGCACCTCGAAACCGCAATTACTCGGTTGCAGAGGCATCAGTCCTACACCGCGTTGTTCCAGTGGCAGCATCCATGCGCCGTCTGAACCGAGGCGCGACCAACTGCCGCCACCGAGGGCCAGCAACGTGGCGTCCGGCTGGACGACTTTTTCGCCTTCGGGACTGTCGATGCGCAATCCACCGCTGTCACTCCAGCCGAGCCAACGGTGACGGGTGTGGATAACTACGCCAGCATCGCGCAGGCGTTTAAGCCAGGCGCGCAACAGCGGCGCGGCTTTCATGTCGGTTGGAAACACTCGGCCGGAGCTGCCGACAAAGGTTTCGATGCCCAGGTCATGAATCCATTGGCACAGCGCGTCGGCGCCGAAGGATCGCAGCAGCGGCGCAATCTGTGGCGCACGTTCGGCGTAGCGCGAGAGAAAGGCCGGGTAGGCTTCGGAGTGGGTGATGTTCATGCCGCCAACACCGGCCAGGAGGAATTTTCGCCCCACTGAAGGCATGCCGTCGTACAGGTCGACGTGGATTCCCGCCTGGCTCAACACTTCGGCCGCCATCAAACCGGCGGGGCCGCCGCCGATGATGGCGGCGCGAGGGGAGAGGGGAGTCGAAGGCTGGGTCATGGAATGCGCTGCGGTATGGCTGGATAAGCGGCGCATTCTATCAGCACCATTCCCTGTGGGAGCGGGCTTGCTCGCGAAGAGGGTGGGTCAGTCGATATTAATGTTGTCTGATACACCGCATTCGCGAGCGAGCCCGCTCCCACAGGAGGTTTTTGTGTTTGTAAAAGTGTGATCAAAAAACAACCAGTATTCTGAGAGCTATACAAAGCCTGGGCTGCAGAGCCTTTCACTCAGGTTATCCACAGGCAGTTCCACAGGCATTGTGGGTAAAGCGCCCACAGATCAATGACAGCCTGATGACGTCCAGACCCGTTGCGCGCTGTGATGCAGAATCCCGTGACGGCGCGCCAGTGCCTGGCGGTCCTTGCTGTAGCCGCCGCCGATCACCCCGACCACTGGAATATCGCGCCCCAGGCAATGGCGCATCACGCTTTCATCGCGGGCGGCCACGCCTTCGTCGGTCAGCTTCAGGTAACCGAGCGCGTCGTCCTTATGCACATCGACGCCCGCGTCATACATCACCAGATCCGGTTGGTAGAGCGGCAGCAGATAGTTGAGCGCATCGTCCACCACCTTCAGGTATTCGGCATCGCCCATGCCCTTGGGCAACGGGATGTCCCAGTCGCTTTCGGCTTTGCGTGCAGGAAAATTCTTTTCGCAGTGCAGGGAAACCGTTATCGCGTCCGGGGTGTTGTGCAGAATCCGTGCAGTCCCGTCGCCCTGATGCACGTCGCAATCGAAGATCAGCACCCGATTCACCCGGCCACTTTCCAGCAGGTAATGGCTGATCACGGCCAGGTCATTGAATATGCAGAAACCGGCCGGGTAATCGTAATGCGCGTGATGCGTGCCGCCGGCCAAGTGACAGGCCAGGCCATGTTCCAGTGCCTGCTCGGCCGCCAGCAGTGAACCGCCCACTGCTCGCACCGTACGCCGGGCCAGCGCTTCGCTCCAGGGCAGGCCGAGTCGCCGTTGGTCCTCGCGGGACAACTCACCGCTCATGTAGCGTTCGATATACGCAGCGTCATGGGCCAGGGCGAGAATTTCCGCTGGGCAGAGTTCCGGTCGCAGCAGATCGGCATCCCGGGTCAGGCCGCTGTCCACCAGGTGATCGCGCAGCAGGCGAAACTTGTCCATGGGGAAGCGGTGGTCCGCCGGAAATTCGGGGCTGTAGTCTTCGTGGTAAATCAGCGGCAGGGACATGGCGGGCTTTTATTAAGTACGGCGGCAGGAATGAAGGAACGATCCTACCAGCGATGTAGACTTGCGGCATGGAAAGGGGAGGACATGATGGAGCCGATACAGGAACTCGAGAGCGCGCGGCTGCTGTTGCGACAGTGGCGCGATGAAGATTTGCCTGAGTTTGCGGCGATGTGCGCCGATCCACAGGTGATGCGCTATTTTCCGGCGCCGTTGAGTCGTATGGAAAGTGCTTCGCTGATCGGACGGATTCGCGGGCATTTTGCCGAGCATGGTTTCGGCCTTTGGGCATTGGAGCGCAAAGATACGGGCGCCTTTATCGGTTTTACCGGCCTCGGCGTGGTTGGCTTCGACGCGCCCTTCACCCCGGCGACCGAAATCGGCTGGCGCCTGGCGCGCGAGCATTGGGGCCTGGGGTATGCCAGTGAAGCGGCATGGACGGCTCTGCGCTGCGGGTTTGACCGTCTGGCACTGGACGAGGTCGTGTCCTTTACCGCCAAAGACAACCTGCCTTCGGAAAAGGTCATGCAGGCCATCGGCATGCATCATGATTCAGCCGATGATTTCGAACACCCCAGGCTCGCGGCCGATCATCCCCTGCGTCACCATGTGCTCTACCGCATTACCCGCGAACAATGGCTGCAAACCTTGCATGGATAAGCGAGCGCGGACGTTTACAATGGCTCCCAAGTGGCCCGGGCCAGAATCTGAATTGACCGCCGCAGCCAAGACTGCGCGGCATTGCGTTGTGTGAGGAGAGTCTGAATGAGCCAAGTGTTGGATGATCTGGTCGACTTGCTGACCCTGGAATCAATCGAAGAAAACCTGTTTCGTGGCCGCAGCCAGGACCTGGGTTTTCGTCAATTGTTCGGTGGTCAGGTAATCGGTCAGTCCCTGTCGGCCGCCAGTCAGACGGTCGAAGAAACGCGCCATGTGCATTCGATGCACGGTTATTTCCTGCGTCCCGGCGATTCCGCGTTGCCCGTGGTCTATCAGGTTGATCGGGTGCGTGACGGCGGCAGTTTCAGCACGCGTCGAGTGACGGCGATCCAGAAGGGCAACCCGATCTTCACCTGCAGCGCCTCGTTCCAGTACGACGAAAAAGGCTTCGAGCACCAGGCCGAGATGCCGATTGTGGTCGGCCCGGAAAACCTGCCATCGGAGCTTGAACTGACTCAGCAGCGTGCGCACCTGATTCCCGAGCACATGCGCGAAAAGCTGCTGTGCCCCAAACCGATCGAGTTCCGACCGATCACCGAGAAAGACCCCTACAACCCGCAACCGTCCGATCCGGTCAAGTACGTCTGGTTTCGCGCCGACGGTGCCTTGGCCGATACCCCGGCGCTGCACAAATACCTGCTGGCTTACGCCTCGGACTTCGGTCTGCTGACCACCTCGATGCAACCCCACGGCAAATCGGTCTGGCAGAAAGACATGCAGGTCGCCAGCCTCGATCACGCGCTGTGGTTCCATGCGGACCTGCGCGCCGATGACTGGTTGCTGTATGCGATGGACAGCCCGTGGGCCGGCAATTCGCGCGGCTTCACCCGTGGCAGCGTGTTCAATCGGGCTGGACAACTGGTGGCTTCGGTCACTCAGGAAGGCCTGATCCGTCATCGCAAGGATTGGGCATGAGCCTGGCCGAGGTGCGGCACTGGGTGTTCGACATGGACGGCACCCTGACGGTGGCTGTGCATGACTTCGCGGCCATTCGCGTGGCGCTGGCCATTCCGGCCGAAGACGACATCCTGACTCACCTCGCGGCGTTGCCGGCCGATGAAGCCGCCGCCAAACACGCGTGGCTGCTGGAGCATGAACGGGATCTGGCGCTGGGTTCGAAACCGGCGCCCGGCGCGGTGGAGCTGGTGCGGGAATTGGCTGGGCGCGGTTATCGCCTGGGCATTCTTACGCGCAATGCCCGGGAGCTGGCGCATGTGACGCTGGAGGCGATCGGCCTGGCCGACTGCTTTGCGGTGGAAGATGTGCTGGGCCGTGATGAAGCGCCGCCGAAACCGCATCCCGGTGGTCTGCTGAAATTGGCCAAGGCCTGGAACGTGCCGGCGAGCGAGATGGTGATGGTCGGTGATTACCGGTTTGATCTGGATTGCGGTCGGGCGGCGGGTGCGCGGACAGTGTTGGTTAACCTGCCGGATAATCCGTGGCCTGAGCTGACGGATTGGCATGCGGCGGATTGTGTGGCGTTGCGGCAAATGCTTTCGGCTTGATGCAATTGTTGCCTGATCCGATGCCTTCGCGGGCAAGCCCGCTCACACAATTATGTGCCATGCCTGAGTTATCCGGCCGGCACACAACCTGTGGGAGCGGGCTTGCCCGCGATGACGTCGGATCAGCCGATACAAAACTCACTGCCCAAACAACACCTTCTGCCCCTCCGGCGACGTAAACATCCCATCTCCGTTGTGCCCAACCCCGGGCACTTCGACCAGTCGCTGATTCACCCCTTGCGGGTTGCGACGCAGCAGGTAGTTGAAATAATTCTGTCCGCGAACCAATCGGTAAGCGCCTTGGGCTTCGGCCTCGCAACCTTTATCCAGCGCCGGATGCTGCGGGTCGATGTCTTGCTGCCCGAGCAGATACGTCACGTCGCGTTTGACGTAATTGCCTTCAATTTGCGGAGCCGTTTGCCCACTGGCGTAAATAGGCAGATCCGTCAGTCCATACTTCCAGCGATTGAACCCCGGACAACCGGCATGATTGAACGCAACGGGCCGCTGCTCATTGAAGTATGCGTAGGACGAAGGGTTGGCGACCACATAACGAAGTTTCACACCTGCAGCCGTCAATGCCGGCAGGTCGTGAGCCAACAGCGCATAGCGCTGAACGACCTGGGCGCCACCGGAGTGACCGGCAATGATGATTTCCTTCACGTCGGGAAACTGCCGACGATCGCTGATTCTCTCGATGATCTGATCCAGCGCCGCATAGGAACTCACCCGAAACGGAGCGGTGGATAAACCACCGGCCATCCAGTCATTGCCCTGCCAGCGCAACACGGTGTCCGCCACCGGATGTTGGGCAATGTCGGTTTCGTTGAGAAACTGCGGGGCAATCACCAGGGTGTTGGCACTTTGCCCGGCCAGCTGAGCCGCACGTTCGGCGCTCTGAAGATAGGTTTCGGCGTTGCGCAGACGGCCATGGATGATGATCAGCACCCGTTCGATTTTTGCCGGCGCCGGGCTGATGCCCACCGCCATTTCACCTTCTTTCAACAACAAGCGCCCGGGGCTGATCTCTTTGACCGCATGTTCGGCAGCCTCGGCGCACATGCAGGTGAACAGCAACATCAACAGCCAATTTTTCATTTACAGGTTTTTCGCCGCAAAGGTATCGCACTGGCCCACCTGGCCTTGCGCAAATCCGGTTTTAAACCAGCGCACCCTTTGCGCCGACGTGCCATGGGTAAACGAGTCCGGTACCACGCGACCCTGGCCTTGCTGCTGCAAACGGTCGTCACCGATAGCGTTGGCGGCGTTCAAGGCTTCTTCGATGTCACCCGGTTCCAGCCAGTTCAGACGCTTCTGTGCATTGTTGGCCCAGACGCCGGCCAGGCAATCGGCCTGCAATTCCTGACGCACCAGCAAACCTCCGTCGCCCTCCATCTGCCGGCCTTGCTGGCGGGCTGTCTGCATTTTCGCCGAAACACCGAGCAAGGTCTGAACGTGGTGTCCGACTTCGTGAGCGATCACGTAGGCCTGCGCAAAATCTCCTGCCGCGGAAAAGCGTTGCGACATTTCCTGGAAGAAACTCATGTCCAGGTAGACCTTCTGGTCTGCCGGGCAATAGAACGGGCCGGTCGCCGACGTCGCCAGGCCACAGGCCGAATTGACGCGATTGCTGAACAGCACCAGCGTCGGGTTTTTGTACTGATGACCGGCCTGCTGGAAAATCTGGCCCCAGGTGTCTTCGGTGTCGCCGAGGATTGATCGCACGAACTCGGCGCCTTCATCATTGGCCGGCGGCGCTTTGCGGCTCTGGTTGGTGGCCGGTGCCGATTGCTCGCTCATTTGTCCGGTCAGTTGTCCGAGGATCTGCATCGGGTCCTGGCCAGTAATCCAGCCGATTCCGACAATCAGGATGATCGCGGTCAGGCTCAGGCCCTTGCCACCGCCAAAACGCATCCCACCGCCGCCACTGCCGACATCGTCACCGCGGGCATCGACCACGTTGTCGCTGCGTCGGCCTTTTTTCCATAGCATGTGGGAATCCTCTGATTGTCCGTGGGGATGAGTGTCGCTGGTGAGTGGGAGTGGCGCCAGTCCGGCCGTCCGGCTTTTATCGCGCACGGCAGCATTCCCGGCAATCAGTGGCGGTCGCCGGGAACCTCTCAGGTCTGTATTGAACGTGGGTAACCCATCTAATTCCGTCAGGCGATGGGTTTTTATCGAGCAGGCGACGGCCTGTACCGCAAATTACTGGTCGAACGCGTCCCACGCCGGCGCGAAATCGGGATTGACCTGACGCTCGCGCTTGGACAGACCGGCAATCAATGCCCGGTCTTCGTCGTCCAGATTCACTTGCAGCGATGCAAGGTTGGCCAGTTGATTGGCCTCGCTGCTGGCTTTGGGAATCGCCGCCACATTGGCTTGGTCGAGCAGCCATTTGAGCGCGACCTGAGTCGGCAGCACCCCGTGTTTGGCCGCAATCTGCTGGAGCGCCGCAAGGTCCGAGACCTTGTTGCGGGCCAAGGGTGAATAGGCCGTCAGCGCCATGTCATGTCGACGGGCATAGTCCAGCAGCGCATTTTGTCCGAGCAGCACGTGGTATTCGACCTGGATGGCGGACAGCGGCGCGCCCAGTTCTTCCACGACTTTGCGCAGCAGCGGCAACGGAAAATTCGCCACGCCGATGTGGCGTGCCAGGCCTTGTTCCTTGAGCGACACCAGGGTTTTGATGGTCTGTGGCAAGTCCCAATCGGTCGTCGGCCAATGGATCATGAACAGGTCGACGTAATCGCTGCGCAAGGCTTTCAGGCTGCGGTCCATGGAGTGGCGCATGGCGTCCGGTTGCAGTTGGTCCCACCAGGCTTTGGTGGTGACGTGGATCTGATCGCGAGGGGTAGGACTGTTCGCCAATGCTTGGCCGACTGCGTCTTCATTGTTGTAGGCCGCGGCGGTGTCGATGTGTCGATAGCCTGAGATCAACGCCTGTTCGACCGCACGGGTGCATTCTTCACCCAGCATCGGCCAGGTGCCGAGACCGAGTTTGGGCATGTTCATTCCTTGGGCATTAACGATTCGCTGCATGATCGATCTCCTGTTCGTAAGCGGTGATACCGGCGATATGGCGCGCGGCGATGTAGCCGAACGTCAGCGCCGGACCCAGATTGATGCCGCCGGCGGGGTAGTGCCCGCCCATGATGCTGGCCATGTCACCGCCCGCCGCGTACAGCCCGGGGATGGCCTGAGCCGATTCGCCCAGCACCTGAGCGTGTTGGTTGACCTTGAGCCCGGCAAAGGTGCCGAAACAACCGGGCTGGACCTTCACCGCATAAAACGGCCCCTGTTCAATGGGGGCGACGCAGGGGTTCGGTTGCTGCAAGGCATCACCCTGTTTGCGGTTGTAAGGCGTCGAACCACGACCGAACTGCGGGTCTTCGCCGTTGCGCGCGTGCTGGTTGTAATGCGACACAGTGCGGCGTAATCCGTTCGGGTCGATCCCACAGGCGGCTGCCAATTCCTCAAGCGTATTACCGGTTTTCAGATAGCCGCTGCGGATAAAGCCTGACAACGGAAGCGGAAACGGCCGGGAGATCCCCAAGCCGTAACGTCGCTGGAAAGCATGGCTGCAGATCAGCCACGAAGCGACTTCTTCGCTCGTAGGCGCGGCGTTGACCATGGCGGTGACGTAGTCGTAGTAACCGTTGGCTTCATTGACAAAACGCTGGCCGTTGCTCAGCACACCGATGATTCCCGGCTTGCCACGCTCGATGATGTGCGGGAAGTGCCCGACGCTGCCGTCCTTGTGAGGCACTCGCGAAACCGGTGCCCAGGCCACTGCAGAAGCCATTTCAGTATTGACTCGCGCACCCACGCTTTCGCCCAGGCGCAAGCCATCGCCGCAAACTCCGAGGGGCGGCAACGCCAAGTGTTCATGGCCGGTCGGGGTGCGTGGGAACAAGGATTTACGCCGTTCGATGTCATGGGCAAAACCACCGGCGGCCAGTACCACAGCCTTGCGCGTATGGATGCGGATGTTGCCCTTGGCTGTGCTGACCTGCGCGCCTCGGACCTGCCCGTTCTCGCGCAGCAATTCGGTGACCGGCGCTGACTCCCAGAGCAACACACCGAGGTCTTCGGCGGATTTTGCCAGGCGAGCGACCAGCGCCACGCCGTTGACCAATTGCATTGCCCGACCATGAACGGCGAGGTCCAGCAGGTGCCGGGTAAAGCGTCGGGTCACGTGCCAGGCGGCCGACAGTGAACGCGTCAGATTGAGAAACGCCGCCAGGTCCGCGCCCGCCATGATCGGCATGCCCATGAACGACGTTTCCCGCAGGGTTCGGCGAAGACGCTTGAGCAGCTTGCCGACTTTTCGCCCGTCATATGGTGCAGCGATCACTGATCGCCCGCCGGTGCCGGCGCCTGGCGTGTCGCCGTGGATGTCGGCAATCGCGTTGCCGTCGGCGAATTGCAGTGAGGTGTGTTGCTCGAAGAACGCCACCATCCGTGGGCCGGCCTCCAGGAACGCGTCGATCATTGCCGGTTGGTAATGCTCGCCCAATTCGTGTTTCAGGTAAGTGCGCGGTTGCTCGACATCTTCGACAATACCGGCACGTCGAGCCAAAGGATTGCACGGCACCCAGGCCCAACCGCCGGACCATGCCGTGGCGCCACCGAACACCGGGTCTTTCTCGACCACGATCACCTTCAACCCGTGCCACGCCGCCGTGACGGCTGCCGATAATCCGGCAGCCCCAGAGCCGACAATCAGCACATCGCAATCGATGTCCGGGAGTGAACGGGGTTCGGCAGGCATGGTGTGGCACTCCAGCGGTTTGTATGTTTTTGGAATTTGATTCCAGAAAATATAGGAGGCGGTTCCTGCTCGGCAACCGCGAGAGGCGCAAAGCGGGCGGTTATCGGACGGTGGGTTCCAGATTTCGCATTCGATCGATTGTCTTCTAGAATCGGCCAAAATTTGCGTGGAACCCCTCATGGCCGGCAGTCAGATCGAACGTGTTTTCAGCGTGCTGGAAAGCCTCACCAGTGACCCTCGCGGTCTGCCGATGCAGACGCTGGCGGAGCAACTGGACATTCCCAAAAGCGCGACCCACCGTCTGCTCGCCGAGTTGATACGGCTCGGTTATGTGCGCCAGAACCCGGAGACCTTGCGCTATCACTTGTCGACCAAACTGGTTGCGATGGGCTTTCGTTACCTGTCGAGCAGCGGTGCCGATATCGTTCAGCCGGTGCTCGATCGCCTGGCCCAGGAGACGGGCGAGCTGGTGCGTCTTGGCGTGATCGAAGGCGAGCGGCAGGTCTGGATCGCCAAGTCGCAAGGCGCTCGGTCCGGGCTGCGTTATGACCCGGACATGGGCCGCGATGCGCCTTTGTTCTATACCGCGTCGGGCCATGCCTGGCTGGCGTGCATGAGTGATGCCGAGGCCTTGTCGCTGGTGGAGCGCCAAGGCGGGGAGCGACCCAAAGACCTGGGGCCGAATGCGCCACGATCCAATATCGAATTGCTCGAACGCCTGCGCCTGGCGCGCGAGCAGGGTTATGCCTGGGTCGAGGAGAGCTCGGCGGTAGGCACTTCGGCAATCGCGGCAGTAGTGCGTCATCCGGGTGATGGCCGAGTGATCGGGGTGTTGAGTATTGCCGGGCCCAGCGCTCGGATGCCGGGGGCGCGGCTGCATGAATTGGCTCCGCTGTTGTTGAAATTTACCGAAGAATTGTCAGCGGCAAGCCTGGCGTCGGATCTGTTCATATAAGTGAACGTGTGCGCTGTTCGCACACTTTTGCGGTTTACGTGTGTAAGAATCTGGAACTAGGTTCTAGATTGTTGGAATGGCCGCCTTCCAACAATAATCACCAGAGGACCGTACGATGAATTCGCCGCTTCGTATCGCGTTGATTGGCGCTGGCAATAGGGGCCAGCAGCATTACCCCCCTCTCAAATCCCTGACGCAAGTGACGCTGTGCGCCGTCGTCGATCCGGGGGGTATTTCGCCGACTGGCTTCGGATGCAGGAATAAACATGAGTGAACGGATCTTTTCCCTGGCCAGTCTGACGGTACTGGAGCTGTCTCCGCCGCAGATGGTCGAAGTGGCTGCACGCGCCGGTTACAGCCATGTCGGATTGCGCCTCGAACCGGCGACAGCCGAAGAGCATCACTTTGCGTTGGTTGCCGATGCCGGCTTGCGGCGCAAGACCCTGGACCGTCTGCGCGATACCGGCATACGGGTGCTGGATGTTGAAATCCTGCGGCTCAAACCGGACACGGTCGTCGCCGATTTCGAGAAAATTCTGGCGGTCGGTGCCGAATTCGGGGCCAGTGAATTGCTGGTGGCCGGTAACGATCCTGACGAACAACGGCTCACCGAGAACTTTGCGCAGTTGTGTGACTTGGCGGCACCGTACGGGCTTCATCCGCATCTGGAGTTCATGCCGTGGACCGATGCACGCAATCTTGAGCAAGCGGTGCGCATCGTCGACAACGCGGGGCGCGGAAATGGTGCGGTATTGGTCGATGCTTTTCACTTCGACCGTTCGGCTTCACGGCTGGAAGATCTGGCCAGGGTGGCTGCGTCGCGGTTACGGTATGCACAGTTGTGTGATGTCGCAGGACCGAGACCGACGGACATGGCGGAGATTTTGCGTCAGGCCCGTCACGAGCGACGTTTTCCCGGCGATGGCGAGTGTGACCTGGCAGGGTTGTTGCGGTGTTTGCCGAGCGATATTGCGCTGAGCCTCGAGATTCCCACCGTGAAGTTGCTGGAGCAGGGTGTGAGCGGGTTGCAGCGGGCGCAGATGGCGCTGGATAAAACCCGGGAATTGTTGGCACGGCTTGCCCGTGATGTTTTTGATTTCACGACTTAAGGAATGCCTATGACTGTCAGCACCCCGCTTTCTGGCGTTAACCAACCCTTCAAGGGGATCTTGCTGATTGTTGTTGCCACCTTTCTCTTCTCCAGCCATGACGCCTTTTCCAAGTATTTGTCGGGGTTCTACCCGATCGTCATGGTGGTCTGGGCCCGTTATGTAGTTCACACGTTGCTGATGGCCGGGATCTTCCTGCCGCAATCCGGGTTGCGCGTCCTGCGTACCAAACGGCCATTGCTGCAGTTTGCGAGGGCGTTGTGCCTGCTGGGCACCAGCCTGTTTTTTACCACGGGTTTGCAATACATCCCGTTGGCCGAAGCCACGGCGGTCAACTTTCTTGCGCCGGTGCTGGTGACCGCGCTGTCGGTGCCGCTGCTGGGTGAGCGTGTCACCCGGGGCCAATGGATCGCGGTGATTTGCGGGTTTGTCGGTGTGTTGATCATCGTCCACCCCGGCGGTGAGTTGTTCACTCCGGCCGTGCTGTTGCCGCTCTGCTCGGCGCTGTTTTTCTGCTTTTATCAATTGCTCACCCGCAAGCTCAGCAGCATCGACAGCCCTACGACCAGCAACTTTTTCGCCGGCCTGTGCAACACCCTGGTGATGAGCGCTCTGGTGCCATTCTTCTGGCAAGTACCGACCCTGGGGCATGGCTTCATGATGGTGGCGCTGGGCGCCTGCGGGATGACGGCGCATTTGTTTCTGACTCAGGCTTTCCGCTACGCCGCCCCTGCGCTGCTGGCGCCCTTTGGCTACTGCCAGATTGTGTTTGCCGGGTTGTTGGGCTGGCTGCTGTTTTCCCACACGCCGACCCTGACCACCGTGGTCGGGATCGCGGTGATTTGCTGCAGCGGGTTGGCCGCGGCGTGGCAGCAGAGTCGTCGGTAGGAGAAACAAAAAGGCAGGCCTGGAATCAGGCCTGCCGGGGGAGGGGATTGTTACTCGGTGACGGTAGGAATCTTGCGCGGCGCCATGAAGTACATCCAGATCAGCGCGATGAAATACATCGCCGGAATCAGGGTAAACAGCACCGTGTAGTTGTTGTTGGTCACCGTCAGAATGTGCCCGACCAACTGGGTCATGAACATCCCGCCAATGGCCGCGCACATGCCGCCGAAGCCGAACACCGTACTCATCATGTGCTTGGGCGTGTAGTCCATCACCAGGCTCCAGATGTTCGCGGTCCAGGCCTGGTGCGCGCCGATGGCCAGGGAGATGGCGAACACCGCGACCCACAGGCTGCTCGAACCGGCCGCCATGATCACGCCGACGATGCAGCAGGCGAACAGGAACATGGACATCAGACGCGCCTTGATCGGGTTGATCCCGCGACCGATCAGGAACGAAGAGAGGATGCCGCCGCCGACGCTGCCGAAGTCTGCCGTCAGGTAGATGATGATCAGCGGGATACCCATCTGGGTCACGTTGATCCCCAGGTTGTATTGCTGATTGAGGAACGGCGGCAGCCAATAGAGGTAGAACCAGAACACCGGCGCGGTCATCGAGTAGGCCAGGGCGAAGGCCCAGGTGCCACGCATGCGCAGGATTTTCGAGAACGGCACGCGGGCCTGTTCCGGTTCGACTTCTTTCTGGATGTAGTCCAGTTCCGATTGTTTGACGCTTGGGTGATCTTCCGGGTTGAAGTACTTCAAGCCCCAGAACAGCAACCAGATACCGCCCAGTGCCGACATGCACAGGAACGCGGCTTGCCAGCCCCACACGTGCAGGATCAGCGGCAGCAGCATCGGCGTGAACATCGCACCGACATTGGTCCCGGCGTTGAAGATGCCAGTGGCCACGGCCCGCTCACCAGCCGGGAACCACAGTCGCGTGGTTTTCACGCAGGCCGGGTAGTTGGCGGCTTCGGTCAGACCGAGAATGAACCTGCAAACCATGAAGCCGACTGCCGAAGTGGCCAGGCCGTGGGCACCGGTGGCGATGCTCCAGAGCAGCACCGCGCAGAAAAACACGCGCTTGACGCCGACCCGATCGATCAATCGACCTTGCAGCACGAAACCGATGGCGTAGCCGACCTGAAACCAGAAGTTGATGTTGGCGTAGTCCATCGCCGTCCAGCTCATTTCCTTGGCCAGGATCGGCTGCATGACGCCTAGCGCGGCGCGGTCGATGTAGTTGAGCGTGGTGGCGAAAAATACCAGCGCCAGCATGCCCCAGCGGGTTTTGCCGACCGCCATGGCACCGCGAATCTTGGCACCGACGCCGCCGGTGGCAGAAATCATGGAGGAGCGCTCCACGGGAGAGCTTTGAGAAGGAGTCATTTAGGCCACCGATTATTTTTATGTGGTGTTCTGGTTTTTTGGTCACCAAGACCGATGTGTGACCGGGCTCAATGTGGAGTCGATGTTGGGCAGTGGACGAAAAATCGTCAATTCGCCAAGGGCCATTGTGTTCGATTATCGAACGGAAAACTAACCGGGTAGTACACTTTGAATTGCTGTGTAGAGTCACCCGGCCAATAATTCCATCCAGAAAAACGCGATCCCTGTAGGAGCTGTCGAGTGAAACGAGGCTGCGATCTTTTGATCTTAAAAAATCAAAAGATCGCAGCCTCGTTTCACTCGACAGCTCCTACATAAAAGCGAAAGCGTGCGATGTCGATAAGAAGATATCCTCCACCGGGAGTCGAAAACATGCAGCGTTCCATTGCCACCGTGTCCTTGAGCGGTACCCTGCCAGAAAAACTCGAAGCCATTGCCGCCGCCGGTTTTGACGGGGTGGAGATTTTCGAGAACGACCTTCTCTACTACGACGGCAGCCCGCGGGAAATTAAACAGATGTGCGCCGATCTCGGGATCGCGATCACCCTGTTTCAACCGTTCCGCGACTTCGAAGGCTGCCGCCGCGACCGTTTGCAGCGCAACCTGGAACGGGCCGAGCGCAAGTTCGACCTGATGCAGGAACTGGGCACCGACCTGGTGCTGGTGTGCAGCAACGCGTCCGCCGACTCCGTCGGTGATGAGCAAATCCTCATTAATGACTTGCGCTTGCTGGCCGAACGCGCGGGCGCACGGGGCCTGCGAATCGGCTACGAAGCGTTGGCCTGGGGCCGGCATGTGAACACCTGGCAACAGGTGTGGAACATCGTGCGCCAGGCGGATCATCCAAGCCTTGGTGTGTTGCTGGACAGCTTTCACACGCTGTCGCTCAAGGGTGATCCGAGTGCGATCGCGGAGATTCCCGGGGACAAGATTTTCTTCGTGCAAATGGCCGATGCGCCGATCCTTGCCATGGACGTGCTGGAGTGGAGCCGGCATTTCCGCTGCTTCCCGGGCCAGGGCGAATTCGATTTGCCGGGGTTCCTTGCACCGATCATCAAGAGTGGTTACACCGGGCCGCTATCGCTGGAAATCTTCAACGATGGCTTTCGCGCCGCGCCGCCTCGGGCCAACGCGGCCGACGGTTTGCGTTCGTTGCTGTACCTCGAAGAGAAAACCCGTCAGCGTCTGGCGCAGGAAACCATGCCTGCGCCCCATCTCGACATTTTGTTCGAGACGCCCAAGGCCAGCGAATACAACGGCATCGAATTTCTTGAGTTCGCGGTAGACGAAAGCCTTGGCGCCAAGCTGTCCCATTGGCTGGAGCGGCTGGGTTTCGTCAAGGCCGGGCAACATCGTTCCAAGAACGTGAGCCTGCTGCGTCAGGGTGATATCAACCTGATCCTCAACTCAGAGCCGTACTCCTTCGCCCACAGTTTTTTCGAGGCTCACGGCCCATCGCTGTGCGCCACGGCCGTGCGGGTCAAGGACAGCGCCAGTGCGCTGGCCCGGGCCGTGGCTTATAAAGGTCAGCCCTATCGCGGACTGGTCGGGCCAAACGAACTGGAACTGGCGGCGGTGCGCGCGCCGGATGGCAGCCTGATCTATCTGGTGGATCAGGAGGCCGATGTCTACGGCACTGACTTCAATCTGCAACCGGCTGCCGTGGTCAGTGGCGGCCTCAAGCGCATCGACCACATGGCCATGGCGTTGCCAGCTGACAGTCTCGACAGTTGGGTGCTGTTCTACAAAAGCCTGCTGGATTTTGAAGCCGACGATGAAGTGGTGCTGCCCGATCCGTATGGCTTGGTGAAGAGCCGTGCCTTGCGCAGTCGTGACAGTTCGATCCGATTGCCGCTGAACATTTCCGAGAACCGCAACACTGCGATCTCGCACGCGTTGTCGAGTTATCGCGGTTCGGGTGTGCATCACATTGCGTTTGATTGCGATGACATCTTTGCCGAAGTCAGCCGTGCGAAAGAAGCGGGAGTGCCGCTGCTGGATATTCCGCTCAATTACTACGATGACCTGGCGGCGCGGTTTGATTTCGACGATGAATTTCTCAGTGAACTGGCCTACTTCAACGTGCTGTATGACCGCGATGCCCAGGGCGGCGAGCTGTTCCATGTCTACACCGAACCGTTCGAGGGGCGGTTCTTCTTCGAGATCATCCAGCGCAAGAACGGCTATGCTGGTTACGGCGCGGCTAACGTCGCGGTCCGACTGGCGGCGATGGCCAAGTCGCGAAGTGGGGCTGTACGTCAGGCAAAGTTGTAGGAAAATCGTAAACACGGAGACAAACCGCTGCCGCGCGGCTTCCTTCACTGTGCGGCGCGGCCCATAATCGCCCACCTGTGCAGTGATGGCCGTGAGCCCGCAATGACGATAATTTCAGAACTTTCCGCAGCGCCCGACGTACCCGTTGCCGAGCCGCGCAAGAGTCGCAAGAACAACCCTGAAAAAACCCGCGAGAACATCCTTCAAGAGGCGATCGTCGAGTTCGTCCAGCAAGGACTTTCCGGGGCTCGCGTCGATGCGATCGCCGAGCGTATCCACACCTCGAAACGCATGATCTATTACTACTTCGGCAGTAAGGAACAGCTCTATGTCGAGGTGCTGGAGAAACTCTACGGCGATATCCGCAGCACTGAAAACCGTCTGCACCTGACCGAACTGGCGCCCATCGAGGCAATTCGGCGGCTGGTGGAGTTCACCTTCGATCACCATGATCGCAACGTCGATTTCGTGCGTATCGTCAGTATCGAAAACATCCACAACGCCGAATACATTAAGCGTTCCGACGCGATCAAGGCGATGAATAACACCATCCTTGATTCACTGGGCGAGATTTTGCGTCGCGGTGCCGAGGAAGGTGTCTTCCGTTCCGGGCTGGAGCCGCTGGATGTGCATCTGCTGATCAGCTCGTTCTGCTTCTATCGCGTGTCGAACCGCCATACCTTCGGCGAGATCTTTCAGGTCGACTTGCCTGACGAGAGCATCAAGCAGCGTCATCGAGAGATGATTTGCGAGTCGGTTCTGCGGTATTTGCAAGCCTGACACTTAAAAGATCGCAGCCTCGTTTAACTCGACAGCCCCTACGCAACCTGTAGGAGCTGTCGAGTGAAACGAGGCTGCGATCTTTCGCTTTTCAACCCGTCATGCTCTGAAAATGCGCGAGCATTCGCTGCGCATCCGGCACCACGCCACTGAACAACTCAAACGCTTTCACTGCCTGAAACACCGCCATATTGCCGCCATCCAGCGTTCGGCAACCCAAGGCGCGGGCGTTGCGCAGCAGTTCGGTTTCCAGCGGGAAGTAAACGATTTCCGCCACCCACAACGCAGATCGGAGCAACTCCACCGGGACTGGCATGCCGGGCAGTTTTTTCATGCCCATGGGCGTGGTGTTCACTAATCCGTCTGCCTTGGCCAGTGTGCTTGGCAGATCATGACCGGCCACCGCACGACCTGCACCGAAGTGTTCATTGAGATTGTCCGCCAAGGCCTGCGCACGGCTGATCTCCACATCGAAAATGCTCAGAAGCTGTACGCCTTCACTCAATAGCGCGTGGGCCACGGCTGCGCCTGCGCCGCCGGCACCCATTTGGACCACACGCTCACGGGCAACGTCCTTCAAGCCACGGCGAAAACCTTCGGCAAAGCCCAGGCAATCAGTGTTGTGGCCGATGCGTTTGCCGTCTTTGAACACCACCGTGTTGACGGCGCCGATGCCACTGGCTTCCGGCGACAACTCGTCGAGCAGCGGGATGATCGCCTGCTTGCACGGGAAGGTAATGTTCAGGCCGGTGAAGTTCATGCGTTCGGCAGCCATCAACAAGTCGGGCAGGGCGCTGCTGTCGAGCTTCAGATAATCCAGGTCGATCAGGCGATACACGTAGCGCATGCCTTGCGCGTCGCCTTCATGCTCGTGCAGCGCGGGGGTGCGCGAGGCCTGAATGCCAGCGCCGATCAGGCCGGCCAATACCACGGTGTTCTGTTTCATGGCGCTCACCCTTTCAGACGCTGGCTGAGATAATCCAGCGCCAGGCGATAGCCGTGGCTGCCGAAACCGGCCATCACCGCAGTGGCGATGGCTGAGACGAAGGAGTGGTGCCGGAAGGGTTCGCGGGCGTGAACGTTGGACAGGTGGACTTCGATTACCGGCAGTTCACTGGCGACGAGTGCATCGCGGATCGCGACCGAGGTATGAGTCCAGGCCGCCGGGTTGATGACGATCCCGGCGCAACGACCGCGAGCGGCGTGAATCCAGTCAAGCAATTCACCTTCGTGGTTGGTCTGGCGAAATTCCACCGCCAAACCAAATTCTTCGGCGGAACGGGCGCACAAGGTGGAAATATCGGCCAGGGTTTCGTGGCCGTAGGTGGCTGGTTCGCGGGTGCCAAGCAGGTTCAGATTCGGGCCGTTGAGCACCAGAACGAGAGGGGACATCGGGGTCTCTCCACTTATTATTTTTGGAATCGGCTGGGGTCTCAGCCTGTGGAGATAAATTGTACTAGCTGGTTAATTTGGTCAATTGAACAGACGTTTCCTAAGGCATTTGTGTGCGGTAATCGGACGGTTTTGATGTTTGTCGGGGCAGATGCTCCACCAGGAAATCGATAAAGGCCCGCAACTTCAGGGGCACATGACGGCTTTGCGGGTAAAGCAGAGTGAATGGTCGCGAACGCCCGCCGTAAGGCTTGAGCACTTCCACCAGCGAGCCATCGGCCAGTTCGTTTTCGACGATAAAGCGATAGGTCTGAAACAGGCCGGCCCCGTGTTTGGCCAAGGTCACACCACCGAGCACGTCATCGGAACAACTGAGACTGCCTTCGGCGAGAATCTCCCGCTGGACGCCGTTATCGGTGAACAGCCAGGCAATGCGCCGGCCGCTGCTGGGCAACTCGTACTGAATGCATTCGTGCTGCGCCAGGTCGTCCAGGGTTTGCGGGACGCCGGCGCGCTTCAGGTAATCGGGGCTGGCAATCATCACCAGCGCGGCGTCTTCCAGGTGCCGGGCAATGAGGCCGGAATCCGGAATCGCGCGCACGCGAATGGCCATGTCATAGCCTTCACCGACGAAATCGATATTGCGATTACTGATATGCGACTCGACTTTCACGTCTGGAAAGCGCTCCCGAAACGCTGGCAATAGCGGCAAGATCCGATGGTGCGCATACGTCGTGGGAATGCTGATGCGCAGCGTGCCGGCGGGTTGCTGTTGCTGGCCCATGACTTCGCGCTGAGCCTCGACCAGTTGCGCCAGTGCCTGACGGCATTCCTCGTAATAACGACGACCACTGTCGGTCAACTTGACGCTGCGGGTGGTGCGCGCAAACAGGCGCACACCCAGGCGTTCTTCCATGCGCGACACCGAGCGGCTCACCGCCGCAGGCGTCACGCCTGCCACCAGTGCCGCGGCAGTAAAACTGCCAGCCTCGGCGGCCAGGCAAAACAGTTCGATGCTGCCCAGCTGAAGATCGTCGAAGAGTCGCTGCATGATTAATTACACCGGGGATCGAATAAGGGACTGGATTTCGCCACTGTAGATGAAATCGACCCGACGGTGCTTTACTTGACCGGCGTCTTCTTCGACTACCAGACAGGAGCAGCATCATGCCTTTCGTCAGCGTGCGTATTACCCGTGATGGCGTCACCCGAGAGCAGAAAGCCCAGGTCATTGCCGAAATCACCGACACCTTGCAACGAGTCCTCGGCAAGGATCCAAAACTGACCCACATCGTCATTGAAGAAGTCGACACTGATAATTGGGGGTATGCCGGAATGACCACCACCGAGTATCGAAAAAATCAGCCGGGGTGATTTTTGACCCGACAAGACAGCCGTCCATGTGACGGCTTTTTTGTGAGCGCGAGGAAAGGATTGCTTACGATTCAGCGCCGCTATCCGCCGGTACGAGGCATGTCTTGACGCTAGTCTCTGAGGTGTAAAGGCGATTTGGCGTATGGCCAATTGTCGGGTTTCCAGGGAATGTCGGGTCTTTGGACTCATTAACCTAACGGATGGGTTAGTATGCGGTTATTCAGCTACAAAGGATTTTCGATGGTGATCATGTTGCGCGATGAGCACTGTCCGCCGCACGCACATGTTGACGCTGGAAGCTGGAGTGCACGCTTTAAATTCTGCTTTTGGCACAACGGTGTCGAGCTGTGGGATGTGGTTCCTCATTCAAAACGGCCACCTGCGGCAGTCCTGGAAGGATTGCGTCACGCGCTCAGACAACCCGCTCACTTGCGCCGCGCCCGGGCCATCTGGTGGGACAAGCTGCACACGGTCTGTCTTGATCATCAGATATGGGATTGGCAGACCAGCGAAGTCGTGGTGATGAAAAGGATTGCGAGTACGACCTGGATGATTGGTTCGGCTTGTTATGAACCCGAGACGAACAAGACCCTGCTGGCGCTGATCGGCATTACGGAGGGGGTGGAGATCCAACTATGAAAACGATACAGGCGGGAGTGCTGGCCGATCGGCCCGTAACCGAGACAGTGCTGGATGAAGCCATCCAACGAGGACAAGTCCGTCAAAAAAGCGGATTACATGCAACTTCGGTGAGGTTTGTGGAACCTTGTCTGGCGGTCAGTTTCATTGATGGCAGTGGCGTGTTGCTGCCCGTGCAGCACTATCCGGAATTCGATGATTTTGACGTCGAAGATTTCGAGGACCTGAAAGTAGGCTTTTCCGGAACCGCCCTGTGCCACGAAGGCAAGGATCTGCATGTGTCCATCTCCGGGATGATTTCGGCGAGCAAGCCGTTGATGGAGATGGCTGCCTCGGTCATCGCCTCGCGCAATGGACGCCAAAGCAGCGCCGCCAAAGCTGAGGCTGCGCGGGCTAATGGCCGTAAAGGCGGGCGTCCGCGCAAGGCAGATGTCACCGATTGAGCACAAAAAAGCCGTCGTGATGACGGCTTATTTGAAGGGGTTGCAACGACTCAACGACGCGTCAACAACACCCCGGACTCCATGTGATGCGTCCATGGAAACTGGTCGAACATCGCGCACTGTGTGACGCGATGGGTGTCGTGCAACTGGGCGATGTTGGCCGCCAGTGTTTCTGGATTGCAGGAGATGTAGAGGATGTTGTCGAAGCGCCGGGTCAGCTCGCAAGTGTCCGGGTCCATGCCGGCGCGGGGCGGGTCGACGAAGACGCTGCCGAACTCATAGCTCTTGAGGTCGATGCCGTGCAGGCGACGGAACGGGCGAACTTCGTTCAGTGCTTCGGTCAATTCTTCGGCAGACAGGCGCACCAGCGTGACGTTATCCACAGCGTTTTCGCTGAGATTGCTCAGTGCCGCGTTGACCGACGTCTTGCTGATTTCGGTGGCCAACACTTTACGTACACGGGTCGCGAGCGGCAGGGTGAAGTTGCCGTTGCCGCAATACAGCTCCAGCAGATCATCGGAACGATCACCGAGGGCCTCGTAAGCCCAGTTGAGCATCTTCTGGTTCACGGTGCCGTTGGGCTGGGTAAACGCGCCTTCCGGTTGACGGTAGCTGAAGGTGCGACCGCCGACTTCCAGTTGCTCGACCACATAGTCGTGGCCGATCACTTCGCGCTTGCCCTTGGAGCGGCCGATCACGCTGACGTTCAGCTCGGCGGCCAGTTTCGACGCCGCCGCGTGCCAATGTTCATCCAGCGGACGGTGATAGCACAGCGTGATCATTGCATCGCCGGCCAGGGTGGTCAGGAACTCCACCTGAAACAACTTGTGGCTCAGCGCCGCACTGGCTTTCCACGCAGCCTTGAGCTGCGGCATCAATTGATTGATACGCAGGCTGGCGATCGGGAACTCTTCGATCAGGATCGGCGTGCGTTTGTCTTCCTGGGAAAACATTGCGTAGTGACGCTCGCCGCCTTCGCGCCACAAGCGGAATTCGGCACGCAGGCGGAAGTTCTGCAGCGGTGAGTCGAACACAGTCGGCTCGGGTGCATCGAACGGGGCCAGCAGGTCACGCAAGCGTGTGACCTTTTCTTCGAGCTGAACGGCGTAGGCCTGGGAATCAAAAGTCATGCGTTGAACCAACCCAACTTGATCACGAACAGAATCGACAGAATCACCAGCGCCGGGTTCAGCTCACGGCCTCGACCGGACAGCAGTTTGATTGCAGTCCAGGAGATGAAACCGAAGGCGATGCCGTTGGCGATGGAATAAGTGAATGGCATGGCCAGGGCGGTGACCACGACCGGTGCGGCAACGGTGATGTCGTCCCAGTCTATTTCGGCCAGCCCGGATGTCATCAATACCGCGACGAACAGCAGCGCAGGCGCGGTAGCAAAAGGCGGAACGCTGGCGGCCAGTGGCGAGAAGAACAGCGCCAGCAGGAACAGGATTGCCACGACCACGGCCGTAAGGCCGGTGCGGCCACCGGCACTCACGCCGGCGGCGGATTCGATGTAGCTGGTGGTGGTCGAGGTGCCCAGCAAGGAGCCGGCCATGGCGGCGGTGCTGTCGGCGATCAGGGCGCGGCCCATTTTCGGCATGTGGCCGTCCTTGCCCATAAGGCCGGCGCGCTTGGCGACGCCGATCAGGGTGCCGGAGTTGTCGAACAGGTCGACAAACAGGAAGGCAAAAATCACGCTGACCAGACCGATGTCCAGTGCTCCTTTGATGTCCAGTTGCAGGAAGGTCGGAGCCAGTGAAGGTGGCATCGACATCACGCCGCCGAACGGGGTAAAGCCCAAGGCGATGGAAGCGATGGTCACCACCAGGATGCCGATCAGCACCGCGCCGCGCACGGCGAGCGCTTCCAGTGCAACGATCAGGGCAAAGCCGAGGGTGGCGAGGATCGGTGCCGGTTGCTTCAAGTCACCGAGGCCAACCATGGTAGCCGGGTTGCTGACCACGATACCGGCGTTGTGCAGGGCGATCAGTGCCAGGAACAGGCCGATACCGGCGGCAATCGCCGAGCGCAGAGGCAGGGGGATGCTGTTGATGATCCATTCACGGATGCGGAAGATCGACAGCAGGAAGAAGCACACGGCGGAGATGAACACTGCCCCCAGCGCCACTTGCCACGTGTGCCCCATGTGCAGGACCACGGTGTAGGTAAAGAATGCGTTCAAGCCCATGCCCGGCGCGAGTGCGATCGGGTAGTTGGCGATCAGGCCCATCACCGTGGAGCCGATTGCCGCCGCCAGACAGGTCGCGACAAACACCGCACCCTTGTCCATGCCGGTCTCGCCGAGAATGCTCGGGTTGACGAACAGAATGTAGGCCATGGCCAGGAAGGTCGTGACGCCCGCAAGAATCTCGGTGCGCACGTTGGTGTTGTGTGCCTTGAGTTGAAACAGCCTTTCCAGCATGTCTGCTCCCCGTGGCGCGCAGTGCGCCGTGAATGTATCGACCTCAACAGCAAAGCACAGACCGCTGATCGCGCCTGGTAATTTTCTGTGGGCCGGAAAAAGCCGCGCATCATACCAGCAGCGTGGGGTAATGGCTGCGATCGTCGGCGATGTTTTGCGGTTCGCTGAACTGAGCCATACTGCGCGCCTGTCTTGGGGAGTGGTCATGGTGGGCATCAAGCGCAATATCGTTCGGGCGTCGGGGCTTTTTTTCGCATTGCTGGCCAGTGTGCCCGCCGTCATGGCGGAGTCGGCACCACCGTTGAGCAACGTCCAGGTGCTCAAGGTCCAGTCGGCGGCGTGCGGGATTGAAAACATCTCGGCGGGGCAGGAGCGCACGACCTGCGATCACGGCGGCGCGAATATCAAGGTCTACGTACTGGAGATGGGCTACGGCCGAGCGCCGACCGTGCAACTCGACGGTTTCAACCTCGATGGCATGCAAACCAAGGTCTGCGCCTACGATAACGGCAACCCGACCGAATGCACCGGTGCCTCGATGAAGATTGTCGGCACGCTGTACATCTTTGACCTGGGCGGCAAACAGGAAGGGACCTTCAGCTTCAGTAACCGCTCGATCAACGCGCCGGGCAATACCGTTTCGACGCAGCTTTACATCAAGTAACGCCTGCGCTCGAACAAGGGTCAGGAAAGCTGACTACGCTTTAAAGATCACTCAGTGGACTGTGCCCATGACCTTTAGAGCTCTGATTACCCTCGCCGAGGGAATCGATGATTTGCAAACCGTGACCCTGATCGATGTACTGCGCCGCGCCAAGGTTGAAGTGGTGGTCGCAAGTATCGAGGGACGGCGCATGCTCACCTGCGCCCGCGGCACTCGCTTGACCGCCGATGCCATGCTGGTGGATTTGCTCGCCCAGCCGTTTGACCTGATTGCTCTGCCTGGAGGTGAGGTGGGCTCGCAACACCTCGCCGCGCATCAACCCCTGCAACAACTGGTCAAGGACCAGGCCGCTGCCGGACGCCTGTTCGCGGGCATCGCCGAATCTCCGGCGCTGGCGTTGCAAGCCTTTGGCGTTTTGCGTCAGCGGCGCATGACCTGCCTTCCATCAGCCAGCCATCAACTGTCGGGCTGCACCTTTGTTGACCAACCCGTGGTGGTGGACGGCAACTGCGTTACCGCACAGGGATCGGGTGGGGCGATGGAGTTTGCGTTGACTCTGGTCGAACAACTCTGTGGTAAAGCCACGCGAACGGTGGTGGCGGGGGAGTTGAAGGCTTGACGAATGTCAGGCGTGGGCAGCAATAGGTTCGATAGCCGGTTGCTCACGATGCTCAGCTTGCCAAAGATCGTAGTCGGTCTGTACACCGAGCCACATCCGGGCTTTACCAATCCCGGCCCGCTCCAGGCGTACCGCCAGGTCAGGGCTGATTGGCGCGTGACCATGCAGGACTCGCGAAAGATGCGGGCGTGCAAACCCAAGGTGGCGAGCCAACTCAGCGACACTGATGCCAAGCTCGGGCAAAACATCCGTCAACAGTGTTTCGCCAGGGTGTGGCGGGTTGTGCAAGGGCATATCCTGCCTCCTGTCAGTGGTAGTCCAGATAGTCGACCAGTTCGATATCCGAGCCGATAAAACGAAAAATAACCCGCCAGTTTCCTGAAACACTCAGCGACCAATAGTCGGCCAACTCACCCTTGAGTGGGTGCAATCGCCATCCCGGCAGGTCGAGGTCGCCTGGCAGTACCGCCCGGTCCATGAACTGAAGCATTCGAGACAGGCGCTTCGCATGGTCTGCGCGGATCCCACGAGTCGAACCTGTTTCATAGAAGCCACGCAGGCCTTTGTGTTGAAAGGATCTGATCATGGGACGAGTGTAAGGCGATACATTACACCTTGTGCGCTATCTATGTATTGCACGTGGTCGGCAAATGTATGCGTTGTCCTTTATTTCAGCCTTTTTTCACGCCCATCAATTCCCTTGAACGCTCATCCCACCCCGAAGTCGTACCCCTTAAGACGGCGGTTTACCAAGCGCCGCGAACGTACGACCAACCGTGAGGTGTTTATGAGCGCGACCACTCCCGAGGCGGCGCAGCCGACCTTTGCACGTCATCCTTTACGCCTGACCCTGAACGGTCAGGATCGTCAGCTTGAGGTCTTGCCCTGGACCACGTTGCTGGATTTGCTGCGCGAGCAACTGGACCTGATCGGTACCAAAAAAGGCTGCGATCACGGGCAGTGCGGTGCCTGTACGGTGTTGCTCAACGGCAAGCGGGTGAACGCCTGCCTGACGCTGGCGGTGATGTGCGACGGCAGTGAGTTGACCACCATCGAGGGGTTGGCAACCGGTGATGAACTGCATCCGATGCAGCAAACCTTCATCAAGCACGACGCCTTTCAATGCGGCTATTGCACGCCAGGGCAGATCTGTTCGGCGGTGGGTTTGGTCAACGAAGATCGGGCACATACGACGGACGAGATCCGCGAGCTGATGAGCGGCAACCTGTGCCGCTGCGGCGCGTACAGCAACATCCGCGATGCCATCGAAGAGGCGCTTCCAGCCTGCCGCCAGCCTGGGCAAGGAGGTGGCCGATGAATCCTTTCCAGTACAGCAAACCCGATTCGGTGCAAGACGCTGTTCATCTCGCCGGGCCGGCATCGCGTTTCATCGCCGGGGGGACGAACCTGCTGGATTTGATGAAAGAAAATGTCACCCGCCCCGAGCACCTGATCGACATCACCGGTCTGCCGTTGCGTGAGGTCACCGAAACGGCAGACGGTGGATTGTTGATCGGCGCGCTGGTCAGCAATGCCGATCTGGCGTGGCACCCGTTGATCGAGCAGCGCTACCCATTGTTATCGCAAGCCATTCTGGCCGGTGCATCACCGCAGTTGCGCAACATGGCCAGCACCGGCGGCAATCTGCTGCAACGCACGCGCTGCTATTACTTCTACGATGCCAGCGTGCCGTGCAACAAACGCGAACCCGGCAGCGGTTGCCCGGCGCGTGAGGGGCTGAATCGCATCCACGCGATCCTCGGCGCCAGCGCCCAGTGTGTGGCCACCCATCCGTCCGACATGTGCGTCGCCTTGGCCGCGCTGGATGCCGTGGTCCACGTGCAAGGTCGCGACGGTGCGCGGACCATTGAGTTCGCTGATTTTCACCGGCTGCCGGGGGAGACTCCTGAACGAGACAACCAATTGGCCGACGATGAACTGATCACTGCCGTTGAATTGCCAGCCGCCGGTTTCGCCAACCACAGCCATTACCTGAAGGTTCGGGATCGTGCTTCGTACGCCTTTGCGCTGGTCTCGGTCGCGGCGGCGCTCGACATGAACGGGCCAGTCATTCGCCAGGCGCGGCTGGTGCTCGGTGGTGTGGCGCACAAACCCTGGCGCGACCAGGGCGTTGAAGAATGGCTGGTGGGCAAAGCGCCGAGCCGTGAAACCTTCAGCGCTGCCGCCGATGCGCTCTTGCATGACGCGAAACCACTCGAACACAACGCCTTTAAAGTCAAACTGGCGCACCGGGCCATTGTCCGCGCCCTTGGCGATGCAGCGCAGGGAGGGCAAACCCGATGAATACGATTACCAAACCCATGGGGCAACCGCTGGACCGGGTCGATGGTCTGCTCAAAGTCACTGGCCAGGCGCGCTATGCCGCAGAGTTCCCCGAGGCAGGCTTGCTGCATGGCAGCGTTGTTTCAAGCAGCATCGCCAGCGGGCGTGTGGTCAGCATCGATGCATCCAGAGCGCTGGCGCTGCCCGGCGTCATAGCGGTGATTGATCATACAAATCGACCGAAAATCGCCAGTTACGACGATGACTATGAAGACGCCGACTCGGCCGACGGTTCGCCATTTCGTCCGTTATACAACGACCGCGTTCTGTACAGCGGTCAACCGCTGGCGCTGGTGGTCGCGGACAACCTTGAGCTGGCGCGCCATGCCGGCTCGTTGATCAGGATTGAATACGCTACCGACAGCCATCAGACCGATCTGTTAAGCCTGCAGGACGAGGCGCATCCGGCGCCCGCCGAACTGCCCAAGCCCCGTGGGAATTTTCAGGCCGAATTCGCTGGTGCGGCCATGAGCCTGGACCTGAACTACAGCACGCCGATCGAACACCACAATCCCATGGAACCGCACGCCAGCACAGTGCTGTATCAGGCCGACGGCAGCTTGCACATCCATGACAAGAACCAGGGGCCGCAGAACTGCCAATCCTATGTGCAAAAGGTCTTCGGACTTGAGAAAGAACAGGTCAGAATTTTTGCGGCCTTTGTCGGCGGCGCATTTGGGTCCGGCTTGCGTCCGCAATATCAGCTGCCACTGGCGGTGATGGCGGCGTTACACCTCAAGCGTTCAGTGCGCGTCACCCTCACACGTCAGCAGATGTTCACCTTTGGCTATCGCCCCCGCACCTTGCAGCGCCTGCAATTGGGCGCGGCGGCCAATGGTCGCTTGCTCGCGGTCGCGCACACGGCCATTGGCCAGACTTCGCGGTTCGAAGATTTCACCGAGCACGTCGTGGAATGGAGCGGCATGCTCTATCACTGCGACAACGTTCAACTGACCTACAAACTGGTGCCGCTGGACGTGTTCACACCGTTGGACATGCGCGCACCGGGCGCGGCGCTGGGATTGATCGGCCTGGAGTGCGCGATGGATGAACTGGCCTGCGCGCTGGCGATTGATCCGGTGCAACTGCGCCTGAGCAACTTTTCCGAGCGCAATCAGAACGAAGACAAGCCGTATTCCAGCAAAGAACTGCGTGAATGCTACGCCCAGGGCGCCCAACGTTTTGGTTGGGATCAACGCAACCCCGAACCGCGCAGCATGCGCCGGGACCGGCAATTGGTCGGTTGGGGCATGGCTGGCGGTGTCTGGGAGGCAATGCAGCAGAAAGCCAGCGCCAAGGCTTGCCTTGATCAGCACGGCAAACTGACGGTCAGCAGCGCGACGACAGACATCGGTACCGGAACCTACACGGTGATGACGCAAATCGCCGCGCAGTCGGCAGGCGTTGCGCTCAAGGACGTCACGTTTGTCCTTGGCGACTCTTCCTTGCCCACCGCGCCGTTGCAGGGCGGATCGTTCACCGTTTCGTCGGTCGGCACTGCGGTGCAACAAGCCTGTGAAGCCCTGCAGGAAAAACTACTCGCCGTGGCACGGCAAACGTCTCCTGCATTCAGTGGCGTGACCTCGCAGCAAGCGGTGTTCGAAGACGGGCAGCTGTCGTACGGTGAGGCACGTATAAAGCTGTCCGATCTGGTCCGCGACAGTGGCGAAGACACCCTCGAGGTTCAGGTCGACGCTGCGCCGGACAAGAAACGCGATGCCTACGCTACCGCCACCCACTCAGCGGTGTTCGTCGAAGTCCTGGTGGATGAGGATTTGGGCTCGGTGAAAGTGAGCCGGGTGGTCAGCGCTATCGCCGCCGGCCGGGTGATCAACCCGAAAATGGCCCGCAGCCAGATTCTCGGTGGCGTGGTCTGGGGCATCGGCATGGCGTTGCATGAGGAAACGCAAACCGATCATGCGCTGGGGCGTCACATGAACCACAGCCTGGCCGAATATCACATCCCGGTAAACGCCGACATCGGCGACATTGATGTGCTGTTCGTCGAAGAACAGGACGAGATCGTCAATGCCTTGGGTTCCAAGGGCGTGGGGGAAATCGGCATCGTCGGAGTCGCGGCGGCAGTGGCCAATGCCATCTACCACGCCACGGGCAAGCGGGTGCGGGACTTCCCCATAACCCTCGACAAGCTGCTCTAGACTTTGGCTTCTTCGACCGGCACGTGCATGCGGTCGCGGTTGGCCAGGGTCGGGAACAGTTTGATCCACGCCCCGGTGACCACCAATGTGCCGATGCCGCCCATGACCACCGCCGGCACGGTGCCGAACCAGTGGGCGGTGAGGCCGGATTCGAATTCGCCCAACTGGTTCGAAGCGCCGATGAACAGACCGTTCACGGCGCTGACCCGTCCACGCATTTCATCCGGGGTTTCCAATTGTACGAAGGAGGCGCGGATCACCATGCTGATCATGTCCGCCGCGCCCAGTACCACCAGTACGGCAAGAGAAAACCAGAACGAGGTGGAGAGGCCGAACGCAATGGTCGCAACGCCGAACACACCGACGGCAGTGAACATAACCCGCCCGACGTTGCGCTCCACGGCAAATCGCGCCAGGAACAGCGACATCAGCAACGCACCGACGGCCGGCGCCGAGCGCAGCAATCCCAGGCCCCACGGCCCGGTCAACAGAATGTCTTTGGCAAACACCGGCAGAAGCGCCGTCGCGCCACCGAGCAATACCGCAAACAGATCCAGGGAAATGGCCCCGAGAATGTCCGGACGACTGCGAATGAAGCGGATACCGGCCAGCAGCGAATCCAGGGTCGCCTTGCCCTTGTTCAGCGGCGTTTGCCGGGCGGGCAGGTTGAGCATCAGCAGGCAGGCAATGATGTACAGGATCACCGTCGGGCCATAGACCCAGACGCTGCCGAACGCATAGAGCAAACCGCCCAGGGCCGGCGCGACGATGGTGGCTGATTGTTGGGCTGATTGAGCGGCGGCGACGGCGCGAGGGAACAGCGCGCTGGGCACAATGCTCGGCAGCAGGGCCTGGGTGGTCGGCATCTCGAAGGAGCGCGCGGCACCGAGCAGGAACGCGAGAATAAAGATCATTTCCCGGGTGACATTATCGGTCGCACTGCCGATGGCCAGCGACAGGGCGATCAGTGCTTGCAGGGACTGACAGATTGCCGCGACCTTGCGCCGGTCATAGCGGTCCGCGACATGCCCGGTGTGGAGCATGAACAGCACCCGAGGGGCGAACTCCACCAACCCCACCAAACCCAGGTCCAGCACGTTGCCGGTCAACTGATACAGGTTCCAGCCGATGGCCACGGTGAGCATCTGAAAGCCGCTGGCGGTAAACACCCGAGCCAGCCAGAACGCGATAAAGGGGCGATGGTGACGTAACAGCAAAGGCGCTTGGCTGGGCATCTGAAGGCAGGTCTTGGGCGAGGGAAGGCTCGAGATTATCACCAAGCTGTAACCAGAAGTTGCAGGTTTTGAAAATTTAGTTAGCTAAACACCGATCTCAAAAACATCGAAATCCCTTTGTGGCAGCGCCTTCTCGCGATGGCACCGGCACATACAACATAAAGGTGACAGGCCGATCGTGTTCGCGAGCAGGCTCGATCCCAAAGGGATGTGTTGCGACTGATTACCAGCGCCGTGAGGCAACCTGTCACGCGGCAAAAGACCACACCGTCCATCGTCAAAAATGGGACTACTCTTTTAACCATTGCTTGATCCAGATCAAGACCTTTTGTGGAATTGATCCGGCGGCCACGTGGCCAGACTCCCTACGTTGTGATGTTTGTAAAAAAAGAACGAATTGAAATTCGCCACACTCCATATCCGTGGGGGCAGTGGGTGCAGGCCGCGAGCCTTCAGCCGGTATTACTGACAGAGGAAGACTTATGTTCGGTTTGGAGGCGCTTGATCTCGCCCGGATGCAGTTTGCGTTCACCATCTCATTCCACATCCTGTTCCCGGCCATCACCATCGGCCTGGCGAGTTACCTGGCGGTGCTCGAAGGGCTGTGGCTGAAGACGCATAACGACACCTACCGCGATCTGTACCATTTCTGGTCGAAGATCTTTGCCGTCAACTTCGGCATGGGGGTGGTGTCCGGTTTGGTCATGGCCTATCAGTTCGGCACCAACTGGAGCCGCTTCTCGGACTTTGCCGGTTCCGTCACCGGGCCGCTGTTGACCTATGAAGTGCTGACCGCGTTCTTCCTGGAAGCCGGTTTCCTCGGCGTCATGCTGTTCGGCTGGAACAAGGTCGGGCGCAATCTGCACTTCTTCGCCACGGTCATGGTCGCCATCGGCACGCTCATTTCGACCTTCTGGATTCTCGCCTCCAACAGCTGGATGCAGACGCCGCAGGGTTACGAAATCGTCAATGGTCAAGTCATTCCGGTGGACTGGCTGGCGGTGATCTTCAACCCGTCGTTCCCGTACCGCCTGATGCACATGGCGACGGCCGCGTTCGTGGCGACGGCATTCTTCGTCGGATCCTCCGCAGCCTGGCACTTGCTGCGCGGCAAGGACAACCCGGCCATCCGCACCATGCTCTCGATGGCCATGTGGATGGCGTTGATCGTGGCGCCGATTCAGGCGGTCATCGGTGACTTCCACGGGTTGAATACCCTTGAGCATCAACCGGCAAAAATCGCCGCGATCGAAGGTCACTGGGAAAACGTGGGCGATGAACCGACCCCGCTGATTCTGTTCGGCTGGCCGGACATGAAAGCCGAAAAGACCAAGTTCGCGGTGGAGATCCCTTACCTCGGCAGCCTGATCCTGACCCACTCCCTGGACAAACAGGTGCCGGCGCTCAAAGAGTTCCCGCCTGAAGACCGGCCTAATTCGACCATTGTTTTCTGGTCGTTCCGCGTCATGGTCGGCTTGGGTTTCCTGATGATCTTCACCGGTCTGTGGAGCCTGTGGCTGCGCAAACGCGACAAGCTGTACACCTCGCGACCATTCCTGTACCTGGCGTTGTGGATGGGGCCGTCCGGCCTGATCGCGATTCTGGCGGGCTGGTTTACCACTGAAATCGGCCGTCAACCGTGGGTGGTGTACGGGCTGATGCGCACGGCGGATGCCTCCTCCAACCACAGTTTCATGCAGATGAGCATCACGTTGATCATGTTCGTGGTGGTGTATTTCGCGCTGTTCGGTGCCGGTCTGGGCTACATGATGCGCCTGGTGCGCAAAGGGCCGAAAATCGACGAAGGCAAGGAAACCAACGAAGGTGGCCCTGGCAAGAAACGCACGCCGGCCCGTCCGCTGTCTGCCGCTGATGACAATGGCGATGACAACCGCAGCCACAGCCTGACCAAGGAGATTTGAGTCATGGGTATTGATCTTCCGCTGATCTGGGCCGTGATTATCATCTTCGGCATCATGATGTACGTGGTCATGGACGGTTTCGACCTGGGAATCGGGATTCTTTTCCCGTTCATCCCCGGCAAGACCGACCGTGACGTGATGATGAACACCGTCGCCCCGGTCTGGGACGGCAACGAAACCTGGCTGGTACTGGGCGGCGCGGCGTTGTTCGGCGCTTTCCCTCTGGCCTATTCCGTGGTGCTCTCGGCCTTGTACCTGCCGCTGATTTTCATGCTGATCGGGCTGATTTTTCGCGGCGTGGCATTCGAGTTCCGCTTCAAGGCCAAGGACGACAAGCGACACCTGTGGGACAAGGCGTTCATCGGTGGTTCGATTGCCGCGACGTTCTTCCAGGGGGTGGCGTTGGGCGCGTTCATCGATGGGTTGCCGGTGGTGAATCGGCAGTTTGCCGGTGGTTCACTCGACTGGCTGACGCCGTTCACCCTGTTCTGCGGTGTGGCGTTGGTGGTGGCATATGCGCTGCTCGGTTGCACCTGGCTGATCATGAAGACCGAAGGCAAGTTGCAGCAACAGATGCATGATCTGGCGCGGCCGTTGGCGTTCGTGGTGTTGGCGGTGATTGGCATCGTCAGCATCTGGACCCCGCTGGCTCATGCCGAGATTGCGGCTCGCTGGTTCACCTTGCCCAACCTGTTCTGGTTCCTGCCGGTGCCGCTCCTGGTGTTGGTGACCATGTACGGTCTGTTTCGCGCGGTGGCCCGCAACGCGCACTACACGCCGTTCCTGCTGACCCTGGTGCTGATCTTCCTCGGTTACAGCGGCCTGGGCATCAGCCTGTGGCCGAACATCGTACCGCCGTCGATCTCGATCTGGGACGCCGCCGCACCGCCGCAGAGTCAGGGTTTCATGCTGGTCGGCACGCTGTTCATCATCCCGTTCATCCTGGGTTATACCTTCTGGAGCTACTACGTGTTCCGCGGCAAGGTCACCCACGAAGATGGTTATCACTAGAGCACACGACAATGGCGCAGGGTCAATGACTGCGCCGTTTCAGAGGAGGTTACGATGATGGCTGGCAAACATTCCCTGCAGGAAATCAAAGCGGCGGAGAGCAAACCGCTGTGGCAGCGGCTTGGCTGGCTGGCACTGATCTGGGTCGGTAGTGTCGGGGCTCTGTTTATTGTGGCGAGCCTGATGCGCATGTTCATGAACGCTGCCGGTCTGACTACGCACTGATTTCGCAAGATCCCATCCCGTCGCCTCGCGGCACGGATTTATCAACCCTCCAGTGCGGAGGGTTTTTTTGCCTGCGATTATTTGCGAGCTTTGAGAATCACGAACTTGGGCGTGGCCGCCACTTGTTCAACGCCACGGAACAACCGCGCCAGCTTGCTGTGATAACCCAGATGGCGATTGCCGACGATGTACAGCGCACCGCCTACCACCAGGGCTTCGCGTGCCTGCTGAAACATGCGCCAGGCGAGAAAATCGCCGACGACCTGTTGTTGATGAAACGGCGGGTTGCACAGCACCACGTCCAGCGATTGCGGTTCTTGCCCGGCCAGGCCATCGCCGGCACGCACGATCACATCGCGATCACCCAGCGCCGCGCGCCAGTTTTCGGTTGCCGACTGCACCGCCATGAACGACTCGTCCACCAAGGTGTAATGAGCTTCAGGGTTTTGCAGGGCGTTGGCGATTGCCAGCACGCCGTTGCCGCAACCGAGGTCGGCAACCCTCGCTGAACCGAGGTTCCTTGGCAAGTGCGGGAGAAATGCCCGTGTGCCGATGTCGAGCCCTTCGCGGCAGAACACGTTGGCGTGGTTCAGCAGTTCGATTGCCGGAATGTCGAGTTGATAGCGTGAAGGGTAAGGGGAGGTGGCCACTGGCTTGGCTTCAGGTGTTGCGATCAGCAGCCGGGCTTTTTTCACCGCCAGCGATGCTTGTACCGGGCCAATGTAACGTTCCAGCAGATCGCCTGCAGCGCGGGGCAGGTGCTTGACCATCGCCGCAGCGATCACCTGAGCGCCTGGCGCCAGATGGCCTTGCAGGCGAATCAGTTGTTCTTCCAGCAGCGCCAGGGTCTTTGGCACCCGGATCAATACACGGTCAAACGGGCCGGCGAACAGCTCATTGGCCGGAACAACCGGCACCGCATCAAATGCCTGGCCGTTGCGGATCAGATTTTTTTCCAGCCCCTGAAAGGCCAAAAACGAATCGCCGCTGCTGGTCACCTGAACCTTGCCCGCGAGGCTGGCGGCTATGGCGCCAAAGCTGTCATTGAGCACCAGCACCCGGGTCTGAACTGCCGGTTGCTGCTCTGCCAAATGATTGAGCAGGTATTCGTCCGCCGCATCGAAAGCTTGCAGCGGTTCATTCTGCTGTTCTGGCTGGCGGATCAGATCGAGTTGGGCGAAGGGGGTGTCGAGCAGGGGCATGAGGCAGGGGGCTCTGGGTAGTCAACGGGTGTGGTATCCCGCTGCTTGAGGCGCCTAGCGGGCGGGGCCGTCCGAGTGCACTGCGTCGTGAAGTTTCGCACGTCATCACTCTGGAGGAACCGCAAATGGTACGTTTTTTTCTTTCGCAATACCCGTAGGTTTTTCAGCATCGGTTATTTGCACGCACTGCTCAGATCATGCAAGCCCTGGCCGCCGCTATGACTGCCGCGATCTTGTTGTTGACCCCCAGCTTCTGGATTGCACTGTGCACATGGAAGTTGATGGTGCGTTCAGCGAGGCTGAGGATTCTGGCGATTTCATAGGCCGTCTTGCCATCTGCCGACAGTCTCAGGACCTCAATTTCCCGTACCGTCAGTCGAGGCTTGCACGAATGAGGAACGGGCTCAGGCAAATTTTGAGCGACCAGCCCATGCAGGTGATGGCTTATAAACAGCGCGTACCCAAGGTTTTCGTACAATTCATAAGGTGTAATGGGATGACTGCTTCCGGCCACACTCAACATGCTGTGAAGCCCCTTGTCATCGTGCAACGAGTGCGACCAGCCATGTTCCAGGCCTTGTTTTTTTTGCGCTTGCCACAGCCTTTCGCAATTCGAGTAGAGCTTTTTATCCCAGATAATTGGGAAGGTGGATTGATTGCAATGCGCCAGTATTGGATCTACTTCGCTAAATTGGCTCTCTTCATATTTCGCATTCCAGTCTATTGGGTAGTTGTTGAGATTCACTCTGTTGAAGTGTGGACCTCGTGGGTGTGATGTAATTGAAAACGCACAGAAATTAAAGCCAAGGTTTTGAACCAGACCGAGTGACGTTGCGTATGCAGACTCGACATCCCTCGCGGTGGATATCTGTCTCAATTGTGATTCCTTCCACGCTTCCATTGCGGTAGCTCCATAGTACGTGAATCTTGGGGGTGCAGATTGGATCCGAAATCCAGCACGAGTCGGAGTGTAGGACTATTCCCACACACATGCTGCAATTTTTTTGCTCTTGAAAAAGTCTAAAACTCTATATCTGGTTCTTAACTGGCAATTAAAAAGTTGTAGGATTTGTACAATAATATGATTAGCGAAGTTGGGATGTACGATCTGGTTAAAAGGGTAAGAAAGATTCATTTTTAGAGGCATTGGTGCAGGCGAAATAATGGCACTCTCTAAAGACACTACAAATAACCGGTGTTTACATCGCCTGCTTTGCGGGACACTGGGTTATCTGTTGAAGGGAGTGCCTCATGACCGCCAGTGCAGAAAAATTCACTCGCCAGACCCTGACCGACGTTCAGCCATTGACCCCCAACCTGTTCACCTTGCGGGCCACCAGGGATCCCGGGTTTCGATTTCGGGCAGGGCAATTCGCTCGGCTGGGCGTGTCCCGGGCCGACGGCAGCACGGTGTGGCGCGCCTATTCAATGGTTTCGTCACCTTTTGACGAGTTTCTTGAATTCTTCTCTATTGTCGTGCCGGGTGGGGAGTTCACCAGCGAACTCAGTCGCCTGGAGGTTGGCGATACGCTGCTGGTGGACCGTCAGGCCTTTGGTTACCTGACACTAGACCGCTTCATCGATGGCCGGGATCTGTGGTTGCTGTCCACCGGCACAGGCGTGGCGCCGTTCCTGTCGATCCTGCAGGACTTCGAGGTGTGGGAGAAGTTTGAGCGGATCATCCTTGTCTACAGCGTGCGCGAAGCCCGTGAACTGGCGTATCAGGACCTGATCGCGGGATTGGCGCAGCGCGATTATCTGGCCGAGCACACCCACAAATTGCAATTCATCACGACCGTTACCCGCGAGCAGCACCCCGGTGCCTTGAACGGGCGAATCACCACACTGATAGAAAATGGCGAGCTGGAGCGGGTGGCCGGCGTGGCGCTGACGCCGGAGCATTCGCGGGTGATGCTCTGCGGCAACCCCCAGATGATCGATGACACGCGCAAGTTGCTCAAACAGCGCGACATGCACTTGAGCCTCAGCCGTCGTCCAGGACAGGTGGCGGTGGAAAATTTCTGGTAAAAAAACGGCGCCCGCAAGGCGCCGTTTCTTGTTGCAAGCCGCTATCAGGGCCGATTGTTCTGAGCCTTGAGCAGGTCGCGGATTTCGCTCAACAGCTCTTCCTCCTTGGTCGGAACGGGCGGCAAGGTCGGCGCGACGGCCTCCTCGCGTTTCAGGCGGTTGATCGCTTTGACACCCATGAAGATCGCGAAAGCGACGATGATGAAGTCGATCATGCTCTGGATGAACTTGCCGTACGCCAGCACCACGGCCGGGACATTACCGTTGGCAGCCTTGAGCGTAATGGCCAGGTCACTGAAGTCCACCCCGCCGATCAGCAAGCCAATGGGCGGCATCACCACATCGCCGACAAACGACGAAACGATCTTGCCGAACGCCGCGCCGATGATAATACCGACAGCCATGTCGACCACGTTCCCTTTGACCGCGAAGGCCTTGAACTCACTTATCACGCCCATAGGTTATTTCCTTGTTACAGATGAGGTTGGTGAACGCAGTGTAAATCAGTGAGACGCGTTCTGCTTGAAACACCCGGTTTTGATGCGTGCCAGCGATTGGCCCGGTCCATGGAAAAAAGTTTACGAAACGTCATCGTTGCTGCGAAAACGGCGGGCTTTGTGAACTCGTTTTTTTGCTATGGACGGGGTGTTTGTTTCTTTTGCGTGATTAGCTTTATTGTCACTAACTGTTGGTAAGAGGAGAGGGTCTATAGGGGGCGTTTTTTTGCAGTAAGCTATGGCGTGATTGAGAATAGATGCCAATCTTTATTAGAAGTTGAGCTCCGTTGTTTGAAAATCGGTAGTGGGAAATTAAGTTTAACAACGAAGTTGTACATTCGAGTTTGGATTATTAATGGTGTGTACAGTTTTTAAGGGGCGTATATCGAGTGGGGCCTCATTATTGTTGAACGCAGTTGTACAAATCTTCATCCTTTGCACTATGGCTTATGTGTTACGGCGATGGAAAGTTCTGCACAGGAAATACGGGTTCACTTCGCTGCGCATTCATCCCGGCTGAGCTATCATCGCGTTTTTTGCCGGGAGTTCAGATGGCCAAGGCCAAGCGCATGTACGGCTGCACCGAGTGCGGCTCAACCTTCCCCAAGTGGGCTGGCCAGTGCGGCGAGTGCGGGGCCTGGAACACCCTGACGGAAACCATGGTGGAAAGTGGTGGTGCCGCAGCCCCAAGCGGTCGCACCGGCTGGACCGGTCAACAGGCACAGATCAAGACCCTGGCCGAAGTCAGCGTCGAAGAAATCCCGCGTTTTTCCACCGCGTCCGGTGAACTGGATCGGGTATTGGGCGGTGGTCTGGTCGATGGTTCGGTGGTGTTGATTGGTGGCGACCCCGGCATCGGCAAGTCGACCATCCTGCTGCAAACCTTGTGCAACCTCGCCAAAGTCATGCCGGCGCTGTATGTCACCGGCGAAGAATCCCAGCAGCAAGTGGCCATGCGCGCCCGTCGCCTGGGCTTGCCTCAGGATCAACTGCGGGTCATGACCGAAACCTGCATCGAAACCATCATTGCCACCGCCCGGGTCGAGAAGCCCAAGGTGATGGTGATCGACTCGATTCAGACCATTTTCACCGAGCAGCTACAGTCGGCTCCGGGCGGCGTGTCGCAGGTGCGGGAAAGTGCTGCATTGTTGGTGCGGTACGCCAAGCAAAGTGGCACGGCGATTTTCCTGGTGGGCCACGTGACTAAAGAAGGCGCGCTGGCCGGGCCGCGGGTGCTGGAGCACATGGTCGATACGGTGTTGTATTTCGAAGGCGAGTCCGATGGACGTTTGCGCCTGCTGCGGGCGGTGAAAAACCGTTTCGGTGCCGTCAACGAGTTGGGCGTATTCGGCATGACCGACAAAGGCCTGAAAGAAGTCTCCAATCCGTCTGCAATTTTCCTCACCCGCGCTCAGGAAGAAGTGCCGGGCAGCGTGGTCATGGCGACGTGGGAAGGGACGCGGCCGATGTTGGTGGAAGTCCAGGCGCTGGTAGATGACAGCCACCTGGCGAACCCGCGGCGGGTAACCCTGGGGCTGGACCAAAATCGCCTCGCGATGTTGCTGGCAGTGTTGCACCGTCATGGCGGTATTCCGACCCATGATCAGGACGTGTTTCTCAACGTGGTCGGCGGCGTGAAGGTGTTGGAGACCGCTTCCGACCTGGCGTTGATGGCCGCGGTCATGTCCAGTTTGCGCAACCGGCCGCTGCCCCATGATTTGTTGGTGTTTGGCGAAGTCGGCTTGTCTGGGGAAGTCCGCCCGGTGCCGAGCGGTCAGGAGCGCTTGAAAGAAGCAGCCAAACACGGGTTCAAGCGCGCCATTGTGCCCAAGGGCAATGCACCGAAAGAGGCGCCGCCGGGTCTGCAGATTATTGCCGTGACCCGTCTGGAACAGGCTCTCGACGCGCTGTTCGAATAACCTGCCGGATTGAATACCCCCCCTGTGGGAGCGGGCTTGCCCGCGAAGGCGGACCATCAGTCAACATCATCGTTGAATGCTAAACCGCTATCGCGAGCAAGCTCGCTCCCACATTTGAATAATGCTGGTCTTTAGGTTTCGATCAGGGCGCCCAATTCGCGCTCAAGTTCTTCGGGGTCGCCCAGGTTGAATTCGATCAATCGGCGCAGGCGCTCGATGGATTCCAGGCTGATGTGCTTGCAGACGAAGCCGAGCTGGCCATGATCGTCATGGGCCAACATCACATCCATCTTGATCTCGACGTCCTCGTTCAGATGAATATCCACCAGGAAATGCCAGTCTGGATTACCTGGCCACGGCTCGGGCTTCTCGATCAGCAATCCTTTGAGCGACAGGTCGATCAGCTTCACCGGCCAGGTGAATTCCCCTTGGCTCAACTCGGTTCGGGCATCGAACGCAATACGTTTGAAGCGGCGACGATCGTTAGGGTGCTCGCTCATGGCGCAATCCTCTGGATGTGCGCTGACTATAGACCCGCATTGATAGAGCCCGCCAGCGCATGCAAGCCGCTAGACCAATGTCGGGGTATGGCCTTTGCCGTCAGGAGAGCTAAACTCGGGGTGGCTGTCTTTCTTGTCCACTCTGGCTGGAATCTAAAATGAAAAATAATAATAGCCTGCTACGCCATTTACCCTGGCTTCTGCTGGCAATCGTGGGAGCGTGCGCCCTGGGTGTCGTGGCATTGCGCCGAGGCGAGGCGATCAACGCCTTGTGGATCGTGGTCGCTGCCGTGGCCATTTATCTGGTTGCATACCGCTATTACAGTCTGTTCATCGCTACCAATGTGATGCAACTCGATCCGCGACGGGCGACCCCCGCCGTGCTCAACAATGATGGTCTGGACTATGTGCCGACCAACAAACACATCCTTTTCGGTCACCACTTCGCTGCCATCGCCGGCGCGGGGCCGCTGGTCGGTCCGGTCTTGGCCGCACAAATGGGTTACTTGCCCGGTACGCTGTGGCTGATTGCCGGGGTGGTGCTGGCCGGTGCTGTTCAGGACTTCATGGTCCTGTTCATGTCCACCCGCCGCAACGGTCGCTCTTTGGGCGACATGGTCCGTGAAGAAATGGGCCGCATCCCCGGGACCATTGCGCTGTTTGGCTGCTTCCTGATCATGATCATCATCCTCGCGGTGCTGGCACTGATCGTGGTCAAGGCCCTGGCGGAGAGCCCATGGGGCATTTTCACGGTGATGGCGACCATTCCGATTGCGATGTTCATGGGCATCTACATGCGCTACATCCGCCCGGGTCGCATCGGTGAAATCTCCGTGGTCGGCGTGCTATTGCTGCTCGGTTCGATCTGGCTGGGCGGGCAAATTGCTGCCGATCCGTTCTGGGCCAAGGCCTTCAGCTTCACGGGTATCCAGATCACCTGGATGCTGGTCGGTTACGGTTTCGTGGCCGCCTCGTTACCGGTCTGGCTGATTCTGGCGCCGCGCGACTACCTGTCTACCTTCCTCAAAATCGGCACCATCGTGGCGCTGGCGATTGGCATTCTGGTCACGATGCCCGAGCTGAAAATGCCGGCCTTGACCCAGTTCATCGACGGCACCGGTCCGGTGTGGAAGGGCGGTCTGTTCCCGTTCCTGTTCATCACCATCGCCTGTGGCGCGGTCTCGGGTTTCCATGCGCTGATTTCTTCGGGCACCACGCCGAAACTGCTGGATAACGAGGTGAACGCCCGGTACATCGGTTACGGCGCGATGTTGATGGAATCCTTCGTCGCCATCATGGCCATGGTCGCCGCGTCGGTGATCGAGCCGGGCGTGTATTTCGCCATGAACAGCCCGGCAGCGGTCGTCGGCGGTGACGTGGTGGCTGTGGCGCAAACCGTCAGCAGCTGGGGCTTTGCCATTACCCCTGACGCGTTGCTAGCGGTGGCCAAGGACATCGGTGAAACCACCGTTCTGGCCCGTGCTGGCGGTGCGCCGACCCTGGCGGTCGGTATCGCGCAGATCCTGCACAGTGTCCTGCCAGGTGAAAACACCATGGCGTTCTGGTACCACTTCGCGATCCTGTTCGAAGCGCTGTTCATCCTGACCGCGGTGGACGCCGGCACGCGTGCCGGGCGCTTCATGCTGCAGGACTTGCTCGGCTCCTTCGTGCCGTCGCTGAAACGCACCGAATCCTGGACCGCCAACCTGATCGCCACCGCCGGTTGTGTGGCGATGTGGGGTTGGTTGCTGTATCAGGGCGTGATCGATCCACTGGGCGGCATCAACACCTTGTGGCCACTGTTCGGTATCTCCAACCAGATGCTGGCCGGTATCGCGCTGATGTTGGCTACCGTTGTGCTGATCAAAATGAAACGCCAGCGCTATGTGTGGGTGACCATGCTGCCCGCCGCGTGGCTGCTGATCTGCACCGTCACCGCCGGCTTCATCAAGCTGTTTGACGCCAACCCGGCGATCGGCTTCCTGTCACTGGCGAAAAAATACAGCGATGCGCTGGCCAACGGTCAGATCCTCGCCCCGGCCAAGGACATTACGCAGATGCAGCACGTGATCTTCAACGCCTATACCAACGCCACACTGACGGCACTGTTCCTGTTCGTGGTCTTCAGCATCCTGTTCTATGCGCTCAAGGTCGGTATTTCCGCCTGGGGCAGCAAAGAGCGTACGGATAAAGAAGCGCCATTCCAGGCTGTTCCAGACGCGTAATCGAGGATTGCAAACATGTTCAATGACCTGAGTCGCCTCGGTAAATACCTCGGTCAGGCCGCGCGCCTGATGGTCGGCATGCCCGACTACGACAACTACGTCGAGCATATGCAAACCAAACACCCGGACAAGCCGGTGATGAGCTACGAGATGTTCTTCCGGGAACGCCAAGAGGCTCGTTACGGCGGCAAGGGTGGGCCGAAATGCTGTTGATGCAACAGCCGGTTTGATGCAATACCCCTGTGGGAGCGGGCTTGCTCGCGAAGGCGGTGTGTCAGTCAATGTTGATGTCGACTGACACACCGCCTTCGCGAGCAAGCCCGCTCCCACATTTGTTTCGTGTTGTTTTCTAATTTTGTGAAACAGGAGACTCCAGTTGTCCTCTCCCATCCCCGTGACGATCCTCAGCGGCTTCCTCGGCGCCGGTAAAACCACGCTGTTGCGCCACCTGCTCAAAGCCGAGCACGGCCTGAAAATCGCCGTGATCGAGAACGAATTCAGTGACGCCGGTATCGACACCCAATTGCTGGGTGAAGAGCCGGTGCAAGTGATGACACTGTCCAATGGTTGCGTGTGCTGCACCATCCACACCGACCTGACCAAAGCCCTGTACCTGTTGCTCGAGCGGCTGGACAGCGGCGAAATCGCCTTCGATCGCCTGGTGATCGAATGCACCGGCCTGGCCGATCCAGCACCGGTCGCACAAACATTTTTTATCGATGAAGAGCTGCGCGAGCGCTACATCCTTGATGGCATCATCACGCTGGTGGACGCGGCCCACGCCGACACTCACCTGACCCAGACCATCGCCCAGGCGCAGATCGGATTCGCCGACCGCCTGCTGGTGAGCAAGCGGGATCTGGTGGACGAGGCCACGTTCACGGCCCTCAGCGAACGCCTCACGCGCATCAACCGTCGTGCGCCGATCCGCGTGGTCGACCACGGCAAGATCGATCTGGCCGAACTGCTCGACGTGCGCGGTTTCAATCTCAACGCCGATCTCGGTGGCGGTGTGAGCTTGCGCCCGGTTAGCAAAGCGCCGTCCATCGACCGGATTTCCAGCCTGGTGCTGCGCACTGACAAGCCGCTGGATATCGACAAGCTCAGTGAGTTCATGAATGAGTTGCTGGAAGAGCATGGCAAGCAATTGCTGCGTTACAAAGGGGTGTTGAGCATTCTGGGCGAGCCACGGCGGATGGTGTTCCAGGGGGTTCTGAAGTTGTACGGCTTCGATTGGGACACGGAATGGGCTGACGACGAAGCGCGCGAAAGCGTGATCGTGTTCATTGCCGATGATTTGCCGGAAGAGAAGATTCGGGAAGGGTTTGCGCGAGTTGCGGCGGAGTAAGGCTCTGCATCAAGCTTGAGACGCTCATCGCGAGCAAGTTCGCTCCCCACATTTGGACTGCATTCCTGTGGGAGCGAACCGGCTCCGGGCGGCGATCCGACGATGGCGATTTAACCTGCAACGCGATTCAGACTTGATGTAAGCACCGTGTTCAGCAACATCTCTTCCAGATGATCCAGATGATGGCTGAGTAGAGTCTGGGCCTTCTGCCCATCCCTTTTCTCCACGGCATCAACCAGTGCTTCGTGCACCTGCCAGACGCAATAGCCTCGCGCCTGTGCATCAAAATGCGCAATTGCCAGCGAAGTCAGTGGCACCAGGCTGCCAAGGAAATGCGCCAACGGTGCATTCCCGGCCATTTCTGCCAAGCGCAAATGAAACTCCCCTGATAAGCGAATGGCCGGACCGCGTGCGGTGCAGTCGCGCTCGCTGTCGATCAAGGCTCGTAGCGGCTTGAAATCTTGCGGGTGGGATTGCTGGCAGGCCAGGCGCACTAGCGTGGTCTCGGTCAGCCGCCGGGCATGCAGCATCTGCCGGGTTTGCTCGTGGTCGAGCGCGGCGACACGGGGACGGTGGTTCGTGCGAAGAACGATGACGTGCTGATGGGACAGGCGGGTCAGCACACCACGAATTTCACTGCGCCGAGCGCCGAACATCTGCGCCAGGCTTTCTTCGGTAAAGCGACTGGTCGCATCGATGCGCTGTTCAAGAATGGCATCGAAAACCCGCGAATAAAGAGTGTCCGCCGGCGAGGGGAAGGGCAGGGCGGCAAGCGTCTGCGGTGAGGCGAAGCTGTTCATGGCCTGTCTCCAGTTCGAAGAGGGTTCAACTGCCGAGGTTGTCGTCCGGGATGTTCAATTCAATGCCCATGCGTTGGCCTTCGCGAAGGATGTGTCGACGCATTTCGGCACTGGCCTGGGCGCTGTTCTTGCTGCGGATGGCGCGCACCACGGCTTCGTTTTCTTCCAGGCGTTCTGCCAGATGCTCCGGCGAATTGCGCAGCACCTCGGCGCTTTGCTTGAGGGCGTTGCTGGTTTGCTGCACCACGCTCTGGAAGATCGGGTTCGAGGTCAGGGTGAACAGCTCCTCGTGGAACGCGATGTAGGCGTTGACCCCAGCCTCGCTGTCGTTGGCGTCCAACGCCTCGCGCATGTCCATCAGGGTCAAGCGCAATTGCCCGACTTCCTTGCTGCTGATCGACTGCGCGACCAGGCCGACAATGAACGGCTCCAGGGTGTAGCGCAGTTGCAGCACATCTTCCAGGCTGGCGCCGGCCACCGCGCTGTCATGGCTTTGACTGTCGCTGAGGTTGGCTTCCAGCACCACCACGCCTTTGCCCGGCATTGAGCGCACCAGGCCGAGGGTTTCCAGCACGATCACCGCTTCACGCAGGCTCGGACGGCTGATGCCCAGTTGTTCGGCCAGTTCACGTTGCCCTGGCAACATGTCACCGGAACGCCACTGACCACGGGCCAAAGCGGCCCGGAGTTTTTCCACGACTGAATTCACAACGGTCGACGAGGTAATCACTGTTCGCTCCATGAGCATCCAAAACGGTTGATGGCCGTGCCTGCCCGCGGGCAGACACGGCGATTATTCAAAATTCCTGCTGATGCGCCGGCGCCACCGGTTTTCTCGGCTGGAAGGTATAACCCACCTGACCGGAAAGCACCTTGTTCGCTCGCTGGATATCGATGTCCTTCTCCCAACGGGCGATCGCCACGGTGGCGACGCAGTTGCCGATCAGGTTGGTCAGCGCCCGGCCGATCCCCATGAACCAGTCCACCGCCAGCACCAGTACCAGGCCAACCACCGGAATCGCCGGGATCGCCGTCAGGGTCGCCGCCAGAATCACCAGCGCCGAGCCGGGAATCCCGTGGGCACCTTTGGAGGTGATCAGCGACACCAGCAGAATGGTCAGCAAGTCGGTCATCGCCAGCGGCGTACCGGTGGCGTTGGCGATGAAGACGATGGCAAGCGTCAGGTAGATCGAGAATCCATCGAGGTTGAAGGAGTAGCCCGTAGGAATCACCAACCCCACGGTGGAACTGCCGATGCCCAGATGCTCAAGCTTGCGCATGATCTGTGGCAGCACAGCGTCGGAAGAAGCGGTGCCCATGACGATCAGCAGTTCTTCGCGCAGGTATTTGAGCAGTGGCCACATCCGCAGGCCGGACAGGCGCATCACCAGGCCGAGAATCAGCGACACGAACGCCACGCAGGTCAGGTAAAACAGGCCGACCAGGCTGCCCAGATGCTGCAACGAGTCCAGACCATATTTGCTGGTGGTAAAGGCGATGGCGCCGAACACGCCGATCGGCGCCAGACGCACAATCATGCCCATGATGCGGAAGATCACGTGGCTGAGTTCGTTGATCAGCCGGGAAATTCCGGAGGCCGCTTCACCGACAAGGTTCAGCGCGCTGCCGAACAGCACTGAAAACAGCAGCACTTGCAGAATATTGTTGTCCGCGAAGGCGCCGATCACCGAGGTTGGGATCAGGTCCATCAGAAACTGCGTGGTGGTGTGCATGTGTTGGCCGCGCTGAGCGATGTCGCCCATGTCGGCGGCCGAAAGCTGATCCAGATGAATGTTCGCGCCGCTGCCGATCCCGGTACTGAAGGCGAACACCAGGCCAATCACCAGCGCGATGGTGGTCAGGATTTCGAAGTAGATCACTGATTTCAGGCCGATGCGTCCGACCTTCTTCAAGTCGCCCGCGCCGCTGATACCACTGACCACCACACAGAACACGATCAGGCCGATGAGCATCTTGATCAGTTTGATGAAGCCGTCGCCGAGCGGTTTGAGCTGGGCAGAGTATTCAGGAAGGGTCAGCCCGCAGACGATGCCGAGCACCAGTCCGAGAACCACTTGGAGGAAGATTGAACGCGAGCACCATCTGAGCATGGGAGGAATCCTGGTCGGTGTCCTGGCTGCCGTGCGCTTGAACGCATCAGATTCAGGACTTAATTATTGTGGTCTTACCGGTATGTCCAGTGCAGGCGCAGTCTAGACGCAGGTTTTAAGGGTTCGCAAGTGGAAAAAGCAAAATTGGCATGACCGGTCTTACCAGTTCGACGTCAAGGCCCGTGCTTGAGCGGTTTTGCAGGTGAAAAAAAACCGGTCATCACTGTCCGGTTTTTTGGGGGGCGGCGACTTTGCATTGACCGAGCGTCAGGCAAATGCCTGCCGTCGTCGCTGTTATCCCAACGACTTGCTTTGATTAGTTTATGTTTCTAAGTGTGCCTGCGCTTATCAAGCCTTTAATCTTCATCCGGTGTGCTGAGGTCGGGTGCGTTTCTTTCTTGAATGATTAAGTTGAAAAGCAACGGGGCTCCACGCCGGTCGCCGATATAAATATACTTGGAGTCGTGAAGTTTGTATTTATGCAGAAGGCCAGAGCCTTTGGCTTGAATATAAATTTCCGGGTAGTCTTGTTTTATATTATCCAGCGTCAGAATGTTATGACGCCGGTCGACCAGATTGAATGTAGTTGATCCTGCAACAGGGTATGCACCCACAAGCCCCGTGTCACTGATACTCAGGCATTTGCCGAAATACGGTCCCGGCGTGCGGATGTAGAGCCTGTAATCACTGCCGGTGTACCTGAAGTACAGGAGGAGACGGGGTTTGGCGTTTACCGGGACCTCGGGGCGCAGACCTAGAAAATTCGAGTCGTCTCGCTGTTGCCGTTTTCCGGTAAAGAACCCGCCACTGCCAAATGAATAAGTGACAAGGGCTCGAGGTGCGTGCAGCAAGTTTAGAAAGTGCAAAAGTGTATCGTGGGTGCCAAGGGTTGCCGTAAAGGATTTTTGTCGATTGGAACTCATGGTCAGTCTCTCTATTCGGGGGATTAGCGCTCTTCCGTTATTGAAAGCAAGAAGTCTGGCTAGAAGTTTTCTGAGTGTTCGAATAGTAAGAGTTTTACGTGCGACGTGTGTGTGGAGTAACTTTGCAAGCTGTTTCTGTGGTGGGGTGTGTACGGTCGTATAGTTGCTATGGGATTTTTAGGGGGGCTGTTAATGCGCGGATATATCGAATTGAAGATATAAAAAAACCGGCCATCACTGGCCGGTTTTTGTGCTGCGGTTCAGCGGTGCAGTTAAGCGCCGTACACCGGCAGCTTCTTGCAGATGGCCTTGACCTTCTCACGAACGGCGTCGATCACCGCTTCGTTGTTCAGGTCAGCCAGGATGTCGCAGATCCAGCCCGCCAGCTCTTTGCACTCGGCTTCCTTGAAGCCACGAGTGGTCACAGCCGGAGTGCCGAAGCGCAGGCCGGAGGTGACGAACGGGGAGCGTGGATCGTTTGGCACGGAGTTCTTGTTCACGGTGATGAACGCTTTGCCCAGAGCGGCGTCGGCGTCTTTACCGGAGATTTCCTGCTTGATCAGCGAGAGCAGGAACAGGTGGTTTTCAGTACCGCCGGAGACCACGTCAAAACCGCGCTCGATGAACACGCCGGCCATGGCCTTGGCGTTCTTCACTACTTGTTGCTGGTAAGCCTTGAACTCAGGCTGCAGCGCTTCCTTGAAGCAGATTGCCTTGGCGGCGATCACGTGCTCCAGCGGGCCACCCTGGGCGCCCGGGAATACTGCGGAGTTCAGCTTCTTCTCGATGTCGGCGTTGGCGCGAGCCAGGATCAGGCCGCCACGTGGACCGCGCAGGGTCTTGTGCGTGGTGGTGGTCACGACGTCAGCGAATGGCACCGGGTTCGGGTAGACGCCAGCGGCGACCAGACCGGCCACGTGAGCCATGTCGACGAACAGGTAGGCGCCGACCTTGTCAGCGATAGCGCGGAAGCGTGGGAAGTCGAGGATCTGCGAGTAGGCAGAGAAACCAGCCACGATCATTTTCGGTTTGTGCTCAACGGCCAGGCGCTCGACTTCGTCGTAGTCGATCAGGCCATTGGCGTCGATGCCGTACTGAACGGCGTTGTACAGCTTGCCGGAGGACGAAACGCTGGCGCCGTGGGTCAGGTGACCGCCGTGGGCCAGGCTCATGCCCAGGATGGTGTCGCCCGCTTGCAGCAGTGCCAGGTAGACGGCGCTGTTGGCTTGGGAGCCGGCGTGTGGCTGAACGTTGGCGTAATCGGCGCCGAACAGTTCTTTTGCACGGTCGATGGCCAGTTGCTCAACCACGTCGACGAACTCGCAACCACCGTAGTAGCGCTTGCCCGGATAGCCTTCGGCGTATTTGTTGGTCAATACCGAGCCTTGAGCTTCCATCACCGCTGGGCTGGTGTAGTTTTCCGAAGCGATCAGCTCGATGTGTTCTTCCTGGCGCTGAGCTTCTTGCTCCATGGCGGCAAAAAGATCGGCGTCGTACTTGGCAATAGTCAAATCACGGCTGAACATGGCGGTCCTCAAGGATCGGGGCAGAAAAGGGGGGCATTCTAACCCAACCGCTTTTAGATGGCATATGAAAGGACATCATGTCGCAGACGAAAGGAATTCAGCTTCTAGCTGCAAGCCTCAAACGGCAAGTCAAAAGCGGACTGGCCGTTGCTTGAAGCTTGCCACTTGAAGCTTCCAACTTTCTTCATGTTTGATTGATTGGAGCTGTTGGCTCCAATCAATCAAACATGAAGAGCGCATCATTGCTGAACTGCGCCTCGAACCGGTTGGCCGGCATCGGTCGTCCGAACAGATACCCCTGAACCTCATCGCACCCATGCTCGCGCAGGAAGTCGAGTTGCTCATGGGTTTCCACGCCTTCGGCGATCACCGCCAGGTTCAGGCTGTGGGCCATGGCGATGATCGCCCGGGCAATCTGTGCATCCTGTTCGCCCGACGGCAGCCCATCGACGAAGGTGCGGTCGATTTTCAGCACATCGATCGGGAATTGCTTGAGGTAGTTGAGCGATGAGTAACCGGTACCGAAGTCGTCGACTGCAATGCTCAGGCCGAGGTTTTTCAGCCCGGCGAGTATCTGCATCGCTTCGCTGACTTCGCGCATCAGGATACTTTCGGTCAGTTCCAGCTCCAGGCACGCCGGCGGCAGGCCGGTTTCCCTGAGAATCGTGGCGATCCGTGTGCCGAGCTGGCCGTCGGAGAACTGCCGGGCCGAAATGTTCACCGAGACCTTCGGCACCCGCACCTTGGCCTGATGCCAGGTCTTGAGTTGGCGGCAGGCTTCGCTGATCACCCAGTCGCCGACATCCACCACCAGCCCGAGCTCTTCGAGCACCGGAATGAAATCCCCCGGCGGCACCAGGCCACGGCGCGGATGACGCCAGCGCAACAACGCTTCGGCGCCGGTCAGGCGTTTGCCGTCGCCACTGAACTGCGGCTGGTAGTACAGAACGAATTCGTCCTGTTCCAAGGCATGACGCAAGTCGCTTTCCAGTTCCAGACGCTCCAGGGCGCTGGCGTTCATGTCCGCCTGATAGAACTGGAAGTTGTTCTTGCCGCGCTCCTTGGCGTGATACATCGCGGTGTCGGCGTTCTTCATCAGCTGACTGAGTTCGTTGCCATCCTGCGGGCTCAGCGCGATACCGATACTGGCGGTGACGAAAAACTCGCGGCCTTCGAGCACGAACGGCTTCACCAGGCTGGCGAGGATCTGTTCGGCAACATGAATCGCCCGGTTCAACGCCACTTCCCGGTTGGCCCGCGGTTGCAGCAGCAGGGTGAACTCGTCACCGCCCATGCGCGCCACGGTGTCGTCATCATCGACGCAACCGAGCAGGCGCGTGGCCATTTCCTTGAGCATGCGATCGCCGGCGGCGTGGCCGAGGGAGTCGTTGATCGGCTTGAAGCGGTCGAGGTCGAGGAACATCAGCACCACCCACGACTTCTGCCGCTCGGCCGATTGCAGCGCCGTGTGCAGACGGTCCTGGAACAACGTGCGGTTGGGCAGGTGGGTCAAGGCGTCGTAATAGGCGAGGCGGTGGATCCGCTGTTCGCTGGCCTTGCGCTCGCTGATGTCGCTGAAGAAGCACACGTAGCTGGCCAGATCGCCTTCATCGTCGAGCACGGCGGTGATGCCGACCCAGGCCGGATAGTGTTCGCCATTGCGCCGCTTGAGCCAGACTTCACCTTCCCAGGTGCTGTTCTGATGCAGCTGCTTGAGCACGTAGCGCAGGTGGGCTTCCTGCTGTTCGTCGACGGTCAGCATGTTCGGCAACTGGTCCAGCACCTGCTCCACGGCATAACCGCTGACGCGGCTGAACGCTTCGTTGGCCTGGACAATGTAGCCAGCCGGGTCGGTGATCAGGATCGCCGACGTGGAGTGTTCAAATACAGTGGCCGCCATGCGCAGGTCTTTCTCCGCGCGGCGCTGCTGGCTAATGTCGCGACCGACGCCCAGCACGCCTTCGAAGGCGCCGTGTTCGTCCCAGACCAGCACCAGCCGCAGTTCGATCGGGATCTTGCGGCCGTCAGCCCGCAGGCAATCGAACAGGAACAGTTGGGTCTGCACCTGACTGCGCAGCAGCGCCAGTTGGTCGGGTTTGTTCAGCGCTTTGCTGACCCGGTCCATCAGACTGTAGATGCCGGTCAATTGTTGCGGGTTGGCGATGGTCGACTGCCAGCCGTTCTGGAAGATCCAGTCGGCGTCGAAACCCAGCACCGCCTGCACCGAAGGACTGACGTAGTTGAGCGCCAGCTTGCTGTCGGTGGAGAAAATCACGTCGCTGATGCTTTCGGCGAGCATCCGGTAACGCTGTTCGCTGTCACGCAGGGATTCACTGGCTTCAATCTGATCGGTGATGTCCTTGGCCACGCCGATGATTCGTGTGACTTGATCGTGTTTATCCCGCGCCAGCGCCTGTTCGCGAATATCGAACCGTCGCCATTTGCCGTCGCGATGACGGAAACGCAGCTGGCATTGCAGCAGCTGGGTGTATCCCCCTTGGCGCTGGGTCTGGCGCGAGCGGTGGTACTCATCGGCGTCTTCGGGATGCAGGAGGATTTCCCAGAAATACTCGCCCATCTGGTGCAGCTCGGTGCGGTTGTAGCCGAGCGTCTGCCCCAGGTGATGGTTACTGAAGATCATCCGTTGGCTGATCACGTCCTGCACATACAGGTGATCCGGTACGGTGCGCACCACGTCGGACCAAAAGCCTTCGCGCTCCAGCAGCGACAGCTCGATGAGTTTGCGGCTGGTGATGTCGGTGATGCTCAGGATGACCGCTTTATAGTCCTCCTGGTTTTCCGGCAGGCGCAGCACCAGCCACAGATGCTGGTCGCGGCCGCTGGCATCCTGAAGCTTGATTTCCAGCTCAAGCTGTTTCTGCTGGTTGAGGACCGTTTCAAGCACTTGATGGCCGATGGCGGTGCCATCCAGCGCAGAGCCGTCAATCAGCAGTTTCCAGGCTTGGGCGCAGGAATTGACGTTAAGCAGTTGCAGGGCGACCTGATTGACCTCGGTAACGCGCAGCTCCGACAGCAGTTGCTGGCGTTGCTCCGGGTTCTTGAGCCATGCAGCGAGTTGTTCGCTGCTGTGCAGTTGGGCCTTGTCAAAGAAGCTCTTTAGCCCTGAGACGTCCAGCACACAAAGGGCCACGCCGGTGCCTTCGAAAATATCGTGATAGCGTCGGCGGCCTTCATGCAGTTGGCGTTGTCGGCGGCGCATGTTCAGCAGCGCGATGAACGGCAGCAGGGAAAACGCCAGGCCCAACAGGCATTTGCCAATGAATGCCGGCAACAATTGCTCGAGCACTTGCTGACGGTCGAACAGCCCGCGCAATTGCCAGTCGCTGTTGCTCAGCGGCACTGTCAGGACACTGTTGGTCAGGTCGTCCGGGGACAACACGCCCTGACGGGTTGAAGGCGACGCTTCATCACGGCTGATGATTTGGTGATTGACGCGGTTCTCCACCAGCCACAACGGGCGGATACCGGCCTCATTCTGTTGGGTCAGTGACGAAAAAAAGCCCGGTGTCAGGCGTAGGGCCCAATAGCCACGGGTGCTGCCGCTGGCTTGATGCAGCAGCAGATGCACGACTGAACCGTCGTCGGCATTGCTGAAATAATGGGCCTGGGCGCGGCTGCGCCGGACCAGGTCGCTCAGGTAGTCGGCGTCATCGCTGTCGGCGGCGCTGTCGCTGAGTATTTTTCCGGAAGGGCTGAGCAACGCCAGGCTGCGCAGTCCAGGCAGCGACTGTTGCAGCTTGCGCAGCAACGCCTGCTGTTCGTCGTCACTTTGCGGTTGTTCGACGATCGGTAGCAGATTCAGGGCGATCTGCGCGTTCAGCGCCATGTTCAGGCTGACTTGCGAGGCCAGGTCGGCGGTGTAATCGATGGTGTATTGGCGCTGGCTTTTCTGGGTTTCGCGAAGCTGATCCAGCAGCTGCCAGAACAGCAGCGCGAGCAGCAACAGCACGAGTGTCGCCAACGCGCCCTTCAAGGATCCGCGCAGGGGCGAGCCGGGCGCAGGCTGCGGTGCGCTCACGGACGATGGCGGAGAGACGTTAGACAAACTGTAATCCTGCGGTTTGGCTGGACTGGCGCGACGTGCACTATAAGCCGGACGCCCGAAGGGCGGCTAGCATGCCTTGTGTTGTGGCGAAGTGCCAGCCCCTACTGGCTGGACTGCCATCTGTCATTCAGGTAGCTTTGCCGGTTACGCGGGAGCGTTCCAGCTCCTAAACTCAGACTTTTTCAGCGCGCACGCATTGATACCCGTCAAGCGGACGACGCGCACGGTCTGGCCGGGCAACGCCTGCGCTCCAAATCATCTGTCACTGACCCAAGGTTCTCCATGGCTCAATATGTATTCACCATGCATCGGCTGGGCAAAGTTGTTCCGCCGAAGCGGGAAATCCTGAAAAACATTTCGCTGTCATTTTTCCCCGGCGCCAAGATCGGCGTACTCGGCCTCAACGGTTCGGGTAAGTCCACGCTGCTGAAAATCATGGCCGGCGTCGACACCGAGTTCGAAGGCGAAGCCCGCCCGATGCCGGAGCTGAACATCGGTTACCTGCCGCAAGAACCGATCCTGGACCCGACCAAGACCGTGCGTGAAGTGGTCGAGGAAGCCGTCAGCGTGATCAAGAACGCCCAGGCTCGCCTGGACGAGGTCTACGCCGCTTACGCGGATGAAGACGCCGACTTCGACAAACTGGCCGCTGAACAGGCCAAACTCGAAGCCATCCTGCAAGCGAGCGACGGTCACAACCTGGATCGCCAACTGGAAGTCGCCGCCGATGCGCTGCGTCTGCCGGCGTGGGATGCCAAGATCGAATTCCTGTCCGGTGGTGAAAAGCGTCGTGTGGCCCTGTGCCGTCTGCTGCTGTCCGCCCCTGACATGCTGCTGCTCGACGAACCGACCAACCACCTGGACGCCGATTCCGTCGCGTGGCTGGAGCATTTCCTGCACGATTTCCCGGGCACCGTGGTTGCGATCACGCACGACCGTTACTTCCTGGACAACGTTGCCGGCTGGATCCTCGAGCTCGACCGTGGCGCCGGTATCCCTTACGAGGGCAACTATTCGGGTTGGCTCGAAGCCAAGTCCGATCGTCTGGCCGCCGAATCCAAGCAACAGTCGGCCCACGAAAAAGCCATGAAGGAAGAACTGGAGTGGGTGCGCAAAGGCGCCAAGGCCCGCCAGTCCAAATCCAAGGCTCGTCTGCAACGCTTCGAAGAAATGCAATCGCAGGAATTCCAGAAGCGCAGCGAAACCAACGAGATCTACATCCCGGCCGGTCCGCGCCTGGGCGACAAGGTCATCGAGTTCAAGAACGTTTCCAAGGGTTATGGCGATCGCGTGTTGATCGACAACCTTTCGTTCTCCATGCCTAAAGGCGCCATCGTTGGCGTGATCGGCGGTAACGGTGCCGGTAAATCGACCCTGTTCCGCATGCTGATGGGCAAGGAACAACCGGATTCGGGCACCATCGAAGTCGGCGAAACCGTGCAGCTTGCTTGTGTGGATCAGAGCCGCGAAGACCTGGACGGCAGCAAGACTGTGTTCCAGCAAATCTCCGACGGTTCGGACCAGATCCGCATCGGCAACTACGAGATTCCGTCGCGTACCTACGTCGGTCGCTTCAACTTCAAGGGTGGCGATCAACAGAAGTTCGTCAAGGACCTGTCCGGTGGTGAGCGTGGTCGCTTGCACCTGGCCCTGACCCTGAAAGAGGGCGGCAACGTCCTGCTGCTCGACGAACCGTCCAACGACCTCGACGTTGAAACCCTGCGTTCCCTGGAAGAAGCCCTGTTGGACTTCCCGGGCGCTGCGATTGTGATCTCTCACGATCGGTGGTTCCTTGACCGCGTCGCGACACACATCCTGGCGTACGAAGACGATTCGCAAGCGGTGTTCTTCGAAGGTAACTACACCGAGTACGAAGCCGATCGCAAGAAACGCCTCGGCGAAGCGGCTTCCCAGCCGCATCGTGTACGGCACAAGAAACTGGCCTGATATCGGGTCGGTTGCATGAAAAAACGGAGCCTTCTAGGCTCCGTTTTTTTGTGGGTGTCATTCAGGTAAATCGCGGCGCGACTATCGCGAGCAGGCTCGCTCCCACAGGGATTCGGGTTGGCTTCAAATCTGAAGCCCACTGCTAATCCACTGTGGGAGCGAGCTTGCTCGCGATGGCGGCCTTAAGGTCACCCAACCTCTATGCCCAGAACCTCAATCACCAAATCCCCCACCGGCCGCTTCCACACCACCTCATCCCCAACCTGCGCACCCAACAGCGCCCGTCCCAGTGGCGAACCCCAATTGATCAATCCGCTGGCGGCATCCGCCTGATCCTCGCCGACCAACTGCACACGCTGTTCGTTGCCCTGTTCATCGGCAAACGTCACCCAGGCGCCCATCTGCACCTTCTCGGTCGAGGAGGCCGGTACGACTAACTGGGCGCTTTGCAGGCGTTGGTTGAAATATCGCCAGTCACGCTCGAGGTCGGCCTGGCGCTGTTTGTCGGCCAGGTCTCCTTTCGCGCTCTGTTCATTGAGCAGGTTTTGCACCTCGGCAACTTTCGCCTGAAGCTGCGCAAGCCCGGCGGGCGTGACGTAATTGGGCTGCGCGCTGACTTGCCGTTCGACTGGCTGATCGGCTTGCGCGGCGGCGTTATCTTCATTGACGAAGGCGCGACTCATGGTTTTCTCCCGTTATAGGGTTTGGGCCATGGTTGCAGTCTTTTAGTTTCGATGGATGTCTGTCAGCGACTCATGGCGAGCGATAGGCCCGGGCAGCGCCCTGGTCTTTCTGTTGCTGCCAGGCTTTGTCCCGATCGTCCCAATGGCGGCTGTGATAGTCCGCGCGATCTTCACTTTCGCGCATGGCCTGGCACTGCCGGAAACCGTCGCTCCAGCCTTCGGCGTATTGCTTGTCCTTGAGGTAGCGCGGGACGTTCTTGCGAAACTCGCCGGTGATGGCCCCGGCGGCCTGCCGGCCACTGCTGCAACCATCATCGAAACCATCGGCGAAGGCCGGTGGATAGCCTTTGGCAATCAGATCCTCGTGGGTCGTCTGGCAACCCGCAATTAACATCAACAACCCCAGCACCGCTGCGCAACGCCACATCCCTGACTCCCGGACCGTTTCAACGGCCTACAAGTGAAGTCTAGGAGTGAATGCGTCAGGCGTATGTGAAAGGCCTGTGATTAATCCGTTTGACCACGCAAATCCCTTGTGGGAGCGGGCTTGCTCGCGAAGGCGGAGTGTCAGCCAACATTGATGGCGACTGACACTCCGCCTTCGCGAGCAAGCCCGCTCCCACAGGGAAATCGCGGCATTTCTGGGTCAATAGTGATACCACTTCACCTCAAGCATCACTTCGTTCTCGGGACTGGAGAGGTGGCTGAATTCGCGCTGGGCGCTCAGGCGCAGCCCAAGGTTGCGCGACAATTCCCACTGCTGGTTCAGGCTCATGCTGCGGCGCACTTCGCCATTGGTGAAGAAATCGCCCTTGGCTTCCAGGCTGAAGTTGCCGAGCGGGTTTTTCCACAGCAAGCCGCTGTTGAAGCCGGCCGCGGGGGCAACGAACCCGGCGAAGTCGCTGTTGTGTTCGATGCGCACCGTGCCTAGCGCAAAGCCGAGCATGTCTTCGCTCAGTTGCCAGGTACCGCCGGCACCGCCGTTGACGTGGCTGACCAATGTTTCGTCGTCATGCTTGCCCGGCACTCGCTCCAGGCCGCCAGTGACTTGCCACGACAACGGCTGCAACAGCTCATTGCGCGGCGTCAGGGAGCGGATGGTCGCCAGGTCGAGTTGCTGCAACTGCCAGTGATTGCCTTCGTATTGGCGCAGTTTCATCTGCAGGATTTCGATCTGTGCGCCGAGCGGGAAGCTCTCGGCGTTATCGTTGAGGTCGTGATAAGCCATGCGCAGGCCATATTCGCCAAAGGCCTTGTCGCCCCGGGTGCCGATGCCGGCCTGCCAGGTGCGCGATTCATGACCGTTCTCGGGCAGGCCGGGGCGCGGGATGTCCAGCTCTGGCGGCGGGTTCTGGTTGATCGCCCGCAGCAGTTCGAAACTGCGTTGCGCCCGTTCCGGATCGCGTTCCTGACCATTGGCGCGATAACGTTCAAGTCGGTAAGCCGCATCGATGATCAGCGCCTGACGCTCGCGTGGTTGCGCCTTGAACGCCGGTGCCTGCAGCTGCTTCTGGTCGGCGCTGACTTTCAGCACCCACTGCTGTTCTTCATCGTTCAACGGCTGCGCGCGGCTCAACAGCTCCCGCTCGCGTGATGGACGATATTGGATGGACTGCACCAACCCGGCTTCTTTCACGGCCTTGACGGTGTCGGTCGGAATCGCCGTGAGCGGGAATTGCTCGGTCAGGCGCAGACTCGGCCGCGCCACTTGCAGCAACTCCAGCAGGCGATAAGAGCAGTTTTCGTCGAAGAAGAAATAGTCGAACTGGATCTGCTTCAACTCCCAGACGTGCTCGACCATGCGCTCGGTTTCGGCCTGCGTCAGGTTCAGCCGGTACTCCCACAGATCACGATTTTCGAGGCTGCGGTATTCCGAGAGTTTTTCCTGATAGGGCACCAGTGCGAACAGCCCCGGATAACCGCCCATCAAGCCTTTCCAGGCGTAAAGGATGCTGTTGTCCGAACCTTCGATATAGGCGCCGAAGTTAATCGCGTAACTGAGCAGTGAGGTCTTGTCGCTCTCTACATCGGCCTGGTCGATGCGCAGCAAGGTATGGCCGAACATTGATGAAGGGCTGTTCAGATAAGCCGCCGGGAAAATCATCACCGCGCTGTGGGGCGAGACATCCTTGAACCACTGCTTGAATTCAGCACAATCGAGTGCCGGAAGATCCGTCAGGTTGAGCTGTGCCTTCAGCCAGCGGGTACGGGCCGGGTAGACGCATTGGGCATGCCGTTCGCCAGCGCTGGCCGGTGCGTACAGCGCCTGCACGGTGGCGGCCAGTTCGCGGTCGGGATGTTCATTGCCGTCGGGCGCCAGAAAGAACTTCTTGTCGCTGACATAGCTGCGCCAGCCGCCGAGCTTGCCGGTTTCGTAATGGCCCAGGGAAATCCAGAAAGGGTCATTGGCCAGTTGCTGCAAACGTTGATCATCAATGTGTGGCGCGGCGGACAGCGGGGCGCAGACACAGAGCGCCAGCCAGGCAAGGCGTTTGAGCATAGTGGGCAACTTAAGTCGAAAAAAACGAAGACCCAAAGAGGGACGGGTCCAAAAAATAAAACCCGCGCCTCGAGAGGAGCGGGCAGAGCCGAGCTTAAGCTTGAGTAGCGTACTTGGCCAGACGTGGATCGGACTTCAGGATAGCGAGGGTGTTGGTATGCACGTCTTCAGCGGTCACGTCAGCCTTGCTGAAGATCTGCTGGAAGTGCTCGTGAGTCACAGTGGCGAAGTGCGCACGGTCTTCCGGCGCCACGCCCAGTACCACGGCATAGGTCGTCAGCGCTTCGCCATTGCCTTTAGCCATGTCTTCGGACAACTCGTTCATCATGCCATTCATGGCAAGCCAGGATTTGCCGCCATAGGTCAGCGACGCGTTAGTCGAGCAACCGTTGGTACCGGAAGTCATACCAAATGTTGCGTTGCCGGACGTGCCGTTAGTGGTGGATGCCAGGAAGTGAGCCGGAGTGCCACGCTGACCTTCGAACAGCATGTTGCCCCAACCGCAATCCGGGCCGCCTGGCGCCTGTGCCATGGCGTTGAGGGATACAACGGTGAAGAGAGTACCGAGAAGAATCCGTTTCATAGCTATGTTCTCTTTGTGTGCATACCAATAGACAAGGGGTCTGGCCCGATCTGGCGCCAGTGGGCCGGTTATTAGTTCCAGCCGCGCAGTTTGGAGTTTAGGCACGTTCCAAGGGTTCCGTCTTTTTTTACGAAACATTCGCACTAAACATTGATTTGGCCCCGCCGCACCCGGGGATGACGGCTTGTCTATGCTTTGGCAAGAGGCGCGCCTTGCAAGTGAGGTAGGGGCAGCGCCAGAATGCCGCTATCTGCCCCGCCTGATGTAAGGAAGCCCGATGCCTGATCCTGTTGCTGCCAGCTTGCGTCTAGCGCCTGAAGCGCTGACCCGTCCGTTTTCCGCTGAACAGTTCAGCTTCTCTACCACCAATGATCTGGAGCCCTTCCGCGGTGTGCTTGGCCAGGAACGTGCGGTCGAAGCCTTGCAGTTTGGCGTGGCCATGCCACGCCCCGGTTACAACGTATTCGTCATGGGTGAGCCCGGCACCGGCCGGTTTTCGTTCGTCAAACGCTACCTGAAAGCCGAAGGCAAACGCCTGCAGACCCCGGCGGACTGGGTCTACGTCAACAATTTCGACGAGCCTCGCGAGCCTCGCGCGCTGGAGCTGCCCTCTGGCACGGCCGGTGCCTTCATTGCAGACATCAACGGCCTGATCGACAACCTGCTGGCAACCTTTCCGGCGGTCTTCGAACACCCGTCCTACCAGCAGAAAAAAAGTGCCATCGACCGTGCCTTCAACCAGCGCTACGACAAGGCTCTGGATGTGATCGAGCGCCTGGCGCTGGAAAAAGAGGTCGCGCTGTATCGCGATGCCAGCAACATCGCGTTCACTCCGATGGCCGAGGGAAAGGCGCTGGACGAGGCCGAATTTTCGCAGTTGCCGGAAGCCGATCGCGACCGTTTCCACGACGATATCTCGTGGCTGGAAGAACGCCTCAACGAAGAACTCGCGAGCCTGCCGCAATGGAAGCGCGAGTCGAGCAATCAACTGCGCCACCTCAACGAAGAAACCATCACCCTGGCCTTGCAGCCGCTGTTGTCCCCGCTCTCGGAGAAGTACGCCGAAAACGCTGCGGTGTGCGGTTATCTGCAAGCGGTGCAGGTTTACCTGCTCAAGACCGTGGTCGAGCAATTGGTCGACGACAGTAAAGTCGATGCGGTAGCCCGCAAGATGCTGGAAGAACAATACGCGCCGAGCCTGGTGGTCGGTCATTCCGCCAGTGGCGGTGCGCCGGTGGTGTTCGAGCCGCACCCGACTTACGAAAACCTGTTTGGCCGCATCGAATACAGCACCGACCAAGGGGCGATGTACACGACCTATCGGCAGCTGCGCCCGGGTGCATTGCACCGCGCCAACGGCGGATTCCTGATCCTTGAAGCGGAAAAAATGCTCAGCGAGCCGTTCGTGTGGGACGCGCTGAAACGCGCCCTGCAATCGCGCAAACTGAAAATGGAGTCGCCGCTCGGTGAGCTGGGCCGTCTGGCCACCGTGACGCTGACCCCACAAAACATCCCATTGCAGGTCAAGGTCGTCATTATTGGCGCGCGGCAGCTGTATTACACGCTGCAAGACCTCGATCCGGACTTCCAGGAAATGTTCCGCGTCCTGGTGGACTTCGATGAAGACATCCCGATGGTCGACGAAAGCCTGGAGCAGTTCGCCCAGTTGCTCAAGACCCGTACTTCGGAAGAAGGCATGGCACCGCTGACCGCCGACGCGGTGGCGCGCCTGGCGACCTACAGTGCGCGCCTGGCCGAGCATCAGGGACGCTTGTCGGCGCGCATCGGTGATCTGTTCCAGCTGGTCAGCGAGGCGGATTTCATTCGCAACCTGGCGAGCGATGAAATGACCGATGCAGGGCACATCGAACGAGCTCTGAAGGCCAAGGCGACCCGTACCGGGCGCGTCTCGGCACGGATTCTCGATGACATGCTCGCCGGGATCATCCTGATCGATACCGATGGCGCGGCGGTTGGCAAATGCAATGGTCTGACGGTGCTGGAAGTCGGCGACTCGGCCTTCGGCGTGCCGGCGCGGATTTCCGCCACGGTGTATCCGGGTGGCAGCGGCATTGTCGACATCGAGCGCGAGGTCAACCTTGGCCAGCCGATTCACTCCAAAGGGGTGATGATCCTCACCGGGTATCTGGGCAGCCGTTACGCCCAGGAATTCCCGCTGGCGATCTCGGCGAGTATCGCGCTGGAGCAGTCCTACGGTTACGTCGACGGCGACAGTGCGTCGCTGGGCGAGGCATGCACGCTGATCTCGGCCTTGTCGAAAACACCGCTCAAGCAATGCTTTGCAATCACGGGCTCAATCAACCAGTTTGGTGAAGTGCAGGCCGTGGGCGGGGTCAACGAGAAAATCGAAGGCTTCTTCCGGCTCTGCGAAGCCCGCGGTTTGACCGGTGAGCAGGGGGCGATCATTCCACACGCCAACGTTGCCACGTTGATGCTCGATGAGAAGGTGTTGTCGGCGGTGCGTGCGGGCCTATTCCACGTCTATGCGGTGCGCCAGGCCGATGAGGCGCTGAGCCTGCTGGTGGGCGAGCCGGCCGGTGCGCCGGACGAGAATGGCGCGTTTCCCGAGGGCAGCGTGAATGCGCGGGTGGTGGAGCGCTTGCGGGTGATCGCCGAAATGATCAGCGAAGACGACCTCAAGGAAGCCGAGAAAGAGGCGGCGCTGGAGGCGTTGGTCGAAGCCAAGCCGGCCTGACCCATCCGAGATCACAACGATCCACTGTGGGAGCGAGCCTGCTCGCTCCCACATTTGTATTGGGTAAACACCGAAAAAGTGCCATCACTCTGGCGCCAATATTCACGCAATGACCATTCGGCGCCTTCTGGTTTCGCTTGACGTACTGGTCAGACTTTTCTTCTATTCTCAGCTCAAGGATATCGACAGTAATCACTGGATCGAGACAGCCTTCCCGTGGGGGCTGAATACCGGATCTATCGAGGGTCGCCGCCATGTCGCGCAACCTCTGCCTTACCCGTCAATGTTTGGGCCTTGTGACCCGTATCGAATGTGCCATCCGCCCATTGGCGGGGGATACGGGCATGTGGACCTTGCTCTTTGCCGCCGGAATGGCCGGCGAACAACCTTCAGCCATCAAGGCACAGGGCCCGTTCCACGGCCCTTTCGTGGCTGAATCAATTCTCGACACGATTGTTGAGAGCTTGACCTTGCATGGCTACGAGCTGGCCGATGACCCGCAGATCTGGTGCCTGCACCTGCAAGCCCAGCTTCGGGAAATCAACGGTGGCCGGTGCCGCAATCTCGGTGGCTTCGAGTTCCGACCCGATCACTGAGCCGGCTATTGCTCAAGGTGCGTCAAGTCCGCTTGGGCCAGTTTGACTTCGAAGCCGTATTGCACGGTGGTGAGGTCGGTTCGCTGGTAAGTTTCCAGACGTGTTGGCTGGCCGTAGAAGTAATGCACGGCAAATAACGCCGGGCCTTCCGTGCTCGCGTCGTGGGTCACCGAAAGAATCTCTTTGAGGTAGTTTCCAGTGTCGTCCTGGGCAAAAAAACGCCAGTCCTGAGCTGGAAACAGCTTCAGATCAACCACCAACGCATTGCCTTTGAGTTCCAGGCCTTTGGGCAACGGGTGGGCGTTGAGCGTCTGTTTGTCGACTATCGCCAAGAACAGCGGCATCGAGCCCACTGCATAGGCCGGCGTCTCCGGAAACAGGTTCAGGTCATAGGAGATGGTGCCGTGAAGCGGGTCGACCTGGTAAGCCTCCGATGGCAGTTCGATGGGGCCATCGCGTTTGCCATTTCTGTCTGCCGTAAAAAAAGTGACCGGGCTATCGCCGGGACTGAACGAGGTGCCGAGCAGTTCATCGTTGAAGCTTCGGGGGTGATCGAATTCAATGCGTGCGGCACTCGGGTCGTCCACCGATTGGGTGACGGTGACGCTCTTCTTCAATTGTTCCTCGCCGAGTGTCGCGCCCTTGAGCCAGCGCGGGGCCTGATCGTCATATACCACGACGGGCAGGCTCAGTGGCTGGATGGTTTTTGCCGTGGTGTGTGAATCGAAGCGGCGCACCGGCAGGTTGAGGTCTTTGCGTGTCACCGTGACGGCTGAAAAGTCCAATACGCTGACGTCGAGGGTGTCGATCGAGCCGTTGAAATACACCTTGGTGTAATGATGACTCTGCTGCTTCTCGAAGTTGCGCTGTTCTTCATCGATCTGCTTTTCGAACGCCTCGCTCCAGGCCTTTTGTTCTTGCATCTTCGCCAGCTGTTTTTGATAGAAGGCAATTTGCGCGGCGGTTTCATTGATTGAACCCGAGCGCGACAGGAATTGCCCGGTGGTGTCCCTGGCCTGGACGATCAAAGGGTTCAATGGCGTATCGCCGACTTCGGCGGCCGGTGGTGCGCTGTTGTTGAATTCGATTTCAGCGTAGTTGTTGGCAAGGCGCAGCAAGGTGACGCTGAGATTGTCATCGGTGCGGGTCTGGCCCACGTCTTTTTTCGTCAGTTCAAAAGTGTAGAGGCGGCGTGGCGCAATCACTTCCACCTTGCCCTGCAGGCTTACCGGTTGAGGCTGGTGCTTGATGTCCACGTCCAGGCCTTCGATGAATGGATAGGTCACCGTCAAATCATCGGGGTTGTTCAGGTTGGAACTCGAAGGGCTCAGCTGAATGCCAGGATCGGTTTCCGACCATTCCGGCTGAAACGCGATGACGCGCTTGTTGCTCAGGGTCACCGATTGCCATTCCAAGCCATGGGGAAAGAGGAATGATGCCGGGATGCTGAAATTGAAGGGGAACACCGGTTGCAAGTCGGTCAGGTAATCGGAGCTGGAATCCTTGTGCAGCACGAACAGACCGTTGATGTAGGTATCGACCAGTGCCTGTGGCGTGGGGTAATGCTTGAGCGCGGCGAGGACGTCTTCGCCGTACTCGGTTTCGACCGGCTTGCTGTCGAGTTTCAGCTGCGCACGTTCGAGCAGCAACAGTGAGCCGCCCAGTTCGGCCACGGCATCCTTGAGCTTGGGATCCTGAATGGCATCCAGAGACTTTTCGAACTGCGCGGTCTTTTCCTCGAGGCTGACCTGGCGTTTCTCGTCACTTGGCGAGCAGGCACTCAACAGCAAAGCCAGGCAAATGCCGGCACTCTTTAGAGGCAATCGCACATCCATTTCCAGTTTCCTGTCCGATGTCGCTAAGCTTTCGATAGTCTGGACACTAGCAGAAAAACTTTGTAACACACGCGCAGGTAAAGGATTTCCCAACGGTTTCCGGTTGCTTCTGGGGACAGACAGGCGGCTGGTATACTCGCGGCCATTTTCAACCCTACGTGCGAGATTCAATGGAACGCTTTATCGAAAATGCGATGTACGCATCCCGCTGGCTGCTGGCGCCGATCTACTTCGGTCTGTCCCTGGGGCTGCTGGCACTGGCGCTGAAATTCTTCCAGGAAGTCTTCCACGTCATCCCCAATGTGTTCTCGATGGCCGAGTCGGATCTGATCCTGGTGCTGCTGTCGTTGATCGACATGGCTCTGGTGGGCGGTCTGCTGGTGATGGTGATGATTTCCGGTTACGAGAACTTCGTCTCCCAACTGGACATCGACGACGACAAGGAAAAGCTCAACTGGTTGGGCACCATGGATTCGTCTTCGTTGAAGATGAAAGTGGCGGCTTCCATCGTGGCGATTTCCTCCATCCACTTGCTGCGGATTTTCATGGACGCCAAGAACGTCGATCCCGAGCATTTGAAGTGGTATGTGATCATCCACATGACGTTTGTGGTATCGGCGTTTGCCATGGGGTATCTGGACAAGCTGACCAAGCACTGATTGCTGTCTTTTTGCAGGCTCAAGCCGCCCGTCTGTTGCGAAACAGACGGGCGGTGCCGTTTTTGACTTGTGCTTTGAGGTGCCGAGGCCTATCCATGTATTGATATTGACTCGCCACTGCGTGAGGTGCCTCCATGAATGTTGAAGAGTTGCGTGCGTATGCCATCGCCGGAAAAATCGATGAGCTGAACCTGATTTCCATGGAGGGCGGGATCTATCTGCTGGAGGCCCGGATGCACGGTGCGGCGTATCCATTGAGCGATACTCGCGGGCGTATGTTTAATTTACGCTCGGTTGAGCATGCACGTAGTTTGATCAAGTCCTTCCCGGCCTTGCCATTCAATCTTGTGCACACCTCTGTTCATGACGAAATGTGCGGATTGAGTGCAGCTTCCGAAGAAAGTCTGAAGGTCCCGATCGCCTTCCGTTCGTTCTGGGCACACTGACTGCGCTCATCAGCACCGCGACATCTGTGCTAGTCTGCTGGCCCTTTTGATTCCGGGCGCTCCGGGATGCGCTGTGCAAGCACGGCAAGTTCCGGGCCGTCCGCACAGCGGAGCAGTGTCATGTCCGAAGTAAATCTGTCCACCGACGAAACCCGCGTCAGCTACGGTATTGGCCGTCAGCTGGGCGATCAACTGCGCGACAACCCGCCACCGGGCGTTAACCTGGACGCGATCCTGGCTGGCCTGACTGACGCATTCGCCGGCAAGCCTAGCCGTGTGGGCCAGGAAGAAATGTCTGCAAGCTTTAAGGTGATCCGCGAAATCATGCAGGCAGAAGCAGCGGCAAAAGCTGAAGCAGCTGCCGGCGAAGGTCTGGCGTTCCTGGCTGAAAATGCCAAGCGCGAAGGCATCACCACCCTGGCTTCCGGCCTGCAATTTGAAGTGCTGACTCAAGGTGAAGGCGCCAAGCCAACCCGTGAAGATCAAGTGCGCACCCATTACCACGGCACCCTGATCGACGGCACTGTGTTTGACAGCTCCTACGATCGTGGTCAGCCAGCGGAATTCCCGGTTGGCGGCGTGATCCCTGGCTGGACCGAAGCCCTGCAACTGATGAACGCCGGTAGCAAATGGCGTCTGTACGTGCCGAGCGAACTGGCTTACGGCGCTCAAGGCGTTGGCGGCATTCCACCGCACAGCGTTCTGGTATTCGACGTCGAGCTGCTCGACGTTCTGTAAGACCTGGCCCGATCTAACGTCGGGCTGATGTGGGAGCGACACACTGTCGCTCCCACAGTGTTTTACGGCTTCTCATAGTTCGATCTTATGGTTCACATCGCTGGCCGGACGCAACGCCCGGGCATAGCAGAACAAAAACAGATTACGCACCAGTTCCTTGAGCACCACCGGCTCGCTGGAGCTCAAGCTGTTGACGTCCAGGTCTCCCTGGTCCTGCAATTCGTTCAAGGCTTCCTCTTCAAGCACCGCACAGACTTCTCCGGTTTCCCGATGCAGGATCCTGAGGTAAGGGTGTGGGCGGTCCAGCCAGGCATCGATCAAATAAGTCATGGGTCTCATCTCCTTTAATGGGTTTCAATGAGAATAATTCTTATTAGTCGAATAGCAAGGGGCTATTGGCGATTTGTGATTTTTTACGGATGAAGATTGCGTAAGGTCAAAGCAGCTGGCGTTTGGCTACTGCGAGGAATGGCTGGGCGAGGCGGGGGAGGGTGAAGCGCCATCCCACGCAGGGCGCGGGATGGAAGACAGCAATATCAGACTTTTCTGACGAACTCGGATTTGAGCTTCATCGGGCCAATGCCGTCGATCTTGCAGTCGATGTCGTGATCGCCGTCGCACAGGCGGATGTTCTTGACCTTGGTGCCGACCTTGACCACCAGCGATGTGCCCTTGACCTTGAGGTCCTTGATCACGGTGATGGTATCGCCGTCTTGCAGAACATTACCGACCGAATCTTTTTTAACCGAGTCATCGGACGCCGCTTCGGCTTCTCCGTTGGCGGACCATTCGTGGGCGCACTCCGGGCAGATCAACTGCGCACCGTCTTCATAGGTGTATTCGGAATTGCATTTCGGGCAGGGTGGCAACGTGCTCACTAAAGCTCCTTGGATTGAGGATCGCTAAAAGTCGCACATTATATAGGGTTTTAGGCAGGAGCGGGCTGGGCCCTGATAAACCTGTGGGAGCGAGCCTGCTCGCGATTGCGGTGTGTCCGCCGGCAAACATGTCGACTGGCGGATTGCAATCGCGAGCAGGCTCGCTCCCACAGGGTATTGCGGTGCAGTTAGTGCGTACGGGCGACCGCAAACTCACTCAACTCAACCAGCGCATCGCGGTATTCGCTGGCAGGCAGGGCGTCGAGGCACTTGATCGCACGGGCCACGTAATCACGGGCCAGTGTTGCGGTGTATTCCAGCGAGCCGGAAGCTTCAACGGCCTCGCGGATGCTTTCCAGGTCTTCGATCCCGCCTTTCTGGATCGCCTTGCGCACCAGTGCAGCCTGCTCCGGCGTGCCTTCGCGCATGGTGTAGATCAGCGGTAAAGTCGGTTTCCCTTCGGCCAGATCGTCACCGACGTTCTTGCCCAGGGTTTCTGCGTCGCCTTTGTAGTCCAGCAAGTCGTCGACCAGTTGGAAAGCCACGCCCAGATGATCGCCGAACGTACGCAGGGCTTCGGCCTGTTCCGCCGTGGCTTCGCACAGGGCTGCGGCGCTGTGGGTCGACGCCTCGAAGAGCATCGCGGTCTTGCCGCGGATGACTTCCATGTAGGTTTCTTCCGTGGTGCTGGCGTCACGAACCTTCGACAGCTGCAACACTTCGCCTTCAGCGATGATGCGCGTGGCTTGCGAAAGAATCTTCATCACTGGCATGGAGCCCAGCTCGACCATCATTTCGAAGGAGCGCGAGTACAGGAAGTCGCCGACCAGTACGCTGGGAGCGTTGCCCCACATGGCGTTGGCGGTCGAACGGCCACGGCGCATGCCCGACATGTCGACCACGTCGTCATGCAGCAGCGTGGCGGTGTGCAGAAATTCGATGGTCGCGGCCAGCAGGCGCAAGTCATCGCCTTCGCGACCCAGGGCCTTGCCACACAACAACACTAATAATGGGCGCAGGCGTTTACCGCCGGCCGAGGTAATGTAATCGCCGATTTTCGATACCAGCGGCACGCGTGAAGTCAGCTGCTTCTTGATGATGCCGTCGACGGCGCTAAAATCGTCCGCCACCGCGCGGTAGAAAGCTTGGGGTTGCATCAGCGACAGTCGCTCCAGAAGGGTTGCGCGGCATGCTAGGACCCACGTCGGCGGGTGTCAAGGCGCGATGGACGGCCTCTTGCATCGTCTTGGCAGCTTGCGTACAATCGCGCACCCTGAACTTCCTGGGCAGCACCTGCCTTACGCAATTGCAAACAGGCCTTCCAGCCTTATGCAGCCATGCCAGCCAATACCTCTTCTTATAAAGAGCTGGGTGAGCAGGATTATCGGAGAAATACCATGTCGTACGCAGTAATTGTTACTGGTGGCAAGCAATACAAGGTCGCCCCAGGTGAATACCTGAAGATCGAAAAACTGGAAATCGCTACCGGCGAATCCGTTACTTTTGATCGCGTTCTGTTGGTCGCCAATGGCGATGACGTGAACATCGGCGCTCCAGTTGTTGCCGGCGCTACCGTTGTGGCTGAAGTGATCTCCCAAGGTCGTCACGATAAAGTCCGCATCATCAAGTTCCGTCGTCGTAAGCACCACATGAAGCGTATGGGCCACCGCCAGTGGTACACCGAGATCAAAATCACCGGTATTCAGGCTTAATTTCAGCCTAATTCCTCACTAGGAGAATTGACTCATGGCACACAAAAAAGCTGGTGGTAGTACCCGTAACGGTCGCGACTCAGAAGCCAAACGCCTTGGCGTGAAGATGTATGGCGGCCAGGTTATTATTCCGGGCAACATCATCGTGCGTCAGCGCGGCACCCAATTCCACGCCGGTTACGGTGTTGGCATGGGTAAAGATCACACTCTGTTCGCTAAAATCGACGGCGTGATCAAGTTCGAAGTAAAAGGCGCCTTCGGTCGTCGTTACGTAAGCATTGTCCCGAAGACTGAAGTCGTCGCGGCATAATTACGTGGTTGCTGGAAAAGCCCTGTCTTGCGACGGGGCTTTTTCGTTTGTGGGGTGAGTCTCTTGCAAAGCTGTTTGTAATGGGCTCCAGCGCTGGATTTGCGGTCGTTGATTGAGGTCGCTGCGCTCATTTTTGCAAGAGTCTTATGTCTAGATTTTTTCGGCTCGTCCGTATGGCGAGAGGCGTTTTGTTATGAAGTTTGTTGATGAAGTATCGATTCGAGTAAAGGCCGGTGACGGCGGCAACGGTTGCATGAGCTTCCGTCGCGAAAAGTTTATCGAAAACGGCGGCCCGAACGGCGGTGATGGTGGTGATGGCGGCTCGGTCTACATGATCGCCGACGAAAACCTCAACACCCTGGTGGACTACCGTTACACCCGGCACTTCGATGCCGAGCGCGGTTCCAACGGCGGCAGCACTGACTGCACCGGCAAGAAAGGTGAGGAGTTGGTGCTGCGCGTGCCGGTCGGCACCACGGTTATCGATGCTGCCACCCAGGAAGTCATTGGCGACCTGACCAAGGCCGGCCAGAAATTGTTGGTAGCTCACGGTGGCTGGCACGGCCTGGGCAACACGCGTTTCAAATCCAGTACCAACCGGGCTCCGCGTCAGACCACTCCGGGCAAGCCGGGTGAGGCGCGTGATCTCAAGCTGGAAATGAAAGTGTTGGCTGACGTTGGTCTGTTGGGCTTGCCCAATGCTGGCAAAAGTACCTTCATTCGTTCGGTATCGGCCGCCAAGCCGAAAGTCGCCGACTACCCGTTCACCACGCTGGTGCCAAACCTGGGTGTGGTCAGTGTCGATCGCTGGAAAAGCTTCGTGGTCGCGGACATTCCGGGGCTGATCGAAGGGGCTTCCGACGGCGCAGGCCTGGGGATTCGTTTCCTCAAGCACTTGTCGCGTACCCGTTTGCTGCTGCACCTCGTGGACATGGCGCCGCTGGATGACACCAGTGCTCCGGACGCTGCTGAAGTGATCGTCAGTGAGCTGACCAAGTTCAGCCCGTCCCTGGCGGAGCGTGATCGCTGGCTGGTGCTGAACAAATGCGATCAGATCCTTGAAGAAGAGCACGACGCTCGCGTCAAGGAAATCGTCGATCGTCTGGAATGGACCGGTCCTGTTTACGTGATTTCGGCCATCTCCAAGCTTGGTACCGAGCGTCTGTGTCACGACATCATGCGTTACATGGAAGACCGTGCCGATCGTCTGGCTAACGACCCGGCCTACAAGGAAGAGCTGGCCGAGCTCGATCAGCGCATCGAAGACGAAGCCCGTGCTCAGCTGCAGGCGCTGGATGACCAGCGTGCCCTGCGTCGCAGCGGCGTGAAGTCGGTCCACGACATCGGCGACGATGATTGGGACGAAGAAGATGTGGATGATGAAGACGGTCCGGAAATCATTTACGTGCGTGACTGATTCGTTGCGATAAACTTAAACGCCGCTTACTAGAGCGGCGTTTTAGTATCTGGAAATCGATTGTTGGTCACAAATAACCACGAATAACGTTACGGGCAGTGCTACGTCGCGCTGTCCTCAAGCTAAGGTTGAAGATGATGCGGAGCAAGGTGACAGGTGCGCAGCGTTGGGTCGTGAAAATCGGCAGCGCTTTGCTGACGGCGGACGGCAAGGGCCTGGATCGCGCGGCAATGGGTGTCTGGGTCGAGCAGATGGTGGCTCTGCATGAAGCTGGTGTCGAGCTGGTGCTGGTGTCCTCCGGGGCCGTGGCGGCGGGGATGAGCCGCTTGGGCTGGACGGTACGACCCAGTGCGATGCACGAGCTGCAGGCCGCTGCTGCCATCGGTCAGATGGGGTTGGTGCAGGCCTGGGAGTCGAGCTTCGCCGAGCATGGCCGGCACACCGCGCAGATTCTCCTGACGCACGATGACTTGTCCGACCGCAAGCGCTACCTGAATGCGCGCAGTACGCTGCGAGCGTTGGTCGAGCTGAAAGTGATCCCGGTCATCAACGAAAACGACACTGTGGTCACCGACGAGATCCGTTTCGGCGACAACGACACCTTGGCGGCGCTGGTGGCGAACCTGGTTGAGGCTGATCTGCTGGTCATTCTCACCGATCGCGATGGCATGTTCGACGCTGACCCTCGCAACAACCCCGACGCAAACCTGATTTACGAAGCGCGCGCCGATGATCCGGCGCTGGATGCTGTCGCGGGCGGCACCGGTGGTGCATTGGGTCGTGGCGGCATGCAGACCAAATTGCGTGCTGCGCGTCTGGCGGCGCGTTCCGGTGCGCATACCATCATTGTGGGTGGGCGCATTGATCGCGTGCTGGATCGCCTGAAGGCGGGCGAGCGCATTGGCACCTTGTTGTCGCCGGAGCGCGGCATGCTGGCGGCACGCAAGCAATGGCTGGCAGGGCATCTACAGACTCGTGGCACCCTGGTGCTGGATGCGGGTGCGGTGACGGCGTTGTCCAAGGGCAACAAAAGTCTGCTGCCGGTAGGCGTCAAGCTGGTCCAGGGCAGTTTTCGGCGTGGCGAAATGGTCGTTTGCGTGGCTCCCGATGGTCGTGAGATTGCTCGCGGCCTGGCCAACTACAGTGCGCTTGAAGCACAAAAAATCATCGGTCAGTCGTCTGAGGCGATTGTCGGTCTGTTGGGTTACATGGCTGAACCGGAGCTGGTTCACCGCGATAACCTGATTCTGGTCTGAAGGAATACCTGAATGCGCATGGCAAAAGGATTATTGGGTCTGCTGTTGGCGATGCCGCTGCTGGCCTCGGCCGAGGAAATTGGCCAGGTGTCGACGGTGTTCAAATTCGTCGGCCCGAACGACCGTATCGTCGTCGAGGCCTTTGATGACCCCAAGGTAGAGGGTGTGACCTGCTACCTGTCGCGAGCCAAGACGGGCGGCGTGAAGGGTGGTCTGGGGTTGGCGGAAGATCGTGCAGAGGCGTCTATCGCGTGTCGTCAGGTCGGTCCGATCAGCTTCAAGGGCGAGCTCAAGGACGGGGATGAAGTGTTCAAGGAGCGCACATCACTGGTGTTCAAGACCATGCAGGTGGTGCGGTTCCTCGACAAGAAGCGCAATACGCTGGTGTACCTGGTTTATAGCGATCGCCTGATCGAAGGCAGCCCGCAGAATGCGGTGACGGCCATCCCGATCCTGCCGTGGACACACGCTCAGTAATCAGGCGAAGATCCAAATTGTGGGAGCGAGCTTGCTCGCGATGGCTGCTTAACATTCAACATCCATGTCGACTGTTATGCCGTCATCGCGAGCAAGTTCACTCCCACATTTTTTTGTGGTGCTTTTGCTAAATCGCAGGCAATAAAAAACCGACCCTGAGGTCGGTTTTTTAACAAGCTTATCGCTTATGCGGCAACAGCAAGGTTCAGAGCCTTGACGTGACCGTTCAGGCGGCTCTTATGACGAGCTGCCTTGTTCTTGTGGATGATGCCTTTATCGGCCATACGGTCGATAACTGGCACAGCCAGAACGTAAGCTGCTTGAGCTTTTTCAGCGTCTTTTGCGTCGATGGCTTTAACTACATTCTTGATGTAGGTACGAACCATGGAACGCAGGCTGGCGTTGTGGCTGCGACGCTTCTCAGCCTGTTTTGCACGTTTTTTGGCGGAAGGTGTGTTGGCCACCGTCGAGCTCCTCGAAAGACTTTTTAGGAAATAGCAAACAAAATAGGCCGCGAATCATGCCGATGAGTTGATGTCTTGTCAAGGGCGGTTGAGACGTTCCGCTAAGTGGTAGGTATAAAGAGGCGGGATATTTATTTCCGGCGCTTGACCTGTAAACTCGCGAGCTTTGGCTCTGTGCTGCTGCGGCGCGGAGTATCGCATAAGTAGGCGCTTTGTTCGCCTGCTGTTTATCGACAGGCACAAACTCTTTCAATGAATCTGCTCAAATCGTTGGCCGCCGTCAGCTCTATCACGATGCTTTCCCGGGTTCTGGGGTTCGTTCGTGACACTCTCATCGCGCGCACATTTGGCGCCGGAATGGCGACTGACGCCTTCTTCATCGCCTTCAAACTGCCCAATTTGCTGCGGCGAATCTTTGCCGAAGGGGCATTTTCCCAGGCGTTTGTGCCGATTCTTGCCGAATACAAAAGCCAGAAGGGCGAAGAGGCGACGCGAACCTTCATTGCTTACGTCAGCGGCCTGCTGACTTTGGTGCTGGCCCTGGTCACCGCGCTGGGCATGCTCGCCGCGCCGTGGGTTATCTGGGTCACGGCGCCGGGTTTCACCGATACCCCGGAAAAATTCGAGCTGACCTCCAGCCTGTTGCGGGTGACCTTCCCTTATATATTGCTGATTTCCCTGTCCTCATTGGCGGGCGCGATCCTCAATACCTACAACCGCTTTTCCGTGCCGGCCTTCGTGCCGACTTTGCTCAACGTCAGCATGATTGTCTTTTCGGTGTTCCTGACGCCGTATTTCAATCCGCCGGTGATGGCGCTGGGCTGGGCGGTGCTGGTGGGTGGGCTGGCGCAATTGCTCTATCAGCTGCCACACCTGAAAAAGATCGGCATGCTCGTGCTTCCGCGCCTGAACCTGCGTGATACTGGTGTCTGGCGCGTCATGAAGCAGATGTTGCCGGCGATTCTCGGCGTCTCCGTGAGCCAGATTTCGCTGATCATCAACACGATTTTCGCCTCGTTCCTGGTGGCCGGCTCCGTGTCGTGGATGTATTACGCCGACCGTTTGATGGAATTGCCCTCCGGTGTACTGGGGGTCGCGCTCGGAACGATTCTGCTGCCGACCCTGGCCAAGACCTACGCCAGCAAGGATCGCCATGAGTACTCACGCATTCTCGATTGGGGTCTGCGCCTGTGCTTCGTGCTGGTGTTGCCATGTTCGCTGGCGCTGGGGATTCTGGCCGAGCCGCTGACGGTTTCGTTGTTCCAGTACGGCCAGTTCAGTGCATTTGACGCGTCCATGACCCAGCGGGCGTTGATTGCCTATTCTGTCGGTCTGCTCGGGATTATTGTGATCAAAGTGTTGGCGCCGGGCTTTTATGCGCAACAAAACATCCGGACTCCGGTAAAAATCGCGATTTTCACCCTGGTCGTTACCCAGTTGTTCAACCTGGTGCTGATCGGCCCGCTGGCTCACGCCGGTCTGGCCCTGGCGATCAGCGCCGGTGCCTGCATCAATGCCGGGCTATTGTTCTATCAATTGCGTAAGCAGCAGATGTATCAGCCGCAACCGGGCTGGGCGAAGTTTGGTCTTAAACTGGTGATTGCCGTATTAGTCATGTCCGCGGTGCTACTGGTCGGGATGCACTTTATGCCCGCCTGGGATCAGGGGCAGATGCTGCAGCGGTTCCTGCGCCTGGGCGCATTGGTCGCGGCCGGTGTCGTCAGTTATTTTAGCATGTTGCTGTTGATGGGCTTCCGTTTGCGCGACTTCAATCGCAAGGCGCTGAGCTGAGGCTTTTGCCTCGATAGACATGGGCGAACCGGCAGTTTTGTCGGCTCGATTACTTTGGGTTACGGTGTTGCCTGTCGTCGGCCGCCGGGTGTGGTTATAATCGACCACTTTATGAGCAAGAAGCGCGTTATGCAGCTGGTTCGAGGCCTCCACAATCTGCGCCCCCAGCATCGGGGCTGTGTCGCCACTATTGGCAACTTTGACGGTGTTCACCGTGGCCACCAGGCTATCCTGGCGCGCCTGCGTGAACGCGCCATCGAGTTGGGCGTGCCCAGCTGCGTGGTGATTTTCGAGCCGCAGCCACGGGAATTCTTTGCCCCGGACACGGCTCCGGCCCGTCTGGCCCGGCTGCGGGACAAACTGCAGCTGCTGGCCGAGGAAGGCGTCGACCGCGTCCTGTGCCTGGCCTTCAATCAGCGCCTGAGCAAGCTCAGCGCCAATGAATTCGTCGATACGATTCTGGTCGACGGCCTGGGCGTGCAGCACCTGGAGGTCGGTGACGACTTCCGGTTCGGTTGTGATCGGGTCGGGGATTTCGATTTCCTGCAGCACGCCGGTGTTCTTCAGGGCTTTACCGTCGAAGCGGCGCAAACAGTCGAGCTGGACGGTATTCGCGTCAGCAGCACCCAGGTCCGCAATGCCCTGGCCGCTGCCGATTTTGCCTTGGCCGAGCGGCTGCTCGGGCGTCCGTTCCGGATTGCCGGGCGCGTGTTGCATGGCCAGAAGCTGGCGCGTCAGTTGGGTACGCCGACTGCCAACATTCAACTCAAGCGTCGTCGCGTGCCGTTGACCGGGGTTTACCTGGTCAATGTCGACATCGACGGCAAGACCTGGCCAGGCGTTGCCAATATTGGCGTGCGGCCAACTGTTCAAGGTGATGGCAAAGCCCACCTTGAAGTGCATCTTTTAGATTTTGCCGGCGATCTGTATGACCGGCGTTTGACGGTGGTTTTCCACCACAAGCTGCGTGAAGAGCAGCGTTTCGCCTCTCTGGAGGCGCTTAAGACGGCGATCAATGCGGATGTTGCCGCCGCCCGTGCCCTGTCGCACCTAGCGCCAATCGCTAATGAAGAGCCTTAAATGACCGACTATAAAGCCACGCTAAACCTTCCGGACACCGCCTTCCCAATGAAGGCCGGCCTGCCTCAGCGCGAACCGCAGATTCTGCAGCGCTGGGACAGCATTGGCCTGTACGGTAAGTTGCGCGAGATTGGCAAGGATCGTCCGAAGTTCGTACTGCACGACGGTCCTCCGTACGCCAACGGCACGATTCACATCGGTCATGCGCTGAACAAGATTCTCAAGGACATGATCATCCGCTCGAAAACCCTGTCGGGTTTCGACGCGCCTTATGTTCCGGGCTGGGACTGCCACGGCCTGCCGATCGAACACAAAGTCGAAGTGACCCACGGTAAAAACCTGGGCGCGGACAAGACCCGCGAACTGTGCCGTGCCTACGCCACCGAGCAGATCGAAGGCCAGAAATCCGAATTCATCCGTCTGGGCGTGTTGGGCGACTTTGCCAACCCGTACAAGACCATGGACTTCAAAAACGAGGCCGGCGAAATCCGTGCCCTGGCTGAAATCGTCAAGGGCGGTTTCGTGTTCAAGGGCCTCAAGCCTGTGAACTGGTGCTTCGACTGCGGTTCGGCCCTGGCGGAAGCAGAAGTCGAGTACGAAAACAAAAAGTCCTCGACCATCGACGTAGCGTTCCCGATTGCTGATGAAGCCGAACTGGCTGCCGCTTTCGGTCTGGCGTCGTTGGCCAAACCGGCTTCGATCGTGATCTGGACCACCACCCCGTGGACCATTCCGGCCAACCAGGCACTGAACGTTCACCCTGAATTCAACTACGCCCTGGTCGATGTCGGCGACAAGCTGCTGATACTGGCTGAAGAGCTGGTCGAGTCGTGCCTGGCGCGTTACAGCCTGGAAGGCTCGGTCATCGCGACCACCACCGGTAAAGCGCTGGAGCTGATCAACTTCCGCCACCCGTTCTACGATCGCCTGTCGCCGGTTTACCTGGCCGAGTACGTTGAACTGGGCGCCGGTACTGGCGTGGTTCACTCCTCGCCAGCCTACGGCGTGGACGACTTCGTGACCTGCAAGAAGTACGGCATGGTCAACGACGACATCATCAATCCGGTGCAAAGCAACGGCGTTTACGTGCCATCGCTGGAGTTCTTCGGCGGCCAGTTCATCTGGAAAGCCAACCCGGCCATCGTCGACAAACTGACCGAAGTCGGTGCGTTGCTGCACACCAGCATCATCGAACACAGCTACATGCACTGCTGGCGTCACAAGACTCCGCTGATCTACCGCGCCACCGCGCAGTGGTTCATCGGCATGGACAAAGAGCCGGTGACCGGCGACACCCTGCGCAAGCGGGCGATCAAAGCGATCGAAGAGACCAAGTTCGTTCCGGCCTGGGGCCAGGCGCGCCTGCACTCGATGATCGCCAATCGTCCCGACTGGTGCATCTCCCGTCAGCGCAACTGGGGCGTGCCGATCCCGTTCTTCCTGAACAAGGAAAGCGGCGAACTGCACCCGCGTACCGCTGAACTGATGGAAGAAGTGGCCAAGCGCGTCGAAGTCGAAGGCATCGAAGCCTGGTTCAAGATGGACGCCGCCGAGTTGCTCGGTGATGAAGCGCCGCAATACGACAAGATCAGCGACACCCTCGACGTCTGGTTCGATTCGGGCACCACGCATTGGCACGTCCTGCGCGGTTCGCACCCGATGGGCCACGAGAGCGGTCCACGTGCCGACCTGTACCTGGAAGGCTCGGATCAGCACCGCGGCTGGTTCCATTCGTCGCTGCTGACCGGTTGCGCCATCGATAACCACGCGCCGTACCGCGAGCTGCTGACCCACGGCTTCACCGTCGACGAGTCCGGCCGCAAAATGTCCAAGTCCCTGGGCAACGTGATCGCGCCGCAAAAGGTCAACGACACCCTGGGCGCCGACATCATGCGTCTGTGGGTGGCATCGACCGATTACTCGGGCGAAATGGCAGTTTCCGAGCAAATCCTGCAGCGCAGCGCGGACGCCTACCGGCGGATCCGTAACACCGCACGCTTCCTGCTTTCGAACCTGACCGGTTTCAACCCGGCCACCGACATCCTGCCCGCCGAGGAAATGCTGGCGCTGGACCGTTGGGCCGTGGACCGTACCCTGCTGCTGCAACGCGAGTTGCAAGAGCACTACGGCGAGTACCGCTTCTGGAACGTCTACTCCAAGATCCACAACTTCTGCGTGCAGGAGCTGGGTGGTTTCTACCTCGACATCATCAAGGACCGTCAGTACACCACTGGCGCCAACAGCAAGGCTCGCCGTTCGGCGCAAACCGCGCTGTACCACATCTCTGAAGCGTTGGTGCGCTGGATCGCTCCGATCCTTGCGTTCACCGCCGACGAACTGTGGGAATACCTGCCGGGCGAGCGTAACGAATCGGTGATGCTCAACACCTGGTACGAAGGCCTGACCGAACTGCCCGCAGACGTCGAACTGGGCCGCGCCTATTGGGAGCGGATCATGGAAGTCAAGGTCGCGGTCAACAAGGAAATGGAAATCCAGCGCGCGGCCAAGGCCGTCGGTGGCAACCTGCAAGCCGAAGTGACGCTGTTCGCCGAAGAGGCGCTGAGCGCCGACCTGGCCAAGCTGAGCAACGAACTGCGCTTCGTGCTGATCACCTCGACCGCCACTGTTGCACCGTTCGTGCAGGCGCCGGCCGATGCCGTGGTCACTGAAGTCAGCGGTTTGAAACTGCAAGTGGTCAAGTCGAGCCACGCCAAGTGCGCCCGTTGCTGGCACTGCCGTGAAGACGTCGGCGTGAACCCGGAACATCCGGAAATCTGCGGTCGTTGCGTCGACAACATCAGCGGCGCTGGCGAGGTTCGTCACTATGCCTAATGCGGCTGGCCGTTTCGGACGGCTGAGCTGGCTCTGGTTGAGTTTGCTGGTCCTGGTCATCGACCAGGCCAGCAAGTTCTACTTCGAAGGCAAGCTCGAGATGTACCAGCAAATCGTGGTGATCCCCGATTTGTTCAGCTGGACCCTTGCCTACAACACCGGCGCGGCGTTCAGCTTCCTGGCTGACAGCTCCGGATGGCAGCGCTGGTTGTTCGCCCTGATTGCCGTCGTGGTCAGTGCGGTGCTGGTGGTGTGGCTCAAGCGCCTGGGGCGCAACGAAACCTGGCTGGCGATTGCGCTGGCCCTGGTACTCGGTGGCGCGCTGGGCAATCTGTACGACCGCATTGCCCTGGGCCATGTGATCGACTTCATTCTGGTGCATTGGCAGAACCGCTGGTATTTCCCGGCGTTCAACTTTGCCGACAGTGCAATTACTGTCGGTGCCGTGATGCTGGCACTGGATATGTTCAAAAGTAAGAAAACCGGAGAAGCCGTTCATGACTGAACAGGTATTGGCTGAGCAACGCATCCGCCAGAACACGGAAGTCACCTTGCACTTTGCACTGCGCCTGGAGAACGGCGACACGGTCGACAGCACCTTCGACAAAGCACCGGCGACCTTCAAGGTCGGTGACGGCAACCTGTTGCCAGGTTTCGAAGCAGCGCTGTTCGGCTTCAAGGCAGGCGACAAGCGTACTCTGACGATTCAGCCGGAAAACGCTTTCGGTCAGCCCAACCCGCAGAACGTGCAGATCATTCCCCGTTCGCAGTTCAAGGACATGGAACTGTCGCCCGGTTTGCTGGTGATCTTCAACGATGCAGCGAATACCGAACTGCCCGGTGTGGTGAAGGAATTCGATGACGAGCAAGTGACCATCGACTTCAACCATCCGCTGGCCGGTAAAACCTTGACCTTTGACGTCGAGATCATCAGCGTAAAATCGCTGTAACTGACCGAATGCGGTCTCATTGTGGGAGCGGGCTTGCTCGCGAAAGCGGTGTATCAGTCAACATTTTTGTTGAATGTGAAGCAACCTTCGCGAGCAAGCCCGCTCCCACATTAAGATTTTCACTGTTTTCGAACCTGGTGTTCGTATGACAGGTGGCACTACTATTTCTTGCGCGCAAGACACGAGGCACAGCATGCAAATCAAACTCGCCAACCCCCGTGGCTTCTGCGCCGGTGTGGACCGCGCGATCGAAATCGTCAATCGCGCCCTGGAAGTCTTCGGGCCGCCGATCTATGTGCGCCATGAAGTGGTTCACAACAAATTCGTCGTCGAAGACCTGCGTGCGCGCGGGGCGATCTTCGTCGAAGAGCTGGATCAGGTGCCGGACGATGTCATCGTTATCTTCAGTGCCCACGGCGTTTCCCAGGCCGTACGTACCGAAGCTGCCGGCCGTGGCTTGAAAGTATTCGACGCGACCTGTCCATTGGTGACCAAGGTGCACATCGAAGTTGCGCGCTACAGCCGCGACGGTCGTGAATGCATTCTCATCGGTCATGCCGGGCATCCGGAAGTCGAAGGCACCATGGGCCAGTACGATGGCAGCAATGGTGGTGCGATCTATCTGGTCGAAGACGAGAAAGACGTCGCCTCATTGCAAGTCAACAACCCTGAAAAACTGGCGTTCGTGACTCAGACCACCCTGTCCATGGACGACACCAGTCGCGTGATCGACGCGCTGCGTACACGTTTCCCTGCGATCGGTGGCCCGCGCAAGGACGACATCTGCTATGCCACGCAAAACCGTCAGGATGCGGTCAAGCAATTGGCCGAAGAGTGCGACGTGGTACTGGTGGTCGGCAGCCCGAACAGCTCCAACTCCAACCGCTTGCGTGAACTCGCCGAGCGCATGGCCACCCCGGCCTATCTGATCGACGGTGCCGAAGACTTGCAAAAGAGCTGGTTCGAAGGTGTCGAACGCATCGGCATTACCGCTGGCGCCTCTGCGCCAGAAGTTCTGGTGCGTGGTGTGATCCAGCAGCTGCAGGCCTGGGGTGCAACCGGTGCCGATGAGCTGGCGGGTCGCGAGGAGAACATCACGTTCTCCATGCCTAAAGAGCTACGGGTCCGCTCGCTTCTCTGAGTTTTATCCTCGTTCGCATAATGCCTGTGCAGTCTGTTTGCTGCGCAGGCTGACGCGACCACTCGAGGCCAGCACTACCTGGTACTGACTCACCGGTTCGCGGGCTGCACAAACGTGCAGCGTTCCCGATTGAAATCCACCGTACAGCGGTTCTCCCAGATGACTGAAGCGTACGGAAGTCTGGACATGCTGATTGCCGAAAATCGATACCTGAGTGCTGCCCTGGTGCTCAACCAACAGCGGATTGCTGCTGTCCTCCTGGCCTCTGCCGCTTATATCCACAATGATCCGCCAACCCTGACCCCAGTCGTCGTTTATTCCGTGGATGATGACGGTCTGATTACGCGTGATCGCCGCGCTCCTGGCGTTGCGAATACCACTGGCGAGAGACTTCGCCGCCTCCTCGCGTTGGTTCGCTTGCGTAAGCGCTGCAAACGCCGGACTGACCAATAACAGAACAATCCCGACAATCGTCAGTCCCATAAGCAGTTCGATCAGGCTGAAGCCTCGCTGATGCATGTCATCTCCCTCCATGGAGTGCGGCGGCCCGTGCATTCCCTGCACGAGTAATGGCAAATCAACCGTACGCCTGCCGGTCGAATGTTCTAGCGTGTAGAAGCAGGTATAGCCGACGGCAACGGAGGGCACTGATGGATCTTCGTACAAAAGGTTTCACGCTGATCGAGCTGCTGGTCTCGCTCGCGGTTTTTCTGATCCTGATCACCCTGGCTGTGCCAATGTTTACCCGGTCGGTGCAAAACAGCAGGGCCGATACGGAAGTCGGTGATCTGCAACGCGGACTCAATTTCGCGCGGCTTGAAGCTATCGACCGGGGCATCACCACCCGTTTGCGCCCCACGGCCGGTGGCAGCATCTGGACCGGCGAGTTGACGGTCTACGACGGTACTGGCACGCCGGCCAATGTATTGCGGGTTGTTCCAGCGATGAGCAGCGGCGCGACTCTGACGCTAACCTCAGGAGTGACCGCTATCGATTTCAACAATCTGGGCGGTTTATCAGCGCCATCCACACCCGTGGTGATCAGCTATGTGCTGGGGGCGCAAAGCAGGACGCTGAATGTGTGTTTGAACGGACGAATTCTATTGGGTGGAAGTTGCGGATGAGGGAGCGGAGCCAGCATGCACAGGGAGGCATGACGCTGATCGAAGTCTTGGTCGCGTTGGTGATTCTGACCGTGGGGTTGTTAGGTGCGGCGGCGATTCAGCTCAACGCGCTGAAGTACACCGACAGCTCACGGATGACCAGCCAGGCGAGCTTTATCGCCTACGACATCATGGATCGTATCCGTGCCAACTCCGGCGCCGATTACACCGTGACGCCACCGACGTCGGGCAACCTGAGCGTCGCCCGGGACCAGGACCTTTACGATTTCACCACCAACATCGTTAGCTTCGGCGGCGCCACTGCTACTGGCACCATTGCGTTGAACCAGCGCGTGTACACCATCACCATCACGTGGGATGACTCGCGTGCGGATAATATCGCCAACTCGCGTCGCAGCTTTGTCCTGACCAGTCGTGCCACCGTCGATCCGGTGGCGACTCCATGAGCCGCTCCAGCCGAGGTTTTGGACTGATCGAGTTGTTGATCGCCCTCGCATTGAGCCTGATCGTGGTGTTGGGCGTGGCACAGATTTTCATCGCGGCGAAGAACACCTACGTCAGCCAGAACACCGCCGCCGCCATGCAGGAAGACGCGCGGTTCGTGCTGAGCAAGCTGACCCAGGAAATCCGCATGGTGGGCATGTTTGGCTGCCTGGGGGGGATCACAGACTCAAGTACCGCCGGTGACTTCAATGCCAGTCAGCTCGCGCCGATTAGTTGGGACAACGCCAACCTCAAGCTGACCCTGGTAACAGCCGATGTCGGCGCTAACGGCGGGATACCAACCTGGACGGTGATCTCCGACTGTCGAAACACGGCAACGGCCTACACCGGGCTGCGCGTGCCGGCGTCGGGTTTTCTGGCGTTTCCGGTTCGGCGTCTGATCTACAGCTTCAGCAACAACAAAATAATGCTGGGCTCCGGCGCGGGCACGCCGACGCAGTTCGTGTTGGTAGACAATGTCAGTGCCTTCAGCGTGAGCTTCGGCCTCGCCAGTTCAGCCACGGATGTGGCCGCCTCCAGTTACAGCAGCAACCCGGCCGATCCCGCACGAATTCGCAGCGTACGCCTGAGCCTGACCCTCACCGACCCCAACAACCGGGTGCACGACCAGACATTCAACGTGGTTGCCGCCTTGCGCAACAGGTTGCCATGAGGGTGACCACCGGCATGACTTCTCACACACAACGCGGCATGGCGCTGCTGGTCAGCCTGGTGTTTCTGCTGTTGCTGACATTGATAGGGCTTTCGTCGATGCAAAACGCGACGCTGCAGGAAAAAATGGCCGGCAGCGTGAGTCTGCGCAACCAGTCATTCCAGGGAGCTGAAGCAGCCTTGCGGGTCGGGGAGAGCGCGGTGCAACTGGACACGTACTCTTTGCCGATTTGCAGTGGCACCACCCAATGCGCACCCCCGGCCGAGTCGACTACGGTTTCCGCGGCAGGGCTCAATTCCACTTCCGGGGTGACATGGATTGCTTACGGCCAGGGCTTTTATGGCGTGCAGAACATTGGCACCACTCTCACCGCCGTCAATGTGCCGAGCAATACCTCGGCGACGCTTTACCGGGTGACCGCTGTCGGCATCGCGGGCAGCTCACGCAGCGTCGTGGAGAGTATTTATGCGAAGTATTAAAAGGCGCGGAGGGCTGTGGCAGCTGTTTTGCGGCGCGGTGCTGGGGCTGTACCTGTCGGCTCCGGCGTACGCGTTCACGCCTTCTGATTCACCGCTGTTAAGTGCGGCGGCGGTGGTACCCAACGTGATGTTGCTGATCGACGATTCGGGCAGCATGAACAGCATCATTTATGCCGCCGGGTTCGATCCGACGGTCACCGGGCGAACGCCCGCCAGACAATGCAATTACTTCTTTGGACTGTGTTATGGCGGAAGCGACATCGTCGGGGACACGATCTTCCTTTCCAGCCTGCCGCAGTCCGGGTGTTCCGGGGGCGCCTACGCGTTTTACAACAACGGCCCTGCGCCTTTGTGCCTGAAGCTCCCGGACCCGGTCGGCAATGAAAATACCCGCTATACCGACGATTATCTGTCGTACTTGGTGGGCCTTGCCAACGGCAGCAATCGGGATTTCACCAATGGCTCGATCCCCAACGACTACCGCATGAACGTGGCGCGAAACGTGTCCACGACATTGGTCAGCAGTAATCGCGCACTGCGCATAGGCCTTGCAACCTTCAATCCGGCCACCAGCAATAACCCCGGCAATGGCGGCTTCATCGCCCGATCAATCAGTGACCTGTCGCCGGTGAGCGGCAGCGTTACCCAGTCGCAGGCCGATACCAACTACAACAACCTGCTCTCCTCCATTAACGGATTGAGTGCGGTGGCCAACACGCCACTGGCGGAAACCTACTACGAAATCACCCGGTATTTTCGTGGGATGGCGCCTTACTACAACTCGACACCGACGACTTACACCAGCCCGATTCAATACCGTTGCCAGAAGAACTACGGGGTGGTCATCACTGATGGCCTGCCGACGTACGACCGGACTTTTCCCAGCAATGATCCGTTGGGGCTCACCCGCCTTCCGAACTGGGACGGTGTGAACAATGACGGCAACAACCTCAACGGTGACGGTGAAGGCGATACGTTGTATCTGGACGATATCGCCAAGTTCGCCTTCGACATCGACATGCGCTCCACCGGCACTGACGCGGCGGGTAAAAGCTGGAATGCGGTGGATTTCCCGAAACAGAACATGAACACCTACACCGTCGGCTTTACCGCTGCGAACCAGATGTTGTCGGACGCGGCCAACTATGGGCAGGGCAAGTATTACCAGGCGACCGACAGCGCGGGGCTCAACAGCGCATTGTCCTCGGCGCTGAGCGACATTACGTCCAAGGCCGGCTCCGGAGGCGGTGGCGTCGCCAGCGGCGCCACCCTGGCCAGCAATTCGAGTTACTTCCAGACCAGTTACGACCCCAAGGACTGGCGCGGAACGATCAAATCCTTCGGTTTCACATCGGCCGGTACGGTAAATACCGCCGCAACGCAATGGACCACTGATACCACGATCGTTCCCGGTGCCACCGCGCCCACCTACCAGTCCTGGAACACCTTGACCAACGCGCCTGTCACGCTGGCCTACACGAGCTTTTCTGCGGCGCAGCAGACCTCTCTCAGCCAGAGTCTGCCGACGGGCATCAACGGCAACGATCTGGTGGAATGGAGCAAGGGCACCAATAAAACCGGGCTCAAGGTACGCAGCGTGCTGCTTGGCGACATCGTCAATTCCCCCCTTGTGCTGGCTTCACCCACGGACAAAACAGCGTCTGACCTGGTGGGCGACAGCACCTACAGCACTTACCTGTCCACCAAATCCACCAACATGAGCGCCAGTCTGGTGGTGAACGCCAACGACGGCTTTGTGAATGTCATCAACTCGACTAATGGTGTCCGGCGTTATGCCTATATGCCATCCAGCGTGTTGTCATCGTTGCGTTATATCGCCGACCCGACCTACATCAATGGTGTGAGCCACAAGTTTTTGGTCGATGGTCAGGTCGGTGTGTTCGATGCTCAATTCAGCAGCGCCTGGAAAACCCTGGCCATTGGCGGAACCGGGGCGGGCGGCAGGACCTTCTATGCGTTGCAGCTGTTCGACGCCTCAGTAGGGAACGTGTTCAAGGCGCTGTGGGAGATCAGTGCGCCTGCTACTGCCACTCCCGCGAACGTATTCAATGACCTGGGTTATGCCTACGCACGACCGGAAGTGGCACGCTTGGCCGACGGTCGATGGGCGGCATTCATCTCCAACGGTTATGGCAGCAACACCGGGGTGGCTGCTTTGTATGTGGTGGACGTTCGTGACGGCTCATTGATCAAGAAAATCGTGGTCGACAGCGCGGATACAAACGATGGCCTGTCGTCGGTGAAGCTCAGGGTCAATTCGCAGAATGTGGTGCAGGCGGCCTATGGCGGCGACTTGAAAGGGCGGTTATGGAAATTCGACCTGAGCGCGACGGCTCCTGACACCTGGGGCGTGGCATTTTCCGGCAAGCCGCTATTCACCACCGCTGGCGGCGCGACCCAGCCGATTACCGTACAACCTTTGCTGGCGGACAATTCATTGGGCGGCAAGGAAGTGTTTTTCGGCACCGGTAAATTCAATGAGACAGCCGACAAGACCAACAAGGATCTACAGGCGTTCTACGCCGTGTGGGACGCGGAAGGCGGGTCTGGTCAAATCACCGTGTCCAGTTTGCAGGCTCAAGCCGTGACGGGCGTTTTCTCGGGCAGCTCAGGGCAGTTCATCACCACCAGCCAGAACGACGTGACCTATCCGGCCGAAAAGGGCTGGTACTTGCCACTGGTGTACAACAACGTGCTGACGGGGGAGCGGGTGATCAATCAGGCCAATCTGGTGTTGGGGCGGATCGTCTTTACCACGGCCAGTGTCGACACCACCGATCCGTGTGCCAGCTTCGGCACCGGCAAACTGATCGAACTGGATGCGTTCAGCGGTAAGATGCTCAACTACGCGGTGCTCGACACCAATAACGATTTGACGGTCGACAGCAACGACATAGTATCCAGCGGGGTGATTATCAACAGTGGTAATCCGACCCTGAACGCCGTCGTCAATGGCGGGACCCGCAAGGTCGTGAGCAATTCCGGTGGCGGTGTTGACACGCTGGTGGAAAAATCCGGCGGCGGCAGCCGTCGCATCATGTGGCGACAAATACAGTAAGTGAGAGTTGAGGAATGCGCAGATCCAACCGAGGTTTTACCTTGATCGAAATCATGATCGTGATTGCGATCATCGGTATCGTCATGACCATTGCCGCCCCGAGCCTCACCGAGTACGTGAAAAAAGGCCGCCGCACCGAAGTGGCCGGTTTGCTTTCCGAACAGGCGCAGATCCTTGAGCGTTTCTACTCGAAGAACAATGTCTACACCGGTATCAGCGGGCTGAGTACCGGCAATGACTTCTACACCGTCACCCCGACGCTGACCGATCAGACCTTCCTGCTGACGGCTGCGCGCAAGACGGGCACTGCAATGGCGACCGACAAGTGTGGGGATTTCACTCTCACCAACACCGGCGTCAGAAGCATGGTCAATGCAACTGCAGGGCTGACCACCAAGGATTGCTGGGGCCGCTGAGTTTTTCAGGGCGTCTTTTGCGCCCTCTGTCTTTTTAATGGTTGGATCAGAACATGAGCAGGCAACAGCAAGTGGTGATTGTCGGCGGCGGCGTGATCGGGCTGCTGACGGCGTTCAATCTCGCGTCCGAAGTGCAACATGTCGTGCTGCTGGATCGTTCGAACGTGGGGCAAGAGTCTTCATGGGCCGGTGGCGGAATTGTTTCGCCACTCTATCCATGGCGCTACAGCCCGGCAGTCACCGCGCTGGCGCATTGGTCGCAGGATTTTTATCCACAGCTCGGTGAGCGGTTGTTTGCAGCGACCGGGGTTGATCCTGAAGTCCATACCACCGGCCTGTACTGGCTGGATCTGGATGACGAGGCCGAGGCGTTGGCGTGGGCCCAGCGGGAAAACCGTCCGCTGCGGGCTGTGGATATCTCGGCAGCCCATGATGCCGTGCCGGTATTGGGCCCCGGTTTTTCTCGGGCGATCTACATGGCCGACGTGGCCAACGTGCGCAATCCCCGGTTGGTGAAGTCGCTGAAGGCCGCCTTGCTGGCGCTGCCGAACGTGACCATTCATGAGCAGTGCGAAGTCAGCGGGTTCATTCGTGAAGGCGATAAAGTCGTTGGCGTGCAGACCTCGGCGGGGGCTGTTCATGGCGACGAGGTGGTTCTGACCGCCGGCGCCTGGAGCGGTGACCTTCTCAAGAAACTGGGCCTGGAGCTTCCGGTTGAACCGGTAAAAGGGCAGATGATTCTGTACAAATGCGCGGTGGATTTCCTGCCAAGTATGGTCCTGGCCAAGGGCCGTTATGCGATTCCGCGTCGCGATGGGCACATTTTGATTGGCAGTACGCTGGAACATGAAGGCTTCGACAAAACCCCGACCGACGTTGCGCTGGAAAGCTTGAAGGCGTCGGCGGTGGAGTTGATTCCCGCGCTGGCGCAGGCCGAAGTGGTGGGGCACTGGGCCGGGTTGCGGCCGGGTTCGCCGGAGGGCATTCCGTACATTGGCCGAGTGCCAGGGTTCGACGGGCTGTGGCTCAATTGCGGGCATTACCGTAACGGGTTGGTGCTGGCACCGGCATCGTGTCAGTTGTTTGCCGATGTGATGCTGGGCAGGGCGCCGATCATTGATCCGGCGCCGTATGCTCCCGCGGGTCGGATCTAATCGCTGAATCTTCGCCTGTCAGATAGCGTTTGTCGGATCGCCGCCCGGAGCAGGGCCCTTAATCCAGGCCCAGTTTTTTCAGTCGGTAACGCATCGACCGGAATGACAAATTCAACCGCTGAGCCGCCGCCGTGCGGTTCCAGCGGGTTTCCTCCAGCGCCTGGAGGATGAGTTTACGTTCGACATTTTCCAGATAGTCTTCCAGGTTATCGATCTGGGTCAGGTCCGGCACACCGCTCTCTGCGGTGCAATTACCGTCGGCCAGGCGCAGGTCGCTGGCTTCGATCTGCTGGTTCTCGCACAGGGTGTGAGCCCGCTCCAGCACGTTCTCCAGCTCTCGCACGTTGCCCGGAAAACGGTAGCCTTTCAGCGCGTCGAGGGCGAGCGAGTGGAGTTTTACGGCAGGTTGACCGCTGCCGGCGGCCAGACGCTTGAGCACATGGCTGGCCAACAGTTCGATATCGTCACGGCGTTCACGCAAAGGCGGTACGCGTAGCTCGATCACGTTCAACCGGTAGTACAAGTCCTGGCGAAAGCGTTCAGCGGCGACTTCGGCATCGAGGTCTTTGTGGGTGGCGCACAGGATGCGCACATCGACGACGGTTTCCTGTTGCCCGCCGACGCTGCGAACGGCTTTTTCCTGTATGGCTCGAAGCAGTTTGACCTGCATGGCCAACGGCAAATCAGCCACTTCATCAAGGAACAGAGTGCCGCTATTGGCGGCCTGAAATAACCCGGGTTTGTCCTCGATAGCGCCGCTGAAGCTGCCTTTGCGATGGCCGAAGAATTCGCTTTCCATCAGCTCCGAAGGAATGGCCCCGCAGTTCACCGCAATGAACGGCTGATTGGCTCGCGGGCCTTGTTCATGAATCAGCCGTGCGACCAGTTCCTTGCCGCTGCCGGATTCACCGCTGATGTACACGGGGGCCTGGCTGCGAGCGAGTTTGTCGATTTGTTTGCGCAGGTTGCGCATGGGCAATGAATCACCCAGGAGTCGGCGATCGATGGCTGTGCTGACGCCGCCCGCCGCTGACAATCGCAAGGCACTGCTGACCAGTTCGCGCAGGCGAGTGAGGTCGACCGGCTTGGTCAGAAAGTCGAACGCACCGGCCTTGAGCGCGTTGATCGCCGTTTCCAGGCTGCCATAGGCGGTGATCATCGCCACCGGTACGTGCGGATAACGCTGCTGGATGAAATGCACCAGCTCAAGGCCGGTGCCATCGGGCAGGCGCATGTCGGTCAGGCACAGATCGAATGCTTCCCGGCCCAGCAAGGCTTGGGCTTCGCCAAGGTTACGGGCACTGAAGGTGTCGAGTTTCATCCGTCCCAGGGTGATTTCCAGGAGTTCGCGGATATCCGGTTCGTCGTCGACGATCAGGACTTTCGGCCGTGGGCTGATATTCAACTTTGTTTCCGTCCGTGAGCAAAAGTGATGCGAAAGCAGCCGCCGCCTTGGCGTGGTTTGAAGTCTAGGCGGGCCTGGTTGCTTTCGCACAGCTCACGGGACAGATAAAGCCCCAGGCCAGTACCCTGGCTACTGGTGGTGAAGAACGGTTCGAACAAATGCGTCTGTTGATCCGGCGCCACGCCGGGGCCGTCGTCCACGACTTCGAGCACGGGTAGCTGGCTCTCGGCGTCGACGAACAACTCAAGCCAGACCTGCGCCTGGTCATGATTCATGGCGCTGTGGCGCCAGGCATTGCGCAACAGATTGTCGAGAATCTGGGTCAGTTGATTGGGGTCCATCAAGGTATTGAAGTCGCCCGCGCCGATGTGCAGATGGATGTGCTGGCGCTCGTTGGCTCTTTCGCGGGTTTCGGCGACGAAATGCTCCAGCCACGGCTTCAGATCGAGCCTTTGTGGCACGGCTTGCTGGCGGCGGGACAATTGCAGGACGTTTTCGATAACCCGATTCATTCGCTGAGAGTGGTCTTGGATGATTTGCGTCAGACGCCGGTCCGCGCTGTTCAGTTCCTCAGACTCGCGCAGCAATTGCGCGGCATGACTAATGGCACCGAGCGGGTTACGGATTTCATGGGCGATACCGGCGGTCAGACGGCCTAGGGCCGCGAGCTTCAGTTGCTGTGCCTGTTGCGAGATCTGGGCGAGGTCTTCGAGAAACACCAGGGTTCGATGGTTCGGGCTTTGGTCCAGGGCAATGAAACTGGGTTGCAGCTCAAGGCCGCTGTCGGCAATCTTCAGGCTTTGCGGTCGCAACGTCGGATTGTTGAGCCATAGCTGAAGGCGCTCGACCAATGCTGGCGAGTAGTCGTCGATCAGTTGTCCGTCGAGGTTTTTCTGCCCCAGCAAGGTCAAGGCGCTGTGATTGGCCAGCTGTACCCGCCGTTGGTCGTCCAGCACCAGAATGCCGGTACGCATGCGTTGCAGGATCAATGCGTTGAGCGCTTCGAGGCCAACCACTTCACTGGCTCGCTGCTGGGCGAGGTTTTCGCTGACTTCCAGGCGCCGCGTCAGGCCTTGCACCAACAGCGCCGCGGCAAAACACAACGCACCGAGCGTGCCCACTTGCAAGTAATCGCCAGGGCTGGTCGGTTGACTGAAGCTCAGGAGAAAACTGAAACCGACGATGCCAAGGGCCGCGACGGCGGCAATCAACAGCCCGATACGCCCGCGCAGCAGCGTATTGCTGATGGCCACCGACACAATCAGCAGGTTGCCGATGGCGCTGCCGACACCGCCGGCGGCATAGAACAATCCGCACAGCAGCAGGACATCGACCCATGCCAGGGTGAAAAGCTGTGCCGGCCGCCGGGTGTTCTCCCAGAACACCACCAGCAAGATATTCAGCACCAGGTACAACCAGCTGCCGCTGCGCAGCAAGTCGTCCTTGGCGAAGGCCAGCAACTGGTTGTCCATGTTGCTGGAAATCAGCAACACCAAGGTGATGCCGACGCTTAATCGGTAGAGATGGTAAAGGCGCAGCAGTCGCTGGGCCTGTTTGCTGCCGGGACTGGACGTCTCAGCGAGCACTGGGGCCCGGGCCTTGCTCAAGGTGAGCCTGGCTGCAATACCACTGTTGTTGAAGGCTCAATGCCCGATCACGGGGCAGGTGCACGCCGCAATGCGCACAGCGGACCATGGGTGCGGCTTCCAGCTCGGCGGAGGACCTGGGGGCGGACGTCGTTCCCTTGAACTTGCGCCAGAACCATACCGCGGCGGCAATCAGGGCGATCCAGAACAATAAACGAAGCATGGCGAGCTGCTTTATGGCGAGTGATTAGCCAGTTTAGCCAAGGACATCGCAGCCGCACAGCGTAATAAAAAAGGGAGACTCAAGAGTCTCCCTTTTTGCACAACCCGATGTGTCAGTCGAACACGCCGAAGGTCATGTAGCTGAACCACGAGCGGTCGCTGTTGTTGGCTTCGGAGTCGTGTTCCTCTTCTTCGATCACGTCGCCTTTTTCATTTTTAGGCTTGAGCTCGCTCGGAATCGCGTCCTTGGCATCCTGGAATTGCTTCTGCACGTCCTGGTTGGCGCGGGTTTCGCCCGGCGGCAGCGGCGGACGGGAGTCGATCAGGCCCAAAGTGGCCTTGCTCAGCCAGGACCGGTTGTCGGCTTCTGCGACCGACGGCTTGAACTCACCGTCCACCAGGCTTGGGTGGTTCGGGTAGTTGAGCTTCAGGGTTTGCAGGCTGGTGGCTGCCAGGTCGTCCAGGTGCAGACGCTGGTAGGCTTCAGTCATGACCGCCAGGCCGTCACCGACCGAAGGGGTTTCCTGAAAGTTTTCCACCACGTAACGACCACGGTTCGCGGCGGCGACGTAGGCCTGACGGGTCAGGTAGTAGTCGGCAACGTGAATTTCGTAGGAGGCCAGCAGGTTGCGCAGGTAGATCATGCGCTGCTTGGCATCCGGCGAGTAGCGGCTGTTCGGGAAGCGGCTGGTGAGCTGGGCGAACTCGTTGTAGGAGTCGCGAGCGGCACCCGGGTCACGCTTGGTCATGTCCAGTGGCAGGAAGCGCGCCAGCAGGCCGACGTCCTGATCAAAGGAAGTCAGGCCCTTGAGGTAGTAGGCGTAATCCACGTTCGGATGCTGTGGGTGCAGACGAATGAATCGCTCGGCAGCAGACTTCGCCGCTTCAGGCTCGGTGTTCTTGTAGTTGGCGTAAATGAGCTCGAGTTGAGCCTGATCGGCGTAGCGACCAAATGGATAACGCGACTCCAGCGCCTTCAGCTTGGCTGTGGCGGCGGTGTAGCTGTTGTTGTCCAGATCGTGCTGAGCCTGCTGGTACAGCTCGACCTCGCTCAGGTTTTCGTCTACGACTTCCTTCGATGAGCAAGCAGCGGTCAATGCGAGGATGGCGATCAGCAGCAGGTGTTTCACTTGCATGGCGGCTTGCGTCCCTATGACGGCCGCTGTCTTGGGCGGGGCCGTCCTGTTATGATGAGCGCCCCGTTGAATAGCCTCGGGGCAAAAGACGCCGTATTTAACCACAAGCGCGCAGCCGAAACCAAAGGCTGTGCCGACGCCTAGTCTGAGCATGTCCGATAAAATTGAACTTCGCGCAGAGGTGCCGTCCGAATTGGGCGGCCAACGCCTCGATCAAGTCGCCGCACAATTATTCGCTGAGCACTCGCGCTCGCGCCTTTCCGCCTGGATCAAAGACGGCCGCCTGACTGTGGATGGGGCGGTAATCCGCCCGCGAGACATCGTTCACGGTGGCGCCATTCTTGAACTGACTGCCGAGCAGGAAGCTCAGGGCGAATGGATCGCTCAGGACATCGAGCTGGACATCGTCTATGAAGACGACGACATCCTGGTGATCAACAAGCCTGCGGGCCTGGTGGTGCATCCGGCTGCCGGTCACGCTGATGGCACTTTGCTCAACGCTTTGCTGCACCACGTGCCGGACATTATCAATGTGCCCCGCGCCGGTATCGTGCATCGCCTGGACAAGGACACCACTGGTCTGATGGTGGTAGCCAAGACCATTCAGGCGCAGACACAGCTTGTCACGCAATTGCAGAGCCGCAGCGTAAGCCGGATCTACGAATGCATCGTGATCGGTGTGGTGACCGCAGGTGGCAAGATCAACGCGCCGATCGGTCGTCACGGCCAGCAACGCCAACGCATGGCGGTGATGGAAGGCGGCAAGCAAGCCGTCAGCCACTACCGCGTGCTCGAGCGTTTCCGCTCCCACACGCATGTGCGGGTGAAGCTGGAAACCGGTCGTACGCACCAGATTCGCGTGCACATGGCACACATCAACTATCCGTTGGTCGGAGACCCTGCCTACGGCGGTCGCTTCCGCATTCCGCCGGCAGCCAGTGTGACCATGGTCGAATCGTTGAAGGCGTTCCCGCGTCAGGCACTGCATGCGCGGTTCCTGGAGCTGGATCATCCGACCACCGGTAAACGCATGAGCTGGGAATCGCCGTTGCCGGACGATTTCGTCTGGTTGCTGACACTGCTCAAGCAAGACCGCGAGGCGTTCATCGGATGAGTGACTGGCTGATTCCCGACTGGCCTGCGCCTGCCGGGGTGAAAGCCTGTGTGACCACCCGTGCGGGCGGCGTCAGTCTGGCGCCGTTCGACAGCCTCAACCTCGGCGATCACGTCGACGACAATCCCGAAGCTGTCGCCGAAAACCGCCGTCGCCTCACCGATCATTTCTCTATTCAACCGGCCTGGTTGCAACAGGTTCACGGCGTTGTCGTGGCACCTGCTGACCCAGGCCGGGTGGTGACCGCTGACGCCAGCTGGACAGCAACGCCCGGCATTGCCTGCACGGCAATGACCGCCGATTGCCTTCCGGCACTGTTTTGCGACCGAGCCGGGACTCGCGTGGCAGCAGCCCACGCCGGTTGGCGCGGGTTGGCGGCGGGTATTCTGGAAGCGACCCTCGACAGTCTGGCGGTACCGTCAGATGAAGTGCTGGTCTGGCTGGGCCCGGCCATCGGCCCGCAAGCCTTTGAGGTCGGTCCGGAAGTTCGCGAAACCTTCATCGAGCAACTGCCCGAAGCCGCCAAGGCTTTCGTGCCGAGCCAGAATGCTGGCAAATTCATGGCTGACATCTATGAGCTGGCGCGTCTTCGCCTGGCCGCTCGCGGCGTTACCGCTGTCTATGGTGGCGGTTTCTGTACCGTGACCGACCCACGCTTCTTTTCTTACCGCCGCAGTCCTCGCACTGGTCGGTTTGCCTCCCTTATCTGGCTTGACCGCTAGACTTAGCTGACCTGCATCAACATCACCCCGCTTGAATCTCCCAGAATCGACCACATCTAGTGAGGTATCTGGCAGGTTTCTTCATTCAGGATGGTTTCTTAGGTCCGGCCTGCTCAAAAGGAAGGTGACCCATGCGTATCGACCGTTTAACCAGCAAGTTGCAATTAGCCCTATCCGACGCCCAATCGCTGGCTGTCGGCCTCGACCATCCCGGCATCGAGCCGGCGCACTTGATGCAAGCCATGCTTGAACAGCAGGGCGGTTCGATCAAACCTCTGCTGATGCAGGTTGGTTTCGACGTCAACAGCTTGCGTAAAGAGCTGACCAAAGAGCTCGACCAACTACCGAAAATCCAGAATCCGACCGGTGACGTAAACATGTCGCAGGATCTGGCGCGCCTGCTCAATCAGGCCGATCGGTTGGCCCAGCAGAAAGGCGATCAGTTCATTTCCAGCGAGCTGGTGCTGCTCGCCGCAATGGACGAGAACAGCAAGCTCGGCAAATTGCTCCTCGGTCAGGGCGTCAGTAAAAAAGCCCTCGAAAACGCGATTACCAATCTGCGTGGTGGCGAGGCGGTCAATGACGCCAACCACGAAGAATCGCGCCAGGCGCTGGATAAATACACCGTCGACCTGACCAAACGTGCCGAAGAAGGCAAGCTTGATCCGGTGATCGGCCGCGACGACGAAATTCGCCGGACCATTCAGGTTCTGCAACGTCGCACCAAGAATAACCCAGTGCTGATCGGTGAGCCTGGCGTGGGTAAAACTGCCATCGCCGAAGGTCTGGCCCAGCGCATCATCAATGGTGAAGTGCCGGACGGTCTTAAAGGCAAGCGCCTGCTGTCCCTGGACATGGGGTCGCTGATCGCGGGCGCCAAGTATCGCGGCGAGTTCGAAGAACGCCTGAAATCGTTGCTCAATGAGCTGTCGAAGCAGGAAGGGCAGATCATTCTGTTCATCGACGAACTGCACACCATGGTCGGCGCCGGTAAAGGCGAAGGCTCGATGGACGCCGGCAACATGCTCAAGCCGGCACTGGCTCGCGGTGAGTTGCACTGCGTCGGCGCGACCACGCTCAACGAGTACCGCCAATATATAGAGAAGGATGCGGCCCTTGAGCGGCGCTTCCAGAAAGTGTTGGTGGACGAGCCGAGCGAAGAAGACACCATCGCCATTCTGCGTGGCCTGAAAGAGCGTTATGAGGTTCACCACAAAGTGGCGATTACCGACGGCGCGATCATCGCCGCGGCCAAGCTCAGCCACCGTTACATCACCGACCGTCAGTTGCCGGACAAGGCCATTGACCTGATCGACGAGGCTGCCAGCCGCATTCGCATGGAGATCGACTCCAAGCCGGAAGTGCTGGATCGTCTTGAGCGTCGCCTGATTCAGCTGAAGGTCGAATCCCAGGCGCTGAAGAAAGAAAGCGACGACGCGGCGAAGAAACGCCTGGAGAAACTGCAGGAAGAAATCGTTCGTCATGAACGTGAGTATTCGGACCTCGAAGAAATCTGGAACGCGGAAAAAGCCGAAGTCCAGGGCTCTGCGCAGATCCAGCAGAAAATCGAACAGTCCCGTCAGGAACTGGAAACTGCCCGCCGCAAAGGCGACCTTAACCGCATGGCCGAGCTGCAATACGGGGTGATCCCGGACCTGGAGCGCAGCCTGCAAATGGTCGACCAGCATGGCAAAAGCGAAAACCAGTTGCTGCGCAGCAAGGTGACCGAGGAAGAAATCGCCGAAGTCGTGTCGAAGTGGACCGGTATTCCAGTGTCGAAAATGCTCGAAGGCGAGCGCGACAAGTTGATGAAGATGGAAAGCCTGTTGCACCAGCGAGTGATAGGCCAGGACGAAGCGGTGATCGCGGTTTCCAACGCGGTGCGGCGTTCGCGGGCCGGGTTGTCCGACCCGAATCGTCCGAGCGGTTCGTTCATGTTCCTCGGCCCGACCGGTGTCGGTAAAACCGAGCTGTGCAAGGCGTTGGCCGAATTCCTCTTCGATACTGAAGAGGCAATGGTGCGGATCGACATGTCCGAGTTCATGGAGAAACATTCCGTGGCTCGACTGATCGGTGCGCCACCAGGCTACGTGGGCTATGAAGAGGGCGGTTACCTGACCGAGGCGGTGCGTCGCAAGCCTTATTCGGTGATCCTGCTGGACGAGGTCGAGAAGGCCCATCCGGACGTCTTCAACATCCTGCTGCAAGTGCTTGAAGATGGCCGTCTGACCGACAGTCATGGTCGCACGGTGGATTTCAAGAACACCGTGATCGTCATGACCTCCAACCTGGGCTCGGTGCAGATCCAGGAACTGGTGGGGGATCGCGAGGCGCAGCGTGCGGCGGTGATGGATGCCATCTCCACACACTTCCGGCCGGAGTTCATCAACCGGGTCGACGAAGTGGTGATCTTCGAGCCATTGGCACGGGATCAGATTGCGGGCATCACCGAGATCCAGCTGGGTCGTCTGCGCAGTCGTCTGACTGAGCGCGAGCTGAAACTGGAACTCAGCCCAGAAGCGATGGATAAGCTGATCGCGGTGGGTTACGACCCGGTGTATGGCGCACGGCCGCTCAAACGTGCGATTCAGCGCTGGATCGAGAACCCGTTGGCACAGCTGATTCTGTCCGGTCGGTACATGCCTGGCGACACCGCCAAAGGTGTAGTGGAAAACGACGAAATCGTCTTTGCCTGATCCTTGTGGGCAGCAAAAGTGAAGAGGCCTCGCATTGCGAGGCCTTTTTTTCGTCAGGTTGTTGAACTCAAAGGAAAAGGCTTGTAAAGTGCGCCCCGCAGTAAGTCACCCGGAAGGGTTTCTGCTCCCCAAGCAGGAATCTGAAATAAGTTGCAAATCATTAACTTGAATGCAATTTAAGGGGTTGACAGAGGTGCTTAAGATTGTAGAATAGCGCGCCTCAGACACACGAACGCAGCGATGCGAACGAGTCGAAGAGATGCAATTAGCTTCACCGTTGTAAATTGAAATATGTAGTTCCGTGATAGCTCAGTCGGTAGAGCAAATGACTGTTAATCATTGGGTCCCAGGTTCGAGTCCTGGTCACGGAGCCAATTTCAAACCGGGGTATAGCGCAGTCCGGTAGCGCGCCTGCTTTGGGAGCAGGATGTCAGGAGTTCGAATCCCCTTACCCCGACCATTTTTGGGTCGTTAGCTCAGTTGGTAGAGCAGTTGGCTTTTAACCAATTGGTCGTAGGTTCGAATCCCACACGACCCACCATTTTTGAAACCAGTTAACGCTGGGATCAGATCTTAAGATCAGACGCCAAAAGCTCTGTTCGCAGAAGGCGCCTTTAAAAGGTGCCTTTTTTTACCGGGGTATAGCGCAGTCCGGTAGCGCGCCTGCTTTGGGAGCAGGATGTCAGGAGTTCGAATCCCCTTACCCCGACCATATTAAAAATCCTCGTATCGAAAGATACGGGGATTTTTTTTGTCTTCGAAAAAACAACACTTCAGTCGTCGTACAACCTGCCGATAACGAGGCTGCGGGGTACTGCCAAATGACGCCCCCAATCCTGACCACTACAAGAAAAGGGCGTTCGTCATGTTGCTTCGTCAGTTGAATATTGCTCCTCGGGCAGCCTTGGGGTTTGCCTTGATCGCCGTGCTGGTGGCCTTGCTCGGCGTTTTCGCCCTGGGGCAGATGTCGAGCATCCGCAGCAGCGAGGTGGCGGTGGAGAAGCAATGGCTGCCGAGTATTCGCGGTGGCGACGAGATTCGCGAAATCATGCTGCGCATCCGCACGATCTCCCTGCGAATGGCGCTGGATCAGGACCCGAAGAACATTGCTCAATACCGCAGCCAGATGGATACCCGGGACAAGGAGCTGAGCGAAAAAATCGCCGCCTATGATCAGTTGGTCAACACTGCCGAAGGCAAGGCTCTGTATGACCAGTTCAAAACCACGTTCGCGGCCTACCGTGCCGGTATCGCCCAATCATTCTCCCTGGCCGAACAAGGGCGCCGTGACGAACTGACCAAATTGTTGCTGGTGGACATGAAAACCGTGGTCGATGGCTCCGGCAAACAGCTCAATGACCTGGCAGACCTGTTTGCCAAACAGGTCGCCGCCGAAAGTCAGAACTCCGCAGCGCACTATGAAACATCGCGAATGATCGTCATCCTGTTCATCGCCCTCGCAGCCCTGGCCACCGTCGGCCTGGCGATGCTACTGACGCGCAGTATCGTCAAGCCTTTGGGCGACGCGTTGAATGCCGCGGAGAACGTCGCCCGAGGCGATCTGACTCGCCCCATCGAAACCCACGGCAATGACGAAGTGAGCCGCTTGCTCAAGGCTCTGGCGACCATGCAACAGAATCTGCGTGAAACCTTGCAAAGTATCAGCGGCTCGGCGGCGCAATTGGCCACGGCGGCCGACGAGTTGAACGCGGTCACCCTCGACAGCACGCAAAACCTGCAGCAGCAGAACAACGAGATCGAACAAGCCGCCACCGCCGTCAATGAAATGACCACGGCGGTGGAGGAGGTCGCGCGCAATGCCGTGTCGACTTCCGATGCCACGCGCCAGTCAAGCGAGTCTGCGCATGCGGGCCAGGAGCGCGTCAGCGAAACGGTGACGGCCATCGGCGCCCTCGCCAGTGATGTGCAAGTTACCGGCGGGTTGGTTCAGTCCCTTGCCAATCAATCCCAGGACATTGGCAAGGTACTGGATGTGATTCGGGCGATTGCCGAGCAAACCAATTTGCTGGCGCTCAACGCTGCCATCGAAGCGGCGCGGGCCGGAGAAAGCGGTCGGGGTTTTGCGGTGGTCGCCGACGAAGTTCGCGCCCTGGCTTATCGCACACAGCAGTCGACCCAGGAAATCGAGCAAATGGTCCAGGGTATGCGCAGCGGTTCAACCCAGGCGCTGGATTCGATGCAGGCCAGTTCCTCGCGCGCAGCCGCCACGCTGGCTTTGGCCGAGCGAGCAGGGGAGGCGTTGCAGACGATCACTGCATCGGTGCACCAGATTCATGAACGCAACCTGGTGATCGCCAGTGCCGCAGAAGAACAGGCGCAAGTGGCGCGTGAAGTCGATCGCAATCTGGTGAACATCCGTGACCTGTCGGTGCGATCCGCCGCCGGGGCAGACCAGACCAACGCTTCAAGCCATGAACTTTCACAGTTGGCCAACTCGTTGCGCACGATGGTGCAACGCTTCCAGGTGTAAATCCGCCAGACAAAAAAAGCCGCGCTTCTCGGTGGAGAAGCGCGGCCTGGTTTTCGGGCGTTTAGGCGCCGTCTTGGTCTTTCAGGTGCTCGAACAGACCTTTTGGCATTTTTTTGCCGTTGGCTTCGAAGTTGGCTTTCACGTTGTTGTAAGCCTCTTGCTCGTCGATGAAACCGTCATGATTGGTGTCGATCTTGTCGAAGTTGGACTTCGGCGCGACAGCCTGGAATTCGGCGCGGGAGACTTTGCCGTCGCCATCGGTGTCGGTCTTGGCCATCGATGCATCGCCACACTTGCCTTCACCACATTTGCCTTCAGGGGTTTTCACCACCTGTTCGGCCGAGGCCAGCAGGTAGCCCTGGGTCAGAGGCTGCGAAGCGAATACGGAACCGGACAACATCATGCCGCCGGCCAAGACAGCGCCGAGCAGACCAATAGTGTTTGTAGTGGTACGGGACATTTCAACTCTCCTGGGTTGCACGACACAACCGTTCGATAAAGGACGCCACGTCAGGCGGCGATAACCGTAGCTGGCTGGGTTGCCTTGCTCGGATGGGGTCATTTAACGGGTGAGGTGTATCGCTACTGTGTCGCGCTAGGGGGGAGTTTGTAAGCGAAGGGGCGAAATCGCGGGGGGAGATACAGTGAGACACAGATCAACAGGCGGGTGAGTAAGAAATGTGGGAGCGGGCTTGCTCGCGAAAGCGGCGTCACAGTCAACAGAGATGTTGAATGTCATGACGCTTTCGCGAGCAAGCCCGCTCCCACACTGGACCGAGTTAGTGCAGTTTCAATCGCGGCTCTGTCCCACGCCCGATCTTGCTGCCCAGCATCAGCATCGCCGTACGAAACGCGCCATACAGCGCCATCTGGTGCATGCGGTACAGCGACACGTAGAACATCCGCGCCAGCCAGCCTTCCAGCATCACGCTGCCGGTCAGGTTACCCATCAAGTTACCCACAGCCGAAAAACGCGACAGCGAGATCAGCGAGCCGTAGTCGGTGTATTTGTATTCCGGCAATGCCTTGCCTTCGATCCGCAGTTTCAGCGATTTGGCCAGCAACGACGCCTGCTGATGCGCTGCCTGGGCACGGGGCGGCACGTTGCGATCACTGCCTGGTTGCGGGCAGGCCGCGCAGTCACCGAAGGCGAAGATGTTCTCGTCCCGGGTGGTTTGCAGGGTCAGCAGCACTTGCAGCTGATTGATGCGGTTGGTTTCCAGGCCATCGATATCCTTGAGGAAACCTGGTGCGCGAATCCCGGCAGCCCACACCTTCAGGCTGGCGTTGATCACTTTGCCATCGGCGGTGATCAGGCTGTCGGCCGTGACTTCGCTGACCGCGGCATTGGTCATGACGTTGACCCCGAGTTTCTCCAGGGTTTTATGCACAGGCCCACCGATGCGTTCCGGCAGGGCTGGCAATACCCGAGGTCCGGCTTCGATCAGGGTGATGTGCATGTTTTCCGGTTTGATCCGGTCGAGCCCGTAAGCGGCCAATTCATGTGCGGCGTTGTGCAGCTCGGCGGCCAGTTCGACGCCGGTGGCACCTGCGCCGACGATGGCGACGCTGATCTGCTCGACCTTGTCGGTTTGCCCGGCATGGGCACGCAGATAGTGGTTGAGCAATTGCTGGTGGAAGCGCTCGGCCTGCTTGCGGGTATCGAGGAACAGGCAATGTTGCGCCGCGCCCTGAGTCCCGAAATCATTGGTGGTGCTGCCGACGGCGATCACCAGCGAGTCGTAGCCCAATTCACGGGCCGGGACCAGCTCCACGCCGGCTTCGTCGTAGGTGGCGGCCAACTGGATTTTCTTCTGTTCGCGATCAAGCCCGCTCATGCGCCCCAGCTGAAACTCGAAGTGGTTCCATTTGGCTTGGGCAACATAGTTGAGTTCGTCTTCGGAAGAGTTCAGCGACCCGGCCGCCACTTCGTGCAACAGCGGCTTCCAGATGTGCGTCAGGTTCGCGTCGACCAGCATCACACTGGCCGTGCCACGCTTGCCCAGAGTCTTACCCAGACGGGTAGCCAACTCCAGACCGCCGGCGCCGCCGCCAACGATGACAATACGATGAGTCATGGGGATATCTCGCAAGGCTAAAGGAAATCGGTGCGGTTACCCTCGCGAGCGCAATGCGGCTCATAGCGCCAGGTAACCTATAAGTCGGCTCAACAGGCCCAAACCAATGGTCACTGCGAGCACCAGCACCAGGAGCATCCACGGCCGGAAAGGCCGGCGCTCGACTCGGTGCTGGGACAGGTGCAGGTACTCTTCGACATGCTTCTGGTCGTCGGGGTTCAGGCGGCTGGTCATAAAGGCCTCGTCAGGTAGACGTTGCTGAATGTGTGGAAGCTACAGGCTGATTTAACGAACGTTGAACGGAGCATAGCCGCTGTCCGGAACCGGCTCGACGCTCACCGTGTCGTCCAGGCGGATGATTCCACTTTGTAACACCCGGGCGGTGATTCCGCCATGTCCGCGAACCGCCTGAAACGTCCCCGGCCCGAGGTTGTTTTGCAGGCGTGCGCAAGGCTGGCACCAACCGGTGGTTTCGAAAATCGCCTGGCCGATCTTGAAGCGACGGCCCTTGAGGCTGAACAGGTTGATACCGCTGATAACCAGGTTGCGCCGCAAATCACTCGGTAACACCGGTTGATCGTCCGGGCGGCCCATCAGCGAACTGATCACCGCCAGATGCTCCCACTGAATCAACGTCACCTGCCGTGCATTGCGTACGCCGGGCCGTGCGCGATCACCGGTCAGGCCGGCTTCAAGTCGCGCTTCCACGGCGTCCAGTTCGATCATCGGCACGTGAGGTTCCGGGCGCACGCCGATCCAGCGTACGCGGCCGACTTGCGGGACTTGCGCGATCAGTTCCTGCAATGGGCTCACAGGCTGATTCCGACATCGAAAACAATGCTGCGCCCGAGGTTGCTGCGCAGGAAATCCGGAGCGTCCGGATGGGCGAAGAGCACCCGGGCGAACGTCGGGCCGACCAGCGACAACGAACGCCAGCCTTGGCGCAGGTATTCGGTGGGCGGCGGGAAATGGCTGTTCAGGTCCAGCACTTCGCGTTTGAGGCTGGCGAACGCGATGATGTCCAGTTCCCCAAGGTCCATGCCGCGCTCTTTGTAGTTGTGCGCTTTTTTACGCAAGGTCGGCGCCAGTCTTAGCAAGAATTCATTGGCTGGAATGCGCCGGGGCTTGGCCTCGCGGCGGACCAACTGACTGAGGGAAAACGCGCTGCGTCGACGTTGCAGCTCGTCGCGCCATTCATCGTTGAGGCGCCGGCCTTCATCGAGTACGAAGAACACCTCGAAATTGGCGTCGCGAAACAGCACGTCCGGCGGTTCCCCGGCGGGGGCGAATTCGTCGGCGCGATAGGGAATGTTCAAGCCTTGCAACAGGCGCTGGCAGACCCAACGCTCACGCTCCCATTTGCGGGCATTGGACAGAAATGCGTTGGCTTGCTCGGCCGCGATGGTCAGCAGGCGTAAATAATCTGAGTCATCCATAGGCCCAAGCTTAGCGTTCAAATGTGACCCTAAGGAATAAAGTCTGTCGCGAAAGAAAAAAGTCTGCCGGGATTTCACGTGCCTCTGCGCGAACGCTTGCCATTCGCTATGCGGTGCGCTGTGAGTCGCTACGCTGGAATTGTTGATTTTTATCAATGGATTTGCGCATGACTGAGGACACGATTCCCACTAAGCAATGATGCAATTTAATAGTTTGCTCACCCGCAGCTAATTCAAAAGCCAAGGATGACCCGGCTCATCATTTTTGTATTTTCGGAGCATCTTCAATGAATATTTTTATTGAAAAGGACCCCGCACTGAATCGCTGGTGGGTTCACATGGATGTGTGGGTCGTAAGTTTTCGCAGTCTTGATGGCGCTGAATCTTTTGTCGAACGATTGAACTCGCGAATCAATGCGCCGCATGCCCTCTATATGATTGGAGGTTCCTCTCTGTTACCACAGAAAGATCTGAAACAGTCCAGCGCTGAATCAACACGATGTACTCCGCCCCTTAAGCAATGCTCTCACGCGTGATACTTAATTCTTCTCGAGGGAGTGAAGAAAAGAAACGCGCTGCCCTAGTTATGTCTATAGCTAATGTTGTCAGTTAATCGATTCAGGGTTTTGAGACGGCCAGCTTGTTAACTTTCCTTAGCGTACCGCCGGACGCGAGGGTCAACCCGTTGAGCAGATCAAGGAGTTTCCGATGGCCGACTCAAGCAAAAAAATGAGCCTCATGGGGCTTACCACGCTGGTGACGGTGAACATGATGGGCTCGGGCATCATCATGTTGCCAACGAGCATGGCCCAGCTCGGGGCCGTTTCGCTTCTGTCGTGGATCGTTACCGCCATCGGTTCCATGGCCATCGCCTACTGTTTTTCCCAGTGCGGAATCTACTGTCCGCGCTCCGGGGGGTTGTCAGCCTACACCGAAGAAGCCCATGCCAAATCGGGGTTCTTCCTTTGCTCGTACCTGTACTTTCTCTCGCTGGCCATCGCCAACGTCGCAGTCGCTATCTCCGCGGTCGGGTACATGACATCGTTCGTGCCCTGGTTGGGTAGCGGTGCCATCCCGTTGTTCATCGGTACGGTCGGCCTGCTTTGGCTGACCACCGTGGCGAATTTTGGCGGCCCTGGCATCACCGGCAAGATTGGTGCGATTACCGTGTGGGGTGTGATCATCCCGGTGGCCGGGTTGAGCATCATCGGCTGGTTCTGGTTCAAGCCCGAACTGCTGATTGCCGCCTGGAACCCGAACAACCTGCCCATCTCCGAAGCCATCGGCAAGGCAATTCCCCTGACCCTGTGGGCATTCCTTGGCATGGAGTCGGCGGCGCAAGCGTCTGATGCAGTGGAAGATCCCAAACGCACCGTGCCGCTGGCCTGTCTGTTCGGCACGCTGGGTGCGGCAGTCATCTATGTGCTGTCGACGACGGTTATTCAGGGTGTCATTCCAAACGCCGAGTTGGCCAACTCGACGGCACCGTTTGCGCTTGTCTATGCACACATGTTCAATCCGGCGGTCGGTCACATCATCATGGCGCTGGCGGTGATGGCCTGTGTGGGGTCGTTGCTGGGGTGGCAGTTCACCTTGGCACAAACAGCCAAAATGACGTCTGACCAGGGCATGTTCCCCAAACTCTTCAGCAAAGTGAGCTCACTCGATGCACCCATCGTCGGCATGCTCGTCTGCGGTGTGCTTCAAACACTGATGGCGTTGTCGACCATTTCGCCCAACGCCAGTGCCCAGTTCGGAAAACTCGTCAGCCTGGCAGCGGTGACCAACCTGATCCCCTACGTGACGGCGGCTACCGGCTTGCTGGTGATGATGTACAAGGCCCGCGTCAGCGCGGGGGTCTTCATGCGCAACACCACGCTCTTGCTGATCGCCGTGGCCTATTCTTTGTACGCCCTGTTTTCCTGCGGTAGAGACGCGGTATTCGGCGGTGCCCTGGTCCTTGTGTTCGGGTATCTGCTCTATGGCTTCCTCGCCAAGCGCTCTGTCGAGGCGCCTTCAACCGTTCAAGCCAGAATCGACAATCCTTAGTCGTTGTGTTCAGTCATGCACAGTCATCTGAATTCGGGTAACCGGGACATGAACGTAAAACTGATCAAAGCCATCCTTCTCATCCTCGTTGGTTTGCTCGGGGTGATGCCGTTGCTGGCTGCTGCCAATACCCTGGACCGGGTGCGGGCGAGCAATACCTTCACCCTCGGTTACTTGCCGGACTTCGCACCTTTCAGCGTCCAGGCAGGCGATAAAGCTACGGGTTATGCCATCGATCTTTGTTTGAAAATCGCCGATAAGGTCATGTCCGATCTGGGTTTGCAGGGGATGCAAGTGCGTTATCAGGCTGTCACTGACTCAGAGAAGATGAGTGCCGTCAGTTCAGGCAAAGTTGACATCCTTTGCACACCGACGCCGCCCACCCTGCAAGAGCGCAAAATCGTGAGTTTCTCGGTGCCGGTCTACACCGCCGGTCTCTCTGCCGTGGTTCGCGAGGATGCATCGGAGCCGTTAATGAATGCGCTCAACGGCAAAGTCGCTCATACCGGGCCGACCTGGCGCGCAACGGTCAATCGTGGGCTGTCCAACCAAACCTACGCGACGATAGCTGGAGGAGTCACTGAAGCGTGGATTCGTCAGCAAATGCAATTGCTCGGTGTGGTGGCAACGCTCGTCACGGTTCCGAACGTTGATGCAGGAATCAAGTTGGTCGCCGAGGGTAAAGCCGATGCGTTCTTTGCTGAACGCATGATGATCAAAAATCTTCTCTCCACGCATTACGCAGCCGCGAATCTGATCTTGCTGGATCGCATTTTCGAATACGCGCCGACGGCAATGGCGGTGGATCGCAACGATGAGAACTTCCGCTTGCTGGTCGACACTGCGCTGAGTGAAATGTACCGCTCGGGTGAAATCGAACAGGCCTATGACAAATACTTGGGTGGCATCAGCAATCTGGGCAAGAAGCTGTTCAAGGTTTATGCGCTTCCGTAGTCGTTTAATTAGCGGGCGCGGTGATTGGATCGGCGTCATTAGTCTTCTTCTCTAAGCGCTTTGATGCGCCCCGATTTTTCGGCGGCTATCAGTGACGCATGATCTTTCGCATTTTGATCCGCATAGCTCATGGCAAACTTGCCAATGGCCAGATCGAAGGTGTCCGATTTTCCCAAATAGCCGCTAATGAGTGCCGAATCACCGGATTTGGCATGGGCACGGGCCAGGGTGAGGCCGCACAACTCGGCGTATAACTTCATTTGTTCAACCGATGCGCCCTCGATAGGGGCCGACATTTTCATGTCCCTCAACTGGCGCACGAAAAAATGCCGGCCACTTTTTCCCTGCGCCCAGCCCAGGAAAATATCGCTGGCGGACTGCATTAGCCGTTGCCCGGTAACAACACGCTGACCTTGATTCTCGAATTCGCTCTTGCCGGCAAAGGGTGCCAGTACCGAAGGACTGGCTTCCTTGAACTGCAGAAGCAGCGGGTGGTTTTCCGCGGAAAAAAACAGGCCCACGAAACAATGGGTGCCGACGCTGCCGATCCCGACGGCCTTGACGACAAAGTCTTCGAGTCGGTAACGATCCAGCAGCACGCGCCGTTCGAGGGGGAGCGATAATCGATAGTCCTGCAGCGTCAGCCGCACACGCTGTTCGAAGTCATGTTCATACACATGAAACAGTATCGGTGGCTGATCGACCAACCGCCGACGCCCTGCCACTTCGTTGCTGATGGTCGGATAAAGGTAATCGCCGATGCGTACTTTTGCTTTGGCGATCACCTGTTCTCTATTTTTTTTGATTTTGGCGTTGGGGGCCATGTCGATGATCATTTGAGCATCGAGGCGGTCATACCAGACCTCCAGCGGACTCATCTTCGACAGTTTGCGCAGGCGCCTGCGGTAAGCACTGACACACTCGACCGCGATCGCCTGGGCATCTTCGTCACTGATCTGGAGATCGCGGGCAGCCACGGCAAAACTGATCGCCAAGCGTTTGATATCCCACTCCCAAGGCGCAGGAAGCGTTTCGTCGAAATCGTTGATATCAAAAATCAGATTACGTTCGGGAGTTGCGAACAGTCCAAAGTTCAAGAGATGGCAATCTCCGCAGGCTTGTACCCGAACGCCTGTGGTCGGAGTCGTCGCCAGGTCATACGCCATGACCCCCGCAGAGCCGCGCAGAAAGGTGAAGGGGTTGCGTAGCATGCGCCCGAAGCGCACAGGAATCAGGCTGGGCAATCGATATCGGTTCGACGTTTCCAGAATATCAATGGGGTCGCGGTGTTTGCGTGTCGGCTTCCAGACGGCGTGAAGCGCATGTGGACAGGTCCTGGATAAACGCTCACCCGCTTCAAGGCGCTCCTTGCGCGAGCGAAAAAACACCTCGTCGTCCCACATTCCCTTGACGTTCTCCACCGCACCTTTGGCAGAACCCATTTGGTTGTGAGACATATCCGCTCCTTTACTCAACGAAGTCGAATGCGTTTGGGGCAGGCCATGGTTTCAATAAGCTCGTTGAGCAGTTGGCCTGTTGCCTGATCACGGTTTCTGTTGCGCGGCGGTTGCCGTCAGACTGTCCGCCTGACTCACCCAGCCTCCGCCGGTTGCCTTGTACAGATCAATCATGTTGGTGAACACCGAGCCCCGGGTGCGGGTGTAATTCAACTCGGCGTCAAACAGGCTGCGCTCGGCGTCCAGCACTTCGATGTAGCTGGTGTAGCCGTTTTCGTAACGCTGCCGTGCGAAATGGGCGTATGTGCGCAGTGCGTCGACTTGCCTTGCCTGGTAATTCATCTGCTCTTTGGATTTGCTCGACGCCACCAAGGCATTTTCAACGTCCCTGAACGCCGATTGAATTGCCTGTTGGTACGTCAACAGCGCTTGTTTCTGGAAGGCTTCAGCTTGTTGCACCTGCCCGGCGATGCCGCCGCCAGTGAAGATTGGCATGCTCGCCGCAACCCCGTACGACCAAGTGGAGGCGGGCCCGGTGAACAGGTTCGACAGTTGGTTGCTGGCAGACCCTAACAGCCCGGTCAGGGAAATAGTCGGGAAATACTGGGCCTTGGCCGCGCCGATCTGCGCATTTGCCGAGATAAGATTCAGCTCTGCCTGACGCAAGTCAGGTCGCCGCTCAAGCAAGTCAGACGGTAAGCCGGCGGGCACCGTTGGCAGATTCAGTTGGGTCAGGTCGCGTCCGCGAATGATCGGCCCCGGGTTGCGCCCCAGTAGCACGGCCAGGGCGTTTTCCTGTTGCGCGACCAAGGGTTCGAATTGCGCAACCGAGGCCCGGGTTCGCTCGTACTCGGATTGGTTTTGTGCCAATTCCATTTCAGAAATGGTGCCGGCACCAAAGCGTAGTTTGAATATTTCATAAGAGTCGCCGCGCACCTTGGCGGTCGTGCGGGCGATCTCCAGCTCCCGGTCGAGATCGCGCAGCGTCACGTAACTCGATGCTACCGACGCCACCAGGCTCAATATGACGCTTCGACGACCTTCTTCCGAAGCGAGCAGATCGGCACGGGCGGATTCGTCGAGGCGGCGCAAACGGCCCCAGATATCCAGTTCCCAGTTCACGCTGAGAATGGCCTGGTAGTTGTTGAACACCGGATCCACCGTTGGGTCCAGCGGCACCGGGCCGTTGTCCCGCTGCGAACGGTTTCGTTGCGCCTGGGTACCCAGCCCGACTTGCGGGAACAACAGGGAACGGGTTTGACCGTAACGGCCCTGGAATTCTTCGACCCGCGCGGCGGCAATCTTGATGTCTTTGTTTTCTTGCAACGCGATGCGGATCAGGTCATTCAGGACAGGGTCCTGGAACTGCTCCCACCACAAGGTGTTCGACAAATTCTTTGCTTCCTTGTCCGCGTAACGGTACGCCGCGGGGGTGTCGATTTTCGGCGGCTGATAGTCAGGCCCCACCATGCAACCCGCGAGGCACAAATACAGCAGCAGAGGGACGGTGGGCTTGCGCATCTCAATCCCCCTCATGTCTGTTTTGCGCCGCACCATCGGGAATCTGCGCAGCCTGCGGCGGTGCAGCCGGCCTGACAGTCTTTTGCTCGGCGTCCTTTTCCCCGAACATTCTTTCAATCAGGTAATAGAAGAGAGGGATGAAGAAGATCGCAATCACCGTCGCCGCCAGCATGCCGCCAATCACCCCGGTCCCGATGGAGTGACGACTGTTCTCCGAAGCACCCACAGCAATGGCCAGCGGAACGCAGCCGAGGATGAACGCCAGGGACGTCATCACGATAGGGCGCAGCCGTTCCCTTGCGGCGGTCATGGCGGCATCGTAGGCCGACATGCCGGTTTCCCGGTTGAGCACCGCAAACTCGAAAATCAAAATGGCGTTCTTCGCCGCCAGCGCCACCAGCATGGTCAAGCCGATCTGGAAGTAGACGTCGTTGCTCAAGCCTCGAATCAGGACGGCGAGCAGCGCGCCGAACAATGCAAATGGCACCGCCAGCAGCACCCCCACCGGCAGCGACCATTTTTCGTATTGCGCCGCGAGAATCAGGAACACCATCACCAGGCCAAAAATGAACACCTGGGAGGAGGCACCGCCGCTCTTTTTCTCTTCGAACGCCTCGCCGCTCAAGGCCAGCGCGTAGTCGTTGGTCATGATTTGCGCGCTGATTTCTTCCAGGGCATTGAGCGCCTGGCCGGAGCTGTAGCCGGGCGCCGGGTTCGCCGTGAGTTTGACCGCCGGGAAGTTATTGAAACGGGTCAGCAGGTCGGGGCCGGTAACGTAACGGGTGGTCAGCAAGGCTTTGAGCGGCACCATGTCATGGTTTTTGCTGCGCACGTAGATCTCGCGCAGGTCCTCGGCCTTCAAGCGATATGCCGGTTCGGCCTGCAAAATCACCTGCCACAGCCGACTGAACTTGTTGAATTGCGAAACGTACAGCGAGCCGAACATGGTCTGCATGGCGCTGTAGACATCTTCGACCGGCACCCCCAGGGTTTCCGCTTTTTCCCGGTCGACGTCGACCATCAGTTGGCGGGAAAACACGTTGAAGGTGGAGGTGATAGCGCCCAGTTCCGGCCGCTCCTTGGCCTTCGCCACCAGATTAGCGACCATTTCCGCCAGTTGATCGATGCTGGCGTCACCCTTGCTCTGAACCCAGACCTCCATCCCGCCGGTCGTACCGAGGCCAGGAATCGACGGTGGGTTGACCGGCAGAATGATCCCGCCCTGAACCGTGGAAAACGCCCGCGCGGCTTTCTGAATCACCGCCGGGGCGCTTTGTGCCTTGATGGTATCGGAGTCTTTGTAGCGTCCTTCGAAATCCTTGAAACCGACGAAAAACGCACCGGCGTTGTTCTTGTTCTGGCCGTCGAGCAGGCTGTAGCCGTTAACGATCGCGACGCCTTCGACGGCTTCGTCGTTCATGAAGAAGTCACTGGCTACTTTGCCCACCTCACCGGTGCGATCGAGGCTGGCGGCGTCGGGCATGATCACCGCGCCAAGCAAGTAGCCCTGATCTTCCGGTGGCAGGAACGCACTGGGAATGCGCTGCCCAATCAACAGGATCAGCACGATCATCCCGGCGAAGAGCAGCAACGCCAGCACGAAGCGCTTGATCATGAAGGCCACCGAGCGTGAGTAGCCCTCGGTCATGCGCTCGAAGTTGCGTTCGAACCAGCGGAAAAATGCGTTCTTGTCGCCGTGCTGAGGTTTGAGTAGCAAGGCGGCCAGGGCGGGGGAGAGGGTCAAGGCGACCAGGCCGGAAATCACCACGGAAATGGCGATGGTGATCGCGAACTGTTTGTACAGCTGACCGGTGATACCGCCCATGAAGGCCACCGGAATGAACACCGCGCACAGCACCAGCACGATGGCCACCACGGGACCTGCCACTTCATCCATCGCCCGTTTCGCCGCGTCCTTGGGCGTCATCTTGTGCACATGCATGTTGCGTTCGACGTTTTCGATCACCACGATCGCATCGTCCACCACGATACCGATCGCCAGCACCATGCCGAACAGCGTCAGCATATTCACCGAAAATCCGAGGGCGGACATGCCGATGAATGTGCCGACAATCGATACCGGCACCGCCAGCACCGGAATGAGCGTGGCACGCAGGCTTTGCAGGAAGATGTAAACCACGATGACCACCAGCACCAACGCTTCGAAGAAGGTGTGGATCACCTCGGAAATCGAAGCGCGGGTAAAGGCCGTGGTGTCCATCACGATCTTGTATTCGATGCCCTCGGGAAACGTGGCCTTCATATCGGACAAGGTCTTGGTCACCGCAGCAGAAACGTCGAGGGCGTTGGCGCCGGGTTGCTGATACACGGCAATCAATGTCGCGGGCCGGCCCTGATAGGTGCTGCGCAGGGAATAGTCTTTTTGCCCCAGCTCGGCGCGTCCAACGTCCTTGAGTCGAACGATGGCGGCGCCGTCGTTGCTGGCGCGCAAGATAATGTTCTCGAATTCCGAAGGTTCGGTCAGACGTCCCTTGGTCGTCACCGCAAAAGACTGCTCGACAGGTTGCCCCGTTGGCGACTGACCGACCCGGCCCACGGCGAACTGCTGGTTCTGATTGGCTACGGATCTCTGTACGTCGGCGGCGGTGATGCCCAGTTGGGCCATGCGGTCAGGCTTGAGCCAGATCCGCATGGCATAGTCGGGCGTGCCGAAGATGCTGGCCTGGTTCGCCCCCGGAATCCGTTTGATCGCATCGAGGATATACAGGTTGGCGTAGTTGGCGACGTAGGTGCTGTCGTAGCGTTCGCCAGCGGAATACACGGCAAGCACCATCATGAACGCCGAGGATTTCTTCTGCACCTGGATGCCCTGGCTCTGCACGGCGGAGGGCAATTGCGGCAAGGCCAGATTGACCCGGTTCTGAACGTCGACCTGGGCCAGCGACGGATCGGTGCCGGTCTCGAAGAAAACGTTGAGGGTCATGTTGCCCGTCGCCGAACTCGACGAGTTCATGTAGATCATGTTGTCGGCGCCGTTGACCTGCTGCTCGATGGGCGCGGCGACGTTATTGGCCACGACCTGTGCATCGGCGCCGGGGTACGTCGCGGCCACCGTAATCTGCGGCGGGGTGATGTCCGGGTATTGCGCAACGGGGAGTTTGAGCATGGCCACTGCACCGGCCAGGGTGATGATGATGGAGATCACCGAGGCGAAAATCGGCCGGTCGATGCAATAGTGGGAAATGCTCATTGGCGTTCCCCGCCATTGGCTTTTACCGGTTGCTCATTGGCTGCGCCCGTGGCTGCGGCGCCAGGGGTATCGACGATATTCAATGGTCCGCCCGGCGTGACCCGGATCGCGCCATCGACGACGATGCGCTCGCCGGCCCGCAGGCCTTTGTTGATGAACCAGTTGTCACCTTGCCAGTCACCCACTTCGACCACCCGTTGCTCGGGTTTGCCTTCGGCATTGAGGACCCAGACGAAGTGGCTCTTGGCGCCTTCCAGTACTGCCTTTTGCGGCACAAGAATGGCGTTGGGCCGGGAGGCGCCTTTGGCCAGGGCCCTTACAAACTGACCGGGACGGAGCTGGCCACTCGGGTTGGCGAGCACTGCCCGAACCAGGAAGGTGCCGGTGCCCTGGCTGTAGGAAGGCGCGAGGAAATTCACCTTGCCGGTGTTGGGCACCACGGTGCCGTCGGCCAGGACCACTTCAACGACAAACTCACTGCGTGGCGGGAAAACAAGATGACCGGCAGCGATCTCGTCGCGGTACTTCAGGGTTTCGTTTTCCGAGAGGCTGAAGTTGACGTACATCGGGTCCATCTGTGACACGGACGTCAGCAGCCCCGACTCACCCGGCGTCACATAACTGCCTTCCTGTTTTTTGGCATAGCTTGAAAGCCCGGTGAGGGGAGAAGTGATGGTGGTGTAACTGAGGTTCAACTGCTCGGTGCGTACATTACCCTCTGCGGCCAATACCGCGGCACGGGTCTCACGCTCGTTGCCGACGGCATTGTCCAGGTCCATCTTGCTGACCGCATTCTGCGCCGCCAGTGGGCGGACTCGAGCCAGCGTCGACTTGGCCACTTCCCAACGGGCCTGTTGCTGCGCCAGTTGCCCCTGAGCCGACACCAACGCGGCCTCAAAGGGTTTACGGTCCATCTGGAACAGCGTCTGCCCGGCCTTCACCAGATCGCCTTCGGTGTACAGCCGCTTATCCAGGAATCCGGCCACGCGAGCACGGATTTCCACCTCGCGGGAGCTCTGGGTCTGGGCGACGAATTCGAAGGTCACTGGCGTGTTGCTGGTGGTCACCGTCATGACCGTTACTTCAGGCGGCTTGCGTGCCGGTGAAACCGGTTCCTTGCCGCAGCCGTAAAGCAAGCTCAAAGCCCCAAAGACAAGGGCAAATGAAAAGCCGGCAGGCTGTCTGGCATTCTTGATATTCACGCCTGCGCCCCTCCCATGCCCGTTTAGGTTATATGAATGGATACGTAGGCATTTCTTATAAAGTAGCCATTTCTTATTAAAAAGCTAACACCCGTAGAAGGTGGCATTTCTGACAAATATCAACTGTACGCAACGGGACAGCCGGGCAACCCGTTACAGCGAAAAACATTACTTGCCACAGCGCGGACAAGACGAATCGATGAGCAGGTGGGTTTCGAAAACGAAGTGAAATCATCTGGCTGATACACAGGCGATATTTCGAATCGGATTCAAATTGATCAATGCTTATAGCCAGATACTTGATGTAAAGCGGCTCGGGAACTACCCGCGCGAAGAGTAGTTGATTTAACGCAAATCACGACGTCCGCCGCATTTCCATACTGTCTTTGCAGGGATGAGTTGCTGAATGCAATTTCGCTCGGGAGTATTCAATGAGCCAGCGCCCCTCTGGACCGAATGAACCCCAACGGATTGAGCCGTCTCAAGTTGCGCTTGCGCATTCGGACAGCCGCTCGCGTATGCCAGTACCGGAATGGGTGAGCAACTATCGGCAGGCCTGGCTCAAAGGCGATACGGTTGCAGGTCTGACCGCTGCGGCGGTGGTCATACCCAAAGCGTTGGCGTACGCCACCATTGCGGGTCTGCCGGTGCAGGTCGGGCTGTATACGGTCATGGTGCCGACGCTGATTTATGCCCTGCTCGGATCGTCGCGGCCGCTCAGTTTCAGTACGACTACGACACTCGCCATCCTTGCTGGCTCGGCACTCGCGCAGGTTGGGGCCTCCGGCGCAGACTTGATGACGGCATCAGCCACATTGACCCTGCTGGTAGGGGGATTCCTCATCCTGGCGGGGATCTTGCGCATGGGCTTTGTCGCCAGTTTTATCTCCGAGCCCGTACTGGTTGGATTCAAGGCAGGAATCGGCGTCGTCATAGTGCTCGATCAGATTCCCAAACTCATCGGCATTCATATCGAGAAGGGCGGCTTCTTCCATAACGTGTTGGTCACGTTGCAGGGCATCCCTGATGCGTCGTTACCGACTGTCGCCGTCGGAGCGCTCATGGTGCTTATCCTGATCAGCATGAAGCGCTTTACTCCTGCCATACCTGCGCCATTGGCAGCGGTAGCCATCGGGATTGCCGGGGTGAGCTTGTTGGGTCTGGATCACTATGGTGTTTCGGTTGTCGGTCATGTTCCAACAGGTTTACCCGCCGTGACATTGCCCGCGTGGGGGCTGATGACGCAACTCTGGCCTTCTGCGGCGGGCATCGCGCTGATGAGTTTTACCGAAACCATTGCTGCGGGGCGTGCTTTCAGTCGCAATGATGAACCTTCGCCTCAAGCAAACCGGGAATTGATCGTGAGCGGCATGGCCAACATCGGGGGAGCTTTCCTCGGCGCCATGACCGCCGGAGGGGGAACGACGCAGACGGCGATCAATCGGCTGGCCGGGGCTAACACTCAGTTGGCGGGATTGATAACAGCCATTTTGGCATTCGGTACCTGCCTGTTGTTGGCCCCCTATATCGGCTTGATGCCCAATGCCACGTTGGCTGCCGTGGTCATCGTCTATTCAGTCGGGCTTATTCAGCCTTCCGAGTTTCAAGAGATTCTCAAGGTCCGCCGTACAGAGTTTATTTGGGCAGTTGTCGCAACGTTAGGAGTCATGATCCTTGGAACATTGCAAGGCATCGTCGTCGCAATAATCGTGTCACTTCTGGCCTTGGCTCATCAGGGTTCCGACCCGCCGGTCTATGTCATGGTTCGCAAGCCAGGAACCAACATCTTTCGCCCCAGGAGCGACGCTAATCCCCTCGATGAGCAATTCTGCGATTTGCTTTTACTGCGCCCCGAAGGCCGGATTTTCTTCGCTAATGCCGAGAGAGTCGGACAAAAGTTGCAGGCATTGATCGTCGAGGCGAAACCACGCGTCGTGGCTATCGATTTCACGGGTGTATTCGATCTGGAATACACCGCGCTCAAAATGCTCATAGAAGCTGAGCGCCGAATGTACGATCAAGGCGTGACACTGTTGCTGGTCGGCATGAACCCCACTGTATCGGCCATGATGATGCATTCGCCCTTGGCAGAGCTGAGTCAGACACGAATGTTTTTAAACCTTGAGCAAGTGGTTGCGAGTTACCAGGCTTAACCGGTCCTGGGATTCGTGATTTAGGCAACAGGCATCCCTGACGCAGCCAGGGGGAGGGTGAGTGCATGCAAAGCACTGGAAAGCCAAAGCGGGCTCGTGTACTTGATCCGGTCGATCGAGTCACGGAAGTCATCTTCGGCCTGCTCATGGCAATGACCTTCACTGGAACAATCAGCGTGGCGACGGCTGGCGAGGAGGCGGAACGTACGATGATGATCGCCGCGCTGGGTTGTAATCTCGCCTGGGGACTCGCGGACGCCGTGATGTATTTATTGCGAACGCTGATCGAGCGCACACGCAACCTTACGTTACTCACACGTCTATATGGCGCGGCCGACGCCGCCGCCGGGCAAGCGCTGATTGCTGAGGCATTGCCACCGCGTTTCGCGTCGGTGGTCGGCACCGATGAGCTGGAGTCACTGCGCTGCAGTATGGTCAACCATTCAGCCATGCCCTTGCCGCCGCGCCTCGGCCTGGATGATTTCAAGGGCGCTGTCGGCGTTTTCCTGTTGGTAGTGCTCGCGACATTTCCGCTGGTGGTGCCGTTTCTCCTGCTTGAGGAGACTGCGCTCGCCGTGCGCGTGTCTAATCTCGTCGGCCTTGCGGTGCTGTTCATCGCCGGCTGGATACTCGCCAAGTACGCCGGCGCAACACCGTGGCAAGGTGGTGTGGCAATGGCGGTCACCGGGGCCATTTTAATCACCGCGATCATTGCGCTCGGCGGATGAGCGCAATGATCCTGCGAAAAGCACAAAGCGTTTACCGGTAAAGGGCGTGACTGGGCAGCCAGAGAGGGCGGTGTAGACTGAGGGCCATAAAGCACACGATTCAACAAGGGGATGAACGTGAAATATTGGCCTGTGTTGCTGATCAGTCGTCTGCCTTTGTGGGCCCAGGCGCTGGAGAAGGCGCGGCCATGATCGGTGCCGAGCTGCTGTCACCGCAAAGCCTGACGGTGGGCTGGTTGATATATGTGCCCGTGCTGCTCTGGGCCATCTGCCGTGCGCCCTGGGTTGAGCTGTTCAGTGACAGCCGCCGTCAGCATTTGCTGTTCGGTACGGTGTTCGCCCTGTTTATGCTGTGGCTGGTACGCCGTGATTTCGACACGGGCGTGTCTTACCACTTCATCGGCATGACAGCGGTGACCTTGCTGCTGGATTGGCCGCTGGCGATCATCGGTGGTTTGGTTGCGCAAACCGGGCTGGTGATGCTCGGGCGTCAGGACCTCGCGGCTTTAGGGGTCAATGGCGCTCTGTTCATATTGCTGCCGGTTCTGGTCACTGAGTGCTGTGCGATTCTCGTGGAGCGAGCGCAGCCGCGAAATCCCTTTGTGTATATCTTCGTTTCCGGTTTCTTTGCGGCAGCGTTATCGGCGCTGCTGTGTCTTCTGCTGGCGCTCACGTTGCTATGGTTTGACGAACGTTTTGCCATGCCTTACTGGCTCGAAGATTTTGTCGGCTATCTGTGGCTGCTGATTTTTCCGGAAGCGTTTATCAACGGAATGATCGTCAGCGCGCTGGTGGTGTTCAGTCCGGAATGGCTGGAGACGTTCAATCGCACCCGCTATCTCTCGGCGCCCTGGAAAGACGACGATCCCAAGTCTTGACCCACATCAAATCCATAAGACGCTGCTGCTTTCATGCTCTGCGAAACCTTCAGGAGCATTGAAATGAGTGTCTACGAATGGGCAAGGCAAGAGGTGCGTCAAAGTCTGGATGCGGCGCAGGAAGTGGGGTTCGATCCGGGGCTGAGCCTGCGCGCCTTGCTCAGTGCGGTGGTGCAGCAGAGCAAGGCAGTGCGCAGTCTAGAAGACCTGGCCGATGAGTTGAGTTTTCTGGCGGAAAACCTCGATGACAGCCAGGAGTACGGATTTATGCGACCTTGAGTCATCAGTGACGCGGGTCGAAATCCCCGGAAAACATTTCATCCTCGGCATCCGGGGCGACCGGAATCTTGTGTTCTTCCGACGCCCAGGCGCCGAGGTCGATCAGCTTGCAGCGATCCGAGCAGAACGGCCGATTGACGTTGCTGGCGACCCATTCAACAGGTGCGCCACAGGTTGGGCAATTGACGGTTGGGGTCTGGCTCATGACTGGCCTCCACGCAAAGTAAGGTAAAAGTGATGCAGGCGTTCGACCTCGCTGTGCAGCCAGGCGAGGTCGCGGTCGTTGACCACCACATCGTCGGCATGGCTCACGCGGTCCTGGCGGCTGGACTGGGCCTTGAGGATCGCCTGGACCTGTTGCTCGTTCGTATGGTCGCGCTGCAGGGTGCGTTCGATCTGTAGCTGTTCCGGTGCATCGATCACCAGGACCCTTTGGGTCATGGCGGACTGCCCGGACTCGATCAGCAACGGCGAGACCAGAATCGCGTAAGGCGATTGTGCCTTGGCCAGATGATCGGCGATTTCCTTGGCGATCAGCGGATGCAGCAACGCTTCAAGCCAACGGCGTTCCTCGGGCACCTCGAAGATCAGTTTGCGCAGCGCCGCGCGATCCAGTTGTCCGTCGGCTTGCAACACGCCGGGGCCGAAATGTTCAGCGATGCTGGCCAACGCCGGGCGACCCGGTTCCACCACCCAGCGTGCCGCGTGGTCGGCGTCGACAACGTGCACGCCCAGGTCGATGAAGTGCTGGGCCGCCGCGCTTTTGCCGCTGCCGATGCCGCCGGTCAAGCCAAGAATCCAGGGTTTTTCCACAGGGGTATTCATTTCAAACCGACAAACTGCCAATAGAAGTCGGTTATTTGACCACCCCAGAGCAAGGCAATCCAGCCGGCAATCGCCAGAAAGGGGCCGAAGGGTATCGGTGTCGAGGTTTTCGCCTGGCGCAAACGCAGCAGAATCACCCCGATAACGGCCCCGACCAGTGATGACAGCAGGAGCGTCAACGGCAACATCTGCCAGCCGCCCCAGGCCCCGAGCATCGCCAGTAACTTGAAATCGCCTTGGCCGATGCCGTCCTTGCCGGTGATCAGTTTGAACAGCCAGAACACCAACCACAACGTCAGATAACCGGCCACCGCGCCCCACAAGGCTTCATGCAAGGACACGAACAGCCCGAAGCTGTTGACGATCAATCCCAGCCACAGCAGCGGCAGCACCAGCACATCCGGCAGCAGTTGGTGCTCGGCATCGATCAGGCTCATCGCCAGCAAGCCCCAGGTCAGCACCATCAGCAGGCAGGCTTGCCAGCCGAAACCGAAATGCCAGGCGATAAACGCCGAAAGCAGGCCGCAGGCCAGTTCGGTCAGCGGATAGCGCTTGCTGATCGGAGCGGCACAGCTTGAGCATCGCCCCCGCAAAAAAACATAACTGAGCAGCGGAATGTTTTCCCACGCGCGAATGCGGTGGTTGCAATGCGGGCATTGGGAATGCGGCAGCATAAGGTTGTAGGTCGGGCCGGGGGCTTCCTGCGGCACGCCCAGCACATCACGGGCTTGCAACCGCCATTCGCGGTCGAGCATTTTCGGCAGGCGCCAGACCAGCACATTGAGGAAGCTGCCCACCAGCAGGCCAACTGCCAATGCGATCACCACGAACACCAGCGGGTAGAAGGTCAGAATGTCGTTCAAGGGCATGTCAGATCGCCGCGCCGAGTTGGAAGATGGGCAGGTACATCGCGACGACCAGGCCACCGACGACCACACCCAGCACCACCATGATGAACGGTTCCATCAGGCTGGTCAGGTTGTCGACCATGTTGTCCACTTCGTCCTCATAGAAGCTCGCGACCTTGTCCAGCATGTCGTCGAGTGCACCGGATTCTTCGCCAATCGCTGTCAGCTGAATGGCCATGCTGGGAAAAATACCGGAGGTGCGCATGGAAAAATTCAACTGCATGCCGGTCGACACGTCCTGTTTGATCCGCAGGACCGCTCGCTTGAACACGATGTTGCCGGTGGCGCCAGCCACTGATTCCAGAGCCTCGACCAGCGGCACGCCAGCGGCGAAGGTGGTCGACAGCGTGCGGGCGTAGCGGGCCACGGCAGACTTGTACATGAGCGTGCCAATCAATGGCAGCTTCAGCAACCAGGTGTCCATTTTGTCCCGAAAGGCCTCGGACGTCTTGAAGGCGCGGCGCACACCGAATGCGGTCGCGACCAGCACGCCGAGCATCGCCCACCACCACGCTTGCATGAACTCCGACAGCCTGATGACCATGACCGTGAAGGCCGGCAGCTCGGCGCCAAAACCTTTGAACACGGATTCGAACTGCGGCACCACCTTGACCAGCAGAATGCCGGTGACGATGATCGCCACAAACACCACCGCCAGCGGATAGGTCATGGCTTTCTTGATCTTGGCCTTGAGGCTTTCGCTCTTTTCCTTATAGGTCGCCACCCGCTCCAGCAGGGTGTCCAGGGCGCCCGCCTGCTCTCCGGCGTCGACCAGGTTGCAGTAGAGTTCGTCGAAATACTGCGGCTTTTTACGCAAGGATGCCGCGAAGCTATTACCGGCTGCGACTTCCTGTTTCACCTCGTCCACCAGTTTGCGCATGGCCGGGTTATCGAAACCTTCACCAATGATGTCGAACGACTGCAACAGCGGCACACCGGCTTTCATCATGGTCGCCATCTGCCGGGTAAACAGGGCGATTTCCTGAGCCTTGATACGGTTGCCAAAACTGAAGATCGAGGCTGATTTCTTGCGCACCTTTCCCGGATTGATGCCCTGCTTGCGCAACTGTGCCTTGATCAATGCGGGGTTCTGACCGCTTAACTCGCCGGTCATCCGGGTGCCTTTCCTGTCCGTGCCCTCCCAGGCGTAGACGCTGATTTTTGCTGCTTTGACCGCCATGTTCAGTCCTTGGTGACCCGATTGATTTCTTCAAGACTGGTGACGCCTTGCATGGCCTTGATCAGGCCGGAAGTGCGCAGGTCGTTGAATCCGTCCTTGCGCATCTGGATGTCGATTTCCAGCGAGTTGCCTTCGGCCATGATCAGGCGTTGCAGATCCGGGGTGTTCTTCACCACTTCGTAAATCCCCACCCGACCTTTGTAGCCGCCGTTGCACTGGTCGCAACCGACCGGCTCATAGATCGTGAACGAGCCGATGCGTTCCTCGGGGAAACCTTCCTTGAGTAACGCCTCACGGGGAATCTCGATGGGTTTCTTGCAATGGCTGCACAGTTTGCGCGCCAGTCGCTGAGCAATGATCAGGGTGACCGAGGTGGCGATGTTGAAACCCTGAATGCCCATGTTGTGCAAGCGGGTCAGGGTTTCGGCGGCGCTGTTGGTGTGCAGGGTGGAAAGCACCATGTGCCCGGTCTGGGCGGCCTTGATGGCGATTTCAGCCGTTTCGAGGTCGCGGATCTCGCCGACCATGATGACGTCCGGGTCCTGACGCAGAAACGAACGCAGGGCCTGAGCGAAATCCAGCCCTTGCTTGGGATTGACGTTGACCTGGTTGATGCCCTCCATGTTGATCTCTACCGGGTCTTCAGCGGTGGAAATGTTGATGTCCACGGTGTTGAGGATATTCAAGCCGGTGTAGAGCGATACCGTTTTGCCCGAACCGGTGGGGCCGGTGACCAGGATCATCCCTTGTGGCTGTTTCAGCGCGGCCATGTACAGGTCTTTCTGCTCGGGTTCATAGCCGAGGGCGTCGATGCCCATTTGTGCGCTGGACGGGTCGAGGATCCGGATCACCACCTTTTCGCCCCACAGGGTCGGCAGGGTATTGACCCGGAAGTCGATGGACTTGGTCTTGGACAAGCGCATCTTGATCCGCCCGTCCTGAGGTTTGCGCCGCTCGGAGATGTCGAGGCTGGCCATGACTTTCAACCGCGCCGCAATACGATTGGCCAATTGGATCGGCGGCTTGGCGACTTCACGCAGCATGCCGTCGGTGCGCATCCGCACACGGTAGGATTTTTCGTAGGGCTCGAAATGCAAATCGGAAGAGCCGCTTTTGATCGCGTCGAGCAGCATCTTGTGAACGAAGCGCACCACCGGAGCGTCATCGGCATCCTGACCTGCGATGGCGTCCCTTCTGTTGTCATCGACTGACTCGGTGTCCACACCATCAAGGTCGACATCTGCCATGTCCTCAAGGCCGGTGGAATGGCTGTCGAAGAATTTTTCGATGGCGTCGACGAGCTTGTCGTCCTCCACCAGGATGGCTTCGGTGGTTAACCCGGTACTGAACTGGATGTCGTTGATGGCTTGATGGTTGGTCGGGTCGGAAACGCCGACAAACAATTTGTTGCCGCGTCGCCAAAGAGGCAGGACGTGGTGCTGACGAACCAGCTTTTCGCTCACCAGCCCTCGTGGCTGGGTTTCCTTGTCCAGGTAGTTGAGGTCGAGCAGCGCCATGCCAAAGTGCTCGCAGGCGATTTCGGCAATCTGCTGGCTCTTCACCAGTTTGTTCTGCACCAGGTAATTGACCAGTGAGATTTTGCTGCGTTGAGCTTGCTGATACGCCTGTTGCGCGCTTTGTTCAGTGAGCAGCTCGGCCAGGACCAATTGCTTGGCCAGACCGCTAAGGGCGATGTCATTCATGGGGATACCGGACGCAGACAGTTCATGACTTATAGCCTAGTCAACGAGCTGAGCCAAACGGCGGGCATCAGGTGACAAAAAGTGTCAGATAGTGCGGTTACTGGGGGTAGGGAAGGGCTGTTTATGGCGCGTGCGCCCTGCTGGCATGGGGCGTGGCGCTTGGCACGGGCTGTGCTGGGGCTAATTCAGGTCATGAGATTTCGACTCATGCGTGGAGCTTGTCTATGAACACTCAAAAAGGTTTTACCCTGATCGAGCTGCTGATCGTGGTGGCGATCATCGGGATTCTGGCGACGTTTGCGTTGCCGCAGTATTCCAAATACCAGGCTAGGGCCAAGGTAACAGCAGGTATCGCCGAAATCTCGGCATTGAAGGTCCCTTTCGAGGATGTGATTAACGGTGGTGCCGCAAATCCTGACATTACCAGTGTTAACGGTGGCATAGCTGCAACTCAAAACTGCACGCTGACCGCAGCGGGTACGGTGGCCGATGGCAAAGGCACAATTACGTGCAAGTTGCTCAACGCGCCTGCGCCAGTGTTAGGCCAGACCATCACACTGACCAGATCTGCGGCAGGTGCATGGACATGCGGGTTCACGGGTTCGAAAGACTACACAACGACCGGTTGCCCGGGAGTCTGATACTCGGCTGATTTAACCAGTACCCCGCCTATCTGGCGGGGTATTTTTTTTGCTTGGGTTTGAACATTTATTGCGATATCAAGAAAGCCCCCGACAATTCACGGCCTTTCATGATCGTTCCCATGCTCCGCGTGGGAATGCATCCCGTGACGCTCTGCGTCACTCTTGCGCAAGACTCGAGCCTGGTGTCGACAGCGGAACGCAGAGCGTCCCTGGCGGCATTCCCACGCGGAGCATGGGAACGATCAACGGCAACAGCAACAGCAACAGCAACAGCACCAGCACCAGGATCGCGAGCAGGCTCACTCACATAAAGCAGACCGGCGCACAGCTTATCTGTGATCGTTCCCATGCTCCGCGTGGGAATGCATCCCGTGACGCTCCGCGTCACCCTTGCGCAAGACTCAAGCCTGGTGTCGACAGCGGAACGCAGAGCGTCCCCGGCGGCATTCCCACGCAGAGCGTGGGAACGATCAACAGCAACAGCAACAGCATCGCGAGCAGGCTCACTCCCACATAAAGCAGAGCAGGCCGGCGCAATGCTTTTGCTCCTCACCACTCATCAGGTCGAGCGTTAGCTCGCCTTCCGCTTTTGATCTTGATCTAGATCTGCCGCGTCGGAAGGCCGAACGCAGGTTCTGCGTAGTGGGCAACCCGGCATGGATGCCGGGTTAGCCGCCCCCGGCCATGGATGGCCGATGGCGGCGGGCCCACGGAGCAGGACCGGAGTGAGGGAATGCCGAGCCACAGCGAGGCACCGTACGTCAGGGGCGCTGGCGCTTGGTTACTTGGCGCTTTTCCAAGTAACCCGCCGTCAGGGCGGAACCAATAGCCGCCGTCACCAAAAAAACGGATATGTCCCCAACCCCAACCCCAACCCCATAACTTTCTTAAGTGAACCGCATTAGCCCTGAAAAGCGGGGCTTTCTGCTGGAACAGCGCCCGCGAATTCCTAAAACAAAAAAATCCCCGACAATTCATGGCCTTAGGCCCAAGGCAAAAACCCGCAACTTGCATGTAGAGAATTACCAAGTCATGCATTTTGCATGAATCCGAAAATCAAGTGATTTCCTAAGTTACTGATTTATATAGACTTATTGGCTGTCTCAAAGTTGGCACACCGTTCGCAACATACACAGCAACCCTGCTGAATAAGACACACAGCAGACTTTATAGAAAAACAGGAGTTACTCGTATGAAGAAGTTCGCTATCGCTGCCGCTGCTGCAACCGCGCTGACCCTGACCATGGCCAACGCAGCATTTGCACAAACCACTACCACCCAAGCCCCGATGACTCTGGCGGCGGGTGAAGTGACCAAGGCCAAGGAAGCTACTTCCGATACCTGGATCACCACCAAAGTCAAAAGCGACCTGGTAACCGAAAAAGGCATTCCTGGCACCGACATCAAAGTTGAAACCAACAAAGGTGTTGTATCGCTGTCCTCCACCGTTGCAGTGACTGACGCTCAAAAAGCTACCGCTGTAGCGATCACCAAGAAAATCAAAGGCGTCAAAGCGGTCTCCGCTGACGGCCTGAAAGCCGAGTAAGGCACGACTTCTCGCCTGAACCGGGAGAAGGCGCAGCAGGTGGGCTGAGTAATACGCCTGTTGCATCTGAAGAGTTCATGCGAAGGCCACAAGGATGTGGTCATTACAGGCCTCCGACATTCGTGTCGGGGGCCTGTTCTATTGTGGGCGCCGCAAAACAGTGTGGGAGCGGGCTTGCTCGCGATGGCGGTATGGCATTCAGTATTTATGTTGGCTGACACACCGCTTTCGCGAGCAAGCCCGCTCCCACATAGGGTTGTGGTGTCTTCAGTTTCCGCGTTTGCTGGTGATCTGTTTCAGCCGGTTGCCTTCAAACCGCAGGTATTGATACATCCCGCTGTTAGGGCCGTAGGTCCATTCCTCGACCTGAAACTCTTCGCGCCGGTTGGCGCTGCGCTTGTAGCCCAGCAAGTCGCGGGCAATGGGCTCACCGCACTTTTGCAGCACTTCGCTGGACCTGTCCCCCACGCTGACCAACTGACTGCCGCAGCGCAACGTGTCAGTCGCCCAGGCCTGGCTGGCCGCCAGTGCCAAGGTTACGCTCAGGCCCATCAGCAATCGTCTGATCATCATTCGGCATCCAGGTGCATAGGCGTCACTACACGACCATCACTTTGCGCCTCGCCAAGGTTGGCGTCGACGAAGTAGACACGGTCATCGGCCATCTGCGTCTTGTCGACCAGGAAGTCCTTGATGCTGCTGGCGCGTTCCTGACCGAGTTGTCGCAGCAGCACATCGTTGGTACTCCAGAACTTGATCACCTCGGCGCGCATTTTGGCGGTGCGTTCTTCCTTGCCCAGGTCCTTCCATTCGGCGGGCGGCTGGGTCTTCAGGCGTATGCGGTAGATCCCTTCCAGCAACGGGCCTTTCTCGCTGTCCGGCACTTCGACCAACGACGCCTGGGCCGGAACCTTGTCGCCGCGACGCTGGAGCATTTTGTAGTAGTTGTATTGGTATTCGCGCTCAAGCCGTTGCTCGGCAATCAGCGGACCGTCGCTGCTGGCAGCGGCAGTGCCTTCAATTTCCAGACGCAGGGCCGGACGTTCCTTCAAGGCTTGCGACAGTTTGACCAGTGCCGCTTCGGCCTCCTTGCTCAGATCGCTTGAACCTGGAGCGAACGACACACTGCCCAGATCTTCGGAACTGCCGCCACTGACAAGCCCGCCGATCATTTTGAACGGTGCGGCGGCGGCCTTGACGATCAGGTTGCGCAAGGTCTGCCAGACAATCGGCATGATGCTGAACTGCGGGTTGTTCAGGTCGCCGGTCACCGGCAGCTCAATGGAAATCTTGCCGTCGACATCCTTGAGCAAGGCAATTGCCAGTTTCAACGGCAGGCTGACGGCGTCCGGACTGTCGACTTTTTCACCCAGTTGCAGCTGCTCGACCACCACTTTGTTTTCGGCTTTGAGCTGGCCTTTGGTAATCATGTAATGCAGGTCGAGATTGAGCCGGCCCTTGCGGATGCGGTAACCGGCGAACTTGCCGGAGTAGGGCGTCAACGTGGTCAGTTCCACGCGTTTGAAACTGGTGGCGATGTCGAGGCTGGCCATCGGGTCGAACGGGTTGACCGAGCCCTTGATGGTCACGGGGGCATAGCGGTCGACCTTGCCATTGATATCGACACTGGCCGGTTTGGCCTGGCGGCTGTCGATGGTGCCGATCTGCCCGTTGAGTTGTTGCACGGCAGTGGCGAAGTTGGGGGTCAGGCTGAAGTCGGCGAAGTTTGCCGAACCGTCATTGATGGCCACGCCGCCGATATGGATACCCAGGGGTTTTTCCTGGCTAACGGGTTTGGCCACCGCCGCCTTGGCAACGCCTGAATCAGCCGGTTGCGGGATCAGCAGGTCATCGATGTTCGTCGTGCGGTCATCGTTGATCATGAAGCGCGCATACGGCTGGTACAGGTTGACCTTGTCGATCGACAGGCTATCGCCGTGCTGATAGTTCAGGCCTTCGAGCACCAGTTGCTGCCACTTGAGGAAATCGCGGGTTTTCAGGGTGTCGAGGGTATGCAGTTGATCGACCTGAGCGCGGCCGGTGACGTTGAACGCCAGCGGCTCGGTGCTCTTGAGGTCGACAGCCAGGTCACTGCCGAGCATGCCGCTGCGCAGTTCGAGGCGGATGAACGGGTTGATGTAGGACTGCGCGACCCGCAGATCGATGTCTTTGGTCTGCACCTTCAGCTTGGCGCTGACCGGCGCCAGATTGACCACGCCGTCGGCCGTGAGTTTGCCTTGCTTGCCCACGCCGGTGTCGAGCTTGAGGTTGAAAGGCGAGCCGTTAAGGCTGTCGAAATTTTGCAGGTCCAGGTTCAGCGGACCGACGTCCAATGCCACGGCAGGTTGTGCCTTGCGGTCGGCCAGATGCACCTGGTAATTGCGCAGTTGCACGTCTTTGAGCAGCACTTGCCACGGTTTGCCTGGCGCGGCGGGTGCCGCGGGTTCGGCTTTTGGCGAATCGGCTGCCGCCGGCGTTTTCTTCGGTTCTGCGTTGGCTTTCACCGCCGCTTTGGACGGTTGGCTGGCGAACAGTTTTTGCCAGTCAAGTTGGCCATCGGCATCGAGCGCGGCCCAGGTTTCCAGTTTATTGCTGCGGATCTTGCCGACCACCACTTGTTGCTTGGCCAGGTCGACGGTGGTGTCACTGATGTCCAGGCGCTCCAGTCTCGCCAGCGGCCGACCGTCCGGGGCCTTGATGGCGAAGGGCGCGACGCTGACGGCAACGTTGCTCAGTAGCAGTTGGGTTTCTTTGGACAGGTTGAGTTTGTAGTCGGTACTCAGGTTGAGGACGCCGTTTTCCAGCACCAGCGGCAAAGCGTCACGGACATAGGGCCAAAAGGATTTCATCTTGCCGTCGGTGATTTTCAGCTTACCTTCGGAGGTAATCGGGATCAGGCTGAAATTGCCGGTCCAGTCGAGCTGCCCACCTCCCGGGCCGTTGGCCACCAACGTCATGTTGGCACTGTCTTCGGGCAGGGTGCTGAGGTTCTTCAGTTCGAAGTCGAGCTTGTCGTAAAGAAATTCAATGGGTTCACTGGGGCGTGAATCCTGAAAATGCACATTGCCGCCTGCCAGTTTGATGCGCTCGATGCGCAGCGGAAACGGCTTGGCGTTCGGGTCTGCCGGGGTCGGTTCGCTGGCGGGTATTTTGAACAGGCCCAGCAGATTGAGTTTGCCATCCTTGCCAAAGAGGATTTCGGTCTTGGGCTTGTCTATTTCGATATCGGACAGGTGCAGCGCCTTGGTCCACAGGCTGTCGATCTGCAGATTGGCGTACAGGCGTTCGAAGCCGACCTGTTCCTTGCCCGGCTCACCGATGACCAGGCCCCAAAGGGTGACTTCCAGGCTGAAGGGGTTGAGTTCGATCCGCGAAATCGTGGCGGGCGTCGTGGCGTAGTGAGCCAGTTGCTGATTGGCAATGCGCAGCGCGATGCCCGGTAAAATCAGAAACCCCAGCAGGCTATAAAGGGCCAGAGCAGTCAACAAAGCGCCGATAGCGCGAATCAATCCTTTGGGCATGTGTGGCTTCGTCTGTCTGAATCGGAGTGCGTTGGAGTATGGCACGCGTTTCCGGTTCCGAAGCCATCCTGCTTTCCAGGATTAAGCTGATTTTTTGCTGATTCTCAGAATTGCAGGATCAGGGTTTTCAGCGGCGGTTGTTGATCCATCGACGGGAAATCGCCGCCGGGCTTCATCACTGTCCACTCACGTACGGGCCGGCCAGCCTTTTCCGCGCAGCGCAAAACCTGTTCGCGCCAATCGTCCATGCTGACCTTTGCCAGGTTGTTGCAGCAGATCAGCACGCCATTGTCGGCGGTCGTCAGCAGGGCGGGTTTGAGCAGGCTCTGATAGTCACGCAACAGGTCGACGGTGCCAAATGCACTCTTGGCCCAGGCAGGCGGGTCGAGCAGTACGAGGTCGTATTGACGCTGCTCAAGACGCAGGTAACTCGGCAGTTTCTGCCCGCGCCGTTGGCTGATGGGCAGCCCGGCCAGTTGGCGGATCGCCGGGAAGTAATCGGACTGGATGAATTCCATTGTCGGCAATTGCGGATTGAGCAGGCCGTTTTCACGACCGACCGCCAGGTTGCCCTCGGCGAAATCCAGATTGCACACTTCGCGAGCGCCACCGGCGGCAGCGCTCAAACCCACGCCGCAGGTATAGGCGAACAGGTTGAGCACGCTTTTGTTCTGGCTGTTTTGCTTGACCCAGCCGCGGGTGTTGCGCAGATCTAGGAACAGCAACGGATCCTGGCCGGCATGACGTCCGCGAACCCGGTAATTGAGCCCCCATTCGTGGCCGACCAGATCCTGCAGCGCGGCATCGTCGGCGCGGTAGACGGTGTCTTCGCGGTCGATGCGCGAGTTGCCCCGGGAGCGGTCGTTGTAGACCAACAGCGTTTCCAGGCCCAGGTGTTGATTAATCGCTTCGTGCAGCTGCAGCAGCGCGTCACGTTCCAGCGCCTGGTGAAAGCTTTGCACCAACAATTGCGGGCCGTAGCGATCAATGGTCAGGCCACCGGCACCTTCCTGGCTGCCGTGGAACAGGCGATAACAATCGGTGCCTTGCTGATGCAGCTCGGCAAGCAGGTCCTGGCGATGATCGAGGGCGGCGCGCAGCGCCTGATTCAAGGAAGACATGCTGGGCGCCTTGCAGGAGGGAATTTGGCGCGGGAGTTTAACAGTTACTGAACTGCAAGCCGCAAGCTTGAAGCTTGAAGCTTGAAGCTTGAAGCTTGAAGCTTGAAGCTTGAAGCTTGAAGCTTGAAGCTTGAAGCTTTAGCTGAGTAGCCCCATGCGCCGTTTGGCCCGCTGCACCGAACCATTTCGCATCGCCCAACGCAGCATCGGTGCACTGCGCTTGACGCTGGCCCGGATCAGTTGGCGTTGCAGCGGGTTCTGGCGCACGTCGAGCATGTCACTGGCCCAGTCTGGCAACAGGTCGATCCCGGCCTGCATCATCAAGCCGCCGAACGGTTTGGCCAAGCGACTGGGGGCGGGAGCGTTCAGCAGTAGTCGCAACACTTCGCGACTGCGTTCGTCGCACAGCAGTTGCGGGCGGATCCGTTCAAGGTAATCCGCGATTTCCTTGCGGTTGCGCGGCACATCGCGGGCGCCCAGGCGTTCGGCAATCATCGCGATTTCGCCGTAGTAACGATCTTGATCAAGCGGGGACAGGTGCGGATTGCGATACCGCAGATGCGCGGCCAGGAAGTTGCTGACCTCCGCCACGTGCACCCACGTCAGCAGGTCGGGATCGCTGGCAGCGTAGGGCCGGCCATCCGGCGCGGTGCCGACCACCTGCAAGTGAATGGTGCGGACCTTCTCGATCAGCCAGTCGGCGTCCTTGCGCGAACCGAACGTCGTTCCGGAGATGAACTGACTGGTGCGGCGCAGGCGACCGATCATGTCTTCGCGAAAATTCGAATGATCCCAAACCCCAGCCAATGCCAAGGGATGCAAGGCCTGGAGCATCAATGCACTGATGCCACCGATCAGCATGCTGCTGAAGTCGCCATGCACTTGCCAGCTCACCGAATCGGGACCGAACAGCCCGGGATCACCCTTGGGATTTTCCAGGTCGAGCTTGCCCAGGGACAGACCGGTCAGGCTCATGAGCTGGGTTTCGATGCGGCTGCGGATAAATTCCATGGCGACTCAGTTGTAGAAAGAAAACGCGGCCATTGCTGGCCGCGCGAGGCTTACTGGTTCAGACGCTTGTCGATCAGGCCTTGCACCACGCTTGGGTCAGCCAGCGTCGAGGTATCACCGAGGCTGTCCAGTTCGTTGCAGGCGATCTTGCGCAGAATGCGCCGCATGATCTTGCCTGAGCGGGTTTTCGGCAAGGCCGGCGCCCACTGGATCAAGTCCGGCTTGGCGAAGCTGCCGATTTCCTTGCTGACGTGAGCCAGCAGTTCTTTCTTCAGTTCGTCAGTAGGTTCGGTGCCGTTCATGGGGGTGACGAAGGCGTAGATGCCCTGGCCCTTGATGTCATGGGGGTAACCGACCACGGCGGCCTCGGCGATGCTGTCGTGAAGCACCAGCGCGCTTTCCACTTCCGCGGTGCCGATACGGTGCCCGGACACGTTGATCACGTCATCGATGCGCCCGGTGATCCAGTAATCGCCGTCCTCGTCGCGCCGAGCGCCGTCGCCGGTGAAGTAATAGCCGGGGTAGGGCTTGAAGTAAGTGTCGACCATCCGTTGTGGATCGCCGTAGACACTGCGGATCTGTGCCGGCCAACTGGACTTGATTGCCAACACGCCGCTGCCGGCGCCTTTGATTTCCTTGCCCGTCTCATCCAGCAACACCGGTTGCACGCCGAACATCGGTTGTGTGGCGCAGCCGGGTTTGATCCTTTGTGCGCTGACCAGCGGGCTGAGCATGATGCCGCCGGTTTCGGTCTGCCACCAGGTGTCGACGATCGGGCAACGTTGTTCGCCGACGGCATTGAAGTACCAATCCCAGGCTTCCGGGTTGATTGGCTCACCGACGCTGCCGAGTAATCTCAGGCTTGCGCGCGACGTTTCCTTCAACGGTTCCGGGCCTTCACGCATCAGCGAGCGCAGCGCAGTCGGGGCGGTGTAGAAGATGTTGACGTGATGTTTATCGATGACCTGCCAGAAGCGCGAACTGCTCGGGTAGCTTGGTACCCCTTCGAAGATCAGCGTGGTCGCGCCGTTGGCCAGCGGGCCGTAGACGATATAGCTGTGGCCGGTGACCCAGCCGACGTCGGCGGTGCACCAGAAGACTTCGTCGTCGCGGTAGTCGAGCACGTATTTGAAGGTCATCGCCGCTTGCAGCAGGTAGCCGCCGGTGGTGTGCAGCACGCCTTTGGGTTTGCCGGTGCTGCCGGAGGTGTAGAGGATGAACAGCGGGTCTTCGGCGTCCATCGGTTCCGGCGGGCAATCGTCGCTGACGTCGCGCAGCGCCTGGTGATACCAGAGGTCACGGCCCTCGACCCAGTCCACCTCGCCTTGGGTGCGCTCAACGACAATGACCGTGCTGACGTTCGGGCAGCTTTTCAGCGCCTCGTCGACCTTTTGCTTGAGCGGCACGAATTTACCGCCACGCACGCCTTCATCGGCGGTGATCACTGTGCAGCAATCGGCATCGAGAATGCGGTCGCGTACAGAGTCAGAAGAGAAGCCACCGAATATTACCGAATGCACCGCGCCAATCCGCGTGCAGGCGAGCATGGCGTAGGCGGCTTCGGGAATCATCGGCATGTAGATGCACACGCGGTCGCCTTTTTTCACGCCACGGCTTTTGAGCACGTTGGCCAGGCGGCAGACGTTGTGATGGAGTTTTGTGTAGGTGATCTGCGCCGATTCAGCGGGGTCGTCGCCTTCCCAGAGAATGGCGGTCTGGTCGCCGCGTTTTTCCAGATGGCGGTCGATGCAGTTGTAACTGACATTCAACTTGCCCCCGGCAAACCAGCTGGCCTCGCCGGTTTTCAGGTTGTAACGCTGGACGGTGTCCCAGGGTTTGCTCCAGTCGAGAAACCTTGTGGCCTGTTCAGCCCAGAACTCGGTGGGGTGTTCGATGGATTGGCGGTAGAGGCGCTTATAGTCGTCTTGACTCAAGTGCGCAGCCTTGCGGACGGCATCGGCTTTGGGGAACGTGCTGATATCGAACATGACGGTTCCTTATTCTTGTTGCGACAAGTAATAAAGATGCGCCGAGTAGCGGAAGGGTTCAAGCCGAACGCCTTGGGAATGGGTAAACCAAAACAACTGTGGGAGTGAGCCTGCTCGCGATAGCGGTGGATCAGTCAACATCGATGTTGAATGACAAACCGTTATCGCGAGCAGGCTCACTCCCACAGTATTGGTGTTGCCCACAGAATGTATGCCTGGCACAAACCCTGTGGGCGGGGCGTCAGATCAACCGCGGTGACGACCGCGGAAGTAGTTGATCAGGCCTTGGGTGGATGCATCGTCAGCCGGGGTTTCTTCGCTGCCGACCAGGCGGTTGTAGACGCCTTTGCCCAGTTCCTTGCCCAGCTCCACGCCCCACTGGTCGAAGGCGTTGATGCCCCACACCACGCTTTGCACGAAGACTTTGTGTTCGTACATCGCCACCAGTGCGCCGAGACGACGCGGGCTGATGCGCTCGACCACCAGGGTATTGCTCGGACGGTTGCCCGGAATCACCTTGTGTGGTGCAAGTTTATGCACGTCTTCTTCACTCATGCCTTTGTCGCGCAGCTCGTTTTCAGCTTCGGCAAGGGTCTTGCCGAGCATCAATGCCTGGCTTTGCGACAGGCAGTTGGCGTACAGCCATTGGTGGTGGTCGGACACCGGGTTGAAGCTGACGATCGGCACAATGAAGTCAGCCGGGATCAGTTGGGTGCCCTGGTGCAGCAACTGGTGGTAAGCGTGTTGACCGTTGCAACCCACGCCGCCCCAGATGACCGGGCCGGTGTCGGTGGACACTGGTGTGCCATCCTGACGGACGCTCTTGCCGTTGGATTCCATGTCCAGCTGTTGCAAGTGCTTGGTGATGTTACGCAGGTAGTGGTCGTACGGCAGGATCGCGTGGCTTTGCGCGCCCCAGAAGTTGCCGTACCAGACGCCGAGCAACGCCAGCAGCACCGGCATGTTCTGTTCGAATGGCGCGCTCTGGAAATGCTGGTCCATGGTGTAGGCACCGGACAGCAGTTCCTTGAAGTTCGACATGCCGATGGCCAGGGCGATCGGCAAACCGATGGCCGACCACAGCGAATAACGACCGCCGACCCAGTCCCACATCGGGAAGATGTTTTCTTCGCGGATGCCGAAGGCCACAGCGGCGGCATTGTTGCTCGACACGGCGATGAAGTGGCGATATAGCTCGGCTTCCGAACCGCCCTGGGCCAGGTACCATGCGCGTGCAGCCTGGGCATTCTTCAGGGTTTCGAGGGTGTTGAAGGATTTCGACGAGACGATGAACAGCGTGGTCTCGGCGCGCAGCTTCATGGTCAGTTCGTGGAATTCACTGCCGTCGATGTTCGCCAGGTAATGGCAACGCACGCCTTTCTGGGCGTAGGACAACAACGCTTCGGACACCAGCTCTGGACCGAGGAACGAGCCACCGATACCGATGTTCACCACGTCGGTGATCGGCTTCTCGGTGTAACCGCGCCACAGACCATCATGGATACGGCCCACAAGATCGGTGATCTGGTTGAGTACTTTGTGCACTTCAGGCATCACGTTGACGCCGTTCACCGACAACTTGTCGCCAACCGGGCGGCGCAGAGCGGTGTGCAGGGCCGGGCGGCCTTCGGATGAGTTGACGATTTCGCCGTCGAACAGCGACTTGATCGCGCCCTTGAGGTCGACTTCGTTGGCCAGGCCCACCAGCAGATTGCGGGTCTCGGCGTTGATCAGGTTCTTGGAGTAATCGAGAAACAGGCCGCAGCTGCTGAGGGTGAATTGAGTAAAGCGCTGCGGGTCGGCATTAAAGGCTTCGCGCATGCTGAAATCCTGCATGGCTTGGCGGTGGTCTTTCAACGCTTGCCAGGCGGGCAGAGCGGTCACGTCATGAGGAGTGCGGTAGTACGCCATCGCTGCGGGTTTCCTTTTTACTTGAACGGCTTTTTGAACACGAAAAATCCCGGAACGCTGCGGGCGGGCGCTCCAGTCAACTGCGTCGAGACGATTTCATGGCGCAGGGCGAATACAGTAAACCCCGCGCAGTGATCTGTCTTGCCTTTGTCTGACCCGTTTTCGGTACTTTTTTAACACCGAGGTCATGCACCAGCCGACAAACGGGCAAGAGAGAGGGCGTCGGTTCGATCAGGCGACCTGAACCGGGATAGCGTTGCTGGTGTGGCTCAGTTCGTTGCCCGGCGCCATGTAGAGCATCCGCGGCTTGAAGTTGAGCAGTTCGGCGTCGCTGTAATGAGCGTAGGCGCAGATGATCACACGATCACCGACCTTGGCCTTGTGCGCGGCAGCACCGTTGACGGAAATCATGCGCGAGCCTGCTTCGCCACGAATCGCGTAAGTGGTGAAGCGTTCGCCATTGTCGACGTTATAAATCTGGATCTGTTCGTATTCACGGATACCTGACAAGTCCAACCACTCACCGTCGATGGCGCAGGAGCCTTCGTAATCGAGGACAGCGTGGGTGACTTCGGCGCGATGCAGCTTGGCTTTGAGCATGATGGCGTGCATGAGTGTTTCCCCAGGTCGGAATCGAACGGCGGGCAGTTTGCCCGAAGGCTTGAGGGGCGGCAATACGGTGTGTGGCCACTGCTTAACCCTTGTGGGAGCGAGCTTGCTCGCGATTGCGGTGGATCAGCCAACATCGATGTTGAATGACGATCCGCTATCGCGAGCAAGCTCGCTCCCACAGGGTTTGGTGGTGTTTATGCGAGCGCGTCGAGGTTCAGGTGCAGGTTGTCGATCAACCGCGTGGTCCCCAGGAACGCTGCGACCAGAATCACCAGGTCGCGATCCTGAGCGGTGGCCGGACGCAGGGTCAGGGCATGGCGAATTTCCAGGTAATCAGGACGCAATCCTGCCGCTTCAAGCTGCTTGATCTGCGCGTCGATCAATGCCGGGAAATCGCGCTCACCCTGTTTGATCGACTCTGCGATCTGACACAAACCGCGATACACCACCGGTGCCACAGCGCGCTGTTCTTCGCTGAGGAAACCATTGCGCGACGACAGCGCCAGGCCATCGGCCGCACGCACGGTCGGTTCGCCAATGATCTGGATCGGCATGTTCAAGTCGTGCACCAGCGCGCGAATGACCGCCAGTTGCTGGAAGTCTTTCTGGCCGAAAATCGCCAGATCCGGCTGGACCATGTTGAACAGCTTGCTGACCACCGTCGCCACACCTTCGAAATGCCCGGGACGGCTGGCGCCACACAGGCCTTCGGAGAGTTGCGGCACGCTGACGCGGGTCTGGCCGGTCATGCCATCCGGGTACATTTCTTCAACGGATGGCGCGAACAGCAAATGGCAACCGGCCTGGAGCAGTTTTTCCTGGTCGGCGGCAAGGGTCCGCGGGTACTTGTCGAGGTCTTCGCCAGCGCCGAATTGCAGCGGGTTGACGAAAATGCTCGCGACCACGAAATCCGCCCGTTGGGAGGCTTTGGTGATGAGCGCCACATGGCCGCTGTGCAGGTTGCCCATGGTTGGCACGAAGCCGATGCGCTTGCCTTCATTGCGGGCGCGGGCCACGGCGGCCCGCAGTTCGCGTACGGTTTTGACGGTGTTCATGCAGAGAATCCGTGTTCGATCCCAGGGAAAGTCGCTTCTTTGACTTCAGTGACGTAGGCGCTCAGTGCCGCGTGGATACTGGCTTGGCCATTCATGAAGTTCTTGACGAATTTTGGCACACGACCAGTGATGGACAGGCCCAGCATGTCGTGCAGCACCAATACCTGGCCGTCGGTGCCACTGCCGGCGCCGATGCCGATCACCGGGATCTTCACGGCCTGGGTGATTTCTTCGGCCAATTCGCTCGGCACACATTCGAGCAGCAACATCGCCGCGCCAGCCTGCTCAAGGGAAATCGCATCGGCGCGCATCTGCCGCGCCTGGTTCTCGTTGCGGCCCTGGACTTTGTAGCCGCCCAGAATGTTCACCGATTGCGGTGTCAGGCCCATGTGTGCGCAAACCGGGATGCCGCGTTCGGCGAGCAGGCGGATCGAATCGGCGAGCCACAAGGCCCCTTCAACCTTGACCATGTGCGCACCGGCCTGCATCAACAGCGCGCTGTTGGTCATGGCTTGTTCGGTGGTGGCGTAAGCCATGAAGGGCAGGTCGGCGAGAATCAGCGCATCAGTGTTGCCGCGTTTGACGGCCGCCACGTGGTAAGCCATTTCAGCGGTGGTCACGGGCAGGGTGCTGTCATGACCTTGCAAAACCATGCCGAGGGAGTCGCCCACCAGCAGCACTTCGACGCCAGCCTCATTACAGGCGTGGGCGAAGGTTGCGTCATAGCAGGTCAGCATGGTGATTTTTTCACCTTTTTGCTTGAGACCTTGCAGCGTGGTCAGGGTGATGGCTGGCATGAAAAGTTCCTCATTCAGGCGCTGTGGAAACTACTGCGAGTAACGCGCGTGATTCTTCGTTAAATACAGGCGCACGGTCTGTTGTCGTGCTTTTAAGGCCTGGATTGCGCCCTTTAACGCCGTGTTGGCGGCAGCGGGACGCCTATAGTCGTGAGGAGAACTCTGGAAGTCAATTGGATGTGTTACCGCGTTGTTACGAGGCGGGTGTTACCGCTGTAACTGATGCGTTTCAGCAACTGCAATCTCGCGTTCGACACAAAAACCAGTGTGGGAGCGGGCTTGCTCGCGAATGCGGTGTGTCATTCAGCATCAATGTTTACTGTCACACCGCATTCGCGAGCAAGCCCGCTCCCACAGGGATTTTTGTCAATTTTGAGGGAGGCGTTCCAGACCGACGAACGGGCAGGCAGCGAGCAAGTCGCTCAGCGTGCGGCCATCGGCGAGGCGCAAATCTGCGGGCGCAAGCTCGGCCAGCGGATACAGCACGAACGCTCGTTCCTGCAAATGGTAGTGCGGCACCTTGAGGCGCGGTTCATCGATCAGCCGATCGCCAAACAGCACGATGTCGAGATCCAGCGTGCGCGGCCCCCAGCGTTCAAGGCGCTCGCGGCCCTGTTCGTTCTCGATGGCTTGCAGTGCATCGAGCAGGTCCAGCGGCGCGAGGGTGCTGTGCAGCGCCGCAACCGCGTTGGTGTAACGCGGTTGGCCGGGCAGCAGCGAGTCGCTTTGATAAAACGCGGATACCCCGACCAGTTCGGTCTGGGGCAAATGCGCGAGCGCGTTGACGGCGCTGCGCAACTGTTCAGCGGGGTCAGCCAGATTGCTGCCCATGCCGATGTAGATGCGTTCCATGGATTACTCGCCCGTGGCACTCGGTGCGCCGGCTGTGCGTTTGCGCTTGGCGCCACCGCTGCGACGACGTTTGCGTGGAGCGCCGGTGCCTTCATCCTTGCCGCTGAGGTCGCGAATCATTTCGCGACGTTCGCTGTCGTTGGCGTCCTGATAGTCCGTCCACCATTCGCCCAGGCCATCGGTTTGCTCGCCAGCGCTTTCGCGCAGCAGCAGGAAGTCGTAGCCGGCACGGAACCGCGGGTTGTCCAGCAGCAGGTCGGCACGTTTGCCGCTGCGCCGTGGCAGGCGCTCCTGCATGTCCCAGATCTCGCGGATCGGCATGGTGAAGCGTTTTGGAATCGCGATTCGCTGACACTGTTCGGCAATCAGCTCGTGCGCCGCTTCCTGCATCGCCGGAATCGGCGGCATGCCGCGTTCTTGCAGGCGCAATACGCGTGCCGGCAGGGCAGGCCACAGCAGGGCCGCAAACAGGAACGCCGGGGTGACCGGTTTGTTCTGCTTGATCCGCAGGTCCGTGTTGATCAGCGCTTCGCTGATCAGGGTATGGGTGTAGGTCGGGTTGTATTCGAGCGCTTCGGCACTGGCCGGGAACAGCGGATCGAACAGCTGCAAGTCGACGAGCATCTCGAAGGTGTCTGCGGCATGGCCGGAGAGGAACAGCTTGAGCACTTCTTCGAACAGGCGGGCCGAGGGAATCTCGCGCAGCATCGGCGCCAGCTCACGAATCGGCAGGGCGCTGTGTTTTTCGATACCGAAATTCAGCTTGGCGGCGAACCGTACGGCCCGCAGCATCCGCACCGGGTCTTCCTGATAGCGCTGCTTGGGGTCGCCGATCAAACGGATCAGGTGATTGCGGATGTCGTGTACGCCGTTGGCGTAGTCGAGAATGCGCTCACTGACCGGATCGTAGTACAGGGCGTTGATGGTGAAGTCGCGGCGTTGCGCGTCTTCTTCCAGCGTGCCGTAGACGTTATCGCGCAAGATGCGCCCGCTTTCGTTACGGGAAGACTGGTTGCTGTCTTCTTCCTCGTCATTTTGCGGGTGATTGGCGCGGAAGGTCGCGACTTCAATGATTTCGCGACCAAAGTGAATATGCACGAGTTTGAAACGGCGACCGATGATCCGCGCGTTGCGGAATTCGGCACGCACCTGTTCAGGCGTGGCGCTGGTGGCGACGTCAAAATCTTTAGGCGTGATGCCGAGCAGCATGTCACGCACACAGCCGCCGACCAGGTAGGCTTGGTAACCGGCGTTCTGCAGGCGTTCGACGATATTCACCGCATAACGGCTGAATTGGGCCTTTTGCAGCGAGTGTTGGCCGCTGTTGAGGACTTCAGGCGTGGTGCGAATGTGTTGCGTATGACGCTTGGGAGAACGGAATGACTGGAACAACTTCTTCAGCATGGGATGCACTGTTTGAAGGAATGTTCGGCCATAACGAAGAATGACCGCATGATGGGCGGGGATTCTAGCATTTAGTCGGGGGATGGTGTAGGAAGCTGCGCAAGCGTGTGCAGGGGATGTCGCGTACGGGGCCAAACGCCAGAAACCACAAGGGGAGCCGAAGCTCCCCAAGAAGTAGTTGCATGCTCTATTTTTATTATTGGTTTCGGGCTTTTTGTTTTTGTTAAGTGCCCTCGCCATGAAGTTTTCCTTCATGACCCTCCCAATCGGGAGCCAAGAGCAAACGGATTGCTTTGGTCGCTGTGCTGCAGTGATCTCGCGATCCAACCAGTTCAGGCACTGTCTTAGGACAGTTTTTTATTATTCTCGGCCTGGTCGTGGGGCAAGCCCCAAATACAACGCCTCTCCAAAAGAATCAGTTAGCTGCGCCTCTCGCCGTCTTGTTTTTATTGTGCGTGAGTCGATTCGTCTTATTTTTATTGTCTTGTGCATTGCTTGTTATTGTTCTTGTACCAAACATATAGCAGGGGGCGTGCCAACTTTTGCGAGGGCCAGTAAAACAAGGGGTTAGGCCGGCTGGCGGGCTTTTTCAAGGCCCAAAAAAACCGGGGCTTCGTTACCGTAAGCCCCGGCTTCTGTTACGCGCAATTGGTGGGGTAACAGTTTCTTCGCAAAGTCACGTGTTACCCGCACATCAGACAGCTGTGGTTCAGCTCTCGCTGGCGACCCCTGTCTTGCGCCGCGGGATACCCAGGCGCTGACGGCGTTCCCACAGACACTTGCGACTGACCCCGAGTTTGCGGGCCAGCTCGGTTTCGGTCATGTGGTCCTGATGCTCGAGGACGAAGTGCTGGAAGTAGTCTTCCAGTGACAGGTCTTCGGTCGGCTCATGGCTGTTGTTGCTGGCATTGTTGCCCTGTTGCGGCGCCAGGCCCATGAAGTCGTCGTCTTCCAGATCGCTCAGCTCGATATCGATGCCCAGCAGCTCGGCGGAAATTTCCGGGCTTTCACACAGGATGACGGCACGCTCGACCGCATTTTCCAGCTCGCGAACGTTGCCCGGCCAGGTGTAATGACGAATCGCTTGTTCAGCATCCGGGGCAAACTTCAGATCGGTGCGGTTGACCCGTGCGCTCTGTCTGGCCAGGAAGGCGTTGGCGATTTCGTTGACGTCGGCACCGCGCTCGCGCAGGGCCGGCAATTTCAGGGCGATCACGTGGAGGCGGTAGTACAAGTCCTCACGGAACTGGCCGATTTTCGCCAGGCTCTTGAGGTCCCGGTGAGTTGCCGCGATCAGGCGCACATCGACCTTCTGCGACTGGACCGAGCCGACCCGGCGAATCTCGCCTTCCTGCAACACGCGCAACAGGCGGGCCTGGGCTTCCAGCGGCAGTTCGCCGATTTCATCGAGGAACAGGGTGCCGCCATCCGCAGCTTCGACCAAGCCGGCACGCCCGGCGCTGGCACCGGTGAATGCACCTTTTTCGTGGCCGAACAGTTCGGACTCGATCAGGCTTTCCGGGATGGCTGCGCAGTTCACCGAAATCATCGGTGCCTTGGCGCGCTTGGACAGGTTGTGCAGCGCGCGCGCCACCAGTTCTTTACCGGTGCCGGATTCGCCCTGGATCAGGACATTGGAATCGGTCGGCGCGACTTTGCGAATTTTGCTGTACAGGTCTTGCATCGGCGGGCATGAGCCGATGATGCCGATTTCGCCGTTGCTGTTATCGACACCCGGTTTCGCCGCGCCATTTCCGGCTTTGCCGGTGGCAGGTTCAACGCTGGCTTGCACCGATTGACGGTCGCGCAGGATCCGGGCGACGGCCTGGAGCATTTCGTCGTGATCGAAAGGCTTGGCGATGTAATCCACCGCGCCCATCTTCATCGAGTCAACAGCCGAACGCAGACTGGCGTAACTGGTCATGATCAGCACCGGAGTGCCCTGGCCAAGTTTGATCAACTCGGTGCCCGGGGCGCCAGGCAGGCGCAGGTCACTGACGATCAGGTCGAACGTGGGAATGGTGAAGCGTTCTTGTGCTTCCTGCACTGAACCGGCTTCGCTGACCTGGTACTGGTTACGTTCCAGCAGGCGGCGCAAGGCGGAGCGGATAATTGTTTCGTCTTCGACGATCAAAATGTGCGGCATTGATTCGATTCTCTCGACGGTCTCAGTTCACAGCGGACGTCGCTTCGACATGACGCGGCAAGGTCACCCGGATACGGGTGCCGCGTTGGCTTTGAACATCAGCCGGGCTGTCGATGGTGATTTGTCCATAATGCTCTTCAACGATGGAATAGACCAGTGCAAGGCCCAGACCGGTGCCTTCGCCAGGATCCTTGGTGGTGAAGAAAGGTTCGAACAATCGGTCCATGATGTTCTTCGGAATACCGCTGCCTTCGTCTTCCACGATCAAGTCGACCGTGTGTTCGCCGGCTTCACTCTTGACCCGCACCGCACTGCCGGGAGGCGAGGCGTCACGGGCGTTTGAGAGCAGATTGATCAGGACCTGGGCAAGTCGCTGCGGATCACCCTCGACCCAATGATCCGGGTCGCAGAGATTATAGAACTGCACTTCGAAATTGCGCCGGTTCAGGGCCAGCAAACCTATGGCGTCCTGAGCCACTTCGGCCAGACAGACGGGCTCGTCGCTGTGTTGATGACTGCCTGCGTGAGCGAAGCTCATCAATGACTGGACGATGCGCGAGACACGTTTGGTCTGCTCGAGAATCTGCCCGCTGATTTCCTTCAGCTCGCTATCGTCTTCGCGTTCTTCGCGCAGGTTCTGCGCCAGGCACGCAATGCCGGTGATCGGGTTACCGATTTCGTGGGCTACGCCGGCGGCGAGTCGGCCGATGCTGGCCAGACGCTCGGAATGCACCAGTTTGTCTTCGAGCATCTGGGTTTCGGTCAGGTCTTCCACCAGCAGCACCAGGCCACTGTTGCCCGGAGCGAGTGGTTCATCGATCGCCGCTTTGTGCAGGTTCAGCCAGCGCGTCTGGCCATCGAGCGCCAGGTGCTGTTTGTGCAAGTGCTCGTCCGGCAGATTGATGAAACCTTGCAACAGCTCCTTCCACGGATCGGCGATGGTGCTCAGGCGCGAACCGACCACTCGCTGCGCGGCAATTCCGGTCAGCTCCTCCATGGCTTTGTTCCACATGAGGATTTCCTGATCCTTGGCCAGCGAGCAGACGCCCATCGGCAATTCCTGCAAGGTCTGGCGGTGATAGCGGCGCAGGGCGTCGAGTTCGGCGGCAAGTCCCGTCAGGCGCGAGTGGTAATCCTCGAGGCGGCTTTCGATGAAGTGAATGTCTTCAGTGACGTAGTTTTCGCCACCGGCCTTATAAGGCAGGAAGGTTTCGACCATGTCTTGCGCCACGCTCGGGCCCATCAGGCCAGAAAGGTTGGCCTCGATACGGTCACGCAAACGGCGCAAGGCGTACGGCCGACGCTCGTCGAACGGCAGATAAAGATCGCGCAGCGCCTGTTCGACTTCTTTCTGTGCGGCTTTCGCGCCCAGTGGTTTGGCCAGTTGCGTCGCGAATTCCTGGGGCGAGGCGGCGTGCAGTTCGCGGCGTTGCGGGCGACGTACGTTGTCCACGGCGCAGGCTTCGGCGGCACTGGCTTCTTCGGGACTGGCATTGGTGAACAGCGAGATCAGGGTGAACATCAGCACGTTGGCAGCCAGCGATGCGATCGCCGCCATGTGCCAACTGGTATCGTCCAGCACGTAGATCATGTTCAGCAGCGGAATGTAGAAGCCCTGCAGGTTGCCGACCAGCGGCAACAGCATGGTCACTACCCACACCAGAATCCCCGCCAGCAAACCGGCAATGAAGCCGCGGCGATTGGCGGTTGGCCAATAGAGGACGGACAGCACGCCAGGCAAGAACTGCAGCGTCGCCACAAACGCGACGATGCCCAGGTTCGCCAGATCCTGTTCGGCGCCCAGCAGCAGGTAGAACCCGTAACCGGCCATGATGATCGCGACGATCAGCGCCCGGCGGGTCCACTTCAGCCAGCGATAGATGTTGCCTTCCGCCGGTGGCTGATAGAGCGGCAGCACCAGGTGGTTCAGTGCCATCCCGGACAGCGCCAGGGTGGTGACGATGATCAAACCACTGGCCGCCGACAATCCGCCGACATAAGCCAATAGCGCCAGCGCTTTGCTGTTGGCGGCGATGCCGATGCCGAGCGTGAAGTATTCGGGATTGGTGGTGGCGCCGAGTTTCAGGCCGGCCCATAGAATCAGCGGCACCGCCAGGCTCATCAACAGCAGGAACAGCGGCAAGCCCCAGCTCGCACTGACCAGCGAGCGCGGATTGAGGTTTTCAGTAAACGTCATGTGGTACATGTGCGGCATTACGATCGCCGAAGCGAAGAACACCAGCAGCAGCGTGCGCCACGGACCTTCTTGCAAAGGCGTGTGCAACGCAGCGAGGGCGGTCTGGTTTTGCAGCAGCCACAATTCCAGCTGTTGCGGGCCATCGAACACGCCATACAGGGCATACAGACCGACACCACCAATGGCGATCAGCTTGATCACCGACTCGAACGCAATCGCGAACACCAGGCCTTCATGCTTCTCGCGCGTGGCAATGTGGCGGGAGCCGAAGAAAATCGTGAACAGCGTAATCAGTGCGCAAAAGCTCAGGGCCACGCGATGCTGCACCGGTTCCCGAGTCAGGATGCCAATGGAGTCGGCCACTGCCTGAATCTGCAGCGCCAGCAACGGCAGCACCCCAATCAGCATGAAGATCGTGGTCAGCGCCCCGGCCCACGTGCTGCGAAAGCGGAACGCGAACAGGTCGGCCAGCGACGACAGTTGATAGGTGCGGGTGATTTTCAGAATCGGGTACAGCAACACTGGCGCCAGCAAAAATGCACCGGAGACACCCAGGTAGCTGGACAGAAAGCCGTAGCCGTACTGATAGGCCAGGCCCACCGTGCCATAAAATGCCCAGGCGCTTGCGTAAACGCCCAGCGACAAGGTGTACGTCAGCGGGTGGCGAATGATCGCCCGGGGGATCATGCCCCGTTCGCTGATCCAGGCAACGCCGAACAGCACCGCAAGGTACGCGGCGCTGATCAGGATCATCTGGGTCAGGCTAAAGCTCATCGGCATCTTTTTGGCTCTGCAGGATGAAGGTCACGACGATCAGAATCAGCCAGAGCAGATAGGGGCGATACCAGGCGCCAGTGGCGTCTATCCACCAATCCATGATGGCCGGGGAGAACAGATAAATCCCCACTACCAGGAGCAGGACCAAGCGATAGATGTACATCCCGGCCTCTCTTTTTTAGGCGCGTGCCCGAAAACGTGCGGCGATGGTAACGGATGGGTGCGCCACTGCAAGCGCGATCACTGCAATTGCGCCTCGGGCAGCGCCAGTGTGCGCGGGATTGACCGCGCATCCCAGTGGGCGATGCCCCAATTCAGCACTTCCCGTGGCGTGGCATATTCCAGTTCAGTGCCCGGCTTCTGGCCCAGCGCCCGCAGTGCCCGCAGGAGCAGCGGCGTGGCCTGATCCTCGGTCAATGGCGGCGAGCGGTAGGACTTGCCGAGTTTGTTGCCGTCGGGTTGAGTGATCAACGGGATATGCAGATAACGCGGTTGCGGCAGGCCGAGCAGTTCTTGCAGGTAAAGCTGGCGCGGGGTCGAGTCGAGCAAGTCGGCACCACGCACGATGTCGGTAATGCCTTGCCAGGCGTCGTCGAGCACCACCGCCAGTTGATAGGCGTAGAGGCCGTCGCGGCGACGGATCACGAAATCGCCGACGTCCCGGCCCAGGTGCTGGCGGAATTCGCCTTGCACCCGATCGATGAAGTGGTATTCCAGTTCAGGCACGCGCAAGCGAATCGCTGCGTCTTCGGTGCCATGCCCGGCATTGCGGCAAAACCCCGGATAAATGCCGTGATACGGCTCCAATTGTTTGCGCGAGCACGTGCAGGCGTACGCCAGGCCTTGATTGAACAGGCGATTGAGGACTTCGGCGTAGGCATCGTGCCGGTCACTCTGGCGAACCATCTCGCCGTCCCACTCGAACCCGTAGCTTTCCAGGGCTTTGAGGATAGCGGCCTGAGCACCGGGTTCTTCCCTTGGTGGATCGAGATCTTCCATGCGCATCAGCCAGCGACCTCCGACCGAGCGGGCGTCGAGGTACGAAGCCAGCGCTGCGACCAGCGAACCGAAATGCAGATGTCCACTGGGCGTGGGGGCGAAGCGGCCGATGTAAGTAGAGTCGGTGGCAGTCATGGGAAGATGCTACTTGTTGGGGCTAGCACGAACCCCCTGTGGGAGCGGGCTTGCTCGCGAAAGCGGGGTGTCCGTCAACAACCATGTTGAATGTCAGATCGCATTCGCGAGCAAGCCCGCTCCCACAGGGGGGAGCTGTCAGGGCAAATATCAGAAACAAAAACGGAGCGTTCGCACGCTCCGTTTTTCGTTCAAGTCGATGTTACTTGCCGACTTGCTTTTCCTTGATTTCCGCCAGGGTCTTGCAGTCAACGCACATGTCGGCGGTAGGGCGGGCTTCCAGTCGCTTGACGCCGATTTCGACGCCACAGGACTCGCACCAGCCATATTCTTCGTCTTCGATCAACTGAAGCGTCTTGTCGATCTTCTTGATCAGCTTACGCTCACGGTCGCGGGCGCGCAGCTCAAGGCTGAACTCTTCTTCCTGGCTGGCACGGTCTGCCGGGTCCGGGAAGTTGGCCGCTTCGTCTTTCATGTGATCAACCGTGCGGTCGACTTCCTGCATCAAGTCCTGTTTCCACTTGTTCAGGATCTTGGTGAAGTGAGCGCGCATGGGCTTGCCCATATACTCCTCGCCCTTCACTTCTTTGTAGGGTTCGAAGCCGCTGATCGACTGATTTTGTTGCTTTGCTTGGGTGGACATGAAATAGACCGCCTCTACTCTTGTAATCCATTGCGCAGGATTGCTCCATCACCGACACCTGCCGGCCCTGCGGCTGCAAGCGGGCGAACTTACCAGATCAAATCGGGGCGCGCTACTCCCGGATGTCGAGGTAATGGCCCCAGGGGCTTGCAAATGATTGCAAAGCCTTGTCTGGCGGCGTTGGAGACCTGATCAATTATTGATTTTAGTCAAACCTGGGGTACACGCTTGAGTCGTTTACGGCCAGGGGTATAAGCGCTCAGACCGCTTTAGGTTCTCGCTCGTTCCTGCGCTTGGGTAGAATCGATTCTTTTCCCCGTTGAGGAAGGCTAATGGCTCAGTCCTACAGTGCCCGCAGTCGCGCAATCGAACCTTTCCATGTCATGGCGCTGCTGGCGCGGGCCAATGAACTGCAAGCTGCTGGTCGCGATGTTATCCACCTGGAAATCGGCGAGCCGGACTTCACCACCGCCGAGCCGATCATCCAGGCCGGCCAGGCCGCGTTGACGGCGGGTAAGACCCGTTACACCGCCGCGCGCGGCATCCCCGAGTTGCGTGAAGCCATTTCGGGCTTCTATCAGCAGCGTTACGGGCTGAACATCGATCCGCAGCGAATCCTCATTACTCCGGGCGGTTCCGGCGCGTTGCTGCTGGCCAGCGCTTTGTTGGTGGATCCGGGCAAACACTGGTTGCTGGCGGATCCGGGTTATCCCTGCAACCGGCACTTCCTGCGGTTGGTCGAAGGCGCTGCGCAACTGGTGCCGGTCGGACCGGACGTGCGCTATCAGTTGACGCCGGACCTGGTGGCCCGCCACTGGGACCAGGACAGCGTCGGCGCCCTGGTGGCATCGCCGGCCAACCCGACGGGGACGATCCTGACCCGCGATGAGTTGGCGCGATTGTCAACGGCGATCAAGGAGCGTCACGGCCATCTGGTGGTGGACGAGATTTACCACGGCCTGACTTATGGCACTGATGCGGCCAGTGTGCTGGAAGTCGATGACAGCGCCTTCGTTCTGAATAGTTTTTCCAAATACTTCGGCATGACCGGATGGCGCCTGGGGTGGCTGGTTGCGCCGGAAGCGGCTGTCGGAGAGCTGGAAAAACTGGCACAGAATCTCTACATCAGTGCCCCGAGCATGGCCCAGCACGCGGCGCTGGCCTGCTTTGAGCCGGCGACCATCGCCATTCTGGAAGAGCGTCGCGCCGAATTCGGTCGTCGTCGCGATTTCCTGCTGCCCGCCCTGCGAGAACTGGGTTTTGGCATCGCCGTGGAACCGGAAGGTGCGTTCTACTTGTACGCCGATATCAGCAAATTCGGCGGCGATGCCTTCGCGTTTTGCCGGCATTTCCTCGAAACCGAGCACGTGGCATTTACCCCGGGCCTCGATTTCGGACGTTACCAGGCCGGGCATCATGTGCGTTTCGCCTATACCCAAAGCTTGCCACGCCTGCAGGAAGCGGTTGAACGGATCGCGCGCGGCTTGAAGAGCTGGCAAGGCTGATGCGTTTTCATCCTCCCCTTGAAGAAGGTCGCCTGATCCGCCGTTACAAGCGCTTCCTCGCCGATATCGAAACCATTGAAGGCGAGTTGTTGACCATTCATTGCCCAAATACCGGCTCGATGCTCAATTGCCAGGTCGAAGGCGGGCAGGTCTGGTTCAGTCGTTCCAATGACCCGAAGCGCAAACTGCCCGGTACCTGGGAAGTCGGCGAAACTCCGCAAGGCCGGCTGTTTTGTGTGAACACCGGGCGCGCCAACGGTTTGATCGAAGAGGCGTTGCGCGCGGGCGTCATTACCGAGCTGAACGGTTTTACCGGGCTCAAGCGCGAAGTGGCCTACGGACAGGAAAGCAGCCGCATTGATTTCCGCCTCGATTACCCGAGCGGGCCGGCGTACGTGGAAGTCAAAAGTGTCACGCTGGGCTTCGACGGTTCATTGGTGGCGGCGTTTCCCGATGCGGTTACACAGCGTGGTGCGAAACATTTGCGCGAACTGGCGCATCTGGCTCGGGACGGGATTCGTGCGGTGCAGTTGTATTGTGTGAACCTGACGGGAGTCGACGCTGTGCGTCCGGCAGAGGAGATCGACTCGGCCTACGCGGTGGCATTGCGCGAGGCGGTGGCCTGCGGTGTCGAGGTGCTCGCTTACGGCGTGCGTTTGACCCACGAAGAGATGGTGGTCGATCGGCGGCTGGACGTATTGCTCGGCGATTAAAGGTTGATCCAGATCCCTTGCGCGTCTTCGCGACAGGCAATGGCGGTCAGGGATTGTCCGGCGCACGGGCCGGCGACGCATTCGCCGTCTTCAATCAGAAACAGTGCGCCGTGGGTCGCGCACTGGATCAGGCTGTTGCTGGGGTCCAGGAACTGGTCGGCTTTCCATTCCAGCCCGACGCCCCGGTGTGGACAGCGATTGATGTAGACATACACTTGGCCGCCCCGGCGCACGGCAAACAGCTTCTGGCTATCGATGTCGAAACCGCGACTGCTGTTGTCGGGTAATTGCGCGCCGGTACAAAGAAACTTCATGTCTATCCTCAAATCCGCCGGCCCGTGACCGGAAATGTCTGGGCTGATGTTCAACTGCAATCAGTTATCAAAATTGCGCTTCGCCCGTTGGGTGCACGCGCCGGATGTCGAGGATACTTGGCCTGTCATCCCGGTGCCTGGGAAAACTTTAAAGGAAGCTGTCTATGCACCTGAACCCGGTCCTGTCTGCGACCTGCACGGTGAACGCCGGGAACGTCCTTGAGCTTGATCCGACGTGTGTGGCGGCCCAATGACCCTTCTGGTTAAGCCCCGTGCCTTGTTCGTTGGTTTGAGCCTGCTGTGTTTGCTGGCGATCTGGTTGTCGCTGGCGCTGGGCCCGCTGAGCCTGCCGTTGTTCGACACCTTGCGCGCGGCGTTGCGCATGATCGGCCTGCCGATAGCGCCTGACGGCCTGGAACAGGCGGAACTGATTGTTGGGCAAATTCGCCTGCCGCGGACCTTGCTGGGGCTGGCGGTGGGTGGCGTGCTGGCGCTGTCCGGCGTGGCGATGCAGGGATTGTTTCGAAACCCTTTGGCCGATCCGGGGTTGGTCGGTGTGTCCAGTGGCGCAGCATTGGGCGCGGCCATTGCGATTGTTGGTGGTTCGATGTTCGGCGGCCTGCCGGAGTCCTTCGGTCCTTATGTGTTGTCGGTGTGTGCGTTTCTCGGCGGGTTGGGTGTGACGGCGCTGGTGTATCGACTGGGTCGACGCAATGGCCAGACGAATGTCGCCACCATGCTGTTGGCGGGTATCGCGTTGACTGCCCTGGCCGGCTCGGCGGTCGGACTGTTTACCTATCTGGCCGACGACGCGACCTTGCGTACGTTGACGTTCTGGAATCTGGGCAGCCTCAACGGCGCCAGTTATTCGCGGCTTTGGCCATTGCTGTTGGTGACTGTCGGGGTGGCACTTTGGCTGCCGCGGCGGGCCAGCGCATTAAATGCTTTGCTGTTGGGCGAGTCGGAGGCTGGTCACCTGGGCATCGACGTCGAAGGGCTCAAGCGCGAGTTGGTGTTCTGTACTGCGTTAGGCGTCGGTGCGGCGGTGGCGGCTGCGGGGATGGTCGGATTTGTCGGCCTGGTGGTTCCGCATCTGGTGCGACTGCTGGCCGGTCCTGATCATCGGGTGTTGTTGCCGGCCTCAGTACTGGCGGGTGCCAGTCTTCTTCTGTTTGCCGATCTGGTCGCACGGCTTGCGCTGGCGCCGGCGGAACTGCCGATCGGGATTGTCACGGCCTTTATCGGTGCGCCGTTCTTTCTGTATTTATTGTTGAGGGGCCGCGCCTGATGTTGCGAACGCAGAGTCTGCAAATCCGTCGAGGCGGCAAAATCGTTCTGACAGGCATTACGCTTGAGCTCAAGCCGGGCGAAGTCCTTGGCGTGCTCGGGCCGAACGGTGCCGGCAAAAGCACCTTGCTCGGTGCCTTGTGTGGCGAGTTGAAGGCCGACCTCGGCAGCGTCTGGCTCGATGAACGGGAGTTGAGTCACTGGGGCGGGACGCAGCGTGCCCGGCGATTGGCCGTGTTGCCGCAGGTGTCGACCCTGGACTTTGCCTTTCGTGTCGAAGAAGTGGTCGGTATGGGGCGGTTGCCTCATCAAAGCGGGCAAGTCCGGGATGACGAAATCGTCGCCGCCGCGCTGCAGGCTGCCGATGCGGCGCACCTGAGGGGTCGAAATTATCTGGCCTTGTCCGGCGGCGAGCGTCAGCGGGTGCATCTGGCTCGGGTGCTGGCGCAGTTGTGGCCAGGTGAAGCCGGGCAGACGCTGCTGCTCGATGAGCCGACCTCGATGCTCGACCCGCTGCATCAGCACACCACGTTGCAAGCGGTACGTGAGTTTGCCGATCACGGCGCTGCGGTGCTGGTGATCCTGCATGATCTGAACCTGGCGGCGCGTTATTGTGATCGCTTGTTACTGCTCGAAGGCGGGCGGCCGGTGGCGCTCGATACGCCGCAGCAGGTGTTGCGACCCGAACCGCTCAAAGCCGTATTCGGTCTGGAGGTCTTGGTGCAGCAACACCCGGAGCGTGGGCATCCGCTGATCATCGCCCGCTGAACATTTGATCAAGGTGAGCACATGCGTGTGATTTTGCTACTGGCGTTGCTGGCCTTGAGTGGGTGTCAGCATCTCCCGAACCCGCCACCGGTCGCCGGTGAGATTCTCGACCTGAACAGCGGCCAGGTCCTGACGGCCCCTGAACTGATTACGCGGTTGGCCGGGGCCTCGCGGCTGATCGTCGGTGAGCAGCATGACAATCGTGATCATCATCAACTGCAGTTGTGGTTATTGCAGGCCTTGGGCGAGCGGCGTGCGCAAGGCAGTTTGCTGCTGGAAATGCTCACGCCGGATCAACAGTTGCGCGTCGATGATGTGCACCACGCCTCGACGTTGCCGGCGGATCTGCCCGGTGCATTAGCCTGGCAGCCGGGATGGGACTGGAGTCTCTATGGGCCCATCGTGCGTTTTGCGCTGACTCAGCCCTACCCATTGTTGGCGGCGAATCTGGACAATCTCGACGTCCGCGCCGTCTACGCCAATCCGCCGATTCTCAAAGGTGCGCGCTCCAATGCAGCGTCGGTCAAGACTGAGTTGCTGGCACAGATCAGCGATTCCCATTGCGGACTGCTGCCTGCCTCGCAAATGCCGGCGATGCTGGCGGTCCAGCAACAACGTGACCGGCGAATGGCCGAGCGCTTGCTCGCGGCTGCGACGCCTTCAATGCTGTTGGCCGGCGCCTATCACGCGCGCAAGGATGTTGGCGTGCCGATTCATGTGCTGGATCTGGGCGAGGCGCAAATGCCGACCGTTTTGTTGCTGGCAGAGCAGGGCGCCGAGGTGACATCGACCATGGCCGATTACGTGTGGTACACGCCTGTGGTCGCGCCAGCCCAGGATTACTGTGCGCAAATGCGTAAGCAGTTCAGCCAGTAATCCGACGACTTTTCCACAGGCAAAAAAAGACCCGGCAAGAGCCGGGTCAAATAACCGTGATTAGCCTGATGAGGAGATATCTGAGAGTCCGAACCAAGGGCTTTTCAAATATCGACCAGTCTCGCGACCAGTTGTGATAATCATAGCGATTCTCATTTGCGTGTCAATCGCTGTTTTTTGATTTCTATCAGTCTGTCGTTTTTCTCACTACTAAAGGCCTGTAATGACGAGGGTTTTCCCTCGTCAGAAATTTACCGGTTCAATTCTTGTGACGTGACGAGATGGCTTCCAGTTGTTTGTTCAAGGCGTCTTTGCGTTCGGCTGGAATGTCGTTCCAGTGCACGTCCATCAATGCGCCTTCGATCGCATACAACAACACCTTGGACGCTCGAAACCCGCGCGTGCGCACGGCCCGATAAGCATCCACCGCCCCCAGGCGACGCAAGTCCGATGCACTGTGGATGCCCACGGCATGCAGCCACTGCGCCGACGTCTTGCCAAGATTCTTCAGGTGTTGCAGTTCATCATTCATCAAGCCTCCTTGCGACGGCCGAACGGTGCGTGGGCGAGCTTCTCAGGAGTGTAGCCATCAGTAGGAAAAGCGTGATTGTTTGGTCGGTTTCGACGCAAAAGCTTCTAAGAGAAAGGCGCGATGCGTTGGGGGAAGTCTGCGGTTGCAGTAGGAGGAGGGGCGCGGGAGTTGTCTATTGCGGCAAAATACACAGCGTCCAGCGCAAAGCGGGGGCGCTGGACTTTCGGGCTGGAACGTCGTTTTTAGCGGGTACGGTAACGCAGGCGTGTACCGAAATTCATCGACATCAGGATCTCGTCAGCACTCAGTTCTGCCGGGAAATAAGCCCCAGAGATCTGTGCGTGGGCCAGGCTGGCGCCTTCCAGGCAAGAGTTGCGAAAGTCGATGCCGCGCAGATCGGCGGAGCGGAAATAGGCATCGGTAAAATCGACGCCGTCGGCATTCAGTTCGCGCAGGTCCAGACCGCGAAAGTCACCGCCGACCATGTCGACAGAGGCGTGGCTGGCACGTTCGGCATTGAAGCCGGTGATGTCGTCTTTGTGCAGCAAGGCATAAAGCGGGGTGTCGAGAAGTTTTGGCTGGCTCATGTCGCATCACCTGATGGTTTTATGACGCCAGTATAGTGCCACTATTTGACAGCCGTGAAGCCGGCAAAGGCTTCACGGCTGAAATAGTTTTTACAGCCCTGGCATGCGCTGACGGATTTGCGCCACGACGGTATCCAGGGTCCCGCTTTCGTTGGTCTGGATGCGTTTGCTGCACAGAATTTCTGCTGGCGTCAGTGGCTCACGATTCGCCTGCTGGGCTTCGATGACGGCCAGGTTGGCGTCGGACGGGTCCTTGTTGTCCGCCTGACGCAACGCCAGCCAGCCCTCGATGACCGCCTGTGGCGCATTGCAGTCGAGGATCAGGAACGGAGCACCGGTAGCCTCGGCAATTTTCGCCGCGCCGTCGCGCTGGTCGCGCTTGAGGTACGTTGCATCGATAACGACCGGAAAGCCGGCACGCAGGATAACGGCGGCAATCTCATGCAAACGGTTGTAAGTCGCGACGCTGGCGTCGGCACTATAAATGCCGGCCTGTGGATCGTTCGGTACGGTTTGCTCGCCGAACAGACGTTTGCGCTCGACATCCGAACGCAGGCGAATGGCGCCAAGCGCTTCTACCAGTCGCATGGCTACGCGGCTTTTGCCAACGGCCGACACACCGTGAGTAATGGCCAGGAAGCGCGAAGGAATGGTGCTGTAGCTTTCTGCCAGGTTGGCGTAGTTGCGGTATTGGCGCAGGGTGGTGGCGCGCTGCACCGGGTCGGCCTCGGCCGGCATGCTGAACAGGCTGACCTTGGCGCGAACCAGCGCGCGATAGGCTTTATAGAAGTTCAGCAGCTCAAGGCCCTGATAGTCGCCGGTCAATTCCAGGTACTGACTGATGAAACGACGCGCCAGGCTCTTGAGGCCACGGTCTTCCAGGTCCATTGCCAGGAAACCGGTGTCGGCATAAACATCGGTGAAGCGGAACGGTTCGTTGAACTCGATGCAGTCGAAGATCACGACCTTGCCATCGATCACGGTGGCATTACCCAAATGGATGTCGCCATGGCATTCGCGGATGAATCCGCCGGCCTTGCGCTGAGCGAACAGCGGCTTGAGGCGTTCGAAGCTGCTTTCGGCCCAGGCTTGCAGCGCATCGAGTTGCTGCAGGTCGGCCTTGTCGCTGAGGAACGGGCGGATCTGGTCGAAGTTCTGACGCACCGGCGCCATGACGCTGTCCGGGGTGCCTGCTTCGTGTTCGGCCGGGACTTTCGGTGCGCTGAGGTGAAACTGGGCAATCTGCTCAGCCATCTCGTCAATGTGCGCAGTGGTCAGTTCGCCGTTGGCTTGCAGGGTGCTGAGCAACTGGCTTTGTGGGAACTGGCGCATTTTCAGCGCGTAATCGACAACCGGCCCCTCACCGCCCAGTTGCGGTGCTTCGGCGCTGCCGGTGATCGGCAACACTTCCAGATACAAATCCTTGGTCAGGCGCTGGTTAAGGCGCAGCTCTTCACCGCAGAAATGCTTGCGGGCATCGAGGCTGGTGAAGTCAAGGAAACCGAAATTCACCGGCTTCTTCACTTTATAAGCAAAAGGGCCTGTCAAAATGACCCAGGAGATATGGGTCTCGATGACCTGGAACCCGTCTACCGGATGCGGGTAGAGGGCCGGGTTTTGCAGGGCGGCGATCAGGGACTGGCTCACAGGCGATCCTTCAGAGTCTGGGGAAAATTCACGGCCGCCATTATGGCCGCAAGTCCGCCTGACGCAAACCTCGGCGGGCTCCTGTTGAGTATCAATAAAGTGCGTATAATCCGCCGCCATGACTCGTACTCGATCCCCCCGCACTCCAAAAAAACCACCTTCCAAGGGCTTGAGCCCCTGGCTGGGCTGGGCCCTTAAACTCAGCCTGGTCGGCCTCGTTGTGCTCGCCGGGTTCGCGGTTTACCTCGATGCCGTGGTCCAGGAGAAGTTCTCCGGCAAACGGTGGACCATTCCGGCCAAGGTGTACGCGCGCCCGCTTGAACTGTTCACAGGCCAGAAGCTGAGCAAGGATGACTTCCTCACCGAGCTCGATGCATTGGGCTATCGACGTGAAAGCGTCAGCAATGGCCCCGGCGCTGCGGCGGTCAACGGCAACACCGTCGACTTGAATACCCGTGGTTTCCAGTTTTATGAAGGCCTGGAGAAACCTCAGCCGGTGCGTGTGCGGTTTTCCGGCGATTATGTAGCCGAACTTTCGGCGACCAACGGTTCGAAGCTGTCCGTGGTGCGCCTGGAGCCGCTGCTGATCGGTGGGATTTACCCAAAAAACCTCGAAGATCGCATTCTGATCAAAATCGATCAGGTCCCGCCGTATCTGCTGGAAACCCTGGTGGCCGTGGAAGACCGGGATTTCTATAGCCACTGGGGCGTGTCGCCGAAGTCGATTGCCCGGGCAGTCTGGGTCAATACCTCTGGCGGCAAGATGACCCAGGGCGGCAGTACCCTGACGCAACAGTTGGTGAAGAACTTCTACCTCACCAGCGAGCGCAGCCTGACCCGTAAACTCACCGAAGCCATGATGGCGATGCTGCTTGAGTTGCATTACGACAAAAAGGAAATTCTCGAGGCGTACCTCAACGAAGTGTTCGTCGGTCAAGACGGTCAGCGTGCGGTGCACGGTTTTGGTTTGGCCAGCCAGTTCTTCTTCGGCCAGCCATTGTCCGAGCTGAAACTGCATCAAGTCGCATTGCTGGTGGGGATGGTCAAGGGGCCGTCCTATTACAACCCGCGTCGCAATCCGGAGCGGGCGCTGGAGCGGCGCAATCTGGTGCTTGATGTCCTGGAGCAACAAGGCGTCGCCACTGCCGAGCAAGTCGCCGCTGCGAAGAACATGCCACTGGGCGTGACGACTCGCGGCAAACTGGCGGACAGCTCTTTCCCGGGTTTCCTCGATCTGGTCAAGCGTCAGCTGCGCGAAGACTATCGCGACGAAGACTTGACCGGAGAAGGCATGCGGATTTTCACCAGTTTCGATCCGATCCTGCAGATGAAAGCCGAAGCCTCGGTCAATGACACTTTTAAACGCCTGGCTGGGCGCAAAGGCTCGGATGACGTCGAAGCGGCGATGGTCGTGACCAACCCGGAAACCGGTGAAGTCCAGGCCATGATCGGCAGTCGTCAGGCCAGTTTTGCCGGTTTCAACCGCGCGCTGGATGCGGTGCGGCCAATCGGTTCCTTGATCAAGCCTGCGGTTTATCTGACTGCCCTGGAAAAGCCGAGCCAGTACACGTTGACCAGTTGGCTGTCGGACGACTCCTTCTCGGTCAAAGGCGCGGACGGCCAGGTCTGGAAACCCCAGAACTACGATCGCCGCTCCCACGGGACTGTGTTCCTCTATCAAGGTCTGGCGCATTCCTACAACCTGTCGACCGCGCGTCTCGGGTTGGCGATGGGCGTACCGAATGTCCTCAAGACCCTGGCGCGTCTTGGGGTGAGTCGCGAGTTCCCGGCGTTCCCTTCGATGTTGCTGGGGGCTGGCGGTCTGACGCCGATGGAAGTGGCAACCATGTACCAGACGCTGGCCAACGGTGGCTTCAATACACCGATGCGCGGGATTCGTAGCGTTCTGACTGCCGAAGGCGAACCGCTCAAGCGCTATCCGTTCCAGATTGAACAGCGTTTCGATCCGGGCTCCATCTTCCTGATTCAGAACGCCATGCAACGGGTCATGCGTGAAGGCACCGGCAGCTCGGTTTATAACGTCTTGCCGAAAACCCTGACCCTGGCCGGCAAGACCGGTACCAGTAATGACTCGCGAGACAGCTGGTTTGCAGGTTTCAGTCAGGACTTGCTGGCGGTGGTCTGGCTGGGTCGCGATGACAATGGCAAGACGCCGTTCACCGGTGCCACCGGTGCTTTGCAGGTCTGGACCAGTTTCATGCGCAAGGCCGATCCATTGCCGCTGGACATGCCGCAACCGGACAACGTTGTTCAGGCCTGGGTCGATTCGCGTACAGGGCAAGGCTCCGATGCCAACTGCCCAGGCGCGGTGCAGATGCCGTATATTCGCGGCAGTGAACCGCCACCCGGCGCCGCTTGCGGTGGCGAAAGCCCTGCTTCCGGCGAGACGGTGATGGATTGGGTCAAGGGCTGGATGAACTAAGCAAAGAGGATTTCAAGTGAACAAGTGGTTGATTCCAGCGGTAACCGCCGTGGCTTTGCTCAGCGGTTGCTCCACCGTACAGCGCGGTTCGATTCCGGTTGTGGATTCCGGCAGCGCTGTTTCGAATAGCGAGCGGATTCAGGCGAATGGCGGCTTCCGCCAAACGACAGTGAAGCGTCCTGTGCAAGCCCAGCCTCAGGCAATTCCGCAAGGCGATACCGGTGTGGTGGTGATGGTTCCTGGAGGTGGAGCGGTGACGTCCGCACCGATCAGCACTGCGCCGATCACGCCGGGTCCGATTGATACCTCGCCGGTGCAGTCGGCGCCAATCAATCAGGGCAGCTACAGCATGCCGTCGACGCCGAGCGGAATTCCTTCGGCCAGTACCGGCGGTGGCTTGTCTGCCGATGAACAACTGGACGGTCCAGTACTGGCATTGTTGACCACCGCTCAACAGCAACAGGCCAGCGGTGACCTCAATGGTGCTTCGTCCAGTCTTGAGCGCGCCCAGCGTGTCGCGCCGCGCGAGCCGCAAGTGCTTTATCGCCTGGCTCAGGTGCGCATGGCTCAAGGCGATGCGCCGCAGGCTGAACAATTCGCCCGTCGTGGTCTGACGTTCGCCAATGGTCGTCCTGCGCTTCAGGCTAGCCTGTGGGAATTGATCGCCCAGGCGCGTGAGAAGCAGGGTGATTCCGCAGGTGCGGCACAGGCCCGTCAGAAGGCCAAGGTTACGTCGTGATGGATGCACGCTTCCCGAAGATTGCCGAGCAGCTATTGCTGATCGAGCGTGAACTGCGAATTCAGGGATGGTGGGACGAGGTTTCGCCCTCCGCTGAAGCGTTGTCCAGTGTCGAGCCGTTTTCGGTCGATACGCTGGATTTCGAGCAGTGGCTGCAATGGATCTTCCTGCCGCGCATGAAGGCCATCCTTGAGCAGGATCTGCCGTTGCCCAACGCATCGGGGATTCAGGAGATGGCTGAAATGGTCTTCGCCGCACGCAATGTCCAAGGCAAGGATCGGCAGTTGCAGGTCTTGCTCAAAGAGTTCGATCTGCTGATTACCGCCTCCCGCTGATGCCCGATCCTTTGTAGGAACTGGCGAGAGAAACGAGGCTGCGATCTTTTGACTTTGTTTTTTAAAAGACGAGATCAAAAGATCGCAGCCTCGTTTCACTCGACAGCTCCTACAGGGATTTACTGGCAGTTTTTCTCGATCTGTTTTTGTGCCTCGGAAATTCGTTCCTGACGCTGCTCGTCATTGAGGCGACGCATCTCGCCGTCAACTTCTTCACGCACCCGCGGATTGTTCTGCAATTGAGCCAGGTTCGTTCGCGCCTGATTGCAGAATACCTTTAGCTGGGCTTGCTGCTCGGCGACTTGTTTTTTTACTGTCTTGTCGATGGCCTGTTGATCGCCGATTGCGGTGCTGCGCGACGGCGTGACCGATTTGCCGGCAGGCGAGGAGGGCGTCACCACGGTGGTGGCCTCCTGTCCTTGGGGCGGTTGTGCGTCAAAGTGAGTAACGCCCTGGGCGTCGACCCATTTGTAGATCTGTCCTGCCATACACAAAGGGCTGATCAGCAGACTGACCATAATGAACGTTCGCATGCCATTTCCTTGCCAGAGTTGCGCAATTGAAGCTAACACAGTTGCTGTTTAGCGGTTTTTTCTTGCTTTCTCATGTGCTTACTTCAATAAAGCACATAGACGACTTGACTTGCAGGGGACGAAACAGAAGAATCCAAAGTCCGCTGTAGAGGGACTGCCAGAAGCAGACCCACTCAGCAGATCATGAGGCGCACATCCGCGCCGACCTGTTACACCCGCAACGCGTTACCTCGCGCTGGGTGGGAAAGGCCCGCAACACTTGGGACGATCCCAATACTTGCTCAGTCAGTGCTGACGTAGTCGGCGACCACCGTCGCTCATGCTCTGCTGAGAAGTAAACCTATTAGACCCGTCCCTTCTTATGTGGGCGGTATTCTGGCGTTTTAGAGGTGGACAACGTGGAGCTTTTATCTGGCGGTGAGATGATCGTCCGCTTTTTGCGTGACGAAGGCGTCAAGTATATCTATGGGTACCCGGGTGGTGCCGCATTGCATATCTATGACGCGCTGTTCAAAGAACCAGCTGTTCAACATATTCTCGTTCGTCATGAGCAGGCTGCCACTCACATGGCCGACGGCTATGCGCGTGCTACCGGCAAGGCTGGCGTCGTTCTGGTGACTTCGGGTCCTGGCGCGACTAACGTCATTACCGGTATTGCCACGGCGTACATGGACTCCATCCCGATGGTGATCCTGACCGCCCAGGTACCTAGCATGATGGTCGGTACCGATGCGTTCCAGGAAACCGACATGATCGGTATCTCCCGGCCAATCGTGAAACACAGTTTCATGATCAAGCATGCTTCGGAAATCCCTGAAGTCATGAAGAAGGCCTTCTACCTGGCGCAATCCGGTCGTCCTGGTCCTGTCGTTGTCGACATTCCGAAAGACATGACCAACCCGGCCGAGAAGTTCGAATACATTTTCCCGAAAAAAGCCAAGCTGCGTTCCTACAGCCCGGCGGTTCGTGGCCATTCGGGCCAGATCCGCAAAGCCGTGGAAATGCTGTTGGCGGCCAAGCGGCCGATCATCTATGCCGGCGGCGGCGTCATCCTGGGTAACGGCTCCGCGCCGTTGACCGAGTTGGCGCAACTGCTGAACGCACCGGTTACCAATACCTTGATGGGCCTGGGCGCCTATCCGGGCAGCGACCGTCAGTTCCTCGGCATGCTCGGTATGCACGGCAGCTATACCGCCAACCTGGCGATGCACCATGCGGACGTGATCCTGGCTGTCGGTGCGCGTTTCGATGACCGTGTTATCAACGGTGCGTCGAAGTTCTGCCCGAGCGCCAAGATCATCCACATCGACATCGACCCGGCTTCGATCTCCAAGACCATCAAGGCCGACGTTCCGATCGTAGGCCCGGTGGAAAGCGTGCTGACTGAAATGGTCGCTACCTTCAAGGAAATCGGCGAGACACCTAACAAGGAGTCGGTTGCTGCGTGGTGGAAGCAAGTTGAAGAGTGGCGCGGTGATCGCGACATGTTCCCTTACAATAAGGGTGACGGCAGCATCATCAAGCCGCAGACCGTGATTGAAACCCTCCACGAAGTGACCAAGGGCGATGCCTATATCACTTCGGACGTGGGTCAACATCAAATGTTCGCGGCGCAGTACTACCGCTTTAACAAGCCAAACCGCTGGATCAACTCGGGTGGCCTGGGCACGATGGGCTTCGGTTTTCCGGCCGCGATGGGCGTGAAACTGAACTTCCCGGACGCTGATGTGGCGTGTGTGACCGGTGAAGGCAGTATCCAGATGAACATCCAGGAGCTGTCGACCTGCTTGCAGCATGACCTGCCGGTGAAGATCGTTCTGCTTAACAACGGTGTACTCGGCATGGTTCGTCAGTGGCAGGACATGAGCTACGGCGCGCGTCACTCGCACTCCTACATGGAATCGTTGCCCGACTTCGTCAAGCTGGCTGAAGCCTACGGTCACGTCGGCATGCGCATCACGGATTTGAAAGATCTGAAGCCGATGATGGAGCAAGCGTTCGCCATGAAGGATCGCCTGGTGTTCATCGACATCAAGGTCGACGCTGGCGAGCACGTCTACCCGATGCAGATCAAAGACGGCTCCATGCGCGATATGTGGCTGAGCAAGACGGAGCGTACTTAATCATGCGGCACATTATTTCCTTGCTTCTGGAAAACGAACCTGGCGCTCTGTCTCGTGTAGTCGGCCTGTTCTCGCAGCGCAACTACAACATCGAAAGCCTGACCGTGGCACCCACCGAAGACCCGACCCTGTCGCGTCTGACGTTAACCACGGTGGGTCACGATGAAGTCATCGAGCAGATCACCAAGAACCTGAACAAGTTGATCGAAGTGGTCAAACTGGTCGACCTGTCGGAGAGTGCTCACATCGAGCGCGAACTGATGCTGGTCAAGGTCAAGGCCACCGGCGCCCAGCGCGCCGAGATCAAGCGCACCACCGATATTTATCGTGGGCAGATCGTTGATGTCAGCGCTAGCGTGTATACCGTTCAATTGACCGGTACTAGCGACAAGCTCGACAGCTTCATTCAGTCCATTGGCACCGCCTCGATTCTGGAAACCGTCCGCAGCGGTGTAACCGGTATTGCCCGCGGCGACAAAGTACTCAGCATCTAAACCAAATTAGCGAATGGCCTGAACGGCCTGGATATATAGGGGAATTTCATGAAAGTTTATTACGACAAAGACTGTGACCTGTCGATCATCCAGGGCAAGAAAGTTGCCATCATCGGTTACGGTTCCCAGGGCCACGCTCAAGCGTGCAACCTGAAAGATTCCGGCGTTGACGTTACTGTTGGTCTGCGTAAAGGTTCGGCCACTGTTGCCAAGGCCGAAGCTCACGGCCTGAAAGTGACCGACGTTGCTTCCGCCGTTGCTGCTGCCGACCTGGTCATGATCCTGACCCCGGACGAATTCCAGTCGGCCCTGTACAAGAACGAAATCGAGCCGAACATCAAGAAAGGCGCCACCCTGGCCTTCTCCCACGGCTTCGCGATCCACTACAACCAGGTTGTTCCGCGCGCCGACCTCGACGTGATCATGATCGCGCCGAAAGCCCCGGGTCACACCGTGCGTTCCGAGTTCGTCAAAGGCGGCGGTATTCCTGACCTGATCGCTATCTACCAGGATGCTTCCGGCAACGCCAAAAACGTTGCACTGTCCTACGCCGCTGGCGTCGGTGGCGGTCGTACCGGCATCATCGAAACCACCTTCAAGGACGAGACTGAAACCGACCTGTTCGGCGAACAAGCCGTTCTGTGCGGCGGTACCGTTGAACTGGTCAAGGCCGGTTTCGAAACCCTGGTTGAAGCTGGCTACGCGCCGGAAATGGCCTACTTCGAATGCCTGCACGAACTGAAGTTGATCGTTGACCTCATGTACGAAGGCGGTATCGCCAACATGAACTACTCGATCTCCAACAACGCTGAATACGGCGAGTACGTGACCGGTCCGGAAGTGATCAACGCCGAGTCCCGTCAGGCCATGCGCAACGCCCTGAAACGTATTCAGGACGGCGAATACGCCAAGATGTTCATCAGCGAAGGCGCAACCGGCTATCCTTCGATGACCGCCAAGCGTCGTAACAACGCCGCTCACGGTATCGAGATCATCGGCGAGCAACTGCGCTCCATGATGCCGTGGATCGGTGCCAACAAGATCGTCGACAAAGCTAAAAACTAAGTCGCGCACTTGTACAAAAAAACGCGGCTTAGGCCGCGTTTTTTCGTTTGGGCGGTCGGTTCTGGTATAAAGCTGCATCGTTTGCGGCCGAACCGTCGTCCCAGACACCTGTCGAAACTTTCCACCCCGTTGCAAGGTAATGTCCATGAGCGAACGTCCCGAAGAGCCAAACCAGGCTTCTGACGCCGAAAGCCTGCTGCCCATCGATGAGCACATCGAGGAAGGGCATGACGCTGAAGGTCGTAAAGTCCGGCATCGTGGTATCTATCTTCTGCCGAATCTGTTCACCACTGCGAACCTGTTCGCAGGGTTTTATTCCATCATCAACTCAATGAGCGCCCAGAGCGCCCTGAGTGCAGGTGATTCAATAGGCGCAAGCAAGTATTTCGCTTTTGCCGCGATCGCGATTTTTGTCGCCATGGTGCTCGACGGCCTGGACGGTCGAGTCGCCCGCATGACCAACACCCAAAGTGCATTCGGCGCCGAGTACGATTCGCTGTCGGATATGGTCGCCTTTGGTGTCGCGCCGGCGTTGCTGGCATTTGGCTGGGCCCTGGGTGACATGGGCAAGGTCGGCTGGATGGTTGCCTTCATCTATGTTGCTGGCGCCGCGCTACGACTGGCGCGGTTCAACACGCAAGTTGGCACGGCTGATAAACGCTACTTCATCGGTCTGGCCAGTCCGGCTGCTGCAGGTGTCGTTGCCGGGATTGTCTGGGCATTCAGCGATTACGGGATCCAGGGCTCCAAGATGTCATTCCTGGTTGCGTTGATGGTCGCGGCTGCGGGCATGTTGATGGTCAGCAACATCAAGTACAACAGCTTCAAGGAGCTGGACTTGAAGGGGCGTGTTCCCTTTGTCGCGATCCTGGCGGTGGTTCTGGTGTTTGCCGTGGTGTTCAGTGATCCTCCGCGTATTTTGCTGCTGGTTTTCCTTGCTTACGCGGCTTCTGGCCCGGTGCAGTACCTGTTGCATCTTCGTCGCCACAAAAACGCCGAGTGATGTAATTTCGCTCATACTCCGCAGTCTATTGGTGCATCTGTCCTCCAATGCTGCGGAGTTGCCATGCTGATCAAAGTCCCCAAAGCGTCTGACTGCCATGAGTCGGACGTCACGCCTGAATCGTTCTATCTCTCCCGACGTAGCCTGCTGGGCGCAACCGTTGCCGGTTTGGCTGTGAGCAGTCTGCCGCGTTGGGCCAGTGCCGACGATGCTGCTCGTTATGCCGATGTCGAACCTGGCAAGGCGCCTTCCTGGTTTGCCGAAAAGCTTCCTTCTACCAAGTGGGGGGCGGTCAACGTCAAGGATGAGGCGATCACGCCCTTCAAGGACGCAACCCACTACAACAACTTCTATGAGTTCGGTACCGATAAAGGTGATCCGGCGGCCAATGCGGGCGCGCTGAAGACCGAGCCGTGGAGTGTGGTGGTGGACGGGGAGGTGGGTAAGCCGGGCCGGTATGCGCTGGAAGACTTTATGAAGCCTTATCAATTGGAGGAACGGATCTATCGTCTGCGTTGTGTTGAAGCCTGGTCGATGGTCATTCCCTGGATTGGTTTCCCCATCTCTGCATTGCTCAAGGAAGTTGAGCCAACGTCGAAGGCGAAATTCGTCCGATTCGAAACGCTGCAGGATCCGAAAAGCATGCCTGGACAGCGTTCTGGCTTTGCCTTGATCGACTGGCCCTATATAGAAGGGCTGCGACTGGATGAGGCAATGAACCCGCTGGCGATTCTGGCGGTAGGTATGTATGGGCGTGAACTGCCGAATCAGAACGGAGCGCCGCTGCGTTTGGTCGTGCCCTGGAAGTACGGCTTCAAGAGCATCAAGTCCATTGTGCGGATCAGTCTGGTCAGCGAGCAGCCAAAAACTACCTGGCAGAGCATTGCCGCCGATGAATATGGTTTCTACGCGAACGTGAATCCCACGGTCGATCACCCACGCTGGACGCAAGCTCGCGAGCGTCGTTTGCCGAGCGGCTTGTTCAAGCCAAATGTGCGGGATACCCAGATGTTCAATGGCTACTCCGATGAAGTCGCTTCTCTCTACGCAGGGCTCGATCTGCGGAAGAATTACTGATGCGTTTTCCCTTTTGGCGAATTGGCGTCTTTATAGCTGCCGCGGTATGGCCGCTGCTTTGGTTGTATCAGGCCTGGGAAGACGTATTGGGGCCTGATCCTGGCAAAGTGCTGGTGGATCGGCTGGGGCTGGGGACGCTTATCCTGCTTCTTATTACTTTAAGCATGACGCCATTACAGAAGCTCACCGGATGGTCGGGCTGGATTGCCGTCCGCAGGCAGCTCGGGTTGTGGTGCTTCGCCTATGTGGTTCTGCATCTGAGCGGCTATACGGCGTTCATTCTTGGATTTGACTGGTCGCAGCTGGGCGTCGAGTTGCGCAAGCGACCGTATATTATTGTCGGGACGCTGGGCTTTTTGTGTTTATTGGCGTTGGCGGTGACTTCCAATCGCTATAGTCAGCGGCGACTGGGTATTCGCTGGAAGAAACTGCATCGGCTTGTTTATGTCGTTCTCGGGCTTGGACTGCTGCATATGTTGTGGATCGTGCGTGCCGATCTAAAGGAATGGTCCATCTATGCAGCGATAGGGGCGTTGCTATTAGCATTGCGAATCCCTGCTGTGATGCGTCGAATTCCGCGTTTGGTAGCTAAAAAGACCTCTTCTGCAAGAAAAGCATAAATAGGTGTTGACGGCAGATTCCAGAAGTCTATAATTCGCCCCACTTCCGGCGCGGTCGAAACGGAAAACTCCTTGGTAAACAAAGAGTTAC